>JAIXUH010000021.1 GCA_027484145.1 Rhodobacter sp.
CGGCGACTGGATCAGCTTCTACAACACCCGACGCCCACATCAGGCGCTGGACATGAAAACCCCCGCCGAGGCATTCGCATTAGCAGCTTAACCTGTGCAGATTCCGCTGGGTCGATACATCCACCGGAACGCGCGGGCCAGCACTTTGATCAACGTGCTGTCCATTGCCGATGGCGGGTCCACGCCATGCGGCAACTGCATCTCCTTTCGCTCCCCGATCTTTACGAGGCGGAAGGGCACCTGCACCGTGACCGTGTCGGCAACAAGCCGCGCGCCGGTCATGCTGCAGCGCTTGTGCAGACGATAATCTCTCGCGCCAACCAGCCTGCATAGTTTCCGACAACGGGACCGAACTCACCAGCAACGCCATCCTCAATCAACCAGTCGCCAGCGGTGCGCGCCTGAAGCCTGTTCTCCACACCTAACTGATCAAGCCCGAAACACCTTTTCACAGCGTCAGATGGTTTTGATGCGGTGCACAAAGCCGGACAAGGTTTGCGTCATGGTTTCAGTGGCCTGATCGACGTGGCGCATCATCGACATTACATCGGAGGCAGCCTTGGATGCGTTGACTGAGGCCTCCTGCACGCCTGAGATGCTGGTATCGACCTGATTAACGCGGGTGGCGGTATCGGACATCTGCGAGGCGATGCTCGTGGTGACAGCGCCTTGCTGCTGGGCTGCGGTTGAGATGCCTCCGGCCTGCGCATTCACTTCGCCAATGGCGGTGGAAATCGCACGGATCGCTTGCGAGTTCTTGGCGACCGACGTGACGACGGTCTGAATCTCCACGGCGATCTGTGAGGTCGAGTCGGCAGTGCCATCAGCAAGCTTACGGATTTCATGCGCTACCACGGCAAACCCACGGCCTGCATTGCCCGCATGCGCGGCCTCAACCGCTGCATTAAGGGCAAGCAGATTGGTTCTCTTGGCGATGTCGTTGATGACGCTCACGATGCCGGTGATCCGGTGGGCGACCTGTTCCAATTCGGCAAGCATCGTCGAGGCACCCACCGCCTGTACGGATGCAGCATCCACCAGATTTGATGTGCGACCAATACCGTTGACGATTTCGGCGATCGAGGCAGACAGTTCTTCGGACGCACTTGCCACTGTCATAACAGAAACGGCGGTTTCCCGCGCGCTTTCTTTTACGGCATCGGTCTGGCGAGAGGTCTCTTCGGCCGTCGCAGCCATTGTTTCGGCAGCCGCGCGCGCGCCGTTCGCAGCTTCGGTCAAAGCCGACACGACTTTGGCCGCCTGCGCATGCACATCTTGGCCAAGGCGTTTGATCGGCCTCAGCAAGAGACGGGCGACAATCAAGCCGGCAATGAGTATGCCAAGAGCGAACTTGGCCGCGATCCGCAGAGCATCTTCTCGGCTTTGCGTGGCCTCGGCCATGACTTCTGTCTTGCTCATTTCTGACACCAACTGCCAGTGCAGGTCTCCCAAAGTCAGCTTTTCGCTCACGGCAAAGACGGTATTGCCCAGATAGTTGGTGCCTTCGATCATTCCCTTGTGGTCCGAAAAGACCTTGTCGACCACATCGTTGTCGAACACCGACCCGAC
This sequence comes from Rhodobacter sp., assembly GCA_027484145.1. GTDB lineage: Bacteria > Pseudomonadota > Alphaproteobacteria > Rhodobacterales > Rhodobacteraceae > Pseudotabrizicola. The sequence continues at coordinate 1,570 of JAIXUH010000021.1, forward strand.
GACAAACGCTTCGTCCTGCAGGGGTTGAGAGCGCAGTTCGCGTGTCTCGGAAACGATATAGGCCTCTTCGCTTTCATAGCGCCCCGAAGTTACGCCAAGCACGGCGTTTGCAAAGTCATAAGGCAGTTGCACCGCCATCACGCCGACAAACACGTCGGCGTCTCGAATTGGCAGCAGCAAAAAGGCGGCTGGCAACCCAATCGACGGCTCATAGGGCACGAAGTCGACATAGGCCAATTCTTGCGCGCCCTTGTTATCAATCATCTCGACAACGGCCTTGGCGAAATTCGAATCCTTATAGGCCCCGTTACGCAGCGACGTGCCGAAATCGGTTTCCTTGAACATGGTGTAGACGACCCGCGCGTCGTCCGGCTCGATCAGGAAAAGGTCATACAGACCATAGCCTTCGACAACGTCCTTGAACCCGGGATGGAATTTCTTGTGCAGCGCGCTGTAGTGACCCCCGTCGCCCGCGTCGATCAGGTCTTGCTTTTTGCCAATGGGGTTCGCATTGCCAAAAATGTAAAGCTGCTGCATCAGACGGGCCGTTTCATCCAGCCCGGTGATCCACTCATCCACCCTTTCGTCGGCAGCCCCTTTGGTCGACGCTTTCTGCGCCTCATACCGGGCCTCCATCGCCCCAACATCAAGGGCTTCGGTCGGGATGGTCACCATCCGGTCGGCGGCCTGATCCAGCCCGCGCAGTGCATCCTGGGTGGTCGGGGCACCGGCGATGATTTTCAAGGCACGCACGGTACTGTCGAAATAGGCCTCAACCGACTTGCGTTTCATGCTGGTCATCGACGTAAGCGACGCCTCGGCCGTCCTGTAGGCCTGCACGGAAAAGCGATCGATCGCCATCCACGACACGACGGCCATCGGGATTAGTCCGGCAAGAAGAAGGGCAAATGTCACCTTTGCCACAAATGGAACTCGGAACATGATACTGGGCACTTCCTTCATTGTCTGGGGATACGGCAGCGGGAAGCGTGGTCTGACCACTGTTGATTTCATAACGACCCGCAGAAGTAATGGTTGAGCGGCCGTCACCCTGACTTTTGGATAGGAATTGGCACCTTTTGCATGGTGGCGGACATGCCTTTGGCGACGCGCTGGATGCTCCCGCGGACAAAAGTCCAACTGATGCCCGGCTTCAGCATCCTGAACTCCAGCAGGCTCCGTGAGTGCTGGGTCACGTCCGAGGCCACGATTTTGATCTGGATGCTCGGCTCAGGACATCGGTCTTCGTCAGTCCCCTGCGCATCTGGTCGTCGCTACCCGTGCTGTCTGGACCTGCACCGGTTTCGTTCCGGTCTTTTGAGAGCGACAGGCTGCATTCATCACACGGACCGCCCCTCTCACGGTTTGCAAGCAAACCGTTGTCGGGCAACGGAATACATAAACGGCTTCTACAACCCGCGCCGCGAACACTAAGCCCTCGGCTGGAAATCACCCGTGGCCTTCGAACAAAGGGCCGCCTAACATGAGTATCTGACCGGAACAGAACCGGCGCAGGTCCAATTGTGAGCAGCGATTTCGGAGGACTCCATGATCGAATATCGGCTATCCGCGCGCCGGATCGACGGGCACGGCAGTCTCGCATTGGCGAAAGACGCCGAGGTGACGCTGGACACCGACCTTGCCGGTCGCCGCGATGCGATGAACCCGGTCGAGTTGCTTCTTGCGGCCTTGGCGGCCTGCATGCTGAAGGGGATCGAGCGGGTGGCACCGATGCTGCATTTCCAACTGGACGGCGCGGAGGTGGATCTGGAGGCGATCCGGCAGGACGCGCCGCCGAAGTTGACCCTGATCCGATACCGGATCACCGTCGACAGCGCCGAAACGGATCAGAGACTGGACCTGCTGCACCGCAACGTCTTGAAATACGGGACGATCTCGAACACGTTATCCACTGCGGTGTCGCTGGAAGGCACCTTGGCCCGTAAGGTCTGACCTTTTGGACGATGGTCGCATCGGCTTGGCCGATGTCCGGTCCGGTGCCGGATGGTCCCATATGCGGGCAGGCGCCCCTGTCGCCCGTATGGCGCAGGTCGGCAGGAATACAGGCTGGCCGGGAACTATGTCGCCGCTGAAAGGTTGACCCGCGTGATCAGGGCTTGGGCGGTTTCCTTCCTTTCGGAATAGCGGTCCACCAGATAGTCGGCCCGGTCGCGGGTCAGAAGGGTGAACTTCAACAACTCCTCCATCACATCGACGATCCGGTCGTAGAGGGGAGAAGGGCGCATGCGGCCCGCCTCGTCAAATTCCTGGAAGGCCTTTGGGATCGAAGACTGGTTGGGGATGGTGATCAGCCGCATCCAGCGACCCAGAAGGCGCATCTGGTTGACCGCGTTAAAGCTTTGGGACCCGCCTGACACCTGCATCACCGCCAGTGTCTTGCCTTGCGTGGGGCGGACGGCCCCGACGGACAGGGGAATCCAATCGATCTGCGTCTTCATCAGCCCGGTCATTGCGCCATGTCGTTCGGGACTGGACCAGACCATGCCCTCGCACCACGCCACGAGGTCCCGCAACTCGCGCACCTTGGGGTGGGTCGCGTCCACGCCGTCATCAACAAGTGGCAAGCCCGACGGGTTGAAGAAGCGCACCTCGGCCCCGAGTCGGGTCAGGATGCGCCCGGCTTCCTCGGCCGACAGGCGGCTGAAGCTGCGCGGGCGCAATGAGCCATACAGGATCACGATGCGCGGCGGATGGGTCTTGGCCGTCGGGGTCATCAGGGCGACCCGGTCGATGCCGGGAAACAGCGCATCGTCGATATTGGGCGTTTCAGACAAGACGGTTTCCTTCCACGTCGATGATTATCTGTCCGTCCCCGTTCACCAGCGGCCCCGGCGGCAAGCGGTCGAGCCGTTCCAGAATTGCCTTGGACGGCGGGCAGAAGCGAACGCCCTTTGGTGAGCAAACGAAAGGGTGGATGATGCAGTTGGGCTGCGCGACCATTGCGGCCAGCGGCGCGTCGTCCGAAGCGACCGGCGCGGTCCGCTCCATTACCTCAACAGGGGAACGGTCCACCCGCAGGGCCTGATGCGGCGCAAGGTTGGCTCCGGCGAAATGGGCCTGCGAATGCGGTCGTGTCCAGCCCGTCAGCAGGGCGTCGATGATGACAGGCTGTTGCCCCGCCGTGCGAATGATCTGCAACGCGTTGCACCGCGTGCCGCAATCGAGGTTGTGACGGATGATGACCAGAAAGCTCATGCCGGAAAGTGCCCCCGCGTGCGATTGGCAAAGGCCACAAGGGTCAGCATCACCGGCACCTCGACCAGCACGCCCACCACGGTAACCAGCGCCGCGCCCGAGTTCAGGCCGAACAGGCCGATGGCCACGGCGACGGCCAGTTCAAAGAAGTTTGACGTGCCGATCAACGCGCAAGGGGCGGCTACCCTGTGCGGCAAGCGCCACGCCCATGCCCAAGCATAGCCGAGCGCGAAGATGCCGTAGGACTGGAGGATGATCGGCACGGCCAGCAGGGCGATCAGCGCCGGTTGCGCCAGAATGACCGGCCCTTGAAACCCGAACAGCAGGACAACGGTCAGCAACAGGCCGAGGATGGAGGCGGGTTTGATGCGGGCGGTGAACCCCGACACCGCCGCCTCACCGCCCCGGCGGATCAGGGCGGATCGCGTCACCACCCCGGCCAGCAGCGGGATCACCACATAAAGGACGGTGGACAGAAGCAGCGTCTCCCACGGCACGGCGATGTCGGTGACGCCCAGCAGGAAGGCGACGATCGGCGCAAAGGCCACGACCATGATCAGGTCATTCAGCGACACTTGAACCAACGTGTAGTTGGCATCTCCCTTGGTCATCTGCGACCAGACGAACACCATGGCCGTGCAGGGTGCCGCCCCCAACAGGATCAGACCCGCAATGTATTCGGGGGCCTTGGTTCCGTCGATGAATCCGGCAAACAGGTGCTGAAAGAACAGCACCCCCAGCGCCGCCATCGTGAACGGCTTGATCAGCCAGTTGATCACCACCGTGATGATCAACCCCTTTGGCCGCTGCCCCACCGATTTGAGCGAGCCTAGATCGACCGCTACCATCATCGGATAGACCATCGCCCAGATCAGCACCGCAACGATCAGGTTGACCGAGGCGTATTCCAGCCCCGCCAGCAGGGCGAAGGGGCCCGGCAGCAGCGCACCCAGCACCAGACCGGCCCCGATGCACAGCGCGACCCACAGTGACAGGTATCGCTCAAACAGTCCCATGGCGCGCCTTGGCGGTGGGGGTGCAGCACCGTTCACCTGAAGGGAGAACCAGCGTCTCGATGAAGGCCGCAAGGTCAGCCAAGACCCCGGGCGAAAGGGCATAGCAGACCCGCGGACCTGCAATTTCGCCAGTGATGATGCCTGCCGACTTGAGGATCCGCAGGTGTTCCGAGACCGTCGATTGCGCCAACCCCACCGCGCCGACAATATCGCCGCCGATGCAGCCGGGGGTTGCCAACAGCAGGCGCAGGATGCGCAGCCGCGCGGGATGCGCCAGCGCCTTGGCCAGCTCGGCAATCTTTGCGTCGTCGGGGGAGTCCTGATCAAACATCCGGAACGGCTTCCTATCGTTAATCGTCGATTGTCGATATAAGCCACATGCGCCTGCCTGTCAAACCCTACTCGCGATGCGGACTTGTTCCACCCGGCGACTGCAGCCTATCGTGGCACAGGGGGAGCCATGATGACCACACAGACCCGCAGGCAGGCCCTTGCCCTGATCGCCACCGCTTTTGCCGCTGCGTCCCCCGCATGGGCGCAGACTCCGATCCGGCTGGGGCTGACGCCCGTTTTCCTCGACAACGACGGCGAGGTGATCGAGCGGCTGCGCGCGGCGCTGGTCAGGGGAACAGGCCGGCCGATCGAACTGGTCCAGCGACGGACCTATCAGGAGGTGACCGGGCTGTTGCTGGAAGGCGGCGTCGATGCGGCGTGGCTGTGCGGCTTTCCCTTTCTGCAGCACGAAGCCCGGCTGGCGCTCTTGGGCGTGCCGGTGTGGCGGGGGGCGCCCCTCTATCAATCCTATCTGATCGTGGGGGCGGATGATCCGGCGACGGGTCTTTCGGATTTGCGGGGTGGCACCCATGCCTATTCCGATCCCGACAGCAACTCGGGCTGGCTGGTCACGGTGTCAGATATCGTGCGGATGGGCGAGGCACCCGAGGCGTTCTTTGCCCGCACCCTGTTCGCCTATGGCCACCGCAATGTGACGCGCGCCGTGGCAGGCGGGCTGACGCGGTCGGGCAGCGTCGATGGCTATGTCTGGGAGGCGCTAGCGGCGGTCGAACCTGCCCTGACCGCGCGGACCCGCGTGATCAGCCGGTCGGAACGGCTGGGCTTTCCCCCCTTCGTTACCCGCCGCGAGGCCGTCGCGGACCCGGCCGTCACCACCTTGCAAGCGGCGATTTTCGGCCTGAACACATCGCCCGAAGGGCAAGAGGCGTTACGCCTGTTGCAACTCGACCGTGTCGAGGCCGGCACACCCTCGCTGTTCGATGGCATCCGGTCGCGGATGCGGGATGTTCAGGGCACATGATGGGCGCGCTGACCCTGCGGCTGCAAAGCCTGCCCTTGTCGCTGCGCCTGCCGCTGATCGCCGCCGGGTTGATGGTGCTGGTGGGGATGGTCGCCTCACAGCAGGTTCTGTCGGCCCTGTCGGCAGTGCAAGAGGAACGCCTGCGCGAATTGGCGCAGTTGCATGTCGACGGGCTGGCGGTGGCGCTGGGGCCTGCGGTGCTGCGCCGCGATGTCTGGGAGGTCTATGACACGCTGGACCGCGCGACGGCTGCCGGATCGGGGCAGCGGATGGTTCTGACCGTGGTGGCCGATGACGCGGGCCGGGTGATCGCCGCCTCCGACCCGCTGCGGGCACCGGTCGACTCGGATGTGGGTCCGCTGGCAAAGGGGGCGCAGCCGATTGACGCGATCCGGCTTTTGGGGGCCGAGGGCCACATCCGCATTGCCGCCGATCTGGACTATCAAGGCCGCCGGGTTGGGCGCATCATCAGCGAGTTGAACGTCGCCGATCTGGTGGCCGAACGCCGGGCGGCGGGGCTTTACCTACTGGCGGGCAATACGGCGGCGACGCTGGCGCTGGCCTTTGGCGGCTATCTTGCGATGCGGCGAATGCTGAAACCGGTGGCGCGGCTGGCGGGGCATATGGGGCGGATGGAGGGCACTCTGGAACCGATCCCTTCAACGGATGTGCCAAGGGGGGACACCGAACTGGCGCGGCTGTTCCAGACCTATAACACGATGTCAGGGGCCGTGCAGGCCAAGACCGAGGCGGAACGCCGACTGGCAGAGCGCGAGCGCTTCGTCAGCCTCGGGCGGCTGTCGTCATCGTTGGCGCATGAGATCAACAACCCGCTGGGCGGATTGCTGAACGCAACAGACACAATCCGCACCTACGCCGACCGCCCGGCGGTGGTGCGCGACGCGGCTGATCTTCTGGACCGTGGCCTGCGCCATCTGCGCGACGTGGCCCGCGCCACACTAGACCATAACCGGATGGATCGCAGCGGGCAGCCGTTGCGGCCCGAGGATTTCGACGATCTGGCGCTGCTGTTCGAACCCGAGGTGGCGCGGCTTGGCCAGCACTTGGACTGGGCGGTGCAGGCCGCCGTGGCTGACTTGCAGCCGCATCCGGCGGTGCTGGTGCGCCAGATCCTGCTGAACCTGCTGCTGAATGCGGCGGCGGCGGCGGGCGGGGCTGGCGGAGTCGGTCTGTATGTCGCGGCAGACTCGAAGGCACTGCATCTACGCATCTCGGATACCGGGCCGGGCCTGTCGGATGCCGCGCGGCAACGCTTGCTCACCGACGACCCGGTTCAGCCGGGTGGCGGGGTCGGGCTGCGGTTGGTGCGCGATCTGGTGCGGCAAGCGGGAGGGCGGATCGATGTGGCGCGGCGGGACCGGACCACCGAAATCACTGTGGTGCTGCCCGCAGGTGGTTCGCCATGCTGAAGGGACGTCGGATCGCGCTGATCGAGGACGACGAGATCATGGGCGGCTCCATCGCGCAACGTCTGGCGCTGGAAGGGGCCGAGGTGATCTGGCTGAAACTGGCGCAGCGGGCCATCGGGGCCCTCCGCACGCCCCGTGCGCCGATCGACGCGGTGATCTGCGACATCCGCCTGCCCGACGGCACGGGCGAGGAGGTGTTCGTCACCCTCTGCCGTACCATGACGCCGCCGCCGTTCCTGTTCATCACCGGGCTGGGCGGCATTGATCAGGCGGTGCGGCTGTTGCGGGCAGGGGCGGCGGACTATATCACCAAGCCGTTCGATATGGGGCCGTTTCTGGCGCGCCTGACGATGCTGTTGCGCCCCCGCGCCGTCGAGGACTTTGGCGACCTGCTGGGCATTTCTGCCGCTGCCAAGCGGGTCGAGGCGTTGGCCGCGACCGCCGCAGGCAACAGCCGCCCGGTGCTTTTGCGTGGTGCCGCGGGCACCGGTAAGGCGCTGGTGGCACGGCAGATCCACCGGCTTTCAGACCGGTCGGCGGCCCCCTTTGTGCATGTGAACCTTGCGCGCGACGGGGCAGAGCTTGCAGTACTGCGGGATGCCGCTGCTGACGTCGGCGAGGGGGTTCTGTTCCTCAACGCGCTGGGGCGGCTGTCGCCTGCCGCGCAGGACTGGCTGATGGGCTGGCTTGATGCGGCGCCGCAGGCGCGCATCATCGCGGCCTGCGGGGTGGACATGGCCGAGATCGTGCAGGCGGGCGGTTTTCGGGGCGACCTCTACTTCCGGCTTGACCTGTTCGAAATCCCGATCCCGCCGCTCAAGGACCGCCCCGAGGATGCCGTCTGGCTGCTGCACCGCCTGTTCGAGGCGCTGAACGCCCGCCGTACGCCCCCGTTGCGCGGCATCTCGGCACTGGCCGAGCAAGCGGTGCAGACCCATGATTGGCCCGGCAACGGGCGCGAGTTGCGCGCGCGGTTGGTGCAGGCGATGGGCACCGTCGAGGGCGACACGATCTTTCCTAGCGACCTGTTTGCAGAACTCAAGACCACACCGGATGGCGACCTGCCCACCTTGTCCGAGGTGCGCGATATGGCCGAGCGGGCGCATATCCTGACCGCGCTGGAACGCACCGGGGGCCAGGTGACCGAGGCGGCGCGGCTGCTGAAAATCTCTCGCACGACGCTGTGGGAAAAGATGCAAAAGCTGGGGTTGTAACCCCCTTGGGCGTTCGGAAATCCGAACGCCCGAAAAGCAGGCATGATTGCAACGGCTTGCCGCGCTGCAGCGTCGCCAACTTGCCCGTCGCGCCGCCGCTTGCCTCCCCGCTATCCTGACCCGAAGGCAGCCAGGGAGGGTTCGCTACAATGAAATGCAATCGGTTGGTCGATACTGGCCGCCGTCAGTTCCTGCGCGGGGGGGTTCTCGGCGCTGTAGGGGCTGCGGCGGCGACGGTTTTGCCTGCGGGGCAGGCACAGGCGCAACAGGCGCGGGCGATGTTGGACTATCCGTCCAGCCGTCTGGCCAACATCGCCGATCTGGTGGTGGATCAGCCGATGGACATCGGCTACCCGGATGCCGACAGCCCCGGTATCCTCTTGAAACTCGGCGTGGCGGTTGAAGGCGGCGCAGGCCCTGACGGCGACATCGTCGCCTATTCGGTGCTTTGCCCGCACAAGGGCTTTCTGATGTCCTATCACGCCGCCGACAAGACGCTGAACTGCCCCGGCCATTTCAGCCGGTTCGACTGCGAAAAGGGCGGGCAGCAGGTCTGGGGGCATGCCACGCAGAACCTGCCGCAGTTCGGCCTGCGCATCGATGACAAGGGTGACATCTATGCCGAAAGCGCGGACGAGCTGATCTACGGTCGTCTTTCCAACGTGCTGGCATAAGGGGGCGAAACCATGGCCTACAAACGCAATGTCGACCGCCTGCCGATCATTCCCGCAGGCGCCAAGGAACACAACGTGACCTGCCACTACTGCATCGTCGGCTGTGGCTACAAGGCCTACACCTGGCCTCTGAAAAAGCAGGGCACGGTGGACAGCAATTGGCTGGGCGTAGATCTGACGCAGCAGCAGGGCGCGGAAACCGAGGCGTGGTATGCGCCCTCGATGTACAACATCGTCAAGCAGAATGGGCAGGACGTGCATCTGGTGATCAAGCCGGATGTGAATTGCGTGGTGAACTCGGGCCTCGGCTCGGTGCGCGGCGCGCGGATGGCCGAAAACCGCCGCTCTGACATCACCGGCACCCAACAGCAGCGGCTGACCGAACCGATGGTCTGGCGCTATGGCACTTGGCAGCCGACCTCGTGGGACGATGCGCTGGACCTTGTGGCGCGGGTGACGGCGCGGGTGATCGACAAGGATAACGAGGACGATCTCTACGTGTCGATGTTCGACCATGGCGGCTCGGCCGGCGGATATGAAAACACCTGGGGCACCGGCAAGCTTTACTTCGGCAGCATGAAGGTCAAGCATTGCCGCATTCACAACCGCCCGGCCTATAACTCTGAGGTGCATAGCACCCGCGACATGGGCGTGGACGAGTTGAACTACGCCTACGAGGATTACCAGAACACCGACACGATCATGCTCGTCGGCACCAACCCGATGGAATGTCAGACAAATCTGTTCCTGAACCACATGGTCAAGGGCATGCAGAACGGGGCGCGCGTGATCGTTGTTGATCCGCGCCGCACGGTGACGGTCGACAGTTGCGAACAGGTGGCGGGCGCGGAAAACGTGCTGCATCTGGCAATTGCCAGCGGCAGCGATCTTGCGCTGTTCAACACCCTTTTCACCTATATCGCCGATCAGGGCTGGGTGGATGCCGATTTCATCGCCAACTCGACCTTTCAGGGAGAGGTGGCGGTGGCCGAGGATGCCGCCCATCCCGCAGCCTTGGGGTCGTTCGAGGCGGCGCGGGCGGCGGTGAAGATGACACTTGCCGAAGGCGCAGCCATCACCGGGCTGACCGAGGCCCAATTGATGCAGGCCGCCGAGTGGATCGCCAAACCCAAGGACGATGGCAGCCGCCGAAAGACGGTCACGGGCTATGAAAAGGGCATCATCTGGGGCAACGACAACTACCGCGTCATCGGGGCCTTGGTGAACATCGGGCTTGCGACTGGCAACATTGGCCGCGAGGGCGGCGGCGTCTGCCGTCTGGGTGGACACCAAGAAGGCTACTTCCGCCCCTCTGATGCTCATGTCGGCCGTCCTGCACCCTACATCGACCAGTTGTTGAATGCAGGCGGCGGCAAGGTGCACCACATCTGGGCCAACGATCACTACAAGACCACCCTGAACGCTGCCGAGTTCAAGCGGGTCTATAACCGCCGGTCCAACATGGTGAAAGAAGCGATGGACGCCCGCGCCGGGGCCACGCGCGAAGAACTGGTCGACGCCATTGTGGGCGCGATCAACGCGGGCGGCATCTTCAGCGTCTGCGTCGATATCATCCACAGCCAGATCGGGCAGGCGGCGCATGTGATCCTGCCGGCGGTGGAATCGGGCGAGATGAACCTGACCTCTATGAACGGCGAACGGCGCCTGCGGCTGGTCGAGAAATACATGGACGCGCCCGGCTCGGCCCAGCCCGACTGCATCATCGCGGCACGGATGGCCAACCATCTGGAACGCGTGCTGCGCGAGGAAGGCCGCACCGAATACGCTGACCAGTTCAAGGGCTATGACTGGCAGACCGAGGAAGACGCTTTCATGGACGGCTACAACACCGGCAATCCCGAAGTGACTTACGAACGCCTGCGGGCCGCCGGCAACAACGGCGTGCAGGAGCCGGTGAAGGGGTTCGAGAACGGCGCACTCGTTGGCACCAAGCGGCTGTATGAGGATGGCGTGTTCACCCGCCATGGCCGCGAAGATGGCAAGGCGCTGTTCTGCATGGGCAATTGGCGCGGGCTTCAGGCGCCCGGCAAGAGCCAGCAACAGGCCAACCATCGCTTCCTGATCAACAACGGGCGGGCCAACCTGAACTGGCAGAACTGGTTCCTTGACCAGAAGAATGACTTCGTCATGGACCGCCTGCCAGTGCCCTTCATCCAGATCCACCCCGACGACATGCGCGATCTGGGCCTGAAGCCGGGGGATATGGTCGAGGTGTTCAACGATGTGGGCGCCACACAGGCGCTGGCTTACCCCGAACCAACGGCCCGCAAGAACGAGACGTTCATGATCTTTGGCGCCCCCAACGGTGCGCAGGGCAACGTGATCAACGCGGGCACCAACGAGCTGATATTGCCCAACTACAAGCAGACCTGGGCCAACATCCGCAAGATTTCGGATGCCACCCCGGCGGCGACACGGGTATCCTACAAGTCGTGGGAGGTTGCCCTCTGACCTCTGCCAGACCCGCTCCGGAGCGATCCGGGGCGGGACCACCCCCGAAATGCGCGACAGGACACCCATGAAACTTGCCTATGTCAGCCTGCAAGGCCGCGGAAAGACCGACTTGTTTCTGATGGGGGTCGCCCATCGGCTGCAAGCGCTGGGCCTTCATCTTGCCGGGTGCGTGCAGTCCAACATCGACCGTCCGGACCGTGCCAAATGCGATATGGATCTGGCGGTGCTGCCTGACGGCCCGATCCTGCGGATCAGCGAGGACCGCGGCAGCCTTGCGCGTGGCTGCATCCTTGATTCCGGTGCACTGGAACAGACCGTGTTCGAGGTGGAGCGGCGGTTGGCGGGTGCCGACCTGCTGATCGTCAACAAGTTCGGCAAGCGCGAATCCGAAGGCAAGGGGCTGGTCCCCGTCATCGCCACAGCCCTTGGCGAAGGGCTTCCGGTGCTGGTCGGGGTCAACGGCCTGAACCTGCCGACCTTCCTGGCCTTCTGCGACCATCAGGCGACTGCTTTGCCCGCCGATCCGCAACAGGTCGTGGATTGGTGTCGGGCAAGCTGCACCGTTCCGGCTGCGTAAAGCCGTCGAAATCCAAAATGGCCTGCGCTCCGCTTACTTAACTAGCCGCGGTCAAAAATCGCTGTGGTTGTGTTGGTTGTGTCCGGGCTGAATTGCAGACGACGCGCCAAATCTGAATGAGTGTGAATGTCAGCTAAGGGCGGTAAGGCAAGGCGCCCCGTCCTTAAGCACCAATCACCGGCGGGGTGATTTCGGCGACGACCGGGAAGTGATCGGAGATTTTCCAGTAGGCCGTTCCTGCAGCCGTTTCGCGCGGTATCTGTGCCGGGGCGACCCAGCCTGGCGTCTTGCGGGAATAGAGTATGTGGTCGATCATTTCCCGGTGATGGGTGTCATTGAAGATCGGGTCGGCGAAACGGGTGGTTGTAACTTCGCTAAAATCGAGCCGGGCGCGTTCACTTTCGCTCAGAGTATCAAAGAGCGCATTTCCGAGGCAAAGATCTGGTTTCCAGACCGAACCCATCAGGGTCTCGACCCCGCTGGCGTTCAACCGCATTTCGGATGTGTCGAAGCCGGGACCATCGTTGATGTCACCGGCCACGATCACCGGAAGCGCTGCAGGGTCCGACAGGTACTGGTCCAGAAACGCTTCACGAAGATGGCGGCATTGTGCGAGCAGGCGCAGGCGGTTGGCATCGGCCATTTGCCACCAGCGCGACCACTCATAAGCCGCGAAGATAGCTTTCGATTTCAAGTGCAGCCCCATGATATTGAAATCAGAGCCTTGGGCCGGGTGAATTGTAACCCAGAGGGGGCGACGTTCGTAGCGGAACCATTCGGGCACTTTGTCTGCGCCGATGTCGAGGAAGAAGGGTTCCGTCGCAGTGTGTATCAGCCCTGCTGCCGCGTCCTCCACATCAAAGACGGTCATCGGTGTGGCGGAGAACGAGCCCCGATCGGTCCTGACTGCTATACCGACGCATTGCGTGGAAGTGTTCTGGCGCGGGTTGTCTGGTCCGGAGGGGAAGCGCGAACGTTGGACGTAGATGGCCCACTGCGCATCGGAAATGGCCGCCATCAGCACTTCCAGATCTTCGGTCCTGTCGGGGCCTTCCACGATCAGCAGGATGTCGGGGTCGAGGTCGGCCAGCCCCTCACGCAAAAGGACGATGCGTTGCGCAACGGTTGGGCCTTGATTTTCCCAAGGCGGCCGGGGCCCACGGACATTCTGGTCGTCGGGTTTGAGCTTGCCTGCATCGCTGTCGACAAGATCGTTAAGCCACTCCATATTCCAGACGACAAGTTTCATCCGCGAACACTCCACGACGTGCGCAGTGAGCATATCACAAATCTGGCACGATTCCGTGACGATATCACGGGCCCTGAGGTGCCTTTAGATTTTTGGACGCTTTGCCGCCTGACTTTGAGGCTAGAAGGCCGACATGGGGACGAGCAACTGCGGCGACGAGTTCCAGCTGGATGCGGTTTGGCAGATCACGGTTCAGGGCTCACAGTTCGCAAGGTTACCTGACGTTTGGGTGTGCTTTCGCGTTCATTCTACAAGTGGCTGAAGCTGTTCGGAGAGCCGGTGGCCAAGTCGGTTGGCGCGGAACATGACGCCGAGAACCTGAGGCTGAAGCCCGTGCTGTCGCGAGTGACCGAGGCGCGCGACATCCTGTAGAGGCAACGGCGTACTTCGGGCGCGAAACCCGGTGAAGTACGTCTTTGTCCGGTCGCATCGGGCCGCGTTTGGCGTCCGGGCCATGTGCCGGGTCTTGCGGGTTCAGTTCAGCGACTTCTTTGAAGGGCTGAAGGAGCCGTTAAGCCCGCGGCCGCAGGACGGCGCGGCAGACAGAGTTGGTTCGTCAGGCTTGGTCCGAGAGTGGGAAGGTCTATGGCCATTCATTCGCCGGTAGGGGATTGCTTGCAATCACTGAAAGGCGCGAGCGCGCTGACGATCTGGACGATCAGGGAGAACAGGTTTCCAAGAACCGGGTCGCCCGGCTGACCAGCTTTGAAGGCATCATGGCCCAGGTCGGCGACAAGTGCCGCCCGGAACACTATGGCGGCAAGTCTGCCGTGGTCGCGTCCGACACCCTCGATCGGCAGTTCGAGGTCGACGCGCCCGACAAGGTCTGCCGATCGGCGATTGCGGGCAATCGGTCGTCGGTGAAAGGTAACCGACATCAACTGCATCAAGACCCGCGAAGGCTGGCTGTATCTGGCGGTCGTGATTGAACTTTTCTCACACCGCGTGGTCGGCCCCCTCTCGCGGTTTGAAGGCAAACCGCTGCCGGGCGACGGACAAGAGATCGCAGTTCACCGCCCGCGAGTGGCCCCAGCTCCCAAGCCAGCCCATTCCGCACACCGGCATGGGCCGCCGCGGCAACTGCCATGATCGAGCCATTGGAGCGCCATTGGTTCAAGCCCAATGGCGAGGGCCGTCGCGAAAAGCGTCTTCCAGTTCCTCACGCGCGACCGCAACCGCCGCTGTACCTAGCCGACCCGGGAAACCGCAAGGCCGGACGTCTTCGAGTATTCTGAGACGTTCCATAATCCGAAACGCAAGGACACAAACAACGGCATGCTGTCGCCCGTTGACTCCGAAACAAGACAGCAGAAACGGGACGAGGCGGACGTCTGGGAAAATAGGGGCACGTCATTGGATGCACGATGTCGTAAACCGCCTCTACACCCTTTAACTTTTCGCCGGAAACCCGGCCTTGCGGGCCAAGATCGAGAAGTCGATGTCTGTCGCTGCGCGAGGGGACGAACCGCAGGTTGTGATGGGGAAGCTCGGACAGTGGGATGGCACCACACGACCGGATTGATCGACGCGCGTTGCCCAAAAACTGGCGGGCACTAAAGATGGTGGGGCTGTAGTGCCCCTAATGGCTCAGGATCCGCCGTCGGTTGATTGCCGTCGCAGCACATCTTGGCACTCAGCCAAGTCGGGCTTTAGCTGTTAGCATTTACGCCGAATCGATTCACATTTTCGGTTCGACCATTAATTGACGCTGTCGCATGACGGCCAAGGCAAGACAGCGGCATATCTCGGAAACGTGGGGTGGTTCAGATTGATCGACGACACCGATGAAGGCGGGCGGGCACAGAGGACCGTCATCCGGTTTCGTGATAACTCTCATGATGGCTGACGGGACTGGGGCTGCACGCGAATTCACTTATGACAACACTTTGACCGCACTGCTGGGGTCGCGGTCTTTCGGAAGGGAAATGTCAAGATGCCTACATGGGATGGCGGCGGGGGAACGGTAGCCTGGACGGATGCCGCGAACTGGAACCCCGATGGCGCTCCGACCAGCCTCTCGAACGTTATCATCAACAACGGGGCCATCGTCAACCAGCCGGTGTTGAGCACCAGTTCGCTTGAACTCTCGACCGTCGGAGTTTCGGCCGGGTCGCTTACCGTCTCGTCCAGCGGAATCCTGAATGCGCTTGACATCACGCTGGGCGGAACGGGCACGCTGACGATCAACGCGGGCGGACAGGTGCGCGGCACTTCCCTCCCTTCAAGCACGATTGTGACGGTCAGCGGCGGCACGCTGAACAACAATGGCACCGTCATCGGCACTCTGGCGGTTTCCGGCGGCACCACCAACAATGCGGGCGTCATCACCGGCGCAACGACGGTTTCGGGCGGCACGTTGAACCTGAACGCGGGCACCAATCTTGCCAGCGGGTCGCTGCTGTCGGTCGGTGGTGCGGGCACTGTGAACGTGAATGCCGCGGACACCATCGGATCGCTTCAGCAAAGCGGCGGCACGATCGCGGGCGGTTCGACCCTGACGGTATCGGGCAACTTCACCCAGACCGGCGGGGATATGTCCGGCCTGGTTGACGTGTCGGGCACCAAGATCCTGAACGGCGGCACTATTTCGAGCGTACTCGGCGGGACCGGGGGCACGATTGTGGACGTCGGCATCACCAATCTGACCGGCACAATCAGCGGCACGGTCACGGTGAACAGCACGCTGGAGATCGACGGCGGCAACCTGTCAGGCAATGTGACGCTGAACGGTGGCACGCTGCTTGCGACCGGTATTTCCAATGTCGACTCGGCCAGTCTTGACCTGGCCGGCGGCCGGATAAATGTCATTGGGGCGCAATCCTCCGACGTTCTGATACTGTCCACGGCGTCGCTTGCGTTCGGCACGGATTCCCTGACGATTTTCGGGTCGCCGACCGCAACCGGAACAGTCGTCTTGGCTGCGACTGGTGGAACGATCGGAGCCAATTCCGATGTCACAATCGCTGGCGGCACGCTGAAGATGGGGAACAGCTTTGGGTTCCTGTCCGATTTTGGTTTGGGCAGCAGGGATGTCGCGCTGAACGCCTTGGCGACACTGGACCTGAACGGGTTCGGCCAAGAGGTTGCAAACCTTTCGGGTGACGGCAAGGTTACGAACAGCGGCCTGGTTGCGGCGACGCTGACGCTGGACAGTTGGGGCAGCACCACCTTTGCCGGCACGATCGAGGACTGCACCGGCGGCATCGCAGTGACCAAGATCGCGGGGGGAACGATCACCTTGAACGGGGTGAACACCTACTCTGGCTTAACGACGGTTGCCTCGGGCACACTGACGGTCGGCAACGCCAACAGCTTGGGCAACTCGGTTTCCGGCACCACGGTCGACGCGGGGGCGACGCTGGCGCTGTCGGGCGGGATCATCATGGCCGAGGCGATCACCCTGAACAGCACGGGCGTGGGCAATGGCGGCGCGTTGCGCAGCCTGTCGGGCAACAACGGACTGCAGGTGGCTGTCACTCTGGCGAGCGCCACCCGTATCAATGCCGATGCCGACCAGTTGACGCTGGTCGGCGTCACAGGGGCGGGCCAGAACCTGACGCTGGGCGGGGCGGGCAACATTCGCATCACCGGGCCCATCGCCACCGGCACGGGCACCCTGATCAAGGATGGGGCGGGCACCTTGACCTTGGCCGGGGTCAATACCCATTCCGGCCTGACGACGGTGTCGGCCGGCACGCTGACCCTGACCAATAGCGCAGGTCTTGGCACCACGGCCGCCGGCACGACAGTCGCCGCAGGGGCGACGCTGGCGCTGTCGGGCACGATCAACACGGGCGACGCGATCACCCTGAACGGCACGGGTATCGGCGATGGCGGCGCGTTGCGCGGCCTGTCGGGCTTCAACAGCGTGTCTGGCGCGATCACGTTGGGGTCGGCTGCGCGGATCAACGCGAATGGAGATCAGCTGACGATCTCGGGCGGCATCACCGGGGCGGGCCAGAACCTGACGGTGGGTGGCACAGGGACTACCTTTATCAACAGCGCCATCACGACCGGCACTGGCACTCTGACCAAGGACGGCGCAGGCAGCCTGGTGATGGGCGGCGCCAACACCTTTACCGGGTCGACCGCGGTCAGTGCGGGCACGCTGGTGCTTCAGGGAAACGCGGATTCGGCGCTGTCCAACACCGCGCTTACCACCGTGGCGGCGGGCGCAATCCTGCAGATGAACGTGTCCGAGACGGTTGGCAGCCTGGCGGGCGCGGGCACCATCAACCTGAACGGTGCGACCGTCGTGCTGACCACCGGCGGCAACGGTGCCAGCACGACCTTTTCGGGCGGGTTCCTTGGCGCGGGCAGCCTGCAGAAGGTCGGCACCGGCACGCTGACGCTGAGTGCCGCCAACACATATACCGGCGCCACCACGGTCGGTGCTGGCGTACTGAATGTAACCGGGTCCATCGCTTCGCAGAACGTCACAGTTACGGGTGGCAGCTTGCGGGTGGATGGTGCTGCGATTTCCGACACCGCCACAGTGATGCTGGGCGCTACCTCTAACCTGACGCTGACCGGGTCGGAAACCATTGGTCGGCTCAGCCTCGGTGGCTCGGGCCTTGAGACAGTCTATCTGGGCGGCAACCACCTGACTTTGGCCGCCCAGACCGGTGGCCTCGGGAGTACGACGTTCAACGGCAGTGCCGGGGTGGACCGGTTGACCGTTACCCTTGCTTCCACGCTGGCGAATTTCACGCTTGCGGGGGTGAATTTCGCCACCTGGACCGATGGCACCGATATCATCACGGTCAACGGCAATGCGCTGGCGAACAGTCTGA
>JAIXUH010000038.1 GCA_027484145.1 Rhodobacter sp.
ACCTCATTGCCGGTCAGGTTCAGGTTGGTGGTGCCCGCAGAGGAGTCGGTGGTGAAATTCTCGATGCTGATGCCAGCCGCCAGCGCGTAGTTGACCACCGTGACCACGCGGTCGGCGCCATTGCCCGCAGTTTCCTGAACCACATCGCCGGTGTTGAACACGCGATAGACGTCATCCCCCGCAAGCCCGCGCAGGGTATCGGGCGCACCCGTCCCCGAGCGGAGAACGTTGTTCCCAGCGTTCCCGGTGATCGTCTGCGCCAAAGCGTTGCCGGTCAGGCTCAGGTTTGTCGTGCCGCCGCTGGAGGTTGTGGTGAACACTTCAATATCGTCATCAACAGCAAGCGCAAAGCTGACACTGGCCGCCACCCGGTCGGCAGTCCCCTGCCCCGCCACCTCGTTGATGACGGCACCCGCGTTGTTGACGATATAAGTGTCATTGCCGCCAAGCCCGGTCAGCGTGTCCACCCCGGCGCCGCCACCATCCGACAGAACATTCGCCCCCGCATTACCCGTGATCGCCTGTGCCAACGCATTGCCGGTCAGGTTGATGGCTGTCACGCCACCCGACGAGGTGGTGTTCAACACCTCGACGTTGGCTGCCGCGCCAAGGACGTAGCTTGTGTTCGTCGCAACCCGGTCAAGCGTGCCCCCTCCAGCAAGTTCGATGATCACATCGCCCAGATCGCTGACATAATACAGGTCATTGTCGACCCCGCCCGACATGGTATCGACCCCGGCCCCGCCGATCAGCGTGTCATTGCCGCCTGATCCGTTCAGGCTGTCATTGCCATCGACACCTGTCAGGACATTGGCACCGTTATTGCCGGTAAAGCGGTGGTTGACCCCGGCGCTGCCGGTCAGGTTCTCGATCTCGGCCAGCGACAGGATCGAATAGGTGGCAAGCGTCGTCAGGATCGTGTCCGTGCCCTGACCCGCCAGTTCCGTCACCACATCGGCAGAACTGTCAACCGTGTAGCGGTCATCGCCGCTGCCACCGATCAGCGTATCGTTGCCGCTGCCACCATTCAGTGTGTCGTTGCCGGCATGACCGGTCAGTGTATTGGCGGCCGAATTGCCAATGATCACATTATTGGCGCTGTTACCGGTGCCGTTGACCGCCGCCGTTCCGCTGAGGGTCAGGTTCTCAAGACGCGATTGCAATGTCCACGTCACCGACGAAATCACGCTGTCAATCTCGGTGGTGCTGAGGCCGGATTCCACGATTACGTCGCTGTTCACGGTGACAACATAGGTGTCTCCGCCATCGCCACCCGTCAGGGTGTCACTGCCGGCGCCGCCATCCAACCGATTTGCAGCGCCGTTTCCGGTCAGGCGATCGTTGAAGCCCGAGCCGACAAGATTTTCGATAGAGATCAAGCGATCATTGCCCGCCCCGGTCGCTTGCGCGGTTGTGATCCCAAGGTTGACGTCAACGGGGCCTGTTGCTGCGGCATAGGATGCCGTATCATTGCCTCCTGCTCCGTTGATCACGTTGTTACCGGCATTGCCCGTGATGATATTGTCGAGCGCGTTGCCGACGCCGTCGATATGGTTCGCCGCCTGCAACACCAGATTTTCGACATTGGCCGTCAGGGAATAGCTGATGGTGGATTGAACGGTATCTGTACCGCCACCGACCAACTCTACAACGCGGTCCAAACGTGACACGACATACCTGTCAGCGCCCGCCCCTCCGATCAGGTCGTCTTTCATCAGCGGGTTCGACACCCGGAACACATCTTGCGACGGGCCGTTGCCATCAGTGGTCGCAAGGTTGTCGGCGCTTGTCGCAAACACAATCCAGTCGCCGCCCAGTGATATCTGCGGTGCGGCGCTTGCGTTCTGGTTGCCCAATTCAAAATCCGGGCCGGTGATCATCGCAATCTCGCCGGTAAACAGATCCTTGACGAAGATATCCGCAAACCCGTTGATGTCGCCCGCGATCAGATCACTTGAAAAGCTGCGGAATACGACATAGCGCCCATCACCAGAGATCGAAGCGTTCTGGCTGGCACCCAAAACAGGGGTGCCGTTGCTGGTTGAAGAAACCAGTGCAAAATCGCCCGTCGCAAGGTTATAGGAATAGACATCGGTATTGTTGTTGATGTCGTTCGCAACAAGACTCTTGTCAGTTTCAAAAACCACGAATCCACCAAAGCCGTTGTCATAGGCGATATCGGGATTGTTACTGCTGGACTGACCACCCACCCCAGCCGTGATGTTGGTCAGTGATCCGTCGGTAGCATCCCAAACATAAATGTCGCGCTTGCCGCCGCCGGTCTGGACCGCGGTCAAATTGGTTGCATCGCTGGCAAAGACAACAAAACGGCCATCATTGCTGATTTGCGCATCGATGCAGTCACTATTGGCATCGCCGCCGGTCAGGCTGGTCGAAACACGTGTCAAATCACCGGTCACGCGGTCCTTGATGAAGACATCGGCGGCGGTCAAGCTTCCACCAGCGGCAAAATTGGTCGCATTCGAACTGAACACGACAAACCGCCCGTCACCCGATACGTCGGCGTTAAACGAGGCGCCGTTGCCGTAAACTTCGGCGGCAGTCTTTGAAACACCCTCAATGGCGAGCGTTCCGATATCTGCCAGATAGATGGTTCCGGATTGCGGGTTTTCGGGGATCAGAAACGAAAAGCTGTTGAACACCAGCGACCGACCATCCGCTGAAACAACCGGGCCACCCGATCCGGAACGGCCAAAATCACCCGTCGAGGATATATGCTCGTTGGTCACGACACCGGTCGTCATATCCTTTACCAGTACATCGGTGGCGCTGTTATTCTGGCTGCCAAAACCGGTCCAGCCGCCTTCAAAACCGATAAAGCGGCCGTCCGCCGAAATGGTTGGCGCAGAAACAGCCGTCGGTGAGCCAATTCCACCCGAGGTATTGACATGCGTCAAATCGGACACGGCATCATTCCCGACAATCCAGTCGCTGCCACCACCACTATCGATCACGTCGCTGCCACCCAGCCCTGCAATCTGGTCGTCCAGATTCAAGGGGCCAAGCGTATATTCCTGCCCATAATAGTCAGCAAATGGGTTTGATGTCCCATCGCCAACGATGAATCGGCTGCCATTTGCAAAGCTGATGTTGGTCAAGCTGATGTTTGCCAGCACCATTTCGTCCAGAAACACGCTGATGCCGCCGATCGTCAGCATAAGATCAGCGCCCACCTGAGCATATCTCAACTCAGCGGCATTCAGCGCAGGAAGGTCAAAGAAAAGCTCGTCCAGATCCGGGTCAAAAACCAAATGCTGGCCATTGGTCAGGCTCGAAAACGCAAATACGGTCATCGAATCCACTCCCTTCAGAATTCAAGAATTGCAAAGAAATTCAAGGGTTCAACGTCGGGTTCCACGCTACACGGGTGCGCCAAGTCCGTCAATTCAGATGGCTTGTCCTGAACATCCCTTCGCCCTGCCGCGCGTTGTCGGTGCGATGATCCGTGCCTAGGGTCAGGGTCCACTGCTGTTGCGCCTGTTCTTTGATTCACCCTGCGCAACTGGACAGATCGTCGATCAACCTTTGCTGGCTGACCGACGCGGAGATGGAAGAGCCTAGACCTTTTTCCAAGGATAGCCGCCTTTCATCTTAGGTCGTCAGCCCCCTGAGAAAGGGAGCCGAAAATGCATCGCGGGTTGGTCGGTTGCCCAGCCACGAACGGCACTAAGTGTACGACAAATCTGAATGCTGACCTATCCACCGCAACGATCAAGAATCCCGTGCCGGAACAAGTGTGGCCTTCCCACGCCATGCCGTCCACCCGCACCCAACATTTTTTCGATCCCTTCGGTCCAGTCTGTAGGAATCGGCCACCTGCTGAACGTCATGGGGTATCGGTGCCCATCGGGGGTGCTGCGAACATGAAAGGACCCGAACCCATGAAACCCTTGCTTGCCGTTTGTTCCCCCCTTGCGGTCATCGCGGCACTTGCAGCGCCAGTCTCGGGCGAAACGGCCAAGACCGCCGACCGGGCCGCTTTGCAGGCGTTGAACGGCACCTTCCACAGCCCAACCGTCGAGGAATGGTATGGCGGATATGGCACCCGCGAGTTCGTCTTTGCGGACGGCCAATGGAGCCTGACGTTCGTCCACGCGCTCGACCCCGGCATGACGCAGCGCACCTTTCAGTTCCGGACCGGCGGAGGCTATGCGGTGCGGGAACCTTCCGAGGCCGTGCCGGGCGCGTTCCAGACCGTGTTCGACGAAGACTGGAAGCACCTGACACTTCTGACGCCGGTGCCCGAGATCGCCGCCGCCATGGGAATGGCAGATTGCGGCCTGACCGTGAACCTAGAGGCCGACATTTCGAAGACCGGCTGCGCCGCCTGGCGCCCCGTGGCGGTTTGCGGCGAGGATCATGACCTGCTGGCCCTCACTGCGGATGGCCTTCACTTTGGTGTACGCCCCGCCGACAATGACATGTGCACCGTCGAGAAAACGCCAAAAGCGTTGCTGACCGCCGTCGTGGCCCGTTGAGAAGGATAGCCAAGCCATGCAGTACATGATCCTGAACTATACACGCCCGTCGGACTATGCCGATGCCGACGCCGTAGCTGCTGCCGCCGAAGGCGAACTCTGGGGTGCCTATACCCGCGCCCTGATTGATGCAGGCGTCTTTGTGGGTGGCAACGCCCTGCACCCGGCGCATACTGCCACGACCCTTCGTGTGCGGGGCGAGACGCGCGATATTCAAGACGGGCCCTATGCCGCGAGCAAAGAGCAGTTCGGCGGCTATTACATCATCGATGTGCCCGATCTTGACGCTGCCCTGCACTGGGCTTCGCTGAACCCGGCGGCCTCGTCGGGGGCGGTCGAGGTGCGTCCCGTCGTCATGCGCGGGGCGTCGTGAACGCGGCCGACGAAATCGAGAAAGTGGCGCGCCTGTCCTACGGCAGGCTCGTCGCCATTCTTGCCGCGCGCACGGGCGGGACCTCGGACGCAATGGACGCCCTGTCTGACGCAGTGGTCCGGGCGCTTGAGGTCTGGCCAAAGCACGGCACCCCCAAGCGTCCGGAGGCTTGGCTCATCACGACCGCCAAGAACCGGGTCGCCGATGCCGGACGGCAATCGGCCCGGATCGCGCGGGCCACTGAACACCTGTCGCTTCTTGAAGAGGAACGCGCAGACATGGGACAGGCCGCCACGCCGGACCGCACGCTGAACCTGATGTTCGTCTGCGCCCACCCGGCCATAGATGCGCGGATGCGCACGCCGCTTATGCTGCAACTTGTGCTGGGGCTTGATGCGCGGCGCATGGCCGGGGTCTTTCTGACCCCGCCGGGCACGCTGGGCCAACGGCTGACCCGGGCCCGGGCCAAGATCGAGGCGGCGCGGATCGGATTTGCCTTGCCCGAGGCCGAAGACTTGGCGCCCCGCCTCGCCCATGTGCTTGACGCCGTTTATGCGGCCTTTACGGTCGGAATGGACGGAGACGGCGCGGGCGATGTGAAGTCCACTTCGCTGGCACGAGAGGCGCTGTGGCTCGGCAGCCTTGTCGCCGCTCAGATGCCCAACGAGCCCGAGGCGCAAGCCCTTTTCGCGCTCATGCTCTATACGCAGGCGCGCAGGCCGGCACGGGTGGATGCTGCGGGCTGCCTTGTCCCGCTGGACCTGCAGGACACGTCATTGTGGGACGCCCAGATGATGGAAGACGCCGACATTGCGCTGCGGTTGGCCGCGCTGACGCCAACCCTCGGCCGGTATCAGATCGAGGCGGCAATTGCCGCCGCCCACGCGGTCCGACGTCATGGCCGACCGACGGACTGGGCAACGATTGCGGGGCTTTATCGCGGCCTCGCCACCCTGCACCCGACGACAGGGGCGCTGACCGGCCTCGCGGCGTCCCTTGGTGAGGCGGGCGACGCCGCAGCGGGCTTGGCTGTGCTAAGGGCGGCAGACCCCGTCAATTCAGCCGGATATCAGCCGTGGTGGGCTGTCCGCGCGCATCTTTTGGCCGCATCTGGAGACCCAACCGGCGCAATGGCCGCATACGACCGGGCAATCGCGCTGAGCCAAGATCCGGCATCGCGCGCCTATCTGATGCGCCGCAAAGCGCTGATGCTGTCGTGACCAGCCGCGGGGTTTTTCCGCCACCGGCGATGAGAGGCCGGCCCATGGCGAGGAAGAACGCCAAGTTGAAGCCACATCTGGCCGGGCAGATGATCGACATGGCGGCGATGAAAGCGCGCCGCAAAGCGCAAAGCTGAGTGGCTCTGATCCTGATGGAGGCACGGGCCAATGCGCGCGATCTGATCGCCACGCCAACACCGGGCGCCCCCGACGCGGCGCTTGGCGACCAGCCCCCCGCAGGCATCGCCATGCAGCGAACCACCGCAGTCGCCGAAGGGCGGAGATCAGCAACCGGCTTCGGTCGTGGCTGCAGGGGGCCAATGGCAGGTCATCGACACGACGGTCCCGATCCGAGCCCGGAATGGACAGTCAGTGCGCAGGGGCGCAACTCCACGTTGAACCCCTTCACCTGCAGACAGCGGCATGGACGGCGCGAGGATGGCGATGGTCCTTAGAACAAGCTGCGCCGCATCGGTGGCCCGGCCCATCGGCGGATCAGAACACCATGAAATCAAGGTTGGTCAACGCAAGCCCATCATCCAGCACCACGAACTGCACGCGCCCGCCTGCGCCATTGCCATCGGCGTCGAAGTAAAGGTTGCCGGTGGCGGAGTCATAGATGATCCGGTCGGAGGCCTGTTCCGCAAGGCCGGTGGCATTCAGGCGGAAGGCGTCGGCGGTCAGGGTGCCGTTGGCAAGGCCGGCAAAAAAGGTGTTCTGCAATTCAATCGTATCTGCGGCCACGTTGAAATCGGTGATCGTGTCAATGTTCGTGGCCCCAAGTGCTGTGGAGAACACAAAGGTATCTGCCCCGCCCCGCCCGGTCAGCACGTCAGTGCCCCCATGACCGTTCAGCCGGTTTGCCCCGTCATTGCCTTCGATGGTCTGCGCAATCCCGTTGCCGGTCAGGTTGATCGCCGTCGTGCCCGTCATCGATGTGGTCCGCATCGCCTCGATGTTGTCATCCGAGGCCAGCGTGAACGACACCCCTGCCGCGACACGGTCTGCCGTGCCTTGGCCCAAGCCTTCGACAATTTCCGTGCCCGCATTGCGCACGATATAGGTGTCATTGCCGCCACTGCCGGTCATGGTGTCGGCCCCGGCCCCACCACCGTCTGACAGAACATTTGCCCCCGCATTGCCGATGATCCGCTGTGCCAGCGCATTGCCGGTCAGGTTGATGGCGCTGGTGGCGACGGAGGAGGTGGTCTGCAACTGCTCGATATTGTCATCTGCGGCCAGTGTGAAGGACACGCTGACAGCAACCGCATCACTGGTGCCGTTGCCAGCGGATTCGACAATCACCGAAGCTGCGTTGCGCACGACATAGGTATCATTGCCCGCCCCACCGGTCAGGGTATCGATGCCTTCACCGCTTTCCAGCCGGTCATTGCCGGTGCCCCCCTCCAGCCGGTCATTGCCTTCATCACCCTTTAGCGTGTCGTCGCCATCGCCGCCGTTCAGGTAATCATCGCCGCCCCGGCCAGACAGGCTGTCGGCCCCGCCAAAGCCGTAATAGCGGTCACCGAACGCCCCGCCATTGGCCACATCGACTGCGCTTGAGCCTTGGAAAAGGGTGGGGTCAAACACCTGAGAGCGGATATCGGAGATATCGCTGGGATTTTGTAGGCTTGAAAAGTTGTCCGTCCAGCTGATGACAAAGCGGCCGTCGGCAAACGCTGCAACGCTGCCCTGCGTGTGGCCAGGGGTGTAACTAAACTCCGGAACAGAGCGGCTGCCATCGGCATTGAAGATGCAGGCGTAGCCGGCAATCAGGAGGGGGCTGGTACTTACATCATCGTCATCCGTCCAGATCACGACAAAGCGGCCATCGGCAAGGGCCACCACGCTGCTGTCGGTCTGATTATCTGAGGTGCTGGTGTTGACGAGGAATTCTGGCACAGATTCGCTGCCATCGGCATTGAAGATGCGGGCGCGGATGGCCGCGCCGCTTGTATCGCCGCCCGTCGCGCTATGATCTGTCCATGTGATCACAAAGCGGCCATCGGTCAAGACAGCCATGCTGCTGTCAACCTGATTGGCGGTTGTTGTGGTGTTGACCAGAAATTCGGGCACAGACTCGGATGCGTCGGCGTTGAAGATGCGGGCGCGGATGGCAAAGCCGTTTGCATCACCGCCGCTTCCACTACCATCTGACCACGTGGCAACAAAGCGCCCGTCCGCAAGTTCGACGATCGTGCTTTCGTTTTGTTCGTTTGCTGTCGTGGTGTTGACCAAGAACTCTGGTTCGTACACTTGGCCGTCGGCGTCAAAGATGCTGGCGCGGATCGACGTTCTGGCCGTATCGCCCGGCGCTGTGCTGCTATCTGTCCAGCTGACGATAAAGTGGCCATTCGCCAGTGCAACGATGCTGCTTTGCGACTGGGCGTTTGTCGTCGTGGTGTTGACAATGAACTCTGGCACAGACGGGGTGCCATCAACGTTGAAAATGCGGGCACGAATGGCTGCGGTGCTGTCGGCCCCCGTTCCGCTGACATCCGTCCAGGTTACAGCAATGCGCCCATCGGACAGGACAGCAAGACTGCTGTCGGTCTGGGCGTTTGTGATGGTGCTGTTGACAAGGATTTGGTTCCCCGACGGGCTATCACTGAAGTTGAAGAGGCGGGCAGCGATGGCAGAGCTACTGTTGTCGCCGGTGGCCAGGCTGGAATCTGTCCAGGAATAGAAAAGGCTGCCATCGGGCAGCACAAGCACGCGGCTTTCATTCTGGGCGACTTGGAACGAGTTGTTGACCCGAAAATCCAGCCCGATTGATCCTATAGGCATCTCAAAATCTCCCGAATGAAAATCCCGCGACGTTCTTGTAGCAGGAACCTGAGTCAAATGATCCCGAAATCCCCGACTGTCAGCGCCAGCCCGGTTTGCAGGGTGGCAAACTGTGTGGCGCCCGCGGCGGCGTTGCCGTTGGAGTCATAGGTCAGGGCACCCGTCGCCGCGTTATACAGGATGAAGTCGTTGGCATCGACCGCCGCCCCGATGCGGAATTCGTCCGCCGTCAGGCCCGCGCCGATGGCGCTGAACACCGACGACTGCAGCAGGATGTCATCAACCCCCACGACAAAATCGGTGATCTGGTCCAGATTCGCCACGCCAAGCGCGGTGGAAAACACAAAATCATCGGCGCCACCAAGGCCAGTCATCGTGTCGTTGCCCGCGCCCCCATCCAGCACATTGGCCCCGGCGTTTCCGGTGATGGCCTGCCCCAAGGCGTTGCCGGTCAGGTTGATCGCGGCCGATCCGCCCGATGATGTGGTGGTCATCACCTCGATGTCGTCATCGGCGGCCAGAACGAAACTGACCCCTGCCGCCACCCGGTCCGCCGTGCCGCCGCCTGCCCCTTCATTGACCAGCGTTGCGGCATTCCGCACGATGTAGGTGTCGTTGCCCCCCAGACCGGTCAGCGTATCTACGCCCGCGCCGCCGCCGTCCGACAGCACATTGACGCCCGCATTGCCGGTGATCGACTGCGCCAGAGTGTTGCCGGTCAGGTTGATCGAAAGCAGGCCTCCCGCGGCTGTGGTGGTCAACCGCTCGACCGCGACGCCTTCCCCCAGAACATAGGTCACGTTGGTCGCGACACGGTCGGCGGTGCCTTCGCCCGCGTCCTCTTCAACGATGTCATCCAGATTGTCGACGAAATGGGTGTCATTGCCCGCACCGCCGTTGGTGGTGTCGATGCCGTCACCCCCGGCCAAGGTATCGTTGCCGCCGCCACCTTCCAGACTGTCGTCATTGAACCCGCCGTTCAGAATGTCGGCGTTGTTGCCGCCGGTCAGCGTATCATTTCCCTCCTCGCCGAAGATGCCGTCATCCGTCAGCCCGCCGCGCCCGTCAAAGGTGTCATCGCCGAAACCCAAGAAAACACTGCCATCAATCGCGCCGCGATTCACAACCGTATCAGTCGCATCGCCAATCAGGTCGATCGCGCCGAAGATCTGCCCAGTGTTCGTAATGCTTCGAGCCCCCACAAGGCCGCCGTCAGGTGCAAGAGCAGTGATCGCCCGCGTGCCGAGGATCAGGCCGCTGTTTGTTATATTGGCCCCCGCCCCGCGCAGCAGAACTGCCGCTTCGGATGCGAACGCGTTGAAGATCGTGCCGGTGTTGAACATGAAGAGTCCATTTCCGCCATGGACAGCCGCACCGAAGGTGGCGCTGATGGTCCCGGAATTGACCAGAGTTGACAGGCCGTCGGTGAATCGCACCCCTCCCGATCCGCCGCTGATCAGGCCCGTATTCTCGACTTGCGTGCCGAAACCAACCATCCGCACGGCATCGCCGACAATGGCTGTGATCTCGCCCGCGTTGCGCAGCCGAGCACTGTTGAACTGCCCAGGGCCCAGTTCGGTCCCCATGAGCAGCGTGGCAAAGCCGTTGTTGCCATAACCGCGGATCGCTCCATCGCCCCCCACGGTCACAAAGCTGTCGGTTGGAAGCTGGACCCCGTGGCCAGAGGCCACCCCACTGAAAAGCGTGCCGTCAACGGTCAGGCTGACTGTGTTTACCGCAGTGGCAAATGAGACAGCGGTCGCGTCCTGCACGACCCAAGCGCCGTTGCGCAGGATAAGAAGGTGATCTTGCGTTGCAGCATAGGTGAACGTGGCGCTGATGGAATCTTCAACGGTCGAAACGACTCGAACGGTCATGGCGGCCTCCCCAGGACATAAAACCGGGGCAGAGAATCTCACCGCAGCTATTGTCTGGCCACAATTTCATCAGGTTCGGGTTCAGGGGCTTGCTCGCGATCTCTCGGATTGGCCAACCCATTTGCGGGATCTCAAGTGCCAGCAGCCATTGCGGTCAACCGCCCGCCCTGGCTTGGGACCCTGCCATCGAACCTTGCTGTCAGACGCAGGTCACGGTGCAAAACAGCCGCAAAGCGGCCCTTACACGGGGATGGCGTTTCGTCCGTGCGGCATCAGATGATCCCAAAATCCGCCGCGGTCAGCGCCAGCCCGGTTTGCAACGTGGCGAATTGCGTAGCACCCCCGGCGGCGTTGCCGTTAGAGTCATAGGTCAGCGCACCCGTCGACGCGTTATACAGGATGAAGTCGTTGGCATCGACCGCCGCCCCGATACGGAATTCGCTTGCGCTCAGGCTGACGCCGATGGCGCTGAACACCGATGACAGCAGCAGGATGTCATCCACCCCGACCGCGAAATCCGTGATCTCGTCCACATTCCCCGCGCCAAGGGTTGTCGAGAACACGAAATCATCCGCCCCCGCCCCGCCGGTGATCGTGTCGTTGCCGCCTTTGCCATCCAGCACGTTGGCCCCGGCATTGCCGGTGATCGTCTGTACCAAGGCGTTCCCGGTCAGGTCGATGGCCGTCGCGCCCGCCGATGATGTCGTCGTCAGCCGTTCGATGTTGTCATCCGCCGCCAGCACAAAGCTGACCGACGCGGCCACCCGGTCATTGGTGCCCTGCCCCGCGCCTTCGACAATCACCGCCCCGGCGTTGCTCACGATATAGGTGTCGTTGCCACCCAGCCCGGTCAGGGTGTCGTTGCCCCCCAACCCGCCATCGTTCAGCACATTGTCGCCCGCATTGCCGGTGATCTGCTGCGCCAGCGCATTGCCGCGCAGGTCGATCGCCGTGGTGCCCACGGTGGAGGTTGTGGTCAGCACCTCGATGTTGTCATCGGCGGCCAGCGTAAAGCTGAGCGATGCGGCCACCCGGTCGGCGGTGCCCTGCCCCACGCCCTCGATGATCACCGTGCCCGCGTTGTTCACAATAAAGGTGTCGTTGCCGCCCAGCCCGGTCAGCGTGTCATTGGCGCCCAGGCCGCCATCGTTGAGCACATTGACGCCCGCATTGCCGGTGATCTGTTGCGCCAGCGCGTTGCCGCGCAGGTCGATGGCGGTGATCCCGGCCGAAGCGGTGGTGGTCATCTGCTCGACCTGAACGCCTGCGCCCAGAACATAGGTCGTGTTGGCCGCCACCCGATCCGCGGTGCCGCCCCCGGCCCCCTCGACAATCACATCGGCCAGGGTATCGACAAAGAACACGTCACTGTCCGCCCCGCCTACCAGCGAGTCGACCCCACCCCCGCCGTTCAACGTGTCACTCCCCGCGCCGCCTGCCA
>JAIXUH010000007.1 GCA_027484145.1 Rhodobacter sp.
CCGTAATCGGTGATGTTGGTGACGCGGCCCTTGTGGACCGAACCCAGCGGATAGGCCTTTTCAACGGCATCCCACGGATCTTCCTGCAGCTGCTTCATGCCGAGGCTGATACGGTGGGTTTCCTTGTTGATCTTGATGACCTGCACTTTGACAGTTTCACCAATGGCAAGGATTTCCGACGGGTGGTTCACACGGCGCCATGCCATATCGGTCACGTGCAGCAGGCCGTCAACGCCGCCCAGATCAACGAACGCACCATATTCGGTGATGTTCTTGACCACGCCATCCACGGTCTGACCTTCGGTCAGGTTGCCGATGACTTCGGCACGCTGTTCGGCTCGCGATTCTTCAAGGATTGCACGGCGCGAGACAACGATGTTGCCACGGCGACGGTCCATTTTCAGAATCTGGAAGGGCTGCTTCATGCCCATCAGCGGGCCAGCGTCACGCACGGGGCGGACATCGACCTGCGAACCGGGAAGGAAGGCCACAGCGCCGCCCAGATCGACCGTGAAGCCGCCCTTGACGCGGCCAAAGATCGCGCCTTCGACGCGGGTCTCGTTCGCATAGGCCTTTTCCAGACGGTCCCATGCTTCTTCGCGGCGGGCCTTGTCACGGCTGATGACAGCTTCGCCACGGGCGTTCTCGACGCGGTCCAGATAGACCTCGACTTCGTCGCCGATATTGATGTTCGGCTGTTCGCCGGGGTTCGCGAATTCTTTCAGATCAACGCGGCCTTCCATTTTGTAGCCGACGTCGATGATGGCCTGACCTGCCTCGATGGCGATCACGCGGCCTTTGACAACCGTGCCCTCTTCGGGCGTGTCAATCTCGAAGCTTTCCTTCAGCAGGGCTTCGAAGTCTTCCATGGTAGCTTTAGCGCACATATGCAGTTTGTCCTTTGCAACGGTTTTCTGGCCATGCGGTTGGCTCCGCCGGTCTTGTCATGGTTCGGGCTAAATCCCACGGCCCCGGTAAACCGGCTGGGCGGGGGGTCTTGCCTGAATGTGGGGGCCTATAGCCCTTTCGCGCCTTGCTGGCAAGGGAAAGGCTGTCACCGGTTGACGTGACCCGCGGTTAAAGTTAGCACTATCGCTAAGTGTAATCACAAGGTGCATGATGGCCAAAGTGAACGCATCCACCCTCGGCTGGGCAATGTCAGGCTTCTTTGCCCTGTTCATGCTGGGCGCCTCTGTCGCGCCCAAGCTTGCGGGCCTGCCCATCGCCGCCGACACCATGGCCGCGCTCGGCTGGCCTGATGCGCCAATCCGGCTGATCGGGGTGCTGGAACTGGCCTGCACCCTGTTGTTCCTCTATCCGCCCACCGGCCTCTTGGGGGCCTGCCTGACCATGGCCATCCTCGGCGGGGCGATGGTCACGCAACTGCGCGCGGGCAGCCCCTTGGCCAGCCACACGCTGTTCGGCCTTTATCTGGGCGTGGTCATGTGGGGCGGCCTGATCCTGCGCGATCCGCGCATCCGCGCCGTGTTCCCGCTGACGCGTTAACGCGCCGCCCGCCGCCGCCCGGCGTCCAGCCGCGCCTCGATATGCGCCACCGCCGCCGCAATCGCCGCCTCGACCGGCAGGTCCGACGTATCGAGCACCAACGCATCCTCCGCTGCTTTCAACGGCGCATCGGCGCGGCCCATGTCGCGGGCATCACGCTCCACCACTTCGGCCAGCACGCGCCCCTCGTCGCCGCCCACCTCCAGCCAGCGGCGGTGCGCGCGCACCACAGAGCTGGCGGTGACATAGAGCTTCACCTCCGCCTCCGGGCAGATCACCGTGCCAATATCGCGCCCGTCCAGCACAGCCCCCCCCTCGCGCCGCGCAAACCGGCGCTGAAACGCCACCAACGCCGCCCGCACCGCCGGAATCGCCGCCACCACGCTGGCCGCCTGCCCCGCTTCCAGTGACCGCAGATCCCCCCGCGCCAGATCCTCGGCAGACAGCGACACCGCTGCCGCCACCGGATCGCCGCCCTTGGCCCCCACGGCCCGATACAAAAGCCCCGTGTCCAGATGGGCAAAGCCGAACCGCGCCGCCACCGCCCGCCCGATCGTGCCCTTGCCCGCCGCTGCCGGCCCGTCGATTGCCACCGTAAAGATCATGCGTCCCCTCACACCCGCTTTTGCCCTCTCATAAGACGCACGCGCCGCCAAAGGAAGGCACCTTGCCAGTGCCCGCCCGATCTGCCGATAGTGCCGCCAGACACCACCGAAGGGGAACCACCATGGCAGACGACACCCGCACCAATCACCCCGGCTGGGGCGATGCCAGCCTTGCCATCCATGCCGGTGAACCGGTGGACCCGCACACCCGCGCCTCCTCGCCCAACCTCGTGATGTCGGCCACCTTTGCCCCGACCGAGGTGCCGGGTTTCTCCGCCCGCGATGGCCACGGCTACGAAGGCTATGTCTATGCCCGCGTTGGCAGCCCCACCGTGGCGCAACTGGAAACCAAACTCGCCGCCCTCGAACGCGCCGAAGCCGCCCTGTGCTATGCTTCGGGCGTGGCGGCAGGCCATGCGCTGATCATGGGGCGGCTCTCGGCGGGTGATCACATCATCCTGCCCGAATCAAGCTATGTCGGCATTGCCGAACTGACGCGCGACACCCTGCCCCGCTTTGGCGTGCAGGCCAGCTTTGCCGATACCACGAACCCTGCCGCCGTTGCCGCCGCGATCCGGCCCGAAACAAAGATGCTGTGGATCGAATCGCCCTCGAACCCCACGATGCAGGTGTCAGACATCCGCCTTCTGGCCGACCTCGCCCATGCGCGCGGCGTGCGCGATGTGGCGGTCGATTCCACCTTTGCCACGCCGCTGGCCACCCGCCCGCTCGAACTCGGGGCCGATTTCGTCGTCCACTCCCTCACCAAATACATCGGCGGCCATGGCGATGCGATGGGGGGTGCCGTTCTTGGCCGCAAGGCCGACCTTGCCGCCTTGGGGCTCGAGACGACGGTGCATTTCGGCGGCATCCTGTCGCCCTTCAACGCATGGCTCATCCTGCGCGGCGCAGGCACCCTGCCCCTGCGGATGGAGGCGCATCAGGCCCGCGCCCTTGCCGTGGCCCAGCATCTGGAGGCGCATCCAGCAGTCAAGCGCGTGTTCTACCCCGGCCTGCCCTCGCACCCACAGCACGCCCTTGCCCGCGCCCAGATGAAGAACTTCTCCGGCATGCTGACCTTTCAAACCCATGAATCCGGCCCCGCCGTCGCCGCGCGCATGGTCGAACGGCTGCAAATGGTGCACTTCGCCGTGTCCTTGGGCCATCACCGCAGCCTGATCTGCTGGATCGGCACCAATGACATCAACACCTCCAGCTTCCGCCACGACGGCCCCGCCATGACCCGCTTCCGCGACTGGATGGGCGACGGCGTGTTCCGCATGTCGGTCGGCATCGAAGACGCAGAAGATATCTGCGCCGACCTTGATCTGTGCCTGTGATCAGACGTTCGGGCCGCATCCTTCGGCCCATGTAACCGGTGCAAAGGCCAGCGGTCTGCCGGATCAAAACGAAAAGGGGCCTGAATGCCTTGGAGTTTGGATGAACTTGGCCGCAGCGACGAAGTCGATATGGCCTATGCCGAAGGGCAGGCGCTGCCGCGCAACCTGTCCAAACCCACCACGAAACTGGACACGGCCCTGTGGCCGGTCAGGGTGTTCATCGCGCCCGACTGCAAGAACCCGGTGATCCCGGACTATACCAAGGGCCCGGCCATCGGCGTCGTCGTGGTCAGCGCAGCCTTCCGGCAACTGGTCGAAAGCCTTGATCCCCTGCCCCATCACTTCATTCCCATGCACATCACCTTTCCCGACGGCAGGGTGCAGACCGATACGCATTTCATCTTCAAGCTGGGCCAGTTCGTCGAAGGCGGCATCATTCCGGAACAGTCTGAAATCCGGGTCAACATGTGGCAAGGCGAAGTGTCCCATTACGGGGCCACGACCCTGTCGCCCCGCCTTATGTGGCGGGCCGAGGCTGTGGCAGGCCGCCACATCTGGGCAGACCGCCATCTGCCCGCCACGGTCGTCGTCTCCGACACACTCTTTGCCCGCATGAAGGCGCAGAACATGACCGGCTTTCTGGCGATCGAGGGGCGGATCGCCTGACCCCGCGCAGGATGCCTCGGGCAAGGCAGGCACGCAGGATGCGGCCAGATTTCCCAGTTTGGGCGAGACCAGCATGATCTGTCGTCGAACTCTGCGACATGGCCTTTGCCGCCGTCCATCAAGTCCATGCGATGCGGGCCCCTGCACGGGGCAGCCAAACGGGCAGCGTCAGCAGCACCTATGCAAGCAGCATAATGTTAAGAAAGCCGAGCCCTTATGGCTCGTCTGGGCAAGCACGGCCGGGTGATCGACCGTCTACCGCCACAGCCGCCTTGCACCAGATCGTGCAACTCAACATGCTGTATCCAATGCGGTGGCAGGTCAGGATTTGCGATGAAGAACTTTGCCCTGAAAACCGGGATCGATGCGCGGATCGTCTGGTTCATCCCGCTGGCAACCGCCCTGACTGTTGTGGTCTATCTCGCGCTCACCTGGGTGGTGTCGGGCGCGTGCCAACTTCCAGACGGTCAGATGCTGCCGGTGCTGCTGGTCTTCGCGGTTTACCTGATGCCCTTCACCCTGCCTTTCGCCCTCGGCAGTTGGGTGCTGGCCCGGCTGCTGTGCTGGAAAGCGCGCCTGTCCGAACACCGCTCAGCCATGCTTTCGGGTTTCCTCGCCGGTCTGGCTGCCACAACCGTACCGGTGCTGTGGTATATGCCCCAAACCATCAGGGCAGGCGTCATCGCCCTTTCCCTGCCCGGCGCATTTGGCGGTCTGCTGGCAGGCGGTATCGTCTATTGGCCGGGCTGGGCGCTGCTCCCATGGGTTAACAAAGGGTAAAAATACCCGCGTAACCCATTGAAATCATGTAGCTGACGGCCTGTCCCTGCGTGGGACAGACCCGATTATCCCCGGCGGATCGCGGCCCCAAGGCCGTTCATCAGCCCCTCGAAAATCGGGAACGACGTCATGATCGGGCTGGCATCATCGACCGCGATCGGCCGCTTGCTGGCCATCCCCGCCACAAGGAAGGACATGGCGATCCGGTGGTCCAGATGGGTGGCGCAGGTGGCCCCCCCCGGCATCCCGCCCGCCCCCATGCCGTGAACGATCAGGGTGTCCTCGTCCTCCTCGACCTTCACCCCGCAGGCTTCCAATCCGCGGGCCATCGCGTCGATCCGGTCGCTCTCCTTGACCCGCAGCTCCTTGACCCCCCGCATCACGGTCTTGCCCGTTGCGAACGAGGCAACGATCGAAAGGATCGGATATTCGTCGATCATCGACGGCGCGCGGGACGGCGGCACCTCGATGCCCTTCATGTTGCCGCTGAATTTTACCCGCAGGTCCGCCA
Organism: Rhodobacter sp.; assembly: GCA_027484145.1. Taxonomy (GTDB): domain Bacteria; phylum Pseudomonadota; class Alphaproteobacteria; order Rhodobacterales; family Rhodobacteraceae; genus Pseudotabrizicola. Next base: position 5,409 of record JAIXUH010000007.1, read on the forward strand.
CCGGCTCGCCACCCTCTTCACGCGGGTTCTGGAACTCGATCTCGGCCCCCATCTCGGACAGGGTGATATACAACCCGTTGCGGGTCAGGTTCTGGCTGACACCTGGCACCATGATGTCAGACCCCGGCACGATCAGCGCCGCACAGGTGGGAAACGCCGCCGACGACGGATCGCGCGGCACCGCTACCGACTGAGGCCGCAATTCCGGCCGCCCCTTCAGCGTGATGATGTGCCCCTCGGCCCCCTTTTCCACATGCAACTCGGCCCCAAAGCCCAGAAGCATCCGCTCGGAATGGTCGCGAGTCGGTTCCCGCTCGATCACCACCGTCTCACCCGGCGCATTCAGCCCGGCCAGCAGCACCGCCGATTTCACCTGCGCTGAGGCGACGGGCAGCGCATAGCGGACCGGCACAGGGTTGGCCGCGCCCACCACGGTCATCGGTAAGCGCCCGCCTTTGCGCCCGTAGGCCTGGGTGCCGAACAAAGACAGCGGGTCCGTCACCCGCCCCATCGGGCGCTTGCGCAGCGACGCGTCGCCCGTAAAGGTCGCGGTCATCGGCGTGGTGGCCATCGTGCCCATGATCAGCCGCACCCCGGTACCCGAGTTGCCGCAATCGATCACATCCGCCGGTTCCGAAAACCCGCCCACGCCCACACCATACACTGACCATGCGCCCGGCCCGTGCTGCGTGACGGTCGCGCCAAAGGCCCGCATCGCCTTGGCCGTGTCCAGCACATCCTGCCCTTCCAGAAGGCCGGTGATCTTTGTCTCACCCACCGCCATGGCCCCGAAGATCAGCGCGCGGTGCGAAATGGACTTGTCGCCCGGCACTTCGGCCACGCCTGTCAGCGGCCCGCTTGCGGCAGAGGTCATCGGTTGCGCGGTGCCATGGCCAGACATGTTCGTCTCTCTCCTCAACGTGATCGGGGGCCTGATAGCGCAAGCAGCGGCGGCGGTCCATGGGGCCTTGATGCGCAGGCCGCCTGACGCATATCACAGGACATGAATCGCAGACGCTTTATCAGGGGAACCGCCATCCTGTCCGCCCTCGGGCTGGCCGGGGGCGGTGCAGGCATGGCCATATCATCCGCACGCAACCGCTATTATGCTGGCCCGCCGTCAGACCATTTTGATGGCGTGCGGTTCTTCAACCCCGAAGGCGTGCCGCCGGGCGGGTTCACCGACCTGCTGAAATGGCAGTTCAATGGCGCGCGGCAGAAGTGGCCCGAACGGGTGCCGCTGGCCGCCACCGCCAAACCTGCGGCCAAGGTGCAGGATCTGACCATCACCATGGTGGGCCATGCGACCATGCTGATCCAGACGGCAGGCCTGAACCTGCTGACCGATCCGGTCTGGTCGGATCGCGCCTCGCCCCTCGCCTTTGCCGGGCCAAGGCGGGTGATCGCGCCGGGCATTGCCTTTGACGACCTGCCCCGCATCGATGCGGTGCTGCTGAGCCACAATCACTATGACCACCTTGATCTTGCCACGTTGCAGGCCCTGCACGCGGCGCATCGCCCGCAGATCATCACACCCTTGGGCAATGATGCCCTGATCCGCGCGGCGATTCCCGACGCAACTGTCACCGTGGGGGACTGGGGGCATCAGGTAGCGCTTGGGCCGCTGACACTTCATTTTGAACGTTGCCACCACTGGTCAGCCCGTGGCATGGGCGACCGATCGATGGCCCTATGGGCGGCCTTTGTGATTGACGGTCCGGCGGGGCGCATCCTGCACATCGGCGACACCGGGTTTGACCAGGGCCGCCCCTACCGCGACCTGCCGGGCAAGCATGGGGCCATCCGCGCGGCCATCCTGCCCATCGGGGCCTATGAGCCGCGCTGGTTCATGCAAGGCCAGCACCAGAACCCGGACGAGGCGGTGCAGGGCTTTCACCTCTCGGGTGCCGCCTATGCCGTAGGGCACCACTGGGGCACGTTTCAGTTGACCGATGAGGCGCGCGACGCCCCGCTGACGGCGCTGGACGCGGCCCTTGCGAAGCATGCAGTTGCGCCAGACAGGTTCCGCCCGCTGGCACCGGGCGAGGTCTGGGCCATTCCGCCGGTCTGAGCCCCTGCGAGCGGATCAGCCCGCGCGGCGGAAGGTCAGATAATGCGGCAGGCGGTCTTCGCGCAGGGCCTTTTGTTCATAGCGGGTGGAAATCCAATCCTCCCACGCCTGCCCTAGGCCCGATTGTGCGATCAGGTCAAACCCTGCCTGCGGCACCTCTTCCAGCGTCTGGCGGACGTAATCGGAGATGTCGGTTGCCACGCGGAACTCGGCCCCCGGTTTCATCGCGCGGGCCAAGAGGGCCAGATACCCCGGCGTAACAAAACGGCGGCGGTGGTGGCGCGCCTTTGGCCACGGGTCGGGATAGTTGAGGAACACCTTGTCCAGACTGGCCGCCGGCAACACATCGAACAGGTCACGCACATCGCCCGGATGGATGCACAGGTTGGTCACCCCGGCCTGCCGGATCTTGCCCAACAGCATGGCGATGCCGTTCACGAAAGGCTCGGCCCCGATCAGGCCGATACCGGGATAGCGCGCCGCCATATGCACCAGATGCTCGCCCCCGCCAAAGCCGACCTCAAGCCATACCGGGCGGTCGCCGAAGAGTGCAGGCAGGTCAAGTGGCGTACGGGCCGGGTTTTCAGCTGGGCTGACGCCCTTGAGGCTGAGCGCCTCCAGATCCTGCGCCAGATAGTCCTTCTGGCTGGCGCGCAGGGTCTTGCCATGCACACGGCCATAGAAATTCCGACGCTCTGCAGTTTCCGTCATGCCTGCCACCCGTGCCCAAGATCGCGGCGTGGTGTCAGAACGCAAGGCTATGGTCAAGCGGTGCGCTACTGCAAGCGCGCCGGAACGGGCTTGCCCGCCTGCCGGAACATGCGCCGTTCCGCCCAATCAAGATAGGTCATCAGGCGCGGCATCGACGGGTTGTGCGTGGCGATGAAGAACTTGGTGCCGCGCATAGCGGATTTCTTGATGTAGTCGGGCAACTCCGCGATTGCGGTGTCGGGAACGGCAGCCTTGGTGGCTTCGGGCGGCACGTTGGCCTCGCTCCACCTTGGGCCGCCCAGCCAGACGGCCGAGAACATCAGTTGCGCCTTGGGCACAGGCGTGCCCCCCGCCACCAACCCGTCGTAGAACATGCGGTGCACCTCTTGCCACGGGCGCGACTGATAACGCGGCCCCGCCTCATTGCCGATGCCGCAATAGGCATCATGCAGGGCAGCGGCATTCACGAATTCGGGCGAGCGCGGGTCACCGACGATGGGAATGAACAGATCGGGGATCGAGGCGCCATCGGTCAGGGTGCGGGTGGGGGCAATCCAAGTTGCGGCCTTGGCATCGACGAAATCCAGCCGGTCCACGGTGGGAAAGAACTGCAGGCTGCGACCGGGAAGGGAGACAGGGGCGGGTGAAAGCCGGACGGGCGAGTTGCGGAAAAAGCAGTTCGCGGCGGGCTGGCATTCGCCCGCCAAACCGGGGCCATCCGGATTCGGCGCCACCTTTGGGGCCGGGGCACAAGCCGACATCAGCCCAATCAGGCCGAACCATCCCAAAACCAACGCCAGCTTTGCCATCATGCCATCCCGCACCATCCGAACGAATCGTAAGGCCAAACCGGGACGGGCGCAATGAATGGGTGAATTTCACAACAAACCTATGGCCTTAACAGAACAGGTCCGCCAGTGCCGCGGATCAGGACAGCATCACGCAGGACCGGGCCAATTTGCCCGGCCGCGTGGAAATTCAAGGCTGATGGTGGTATGCTGATCCGGCACCGGACTAGCGCCGCCCTGCGCGGCTGTTGCACCGAACCAAAACGCAAGGATGCCGGACGATGCGAAAGATGTCCCTGACGCCCGCCCATATCGCCCGCGTGCATCGCGTGGTGGCGGACGAACCTGCGGCAGCCGGGCCGATGCACACCGATGCCGACTATGCCGCGCGGGTGAGCGACATTCTGGCCAGCCATCCCGCCCCTGACCGGCCTACTGGCCTGTTTGCCTATGGGTCGTTGATCTGGAAGCCCGAGATCCCCCACACGGCCGAGACGCGCGCCCGCGTTCACGGCTGGCACCGGTCCTTTTGCCTGCGGCAGGTGCGCTATCGCGGCACGCCCGCCTTTCCGGGCCTGATGATGGCACTGGACCGTGGCGGCAGTTGCACCGGGGTGCTGTATACCCTGCCCGAGGCTGATCTGCCCGGCCAGCTGGACCGGTTGTTCCGCCGTGAATTCACGGTCAAGCCGATCACGAACATGCCGCGGTGGATCACGGTGGATGTCGGGGGGCAACGCCAGCCGGCGCTCGCCTTTGTGATGAACCGGGCCTCGGCCAATTATGCCAAAGGGTTGACGCCAGAAGCTGTGGCTGACGTTCTGGCCCGGTCCTGCGGGCATGTCGGCAGCGGGGCCGAGTATCTGTTCAACACCGTCAGCCATCTGGAGGCCAAGGGCATCCACGATACCGGCTTATGGGCGTTGCAGCGGCTGGTTGCGGACCGGATCGACGCGCGCGCAGATTGACCTGACGCGCATAATGGCCGGGCCGGGCCACATGGGGCTGCGGTTTTTCTGCGAAAAACCGCCCCCGCCCCAGCACGGATGCGGCAGGGCGGGAACGAGATATTTCGCAGAAAAATCGGGCATCAGACGGCCTTCTTCAGGGCTTCGACCAGATCGGTCTTTTCCCACGAAAAGCCGCCGTCCGCCTCGGGCGCGCGGCCGAAATGGCCATAGGCGCTGGTGCGGGCATAGATCGGGCGGTTCAGACCCAAATGGGTGCGGATGCCGCGCGGGGTCAGGTCCATGCATTCGGCCACAGCGCGTTCGATGGCCGAGGCTTCGACCTTGCCCGTGCCATGCGTGTCGACATAGATCGACAGGGGCTTGGCCACACCAATCGCATAGGACACCTGCAGCGTGCAGCGGTCAGCAAGGCCTGCGGCGACCACGTTCTTGGCCAGATAGCGAGCGGCATAGGCGGCCGAGCGGTCCACCTTGGTCGGGTCCTTGCCGCTGAACGCACCACCGCCATGCGGGGCCGCACCACCATAGGTGTCGACAATGATCTTGCGCCCGGTCAGGCCCGCGTCCCCATCCGGCCCGCCGATCACGAAGGTGCCGGTCGGGTTGACCCACCATTCGGTGTTCTCGGTGATCCAGCCCGAGGGCAGAACCTCGCGGATATAGGGTTCGACAATCGCGCGCACATCGGCGCTGGTCTGGCTTTCATGCGCATGCTGGGTCGACAGCACGATCGAGGTTACCTCAACCGGAACGCCATCTTCATAGCGCAGCGACAGCTGGCTTTTTGCATCGGGGCGCAGCGTGGGCTCGGCCCCGGATTTGCGCACTTCGGCCAGACGACGCAGGATGGCATGGGCATACTGAATCGGGGCCGGCATCAGTTCCGGGGTCTCGCGGCAGGCATAGCCGAACATGATGCCCTGATCGCCGGCACCATCCCGGTCAACGCCCTGCGCGATATGGGCCGATTGCGGATGCAGATAGTTCTGCACCTCAAGCGTGTTCCAGTGAAAGGCATCCTGCTCATAGCCGATGTCCTGCACGCAGCCGCGCACAATCTCGTCGACGCGGGCCATCATGGCATCCAGATTGGCTTTGTCGGCAAGGCCAACCTCGCCGCCGACGACCACACGGTTCGTCGTGGCAAAGGTCTCACAAGCGACGCGAGCATAGGGTTCCTCGGTCAGGAAGGCATCGAGGATTGCATCGGACACACGGTCACAGACCTTGTCAGGATGCCCCTCGGACACAGATTCCGAGGTAAAGACGTAATTCTTGCGAGACATGGGAAACGCTCCGTTGGGTTATCCCCGTCACGCCAGGAAGCCGTTGTGACGGTTTATCCGTGTCCCCTAGCGTTGCGTCACACGAACGTCAAGAAGCCATGGGTCTGGGTCGCAAGAGAGCCAGCAGACCGAGACCCAGAATCATCGCCCAAGCCCAAAGGTCGCCAGAGCGGGCATAGGGCGTGGGCGACAGCCCCGGCGGCAGGCCTTGCACATCCAGAAAGCTCGCCTCGCCAAAGGGCAGGCGCTGGTTGACGCGGCCAAAAGGATCAATCACCGCCGTGATGCCGGTATTGCCGACACGCACCAGCGGCAGGCCCATTTCGATGGCGCGCAACCGTGACAGTTGGAAGTGCTGGAACGGCCCGGTCAGGGTGCCGAACCACGCGTCATTGGTGATCTGCAGCATCCAGTCGGGGCGTTCGCTGGCCGCGCGCGGGATGCCGGGAAACACCGCCTCATAGCAGATCAGCGGCAGAACCTTGCCGATCTTTGGACCAAGGTTCAGGATCTGCGGCCCGGTGCCCGCCGAATAGCCATTGCCCACCTGAGCCGCAAAGGCGCCGATGCCGAACCAATCCTGCATCAGATCGCCCAAGGGCATGTATTCGCCAAAGGGCACGAGGTGGTGCTTGTCATAGGTGTGGCTGACCTCTCCTTGCCCTTCGATTACGCGAAGGCTGTTCCAGCCACGATCCCCCTCAACCCGCTGAATCCCCAAGGCGACGGGGTTGCCGCCCGCGGCATCAGCCACGATGCCGGCCACTTCGGGGGCGTACTCCAGCAGATAAGGCACGGCGGTTTCCGGCCAGATCGTAAGGTCAGCCGGAGTGCCGGCGCGCGTGAAATCCAGTTGGCGCTGAAACAAGCTGCGCGCCTGATCGGGGTCCCATTTCAGATGCTGCTCGGCATTGGGCTGCACCAGGCGCAAGGACACATCGCGCAGCGGCAGGTCGGCCCCGGCGCTGCGCCACATGCCAAAGCCCAGTGTGCAGATAATCAGAACCGACGCCGCAGCAGTGCCCCACCGCAGATGGATCAGCGGCAGTGTGGCCAAAACAAGGGTCAGCACCGTCAACCCGGTGGCCCCGACGATGGCCACCAGTTGTTCCACGGGCGACCCCAGCCACAGATGCCCCAGTTGCGCCCAGGGAAAGCCGGTGAACACATGGCCGCGCGCCAGTTCCACGGCGGCCAGCAGCGCCGCCAGACCGAACACCCGGTGGCGAAACCGCACCGCAAGCGCCGAGGCCGCGGCCCAGAACAGGCCCAGACCAAAGGCCATCATCGGCAGCGCAAAGGGCGCCATCCAGCCATAGGCCCATGGATCAACAAAGAACGGCGACACGATCCAGTTCAGGTAGGCCGCGAAATACCCCGCCCCCACGAACCAGCCCGCCCAGAAACCGCCCGCCACGGTGGCAGGCCGTGTCATGCGGAACATCGCCCAGACCAGTGCCGGAAAGGCCAGATACCATGCCAGAAGCGGCGCTTGCGACAGGGCTATTGCCGCCCCTGCCAAGGCATCAACCCCGGCGTTGCGCCAACCCGGAAAACCGGCCGAACGTCTGACAGGCGTCAAGATGCGACGTCGTCCTGCTGAGCGACCGGGTCGGTGCCGCCCGGAAGCCGCACGCGCAACCGCTTGATCCGGCGCGGATCGGCATCGACCACCTCGAATTCGACGCCGCTTTCGTGGGTGACGATCTCGCCCCGCGATGGCACCCGGCCCGTGCGCAAGAACACGATGCCACCCAGCGTGTCGATCTCTTCGTCATCCTCGCCAATCCGCAGCGACATGCCGATGGCACGTTCGAATTCATCCAGCGGCACCGTGGATTGCGCCAGAAACACGCCAGGCTTTTCCTCTTTCCACAAAGCACCTTCGTCTTCGTCGTGCTCGTCCTCGATCTCGCCGATCACGGTTTCGATCAGGTCTTCGATGGTGACAAGGCCATCGACCCCGCCATATTCATCAATGACAAGCGCCATGTGCACGCGTTCGCGCTGCATCTTTTGCAGCAACACACCAATCGGCATGGAGGGCGGCGCATACAGCAGGGGGCGCAGCAGTTTGCGCAGCGAAAACCGCCCCGTCGCGCCAAAGCCATGCTGCAAGGCAAGGTCTTTCAGCAGTACAAGGCCCTGTGGATGGTCCATCGTGCCCTTGTAAACCGGAATTCGGGAAAACCCATGTTCGCGAAACACCGCGACCAGTTCATCGCGGCCGATGTCCAAGGGAACGGCGATGACTTCGGCCTTTGGCACGGCCACGTCGTCCACCCGCATCCGCCGCAGGTTGCCCAGACCGGGAACTGAAGCGCTGCCGGGCGAATCAGCCGCACTTTGCGTGCCCCCGCTGTCTTTGGCGTTGGAATCAGACCCTGAAAATGCGCCGAACAGACGGCCCAGAAATCCTCGCTGGGGTGGTTCCGCGTCTTCTTGGGTCATGCTTTGCGCGCTTTGCGCGGCGCTAGACCCGTCGCTGCTACTGCCCATCTTTCCTTTTCCGACAATGCACCCAACCTTTGGGCGCGGTTTCAGTATGGGTCATCAACCCCAAGAATGGCAAGTATTGCCACTTCATGCGTCTCCATGATGACGGCATCTTGCTCGGTCACATGGTCAAAGCCCAGCAAATGCAGAAATCCATGCACGACAAGGTGCGTCACATGGTCTGCCATCGGCTTTTCCGCCACCTTCGCCTCGGCTTCGCAGGTCTCATAGGCAATCGCGATATCGCCCAGTTCTTCGGGCATCTCGGCGCTGCCAGCCACGGGCATGTCCGGCGACTGGCCCGGTTCTTCGGGCGCGCGTTCCTCGGATGGCCAGCTCAGCACATTCGTCGGCTGCGGCTTGCCGCGGAAATCGGCGTTCAACTCGGCAATGCGCGCGTCATCGCAGCCCATCAGGCAGAGGGTAAAGCCAACCTGCGCAAGGCCAAGGTGTGACAGGGCCGCGCGCACGGCCCGGTCAGACAATGCCTCCAGCCCGAAACTGGCCCAGCGGTCATCTTCGATGATGCAGTCAACTAGCGGTTCCATGGGTGCGCCCTATCGCAGCCAGCCCGAATTCGCAATTGGCGCAGAGGTATCGGTCCGCCAAAGCGGTGCACAAATGCAAATGGCCGGATCAGATGCGACCCGGCCATCAGTGTTTCGGGCAGCGATCAAGCCTTGTGGGCCTCATCCCCCTCATAAGCCTCGATGATGCGCGCGACCAGCGGATGGCGCACAACATCTTTGGCGGTGAAGTAGTTGAAGGTCACGCCCTTGACGCCCTTCAGAATACGCTCGGCCTCTTGCAGACCGCTTGGCACCCCACGCGGCAGGTCCACCTGCGTGCGGTCGCCAGTGATCACCATGCGGCTGCCCTGACCCAGACGCGTCAAGAACATCTTCATCTGCATGGTCGTGGCATTCTGCGCCTCATCCAGCACCACAAAGGCATTGGAAAGGGTGCGCCCGCGCATGAAGGCCAAGGGCGCAATTTCGATCCGCTTTTCTTCCAGCAGCTTTTGCACCTGCTTTTGCGGCAGGAAATCGTTCAGCGCGTCGTAAAGCGGCTGCATGTAGGGATCGATCTTTTCCTTCATGTCGCCGGGCAGAAAGCCCAGACGCTCACCCGCCTCGACGGCAGGGCGCGACAGGATGATCTTTTCCACCGCGCCCGAGATGAACATCGTCACCCCAACCGCAACCGCCAGATAGGTCTTGCCGGTGCCGGCAGGCCCGATTCCGAAGCCAAGTTCGTTGGCGAACAGGTTGGCGACATAGGCTTTCTGCGCCTCGGTCCGCGGCTCGATTGGCTTTTTGCGGGTCCGCAGTTCCATGCCTGCAGTGAACAATTCAATCTGTTCACCATCGGCCACCGGGGCCGCGCGCGTCATGCGCAGCGCGCCATCGACATCACCCGCCTGAACACCACGACCGGACTCAAGCCGCGCATAAAGGCTGCGCAACACCGCCGCGGCCTGATCACGCGCCCCCTTGTCCCCGATCACTGACAGACGGTTGCCCCGCCGCAGGATGTGAACCCCCATCTGGTGTTCGACCTGTGCAAGATTGCGGTCATATTCGCCGCACAGATCAATCAAAAGACGGTTGTCGGGAAATTCGAGGACGGTCTCGACGATATCCTCGGCCTTTGTCGGGGGGGTCAGCGCGCTGATGCCCAAGGAGGTCTCCTTCTGTCTAGGGACTGTATGAAGTGTGCGCCCGGTCACATGATCTGGCAAGCGTCGATTTGGTATGCTGCAGAGTTTGCATCGCGCGATGGCACAGCAATGTGACAGGTGCAAAGAAATGCGGCAGCGGCCGTTTTGCCTTTTGATCAGATAAGGTCGGCGGACCGAATGAAAAGGGGCCGCAGGTTTCCCTGCAGCCCCTTGAATGTGCTGTGCCGATGGCTGGCAATCAGTTGGCTTGGCGGCGCACCACGGTGCGGATGCCATGGCCCGAAACGCGGTCCTGAATCCCTTCGGTGCCGGTCTGATAGTTCTTCAGAACAGTGCCGGGCGGATACAGGTTGTTGCAGATCGGCAGTCCCGTTGCCGGGTCATAGCGCGGCGAGGAATAGCCTTCCAGACCGTCATCCATGATCCAGTTCTGGCAGCCATCGGGGTCATAGGCGATGGCGGCGGTACCGTTCAGCAGCACGCCGGTATCGCGCCCCTGATCCTGCCCCGTCGCAATGACCGAGTCTGCGCCGCGATAGCGTTCGGTGCCTTCAAAGCTTTCGCCGACACAACCGCTCAGGCCAAAGGCGGCAACGAGGGCCGCACCAATTTTGAATGTGCTGGTCATGTCCCTCACCACCTGTAGCAAATGACTTCGACGCGGCGATTCTTCTGCATGCCGGCCGCCGTGGAGTTTGACGCGACGGGCTCACGCTCGCCAAAGCCAAGCTCACGCTCAACCGTGCCACCCACCGAACGCGCCACGTTGGCAACCGCACGGGCGCGGTTCTTGGACAGGCGCATGTTGTATTCATCCGATGCGCGGCTGTCGGTGTGGCCATAGATCGCGTAGCCAAAAGCGCCCGCCTGCTGGAAGAACGACTTCAGCCGCGACCGGCCAGAAGCCGTCAGGGTTGCGCTGTCAGTGGCAAACAGCGTGTCGGTGTTTTCAACAAGGCAGGTGTTCTTTTTCAGGCAGACGGGTTTGCCGTTGTGCGGGTTCCGGCGCGGCACCATGTAGCCTTCAAGGCCACCATCCGCCCACCAGTGCATGCAGCCGTCATCATCGACCCATACACCCCATTCAATCTTTCCGGTGACCTCGGGTGCAGATTGCGCCATTGCGCCCGTCGCGACCGACAGACCTACCGCAAGCGCCGCCCCCCCAAGGATCATCCGCAATGCTTTGGAAAAAAGTTCCACAGCCGCAGCCCCCTTCTTTGTGACTTATTCGAGCAGACTTATGGCCGACAGGATTGCCGTCGAGAAAATGTGAAGTAAAGCGAAATCTGAACAATTCAGGGCATTTAAATGGCAACTCGGCGCCGCCCCAGATCAGATTACAGGCCCCGGCACGGGTATCGTTTCCAATTGGGAAACGCAAAATCCATAAGACCGTTGCCTGTGGATATCACGAAATCCTGACCGCCGACAAAGAGTTGGAACCCGAAGCTAACACCCTGACGCGGACCAGTTCGCCCACTTTGCCGACGGGATCGTCCACGTGAACAGCATGAAGGTGATCAGATTTGCCGACCATCTGGCCCGGCTGCCGACCTGATTTTTCATACAGGACGCCCACATCGCGGCCGACCATGGCTTGCTGTCCGGCGCGCTGCTGTTCGGTGATCAGCGTTTGCAAAACTTGCAGCCGTTCATCCGCGACCGCAGCCTCGACCGGGGCCTTTTCCGCCGCGGGTGTGCCCGGACGCGCCGAATACTTGAAGGTAAAGGCCTGCCCGAAGCCGACCTGCCGGATCAGATCCAGCGTATCGAAAAAATCGGCATCCGATTCACCGGGGAAGCCAACGATAAAATCCGAGCTGAGCAAAAGATCAGGCCGCACGGACCGGAACCGATCAATCAGTCGCAGGTATTGGTCGCGCGTGTGCTTGCGGTTCATCGCTTTTAACACCGCATCGCTGCCCGACTGCACCGGAAGATGCAGATAGGGCATCAGTTGCGGCACATCGCCATGCGCGGCAATCAGGTCATCATCCATGTCATTGGGGTGGCTGGTCATGTAACGGATGCGGTCCAGACCGTCGACATCCGCAAGCGCCCTGATCAGGCGGCCCAAAGTCCATGCGCCCCCCACTCCCTCGCCATGATAGCCGTTGACGTTCTGGCCCAGCAGCGTGATCTCGCGCACCCCGCGCGACACCAGATCGCGCGCCTCACTCAGAATGCGGGCCACCGGGCGGCTGACCTCGGCCCCGCGGGTATAGGGCACGACGCAAAAGGCGCAGAACTTGTCGCAGCCTTCCTGCACCGTCAGAAACGCCGTCGGCCCGCGCAGCGCACGGCGTTCGGGCAGATGGTCGAACTTGTCTTCGGGCGGGAAATCGGTGTCGACCTGCGGCCCCTTGGCGCGCACAAGCGCCGGAAGCCGATGATAGGCCTGCGGGCCGACCACGATATCGACCAAGGGCATGCGGCGCTGAATCTCGGCCCCTTCGGCCTGCGCCACGCAGCCAGCGACGCCGATCTTCAGGTCAGGCCGCGCGTCTTTCAGCGGGCGAAGGCGGCCAAGGTCGGAAAACAGCTTTTCGCTGGCCTTTTCGCGGATGTGGCAGGTGTTCAAAAGCACCATGTCGGCATCTTCGACCACCTCGGTCGTGACATAGCCTTCGGCGCCCATGGCCTCGGCCATCCGCTCACTGTCGTAGACGTTCATCTGGCAACCATAGGTCTTGATGAACAGCTTCTTTGGTTCCGACATCGGCGTCACCCCGTTGGATCAGCGCCGGGTTCTACACGACCCCGCCCCCGCCTGCAACGCAGGGGCTGCGCTCAGGCGCCATCCACCACAATGCCGGGCGCATCGCGGGCGAACTGGGGCTGGTCGGGCGGGACGGTGTAGAAGCACCCCATGTCCGCCACAAAGATATGCGCGCCCGGTCGCAGCGGGGTGCCATCGTCAAACGCCCCGGCAAGGATCGCCACATTGGCCTCGGTTTCGGCCTTCCAGAACAGCGCACTGCCACAGGTGCCGCAAAATCCGCGCCGCGCAAAGGCCGATGACGCATACCAGCGCAACGTGTCCGCCGTTTCCAGCGTCAGACTGTCCCACGGCACAGAGGTCGCCGCATAGTAAAGCCCGGTCTGGCGGCGGCATTGGCTGCAATGGCAAAAGATCACCTCGCGCAGCGGCGCTTCGGTATGGAACCGGACCGCGCCACACAGACATCCGCCTTTGCTGACATCGCTCATCGCCGCCCCTTCCCTTCGGCCCCCGCAGACCGCCACTGTGACAGTCCCGCCTGCCCTGCCCCACCTAACGGCGACCCTTGCCCCACCACCCGCGACATGGGCTTGCAACTGCGCCCCGCATGGCTGATTCTGTGGCCAAGCCACCAACAGGATGCGTCCGCCCGATGCGCTATACCTCATTGACCGAGTTTCTGACCACGGCCAAGCCTGCCCTTGCCAAGGGTCCGGTTGCTCTTGTGATGGCCGAGGATGACGTCGAGGTGGACACCACCCTGCGCCACCATCAGACGGCGGGGTTTCGCGAGGTTGTGCTGCTGGCCCCGCCCGAGATTGTGCTGCCGGAAAAGATCGACGCAACCGTGCATCGGGTGAACCATGACGTGCATGCCGAAGGCGCGCTGGTTGACGCAGTCAACCGGGTGATCGAGGCCGCGCCCGGCATCTGGCTGTTTTACTGCTACAACGCCGAGTATCTGTTCCACCCGTTTTGCGAAACGCGCAACGTCCGCGAACTGGTGGCCTTTCACACCGAAGAGCGGCGCGAGGCGCTGCTGACCTATGTCATCGACCTCTATGCCGGGGATCTGAACCAGCACCCCAATGCGGTATCGCTGGAAGATGCGCATCTGGACAAGTCGGGCTATTACGCGCTTGGCCGCCCGGATGTCGCCAATCACAATCATCCGCGCGAACGCCAGCTTGAGTTCTTTGGCGGCCTGCGGTGGCGGTTCGAAGAGCACGTCTTTCCCCATCGCCGCAAGATTGACCGCATCTGCCTGTTCCGCACCAAGCCGGGCCTGAAGCTGCGCGCCGATTACACGCTGTCGGATGAAGAGATGAACACCTATGCCTGCCCGTGGCACAACAACATTACCACGGCCTTGGCGTCATTTCGCACCGCCAAGGCCCTGCGCACCAACCCCGGTTCGCGGTTTGACATCCGCGATTTCCGCTGGCGCAATTCGACGCCGTTTCAATGGCATTCGCAGCAGTTGATGGACCTTGGCCTTATGGAGCCGGGCCAGTGGTTCTGACCCTACCGCGCGCGGTTCAGGCCGCGTGCGCGCCTGCCGCAAGGGCCGCGACATTCGCCAGCACTTCGGCCACGGGCTTGCCTTCGCCGATGTCTTTCACGATGGCAGACCCCACAACGCAGCCATCGGCCACGCCCGCAATCGCTTTGGCCTGTTCCGGCTTTGTGATGCCAAAGCCCACGATCACCGGCAGGTCGGTGCTCGCCTTGATCCGCGCCACTTCGGGGGCCACGTCCCCGGCCTGCGCCGCAGCAGCGCCCGTGATTCCCGTGATCGACACGTAATAGACAAAGCCGCTGGTGTTCTGCAGCACCTTGGGCAGACGCTTGGCATCAGTTGTCGGCGTGGCAAGACGGATGAAGTTCAGCCCGGCCTTTTGCGCGGGGATGCACAATTCGCTGTCCTCTTCCGGCGGCAGGTCAACGACGATCAGACCGTCAATCCCCGCCGCAACTGCATCGGCCAGAAACAGGTCCACGCCGCGCGAATAAATCGGGTTGTAATAGCCCATCATCACGATCGGCGTCACCGCGTCATCCTTGCGGAAGTCACGGACCATTTGCAGTGTCTTTTCCAGCGTCTGCCCGCCTTCCAGCGCGCGTTGCCCTGCCAGTTGAATGGTCGAGCCATCGGCCATCGGGTCGGTGAAGGGCATGCCCAACTCGATGATATCCACGCCCGCCGCAGGCAGGCCCTTCATCACCGCAAGCGAGGTGGCAACATCCGGATCACCCGCCATGATGTAGGACACGAACGCCTTCTTTCCCTGCGAACGCAGCCGCGCGAAGGTGTCGTCAATTCTGGTCATGGCGTGATCTTTCCGTCCCTGTGATATCGTCCCGACGCATCGCACGGGACCGCAGGGAAAATCAATGGCGCAGGTGACGGATCATGCCTCAGGGCCCGGCGTCGTCACCATCCATGATGTGCCAAAGCGGTCTGTCAGCATCCCGAAGCCCGTGGCCCAGAATGTGGCCCCATAGGGCATCAGGACGGTGCCCCCTGCGGCAAGGGCATCAAACACCCGCTGACCGCTGGCCACGTCAGGCACGGTATGGCTGATCGTGACGCTGGCCTGCGGCACACCTTCCATACCGGGCGGATAGTCCGAGGCCATCAGCACCCGCCCATCCACGGTGAAAGACGCATGCATCACCAGATAGGATACAGCCATTTCGGGCGAGGGATCAGGCGCCTCGGAATACCGCATCATCATCATGTCCGTCGCCCCGAACAGTGCGGCATAGGCCGCCATCGCCTCGGCGCAGTTGCCCTGAAAGTGCAGATAGGGATCAAAAGCCATCATCACCTCCTTTGTTTTGCCGATGATGGACCAAGAAGTGAGTCGGGCATAGCTTGATAACCCGCCCTGCCCCGCATAGAAGCGGCGCGTTCGCCAAGGGAGAGTCCGATGGGTTTCAAGATGGGTATCGTGGGTCTGCCGAATGTCGGCAAGTCGACCCTGTTCAACGCGCTGACCCGCACCGCCGCCGCGCAGGCCGCGAACTTTCCCTTCTGCACGATCGAGCCGAACGTGGGCGAAGTGGCCGTGCCTGATGCGCGGCTGGACAAACTCGCCGCCATTGCAGGCAGCAAGCAGATCATCCCCACCCGGATGACCTTTGTCGACATCGCCGGTCTGGTGCGGGGCGCGTCAAAGGGTGAGGGCTTGGGCAACCAGTTCCTCGCCAACATCCGCGAATGCGACGCCATCGCCCATGTGCTGCGCTGCTTTGAAGACGGCGACATCACTCATGTCGAGGGCCGCATCGACCCCGTGGCCGATGCCGAGACCATCGAGACGGAACTGATGCTGGCCGATCTGGAATCGATCGAGCGCCGCCTTGCCAACCTCGCCAAAAAGCTGCGCGGCGGCGATCAGGACACGCTGGATCAAGACCGCCTGCTGAAAGCCGCCCTTGCCGCGCTCAGCGACGGCAAACCCGCCCGCACGGTGAAGATCGCGGCCGAGGATGACCGGCAGTGGCGGATGCTGCAGCTTTTGACCGCAAAGCCGGTGCTGTTCGTCTGCAACGTCGAGGAATCCTGCGCCGCCAACGGCAACAGCCAATCCGCCCGCGTGGCCGAGATGGCCGCCAAACAAGGCGCGGCATCGGTGGTCATCTCGGCCCGGATCGAGGAGGAAATCTCGCAACTCGCCGCCGATGAGGCCGCGATGTTTTTGGAGGAGATGGGCCTGCAGGAACCGGGGCTGGACCGCCTGATCAAGGCGGGCTACGCGCTGCTGGGCCTGCGGACCTATTTCACCGTCGGCCCCAAGGAGGCCCGCGCCTGGACGATCGAGGCGGGTTGGCTGGCCCCCCGCGCGGCAGGCGTGATCCACGGCGATTTCGAGAAAGGCTTCATCCGGTCGGAAACCATCGCCTATGAGGACTATATCGCCGGAAATGGCGAGGTGGGGGCCAAGGAAGCCGGCAAGTTCCGCGTCGAGGGCAAGACCTATGAGGTCAAGGACGGCGACGTGCTGCACTTCCTGTTCTCGGGCTGATGTCCCTGCGTGGGACACCTTTCCTATCGTTTTGAAACAATCGGTTACGGTTTCGGATTAACCGTTTGTTGATGATTGGGGCGGATGGCGGCCCCACACCCTCTCCCTCCCCACAAGGGGTAGGGAAGCGCGCTTGGGCAGCGTTAAGCGGATCTGGCCGCGTCGATCAGGGCCTTCAGGCGGTCACATTCGGCAAGTTAATGGTAGTTGCCGTCTTCCGAGAACACTTCGCGCGCGAGGGCGAGATGATGGCGGGCGGTGTCCAGATGGGTTGCGTTTGGCGTCAGCGCGTGCCGCGCAAGGGCGAGGTCGGCAAGGTTCCATTGGGTTTGCGCCCAAAAGAAAGGGACAATCTCGCGGGTCCGCTGTATCAGGGAAGCAGCAAACGCCGACGCCGCATCCTCGACAATCGCAAAGTCGCCTGCAACCTCTCCCAGCCAACGCAATGCGAAACCAAGATTGTTCTGCGACGCTGCCCATTCCATCGGCGCAGCCTTTTGCGTGCGGACGGTGAGAGCGGCGAAGTGTGCATCCATAGCCTGTCGCAGTAGCGCGGGGTCGGCACAGTGTTTGCCAAGGTATTGCAAGGCGACACCAAGGTTGTTTTGCGATGTAGCCCATTCATTTGGCGCCGTCTGAGACGTATACACGGTGAGGGTGGCACGATGAGCCTCGACAGCCCATTGCATCAGGTCAGCGTCATCGGTCCGGTGACCGAGTTCTTGAAGGGCAGTCCCAAGGTTGTTCTGCGCCATTGCCCAGTCCAGCGGCCCAACATTTTTTGTCCAGACTTGAAGGCACGCCCGATGGGCATTGATTGCCTGTGAAAGCAAGCTGTAGTCGGCGTTGCGTATGCCAAGTTCACTTAGGGCGCTGCCTAAGTTGGTTTGGAAAATTGCCCAGTCATGCGGATTGCGTTGACGCGGGGTGATGGTTAGAGCTTTTTCAAAGGCGTTGCGGGCGCGGGTCAGGTGGCCGCCGCCGGATTGCGTTTCGCCGATAGCGCGGTGGCAGTTGCCGAGGTCGTTCAGGGCAGCTGCAATCTGTAGCCGCTTGGCACGATCAAGGTTGATGCGGGCAAGTTCGAGGGCGAGAGCAAGATCGAAGGGGTCGCCCAGCCGTTCACCTTGCTCACGCGTTTGAATGACTAGGTTCTGAATGGCATTGAACAAACCGCCCGGCGGGGCCGACGCACGTAGGCGGGCGATCAGGCGTTTCGCGGCGGTGGCGGGGTTGTTGCGCAGGCGGTCCTGTTTCAGGGCGGCCTCGTGCAGCCCTTCCAGTTCCGCCTCTTTCGCCTTGATCGCAGCATCCAATGCCTCGCCCGCCTCCTCTCGCAGGCCCTGATCGTTCAGGTCGGCCACGCGGCGCAGGATGGCGGCGAGGCGGTCATCAAGGTTGTGCAGGCGGTCGAGTTCGGCGCGCATGTCGGCCGCCGTCTGCAGGGCGTTGCGCAGGCCGGTGTAGGCGGTGGACAGGTCGAGAAACCTGCCACCCGCGAATTCATAGGCAAGTGCGATCACCAAAGCCTCGGCCTGCGGGGCGGCAGGGTCGGCATCGTTGCGGCGGATCAGGTTTTCAGCGACGCGGTCCTCTCGCGTCACCTCATCTTCCTGTGCGGGTGCAAAAAGGAGCGGGCGCGTGACGGATTCCGGCAGGTCGAGGACGCGCGCAAGGTTGCCGATGGTGAGCGCGGACAGTGGCCGTTTGCCGTTTTCGATCTGGCTGACATAGCCTTTGCGTTCGGGATTGTTGAGGGCGGTCTGGGCAAGGGCTTCCAACGTCCAGCCCTTGCGGACACGCGCCTCGCGCACGTGGTTGCCAAACTCCCTCAGACCCTGCGGTGTCACTATGTGTAACCTTTGATCTACTGCCTGACTCTTTGTGTCATCCGGGTGGTCCTGACCAGACCTGCCCGACCGCGTAAATTTGGGATTGTCGCGACACGACCTCAACTTAGGCGGGCCCGCTGCATCATCGCAAAGGAAAAATCGATGACGTGGCTGAATGTGCTTCTGGACGGACTGAATGCAATCCTGTGGCTGGGAACGGCACAGGGGATCAACGCGCTGCTTGCGCTGACCTGTGTGTTGGCGGCGATGGGGGCGTCGCCGCGGGTGATCTTGTGGCTGACCGCGCTTTTGCATGTGGTCTTGATGGGCCTGTGACGGCGTGATCCGCGCGTTGTGCAAAGCGGAGGGATAGGTGCGCCTTTCCCTCTTGCCGCCCCTGCGCGGGTTGTTTAAATGAGGGTTGTCGGAAGCGTGGCTGAGAGGCCGAAAGCACTCGGTTGCTAACTGAGCGTAGGGGGAACCCTACCGTGGGTTCGAATCCCACCGCTTCCGCCACACTCCCTTGCGATGAGCGTTGAACTGGCTGGCGTGACGCGTGTTGCGGTGGCTACCGGTGGGCGCGGGTCAGTTGCGGCATGGGTCAGGGCCGGGGGCGCGCCTCTTTCATCCTCCCGTCTGGTCGGCAGGCATGGTATCAGCGGGCCAGGGGAGCGGGGCTTTGGGGGCATCATGGCGGGCATGTTCAAATCCCTGATCGGGGGCGCCTTGCTGGCGGGCGTGGTGCTGTTTGGCCTTGTGGTCGAGCGGATGGCCACCCGCAATGCATTGGCCGACGGGCTGGACCGGGCCGAGACGACCCTGCGCCAGACGCTGAACGGGCTTGAGGGGCATTTGCGGCGGTTCGAGGCCTTGCCCGCCCTTCTGGCGCGGAACCAGAGCGTTCGCGACGTGCTGGCTGCGCCCGATGACCCGGCCCGCCTTGCGGCGATGAACGCGTGGCTGGCCGAGACGAATGCGCTGATCGAGGCGTCGGACCTGTATCTGATCGATCTGGCGGGCACCACGATCGCCGCCTCGAACCATGCGCGCAGTGACAGCTTTGTGGGCCAGAACTTTTCGTACCGGTCCTATTTCACCGAGGCGCGTGACGGGCGATCGGGGCATTTCTTCGCGCTTGGCACCACCTCGGGCGTGCGGGGGTATTACTTTGCCTCGCCGGTGCAGGATGAGGGCGGGCAGATCGTCGGGGTGCTGGCCCTGAAGATCGGGGTGGATGAGATCGAAGCCGCGTGGCGCGCCCGTGACTACCGCATCCTTGTCAGCGATCCGGACGGGATCGTGTTCATGTCAACCGATCCGGGGTGGCTGTACCACGGGCTGTTGCCGCTGGCCCCGGACCAGTTGGCGCGGATCACGGCGTCACGGCGCTATGCCGATGCCACGCTGAGCGCGCTGCAGGTCCAGCGGACCACCACGGGCGGCGTGCAACTGATGCGGCTGGCCGATGCGGACGGGTCGGCGCATGAGTATATCGCGACCGAGCGGGCAATGCCGCAGGCGCGCTGGACGGTGCGGGTGCTGCTGGATACCGCGCCGATCCGGGCGCAGGCGCGGCTGGTGGTGCTGGCCTTTGCGCTGCTTTTGACCGTCGCGCTGTTGCTGGGCTGGACGGTGCTGCAGCGCCGCGCGCGGCTGGCCGAGCGGCTGGCCATTCAGGCGGCGGCGCAATCAGATCTGGAGCGACAGGTGGCGGAACGGACGGCCGACCTGACCCGCGCCAACGACGACCTGCACCGCATGCAGGCCGATCTGGTGCAGGCGGGCAAACTGGCCGCGCTGGGGCAGATGTCGGCCGCGCTGAGCCATGAGATCAACCAGCCTCTAGCGGCCGCGCGCAACTATGCGGAAAGCACGGGGTTGTTGATCGACCGCAACGATCTGCCGCGCGCCAAGGAAAACGTGGGGCAGATTCTGACGCTGATCGACCGGATGGCCGCGATTGCCCGCCATTTGCGCAACGTGGCCCGCAAGCCCAATGAGCCGTTGAAGGCGGTTGATCTGCGCGCCGTGGTCGCCGACTCGGTCGTTATCGCGCGAACCCGGCTGGATGCGGCCGATGCCACGGTCTCGCTGGCGCTGCCCGATGATCTGCCACCGGTACAGGGCGGGCCGGTGCGCCTGCAGCAGGTGATCGTCAACGTGCTGTCGAACGCGGCCGATGCGGTGGAAGGCACGGCTGACCGCCGCATCGCCATTTCGGCCCAAACGACGGCAGAGGATGAGATTACCCTTTTGATCCGCGACCATGGCCCCGGTGTGGCCCCGGCCATTGCCGACCGCATCTTTGACCCGTTCTTTACCACCAAGCAGGTGGGGTCCGGCCTTGGGCTGGGATTGTCGATCAGCTATAACATCATGAAGGATTTCGGCGGCGACCTGCGGCTGGCCAACCACCCCGACGGCGGCGCCGAATTCCGGCTGGTGCTGCGGCCCGCCCGTTCGCAGGCCCCGTCAAAGGCTTTGGCTGCGGAATGAAGCAGACAGTCCTTTTGATTGACGATGATGAGGCGATGCGCCGTTCGACCGAGCAGGCGCTGGAGCTTGCCGGTTTTTCGGTGCAGTCGCTGTCCAGTGCCGAACAGGGCCTTGCGCTGATCAGCCCCGGCTTCAATGGCGCGGTCATTTCCGACATCCGCATGCCCGGCATGGATGGGATGAGCCTGCTGGAGCGCCTGACCCTTGCCGACCGTGACCTGCCCGTGATCCTGATCACCGGCCATGCCGAGGTCAGCCTTGCGGTGGAGGCGATGCGGCGCGGGGCCTATGACTTCATCGAAAAGCCGTTCAGCACGCAGGCGCTTGCCGCCGTGCTGCGCCGCGCGTTGGACCGCCGCGCGCTGGTGATCGAAAACCGCCGCCTGCGGGCCGCCGCCGGGCAGCGCGATGATCTGGAGGCCCGCCTGCCCGGACGCAGCAGCGCGGTGATCGACCTGCGGCGTCTGGTCCGCACCCTTGGCCCGTCTGAGGCCGATGCGCTGATCACCGGGCCAACCGGCGCGGGCAAAGAGGTGGTGGCGCAGGTCATGCACGACCTTTCGCCGCGCGCAGGCCGCCCCTTTATTGCCATCAACTGTGCCGCCCTGCCCGCGCAACTGATTGAACGTGAGTTGTTCGGCCACGAGGCTGGTGCCTTTCCGGGGGCCATGCGCCCGCGCTTTGGCCGCTTTGAACATGCGCGCGGCGGCACGATCCTGCTGGATGAGATCGGGTCCATGCCGCTGGAGTTGCAGGCCCGTCTGCTGCGGGTCTTGCAGGACAGGGTCATCATGCGGCTGGGGTCGAATGATCCCATCGCGCTGGATGTGCGCTTTCTGGCCACGTCAAAGGCCGATCTGGCGCAAGCCGTGGCGACGGGGGCATTCCGGCAAGACCTGCTGTATCGGCTGGCCGTGGCAACCGTCCGCGTACCGCCGCTTTCGGCCCGCCGCGAGGATATTCCGCTGTTGTTCCTGCAACTGGTCCGCGAAGCCGCCGCCCGCCACGGGGTCGAAGACCGCGTGCCGGAACCCGAATTGCTGGCCGACCTTTCCGCCCGCGACTGGCCCGGCAACGTGCGCGAATTGCGCAACGCCGCCGACCGCTTTGTGCTGGACCTTGACTGGATGGAAGGGGCGGGGTCGGCCACGCCCCGTCTGGCCGAGCGTGTGGCGGGGTTTGAACGAAGCGTGATTGCGGGGGCCATCGCGGCGCATCGGGGACATCTTCGCAAGGTCTACGAATCGCTCGGGATCAGCCGAAAGACGCTGTACGAGAAGATGCAAAAGCACGGGCTGGACCGCCGCCTGATCGTCGACGGGGACGAGGCCGAAGGCTAGGCGCGCGCCGATGGGTGGAAATCCACCCAGCCGTTCAGGCGGGTTGGGGCCATTTCCACCCAAATTGCCCCATGCTGCCCGCAGAACCCGCCGCTGGACGCCCGGTTTCTTTTGCCAGCCCCCCCGAAATGCGCCCCCGTAAGCACAACCGTGCCGGGGAGGAAAACCGCACGGGGCAACATTGGCCACGTCTGGGAGGACACCATGGCATTGACGACGAAACTCGCCGGCCTCGCCGCCGGCGCGGTGATGGCCGCATCTGCAGCCATCGCGCAAACCTATCCCGACCGGCAGGTCACCATGGTGGTGCCCTTTGCCGCCGGAGGCCCGACCGATACGGTGGGCCGCCTGATCGCCGAACGCATGTCGGCGGACCTTGGCCAGCAGATCATCGTGGAAAACGTGGGCGGCGCGGGCGGCACGCTGGGCGCAGGGAATGTGGCAACCGCCGAGGCGGATGGCTACACCGTGCTGTTGCACCATATCGGCATGGCCACCAGCGCCACGCTGTATCGCAACCTTGCCTACAATCCGCTGGAAGCCTTTGAATATGTTGGCCTTGTGACCGAGGTCCCCATGACCATCGTCACCCGCAAGGATTTTGAACCGACCGATTTTGCGTCGTTCATCACCTATGTGAAGGAAAACGCCGACACCATCACCATGGCCAATGCCGGCATCGGGGCGGCCTCGCATCTGTGCGGGATGCTGTTCATGCAGGCGATCAAAGCACCGATCGTGACCGTGCCTTACAAGGGGACCGGGCCTGCGATGACGGAACTGCTGGGCGGTCAGATCGACATCATGTGCGACCAGACCACCAACACCGCCGAACAGATCAAGGGTGGCACGATCAAGGCCTATGCCGTGACAACGCCCGCCCGACTGGACATCTTCCCCGACCTGCCGACGGTGGCCGAAGGTGGCTTTCCGGGCATGGAAGTGTCGGTCTGGCACGGCCTTTACGCGCCCAAGGGCACCCCGGCCGAGGTGATTGACCGCCTGTCAGCCTCGCTGCAGTCGGCCTTGGCTGATCCGGAGATCGCGGCAAAGCTGGCAGAACTGGGCACAGCCCCTTCGCCCGCCACGGATGCGACGCCTGCCGCGCTGAAGGCCAAGCTGGAGGGCGAAATCGCCCGCTGGAAGCCGATCATCGAAACTGCCGGCGTTTACGCCGACTGATCGCAGAGCAAAAAAGGGGGGCGCACATCCTGCGCCCCCCGTTTCGATGGGCGAGGGGAGGCGCTTTTCATGAAAAACATAACCGTCGACTGGACCGATGCCATGGCCGGTCTGATCTTTATCCTGTTCGGCCTGCTGTTCGGGGTGCAATCGCTGGGGCTGGAAATCGGCACGGCCTTTCGCATGGGGCCGGGGTATTTTCCGCTGGTGCTGTCGGGCATCCTGTTGGTGCTGGGCGGGCTGATCGTGTTCAGCGCGATCCATGACCGGGGTGGCGAAGGCGTGGGCAAGATGGCGTGGCGGGGGCTGTTCTTCATCCTGCCGGCGCCGATCTTTTTCGGGCTGACCGTGCGCGGCCTTGGCTTTGTTCCGGCGATTTTCCTGACCACGCTGGTGGCGGCGCTTGCCTCGTTCAAGATGCGGCCCCTGTGGGCGCTGGTTCTTGCGGGTGCGGTCACCGTCTTTGCCACTTTGGTGTTTTCATACGGCCTTGGCCTGCCCTTCCGGCGCTTTGGCCCCTGGCTTGAATTCTGAGGCGCATACATGGACCTGCTTTCAAACCTTTCGCTTGGCTTTGCCACAGCCGCCTCGCCCGAGAACCTGCTGTTTTGCCTGATCGGGGTGATCCTTGGCACATTGATTGGCGTTTTGCCCGGCATCGGGGCCACGGCGACCATCGCCATGCTGCTGCCGATCACCTTTCAGCTGGAACCCGTGTCGTCGCTGATCATGCTGGCCGGGATTTATTATGGCGCGCAATACGGCGGCTCGACCACGGCGATCCTGATCAACATGCCGGGCGAAAGCTCGTCCGCCGTGACGGCCATTGATGGCTATCAGATGGCGCGAAGGGGCAAGGCTGGCACCGCGCTTGCCGTGGCGGCGCTTGGGTCGTTCTTTGCCGGCACCGTGGCCACTCTGCTGGTGGCGCTGTTTGCCCCGCCCCTGACCGCCATCGCCCTGAAATTTGGCGCGGCCGAGTACTTCAGCCTGATGCTGCTGGGCCTTGTCTCGGCCATTGCACTTGCGCACGGGTCCATCCTCAAGGCGCTTGCGATGGTTGTCCTTGGCCTGATCCTTGGGCTGGTCGGCACCGACATCTATACCGGCGCACCACGCTTTACCTTTGGCATCACCGAATATGCCGATGGCCTCAGCTTTGTGGCGCTTGCCGTCGGCATCTTCGGCATCGCCGAAATCCTGCGCAACCTTGAGGGCGATCAGGACCGCACGGTGCTTGGCACCAGCCTTGGCGGGCTGCTGCCCTCACGCGCGGATCTGAAGCGGATGGTGGCCCCGATGTTGCGTGGTACGGCGGTGGGGTCCATCCTTGGCATTCTGCCGGGCGGTGGTGCGGTTCTGGCAGCCTTTGCCTCCTATACCATTGAAAAGCGCCTGTCGGATCACCCTGAAGAGTTTGGTCAGGGCGCGATTGCCGGGGTAGCCGGGCCGGAATCGGCCAATAATGCCGGGGCGCAAACCAGCTTTATCCCGCTGTTGACGCTGGGCATTCCGGCGAACCCGGTAATGGCGCTGATGGTGGGCGCGATGATCATTCAGGGCATTGTGCCGGGGCCGAACGTCGCCAGTGAACAGCCCGAGTTGTTCTGGGGCATCATCGCCAGCATGTGGATCGGCAACCTGATGCTGGTGGTGCTGAACCTGCCACTGATCGGGCTCTGGGTCAAACTTCTGAAAGTGCCGTATCATGTGCTCTTTCCGGTGATCATGGCGTTCTGTTCTATCGGGGTTTATTCGGTCAACTCGAACGTGTTTGACCTTTACGCCGTCGCGTTCTTTGGCCTGATGGGCTATGTCCTGCTCAAACTGCGGTGCGAGCCTGCGCCATTGCTGTTGGGCTTTGTCCTTGGCCCGATGCTGGAGGAAAACCTGCGCCGTGCCATGATCCTTGGCCGGGGGGACCCGACGATCTTTGTCGCGCGCCCCATCAGCCTGACGCTGCTGTTGCTGACACTGGCCGTTCTGGTGGTGATGTTCCTGCCGTCGATCCGCAAAAAGCGCGAAGAGGTGTTCGTCGAAGCCGACTGAACCTGCCGGGGGCGGCCGGTTTTCTGGCCGCCCATCAAGTTATGGTCATCGCAGCGTAAATCACGCAGATGTGCTTGATCGCTGCGATGATCGCTTTACACTGCCCCGACCGTTTTGGTGTGGAGTGTGGAATGCCCTTGGTTAAATCTGTTGCCCTTTCCGTGGTTTTGTCTGTCTTTGCCAGCAGTGCGTTTTCGGCCTCGTGCTCTGACACGGGTGGCAAGTATGAGGCGTGGAAGCCTGAAATCGCAGCCGAAGCACAGGCAGCAGGCGTTGGCGAAAAGGGCATCGCCGCCCTGATGAACAGCAGCTATTCCAAGGCGACGATCGCGGCCGATCGGAACCAGAAAAGCTTCAAATACAGCCTTGATAAGTTCATGCAGGTGCGCGGCGCCGATACGATCGTGAAGCAGGGCCGTTCGAAAAAGACCAAGAATGCCGGTTTCTTTGCCTCGCTTGAAGATCAGTATGGTGTTCCGGCCGGGGTGATCATCGCGATCCACGGCATGGAAACCGGGTTCGGCGGGTTCATGGGCGATACCAACGTGATCTCGGCCATTGCGACGCTGGCCTATGATTGCCGCCGCAGCGACTTTTTCACCCCGCATCTGATTGCGGCGCTGAAACTGGTGGACCGCGGCACGATCAGTCCGAAATCAGTGGGTGCCAAGCATGGCGAGTTGGGCCATACGCAGTTCCTGCCGGGCAATGCGCTGACCTATGGCGTGGACGGCAACGGCGATGGCCGGGTTGATCTGAACAACCAGACGGACGCCCTCGCCTCGACTGCCAACTTCCTGCGTCAGAAGGGCTGGCGTCCAGGGGCGGGCTACCAGCAGGGCGAGCCGAACTTTGCCGTGATCAAGCAGTGGAATGCTGCCACTGTCTATCAGCAGGCGATTGCCATCATGGGCGGCAAAATCGACGGCTAAGCCGCACTTTTTACCCTTGCACAGTTTCGGCCGCTGGCTTATCCAGCGCGCCAGTGGCCCGTTCGTCTATCGGTTAGGACACCTGGTTTTCAACCAGGTAAGAGGGGTTCGACTCCCCTACGGGCTGCCACTTCCCCATGAATTTCACGAATACCTTGGCGTCGTTGCTGACCAAGGGTTTGCGCTGCGTCGCGCCGGGTTCTTCAGGCGATCAGGCGATAGTGCACTTCGGTCGGGATGCAATCTGCGCCGTTGATCGGGATCATGTCCTGCGGGCAGGTGGACAGGACAACGATGCAATCCATCACGGCGCGCAGGGTGACATGGTCGCCCGGTTTGCACAGCGGCGTGCCCCAGGTGATCTTGCCATCGTCTCCCACTGGGATGTTCATCCACAGGTTCAGCGGCGCAGGACAATCGGGCGCGCGCAGATCGATCTGGCGCAAGGCGGCATGCAGATTGTCAGTGCAGTTGTCGTGATAGACCGTGCAGCCAAGGCTGGCATAGCGATGCACGTCGCAGGCCGCGATCAGAGTATCGTGCCGTCCAGGGCTGGTATCATCCTCCAACACCAGAATGGGGCGGCGGCGATTGGTCACCAGACCATCACCCTTGGCCGGAAAGATCCCTTGCAGCGTGGCGCGCAGGTGTTCCATCGACATGAATTCCGACAGGTCATCGGCGTTGAAGCACCATGTGTCCACCACCTGCTGACCATGGGTGTTGATGATTTGAAGGGCCTGACCCGCCTCAAGACGGATGGCCCGGCCGCGGCGTGCGGGAACGACATGCAATTGCGTCACGGTCTGTATCCTTCCCAAAGCGGCCGATCCATGGCCTGATACAGTGTGCGGGGCGGGCGAAGGGGGGTCAAGCGTCGGTTATGTGCCTGTTTCGCGGGCATGGTGCCCGGTGGCGCCCCCTGCACCGGGCCGCGGGCAAGATGCCGCGCACTGCTGTGGCACGCGCCATCTGAACGGCACAGCCTGTTATCAACGGCTTAAGAGGCCCCCGCATCCAGCGGCGCGCTTTTTGCACAAAGTTCGGCAAGCATCTGAATTTGCGAGGCATTCTCATGCTGGAACCCTGTCTTGAACCATGGCCCCTGCCCTGTTAGAGCCGCGGTCAGATCCTGTCGCAAAGGGCCGTGATGTCATATGTTCTCAAACTTGCCATTGGCAGCATCCTTGTCGGCCTTATCGTCCTTGGGCTGAAGCTGCTGGCATGGTGGATGACGGATTCGGTGGCCCTGCTGTCGGATGCGCTGGAAAGCACGGTCAATGTGGCCACAGCGATTGCCGCCGTGATCGCGATCCGCATCGCCGCGCTGCCCGCTGATGCCAACCACCCATATGGCCACCACAAGGCGGAATTCTTCAGCGCCATTCTGGAAGGCGTGATGATCATCATCGCCGCCATGCTGATCCTGCGCGAGGCCTATCATGGCCTGATGAACCCGGTCGTGCTGAATGCCCCGCTGCAGGGGCTGTTGGTCAACGGGGCGGCCAGTGTGCTGAATGCCCTGTGGTGCTGGGTGCTGATTTCGCAGGGGCGGCGGCGGCGCTCTCCGGCGCTGGTGGCGGATGGCAAGCACCTGCTGTCTGACGTGATCTCTTCCGTCGGGGTGACCTTTGGCGTGCTGATTGCCATCGTGACCGGTTGGGCGGTGCTGGACCCGTTGATGGCGGGGCTGGTGGCAATCAACATCTTGTGGTCGGGCTGGAAGGTGATGGTCAGTTCGATGAGCGGGCTTTTGGATGAATCCGTGCCGGACGAAACCCTGCTGGCCGTGCGCGAGATCATCTCGGTCGAGGCGGTTGGCGCAGTCGAGGCGCATGACCTGCGCACACGCCACGCAGGCGCGGCCACGTTCATCGAGTTTCATCTGGTGGTGCCGGGCGATCTGACCGTCACCGCCGCGCATGAGATGTGCGACCGGGTGGAAACCGCGCTGAAAAAGCGGGTGCCAGACTGCATCGTGACGATCCACGTCGAGCCGGAATACAAGGCCAAGCACAGCGGAATCGTGGTGCTGTAGCGGGAACGCGTTGCGCGACAGAACGCGGCGTTTGCACCGCAAGGGACGGCCCGGGAATGACCCTAGCGCCCGTCCGCCGCTTGTGTCCGCAAGGCTTCGGCACGGGCCACGGCGGCCAGATCGGCCACAAAGCTGACCATTGGCTCGGCCACGCCATGGGTGGCCAGCATGCGCCGCACATCTGGGCGGCATCCGGCCAGATAAAGGGTTCCCCCCTTGCGCGCGACCTTGCGGGCCAGCAACTCAAAGGACCGCGCGCCTGTTGAATCGATGAACGGCACGGCGGAACACTCTACCGCAAGCGCCTTTGGGTGGTCGGCGATCTGATCCAGCAAGACACCCAGCCGTGCGACCGCCCCGAAAAACCATGGCCCCTTCAGGTGATAGATCACGATATCGCCCGCCACCGACCCGTCACCCACGGGCATGGGCGTAGAGGCCTCGACCGTGGTGCTGTCTGACATCCTGTGAATGAACACCAGCCCGCCAAGGGCGAAGCCGACGATGATCCCTTCGGTCAGGTCCCAGAACACCACGATCAGAAAGGTGGACAGCAAGACAACGGCATCCGCCCGCGAATGGCGGATCAATTGCCACATCGCCTCTTTGTCGGCCATGTTCCACGCCACGATGGCAAGAAGGCCCGCGAAAGCCGCCAATGGCACATGCGCGGCCCAAGGGCCGATCAACACCATGAAGGCAAAGACGATCAGCGCATGGATCATGCCGGCCACCGGGCCGCGCGCGCCTGACCGCAGGTTCGTCAGGGTGCGGGCGACGGCCCCGGTGGCATAAAAGCCGCCAAAGCAGGCCACGGCAACATTCGCCACCCCCTGCGCAACCAGTTCGATGGCCGACCTGTGCCGCGCCCCCGAGACGCCATCCGCCACCACCGCCGACAACAAGGCCGTGATCGCCCCCAGCAAGGTAAAGCTAAGCGCAAAGGGCAGCGCGGCCATGACCTTTTCCGTGCTGAACACGGGAAGTGAGGGCGCAGGCAGGGTGCTTGGCAGATCGCCGAAACGATCGCCAACGGTGACAACATCCAGACCCGCCACTTCATTGGCAAGGGTGATCACGACAATGCCGATCAGCAGGCTTGGCCACTGGGGTTTGTATCGTTTCAGCAGCGAGATCAGCAAAATGGTCGCCGCCGCCACGGCCAACGCCTGCAGGTTGACCGTGTCCCGCGCCTGCCACAGCACCGCCAGTTTGTCGACAACGGCGGCAGGCTCGGCCCCGGTCAGGGTCAGGCCGAACAACTCTCTAATCTGGCTGATAAAGATGATCAGGCCAATGCCGGCGGTAAAGCCCACGGTGACAGGATAGGGAATGAATTTGATATAGGACCCAACCCGCAGAAACCCCGCCACCACCAGCAGGAACCCCGACATGAAGGTGGCCAGCAGCAGCCCATCCACCCCGATGGAGGCAACGCAGGCCGATACGCTGACGATAAAGGCCCCGGCTGGCCCACCGATCTGAAATCGTGATCCGCCAAGGGCCGAAATCAGAAACCCGCCGACAATGGCGGTGATCAGCCCCCGCTCGGGGCCGACGCCGCTGGCGATGGCAATCGCCATCGAAAGGGGCAGTGCCACGATGGCCACGGCCAGCCCGGCCATGGCATCCGCCCGCAGATCACGCCAGCCATAGCCCTCTCGCAACACGGTCAGCAGTTTGGGCAGAAACTCGGGTGGATGGTGGGGCGTTGCGTCTGACATGATCCAAGGCTAGCCATTGCGTGATGCCAGCAAGCGCCCGCCAGCCCGCGCTGTCAACGCCCAAGGAGAAGGCCATGGCCACACGCCCCGACCCTGTCGCCGCCGCCGATGATGATGCCCGCGCCCTTGCCCGCAGCCTTTTGCAACTGGGCCATGCCAGCCTTGCCTATCTTGAGGCGGAAACCGCCTCGCCCGGCATCAGCCGCATCAGTTTTGGCTGCGGCCCGGATGGCACCCCCATGACGCTGATCTCGGCGCTTGCGCCGCATTTCGCCGGATTGCGGGCGCACCCACCCTGTGCGGTGATGCTGGGCGAGCCGGGGCCGAAGGGCGACCCGCTGACCCACCCCCGGCTGATGTTGCGGGCGACGGCCAGTTTCATCGCGCCGGATGATCCCGCGCGACCCGCCTTGCGCGATCATTGGCTGACCCACCACCCCAAGGCCAAACTTTACGCCGACTTTGCCGATTTCGCCTTTGTCCGCCTGACGGTTGCGACGGCGCTGCTGAACGGCGGTTTTGCCCGTGCCTATCGGCTGACGCCGACCGATCTTGGCACGGGCTAGGGTCACGCCTGCTGTTCAGGTCGGGTTGTCACAGCGGATCGTGGCCAGCACGCGGCCCCGGACGGGGCTTGGCCATCGCAACTGAACCTGCCCCTGCCCGGCGCCCTGTTCATTCAGCACATAGGGCATGGCAAACTGCGCCACGTTGCTGCTGTTGGTGATGGCACCTTCGGCCACGATGGATTGGGTGTTGCGCGCCCTTGCGCCAAACGGCATGAACGGCGCGCTGTCCACCACCCAGGTATCGGCGGCGGTGTTCTGCGTATGCTCGATCGTCAGAGGGCTCATGGCCAGTTGCGCCACGCCATTGAACGCATTCGCCCCGAAAATCACGTTGCGAAAACGCCCGTAATCCAGCGTGCCGTTGGTGGTGTCCACGCCTTCGGCCCGGTCAATGGTGCCATTCAATGTGCGGAAACTGTTGTCCGACACGCTGAGTCCGTGAACAAACTGCCCCGACCCTTTTGGTGCAATGACAATCCAGCGGAACCACGGGGCCACGTCGCTGGCAAAGAAATGGTTCGCCACAACCGACAAACCGCCAAAACTGAACCCGCTGGTGAAGTCGGGGTCGGCATCATATTCGTTGGACCATTCGATCCAGCAGTTGTCGACGTAATTGCCGGTGAAGGTGGTGCGCGGGTTGGTCTGGGCCAGCACCAACCCGGCCCGACGGACGCCCACGCTCGCATTGTCGCCCTGAAAGAAGTGGTTGCCGATGAACATATGCCCGCCGCCACCCACCACCGCGAAATGGGCAAACCGCACGATCCGGTTTGACCGCACCTTCACGTCGTTTGCGTTGACGTTCATGGCAATTGTCGTGCGGTCCTGCGCCAGCGTTGCCTGTTCGTTTGACCAGAACTGGCAATCATCCACCATCAACCCCTGGCAGCCGGATCCGATCGAGGTGATGCCACGGTCCTTCGGGCGGTTGAACACGCTTTCCGCGACGCGAATGGCAAGACCCACGCGCGGCAGCATGATGCCGCTGGCAATGCCGTTGCAGTTCAGGTCCATCCGGTCGATCTCGAACCGCGACAGGTCATCAAAGCCCGAGAAATCCAGCAGATAGCGATAGCGGCTGAAGGTATAGGTCCGCGTGCCAGCCCCGCCCCACAAAGGCTGGCTGATATCGACCGTGCCCGCGCCCACGTTCTTGGCGGTCACGTAAACCTCGCGGCCAACGCCGGTGCCGCTGACACGCGCCCCGATTTCGATGGTCGAGATATTGGTCACCCCTGACAGACGCAGCGGGCTTGCCGGGGAATAGCTGGCGACAGCCGTCACAACCCCGGTGTTCCATGCGGGCCCGGCCACCGCATTCAACTGCCCGTTCGTCAGGAACCGGCGCTGTGCAAAGGTCGTCAGGCCGCAAATCGCCGCCACATCCAGCGGGGCCACAAGGTCCACCCGACGATCCGACAGGTCAAGCGCCACATGGTCGGTGAAATAGAACAGGGCCTGCAACGCCTTGCGAAAGCCCAGAAGTTCGCTGCCAAAGGCGCTGGTATAGGTATCCAGATCATAGTTTCGCGTCAGCGCAAGGCGGACCGAATCCGGCTGGATGACCGTGCCCTGAAACCGGATCGGGTTTTCAATCGTCAGGTTGCCCGCGATCAGATAGGTGCCCGCCGGAACCGTGATCGTGCGCCCCTGCGCCGCCGCGTCGGCCGCATCAAAGGCGGCCGTGTCGTCGGCCACGCCATTTCCCACCGCGCCATAGTCGCGCACATCCACCGCATCAAAGATGTCGCGCAGATAGATGCCGGTGACATCCTCCACCTCGATGTCATCAATCCGGACCACGCCCCCCGTGGGGCCGGTCAGGTCCAGCCCAAGGTGCCCGTAAACCGCGCTGACACCCCATGCCATGGTCACGCCGCCGCGCGCGCCTGCGCCGATGATGGCGCGCAATTCGACCACCTGACCATATTGCGACAGTTGCACCGACGGCCCCACCTGCACCACACCCGGCACGTTCGACCCGTTGCTGCGGGCGGCATAGCCGGCAATCCGCACCGCCGGAAAGGCACCCGAGATTGCCTTGACCCGCACCGTGACCTGCAGATACAGCCCCGGCTGCATCGGGATCTGCTGAAAGCAGCGCAGTTTCTGGGTGGCTTGCGTCTTTTGCAACTCCATCGCGCCGCCAAAATCCTGATCTGCGGGCACAAAGGCTGCGTTTGGCTGCGCGGCATAAGACCCCTGCCCTGCAAGGCCGTCTTCGCGCGACCACAGATTCAACCCAGCTGCAAACGGTGGTGGCATCAGAACCAGCCCGTCGGTAATCGCCTTGTTCATGGCGCTGAACCCTTTCCTGTCACATTTCGGAACGGGGCAGACCTACGAACAAAAGCTTAACGCCGGATCAGGGCTGCGCGCGCTGCTCCTGCCGCTGGGTCCACCGCCGCTCGGCGCGATGCAGCATCCGGCGGGTGAACTCGGTCTCAAAATCATGGAAATGCGCGAATTCCAGCGCAATGGCCGCATGGCTGCCAACATGCCCCGGCGTCCGGGAAAGGGCAGTGATCCGGTCAGCCATCGCCGCATGGTCGGCCATGGCAACCACCCAACCGCTGCCCGAATCCTTTTGCATTCCCAACCACATGGCATTGTCATAGCCAATGACCGGCACACCGCAGCCCATCGCTTCCAGATAGGTGCAGGACGGGTCAGATTGCCGATGGCATGACAGGAACACGTCAGCATTGGCGCGCATCCATGGCACCAGTTCCGACTCGAAATCGACCGGGGCATGCAGCCGCAGCCGCCCCTTCAGCGCGGCAGCTCCGTCGCGCAGCGCGGCCTCCAGAGACCCGGTTCCGAACACGTCCAGCGTAAAGTTGGCCCCGCGCGACACCAACCCCTGCACGATGGGCAACAGATCCTGCGCCCCCTTCATCGGCTCCAACCGCCCGGAATGCACCAGCCGCAAAGGGCCACCTGCGGCCAGATGGTCGGCTTTTGCGGCCATCTCGTCCGGCGTTGCCATCATGTCGCGCCGCATCCGGCCGTCCAGATACAGGATCGTATTGCTGTTCAGCGGACGATAGGCCTCATAGGCCGGATAGCCATTGGCCTGCAGCCCCGCCGCTTGGCGAAACGCCTTGCGGCGGCGCACCTCCATCCGCAGGTTCCACAGCATGGACCACAGCTTGCGCGGCAGGCTCAGGCTTCGGTCCAGCCCGACGATCCGCAGGCGCGTGCCGATTGTGTATTCCACCGAATAGACCACCGGCA
This sequence comes from Rhodobacter sp., assembly GCA_027484145.1. Taxonomy (GTDB): domain Bacteria; phylum Pseudomonadota; class Alphaproteobacteria; order Rhodobacterales; family Rhodobacteraceae; genus Pseudotabrizicola. Next base: position 39,571 of record JAIXUH010000007.1, read on the forward strand.
ACTTCCCCTGCCCGGCAAGGGCCAGCGTCTCTACCATATCAGCCGAGGCCGAGATGCTGTTGTGTGACGCCAGCAGGTCCGCTGGCAGCGGCGCCCCCGCATCCAGCACCACAAAGTCAAACCCCAACCCGTCGGCCGCATACTCGGCACCGAACGGGATGTGCTGGCCGTGATCCCACAGCACGGCGGTAATCTCGCCGGGCCACAGCGCCTTGTGCAGGCGCATCCCTTCAACGAACTTCTTGTCCATCCGGAACCGCCCGTCTGGCAGACGGTTCACCGGGGCGGGGACAATCATCAAGAGGCGCGGCATGGGTCTTCCGGCATGGTGTCTCACGCGCAGCCTTGGGGCCAAGGCGGCGTTGCGTCAAGGGTGGTGCTACACCCCGGTGAACGCAGCCGGATAGATCAGGGTTTCCTCCGGCACATCATCACCGGGCCGCGCAATCAGCGTCAGATGTAGCGGATAGGGCGAAGTCAGCCGCGCCGCGCGGTGCATTGAAAAACCCGCGCGGGCATAGAATGAGGGTTTGCCGACGACGACCAGTGTCGGTGGCTCGTCACCGTGCAGCAAGCCCACCCGAGCGAGCATCTGTGTATGCCAGTCCCGGCCTTGGGCGAAATCTTCGGCATATTCCCGCACAAGCCGCGACCCAAAGCGAAAGCTGCCACGGGTCCGCTCGTCACGGGCAAGCGCGCCATTTTGCCATGCGGAAAGCACTGCGACAGGCCCCAGACAAAACCAATTCTGCGGCGCGACCATCCGGCTGATCGCCATATAGGCACCAATGCGGCTTTGCCCCGTTTCCCGGTCTGGCCAGCATTTCACGATATCCAGCACGATCGCGCCATCTGCCCGCAGGCGGTGAACCAGATCGGCCTCGTCCCGCCTGCCGAAGGCCGCCGCCAAGAGGGCGTCGATTTCGTCAAACTCTTGCGGCCTTGCCCGCCGCGACGTGTCGGGGCCGACAACCATCACTCACTCCAAACGAAAAGGGCGCCCCTTATGGGACGCCCTTTCCTATCATGCCTTGGGGGCAGATTACATCATGCCGTCCATGCCGCCCATGCCGCCCATGCCGCCACCGCCGCCGCCAGCAGCCTTGTCGGCCGGACGATCAGCGATCATGCATTCGGTGGTGATCAGCAAGGAAGCAACCGAAGCTGCGTCTTCCAGAGCGGTGCGAACCACTTTGGCCGGGTCGATGACGCCGAACTTGAACATGTCGCCATATTCTTCGGTCTGAGCGTTGAAGCCGAACGACTTATCGGTCGACTCGCGCACTTTGCCCGCGACAACCGAACCATCAACACCCGCGTTCTGGGCGATCTGGCGCAGCGGTGCTTCCAACGCGCGGCGAACGATGTTGATGCCGTTGGTCTGGTCCGGGTTTGCCCCGACGAGGCCTTCCAGAACCTTGCCAGCCTGGATCAGCGCCACGCCACCGCCAACAACGATGCCTTCTTGCACGGCAGCGCGGGTTGCGTTCAGCGCGTCATCAACGCGGTCCTTGCGCTCTTTCACTTCGACTTCGGTCATGCCGCCGACCTTGATCACGGCAACGCCGCCAGCCAGTTTGGCCACGCGCTCTTGCAGTTTCTCACGGTCATAGTCGCTGGTGGTTTCTTCGATCTGTGCGCGGATCTGGCTGACACGTGCTTCGATTTCAGCCTTGACGCCAGCACCGTCAACAACGGTCGTGTTGTCTTTGGTGATCGAGACTTTCTTGGCGCGGCCCAGCATGTCGATGGTCACCGACTCCAGCTTCATGCCCAGATCGTCGCTGATCACCTGACCACCGGTCAGAATGGCGATGTCCTGCAGCATGGCTTTGCGACGGTCGCCAAAGCCCGGTGCTTTCACGGCAGCGATCTTCAGGCCGCCACGCAGCTTGTTGACGACCAGCGTGGCCAGAGCCTCGCCTTCAACGTCTTCGGCCACGATGATCAGCGGGCGCTGCGACTGGATCACAGCTTCCAGCAGCGGAACCATCGGCTGCAGCGACGACAGTTTCTTTTCGTGCAGCAGGATGAAGCAGTCTTCCAGCTCGACAATCATCTTGTCGGCGTTGGTGACAAAGTAGGGCGACAGATAGCCACGGTCGAACTGCATGCCTTCGACGACGGTGGTTTCCGTCTCCAGGCCCTTGTTCTCTTCGACGGTGATCACACCCTCGTTGCCGACCTTTTGCATCGCGTCGGCGATCTGGCGGCCGATTTCAACTTCGCCGTTGGCCGAGATGGTGCCAACCTGCGCGACTTCGTCCGAGTCCTTGACCGGGCGGGCAGCGGCCTTGATCGCTGCCACGACCTTGGCGGTTGCCATGTCGATGCCGCGCTTCAGGTCCATCGGGTTCATGCCGGCCGCAACGGCCTTCATGCCTTCCTTGACGATGGCTTGCGCCAGAACGGTGGCGGTGGTGGTGCCGTCGCCCGCTTCGTCATTGGTGCGGGAAGCGACTTCCTTCACCATTTGTGCGCCCATGTTCTCGAACTTGTCGGACAGTTCGATTTCCTTGGCCACGGACACGCCGTCCTTGGTGATGCGCGGCGCGCCAAAGGACTTTTCGATCACCACGTTGCGGCCTTTCGGGCCCAGGGTAACCTTCACGGCATCGGCAAGGATGTTCACGCCGCGCAGCATGCGGTCGCGGGCATCGGTATCAAAACGTACGTCTTTCGCACCCATAGTGCAGACTCCTGTCTAAGATGTTGAATTGGAAAGCGCGCTCAGGCGAAGGCCGAGCCGTAGCCTCAGGAAATGATCCCGAGGATGTCGCTTTCTTTCATGATCAGCAGTTCTTCGCCGTTCAGCGTCACTTCCGTGCCCGACCATTTGCCGAACAGGATGCGGTCGCCGGATTTGACCGACGGGGCGATCAGTTCGCCCGAGTCCTTGCGAGCGCCTTCGCCCACGGACACGATCTCGCCTTCTGCAGGCTTTTCTTTTGCGGTGTCTGGAATGATCAGGCCGCCTTTGGTTTTGTCTTCGCCTTGAATGCGACGGACGAGCACGCGGTCATGCAATGGTGTGAATGCCATCTGAGAACACTCCCTAGGTTCCAGGTTGAGGTCGTTTAGCACTCGCCGGTAGTGAGTGCTAACGAGGCCTCAGATAGGCAACGACTGCCTCCATGTCAACTCCCCGGCGTGCAAATTCAGCCATGCGCCGCGCCGCATTTTCCCTTGGCATGGCCCCTTGCGGGTGCCACCCTTGGGTACAACACAACCGAGGTTCGTATGCGCGCGCTGATCGCTGCCCTGTTTCTTCTTGCCAGCCCGGCCACCGCCGAATGCATCGGGCAAAATCTGCTGGAAACCATGCCTGCCCCGGCGCGCGACGCCCTCGAATCAGCCGCGCGCGCTGTGCCCTACCCGGAAGGCAACTTCTGGCTGGCGCGCAAGGACGACATGCAGGTCACGCTTGTGGGCACCTATCACCTTGGCGACCCGCGCCATGACGCCAATTTCGCAGCCCTTTCCCCCCGGATCGTCAAGGCGGCAACCGTCCTGGTCGAGGCGGGCCCGGATGAGGAAAAGGCGCTGATGGACCGTGTGGCGCGCGATCCTTCGGTGATCGTCAGCCAAGGCGCGACCTTGCCCGAACTTCTGACGCCCGCAGACTGGACCCTGCTGTCCGAGGCGCTGACCAAGCGCGGCATCCCGCCCTTCGTGGCGGCAAAATTCCGCCCTTGGTATGTCACGATGATGCTGGCCATTCCGGCCTGCGATCTGAAAGATATCGGCATCGCCAAGGGCTTGGACGGGATGGTGATCGAATATGCCACCGCCATCGGCCGCCCCGTCCGCGCGCTTGAACCCTATGACACGGTGTTTCGCCTGTTCGATTCCATGACGTTGGACGAGGTGATGGGCCTGATCCGGTCGACCCTTGCGATGGAAGACCGCGCTGCGGATTACTCCGTCACGCTGGCCGACACCTATTTTGACCAGAAGTCGCGGCTGATCTGGGAGTTGATGCGCGCCGAGTCTTTGGCCTTGCCCGGATACACCCCCGAAAAGGTGGCCGCCGAATTTGCTGCGATGGAAGAGGCGATGATGTCGGCCCGCAACCGCGCGTGGATTCCTGTCATCGAAAGGGCCGCACAGGATGGTCCGGTGTTTGCCGCCTTTGGCGCACTGCACATTCCCGGCCATGATGGCGTGGCCGCGCTGATGGAACGGGCGGGTTGGACGCTGGAACGTCTGCCCGCACCATGACCATCGCCCCCGAACTCGCTGGCCACCGGGTCATCCGGCTGACCTTTCTGGATTGCGGCAGGTTCTGCGTGACATCCGGTCCGCGCGTGATCGGTATTCCTGCCTATCTGATCGAAACCGACCGTGGCGCGAAGATCCTTGTCGATGGCGGCTTTCCGCCCGCCTATACGCAGGCCGAAGCGGCATCCATCGCTGATGGCCTTGCCAGTTTTGGCCATCTGATTGACCATGGCGCCCAGTATCAGGTTCCGGCCCAGCTTGCAGCCTGTGGCCTTGCCATGTCGGACCTGACGCTGCACATCCTGACCCATGGTCACATTGACCACGTCGGCGCGCTGCCGTTGATCCACTGCCCCCTGATCCTGACAGCGGCCGAACGGGCAGATCCGGTGCCGCGCTATTTCGGGGCGGCCCGCCCCCTTGTCTGGCCGGACGTGGAAACCCGGATGGTCACCGCCAAAACCGACCTGTGTCAGGGCCTGACCCTGCTGCCCACCCCCGGCCACACGCCGGGACATCTTTCGGTGCTGGTGGACTTGCCGCAATCGGGATGCGTGATTCTGGCCGCCGATGCCATCAACCGCCACAGCGAACCCGCCGAGGGGTTTGCCGACGCGGCCGATCCGGCGGCAGCGGCCCACAGTGCCGCCTTGCTGTTCGCCCACCGTGACGCAACCGGCGGGCGGATCATCTATGGCCATGACCCCGCACAATGGCCTGCCCTGCCAAAAGCACCGGCCTGCCTGACGTGACGCGCGGGCGCGCCACCCGGTCATGCACCTGTGGGCGGCCTGTTGCCGCACTGCAGCATCCACACAAGAGTCACATCCGGCCCCGCGTGACAAAACCCTGCCAGCGGCCTATAAGGCGGGCAATTCCCCATCCCACGAAGGCATATCATGACCACGCTCGTTTTTGGCCACAAATCCCCCGATACCGATTCGACCGGCTCGCCCATCATCTGGGCTTGGTATCTGTCCGAGGTTAAAGGCACCCCTGCCAAGGCCGTTCTGCTGGGCGAACCCAACACCGAAGCGGCCTTTGTGCTGCGGCACTGGAACTTGGCCAAGCCCGAGTTCATCGCCGACGTCACGGCGGATGATAAGGTTGTCATCGTCGACACCAACAACCCCGCCGAACTGCCGCCGTCGATCAATGATGCCAAGATTCAGGCCATCATCGACCACCACATGCTTGTGGGCGGCATCAAGACCAAGACCCCGATCGACATCACCATCCGCCCGCTGGCCTGCACCGCCACCATTATGCATGACCTGATAGGGGCCGATCTGGCCAAGGCACCGACGTCGATCAAGGGGGCGATGCTCTCGTGCATCCTGTCTGACACGCTGGAATTCCGCTCGCCTACCACCACGCCACATGACAAGGCCGTTGCCGAAAAGCTGGCGGCGGATCTGGGTGTGAACATCAGCGAACTGGCGACCGCCATGTTCGAAGCCAAATCCGATGTGTCCGAGTTTTCGGACGCGGTGCTGCTGCGGATGGATTCCAAGGAATACAACGTGGCGGGCAAGGAACTGCGCGTGTCCGTCCTTGAAACCACGGCGCCCAAGGTTCTTCTGGACCGCAAGGCCAGCCTGATGGCCTCGATGGTGGATGTGGCGAAAGAAGATGGCGCCGATCAGGTGCTGCTGTTCATCATCGACATCCTCAAGGAAGAAGCCACGCTTTTGGTGCCGAACGATCTGGTCAAGCAAATGGCCGAAGCCTCCTTCGGCTGCACGGTCACCGGGGATACCGTTGTTCTGCCGGGCATCATGTCGCGCAAGAAACAAATCATCCCGTCGCTGAAACTGTAAAGCGACAGGCAAGTTGAACAGGGGCCGGGACTTTATCCCGGCCCTTTTTCTTGGCATCGCCTTTGCCGCGACGAAGTCTGCCCCAAATGACCGACAGCCGGAAAGGCCCGCCATGACCGAAATCATCCGCTCGCTTGCACAGATCGCTGAACGATACGACGCCCTGTTTTGTGACCTGTGGGGGTGCCTGCACAATGGTGTGGCCCCGTTTCCAGCCGCAGTATCGGCCCTTCAGTCGTTTCGGGCGGGCGGCGGCAAAGTTATCTTGCTGACCAACGCACCGCGCCCGAAATCAAGCGTCATCAAACAGTTGGAAAGAATGGGCCTGCCGCGCGATACATGGGATGACGTGGCCACGTCGGGCGATGCCAGCCAATACGCCATGCTGTCGGGGGCCGTCGGGCAAAAGGTGTTCCACATCGGCGCCGTCAAAGACGAACCTTTCTTTGCCGATTTCGGCGATGATCTGGCCGATCTTGCCGCCCGTTCCACCACCACCCGCGTGCCGCTTGATCAGGCCGAAGGGATCATCTGCACTGGCCTTGCCGACGATGTGACCGAAACACCGGACGATTACCGTAGCACCTTGCTGTATGCCAAGGCCAAGGACCTGCCGATGCTTTGCGCCAACCCTGATATCATCGTCGATATGGGTGAACGGCGTCTCTATTGCGCCGGGGCCCTGGCGCAGGCTTACGAAGAGATGGGCGGCCGCGTGATCTATTTCGGCAAGCCGCATCCCCCGGTGTATGATCTGGCCCGGGCCCGCCTTGGCCTTGATGACCCGCGCATCCTGTGCGTGGGCGACGGCGCGCCCACCGATGTGCAGGGTGGCATCGCCGAGGGGCTGGATACGCTGTTCATCACCGGCGGTATTGCCGCTGCGTCCTTTGGCCCCGATGCGGCCAACCCCGATCCTGCCCTGCTAAAGGCATGGTCGCAGGAACAGCAGCTTTCGCCCACCTTTGCCATGGGTCATCTGCGCTAGGGCATAATTGATCGCGTAACATTATTGCGCCATTAGGTGCATTATTGAAAATACATTGCGCAGCAAGATTGCGCCGCGTCGCGGCATTTGCTAGGGTCCCCAGCAACCAGCCAAGGGAATCGCACAGATGTTGGACAACATGCCGCGCGGCACGATCTGCATCGAAGATCTTGAAATCGGAATGATGCGCCATCTGACCAAACTGGTCACGGATCGCGACATCGAGTTGTTTGCCGAGGTATCGACCGACCGCAACCCGGTGCATCTGGATGAGGCCTATGCGCAGGACACGATTTTTGCCGGGCGCATCGCCCATGGCATGCTGACTGCTGGCCTGATCTCGGCCGTCATTGGCGAACAGCTTCCGGGGCATGGCACGGTCTATCTGGGCCAGTCGTTGCGGTTTATGGCGCCGGTCCGTCCGGGCGATACCGTGCGCGCCGAAGTCACGGTTACAGCAATCGACCATGCGAAACGGCGGGTTACCCTTGAAACCCATTGTCTGGTGGGTAAAACGGTTGTCTTGAAAGGCGAAGCGCTGGTTCTGGCGCCAAGCCGCAAGTTCGACTGACGGGGACCGGAACGCCGGGCGCCCCAGACCCGGGGAAGAATGCTGGTTCATCATCATTGGCACGGCCTTGACGCCACCACGCGCGGTTCTTCCTGCGCGATGGGAAACTTTGATGGCGTGCATCTGGGCCACCGGGCCGTGATCGACCTTGCCCGCACGGATGCGCCTTTGGGCATAGTCACGTTCGAACCCCACCCGCGCGAATACTTCGCCCCCGATGCCCCGCCATTCCGGCTGATGAATGCCGAAGCGCGGGCGAACCGGCTGGCGAAACTGGGCGTGCAGCACATGTTCGAACTGCCGTTCAACGCGGCCCTTGCATCCCTTGGACCCGAGGAATTTGCGCGTGACGTGTTGGCAAACGGGCTTGGCGTGTCGCATGTCGTGGTCGGCTCCGACTTTTGCTTTGGCAAGGGCCGCACCGGAAAGGCCAATGATCTGAAGACACTGGGGGAAACATATGGCTTTCGGACCACCATTGCCGACCTGATCCGTTCGGGGGGCGGGCCCATCTCCTCGACCGCGATCCGGCAGGCGCTGTCGGATGGCCGCCCGCGTGATGCCGCCGCCATGCTGGGCCACTGGCACCGCATCGAGGGTGAGGTGATGCATGGCGAAAAGCGGGGCCGCGAGTTGGGCTATCCCACCGCGAACATGTCCGTGGCGGGCCTGCACCTGCCGCGCCTTGGCGTTTATGCGGTCAAAGTCGACGTGCTGACCGGCCCGCACAAGGGCAATTACGGCGGCGCGGCCAGCCTTGGGGTTCGGCCGATGTTCGGGGTCAACCAGCCCAACCTTGAAACCTTTCTGTTCGACTTTTCGGGCAATCTGTATGGCGAGCATCTGTCGATCGCCTTTGTCGATTACCTGCGCCCCGAAATGAAGTTTGACGGCCTGCCCGGCCTCATCACGCAAATGAATGCCGATTGCGACCGCGCCCGCGACATTCTGACCGCGCTCTGATTCTGCTGGTGAAACCCCCTGCCCCAAGGCACCCTGTCCCGATGACCCTGCGCGCGAAATACTGGGAATCCGTCCCGCTGACCAAGATGACCCCCGAAGAATGGGAGGCATTGTGCGACGGCTGCGGCAAATGCTGCCTGAACAAGATCGAATACGAAGATACGGGCGAGGTTGATTTCACCCGCATCGCCTGCCGCCTGCTGGATGGGCAAACCTGTCGTTGCACCAATTATGACATCCGTCGCCAGTTCGTGCCTGATTGTGTGCAGCTGTCGCCCAAGACCTTGCCCAAGATCGCCTATTGGATGCCGCGCACCTGCGCCTACCGCCTGCTTTACGAAGGCAAACCCCTGCCCGAATGGCACCCGTTGCTGACGGGTGATCCCGAAAGCACGCACAGGGCCGGGGCGTCGGTGCGCGGCTGGACGATCCCCGAATTCGAGGTGGATGAAGATGATTGGGAAGATTACGTGATCGAGGAAAAGCCCTGATGTTCTTCGCCTCTGACAATACCTCAGCCGCCGCGCCGTCTGTCATGTCCGCTGTCCTTGCCGCGAACGAAGGCTATGCGCGCGGCTATGGCGCCGACCCGATCATGGCGCGCGTGACGGCTGAGTTGCGCGCCATGTTCGAGGCCCCCGATGCGGTGGTGCATCTGGTGGCTACGGGTACAGCCGCCAATGCCCTTGCCCTTGCCACGTTCATCCAGCCTTGGCAGGCCGTGTTCTGCCATCGCCATGCCCACATCGCCGAAGACGAATGCGGCGCGCCGGAATTCTTCACCAATGGCGCCAAACTGGCCCTTGTCGATGGGGCCCATGGCAAGATGACACCCGAGGCCCTGACACAAGCCCTTGGCAGCACGGGGGAAAGCGGCGTGCACGGTGTGCAGCGCGGCATCCTGTCGCTGACCAACGTGACCGAGGCCGGCACCGTCTACACCCCAGCCGAGATTGCGGCCCTGACCGCCCTTGCCAAGGAAAGGGGGCTGCCTTGCCACCTTGATGGCGCGCGTTTTGCCAATGCGCTGGTGGCCACGGGGGCCACGCCCGCGCAGATGACATGGCAGGCCGGCATTGATGCGGTGTCGTTTGGCGGCACCAAGAATGGCTGCCTTGGGGTCGAGGCGGTGGTGATCTTTGACCCGGCCAAGGATTGGGAACTGCAGTTGCGCCGCAAGCGGGGCGGGCACCTGTTTTCCAAGAACCGCTTTCTTGCGGCCCAGATGGAGGGTTACCTGCAGGACGGGGCTTGGCTGCATCTGGCAGAGCATGCCAATGCCATGGCCACACGCCTTGCCACAGGGTTGGCCGCCATTCCGGATGCCACCCAACGCCATCCGGTGCAGGCCAACATGATGTTCCCCGAATGGCCCGAAGGCACGCACGAGCGTCTGGAAGCGGCAGGCGCCGTCTATTACCGCTTTCCCGCCCCTGCGGGACGCGAGGGCGCGCGGTTGGTCACCTCGTGGTCAACCACCGAGGCTGACGTGGATGCCTTTCTTGCTGCTTTCGCCACTTAAGGGTCAGCATGCCTCCAGATGCATCTGAACCGACCGCGCCACCACGCCGGCATGGGTGATCGGCACCATATGCCCGGCCCCCGGCACCACCAAGCGCGTTGACTGGGCAAAGCGGCGGTGCAACTCCGTCTGCACTGCATCAATGATCGGCGGGCTATCGGCCCCTTCGACCAGCAACACCGGAACACCGACAGATTCGATCCGCAGATAGGCCAGAAGGCCCGCCGCATCATCCAGCAGAACCGGGTTCTGCGCGACGATCAGATGAATACGGTCAATGATATAGCTGCGTTGCCGCTCGGGCAGGTCGGCCAGAGACTCTCCCGTGCCCCAATCCGCATGGAACATGGCAGCGGCCTCTTCACGCCGGCCTTCCAGCAGCACACGCGCGAAATCCAGATGCTGGGCGCGGAACGGCGCATAGGCCGGATGCTCGGCCGCGCGGGCGGCGGCAAAGATCACAGGCTCGACCAGCGTCAGGCTGCGCACCAGATCGGGGCGTTCCAGTGCGATCCGCATTGCCAGCGTTCCGCCGAAGGAATGACCGATCAGGTCAATCGGGGCGCCATTGCCCAGTCGTTCGGCCAATCCGGTTGCAATGCGCGTGGATAGCCCGTGCAGATCGGCCTTGCCATCCCAATCGGCGGCCTTGCCATGGCCCGGCTGGTCAAAGCCAACCACCGTCAGCCCGGTCAGTTTTTCGGCAAGCGCCGACCACGCCCCGGAATGCGCCAGCGAACAATGCAGCGCCAAGAGCGGGCGCGCGCCGCCACGGTCCCAGGTCCGGGTGGGCACTTGCCCCTGATCGGCCGGCAAAAGGGCAAGGTCTTCTGGCATCAGCATTATCCGAACAAGGGCGTTTTGGCTGCCGAGCCGTCCTGCCGCCAGAACCTCTCATTGCCCGCGATCAAAGTGGTTCGCCGAATACACCGCAAAAGGCCCGATTTTCAAGCGTTTTCGCGGCTTGCTCGGTCATCTGGGAACATCGCTCCAACAGATCGGCCACGTCGGCCAATCAATTGGCCCCGTGACCAACAGGTCAGGTTTGCAAGGCCCCCGGCGGGTGGTAAGCGGTGTCACAATTTCGATTCCGTGGCCCCGGAGACAAAAAATGCCCGCCATCACAGAACCCAAGCTGATCACCGGCAATGCGAACACGTCGCTTGCCAAAGCCATCGCCCGGCGCATGTCGGTACATCGTGGCATGTCCGTCGGGTTGGTGGACGCGCGGGTCGAACGCTTCAATGATCAGGAAATCTTTGTCGAGGTGTTCGAGAACGTGCGTGGCGAAGACATGTATGTCATTCAGTCCACGTCGAACCCGGCCAATGACAACCTCATGGAACTCTTGATCATGACCGATGCGCTGCGCCGGTCGTCGGCGGCCCGCATCACCGCCGTGATCCCCTATTTCGGTTACGCCCGCCAAGACCGCCGCGCCAAGGCCCGCACACCGATTTCCGCCAAACTGGTGGCCAACCTGATCGAAACCGCCGGGGTTGACCGGGTTCTGACCCTTGACCTGCATGCGGCACAGATTCAGGGGTTCTTCGACATTCCGGTCGATAACCTTTATGCAAGCCCGGTTTTCGCTCTGGATATCGAGCATCACTTCAAGGGTCAGATGGATGATCTGATGATTATCTCGCCCGATGTTGGCGGTGTGGCGCGGGCGCGCGAACTGGCCAAACGGATCAATGCGCCCCTGTCCATCGTCGACAAACGGCGCGAAAAGGCAGGCGAGATTGCCGGCATGACCGTGATCGGCAATGTCGAAGGCAAGAAGTGCATTATCGTCGACGACATCTGCGATACCGCCGGCACCCTGTGCAAGGCCGCCGAAGTGCTGATGGAAAACGGCGCCGTCGAAGTGCACAGCTATATCACCCATGGCGTGCTGTCCGGCCCCGCGGTCGAGCGTGTTCAGAATTCGGTCATGAAATCACTGGTCATCACCGATTCGATTGAACCGACCGAAGCGGTGAAAACGGCGCGAAACATCCGCATCGTGCCAACCGCCCCGATGTTTGCGCAGGCCGTGCTGAACATCTGGAACGGCACCAGCGTGTCATCGCTGTTTGAAACGGAAACCCTCGTTCCGATCTATGAAGGCATGTATCAGCGCACCTGAGGCGCGCTCAGGCGATGTCCCAGTCATCCTCGTCCCGCACAGGGCCGAGGGCGACCCAATCGGCACGAATACGGGCCACGCGGGTATCGCCCCATGTCTTGAACACCAGGTGAAACCCCTTTTCCGTGACATTTTCGGCCATCAGGTCGGCACGGGCATTGGTGCCATGCGCAATGTCCCACATCGAAATGCTGACCGTTACTGCAGGGGCTTCGTGGAAGGGATCCTTGAACGTCACGATATGACGGCTTTCGCGGTCGCCTGACCCGGTCCACATCACACCGCCATCGGCAAAATCCGAAAACATCACCCGCGATCCTTGTTGGATGCCGATGCTGCCTGTTGAAAATCGTCTCATGCCAGTGGTCTTCATCATCAAACACTCTAGCAGAATAAATCGGCAAAAATCTGGCCAAAAACAAAAAGGCCCCCAGTTTCGGGGGCCTTTGTCATTACAAGATCACGCGGTGCTTAGTGGCTGGTCGCTGCACGCAGCGCCAGCATGTCGGCCACCATCTTTTCAGCGGCGTCCTTGTCCTCGGCAATCGCTGCGGCGGCTTTGGCTTCGGCAACCATCGCATCGAACATGGCCGAGTCAGCCTCCTCCACCGGCACCGCACGTTCGGCCAAAACCGATACGCCCGATGCGCTGATTTCGGCAAACCCGCCTGTCACGATGTAGGACTTGGTCCCTTCAGACGAAACCGCCTTCAGGATACCGGGGCGCAGGGTGGTGATGGTGGGGGCATGCCCCTCCATCGCCGTCAGGTCGCCATCGGCACCCGGAATCTGCACCTCGGACGCCTGAACCGACGCGAGGCGCCGTTCAGGGCTGACGAGGTCGAACTGAACTGCCATGGTTTCCCCCTTAGGCCGCTGCGGCAGCCAGACGCTGCGCTTTGGCTTTCACTTCTTCGATGTCGCCCACCATGTAGAAGGCGGCTTCCGGCAGGTGGTCATATTCGCCAGCAACCACGGCCTTGAACGAGGCAATGGTCTTTTCCAGCGGAACCTGCACGCCGTCAGACCCGGTGAACACCTTTGCCACGTCGAACGGCTGGCTCAGGAAACGCTGGATCTTGCGGGCGCGTGCCACGGTCAGTTTGTCATCTTCGCTCAGTTCGTCCATGCCAAGGATGGCGATGATGTCCTGCAGCGACTTGTAGCGCTGAAGGATGCCCTGAACCGAACGGGCCACGTCATAGTGTTCCTGCCCCACAACCATCGGGTCCATCAGACGCGAAGTCGAGTCGAGCGGGTCCACGGCCGGATAGATGCCGAGTTCCGAGATGGCGCGCGACAGGTTGGTCGTGGCGTCAAGGTGGGCAAACGAGGTGGCAGGTGCAGGGTCGGTCAAGTCGTCGGCCGGAACGTAGATGGCCTGCACCGAGGTGATCGAGCCGTTCTTGGTCGAGGTGATGCGTTCCTGCAGCGCGCCCATGTCGGTGGCCAGTGTCGGCTGATAACCCACGGCCGAAGGGATACGGCCCAAGAGAGCCGACACTTCCGAACCAGCTTGGGTAAAGCGGAAGATGTTGTCCACAAAGAACAGAACGTCCGTGCCCGACTGGTCGCGGAACTGTTCCGCCAAGGTCAGGCCGGTCAGCGCCACGCGCATACGCGCACCCGGCGGCTCGTTCATCTGGCCGTAAACAAGGGCCACTTTCGACTTGGTCAGGTCATCGGGAACGATAACGCCCGATTCCATCATTTCGTGATACAGGTCGTTGCCTTCACGGGTCCGTTCACCCACGCCGGCGAACACCGAATAGCCCGAGTGCACTTTGGCGATGTTGTTGATCAGTTCCATGATCAGAACCGTTTTGCCCACGCCGGCGCCGCCGAACAGGCCGATCTTGCCGCCCTTGGAATAGGGGGCCAGCAGGTCGATCACCTTGATCCCGGTCACAAGGATCTGGCTGGAGGTCGACTGTTCTGCGAACGAAGGGGCCGGACGGTGGATCGCGCGGTGCTCGGTTGCGTCAACCGGGCCCTTTTCATCCACAGGCTCGCCGATCACGTTCAGGATGCGGCCCAGCGTTGCGTCGCCCACGGGCACGGAAATCGGCGATCCCAGATCGGTGACGGGCGCGCCACGGACCAAACCTTCGGTGGCGTCCATGGCGATGGCACGCACGGTGCTTTCGCCAAGGTGCTGTGCCACTTCAAGGACCAGACGTTTGCCGTTGTTGATCGTTTCCAGCGCGTTCAGAATTGCAGGAAGCTCGCCTTCGAACTGCACGTCCACGACGGCGCCGATGACCTGGGTCACCTTGCCGGCCGCGGCAGCTGCTTTCGGTGCTTTTGCCATGTCGTTTCTCCGGTTCCTCAGAGCGCCTCAGCGCCCGAAATGATTTCGATAAGCTCTTTGGTGATCGCGGCCTGACGGCTGCGGTTATACTGGATGGTAAGCCGGTTGATCATGTCGCCCGCGTTACGGGTGGCATTGTCCATCGCGCTCATCCGGGCGCCCTGTTCAGAGGCACCGTTTTCCAGCAGAGCGGTGAAGATCTGCGTCGCCACACCGCGCGGCAACAGGTCGGCCAGAATGGCCTCTTCCGACGGTTCATAGTCATAAAGCGCGGTGGTGGCCGCCCCTTCGAACTTTGCCGGAATGATCTGCTGCGCCGTCGGGATCTGGCTGATCACCGACTGGAAGCGGTTGAAGAACAACGTGGCCACGTCAAACTCACCAGCCTCGAACCGCGCAAGCACGTCGCGCGCGATCCCTTGGGCATTTCCGTAACCCATGCGCTTCACATCGCTCAGGTCAACATGACCCACGAAGTGTTCCGACAGGTCACGCTTCAGTTGTTCGCGCCCCTTCTTGCCGACGGTCAGAATCTTGACCGTCTTGCCAGCCGCCATCAACTCTTGTGCCTTTGCCCGTGCCAGACGGACGATGGTCGAGTTGAAGCCGCCGCAAAGACCGCGCTCTGCGGTCATCACAACAAGCATGTGCACCTGCGACTTGCCCGTCCCGGCCAAAAGCCGGGGCGCGCTGTCCGATGTGCCGACCGACGAAGCCAGCCCCGCCATCACGGCATTCATCCGTTCGGCATAGGGGCGTGCGGCTTCGGCAGCCTCTTGGGCGCGGCGCAGTTTCGCCGCGGCGACCATCTGCATCGCCTTCGTGATCTTCCGCGTGTTCTTGACGCTTCCGATCCGGTTCTTGAGGTCCTTAAGGCTGGGCATATCCCTGTCCTTTCAGACGCTTAAGCGAAAGTCTTGGCGAATTCAGCGATAGCGTCTTTAAGCTTTTGCTCGTCCGCGCCTTTGATCTTCGGGTCCGATTTGGTCAGCCAGTCCAGAATGTCCTTACGCTGATTGCGCAGGAAGGACAGCAGGCCTGCTTCAAAGCGGCCAACATCCTTGACAGCCACTTTGTCGAGGAAGCCCGAGGTGCCCGCATAGATGACGCAGACGATTTCCGCGTTGGTCAGCGGCGAATACTGGTTCTGCTTCATCAACTCGGTCAGACGCGCGCCACGGTTCAGCAGTTGCTGGGTCGAGGCGTCAAGATCCGAACCGAACTGGGCGAAAGCGGCCATCTCGCGGTACTGGGCGAGCGAAAGTTTCACCGGGCCAGCCACGGTTTTCATCGAGTTGGTCTGAGCCGACGACCCCACACGGGAAACCGACAGACCGGTGTTCACAGCCGGACGGATGCCCTGATAGAACAATTCGGTTTCAAGGAAGATCTGGCCGTCGGTGCTCGAGATCACGTTCGTCGGAATAAAGGCCGACACGTCACCACCTTGGGTTTCGATGATCGGCAGCGCCGTCAGCGAGCCCGAACCGAAGTCGGCGTTCAGCTTGGCCGAACGCTCCAACAGGCGGCTGTGCAGATAGAACACGTCGCCCGGATAGGCTTCACGTCCCGGCGGACGGCGCAAGAGCAGCGACATCTGGCGATAAGCCACGGCCTGCTTGGAGAGGTCATCATAGATGATCAGCGCATGGCGGCCGTTGTCACGGAAGAATTCCGCCATGGCGGTTGCCGCATAGGGGGCAAGGAACTGCATCGGCGCCGGGTCAGATGCGGTCGAAGCCACAACGATGGTATAGGCCATCGCGCCGGTTTCTTCGAGCTTCTTCACCAACTGGGCCACGGTCGAGCGCTTTTGCCCGATGGCGACATAGATGCAGTAAAGTTTCTTCGACTCGTCGTCGCCAGCAGCCTCGTTATAGGCTTTCTGGTTCAGGATGGTGTCCAGTGCCACGGCGGTTTTGCCGGTCTGACGGTCACCGATGATCAGTTCGCGCTGACCACGGCCAACCGGGATCATGGCGTCGATGGCCTTCAGGCCGGTCGCCATCGGCTCGTGAACCGACTGGCGCGGGATGATGCCAGGTGCCTTGACGTCGGCCACACGGCGCTCGGTCGCGGCGATCGGGCCCTTGCCGTCGATCGGGTTGCCAAGGCCGTCAACAACGCGGCCCAGAAGGGCGTTGCCAGCGGGCACGTCCACGATGGACTTGGTGCGCTTGACGGTATCGCCTTCCTTGATGTCCTGGTCAGAACCGAAGATAACGATACCGACGTTATCCACTTCAAGGTTCAGGGCCATCCCACGGATGCCGCCCGGGAATTCCACCATCTCGCCAGCCTGGACGTTATCCAGCCCATGCACACGCGCGATGCCGTCACCGACGGACAGCACACGGCCCACTTCGGCCACTTCAGCGTCTTGGCCAAAGTTCTTGATCTGCTCTTTCAGGATCGCAGAGATCTCAGCAGCCTGAATTCCCATCACCCAACCTCTTTCATTGCATTCTGGAGCGCCGCGAGCTTTGCCTTGACCGACGTGTCGATCATGGTGGAGCCGAGCTTGACGACAAGACCACCGATGAGGGACTCATCGACGGCGGTTTTCAATTTCACGTCCTTGCCAACGCGCGCTTTTAGCGTCGCGGCGAGTTTGTTGGCCTGATCGGCGGTCAGCGCGGCGGCCGAGGTCACTTCGGCGGTCACTTCGCCTTTTTCATTGGCAATGCGCGCGGCCAGATCGACCAGAAGCTGCGGCAACACGAACAGGCGGCGCTTGGCGGCCATCAGCAGCAGGGTGTTTGCGGTCAGCACCGACAGCTTCATCTTGGCCGCGATGGCCCCGATGGCGTTCGACTGATCTTCACGGGTGACGACGGGCGAGGCAATCATCGTCCGCAGGTCAGCACTGGCGGAAAGCGCGGCAGTCAGCGCGTCTGCGTCGGCTTCAAGGGCCGGAATGGCCTTTGCTTCCTTTGCCAGCTCAAACAGAGCTGAAGCATATCGCGCGGCGATGCCGGAGGAGATCGAAGCTGGTTCGGACACGTCATCCCTTCCGTTGTTTTTGGCCCGGTTCCGGTTGGTTCCGTCCGTGGCCGCCAATGGCGCATAAGGTGATATGCGCCTTGAATTTGGCGCGTCTCTAGCAGAGCGTTGCTTACCCCGCAACCGGGTTGGTCGCCAATTCGTGAACGTTATGCTCAACAATTCCGTCATGTTACCGCTGCACCGCAGCAAGTGCGTCGTTTTGAAGCCGGGGCCACACCTTTACGTTGGGTCAGAGCGGGAATCACAGGCGCTGGTTTCTGCGGACTTGTCCCCAGAATCGCTTGCACAAGTTCGCCGTCCCAAGATGAAATTCTGATGACGGCCGCGCTAAGCGGCGGGCCACTCGGGGGCGCCCGCGCCTACAGCCCGCCGCGCGGTGTGGGCACCGGCTGGCCCACGCCTTCCAGCACCCGCAAGGGCCGGCGCATGGCGCTGACCAAGGTGCCACGCGTGGGCGCATAGACCTGCTTTGTCGCCTCGACGATCAGCACGCCACCCACCAGCCATGGCACTTTGCGGCCCATCCGCTCCCAGAAATCGGCCGTTTGCAGCCAGAACCGCCCCATCGATGGTGGGGCGAAGAGTGCAGCCACCGCGCGTTCTGGGGTGAAGTCATGCCGCTTCAACTGCCCCTCAAGCTGGCCAATGCTGTAGGGGCGGCCAAAACCAAACGGTGTCCCGTCGCGCCGCGACCACAGCCCCGACCGGTTGGGCACAATGAACAGCGCCCGTCCGCCGGGCCCCAGCACGCGATGCGCCTCCTCCAGAACCGATGTCGGCTGTTCTGATGTTTCCAGCCCATGCATCAACACCAGACGGTCCACCAGCCCGGTGGGCAAGGGCCATGCCGTCTCTTCGCACAGCACGCTGACGTTCTCCATGCCCGCAGGCCATGGCATCACCCCCTGCGGCCCCGGCATCAGACCGATCACGCGACGCGCCTCGGCCAGATAGGGGCGCAGGAGCGGCACGGCAAACCCGAACCCTGCCACCGTCAGCCCCGGCGCGGGGGGCCACAATGACACCACCTGATCACGGATCGCGCTTTGCGCCACGCGGCCAAGCTGCGTGCGGTAGTAGAAGTTGCGCAGATCAAGAACATCAAGGTGCATGGGGTGCGTCAGTCTCGGGGGCAGAAGGCCCGGCACGATCATAGCCAAGAACGCGGCAGACGCCATCCGGCATCACCGCACACTGGGCTGCGGGGCCAGCCCTCTGGCCCGGCCCGCCGAACCACCCTACTGTGCACTCTGCACACGAAAGGAATCCTGCCGCCATGACGCTGACCCTTGTGACGATTCCCTGCCTGAAGGACAATTATGCCTATCTGATCCATGATCCCGTCAGCGGCGAAACCGCCTGTGTCGACGTGCCCGAGGCGGCGCCGATCCTGACGGAACTTTCTGCGCGGGACTGGCGGCTGACCGACATCCTGATCACGCACCATCATAGCGATCATATCGACGGCGTGGCGGAACTCCGGGCCGCCACGGGGGCCATGGTCCTAGGTGCCGCAGCCGATGCCCACCGTCTGCCGCCGCTTGACCTTGCCCTGACCGAAGACAGCAGCTTTTCCATCGGGTCAGATTTTGCCCGCGTCATCGACGTGCCCGGCCATACGGTGGGCCACATCGCTTTCTACTTCGCCGACGCTGGCCTTGCCTTTACCGCCGACAGCCTGATGGCCGGGGGTTGCGGTCGCCTGTTCGAAGGTACGGCGGCGCAGATGTGGTCCAGCCTGTCAATACTGGCGGCCTTGCCCCCGCAGACGCTGATCTGTTCGGGCCATGAGTATACGGCCTCCAACCTGCGTTTCGCGGCAACCCTTGAACCCGACAATCCGGCGCTTATCTATCGTATCGACCGGGTGGCAGCAGCGCGTGGAAACGGGCAGGCGACCGTCCCTTCGACCCTGTCCGAGGAACTGGCGACAAATCCTTTCCTGCGACCACATCAGGCGCAGATCAGGGCTTCTGTTGGCATGCCTCATGCAACCGACGCGGAGACCTTTGCCGAAATCCGCAAGCGCAAGGACAGGTTCTGACGACGCGCCGCCCACTGGATGATCACTTTTCGTGTGACAAACGCATCATCTGGTCACGACGCGATAATTCTTCTTGAAGTGCGGCAAATAAAACCGAACTTTAAGGCTATGAGGCCACGGTTGGTTGAGGCCCTTGCGTAAAGGCCAGACCTGCCCCGAGAAACAGGAGCACGACAGAGTGCCTTCGTTTTCAACCACGCTCGAGCAAGCGATTCATGGGGCCTTGGCCCTTGCCAACGCACGCCGCCACGAACTTGCCACGCTGGAACACCTTCTTCTGTCGCTCATCGATGAACCCGATGCAGCGCGCGTGATGAAGGCGTGCTCGGTCAATCTGGATGATCTGCGCAAAACGCTGATGGATTTCATCGACGATGATCTGTCAACGCTGGTGACAGATGTCGAAGGGTCCGAAGCTGTTCCGACAGCGGCATTTCAGCGGGTCATCCAGCGCGCCGCCATTCACGTGCAGTCCTCGGGCCGCAATGAGGTGACGGGTGCCAATGTTCTGGTCGCGATCTTTGCGGAACGCGAATCCAACGCGGCCTACTTCCTGCAAGAGCAGGACATGACCCGGTATGATGCGGTGAACTTCATCGCGCATGGCGTGGCAAAAGACCCGTCCTATGGCGAAAGCCGCCCCGTTCAGGGCGCGGATGAGGCGCAGGAAACCCCCAAGGCCGAGGCGGGCGATGCCAAGGAATCGGCGCTGTCGAAATACTGCGTCGATCTGAACGTCAAGGCGCGCAAGGGCGATGTTGACCCCCTGATCGGCCGCGACGCCGAGGTAGAGCGCGCGATTCAGGTTCTGTGCCGCCGCCGCAAGAACAACCCGCTTCTGGTGGGCGACCCCGGCGTGGGCAAGACCGCCATTGCCGAAGGTCTGGCCTGGAAAATCATCAAGAAAGAAGTGCCCGAGGTTCTGGCCCACGCCACAATCTTCTCGCTCGATATGGGCGCGCTTCTGGCCGGCACCCGCTATCGCGGCGACTTTGAAGAGCGTCTGAAAGCCGTAGTCAAGGAAATGGAGGATCACCCCGACGCGATCCTGTTCATCGACGAGATTCATACGGTGATCGGCGCAGGTGCCACGTCCGGAGGCGCCATGGATGCCAGCAACCTGCTGAAACCCGCGTTGCAGGGTGGCAAACTGCGCTGCATGGGTTCCACCACTTACAAAGAGTTCCGTCAGCACTTTGAAAAGGACCGCGCCCTCAGCCGCCGGTTCCAGAAGATTGACGTGAACGAGCCGTCGATCCCGGATGCGATCAAGATTCTGATGGGTCTGAAGCCGCATTTCGAAGAACACCACGACCTGCGCTATACCGCCGATGCCATCAAGTCGGCGGTTGAACTGGCGGCACGCTATATCAATGACCGCAAATTGCCCGACTCGGCGATTGACGTGATTGATGAGGCGGGTGCCGCGCAGCACCTGCTGTCAGAGTCGAAGCGCCGCAAGGTGATTGGCACTAAAGAGATCGAGGCCGTCGTCGCCAAGATCGCCCGCATCCCGCCCAAGAATGTCTCCAAGGATGATGCAGAAACACTGCGTGATCTTGAAAAGACCCTCAAGCGCGTGGTGTTCGGGCAGGACAAGGCGGTTGAGGCCCTGTGCTCGGCCATCAAGCTGGCCCGTGCGGGCCTGCGTGAGCCTGAAAAGCCCATCGGAAACTACCTGTTTGCAGGGCCGACAGGCGTGGGCAAGACCGAAGTGGCCAAGCAACTCGCTTCGTCGCTGGGTGTGGAACTCTTGCGCTTTGACATGTCGGAATACATGGAAAAGCATGCCGTTTCCCGCCTGATCGGTGCGCCGCCCGGCTATGTCGGCTTTGATCAGGGCGGCATGTTGACGGATGGCATCGATCAGCACCCGCATTGCGTGTTGCTCTTGGACGAAATGGAAAAGGCCCACCCGGATGTCTACAACATCCTGCTGCAGGTCATGGACCATGGCAAACTGACCGACCATAACGGCCGTTCGGTCGACTTCCGCAATGTCATCTTGATCATGACCTCCAACGCCGGGGCGTCTGACATGCAGAAATCCGCCATCGGCTTTGGTCGTGACAAGCGCACGGGTGAAGACACCGCCGCCATCGAGCGGACGTTCACGCCCGAATTCAGGAACCGTCTGGATGCCGTCATCTCCTTTGCCTCGTTGGGCAAAGAGGTGATCCTGCAGGTGGTCGAAAAGTTCGTCATGCAGCTTGAGGCCCAGTTGATGGACCGTGGCGTGCACATCGAACTGACGCCCGAGGCCGCTCTGTGGCTGGGTGACAAGGGCTATGATGACAAGATGGGTGCGCGTCCGCTTGGCCGCGTGATTCAGGAACACATCAAGAAGCCGCTGGCCGAAGAACTGCTGTTCGGCAAGCTGCAAAAGGGTGGCGTTGTTCGTGTGGTGACAAAGGGCGACGGGATCGAGCTTGAGATTCAGGAACCCGCCAAACCCCGCCTGACTGGCAGCAAACCACCGCTGCTGACGGCTGAATGACCCGTCTTTGGTTACTTTTGGCAATGGCCCCTGCGCAAGCAGGGGCCATTGAACTTACCTTCCCCCTCGATTGTGTGCTGGGCGAAACCTGTCACATCCAGCAATTCATGGATCGTGACCCAAGCGCCGCGTTCACCGACTTTACCTGTGGGCCGCTGGCCTATGACGGGCACAGCGGCACTGACTTTGCCCTGCCCACCCTGCGCGCGATGGAGGCGGGCGTCACCGTTCGCGCGGCGGCGGCTGGCACGGTCAAGGGTGTCCGCGACGGCATGCCCGATATCTCGATCCGCGATCCGGCAGCCCCCGCCCTTGCCGGGCGCGATTGCGGCAATGGCCTTGTGATTGACCATGGCGACGGCTGGGAAACGCAATACTGCCACATGGCCAAAACCAGCCTGCGCCATCAGGCCGGTGACCGCGTGGCCGTGGGTGAGGCCTTGGGCCGCGTTGGCCTGTCGGGCAACACCGAATTCCCGCACCTGCACCTGTCCGTCCGCAAGGATGGCAAAGAGATTGACCCCTTTGATCCCGATGGCGCCACTGGCTGTGGCGAAGGCCCCGATGCCCCGCTGTGGTCGCCTGCTGTCGGCTATACCCCCGGCGGCATTATTGGCACGGGCTTTTCCGATCACATCCCTGAGTGGGAGGCGATCAAGGCCGGTCTGGAGAACCCGCCCCTGACCACGACGTCCCCTGCCCTTGTGATCTGGGCCAGCCTCTTTGGCACACGGGCCGGGGATCAGCTTGCTTTTGTTCTGGCAGGGCCAGACCAGCAACTGCTGGAAGAACGCGTCACCCTTGACCGGACACAGGCGCAAAGCTTCCGCGCCGTTGGCAAACGTTTGCGCCAGCCGAACTGGTCTGCGGGCAACTATGATGGGACCATCACGCTTTTTCGTGGCGATGCCGCCATCGATACCGCCACCATCAGCTTCACCTTGCGTTAGCGTTCGGTCAGCTTCAACTCGATGCGGCGGTTCTGGGCGCGTGCCGCCTCGCTGTCGCCCGTCGCAACCGGGCGATATTCACCAAATCCGGTCGCGGCCAGACGGTTGGGCGGAAAGCCCAGTTCATCTTGCATGAACCGCACCACCGACAGCGCGCGCGCCTGACTAAGCTCCCAGTTGTCGGCAAAGGCACCAGCACCTGACAGCGGCACATCATCGGTGTGCCCGTCAACCCGGATGATCCAGTCAATCCCGTCGGGGATGGCTGCGCGCACATCATTCAGCGTCGCCACCACCCCGGCAATCTGCGCCCGCCCTTCGGGGGCAAGGTCAGCCGCCCCCGGTTGGAACAGCACTTCGCTGGAAAACACGAAACGGTCGCCGACAACCCGCACCCCTTCGCGCCCGGCCAGCAATTGCGACAACTGGCCGAAAAACTCGCTGCGGAACTTCTCAAGGTTCAGGTTCTCGGCCTCAAGCCGCTTGCGTTCGGCCTCTTCCAACTCGGCGCGGCGCTTTTGTTCCGACGCCACCTGCGCCAAGGCCGCATTCAACTGGCTGCCCAGATTGTTCAGTTGCACCTGTGCGTCGGCATCGCGGGCGGCGGCCTCATCCAGAACCGATTGCAACGCGCCAAGCTGGCCGCGCAAGGCATTGATCTGCTGGTTCAACAGCGCCACTTCGCGGGCGGCCTGAAGTGACTTTTGCTGTTCTTCCGTCAGCGCCCGCTCTGCGGCGGCAAGGGCGGCGGAACGCTGATCGGTATCGGTCACGGCCTTTGCCGCCTCGGTCTGCGCGGCAGCAAGCAGTGTCAGGGTATCCTCGGCTTCTTGCCGCTGCGCCTCAAGGGCCAGCGTCATCGCCGTCAGTTCGGTCTGCGCCCCCGCCAGCTTGGCCTGCAACGCGGCAACGGCCGCCGCATCGGCAAGGCGCGCGGTTTCCTCGGCTGTAAGCGCGGTCTTGGCAACCTCAAGCTCTTGGGTCCGCGCGGCAAGTTCAGCCGCATCAACCGATTGCTTGGCCTGCAGATCGGCCAACATCGCCTCAACCGCCTCACGCCGCGCGGCCGCAAGGCGCGCCTCCTCGGTGGTTTTGTCGACTTCCGTGCGCGCCTGCGCAAGCGCCAGTTGCAGCGCCTCTTGCTGGGTGATCAGCACCGCCTTGGCGGCCTCCAGATCGGCAACCGTTGCGGCAAGCCCCGTCGCCTGCCCCCGCGCAGCATCGCGTTCGCCTTCGGTCGTGACCAGTCGCGTGGACAGCGACGCCACCTCTTGCCGTGCGGCATCGCGTTCGGCCAGCAGGCTGGCCACCTGCGCCTCGAAACTGGTGATTCGCCCCTCCGCCGCAGAAAGCTCGCTTTCGCGGGACGCCAGTTGCCCGGTCAGTGACGCGATCAGCGATGTCTGCCGCTCTCCCTCGGCCCGCGCGGCGGCAAGGCCAGCCTGCAGCGTGCCCACCTCGGCCTCAAGTGACGCCGCGCGATTGCGCTCCAACCCCAAGGCATCGGCCAATTGCGCCACCTGTTCGGTCAGCGAATCCAACTCGCTGCCTTGGGTGGTAATGGTTTCCTGCAGCACCGATTGCATGACCGTAAAGATCGTCAGCACGAACATCAGCACCATCAGCAGGGTGGTGACCGCGTCCACAAAGCCCGCCCAGATGTTTGGCTGTTCTCTGCGTCGGCGCGAAAGACCCATGGCCTATCGCCCCACACCAGTGCGGGCCAACTGCCGGATGGCCGCTGTCAGCGCCGAGATATCGCTGCGCAGATCGGCCACGCTTTCCTGACGCCCCGCCGAAATCTCTTCCAGAATCCGCAGCAGTTGCACATCGATCGACCGCAGCCGCATCCGGCTTTCCGCATCGGAATGCGCGCCACCTTCGGCTCCGGTCAGGGCAAGGATCAACCGCTCCTGCCCCTCTGCAATCCGCGCCAAGGCCTCGGACTGGGTGTTCAGCGTGGGCGTTTCCGCCTCCATCCGCTGGGCCAGCCGTTCGACGGCAACCGCAAGTTCGCCCATGCGCTGATCGGCAACGCTGCGGCTGACCTCGGCGTCCGTATACAGGGTCTGCAACATCTCCATCTGCGCCGACATGTGGTCCAGTACGGCCACGATCGGCCCCGTATCGCTCTCGCCGTCGCCGCTGGAATAGCTGACCCGCGTGACCGAGGACAGCCATTCCTCCAACTCGCGGTAAAAGCGGTTCTGACCATGCCCCGCGAACAGTTCCAGCAGGCCCACAACCAGCGATCCCGCCAGCCCCAGCAAGGATGATGAAAACGCCGTGCCCATGCCGCCAAGCTGTGCTTCCAGCCCCGACATCAGCTTGCGAAACACCGCCAAACCACTTTCGCCTTCGGTCGGGGCCAGCGAGCGGATGGTTTCCACAATCGCCGGAACCGCCGTGGCAAGGCCGTAAAAGGTGCCCAAAAGGCCCAGAAACACCAGAAGGTTGGTCAGATAGCGGGTGATGTCGCGGGCTTCGTCAATCCGTGTGGCGACCGATTCAAGGATCGACTGCGATGCCGAAGAAGAGACCTGCAATTGTGACCCGTGCGAGCGCAAAAGCGTGGCCAAGGGCGCCAGCAAACGGGGCGGGCGTTGCGCCTCGTGGCCGGGCACGTTGCGCACAAAATCCTCGATCCAACTGACCGATTGCACAAGAATGAACACCTGCCAGAAACAGGTCAGCACACCCAGCAGGAACACCCCGCCGATAAACCCGTTCAGCAGCAGGTTTGACCGGAACACTTCGGCCACTTCGCGGTGGATCAGCCAGATGCCCGCACCAATCAGACCCGCTGCCACCAGCATCGTGACAATCTGCTGAATAGGTTGACTGAATGTTGCTTCGACTCGCGCGCGTTCAGAACGCGCGACACGCTGGTCGGCCTTAAGTTTGGCCTTGATCGTGGCCTTTGTCTGATCCATCAGGCGCTGCCTGCCCGTTTGTTCTGCCCGCATGAACTCTACGCCACAGGGCGCGGAACTGCCAAGGAAAAGCCCGCGCAGGCACGATCATTTGTTGCCCGGTGGGCGAAGCGCCCGCACACGGTCTGAAAGCCAGGCAAGTTCGGGATCCGCAATCCCCAATTCCTGCAAATGTGCGGCGGTCGCCCACAGATATTCCCGGTTCGGCCCGCGCCCGCCATGGGCCATCGCGATGATCTGCGCCTGTTCTTCAAGGCTCAGCCCGCCGCAATACTGCTCATGCGCCCGGTCAATCACATAACACAGCGCATCCACCCGTCGGCCATCATCCAGCGCGACGCGCAACCTCGCCTCCAGATAAGCGCTAGAGATCAACTCACGAGCGCGCAGCAGCGAAACCGTATCGTCCTCGGCCCCTGGTTCAACGCGAAAGGCCACACCGTCACAAACCGCATCCGCCGCCGCATCCAGCGCCAGCACAAGGCCGGGTTCAGCCACGCTGCCGCGATGATGGATCGAACGCATGCAAAAGCTGCGATGCCACCCGCTTGCCCGCGCAACACGGGCCTCGGCCACCGGAAACTCGGGGTTCCAGATCAGCGATCCGTATCCAAAGACCCATAAAGTTTCGGGCATGTGACTGGCCCTCCTGCTGCGTCCGCTCTAAACACCACGAAACAGCGAAAGAAAAGGGTTCCCGGCCATGCGCGCACTTGTTTGGGTTGTCACTGCGCTGATGGCGTTGTGGTCGGGCTATTGGTTTGTCGGCAAAGGGGCCGTGGAACGTGCGGCCATTGCCCTTTTCGACCGCGCGCCCGAACAAGGGCTGGTCGCGGAAAACGCCGGCTTGTCGGTGCAAGGCTTTCCCAACCGTTTTGATCTGACCATCACCTCGCCCCGCTTGGGCGACCCGCAGACCGGAATCGAATGGGAGGCCCCTTTTGTTCAGGTGCTGTCGCTGTCCTACAAGCCATGGCACATTATCGCGGCCTTTGCGCCCGAACAGACCCTGCGCCTGCGCCTGCAGCAGGTGGTGCTGACCTCCAGCAAGCTGCAGGCCAGCGTCGTGGTCACCCCGAACACTTCGCTGCCGCTGGATCGTACAACGCTGATCGGGTCGGCCCTTGGTGCCACGTCCAGCGCCGGGTGGACCATCGCGGCAGATGAGGTGCGATTTGCCACGCGCCTTGACCCCAGCCTTGCCAATGCCCACCAGATCGGGCTGGAAATCAAGGGCCTGTCGCCCGACGCATCGCTGATGGCCTTGCTGCCCGATCAGCCCGCCCGCATCGACATGCTGCGCCTTGACGCCACCGCAAGCCTTTCGGCCCCGTTGGACCGCTTTGCCGCGCAAAACCGGCCCGTGCTGACGGCCCTTACGGTCACCGAAGGCGTCTTGCAGTGGGGTGATCTGGGGATTTTCGCCAAGGGTGATCTGGCCATCACCAACGGCCTGCCCGAGGGCCGCATCGACATTCGCGTCGAAGGCTGGCGCGGCCTTGTGCCGATGGCCGTTGCCCTTGGTGCCGTCACCCCCGAGGTGGCGCCGACGGTCGAGGGAATGCTGGAAGCCTTGGCCGCCACATCGAAAACCCCCGGCGCACTGGAACTGCCGCTGATCTTCAAAGGCGGCCGGATGAGCCTTGGCCCCCTGCCGCTTGGCCCCGCCCCCCGCCTGAACTGACCACCCTCAGCGGCAGTAAGGCCCGTTGCGGTAACTGGCCGTATCGAAATGCAGATGGTCTTCGTGATACCCGTCTGATCCTGGCCCAAGGGTGGTTCCAAAGATGCCGCAGGCGGCCTTGTGCACCTTGCGCATCGACTTGTCATAGTTGCGCGCCACGGTCACCGTCTTGCCGTTGGAAAAGGTCAGGCCTGATACATCCACCGCCTTGCCCCGGCCGTGTTCACTGATCTTGGCGCCGCGCACATTGTTGCGGCTGCGGCAGATGTAATGCGCCGCAATCTGCAACTCGACCACCTTGCCCTTGCCATAGGTCGGCTCAACCGCCTTTTTCACCCATGTTTTCAGCGCGGTTGCCGTCGCACAATCAATCGTTGCCGCCTGACTCAGCCGCACCCCGGCCACACTGGTCACGCGCACAGGCTCTTTCAGACCGCAGCCTTTGACCTTGGCCGTGATCGGGGCCAGCTTTTCGCCCTTGATCGCCGGGTCACCGCAGACCGACCCCTTTTTCGACACCACCGCCTCCTTGCCCGGCGTGACCTTGATCCCCCCGGCCGAGGCGCGGGTTTCCTGATCCAGCCCTTTGGGCCGCTTGGCCGGGCGCAGGAACCCGAACAGGCCACCCCGCTTTGGCGCGGGCGCAACGGCGGCTGCCATCGGCTCTGGCACAGGCGCAGCCGTTTCGGTCACAGCCGTGTCGGGCGCAGCGGCGCGCAACCCCTCCGGGCGGGGACGCGGGCGCAGCGACAACCTGATGCTGCCATCCTGCGCCGCCGTCACGACCGGTGCCGCGGGTGCAACCTCGGCGGCGACAGCAGGGGCGGGCGCGATGGCAACCGGGCGGGGCAGCGGGCGCAACGAGGTGGCCGGTCCCTCGGCCATGGCCGCATGTGCCACACCAAAGGCAACACCGGCCACACCCAACACCCACCGCCGATTGATCATCCGCCCTTTGCCCCGTTCTGGGCCACCCGCCCGAAATCTGGAGCCGCAGTATCCTGCCCGGCCTCGATGATGCCACGCCGAATCGCGCGTGTGCGGGTGAAATAGGCATGAAGGTGCTCACCATCCCCCATGCGGATGGCCCGCTGCAACACGAACAACTCTTCGGTAAAGCGGCCGAGAATATCCAGCACCGCATCCTTGTTGGTCAGGAACACATCACGCCACATCACCGGATCACTTGCCGCGATACGGGTCAGGTCACGAAACCCGCCTGCGGAATACTTGATCACCTCGGAATTCGACACCCGCCGCATGTGATCGGCCACACCCACCATGGTATAGGCAATCAGGTGCGGCGTATGGCTGGTCACCGCCAGCACAAGGTCGTGGTGCGCCACATCCATCTCATCGACATTGGCCCCCATGCCTTCGCACAGCGCACGCAACCGTGCCACGGCGGCAGGATCGGCGCCGTCCAGTGGCGTCAGCAGCCACCAGCGGTTGTTGAACAAGGATGCAAACCCCGACCTTGGGCCGGAATGTTCGGTCCCTGCAATCGGGTGGCCGGGAATGAAGTGCACGCCCGCCGGCATATGCGGGGCCATCGCCTCGACCACGGCACCTTTGACCGACCCGACGTCAGTGATCGTGGCGCCCGGCTTCAGATGCGGCCCGATTTCTGCGGCCAGATCACCCATCGCCCCGACGGGCACCGCCAGAACCACAAGATCGGCGCCCTGAACCGCCTCGGCAGCGGTGGCATAGACCCGGTCACACAGCCCTATGTCCATCGCAATCGCCCGCGTCTCGGCAGACCGCGCATGGCCCACCACCTCGGCCGCCAGCCCGAATTGCCGCAGCGCATGCGCCATCGACGAGGCGATCAGCCCAAGGCCGATCAGCGCCACACGATTGTAGATGACCGTCATTTCAAGCCCTTGAATTGCGCCACCGCATGGGCCACCCGCCGGCATGAGGATTCGTCGCCCACCGTGATCCGCAGGCAATGCGGCAGCTTATAGGATGCCACGCGCCGCACGACCAACCCTTGCGCTTGCAGGAACTGGTCGCAAGCCTCGGCCTCTTCGGTGCTGGCAAAGCGCGCCAGAACGAAATTGGCCATGCTGGTATCGGTTGGCACGCCCACCTCGGCCAAGGCTTCGGACAGCCAGTTCCGCATGCGCGCATTGTCAGCCCGGCAGCGGTTGACCCAATCCTGATCGCGCACCGCCGCCTCGGCCACGTCCAGTTGCGTGGTCGACAGGTTGAACGGCCCCCGGATGCGGTTCAGCACATCAATGATATGCCGCGGCCCATAACCCCAGCCAATCCGCAGCCCGCCAAGGCCGTAGATCTTTGAGAAGGTCCGCATCATGAAAACATTCTCGCGCGCCGTCACAAGGCCCGACCCGCCATCATAGCCATCAACATATTCAGCATAGGCCCCGTCGATCACCAGAATGGCCTGCGGCGGCAAGCCGCTGGCAAGACGCTCCATTTCGGCGGCCGAGATCATGGTGCCGGTCGGGTTGTTCGGGTTGGCGATGAACACCAGTTTGGTCCGCGTTGAGCAGGCCGCCAGAATGGCGTCCACATCCGCAATCCGCTCACGCTCGGGCACCTCAACGGGCGTTGCCCCAACGGCAAGCGCACTGATGCGATACATCAGAAAGCCATGCTCGGTGAACACCACCTCATCCGACGGCCCGGCATAGGCCTGGCACAGAAAGGTGATGATCTCATCCGACCCGACACCGCAGATGATACGCTCCGGGTCCAGCCAGTGCACATCGCCGATGGCCTGCCGCAGGGCGCGGTGGTCGGTGTTGGGGTAACGGTGCAGGGTGTGAACAGACTTGGCGAACACCTCTTTCGCACGGTCCGACGCGCCAAACGGATTTTCGTTCGACGACAACTTTACCACATTGGCGACACCGGCCACATGGGCCTTGCCGCCCTCGTACAGAGCGATGTCAAGGATGCCTGGCTGCGGACGGATCGCGTCGTTCATGAATGCCTCCAACTCACCCCGGGGTTCTAGCGGGCGAGAGGGGGTTAGACCAGTGCGATTATAAGGCGCAGGCCCTACTTGCCCGACTTGGATTGCAGCCAATCCATCACAGCCAGCAACACACCGGAAATGACAAAGGTCAGGTGAATGACCACCAGCCAGTAAAGCTCATTCTCGCCAAACTTTCCCGCAGCCCCCGCTTCACCGATTTCCATGAAACGCTTCAGCAGATGAATCCCTGAAATGGCAACGATCGACGCCACCAGTTTCATCTTCAGGCCACCAAAGTCGACCTTGCCCATCCAATCGGGGCGGTCTGTGCTTTCGAACTCAAACTTCGAGACGAAGTTTTCATAGCCCGAGAACATGACGATCAGCAAAAGATTTGCCGCAAGCGTCAGGTCGATCAGGGTCAGCACCACGAGAATGGCCTGCTCGGCCTTCATCGTCAGAACTTGCGGCAGGTAATAGACCAGATCACGCATGAAAATGAAGGTCAGCATACCCAATGTAACGGCCAGCCCCAGATACATCGGCGCCATGAGCCAGCGGCTTCTGAACAGCGTCTTTTCGAACCCGTTTTCAATTGACCGCCGCGCCGCCATTCCAGCCCTCACCGTATTTGTCCTGCGCCTACAGATAACCGCTGCGCCAGAAATAGAAAGGGGCCGCACCAGCGTGCAGCCCCCCGGAATACAGCCAAAAGGCCGGATCAGTTCTTTGCGTAGTATTCGACGACCAGGTTCGGTTCCATCTGCACCGGATAGGGCACGTCGCCCAGACCGGGGGTGCGGACGAACTTGGCGGTCATCTTGTGATGGTCGACTTCCAGATAATCAGGCACGTCGCGCTCGGACGATTGCGTGGCTTCCAGGATCAAGGCCATCTGCTTGGACTTCTGGCGCACTTCGATGACGTCGCCTTCCTTGACACGGTAGGACGCGATGTTCACGCGCACGCCGTTGACCAGAACGTGGCCGTGGTTCACGAACTGACGGGCGGCGAAAATCGTCGGGACCAGCTTGGCGCGGTAGACGACCGCATCAAGGCGGCGCTCCAGCAGGCCGATCAGCATCTCGCCGGTGTCGCCGCGCACACGCTCGGCTTCGCCATAGATCTTGCGGAACTGCTTTTCGGTCAGGTCACCATAGTAACCCTTCAGCTTTTGCTTGGCGCGCAGCTGGGTGCCGAAATCCGACAGCTTGTTCTTGCGACGCTGGCCGTGCTGGCCGGGGCCGTATTCACGCTTGTTCACCGGGGATTTGGCGCGGCCCCAGATGTTTTCGCCCATGCGGCGGTCAATTTTATACTTGGCAGACGTGCGTTTTGTCACGGCTGATCTCCTTCGTCTACAGGTGCCCTCGGCTTATCCGAAAACCGGAACCCACTTTTCGGGCCTCGGGGTGCGATGCCCTCGGCTTATCCGAAAACCGGAACCCACTTTTCGGGCCTCGGGCTATGAAGGGCGTTGTCCTTTGGTCCGGGGACCTGACAGGCATCCCCTTGCGGGGGCCACCAACACCAATGAAAAGCCCCGGAATTTCTTCCGGGACCCGTGGGTCGGCTTATACAGGGGCAAAAGGCAGAGTCAACACCCAGCTGCGACGAACCAGCAGGAAGGACAAGGCAGCGATGTCCCTGCATGGGACAGCTTGCACTTCGTTTGATTTCAATAGGATAACCTGGCGAGATTCAGAGTTTGTAAAGGTTTGGCCGGCGCCAAGGCAAGCCTTTGCAGCCGCCCCTGCCCCGGCACCAAACCGTCAACTGGCCATTTCATATCGCAGGATCGCTGCCTCGGACGACGACAGGTTGCGCCGCGCGTAATCGCCATAGCTGACAGGGTTCAGCGCGACTTCGGGCAATATGCCCAACAGGGCCGCCCGCTGCGCCGGTTCGATCGTGTCGAGCGCGGTGTTGGAGGGGTGAAAGCTTTCCGTTTCCAGCCCGTTGGCCCAGACGATGTTATGGGCCCGCAGCAGGATGTGAATATAGGTCACCTCGCGCAGGTCGGTATCCACCGTGATGGTGGCATCGTTCAGCAGATCCTCGGCCTTGACCAGCACCTCGGAGGTGTTGAACAGCGCCTGCGCCGATGGCCCGCGCAAGACCATACGATGCTGGGGCGACACGATCAGGTCAGCATCGGGGCGGTCAATACCCAGTGCCCCCGCCCGAAAGCGGATGGGCCGCAGGTGCGGCATGGCATAAAGACGTGCGCCGGTCATGCGGCGGCTGCCTGTCCACAACACCTCTTGCGCGCCGTTGTCCTTGGTCTGGATATGGTCGCCCGGACGGATGTCTTCGATCAGTTGCGGGCCGTGCGGCGTGGTCACGCGGGTGCCCGGCGTAAAGCAGATCACACCGCCCGCCACCTTGGCCCCGGCCCCGGAATGGGTGCGGTCAATCGCGGTGCGCACGATCCACAGATCGCGCCCGGCAGGGGGAACTTCGTCCACGAACATCAGTAGCCGCGCGCCGGTATCGGGCACGTTCAGCACGGTCACGGTCCAGCTCTGGTGGCCATCGGTGACGATAAAGCCCTGATCGGCCACATCATCATCGGTTTCGTCATGATCGGGGCGCACGCTGCGGCCCGTGGCCACGGCAGCACCGATCAGACGCCGCACCGTGCGTGCCGCGCGCTTGCGAATTTCTGCAATCCCCTCGGCCCCTTCCAAGACCAACAACCCCTGAGGCGCATCCACCCTGACAGGCGTTCCCGTCCAGCGCCACGCGGCGCCAACGGCAACGGTATCAAGCGGCGCGGCAACAAGGCCGTCGATTTCGGTTTGGGACCAGGAGATGACAAACGTGCCCCGTGAGCCCGCCATCATGCCTGTAAGTCCTTAGTCTGCTCGTTCTTTTTTATTTGTGTGGGAACGATACCAAGACGGTGCGGACTTGGCTATATCCAAAAGGCAACACTCCTATCCGAATGGATGGGTGCTATGCCACAGTCTTGCCGCAAAAATGCCGCGTCAGAACCGGACGCGCAGGCTGAGCGCCCCGATGAACTGGCCATGTGGCTGTGCTTTGAATTCCTTGCCAAGCCACGTCACGCCATAAAACATGTCAACGCGTTCGCCGCGCCAGTCGATGCCCGCGCGCAGGCGAGTGCGATAATCGTTGGCCACGGCGGCCTCGCCCTTTGGCAGAAAGGCGCTGCTGAACACGCGCGTGACATCGGCGCCCATCACAAAGCTTAGGGCTGGTTTGGCCACCACATCTGCCACGCGATAGCGAAAGCCGGTGACAGGTTCGCGCACCAGCAGGGTGCCTTTTGCCATGCGGCCAATGACGATGTCGCCGCCGACGCGCACAAAGGTTTCGGCCCCAAGCTGGGTTTCGACAAAGGGACGCAGGGTGCCGTTGTCGCCCAGTGGCAAGGGGCGGCCAAATTCGGCCACAAGGGTGGGCAGGATGCAGTTTTCAAGCTGGTTTGCAGCCACACGCGGCAGCGGCAGGTCAAGGCCGCGATGAATCCACTCCTGGAAATCGGACAGGCCGGTTTGCGGGCCAAGCACCACAAGGTCAGCCCCCAGCGCGGTTTCCCACCCGGCGCGGGCGGCATGGCTGTGCAGGCCAAAGGACAGCATCCCGGCATAGCGGCGGTCCCACGGCGGGCGGCGCGTCAGGTTGGAGGGTGAGATGATTTCCCCCCGTGCGCGCACCTCGATGATGTCACCCAAGGCGGCGGGCAGTTGCCCTGACCACGGTGATTTGCCGCGCACATAGCTGAGGGCATAGCTGCCGGTGCGCCAGCGGTCGGTCTGTTCGCCCAAGGCATCGTTGACGAACATGCGCCCCCAGCCAAGGGCGACGCGGTCTTGTGCCATGGCCGGATGACCCAGACCCAGCATCAGTGCCAGTGCCAGCACGAAAAAGACCAAAGCCCGCATCTGCCCTGCCCGCCCGTTGTTGTTTTGCCGCAAAGATTAGCCCAACTGCCGCCACGGGGCCAGAAAGCCGCGTGAACACAAGGACAAGCGCGGCAGGAAAGGCACAGCCCTATTTGCCGAAATGCGAAAAGCGATAGGGCGACACGTCATATTTGGCGCGAAAGGATTTCGAGAAATGCGAGGTGCTGGCATATCCGCAGGCAATAGCCACTTCGGTCACGCTCATGTCGGTTTCGGCCAGAAGCGCGCGGCCCCGTTGCAGGCGCAGATCGTTCATATAGCGCACGGGCGTGACGCCCAGATAGCGGTTGAACAGGCGTTCGATCTGACGGCGCGACAGTTTCAGCTTGGCCGCGCAGGCATCAAGGTCGAACGGCTCTTCGATCCGTGCCTCCAGAAAGGCGACGGCCTCGATCAGCTTTTCGTGGCGCGTGCCAAGGCGGGCTGCGAGCGAGGTCATCTGCTCATCGCTTTCGGTGCGGCGCTGGGTCAGAAGGCACATGTTCATGACCTCTTGGCTGAGCGTCATGCCAAAACGGTCGTGGATGATCTTGAGCATCAGGTCCGCCGCCGCGACGCCGCCCGCGCAGGTCACGATGCGGTCGTCGATGCAGAACACCTGCCGCGCGGCCACCAGATCGGGGAAGGTTTCGGTAAAGCCCGCGATATTCTCCCAGTGCAGGGTAAAGCGGCGGTCCTTGAGGATGCCGGCCTTTGCCAGCGCATAGGCGCCCGTGCACAGCCCCCCCACCGTGCGCCCGCGCCGCCACAGGCTGCGCAGCCAGTCGCCCAGCGCAGCGGTGACCTGATCCTCCGGCTCGACCCCCGAACAGACCAGCACCACCCCGTCGGGCTGACTAGCGGCAAAGGGGCCGTCCACCATGATCGGCACGCCGTTGGAACAGGCGACCGGCTGGCCGTCGCCCGACAGGGTCTGCCAGCGGAACAGGGGCTGGCCGGTCAGTTGGTTGGCGATGCGCAGGGGTTCGATGGCCGAGGAAAACGCCAGCATGGTGAACTTCGGCAGCAGGACAAAGGTCACCTGCACCGGCGCGGCGTTGGCGGGGATCTGCACATGCGCCACGCCTTTGGCCACAAAGCGCGCGGAATCGTCGGTCATCGCGGTCTTTCTCTTGGGGGTTGCCTGATGCCACGGTCTGCCCGGTTATGCCATATCTGCGGATAGAGGGCGCGGGGAAAAAGTGGTTGGCGGCGGTTCGATATGACTAGCCTATCAATCAACGGAACTTCACTATTGATTGACCTATCAACTTCGGGCAGGTGATGAGGCAATTGCCAGCGCCGGAGCCAGCCTTGATGCCGCAGACCCACCAGATTGCCGACCAGACGGCGCAGATCGTTGCCGATCACATGGCGCTGGAGGGGCCGCTGTTGCCGATCCTGCATGCGGTGCAGGCGGCGTTCGGCCATGTGCCGCAGGCGGCTTTGCCGGTGATTGCCGATGGGCTGAACCTGACGAAGGCCGAAGTGCATGGCGTGATGTCGTTCTATCATGATTTCCGCGAACATCCCGCAGGCCAGCATGTCATCAAGCTGTGCCGCGCCGAGGCCTGTCAGGCCATGGGCGCGGATCGGTTGGCCGAGCATGTCAAGCAGGCCCTTGGCGTTGATTTCCATGGCACCACGGCAGATGGCAAGGTCACGCTGGAGCCGATTTTCTGCCTTGGCCTGTGCGCCTGCGCCCCCGCCGCGCTGGTTGATGGCAAGGTGATCGGACGGCTGGATGCGGACCGGATTGACGCGGTCATTCAGGAGTGCCGGGCATGAAGGTTTACGTCCCCCGCGACGCCGCCGCCCGTGCCCTTGGGGCCGACGACGTGGCCGCACGGATCGAGGCCGAAGCCATAGCGCGCGGCCTTGACGTGACCATCATCCGCAATGGCAGCCGTGGCATGGTCTGGCTGGAACCGCTGGTCGAGGTGGAGCGAGATGGCATTCGCCATGCCTTTGGCCCTGCCCTGCCGTCGGATGCCTCCGCCATTCTGGATGGGACATCGGCCAAAGCGCTTGGCCCGACGGATGATCTGCCGTGGATGAAGCGGCAGACCCGCCTGACATTCGCCCGCGTGGGTGTGATCGATCCGCTGTCGCTGGCCGATTACAAGGCCAAGGGCGGGCTTAAGGGGCTGGAACGGGTGCTGGGCATGACCCCGGCCGCCGTTGTGCAGGAAGTGACCGAGTCCGGCCTGCGGGGCCGGGGTGGTGCGGGTTTTCCGACCGGCATCAAGTGGAACACCGTGGCAGGGGCCAAGGCGGACCGCAAATACATTGTCTGCAATGCCGATGAGGGTGACAGCGGCACCTTTGCCGACCGCATGCTGATGGAAGGCGACCCCTTCACCCTGATCGAAGGCATGATCATCGCGGGCCTTGCTACCGGGGCGACCAAGGGCTTTGTCTATATCCGGTCGGAATACCCCGATGCGATATCGGTGATGCAGCAGGCTGTCCGGATGGCCGAGGCCGAAGGCGTGCTGGGCGCGCCATTGGCCGAGTCCGGCCCCCATGCCGGCTTTGTCTTTGACCTTGAAATTCGCGTCGGTGCCGGGGCCTATGTCTGTGGCGAAGAGACCAGCCTGTTGAACAGCCTTGAGGGCAAGCGCGGCGTTGTGCGCGCCAAGCCGCCGTTGCCCGCGCTGGAGGGCTTCATGGGCAAGCCGACGGTGGTGAACAACGTCATCAGCCTTGCCACCGTTCCTGTCATTTTCGAACTTGGGGCGGCGTTTTACAAGAACTTCGGTCTGGGCCGTTCGCGGGGGACGATCCCGCTGCAAATTGCCGGAAACGTGAAATTCGGCGGGCTGTTTGAATGTGCCTTTGGCGTGTCTTTGGGTGAAATCGTCAATGACATCGGGGGCGGCACAGCAACGGGTCGCCCGGTCAAGGCGGTGCAGGTGGGTGGCCCCTTGGGTGCCTATTTCCCACAAGACCTGTTCGACACGCCCTTTGGTTATGAAGAGTTCGGCGCGAAAGAGGGCCTGATCGGCCACGCGGGTGTGACCGTGTTTGACGACAGCGCCGACATGCTGAAGCAGGCACGTTTTGCCATGGAGTTCTGCGCGATTGAATCCTGCGGCAAGTGCACGCCCTGCCGGATTGGCGCAGTACGTGGCACCGAGACCATCGACCGGATTGCGCGTGGCGATGCGGCTGCCATCCCGCTTTTGACGGACCTTTGCAACACCATGAAGTCCGGCTCGCTGTGCGCGCTGGGGGGCTTTACGCCCTATCCGGTGATGTCGGCGCTGACGCATTTCCCCGACGACTTCCAGCCCATGAAGGAAGCCGCCGAATGAGCGAAAAGGTTCAGGGGCCAGCCTCTTACTTTCCGTCGATCGAAAAGAAGTATGGCCAGCCGATGCAGCACTGGTTTGACCAGATCGCGCCGCTGCTGGATCACCCGCATATGCAGATCGTTGCCTTCCTGAAGGACAATCACGCAATGGGCCACGGCCATGCCAATGCCATCGTCGCCCACCAACTCGCCAGGAATAAGGGTGCTTGAGATGAAAGACTTCATCATTCCCGACCGTGATTTCGGCACCCCGGCGGCTAAGTCGAAAACGCTTGTGACCCTGACCATCGACGGGTTCGATGTGACGGTGCCCGAAGGCACCAGCATCATGCGCGCGGCGGCCGAGGCGGGCATACAGGTGCCGAAGTTGTGCGCCACCGACAGCATCGATGCCTTTGGGTCGTGCCGCCTGTGTTTGGTCGAGATTGAAGGGCGCAATGGCACGCCCGCCTCTTGCACCACGCCAGTTGCGGCGGGGCTGAAGGTGCACACGCAGACCGGCAAGCTGAAGCAGTTGCGGCGCGGCGTGATGGAGCTTTACATCAGCGACCACCCGCTGGATTGCCTGACCTGCAGCGCCAATGGCGATTGCGAGTTGCAGGATATGGCCGGGGCCGTTGGCCTGCGCGATGTGCGCTATGAGGCTGTGGAGACGCACTTCAAAGCCAAGGACACCAGCGGGATTGCCAACCCGCAATGGGCGCCGAAGGACGATTCCAACCCCTATTTCACCTATGACCCGGCCAAATGCATCGTCTGCAGCCGTTGCGTGCGCGCCTGCGAAGAGGTGCAGGGCACATTCGCGCTGACGATTGAAGGCCGGGGCTTTGACAGCCGCGTGTCGTTCGGGGCCAAGACGGATACGGCGATCACCAGCGATTGCGTGTCATGCGGGGCCTGTGTCGCCGCCTGCCCGACCGCGACCTTGCAGGAAAAGTCGGTCATCGCGATTGGTACGCCATCACATTCGGTGATCACGACCTGCGCCTATTGCGGGGTGGGCTGTTCGTTCAAGGCCGAGATGCGCGGCGACGAATTGGTGCGGATGACGCCCTACAAGCATGGCAAGGCCAACCGGGGCCATTCCTGCGTGAAGGGGCGGTTCGCCTATGGCTATGCCACGCACCAGGACCGCATCCTGAACCCGATGATCCGCGACAGCATCAACGACCCGTGGCAGGAAGTGTCGTGGGATGAGGCGCTGACCTTTGCCGCCACCCGGATGCGCGGGTTGCAGGAAAAGTACGGCAAGAAATCCATCGGCGTCATCACATCCAGCCGCTGCACCAATGAGGAAACCTATCTGGTGCAAAAGCTGACCCGCGCGGTCTGGGGCAACAACAACACCGACACCTGCGCGCGCGTGTGCCATTCGCCCACGGGCTATGGCTTGGGGCAGACCTTTGGCACCAGTGCGGGCACGCAGGATTTCGACAGCGTGGAACATACCGATGTGGTGATCGTGATCGGGGCCAACCCGACCGATGGCCACCCGGTCTTTGCCAGCCGTCTGAAAAAGCGGCTGCGCAAGGGGGCCAAGCTGATCGTGATCGATCCGCGGCGGATTGATCTGGTGAAGTCGGCGCATATCAAGGCGTCGCATCACCTTGCCCTGCGTCCAGGCACCAATGTGGCGGTGGTGACCGCGCTGTCGCATGTGATCGTGACCGAAGGGCTGATGGATGAGGCGTTCATCCGTGAGCGCTGCGATTGGGATGAATTCGCCGAATATGCGGAATTCGTGGCGGACCCGCGCCATTCGCCCGAAGCGACGGAGCTTTTGACCGGCGTTCCGGCGGCGGAATTGCGGGCGGCGGCGCGGCTGTTTGCCAAGGGCGGCAATGGCGCGATCTATTACGGGCTGGGGGTGACGGAACATTCCCAAGGCTCGACCACCGTGATCGGGATTGCCAACCTTGCCATGCTGACCGGCAACATCGGTCGCCCCGGCGTGGGCGTGAACCCGTTGCGCGGGCAGAACAATGTGCAGGGTTCCTGCGACATGGGGTCGTTCCCGCATGAATTGCCGGGCTATCGCCATGTGAAGAACGCCGAGGTGCGCGATCTGTTTGCCCGCGCATGGGGCACCGAGATTGACCCCGAACCCGGCCTGCGCATTCCCAACATGCTGGATGCGGCGGTGGATGGCACCTTCAAGGGGCTTTACTGCCAAGGCGAGGATATCCTGCAATCAGACCCCGACAC
This sequence comes from Rhodobacter sp., assembly GCA_027484145.1. Lineage (GTDB taxonomy): Bacteria > Pseudomonadota > Alphaproteobacteria > Rhodobacterales > Rhodobacteraceae > Pseudotabrizicola. The sequence continues at coordinate 79,594 of JAIXUH010000007.1, forward strand.
CAAGCATGTGGCGGCGGGCCTTGCGGCGATGGAATGTGTGATCGTCCATGACCTGTTCCTGAACGAAACCGCGAACTATGCCCATGTCTTCCTGCCGGGGTCGACCTTCCTGGAAAAAGACGGCACCTTTACCAACGCAGAGCGCCGCATCAACCGCGTGCGCCGCGTGATGGCCCCGCGCAATGGCTATGCCGATTGGGAGATCACCCAGTTGCTGGCCAATGCCATGGGTGCGGGCTGGACCTATACCCACCCCAGCCAGATCATGGATGAAATCGCCATGCTGACCCCGAGCTTTGCCGGGGTCAGCTATGAGGTGCTGGAGGAGAAGGGTTCCGTGCAGTGGCCCTGCAACGAAGCGCATCCCGATGGCACGCCGCTGATGCATGTCGATGGTTTCGTGCGCGGCAAGGGGCGGTTCATCGTGACCGAATATGTGGCCACCGATGAAAAGACCGGGCCGCGGTTCCCGCTGCTGCTGACCACCGGGCGCATCTTGTCGCAATACAACGTGGGCGCGCAGACCCGGCGCACGGCGAATGTGGTCTGGCATGACCAAGACGTACTGGAAATTCACCCCCATGATGCCGAGGTGCGCGGCGTGAACGAGGGCGCTTATGTGCGGCTGGCCTCACGCTCGGGCGAGACGACCCTGCGCGCGACGATCACCGACCGCGTGTCGCCGGGCGTGGTTTACACCACCTTCCACCATCCCGATACGCAGGCCAATGTCATCACCACCGACTTTTCGGATTGGGCCACCAACTGCCCGGAATACAAGGTGACGGCGGTGCAGGTCAGCCCGTCGAACGGCCCGTCGGAATGGCAAGAGGACTATAACCAGCACGCTGCCCTGTCGCGGCGCATTCTTCCGGCGGCAGAATGACGATGCGCCCGGTTCAATCGCGGCCCGGTATCAGCCTGCGTCAGGGGGCGGCCCATGACACCAGCCGCAGCCTGCCCGAAGAATGGGCGGTGGCGCTGGTTTACAACGGCTCGACCCGCGCGGTGATGATGGCAACCCCGTCTGATCTGGAGGAGTTCGGGATTGGCTTTTCGCTGACCGAAGGCATCGCCACCCCGGAAGAGATGGACGAGATCGAGGTGGTGCACCACGACCTTGGGTCCGAAGTGCGGATGTGGGTGGGCCGCGACAAGGCCGAGGCGATGGCCGCCCGCGCCCGTGCCGGCGTTGGCCCGGTGGGCTGTGGCCTGTGCGGGATCGAAAGCCTTGAACAGGCGCTGCGTGATCTGCCTGCCCTGCCGCAATCGGCGCTGACACTGACCCCGTCCGATATTGATGCGGCGGTGAATGGCTTGCGTGCGGGCCAGCCGCTGCATGACCAGACCCGCGCCATGCATGCGGCGGGGTTCTATGTGCCCGGCCTTGGCCTGACCCATGTGCGCGAGGATGTGGGCCGCCACAATGCCTTGGACAAGCTGATTGGGGCACTGGCCCGTGATGGCGTTGACCGGACCAGCGGGGCGATGGTGATCACCAGCCGCGTGTCGGTTGATATGGTGCAAAAGGCGGTGATGGCGGGCTGTCCGGCGCTGATAGCCGTGTCGGCCCCCACGGCCCATGCCGTACGGATTGCCGAAGCCGCAGGGCTGACGCTGCTTGCCCTTGCGCGGGGCGATGGGGCCGATGTCTTTGCCGGTGCGGACCGCATCATTTTGGCCGCCAAGGAAGATGGAGGAACGACGCATGTCGCCTGACAAACTGGTCTATATGGCCAACCAGATTGCCACCTTCTTTGCCACCCAACCGGGTGACGATCAGGCCAAGCGTGTGGCTGCCCATATCAAGGATTTCTGGGAGCCGCGGATGCGCGCCCAGTTGTTTGCGGTGCTGGATGGCCATGAAACCGGGGCTGTGGTCCTGTCGCCGCTGGCACGGCGCGCGGCGGAACAGTTGCGTCTGGCCGCCTGACCGCCCTTTCGGGCGGATCGCGGGCGCGTCTGGCGTGCTTTGCGCCGCTGCGTTGATTTGGGGCAGCGCCCGGATGTCTGCGCGCCAAGGCGTCGCTTTTTCCGGCGCTTTGGCGGCTGCGCTGAATTTTTGGTGATCGTCATGGAACCAACCGCAATCTTGTGGCTTATCTTGCGCTGTCTGCTGCACGTTGGTGCCGGACCCTTCCTGCAGACCTGACCGCGAAAGGCCACCCCGATGCCCCTTGACGCCCGGACACTGACGACCACCGGCGTGCAGATGACGGCGGACCGGGCCAGCACGATCTGTGTGCTGGTGAACGGCGGATCGGGCAAGCAAAAGGGGGCCAACGCGGCCAACCGCATTGCGGCGGCGTTTCGCGCGACCGGGCGGCCCTATGTGCTGCGCCGCATCCGGCGGGGTGCCACGATCGAGGCGCAGGCACGTCAGGCGCTGGCCGAAGGGTTCCGCACCCTTGTGGCGGCGGGCGGCGATGGCACGATCTGCGCCGTTGCCTCGGCCGTGGCGGCAGAGCCGGAGGCGCGGTTGGGCGTGATCAGCCTTGGCACCTTCAACTATTTCAGCCGGTCGCTGGGCCTGCCCGACGAGATCGAAGCGGCGGTCGAGGTGATCGTGCAGGGCCATGAGCGGCCTTTGAATATCGGCAGCGTCAATGGCCGGATCTTTCTGAACAATGCCTCACTGGGGGCCTATCCTGCAATTCTGGAAACGCGCGAAGGGGTTTATCGCAGTTTCGGGCGCAGCCGCGTGGCGGCCTATTGGTCCGTGGTGATTGCGCTGATCCGCCGCCGCGGGCATTTCGAGGCCGAGGTGCACCGCAACGGCGAGATCCGCAGCGTGAAGGCGGCGATGATCATGTGCGTCAGCAACCCGTTTCAACTGGCCGAGATGGATCTGGGCGGGGTCGAGGCGGCGCGCAAGGGCGAGTTGGTCATGCTGATTGCGCCGCAGCGTGGCCCGTTGCAGATGCTGGGCATGGCCTTTGGCCTGTTGCGCGGCAAACTGCGCCGCCATCAGGATTACGATCTGGTCACGGGGACGGAATTCTTGATCCAGCCGCGCAGACCCCGGCAAAAGGTGGCCCGTGACGGCGAATGGCATCGCGAACGCGGGCCGTTCCGGTTCCGCATGGTGCCGCAGGCCTTGCGGGTGATCGTGCCAGCCGATGCAGATGCAACTGGTGGCCCCGGCAGCGCATGATCCGCATCGTTCACCTGTCTGACCTGCATTTCGGCACGGTGCGTGCGCATCTGTTGCAGCCGCTGGTGGCGGCGGTGCGGGCGCTTTGCCCTGACCTGATTGTTGTTTCGGGCGATCTGACGCAGCGGGCGCGGGTGGGCCAGTTCCGCGCGGCGGCGGCCTTTGTGAACGGGTTGGCGGCCCCGGTACTGGTGGTGCCGGGCAACCATGACGTGCCGTTGTTCAACCCGTTCGTGCGGTTCACGGCCCCGTTCCGCCGCTATGCCCAAGCGGTGACCGCCGATCTGGCGCCGGTCTGGGCAAAGGGCGGGGTGGTGGTGGCCGGGATGAACACGGTGGACCCGTTCAGCCACCAGAAGGGGATTTACCGGCCTGCCGCGCTGACACAGGTGGAGCAGGTGTTTTCCGCGCATCCACAGGCCAAGTTGCGGATTGTAGTGGCGCATCATCCGCCCCAGCATGATGACGGTGTGGACAAGCATTTGCCGCGCTTTGCGGCTGAGGGGATAACCCGGCTTGCGGCGGCGGGCGCGGATATCATCCTTGCCGGGCATCTGCACCGCTGGCGCGCCTCGCCCTTGGCCGAGGTGAAGGGTGTGCGCGGGATGCTACAGGTGCAGGCGGGCACGGCCCTGTCGGGCCGCGTGCGCGGAGAGGCCAATGACTTCAACCTTGTGGAACAGATGGCCGATGGCGTTGCGGTGACGCGCTTTGTGGCGGGCGATGACCACATCTTCCGGGCGCGCGGCGAAAGCCGCTTTGCGCCGGGGCGATCAGGGTGGGGAATTGTCGATGTCAGCCTTGCCGCACGGCCGGTGCTGCGGTCGGTGACCTGAGGCGCGTCACCAGCGCAGAACGCGCGCCCCCAGCAACGTGGACACGGCGGCAACCCCCAGAATGGCCGTGCCATACCACGTGACATAGAAAAGCGGGCTGTCTTCGGTGCAGTGCAGCGCATAGACCGCCGCCGCCGCCCCGCCGCCCGCCAGACCGGCGATGGCACCTGAAAGCCGCAGGTTGGTGGGCGCGCCGTGGCGCATCATCGCCAGAACCGCCGCCACCGGCAGGATCGATAGCAGCGGGATGGACACGAGGCACGTCCAGACGGTTTTGCCCACCAGCGCCATCTGGCGGCCCTCAGCCGGGATGGTCAGCCAAGCCCAAAGCCACAGCCCCGCCGCCACGGCAGCAACCGCTAGAACCGGCCACACACGCGGCGTCTGACCGGGGCGCGCGCAGGCAAGGGCCTGTGCCCCGGCCAAAAGCGCCAAAGCGCTGGTCAGGCCCCAGCGCGCAGCGGAGACAGGCGTAACGATGGCCTCGCCCAGATCGGCGCGAAAGCCAAGGACCAGCCACAGGGCCAGCACCGCCAAAGCCAGTGCCGGAAAAAGGCCAAGGGCCAGCGCCCGGCCAAGGGGCCGCGCGGCCATGCCATCCGCCGCAAGGGCGCGGATCAGATCATCGGTTTTCATTCCACATGCCTTTCGCGCAGGGCCGACAAGCGCCGCAGGGCCCGGTGCAGCGCCACCCGCACCGCCCCTTCGGTCATGGCCAGTTTCGCCCCTGTTTCGGCGATACTGTCGCCATCCAGCCCGATCCCCCGCACGATTTTGGCTGACCGGCCATCCAGCATGCCGATCATCTTGCCCATATCTGCGGCCTCGAACGGGTCGGCCTGCGGGGGGGCGGCCAGAACATCGGCAAAATCCTCGATCGGCAGGGTCACACGACGGCCACGCACCCGGAAGGCATCCACCACCTTGTAACGGGCGATGGCGTAAAGCCATGGGCGCACCGGCATGCCAGCGACGCATGTATGCCGTTTCAGATGGATCGCCAGCAGCACGTCTTGCACAATATCCTCACACGACGTTTCACCCAAGCCCCCGGCCCGCGAACGGACGATTCCGCGCAGCACGGGTGTGACAGCAGACAGGAACCGGGCATAGGCGCGCGCGTCGCCGCTGTTTGCGCGGGCAAACAGATCGTCCCAGTCATGCATCGGTTTGGTCATCCTGGCCTGCCATCGCGGGGGTCTATTCGTTGGGAAAGTGCTGGTTGTTACATCGGCCCTGTCACGGCTGCGTGAAAACCCTACCCGCGATTGTGGGGCGGCACCACCATGGCTCTGCCGGAAAGATCAATGCTTTTGCCCGCATATCCAGCAAGTGCCGGAGGAACCGCCACAAAATCAGGCGTTGCTGGCCGGTTTTGCCCCGTGGCGGCTGTGCAGGCTTGGCCTGATCCGCGCCCCGGTTACCGTTCTGGGCAAGAGAACCGTTTCAGGGAGAGTCCGCCATGTTCCGCCATGCCATCGCCAGTTTCGCCACTGCTTTTCTGATCAGCCCCGTTGCGGCCCAGACGGCCATGCCCTTTGCCCTTGACTGGAAGTTCGAAGGGCCTGCCGCGCCCTATTTTGTGGCCATCGACAAGGGCCATTTTGCCGCCGAGGGGCTGACGGTGGAAATCAGCGAAGGGGCAGGGTCGCTGGACGCTATTCCCAAGGTGGCGACCGGGGCCTTTCCGATGGGCTTTGCCGATATCAACAGCCTGATGAAGTTTCTGGACCAGAACCCCGGCGCCCCGGTGACGGCGGTGATGATGATCTATGACAAGCCGCCCTTTGCCATGGTGGGCCGCAAGTCGCTGGGCATTGCGGCACCGGGCGATATTGCGGGCAAGATCCTTGGCGCGCCGCCGCCGGATGGTGCGTGGGCACAGTTCCCGATCTTTGCCGCCGAGAATGGCATCGACATGGCCTCTGTGACGGTGGAGCCTGTGGGCTTTCCGGTGCGCGAACCGATGCTGGCCGAGGGCAAAGTGGCGGCTGTGACCGGGTTTTCGTTTTCGTCCAGCCTGAACCTGAAGCGGCTTGGCGTGCCGGCGGATGATCTGTCGGTGATCCTGATGGCCGATCATGGCGTGGCTCTGTATGGCAATGCGATCATCGTGAACACCGATTTCGCCAAGGCCAATCCGGCGTTGGTGACGGGGTTCCTGCGGGCGGTGGCCAAGGGCTGGAAAGATACGGCGGCCGACCCGGCGGCGGCGATTGCCAGCCTTGTGACGCGCAACCCTGCCGCCGACGCGGCACTGGAAACCGAACGGTTGCAGATGGCGCTGACCGACAACGTGATGACCGATTGGGTCAAGGCCAATGGTCTGGGCGGGGTAGATGCCGCGCGGATGACCAAGGCGATCGAGCAGACGAAATCGGTCTACACCTTTGCCGCAGAACCGGATGCCGCACTCTATTTCGACCCCGCCTATCTGCCGACCGACGGCAGCCTGATGATGCAATAAGGCACAAGGCCGCCCGGGTTTCTTCGGGCGGCTGCATCCCATGGCAAACCTGATCGAGATCAAGAACGTCAGCCATGCCTATCGCACCAAGGCGGGCCCCCTGCCCGTGCTGGACGGGCTGGAGATTGCGGTGCCCGAGGGCGAGTTTGCGGCGGTGGTCGGGCCGTCGGGTTGCGGCAAATCCACCCTGACGCGGTTGGTGGCAGGGTTGATGAAGCCCGATAGTGGCGAGGTGTGGTTGCACGGCGAACGGGTGACCACACCGCGCAAGACCGTGGGGATGGCATTTCAGAACCCCGTGCTGCTGGAATGGCGCAGCATTCTGGACAACGTGATCCTGCCCTTGGAAATCGTGGCCCCACGCATGGGGCAAAAGGACCGCGTGGCCCGTGCGATGCAACTGCTGGAGATGGTAGGGCTGGCGGGGTTTGAGGGCAAGCGGCCCAGCCAGTTGTCGGGCGGGATGCGCCAACGCGCCAGCCTGTGCCGCGCCATCGTGCACAAGCCGGATGTGCTGATCATGGACGAACCCTTTGGCGCGCTGGACAATTTCACGCGTGAGGATTTGTGGCAGACCATGCGCGATCTGCGCGCGGCCGAGCCGTTCACCTGTGTGCTGATCACGCATGATTTGCGCGAAAGCGTGTTTCTGGGCGATCAGGTCATTGTGCTGTCGGGGCGTCCGGCGCGCACGCAGCATGTGCTGACGGTGGACTTGCCCGCGGATCGGACGCTGGACGTTCTGTATGAGCCAAAGGCGCAGGACATGCTGCATCTGTTGCGCGACCAGATCCGCATCGCGCAGGGGCGCGACGGGGCGGAAGGGGCGCATTGATGGAACTGGCGCAGAAAATTGCGGTGCCCTTGGCGGCCATGGTGCTGTTCCTGATGGCATGGGAAGGGCTGGTCTGGGTGAACGGCTGGCCCAACTACAAGATGGCCGCGCCATCCGACCTGCCGCCTGCGTTCTGGAAGTTTCGCTGGCTGTTCCTTGAGATGGGCTGGCAAACCCTGTGGCGCACGGTGCTGGGCCTTGGGCTGGCGGTGATCTTTGGCACCATGATCGGCATGGTGATGGGCTTTTCGCGTATCGCGCGCGATGGGCTTTATCCGCTGCTGGTGGGCTTCAACGCCATTCCCAAGGCAACGCTGGTGCCCGTCATTTCGCTGATCTTTATCGGCCAGCATGATTTCAACACGGTGCTGATGGCGTTCCTGATCAGCTTTTTCCCGATTGCGGTGTCGGTGGGCATCGGGCTTTCGACGCTGGAGCCGGAGTATCGCGACATTTTGCGGTCGCTTGGCGCGTCGCGGCTGACGATTTTTCGCAAGATCGCGCTGCCGAAAACGCTGCCGGAGTTTTTTGGCGCGCTGAAGGTGTCGGTGACGCTGGCCTTTATCGGCACCAATCTGGTGGAGATTGTGTCGCCGCACGGGCGGGGCCTTGGGGCGCTGTTCAAATCGGGCGAGACGAATGGCGATTACCCACTGATGTTTGCGGTGCTGATCGCCCTCGCGGTGCTGGGGATCGTGCTTTACTATGGCGTCTTGGTGCTGGAGCGCATTTTCGCAGGCTGGGCTGAACGGCCGCAAAGCTGACGGCCGTTACGCAAACGGGTCTACCGGATAGCCGACGCCCGACAGATAAAGCCCCTGCGGCGGGCAGACCGGGCCGCAGGCAGCGCGGTTGCGGGCCTCAAGTGCCTGTTTGACCTGTTCGGGGGGCCATGCGCCCGCCCCCACCCGTTCCAGCGTGCCCACGATGGAACGTACCTGATTGTGCAGAAACGACCGCGCGCGCAAGGCAAAGCGATACTCGGCGCCGCCGGGATAGGGATGCTCGCTTATGCTGATCTCGTCCAAGGTCTTGATCGGGCTTTTGGCTTGGCAAATGGAGGAGCGGAAGGTGGTGAAATCGTGCAGCCCGATCAGGTGTGTGGCCCCTGCGCGCATCGCATCGGTGTCCAGCGGGTTCAGCACCTGCCAGACGCGGCCTTTGTCATGGGTGACGGGCGCGCGCCGTGCCACAAGGCGGAACAGATAGCGCCGTTCAATAGCCGAAAACCGTGCGTGAAAGTCATCGGCCACCCGCACTGCCGCCAGAACGGCCACGGGCGCGGGTTTGAGGTGGAAATTCAACGCCTCGGACAGGCGGAACGGGTCCCAGTCGCGGGCCAGATCGACGGTGGCCACCTGCCCGGTGCCATGCACCCCGGCATCGGTGCGGCCAGCGGCAGCAATGGTGTGCGGCCCCGGTTCCAGCCGGGCAAGCGCATCTTCAACGGCCTGCTGCACCGAAGGTTGGCCCGCCGCCTGCCGCTGCCAGCCCTGAAAAGGGGTGCCGTCATAATCGATTTTCAGGGCAAAGCGGGGCATGGCCCTTGTTTGCAGGAAATCACGCGCCACTCAAGCCCATGCACATCTCTGGCCCTCGATGTGGCGCGGGTGGGCGTGGACGCGGGGGCTGGGCTTTCCCCCTACACAGCGCGGGGCGGGACGCTTATGTTGCGGCTCACAGATAAGGAAGCGTGGCTTGGTCCTCTCAGCGATTACCGACAGCATCACCCGCAGTCTTGAGGGGGCGACAGCGGGCTTTACTGGGCTGTTCGAGCCCAGCTTGCGCCTTGGCGTGACGGGGCTTTCCGGGGCGGGCAAGACGGTGTTCATCACCTCGCTGGTGGCGAACCTGCTGGATCGCGGGCGCATGCCGCAACTGACGGCCCAAACCCAAGGGCGGATCGAGGCGGTGGTGCTGCAACCGCAACCCGACGACACCCTTCCGCGCTTTGACTATGAGGCGCATCTGGCCGCGCTGATGGGCGATACGCCTGTTTGGCCGCAATCGACGCGGTCGGTGTCAGAACTGCGGCTGAGTTTCCGCATTCGCCCGCAGGGGTTTCTGGCCGGGTTGACCGGGCCGAACCGCCTGCATCTGGATATTGTCGATTACCCCGGCGAATGGCTTCTGGACCTTGCGCTGCTGGACAAGCCCTATGACCGCTGGGCCGAAGAGACGCTGGACCGCATTGCCAAGCGCCCCGAGGCGGCGGGGTTTCTGGCGCTGGCGCGGGCGGGGGATGCGGCATTGCCGCTGGAGGAGCCAAAGGCGCAGGCCCTTGCGGCGGCCTTTACGTTGTATTTGCAGACGGCGCGCAAGGCGGGCTGGTCTGACCTGACGCCGGGGCGTTTTTTGCTGCCCGGTGATCTGGCCGGATCGCCCGTGCTGACCTTTGCGCCGCTGCCCAAGCCCAGTACCGTGGCCCGCGGCAGCCTGTGGCGCGAGATGGAGCGGCGCTATGACGCCTATCGCGCGCGGGTGGTCAAGCCGTTCTTCCGCGATCATTTTTCGCGGATCGACCGCCAGATCGTACTGATGGATGTGCTGGGGGCCATTCATCAGGGCCCGCAGGCCGTGGAAGATTTGCGCCGTACGATGGCCGATATCCTGACCGCGTTCCGCCCCGGTGCGAATGGCTGGCTGACCAGCCTTTTGGGCGGAAAGCGGGTGGAGCGTATTCTGTTTGCCGCCACCAAGGCCGACCATCTGCATCATCACCAGCATGGCAAGCTGACCGCGATTGCCGAGGCGATGCTGACCGAAGCGCGGCGGCGGGCCGATTTTTCGGGTGCGCGCACGATGGCGCTGTCGATGGCCAGCCTGCGGACCACAGTGGAAGATACCGTGCAGCGCGATGGAGCCGCGTTGGATGTGGTGCGCGGGCGGCTGATGAACGGCAAGCAGGCCGCGATGCATGCGGGCGATCTGCCGTCTGACCCCGCGCGCATTCTGGCGCCCGCCCGCGCGGGGGCCGAGGCGTGGCTGGATGCAGAATACGGGGTGATGGCCTTTGCCCCGGCGCGGATGCAGCTCAAACCCGGCGAAGGACCGCCGCATATTCGGCTGGATCGTGCGGCCGAATTTCTGATCGGGGATCAGCTATGACCGAACCACCGCGCAAGCCCTTGATTCTGGAGCTGGACGAAGGGGATGTGGCAGACCCGGTTCTGGCCGAGCCTGTGCCCGAGGATGTGCCGCAGGGCCGCGCCATGCTGGCGGCGGCCAGTCTGGCGCGGCCAAGGTCTGCCATGACGCGATTTGCGCTCTGGGCCTTTGGCGCGCTGTTTTCCTTTGCGCTGTCGGTGGCGGCGTGGGATTTCGTGACCGGGTTGTTTGACCGCAGCACCATTTTGGGCTGGATCGCCTTTGTGCTGCTGGCAGCGGCGGTCTTGGCGGCAGCCCTGATGGCGCTGCGGGAATGGACCGCCTATGCCCGGCTGATGCGGCTGGACACGCTGCGCCAGCAGGCCGATGCGGCCCGCGCCGGGGCCGACCTGAAGGCCGCGCGGCGCATGGTGGCAGCGCTGACCCGCATCTATGGCAACCGTGCGGAAACGGCTTGGGGCCGCGCAAGGTTGGCCGAGCGCGAGAGCGAGGTGCTGGATGCCGATGCCCTGCTGTCTTTGGCCGAAACCGAATTGCTGACGCCGCTGGATGCCCTTGCGCGGGCCGAGATCGAAGGGGCGGCACGGCAGGTGGCCATGGTGACGGCGCTGGTGCCGCTGGCGCTTGCCGATGTGGCGACCGCGCTGTTTGCCAATATGCGAATGATCCGACGCATTGCCGAGATTTATGGCGGCAGGTCCGGGGCGCTGGGGTCTTGGGGCCTGCTGCGGCGGGTTTTTTCGCACCTAGTGGCCACCGGGGCCTTGGCGCTGACCGATGATCTGATCGGCACGGTGGCGGGGGGCGGGGTGCTGTCGAAACTGTCGCGCCGCTTTGGCGAAGGGGTGGTGAATGGCGCGCTGACCGCCCGGGTGGGGCTGGCGGCGATGGACCTTTGTCGCCCGCTGGCCTTTGTGGCGGTAGAACGGCCCTCGACATCCGGCACGGTCAGCCGCGCATTGGCGGGGTTGGTGCCGCGGCGAGGGGCGGCGGATTAAAGCGAGGCTTCGACGCGAAAGCCTTCGGGAATGGTGTCGTGGCCGTTCAGCACCAGATCGGCCATCACCTCGGCCACCTTGGGGGCCATGCCGAAGCCGATCTTGAAGCCGCCGTTGGCGATGAAATGACCCTGTCGCCCCGGCCAAGCGCCCAGCATCGGCGCGCGGGTGCGGGCGCGCGGGCGGACCCCGGCCCAGCGGTCGACAACGGGCGCGGCGGCCAGCACTGGCAGGGCCGCAACCGCGCGGCGATGCAGGGCATCCAGCGCGTCATCGGTGGATGCGCCATCCTGCCAGTTGTTCTCCGAGGTGGAGCCGATGGCAACAGTGCCGTCTTCATGCGGCACGATGTGCAACCCATCGGCGTAAAGCTGCGGCAGGTCGGCTGCCGGATAAGCAAGGGTCAGCGCCTGCCCTTTGACCCCGGCCCCAACGGGGCGGCCAAGGGCATGGTTCAGGTCCAACAAACCCGCAGGGCCGGTGGCCCAGATCACCGGGCCGACAGCTTCGCCCGCGCCCAAGATCACCTCGCCCCCCGCTGTGCGCAGGGCGGCCACGAGGGCGGCGCAGGCCATGCGCGGATGCAGCCGTGCGGTCAGGTCATCGTGAACCACAAAGCCCGAGGGGCTGGCCGGTTCCCATGCCGCCCCGGTGGCGGGCACCACCCGCCATGTGGCGCGGCCCTGCCACAGAATGGCAGCCTCATCCGCGCGGGCATGGGCGGATTGCACGGCACGCATATCTTCCAGCGGTTGCACGCGCCCGGTGCGGGCATAGCCGGGAGAGAGGCCCCCTGCCGCCGAAACCGCCGCCCACCAGTCTTGGGCCATCAGCAGGCTTTCCAACTGGAACGCCTTCTTTTCATTCCAGTTTTCCGGCACATGCGGGGCAAGTGCCCCCACCAGCCCGCCCGAGGCCCCGGCGCCGATGCGGTCGACCTCGATCAACCGCACGGATGCGCCACGCCGTGCGGCGGCCCATGCGCAGGACAGGCCGAACACGCCGCCACCCATCACCGTCAGATCAGGTCTTGTCATTGCCCGCGCCCTGTGACCATGGATTGCCCGCAACTGGAAATGCCCAAGGCAGGGCATAGGGCAAATGACGGCACTCGAACAGGGCGAAGGGCCGGATGCGGCCCAACTGAACTGGCGCGACGGGGTGATCCCTGTGTCGCGCCGTTTTGATGACCCGTATTTTTCGCTGGCCGACGGTCTTTCTGAAACCCGGCATGTGTTTCTGAGTGGCAATGGCCTGCCAGACCGGCTGTACGACGGGTTTCACATTGTCGAGTTGGGCTTTGGCACCGGGTTGAATCTGCTGGCCGTGCAGATTGCATGGGCCGCAACCGGGCGGCCAGGCACCCTGCGCTATACCAGTTTCGAGGCCTTTCCCCTGCCCGCCGAAGATATCGCCCGCGCCCTGACCGCCTTTCCCGAGGCGGATGCCGCGGCCGCACCCTTTCTGGCCGCTTGGGCCGAAGGGCGGCGGGCCTTTGCCCTGCCCGGTCTGGCGGTCGAGGTGGTCACGGGCGATGCGCGCGACACGCTGCCATCGTGGGACGGGTGGGCCGATGCGTGGTTTCTGGACGGCTTTTCCCCCGCCAAGAACCCCGAGTTGTGGTCGCCCGACCTGATGGCGCAGGTGGCGCGCCACACCGCGCCGGGTGGCACGTTTGCCACTTATACCGCTGCAGGCCATGTGCGGCGCGCCTTGGCCGATGCGGGATTCACCGTGGAACGCCGCGCAGGGCATGGGCGCAAGCGGCACATGACAGCAGGCCGGATGTAGGACCATGAGCAAGAACCCGAAACTTGGCATCTGGCTGATGGTTGCCGCCGTGGCGGCCTTTGCCGCGCAGGATGGCTTTTCGCGCTATCTGGCGGGCGAATACAACACGCTGATGATCATCATGGTGCGCTATTGGGTCTTTGCCGGGTTTGTCACCCTGCTGGCCCTGCGCCGCCCCGAAGGCTTTCGCGCGGCCACATATTCGCGCCGCCCTTTGGCCCATCTGGCCCGCGCGGTGCTGCTGGTGGCCGAGATCTGCGTGATTGTCTGGGGCTATACCCTGATTGGGCTGATCGAAAGCCATGCCGTCTTTGCCATTTGCCCGCTGCTGGTGGCGGCGCTGTCCGGCCCGTTTCTGGGCGAGCGGATCACCTGGCAACGCTGGGCGGCAATTGGTGCAGGGATGGTGGGGGTGATCGTCATTCTGCGCCCCGGCATGGGGGTGTTCACGCCCGCCGCGCTGTTGCCGCTGGCCGCCGCACTGATGTTTGCCACCTATTCGGTGCTGACGCGCCTGACCACGCGCGAGGAGGCGACGTTTCCCGCGTTCTTCTGGCCCGGTGTCATCGGGGCGGGGCTGATGACAGTGCTGGGCCTGCCGAACTGGGAAACGGTGTCGGCGGCTGACTGGCCGCTGCTGCTGATCTATGCCGGGATTTCGGTGTTTTCGCATTGGCTCTTGCTGAAATGCTATGAGCAGATCGAGGCCGCGCGCGTGCAGCCCTATGCCTATCTGCAGATCGTGTTCGTGACGATCATCGGCCTTACGATCTATGATGAACGGCTGGACCCGATCGTGGCGGTGGGGGCCGCGATCATCATAGCGGCAGGGCTGTTCGCGCTGTCGCAGGAACGAAAGCCCGCCGTCCGATGAGCGTGCCGCAGAACACACGGCTGGGCATCTGGCTGATGATTGCCACCACCTTTGTCTTTGCCCTGCAGGATGGCCTCTCGCGGCATCTGGCCACCAGCTATAATGTCTGGATGGTGGTGATGATCCGCTATTGGTTCTTTGCGGCCTTTGTGATGGTGGTGGCGGCCCGCGCGCCGGGGGGGCTGAAGGCGGCGGTGCGGTCAAGCAAGATCACGACCCAGATGTTTCGCGGTATTCTGCTGGCACTGGAAATCTGCGTGATGGTGACGGGCTTTGTCGCCCTTGGCCTTGTCGAAAGCCATGCGGTTTTTGCGACATATCCCTTGCTGATTGCCGCGCTGTCGGGGCCGATCTTGGGCGAAAAGGTCGGCTGGCGGCGGTGGACGGCCATTGGCATCGGGTTTATCGGTGTCATCATCATTCTTGAACCCGGTTTCGGCGTCTTTGCCGTTGAGGCGCTGATTCCGCTGCTGGCGGCGGCGATGTTCGCGCTTTACGGCCTGCTTACCCGCTATGTCTCGCGCCATGACGGGGCGGCGGTGTCGTTCTTCTGGACCGGGGTGATGGGCGCGGTGGTGATGACGTTGATCGGCATCTGGCACTGGCAGCCGATGACGCCGCCGGACATGGGGTGGATGGCACTGTTGTGCCTGTGCGCGGCGCTGTCACATTACCTGTTGATCCGCGCCTATGAAGTGGCCGAAGCCTCGGCCATTCAGCCCTTGGCCTATCTGCAATTGGTCTGGGCCTCGGGGCTGGGGATCTACCTGTTCGACGAAACGCTGCGCACCAATGTAGCGATTGGCGCGGGTGTTGTGGTGGCGGCGGGGTTGTTCACCCTGTGGCGGCAGCGGGTGAAGGCCAAGGCGAGCCAGCCATGACGGGGCTGGATCAGCCCTTCAACTCGCCCGTCACATTCACCGGGCCCACCGTGCCGCGCAATTTGGCGCGATAGATCACCACCCCTTCGACCACCCGCATCACATAGGTGCGGGTTTCGTTGAAGGGAATCGCCTCGACCCAATCCACCACATCAACATCGGCGCGGCGCGGATCGCCAAAATCCTCGATCCAGCGGCGCGGACGGCCGGGGCCAGCGTTATAGCCCGAAGCCACCAGCGCGATGGAGGGGCCGAACTCCTCGATCAGATGCGCAAGATAGGCCGAGCCGAGTTTGGCGTTATAGGCGGGATCGGAAAACAACTTGGCCGCATCAAAGGGCACATCCAGCTTTTTCGCCATCATCTTGGCGGTGCCGGGCAACAGTTGCATCAGGCCGCGTGCATCGGCGCTGGACCGTGCGGTCGGGTCAAATTCGCTTTCCCGCCGCGCGATGGCCATGGCAAAGGCCCGGCTGACGGCCAGCCCATCGGGCACGATCTCGGCCACCGGGTAATAGGCACGCGGCAGGATCACGCCGCGTTCGGCGGCAGACTTGCCCACCAGCACGGCAATATGCGGCTCATCCAGCGCAAGGGCCATGTCGCCCAACTGGTCCAGCGCCTTGGCATCCAGACCCTCGGCCAGATGCAGCCAGAAGCGTTTGGCCAGCACCCGTTCGCCCGCTGACTGCAGCAGACGCGCCGCCTGATGCACCGAGCTTTGCGTAAACGCCGCCTGCCGCCAATCGGCGGGCCGCGCCCCGCTGATAAGGCCCGCGTCCAGCGTCAGGCCCAGCCGTTCTGCCGCCAAGAGACCGTAATAGGCGGTCTGATGCACGGCTGCCTTGCGATAGGCGGCTTCAGCCTCGGCCTTGGCGCCAGCCGCTTCATGCGCGCGGCCCTGCCAATACAGCGCGCGGGACAGCGAAATGGGGGTGGCGACGCCCGCCTCCAGATGCCGGAAATGGGAAAGGGCCGCCTGCGCATCGCCAAGGCGGCGCAGCGCGATGAATCCGGACAGAAACTCCAGATCCGCGTAACCGCTGCCTTCGGTCAGATGGTGTTGGGCGGCGACGCGATAGGCCTCTTTGGGGCGGTTCTGCCGCAACAGCCAGCGGGTCAGGATGGCCCGCCGTTCGGCCCATGCTGCCGGGTCACCCAGACTGGCCGCGCTGTCGCTGCGTTCAAGGATCAAGGTCAGCGCATCATCATAGCGGTCGCGCTTCATCCGCCAGATGAAACGGTCAAAGGCCAGACCGGGATCAGCCGCCCGCGCCGCGGGCAAGGCACTGATCATGGCCGAAACGCCATCAGCCCCCGACTGCAGCGCCAGCCGCGCCCGCGCCATCGCTTCCCAATCATCGGGCACGCGGGCCAGCATGCGCTGCGCCTCGGCCCGCCGGCCCTGCCAGAGCATCCGGTCAAGGCGCAACTCGTGCACCAGACCCACCGAGTCGGGCGCAAGTTCGATCAGCGCCGCCTCATCCGCCGCCTCCAGCGGCAGGTCGGCCCAAGCGCGCATAGCCGCATCTTCCGCCGCAGCCATCTGGCCAACATCGCGCAGCGCGCGCACCTGCGCCACGGCCCCTGCCCCGGTTTCGGGCGGATGCCCCTGAAAATAGGCGATCACGCGCTTGGGCGTGGTGGACCGTGCCACCGCCTCTTCGCCCTTTTCGCGCAAGAGCGACAGGCCCGGCCAATCGGCGTTGCGCTGCAGGAACGATTCATAGTCGCCCAAGCTGCCTTCGCCCGCGCGCAAGCGGTGCCATTCCACGATGTCGCGGCCAAGGCCTTGCGGCACAACCGAAAACGCGCCGTCCCAATCGCGGGCGGCCACGAGTTTCAGGGCGGTCTTCATCGCCTGAATTTCATCGGCGCGCGCGGCGGGGGGCGCCACACACAGCGCGGCCAGCACCGGCACAACCAGCGCCGCCATCAGGGTATTTGGTCTTCTGCTCATGCGCGTAACTTTGCCCGATGACCCGGCGGGCAGCAACCCACGATCCCGTCAGCAGGCAAGTGGGTGGCAAGCCCCCGCTTGGCAAGTCGCGCCAGCCCGTTTAAGCAAGGCCCCAATTGCAACCGGGCGACTCAACAGCCCGACAGTCAGGAGTCTGCGTGCCATGATCAAAGGGTCCATTCCCGCCCTGGTAACGCCGTTCAAGAACGGCGAACTTGATCTGGACACGCTGAAGAAACTTGTGGACTGGCAGATTGCCGAAGGGTCCACGGGTCTTGTGCCCGTCGGCACCACAGGCGAAAGCCCGACGCTGAGCCATGACGAGCATGAGCGTGTGGTCGAGGCCGTGGTGACCTTTGCCGCAGGCCGGGTTCCGGTGATCGCGGGGGCCGGGTCGAACAACACGGTCGAAGGCATCCGCCTGATCCAACATGCCGAACGTGTGGGCGCGGATGCGGCGCTGGTCGTGACGCCCTACTACAACAAGCCGACGCAGGCCGGGATGATCGCGCATTACACCGCGCTGCACGACTGCTGCGCCCTGCCGATCGTCATCTACAACATTCCGGGCCGGTCGGTCGTGGACATGTCGCCCGAGACGATGGGCCAACTGGCCAAGCTGCCGCGCATCGTGGGCGTCAAGGATGCCACCGGCAAGATCGAGCGCGTGTCAATGCAGCGCGCCAGTTGCGGGCCGGATTTCATCCAGTTGTCGGGTGAGGATGCAACCGCGCTTGGCTTCAACGCCCATGGCGGCACGGGCTGCATCTCGGTCACCGCCAACGTGGCCCCCCGACTGTGCGCCGAATTCCAGGCCGCCACCCTGGCCGGCGATTACCGCAAGGCGCTGGAGTATCAGGACCGGCTGATGCCGCTGCACGAAGCGATCTTTCTGGAGCCGGGCCTGGCGGGCGCCAAGTTCGGCCTGTCGCTGTTGGGCCGCTGTTCCGAGGATGTGCGCCTGCCGCTGGTCGGGCTGACCGATGGCACCAAGGAACGCATCAAGGCTGCCATGCGCCACGCCGGGTTGATCAACTGACGCGGGCGCCGGGCGCAAAATTCCTTCAAAGGAATTTGTCAAAATCCTTGCAAGGATTTTGTTGCGCCAGCCACGCAGGTCAGCACCATGACCGATAACCTGAAAGGGGCGGCCTTCATGGTGCTGGCCATGGCGGGCTTTGCGGTCGAGGATGTGTTCCTGAAAGCCGCCGCCCGCCAGATGCCGCCGGGGCAGGTGATCCTGCTGGTGGGTATGGCGGGGATGATGGTCTTTGCCATCATGGCGCGCCTTCAGGGCGAACGCATCCTGCACCCGGTCTATCTGTCGCGGCCCATGCTGGTCCGTTCGGCCTTTGAGGTGGCGGGGCGGCTCTTTTACTCGCTGTCGCTGGCGCTGACCACCTTGTCGGCCACATCGGCCATCCTGCAGGCGACGCCGCTGCTGGTGGTCGCCTCGGCCGCGTTGTTCTTTGGCGAAACCGTGGGCTGGCGGCGGTGGGCGGCGGTGATCGTGGGGTTCGCGGGGGTGATGATCATCCTGCGACCGGGGGCTGATGGGTTTTCGGTGCTGTCGCTTTTGGCCGTGGCCGGGATGATCGGCTTTGCCGGGCGCGATCTGGCCACCCGCGTGGCGCCCAAGGTTCTGTCCAACCGTCAGCTTGGCATTGCTGGCTTTGCCATGCTGACGCTGGCCGGGGCGATTTTGCTGGCGGTATCGGGCGAGGCGCGGCTGCCCGACCTGCGGGGGCTGGCGCTGCTGGCAGGCACCGCCACCTTTGCCATCCTTGGTTATCACGCCCTGACCTCGGCCATGCGGACGGGCGAAGTGTCGTTCGTGACCCCGTTACGCTATACGCGGCTGGTCTTTGCCATGATCCTTGCGGTGGTGATCTTTGGCGAACGGCCGGATCTGGCGACGCTGATCGGGTCGGCGCTGATCGTGGCCTCGGGCATTTACACGCTGGCGCGCGCCGGGCGCTAGGGCGGCGGGTCTAATCCTGCCGTTTGCGCATTTCGAACTGGCCCAGCCGGATTTGGCGCAACGCCTCGATCAACAGCGCAGTCATCAGGCCAAAGTTCAGAAATCCGTTGGCCGCCGCCATGCCCGCCAGCAGGCGCCATTCCTGCGGCAGGATCACATCGCCAAGGCCAAGGGTCGAATAGACGACCAGCGAGAAATAAACGGATTCCTCGAGCGTGTCGAAAGCGCCAAGCGCAAGAAAGGCCCCGGCCCAGACCCAGACGCCCGCCGTGATGACGGCCAGCACCCACAGGGACACGCCCGCCAACAGCAGTACCAGTTTCGGGCGGTGCGGTTCGCGCATCAGCCAAGAATGACCGCGCTGAAACGCCACCTCCAGCACCATGGCGGCGATGGCCGAGATCAGGATGTTGATCAGCAAAAGCACGGTGCCATAGGCTATCTGGATCGTCATGGTCGGCCAGAACTCCGCGCTGTTGGTGCCCGACGCGACGGGTGCTGGTGTGTCACGGCAATCTCCCCCGGATATGGACTTTGCCTGATATGGACTTTGCCCCTGTGCTACCCTATCTCGGGACGACCATGGCGCAGAAATCAGATCCGAACAGCAAACTTATCGCAGAAAACCGGCGGGCGCGGTTTGACTACCACATCGAAAGCGATCTGGAGGCCGGGATCATACTGCTTGGGTCCGAGGTCAAGTCGCTGCGCAAGGGCGGGTCGAACATCGGGGAAAGCTATGCCTCGGTCGAAGGGGGGGAGTTGTGGCTGATCAACGGCTATATCGCGCCCTACCTGCAGGCCAAGACATGGGGCCATGAAGAACGCCGCCGCCGCAAGCTTCTTGTGTCGAAGAAAGAGTTGAGCCGGTTGTGGAATGCCACGGCGCGCGAAGGCATGACCATCGTGCCGATTGCGATGTATTTCAACGACAAGGGCATCGTGAAGCTGAAGTTGGGTGTCGCCAAGGGCAAGAAACTGGCGGACAAGCGCGAAACCAGTGCCAAGCGCGACTGGGAACGCCAGAAGGCGCGCGTGATGAAGCACGGCGCGCGCGAGTGACGGGCTGCCCGCGTAAGAAAATTGCGCGCGGGTGCAAATCGTTCGCTGGACGGGCTTGCTCTGCCCTTGCCCTAGGGGCCCTGCCCGATATATGCGGGCTGAACCTTTCGCGGAGCTTGGCCCATGACCCCCTCGCCCCTTGATGACCCGAAAACGCTGGTTTCGACCGAATGGCTGGCGGCCCACCTGAAAGACCCCGATCTGCGGGTGCTGGATGCATCATGGTATCTGCCCGACGCCGGGCGCAATGCGCGGGCCGAATATCAGGTGGCCCATATTCCGGGCGCGCGGTTCTTCGATATTGACGAGATTTCGGACCAGCGCTCGACCCTGCCGCATATGGCGCCGCCGGTGGAAAAGTTCATGTCGCGGATGCGGGCCATGGGCGTGGGCGACGGGCATCAGGTGGTGGTCTATGATGGCGCGGGGCTGTTTTCGGCCGCGCGCGTCTGGTGGACCTTTCGCCTGATGGGCAAGATGGATGTGGCCGTTCTGGACGGTGGTTTGCCGAAATGGCGGGCCGAGGGGCGCGAGATCGAGGATCTTCCGCCCGTGGTAAGGGACCGCCACATGACGGTCAGCCGCCAGAACCAGTTGGTCAAGGATGTGACGCAGGTGGCCCATGCCGCAAAACTGGCACAGGCCGAGGTGATTGACGCGCGTTCCGCCGCCCGTTTTCGCGGCGAAGCGCCCGAACCCCGGCCCGGCCTGCGGTCAGGCCATATTCCGGGGTCAAAGAACGTGCCCTTTGCCACCGTGCTGAATGCTGATGGCACCATGAAACCCGCCGCCGAGTTGAAACAGGTGTTCGAGGCTGCGGGCATCGATCTGGCCAAGCCTGCCATCACCACCTGTGGGTCGGGTGTCACCGCCGCCGTGCTGTCGCTGGCGCTAGAACGGATCGGCCACAGGAACCATGCGCTCTATGACGGCTCATGGGCCGAATGGGGCATGTACGAAGACCTCGCGGTCGCCAAAGGATAAGACAATGCTGGAAACCCTGAACGCACAGCCGCAGGACAAGATCCTGCAACTGATCGCCATGTATCGCGATGACCCGCGCAGCACCAAGATTGATCTTGGCGTCGGCGTCTACAAGGATGCCACTGGCCTGACGCCGGTGATGCGCGCGGTCAAGGCCGCGGAAAAGACACTGTGGGAGACGGAAAAGACCAAGACCTATACGGGTCTGGCGGGTGAGCCTGCGTATAACGCGGCCATGGTGGCGATGATCTTGGGCGGGGCGCATGGCGACCGCGCGGCCTCGGTCGCGACACCGGGCGGCACGGGGGCGATCCGGCAGGCGCTGGAACTGATCAAGCTGTCGAACCCCGGTGCCACCGTCTGGCTGTCCAACCCGACATGGCCGAACCACCCCAGCATCATCAAATACCTCGGCATGAAGATGGCCGAGTATCGCTATTTCGATGCGGCATCCGGCGAGGTGGATTTCGCGGGTATGCTGGCAGACCTTGACCGCGTGGCCCCCGGCGATGTGGTCTTGCTGCATGGCTGCTGCCACAACCCCACGGGGGCCAACCTGACGATGGACCAGTGGGGCCAAGTGGTGGGCCTGCTTTTGCAAAAGCGGGTCATACCTTTTGTCGATCTGGCCTATCAGGGCTTTGGCGACGGGCTGGAGGAAGACGCCGCCGCCACGCGCCTGATCGCGGACACTTTCCCCGAGGTGCTGATCGCGGCCTCATGCTCGAAGAACTTTGGCATCTACCGCGAACGGACGGGGATTCTGATTGCGCTGACATCAGCCGATCGCAAGGCAGTGGTGCAGGGCAACCTGAACTTTCTGAACCGCCAGAACTACAGCTTCCCGCCCGATCATGGCGCACGACTTGTGACGATGATCCTTGAGGATGCAGCCCTGCGCGCCGATTGGCAGGCGGAACTGGAAGAGGTGCGGCAGAACATGCTGACCCTTCGCCAGACCTTGTCGGATGAATTGCGCAAGGCCACGAATTCTGACCGGTTCGATTTTGTGGCGCGCCATCGCGGCATGTTCAGCCGCCTTGGCCTGACCGAGGCGCAGGTGAACGTGCTGCGCGAAAAGCATGGCATTTACATGGTGGGTGACAGCCGCATCAACATTGCCGGGCTGAATGCACGCACGGTGCCGATTTTGGCGGCGGCCATCGCCTCGGTGATCTGACCGCTTGCACGACCTTTGCGCCGCGTCCGGGCCCTGCCCTCGGTCGCGGCGTTTTCATGCCGGGGTGGTGGCGGGCTGAAACCTTTGGTCCTTGCGGCGCGTATCTTGGGGGCTGGCGGGCAGTTGCGCCCGCTTCACACCCTTGAAAGGCCCGCGCATGTTTGTCTTTGCCCGCATCCTGATGGCCGCGCTGTTTCTGGGCGGTGCCGCGCAGAAATGGTCTGACCCCGCCCCGGTGCGCGACCTTTTGGCGCTTGCCGGCTTGCCGCCCGTGTTGGTATGGCCTGCGCTGGTGTTCAACCTTGTGGCGGGGGTTGGGCTGCTGTTCGGCCCCGGCCTGCGCATCTGGGCCTTGCTGCTGGCGGCCTATTGCGGGGTGACAAGCCTGTTTCACCTGCTGCTGTTGCCCGACCCGTGGCAGATGACGATCTTTGTCAAGAACTGGGCCATTGCGGGGGGGTTGCTGGCCGTGGCCGAGGTGGACCGCCTGCGCCATTTGCCCGTGCAGGCCCGGCCATGAAAAAGGCCCGGACCAAACGGGGTCCGGGCCAGATTGAGGCCAACTGGGAGGAGGAGGGTCGGCCTTTCGTTCGGTGGTGGCGGGCCGGGTTGCCCCGGCCATACCGGATTACATGTTGTAGGCACGCTCGCCGTGTTCGGCCAGATCAAGGCCTTCACGTTCCACATCCTGCTTGACGCGCAGACCCATGGTCAGGTCCACCAGCTTGAACAGGATGAACGACCCGATGCCCGAGAAGCAGATGGTGAAGATCACGGCCTTGATCTGAGCGGTGATCATGAACGCCGCGTCATAGGGGGCCACCTGCAGCGTGCCGGGAACCGACACATAGTCAGGCACACCTGCGCCACCCAGTGCCGGGTTCACAAGGATACCCGTCGCCAAGGCGCCGATGATGCCGCCCAGACCGTGGATGCCGAACACATCAAGGCTGTCGTCCAGCTTGAGCATGTTCTTGACGTAGCCCACGAAGAGGAAGCAGACGACCCCCGCGAACAGACCCAGCACGATCGAGCCCATCGGCCCGGCAAAGCCTGCCGCCGGGGTGACGGCAACAAGGCCCGTCACCACACCGGACACAAGGCCCAGCAGCGACGGTTTGCCCTTCATCGCCCATTCGATGAACATCCATGCCACGCCTGCCGCAGCCGTTGCCACGAAGGTGTTGACGATGGCAAGCGAAGTGATCGCGTTCGATTCAAGGTTGGAGCCTGCGTTGAAGCCGAACCAGCCAACCCACAGCAGGGCCGCGCCGATCATCGTCATGGTCAGCGAGTGCGGTGCCATGGATTCCTTGCCATAGCCCACGCGCTTGCCCAGCACGATACAGCCGACAAGGCCAGCCACACCGGCGTTGATGTGCACCACGGTGCCACCGGCAAAGTCGAGTGCGCCCCAGTTCCAGATCAGGCCGTTTGCAGCCAAGTTCGCAGCGGCGGCTTCGGCAGCGGCGGTGTCACCGGCAGCTTCGGCAATCAACTTTGCGGTTTGCTGTTCAGCAAGGAAGTCGGGACCGCCCCACCACCAGACCATGTGTGCCATCGGGAAATAGATCAGCGACACCCACAGGATGACGAACACGAGAAGCGACGAAAACTTGATCCGTTCGGCAAAGGCACCAACGATCAGCGCGGGCGTGATCATGGCGAAGGTCATCTGGAAGGCGATGAAGGTGTATTCAGGCAGCCAGACGCCATTGGTGAATGTCGGCACCAAAGTGGTGGCATCAACCCCGGCAAGGAACGCCTTCGAGAAGCCGCCCACATAGGTATCCATCGACCCGCCATAAGAGAACGCGAGCGAATAGCCGTAGGCGACATAGATGATGCAGACCACGGCCGAGATGGCGAAAACCTGTGTCAGCATCGACAGCATGTTCTTGGTGCGCACCAGACCGCCGTAAAACAGCGCAAGGCCGGGGACGGTCATCAAGAGCACCAGCACGGTGGCAATGCTCATCCATGCCACGTCACCGTTGTTGACGGACTTTTCATAGACGTAAGGCACCAGCGCTGCGGCCTCGGTCGTGGCGGCGGCGGCCTCGGTCGCAGCCTCTGTCGTGGCCTCCTGCGCCCAGGCGGGCAGTCCGGCAAATGCAGACGCGCCAAGCGCCGCAAGGCCGGAGAGTTTCAACTTATGCATCATATTCGTTATTTCCCCTTACCCGAGCGCGACTTCACAGCGCGTCTTCATTGGTTTCACCCGTCCGCACCCGGACGGCGTGCTGCACTTCCAGCACGAAAATCTTGCCATCACCGATCTTGTCGGTCTTTGCCGTTGTGCGGATGGTCTCCACAACCGCATCGGCAAGGCTATCACTGACAACGATTTCCAGCCGAACCTTCGGCACGAAGTTCACGGCGTATTCAGCGCCACGGTAGATTTCGGTATGCCCGGACTGGCTGCCGAAGCCCTTGATCTCGGTAACCATCATGCCGCGCACGCCGATTGCGGTAAGCGCTTCGCGTACCTCCTCGAGCTTGAACGGCTTGATTGCTGCGATGATGAGTTTCACGTCCTTCCCCTTCTTGTGGCAGGAGCCCGGGGGCGGGCCCTTGAGGCCAAGAAGGGCGCCTTTTTGGCGTGCAGAACAAGAAAGCGAGAGCGGTTTCCCGCCGGGAAACAACCACTTTTGCACAATTTTTGCACTTATTTATGTCAATGCCTAATTTTAAGGCGTTGTGTGCACTCGAATCGTCGCGCGGCACTCTCCACAAGCCGGGACATTCGGGCTATTCTGCCCGCAACAAGACGTCGATAGAACAAGATCGGGCGGGTCACGGGCATGGCGGCAAACGAAAAGGGGCGCGGACCCCTTGTGGCGGACAAACGGTATGCGACCAAACGGGCTGCGCCGTCTGCGTCGGGCAGCAAGCCGCCACCGAAAAAGCCCACACGCGCGCGGCGGCCCAGCCGCCCTGCCCGCCGCCACGGGCCGATCACAGGGCTGATCGTCGGGCTGTGGACGCTGATCTGGCGCGTGGTCTGGGGCGTCACATGGCGGGCCGGGGCGATGCTGGGCCTCGTCGTGGGCCTTGCCACCATGTATTTCTACAGCCAGTTGCCACCGCTGACCGATCTGCTGGATGGTCGCGCCCGCGGGTCGGTGACCATGCTGGACCGGGACGGGCAGGTTTACGCATGGCGCGGGGAGACTTTTGGCGGGCAGATCACGGCCGACCATGTGTCGCGCTATCTGCATGACGCGGTCGTGGCGACGGAGGACAAGCGGTTCTACCGCCATTTCGGCATCAGCCCGCGCGGCATTGCCTCGGCGGTGCGCATCAACCTGAGCGAGGGGCGCGGGCCGCTGGAAGGCAACGGCGGGTCGACCATCACGCAACAGGTGGCCAAGCTTTTGTGCCTTGGCGTGCCCTATGACACGACGAAATGGAAGTCCGAGGCCGACTATGAGCAGGATTGCCGGGGCGGCGGGGTCTATCGCAAGATCAAGGAAATCCCCTATGCCATTGCGATGGAGGTCAAGTATTCCAAAGAGGAAATCCTGACCATCTATCTGAACCGCGCCTATCTGGGGGCGGGCGCGCGCGGGTTCGAGGCGGCGGCACAACGCTATTTCGGCAAATCCGCCAATGAGGTCGGCCCCGCCGAGGCGGCGATGCTGGCGGGCCTGCTGACGGCGCCGTCGCGCTTTGCGCCGACCAACAACCTTGAGCGGGCGCAGAACCGGGCCAACGTGGTCATCGGCCTGATGGAAGATCAGGGCTATGTGACCAAGGCCGAAGCCGATGAAGCCCGCGCCAACCCGGCCCGCCTGTCCAAAGCGGCCGAGACGAAATCAGGCGGGGCTTTTGCCGACTGGGTGATGGAATCGACGCCCAGCTTTCTAGCCTCCGAAACCACCGAAGATGTGGTGATCCGCACGACGCTGGACCAGCGCCTGCAAAAGGCGGCCGAGGATGCACTGACCTATGTCTTTGAGAACAAGGTGGCCAAGGGGTCAAAGGCGCAGGCGGCGATCATCGTGATGTCCGCCGATGGCGCGGTGCGCGCCATGGTGGGCGGGCGCGAAAACATGGCGGCAGGCAGTTTCAACCGCGCCACACAGGCCAAGCGGCAGACAGGGTCCAGCTTCAAGCCCTTTGCCTATGCAGCGGCGCTGGACCTTGGCTTTACCCCGGCGGATTATGTGGAGGATACGCCGCTGACCATCAACATTCCCGGTTCCGGCCCGTGGACGCCCAAGAATTACGACGAAAAGTTCAAGGGCATGATCACGCTGACCGAGGCGCTTGCCGAAAGCCGCAACATTCCGGCGGTGCGCGTGTCGGAAGCCGTGGGCCGCGATGCGGTGCGGCGGGTGGCGACGGGCTTTGGCATTGCGTCAAACCTTGCCGATGGCCCTGCGCTTGTGCTTGGTGCGTCGGAATCGACGCTGCTGGAGATGACCGGGGCCTATGCCGGCATTCTGAACGGCGGGTCGGCGGTCACGCCTTATGGTCTGGTCGAACTGCGCCTGCAGGGCGAGGCTGACCCGCTGATGGGTGCGGGCGGCGGTCTGGGCGAGCGGGTGATTTCGGAACAGGCCGCGCGCTATCTGACCTATATGATGACCAAGGTCATCGAGGAAGGCACCGGCACGCGGGCACGCCTTCCGGGATGGGAAGCCGCAGGCAAGACCGGCACCACACAGGCGGCACGCGATGCGTGGTTCGTGGGATTTACCGCCGATTATGTGGCGGGGGTCTGGATGGGCTATGACGACAACACCCCGCTGAAGGGCGTCACGGGTGGCGGATTGCCGGCCGAGATCTGGCAAGAGGTGATGGTCCGCGTGCATGAGGGGCTGGAGCCGAAGCCGCTGCCCATGGACATCCCCGAGTCGAAGTTGCCACCGGGCGGGGCCTATGCACCGTCACCGCAGGTGATGACGGATGGCCAGTCGCCCGCCCCGGTGCTGCAGCCCGCGCCGCAGCCGGGAGAGCGCAATCTGGCCGAGGAGTTCTTTCCCGAAGCCCCCGTCATGACCGACGCCGATCTGGCCGAGCAAATCCTGCGCGACGTGCTGGGCACGCAAGGGAACGGGAACTGACATGAAAAAACCCCGCCGGATCGGGCGGGGTTTTGCTTTGGGTCAATTGCGGGTCTGAACGCCCCGCCCTTGCGCCAATCAGACGGTTTTCAGATCGGCAATCAGGGCATCGATATCGCCCTTGCGCTTGTCCAGCATGGCGCCGACTTCGGTCCGCTCACTGGCCAGCATATTCACGCCCTCGATGATGATGTTGAAGAACAGGTTCTTGCCGGATTTGTCCGACACATGCCAACGCACCTCGAACGGGGATTCGCCGCGCAGTTTGGCGACCGAGATCACCTCGAAATAGCTTTTCACCGGGCGGGCATCGGTCACGGTGATTTCGCCACCGATGAATTCACGGAACCGGCGGCCGTATTTGCGGGCGATGTAGCCCTGATAGGCCTTGGTAAAGGCGGACATCTGCGCCTTGCTGGCCCCGCGCGCGGCCGGGCCAAGGGCCGATCGGGCAATGACCGGAACATCGGCATAGCGCGAAAAGATGCGTTCGAAATCGCCGAACATGCCGCCTTCGGATTTGCCGGAATTGATGGTGGCGTTCACTTCGCCAATGGCCTTGTCCACCAATGCGCGCGCCTGATCGACAGTCAGCGCCATAGCGGGCATCGGCAGGGCCAAGGCCGCCGCGCCACCAACCAGACCGATGCCAAAGCCGCGGCGGGTGAAGATGAGTTTCTCAGTTGCCATAGGGGTCCTCGTAGGGGTCAAGGAAGGCTTCGTCGTTCTGTGCGCCCGAGGTCTGCCCCAGTTCAAAGCGACGATTTTGCAGATAAAGCAGGCGTGCCTGTGCGTAGCTATCTGCACTTTCATACAAGATGGAGTCGAGTGTATCGGAATACCGTGCCCGATCACCAACCTTTGATGCCACCTTGGCCGCCGTGGCAATGTTGCCCTCGCGTGGGGGCAGGACATAGCGCAGCGGGTTGATGGCCACATCGACCAGGGTTCCGACCAGATCGCGTTCCGTGGTAGGTCCGACCAGCGGGAATTCGACGTAATTGCCCTCACTGGCGCCCCAGACATGCAGGGTTTCGCCAAAATCGGTCGATTTGCCTTCGATGCCAAGGGCCGTCGCCGGATCAAACAGGCCGCCGATGCCGACGGTGGTGTTCAGCACAAAGCGCAGGGTGTTTTCGACGGCGTTCTTGGGGCGGCCCTGCAGGATGCTGTTCACCACATCCGACGGACCATCAAGGTTGTCGGCAAAATTCTCGATCCCGTCTTCGACGGGGCGCGGCAAGACGCTGTCATAAGCCCCCGAGGCCGGGCGCAAGATCGCCTTGTCCACGGCCAGATTAAAGGCGTGGATCTGGCGGTTCTGCGCCTCCATCGGGTCGGTGATTCCCGATGGTGCCTGCTTTTGCGCGCAGGCGCCAAGAAGCCCGAAACAGACCGTTATCAGGATGATGCGGCGGTGGCGTGCAGAAACCAATGGATTTTCAGGGCTCATATGGGTATTGTCCAACCGCGGCTCCGATTGGTTTTCCTTTTCGTTTTCCATTGCTTTGATATAGCTCAGGCCACTGGAATACAACGGAGGGTTTCCCGTTGTAGCCTCCATGCGCGGGATATCTCCGCGCGGTCCGCGTCAGGAAAGGAAACCGGCGCATGAGTTCGATCCCGTCGATGCGTGGGCAAAACGCACGCGGCCTGCAAGAATTGCAGGATGCGCGTTCGGATTCGCGCGGTCTGATCATTGGCGCGGTGGTGTTCAGCATCTTCGTCAACCTGCTGATGCTGACCGGGCCACTTTACATGCTGCAGGTCTATGACCGGGTTTTGGGCAGCCGGTCCGAAGCGACGCTGATCGCGCTGTCGGTGCTGGTGATTTTTCTGTTCCTTGCCATGGGTCTGCTGGACCATGCCCGCTCACGCGTGCTGACGCGGGTTGGCGTGCGGATTCAGGACCGGCTGGAGCGGCGGGTGTTCGAGGCCAGCCTCGCGCGGTCTGCGATTGCGCCGGATGATCCGGTGGCGGTGGCCGCGCAGCGCGATCTGGAAGCGATTCAGCGGTTCTGGGCCTCGCCCATGGTGACCGCGCTGATCGACATGCCGTGGACCCCGTTCTTTCTGGCAGCGATCTTTGTGTTTCACCCGATGATGGGCTGGCTGGCCATCGGCGGCGGTGTTGTTCTGGTGCTGGTCACACTGGCCAACCAGCGGTTTGCCAAGGCCCCGTCGAACAAGGCCAACCAAGCCACGGTCGAGGCGGAACGGATGTCGGACCGCCTGAAATCCGAGGCCGAGGTGCTGCGCGCCCTTGGGATGGCCGATGCGGCCTTTCGCCGCTGGAAAACCGCACGGGTTGAGGCCTTGTCGGCTGCCGTCACCGCTTCGGACGTGTCGGGCGGCTATGGGGCCATCACCCGCACGCTGCGGATGTTCCTGCAATCGGCCATCCTTGGGTTGGGCGCATGGCTGGTGCTGCAGGGTGAGTTGAGCGCGGGCGCCATGATTGCGGGTTCGATCCTGATGGGACGCGCACTGTCGCCGGTGGAACAGGCCATCGGGCAATGGGCGATCCTGACCCGGGCGCGAGAGGCGCGTGAACGTCTGTCGGTGCTGCTGAGCCAGCATCTGCCGGAACAACCGCGCACATTGCTGCCACGCCCGCGCGCCCTGATCGAGGTGGACAATCTGGTGATCACCCCGCCGGGCGGCAACGTGCCGGTGCTGCGGGGCATTTCCTTCAAGCTGGAACCCGGGCAGGCGCTTGGCATCATCGGGCCATCGGGTGCAGGCAAATCCACGCTTGGCCGCGCGCTGATCGGGGCATTGCGTCCTGCGGCGGGCAAGATCCGGCTGGATGGCGCCACGCTGGACCAATACGACCCGGACCGTCTGGGCAGCTTTTTCGGCTATCTGCCGCAATCCGTTTCGCTGTTTGATGGCACGGTGACCGAAAACATCGCGCGTCTGGCCACAAAACCGCTGGCGGACCGTGTGGTGGCGGCGGCCAAGGCGGCCGCGGCCCATGACATGATTCTGAAGCTGCCGCAGGGCTATGACACGCGCCTGTCGGCCAGCGGTGGCCGCCTTTCGGGCGGTCAGGTGCAGCGGTTGGGCCTTGCGCGCGCACTTTACGGTGACCCGGTGCTCTTGGTGCTGGATGAGCCGAACTCGAACCTTGACAACGATGGGTCGGTGGCGCTGAACAACGCCATACGCAAGATCAAGGAAGAAGGCGGTGCCGTGATCGTCATTGCCCACCGACCTGCAGCGATTCAGGAATGTGACCTGCTGCTGGTGCTGGAAGAAGGCGCGCGCCGGGCATTTGGCCCACGGGATGAGGTGTTGCGCGGCATGGTGAAGAACCACACCGATATTGTCCGGTCCAAAGGGCCGGGAGGCGTATCATGAACACCCCCACCCCAACGCCCGGCAACGCGTGGTCCGCACGCGGCCCGATGCGACTTGGCATCGTGACGCTGATCTTTTTGGTGGGCGGCTTTGGTGTCTGGTCGGTTGTCTCGTCGATTTCTGGCGCCATCATCGCGCCGGGGCGGATCGAGGTCGAGTTGAACCGGCAGGTCATTCAGCACCCGGATGGCGGCGTTGTGGCCGAGATTCTGGTGGCCGAAGGCGACAGCGTGGCGGCGGGTGATGTCATCATTCGCCTTGATGGTGCCGCCCTGAAGTCAGAGCTTGCCATCGTCGAGGGGCAGTTGTTCGAAATGCAGGCCCGCCGCGCCCGGCTGGAGGCCGAACGTGACGGCAAGGATGTGATGGATGTGGGCGCCGATCTGATGGCCCTGTCCGCCGAACGCCCCGAAGTGGCCGAACAGGTCGAGGGGCAGTTGCGCCTGTTTGCGGCGCGCGCCGATACGCTGGCGCGCACGGTGGACCAGATGTCAAAGCGGCGGTCACAGATCGAATCGCAGATATCGGGCATTGACGCACAGTCGGTGGCGCTGAGCACGCAGTTGCGGCTGATCGGGGAAGAACTGGCCGACCAGCAATCTCTACTGGACCGTGGCCTTGCCCAAGCCCCACGCGTGCTGGCCCTGCAGCGCGAAGAGGCGCGCCTGTCCGGGCAGGTGGGTGACTTGACCGCCGGGCGTGCCGAGGCCGAAGGACGCGTGACCGAGATCGAGATCGAGATCCTGCGGATTGCCGCCAGCCGCCGCGAAGAGGCGAGCGAACAGTTGCGCGATATCGGGCAGGCTGAACTGGAACTGGCCGAACGCCGCCGCGCGCTAAGCGAGCAGATCGGCCGTCTGGAAGTGCGCGCGCCCACATCGGGCACGATTCTGGGAATGCAGGTCACCACACCGCGCGCCGTGCTGCGTGCGGCCGACCCGGTGGCCTTTGTTATTCCGCAGGATCGCCCGCTGGTGATTGCCGCGCAGATCACGCCCATCAACATTGACGAGGTGCATGTGGGCCAAGCGGTCAAGCTGGTGTTCCCAGCGTTTTCGTCGCGCACCACGCCCGAGCTGGATGGCCGCATCACGCTTGTCTCGGCAGATTCGCTGACCGATCAGGCGACCAACACAACCTATTATCGTGCCGAAATCGCGCTTGAGGCGAACGAGGCCGAACGTCTGGGCCAGACCCTGCTGCCCGGCATGCCGGTGGATGCCTTTATCCAGACCACGCCACGTTCGCCCATGGCCTATCTGCTCAAGCCGTTCACCGACTACTTCAACCAGGCCTTCCGCGAAAGCTGACCTTGCCGGGCGGCGGCGTCACGGCTAGCCTCCGCCCGAAACCGAAGGAGAAGCACATGTCCCGCATCGAAGCCCGCCTTGCCGAACTTGGCGTCACCCTGCCCGTGGCACCTGCGCCGGCGGCCAACTATGTGCCATTCGTGGTCTCGGGCAACACCGTCTATATCTCGGGCCAGATCAGCCAGAATGCGGCGGGCCTGATCAAGGGCAAGCTGGGGGTAGACCTGACCGTGGAACAGGGGGCTGAGGCCGCCAAGTGCTGCGCGGTGTCGATTCTGGCCCAGTTGAAAGCCGCTACGGGTGGCGAGATTGATCGCATGGTGCGGGTGGTGAAACTGGTGGGGTTTGTGAACTCGACCCCCGATTTCACCGACCAGCCCAAGGTCATCAACGGCGCGTCTGATTTCCTTGTGGCCGCCCTTGGCGATGCGGGCCGCCATGCGCGGTCGGCGGTATCTGCCGCATCGTTGCCGCTTGGCGTGGCCGTGGAAATCGAAGCCATCTTCGAAATCGCCTGAGCCGGACATCACAATGCAAACGCCACCCCTGCCCGCCGATTTCCTGCGCCTGCCCGTGGCCCATCGCGCGCTGCATGACCGCGCGCAGGGCCGCGTAGAGAACAGCCCCGCCGCGATTCGGGCGGCGGTGGCGGCGGGCTATGCCATCGAGATTGATCTGCAACTGTCATCCGACGGGCAGGCAATGGTGTTCCACGACGAAGAGCTTGACCGCCTGACGCACGACACCGGCCTTGTGAATGCGCGCACCGCTGATGCGTTGGGGCAAATTGCGTTGAAGGACAGCACCGATACGATCCCGACCCTGCCGCAGGTGCTGGCCCTGATCGCGGGCCGTGTGCCCCTGCTGATCGAGTTGAAAGACCAGACCCTGACAATGGGCGACAGCGACGGGCGGCTGGAGGCGGTGACAGCTGCCGCCCTTGCCGGATATGACGGCCCGGTTGCCGTGATGTCGTTCAACCCCAGCATGATGGCCCAGATGGCGCAGCTAGCCCCGAACGTGCCGCGCGGGCTGACCACGTCTTCCTACGAGGCGGAAGACTGGCACCCGCTGGACGCGGCCACCTGTGACCGTCTGCGCGACATTCCCGATTATGATGCCGTGGGCGCGTCTTTCATCAGCCATCAGGGCAATGATCTGACCCGCCCGCGGGTGGCCGACCTGAAGGCCAAGGGTGCCGCCATCCTGTGCTGGACGATCCGGACGCCCGAACAAGAGGCGCTGGTGCGCCAGATCGCCCACAACATCACCTTTGAAGGCTACCTCAGCCCGATCCCGGCTTGACGTTGCGCGGCGCTGCCACAGCTTGGCGCATAACGAACGGGTTCGGGCACGCGGGGGCGCATGGCACCTTGCGGCCCCTCTCACAGCACATGGCCGGGCATGCCTGACATCACCTTGCACGACAACATCGCTGCCATTCCCGCTGCGGAGTGGGATGCCCTTGCCGCGCCCGAACAGGCTGATGGTGGCCGCCCGGTGGACCCTTTTACCACCCACCGCTTTCTGGCGGCGCTGGAATCATCACGCTCGACCGGCACGGGCACGGGTTGGACCGCGCGGCCATTGGCCCTGACCGACGGGCCATTGCAAGGCGTGATGCCGCTTTATGTCAAAGGGCACAGCCAGGGCGAATACATCTTTGACCACGGTTGGGCGCAGGCGTACGAGCGCGCGGGCGGGCGCTATTACCCCAAGCTGCAGGTGGCTGCGCCCTTTACCCCCGCCACGGGCCGCCGCTTTCTGTGCGCGCCCGAACATCGCGAAACCCTGCTGCGGGGGGCTATCGCGGTGGCGGCACAGAACAAGCTGTCGTCGCTGCACATCACCTTTTGCACGCCCGATGAGGCCGAGTCACTGGCCGGTGTCGATGGCGTGTTGCACCGCGTGACCCAACAGTTTCACTGGGAAAACCGCAGCTATGCCAGCTTTGACGATTTTCTGGCCAGCCTGTCGTCCCGCAAGCGCAAGATGATCCGCAAGGAGCGCGAAACGGCGCAGGGCCATGGCCTGACCATCCGCGCGCTGACGGGTGACGAAATTATGCCCGCGCATTGGGATGCGTTCTGGCAGTTCTATCAGGACACCGGCAACCGCAAGTGGGGCACGCCCTATCTGACCCGCGCCGCCTTTGACCGGCTGCATGACACGATGCGGAATGACATGCTGCTGGTGCTGGCCTTTGACGGCGCGCTTCCGGTGGCAGGTGCGCTGAACTTCATCGGGCGGGATACGCTTTTTGGCCGCTATTGGGGCTGCGTGGCCGATCACCCCTGCCTGCACTTCGAGTTGTGCTATTATCAGGCCATCGACTGGGCCATCACCAACGGTCTGGGCCGGGTCGAGGCGGGGGCGCAGGGCGAACACAAATTGGCGCGCGGCTATCTGCCCACGCCGGTGCATTCGCTGCATTGGATCGCGGACCCCGGCTTTCGCGAAGCGGTCGCGCAATACCTGCGCGAGGAACGCCGCGCGGTCGATGAAGAGATCAGCGTGCTGACACAATATGGCCCGTTCAAGAGGGTGGATTCCGAGGACTGACAGGCGCATCCTGCGCCAAGGATCGGCAACCCTGAAGGTGGGCAGATGGACAAGTTGACCCTTTACACAAACCCGATGTCGCGCGGCCGGATCGCCCGCTGGATGATGGAGGAGATCGGGCGGCCCTATGAAACGGTTGTGCTGGAGTATGGTACCACGATGAAGGCACCGGCCTATCTGGCGATCAACCCGATGGGCAAGGTGCCCGCGCTGACCCATGGCGCGCGGGTGGTGACCGAAGGGGCCGCCATCTGCACCTATCTGGCCGATGCCTTTCCCGAAGCTGGGCTGATGCCGCCTGACCGGGCGGCGTTTTATCGCTGGATGTTCTTTGGCGCAGGCCCGCTGGAACAGGCGGTGGTCAACACATCCTTTGGCTGGCAGGTGCCGCCCGAACATCGCGGGCGGGCAGGCTACGGCGGGCTGGATGATGTGGTGGCGACACTGACGGCCCGGCTGGACGCATCGCCCTTCCTGGCGGGCGACGTTTTCTCGGCGGTTGATGTCTATGTCGGCGCGCAAATCGGCTGGGGGTTACAATTCAAGACCATCCCCGCCAACGACACACTTGCTGCCTATTGGGACCGCATCAAGACACGGCCCGCGCATCTGCGCGCATCCGATCTTGACAATGCACTGATCAAGAAAGGCTGAACAGGACAAGCAATGGCTGAAAAACTGAAAGACCGCAGCGCCCTTTTGCCGCTGATTGCCACGGGTTGGGCCGAGGATCAGGGCAAAGACAGCATCACAAAGACGTTTCTGTTCAAGAACTTTGTCGAGGCGTTCGCCTTCATGACCCGCACCGCGATCTGGGCCGAAAAATGGAACCACCACCCGGAATGGTCAAACGTCTATCGCACGGTCAATGTGACGCTGATCACGCATGATGTGGATGGTCTGAGCGAGCTTGATGTCAAGCTGGCGCTGAAAATGGATGAATTGGCCGGCTATTGAACAGGCGCCCCGATGCCGGGGCGCCCATGTCAGATACGGGACGGGTCAGATCGCGGCCAGAAGCGACTCTCCGGCAGAAATCTCA
The DNA here is from genome assembly GCA_027484145.1 of Rhodobacter sp. Lineage (GTDB taxonomy): Bacteria > Pseudomonadota > Alphaproteobacteria > Rhodobacterales > Rhodobacteraceae > Pseudotabrizicola. Next base: position 115,054 of record JAIXUH010000007.1, read on the forward strand.
CAAGCGCCGGCGTTTTCCTCAAGGTGCATCTGCTTGACCACGCCATCCTCGGCAAAAAGCGCATAGCGCTTGGACCGGGCCAGCAGGCCAACCGGCGGGGCGGTGAAATCCAGACCCATGGCCTTGGTAAAGGCGCTGTCGGCATCGGCCAGCATCGAAATGCCTGCTGCCGTGGCCCCGGTCGCCTCGCCCCAGGCTTTCATCACGAAGGGGTCGTTGACCGACACGCAGATGATTTCATCCACACCCTTGCCCGCGAACTTGTCCTTGGTGCGGATAAAGCTGGGCACATGGGCCGAGCTGCAGGTGGGTGTGAACGCGCCCGGTACGGCAAAAACCACCACCTTGCGGCCCTTGGCAAGGGCGTGCAGCGACACAGTCTCGGGTCCGTTGTCGCCAAGCCGGATCAGGTTGGCATCGGGCAGCGTATCGCCGACAGAAATCGTCATGGGTTGGTCCCTCTCACGTTGCGTTTCACGACCCCGTGGTTATAGGGTCCGCCCCCGTGGGCGACCAGAGGAATATGGCGATGCATGTGGTGATCGTGGGGGCCGGACAGGCCGGTGCGGCGGTGGCGGCCAAGCTGCGCGGCGCGGGCCATGCGGGGCCGATCACCCTGATCGGGGATGAGGCGAGCCCGCCGTATCAGCGCCCGCCGCTGTCAAAGGCCTATCTGATGGGCACGATGGAGGCCGAGCGGCTGTGGCTGCGCGGGCCCGAATTCTGGGCTGATCAGAACGTGACGCTTCGCCTTGGCATGGCTGTGCAAGAAATTGATACGGCTGCAAAAACCGTCGCTTTTGGCGCTGAGGTGATCGCCTATGACGAGTTGGTTTTGACCACCGGCAGCACACCGCGCCGCCTGCCGGCGTCGATTGGCGGCCAACTGGGTGGCGTATTCACGGTGCGGACCTTGACCGATGTCGATGCGATGCGCCCGGCGTTCCGCCCCGGTGCCCGGCTGGTGATCGTGGGGGGCGGCTACATCGGGCTGGAGGCGGCTGCGGTGGCGGCCAAGCTGGGGCTGGATGTGACGGTACTGGAAATGGCGCCGCGCATCCTGCAACGCGTGGCAAGCCCGCAGACATCAGACTATTTCCGCGCGCTTCACGCGGCGCATGGGGTGAAGATCCTGGAATCGACCGGGCTGGAGCGGCTTTTGGGCGAGGGCCACGTGACCGGCGCGCGCCTATCGACTGGGGCCGAGATTCCGGCCGATTTCGTGATTGTGGGCGTGGGCATCCTGCCCGGTACCGCCCTTGCCGAAGCGGCGGGTCTTGCGCTGGACAACGGGATTGCCACCGATGCCTTTGGGCGTACCTCTGCCCCGCAAGTCTGGGCGGCGGGCGATTGCGCATCGTTCCCGTGGAAGGGCGGGCGGCTGCGGTTGGAATCGGTGGGCAATGCCATTGATCAGGCCGAAGCCGTGGCCGAGAACATCCTTGGCGCGGAAAAGCCCTATGTGGCAACGCCGTGGTTCTGGTCGGATCAGTATGACTGCAAGCTGCAGATCGCAGGGCTGAACACCGGCTATGACCGGATCGTGACCCGTGGTCCCGAAGGTGATGCGGTATCGTTCTGGTATTACGCGGGCGATACGCTGCTGGCGCTGGATGCGATGAATGATCCGCGCGCCTATATGGTGGGCAAGCGGCTGATCGAGATGGGGAAATCCGCAGACCCTGCCGCCATTGCCGACCCTGAAACCAACCTCAAGGCCTTGTTGAAGTGAGGATCATTGGCGGCAAATCGCGGGGGCTCCACCTTGCCCCTGTGGGCGCGGGCGATGCCGAGGCGCATCTGCGCCCCACGTCTGACCGAGTGCGCGAGGCGATCTTCAACCTGCTTTTGAACGGTGGCTACGGCAACCCGGTGCAGGATGCCCGCGTACTGGACCTGTTCGCCGGAACCGGGGCCTTGGGGCTGGAGGCCTTGTCGCGCGGGGCGGCGCATGTGGCCTTTGTCGATGACGGCACCGCCGCCCGTGCGCTGCTGCGCCGCAATATCGAGTTGATGCGCGCCATGGGGGTTACCGATGTGTGGCGGCGCGACGCCACACGCATGGGGCCAAACCGGGGGCCGCTTTTCGACCTGGTGTTTCTGGACCCGCCCTATGCCAAGGGGTTGGGGGAACTGGCGCTCGCCTCATGCATCGAAGGGGGCTGGCTTTCCCCTGCCGCTTTGGTCATCTGGGAAGAGGGCGCAGCCCCGCTGCCGCCTGCGGGCTTTTCGCTGCTCGATCAACGCAAATATGGCGATACCGTCGTGACCATTCTGAAAGCACCCGAATGACCCCCAAGGCCGTGATTTTTGATTGTGACGGTGTCATCGTCGACAGCGAGATGATGACCTTTGACATTCTGGTGACCGAGTTTGCGGCCCATGGCCTGCAGGTGACGCGCGACGATGTGGCGCACGATTTCGTCGGCGGCACCATGGCGGATGTGGCGGTGCGGGCGCGCGCCGCCGGGGCGCGACTGCCTGACGATTGGGTCGAGGATTTCTATGACCGGCTTTATGCCATTCTGGCGCAGGGCGTTCCCTTGGTGGCCGGAATCACATCAGTTCTGGATGCGCTGGATCAGGCGGGCATTCCCTATGCCATCGGGTCCAACGGGTCAGATCACAAGATGCAGGTCACGCTGGGCCAGCATGGCCTTTTGCCGCGGTTCCGGGGGCATCTTTACTCTGGTCAGACACTGGGCCGGCCAAAGCCTGCGCCTGATCTTTACCTGCATGCCGCGCGGCAACTGGGGGTTGCCCCGCAGGATTGCGTGGTGATCGAGGACAGCCCCACCGGCGCGCGGGCCGCGCGGGCAGCAGGCATTCCCTGCTGGGGCTATGATGCCCATGGCGACGGCGACCGGCTGAAGGCCGCAGGCGCGCGGCTGTTCCACGATATGCACGACCTGCCGGGTTTGCTGGGGCTGTAGCCGGTCAATCCTGCGCGCGCAGCACCTGTGCCGGGCGCGCAGCCAAGGGCCGCCATGCAAAGGCCAGACCAGCCGCAAGGGTGGCCACGACGCCCCCCACCACGATGGCAATGGCCGATATGGGTTCAAAGGTGTAGTCCACCTCCATCACAAAGGTCATCACGGCCCAGCCCGCGATGCCCCCGGCCACAATGGCAACGATGCCCGCCGCCGCGCCCATCATGGCCGAACGCAGGGCAAAGCTGGCCAGAATCCGCCCACGCGTGGCCCCCAATACCTTGAGCACAGCCGCCTCATAGACGCGGGCGCGTTCCCCCGCTGCGGCAGCCCCGATCAGCACCACAAAGCCGGTGATCAGCGTGGCCGCTGCCGCCCACGCGGTTGCGGTGGCAATCGCGGCCAAAGCCTCGCTCACCCGATCAATGGCATCCTTGACGCGGATGGCGGTCACGTTGGGCATGGCCTTGCTGATATCGCGCAGAATCGCCGCCTCGGCCTCTGGCTCGGCATAGACCGTGGCGATGTGGGTATGCGGCGCCCCAGCAAGGGCGGCGGGGTTCAGCGTCATCACAAAGCCCATGCCTGCGCTGGAAAAATCGACCTGCCGGAAGCTGGTGATGGTGGCGGTGATGTCGCGGCCCAGAATGTTGGTGGTGATCTGGTCGCCCAGTTTCAGGCCCATCTCGGTCGCCTCTTCGGCGGCAAAGCTGATCTGCGGATCACCCGTGTAATCGGCGGGCCACCATGCGCCCTCGGTTACGGTTGTGCGGGCATCGGGCTGTTCGGCATAGGTCACGCCACGATCGCCGCGCACCACCCAATGCTCGCCCGCCACCTCGCGCGCGGGGCGACCGTTGATTTGCGTGACCACGCCGCGCAACATCGGCGCGCTGTCCACGCGGCTGACCGCAGGGTCGCCCTGCACGCGGGCAAGGAAAGCATCAATCTGGTCTGGCTGGATGTCGACGAAGAAGAACGATGGCGCGCGCTCTGGCAGATCCTGCGAAATGGCCGCGCGCAGGTTAGCGTCGATCTGCCCGACAGCGGCCAGCACCGACAAGCCAAGACCCAGCGACAGCACGACTGACGTCGCCTCGGCCCTTGGGCCGCCGATGGCGCCAAGGGCAAGGCGCAGCGCCACGCGCCCGCGCGCCACTGCCGACCTTGCCAGACGCGCGGCCCCGCGCCGCAACAGCCATGCCGCCGCCGCCAGCACCACCAGCGCCCCGGCCACACCGCCCGCCGCCCCAAGGGCCAGCGACGGCACGCCCGAAAATAGCACCGCCCCACCCACCAGCAGGCCCAGCAGCGCCAGCACGCCAAAGGCGGCAGGCCAGCCCGCCCAACCGTCACGCCCCGCGCCGCGATAGAGCGCCGCCGCCCGCACCGCACGGGTACGAGCCAGCGGCCAGAGCGTGAACAACAGCGCCGTGATCAGGCCATAGAACGCCGCCTCGATCAGCGGCATCGGATAGGGCGCGAACACAACAGGCAGGGGCAGGACGGCCGTCAGCACCGGGGCCAGCAGCAAGGGAACCCCTGCCCCCAGCACCAGACCCAGCGCCACGCCGATGCCCGCCAGCACCCCGATCTGCACCAGATAGACCCGGAAAATCAGCCCGCCCTCGGCACCAAGGGTTTTCAGCGTGGCAATCGTGCTGACCTTGCTGTCCAGATAGGCGCGCACGGCAGAGGACACGCCAACGCCGCCCACAGCCAGCCCCGCAAGGCCGACAAGGATCAGGAACGACCCCATCCGATCGACAAAGCGTTCAACACCCGGCGTCGCGCGGCGACTGTCTTCCCAGCGCATGCCTTTGTCGCGATAGGCGGCTTCGGCCTCGGTCTCCAGCGCTTCCAGATCGGTGCCGGGGGCCAGACGCAGGCGATACTTCGCCTCATAGAGCGAGCCGGGCACCAGAAGGCCGGAATTCGCAAGGTCCGCCGTGCGCACCATCGTGCGCGGCCCCAAGGTAAAGCCCGCGGTGGCACCATCTGGTTCGCGCACCAAGACAGCCGCAAGACGGAAATCCTGCGTGCCAAGACGGAAGCTATCGCCCACCGACAGCCCCAGACGATCGACCAGCACCCGGTCCATCACGGCGCCGGGCAAGCCATCGGCAGGGGCAAAGGCAGCATCCAGCGACAGGTCGGGTTCCAGCACCACCTGACCGACAAGGGGGTAGATATCATCCACCGCCTTGACCTGCGTCAGCGCGGTATCTTCGCCCACCACAGCCATCGAGCGGAAATCCACAATCTCGGACACATCGGTGGCGACGCGGTCCATATAGGCGCGCTCATCGGCATCGGCGAAGCGATAGGTGAACTCCATCTGCGCGTCACCGCCCAGCAGAATCGTGCCCTGATCGCGCAGGCCCGCCTCAATCGCGGCGCGCACCATACCGACAGCAGCAATCGCCATGACACCCAAGGCCAGACAGGCCAGAAAGATGCGAAACCCTTTCAGCCCGCCGCGCAATTCGCGCCGGGCAAAACGGGCGGCCAGCCCCCAGCCACCACTCATTCTGCGGCTGCCTTGACGCGGTCTTCGCCGACAACACGCCCATCGGCCAGACGCACGACACGGTCGCACCGCGCGGCAAGGTCGGGCGCATGGGTCACCAACACCAGCGTGGCGCCGTGACGGTCGCGCAGACCAAACAGCAAGTCCATGATCGCCGTGCCGTTCGCGCCATCAAGGTTTCCGGTCGGCTCATCGGCCAGCAGAATCGCCGGGCGGGGTGCGGCGGCACGCGCCAAGGCTACGCGCTGCTGTTCGCCCCCTGACATCTGGCGCGGGTAATGGTCCTTGCGCGCGCCAAGGCCCACGGCCACCAATTCCGCCTCGGCCCGGGCAAAGGCATCATCCACCCCGGCCAGTTCCAGCGGCACGGCGACATTTTCCAGCGCGGTCATGGTGGGGATCAGGTGGAAGGATTGGAACACAACCCCCATATTCCCTCTACGAAAGCGGGCCAGCGCATCTTCGTCCATCGCGGTCAGGTCTTGACCCAAGGCCATGACCGACCCGCCCGTTGCGCGTTCCAACCCGCCCATCAACATCAGGAGTGATGATTTGCCAGACCCCGAAGGACCGACCAACCCAAGCGTGTCTCCGCGCATGACCTCAAGGTCAATACCCTTCAGGATCTCGACAGGGCCTGCATTGCCCGCCAATGTCAGGCGTGCATCCCGCAACGCAAGAACCGTATCCGCCATGCTGACCGCCTTTTCCAATCCGTTCCCTGTTGCATATGGCGCAATGCGCCCCTTGCGCAACCTGACGCTCACGCTGGCGTTATCGCTGGGCGGGGTCATCGGGATATTCCCGGCCACTGCGCAGGCAGAAACGATCACAATTCTGGCACTTGGCGACAGTCTGACCGCCGGATACGGCCTGCCCGAAGGCGAAGGGTTGGTGCCGCAGTTGCAGGCGTGGCTGAACGCTGAGGGGGCAGATGCCGCGGTGATCAACGCTGGCGTGTCGGGCGACACAACGGCGGGCGGCTTGTCGCGCTTGGGGTGGAGCATGACACCCGAGGTAGATGCCATGATCGTCAACCTTGGCGGCAATGACCTTTTGCGCGGGGTGGCCCCGGAGGAAAGCCGCGCCAACCTTGATGCGATTCTGAAGGATGCGTCGGGGCGTGGCTTGCCGATCCTGCTGGTCGGTCTGCCCGCACCGGGCAATTTCGGGCCCGATTACAAGGCCGATTTCGACGCAATCTATCCTGAACTTTCGGCCAGCTATGATACGCTGCTGCTGCCCGACTACTTTGCGCCACTGCGCGCCAGCGGCGACCCGGCGCCGTTCATGCAGGCTGACGGCATCCACCCAAATCGTGACGGCGTGGCCAAGATCGTCACCGAACTGGGGCCAAAGGTCATGGAACTGTTGGCGCGGGCCAATGCAGACGCGCCTTAACCGAACTGCTCAGGCGCGGGGTTTCACGAACTCGGCCTCAAGGATCACCTCAACCGCGTCGGAGACGCCCATGGTGGTGCCGGGGGCGGGCACGCCAAAGCCCACGCCGTAATCCGACCGGTTGAAGGTGCCGATGGCCGAAAAGCCGATGCGCGCGCCCACATCCAGCGGCATGTCAGCCCAGCCGCCATTATAGGTGACGGCCAGCACCATGGGCTTGGTCACGCCGTGCAGGGTCAGGTCGCCCGTCACATTGGCCGAGGTATCGCCCGTCATCTCGATTCCGGTTGAAACAAAGGTGATCTCGGGGAATTGGGCGGCATCCAGAAACTCGGGCCCCGTCAGGGTGGCGTTGAAATCCAGCGCCGGGTCGGGGTAGTGGGTTTCCAGCGAATCCACCTTGATCGTGGCCGAAACGGCCATGTCGGTGGGGGCGTCAGGATCAAACTGCAGGTCTGCCGAGAGGTCGGTGAACAGCGCGGTATAGCGCGAAAAACCAAGGTGACTGACCCGGAACAGCAGGCGCGTATGCCCAAGGTCCAGTGTATAGGCCCCCTTGGCGGGCGTCGGCTCTTGGGCCTCTGCCGGACTGGCCATCACAAAAATGGGCAGCACAAGGCCAAGGCAGACAGAAGCGGCTTTCGCAAACATGGGTCTATCCCAACAGTTTCACCTTTGGCTAAGTATTCGCGCCAACCTGCCTGGCGTCAAGCCCGAATGATCCGTTCCGGTGGCAGATTTCTGGCGGCAGGTCGCGGCGCAGGCCCGGAAGGTTGTCCTTGTCGGGGCGGCCAGAAGGCTTGCAAGGCGGGGCAGAACCGATCATCCCTGCAGCATAGCATGACAGCAAAGGATACCGGCGTGACGCTTGTCTCTGACCTTGAGGCCCTGTTGGGTGCATCGCATGTGCTGACCGGCACCGACATGGCCCGTCATGCACAGGACTGGACCGGCAAGTTCACCTCGACCCCCGTCGCCGTGGCCCGCCCGGGCACGACGGACGAGGTGGCAGGTTGCCTGCGCCTTGCCGCACAGCACAAGGTGGCCGTGGTGCCGGTCTCGGGCAATACCGGCCTGACCGGCGGCACGATGACCACCGGCGGGCTGATGATCAGCCTTGAACGGATGAAGCGCATCCGCGCCCTGAACGTGGCGGGCCGCACTGCCACGGTCGAGGCGGGGGTGATCCTGTCCACCCTGCATGATGCGGCGGCTGAACAGGGGCTGTATTTTCCGCTATGGTTCGGCGCGCGCGGGTCGGCGATGATTGGCGGCGTGTTGTCCACCAATGCGGGCGGGTCGAACGTGCTGCGCTATGGCTCCACCCGCGCGCTGTGTCTGGGGCTGGAGGTGGTTCTGGCCGATGGCCGGGTGCTGAACATGCTGTCGGAACTGCACAAGGATAACTCGGGCTATGATCTGAAGGATCTGTTCATCGGGGCCGAAGGCACGCTGGGCATCATCACGGCGGCGGTGATGAAGTTGGTGCCCGCGCAAAAGGCCTATGCCACAGCCACGCTGGCGGCGCGGTCGCTGCCCGATGCGCTGACCCTGCTGCAGCGCCTGCAAGAGGTGACGGGCGGGTTGGTCGAGGCGTTCGAGTTCATGCCCGCCACTTATTCGCGCCGGTTGGGAGAGGTGCGCCCCGATCTGGACCAGCCCTTTGCCACCATCCCGGAGGTGACGATTCTGGTCGAGGTGGCCGCGATAGCGCCAAGCCTGTGCACGCCCTTGCCCGATGGGTCGGTGCCGCTGACCAACCTGATGGAAGCGACGCTGGCCGATCTGATCACCCAAGGGCTGATCCTTGATGCGGTGCTGGCCCAGAATGAAACCCAGCGGCGGGCGATGTGGGCGCGGCGCGAAGCGGCGGCCGAAATCACCTATGCGATACGCCCGTTCATCGACACAGATGTTGCCGTGCCGCTGGACCGTGCCGGCGACTTTCTGACCATGATCCACGACCGTCTGCCCGCGCTGGACCCGGCGGCCGCCACGCTGACCGTGGCCCATTTGGGCGACGGCAACCTGCATTTCACCGTCTTTCCCAGCAGTGGCGATGCGGGCCTTTATGACCGCGTGATCGAAGTGATCGAGGATGTCGTGGCCGAGTTGAAGGGTACCTTTTCGGCAGAACACGGGGTGGGCCTGACAAAGAAGCCGTCGATGGCGCGGCGCAAGGACCCGGTTGCCCTTGATGTGATGCGGGCGCTGAAGGCGGCGCTTGACCCCGACAACCGGATGAACCCCGGAAAGATCATCCCCTGATTTACTTTTGCGGCGGGCAGGCTTAGGAACCCGCTATCCAGCAAGAGTTACCCCCCAAGATGCCGAAGGCGCTGCCCTTCACCCCTGTCCTGCGCGACCCTGTGTTGCGCGTCACGGCCCTGTTGATGGTGCTGTGGGGGGCGGTAGTCTGTTCGTTCGGCCCCTACACATCCGTTTTGGCGGTGGAAACCTTTGGTCTGGGCGACAGCGGCTTTGTGGCGATTCTGGTGGTGTCGTCGGTGCTGTCGGTAACGGCGGCCCTGTGGGTGGGCATCCGCACCGACCAGACCGGCAACCGGCGCGGCCTTTCGGTGGCCACGCAAGGCGTGTTGCTGGTGGCGCTGGTGCTGATGGCCCTTGTGCCCAATGCGCCGATCTTTGTGCTGGCGCATGGAATCCTGATCCCCTTGGCCAGCAGCATGTGGGGGCAGTTGTTCGCCCTTGCGCGGCTGGCGGCGTCGGTTCGGCCGGCCGAGGAACGTGATGGTATTCTGGCCACGATGCGGGCGCTGTTTGCATTGCCCTTCATCCTTGTGCTGCCGCTGTGGTCGGTGGCGTTTCAGCAAGGCGCGGACATGCTGTCGGTCTACCCCGTCTGCCTTGTCTTGGCCTGCGTCATGCTGGCGCTGACACTGGCCCGCTGGCCGCAAGATGGCCGCACGGCATGGCTTGATGCGCCATCAGGCCTGAGCTTTCGGGCGGCCTTGGCGGAACTGACGCATCCGCCTGTTGCCTTGCGGATCGCGGCTTTGGGCGCGGTCAACGGTGCGGCTTCGGTCTATGTCGCCATCCTTGGGCTGGTCATGGTCGAATCGGTGGGGCGCGGCCCGGCGGATGTTGCGCTTTACTTCGGCATCGTGGCGGGGCTGGAGGTGCCGTTCATGCTGGCCCTGCCGCTGATCACCCATATGGCCCGCCGCACGGTGCTGATCCTTGCGGGAACCACGCTCTATTGCCTTCACCTTGCGCTGTTGCCGCTGTTGGCGGGCAGTTGGACCGTCTGGCTTTTGGTCTTGCCCGCTGGGGTGGGCGGTGCGGCCATGCTGACCCTGCCGATTGCCTATCTGCAGGACATGCTGGCCACGCGACCGGGAACGGGCGCATCGCTGATGGCGCTGCAGGTGCTGGCGGGGCAGATCATCGCCGCCGTTTGCTTCGGCATCGGCACGGCCGTGGCGGGCTATGGGCTGGTGGCGCTGTTGTCGGCGGCCACGGCCATCGCCGGGGCGGTTTGGCTGCATTGGGCCGATGGAACGGCCCGACTGGATGAAAAGGCCCACAGCACGTGACCGCACTTTCCCTTGTTCTGCACACGCCGGTTTTCCGGATGCTGGCCATTGTCATCGGGCTGATCGGGTGCCTGAATGCCTCGGTCTACCCCTATCAGTCGCTGATCGGGATCAGCCGCATGGGCCTTTCGGAGCCCGCCTTTGCGGTGGTCATGATGCTGGCCTCGGCTGTGGCGGTGACGACATCGGTGATGCTGGGGGTGATGTCGGACCAAAAGGCCAACCGCCGCCGCATGGCGCTGATCACCGCCATGGTGGGTGTGGCGGGGGCAGCGTTGATGCTGATGGCACCGGGGCCTGCCAGCTTTGTTCTGGCGCATGGCGTGCTGATTCCCTTTGCCTCTTCGCTGTTCGGGCAGGCGTTCGCGCTGAACCGGCTGGCGACGCAGGACCAGCTTGTACAGCGCGACGGGATTCAGGCGACGATCAGGTCGTCGATGTCGGCCACGTTTCTGGCGATGCTGGTGTTCTGGACCTTTGCCTTTGGCTGGGGACTGGATGTGATGTTCATCTATGTCAGCGGGGGCTTGGCCAGCCTGCTCTTAGTGGCCGTGATCTGGCGCAGCTGGCCGCGTGACGGACAAACGGCATGGGAGGACAGGCCATCGGGGCTGCGGGTGGGGCAGGCCTTGGCGCAGCTTTTGCGGCCCGAGGTGTCATTGCGGCTGCTGTGCCTTGGCGCGGTCACGTCATCGGGCATTTTGTATATGGTGCTGGTGTCACTGGTGTTTGACGCGGCACCGGGGCGGGATTCATCGGATGTGGCGCTGTATGTCGGGTTGGTGGCGGGGTGGGAAGTGCCGTTCATGCTGCTGTTGCCGCGCTATTTCCGGCACCTCTCGAAATCATTGCTGATCGCCTTGGGCACCATGGTTTACGTCAGCCACCTTGTGCTGCTGCCCATTCTGGCCGAAAGCGCGTGGATCTGGGCCATGACCCTTGCGGCGGGCTTGGGCGGCACGGCGATGCTGATCCTGCCGATCACGATTTATCAGGACTTGATGGCCGACCAACCCGGCACGGCCGCCGCCCTGCTGGCCTTGCAAAAGCTGGTGGGCGATGCCTTTGCCGCCTTGGCCTTTACCATCGGCACGGCCTTTGGCAGCTATGGGGATACCGCCCTGCTGGGGGGGCTGATCGCCATTGGCGGCAGCGTGGGCCTTTGGCTGTTGGACCGAATGGCCCCAGCGCGCTAACCCTGTCAGGCCTTCCAGTCGAAAAAGCCTGCCGGGGCCTGACCCAGCAACTCATCCGCCAGATCAAGCCCAAGGGCCGCCGCATCAGATACCGAACCCCGGCGCTGCCCGGTGATGGATTCCGAACCATCCGGGCGCAGGATTTCACCGCGCAACCACAGGGCATCGCCGTCGATCATGGCAAGACCCGCGATGGGGGTTTCGCATGACCCATCCAGCCGCGCCAGAAACCCGCGCTCGGCCGCCAAACGAATGCCGGTCGGCCCATCATGGATCCCGTCCAGAAGGCCCGCCACCCGGTCATCGGCCAAACGCCGTTCGACCCCGATGGCCCCTTGGGCCACGGCGGGCAGCATCTCTTCGGGCGCAATGGCCGACCGCGCCACATGCGCCATGCCCAGACGGTTCAGGCCCGCCATGGCAAGGAAAGTGGCCACGGCCACGCCATCGTCCAGCTTCTTCATGCGGGTCTGCACATTGCCACGAAACTCGACAAGGTTCAGGTCGGGCCGCCGCAGCCGCAACTGCGCCCGCCGCCGCAGACTGGAAGAGCCGACAGTGGCCCCCTGCGGCAGGTCGGACAGGCTGGCCACACCGGGTGAGACAAAGGCATCGCGCACATCTTCGCGCGGCAGGTAGCAATCCAGAAGCAAGCCGTCGGGCTGCACCGTGGGCATGTCCTTCATGGAATGCACCGCGATATCGATGCCGCCGTCCAGAAGCGCCTCTTCAATCTCGCGCGTGAACAGGCCCTTGCCGCCGATTTCTTTCAGCGCCTTGTCAAGGATCTGGTCACCCATCACCTTGATGACGACGATCTGAAACGCGGCTTCGGGCAGGTCATGGGCCTGCATCAGGCATCGGCGCACCTCATGCGCCTGCCACAGGGCAAGCGGCGATCCGCGGGTTCCGATCCGAAGGGGTTGGGCGGGGCTGGGAAGCGATTGTGTCATGGATACAGCCTTACATGTGTCATCTTGCCCTGACAACTCTCTGCGCCTTGACATCATGGCAAAGCCATCGGACCCATGTTCCGATTGCGCCATGCGTGACGCCTTGCCGCCCTGACCGGAGCCTGACATGACCAAGACCATCCTGCGCGCACTTGCGGGCGAAACGCTTCCCACCCCGCCGATCTGGATGATGCGTCAGGCCGGGCGTTACCTGCCCGAATACCGTGCCACGCGGGCGCAGGCGGGGGATTTTCTGTCTCTCTGCTATACGCCCGACCTTGCCGCCGAGGTGACGTTACAGCCCATTCGCCGCTATGGGTTCGATGCTGCGATCCTGTTTGCCGACATCCTTTTGTTGCCGCAGGCGCTTGGCCCCAAGCTGTGGTTTGCCGAAGGCGAAGGCCCGCGCATGGAAACCACCACCACGATGGAACAGGTGCGCGCGCTGAAACCCAAGGGTGCGATCCACGACACCTTGGCCCCGGTTTATGAAACCGTCCGCATTCTTGCCCGTGAATTGCCCAGCGAAACCACACTGATCGGCTTTGCCGGGGCGCCATGGACGGTGGCCACCTATATGATCGCCGGGCGCGGGTCGAAAGATCAGGGTGCGGCCCATGCCCTGAAGAACACCGATCGCGCCACCTTTGCCGCGCTGATTGACATTATCACCGAGGCGACGGTCGATTACCTGAGCGAACAGATCAAAGCCGGGGCCGAGGTGGTGAAGCTGTTTGATTCCTGGGCGGGCAGCCTGAAGGGCGATGATTTCACCGATTTCGCGCTGAAGCCCGCCGCCCGCATCATCGCCGCGCTGAAGGCCCGCCATCCGGGCGTGCCGATCATCGCCTTCCCGCGTGAGGCTGGGAATGGCTATATCGGCTTTGCCAAGGCCACAGGGGCCGATTGCGTGGCCATCGACAATTCGGTGACGCCGGAATGGGCTGCGGCCAACGTGCAGAAAGATGGCTGTGTGCAGGGCAACCTTGCGCCCGAACACATGGTCACCGGGGGCGAGGCGCTGGTGCAGGCGACCCGCCATGTGGTCAGCGCATTTCGGGGCGGGCCGCACATCTTTAACCTTGGCCATGGCATCACCCCCGACGCCAACCCCGACAACGTGGCGCTGATGATCGAAACGGTGCGCGCGGGGGGCTCACGGCCCTAGGGAAATCTGTTGCGCTCTAGGGCAATATAGGGTGGCATAGGGAAGCTAGCGATGCCCCTATACCGCCCTATAACTACCTAGAATGCCCGATGGACCCAATCCGTAACCCCTTTGCCCCCGGTGCGGGCAGCCAACCGCCGGAACTGGCCGGGCGCGATGGCATCCTGACCGATGCGCGCACCGCCCTGCAACGGGCGCTTCTGGGACGGTCGGCCCAAAGCCAGATGCTGCTGGGCCTGCGCGGCGTGGGCAAGACGGTGCTGTTGAACAAGATCGAGGACGAGGCCAAGGCACTGGGCTGGATGACCACGCTGATCGAGGCGCCGGAGGGCAGGCCGCTGGCCGCAACCCTATCGCCCCGCATGGCGCAGGTCTTGCGCCGCCTGTCCACGGTCGAGGCGGCGCGCACCGCAGCACAGTCGGCCCTGCGCGCGTTGCGCGCCTTTGCCTCGGCCTTCAAGATCAAGATCGGTGATCTGGGCGTGGGCATCGAGCCCGACCCCGGCATCGCCGACAGTGGCACGCTGGAATATGACCTGCCCGACCTGTTCGAGCGCATCGGCGAGGCCGCGCGGGATGGTGGGCGCGGTTGGGCGCTGTTGATCGACGAGGTGCAGTATCTGACGCAGGAAGAGCTTTCCGCCCTGATCGTGGCCCTGCACCGCGTGGCGCAAAAGGGCTTGCCGATCCTGTTCTGGGGGGCGGGCCTACCCAATGTCGCGGCCTTGTCGGGCGAGGCGAAATCCTACGCCGAACGGTTGTTCCTGTTTCCCGGCGTCGGCCCCCTGCCCGCCGAGGCAGCGCGTGCCGCCATCCGCCGCCCCCTGGCGCAAGAGGGGCAGTCGATCACCGACGCCGCCCTTGCGATGATCCTGTCCCGCACAGAGGGCTACCCCTATTTCCTGCAGGAATGGGGCTTTCAGGCGTGGAATGCCGCCCCCGGATCACCGATTGCCGAACAGCATGTGCAAGCCGCCACCGAAGCGGCCCTGCGGCGGCTGGATGAGGGCTTTTTCCGCGTGCGATTTGACCGTCTGACCCAGCGGGAACGGGATTACGTGCGCGCCATGTCACGGCTGGGCGATGGCCCCTATCGCAGCGCCGATGTGGCGCAGGCGATGGGGGGCACGTTGTCGGGGCTGTCGCCCCTGCGCGACCAGATCATCCGCAAGGGCATGATCTACAGCCCCGAACAGGGTGTTCTGGCCTTTACCGTGCCGATGTTCGACGACTACCTTCGCCGCATTTGGCCCTAAGCCCGGTCAGGCAAAGACCGGCCCCAGCATGGCGCGCAGGGCGGCCACCGCTTCGGGCGCATCTTCGCAGGCGGGACCAAGGCGAATGGCTACGGATCCGGCCCAACCGAACTTGGCCACCGCAGCGGCGCGCAGGGTGATCTCCAGCCCCTTCGGGCTTTCGACCACACGCTCCACCGCATCTTCGGCACCGAAACTTTCGTCGTTCACCTCGAACCACACCGGGCCACCCGAAAGCGACTGGCGGAACAGGGCATAGGGTTCGTCCTCTTCCTCGCCCGCCGCAAAGCCGATGAACAGGAACCCTTCCTCCTCATCCTCCACCACCGAGGCATAAAGGGCCTTGATCACGATATCGGACATGCCGTCAGGTCCACTTCGCGATGGGGGGCAGGCTCATCAGCACGGCATTGGCATCGTGGCCGGTTTCCAGCCCGAACTTGGTGCCCCGGTCATAGACAAGGTTGTATTCGGCATAAAGCCCGCGATGGATCAACTGGGTTTCGCGGTCAGCCTCACTCCACGCGGAGCCGACACGCCGTTCGGTCACCGGTACAAAGGCGGGCAGGAAGGCCGCACCAACCCCTTGGGTAAAGGCGAAATCCGCCTCCCAATCACCGGTGTTGAGGTCATCATAGAAGATGCCGCCCACGCCGCGCGCCCGGCCACGGTGGGGAATGAAGAAATACTCATCTGCCCAAGCCTTGTATTTCGGATAGATCGCCGGATCGCGCGCATCGCAAGCCACCTGCATCTGCGCGTGGAAATGCGCCGTATCTTCGGCATATTCGATGCAAGGGTTCAGGTCCGCCCCACCCCCGAACCACCAGGCATGCGGGGTCCAGAACATGCGGGTGTTCATGTGAACGGCGGGGCAATGCGGGTTGACCATATGCGCCACGAGGCTGATGCCGCTGGCCCAGAAGCGCGGGTCGCTGTCCATGCCCGGCACACCGCGCGCGGCCATGGCCTTTTGCGCGCGTTCGCCCAAAACGCCATGCACCTCGGACACGTTCACGCCGACCTTTTCGAACACCTGCCCGCCGCGCATCACACTCATCAACCCGCCGCCGCCATCGGCACGGGTGGTGGGTGTCACCTCGAACCGGCCCGGTGCAGCACCGCCATGCGCGGATTCCAGCCCTTCGAAGCTGGCAACGATCCGGTCGCGCAGGGTGCGGAACCACGCCGCAGCGCGGGCTTTCTCGGCAGCGAATTGTTCTGTCATAGGGCCTCCCAAAACCTGTTGCGTCTTGCTAGCACCGGGGCGTGCTGCCGCCAACATGGCTTTTGCCGCAGCGCTGTCTATACTGAACGAAGAGAGCGAGGGCCCCATGCGACGCATCCATTTCCCGCTGCTGTTTCTGGCGGCTTGCGGCACGCCACAAGAACAGTGCATTTCGCGTCAAACCCGTGATCTGCGCGTGGTGGACCGGCTGATTGCCGAAACCGAAGGCAACCTGAAACGCGGCTATGCGTTCGAAGAGGTGACGGTGTGGGATGAACAATGGGTCACCTGCCCCGTGCCCCCACCGCCACCGGTGGCGGCAGGCGAAACACCCCCGCCCCCGCCCGCGCCGACCCTGTGCCTTGAGGAGGTGCGCGAAACCGTCACCCGGCCCAAGGCGATTGATCTGCGGGACGAGGCGGAGAAACTGGCCGGGCTAAAGGACAAACGCGCCGAACTGGCGCGCGCGGCCAAAGCCGTGATTGCCCAGTGCAAGGCGCAGTATCCGGAATAGGCGCGCCTCAGAACGCGGGCACATCCACGCGATCGAGCAGGCTGCGCCCGCCATCGACGGTCAGGATCTGCCCGGTCATGAAGGCTGACGCGTCCGAGGCCAGAAACTGCATCACCTCGGCCAACTCATCGGGTGCCGCAATGCGGGCCAAAGGCGTGCCGTCAGAGATGCGGGTGCGCCACGCGGGATCTTCCTTGAGCGCGGCCTGCAAGCTGGCGCTCATCACCGAGCCAAAGGCCACGGCGTTGACGCGGATGCCTCTGGGCGCAAGTTCCACGGCCATGGACCGCGTCATCTGATCCAGCGCCGCCGAGGCCATCGAATAGCCCAGAAGGCCCGGTTGCGTGCGCACGGCAGCAATCGACGACACGTTGATGATGGTGCCGACCGGGCCTTCGGTTCCGGCCTTTTCGGCCTGCGCGATCATGCGCTTGGCCGTCATCTGCGACAGGCGCAGGCTGGTCAGCACATTTTCGCGCCACAACCCTTCGACCCCATCATCTTCGGCATTCAGTGGGTCTGACAGCACCATGCGGCGGCTGGCATTGACCAGAATATCCACTCGGTCAAAGGCATCAATGGTGGCCGACAACAGATTGGCGATGGTCAGCTTTTCGCGCAGGTCACCCACAAACATCCGGGCGGGCCCTTCGGTGCGCGCCTCATCACCCACGGCGCCTTCCAAACAAGCCTCGTCAATGTCGGCGAACATGACCTTGGCCCCTTTGGACAGGAAGTGGCGCGCGACGGCCAAACCGATGCCCTTGGCCGAACCTGTGACGATGGCAGTCTTGCCTTGAATGGACAGCGACATGATGCGGGGGTCCTTTGCTCAGCGCCTGCGAAGCGGATGGCTGGCGCGGGTCAGCCTGAAGGCGGTATCGCCGCCGATCTCTTCGACCTGCCGGAACAGGTCGGTCAACGCCGGACCATAAGGCAAATGGCGGTTGGCGACCAGCCACAGCGTGCCATCGGGCACGAGAATGGCCGCCGCGGCCCGCAAAAAGGAAAGGCCAAGCGCCGGGTCAGTATCGCGGCCTGTATGGAACGGCGGGTTCATCACCACGGCATGCACCGGACGCGCCGGTTTGAAGCTGCGGGCATCGGCCCAGTGAAAGCGGGCGCGCGGATCGGGGATGTTCAGGCGGGCGCAATCCAGCGCCTCATCCTCGGCCTCGACCACGTCAAGTTCGGTCACGGTGTCGCGGGTCAGGATTGCGCGTGCGATGTACCCCCAGCCTGCCCCAAGGTCGGCCACGCGGCTGCCCAGCTTTTCTGGCAGCGCCGCCGCCAGCAGTACCGAACCACGGTCCGGTGCGTCAGCGGAAAACACCCCCGGCAGGGTCTGAAAACCGCCCTCTATCATGCGCGGGCGGCCTTCCCAGCCAGCCAATTGCGGGCCGGCCTGGAGAACGAACACTTTGCCATGCGCCTTTGACAGCGGCCCGCCCATCGGCAACCCAAACGCGCGGCAATCCTTCATGATGGCATCAATACCGTCGGTCTTTTGCCCGTCGACCGCGATCGGCCCGCCGGGGGCCACCTCGGCCATGGCGCGGGCGATCAGGGCGCGCGCCGCCTCTTTCGCGCGGGGCAGACAGACCACCGCCGCCGCATAGGGCGGCCCGCCCGCCGCCTTGTAACCGCGCGCGGCAAACCATTCGGCATCGGGGCGAAACCCGGTGATCACCTGCACGCGTGATATGGGAAGGCTGGACAGGTCATCACCCTCACGCGGGCGGTACACCGCAATCGGCCCGTCCGGCGGGGGTGCGAACACACCCGTTTCAAGTGCAAGGTCCAGTCTGACAGCGCGCATTCAGGGTGCGGACAGGGCGAACACGCCTAGTCCTTTTCCATCGTGCATTGCAGGGGGTGCTGATGGCGGCGCGCAAAATCCATCACCTGTGCCACCTTGGTTTCCGCCACTTCAAAGGAAAACACGCCGACAACGGCAAGCCCCTTTTTGTGCACGGTCAGCATGATGTCGAACGCCTGTGCGTGGGTCAGGCCGAAGAACCGTTCCAGCACATGCACCACAAATTCCATCGGGGTGTAATCGTCGTTCAGCAGCATCACCTTATACATCGGCGGGCGCTGCGTGCGCGTCTTTGTCTTGGTCAGAATCCCCGTGTCATTGCCCGGCCCGTCGGTCTTGTCCGACATGGTAGAAGGGAAATGGTCCACGAAAGGATGCCTCGCTGCTAAAGGGAATCACGCATTTGGGTTGAACCGCAATATAAACTCTTTTGCCCATGGGAAAAGGGGCCGGATCAAAGGATTGCGACATCACCCTAAACGGTTCATGAAAGCGGGGCCGAACAGGGAACACATCATGGCGCTGACAACGATTGGTTTCGATGCTGACGACACGTTATGGCAAAACGAAGCCTTCTTCCGGCTGACGCAGGACCGCTTTACCGCGCTTTTGGGCGATTATGCGCCGGCGGACCACCTGCATGACCGCCTGCTTGCGGCAGAACGGCGCAACCTTGGCCACTACGGCTTTGGCATCAAGGGGTTTGTCCTGTCGATGATCGAAACCGCCATCGAGGTGACCGAAAGCCGTGTGCCCGCCACCGTGATTGCCGAGATCATGGCCGCCGGACGCGAGATGCTGCGCCACCCGATCGAATTGTTGCCCCATGCGCGGGACGCTGTTGAGGCCCTGTCCGGCCCCTATCGCGTGGTTCTGGTGACCAAGGGCGACCTGCTGGATCAGGAACGCAAACTGGCGCAATCGGGTCTGGGTGAGTTGTTCCACGCCGTCGAAATCGTGTCCGACAAGACAACCCCGGTTTACACGAACATCTTTGCCCGTCACGGCACGGGTGCAAATCAGGCCATGATGGTCGGCAACTCTTTGAAATCGGATGTGCTTCCGGCAATCGGGGCCGGAAGTTGGGGCGTGCATGTGCCGCACGGCCTGACATGGGCGCTGGAACATGCCGAGCCGCCCTTGGGCCATGCCCGCTTTCATACCCTGTCTGATCTGGGCGGGCTGGCCGATCTTGTGGAGCAGATCCAGTCGAACCACCATTTGTAGGGGGGGCTGGCGGTCTTTCGCCAGATTTGCCACAGCTTTAGGATAATCAGCAAAGTCCTTGATATGCAGGGGTTTTAGGCAAAGCCCTGCTGTGCTAGCCTTCGTCGCAAATAAGCCCCAACCAAAAACAGGGGCGGTCGAGGCAGAGCAAGGAATAAGCGTCGTGAACACGCTCTTGGGGCGAATCGCCCGCAATATGGCTTGTCTGGTGGTCTTCATCGTGGTGGCTGCCTGTTCGACACCGCAGCCTTCGGGGGCTGCCCCCTATGCCGCCATCGTGCAGGATGCCCGCACCGGAGAGGTGTTGTTTTCCGACAATGCCAATACCCGGCTGCATCCCGCATCGCTCACCAAGATGATGACGCTTTACATCGCCTTTGAGGAGATCGAGCGCGGCAACCTGAGCCTTGATACCATGGTGACGGTCACGAAATACGCAGCCTCGCAGCCACCGTCGCGCCTTGGGTTGAAGGCCGGGCAAAAGATCGCCATGCGCTATCTGATCCGTGCCGCCGCCATCAAGTCGGCCAATGACGCGGCTTCGGCCATCGGCGACCACATCAGTGGCGGCCCCGATGCCTTTGGCAAACGGATGACGCGCACCGCCAAGGCCCTTGGGATGAAGAATTCCACCTTCAAGAACGCCAATGGCCTGACCGCACCGGGGCATCTGTCCACCGCGGCAGACATGAACCTGCTGGGTCGCCGGCTGTTTTACGATTTCCCGCAGTATTACAATATCTTCTCGCGCCGCACGACCGATGCCGGTCTGGCCGAGGTGCGCAACACCAACACCCGTTTTCTGGACGCCTATGAAGGCGCCGATGGCATCAAGACCGGCTACACCGTGGCAGCGGGCTTTAACCTGACGGGTTCGGCGCAGCGCGGCAATGTGCGGATCATCGCCACCGTGTTCGGGGGGTCTTCGACCGCCGCCCGCAATGCCAAGATGGCCGAGCTGCTGGACCTTGGGTTCCGCAAGGCCCCGGCCAATGCACCAACGGCAGTGCCGGATGCGCCGGCCTATCAGGGTGGCGAGGATCTGCTTGCTCAGAACGATGGGCTGCCCGAGGTTGAAGGCGGTGCGGGCAAGACGATCCGCCTGCAAACCGCCGTTGCCACATCGCCGCGACCGTCGGCCCGCCCGTCGGCCGAACAGGTGGCCGCCGCCGAAGTGGCCGTGGACGCGATCGAGGGCAGCATTGCCGCCGCCCTGGCCGAAGCCGTGGGGGAACCCGCCCCGCCCGGCACATTGGACGCGCAGGTTGAAACGCTGGCTGCCGCACCCGAGGGTGAGGCCGTCGAGGAAGTGGTGATGGCCGATGCCACAACCGAAGAACCCACCGGGACCGACCTTCCGCAAGAGACGGCTGTCGCCGAAATCGTGATGGACACACCGCTGGTGACGCCCGATGTCGAGGTGGCCGCAACACCGGAGGCCGCGCCAGAGCCTGCGCCCGAAGGCACGCTGGACGCGCAGGCCACCGCGCTTGCCATGGCTGACACCACGATGGAGTTGAGCGAGCCTGTCGAACTGGCTGCTGTGGCCCCGCCCAAGCGCAATGTGCCCAACTTTGAACCTGTCGAGGCCGCCAAGGCCGAGGCGGATACTGACGAGCCTGTGGTAATCCGCCTGTCCACCTCGAACGCGCGGCACTGGGGCGTGCACTTGGGCAAGTTCGCCTCACGCTCCGAGGCGGAACGTCTGCTCTTGAAAACGCAGTTGGCCGAAAGTGCGACCCTGAACGAAGGGCTGCGCAAGGTTGTGCAGCAAAGCGGCGGCTATGACGCCAACTTCATGGGGCTGACGCAAGATCAGGCTGATCTGGCCTGCCGTCGCCTGCAGGCGCGTGCGGTGTCCTGCTTTACGATGGGGCCATGACGGGGGTGGCGGGCTTTGTCTTTCCCCCGCCGCCACAGCCTTCGGCCGCAGTCGCGGGGCGCAGCGAACGATTTGCGGTGCGCCGCATCTTCTGCGTGGGCCGGAACTATGCCGAACACACGCGCGAAATGGGGGGCGACCCCAGCGCCGAGCCGCCGTTCTTTTTCACCAAGCCCGCCGATGCCGTGGTGCAAAGTGGCGCGACCATCCCCTATCCCCCCGCGACCGCAAACTTTCACCATGAGGCCGAATTGGTGGTGGCGCTGCATAAAGGCGGCCACATGGTGCCCGAGGGTGAGGTCGAAAGCCTGATCTGGGGCCATGCAGCAGGCAACGACCTGACGCGGCGCGATCTGCAGGCCGAGGCAAAGGCCGCCCGCCGCCCATGGGACATGGCCAAGGGGTTTGATCAGTCCGCCATCATCGGCGCGATCCGCCCCGGCCCCATCGACACGCAGGCTGCGATCCGCTGCCATGTGGATGGCAGCCTGCGCCAAGAGGCCCGGCTGAGTGACATGATCTGGCCCGTGCCAGCGATCATCGCGCAGCTGTCGCGCTTGATTACCTTGTGCCCCGGCGATCTGATCTTTACCGGCACGCCTGCAGGCGTGGGGGCGCTGGAGCATGGCCAGACCTGCACGGTGTCGATTGACGGGCTGGACAGCGCGGTCGTGACCATCCGCTAAGGTCGCTAAGGCTTTGGCTTGTCGTCATAATCCTTGATCAGAATGCGGTTCGCATCCCCCTGCGGGTCATCGAACTGCCGCGTCCGCATCGCCCAGAAGAACGCCACAAGGCCGATGCCACCCAGAAACAGCGAGACGGGGATCAGGATGCCGAGAATTTCCATGATTTACCGCAGCCGCAGGGCGTTAAGTGACACGGTGATCGAGGACAGCGACATGGCCAGCGCCGCCGCCAGCGGTGTTGCCAGACCCACCAGCGCCAAGGGCACGGCCACCACGTTGTAAAGCGCCGAAATCCCGAAATTCTCGCGGATACGGCGGGTGGATTGCCTCGATATCCGCAACGCATCGGCGATCGGGGCCATGTCCTGCCCCAAAAGCACGATGTCCGACGCCACGCGCGCGGCATCCAGCGCACTGGCGGGCGAGATGGACACATGCGCCGAGGCAAGGGCCGCCGTATCGTTCAGGCCATCCCCCACCATCAGCACCTTGGCACCCCCAGCCATCAGCCCCGCCACTGTTGTCGCCTTTTCGGCGGGCAAGGCGCCTGCTGTCCAGTCGACAATGCCAAGGCGCCCGGCCAGATCGGCCACAGCGCCCGGCGCATCGCCCGAGATCAGCTTGATGTCCAACCCCTGCGCCTTGATCGCGGCCACGGCGGTTTCGGCACCGGGGCGCAGACGGTCAGCAAAGGTAAAGGCGCGCGGCCGCCCCTCGCCCGTGCACAAATAGGTGGCTGTCACATCCAGCGCATCCGCGCCGCACCAGACCGCGCGGCCCAGACGCACGCGTGCGCCTTTCCACAGACCTTCGACGCCATAGCCGGGCACTTCGCGCAGGTCTTCTACCCGCGCGGGCCGGATGCCCGCCGCCCGTGCGCCTTCGGTCAGGGCCATGGCAAGCGGGTGCGACGATGCCCCGGCAAGTGCCATTGCCACCTCAAACGCCATGCGCGGATGATCGTTCAGGTTCGTCGGTTCCGGCGCACCCATGGTCAGGGTTCCGGTCTTGTCGAACACCACGGTATCCACTTCGGCCAGACGTTCCAGCGCGGTGCCATGCTTGATCAGCAGCCCCTTTCGGAACAACCGCCCCGAGGCTGACGTGACCACTGCAGGCACGGCAAGGCCAAGGGCGCAGGGGCAGGTGATAATCAGCACCGCCGCCGAGATATTGACCGCAAAGCGGACATCGCCGCCGGTTTTCCACATCCAGTAGCCAAAGGCGCTGAACGACAGAATGTGCACAAGGGGCGAATACCAACTGGCGGCGCGTTCGGCCAGACTGGTGTACTTGGTCCTCGCACTTTCGGCGACGGCAACCAGATCGGCCATCCGGTGCAGGCTGGAATCCTTGCCCGCCGCCGTCACGCGCAGCGTCAGTGGCCCGGTCAGGTTCACCTCGCCCGCAGAAACCGGCATGCCTTGCCCCGCATAGACGGGCAGGCTTTCGCCGGTCAGCAAAGACCGGTCCACTTCAGACGCGCCCTCGACGATCACGCCATCCACCGGCATGCGGCCACCGGGGCGCACGCGGACCAGATCGCCCACCAGCACATCGGAAATGTTGACTACTACTTCGGCACCATCGCGCAGGACGGTGGCGCGCGGCACTTCCAATGCGGCCAGTTCTTCGGCGGCGGATCGCGCCACGGCACGGGTGCGATGGTCCAGATACCGGCCCAGCAGCAAGAAGAACGACAGCATCACGGCGGCATCGAAATAGGCATGGTGGCCAGAATTCCACGTCTCGAACAAGGAGATGCCCGAGGCGAGGATCAGCGCCAGCGATATCGGCACGTCCATGCCAAGGCGTCCTGCCCGCAGGCTGCGCCATGCCGACTTGAAAAAGGGCTGGCCCGAAAACACCACCGTTGGCAGGGCAATGGCCGCCGAAATCCAGTGGAACATGTCGCGCGTCACCCCATCGGCCCCCGACCAGACGGCAACAGACAGCAGCATCACGTTCATCATCGAAAAGAACGCAACCCCCAGACGCATCAACAGATCCCGGCCCTGACGGTCGGTTTCGGTCGACGATAGCAAGCCAGGGTCCAACTCATGCGCCTCGTATCCAGCACGGGCAGCTGCCGAAATCAACGTGGCCGCGGTGACATCGAGGGCGCCTTCGACGCTGACGCGCTTCAATGTCAGGTTCACGCGGGCCGAGGTGACGCCAGGCACCGCCATCATCGCATGTTCGACCGTGGTGATGCAGGCCGCGCAATGGGCCTGCGGCAGCGACAGGATCAGCCGCGCATGGTCGGGCGCAGCCATCTGCGCCAACCGTTCCGCCGAAGGCGCCGCCACACAAGCCGGGCAGGCTGACAGGCTGCCACGGATCACGCCCGCATCAGCATCATTGACGGGTCCGGCAATGGTCATGCCCCTATCCCCTTACAAACAGGCTGACGCGCTGGTCAAACAGGGTGCCGTCATCAGCTTTGGCGGTCACGCGCAGCAGCCATTTTCCCGGCTCAAGCGCCACCCGCGTTTCCCAGCGGCCGTTCAGATACAAAAACTCGGGTGTCTGGTCATCTTCGGCGGCCGTGGTCCGCCCCACCAGAACAGTCATGGCGGCCACGGGCGCGGCATGACCTTCTTTGGTGACAAAGGCGATCGAAAGATGATCGGTTTGCGGATCATAACTGTGCTCCATCGTCCAGCCCAAGGCCTTCTGCGCATCGCGTCGCGCATCGAACTGCTGGCTGGCCACATAAGAGTTCTGAACCTCTAGCCCCGGAAAGGTGCTGATCGCCTTGTAGGCCATCAGCAGGTTCACCGCGATGATGATGCCAAAGGCCCCGACCGTAAACACCAGCACGTGCCGTCCTGTGATTTCGCGCATGTCACTGGGCCTTTCCATTGAAGACAGTATCTTGGTGAACGCGGTTCGACGTGCCGGATTCCTCGACCCACAGCCGTGCGGATGTCCGGTCTTGCGCCACGGCTACGGTGCCGGCCTCGGCCGTCAGATAAACCCGCTGAGACAGGGTTTCGTTGGCCGGAACGGTGACGCTTAGCCCCTCTTGCCCCTCAAGCGAGATTTTCAGGCGGGCGTCAGAGGTGACCGAGATCAGATAAGCGGTGTCGTCACCGCCCTTGTTGCGCAAACGCACGTCATAGGCGTTCCGGATCGATCCGTCTGACAACACGACATAGGTCGGGTTGCGGACTGGGGTCACGTTCATGTCGATGGGCGAGCGCAGGAACAGCGCCACGATCAGCCCCGCCCCCACACCGGCCCAAAGGGTTGTGTACAAAATGGTGCGCGGGCGGAAGACGTGTTTCCAGACCGATTTCGGAGCAAGTCCGGTGCGCTCGCGGGTTTCATCGGTTAGCGCCATGTAGCCGATCAGGTCGCGTGGCTTGCCGATCTTGTCCATCGTGTCATTGCAGGCGTCGATGCACAGCCCGCAGGTGATGCAGGCCAGTTGCTGGCCGTTGCGGATGTCGATGCCCATGGGGCAGACGTTCACGCAGGCCATGCAGTCGATGCAGTCGCCGTTGCCTTCGACATTCTGTTTGCCGCGCGGCTCTCCGCGCCATTCGCGATAGGCGATGGTCAAGGTGTCTTCGTCCATCATCGCGGCCTGAATGCGCGGCCATGGGCAGGCGTAGATGCAGATCTGCTCGCGCGCAAAGCCGCCAAAGGCAAAGGTGGTGGCCGTCAGAATGGCGATGGTCAGATAGGCCATCGGATGCGCGGTGCCCTGCACGAGGTCCACCAGCAGCGTCGGCGCATCGGTAAAGTAAAAGACCCACGCGCCGCCGGTGCCCAGCCCGATCAGCAGCCAAGCTGTCCACTTGATCGCCCGCTTGCGGATCTTTTCGCCATCCCACACCTGACGGTGCAGGCGGATGCGGGCGTTGCGGTCACCTTCGACCCAGCGTTCCACCAGAATGAACAGGTCTGTCCACACCGTCTGCGGGCAGGCATACCCGCACCACACGCGCCCGGCAGCGCTGGTGAACAAAAACAGCCCCAGCCCGGCCATGATGAGAAGGCCCGCCACAAAGTAAAACTCGTGCGGCCAGATCTCGATCATAAAGAAAAAGAACCGCCGGTTCGCCATATCGACCAGAACCGCCTGATCGGGCAGGTTCGGTCCGCGGTCCCAGCGGATCCATGGCGTCAGGTAATAGATGCCAAGCGTCAGCGCCATCAGCCACCATTTCAGGTTGCGAAACGCACCCTTCACCCGGCGCGGAAAGATCGGTTCGCGCGCGACGTAAAGCGAGGCTGGGGTGGAAGGCTCTGGGTTGGTCACGGATTGGCTCCGATATCATATGCGTTGGTCAGGTTCTGCACCGCAGCGCGGCCCGACACCTTGACCTGTGTCAAATGGGCATTCCCGATGCATCTTTGCGATGCGGCACGTGCGCGCGGGCTTCCGATGATCGCAGGATTTGGCCGGACCCAATGGCCCGGCCAGATCTTCACAGGATCGGGGCGCCGGTGTCGCCGCCCCGACAGATCGGCCCTTTGGCCTTACTGACCACCACCACGGCTGTGCACATACAGGGCAACCGCGCGGATTTCGTCCTCGGTCAGGCGGGCGTTCCAGTTTGGCATCACACCAAAGCGGGCGTTGACAACCGTATAGGTGATCGCATCGCGGCTGCCGCCATAAAGCCAGATCGCATCGCTGAGCCGTGGCGCGCCCAAAGCCGGGTCGCCCGCGCCGTTTTCCAAATGGCAGGCCGCGCAGTTTTCGACGAACACGGTCTGGCCAGGGGTGGCAAGGGCGGCATCATGCTCTTGCCCCGACAGTTTCAGCACATATTCCACCACTTCCGAAATCTGCTGTGGTTCCAGCAAGCCATCGACACCGAACTTGGGCATTTCGGAATAGCGCGCATCCGGGTCGGTGGTGTTGCGGATGCCATGGGCAATGGTCAGGTGGATATTCTCGATATCCCCGCCCCACAGCCAGTCATCATCCAGAAGGTTCGGATAACCCTTCCCCTCGACCCCGGCGGCGCCGGACCCGTGGCACTGGGCACAGTTGGTGCGGAACACGGCAGCACCGGCGTTTTCGGCAAAGCTCATCAGTTCGGGATCACTGCTGATCGCGGTCAGGTCGGTTTCGACCAGCTTTGCCTTGATCGGCGCGTTTGCATCATCGAAGCGCTTGATCTCGGTCGCGACCTCGGCCCGGGTGGACCAGCCCAGAACCCCCGGCGTGGCCCCCGTGATCATCGGCCAAGCCGGATAGGCGATGGAATAACCGATGCCCCAGACGATGGTGGCGTAGAACACCCAGACCCACCAGCGCGGCATCGGGTTGTCGTATTCTTCGATCCCGTCCCACTGGTGGCCCGTGGTCGGCACCTCACCCGGCTTGGCCGGGGTGACTTTCTTGGCGCACATGGTTTACGCCTCCTTCACTCGGCCATCGGGGCTTTTGCCCTCTCCGGCGGGTTTCGTGTCATTGCGAAAGATCGAGGCCGCGGCCTCTTCGTGGGCCTTGCGGCTGCCAGGTCGCCAGACCCAGACGATCACGCCCAGGAAGATGACAAACAGGCTGAGCAGGCCAAGCGAGTCGGCGAATTCGCGCAGGATGCTATAGGTATCCATCGCACCCCCCCTCAGCGGCTGGCATCAGGCGTGAAGGTCGAAAAATCGACCATCGTGCCCAACACCTGAATGTAAGCGATCAGCGCATCCATTTCGGTCAGCTCGGGCTGGCCGTCAAAGTTGCGGACGTTCACCTTTTCGCCATAGCGTTCAAGAAGGCCCGCCGTATCGGCGTTGGGGTCGGCCTGCGCGGCAAAATCGCCCTGCCCTGCCGCCACCATGTCTTCGGTATAAGGCACCCCGACCATGCGGTGCGCGGCCAACGTGTCGGCGATATACTCACCGTCGATCACGTTCTGCGCCAGAAAGCCATAGGGCGGCATGACCGATTCCGGCACGACCGATTTGGCGTTCGCAAAGTGGTCCTGATGCCATTCGTCCGAATAGCGCCCGCCCACACGCGCCAGATCAGGCCCCGTGCGTTTAGAGCCCCACTGGAACGGGTGGTCATACATCGACTCGGCCGCCAGGCTGTAGTGGCCATAGCGCTCCACCTCGTCGCGCATCGGACGGATCATCTGGCTGTGACAGCCATAGCAGCCTTCGCGGATGTAGATGTCGCGCCCCGCCAGTTCCAGCGGTGTGTAGGGGCGCATGCCGTCCACCTTTTCGATCGTGTTTTCCAGATAGAAGAGCGGCACGATCTGCACCAGACCGCCGATGCTGACCACCAGAAGCGACAGCACCATCAGCAGCGTGGCGTGGGTTTCGATAGCTTTGTGTTTGTCAAGAAATGCCATTGTCCTGCCCTCCGATCATTCAGCAGGAACGGCGTTGTTCGCGTTGACCGCAGCTTTTGCAGGCTGCGCGCGCACCGTCATCCAAAGGTTATAGGCCATGATAAGCCCGCCGGTCAGATAGAGACCCCCACCCAGCGCACGAACCACATACATCGGGAACTTGGCGGCAACCGTGTCGGCAAAGGCGTTCACAAGAAAGCCGTTCGCATCCACTTCACGCCACATCAGACCTTCCATGATGCCCGTGACCCACATGGATGAGGCGTAAAGGACGATCCCGATGGTCGCGAGCCAGAAGTGCCACGACACCAGCGTCAGCGAATACAGGCGTTCGCGGTTCCACAGGCGCGGGGTCAGGAAGTAAAGCACGCCAAAGGTGATCATGCCGTTCCAGCCCAGCGCACCCGAATGGACGTGACCAATGGTCCAGTCCGTGTAATGCGACAGCGAGTTCACCGCCTTGATCGACATCATCGGACCTTCAAAGGTCGACATGCCGTAAAAGCCGATGGAGACCACCATCATCCGGATGATCGGGTCGGTGCGCAACTTGTCCCATGCGCCTGACAGGGTCATCAGACCGTTGATCATGCCACCCCAGGACGGCATCCACAGGACGACCGAGAACACCATCCCCAAGGTCGCGGCCCAATCGGGCAAGGCGGTATAGTGCAGGTGGTGCGGACCAGCCCAGATATAAAGGAAGATCAGCGCCCAGAAGTGGATGATCGACAGCTTGTAGCTGAACACCGGCCGTTCGGCCTGTTTCGGCACAAAGTAATACATCATCCCCAGAAAACCGGCCGTCAGGAAGAAGCCCACCGCATTGTGGCCATACCACCATTGCGTCATGGCATCCTGCACGCCCGAGAACAGCTGCACCTGCGCGGACCCAAAGATCGAGACCGGAACGGCAAGGTTGTTGACAAGGTGAAGCATCGCCACGGTCAGGATCATCGACAGATAGAACCAGTTGGCGACATAGATGTGCGGCTCTTTGCGGTGCATCAGCGTGCCCGCGAACACCACGAGGAACGACACCCAGACGATGGTCAGCCAGATATCCACATACCACACCGGCTCGGCGTATTCCTTGCCTTGGGTGGCCCCCAGAACATAGCCCGTCGCGGCCAGCACGATGAAAAGCTGATAGCCCCAAAAGGTGAACCACGCGAGGTTGCCGCCGAACAGACGCACCGCGCTGGTGCGTTGAACCACGTAAAACGCGCTCATGATCAGGGCATTGCCGCCAAAGGCGAAGATCACCGCACTGGTGTGCAGCGGGCGCAGCCGGCCAAAGTTGCCATAGCCTTGCAGGAATTCGAAGTTGAGTTGCGGAAAGGCCAATTGCGAGGCGATGACCACCCCGACAAGGAACCCGACCACGCCCCAGAATGTTGTTGCAATGACGCCGGCACGGATCACCCCATCCATATATTCACCGGTGTTGATCTTTTTCGGCTCATCCATGCCACGCAGCACCACCAGAAAGGTGATACCGGCGGCCAGCATGATCGTCATGGCATTGACCATATAGGCCAGATCGCGGGCGTAATTGGCCGCGATTGCGGCACTGACCGCAACCACGCCAAGTACGACCAACTTAAGGTAGTCCCACATTTTGCGTCCCTTCGTCTTTTGGCCCGATCCGCGCCCCGACTCGATTCGGGGTCTGGCCTTGCGCTTTCCGACTGCTGTGCTTTTGCGATAGCCCGCGCCCTTGGGCCTTGATCCATATCAATATCGCGTCGCACTGCCCTTGATAGAGGTCAAAGCAGTCATTTCCTCATTGCACTACCCTGCCACGATACAACCACAGGAGGCGACCCATGGCTTACAAATCCCTTGTCACGATTGCGACCAATGTTCACCGGATTCCGGGCACCATTGCCGCCGCGGCCAAGGTGGCCGCCGCGAATGATGGCCATCTTGACGTCTTGTGTCTGGGTGTTGACCGTACCCAAGTCGGCTACTCCTATGTTGGTGCAGGCGCGGCCATCCTTCAGGTCGCGCTGGACCGGGCCGAAGCCGAGGCGCGCACCCTTGAAGAGGCTGCAAAAGCTGCAATCGCATCCGAAACCCCAAGCCTGCGCAGCTCTGTCGAGGCGGCGATGACGCAACTTGGCGCTTTGACCGACATCATCGCACAACGCGCGCGGTTTGCCGATTTGGTCATATTGCCGCGCCCCTATGGCAAGGACGATGGAGCCGAGGCGGAAGCCGTTGTAGAAGCCGCACTTTTTGAAGGGCAGGCCCCCGTTCTGGTGCTGCCCGACACCGGCCTGATGACCGCCACACCCAAGCGCATTGTCATTGCGTGGAACCAGGGCCGCGAGGCAATGGCCGCCGTCCGCCGGGCCCTGCCGTTCCTGAAACAGGCCGATCTGGTCGATATCACCGTGGTTGACCCGGCGGCACATGGCCCCGAGCGGTCAGATCCGGGTGGTTTGCTGTGCCAGATGCTGGTGCGCCACGGCGTTCGGGCCGAGGTTTCGGTTCTGGCGCGCACCTTGCCGCGTGTGTCTGACGTGCTGGCGCGGCATGTGCGCGACGTTGATGCCGACATGTTGGTGATGGGTGCCTATGGCCATTCGCGGTTTCGTGAGGCGATTCTGGGCGGGGCTACGCGCAACATGCTGGAGCAGTCCGAAGTGCCGGTGTTCATGGCGCACTGAACCCTGCGACGATGCACCACGGGAGTGGCGGCCCCTGAACGGGCCGCCTTTTGCCGGTCAGACGAGGAAACCGCCGTCGCTGTCGTCGCCGGTTTCTTCCATCAGTGCGTCAAAGTTGCGCACGACAACGTGGCGCTTGCCTTCCAGTTCGATGATTCCGTCCTTGCGCAGGGCACTGATCTGGCGGCTGACGGTTTCCAGCGTCAGGCCAAGGTAATCGGCCATTTCTTCGCGCGTCAGCGGCAGGTCGAACACGATGGCCCCCTTGGGCGCCTTCAGCTTCAGGCTGGCATCGCGGCGGGCGATGATGGCCAGGAGCGACGCGATCTTTTCACGCGCCGTCTTGCGCCCCAACAGCAGCATCCATTCGCGCGCGGCATCCAGTTCGTCCAGCGTCATTTCCAGCAGGCGCTGCGCGATATGCGGGGTGCTGGACATCAACTCTTCGAACGGCTTCTTGCGAAAACAGCACATCACAAGGTCAGTGGTCGCTGTCACATCATAGGCGGCCACGGCGCGGCCGGGGCGGCCGACAAAATCTGACGGCAACAGCAGCCCCACCATCTGACGGCGGCCGTCTTCCATCGTCTGGGTCAGCGTGGCGATGCCGGTCACGACCGAGGCCACGAAATCCATCCGGTCGCCCGACCAGATCAGCGTCTGCCCGGCCTGATAACTGCGATAGTATTTGATCTGTTCCAGCTTGATCAGTTCATCCGTTTCACACCGGGCGCAGACCGCGCGGTGGCGGATCGGACAATCGGCGCAATCATGGACCGGCGCGTGCATGTCGTGGTGGACAGCCATGTCAGCCCTTCCTTCGTTTGATCTGCATCAAGGCAGACCCATTTCGGTTCACGCAGGGTATGGGAATGACACAAGAATCGCAACTCATGCGGCTTGGTCTTTTTGACGCGCGGGTGCCACGGTATACGAGTTATCCCACGGCCCCGCATTTCGGCGCGTCAGTAGACCCGGCCTTGTTCGCAAGCTGGATCGAGCAGATCCCGCACGGCGCCGCAATTTCGCTCTATCTGCATGTGCCGTTCTGTCGGAGGCTGTGCTGGTTCTGCGCCTGTCGCACCCAAGGCACAAGTTCGGATGACCCGGTCATTGCCTATGCCAAAACGCTGAAGGCAGAGATTGCCCTGCTGAAAAGCCACCTGCCACAGGGTGTTCGCCTTGCGCGCCTGCACTGGGGGGGTGGCACGCCGACGATGTTGCCCGCCGCAGAAATGCGGGCCTTGGCCGAGGCGATCTTTGACACGGCGCCCTTGGCCCAAGGGGCGGAATTTTCGGTCGAGATTGACCCCAATGAGATTGATGCCGAACGGCTGGATGCCCTGACCGACAGCGGCATGAACCGTGCCTCAATCGGGGTGCAGGATTTTGACCCCCTGATCCAGTCGGCCATTGGCCGCGAGCAAAGCTATGACGTCACCAAACGGGTCGTCGATATGGTGCGCGAGCGTGGCGTGCATTCGCTGAACGCCGATATCCTTTATGGCCTGCCGCACCAGACCACCGCCCGCATCGCGGATTCGGTGCAAAAGCTGTTGTCGCTCTCACCTGACCGTGTGGCCCTTTACGGCTATGCCCATGTGCCGTGGATGAGCCGCCGGCAGCAGATGATTCCGTCTGACGCGATGCCCACCCCGGAAGAGCGGCTGCGCCTGTTTGAAACCGCCGCAAAGCTGTTCTTGTGGGATGGCTATGACGAGATCGGGATCGACCATTTTGCCCGCCCCACGGATACCATGGCGATCGCCCAGCGGACCGGGCATCTGCGGCGCAACTTTCAGGGGTATACCGATGACACCGCGCCGGTGCTGGTGGGCCTTGGGGCCTCATCGATCTCGCGGTTTCCGCAGGGCTTTGCCCAGAACGTTTCGGGCACCTCAGATCATACCAAAGCCATCCGCGCGGGGCATTTCTCAACCCACCGCGGGCATGTGTTTTCCGGCGAGGACAAGGCCCGCGCCCGCATGATCGAGGCGTTGATGTGTGACTTCCGCATTAATCGCGCCGAAATTCTGGCCGAAGGCGGGATGAGCGCGGCAACGCTGGACCAGTTGTTGCGCGATGCGGCGGCCGCGTTTCCCGGCATGGTCACGCTGACACCCGACAGCTTGTTCGTTCCGGCTCATGCCCGGCCCCTGACGCGAATGATCGCCCGCACCTTTGATGCCTTTGACCAGACCAAGGCACAGCATTCGGCCGCCATCTGACGCCCCTTTGGCGGGGCCTCGGTAGACCCCCGTCAGGCCCCGGTTTTGGGGCCAAAGCCTTCCACATACCGGACCATGCGCGGCAGGCAGACGCTGCGCAGGTCATAGTTTGCAATCGCCATGTCGCGCGCCGCCTGACGCAGGGGGGCAAACCGTTCTGGCTGGGCCAAGGCTTCGGTCAGGGTCTGTGACCAGCCTTTGACATCAAAGAAATCAACCAGAAGGCCGTTTTCGCCGTGCACCAGCACCTCTTGCACAGGCGCAGTCCGCGACCCGACAACAAGGCAGCCTGCGGCCATCGCCTCCAGCATCGACCATGACAGCACGAAGGGATAGGTCAGATAGGCATGTGCGCGGCTGACCTGCATGATCGACACAAAGGTCGCATAGGGCACCTTGCCCATGAAATGCACGCGGTTCAGATCAAGGCGGTCGCGCACCTCGGACCGGATCTTTTCCTTCCAGCCCTTTTCGCCCTTGGGCGCGCTGCCATAGCTGACCTCATCGCCGCCGACGATGACCACTTGCGCGTTGGGGCGGGCCGCCAGAATCTCGGGCAGCGCCCGCATGAAAATGTGATAGCCGCGATAGGGTTCGAGATTGCGGTTCACAAAGGTCAGGATTTCCTCGCCCGCCTTCAGCACGCGCCCGCCCGGAACCGTAACCGAGGCCGCGGGATTTGGCGACATTACCGCCGTGTCCACCCCGTCGTGTATCACCTCCAGCATCTTGCGCAGGCTGGGCGGATAGGTCGAGGCTTGCCACGCAGTTGGCGACAGGCCCGCATCCGCATGAATCAAGGCCTGCCCCAGATGGGCTGCACGCCCTTGTGCTATCATGACCTGATCAAAGCTGGGCGGCGAAAACTCGGGGTCAAAGCCGACATCGGCCCCGGTGCCCTTGTAGTAGAACTCGGCATAGACGATCAGCTTGGCGGTCGGCCAGACTTCCTTCAGAAACAGCGTCTCGCCCCAGCCCGAATGACCAAAGATCACGTCGGGCACATATCCCTCTTTGTCGCGCAGTTGCAGCGCCGTCCGGGCGACGATCACGCCACGGTCGCTCATGGTGGTGAAGTTGCGGCCCAGACGGGTCTGCACCGGGTCAATCTTTTGCGCCTCGAACTTGTAGCGCAGGGTCTTGACCGTGCTTTGGCGGTTGTTGCCCGCATCTGTCAGGGCCAGCACATCATGGCCTCGGCGGGCCAGTTCGGGGGCAAGATGCAAAAATTGGCCGGGGAAATTCTGGTGGATAAACAGGATCTTCACGCCAAAGCCTCTCCCTCGCCAAAGGCTGCCGCCATCAGGGTACGGGTATAGTCGGATTGCGGGTTGCTGAACAGGGTGGCGGCATCGCCTGCCTCGACCACGTCACCCGCGCGCATCACCATCACCTTGTGCGCCATGGCGCGCACCACCCGCAGGTCATGGCTGATGAAGATATAGGCCAGACCCCATTTGCGCTGCAATTCGCGCAGCAGGCCCACGATCTGCACCTGCACGGTCATGTCCAGCGCCGATGTCGGCTCGTCCAGCACCACCAGTTTCGGGCGCAGGATCATGGCGCGCGCGATGGCGATGCGCTGCCGCTGCCCGCCGGAAAACTCGTGCGGATAGCGACCCATGGTGGCGGGGTCCAGTCCGACCTCGGTCATGATCGCGGCCACCTTGGCCTGACGTTCGGCCGCCGTGTCGCTGCCATGCAGGGCCAGCCCTTCGGCGATGATTTCCTGCACCGTCATACGCGGTGACAGGCTGCCATAGGGGTCTTGGAACACGATCTGCATGTCGCGGCGGAAGGGTCGCATCTGCGCCCCCGACAGGCCCGAGATATCGCGCCCCAACAGCACCACCGGCCCCTGCGATGGCACCAGCCGCAGAATGGCCAGTGCCAGCGTCGTCTTTCCGGAACCGCTTTCGCCCACAATCCCCAGCGTCTCGCCCGCCCGCACCGAAAGGGTGGCCGCGTTCACCGCCTTGACGTGGCCCACCGTGCGCCGCATCAGGCCCGCCTGAATCGGGAACCAAATCCGCAGTTTCTCGGTATGCACCACGTCGGCCGCATCGCCGGCAATCGGGTCAGGGCGGCCTTTGGGCTCTGCCGCCAGCAGCTTTTGCGTATAGGGATGCTGGGGATTGGCGAAAATCTCGGCAGTTTTGCCCTGTTCGACAATCTCGCCGCCCTGCATCACACAGACACGGTCAGCAATACGCCGCACAATGCCAAGGTCATGGGTGATGAACAGCAGGCTCAGCCCTTCGGCCTTTTTCAGATCGGCCAGCAGATCAAGGATCTGCGCTTGAATCGTCACATCCAGCGCGGTTGTCGGCTCGTCCGCGATCAGCAGGTCCGGCCCGTTGGCAAGTGCCATGGCGATCATTACCCGCTGCCGCTGCCCGCCTGACAACTGGTGTGGATAGGCGCCAAGGCGGCTTTCGGCGTCGCGAATGCCAACCTTGGCCAAGAGGTCCAGGATACGCGCCCGCGCCGCTACGCCCGACAGCCCCTGATGCAGCGCAAGGCTTTCGGCAAGCTGCTTTTCAATGGTGTGCAGCGGGTTCAGGCTGGTCATCGGCTCTTGAAAAATAAAGCTGATGTCATTGCCCCGCACCCGGCGCAGATCGCCCTCGGAGACGCCGATCATCTGCCGCCCGTTATAGGTGACAGACCCTTCGATCTGCGCGTTATCCCCCAGAAGCGACACAGTCGACAGCGCTGTGACCGATTTGCCTGACCCGCTTTCGCCGACCAGCGCCACCGTCTCGCCCTTGCCCACGGTAAAGCTGACGCCCCTGACCGCCTCGATCAGGCGGCCATCCTGACGAAAGCTGATCCGCAGGCCCGAAACCTCAAGCACACTCATTGAAAGGTCTTTCGCGGATCAAAGGCATCGCGCACGCCTTCAAAGATGAACACCAGAAGCGACAGCATGATGGCAAAGGTGAAGAACGCCGTGAAGCCGAGCCATGGCGCCTGCAGGTTCTGCTTGGCCTGCTGCGTCATCTCGCCCAAACTTGGCGCGCTGGAGGGCAGGCCGAACCCCAGAAAATCAAGCGCGGTCAGCGACCCGATGGTGCCCGTGATGATAAAAGGCAGCATCGTCACCGTGGCCACCATCGCATTGGGCAGCACGTGGCGGAACATGATCACCCGGTCGGGCACGCCAAGTGCCCGTGCGGCCCGCACATATTCAAAGTTGCGCGCCCGCAGGAATTCGGCCCGCACCACCCCGACAAGGCCGGTCCAGCCGAAGAGCACCATCAGGAACACCAATATCCAGAAGTTCATCGTGAAGATCGCGGCCACGATGATGATCACGTAAAGCGTGGGCGTGGCCCCCCAGATCTCGATGATGCGCTGAAAGATCAGGTCGGTCAGGCCGCCGAAATACCCCTGCACGGCGCCTGCGGCGATGCCGATAACGGATGTCAGCACCGTGACGATCAGCGCGAAACTAACCGACAGCCGAAAGCCATAGATCACCCGCGCCAGCACATCGCGCGCGGTGTCATCGGTGCCCAGCCAATGGTCGGCGTCCGGGGCCGAAGGCGCGGCCTTGCCGATATCGTTGATGGTGTTGAAGCTGTAGGGGATCAGCGGCCAGACGATCCAGCCCGGCTGAAAATCCTCGACCGCCTCGCTCCATGATCCGTTCTGAATGCCCGAGATCACATCTTCGGGCGCATCCCAGCATTCTTCGGACCCGCCCGACAGGATCAGGCACTGCACCTCGATGTCCTTGTATTTCGCCTCGGTGCGGAAATCGCCGCCAAAGGCGGTTTCGGGGTAAAACTGCGCCACCGGCACATGCAATTCACCCCGGAACGACACCAACAGCGGCTTGTCGTTCGCCACAACCTCGGCGCACAGCGAAAGGCCATACAGGATGCTGAACAGAATCAGCGACCAATAGGCCCGGCGATTGGCCTTGAAATTGCGCCAGCGGCGTTGATTCAGCGGGGAAAGTGCCATCATCCCCTCCGGTCAAAGTCGATCCGCGGATCGACCCAGACATACATCAGGTCTGACAGAATGCCGACGACAAGGCCGATCAGCCCGAAGAAGAACAAGGTGCCAAAGATCACCGGGTAATCCCGTTCCACCGCTGCGCGGAACCCCAGTTGCCCCAGACCATCCAGCGAAAAGATCGTCTCGATGATCAGGGACGACCCAAAGAACACCGACAGGAACAGCCCCGGAAAGCCCGCGATCACGATCAGCATGGCATTGCGGAACACGTGGCCATACAGAACCCGGTTTTCCGTCAGCCCCTTGGCGCGGGCGGTCATGACATATTGCTTCTTGATCTCGTCCAGAAAGCTGTTCTTGGTCAACAGCGTCAGCGTGGCAAAGCTGGAGATGGTCGAAGCCACTACGGGCAGCGTGATGTGCCACAGATAGTCGGCAATCTTGCCCAGCATCGACAGGTCTTCGAAATTGTCCGATGTCAGGCCGCGCAACGGGAACCAGCGCACGAAACTGCCGCCGGCAAACAGCACCAACAGCATGATGGCGAACAGAAATCCCGGAATGGCATAGGCCGCGATAATCACGCCGCTGGTCCATGTGTCAAAGGGAGAGCCATCCTTCATCGCCTTGCGGATGCCCAGCGGGATCGAGATCAGGTAGGCAATCACCGTGGACCACAGGCCAAGGGTGATCGACACGGGCAGCTTTTCCCAGACCAGATCCAGCACGCCGATGGAGCGGAAATGGCTTTCGCCAAAGTCGAACTGCACATAGTTCCACATCATGATGAAGAACCGCTCGACCGCCGGGATCTTTTCCTTGACGCAGCCCTCGGCCTTGACCGAAGGCTCGCCCACAAATCCTGGCTCGCACACGATGCGGGCAAAACCGAACTGCACCTCAAGCTCGGCCAGAAAGTCCGGGTCCAGCCCCTTGGCGCCCACATATCCGCTGTCAGTGGCACCTTGCTGTTCCACCCCGGCATCGCCAGAACCGCTGATGGCCTGAATAGAGTCACCGCCCCCTTCGATCCGGGCCAGCACCTGTTCGATCGGCCCGCCGGGAACGAACTGGGTCAGGCCAAAGTTGATGATCATGATCCCGACCAAGGTCGGAATGATCAGCAGCATCCGCCGCAGGATATAGGCGCCCATCTGATCAGCCTGCCCGTTCTTGTTGTTATCGCAGAACGCCCGCCGCTTTCAGGGCCTCTGCCTTTTCGCTGTTGTACCACCAGAAATCCAGCTCGCCCAGCGCATAGGGCGGCAGCTCGGCCGGGTGGTCATACATGTCGTAATAGGCCACGGTGTGCTTGTTCTTGAACCACTGAGGCACCCAGAACCGTTCGGCGCGCAGCACGCGGTCCAGCGCCTTGGTGGCCACGGTCAATTCGTCCAGCGACTGTGCCCCCATCACCACATCGACCAGTTTGTCCACCGCCGGGCTTTTCAGCCCCATGATATTGAAGGCCGAGACATCCGCCGTTTCCGACCCGTAATACTGCTTCAGTTCCGACCCCGAGATATAGCCCGAGCGTGCATTGTGCACCGTCATGTCGAAATCATACTCCGGCGGGCGGGTGCGCGCCTCCATCTGGGCGTTGTCCACGCGCGTCATCTTGGCATCGATGCCAAGCGCCTTCATGTTTTCAATAAAGGGGTTGATCACGCGGTCAAAGGTCGGGCTGTCGTTCAGGATTTCCACCGTCAGCGGCTCGCCCTTGTCGTTGCGGACAAGACCATCATCGCCCACTTTCCAGCCCGCCTCTTCCAGCAGGGCACTCGCCTTGCGCAGATTGCCCCGATCCAACTGACGTTCGCCCGACACCGGGGCCATCACGGCCTCATCGGTCAGCATGGTGGCGGGCAGCAGGCCTTCGTCCACCAACGGCTGCAGCAGCGCAACCTCCTCGGGTGACGGCATGCCCGTGGCCTGCAACCAGCTGTTTTCCCAGACCGAGTTGATACGGGCATAAAGGCCATAGAACAGTGTGGCGTTCGACCATTCGAAATTGAACATCATGCCGATGGCTTCGCGCACCCTTTGGTCCTTGAACTTGTCGCGGCGCATGTTGAACACAAAGGCCTGCCCGCTGGCTTTGTTGCCGTCTGGCAGTTCCACCTTTCGAATCTGGCCCGAGGCTACGGTCGGGAAGTCATAGCCCGTGG
Source organism: Rhodobacter sp. (assembly GCA_027484145.1). Lineage (GTDB taxonomy): Bacteria > Pseudomonadota > Alphaproteobacteria > Rhodobacterales > Rhodobacteraceae > Pseudotabrizicola. The sequence continues at coordinate 154,764 of JAIXUH010000007.1, forward strand.
CCCATTTGATGGACGAGGCTTCGTTGCGGAAGGTGTAGTTCCCGGCCTTGAACCCTTCGAAGGCCGCGTCATAGTCGCCGTAGTATTCAATGCGGATGCGGTCAAAGTTGCCGCGCCCCTTGTTGATCGGCAGATCGTTGCCCCAGTAATCCGGGTTGCGCTTGTAGGTCACCGATTTGCTGACATCAAAGCTTTCCAGCACATATTGGCCGGTGCCCAGCATCGGGGTCAGCGTCGATTCCTCCAGATCCAGCTTGTTCGCCTCGTAATGCGCCTTTGAAATCACGGGCAGGCCACCCATGTCGGCGGGCAGGTCACGGAACGGAAAGCCCGCCTTGAAGGTGAACTTGATCTTGTGGGGGTCCAGCACCTCGACCTTTTCGACCTGTTCGGCCAGCACGGTGCGGAAATCGGTCAGGCCCTTGGCAAGGAAGGTCTGGTAGGAAAACAACACATCCTCGGCCGTCATCGGCGTGCCGTCCGAGAATTTGACCTCGGGGCGCAGGTTGAAGATCACCCAAGACCGGTCAACCGGATACTCCAAAGTGGTGCACAGCAGGCAGTAAACGGCGCCGATCTCGTTCGAGGTGCCGGTCAGGATGCTTTCGAACGGCGCGCTGGACAGTGCCGCCGCGCGCCCCTTGACCGAATAGGGGTTCATGCTGTCATAGCCACCGAATGCCCACTGCGAAATCTCGCCCCCCTTGGGTGCGTCGGGGTTCACATAGGGCAGATGCGTGAAATCAGCGGGCAGCGCCAGTTCGCCAAAGGTCGAAATGCCGTGCGACGTGATGACGACACCGGCTGCGGCTGGCAGGCCCAAAAGCCCGCCGATCAGCGCACCCGTGCCCAAGACCGTTCCCCACGCCTTAGCCAAAGCAGTTGCCATGTCGCGTTACCCCCAGTTTTCTATGTCGCTTGACGCGTTGTCTTGCATTTAGGGAAGTAAAGCGCGGATTGTCGATGGCTCAAGTTGCGTTTGCGTGAGCGGTTCGCAACAAATGAAAAAGGCCGCCCCAAAGGACGGCCCCATATGCTGCAAAGAAGGCAAACCTTAGGGGTTCGCGGCCAGATAGGCGATCACGTTTGCGCGGTCTTCGACCTTCGGCAAACCTGCGAAAGACATCTTGGTGCCGGGAACATAGGCCTTCGGGTTGGTCAGGAAGGCGTTCAGGTTTTCCGGGGTCCATTTGTCGGCAGCCATGGCGACCAGACTATCGGAGTACCCAAAGCCTGCGATGCTGGCCTTGGCACGGTCAACCACGCCATTGAGGTGCGGGCCCGTTCCATCCACGCCGTCCATCTTGTGGCAGGCCTTGCACTTGGCGAACACCTTTTCGCCCGCTGCGGCATCCGCCGATGCCAGAACGGTGGCGAAATCCGGCCCTTCAGCGGCGGCTTCGGTCGTCTCCGGCTCGGCGCCGGTGTCAATCACATAGGCTTGCTGAACCTCGCCCTCGGCACCGTGGCCCCCGGCATCCATCGCATAGATCCCTTCGGCAGCCCATCCCGCCAGCAGGAACACAAGAAGCGACCCGCAGACCGCGCCCGTTACCTTGGTCATCGTCATCGTGTCGAACATGTCGCGTCTTCCCTTGGTATTCATTTGCGGCGTTATGTATCCGCTTCCACCCATGGGTTTCAAGGTGTAGGAGCGCGACCGATTGCCCCTTTTTGCAGGGGTTTTGTCGAAACGGAGCTTTCGCACATGACCGGACGCATCGCCTTTCAGGGGGAACTGGGTGCTTATTCGCATCAGGCCTGCCAGCAAGCCCGGCCCGGCATGGACGTTGTGCCCTGCACAACGTTTGAAGATGTGGTCGAACAAACCCGCTCGGGCGGGGTTGATTTGGGTATGCTGGCGGTCGAAAACTCTACATATGGGCGGGTGGCCGATGTGCACAGCCTGTTGCCGCGGTCTGGCCTGCATATCGTGGGCGAGGCTTTCGTGCGTGTTCACGTCAATCTTCTGGGCGTGCGCGGGGCAAATCTGGCCGAAGTGAAAGAGGCGCATGGCCATGTGGTCATCTTGCCGCAATGTGCCGGATTTCTGCGCAGCCACGGGATTCGCGGCAAGGTCAGCAGCGACAATGCCCGCGCCGCCCGCGAAGTGGCCGAAGCCGGCGATCCGTCACGGGCCGCTTTGGCCAGCGAACTGGCCGCCGCGATCTATGGTCTGGATGTTCTGGCGCGGCATATCGAGGACCATCAGAACAACACCACGCGCTTTCTGGTCATGAGCCGGACACCCGACCACAGCCGCCGCGCGGAACACATGGTCACGACCTTTACCTTCCGGGTGCGCAACATTCCGGCAGCCCTTTACAAGGCACTCGGCGGCTTTGCGACCAACGGCGTGAACATGACCAAGCTGGAAAGCTATATGGTCGGCGGCAGCTTTACCGCGACCGAGTTCTATGCCGATATCGAAGGCCACCCCGACGATGAAAACGTGGCGCGTGCGCTGGAAGAATTGCGCTACTTCACCACCAACGTCGATATTCTGGGTGTCTATCCGACCGACCGGCCGCGTGGCTGATCGGCGCGTTAGCGTTTCGCCTGCGTGGCAAAGCGCTGCTCGATCTCGGACCCAAGCTGTTGCAGGCGCTGGTTCAGCCGGGTTTGCACCCGCGCTTTCGCCAGTTTGACCGATTGCATGAACAGACGCGCGCCCAGCGTCAGCGGTTGGACCTGTGAATGAAAGACAAGTCGCGTGCGCTTGGGTGACAGCGACATCAACTCAAACGACATATCGCCGTCCACCACCCGAGAATGGCAGAAAAAGCCCAGTTTGGTGTCGGGTTCCAGTGTCGTCACCTTGACCTCAAGCTTGCGGTCCTTGCCGCGCATCCGGAACTTGACCGACCACGCCATGCCCACGCCAACCACGCGCGGCTTGTCGATCCGGTTGACCTCGGCCCCACGGCGCAGGGCCGAGCGTTCCCACCCATCAAAATCGGTAAGGGCAGAAAACACAAAGGTAAGCGGCGCCTCGATATCTGTCCGCGATGAAAGATGCATCCGCCGTTGCTCCTGCCTTGCCTGCTATTTGGCCCTGATCACCCGTGATCATGCTGCCGTCGGACTGTGCCCGCCCGTTCGACGTGAATCTGGGGGCAATCCAGACAGTCCGCAAGCCAGTTCTGTATCAGAAAATGAGCAATCGCCCCTTTGCGGGCCGGTTTAATCTGTGGATGGGTTCCCGCCATCACGCTGACCATATCTTCACGCGTCACCCAGACCGCATGTTCCAACTCGGCCGGGTCAATCCGGATGTCATCATCCAGCGCTTCGCCCGCACAGCCAAACATCAGACTGGCCGGAAAAGGCCACGGCTGGTTGGCGATGTAACGCACGTCCCCCACGCGAATGCCCGCCTCTTCGAACACCTCGCGGCGCACGGCGGCCTCGATGGTTTCGCCCGGTTCGACAAACCCGGCAAGGCAGGAATACATCCCTTCGGGCCATGCCGCGTTGCGCCCCAGCAGCGCCTTGTTGTCATGTGTGATCAGCATGATCACAACGGGGTCGGTGCGTGGAAAATGCTGCGCGCCGCAGGCCGGGCATGATCTTTGCCAGCCCGCCATGGACGGTTGCGATGCCGCCCCACAGGCGGAACAGAAGCGGTGGCTGCGATGCCATTGCGCCACAGCTTTTGCCGTAGCGGCCAGTTCCGCCTCACGCGCGGTCAGTTGCAGCATCACCCCGCGCAATTCGACAAAGGCCAGATCATCGGACAGGGCCGGATGGCGCTGCGCACTGGAGTCAAAGAACCCCGCCTCTACCGCTTCGGCCCCCGCTTCGGGCGACCAATCAGAGATATCGGCGGCAAAGCGCGGCAACCCGTCATCCAGCCCCAGAAAGATCAGGTGTTCGGCCGCGTGCAGCACCGGGCTGTCTGTCCCGACCCAGCCCAGCGAAGCCCCGGCACGCAAAAGCGGTTTGCCCCGCCACAGCGGCAGAACATGCCCGCGCGCGCGCAGATCGGCCTGTGCAGCATTGTCCCCGCGCAGATGCCCCGCCCGGTCAAGGGCCGACCCGCCAAAGGTCACCGTTTCTGCCACCTGCATCATCGCCCCCAAGATCGCGGCACCTCGACAACAGTGCCAGACGCGTCATGGCATGCCCGAAGCGCGACGGCAAATGCCCTTGGCCCGAAACTGCCCGCCGTATCGGCACGGCCCAAAGGTCATGCAACCAGAAAGATATCATTTGGATAGGATATTCCATTTTGGATAGAACACTTTCGTTTCGCTGCTATTCTTTTCGCGCACCGATCTTTTCGCGCACCGAAAACACGTCAGGGTCCCGATGCAGCCATTCGACCATAAAGCTTCCGCCCCGTTCCACGCCGCAGCACCCGACCCGACAGATGACCAGACCTCGTCCACGGTGCACCTTCGGGTGATGGCGACATCCGACCTTCACATGCACCTTGCCGCCTATGACTATTTTGCCGACCGCCCCAGCATGACAACGGGTCTTGCCATGACGGCCAGTCTGATCGCGGCGGCGCGGGCCGAGGTGGCCAATACCATTCTTCTGGACAACGGCGATTTTCTGCAAGGCAGCCCCTTTGGCGATTTCACGGTGCAGCAGCGCACCAAGCCCAATCCGATGGTGGCCGCGATGAACCACCTTCGTTATGACGCGGCCACTTTGGGCAACCACGAATTCTCGCACGGGTTGGATTACCTGTTGTCCGCCTTGGGCGACGCCGCGTTTCCGATTGTCTCGGCCAATGTGCACCGCCTGTCGGACGGCACGCCCGATGGCCCGCTTGTGCCCGGTTCGGTGATTCTGGAACGCACCCTTGTGGATCAGGCCGGACAGCCCCAAGGGCTGCGGATCGGCATCACCGGGGTTTTGCCGCCGCAGACGGCCATCTGGGACCGTCAGGCCATTCTGGGCCGCGTTCACATGACCGGGATCACCGCCGCCGCCCGCCGCGAGGTGCGCCACCTCAAACAGCAGGGGGCCGAGATCGTGATCGTGCTGGCTCATTGCGGGCTGGGTGATGATACGGCCGCCGATGATCCGCTGGCAGAACATGCCGCCCTTGCCGTGGCCGCGATTGACGGCGTGGATGCCGTGATCGGCGGCCATATCCATCTGGCCTTTCCAGGCCCCGGCATCGCCTTTGAACCCGGCATCGACCCCGTTCTTGGGTCTTTGCACGGCAAGCCTGCCGTGATGGCGGGGTTCTTTGGTTCGCACCTTGGGGTGATCGACCTGACCTTGGCGCAGGGTCCGCAGGGCTGGCACATCCGGCAGCACAAAAGCCAGACCCGGCCAATTGCGCTTCGCGATGCCATGGGGAATACCGCCCCCCTTGTGCGGCCGAACCCGGTTGTGACCAAACTGATCAGAAAGTCGCATTCGCGCGCTCTTGCTTGGGTGCGTCGGCCCATCGGCCGCACGGTGCAGCCCATCCACAGCTTTTTCGCCATGGTCACCGATTGCCCTTCGGTCCGGCTGGTGAATGCAGCACAGACCGCCCATGTGCGCGACCGCCTGTCCGGGGGGCCATGGGCGGGGGTTCCGGTTCTGTCTGCCGCTGCACCCTTCAAGGCGGGCGGGCGGGCGGGGCCCGAGAATTTTTGCAACATCCCCCCCGGCAAGCTGTTGTTGCGCCACGCTGTCGATCTGTATCTGCACCCCAACAGCATCGTGGCCCTTGCCCTGACCGGGCAAGAGGTACGGCATTGGCTGGAACAATCGGCCACGGTCTTTCGCCAGATCAGCCCCGGTGGGCAGGATCAGCCTTTGTTGCAGGACGGCATGCCCAGCTTTCTGTTCGACCACATCAGCGGCATTTCCTATTCCATCGACCTTGCCCGCCCACCCGGACAGCGCCTGCAAGACATCCGCTGGAACGGCCAGCCTTTGCCCGATGAGGCGCGGTTTGTGCTGGCCACCAACAGTTACCGCGGCAGCGGCAGCGGCAGCTTTGTGACCGACCCTGACCGCAAGATGGTGCTGGCCGAGGGGGTTCCGAACCGGGATGTCGTAATCAGCCATCTGGCGCGGCAGGCCGACCTTGCCGACACCGCCCCGCCATCTTGGCGCTTTGCCTCGATGCCGGGCACCAGCGTGGTGTTCGACAGCGCCCCTGATGCGGCCCACCATATGCAGGATGCGCCGCACCTGAACCTGACGGCCTTGGCCCGCACGGCCGAAGGTTTCCTGCGCTTTCGCCTGCACCTGTGATCTGTTAACGCTGCGCGGCGGCTGCAGGATGCGGCGGGATGTTAAGGGAAGCGCGATGTTCGATGCCATTTTCTTCGACCTTGATGGCACGCTGGTCGATACCGAGCGGCTTTCGGTGCGGGCCGGGCTGACCGCCTTTGCCGAACTGGGCTTTCCGACGGATACCGATTTTCTTCACAGCCTTGTCGGCGTGGACCAACCCACTGCAGGCGGCATCATCAGCCGCAACTGCCCCGGCATCGATCTGACAGACCTGTTGGCGGCGTGGGACCGTGCCGCCTTGCACGAAGGCCGCAACGGCATTCCGCTGAAACCCCATGCCGCCGAGGTGGTGGCCCATCTGGCCGCGTGGCATCCGATGGCGGTCGTCACCTCATCCGGCCCGACATGGGCCGCGTCCAAGCTGGCGCAAACGGGCCTTGCCGATTGCTTTCGCATGGTGATCACCCGTCAGGATGTGACCGCGCCAAAGCCTGCGCCGGACCCCTATCTGCTGGCCGCCCGACGGCTGGGTGCCGACCCTGCCCGTTGTCTGGTGTTCGAAGACAGCGAACCGGGCGCCGAGGCGGGCTTTCGCGCGGGCATGAAGGTCATTCAGGTGCCCGATCTCATCGCCCCCTCGGGCCGCTTTGCCCACCACATCGCCACGGACTTGCGTGCCGGGGCTATCTGGGCGGGGCTGCTGGACTGACAGGCCCCTTACAGCAGCCCTTGCAGAATCTTTGTCCTGGCCCTATCTGAGGCGTCGAGAGGTTGGCGCGGGCAGGTGCCTCGCCAACCCGGTCAGGTCCGGAAGGAAGCAGCCGTAACGAGCCCCACTTGGGTCGTTGTCCAGCCTCTCACCCCTTCCCCAGCATTTGCATTTGTCCGCACGCCTTGCAGGGGCCGCGTGTCGGCTTGCGGTTGCCCGGTCAGGCCGGTCACGCTATGAACCGCACAGACACCCATCTGCCCAACCACCAGCGAGGCCCTGATGACCACCCCCCCGAAACCTGTCGTCCTGTGCATTCTTGACGGCTGGGGGATTGGCCCTGTGCCCGAATACAACGCGCCGGCCCTTGCGCAGACGCCCGCCTTTGATGCGCTTATGGCGACCTGCCCGCATTCTACGCTGACCACCTTTGGCCCTGATGTGGGCTTGCCGCGCGGCCAGATGGGCAATTCCGAGGTGGGTCACACCAACATCGGCGCAGGCCGGGTTGTGGCGATGGACCTTGGCGCAATTGACCTTGCGGTCGAAGATGGCAGCCTTGCGACCAACCCGGCGATCCTTGAGTTCATCCGCGCCGTCAAATCCAAGGGCGGCACGGCGCATCTGATGGGCGTGATTTCCGATGGCGGTGTGCATGGCCACATCAGCCACGTCATCGCCGCGTGCAAGGCAATTACCGCCCATGGCGTTCCGGTGGCCCTGCATGCCATCACCGACGGGCGCGATGTGGCCCCTTCCTCGGCGGCCGGGTTCATGGCCAAACTGACCGCCGCCCTTCCCGATGGGGCACGCGTGGCCACCGTGATCGGCCGCTATTGGGCGATGGACCGTGACAACCGCTGGGACCGGGTCAGCCGCGCCTTTGATGCGATGGTGCATGCCAAGGGTGAGCCCGCCGCCGATGCCGAGACGGCCGTGGCGCAATCCTATGCCAAGGGCGAAACCGATGAATTCATTGCCCCCACTGTCATCGGCACCTATGCCGGGGCCAAGGATGGGGACGGTTATTTCTGCCTGAATTTCCGCGCCGACCGCGCGCGTGAGATTCTGTCCGCGCTCGGCGATCCCGCCTTTACCGGGTTTGACGCCGGCGTGCGCCCGAAATGGGCGGCGATGCTGGGCATGGTCGAGTATTCCACCGCGCATAACGCCTATATCGCGACGGCTTTCCCCAAGCGGGTGATCGTGAACTGCCTTGGCGAATGGGTCGCAAACCACGGCCGCACCCAGTTCCGGCTGGCCGAAACCGAGAAATACCCCCACGTCACGTTCTTTCTGAACGGCGGGCGCGAAGTGCCTTTTGTGGGCGAGGACCGCTATATGGCGCAGTCGCCCAAGGTCGCCACCTATGACCTGCAACCGGAAATGAGCGCGCCAGAAGTGTCAGACCATTTGGTCGGCGCAATTGAAAAGGGCTATGATCTGATCGTGGTCAACTTTGCCAACCCCGATATGGTCGGGCATACCGGCGTTTTGTCGGCGGCCATCGCTGCCTGCGAAAGCGTTGACCACGGCCTTGGCCGCGCGGTGGCTGCGCTGAAGGCCTGCGGCGGGGCGATGATCGTCACAGCCGATCACGGCAACTGCGAACAGATGTGGGACCCGGTCACGAATGGCCCGCATACGGCGCATACCGTGAACCCGGTGCCAGTGATCCTGTTTGGCGGCCCGCCGGGGGCAACCTTGCGCGACGGAGGCCGTCTGGCCGATCTGTCGCCCACCATCCTTTCGCTGATGGGCCTGCCGCAACCGCCAGAAATGACGGGGAAAAGCTTGCTGAAATGAGCTTTCGTGCCGCTGCCCTTGTGCTTGCCCTGCTGCCCGGCCCGCTTTGGGCGCAAAGCGTCAGCGAACAGGCCATGAAGGCTGCGGCCAACCTGAAAGAGGCCGTTGGCGCACTGGAGCAGGCCACAGCATCGCGCGACCGCGTGGCCGCCCTGACCAAGACCATCCGCGCCTATGAGGATGGTCTGGCGGCATTGCGCGAAGCGTTGCGGCAGGCGCATCTGCGCGAAGCGACGCTTGACCTGCAGTTTCAGGCCAAGCGCGACCGCGTGGCGCAACTGCTGGGCGTGCTGTCGCAGATGGAAACGCAGCCGGGCCCCCTGCTGCTGCTGCACCCTTCCGGTCCATTGGGCACCGCCCGGTCCGGCATGATGCTGGCCGAGGTGACCCCCGCCCTGCAGGCCGAGGCCGAGGTCCTGCGCGCCGAACTGGCCGAGTTGCGCGATCTGCGCCTGTTGCAGCAAGCGGCGGGCGAAACCCTTGCCGCCGGCCTTGCTACGGCGCAAGAGGGGCGCACCAGCCTGTCGCAGGCCATTTCCGACCGCACCACCCTTCCCAAACGCTTTACCGAAGACCCCGAAACCCTGCGTGGCCTGCTGGAAAGCGCCGATACGCTGGAGGCCTTTGCCTCGGGCCTGTCGCTGGATGGCGAGGACCCGCAAAGCTTTGCCGAAGCCAAGGGCAACCTGGACCTGCCGGTTTTGGGCACGCTTTTGCGCCGCGCGATGGAGGCGGATGCCGCCGGGGTGCGCCGCCCCGGTGTCAGCCTTGCCACGCGCCCTCGCGCGCTGGTGACCACGCCATGGCCTGCCACGATCCGCTACCTTGGGCCACTGCTCGACTACGGAAATGTGATCGTGCTGGAACCCGGTGGCGGCTATCTTCTGATCCTTGCCGGGCTAGAAACAGCATATGGTCAGGTCGGAGAGGTGCTTGCAGCAGGGGCCCCCCTTGGCCTGATGGGCGGAGGAGAGCCGGGCGTTGCCGAGTTTTTGTCGTCAGCCCAAGAAGGTGGTGGCGTGCGCGACACGGAAACGCTTTATATGGAACTCAGACAAGGTGCAGAGCCGGTTGATCCGGCCGAATGGTTCGCCGCATTGAAGGAACAGGACGAGCGATGAAGAAATTCGTGATGGCCGCATTGGGCGGCACCGTGGCTGGCGCGCTTCTGACGACGCAGGTGGCAGCGCCGCTCATCGCGCAGGAAGCCAGCCGCAATGCCAATGTGTATGAGCAACTGGACCTGTTCGGTGACATTTTCGAACGCGTCCGCGGCCAGTATGTCGAAGAAGTGGACAGCGAAAAGCTGATCGAGGCGGCCATCAACGGCATGCTGACATCGCTGGACCCGCATTCCAACTATCTGGCGCCCAAAGATTTTGACGACATGCAGGTGCAGACCCGTGGCGAATTCGGCGGGTTGGGGATCGAAGTCACGCAGGAAGAAGGCTTCGTCAAGGTCGTCTCACCGATGGATGATACCCCGGCGGATGAGGCGGGCATTGAGGCGGGCGATTTCATCACCCATGTGAACGGCGAGTCTGTCTCGGGCCTGACGCTGGATGCCGCTGTGGAACTGATGCGCGGCCCTGTCGGGTCTGAAATCATCATCACCGTTGTCCGCGAAGGCGTGGAAGAACCCTTTGACGTGTCGATCATCCGCGACACCATCAAGTTGACGGCCGTGCGCACCCGCGTTGTGGGCGATACCGTGGTTCTGCGGGTCACCACCTTCAACGACCAGACCTTCTCGGGGCTGGAAGAGGGCCTGAAGAAATCGATCGACGAACTGGGCGGCATGGACAAGGTCAACGGCTTTGTCATTGACCTGCGCAACAACCCCGGCGGTCTGCTGACGCAGGCCATCAAGGTGTCGGATGCGTTTCTGGACAAGGGCGAAATCGTCTCGACCCGTGGCCGCGCTGCCAATGACAGCGAGCGCTTCAACGCCGAACTGGGTGATCTGGCCCAAGGCAAGCCGATTGTGGTGCTGGTGAACGGCGGTTCGGCCTCGGCCTCGGAAATCGTGGCGGGTGCCTTGCAAGACCACCGCCGCGCGATTGTCGTCGGCACCAAGACCTTTGGCAAAGGCTCGGTCCAGACCGTGATTCCGCTGCGGGGCGATGGGGCCATGCGCCTGACCACCGCGCGCTACTACACGCCATCGGGCCGTTCGATCCAAGCCCTCGGCGTGATGCCCGACATCGTGGTTAACCAGCCGCGCAAGCCTGAACCCGTTGCCGGCGAAGAGGAAAAACCAGCATCCGAAGCCGCAAGCCGCCAGACATCAGAGGCCGACCTGCGCGGCATCCTGTCGAACGACTCGATGACGGATGACGAAAAGAAACTGCTGGAAGAAGAGCGCGCCCGCACCGAAGAAGCGGCCAAGCTGCGCGATGACGACTACCAGCTTGCCTATGCCGTCGACATCCTGAAAGGGCTGTCTGCGGTGGCACCCAAACCCTGATCTTCAAAGCCAAGACCAGCCGCCGCGCGCATCCCTGATTTGCGTGCGGCGGCAGGGCGCAAGGACGCAATGACAATTGATCCCGACAGCCTTCCCTATCGCCCCTGTGTGGGCGTGATGCTGATCAACGCCGAAGGGCTGATCTGGGCGGGTCAACGGCTGGACAGCACCTCAGACGCCTGGCAAATGCCGCAGGGTGGCATCGACCATGACGAAAAGCCGCGTGAAGCGGCCTATCGCGAATTGTGGGAAGAAACCGGGATTACGCGCGATCTGGTCAGCTTCATCGGCAAGACCCATGGCTGGGTGACCTATGACCTGCCGCCAGACCTTCTGGGCAAGGTCTGGGGCGGCAAGTATCGCGGGCAGCGGCAAAAGTGGTTCCTGTTCCGCTTTATGGGGCAGGACAGCCAGATCAGCATTGCCAGCGAACACCCCGAGTTTTCGCAGTGGAAATGGATCGGCCACAAGGACCTGCTGGCCGCGATCGTGCCCTTCAAGCGCGAGGTTTATGCCGAGGTGATCGACGCCTTCCGGGCCCATCTTTCGGCCTGACGGGCGTCAGATCGGCTGCCCTGCCAGAAGGCGCGGCAGATCCCCGGTCAAGCCGGCCGCCTGACGGATAAAGCCGCGCCGCAGCCCCGGAATGGCATTGACCAACCCAAGGCCAAGGTCACGGCCCGCACGAAGGATCGGATTGTCGTTGGAAAACAGCCGGTTGACCGTATCCATCCCCAGCGCCAGCACGGTCGAGTCAAACCGGCGCCAGACCTGATAGCGGTCCAGCACATCGGGCGCACCGATATCCTCGCCCCGGCGGGTCGCCTCGATCAACACCTGCGCCAAGGCGCCCACATCGCGCAGGCCAAGGTTCAGGCCCTGCCCCGCAATCGGATGCACGCCATGGGCAGCATCGCCCACCAGTGCCAACCGTGGTGCGACAAAACTTTGCGCCAACGACAACGACAACGGATAGGTAAAGCGGTCGCCGGCCAGTTCGATGTCACCCAGAAAATCGCCGAACCTTGGGCGCAGCGCCGCAAGATAGGCCTCGTCGTCCAGCGCCTGAATGGCAGCGGCGTTTGCATCCGTCTCGCTCCAGACGATTGAGGAATGATGCCCCCCCCGCAGCGGCAGAATGGCCAGCGGCCCGGATGGCATGAAGAACTGTTGCGCGCAGCCCTGATGGTCACCCTGATGGTGCACGGCGGTGACCAGCGCGGTCTGGCCATAGGCCCAGCCCACGCGCGTAATTCCGGCGCGTGACGCGACACCCGACCCACGGCCATCACAGCCCACCAGAATACGTCCCGAAATCTGCCGCCCGCTGGCAAGGGTTACCGTGACGCCGCGCGGCCCAACCGCCTGATCCACAACGGTTTCACCCGACAGCAGCGTAAGGCCGGGCACATCGGCCATCTGGGTCAGAAAGGCGCGATACAGGTGCCGGTCTTCCAGCATAAAGCCCATCGGGCCTTCCTCGATCTCGGCCGAGTCGAAGTTCAGAAAGAACGGCGCAGCCCCTTGCCCTGCCAGCCCGTCCGACGCCTTGATCTTGACGATGGGCTGCACAAGGTCGGCCACATGCGGCCAGACCCCGATCATGGTCAGCAACCGCCGTGACGCGATCGCCAGTGCATAGGCCCGCCCGTCAAACCCCGCCTCGGCCCGCGCGGGCGCGGGACGCGCGTCGATCACGGTGACCTTCAGCCCGCCCTGTGCCAAGGCCAGCGCAAGGGCAGGGCCATTCAGCCCACCGCCCGCAATCAGGATATCTGCATCATGTTCCATGGTGGCGAATATGGCGGTCTTGGCGCGATTGTCCATGCGCGGGATTGTCCCTGCGATGCCTTGCCGCTAGCCTTTGGTCCGGATCGCACGGCACAGCAGGGGCAAGCAATGTCAAAGACATGGGCGAACATGACGGCAGCCGAACTGGGCGCAGAGATTGGCGCAGGCCGCATCAACCCGGTCACTTTGTGCGAAATGCAGCTTGATGCCATCGACGCACACCCCCTGCGCGACCGCATCTATGCCCGCGTCATGCCCAACCGCAGCCGGGCCGAGGCGATGGCCGCCGCCGCGCGCGCCAAATCGGGTTTTCGTCGGGGCCCGCTGGATGGTGTGCCGATCAGCTGGAAGGACCTGTTCGATACCGCAGGCCGCGCCACCGAGGCAGGCTCGGCCCTGCTGAAGGGCCGCACACCCGTCGCAGATGCCGAGGTGTTGCGCGTGGCAACGCTGCAGGGGCTGGTTTGCCTTGGCAAGACCCACATGTCGGAACTGGCCTTTTCCGGGCTGGGGCTGAACCCTGTCACCGCCACCCCGCCTTGCATCAATGACGAGGCTGCGGTGTCGGGCGGTTCGTCCTCGGGGGCGGCGGCCTCGGTCGCGTTCGGCCTGGCCCCTGCGGCGATTGGGTCAGACACGGGCGGGTCAGTGCGTATTCCGGCGGCGTGGAACGACCTTGTCGGCCTGAAAACCACCCATGGCCGCCTGTCGCTGCAGGGCGTAGTGCCCCTGTGCGCGCAGTTTGATACCGTGGGGCCGCTGGCCCACACGGTCGAAGACTGCGCTCTGCTTCTTGCCGCGCTTGAGGGCGCAAAGACCCCCGATCTGCGCGGTTCCAGCCTGAAGGGCGCGCGGCTGATGGTTCTGGAAACCGTGGCGCAGGATGATCTGCGCGACCGTCCCGCCAAAGGTTTTGACGATGCGCTGGTGCGTCTGGCGCGGGCCGGGGCGCGGATCGAACGCGGCAACGTGCCCGTCCTTGAAGAGGCGATGGCGCTGTCCGGCCTCCTGTTCACCGCCGAAGCCTATGGCATCTGGTCCAAGACCATTGAATCCGCCCCGGACAAGATGTTTCCGCGCATTCTTGAACGCTTCCGGTCGGGCGCGAGCTTTACGGCGATGGATTACGTGGCCGGTTGGCGCCGCCTGCACCAGTTGCGCGCGATCTGGGCTGATGCCACAGCCGGGTATGATGCGGTGCTGGTGCCCACATCGGCGATTTTGCCGCCCAATGCCGACCGGCTGATGACGGATGACGCCTATTACGTCACCGAAAACCTGCTGGCGTTGCGCAATACCCGCATCGGCAACCTGATGGGTCTGTGCGGGCTGACGCTGCCCACATCGCAGCCATCCTGCGGGATCAGCCTCATGTGCCCGCCGATGGCCGAAGAGCGGCTTTTGCGTCTGGGGGCCGCGGCCGAGCGTGCGCTGCACTAGATCAAGGGGCCGTCGCGGGACAAAGGGCGAAAAAGCCACAATCCACAGCCCCAACCCACGGCAGGTGAAGCGTTTTTCTGGACCAGGCCGCCCCGAGTGGTTATCCTGCACAAGAACGGGGCGATATGACCCCGAAGATTGAGGCAGTGATGGCGTTTCCTGAGCGGTTCTCGAACCTGCCGGAGTATGCGTTTCCGCGTTTGCGGAAGCTGCTGGACGCGCATGCGCCCGGCGGTGAAGCCATTGCCATGACCATCGGCGAGCCGCGTCATCCAATGCCCGATTTTGTCGGGCCAATCCTTGCCGCCAACCTTGCCGGCTTTGGGGTCTATCCGCCCAACGACGGCACGCCGGAACTGCTGGCCGCCATCAGCGCATGGGTGCAGCGGCGCTATGGCGTTGAACTGGCAGAAAACCGGATCATGGCCCTGAACGGCACCCGCGAGGGGCTGTTCAACACCGCCATCGCCGTGGCCCCGGAAACCAAGCGCGGCAAGCGCCCCGTGATCCTGATGCCGAACCCGTTCTATCAGGTCTACGCCGTCGCCGCCTTGACCGTGGGGGCCGATCCGGTCTATGTGCCCGCCACGGCCGAGACCGGTTTTCTGCCCGATTACGAAAGCCTGCCCCCCGATGTGCTGGACCGCGTGACCGTGGCCTACATCTGTTCGCCCGCCAACCCGCAAGGTGCTGTTGCCCCGGCGGACTATCTGGCGCGGCTGCTGGCCTTGGCCGAAAAACACGATTTCCGCCTGTTCGTCGACGAATGCTATTCCGAGATCTGGCGCGATGCCCCGCCACCCGGCGCCCTGACTGTGGCGCAGGCCACTGGCGCCGACCCCGAGCGTCTGGCCGTGTTCCATTCGCTGTCGAAACGGTCCAACCTGCCGGGGCTGCGGTCGGGATTTGTGGCCACGGGCGCGCAATCCATGGCGCGCATCCGGCAGTTGCGGTCCTTTGCCGGGGCCCCCCTGCCCCTGCCTATTCAGCGCGTGTCCGAAGCGGCATGGCGCGATGAGGCGCATGTAGAGGCCAGTCTGGCGCTTTATCAGGCCAAATTTGCCATGGCCGATCAGGTCTTTGCCGAGCGTCACAACCGTGTGTCGCCCGAAGGTGGCTTCTTTCTATGGCTGCCGGTTCCGCCCGCCATTGGCGATGGCGAAGTGGCAGCGCTGAAACTGTGGCGCGACACTGGCGTGCGGGTCTTGCCCGGCGCTTATCTGTCGCGCGACGCGGACGGGCAGAACCCCGGACGCCATTACATTCGCGTGGCGCTGGTTGCGCCACAAGACGAATTGCAGCGCGGGCTGATCCGCCTTCGCGACTGCCTTTACGGTTAAGGACACGCACCCATGGCATCAATCAACGCTCGTCAGCGCGATCCACTTCTGGACCAGAACACGCAAGCCATGCTTGAACGTCGCGGACGAGAATTGCTGGGCATCGCCCTGCTGGTGTTTGCCCTTGCCTTTACGCTGATGCTGGGCAGCTATTCGCCCGAAGATCCGGGCTGGATGGTGGCCACGGATGAACCTGCGCGCAACATGCTGGGCCGCTTTGGTGCGGCGATGTCGTCCACGCTTATCATCATCGGCGGGCGCGGCGCATGGATGATCCCAGTGATCCTTGCCGCATGGGGCGTGCGGTTCGTGACCCATCGCGGCGCTGACCGGGCCATGGGGCGCATCGTCTTTGCCGTGATCGCGGTGGCGCTTGCGTCGGTTTATTGTGCAACGCTGGTGCCCGGCGAAGGCTGGCCGCATTCCTTTGGTCTGGGTGGTCTGTTCGGTGAAACCATTCTGGGCGCTTTGCTCAACGTGGCCCCTGTCAACGCCGGTCTGGGTCTGAACTTGTTCTCGCTGATCCTTGGCCTTGTGCTGATCGTGATGGGCCTGTGGGTGACCGGGTTTACCGTGCCCGAGATTCAGGTCTTTGCCCGGTTCCTGCTGGTGGGGTCGATCTATGCCTATAACAGCGTGTTGGCAGTGGCCGGGCGCGGCACCTCGCATGCGGCTGCGGCTTATGCCAACCACCGCACCGCACGGGCCGAGGCGCAGACGGCACGCGCTGATGCGCGCCTGTCCGCGCCGCAAGATTGGTCACCCGAACCGCTGGTGCAGACCGCCCCACAGCAGCCTGCCGCGCGCGGCAATGTGGTTCAGCGTGCCCCGGTGGCGCCGGAGTCGCCGGAATGGGGCAGCCCGCGCAGCATGAAGGGTGCCCTGCGCGCCGATGCCCGCTATCCCGAACCCATGGCCGATGCGCCGCATTACGCCCCGCCGCGCGAAAAAGCGGGGCTGTTGGCACGCATGCCGCAACTGATGCGCCGCATCGCCGAGCCAGAGCCGGAACTGGTGGAACCGGTCCTGTCGGCACAGGCTGACCTGACCGAGGCACCGAATGATGACCGCATCAAGGCCCGCATCACCGATGCCATCCGCGCCCGCGTGCGCCAACCCTTGCCCACGCTGAACCCGATCAGCGCCGCCGTGCAGCGCCGTGAACCCCCGGTGGCCCGCACCGACGCACGGTCGCTGACCCAGCGCCTGCGCGGCCCGCAACCCCTGATCGCCGATACCCGGCAGCCCGCCGCAGCGCCGATCCTGCCCGCCGAGCCGCCGCTGACGGCCACCCATTCCTCCACGATCATGCCTCCCCTGCCCTTTACGGCAGTGCGGATGCCCGCATCGGCCTATGTCGCGCCGCAAGATGATGCGTGGGACGAAAACGAAAACCTGTTCGCCCCTGACATGCCCGCCGCAGACCCCTTCCCTGCCAGTGCGCTGGATGATGATGGCGACTGGTATCCCGATGACGGGCCAGACTATGCCCCGGCTCCGGCAGCCATTCCGCGTCTGCCGGCGGCAGATGTCCGCAAACCCGTGGTGCAGCACATCGTCAAAAAGGTCCCGCAACCTTCGCGTCAGGCCATCGCCGAGTCGCAGCCCCGCCTGCGGTTCGAAGATCAGGTCAAACAGGCCTATGAACTGCCGCCATTGTCCTTGCTGGCCGCGCCCTCCACCGTGCAGCGCCATGCCCTGTCGGATGAGGCGCTGGAAGAAAACGCCCGCATGCTGGAATCCGTGCTGGATGACTATGGCGTAAAAGGCGAAATCGTCAGCGTCCGCCCCGGCCCCGTGGTCACCATGTATGAGCTGGAACCCGCGCCGGGCCTGAAGGCATCGCGCGTGATTGGTCTGGCCGACGACATTGCGCGCAGCATGTCGGCGCTTTCTGCCCGCGTCTCCACCGTGCCGGGGCGGTCAGTCATCGGCATCGAACTGCCCAATGCCACCCGCGAAAAGGTGGTGCTGCGCGAAATTCTGGCCGCGCGCGATTTTGGCGACAGCAACATGCGCCTGCCGCTGGCCCTTGGCAAAGACATCGGCGGTGATCCGATTGTGGCCAACCTTGCCAAGATGCCCCACCTGCTGATCGCGGGTACCACGGGTTCGGGCAAATCGGTGGCCATCAACACCATGATCCTGTCGCTGCTGTACAAGCTGTCGCCCGAGGAATGCCGCCTGATCATGATCGACCCCAAGATGCTGGAACTTTCCGTTTATGACGGCATCCCGCATTTGCTTTCCCCCGTTGTGACAGACCCGAAAAAGGCCGTCGTCGCCCTGAAATGGGTCGTGGGCGAGATGGAAGAGCGCTATCGCAAGATGTCGAAAATGGGCGTGCGCAACATCGAAGGCTACAACGGCCGCGTGCGCGAAGCGCTTGCCAAGGGCGAGATGTTCAAGCGCACCATTCAGACCGGGTTTGATGAAGATACCGGCGAGCCGGTGTTCGAAACCGACGAATTCCAGCCCGTCGCGATCCCTTACATCGTGGTGATCGTGGACGAAATGGCCGACCTGATGATGGTCGCGGGCAAGGAAATCGAAGCCTGCATCCAGCGTCTGGCCCAGATGGCGCGTGCCTCGGGCATCCACCTGATCATGGCGACGCAGCGCCCTTCGGTGGACGTGATCACCGGCACCATCAAGGCCAACTTCCCCACCCGGATTTCCTTCCAGGTGACCAGCAAGATCGACAGCCGCACGATCCTGGGTGAACAGGGGGCCGAACAGCTCTTGGGCATGGGCGACATGCTGTATATGGGCAACGGCGCCAAGATCACCCGTATCCACGGCCCCTTCGTTTCGGACGAAGAGGTTGAGGAAATCGTCAACCACCTGAAATCCTTCGGCCCGCCGGTCTATATGTCGGGCGTGGTGGAAGGCCCGGATGAAGATTCGGCCTCTGACATCGACGTGGTTCTGGGCCTGTCGACCGGCGAAGGCGGCGATGATGCGCTGTATGATCAGGCTGTTGCCATCGTGGCAAAGGACCGCAAATGCTCCACCTCCTACATCCAGCGCAAACTGGGCATCGGCTATAACAAGGCCGCGAAACTGGTGGAACAGATGGAAGAACAGATGGTCGTCACGGCGGCCAACCACGTGGGCAAGCGCGAAATTCTGGTGCCCGAGGTCTAGGCCCCCACAGGCCGGCCAAACGCAAAACGCCCGCCACATCTGGCGGGCGTTTGGTTTTGCGGGGCTTAGGCCTGCACCAGCCGCAGCATCACGCGGGTTGCAAGGGCCATGTCCTGCACGCTGACCCATTCCAGCGGGCCATGGATTTCCTGCATGCCGGTGAACAGGTTGGGCGTCGGCACCCCCATTTCCGTCAGCCGTGACCCGTCAGTGCCGCCGCGAATGGGCACGGACACCGGTTCCACCCCTTCGGCACGGGCAGCGTCGCGGGCAAGCGTGACGGGCGTCATGTCCTGTTCCAGCCAATAGCGCATGTTGCGGTATTGCGGGCGGATGTCGCAGGTCACCGTGGCGCGTGGCTCGACCGCCTGAAGGGCGTCACAGGCGCGGCGCAGGATATCGCCCTTGGCCTCCAGCCCGTCCCGCTCGAAATCACGCAAGATCAGGCGCACTTCGGCCTCGGCGGCGGTGCCCTTGATCTCATACACATGCAAAAATCCGTCGCGGCCATCGGTCACTTCGGGCACCATCGTGCCCTGCGGCAGCAGCGACACCAGTTTTGCCACCAGCGATAGCGCGTTCACTAGCTTGCCCTTGGCAAAGCCGGGGTGGGCCGACACTCCGGTAATCCGCACCACCGCACCATCGGCAGAAAAGCTTTCATACTCGATCTCGCCCGCCTTGCCGCCATCCAGAGTATAGGCAAAGTCGGCCCCCAGATCGGCGGGCAGGCGTTTGTCGACGCCACGGCCAATCTCTTCGTCCGGGGTAAAGGCGATGCGGATCTTGCCATGCGGAATCTGCGGGTTAGCCAGCAGGTGGCGCGCCGCAGTCATGATGATGGCAATGCCCGCCTTGTCATCGGCGCCCAAAAGCGTGGTGCCACTGGCGGTGATGATGTCATCGCCGTTCTTCAGCCCCAGATAGGGCGACACGGCGGGCGACAGCACCAGCCCCGGCGCATCGGCAAAGGTGATATCGCCGCCGTTATAGCCGCGATGCACCACCGGCTTGACCCCGGTGGCGTTGAATTGCGGGGCCGTATCGACATGCGCCAGAAAGCCCATGACCGGCTTGCCCTCAACCGTGGCAGGCACCGTGGCCAGCACCGCGCCATAGTCGGTGATCCGCACGTCGGTGGCGCCAATCCCCTCCAACTCGGCCGCCAGCATCCGCGACAGGTTCAGCTGAATTGCCGTACTGGGCGAAGATGCTGCCTTTTCATCGCTTTGCGTATCCACGGCGGCATAACGGACAAGCCGCGTTTCCAACTCTGTGTCAAATTCGGTTCTCATGCGGGCCTCCGTCGTTTTGGCGATCAGCCCTGTCTTGGCGGCCACTGTCAAGACACCGCACCTGCGTGTTCACGCCATCGGCACATCGCCGCGAGGTGATTGTAATCCCTGATGCAAGCCGCCCAAAGGCCCCCTATATTGAGTGCATGAACCGCAGAACCGCCCTTTTGGCCCCGCTTGCCCTGATTGCCCTTGGCGCCCCGGCGTTTGCCGAGAAGATTTCGCTGGGTGATCTGTCGAATTACCTGAACGGCCTGTCGACGGTCGCGACCGACTTCACGCAGGTGAACGCCGACGGCACCATTGCAACCGGCCGGTTGTTCATCCGCCGCCCCGGCCGGGTGCGCTTTGAATATGCCCCGCCCGACCAAAGCCTTGTGATGGCGGGGGGGCAGCAGGTTGCGATCTTTGACGCCAAGTCGAACCAACCGCCCGAGCAATACCCGCTGAAACGCACGCCGCTGAACCTGATTCTGGCCGCCGACATCAACCTTGGCCGCGCCAAGATGGTCGTGGGCCATAACGAGGTGGAGAACACCACCCGCGTCGTGGCGCAAGACCCCGACAATCCGGGCTATGGCACGATCGAACTGGTGTTCACCGCCAACCCGGTTGAACTGCGGCAATGGATCATCACCGATGATGTCGGCAGCCAGACCACGGTGATCCTGGGCGAGATGAAAAAAGGCGGGTCCATCCCCGCCTCTTACTTCGACATCACCGCCGAGACGAAAAAGCGCGGGCTTTAACGCCCGCAGCTTGCCAGTTGCTGGGCATACATCTCTGACCGCGCCCGGACCTTTGCCGACACCTCCATCAGCCACGGCTTGCCAAGATAGCTTTGGTTGGCATAGCCGGTCCGGCCTTCGTGATAGGCCAGATACTGCGCCTCGGCATCGGCCTTCGATATGCCCAGCCGCTGTGCTGACTGATCCATATACCAGCCCATGAAGTCGGTCGCGTCTTCGATGCGGTCACGGCGCGCGCTGCGCCGGCCCTGTTCGTCCTGATATTCTTCCCATGTGCCATCAAGGGCTTGGCTGTAACCATAGGCCGATGATTGCCGCCCCATGGGGATAATGCCCAAGGCAAAGCGGTGCGGCGTGCGCGCATTGCCGATGAACTTCGATTCCTGATGGATCGTCGCCATCTGCACATGAACGGGAATGCCCCATCTGCGCTCGGTCGCCTTCATGGCGCGGTAGTATTGTGGACGTTCCTGCGTGATGGCGCAGGCATTATCCAATTCACGAGGCGCCGAAAAGTTGCCCCCCCCGCATGATGCAAGGGTCAGAAACACAATCGACGCGCGGAGAAGTCTGCTCATCTGCCCCTCGCACGTTTTTTTATTATTCAGCACGATACGGCAAAACGCTGTCGGGGGAAATGGGTCAACCACGCAAGCCCGATCAGAAATACGCGAGGACGGCACCCTTCCGCCACAGGCCCCGGACGGGCGCGCAGCCCCCTCGACAGGATGCCACTGTGGGGCTAAGGGCCACAGATTGTTTCCCTGAGGTTCGGTCGGTCTTGTGGACAAAGCCTGCCCTTCGGGATTACTAACCATCATCGGGGGAAGCGTTCTATGCTAAAGTCCACACCCAAATATCATCTTGGACAGGTGGTCCGTCATCGGAAGCATCCGTTCCGCGGTGTTGTGTTTGACGTGGACGCCATGTTTTCGAACACCGACGAATGGTATGAAAACATCCCCGAGGAAAGCCGTCCGTCCAAGAACCAGCCGTTCTATCACCTGCTGGCCGAGAATGACCAAAGCTATTACGTGGCTTATGTATCCGAGCAGAACCTTGTCCCGGACGAGACTGGAGAGCCCGTCGGCCACCCCGACCTGCATGATCTCTTCGGCGATTTCGAGAACGGCCGCTATCCGCTGCAGTTCCAGTTGAACTAAAGCCTGCGCCCCTCACGCGTTGACCTTCTGCTAACCGGTTTGCCGATACCCTTGTCAGGGAATCGGAGGGCATGATGCAGATTGACACCACACGACACACCAACCGGCTGATCGTCCACGTCCGCGAAACGCGGATTGATGCGGCCAGCGCAATCGAATTCAAGGAGCAGATGCGATCCATCACCCAAAGCACGGCCCTGCCGGTGCTTCTGGATCTGTCCTGCGTCACCTTCATTGACAGCAGTGGTCTGGGGGCGGTGGTCGCGGTGCGCAAAGCGCTGGATCCCGGCCGCCTGCTGGAACTGGCCGGGCTGACCCCGGCTGTTGAAAAGGTGTTCCGGCTGACCCGGATGGACAGCGTTTTCCCCATTTTGCCCGCCCTGCCCGCCGATCTGCCAGATGACCTGCGCGATGCCGTCTGAGCCGCAGGACAAGACGACGCGCCTCACCATCCCTTCGGACGCGCATCAGGTTCGCCTTGCGCTATGCACCCTGTTCGATGCTTTGGCGACCGGCCCGTTGCCGCCGGATACCCGCGATACGGCCCAGATCGTTCTGGCCGAGGCGCTGAACAACATCGTGGAACATGCTTATGGCACTGAACGCGGCGAAATCGAGGTGACGCTGCACACGTCGGCCACTGGCCTGCATTGCCAGATCGCCGATTTTGGCCGCCCCATGCCGGGTGGCATTCTGCCCGAAGGGCGGCTGTCGCTGCCTCATCTGATGGCAGACCTGCCCGAAGGCGGGTTTGGCTGGCACCTGATTCGAAGCCTCTCGCAAGACCTGCGCTATCGTTACGAAGGCGGGTGCAACCGGCTGGAGTTTCGCATTGAATCGCAACAGTCGGCCCTGTGACTGCCGATTGTTGCGCGATTTGGCAATCTGACGCGAAAGGGTCAGATTTTCCCCCTAAAATCGCCGCCCGTGCCGCCGATATAGAACATGTAGCTGCATAAAGCTTCCCTCGGTGCGACGGATAAAAGCCCCCACCCAGTTCGTTGCACCGAGGTTCTTATGCGCTTGGCAATCCCCCGCACCGCGCCTAGCTTTGCCCCATGACCATGGGGGCACGTATGCGCGACTTTCACCTTCCGGGCCGATCGGCCGTCTATGCCACCAACGGCGTTTGCGCCACCTCGCACCCTTTGGCGGCCAAGGCAGCCATCGACATGCTGCAGGCGGGCGGCAACGCGGTTGATGCGGCCCTTGCCGGGGCGGTTTTGCTGGGCATCTGCGAGCCGCAAATGACCGGTATCGGCGGCGACTGTTTTGCTCTGCTCAAGCCCGCCGGGGAAGAACGGGTTATCTCACTCAACGGCTCGGGTCGCGCGCCAAAGGGGTTGTCGGCGGCTGAAATGCGGTCGCGTGGCCTGACCGCCGTGCCCTTGCGTGGTGTCGAAGCCATCACCCTTCCCGGCGCGATGGATGCCTTTTGCCGTCTGTCGGCCGATTGGGGCCGCAAATCGCTGGCCGATGTTCTGGCCCCCGCCATCCATTACGCTGAACAGGGTGTACCCGTCGCGCCGCGCGTGGCTTTTGACTGGGCCGATGATGCCCCCGCCCTGCAGGGCCGCGCCCGTGACCATTTCCTCTTTGCCGGACAGCCCCCCCGTCCGGGCCAGATCTTCCGCGCCCCCGGTCAGGCCGAGGTGTTGCGCCGCGTGGCCCGCGATGGCCGCGCCGGGTTCTACGAAGGCGAAGTTGCCGAAGACCTGATCACGTCACTGCGCGCGCTTGGCGGCACCCACACGATGGAGGATCTTGCCGCCACCGCCTGCGACTATGGCACCCCGGTCGAAGGCTCCTATCACGGCACGGACCTGCTCGAGCATCCGCCAAATGGTCAGGGCGCCACGGCGATCTTGCTCCTCAAGATCCTGCGCCACTTTGATCTGGCCGCGATGGACCCGTTCGGCAGCCAGCGCGCGCATCTGGAGGCCGAGGCCGCGAAACTGGCCTATGACGCGCGCAACCGCTTTATCGCCGACAAGACCGCGCGGCTGGATCACATGCTGTCGGATGAAACCGCTGCGCGCCTTGCCGCTCTGATCAACCCCGCGCGCGCCATGGCATCTGCCGCCCCGCTGACCGAGGCCATTCACCGCGACACCATCTATATCACCGTGGTGGACCGTGACCGCATGGCCATTTCGCTGATCTATTCGGTGTTCTGGGGCTTTGGGGCCGGGCTTGCGTCGGAACGGTTCGGCATCAACTTCCAGAACCGCGGCGCGGGCTTTACCCTGACCGAAGGCCACCCGAATGTGGCAGGCGGCGGCAAGCGGCCGATGCACACCATCATTCCGGGCATGCTGCGGCAGGATGGGCGCATCACCATGCCATTCGGCGTGATGGGCGGCGGGTATCAGCCCACGGGCCATGCGCGGCTGGTGTCCAACCTTGTCGATTTCGGGATGGACCTGCAGGCCGCCATCGACGCGCCGCGCTGCTTTGCCGGGCCGCAGGGGCTGGAGGTGGAGCGTGGCTATTCCGAAAGCGTCTGTGCCGAACTGTCCGATATGGGCCATACGGTCGTGACCCCCTATATCCCTCTCGGCGGTGCGCAGGCCATCCAGATCGGCGACGATGGCGTACTGTTGGCCGGGTCGGACCCGCGCAAAGATGGCATTGGTTTGGGGTATTGAGTATGAACACCACCACCCCAATCACCCCAGATTATGTCGCCCTTGCCGCCAGCATCCGCGCGCTGACTCATGGCGAAACTGACAGCGTCGCGCTGATGGCGACGCTGGCCTGCGAAATCCACCACGGCCATCCATTCAGTGACTGGACAGGCTTTTACCGCGTTGTCGCCCCCGAACTCCTTAAGATCGGCCCCTATCAGGGCGGCCACGGTTGCCTTGTCATCCCGTTTTCGCGCGGGGTCTGCGGGGCCTGCGCGCGCACGGGTCAGGTGATGAACGTGCCCGATGTCGAGGCGTTTCCCGACCATATCGCCTGTTCGTCGACAACCCGCTCGGAACTGGTGCTGCCCGTCCGTAATGGCGCGGGACTGCTGCTTGGTGTGCTTGATCTGGACAGCAACACCCCCGCCGCCTTTACGCCGGCGGATGAGGCGTTCTTTGTCGACCTTTTGGCCGAGGTGTTTCGCGACGCCACCTGATGCTGTCCCGGGCGGCGACGCTAAATCCGCCGCGACGGCACCCAGACATAGCCATCAGGGCCCATGATGACCGCTTCGCGCAGGCCATGGCCGCGCTTGTCGGTCGGCTCTTGCAACAGCATCGCGTCGACAAAACCCTCCAGCCGCGCCGCAGCGGCGTCGGGGTCAGCTTCGTGCAGGCGCAATTCCAGCCCTGTCCCGCGCGGTGCGGCCTCGGGCAGCAGTGCATGGATCGGATGGCGCGCAAAAGTGGCGTCGGCATGCAACTGAAACGGCATCCCCGCATGCAGCACAATGGCAAAGTCGCGGCTGGCCCGATGCGCCTGCATCCCGAAGACGCCCGTCAGAAAGGCCACCTGCAGCGCCACGTCGCGGACCAGAAGGTTGACGCTGACCCCCCGCAAGGCATGGCCGAAATCCCGGGCGGGAACGGTTTCATAATCCAAAGCGCAACTCCCTCTGTTGCGCGCAGCCTGCCCTGCCGCCCCGCCCCACGTCAAACGACATCCCTTGATCTTCGTCATCACCGCGTCGATGGTGCGCCAAATGCAAATGGAGGCGACAATGGCAAAGATCACCCTGCTGGACGGTGGCATGGGGCAAGAACTGGTGGCACGCTCGGGTGACGAGCCGACCCCGCTTTGGGCCACGCGCGTGATGATCGACCACCCCGGGATGGTGCGCGACATTCACGCCGATTACTTTGCCGCCGGGGCAAGCGTGGCCACCACCAACACCTATGCCATCCACCATGACCGGCTGGTGCGGTTCGATCTGGACCATCTGTTTCACGCGTTTCACCTGCGCGCCTTGGCCGAGGCGCATGAGGCGCAGGCTGCCGCCGGGCGCGGCCTGATCGCCGGGTCAATGGGGCCACTGATCGCCAGCTATCGCACCGATGTGGTTCAGGCCGTCGAAGCAGCCACCCCGAAATACGCCGAGATTGCCCGCATCCTTGGCCCGCATGTCGACATGATCCTGTGCGAAACGATGGCCTCGATCACGCAGGCCGAAGGCGCGCTGAAAGGCGGGCTTGAATCGGGCAAGCCGGTCTGGCTGTCGGTCTCGGTGGATGACAATGACGGATCAAAGCTGCGCTCGGGCGAACCCGTGGCCGATCTGGCGCGGCTGACCACGGCCTATCCGGTGGCGGCCGTGCTGGCCAACTGCTCGGTCCCGGAGTCGATGGCGGCAGCCATGGCTGCGCTCAAACCGCTGGGCCTGCCCTTTGGCGCCTATGCCAATGGCTTTACCCATATTTCCGGCAACTTCCTGAAAGACGCGCCAACGGTCAAGGAACTCACCCATCGCCACGACCTGACGCCCGAGAAATACGCCGATTTCGCCATGGAATGGGTCGGCATGGGCGCCACTATCGTCGGCGGCTGCTGCGAGGTGGGTCCCGCCCACATCCGCCATCTGGCTGACCGTCTGCGCGCAGCAGGGCATGAGGTCGCATGACCACCACCCCCAGCCTGATCCCGGATTTCACCTATGACCCGCCCACCGGGCCATTGGTGATCATCCATGAGGACCGACATCTGCTGGTGGTCGACAAGCCCGCCGGGCTGCTGTCGGTGCCGGGCAAGCTGGAAGGGCGCGAAGATTGCCTGATCACCCGCCTGCAGGCTGCGCGGTGGGATGCGCTGGTGGTGCACCGGCTGGATTGTGACACGTCGGGCGTGATCATCTTTGCCCGGACCAAGGCCGCGCAGGGCTTTCTGGGGCAAGAGTTTGAAAAGCGCCGCGCCCGCAAGACCTATGTGGCCCGCGTCTGGGGGCAGATGGCCGAGGATCACGGTCATGTCGACCTGCCCTTGTGTTCCGACTGGCCGCGCCGCCCGCGCCAGATGGTCAGCCATGAGATGGGAAAGCCCGCGCAAACCGATTGGGAAGTGATCCGCCGCGACGCGACGGAAACCCGCGTCCACCTGCACCCGTTGACGGGCCGCAGCCACCAGTTGCGCGTGCATATGCTGGCGCTTGGTCACCCGATCATCGGCGATCAGATCTATGCCACGGGCGAAGCGCGCGATGCGCCCCGCCTGATGCTGCATGCCGAAAGCCTGACACTGCACCACCCTGCGACGGGTGAGCCTGTGACCTTTTCTGCACCTGCGCCGTTCTGACACGGCAAAAGCAGCAAATCCGCTTTTCCCGCGCTTGGCGAAGGGTTAAGCATTTCGCATGACGTGGACCTTGCCAAATATCCTGACGGTGCTGCGACTTGTCGCGGCCCCCGGCGTTGCAATCATGTTCCTGTATTTCCATCGGCCTTGGGCCGACTGGTTTGCGCTGACCCTGTTCATCGTGGCCGCCGTGACCGACTGGTTCGATGGCTACCTTGCCCGGCTGTGGAAGCAGGAGTCCAAGTTCGGCACCATGATGGACCCGATTGCCGACAAGGCGATGGTGGTCATCGCCCTTGTCATCATCACCGGCTATTCCGGCATGAACCCTTGGCTCATCCTGCCCGTCACAGTCATCCTGTTCCGCGAGGTGTTCGTCTCGGGCCTGCGCGAGTATCTGGGGGCCAAGGCGGGCCTGCTGAAGGTGACGAAGCTGGCCAAGTGGAAAACCACGGCGCAGATGGTAGCCATTTCGATCCTGTTTCTGGGCACCGGGCTGGAACATCTGGAAGGCATCGCCCGTCAGGGCATGACCACCGATCAATACGCCCTTGCGGTCAGCCAAGGGCTGGCAGATCCGATCCGGTCGTGCGGCGCACGGGGTTGTTCGTCAATTGCCACCATGGTGGGGCTTGGCCTGATCTGGATTGCCGCCATACTCACCTTTGTGACCGGCCTTGACTACTTTCTGAAATCCTTGCCCTTCCTGAAGGAAGATAAGCAATGATCGACGTTCTTTACTTTGCTTGGGTGCGCGAACGCATCGGGCTGCCGCGCGAAAAGGTTCAGACCGACGCGCCGACCGTGGCCGCGCTGATCACCGAACTTTGCGCGCGCGAAGAGCGTTATGCCGCCGCCTTTGCCGATCTGGCCAGCCTGCGCGTGGCGCTGGATCAGGAATTGTCCAGCTTTGACGCGCCCTTGGCGGGCGTGCGAGAGGTGGCGTTCTTCCCTCCGATGACCGGGGGCTGACATGCGCCTTTCGGTGCAGGCCGAACCCTTTGATCTGGGCGCCGAAGCCAATGCCTTTGCGGCAGGTGTCACCGGGGCCGGGGCGGTTGTCACCTTTACGGGCATCGTGCGCGACAATGCGGGCACGCTTTCAGCCATGGAGATCGAACATTACCCCGGCATGACCGAACGCGCGATTGCCGCGATCACGGAACAGGCCATCGCGCGCTGGTCCTTGGCCGATGCGCTGGTGATCCACCGCTATGGCCGCCTTGCCGGGGGTGAGCCGATCATGATGGTGGCCACCGCCGCATCACACCGGGCCGATGCCTTTGACGCCGCCGAATTTCTGATGGATTACCTCAAATCCCGCGCACCGTTCTGGAAAAAGGAAATCGGCGCCGATGGGGCGGAATGGGTGGCCGCCAAGGATACGGATGAGGCGGCCCTGACCCGCTGGTAGCCACCACGGCGATATTTGCAAAGCCGCATTTCCTTTGCGGCTTTCTTGGCCCCGGTCGTCGTGCTAGGGCGAAATGATGGAACAGCTTCCCACCAAAGAGCAGATCCTTCAGTGGATCAATGACAATCCCGGCCTTGTGGCCAAGCGCGACATTGCCAAGGCCTTTGGCATCAAGGGCGCTGCGCGGATTGAATTGAAGCGCATGCTCAAGGAACTGGAGGCCGAAGGCAGCGTCGCCAAGGCGCACCGCAGCTATCGCGGGGCCAAGGAATTGCCGCCCGTGACCATCCTGACGATCCTTGCCCCCGACGCGCAGGGCGACATCTTCGCCAAGCCGATGGAATGGACAGGCGAAGGTGCTGCCCCGCGCATCATTTTCATCGCGCGCAAAGGCGACCCGGCCATGGGGGCCGGCGACCGGATTCTGGCGCGGCTGTCATCGGTCGATGTGGGCGAATACCAGTATGAGGCGCGGCTGATCCGGCGCATCGGGTCCAACCCGCTCAAGGTGCTGGGGGTCTTCCGCACCAATGCCGAAGGCGGGCGGATCATGCCCATCGACAAGGGGCAGGACAAGGAATGGCGCGTCGCCCGCGACATGACCCTTGGCGCCAAGGATGGCGAACTGGTCGAGGGCGAGGTTGTTGGCAAGCGCACCATGGGCCTGCCGCAGGCGCGCATCATTGAACGGCTGGGCGATCCTTCGGGGCCACGCGCCGTATCGCTGATCGCCATTCACCAGCATGGCATTCCCGACCAGTTCCCCGATGCGGTGATTG
Organism: Rhodobacter sp.; assembly: GCA_027484145.1. Classification (GTDB taxonomy): domain Bacteria; phylum Pseudomonadota; class Alphaproteobacteria; order Rhodobacterales; family Rhodobacteraceae; genus Pseudotabrizicola. The sequence continues at coordinate 184,312 of JAIXUH010000007.1, forward strand.
CCGAGGCGGACCGCGCGCAGCCCGCGCCGATCAAGGGGCGCGACGATCTGCGCGATGTGCCGCTGCTGACCATCGACCCTGTCGATGCCCGCGACCGCGATGATGCGGTCTATGCAGAACATGACCGTGAGGGCGGAAATCCCGGCGGCTTCATCGTCTGGGTCGCCATTGCTGATGTGGCCTTTTACGTCCGCCCCGGAAGCGCGCTTGACCGCGAGGCGCGCAAACGTGGTAACTCCACCTATTTCCCCGACCGCGTGGTGCCGATGCTGCCTGATGTGCTGTCGGGCGATCTGTGCAGCCTGCATGAACATGTTGACCGCGCCTGCCTTGCCGTGCGGATGCGGCTGGATGCGAATGGCAACAAGGTCAGCCACCGTTTTGTGCGCGGCATCATGCGCTCGGCCGCCTCGCTGAACTATGAACAGGTGCAGCAGGCGGTGGATGGCAACCCTGATGCGGTGACAGGCCCCCTGTTGGAGCCGATCCTGCGCCCACTTTACGCAGCCTACGAGGCAACGAAAAAAGCTCGCGCAGCGCGGCAACCGCTGGACCTTGATCTGCCGGAACGCCGGATCGAACTGACTGACGCAGGTGAGGTGAAGTCGGTGGCGTTCAAGGAACGCTATGACGCGCACCGCCTGATCGAAGAGTTCATGATCCTCGCCAACGTCGCGGCGGCTGAGGAACTGATCCGCCTGAAGCGCCCGCTGCTGTTTCGCGTGCACGAAGAGCCCAGCCCCGAAAAGCTGGATGCCTTGCGTGAGGTGGCGCAGGCCTCGGGCTTTGTGCTGGCCAAAGGGCAGGTCCTGCAGACCAGCCACCTGAACCGCCTTCTGGCCGCCGCGCAAGGCACCGAGTTTGACGAGTTGATGAATATCACCACCCTGCGCAGCATGACGCAGGCCTATTACCACCCGGAGAACTTTGGCCACTTTGGCCTCGCGCTGAAAAACTACGCCCATTTCACCAGTCCGATCCGCCGCTATTCCGACCTGATCGTGCACCGGGCGCTGATCTCGGGGCACGGCTGGGGCGATGACGGGCTGTCGGCGCAGGATACCGACCAGCTTGAGGAAACGGCGAAGCTGATTTCCGATACCGAACGGCGCAGCATGGCGGCCGAGCGGGATACGACCGACCGCTATCTTGCGGCATACCTGTCGAACCGTGTCGGGGCCGAATTCACCGGCCGGATTTCCGGTGTGCAACGCTTTGGCCTGTTCGTGAAGCTGGATGAAACCGGTGCCGACGGCCTGATCCCCATTCGCAGCGTGGGGCGCGAGTTCTTCCACTACGACCAGAACACACAAACCCTGATGGGGGCCGATACCGGGCTGACCATCGGGTTGGGGCAAAAGGTCACCGTCCGGCTGGCCGAGGCGATCCCGGTCACCGGCGGGCTGATGCTGGAACTGTTGTCGCTGGATGGTGCCACCCTTCCCGCTGGACGCGGGCCACGGGGGCCGGGGGCTGGGCGGTTCAGCCCGCGCAAACCCGCCAAGGCCGCCGCGCGTGACGCACAGGCCAAGCGCAAGGTCGTGCGCAAACGCAAGTAGCCCGTTTGCCTTGGCCTTTTGCCCGCGCTAGGCTGCGGTCGTGGCGGACAAAGGGTGGCGGTATGCGGGCGCTTGTGGCGATGATGGTCTTTGCGCTGTCCACGGCAGGCGCTGTGGCACAATCGCTGAACACTTCAGAAACGGACAGCAGCACGCAAGAGGTTCAGATGAAGGTCATCGGGTCAGAAGCCGGGTTTGCAGACTGGCTGACAGGCTTTCGCCCCCGCGCGCTTGCCGCAGGTGTGCCGCAGGGGGTGCTGGACAGCGCCCTGCAAGCCGCGCGTTTCAACGCCAAGATCGTGGAACGCGACCGCAACCAGAATGAATTCACCAAGACGATCTGGGACTACCTTGATACCGCCGTATCTGATGATCGCGTGGCCCTAGGCCTGAAAGCGCTCAAGAAAAACGCGGCCCTGCTGGAAAGGATCGAGGCCGAATACGGTGTTGACCGCCATGTCGTGGCCGCCATCTGGGGGCTGGAATCGGCTTATGGCACCTATCGTGGCGACATTCCCACCATCGAGGCCTTGGCGACACTGGCCTATGACGCCCGCCGCGCCGCGTTCTTTGAGGCCCAGTTGATTGCCGCGCTGCGGATTCTGGCAAATGGCGACGTGACCCTTGCCGATATGAACGGCAGTTGGGCTGGGGCGATGGGGCACACGCAGTTCATGCCCACTTCGTGGTGGGAGTTTGCCGTGGATTTCACCGGCGACGGCAAGAAAGACCTCTGGTCCGACGATCCGACCGATGCACTTGCCTCGACCGCCGCCTATCTGCGCCACTGGGGCTGGACCAAGGGCGCCCTCTGGGGGCTGGAGGTGACGCTGCCCTCGGGCTTTGACTATGACCAGACCACCGAACGCGTCCGCAAACCTGTGGCCGATTGGGCCGCCATTGGCGTGGCCCCCATGGCGGACGGGCCCTTGCCCGATCATGGGGTCGCCTCGGTTCTGCTGCCTGGGGGCGCACGGGGGGCGGCCTTCCTGATCTTTTCGAACTTTCAGGTGATCGAGCGTTACAATACGGCCGATGCTTATGTCATTGCCGTGGGGCACCTCGCTGACCGCCTGCGCGGGGGGCCCGCAATTCAGGCCGCATGGCCGCGCGAATTGCGCGCGCTGACACTGGACGAGCGGATGGATCTGCAGCGCCGGCTGACCGCAGCAGGGTTTGATGCAAAGGGCGTCGATGGCCGGATCGGGCCGAACACCATCGCCGCCGTCAAGGCCTATCAGACAGCGAACGGCCTGATTCCTGACGGCTATGCCAGCCTTGAGATTCTGGAGCGGTTGCGCTGACTGCATGCCCGCACAGTTGATCTGCGCGCGGCCCCATTGCTCTGCCACTGCCCGCAGCCTAGGTTCAACGCAAAGGGCAACTTGCCCGGCAGCGGATGGGGATCAGGATGACGGACAAGGTTTACGTGCCGCCAAAAGTGTGGACTTGGGACAAGGAAAACGGCGGCCAGTTCGCCAGCACCAACCGCCCGATCGCCGGGGCCACGCATGACAAGGAACTGCCGCGTGGCGCGCATCCGTTCCAGCTTTACTCGCTGGCCACGCCGAATGGCGTCAAGGTGACGATCCTGTTCGAGGAGTTGCTCGAAGCCGGGCACAGTGGCGCGGAATACGACGCTTGGCTGATCAAGATCGGGGACGGTGATCAGTTCGGCTCGGGCTTCGTCGGGGTAAACCCCAATTCCAAGATTCCCGCGCTGATGGATTTTTCCGGCCCCGAGCCGGTGCGGGTGTTTGAAAGCGGCTCCATCCTTGTGCATCTGGCCGAAAAGTTCGGGGCCTTTCTGCCCGCCTCCGGCCCCGCGCGGACTGAGGTGATGAACTGGCTGTTCTGGCAGATGGGTTCAGCCCCGTTTGTCGGTGGCGGCTTCGGGCATTTCTATGCTTATGCGCCGGAAAAGTATGAATACCCGATCAACCGCTATGCCATGGAAGCCAAGCGTCAGCTTGATGTGCTGGATCGCCAGTTGGCCGAACACCCTTTCGTCGCGGGCAGCGACTATACGATCGCCGATATGGCGATCTGGCCGTGGTATGGCGGGCTGGTGCTGGGTCGCGCCTATAACGCGGCCGAGTTTCTGGACGTACAAAGCTACACCCATGTCATGGCATGGGCCAAGGCGATTGACGCCCGCCCCGCCGTGGCGCGTGGCCGCATGGTCAACAAGACATGGGGCGAGCCGCAGGAGCAACTGCCCGAACGCCACGGTCCGGGCGATTTCGCCAAGGCGTGAATGCCCTGCGCAAGGGGCCGCCTGCGTGGCCGGTCCCTTGCCAAAACATCCGCGATTGGACATAGTCGCGCCAAGCCGTGGCGATGGCGTCGCCACAGGGGCCCATGCCCCCCGGCCCGCGGTTCCTGCCGCTGTCGTCCTGTACGCCGGGACCTTTTGGGGTTCCTTGGCGCAGCCAGACCCCTGTGATTGAGGTCTGAAATGTCGCTGAACCGCCCCGAGATGTACCGTTTCCACAATGGTGGAAAGAAAGACACCCTGCCGTTTGCCGATCAGGAATACCATGATCGCCTCGACGGTCTGCGCGAGATCATGGCGATGCATGACCTCGACGCTGTTGTCCTGACCTCCATGCACAACGTGGCCTATTACTCGGGCTTTCTGTATTGCACCTTTGGGCGGCCCTATGCCTGTGTGGTCACGAAAACCGAATGCGTGACCATCAGCGCCGGGATCGACGCGGGCCAGCCATGGCGGCGCAGCATTGCCGACAACATCACCTATACCGACTGGGCGCGCGACAACATGTGGCGCGCGGTGGCGTCGGTCACGGGTGAGGGCAAGGCAATTGGTTGCGAGGCGGACCATCTGACGATGGAGCGATCGGAAAAGCTGAACGCCTTCCTGAAACCCAAGCGCGGGGTGGATATCGCCCCCGCCACCATGCACCAGCGCATGACCAAATCCCCCGCCGAAATCGCTCTGATCAAGCACGGGTCGAACGTGGCCGATGTGGGCGGCTATGCGATCCGCGACGCGATCAAGGTGGGGGCCACGGAACTGGAGGTGTCCATCGCCGGCCGTGACGCGATGGAGCGCGAGATTGCCAAGCGCTTCCCCGATGCGGAATACCGCGACACATGGGTGTGGTTCCAGTCGGGGATCAACACCGATGGCGCGCATAACCCGGTCACAAACCGCAAGCTCCAGCATGGCGATATCCTGTCGCTCAACTGCTTTCCCATGATCAGCGGCTATTATACCGCGCTGGAACGGACGTTGTTTGTGGGTGAGGTGGATGACGCATCGATGCGGGTCTGGCAGACCAACATCGACAGCCATGAATTCGGGATGAAACTGCTGCGGCCCGGCGCGTCATGTGCCGAGATCACGATGAAGATCAACGAATTCCTCGCCGAGCGGCAGATGCTGCAATACCGGACCTTCGGCTATGGCCACAGCTTCGGCATCCTGTCGCACTATTATGGCCGCGAGGCGGCGCTGGAACTGCGCGAGGATATCGACACGGTGCTGGAACCCGGCATGGTGATCTCGATGGAGCCGATGCTGACCATCCCCGACGGGATGCCGGGGGCCGGCGGGTATCGGGAACACGATATCTTTGTGGTGACCGAGGACGAGCCCGAGGACATCACCCACTACCCCTATGGCCCCGCCTTCAACGTGGTCGGCTAACCCCCCCGCCCGCCCCTCACCGGGCGGGCGTTTTTCTTTTTGCTGGGGGTGTCCCTGCGTGGGACAGGCTATGGGTATAAGGAAATCAATGGGTTGGTGGAGAAAGTTAGGGATTTGTTAAGAAAAAGCGGCGTTTGGGCGGTTTGCAGACATGCAGCGGCGCGGAATTGCATCAGCAGCAATCTGAAACTAGCGGCCGTTCATGCACGTCGCAGAGAAGGATGCGACAGTCACAGGCCACTAGGCTCATAGCAGATGTTTGCGACCCTCGAGAGCCGGGAGGAGCGGGATGGCTCCCACATATTGAAAAGGGATCAGCTACCACCTACGATATCTTGTGGACTAGCTTGCGTTAGGGTGCGGAATGGCGAAGAAGATCGTGTCGATCGGAATGTTGCTCGCGGCAGACGAAGTCGACCATGTGGCATTAGCTACAAAGGCTTCTCTTCTCGACTGGGACATCATCATTTTTCGTCCAGATATCCGAGATTTCATGAGCCGTGACCATGAAATGAGCTTCTTTCAAGGGAAGCCATGTCTGGGTGATCACAAGTCTTTTGCACTCAAGGAGGCGTCTGCTCATTGGCGGAGGGAAATTAAGGAAGCTGTCGAAATTGGCAAGACCGTTATAGTGCACCTGTGCAAACCTGAAGAGATTTTTGTCCAGACCGGAAAGAAGGAGTTCTCCGGGACGGGGAGAAATCAAAAGACCACGAATATCGTGGAACCTTTCTCGAACTATAAAACACTTCCGACCAGCGCAAAATGGACTGCTAGCCAAGGACGCGAAATCGTCTTTCGCCCCGAGTATCGAGAATTGCTTTCCTCCTACTGGGACAGGTTTGGCGCTTTCTCGACTTACGAAGTTACATTCGCGGAAGCCGAGAAGAACGCATGTCTTCTGACGCAGCATGGTGGCAAAGCTGTTGGCTTGCACTTAGTGAGTGCAACAGGAGTAGGCGGAAGCCTTTTGCTGCTTCCCGATATGGAGTTCAATGCTGACCATTTCTTTGACGCTGAGACTGATCAAGACGACGATGACTACGAGCCGTTCACGGACGAAGCCCGCAAATTTGCAGCCTCCTACCTGACCGAGGTTGTCGCCCTAGATCGCGCGTTGCGGCAAAGCGCCGAACGGAGCGTCGAGCCAGAGTGGGCAAGGGACCAGCGCTATGTTTTTGCTGAAGAGGAACGCGTGCAAAAAGAATTGCTGTTCGCCGAGGAGGCCCTCGAGCGCGCCCAGAAAGAAAAGGATAATCTCAAGGCTGAGTTGGCGGAAGCGGGGCACCTTCGTGGCTTGCTGTTCGAGACGGGCAAGCCGCTTGAGACGATGATATTAAAGGCTCTTCGGGCGCTTGGATTCGAGGCCGAGAATTTCCAAGACGACGCAAACGAGTTTGATGCAGTCTTCTTCTCTGCTGAAGGCCGTTTGCTGGGCGAAGCCGAAGGAAAAGACAATAAGGCGATCAACATTACCAAGCTACGTCAGCTTACCATGAACATTGAAGAGGACTTCGGACGGGACGAGGTCACCCTTCGGGCGAAAGGCGTGCTGTTTGGCAATGCTTATCGCCTGACGGCCCCAGCGGATCGGGACGCACCCTTCACCGAAAAATGCATCACCTCAGCCACTGCGCAATCCATCGCGCTGGTTCACACTCCAGACCTGTTCGCTGTCACACGGCACGTTATCGAAAGTGGCGATGCGGATTTCGCCAAGCAGTGCCGCGAGGTGCTAGTAAGCAGCGTCGGAATGGTGAGCTTCCCGCCTGTGCCGGAAGCTGCCGACGAGATTGAGCAGAACGAGCTGGCAGAGGCCGCTCCCGCGTAGGGCTAACGCTGTGCTCGTGGTCCCGGACCTTACACTATAGAAGCAGATTGTCGTGGCATATCCGATCAACAACCGCTTCGAAGAGCGCAGCTTTGCAGCATTTTCATTGGAGCACCGCCCACCAAGGGCCGGCAGCTGACCCTAAGTGGCCACAACAGCGCGGCAATCACTGTGCCGAGCCGTCTGATCTTCGCGCCGTTTGTTCCCTCTACCGTTTCCACATCGGCGGCAGCAGGTGGCCGCGGCGCATGGCGATGACGAGCATGATGATCCCGGCGCTGGTGCAGTAGATCAGCGCGAAGATGGATTCCTCCATCCCGAAGGTGCCGCCGGTCAGCATGTCTGGCCCTTCGATGACGGCCTGCAGCAGGCCCGGATCGCCCACGCCCCCCGACACGACGCCCGAGAACACGGCGGATTGCACATAGTTCCAGCCCATGTGAAAGCCCATGCAGATCCAGAGGCGGCGGGTGAGCAGGTAGGCGGCAGACAGCAGCAGGCCCGCCTCGATGCTGATGTAGATGGCACCCTTCAACTCGGCCGCCGGGTTGAGGAGGTGGATCAGGCCGAAGGCGGCGGATGAGGCGAGGATGCCTGCCCAACTGCCAAAGACCGCCTCGACCGAACGGTGCAGGACACCGCGGAAGATCAGTTCCTCGAAGATGCCGGACTTGATGGCCAGGGCAATTGCGGGCAGCAGGAAGGAGACGGGGTTCAGCCCCTCGACCTTGTAGATGCCAAGGATCATCAGGGTGACGGCGCAGACGGTATAGAGCCCCGCCCCGATGAGCAGGCCAAGGCCCCATTCGCGGGCGATCCCGGGTGTCGAAAGCTCGGCCACCTCACGACGCTCGACCAGTTTGCCCCAGCCGAAGTAGATCGCGATGGCGATGGCGCCAAGGCCAAGCTGGATGGCAATGCTGAGAAGGGGCCGGTCGTGGAACAGCTGGAGGCGGTAATCGGCCATCATCATGAAGTAGAACAGCCCACCGCCAAGAACAACGAGGGTCAGCAGGGGAAACAGCAGGCGCTGCCAGAGCGGCTGATCAGCGATGCTTGAATCTGTCATGGGAACACCTTCTTTCTGCCAATGCGCGCCGCGCCGTGGTGGGCGACCAACTCTTATCCGTTTTCGCGCCGATCTTTGGCCTGCCGCACAGGGGCATCAGCCAAAGGGGGCGCGCCTGCGCCGAATATCTGACCGCCTTTTGCTGTATCCGTGACCGGGCGGTGTGGGAAAGCTTGCCACGCCGCTGGTACCGATACGGGAACAAGGCCCGAGCCAAGTCTTCATTTGGTAGGAAAACCAAGGCAATGCCGCTATCCACTTTGCGAAATCGGGCCGGGTTTTCTGCGGGCGTGCGGGGGGAAAAGACCCGGATTGGGCAGGCCCCGGCTGATCGGGCGGGCCTTGGCGGGGTGGCCGGTGGGTTGCCCGAGTGACGGGATGGCGGTGTTCGGCGATCTGACCGCTTTACCAAACTGTCACGCTTTTGTCGTCCGGCTGACATGCAAAAACGCCATCCCTCACGGGCACAACAACCCGCAAGAGGAATGGCCCCATGCTGCTTCGTCACGTCTGCCTGACCTCGGTTCTGGCGCTTGCCACCGCAATGCCCGCCGCTGCCGAGATGGTGTTCAACCGTGTGTCGGTTTTCGCCACCCCTGACAACATGGCCGAGGGCGAGGATCGCGCGAGAGAGACAAGCGCAGAAATCATCGCGGCGACCGAGGATGGCAATACGCTGGTCTATTCCGACAGCCCGCTGGGCGTGCTGGGCCTGATTGACATCACCGACCCCAAAGCACCAAAGCCGCTGGGGAATGTTGCTGTGGGCGGTGAGCCGACGACGACGCAGATCATCGGCGGGCTGGCCTTTACGGGCGTCAACACCTCGGCCGATTTCGTCAACACCTCGGGCAAGCTGGTGACGGTCGATCTGGCGACCAAGGCTGTGGTCGCGGAGTGCGAATTGGGCGGGCAGCCGGATTCGGTGGCCAAGGCCAAGGACGGGTCGTTCCTTGCCGTGGCGATTGAAAACGAGCGCGACGAAGACGTGAATGATGGCGCGATCCCCCAGATGCCGGCGGGTTTCGTGGTCAAGCTGCCGATCAAGGATGGCGCGGTGGACTGCGCGGGCCTGCAGAAGATCGAGGTGACGGGACTGGCCGCCGTGGCGGGTGATGACCCGGAGCCAGAGTTTCTGGACGTGAACGCGGCGGGCGAGATTGTCGTCACGCTGCAGGAAAACAACCACATCGTGGTGATTGGTGCCGATGGCGCAGTGGCCAGCCACTTCAGCGCAGGTGCGGTTGATCTGGAGGGCATCGACACCAAGCGCGATGGCAAGCTGGATTTCACTGGCAAGAAAGAGGGCGTCCTGCGTGAGCCGGATGCCGTGAAGTGGATCGACGCCGATCATTTTGTGGTGGCCAACGAGGGCGATTATGAGGGGGGTTCGCGCAGCTTTACCGTCTTCAAAAAGGACGGCACGGTGGTGTTTGAATCCGGCGCGTCGCTGGAGCGCGAGATTGCCGCGATTGGTCATTACCCCGAGCATCGTTCGGGATCGAAGGGCACGGAACTGGAATCTGTCGAAGTGGCCACGTTCAATGGCGTGCCGATGCTGTTCGTGGCGTCCGAGCGCGGATCGATTGTGGCGGTCTATGACCTGACCAATCCGGCCGCACCCGTGCTGAAGCAACTGCTGCCCTCGGGCGTGTCGCCCGAAGGTCTGGTGGCCATTCCGGGCCGCAACCTGCTGGCGACGGCCAACGAAGTGGACCTGCGGGCCGATGGTTTGGCCCCTGCGCATGTGATGGTCTACGAATTGGCCGAAGGCACCGCGCAGTATCCGATGATCACCAGCGCCGGGTCTGACCCGCTGATCGGCTGGGTGGCGCTGTCGGCGCTGGCCGCTGATCCGGCCACGCCGGGCATGCTGTATGCGGCCAATGACTCGGTTCTGGGCGCTGCCCCCACGATCTATACGATCGACGCCACACAGACCCCGGCCAAGATCACGGCGGCACTGACGGTGAAGCGTGGCAGCGATGCGGCCCAAAAGCTGGACATCGAAGGGATTGCGCTGGATGGCAAGGGCGGCTTCTGGCTGGCTTCCGAAGGGCGCAGCGACCGCCTGATCCCGCATGCGATTTACAACGTGAACGACAAGGGCGAGATCAAGACGGAAATCGCCCTGCCCGAAGGGTTGCTGACCAACGAAGTGCGCTTTGGCTTTGAAGGCATCACCGTGGCCGGAGACTGGCTGTGGATGGCCGTGCAGCGCGAGTGGAAGGATGACCCGAAGGGCATGGTCAAGCTGCTGGCCTATAACACCAAGGAAGAGACGTGGGGTGCCGTGCACTATCCGCTGGATGCCGCCGCCGAGGGCGCATGGATGGGCCTGTCCGAGATCACCCTGCATGGCGATTGGGTCTATATCATCGAGCGTGACAATCAGATTGCGGGCGCTGCAGCCACGAAAAAGCTGTATCGCGTCAAGGCCGCCGAGATGGTTCCGGCGGAACTGGGTGGCGCGCTGCCGGTGGTGACCAAGGAACTGGTACGTGACTTCCTGCCCGACCTGAAGGTGCTGAACGGCTTTGTTCAGGACAAGATCGAAGGCTTTGCCATCGATGCGACGGGCACCGGTTGGGTCGTTACCGACAATGACGGTGTCAACGATGCCTCGGGCGAGACATTGTTCTGGTCGATCGGCACGATGCAGTAACCCCCGCATTTGCAAGCAATCAGGCCCCGTGTGCAACGCACGGGGTCTTTTCTTTTTCCAACATTGGCATGGGGCTTGACGCCTGCCCCCCGGTGGGGCGCAAGGTGCGAAAAATACAACAAGCGAGTCTCAAGTGACGAATCTGCTAACACGGCTTGCCGCCCTTTTGCTGCTGACCACCCTTGCCGCCTGCGCCTCGGCGCCGAAAACCTCGGACCCACCGAAAGCGCTGCCCGGATATGAAGGCGTTCAGGACGGGGAGTTCTTTATTCAGCCCGTTGACGCCTTGCATCTGACCGAACAGACCAAACGTACCGAGGTGGCCTATAACGGCGATGAAAAGCCGGGAAGCATTGTGGTCGATACCCATGCGCGCAAGCTGTATTACGTGTTGGAAGGCGGCCGCGCCATGCGCTATGGCATCGCCGTCGGGCGCGAAGGGCTGGCGTTCCGCGGCACCGGCAGCATCGGGCGCAAGCAGGAATGGCCAAGCTGGACGCCGACGCGCAACATGATCCGCACCCAGCCCGACACCTATGGCAAATATGCGGGTGGTCTGCCGGGCGGGTTGGACAACCCGTTGGGCGCGCGGGCGCTGTATCTCTATCGCGGCAGCCGTGACACGATGTTCCGTATTCACGGCACCATCGACAATGCCTCGATCGGGCGGGCGACCAGCGCGGGCTGTATCCGCCTGTTCAATCAGGATGCGATTGACCTGTATAATCGCGTGTCGATTGGCACCTTTGTGAAGGTGCGCACACTGGAGGAAAGCCTTGCGCTGGAAGGCCCCTATATGGATGACGCCTTTGGCCGTGCGGTCCCGGAATCGCCCGAGGCGATTGCCCAGAAAGAGCGCGATGCCAAAGAGTTGGAAGAGCGCCTTGCCGACGAAGAGGCCGCGCGCGTGAAGGAAGAGGCGCGTCTGGCGAAAGAGGCCGAGAAGGCCGAACGCAAGCGCCTGTCGGCCTGCCGCCGCAAGGGCGTGGAAGAGGCCGATTGCCCGCCGCTGGAAGCGCCCGCCGCCTGAGGTTGGCCGAAGGGATGATGCGGGCCGTCCCCTTGGGGCGGCCCGTTTCTTTTGCGCGCCTTTGCGGGTCATGGCATCATCGCTGCAATCTGCGGAAGAGGGGGTTCACCATGGCAACGGGGCATGTCTTTATCGCAGCCAGCCTGGACGGGTTCATCGCGCGGCCCGATGGCGACATCGGCTGGCTGACCGGGCGCGATGCCCCGGATGAGGACCATGGCTATGACGCTTTCATCAAGGATATCGATGCCCTGATCATGGGGCGCGGCTGTTATGAGGCGGTCTGCGGCTTTGACCCATGGCCCTATGACAAGCCGGTTCTGGTGCTGTCGGCCACGCTGGTGCAGGACCGTTTGCCCGCGCGATTGCAGGGCAGCGTGCGCGTGGCCAACCTGTCGCCCCGCGCGGCGATGGAGATGTTGGCGGCTGAGGGTGCGCGGCGGGTCTATGTCGATGGCGGGCAGATCGTGCAGGCCTTTCTGCGCGAAGGGCTGATTGCTGACATGGTTGTGACGCACGTGCCGGTGCTGATCGGCGCTGGCCGCCCGCTGTTTGGCCCGACGGATAGCGACATTGCGCTGACCCATGAGGGCACCACGACTTTCCCTTCGGGTCTGGTGCAATCGCGCTATCGGGTTCGCGCGCAAACCGCAGCCTGAGCGGCATTTCCGGCTTTCCTTTCCGGCCCTTGGCGGCAATAGTCTGGCCCATGACAGCCCCCCGCCCCCTTTGGTTGATGGCCGCCCCTGCGGTGTTTCTGGTGCTGTGGTCGGCCGGTTTTGCCATTGCCAAGCTGGGCCTGAACCACGCGCAGCCGATCACGCTCTTGGCCCTGCGCTATTGCATCGTGCTGGTGGTGCTGGTGCCCTTTGCCCTTGTGATGCGCCCGCCCCTGCCCGCCACATGGCGCGGGTGGGTGGATGTGGCGGTGGTGGGGTTCCTGATTCAGGTGGCCTATTTCGGGCTGTGCTATCTGGCGTTCAAATCGGGGGTGTCGGCATCGGGCGTGGCGATCGTGGTCTGCCTGCAACCCATTCTGGTGGCGCTGGTGGCACCACGCTGGGTGGGCGAGGTGGTCAGCCCGCGCGCATGGGCGGGCCTTGCGCTGGGGCTGACGGGGGCTGTGGTGGTGATCCTGTCACGCGCCTCGGTTCAGGCGGAAAACCCTTGGGGGTTGGCCTTGGCGGTGGGGGGATTGCTGGGCATCACGGCGGGCACGCTTTATGAAAAACGCTTTGGCATCAGCCAGCATCCGGTGACATCCAACCTGATCCAATATGCGGTGGGCGCGGTCTTTACCCTGCCGCTGGCGGTGCTGACTGAAGATCTGCATGTGACGTGGGATGCCGAACTGGTGGCGGTGATGGCCTATCTGGTGGTGGGCAATTCGCTGCTGGCCATGACACTGCTGCTGGCCATGATCCGCGCGGGCGAGGTGAGCCGCGTGTCGGCGCTGTTCTATCTGGTGCCGGCGATGGCGGCGCTGTTTGCGTGGCCCTTGCTGGGCGAGGCGGTGCCACCACTGGCATGGGTGGGCATGGCACTGGCCGGGGCGGGTGTGGCCATGGTCAGCAAGCGCGCGGCGTCTAAACCAGAATGACGTAATCTTTCAGCGTGGTTTCAACGACTTCCCAGATACCGCTGAACCCCGGACGGATGATCACGCTGTCGCCTGCGCGCATGTGGGTGGCGGTGCCGTCCTCGGCGGTCAGGATCGAATGGCCTTCCAGAATCTTCACATATTCCCATTCGGCATAGCTGACGCGCCATGCGCCGGGGGTGGATTGCCACAGCCCACAGTAAAGGCCATCGCGGTCTTCGATGTTCCATGTGGTGTGCACCGGATCGCCCGACACCAGTTTTCCCGGATCAGGGCGTTCAATGACGGCGGGTGCGGCATCGCGGGTGACGCGCTGGATCAGGGTCTGGGTCACGGTCATGGGGGCCTCCTGCATCGGGACAGTGGGCCTTGGGATGTGGACGGCGTCAAGGGGCGGTGTCTGCGCCGCGCTGCAGCGCAATAATCTTGCACCCGGCGCGGCATCGTGCACTTATTGCAGGCAGACTGCTGATCACAATCTGGCAACATCCCCGGCGCGAGGGCCACGACATGAGTGCAAGCACCCCCATCCGCCCCGTGCTTCCCCCCGATATCAAGGCCCGCAAGGGTGGTGTGCCGCTGGTCGTGCTGACCTCTTACACCACACCGATGGCGCGGCTGGTAGACCCGCATTGCGACATCGCGCTGGTGGGCGATTCCGTTGGCATGGTGTTGCATGGCCTGCCGTCGACCGTGGGCGTGACGATGGAGATGATGGTCTTGCATGGCCGCGCGGTTGTGCGCGGGCTGACCAAGGCGATGGCGGTGATCGACATGCCGTTTGGCAGCTATGAGGAAGGCCCGCAGCAGGCGTTTCGCAGCGCGGCACGGCTGATGGCGGAAACCGGGGCGCCGGCGGTAAAGCTGGAGGGTGGGGTGCATATGGCCGAAACGATTGCGTTCCTGACCGCGCGCGGCGTGCCGGTGATGGCGCATATTGGCCTGACGCCACAATCGGTGAACACCTTAGGCGGATACAAGGTGGTGGGCCGCGATGACGAGGCCGCCAAGGTGATGGCCGATGCAAAGGCCGTGCAGGCGGCGGGGGCGTTTTCGGTGGTGCTGGAAAAAGTGCCCGAGGGGCTTTCCGGGCGGATCACGGCGGAATTGTCCATTCCCACCATCGGCATCGGTGCGGGCGTCGATTGCGACGGGCAGGTGCTGGTGATTGACGATATGCTGGGCCTGTTCACCGATTTCCGGCCCAAGTTCGTGAAGCGCTATGCCGAGTTGGGCAAGACCGCCGATGCCGCCATAGCCGATTACGCAGCCGAGGTGCGGGCGCGAACCTTCCCCGCACCGGAACATGCGTTTCCCGATGTGTTGAAGGCCAAGCCATGACTATGCCTGTGATCCTGCGCACCGTGGCCGAGTTGCGCGGCCATGTGCGGGCGTGGAAGGCGGCGGGTCAGACCGTTGGCGTGGTGCCGACGATGGGCGCGCTGCATGAGGGGCACCTTAGCCTTGCGCGGCGGGCGCGGGCGGAATGTGGCCGGGTCATCACCACGATTTTCGTGAACCCCAAGCAGTTCAACAACCCCGAAGACCTGAAGAAATACCCCCGCACCGAAGAGGCGGATGCCGCACTTTTGGCCACCGTGCCGGTGGATGTGATCTTTGCCCCTTCGCCCGAGGAGGTTTACCCTGAGGGGTATTCCACCAATGTGACGGTGGCGGGCGTGTCGGAGCCCTTGGAAGGCAAGATGCGGCCGGGGCACTTCGATGGTGTGGCCACCGTGGTGACCAAGTTGTTTGGCATGACGATGGCCGACCGTGGCTATTTCGGGCAAAAGGACTGGCAGCAGTTGCAGGTGGTACAGAAGCTGGTGCTAGACCTGAACCTGCCGGTGCAGGTGGTGGGGTGCGAAACCATCCGCGAAGCCGATGGTCTGGCGATGAGTTCGCGCAACATCCGGCTGGGAGAAGCGGCGCGGCAACAGGCGCCGGTGCTTTATGCGGCGATCACGGCGGCGGCTGATGACATCCGCGCCGGACAGTCAGACCGCATGGCCATTCGCGAGGCGGCCGAGAAGATGCGCGCGGCGGGGTTTGAACGGGTGGAGTATATCGAGTTGCGCGATGCGGGCACGCTGTTGCCCTCGGACGACCCCACGCGCCCGCGCCGGATGCTGGCGGCGGCGTGGCTGGATGGCGTGCGACTGATCGACAATATCCCCGTCTGAAGGGCAGGCCGGGCGGGTTTACCAGCCCTGCATGCCAAGGCCACGGGCGATCTGGGTCAGCCAGCGGCGGGGGCCAAAACCGCGCGGTCGCGACAGGGGTTCTGACGTCACCTCACGCTCGGCCAGTTTCGATTCCAGCTTTTGCCACAGATCGTCATCGCCATCGCGGCGCAGCAGGGGGGCGGCGGCCGACAGCCCCCTGCGTGCCCGTTTCGCACCAGCCGGTTGGCCCGCACGCGGGGTTCGTGCCCGTTCGGACCCGGAAGTAAGATGCGTCGTGGCCATGGACAGCCTCCGAATCTGGCTAAATTGTGTCGTTCTTATGTTTAGCGCGGAAAGCCGTCTGGGGGATGTCGCGCAAAGGAACGGCATCCCCCGCAAACGCCAGTGAAACCTATCCCTTTGTATCGCAGCACTATACTTCCGAACAAGCGACCCGCCCGTCTGTCATGCCTATGGTTGGAAAGGGAGTATGTTGATGCAGATTGTGGTCGCTACGTCGAACGCGGGCAACCCCCGCGATGTTCTTCATGACCTGACGACGCGAATCGCAGTCGAGTCTGCGAGCAATACGACTCCAGACTTTGTGACCTTTCAGGGCGAAGCCGGACTGATCACCGCTGATTTCCATGCGCAGACCCAATCCCATTTCAGCGCGGCCGCACTGCATGGCGGCACATCCTGCCGGGGTGTGATCGCGCATGACTGGCAGGACCGCACCCGCTTTGCCCGGTGCGGGGTTCTGGCGATCTTTGACCCGGAGGGCAGCTATGGCTCGGCCTCGTCCGGGGCGAGTGACACACCACGCCAATGCGCCGCCGACGCCACGCTGCGAGCCCTGTCATCGGCCGGGCGCCCGTCCGAGGCGCCGGACATGGTGTTTCTGACCGTCGCCCCGGGCAAGGAAGAGGCGGTGCTGGAAGGCATCCGGTCTGTGGTGGGGCCTGGCACACCGATCTTGGGGGGCAGTTCGTCGGATAACACCTTTGCCGGGGCATGGGCGCAGTTTTCGGGCGATGCGTTTCATACCGATGGCTTTGTGATTTCGGTCCTGTTCCCGTCGCGCCCGTTGATGATGACGGTGCAGAACGGTTGTGCGCCGACCGGGCGCAACGGCGTGGTTACGGCGGCTGATGGCCGGCGGCTGATCGAGATTGACGGCGAACCGGCGGCTCAGGTCTATGAACGCTGGACCAATGGCGCTATCGCCGCCCCGCAACCCGGCGACGGGGGCCGCATGATCATGGGCAGCACGAGTTTGTGGCCCTTGGGGCGGGTGCGGTCACATCTGGGCGACGTGCCGTATTACATGCTGATGCAACCGGCCTTTGTTCAGCCCGACGGGTCGCTGGACCTGCTGGCGAATGTGAAGGTGGGAGAGCGTCTGTGGCAGATGGAGGGCAAGCCCGAGCATCTGTTGTCCAGACCGGCGCGGATGACACGCCTTGCCCGGCGCAGCGAAGAAAAGCCGGTGGGCGGGCTTGTTGTTTACTGCGCCGGGTGCATGATGGTGGTGGAAGATCGGATGCACGAAGTGGCGGACAGCCTGATGGACGCCATGGATGGGGCACCTTTCATGTGCATGTTCACGTTCGGAGAGCAGGGCGCACACCCGAACGTTCCGGCCGAGCACGGTAACCTTATGTTTGCCTGCGCCGTTTTTGGATGATGCGTAAACGCGGCGCGATTTCAGACAGACGGGAAGATCACGGACTGATGCCGGAACATGAAAAACTGCGTGTCGCGCTGGAAGAGCTTGACCTGCTGCGCAGGCGGGAAGCCATGGCGTTGCGCGACAGTCAGGCTTATTTCCGGGTGCTGGACCGCATTGTTGGCAAACAGACCATTCAGGAAGCCCTTGGTGGCATGCTGGATGTGGTCAAGTTCGAATTCGGGGCCGACACGGTGTTGTTGTGCCGCAGTATGCCCAACGCCGATGCGGTTTCGGTCGAGTTGCAGCGGGGCCTTTTGTTTGCGTCTGACCGGCTGAGCGTGGAACAGGCCTTTATCGGGCGGTCCCGCCGCCTGCTGGACCCCAGCGTTCTGGCCCCCGATGGCCTTATGAACGGGGCCCGCGCGGCGATCATGGCACCGTTGACCATTACGGGCGAGCCGCAGATGGCCCTGATCTGCCTTTCGACGGATCGGGACCGTTTTCATCTGGAAGATCTGGGCCGTCTGACGCAGATGGCCAAGGTGGCGGCGCAACCGCTGGCCGCGCTGCGGCTGTCGCGGCGTGCCGCGGAACTGGCGGCACTGATCGACGGGCGCACGCCCAGCCTGTCGGATGACCTGCCCGAACCGATGGTCGACAAACCGTTCGAAGCGGTCAACCGCGCCTTTGACCGGCTGACGCAGACGCAGGGGCTTGTGGTGGGGCTGTTGAACGACCTGCTGGCCGCCCCAGCGGCCGAGTTGGACGCGACAATTGACGCCACGCTTGCACGGCTTGGGGTGCAATGCGGTCTGGACCGCAGCTATATCTTTGCTGTGCACGACGGGCAGCATCTTGAGCGCATTCACGAATACGTCGGGCCGGGGGTTCAGCCACTTGGGCTGGGCCACACCGGCTATGACCTTGGGTGCATGGCCTCATGGGTGGATGATCTGCAGGCGGGGCGCGACATTCGCGTGCTGGACACCAAGCTGCTGCGCGACGACCAGCCTGAAAGGCAGTTCCTGCAACACTTTGGCGTGCAGTCGCTGCTGTTGATGCCCATGATCGAACATGGGCAGATCAAGGGTCTGGTCGCGTTCGAGGCCATTCACACCGCGCGGGTGTTTCTGCCGGGCGAGGTACATCTTTTGCGGTCGGTGACCAATGCGATGGGGTCCGTGCTGCGCCGCCGTCAGGTCGAGCGGATGAATGCCATTGCGCAAGAGGCGCTTGCCCTTGAACGCAGCCGTCTGCAGGCGACGCTGTCGGCCCTGCCCGATCTGGTGATCGAGTTGAATGAGGAAGGCCGGTTCACAGAGCATTATTCCAACGCCAACACCGTCATGAGCAATGTCGCCAGCCGCCTGATGGGCCGCACCATGCGCGACAGCCTTGATCCGGACTTGGCGCAGATGGGCCATAAGATGCTGGCCGAACTTGCAACAACCGGGCGGACGGGGGAACAGACGTTCCAGTATGATCTGGGCAACAACGACCTGCGCTGGATCAAGGCCCATGCCGTGCGGCGCGAGGCCGGGCAAGAAGATGGCACGCCGGGTTTCCTGTTCGTGCTGCGCGACATCACGCATGAAATCAATCAGGCCGAAGAGATTGCGCGCCTTGGCCAGATGGTCAAACGGTCCAGCAACCTTGTCGTCGTGACCGATATCGAGCGGCGGATCAACTGGGTCAACGACTCGTTCGTGCGGCGCACCGGCTGGACCATGGATGAGGTGGTGGGGCGCAAGCCATCCGATTTCCTGCAACCCCCCGACGTGGACCGCACCACGCTGAGCCGCATTCGCATGGCCCTTGATGCCGGCAGACCCTGCCATGAGGAACTGCTGAACATCAGCCGCGACGGCACGCGCTATTGGGTCGAGATCGACATTCAGCCGATCCGCAACGAGGCGGGTGAGTTGACGGGGTTCATGTCGATTGAAACCGACATCACCCAGCGCAAAGAGCACGAAGCCGCCATTGCCGTGGCGGCGGCCGAAGCGCGTCTGGCGCAGGAACGGCTGGTGGCGGCGGTCGAGTCGCTGGAAGACGGGTTCGTGTTCTTCGACCGCAAAGGCAAGCTGGTGCTGTGCAACAGCCGCTATCGCGAAATGTCGCTGGGCATGGCGGCCGTCCTGAAGCCCGGCGTCTCGCGCGAGGATATCTATCGCTATGGGCTGAAGATCGGGCACTACCAGGATGCCATCGGGTCCGAGGATGCGTGGTTGCAGGCGCGGCTGGAATCGGCAGACCAATCTTCGGTGGAATCCGAGGTGCGGCTGTCAGACGGGCGGTGGCTACGGGTCTATGACAAGCGCACGCCGGATGGCGGTACGGTCGGCCTGCGGGTGGATATCACGGCGCTGAAAGAGGCCGAGGCGCGCGCCCTTTCTGACCGCGCGGCGGCGATGGACGCCTCGCACGACGGGATGGCGATTTCGGCACCGGACGGGGCATTCCTTTTTGCCAACCCGGCCTTTATCGCGCTGTTTGCCGGCACGCGGCATACAACGCTGGTGGGCCGGGTCTGGTCCGAGGTGATGGGCACCGAGGCGACCTATCAGATTCTGGAACGCGCGGTGCCTGCCCTTGGTGTGTCGGGGCAGAACTGGCGCGGCGAGGTCACGCTGCCACGGCAAACTGGTGCCCCGGCAGAGATCGAGTTGTCGCTGACGCGGCGGGTGGATGGCGCGCTGGTCTGGGTGGCGCGCGATCTTGCCGAACGGCGGCACAGTGAGCGCGAAAGCCACCGCCTGCGCGAAGAATTGCAACTGGCCCAGCGGCGGGAAGTGATCGGCCAGCTTGCCGCGGGTCTTGCGCATGATTTCAACAACCTGATTGCGGCCATCTCGGGGTCGGCCACCCTGATCCTGAGCGATGAGGGTAAAGGGGCTGCCGAACGCGCCCGCGACCATGCCATCCGCATTCAGAAATCAGCCGAGCGGGCCGAGGCGATGGTGCGCCGTCTGCTGGCGCTTGGTGCGCGCCCGGCCAGCCACCGCACGACCGATCTGGTCCCCGTCCTGCGCGAAGCGGCCGATCTGCTGCGCCCCGGCCTTGGCCAATCGGTGCGGCTGATGCTGGATCTGCCGCAGACGCCGCTGATGACCACGCTGGAGCCGACAGATGTGCTGCAGATTGTGCTTAATCTGGGGATCAACGCCCGCGACGCCATGGCCCATGCCGGGATCGCCCCGCAGGACCGGATCATTTCCCTGCGGCTGCGCGATGCCACGCTGAACGATATCGTGGGCAATTCGAATTTTCGCATGGGATCCGCCGACCCTGCCCGCGCCTATGCCTGCCTGACGGTCAGTGACACCGGCCCCGGCATTCCCGAAGCGGTGATGGAGCGCATCTTTACCCCCTATTTCTCGACCAAGGGGGAAAAGGGCAGCGGGCTGGGGCTTGCCATCGTATCAGGCGTGATCAAGGCCGCCGAAGGGGCCATCTCGCTGGCCTCACGGCCCGGCGAAGGGGCCGAATTCACGGTGCTGTTGCCCTTGGCGGTTGAAGGTGCGGCCCAGGCGGCCGACCCGCTGAGCGCCTATGCGACCGAGCCGATGCTGGCGCGCCCGGCCCCCGGCCCGGCGCGGGTTCAGGCCCCTGCGGCCAAGCCTGCGCCAAAAGCGCCGGTGCCCTTTGCGCCACCGCTGCGGACCGGCGGGCAACTGAAGGGCAAATCCATTCTAATTGTCGATGACGCCGAAGATGTGCTGTCGGTTCTGGCCCATATGCTGGAACGCGAGGGGGCCGAAGTGGCCCCGACATCGGATGCCGAAGCCGCGTTCGAGGTGCTGGACGAGGACCCCGAAGCCTTTGATCTGGTCATCACGGATTTTGACATGGGCGTTCTAACCGGGGCCGATCTGGCGCGTGAGGCGCACAAACTGCGCCCGGACTTGCCGGTCATCCTGATCACCGCTTTGCCCGATTGGCGCGTGCGGGATGCCCGCGGTGGGGGAGATCCTTCATTTTTCACGGTTTTGGGCAAGCCAGTGGCTGTGGAAGCCCTTGTCGCGGCGGCTGTTGGCGCGCTAGACTCAGCCAAGAATTGAAAGGAACCGCGCAGAATGCGTATTCTGATTGCCGACGACCACGATTTGCTGCGCGATACGTTGGTTTTGTTCCTGCAAAGTCAAAACATTGATGCCATGTCGGTCAAGGACTTGCCCTCAGCGCTGGACATGGTCCGCAGCGACGGGCCATTCGACCTTGTCTTGCTGGACTTTGGCATGCCGGGGATGAATGGCCTTGAGGGGCTGAAAAAGGCGCTGGCCGAAAAAGGTGCCACCCGGGTGGCGCTGATGTCGGGCATCGCGCCGCGCGATGTGGCCGAACAGGCGCTGACAGTGGGGGCGGCCGGGTTCCTGCCGAAAACCCTGCCTGCCAAGTCGTTGGCCAATGCCGTGCGGTTCATGGCCATGGGCGAGCAATATGCGCCCATCGATTTCATGACCGCAGCCCCCGATGAAACCGCGCAGAACGCGATGGCGGAAAAGCTGTCAAAGCGTGAGATGCAGGTGTTGCAGGGCCTGTGCGAAGGCAAGTCGAACAAAGAAATTGCCCGCGATCTGGAACTGATGGAGCCGACGGTCAAGCTGCATGTGAAAACGTTGTATCGCAAGATCGGCGCGGCCAACCGCACGCAGGCGGCCATTCTGGCGAAAGAGGCCGGGCTGTTCTGAGGCTTTTCTTTCCGGCGTCAGGGTCGTAGCCATGGCGCAGGATTACAGGAAAGATTGCCCATGACCGCGCCGTCGCAAGACCCGTTTGCCGCCCTGTTTGAGGCGGGCCATACTGCGCATGGCTGGCTTGACCGCCCGGTTGACCCCGGCCTGATTGACCGCGCCTATCGCAAGGCCGCTATGGCCCCCACCGCGTTCAACCAGCAGCCGATGCGACTGGTGCTGCTGGAAAGTGCCGAGGCCAAGGCGCGGTTGTCCCCTGCCCTGTCGGACGCGAACCGCGCCAAGACCCTTGCCGCGCCGGTGGCGGCGATTGTCTGCTATGATCTGGCGTTCTGGCAGCACCTGCCCACGCTGTGGCCGGCCAAGGATGTGCGCGGGTTTTACGACGGCAAGCCCGAGGCGGCGGCGGAAAGCGCCATCCGCAACGGCACCCTGCAGGCAGGGTACTTTCTGCTGGCCTTGCGCGCCGAAGGGTTGGGAGCGGGGCCGATGTCAGGCTTTCACAAGGCCCGTGTGCAGGCCGAGTTTCTGCCCGACAGCCCGTGGCAGGTCAATTTCCTGATGACCATCGGCTGGGCCGATCCGGCGGCGTTTCGTCCGCGTGCCCCAAGGCTTGACCCGCTGACCGTGATTCAGCGCCTTTAGCCCGGGGTATAGGGCGTGAAGGCACCATAGGCACCTTGGCTGAACACCAAGGGCGTGCCCGTGCGATAGCTGGCGCGCAAGACGCGGCCCACCACGATCAGATGATCGCCACCATCATGCGTGGCATGCTGTTCGCAATCAAACCGCGCCAAAGCGCCGTGAATGGCAGGAATGCCTTCGGGCGTGATCTCATGGCTCAGGCCATGGAACCCTTCGCCCGTGCGGGAAAAGCGGTTCAGCCACCCGGCATGCGCCTCATCCAGAACGTGAATGGAATAATGGCGCGCCCCTGCAAAGACCACGAACCGGCTAGAGGATTTTGCCGGCGACCACAGCACAAGCGGCGGGTCCAGCGACACGGCGGCAAAGCTGTTGGCCGTAAATCCCGCAGGACCATCGGCCCCGGCGCAGGTCACCACGGTGATGCCGGTGGCAAACCGCCCCAGCGCATCACGAAAGGCCCGTGCATTGTCTGCATCGGGGGTAAACGTCACATCCTGCATTGCGGGTCCATCTGCCATCACGCCACCTCGTGCCCCAGCGCAAGAGTGTAGAGCGCAAACCACGTCTGACGATCCATCTTCACCCGCAATGCATCAGAAATTTTCGCAATCCGTTCAAGGCTGTTGGTGCCCAGCACAGGAATGATGCGCGCGGGGTGCCGCAACAGCCACGCCACCGCCGCTGCCGACCAGTCGGTGCCCGCATCGGCCCCCACCTGAACCAGCAAGTCGCGCAGCGGGGCCGAGGCGGTGGACAAAAGCGTGCCCCCGGCCAAGGGGCTCCACGCCATCAGGGGGATGCTGCGTTCCTGATGAAAGGCGACATCGCCGTTGGTCAGGGCGGAATGTGCCGACAGGCTAAGCTCGATCTGGTTGGTCGCCAGACGGTTGGACATGGCCGATTGCAGCAGCGCCACATCCCATGGGCGAAAGTTCGACACGCCCACCGCGCGCACCTTGCCCGAGGCGACCAGCGCATCAAGGCAGCGCCCGGTTTCGTGATGATCCATCAGCGGATCGGGGCGGTGGAGCAGCAAAAGGTCAATCCAATCGGTCGCCATGTCGCGCAACGAGGCTTCGACGCTGGCGATGATATGATCGGCCGAGGTATCGTAATGCTTGACCCGTGCCGCCGCGTGGCGGCCGACCGGGGCCACGATATCGCATTTGGTGACGATCTCGATCTGGTCGCGCAGGCCCGGTGCCGCGCGCAAGGCGGCCCCCAGCAGCGACTCGGCGGTATAGCCGCCATAGATATCGGCCTGATCCATGGTGCTGATGCCGCTGGCAAGGCAGGCCTCGACCTTGGCCTGCACATGCGCGGGCGAGGTATCGGGATCGTCGCCCAGCCGCCACATGCCATAGACCAGCCGCGATACAGCAACGCCCGCCGCGATTTCGATCTTTTCCATGGTCAATACTCCGGGTTGGCGGGTGGCGCGGGTTGTGCGCACCTTGGCCTTCAATTCTGGGACAACGTCAAGAGTGTGCAGGGCAAAGATGCATATGAGCGCTGTTCATTGCGGCCATGGGTTTTCGCCGGCTGCCCGTTACGTGCCCTCAATCACGCAAATGGCCAGATAGACTGGCACATCACGGGCAAGGCTGTTATGGCGACCGACCTATCCTAATGAGGCAGGGTGCTGATCCTTCTTGCATCGTGGGTCGATCCCTTGTTCCCTGCTGCCGACGTTGACCGGAGACGCACATGCCCATGCTCAAGCTGAATGACGGGAACCGGATTCCCTGCCTTGGCCTTGGCATCTGGCAGATTCCAGCAGCGGATACGGCTGGCATTGTCGCGCAGGCCATCGGCTTGGGCTATACTTTGGTGGATGGCGCGGCGATCTATGGCAACGAGGGCGGTCTGGGCGATGGGGTGCGCGACTCGGGCGTGCCGCGCGAGCAGGTGTTCGTGACCACGAAAATCTGGAACGACCACCATGGCCATGACGAAACCCTGCGCGCCTTTGACGACAGCGTGGCGCGCCTTGGGCTGACGCCCGACCTTGTGCTGATCCATTGGCCTTGTCCCGCACGCGGGCAATACGTCAATTCGTGGCGCGCGCTGATCCGCCTGCGTGATGAAGGGCGGGTGCGGTCCATCGGCGTGTCGAATTTCCACGGCGACCATCTGGAACGGATCATCGGCGAAACCGGGGTGACCCCGGTGGTGAACCAGATCGAGCTGCATCCGCAGTTTCAGCAGGCTGATCTGCGCGCCCTGCATGACAGGCTGGGCATTGCCACCCAAAGCTGGACTCCGCTAGGCCATGGCAGAAGTTTCGATGCCGCCCCGGTGCGTGATGTGGTGGCCCGCACCGGCAAGACCCCGGCGCAGGTGATCTTGCGCTGGCATGTGCAGTTGGGCTGTTCGGTCATTCCGCGCAGCACCAATCCCGCGCGACTGGCCGAGAACTTTGATCTCTTCGATTTTGACCTGACCGAAGCCGAGATGGCCGCCATGGCGGGGCTGGATACCGGCGTGCGGACCGGGCCAGACCCGGCGCACCTCGGCTAAGGCTGCATTGTCTGCAATACAAGAATGGGTTTGACCTTGGCACGGGCGCGTCCCACGCTTGGGGCGACAGGAGCATACCATGGCCAAAACCCCGATCATCACCCCCGTCCTGATTGCCGGCTGCATCATCCTGATGCTGGGCTTTGCCGTTCGGGCCAGTTTTGGCGTGTTCCAGATTCCCATTGCATCGGAATTTGGCTGGGCTCGGGCCGAGTTTTCGCTGGCCATCGCCATCCAGAATCTGGCCTGGGGCATCGGTCAGCCGTTGTTTGGCGCCGTGGCGGAACGGTTCGGGGATCGCAAAGCGATTGTCGCGGGCGCGCTGACCTATGCGGCGGGGCTGGTGCTGTCATCCTTTGCGGTGACACCGGGGCAGCATCAGTTGCTGGAGATTCTGGTGGGCTTTGGCATTGCGGGCACCGGCTTTGGCGTGGTGCTGGCGGTGGTGGGGCGGGCAGCGGCGCCCGAGCATCGGTCGATGACGCTTGGCATTGCCACGGCGGCAGGGTCGATGGGGCAGGTTATCGGCGCGCCGACGGCCGAGTTTCTGCTGCAGTCCTTTCCATGGCAGACCGTGTTCCTGATCTTTGCGGGCGTCGTGCTGTCGGGCCTGTTTGCGCTGCCCTTTATCCGCTCGCCCCGCGTGGCGACGCGGGTGGAGTTGGAGGAGAGCATGGGCACCGTGCTGATCCGCGCCTTCAAGGACCCGTCCTATAGCCTGATATTCCTTGGCTTTTTCAGCTGTGGTTATCAGCTTGCCTTTATCACCGCGCATTTTCCGGCCTTTGTGACCGAGTTGTGCGGCCCGATTGACCCGGCAGGCATGTTGGCGGGCATGGGAATCACCACCACATCGGCGCTGGGGGCGGTGTCGATTTCGGTGATTGGCCTTGCCAATATCGTGGGCACGCTGACGGCGGGCTGGCTGGGCAAGCGCTATACCAAGAAATACCTGTTGGCCGGGATTTACGTGGGCCGCACCATTGCGGCGGCGGTGTTCATCCTGCTGCCGATCACCCCCGAAAGCGTGCTGATTTTTTCCGGCGTGATGGGGGCCCTGTGGCTGGCCACGGTGCCGCTGACCAGTGGGCTGGTCGCGCATATCTATGGCCTGCGCTATATGGGGACGCTCTATGGCTTTGTGTTCCTGTCGCACCAGATTGGCGGGTTTCTGGGCGTCTGGCTGGGCGGCAAGATGTATGACATCACCGGCGACTACACGCTGGTCTGGTGGATCGGCGTGGGCGTGGGGGCGTTTTCGGCCATCGTTCATCTGCCAGTGCGGGAAAGACCCCTGATGGCGCAAGCGGCCTGACACCAAGGGTCGCACGCGGGCCATGCGGCCACCCGCCATCTGTTATGCCTTGAACATGACCCCGGATCGGGTGCAAAGGGCTGCTTCGGGCGGTTCGCCCAAAAAACAAGCAGTTTGTGGAGACGCCCTGTGCGGGTTGGAATCGCCGCCCTGATCCTTGCCTATGTGCTGAGCCAGTTCTACCGCGCCTTTCTGGCCGTGCTGACCCCTGCCTTGCAGGCGGATCTGGGGGCCGGGGCCGATGATCTGGCGGCGGCGTCGGGCTATTGGTTTCTGGCCTTTGCGCTGATGCAGCCGCCTGTTGGCTGGGCGCTGGACAAGATCGGCCCGCGCCTGACCACGGCGGTGCTGCTGGCGGTGGGGGCCGCAGGCGTGGCGCTGTTTGCCATGGCGCAAAGCGTGGCGGCGGTGCATGTGGCCATGGCCCTGATCGGGGCAGGCTGTGCGCCGGTGCTGATGGCCGCCTATTACATCTTTGCGCGCATCTATGCGCCGCAGGTGTTCGGCACGCTGGCAGGTGTGACCATCGGCATTGGCAGCCTTGGCAATATCGGGGCGTCCCTGCCACTGACCCTTGCGACCGAGGCCTTTGGCTGGCGCCCCACGCTGCTGGCGCTGGCGGGGCTGACGCTGGTGGTGGCGGGGCTGATCCTGCTGCTGGTACGTGATCCGGCCAAGGTTGAAGGCGGGCCACAGGGCAGCCTGCTGGACCTGCTGAAGATGCGCGCGCTGTGGCCCATTTTGGTGATGATGGCCGTGTGCTATGCGCCTGCCGCCGGGTTGCGGGGCCTGTGGATCGGGCCATACCTGCGCGATGTGTTCGGGGCCGATGCGGCAGGGATTGGTCAGGCAAGCCTGATCATGGGGCTGGCCATGGTGGCGGGCAACTTTGCCTATGGCCCGATGGACCGTGTGCTGGGCACGCGCAAGGGGCTGATCCTTGGCGGCAACATCATCGTGCTGGGGCTGCTGAGCGCGTTGTGGTTGCAACCCGGTTCAGCCGTGGTGGCGGTGGTGCTGATGGCGGGCATCGGCTTTTTCGGCGCGTCCTTTCCGATGGTCGTGGCGCATGGCCGCGCCTTTTGCCCGCCACATCTGATGGGCCGGGGTGTGACACTGCTGAACCTTGCCGGCATTGGCGCGACGGGGCTATTGCAACTGATGACCGCGCGCCTGCACGCGGGCGCACCGACCGACCCTGCCGCAGCGCCCTATACGGCCGTGTTCGGCCTGCTGGCGCTGGTTCTGGCAGCGGGCCTTGTTGTTTACGCGATGTCGCGCGACCGCACGGACTGATGGCCCGGACAGGCGACACCCGGCGAATATGCGACACCTATGCGTGACCTGTGGCCGCAATGCGGTGCCGGGGCAGGCAACCCCTTTCCCCCGGTCCCCCATTGCGATATGGGGCACCGTCTTTTGACAACAGGAGGGCCATGATGGGCTACAAAGTCGTCGTCGCGGGCGCCACGGGTAATGTGGGCCGCGAAATGCTGAACATCCTCGCCGAGCGCGAGTTCCCGGTGGACGAAATCGCGGCACTGGCGTCGCGCAAATCCATGGGCACTGAGATCAGCTTTGGCGACAAGACCGTCAAGACTAAGGACCTCGACACTTTTGACTTCACCGGATGGGACATCGCGTTATTTGCCGTCGGGTCGGAAGCCACCAAGATTTACGCCCCCAAGGCGGCGGCGGCGGGCTGCGTCGTCATCGATAACTCATCGCTGTATCGCTATGACCCCGCGATCCCGCTGATCGTGCCCGAGGTGAACGCCGACGCGATCGAGATGTACAAAAACAAGATGATCATCGCGAACCCCAACTGCTCGACCGCGCAGATGGTGGTGGCGCTGAAGCCGCTGCATGACCGCGCGCGCATCAAGCGGGTGGTCGTGGCCACCTATCAATCCGTGTCGGGTGCCGGCAAGGAAGGCATTGATGAGCTGTGGGACCAGACCAAGGGCCTTTACGTCCCCGGTCAGGAAGTGGCGCCGAAGAAGTTCCAAAAGCAGATCGCGTTCAACGTGATTCCGCAGATCGACGTTTTCCTTGATGACGGGTCCACCAAGGAAGAGTGGAAGATGGTGGCCGAGACGAAGAAGATTCTGGACAAGAACATCAAGGTCACCGCGACCTGCGTGCGCGTCCCGGTCTTTGTCGGCCATTCCGAGGCCATCAACATCGAATTCGAGGATTTCCTCGATTGGGAAGAGGCGACCGATATCCTGCGCGAAGCGCCGGGCATTCTGGTGATCGATAAGCGCGAACCCGGTGGCTATATCACCCCCATCGAATGTGTGGGCGAATATGCCACCTATATCAGCCGCATCCGTCAGGACAGCACCGTGGAAAACGGCCTGAGCCTGTGGTGCGTGTCAGATAACCTGCGCAAGGGGGCCGCACTGAACGCCGTGCAGATCGCCGAAGTGCTGGGCAACCGCTGCCTGAAAAAGGGCTGACCGCGCCCTACATGACTACTGCAAGAAACCCGCCGCTTGGCGGGTTTTTTCATGGGTTCCCCCGCATGTGGTGGGAATCGGCGCCTGCACAGCCACAGATTGCGGTGGGTGGTCTGATTGGGGTGGCCGCTGCGGGACAGAATCGCTGGCAGCGGCGGCCAGCAGGGGCACCGACAGAATCACATGGGCACCAGACAGGCGGCCATGGCAACGGTCCCGCAACCGAGGCGGAATGCGTTTACCCTATTTTAGCTGTCCGTCTCTTTCATTTTGCGTGCCATTGGTCGGGGAACATATCCCTTGGGATACCTTCGCTACCCAATGTCGGGCCCCGGCCATTACTTCGCGCAAATGCAGCCGCCGGTGGCTTGGGGTACATTGATCTCACAGCAGAAGGAGCCACACCATGACACAGCAAGCCAATGCCCTGATCTACTCGCTCACCGAGATGTTCTCGTCATCGTCCCAGCGTTACATGGATACTCTGGCTCCTCTCATGCCAAAGCGCGACGCATCGGAAACCGCGTCCAAGACCTCGGCTGCACACCGGGTCCGCGTGTTCCACCGCGCCGCCGCCTGAACGTTCCTCGACCTTCCTCTGCATGCCAAAGGCAGCCCAAGTGGCTGCCTTTGTGCGTTTTCGGGCCCGTGCGGAAGCGCCGTCTGAAGGCACGGCAAGGCGGCGCGTCAGAACCGTTCGGCGCGCAGAACCTCGCAATCCGTGATCGTCACAACGCCGATATGCCGCTCGACCACGGCAAAGGCAGCGTCCAGCAGGGTATCCAGCCGTTCCGGGCGGATGATGCAGATGACGGCCATCATCCCCGACCGTCCGACCTGCCCTTCGCGCGTCCATTGCCCGGCGCGGCCCGACCCGCCCAGCACCGGCAAGATGCTGAACCCCGTGACCCCGGCCTTCATCAGGGCCGTCGTCAGGCGCCCTTCCATCGGGGCTTCGATGATGATTTCGACCCGTTTTGCCTTGTGCGTCTGCATCTTACGCTCCTGTCATGGCCTGGGCGATGGCGACATAGGCCGGAATGCCAACAATCAGATTGAACGGAAAGGTAATGCCCAAGGACAGCGTCAGATAGACCGAGGGGTTCGCCTCGGGCATGGCGACGCGCATGGCGGCGGGCACCGCGATGTAGGAGGCCGAGGCGGCCAGCGTCATGAAGAGCGCGACCCCGCCTGCCGATTGACCCAACAGCAGCCCCATGGCCAGCCCCGATGCCGCCCCCATGACAGGCATCAAAAGGCCAAAGGCCAGAACGCCAAGGCTGATGACACCGCGGGACCCGCGAAGCCCGCGCCCGGCCACAAGGCCCATGTCCAAGAGGAACAGGCACAACACCCCCTGGAAGGGCGAGATGATGAAGCTTTCAATCCGCGCCATGCCCTCGGCCCCGGTGATCAGGCCAATCAGGAAAGACCCCACCAGCAGCACGATGGACCCGTTCAGCAGGATTTCGCGCCACAGCGTTGCATCCACCTTGCTGCCCGACCCAAAGCGCGCCGCCAGCCACAGCGCCGAGATGATGGCGGGCGCCTCCATCGCAGCGGCGACGGCCACCATATAGCCTTCGGCCGCGATGCCACTGGCCGACAGGACGGAGGTCGCGGTCACAAAGGTCACGATCGAGATCGAGCCGTAATGTGCCGATGTGGCTGCCGCATCGGTGACCGAAAGCCGGGTCATCACGCGCAAAAGGGCAAAAGCGACAAAGGGCAGCGCAAAGGACAGCACCACCCCCGCCGCCAGCGCCGAGATCAGTGTGCCATCCACCCCGTGATCAGCGACGGCGACCCCGCCCTTGAAGCCGATGGCGAACAGAAGATAGATCGACAATGCCTTGGCCGCTGCCTCGGGCACTGTCAGTTCCGATCGCGCCAAAGCGGCGAACAGGCCCAGTGCAAAGCACAAGATCATGGGTGACAGCACGTTGTCGGCCGCCAGCGCGAGTATATCCTGCATGTAATCCCCCGGATTTCAGGCGATATGGGACAATAAGCTCAGCGCCGCAAGGTCAGACCGGCACGAATCCGCGTGCCGGATCAAAGCTTTCCAGAGCGCCTTCTCCGGTATCGTTCCACAACCCGTGCAGCGTCAGCCGGTCATCGGCCACCGCGTCGCGCACAAAGGGAAAGGTCATCAGGTTCTCAAGACTGACCAGAACCGCCTCTTTTTCCAGCGCGCGCGGGCGCAGATCATCAGGAAGGTCGCGCACACGGTCAAAACCGGGGCGCAGGATATCCATCCAGCGGCCCACGAAGGATGACTTCTTTTCCAGTTCCGGGGCAAGGCCACAGCACATGTCATGGCAGCCCTTTACCCCGCCGCAGTTCGAATGGCCCAAGACCACAATATGCGCCACGCCAAGCGAGGTGACGGCATATTCCACCGCCGCCGAGGTACCGTGATATTCGCCATCCGGGTTATAGGGCGGCACAAGGTTTGCAACGTTGCGGTGGATGAAGAACTCTCCCTCATCGGCCCCAAAGATCGACGTTACATGCACGCGGCTGTCACAGCAGGAAATCACCATGGCACGCGGGTGCTGGCCGCTGCTGGCCAGCCTGCGGAACCAGGCCTTGTTGTCCTGATAGGACGTGGCGCGCCAGCCATGGAACCGTTGAACCAGATAGGCCGGAAGGGGGCGGGCGGCATCCATCTAAACAGTCCTGCGTTTTGGTCGTTGGTTCAGTTATGTGCCATTCGGCAAAAATTCGAGAGAAAAAATGCTGCACCTGCAACGTTTTCTTCAGCTTGAACCGCGCAGACTGGCATCGGGTGTGTAACGAAAGGTGTGGGCCATGCTGGCTGACAATGTGGTTGTGCTGCGTCTGGTGGAACGGGTGCGGCAGGATGCCGAGCCAATTGCCACGATCTATCGGTCTTTGGGCACAGCGTCCGCCGAACAGGTGGTCACGCGCGCCTTGGGCGAACTGGCGCTGACAATGGC
Source organism: Rhodobacter sp. (assembly GCA_027484145.1). Classification (GTDB taxonomy): domain Bacteria; phylum Pseudomonadota; class Alphaproteobacteria; order Rhodobacterales; family Rhodobacteraceae; genus Pseudotabrizicola. The sequence goes on from JAIXUH010000007.1 coordinate 216,178, forward strand.
CGGGTTGGCCAGTCAGGTCAGGTCTCATGACATGGCTGACCTGTCGCGGCAATTGCGAAGGTTGCAGCGGATGGCCGAGAATCTGGGCATGGTCAGCCTTGGCACGGTGGCGGCCGATGTGCGGGCCTGCCTTGAGCGGGGCGATTCGACCTCCTTCGCATCGGTCTGGGCGCGGCTGATCCGGATTGCCGAACGCTCGCTGGCGTCGGACAAGGACCTGTTGGACCAGTCGCTGTCGTAACGCGCAGACCTTGCAGGTGGCGGCGGAACGGTTAGGGTTTGCCCGAACCGTGAAGGAGCCTGCCATGTCTGATGCCCCCGCCTTTGCCCCCGACGCCGCGGCGTCGCTGCCGCTCTATGTGGTGCCGTCTGCGGATCTGGCAGCATGGCTGGCCGGGCCAGGTGCAGCATGGGCGGTGTGGCTGACCGCCAGCGGGTTCGAGGCCGGTCTGGGCGAAATGCGTCTGTTGCCCGGCCCGGAAGGTGTAGCGGGGGCCGTTGTCGGCCTTGGCACCGCGCGGGCACAGGGGCGGGTGCGATTTGGCGTCGCCAAATCGGCGGCCACCCTGCCGACGGGCGACTGGCATCTTGAGGGCGACCTGTCCCCGACGCAGGCCAAGGAAGCGGCCTTGGGCTGGCTTTTGTCGGCCTATCGTTTTGACTATTATCGGCCCGGCAAGGTGACGGCGCCGCTGCCGCGCCTGAAATGCCCGGCGGGGGTGGATGGCGAAACCCTGCTTGCCATGGCGGAAGGCGAGTTTCTGACCCGCGACCTGATCAATACCCCGTCGTCCGATATGGGCCCCGAGGAATTGCAGGCGGCCTTTGCGGCGCTGGCGCAAGAGTTTGGGGCAAGTGTCACGGCCATTATGGGTGATGACCTCTTGTCGCAGAACTTTCCGATGATCCATGCCGTTGGCCGCGCCTCGCCGCGCGCGCCGCGCCTGTTGGACATGCGCTGGGGCAGCGAAGGCCCGCAGTTGACGCTGGTGGGCAAGGGCGTGTGCTTTGACACCGGGGGGCTGGATATCAAGCCGTCCGCAGGCATGCTGTTGATGAAAAAGGACATGGGCGGTGCGGCCACCGTGATGGGGCTGGCACTGATGATCATGCGTCTGGGCTTGCCCATCCGGTTGCGGGTGCTGGTGGCGGCGGTGGAAAACAGCATTGCCGGCAACGCCATGCGCCCGCGTGATATCCTGACCTCGCGCAAGGGGCTGACGGTCGAGGTGAACAACACCGATGCCGAGGGGCGGCTGATCCTTGGCGATGCGCTGGCCTATGCCTGTGAGGAGGACAGCGCCGCCGTGATCTCGATGGCAACGCTGACGGGCGCGGCGCGGGTGGCGGTGGGGCCGGACCTTGCGCCCTATTTCACCGATGATGCCACCATGGCGCAGGCGCTGGAGGCGGGCGCATTGGCCGGGTTTGACCCGGTCTGGCGGCTGCCGTTCTGGGATGCCTACGAGACGATGATCGAACCGGGCATCGCCGATCTGGACAATGCGCCATCGGGTGGGTTTGCTGGGGCGGTGACGGCAGCGCTGTTCCTGCGCCGCTTTGTCAACACGCCGCATTACATGCACTTTGACCTTTATGGCCACACGCCATCCGACGCGCCGGGGCGGCCCAAAGGCGGCGTGGGTCAGGGTGCGCGCGCGCTGCTGCATGCGTTGCCCGAGATTCTGGGTCTTTAATGGACCGGCGGTTCTGGCCTGCCACGGAACGGGTGGCGCATGTGTCGCTGCAGGGCCGGATTGAGGGAGTGGCGTTTACCGAAGGCACGCGCTTTGCGGTAGGCTCGCCGCTGGTGGATCTGCAGCGCAAACCGGATGGTACACGCGAGCGGCAATTGCCACGCGGCACCGGTTTCACGCTGATCGAGGATGTCGGCGGCTGGGCCTTCGGCTTTGTTGAGCGGGACGGCTATTGTGGCTGGATGCGGGCCGGGTCTTTGATCGCGCCGCGCGCGGCCAGCCATTGGGTGGCGTCGGTTGGCACGCATATCTATGCGGGTCCGGCGGTGCAGGCATTCTGCGACGTGATGCCGATGGGCGCACGGCTGAAGGTGACGGGTCAGGTTGGCAACTTTGCCGAGGTCGAGGGTAGCTATGTGCCCGCGTCGCACCTGCGCGCCCTTGGTGACTGGTTAATTGACCCCGTGGCGGTGGCCGAGGGGTTTCTGGGCACGCCTTACCTCTGGGGCGGCAACAGCCGGGCGGGGCTGGATTGTTCGGGGCTGGTGCAACTGGCCTTTCACGCCTGTGGCCTGCTCTGCCCTGCCGACAGCGACCTGCAACAGGCGGTCGGTAGGGACCTGCCGGATGACGCACCGTTGCAGCGCGGCGATCTGGTGTTCTGGAAGGGCCATGTGGCGCTGATGGTCGATGACCAGCGCATGATCCACGCCAACGGGCATACGATGTCGGTCGCTTATGAACAGTTCGATGCGGCCGTGGCGCGCATTCTGGCCCAAGCTGGTGGCCCGGTGACGGCGCGCCGCCGCCCCTGAACGGCTATTCGACCGGGCGGATCAGCTTTCGCTCCAGCACGCGCAGCACCTGCGCCAGATCGGCGCCGCGCCGCAAAATCTGCCCATCCATCGCCACCACCGCATACATCCCCTGCCGCGCCCGCAGCTTTGGCCGCTTTTCGATGCGGTACAGCGGATGTTCGGCCGTGCGGCGAAAGACGGAAAACACCGCCAGTTCGCGCAGTGACGAAATCCCGTAATCGCGCCATTCGCCCATGGCCACCATGCGGCCATACAGCGTCAGGATCAGCGAAAGTTCCTGCCGGTTGAAGCTGACCTGTTCAGGCAAGCCCGCGGCAAAGGGAATGGGGGATGGCGTCTGAACCGTCATCCGCAAATGATGACCTTGTGCCCATCGCAAATCAAGCCCGTTGCAACAGTTTCGTGACGAACACAAACCCGACATTGAAACACCGCGCCTTGGGCCAGATCGCACCTGATTGGCGCCATGATCCGTCGCCATACAAGGATCACGTTGTGAAGGCGCGCCCGGTTGGCGGCATTTTGCCCCCACCCAGCTCCGCCCGCTGGGCGTGTCCCACAACGCAAACATCGGCCCCTGTCAGAACGACAGGGGTCTTTGCTTTTGTGGCCTTAGCCTTTGCATCTCTGGCAGGTCAGACAAACCCGGCCGAAAGCCGCAACTCGCCCGTCGTCAGGCCACGGCAGTTCTTCTGCACGGCGGGCAGGCGCTTTTGCGCGGCCGGGTGGGCGGCGTCCAGCACACCGATCCGGGCCAGAAGGGCGGTGATCGCCGCCTCGGAGGCGCGGCTGCTGCCATCGGTGATCTTCAGTGCGATGCCAACTTTGCGTTCAGGCACAATGGCCACGAACACCGCCTCGGCCCCGGTCTTGATGGCCACCTTGTGGTCCATCGCGCGCATGAGTTCGGTGCAGGCGCGGCCCTCGCCCGCCACCAGTTCGGGGTGGGCAGCCATGGCGCGGGTCAGGCGGTGCATCGCACGGTCACGGGCACTGCCCCCTGCCGGCGCGGCGGCAAAGGCGGCCATGGCGCGGGCAAGGCCACCCAATGACATCGCGAAATTGGGCGCAGAACAGCCGTCGATCCCGTATCCGGCCACGGTTTCGCCCGCCACCTCTTCGGTGGCCTGCCGGATGGCGGTTTGCAGCGGGTGGTCCAGTTCCACATATTCCGGACCCGCCTTCAGATGCTGCGTCGTGGTCAGAAAGCCGCAATGCTTGCCCGAGCAATTGTTGTGCAACTGGCACGGCCCTTCCTGCGCCGAAATCAGGCGGTCCCGTTCCTCGCGGTCATAGGGTTCGTGCGCGCCACAGCGCAGGTCCGGCTCTGCCAGCCCCAGATCAGCCAGCCAGCGCCCCGTCATGCCCACATGCAGCGCCGCACCCTGATGGCTGGCGCAAGACAGGGCAATGTGACGGTCAGTCAGGCCAACCGCATCGGCGGCACCGGTTTCCAGCAAGGGCAGCGCCTGAATCATCTTGCACGATGACCGCGGGAAGATGATCGCCGCCGGGTCGCCCCATGACTCGACGATACCGCCCTCTCCCCAGATCACGGCATGGCCCAGATGGCTGCTTTCCCGCATGCCACCGCGCCACAGTTCAACCATCGGAACCGGATTTCCCATTACGTTTCCTCGTCACGGATGCGCGATTTCTTGCCCATGGGGCTTTCGCGGATTGGTCTTTTTGCGTTATGGATGGGATATCGAGTTGATCACCCCGATGCCATAGGAAAAGGCCGTGACTGAAAGCGGCGGCAATCGGGCAGAGGCAGAGGACAGCTTGGAGGCTGTGAACGACATGACATTCCCCTTTGTGCGTGCTGCGATGGCAGCCGTCGTGGCCGTAGCCGCATTCCCCGCCCTGGCACAGGAATCCACCAACCGTGTGGCCACCAAAACGGATTGGAGCGTGTTCACCGAAGAGAATCCGAAGGAATGCTGGGGTGTCTCCAGCCCCAAGGAATCGGTGAACAGCCGCGATGGCCAGCCCGTTTCCGTTCGCCGTGGCGACATCCTCTTGTTCGTGACCTTCCGCCCCGGTTCGGGTGCGCGGGGCGAGGTGTCGTTTACCGGCGGCTATCCTTTTGCCGATGGGTCGATCGTCAAGGTCGATATCGACGGCACCAGCTATGACCTGTTCAGCGATGGCGAATGGGCATGGCCCGCCAGCGCCGAGGCCGATGCCGCGCTGCTCGCTGGCATGAAAAAGGGCACCACCGCCACGCTGAGCGCAGCGTCGGGCCGTGGCACCCAGACCAAGGATACCTTCAGCCTGCGCGGCTTTACCGCCGCGATGGAAGAGGCCGAAAAGCGCTGCCAGTAACGGCGCGACGCAGCGTAAGTGGCGCCCCGGTTCCTGCCGGGGCGTTTTTCGTTGCACTGGTTCCGTTTCGTCAAGAAATCACCTATATCAGTGCTTGATCCAATATATCGGACCCCGTCATGATCTCGCCTTCCGCGCCCATCACCCAAGATGTGCTGACCATACCGCGCAAACTGCCCGAAGGCGGCAAGACCAACATCGTTGGCCTGACGCGCGACCAGTTGCGTGAAGCCCTTGTGGCGGCGGGCACCCCGGACCGGCAGGCCAAGATGCGGCTGGGCCAGATCTGGCAATGGGTCTATCACTGGGGCGTGCGCGACTTTGCCCAGATGACCAACCTTGCCAAGGATTACCGCACGCTTCTGGATGACCATTTCCACATCACCTTGCCCGAAGTGGTCAGCCGCCAGATCAGCGCCGATGGCACGCGCAAGTATCTGGTTCGTATCGCGGGCGGGCATGAGGTGGAAACCGTCTACATCCCCGAAGAAACCCGTGGCACCCTGTGCATCTCAAGCCAAGTAGGCTGCACGCTGACCTGTTCGTTCTGCCATACCGGCACGCAAAAGCTGGTCCGCAACCTGACCGCGGGCGAGATTGTGGGGCAGGTCATGCTGGCGCGCGACGATCTGGGCGAATGGCCCACGCCCGGCGCGCCCAAGGATGAGACGCGGCTGGTGTCGAACGTCGTGCTGATGGGCATGGGCGAGCCCCTGTATAACTTCGACAACGTGCGCGACGCCATGAAAGTGGTGATGGACAACGAAGGGCTGACCATCTCGCGCCGCCGCATCACCCTGTCGACCAGTGGGATCGTGCCCGAGATTGCCCGCGCGGCCGAAGAAATCGGCTGCCTGCTGGCGGTTTCGTTCCACGCCACCACCGATGAGGTGCGCGACCGTCTGGTTCCGGTGAACAAGAAATGGAACATCGAAACGCTGCTGAACACGCTGCGCGACTATCCGCGCCTGTCCAACAGCGAACGCATCACCTTTGAATATGTCATGCTGAAAGGCGTGAACGACAGCGACGCCGATGCCAAGCGTCTGGTCAAGCTGATCCAAGGGATTCCGGCCAAGATCAACCTGATCCCTTTTAACGAATGGCCCGGCGCGCCTTATGAGCGGTCAGACTGGGAACGGATCGAGGCCTTTGCCGACATCGTCTACAAGGCAGGCTATGCCAGCCCGATCCGCACCCCGCGGGGCGAGGATATCATGGCCGCCTGCGGGCAGTTGAAATCTGCCACCGAACGCGCGCGCAAATCATCGCGCGAGATTGCCGCCGAAGCCGGCCTGAGCCTGCCGTCATGACCAAGTGACCTTGGCCCTATCCATTCGAACCGTAGCATCACAGCTTGTCACGGCATATGCACACCGTGGCCGCCTTTGTGATGCCGTCTTGCCTTCTGACTTCACACCCCGCACGAAAGCCCCAAGATGACGCAGACCAAAGACGACCTGGCCAAGGCCGCCGCCGCAAGCGCAAAGCTGTGGGTGCCGCTGCTGGCCAAGTATCGCGACCCTTCGGTGCAGCGATCCAGCTTTGAACTGGCCGTCACCCTTGGTGCCTTTGTGGCGCTGTGGGGCATGGCTTGGCTGGCGCTGTCGGTCAGCTGGGTGCTGGCCCTGCTGCTGGCCATGGCGAATGGCCTGTTTCTGGTGCGGCTGTTCCTGATCCAGCACGATTGCGGGCATCAGGCATTCTGGCACACCCGCTGGCTGAACGATTGGGTGGGCCGCGCCATCGGGGTGCTGACGCTGACACCCTATGATGTCTGGCGGCGCACCCATTCCATTCACCACGCCCAAGCAGGCAACCTTGACCGCCGTGGCATTGGCGATGTGATCACCCTGACGGTCGAAGAATATCAGGCCCGGTCATGGTTCGGGCGGCTGAAGTATCGCGCCTACCGGCACCCGCTGGTGCTGTTTGGTCTTGGGCCGACATGGCTGTTCATGCTGGAATATCGTCTGCCCTTGGGGCTGATGAACGCGGGCTGGCGCTATTGGGTGTCGGCCATGGGCACCAACCTGATGATCGCCCTGTTCCTGACGCTGATCTATCTTGCGGGCGGGCTTGCGCCGATTTTCCTGATCTTTGTGCCCACCACCATTGTTGCGGGCACCATCGGGGTCTGGCTGTTCTTTGTGCAGCACCAGTTCGAGGAAACCTATTGGGACCACGAGGCAGAGTGGCAAATGCATGACGCGGCGCTGTTGGGCAGTTCGCACTATCGCCTGCCGCAGCCCTTGCGGTGGCTGACCGCGAATATCGGCCTGCATCATGTGCACCACCTGTATAGCCGGGTGCCCTTTTACCGCCTGTCCGAGATTCTGCGCGACTACCCGACGCTGGCCGAAGCACAGGTGCTGACGCTGCGCGAAAGCCTGAAGTGCGCGCGGCTGCACCTGTGGGATGAAACCGGGCGGCGGTTGCTGTCCTTCCGCGAAGCGCGCGCCATGCGGGCCATGGCCGCCGCCTGACCCTCTATTCGGCGGCGGTGGCGGGCTGGGCTGCGGGGTGGGCCCTGTCCAGCAGATGAAACAGCAGCGGGTTGAGCAGGATCGAGATCATCGCCCCCGCCACCACAAGATCACGCGCCTCTGCGGGCACGATATCCAGCGTGACGCCCATCACGATCAGAATGAACGAAAACTCGCCGATCTGCGCCAGACTGGCCGCAATGGTCAGGGCCTGCGCCTTGTCATGGCCAAAGGCGCGCACGATGGCATAGGCCGCCAGCGACTTGACCCCGATGATGATGCCCACCGTAGCCAGCAGGGCCAAGGGGGCGGTCACAATGACCATCGGGTTGAACAGCATCCCCACCGACACAAAGAACAGCACGGCAAAGGCATCGCGCAGCGGCAGCGTATCTTTCAGCGCCTGACTCGACAGGGTTGACCCAGCCATCACCAGCCCCGCAAAGAACGCGCCAAGCGCGAACGATACCCCGAAAATGGCCGATGACCCAAAGGCCACGCCAAGCGCGATGGCGAGGACAGACAGGCGGAACAACTCGCGGTTCCCGGTCATTGCGACATGGTCCAGCAGCCACGGAATCGCCCGCCGCCCCACCACCAGCATCAGCGCCACAAAGGCCGACACCTTGGCCAGCGTCAGCAGCAACGTGGCCGCCACCGGGCCAAGGCCAATCTGCGCGGCCTCTTCGGCCACACCGTCGGCGGCCACCGGATCACCGCCCAACAGGCCGGACAGGGGCGGAATCATCACCAGCGCCAGCACCATCACCAGATCTTCGACAATCAGCCAGCCCACGGCGATGCGGCCCCGGTCGGTGGTCACGAGATGGCGTTCCTGCATCGCGCGCAGCAGCACAACGGTCGAGGCAACCGACAGCGACAGCCCGAAGATCAGCCCCGCGCCAAGGCCCCAGCCCATCAGCCAGCCCAAAAGGCAACCCGCCGCCGTGGCCACAGCAATCTGGCCGATTGCCCCCGGAATGGCGATGCGGCGGACCGACATCAGGTCCTTGACCGAAAAGTGCAGCCCCACCCCGAACATCAGCAGGATCACCCCCATTTCCGCCAATTCGTTGGCAATGGCCTGATCCGCCACATAGCCCGGCGTGAACGGCCCGATGGCAACGCCCGCCAGCAGATAGCCCGCAATCAGCGGCAGACGCAGGCGGTTGGCCAAAAGGCCCAGCACAAAGGCAAGGCACAGTCCGGCAACCATGGTAGCGATCAGGGGGGTGTGATGGGGCAAACGGCCCTCCTTTTGGCAAATGGGTGATGTGGTCGGCGTGCAAAAGGCCATCGTCTGCGGCAAATACCTGCGGCAAGGCATCCGGCAAGATCGCACGATTTTGAATATGGTTTAATGTTAAACCATTTTCCCGCCCCGGCAACCATGCGCCTGTGCCCGGAGCTTCACAATTTCGCCGTCAACCTTTCAGACTGTTACGGAAACTGACGTTCGGCGTTGGCGCAACGATGTTGGGCTGCTACCACTGGGTCATGACCCACGCCGTGCCGCTGGCAAATTCTGCCGCCCGCCATCTGTTTCTGCACCACCACGCGCTGACCGAAGCCCCGGTCGGCCCATCGCGTGGGGCCGCCCTGTCCGATGTGATTGACCGCATCGGTTTTGTGCAGGTCGACAGCATCAACACGGTCGAACGGGCGCATCACATGATCCTGTGGGCGCGGCGCCAAACCTATCGGCCCGCGGCGCTGAAACCCCTGCTGGAACGCGACCGCGCGCTGTTTGAACACTGGACGCATGATGCCTCGATCCTGCCGATGGCGCTGTTTCCCTATTGGAAGCACCGCTTTGCCCGCGATGAGGACCGCCTGCACCAAAACTGGCGCAAATGGTTCCGCGATGGCTATGAGGCGCAGTTCGACACGATCCTGAACCGCATCGCCAAGGATGGCCCCGTCAGCTCCTCCGACGTGGGCGAGGGCGAGGCGCGCGGCAAGGGCGGCTGGTGGGATTGGCACCCGTCGAAAACCGCACTCGAATGGTTGTGGCGCACCGGGCAGATCTCGGTCACCCGCCGCGACGGCTTTCGCAAGGTCTATGACCTGACCGAGAATGTGGTGCCCGCCCCGCTGCGCGCCACCGAGATTGCGCCCGACGCGCTGGTGGATTGGGCCTGCGCTTCGGCATTGGATCGACTGGGCTTTGCCACCGTGTCCGAACTCTGGCGCTATTGGAACGCCATCAGCAAAGAGGAGGTGGCCGGATGGGCGACCGCAGCCTTGCGCACGGGGCACCTGATCGAAGTGAGGGTCGAAGAAGCGGATGGCACCGTCAAACCTGCCCTGATGCGCCCCGCCACGCTGGACACCCTCGCCCACCTGCCACAGCCCCCCGCACGCCTGCGCATCCTGTCGCCGTTTGACCCGGCGCTGCGCGACCGGGCGCGGGTCGAACGGCTGTTCGGCTTTCACTACCGGATCGAGGTCTTTGTGCCCGAACCGCAGCGCCGCTATGGCTATTACGTCTTTCCCGTACTGGAGGGGACGCGGCTGATTGGACGACTGGATGCCAAGGCGCACCGCGCCCAGGGCGTGCTGCGCGTCCGCGCCTTTTGGCCCGAGGTGGGCGTTACCCTGCCAAAGGCGCGGCTGGCACGGCTGGAGGCGGAACTGGCGCGGCTGGCCTATTTTTCCGGCTGCGCACAGGTCGAGATGCAGGAAGGCTGGCTGCGCGCCTAACCGCGCGCATTGAAGAAGTCATAGATCGTCTGGGCCATCGCCTCGGATATGCCGCTGACGGCGGTCAGATCGCTGACACCTGCCCGCGACACCGCCTTGGCGCTGCCGAAATGCGCCAGCAGCGCGCGCTTGCGGGTGGCCCCCACGCCCGGAATATCATCCAGCGGGGTGGCGCTGACCGCTTTCGCCCGCTTGTCCCGGTGCGCGCCAATTGCCCAACGGTGCGCCTCGTCCCGCAGGCGCTGCACGAAATAGAGCACGGGGTCATTGCGTTGCAGGGCAAAGGGCGGCTCGCCGGGGCGGTAGAATTCTTCCTTGCCCTGATCGCGGTCGATCCCCTTGGCCACGCCAATAAAGGGCACGTCATCCACCCCCAGCATCGCCATGATCTCGGCCACCGCCGACACCTGCCCCGCGCCACCGTCGATCAGCAACAGATCAGGCCATGCGTCTGACTTGCGCTCGGGGTCTTCCTTCAGCAGGCGTTCAAAGCGGCGGGTCAGCACCTCTTTCATCATGCCAAAGTCATCCGAATTGGCCCCGGCGTCAGACTTGATGTTGAACTTGCGGTATTGGCTTTTCAAAAAGCCTTCCGGCCCCGCCACAATCATCCCGCCGACGGCATTGGTGCCCTGAATGTGGCTGTTGTCATAAACCTCAATCCGCAGCGGCGGGCGTTCCAGTTCAAACGCCTCGGCCAGACCAGCCAGCAGTTTGTTCTGGGTCGAGCTTTCGGCCATCTTGCGGGCAAGACTTTCGCGGGCGTTGCGCGCTGCGTTTTCCACCAGTTCCGCCTTTTCGCCCCGTTGCGGCACCGCCAGTTCCACCTTGCGCCCGGCGCGGTCGGACAGGGCCTGCGTCACCAGATCCTCATTCTCTACCCCATGCGACAGCAGAATCAGGCGCGGCGGGTCTTTGTCATCATAGAACTGCGTCAGAAACGCCTCCATGATTTCCGGCTCTTCCGCGCCCGAACCGGTGCGGGGGTAGAAATCGCGGTTGCCCCATGATTGGTTCGCGCGGATGAAGAACACCTGCACGCAAGCCTGCCCGCCCTCGACATGCAGGGCGATCACATCCGCCTCGGGCACCCCGCGCGGGTTGATGCCTTGGGTCTGCTGCACCTGCGTCAGCGCACGGATACGGTCACGCAAGGCGGCAGCACGTTCAAACTCCATCGCTTCGGACGCGGCGGCCATTTCGGCGGCAAGGTCGGCCTGCACATTGGTTGTCTTGCCCTGCAAAAACCGCTCGGCATCGGCCACCAGCGTGGCATACCCCTGCGGCGACACCTTGCCCACGCAGGGCGCGGCGCAACGCTTGATCTGATACTGCAGGCAAGGCCGGGTGCGCGATTCAAACATCGAATCCGCGCAGTTGCGCAGCAAGAACACCTTCTGCAACTGGTTCAGCGTGCGGTTCACCGCCCCGGCCGAGGCGAAGGGGCCAAAATAGCTGCCCTTTTCCGATTTGCGCCCCCGATGCTTTTTCAGTTGCGGATAGGGATGGTCCTTGGCGATCAGGATATTGGGAAAACTCTTGTCGTCCCGCATCAGCACGTTGTAGCGCGGCTTTAGCTGCTTGATCAGGTTCTGCTCCAACAGCAGCGCCTCCACCTCGGTCCGGGTGGTCAGGAACATCATGCTGGCGGTTTCAAAGATCATCCGCGCGATGCGCGCCGAATGGCCCGAGGGGCGGGCATAGTTCGACACCCGCGCCTTCAGGTTCCGCGCCTTGCCGACATAGAGCACCTCGCCCTTGGTGTTCAGCATGCGGTACACGCCGGGCGAGCCGTCGATGGTCTTCAGATAGCCCTGAATGACGGCGTGGCCGGTTTCAACAGGGCCTTTTTCAGCGGTTTCTTCGGTCACAAAAACCCTCGTCTGACAGACATCGATTCTGCTGTCTCGCTGCAATGATAAGGCCCGAAGGGCAAGAGGGAAGACATCCACCGTTTCTGTGGATAAGTCTGTAGAGAAACTTTCCGCAGGGCAAAATTTCCCTTGTTTTATTACATGTTCTTTAGGTTGCCTATTTTTTAGGCAAATTAGCAACTATTTGATTTTGCTTGAAAGATTTTTCAGCAATCGCCAAATACTTGAGAACACAAGGATTTTGTAACAAGGGCGTGAACCATTCGCGCAAAGTGGACAACTTTCGCGCAACCCAAACGCGACCCCTATTCCACACCCAGAACGTCAGGGGTTTGCCATGCCAGATGCTGCCCGCCATCGACCGCAATCATCTGCCCGGTGACGCCCGGAGAATCGAGGAAAAAGCCCAAGGCCGCCGTGATGTCGGCCACATTGGCCCCGCGCCCCAGAACCGTGGCCGCGCGCTGCCGGGCAAAGTGATCTTCGGTCTGCCGCCCGCCGCGCAAGGTGGGGCCAGGGCCGATACCGTTGACCCGGATTTGCGGCGCAAGGCCCTGCGCCGCCGTCTGCGTCAGCGCCCAAAGGCCCATCTTGGCGATGGTATAGCTGGAAAACTCGGGCGTCAGCTTGTGGATGCGCTGGTCCAGCATGTTGATGATCAGACCCTGCGCCATCGGTTCGCCCTGCGCATCCATGATCGCGGGGGGGCATTGCCGGGCAAAGCCTTGGGTCAGCACAAAAGGCGCGCGCAGGTTGGATTCGATATGCCGGTCCCAACTGGTGCGGGTTGCCGTATCGATGCGGTCATATTCAAAGATCGAGGCATTGTTTATCAGCACCGTCAACGGCCCAAGGGCCGCCACCGCACGCGGGATCAGGGTCGCAACCTCGTCCTCGACCAGAAGATCAGCCTGCAGGGTCACGGCACGGCGCCCCATGGCGCGAACCTCATCTGCCGTCGCCTCGGCCTCGGCCCCGGATGACGCATAATGCACCGCGACATCATGGCCGCGCGCCGCCAGATACAGCGCCATCGCGCGCCCAAGCCGTTTGCCCGCGCCCGTTACCAAAGCCGTCATGCGTTCATCCCCGTTTGTCGCAGCCACACGTCCTGCCAACGACATAGCGCCCGCATTTGCGGCAGACAGGGGCCTTTGGCATGACCTTGCGCATGGCACCGGGGAACAGCGCCTTGCCGATCAGCCCGACCAGCGCCATCACCAGCAAGAACACCAAGATGGTCTTGACCAGCATCCTACAGCCCGTATCGCGCCCACAGCGCGCGTTCCTCGACAGCGGCCACCGCCGTGTCGGTCATGGCAAGGCCAAAGCGCTGCAGCAGGCTGCGGCGCTGCCCCATCGGCGCAAGGCGCACCTTGTCGCCGTAAAGCGCCTTCATCTTTGGCACCAGATGGCCGATGCCATCGGTCAGGCCCACATCGACCGACGCCTTGCCCACCCAGATATCGGCGTTGAACAGGTCAGCCTCGGCCTTCAGCTTTGCCCCGCGGCGTGCTTTGACATGGGCGATGAAATTGTCATGCAAGGGCGACAGCAACGCGCGGATGCGTTCCACATCTTCGGGCGTTTCCGCCTTGAACGGGTCGGCAAAGGATTTCGACCGCCCCGCCGTATGCACGCGCCGTTCTACCCCCTGCCGCTGCATCAGTTCGGAAAAACCGAAGCTGGCAAAGATCACCCCGATCGACCCCACGATGGAGCTGTCATCCACCCAGATATCATCGGCGGCACAGGCCAGCCAATAGCCGCCCGATGCGGCCACATCCTCGACAAAGGCGTGCACCGGAACTTTCTTCTCGGCGGCCAGCCTGCGGATGCGCGCGGCAATCAGCGACGATTGCACCGCCGATCCGCCCGGCGAATTGATGACCAGCGCCACGGCGGCCGGCTTGCCGCGCGAAAACGCGCGTTCGATCAGCGGCGCAAGGGCCGCATCTGAAAGGTTGCGCGGCCCGGACCCGATGGCCCCTTGCAGGCGGATCACAGGAACCAGCGGCGGTTTCTTCAGGAATGGGATGAAATTTCTCATGGCAATGAGGTAAGCCGCAACATGCCACGGAACAAGGGGATTTGCAGCGAAGGGTCAGCCTTGCTGCACGCGGACGTAATTCACATGCTGGTGATGCGACAACCGCAGGTAGGTAAAGATGCCCGTCAGGAAGCCAACCGCCGCCAGAACGGCTGCCACGGTGATCTGCGACTGGTCCTGAATATCGGCCGACAGGGCCAGATAGCCAAAGGCCCAAAAGCCAGACCAGCTTACCACGCAAGCAATGGCGACAAGTTTATTCATGGCATCCTCCTCGTCCCACCCTCCCCGGCGGGTCGTCAGACAGCCAGAATACCGCAAAAACGCACAGAGTCTCGCATATTCGTCGCCGCAGTGCGGCAGTGCAAGCGCAGCATGACCCCGCGACAAGCGTCACGATAGGCGCATTGGCCCGCAGGAAAGGGCCTTGCGCCGCAGCACCCGCTATTGCGGTCAGGCATCAACGCCCGACCGCCCCGCCCGCATCGCCCTGCGCCGCGCCATCGCATCGGCCCGCGCATCGGCCTGCGTGGCGATTGCGGGTTGGAACGGCTGCGGCGCGGTCGCGGTGATGGCAGGCTTGGGCCGGTCATCCAGATGCGCGGCCAGCGCCTGCAGCGTGGGAAAGCGGAAGATATCGGTGATCGACAGTTTCGTCGCGCCAAGGCGTTCGCGGATCTCGCGGTGCGCCTGAACGGCCAGCAAGGAATGGCCGCCCAGCGCAAAGAAGTTGTCCTTTGCGCCCACCTTCGGCACGCCCAAAACCCGCGCCCAGATGGCGGCAATCTGCGATTCCACATCCGATTCCGGGGCCACGAACACCGCAGGCTCGGCCACCGTGGCCGATGGCGCGGGCAGGGCCTTGCGGTCCACCTTGCGGTTCGGCGTCAGGGGGAAGTGATCCAGCGCCACGAAATGCGACGGAACCATATGCTCGGGCAGCGCCGCAGCGAGTTCGGCCCGCAACCCCGCCTCATGCGCCGTGCCGGTGACATAGGCCACCAGTCGCACATCACCGGGGCTGTCCTCGCGCGCCAGCACGACCGCTTGGCGCACGCAGGGTTGCGCCTCAAGCACAGCCTCGATCTCGCCCAACTCTATCCGGTAGCCGCGCAGTTTGACCTGATGGTCGGTGCGGCCAAGGAAATCGACCTTGCCATCGGCGCGGCGGCGCACAAGATCGCCCGTCCGATACATCCGCGCACCCCATGGCGTGGCACGGTCTTGCGTCACGAAAGGATCGGCCTTGAACCGGTCCTCGGTCAGGTCAGGGCGCTGCCAATAGCCGCGCGTCACGCCATCGCCGCCAATCCACAACTCGCCCGGCGTGCCCACCGGCACCGGGTTCATCGCCTCATCCAGCACGTAAAGCTGCTGATTGGCCAAGGGCGTGCCGATGTTGCTGACTGGCTCTGCCACACCAACCTCTTCGACCGACGACCAGATCGTGGTTTCCGTCGGGCCATACATGTTCAGGATGCGCGCTGAACTGGCGCGCCGCAGATCGGCCACCAGCGCACCCGGCAAGGCCTCGCCCCCCACCATGATCGTGCGAACCCCCGCCAGCGCGTGGCGCGACTCGTCGTTCATCGCGATCATCCGCGCCATCGATGGCGTGCATTGCAGATGCGTCACCTCATGCCGGATCAGTTGTGCGGCAATCGACCAGTCGTCCGCAGCAACCCCGCCGCCCGCATTGGCGCGCTTGACCACCTCGGCCAGCGGATACAGCCCCTCCATCACCTGTTCCGGCGCGATGCCATAGTCGATCAGGCAGGCCACCTCGCCCACGCCGATCCGCTTGAGTTGTTCCACCCGCGCAATCGCATCATCCACCGTACCAAACAGGCCCGACTCCTCGAAATATCGCTGGAAGGCAAAGTCGAGGATGCCTTCCAGTTCGTCCGGGCTCAGCGTCTGAATGTCGATGTCCATCGGCTTTGCCACGCCCTGCGGCTTTTTGAACGCCGGAAAGGCCCAAGCATATTGCTTGATCAGGGCGGCGGCCGAGCGCAGGTAATCCTTCATCGGGCCGCGTGCGACTTCGCGCGCATGGTCGCGGTCACGCGCGATAAAGGTGTGCAGCATCAAGGTCACGGTGTGGTTGGCCGGATCATGCCCCGCCGCACGCAAGGCTGCGTGATAGAGTTTGATCTTGTCGGCCACCTCATCGACCGATTGGCCCAGAAGATGGGTCAGCACATTTGCGCCCAGCGCGCCCGCTTCCTTCCATGTCTCGGGGTTGCCGGCGGTGGTGACCCACAGTGGCAGTTCCTTTGACACAGGCCGCGGCTGGCTGTGCACGGTGAATGTGCCGCCATTGGCAGTGGGAAACTCCACCCCCTCACCGCGCCACAGGCGGCGCACCTGATCCGCTGCCGCGAACATCGCGGCCTTGTTGGCGGGAGGCGCGTTTTCCGGGCGCAGCACGAAATCATCCGGGTGCCAGCCGCTGGCAATCGCAATCGCGGCGCGCCCGTTTGTCAGGTTGTCGATCACCGCCCATTCTTCGGCAATCCGCGCCGGATGGTGCAAGGGCACCACGCAAGACCCCGCCCGCACGCCGATGTTCTTGGTCACCGCTGCCACGGCAGCGCCAGTCACCGAGGGGTTCGGGTAAGGCCCGCCAAAGGCGTGGAAGTGCCGCTCGGGCGTCCATACGGCGACGAACCCATGGCTGTCGGCAAACTTGGCCCCTTCCAGCAGCAGCTCATACTTCTTCGGCCCCGCCCCATCATCATTGCCCCAGTAATACAGCGAGAAATCCATCTTCCGCGCGCTGGTGATGCGCCCCGAAGAGACCAGCGCCCGGTTCTCATCCGACGAAATGACGATCTTGAACCCGCGTGCCAGCGTCCAGAACAACTCCAGCACAGAAATGTCGAAGGACAACGAGGTGACGGCCAGCCATGTGCCCGGCTGCGGACCAATGCGCTGATCCATCCCGGTGAAGAAGTTGATGACGTTGCGGTGTTCCACCATCACGCCCTTGGGCCGCCCGGTCGATCCGCTGGTATAGATCATATAGGCCAGATCCGCGGGGGTGGCCCCCGACACAGGGTTCGCGTCAGAGGCCGCGCCAAGACGGCCATCGTTGTCAAGGCACAGCGTCGCCACGGTGTTCGGCAGCCCCGCCGCCAGATCAAGCTGCGTCACGATCACCGGGCAGGCGCTGTCCTCGATGTAAAGCGCGGTGCGGTCGGCCGGATAGGCCGGGTCCATCGGCACATAGGCCCCGCCCGCCTTATGAATGGCCAAGGCCCCCACCAGCATGTCAAGGCTGCGGCGGATGTGCAGGCCCACCAGCGTGCCGGGGCGCACGCCCATGGCGATCAAAACATGCGCCGCCCGGTTGGCGCGGGCGTTCAGTTGGGCATAGCTCAGCGTCGTGCCTTCAAAGCTGACGGCGGGCGCATCGGGCGTGCGGGCCACCTGCGCCTCGAACGCGTGGTGCACGCACAGGTCATGGCGCGGTGCCAGCGTCTGGTTCGCGTCATGCAAGGCCGCCCGCGCCTCATCCGGGTTCAGCGTGGCGGCATCGGCGGGGCTGGCATCGGCAGGCAGCGCATCGAGTGCCCGCACGACAAAGGCAATCCGGTTGGCAAGGGCTTGCGCCGCCTCCAGCGGCAGGCGCGACAGATCGGCGTGCAGCGCATTGGCCGACAGCGTGATCACGGTGCCCGGGATCGCCGCCCTTGTGGCTGACAGGCCCACCTGCGGTGTGGGCAGCGCGGCAAGGGCCACGTCGCGAGTCATCAGGTCCAGCGGAAAGGCCGGGGTGGCGCGCCCCTCGGCCAGTGCCGCATCCAACGCGGCCACGGCCTTCGCCATAGGCGGCGTCGCATCGGCGCGCAGCGGTACCCACGCGCTGTTGTAACCGGGCAGGCCGGGGCCAGTGCTGAAGGCAAGGTCCCCAGCGCCTTGCCCGCTGATCCGCGCGGCGGCCAGCGCCAGCAGCGCCAGTGCGCGCCCTTTGTCCATCGCAGGCAAGGCCAGAGGTAGCGTGGCCCACTCTGCCGCGCCATCGCCCTGAACCGGGACCAGCGCCAAGGGCTGCATTGCCCCCAGACGGCGGCGCAAACGGCCATCGGCAGGCGCAAGCGCGGCAAGGGCTGCGGTCAGCGCATCAGCATCACTCAGGGCAGGCAGCACGTCATCGGAAATGCTTGCCGGGCTGACCGGCAGGCCCTTGACCTGACAGGTCAGACGGTTGAGCCGCACCGCACCCGTGGCGCAGGCGACCACCAGCCCTTCATCCGACACCGACAGCACCGCGCCCGGCGCGCCCGCACCGGCGGCAACCTCGGCGCTGCCCACGTTCAGCACGCCCTTCCCTGTAGCGATCTTGGCCGTTGTCAGCGGGTTCCAGTAACGCCCATGATCCAGCGCCCGCACCATCCGCGCGACCGCTTCGGCGCTATCACTGAAGTCCAGCCGCCCAAAGGCACGCGGGCGGTCGGCACGCAAATACAGGCTGCGGCGCGACAGATCCTGCGGCACCGGGCGCAAGCCGGTTTCCAACTGCCCCATCAACGCGGGGAAACTGTCCAGCGCCGCCTCATAGGCCTTGGTGTTCAGCGTCAGCGCCGTGTCGGTGGCGGCAATGTCGAACATGCGCTGTTCCAGCACATCGCCCTCATCCACCCCGCCGCGGATCAGGTGCCACGAGATTCCATGCCGCACCTCGCCGTTCAACAGCGCCCAAACCGGGGCATTCAACCCGGCATAGGCGGGCAAGGGGCCATCGTGAAAGTTCACCGCCCCCTTGTCGGCCAAGGCCAATACCGCCGCCGGAATGACCGTCAGGTTCGCCACCGACAACAGCCAATCCACCCGCATCCCAGCCAGACGCAAGGCAAGGTCGGCCCCCGGCACCTCGACCCGCAGGCCGCGCGCCATCGCCCAGTCGCCCACCGCCGCATTCCGGGTTGCAACGGCAGCCACCGCATGACCCCGCGCCAGCCACAGATCAACGCAGTGTTGCGTCAGGGATTCATTGCCGATGAACAGGGCGGTGTGACGGGTCATCTTCTTCTCCTTCCCGCGGTCAGCGGGCGGGTTTGGGGTTGACCGCACGGTCGGCGCGCGGCCAAAGCGACCGCACCGCCGAAGCAAGGGCATGCGCGGCCATGTCAGTCAGATAATGCGGCGGGTCGATGAAATCCTTGCGCTGGATCAAGGCCCTGATCCGCCAGATCACCCCGCCCGCCAGATGGGCCAGCGTGGCCGCAGCGGCATAGCCCGGCCCCCGCGTCTTGGTGTAGAAATAGAGCCGCGAGTCGAGCCAAAAGCGCGGAATGCGCTCCCATGTCTTCATGCCGGTCGAAACCGAGCCAATATGCGCCACGCGGCTTTCCACCACATAATCCGTGGGCCAGCCCGCACGCGCGGCCCGCAGGCACAGCTCGGTTTCCTCGAAATACAAAAAGAACCGCTCGTCAAACAAGCCGATCCGGTCCAGCACCGATTGGCGCATCATCAGGCTGGCCCCTGCCAACCAATCCACCCGTTGCGTCGTCACAGGCAAGGGCGGCGCGACGATTGCCTTGCGCAACAACCGGCTGACCGGGCCGAACCGCGCCGCCTGCTCCAACTCGCCAGCGATAGAGGGGAAGCGAAAGGCGGTATGGTGCGGATCGCCCTCGGGGCCGTGAATATGGCTTCCGGCAAAACCGGTGGCGGGGTGGCTTTCCAGATGCACCAGAAGCGCACGAATGGCATCAGGCGCGGGGAAGGCATCCGAGTTCAGGATATAGGCATAGTCGGGCTTGGCCCCCCCCGGCAGGCCCGCCCGAATACCCACGTTGTTGCCCGCGCCAAAGCCGCCGTTGCGCCCCGACTGGATCACCCGCACCCGGTGCGGCCCCACATCCCAGCCGCGCGACACCACGGCGGCAGAAAGCACCTCGAAACTGCCGTCGCCCGAGTCATTGTCGACGATGGTCAGCGCGCCGTCGATGCCGTCCATGGCGATCAGCGCTGCCTCGGCCGCGCGCAAGGTCATCTCGGCCGTGCGCCAGTTCAGGATCACCGTCAGCACCGTTGCCATGGCTATTCCGCCGCCGTGGCAAGGGGTTGCGGTTCCGGTGCCGCCTCGGCCGCCGCGACAAAGCGCTTCATCTGCGCCGCCAGAACGCGGACATTCGGCTCCAACACCATGCTGTCATGATCCCCCGGTACCTCGATCACCTGCAAGGCGGGGGCAAAGCGTGTCAGGTCGTTGTCGGGGAACACGAACTCGCGCGCGGCACTGACCCAGCGCCCCCCCGTCACCTGCCAGCAAAGGTCCAGCGGCGGGCGGAACAGTACCGTGGCCCCCGTGCGCGGCTGCATGTCATAGCGCGGCAAGGCGCTGCGGAATGCGGCCTCGATGGCGGCGTTGTTGAATTGCGCCGCATCAACCTGCCCTGCCCCTTCGCGCAACGTCGCCTTGTACGCCTGCTTGTCACGCCACCAGCGCGCCACAAAGGCCGGGCCGCCTTCGCGCAGTTCCGCCATGCGGATCATCAACTTGTCCAGCTTTGACAGCGTGGGCCGCATCGGAATAGGCGTATCCAGCAACACCACCAGCGGCACAGCCTCGCCCGCCGCTTCCAGTTGCCGGGCAATTTCCCACGCGATCAGCCCGCCGCCCGAGAAGCCGCCCAACAGATAGGGGCCGTGCGGCTGCACTTGCCGCATTTCGGCAATGTAATCCCGCGCCGCATCGACAAAACTGTCGTGCGGGGCGGCGTCGCCATAAAGGCCGCGGGCCTGCAACCCATAGAACGGGCGATCCCCGCCCAAAAGCTGCGCCAGATGGCGCAGGTTCAGCACATTGCCGAACATCCCCGCGACAAGGAAGAACGGCGTCCGCGCGCCCCCCTCGCCCCGGTGCATCGGCACGATATGGGTAAAGCGCCGCTGCGGCGCGCGCGGGGCGGCATCGGGCTTGGCCACTTCATCCGGCAGGCCGATCTGGTCGATGATCAGCGCGGCACAGGCGGCCACCGTCGGCGCCTCGAACAGGATCGAGATCGGGAAATCAACGCGATACGCCTTTTTCACCATGGCAAACAGGCGCACGGCAATCAGGCTGTGGCCGCCAAGGTCAAAGAAACTGTCCTCGACCCCCACCTTGCCCACGCCCAGCAGGTCCTGCCAGAACCCGGTCAGCGTGCGTTCCACATCATTGCGCGGTTCCACATATTCGCTGTCCAGATCGGGGCGTTCAAAGCTGGTGCCTTCGGCCTTGGACTCAAGGCTGGCCGCCGTCTGGCGCACCAGCGCGGGCAGGTCCAATGACGACACGATGATCTGCGACAGCCCCATTCCGGCGGCACGGGCAAAGGCTGCCGCCCCTTCTTCCGGCCGGATCCCCTGGCTGAACGCATGCATCAGCCGTTCTTCGGCAGGCGACATCGGCTTGGCCGCCACATCGTCAAACACAAGGCTGCGCGGGTCGGGCGCGCTCAGCATCAGCCCGCCTTCCAGCCGGTGCATGGTAAAGCCGCTGACCTCGATACAGACCTCACCCTCGGGCGTGGCAAGGGTTACGTCAAAACTGGCGGTCGTGCGTGTGGCACTGACAGGCCCCGCCAGCCGTACATGGCTGACAATGCGCGCGGGCAAGGGGCGGTAGACGCGCAGCCGGGCATAGGACACCGGCACCCAAAGATGCGTCGGCTGATAGCCCGCGATCAGGTCCATCGCCCAGCCCGTCGCAAGGTCCATCAGCGCCGGGTGGATCAGCCATTCCCCCGCTTCGGCCGCAAAGGGCGCGGGCAGGTGCAGCGCCGCCAACCCCTCGCCCGACCCCGTCGTGCGGCTGCCGAGCACACGCCAGCGCGGACCAAAGGCCAGATGCGCCTCTTGCGGGCTTTCCAATCCCTCGCCCACCTCGGGCGCAGGCAGGCGTGCGGCAATTGCCGCAGGGTCAATACGCGGGGCCACGGCCTGCAAGGGCAGCAGGCGGGCGGTGGCATGCTGCAGCCACCCCGTGCGCCCCTTGACCACATGCGCCGATTGCAGGTCAAAGCCGTAACCTTCGTCGCTGCGCGTCAGGCGGGCGCGGATCGGGCGCGCAGCGCCATCATCCACATCCAGCGCACGAAAGAACGTCAGATCGCGAATCTCGAACGACGTGCCTTCGCCCATGGCCTGCATCGCCTCGGCCATCACCTCCAGATAGCCGGTGCCGGGCACCAGCGCCTGTCCGGCCTTGGTGCGGTGGCCATCCAGAACCCAGCGGTCGGTGCCATACTGCGCCGTGAAGATACGGTTGCCCGCCTTGTCAAACCCGGCCTCATCCAGCAGGGCTGCGCGGATCGGCAGGCGCGGCGCCTCGGGGCGACCCGTCCGGTCAGCCAAAGCTTCGGCGGCCATGCCCACGCCTTGCCAGATGCCCCAGTTCAGCGCGATCACCCGCGTCTTGCCGCCCGCGCGATGCTTGGCATAGGCGTTGAGGTATTCGTTGGCGGCCACATAGTCGATCTGCCCCGCCGGCCCCGTCACCGTGGAGGTGGACGAAAACAGCACCAGCAGCGCAAGCGTGCCATCGGGGAACAACCGTTCCAACACCTGCGTACCGTGCAGCTTTGGCGCGAAAACCTCTTCCACCTCGGCGGGGGATTTGGTCAGGATCGGGCCGTCATCCACCACACCGGCGGCATGGATCACCGCATGAACCGGGCCAAAGCGCGCCTCGCCCGCCCGCTTTGCTGCCTCCATCTCGACCACATTCGCCACATCGGCCTGCGCCACCAGCACCTCGGCCCCCAAAGCCTCCAGCCGCTGCAGGGCAAGGATGCGCCGGGCCATCGGGTCATCCGGGCCCGAACCCGCCACAAGCTGCGCCCATTTCGCCCGGTCTGGCAGCGCACGCCGGGCAATCAGCGTGATACGCACAGCAAAGCGGCGGATCAGATCCTCGGCCACTGTCAGGCCGATGCCGCCAAAGCCGCCGGTGATCAGCACATGCGCGCCCTGCGGCAGCGTCAGCGCCGCATCCGGCAGGCGCGCGGGTTTCAGCCCGGCCTCATAACGCCGCGCGCCGCGCAGCGCGGCCAGCACCGGGGAGGCTGACAGCAATTCCTCAATCACCGCCGTGGCCTCCGGGGCCTTGCCTGGGGCCGGAATATCCAACAGCCCCACCGTCACCCCCGGAAATTCGCGCGCAATCACGCGGGCGGGGCCAAGCACCATCGCCTTTTCCGGATAGGGCAACGCCTCGTCCCGCACCTGCGCGGCCCCGGTTGTGACCACACTGATGTGGATCGGTCGCGGCAGGTTTTCCTCGGCCATCGCCTGCGCCAGAAACATCAGGGAATAGAACCCCTGTTCAATGTTGCGGTGCAGGAAGCTGGAGCCGGGGCGGAAGGTTTCCCGCGCCGTCACCAGCCAGAAATGCGCGATCCGGTTCGGGGCCTGCCCATGGGCCACCAGATCACGGATCAGCGCGTCATACCCTTCGCGCCCGCGTTCGGGCGACAGGACATACTGCCCCCGGTCATCGCGCGCGAAACTGTCGCCCGCGCGCACGATTGTCACCCGGTGCCCGGCGCGGGCCAGCACATCGGCCGCCGCCTGCCCCACACCGGCGTCATCCACAAAGATCAGCCAGTTCTGCGCCGCTGCATCGGCCAGATCGTCGATCTCCTGCCCGGCGGCCACCGTGCGCCAATGCGGCTTCCATCCCCAATCGGCCAGATCGGCGGCCCGTGCGGGCAGCGCCTCGGCCTCGGCCTGCGCATGGGTGCCGGGGGCGATGAAATAGGGTTTGCGCTGAAAGGCATAGGTCGGCAGCGGCACGCGGTTGCGCCGCGCCTCGCCCCAGATCGGTTCCCAATCCACCGGCACGCCGCAGGCCCAAAGCCGCGCGATCGTCGCCATATGCCACGCATCATCGGCCATGGCCTGTTCCGGATGGCGCAGCGCCGCGATCACCTGCCCCGACGCCACACCATTGGCCTGCGCCAGCGACGACAGCGCCCGCCCCGGCCCCATCTCCAGATAGACGCGCCCCGGCACCGCCATCAGCGTTTCCATGCAGGTCTTGAAATCGACCGTGCCGCGCAGATGGGCCACCCAGTATTCAGGATCAGTCGCCTGTGCCGCCGTCAGTTCTTGCCCGGTGCGGTTCGAAAGGATGGGCACGCGCGGCGCATGCAGGGGAATCGAGCGCAGATAATCACCAAACCGCGACAGGATCGGCGCCAGCATCCGCGAATGGGCCGCGATGTCGATGGCGATGCGGGTGGTCTCGACGTCTGAACTGGAAAGCCACAGCGCGAAACGATCGAGCAGATCATCAGGGCCGGACACGACGCAAAGCTTGGGCGCATTGACCGACGCCAGATCAAGCTGTGCAGTCGGATCGGGGGCCAGCCCCCGAGCCCCCGGGATATTTTCGGACAGAAAATGGTTGAAACGGTCAAGGTCGGCGCGCAGATCGGCCTCGGCCATCGGCACCGACAGCATGCCGCCGGGGGGGATCGTATCGAACAACTGGCCGCGCAAGTGGACAAGGCCAATGCAATCCTCAAAACTCATCACCCCGGCCAAGGCGGCGGCAGTGTTTTCGCCCATCGAATGGCCGACAAAGGCGGTGGGTTTGACGCCCCAGCTTTGGAACAGCATGGCCAGCGCATATTCCGTGATCATGATCAGCGGCAATTGCACCGACGGCTTTTTCAGCGTGGCGTTTGCGGCAGCCTCGGCCCCCGGTTCGGGCAGCCACAGGGCACGGATATTATAGTCAAGCTTTGGTTCCAGCACGGCGAGGCCACGGTCCATCCAATCGGCAAAGACGGGTTCAGTCTCATAAAGGTCGCGCGCCATGCCGGCATATTGCGCGCCCCCGCCGGGGAACATGAACACCACCTCGGGGTCGTCACCCAGCCAGTCGTGCGTGAATACCCGGCGGCTGTCGGCGCCTTCCAGCAGGCGCGCGGCCTCGTCATGGCTGGCGGCCACCAGAACACGGCGCTTTTCAAACGCACGGCGGCCGTGTTTCAGCGCCCAGGCGATATCGGGCAGGGGATCATCGGTCTGGCGCAGATGGGCGGCAAGCCGGGCACTGGCCCCATCCAGCGCAGCCTTGGACCTGGCTGAGAGCACGATGGGCTGAAATGGCCAGTCGCTTTGCCCCGACTCGGCCCGCATCGGCGCCTCTTCCAACACGGCATGGGCATTGGTGCCACCTACGCCCAGCGAGTTGACCCCGGCGCGCCGGGGGGTATCGCTGACCCAGTCGGTCAGCCGGTCGTTGACCCGAAAGGGGCTGCTGTCGAAATCGATGGCGGGGTTCGGCGCCTCATAGCCCAGGCTGGGGGGCAGTTGGCGATGGTGCAGCGACAGCGCCACCTTGATCAGGCTGGCCACGCCCGCCGCCGTATCCAGATGGCCGATGTTGGTTTTCACGCTGCCAATCCGGCAGGTTCCCACCGCATCGGTGGTGTCGCGGAAGGCCGCCGTCAGGGCCGCCACCTCGATCGGGTCACCCAAATAGGTGCCGGTGCCATGGCATTCCACATAGCTCACGCTGTCGGCGGTCACACCCGCCATCGCTTGCGCCTCGGCAATGCAGCGGGCCTGCCCATCGACCGACGGGGCGAGATACCCCGCCTTGGCCGCGCCGTCGTTGTTGACGGCAGAGCCCTTGATGATCGCCCAGATATGGTCGCCGTCGCGGATCGCATCGCGCAACCGCCGCAGCACCACGCAGCCCGCGCCCGAGCCAAACACCGTGCCTTGCGCGCGGTGGTCAAAGGCATGGCAATGGCCATCGGGCGACAAAATCTCGCCTTCGGTGAACAGATAGCCCCGCGCATGCGGCAACTCGATGGTCACCCCACCGGCCAGCGCCATGTCACATTCGCCATTCAGCAGCGCCTGAGTGGCATAATGCACGGCCACCAGCGAGGTGGAACATGCCGTCTGCACGTTGATGCTGGGGCCTTTCAGATCAAAGATATGGCTGGCGCGGGTGGCCAGAAAATCCTTGTCATTGCCGGTATGGCGCAACAGGAACATGCCCGTCTGTTCCACCAGATCCGGGTTGGAACAGAGGTTGAAGTAGAAATAGCTGCCCATCCCGCAGCCCGCCCAGACGCCGATCTGGCCCGCGAACCCCTCGGGCGGGTGGCCCGCGTTTTCCAGCGCCTCCCATGCCACCTCAAGGAACTGGCGGTGCTGCGGGTCAAGAATGGCCGCCTCTTTCGGCGAAAAGCCAAAGAAATCGGCGTCGAACTGTTCGAACCCGTCCAGCACGGCAGCGGCAGGCACGTAATTCGCCCGCGCCATCCGCGCCGGGGATTCGCCTGCTGCCAAAAGCTCGGCCTCGGTCAGCACGCGGATCGATTCCACACCGCCCTTGAGGTTGTTCCAATAGGCCGCAATGTCACCCGCGCCCGGCAAATGCGCAGCCATCCCGACAATCGCGATGTCGGTTTCCGAGGCATCCTCGGGCAAAAGGGGTGCGGACCGGTCAGAGCGCGACATGGGGGCGGAACTTTGCAAGCAGGGGCATCCTTTTGGCTACTTACCAAACTTGACGAAAATAAGGAATGAACGCCGGGGTGATCACGCCGCGCGCGAGGCACCTTGGGCGGTCGATACGCCAAAGAAGTCGGGCTTTTTCGTGGTTCTGCCCAAGACCCAGTCATAGACTGCGGCAATTTGCTCGGCCTTGCGCGCCCATGTGAACAGCGCCTCGACCCTCAGGCGGGCGGCATCGCCCTTGGCCGCAACTTCGGCCGGGTGGTCCACCGCATGCTCCAACGCGGCGCGCAGGCCCGCAATCACCGCACCGCGCGGGCCGATGGGCACCTTGAAGCCGGTCGTGTCTGTCACCAACTCGGCCGGGCCGGCATAATCGATAACCATGGGGCACAGGCCCAGCGCCATCGCCTCCAGCACCACCCCGCCGCCGAATTCGCGGATCGACGGAAAGGTCAACATGGTGCAGCCAGCGGCAATATCCTGCACCGCCTCATGCTTTTGCCAGCCGTGAAAGCGCACGGCCCCGCCCAAGGTGGATGCCTGCGCCTGCAAGGCGGGGCGCACCGGGCCATCACCGATGATATCCAGCGTAATGCGGCCCTGTGCCAGCAGGGGGCCTGCCGCCTCGATCAGCATGTCCACGCCTTTCAGTGGCACCAGACGCCCGATGAAACAGGCGCGCAGCGGCCCGCCCGCAACCGCAGGGCCATGGTCTGCGCGGCGCCAAAACCGGGCGGGGTCAATGGCATTTTCCGGCAGATAGACGCAGCGAGCCAGATGCTGGTCGGGAATATCGGCCAGCGTTTGCCGCGCCCCCACCAGAATGGCATCGGCGCGCAAGGTGGCACGGCGCGCGGGCAACAGCCGATAAAGCCCCCGCAGACGCGACAGCCATTCGTTTTCCTGCCGCATCTCGGCCTCGAACCCCTTCGGCCATGGCACGCCACCATTGATCGGGCCCAGCACGAAAGGCACGCCCGCCCGGCGGCATTTGGCGGCAATCGGGCTTTGCTGCACCGGCGACAGCGGTGTGATGCGGTGCACCAGATCATACTCCCCTGCCCGGATCGCCGCGCCAAACTTTTTCCAGACCTGATGTTCGAACCACGGATAGGCGATGGTGTTCACCGCTTGCTGGATGGTCCAGCCGCGCCCTTCGCCGCCGCCCAGAAGGCTTCCCAGTTTCCACAGCGGGCGGGCCACGGCTTCGGAATCAATCGCCGTGAAATCGCGCCCCTCGACCATGCCCGCACGCAAAAAGGCCTCGCGGTTGCGGATCTGTGTCACCACATGCACATCGGCCACCCCCGCCAGCGCCCGCGCCATCGACCAGCCCACCAGTGGCACCGAAACCCATTCGGGGTTCGCAGCCTCGGCCATGATCAGAACGCGCGTGCGGCGGGTGTCAGTCACAAAATGGTCCTTTGCGGTTTGTATTGCCGGGCAAAGGCGGCCTGCAATGCCGTGCGCCGGTCGCGGGCCAAAGCCTCGGCATGGCCCATCACCGCCCCCGCCATCAACCATGTAAAGGGAATCAGCGTGTCATTGGGCAGCAAGTCAAACAGGTTCGCCGCCAAAATCAGCGTGACCGCACAGGCGAAGGGCGACAGAGCCGCCGCGGGTTGGCGCAACGCCTCGCGCCCCATCAGGAACACCGGCAGCGCCAGCAGCCCGAATTCGCCCACATAGCCAACCCAGCCCGCCGTGCCCAGCGCGATGATCCAGCCACCGTCGGCAATGATGTTGATCTGCCCCGTCACCGGATCATGCAGCAGACTGCGCCCATAGCCGCCCCAGCCAAACCATGGCCGCTCTTCCGCCCGGGCCAGCAGCAATTCCTCGTTGCGAATGCGGAATTCCAGCGACAGGCCCCGTTCGGCATTCAGGTCTGACGCAAAGCGCAGGATATCGTCCAGCGGCACCACATGAAGGCCACGCAGCAGCGGATAGGTCACCACAACGGTCACCATCGCCACCGCCAGCAAAAGCTGGATGCGGCGCGGCAGGATCAGAACCGCCGGGGCCAGCAGCATCGCATAAACGATCGGCCCGGCACTGCGGCAAAACATCAGGACCACCGCCAGATAGGCCGCCACCAGCAAGAACCGCGGCCGCACCATGGCCGGCCCCACCCGCAACAGCGTGATCGCGGCAATCAGGCACATCATGCCAAAGAACGCGACCCACAGCCCATGCGGCATGAACACAAAGGGGCGAAAGCCGCCAAAGCGGATGGCCTGCGAAAAATCATGCTGGAAGAAGCCGTAAACCTTGAGGTTCAGTTGCGGCGAGATGCGCGATTCCAGCAGCATCGGCAGGGAATAGATCAGCCCCGCCAGCACCAGCGCCACGATGATGGCCCGCATTCCCTCGGCAGTGGCCAGATACTTGCGCGCCATGAAGAACGGCAACAGCACGATGAACTGGTTCGCCACCTCGGCCAGTGAATCGTAAATGCGCGTGCCCGGCAGCATGGACTGCTCAAACACGATCGGGTCATCGTTCAGCAGCACCGTGCCGAAGGGCCCCAGCACATAAAGCACGATCAACGCCCGCCCCAGCGGCGCATCGGGCCACAGGCTGAAGCGGTCCTTCAGCAAGAACACCACCGCCGCCGCCGCGGCCAGATTGGCAATCGTGTATTTGTTGAAATCGGGCACCATCGGCAGATCAATCGCAATCACCGGCGGCAAAAGCATATAGGCCCCCAGCACCGTCCAGATCAGCGCGCGTGCCGGATCAAGCTTCGTGAAGAATATCCACGCAACCACAGGCCAGACAGCCAGCATAAGATAGGCAAATGTGTTGGCGATGGGCATCAGCTTTGGGGTTTCGGCTCGGTTTTCCGGATCGGGGCCTTTGGGCATACCATGGTTCTGCCCCAATGTCGTGGCATGCCAAAGCGACTCTGCCATGCCGGAAAGGTGGCAGCACCATGGCGAACGGCAGGCCAGCCCCAAGGGGGCGGCTTTTCGCGTCGCCCTTGGGCGCGGCCATGCTATCACGCGGCACACCAAACCCGAGGCTGCCTTGCACTTCCGCTTTCCAGATCAGACCATCACCGTGAACGTGCCCAACCGCGCCAGCCTGCTGGATCAGGTGCGCGCGCGTTTCCGCGCCGGGCAGGGCTTTGCCTTGGCCACCCTCAACCTGGACCATCTGGTAAAGCTGCAACGCTCGCCCAGTTATCGCGCCGCCTATGCCGCGCAGGATCTGGTGGTGGCCGATGGCAACCCCATCGTCTGGCTGTCGCGTCTGGCAAGGCAGCAAGTGTCGCTGGTCACCGGGTCTGACCTGTTGCGCCCGATGCTGGCGCTTGCCGCAGACGAAGGCATGCCCGTCGGCTTTTTCGGCTCATCCCCCGATGTGCTGGACGCGGCCGCAGACCGCCTGCGCGCGGCCTATCCGGCGTTGAACGTGGTCTGGTCGCAGTCGCCTGCCATGGGGTTCGAGCCGGATGGCGCCGCCGCGCGCCAAGCCATCGCCGCCATGCGGCAGGCGGGCGTGCGGCTATGCATCCTGTCGCTGTCCGCCCCCCGGCAAGAGGTCTTTGCCGCCTTTGCCCGCCACCTTGCGCCCGAGATCGGCTTTTGCGGCTTTGGCGCGGGGTTGGATTTCGTGGCCGGGCGTCAGGTGCGCGCCCCTCGTTGGGTGCAGGTGCTGGCGCTGGAATGGCTGTGGCGCGCGCTGTCGGCCCCGCGCCGCCTGATCCCGCGCTATGCGGCCTGCGCCGCCATCCTGCCCGGTCAGGCATGGGCGGCGCTGCGTCAGCGCGGCAATCCCTGATCACTTGTATTCGATCAGACCGCGCCGCCGCCCGCGCCAACGCGCCAGCCAATAGGCCATCACCCCGCGCCCCTCGGCCAGTTTGGCAAGCGTTGTGAACCCGGCCCAGACCCAGGCGTTGCGGCCAAAGCCATCGCGCCGCGCCAACCTGACCACCTGTGCCGGATAGGCCAGCAGCAGCACGAGCATCCCCGGATGCGCCAAGGCGCCCAAGACCGCCACCCCCGGCAGAACCACCCCCCACAGCACCGCGCGCCGTGTCTCGGCCACCCAATGCCGCTCGGGCGCCGCCCCATGCAGGGCCGCCCCTTCGGCAAAGGCATGGCCCGCCCGCACCGAGCGCCGCCACCACTGGCCAAAGCGCGTCATCGCGGCATCATGCAGGGTCATCTCGGCATCAATCCGCCAGACCTGCCCCCCTGCCTGCCGCAACCGCACACATAACTCCGGCTCTTCGCCCGCGATCAGATCGTCGCGATAGCCGCCCACCGCCATCAGCGCCTCATACCGCATCAGCGCATCGCCGCCACAGGCACGGGCACGGCCCACCGGCGTGTTCCACTCCCGGTCCGCCAGCGCGTTATAGATCGATGCCTCGGGAAACCGCTCGCGCCGCCGCCCGCAGACCACCACCGCTTCCGGATGCACGTCAAATGCAGCAACCGCCGCCGCCAGCCACCCCGCCGCCATGCTGCAATCACCGTCCAGCAATTGCACAAACGCAGGCGGGTCACCCTGCAACACTGCCAGCCCTTCGTTGCGGGCCCGCGCCGCCGTGAACGGGCGCGACAGGTCCAGTTGCACCACCTGCGCCCCCGCCGCCGCCGCAGCCTGCACAGACCCGTCGGTAGAGCCACTGTCGACATAGACGATCCGCCGCACCTGCCCCGCCAGCGATTGCAGACAAGCGACCAGACGCGCGCCTTCATTGCGCCCGATCACCACGGCATCTATGATGGCAAGGGGCTGGGCCACGGGTTGGGGCAAGCGCAGATATCCGGATGAATGGGCGTCAGGTCATGCAAGCTGGGCCACAGGCGCGCTCACACCGCCAAAGGCTAGCGCCACGCCCATCCAAACGCCAGTCAGGATACATCCATTGGCACGGGCCTCAGCCTTCCATTTCCGATGCTTATCTGATATTTGTGGCAACAACTGGGCGGGGGCCCGGCGATTCCGGCAAGATCATGGCCAGCTTGTGCAACAGCATTTGCCCCTTGTATCTGACGGATGACCCTGGGTCGCGGCCTGCTGCATTGCGGGTGAAGTGAAACCTTTTGCAGCTTTGCGGCTGCGCTGTGCAGGAGCGTTCGGCCCCATGGCCCGACACCAGACCTTGGCGTTTACCCCAGAACCCGAGCCAGATATTGGAATTTTTGCCATGGCCGAGGATGACGCACCGCGATCACGCCGCGACAGACATACCCCTGTGTCGGTCTTCCGTCCGGGCCATGCGCCCGAACATGACCTGTCCGCCTTTGATCTGAAAACCGGGCGAGACATCTTTACCGACCCCTATCCTTTGGCCCTGTTCAACCCGGCACGGGTGTGGGAATCGCTGAACGGCGCCACGCTGGATGGCGATCATCTGGCTGGAAACGGACTGTTTACAAAGCCGGATGAAAGCCCCGCTGGCACCGCGTTCGACATTTTGCGCACCCGCGTGTCGCAGGCCATGGCCGAACGCGGCTGGCGCCGGATCGGCATCACCTCGCCTACCCATGGCTGCGGCAAATCCTTTACGGCGGCCAACCTTGCCCTGTCCCTCGCCCGACGCCCCGGCAGCCGCACCGTGCTGATCGACCTTGATCTGCGCCGTCCCAATCTGCACAGCCTTCTGGGCCTGTCGCCCACCGGCGCCCTGCGCGATTTTCTCGAAGGCACCCAGCCGATGGAATCGCTCTTCGTGCGCGTGGGGCGCAGCCTTGCCATCGGCCTGAATGCCGAAGCCGTCGCCGATGCGGGCGATGTGCTGCACGCCGCCGACACCGCGCAGGCGCTGGAAGCGATGGAGGTGCAGCTTGACCCCGAACTGGTGATCCTTGATCTGCCGCCCGCGCTGGTGTCAGACGATGTCATCGCCATGGCGGGCAAGCTGGATGCCGTGCTGATCGTCGCCGACGGCACCCGCACCACCGCCAAGGACATCCGCGCCTGCGAAACCCTGTTCGAAGGGCGGATTCCTGTGATGGGCGTGGTTCTGAACCGCGCCCAAGACCGCGGCCTTGGCCGCTACCGCTATGGCAAAGGCTGACCCATGGGCCCCATTCAAACCCTCGAAGACGTGATCGGCCTGTTGCTGCGCCGCCGCTGGCTGATCCTTGCGGTCACCATCCTCGGCACGCTGCTGGCGGCATGGTATGCCAAATCGCGGCCCGACACCTTTGAAACGGCGGCGGTCATTCAGGTGGAAACGCCCATGGTGTCTGATCCGCTGCGAACCACCACCGGGCAGGCCAACGTGCAACAGGTGCTGCAATCCATCGAACAGCGCCTGACCACGCGCGACAACATGATCGCGCTGATCGACCGTCACAGCCTGTTTGCCGATATGCCCGGCCTGTCGCTGGAAGATAAGGTCGCCGCCATGCGCGCCTCGGTCCGGTTCCAAAGCGTCTCGTCCGCCTCGGGCAGTGGTCTGTCGGCCATCATCATCTCGGCGCAGGCCGGCACAGCCGAAAATGCCGCGCGCGTAGCCAATGATCTGGCGCAAAGCGTTCTGGACCTTGGCGCCGAAGGCAAACGCGCCACCGCCGATGCCAGCACCGCCTTTTTCAAAGAGGAAGAGGCCCGCACGTGGCAGGCCCTGACCGCGCTTGAGGCCGAGATGACCGCCTATCGCGAGGCGAACCGCGACAACCTGCCCACCGCACGCACCGCCATTCAGGACGAGGTGGCACAGGTGGAAACCGCCCTGCGCACAATTGACCAGCAACTGGCCGGGTTGCAGGGCGAAGAGGCCCGCATCCGCGCCGCCGAAACCCTGCGCGCGACCGACCGGCGCAGGCTCGAAGATATCGCCGCTCAACTTGATGTTCTGGCCGCCCAGCGCACCCCGCTTTCCGAACGCAAGGCCACGCTCGATGCCTCGCTGCGCAACGCGCCCGAGGTGGACAGCGTGATGGCCACTTATGACCGCCAACTGCGCCAGTTGCAGGACCAATACACCGTCATCTCGCAGCGCCTCGCCGAGGCCGAGACGAACCAGCGCCTTGCCGACCGTCAGCAGACCGAACGCTTTTCCATGCTGGAACGCGCGATCACCCCGGAATATCCCATGGGCTCCGGCGGCAAAAAGCTGGCCATCGCCGGGGCCATCGGCAGCGCCATTCTGTCCTTGGTACTGGCCTTTGCGCTGGACCTTCTGTTCCCCGCCATCCGCTCCAGCGCCCAATTGGAGCGCGAGTTGAACCTGCGCCCCATCGTGGCCATCCCTGATGTGCCAAAACGCGCGCGGGTCAGCCGCGGCCGCAAGGCCATCACCTCGCTGATCGAAAGCGAAATGGGGCGGCTGCCGATGTCGGGCTTTGCCGGAAACATGGCCATTCTGGCAGGAACCGCCATTGTGCTGATGGTGGCCCTTGCCACGCTGACCTGACAGCGCACACCACCCAAGCAAAAGGCCCGCTCCGATACACCGGAGCGGGCCTTTTGCATCAGGATGGTGCCGCAATCTTGCCGGGTGCTGTCAGACGCCCGTGCCCCGGACCACAACGCCCACCGTGCGCACCAGAATGCGCAGGTCCGTCGTCAGCGCCACGCTTTCCTCATAGACCGTGTCATATTCCGCCCGCGCCTCAAACGTCGTGCGGTTGCGCCCGGCTGTCTGCCAGTACCCGGTGATGCCGGGGCGCAGCGCATAATAGGCGGTGCCCGGATAGATCTCTTGCTGGCCCACCATCATCGGGCGCGGCCCCACAAGGCTCATCGAGCCGGTCAGCACATTCCACAACTGCGGCAACTCATCCAGCGACGACCGGCGCAGGACCTGCCCGATGGGCGTGATCCGCGGGTCATAACGCAGCTTTTGCTGGGTTTCCCACTCCGCCCGCACCGCCGGATCACGTGCAATCAGATCGGCCAACTGCGCCTCGGCATTTGGGATCATGGTCCGCAGTTTCCACATGCGGAACACCTTGCCGTCCTTGCCCACCCGCAACTGGCTGTAAAACGGGTTCGACCCGTCGCGCGCCACGGCAACGGCAAGGCAGGCCACCACGGGCACAACCACAGGCGCGGCCAGCACAATGGCCGCCACATCCAGCACGCGCTTTACCACGGTGCGGTAAATCCCCTTGGCACGCCGCTTTCCTGCGAAAGACGCCGACGTCAACGGATGGCAAGGGACGACCTTCGCCGCAGTTTGCGACGGCAGTTCACGAAAGCTGTACGTCATTGGATGAAGCCACCCGTTCCAAGTGGAGACATCCGCAACAATGCGTTTGTTCCAGTCCGGTTGGCCAACGCGGCAGGCCCCCTGGCGGAAGACGTTTCTTGCGGCAAAAAGCAGTTCATTCTTAGCACTCGATCCAAGTGCCCCCACGGTCATTTTACCTGTTATTCAGGATGTTTGACGACATCCATTAGGATGGTATTCGCCCTTTTTTCACCATTTTAACCGTCCTTTTTTGTCGCAGACCCGCCGCACTGCCGCCACAATTTGCGTTGGTCTACCTATGGTTGAAACGCGAATCTCCCACTCCTCCATGGGTTCGGCGATGATTCGGTTCAGGTCGGCGACAGGCTGCGGTGCAACTACATCAGACACAGCGCCCAAAATCGGGCCGGGTCAGTTTCCAAGTGTCGGATTTATGGGGATTTGTTTCTGTTGTGGAAACAACTCAGCGGCGCGTGTATCGACGCGCGGATTAAGTCGCCGAAGTGGGCATTGCGCGCAGGCTGGCCGTGACAAGGATTGCAGCGCCAATCAGGCTATAGGCCAAAAGACCCACATAGATGGGATGCCCCATCAAAACCGCCGATGCGCCCGCAAAAGCACCGCCAAGGGTGCCCACCGCCAAATTTCCCGCCAGCATCATTCCCCCTCGATCTGCCGCGCCTACTGTTTTGCACGCGGCAACGCCCTCCCGAACGTCTGGTTCTGTAAGGATACCGCGTTTCGTGGACAGTCATAGCGAAAACGTTAACTTGTTGCCATTTACGAAAGAATGTTGCCAATCACGCACATCCTTGGCACGAAAATTAGGCGCGGCCCGCTGCACCGCAGCGAAGACCGGCGCCGCTTTCCAAACAGCTTGCATCATTTCGCGGCAAACGTGATCCTGTGCCCAAAATCCGACCACGGGGCGCGGCAGCCACCTCGTCCACAAGGTCGGCCCCGGCGGCGGAGCCCTGCGTTGAAGATTGCCTATCTTGTGAACACCTATCCGCGCGCCTCGCACACCTTTATCCGGCGCGAGATTCTGGCGCTGGAACGGCTGGGCTGGCAGGTCAGCCGCTTTGCGTTGCGGTCCGACCGTGGCGCGCTGGTAGACCCCGCCGATATCGCCGAAGACGCCCGCACCGAACATATTCTCAAGCTGGGGGCGGTCAAACTGGCCTCATCGGCCCTGCGCTGGATGATCCGCCATCCGCGTGGCGCATGGGCGGCCTTGCGCCTTGCGCTGACATGTGGGGCGCGTGGCGCGGGGGGCGAGGCAGGCACCGGCGGGCGGTTGCGCCATCTGATCTATCTGGCCGAGGCCGCGCATCTGGCCCGCCGCTGCCAAGACCTCCGCATCCCGCATGTGCACGCCCATTTCGGCACCAATTCGGCCACCGTGGCCATGCTGGCCGCACAGATGGGGGGCGCGGGCTATTCCTTTACCGCGCATGGCCCCGAGGAATTTGACGCCCCCCGCGCCCTTTGCTTGGGCACCAAGGCCGATCTGGCCCGCTTTACCATCGCCATTTCCAGCTTTGGCCGCAGCCAGCTTTACCGCTGGACAAAGGCCGAGACCTGGCCGCGCCTGCATGTGGTGCATTGCGGCATTGAACCCTGGCGCTTCGGCGACCCCGCGTCCTTGCCCAAAGGTGGGCCGCATCTGGTGGCCGTT
The DNA here is from genome assembly GCA_027484145.1 of Rhodobacter sp. Classification (GTDB taxonomy): domain Bacteria; phylum Pseudomonadota; class Alphaproteobacteria; order Rhodobacterales; family Rhodobacteraceae; genus Pseudotabrizicola. The sequence goes on from JAIXUH010000007.1 coordinate 252,456, forward strand.
GGCCGTTTTTCCGAACAAAAGGGCTTCGGCCTTCTGGTGCAGGCCATCGCCCTTGCGGCGCAAGACCTGCCAGACCTGCACCTGACTCTTGTTGGCGACGGCGACATGCGCCCCGCCCTTCAGGCCGCGATTGCCGCCGCTGGTCTGCAGCGCCACATCACCCTGACCGGCTGGCTGGATGAGGCGCGCGTCCGCGCCGCCCTTGATGGCGCGCAGGCGCTGGTCCTGCCCTCCTTTGCCGAAGGCCTGCCCGTTGTGCTGATGGAGGCGATGGCCGCAGGCCGCCCTGTCATCGCCACATCCATCGCCGGCATCCCCGAACTCGTCACACCCGATACAGGCTGGTTGGTGCCCGCCGGCGATGCCACGGCCTTGGCCGAAGCCATCCGCGCCATGGCCACCTGCCCGCATGACCATCTGGTCCGCATGGGGCACGCCGCCCGCGCCCGCGTGCTGAACCGCCACGATATCAACCGCGCCGCAGAAATGCTGACCGTCCTTTTTGCCAGCAAAGGCAACCCATGATGCAGCCTGCCCCCTTTGCCTTTGCCTGTGCCAGCAATTCCGACGCCATCCTGAACGCCAATCTGGCTGCCTCTTCCGCGCTTGCCGGTCACCATCTGCATGTTGAACGGAACGCGCCCTCGGCCACCATCGCCTATAACCGCGCCCTTGATGCCACCGCCGGGGCCGAGGTGGTGGTTCTGGTCCACCACGATGTCTGGCTCCCGAAAGGCTGGGATCATCTGCTGTCCGCCCGCCTTGCCGAGCTGACCGCACGTCACCCCGACTGGGCCGTTGCCGGGGCCTACGGCGTGGCCCCGGATTACCGCCAGTTCGGCCCGGTCTGGACCTCCTCGCTGGGCCAGATCATCGGGCGCGTGCCCCTTCAGCCGGAACCCGTGCAAAGTTTCGACGAAATGCTGATCGTGCTGCGCCGCACCTCTGGCCTGCGGTTTGATGAGGCCCAGCCCGGCTGGCACATGTATGGCGCCGATATCGTCTGTCAGGCCCGCGCGGCGGGACGGGGGGCCTATGCCATCGGCCTGCCCTGCATTCACAACGACCGCTTCCATGGCGCGCTTGGGCCCGATTTCACCGAAAGCTATCGCTGGATGCAGCGCAAATGGCCGCAGTTCCTGCCCATCCAAACCCCGGTGACCAAGATCAGCCGCTCTGGCCTGCACTTGTGGCGCGAACGGCGCAACATGCGAAAATCGCTGGGGTTTCGAGAGGTTGACGCGGTTGATACCGGCGCTCCCGCCGCCGTTCTGGCCCAACGCTGCGGCTGGTCAGATCTTGGCGCCAGCGTCCCGCGCTAAAGCGCCTGCACCGCCTGCGCCACCGCGCGCCCCAGCGTAAGATGCGCATCGGGCGCATAGTGAATGCCATCCACCGGGCTCACCGTAATCATCGGCCCCGCATCCAGAAACCCCACGCCCCGCGCACGGGCCAAAGCACTGTAAAGCGGCGGCAAGGCCCGGCTGCGCGCCGCCCCGCCAAAGAACTCGCCCGCAATCGGCCCCACTTCCTCCACCGGGGGTGGACAGATCAGCAGCACCTTGAACCCGCCATGCCGGGTCTGCATCTCGGCCGACAGGGCAATGTCCAACAGCCCCGCAATCCCCGCCACCACCATTTCGGGGGTCGAGGCAAAGCGCGCCTTCACGTCATTGGTGCCCAGCATCAGCGTCATCACATCCACCGGACCATGGCTTTGCAGCGCGATCTTCAGCCCGTCGCGCCCATTCATATGCGCGCCCATCACCGGGTCATCATATTGCGCCGTGCGGCCGGGCAGCCCTTCCTCCACCAGATCCCAGCCCGCGCCGAGTGCACGCCAGCACACCTGTGGCCAGCGCACATCCGCGCCAAAGCGGTGGTATTCGCTGCGGTTCACAATCGGCGGCGTGCCATGGGTATTGCTGTCACCGAATGTAAGCAAAGTTGGCATAGCGTCCTCCTGTCTCTGGCCTTGCAGGCTAGGGCGGCGGCGGGCATTCGTAAATGCCCCTTCCCCCCTTGGCCTTTTGCCGCGACGCGCGCATATAAGGGGCGAAAGTTCCAGCCTCATGAGGGATCAGATGTTCGGTTTGGGTGAAAGCACGGCAGCACCAAAGGGCGACCTGATCAAGGATGGCTCCGAAGCGACGTTCATGGTCGACGTCATCGAAGCCAGCCGCGACGTGCCCGTCATTGTCGATTTCTGGGCGCCATGGTGCGGCCCCTGCAAGACGCTCGGCCCCGCGCTGGAGGCCGCCGTTCTGGCCGCCAAGGGCAAGGCCCGCATGGTCAAGATCAACGTCGACGAAAGTCAGATGATCGCCCAGCAGCTGCGAATCCAGTCCATCCCTACCGTCTATGCCTTCTGGCAGGGCCAGCCGGTCGATGGTTTTCAAGGCGCGCTGCCGGGGTCCGAGATCAAGAAATTCATGGATCGCATCACCGCGCTTGGCGGTGACGGCGGTCTGGCCGAAGCGGTCGAGGCCGCCGAGGCGATGCTCGCCGAAGGTGCCGCCGCCGATGCCGCCGAAACCTTCGCCGCCATTCTGGGCGAAGAGCCCGAGAATGCCGCAGCCTATGGCGGCCTGATCCGCGCCTATCTCGCCATCGGCGACATCGAACAGGCCGAAACGCTGGCCGCCAACGCGCCCAAGGCCATCGCCAACGCCAAAGAGATCGAGGCCGCCCGCGCCCAGATCGAACTGGCCAAGCAAGCCGCCAAGGCCGGCCCCGAGCAAGAGTTGCGCGCCGCAGTCGAGGCAGATGCCGGGAACCATCAGGCCCGCTTTGACCTTGCCGCCGCCCTGTTGGCCGCTGGCAAGACCGAAGAGGCGGTGGATCAGCTTTTGGATCTGTTCCGCCGCGACCGCGACTGGAACGATGGCGCCGCCAAAACCCAGCTTTTCACCATATTCGAGGCTCTTAACCCCAAGGATCCCATCGTTCTGGCCGGTCGGCGCAGATTGTCATCGATTATATTCGCCTGACAGCATTGGAAGCAGGGCCAAAGCGGCCTAACTTCATGCCCATGATAAAACCAGCTGACCTGCCCGAGGTGATCCCTGTCTTTCCGCTGCCCGGCGCGCTGATGCTGCCCCGGACGCGGTTGCCCCTGCATATCTTCGAGCCACGCTATCTAGCGATGATCGAAGATTGCATGAAAACCAAGACGCGGCTGATCGGCATGATCCAGCCGCGTGAAACGCCCGGTGGCGAAAAGCGGCTGCAGGCCATCGGATGCGCTGGCCGGCTGACCGGGTTTTCCGAAACCGAGGATGGCCGCTACATGATCACCCTTGCCGGAACCAGCCGGTTCCGCGTCAAGGAAGAGGTGCAGGGCTTCACCCCCTATCGCCGCTGCATGGTCGACTGGCAGCCCTTTGGCCGCGACCTGAACCGCGAAGAGGAAATGGACAAGGGTTTTGAACGCCCGGCCTTTCTGGCGCTTCTGGGCCGCTATCTTTCGTCGATGAACCTCTCAACCGACTGGGATGGCCTGAAAGAGGCCGAGACCGAGTTGCTGATCAACTCCCTCTCGATGCTCTGCCCCTTCTCGCCCGAGGACAAGCAGGCCCTGCTCGAAGCGCCGTCCCTGACCACGCGGCGCGAAACGCTGGTGACGCTGATCGAGTTTGCCCTGCGCGGCGGGGCCGACGAAGAGGTGTTGCAATGACCGAACCCGCCCCCGCTGGCGGCGCGCCTGCCCCCGCCTTTGACGCGCGGATGCTGGAAAGCCTGATCTGCCCGGTCAGCCGCGCCATGCTGACCTATGATGCCGACCGGCAGGAACTGCTGTCAAAGGCCGCGCATCTGGCCTTTCCCATCCGCGACGGCATCCCCGTCATGCTGGTCTCCGAAGCGCGCCGCATCGACTGACGCGCGGCCGCCGGGCGATGCCCCGGCCTCACAGACCCCACTGCCCCCCGAGGGCACCGGGGTGGGCGGGCGGGAGGTGTCCGAGGGGGGCAGTCCCCCTCAGGCAAAGCGCCCATGGCAGAACCACCCGCCCGAGACTTCGCCGCCATGGGCATAGAACAGCCACAGCCGTTCGCCCCCCTCTACCTCGATCCGCCAGTAATCGCGCGGGCCAGACCGCCAGTTGGGGTCATCCAGCCACCATTCCGGCAACAGCCGCTCGGGTCCGATGGCCACCCGCACGCTCAGCGCGCGCCTGCGCCAGCGAAATGTCGCAGGCGGCATTGCCTCGTCAGGGGCATCCACCATCTCGGGCGGAAAGATCACCACGGGCCGGGGCGCGCGCGGGTGCGGCCATGGCTCTGGTGCCGCCTCTGACCATGCCGCTGACAGGGTGGTCGCCGTCTTTTCCGGCAGATTGCTTTGCGCGGGGTGCAGCCGCAGCACCGCCTCGGGCGTCAGACGCGCGCCCAGCTTGCCGATCAGGTCCTCCAGCGCCGTATCCCCGGCCATGGCGCGCGCCGCCACCGCCGCCGATGCCTCCAGATGGCCGCGATGCTGCACCGCGTGCTGGGGTTCCGTCTCCGCCGCCTCCAGACGCAGCCGGTCAATCCCAAAGCCCGCATCGATGCTGTCCAGCCGCAGCACCAGAAGCGGGCGAATGCGCTCCGGGTCATGGGCGGCACGGGCAAGGCCCACCTCGACCGTTTCCACCCGCCCGTCCACCCGCTGCGCCTCCAGCCGCACGCGCCGCGCGCCCCGTCCGGCCAGCCGCAGCTTTTCGCACAAGGGCGGCAACAGCCGGTCCAGCCCCGCCGTCACATCCCCGATCAGGCCGATCGGGTCCGGAAAGCTGATCCGCACCGCAAAATGCGGCGGGTTGGCCGCCGGGTTCACCGGCTCCGGCTCCACCCCAAAGGCCTGATCCAGCCGCCGCAGCACATCGGCCCCAAAGCGCCGGGCCAGCGCCGCGCGCGGCAGGCCCGCAATATCATCCACCCGCCGCAGGCCAAGCCGGGCCAGCGCCTCGATCGCCGGGGCCTCGATCCGCAGCGCCGCCAGCGGCAGGCCCGCCAGCATCTGCCGGGTATGTCCGGCGGGGGCAATCACCCCGGATGGGGCATCGTGGCGCAGCCGTGCAGACACAGCGTCCCATGCCCCGCCCCTGCGATCTGCCGCACGCGACCGGGTGGCATGGGCCTCCTGCCGGATCGCATCGCCATTGCGCCGTGGCCCCGCATCATCCTGTCCGCCATGGCGCGCCAGCGCCCATGCCGCCCCGCGCGTATCGGCCAGCCCGGTCCGCAGCGTCAGGCCCAGATCGGCGCATTCCATATCCATCTGCTGCACCAGCCCTGCTTCGCCGCCAAACAGATGCGTGCAGCCGGTCACATCGATCACCAGCGCATCGGGGGCCTCTTCGGCCACCCATGGGCTGAACTTTCCCGCCCAGCGCCGCAGCGCCCGCAAGAACGCCGCCTCGGCGGGCAGGTTCTGCGGCGCGGTGATCAGCGCCGGGCACATCGCGGTCGCATCGCGCAGCGGCTGGCCCAGCCGCAACCCCGCTGCCTCGGCCTCGGGGTTCACCGACACCAGCACCTGCGCCGGCCCCCGGTCACCCACCACGGCAAAGGGCAAGGGCAGCGCAGCCTTGCGTTGCCGCAACAGCCGCTCGGCCCCCAAGCGCGGAAACCACAGGGAAAGAATACGCCGATGCGCCATGCCGACTCGCCAGATGTTCACTTTATGTTCACGTTTAGCAGTGTTCCTCGGCCGGAACGAGTCCCCCGGACATGTCCGATGACAATTTCGTGATCGGGCCTTGTCACACAACAACGTCACTTCCGCGACGCAATGTCGCGCCTATACTCGGCTATCTTTTTATCCAGTGGGGAGCCTGAAAGAATGAAATTCGTGACGAAAAGCCTGATCGCCGGTTTTGTGTTGACCGCTGGTGTCGCTTTTGCCAGCGAGGCCACCGAACCAACCGTCAAGGCCCGTCAAGACCTGATGGACACCATCGCCATGAACACCAAGGTTCTGGGCGAAATGGCGGGCGGCAAAACCGCTTATGACGCCGCCGCCGCCACCGCTGCCAAGGATGCGCTCGTTGCCGCCTCGGCCGAAATCGGGGCAAAGTTCGAACCGCAGGCCACCGATCCCAAGACCAAGGCCAAGGCCGAGATTTGGACCAACTGGGATGATTTCCTGAAAAAGGCCACCGCGCTGAACGCGGCCGCCACCGCACTTGACGCCTCCTCGGCCGAAACCATCGGCGCTGGCATGGGTGCCGTCGGCGGTGCCTGCAAGGACTGCCACAGCACCTATCAGATGTAATCTGCCAAAACTCCGGCCTTTCTGCGCCGAACAAAGGCCCCCGCGCACTGCGGGGGCCTTTGTCATTGCATTCCGGTGGCCCCCGCCCAACCGCAGGGGCCTTTTTCGGGACGACTCAGGTGCAATAGACCCGCGTGATCTTTTCGCCCGCGTCGATGTCGATGTTCAGCCGGTCGGGCCGGAAATCCATCGTCACCGCCATACCGGGCCGCAGGATGCGCGTGTCCAGACGGAACTTCATCGTTGTCAGAACCGAGGCCGGCTGCCCGACCAACCCCTGCAACTCACCTGCACCGCAGGCATCCAGCGCCGGATCGGGCACCGGATCAATCCCCGGATCGGGCGGTGACGTCACCGGCACACAGGCCGTCAGCAAAGCGGCAACCAAAACACCAAAGGCGATGCGCGGCATGGGATCCTCCCGTTTCGTCTGGTCTCAACCACAGAACATCCGCCGGATTATCCCGGCATCATCCACTTGGGCATTCAGCCGCTCCGGCATCAAGTCCCGCGTGACCCCCTGCCCCGGCCGCAGCACCCGCAACTGCCCCGGCAGGCGGACATCCGCCAAGGCCGTGAACGACCCGCCCGCCAGATGCATCAGATCGACCGCCCCACAGCCCTGCACCTCCTCGGCCACCAGCATCTCGGGCGGCAGGATCTCGGGCCCGCGCCCGCGCAGCGGCAAACATCCCGCCATCAGCCCCAGCACCACAAGCGCGCCAAGGGCCTTGCCGGCAACGGCACGGGAAAAGACAGCTTTCAAAAGACCATACTCGGGCAAAGGACAACGGGGCAGACACCGCGGCGCACACATGGCATCAGCTAACCCGCGCTTCAGAAAAAGCGCAATCCCCCGTCGAATTCGCGCCATAGCCGCCGCGCGCCATCTTGCCTTGCGCTCCGCTTTCGCACAGCCTGCGCGCGCAAACAACAGGAGGGAACCTCATGCGCACCCGTGCCGCCGTCGCCGTCGCCGCCGGAAAACCGCTGGAGATCATGGAGGTCAATCTGGCCGACCCCAAGGAAGGCGAGGTTCTGGTCGAGATCAAGGCCACCGGCATTTGCCACACCGATGAATTCACCCTGTCGGGCGCAGATCCCGAAGGGCTGTTCCCCGCCATTCTGGGGCACGAAGGTGCGGGCGTTGTCATCGCCTGCGGGCCGGGCGTCACCACGCTGAAGCCGGGCGACCACGTCATCCCGCTCTACACGCCCGAATGCCGCCAGTGCCCGTCCTGCCTCAGCCAGAAAACCAACCTCTGCACTGCCATCCGCGCCACCCAAGGCCAAGGCATGATGCCCGATGGTACCACCCGCTTTACCATGCTCGATGGCACCCCCATTCACCACTACATGGGCTGCTCCACCTTCGCCAACCACACGGTCGTGCCGGAAATCGCACTGGCCAAGGTCCGCGACGACGCCCCCTTTGACAAGATCTGCTACATCGGCTGCGGCGTCACCACCGGCATCGGCGCCGTCATCAACACCGCCAAGGTGGAAATCGGCGCCAAGGCCGTGGTCTTTGGCCTTGGCGGCATCGGCCTGAACGTCATTCAGGGCCTGCGTCTGGCCGGGGCCGACATGATCATTGGCGTTGACCTGAACAATGACAAAAAGGCATGGGGCGAACGCTTCGGCATGACCCATTTCGTCAACCCGACCGAGATTGACGGCGATATCGTCGCCCATATCGTCAACATGACCAAAACCCCCTTCGACAAGATCGGCGGGGCCGACTACTCGTTCGACTGCACCGGCAACGTCAAGGTGATGCGCGCCGCTTTGGAATGCACCCACCGTGGCTGGGGCCAAAGCATCGTGATCGGCGTGGCCCCGGCGGGCGCCACCATCGAAACCCGCCCCTTCCAGCTTGTCACCGGCCGCGTCTGGAAAGGCACTGCCTTTGGCGGCGCCCGTGGCCGCACTGATGTGCCGAAGATCGTCGACTGGTACATGGATGGCAAGATCGAGATCGACCCGATGATCACCCACACGCTGAAGCTGGAGGATATCAACAAAGGCTTCGATCTGATGCATGCCGGCGAAAGCATCCGCAGCGTTGTGATCTATTGATCGGCCAGACAAAGCCCGTCTGAATAAAACCGATATCTTTCAATATGCTGAAGGGGGCCGCTGGCCCCCTTCTTGCACAAGGGCCATCCCCATGCCGGACACATCCCGCTTGGGGCCACACGGCAACAGGCGCTATTTCAACTCGACCATGATGATATGCGTATCGGTCGTGCCGACGTTTTCGCCCATATGTGCCTGCGCATCGGAAAACAGCACCTGGCCGGGCGTGAACGACCGGTTCAGCACCTTGCCATCCGGCAGGGTCAGGCGGCGCTCAAAAGCGCTCAGCGCATAGACCACAAACGCCGGGTGGGCGTGCATGCTGGTTTTTGCGCCGGGCGTGTCGCGGTATTCCAGCACCCGCACACGGTCATTCTCGAAAATGACTTTGTAGAAATCCGGGTCAGAAACGGCGGGGTCCTGCGCAAAGGTCGCAGCGGCCGCCAAAACGGCCGCAGACATCGCCACACATCCAATGATCTTTGATCGTGCAAATAGGTTCATGGTTCACCTGTCAGTATCGGGCAGGTCGGGTGCAGCCCCGTGCCAAAGGCACGACGGTCCACCGACATCCGCTTGGGTTTCAAAATGATGTTCCGCGATCTGAACGTCGGTTGAATGGCACCTGTCGCCACCCCAGATCGGCAAATTCAGGTTAGCCAAGGCCCGCCGTTCAGGGCAGTCACCAGTCTTGCATAAGGGCCCCGCAATCCTGCATAGTCCGGCTTGTTGCAGGGCACTTGCGGGGGCGGGCCATGTTCAACTGGAACGACCTCAAGTTCTTTCTGGCGATTGCCCGGCACGGCAGCACCATGGCGGCGGCGCGGGCGCTCAAGGTGAACCAGTCCACAGCGCAACGGCGCTTGGTCGAACTGGAACAAAGCCTGAAACTTCGCCTCGTGGAACGTGCACCCAGTGGCTATGCCCTGACGCCATCCGGCACAGCGGTGCTTGCCGCAGCCGAAGCTGTCGCCAACGCCGTCGAGGTGTTCGAGCGGGCCTGCGCGCAGGCCGCATCCGCAGATACCCTGCGACTGACCTGCCCCGAGTCCATTGCCGACCGTCTGGCAAAATCGGGCTTTCTGGATCGGTTCCGCGCCAGTTATCCCGGCCTCAACGTCGAATTTGTCCTTGCCGACCGCTATATCGACCTCGCCAAGGGCGAGGCCGACGTGGCGCTCCGCTCGGGCGATACGGATGGCAACCTTGTCGGGCGCAAGGTCGCCGAGTCCCTCTGGGCCGTCTATGCCAGTTCAGCCTATGTGCAGCGCCACGGTGCGCCGCAATCGATTGCCGATATCAGCCGGCACGACCTTGTCACCTTTGACAGCAGCCTGTCGGGCCACCGTCTGTCGCTTTGGCTGCGCGAGATCGCGCCCGACGCGCATGTCACCGCCCGCAGCAACAGCGTGCTGGGGTTGGTCACCGCTGTAAAGTCTGGCGTCGGAATTGCGGCCTTGCCCACGCCACTGGGCGATGGCGACCCCGATCTGGTGCAAGTCTTGCCACCGGTGGCAGATCTGACCCGCGCTTGGCGCCTGCTGTGCCATCCGGACTCGCGCCAGTTGTTCAAGGTCGATGCGTTTTTCGATTTTGTCGGCACGCAAATCGACGCTCTCAAGCCGGTTTTGACCGGCTAAAGCCCTTTGTCTGAAAGGGCGCACTGGCAGGGCAAACGTTAGCAAAAGCTGAATTTCAGCATGGTAAGATATTGATTTATAATGATACTCTCTTTGTCCCACGCTGGGACAGGTCAGATTGCGCCGGTCGGGTCCACCCATAAGGCGGGGGTCTTGGGGTGGCATCGGTCTGGTCCACTGCCCCCTTACCGCCAAAAATCTGCGTGCCCATGCTAAAACGGCGGTCTTTCTGCCGTTAGTATAGCTATGCCAGACCAAAGCGCGATCTCGACCCGGAAAACGTCATCTCAGCCCGCACCGTCCGACCGACAGTTGAACCAAGAACCGCACGAGGCGCCCATGCCGAAACTGCAAGCCCACGAGATTTCGCGCGTTCTTCCCGGTTTCGATCGGAAGGCAAACCGCTCCGGATTTCGCTCCCCCGGCTCTTTCATCTATTTCAGTTTGATGGCCGCACTTGGCGTGGCAAGCCTTGTTCTGCTGGCCATCGTCATCGTGACCCCCGGCCACGGCCCCTGGTCACTGTAGGCCCCCCCGCGCGGAACCTGCTCGATTCGCCCCCGCCCGGCGCCCTACCTAACAAGCCCCCAAGACGCGCGCCTGTGCATCGTAACGCGGCAGGATATATTCCTTGGGTTGATTGAAATCCTGCCATTCTACCATGACGTGCTACGTTCGGCATTCTGCCGCGATCAAACCCTATGCCACGCCGATTCCAGATGACGTGATCAAAGGGCTTTGACACAACACCTGCATGGGTGCGGGTATGGGCTCTGACGAAGAGATGATCGAGTTTGCGGTGCGTTTCCTGCTGTTTGGCGGGCACGAAGCGCGCGAACTTGTTTACGAACTGGTGGTCCGCTGGCCCGATGTTCCGCCGCTGCAGACGATCTATGCCTTATCGATGGCCGCCGGCGGGGCCGAGCAAATGATTGCGGGCCCCGAGATCAGCCGGGTCGCGCAGGATGTCTGGCGCATGACGGGGCTTCTCGGGGTTGACCTGTTCTTGCTGGAACAGCGCGGCACACCCTGTCTCACCGCCGCTGACCTTTTGGCCTTTTGGCGGACGGAGGACGATGTTTTCTTCCTGCCGCGTGGCGCTTGAACCTTTCCACTGCGGGCCGCAGATGCGACAAGGTAGGTCAAGGAGAACCCGATGGCCGAACCCCGCACCCCCCGTCTTTGCGTTCTGATCGATGCCGACAACGTTCCCGCATCCTATGCCGAGGCGATCTTTGACGAGATTGCGGCCCTTGGCGAGGCATCGGTCCGGCGCATCTACGGCGATTGGTCTGCCCTGCGCCTGAATGCTTGGGCGAAGAAGGTGGCGGCGCTTGGTCTTGTCGCGGATCAGCAGTTTTCTAACACAAAGGGCAAGAATGCTTCGGACATCGGCCTTGTCATCGCGGCCATGGATTTCCTGCATTCGGGCCTGTTTGACGGCTTTGTGCTGGTCAGTTCCGACAGCGACTTTACCCGCCTTGCCGCGCGTATCCGGGAACAGGGGCTGGATGTCTATGGCATCGGCGAGAAGAAAACGCCCGAAGCGTTCCGCATGGCCTGCAAGCGGTTCATCTATGTCGAGAACCTGACAGACCGCGACGCCCCTGCCGAAGAAGCGCCCCGCACCCGGCCCGAAACGACCGAGGCGGCTAAGTCCGGCACCAAAGAGGCCCCGACCAAAGCCATTCCTCTGATCGTGGCCGCCATGCGTGCGATCGACCCGGATGGAGAGTGGTATACCTTGGGCCCCTTGGGGCAGTTCATCACGCAGGCCAACCCGGATTTCGACACCCGCACCTATGGCGCGGCAAAGCTGTCTGACCTTGTGCGCAAACTGCCCCGGTTCGAGGTGCGCCAAGGCCCAGGCGGGCAACTGGAATTGCGCGACAAAGCCTGAGGGCCTTAGTCCGCCACTTCGACCGTGGCCCAGGTTTCAAAGCACACGCCATTGGCAAGCGCCTGCACGCCGATGGTGGCCCGCCCGCCAAGGCCACGCTCGCGCCCGAACACCTCGACCAACAGGTCGGACAGTCCGGATGAGACCATGTGCACCTCCTCATAGTCTGGCGTGCAGACCACAAAGTTCAGCGTGCGGACAATGGATTTGACCTTGTCCAGCGACCCCACCGCCTGACGGATGCCACCCAGCACGTTCAGGCCGGTCTGTCGCGCGGCGGCATAGCCCTGTTCGGTGGTCAATGTGCCGCCCAAGCGCCCTTTGTGGGTGATCTGCGTGCCGATCTGCGCCACATGGCCCGACAGGAACAGCAAACTGCCAATCCGGTGGAAGGGCTTCATGGTGCCATAGTCGGCCCCGTAATAGCCGATGCGGTCAAAGTCGGGGATATCAAGGCCCATCTCAAGCGCAAGGCGTTCTGGCTGCATCTGTCATCTCCTGCTTTTGGGGCATCCTGCGCCTGCGTGTGCAATTTGCAAGATGGGCTGCGGTTTGGTGCAGGAATGCGGGGGGCAGTCTGCGCGGTTGGCCCTTGGGTGCGGCGGCGGCTTGGCCTATCTTGGCCGGGAACAGGAGAAGATCATGGATCATCACGTTTCCACCAACGTTTCCATTGGGCTGGATACCTTTGGCGATGTTTCGCGGGGCGCGGACGGCCAGTTGAAGCCGATGGATCAGGTGCTGCGCGATGTGGTCGAACAGGGCGTGGTCGCCGATCAGGCCGGGGTCGACTTTATCGGGCTGGGCGAACATCACCGCGATGACTTTACCATTTCTGCGCCGGAGATCGTGCTGGCCACCCTTGCGGGCCGCACCAGCCACATTCGCCTTGGTACCGCCGTCACGGTGCTGTCTTCAGATGACCCCGTGCGCGTGTTCCAGCGGTTTTCCACGCTGAACGCGCTGTCGAATGGGCGCGCAGAGGCCATCCTTGGCCGCGGGTCTTTCACCGAAAGCTATGCGCTGTTCGGCTATGACCTGCAAGATTATGAACGCCTGTTCGAAGAAAAACTCGACCTGTTCGCCCGTCTGGTGCGTGAGCCGGAGGTGACATGGAAGGGGGAAACCCATGCGCCCCTGACGCGGCAGCGGGTGTATCCGCCCTTGGGGCCGCAGGGCCTGACCACATGGGTTGGGGTGGGGGGAAGCCCGGAGTCGGTGGTGCGGGTTGTGCGGCAGGATTTGCAACTGATGCTGGCGATCATTGGCGGCGATCCGCGTCGGTTTGTGCCCTATGTCGACCTTTACCATCGCGCCGTGGCGCAACTGGAGCGCAGCGCGCGCCCCATTGGCGTGCACAGCCCCGGTTTTGTGGCCGCCACGGATGAGGCCGCGCGTGAGGCGCTATGGCCGCATTACCGCGACATGTTTGGCCGCATCGGGCGCGAGCGGGGCTGGCCCCCCGTCACCAAAGACCGCTATCTGGCCGAGGTCGAGCATGGCTCGCTTTACGTTGGCTCGCCCGAGACGGTGGCGCGCAAGATCGCGGCTACGGTGCGGGCGCTGAAGATTCAGCGGTTTGATATGAAGTATTCCACTGGCCCGCAACCGCATGGTGACTTGCTGGACTGCATCACGCTGTACGGCGAAAAGGTCATCCCGATGGTGCGTGACCTGCTGGCCACCGACCGCGCCGCGGCCGAGTGATCAGCCTGCCATGGGGGCCGCCTGTTGCATTGGCGCAGGCGTCAGCCATGGCCGCAACAGCGCCACGGGATGGGCGCGCAGTGTGAGGCGCAGGGCGACGTAATCTTCGACCACTTCTTCCCCCATGGTGAGGGGAGAGAAAGCAACCTCTGGTTCACAAATCCCTTCGCCATCCATGTCCAAGGCGAACAAAGGCAAGGGTTCTGCGCCGCTGATCCCACGCGCCGCCCAAAGCGCGGCGCGGCGGTCCAGACCAAGGCAGGCAAAGGCATCCGCCTCGGCCAGACGCGCCAATGTGGGCGCCCCCACACCCGCGCGGCGCCAGACATCCTGAACCGTCAGATAGCCGTTGCCGCGCGCCCCGGTGATCCACATGGCATCATCCTCGGGCATGCCCTTGATCTGCCGCAGCCCCAGCCGCAACGCCAGATCGCCACCGGGGCGGTTCTCCATCACATTGTCCCAATGGCTGTGGTTGATGCACGGCGGCAGCACCAGCACGCCATGTTCGCGCGCATCCCGCACGATCTGCGCGGGGGCATAAAAGCCCATCGGCTGGCTGTTCAGCAGCGCACAGGCAAAGATGCCCGGATGATGATGCTTGAGCCAGGCACTGGCATAGACCAGCAGCGCAAAGCTGGCGGCGTGGCTTTCGGGAAAGCCATAGCTGCCGAACCCTTCGATCTGCGCGAAACAGCGCGCCGAGAAATCAGCGTCATAGCCATTGGCGCGCATGCCATCCAGAAAGCGATCCTTCAGCGCGGTCACGTTGCCATGTTTCTTGAACGTCGCCAAAGCGCGGCGCAGGCGGTCCGCCTCGAGCGGGGAAAAGCCCGCCCCCACGATGGCGATCTGCATCGCCTGTTCCTGAAACAGCGGCACACCCAGCGTCTTGCCCAACACGGCGCCCAAGGCATCTGACGGAAAGGACACGATTTCCTGCCCGTTGCGGCGGCGCAGATAGGGGTGGACCATGTCGCCCTGAATGGGACCGGGCCGGATGATCGCCACCTGAATCACAAGGTCATAGAACTTGCGTGGCCGCATCCGGGGCAGAAAGTTCATCTGTGCCCGGCTTTCCACCTGAAACACGCCCAGACTGTCGGCCTTGCACAGCATGTCATAGGTCTGCGCATCCTCGGGCGGCAGGGTGGCCAGATCGAACCGCTGGCCATGGTGGCGATCCACCAGATCAAAGGCCTTGCGGATGCAGGTCAGCATGCCAAGGGCAAGGATATCCACCTTCAGGATACCCAGCGTATCAATATCATCCTTGTCCCAGCAGATGACGGTGCGATCCTCCATCGTCGCATTCTCGATAGGCACCAACTCATCCAGCCGCCCCTCGGTGATGATGAACCCGCCGACATGCTGGCTCAGGTGCCGGGGAAAGCCCTGAATCTCTTCGATCAGTTGCATGGTCTGGCGCAGGCGGCGATCTGACGGGTCCAGCCCGATTTCGCGCAAACGCTGGTCGGTGATCGCCTTTGGCCCGCCAAAGCCCCAGATCTGGCTGGCAAGGGCCGAGAGCGTATCATCGGTCAGCCCCATGGCGGCGCCCACCTCGCGCACCGCACGCTTGCCGCGATAATGGATGACCGTGGCGCAGAGGCCCGCACGATGACGGCCATAGCGGGCATAGATGTGCTGGATCACCTCTTCGCGCCGCTCATGCTCGAAATCCACGTCGATATCGGGGGGTTCATTGCGCGCCTCGCTCACGAATCGCTCAAACACCATGGTGCCGATTTCGGGCGAGACAGAGGTGACGCCAAGCGCATAGCAGACCACCGAATTCGCCGCCGACCCGCGCCCCTGACACAGTATCCCCCGGTCGCGGGCAAAGGCCACGATGTCATTCACAGTCAGGAAATAGGGCTCATAGCGCAGCTTGCCGATCAGGGCCAGTTCATGGGCCATCTGCGCCTGAACCCGGTCCGGGATACCGCGCGGATAGCGCCAGTGCAGGCCCTGCTGCGCCAGACGCGCCAGACGCCCGGCCGCCGTCTCATTGCCCGTCACCTCGGACGGGTATTCA
Organism: Rhodobacter sp.; assembly: GCA_027484145.1. Lineage (GTDB taxonomy): Bacteria > Pseudomonadota > Alphaproteobacteria > Rhodobacterales > Rhodobacteraceae > Pseudotabrizicola. Next base: position 268,075 of record JAIXUH010000007.1, read on the forward strand.
TAGCGCAACTCATCCAGCGAAAACGCCGCGCGCGCCGCCACCTCACCAGCGCGGTGCACGGCATCCTCGTGCCCGGCGAAGAGGCGCAGCATCGCCGCCTCGCCCCGGATGCGCTGTTCGCCATGCGGCAGCGCATCACGGCCCAGATCCACCACCCGCACCCCAAGGCGAATGGCAGCCAACACATCGCCCAGACGGCGGCGGGCCGGGTGATGCAGAAAGGGAAGGGCCGAGGCCACCATCGGCACCCCGATGCGGCGGGCCAGTCGGGACAGATGCGCCAGCCGGTTGCGATCTTGCCCGTCATACTGCGGCGCGGCCAAAAGCGAGCATTGCCCGCCAAAGCGGCGCGCCAACCGTTCCGCCCGTGATACCCATCCGCCCGCGCCGCCACCCGGCCTGACGGCCCGTGACGCCGGGGTCAGGCGCTGCCCCGGCGGGTGCAACAGCATCTCCAGCCCCTGCCCCCACTCCAGCAGATCATCCAGCCCCAGATCGCATTCCCCCTTGGGCGCACGCCTCTGGCCCAGCGTCAGCAACCGGCACAGACGCCCCCACCCCGCCCGATCCCGCGGCAGCAGCGTCACCGCGAAGCCATCGCGCAGGATCACCCGCGCGCCGGGAATAAGCCGGGGCGGCACACCGCCGTCGCGCAGGATATCGCGCGCCTTCTGATGCGCCCGCACCACCCCCGCCACCGTGTTCACATCGGTGATCGCAAGCGCGGGCAAACCCACCTCGGACGCAGCCAGCACCATCTCCTCGGGGTGCGACGGCCCGGTGAGAAAGGTAAAGTTGGTCAGGGCGCATAGTTCGGCAAAGGACATGGGTCGAATTTAGAACAAAAAGAGAACACGTCCAATGCGGAATCTGCACAATGGGCGTGGCAGCACGACGCCCCCGCCAAGCGCGCCAAAAAACGGCGACAAGCGGCCACGGGCCGCGCAGGCAACCTTATCGCTTGCGCCGCAGGCGCTCCGCTTGGTTGACGTCAGAACAGGTCAAGCACCATGTCGCGGTGGGGAATGCCCGCATCGCTGTAAACATCGCCAACCGCCTGAAATCCAAGGCGTTCATAGAACCCCAAGGCATGGGTCTGCGCGCCCAGTTTGGCCTTGGTCACCCCCGGATGGCGGCGCAGTTCGGCAACGGCGGCCTGCATCAGCGCCGCGCCCAACCCCGTGCCGCGCCCTTCGGCCAGCACGCAAACCCGGCCGATCTTGCCGATATGGCCCTGTATCAGCAGCCGCGCCGACCCGATGGGCGTACCATTCTGCGTGGCCAGAAGGTGAATCGCCTCATCATCCAGATCATCCACTTCATCGGCCTCGGACACGCCCTGTTCTTCGATGAACACGGTCCGGCGCAACTGGCGGCAGGCCGCGATGTCGCGGGTGACGGCGATGTGGATCATGCGAAATAATCCTGCAAGATTCGGGTGTAGATGGCTTTCAGCTGATGAATCTGCGCCACCTCGACCCGTTCATCGACCTGATGCATGGTGCGCCCGACCAGCCCGAATTCCACCACCGGGCAATGGTTCTTGACGAACCGCGCATCTGACGTGCCGCCACTGGTTGACGGTTCGGGCAGGCGACCCGTTTCGGCCTGCACCGCCCGCGCGATTAGGGCCGAGAAAGCGCCCGGCGGGGTCAGGAAGCTTTCGCCCGAGATCGAGATGCGGCAGCCGATCTCTACCCCCGTCTCGGCCGCCACCTCGGCCGCATGGCCGCGCAGCCACGCCGACAGGGATGCCCCGGTGTGCAGGTCGTTGAAGCGGATGTTCACCGTGGCCGCGCCCTTGGCCGGGATCACGTTGGTGGCGGGGTTACCGCAATCGATGGTGGTGATGGCAAGGGTCGAGGCGTCAAAATGGTCGGTCCCGGCATCCAGCGGGTTTGCCTGCAGCCGCGACAGCAGGGCCACCAGAGCGCTTAAGGGGTTCTTGGCGCGGTGCGGATAGGCCGAATGCCCCTGCACGCCCTGCGCCGTGAACCAGCAGGTCATGCTGCCGCGCCGCCCAATCTTCATCATTTCACCCATCTCGTTCGGGCAGGTCGGCTCTCCCACAAGGCAATGCGTCATCCGCTCGCCTTCGGCGGCCATCCAGTCCAGCAGCGCCACAGTGCCATCGACCGCCTCGCCCTCTTCATCCCCGGTAATGGCAAGGATCACGGCGCCCTCGGGCGGGGTGTCGCGCACGAAATCAACCGCTGCGGCGGCAAAGGCGGCCACGCCGGATTTCATGTCGGTGGCGCCACGCCCATACATCCAGCCGTCCACCACCTGTGCGCCAAAGGGGTCATGCGTCCAGGCCGCCAGATCACCCACGGGCACCACATCGGTATGGCCGTTGAAGCCAAAGCTGCGGTTGGCCCCCTTGGCCCCCCAGCGGGCGAACAGGTTCGCCACGCCGCCCCTGTCCACGCGGGTGCAGCTGAACCCGGCCCCGGACAAAAGCTGCTGCAACACCGTCAGCGCGCCACCTTCGGCAGGGGTGACCGATGGGCAGCGGATCAGCGCTGCCGTCAAGTCAGCCGGATCAACGGGGTGGGTCATGGGCATCTCCGTGGCTTGCCTGCGCGTGGATTACAGGCTTGCAGGCCGGGCCGCAACGCCCGTTGCCGGGCATGGCTGGGCGGCGGCTTGTGACACTTGGGCCACGATCAGCGGCGCGCCTTGGTCTGGCGGGCCAATGGCGGGGGTGCAGGCTGCGCAAAGCATGGTAAACAACCGGAAAGTGCCCCGAGGCAGGGCCGAGCAGGGTCAATGCACCCGAACCAAAGCAACACCGGCGGCTGTGCAACAGCCGTCTGTTGCGCTGCCTTGTGTGGTGGGTCAGGGGTAGACGGGTATGACGGCAGTAGCAGACATGAACGGCATGAACAGGCGGTGCCCGCCTGCCGGAACGGCCGGAACAGCCCGATGACCGGGTGGATCGCCCTGTCTGACCAGCCGGCTGCACCGAATGTGCGGCACAGCACGTCACAAGCCCTGTTCGTGTGCGAGGTGACCCTGCCGATCGAGACGGCCACGGTTCTGCTGGATTGGGGGCATGATACGGCCGCGCAACGCAGCTTTTCGCTTTTGCTGGAACCGGCGGCGGGTCTGGTGCTGATGGGCCGCGATGGCGCTGCACTGCACCGCCATGTGCTGCGCGGCCCGCTGCCCATGGCGGGGACGATCGCCCGCATCACCTATCGCTGGAATGCGGCGACGGATCAGTGGGCGCTTAGCTATGGGCGGATCGGCTTTGGCGACGAGGTGCTCAGCACCGGCAGGTCGCCGACCCTGCCCAGCAGTGCCGAGCTTGCCGCCCTGTGCCACACGGACGGCCCGGCGCGGCGGCATCCGGCGCTGTTGTGGTTCGGTGTGACCGAGGGTGATGCCCCGCCACAGCGGGCGCCATGGATCGGGCTGCGAACCCCGATTGATACGCTGCGTGGGCCTGTCGCCGCTGGCTTGCTGCGCCCCGGCGATCTGGTCCGCACCATTGACAGCGGCTTTCAGCCGGTGCTGCGCGCCACCCGGTTGACGCTGCCGTCACGCGGCAGCTTTGCGCCGGTGGTGCTGCGCGCGCCGTTCCTTGGGCAACGATGCGACATGCTGATGTCGGCGGATCAGTTGATCACGCTGACGGGGGCCGAGGTGGAATACATGTTCGGTCTGGATGAGGTGCTGGTGCCCGTGGCCGCACTGGCAAACGGCACCCTTGCGCGGCATGACGGGCTGCACGCCTCGACCGAAGGGGTGGCCATCGATCTGGGCCTGCCCGAACTGATGATTGCCGACGGGATCGAGATCCTGAGTCACGGTGCCGCCCTTGAACCCTCGCGCCGTATGCTGCAGCGGTTCGAAGCGCAGCAGTTAATGGCGATGCTGGAACGGCGCAACATCTATGGCGCGGCCTGACCCCTAGTCGAAAAAGGGCGTCATCTGGGTCACGATGACCGAGTTTTCATCAAGGGCGCGCTGCATCAGGCCCGCTTCCTCGTCATCAATCTCGTCACCCGCCTCGCGTCGTTCCTCCAGCGTGCCAAGGCCCTGCACTTCCAGCGGGGCCAGATCGGCCTCTTTCAGGATGGCAACCGTTTCGCGCACAGCCTCGCCCTCGTCTACGCCACTGGCATAGCACATCAGGGCGGCCCCGGTGGCCTTGGCGGGCAGGCCATCGCCTGTCTTGCGGCCAACCTGCACGATCAGGGTATAGACCTTCTGACGGCTGATCTTGGCAGGCTTTGGGTCGGGCGTTGGGTCTGACATCGGCGCGGCCTTTCTGGAATGGCCAAGGGCGTCGCGCGAAGACGGGCTGTTGTCAAGCGCGTTGCACCCGGCCGCTGTGGTCCACGGGCATGCGCCTTCCCCAAAATCGACAAAAGCCCGACGCAACCGCCGGGCTCCTGTCAGATGTTGCGCAAGATACGCCGCTTAGACGCCGCCGCAGGTGTTGGTGCTGCGTTCGCGCTGCACAGCCTGACCTGCGATCATCGGCTGTTCAGGGTGGTGCGGGCAGCGGCCCGAGCGGCGGTCGATCTGATCTGCCGACGGGTTCACGATTTCGGTCGCCTTGATGCCCGAAGCCACGGTGGCTGGCAGGTTCAGGGCAAGGACGGGGCCAGTCAGCGTGGTCAGGATCAGCGCGGTCAGCAGGGTTTTCATTCGAAGGGCCTTTCAGGGCAAGTGTTCTGATAGACCCACAGTGCCGCCGCGCCACGTCAAAGTCGCGGGCACAAGGTCCCGCGAAGTTTGCCCCTTTTCCCGACCAAGGTCCGGTCGCTGTTCAGACCTTGCGCCACAGACTATTCCGCCGCCGAAACTGCGCCTTAGTCGCGCAACAGTTCGTTGATGCTGGTCTTTGACCGGGTCTGGGCATCGACCTTTTTCACGATCACCGCGCAATACAGGTTGATCCCGCCCTTGGACGGCATCGACCCTGCCACGACGACCGAACCTGACGGCACTTCGCCATACATCACGGCACCGGTTTCGCGATCGACGATCTTGGTCGATTTGCCGATGAACACGCCCATGCCCAGAACCGAGCCTTCGCGCACGATGCAGCCTTCAACCACTTCGGAGCGTGCGCCGATAAAGCAGTTGTCCTCGATGATCGTGGGGCCGGCCTGCATGGGTTCCAGCACGCCGCCGATGCCCACGCCACCCGACAGGTGCACGTTCTTGCCGATCTGCGCGCAAGAACCGACGGTGGCCCATGTGTCCACCATGCTGCCCTCATCGACAAAAGCGCCAAGGTTCACAAAGGACGGCATCAGCACCACGCCTTTGGCGATATGCGCCGATTTGCGGACGATGCAGTTCGGCACGGCGCGAAAGCCTGCGGCGCGGAACTCGGCCTCGCCCCAGCCGTGGAACTTGCTGTCCACCTTGTCCCACCAGTTGCTGCCCTGCGGCCCGCCGGATTGCAGCGCCATGTCCTGCAGGCGGAAGCCCAGAAGCACCGCCTTTTTGGCCCACTGGTTCACGTGCCATTCCGTGCCGCGCTTTTCAGCAACCCTCAACGTGCCCGCACCAAGGGCCGCCAGCGTGGTTTCGACGGCATCACGCGCCTCACCCTTGGTGGCGGGGGTGATGCTGTCGCGCCCGTCCCATGCAGTTTCGATGGCGGCTTCAAGTGCGGTATAAGACATGGCTTCCCCCCGGTGATGACGACCTGACATTTTCCCTGCCTATAGTCGGGCCGCGCGCGCAGCGCAATCAACTGGGCGAGGGTAAGCTTGCCCGAAAGCCGGTTTCATGGCATGTTTCTCTTGTTTTATTGAGCTTATCAGAAAGCTCCGTCATGACATTGTTCCATATGCTGGAGGCGACGTTCGCCCTTTAGCGCGTCGCCACCGTTGCCCAAAAAACGGTCCGGCAGGGGCAGCAAGACGGAACGTATAACGAAACGCCTTGGCCGCGATGTCCCGCTGATGGGACCACGCCGCATCACGGGAGAGCTTTCATGGCCAACTTCTTCACGAACATGGCTTTCGACATCACAACCGCCGTTCTGCCGCCCCGCCCCACATGGACCGAGGCGCCGTCGGTCCAGTTTCCCCGGACCTTGTTCGAATTTGGCGCAGGGCCTTATTACATTCAGGAAATCGGCAGCGGCTTCACCATCCCGCGGTTTGCTGTCTACACCAGCTTTACCGGCGCGTTATTCTCAGACCCGCTGCAATACTTCCGGCTGGACAATTTCTCAGCCGGCACCGGCTTTTACGGGGCGGGGTTTGCAAATGGCGGGCTGGACGGGATGTTCGCCTATGTCATGCGGATGAACGATCAGGTGCAGGGATCGGCCTTCAACGACAAACTGCGCGGCTATGAAGGCAACGACACCATGCTGGGCGGCGCGGGAGCGGACCAGCTGGAAGGCGGCGCAGGCAATGACCAGTTGTTCGGCGAGGCCGGGAACGACAGCCTGTTTGGCGATGCGGGCAATGACCTGCTGTCGGGTGGTCTGGCAAACGACATTCTGCATGGCGGGCTTGGGCTGGACTCCTTGGCCGGGGATATCGGCAATGACAGCCTCTTTGGCGGCGAAGATGCCGATGCCTTGTCAGGCGGCGAAGGCAATGACAGGCTGTCAGGCGATGCCGGGAATGACACGATCTATGGTCAGGGCGGGCGCGATGTGCTGGCGGGCGGTCAGGGCGATGATCTTCTGGTGTCCGGCGGCTTTGCCCGCATGGATGGCGGTGCCGGAACCGATGTGCTGGTCTGCGGCCAGTTCGAGGATGTAATCATCTTCAACAGCACCAGCGGGCTGGATTTCGTCTATGGCTTTGACGCGGCAATCGACCAGATCGATGTGACGGGGCTTCCTGCGGCCACCAGTCTGGCAGCCGTGCAAGCCGCGATCCATGCCGTCGGATCAGCGGCTGTTCTGGAGCTTGGCGGGCAGGCGATGGTGTTCGACAACATGACGGTGGCCCAATTGCGCGCGGCCGATTTCCTGTTCGCGGAATAGGCCACGCCTTGCCTTCCCCGGCGGGATGTGGCGCAGTGCAAACGCCTTGAACCTGCCGCAGGACCCATCGACGCATGAAAGACGAACCGCGCACCCACCCGTTCCGCGACAGCTCGCAGGATATCGCCGCCGCCAAGCGCATTCCGGAAACGGCGCAGACCCGTGCGCCCGCCTATCGTCTGGCGTTTTCCGACCGCGATTTCATGACGCGCGAGGAACTGCGCCCCGTGCGCCTGCAACTGGAGTTGCTGAAGCCGCAACTGGTGATGGACGAGCGCGGGATTGAATCCACCATCGTGCTGTTTGGCGGAGCGCGCATCCCATCTCCCGAACATGCAGCAACCGCAAAGACACCCGTTCTGGCCGAGTTGTCGCAGTATTACGAGCAGGCCCGCCTCTTTGCCCGCCGCATGACCGAACGCAGCATGGAAAGCTATGGGCGTGAAAACGTCATCATCACGGGTGGCGGTCCGGGCGTGATGGAGGCGGGCAACCTTGGCGCGCACGAAGCTGGCGGCCAATCCATCGGGCTGAACATCGTCTTGCCGCATGAACAGGCCCCGAACGCCTATGTGACGCCGGACCTGTGCTTCAACTTTCACTACTTTGCCATCCGCAAGATGCATTTCCTGATGCGGGCCAAGGCGATCTGCGTCTTTCCGGGCGGCTTTGGCACCTTGGACGAAATGTTCGAAAGCCTGACGCTGATTCAGACCAAACGGATGAAGCCGGTGCCATTCTTGCTGTTTGGCCGCGCGTTCTGGGAAAAGGTCATCAACTGGCAGGCCCTTGCCGATGCGGGCACCATCAGTGATAACGATCTGGCCCTGTTTCGATATGTCGAAACGGCGGATGAGGCGATTGCCGAAATTGATGCGTGGCCCGTCGAGGACTAAGGCCGCGCGGCGCTAGTAGTCCCGCTCATAGAATATCCCAAGGCCCGTGTTGCCATCGGCGCCGACGCGGCCCTTGACGGTAACATTGTCGGTCAGGTCAAGGTTCAGGTTGATCTGGCTTTTGCCATCCTGATCCACCACGATTTCGGTATAGACCTTTTCCGAGATATACTTGCCCGCCGTCAGTTGGGCAGACCCGTCGGCTGATGTCTGCACATCCAGATCATCCAGGCCGAACCCCTTGCGCAGCCGCCCGACCAGCCCTTCGCCCCCGCGACCAGCCAGCGTGGCCACCGCGTTTGCCAGTTGCAGCGCCTGAAACGCCGACAGCGATTCCAGCCTGCGGCCAAACAAAAGCTGGGCCAGAACCTCTTCCTGCGGCAGTTGCGGGGAAGAGGAGAAGGTCACCTTTGGCTCGGCCGCACTGCCTTCGATCACCACGGAACTGGTGATGCCGTCATTCTGGGTCGAGGCGACCACCCGCAGCGTGGGGTCAAAGTTGCCCTCCAGCAGCAAGGATGCCTCTGACAGCACCAGACGGCGGCCAAGAATATCCAGCCGCCCGCGGATCAGGTTAAAGGCGCCTGACGGGCTGATGTTGGCCGTGGTGCCGGAAATCAGCACTTCGCCGCCCAGTTCGGCATCCAGCCCGCGCCCGCGCACGAACAGGCGGTTCGGGGCAGAGACAACGATGTTCAGCCCAAAGGGGCGCAATGCACTTGTGCCCCCGCCCGAGCCACCGGCCTCGGCCAGTTGCCCGGCCCGGCGACGGGTTTCACGCACCGGTGTGCTTTCATACAGGTGCACCAGCCCTTCGATGCTGCCCGCGCTGCCAAAGCCTGTTGACGGAATGCGCAGTTCGGTTTCCGGCAGTGCCATACTGCCCGCGATCGTGGCCCCGCCTGTCAGTGGCCCGGTCAGGCGCAGATCGCCGTTCGCCCGGATCTGATAAAGGTTGGGGTCGCGCAGGACCACGCCAATCAGCGCGATGGTCAAGTCACCCGGATAGGGCGCCGCAAGCCCGATGCCGCCGTCGACCCGAACAGTACCACCCGTGGAAATCTGGGTGGTGGCATCAATCTGTGCGCGACCGCCCGCCAACGTGGCCGTGGCGTTGATGGATTGCAGGCTGAACGGCACAGAAGGGTCGGCCAGCCGGCCCCCCGAAAGCCCTACTTTGCCCGATACCGATGACAGCGCAAGCGGACCTTTCAGCCGAAGGTTGGCCGACAACGGACCCGACAGCACGCGCGTGCCAAGGAAGGGGTTGGCCAGCCCCGCCTGCCCTGTGCCCTGCACTTGCAGGTCGGCGCTGCGGAAATCCTGCGCCAGACGCCCCGTCACGCGGCCATCAATCTGCCCCGGCCCGCGCCCGGCTAGATTGATCACATAGCCGTTGCCCTGTTCCGATGCCGTGCCCGACACTGTGACAGGCCCCGGGAAATCGGGCAGCAGCAGCCCGAGGTTCGACAGGCGGGCATTCAGATCGATGTCGCGGCTGGTGCTGGTGAGCCGCCCCTTGGCCGACGCGGTTACCTGCGGGTTTTGCAGGCGCACATCGTCAATCCGCAGCATCCCGTCCGCCAGCCGCACCTTGGCCGCCACGGTTGAACTGCCCGCCAGAACACGGTCTGCCTCGGCTTGGCCAATGCGCAGGTTGGCGGCCTTGCCCGTCAGATCAAGGCTGGCGTTGCGGGAGTTGCCCTTGAACGCCACATCCGCCGACATCTGCCCGCCAAACCCCGGCCGGATGCGCGACAGATCCGTCAGCGCGACCGTGGCTGTCAGGTCACTGGCAACATCGGACAAAACGCCCTTGGCCCCGGCGTTCACCTGCGGGTTTGCAAGGGTCAGACGGTCGATCTGCACCGATGTGCCATCATACCCGAGGCTGGTGGCCAGATTGGTTTCGCCCGCCAGCAGGCCATCGACCACATCCATGCCAAACCGCAGGCCCGTGCCACGTGCCGTCATTTCCAGCCGCGCATTCTGCTGGGTGCCGGTCACCCGCGCATCGGCGATGAAAGCCCCCCCAAAGGCCGGACGCACCGCGCCCAGATCGGCAAGCGCCACGCGCGCCGTGATGTCACTGCCCGCTGCGGCCAGCGTGCCGCTGGCGGTGGCCTGCAGCTTTGGCGCATTGACCACAAGTGACTTCAGCGTCAGCACCGTGTTGGCAAAGCCGCCTTCAAGCTGAATGCTGGACGCGCCCTGCAGCAGGCGGTCTGCCTCGGGGATGCCGATCCGAATGCTTTGCCCGGCAAAATCGGCAACGAGCGCAGCCTCGCCCTTGCCAAAGGGGCCATTGACCCGCGCCGTGCCTTCGGCGCTGCCGCCATAGGCCGCCCCCAGCACTGACAGGTCGGCAAAACGGAAGCCAAGCGAAAGATCGGCGTTGTCCGACGTAACCCGGCCCTTGCCATTGGCCGTCAGCGATGTGGCCTGTACCGAAAAGGCCCGCAGTTCGGTACCTGTTTCATCCCGCACGGCATCAAGGCTGACCTGTGACGCGCCGCGCAGCAGGCCATCCACCTCGGTGATGCCAAGGCCCAGATCCTGCCCCTTGACCGTTGCCTGCACGTCAAAGTCACCGGCCAGAACGCTGCCCTTTCCGTAAACCGACACTTCGCCCCGTCCGGTCAGCGGGCGCGCCGCCAATGTGGCAAAGCGCGACATGTCGGCGATCACGGCGGATATCGAACCGCTGACGCGGAAGGCGTTGTCCAGCCCTTCCAACCGGCCGGCGCCTTCGGCGGTCATCCCGCCGGCATCCAGCGTCAGGCCCGAGATGTTCAGCGCGCCCGTGCCCTCTTGCCACCAAAAGCGCGTGGTCAGGTTGCCCCGATCGCCAAGAGCCTGCGCCAGACCGGGGTCTGCCAGTTGCAGCCCGGCAGACGTGGCGGCCAGCGTGCCGCCCACCATCATGCCGGTTGCTTCGCGCGATATGCGGCCCGATCCGCGCAATCCCAAGGCGGAAACGTTGCCTTGGGGCGTGACCACGCTGTTGGCATCAATCACCGCGCGCCAAGTTTCGCCCTCGGCACTGTCATAGCCGATGTCGAGTGTGGCAGACCCCACGCTCAGGGTGCCATCGCTGCCGGGGATCAGGACAGGCGCACCCGAGGGGTCGGCCAATGTGCCTTTCAGATCAAACTGTTCGGGCAAGCCATCAGCGGCAACCGCCGCGCTGCCCACCAGTTCCAGTGAGCGCGCCCGCAGATCAAGCGTGGTCAGTTCCATCCGGCCCGCCGCACTGCGCGCACCATTCGCTGTCAGTGAAACGGACGACCCGAAGAATTCGGCGTAATCAGGGGCAAACAGCGGGGCCAAATCGCCCGACAGGTCGGCGGAAAAGCGGGTGGCGGCATCTTCGGCGCCCTTCAGCGTCACCTCGCCGGTCAGGCGCGGCACCCCATCGGTCTGCAGGTCAAGACCGGCAGCGAAATTGTCCAGCGGACCATCACCCGAAACAACCAGTTCCACCGAAGGCGCACCCGGCAGGTTCAGCATGGTCGAGACGATGCCGCCCGACGCCTCGGTTGCATCAAGTTGCAGCATCAGCGTCCGGGTGGCATTGCTGAATCCTGCGTCCAGAACAATGCGCCCGTCGGGGCCATCATCGGTGCGTTCGATCGTCAGGTCTGCCGTGCCTTCACCGCCCGAAAGGGCAAGCGCGGCGGTGATCGTCCCCTCGACCCGTTGGCCCAAGAGCCCTTCGCCCAGCACAACGCTGTCGGCGGCAATGCGGCGGATATCCACGCTGACCGGCAATTCCGGCAGGGCGAAGCCGCCCGCCTCGGGCGGTGGTGCGCCAGAGCCAGCCACGGGCGCGCGGTCGATGATGATTTCCGCCGCCGTCAGCTCATTGACCGAAACGCGCCCCGCCAGAACCGATGACCGGTTCCAATCCAGCACGACCTTGTTCATCGTCAGCCAGATGCCGTCATCATCGGCGACGGTCAGTTGTTCGACCGACGCGCGCGATGACAGCGCGCCCTGAAAACCGCGGATCACGATCTGGCGGCCTGCGCCGGACAGGTTGTCCTCCAGAAACGCGGTCAGAACCCCGCGGTCCGTCCGCTCGGCGGCGGTTTCCTGTGCCTGAGCCAAACCCGGCAGCACCAGCATCAGCGCGAATGGCAAAACGCGGCGCATCAGAAAGCCTGCCCAAGGCCAACGTAGATTTGCACGCCCTTGCCTGTGGTGCCGCCCACCGGGCCAGCCACATCAAGCCGGATCGGGCCAAACCCGGTGTCATAGCGCAGACCCAGCCCTGCCCCGGCATGCCAGTCGCCCGACGGGTCGAAGAACCCGCCCACATCCACACGCCCCGCATCGACAAAGCCGACAATCCCAATGTTCTGCGTGACCTTGGCCCGCATCTCGACCGAGGCCGACATGAAATGCGTCCCGCCGATGCTGAACCCCGTCGCGCTGCGCAGCACGTTCACCCCCAGCGACTGATAGGGCTGACCGCGCACGGTGCCGCCGCCGCCGGAATAGAACAGATCATCGCGCGGGGCCTCGAACAGCGACGCGCCAAGGATGGCCCCGGTTTGCCAGCGACCGGCCAGAACGAAGCGGTCATTTTCACCGAAGCCCCGGTAAATGCGCATGTCCGAGGTAAAGCGCGCGCCAGACCCCGTCTGCCCGAACCCGACAAAGGGCTTCACTTCCGCATCGATGTAAAAACCGCCCGTCGCATCGGTCTTGTCATTGCGGCGGTCCCACGTCAGCCCGATGGGAAGCGAGATGCTGCGATAGGTGAAATCTTCCGAAAAGGCGCGATTGTCGGAATAAGCGGTGCCCTTGGCCAATTCATAGGCAAGGTCGATCCGTCCTGTCAGGCTGTCAGAAAACACATGGGTGAACCCGATCCCAAGGTCGAGGATATTGGCGCGGTAGTCATCCTCATCGACATGGGCGATTTCCGTCTTGAACCGCAGGGTCGTGTCGCGGGTCAGCGTGGCCGGCCGGTCGATGGAAATGGCCAGACCGTAATCGATGCCCGACCCCGAGGCGCCGATATTCTTGACCTCGCCCTCAATCCGCAGCTTTTCGGCACCGCCCAGCAGGTTGCGGTGCATCCATGCCGCTGTCAGGTCCAACCCCTCTAGGCTGGAAATCTCGGCCCCGAACGACAGATGGCGGCGCTTTTCCTCGACCACCGTGACGGTGGTGCCCAGCAAGTCGGGCGCGGTGATCTGGTCATCTTCGGTGATCGCCACCGACTTGAACGCCCCGGTCCGGCGCAGGCGGCCTTCGGCGCGCGCAATTTCGGCCGGGTTATAGGCGGCGCCCTGCGGGATGCCGGCGATCTTGCGAACCCGGTTTTCGCGGGTACGGCCATTGCCGACGATGGCCACGTTGCCAAAGCGCAGGGCGGGGCCTGCCGCAATGTGCACATCGGCCGACAGCGTGTTGGCGCGATGGTCTGCCACAACATCCTGCCCCGCCACCTTGGCCTTGGCATGGCCGATGTTCCGCCAGCCATCCACGCCTGCCGTCACGGCGGCGCGCACGACATCGCTGCCAGCCGTTTTTCCGGCAGCAAATTCTTCGGGCAGAACCGTGCCGGGCGCCAGCGGGCGGATGCGGGTGCCCGCGAAGACGAACTTCGGCCCCGGATCGACGCTGACCTCGATCGACGCAATGCGCGAGGGCGAATCAAGCGGCGCGATCGATGCCGCTTCGCGCCCATCAAGGCGAATCGAAATCACCGGCGAATAGTGCCCCTGCGCATAAAGCGCCCTGATCAGGCGGCCATATTCTGCGCGTGCAGCGGCCAGCACCTCATCAGCCATATCCTTGGCGTCATCCTCCAGTACCAGCAGGCCCGAGGCCCCGCGAACGGCCTTTGTCAGGGCTTTGTCTGTGCCGGAAACCGTAAAATCCAGTCGCTCCAACGCCAGCGACGCATCGCCGCCCATGACGACCGCGCCGATGGCAACAGCAAAGACAACTCTCGCGCAGCGATGAGGGCGTGCGGACACGGCAATCTCCTGTAACCATGCCGCAACTATCGCAACACTCTGCGCCAAGCGCAATGCGCGACACAATCTGAGGGAGTTATCCACAATTGTCGCGCAAAGCGCCGCTTATTGCGCGGCCATGTCGCGATTGGCGGCCAACAACCCTTCACTGACGGCGGAAAGCGCCAAGGCCGCCGCGCCATGCGCCCAAAGCAAATCACCCCAGGCATGGATCTCAATCGGAGGGCGGGGACGGCCGGTGTTGATGGTCAGATTGTCCATCTCGGCCAGCGTTTCGGCGGCATAAAGGTAGTCATAGCGCATCCTCTCACCCGACAGGATGATCAGCGCCGGGTCGAACAGGTTGACAACATTGGACAAACCCACCGCCAGATAGCGCCCGGCCCGGCGAAAGATGGACCGCGCGGTGGCATTTCCGGCCTTAGCATGGTCATATAGGCTTTCCAGCAGCACCGCGATGGACTGCCCCTCCTTGTGCCCCCAGTTCAGCGCGGTCGTCGCCTCGCGCGCAAGGGCATAGTCGGCGATATAGGCCTCAAGGCAGCCACGCTGGCCGCAGCGGCACAGGGCGCCGTCCAACTGCACCTTTGTATGACCCAGTTCCAGACCAAGGCGCTGCGAGCCACGGTAAATGCGGTGGTTCATGACGAAGCCCATGCCGACGCCGTGTTCAATGGTCACCACGGCAAAGTCGGACAGTCCACGCCCGGCCCCGAACCAAAGCTCGGCCAAAGCCACAAGATTGGCGTCATTGTCGATCCAGACCGGCAGTCCCAGACGGGCCGCCGCATCTGCCGCCAAAGGCACCCCGCGGCTGCTCAGCACAGATGACCACAGCACGATCCCTTCGGCGCTGTCGACAAATCCCGGCACGCCGATGCCAACCGCCGACAGATCGGCCCGTGCAAGAGTGGCCTTGGCGCAAACGCGATCCAGAAGGTTTTCAATGGATTGCAAGAGTTCCGGCAGGGTCATCGGCCCCGGCCGACGCGGCACAGCGCAATCGGCAATCAGGTTTCCCGCAAAGTCGACGATCACCGCCGTATGTTCGCGGTCCGAGATTTTCATGCCCGCCACCCGATGCGCGGCGGCCCGCACACCAAGCGCCACGGCCGGGCGCCCGCGCACGGTTTCCCCGTCACGCGGGGAGGTCACTTCTTCAATCAGGCCCGACTCGATCAGTTCCGAAGTGATGGTCGTGACCGACGCCGGGCTGACCCCCAGATCCTTTGCCACCTGCACACGCGGAATCAGGCCTGCCGCCCTCACCCGTTCGAACACCTGCTGGCGCAACGGCCGCAAGGTATCGGACAGCGGCGGGATCAGCGGGCCAACGCCTTTTCGACCATCGGTGTGCTCGGTCACGGTCAGCGCGTGCATTTCTTTTGCGTCCAAACAAAAACAGCCGTTCATCGTTCGAAAACCGCCCAAGAATTGCTGCACAGCAGCGAAACCCTGATCTATTTCCGACGCAAGCAAGTCTTGCCCAGTATTTTTATTTTGACAACTGAATTTATTGCGGGCAATTTCCTTGCCGTGTCGGCGAATCTGCCGGACCGGCCATACGCTGGCCGCATCCATAGGGAGGATACAATGCGTACTGCCATTCTCGCCGCCGTCTTGGCGGTGACAGGTTTCTCGTCGGCCGCACTGGCCGAAGGTATGAAAATCGGTGTTTCGTGGGCCTCGTTCCAGGAAGAGCGCTGGAAAATCGACGAAGCTGCCATGAAAGCCGCGATCGAAGCTGCAGGAAACGAATATGTTTCGGCTGACGCTCAATCGTCGTCGGAAAAGCAACTGGCCGATATTGAAGCGCTGGTTGCACAGGGCGTGAACGCTCTGATCATCAACGCTTGGGACAAGGACGCCATCGGGCCGGCCATCGAAATGGCTGCCAACGAAGGCATTCCGGTCGTCGGCTATGACCGCCTGATCGAAGACAACCGCACCTTCTATCTGACCTTCGACAACATCGGCGTCGGCCGTATCATCGCTGAATCGGTTTCGGCCGTGAAGCCGGACGGCAACTATGCCATCATCAAGGGCGACCCCGGTGACCCGAACGCAGGCTTCCTGCTGCAGGGCATGATGGAAGTCATCGGTGACGAAGTGGCTGCCGGCACGATCAAGATCGTCGGCGAATCCTTCTCGGATGGCTGGAAGCCGGAAAATGCTCAGAAGAACATGGAGCAAATCCTGACCGCCAACAACAACGCCGTTGACGCCGTTCTGTCGCAGAACGACGGCATGGCCGGTGGTGTGGTCGCTGCGCTGTCGGCTCAGGGACTCGTGATCCCGGTCGGTGGCCAGGACGGTGACCTTGCCGCCATCAACCGCGTTGCCCGTGGCAGCCAGACCGTTTCGGTTTGGAAAGACTCGCGTCAACTGGGCAAGGCAGCAGGCGAAATCGCCTCGGCTTTGGCTGCAGGTACCGCGCTTGACGCCGTTGCCGGCGCTGTGAAGTTCTCGGGCGGTGAGAAGGGCGTTGAAATGAACGCCATTCTGCTGGCTCCGACGCCGCTGACCAAAGACAACCTGAACGTTGCTATCGATGCAGGCCACATCACCAAAGAGCAGGCTTGCGAAGGTGCGATGGCTGGCGTCGTCGGCTGCGAATAAAACCTTTTTGGCAGACGCCGCGCCCTGTGCGCGGCGTCTGACTTTTTCAGAAATTTCGCCGGCCGGATGCTGATCCGTGCCCCGCATTCGCGCGATCCGGGTCGGCCTGTCGGCCCCCCCTTTGGCGTCGCGCGCTGCCCTTCCTCTTGCAGTTGGACGAGGACATGACAGAGACCACCAAAACCACGATCGGGACAGATTCGTCAGCCGGTCCAATCACGCGCTTTTTGCGCGCTACCGAGATCGACACGCGTTTGCTGGGAATGTTTGGCGCCCTTTTGTTGATTTGGGTGGGCTTTCACGTCTATGGCGAGGTGTTCAAGGGTGGCGGTTCGTTCCTGACACCGCGGAACCTGTGGAACCTGTCGGTTCAGACTGCATCCATCGGCATCATGGCCACGGGCATGGTGCTGGTCATCATTACCCGCAACATCGACCTGTCGGTCGGCGCCATTCTTGGCGTCACCGGCATGATCATGGGTCTGTTCCAAGTGGAATGGATGCCGCAATACGTGGGCCTTGGCAGCCCGCTGATCTGGATCTTTGCTGTGCTGTTGGGCATCACCATGGGCGCCCTGATCGGTGCGTTCCATGGCTGGCTCATCGCCTATCGCGGCATCCCGTCCTTTATCGTGACGCTGGGCGGCCTGCTGATCTGGCGCGGCGCGGCGTTCCTGTCGGCCAATGGGCGGACCATCTCGCCGGTGGATGCGACGTTCCAGTTGCTGGGCGGCGGGCCATACGGGTCTGTTGGCGCGGTTGGCAGCTGGATCGTGGGCATCCTTGCCTGTGTGGCCATCCTGTTCATGCTGTGGAGCGGACGGCAAAGCCGCAAGCGCCACGATTTTCCGCTGCGCCCGATGTGGGCTGAAATCTTCATGGCCGCATTGGCCTGCGGTCTGGTCATCGGCTCGGTCCTGCTGGTGAACGCCTATCCGTGGCCAAAGGGTATCCTGAAGCAGCAGAACCTGCCCGAAGATGCCTTTGTCAGCCATGGCTTCGCCATTCCGGTCCTGATCATGCTGGCCGTCGCCATCCTGATGACCATCCTGATGACCAAGACCCGCTTTGGCCGCTATGTCTTTGCCATCGGCGGCAACCCCGAAGCGGCGGCCCTTGCCGGTATCAACGTC
Organism: Rhodobacter sp.; assembly: GCA_027484145.1. Classification (GTDB taxonomy): domain Bacteria; phylum Pseudomonadota; class Alphaproteobacteria; order Rhodobacterales; family Rhodobacteraceae; genus Pseudotabrizicola. The sequence continues at coordinate 285,689 of JAIXUH010000007.1, forward strand.
AAATGGATGACGCTGAAGATCTTCTCGCTGATGGGCGCCCTGGCTGGCCTGTCGGCAGTCGTCGCCTCGGCCCGCCTGAACAGCGCGACCAACGCACTTGGCCTGCTGGACGAGTTGTATGTGATCGCCGCAGCGGTGATCGGCGGCACCTCGCTGGCCGGGGGCGTGGGTACCATCTATGGCGCAATCCTTGGCGCCTTTGTGATGCAGTCGCTGCAGACCGGAATGGTTCTGATCGGCTTTGACAGCGCCTTGCAGCAGATCGTCGTGGGCACCGTTCTGGTCCTCGCCGTCTATCTCGACAACATTTATCGCGCCAAAACGAAGTGAGGTCTGACATGCACAAGCACACCGGAACCCCGCTGGTCGAACTGCGTGACATCTCGATTTCCTTTGGGGGGATCAAGGCTGTCGATCATGTGTCAGTCGACCTGTACCCCGGCGAAGTGGTGGGCCTTCTAGGCCACAACGGCGCAGGCAAATCGACTCTGATCAAGTGCCTGTCGGGCGCCTATCAGAAAGATGCCGGCGAGATCATGATCAATGGCCAGAAGGTCGAGATCACGAACCCCCGCGATGCTCGCCACCACAACATCGAGACGATCTATCAGACCCTTGCACTGGCCGATAACCTGAATGCCGCGTCCAACCTGTTCCTTGGTCGCGAATTGGTCACGGCGGGCGGGTTCGTGGACGAAGCTCGGATGGAAGCGGAAACCCGCAAGATCATGGGCCGCCTGAACCCGAACTTCCGCAAGTTCAACGTGCCGGTCAGCGCCCTCTCGGGCGGTCAGCGCCAATCGGTCGCCATTGCCCGCGCGGTCTATTTCAACGCCAAGATCCTGATCATGGACGAACCCACCGCTGCCCTTGGCCCGCACGAGACGCAGATGGTGGCCGAACTGATCGGCGAGTTGAAAAAGCAGGGCCTTGGCATCTTCCTGATCGAGCATGACATCCATGCCGTGATGGACCTGTGCGATCGTGCCGTTGTCATGAAGAACGGTCAGCGCGTGGGCTGTGTCAACGTGGGCGACGTCACGGATGACGACATTCTTGGCATGATCATCATGGGCAAAAAACCACCGCAGGCCTACTAAGATGTATATCGGGCTTGATCTGGGCACGTCCGGCCTGAAGGGCGTGCTGATGGATGAACATCAGCAGGTGGTGGCCGAGGCCACTGCCCCGCTGTCGGTGTCGCGCCCGCACGAAGGCTGGAGCGAGCAGGCCCCTTCGGACTGGATCAGCGCTGCCGAAACGGTGCTGGACCGGTTGGCCGCATCCGGGCTGTCAGGGGTAAGGGCCATTGGCCTGTCCGGGCAAATGCACGGCGCCACCCTGCTGGACAAGGGCGATGAGGTGCTGCGCCCCTGCATCCTGTGGAACGACACCCGCAGCCACGAAGAGGCCGCCGAACTGGACGGTGACCCGATGTTCCGCCGCCTGACCGGCAACATCGTTTTTCCCGGCTTCACCGCCCCGAAACTGGTCTGGGTGCGCAAGCATGAACCTGCCATCTGGGACCGGGTGGCCAAGGTGCTGCTGCCGAAGGATTACCTGCGCCTGTGGCTGACTGGCGATCATGTTGGTGAAATGTCGGATTCCGCAGGCACCAGCTGGCTGGATACCGGCGCGCGCGACTGGTCTGATGATCTGTTAGCCGCCACCGGGCTGACGCGGTCGCATATGCCGCGTCTGGTCGAAGGATCGGCCCCGTCAGGCACGCTGCGCGACGCTTTGGGCGCGCGCTGGGGCCTGCCGAAGGGCGTGATCATCGCGGGTGGCGGCGGCGACAATGCGGCATCGGGCGTCGGGGTTGGTGTGGTGCGCGCGGGCGAGGCGTTCGTGTCGCTGGGCACCAGCGGCGTGCTGTTTGCCGCCAACGACGGCTATCAGCCCGATCCGGCAACAGCCGTGCACACCTTCTGTCACGCACTGCCGAACACATGGCACCAGATGGGCGTCATTCTGGCCTGCACCGATGCGCTGAATTGGTTCGCCGGCATGGTGGGGCGCACAGCCGAAGGGCTGACGGGCGAATTGGGCCCGCTTCAGGCCCCCGGCAAGACCGTTTTCATGCCCTATCTGGGCGGCGAACGCACACCCCTGAACAGTGCTTCCGTGCGCGGGGCTTTCCTTGGGCTGGAACACGCGACTGACCGTCAGGCCGCGACGCGCGCCGTTCTGGAAGGCGTGACATTTGCGTTCCGGGATTGCCGCGATGCGCTTGCTGCCACAGGCACACGGCTGGACAGCCTTTTGGCGGTTGGTGGCGGCTCACGCTCTGACTACTGGTTGCGCGCCATTGCGACAGCGCTGAATTGCCCGGTGCAGGTTCCTGTCGCGGGTGATTTCGGAGGGGCTTTCGGGGCGGCCCGCCTTGGCCTCATGGCTGCCACAGGGGCCGGGGCCGAAGTGGCCACCCTGCCAAAGATCGCCCGCGTGATTGAACCGGACGCCACGCTCAAAGACGCCTTCGATGCGGGCCATGCCCGCTTTGCTGCCGCACAATCCGCCATCAGGACACTGAAATGACTGAGTTTTTCAAGAATATCCCGGCCATCAGATATGAAGGCCCCTCCACCACCAACGAATTCGCCTTTCGGCACTACAACCCCGACGAGGTGATCCTTGGCAAGCGCATGGAAGATCATCTGCGCTTTGCGGTGGCCTATTGGCACAGCTTTGCATGGCCGGGTGGCGACCCGTTTGGCGGTCAGACGCTGGACCGCCCTTGGTTTGGCGATACCATGGCACTGGCCAAGCTGAAGGCCGACGTGGCCTTTGAGATGTTCGATATTCTTGGCGCGCCCTTCTATTGCTTCCACGACGCAGATGCCCGCCCCGAAGGCGCAACCTTTGCCGAGTCAAAGCGCAATCTGGACGAAATCGTTGATTATCTGGCTGAAAAGCAGGCCACGCACAAAGCCAAGTTGCTCTGGGGCACCGCCAACATGTTCAGCCACAAGCGCTGGATGAGCGGCGCGGCCACGAACCCGGACCCCGATGTTTACGCCTATGCCGCGGCGTCGGTGAAAGCCAACATGGATGCCACGCATAAGCTGGGCGGGGCCAACTACGTGCTGTGGGGCGGGCGCGAGGGCTATGAGACGCTTTTGAACACCGACCTGAAGGCCGAGCGTGACCATGCGGGCCGCTTCCTGCAGCAGGTCGTCGAATACAAATACAAGATCGGCTTCAATGGCACGATCCTGATCGAGCCAAAGCCGCAGGAGCCCAGCAAGCACCAGTATGATTATGACGTTGCCACGGTGTACGGCTTCCTCAAGGATTTTGGCCTTGAAAAGGAAGTGAAAACCAACATCGAGCAAGGCCACGCGATCCTTGCCGGGCATAGCTTTGAGCATGAGATCGGCCTTGCCGCCGCCCTTGGCATCTTTGGTTCGATCGACATGAACCGGAATGACTATCAATCCGGCTGGGATACGGACCAGTTCCCGAACAACCATGCGGAAAAGGCCGTGGCCTTCTACGAGATCCTGAAAGCAGGCGGCTATACCACCGGCGGCACCAACTTTGACGCAAAGATCCGGCGCCAGAGCCTTGACCCAGAGGATCTGATCCTTGCCCATGTCGGCGGAATGGACACCTGCGCCCGTGCGCTGAAAGCGGCTGCGGCCCTGCTGGAGTCGGGCGAGATGGAAGCCGCGAAATCTGCCCGCTATGCCGGGTGGAACGACGCCAAGGCGCAGGCCATGCTGAACGGCAGTCTTGAAGAGGCCGCAGCCCGCGTGACCGCCGAGGGGTTGGAGCCACAGCCGAAATCGGGCCGTCAGGAACGGCTTGAGAACCTGTGGAACAAATACATCTAAGGAACGTCCCATGCTGAACCGCCGCCGCGTCCTTGGTCTTGCTGCCGCTGCCTTGTCGGCAACGGCCTTGCCCGCGGTGGCGGCGGCCCCCCCCGCCAACCCGACCGATGTGATGACACAGTGGTATCGGCTGGTGCTGGAACTGATCCGCCATACCGCCACGCAGACCCCGCCCGTTGCCAGCCGCGCCATGGCCTATCTTGGGGTCACGGTCTATGAGGCGCTTGCCAGCGGCAACCCGGCCATGACCAGCCTTGCCGGGCAGTTGAACGAGTTGACGCCCGTTGCCATTCGACCCGATGCCCTGCACGACGAGGCTTTGGTGGTTCACGGGGCGATGACGGCATCGGTGCGGCATTTCTTCAGCAATACCGGCCCGACAGGGCAGCGGGCCATCAACGCGGTTGAACGCAAGCTGACCAAAACCCTGACCACCAACCAGCCCGCCGATGTGATTGAACGCAGCCTTGCCTGCGGTCAGACCGTCGCCACGCATATCATCGCATGGTCGGCGAATGATGGTGGTGCCGTGGTGGAAAACATGGGCTTTCCGCTGACTTGGACCTTGGGTGAAGGCCCATCGAATTGGGCGCCCACCAGCAAGATCAGCCAGCAGCAGGCCCCGCTATTGCCCCACTGGGGCAAGAACCGCACCTTTGCGATGCCCCCCGGACCCACGACCTGCGGCCTGCCCCCGCACCCGGAATACAGCGAAGACCCGACCTCGCGCTTTTACCTTGAGGCGAAAGAGGTCTATGATACCAGCCTTGCGCTGACGGATGAGCAAAAGGCAATTGCGCGCTTTTGGTCGGATGACCCGATGCTGTCCTCAACCCCGCCGGGGCATTGGCTCTATGTGGCGGTTGACTTGATCAAATCCACCAAGATGCAAGCGCCGCGCGCGGCAGACCTTTTGGCGCGCCTTGGGATTTGCGTGGCCGATGCCTTTATCGCCTGCTGGGCCTCGAAATACGAATACGACCTGCTGCGCCCGGTGACTTACATCAAGCGTCATATCGACCCGAAGTGGGAACCCCTGCTGATTACCCCGCCCTTTCCGGAATACCCTTCTGGTCATTCGACCCAATCCGGCGCGGCAGCGGCGGTTCTGACGGCGTTCTTTGGTGACAACTACGCCTTTCTTGACACCACGCACGACGATGAAGGTCTAGAGGGGCGGCAGTTTCCGTCCTTTATGGCTGCGGCCGAGGAAGCAGGCATGTCGCGGCTCTATGGTGGCATCCATTTCCGCGCTGCCATCGAAGATGGCCTGCGACAGGGCTATTGCACGGGGGCCCATACTGTTGCCCTCAGGACGATGTGATGCGCCACGCCCTGATCCTTTTGCTGCTGGCCAGCCCCGCAACCGCACAGACCGTACCGCAGTTCGTCGAAGAAACCGCCCCATCCGCCCTGACCCACAGCTTCGCCGGCGAATGGGAGTTCATGGTGGGCGGTGGTGTCGCGACCTTTGACTGCTCGGGCGATGGCAAGCCCGAAGTGTTGATGTCTGGCGGTATCAACCCGGCGGCGCTGTTTGTAAACGAAAGCTCGGCCACCGCATTGTCCTTCCGTAGGGTCGAAAGCGGGCTGGAGCTGGACATGGTGTCGGGCACCTATGCCATGGACATCGACGCCGATGGCATCACCGATGTGGTGCTGTTGCGGGTGGGCGAAGATACCGTGATGCGCGGCCTTGGCGATTGCAGGTTCGAACGCGCCAACGAGGCTTGGGCATTCGAGGGCGGCGATGCATGGTCCACCGCCTTTGCCGCCACATGGGAAAAGGGCGCAGACTGGCCCACGCTTGCCATCGGCACCTATATTGACCGGGCGGAAGAAGCGTTTCCCTGGGGCAATTGCACCGACAATCAGTTGTATCGAGGCACCAACGGGCGCTTTGCCGCCCCCCTGCCCCTGACACCCAGTTTTTGCGCGCTGTCGATGCTGTTCACAGACTGGAACCGTTCGGGCCAGCCTTCGCTGCGCGTGTCCAACGACCGCGAGTATTACAAGGGCGGGCAAGAGCAGTTGTGGCACATGGCCCCGAATGAGGCGCCGCGCCTGTTCACTCCCGAAGAAGGCTGGGCGCGCCTGCGCATCTGGGGCATGGGTATCGCCAGCAATGACCTGAATGGCGACGGGTTTCCCGAATACTTTCTGACCAGCATGGCCGACAACAAGCTGCAGACCTTGGCAGACCCCAAACCCGGTGCCGTGCCGAAATACGCGGACGTCGCCTATGCCAAAGGGGTCACGGCGCACCGGCCCTATATGGGTGATCAGACCAAGCCTTCAACCGCGTGGCACGCCCAGTTTGATGACGTGAACAACGACGGTCTGGCCGATCTGTTCGTGGCCAAGGGCAATGTTTGGGAAATGCCGGACTTTGCCGCCGAAGACCCGAATAACTTGTTGCTGCAAAAAGAGGATGGCACCTTCAAGGAGGCGGGTGATACCGCCGGCGTGGCGTCCACCCTACAAGGGCGCGGTGGCGCCTTGGCCGATCTGAACGCTGACGGGCTCTTGGACTTGCTGGTTGTCAACCGCAACGGCCCGGCACAGGTTTGGCGCAACACAGGCCCGGCGGGCAACTGGATTGCGGTCAACCCGCAGCAACCGGGGCCGAACCGGAACGCCATCAACGGCTGGGTCGAAGTGCGGGTGGCTGACCGGGTTCAACGCCATGAAGTGACGATTGGCGGCGGTCACGCGGGTGGCGTGTTTGGCCCGCAGCACTTTGGTCTGGCCGATGCCGAAAGTGCCGATGTGCGGGTGATCTGGCCCGATGGCACCGAAGGCGCGTGGCAAACCTTGCCTGCCGGACAGGTTCACACCGTCGCGCGCTGAACGGGCGGGCGCATTCTTTGGCCCAGTTCGGCATTGATTGCGCCGCCCAGCAGCACGGCCCAGACGGACAAATACAGCCACATCATAAGTGCGATCACCGCACCGATAGACCCGTAAATGCGGTTGTAGCTGTCAAAATTGGCCAGATAGGCAGAAAACGCCAATGACACTCCAGACCATGTCAGGGTGGCCACCAACACGCCGACACTGATCCACGGCCTTGCGCCTTCATCCGGCAGGTTAGGGCCAAAGTGATACAGGATCGAGAGGCAGGTCAGCACCAAGAGGAACATCGCCCCCCACGGCAGCACGCCCAGCAACCAAGCCTCGGCCGGGCCAAGGGCAACATAGTTCAGCGCCAGCGGCACCAGCACCACAGTAATCAACCCCACGAACAGCGCCACGATCAGCGCCCCGGTCATCAGGAAATCGACAACCCACCCCCACAGCCAGTTGCGTGGTGTGGTCCGGTGCACGACATCCAGCCCGCCGATCAGCGCCGCCACCCCGGCCCGCGCCGAATAAAGCGCAACGGCAACCGAAACAAAGGTGGCCCAGCCAAGGGTCGCGCGCGGTGTGGCCAGCAGCCCCACCACCTGATCATGCACCAGTTTGGCCGCATCAATGGGCAGGAACCGCTCTCCTACCTCCAGATAATCGCCAATCACGGCGGGGTCGGCCACAAGGCTCCAGATCGCGACGCTGGCGGCAATACCGGGAAACACGGCGAACATGGCATAAAACGCCACACCCGCGGCGATCAGGCCAAAGTGACCATCGCCTACGCGCGACCACACCGCATAGATAAAGTCCCAAATCTGTCGCAACGGTTTGCTCATGAACCCGACTTTGCCCTGCCGCCGCGGCTTGCGCAACTTGCAGAGGTAAGTGCCGCGTGAAATGCTGGCAGCAACAGGAGGAAATGATGACCTATACCCCGCATCCCGACCGCTATGCCCGCATGACCTATCGCCGTTGTGGCGCGACCGGGCTGAAATTGCCCGCCATCTCGCTGGGGCTGTGGCACAATTTCGGCTTTGACACGCCGCACCAGACAAAGCGCGCCATTTGTCAGACGGCCTTTGATCACGGCATCACCCATTTCGATCTTGCCAACAACTATGGCCCGCCCCCCGGCAGTGCCGAAACGGCGTTTGGTGACATCCTCAAGACCGATTTCGCCGGGATGCGCGACGAACTCATCATCTCGTCCAAGGCGGGCTATCACATGTGGAATGGCCCCTATGGCGAATGGGGCAGCCGCAAATACCTGATTGCTTCCTGCGACCAAAGCCTGAAGCGGATGGGGTTGGATTACGTCGATATCTTTTATTCCCACCGGTTCGACCCCGACACGCCGCTGGAAGAAACGATGATGGCGCTGGATCACATCGTGCGGTCAGGCCGGGCGCTTTATGTCGGCATTTCAAGCTATTCGACCCAACGCACGCGAGAGGCGCATGCCATTCTGAAAAGCCTTGGCACGCCCTGCATCATTCACCAACCCAGCTATAACATTCTGAACCGCTGGGTCGAGGCGGATGGCCTGAAAGACGCGCTCAAGGAACTGGGCATGGGTTCCATCGCCTTCGTGCCTTTGGCACAGGGGCTTTTGACCAACAAGTATCTCAAGGGCATCCCGGCCGGCAGCCGCGCAACCCAAGGCAAGTCACTGTCGCCCGACATCATCACCGATGAGGCGATTGCCTCGCTGAATGCGCTGAATGATCTGGCCACCAAACGTGGGCAGACCTTGGCGCAGATGGCCATTGCATGGGTCTTGCGCAACGGCGGCATCACCAGCGCCCTGATCGGCGCATCACGCCCCGAACAGGTGGTCGATTGCCTGGGTGCCATCGCCAACCTTGACTTCACGCCTGAAGAACTGGCCGCGATCGACAAGATTTCGCTGGAGCGCGACATCAATCTTTGGGCAAAGTCATCCTCTGACTAAGGACAACAAGGGTCGAGGCGAATTGCCTAAAACCCCGCCCTTTAAGCGCCCGTTCACCCCGATGGCCTAGAACGGTCATCGGGTGTGAAACATGGGTGTGTGGATGGCCGGGCAATCAAATGCCGCGCCAGTCATCATCAAGCGCAAGAAAAACGTCATCGGCGGTGGCCACCACGGGGGGGCGTGGAAGGTTGCCTATGCCGATTTCGTAACGGCCATGATGGCCTTCTTCATGCTGATGTGGCTGTTGAACGCGACAACGGAAAAGCAACGCAAGGGGATTGCGGATTACTTCAATCCGACCATCCCGATCAACCGCGTCTCGGGCGGGGGCGATGGGGCCTTTGGCGGCGACTCGGTCATGGCCGACAACTCGCTTGCCCAGAACGGCACCGGGGCTGCGCAGGAAAAGCCAACCGCCAATCATCAGTCACAAGGCGAAACCGGTGGCGAATCTGCCGACGCCAAGGCCGAGGCCGAACGTCTGGCCATGGTGGAAAAGGCGCTGTTGGCCCGCAGCGGCGAAAGCATGACGATGGAGCGTTTGCTGCGCCATGTCGTCACCCGCGTGACCGACGAGGGGCTGATCATCGAATTGTTCGACCTGCCCGAAGCCCCCTTGTTCAACAGCGAGTCGACCACCCCCACACAGGCCTTGGCGGACCTGTCGGTGATCGTGGCCGAGGTTCTGGCCGCCACCCGCAACGCCATTGCGGTGAACGGCTACGTGCGGACCTATCCCATGGTTCTAAAGGATAATCCGGTCTGGGACCTGTCTGCTGACCGCGCCCATGCGATGCGCGATCTTTTGGTGGCCAAGGGCCTGCCGGACACAAGGTTTCAGCGGGTTTCGGGCTTCGCCGACCGCAAGCCACTGACGCCTGACCCAAGCGTCAACCGCAACAACCGGCTGGAGGTGATCTTGCTGCGCCGCGACCGCTAGGGAAATCTGTCGAATTGACAGCATTAGGGGCGCATTAAGCCGCTTCCTTCAGAGTGAGATGCACAAACGGCATCGAACTCTAGAAAGGCGGTATTGATGACGATTTCCTCCTCGCTCAACGCGGGGGTGGCGGGCCTGAACGCAAATGCAACGCGTCTGGCCACCATTTCCGACAACATCGCAAACTCCAGCACCTATGGCTACAAGCGCGCCTCGGCCGAGTTTGAAAGCATGGTCATCACCAGTTCGCGCGGGTCCGGCATCTATTCGGCAGGGGGCGTGCGGGCCGGCAGCAACCGCCTGATCGAAGAGCGCGGCGCCATCGTCGGAACGGCAAATGCGCTGGATCTGGCCGTCACCGGGCGCGGCATGCTGCCCGTGGTGCCAGAGGTGTTTCTGGGCGGCGACATGGGCGATATGCCCATGATGATGACCACAACCGGCGCCTTCCGCACCGATGCCGATGGCGTGCTGCGCACCGAATCCGGCCTTGTGCTGCTTGGCTGGCCTGCCAATGCCGATGGCATCATTCCGACCTATCCGCGCGACACGATTTCGGGGCTGGAACCCGTTGTCATCAACGCAAACCAGACGGCGGGCGATCCGACAACCCTGATGTCGCTTGGCGTGAACCTGCCCGCCACCGAAACCGCATCCACCGCATCAGGCGATGCGCTGCCCCTGTCGGTGGAATACTTTGGCAACCTCGGCACCTCGGAAACCCTGAACATCACCTTTACACCGGTCATTCCGGCGACGGGTTCCTCCAACAGCTGGACGATGGTGATCCGCGACAGCGCGCAGGCGAATGCCATCATCGGGCAATACACCCTGACGTTTGACGATTCCCGCGGATCGGGCGGCACGCTTGCCTCGGTCACAACCGTGGCGGGCGGGGCTTACAACACCACCGACGGCACGCTGGCCCTGACTGTGGACGGCGGCCCCCTGACAATGACCATCGGCCGCGTCGGCGATCCGAACGGTCTGACGCAACTGTCAGACAACTTTGCCCCGGTGGCCATCACCAAGGATGGCTCGCCTGTCGGCAACCTGACTGGGGTCGAGGTGGATGAGAACGGCTATATCCTTGCCAGCTATGACACCGGCTTTATCCGCCGCATCTATCAGATTCCGCTGGTTGATGTGCCCAATGTCAACGGGCTGACCGCCATGAACAACCAGACCTACAAGGTCTCGCCCGAATCCGGGTCGTTCTTTCTGTGGGATGCGGGTCAGGGCCCCACGGGCGCAGTGGTGGGCTTCGCCCGCGAAGGGTCCACCACCGATGTGGCGGCCGAGTTGACGGCGCTGATCCAGACGCAGCGCGCCTATTCCTCCAACGCCAAGGTCATTCAGACGGTGGATGAAATGCTGCAAGAAACCACCAACATCAAACGCTGAAAGGGCTAGGCCATGAGCATCACCTCTGCGCTGTCGTCGGCCCTGTCAGGGCTGACCGCCTCGTCCCGCATGGCCGAGGTCACGTCCTCCAACGTGGCAAACGCCCTGACCGAAGGCTATGGTCGGCGCGAGGTGTTGCAGTCCTCGCGCCAGATCGGCGGCACCGGGGTTGGCGTTCTGGTCAACGGTGTGGTCCGGCAGGTGGATGCGGGCCTCTTGCGCGACCTGCGGCTTTCCGTGGCCAGCCAGAACTACCGCGAACCGGCCTCGGCTTTCTACACATCCGTCGAAGCCACACTTGGCACGCCAGAGGACACAAGCTCATTGTCCGGACGCATCGCGGCCCTTGAAAGCGCCCTTGTGGCCGCTCAGTCGCGCCCGGAATCAGACGCGCGCCTTGCCGTCACCGCCGATGCCGCGCGCAGTCTGACAAGAGCCCTGAACCGTGCCGCGGCAGACGTGCAGGCCACGCGACAGGAGGCCGACAGCACGATTGCGCGCGAGGTGGCGCGCATCAATGACGCCGTCAGCAGCATCGCCGATCTGAACATCCGGATCAGGGAGTTTCACAGCGCCGGGCGCGAAACGACCGCGCTGATGGATCATCGCCAGAAGCTGATCGATCAGGTTTCCCGCGCCATTCCGGTGCGCGAGGTGACGCGGGATCATGGCCAGATCGCCCTGATCACTACGGGCGGGACCGTTTTGCTTGATGGCCGCGCGGCCGAATTGTCGTTTATTCGCACCCCCACAATCACACCCGACATGACGCTTGCCTCCGGTGCCTTGTCAGGGCTGACCATCAACGGGCAGGCGGTCTCGGTCCACCCCGAGGGCGGTCGTCTGGGCGAAGGGGGGCTGACGGCACAATTTGTGATCCGTGATCAGCTGACCACCGGCGCGCAAGCCAAACTGGATGCTGTGGCCCGCGATCTGATCGAGCGGTTTTCGGCAACCGGAGTCGACCCCAGTGCTGCGCCGGGCGCTGCGGGCCTGCTGACCGATGGCGGTTCAGCCTTTGTTGCCGCGAATGAACCCGGCGTGGCAGGCCGGATCGCCCTGAACACGCTGGTCGATCCACAGGCAGGTGGCGCGCTCTGGCGACTGCGAGAAGGCCTTGGGGCCGCCTCGGCACAACGGCCCGGCTATACGGGGCAATTGTCCAACTGGGCCGAGGCCTTATCGGCCCGCCGGACGCCGGTCTCGGGCTTTGCGTCTGGTCCACGCACATCGGCCGAACTGGTGGCAGATCTGTTGTCCGACACATCGACAAAACGGCTTGAGGCCGAGGCTAATACCAGCTTTGCCAGTGCCCGGGCCGATGCGCTGCGCACTGAACTGTTGCGTGACGGGGTCGATACCGATCAGGAGCTGCAGAACCTTCTGCTGATCGAACAGGCCTATGCCGCCAATGCAAAAGTCATCTCGACCGTGGATGACATGATCAAGCTGCTGTTGGGGATATAGCAATGTCGATGGTTTCCTTCGGCGATCTGGCGCAGTCGCTATTGTTGAAAGCGCAGACGGCGCGCCTGAAAAGTGACTCGATGCGGATTACACAGGAACTCGCCTCTGGCCGGTTGGCCGATACCGGGCAGGCTGTGTCGGGCGATTTTTCCCGGCTGTCGGCGTTGGCACATTCCCAGACTTTACTGTCGGGCTACCAGGCCGCCGCCCGCGAGGCTGCAATGTCGGCTCAGGCGATTCAGGGGGTGTTGACCTTGCTGTCGGACAGTGCGGCCGAACTGGTTCCGGAACTGCTGATCGCGCCACAGGATGTCGCAGGTGAGCGCCCGACTGTGTCGGCTACACAGGCGCGGGATCGTCTTGCCGCAGCTTTGGCAACGCTGAACACATCGACCGGGGGGCGCAGCCTCTTGGCCGGAGAGATGGTGAACGGCCCCGCCGTCACCGATGCCAATACCATCCTGACCGCCCTGCGCGCCACCGTCACGGGCGCCACCACTGCAGATCAGGCGCTGGCCCGGATTGAGGCGTGGTTCAGCGCGCCGACTGGTTTTGCTGCCGTAGCCTATCAGGGTGGCGCCGCAGCGGCCGATCTTGCCATTTCCCCGCAAGACACGGCATGGCTGGGTGTTACGGCAAATGATCCAGCCATTCGGGCGGTCCTTTCGGGCCTTGCGGCTGCGGCGCTGACCGATGATGCCAGCCTTGGCCTTCCCCCGGGTGAAAGTCGCATGTTGGCCCGGCGGGCCGGCGAAAGCCTTTTGCGCGCCGATGAATCCCTGACCACCCTTGCCGCCCGCGTCGGCACCACCGAAGCGCAGGTCGATGCCGCACAGGTTCGTCTGTCGTCCGAGATGCTGACCTTGGGTCGCGCACAGGCCGCGTTGATCGAGGCAGATCCTTACACCCTCGCGACCGAGCTTGAAGCCGTCAGCACGAACCTTGAAATGATCTATGCCATCACGGCACGCCTGACGCAGTTGAAGCTGTCGGATTACCTACGATGATCTGCAAAATTCTGATAATGCTGATGTTTTTGGCTGCCATTCCAGCCATGGCCCAAGACATCCGGCTGAAGGATCTGGTCGAGTTTGATGGCGTGCGAGGCAATGATCTGGTGGGCTATGGCCTTGTGGTCGGCCTGAACGGCACCGGCGATGGCATCCGCAATGCGCCATTTACCGAAGAAATCATGTCCAACCTGCTGGAACGGCTTGGGGTGAATGTCGCGGGCGAGGAGTATCGCCCCAAGAATGTGGCCGCAGTGTTCGTGACCGCATCGCTTCCGCCCTTTGCGCGGGCTGGCGGGCGGATCGATGTGACTGTTTCAGCCATTGGTGATGCGAAAAGCCTGTTGGGTGGAACATTGGTGATGACCCCGATGAACGGGGCCGATGGCCAGATTTACGCGGTGGCGCAGGGCACGATCATTGCGGGCGGCATCTCGGCCGAAGGCGACGCCGCGCGCGTGGTGCAGGGCGTGCCGACCGCAGGCATCATCCCGTCAGGCGCGCGGGTGGAACGTGAGGTGGAGTTTGACTTTACGACCCTCACCTCGTTGCGGCTTGCACTGCGAAACCCCGATTTTACGACTGCGGCCATCATCGAGTCCGCCTTGAATCAAGAGTTTGGCCGCCGCGTCGCCGAAATGCTGGATTCGGGCACGGTGGAATTCAACATTGATGCCACGAACATGCGCTCTGCGGCCCATGCGATTGGCCGGGTCGAAAACATCGCGATTTCCCCGCAAACACGTGCACGCGTGGTGGTGGACCAACGCTCGGGCACCATCGTGATCGGCGAGGATGTGCGGATCAGCCGGGTTGCCGTGGCACAGGGCAACCTGACCCTGCGGATCGAGGAATCGCCTGTTGTCATTCAACCCAACCCCTTTGCCGAAGGCGAAACGGTTGTGGTGCCCCGCACACAGGCCGCCATTGATCAGGATCGGGGCACGGGGTTGGCCGAAATCCGGGGCGGCGCGTCATTGTCGGAACTGGTGGCGGGATTGAACGCTCTTGGCGTGGCCCCGAATGACATGATCGACATCCTCAAAAGCATCAAGGCGGCGGGCGCGCTGCATGCCGAATTCATCGTGAACTGAACAGACGCACGCAAGTCATGCGGAAGGCGATGCAACAGGGCGCAACCTGCGGGCCAACCTGCATGAACAGGCAAACAGGCGGCCCCAAGGGAGAGAAACGATGTTGGATCATCGTCTGAACTGGAAGGGTGCTCAGAGGACGGCCTTTGCACCCCTGCCATATCGTGTTGTGACCCTGCGCGAGTCCCTCAGACGCCCGAACATGATCTCGATCCCGTAGTGGCATTGGCATCGGGGCTTGTCGTGCCTTTTGGGCTTGCCGCGCGACTTCCGGCTTGGAATGCAGGAGTTTATCCTATTGTTGTTCAACGCATCTCTGAACCAGTCGGCGTCATGGCCCCGGTCGGCCAGCAGCCACTGTGCCTTTGACAAACCGCCGAGCAGAGCCGTAGCGTCAGCATAAAGGCGGACTTGGCCCACCGTCATGAAGAACCAGATCAACCCGCCGTCGTCATGGGTGGCGGCGTCGGGCTTCGGATTGATGCCGCCGTTGGATCGGCTGTGCGGACGGCCCCTTTGACCTCTTTGGCCGCCCTTCAACCACAGGCTGGTCTCCGTGCAGTACATCTTGAGATCCTTGCGCGGGCATCCTCGGACCAATGGCGCATGCCCGCCCACATCGACCATGGCCGTCGCGGGAAGAGTTCCCTCTGCGGCCCGCCTATCCATCATGCGGGCAACAATGCCTTTGACGCTCCCTCGCTTCCAGCGAATACAAAAAGTCTTGGGTGGACCATACCCACAGGGTGCATCGCTCCATCGCAAGCTATTGCGATTAAACAACATTATTTCGGTCAGCACAGACCCATTCTCACGGTCTGCCAGCAAACCGTTACCGTGCAACAGGTCAAGGACGCGTCATTTGCGGTTGCTCTTCGGAAAGAAGGCCCAAGCCGCCCCATCTTCGCATCGGGCAGCCAGAAACGGGTGCCCTAGGGTCAATTTCGTTGCAGAGCGTGAATCACGCCGCAAGCGGGTGATCCTCGGGTCTGCCCCTAGCCCCAGGTCGGGTGGAACTTTCCGGCAGGGGACAAGGTGAAAATCTCGCACCCTGTTGCGGTCACGCCGACCGCATGTTCAAACTGTGCAGACAGGGATTTGTCGCGCGTCACCGCCGTCCAATCATCGGACAGGACCTTGGTCTCGGGCCGGCCTAGGTTGACCATCGGCTCGATCGTGAAGAACATGCCCTCTTCCAGCACCGGCCCGGTGCCAGGACGGCCATAGTGCAGCACGTTGGGTGGGGCATGGAACACCCGGCCAAGGCCATGGCCGCAGAAATCACGCACCACGCTCATCCGGTTCGCCTCGACAAACGACTGGATGGCAAAACCGATGTCGCCAAAGGTATTGCCCGGTTTCACCGCTGCAATCCCGCGCATCAGCCCCTCGTGGGTCACTTCGATCAGCCGTTCGGATTTGCGCGGCAGCGCGCCTGCCACATACATCCGGCTGGTATCGCCAAACCAGCCGTCGACGATCACGGTCACATCCACATTCAGAATATCCCCGTCACCCAATATCTTGGGGCCGGGAATGCCATGGCACACCACATGATTGACCGAAATGCAGGAGGCGTGCTTGTACCCCTTGTAGCCGATGGTGGCGGAAACAACACCGCGGCGACCAATCTCTTCGCGGATGAAATCATCAATGGCCGCCGTGGTCACGCCCGGTGCGACCAAAGGTGCGACCATATCAAGGATCGCGGCCGCCACGCGGCCAGCCTCGCGCATGCCGGCGAAATCCGCATCTTCGTAAATGCGAATCCCGTCTCGCGTGATGCGCCCGCGTGTTTCTTCCACCTGCATCTCCTTCTGCATTCGGCCTAAATAAGGAAAACGTGTCGATTTGACCAGAGGTGCGCCTGTTGCGGCGGACAGTGGGGCTTTGAAAGCCACATCCCACGGCCTATACCCTGCACAGGACATGAGCGCGGGGCACGGCAATGGCAAATCCAACAGCGGCGATGCTGGTCATCGGTGACGAAATCCTGTCGGGGCGCACCCGCGATTCGAACATGCACCATCTGGCCAACGAGTTGACCCGCCACGGCATCCGCCTGATGGAGGCGCGCATCGTTGCCGATGAACAGGCCGATATCGTGGCCGCCGTCAACGCCTTGCGGGCGCGCCATGACAACGTCTTTACCAGCGGCGGCATTGGCCCCACACATGATGACATCACGGCAGATGCGATTGCCGCCGCTTTTGGCGTGCCCATCGGGCACCGGGCCGATGCCATGGCCTTGCTGCAAGCGCATTACGACCGCGCGGGGCTGGAGTTCAACGAGGCCCGCCGCCGCATGGCCCGGATTCCAGATGGTGCAACCCTGATCGACAACCCGATCAGCGCCGCACCCGGTTTCACCTGCGGCAATGTTCATGTCATGGCCGGGGTGCCCAAGATATTTGAGGCGATGCTAGCGAGCGTTCTGCCAACCCTGACAGGGGGCGATCCGCTTCTCAGCCAATCGCTGCGGGTGATGCGGGGCGAAGGTGAGATTGCCGAAGGATTTGGCGCGCTTGCGGCCGCGTTTCCAGATCTGTCGTTGGGCTCGTATCCCTTTACCCAGAATGGCGCTTACGGCACCAACCTTGTGATCCGAGGAACCGACGCTGCCCAGATTGACGCGGCCATGTCCAGGCTTGTGGCGCTTTACGGATGACGCCTTCGTTGCTGGCACAGGTGATGGAGGCAACATGGCCTCCTGCGCGGCACATCCCCTGCGGCCCATGGCTTTTGCGCGATGGTCAGGGGGGTGGCAAGCGCGTCTCGGCCGCGACGGCGCAGGACGCATGGGTGGATGAGGACATCGCCCCGGCCGAGGTGGCCATGGCCGAACTGGGGCAAGATGCGCTGTTTCTGATCCGCCCCGATGACATTCTGTTGGATCAGGTCCTGCAGGCGCGGGGCTATCGCATTGTTGATCCGGTGGTGGCCTATGCGGCCCCGGTGTCAGGTCTGGCCGACCCGCCGCCGCCGCTGATGTCGACCTTTCCGCACTGGCCACCCTTGGCCATCTGCGCGCGATTGTGGGCCGAAGGTGGCATCGGGCCTGCGCGGCTTGCGGTCATGGAGCGCGCGCAGGGGTCGAAATGCGCGGTGCTGTCACGCGCCAACGATAGCCCCACGGGCACGGCCTTTGTCGCGATTCATGGGCGCCATGCAATGCTGCACGCGCTGGAGGTGACACCCGCCGCACGTCGGCAGGGTTCCGCGCACAACATCCTGCGCGCCGCTGCCTTGTGGGCGCAACAGAACGGGGCGGATACGCTGTCGCTTGTGGTGACGGTGGCCAACGTGCCGGCGCGGGCGCTCTATGCTTCCCTGAACATGCAAGTTGTGGGACACTATCATTATCGGCAGCGATAAGCCCAAAGAGGCAGACGGCAGGTTATGTTCAAACGACGCATGCTTGGCGCAGCCCTGAGTTTGGGGGTGTTCGGATCGGCTGGCCTTGGTCAGGCGATCACGCTTGACCTGCCCGGTCCGTCCACCACCGCCGCCGACCGCAGTGAACGCCTGACATCCTATGATTTGCCGATCGGCCCACATGACGGCAGCCGCATGGCCACCCGCGTGTTCGAGGGACCGCTGTCGCAAGTGGCATACCGTATTGCGCAGCCGGGGCTGACCACGCTGGAACTGTTGGCACCGCTGCGCCAACAGCTTGTGCGCGAAGGGTTTGCCCCCGTGTTCGAATGCGAAACCGCCACCTGCGGCGGCTTTGATTTCCGTTTTGCCACCAGTGTCTTGCCAGAGCCGGACATGCATGTCGATCTTGGGGACTTTCGGTTTTTCGCAGCTGCACGTGGCACCGAGGCGGTCAGCCTGTTCGTCAGCCGAAGCGCCGCCGCGGGTTTTGTCCAGATGACGCATGTGGGTGGCACGGCAGGGCCGCAGGCGGTGCTGACCACATCCACCAAAGCTCCCGCAGCGCCAACCCCTTCGGCCAGCACAGATGCAGCGCCTCGTCCGGCCACCACGGCTGGCACCTTGGGCGCGCAGCTTCTGGCAGGCGGGGCCGTAGCGCTGGATGATCTGGTGTTCGCCTCGGGCACGGCGGACCTTGCGGCAGGCAGCTATGACTCCCTGAAGGATCTGGCGCAGTGGCTGGCCGAGAACCCGAAACTGCGGGTGGCGCTGGTTGGGCATACCGATGCGTCGGGCGGTCTGGCCGGCAATATTGCCCTGTCAAAGCGCCGCGCCGAATCGGTCCGCCAGAACCTGATCCAGACGCAGGGTGTGCGGGCCGACCAGATCGAAGCGCAGGGCGTTGGGTATCTGTCGCCACGGGCGTCAAACCTGACCGACGCGGGGCGCGACAAAAACAGACGGGTCGAGGTCATATTGACCTCGACCCAAGTTAAACCTTGAGGATCGTGTCGAAAACTTAGGTTACCACTTATCAGGCCCCTTGTCCGCATAACGGCGGGCCAGAAAATCAATGAACGCCCGCACCTTGGGCTGTGTGAAGCGCCCGGGCGGATAGACGGCATAGATACCCAGTACCTCGACAGGCAGTCCGGGCAGCGCTTCTTCGACAGCGCCTTCCTTCATGGCGTCGGCATAGAGGAAGCTGGGCAGATAGGCGATGCCAAGGCCGGAAATCGCGGCGTTCAGCAGCGATTGGCCATCATTCACCGTCAGCCAGCCCGCCGTGCGGACTTGCCGCTTTTCGCCCGATGGCGCCGTGATCTTCCACACGTTGCCATTGGCCTGATTGGAATAGTGCAGAAGCTTGTGATCGTTCAGATCGTCAATCTTCAACGGGCGCCCATAGCGCTGGAAGTAGCTGGGCGAGGCGATCATCCGCTTGGTCGTTTCGGTCAGCTTGCGGGCGCGCAGGGTTGAATCTTCCAACTCGCCCACGCGGATCGCCATGTCGAACCCTTCGCTGATCAACTCGACATAGCGGTTGTTCAGCACCATGTTCACGGTGATGTCCGGGTATTCCAGCAGGAAATCCCCCAGAATGGGCGACAGAAGGTTCACCCCAAAGTCGGTGGCCACGCTGATCCGCAACAGCCCCGACGGCGCCGATTGCATGCTGGTCACCAGTGCATCCGCCTCGCCCGCATCGTTCAGAACGCGGCGCGCACGGTCGTAATAGGCCAGTCCGATCTCGGTCGGGCTGACCCGTCGGGTGGTGCGATTGAGAAGCCGCGCGCCAAGGCGGGCTTCCAGGGCCGAGACGTGCTTCGAAACGGCAGATTTCGAAATGCCCATCTTTTTGGCCGCATCCGTAAAGCCGCCTTGGTCCACCACAGTGGCAAAGGCTTCCATTTCA
Organism: Rhodobacter sp.; assembly: GCA_027484145.1. Taxonomy (GTDB): domain Bacteria; phylum Pseudomonadota; class Alphaproteobacteria; order Rhodobacterales; family Rhodobacteraceae; genus Pseudotabrizicola. The sequence continues at coordinate 305,540 of JAIXUH010000007.1, forward strand.
GTAAGGCGATCCATTTTTCCCCCAGCAGACACGATACGGGTATGTCAGACTGTATTGGACGCGAATTCAGGCAGGATCGCGGCACAGGCGCGTCCGATCCGGGGAATTCTGGCGGATCGTTGAAGGCGCGGAAACGCCCGTGCATCGGCAAGAACCCCGCATCTGCGTCCGGATCACCCAGCGGGAAAAGGCCGATTTCCTGCTATCGGCGGGAAATTGTTCTGAGAAGGTCGCTTTATGGCGAGGCTTTGCTGCCGCACCGTCACCCTTCGGATAAAGTATGGAATATCGTTCCGCATGAGCCTAGGTCTGACCATGCCGGGGGCACTTTCGCCCTCGCCAGACAGACAAAGGATGACACCATGAGAAACATCGCCCTGCTTATGGCCGCCGTTTCCGGTCTTGGTCTTGCCGCCGCACAAGCACAGGATGCGCCCGTCCTGCCCGATATCGCCGACACCGACAGTTCGGGGGCATGGTCTTTGGCTGAGCTTCAGGCCGTTTGGGCCGACCTGACCGAAGAAACCTTTGCCACCGTGGACGTCAATGCCGACGGATCGGTCGATCAGGCCGAACTGACGGCAGCCTTGGAGGGTGGCAAACTGGCTGTTCCGGCTGAATAAACGGCCAGAACCGGCAGGGGGCTGCGGCCCCCTGCTATTCCCAGCCCATACGGGCCAGATAGCCCTCGATCAGGGGCACATCGCTGGGGTTGTTCAACTCCCAGAACACTGCGCCGGGGGCAGAAACCTCGACCATGCGGATCGGATGCCCGTTTTCCAGAAAGCGCAACTGCTCCAGCCCCTCCAGCCCTTCCAGCGGGCCGGGTGACCACGCAGAATAGGCGGCGAGCGCGGCGGGGCGATAGGCATAGACACCCACATGGTGAAACACGGGCACCACACCATCGACCACGCCTTTGCCATTGGTGAAGGGAATCACCTCTTTTGAGAAATACAGCGCCCGCCCGTCATGGCCGAAAACCACAGTCGTGGCCCCCACGCGGCCCGCGCGGCGGTCGGCCAGCAGGTTTTCAACCGTTTCCGCATCACACCGCAAACATGGCGTTGCCATGCCGCAGGCCGGGTCGGCACGCATCGCATCCAGCAGGGCCGTTACGAAATGCGCGGGCGTCAGCGGCGCATCGCCCTGGAGGTTCACGATGATCTCGGCCGAGATACCCTCCCGCGCCACGGCTTCGGCCACCCGTTCGGTGCCATTGCGGCAGGTGTCTGACGTCATGATGACATCGGCCCCAATCCGACGCGCCTCGGCGGCGATACGGTCATCATCGGTCGCCACATAGATCGGGATCACCCCGGCTGAAGCCGCACGTGCAGCCATCACGCTGCGCTCAATCAAGCTGCGCGCTACGCCAGAGGCGCCTTTCAGCGTGGCCAAGGGTTTGCCGGGATAACGCGTGCTGGCATAGCGCGCGGGAATGATGATGCAGGCGTCCATCACAACCCCTTTGACAGGGCGTCAAACGCCCGCAGCCGCCCGATCAGCGCCTTCATCTCGTGCAGGTGAATCATGTTCGGCCCATCGGAGGGCGCGTTGTCGGGGTCTTGGTGCGTTTCAATGAACAGCGCTGACACCCCCACCGCACAGGCCGCCCGCGCCAGAACTGGCGCAAACTGCCGCTGCCCGCCCGAACTGCCCCCCAGCCCGCCGGGTTGTTGCACCGAATGGGTGGCGTCAAACACCACCGGCCAGCCGGTTTCGGCCATCGTCGGCAGGCCGCGAAAATCGGTGACCAGCGTGTTGTACCCAAATGATGTGCCGCGTTCGCACAGCATGATGCGCGTGTTGCCGGTGCTTTCCACCTTGGCCGCGACGTTCTTCATGTCCCACGGGGCCAGAAACTGCCCCTTCTTGATGTTGATGGCCAACCCGGTCTCGCCCGCTGCCAGCAACAGATCGGTCTGGCGGCACAGGAATGCCGGGATCTGCAGCACATCCACTGCCTGCGCCGCAATGGCACAATGGCCAGGTTCGTGCACATCCGTCAGCACCGGCACGCCAAACTCGGCGCGGATATCGGCCAGAATTTGCAGCCCCTTTTCCATGCCAAGTCCCCGGTTAGTGCCAAGACTTGAGCGGTTCGCCTTGTCATAGCTGGCTTTGAAGATGAACTTCGTCCCCGTCTCGGCACAGGCCTCCAACAACCCTTCGCAGATCATCCGCGCATGGGCGTGGCTTTCCAACTGGCACGGGCCAGTGATCAGCGAAATCGGGTTGGCCCCGCCAATGGCGATGCCGCCTACGGTGACAATGCGGTGTTCCATCATTCCCTCACATCACCCCGATCCGCAGCAGATCGTGCAGGTGCAAAATACCCACCGGGCGCCGCGTGTCACAGACAAACAGGGCGCCGATCTTGGCCTTGTTCATGATCGCAAGCGCCTCGGCGGCCAGCGTGTTCGGGGCGGCGGTCACCGGGTTCTTGGTGGCCACATCCATCGCCACCCGGTCCAGAAGCCCCGCCATATTGCGCCGCAAGTCGCCGTCCGAGACGACGCCCGCGAGATAGCCTTCGGCATCAACCACGCCCGCCACGCCAAAGCCATAAGCCGTCATCTGCAAGATCACCTCTTGCATCGGCGTGTCTTGCGCCACCAGCGGCACCTTATCGGCCCCATGCATGATCTGGCGCACCGGCGTCAGTTGCGCGCCCAATTTGCCACCGGGGTGATAGTTGCGGAATTCCTCCGCCTCGAACGCGCGCGCTTCCATCAATGCGACCGCAAGGGCATCGCCCAAGCCCATCATCAGCGTGGTTGATGTGGTGGGGGCCATGCCGATGGCGCAGGCTTCGGGCAGATCGGGGATGGTCAGCATATAGTCGGCGGCCCGCATCAGGGCGCTGCCCTCATCGCGCGACATGCCGGCCAGCGGAATGTCAAACCGCGCGCAATGGGCGATCAGGTCACGCAACTCGGCCGTCTCGCCACTGTTCGATAACAGGATGCAAAAGTCGGATGGCGTGACCATGCCCAGATCGCCATGGCTGGCCTCGGCCGGATGGACGAACAAAGACGGCGTTCCGGTCGAGGCGAGGGTGGCCGCAATCTTGCGCGCCACATGCCCCGATTTCCCGATGCCCGACAGCACAACACGGCCCGTCACATCCAAAATCGCCTCGACCACGCGGCCAAAATCGGCAGGGGGGCGCGCGGCAAGGGCCAAGAGCGCCTCGCCCTCAATCTTCAGCACCCGCGTGGCGGTGCTGTCATGCCCGGCCATCTGCGAAAGGTCCGGCATGCGGGCGGGTGGGGTCTGGGCCATCGGCGGGGCTCCTTCAGGTCGGGCCTGTGTGCCACGCAGGGAACCGCCTGTCCAGAAGGCCACCTGCCCTAAACGCCGCCGATTTGCCGCCGTTAATGCATCAGCACCAGTCTGGGAGACATCCATGAGCCATACCTTGCCGCCCGTTCGCCCTGCCGAAGCTGTCCCCATGGCGGAACGCTTTCTTGCCCTGATCGAAGGGCTGGCAGAATATGACGACCACGCAGCATCACATCTGTTGATCGGCCTGCTGCGGATCGCCGCCGGGCAGCGGTTGCATTCCGTCGAACGCACCGCCCTGCGGATCGCGGGTCTGGCCAATACCACCGGCGATGACCTGCACCTGACCGAAGAAGGCTACACGCTTGTGGCGCTGATCTCGCCCGACGCGGCGTCACGGTTTGCCCCCATTCCGCTGTCAGACAGCGCAGCCTACCCGGCCAACGACGCCGCGACCTTCGACCCGCAGCCTTTTGCCCGCATGCGCTTTGGCGATGAGTTGTTCGAGATTGCCGAAGGCGCGGTCGAGGATTCGCTTGCCTTCCGTCGCGATGGCGAAGGCCCGTGGCAGATGCTGTCGAATGACCGCAGTGCCGGTTGGGATGTGATCGGCGGCGAAATGCTGGCGGCAACGCGCGACATCGTGGCCGATTACATCATGATGCATACCGTGCGCCTTGCTGCACCGGAACTTGGCGCTGGCGTTCACCGGTTCGAGTTGGACCAGTTCCACTGGCATGTCCGGGTGACCGCGACCACGGCCGAACTGCGCATCGGTGAAGACGGCGCCTGGCAATTGATTCCGGACAGCATTCGGGAAACGTCGGTTCGGGCGCTTGGCATTCGCGCCGCGCAGGCCATGATCCCCGATTTCGTCGAATTGCTTCAGCCAGAGATCACCATCTGGGTGCGTCGGATGGCGCATGCGGCGGCCATCTCTCCGGTCATGCCGAACGCGGCCTGAGGCCACCGGCACCGTCATGGGGCGGGCGGCACATCAGGCCGCCTGCTCATCCCCCTGCCGGGCCGCGATGCCCGTCCGCAGCCGTTCGACCGCCGCCTTCTTGATCTGCGACACCCGCCCTGTCGTGACACCAAGGATGTCCGCGATTTCATAGATGTTCAGTTCTTCGACATAATACAGTTGCAGCACCAGCGCCTCGCGCTCGGGCAACTCGCTTAACGCCTGCCGCAAGATACCCTTCAACTCATCCTGCTGGACCTTGTCCTCGGCAGAGACGGAATTGTCGCTGAACAGCATCGAATGGTCCGAATAGACCTCGTCCAGACTGCTGATCTGGCGGGTGGCAAACTGCGTCTGCCAGTCTTCGTATTCGGAAACGCTCATCTCCAGCGCCTCGGCCACCTCGGGCACAAAGGGCGCGCGCATCAGCTCGTGCTCCATCTTTGACACCATGGCCTTGACCTTCTGGTGCATGGCAATGGTGGCGCGGCACATGCTGGAGTTTGTGCGCAGATAGTCGACGATAGAGCCGCGGATGCGGATCTTGGCATAGGCCGCAAAACTGACCCCGGCCTTGGGCACATAGCGTTGGCTGGCATCGACAAGACCGATGTAGCCCACCTGCAAAAGATCATCGATCTCGACCATGCGGCCGACGCGACCATGCATGTGCCATGCGATCTTGCGAACCAGATTCATATGGCTGACAACCAGCTTTTCAGGGCTGACAGATTGTTCTGGGTATCCCTTGGCCATGAAGGTCATGTGCGGGTCTCCGCCTTTTCGTCATCTGCTTCGTCAGCCTCCTCTTGCACCCACCGTGCCAGATCGGCCCGGACAGGGACGGAAAGCGTATCAATCAGCCCTGTCCCCGTCGCAGCACGCGACAGGCGAAGCCCGGCCTCTGTCATGGCGCGCAGTTGGGCGGCGTCCGGCCCGGCCAGATCGGCAAAGGTCAGGCAAACGCGGGGTGACAGCGCCGCCCAGACCTTGCCTTCGCGCAAGGTGCGGCGGGCCGACAGGCCAGAGGGCATGGCGAGGATGATCTCGGTGGGCATCGCCTGCATCAGCGCGGCGGCAAGGTCCGGCGTCGCCCCGGCGATATCAGACAGGTCAATGATCTGCGGGCTTTGCGCATCGGCCACCGCTTCCGACTGCAGCATATCGCCAATCAGCGGGCGTTCCGGGGTCAGCCCCAAAAGCCGCGACCAGCCACGCAGACGATCTTCGGACAACAGCGCCGCCATGCGCGGCGCGATCAAACGGGGCACGACCCAGCGGTCATGCAACATGGCCGCCGCCGCCAAACGCACGGCAAGCAGCGATTTACCCGCCCCCGGCGCTCCGACGATGATGGTGCGCGGGCGCAGATGCCCCACCTCCAGCGGATCGGGGGCCAGCAACTCCGCCTCCAGCCGGTCCACCAGCGCGGCATGGCGGGCCGAAGGCGACACGCGCGCCCATGGCGTACGCCGTGGCGGAACCGCCGGGCGCAGGGGTGGCGGATCGGCCCAGTCTGACCGTGCCTCCAGCAGATCGGCAAACCGTTGGGCGCGCTCAGCCATCGTCTCGCCCTCGCGGTCCAGCCGGATTTCGCCGGCGGAATCAAGGCGCGCATCCAGTCGCGACGGCTCCTTTTCGGGCAGTTCGGTCGAGGCCCGGATTTCCACCAGACCATCCTTGAAACTGGTCGACAGGATATAGGCGTTCACCCCAAGACGTCGGATGACTTCATCCATCGCTTCAGAACTGTCGGCCCCTCTGGCTGTGATCACGGTCATCTTGCGTCACTCTCCTGCGTCATGCCTGCGCCCCCGGAAGGCCCGGATGCCCCCCGACCGTGGCGATCACTTCGATCCGCCGCGTTTCAGGCAACTCGTTGATTCCCATAATGATTGAATCGGGCAGATGCGGCCGCAGCCAGGCTGCCATCGGGCGGCGCAAAGCGCCCGCCACGATCACCACCGCCGTCCGGCCCTGCCCTTGGGCGCCATCCATCGCCTTGTTCAGCGATTTCAGGATCTGTTGCCCAAGCCCCTGATCAATCAACAGCCCGTCTTCGCCCCCTGTCCGGCGGGCACGCAGTAGCAACTGCTCCAACTCGGGCTCCAACGTGATCAGGGCAAGGGGTTGCGATAAAGGCGCGATCTGTTGCAACAGCAAGGGGGCCATGGCCGGGCGCAAAGCCTCGGCCGTGTCCTGCGGCGACAGGTTGCGCCCGGACAAATCAGCGACCCCTTCCAGAATGCGCCGCATGTCGGAAATGGGCATCCGTTCGCCCAAAAGCGTGCGCAGGATCGTTGTAAAGCTGTGCAGCGGCACCAGTTTGGGCACCACGCCATTCACCAGCGTGGGCGCGACCTTGGTCAGCGTATCCAGCAGGGCCTGCACATCATCCGGCCCGATCAGAAGTGCAGCGTTCTTGGTGATGATCTGGCTCAGATGCGTGGCGATTACCGATTCCGGCTCTACCACCACATGGTCATCTGCCTCGGCCTCGGGCACCTGATGCGGCAGGATCCAGACGGCATCCAGCCCGAAGGACGGGTCTTTCACCTCGACCCCCTTCAGGCGGCGGGTGGACCCATTGCCCGGAATGGCCAGCTTGCGGTCAGGATAGACCTGATCTTCGGCCATGATCGCCTGACCAATCCGGATGCGGTATTGGTTGGGCGTCAGCGTCAGGTCATCACGGATGCGAACGCCCGGCACCACGAACCCAAGCGCGCGGCTGGCATCCTTGCGGATCGCGGTGATCCGGCTGACCAGTTGCCCGCCCCCATCGCCCGCCATCTGGATCAGGCCATAGCCGATCTGCAGCGAAATCGGCGCGTGATCAGCCACATCTTCCGGCGTGATCGCCTCGGGCTGTGCCGACTGTGCCTGCCCGCCCGGACCGGGCAGCGCGGGCAGGCCCGCCTCGGCACGGGCCTCAGCCACAGCGGCGGCCTTTTCGCGTTTGGCCCCGAACCACGCGGCCGCAGCCGCAGCCGTGCCGCCAATAAGGAACATCAAGTTCGGCATGCCCGGCACCAGACCAATCAGGATCATCACCCCGGCCACCGGCACCCAGGCCCGGCTCAGGTTGATCTGTTTGGAAATCAGCTCGCCCATGTCATTGGCCGATGACACGCGCGTCACGATCACGGCGGTGGCGATCGACAGCAGCAGCGCCGGAATCTGGGCCACCAGACCATCACCGATGGACAACAGGATATAGGTTTCAGCTGCCTCGCCAAAGGTCAGGTCATGCTGAAGGGTGCCGATCAGCACGCCGCCGATGATGTTGATGAACAAGATCAGGATGCCGGCGACCGCGTCACCCTTTACGAACTTCGACGCGCCATCCATCGACCCGTAGAAATCTGCCTCGGCGGCCACTTCGGCCCTGCGGATCTTGGCTTCGGGGGGTGTCATCAACCCGGCGTTCAGGTCGGCGTCGATGGCCATCTGCTTGCCAGGCATGGCGTCCAGCGTAAAGCGCGCCGCCACTTCCGACACCCGCCCCGCACCCTTGGTGATCACGATCAGGTTGATGATCACCAGAATGGTGAACACCAGCAGGCCCACCACAAAGTTGCCGGCAATCACGAACTCGCCAAAGGCTTGAATCACCTTTCCAGCGGCTTCGTGGCCGGTGTGACCTTCGGTCAGAACAATGCGGGTTGATGCGACGTTCAGCGCAAGGCGCAGAATGGTAGAGAACAGCAAGATGCTGGGAAAGCTGGAAAAATCGAGCGGGCGATAGGTATGCAGCGCCACCATCAGGATCAACAGCGACAGCAGGATATTGAACACGAAGAACACGTCCAGCAGCACCACCGGCAAGGGCAGCACCATCATGGCGACGATGATGAGAATGCCCGCAGGCAGGGCCAACCCGCCCAGTTGCCGCGAAATCTGAGGGAAAAAGGCAGCGTCGCTCATGGCGTGCTGGCCTTGGTCTTGCAGATGGCGGGTGCACTGTTGGGCATTGGCGGGCCTTTGACGGTTGGACTGTCCTTCGCCCTGCCTGCAAGACCCATGCCAAAAGGATAGGTAAAAGTTTGCGCCGCCAAACCGCCCATCCCCCGCCGGGCTGGCACGGCCTTTGCAAGATGTCGGGCAACTGATCCCGACCCGGAGGCCCCGATGCCCCTTTTGCGCCCCTTCCTGTTGATGACCCTGCCGCTTGTCCTGTCTGCCTGCGCAACCGGACACCGGTCTGCCATGCAGTCCCTGCCGCCCGGCGCCGATGCAGCAACGACGCAGCTGGCCGAGGTCAAAGATGCCCTTGATGCCGTCAGCCCGCCGCCGATGGCGATGGCCCGCACACCGGCACCCATGATCAAAGGGATGGGGTTCGGCCAGATCGCGGGCCAACCCGGCAAAACGCAGAACGAAAAGCGGCTGATGGCCATTCGCGCCGCCCGGATGGAGGCGCTGCGTGATCTGACCGAACAGGTGCACGGCATCCGGATCGATTCCGAAACATTGCTGCGCGACGCCGTTATCAAGGACGACCGCCTGTATGGCGTGGTCGAAGGCACCATCCGGGGCGCACGCACCGTGCGGATCACGCCCAAGGACGCCGATGCCTATGAGGTGGAACTTGCGCTCGACCGTGACACGGTCGGCTACATCCTGCGTGCCGTCAAAGGAGGTTTGTAATGGACCGCGCCCTGTTCGGAGTCGCCATCGCCTGGTTGGTCGTGATCGGCAGCTTTGATTCCAGCCACAAGATCTGGGAACGCTACGCCTTTCACGTGCCGATCTTTGGTGAAATTCAAGGGCTGAAGATGCTTGGCGGGTCATCATGGTGATTGACCGCGCCATCCTTGCGATTGCCTTCGCATGGGCGCTGCTGATCGGGCAGGCCCGCGCCGCCGAAACAGCATGGATCGACGTAACCGGTCACGCGGCCATATCAGGCGAGGCTGATCGTGATTCCGCCCGCCGCCGCGCCCTTGCCGATGCGCTGTTCAATGCCGCCCTGATGGGGGGGGCCGATGTGCGCGGCCATACAGCTGTTTCGAAATCCGTGGTCACGGCAGACCTGACCATTGTCCGAGCGATTGGCCGCGTGATGGAACACCGCATCATCGACCAGAAAGAACGGCAGGGCCTGTGGGAAGTGTCGATCCGCGCGCGTGTTGGTTTGGAGGGCGATCCGTTTTGCCCCACGCCGCGCCGCCTGATCGTGTCGGCCTATGCACCCGAGATCGTGGTTTCGCCTCATGCCCCGGCCTGGGCGGCCGAATTGGCACAGCAGGTCTCTGCCGATCTGATCGAGCAGCTTGACCGCCATCCCGCCACAGACATCGTTCGCATCACAGACCGCCGCATTCCCGCCGTCAGCCGCAACGAAAGCATGGATTACACCGTGCTGACCCAAGGGTCGGTGCAGTTGCAGCCCGGCGAGTTGGGTTTTGTCTCGCTGTTGCGGATCGACCCGCTGTCCGATGCCTTTGGCCCCGGCGTGGCACTTGAAGCCGAGTTGCAGGTGCACAGCCGCGATGGCGGGGTGTATCGCCAGATTTTCCGGCGCGAAGCCTCCTTGGGCAAACCGCGCCTGCTGGGCCGCGCTGCCGAACTGACACGTCGCGACCGCATGGGCATGGCAAAGGCGCTGACCGCCGGGCTGAAGGAAACCTTCACGTCGCTTTTGGATACCAAGGCCTGCGAACCTGTTGTTGCCGTTCTTTCGGGTGCGGGCGGCAAGCTGTCGGTGCCGGTGGGCCGCCGCCATGGCCTGTCGCGTGCTGCCCTTGCCTTTACAACCGACCATGACCACACCACCGAATTGCTTGAGGTCATTGATCTGGGCAGCGATCGCGCCATCCTGCGCCCGCTGGACCCCGGCCTTTCCGTGCAATCTCTGGCTGGCCGCCCCGTTCGTTTTGTCGAGGCAGCATGGTAAGGTTCGCCATCCTGATCGGCCTTTTGGTGCCCCCGGCCCATCCGGCATGGTCTGGCGCTTTGGCCCCCGATGATGCCGTGGCCATCGCCTCGGCTGCGCTGCAACGGGCGGGCGTCACAGGGGCAAGCCCCGTGGCCCCCAGCCGCGCGCTGCCCCCCTGCGACGGTGAGGTGACCGCCGGCCCGCGTCAGGGCCGCTGGTCGACAGTGGAACTGACCTGCGACAGCCCCCGCTGGACACGTGCCCTGCGCACCCGCGCCGCCGACGATCCGGCTCCGCGCAACACCTCGACGCGCGAGCCTGCGGCCAGCGATGCCACAGCCCTTGCACTGACACGGCCACTTGCCCGGGGCGAGATGATCACCAAAGCCGATCTGGTGGCCGTTCCCATGCCGGACCGTGCGCCCGATCAGGTGTTCGCCGATCCGGCAGACCTGATCGGCCGCCGCCTGCGCCAATCGCTTGCGCCCGGACGTGCGATCCTTGCGCGCCATCTCGCGCCAGACTGGATCGTGCTGGCCGAAGGGCCCGTGACCATCCTGACCCGGACCGGCGGCATCGAAGTCGCCATGCAGGGACGGGCACAAGACAATGCCGCGATGGGTGAAATCGTCTCGGTTACCAACCTTTCTTCGGGCCGAACCATCATGGCCCGCGTGATCGGTGCAGATTTGGTGGGTGTTGCCCTAAAACCTTCTGAAAAGGAGCCGTAAGTTGGTTCAGATGGAGGGTCCTATGGTAGAGCCTGTCTCACATTCCGCGGGAAAAGCCCGTATCCAACGCGCCAGTTCCGACAGCGCGAGTCCGATCGCAAAGATCGGGGCTTCCGGGGCTGCGCCACTGTCACTGAACGCCGGCACCAGCGTGGGGTCCATGTCTGGTGCTGCCGAAACGGTGTCGATCAGCACTGCCGCAAAGGCCATGCCTTCTGAACTGAAGGCTGGCCCTCCGGTAGATATCGAAACCGTAAGCCGGATCAAAGAGGCGATCGCGCAAAACCGCTATCCGATCGACTTGCACGCCATCACGGAAAGCTTGTTCCAAAGCTTTCTTGAAATCTCACGCTAAAAGACCTTCGAGGGCGCATATGAGCGTTGGCCTGACTGAACTGACTACCCTGACCGCGCTGATGGGCGGCATCTGCACCCTGTCCTTGGGACTGTGGCGCATGTCTGCAGCCCGCAAGGCCGAGGGTCCGGAAACCGGCCCTGACGCCGATCTGGCCAGCCTGATCCGCGAGGGCGAGGAACGGCTAACATCGATGGTCGCGATGATGGATGCAACGCAGCAGGCCCGCATGGACTCGTTGCGCAGTGAAATCACAGCGGTGAAGGCAGATATCGACTGGCTCACGGGCGAAAAGATGATCGAGCAGGCCATTTCGATGGCACGCGACGGCATCGCCGCCGAGGACATCAGCGCCGATCTGGGGCTGTCGTTCGATGCGGCCCATACGATCAGCGTGATGCGTCGGCACTGAAACCCGATCGGGCATGAAACTGAAAAGGCCCCCGTTTTGCAACGGGGGCCTTTTGCTTGCCGGGGATGTGGTGTTCACCCCTCGTTGTCCGGCATCCGCGCTGCGGCATCGGCCAACACCGCACAGACGGCCGGTTGATCTTCGGCATTCGCGCCGCACCATTCCCCAAACGCCAGCAGCGCCTTGGCCTGGGCCCCGGCGGCCTCTTTCGGCGACAGGGCGGCAAAGGACATATCGCGCAGGCTTGGCGCGGCCTTGTGACCCATCGCAGCAGCCAGCGAATACCACACATACACCTGAACCTTGTCCGGTTTTGCGGCCAGACCCGTTTCGATCAGGGCCAACCGCAGGAACGACGACGGCGCTTCCTTTGCGGCATTTGCCTGAACTTCGGCCATCAGGCGGGCATGCAGGGTTGCGCGCACATCCTTGGCGGTGCCTTCGGACAGGACGGCAATCAAGGCCTGCGCCTTTGGCACGGCCAAGAGCCGCGCCCGCCACGCCCAGTAAAGGGCATTCTCGTGGTTCTGCGGCACACCGACGCCATGGTGATACAGCACTGCCAGATTATACATCGCCTCACCATCGCCCTGTTTGGCAAGGTCATGGAACATGGCGGCCCCGGTTCCGGCATCACCGGCCCGCAGGGCATCCATCGCATTGGTAAACGGGTCGGCGCCCGTGGGGCCGACAGCCGACAAAAGCGCGACAAGGGCCACGGCCCCGGCGCCGATGGTCAATCTGCGGGTCATGTGCCAGCCTTCATCACCAGTTGCAGATACAAAAGCCGCCGCCGTGGTCCGGTTTTGCGCCGCTCATACACAACGATGCGGGGACGGGTCACGCCTTCGGTCTCGAACTCCACATCGATCGCTTCGGGCAGGAACACGTTGTAATCCGCCATCGTGCCGATCGGGTCGGCGGCAAATCGGTCGCGGAACACGCGGTCAATCCAGATGCGGGCAAGCGCCCGGCCCAGAATGTCGGGCAGGTAGGCCTTTACCTGATCGGTATCGCGCAGATAGGTTTCCTTGCGCACCAACCCGAACTTGGCCCCATCGGGCGCTTCGGGCGCAGATGCGGGCCGCCCGGCCCCCTGTTCAGGGGGCAGAACCTCGACCTCGCGCGGATGGCGCGAGGGCAGCCACGAAAAGAAGGGCACCAAAGCCCGCGACATTGCTGATTTCATAGCCCCTGCACCCATCTTGCGTCAGGTCTTCAGCCTTTAATACGGACGCGTGCCAAGCTGTGTTAGGCCATCCCTTTACCCGACCCGCCCATCCCTTCGCATCGTGGCAGGGCACCCCCCTGTCTGGCATCATTGCGGGGCAAAGGATTCCGCCATGCCCGTGCTGACCGATATGCGGGCCGCTGTTGCAGCGGCCGTTCTGCCGCTCCTCGTCTTTCTCGGGGCGCATCAGCCTGCCTTGCACCCGGAGCTTCCGGAATGGGCCATGCCACAAGCCGAAGAACATGTGGCCGAGGAAGAAAAGACTGGCCCCAATTACCTTGAACTGGACGAGCCTGTCGTCATCAGCATCAAGGGTGGTCAAGGCCAGCTCAAGATCACGATGGCCTTCGTCGCGCATCTAAAGGGTATGGACCTGCTGGCCGTGGCTGGCAAGGTGGCCGAACGGAAGCCCACCATCGTGGCCGCCATCAATGCGAAATGTCTGGAAATGGCCGAAAAAGACCCCGATCCTGCGCGCCTGCGCCGCGATCTGCCGCCCGTTATCCGTGACATCGTCAACGCCGAATTGTCGATGCCAGAGATTCCCGATCCCGTGGACGAGGTTTACGTCGTCGAGGCGCTTTTGGTCTACGACTGACCCCTACCAGTGCGGCGGCGGCACATTGGCCGCAGGTGCCTCGCCCGCCATCGTCTCACGCTCAGCCTCGCGCTCGACCAAAAGCCCCACCAGCTGGTTCAGGCGGTCAAGCTCTTTGCGCTGTGCGGCGACCATGTCCGACAGGTCATCGACCGCGCGCAACAGATGGGCCACACGCTCTTCCAGTGCCTCGGTCCGGTCCATCTGCCACGTCTCCTGACTGTCGGTGCGTCTGCCCGCCCCCGGCGCTTGCCGCCCCCGCCCCCATCGGTTACAGCAACCGCGCAGCAGATCGAAGGGCCTCATGCCATGTCTGATGGAAAAATCCGCCGACCCAAGGCCGAAACGCCCAAGGGCTTTCGTGATTACTTCGGGGCCGAGGTCACCGAACGCAAGGCGATGCTGGACAAGATCGCCGAGGTTTACCATCGCTATGGCTTTGACCCGCTGGAAACCAGCGCGGTGGAAACGGTCGAGGCGCTTGGCAAGTTCCTGCCCGATGTGGACCGCCCGAACGAAGGCGTATTCGGCTGGCAGGATGAGGATGCCGATTGGCTGGCCCTGCGCTATGACCTGACGGCGCCCTTGGCCCGTGTGGCCGCCCAATTCCGCAACGAACTGCCAAGCCCCTATCGCCGCTATGCCTTTGGCCCGGTCTGGCGCAACGAAAAGCCGGGGCCAGGCCGCTTCCGCCAGTTTTATCAATGCGATGCCGATACCGTGGGCTCGCCCTCGGTCGCGGCGGATGCCGAAATCTGCGCCATGCTGTCCGACGCGCTGGAGGTGGTCGGCATTCCGCGCGGCGACTATGTGGTCAAGGTAAACAACCGCAAGGTCCTGAACGGCGTGATGGAAGTGGCGAGAATTTCTGGCCCCAACTTCGAACGTGAGCGCGGAATCGTCCTCCGAGCGATTGATAAGATCGATAGGCTGGGGGAAGCGGGCGTGCGCGCTTTGCTCGGCGACGGCCGCAAGGACGAGTCAGGCGATTTCACCAAGGGCGCAGGCCTATCGACCGAACAGGTTGAAGCGATCATGATGTTCGTCAGTGCAAACCGAGTTATTGCTAAAAAGCTTGCTGAATTGGTAGCCGAACTTGTTGAAGACGGTTCTTCCTACAGCCGCTTCTCGCGGGCAATGCTCTCATTTGACGACGCCACTGGGCACCCGCTGCCAACGGATGATGAGGCGGCAATCTATCGAAATTTCGCTACTTTGAAATACTTGCGTGAAATCGTTGGTGAATCCGAAGTGGGCGCCCAAGGCGTTTCAGAACTGGAAGAAATCGCCAACCTCCTCGCCGCACAGGGCTATGGCGCCGACCGGATCGTCATTGACCCCGGCGTGGTGCGTGGCCTTGGCTACTATACCGGCCCGGTGTTCGAGGCAGAGTTGACCTTTGAAATCCTTGATGAAAAGGGGCGCAAGCGGCAGTTTGGCAGCGTGGCGGGTGGCGGGCGTTATGATGACCTCGTCAAGCGCTTTACGGGTCAAAGTGTCCCGGCAACTGGCGTTTCTATCGGGGTGGACCGCCTGCTGGCCGCCCTGCAGGCCAAGGGGCGCAGCACAGCTGATACGGCGGGCCCGGTCGTTGTGACCGTGATGGACCGTGACCGCATGGCCGATTACATGGCAATGGTGGCAGACCTGCGCAATGCGGGCATCCGGGCCGAAGTGTATCTGGGCAACCCCAAGAACTTTGGCAACCAGTTGAAATACGCCGACAAACGCGCCTCACCCATCGCCATCATCCAAGGCGGCAACGAGGCTGAAAAGGGCACCGTGATTCTGAAAGACCTGATCCTTGGCGCGCAGATCGCCCAGAATGCGACGCTGGAAGAATGGAAGGACCGCCCTGCACAGGCCGAGGTGCTGCGTAGCGAACTGGTGGCCGCCGTGCGCCAGATGCTGGAACAATCCGAGTCTGCGCCCTTTACACTGAGCGATCTGTTGTGACACCCAAAACCGCCATCCGGGCCGAGGCTGAGGCGCTTTATGCCGCCATCGCCGCCACAGGCGCGGTGCCGGTTGAGGCGGACCTTTTGCTGCCCGCTGAAACCCTTTTGGACCTTTACGGCGAAGACATCCGCGCCCGCGCCTATGTGACCCACGACCCAGTGCGCGGCGAGATGATGTTGCGCCCCGATTTTACCGTGCCCGTGGTGCAGGCCCATATGGCGCATGGGGCGGAACCCGCGCGCTATTGCTATATGGGTGAGGTGTTTCGCCAGCAGTATCACCTTGGTCCGCGGCAGAGCGAATATGTACAGGTGGGCTATGAGGTGTTTGACGGCACTGATCCGCTGGCCGCCGATGCCGAAGTGTTTGCCCTGTTCGCCGATCTGCTCGCCCCCTTGGGTCTGCGGGCCGCCACGGGCGACATCGGCATTCTGCGCGCCATGGTGCAGGGCCTGACCACGACCGAACGCCGCAAGGCGGCGCTTTTGCGGCATCTGTGGCGGCCCAAACGCTTTCGCGCGCTGCTTGACCGCTTTGGCGGCCGCGCCCCCCTGCCGGAGAGCAGGGTCACACTGCTGGCCGCCCTTGGCCGGGGCGATGATCTGGCGGCATGCATCACCCACACTGGCCTGCGCAGTGAAGGGGAAATCGCCGAGCGGCTGCTCACCTTGCGCGAAGACGCGGCTGCCGCACCCATTCCCGCTGCCGAGGTGGTGCAACTGGAACAGGTGCTGGGGCTATCGGACAAATGCCCCGCCGCCCTTGCACGCCTGTCTGCCATCGCGGCCGATGTGCCTGCCCTTGGCCCGGCTGTTCAACGGCTGGAACGGCGCTTGGCCGCGTTGGCGGCAAAGGGTGTTGATGTGGCCGGGCTGGACTTTGAGGCCAGCTATGGCCGCACCACGATGGAATACTACGATGGCTTCGTTTTCGGCTTTTACGCCGCCCAACAGCCAGACCTGCCCCCGATCGCCAGCGGCGGGCGCTACGACGCGCTGACGGCGGTGCTGGGCCAAGGTCGGTCTATCCCCGCTGTGGGCGGCGTGATCCGCCCCGGCATGGTGGCCCGGCTGAAAGGGGTGCTCTGATGCTGAAAATCGGGGTGCCGTCCAAAGGGCGGCTGATGGAAAAGACCTTTGACTGGTTTGGCGCGCGTGGCGTGACCATGCGCCAGTCAGGGGCCGAACGGGAATACGCGGGCATCGTCGAAGGTGTCGATGATGTGGAACTAGTTATGCTGTCGGCGGGCGAGATTCCGCGCGAATTGTCGGCGGGCCGGATACACCTTGGCGTCACCGGGTCTGACCTTGTGCGCGAAAAGCTGGCCGACTGGAACCGCCAGGTGACCGAGGCCGCGCTGTTGGGCTTTGGGCATGCCGATCTGATCATTGCGGTGCCGACCGCATGGGTGGATGTGGATACGCTGGATGACCTTGATGCCGTTGCTGCCCAGTTCCGCCGCCACCACGGCCACCGCCTGCGCATTGCCACCAAGTATCACCGTCTGGTGCGAGAGTTCCTGACCGACCGGGGCGTTGCGGATTACAGCCTGGTCGACAGTCAGGGGGCGACCGAGGGCACGGTCAAGAACCTGACCGCCGAAGCCGTGGCCGACATCACCTCATCCGGCGAGACGCTGCGGGCGAACCACCTCAAGATCCTGTCGGATGCGTTGATCCATTCCAGTCAGGCGGTTCTGTTCCTGTCGCATCAGGCTGACTGGGGCCCATCGGCGCGCAGGGGTCTTGCAGGTTTGGCGGCAACACTGGGGCTGCCATTGCAGCTTGTCCCGACCGATGGCCCACATCAGGTTTGACTTGGCCCCGGCCTGCGTTAACCTTTTTGACGGAAGTCAGGAGATCCAGCATGAACGCGCGCCTTTCCGCCCTGTTGATCGTGATGGCTGGTGGCTTTGCGTCGGCACTGGCGGCGCAAACGGTTGCGTCGGGTGACGCCCTGCGTGCGGCACTGGCTGGCAACACCGTGCAGGGATCGATGGCCGCATCGGGTGGCTTTACCGAATTTTACGCCGAAGATGGCACGATCCGTGGCGCCGGATATACCGGACGCTGGTCGGTCGAGGGGAACCAGATGTGTTTCGCCTATGACGGCAACCCGCCGGGCTGCTGGGGCGCACAGATCGACGGCAGTCAGGTGATCTGGCTGGGCGGTGCGGTCGAAGAGGGCACAGGAACCATCCTGCCAGGCAACCCGAACGGTTTTTGATCCGGGCATTTTAGGGCTGGCACGCGGCTTGCAACGTTTTTGTGGGCCGCCAAGTGCCTTGCTCTGCCACCCGGGGAATTGCCATGAAACACTGGACCAACACGACTGAAGCCGCCTGCACCACCACCCGCCTGACCACGCATGAGACGCCCGAGGAACTGGCGATCGAATGCGTCACCTTTGACGGCGATGGCCGTCCGGCGCGCCGCCGTGTGATGCCGCTCTTAGATCTGCTGCGCGGCCTGAACGTGACCCTTCCGGTTCAGACCACATTTCGCACGGATTTCCCTGGCTCGGTCTGACGCAGGCCACGCTGCCCCCTGGCCTGCACGTCTGACCCATATTGCCCTTGGGCGGCGGAACATGCGTTGTGTTTCGCCCGCCGCCCGAAAGCCCCGCCTTGCGGGGCCGCGTGCTGTTCGAGAAACCTCCGGCACCAGCGCTTTTCGCTAGACCCTCAGGCCCGCATTTCCCCCGCCCGGCGATAGGCTGACTGTGCGGCTCCGCTGACCACAGGCGCAGCCGTTGCCAACCCGGCCAAAGCCCCTGCAACCGCCGCCTGTGCCCGCGCGGCAAGGGCGCGCATCTCGGCGTCTGGTGTTACGCCCGCCTCGGCGAACAGGTTGGTCAAACGACCACAGGACAGCGCCACATCCTCCAGCCGGTTGTCCTGCACCGCACGGTCCAGCCGGGCAATGGCAGCGTCAACGGCAAGGATCAGGCCGCGGTCCGTCATCAGGTTCACTTGGCCCCCGGCATCGACTGCCATGCCGAAAGGATATCGGCGATATAGGTGCGCGCGGCCGGAATGCGCGGCTCTTCGTCGCGCTGAAAGGCTGCGACCAGTTGCAGGCGGACAAACTCGTAAACGCTGAACAGGTTCTGCGCGATCTCGCCGCCTTTTTCAAAATCAAGGCTGGATTGCAGCACATAAATCGCCGTCAGCCCTTTGGTGACATGGGCCGCCGGATACCGCTGCCCGTCGCCATGCGCAGCTGCCAGAACGATCAAGGATTTGTGCAACTCCCGCAGGGTGATCTCGACGATCTGGTGCGGCGTGGCCAGTTCCGGCAAGACGCCATCTTCGGTCCGGCGATACTGGGTTCTGGCGTCAAGATAGCTCATGGATGGGTTCCTCAACCGGGAGATTCCGTGATCAAGCATTGAATTCACAGGATTTTCCGGCTGCTGTTCCCGCCGTTCACCTGCATTCCTGCTTGGTTCAACAAACGGCGGGATCATGATCTTGTTTACCCTTACTGACGAAAAGCATGGGCAAAATTCATGCCGACTTCACGCTTCGGCAAAAGCCAGGCTTTCGATTTCTTCACCAAAGCAGATGGACAGCGGCGACAACACCAAGGCCACTTCGCCCCCGGCCAGCACGGCAAGGCCGGCCAGCCGTTCCAGCTGCGACAGCACGCCCTGCAAGGGGCGCAGGCGCACCACCTGCTGCCCGACCAGCGCATCGACCAGAACCGCCTTGCGCCGCCCTTCGGCCTGCACGATGACAAAGATGCCACCCGTCTCGGACGCATTCGACCGCAGCGTGACAATCGGCAGAACCTCGCCATCATCCAGCTTCAGATAGCGTGCACTGCCGGCAGCGGCCCGGCGGATGATCCGGTCCTCTTCGGCCTGCAAGACCATGGCAAGCGCATCCACAGGCAGCACGTACTGCACGCCACCGGACGAGACGACCATCCCTTCCATTGCCAGCATCTTGGTCGGCAGGCTGACTGTCAGCCGGTGCCCGCCTTCGGCCCTTGGATGCAGCCAGACGCGCCCGCCCGCTTGTCCGGCCAGCTTTTGCAGATCCACCGCCATGTCAGGGCCAACCGGAACGGCCAGCTTGTCCTGCACCGTCAGCATGGCGCGGTCATCGCGTTGGCGCAGCGACACTTCCAGATCGCCTTCGGCCTCGGCATGGTCGCTGATCCGGCTGGTCACAAACTGCGAACAAACCTGTTCCAGAACCTCAAGCGTCTGTTTGTCCAGCGGAACCTGACTGATCCGTAGCCCGATCTGAACCCGCGCACCTTTGGTCAGGGCCTGTTGGCGCAACTGGTCGATCAATGGGCGCAAGACATGGTCAGCCGGCCGCAACCGGCTTGCCATCGCCTCTTCCTGCAGGGTCGAAACCCGTCGGGCAAGGTGTTCCATCGTCTGCAACGACTGCTCGATCCGCCCGGCCATGTCGTCAAACTCGGCCAGCACCGATTGCTGAATATGCGCCGTGTCGGCTTCTCCTGCCACGAAGGACTGCATGATCAGCGAGCGCGCTTCCACTTCGGATGCGGCGCGCAACTGCATCGACACGCTGGCAAGCCCGGCCGATACCTCGCCCAGCATCTCCATCATCTCGACGCTGACGCCGCCCGAGATATCCGACGCGACCGAAGCAAACTTGGTGCTGGTCTGGGCCAACCCCTCGCCTTGCATCAGGGTGATGCAACGGCCTGTCCTGTCCACGCTGCGCAGGCGCTGTTCAAAATCGGCAATCGGCAGGCTTGTGGCCAGCAGAAAGTCAAACTTGGCCGTGATCCCCGACAGCACCGAAACGCTGGTGATCTGCCGGATCGCGCCATCCTCCATCAGGCTGAAGAACTGCTCGGCAATGTCCGTCTCATCCTTGAAGTCAGTGCGGACCACATAGAAGGACATGCCCATCTGCGACGCATTCTGGGCAACCAGAACGCTGCGCGGGGACATCACGCGCAGGAACTGCTGTGGCAGTTGCAATTGATCCAGCGCCTCAGTGGCCGAAACGGCCCCCTTGCGACGGAACACAAAGCCGCTGCTTTCCTGTGACAGATCCTCCAGCACATGGGTATCGGGCGCCTCGCCTTCGCGCGCGGCATCAAAGGCCAGTTCCACCGTGACAAGGAAGGTTTCCAGCATCTGTACGACAGTGCGGTCAGGCCCGTCCTCTCCAGCCCCGCCCGGCATGACCATCCGCAACACAAGATCCAGCAGCGACATCGCAAGGTCGGCCGCGCGGCGCAGGCCGAAATAGTCAGCGGCAAAGGACAGGCGCCGCAGCAAGGGATCAATCCGGCGGGCGCGGACGTCGATCTCCTTGCCTTCGGACAAAAGGTCGACCTCGGTGCGCAGCATGTCGATCAGGGAAAAGGCATTCTCGGCGCACCACCCGGCCAACAGATCGCGCGGGCGCGGGCGTGGCAGGTCATCCTCTGACAGCGACAATTCGATGGAATAAAGTTCTTCATACAACCGCACGTCATCGGCCGTTGTATCACCGGGTGCGGCACGCGACAAAAGCATCGCAACATCCGCAAGCCGCTGATAGCCACGGGCCTCGGCCGTGTCGGCAATATGGCGCAGCGCGGTCTTGCGGCGCGCCGCCGTGTCCGCGTCGCTGGTCTGCACGGCCAGACTGCTGAGCGAATCGATGATGTTGGCCAGCAGGATTTGCGCCCCGCTTTGTTTGACCGGTTCCGGGGCCGCTTCGGCCACCGGGCTGGCGTCGTCCTCGACGTCATCCATCAGGTCGTCGGCAAACTCGGGTCCGGTCGCCAGAGGTTCGGGCAAATCCTCTTCCACCGCAACCGGGGCAGATGGGATTTCCACCGCCTCTGCCACGGGGGCTGCAGGGGCAGCGGGCGCGGCCGGGGTGGCCGACACCTCGCCATTGGTGATGCGGGCGATCTTGTCGTGCAGACGCGCCATCAGATCCGCAGCAAAGTCCTGATCCACATCCGTCCGATCAGCCGCCGTGCGTTCCAGAATCACGCGCAGGCGGTCAACGGCCAACATCATGATGTCGCCCATCTCGGCATCCCACGGCGCGCCTTGGTCGCGCACCATACCGATCAGATCCTCGGTCACATGGGCGCGGCTTTCGGCAACCTGCAGACCAAGGACGCGGGCATTGCCCTTGAAGGTATGCACCGCGCGGAACAGGGCGGCGATGCCGTCGGCCTTGGCCTCTGGGTCATCGCCACCAATCCGGCGCAGGGCGTCCTCTGCCGTGTCCAGTGCCTGCGCACCGTCATCGGCATAAAGCGCCCAGATCTCGTCCATATCGTCGTTCATCGCCACCCTTTCACTGACTGACCTTCACCGCTGCCCCTTGCGGGATCACGCAGCCAGAAGGCGGCGCATCGTATTGGCAAGTTCTGCGCCCGTGGTTTCCTCAAGGTCATGCGAAACCGCGCCCGAAGGTTTGGCCACGATGCCATCTGCGCCCAGTTCGCGCGCCTTGGCGGCAACCGGCGATCCCGACACCGCCACCGACGACAGCATGCAGATCTTGGCGCGGGTGCGCGGACGGGCCTGACGCAGGAATTCCAGGCCATCCATCACCGGCATTTCGATATCCAGCAAGATCAGGTCAAGGTTGTCCATCGTCGCCAGTTTCTCCATCGCGTCCTTGCCGTTGGCGGCTTGGGCGACAACCTTGAAATCCGGCAATCCCTTCAGAAAACTTGCAATATACAGCCGCATCATCGCTGCATCGTCTACGATCATCACTGTGTAAGGCATGTGAATGCTCCTGTTCGTGTGCCTGTATCCGGCCAAACGTGCTGGCCGAAGGTTTTGTCAGAACCCGCCAAAGCCGCGCTCATCGCGGTCGGGGTTGCGGTTGGGGCCAGTGGCAGGGCGTGCCTGCCCTTGACCGGCAAGAAGGGCCTGAACCTGTGCCAGCATCTCGGGCGACAGACCGCCGAGGTTGGGCAACCCGCTGGCCGTACGGCCCATGCGGTTGCTGCGCAGACGGAACCGCGACATCTCGTTGCGGATACGGTCGGTGGCCTGCACGATCTCGTTTGCGCTGCTGGCCACGTCGTCAGCCTGCTGGCTGGTCGCCAGTGCCGATTTGGCAACCTCGCTCATCGCGGTGTTGATCTGCGCCACACCACGCGCCTGTTCGTCCGAGGCCACGGCAATCTCGCGCATAAAAGTGCGAACCTTGTCGATGTCATCGGCGATGCTGGTAAAGGCATGGCTGGTTTCATCGGCGATCTTCACACCTGCCTGCACCCGGGCACCCGCGCTTTCGATCAGGTCAGACGTTTCGCGCGCCGCCTTGGCCGAACGGCCGGCAAGGTTACGCACTTCCTGCGCCACAACCGCGAACCCACGGCCATGCTGACCGGCACGGGCGGCTTCCACCGCCGCGTTCAGCGCCAGCAGGTTGGTCTGGAAGGCGATTTCGTCGATCACCTTGATGATCTTGGCAATATCCTGGCTCGAGGCGCGGATGCCCTCCATCGCCTGCACCATGCGCAGGATCTTTTCCTTGCCTTCTTCGGCAACGGCGGCAGCCCCGGTCACAAGCTGGTTGGCCTGCCCTGCAGATGCAGCATTGGCCTTGACCTGAGTGTCGGTTTCTTCCGCCGAGGCGGACACCTCATCGACCGAGGCCGATTGAATCTGCGAGTTCGCCGCCAGTTCGGTCGACGATTTCGACATGGTCGCGACCGACGATGAGGCCTGTGCGACCTGTGCCGAAATGGTATGGAAGGCGCCGTTCAGGCTTTCCAGAATGCCGCTGAAGCTTTCGATGATCCGGTGGTATTCGCCCTGAAACTGCGAGGGGTCAGTTTCAACATCCAACTCGCCAGCCTCAATCGCTGATGAAACACGCGCGATTTCGTTGACCACGGCCTTGAACCGGTTCCGCAACTCCTCGACGCCGTTTGTCAGGAACACACGCTTGCCCGTAAACTTGGGGAACGGCGCGTCAAAGTCGCCACGACCAAAGGCCTCGACCGTTGCCAGAACCTGCTTTTTGACAGTGATATGGCTTTCGACCATCTTGTTGGCCTGCTCGGCCGCAAGACGGTAGGGTCCTTCCAGATGATCCAGCGCGATGAAGTGGTCGATCTCACCAAGCTCGTGCGCGGTTGCCATCTCGCGCAGCCGCGCCACAAGTGCTTCGGTCTGTTTGGTGATCGCGACAGCTTCTGTCCGGTCTTCCCAGCGGACCATGATCATCTGCAACTTGCCACCGTCGGTAAAGACGGGATCTGCCGCAAAGGCCAGCGTGCGGCCACCCACCACGAACGATGCCTGATGCGTGCCCGTCATGTTGGCCACGATGTTGCGCTGCTTTGCCGGGCGGACGTGGAACTGGTCCACGCTGTTGCCAATGATGCTGTCGGCGCTGAAATCGGGCAACTGGGTGCGGATATCCGCCTCCATTTCCCGGAACATCTTGTAGGCCGATGCGTTGATATACTGCACGACCATGTCTGCACTGGCGACCATGATCGGGTCTGACAGAAGGTTCAGCAGATCTTGCGGCTGAATCTGGCCCCATGTTGCCTCAAGAGAAGAGGTAACGCCCTTCCAGGTAGTGGATTTTTGTTCCAGCATTTTGTTTTCTCGCAGCTTTGGCGGTGAAGATCTGTCAGTTCATTCTTGGCTTGGTGGACATGCGCCCACCGGAAGTTTGTCCGTTCAGCAAGGCCTCCAACTGGGCCATCACGTCTGGCGGCAACCCCTCAAGGTTGGGGATCTCCGCTCCTGCCGGACCAGTGCGCCGGGCGCGCAACCGGAACCGGGAAACCTCGGCGCGCATCCGGTCTGTCGCTTGCACGATGTCGTTCGCGCTGGATGCCACTTCTTCGGCCTGATGGCTGGTTGCCACTGCAATCTTTGCCACCTCGCCCATGGCCGTGTTGATCTGCGCCACGCCCCGCGCCTGCTCGTCCGATGCCACGGTGATTTCGCGCATAAAGGTGCGAACCTTGTCGATGTCATCGGCGATGCTGGTAAAGGCATGGCTGGTTTCATCTGCAATCTTCACGCCAGCCTGCACGCGGGCACCCGCGCTTTCGATCAGGTCAGACGTTTCGCGCGCCGCTTTGGCCGAACGGCCGGCCAGATTGCGCACTTCCTGCGCCACTACCGCGAACCCACGGCCATGCTGACCCGCACGGGCGGCTTCCACCGCCGCGTTCAGCGCCAGCAGGTTGGTCTGGAAGGCGATTTCGTCGATCACCTTGATGATCTTGGCAATATCCTGGCTTGAGGCGCGGATGCCTTCCATCGCCTGCACCATTTGGCCGATCTTCTTCTTGCCCTGATCCGCCACGGCAGCGGCCCCGGTCACAAGCTGGTTGGCCTGCCCTGCAGATGCGGCATTGGCCTTGACCTGCGTGTCGGTTTCTTCCGCCGAGGCGGACACTTCATCGACAGAGGCCGACTGAATCTGCGAGTTCGATGCAAGTTCCTTGGACGATCGGGACAACTGTTCCACAGCGTCGGCAGCCTGCTGCACCTGCGACCCGAAGGTTTCCATGACCCCGTTCATCGTTTCCAGAACGCTGGCGAAATCGGTCATGATGGTGCGGAAATCGCCCGAGAACTGCGAAGCATTCGGCGTGACATCAAGGTTGCCGTCGCGGATAGACGAAGAAACGCGGTTGATCTCGCTCAGCAGGGTCTTGAAGCTGGTACGCATCGCCTCGATGGCATCCGACACAAACGCTTTCTTGCCCGGCAGAGCAGGGAAGGGCGTGCTGAACTTGCCTTCGCTGAATTCCTTGATCAGTTTGATCGCGCTACGTTTCGTGTCGATATGCGCAGCGACCATTTCGTTGACCTTTTCGGCCACGATCCGGAACGAACCGCCAAACTTGTCAGACGCCACAAAGACCCCGATGTCACCGTCACTGTGGGCATCGGACATGGCGGCCATTTCACCCAGCAGCAGGTCCATCGCGGCGCGGTTTTCAATCGCCTCATGCGCCTCGCGCAGGGCAACCTTGCGGGCGTCTTCGATGGCAGCCGTGACTGCCTTCATCTTGCCGGGAAACACCGGTGCGCGGTGTTGCATGTCGCCCGATGCAAAGGTGTTCAGCCAGTCCAGAACCTGCTGCGATGTCGCGTTGCGGAAGGTGAGCATATCGTTCACCTTCTGCGCCAGTTCCTTGAACTCGCCAGACAAATTGTCCAGATTCAGCAGGTGGGCAGTGTCTCCAGCCACTTGCGCGTTGGCCACCTGGGTAAGCCCGCCCATCAGGTTGCTGACCTGAGCCTTTGTGGCGCGCTCATAGGTCACATCCCACAACTCGACCATATAGCCGGACAGGACGTCGCCCTCTGTCATCACACGGTTGACGCGGAAACCCATCGACACTTCGCCTGCCTTCAGGCTGGCATCATGGGGGGATGTCATCCGCGCCAGAATGGCACGCTGATAAGACGGGTTCTTGTGGAACACGTCGATGTTCTGGCCGATCAGGCTGCCCACCGAGAAATGCGGCAGGTCCTTTTGCACCTCGTGTTCGGCATCCGTGAACATCTTCACGGCCGCCGAGTTGGCATAGCGGATCACCAGATCAGCATCGGTAACGACGACAGAGGTTGACAGCATTTCATAGGCAGCTTCGGCTTCAACCCCTTTCAGGGGGCGCGGCAAAGGTGCCGTTTCGGCGGGTGCGACTGGGGTTGGCGCATCATCCAGCCATTCCAGCGGGTCGTTCTGCAGGCGTTCTTTGGTACGGTGCGGGCGATCTACTTGGTTCATTGCACTGTCTTTCCGTTCGGTTTTTGAAGCGAGCGCTCCGCAATCATGGCGCGCGCCAGCTGCGCATAGTCGGATGAGCCGGTGCTGCCCGGCGCGTATTCGAAAATGGTCTGTCCCGTGCCCGGTGCCTCGGCGAGGCGGATGGAAGAACGGATCACGACGGGCAAGACCATCTCGGACCCAAAGCGTTCAATCAGTTTGCCGCGAACCTCACGGTGAACTGCCAACCGGTTGGAATAACGTGTGATCAGAATGCGCAGCGCCGCCCAAGGCAGGCCGGTATCCTGCATCTTGTCCAACACTTGTTTCAGCCCGTTCAGGCCAAGGAAATCCGGCTCCAGCGGGCAGATCACGATATCGCTGGCGGCAACCACGCGGGCCAGCGTGGCAGTCCATCCGGGTGGGGCATCAATAACAAGCCAGTCTGCCTTGAGAGCGGGCATCGCGATGGCATCAACCGGCAGGTCAAGCGCATCGGCGTGGCCGCCCAGAAGCCCCAGATTGGGGCGCGTCGCCGAAACAAGCGGCTCAACCGGCGATCCGGCCAACCAATCCCTGATGTTTGCCCCCGGCACAGCCACCTGACCGCCAAAGGCGGCTGTCAGGTGCATCTGTGGGTCCAGATCGGCCAAAACCGCTGTCTCGCCCTCGGCTGCGAAACCAGCCGAGAGGTTGATTGCGGTGGTCGTCTTTCCGACGCCGCCTTTCTGGTTGTAGATCAGGACTTGCATCACGCGTGCTCTTTGGCCCCTGCGCCGACTTCGGCCATGACAATCTCGCAGTCCGAGGTCAGCACTGCCGCGTCAAGGATGACGATGATCCGGTCCTCGATCCGGCCCAGCCCATAGATCGCGCTTTGTGCGCCACGGTGTGCGCCGTTGGCGTTGCGGCCAATCGCCGAAGGGGCGATTTCGCGCACCTCGGTCACACCGTCGACAATCAGCCCGATCGGGGCGCCATCGACATCCATCACGATCACAACCGTGCGTTCGTCATAGGCACGTTCGCCCATGCGGAACCGCAGCCGCACATCCAACAGAGGGATCACCTTGCCACGCAGGTTGATCACGCCACGGATATAGTCAGGCAGATCGGGCACAGCCATGATCCGCGGCAGGCCGACGATTTCGACCACCTGCGAGATGCCGACCGCGTATTCTTCGGACCCCAGCGAAAAGCTGAGATACATGTCGTCAAGGTTTTCCGACGTCAGGATCGACAGGCTTTCATCCTGCAAGCTTTTCGTCTGGGTGCTGGTGGTAGGCTGCATGTTGGTCTCCTTTTCAGCCACGGCTAGACCGGGGCGGGAATGCGGTCAGGTTCGAGGACTGGTCGAATTCGCGCGTGATCCGGCCCTCCGCAGGTTGCAGATCGTCGCTCAGCATCAGGGCAGGAATGCTGTCGAGCGGGGCGATACGCATGGCGCCGCCCAATTCGGCCGCAGCGGCGGGCATGCCGTAGACGACACAGGTTTCCGCATCCTGGGCGATGGTCTGACCCCCGGCCTGACGGATCGCCAGCATTCCGGTTGCACCGTCCTTGCCCATCCCGGTCAGGATGCTTGCCATGACGTTCGGCCCCGCCGCAGCGGCAACCGAATGGAACAGCACATCGACCGAAGGGCGCGAAAAGCACACAGCCGGCCCGTCGATCAAGGCCACGCGATACAGGTTGCCAAGGCGGCGCAATTCCATGTGCTGCAAGCCGCCGGGCGCCAGAAGAACCAGCCCGTCCTGCACGATGTCACCGTCGCGCGCCTCGCGCACCTCCATCTGGCACAGGCTGTTCAGCCGCTGCGCAAACGACGCGGTAAAGCCTTCGGGCATGTGTTGCACGATCAGGATGCCGGGCGTATCGGCCGGAAACATCGGCAGGATACGCGCCAGGGCCTGCACACCGCCGGTCGACGACCCGATCGCCAATACGCGCTGCCCCCCACGGCGCGGCCAGTGCGGACGCGATGGCGTTGGCGCAGCCACCGGCACGGGTGTGGCATAGCTTTGCGTTGGCGCACGATCATGCACGCCAGAGTAGACTCTGGAAACCTTGGCCGACGCCGCGCTGCGAATGCGTGTACGAATGTCCTGCATGATGGGGTTCAGACCACTGTCCACCCCAAGCGACGGCTTCGAGATGACGTCGACCGCGCCATATTCCATGGCCCGCATCGACACATCTAGCGATGTCCGGCCCAGCGACGAGATGATGACAACCGGCATCGGCCGCTCTGCCATGATCTCGCGCAGAAACGTCAGCCCGTCCACCTTGGGCATCTCGATATCCAGCGTCAGCACGTCGGGCTGAAGCTCGGTCAGCATGCGCCGCGCCTGTTCCACGTTATGGGCCATGCCGACAACGCGAATGTCAGGATCAGCTTCAAACCCCATGGACAAGACCTTCCGCACCATGGCGGAGTCGTCCACGATCAGAACAGTTGTCGGGCGCTCCAGACTCATGATGTGCGCTTCCGGTAGACGCCATTGGCCACGTGTTGCCACGGCGACGGCAGGTCGCGGATGCTTTCGGTCACACTGGTCACCAGCCAGCCACCTGCTTCGGTGACATCGTGGATCGCATCCAGCGTGGCGATCTGGTCGGCACGGTCGAAATAGTAAAGGACGTTCCGGCAGAACACGATCTGGAAGGGTTTCTTGAACGGGTAGGGATAGCTTTTCAGGTTCATCCGCCTGAAGGTGCAGCATTCGCGGATGCGGTCCGACACGGCATATTGGCCAAGTCCCGCCGGCGTCAGATACTTTTGCCGGATGTGCGCCGGCACCTGCTGAATCTGCCGTTCGGCGAAGACGCCGGTTTCGGCACGTTCTATCACCGGGGCGCTGATGTCAGTGCCCAGGATGGTCGTCCGCTTCAGTGCACTTTCGCCAAGCGCCTCGGCGATCATCATCGCAATCGTAAAGACCTCATCCCCGGTCGAACAGGCCGCGCTCCAGATGCGGATTTCGTCACGATTGACCAGATTGGGCAGGATATCGTCGCGGAACCGGCCCAGAATTTCGCTTTCGCGGAAGAAATAGGTGTGGTTCGTCGAGGCTGCGGAAATCACCGCCAGCTCAACCTCGTTCACCGGGTTGGCCACAAGGTTGTGCGCCAGTTCATCCAGATCGGAATAGGTAAAGGCGCGCTGCACGCGGGTCAGGCGTTGCAGAAGTAGGTCGCGCTTGTGTTCCGGATAGTGGATTCCACATCGCGAACTGAGCCAGTCGCGGATGCGTTCGTAGGCCACCCGTTCCCGTTGAGTCATGCTGCCCCCTTGCGGACGAGGCGCTCACAATCGAGCACAGTCGCCACATCACCATTGTTGAGGAGCGCGAGGCCCCAACTTGCCCGCAACTCGGCCAGACGGCCCAGCAGCGGTTTCATCACGACCTGTTGGCGGTCGATCACTTCGTCCACGGCAATGGCCATCAGGCCCGAGCCGGTTGTGGCCACGATCAGGATGCCATCGGCCGGCTCGACCGACCCGTCGGGGCGGTCCAGCCGGATCACCGGGATGGTCTCGCCACGCTGGCGCAGAACCTCTGCCGCCCCCGAGGCACTGATGCGCGTGATGCTGGAGGCCTGCGGTCGCAGGATCTCGCTCACCATGTCGATCGGCAGCGCAAACAGGCGCGGGCCGTGCCGCAGGATGACGCAATCCAGAAAGGACAACGTCAGTGGAATGTGCAGCGACACTGTGGTGCCGACCCCGGCCTCACTGGAAATGCCGATCCGGCCGCGCAGGGTGGTCAGCGCGGTGTTCAGCACATCCATCCCCACCCCACGGCCAGACAGGTTCGACACCTCGGACGCGGTCGAGAAACCGGGTTGAAAGATCACGGGCCAAAGGTCATCGGGCGCCGGTTTGTCGCCGGGGGCAAACAACCCGCGCTCCTGTGCCTTGGCTAGAATACGGTCATAGCTCAGGCCGCGACCGTCATCTTCGACGGTGATGCGAACCTCGTTGCCCTGCTGCAGCGCGCCCAGCGTGATGCGCCCAGCAGGTGATTTTCCGGCAGCGATGCGGCCATCCGTGGTTTCAAGACCATGGTCAGCCGAATTGCGCAGAACGTGCAGCAACGGTTCATACAGACGATCCGCCACCAGCTTGTCGATCAGCGTATCCGCACCTTTCGACACCATCTCGATCTGCTTGCCGGTCTCGCGTTCCATTTCGCGGATCATCCGGCGCAGGCGTTTGAACACCTCCTCCACTTCGACCAGTCGCAACTCGGACGCAGCATCCTGCACGTCACGCATGATCATTGACAGTCGATGCGAGGCCGCTTCGAAGTTTGGCAGTTCCAGACCTTCAAGCTCGGGGGCGTGGACGGTTGCCGCCACGCTCAGCGAAAGCTCTCCGATCAGGTCCATCAGGCGGCCAACCTTGTCGGCCGAGATCCGCAGCAGGCCACCATCGGTGCCCTTGTCCACCGGTGTCAGCATGGCGCATACCTCTTGAGCCTGGTCTTTGGGGCAAGACCCGTTTGCATCCTGTTTCCATCCGCGATTTTCATTCTTGGGTTAATGTGCAACTTGCGGGCCAAAGCCTTAGGCAGCTGCCTCATCACCCTCGAAATTGAAAATGCATACGCCATCAAACCCAGTGGATTTGAACAGGAATGTTTTCTTCATTGTATCAAGAAATCCGCCATGCTTCTTTTCAAAGTTCTTCAACTCGCTGATCGACGGGAAGAAGACATTGATAGAGATGTCGCCTTCTTTGCTGATCAGGACATTCAAACCTGAAATCTTGCAGGTGGGGATTGCGTTGCCGAGGGCCTCGACAACGAATGGTGCCGCGATCTGTGCGGCATCAAGATTCGGGAACTTAAGATGGTATGTCTTGGAAAGCATGGAATGACGCCACTCCCTTACTGTGCCTCTTCAAAGACGGTAGCGCCGCCCATAATGTAATGCCTTCGTTCGGATTGGTTTGACCCATACCTTCGTCAGCAAAATCCAGACTTACGTCTTTCGGATGTGTCACACTGACCTGGGGGGATAGGATGCCGGCAAAAGTAACCTGTACCCAATTCGGTCGGAGTGTCCGTTTTCCGTTAATCTGGGGGAGGTTCTACTTTGTCCTACTGTGTTTCCGACGGTCATGCCGCCTGAATGTTTATAATCGGCACAAGCAGCGCCTTATTTAGTGTGAAAAGAAATATTTCTTCGCTGCCCTAAAACGGCTGGCACGACTCCTGCCCTTATGTTCCCGAATGCGAACCCCAAGGAGCCCGCCATGGCGAACGTCCATATCCTCGAGTCCACGCTGACTGTCGCCGCCGCCCTTTCGCAGCTTCTGGCCCGTCGCCGGATCGCCGTGGAACGGGTCGCCACCGTGGGTGGCACCTGCCGCACCCTTGTGGTGTCAGACCGCGACGAGGTGGCACTGGGCGGGATGCGCGGGCTGGTCGAAAAGGCCCGTGCCACCGGGGCAAAGACATTGGTCGTTGTGACCGAAGGTGCCGCAACCTTTGCCATCACCGAAGATCTGGGCGGCCGCCTGCTGCGTGTTCAGGTTCCGGCCGCGCAGGCCGGTGTGCCGGCCATCCGTGATTGCGGCCTTCTGATGCTCAGCGATGTTGTCGCCTCGGGCATTCAGGCGATGGTCGCCGCCGACCCGGCCACGGGGCAGCTGATCGACCTTGCCGCCCGCGTGGCGCGCACAGATGTCACGGTGTTCATCAATGGCCCGACCGGTTCGGGCAAAGAGGTTCTGGCCCGTCAGGTCCATGCTGCCTCACGCCGCGCCGATGCGCCCTTTATCGCCATCAACTGCGCCGCCATTCCCGAAAACATGCTGGAAGCCATTCTGTTCGGCCATGAGAAAGGCGCCTTCACCGGCGCACAGGGCGCGAACAAGGGCATCATCCGCGCGGCCGAAGGCGGCACGCTGCTGCTGGACGAAGTGTCCGAAATGCCGATGGGCCTGCAGGCCAAACTTCTGCGTGTCCTGCAGGAACGCAAGGTCACCCCGATTGGCGCCCAGACCGAAGTGGCGGTCGACATTCGCATCATCGCCACGTCAAACCGCGACATGGCCGAAGAAGTCCGCGCCCGCCGTTTTCGCGAAGACCTGTATTACCGCCTGAACGTGTTCCCGCTGGCCACCCGCGCGTTGGCGCTGCGCCCCGATGACATTCCGGTTCTGGCTGCCAGCCTTGTGCGCCGCCACAACCCCGCCAACCAGACCATGCCGATGATCACCACCGAGGCCATGTCGGCGCTGTGCGCCCACATCTGGCCGGGCAACGTGCGCGAATTGGAAAACGTCATCCAGCGCGCCATCGTGCTGCATTGTGACGGCGTGATCCGTGCCGAAGACATCGTGATCGACGCGGGCACCTGCCTGCCGATCGAGTTGCTGGCACAAGCCGTCTGATCCACAGCCCGCAGGTTCAGCCATGAGCATCACAGGCATCACCGGCAGTCTTCCGCCCTTTGTCGCGCAGCATACGCAAACGACAACCCGCGTGGATGCCAAGGCCGAAGGCGGCGGCTTTGCCGAACGGATTGGCGATGCGGTCAAGGATCTGGCATCGGCCCAAGGCAAGGCGTCAGACTCGGCCAAGGCCTATGAACTGGGCACCGAGACGGACCTGGCGTCGGTCATGGTAGACCAGCAGGTGGCGTCGCTTGGGTTTCAGATGGCCCTGAACGTGCGGAACAAGGCGCTTGGCGCTTATCGCGACATTATGAACATGCCGGTCTAAAGCCGGTCCGTTCCCCCAACAGCAAGGCAGAGCTTTCCTCATGGTGATGACACCGAACCCGCCGTCGAATGCGCTTCGCCCCGGCAATGCCGTGATGGCACGGGCACAGGGCCTAATGTCGCATCTGGGGGGCGTTACGCAGCAGCCGTCCGTGCGCCGTGCCCTGCCTGCAATCCTGATCGTGTCGGTCACGGGGATTGCGCTTGCCCTGTGGCTTCTGGCGTCCGAGGCGCCGCAGCGCGCGGTGTTCCCCGGCATGGCCGAAGGCGAAAAGGCCAAGGTTGTCGAAGCGCTCAGCCTTGCCGGCATTCCCGCCGAGATTGACCCTGTGTCGGGCGAGGTCGAGGTGACCCGCGATGACTACTACAGGGCCCGCATGGCCCTGGCCACGGCGGGATTGCCCGCAGATGTGCCGGGCGGTGATGCAGTTCTGACCGATATGCCCATGGGCACCAGCCGTTCGGTCGAGGCGGCAAAGCTTCGGCAGGCGCAGGAAATTGAACTGTCGCGATCCATCATGGAAATCGCCGATGTGACCGCCGCGCGGATTCATCTGGCGCTGCCGGAAAAATCAGCCTTCCTGCGGGAAACCGCACCGCCGCGCGCCTCGGTGTTTTTGCAACTGGCCCGTGGCCGCGTCATCGCGCCCGGTCAGGTCGAGGCAATTGTGAACCTTGTCGCCAGTTCAGTGCCCGGCATGGCGCGGCAAGATGTGACCGTAGTGGATCAGACCGGAAACCTGTTGTCGCGGGGCAGCGATGATCCGGGTTCCTTGGCCAATGACCGCCAGTTGCAGCAGCGGCTGGAGGTGGAGAACCTGTATCGCCAGCGGATCGAGGCGCTTTTGACCCCCATCGCCGGGCCGGGCAATCTGTCTGTGCAGGTGACCGTCGCGATGGATTTCACCCGGTCCGAGATCCGGTCCGAACGGGTTGATCCCAACGGGTCGGTTCTGCGCAGCGAACAAAGCAACCTGCAGGAAAGCCACGAAGAGGTCGCGCGCGGCATTCCCGGTGCCGTCAGCAACACGCCACCGCCGGAAAACCAGTTGTCCAATAACGCGCCCGATGCCGCCGTAGCCGAAGACACGGCCGCCCCAACACAAGCAGACGGCAAACCCCGCAACCGCACCTCCGGCTCAACCCGCAACTACGAAGTCAGCCGCACGACAGAAACCACCGTGCCGCAATCGGCCCGCGTGACCAAGATCAACGCGGCCATCGTGGTGCGTGATGTCATCACCCCTG
This sequence comes from Rhodobacter sp., assembly GCA_027484145.1. Taxonomy (GTDB): domain Bacteria; phylum Pseudomonadota; class Alphaproteobacteria; order Rhodobacterales; family Rhodobacteraceae; genus Pseudotabrizicola. The sequence goes on from JAIXUH010000007.1 coordinate 339,645, forward strand.
CTGCCGAAGAAGGTGGCGAGCCGACGTCGTCGATCCCGGCCGAATTGCTGGCCGACATGGAAAAGCTGGCCCAGACGGCCATCGGGTTCGAGGCCGAGCGTGGCGACAGCGTCACCGTTCTGGCCCGCCCGTTCCTTGACCAGATTGAAGCGCCCGAGGCCGGGATGCTCGAAGCACCCTGGCTGCCCGATGCGCTGCGCCAGTTCGGCCTGCTGGCCGCCCTTGCTATCATCGCCTTTGGCATTGTGCGCCCGCTTTTGCAAAAGGTTCTGTTTGCCGGCGAAGGCCGCACTTCGGCCACAGGCAACGACGATGACGCGGTCGAGGTTCAGGAAGGCGAGTCACTGGATCAGGTGCGCGCCCGTCTGAAAGCCCGCCAAGGTGCTCTGACCAAGAACATGCTGGATGCGGCCAAGTCGCATGACGAACAGATCGCCGTGATCCGCCGACTGGTTGACGAAGATGCAGGCCGCATCGCCGGCACCTTCCGCCAGTTGATTGCCCCCGAACTCGATACCGTCAGCTAAGGGGCGCAGGCCATGGCCGTAAAGGGCAACGCACAGTTCAAGACCTTGTCGGGCACGCAAAAGGCCGCGATCCTGATGATGTTGTTCGGCGAAGAAACCGCCGCCAAGATCATGCGGAACCTTTCCCCGCGTGAGGTGCAGCACCTTGGCGCAGCCATGTATTCGGTACGTGGCGTCGATCAGGATACGGTGTCGCTGGTTCTGGAAGATTTCCTTGAGACCCTTGGCCTGCAAACCGGGCTTGGCTTTGGCGCGGGCAATTATGTGCGGTCGGTCCTTTCGCACGCCTTTGGCGACGACAAGGCCCAAACTGTGCTGTCGCGCATCGGGCAATCCAGTTCGGAACGACCGCTGGAGATACTGGACTGGATGGATGCCCCGTCGATTGCCGAACTGCTGTTCGACGAACATCCGCAGATCATGGCCCTGACCATCGCCTGCCTTGACTATTCGCTGGGGGCATCGGTTCTGCAACTGCTGCCCGATACCGTTCAGTCCGAAGTCGTGCGCCGCATCGCTACGCTGAACACCGTGCAACCCGAGGCGCTGCGTGATCTTGAGATCGTGATGCAGCGCAAGTTCAAGGATTCCACCACCTCACGTGCCAGCCAGATCGGTGGCGTGAAAGCCTCGGCCCGGATCATGAACTTTGCCAAGTCCGACATGGAAAGCCGTGTCCTGAAAGACATCCGCAAAGAGGACAAGGATCTGATGCAGGCCATTCAGGACAACATGTTTGTCTTCGACAATCTGGTGAAGTCGGACGAACGGTCGCTGCAGACCCTGCTCAGAAGTGTCGAGCAGGACATTCTGGTGATGTCGCTGAAGGGTGCGGACGAGATGCTGCGCGAAAAGCTTTTGCGCTGCATGTCCACCCGCGCCGCCGCCAACGTCCGCGACGAGATGGAGGCGCTTGGCCCGGTGCGGCTGTCCGATGTCCAAGAGGCACAAAAGGCAATCATCGCCGTGGCGCGGCGGCTTTCCGACGAAGGCACGATCGTGCTGGCCGGTCGCGGCGGCGAGCAGATGGTGTAACCCATGTCCCAGCAAAACGCCCCCGTCATCAGCCCAACCGACCTTGCCGCGATCATCGGCAAATCGCAGGGCAAGGGCTTTACTCCCGGCGGCCACACCCGCCCGCAGGCCAATGCTGCCTTTACTCCGGCGAATTTTGCCGCCTCGGCCCGTGTGATCGAGCTGGCGCCGACTTTCGACGACACCGAACCGCACCACCACCGGGTTGCCGAAGGCTTTGCCCCGGCGCATGATCTTTCGCCAACGCCGCATCAGCCGCGCAATGTCGATGCCGAAATCGCGGCCGCAAGGGTCGAGGGCAAGCAAGCCGGGCTGGCCGAAGGTCTGGCACAGGGCCTGGCCAAAGGCCGCGCCGATGCCTTGGCCGAAGCCGCCCAAGCGCAAGACCACGCCCTGACCGCCGCACGCGACACCTTCCTTCGGGCCGCCGCTGCCCTGTCATCACCCGAAGGCGTGTTGCCCGAAGCCTTTGCCCAAGACCTTGACCGCGCTGTGCGCCGCCTTGCGGCCGAGCGTGCGGGTATGGCGATTGACGCGCACCCTGCAGCCTTTCTGTCGCGCATCACGCTGTTGGCGGATCGCGTGGCCCAAGGTATCCGCAGCATCACCATTGCCCTGCACCCCCAAGACCACACCACCCTGATGGCGCATCTGAGCGGCACAGCAGCGATGGATGGGGCGGCCCTTGTGCCTGATGCCCGCCTGTCACGCGGCGATGTGGTGGTGACGGGCCCCGCCATCCGCGTGGCCGATCTGTTGAACGGGGAAGATGCCGCATGACTGCGATGACACGCCACCTTGCAGGCCGCCTTGACCGCATCCGCGCGCCCGAACCCGCCATCTCGGGGCGCGTGCTGCGCTATGACGGTCTGCTGTTGGAAAGCTCCGGCTTTCCGGCCAGCCCGGGCACCCTGGCCCGCGTTACCACCCAATCGGGCACTGAGGTGCAGGCCGAAGTGATCGGCTATGCCAAGGGCAACAACCTGCTGTTCTGCGACCAGCCCAATGCCCCGATCGAAGCGGGTGCACGAGTGCGCGTCGTGCCGGGCGGCCAGCATGCCGATGTCGGCCCCGCCCTTCTGGGCCGCGTGGTAGATGCAGAAGGCGAACCGTTGGACGGCCTGCCCCACCCCGCCACGACCGCGATCTGGCCACTGGCTGGCAAGCTGATGAACCCCCTTGCCCGTCAGGGTGTGACCGAACCGCTGGATGTGGGCGTTCGCATCATCAACGCGGCCCTGACCGTAGGGCGCGGGCAGCGCGTGGGCATCATCGCGGGCTCGGGCGTTGGCAAATCGGTGCTGATCGAGATGATGACCCGCTACACCGCCGCCGAAGTGGTGGTGGTGGGCCTGATCGGTGAACGGGCGCGCGAAGTGGGGGCCTTTGTCGGCAAGGTGATGACGGGCGAGGCGGCAAAGAAGGTGTGCATGGTCGCCGTGCCAGCCGACCGCTCGCCCCTGATGCGGATTCGTGCAGCGCGCCGCGCCACAGCGATTGCCGAATACTTCCGAGATCAGGGCAAACAGGTTCTCTTGATCATGGACAGCCTGACCCGCGTGGCCCATGCGCAGCGCGAGGTGGGCCTTGCCCTTGGCGAACAACCCACGGCCAAGGGCTATCCGCCATCGGTCGTATCGATGATCCCCAGCCTGATCGAACGCACCGGGCCGGGGCTAAAGGGTCAGGGCGCCATTACCGCCGTCTACACGGTTCTGGCCGATGGCGATGACACCACCAATGACCCTGTGGTTGACACCGCCCGCGCCATTCTGGACGGTCACTTTGTCCTTTCGCGGCGGCAAACGCAGATGGGCGTCTATCCGGCCATTGACCTGCCGCAATCGGTCAGCCGCGTGATGACCGACATCGTCTCACCCGCGCACAACAAGGCCGCGCAAAAGCTGCGGCGCATGATCTCGCTTTACATGGAAAACCGCGACCTGATGCTGATGGGCGGCTACACCGCCGGGCAAGACCGCGAGTTGGACGAGGCCATTCAGTTGTGGCCGTCGATCCTTGATCTGATCAAGCAAGGCGCGCACGACCCCGCCACACTCGCGGACAGCGCCGCCGCCTTGACGGCCCTTGCCGGGGGCAACACCCCATGACCGAACGCAGCCGCCTGATCGGCCTGATGGCCAAGCGTGAGGCCGCCCAACTCGCCGATGCGCGCCGTGGATTTGCCGCCGTCGTCAAGCAGCAGCAGGCGGCAGAAAACATGTCGCAGCGGCTGGATGACCTGCTGAATCAGCGCCGTCTTGGGTCGGCGGGGGCCATGTCGGTGGCCGACCTGCGCGAACATCGCCGCTTGTCAGACCAGATTGCCGCCGAAGCGGCCCGCAATCGCCTGCGCGCCCAGCAACTGAAGGCCGAGGTTGACGCCGCCGCCGAAGAACTGGCCCGCAAGGACCATCGCAAGCGCGTGCTGGACGATGCGGCGCAAACCGCCCGCCACAGCGAGGCGCAAGAGCGCGAGAACCGTCGCGAAGCCGCAAGCAGCCCGCGCATCCGGCGCTGATGGCACCGATCTTGCATCAAGCCCGCAGACAAGGGACCTTCCGATGACACAACGCACTGATCTGCACCATCATCAGCCGAATCCGATGGCCGCTTTGCTGGCCGCGCTGGAAACGGCTGGCCCGACCGCCGATGTGGCGCGCACTGACGCGCCCGCGACGGACCCCGCCCTTTTTGCGGCGATGATGGCGCAGATGTCGGCGGTCCCGGCAAAGCCTGTGCAGATGCTGCCCGACTCTCTCCCAACCGGAACATCCGCTCTGAATGAAACAGATGAGCTTCCGGCCCTGTCAGAATTCATGACTGCCCTTTCACAAATGGAAATGCGGCTGGCCTCCTTGCCATCTGATGCCCCCGTGCTGCCGGCCCGGATTCTGGTGCAAGGCAACATTACGGTTGAAGCTCCTGTGTCCCAAGCAGGGCCGCCCACGGATGTTGCTCAGCCTGCCACAGAGGCAACTGCCGAAACGCTGGCGCAGGCCCTTTTGCAGCAGCAGGGCCAACCCATGCCGCTGCCCAAGGCCGAAACGCCGCCCTCGCAACTGCCTGATGCCATTTTGTCGGACGACGGTCAGGCCCCCTCGCCCGATCAGCGGCTGGCGGCGGCCTTGGACCAGTTGTTGCCCACATCGAACGCTGATCCACTGGCAAAGGGCCTTTTGGAACAGCCGCTTACCACCATTCCGGTTACAGGGGCCGACCCCCGGACCCCTATCCTACCGGATGCCACGGTGTCTGACATCAACGCGGCCCCGATGCCGGATCAGCCGCAGCCAGAGATGGCAGTCCTGCCTTTGCCTGCAGCGAACGCCGACCCGCTGGTGCAGGGCCAGATGCCACCGCCGCCCATGCAGCCAATGGCGCTTCCTGTTGCCACGCCCAATGCGATGCCCGTTGCGATGCCTGTGACCCAAGCACCGCGCACCGAGTTGGTGACGCCAACTCTTCGCTCCGGCGATGATGCACCTGCCCCGGTGGTTGATGCGGGATCGGCGCCGCAGGCACCCGCGCCACGCAGCGACCGCCCGGCGTTTGCCGAAAACAGCCCTGTCGTCGCAGCCCCTCAACCGCGGGCAGATGGGGCAATGCCCTCCACTCCGGCCCAGCCGGTGATGACGGCACCGCAAGAGCCCGTCGCCGCACCCGTCATTAGCCAGACGGTTGCTCCACACCGACCCGCAGCAACCGCAGTTGAATTGCCGCCTGGTCCGATCCTGACCGCGGCGGCACTGGCCACGCAAAACACGGCAATCCCCCCCGCAATGCCGCGCGACCAGATGGCTGCGCCGACCGTTGCACCCTTGGCCGCCGCCCCGCAGCCCGCGCCCGAGCAGCCCACGTCGCTGCCGCCCATGTCGCCGCTGCCCGCCGCTCCGCAGCCCACGTCCACGCAGCCCAATGCGTCACAGCCCGCATCACTGCAGCCCACACCCATTCAACCCACATCCCCGCAGCCCGCGTCCCCACGACCGGCGCCCGAAATGACAGTCGCCCCCGCGACCGTCGCCCCCGTCTCCGTCGCCCCCGCCTCCGTTACCCCCGTCTCCTTCTCCCCCGTCTCCGTCACGCCAACCACCGTCGCCCCCGTGACCCCGCAAGTCACCGCGGCACCGGCGTGGGTCCCTGCGCAAGCACGGCCGGTGGCGCAAGCGTCCGCCGCACCCGCCTCCAGCGCGAAGGCGCCCTCCGGACACGTATCAGACACCGCTGCCCCTGCACCGGACTCTGCGGCCGCACCCGTGGCTCAGCCCACGGTCGCGGCGGGCACAACGGCCAACCCGGCCATTGCACCACCACCCGCGTTCCTGCCCCCCGAAGCACCACGCCATTCGGCCCTTGACCATCGCAGCGCAGACCGCAGCGCACCTGCAACCGAGGGGCTGACACCCCGCGTGGCCGAGCCTGTTCTTGAGACGCGTGTCGAAACGCCGACCAATGCCCCCGTCAATGCCACCACGGCCAACTCTGATGCCTTTGCGCAGGCCCTGACCGAGGCAGGCGCTCCATCCCCCGATGCCATGACCGAACCGGACCAGCCGCCGCCGCCTGCCCCGGTTGCGATGGATCAGCCGGATTGGGAAAGCAAGGTCGTGGACATGGTCACGGCCCAGATGACCGCCGATGGTGCGGTGATTGAAATCACGCTGTCGCCCGAAAACCTTGGCAATGTCGAAGTGCGGGTCGAACTGCGCGACGGTGCGGCCGAAGTCCGGTTCGTGACCGAAACGCGCGAAGCAGCCCAAGCCTTTACCGCATCGGAAAGCCGCCTTGCCGAATTGTTGCAGCGCAACGGACTTAGCCTGTCCGGACAGGATTCGTCCCAGCGTCAGCGTCAGGATAGCGCGCAAGGAAATGGAACTGGCACGGGCGGCCGACGGTCGGCCGAACCTGACAGCACCCCTGAAAGCACCCGCCAGACCGGCCGGGTCAACCTGATCGCCTGAACAGCCCGGCCCATGGGGCCCCCGAGGACAAGATGACCGCAGAAGCCACAGACGCGCCGCAAAAGACGCCCGGCAAGGGGCGAAAGATCCTGAAATTCTTCGGGTATCTTCTGGGATCCGCCATTTTGGCCGGTGCCGGTTTCGGCGCAGGTTTCGTCTACTTTGCCAACCCTTTGTCCCCCAATTCCGATGTTCTGGCCCTGATCGAAAAACCGGTCGAACACGCCGCCGAGGCAGAGGTTACCGATGAGGGCGAGCCGATGCCCAAGCGCGTGCCCAAACCGGTGCCCGAGCAGGAACTGTATGTGACCAGCTATTATACATTCCCCGAGGCGCTGACCTCGAACCTTGCCGATAGCCGCCGGTTCATCCAGATCTCGATTGGCATTTCCACCCAGTATGATGCCAGTGTGATCACCAATGTCGAAACGCACACGCTTGCGCTGAAGTCCGACATCCTGACCGTGCTATCCGGGTTCAGCGAAGAGGCGGCCGGCACCAAGGAAGGCCGCGAAAAGCTGGCCGTCGAACTGCGCGATGCCATGAATGCCCGGCTGGAACAGCTGGAAGGCTTTGGTGGCATCGAACACGTCTATTTCCCTTCCTTTGTCCTTCAATAACGGCGGCACCCCATGGCTTCACCGAAGAAACTTTCGGCGGGTGCAATTGCGGCGCTTGTCGGCGACCTTATGGACATGGACGGGGGTGGCCCGTTCGATGGAGACATCGAGGTTCGCCCCTATGTCTTTGGTCAGAACGACACCACCGTTCTGGGCGACTACTACGCGTTGCAGATGGTCAACGAACGGTTCTGCCGTCTGGCGCGCAACGTCTTTCTGCCGATGCTGCGGATGCAGCCGCGCGTGTCATCCTTTCCGCCGGAACTGCGGTCGTTCGAGGATTACCGCAGCAGCCAGGATAACTTTGTCTCGATCACCAACAGCCGCATCGATGAATTGCGCGGCAGCCAGTTGGTCGTGATCCCGCCCACATTCATCTCCTTGCTGACAGATGCCTATTACGGCGGGTCGATCCGCAGCATAAAGGCCACCCGCACCGAATTCACCGCCAGCGAAAGCCGTGTGATCGAGATCATTTCCGGTCGGCTGAACGATGCGCTGCAACTGGCATGGCGCGATCTGGTCGCCTTGACCTTCGCCGTGGCCAGCCACGAAGAGAACATGCAGTTCGCCGCCTTTGTCGATGGCGAGGACATGGTCGTGGTCTGCTCGTTCATGGTGCAGCTGCCGGGGGCCGACCCGGCCAGCTTTGACGTGATCTATCCGCTGCAGACGCTGAAACCCATCGCCACGCAACTGCGCTCGCGCATGCAGTCGGACTTTGTCGATGATGACCACACATGGCGCAACCGCCTTGAACGCGCGATCCTTGAGATTCCGCTGCAGGTTTCGGCGCGGCTGTGCGAGCCCGAGATTCCTCTGCGCCAGCTTTTGCAACTGCGCTCGGGCGATGTGGTGCCAGTCATGCTGAACGACACCATCGAAGTGCTGATCGAAGGCAAACATCTGTTCACTGGTCAGGCCGGAAACCAGGGCGGCCAATCGGCCCTGCGGGTTCTGGGGCGCGCGACCAACGGCAAAGACAAATAAGAAAGGGACGAAAACCATGACCGACGCACTGACAGGCGACCGCCCGACGGCTGAGAATCTGAGGCTGCTGGAAAACATCGGGGTCAAACTCTCGGTCGAGGTTGGCCGAACCGAACTGACGATCCGCGACCTCTTGCGCCTGTCCGAAGGCTCGGTGATCGAGTTGGACCGCCTTGCCGGTGACCCGCTGGATGTGCTGGTGAACGGCACCCCGATCGCCAAGGGCGAGGTGGTGATGGTGGGCGAACGCTTTGGCATCCGGTTCGGTCAGATCATCGACCCAGAAAAGCGCGCCGAAACCATCTGATCCAAAGCCGCCGGGGCGCGGCATCTGTCCGGGGTAAAGCTTTGGCGCAAGGGGTGTGGCTGGCACGCCCCTTGCAGGCTTGTGGCACAGACTGCCGCAAAGGATAGCCGCTTTGGACCCTGTCGATCTGATCAATCCCATTCAGCTGCTGACGCTGATCGTCTTTCTGGGCGCACTTCTGGCGCTTTGGTATGTTGTGCAACGCAACAAATCCGGTCTGGCCCGCCGCATGGGTCAGGGCCGTCGGATCACTGTCTGCGAAGTGGCCGCCATTTCCCCCACCGACCGCGCCATGATCCTGTCGGTGGACGGGCGTGAGTTTCTGGTGTTGCGCGCCCGTGGTGCCGCCCCCGTAGTCACCGCTTTGCCGGGGGTCCAGCCATGATGCGCGTTCTTCTGACACTCGCCCTGATCGTGGCCACATCGGCAATGGCGCAGGCGCAGGGTCTGCCTGCCCTGACGCTTGACACAACCGATGGCGGTGCCACCACCTATTCGCTGTCCTTCCAGATCCTGATCCTGATGACGGCGCTGACGGTGCTGCCATCCATCGTCCTGGGGATGAGCGCGTTCACCCGCATCATCATCGTGCTGTCGATCCTGCGGCAGGCCCTTGGCACCCAACAGACGCCGCCCAATCAGGTGCTGATCGCGATGGCGCTGTTCCTGACATTCTTCATCATGCAGCCCACGCTGACCGAGCTTTATGATACCACCGCCGAACCCTATCTGGCCGGCCGGATGGAGGCAGACGAGGCGTTGTCCACTGGCGGCGCGGTGATGAAAGGCTGGCTGGTGGAAAACACCCGCCAGAATGATCTGATGATGTTTTCCGAACTGGCGGGCACCGGGCCCTATGCCTCGCCGCAGGATGTGCCGTTTTCGGTGCTGTTGCCGGCGTTCATGACATCCGAACTGAAAACCGCATTCCAGATCGGGTTCCTTCTGTTCCTGCCCTTTCTGGTGATCGACATGGTCATCGCCTCCATTCTGATGGCCTTGGGCATGATGATGCTCTCGCCCATGCTGGTGTCGCTGCCCTTCAAGCTCTTGCTGTTCGTTCTGGTCGATGGCTGGGCACTGACCGTCGGCTCTTTGGCTGCAACCTATGGCGCGGGGGCGTAACATCATGGATTTCGACGCAAACATCGAACACGTCCGGCTGGCGTTCTGGAACATCATCCTTGTCGCCGGGCCGGTCCTTGTGGTGGCGCTGATCGTCGGTCTTGTGATCGGCATTCTGCAGGCGGCCACGTCCATCAACGAATCCACGCTGTCCTTTGTGCCAAAGCTGGGCATCGTGATGCTGACCATGGCCCTGTCTGCGGGGTTCATGCTGTCCACGATGTCGGACTATTTCGCCTACGTGTTCCAGACCATCGCCGCGATCCGATAGCGCCATGTTGCCCGCCGTCGGCCTGACCGAGTTGTTCGACATTCTGGCGCAGCACATGGTGGCCATGCTGCGGCTGGGGGCGTTTCTGTTGGCCTCGCCGGTCTTTGGTGGCCGCTTCGTGCCCTTGCCGGTGCGCATCGTGGCCACCAGTGTCATCGCCGTTCCGGTGGTCATGCATGCGCCCATGCCTGACCCGGACCTGATCAGCGACCTGCGCTTTGTTCCGGTGGCCTTGGCCGAACTGGCCATCGGCCTCGTGGCGGGGCTGGTGCTGACCATCCTGTTCTCGGCCGCCGCCATTGCCGGAGACCGCATCGCCTCAACCGCCGGGCTTGGCTTTGCCGCCCAGTTTGACCCCGCCGCCGGCGGTCAGACGCCGGTGGTCAGCCAGATTTTCGGCCTCGTGCTGCTGTCGGTGTTCATCGGCACCGATGGCCACCTGATCGCCATCCGGCTTATTCTGGAAAGCTATCAGTTCCTGCCTATCGGATCGGCCCTGAATGCGCGCGTCCTTGTTGCGGCCGGGCTGGATGCAGCGGAAAACATGTTCGCGCTTGGCGCGGCCATCATGATGCCGGTCGTGTCGGTCCTGTTGCTCTTGAACATCGTCATCGGCGTGCTCACCCGCTCTGCCCCGCAGTTGAACGTGTTTTCCTTTGGCTTTCCCGTCACCATGGCGGCGACAGTCCTGTTGATCTATGCCTTTGCCCCCGGCCTTGTCGCCTCGTTCGACGCGCTGGTGCAGCAGGGACTGGTCAACATGGCCGATCTTCTGGGGTCGCTCAAAGATGGCTGAGGGCGAAGACAGCGAAGAAAAATCACACGAACCGACCGACAAGAAAAAGGATGACGCCCGCAAGGAAGGGCAGGTCCTGACCTCGAAAGAGGCGTTTGTTTTTGCAACCCTAGGCGCAGGCACAGCCCTGCTGGCCCTGTCGGCAACCTATGCGCCCATGATGCTGCGCCGATGGACCGAATACTTCCGCCTTGGCCCGCGCGAAGGGTTGGATACCCTGCTGACAACGCGCCTGTCACAGTTCTGGGTCGAAATGCTGGTGGGTGGGCTGGCCTTTGCGGTTCCGCTTGCCGCTGTGGTGATCGGGCTGCAGATGGCGATGGGGGGCATCAACTTTGCCCCCAAGGCAGCCGGGTTCAACTGGGCCAAGATGGACCCGCTCAAGGGTCTGGGGCGCATGGTGTCCGCACAGGCGCTCGTCGAACTGGGCAAGGGCATCCTCAAGGTGCTGTTGCTTGGCGGGCTGTCGGTTCTGGCGCTGAACAAGGATCTGGAAACCTACGGCGCGCTGTTTTCCATTGATGTTGCAACCTCGCTGACCATTCTGTGCGCGGCGATCGTGTCCCTTCTGATGTGGCTTTGCCTTGGTCTGGGCGGTATCGGCGCGCTGGATCTGGCGTGGCAATTCATCTCGATGCGCAAACGCCTGATGATGTCGTTTCAAGAACTGAAGCAGGAAAGCAAGGAATCCAACGGCTCGCCCGAGGTAAAGGGCCGCCTGCGCCGCATGCAGATGGAAGCCAGCCATCGTGGCGCAAAAGAACGCGCCGCACTGGATGACGTGCCGCAGGCCACCGCCATCATCACCAACCCGACCCACTTTGCCGTGGCCCTGCGCTATGTGCCGGGCGAGACGGCGGCCCCGAAGATTCTGGCCATGGGCAAGGGCCCGATGGCACAGGAAATCATCGCGCGCGGCAAAGGTGCCGGTGTGCCGGTGCTGCAAAGCCCGCCATTGGCACGCGCCTTGTACTTCACGTCCGAGATTGGCAGCGAAATAAGTGAACGCCTGTTCGGTGCCGTCGCAGCCATTCTGGCCCATGTCTACCGGCTTGATCGCGGACAGGCCTCCGATCTGCCCGACATCGACCTGCCCAAGGATATGCGGTTCACCGAGCACGGCCGCAAGGTGGATGAGGCTGGCAAACCATGACGGCCCGTCACGCAGCGCAAGGATGGGCTGGCATGAAACCTGCATGCACCCCGGCAGCATTCAAGGGCTAGCCATGACAGACGAGACGCAACTTACCGCCGAAGACTTCAGCGACAGCATCCGCAGGGCGCTGCAGGCGGCCGCCGTCGCCACGGATGCCGCCGAAGAGGCCGCCAGCATTTCCGACCAAAGCCGCAAGGCGATTGCCGCCGCCGCCGCAGGGCAGCGCCGCATGACCTATATCGCGGCGGGCACGCTGGTCGGGGCCTTTGTTGCCGCAGGTCTGGGGGCCCTTGTCTATCTGCGCAGCGTGGCAGACCTGCGCGAGGCCGCCGAACTGCAGGCCATCGCCAACAAGGCCCTGGTTGAACAGATTCAGGCACTGGAGCGGACCAAGGAAGATGCCATCATCGTCATCTCGGAACTGACCACCTTCGAGGATCGGATCAAGGAGCTGATCGACGGCATCGCCACCCGGATCAAGACCGATATGGACGCGATGACCGCCGACTCGGCCGCCTTGCAGCCCCAGATGGCAACCGCCATTCAGGACCATTTCGATGCCGGTCTGGAAAAGATGCGCGCCGAGGTCATGACCAGCCTTGCCGCGCTTGAACTGGGCGGCACAGGCGCAGGCGACCCCGAGATGAAGGTGCTTCTGACTGATCTGCGCGACATGCTGGCGAACGGACTTCCCCCGGCCGAAGCGAAACCGGCCACGCCCCCGAAGAAGGCCGAGACCAAAACCGCATCGCCCAAGCCAAAGCAGACCGCAACGCCCGCCAAAAAACCGGCGCCAAAGCCAGCAAAACCTCCGTTCAGCTTTCCCTAAGGACCAAACCCATGCGTGACGGCACCCGTTCTGACGGCCGCAGTTTGCGTCTTTCCTCAACCGATAGCGCCCCTCTGGGGCGGCAGCTGCGCCTGCGCGATGGTGATCTTTTGCTGTCCGTCAACGGCGTGCCGTTTCAGGGCGGCGAAAAGGAACTCGCCAGCAAGATTGCCGAAGGCCGCGGCAACCCGGTGGCCCTGACGTTTCAGCGTGGCAACCATCAGATCATGGTTCTGTCGCAGACCGCACGGTTGGGCCAGTGGGAGGAATGCCCCGCACTTGCGGTTGATACCGTAAACCGGCTGAACCCCGATGTGCTCAGCAACTGGGAAATCCTTGTTGCACGCGACGGGCGCTATGACCTGCACCCCCTGAATAACAGCATCCTTGCCCTGATCGCGGCCCCCGTCTGGTTGCTGCAGATGCGGCTGTGGATCACCGGGGCGGCGCTGATTGCGGCGGCCATGGTGGCGGCAGCCGTGTCACCCCTGATGCTGCTGGCCGTCTATCTGGCGGGTGGTTTGCACTTCTGGCACGCGGGTCCGAAATATGTCCGCAAGGACCGCATCGCGCGCGGGCTGACCCCTCAGATCGTGCTGGCCGCCGGGTCAGAGCGCGCGGCCCACGCGGCCTATCTGCGGCTGGAACCCACCGCGCGCTTTCTGTTTGCGCCCGTTCCGCCCACAACCGTCACAGACAAGATCGCCTGACCGGCACGCGCCGGTCAGACCGCCAAGTGTCAGATCGATCCGTTCAGCACCGCGCGGCGGCGACGCTCGGTCGAGGATGGAATGTTCAGGATATCGCGATACTTGGCCACCGTTCGACGGGCCAGCACCACACCTTCCTTTGACACGATCTTGGCAATCGTCTCATCGCTCAGCGGGTCATCGGCAGATTCCGCCAGCACCAGTTGCTTGATCCGGTGGCGCACGGCCGCAGCCGACCCCGGCTCATCACCCGACGCGCTGCCAAGGGCTGCACTGAAAAAGCTTTTCAGCGGAAAGGTGCCTTGCGGCGTCGCCACCAGCATCCCCGAGGTGACGCGGCTGACCGTGCTTTCATGCACGCCGATGGCATCGGCCACTTCGCGCAGGATCATCGGGCGCATATGGGCGGCCCCCATCTCAAGGAACGCCTGCTGACGGCGCACCACTTCGGCCCCCACCTTCAGGATCGTCTGGTTACGGTGCTCCACCGCGCGGGCCAGCCAGCGTGCCACCGACAACCGCTCGCCCACATAGGCACCAGCCTGTGCATTGGCGGGGCTGGCGTGGCGGGCCACGGCTTGCGCCTGTTCGGCCCGCACCACCACGCGCGGCAGGGTCGAACGGTTCAGGTCAACCTGCCAGCCGTTTTCGGCCCGCGTCACGATCAGGTCTGGCGGACGCTGCGGCGGAATAAAGGTTTCGAACATCGCGCCCGGCTTTGGATTCAGCCCGCGCAGGGTCCGCAATTCGGCCTTCAGCTCATCCATCGTGCAGCCGCAGACCCGGCTCAGACCCTTCAGGTCCGCCTGTGCCAGCAACGGCAGGTTTTCCAGAATGGCGCGGAACCGTGGCGTCAGGATGCCCCGCTCTGCCGCCTGCAGACGCAGGCATTCCGACAGCGACCGCGCAAAGATACCGGCGGGTTCAATGCCCTGCAGCTTGCGCAGCAGCGTTTCCGCCTCGGCCTCGGAAACCCCGGCCCGTGCCGCGATCATCGACAGCGGCTGACCCAGCCAGCCCGAGGGTTCCAGCGCATCCAGAAACGCCGAAGCGGCCATGTTCTCGGCTGGCGACAGGCCAAGGCGCGAGATTTCGGTGGTGATATGGGCATAAAGCGACGGCCCCGGATCAGCGGCAAGTGCCCCGATCCTGTCCCAGTCATCATCGCTGGAGGCGCGGGATGTCGGAAGTTGCGGGGTGCGGTCGATCACGCTGCGTGGCAGCGGCGCCAGTTCGACAAACGGGTTCTCTTCCGACTGCTTTTCGATGAACGCCGCAAGGTCGTTATTGCCCATCGCAAGCAGGTGAATGGCCTGCTGAAGCTGGGCATTCACCACCATCGATTGGCGCTGGCTGATCGTCTGGGCGTTGAAAAGCTGCATGGTTGATCTCCTGTTGAAACCACCGTGCCAACTTCTTCGCCATCACGCAAAAAAACCGTTTGACGTGTGTAAAATGACGGAAAGCTGACAGTTCCGTCTGAAAATCGCCCTTCAACCCTTTGAAAATAAAGACCCCGGCGGATGAACCGCCGAGGCCTTTTTTTCGGGCTGTCAGTTTTACGTCAGCCGCGGAGGAGACTCAGTACGCCCTGCTTGGACGAGTTGGCCTGTGCCAGCATCGCCGTGGCGGCCTGGCTCAGAATCTGGCCCCGTGCAAGGTTGGTCGATTCGGCCGCAAAGTCTGCATCCATGACGTTCGACTTGGCTGCCTGGGTGTTCGCCGAGATGTTCGTCAGGTTGGCAATGGTGCTGTCCAGACGGTTCGAGATGGCACCGAGGTCAGACCGAGACTGGCCAATTTTCTGCAGCGCCATGTCGATCACCTGGATCGCTTCCGATGCACCTTCAACCGATGTCAGGTCGATTTCCGCCACCGATGTCAGGTCCGACGCTTCGGTCGCAACTTCCGTGAACGACGTGCCATCCGTCGCGTCACCATCCGACGCCACCACAAAGCCCTTGCCCGAAGCAAAGGTCACCTGGCCGGTCACGGTGGCTTCGTCGGTGCCGCCCTGTGTCAGGTCGCTGGTGTTCGTGGTCGAGGTCGAGGCGGTGCCGTCTGCGTTCAGGCCGGTCACGGTCAGGGTTTCGCCCGATGCGCCGCTGTGGTCAAAGCCGGTCAGTTCGATATCGGCGCCGTCCGAAGCGGTCAGCGTGATTTCGCCGTTGGTGTCGCCCATCGACGCGGTCACGCCTGTGGTGCCCGAGTAGTTGTTGATAGCGTCACGCAGCGAACGCAGGTCAGTGGTGTCGGTGATGGCGACGTTGCCGATCGAGGTGCCGTTGACCGACATAGTGATGCTACCTGCGGCGCTGAGGCCGGAAAGCGAAGCTTTGGTCACAGCCGTTGCCGACACGCCGGTCGAGGCTTCGACGCCGTTCACGCTGGCCGCAACGTCCTTGGCCGAAGCACCGGCCGCCACGACTACGTCAGCGCTGCCTTCCGAGCCAGTGATTGTAAAGGTTTCACCTGCAATCGTCGAAGCAGAGCCCACAACTGCCACGTCCGTGGTGGCAAAGTTTCCGCCGATCGAGCTTGCCGATGCGCTGTCAATGTCAAGACGCAGCACTTGGCCCGAGTCTGCACCGATCTGCAGTTGCTTGCCGGTGAACGAGCCGTCCAGCACTTTCATGCCGTTGAAGGTGGTGGTTTCAGCGACGCGGTTGATCTCGTTGATCAGCTGGTTGCCTTCGGCCTGAATGTTCGTGCGGTTGGAACCGGTGTTCGTATCGTTCGAAGACTGAACGGCCAGTTCGCGCAGACGCTGCAGCATGTTCGTCACTTCGACGTGCGCGCCTTCGGTGGTGTCCACCAGGTTCTTGCCGTCGGTGGCGTTGCGGACGGCCTGGTTCAGACCCATGACCTGCGCGGTCATCTTTTCCGCAATGGCCATGCCTGCGGCGTCGTCTTTCGCGGCGTTGATGCGCTGCCCCGAGGAAAGCCGGGTCATCGCCTGGCTGAATTCCGCGTTGACCTTCTGCATCACGTTCTGGGCCTGAATGGCACCGGTGTTGGTATTGATGATCGTCATGTGATCCTCCGTTGATCCAGCGCATCACAGCGCTCGGGTTTAGGAAACGGCCCAATTTGAAGATGTTTAGCGGGCCGTGGATTTTTTCCGCTGATTTGTTTGCAGGACTCGTGCCACCCTGTTTTGCTGGCACGGAAATTGCCTGAAGCCCCCTGCGCGCGCCCCCGCGAACGGGATTCCGCACGCGCGACGCCTGCACGGGCGCCGGTGCTTTGGGGGCTTTTGCGCCCGTTTGCGCCGGCAGGTAAAGTTGTGCGCCGTTGCGTCGTAAGGGATGTGACAGGATAGGATCAGATCAGCCATGGACGTAGATATCCTCAGCACGCTGAACAAGAATGGCTCCGGCCTGAACCTGTCTCAGCTGACCGCCAGCATCGTCGCCGCTGAAATTCAGCCAAAGCAGCGCGCGATCGAGCGGCGCATGGATGCGACCGATCTTTCCATTTCCTCCTTGGGTCAGTTGCGGGCCGGGCTGGACAAAGTCGCTACCGCAGTATCGGCCATCAACGTCACGCCAATTCTGTCCGCCGTCAGCAGCGGCACCGGGGCCGGCATCACGATCAGTGACAAATCCAAACTGGTCGAAGGAAAGACCTCGCTGAACGTGCAATCCCTTGCCCGGCGGCAAGTTCTGGAATTTCCCGGTTTTGGCGCGACCGACGCCGTTGTTGGCGCCGGAACCATATCGGTCGAGATCGGGGTCTGGGTCGATCCCTTGACCAACGACTTCGCGGCAAACCCAGCCTATACCCCGCAAACCCTGACAATCGCCCCCGGCGCGACGCTGGAAGAGGTGGCCGCGCAGCTGGATGGCTTGGAAGGAATGTCAGCCCGCGTGCTGGACAAGGGTGACGGCACATTCTCTCTTGGCGTCGTCAGCGAATTGGGCGCCGCCAATGGCCTGCGCTTTACCGTGACCGAAGATCCGCTCAACACCGGCCTCGCCGCACTCGATACGGTGACGACCACGTCCACCAAACAGATTCAGGCCGCGACCGATGCCGTCATCGATGTAGACGGGCTGACGGTGTTCCGCGCGTCAAACACCGTGACCGACCTGATCCCCGGCGTGAAACTGGACCTGACTGCCACCGGCGTGGCCAATATCACTATCGAACGTGACCGCGAAACGGCGGCAGACAACCTCGACTTTCTGGTCAGTTCCATCAACGAATCCCTGACCTTGCTGAAAACCCTCACGTCGCGTGGAACCAACGGGGCCGACCGTGGCGCACTTGCCGGGGACCGCACCGTCGAAAGCATCGGCGAACGCATCCGCGCCCTTGTTGCCGCCCCGATCTCTGGGCATGGCGAGTCGGCCACCTATCTGGCCGACATGGGCATTGCCACCAATCGTGACGGCAGCCTGCGCTTTGACCGCAACCGTTTTGACTCAAGCTTTGATGCCAATCCGGCCCTGTTCGACGCCGCCTTTACCGACAGCCTGTCCAGCGAGACCGATGGTATCACCATCGTCGGCACCCCTTTGGGCACGTCGGTTTCCGGAACCTTCCCGTTTTCGCGCCCAGGTGGGGTTGGCTCTGCCACCATCGGCGGGGCCCCCGCCATCGGCACCGGCCTTGGCAACGGCACCACGCGGTTCGTCCCGCTTGGCGGCCCCCTGATGGGCTCCGTGGTCACCGCCACCGACGGGATCGAAACCGCCGACATCAAATTCGGCCGCAGTTTCATGTCGCTGCTGAAATCGGAAATCGACTCGGCCCTGTCCTCCTCGGGCCAGATCGCCACGCGTGAAGCGCAGTTGCAGGACAAATTGCAGCTTGAGGAAGACTCGCTGACCGCCCTTGATGCCAAGGCCGAAAAGCTGACCGGCTTTTACAGCGAAAAGTTCACCGCCATGGAAGTGGCGATTGCTTCGCTGAAAAGCACGGGCACCTATCTGACCAACCTGATCGCGTCGTGGAACAAATCCACCTGAACGTTCACAAACAGGCCAAAACAAAAGCCGCCCCTCGGGGCGGCTTTTTGGTTTTCGGCTTGGCAGCGGGTCAGATCAGCGAGCCCCGGCGAATGCCATACTTCTTCATCTTTTCGATCAGCGTCGTGCGGCGCAGGCGCAGCGCGTCGGCGGCCTGTGTCACGCAGCCATCGCGGCGGTCCAGCGCCGCCTCGATCAGCGCCACTTCGATATCACGCAGATAGCCGCGCAGATCAAGGTCGCCCTTGGCGCCCAAAGCCTCGTGGAAGCGGCCCGGATCGGGCAGGCCCTGCTCTTCGGGCGACGGCGCCTCGGGCTGGGCCGCATCTTCGGCATCCGGCAGATTCAGCGACAACAGGTTCTCGCGCACATGCCGCGCCGTCACGATCCGGCCGGGAAACAGCACAAAGGCGCGCGCCAGCACGTTGCGCAATTCACGCACGTTGCCGGGCCAGGAATGGGCGGCAAGGGCGCGCAGGGCCGACGGGTCGAAATGCGGGGCATCCAGCGCGGCATTTTCGGCCATCCGGTCGGAAATCATCCGCGACAGGATCTGCGGAATATCCACCGCGCGTTCGGCAAGGCTGGGCAGGCTGATCGGGAATACCGCGATACGGAAATAAAGGTCGGCCCGGAACGACCCATCCGTTACGCGCGCCTCAAGGTTGCGGTGCGTTGCGGTTACAAGGCGGAAGTCAACCGGCACGGCGACCGATGCACCAACCCGCTGCACCTTGCGCGATTCCAGAACGCGCAACAGCTTGGTCTGCAGCGCCGGGGGCATATCGCCGATCTCGTCCAGAAACAGCGTGCCGCCATTGGCCTGTTCGATCAGCCCGATGCGCTGCCGGTCAGCGCCGGTAAAGGCACCCTTTTCATGGCCGAACAATTCAGATTCCAAAAGCTCTGACGGAATTGCCGCGCAGTTCACCGCAATCAGCGCCCCGGTCCGGCCCGAGGCCCGGTGGACCGCTTCGGCAACCAGTTCCTTGCCGGCGCCGGTTTCGCCCAAAACCATGACAGGGGCATCACTGACAGCCACCGTTCCGATCAGCCGCTTCAGTTTGGTCATCGACACGGAATTGCCAACGATCAACTGATTAACCATCACATCCGACAACGGAAGCGGGCGTGCAACGGTCTGCGTGTGGTGCCAGTGTGAGGTCATTCTG
Organism: Rhodobacter sp.; assembly: GCA_027484145.1. Taxonomy (GTDB): domain Bacteria; phylum Pseudomonadota; class Alphaproteobacteria; order Rhodobacterales; family Rhodobacteraceae; genus Pseudotabrizicola. Next base: position 359,120 of record JAIXUH010000007.1, read on the forward strand.
CCCTCCCGGTTAAGGTCTTCATATCTCTTAGTTAATCCTCACCAAATCCTTCGCCGTCTCAATGCCGCCATGGGATACCAAATGCCGCCGCAGGTATGTGTGGGCATACCTGCGACGCTGTTCCTATCCCGTCGGATCAGAGACCACCCACCCGATGGGTCAGTTCAGGGGATTGACTCATTCCCGATGCCAAGTTGCGCACGCGCGGCCAGAACCGCATTCCACCGCCGACCGAGTCGCGGGCTGATGGTTTCGCGGGTTCTCAGCACAACCGGTTGCGAATCGAATTTCAGCGAATCTCCGGCCGCTTTTGCTGCAGATTCAACGATGGCCGCATTCGCATTCGCCCCGATGATCGTCACCAAAGGCTGGGCACTGGCCAGCAGAATGCCGCGCACAACACCGTCCTGCGGGGCCTCGGCCAGCTCGGTTTCACCTGTCAGGTCGCCCTCGGGCATGGGGGCACCCGCCGCCTGTGCCACCTTTTTCTGATAAGCGGCACCCCGGTCGGAATCGGCCGAATGGTAGTTCGCCGTCGCCGCCTCCCATGTCCCAAGTCGCTTATAAAGCTCCAACAGGAACAGCGCCGCATAGGTGGTGTTCTGCACCGGGTCCAGCATCGCCTCGGGCGACTGAAAGCCCTTGCCATGCCAGCGGACATTCAGCTGCATGCAGCCCACGTCCACGTTGCTGACACCCGTGTCCAGAACCGCGCGAAGATGCGCCACGGCCTCATCCTTGGTGTCGAAATGGCTGCCCTTGCCGCCTTCGTTCAAGGTCCAGGGCCAGGCGCGCCCGCCGGTGCCCGTCTCGACCAGCGAGATGGCAGACATCAGCCCCTGCGGAATGCCCAGCTTTGCCCCCGCCTCTTCGGCCAGTTCGGCACAGGACGGGGCCGCCACCGCGCGCGATGCCAGCAGCCCCGGAAACACACCCAGAAGCAACAATATGATGATGATCAGCCGTGTCATGGATCTCCCTTTGCAAGCATCACGCCAAAATCAACGCAGGTAATCGAACAGCCCGGTGCTGCGGATGCGGACAAAGCTTTGCTGCGCCGCCTCTTGGGTCATCAGCAGCGTTTGCAGGCGGGTCACCGCCTCGGCCATGTCCAACTCCTCCAGATTGGTCACGGCGTTGGTCACCTGCACCTTGCGCGCCGCCAGCGTTTCGCTTTGCCGTTCCGCCACACGCGCCAATGCACCCGCTTCGGCCCGCTGGGCGGCCATGTTGCTGACCGCATCATCAAACCCGCCGATAAAGCTGTTGGGCGACAGCACATCCGGGCGCAGCATCTTGCGCGTGCCCACCTCAACCCCGGTGTCGTCCAAGGGCTGCAGATAGGCCACCGTTTCACGCGCCCCGTCACTGCGCACACCAGCCGAAAGTGACATCTTGCCGGTCGAGGCCAGCATGATCGACGTGCCATCCGTCCCAAGGCTGGCACTGATCCCGGTTTGCACCGAGGCCGCGTTGATCGCATCAATCATCGGGCCGGGCACCTCGGCGGTCAGGTCGGCGGCAATATCCACCGCCCCCATCGGCCCCTCCAGCCGGAAGCCGAAATTCGTCACGCCACGGTCGGCGGGCAAGGTCAGGCGCGCATTGCGCGTGGCCTCCACCGACACGGTGGATTCGCGGATGGAAGTGCCCAGCGTCGCCACAAGGTCATCAATCACCTTGAACAGGCTTTCCCCGCCCGGCCCGGTGGAAAACACATCCGCCCCGTTCAGCGATGTGGTCAGCGTCACGCTTTCCGACACCCGCAGCGATGTCCGCCCGGTGTCCCCCTGATAGCGGACATTGCCATCCGGCCCTTCGGCAAAGGCATCGCCCGCCGCATAGCCCGAAAACAAGGGCTGTCCCGCCGCATCGCGCAGGTTCGCCGCCCCAACCAGCGCATCACGGATGCGTAGCGCCTCGGCCTGCAAACCCAGCGAGCCTTCCTTGCTCATGGTGCCGTTCACCGATTGCAGTGCAATCTCGCGCAGTTGCCGCGTCATCGACGACACGTCCGCCAGCACAGTATCGGTCATCGCCAGCCGCTCTTCGGCGGCGGTGGTGTTGGTCGCATAGCGTTCAAGCCGCGCCTGCATTTCATTGGCTGCGGAAAGCCGGATCGCCCGCAAAGGGTCTGCCGAAGGACGCGGATCATTGACGCCCGACGCAATCTGCCCCTGCAGCGCCGAAATCCCCCCCTGCAAGCGCGAGAAGTTGTCGGTGGCAAGCCGTGCAAACAGGTTGGTTCCGATGCTCATCTCAACCTCACATTGCGTTCAGAATGGTGTCGAACAATTGCCGCGCCACCGACAGCGCCTGCGCAGAGGCCTGATAAGCCTGCTGCAACTCGATCAGGCTGGCCGCTTCGGCATCCAGATCCACGCCACCCGCCTCGGCCAGTTTGCGCGAAAGGGAATCGTTGGCCGACTTCATCGCATCTTGTCGTTGCGTGGCGGCCTTGGTCTGGGCGCCAATGCTGCTGGTCATGTCGGCCAAGATCTTGGCAAAGCCGCCGCGCCCCTGTTCGGGGTCGGCCTCGGCCAATGCGATCATCCGTTCCAGTGCGCGGGAGTCCGCATTGGGGGCGGTGTTGGCGGTCAGGGTAAAGCCGTCGCCCGCCACGGCATTGCCGCGCATCGTCACGCGATAGCCGCCCAGCGTGGCCTGCCCTGCGGCATCAAGGAACGCAGAAGACAGCGATTGCCCAGTCAGGCTGTCCAGCAACTCTACCCGCCCGGTCTGCGGATCGGTAATCCGCAGTTCGGTGGCGCGTTCCGCTGTGACCGTGTTCGATGGCGTCACACTTCCCGCCAGCTTCAGTGCGCCGCCGCCCGTCATCACCACGATCAGGTCTTCGGGCGGAAGGTTTGACAGGCGCAGTCGTTCGCGTGCGGTGGCATCCACGCTCAGCCCCACAACGGGCGGCTCGCCCGTCACCGAGGCCAGCCCCAGCCTGCCGCCAATCGATGTGACCGCCACACCCGGCACGCCAAAGCCCGCCGAGTCCGCCCCCGGCAACACCCGCATCGGCCCGGCATTGGCCGCCAGTTCAAGGATCACCTCACCCGAAGGGCCGACACTGGCCGTTCCGCCAAACCCCGGCGGTACGCTGATGCTGATACCGGCCCCGGCGGGCAGCACCGTCAGGTCGTGCTGCACGCCTGCAACCTCGACCGAGAGCACCTGCCCCCCCGGCGGCAGATCACCCGGCACAACGGGCAGGCCCGTCAGCCGCACAGTCGCTGCCTGCGCCGTGCCCAGACCAAAGGCCACCGCCCCGCTCGATGCGGTGTCGGGAACAATCGTCATGCCATCCGGTGCGCCGCCCGGAACCTCCAGCCGCAAGCGCATGTCACCGCCAAAACTGGCGGTCAGGCGCCCGGTTTCCGGCCCTTCGACGACAACCGAACCCGATTGCATCCGCAGCACATAATCGACGCCGTCCACCTTGACGGCCATCGCCGTGCCTTCGGATGGCAACACGCCCACAACAGCCCCAGTGATCGATGCCACCGGCGCATCTTCGCGCAACAGCGCGGCAAGGCCATCGGCCACCGCTGCAGGCGTTGCGGCCCCGGTCAGGGTGACCGACTTGCCATTCACATTCAGCGTCTGTGACAACCCGGCGGCAAGGGCCGACAGCCCGTCTGCCGCCACAGCCCCGGCATCCGCATCCGGGTCTGCGCTAAAGGTCAGCGTCTGGGTCAGCCCGCCATTGGTCATCACCCGCTGCGCCATGCCGCCAGCAAAGGCGTCGGGGGCCGATCCGGAATAGACGCCGTCAAGGCTTACGCCAAAGCTGGCCGCCCCGGTCAGGATCACCTCACCCGTCACGCGCGCACTTGTGGTGCCAAGGCCCAGTGTGGTGCCCGCCGCGCGGTCCTGCCCTTCGGTTCCGGCCGGTGTCACCTCCATGTTGCCGCTTGCCGAATGGGCAAAGCTGCCAAGGCGGATATCGGCACCCGCCGCATTCGTCAGCAACAGCCGCGTGCCGTCAGGCGACACACTGGCCGTGATCCCGGTTGCCGCAGCCGTCACCGTCACCGCGCGGGCCAACGCATTCAGATCGCCCGCCACCACCGTGGCGCTGATCTGGATCGGCGTCAGGTTTGACCCCGCCAGTGTAAAGTTCACCTGCCCGTCAGACACGCCCGACAGCGCCACATTGGTCTGCGCCGTGGCCGCCAGCCCCGGAAACGCCGTGCGCACCAGATCGGCCGCGCGCTCTGCCGTGGCCCCTTCGGGCAGCGTAAAGTTGACCGTCTGCCCGCCTGACAGCACAGACAGCGGCATGGCAGGCTGCGGCGACCCGCCCGGCAGGCTCAGCGTCAGCGCCTCGGCCCCCGGCACCACCTCGCGGTCAATCACCGTGCCGCGATAGCCGTCGCCATCGGCCCCGTTCAGATAGTCGGGTCGATACTGCGCCCCCGCCATGAATCCGTTGGCTGGCGTCAACAGCAGCGCCGCCTCGGCTGCGGTCAAGGGCGTGCCCGAAACCTGCCGCCCGTCGCGCGTAAACACCTGAATCGCACTGGCCTGCGGATTGGCCGCCGTGGTGATCGCCCCTTGCGTGCCCGCACCCGTGGTGATGGTCGCGCCCGCGTCAAAATCCCCGTTGGCAAGGGCCACGGTAAACTGCCCCGGCAAACCGCCAGCTTGCCCACCCACTTCGGCCAGGGTGCGCCCGTCTGCCGACAGGATGCTGCCGTCGTTCAGCCCCGCCGCCAAAGCTGCAACACTGGCCAGCGGTGGCAAGGCAAAGCTGTGCGCGGTGCCACCCACGGAAAAGCTCAGCGTGCCTCCCGCTGCCACGTCAGCATTGGCCACGGTGAAATCAAGTGACGCCTGCCGCGCAAGGCTGAACAACTCAACTGACGACGTCCCCGCCGGAATAACCCCGACGACGCCCGGATTGATCATCGTCACAGCATCCGCTGCCCCGGTTCCGGCCAGCAGCGTGGGCAGCGCAGGCTGGCCCGTGGCCGGGCGTTCGGTCGCCTCGATCGTGATCGAGGCTGTGCCCGCATTCCCCGCCATCGGGGCCACAACAGTGGAGGCCGCCGCTGCAATGGTGCGCGGATCTGTCACCGCAAAACGCATGTCAATCGCCTTGCCCGAGCGCGGTGTCAGCACAAAGCTATCGCCGTCGCGCGCGGCCCCGGCCACGTCAATCGACAGCCCCGGCAGATCAATCCGCGCAGCGCCAGTGGCCAGTTCCGTGCCGCCCGCATCCGTCGCCCGCCACAGGGCGGCAACCGAGTCATAGGTCAGCGTCACGGGGGCGGCCAGATCATGCCCCGACAGGACCAGCCCCGCAGTGCCGCGGTTCATGGGGCCCGGCACCACCTTGGTGCCCGTCATTTCGAAGAGATCGCCCCCCGGCAGGCCGTTCAGATCAAGCCCGGCCTGATGGGCTGCGTTCATGTCGCTGACCAGCCGTTGCGCCAGATTGTCCAACTCTTGCGCGGCGGAATCCACAGCGGCCAAGGCCACCGCCGCCCCGCCAAGGGCACCGCCCGTCAGCACCACCGAATCCACCGTGACCTGCGCCTTGGTCACTTTCAGGCTCAAGGGCGCCTCGATATTGGCCGACAAGGCCGCCGCCCCGGACCCATCCAGCAACTGCTGGCCCCCTGGCCCCGGCCCCAGCCGCACGGCCACGCGGCCAAACCCGTCGAAATCGACATTCACCTCGACCGCATCAGCAAGGTCCGCCAACAGCTTGTCGCGCATGTCATGCAGCGGATTCGCCGCACCGGGCGACGAGGAGATGCCGATCATCCGGTCGTTCAGCGTGGCCAGATCACTCAGGATCGACCCGGCCCGTTCCGCCGCCAGCTTGGCGACGCCAAAGATGTCTTCGCGAATGGTGGCAAGGCTGGCCGCCGCATCGGCAAAGCTGCCCGCCACCGCCGCGCCCTGCTGCATCACCACACGGCGCAGGCCGATATCGGCAGGCTGCGCGGCAAGATCGCCAAGGTTGCCAAAGAATTCTTCCATTGCCTCGCCCACGCCACTGGCACCAGGCAAGAACGCATCCTCCAGCGCCGTGCGCGCGGAAACCTGCGTTTGCGATGCGGCAAGCGCACTGTCTGACGCGCGCAAACGGTCGGCGGCAATCTGGTCAAAGGCGCGGCGCACATCTTCGATCGCCACGCCATGCCCCAACGTCGACCCCGACGTGGCCGTCATGTTCGACCCGGTGATCGGGCGCATCACCACATCGCGGCGCACATAGCCTTCGGTGTTCACGTTGGCGATGTTTTCCGCTGTGACCGAAAGCGCGGTGCGATAGGCAAGCACCCCACTGCGCGCAATGTCGATGATGCCGGACATGCCGCGTTACCCCTTGGAGGTCACAAAAGACTGAAACTGCCGCTCGACCGCATCTGCAAGACCCAGACCAGCGCGGCCTGCGGCCATCTTGGTGACTTCGGCATCAAACATGTCGCGGGTCTGATCCACACCATTGCCGCCCATGATATCTTCGCCCAGCGAGGCAGAGCGTGCCGCCTTGAGGAACGTGTTCAGGAAAATCGCTTCGAACCCTTCGGCGGCCTTGCGTAGGTCGGCCGCGCGGGCTTCGGGGGCGGCGGTCAGGGCCATCGGCGTTACACCATCAATCTTCATGTCAGATCACCACCAGTTCGGCGCGCAGCGCGCCTGCTTCACGCAAAGCCTCAAGAATGGCCACAAGGTCAGACGGCGACGCGCCAACAGCATTGATCGCATCCACCAGCGACGACAGGTTCACACCCGGATCAAAGACAAAGGCGGTTGCCCCTTCCTCTTGCGCCACAATCGTGGAATCCGGGGTGATCACAGGTTCGCCCGGTGCCACGACCGTGGCCCCGTTTCCGGCCACAACCGTCGCGCCCTGCGCCACGTTCTGATCTTCGGCCACCGTCACGGTCAGCGACCCATGCGTCACCGCCGCCGGCGTCACCCGCACATTGCCGCCAATCACCACCGTCCCGGTGCGCGAATTGATCACCACCTTGGCCGATGGCGCATCGGGGATCACTTCGATGTTCTCCAACAGCCCCATGAAGCTGACCCTTTGGCCGGCATCGGCAGGCGCACGCACCGAGATGGACGTGCCGTCCAAGGGCTGCGCCACACCTTCGCCAAAGGTCTTGTTGATTTCTTCGGCCACCAAGGCCGCCGTCGAAAAGTCGCCCTTGTGCAGGTTCAGCACCAGATGGTCGGTATCCAGAAACGGCGTTTCCACCATGCGTTCCACCATCGCTCCGCGCGGCACGCGCCCGACGGTGGGAATGTTCACGGTCAACGACGACCCGTCTCCCCCTTCAACCCCAAGGCCGCCGACCACAAGGTTGCCCTGCGCAATCGCATAAACCTCACCATCCGCCCCCATCAGCGGCGTCATCAGCAAGGTGCCACCCTTCAGCGATTTCGACTGCCCCACGGTCGAAACCGTCACGTCCAGCGTCTGCCCGGTTTTCAGGAAAGGCGCCAACTCGGCAGTAACCATCACCGCCGCCGCGTTCTTGGCGTTCAGATCCGCCGCATCCACCGACAGCCCAAGGCGCGAGATCATGCTTTCCAGCGATTGCAGCGTCAGGCCCGATGTGCCGTCACCCGTGCCCGACAGGCCGACAACGATGCCATACCCAACCAGCGGGTTGGACCGCACCCCCGCGACCGAGGCCAGATCCTTCAGCCGGTCAGCAAAGGCATGGCCGGGCCAGAACGCATTGACCATCAGCAGCAACAGAAAGGCATAGCGTATCATGGTGTCCTCCTTCAGAGGGGCGAGATCACGTTCAGGCCACGGCGCAGCCAGCCCGGCTTTGCGGTATCGGCGGTGTCACCAGCGCCGACATATTGAATGTCGGCATGGGCAATCCGGTCAGAGCGAACGATGTTGTCCGGCCCGATATCCTCGGGGCGCACCACGCCGGTCAGACGCACGTATTCCTTGCCATTGTTCAGGGTCAGGCGCTTTTGCCCCATGATTTCCAGCACGCCACCTGGCAGTTCGCGCACCACCGAAACCGACATCAACCCGGTCAAGGAGTTCGACTGCTGCGCCGCGCCCCGGCCATTAAAGGCCTGATCCGTGCTGTTGGTCAGGCGGCCATCATCAAAGCCCCCCGTCAGCACATTCGGCAGGTCAATCTCGTAATCGCTGGACCGCGCCCCGCTGGCCGATTGCGATTTCGACGCCGCGAATTTCTCGGTGAACTGCACCGTCAGAATATCGCCCACCCGTGCGGCGCGCCGGTCGCTGGCAAACAGCCCGGCAGAGGACGCAGTATAGATGCCCCCCGTCGCCAAAGCATCCGAAGACGCAGGCATTTCAACCGGATAGACCGGATCATAGTTTTCCGAGATCTTCTCTTCGATCTGGGTGGCACAGGCAGAAAGGGCGGAAACGGCGGTCAGGGCCACAAGGGCCGGAAAGCGGCGGATCATGTCAAAGGTCCATCAGAGTTTGTTGGAAAGGAAACGCATCATCTCGTCCGAGGCCGAGATGGATTTGGAGTTCACTTCATAGGCGCGCTGCGTTTCGATCATGTCGACCAGCTCTTGCACGACGTTCACGTTCGATGCCTCAAGTGCGCCCTGCTGCAATCGCCCCATGCCTTCGCCATTGGGGTTGGCCACCACGGGCGCGCCGCTGGCCGGGGTTTCCACAAGGAAGTTTTCACCCACGGGTTCCAGACCGCGCGGGTTCACGAAGCTGGCAAGGGTGATCTGCCCCACTTCCTGCATTTCAACCGCGCCCGGCACCTGCACCGAAACGATCCCGTCGGTCGAAACCACAACTTGCGTGGCCCCTTCCGGAATGGCCATTTCGGGCTGCAGCACATAGCCGCTGTCGGTGGTCAGCGTGCCCTCGTTGTTCACCGAGAAAGACCCGTCACGGGTATATCCGATGCGCCCGTCGGGCATCAGCACCTGAAAGAACCCCTGCCCGTCAATCGCCATGTCCAGCGCGTTGTCGGTGGTGATGACCGACCCTTGGGTGAAGGATTTTTCCGTGCTCAGCACCCGCACACCCGTGCCCAGCGCAAAGGGCGTGGTCGACATCGTCCCTTCGGACGTGGCGCCACCGGCAGGCCGGATGGATTGATAGAGAAGGGTTTCAAAATTCGCCCGGTCACGCTTGAAGCCGGTGGTGTTCACGTTCGCCAGGTTGTTGGCGATCACCTGCATCCGGGTTTGCTGGGCGTTCAGACCCGTCTTGGCGACATGCATCGCGTTGGTGGACATCGCAAAAGGCCTCCTTGCGGCTTCAGCTCTCGGGCTTCAGGCTGCAAGGGACGTGCCATGTCCCAATCAGGGGGACGGATTCTTTTCCGGCCGTTTTAGGGCGCATGTCGTTCAATCGGAAGAACCTGGTTGAACGACAGACGCAACACGCGGGAGGCTTGCTTGTTGCGGATCAGCCTTGGTCTGACTCAGATCAAATCCGATCCGCCCTAGGCCTCGGGCATCCGCATCAGGCGGGTTCCCGCTTCGTCCATCTCTTTGGCATTGGTAATCATGCGCAGGTTGATCTCAAAGCTGCGCTGCAGGTCGATCGAGGCGATCAGCTCTTCGGTCGGGTTCACGTTCGACCCTTCCAGCACGCCCTGCAAAACCCGCGCCTGCTGATTGGGCGGTGGCACGGTATTGTCGGTGGTGCGGATCTGCCCATCCAGACCCTTGGTCAGTTCCACATCAGCGGCGGGCACAACGGTGGCCAACTGGCCGATGCGCACCCGTTCCCCCGCAGCGCCAGCCAGCGGTTCGATGCTGATATTGCCCGCATCATCCACATCCATCCGGCGAAAGGGCGGCACCACGATGGGCACCAGCCCTGCCCCCAGCACGGCATCACCCGCGCCGTTCTTCAGCTGCCCGTCGGGGCCCACATGCAGATCGCCGCGCCGTGACAGCGCAGGCGACCCGCCTTCGGGCTGCACATACAAGAACCCCTGATCGGCAACGGCGATGTCCATCTGCTCGCCGGTCTGGTCCAGAAACCCGGCTTCGCTGGAAAAGGAATGCGGCCCCTTTTCCAGCTGCAAGGCGCGCGATGTCAGGCTTTCTTCGCCCTCGATATAGAACGCCTTGCCTTCGTTCGGCAGATCGCGGCGAAAGCCCGGCACATTCATGTTGGCAAGGTTGTTGGCCGACGCGATCCGCTGATCGCGCAGGTTTCCAATCGAATTCAGTGCCGTATGAACAAGCCGGTCCATCGCGCGCTCCTATCAGGTCCGCATGTTGATGATGGTCTGCGACAGCGAGGATGAGGTTTCCATCGCCTTGGCCGAGGCCTGATAGTTCCGCTGGGCGGAAATCAGGTTCACCAATTCCTGCGTCAGATCAACGTTTGACCGTTCCAGCGCACCCGATCGCATCAGGCCGAACCCCGTTTCGCCCGGCGACCCCAGCAAAGGCGCGCCCGAGGTCGCCGTCGCGGAAAGCGCCGTTGCACCCATTTGCCGCAGACCCTGCGGGTTGGCAAAGTTGGCAAGGAAGATCTTGCCCATCGCCACGCTTTCACCGCTGGAATAAGACGCAAACACCGTGCCCGATGCATCAATTTCAACGGCATAAAGCGAGGCCGGAACCTTGCCGTTCTGTTCGGCCGTTTCAACTGTGAACGCTTCATCCGCCATGGTCGACTCGGCCAGATCAACCTCGACCGCCGTGCCAAAAAGGTCAAAGGTCACCGTCGCCGGAGTCACTGCCTCACCCGATTCCTCGAACGAGAATGTCCGGGCGGTGGTTGCAGGCATTTCTGCCCCGTCCACAGTGATGTGGATAGCCCAGGTGCTGGTGGTGTTCACCGTATCGGCCGAATCCGTCTTCACCAGATAGGCGCGCGCATTCATCGGCTTGCCATTTTCGTCGGTGACCGTCAGCGGCGTCGAAAACGCATAGGTTGTCGGATCGTCGATGTCAAAGGCGTCCGTCGGCGGGACGGCATCCTGCTCGCCAAGCATGGTGTCACGGGTCGGCAGGGTAAGGCCAATCGACATTTCTGTAGTGGCCTTCGCCCCGCCAAGGGTTGGCGGAATCCGCAGAGGAAAACCGTCTCCCGGGTCGTTCGACAGCGGCGTGCCATCCTGTGCAGCGGGCCAGCCCAGAAGCGCGGCCCCGGCAGCGTTGACAATGGTTCCGTCCACATCCCGAGAGAATGCGCCCGAACGGGTAAACTGTGTTTCGGCCGTGTTGCCCGACTGTGTCCGGATGGCAAAGAACCCCGGTCCCTCGATGGCCAGGTCAAGGACGTTGCCTGTCGCGGCGACGTTGCCTTGGGTAAAGGACTGTTGGGTCCGGGCAACCTGCGCACCCGAACCCACCGCCGTCCGCGCGACCGAAAGCGGCGACGACGAGAAGATGTCTGCAAATTCGACCCGGCTTGCCTTGAACCCGTTGGTCGAGACGTTGGCAATGTTGTGCGATGTGGCGGCAATATCGGCCTGTGCCGCGTTGATGCCCGAAAGCGCGGTATACATGGACATGATGCGTTCCTTTCTGGTCCAGTTTGGCCCCGCGATTAGCGGAAGGCCTCGACTTCAAGCGCGTTGAGCGCGCCGTAGTCTTCGATTTGAAGGGTAATGTCGTCAGACCCAGCCGCCCCCGCGCGGGCCGAGAGCACCCGTGCGTAGACGGATGGCCCAATTTCCTGCGTGCCGTTTTCACCGACCACGGTCACACCCACACGCACCGCCTGCCGTGTTTCGGCATAGCCTGCGGGCAGGTCTGTCCAGCTAAAGCCCATCAGGCCGGCCGATTGCTGGCCTTGGGTTTCGCTGTGCAAAATCTCGCCCGTCACCGGGTCGGAATAGGTCACGATGACGCTTTCGGCATCATCGGGCAGATCAACCACGCCATGCACCGCGCCATCGGCATCGGGCCGCGCCAGATTGCCCGGCACCAGCACCTGATGCCCCAGCAGATTGGTGGCCGTCGCCATGCGGAAATCTCGCATCCCGCCCGACAGGCCCGACAGCGTGTTGTTCACCCGGTCGATCCCGGCCACGGTGGAAAACTGCGCCATCTGGGCCAGAAACTCGCCATTCTCCATCGGAGCAAGCGGGTCTTGGTTTTTCAGCTGCGCCGTCATCAGCGTCAGGAAATCGGCCTGATTCAGCGCCGCATCCGTGCCCGTGCTGTTTGCTTCCGTCGTGTTGACCTTGCGTTCCGTGGTGTTTGGCAGGCCACTGCGCCCCAGCGTTTCAATCATCATCCGTTCCTTTACGATCAGGAGCCCATGCTCAGCGTGCGTGACATCAGCGCCCGCAGCGTCGACATCGCTTCAAGCGTGTTCTGGTATTGGCGCGAGGCTTCCATCATCTCGACCATTTCTTCTTCAACGTTCACCGGCGACTTCCAGACAAAGCCGTTTTCATCGGCCTCGGGATGGTCGGGCATGAAGGCGCGTTCCGGATCACGGTCCAGCGACACAATGTCCGCAACCTCGGTGGTCGACAGCGATGCCGCATCCGTCCGGTCGGCAAAGACCGTTTCAAACACCGGGCGCAGCGGACGAAAGGCCCCTTCCGGCGTCGAGGATACCGTGCCCGCATTCGCAAGGTTCGACGCCACGGTATTCATCCGCACCATCTGGGCCGAAAGGGCCCGTGACCCCACATCAAAGACGTTGTCGATGCCCGCCATCATTCACCCCGTATTGCTGTCATCAGGCCGGAAATCCGACGGTTCAAAAGCTGCAGGCTGGCCTGATAGCGGATGGTGTTTTCGGCAAACTCCATCTGCTCGGTCGCAAGATCGACCGTATTGCCATCCAGCGAAGGCGACACCGGCACCCGGTAGACCAGATGGCCAGACTGCCCCGAAGCCCCGGTGGCCAGATGGTCGGGGTGGCTGACATCCAGCGCGCCCACGCCAAGGGCCGCCGAATACTTCTCGTCAAAATCCAGATCCCGCGCCTTGAAGTGCGGTGTCGCGGCATTTGCGATGTTCGATGCAAGGATCTGGTTGCGCTGCTCTCGCAGGCCCAAGGCATCCGCATGAACACCAAGAACATTCCTGAACGCGTCAATCGCCATGGATCACCTTTTTTCGCACCAGCCTGCCCGGATTATTGTGGCCGGGCCTGCCAACTGGACCGCGTCTTGCAAGGAGAGTGCCAAGTTCACCGCAGCGAGGGTCGCGATGCAAAAGAAGGCCAAGGAAAAGTCAGGGTGCCAGACGCCGGCGCTGAAACGCTTCGCGGCTGTGTTCCTGCGGGAAACGAAAGATGTCACTGATCACGCCGGTCTGGCCGACGCCCTTGCAACTCTCGCGCCCTCCCTGCCGCGCCCGCCCAAACCGCGTCAGCTTCTGGCCGCCCGCATCGCGCTGTTGTCGCAGCCCATGCGTCTTGCCCCGCCAAAGCCGCGCCCGCCCCGGCCCAAGCCCGAACGCCCGCCTGTGCCCGAACCCGTCATGGCCCCGCCGCCGCCCCCGCCGCCTCCGGTCGTCGAGAAGAAGAAAAAGCCGCCGCTGACTGCATTCTCCCTCGATGCAGCCGCCGAACTGCTCGCCGCCGTGGCCGCACCCATCGAAGAACCGGCCCCCGTCTTTCCCGACGCCGTCATTCTGCAGGCCGACCCGCCCGAAGTGCCGCAAGTGGTGGCCGAAGCCGAAACTGATCCCTCCGCGCCCGAGGCAACGGCCGAAGGTTTGGCAAAGGCCGCTGTCGCTGCCGAAACACTTCGCGCAAGGCGTGCTTCCTCCAGCCGCATCCTCAGCGCAGACACTGCACCGCCCGAGGCCGCAAAGCCCGCCTTCGCCCCGTTCGTGCCAAGTGACCTTGCCGACGCCTTCAGCAGCTTTGGCGATGATTCCACCGACGAACATGCTGACGCCGCCCCCGAACCCATCGCGCCAGAACCACCAGAAGCACAGGCCGAACCCGCCCCTGCCAAGCGCAAAAAGGGCGGAACGACCGTCAACTTCGATATGTCTGCACTCTCGGGCTTTGGCGATGCCACCCCGGAGCCCACCCCCGAACCCATCGCGCCAGAACCACCAGAAGCACAGGCCGAACCCGCACCTGCCAAGCGCAAAAAAGGCGGCACCACCGTCAACTTCGACATCGCGGCCCTCTCGGGCTTTGGCGATGCCACCCCGGAACCCACCCCCGAACCCATCGCGCCA
>JAIXUH010000017.1 GCA_027484145.1 Rhodobacter sp.
CCCCTCGACAATCACATCGGCCAGGGTATCGACAAAGAACACGTCACTGTCCGCCCCGCCTACCAGCGAGTCGACCCCACCCCCGCCGTTCAACGTGTCACTCCCCGCGCCGCCTGCCATCGTGTCGGACCCGCCGTCGCCGGTCAGCACGTTGCCGCCGCTGTTGCCAGTCAGGCGGTTGGCCAAAGCGTCCCCCGTGGCATTGATGTTGGCGCTGCCGGTCAACGTCACGGCCTCGATGGACTGAGAGCCGACAACGAAGGTGACCGAGGAGCGCACTTCGTCAAACCCCGCGTCAAGAAGGTCTTCGGTCACACTGTCGCTGGCATTATCGACGATAAACACATCGCTGCCCGCGCCGCCGATCATGTCATCGGCCCCTGACCCGCCGTTCAGCGTGTCGTCGCCGCTGCCCCCCAACAGCCGATCCTCGCCAAGGTTGCCTGACAGGACGTCGTTGTCCTGATCGCCGGAAAGTTCGTCATCACCCGAACCGCCGATCAGGGTATCGTTGCCACCAAAGCCAAACAGGAAGTCATTGCCGGCCTGACCGTTCAGATGGTCGTGGCCATCGTTGCCTTCGATGTTGTCCGCACCGGTGCCGCCCGTGATCGTGTCATCCTCGGTGCCGCCGAACAGCGAATCCGCGCCATCGCCGCCGTCGATCTGGTCATTGCCGATGCCGCCGCGCACAATATCATCTGACCCCAGCGCCGAAATGTCATCATCGCCCGAGCCGCCGTCGATGCTGTCGCCCCAGTTGTGGCCAATGATCACGTCATCAATACCATCGGTCCCCAGCACCTCTTGCAGGCGGTCAGTTTCGTCCAGGGTGAAGTTGCTCAGCGCCGCGACCTCGGCCGCCGACAGGCCCGAGAGTTCCTCGGGGCCGGGGGTGTTCAGGCGGGTCAGGTCGGCAAGACCGCCAAGGCCGGTGTCGTTCAGCGAAAAGAAGAACAGGTAGGTGACCGTCTCGCCTGCGTCGACACCCTGACCCGGCATGGTGGTGCCGAAGGTGTTCGCAATGACCGATGACACATTGTCGGCCCCGGTGGCCCCGACGACATAGGTCAGCGCGGGCAATGTGCCGCCCGACCCGCTTGCGCTGTCATCCAGCACCACGCCTGAGGTAACGGGGAAATCGGCTGAGTTGACCTGCACCGGAACAAGGGGCGGGTTTGCCCCTGTGGTGACCCTTGGGTCCAGCGTGACGTTGCCGATCCCGCCGGTGCCGCCCTGCCAGGTGACCAGCAGCCGGATCACCCCGTGGTCGGGCATGGCGCGGTAGGTGTAGGTGATGGTTGAGTCGGGAAGGATTTCGAAGCCTGCGCGAACAATGGTGACCTCGTTAGTCTCGGCATCGACCGTAAAGCTTTGAACCACATCAAAGTTCTGGCGGAGGATCGCGATGTCGAAGCTGACCAGCGCATTGGTGTCAAGGGTCGAAAGCCGACCTGCTGTATCGATGGCCCAGCGGTTGCCGTCGGAATCGACGAGGGTGAAGGGGTCCTGCACCGTGTCGAACCCGCTGTAGTTGACGATGCTCAGTTGTTCCTCGCGCGACAGCCCCGCCAGCAGGCCCGCCGCGTTCAGGTCGGCTGCGCTTTCGGTAAAAACCTGCAGGTCAAGCAAACCGTCGGCCGTGTTGGTGTTCTGCGTGGCGAATTGCAGCAGGCTTTGCGTCTCGCCCGGTTGCAGGGTCAGGGTGTGGGTGATGCTGACAAGGCTGTTTCCCACCGATATGGCAGTCGGCAGCAGCGACCCATCGCCAAAGGCCTGCATCACCGCAGGGTCGTCGCCCCCTGCGTTCGCGTCGTCGGTCACCAGCGCCGTATCGCCAGTCGTCGGGAACCCGTTCCCACTGGAATCGCCGGTCACCTGCAGCGCGCTGTCGGCCCCGCTGTTGGTCACGGTTTCGACCGTGATGGTGATTGCGGCATTGGTGGTGTTGGTGAAGCTGTCGAGAAAGCGCGCAAAGCCGAGGGGCGAGATTGCGGCCTCCGACACCAGGATCGAGCGCTGCACCGCAACTCCGTTTGCCAGCAGCACCGGGGCGCTGTTCACCTCGCGGCCGTCAATCGACGCGGTCTGCGGGTTGACACTCAGGCCGCTTACGACCAGACGCATGCCGCCGTCGAATGCGTCATTCGTGCCGTTGACGGTGCCGAGTTCAGGCGTATCGTCAGCGTTCGACGCAATGTCCCAAGTAAAGCCTTCGGAGTCTGTCCGGGTTGCATTGACGGGCATAAAGACCTCTTCGAAATCGAAAAATATCAAGAAATAGGGGCGAAAAGGCCGAATCGACCCGGCTTCCACGCAAGACTAGCCCGCATGTGCTGGAAACGAGCCCTCGAAAGTCTGCCGCAGCCTTGGACGTCAGCCTTTGTGCGTTTTACAGAATGACAAAGTCGTTGAAGGTCAGCGCCAACCCGGTTGCCAGCGTGGCGAACTGCGTGGCCCCTCCGGCCGCGTCGCCGTTGCTGTCAAAGGTCAGCGCGCCGGTAACGGCGTCGTACAGGATGAAATCATCCGCATCCAACGCCGCGCCCACGCGGAATTCGCTTGCACTCAGGTCCGCCCCAATGGCCCCGAACACAGAGGCCTGCAGCACGATGTCATCAACGCCCACGGCAAAATCCATGATGCGGTCCACGTTTCCCGCGCCCAGGGCTGTCGAGAACACAAAGTCATCGGCCCCCGCACCGCCCGTGATCGTGTCGTTGCCACCCCGCCCATCCAGCACGTTGGCCCCGGCATTGCCGGTGATGCTTTGGGCCAGCATATTGCCGGTCAGGTTGATGGCCGTTGTTGCGCCTGCCGAACTTGTGGTCAGCACCTCGATGTCGTCGTCATCAGCCAGCGTGAACGACACCCCAGCCGCAACACGGTCGGCGGTGCCCTGCCCCGCATTCTCGACAATCACCGTGGCGGCGTTGCGCACGATGTAAGTGTCGTTGCCGCCGAGCCCGGTCATCGTATCGGCCCCGGCCCCGCCACCATCCGACAACACGTTCACGCCCGCATTGCCGAAAATCCGCTGCACCATGGCATTGCCGGTCAGGTTGATCGCCGTGGTGCCGCCAGACGAGGTGGTCTGCATTCTTTCGATATGGTCATCTGCGGCGAGGGTGAAACTTGCACTTGCCGCAACGGTATCTGCCGTGCCGCCGCCCGCGCCTTCAACGATGACCACGCCCGCACCGCGCACGAACAGCGTGTCATTGCCGCTTCCCCCGATCAGGGTATCGGTCCCCTCTCCACCGTCCAGCCGGTCATCGCCGGTGCCGCCATCCAGAATGTCATTGCCCGCGCCCCCGCGCATAACATCGTCCGAGCCGCCGCCTGACAGATTGTCATTGCCGCCCGCACCCTCGATCAACTCCCCCCAATAATTGCCGGCATACACATCATCACCCGCACCAAACCCCGCTACCGTTTGCAGCCGGTCGGATTCGTCCAGATCAAAATTGATGATTCTGGCAACTTCTGCCGCCGAAAGCCCGGCCAGATCACGGAAATCGGGGGTGCTCAGCATGGCCACATCGGCAAAGCCCAAGCCGGCATCGGGGTTGGTGGCAAAGAAATACAGGAACGACGCTGACGCCCCGGCGCCAAGGTTGAGATCGTCATAAATGGTCTGCAACTCGCCTGTGCCAAGCTTCACGCCGTCGTTTCCATCAAGCGCGTCACCCATGGTAAAGTCGCCCCAGACCACAGAAAGGGATGGCCGTGTTCCGCCGGCGCCACTGGTGCTGTCATCATAGACCAAGCCGCTGTCGGTGAAATCCAACGTTGTGGAAAAGCTACCGGTTGCAATGTCTCGGGCGCCGACGATGCCTCCTGCCCCCAGCCGCGCCATCAGACCCAATTCACTGCCGGTCAGGTTGAACCCCGCCGTCGGATCCGCCGTGATGGTCACCAGATAACGCGCATACCCCTGATCGGGCGAGGCCATCAGCGAATGGGTCAGCCTTGCGTCACCCGGCACCGCACTGGTGCTGCTCAGGGTCAGGTTTACCTCTTGCCCGGCTTCTGACACCACGGTCGACTCGACGGTGGTGAAGGTTGACAAGGGTGTCGTGGGGAGATCAACGCGGGTGGAAAACACGGCGCTGTTGCCCACCGTCGAGATGCTGCCCGTCGCGGTGTTGATCTGCCATGTCTGTCCCGACCCGTCAGTCACTTGCAGGCCGCTTTCCAGCGTTTCAGCATAGTTCACGATCTGGGCGCGTTCGGCGGCGCTGATCCCGGCCAGCAGGCCCCGGCTGGACAAGGTTGGCAACAGGTCGTCGAACTGCGTCAGGTCAGCGATCCCTTGGGCGGCGGTTGTGTTCTGAAACGCATAGCTCAGCAGCCGCTGCGTTTCGCCCGGTTGCAGCGTCAGCTGGAACTGCACGGTAATCTCATCCGGCCCTTTGCCCGAGTTCAGGGACGGACGCGCGGCGATGGGTTGCAGCCCGACGCCATCGCCATAGACATAACCGACCGAGGAATCACCGCCCGTTTGGTTGGCAATCTCATCGGTGACAAAGCCGCGGTCACTGGGGTCTATGACGTTGTTGCCGCTGGTTTCTTCGACGACCGCCGTTGAGTTGTCAGATCCGACGTCGGTCAGCACCTGCACCATGATGGTGACGGGCTGATCGGTGATATTGGTAAAGCTGTCCAGCAGGCGCATGAACCCGAGGGAGAAATGCTGGCATCGCTGACCAGCATCGACCGGGTGATGGCGACCCCGGCAATCACCACCGGGGCGGTGTTCAACTCGCGCCCATTCTCGTCCAGCGAGCCGAAATTGGGGTTGACCAACGTGCCCGTGGAATTGACGAAATCCGTGCCCACCGCCAGCGCCAGCCCGCCGTCATAGGCATCGGCAGTGCCGCCGTTCACCCCCTGCCCAGTTTGGCCCGGAAAGCGCGACCCGATCGGGTTGGCCCCTTGCAGATCCCACGACTTGCCTTCGGAATCGGTGAAAATCTGGTTCACGGGCATGATGCTGTCCTTTCGAAAACGGTCTGCCGAAAACAGCCGCGCTACGAGTGATTCATGAATCTATCGCACAAAAGCGGTGCAAAATCATCTTGTTCCAGCTTTTGGCGCGGTGAAGGCCCGATGGAACGGCCAGCGGGGCGGGCGCGCATGGTGCTGCCCCGAAGCGGGGTTTGCTAGATCATCCCGAAATCCGCCACCGTCAGCGCCAGCCCAGTTTGCAATGTCGCAAACTGCGTGGCCCCACCAGCGGCGTTGCCGTTGCTGTCATAGGTCAGCGCCCCCGTGGCCGCATTATACAGGAGGAAGTCGTTGGCATCGACCGCAGCGCCAATGCGGAACTCGCTGGCGCTGAGGCTGGCACCGATGGCGGTAAAAATCCCGGAGGCCAGCAAGATATCATCCACCCCCACGGCAAAATC
>JAIXUH010000004.1 GCA_027484145.1 Rhodobacter sp.
AACATGGAGACTGACCAATGCCCGTCCTGACGGAACCGCCCAGCATGGGCGATGTCCTCAAATATGAGGTCAACCCGAACTACACCCGCGAGGTGATCACGCTGCTGATCGGCACCGACTATCCTTCTGGTGCCGTCCTCGGTCGGATCACGGCCAGCGGCAAATACAGCCTGTCGGCCGCGACCGGTGCCGATGGCGCGCAGGTCGCCGTCGCTGTGCTGCTTTATCCGGTGAACGCAACGCTGGCCGACGCTGTCGGTATCGTGGTGGCCCGTGGCCCATCGATCGTGTCGCGCGCGGGCCTCGCCTACGAGGGCACCGTCAACGACGCGGCCAAGATCACCGCCAAGATCGGCCAGTTGGCCGCCGTCGGCATCATCGCCCGCGACGGCGTCTGACGTCCAAACCCCTCAATCTCCCGGAGCACCCCATGACCATCGTTCGCAATCCTTTCGACGCTGGCGGCTACTCGCTGGCCGAAATGACGCAGGCTATCAACATCCTGCCCAACCTTTACACCCGCCTTGGCCAGATCGGCCTGTTCCGCTTCGAGGGCGTCACCCAACGCTCTGTCATCATCGAGCAATACGAGGGCGTGCTGAACCTGCTGCCCTCGGTGCCGCTAGGTGGCCCCTCCACTGTCGGCACCCGCGAGGGCCGCTCGATGCGGTCATTCGCGCTGCCGTGGATCCCGCATGACGATGTCATCCTGCCCGGCGACATTCAGGGCCAGCCCGCGCTGGGCGCCTTCGATGCCGCCGACCCGCTGGTTGAGGTGATGAACCGCAAGTTGCAGCTCATGCGCCGCAAGCATGCCCAGACCCGCGAATATATGGAGATGAACGCGCTGCGCGGCATCGTGAAGGACGGCGCTGGCACGACCCTCTACAATTACTTCACCGAATTTGGCCTCGCGCAAATCTCGGTGGATTTCCTGCTGGGCACCGCAGGGACCCTCGTCCAAAGCAAGGTCCGCGAGGTTTTGCGGGCAATCGAAGACAACCTCCTCGGCGAAAGCATGTCCGACGTGCATGCTCTCGTCAGCCGGGAATTTTTCGACAAGCTGATCGTGCACCCCAAGACCGAGGAGGCGTACAAGTTCTACGCCGCGACCGGCGCGCAGCCCTTGCGCCAGGATGTACGCCGGAACTTCCCCTTCGCGGGTATCGTGTTCGAGGAATATTCGGGCACCGTCACCCTCTCGACCAAGGTCACCGAACGGCTGGTTCCAGCGAACGAGGGCATCGCCTTCCCCTTGGGCACGATGGATACCTTCACCACCTATGGCGGCCCGGCCAATCTGCTGGAGGCGGCGAACACCCTCGGCCTGCCGCTCTATGCCCGCCAGCACCTCGACGAAAAGGGCCGCTGGATCGACCTGATGACCGAGGCGTCAATCCTGCCAGTGAACAAGCGGCCGCGCATCGCGATCCGCATTCACACCTCGAACTGATGGCCCCGACGTGAACGTCTTCGCCGCCGCCACGGACCGGATCTATGCCAACCCGTCCATGGCGGCGGCCGCAGTCTGGATTTCTGCCACCACATCAGAGGAACGCCCCATCCGCGTCATCCGCCGCGCCCCGGACCGCATCACCGAATTCGGGGCTGGGCGGTTTGTCAGCGACACCACGATGATAGATGTGCGCGTATCCGACCTGCCCAATCCCCGCCCCGGCGATTTGGTCGTGATCGGGGCAGACAGCTTCACCATTCAGGGCGAACCCATCCGCGACCGCGAACGCCTGATCTGGACACTGGACCTGCGCCCATCATGAGGTTGAAGATCGCCTTCGATCCCGACCTCATCGCCCTGATGCAGGCCGAAATCGCTGCTGGGGAAAAAGCAGTCTCAGCGGCCATGCGCGAGGCAGGCGCCTCCCTGAAATCCGCCTGGCGCGGCCAGATCACCGGCGCGGGGCTGGGCACGAGGCTCGGCAACTCCATTCGCCTCGCCAGCTTCCCCAAATCCGGCGACAGCCTGAACGCGGCGGCGCTGGTCTGGTCGAACGCCCCGGTCATCATTGGCGCGCATGACACGGGGCCACTGATCCGGTCAAAGGATGGGTTCTGGCTGGCAATCCCCACCCCCGCCGCCGGGAAAAGCACCAAGGGCGGCCGGATCACCCCCGGCGAATGGGAACGCCGCACGGGGTTGCGCCTGCGGTTCATCTATCGCCGCCGGGGGCCGAGCATGCTGGTGGCCGAGGGGCGGTTGAATTCCAAAGGCCGGGCTGTGGCATCAAAGTCGAAAACCGGTCGCGGCGTCGCGACTGTGCCGATTTTCCTGCTGGTGCCGCAGGTTAAGCTGCGCAAGCGGCTGGATCTGGCCCGCGATGCCGAACGGGCAGTGGACGGGGTGCCGGGACTGATCGTGGCGAACTGGGTTGAGGGAAAGCAGCGATAGTCCTTGGCTAGAAGTGCAAGGGGTTGCTATGAAAAGGGAAATGCATGCGGGAAAATTAGATGGACAGGCAAAGCAGCAAGGCGCAGCGGCTCGACACATGGCGGCAAATTGTATCTGCAAGGCAAGAGCCCGAACTGGACGAAGTTGTTGCGGGTCGAGATGCGGAACAAGCGTTGAGATCGTTGGTCACCAACCACCTCACATGGAAAACCGCCAGCATCTTCCATTCGAAACGTGTGCCTCGGGACGGACGTTCCCCCGGAAGGGGGCGCTACGAAATTGATTTGATTGTTGTTTCACCAAAACAAATCAGCGCTATCGAAATAAAGAATTGGTCGGGTCGGCTGCGCATCGATGGGGAGAGGTGGATACAGGAAAGGCGAAACGGCGGCGAAGTATCCCATGAAAACCCACTATCGAAGAACAACGAAAAGCTGGACTGCCTTTGTGCACTTCTCGAATCGCAGAACATCCGAGTGCCTACCGCAAGGGTGTGTAGGGTCATCTTCTGGAACAAGAATCTAAATGTCCCACTTGAGGTCGCAAAGCGCGACGAAATCGTAATGAATCACGAGCTCGAACGATTCTTGGGCAATCAAAAGGCCACGGGATTTGCGGAGCGGTTCCTCATTTCTGTTCTTGAACTTTGCCTCGACCAAGAATCCAGCATGATTGCAGCCGATGGTTTTTTCAAGGCTGTCCCATCTCGTGACTACGCTGCCGCCGTTCAGGCAATTACGTCTCTTGAGACCTTTGATAAACTTGAACTCTTAGGCGGACGTGTACTTTCTGGCGATCTACTCGAGCTTCGCGTCGGTCAAAATCGACAACCACTCAAGTCAATCGCGAGTGGCTCTGAAGTGAAAGTACTTTGCAAACGGAATAAAATAGTCCTGTTCTTTTCGGCGCTACTAGGCTCGTCTCCATTGATCTCTCTCAGCCAGCCGTTCAACACATTCGCAGTTAACCCGACTGACAAGGTTCTATTTCATCAGGCAGGAGAGCCAAAGCCTGAGGAAATTGAAATTGGTAGGGTTGTTCGAATGGTAAGAGGATAGGCAACAAAATCCCATGCCCACCACCCGCGAAACCATCCTCGCTGCGCTTCATGCGCGGCTGCAGCCGCTTGCCGCCCTCACCCTGCGTGACGAGGTGCTGCCCGAGAGAATCCCAGCAGCAGGGCTAATCATCCTGCGCGATGGCCAGCCGGGCGAACCAGAGGTTACGCTGTCGCCACTTCGCTATCACTACCAGCACCGCGCCGAACTGGAGGTCGTCGTCCAAGCCCCGAATGGCCGGGCCAGCACCTTTGACACCCTGATCGTCGCCATCGGCGCGGCGATTGAAGCCGACCGCACGCTGGGCGGGCTTTGCGACTGGGTCGAACCCGAACCCCCTGCCTCGGTCGATCTGTCCATCGATGGCGCGGCGGCGCTGAAGGCGGCGGTGATCACCGTCGTGCTACACTATACCGCCACCGGCCCCCTCGGATGACGCCAGCTTCCTTAGGCTGAATGTCCACGACAAGGATGGTATCGGTCAGACATCAGTCTAATCCGTCTGACGATTAGGATTATTGCCGAGCAACCACAGGAGCAGGCAGGCAAGAATAGGCGAGAAGAAGATGCTGAGGAGCACCCAGCCAAAGGCACTGCGGCCTCTCGCTTCTGCCATTCGGGCGGGCAGCAGAATGAAAATCCACAGGGTGAAATACAGGGCGGCCAGCCCAAAGATCAGGAAGAAAATGCCTTCGATCATGGCGCACCTTCGCCGTCAGACGGCGAGTTCTGGATCTGGGCCCATTCAACAGGTGCCATAGAACCCGCGCGAATAGCGGCAATACTCGGATGCAGCGCCGGAGCGGATCATCTCCGCCGCGATATCGCGCCCATCTGGCAGGAAACACTGCCCGACAAGTCGCCCGTACCGGTCGATATCCACCACGCTGCAACTCAGTGTCTTGCCTGAGATCAAGCCATGCAAAGTCTCTGTCGCAGTGGAGCCACCTTGCTGGTCCCACTCTGGCGCATCCAGCCCCCAGACACGGATCCGGCGCGACTCGCCACGCAGGGTGAAAGTGTCGCCGTCGAGCACCTTGCTGACCCGCGCTTCCAGCGTGTTCGACTGCTGCGCTTGCGCATCGGGCGCACCGATAACTGCCGACATGGTCACGACTATCATCAATAGGAATGCCGCACGGCGCAGCTGACGAGTAAAACGGGGATTGAGAAAAGGTCTGATCATTCAGGCAGATGACCCGATTACCTGCCGCTCTGCAAGGCATCCACCGATTGTTTAAACAAGAAAGGAAACCTAACCATGGCACGTGCGCAAGGCGCGCGGGCGCAGATGGCGCTTGCGTATGAGACGGTTTACGGCACCCCGCCGGTCAGTGGGTTCCGGCTGATGCCCTTTGCTCGGACCACACTCGGGTCGGAGCAACCGCTGCTGGAATCCGAACTGTTGGGCTATGGACGCGATCCGCTGGCCCCAATCAAGGATGCGGTCACGGCCGACGGCGAGGTGGTGATCCCCATCGACGTCGAGGCCTTCGGGTTCTGGCTGAAGGCGGCCTTCGGCCAGCCGGTCACCAGCGGCACCACGCCGAAGACCCACACCTTCCAGTCGGGCAACTGGACGCTGCCCAGCATGGCGATTGAAACGGCGATGCCTGAAGTGCCACGGTTTGCGATGTATTCCGGCTGCGTGCTGGATCAGCTGACCTGGCAGATGCAGCGGTCGGGCCTGTTGACCGCGACGGCCCGGCTTGTGGCCCATGGGGAAACCATTGCTGCCGCCACAGCCGCAGGCACGCCGACAGCGCTGGGGCTGCAACGCTTTGGCCACTTCAACGGCACGGTGAAACGAAATGGCTCAGCCTTGGGCAACGTGGTTTCGGCCGAGATCACCTATTCCAACAACCTCGACCGGATCGAGACCATCCGCGGCGATGGCCGCATTGATGGCGCCGATCCCGCGATGGCCGCCCTGTCGGGACGGATCGAGGTGCGGTTTTCAGATACGACACTGATCACCCAAGCAATCGACGGCACCCCGTGCGAGCTGGAGTTCAACTACAGCCTTGGGGCCAACGCCAGCTGCACCTTCACCGCCCACGCCGTCTATCTGCCCCGCCCGCGCATCGAGATCGCGGGGCCACAGGGCGTGCAGGCGACCTTCGACTGGATGGCCGCCAAGGCCACCAGCCCCGCCCGCATGTGCACCGCTGTCCTCATCAACACCCTCGCAGGATACTGACCATGATCCGACTGAACCTGACCGTCACGCCGCAATGGCTGGACCTCGCCCCAGGCCTTCGCCTGCTCGTCAGCCCGCTGACAACTGCCCTGATGGTGTCGGCGCGCGCCGATTCAGCCATCGAAGAATTGCCGGAAGGGGCGACGCAGGAAGCACTGGCCCTCGCCATGGCCAAGGCTGTGGCGCGGCGCGCCGTGCTGGATTGGGAAGGTGTCGGCGATGATACAGGCAATATCATATCCGTCTCGCCCGAGGGCATCGACGCCCTGCTGGAAATCTGGCCCGTCTTCGAGGCGTTCCAGACCACGTATGTCGCGAAGGGTCTGATCCTGGACGCGGAAAAAAACGTCTCCGCGCCCTCGCCGACTGGTCCTTCGGCGAGGGCGACCGGTACTGCGCGGCCTGCGCAGGCCCCTGCCCAGACTGCCCCGCAAGACTGAACCGACCCCAGACCACCGAGGGTTGGCAGGTCTGGGACCTTGTCGGTCGCCTTGGTGGCCAGCTGCGCGTGATCCCCGGTGCTTTGCTGGGTTGGGACATGGGCGCTGCCCTCGCCCTCGCCCGCGCCCTCGGGATCGACACCCTGATCGCCGCCGAACTGCTGCCCGAGATCGAGGCGGTCATGGTGCGCAAACTGAACAAACAGATGGAAGGAAGCCGCGATGGCTGAAAAGCGTGTGTCCGTCCGCCTCGTGGCGGAGGGCGGCCGCCAGGTGCGCGCCGAGCTGGAAGGCATCGGTGATGCTGGCGCGCGGGGTTTTGGTCGCCTCTCAACCGAGATGGAGATGGCCAATGCCCGGCTGGCCAGCTTTGCCCGCAAGGCCGGGATCGCTCTGGCGGCGGTGACCGTTGCGGCGGCCGCTGCTGGCGTGGCGATGGTGCGGTCAGGCCTCGAGACCATCGGCGCGCAGGCGGATATGGCGGCATCGCTGAAAACCACGGTTGAAAGCCTGCAGGTGCTGACTTGGGCTGGTGAACTGGCCGGTGTCTCGATGGGCGAGATCGAGCAGGCAACCAAGAAACTGACCACGCGGTTGTCGGAAGCGGCAGCAGGATCCGGATCGGCTGTCGGGGCCCTGCAGCGGCTGAAACTTTCCGCCGCCGAGCTTCAGGCTCTTCCCTTGGACCAGCGCATTGTCGCAATTCAGGAAGCCTTGAACCGGTTTGTGCCGGAGGCAGAGCGCGCGGCTGTCGCGTCCGACCTCTTCGGCGACAAAGCGGCGCTGGCGTTCCTGCGGATTGACCCGGCCACTTTGCGCGAGGCAGCGCAGGACGTGCGCGACTTCGGTGTGGCTGTAAGCGCCAGCGATGCCGCGCAGATCGAACGCACTGGTGATGCCATCGCCAAGCTCAGCCTGATCTGGCTGGGGCTGACCAACCGCTTGACCGCCGCCGTGGCCCCGGCGCTGGAAACCATAGCCAACACCCTGTCCGACATGGCACGCAGTACCGGGCCGATTGGCATCGCGATCAACGCCCTTTTCGACAACATCGGTCGCCTGACCACTTATGCCGCGACATTTGCCACATTGATGGCCGGGCGCTGGGTGGCAGGGCTGGCCGCCGCAGCCTTGTCGGTACGCGGCCTTGCCACTGGCCTCGTCATACTGCGCGGCGCGCTGATCCGTACGGGGATTGGCGCGTTGATCGTCGGCGCGGGCGAATTGGTGTTTCAGTTCACTCGGCTCGTCGCGGGTGCTGGCGGGTTCGGGGCCGCCATTGGCCTCCTGAAGGATCTGGCGTTGGAGGTCTGGGATCGTATCGGCCTTGGCGCGGCCTCGGCTTGGTCGAAAATCGAGGCCAGCTGGGCAGGGCTGCAGGCCACGATCTATGGCGCGATGCAATCGTCCGTCGAGGCTGTGACCAGCTTTGGCAATTCGGCGGCAGGCATCTTCAAGGGTGCCTATGATGCGGTGAAAGCGATCTGGGGCCAGCTTCCCGGTGCCATCGGCGATTTCGCGTTTCAGGCGGCCAATGGGCTGATCGGCGGCGTCGAGGCCATGCTGAACGGCGTCGTCACTCGCATCAACAACTTCATCAACGGCTTGAATGCGGCGCTGGACCTCTTGCCCGATTGGGCTGTCGGCGAAGGCGGGGTGCGGATCGGTACGCTGGATCCCGTGGCGCTGGGCCGGATCGACAATCCCTTTGCAGGATCAGCCGCTGCGGCCGGAGCCGCTGCCGCCGAAGCCTTCTCGGCCGCAATGGCGCAGACCTACGTCACCACACCCGATCTTGGCCTTACGGGGATGGCGGAGGATGCCACCGCCCGGGCCGAAGCCTATCGCGAGGCTTCCGGCATGCTGGCCGATGCCGCCACCCGTCCGATGCAAAGCTGGCAGTCGCTGAAGGACGCTGTCGCCGGTGCCGGAACCGAAGGCGAAACCGCACTCGATGGGGCCGCAGAGGCCGCCAACCGGCTGGACGAGTCGATGACCGAAGCCGGGCGCGCGGCCGGTGGGGCTGGAGCAGCTGCTGCGGCTGGAGCCGAAGTGGCCAAGACCGGGTGGGAAGCCGCCGTGGCCACGCTCGCCGACTATGCCGCGAAGGCCCGCGACATTGGTGGCGATATCGGCAACGCACTGGTCAGCGCCTTCACCTCGGCCGAGAATGCCGTGGGTGAGTTCGTGAAAACCGGCAAACTCGACTTCCGCGATCTGGTCACATCGATGATCGCCGATCTGGCGAAACTGGCGGCACGACGCTTCATCCTCGGCCCCATCGCAAACGCGCTGTCGGGGGCGCTAAGCGGCGCGGGTGGCATCTTCGCCAACATCCTGCACGCCGGTGGCATGGTCGGAGCGCCGGGCCCGGGCCGCATGGTTCCTGCGCTGGCCTTTGCCGGTGCCCCGCGCATGCATGCGGGTGGCTGGGCCGGGATCAAGCCCGACGAGGTTCCGGCCATCCTGCAGCGAGGCGAGCGGGTTTTGTCGCGCCGGGATGCGGCGGGATATGGCCAAGGGCAAGGTGCGGCTCCGAACGTTTCCGTCACCATCATGGCCCGCGACGCCGAGAGCTTCCGGCAATCGCGCACGCAGGTTGCGGCGGACATTGCCCGAGCTGTGTCCCTCGGCCGGAGGGGCATGTGATGGCGTTTCACGAGGTGCGCTTCCCCGACAATATCAGCCGCGGGGCGCGAGGCGGGCCGGAACGGCGCACGCAAGTGGTCGAACTGGCCTCCGGCGATGAAGAGCGCAATGCCAGCTGGGCCAACTCACGCCGCAGATATGATGTGGCTTACGGCATCCGCCGCGCGGATGA
>JAIXUH010000039.1 GCA_027484145.1 Rhodobacter sp.
CCATGGCGGCCAACCGCCCGCCGTGGTCTACTTCAACGCAACCCAAACCGACCAGCAGGTGCAGGCAGTAGCTTAAATCAACCCGAAAACTGTCCAAAGATCGGGGAGTAGCTCACTCGGGAACGGCTGCGATCCGGGCCAGTTCGTCGGGCCCAAGAAAGCGTTCGCGCGCCTCTTCGATGCGCCGGTGAAACCCCTGCGCCGGATTGTCAGCACGCCATTCCCATTCCATGGCCAGCGTGAACATCTTGCGCAGCACCTCGCCGGTGCGGTTCGCCCTGATCGGCGTGGGTTTGTGCCCCTGCAGCTTGCGCGCGCGGTTGTTGGGCTTTTCCTTGCTGGGGCGAGGGCGGCCTTCCGCCACGAAGTCGAGGAACCTCGCGACATCGGACTTGGTGATCTCGGTCACGAGCTTGTTGCCCCAGGCCGGTTCAACCATCTTCCTCAGCATCGAGGTTTGGTCTCCGGCGTTGTTCTTCGCCAGTTTCGGCAGGTGTTCGGCGATGTAGCGGTCGATCATGTCCTTGACGCGCGGTGCGCCACGAAACTCCTCCTTCGCCGCCAAAGGGTCGTGCCCCTCGTCGATGGCGCGGCGCAGTTCCTTGGCGCGCTCGCGCGCGGCCGTCACGCTCCACTCCGGCCAGCGCCCGATGGTCATCCGCCGCTGCCGCCCGGCGTGCCGGTAGTCGATTGTGAAGGTTCGCGCGCCCGAGGCTTGAACCCGGGCAGCGAAGCCAATCACATCAGTGTCAAAGACCTGATAGCTGACGCCTGGCTTCGGCTCCGCATCGCGCAGTACTTTTTCGTTCAATTTCAATCTCTTGACCATGTGCCCGGCCTCCTTGCAACCCGACACAGGCGTAGACCCGCGCGGCTATCAAGGCAGAGCATGGGGCAGAGGGCGGAATACAGGCGGAAGGTGGAACTGAAGTGGGTGGGGAATTCCGGAACGCCAGATCAACAAGTTTTGCGGCACCACGCAGGGTACAGCATCTTCATTGGTACGAAGGGCAGGGACGCCGTAAACTTTCAGAACTCGCCAAGATCAAACAGCTCGGGGTGCACACGCTTTACCTGTGCTCAGCCGTCAACTAGGCTCTTATGAGTTGAGAATCGTCTGCTGTGGGAGAAACGGGTTGGCTCGGAAGTGTTTTTATAGTTTTCACTATGCCCCGGATAATTGGCGCGCCTCAACAGTGCGCAATATTGGTTCGATCGAAGGCAATAAGCCTGCCACAGACAACGATTGGGAATCGGTCACGCGAGGTGGTGAAGCTGCCATCAAGAAATGGATTGCAGATCAGATGTCTGGGCGCTCCTGCACCATTGTTCTGGTTGGTTCTCAAACTGCCAACCGAAAGTGGATCAATCACGAGATTATCAAGTCGTGGGACGACGGAAAGGGAGGTGTGGGTATTTATGTCCGCGGACTCAAGGACAGCAATAGTAACACTACTGCGAAGGGAAATAATCCGTTCGACTACATCGGTTATGGAAACACTGGAAAGATGTTGTCGTCGATTGTGAAGTGTTACGATCCACAAGGTGCTGACAGCAAGGCGCGGTATGATTGGATTGCCAGTTATCTTTCGGACGCAGTTGAGGAAGCAGTGAAGATCCGGAATGCTAACTAGGTGCAGTGGTGGTGTGTCATTGGTACAGATCCTTTTCAACAAGGTAGAAGTTAATGGCGCTCTATGAGGTACTAATAGTCGGATCACCCAAACCCGACCAAGTTGCTTCCCTCACCAAACAGTTAGTTGATGTTGCGAAAGTGATGTCGCTGGCGAGTCCTGAAGACCTCTCGATACGCACATCTGTCGACTGGTTAAGTCGAAATCCAAAGGCTGCGACAGTAGCGTTGTACTTTGGCGGCGATCCCACCGTCGATTTGAAAATCGTAAATCAACTCGAAGCAGCAAAAGTCCCGATCGTGCCAGTAGTGGAAAAAGGCGCATCTGTCACAGCGGCTGTCCCGGGCGAGATCGCACAAACAAATGCTTGCATGTTGGAGGTTGACGACGACACTTTGGAGGCCCTTGCGTCAGTCACCCTTGAAGTACTGGGACTCTTGCACCGACAGCGCCGCATCTTCATCAGCTATAGGCGATCTGATTCACGCGAGGCTGCTCTTCAGTTGTTTGACGAGCTTTCAAGCCGAGGTTTTGACGTGTTTCTCGACACTCACGACATTCGACCTGCTCAAGCATTCCAAGAAATGTTGTGGCACCGCCTTTCGGATTGTGACGTCACCATCATGCTGGATACCAAGGACTACTTTGGGAGCAAGTGGACCGCGCAAGAGCTCGGGCGGTCGCAAGCGCTTGGAATTCAGATCTTGCGTGTGGTTTGGCCCGAGCACAGCGGTTCGCGTCATTTGTCGCTGAGTGATACGGTCAGGCTGAGCAAGTCTGATCTCGACGCTACCGATAGGCTCAGTCCCGAACTTCTTGGCATTATTGCCAAAAAAGCAGAGGCATTGCGTAGCCGCAGCATTGCCACTCGACACCTCGACCTCGTCGGAAGACTGAAGAGTGAGGTGGTACGCATCGGCGGTCAATTCGAAGGCATCGGAGCATTCCGCTCGGTAAGCTTGACGCTACCGGGTGGCCGAAGGCTAGAAGCCTACCCCATAGTCGGCGTGCCTACTGCGGAGATGCTCAACGATATTCAGGATAAAGCTGGGAAGGCGGGTCATGGCAGGTTCCCATGCTTGGTTTACAATCATATTGGTATTCGTCCTGCATGGATCGAGCATCTGCGATGGCTTGACGCTCAGATTTCTTCGGTGCGCACTCTAAAGGTTTCGGATGCAGGCTGGGAGCTGGTGGAGTGGGATCAATGATTCAAAGCCGCTCAATCTTCCTCTCAGCGGGCGTGCCGGACCCCAACGCAAAGCACTACATGGGGGAAGCTGATACAGCGGCGATTTCCGCTTTGGTCAGTGCATTGCTGTTCGTAGCTCTAGGACGGCGTCAGATCGTATGGGGTGGGCATCCTGCCATAACCCCGATGATTTGGGCCTACGCTGAGGCACTAAATGTTGATTATGGGAAATGGGTTACGCTCTACCAGAGCGACTTTTTCAAAGATGATTTTCCTGAGGAGAATGCTCGCTTTGGAAATGTGATTGTGACCAAGGCGGTGGAGGGTGATCGGGAGCGGAGCCTTGAAATAATGAGGCGCCGTATGCTTTCAGAAACCAGATTTGAAGCAGCCATCTTTGCCGGAGGCATGCGTGGGATCTTTGACGAATATCGTTTGGTCACTGAGCTCGCCAATGGCGCGAAGATACTGCCGATAGTTTCAACTGGTGGTGCGGCTGCCGCTCTTGGTGCAGAAGTGAATGCGAGCAGCGACTTGGTTGACGAGCTAGACTACGTTGCACTGCTGTTTGATCGACTGTCGATAGACCCAAACGAAAGCCGTGACGAAGTAGGCCGCTGATTTTGATAGTCTAGCCAGTTAGATGCGACCTCGATTGCGCGGAGGAAACAGATGTTTAGGTTACTTGAACCCGCGGATCACCCTGTTTCACCTGGCACGCCTTCCCTTGTACTATTTGGAAGGAGATGGGTTATCTGTGAGTATGCCCAATTGGCTGATGCGCCACCCTACACCTGTCTCTCGTACGCTTGGGGAAAGGCAAAGGTTCAGGAGCCTCTCGGTCAAGGACAAGTGATGTCTGCTAGGACGGTCCCTTCCATAGAGGCGGCGATCGCATCATCGCAATCGCAAGAAAGCTGGGCGAAAAACATCAAGTTCAGCCACAATGGCGAAGCCGAGAAGGAAGAAGCGGGACAGATTGCATCGCTTAAAGCCTCGCAGGCATTTTGGATAGATGCGTTATGCGTGCCACTTGACGATCCGGCCCGCGCAGCATGCCTTCAAGAAATGGGTAAAATCTACAGCGCGGCCTACCAAGTAATCGTTGTACTATCTGCTCAGTGTTCGAGTGTGATGAACTGCATCCGCCGCTCCGAGAAGATTGATATAGCTACGTTGCGGCGCCTTGAAAGTGAAGAATGGGTCAGTCGAGCTTGGACGTACCAAGAGGCGGTCAACAGTAGAGCTTTGTATTTCACAGTTGAAGGCGATGGAAGCGTATTGGTTTCCGGGAACGATTTTCTCAGGTCAATTACGTATGCAATCGAAGATTATAAGTCCGAAAGTGATTTTGACAATCTTACGTGGGTCGAAACACACCCCGGACTGAACAATTTGGAAATGCTTCTTGCCGATTATTTGATCGCGGACTACACGGACCGATCTGCATATCAGGCGATGTCCGTGATGGGGCAACGTGTTTCTGAGCGTCCAGAAGACTACTTTTACGCCATGATCGGATCAATCACCACAGCGTCATCAATTCTGGAAGATGGTGAGTATCTTCACCCAGCAGAGTATTTTATGCGCCTGTGTGAAAGCAAGGGAGATTTTTCCTTCATCTACAGTACCGCTCAGCGCAGTGAGGCGAAGGGGCAGGGTTGGCGACCAGATAAAGAAAAGTTGACTGCTGTGCTCCCAGGGCTGATCATATTTGGACGTGGTGAGGTCGGGACCCGCGAAACTGCGCACATCAACTTGGACAAGATGTTCCGTCCGATCTCAGGAGCTCTTTCTATCGATGGGATGAAGGCGGCGAGCTGGTTCATGGGGCCGCAAAGTGCGGGTTTGTCGCCTGACGAAATCGCTGCTGGAGTTCTGAAACGATTGAGAGTTTTGGGCTTTACCGGTTGCGGTGAGTATCTCGAGTTTGAAAGTGGCTTGTTCTTTCCGCAGTCGAAACCACCTTTCTTGAATGAGTTATCTGTTGTGGTTTCATGTGAGATAAACTGGGTGACAGGGGGGCCAGGCCTACTTCTGCGATCTTCTGCTTCAGGCATCCATGAATTCGTTGACATTGGTGCCTTTGTAGGGCGGAGTTCGAAGGTAGGTGATGCAATCAGCATTTGTTGAGTCAACACCTGGTCAACACTTGAATGTTGTCATGGCGACGGTTTGAATCGTCGAACACCTCTGAAAGCCGACGAAAGAAGGCGGATAAAGTTCGTGTATTCCGTGGCTTACCATTTAAGTGATTGGATTTATTGGGCTTTGTGAAATTGCTGGACTTCGGCTCATAACCTGAAGGTCGAAGGTGAAACTAGTGTTGGCGTAGTCTTTGCACTTTTGTTAGAAAGGCTGCCGGTTGTTCGGCATAAGCCAAATCCTGCCCCAGCAACCAAAAAACCAATCTAGATCAAAAGCTTAAAGGCCGCTCTCTGGGGTGGCTTTTTGCGTTCCAAACCACGGGTCAACAATAGGTCAACAAACGGATGAAATCCGCGTGTGATTCGTAAGCGTTCGGCCTGACCGCCCTGCCGCGGATTGAGAGAGGCGGATAGTGTCCACCAACGATAGCGGACACTAAGGTGCGGGCGTGGCGCGGCGGACGAGGCGGCTCTGGTCGGATGAGGAGAAGCGGTCGATCTGCTTGCAGACGACGGCGCCCGGCGTTTCCGTGGCTCAGGTTGCGCTTCGCTACACGGTGAACGCGAACTTGATCTTCAAATCGCTGCGTGATCCCAAGTATCGGCCCGCCCCCCGGACTGAGGCAGAGGATTCCGGTTTGAGCTTTCTGCCAGTGGAGATCGTCGCGGAGGCGAAGGCGCTGATAGCGGTTTGTGCGACCGAGGGGCATATCGAGATCGAACTGGCCGGGGGTCACCGGATGCGGATCATCGGCGGCTATGATCCCGAGGCATTGGCGCGACTGATCCGTGGGTTGTCGATGTGATCCCCGTTCCGGCCAACACACGGGTCTGGCTGGCGGCTGGCGTGACGGACACGCGCAAAGGGTTTGCAGCCTTGGCAGCGCAAGCCGAAACGGTGCTGCAGCAAGACCGGTTTACCGGGCATCTGTTCGTCTTCCGCGGTCGCCGTGGCGATCTGGTGGGATGGTCAGGGTGCCTGCATGTTCCTGAAGTGGCTGGAGAAGGGGCGGTCTATCTGGCCCTCGGCGAAGGAGGGGAAGGTGGCGCTGACGCCTGCGCAACTGGCGATGCTGCTGCAGGGGTGAGGAGGATCAGGATTTGATCCAGTGGATCAAATCCCCAACGCAAGTGGCGGGCGCCACAGCGGACGTGGCGGCCTCTGGCAGCGGGATAATCTGCCGCCCTGCGAGAGAAGGAATCCCACAAGGAATACAGTGGGATAAACTTCTTGCATGCTCGATCAATCCCTGACCTTGCCGGAAGACCCCGAGGCGTTGCGCAGCTTCACCGCGCGGCTTCTGGCCGAGGTCAAGGCGCAGGCGATCCTGATCGAGAAGCTGCGCCATCAACTCGCGGGACACCGGGCGCACCGCTTCGGGGCCTCCTCCGAGACAGCGGAGCAACTTCAGTTGGCGCTGGAGACGAGTGAGATTGCCGCCGCCGCGATGACCGCCCAGATGAAGCTGCCGGACATCGAGGAGAAGGACAAACCGAAGCGCCGTCCGATCCCGGACCACATCCTGCGGATGGAGGTGGAACTCAGCCCTGCTGCCGATGCCTGTGCCAACTGCGGCGGCCGCCTGCGCCGTATCGGCAAGGATGTGACCGAGGCACTGGAGTATGTCCCCGGGCCCCTCGCCATTGTCCTCGGGCCAATGGCGGACAATGGCTCGATATCGCTTCTCCGGCGACCGCAAGGGCCATCACCCGAAGGATCATCTCGCCCGATACCGCGGCTGGATGCACGCCCCCTCTCATGGTTTGCAAGCAAACCATTGCCGGGCAATGGACGGCTATGCCGGGTTCGAAGACCTCTATCGCACTGGAGCAGTCCGAGAAATTGCCTGCATGACCCATGTGCGGCGCAAGTTCGTCGACATCCACCGGTCGCAGGGCTCTCTCATCGCCGAAGAAGCCATCAGCCAGATCGCGCAACTCTATGCTGTGGAGAAGGAGGCCAGAGGTTCGCCGCCGGATGTCCGGGTCGAGCTTCGCAAGGCACACGCCGCCCCGGTCTTCGACGATCTGGAGCGATGGCTGGCGATGCAACTCACCACGATCTCAGGCAAATCCCCGCTCGCCGCCGCCATCCGCTCCGCCCTGACCCGCATGGAGCGCCTGCGCCCGTACCTCGACCACGGCATCCTGGAACTCGATAACAACGCCGCCGAACGCGGCATGCGCGCCATAGCCCTTGGGCGGAAGAACTACCTCTTCGTCGG
Organism: Rhodobacter sp.; assembly: GCA_027484145.1. Lineage (GTDB taxonomy): Bacteria > Pseudomonadota > Alphaproteobacteria > Rhodobacterales > Rhodobacteraceae > Pseudotabrizicola. The sequence goes on from JAIXUH010000039.1 coordinate 7,199, forward strand.
TTCCGAGGCTGGCGGCAAAGCCGCGGCCATCGCCTACACCCTGATCGAAACGGCCAAGCTCAACGCCATCGATCCTCACGCCTAGCTCGCCGACACCCTGGCCCGTATCCCCGACTACAAGATCACCAAGGTCGACGACCTGCTGCCTTGGAAATGGCGCGGGTAGCGGTCAGGCCGGACGCTTACGAAAAGAGCAAGGTGGCGGGGCCGGAATCGGATACCCTGCCGACGGCGTGACGGTTCTTTCTGCCGCTGATGGCGGGGGAACGGCGACTGGGTGTGCTGGGTATCGCCTATGCGGATGACCGCCAGCTTGCAGGCGCCGACCGGCGGCTTCTGGATGCGCTGATTGACCAGATTGCACTGGCGCTGGAACGCCCGCGGCTGACCGAAGATCTGGCCGCGACCCAGCTTGCCACGGAAACTGAACGCCTGAGGACAGCCCTGTTGAACAGTGTCAGCCACGACCTGCGGACACCGCGTGTTACCATCATCGGGGCGGCGGGCCATCTGGCCGATACCGATTTGCCACCCGATGTTCGGCGCGATCTGGCCGAAAACATCCGTGACGAGGGCGAGCGGCTGGACCGCTATGTTCAAAAACTGCTGGACATGACGCGCCTTGGCCATGGGGCGCTGCGGACGCGCCTTTCCTCGCAGGACGTGGCCGAAATCGTGGGCGGTGCGCGCGCGCAGATGAAGGGTGCGTTGCGCAGGCCTATACTGCGGATGAATCTGGCCCCGGACCTGCCGCTGATCTTGACCGACGGGGTGCTGCTGGAACAAGTTTTGGTGAACATTCTGGACAACGCCGCCAACTCCACGCCCGAAGGGACCGAGATAACGATTGCCGCGCGTCTGAGCGGCATTCACGTGAATGTGGCGGTCATCGACCGTGGCCCCGGCATCCCGCCGGAAGATCAGGCCGGTGTCTTTGACATGGTCTATCGCGTCGCGGGCGGCGAACGGCAATGAGCGGGCACAGGCCTCGGCCTTGCCATCTGCAAAGAGCTGGTCTCGCCGAGTCTGGCCGCACTGTCACCGGATGGCATGGGCACGCGGATCGTGTTGTCGTTGCCCATTCACAACCCCGAGGTCGCTGCGTGACTGGCACTGCCCGTATTCTGATCGTGGACGCTGAAGGGCCGATCCGTCGGTTCTTGCGCGTGGCGCTAGAGGCCGAGGGCTATGGCGTCATCGACGCGGGGACGCCGCGCGAAGGGTTGGCGCTGGCTACCCGGGAAACCCTCGCGCTGGTGGTGCCGGATCTGGGCCTGCCGGATGCCGTTGGCCTGTCGCTGTTGCGTGACCAGCGGGGGTGGAGTCAGGTTGCCGGTGCTGATCCTGTCGGTTCGCGCCGATGAGGCGGACAAGGTCGTGGCGCTGGATGCGGGCGCGCAGGACTATGTGGTCAAGCCCTTTGCCGGCAAGGAATTCCTGACGCGGGTTCGCGGCCTGCTCAGGGATCGCAGCACCGATGCCGTGCCGTCGGTTCTTACGATTGGTGCGCTGCGGATTGATGCTGCCGATCAATCGGCGTCAATGGAAGGCGCGACGCAGCGCCTGACCCGGCGCGAGTTTGACCTGCTGTGGATGCTGGCCAGCCACCACGGGCGACTGGTCAGGCAAGACATGACCCTGCGGGCGATCTGGGGGCCTACCCATGCCGACGACGCTCAATACCTGCGGGTCTCTATCCGGCAGTTGCGCCAGAAGCTGGGGGATGATGCTGCCAACCTGCTGTTTATTGCCGCCAAGCCGGGCCTTGGCTATCGGTTCCTTGAGGCACCCGGCGACTGATGTGGCTGACCTGTCGCAATCATCCGATCCTGCCACCGGAACAGATGCCATGGTGCCTGCACCATGGGTCGACCGTGTCAGCTGCCGCGCCTGACCTCTTCAGCCAGATCAACGCCGTTGAGCGCGGCGACATGATCGCTGAGCATCGGCACATAATCGTCTGCGTGGCCCATCGCCTCGACGTGGGTGAAATAGTGCTTGGCCGCACCAGCCATGATGTTCATCACATTGGCGTCTGATGCCATGCTGTTCAGATAGCGCATATCCTTGGCCGCGTTTGCGATGGAAAACTTGTGAGAGTCGCGGTTGCGATCAACGGCATAGCCCATGAAGGTTTCAAAGAACCCGTTGCCCATACGGCTGGCGCCGATCACCTGACGAAAGGTCTGTGGCGAGATTCCGGTTTTTGCGCCAAGTGTCATCGCTTCGGCGTAAAGGGCGGCATAGGACAGGCTGACGAAGTTCATCAGAAGCTTCATCTTGTGGCCGCTGCCCACCGGGCCAATCCGGTTGACGCGGGCCGCCCAGACCGAGATCACCGGCAGGACCGTGTCAAAGATGGCCTCGTCGCAACCCACCATGGCGCTGAGTTGACCGGCCTCGGCCTGCACGGGTGTGCCGCCCAAAGGTGCATCGACGAAATGGCCGCCTTTGGCAGCCAGTTCCGCGGCCAGTGCTTCGGTCGAGGCAGGGTCTGCGGTTGAGGTTTCAATGACGATCAGGCCGGGACGCGCGCCCGCAAGGATGCCATCGGCTGCGCGGAACGCAGCCTCGACCTGAGGCGAATTCGACAGGCAGATGTGGATGATGTCGCATTTTTCGGCCATCTCTTTCGGGCTGGCGGCCTCATGCGCGCCCATGGACAAAAGGCTGTCAACCGGAACACGGTTTGACCGGCCGCGCACCCACATGTCGTAGCCTGCCTTGCGCAGGTTGCTGGCCATGCCATGGCCCATGAAGCCAAGTCCGATAAAGCCGATCACGGGTTTGTCGCTCATCTCGTTTCCTTTTGCATGGCACGGGGCCGGTGGTTGGTGCAGATGCCCGTCCTGCCCATGGCCGCCTGTGGCCGGAACACCAGAACGGGTTGAAGCTGGCCGGATAGGCCCCGCATCCCACGATTGACCATAACCTGCGGTATGGCAGTGGCAATGAAAACCCCAGCCCAAAGGTCAGGCATAAGGCGGGCTTGGCCTGCGGGCGGCGCGTCACTTGTAAACAGCGCGCCGGTCGGCAAAGGCGCGCACCCGCCTGCGCCATGCGCGATAACTGCCGGTCTTGAGGGTGCGTCGCATCAGCGCCTTTACCTCATCCGGTGTCACCCCGTGCAGGGTGCGGATCTGGCCAAAACTGGCGTGATCGCTCAGCGCCATTTCAATGACTTCGCTGATCGTGGCCGGGTCAAGCGGGTCTTTCATGCCGCAGAACTGTGATCGGCACCGCAAAAGTCAAACAGGCTGGCGGGCGCGACGGGTTCAGCCGTATCGGAATTCGCGCCCGTCGATGGGAACAGCACCCATGGATGCGCCGATGGCGGGATTGGCGTTGCCATCGGTGCGGACCACCATTTCGCCAAGGCCCGGCACGTTCAGGTAGACCACCGTATCGGCACCTAGACGTTCCACATGGCGCACCGTGCCCGTCCAGCGTGGGTTTTCGTTGGTCAGTCGCAGATGTTCGGGCCGGATGCCATAGGTCTTGCAACCCATGCCTGCCGCCATGCCGTCGTAAAGGTTCATCTTTGGGCTGCCAATAAACCCGGCGACAAAGGGTGAGACGGGCGCGTTATACAGGTCCATCGGGCTGCCGACCTGTTCAATTCGGCCTGCGTTCAGCACCACGATCTTGTCGGCCATCGTCATCGCTTCGACCTGATCATGGGTGACATAGATCATCGTTGCGCCCAGTTTGCGGTGCAGGTCGGAAAGCTCGATCCGCATTTGTGCGCGCAGGGCAGCATCAAGGTTCGACAAAGGCTCGTCGAACAGGAACACCTTTGGATCACGCACGATGGCTCGGCCGATGGCCACACGCTGGCGCTGACCGCCGGACAGGGCCTTTGGCTTGCGGTCCAGAAGCGGGGTCAGTTGCAGCGCCTCGGCGGCCGCTTCGACCTTTTGGCGGATCGTGTCCTTTGGCAGTTTGGCCAGCGACAGGCCAAAGCCGATGTTGTCGCGCACGCTGAGATGGGGATAAAGCGCATAGCTTTGGAACACCATTGCGATGCCGCGCGCCGAAGGTTCGGCATCGGTCACGTCGCGGCCGCCAATGTCGATGGTGCCGGATGTGGTGTCTTCCAACCCGGAAATGATGCGCAGCAGGGTTGATTTCCCGCAGCCGGACGGGCCGACAAAAACACAGAACTCTCCCGCTTCGATGGTCAGATCGATGCCCTTGATCACCTCGACGGCGCCGAAGCTTTTCCTGATGTTCCGCAGGATGACGGATGAGGTGGAAACAGGGGCCATGCGTTACCCTTTCACGGCGCCGGCGGTCATGCCGGCCACGATCTGACGGTTGAAGAACACGAACACCAGCAGCGGCGGTATGGTCACCAGCAAGATGTTCATGAACAAAAGATTATACTGGCTTTGGAACTGACTTTGAAAGTTGAACAGGGTCAGTTGCACCGTCACGTTTTCCTTGCCCGGCAGGTAATACAGCGGGTTGGTAAAGTCGTTGAAGATGGCAACAGACTGCACCACGATCAGCGTTACGGTCACAGGCTTTAGCAGCGGCAGGATCACGCGGAAGAAAATCTGCCATGGGCGTGCCCCGTCAATGATCGCGGCCTCATCCAGATCACGCGGGATGGTGCCGATAAAACTGCGATACAGCAGCACCGTAAAGGCCAAGCCGTAAGCCACCTGAATGAAGATCATCCCGTAAATGGTCTTGAACAGGCCCAACCCCTGCAACACCCAGATGGTCGGCACCACGGCCGGGGGCACCATAAGCCCGATCAGGATGCAGCCATAGATCACCCGGTTCCACCCAGAGGGGCGGCGCTGCAGCACATAGCCGACCATCGCGCCAAAGATCACCAAAAGGGTGACCGCCCCTACCGTGATGACGGTCGAGTTGAAATAGGCCAGCAACAGCATGTAGTTGCGGGTTTCGACCACATCAACAAGGTTGGTCCAGAACTGCCATTCCGCGGGCCAGTTGAACAGGAAAAGCGACGCTTCCTGCTTGGTCTTTACGGCCATCAGAAAGATGTAAAGGAAGGGCAGAATGAAGATCAGCGTGGCCAGCGCAAGCGCGACAAGGCCGATGTTGCGTTGCCGCGCGGCATACATTCTGTGCGTCACAGCTCGACCTCGCGGCGGTTGAACCACCATGTCAGTGGCAGGATGATGACGGCAATCAGCAGCAGCAAGATTACATTCCCGGCCGTGGCCAGACCATAGAACCCGGCCTGATATTGCTTGTAGATCACGCTGGCTAACACGTCCGACGAAAAGCCGGGGCCGCCGCGGGTGGTGGCCCAGATGATGTCGAACGACCGCAGCCCGCCGATCAGCGACAGGGTGACGACCGTCACGGTGGCCGGGCGCACCAAGGGCACGGTGACGCGCCAGAACTGCTGCATCCGGGTGGCGCCATCAATACGGCTGGCCTCGTAGTATTCGGGCGAGATCGCGGCAAGCCCAGCGATATAGATCAGCGTGGCCAGACCCACACCTTTCCAGATGTCGATCATGGCAACGGAATAAAGCGCAAGGTCAGGGTCAGACAGCCACGCCGGCCCATCAATGCCGATGCCGGCAAGGCCAAGGTTGATGACCCCCCGCGTGGGGTGCATCAGCGCGGCAAAGGTGATGCCGACGCCGATGGTCGACACCAGAACCGGAAAGAACACGACCGACCGCAGGAACCCCTGCATCCAGATACCGCTGGTCAGCAGCACGGCCAGCAGCAACCCCAGCACGGTTTTCGCACCCGATGTGGCAATGGCATAGATCAACGTATTGACCAGACCTTGCACCAGAAAGGGTTCCTTGAAGAACTGGCGGTAATTGTCCCAGCCGATGAACTGTGCTTCGAACAGGTCCCAGCGGGTCAGGCTGAACCAGAAACTGGCAAAGGTTGGCACCAGAAACAGCGTAACAAAGATAACCGCTGCCGGAAGGACGAACCAGTAGGGATAGGGTGAGGGGCGTCGGGATGCCATTTGGTCCTCGCGCGGGGTCAGATTGCCCGGTAAACCCCTGCCCGGTTGGTCCGGGCAGGGGCACGAACTGGCAGGAGGTTACCAGTTCGGCAAGCCAAGCTGCTTGGCCTGCTTTTCCACGTCCTGATCATAAAGCGCCGTCGCTTCAGCGGCCGGACGGATGCCCGAGCCGACCTCGACGGTGATCTGCTCCAGCGCCGGGCCCTTGATCGGCGACAGGAATTCCAGCGCCGGGGCGGTGGCACCTTCGGTCTGGAAGTAGGGCAGCATGTCAGCGACCGCAGGCGGCACGTCCGACGGCAGCTCGCAGCCCTCGATCAGATAGGGGCCAGTCGCACCGATGGCCCCGATCATCACCTGGCAGCCTTCGGCCGAGGCGACGAAGTTCAGGAAACCTTTCGCGGCATCGACATTGGGTGAAGCCGCCGGAATATACAGCGCCGCGGGCATCCACACCGTCAGGCCATTCTTTTCGGCGGTCGGGCCGGGCAGCGCGAAGTACCCAAGGTCATTGATGTTGTCCGGCGTGTTCTGCTTCACCGTCGCCATCGCGAAGGTCAGCATCGGGTAATGCGCGGCCTCGCCCGTGGCAACCATGCGCATCCCGTCCTCGAACTTCGCAACGCCGAAGTCTTCGTTCATGTAGCCCGCCTTGAACACGTCCTCCAGATACTGGAAACCACGCATCGCTGCCGGAGTGGTGGCATACTTCGCCTTGTTGGCGGTGTAGTCGGCGGCAAAGGTCGGGACTTCCGCCTGCACGTTGTAGAAATCGCCCAGCACGAAGAGCTGGCTGGTCCAGGTGTCGCCGAAGGTCGTGGCGACAGGCACCTTGCCGGCCTCCTTGATCTTGGCGTTGTTGGCCATGAACTCATCCCAGGTCTTGGGCACGCTCAGGCCAAGCTCTTCATAAAGCTTGCGATTGTAGTAGACCCCGCCACCCATCGCTGGGCCGAAGGGCACCCCACGAACGGTCCCGTCCGGGGCGGTCACGACTGGCTTGAAGCTGTCGATGATGTTCGCCTGGCCCGGCAAGTCGCTCAGGTCGGCCAGCGTCTCGGACGGCCGCAGCGCCTGAAAAAGCGAGCCGGAGTTATACTGGATGATGTCGCCGGCCTCGCCCGTGGCCAGACGGGTTTTCACCATGTTGTCGCCTTCGGACCCGCCCGGACGGTTCTCCATCTCGAACGTCACATCGGGGTTGGCCGCGGTATAGGCTGCGGTCAGCGCCTCCATCTGCGCGATGGTGTCGGCATTGCCGTCCAGCAGCAGGTTCAGCGTGGTTTCCGCATATGCCGCACCCGACAACACCATCATGGCGGTGGCAAGGGCTGCGCTGTATCGAAACTGCGTCATCAAGGGTCTCCTCCCAGAGCTTTTGTCAGAGTTTCACGTCAAAAGTGATCACATGCGTCCCGGCCCCGAGGGTTGTTCCTTCGGTGGGCGGGGTGACGGTCTGGCCGTCGATACGCAGGTTCGTGCGGGTGTCGCGGGCAATCAGACGCCCTGTGCACCCTTGCGGCAAGGTCACGGTATAGGTCACGGTCTGCCCGTTCAGTACCCAGCCTGCCTCGATCCGGCCATGGCGGCAGTCGTGCCATGCCTCAACGGGCGACAGGGCGGGCAGGATCAGCGGGTCCAGCGCCACCTCATCGAAACCCGGCGCTTCTGCCACGGGGGCTATGCCTGCCACCCCTTCGAACAGCCACTGGCACACCGCGCCATAGGCATAGTGGTTGTAGCTGTTCATATCGGGGTCATAGATCGTGCCATCCTCACCCAGTGCATCCCAGCGTTCCCAGATGCTGGTGGCGCCATGGTCCACCTGATACAGCCAGCCGGGCACCTTGCGGTTCAGAAAGATCTTTTCGGCCAGATCGGCCATGCCGTGCATGGTCAGGGCAGGCAGAATGGCGGGCGTGCCGATAAAGCCGGTGCCGATCAGCCCATCGGCATCTTCCACCACGCGGCGGAAATAGGCCTTGCCAGCCTCATAATACTCTTGCGGAACAAGGCCATAGAGGAAAGCAAGGCTCCACGATGTCTGGTCATTGTGGGCGATGCGGCCCGAAGGCGAAAAGAATTCGTGCTTGAAGGCTGCGCGGATCGCCTCGGCCCGCTGGCGCAAGGCGGCTTCGGACGGATCGCCGATCAGCCCGGCAATGCGCGCGGCAAGATCGGTCGAGATGAAGTGATACATCGTGGCGGCGCAATCATCGGCGATGGTGGGCCGGGGTTTGCGGTTGTCCCCCACCGGCTGAATCCAGTCGCCAAAGGTAAAGCCCTTGCCGCCCCATTCTGCCGAAGGCCGGATGATCGGGCCGTTCGAGATACCCCACAGATAATCTAGCCATTTGATCATGGCGGCGAAGTTTTCCGACAGAACTGCCTTGTCGCCGTAGTGCAGGTAAAGCTGCCACGGGATGATCACGATGGCATCGCCCCAGCCGGTTGATCCGGCCCAGTCACCCCGCCCCTCGATCGGGTGCAGGCGCGTGGGGTCGGGTGAAAAGTGCGGCACGGCACCGTTGGGCCGCTGGTCGTGACGCACGTCGCGCAAGTATTTGGCCAGAAACCGCTCGCAATTTGCCAGCCAGCAGGCGGTGCCCGCAAAAACCTGTGCGTCGCCCGTCCAACCCAGCCGTTCATCGCGCTGCGGGCAATCGGTCGGAATCTCGATGAAGTTTGACCGTTGCGACCAGATGGTATTCTGCACCAGACGATTGACCGAAGGCTCGCCGCAGGTGAAGCCCCCGGCCAAGGTCGGCACCGAGGTGACGGGAACCTGCTGGATATCTGCCAGTTCTGCCCCACCGGTCAGCGTGACCCGCGCATAGCGAAAACCAAAGAAGGTGAACAAGGGCGCATAGGTTTCAACGCCGTCGCCCTTCAGGGTATAGTGCTGTTCGGCGCGGGCCGACCGGAAATTGCGGTTGTCAAAGGTGCGGTTCGGGCCAAGCACCTCGGAAAACTCGACGCGCACATGGGCGCCTGCCGGACCCTTGGCCGCGATGCGGACATAGGCGCCGCAGTTCTGGCCAAAGTCATAGACCGTGCTTGCGCCATCGGGCCACTGGTCTTGTGCCGCCACGGGGGGCATCTCGACGACCGGGTCGGCCTCATGCGGAACCAAAAGCGCCGGATCAAAGGGCAGAACCTCTACCCCGTGGGTATCGGTTGGCGTGATGCGGGCGTCGTAATCCTCGCCATGATAGATGCCGTTCCCGTTGACCGGGGTCAGGCCGGATGTCCACTGCGCGTTTGTGGCAAGGATCGTCTGACCGCCCGCCACCATTTCGGCAAAGGCCGCGATCCGGTTGCCCCATGTGTTCGGGATCGGGTTCAGCGCCCACATTAGGCGCGACCGATACCAGCCATCGCCCAACCAGATTTCCAGACGGTTGTGCCCCGGTTTCAGCAGCGCCGTCACATCATAGGATTGATAGGCAATGCGGTCGTCATAGCAGGTCCAGCCGGGGGTCAGCAGGTCATGACCGACTCGCTGGCCGTTCAGAAAGGCGCGGTAAAGACCCTGTGCCGACAGGTGCAGGATGGTGCCCGGTGTGACGGCGGCAAGGTCAAAGTCACGCGCTACGAAACAGCCCGGCCCTGCCGTGCCCGTATCGCAGCGGGGTGCGATCATCTGGGCCGAAAATCTTTGTTTCGGCAATACGTTAGCCGCTGCGGAATCTACCCGCACTTGCCCCTCAAGGCCCATTCAGACGCCCTCCCCAAGGTGCCGAATCAGGTCCTCTCCCGTTTCGTGCACCGTTCTACGTAAATCATTCTACAGGTCGGTTTGCCTTGCAACCTTTTTTTGTTAAGGTGCACTGACCAAGGAGTGTGACATGGCAGATGGCGGAACAGGCGAAGCGGCCGGCAGGGTAACGATCCGCACCGTTGCCGCCGATGCGGGGGTTTCTGTCGCCGCCGTGTCGAAGGTGATGCGCAACGCCTATGGTGTGTCGGATGCCCTGCGCCTGAAGGTCGAGGCCAGCATCGAAAAGCTGGGCTACCGGCCGTCGGTCGCGGCGCGCGGGATGCGGGGGCGCACCTTCACGCTGGGTGTTTTGCTGGTGGGTATCGACAACCCGTTCCTGCCGGGAATTTATCAGGGCATCGAAAGCGTGACCGAGGCTGCGGGCTACAAGATCATGGTCGGTGTCGGCGCAGCCCGCACCCCGACCGAGGTTCAGTTGATTGAGCAGATGATCGACAACCGCATGGACGGGCTGATCCTTGTTGCGACGCAGATTGCGGGCGAGACGCTGGAACATTTCGCGCGCCAGATCCCGATTGTTGTCGTCGGTCACCACGAGCCCGAGGCCGTTGGGTATGATACCATAAACAACCATGACCAGAATGGCGCGGCGCTGGTCGTGCAGGCGTTTCATGCGCGCGGCTATACCGACATCGCCTATGTCAGCCAATCCGAGCAGGGCGACCATCTGGCTGACGTTGCCCCGCAGCGCGAGCTTGGCTATCGGACGGCGATGGAAAAGGCGGGTCTGGCCGACCACATCCGTGTGTTTCGCCTGCCGCAGATCGGGCTACCGCGAGAGGATGCCATGCGCCAGATACTGACAGCCAAGGATCGCCCGCGCGCCGTTTTCTGCTGGTCAGATCTGGACGCGATTCCGTTGATGAGCGAGGCCTATCGCCTTGGCATTCGCGTGCCGGATGAACTGGCCATCGTGGGATATGACAATTCGCCGGTGGCGGCGCTGCCGATGATGGACCTTGCCTCGGTCGATCAGAACGGGCCGTTGCTGGGCAAACTGGCGGCCGAGGCGTTGTTCAGCCGGATGAACGGCCGAAAGGTTGCCAATCATCTGGCAATCGAGCCTATTCTCGTGAAGCGCGGCAGTCTTTAGCTGGTTGCCACAGGCTTTGGCCGTCAAGCCATTGCGATGGATCGGGGGAATAAGCGGCGGCATAGTGCGTTTTGTCCATGAGTCTGCTTCTGTGGTTTTGGCATGTGGCAGGCCGATGAACGCGCGGATCATGACGGGGGGCAGAATGGCAGGATCACGGTATGCGGCACTTTGGATACGGCTTTTGCTTATCGCCGCACTTCTTGTCGCCATGGGCCTGCCGAATGGTGCGTTCTGGTCATCGCAGGGCGCAGCCTTTGCGCAATCTGATGACGACGGCGATGATGATGATGACGGTAGCGATGATGATGACGATGACGGCGGCAGTGCCAGCGCCGGTGGCGGGGGCAGCGAGGCGCGTGATACCCCGCGTGACTCGGACCGGCAGGTCCGGGGGCAGAGCCAGCGCCGCAACCAGTCCACCCAGCGGCGGGCCGAGGTCGCAGCCCCCCCACCGGCCTTTGCGGCAAACGAGATTGTCGTCACCAACCTGAGCGACCCTGATCTTTTGGCGCTACAGGCCGAAGGTTTTGACGTGATTGAACGGATCACCCTGACCAATGTCGCCGTGACGCTGCACCGCTTGCGTGCACCCGCCACGCTGACGCTGGAACAGGCGCGCGAGAGGGTTCGCGCGCAACCCAGCGGTGCCACGGGGGATTTCAACCACTTTTACCGCAGCGAACAGGACAGTACCGCGCCCGCGCCGGAACAGGTGCAGCCCGTGGCCATGCCACCCGTGCCAGCCTGTTCACACCTGAACTGTGCCGCACTGGAACTGATCAACTGGCCCGCCGCGCGCGACCTTTTGCCCGACTGCAAGGTGACCGTGCCCATTGGCGTGATCGACACCGAGGTGAACGCGGCCCATGAAAACCTTGTCGGCGCAAAGCTTGAGGTTCTGCGATTACTTGCCGAAGAGGTAGACCCGTCAAAAGCAATCCACGGCACCGCCGTGGCTTCGATGTTGGTGGGCCAAGGGTCTGACCGCGCGCCGGGATTGATCCCCGAGGCCAATCTTGTGGTGGTTGATGTGTTCGGCCGCGTTGGCGGGGATGAAAGGGCTTCGGTTGCGTCACTGATCTCGGCGCTGGATCTGCTGGCGCAGCGGCAGGTCAAGGTGATGAACCTGTCGCTGGCGGGGCCGCCGAATGTGGCGCTGGAAACGGTGCTGGCGCGTCTCAGCGAACCGGGGGGTGCTGTTGTGCTGGCCGCGGCGGGAAATGCCGGTCCGCGTGCCGAGACGGCCTATCCCGCGGGCTATGCTACTGTGCTGGCGGTGACGGCGGTGGATCAGCGCGGCCAGATATATCGGCGGGCCCAACGTGGCCCGCATCTGGACATTGCCGCCCCCGGAGTCGAGATCTGGAGTGCGACCTCGATCAAGGGGGTGAAGCCAAAGACCGGCACATCCTTTGCAGTGCCCTTTGCCACGGCGGTTGCCGCCATTCTGGCTTCGCGCAACCCGGGCGCCACACCTGCCGATCTGGCAGAGCAGGTGCGCCAGTTGGTGCGCGACATCGGTGCCGAAGGGTCGGATGAGATTTATGGCTCGGGTCTTTTGTCATTGGAAACCCTGTGCGCGCCGCAGAATTCTGGTGCGTCGACGGAATAGGATCACGGCATGCCCGTTGTTCTGATGTGACCCAAAGGGCGGATGGGCCGCCAAGGGAACATCAGGAGAGGCGAGTGTCATGACCATTCTTACATTGCGCGGCAACCAGATCGGCGAAGCGCTGCAATTCCAAAGCCAGGGCACCAACACGACGGTCGAGATCGGCCGCGTGTGGTTTTCGGCCACCGATACCGTGACCATTACCCTTGCCCCTGGCGCCGTTGACGCAACGGGCGCCATCATTGGCGGTGCTGGTGCGATCATCGGGCTGACCGTGACCACTGCGACTGGGCAGGTCACCACTTTCTCGGGCGCGACCAACCCGCTGGACATTGACCCCGATCAGGAAAAGAACGGCGGAGATTTCCTCTACATCTCGGAATCTCCGTTTGCCGGTATCGGCGGGGCCTATGCCGGGTTGCAGCTGGAAAAGATCCTTGTGGCCGACCTGCCGCTGGTGACGACCGTTCCGGTGACGTTCTCGAACATCGGCAACTTCGCAACCTCGCCTGGCACGGTGGTGCCGACCCCGCCGGTTCTGATCGGCGATGCACAGGACAACACCCTGACCGGCACGGCAGCGGCCGAAGCGATGGATGGTCGCCAAGGGAACGACACGATCCGTTCGCTGGCTGGCAATGACACCGTGTCTGGTGGTGATGGCAATGACCGCATCGATGCGGGCCTCGGCAATGACGTTGTGCGCGGCGGCGATGGCGACGACCGTATTCTGGGTGGCGCTGGTGCGGATCGGTTGTTCGGCGATGCCGGCAACGACCTGCTGGATGGCGGCGCGGCGCGTGACCGGCTGACCGGCGGCGCGGGCGGCGATACGTTCGTGTTCGGAAATGGCGATACGGTTCTGGATTTCAACGCGTCGCAGGGCGACCAGATCGCCTTTAACGCCGCGCTTGGCATTGATCTGGCCAATATCACGGTGACGGTCGGCGCGACGGCAACCACGATCACCTATGCCGGGCAGACGATGACCCTTACCGGCGTGACGCAGCCCTTTGATCTGGGCAATGCGTTCGACTTTGGCTATGTGCCCAGCTTCGAATTCCTCTGAACGCTGACACCCTGATGTCGGGGCGCATCCGAAAGGGTGCGCCCTTCTTTGCATGTTCCGGACACCCACAGGTCTGAGCGGTTGTCGGACCTTTGATCACAGGAGAAGTTCCATGCTGCGATTGCGCCCCGCGCCCAAGATCACCTTCACCTGCGCGCCCGAGGATTTTGGCGTGATTGCGCCGCCGGTGCCGGCCAAAGCCTATCTGCCAGACTGGTTTCGCAAACTTCCGGCTGTGGATGACAACGTGACCGGGCTGAACAACACCGGTCTGACCGTCAAACGGTGCATGCCGTTTCTGGATGCCATGACAACGGGCTGGATCCTGACCTTGCCCGCAACGGTGCGGCTGGAGATCAGCGAGGACGGCAGCCGCGTTGATGCCGGATGGGAGTTTGACCGCACGCTGGTGTCAAACCACGGTGCACACCAGGTCAAGGGCAATGCGTTCGGTGATCGACCGCCCTGCAAGTTCCACAATTACTGGACCATCGCCACCCCACCGGGATGGAGCTGTCTGTTCGTGCAGCCGCTGAACCGCCCGAATGGTGTGTTCGAGGTGGTGTCGGGGATCGTTGACACCGACACGTATCAATCGCCCGTGCATTTCCCGTTTTTCGCCACCGGAGACGACGGGCTGCATGTGATCGAAAAGGGATCACCCATGGTGCAGGTGATTCCGTTCCGACGTGACACGGCCGATATTGCCGCCGATATCCGTGCAGAGACGTCTGAGGAGGCGTCGATCCGGAAAAAGGTGCTGCGCAACACGCAGGCATCCCAAGGCTGGTATCGCACACAAGCCCGCGCCAAGCGCTGATCTGCCGCCGTCAGCCCGAGCGGGCTGGCGGCATCCGCCAGGTTGTGGCCCCTGCAAATTGCCCAAATGAAAACCGGCCCCCGAGGGGGCCGGTTTCGTTGTCTTGATCTTGTCAGGATCAATCGTCGTCGCCGTCGCTGTCTGAAGACGAGTTGGACGAGCTGTTGCTGGATGAGTTGGACGACGAGTTTGAGCTGGAGTTCGACGAGCTGTTGCTGGACGAATTTGAACTGGAGTTCGAGTTCGAATTCGAGCTGCTGGACCCGCCGCGCTTGCCCTTCCGCTCGGACTTGGACTTCTTGAACTGCACCTGCTCCACCTGTTCGTCAGCGGCCCCTGCGGGGAACTTGGGCAGGGCCATCCGCACCGAACCTGCCAAAGCGATGGCCGGGGCAAAGGCGGTGGCGGTCATGATGGCTGCGCCGATCAGCTTCTTGAAAAGTGTCATGCTTGATCCTTTCATGTGCGGCTTTCGCCGGGTTGCAGTACCAAGACAACGCAACTGCCCCGCTGTTATTCCCGGCAAACTGCCGGTCCGAACGTCATTTTGTAGCGTTTTCCAGATCATCACGCATGCACGAATGTGGATCGCCTGCTGGGACAGGTGGGTAACCGCACCACAGAAAAACGCCGCCCCTGGGGGAGGGGCGGCGCGGGCTGGGCTGGGGGCGGTCGGATTAGTTTGCCCAGCCTTTTGCAATTGCGGCGGCTTCATCCTCCGGGGTCAGGAATTCGCCCGCGCCTACTCGTTCCAGAAAGGGTGAAAACCCTTGCGCCGCTTCGCCGCTGGCCGTGGCGAAACCTTCGGCAGCCTGCGCGGTTTCCAGCTGTTCGGAAATCACCACCTCGACCGTCCAGCCCGCGCCTTTGGTGCAGGCCAGTGCCGCCTGCAGATGGGAAGGTTCGGCGTGGATCACCTCGATCTCGCGGCAGAACCCTGTCGGGGTGGGCACGGATGCAAGGATCAAGACCTCGCCCCCATCGTCCAGCGTGTGCGGCGTGCCCGAGGGCAGCGTTGCCAGCAATTCCGTCAGAGGGCTGCTGGCGGCCAGTTGACCCGGGTTCAGGTCATGCGGATCAGCAGATGGCAAAAAAACCATCACCGCCAGACTGGCCGCCAGTGCTGCGCCCGCACCCAGCCCTCCCCACAGGGCCATGACAGGGCGGACGGAGGGTTTTGGACGGAACGGCAGCACCTGTGCGTCGACCGGGCCGTTCATGATCAGATCGCGCAAGGCATCGGGTACAGGTTCGTTCATCGGGGCCGCAAACGCCTTGGCCAAGGCGGCGTTGGCCGTCATCAACTCATCGACATAGGCCTGATCCTGCGGATGGTCCGCCAGATGCATGACCATGGCCGCCGATTCTTCGGGGGTCAGTTCGCCATCAACAAAGGCGGCAAGTCGTTCTTTGCTTATCGCAGTGGTCCGGCTCATTGGCGGCGTCCTTCACTAAAGCCGAGTTTGGGCAAAAGCGCCTCGCGGGCGCGTGACAGGCGGCTCATGACCGTGCCGATCGGCAGGTCAAGAACCTCGGCGGTTTCCTTGTAGCTCAGCCCTTCAATGGCAATCAGGGACAGAACGTCGCGCTGACCTTCGGGCAGCGCTGCCATTGCCTGACGCGCCTGCGCCAGCATCATGCGGTCTTCGGGCAGCCTTGCGGCGCGACCTTCGTCACTCAGGTAGGCATCATCGGGGTCAATCGCCGTGCCCCGCGTGCGGTCGCGGCGTTTGTCATCCAGCCACAGGTTCTGCACGATGCGATACATCCAGCTGTCCATGCGGGTGCCGGGCTGAAACTGGGCCGCGTTTCGCAACGCTTTTTCACAGGCGGCCTGCACCAGATCATCGGCATCCTGCGCATTGCCGACAAGGCTGCGCGCGAACCGTCGCAGTTTCGGGACCAAAGCCACAAGGTCATGTCGGAACTGATCTACCACGCTCTGCCTCCTGTGTGATCGTGGAAGAAGAACGCATCGGTCAGATCATTATTCCAGAAAGCCCGAGAAAAAATCAACGTCACGGCACAGGGCATCATCAGGGTTGCAAACCAGGCCGCCTCATGTCCGGATCATGAAGCCGCGCGCGATGTGGTTTCGCACGAAATAAAGCATCGCAAGACCGGGCAGAAGGGAAAAGACCGTCATCGCCATAACAAGGCCGATATCGGTCTGAAAGCTGAACAGGGCGTTGATGGCCATGGTCACGGGTTTGCCTGCCGTCACCGTCAGGATGCGGGCAAAGACCACCTCGACCCACGAAAAGATGAAACAGAAAAAGGCGGTGACGCCGATCCCCGGCGCAATGGCCGGAATCAAAAGCCGCACAAAGAAACTGGGCAGGGAATGGCCATCGACAAAGGCGGTTTCATCAAATTCGCGCGGAATGGCCGCGATGAAGCTTTCAAGGATCCAGATCGCGATGGGCAGGTTGAACAGGCAATGCACCAGCGCGATCCCGACCGGGGAATTCACCAGATTGAACTGGGAAAACAGGATGAAGATCGGCAACGACAACACCACGGGCGGGGTTACTCGAAAGGCCAGCAGCACAAACAGCATGTGCCTGTCCCCAGCAAAGCGGAACCGCGCAAAGGCATAGGCGGCAGGCAGGCCGGCCAAAAGGCACAGCACCACGTTCAACAGCACATAAATCAGCGAATTCTGAATCGATGCGACAAGGGCCGGCGTTGCAAGGATGTTGCGATAGTTGATCAGGCTGAACTGCCCCTCGGTCACGCCATCATGCGCCAAGGTGGCCGTAAAGCTCAGGATCATGGTCTGCGCCAAGGGCAGCAGGACAAGGATAATCAGCGCCAGAAACGCCAGCGCGCGAAAAAGCCGAAACATCAGGCTGGGGGCAGCCCTCATGTGGGGCCGCCAGACTTGCGCCCGCTGTGCTGGCGCGTGGCCGTGACGAAAATCCAGACGACCGTGATCACGATCAGGAAGTAGACCATCGCATGCGCTGCGGCCGAGCCATAGCTGAAGCCCTTGATTTCTTCGCCAAGGTCCAGTGACAGGAAGGTGGTGGCCCCGTTCGGGCCGCCTGCGTTGATCGCGAAGGCCTCGGTGTAGATCATGAAGCTGTCGACGAACCGCAATAACAGCACAATCGACAAGGCTCCGCCTAGCCGTGGCAGTTCGATGTGGCGAAACACGGCAAGGCGCGATGCGCCGTCAATCGCGGCCGCCTGATAATAGGGCTGTGGAATGCCCGACAACGCCGCATAAGCAAGGATCACGACCAGCCCCAGCCAATGCCATGTGTCCATGACGACCAGCAAAATCCAAGTGTGCAGCGCCGTGAACTTGTGGTCAAAACTGATGCCCAGCCCTGCCATCGCCTGCCCGGCAAGACCTGTTTCGCGATCGATCAGGTTCAGCCACATGATGGGGATCATGTTCCACGGCACCACCAAGGGCACCGCGATCACCAGCAACATGAACAGCCCCGTGCGCCCGGCCCGTACCAGCAAAAGCGCGACGGCAATGCCAAGCGGCAGTTGCACGCCGATCACGATGGCGGAAAACAGCAGGCTGCGGGCAAGGCTGGCGTGGAACCGGCCAGAGGTAATGATCTCTTCATACCATTCGGTGCCGATCCACAGCACCTTGTTGAGCGAGAAGATATCGTGGAACGAAAAGTTTAGAACCGCGATCAGGGGGATAAGCCCGACAAAGGCCATGACGCCAGCCGCAGGCACCAAAAGCAGCCACGCCCGGTTGTCGTGTAATTTCATGGCCCCCCCTCTTTCTGTCGCGCCTTGCGCAGCATGTCGTGCAAGACCGGGCGGCGACAAGGTGTTTTGGCACTGGCCGCACAGATGGGGTGGCGCGCGCCTAGCGGATCATCTGGCGCAGTTCGCTTTGCAGCCCCAGAAGGGCTGGCAAATAGCGCTGGACCAATATCTCGGGCCCGTCGCCCCGCACGGGCAAACCGATGTTGGCCGCCGCCACCACAAGGCCGCGCGCATTCAAGAGCGGCACCGCGATGGATTGCAGGCCGACCTCGACCTCTTGGTCGTTGATCGCGAAACCTGCCGCCCGGATTTCACTCAGCCGCTGCATCAAGGCGTCGATGTCGGTGATGGTAAAGGGTGTTCGTGCCGCCATCGGGGCAGTGGCAAGGCGCAGACGCGCCTCGGTCTCGCCAAGCGCCGCCAGCATGACCCGCCCCATGGACGTGCAATGGGCCGGAAGCCGCGATCCGGCCATCAGCGAGATCGACATCACCCGCCGCTGTGCCGCGCGGGCGATATACACAATCTCGGCCCCATCAAGGATCGAGACGGACGAACTTTCGCCGATGCTATCGGACAGGCGGTCCAGCAAAGGCTGCACAAGTTGCGGCAGGGGCATGGTGGCAAGGCAGGCTGTGCCCAACCGCAGAACGCGCGGGGTCAGGGTAAAGAACTTGCCGTCATAATCAGCATAGCCGTGATGGGCCAGAGTCAGGAGGCAGCGGCGGGCCGTCGCACGGTCCAGCCCGGTGGTGGCAGCCACCTGCGCAATGGATTGCCGGGGCTGTTCTGCGTTGAAGGCTTCGATGACCAGCAAACCCTTTGCCAGCCCACCCATCGTGTCACGTTCAGAGATGGCCATGATTATTTGTGCGATATGTCAACAAAGAAACCATATCGCACAAAACAACTGGACGCAACGGCACGCTTTTGCAAGGTGCTGGTCAAAGACAGATGAAAGGGACGCGATGGACAAGACGATTCCCTCTTTGGCCGAGGCGGTTGCCGGAATTGACGACGGCGCCACGGTGATGATCGGCGGGTTTGGCGGCTCGGGTGCGCCGATCGAACTGATCCATGCGCTGATCGACAGGTATCGGACAACGGGCCATCCGGCTGGCCTGACCGTGGTCAACAACAATGCGGGGAACGGTCACATCGGCCTTGCCGCCCTGATCGAGGCGGGCATGGTCCGCAAGCTGATCTGTTCCTTTCCGAGGTCGGCTGACCCGGTGGTGTTCACCGAGTTGTATCTGGCGGGCAAGATCGAACTGGAACTGGTCCCCCAAGGCACGCTTGCCGAACGCATCCGGGCGGCAGGGGCGGGTATTCCTGCGTTCTATACTCCAACAGGGTTCGGTACCGATCTGGCGATTGGCAAACCTGTCGCGGTGTTTGACGGGCGTTCCTATGTGCAGGAACGCTGGCTGAAGGCCGATGTTGCCTTGGTAAAGGCGGAAACCGCCGACACGCATGGCAACCTGACCTATCGGGCCGCCGCGCGGAACTTTGGCCCGCTGATGTGTGCAGCCGCCACCCGCGCCATCGTGCAGGCCAGCCGGATCGTGCCCGCAGGTGGCATCGACCCCGAGGCTGTGATCACCCCCGGTATCTTTGTGCACAGCGTTGTTCTGGTGGCCGACCCGGCACAGGAAGAGGTGCTGAACCGGCGCAAAGCGAATTACTTTGAAGAGGTGCAGGGATGACCGACAAGCTGTCGAATGCCCAGATCGCGTGGCGGGCAGCGCAAGACATCGCCGATGGGGCCTATGTCAACCTAGGCATCGGCTTTCCCGAGATGGTGGCAAAGTTCCAGCCGCCGGGGCGGCAAGCGATTTTCCACACCGAGAATGGCATCCTGAATTTTGGCGAAGCCCCGCCCGAAGGCGAGGAAGACTGGGATCTGATCAATGCCGGGAAAAAGGCTGTCACGCTGAAACCGGGGGCCGCGTTCTTTCACCATGCCGACAGCTTTGCCATGGTGCGCGGCGGACATCTGGATGTGGCCATTCTGGGCGCTTATCAGGTTGCGGAAACAGGTGATCTGGCGAACTGGTCCACTGGGCCGAAGGGTGTGCCTGCCGTGGGTGGCGCCATGGATCTGGTGCATGGGGCAAAGCGGGTTGCCGTGATCACGGAACATGTGACCAAGGACGGCAAGCCGAAACTGCTGGATCGCTGCACGCTGCCCCTGACAGGCGTGGCCTGTGTGACGCGCGTTTACACCTCGCTTGCCGTGCTGGATATTGAAGGCGGGCGGTTCATTCTGCGTGAAAAGCTGCCAGCCTTGACCTTTGACGCCCTTCAGGCCCTGACGGGTGCCGCATTGCATGTGTCTGGCAACGTGGCCGACCTGCACGTTCCGGAGCTTTGAGCCATGAATACCGTCTATATCTGTGACTACATCCGAACCCCTATTGGCCGGTTTGGCGGTGCCTTGTCATCGGTGCGACCGGATGACCTTGGCGCGGTGCCGCTGCGGGCGCTCATGGCGCGCAACACGGGCGTGGATTGGCTGGCCGTGGATGACGTGATCTTTGGCTGCGCCAATCAGGCGGGCGAGGATAACCGCAATGTCGCCCGCATGGCGCTGTTGCTGGCAGGCCTGCCGCTGGAGGTGACAGGGACAACCATCAACCGCCTGTGCGGTTCTGGCATGGATGCTGTTCTGGCGGCGGCGCGGGCCATTGCGGCGGGCGAGGCCGAATTGATGATTGCGGGCGGTGTGGAAAGCATGAGCCGCGCGCCCTTTGTGATGCCAAAGGCCGACACCGCCTTTTCCCGCAACGCAGAAATCTATGACACCACAATTGGCTGGCGCTTTGTGAACCCGGCGATGCATCAGGCCTATGGCACGGATTCCATGCCACAAACCGGGCAAAACGTTGCCGATGACTATGGCATCAGCCGCGAGGCACAGGATGCGATGGCCCTTGCCTCGCAGGCCAAGGCTTCGGCGGCGCAGGCCAATGGGCGGTTGGCGGCTGAAATTGTGCCGGTGACCATTCCGCAGAAAAAGGGCGAGGCTGTCAGCGTTGACCGTGACGAGCACCCCCGTGCCACCACGACCGAGGCTTTGGCTAAACTGCGGCCGCTGTTTGCGAACGGGTCGGTGACCGCCGGAAACGCAAGCGGCGTGAATGATGGTGCGGCGGCCCTGATCCTTGCGTCGGAACAGGCGGTCAAGGCCCATGGCCTGACGCCGATTGCCCGGGTTCTGGGCGGAGCAACGGCAGGGGTGCCGCCCCGCATCATGGGGATCGGCCCGGCACCTGCCAGCCAGAAACTGATGGCGCGGCTTGGCCTTACCCAAGCCGATTTCGACGTGATCGAGTTGAACGAGGCTTTTGCCGCCCAAGGCCTTGCTACCCTGCGCCAGCTTGGCATTGCCGACGATGATCCACGCGTGAATCCCAATGGCGGCGCCATTGCGCTGGGCCACCCGCTGGGGATGTCTGGCGCACGCATCACCGGCACGGCGGCTGTCGAACTGCAGGCCAAAGGAGGCCGCAGGTCGCTGTCCACCATGTGCATTGGTGTGGGGCAGGGCATCGCCATCGCGTTGGAGCGTGTCTGATCCAGACCCCTGATCGGGCTGTCAGGGTCAGGGGGTTTCGCCCCTTTCCACCCCGACATCACCTTGGTGCAGGATTTGCATCCTTGCCGTCACCGGCAGGTGGTCGGACGCGCGGCGCGACAGCGCGCTGATATGGGTGCGCGCATCCTCTAGCCGTGCATGAGCTGAGGTCATCATCCGGTCCAGCGCCAGCAGCGGAAAGCGCGCGGGAAAGCTGGGGGGGGTCTGGGCGTGTGTGAACAGATGCCCAAACAGCCGCATGGCCTGTGCATTCGTGCGCCATTCATTCAGGTCACCCATCAACAGGGTCGGGCGTTGCTGCATGCTGTTCAGCTTGTCCAGCATGGCCTTTGCCTGCATCGTGCGTGACTGCGGCAATAAACCCAAATGTGCGTTCACAATGCGCAGGGGCTGTCCGGCAATTTCAATGTCTGTGACCATGGCCCCGCGCGGCTCTAGCCCCGGCAGGGTGATCTGGTGCACGTCCTGTACCAAGGCATTGCGCAGCAGCAGCACGTTGCCATGCCATCCATGTGCCAGACCTGTGCCCTGAAGTGGCACTGCCTCCAGCCCCGCATCTTCGGCAAGATGCTTCAGGTCCAAAAGGCCGGTGCGCGTGCCAAATCGTGTGTCCGCCTCTTGCAGCGCCAGAACATCGGCGTTCAGTTCGGCAATCACGCTGGCCGTTCGCAGCAGGTCACGGCGGCGGTCTGTGCCGACGCCTTTGTGAATGTTGTACGAGGCCACGGCAAAGGCTGCCTGCGATGGCACGCCGTGGGTATGCCCGGGCCTATCAAGAGGGTCCATCCGGTTATGCATCACGGGGGCGCCGCAAGCGGCCACGAAACAGGCCGCGCTTGCTGGGGTATTCGAAAACCTCGGCCGGACCTTCGGGATCGAGCACCTCATTATCGGCCAGCCACGCCTCAAGCGCCGAGATTTCGGGCATCTGATAGGGCACCAGTGACCGGCCGGAACCGCGCAACGCCTCGATGCAACGGATCAGGCTGCCTTCGCTAATGTGGCAGTCTGCAACTGTCTGCGCGGTGCAGCCAAGGTGTTCGGCCAGCAGGTCGTGGCGGATGCTGCGGATGTTGGCCGCGATTGTGCCAGTGGTGTCCTGATCTGCGTCAATCACCACATCGCATTCCGAATCCAGCCGCAAAGACCGGTTGTTCAGGTTTGACGAGCCAACCCGCAGCACACGGTCATCCACGATCATCAGTTTGGCGTGGACATAGATCGGGTTGCCGTTTTGCGTGACCGGATGATACAGGGCCAGCCGGTGACGGTGGTCGCGGTTGGCCAATGAGGCCACAAGCCTTGCCCGCGCGGTATCCATCGCAATCGGTTCCAGCCAGCCTTCCGAGACGGCGGGGCAGATGATCACAACCTCGGGGCCATCCACCTCGTCCAGCCGCCGCGCAATGGCCGATGCGATGCGCCGCGCGGCGAAATACTGGCTTTCGGCATAGATCAGGGTCTTGGCAGACGCGATCATGGCAAGGAACAGATCCTCAACCTCGCGCACCGGCGTCTGATCGACCATTTCCGGCATGCTGCGGGCAATGCCGATCTGCACTGGCCCGGCGATGGTCGCGATGTCTTGCGGCCATGCCACAGGCTGCGCCTTGACCGGGGGCAATGTTTCACCGCAGGCCCGCCGCCAGCGTTGGCGGCACAGATCGCCGATCGCCAAGGCGGCCTCCCCGTCAAAAACGCTGGTCATGTCATGCCAAGGCTGCAGTTGTTCGCCCGACGGGGCGGTTCGCAGCGGCTCAACATCGGCATGGGCGCGGGTATCCCACCGCTTCATCGTCATGTCGATGCCGCCGCAAAAGGCAAGGCTGTCATCGACCACCAGTAGTTTCTGGTGATGCGATGCCAGAGGCGGGTGGGTGCTGTCCAGCCGCGCGGTGACGCGCGCGTTCAGTTTCCAGCGCAGCAGATACCAAAGATTCGCGGCGCGGAAGACGTCGCGCAGGCGGCCCGAGTTCCATTGCAGCAGTCGCACCTCAAGGTCCGGTTGGCGGCGCACCAGCCATGGCACGAAATCACCAAGCCGGTCGGGTATGTCTGCCTCTGGCCGGGCGGGGTTAAGGCGGATGCGGGCGTCAAAATCCCAGCCGACCAGCATGATGCTTTTGGTCGCCCGCAGCATGGCATCGTGTGCCGTGCGATAGTAATCTTCCGCATCGATGATGACAGAAAAGTGCGCGGCATTCTCAATGCGCCAACAGGTGCGGCCCGGCTCCATCACAACTGGCATCGATCTTTCTTCACTGAATGCCCCGCAATCGTGACAGAAGGCAGGCTGTTTCGGCCAGCCGGATTATCCTGTGCGCAAACACAAATGTCTGTCGCGGCAAAAGAGTTCCCGGGGGCTGGAAAAATGGCTCCCCCATGTTCGCCCCCCGGCATCGAAAAGCCGAAACCTGCTGATGATCCTGCGACTGTAGGCCAACCGTGCAGAAATCGGCCGTGTCGCGCGGTCAGATGCGTTGACCACAGTGGCGGGCCAGATGAGACTGGACAGCAGCCACCCGCATCGGGTTTGTGGGGGGCGTTGCGTCTGGCCGCCGCTGCCGGTCTTTCAGGTCGCGACACATGGTCAGACCCAGCAAAAGGCCGCGCGCATGATTGCATCCGTTGATCTGAACTCTGACCTTGGTGAAGGGTTTGGCCCGTGGAAAATGGGTGACGACGCAGCGATGATGTCGGTCGTGACCAGTGCCAACATTGCCTGCGGCGGGCATGCCAGCGACCCCGAGACGATGCATGACACGCTTTGCCTTGCGGCGGCGCACAAGGTCGTGGTCGGAGCGCATCCGGGTTACAATGACCGCGAAGGATTTGGCCGCCGGATCATCCCCATGTCGCCTGACCAGATTGGCCGTATGGTCGCGGCACAAGTTGGCGCAATCATCGGCATGGCGCGGCTGGCCGGCACGTCGGTGGCCTATGTCAAGCCGCACGGGGCCTTGGCGAACCTTGCCGCAGATGACCGTGGCGTTGCCGATGCCATCGTGGCTGCGGTCCAAAAGGTTGCCCCCGATGTGGCCATCCTTGCGATTTCGGGTACCGAACTGGAACATGCGGCCCGCGTGGCGCACGTGCAGGTCTTTTCGGAAATCTTTGCAGACCGCGCCTATCTGTCGAACGGGCGGCTTGTGCCACGCACACAGGCCGGATCCGTGATTCATGACCCCGAGGCAGCGGCAGAGCGCCTGCTTGGGTTTCTGCGTTCCGGACGGATGCCGGTGATCGATGGCCCGCCCATCCGGCTGGCTGCTGACTCCATTTGTGTGCATGGCGACAATCCAAGTGCCGTTGCGATGGCCGTCCTGATCCGCGAGCGGCTTTTGGCGGAAGGCATCCGCGTGGCACCGTTCCTGCGGCTGTGAGAGCGCAAGGTCCGGCACAGAGGCGCTAGACCCTGTTCGCCGGGCGTGGCAGGTTCCGGTGACGAGGCAGGCGACGCCGCCAGAACGGCAAGGATCGAGGTGACATGGACCCTGCTTTCATCGAGGCGCTGATCGGGATCCTGCGCCGCACGGGTGTGGACGAGATCGAGTATGAGGAGGACGGCGTCAAGCTGCGCGTCCGTCTGGGCGCGTCGGCCGACGTGACGGTCGCCCCAACCCCCGTGCCTGCGCCAGCCCCCGGCCCGCAACCGCAGTTCGAGGTGCGGGCGACCATGCCAAGCGTGTTCTATCGTGCACCATCCCCCGGTGCGCCGCCGTTTGTGGCGGTGGGGGACCACATTACCGCGGGCCAGACGCTGGCCCTGCTGGAGGCGATGAAGATGATGTCGCCTATCGTGGCTGAGGAAGCTGGCACCGTTCTGTCCATTCACGCCGAAGATGCGCAACCCGTGGCGCGTGGTGACGTGTTGTTCGTCATCGGGCGCGGGGCCTGACATGTTCGACACGGTGCTGATCGCAAACCGGGGTGAGATTGCCTTGCGCATCCTGCGGGCCTGCCGTGACCTTGGCCTGCGAACGGTTGCGGTGCATTCGGATGTCGACGCAAACCTGCGCCATGTGCAACTGGCCGATCAGGCCCTTTGCATCGGGCCGGGCCCTGCCGCCGATAGCTATCTGGACCCCGCACGGCTGTTGCGCGCGGCGCGGCTGACCGGGGCGCAGGCCATTCATCCCGGCTACGGCTTTTTGTCCGAAAATGCCGATTTTGCCGCAGCGGTTGAAGCGGCGGGCCTGACCTTTATCGGCCCGCCATCACAGGCCATTCGCGTGATGGGCGACAAGGTGGCCGCCAAGGCCACAATGCGCGCAGCCGGTGTGCCTTGCGTTCCGGGGTCGGATGGGGCGTTGGGCCATGACCGGGCAGAGGTGCATGAACAGGCGCGCCGGGTTGGGTATCCGGTTATTGTCAAGGCGGCTGGCGGCGGTGGCGGGCGGGGCATGCGCGTTGTGCGCGATGCGGCGGAACTGGATGACGCCGTTGCCGTGACCCGCGCCGAGGCAGCGCGCGCCTTTCACAACGCCGAGGTTTATCTGGAGCGGTTTCTGGAACACCCGCGTCATATCGAAATGCAAGTGATGGCCGACCGCCATGGCCATGTGGTCTGGCTGGGCGAGCGGGACTGTTCGATGCAGCGGCGGCATCAGAAGATGATCGAGGAAGCGCCAGCCCCCGGCCTTGATCGCGACGACGTGGCGCGTCTGGGGGCGCTGTGTGCGGCGGCTTGTCGTGTGATCGGCTATGTCGGGGCAGGAACCTTTGAGTTTCTGTATGAAAACGGCAGTTTCTATTTCATCGAAATGAACACCCGCGTGCAGGTCGAGCACCCCGTCACCGAACTCGTCACCGGGATTGATATCCTGCGCGAGCAGATCAGGGTGGCGCAGGGGCACCCGCTGTCCTTTGCGCAATCTGATGTCACACTGAACGGTCACGCCATTGAATGCCGCATCAATGCCGAAGATCCGACGTCGTTTCTGCCCACACCGGGTGATGTTGCGGCATGGGTTTCGCCAGGTGGGCCGGGTATCCGCGTGGAAAGCCATCTTTACCCGGGCTATGCTGTGCCGCCGCACTATGACTCGCTGGTTGCCAAGATACTGGCCCATGCCCCAACCCGTGATCTTGCCATCCGGCGGATGCAGGGTGCCTTGGCCGAAACCACGTTGGCGGGGCTGACCACCACATTGCCGTTGCAGCAGCGCCTGATGCGCGAGGTAGGCTTTCGCGCGGGCGGGTTCGATATTCACCATCTGGAACGGCTGATACAGGATGGCTGGCATCAGGGGGCGCAAGATGAAGCTTGAGGTGATCGAGGCGCTTGCGCAGCAACTGCAGTCAGGCCCGTTGTCCGAGATTGCGCATGTCGAAGGGCGCGTCCGCGTGGTTCTGCGCCGCAAATCGGGGCTAGCGCCGGGCGCGGCCAACGTGGCCCGACCGGAACAGACGGAACGAGTGGTCAAGGCCCCGACATTTGGCCTATTCCGGCCCGCCCATCCGCTGCGGCGCGTGGCTGAGGTTGCGGTGGGCGATCAGGTTGGCGCGCATTGCATTCTGGGCTTTGTCGAAGCGGACAGTACTTTGCTTGCCATCACCGCCGAAAGCGCGGGCACGGTGTCCATGGTCTTGTGCAAGGAGGGCGAACTGGTCGGCTATGGTCAGCCGGTTTTTCGCCTGACCTAGGCTTGCGCGCGGATGGCTTGCACCATCTGAGACTGTGCAAGCTGGTCGGCAAGGGCCGCGGCCACGGTCGTGGGTACGAACCTGATCCGGTCGCCGGGGCCAAGTTGCGCCAGCTTCCACAGGTCGGGTTCTGCGATCACCGCCATTTTCGGATAGCCGCCACAGGTGTTGGCATCGGCAAGCTGGATGATCGGTTGCCCTGATGGCGGCACCTGAACTGTTCCCGGCATGATCCCGTGCGAAAACAACTCCACCGGTTCGCGCAGCGCCAGCATTGGCCCGGACAGGCGATAGCCTGCGCGATTTGCCTCATGTGTGATCTGCCAGCCGGTCTGCCAGAACTGCGCGCGCGCGGCTTGGGTGAACAGCGGCTCTTCTGCCGCCGGAATCACGCGAATGTCGGTGACCCCCGGCGCGCGCGACCAGAACGATGTGCATGGCCCATCCAGCAGGGTGCCGTGACCTGACGTTGGCAATTTGCGGAGCGCAGTCTGCAACAAGGCAAGACTGTCGCCCTTGGCCAGCCCTTTGCCGTCAAGGCCACCGAACTGGGACTTCAGATCCGTTGACCGAGACCCAAGGACAAGCGGCACATCGATACCACCGGCAAAGGCCACATAGCTTCGCATGCCACGCGCAGGGGGCGACAGGGACAAAAGGCTGCCCGCCGGAGCTGGGGCCACCCAGAACGGGGGCAGCCTGACCCCGTTCAGACTGGCGAAAGCATCGGCCCCGGTCAGGGCAATCTGCGTATCAACCCCGATCCGCAGGCGGAACGGAAACATCGCCACCTCGATCGTTGCCGCATCGGCCGCATTTCCCACAAGTGCATTGGCGATATCATGAGACAGCGCGTCCATCGCACCAGACCGGCTGACCCCAAAGTGCAAAAGCCCGCGCCGCCCCCGGTCATGGATGCAGTTTGCCGGGCCATCGGTCAGAACTTCGATCACGCCAGCACCCCCGCCACCACAAAGCGCAGCCTGTCGCCGGGCTGAAACAGGCTGGGCGGTACGGCGTGGGGGTCAAACAACGTGACCGCCGTATGCCCGATGATATGCCAGCCTGATGGGGCTGTCGTGGGCATGATTCCCGCCTGAACCCCGCCGATGATTACTGCGCCCTTTGGAACCGCCATGCGCGGCACGGCGCGGCGGCCCATGGCAAGCGAAGGGTCCAGCCCCGACAGATAGACAAACCCCGGCATCGCCCCGACCGCCGCCACAGTATAGAGCGGGGCCGCATGTCGGCGCACGGCTTCGGCAATCGTCATCCGGCAATGCGCCGCCCAGTCGTGCAGGTCTTCGGCCATGGGGCCGCCATAAGTGACCGGAATGTCGATTGTCTTGCCATCCGGGGCCAAGGGCTGCGCGCCATCCCAGATCTGGCGCAACAGGTTGGTTGTGCTGTCGTGGGCGATCCGCTGCAGGTCAAAGCTGACCAGCAGGTTGTTCATGCCGGGCACAACCTCCTCAACATCGGCGCGCCCGCGCAGGATCGCGGCGGTGGCGTGGATGCGGGCTTGAACGGTTTCGGAAAAAACCTTGCCCGCCGCATCCAGCAAAAGGCTGCTGGTCCCCATCTGGCTGATCGCCACATCCATCGGCTGATGCTTTCCTTTGCGTGCAGACCGGGTTTGTCCGCACTGTGGAAGAAGTCCGATGGCCCGTCCAGCCTTGCTGCACGGATCACCCACCCATCGGCCCGCCTCTGTTGACTCGCTTTGGCAGTTGCCTAGGGTTGGCCTCAGGCAAGGGCAGCCCGGTCTGCCTTGATGCGGTGGTGGTGATGGTCAGGTGGATTGCCAGATGTCTGACGGCGCTGTGCCTTGGGCTTTTGCCCGGGGCCGCAAGTGCGCTGGACTGGCAATTGCTGGATCCGTCAGTGGCCAAGGGCTATGGCACCTGCCAGCCGGATGGCGCGGGCTATGCTTGTCTTGCGCTGGTGTGCAATGATTCCGGGCCAGTTCATTTTGGCTTTGAATTGGCGCTGATGCGCCCCGACGCGTCCGAGAATTTTTCCCGCAGCGCCCTTTACCGCATCGATGACGCTGACGTGCGGCACACATTCGTGAATCCGCCAAAGTCTTATATGGGGCATGAGTTTTCGGATATGGCCACGCTGGTGGCCGAATTGGTGCGGGCCAGCCGCGTCGAGGTCTGGCAAGAGGGGCACTGGACCTTTGGTCTGACGGGTTTTGTTCAAGCGCTGGACGTGATGCTGCAACAATGTTCTCGGCCGGACGCGGCCCCGTTGACCCTTGCAGACTTGCAAGAGCAGGCCAAAGGCTTTGCCAAGCGCAGCAGCGAACGGTCGCCGATGCAAAGCAGCGTATTCTACAGTCATGATTGGGTGATGGAGGCGTCGGTACTTGCGGCGGGATCGGCCGCCCCTGAGGATTGCCTGAGCCAGTGTCTTGCCGCAGCCACCTGCAGTGCCGCCACCATTGCCCCCGGCAATCAGTGCCAATTGCTGACCGGACCGGGTGTGTTCCGCCCGGCCCAAGGGTCTATGACTGCCATCATCGAAAAGCGTGCGACGGACCAGCGCCAACCGGCCATTCCGGGCCCGGCGCCGCAGATCGTGACAGGGTTGCGTTGGCAAACCGGCGACACGGTCGATACGTATCTGATGCGTTTGCGCGCGGCGTCAGCACCCCTTGGTGCAGACTGCGGGGCCGAGGCTGCGGCAGTGGACTCCCTGTTGCCGCAGTTGCAACTCACGCCTCCGGCGTTGAACCAACGCGTGGGGGTACCGTTTTCGATTGGCTGGAAGGCCGGCGGGCGCATGGCCTTGCGAGTTCCGGCATGGATCATTGTCACCACCGACCGCCCGGTGCGTTTTACCGGAGATGGGTTCTTCGGGCTGTTGCCGGGCGCGCTGGGGCCGTTCGGCCTTGGCCATGGGGCAGACCGGCACCGCGCCTTTGTGCCGCTGCACGAAGGCACGGCGATGGCCGGTGATGTGGGCGTTATTCCGCTGGATGGTGGCCCACTGCAGGTTGAGGTGGCGCTTGTCGCATGGCACCGCGCCTGCCAGCAAGAACGCGCGGCGGCGCGGTCGGTGGTGCAACTGACCGTCACGCCGGGCGATCCGCAACTGGTGCTGCATGACCCCACGGCGCCCGATCCTTATGCCCAGATCGTCGCCTCACCCGCCTTTGAGCGCGAGGTATTCTTCGGCGATGGCCGCGTGGCCATCCGCGATTCACGCGATGGCAGTGAAATTCTCGCGCGCGATGGCAAAGACCCACTGCTTTCGCCGACGGGCCGATTTCTGGTTCTATCCGATGACCGCAACGCCGGTGCGAACCATATCGAAATTTTCGACATCATGGATGGCGCCAAGGTGCAGGATCTGCAGGCCGATGCCCTGATCTGGTGGAACGCAGACAGCTTTATCCTGACCGACAGTCAGCCTTATGGGTTGGTGCAGGCTGGTGCCATGGCCCTGCCGCGCATGTTCGGCGATCCGCTGGAAACGGGACAGTCCTGCTGTACCAGCGAAGGCCGCGCTGTCTCCAATGTCGATCTGGAAAACGGCATTCTGGGCATCGCAGATTCGGTCATCGATCTGACAGACGGGTCGGATCAGGGCGGCATCGCCGTGCAGACGCTTGATTTCAAGCGGGGGTCGACCTTGAGCGATTCCCTGCGCCCTTGGGCCTTTGACCGCATCGGTCTTGTTGCTCCCTTTGAGCCAGAAGCGTTGTGGAACATGCCGCTGGGTCCCTTCACGCTGACGAAACCGAACGATTACGCGGATCGGTTTGTGCCCGTCGCTTTGGCGGCGCAACCCCCGACCCGGCCCAATGCCGCCCATGGAACCTTGATGGCGGCGGCCACGACCGCTTCGGCCACAGTTTTCCGGGGCATCGTTCCAGTGCAGGGCGGACCAGATCTGGTAAAAAGCTTTGATCTGGCCATGGCCCGTTGGGGGGTGCTTCTGGCCGAAGCGCAGCGGCCGGATGTGCGGTTTGACCTACGACAAAATCTGATTGGTCCGTCTGGGCAAACTGAAAGTGGGACTTCGAAGAGAGACGAGCTTTTGGCGCGTCGTGCCAATCTGCAAGCCGAAATAGAAGCTGATCTTGCCACTTCCGGCAAGTATGCAGTTTGGGCGATGCAAAACATGGAAGAAGGCTACATCAACTATTGCGAACATTCGCCGTCGATGTGGGACGTTAAGAGAGCTGGCAATGAGCCTGCGTTGCTCGAAACGTTAAAGTCAGAATCAGACTACGATCTTTTGCATCGTTACGCGCTGCCTGCGGGCCGAGTGATCTGGGTGGTGAGGTCGGGTTGTGAGGGTGGCGCAACGGGGGGTACTCTCAAATCCGATCACTCCTTGAACATCTTTGACACGGCAAGGGCAGAGAAGAATTTTGCCCAGTTCCGGGTTGCCTCATATGGCACCTTGCGTGCGGAAATCCTCCATGGCTTTGAAGGCCATTTCATGATCGGCTTTGACTCCAAACTCGTGGGGCAGCGGTATTTGTTGACTTATGCGCCGGGCGAGGCGGCGGTGGCGGTGTTTGATCTGGCCACCCGCCGCTTTGTGCTCAAGGTCCGGCAAAGCTGGCGGGGCGATCTGTTGCGCGACGTCTATCTGGACAGCGCGATGGGCCATCTGTTCGCGCTGAACAGCGACGGCAGCTTTGCGCTCTATCGTCTGGGTGATGGCAAGGACGCGCCCGATGAAGCCCAGACCCCCGCCCTTTATGGCCGCTATCTAGATGATGAGTTGGTGGCATGGACCGCAGATTACCGCTTTGACGCGACCGAAGAGGGGGCGGCCTTTGTCGAGTTGCGTTTTCCGGGCACCGCAGGGCAACATAGCCTTGACCAACTGGCCGCAGGGCGCCGGGTGCCCGGCCTGTTGCAGGCCGTGTTGCAGGGCGAGGCCATTGCCAACGCAGCAATGCCCGCCCCGCCGCCGCGCCTGACCGGCACGCTTTACCGCGCCAATGGGCGGGTGACGGGGTTGGTGCAGCCCGATGCGCAGGCGGGCCTGCGCGAGGTGCGGATCTTTGCCGATGGTCGGCTGGCCGCCACGGTTCCACGGGCAGGACAAGGGGCTGTGAAGGTTGATGTGGCCCTGCCGCCGGGGGCACGCTGGGTGTCGGCCGTTGCCATCGACATGGGTGGTCAATCCAGCCGCCCGCTGGGGTTTGATCTGGGGCCCGATCCTCCAAATCTGCCGCGGACACATTTTCTGGCTGTGGGCATCGACTATTATGCCGACAAACGGCTGGCGCGCCTGAACTTTGCCAAATCGGATTCTGCGCGGATTTCAAACGCACTGGGGCAGTTGCACGGGCAGACACTGAACCTTTTGACGAACACCATTCTGGCCGATCGGCGCGCGTCGAAAGAGGCTGTTCTGGCGCAACTGGATGGGATTCTGACCAGCGCGATGCCGGGGGACCATGTGGTGCTGCATTTTGCGGGCCATGGGTTGCGCGACGCCAAGGGCAATTTCTACCTGGCAACCTCGGCCACCAACCTTGCTGATCTGGCGGGCACGGCCCTGCGCTGGGCCGATGTGGCTGCGGCCTTTCAAGGGCATGACCTGCGGATCACCGTTCTGCTGGACGCCTGCCATTCGGGTGCGGCGGGCAGCGGAGCGATGACGACCAACGATGGTGCCGTGGCCGACCTGCAACGCCGGATGCCGCCGGGCCTGACCATCGTAGCCGCCGCAAAGGGCCGCCAGACCAGCGGCGAGGAATCCTCGGCGGGGGGCGGATTGTTTTCGGCAGCGATTGCCCGCGTCTTGACTCAGGAACGGTCATCCCATGACCTGAACGGCAACGGTGTTCTGGAAGCGGTCGAATTCTATCGGGGCGTCAAATCGATTGTGACCACCATGCGCGGGTCTGACCAGACGCCATGGCTGGCACGCAACGGGGCAGTGGGGGAATATGCGCTTTTCTAAGTCTTTGGCGGTCTGTCTTTTCGCGCTTGCAGCACCCGCCCATGCCGCTTGTGATCTGTGTGACGAGGTGGTTGAACTGGATGATCATGGCGTGGGCTGCCTGCAGGGTCTGCTGGCGCAGCGCCTGCCGCCGCCCGATGTGCCCGGCCCCGAAACATACAGCCTTGAAGCCTGTGGCGCCGATGCGTCCGGTGGGCGGGGCGGTCTTCTGACCATGCCACGGCTGATCGAAGGCGATGTTCCGCGCCAAAGCGCACAGGTGGTCTTTGCGCTGGATCACCGGTTTGCCGTATGCTTGCAGGCGCTGCTGGAGCAGGTTTCGCGCCCGGTTGAGACAACGGTGACGTTTGATCTTTTTGAACTGTGCGACGGATGAGGTCGTCTTATCTGCGAACAATGCTTCGGGCGGCTGGCGGGCTGGCCACGGCGGCAGGGGTGCTGCTTGGCGTGCTGGAATATCGCAGCCAAGGGCGCGCGGAACGGGCGGCAGAAACTCTGGACATGATTGCCTATTGGGAAACCGAAGGGGCGCGTGATGCCTATGCCGCGCTTACCGCCGGTCTGATCGATCAGTTGTCGCGCCTGAGCGCGGTGGAAAGCAAGGCCTTGGCAGGCGATGATCGCAACGCCAGACGGCAGATGGTGGAAACAATTGCGGCACGGGTCATTCGCCAACCGACGAATGAGGCAAACTTTGAAACTGTGATCTATTTCTTCACAAGGCTGGGTCTATGCATCGAGGCTGATCTTTGTGACCAACACAGCGCCGAGGTGTTCTTTTCCGACACGCTAGAGACGTTTGTGGCGAACTTTCAGGGGCAGATTGATGCGCGCCGCGACCCTTCGTCGCCGCAATACCGGGCACAGACCTATGGCGACGCCGTGTTTGATCTGAACCGGCGGTTGTCTGGCGTGGCGCACTGAACCTGCCAGAAGGGCGGGATGCGTCAGAACCAGTACCGGCCCGAAGGTGGCGCGGGGGCCAAGGCCCCCCTACGGCGCTGCATCCTGCTGCAAAAGCCGGGACAGAGTGTGTTCAAGGTCAGCGCGGCGGAACGGTTTGGCCATATGGGCGCTGAAACCATTGGCAAGGTATTCCTCGACCTGATGCTTCATGGTGTTGGCGGTGATGGCGACACAGGGTGGCAGGCGGCGGCCGGTGGCGCGGGCAATGTCGCCGATGACGCGCACCACATCCTGCCCGTTCATCACGGGCATCGAGATATCCAGCAAGATCACGTCAAAATCGGTGTGCCGGAAGGCATTGATGGCCTGACCGCCATCTTCGGTGACCGTCACGTCAAAGCCGATCTTTTGCAGCAGACCCGACAGGATGTCACGGATGATGGCATTGTCGTCGGCCAGCAAGACCTTTGCATTCAGGGCGGGCCGCATCGGTGCGGGCGCCTCGACCTTGGGAACCGACGTTTGCACAAAGGGCAACGGCAAGGTCACCGTGACAATGGTACCAACCGAAACCTTGGATTTGACGTCGATCTTGCCGCCCATCAGCGCGACCAGTTGGGCCACAATCGACATGCCCAGCCCGGTGCCGCCATATTTGCGGGTGGTGCTGACGTCGGCCTGTTCGAACGGGCGAAAGATGCGTGACAGGGTTTCTACATCCATCCCGATGCCGGTGTCTTGAACGGTCACGCACAAAGACCCGTCCGGCCTGTCCGTCACCGCAAGGGTCACCTGCCCGCCATGGGTGAACTTGACGGCATTGCTGAGCAGATTGTTGATGATCTGCATGAAACGGTGCGGATCGCCAAGACGCGGCGCCAAGACGGACGGCGTCGCATTTACAAAGGCAATCTTGCCCTCGACGGCTTGTGGCGCATAGATCGCCGTCATCCGCTGCGACAGATTTACCGGATCGAAGGGCACGTTCTCAAACTCGATCTTGCCCATCTCGATCTTTGCCATATCAAGCAGATCGTTCAGGATGGCCAGCAGCGTTTCACCCGACCGGGTGATGTTTTCGGCGTGGCTGCGGGCGGACCCGTCAGGCAATTCGTCGAACAGCAGTTGGGCCAGACCCAGAATTCCGGTCAGCGGCGTGCGGATTTCGTGGCTCATCTGTGCCAGAAACATTGATTTGGTCCGGTTTGCCGCCTCGGCCTCTTTGCGGGCCTGAACGATTTCGGTGATGTCGACATGCACGCTGACGGTGCCAACACCCGCTTCGAACTGGTCATAGACCCGCATCACGCGACCCTCTGGCGTGCTGATCACGGTCGAGTTTCGCTTTTGCCGCCAGCTAGCAAGGGTCGCGGCGATAAACGACTCTTCGGCGCCCATGGCCTCGGGGTGTTGGCCGTTCATCACCCCGAACCGCAGAACGCTTTCAAAGCTGGCGCCGGGCGTCAGGACCGGCACCAACAACGGGTAAATCTGGCGGTAGCGCTCGTTGCACAGCACAAGCTGTTCGTCCTCGTTCCAGAAGGCGAAACCGTCGCGCATGCCGCCGATGGCGCTTTCCAATTGGGTGCGTGCCAGTTTTGCTTCGGCCTCGGCTAGTTCAGCCCGCGATTTTGCGCCGTGTATGGCCGTCAGGTCCACATGCAGGCCAACGATCCCGCCATCCGGCAGCTGACGCTCGACAATCCGCACGGTTCGGCCGTTGATCATGTTGTACATGAAGTCGGAGTCTTCGCCGCGATGCGCCCGCAATCTGCGTTCCACAAAATCGGCGGGCAGTTTTGCCGGGTCGCCATATTCGCCACGCTCATATGATCCGCGCACCACGGCTTCGAAACTTTGCCGTTCCGCCAGCATCGTGGCGCCATTCTGATAGAGCGCGCAATAGGCGCGGTTGGCCAGCATCACGCGATCTTCGCTGTCAAACAGGACCAGGGCATCGGGCAGCAGGTCAATGGCCACCGCCAGACGGTCACGCATGCGCTGCGTTTCATCTTCGGCGGTGATCGCCCTTTTGCGGGCAAAGTAAAGTTCGGTGATATCAACATGCACCGCAACCCAGCCGCCCGTCGCCGTGCGGCGTTCGATGATCCGTTCGATCGTGCCGTTGGCCAGAAATTGCTCTTGATGACCAAGGGCAAGGTGATGGCTCCTGATCCGCTCATCGACATAGGTTGTGCCATTGTCGGGCGCATAGACGCCGTTGTCGTCGCAAAGCCGTGCGATTTCCGCAAAGGTCCTGCCAACCAGATTTTCCGAAAGTGGCTTGTTCAGCACCCCTCGGAAAATCTTGTTGCCAAACAGCAGACGGTCTTGGTCATCGTAAAGGGCAAAGCCAAAGGGGGCTTCCTCGACCGCGCACAACAGCTTGGCAAAGCCAAGTTCGGGCGCGGCGGGAACAGGGCTTCCTTGGTCATCCAGCACGCCGGGCGATCCGATGGCATCAAACTGCAGCAGAAAGCCGTTGCCTTCGGGGTCGGACGGATCAGTACAGGCCGAGATGCGCAGGGCCGCAAAGGCCTGCCCCGGTTTGGCCCGAAAGCTTTGGGCAAACGCCACGCCTTGGTCAACAAGCGCATCGATGGAGGTCTGAAATGCCTTGGCATCGGGCGAGGCAAGGCGCGCGGCGATTTCCTTTGTGCCCGAGATTTCCGTGCCAAAGAGCGATTGCGCCGCCGGGGACAAGAACAGCATCAGGCCATGTGCACGCCGACACAAGCGCCCCAGCAGCGGGCCAATTTGATTGGTTGCCGCGACGGCCTGCGCGGCAAAGGGCTTTACGGGGGCCGCGTTGAGTCTCGACATGCTGCAGACCTGCCAATCGCGCAAGTATGTGTCGCCGCACCGTCCTAAGCCCGCGAAACAAGAAATTGGCCCGAAATCATCAACGCGGGGTAAGGCCTGCTCGTCTTTTGATACTAAACGCATCCAACGCTTTGGCAACCATCCCTACGGATAGATCGGGGCACATCACCATTGCCGGTTGCGTGCTGTCGTGTGCCGCTGTGGTGGGGCATGTTTTGGCAAAACGGAGGGCTTTGCCAGCCGCAGCTTTCGTGTGCACTATGCGCTCAGGGCCGCTTGCCTTGGCACCATCATCATCCCGGAGGATCCATGACAACCGTTATCAAAGGTGGCACCGTTCTGACCCATGACCTGACCTATCGGGCCGATGTCCTGATTGACGGTGGTGTCATCACTGCCATCGGGCCAAACCTGTCGGGTGACCGCGTGATTGATGCCGAAGGGGCCTATGTCATGCCGGGTGGCATTGATCCGCACACGCATCTGGAAATGCCGTTCATGGGCACCTTTGCGGCCGAAACCTGGGAAAGTGGCACCTTTGCTGCGGCCTCGGGCGGGACAACCATGGTGGTGGACCACATCATTTCCGGCCCGGATGATCTGCTGACAGCTTTGGGCCAGTGGCAGGAACGGGCGGCGGCGGGGGCCAGCATCGACTATGGTTTCCACATGTCGATCACTGGCTGGAGCCGCAAGGTCTGGGACGAGATGGCCACCTGCGTGGATCAGGGGGTGAACACCTTCAAGCACTTCATGGCCTACAAAGGGGCCTTGATGGTGAATGATGACGAGATGTTCGCCAGCTTTACCCGCTGCCGCGAGTTGGGGGCAATTCCCTTCGTCCACGCCGAAAATGGCGACCTTATCGCGGGCCTGCAGGCCAAACTGATGGCCGAGGGCAACAGTGGCCCCGAGGCGCATGCCTATTCCCGCCCTGCCGCAGTTGAAGGCGAGGCGACGAACCGTGCCATCATGATCGCGGATGCCGTGGGTGTGCCGGTTTACATCGTGCATGTCAGTTCCGAACAGGCGCACGAGGCCATCCGCCGCTGGAAACAGGGTGGCACGCGGGTCTGGGGCGAACCACTGGTGCAGCACCTGCTGCTGGATGAAAGCGAATATGCCCACCCCGACTGGAACCATGCCGCGCAACGGGTGATGAGCCCGCCTTTCCGCACCAAGGCGCATCAGGACAGCCTGTGGGCCGGGCTTGCAGCAGGGACCTTGTCTGTGGTGGCGACGGACCACTGTGCCTTTACCACCGCGCAGAAGCAACGCGGGCGGGGCGATTTCACCAAGATCCCGAACGGCACCGGCGGGCTGGAGGACCGGCTTTCGCTGCTGTGGACCTTTGGCGTCGAAACGGGACGGATCACGCCGAACGAATTTGTGGCGCTAACCTCGGCCAACATCGCGCAGATCCTGAATGTTTATCCCAAGAAAGGCGCGGTTCTGGTAGGGGCAGATGCCGATCTTGTGGTGTGGGACCCCAAGGCCAGCAAGACCATTTCGGCGGCAACACAGAAATCCATCATCGATTACAACGTGTTCGAGGGGTTCAAGGTGACCGCCCTGCCGCGCTATACCTTGTCGCGCGGCAAGGTCGTCTGGGGGCCGGATGGTGGCAGCGCCATTCCGGGCCACGGGCAGCATGTGCCACGGCAAGCCCATCCTTCGGTCAGCCGCGCCTATTCGCAGTGGCGTGACCTGATCGCGCCGCGCGCGGTGGTGCGCGACGAGGCCCTGATGCCGATCGGGGTCTAGGGTCATTGCCGGACCAATCCGCCGGACCGTGACTGGTATATGCATCGAGTCAAGAACCCCGCTGCCGCTTTTGCGGTGGCGGAGGTTGCGTCTGAAAAAACCGTGGCACGCTTCGCAATCCTGAGGGCTTTCGGAGTAAGGACGATCTGTCTGACAGGTGCAAAAGGGCATGTCGCCAAGATGGGTGTTGGTTTGTGTGCAACCAATTCTTACAGACGGCAGATAAACTGCGCGCCCCTTTTCGGGGCACCGAGAGCGCCGAAACCGTGAACCGGGCAGGTTCCAATCCTGTCGTCGTGATGGATGGCAAAGGCGGCGGTAGCGGTCGGACCGGCAACCCTAGGGAATGACGGGCTGTGGGGCGGAGATGGGCAGGATACCCTTTCCGGCGGGCAGGGCACGGCCTGCCTGCATGGCGGAACCGGCACCGACAATCCGTTTGGCGGCAGGGAAATGGATGCCTTCCAGATCACCGATGATCACGCGACCGACACGATCTTTTGCGGCGCGGGCCGCACAGACAATGACCAGATGTGGTTTAGCAACTTCCAGTCCACGCAAGGGCACGTCTTTACCTTTACCGGTAATGAGGCTGGCACCTATGCCTTCGGCAAAGGTCTGGCCACAGGCAGCTTTACCGATAACAAGGCTGCGTCGGCATCGAGCGTGGCGCAGAACCTGACCGGCAATCCGGGAAACGACACCCTGACCACGGGTGACGGGGCTGACACCGTGTTTCTGGGGATAGCGGCGGCACCGATAAGGTGACAGGTTTCAACATGGCCCTTTTGGCTGGCCGCACGGTTGACCAGTTCAGTTTGGCCGACCTGACCAACGCCAAAGGTGATCCGGTCACACGGCGCAATATGGTTGTCACCGACACCATCGCCGTGGCAATCGTGCGGCTGCATCGGCGCAGGCGAGGCGGGTTATCGATCTGAACGCGATGGCATCGCATTTACGAGGCGCGGGCCTATCCGTTGCTGCGCCGCCCGGAGGCAATCTTCCTGCCGCCGGCGCCGCTTCCCGGCATTGCCCCATGGGCTTTGCAACCCGACGGCACCACCGTTTAGCACAACCTTCCTCAGCCGCCGACCGCATCATAGCGCGTTGCGCCACGATGGCGTTCATCAACCGGGATCGTCAGGATCGAGGCATGATGCGCCCGCTGGTCACAGTTTGCGCGCGGGCAGATCCTGCAGTTGATTCCGACCGGTGTAAGCGGGGCCGACCCAAGAGAGACACCTTCAGCATAGCCGATGATGGCCGCGTGTTCGACCGTGCAGCCCATGGCCACCGCCAGACGGTTGTCTTGCCCGCTGCGGGCGAAAGTGGGGCGGTCCACCGTTCTGGCAAAGACGAAATACTGCGATGAATCCGGCATTTCCACCAGTTGCGGCACGATCCGGCCCGGCAGGCGAAAGGTCAGGTGCACATCCAGCCGTGGGCAGGCACCGCCGTATTCGGCCAGATGAAAATCGGTCGCGTTGAAGCGTTTGGTGACGTTGCCGGCCTTGTCGATCCGCAGGAAAAAAAACGGCACGCCCTGCGCCCCGTCGCGCTGCATAGTGGTGGCGCGGTGGCAGGCCTGTTCGAAACTGACCCCAAAACGCGTGGCAAGATGGTCGAAATCGTATTTCGATGCCCGCGCTTCGGCCAGAAAGGCGTCATAGGGCATTAGGACAGCCGCCGCGAAATAGTTCGCCAGTTCGATCCGCAACCGCGCCCGGCCCTGCACATCGTCAAGGTCAGAGGCCACCAGCGCATCAAAGGTGGCCCCCGCCTCGATCAGGCCGACAACGTGCACAAGTTGGAACACCCGGTTGGGATGATCCAGCGCTTCGGATAACCACACTTCGGCCCGGTCGGCATCATAGCGGCGCAGAGTCTTTGGCATTTCGGCAACGGGCATCAGGCGTACGGTGATGCGGTGATCTTGCCGCAACCGCGCCTTGAGGGCGGCGTAAAGGTCATCGGGCGGTGGCGGGCCATTGCGCCAGAAGGTGGCCGCCGCATCTTCGAGAATCGGAAAGTGGTTGCGGTTGCGGCGAAAGAAGTTGTGCACCGCGCTTTCGGGCGAGGTTCCAACCACCGATTCAGGCCCGACGTTCTGCGCGCCCAGCGTCAGCAACTGGTCGGAGACGGCAAGATAGCTGCGGTGCAAACGAAGGAAGGCCGCGATCAATGCGGGCGCGTGTGCCTGCGCTGCGCGCAACTCGTGCAGGTCGGGGCGGGTGCCGTCAAAAATAGGGTCCTGCAACACGCCGCGCAGGTCTGACAGGCGTGATGTCGAGTCATCCTCGGCAATGTCGCGCCAGTCTACCCCGTAGGATTCAAACAGTTTTAGCAGCGCGGCCACGGAAACGCTGCGCTGGTTGTTCTCCAGCAAATTCACATAGGCGGTGCTGATGCCAAGACTGCGCGCCATCTGGGCTTGGGTTTCGCTTCGCTCTTGCCGAAGGCGGCGCAACTGCGGCCCGATGAATGTCTTTCGCATGCCTCTGGCCCCCCATTATGTGTTATTAACAATATTACAATAAATTGGGCTTGTAAATTCTCGCGTTTACAGCGGAACCCGCTTTTCCTACGCAGAATGCCTTTGTCCTGCCATGGTCCCCGCAAGTTCAGGGAGGAACCCATGCACATCGGTCACGCTCATCTTTTCATTCCCGGTCCAACCAACATTCCCGAGGACGTGCGCCGCGCGATGGTGGTGCCGATGCCGGACCACCGGTCCCCCGAGTTTGCGGCATTCTTCCGGCCAATCCAGCGCGATCTGGCCCCGATTTTCGGCACCCAGAAAGCCAAGATTGCGCTGATCCCCGGTTCGGGCACCGCCGCGTGGGAAGCCGCCATCACGAACTGCCTGTCGCCGGGTGACCGCGTGCTGATGGCGCGTCATGGCACCTTCTCGACCCTTTGGGCCGATATGGCACAGCGCCTTGGCCTTGCGATCGAACTGGTCGATCTGGCGTGGGGTGCGGCCTGCCCGGTGCGCGAATTTGGCCGCCGTCTGGCACAGGACCGGCATGGCGAGATCAAGGCCGTGTTCATGACCCACAACGAAACCGCCACGGGTGTGACGTCGGACGTAGCAGCACTGCGCCACGAACTTGATGCCGCGATGCATGACGCGCTGCTGTTTGTGGATGGCGTGTCGTCCATCGGGTCGGTCCCGTTCGAGATGGATGCCTGGGGCGTTGATCTGGCTGTGACCGGCACGCAAAAGGGGCTTATGTGCCCGGCGGGTCTTGGCATCCTTGCGCTTAGCGAAAAGGCGATTGCCGCGATGGACACGGCGCGCGGCGCGCGGGCGTTCTTTGATGTCAAGGCGCTGCTGGCTGCGCATGACGCGGGCAGCTTCCCCTATACCCCGCCTGCCCCGGTTCTGTATGGCCTGCGCGCGGCACTTGACCGGATGGCGGCAGAAACGCTGCCGGCCGTCTATGCCCGCCATCGCCGTCTGGCCGAAGGTGTGCGCGCCGGTGTGGCGGCATGGGGTCTGCAGACGGTGGCGGAAAACACCATCATCGCGTCAAACACGGTGACGGCCATCCGCACACCCGATGATGTTGATGCGCGTGAGGTGATTGCGACAGCGCGCACACGGTACCACACGTTCTTTGGTGCGGGGCTTGGTCCGCTGGCGGGCAAGGCGTTCCGGATCGGGCACTTGGGTGACCTGAACGAAGGGTCGGTGCTGACCGCGCTGGCGGTGGCCGAAATGGCGCTGGTGCAAAATGGCACAAAGATCACGCTCGGGGCCGGTGTCGCCGCCGCGCAGACCGTCTTCGGCAAGCTAGCTGCCGAACCGCTTTCCATCGCTGCCGAATAGTCTGAGGATATCATGAGCCATACACTTTTCCCCCTGCGCCGCCCGCGGCTGCAACGCTCGACTCTGGCTGTGCCCGCGTCGAACCCCGATATGGTGCGCAAGGCCGCTGACAGCGCTGCTGATGTGGTGTTTCTGGATCTGGAAGATGCCGTTGCCCCATCTGAAAAGCCGCAGGCTCGCATCAATGCGATCGAGGCGCTGAACAGCATTGACTGGGCTGGTCGTGGCAAGACGGTCAGCGTGCGGATCAACGGTCTGGATACGCATTACATGTATCGCGATGTCGTTGATATCATGGAACAGGCGGGTGACCGGCTGGATATGATCCTGATCCCCAAGCTGGGGGTATGGGGCGATCTTTATATGGTCGAAGCCTTGGTCAACCAGATTGAAATGGCCTGTGGCCTGACCCGCAAGGTTGGCATCGAGGCATTGATCGAAACTGCGCTTGGCATGGCCAACGTCGAGGATATTGCCATGCGCGCCGCACAATCGGGCAGCCGGTTGGAGGCGTTGCATTTCGGGGTCGCCGACTATGCCGCGTCGATGCGGGCGCGCACTGTGAATATTGGCGGGTTGAACCCGGCCTATCCGGGTGACCAGTGGCATGCCTCCCTGACCAAGATGATCGTGACCTGCCGCGCCTATGGCCTGCGCGCCCTTGATGGCCCGTTCGGCGATTTTGCAGACCCGGCGGGCTATGTCGCCGCCGCGGAACGTGCGGCGGCACTGGGGTGCGAGGGCAAGTGGGCCATCCATCCTAGCCAGATCGGCATGGCCAATGATGTGTTCAGCCCGCCCGCTGCCGAAGTGACGCGCGCGCGCCGGATCATCGAAGAGCTGCGCAAGGCCGAGGCGCAGGGCAAAGGGGCTGCGGCACTGGACGGTCGCATGATTGATGCTGCGTCAGAACGCATGGCGATGAACGTGATCGCCCTTGCCGATGCAATTGCCGCGCGCGGGTCCGCGCCCGGCGCGGCTGCGTAAGGGGGGCAGAACTATGGATATTCACGAACATCAGGCCAAGGCCCTGCTTGCCGATTTCGGCGTGCCGGTCCCCGATGGCGGATTGGCCTTCAGCCCGGAACAGGCGGTCTATCACGCGCGCCGTCTGGGCCTGCCTGTGGTCGTTAAGGCGCAGGTTCATGCCGGTGGCCGGGGTGCCGCAGGTGGCGTCAAGTTCTGCCGCACCGAGGCAGAGGTTGCGGCCCTTGCCACGGGGTTGTTGGGCAAGCGGCTTGTGACCAAACAGACCGACGCGCAGGGCAAGCCGGTGCATCGTGTCTGGGTCGAGGCTGCGACCAACATCGCGCAAGAACTGTATCTGGGGCTTGTGCTAGACCGCAAATCCGAGCGCATCATGATCGTCGCTTCGCGTGAAGGCGGGATCGAGATCGAGGATCTGGCCGAACAGCGCCCCGAGGCCTTGCTGCGCATGGTGATTGACCCCGCCGTGGGCCTGACCGATTTCGGCAGCCGGGAACTGGCCTTCGGGCTGGGGCTGAAGGGCGCACAGGTGGCACAGATGGGGCAGGTGCTGCGCGGTTGCTATCGGGCGTTCCGTGACCGCGACGCCATCATGGTCGAGATCAACCCGCTGGTCATTACCGGCGCAGGCGATCTGGTGGCGCTGGATGCCAAGATGAGCTTTGACACAAACGCGCTGTTCCGCCGCCCCGAAGTGGCCGCGCTGCGCGACCCGGGGCAAGAGGACCCGCGCGAAGATGCCGCCGCCGAACATGGGCTCAGCTATGTGGGGCTGGATGGCGACATCGGCTGCATCATCAATGGCGCAGGTCTGGCGATGGCGTCGATGGACATGATCCAATTGGCCGGAGGCAAGCCCGCCAACTTTCTCGACATCGGCGGCGGTGCCAGCCCCGAACGTGTGGTGGCTGCGTTCCGCACGGTTCTGGCAGATGGCAATGTGTCGGTGGTTCTGGTCAACATCTTTGCGGGCATCAACCGCTGCGATTGGGTCGCCAAGGGGGTGGTGCAGGCTTACCGCGAACTGGGGCTGACCTTGCCGGTTGTGGTGCGCCTAGCCGGGACGAATGTCGAAGAGGGGCGTGCCATCATCGCATCGTCCGGCCTGCCGCTGATTTCCGCCGATACCCTGGCCGAGGCCGCCGCCGCCGCTGTGCGCGCACGCCCCCGCATGGCCGCCTGAAGGAGGAACCGATGACCATTCTGATCAACGAAACCACCAAAGTCATCGTTCAGGGCATGAGCGGCCGGATCGGCCAGTTCCACGCCGCCGACATGATCCGCCATGGCACCAACGTTGTGGGCGGGGTCACGCCCGGACGTGGTGGCGAAACCGTGCTGGACCGCCCCATCTTTGATACCGTGCGCGACGCCGTGC
The DNA here is from genome assembly GCA_027484145.1 of Rhodobacter sp. Lineage (GTDB taxonomy): Bacteria > Pseudomonadota > Alphaproteobacteria > Rhodobacterales > Rhodobacteraceae > Pseudotabrizicola. The sequence goes on from JAIXUH010000039.1 coordinate 52,166, forward strand.
GCGACGTGGGGGCCGAGGCCAGTCTTGTGTTTGTGCCACCCGCAGGGGCGGCCGACGCCATCATGGAAGCGGCCGAGGCAGGCATCCGCTTTGCCGTCTGCGTGACCGACGGCATCCCGTCACAAGACATGATGCGTGTGAAGCGGTTCCTGCGGCGCTTTCCGGCAGACCGCAAGATGCGCCTGATCGGGCCGAATTGCGCGGGCATCATCAGCCCCGGCAAGGGGTTCATGGGGATCATGCCGCCGCATATCTATCTGCCCGGTCGCGTGGGCATCGTCGGGCGTTCGGGCACACTGGGGTATGAGGCGGCGAGCCAGATGAAGGCGCTGGGGATTGGTGTCTCTACCTCGGTCGGGATCGGGGGCGATCCGATCAACGGCTCCAGCTTCCGCGATATCCTTGAACTGTTTCAGGCGGACCCCAACACCGACGCCGTGATGATGATCGGCGAAATCGGTGGCCCGCAAGAGGCCGAGGCAGCGGCCTATGTGCGCGATCATATGACCAAGCCTGTTGTCGCCTATATCGCCGGGTTGTCGGCCCCGAAGGGACGCAAGATGGGCCATGCCGGGGCGATCATTTCGGCCTTTGGCGAAAGCGCGCAAGAAAAGGTCGAGATCCTGTCTGCGGCAGGAATCACGGTTGCCCCCACCCCTTCGGCCATGGGCGAGACGATGGCGCAGGTTCTGGGGGTCAAGGTGGCGGCATGAGCATGTCCGAAACCCCGGCTTCGGGGTTTGCCGCCGCACCGGATGCCCGCGCATGGATTGGCCGGGTTGAAACGCGCGACGGGGCGTTGTCGCCAGAGTTTGCTGGCATGGTCATGGGGGCGCTTGGGCACCCGGCCATGCCGCAGCCGGCGATCCATACCGGTGCGATGATGCCGCTGTTGTGGCATTGGGCCGCTTTTCCCGACTTTGTGCCGATTGCCGGAATTGCCGCCGATGGGCACCCCGCCTTGGGCAGTTTCCTGCCGCCATTGCCGTTCGCGCGGCGGATGTGGGCAGGGGGCAAGCTGAGCTTTCGGGGCCGGTTTGCCATTGGCGAGCGGATCGTAAAGCGCTCGGAAATCCTTGGCGTGGATTTTAAGACCGGCGCCACGGGCGACATGGCCTTTGTGAGGGTGGGGCATGATCTGCGCGGCGAGGGGGGCGGTGCCATCCGCGAAGAACAGGATATCGTGTATCTGCCCATTCCCGACAGCTTTCGCCCACCCCGCGCCATTCCCGCGCCAAGCGCCCCGCTGTTTGCCGAACAGGTCGAAGTTGGGCCGGTGCGGCTGTTTCGCTATTCGGCGGCCACCTATAACGCGCATCGCATCCACTATGACCGCGACTATGCGGTGACGGTCGAGAAGTACCCCGGCCTTGTGGTGCACGGTCCGATGCAGGCGACGCTGCTGATGGAGGCTGCAATGCGCCACACAGGCCGCACGCCGGTGCGTTTTTCGTTTCGCGGCGTGCATCCGATGTTTGACGGCACGATGCACTTGATGGCCGAGGCCGACGGTGACCTTGCGCTGAAGCTTTGCACGGTCGCCCCCGGCGGCCATCAGGGGCTTCAGGCCCACTTTGAATGGGAGGCCTGAGGACATGGGTATTCTGGATGGCATGCGTGTGGTCGAAGGTTCGGCCTTTGTTGCGGTGCCGCTGGCCGGGATGACGTTGGCCCAGATGGGGGCCGAGGTGATCCGCTTTGACCGCATCGAAGGCGGGCTGGACGCAGGCCGCTGGCCCGTGACAAGAGAGGGGAAAAGCCTGTTCTGGGCCGGGCTGAACAAGGGCAAGAAATCGGTTGCCGTGAACCTGCAATCCGATGCCGGGCGCGAGATCATCACTCAGATCGTCACGGCACCGGGGCCGGATGCCGGGTTGTTCCTGACCAACCTGCGGGTGCGCGGCTGGCTGGACTTTCCGACGCTTTCGGCGATCCGGAATGACATGGTGATGGTGACGCTGCTGGGTGACAGGCATGGCCGCCCGCAGGTCGATTACACGGTGAACCCGGCGGTTGGTTTCCCTGATGCCACCGGCCCCGAGGGCAACACAACGCCCACCGCGCATGTGTTGCCCGCGTGGGATTGCATCGCGGGCAACATGGCTGTGTCGGCGCTGCTGGCGGCGGAACGGTACCGCCTGCGGATGGGAGTGGGTCAAGAGGTGGTGTTTTCGCTGAAGGACGCCGCCGCCGCGATGCTGGGCAATCTAGGCATCATCGGCGAGGTTGCGGCCAATGGCGTCGATCGTCCCAAATCGGGCAACGCGCTTTATGGTGGCTATGGGCAGGATTTTTCCTGTGCCGACGGGCGGCGCGTGATGGTCATTGGCCTGACCGCGCGGCAATGGGAGGTGCTGGTCAAGGCGACCGGCATGACCGACGCCATCGCGCAACTGGAACAGCGCCTTGGTGAAAGCCTGAAGGACGAAGGCGCGCGCTTTCGCCACCGTGCCGCCATTACGGCCACGCTTGCACCGTTCTTTGCGGCGCGGCGATTGCCGGATTTCGCCGCCGAGTTCGACAAGGCCGGGCTGACGTGGTCAGAGTTCCGCAGCTTTGCCCGTGCCATTCACGAAGACCCGGACCTCAGCGTGGCGAACCCCATGTTCACCGAGCTTGACCAACCGGGGCTTGGCCGATTTGCGGTGCCCGGATCACCCTTTGCCTTTGGCGCGCTGCCGCGCGAGGCTCCGACCCGGGCGCCGGACTTGGGTGAGCATACCGAGGAAGTTCTGGCTGACGTGGCGGGCCTGTCGTCCGGCCAGATCGGACGGCTGTTCGATCAGGGCATCGTGGCGGGCCCCCGGCCCTGGCGTCGGCTGGCCGTCTGATCCAGGCGGCTGATCACTCCTCATCGAACGAAACCTCGATCTCGATCCGGCGGTTTTTGGCGCGGCCTTCTTCGGTTGCGTTGTCGGCAATCGGTTCATATTCGCCGCGCCCGACGGCGGTGATGCGTTCCGGCTCGATCGTTCCCTTGGCGATCAGTTCGCGCACCACGGCCGAGGCGCGGGCCGAGGCCAGGCCGACATTGTCGCCATATTGCGCGCCGGTGAAGGGCACGTTGTCGGTGTGGCCCGTCACGGTGATCCGCGCATGTCTGCCGTTGGTTGCGATGGCCACCTGTTTGATGATTTCTTCCGCTTCGGCTGTCAGGTCGGCGGAGCCAGAGGCAAAGGCCCCACCGCTGCCAAGGGTGACAAAGACCTTGCCGTCGCGCCGCTCAAGCTCGACCGCGCCTGCGCCCATGGCATCGTCCAGCAGCAGCGCCAGTTTGGCGGTTGTCAGCTTGGCCCGCACCCCGCCGGGTGAACCGGCGTCGTGTTCGTCTGATACCTTGACCCGGCCCCCGCTTTGGGTGTCGCGGGGCTGTGCCGAGCCGGTTTCGTCGGATTGCCCGCCAGCGCCGGAATCTTGTCCCTCAGGGGTTTGGCCATCGGGTTGCTGACCTACGCTACCGGGATTTGCGGCGTCGTCTGCGGGCTGTTCCGTGAGCCCTGCCGCCGCATTCGCAAGCGCCTTGGCAAGTGCTTCGGCATCTGCGGTGCTGGACCCCTCGGGCAAGCGAACGGTGACGGTGCCCTGATCGCTTTCAATGTTCAGCGACCCATTGGCGATGGCTTGCTCCAGCGCCTGCGCCGCTGCTGCGGCCTGACTGTTTGAGGGTGCTTCCGACCCGTTCGGGCTGGTGCCACCTTCGGACCGGGGGCCGGAATCGTTGCCTTGCTGGCTGGCGGGGCCGTTGTTCAACTCGATAATGGTTTCCTTGCGGATGTCGCCCTCGATGGTGTGCACGCCAAAGGTTTCCCGCATGGACCCCGCCATTTTCTCGAATGACGGCTGGTCAAACTGGGCAAAGCCAAGGATCAGCACGAAAAAGGCCATCAGGTTCGTCGCGATATCGGCAAAGGTTGCCAGCCATGCCGGCGCGCCCACGGGCGGGCACTTCGGGCATTCATGATCGTCTTCTTCCGGTTCCACAACGGTGATGGGAAAGGGCAGAACCTTGCTCTTGGCGGCCATGCTGGATTACCCCTTTTTAGGCCGCGGCTTTGAGTTTGGCTTGTTCTTTCGGGCTCAGCGCGGCCACCATCAGGTCTTGAATGTTGCGCGGTGCTTCGTTCTTGCCGATGCCGCGCAGCCCTTCGATAACCAGTTCGCGATACACCGCCTCGTCGGACGAATAGCCCTGAAGTTTTGTCAGGATCGGGCCAAAAATCACGTTTGCCACCAATGCGCCATACAGCGTTGTCAAAAGGGCGACAGCCATCGCGGGACCAATCGACTTGGGGTCTGACATGTTGCCCAACATCAGCACCAGACCGATCAGCGTGCCGACCATGCCCATAGCAGGCCCGATATCCACCCATGCCTTGATGGCGGCGTGGTTGGCTTCGTGCCGCGACTTCATCGATTTTATTTCTTGTTTCAACGCCTTGGTCATCTTGGCGTCATCGACGCCGTCGATCAGCATCTGCAGGCCCTTTTGGAAGAATTCATCCGTGACGGGCTTGCCCTCCAGCGCCATCAACCCGTCCTTGCGGGCGATGTTCGACAGCTCCACCATCTTGATGATCAATTCGTCGATCTGAAAGACCGAAGGCTTGAAGGCTTTGCCCATCGCCTTGAAATGCCCAAGAAAAACGCTCATCGGCACAAGCATCATCACCACAAAGAAGGTGCCGCCGAACACAATGACGACCGAGGCATAGTCGACAAATGGGGCCACGCCCCCGGCATACATCATCGAGCCGATGATCATGACGATCGCGCCAAGCATACCGATCAGTGTTGCAATATCCATGAACCGCCCCGGGATTGTCAGACCCGTAAGGCAAGCAAGAACTGTGCCAGCGGGATCAGATCAGGGCGCAGCCGTGCCCGAGGTTGCCAGATCCTGCGCGGTCTGCTCGTCCGTGATCAGGGTGGTTGGTTTCAGCGTCTTTATGGCCGCGCGCACTGCAATACGCTTGTCCTTGCCGCCCGAGATCAGCACACGTTCGGCCGTGCGGCGCAAGTGGCTCAGGTTTGCGGAAATCACGCGGTCATTCACCTCATGCCCGACAAGGCGACCCTCATCGTCGATGAAGTTGTAAAGCACATCCCCCACGGCACCGGCCTCGATCAGTGACCTACGGTCAGATTCGCTGATGTATCCGGTGCGATAGCTGGTGGTCAGGCTTGAAATTCCGCCAACCGACAACAGGGCGACATCCAGCATGTCGGCCATTTCGAAAATGGCGGAAAGGCCGCAGCGTTCCAGCAGTGCATGTTTGGTTTCGGGGCTGTCCACGATGGCGGGGGCCGGGATCAGAAATCCTTCGCCCTGAAACAACTCGGCAAACTGCCATGCAAACTCGGCCGGGTTGAACCGCCGGGCCGCCGCGATGCCACCCAAAAGCGAAACCACCCGAAAATCCTCCAGCGTTTCGCCAGAGATGAACGGCAAAGTGTTGTAAAGTGTGCGCCCCCAGCCGACGCCCACGGTCATGCCAGACCGCATCAGGCCGGAAATGAAGTTGCCCGCAGCGGCAGCGATCACCTTGACCGGGTCTTCGCGCGGGTCGGAAAACGGGGCGACGATCACACGGGCAATGCCGTAGCGGGTTTCAACCTCGCGCTCCAGTTCGATCAGTTCGGCCAGCGGCGCCGAGACGGTGACCCGCACTTCGTTGCGCCGCCGCGCATCGGCCAAGAGCCGCACCACCATGACGCGGCTGATGCCAAGCTGGGTCGCAATATCGTTCTGGGTGCTGCCTTCGACATGATAAAGCCAAACCGCACGCGCCCGAAGCCGGTCGGTTTCACTTTGTGTGGCAATGGCCTGTTTGGCAGGCTGCATCCCGTCTCCCTGGCCCCATCCCTCAGACAGCCGCTGTGACCGCAGCCATATGCCGCGCGACAATGCGGGCGACCCTGTCCGGGCATTCGATCTGTGGCACATGACCTGCGCCCGGAAGAAGATGAATAGCGAAATCCCCGCCCACAGCAAGAGCATGCCGATAGGGAAGGATGTGGTCGCTGCGGCCCCAGATCATCGCTGTCGGGCATTCGATGCGCCCCAAGGCAGGGCGCAGGTCAAATGGCTGCACGCCATCGGGGAACAAAACCTCGGCCATATCTGCCTGTGCGGCCTGTAAGGCCGGATCGGCGCGCAGGGTCATCGCGGCCTTTGCATAGTCGTCGCTGATGCCTTGGGGTTCGGCGGTCAGGCGGCGCAGCCATGGTGCAAGGCTTTCGACCCGCGTGGCACGCGTGATGCCGGTCAGCGTGGCGGCGTCAATCTCGGGGCCAAGACCGGCGGGCGCGATCAGCGACAGGCTGGCCACCTGACGCGCGCGCGTATCCGCGATGGCAAGGGCCAATGCGCCGCCCAGCGAATGACCAAGCAGATGCACCGACGGATGGGCGCGCGTCGCCTCATCAAAAGCGTCCAGCACCATGCGCGCCAGTTCGGCAAAGCTGCCGATCTTGCGCCGTGGCGACCGGCCATGCCCCGGCAGGTCGATCCGGATCAGGGGTTGCTGGGGGCCAAGCGCCTTTTCCAGCGGGGCCCAGCTTTGGCTGTCGGCGGAAAAGCCGTGCAGCAAGACCAAGGGCGGTCCGTCGCCTTTGCGATGGCTGACGTGCAGGGCACCGCCCTCGGCCTCCCAGACGGCGGGTGCGGGCACAGACCGGCTCTCGACCAGTGCAGCAACGTCACTGTGCTGAACACGGCCCAGTGGTCCGGTTCCGGCAATATCGGCAAGGTCCAGATTGGCGCGCCGCGCCGCTGCGCGTGCTGCCGGAGTTGCCCGTGGTTTGCTGCCCGCGTCATCCGCCGGGGCGGCCTGCACCGTGGGTGCGGGGTGTGGGTCAGCCGCCGCCGGTTCGACGGCAATCTCTGCCCCCGATCCGCTTGCCGTCGGCATCGGGCCAACCTCGGCATCGGCGGGGTAGATATAAGCGACCACGCCGCCAACGGGCACCTTGTCGCCCGGTTGGGCCGAGATGTGGTGCAGGGTGCCGGTGGCGGGGGCTTCCACTTCCATCGCGGCCTTGTCGGTTTCAATGTCGAACAAGGCGGCACCTTTGGTCACATGCGCGCCTTCTGCGACATGCCAGACGGCGATCGTGCCATGTGTCATGTCCATGTCGACCTTGGGCAGGATCACTTCGGTGGGCATTCTTCAGACCTCGCGGCGGAACAATCGGCGCGCCCCGGCCGCAATCGTATCGACCTGCGGCACGGCGGCGCGTTCCAGATCGGGGTTATAGGGCACCGGCGCATCGGCGGCGCCAAGCCGCAGGATCGGCGCGTCAAGGTAATCGAAGGCGTCGCTTTCGGCCACCAAAGCGCTGATTTCCGCGCCAACGCCAAAGGCTTTGACGCCTTCGTAGACCACCATCAGGCGGCCGGTTTTCCGCACCGAGGCAAGGATCGTTGCATGGTCAATCGGCCGGATCGACCGCAGATCGATGACTTCGGCGCTGATCCCCTCGGCAACCAAAGTCTCTGCTGCCTCAAGCGCGCGGTGCACCATGATGGACCCTGCGACGATGGTCAGATCGGTGCCCGTGCGGCGCACCAGCGCCTTGCCGATGGGTGTCAGATAGCGGCCAGCGGGCACATGGCCGCGCGTCTTGTAGAGCAGTTTATGCTCAAAGATCATCACCGGATCGGGGTCAGCCAAGGCCGCCAGCAGCATGCCCTTGGCATCTTCGGGCGTGGAGGGTTGCAACACCTTTAGCCCCGGCACATGGCCAAACCATGCCTCGATGCTTTGGCTGTGCTGCGCCGCAGCCCCTGTGCCCGAACCCGAGGGCAGGCGGAACACGACGGGCACCGCCGCCTCGCCGCCCAGCATGTAGCGCAGTTTGGCGGCCTGATTGACGATCTGTTCCATGGCAAGCATGGCAAAATCGGAAAACTGAAATTCGTAGATGGGTTTCAGCCCGGTCAGAGCCGCTCCAACGGCCACGCCTGCCCCGCCCAGTTCAGAGATGGGCGTATCCATCACCCGATCAGGGCCAAAGCGTTCGATCAGGTCCAGCGTCACCTGAAACGCGCCACCATAGACGCCGATATCTTCGCCCATCAGAACAACGGCGGGGTCCGCCTCCATCGCCAGCGCCATCGCCTCGCGGATGGCTTCGGCGTAAGACATGGTGCGCAGCGCGGTTTCAGGATTGATCGCATTCATCTCATCACTCCGCGTGAACGTAGCGGGTCACTTCCGAAATGTCGGGGGCGGGGCTGGCCTTGGCAAATTCAACGCCGGCTGCAACGGCGGCAACCGCTTCGGCGGCAATGGCATCTGCACCGGCCTGATCCAGAATACCATGGGCGATCAGGTCGGCCTGAAAGCGCGCGATCGGGTCGCGCGCCATCCATTCCTCGATTTCTTCCTTGGTGCGATAGCGGTTGCGATCAGATTTGGAATGACCACGCCAGCGATAGGTGAGGTTTTCCACCAGCGACGGCCCCTCGCCGTTGCGGGCGCGCCGGATGGCATGGTGAACCGCCTCGGCCACCGCCGAGAAATCGTTGCCGTCCACTGTGATCCCGGGCATCGCATAGGCGGCGGCACGGTCAGAAATGTTGGGCACCGCCGTGGCATAGCTTGCGGGCGTTGACATACCGTAGCGGTTGTTTTCGCAGACAAAGACGACGGGCAGCTTCCAGATGGCCGCCATGTTCAGCGCCTCGTGGAAGGCGCCTTCGTTGTTGGCCCCATCGCCGAAAAAACACACCGTCACATCGGGCTTGCCCAAACGTTTGGCCGACAGGGCCGCGCCCACCGCAATCGGCAGGCCACCGCCCACAATGCCATTTGCGCCAAGGTTGCCGGTTTTCACATCGGCAATGTGCATCGACCCGCCGCGCCCGTGGCAATAGCCCGTTTCCTTGCCAAAGAACTCGGCGAACATCCGCCCCACATTGGCGCCCTTGGCGATGCAATGACCGTGGCCCCGGTGGGTCGAGGTGATCTTGTCAGCGTCCGTCAGTTCCATGCAGCTTGCCATGGCGCTGGCTTCTTGCCCGATGGACAGGTGCATGGTGCCGTGGATCAGGCCGCGCATGTAGCAATCTTCCGCCCCTTCCTCGAACCGGCGGATCAGATACATCCGGCGCAACGCCTCGCGCAGCTTTTCTGGGGCATAGGTCCGAAGCGCAAAGGGGCGATTGTCAGCCTTGGCCATGGTCACAGGCCCAGCATCTTGTCTTGTCGCGCGCGCAGGATCGCGATCTTGCTGCCCGCAGGCACGGCCGCGTTGGCATAGGTGATCAGGTCGCCCTTGCGGATCGGGGCTGTTACCGTTGCGCCGGTCAACAGGCCGCAGGGAATGGCTGATGCATGGCGGGCGGCGGCGGCCTCCATGATCCAGGCGCGGTAGCAATACTCCCCGATCTGGTCGAGCGTCTCGCCCACGGCCATATCCTTCTTGGCAACGGCGCAGACCTCGGCAACTGGGCGGGCCAGCGGCACCATGTCGGCCTTGCCATACAGCACCACGCGGGCGCAGGTCAGCGGTACCTCAAGGCTGGTCAGGTGATAGGGGCGGAAGAAGGTGAAGTAAGGGCCCTTGCCCATCTTCAGGTCTTCCATCCGTTCGCGGATACGCGGGTGGTCCATTTCGGCCACCACAAAGACGCCGGGGGCCACGCCCTTGCCGATGGTATAGTCAACGCGCCCTTCGGACGATGACAGCAGCCCACCGGCGGATTGCGGCACCAGAACGGAATTCAACTCGTCGCGCGAACAGGCCGGGCCATGCATGCCCGGCTTGTCGGGTGTCAGGCCGGTGGCATTGGCGATGGCGGCCATTTCCACCATTGTTTTCGACCCATCCACAAACTCCACCAGCATCCGGGGGTTCATGTGGCGGCGATTGGCTTCTTCGGTATAGCCGTCGGGTGTGGCGTCGATGTTCAGCGGGTTGTTTTTGCCCTTGCCCGCCGAAATGATGCGGTGACCCATGGCCGAGACAAACTCGATCAACTCCATGCAGGACGATGGCTCATCCCCGGCCCCCAGCGAATAGATCACGCCCAGCCGTTCCGCCTCGGCGCGCAGATAGGCGCCAATGGTCACATCTGCCTCGACGTTCATCATGACAAGGTGTTTGCCGCGCTCCATTGCCCGTAGGCCGATTTCGGCACCCACGGCGGGAACCCCGGTGGCATCAACAACAACATCGATCAAGCCCGCTTCAAGCAGTGCGTTCACATTGTCAGTGACGGCAACCTTGCCTGATTCCATGGCTGCATTTGCAGCATCGGCGGTACCGACCTGCATGACCCGGTCACTGTTGCCATAGGCGATTTCGACAGAACGCGCCGCAGCACCGGGCTTTAGCTCGCTGATGGCGCCGATTTCGATGCCGCGCATGTGGGCCACGCGGCTGACAATGTCGGTGCCCATTTCGCCTGCACCAACCAGACCAATGCGAATCGGGCGGCCGCTATCGGCTTTGGCAGCCAGATCTCTGGCCAGTCCGGTAAGGGCAACATTGGTTGGCATCGGCATCTCCTCGGCACGTTTGGGCCAAAGGTATTTGAACATCTGTCATTCTGTCAATCAAGAGTTCATGCCGCACTGCAGAATACATGGAAAATATTGGTCATTGACAGGTTCAAGGGGATGCACACATTATATATTTGCGAAACGAAAGTTCACGCACCGCAGTTCGGGCAGGCAATGCGTAGGTGGAGACCGCATTGCCGCATGGCTTGCACGGCGCGCGGGTAATCGATCAAGTATCGCAATAGGGAGGACGACCATAATGACCATTCGTTTGCGGGGCATGTCCCGCCGCTCGTTCTTGCGCACGGGGGCCGCCTTTGGGGTTGCCACTGGCGCAGTCGGGCTGAAGTCACCGGCTTTGGCGCAATCGGATCTGCCCGACATTCAGGCCACGCTGGATACCATTTCCGTTGAGAAATACGTGCGCGAAGACTATCGCAAGCTGTATGGCATGACGGGAGAGCCGCTGTGGGACCCGGCCAAGGACTGGATCCGCACCGTCGATTGGGAAAAGGTCCGGTCTGAACTGGGCGGCACCACCGTTCGCTTCGCCATCGGCGCGGCAGACCAGGAATCGGCAGCCTCTGGCCTTGCTCCGTTTGAGGCTTTGTCAGGCATCAAGGTCGAACTGGTTCCGATTCCGGATGACAGCATCTATGACAAGGCGATTTCCGAGTTCATCTCGGGCAATGCCTCGTTCGATGCGCTACAGTTCTTCTCGGCATGGCTGGGCGACTTTGCAGCACCCGGCTTCCTTGCGCCGCTGGATGACTATGCCGCCAAGTGGAAGCTGCCGCTGGACGATTTCTATGACACCTATCGCCTGAATTATGGCTATTTCGGTGGCAAGCTGGTTGGCATTCCCTTTGACTGCGACATCCAGATGGTTCACCTGCGCAAGTCGGTGATGGAGCCGATCTTGGGCGGGCCGATCGATCTGGCAAATTCGGTTCCGACCTATGAAGAACTGATCCGCATCACGGCCGAGGCGAACAAGCTGGGTGGCGGCGTTGCGGGCATTGGCCTGCTGGGTGCGCGCGGGTTCTGGTCCACCTACACGTGGGAACACATTGCCGCGCAGGCCGGGATGCAGTTGTTCGACGCAAACTGGAACCCGACGCTGAACACCGACGCCGGCATGAAGGGCATGGAAACGCTTATGGCGTTGGCCCAGAACGCCATCGAAGGCGTGTCGGGCGCAGGCTGGGGCGAAAACCGCGCGGCATGGCTGGGTGGTCAGGTGGCAGCGAACATCAGCTGGCAAGACAGCGGCACGCAGGCGATGCGTCCGGACCAAAGCCAGATCGTCGATGATTTCGTCACCATCTACGAACCCCGCATCGCCGGCGGCATCTTTGCGCCGCCAAACATCGCCGGTTCCACCTCGGTCGTCACGGCCACCAGCCAGAACCCCGAAGGGGCGTTCCTGATGCTGGCCTTCCTGACCACCAGCTCGATCATGGCGATGAACGAAGCCAATGCCAATGGCGTGGCACCGGGCTATCGTTCGGTTCTGTCGAACGAACGCCTGCGCGCCGTGTCGCAGCCAATGAAGGTCTGGGCTGACAGCCTGGATCACGCATGGTGCAGCCCGCGTCTGCCCGGCATGTTCGAGATGGAACAGGCTCTTGGCAACGAGATCAACCGGGCCATTACCGGTCAGATCACCGCCAAGGAAGCGCTGGACAACGGGCAGGCGGCCTGGGTGTCGATCATGGCCAAGAACGGCTTCAAGGATGGCGGCGGCCCTGTGGCCTATGCCGATGTGGCGCCGGGCCTTTACGTAGGCGCGGGCAAAGCCCTGCCGTTCTGATCACATGCCGACTGACGCTCCTTCGGTTCTGGCAAAGGGGGTGGCGCAAGCCGCCCCCATCCGCCCAACACAACCGCGCCGCCGCCGCAGCCCGGCCTTGCGCAAGGCGTTTCCCTATCTTCTGGTCGCCCCGGCTGTGGCCTATCTGCTGGTGATCACGCTGTATCCGGGCCTTTTCGCGATTTACCAAAGCCTGTTCGTCGTCAAGTTCCTGACCTGGACTTGGGCGGGGGCCGACAACTACACCACGATTTTGCAAGACCGCGAATTCTGGGCGGCGCTGGGCAATACGGCCATCATCGGTGGCATTTCCCTGTGCCTGCAAACCGCCATCGCGCTGACCCTTGCCTATTTCGCCTATCGTGATCCGCTGATCCGCGGCTGGCGTATCGTCTATCTGATGCCGATGCTGTTCATGCCATCGGCAGTGGCGTTCATCTGGAAGCTGGCCTTCAATGATGGCCGAGTGATTTCCGACCTGCTGGGGCGTCTTGGTCTGATTGAAGGCAACGTCGATTGGCTGGGCAGCATCTGGCTGTCGCGCATGACGCTGATCGTGGCTGATGTCTGGCAATGGACGCCGTTCCTGTTCATCATCTTTGTGGCGGCCCTGCAGGGTCAGGATCAGGAGATCGAAGAGGCCGCGCGTCTGGATGGTGCCAGCTGGCCAAAAATCTTCTGGAACATCAGCCTGCCAATGATGCGGCCCGTGATCGTTGTGGCTGTCACCCTGCGCGGCATCGACATCACCACCATGTTCACCAACGTCTTTGTCATGACCCAAGGCACACCGGGCGGTGCGACCGAAACGATGAGTTACTTCATCTATCGACAGGGATTTCGCATGTTCAATTTCGGCTATGCTTCGGCGGCGTCGGTGCTGATGCTGATCCTGACGATCATCATTGCCCAGACCGTTGTGAAGCGCGCCTTTCATTCGGGGAAAAGCTAAATGGCCAGCGCCCGCAAAAGCCGCGGTGAAAGCCTGCTGCTGCGTTACCTTGTGCTGGGCACATGGGCGCTGGTCTGTCTGCTGCCGATCTTGTGGTTCCTGTCGATCGGATTTCGTCCCCGCACCGAGGTGATCACCCCGCAGCCGATTTTCTGGCCGACCTTTTCGCTGGATGCGTGGCATCTGCTGATGAGCGACTGGCCCATTGCGATGTATCTGCGCAACTCGGTCATCGCGGTGGCCGGATCTGTGGTGATTGACCTGATCCTTGCCATTCCGGCGGCTTATGCCCTTGCACGCTATGACTTCAAGGGGCGCGAGGATATCGGGTTCTACATCCTGTCCACCCGGATGATGGCCCCCGCTATCGTGGCCGTGCCGATCTTTTTTCTGTTCAAGACGCTTGGCCTGCTGGATTCGGTCTGGGCCTTGATGCTGATCTATGCGGCCATCAACCTCAGCCTCGTGACATGGATCATCCGCAGCTACATGCTGGACATCCCGAAAGAGCTGGAAGATGCCGCCCGCACGGATGGGGCGAGTGATCTTCGCATTCTGTGGGAGATCATCATTCCGGCCTGCCTGCCGGGGATCATCACCGCCGCTGTCATCGCGGCCATCTTCGCCATCAACGAGTTCCTGTTCACGCTGCTGATCGCCTCGACCGCGAATGCCTATACCATGTCGGTGGCGCTTGCGAATTTCACCGGCGGGTCTGACGGCATCATCTACAACGCAATCGCCCTTGTCTCGTTCATCGCCTTTGTGCCGATCCTGATCCTTGTGATCCTGATTCAGAAGCACCTGTCGCGCGGTCTGACAATGGGCGCGGTCAAAGGGTAAGCCATGGCTTCGATCCATCTGCAAAACATTGTCAAACGCTATGGCGGTTTCGTGGGCGTGCAGAACATGTCGCTGGAAATCGCGGATGAGGAGTTCCTTGTGCTGTTGGGGCCGTCGGGCTGCGGCAAGACCACGACCATGCGGATGATTGCCGGGCTGGAAGTGCCGACTGACGGCAAGATCATGATCGGCGGCGAGGTAATGAACGACGTCGATGCCCGCGACCGTGATGTGGCGATGGTGTTTCAGGGCTATGCGCTTTACCCGAACATGTCGATTTATGAGAACATCCGCTTTCCGCTGCGGATGCGTGGTGTGCCGGCGTCTGAGCATGATGCACGCATCCGGCAGGCGGCTGAAATGGTGGAACTGGGCGCCTATCTGGACCGCAAGCCTGCGGCCCTGTCCGGGGGCCAGCGGCAGCGCGCGGCCCTTGCCCGTGCCGTGGTGCGCCAACCGCAGGTTTTCCTGATGGACGAGCCGCTGTCGAACCTTGACGCGAAACTGCGCCAAAGCATGCGCGTGCAGATCAAGCACATGCAGCGGCAGTTGAAGGTTACCACGGTGTATGTGACCCATGACCAAATCGAGGCGATGACGCTGGCCGACCGGATCGTGATCATGAACAAGGGAGCCATTCAGCAAGTGGGCACGCCGGATGAGATTTATTCCGATCCTGCCAATACCTTTGTGGCCGGGTTCATTGGCAGCCCGCCGATGAACCTGATCGAGGGCACGGCGCAGGGCGGTCGGTTTAACGCGCCGGGTGTGTCAGCGCCTTGTCCATCCAATGTGCAGGGCAAGGTGACGCTTGGCATCCGCCCCGAAGATTGCAGGATCGGGGGCGATAATGTGCAGGGTCTTGTCTATGGCGTAGAACCAACCGGCGACACCACGTATCTGACCGTGCTGGCCGGCACCAAGAAGATCGAGGTCAAGGCCGCACGTGATTATCGCTCTGATATCGACGTCAGCATCGGCATCACCTTTGATCCAGCGCGTCTTTACTTCTTCGGTCAAGATGGTGAGCGTATCCGGGGGGTCGCATGAGCCCGACATTCGACTATACCTCGATGGGCTTCATCACCTTTGATGCCCTGTGCCGCCCGGTCACGCAAATTCCGCCCGGTGGGGATACCTACTTCGTCGAGGACTTTACGCTGGCCGTTTCGGGGGCAGCGGGCAGTGCGGTCATCGTCGCCGCCAAGCATGGGTTGCGGGCCCGTGCCGTGGGTGGCGTCGGAAACGATGACATGGGCGACTGGGTGCTGATGAAGCTGGCGCGCTTTGGCATCGACATCACGATGATGGAACGCTGCGCCGATTTTAGCACGTCATCTTCGCTGGTGACCACGCGCCCCGATGGCGCGCGCCCGGCGTTGCACAAGCGCGGCGCGACAGATGGGTTCTATATCACCGATGCGCAGGTTGATGATCTGCTGGACACGCGCATCCTGCATGTTGGCGGCGTGGGCCTGATGAACCGGATGGATCAGGGCCGCACCGAAGAGATCATGGCCGAAGCGCGCCGTCGTGGGGTGATCACCACGCTGGATGTCTTTGCCTCGACCCCTGATGATCTGCCCAAGGTGGCGCGACTGCTGCCGCACACCGATTATTTCCTGCCCTCTGAAGAAGAGGCCCGCGCCTTGTCCGGGCTGCACGACAACCATGATCTGGCCCGCTTTCTGATCGACCGGGGGGCCAGTTGCGTGATCCTGACCCTTGGGGCGGATGGTGCGTTCCTGCAGCACCGTGACGGCACATCATTTCATGTTCCGGCCTTTGCGGTGGATGTGAAGTGTACCTGCGGCTGCGGCGATTGTTTCAACGGCGGTTTTGCAACCGGGCTGATCAAGGGCCTGCCGCTGCGCGACTGTGTGCAGATCGCACAGGCCTCATCTGCCCAGAATGCCACCGGGCTTGGCAGTCAGGCCGGGGTCAGGGACTATGCCACCACCCTTGCCTTCATCCAATCAACTTCGCAGCGCTGACTGAAGGACAACTTGGTATCCTGACGGGCATGGGCTATATCCTGTGAAAGCCATGGAGTTGTCCTTGTCTCGCCAGACGCCCGTTACACCCGATGCGATGCCCCTGCGCGAAGCACTGCGTGGGTTGCGGTTCATGTTGCGTCGCGGGGGCGAAACGCTGGTGGAAACACTCAGCGTGGACAGCTTGCCCAAACCGGCCGCCGATCTGGCGGGCGCGGTCCTGCGCGAAGTGGGTGAATTGGCCCGTTCGGTGGATGGCATGGCGTCAGAAATGGCGAAAACCGTGCTGGGCGGGCATGAAAACCAGTCGCTTCCGCTGCAGGACATGATTCATCAGCAAGATGCAGCGGGCCAGTTTGCCGCCGCCTTCTATGTGGCACTCAGTTCGGTCGTGCGGCGGTTGGGTGCCCCTTCGGTCTTTATCAGCGAAGCTGCGGCCAAATCGGTGTTCACCCGTACGGCCACGCATGATCCAGGCGTTTCCACAACGCGGCAGGCCGCCAACATGACCATCAGCCTGATCGAGGCAAAGGTGGTGCGTGGCACGACCGCCGAGCAGGCCGCCCGTGTTCCGGGTTCGGCGCTGGAACCCGTGGCGATTTTTGCTGTCATGCTGTGGCTGCAGGCCGCGCGGTCCGAGGCCGAGAATGAAGCCGCCCTTGATGCTGCTACGGATCTGGCCGTGGCGCTTGCACTGGATATCGCCGGGGCCTGCACGCAGCGCAATGCCGAACAGATCGAGGCGCTTTACACAAGGCTGGTGCCGCATGTCTGACATTCGCCTGCACCCGGAATCCCTTCCCGCCACCAATGAGCCGTTGCGGATTGCCGTGCGCCGGATGCGCTGGTTCAAATCGGCCTTCCTGCGCTATGTGCAGGCGTCAAGTACTGAGCTTGGCTGCACATTCGAGGTGGATGAAACCAAGCTGGCGGCGGCTTTCGTGCGGTGGCTTGAGTCGATTGAACGCCAAAAGCCGACCGACAAAACGCAACGGCGCGCGTTTTTCGAGTTTGCGGCTGCGCTGATGCTGCGCGAGCTGACAAGCGACATGCCTCTGAAGGTTTCGGGCACGCCTGCCAAGGCCAAGGCAGACTCGGCCGCCGCCTTCTGGCCCGAGGGGTATTGCTGCACGATGTTCTGCCTGTCGGTCCACGCTGCGGCCATGGCACAGGAATTCAAGACCGACACCGAGATTGACCATGCCGCCGATGATTTGCGTCAATGGTGGTCGTTCAAGGAAAACGCGGTGACGGATGCCAGTTTTTCTGCCGGGTTTTTGCAGCTTTTGCTGGGGCGCGAGCCGAACTGGGTGTTCCCGGATGTGTTCCGCGCGCGGCTGTCAAAAGAACTGGAATGATGGCGTCCCCCGCGGCTTGGGGGCGGAAACCCTAGGCTTGGCCCGCCGTTGCATGAACCGGATCGGGGACGAGTGACGCGATGGCGGCGCGTGCGGCCTGCACCATCGGGCCATATGTCGCGGAAAGAATCTGGTTACGGTCAAATACGGCAGGGTCTGCCGCCAATGCGGCGCGCAGGCTGGCGCCAAAGCATTGGCGCAGTTCGGTTCCGATGTTGAACTTGCAAATCGTGGTGTCGCGCGCCAGACGCGCCCGCAGATCGGCGCTGATGCCCGATCCGCCATGCAGAACAAGGGGCAGGCCGGGCGCGGCAGACTGGATCTCGTGCAGTAGATCATCGTCAATGCTGGCACCGCTGGTCTGCATCAGGTGGCTGTTGCCGATGGATACGGCCAAGGCATCAACCCCGGTTTCGGCGGCAAAGCGGGCAACTTCGTCAGGGTTCGTGCCCCGTGACGGTGCCCCGTTGCTGTATCCGACAAAGCCAAGTTCGGCCTCGACCGAGACGCCAAAGCCCTGCGCCATGCTGACGATGGCGGCGGTTCGGGCGATGTTTTCGGACAGGGGCAGGGCCGAGCCGTCATACATGACCGAGGTGAAGCCATAGGTGATGGCCTGCGCGCAGACCTCAAGCGACTCGCCGTGGTCAAGATGGCAGACCACCGGCACGCTTGCCTGTTCGGCCAGATGGGTGAACATCGGCCCCAGCACGGCCAAGGGCGTATGGGCCCGGCACCCCGGCCCGGCCTGCAAGATGACGGGGCGGTGTTCCGCCGCGGCGGCGGCAACAAAGGCCTTTGCATCCTCCCACCCCAGCACCACCAGACCGGCAATGGCGGTGCCATCGTGCAGGCAGGGGCGCAGCACGTCTGACAGGGTTGCGCGGGTCATTTGAATTTGGCGATCATGTCCTTGATCCCCGGAATGGTTTCAATCTGGTCGGCATGGCTGGGCTGGAAATACTGCACCAGCGACCGCTGGCTGTTTCCGGCAAGGATCGTGAAATAATACATCTCATATCCCGGCAGCACACAGCAGGGGTGATAGCCCTTGTCGATGGCAATCGTTGACCCGTCGACGATGTGATAGGCCGCGCCCGGTTGACCATCCTCGCGCTGCAGCATTTGCAGGCCCGACCCATGCGGTGGGTTGAAGCGGAAGTTGTAAACCTCGTCATGGTGCGATTCCAAGGGCAGGCGGTCGGTGTCGTGTTTGTGGCTGGGAAAGCCCGACCAGCCCCCTTTGCCCACCGTATACAACTCCGACACCAGCAGGCGGCCGACGCGGCCATGATACTTGGTGCCAAGGATGTGCTTGATCTTGCGGTGGGTCTTCGTCTCATCCGATCCGTATTGCACCATGTCGATGTCTTCGGCGCGGACGGCAAAGGCGGGCAGCACCTGATCAAATCGCGCACCGGCCACGAAAACCTCGGCCTTTTCCGAAAGGCAGGTGATTTCCGCCGCTGCACCCGATGGCACATAGGCGCCCTCAGGCTCGGCGTCCCAGACATGCTTGCGGCGCTTGCCGATGCGCGAAAAGGTCTGGCCGTCTGTCATGACATCCACCGTGCCCGTCGCTGGCACGACGCAGGTTTCATAACCGTCAAACTGGCTGACAAAGGTCTGCCCCCGCGTCAGCTTGACGATGTTGAAGCAGGCCAGCGGCACCACCCGGCCACCGGGGGCCACGACGGGTAGATTGGCATTGTCATACGGGGGAATGTGCATGTGCGGCCCTTTGTTCAGAGGCTTGGGTTTCGGGCAAGAAAGACTTCAAGGGTATCGCTGCGCGGCGATGCCGGGGCGCAGCCGATGCCGGCCACGATCATGGCGGCTGTGGCGGCCCCGCGGCGCAAGGCCTCGGTCAGGCTGTGACCTTGCGCCAAAGCGGCCATCAGCCCGCCCATGAAACCATCGCCCGCCCCCAGCGGCTTGAGCGCCTTGACCGCAAAGATCGGGGTCGTGATCGGACCGTCGCGTGTAAAGGTGGTCGCGCCATCCGGGCCGCGTTTGTACACGCAGAACCGCGCGCTGGTTTGTGCCAGCGACTGCGCCAAGGCTGCGCCCTTGTCGTGGCCGCCAGCCAAAAGACCGAATTCATCATCATTGCCGATCACCACGTCGGCAAGGGCGGCCATTTGCCCGCAAAGGGAGGCCGCCTCATTCGCCGAAGCCCAGGCAGCAGGGCGCCAGTCAACATCTAGTACTGTCATGGCCCCTGCCGCTTTTGCCTGCGCCATGGCGGCAAGGGTGGCCGCGCGTGATGGTTCGGTTGATAGTGCGGTTCCGGTGACAATCAGGGCACCGACACGGTCGAAATCGACAAGATTCACATCAGCCAGCGTCAGCAACAGATCAGCCGCACCGTTCCGATAAAGCACGGCCTGACAATTGCTTGGTACAGTTTCGGCGATGGCAAGCGCGTTGCGGACCTGCCCGCCCACCGTGCGAACATGGGTGGTATCCACGCCATACCGATCAAGTTCGGCCAGACAATAGCGCCCGACGGCATCGTCCGACGTGCAAGTCAGCAGGGAAACCTGCGCGCCCTGCCGCGCCAAAGCCACGCAGATATTGCCAGCAGACCCGCCCAAGGCGGCGGTAAAGGTCAGCGCCTCTTCGATCCGGGTGCCGGGCGGGGCGGCGTAAAGGTCAAGCCCGACGCGCCCCAGCACCACAAAGCGGTTCAGGCGCAGACGCTGGTCGAACGGCCCGATCATGCCACGCCCTTTCGCACTGTCAGAACATCGCCATTCTGATTTCTGTTGACCTTAAGCATGGCGTGACGCTACCACTTTTGCAACCGGTTGCAAACGTGCGGAAGTGGAATTGCCCGATGGGTGAAATTGGCATCGGGATCGTGGGCGGCGGCTATATGGGCAAAGCCCATTCCGTTGCCATGGCTGCCGTGGGGGCCGTGTTTGACACCGCCCTTCGCCCCCGGCTGGAAATGATCTGCGCCACGTCAGACAGCAGTGCCGAACGCTATCGCATGGCTTATGGTTTTGCCCGCGGCACGGCAGACTGGCGCGTGCTGGTGGCTGATCCGCAGGTTCAGGCGGTGGTGATCGCATCGCCGCAGGAAACCCACCGCGCCATTGCCGAAGCCGCCTTTGCGCTTGGCAAGCCGGTGTTTTGCGAAAAGCCCCTTGGCGCTGATCTGGCAGACAGCCGGGCCATGGTGGCGGCGGCTCGCGCCTCGCGCTGCATCAACATGGTCGGCTTCAACTATATCCGCACGCCGGCATCGCAATATGCGCGCGCCCTGTTGGCGGCGGGTGAGATTGGTCAGGTCACATGGTTTCGCGGTGAACATACCGAAGACTTCGATGCTGATCCGGACAAGCCCGCTTCGTGGCGCAACTTTGGCGCGGCCAATGGGACGATGGGTGATCTGGCGCCGCACATGGTCAACGCGGCCCTTGCGCTGATCGGGCCGATTGCGCGGCTGAATGCTGATATTGCCACGGTCTACACCACACGTCCGGGGGCCGAAGGGAAGCAGGTCAACGATGACATCGGGCAGTTCATGTGCCGCTTTACCAACGGGGCGATGGGGCATCTTTCGTTCAGCCGCGTCGCGACGGGCCGCAAGATGGGCTATCAGTATGAGGTGACGGGTACCAAGGGCGCGATCCGTTTTGATCAGGAAGACCAGAATGCGCTTTGGCTTTACCGCGCTGATGACCCGCCGGGGCAGCGCGGTTTCCGCAAGATCCTGACCGGGCCGGAGCATCCCGATTACCTGCCGTTTTGTCAGGGTCCGGGGCATGGCACCGGATATCAGGACCAGATCATCATCGAGGCGCGCGACTTTCTGCACGCCATCCACACCAAAACCCCGGTCTGGCCGACGTTTGATGACGGTATGGAGGTGAACCGCGTCATCGCGGCCGCCCATGCCAGCCACGCGTCGGGCACATGGATTGATCTTTGAAAGGACCAAAATGATCCATATCGGCAATGCGCCCTGTTCGTGGGGTGTTGAATTCGCAAATGACCCGCGCAATCCGCCGTGGCGGCGCGTGCTGTCCGACTGCGCGGCGGCGGGCTACACCGGCATCGAGTTGGGGCCTGTTGGCTTTATGCCTGAAGACCCGATCGAACTGGGCGAGGCTTTGGCCGAAAACGGCATGACCCTGATCGGCGGTGTGGTGTTCCGCCCCTTCCATGACCCGGATGCTTGGGATGATGTTTGGGATGGTGCACAACGCACCTGCAAGGCGTTGGTGGCACATGGGGCGCGGCATCTGGTGCTGATCGATTCCATCTCGCCCCGCCGGGCACCCACGGCCGGGCGCGCGGCCGAGGCCGAGCAAATGGGCGCTGATGAATGGGCTGCCTTTGTGGGGCGCATCCGCACGGTGGCGGAATTGGGCGCAGACCATGGGCTGGTTGTGGGGATTCATGCCCACGCGGCGGGTTTCATTGACTTTGAGCCCGAGTTGGAACGTCTGCTTAACGATGTCGACGATGATCTGCTGAAGATCTGTTTTGACACCGGGCATCATTCCTATGCCGGATATGACCCGGTGGCGTTCATGAAGCGGCATATGGGGCGCATTTCCTATATGCACTTCAAGGACATTGATCCTGTGGTCAAGGCGCGCTGCGTGGAAAACCGGACCGGGTTCTATGATGCCTGCGGTCAGGGAATCTTTTGCAATTTGGGCAAGGGCGACGTTGATTTCGCGGCGGTCCGGCATCTGTTGCTGGAGTCCGGGTTCAACGGCTGGTGCACCGTCGAACAGGATTGTGATCCGGCAGGAACAACATCGCCGGTGGCGGATGCACGGGCGAACCGCGATTATCTCGCCTCGATCGGGTTTTGAAAGGACATCGCATGAAGCGCTTGAACTGGGGAATGATTGGCGGCGGTGAGGGCAGCCAGATCGGGCCGGCGCACCGTCTGGCCGCAGGGCTGGACGCAGCATTCGTGCTGAGTGCGGGTGCGCTGGACCATGACCCCGCGGCTGGCCGCGATTTCGCGCAGCGCCTTGGCATTGCAGCGGACCGCGCTTATGGCGACTGGCGCGAGATGCTGGCGGGTGAGCGCAACCGCCCCGACAAGGTTGACCTTGTGACCGTGGCCACACCTAACGCGACACACTACGAGATTACCAAGGCTTTCCTTGAGGCCGGGATTCACGTGCTGTGCGAAAAGCCGATGACCGTGACCGAGGCCGAGGCCGAAGATCTGGTGCTGACAGCCCGCAAGGCCGGGCGCATCTGCGCGGTGAACTATGGCTATACCGGCTATGCGCTGGTGCGGCACATGCGGGCTATGGTGGCGCGGGGCGATATTGGTGCCGTGCGTCTGGTGGTGGCGGAATTTGCCCATGGCCATCATGCCGATGCGGCCAATGCCGACAATCCGCGTGTGCGGTGGCGCTATGATCCGGCGCAGGCAGGTGTTTCGGCGCAGTTTGCCGATTGCGGCATTCATGCGCTGCATATGGCGAGCTTTGTGACAGGGCAGGAAGTGGCCACGCTGTCGGCTGACTTTGCGTCTTGCCTGCCGTCGCGGGTGCTGGAAGACGACGCCATGGTCAACTTTCGCATGGATCGCGGCACGGTCGGGCGGTTGTGGACATCATCTGTCGCCATCGGGCGGCAGCATGGCCTGACGATTCAGGTGTTTGGCGAAACGGGCGGTCTGCGCTGGGCGCAGGAACAGCCCAACCAGTTGTTCTATATGCCCTTGGGCCAGCGCCTGCAGGTGATTGAGCGTGGTGAAGGCAACCTGTCGCCCGAAGCGGACCGCGCCAGCCGCGTGACCGTTGGCCATGCCGAAGGGATGCCGCTGGCCTTTGGCAACATCTACCGTGATCTGGCCGAAGGCATTGCTGCGATGGAGGCTGGGCGCGCACCTGACCCTGCAATTTCGCTGTACCCGCGTGCCGAAGATGGCCTGCGGTCCATCGCCGCCATTCATGCGGCTGTGCGGTCGGCTGCGGGCAAGGGCGAATGGGTGGATGCCCGGCCGAAGCTTTTTCGCTAGGGCAAAGGCCGCAAAGTGCCGCGTTCGGTGATGCGGCAGGGGTAAATCCGGGCCTCGGGCAGCCTGTCTGGGGCTTTGATGCTGGCGATGATCATGGCCACGGCGGCGCGGATGATCTCGGGGAAGGGCTGGTGGATGGTGGTCAGGTGCACCAATGCCCATCCGGCCATATCCATGTCGTTCAGCCCGATGATGCCCAGATCATCGGGCACGACCAGACCCGCATCGCGTGCGGCGGAAAGCGCGCCGATGGACAGAACGTCATCGCCGCAGAAGTAGGCTTCAGCGGGCGTGTTGTGCAGCAGGTTCAGCATCTCGGCGCGGCCCGCCTCAAAGCTATAGGCGGCGGCAAAGCTCGCAGTGGCCGTAACGCCGCCATGGGCTGCAGCAGCAGCGCGGAACCCCGCCCAACGGTCTTGGGTTGTTGACGCCGTTTGCGGCCCGCCCATGAACCCGATCCTGCGATAGCCGCGTGCGATCAGTGTCTCGGCGGCCATTTCCCCGGCGCGGTGGTTGTCGATGCCCACCACATGCACATCCGGCGCGCGGGTGGCACGGCCAAAGGCATGCACCACCGGAATGCCTGCCTGATGAAAGGCCAGCGCAAAGTCTGCGGGCAGGTGCGACGAGGCGATGATGACACCATCGACCGAATATTGCCGCAACAACCGGATCGACTGTGCGGGATCAACCTCATCCGTCAGGTTGACCAGCAGCGGGCGCAAACCCTGTTCCTGCAAGGCGCGGGTGAACAGGTCGAAGATCTGCAGAAAGACCGGGTTGTGAAAGTTGTTCGAGACAAGCCCGATCAGTTCCGTCCGCCGCGTGGTCAAGCTACGGGCAAGCATGTTTGGGCTGTAGCCCAGTTCGGTCGCGGCTTGGGTCACCTTTGCGCGGGTCTTGGCAGAGACCGAGGCACCGGGGGTAAAGGTGCGCGACACCGCCGCACGTGACACGCCTGCCCGTTCGGCGACGTCTTTCAGTGTCACACCCATGAAAATCGACCCACCCTTCGCCCGTGTGTGGGCAAACACTAGTCATGCCCTCAGGCAATGTCATGGCCAAGCGTGATTTGAACAAGAGGGCGGTCATGCGGTGCCTTGCATCGGCAGGCGTTTGGCTATCCCATGGTGTCTGTGCCCCAAGGGAGAGTGTCGTGACCCCGCATTTTGCCGAACGGATGGATCTTGTGCAGCCATCGGCGATCCGCGAGCTTTTGGCGCTTGGGGCAGACCCGTCGATCATTTCATTCGGGGGCGGCTATCCCGATGCTTTGCTGTTTCCGAAGGATCAGTTGGAGGCTGTGTTCCGCGAGGTGATCCAGCAACCGGGCGGCGCGGCAATGCAATATGCGCCGTCAGTTGGGCTGCCGCGTCTGCGCGAACAGGTTGCCGCCTTGATGACGGCGGATGGCACGCCATGCACGGCAGCGGATGTGCTGATCCTGCAAGGGTCGCAGCAGGGCCTTGATTTCGCGGCGCGGATGTTGGTTGACCCCGGCGATGTGATCATCGCCGAAGACCCGACGTTTCTGGGGGCGCTGATCGCCTTTAACCCCAGCCAACCCCGCTATGCCGCCGTGCCGATGGACGGCGAGGGGATGCGGATGGATTTGCTTGAGGCGGCCTTGCAGACGAACCGCAAGGTCCGGATGATCTATACCGTGCCAGATTTCCAGAACCCGACCGGGGTAACACTGTCCGTGGCGCGGCGGCAACGGCTGATCGAACTGGCCGAGGCCTATGATGTGATCGTGCTGGAAGATACGCCCTATCGGCACATCCGTTTCGCAGGCGAGACGCTGCCAACGCTGAAGTCGCTGGATCGGTCGGGCCGCGTGATTCATCTGGGCAGCTTTTCCAAGGTGCTGGTGCCGGGCCTGCGGATCGGCTGGGCCATTGCCGCACCAGTTTTGCTGGAGCGGATGGGGCTGTTGAAGGTGGCGCAGGATACCCAGACATCCACGCTGAACATGGCTGCCGCCAGCCTGTTTCTGGACCGCTATGATCTGGGCGCGCACATCACGGGGCTGCGCGCGGCTTACCGTCGTAAGAAAGAGGTCATGCTGGACGCGATCCGCCAGCATTTCCCGCAAGAAGTGACAGTGACGGACCCAGAAGGTGGCCTGTTCACATGGGCCACCTTTCCTGACGGGTTCGATGCCGCGGTGTTCATGCTCGATGTTGCCCTGCCACAGGCGCGCGTGGCCTATGTGCCGGGGGGCAGCTTCTTTGCCGTGACCCAGCGGGCGAACCATGCCCGCATCAACTTTTCCGCACCATCCGAAGACCGCATTCGCGAAGGGATTGCTGCCCTTGGCCGTGCGCTGAAGGCATACCCCATCCCCTGACACCGAGGCCAGCATGCCCGTGACCGTTTTCACGCCGCCCAAATCCACCCTGACCATGGCCGAGATCGCGCGATGGCGCGTTGTACCTGTGGCGGTCGCCGTTGATCTTGGGCGCGATGCAGGCCAGATCGACCCCGCGATCCGGCCCCTGTGCCCACCGGGGCGGCAGCCACGCCTGTTTGGCCGCGCCGTGACCGTGCGTTGCGAGCCGCCGGATTTCGGGGCCGTTTTGCAGGCGCTCGATATTGCGGCAGCGGGTGATGTGCTGGTGATCAACGCCGGCGGGCACCGCGACACGGCGATGATCGGCGACATCCTGTCAGGTCATCTGCGACAAAAGGGTGTGGCGGGTCTGGTCGTTGATGGGGCGGTGCGCGACGTGGGCACCTTGGGGGCATGGCCGGACTTTTCGGTGTTTTCACGCTGGATTACCCCGCGCGGCCCCATTGGCACTGATCGGGGGGCGGTCAACCTGCCCGTTGTCGTCGGCGGTTGCCAGATCAACCCCGGTGATCTGGTGATTGGCGATGATGACGGTCTGGTCGCCTTGACCCCCGATGTGGTTCGGGCGCGGATCGGCGATGCCGAGGCAAAACTTGCGCGCGAGGCGATATGGATTGAGGGCCTTGGCAGCGGCCAGTCGGCGGCCGAAGTGTTTTGCCTGCCTCCGGCGCTGAAGGACTGACCGGGACGGTTCAGCCGGCCAGCAACGTCCGCTCGACGAACCAATAGGCGCCAACGATGGCGATCATGGCCGAAGCCGGGATCGAGATTCGGCTGCGATACCAAGGCTTGTCGCGGAACCACAGCCCGACCAGCAGGAAGGCGCAGAAGATCACGAACAACTGCCCCAGTTCGACGCCAATATTGAACCCGATCAGGGCCGCAACAAAGCCGTCCTGCGGCAGCCCGAATTCCTTCAGCACCGAGGCAAAGCCCAATCCGTGCAGCAGTCCAAAGGAAAACACGACCAGTGGCCGCCAGCGGCTCAGGCGGTCTGACAGGATGTTTTCCACGGCCACAAAGACGATAGAGGCGGCGATGATCGGCTCTACAATGGCCGCAGGCACGCGGACATAGCCAAGCGCCCCCAAGGCCAAAGTGATCGTATGGGCCAGCGTGAACAAGGACACCTGCCAGATCAGCGTGCGCGGGCGGGTGGACAGAAAAAAAAGGCCCAGAACGAACAAGATGTGGTCCAGACCTTTGGGCACGATATGGTCAAACCCCACCGGCACATAGGACAGGAACGCTTGCACTGCGCTCATCTTGCTGCCGCCCGCGATGGCGATGGCTGGCGATTGTGCGCCCGCCTCCAGATAGCCGTCATAGGGGTTTTCAACGCCGTTCTGCCGCAAGACGATGGGGCCAAATTCCGATTTCCAGCCAAACACGAATTCTGTCGCTTCCGCTGGCACCGCTGCCGTCAGCCGAAAGGTCGAGGCGCGCGACAGCGACACATCTCCCACCTCGGGCACGCTGATGCTGTCGAGCGCAAGCGTCAGCGACCCGGCGTTCGTTTGCGCGGTGATGCCTGCCGCCATGTCGGGGTAAAAGGCGCGGAATCCTTCGGCAAGCTGCTCGGGCGTCAAGGCGCGCAGGGCATCATAGGTGGCGGCCTGCGGGGCGGTGTTGGTGTCTGCGACGGTTGTCAGGTCGATCTCGGCCAGAAAGCCTTCAAGGTTCGCGCGCACATCAAGGGTCAGGGTGCCATTGTCGATCTGCATATTGGCAATCGTTGGCGTCACCTCATGCGCCATGACCGTGCTGGCAGGCGCGCAAAACGCAAGGCTGATGACCAGGCCGTGCAACAGGGTGACTAGGGGCGATCTTGCCCAACCAAAACTGCGCTTCATGGCACCCTCTATCCTTGCAAGCCCTGACACTGTCGTCGGTATAGGGGGGAACGAGGCCAAATGGATCAAAGTTTCATCGCATGACGACGAAATGTCGGGGGACATTGCTGGCCGCACAGACCGCACGCAACTGTGTTCAGGCGCGCCACAATTTTTCTGCCTTTGCGGCAAGATGGCCTATAACCCTGATGGATAACAAAGGGTGATGCCGATGCCACGTCTTTTCCTGATCTGTCTGGTTCTGGCGGTCGCGCCGTTTCGACTTTGGGCACATGAATTCTGGCTGGACCCTGTAAAACCGATGGTCACGCAGGCCGAGCGGGTTCAGGTCCGCATCTTTATCGGCAGTGATTTCGCGGGGGACGAGGTCGGGAACTTCCCCAGCATGCAAGAGCGCGTTGATCTGTTTGTTGGCGGCGTGCCCGAACCCGTAAAAGGGCGGGTCGGTGATCTGCCTGCCTTTGATTTTCAGCCGCAGGCAACAGGGCTGCATGTGCTGCGCTATCAGTCAAAGCCCAATGTGCTGACCTATGACAGCTATGACAAGTATCTGCGCTTTCTGGCCGAAGCCGAGCGTGAAGATCTGGCGGCTGTTCACGATGCGCGCGGCCTGTCGCGTGAGGGGATTTCCGAGGTCTATTTCCGCTATGCCAAGGGGCTGATTGCCGTGGGTGACGGCGCGGGGGCAGATGTGGCCACAGGCATGCCATTTGAACTGGTCGCCACCGAAAACCCCTATCAGCGCGAGGGCGATGCTGTGACCTTTACGCTGTTGCTGGCGGGCGAACCCCTGCCGGATGCGGCGCTGCACATCTGGCACCGCAAGGCTGATGGCACGATTTCGTCGTTCCGCATGCGGACGGATGCCGCAGGACTGGTCGAGGTTCCGGCACAGGAGTCGGGGTTTTATCTGATCAACGCCATTCACATCACCCCCGCCCCCGAAGGATTAAAGCTGGCAAAGCCGGTTAGCTGGCAGTCGCAATGGGCCTCGATCACCTATCAGATTCAATAGGACCCGTCACAGGCGCGGCCCGGTCACGCTAACCGCGCTTTTGCCGCCGCCCTGCCGTGTGACACGAATCTGGGTGGGAATACGGTCCTTCATTGCATCGACATGGCTGATCACACCCACGCTACAGCCTTGGGATTGCAGGGTTTCCAGTGCGTCGATGGCCAGATCAAGGCTTTCGGCATCCAGCGATCCGAAACCTTCGTCAATGAACAGTGTCGCGGCGAGACCGCCCTTGCCGCCCATGCGCGACAGAGCGAGCGCCAGTGCAAGCGAAACCAGAAAGCGTTCCCCGCCGGACAGGCTGCGGGTGGCGCGCGCCTCGCCGCCCATATCGCGGTCTTCGACCTGCAGGGCCAGATCGGCGGCACGTTTCAGCCGATAGCGCGGCTTCAGATCGGTCAGATGGTGGTTTGCGCGGTCAACCAGCAAATCCAGCGTGATCGACTGGGCGATGCGGGCGAAACGGTCGCCATTGCGTGACCCGATAGCGGCGTTCACGGCCAGCCAGATGTCATGGTCGGCCTTGGCCGCGGCGATCTGCGCCTCAAGCCCGCCAAGGGCCTGCCGGGACGCAGTATCTGCGGCGACCTGCGCGTTGATGGCGCCGATGCGTTCCTGATGCGCGCCTTGGGTGGCGTCGAGGGCTGCCAGTTCAAGCATCAGCGCATCGGGCGTTGCATCGGGGATGCCGGCCGCCATGGCCTGTTCAACATCGTTGCGGCGGGCCTGTACGGCCGACAGGGCAGCGGTCACGGCATCGTCGATATGGCGAAGCTGCTGGCGCAAGGATTCCGCCTCGGCGCGCGGTGTGGCCAGCAACCCCGGCAGTTGGTCAGGCTGAATGGCGTGCTCTGCCATGGCGGTGGCCAGCGTGATTTGCGCCTGTTCAACCTGCGCTGAAGCCGTGGTCTGTGCCGTCAAACAGGCCCGCACCTGCCCCTCGGCCGATGCCAGTTGCGCCTCGGCCGCAGAAAGGGCGTGGCTCGCCGCCTCTTTCGCATTCTGGCTGGCGATACGCGCCGCGTTGATGCGGGTGCGGTGCTGCTCGGTCGCTTCACCGCCCAGCAAGGCGGCGCGCTTGGCGCAAAGGGCGGTCAGGCTGGCTTGCCGCCCGGTCAGGGCTGTGGCCGTCTCTGCCGCGCGGTGAGCGGCCTCTTTTGCACGTCCCGCAGCTTCGGCCAGACGCGGGGCAAGGGTGTTCAGCGTGGCTGTTGCTGCTTGGGCTGCCGCATATGCATGGGCATAGGCGGTGACCTTGGCCTGCAGGCGGTCCTGCAAGGCGTCAGCATCTGCCAGGGCCGCAACCCCCTCGCCCGCCGCAGCCAGAAGCGGGACCAGCGTATCGCACAGCGCCTTCCCGCGTTGCGCGTGACTTTCAGCCGCCTGCTGTGCAAGTGCCGCGCCCTGCCTTGCCACAGCCAAAGCCTCTTCCACGGCCCTGCGCGTGGCTGCCGCCGCTTCCATCTGGGTTGAAAGCGCCGTGATCTTTTCGGTGAGCTTGGTCAGTTCGGCCCGCAGGGCCGCAAGATGGTCCAGCAAAGCCAAGGCGGCGCTTCGCGCTCGTTCGGTGGCGGTGCGTGCCGCCGCCAAAGCCGGGGCCGCATCCTGTGGGTCATCCGGTAGCGCCGGGCAACGGTCAAGCGCGCGGGCCGTGGCAAGCCCCACCTGCCAGGCATGACGGGCATCCTCTTGTTGCACGGCGGCGGTTTGCATCGCCGTGGCGGCCAAGGCTGCGCGTGCCACGGCGGCAGCGGCAGCCCCTTCGGCCTGCGTGCGGGCATGGCGCGCTGTGCTGGCCGCCTCTTGTGCCTGCGTCACGTCCGCCCGCAAGGCTGCGGCCAGATCGGCCAAGGCGGTATCGGTATGTATGGCATGTTCCGTTGCCCCGCAGACCGGGCAGGGCACGCCGGGTTCAAGCCGTAGCCGCAGATCGTGCGCCTGCTCTGACAGCGCCATGTTGGCGCGGGCAAGCGGGGCTGCCAAGGCGGTCGCGGCGGCTTCGGCGGCACGCAGGGCTATGTCCGCCCCGGCCTTTGCCTGATCGGCCGCCCCGGCATCTGCATCCGCTGCCGTCTTTGCCACGGTTGCGGCCTGGCCTGCCGCCTGCGCATGGATCAGATCCGTGCGGATCCGGTCCAGATGGTCAAGGGCTGCGGCCAAGCCGTTCAGATGCTGCACATCTGTCTGCGGTTGCTGCGCCTCGGCCGCCCGAATTTGCGTCGCAAATTCGTCTGCCCCCTGCCGCAGGGATTGGCGAGCCAAGTGATGTTCGGCTTCTGTAGCCGACAAAGTGGCAAGGTCTTGCAACCGTTCGGCCGCGGTCGTCTTGAACGCGACAACCTCTGCCAAGGCCGCAGCCTCGGCTTGCCGGGCCTGAGAATGTGCGGCCAGATCGTGTTGCAGTTGATCCCATTTCTGGGCCAGTGGCGCAAGCGGTGCCAGATCGGCCAGTGTCTGGTTGGCTGATGCCAGTGCCGCGTCTGCCTCCGTTGCCGATTGGGTCAGGCTGATGTGCTGCGCGCGAGTCTGTTCCGCCAGCAGGGCAGCGGCCTCTGCCGCCGCCTGACTGGTGTCAACCTCGCCCGTCGCGGCCGATATCTGCGCGTCCAGTTGCGTGGCCTCGGTCCAGACCGGCCCAAAAGCCTTGAACGCTGCCTCTTGTGCGATGTGATCGGCCTGCGCGGCGTTGGCAGTGATGCGGTGATCTGCCACCGCGGCTTCGGCAGCCTTGCGGGCGGCGTCTGCTGCGATGAATGTGCTTTGCGCCTGTGCCAAAGCCAAGGCGGCGGTCTGCGCCGCGCCCCATGGCAGGCGAAGCGGTTCGGCCTGATCAATAAGGGAGAGGCGGGCGCGTTCCGCCGTTGCCTCACCTTGGGCCCGCTGTGCCGCGTCGGCGGCCTGACCGGCCTCGGCCAGACGGGCATGGGCATCGGTCAGGCGGGCATGCCCGGCCAGATCTGCCGTCAGACGCGCCTGTGTGGCGCGGCCTGCCTCGGCCTGCAGCGACAGAGCCTCACGTTCATCTGTCAGGGAGGCCAGATCGGTGGGGTCAAGCAGGCGGTGTTCATCGCGCCGCATCTGCAAGGCCGCGTGGGCCGACCGGGCCGCTTCGGTGCGATCATAGACGCGGGTGGAAATGGCGCGATAAAGCTCGGTCCCCGTCACCTTTTCCAGCAGGGCGGCGCGGTCATTGGTGTCTGCCTTGAGAAAAGCGTCAAAGTCACCTTGGGCCAGCAGAAGCGTGCGGCGGAATTCATCATAGCTGAGACCGGTCAGGGCCTGCACCTGATCAGTGACTGCCGAAACCTGACTGGCCAGAACCTGACCATCCGACAGGCGGATCAGGGCGCGCGATACGGCTTGCAGCTTGCCATCGGCGCGGTCGCGCGCGCGGCGCGCGGTCCATCTGGCGGCATAATCGGCGCCGTCCAGCCCGGTGAAGGTGACGCAGGCCCACCCCGTGACGGCCCCTCGGCGCAGAATGGCGCGCGGATCTTTGGCCTTGATCGCCTCGCCGGCCACATCTGGCACTTCGTCCTGCGCGCTGCCCACGGTCAGCCGCGGCGCATCGCCGTAAAGGGCAAGGCACATGGCATCGAGGATCGAGGATTTTCCCGCCCCGGTTTCGCCCGTGATGGCAAACAGTCCCGCGCTGCAGAGCGGTTCGGCGACGAAGTCTATATGGAAAGCATCGGCAAGGCTGGCGATGTTCTGGCCCGAGATGGACAGGATGCGCATGGCCTAGACCTCGGCCAAGGCGTCACGGAACGCGGCAAGGTGGCGGTCGTCGGGTTCGGTGCCATTCGTGGCCCGGAACGCATCGATGAACAGGTTTTCCGGCGTGGTGTCATCCAGCGTGGGGGGCGGCGCATCCCTGACTTCGATCGCGCTGCGCTGGATGCGCAGACTGGCAAGGCGGACCGGATAGCGTTCCAGCATCGCCTCGGCCTCGGCCAGCAGGCTGGCGGCAGGGCGGTCGGGTGTCAGCGTGATGTGGACAAAGGGCTGCAGGCCGCGTGGGGTTGCCGTGGAAAACGCGAGTGCGGCAAGGGCGGCCTCAACCTCGGGCAAAGGTGCAGCACCGGTTTTCGGCAGGCGCAGGCAGGGCACGGGGCTGGCGAACGGGATATGCCGATGGGTCAACCCACCTGCCAGATCAAGTATCGTGACGCCGTGATCATAGCCGATTTCCGTGGCCGACAACGGAAAGGGTGATCCGGCATAGCGCACGCGACCGCCATCCAGTGATTGCGCACGGTGCAGGTGTCCAAGCGCCACATAGGCCAAGGCAGCGGGAAAAATGTCAGGCGGGGCGGCGTGTTCGCCCCCGATCATGATGCGCCGCTCGGCCCCTTCGGATTCAAGGCCCCCGGCACAGGTCAGATGGCCCATGGCAATAATCGGCACGCCATTTGCCCGCAGCAAAGCGGCGTCGACCATTGTGGCATGCAGCGCCCGCGTAGCCGCAACAACAGCACTTTCACCAACACCCGCCGCGCCAAGGCTGAGGCCCGGCAGATCAGCGGCACGCAGAAAGGGCACGGCAAGAACTTGCGCCCGGACAAAGCCCGTTGCATCGCACAACGGGATCAGATGGCGGTCAAGATCAACAATCGCGCCCGTGCGGTGCAAGGTGCCGATCAGGTGGATGCCCAGTTCACGGAACGCCTGTTCGGGGGCATCAAACCGCGCCGCGCCATCATGGTTGCCTGCGGTCATGATGATCTTCAGACCCGGACGTCGCCGCAGAAACCCGATCAACGCACCATAAAGCAGGCGCATAGAATCGGCCGAAGGGTTGATGCCATCAAAGACATCGCCCGCGACGATCAGGGCATCGACATCCTCGGCGACGATCACATCGGCCAAATGGTCCAGAAAGGCGCGATGCTCGGCCTCACGCGACCAGCCGTTCAGCGTTTGGCCGATGTGCCAGTCAGCCGTGTGCAGGATGCGCATGCTCGTGACCTTTAGAGGAATCATTCAGCATGATCTGGCTGATGAGGGTGACAAAACGTGACCTGTCCTATGGCAGTGCCGCAAAATCGTTGCGGCGAAAGCGGGCGACCATGTCGCGCAGGCTTTCAGGGGCCAGCACCTCGACGGCATCGCCCCACTGATACAGGTGCCATGTCATTTCCAGATGGCCCGCCGCCCGGAACCGCACGGTCAGGCTGCCGTCGGGTTCGTCGGTCATCTCTTGCACCGGGTGAAAGGTGAACTCGCGTGCTGACGCGGCGGCCTTGGGCGCAAAGCGCCAGATCACCTCGCCATACTCACGGTCATCGTGGAAACTGCCAAAGGCCCGTGCGGCGTGGGCGGCCAGATCAAAGGCCGGGTCGCGCAGAAAAGACGATGCCTCGAGCGTGGCCGAGGCGATCCTATCCAGCCGGAAATGCTGCATCCGGCCATCACCCTTGGCGTCACGCGCCACCAGATAGCGGCGTGTTCCCAGCAACAGGCCGTGCGGTTCCAGCACCCGCTGGCGCATCGGGTCGCGTCCACCTGAATAGCTAATGGTCAGAAGATGCGGCCCTTTCAACGCCTGCGCGATGGTACTGAGCAGATCGGCAGACGCCCGCACCTTTGGCCCCGGCCGTGACGCAAAGCCATAGGCCTCCAGCACCGCCTCGGCATCCGCCTCGACCCGCCGGGCAAGACTGCCGGGCATGGCGGCCAGCAATTTGTCGCGCAAGGCCGACAGGGACCGGACTTCGTTCGTTGCGCCGTCACGCTCGGCCCGACGGATGGCGATTTCCAGCGCGGACAGTTCGCTGTCGCGCAGACCCTGCGCCAGCATCAACTTTGCATCGGTGGCGTTCAGCTTCCAGAACTTGCGGCGTTCGTCGTCCACGCGGGTGCTGACCTTAGGGAAGGTGTCCTCCAGCGCCTTGGTCATGCGTTGGGCCGTGCGGCGGTCGACGCCGAAGCTTTCCTCGATTTCGGTCAGGGACACGCCCGCATAACGGGCCGTGGCCATTTCGGCCAGACGCAACAGATCGGCGGCTTTCTGGAAGGACATCGCGCACCCATGACAGAATCTGACGCCGTTATCGCACATGTTGGCAGTGTTGACGATTCTTATACCCTTTCCCCTGACCCGGAGGTCCATGTGAACATTTCAGATCCAGAAACGTCGCGGTCGGTCTCGCTTCGCATGTCGCTCAAGCGCGGTCTGGCGCGGCAGGCCTTTGACCATGCGCGTACGGGCGAAGCGGATTTGCCGCACCTGCTTGCCCTTGCTGCGGACCTGCGCCCGAACCGCAAGGCGACAGAGCGGCTAGCCCACAGGGCGCGCAAGTGTACAGGTGTTGTGCGTGCGTCCATCGCCGCCGATGGGGCGGGGCTGGTCCTTGTGGCGCGCAGTCTGCGGGTTGTGGTGACGCAGGTCGAAGGCACGGCGCTGTTTGGCGAAACCTCGCTTGTCTATACCCGTCTTTTCGCCGGGTTTGACCGGGCAAAGCTGGTGTTTCACCTGTCGCGGGCCAGTTTTTGCCAGCATGCGCTGGAACGTCTGGTGGAGCGCAGCCGCCTTGCCCTTGACCAGCCGATGCTGCCTACGGTCGATACCGAGGCGATTGCCCTGTTGCGCGGCCTGTCGAAGGGCACCTTGATCGTCGAGGATGACGATCAGTTCATGCCAGCCATCGAACCGGGGGTCTGGGCGGGTGGCGTTGACATGATGGTCGTGGAACCGGATTGGAACCTTCGCGTTGATCCCACGATGTGCATGCCCGTCTTTTCGGTGCGCACGTTTCTGGGGCCAAACGAAATGCGCCGCTCGCTTTGGCAGCGTGTCAGGAACGACCCCAGTCTGACTGTCGTCTAATCCGGGCGTTCGCACCCTGGCGTCCGGATCAGTCCATGCACGCGGAAACGTCCCCATTCCGCGTGCATGGAGCCTTCTTTAGTCCGTTTGGCTATGGCGCAAAATCTCGGCCGATTGCCGGACAACTTCGGCAATTTGCAAAAGCTGTTTTGCCAGAGGGCTGGTCTTGCGCCAGATCATTCCGACGGTACGTGACGGCTGCGGCCCGGCAAATCGGGCGATGGAGACGGGGGCCGAACGGGTTTCGACCGCAACGGCCATTTCGGGGATCAAGGTCACGCCAATTCCGGCCCCGACCATTTGCACCAAGGTTGTCAGCGCGCTGCCATCCAGCAACTCGCGTGGCAGGGCCGAATGCATGTTGCAAAACGACAGCGCTTGATCGCGGAAGCAATGGCCTTCTTCCAGCAGCAAAAGCCGCATCTCGCGCAGCATTTCGCGGTTGGGAACGGGTTTGTCGGCATCTTCGCTGGGGCGGACCAGCACGAAATCTTCGGTAAACAGCGCAACTTCGGTCAGGGACGGTTCTGATACGGGAAGGGCCACGATGGCGGTATCCAGCCGCCCTTCGGCCAGTTCCTGCAACAACTTGGGCGTGACAGTTTCGCGCACGTGCAGATCAAGCCCGGCATTCATGCGGTTCAGGTTGCTGATGATCGTTGGCAGCAGATAGGGCGCAATGGTGGGAATCACGCCGATCCGCAGCCGCCCCAAAAGCTGGTCGCGCGAGGTGCGGGCCAGATCTTCCAGCTCATCGACAGACCGCAGGATATCACGCACGCGCTTGGCAAATTCCATGCCCATGTTTGACAACTGCACCTGCCGGGCCCCGCGTTCGAAAAGCTCGGTCCCCAGTGTTTCTTCCATCTCCTTGATCTGCATCGACAAGGCGGGTTGGGAAATGGCGCAGGCATCGGCGGCCCGTCCAAAATGCCCGTGCCGCGACAGGGCTTCGAAATAGCGCAGTTGTTTGAGGGTCAGGTTCGCCATAACCGCACCTTATTGTCGCAATCAGAAAATCCAACTTAAACTAATGGAACTCTTTTGGTAGACCCTACGCATCGACGCAAAATGAGCCACCGATGCAGGCACCCCGGCCCACCCTTGTGGTTGCCGAAGTGCTTGTGTTCGGCACGCTTGCGGGACAGGCAACACACCCATGATCGGAGAGAGCCATGGACGGAAATGATGATGCAGCAACCGGCAAATGCCCGGTGATGCACGGTGCGGTGCGCAAATCCACCTCGGCCATGCGGACAAACCGCGACTGGTGGCCGAACCAGCTGAACCTGAAGGTTCTGCACCAGCATTCGGCCCTGTCGAACCCGATGGGCACCACCTTCAACTATGCCGAAGCCTTCAAGACGCTGGATCTGGAGGCTGTGAAGGCCGACATCAATGCCCTGATGGTGACATCGCAGGAATGGTGGCCGGCTGACTATGGCCATTATGGGCCGTTCTTCATTCGCATGGCGTGGCACAGCGCCGGCACCTATCGCACGGGCGACGGCCGTGGCGGTGCAGGCTCGGGCACCCAGCGGTTTGCGCCGCTGAACAGCTGGCCCGATAACGGCAACCTCGACAAAGCGCGCCGCTTGCTGTGGCCGATCAAGCAGAAGTACGGAAATGCCCTGTCATGGGCCGACCTGATGGTTCTGGCGGGCAACTGCGCGCTGGACTCGATGGGCTTCAAGACCTTTGGCTTTGGCGGCGGCCGTGCCGATGTGTGGGAACCCGAGGAAGACATCTATTGGGGGGCCGAGGGCAAGTGGCTGGAAGATCAGCGTTACAGCGGTGATCGCAGCCTTGAAAACCCGTTGGCCGCCGTGCAAATGGGCCTGATTTACGTGAACCCCGAAGGCCCGAACGGCAACCCGGACCCGCTCGCCTCGGCCCGCGATATCCGCGAAACCTTTGCGCGGATGGCGATGAACGACGAAGAAACCGTCGCGCTGATTGCCGGTGGCCACACCTTTGGCAAAGCGCATGGCGCTGGTGACCCAACGCTGGTTGGCCCCGAGCCGGAAGGCGCCACGATCGAAGAACAGGGCCTTGGCTGGAAGAACGCCTTTGGCAGCGGCAAGGGCGTGCACACCACGACCAGCGGTCTGGAAGGCGCGTGGACCAACACGCCGACCACCTGGGACAACAGCTATTTCGACATCCTGTTCCGTTATGACTGGCAGCAAACCAAAAGCCCGGCAGGCGCCACGCAGTGGGTGCCGACCGACGCAACCGCCGCCAGCCTTGTGCCCGATGCGCATGATCCGTCGCGCCGCCATGCGCCGGTGATGTTCACCACCGACCTTGCACTGAAGCTGGACCCGATCTACGGTCCGATTTCGAAGCGGTTCCATGAAAACCCGGACCTGTTCGCCGATGCCTTTGCCCGCGCGTGGTTCAAGTTGACCCACCGCGACATGGGCCCGCGCGTGCGCTATCTGGGCGCGCTGGTGCCTGCCGAAGAGCTGATCTGGCAAGACCCGATCCCGGCCGTGACCCATCCGCTGATCGATGCGGCGGATATCGCGGCCTTGAAGGCCCAGATCCTTGCATCGGGTCTGTCGGTTTCGGAACTGGTGTCCACGGCCTGGGCCTCGGCCGCGACCTTCCGCGGGTCTGACAAGCGTGGCGGTGCCAATGGTGCCCGTATCCGCCTTGCCCCGCAAAAGGACTGGGAAGCAAACCAGCCCGCGCAACTGGCCAAGGTCCTTGGCGTGCTGGAAGGCATTCAGACGGCGTTCAACGCATCGCAATCGGGCGGCAAGCAGGTGTCGCTGGCCGATCTGATTGTACTGGGCGGGTCTGCCGCGGTTGAGCAGGCGGCGCGCAATGCGGGCCACGCGGTTGAGGTGCCCTTTGCGCCTGGCCGTGCGGATGCGACGCAAGAAGAGACAGACGTCGAGTCGTTCAGCGTGCTGGAACCGGTTGCCGATGGTTTCCGCAACTATCTCAAGACGACTTACACCGTGTCGTCCGAAGAGTTGTTGGTGGATCGCGCGCAGCTGATGACGCTGACCGCACCAGAGATGACCGTTCTTGTGGGCGGCCTGCGGGTGCTGAACGCAAATGTCGGTCAGGCGCAGCATGGTGTGTTCACCAAGCGGCCAGAAACGTTGACGACCGACTTCTTCGTGAACCTGCTGGACATCAGCACAAGCTGGAGCGCGGTTTCTTCGGCCGAGGATGTGTTCGAAGGGCGTGACCGGGCAACCGGCGCAGTCAAATGGACCGGCACGCGCGCTGATCTGGTCTTTGGCTCGAACTCGCAGCTGCGCGCCATCGCCGAGGTCTATGCCTGTGCAGGCAATGACGCGGTGTTCGTTCGCGATTTCGTCGCTGCTTGGACCAAGGTGATGAACCTTGATCGCTTCGATCTGGTCTGACCCGCCGTTCACGTGATGATGGCATGACATCTGACGCCGCAGGCCCCCTTCAGGCTTGCGGCGTTTGTCGTTTGGCGGCGTGGTTGGTCAATCACGCGGCACATGTTGGCAAGGCGGGCCAGATACCAGCTATCTTTCCCCGCGATGGCTTGCGTGGCAGTCTTGCTTTCCGGCGGTGGCGCGCGTCAGTCTTGCCAAGCGCATCAAGGGTTTGGCCCGCGTTCCGGCACCCTTTGCACGGATTTCGGGCGGATATTCAGGTTACGACCGCACGAGGGGCCGCCAATTTGCCTGTTGGCAGACTGGCGCAAGTCCGATCATCCTTTCCCTTGGCAAAATCGTCACGTCGCAGGTCATGGCCCCCCTTGGTTCTTGGGGTGTCACACCTGAATGCAGCGGAGAGTCTGATGATCAGGGTTGGCGTTGATGTGGGCGGCACGTTTACCGACCTAGTGCTTGAGGTGGTCGACAGTGCCAAAGGGCAGGCGGTCTTCACCCACAAGGTGCCCAGCACGGCCAGCGACCAGTCGATTGCTGTGGTGCAGGGGGTGGTGGAGTTGTGCCGGATCGCCGGGGTGCACCCGGGCGAGATTGACGCGCTGTTTCACGGCACCACCGTGGCCACCAACATCGTAATCGAACGCGATGGGGCCGAGGTGGGGATGATCACCACCAAGGGATTCCGCGACATTCTGCACATGGGCCGCCACAAACGCCCGCACAACTTTTCGTTGCAGTTCGACGTACCATGGCAAAGCGCGCCGCTGATCAAGCGCCGCAACCGCATTGCGGTGAGTGAGCGGATCATGCCGCCCACCGGCGTGGTGGAAACACCATTGGATGAGGATGAGGTGAAGCGCGCGGCCGAGCTTTTTGCGCAGCGTGGCCTTGATGCAGTGGTGATCGGCTTTTTGTTTTCGTTTCTGAACAACGACCACGAACTGCGCGCCAAAGAGATCGTCCGCACGATCCTGCCCGATGCCTTTGTCTGCGCATCAAGCGAGGTTGTGAACACAATCCGCGAATATGAACGTTTCTCGACCGCCGCGATGAACGCCTATATCGGGCCGCGCACCAAGCGTTACCTTGACAATCTGCAGCGGCGCCTGCGCGAAGCGGGGGTCAACGCCTTTGTGCGGATCATGCAATCGAATGGTGGCGTGACCACGGTGGAACAGGCCAGCCGCAACCCGGTAGGGCTGTTGCTATCGGGGCCGGCGGGTGGCGTGATCGGCGGGCGCTGGACGGGCGAGGCTTGTGGCCAGCGGGAGATTATTACGATCGACATCGGCGGCACATCGGCCGATATCAGCGTGATCCGGGATGGTCAGCTGACCATCAAGAACCCGCGCGACACCGAAGTGGCGCATATGCCGGTGCTGGCCCCGATGATCGATATCGACGCCATCGGCGCGGGTGGCGGATCCATCGCCTATGTCGACAGCGGCGGCGCGTTTCGTGTGGGGCCACGCTCCGCCGGGGCGGAACCGGGACCTGCCTGCTATGGCAAAGGTGGGGTGAACCCGACGGTTACGGATGCTCAGGTCGTGCTGGGCCGGCTGGACCCCGAGCATTTTCTTGGCGGCGGGCTGAAAATCGACCCTGCGCTTTCCGAAACGGCAATCCGCGAAAAACTGGCCGTACCGCTTGGCATGACTGTCAAGGACGCCGCCCTTGGCGTGTTGAAAATCATCAACAATACCATGGCCTTGAC
This sequence comes from Rhodobacter sp., assembly GCA_027484145.1. GTDB lineage: Bacteria > Pseudomonadota > Alphaproteobacteria > Rhodobacterales > Rhodobacteraceae > Pseudotabrizicola. Next base: position 92,788 of record JAIXUH010000039.1, read on the forward strand.
CATTGCGTCGAATTCCGTGGCACGCGGGATTGATCCTCGTGGATACAGCCTGATGGCCTTTGGCGGGGCCGGGCCGCTGCACGGTGTGGCCTTGGGACAGTTGATTTCGGCCAAGAACGTGATTGCGCCCCTGCATCCGGGGATCACCGCCGCCATGGGTCTGTTGGTCACCGAACCGCGGTATGAGTTTACCCAGTCTGCGCTGACCATCCTGCAAGGCGCCGATGCCACGTCGCTGGAAGCCATTGGTGCGGCGTTCAACCGTTTGCAGCTTGAGGCCGAAGCGCAGTTGCATGCCGATGGCATTGCGGCGGCCGATCAGCATTTTGCCCGTGTGGCTGAATGCCGGTATCTGGGGCAAGGGTTTGAACTGCGGGTGGATGTGCCGGATGGCCCCTTTACCGCCGATGTTGCGGCAGAACTGGCGCGCCGGTTCTTTGCCACACACCGCACCGAATATGGTCATGCATTCGAAGATCAGGCCGTGCAACTGGTGACCTTGCGGGTGATCGGCACCTCATCCTCGGATACCCTGCGCTTGCCCGCTCTGGAAAAGGGGGGGCGCAATAACCCCTCTGATGCCGCGCTTTATGCCCGCCCCACCACCTTTGACGATGGTCAAACCATTCAGACCCCACGCTTTGACCGCATGAAACTGAAGGCAGGTGATACCGTCACCGGGCCTGCGGTGATTGTGCAGCAGAACTCGACGACCATCCTGCCACCCGGCTTTGCCGCCAAGGTGATGCCACTGGGTGACCTTGTCATCAGCCGCGATAGCGAGGAGGCCTGAGCCATGGCAAATCCGATTGACCCGATCACCCTGCAAGTCATTGGCGGCGCGTTGCATGCCATAGCCGAACAGATGGGCAATGTGCTGTATCGCATGTCCTATTCCTCGATCATCCGCGAAAGTCAGGATCTGGGCGCCGGGCTGTTTGATCTGGACTACAACACCTTGTGCGAGTCGGATTCGACGCCGATGCACATCGGCTCGATCCCCGGCTACATGCGCGGGATCGAGAAGAGCATTCCGCTTTCAGACTGGGTCGAAGGTGATGTGGTGATTCACAATCACCCCTATTATGGCGCCAGCCACTCGCCAGACATCGGCATCGTCATGCCGATCTTCTACAAGGGTGAGTTGGTCGGCTTTTCGGCCAATACCGCGCACCATCTGGACATCGGGGCGGCCACGCCGGGGCTGATCATCGATGTGCCGGATGTGTTTGCCGAAGGGATGCTGCTGAACGGGCTGAAACTGGTCGAGGCAGGCAAACGCAACGATACCCTTTGGCGCTATATCAGTGGCAACACGCGGGTGCCGGGGCTGGTCATGCGCGACCTTGAGGCGCAGATCGCCTCGGCCGAACTGGGGGTCAGGCGGTATTGTGAACTGATGGACACATATGGCCGTGCCACCGTGGAACAGGCGGCCAAACAGCTGATGGATTATTCCGAGGCGATGTTGCGGCGCGAAATCGCCAAGATCCCCGATGGCGATTACACGGCCAGTGGGTTCATGGATGATGATGGCCGCACGCGCGGGGTGCATCTGCCCATCGTCGTAACGGTGCGGGTGCGCGGCGATAATGTTGAGGTTGACCTGACCGGGTCTTCGCCACAGGTGCCGACCGCGTTCAACGTGCCCTTCGAAGGGTCGACCAAGGTGGCCTGCTACTTCGCGTTCCGGGCGCTTTTGCTGGATACCTATACCAACAGCGAATACATCCCGCAGAACGAAGGGTCATTCCGCCCGGTCAAGGTGACGGCACCGCTGGGGTCGATCTTCAACCCGATTGCCCCTGCCGCCTGCGAGGCGCGGTTCAACCAGATTCAGCGCGTGGTTGATCTGATCATCAAGGCGCTTGCCCCGGTGCTGCCGGATAAGTGCACCGCAGGCAACGCGGCTTGTTTGTCGTTCGCCTCATACTCGGGCGTCAAACCTTCGGGTGACTACTGGGTGCTGATCGAAGTCAACGAAGCCGCCATGGGTGCGCGGCCACGGTCTGACGGGCCTGACACGATTGAAGAGTTGATGCGCAACACCCGCAACAACCCGCTCGAGGATCTGGGCATGCAACTGCCCATGATCTGTGACCGCTATGAAATCCGCGATGATGTGTTCCCTGGTGCGGGCGAGTATCGTGGTGGCATGGGCGTGGTCAAATCGCAGCGCTTTCTGACGCCGGGGTTCATGACCCACGAAAGTGACCGCAACGAAGATGTGCCATGGGGCATCTTTGGCGGCCACGAGGGCGCGACTGCGGCTGTTCGCATCCACAACCATGAAAGCGACGAGGCACCGCGCGATGTGGCCGCCAAATTCTCGGGCATGCGGGCCGAACTGGGCGACGTGGTCACCTACCTTTCGCCCTGCGGCGGCGGCTACGGTAACCCGTTGAACCGCGACCCGGCCAAGGTTCTGGATGATCTGCTGGATGGATACATCACCGCCGACCATGCCCGTCAGGTGTATGGCGTGGTGTTCAAAGCTGTCAGCAACGGATACGGCTGGGGCTTGGACATGACCGCAACCGATGCGCTGCGTTCCAGCCTTCGCGCTGGATGACGGGGGTCGGGAAGGAACCGGAACCGTGGAACTGCTGGACCTGCGCTATTTCGTCAGCATTGCCGAGACGGGCAGTTTCACGAAATCGGCCTTGCAGAACAACATTGCGCAATCGGCGTTAAGCCGCCGCGTGCGTGATCTGGAGGCAGATGTGGGCGTGGCGCTGTTCTATCGCAACGGCAGGGGTGTGTTGCTGACCGAGGCGGGAGAGACCTTTTTGGCCCGTGCGCGAACCATCCTCGCCGATGTCGAAGGGCTACGGCAGGAAATGGGCCGCACTGCGGGGGTGCTGGATGGGACGGTCACACTTGCCGTGCCCCCGTCGGTCGGGCTGATCCTGCTGGCGCCGCTTTTGTCACAGATACGCGCCGATCATCCGCGCATCCGGATGCGCGTGTTGGAAGGGTTCAGCGGCCATGTCGCGGAATGGCTGGCGGCGGGCAAGGTTGACCTTGCGGTCCTATACAAGACCCGCTCCAGCGCGTTGCTGGACGCCGAGCATTTGCTGTTCGAAGACATGTATCTGATCTCATCCCCGCAGGTGGCCAGGATCGGTCAGGATGATGGCGTGCAGCTTGCCGATATCGCTGGCGTGGAACTGGCACTGCCCGGCCCGCCGCATGGGTTGCGGATCATGGTGGACGAGGCTTCGGCCCGCGCGCAGGTGCCCCTGACCGTGGCGATGGAGCTTGAGACGCTGCCCACGATCTGTGATCTGGTGGCGGCGGGAACGATCCGTACCATTCTGCCGCTGACGGCCGTACAGCATGATCTAACATCCGGACGGCTGATCGCGCAAAAGATCATCGATCCGATCATCAGCCGGGAACTGATCCTTGCCCACGCGCCCCACCGTGCGGCTGCCCCTGTGACAAAGGCGGTTGTGCGACTGATCCGTAGCCACATCAACCGCCTTGTGCGTTCGGGCCTTTGGGTCGGGCGGATATAGGTGCCATATCATTAGGAGAATAAGATGGCCGAAGCCTTTCCGACTTTGTTCAGCGGCATCACTCTGGGTCCTTTGACCCTGCGAAACCGCATCGCCATGGCCCCCTTGACGCGCCAGATGGCCGAAGCTGATGGCACTCCGACCGATGAAATGGTCGCCTATTATGCGCGCCGTGCGCGGGGTGGCCTTGGCCTGATCATTACCGAAGGCACCTATGAACAGGCAGCCTATCAATCGCGGGCCTATCTGTCACAGCCGGGTATCACCAACGACAAGCAACAGGCGGGTTGGGCCAAGGTGATGGATGCCGTTCATCAGCACGGGTGCAAGATCATTGTGCAACTGATGCATGGCGGCCGGGTCTGTGACCCACGCACGTTGTACGGGCAACCGCCGGTCAGCGCCTCGGCCACACAAAGCGGTGGCTGGACGCTTTACACCGACAATGACTATGAAAAGCAGATCCGCAACATTTCGGGCGATTGGCCCAAGGTGACCTTTCCGCCCGCGCGGGCGCTGACGGTTGAAGAGATTCACGCCGTGGCCGACGGGTTTGCGGCGGGTGCCAAGCGTGCGGTTGATGCCGGGGCGGATGGGGTCGAGGTACACGGCGCCAACGGCTATCTTCTGTGGCAGTTCATCACGCCAAAGACCAACCTGAGGACGGATGAATTCGGTGGCTCGCCCGAAAACAATGTGCGCTTTGCCCGTTTGGTGGGTGAAAAGATCCGGGCTGCCATCGGGCCAGACAAGCTGATCACGTTGCGCCTGTCGCAGGATGGGGTGGATGATTTCGTGGGGGCATGGCCGGGGGGTGTGACCTATGCCAAGGCGATCGGGCAGGCGCTGAAAGGGTCGGCCTATGATGCGCTGCACTGGTCCAGCTTCAACTACCTTGACAATCGCGATCCGGCTGACCCGACTCCCATGGCAACCGTGCTGCGGCAAGCTTCGGGCCTACCACTGATCACCAACGGTGGTATCGCCGATGGTCCGGGGGCCGAGGCGGCGCTGACTTCGGGTGCCGCAGATGTGGTAGCCATTGGTCGGCCGATCTTTGCCCATCCGGACTGGGCCTATCTGGTGCGAAGCGGCGTTGATTACCCGTGGATGGACTTTGACCGCAAATATGTGATCCGGCCGCCGCTGGACTATGCCCATGCCTATCCGCTTGGGCTGGTCGATCCGGAATGGCCGCAGCCCTGACCTGCGGTGCTGAGCCCTGCCAAGCGTCTAGCGCGGCAGGAACTCGGCACGGATACGGTCCGTGTCGGCCCCAAGTGCCGGCACGGGGCCGCTTTCTGCGGCGGCCGTGCGGGTTGGTGGCCGGGGGATCGAGATGGTCTGCCCGGTTGAGAGCGGCACCTGTACACGGCGAAGGGCTGGATGTGCGGCAAGATCGGCAGGTGAGCGTAACTGGCCCCAGGCAATGCGCCCCTCTGTCAGCCGTGCGGTAACCTCGGCAAGCGGCAGGTCGGCCAGTATGGGCATGACCTCGGCGTCCAGCGCGGTGCGATTGGCCTGACGTAGTGTATTGCTGGCAAAGCGCGTGTCCTGCGCCAGTTCGGGCCGCCCGATGAGCGTTTCACAGAAGCGCACCCATTCCGCATTGGTCTGCACGGCCACGATCACAGTGCCATCGCGGCAGACCATCGGGCCATAGGGGTAGATGACGGCATGGGCCAGACCATGGCGCTGCGTGTTGCGCCCGGCTTGTTCCTTGTGCAGCAAAGGCACGGTCATCCAGTCGGCCATCACATCGAACATGGCCACCTCGATCTGCTGGCCGCGCCCTGTGGTGCTGCGTTCGATCAGCGCCTCGAGCACGGCGGAATAGGCGGTCATCCCCGTCGCAATATCGGCGGCGGACACCCCGATCTTGCAGGCTTGATCTGCCGTTCCCGTGACTCCGGCGATGCCGCTTTCCGCCTGTATCAGCAGGTCATAGGCGCGCATGTCGGCATAGGGCGTGTCCTGCCCATAGCCCACGATATTGACCACGATCAGCCGGGGGTATTGCTCGCTGATCCGCTCAGCCGTCAGACCCAGCCGCGCCAATGCCCCGGGGACCAGATTCTGCACCAGAACATCGGCCTTGCCGAGCATCGCCGCGAACAGAGCCATATCGGCATCTGCCTTCAGGTCCAGCACGGCGCTTTCCTTGCCGCGGTTCAGCCAAGCGAAATAGGCCGACGTGCCCATGACCGTGGCGTCGTAATGCCGCGCGGTTTCGCCACCCTCCCGCTCCACCTTGATCACCCGCGCGCCTGCATCGGCCAGACGCTGTGTGCAAAAGGGTGCCGCGACGGCCTGTTCCAGCGCCACCACCATAAGGTTGGCAAGCGCCCCTGCCATGGTCAATAAGACCGTGGCAGACCAAGCACATGCTCGGCCAGATAGGACAGGATCAGGTTGGTCGAGATGGGGGCCACCTGATACAGACGCGTTTCACGAAACTTGCGTTCAATGTCGTATTCTTCGGCAAAGCCAAATCCGCCATGGGTCTGGATGCAGGTATTGGCCGCCTCGAAACTCGCATCGGCGGCCAGCATTTTGGCCATGTTCGCTTCGGCCCCCGGATTGGCGCCCGCGTCATACAAGCGGATCGCCTCGCGCACCATCAATTCGGCTGCGCGCATGTTGGCATAGGCCTTGGCGATGGGGAATTGCACGCCCTGGTTTTGGCCAATGGCCCGGCCAAAGACCACGCGGTCCTTGGCATAGGCCGTGGCGCGGTCGATGAACCACTTGGCATCGCCCACACATTCCGCCGCGATCAGAATACGCTCGGCGTTCATGCCGGTCAGGATATAGCGAAACCCCTTGCCCTCGTCCCCGATCAGGTTTTCGGCTGGTACGCGCAGGTTGTCAAAGAACACCTCGGTCGTGGCGTGGTTCATCATGGTGCGGATGGGCCGGATGGTCAGCCCGTTGCTGCGGGCCTGCTGCATGTCCACCAGAATGACGGAAAGGCCATCGGTTTTCTTCATGCCATTGGTCAGGGGCGTTGTGCGCGCCAGCAAAAGCATCAGGTCAGACTGCTCGGCCCGGCTGGTCCAGATTTTCTGGCCGTTGATCACGAAGTCATCGCCCTCGCGCCGGGCCGTGGTGCGCAACGCGCCGGTGTCAGTGCCACTGGTCGGTTCGGTCACGCCAAAGGCCTGCAGACGCAGGGCCCCGCTGGCGATCTGCGGCAGATACTGCTGCTTTTGCGCGGGTGATCCGTGCCGCAAAAGGGTGCCCATCGTATACATCTGCGCGTGGCATGCCCCACCGTTGCATCCGGCGCGCTGGATCTCTTCCAGTACGGCGGCGGCGGCGGCCAAGGGCAGACCTGCGCCGCCGTATTCCTCGGGGATCAGCATGGCCAAATAACCAGCCTCGGTCAGGGCCTGCACAAAATCCTGCGGATAGGCCATGTCGCGATCAAGCTTGCGCCAATAGGTGCCGGGAAACCGGGCACACAGCTTTGCCACGGCATCGCGGATCTCTGCAAAGGGTTCATGTTCCTGCGCCATCGGCCCGCCTGACTGTTCGCATCTGCAACCTAGCCCGCTTTGTGGGCACACGACAGGCATTCGCGGGCACAAACAGTTATGCCGATTTCACATGCCGTTCTTGGCTCACACAGGCGAAGGTGGAAGCGAGGTTGCCACATCGACAAAGGCGCGCAGTTGCGGGCTGTGGTTGTGCCGTTTCCAGACAAGTGCCGTGCGGCTGCGAAACGACGGATGCATGATCTGCCGCACCTCGACGTTGCGCCCTAGGAACCCGATCAGGCTTTCGGGATATATGGTAACCCCAAGGCCCGCCGCGACCAGCCCGATCAGGGCCAGCGTATTTGACGCCTCAAGCACCACGTTCAGGGCCACGCCTTCGCCATTGAACAGGTCATTCAGCCGCCAGCGATATTCATCCCATTCGCGCATGTCGCCCAAGATAACGGGCTGATCGACAAGGTCGGCAGGGGTGATCGTGGCGCGGTGCAGCAAGGCATGGTTGCGCGGCGTGACCACATAGAGGGGTTCGGTCGACAGGATCACGCTGTGATAATCGGGGTGGTCGAACGGGCCAATAAGATAGCCTGCGTCAATCTCATCATTCGCAAGTGCCAGTTTCTGGCCCTGCGTGCGGATATAGGTCAGCGCCACATCTATATGAGGATGGCTGCGGCGAAACCGGGCGATGGCAGTCGGCATCAGTTCGGTTGCGGCAAAGGCCATATAGGCCACGCGCAACAGCCCCGCCTTGCCCTGCGAGATTCGTCGGGCGGCGGTCACGGCCTCGGCATAGCGCAAAAGCAGATGGGCGTTGTCGCGATAGAACGACTGCCCCGCCTGTGTCAGCACCACTTCGCGCGTTGTGCGTTCCAGCAGCGTAAAGCCCAGCAGATGTTCCAGCTTCTGGATGCGGCGGGTCAGAGCGGACTGGTCAAGGTTCAGCCGGTCGGCGGCGCGGCGGAAATTCAGCTCTTCCGCCACGGTCAGAAAGGATTGGACCAGATCAAGGCCGGGGCTTGGGTGCATGATGCCCTTTTGGTTGATGCGTTTGGTGCATCAATGATTGCTGACATGGCAATTCCACTGCGTCAATCCGGGTGTGATGATCCGGGAAAGGCCAGCACTTCAGCCTTGGTATCATCATTGCGGGCCTTGCCCTGCCGACAAAAGGACACTTTGAATGAGCGACGTTGACGCAAAAGAACTGGATCGCCTGCTGCAGCAAGCCTTCGACACCGCCAGCAAACTATATCAGGAACGCGGCTTTCAGCGCCGGGTCGGGTTCGGCAAGCGCCCGGCGCTGGTCAGCGTCGATCTGGCCAATGCCTGGACGCGGCCAGGAAATCCGTTCACCTGTGATCAGGAAAAGATGGATAACGAGATTATCCCCGGCATGCAGAAACTGCTCAAGGCGTTTCGCGCCGCGGGGTTGCCTGTCATTCATGTGACCACGGCTTACGAGATCACAGACCGCAATGCCGAGTTCACGGATATGGGCTTGTGGCACAACAAGATTCCGGTTGATGTGGTCAACCTGAAGGACACGAACCTGTGGGCAATTGACAGCCGCATCGCACCGATTGAAGGCGAATACACGCTGCTGAAAAAGCGCGCGTCTGCGTTTCACGGCACGGAACTGGGGGGCATCCTGCGGGCGGGTGGGGTGGATACCATTCTGGTTACGGGGGTGACGGCCTGTGCCTGTGTGCGCCAGACGGTCTGCGACGGGCTGGCCGATGGCTTCCGACCGATTGCCGTGCGCGATTGCATCGGTGACCGCGTTCCGGGCGCTGTGGCGTGGAACCTGTTCGACATCGACGCCAAGTTTGGTGATGTCCACAGCTCGGATGAATGCGTGGCATACATCAATGGCTTGGCAAAGGCCTCACTCGCGGCGGAATAAGCCGAACCTTGGGGCTGGGCCACAGGTCCGGCCCCGGTGCTGCACATGCAACTGGCGGGCGACGGGGACAGGGTAATGGCAAGAATTGGCGTCGATGTGGGCGGGACGAACACCGATCTGGTGCTGGAATGTGCAAAGGGCGTCTTTTACCACAAAGTGCCGACGACCCTGAAAAATCAGTCCATCGGGGTGGTTGACGGCGTGCGTGGCATCTGCCGCATTGCGGGTATCGACACGGCCGAGGTTGAGACCATCGTGCACGGCACGACAACCGCCACGAACATCACCATCGAGCATAACGGTGCCGAGTGCGGGATGCTGACGACCGAAGGCTTCCGCGACATTCTGCATATCGGGCGGCACAAACGGCCCTATAACTTCAGCCTGCACTTCGATGTTCCGTGGCAAAGCCAGCCGTTGGTCAAGCGGCGCAACCGGATCGGCATTCCCGAACGCATTCTGCCGCCGACGGGTGCCATCGATATTCCGCTGGACGAAGATGCTGTGCGGGCCGCGTGTGCCCTGTTCCGCAAGCGCGGCATCACGTCGATTGTCATCGGCTTTATGTTCGCCTTTCTGAATGATGCCCACGAACGCCGCGCCAAAGAGATCGTGCAAGAAGAGATCCCGGGCGCCTACATCACCCTGTCGACCGAAGTGGCGAATGTGATGCGGGAATATGAACGCTTTTCGACTGCCGCCATGAATTCCTATGTGGGGCCGAAAACGGCGTTCTATCTGCGCGATCTGGAGGCGCGTCTGCGCGAGGCGGGCGTTGCCTCCAAACTGCGGATCATGCAGTCGAATGGCGGGCTTTCCACGGTCGAGGCCTGCGCGCGCCGCCCGGTTCGCATTCTGATGTCGGGCCCGGCGGGTGGTGTCATCGGCGGTGCCGCCGAAGGGGCGATGACGGGTGTCAACAGCCTGATTACCGTCGATATCGGCGGCACCTCGGCAGATATTTCGACCATTCCCAACGGTCTGATCAAGATCATGAATCCGCGGGAAACCTATGTTGCTGGCCAGCCGGTGCTGACCCCGATGATTGATCTGGTCACAATCGGCGCGGGTGGCGGTTCGGTGGCCTATATCGATCAGGCGGGTGGCTTTCATGTGGGGCCGCGTTCTGCGGGGTCTGAACCGGGGCCTGCCTGCTATGGCCGCGGCGGAACCGAACCAACAGTAACCGACGCCCAGATCGTGCTGGGGCGGTTGGACCCGGACATGGCCCTTGGCGGCGATCTGAAACTGGATGCTGCCCTGTCGTGGGCGGCGATCGAGGAAAAGATTGCCCGCCCACTTGGACTGACGGTGATCGAGGCGGCGCTTGGGATCATTCGCATCATCAACAACAACATGGTGCTTGCCATCCGCTCGAACTCTGTCGCGCGCGGCATCGATCCGCGCGATTTCTCGATCATGCCATTCGGGGGGGCGGGTCCGCTGCATGGCGTGGCTTTGGCCGAGGCGATGGCCGCCAAGGATGTGATTGTGCCCGTTGCGCCGGGGATCACGGCGGCGGTGGGTCTGCTAAAAACCGACCTGCGCTATGAACATACGGAATCGGTGATTGTGGAACTGACCCATGCTGATGCGGCGGGCATTGCGCGCATCAATGCGGCGGCGGCCACGCTTCAGGCGCATGTGCGGGCGGAACTGGACAGTGACGGCATCCCCCCGGCGCAGCAATCGGTGACGCTGGTGGCCGAATGTCGCTATCACGGTCAGGGGTTCGAGTTGCGCGCGCAGATGCCGGATGGCGCGGTGACAGCCGATAACCTGCGCGGTGTGATCGACAGTTTCCACGACCAGCATCATCTGGATTACGGCTACAGCTATCGCACAGCCGAGGTTGAGTTGATCACCCTGCGCGCCATCGGCAAGGCCAGCATTCCGCGCATCGAGATCCCGCGTGTGGGCGTAGCGGATGGCACCCCGCCCACGCGCGCCCTGATGTTCACCCGGCCCACAACCTTTGACGACGGGCGCACGCTGGATACCCCGCGTTTTGACCGCACCCGCCTGCTGTGTGGCGACCGGATCGAAGGCCCCGCCATCCTGCACCAGCACAACGCGACCACGCTGATCCCGCCCGGCTATGTCGCCGAAACGCTGGAATACGGCAACACCCGCATCCGCGCCATTGGCGCCTGACGTCAGGGAATACAGACCATGAACAAGGCCCATCGTGACGCCGCCATTGTTGACCCGATCACGCTGCAAGTGATCCGCGGCAGTTTTGAAACCATCGCCGAAGAGATGGGGCATGTGCTGTACCGCATGTCGTTTTCATCGATCATCCGCGAAAGCCAGGATCTGGGGGCGGGGCTGTTCGATACGGATTTCAACACCCTGTGCGAGTCTGAATCGACGCCCATGCACAGTGGCTCTATCCCCGGGTATCTGCGCGGCATCGCTCAGACACTGGAGGATGACGAATGGTATGAGGGTGATGTTGTCGTGCACAACCACCCCTATTACGGCGCATCGCATACGCCGGATCTGGCCATCGTCGTGCCGGTCTATTTTCAGGGTCGCTTGGTGGGGTATGCCGGGAATACCGCGCACCATGTTGATATCGGGGCCGCCACGCCGGGGCTGATCATCGACGTGCCGGATGTGTTTGCCGAAGGCATGCTGTTCGCCGGAACCAAGCTTTACCGCAAGGGCGAACCGAACCGCGCCATGTGGAACTACATCCGCCGCAACAGTCGCGCGGCGGGGCAGTTGGTCTCGGATATCGAGGCGCAGGTCGCCTCGGCCCGCCTTGGGGCAAGGCGGTTTGTCGAATTGCTTGAGAAATACGGCGAAGTGACGGTGTTCACCGCGTCGCGGATGCTGATGGATTATGCCGAGCGGATCACCCGTCAGCGCATTTCAGAGATTCCGGATGGAGATTACACTGCGGAAGGCTGGCTGGATGACGACGGGCGCAACCGGGATAGGCCGCTGAAGGTCAAGGTGACCCTGCGGGTGCGCGGCGATGAGGTTGAGGTTGATCTGACGGGGTCGGCTGACCAGACGCCCACCGCCTATAACGTGCCGTTCGAAGGGTCGACCAAGGTGGCTGCCTATGCCGCCTTTCGCAAACTGTTGTTGGATGCGGCCACGACCGATACGCGCGTGCCGTCGAATGAAGGGTCGTTCCGCCCCATCAAGGTGACGGCACCCTTGGGGTCGATCTTCAACCCTAAGGCCCCGGCATCCGCCGAGGCGCGCTTTACCCAGTGCAACCGGATGATTGACCTGATCATCCGCGCACTTGCCCCCGTGATGCCGGAAAAGATCATCGCGGGGTCGTCGGCTTCGATCAGTTTTGCCGCCTATTCAGGTGTGCGGCCTTCGGGCGACTATTGGGTGTTTCTGGAGGTGAACGAGGGGGCCTATGGTGGGCGGCCACGGTCTGACGGGCCCGACAGCATTGACAACCTGATGGCCAACACCCGCAACAACCCGCTGGAAGATCTGGCGATGCATATCCCCATGATCTGTGACCGGTATGAATTGCGCGATGATGTGCCGCCCGGGGCGGGGGCCTTTCGTGGCGGAATCGGGGTGGTCAAGTCGCAGCGGGTTCTGACCCCGGCCTTTATCACCCACGAATCCGAACGGCACACCGAGGCGCCTTGGGGCATCTTTGGCGGGCATGACGGGGCGGTGGGCCGCTGTACCATCACCAACCGCAACCGCCCCGGTGAGGTGCGGGACATGTATTCCAAGTTCTCTGGGCTGGAGGTGGTGGCCGATGATGTCATGACCTATTACAGCCCGAATGGCGGTGGCTATGGCAACCCGCTGGACCGGCCGGCGCAAAAGGTGCTGGAAGACGTGCTTGACGGCTTTTGCACGGTGGCACAGGCCCGCACTGCCTATGGCGTGCTTGTCGACCCCGAGGCAGAGACCGTTGACATGGCCGCGACCGAGGCGTTGCGTCAGCAGATGCGTTCAGTTGGCTGAACCTGCCGCGCAGGCGTCGCAATTCAGGTTGCGGGACAACACCCGGGGCGGCTAGGGATTGGCGGCAGACAGGGGTTGGCGCAGATGAAAGATGAAACGGACGACAGCCCAGAGGCGTGGATCGGGCGCAGCCGTCAGCGCCTTGATGTGGTCACGCCCCGGCTGATCGAACAGTTTCGCGCCACCTTGGCCGAGACTCTGGCGCCCGCCGATGTGCCGCTTGGCCTGTTCTGGGCGCTTGGCCCCGAGGCGCTGCCCCCCGCGGACCTTGGCCGCGATGGCCACCCGCATCTGGGCCTGATCCTGCCGCGCCTGCCATTGCCACGGCGCATGTGGGCGGGTGGCGAGGTTGAGTTTCCCGGCGCCCTGCGGATCGGCGATGCCGTGCGCCGCGACAGCCGGGTCGAGGCGATCACCTTCAAAACCGGATCGACCGGGCCATTGGGGTTCGTGTCCGTGCGGCATGATTATCTGGTGGACGGGCAACTGCAGGTCACCGAACGGCAGGATCTGGTTTACCGTGAAGACCCGGTGCCGGGCGCGCGGCAGCCTGTGGCCCCGGCCGCCGCTGACCTTGGCCCGCCCTTGGCGGGTCTGACCCTGTTTCCGGACCCGGTCTTGCTGTTCCGGTATTCGGCCATCACCTTCAACGGGCACCGCATCCACTATGACCGCAGCTATGCGACCGAGGTTGAGGGATATGATGATCTGGTGGTGCATGGCCCCATGCAGGCAACCCTCATGCTGAACGTGGCCGCGATGGCCATGGGGCGGTGCCCGCAACGGTTCAGCTATCGCGGCGTGTCGCCGCTGACCTGCGGCAAGAAGATCAGGGTCGAGGCGCATGAAGGTGCGGACGGCGGTTTGTCGCTGCGCGTGTCACATGACGGCGGTGCTGTCACGATGATTGGCACCGCGCATCTGTGACATGCGTCAGGAATGCAGCTGCGAAGCCCGCGACTGCTGGGCGCGATAGCTGGTTGGCGTTTGGCCAAACATCGCCTTGAACAGCCGCGAGAACTGCGCCTGATCGGAAAAGCCAAAGCGATAGGCCACGTCAGACATCGGCCCCGGATTGGGCAACTGCAACAGGTCACGCGCCGCGATCAGGCGCTGTTCGCGGATGAACTGCGCCACGGTGCTGTTCACGTCGGCAAAAACTTCGTGCAGGTAGCGCTTTGAAATGCCGCAGGTATCGGCCACCATTCCGGGCGACAGATCCGGGTGTGACAGGTTGCGGCGGATCACGTCTTCGGCCCGCCGCAGATGCGCCGCCCGTACCGCCGATCCGGCCCCCGGCCCGCTGTCGGAATTGCGGTCAAGGCACAAGGCCAGCAACTCGATCAGGTGCCGCCCCAGAACCGTGCCGCCTTGATCTGGCGTGATTTGTTCCACTTGCTGCGCCATCGTCGTGAAAAGGCCGCCCAGACCACTCTGCCCGTCAAACACGATCGCACAGAACCTGTCCGGGTTTCGCAGCTTTTCCGCAAGCAAGGGCTTTGCGACCTTCAGCACGCACAGATCATTCGCCGCCGCATAAGAGAACCGATAGGGTTCATCCCCGCGTTCCAGCAGAAAGCCGCCGGGATCACAGCGAACTTCTCGGCCCAGTTGCCGGAACTCGACCGGCGACCGCAGCGGTATGGTGATCAGATACTGTTCTTCCGTGGCCCCGGTGATGTGGCGGGGCTGGCGTTCGTACTGCACAGGTTCGGTTCGCAGACGAGACAGGCCGACCTCTCCCACATTTCGCATCTCAAGGTTGCCCTGAAACCGCGCCGCATCGCGAAAGGTCAGTTGCAGGGGAAAGTACGCCTCGGCGATGACACCATGCCAATGCTTCGCGCGGTCAGGCGCGGGAAGGCTGTCGGTGCTGTGACGCGCAACACTCACCCTGTTCTCCCTTGGCCATGCGTGCAGGCCAGACATCAGCTTTTGTTAACTGCGCGCCTGAGTCAACAGCGCCGAAGGGGGGTGTGGCAATCGAACGGGTCGAGTGCCAGCAAAGGTGCGTCCTGTGACAAAACCTTGTGCGCGCGGACGCAAGACGACCCTTCGCAAAGGGGCCAGTGTTGAACCAGCGGCCCCGCGTTCCGGGGTCTTGCACGAATTGCCCGCCGGGCACTGCAACAGGGAAACACAATGGCCAAACGCAATGTCGACCCGATCACGCTGTCTGTGGTGCGCGGAGTGCTGGAGACGACGCAACGCGAAATGACGCTGACCTTGGAACAGACAGCGCGCAGTTCGGTGTTCAATCTGGCGCATGATTACTCGACCGCTTTGTTCAACCATACGCCCGAGATGATCTTGCAGGGGCAGGACATTCCCATTCACCTTGGCAGCCTGATCCCGGCGATGAAGTCGGTGGCGAAGTATTTCGCGGGCGATATCCATGAGGGTGACCTGATTCTGCACAACGACCCCAGCTATGGCGGGTCGCACATCATCGACACCTGCATGTACTATCCGGTGTTTTATCAGGGTGAGTTGTTGTTCTGGACGGTGTGCAAGGGCCACCTGACCGATATCGGCGGCCCGGTGCCCGCCGGCTATAACCCCGCCGCGACCGAGATTTATGCCGAAGGCCTGCGCATTCCGCCGTTGAAGATCTGGGACAAGGGCAAGCCGCGCAATGACGTGATGAACCTGCTGCTGTCAAACATGAGGGCGCGGCGCGATCAAGAGGGCGATTTCAACGCGCTGATCGGGGCCTGTCAGGTGGGAGCGCGGGCGCTGATCCGGCTGATTGAGAAGTACGGCAAGGATACGGTGCAGGACTGCATCGCCGAACTGCTGGATATGGCCGAACACCATATGCGCAGCCTGATCGCCGAAGTGCCGGATGGCGTCTATACCGGCACGGCGGTGCTGGAAGATGCTGGCCACGGCTATGGCGATTTCGACATTACCGCGACGGTTACGATCAAGGGCAACGGCTGCCACATCGCCATCCAGTCGCCACCGCAGATTCCCTATTTCATCAACAGCTACGAAGGGAACAGCCATTCCGGCGTCTACCTTGGCCTGATGATGTTCGCCCAACTGCCGCCGCCCTATAACGAGGGGCTGTATCGCTGTGTGACCACGGACATGGGGCCGCTTGGCACGCTGTGCAACGCCAAGTCCCCGGCGCCGCACATGAACTGCACCACCACCCCGATGGAGACGCTGACCGATGCCGTGCGGCTGGCCTTTGAACAAGCGGCCCCTGCGAAAGTGTCGGCCAGCTGGGGCCATGCCAACGGCTGCAACATCGCAGGCTGGGACAAGCGGCATGACGAGGAATATGTGACGATGGTTTTGGCCAGCATCATCTCGGGTGCCGGGGCGACGGCGCAGGCCGATGGGTGGCATGCGGTGGGGCCGGAGTGCTGTTTTGGCGCACTGACATCTGGCGATATCGAGATGCTGGAGCACAGCTACCCGATCATCATCCACCGCTATTCGCTGATGGAGGATTCGGGCGGCGCGGGGCGCAACCGGGGCGGGTCTGGCACCTGTTGGGAGGTGGAGCCCCTGGACACGCCGATGACGCTGATCACTTTTGGCGAGGGGCGGCGCATTCCGGCGATGGGGGCGGCAGGGGCGAAATCAGCGATGGTGTCGTCCAAGGTCGGGCGGCTGGAACTTACCCGTAACGGAGCCACCCAGATCATCACCGACAATGTGATCGAAACCATCCAGCCGGGTGAACGTGCGGCGAACCGCAACCCCGGCGGTGGCGGTTTTGGCAACGCCTTTGAACGCGAGGTGCAAAAGGTGGTCGAAGATGTGCGCAACGGTCTGGTCAGCCTTGAAGGCGCGCGGCTGGATTACGGCGTTGTCATCACCGACCGCGAAACGCTGACCGTTGACTACGCGGCCACTGCCGCCTTGCGCGCTGCCTGAAGGGATAAACCATGCAAAATCAATATCGTCTTGGCATCGACGCGGGTGGCACCTTCACCGATTTCATCCTTGCCGACCGTGAAGGTGAGGTGCGCATCTTCAAGGCGCTGTCCACCCCGCAAGACCCGACGCAAGCCATCCGCAACGGCTTGAAGCTGATCGAGGAAGAAACCGGGATCACCGCGCATCAGATCGTGTCCAACGCCGATCTGTGCATCAACGGCACCACCGTGGGCCTGAACGCGCTGATCCAGCACAAGGGCGCCAAAACCGGGTTGATCGCCACCAAGGGGCATGAGGACAGCATTGAAATTCGTCTTGGGCACAAGGAAGACGGCTATCGCTATGACCCGGAATATCCGCCCGCGACCATGCTGGTGCCGCGCTATTTGCGGCGCGGGATTTCGGAACGGGTGATTTCGACTGGCGCTGTGCACACACCGATGAACGAAGATGATGTGCGCGATGCCTGCCGTCACTTCATTCGTGAAGGGGTCGAGGCGGTGGCAATCTCCTTTGTCTGGTCCGTCCTGCACCCGGCACATGAATTGCGTGCGGCCGAAATCGTGCGCGAGATGATGCCAAACGTCCGCCTGACGGTGGGGTCGCACCTTTACCCTCAGGTGCGCGAATACACCCGCACGTCAACGGCCGTGGTCAACGCCTATCTGTCGCCGATCCTGTCGGACTATGTCGAGGCGGTGGACGGCTATTTCGCAAGCCTTGGCGCGAAGAATCCGGTGCGATACTTCCAGTCGAACGGCGGGTTGGCCTTGGGGTCTGTAGTGTCCGATCAGTCGGTCTATGCGATCAACTCGGGCCCGGCCTCGGCCCCGCAGGCGGCACTATACATCGGCGAGCCCTGGGGGCTGCAGAACATCATCACTGTCGACATGGGTGGCACGTCGTTCGACATTACCCTGACGCGGGATGGCCGTGCGAATGTGTCGAAGAATATCGACTTCCTGCGCTATCGCATCGGGATTCCGATGATTCAGGTGGAAACGCTGGGCGCGGGCGGCGGATCGATCGGCTGGATCGACAGTATGGGTCTGCTCCAGATGGGCCCGCAGTCGGCCGGGTCTGAACCGGGGCCTGCCTGCTATGACCAAGGCGGTGATAAGCCGACGACGACCGATGCTAACCTTGTACTGGGGTATCTGAACCCCGATGGTCTGGTCGGCGGGCGGTTGCCGCTGCACACGGGGCGGGCGCGGACGGCAATTCAGACAGGCTTGGCTGATCCGCTGGGCCTGAGCGTGGAACAGGCCGCCTATGGCATGTACACCATCGTCAACAACAACATGGTCAACGCCATTCGACGCGTCTCGGTAGAGCGCGGCTATGACCCGCGCGATTTTGTGCTGAACTGCGCGGGCGGGGCAACGGGCGCGCATATCACGGCGCTTGCACGGGAAATGGGCATCACCCGCATTCTGGTGTCAAAACTCGCCTCGGGGCTCTGTGCCTACGGGCAGATCATCTCGGACGTCAAGTACAACTACATGGCCCCTGCGCCCGTGCGGTTGGAAGGGGCGGCCTCGGCCGCCAAGCTGGACGCGCTGTTCACCGGGCTGGAAACCAAGGGCGAGGCGGACCTGACGCGCGACGGGTTTGAGCGTGACCGCATTTCCATCCGTCGCAGTCTGGACATGCGCTATGTAGGGCAGGTGCACGAATGCACCGTCGACATCGATCCTTTCACGCTGGACGAGGCGGCGCTGGAGAAGCTGAAGGCCGCCTTCCACGCCCGACATGAGGAGCTTTACACCTATTCCGAACCGCAAAGCGTGGTCGAGGTGGTGAACGTAGAGAGCGCGATCCTTGGCCGCGTGGACCGACCACGCCGCATGACGATTGCGGGGGGCAAGGGGGCTGACAGCGCAAAGTCGGGCACACGGCCGATGATCTTTGCCGCCAATGGTGAGACGGTGGACACGCCGGTCTACGCCGGCGCGGGCCTTGGCGCAGGGGACAGGATCTCTGGCCCGGCGGTGATCGAAGAAGTGACGACAACCATTGTCATTGAACCGGGCTGGACGGCAGAGTTGCACGAGTCGGGCGTTTATGTGCTTGATTGGCAGGGCTAAGGCGGGGGCGTGGACATGACGATCATCAATTGTGACATGGGCGAAGGCTTTGGCCTTTACCGCATCGGTGACGACGAGGGCTTGATGCCGCTGATCGATGTGGCCAACGTGGCCTGCGGCTTTCATGCCTCAGACTTCAACCACATGCGGCGCACAGTGCAACTGGCCAAGCAGCATGGCGTCAAGGTTGGCGCGCACCCATCCTTGCCCGACCTGCAGGGCTTTGGCCGGCGCGAGATGAAGATCGGGCGCGAGGAACTGACCAACTGCATGATCTACCAGGTCGGTGCGCTGAAGGGGTTTCTGGACGCCGAAGGCATGGTCCTGAACCACATCAAGCCGCATGGGTCCCTCTATGGCATGGCCGCGCGGATGGAAGATGTGGCCCACGCCGTGGCCGATGCGGCAGATGTCTACAAAGTGCCGCTGTTTGGCATGGCGGGCACCTTGCACGAAAAGGTCTATACGGCGCGCGGCCATAGCTTTGTGTCCGAGTTTTATGCCGATCTTGACTATAACGACGAAGGTGGTCTGATAATCACCCGCGAACATGCCGCGACGGATGAGACCTATGCCGCAGCAGCCTGTGTGCGTGCGATCACCGAAGGCAAGGTTGCCAGCGTGGGCGGAAAGGATGTGGCCGTGCGGGCTGATGCAATCTGCGTGCATTCGGATACACCCAACGCCGTTGCGGTCGCGCAGGCGGTGCGTGCGGCAATTGCCGCCTATCGCTAAGAAAACAAAGAAAAGACAGGGAAGCCAGACGATGACCAAACAAATCCTTTCACCGTTGCCCGGCACGTTCTATCGCCGCCCTTCGCCGGATCAGCCGGTGTTCAAAGAGGTGGGCGATACCGTGGCCGTCGGCGATGTGATTGGCCTGATCGAGGTGATGAAGTCGTTCAACGAGGTGCAGGCCGATCAGGCAGGCACCCTGACCGCTTTTGTTGCCGATGACGAAGAACCTGTGATGGCAGGTCAGGCTTTGGCCGAACTGAACTGACCATGGCGATCACCAAGCTGCTGGTTGCCAATCGGGGCGAAATCGCGGTCCGGATCATTCGGGCCGCGCGTGAGCTGGGTTTGAAAACCGTGCAGGTTCACAGCGCCGCCGATACGGAAAGTCTGGCCGTGAAAATGGCGGATGAGGCGGTGAACATCGGCCCGCCGATGGCGTCAAAATCCTATCTGAACATCGCCAATATCCTGAAAGCGGCGGCCGATACGGGGGCCGATGCCGTGCACCCCGGATATGGCTTTCTGGCCGAGAATGCCGACTTTGCCGATGCGGTGCAGGCCGCCGGTCTGTGCTGGATCGGGCCTGCGGGCGATGCCATCCGGCAGATGGGTGACAAGGTGGCGGCCCGTGTTGCCGCACAGGCCGCAGGTGTGCCCGTTGTGCCGGGGTCGGACGGGCGGATTGATGACCCCGACCGTGCCCGCGCCATTGCTTTGGCTATCGGTTTCCCGGTGATGATCAAGGCGGCGGCCGGTGGGGGCGGGCGGGGCATCCGCATTGCCCACGATATGGAGGAATTTGACCGCCTGATGCCGCAAGCCAGTGCCGAGGCAAAATCGGCCTTTGGCGATGGTGGCCTGTATCTGGAAAAGGTCATCGAACGGGCGCGCCATATCGAGGTGCAGATTCTGGGCGACGGCACCCGCGCGATCCATCTGTTCGAGCGGGAATGTTCCCTGCAACGCCGCCGTCAAAAGGTTTGGGAAGAAGCGCCTTCGGCCAGTCTCCCGCAAGCCATGCGCGAGAAACTCTGCGCCTCGGCCGTGGCCTTGGCCGAAGCGGTGGGGTATCGCGGCGCGGGCACGCTGGAATATCTTTATGATGATGCCTCGGGCCAGTTCTATTTCATCGAGATGAACACCCGGATTCAGGTGGAACATCCCGTCACGGAAATGATCACTGGCGTTGATCTGGTGCGCGAAATGATCCGCGTCTGCGCTGGTGAACCGCTGCGATTTGCCCAAGACGACATCCGACTGAAAGGCCATTCCATCGAGGTGCGGATTTGCGCCGAAGACCCTGCGAAGAATTTTCAACCCGGTCCCGGCACGGTGACAGATATGATTGTGCCGGGTGGTGGCGGGGTTCGGTTCGATACCATGCTGTATCCCGGCTATCAGGTGCCGCCGTTTTATGACTCGTTGCTCGGAAAACTGATCGTCTGGGACGAAGACCGCGCGGCGGCGATCACCCGGATGGGCCGGGCCTTGCAGGAATTGCATGTGGGCGGTTTGCCCACCACCCGCGCCTTGCACCAGTTGCTGGCGCGCGACCCCGAGGTTCAGGCGGGCGCGTTTCATACGCGGTGGCTGGAACCCTGGCTGGAACAGAATGCCCACAGGATCGGGACAGAGGAGACCAAGGAATGACCACCAGATATTCCTTCGGCGGGGATGAGCACATCTTTGTCGAATGTGACGAGGAAATGTCGCTTGAGGCCTTCTTCAAGGGCCTGTCGATCACCAACGCGCTGAAGGCCGCCCAGATCAAGGGCGTGACCGAGATTTGCCCGGCCAACGCATCGTTTCAGGTGCGGTTCGACCCCGACGTGATTGCGCCTGACGACATGATGCGCGAACTGAAGGCGCTGGAAGCGGCGGCGCAATCTGCGCCTTCGACGCTGGAAACCCGCATCATCGAAGTGCCTGTGTTCTATAATGATCCGTGGACACACGAGACGGGCCAGCGGTTCCGTGAGCGGCATCAGGACCCGACCTCGACCGATATCGAATACACCGCCCGGATCAACGGGCTGGACGGGATCGATGGCTTTATCAAGGCCCATTCGGGCGCGCCGTGGTTCGTGTCGATGGTGGGCTTTGTGGCAGGCTTGCCGTTCCTGTATCAGATGACGGACCGCAGCCGCCAGATTCAGTCACCCAAATACCTGCGCCCGCGCACTGATACGCCGCGCCTGACTGTCGGGCACGGTGGGTGCTTTGCCTGCATCTATTCGGTGCGCGGCGCGGGCGGCTATCAGATGTTCGGCATCACGCCGATGCCGATCTATGACCCGCACCAGACCACACCATATCTGCGCGATTTCATGTGCTTGTTCAAACCCGGCGACATCGTGAAGTGGAAACCGATCGACCGCGCCGAGTATGACCACACGGTGGCAGAAGTGGACGCTGGCCGCTGGATGCCGCGCATTGCGCCCGTGACCTTTTCGCTGGCCGAGTTTCAGGCCGATATCGATGGCACCAATGCACGCGTGATGGAGGCTTTGAATGGCCATTAATGTGATCAAGCCGGGGCTTTCGACCACGGTACAGGATCTGGGGCGTCCGGGCTATTACCACATCGGGATTCCGACATCGGGCGGGATGGATATGCTGTCTTTGGCCGCGGCCAACCTTGCCGTGGGCAATCCGGCAGGGGCGGCGGTGCTTGAAGCCGTGTTCATGGGGCCAGAACTGGAGTTTACCGCCGATGCGGTGGTGGCTGTAACGGGGGCCGACCTGCCGCCAAAGGTAGATGGCGTTGAGCAGGCGGGCTGGGAATCTTTCCCTGTGAAAAAGGGACAGGTCCTGAGCTTTGCCTTTCTGAAGGCCGGTGCGCGGGCCTATATCGCGGTGTCGGGCGGCATTGATGTGCCGGTCGTTCTGGGGTCGCGGTCGACCTATACGTTGGGGGCCCTCGGTGGGTTCGAAGGGCGCAAACTGCAGGCAGGCGATGTGCTGCCCGTTGGGCAGGGCGCGGGCAAGGCGGGGCGGTCCGTGCCTGCCGCGTTGCGCCGGATGCCGGGCGGCCCTGCCGAACTGCGGATGCTTCCGGGGCTGTACTGGCACCGTATCACCGAAGCGGCGGGCAAAGGTTTCTTCGAGGACACGTGGAAGGTTGCACCCGAGGCTGACCGGATTGGCTATCGCTTCAAGGCGGGTCGCCCGCTGGAATTTGAGCCGCGCGAACAGCCCTTTGGCGCGGGCTCTGACCCGTCGAATATCGTGGATGCCTGCTATCCCTATGGGTCGGTGCAGGTGCCGGGCGGAACAGAACCCATCGTGCTGCACCGCGATGCTGTCTCAGGTGGGGGCTACTTCATGCTGGGCACGGTGGTTTCGGCCGATATGGACCTGATCGGCCAGTTGCAGCCGCATACGCCGACGCGGTTTGTCAAAGTGAGCATGGAACAGGCGTTGCAGGCACGCCATGACCGTAAGGCCGTGCTGGACGGAATTGCTGCCGCACTGGCCTGAACCAACTGGCTGCGGCAGGGGTTCTGCCGCAGCCCGATCTGCAAGGATGAATGAATGGTATCGCCTGGGGCCGAACTCGCCTCGCCTGCACAGATTCAACGTCGGCGGTTGCGGGTGCGTGGAACGTCGATTTCGCTGCTGGCTCAGGTGCATGATCAGGCCGAGGCCGACCTTGGCTTTGCCGTGGACTACGAGTTGCTGGAGTTTCCGACCTGTCAGCGCGTCGCCGCGATGGAGCCGGAAGGCTATGATGTTTATGAACAATGCTTTCATAACCTTGATATCGTCTGGTTCTGGGGTGCCTTGCAGCCCATCGACATCAACCGCATCGAAGAATGGAACAAGATCAGCGATCTGGCCAAGCAGGGCGGGATCAGCAAATATGCGTGGCGCGGCCATGGTGATGCCCCGGTGCGCAAGCTGTATGTGCAGCCGGGCGGCTTTCTGGGGCCCAAACCATCGCGCTATATCAGCATGTTGCCGACTGTTCTGAATATGGACAGCTTCGGTTACGACACCCGCATTTTCGGGCGGGCGGAGCGGGGCCGGTCAAGCTGGTCATGGCTTTTGGACAAGCGCGCAAAGGGGCGGATTGCGCTCGTGGATGAACCCGCCATCGGGTTCTTTGACGCGGCCTTGGCGGCCGAAGCCTCGGGAGAGTTGGAGTTTGCCGATATCGGCAACATGACGATCGAAGAGATAAATGCGCTGATGGCCCTGTTGGAAGATCGTCGTCGCCAAGGGTATTTCTGCGGTGCGTGGCGCGATGGGGATCAGGCCGCGCAACTTGTGCGGGACCGCAACGTGGCCGCGCAAAGCATGTGGTCGCCGGTCTATGGCAAACTGGGGCCCGAGTTGCAGAATTTTGCCGAAGCCGAACCCGCCGAGGGCTACAGGGCGTGGCATGGCGGGGCGAGTTTGTCGCGCTACCTGGCCGGGGCCGAACTGGACATGGCCTATGAGTATCTTAACTGGTGGCTCAGCGGGTTTGCCGGTGCGGTCATGGCGCGGCAGGGCTATTACATCTCCAATCCTGACCGCAGCCGCGCCTATCTGACCCCGGCCGAATGGGCCTATTGGTATGATGGCGCCCCCGCTGCCACGGATCTGCCCGGACCCGCCGGGGAAATGGTAGTGCGCGCCGGCAGCCGCCGGCCGGGCGGCACTTATGAAGAACGCGCGAGCCGTATCGCCATCTGGAACACCGTGATGGATGAATACAATTATGCGGCGCGGGCCTGGGACAGGTTCATTGCCCGCGTTCATGACAGCGCGTCAGGCGACGGAGGTACCGTATGATCCGGTCCGTCAATCCGTTCGCCCAAGAACCGCGCTATGAACTGGTGACGCGCGTCCTGCGCACGAACATCCAGCGCGGCACCCTGCCAGAAGGGTTGGTGCTGCTGGAAGGGCCGATTGCGGCGGTGATGCAGACCAGCCGTGGCCCGGTGCAGGCGGCCTTGCGGCAGCTTTTGTCCGAAGGGGTTGTGCGCCGTTTTGATGGCCGCGGCTATCTGGTGGGGGCCGAGGGCAAGGACATTGCCCCCATCCGCCGCGATCTTGGTGAGTTCAACCTTGAGATTCCGGATGATGTGGATGATGCGCTGCAAACGCGTGGCACATGGCGGCATGTCTATGACGAGGTCGAGGAGCAGGTTGCTTCGTGCCAGATCTTTGGCGAATTCCGGATCGTTGAAACCGAGTTGTCCGATTATCTGGGGGTCAGCCGGACGGTGGCCCGCGACGTTCTGGCCCGGTTGCAAGAGCGCGGCCTGATCCGAAAAAGTGCAAGCTCGCATTGGATTGCGGGGCCCTTGACGGCGCGCACCGTGCGCGAAAAGTTCGAGCTTCGCAGCATCATCGAACCGGCTGCGTTACGTCTGGCGGCGCCACATATTCGCTACGCCGATGTCGAGGATCTTTTGGACCGGATCGATTCGGGTGCTAAGCTAAGTTCAGAGTTGCTGAGCGATGCGCTCTTGGAACTTTGCATCGCGCAGGCACCGAACACTTCGCTGGTGGACATGGTTCGCAGCAACAGGCTGCTGCTGACCTCTGTCAACCGGGCACTGACTCTGCTTGGCCTTCCGAACGACGAAGCAACAATTGACCAGTACCGCACGCTTTTCGACCTTGTCGCCCGCCATCCTATTGACTCTGCATCAGAATATCTGCGCGACCATTTGCAGATCATGGCAAGGCGCAGTCTGGCAAGAATGAAGATCGTGGCCGTTATCCGCGAGACGGGCGAATTCGCTCCCTATCTTTTGCCGCAGTAAAACGGCTTACGTATACATAAACCGTTTGTAGTTGCGCCTGCAGCCTGCATTTGGCTGTATAAATGGGCGTGTACAGCAACGTAATGCATAGATAAGCGGCTAGCGAAGAAATTTAATGTCCTGTTGACAGAGATACAAAATCGCTATGTTATACGAACAACAGTTTTTCGGGTCCCAGTGGCGCGATATGTCGTGTGCCGTGTTGGATGCGAAGGCTGTCGATGGACCGGAGGGTGGCCTGCGCAATGCGCTGTCGCCCTGATCTCGAATGAGGTGGTGGTGGAAACGGCAGTTTTTCGGCTGGACGGTGTGACCAAGCGCTATGGCGACCTGCTGGCGCTGGATCAGGTAACGCTGGACGTGGGCGTAAATGAATACGTCTCATTCCTTGGGCCGTCCGGTTCTGGAAAGACCACGCTTTTGCGCGTCATCGCCGGGTTCGAAGCCCCCGATACGGGGCGCGTCTTCTTTGAGGGCCGCGATATCACCCATCTGCCCGCGCATGAGCGTGGGATCGGCTTTGTTTTCCAGAACTTTGCGTTGTTTCCGCACCTGACCGTCCGGCAGAATGTCGGTTTTGGTCTGGCGTTCGGGAAAAACCCGCTTCCAGCCGCCGAGGTGGACCGCCGCAGTGCCGAGATGATCGCCATGGTGGGGTTGGCGGGGATGGAGGATCGTGGTGTCGATCAGATTTCAGGCGGGCAGCGGCAGCGCGTCGCCTTGGCTCGGACGCTGGCGATGCAGCCGAAACTGGTTCTGCTGGACGAACCCCTCGGGGCGCTTGATGCGAACCTGCGTGGGCGGATGCGCAACGAACTGCGCGCCATTCGTGAAAGGCTTGGGGTGACGTTCCTGCATGTGACGGGCAGCGAGAACGAAGCGCTTGCCATGGGTGACCGGGTGGTGGTGCTGGACCGGGGCCGCATCATTCAGAGTGGCACTTCGGACGAGATTTATGACACGCCCGCTTCGCCAGATGTGGCGCATTACCTGAACCGCTTTAACCTGTTCGACGGCACCCTGGCCGATGGCCAGTTCCGCGGACAGTTCGGCACCGTGGCTGTTCCGGGTGCGCGACGCGCGGCCCGTGATGTCTATGCCGTGGGCTATGACCGGATGCGGGTGCTGCCGCTGTCGTCATCGGCGGATGGACCCAAGCTGAAGGCGACCTTTGTCGCCTCGGAATATCTTGGGTCATCGATCATGAACTTTTTCGAGGTGGATGGCGGTGGCGTGGTCGAGATGGAGCATCATCTGAGCCTTGGCGCGCCCGAAACCTATGCCCCGAAGCAGGATTACCTGCTGACGTGGAACCCCGAGCACGCCATCGTTTTCGGCCGGGAGGCGCGCTGATGTCTGACGCAACCGCATCTGTTCCGCGCAAGGACAACACCACCCGGTGGCTTCTGCTGCCCGGCATCATCTGGATGGCGCTGTTTCTGGTGACGCCGATCCTGATGATTGTTTATGTGTCGTTCTGGACGCAGACCACCTTCAACATCTCGTCCGATCCGACACTGGCCAGCTGGAAGCAGTTCTTTTCGTCCGACACCTATATCGGGTCGTTGTGGACGACGATCCGCATCTGGCTGATCGTTCTGGCCACGACCTTTATCGTGGGCTATCCGACGGCGCTGTTCGTAGGTCTGCTGGTCAAGAGCAAGACGCTGTCGACCGTGCTTCTGGTCATCTGCGTGATCCCGTTCTGGACATCGTTCCTGATCCGCGTGCTGGCGTGGCGGCCCATGCTGGGCAAAGAAGGTGCGATCAACATCATCTTGCTGAAAGTCGGGATCATCCAGCAACCGATCGAGGTTCTGCTATTCACCGAGCTTTCGGTCATCATCGGGATGACGCAAATCTATTGCGTGTTCATGGTTGGCCCCATCGCCTTCATGCTGGCGCGGATTGACCGCAACATCATCGAAGCGGCGCGTGATCTGGGCGCAGGCTTTGGCCGCATCTTCTGGAAGATCATCTTCCCGCTGTCGCTGCCCGGTGTGGTGGTGGGCGCGATCTTTGTCAGCGTGATGGTGCTGGGCGAATTCGCCACCTCGGGCGCGCTTTCGGGCCGCAAGGTGAACCTTCTGGGCAATATCATCGTCACGCAGGTGGGGTCGCTGAAATGGGCCATGGCTTCGGTCGTGGGGGTGATCCTGACGGTGGTGATGGGGATCGTGATTGCAGGGTTCCTGCGAATCGTCGATCTGAAGCGGGAGTTGTAAGGGATGGAATCGCGCGTTCTGAAACCCATCCTCGGCGTCTATGTCGCCGCTTTTCTGCTGTTCCTCTATGGCCCCTTTGTTGTGCTGACGATCATTTCGTTCCAGCAGGGGCCCGAAGGTGGACCACAGTTTCCGATCATCGAATGGTCGACCTATTGGTATAAGCACATCTTCGGTTTGACCCCGCCGTCGCGCATCGCGCCATTGCCGGTGGGCGAGGCGCTGTTCCGGTCGCTGGTACTGGCCTTCATGACCATGGTCACATCCACCGTGCTGGGTGTGATGGCGGCGCAGGCGTTCCGTAAACGGTTCAAGGGTGCCAGTTTCGTGTTCTATCTGATCGTGCTGGGCATGATGGTGCCGGGTGTTTTGACCGGTCTTGGCACATCGCTTCTGGCCAACAACATCATCGGCATCGAACGGCATTGGTATACGACCGCCTTTGCAACCCATGTCGCCTATACCTTCCCCTTTGCCTTCCTTGTGATGCTGGCGATCCTGAACCGCTTTGACGCCTCGGTCGAAGAGGCGGCGTGGTCGCTGGGCGTCAGCCCGTGGATGACGTTCCGCAAGATCACTTTTCCGCTGATCTTTCCGGGCGTGCTGTCGGCGATGCTGTTTGCCTTTACGCTGTCCTTGGATGAATTCCCGCGCACGCTGTTTGCATCGGGCCGGGATCAGACGCTGCCGCTGGCGATTTACGGCACCTTCTCGGTCGAGATTCACCCCAACATCTTTGCCTTCGGTGTGCTGACCACACTGTTCTCATTCGCGCTGTTGTCGGTCTACGGCATCCTGATGGCGCTGTCCGTGCGTCGCGCCAAGAAGATGGCGATGCAGGAGGATATTGTATGACCGCCAGCGTTGCGATCGTCACAGGTGCGGGGTCAGGCATCGGGCAGGCCATTGCGCTGCGGTTGGCAGAGGATGGCTATAAGGTGCTGGTCAACGACTTTCGCGCCGATGCGGCGGCGGCCGTTGCGGCCCAGATCGGGGCAAACGCTGTATCCGTCGGCGGGGATGTTTCGGTTGAATCCGACGTGGCCGCCATGGTTGCGGCCTGTGAGGCCGCCTTTGGCCCGGTGACGCATATGATCAACAACGCAGGCCATGTGCATCAGGGGCGGTTCACCGACCTGACCGTGCAGGATTTCGACCGTATGGTCGCAGTGCATCTGCGCGGCACGTTTCTGTGCACGCATGCGGTGATGGCGGGTATGCTGGCGCGGGGGCATGGCGTGGTCGTGAACGTCGCATCGCAACTGGGGCAAGTGGGTGGCATTGAGCTGGTGCATTATTCCGCCGCCAAGGCCGGGATCATTGGGATGACCAAGGCGCTGTCGCGCGAAGTTTCGGCGCAGGGCGTGCGGGTCAATGCCGTGGCCCCCGGCCCGATCAACACCCCCCTCGTGCGCAGCCTGTCCGAGGATTGGCAGCGCGCCAAGGCTGCGCAATTGCCGTTGGGTCGGTTTGGCGAGCCCGAGGAAGTGGCCGCCGCCGTCGCCTTTTTGTGCTCACCCGCAGCATCGTTGTTTGTCGGGCAAACACTTGGTCCTAACTCCGGGGATGTGATGCTATGACTGAAATCGTTCTGATCACTGGGTCGGGCATTGGCATTGGCCGGGCCACCGCCCTCGCCTTTGGCAAAAGCGGCGCGCATGTCGTTGTGACCGATGTTCTGGAGGATGCGGGGCACGCGGTGGTGGCCGAGATTGTGGCAGCCGGGGGCAGCGCCGAGTTTCACCGGCTGGACGTGCGATCAACCGAAGGTGCCGATGCCGTTGTGGCAGCGGTCGAGGCAAAGCATGGACGGATTGATACGATCATCGCCAATGCCGGGATCGCGCATCGTGTGCCCTTGCCCGAACTGACCGATGAAAAGTGGGACTACACCTTTGATATCGATCTGAAGGGAATCTACCGCGTTGTCCGCCCCGCCTTGGCGGGGATGAAGGCGCGCAAATCCGGGTCGGTTGTGGCGCTGTCGTCGATCATGGGCATCGCCTATGGCTGGGACGAACACGTGCATTATTCTGCGGCCAAGGCCGGTGTGGTGGGCCTTGTGCGCGGCCTTGCCGTCGAACTGGCACGCGAGGGCATCCGCGTGAACGGCGTGGCACCCGGCTACATCCGCACCGCGCAGCTTTTGTCAAAGGAACACTCGTTGGGGCCTGATGCGGACAAGGCTGGCGAGTTCATTCCCATGGGGCGCATCGGCGAGCCTGAAGATATCGCCGACGTGATCCTGTTTCTGGCATCCAACGGCGCCCGATACATGACCGGACAGGTCGTGGTCGTGGACGGAGGACTGCTTGTCGGGCGCTACTGACCCGGCAGCACAAGAAGACGACCAACGAACGAAAACAACTGGAGGTATAAGAATGAACGATATGTCTCTTTCCAGACGGAAGTTCCTGAAAGGAACGGCCGGTTCGGTTGCGGTTGCAGCCGCGGGGATGCCATTCCTTGGCGCCCAGCAAGCCTTTGCCGCTGCCCATCTTGAAGGGCAGGAACTGCGGACGGTCGGCCTTTCCGTGACCGTGCAAGAACGCATCCTGAACGAGTTCAAAGCAGCTTCGGGCGTGAAGGCTGTTTCGGGCAAGGCTGACATCTTCCCGAACACCCAGACCGAACTGCTGTCGGGTTCTACCGCCTATGACTGCTGGGAAACCATCGGTGAGCGTCTGCCGTCGATCGTGCAGACCGGCCTTGTTTCGCCGATCCCGACCGCCAACCTGACCAACTGGACCGGCATTGGGGAAAGCTTCCTCAAGCCGTCCGACAAGTGGGAAGCCCGTGCCCAGATCGTGGGCCAGATCTGGACCGACGAAACCCAGACCGCGCTGAACATGGTTCCGACCGTGTATAACTTTGATTCGATCGGGTACCGCCCTGATCTGGTGGATGCGGAAGAAGCCTCGAACTGGTCGGCGCTGTTCGACCCCAAGTTCAAGGGCAAGACCGGCCTGAACGTGGACCCGCTGATTGCTTTCGGTCAGGCCGTCATGGCGATGAACGAACTGGGCCTGCTGGATGTGAAGAACCCCGGCAACCCGGACGCCGCCGCCATTGAAGAAGCGTCGAAGTTCCTGATCTCGAAGAAGAAGGAAGGC
Source organism: Rhodobacter sp. (assembly GCA_027484145.1). Classification (GTDB taxonomy): domain Bacteria; phylum Pseudomonadota; class Alphaproteobacteria; order Rhodobacterales; family Rhodobacteraceae; genus Pseudotabrizicola. The sequence goes on from JAIXUH010000039.1 coordinate 123,485, forward strand.
CAGTTCCGCGCCCTCTGGGGTGATTTTGGTGAACTGGTCAACCTGTTGGCCTCGGGCGAAATGATCATCGCCGACGCATGGCAGCCTGCTGTCATGGCCGTCAAGGCGCAGGGTGTTCAGTGCTCGTACGCCACAATGAAGAAGGGCTATCGTGGCTGGTCCATCGGGGTTTCGGCTCTGAAATCCTCGCCGAACCTTGATGCGGTCACCGCCTATGCCGATTACTGGCTGTCGGGCGGCCCGGCGGTTGCTGTGTCGGAACAGGGCTACTATTCGCCCAACGACAAGGTCAAGGCCGTCATGGCACCCGAAAAGTATGCCTTCTGGTATGAAGGTGCACCATGGGTTGGCCCGGAAGATCGCGGCATCAAGGAAGGCGATCTGCGCGACGGCGGCTCCTTGGCCACCCGTGCGGCCAACGTCGCTTACTGGCACCAGTGGCCAGATGAGTATGACCTGCTGATCACCAAGTGGGACGAGTTCCTCTCGGCCTGATCCCATACCCTCTGCAGTCGGGGCCCCGTGCCCCGACTGCGTCCTGCCCGTGAACCAAGGATCTTTCCTGTGGCCTATGACCTGCAACTTTCCCGGATTGGCAAGGTGTATGAGAACGGCACGCCTGCCGTGATCGACTTCAACCTTGATGTTGAGAAGGGAGAGTTCATTGCCTTTCTTGGCCCGTCCGGCTGCGGCAAGACCACGACCCTGCGCATGATTGCGGGGTTCGAGACCATCACGTCGGGCGATCTGTTGATCCGTGGCAAGCGGGTGAATGACCTGCCGCCGGAAAAGCGGCCCACATCGATGATCTTTCAGAATTACGCGCTGTTCCCGCACATGACGGTGCGGCAGAACGTGCATTTCGGGCTTGAGGTCAAGCAAACCCCAAAGGCCGAAGCCAACCGCAAAGTGGACCGCATTCTTGACAAACTGGGGCTGACCGAAGTGGCCGATGCCCGCCCTAACCGCCTGTCAGGTGGTCAGCGGCAGCGCATTGCCCTTGCGCGGTCACTGGTGGTGGAACCGGATATCCTGCTCTTGGACGAACCCTTGGGCGCGCTGGATGCGAACCTGCGCAAAAGCATTCAGAACGAATTGAAGCTTTTGCAACGTGAGCTGGGGATCACGTTCGTGTTCGTGACACATGCCCAGTCAGAAGCCTTGGCGCTGTCCGACCGGATCGTGGTGATGAACGCGGGCCGGGTCGAACAGATCAGCCCGCCGCGTGACCTGTATACGCGGCCACAAAGCCTGTTCGTGGCGCGGTTCATTGGCGCGAATACGCTGATTTCCGGTAAGGTGCGGCACAGCGGCGACGGCAAAGTTCAGGTGGATTCGGCCTTTGGGCCGCTTGTCGCGCTTGAACATGGTGCAGCCGTGGCGGCGGGCGCGGCAGCGTCCATCGTCTTGCCAGCCGAGGCGATGCAGGTGGTTCCGGCGAGCATCTCGCAAGATGAGGTGCGCGCCACCTATGGGGCGAACGTCATTTCATGCCACATCAACCGGCTGCAACTTGTGGGCCATATCCTTCAGATTGCGCTGACGCTGCCCAACGGAGATTCCGTCAATCTGGAGGGGCATGCCGACAAATACCGCGGTCGTCTGGTGGCCGGCGCGCCGGGCTATATCGCCTGGTCCCCCGAAGCTGCGACGTTGATTGTGGAGTAGGGCCTTGGGTGCGATTGGAACCGTCAGTCAACTGGCCCGAGATCTGCGCGATGGCACGCGCGACCCGCTTGATCTGGTCGCCGAGGTGTTTGACCGGATGGCTGCGCATGGTGATCCGGCCTTGTTCATCCGCACCTTTCGGCCCCGGGCCGAAGCCGAGGCCCGCGCCGCGCGCGAACGGCTGCGGGCGGGCAATCCTGCCAGTCTGGCCGATGGCGTGCCTGTGGCGTGGAAAGACCTGTTCGATGTGCTGGGCAGTGTGACCACCGCAGGATCGGCCGTGTTGCGTGATGCAGCCCCCGCTGCCGCCGATGCCTCGCTTGTGCACAACGCAATGCGGGCCGGGATGGTCAGCGTTGGTGCTGTGAACATGACCGAGTTTGCCTATTCGGCCATCGGGTTGAATCCGCATTACGGCACGCCGCGCAACCCGCGCGATCCAAAGGTGGCACGGTCACCGGGCGGGTCATCTTCGGGCAGCGGGGCGGTAGTCGCGGCTGGCATCGTGCCCCTTTCCATCGGCACCGATACTGGCGGCTCTGTCCGCATTCCGGCGTCGTTCAATGGTGTGGTTGGCTATAAAACATCGGTCGGACATTACCCGATGGGTGGGGTTTTCCCGTTGTCGCGCACGCTTGATACGCTTGGTCCCCTCGCACAGACGGTGGAAGATTGCGTGCTGGCAGATGCCGTGCTGCGCGGCCTTCGCAAACCGGTCGTGCAGGCGGCACCGCTTGAGTCGCTTGATCTGGCCATTCCCGAGCAGCATTTTTGCGATGGCCTGGATGCCGCCGTTGCCGCCGATTTCGACGCCGCCGTGCAGCGGCTTCAGGCGGCTGGCGCACGGGTCCGGCGGATTGCCCTGCCCGAGATGGCCGAGATTTCTGCGCTGATGGTGCAGTATGGGCCGCTCGCCTCGGCCGAGGCGCTGGATATTCATGCCGCGCGTTTGGCTGGCCCTGATGTGTCACGGATAGATGCGCGTGTGGTCCGGCGCATCCGCATGGCTGAAAAGATGACGGCTGTGGAATTGATCCGCCTGATGCAGGGCCGCGCGGACTGGATTGCAAAGATCAATGCAAAGCTGGGCAATGCGCTGCTGATCTGCCCCACGACTCCATTGGTCGCGATGCCGATTGCCCCGCTTGAGGCGGATGCAGAGGTGTTTTTCAAGAACAACTTCCGGTCGCTGCAAAACACGGCCATCGGCAACTTTCTGGATTGGTGCGGCCTGTCCATCCCATCGGGGCAAGATGCCGACGGGATGCCGACCGGCTTCATGATTTCGGCGATGCGCGGGCAGGATCATGCGGTTCTGTCGGCGGGGCTGGCCATCGAAACCTTGGTGCGGGGCCGATAACAGGCCCCCGAAAAACAACACTGACAACTGGAGGACTAGGACAATGGCTAAGAAAATCATGTGTGCCTTCGGCACCGACATCGACTCGGTCGCCGGATGGATCGGGTCTTACGGCGGGGGGGATTCCCCTTCGGACATCCAGCGCGGCATCTTTGCCACCGAAGTTGGCGTGCCGCGCCTACTGCGCCTGTTCAAGAAGTATGACCTGAAAACCAGCTTCTTCATTCCGGGCCACAGCCTAGAGACATTCCCCAAGGAAATGGAGATGATCGTCAAGGACGGTCACGAGGTTGGCGCGCATGGTTACCTGCATGAAAACCCCATCGCCATGACTCCCAGCCAGGAAGAAGATGTGCTGGTCAAATCGATCGAACTGATCAAAGGCCTGACCGGTTCTGCCCCGCGCGGCTATGTGGCGCCATGGTGGGAAATGTCGGCCAACACGGCTGCCCTGCTGCTGAAGCACGGCTTCACCTATGACCATTCGCAAGGCTACCGCGACTTCCAGCCCTTCTATGCCAAAGTGGGCGACAGCTGGAACACCATCGACTATTCCAAGACCGCCAAGGAGTGGATGCATCCCCTGAAGCACGGCACGGAAATCGACCTCGTCGATATCGCGGCCAACTGGTATGTCGATGACCTTCCGCCCATGATGTTCATGAAGAAGGCGCCCAACAGCCACGGCTTTGTCAACCCGCGTGACATCGAGGAAATGTGGCGCGATCAGTTTGACTGGGTCTACCGCGAAATGGACTATGCGGTCTTCGCCTTTACCATTCACCCCGATGTGGCAGGCCGCCCGCAGGTTCTGCTGATGCTGGAGCGTCTGATCGAATACATCAGCAAGCATTCCGGCGTGGAATGGGCGACGTTCGAGGATATCGCCAATGACTTCCGCAAGCGTTACCCCTTTGCCGGTGCCGCCCGCCCCGAAGTGATCTGATGACGATGGCCGGGGTGGCGATCGCCACCCCGGCTGTCCTTTGAAAAGGGTATCCGTCAATGTGCAATGCCTGCGGCAACCCCGCCGTGCCGGGCCATTGGACCGATGCAGGGGCCGCCACCCCCGGCGATCGTTTGCGTGCGCGCTTTCACCGGGTCAGCGTGCTGAATGCCATTCTGCGCCCCTATGGCCTGACCGCCCATGATGGCGGCGTTGTGCCGGGCATCCAGCTTTCAACCTTGTCCGGCGCGCAGATCATCGTGCAGAACGTGGCCGAAGTCTGGGCCGAAGCCGAGCGTCTGACCGGCCGCCCGATTGACCCGCTTGATCCGCGGTATCTGGATGCGTGACGACGGGGCTGACGGGCGGCTGCGCCTGACCGTTCTGGGTGGATATCTTGGTTCGGGCAAGACAACATGGCTGCGCCACCAGTTGCACACCGGCAGTCTTGGGCCGCATGTGCATGTGATTGTGAACGAGGCCGCACAAACGCCCGTGGATGATGCGCTGCTGGGTGATGTGACCCTGTTGTCCGGCGGGTGTTGCTGCTGTGCGGGGCAAGGTGCCATGATCGCCGCCTTGCGCCGGATCTGCGATGATCGCAGCCGCGAAGGGGGAGTGCGGGCCGAAAGGATCGTGCTGGAAACCAGCGGCTTGGCTGATCCGGGAGCCATTGTCGCGGCCATTCAGGCCGATCCGGTTTTGGTGAACCATATCCTTGTGGGTGAAACCCTTGTTGCTGTTGATGCCCTGCATGGTCTGGCGCAACTGGCGACGGAACCCTTGGGGCGGCGGCAGGTTGGTGCTGCGGATCGGCTGATCCTGACGAAAACGGATGCTTGTGCGCCCGATGCCTTGGCCATGTTGCGCGCCACCTTGCTGATCCTTAACCCCGGTGCAGCAATGACGGCGGCGGTTCTGGGGGAAACCATGCCCCTAGCGCCGCTGGCAGCCGATGCGCGCCCCGCCCCGTTGCCCCCCTTGCCCGAGGATGATGCGCGCGGCCCGATTGTGCCCACACAGGTGCAGATTGACCCCGGCATCGACTGGTCAGCTTTTGCACTGTGGCTGTCGGCATTGTTGCACGCCCGCGGCGATGATCTGGTGCGGGTCAAGGGGGTTATCCGTACCCCGGCAGGTCGGTTGTTACTGCAGACCGTCCGCCGCGTGGTGCAATCACCCGAAATCTTGCCCGAGCAAGCCGATCTGCGGCAGGATGACAGCATCGTCTTTATCGGTCGCGGGTATCGGCCCGAAGATCTGGGCCTTTCGATGCACCGCTTTCTGGGCAAACCTTTGCCCGCCCCTCTTGCTTAGGAACACGTCATGACCTGCACCATCCGCCCCCTTCGCGCGACTGATGAAGCGGATTGGCGCAGGCTGTGGACAGGATATCTGGCCTTCTACAATACCACCGTGCCCGAGGCGGTGTATCAGTCCACCTTTGCGCGGTTGCTGGGCGATGATGTGCGAGACTTCAACTGTTTGCTGGCCGAGGTGGATGGCAGCGTGGTGGGTCTGACGCACTTTCTGTCACATCGCCATGCGTGGAAGGTGGAAGAGGTGGTTTACCTGCAGGATCTGTATGTTGACCCAAGTGTTCGCGGCACCGGTGCGGGCCGTGCGCTGATAGAGGCTGTCTATGCCGTAGCGGATGCTGCGGGCACGCCAGCCGTTTACTGGCTGACGCAGGATTTCAACACGCAGGCCCGCCATCTGTATGACCGCATCGCTGCGGTCACGCCGTTCATCCGGTATAACCGCAAGCTTTAGCTGCGGTTCTTGCGGTAACTGTCCTTGAGCGCGATCAGGTCGCCATCAAAGCGAAAGATGTCGCAGCCCTGCACATCGACCTGTCGGCCCGCCTTGTCGGTGCCGATGAACCGCCATTCGGAAATGCCAGTCTCGCCTGCCACATGGTGGCTGTCTGCCGTCCATGCCGCCTGCGGGAACGTGTCAAACATGGCGGTATATGAGGCGCGCACAGCATCACGCCCGATGTAGCGGGTGCCCTGCGCCTCGGCCCCGGCACTGGAATGAAAGGCGCAGTCGGCGGCCATGCAGGCCATCAGCGCATCCACATCGCGGGCATTCCATGCCGCCATGAACCGCACCAGCGTGTCGCGGCGATGGTGGGCGATGTGGTCATCGACCACCTCAACCTCCAGAAACGACAGGGGTGCACCACCCGCATTGATCACATTGTGACTAACCCCGGTGCGCCGGGAATAGGGCACGCCCTGTGTCAGGCTGGCATTGCGCTGCACGCCGCCCGGTTCTTCCAGCCCGAGGGTGCCGTCGGTCAGGGGCACGATCACATAGTCATGGCCGTGGACATGCCAACCCGTTTCCGCATCGGTGGCGAACCGCCATTCGGTTACCTTGAAACGCTCATCATCAATATGCACCACGGGTTCGGCAAGGGCGCGGGGGGCAGTCATTCAGGGGCATCCTTCTGATCAATGGGGGCTGGATGACGCCAAACTTGCATCGGTCCCAACCGCACATGGGTGTAATCGCCCTCATGCCAGCAGCCCATACGTTGGGCCACACGCAGCGAGCGGGTGTTTGCAGGATCGATCAGGCTGATCGCGGTGGACCAGCCAAGTGTTTCATAAGCATGGCGCCGCGCCGCAAACGCCGCTTCCAGTGCGTAACCACGGCCTTCGGCTCCGGCCATCAAGACCCAACCGACCTCGGGCTCGGGCCAGCCTTCGGGGTGCCAAAGACCGACATGGCCACAAAACTCGCCTGTTTCCCGGTTCTCGACCGCCCAGAAGCCAAAGCCCCGCAAGGCCCAATGGCCAAGATGTGCCGCAAGCCCGCGCCAGGCCAGTTCGCGCGGCAGCGGACCGCCGATGAACTGCGACCGAGGAGTCGCATAAAAGGCAGCAAAGGCATCAAAATCTGCCTCGCGATATTCGCGCAGCAGCAGGCGTTCTGTTGTCAGATGGGGAATGGTGACGGTAAAGGGTGTCATCCGCGCTCTGCTTTCTGCGATTTGCCGAGTGTAGCGGCCCTTTCCTGCCCCGCAAAGCCGCATCGCCAAGATATCAGCCTTGCGGGCACCGGGCGTCAGTTCACCAAACCAAGCGGCCCCCGGTCAGGTGCGGTAAGCGCCTGACTCGCAAGGGTCTGGCAGCCGGGCCGACGCAGCTTTTGCCAGTCCGTTTGCCCAAGTTTTCTGCAGTCGTCGCGTGTTTTGGCAAAAAGTCGCTCTTCCACAGGATGCGCGGCGGATTAGGCGCATAAGTGGCCATGATCGGGGAAAGTTCCTAAGGTCATGTGCAAAGAAAGGAATTCCCAAGCCGCCGGTGGCTGGATAGGCTGCCTTCATTCACAGAACTCGCAGGTCATGCGGGGCATCAGCGGAGGAGACTATATGGATCGTCGTTCATTTCTGACGAAGGCCGCCATTGGCGGAACTGTTGCGGCGGGCGCAACCGCACTAGCGGCCCCGGCCATCGCGCAGGATTCGCCCAGCGTGACGTGGCGCGTGACGTCGTCATTCCCCAAGGCGCTGGACACCATCTTTGGTGCGGCCGAGACGATGTCGAAATTCGTGTCCGAAGCGACAGATGGCAAGTTCACCCTGCAGGTGTTCCCGGCGGGTGAACTGGTGCCGGGCCTTGAGGCGGCAGATGCCGTCTCGTCCGGCACGGTCGAGGCTTGCCACACGGTGCCTTACTATTTCTGGGGCAAGGATCCGACATATGCCTTGGGTGCGGCTGTGCCCTTTGGCCTGAACGCCCGCATGATGAACGCATGGTGGTATTACGGCGGCGGCATCGACACGATGAACGAATTCTACGCTACCCAGAACCTGATCGCCTTTCCCGCCGGCAACACCGGCGTGCAGATGGCAGGCTGGTATCGCAAGGAAATCAACAGTCTTGCCGATCTTCAGGGCCTGAAAATGCGTATCGGTGGCTTTGCGGGCAAGGTCATTGAAAAGCTGGGCGTTGTGCCGCAGCAGATTCCGGGCGGCGACATCTATCCGGCGCTGGAAAAAGGCACCATCGATGCGGCCGAATGGGTTGGCCCCTATGACGATGAAAAGCTCGGCTTCTACAAGGTCGCGCCCTACTACTACTATCCCGGCTGGTGGGAAGGTGGCCCGTCGATTGCCACAATGATCAACCTTGCCAAGTGGAATGAGCTTCCCAAGAACTATCAGGCCATTCTGAAAACGGGTTGCGCTCTTGCCAATACCGACATGCTGGCCAGCTATGACTGGAAGAACCCGACTGCCCTGAAAACGCTGGTCGCCGGGGGGGCACAACTGCGCCCGCTGCCGCAAGACGTGCTGTCGGCTGCGTTTGATGCGGCCAAGGCCACCTATGAAGAAGTCAGCGCCACCAACGAGACGTTCAAGAAGATTAAGGCTTCGCAAGATGCGTTCCGCCTTGATGCCTATCTGAATGCCCAGTTGGCCGAATACAACTATGACGTCTTCATGATGGCACAGCAGCAAGCTGGCAAACTCTGATCCATCTGCCGGATCGCTGATATGGAAAACGGCCCCGGATCGCTCCGGGGCCGTTGTTCATTGTGCCATCCGCCAAGGTCATGGGTTGACGACGGGTGCCCCCAGTTTCGGCGCACCAAGTTGTGGAGCGCCCAACTGAGGCGCGCCAAGCTGCGGAGCGCCCAATTGAGGCGCCCCCAACTGAGGTGCACCAAGTCCGGTCGTGCCTTGCCCCAGTGTCTGCAGGGTTGGCACCTTTATCTCGATGGTCGAAGGGTCAACCACCACACCCTTGTAGTGCATCACCATCTGCGGGAATGCGATCACAAGGCCGATCATCGCCACCTGAATGATGACGAACGGCACGGCGCCCCAATAGATCTGCCCCGTGCTGACCCCCGCCATGCGTTCACCCGTCACCTTGTCGGTATAGGGTGATTTCGGCGCAACGGATCGCAGGTAGAACAGCGAAAAGCCAAAGGGCGGGTGCATGAAAGACGTCTGCATGTTCACCGCAAGAATGACCCCAAACCAGATCAGGTCGATCCCCAGCGCCTGTGCCGGCGCAATCAGCAACGGTACAATGATGAAGGCCAGTTCGAAGAAGTCGAGGAAGAAGGCCAGCAGGAACACAAGGACCGACACGAAGATCAGGAACCCTGTCTGCCCGCCTGGCACGCCGACCAGAAGATGCTCTACCCAGACGTGTCCGTTGACGCCATAGAATGTCAGCGAAAACACCCGGGCACCGATCAGGATGAACATCACAAAGGCCGACAGCCGCGTGGTGGATGCGAGGGCCTGCTTGATCACCCCCATGTTCAGCCGCCCTTTGAGCGCGGCCAGCAGAAGTGATCCGATGGCCCCCATGGCACCGCCTTCGGTCGGGGTCGCAATGCCCAGAAAGATCGTGCCCAGCACCAGAAAGATGAGCGCAAGTGGCGGGATCAACACCATGATCACCTGTTGGGCCAGACGCGACATGGTGTTGATTCCGGTCGCCTTGTCGACCACCGCATAGATATATATGGCGATCACACCGACGGTGGCCCCCAGAATATCGGCATTCGCGCCTTGCGATTCATAGAGCATCAAGTGGCTTGCATAGCCGATGCCCATGACCCCAATCATTGCGACCAGCAACGATGTGACCCCGTGCCCCAGCGTCCGCGCTTCCAGCGGAAGCGCCGGCACCCATTGTGGCCGGAACAACGAGATTAGAAACACATATCCAACGTAAAGCCCGGTCAGGACCAAACCCGGGATCATCGCGCCCTTGTACATGTCGCCGACCGAGCGGCCCAGCTGGTCCGCCAGCACGATCAGCACCAGCGACGGCGGAATGATCTGCGCGAGCGTGCCGCTGGCCGCGATCACCCCGGACGCGAGCCTTCGGTCATAGCCATAGCGTAGCATGATCGGCAGCGAAATCAGACCCATGGCAATGACCGATGCCGCGACGACCCCTGTCGTTGCCGCCAGCAGCGCGCCCACAATGATCACGGCATAGGCCAGACCGCCCCGAATGGGGCCGAACAACTGGCCGACCGTATCCAGCAGATCCTCGGCCATGCCGGATCGTTCCAGCACGATGCCCATGAAGGTAAAGAACGGTATCGCTAAGAGTGTTTCGTTCGACATCACCCCCCAAAGGCGTTGGGGCATGGTGAATAACAAGGGCCAGTCCAGCACGATGGAACTGGAATAGGGCGCAAGCCAGACGCCGATGGCAAAGAAAACCAGACCGTTTGCCGCCAGCGAAAACGCCACCGGATAGCCCAAGAGCAGAAACACAACCAAGGACGCGAACATGATCGGCGCCATGTTCAGGGCGATGAATTCGATCATTTCTGCTCTCCCTTGGCACGTTGTGCCTCGATCTCGGCCAGACGGGCCACTTCGGCCGCCAGTGCCGCGCCTTCAAGCTCGGCCGCTTCATGCGCTGAAACAAAGGGGGTGGGGTCCTCCATCAGACCCTGCATGACCGCGATTTTCTTGATGATTTCGGCGAATGCCTGCAGAACCAGCAGCACAAAGCCTGCAGCAAGGATCGCCCGCGCGGGCCAGATCAAGAGGCCGCCCGCATTCGTGGAAATCTGGCCGATGCTCCATGCAGCCCAGGCATAGGGGATCAGCATGTAGGACATGATCAGCACGAAGGGCAGCAGAAAGAACACGTGGCCGAACAGGTCAATCCAGTGCTGCGTGCGCCGCGACCTTGTTCCGTAAAAGATGTCGATCCGGATGTGTTCATTCTGTTGCAGCGTATAGGCCGCAGCCCCCATGAACGCGGCGCCGAACAGATACCACTGCAACTCGAGCCAGGCGTTCGACGAACTGTTGAAGACCTTTCGCACGATCGCATTGCCAGAACTGACCAGAATCGCCACAAGGATCAGCCACATGACGCCCTTGCCCACGGCAATGGACGTTCGGTCGATCAGCCGGGCCACCGGCAATAGTGCGTTCATTCCCTTGTTCCTCCCTGTCCGGTTCTGATGTCCGGTTGTTTCCGCCACGACGGCTGGCAGGCGCATCGGCCAGCATTGCCGTGATCTCAAGAGTGTGCAGGTGATCCCTGTGGTTGCAAGACGCGAATTATCGCCCGCATTCTTTCGGCCCCCCCCTGAAAAAGGTTACGCGGCAAGCGGGCCTGTATTCAAGCACGGCGTCGACGATCTGCATTCTTGGCGACAAAGGGCCGGTATCTTTGCCCTAAAGTAAAGGTTGCAGCACCTGCCACAGTCGGGTTCCTGCCGCATCCCATGTGAATTGCGCAGCGCGCGCCGACCCCAAGGCAGTTTGCTGTTCCGCGGCCAACGGGTCTTGGGCCAGCGTTGCAATGGCATCGCGCCATGCAGCGGTATCCTGCGGGTCAACGATCAGCGCACCTTCGGCGCAAACTTCGGGCATCGCTCCGGCACGGGCAGCAACCACGGGCGTGCCGCAATGCATCGCCTCGACCGGGGGCAGGCCAAAGCCTTCGGTCAAGGACGGAAAGGCAAACACAGCGGCATGTTCGTACAGCGCCCGCAGCGCCCCGTCCGAGACAAATCCGGTAAAGACTGTGCCCTCGGGCGGGGCCCAGCCCTTTTTGATATAGCTTTCGGCACCGGGGCCACCGGCCACAACAAGGCGCAGGTTGCCGGGGGCAGGTGCACGCATGGCGTCGAACACGCGGTGAATGTTCTTGTAGCCTTTGGATGATCCCACAACCAAAGCGTAGCGGCCCGCCTCAAGCCCATGGCGGGACAGGATCTCGGTATCAGGTGCCGCGGCCAGAATGTGATCGGTGCCGTTATAGACAACGTCGATCTTGGCCGTGGTGCCCACGCCATGTTGTGCCAACGACTGACGCGAAAACTCGGATACCGTCAGCACGCGCAAGGCTGCACGCCCGATCAGCGGCGACAACAACCGATACGCTGTGGCTTGGCGCCCCGTATAGTCGGACGGGTAAAGAAAGGTCTGCGCATCATGGATCATCACGACCGAACGACGATGCAGCAAAGGCGCAAGGTTGCAAAAGTTCACCAGCAGGGCACCACGCGCCGCCCATGGCAACGTCAGCATTTCCCAGCCCTGACCGGCGCCAAATCGGCCCTTGACGACCGTGGGGCGCAACAGCGGGAACTCCGGGTCAGGGGCCGCGTCCTTGGGGGCCATGAGCACGACGTCATGGCCCGCCGCGCGGCCCTTTTCGATCAGCAGGCTGGCGAAATGTGCTGCTGTCCGGTGAACGCCATTCAGACCGGCGCCCAGAAACTTGCCGTTTATGATGATGCGCGCCATGGCGTCAGGCCGTTGCTGCTGGGGCAGTGGTCCATTGCGCGGCGTGGGCTTTTGCCTCGGCATGCAAGGCCGCGTCGGCGGCGTAGTAATCCTTGATGAAGCGTTCGACATCTTCGCCAAGGCTGACCGACGCATAACCCTTGGCCGCATCCGCAAAGACGCCACTTTTCGTCCAGAGCGGGTGAAGCGCGCGCTTGACGGCCTTTGGCATCAGCCAACGCCCCGAAAACCTGGCCACCGGCTGAATGGCCCGTGCCCATGGTTTGGGCTGGCGGCGGGCATGGTCATGGCCAACGGTGACAGAAAGGCCGGTTTTTGCTGCGATCCAATGGCTTAGCGCGGTTGTATCCGACAGCGGAAACACCGCGCTGACGACACGTTTGCCGTTCAGATCGGTGAAGTGAACCTGCTGGGCAAAATGAATATAGTCGATGTCCGTATGATAAGGGCGGGCAGCAAGCCAATCGCAGACGGTGCGCGCCTCATCCGCCACGATGGGGTCATCGGCCCGAATGGCCCCGGCATTGCGAAACTCTTTCAGACGTTGCATCAGGGCCGAGATGAACCTGTCACGCGGGGCACGGGTCAAGGCAAAGCTGTGCGCCCCTGTGAACAGCGACCAACTTGCGGGAAACTCTTCGCTGATCAGCCGAAGTGGCATGTGCGAGGGTTTGATCCGCCCGCTGCGGGGGTGGTCAAAATCGGCTTCCATTGCAGTGGCGGCCTCTTCCTCGGTTACGCCAAGATCGGCTGCAAGCGCCGCAAAGGAAAGCTGTGTTGCCTCGGCCAAGGCATTGCGCACGCTTTGGCCACCGTTTTTCGGGATATGGATGAACGCAAGGTTCGGTTCAGGTGCATATCTCATGTCAGTACCCTTTCGGCCCGTGGCCGGCTTATCCCGAAAACACGCCCAACGAAAACACCCGTAACTTCCAGCCAATTACCATTGTGATCAGGCCCAGAACGGCTGCTGCCGCCAGACCCGCAGCGATGGCAATGGCTTCGCGGGCAAAGAGAGGTTCGATATACGTCCAGACCTGCCACAGGGCGATGCCGTAGAGAACGCAAAGCGCGGCAGACACAAGCACCGCGCGGATGGCCGGCCCAATGGCAATACCGGCCTTGTATTTCAGCACCACAAACGCCGATGCAGTCGAGGCGCACATCACACCTGCCTGTCCCCAGGCAAGGACATCAAGGCCAAAGGGCGAAAAAACAAACACGGACCCGATTGAGATGATGGTCCACCAAAGGTTGAACAGCATCACAAGGCCAGTCTTTGATTCGGTCGCAAGCGCGGGTTCAAGCACCATGGTGCCAAGGGTCAGAACGGCCCGGATACACATGGCATAGGTCACGACAACGCCCGCCAGATAGGCCGGGTTGAAGAACGTCTCGACCACGTCTGCCGCCAGAACGATGATGGTGGCCGCAATGCCGCCGGTGAGCAGCGTTGCCGTGCCGGAAAAACGCTGCAGCGGATGGGCAAGGTTGCGGCCTGCGCGCCCCGCTGCCGCGAACTGCGTCAGGGCAAAACTTCGCATCGGCTGGCCGACAATGTCGATGGCCCCGCTCGCCAGGCGGTTGCCAAAGCGGTAAAGGCCCGCCTCGGCCGTGGAATACATCAGCCCCAGCAGCAGATCGGCGGCATAGCGCGAGACAAAGTTCAGAACACGCGCGCCATACAGACCGCCCGAGAACTTTGTCGATTGCTGCGCAAGGGCGCGGACAAAATGCAGACCGGGCAAACGACGCACCGTGACCAGATACAACGCTGCCGCCGACAAGAGCCGGATATAGCGGAACGCGACCAGCGCATAGAGTGACTGCCAATACCACAGCAGGACAACGCCACCAATCAGGCTGACGATGTTGGTGGCAAGCAGGGTGCCAAAATGCAGGCGCATCCGCTGCTCGCGCAGCAAAACCGCCTCATACCAGATGGCAAGCCCGCCAACTGGCTGCACCAGCGCCATCAGCAACAGCACGAAACCCAGTTCTTCGGACCGGAACATCCAGCCGATGGGATAGGCAAGCACGGCCATCAACAGCGACCCGCCGGCGGTGACCGCCATGATCATCCAAAAGCCGGTATCCAGAATGGCCCGCTCGTCCGCATCGCGCGAGGTGATGATGAAGTGGTAGTAGCCGCTGTAGCTGATCGTTTGCACCAGCATCACGAAGATGATCGCAAGACTGTAGATGCCATAGTCTGCCGGAAGCATGAAGCTTGCGGCCAACATGGTGATGATAAAGGTCGAAAGCTGCTGAAGCGAGCGGGCCAAGAGGGCGAAAACCGCCATGAAGCCTCTGCGCCGACGCCCTTTGCCGACGCCTTCCTTTTGCCCGTCGTTGCCGTCCACGTCGATCACCTGCTCAAATGCTTTCCGGGATTGCCGGACTTTTGTGTCCGTGCAGCAATTATCATTGCCCGAGTCTATGTAATAGGTTTGTCTTTGTCCCTATAAGCATAACGTTGTCGCTGCTGTGCAGCAAGAAAGTCATCCTTCGACCATGCAGATCGTCCAAAGCACAATAATTGTTCTCGCGCTGATGGCCTTCATGGTCGCGCGGGGGCCGTATCGCGGACTGGTTGTCTTCATGGCGGTGACACCGATGGGCATGATGGCGGCGTTCAACCTGCCGGCCGTGGGTGGAACTTCGATTCTGGCCATCGATCTGGCCGTTGTGACGATGTTCGTGATGATGCTGCTGCGCCGCGGCGTGCAGCAGGATATCCTGTCGGTGCTTGCGCCGGGCGGGCCCGCGATCATGCTGATGTTTTTCCTGTGTTACGCGGCGGTCGCCACGATGTTCTTTCCGCGCGTGTTCGAAGGGCAGACCGAAGTGTTCAGCCTGAGCCGGACCCTGAATGTGGATGGCATTGTCAGTTCTCCGCTGCGGCCATCCGCCGGGAACCTGTCGCAACTATTGCGGATGATGCTGAGCTTGGGCGCCTTCCTGATTGCGGCTGTCCTGATCCGCCGCAACCCCGATGCCGACCTGATCCTGCTGGCGATCAAGGTCGCAACGGCTGTGCATGTCACGGTCGGCGTTGTGGATATCCTGACCAATTCCGCCGGCATCGCCTTTTTGCTGGAGCCGATCCGCACCGCCAACTATGCCCTGACACTTGGGCAAAAGATGTCTGGAATCAACCGCATGATCGGCGGTTTTCCGGAAGCCTCGGCCTTTGGATACTACTCCGTGGGACTGTTCGGCTTTTGGCTAAGCTACTGGTTTACGGACCGTGGTTCGAAAAGCCGCACGTGGATATGGCTTGCGGCGACGACTTTTGTCTTGCTGCGCAGCACGTCGTCGTCGGCCTATGTCGGGGCGGCGGGGTTCTGCCTTGTGTTCGTCGCCTTCCGCTTTTTCAGCGTGAACCAGGGGCACGGCGGCATGATGGCACGCCGGTCGGCCGCGATAGTTATGTCGCTGGTCGCGCTGGTGCCCTTTGTCATTCTGGGCGGCTATGCGCTTTATTCGCTGGTGCCCGATGTGAGCGATTTCGTCGACCGCTCGTTGCTGAACAAGCTGTCCAGCGACTCGGGGGTCGAACGGATGGGCTGGAATGCGCAGGCGTTTCGCAATTTCCTTGATACCTACATGCTGGGGGCGGGGCTTGGGTCAGTGCGGGCCTCAAACTGGGTGCTGGCAGGCTTTGGCACGGTTGGCTTGCCGGGCACGATCCTGCTGATCCTGTTCTTGTGGCGCATGTTCCGCGCGCAGCCGACGAATCAGGATGAACAGACCCAAAGGGTGTTTCTCGCGCTGAAAATGGGCTGCGCCGGCTTCCTGATGCGGGCCTTGGTCGTCAGTTCGACCCCGAATCTGGAGCACACTTTCTTTGCCATGGCTGGGTTTGTTGTCGGACTTGCTGCAACTTCAGGCAAACTGCCTGTGCAACGCCCAGTTTTCGTCTCTCAGCGCGCACGCTAACCTACAATAGTATGCAAACCATCCGAAAAGTTGTACCCTTACATTTGGGTGGGACGTCTTTACGGAAGAGTTTTGCCGATGCAAGGTACTGTTAGTGCTGCAAAGCACGGCCAGAAGATTGTGTATATTCAGTATTTGCGTGGGCTGGCAGCCCTTATGGTGGTCTTTCACCACATACTGAAGCCCCGCGATGCCTTCTTTTCACCTTTGGGCGAAGTCGATTTTGGCCGGCCCGGTGTTTTGATCTTTTTCGTGATCAGCGGGTTTGTCATGCTGCATGCCTGCCGGGAAGAGCCCTTGGGCATCTTTGTGGCCAGACGGATCATAAGGGTTGTTCCGCTGTATTGGATCATGACCCTTGTGTTCTTTCTCCTGATCTCCCGATCCGAACTGTTTTCCGGGCAAATGCCAGACCGCATGCCCGAACTGCTGATGTCGCTGTTCTTTGTCCCGCACTATCACGCGGTCATCACGACCGAGGTCTGGCCGCTTCTCGTGCCGGGATGGACGCTGATTTACGAGATGTTCTTCTTTGCGCTGTTTGCGATCGGCATTGCCTGTGGCAATCCAAAGGTTGTGACCACCGCCCTGCTGCTGGCGCTGGTGGTCATCGGTCAGGTCTTCAGCGGCGATAGCGCGGCCTTTGTGGTCTATACAAATCCTTTCCTGCTGCTGTTTGTCGCAGGGATGGGCATGGCCGAGCTTTATGGCCGTGGTTGGCAGTTCGGGCGGATGCTGTTTGCCTTTCCACTTGGCTTTGCCGTGCTTTTGGCTGGGGGGTTTGGTGTTCTGCCGGCTGGTCTGACAGTGCCGAGTTTCTTTGTGGGCGCCGTGCTGGTGGTTGCCGGAACGCTGGCCGCAGAACAACGCTGGTCATCCCGACCCATCGAATGGTTGAGCAAACTGGGCGATTCCAGTTACTCGCTGTATCTGTCGCACACGATTGTCATGATCCCAGTACTGATGGTCATGCGCCAATTGCCGTTGGAGGGCTGGGTGCAGTTCATTGTTGTAACCGCTTTGACGGCGATCATCTGCGTGTTTGCAGGGCTGCTGATCTATCGCTTGCTCGAATATCCGATGCTGACCAGCATGCGGCGGTGGGTCGAGCGCGGGCGTCAGCCTGCCACCGCGTAACCGCGCGGATGACAGTTCGGGTGCACGGCGGGTCAGCCCGCCTTTCGCCATTCTGGAATGCTTTCGCCGATCATCTGTTCAAACTGCGTGATACGCGGCGCAAAGTAAGCCTCCAGCCAAGCGCGCGCTGCGGCATCTGACATTTCAGATTTGTCAAAAGTCTTTGTGCCCATCTGGCGCAGCGTGCTGACAAGACCGCTTGGCAACACTTCGCGCAGGCGGGCCCACAGGGACGAGTCGCGAATGGCAGAGACTCCGGGAATGCGTTCGCGGCGGCTGGTCGGCGGCGAGACATGACGGTCGGCAAGGTCGGCGTCCGACAGCCGCACCTGAGATAGCCCCATCCAATCAAAGATCCCAGCCATCACCTCTTGTCGGCGGGTGCGCAGGCGTTCGGCGATCACAACATAGATTTGCGACCGGTCGAAATACTTCAGGTATTCCTGCATCTGCAGCGCATAGTCTGACGTGTCACGATAGATCGGAACCTCACGGATAGCATCTGACAGCGGACGCTTTTCGTGAAACTCCTTCGCTTCCTGCCAGTAGTGGCCAATGGTCCGGCGCACGGGTTCGCGCACCATATAGATCAATTTCGCATTGGGTGATGCTGCGGCAATCCGGGCCGGAACGCCGCTGAGTGTGGGGGCCATGGCATAAAGCGTGCTGCCTTCGCCGCGGTAGCGCACATTCTCGCCCCCGGCAAAGTTTTGCAGATAGGCTTGCCAGTCGTGCGACACGGGCCGGTGCGCCATGACCGCCCAGACTTTCATCAATTCCGATTGCTCGACAAAGAAACACGGCTCTTTCTCGTCGCCCATCCGGATTTCCGGATGCAGGCGCAGATAGGCATGCAGCGCAGAAGTGCCACATTTTGAGGCACCTATGATAAACAGGTTCGGCATCAACGCGCTGCCCAAGCCCGCCTGTTCGACGGGAGAAGTGTTTGCGTTCAGCCTCACGGATTCGGTCATGGTCATGTATTCCTGTTGCTGGCCACAGCGGCCACGTGGCGCATCGCTGGCAGGGTCTTGTGCGGCATCAAATTTTTACTTCATTAAATCAATACATTATGTGAATAGCGAACGACTGTTTCAGAACCTTGCCCGCCGCATCATCGCCAAAAGACCTGATACCTTGCGGCGGCGCAGCAAGACCTTTGCCCTTGCAGCTTAGGTTACGATGCCTGCCGGATCGCTGCAATATTCGGGTTTGTTCGGGTGATGTCATACTCCGCCCATATTTGCATCGCATGACAGGGTTGGCTAACGTCATCACGAACGCAGTCTTTCAGACCACCACCAATTTCGGAGACTCTCTTTCCATGACCCAAATCCAGCCCGTCATTCTTTGCGGTGGCTCTGGCACCCGGCTGTGGCCGCTGTCGCGCCAGTCATATCCCAAGCAGTTCGTGCAACTGACCGGATCGGAGAGCCTGTTTCAGGCAAGTGCGCTGCGCGTGCACGGGGCAGATCATGGGTTGACCTTTGCCCGGCCGATGGTGCTGACGAACTCTGACTTCCGTTTTATCGTCACCGAGCAACTGGTTGCGGTTGGGATTGATCCCGGTCCTGTGCTGATTGAACCACAGGCGCGCAACACGGCGCCCGCGATCCTGTCTGCGGCGATGCTGGCCATGGCCCAGGACCCCAAGGCTGTTCTGCTTGTGCTGCCGTCGGATCATGTCATCCCAGATGCGGCAGCATTCCGGGCGGCGGTGGCGCGGGGCATGTCGGCGGTCGAGCAGGGGCAACTGGTCGCCTTCGGCATTGTGCCGGACCGTGCCGAAACGGGGTATGGCTATCTGGAGCTGTCGCAAAAGCCCGATGGTAGTGAAATGCCGGTGGCCCTGCAGCGTTTTGTCGAAAAGCCGGATCTGGCGACCGCGGAAAAGATGGTCGCAGACGGTGGCTATATGTGGAACGCGGGGATCTTTCTGTTCGCCGCAAAAGACATCATCGCTGCCTTTGAAACCCATGCGCCGGATCTGCTTGCGCCAGTGCGTGCGTCGGTTGACGCGGGCGAACCCGATCTTGGTTTCTATCGTCTTGCACCGGGGCCATGGGCAGCGGTCAAGAACATCTCGATTGACTATGCTGTCATGGAAAAGGCAGCAAACCTTGC
This sequence comes from Rhodobacter sp., assembly GCA_027484145.1. GTDB lineage: Bacteria > Pseudomonadota > Alphaproteobacteria > Rhodobacterales > Rhodobacteraceae > Pseudotabrizicola. The sequence continues at coordinate 142,922 of JAIXUH010000039.1, forward strand.
GGTTGTGCCATTTTCTGCCGCTTGGTCAGACCTTGGCAGCTGGGAAGCGGTCTTGCGAGAAAGCACGCAGGATTCCGGGGGCGTGGCGACGGCGGGGCTTGTCACGGCAATCGACTGCGAGGACAGCCTTCTGCGGTCTGAAAACGGCGGGTTGGAACTGGTCGGCCTTGGCCTGAAGAACATCATCGCCATCGCAACGCCGGATGCCGTGCTGGTGGCAGATGCGTCACGCGCGCAGGATGTGAAGAAGGTTGTCGATGCCCTGAAAGCCAAAGGCGCAAAGCAGGCGACGGCCTTTCCGATGGATCACCGGCCTTGGGGCCACTATGAAACGCTTGCCCTGTCGAACCGCTTTCAGGTGAAGCGCATCGTCGTCAAGCCGGGCGCGTCCTTGTCGCTGCAGTCACATGTGCACCGGTCTGAACACTGGATCGTGGTGTCGGGAACGGCGCGTGTCACGATTGATGACAAAGTTCGTCTGCTGACCGAGAACGAAAGTGTCTATATCCCGCTGGGTGCCGTGCACCGGATGGAAAACCCCGGCAAGGTGCCGATGGTGCTGATCGAGGTGCAAACCGGGGCTTACCTTGGCGAAGACGATATCATCAGGTATGAGGATATCTATTCACGGGGGCAGGGCGCAAAAGGCTGATCGCGCTCGACCACATGCCACACCGTGAAACGCTGACCGAGATTGATGTTGCAGGCATGCTGTCCAGAAGGCATGCTTTGCCGCGCAGTCGCCTATCGCCCTCTTGTCAAAGAATTTTGAGGCTATCCTGAATATTTCGTCGCCATCATCGTCCTTCAACGACGGAAACATGCCGTCGAATGGCCCCGATCATGACAGTGTCGACCTGCGGTCGCTGCTGGCAACAATCTGGCGTCGCAAACTGCTGATTGTTGCGGCCTTCCTGATCGGTGCTGCTGTGGCCTACCTGCTCGTGATGCAAGTCACGCCAAAGTATACGGCGCGGGCGTCTGTAATGCTGGACCCGCGCACGGTGCAGGTCATGTCATCGGACGAGGTGGTGTCGGACCTGACGATCAACAACCCCCTGTTGGACACCGAGGCCGCCGTGCTGCGGTCAAACCTGCTGCTGGAGCAGGTGATCAAGGGTCTTGATCCGGCCTTGCTGCAGCCGTTGGACCCCGCCAATGTGCCGCCCGGTGTACTAGACACGGTCAAGGGGCTGATCAAGGGCGTTCTTGGGGGCGGCGGCGAAAAGGCTGGCGGCAACTCGGGCACCGAAGCGACGCCCGAAATGACCGAAGAAGACCTGCGCCTGCGCCGTCTGGGTGTGGCCTTGCGTCAGGCGATGACCGTCTGGCGCGAAGGGCAGTCCTATATCATTTCGGTGTCGGTCGAAACGGAAAGCCCGACGCTGTCTGCCACCTTGGCCAACGCGATTGTCAGCAGCTACATTGATGGGCAGATCGAATACCGCACCGAAGCGGTGCGCGGCGCGTCGACCTTTCTGGCCGAACGAGTGGACTCGATGCGCGAGGCGGTGATTGACGCCGAGGCAGCGGTTGAAGACTTCCGGTCAAACCAACTGGCCGAGGCTGGCGTAACCCCCGAGGCTGTGCAGCAGCAGTTGCAGGATCTGAGCACACAATTGGCATTGGCCGGAGCCGACCTTGCCACCGCCGAGGCGCGTTTTCAGCAGATTCAGACCGTGATTGACGCCGATGGCTTTGCCGCAGGTGCCGACTTGTTGTCATCGCCGTTCGTCGTGTCGTTGCGCGAAGAATTGTCCAAGCTGGAACGCGAAGATGCCAACCTTGCCACCCGCTTGGGGCTGGACCACCCGGATCGCCAGAAGCTTGCGGCGTCGATTGAACTGATCTCGGCCGATCTGCGGTCCGAGGTGCGAAAGATCGTGGCCACGCTGAAGAACGAGGTCGAAGTTGCCAAGATCAGGGCCGCGTCGATCCAGACCAGCCTGACCGAGGTGGAGCGCCGTTCCACGGCCATTTCCCGCGCCAGCCTTGATCTGCGCCAGTTGGAGCGGGAGGCCGAAGCTGTTCGCGCCAGCTATGAGTCGACGCTTGTCCGTTTGAACGAAACCCGCTCGATCGAGCAGCTTCAGCGGGCAGATGCCCGCATTGTTGAACGTGCCGTTGTGCCGGGGGCAGCGTCCTCTCCGCGCGTGTTGCTGTTTACGGCATTGGGCGGCACCGTCGGGTTCTTCTTTGGTCTGGTCGCGGTCTTCGTGATTTCGGTCACCAGTGCCGGTTTCATGCGGATCGACGCGATCGAACGTGCCACCGGCATGCCGGTGCTGACATCGCTGCCCAAGGGCCCGTGGAGCAGCATACGCGGCATGCTGCGCACCCTGCACCAATCGCCCTACCAGAACTTTGCAGAACGCCTGCGCCGGCTGCGGACGACGGCCCTTGGCCGGGTGGACGGGCGGCAAGGGCGGCGGGTGCTGATCACCTCCTCGCTGGCCGGGGAGGGCAAGTCGACAACCTCTGTTGCATTGGCCTATGTCGAAGGGCTGGCCCGCCGGTCCTGCGTTTTGCTGGATTTCGACCTGCGCCGTTCCAATCTGGCACAACAACTGGGGTATGCGCCCAAGGGTGATCTGTCGATCTATCTGCAGGGCAAATGCACGCTGGATGACGTGATCTATCGGGTGCCCGAAGCCGGGTTTGACCTGATCACCACCAAGCGGCCGGAACCGCGTCTGACGGATGAAGCGACGTCTGCACAGCTAGAGGCGTTGCTGACAGAACTGCAGTCGCGCTACGACATTGTCCTGATCGATACGCCGCCACTCTTGTTGGTTGCAGACACGCTGCGGCTGGCCAAGCTGGCCGACACCGTGCTGTTGCTTGTGCGGCAAGGGGTGACCCGGCGGCGCGCTGTGCTTGACTCGGTGCGCAGCCTTGAGCGTGCGGGTGTGCGGTCTGTCGGCATCGCAATGACCTTGGTTGACCCGCATAGCGAGAGCGAAGACTACGGCATCTCGGCGACCTATGAGTATGAAAAGTCGCCGAACACCGGTCGTTGATCTGGGTGCTGCCTTTAGCATTGAAACGTAGAACAGGCATTTGCTGCAGCAGTTCTTTGCTCGGCAATCAGATTAATAATCTTGGGTTGTTTTATACTGCACAAAAACAACCTTCGGTTAAAATCCCAGGTATCTGTCCTTCGTCAGATTTGATCGAAATGCAAAGCCTTGCGCTAAACCCGCCAGAATCTTTGCGTGTATTTATGGATAAAAATTCAATTCAGGATTGAATCGCAGATGAATGTTGCCCGACGTTCAACCGACATCAACAGGCGGCGCCAAAGGAAAAGGCCGCCAGCAGTGCTGGCGGCCTGAACCCGAACCTATATGCCGACTTAGATGAAGAACGCCGCGTTTTCCGGAGCGAAAACGTCGATATCGTTGATGCTGTCAGCAAACACGATGTCGTTCATGTCGATCATGGCGTCATAGACGCGGATCGTCGTCGAACCGTAAGTGATGATTGTGTTTGTTCCGACATAGGCAAAGCTGATGTCACCATTGCCTTCAGTGAACACCAGTGCGTCCAAGCCATCGTCAAAATCAAAGATCTTGTCGCTGCCATCAGCCTTGTCGAACACAAAGAAGTCTTTGCTGCCGCCGATGGTCGGATCATTCGGGTCATCCCCATAGATCGCATCATCGCCGTCACCACCGATCAGGAAGTCGCCGCGCGCGCCGCCAATGATGCGGTCGTTGCCGGTTCCACCATCGACGATGTCGTTGCCGGCACCACCGTTCAGGCGGTCATCACCAGCGCCGCCAAACATCTTGTCGTTGCCCTGATCGCCCTTCAGGTTGTCCTTGCCTTCGCCGCCTTCCAGGACGTCCCAGCCAGCACCACCGCGCAGATCATCATCACCCTCGCCGCCAAACAGCTTGTCGTTGCCGCCCAGCCCTTCAAGAATGTCGTTTCCATCCAGACCGGTCAAAGTGTCGGCGGCCTGAATCCCGTCCGTACCGGTGATACGCTCATCTGCGTTCGTGCCGGTAATGTTCACACCCGTTGCTACAACCATAATCACATTCCCTTTTGGTTACACCAAGCTAATCTTGGTCAATATTCGACTGGGGCCAGAAAAGACTGACCCTTCACAAACTGCGCGACGCCTCTAAACGTCCCCTTGCCCACTAAAATGCAATTCAATCTAAGATTGAATTGCACGCCGGGACTTGCAATTTAAAGCAGAACCGCACCACCACGTCTCAAGAACCGTAATGATCTTGGCAGCTACCCACTGCCTTAATCACCGTTTTGTCCACACCCTGCCACGGTCTTGCCATAATTCTTTATGGAAAGTCAAGGATTCGGCCCGGATCAGATCGGCCGGCGAGAATGTCGAAAATTGCAATCCAATTGCCAAATGCGCGGGCCCGCCGATCAATCCATGGCTCGGGCCAAATCGCTTTTACGTGATTAGCGACGGTATTTCTAAATGCCAGTTTGAATGCAAATCGGGCCGGCATTGTGCCTTTGCGCCACAAATACCAGGGGTTTGCGACCTGACTGTATCCCAAACGTCGACCTGCCGTTTCGCGACCCGACTTCGCGCCACGGTGAACCCCAGAAAACGCATTGGTCTTGATTCGGCTTCCAGCTATGCGTGCAGCGAAATCAATGTCTTCCTGCCATGCATAAAGTGGCAGTCGCTCATCGAAGCGATTCGTGCGGATTGCTGAAATTCTATACGCCATATTGCAACCGTAGAGCCCGGTAAGCCCCCGTCGAAGGACTGAAAGCGGTGCAGCGGCGGGATCGGTGATTCGGCTGTCGAACGCTGAAACCAGACGAACGGCCTCGTCCTCGCTGATGCCAGTGCCGTGAATGCCATCGGCAATCAGATGGCCTGTCATGCCATTCACATCGGGAAATGCTTCGAACGCCCGTTCCACCCCGGCAAGGGCAAACCGCGAGGGAACGAAATCGTCATCATAATACACAACGTAATCACAATCGTGTTGAACAAGGTCCAGCCCGGCGTTGCGTTGCTTTGGCAGACCCTTGGCCGCGATCACCGTTTCGGCCCGCGTTCCGTGGCCGAACAGGGGTGCAGGATCAAAGCCAATGTCCTCGGGCTTGGTGACCACGAACAGCACCCTGTCGGCGGGCCGCGTCTGGTTGTTCAGTGCGGGCACGATCTGGCGCAGGCAATCTGGCCGCCCCACGGAACAGATGATCACGGCAATCTTTTTCCCGGTCTGCGACACGCAGGTTCTCCTTCTCAATCAACGGCTGGCCAAACGCGAACGTCAGCCCTCAATGCACTCTGCGTCATTCTTGGGCAATTTCTCGCTTTCTGCACCTGCAAAATACCAAGATGCCTTGGCGCAAGTGCATGATTCGGGCAATGGTGCCTAGAGATAGAACAGGGCGAGAGCGTTTTGGCTGCAGTTGAACCAAGTGAGCCGGAACGTTCCGAACTGGCCGAGAAAGATCAGGCTATTCGAACGCACGTGATCGTGCTGGGTGCCGGGATCGCGGGCCTTGCTTCGGCGGACATCCTGCTACGCGCAGGCTGCGACGTCACCGTTGTGGACCGCGATGCATTGTGCGGCGGTGCGCATCGCTCGCATGAGATCGGGCCCTATACCTTTGACGTCGGCAGCATCTTTTACGAAGACGGCGCGCAGATCTTCAACCTTGCCCCCGGCTTGCGCGACCAGTGCCCCTCGATCAAGCGTATCCAGCGGCGGATTGATCCGTCAGGCAAACTGCTGAAGTATCCGATCGAGCCGCGCGATCTGCTGCGGTGGCCAAAATCTATCGTGGCGCGGGCCTTTGCCCAGATGATGCTTTCGCGCCTGCGCGGCAAACGTGACGGCAGCTTGGAAACCGCCTGCAAGACCCGGCTTGGCGAAACCATTGCCACGCGCACGGGCCTGATGGATTACATCACCCGCTTTCACCATGTGCCACCCGCCGAAATCGACGAAAGCTTCTTCTTTCACCGCATGGCATTCATCGAACGGGCGACACGACTGAACGTCATGGCGCAATCGGGGTGGCGGGCGTTGCGGCGCAAGCCCTTTAACCTTGGCGCGGCAAAATCGCTTCGCATCCGGCCTGCCGAAGGGTTTCAGGCACTGTTCGGCGCCATTCGTCAGGATCTTGAGGCGCGTGGCGCCACCTTTGCCATGCAAGAGTCTTTGCAACGCATCGTGCCGCACGGGCAGGGGTTCGAGGTGGTCACATCGGCGCATGTGCATCATGCCGATGCCGTGGTCTGCACCATTCCGCTGGATACGGCGCATCGGGCCTTGTTCGGCCAACCATCGGGCCTGAAATCGCTGGATATACTGACGCTGTTTGTGTCGGCGGCGACGGTGGACGAAAATGCTGGCAACGTGTTGTTCAATTTTCATCCGGAGGGCAGGTGGAAGCGCGCGACACTTTATTCGCGGCTTTACCCCGGTCTGGGCGCGGGGCGCGAGTTTTTCTCGGCCGAGGTCACCTTGCCCCCCGGCTATGCACCCGATCCGGATGCTGCGTTTCAGGATATCGTCCGTCACCTGACCGGGCTTGGCATGGCTACCGATCTGCGTCTGGAAGGGCATGCCATCGTGGATGCGGGCTATCCGCTTTACACGGTCGGGGCGCCCGACGTTGCAGAAGCAGTGCAGAACCGGGTGACCGCAACGGGGGTTATCCTTGCCGGGCGGCAGGGAAAATTCGACTATCTGCCCACGTCCACCGGCGTCATCCGTCAGGTTGCCGCAACCTTGAACGCTGTTGAATTGACTTCGCCTGACCGCTTCGGGAAAGTGACAGCTTCGGCCGCCTGAAAAGGCGCGCCGTTGCCGTAACAGCCGAGAGGATCAGGCCTTGTCCCATCCGTCCTTTTCATGCCGTGTTCGCATCGCCTTTTTTGCCGTCTCGCTGGCGCTGCCCGGCCATGTCACCTTTGCACAAGATCTGACGGCCCCGTCGCTCGCCGCCGCCTCCAATCTGTCCCAAGGTCGTCAGCAGGGTGTGCTGCGGCTGGCCAAGTCTTTGGGTGTGCGTGATTTCCGGGATGGCATGCGGTGGGCCGCAAGTGAAAAGAGCAAGGGCAACTATGTTTTTGACGACAAGCGGACAACCTTTCCGGACGAGTTGGGCCGGATGGGGATACGGACCAGTACCGTGCTGAACTGGGGCAATCCGCTGTATGAATCCGGCCATACCCCCACCACAGCCGAAGGGATCGAGGCCTTTGGCGCCTTTGCGGGCGCCTTGGTGGCGCGCTTTCCGTCGATTTACCGGATCGAGGTTGGCAACGAATTCAATGGCGTGAACTATGTCAAAGGCCCGATTGCCGAGATGACGGCGCTGGAACGCGCGCGCGCCTATGTACCGCTTTTGGCGGCAACGGCAAAGTCGGCCCGTGCCGTGCGCCCTGACATCAAGATTTCGGGGGGGGCGACCCATTCCATCCCCGCCGGCTATATCTGGGAGATCCTTGATTCCGGTGGGGCGGAATGGATGGATTCCCTTGCCATCCACCCCTACACGACATCGGCCGAGCAACTTACGCGTCAGGTTGAGGTTCTGCGTCGTCACCCTTTGGCGAAAGACATCCCGATCGAAGTGACAGAGTTCGGGCACCCTGACCCGGCACAGGCCGCGAACCATTTCGTGACAAACTACTGCCAGATGGCCCTTACCGGGATGGAACGGGTGGCATGGTACCCCCTGAACGAACGTGGCGATAACCTTGTGCCGCTGTTTTCGCCCGAAGGCCGGATCACATCGGCCGGTCGTGCCTACAAGCTGATTGCCGCTCGGATGGAGGGAAAGGCCGTCAAGAACATCGCGCCCGACCCCTTTACTTATGGCTGCCAGTTCGGTGATGACGTGTCGGTTCTGTGGGGAGAAGATCGCAGCGTTGATGTGGCCGAGGGGACAACCGTTTTTGACGCGCAAGGTAACGCGGTCGACGCGCCCTATCGCCTGACCACATCGGCCCCTCTGGTTTTCGTCAAAGAGGGCGGAGGTATCGCCGAAAGCGTAACCTTGGGTGAAAGCCTGATGATCGCAGACAGCTATCACCAGTTTGCCTACCCGACCGCCGATGAGTTTCAGGCAGCAGGGGATGCCTTCGAACGGTTCGCCCGGCGCGAAGGTGTTGACATTCCCTTGATGACCTATCCGGGTCAGGAACGCCCCGGCACACCGTGGTTTCCGTATCGGGGCAACGTCGAAAAGGCTGGTCACTCCCGCTTGTCAGCCGACAGCCTGTTGCCCGCAGGTGCCGATGCCAAGGCGGTTGACATCGTGCATCGCTTTACGGCGACCGAAGATATGCAGATCACCCTGCTGGCCGAGTTCAAAGTTCCGGCACGAAGCGAGGATGGCATTGCCGTTTCAGTCGTCCTGAACGGCAAAACAACCTTCGACGCCGCAGGCAAAGACCCGATCATTGTGGATGACCTGACCATGACACTGAAAGCTGGTGATCAGGTCGAGGTCATCGTTGGTCCCAACGGATCATCCGATGGTGACCTGACCGATTACCGGATCAGCCTGATGCGCGCGCCGTCCTAAGCGGCGCGCGCAAGTCAGATCAGATGATGTCGTAGGCCAGTGCCGACGACAGTTGCAGGGCGTTGGTGTTCAACACAACCACCTCAAGCATCCCGCTGACGAAGATCTCGGCGTTCACACCGTTCTGCTGCACCGTCACCAATTCGGCCGAGATATTGCCCATCGAGATGGTGTCCATGGCGGCGTTATAGTCAGAGACGGCGTCAAGCGCTGCATCCGACAGGGCCGATGTGTTGAACTGGAACGTGTCTGCGCCATTCCCGCCGATCAGAACGTCAGAACCCGTGTCACCCTGCAGCAGGTCGTTGCCTTCGCCGCCCTGCACCGTGTCATCGCCAAGCCCGGCATGCAGCGTGTCGTTGCCGCAGCCACCCTGAAGCGTATCACTGCCTTTGTTGCCCAGCAGGAAATCTGCAAAATCGCCGCCGATCAGCAGATCGTTGCCGTCGTTTCCTGCGATCGTTGTCTGAAAGTTGGACTGTGCCGCAATCGTGTCGTTGCCCGCAGTGCCCGAAATACGCTCGCTGCCAGCGGGTGTTCCCGTCGGGCAGGCCCCGCCACAGTCGGCGTCATCATCATGATCGTCGTCGCAATCATGATCGTCGTCTTTGTCTTTGCAGGGGAAGCTGGGCTTGTCCTTGCCGTCACCCTTGTCTTTGTCCTTGCCATGATGACCACGGTCATCATCCCGGTCCTTGCAGTCGTTGTCCTTTTTGAACTTGGCGTCAAAGAACGATTTGATCTCGGGGAACTTGACCTCAAAGACAGGCAGCGCCTTCTTGAAGGGGATCTTGCTGAAGAAAAAGCTAAAGAACATTGCATCAATCCGCTGTGGCTGAACTTGCCGCGAAACTACCATAAAGATGACATCTTCGATCCGAAATTGCTCTTGCACGCGCCATCCGGAAACAATTTCGCCTGTTGCCCTGCATCAGGATCAAGGCGCAAACAATCCTTCAATCGGGGCGTGTGTCGTTGATATTCTTGGGTTTAACGGGGGCAGGGCACTCTCACACGGGTTGTATCCGCCCTGTTGGCTGATTCGGTTTGCCCCTTGGCACACTGGTAAAGACGACGCTGCCGCGGCGCAGAAATCTTCGCCGCGGCCCAAGGATCAGAATGCCCCGAAGAACGTGTTCAACCGATTGCGCAGGTTCAGAATGTCGGTTGCCGTGCATCCGGCACCCAGCACGCCATGCGCCCGAACCGGCCGATCTGCCGTGATGCTGGAGGGATGGCCAAGCCAGAGTTCCGTGCCAACAGGGGCCGAAGACGCGGTGGTATTGGTGCCCAAGGATGTGCCCGCTGGCCCGAAATAGGTGGTCAGCGCAGCGGCAGACCGATAGGCCGAATAGAACCCGGCGGCATAGGTGCCATTCAGGTTCTGGTTGGTCGCCGTGTGCATCTTCGCCCGGAACAGGGACGAACTGACCCGCACCAGAACATTCGTATCGGGCAGCGAGGTGAAGTCCGCATTGGCACTCGCGGTCATGGTGCCAAACCATACGAACAGGCCAAAGCCATCTTGCGCGGTCAGCGACGGGTTGACACGCAGGTTCAGCCCGCGCTGTGACACAGCACCGGGGTTCCAGCCTGCGGTAGACCACGGCATGTTGCCACCAGAACCAGTGCTGAATGCCATCAGCGTGGTCTGATCGCGTAGGTCGATCCGGCCAGCGACGGCATCGTGCATTGACCCGATGTAAAGGCGGACAATCTTGCTGCCCGTCATCAGGCCGTCTGCCTTCAGCCCAACAAACAGAGCGTCAAGCGCCGCCTTTTGCGTTCCGTTCATGGCCCCGCCGCCATTGGCTGCAAGTGTGGCGACGAAAGCGTTGGTTTCAGCCTCGAAGGTCAGGCCTGCCGCTTCAGTCGTGATCGACCATGTGTCGGACACGCCCCCAATCGTGACGGTCACGCTGGTGGCCGTGCTGTTGCTGGCCGATGATGTGCCACGCAACTGCACTTTATAAAACGCGTTTTCCACAAAGCCCGGTGCGCTGCCCCAATCCTGCATCACGGCATCACCGATAATGCTGTTCAGGATGCGGTATTCGCCGCCCGTCACGCTGATCAGGGTGCGCCTTTGAAAGCCAAGGATCGGCACCGCGCTGGACGTGACCACCGACGACACCGCCGCGCCCGTCGTATCGGTGAAGGAAAAGGCATTCGGAACTGTGTCGAACATGCTGCCATAGGTTCCGGCATAGGTGCCTTGCCACGCCGTAAAGCAGCGCAGGCCCTTTCCTTCGGTCCATGGCTCCTCGGGGTGGATCAGATCAAAGTTGGTGCGGATGAAATCAGTATCCACCGCCGTGGCATTGCCATCCCCCAGAACCCCGGCAAGCTGGCCTTCGCGCACCTTGTCGGCATTGCGGAACCCCTCCAGCGCCACCACGCCCGTTCCGTTCGGCTCATAGCC
>JAIXUH010000028.1 GCA_027484145.1 Rhodobacter sp.
ACGCTGACCGGGCTGGGCGGCAACGACACCTACATCGTGCGCAACGCAGGCACGGTGATTGTCGAAGGCGCGGGTCAAGGCACCAATGACCGGGTGGCGGCGGGGGTGTCGTTTACCTTGGCGGCGGACGACAACATCGAGGCGTTTACGACCAATTCCTCCACGGGCACGGCGGCAATCAACCTGACCGGCAATGCACTGGGGCAGAGCCTGACGGGCAATGCCGGGGCCAATGTGCTGGACGGCAAGGGCGGCAACGACACGTTAAAGGGCGGGGCTGGGGCGGATGATTTCGTGTTTTCGACAACCCTTGGCGCAGGGAACGTGGACGAGATCACGGATTTCGCCGTGGGGGTGGATGACATCCTGCTGCTGTCATCGGTGTTCAGCGCCATCGGCGTCAGCCTGAGCGCCAGCGAATTCCGCATAGGTGCTGCGGTCGATGCCAACGACTTCCTCCTGTATAACGCGGCGACGGGTGCCTTGACCTATGACTCCAACGGCAACGCCGCCGGCGGCGCCACGCAATTCGCCACGCTGCAAACCGGGCTGGCGCTCACGGTCGGGGATTTCGGGATCATTTGATGCCGCATATTTCGCATCGACTGGTGGCGGAAACCATGCCCAACAGGGGCCCGGCGTTACGCGCCAACGTTTTGTGACACGACACCGGTCGACGCGAATGGCACGCACAAGGGTCTTCCCGTCCCTCGCTTGCCACCGACCACATCACGGTGGCAAGTGCCCTAAGGCCCAGTCCTTTGGCAAGGTGCGGGAAAGCCCTCACCATGTTTTTCTGCAGGGTCGCATGGGTGTCTGGCGGTACGATCTAAGCGCAGGTGTTGTGGAAAAGCGCACAAGTTGCCGCATCGAGCTGACAGCCTTTGCGAAAAAGGTTCACGTCGCCATCCTGACCTTGCAAAACAGGGCAGTGGCCAGATCGGAATATCGCAGCTTGAGGTGAGCAAGCTTGCAATCTTGCCAGAAATGCCGCCTTCTTGGGCCGAAAAAGGATCGCTGGATTGCAAGATACAGACCGCCACCTCCTTGCCGGGGGTCTTGGCCTGACCGACGTGTTCAAGGCTGTTTTCGCTGCTGCCATCGTGGGCGTGATGGCGGTGACCTTCGCGCTGTCGCTGGCGGCGATGATCTATACCGGCCCCCTGACACCCTTTCTTAGCCAAGGCATCGGGCTGACGCTGATCGGCGCGGCAGTGATGGCGGTGATCGGGCCGCTGACGCTGACCTATCGCGGCTCGTTGATCCAGCCGCAGGATGTGAGCACCATCCTTCTGTCCCTTGCGGCCGGGGCGATTGCCGCCCAACCCATGCTTTCGCAGCAAGCGGCCTTTGCGACCGTTGTCGCACTGGTTGGCGTCACTGCGATTGCGACGGGGCTGACCGCCTATACGATGGGGGTCCTCAAGCTGGGCTATCTGGTCCGCTTCGTGCCTTTTCCGGTGATCAGCGGCTTTCTGGCCGCTTCGGGTGTGTTGCTGGTGCGCGGCGCCTTTGGCATGGTCGTGCCGGATAGTGGCAACTGGCTTTCCGACCTTGCGGCGCTGTGGCCCCTGTGGCTGCCTTGGCTGGCGGTTGCCGTGGTGATTGTTGCCGTATCGCGGCTGACAAGCAACGGCCTTGCGATCCCGTTGGTGATGGCGCTGTCGCTGGTGGGATTTTACGCCCTGACCGGGCTTTCGGGCTTTGATTTCGCGATGATGCGCGAGATGGGCTTGCTGCTGGGCCCGTTCCAGAGCGGGTCATTTCTCAACGGGCTGAACCCAAGCCTTTTGCAGGATGTGGAATGGACCTACCTGCTGGCGCAGACCCCGGTCATTGCCACGATCATCGGCATATCGATGCTGGGGATGCTGCTGAACGCCTCGGGTCTGGAACTGGCGATCGAGCAGGAGATCGACTTCGAGCGCGAGATGAAGGGTGTCGGGCTTGCCAATATCGCGGCCGGGCTGGCGGGGGGCTTGGGCGGATACCACATCCTGTCCGAGACGCTGCTGGCGCGGCGGTTCGGGCTGGTGGGGGCGGCCGCCGGGTTCGGTCTGGCCGCAGTCATGCTCTTCGTGCTGTTCCTTGGCGCGGATGTGCTGTCCTATCTGCCTATTGGCCTGTTCGCGGCAGTGGTGTTCTTTCTGGGGTTCGACCTGCTGCTGACGGCCTATTACGACCATGGCACTGTGATGCCGCGGGGCGAACTGGCCATCGTGGTGGCGATGCCGGTGATTGCGGTCGTGTTCGGCTTTATGGCGGCGGTTGGCTTTGGCGTGGCAGTCGCGGCGCTGTTGTTCGTGATCGCCTATTCGCGGGTCGATTCCGCGCGGGTCAGCACGAATGGTGCGAATTTTCACGCCCGCGTCGAACGCTCGCCCGAAGATCGCGCCCTGCTGGCCGATCTGGGTAGCTGCGTCAGTGTCAGCAGGCTGGCAGGGTTCTTGTTCTTTGGTTCGGCCAGCCGGTTGGTAGACCGTCTGCAGCGGCGGCTTGAGGCGGGGCCGGCCTATCGTTTTGCCATCGTGGACATGAAGCGGGTGGTGGGGCTTGACGTCTCGGCATGGTCGGCGTTCGAGCGTCTGGGCCGCAGTTGCGCCAAGGCGGGCATCCAGCTGACCCTGACCGGGCTGTCGCCCGAGCTTGCCGCGCGGTTCGGACGGCGCGGTCGGTCAGGTGGCCAGCATTTCCAGCTGGCGGGCAGTCTTGACGATATGATGTTGGGCATCGAGGAAACCCTGCTGGGCGAGGTCAGGTCCACCAAGGACGTCGGTGCCGACCTTGGTCTGGGAAGCGTGACCGCGCGGCTGTTGCAGGCCTATGGCAACCGTGTCGAACTGGCCGCGGGGCAAGAACTGCTGGCACAGGGCACCCGCAGCGACCATCTCGTCTTCCTGCGCGCGGGCCGCCTGTGCGCGACCGTCACTGATCCCAATCAGGAACGCCAGATCGTCAGCCGCTTCCTGCCCGGCGCAATCGTGGGCGAGATCGCCTATTACGCGGGGGTCGACCGCACGGCGACATTGACAGCCGAAACCGCCAGCACAGTGATCTGCATCGACTCGGCAGCGCTGGAGGAGATGGAGCGCGACGATCCGACGGCAGCAGCGCAATTCCATCGCTTGCTGGCGTCTGTTCTGGCCCGGCGGTTGCTGACGACCACGCGGCTTTTGAACGACGCCGAGCTTTAGGGCGCGCCAGCCAGCGATCACGCGATATAGGTCGTGATCTCTCCCACGCCGCGCAGCGTGCTGGTGCGGCGTTCGAAATCCGTGCTTTGCGTCCGCAGCATCTGCCGGGTCGCTTCGGACAGGTGGATCCGGCTGGGCACGCCTGCGCCCTCAAGGCGGCTGGCGATGTTCACTGTCTCGCCCCAGACGTCATAGACAAATCGGCTGCGTCCGATCAGCCCGGCGATGACCGGGCCGCTGTGCACGCCCACGCGGATCGCCATGGCGTCCCCCGTCTTGCGGCCGATCTCGTCGATCATGGCCCGCGCAAACGCCATAGCGCGGTCGGCGTGGTCTTCCACCGCGTCCGGGACACCGCAGGCGGCCATGTAGGCATCGCCGATGGTCTTGATCTTTTCGACGCCGTGCTTGGCGGCAAGGTCATCAAAGGCAAGGAAGATTTCTGTCAGGCGGCTGAGCACCTCACTTGGGTCAAGCCGTGCCGTCCAAGGGGTGAAGCCGACAATGTCTGCAAAGACGATGGTCGAAGATTCGAAGCGGTCGGCGATCACCTTCTCTCCGGCGCGCAGCCGGGCGATCACGCCGCCGGGCAGGACCGAATGCAAAAGCGCATCAGCCCGGTCACGTTCATATTCGATCTCGGCCAGATAGCGCAGTTCGCGCTGATGCCAGCGGTGCTTTTCAAGACAAGAGCCGACGCGGGCGTGCAACAGCACCGGATCGACCGGGCGTTGCAGGTAATCCTCGGCCCCGGCGGCAATACAGCGCGACACAGCCCGCATGTCGCGCAGGCCCGAAACGACGATCACCGGGATATAGCGCCATTGCGGATGCGCCTTGAGTCGGGCCAAAAGCTCGATCCCGTTCATCTCGGGCATCAGCACATCGACAAGGATCACTTCCACCTGCGTGGTCGCAATGATTTCAAGGCCCTGCGCGGCAGAGGTGGCAACAGCAACCTGATGGCCCTGCCGCCCAAGCTGCCGCTGCATCAGGACAAGGTTTTCCGGCGTGTCGTCGATGACCAATATCTGGCCCGCGTCGCGCGGTTCCAGTCGCGGATCGCCCGAAAGCGTCTGTTCCAGCGCTGCGGCGACAAGCCCATCCAGCGCCGAGCCCGCCAGTTCTGCCACGTCGGCGCTTTCGCCCAAGACACGGTCGATCTGCGCCAGAAGCAAAGCGCATTCGCCGATCACTGTGCGGATATCGGCCAGAAGTGCCTCTGGCAGATCATCCTCGAAATCCTCGGTGATCAGTTCCGAATAGCCGATGATGGCGTTAATCGGGGTGCGCAGGTCGTGGCGCAGGCGCTGGCGTTCGGCGGCGGTCACGCCGGTATCGTCGATGTTTTCTATCAGCGCCAGAAGGTCGCGCGCCGCACCGCGCACCTTGGCGGCATCCGCGGCGGCATCGGGCAGGTCAAGGCCGGACAGTTCCTCGCAGATAATGTCCTGAATCCCGGCGATGGATTCAGCCGGGCCGGACAGGCGCTGAATCACCCGCCGGGCCAACGCCCTGGCGCGGATATCATTGGCAGGAGGGGTCATCCGTTACTGGCACCCAGCAGACGTTCAATCTTGGACAAGAGATCAGGCATGTCGATGGGTTTGGTGCCAAAGGCATCGCAGCCCGCGTCCAGCGCCTTTTTGCGGTCGGCCTCCATCGCATGGGCGGTCAGCGCGATCACCGGAATCGCGGCTGTGGCGGCATCGGCCTTCAGTGCCCGCGTGGCCGACCAGCCATCAAGGACAGGCAGACTCATGTCCATCAGCACGATATCCGGCCGATGCTGCCGCGTTGCTTCGACCCCGGCCTGCCCATCGCGCGCCGACAGGACCTCATAGCCCTTGCGCTGCAAGCGGCGGGTCAGCATGTCGAGGTTCATGTCATTGTCCTCGACGATCAGGATCGTCGGCATCACGTCTCTCCGTTCGTTTCTGTCGCCGTGCCAGCAAGGTGTCGGGCGATGGCTGCCAGCACATTGGCACGGCTGTCGGCGCCTTTGGTGACAATCTCGCGGGCATTCGACTGCAACCATTCGAATTCGCTGTGGGTCAGGTCCTTTGAGGTGGCGACAATGACCGGAACGTTGCGGCCTTCTTCGGTTTCGCGCAACCGCTTGAGCGTCTGAAAGCCGTCAAGATGCGGCATCATCAGGTCAAGGATCATCAGGCCGGGCACGCGGTCGGCCACAAGGGCCAGCGCGCGTTCGCCGTCGGCGGCCTCGCGCACTGTCCAGCCTTCGCGCGACAGGATGCGGCGGAACAGACCACGCGTCGCCGGATCGTCATCGACCAGAAGGACGTCGCGCGTCCCGTCGCCTGCCAAAGCCTCCAGCGCGGCAATCAGACGGGCCGGGTCCACGGGCTTGCTCAGGTGTTCCACGGCACCAAAGGCCAGCCCCATCTCGCGGTCACCAATCATGCTGACCATGATCACTGGCATCTCGCACAGGCGCGGGTCCTCTTTCAGCGTGCGCAGGACCGACCAGCCGTCGCGTCCGGGCATGATGATATCCAGCAGCACCGCGTCGGGCAGCGCCTCGCGCGCCAGTGCAATGCCGGCTTCAGCCCCCGTTGCCGTCAGCACCGCATAGCCAGCCGAGCGCACAGTGGCACCCAGCGTGTCCAGCGCGACCGGATCATCATCGATGATCAGGATCGTGGCCAGTGTGTTGTCGGCAACCGATGCGGCGGCGGCGGCCGGCAGGCGCAGGGTAAAGGTTGAGCCGACGCCGGGGGCCGAGGTGACCGAGACGCTGCCGCCCAACATTTCGCAATAGCTTTTCACGATCGACAGGCCAAGGCCGGTGCCGCCGTAGCGGCTGGAGGTGGAATTTTCGGCCTGAACAAAGGGGGTGAACAGCCGCGATAGCTGTTCGGTCGTCATGCCGATGCCGTCGTCGCGCACGTCAAAGCGCAGCATCGGGCCCTCGCGCGTGACGGACAGGTTCACGTGCCCCTCCTTGGTGAACTTACTGGCATTCGACAGCAGGTTGAACAGGTTCTGCCGCAGCTTGGTCCGGTCGGTCTGCATGGTGCCGATGCCGGGTTCCACCGTCACGGTCAGCGTGTTGTCGTTGTTGGCCAGAAGCGGCAGGATGGTCAGGCGCACATCTTCGACCAAGGTCGGCACATCGACCGTCTCAATGTGCAGCTCCATCTTGCCGGCCTCGATCTTCGACAGGTCAAGGATGTCGTTGATCAGAGCCAACAGGTGCCGGCCCGAGCTTTCGATGCGCTGCAGGTCGGCTACCGTCGAAGCCTCACCCGCATCGGTCGCGTCTTCGATCAGCATCTCGGAATAGCCGATGATCGCGTTCAGGGGGGTGCGCAATTCGTGGCTCATCGAGGCGAGGAACTGGCTTTTTGCGTCGTTCGCCTCTTCTGCCTCGGCGCGGGCCTGTTCCAGTTCGGCTTGCCGTTCGTGCAGGATCGAAATGTCGGAATAGACGGCCACGGTGCCGCCATCGGGGGTCTTGCGTTTTGACACCAGAAGCCAGCGGTCCCCATAAGCCATTTCCGCGCGCGACCCCCTTGGATCGGCGTGACGGGCCATGGTGGCCTTTCGCCAATCCGCAAGGTCGGCTTCCGACAGGCCAAGGACGCCCGAGGCGATCTCTGCATCCAGAAACGCTGCAAATGTTGCGGCTTCGGGCAGGTCGCGGGCGAAGGGAAAGATGTCGAGGAAGCGCTGGTTGCGCAGCACCAGCCGGTCCTCGGCATCGAAGAGGGCAAAGCCGTCGGGAATGGTTTCGACGGCGGTCATCACCATGCGGCTTTGCCGGGCGTTGATCTCTTCCAGTTCGGCGCGGCGATGCTGGGTTTCGTAGAGTGTGCGCAGGGCCGTGGACAGCCGGCCAAATTCGCCGGGGCCTTCGGGAGGCAGGTCCTCGGGCGGCTTGCCCTCTTGCAGGTTGGTCATCGCCCGGTCGATCCGGCCCAGTGGGCGCTGGATCGAGCGGAGCACGATGGCGGTCAGCACGGTGCCGGCCAACAGCACCAGCGCGCCGCCGATCAGCGCACGGGTGCGGGCCGTCTGCGCCGAACTGGCGGCGAGGCTGTTTGCCTCATCTGACTGGGCGGCCAGATCCTTGACCAGATCGGCCATGGTCACTTGCACCGCATCACTTTGGGCGCGTCCGGTGGACATCCAGCTGTTGCCGACGACGCGGTTGCCATCGGCATAGGCATCGACGGCCGCCAAGGAACTGTCCCAAAACGCATCGCTGGAGGCTCCGATCGTTGCCGCCGCATCCGGGGCAAATGCGCTCAGCGCATCAAGACGTTCGGCAAGTTGTTCGCGCGCGCCGGCGGCGTTGCGTTCCGACAGCACCAGTTGACTGACGGCAAGGTCGGTCAGCCAGTAGCGCATGATAGCGAAATCCTGCTGCGCGGCAGCCGCGACGCGCAGGCGGTCAAAGCGGTCAGTGGCTTCGGCGATGCGGCGCTGGTTGGCCGAAAACTCGACCGCCATAATGATCGTGGATACGATCAGCACGCCAAGCAGCACGGCAGACAGCCCGCCGATCCGCAGTGCGATCTGGCCAGCCCGAGCACCCGTTTTTTGGCCCGGTCGCAGGGTGCCTTCGGTCATTCCGTCGCGAACAGGGTGATCGAGATCGCGCCGCCCAGATCGCCCTCCTTGCCGCCCTCTTTCGGGAACCCGGTAATATCAACCTCGCCCGCAGGCGCGCCATGGCAGCTGAGGCAGGATTGCGCGTAATACTCCGGGATCAGCATCCGGAATTGCGGCTCCCCGGCGGCCTCGATCAGTTCAGACCAAGCTGCGCCCTTTTCGTAACCGTCAACCTCGAACTTTGTCTCGATCACTGCTGCTTCCCAGTCATCGGGGCGCGCGGTCCGGTTGCGCACCAAGGGTGTCGGCGCGGTGACCTTGACCTTTGCCAGATCGCCGACGGCAAGGCTGAATTCTTCGTTCACAAGGCGTGCAAAGACCGCGGGAATGAACCCCTTGAAACCCATGTCGGGCATATTGATCAGCGACTGGGCGTCGGCCACCACGTCGCGCATCGCGTTCAACTGGGCCTCGGTCAACTGGCGCTGCAGGTCGGTTAGCCCCTCTGTCAGCGGCGGCTCGCCATTGGTCTGCGTATAGGCGGCCAGAACCTGTTCCATAAAGACCTCGGGCGTCAGGCCCTTGTCGGCTTTGGCCGGGTCGTTGATCAGGTCCTGATTTGCAGACAGGACGCTACGCCCCGCACGCAGCAGCGCAGCAAGACGATTGCCCGTTTCAACCAGCACCACTTGGTCCGCGGTCTGCGCGGGAACGGGCACGGATGGCGTCACCAGCAAAGCCGCAAACAGAAGCGGCAGCCACGGCTGCCGCAGGCGTCGAAGGAAGGGCAGGCGGGTCGTCATCCAAATGTTCCTAACTGTTCATTCGCTGCACGTAACCGGTCGGACAGACTGCGCACCAAGTTGGAGAGTATCACCGCGTAAATATGAGGGTGATCTTTGGCGATCTGTCTGATTGCGTCAATCGCAAAGGCATGACAGATCACCGCACCGCTGGCCACCGCATTCGCCGAACGCCTGCCGCCATCCAGCATTGCCATTTCGCCAAAGGCCTGTCCGGCCCCGACGGCGCTGATCCTGCGCGTGCCGCTGCCCAAGGGGATGGTAATGCTGACCACGCCACGCGCGACGACATAGACAGCCAAGGCATCGTCGCCATGGGTGATGATCCGGTCACCCGCAGCATAGGAAAAGGTGCTGGCCGCGCGTTCAAGAACCGCGATGTCCTCGGGGCCAAGGCCCTTGAAAATGTCAGCCTGTGACAGACGCATCACATCGCCGATGCCGATGGCACCCGAACCCGTAAGGACGCCATCCTCAAAGGCTTCTAGCGCGCTTTCGGTGGTCGGATAGGCCAGAACCGCTGTGCCATTCCATGCCGACAGCGCCTCGGCCAGGTCTGCCTTCAGCCGGTCGGGGATGCCGGTCACATGAAAGCGGCAGCTTTCGCTGGCCGTCAGGGATGCCACACGCCGCAGGATATCGAGCGCGCCCTTGTCGATGCTTTCGACCCGGGTCAGGTCCAGCACCACGGTCCGGGCGCGCTGCGCGGCTTCGGCCGTGCGATGTGCCACGCGTTCGGCTGCGGCAAAATACAGAGGCCCGGTCAGTTCGACCGCCTCGAACAAGGCGCCCGCGCCATCCAGCACGGCCCGCTCTGCCACGGTGCGCTGGCGCAGCGAGCGAACTTCGCGCGCCGTATAAACCCGCCGGATGGCACCACCGGGGTCCAGTGCGCTGGCGCAGGTGTGAAGGCCGAAATCGCGGGCAAAGCGGCGGCAGACTTCGATCCCGCGGACCGAGTTGCCAACGCTGTCCAGCAGCGGTGAATAGACGGCAAGGCCAAGTTGCCCCGGCACCACCGCCATGATCATGCCCGACACGCCGCTTTTGGCCGGAAGCCCCACGTCATAAACCCATTGACCGGCATAATCGTACATGCCGCAGGTCGTCATGACCGACAGGATGTCGCGGGTGGTGTCGGGGGTAAAGACCTGCTCGCCGGTAAAGGGCTGGGTGCCGCGCTTGGCCAAGGTGCAGGCCATGGCCGCCAGATCGGTGCAGTCGACAAGGACCGAGCATTGTTTGAAATACAGGTCCAGCACCTTGTCCGGCTCTGGCTCGATGATGCCGGCGTTCACCATCAGCCAGGCGATCGCCCGATTGCGGTGCCCGGTTTCGTGTTCCGAGTGGAAGACCGGCATATCGATGTCCAACTGCCGCCCGGCAAGCCGCGAAAACAGGGCCAGCATGTCGGCTTCGCTTTGCGCTGGCGTGTCGCGGGTCAGCAGCGCGGCGGTGACGATGGCGCCAGAGTTGACCATCGGGTTGAAGGCGCGGTTGTTCGCCTCGTCCAGAACGATGGCGTTGAAGCGTTCTCCCGTCGGTTCCACGCCCACCGATTTCAGCACGACCTCGCGGCCGAACTGGTCAAGTGCCTGACCATACATGAAGGGCTTCGAGACGGATTGGATGGTCACCCGCCTGTCGCAGGTGCCGGCTTTGTATTGCCGTCCGTCGGCTGTGACGATGGCCACACCGAAATCGGTCGGATCGGCAAGGCCAAGCTGTGGGATATAGGTGGCAATGTCCCCGATGTTCAGTCTGGACAGGTCAGACACAAGCGTTTCCAAGTAACGCCCAAGAACCGAAGACCCGAGCAGGGGCCCCGGTCGATCAGCAATATTCATTTTTTGTCCCCGAATTTAAGGGCCACGCTATTCCCAAATGGCCTTCCGTTTGCCGGAAATCTGTCATCTCGGGCGGGATGGGGGCGGAGTGCTCCAATGCCGCCTAAAAAAATGCCATGTGGTTGGCCGTGTGGCGCAAACTTGTGCAAACATGACCAAATCCGGGGTCGAATCGGGCAAGACGGCGGATGGATTGGCCGAACTTCCATGGCATGCAACGGGGCCATGACAGGCCTTTGACTTTGGCGGGTGATTGGGCGGTTGCTCTGGCGCGGCACCACGCAAAGGCCGGGGATCATCGGCTAGGCCCTTTGCCACAGGCCAAAGCGACCGCCCAACGGGCCGGAGCGGGTTAATCCGGCAGCGCCAATTGTCAGGCGCGGGCATGTCCAAGCGACAAACGTGATCCGCCCACGCTTGCGCGAACGGCCACCTCCATCTTTTGTGCCGCAGTCGGGCAGGGTGTCGTTGCCGCCGCCAAGACAGGTATCGCCGTGCCCGCGCCAAGACCCGCCCCCATGCTGACATTGTCAAACGCAACGTGACGTTCGGCACCCCGGCGCGCGGCGCCGCCGGTCACGCCGCCTCTTCCGTCTGGTACAAGCCAGCGCAATGTATCAAGACAGTCTATCTTGCCCGGTCGCGTGATTTTGTGCGACGATTTGAATTTATTGGATGCCGGCGTTTTTTGCTTGGCATGTGTTCATTTCAACCGTGAGTACCGCAATGCCCCCGACCCCCGTTACATGGCTGAACGAATTCACCGTCAACCTGACAACCGCAAACACCCAGTCGCAACCGCGTGTTATCCATCTTGCCGATGGTAATATTCTGGTGATCTGGACATCAGCCGAAAACTCCGGTGTCGGCAGCCCGGCGGGGCTAGACATCATCGGCCAGTTGTTCGACCCGCTGGGTTCTCGGATCGGCAGTGAGTTTCTGGTCAACGCGGGCGTAAACACCTCTGACGAAAGCCGTGCCGACATTGCGCCTTTGCCGGGTGGCGGGTTCATCACGGTGTATGAGCAGCCTTTCAGTTCGTTCAATGACATCGTCTTGCAGGTTCATTCTGCAACTGGCGCGGTGGTGTCCACTAGCACCGCATACTTTTCTTCCAGTTTTAACCCCGGGTTCGAGCCAAGAGTGGCGGTCAGTTCAGCCACCTCGGCCCTTGTCACCTGGCGCATGGATGAATTCGGCGATAGCGCGGTGATGGGCCGGATCTACAACCCAAGCACCAATACCTTCGGGGCTCAATTTGTCTTGATGGACTCGGCCTTGGCCGAATCCGATCCGGCGGTGGCGGTGCTGCTGTCCGGATTTTATGCCATCGCCTGCGTCACCGGTGACCCTGGGGGCGACTCGGCGCTGTCCATCCGTATTGTCGATGCCGGGGGCACCAACGTGCTGGCAGCGACGAACATTCTCAGCACGGTCGGCGACACCTTTTCCCAAAGCGAGCCTGACATCACCGCCCTGACCGGCGGCGGCTTTGTTGTCAGCTTTACCGAGAACGACAACGTCGATACTGACATCGTACTTCAGGTGTTCAACGGTGCCGGCAATCTGATCGGGACGCCACGAATCGTCACCGACGGGATCAATAATGCCACGGAATCAGTGGTGGTTGCGCTGTCCGACGGCGGGTTTCTTGTGGTCTGGGACGACATTGGCAGCAGCACCTTGTCGGCGAAACGCTTCAATGGCAGCGGCGTGCAAGTCGGCCTTAAGTTCGACTTTTCCATCGGGGCTAACGCTTCCTCGGTCGATGCCGAACTGATGGACGATGGCCGCGTGGTGGTGACCTTTGTCCGCGACAATGGCGAGATCGGGTTGGAAATCCTCGATATCCGCGATGCGGCGACCACGGGCGATTACTTGGTCAACGACTATCAGATTGGCACCATCGGCAATGATACCTTTACCGCCGATGGAATCTCGGAATTCGTCTATGGCCATGACGGCAATGACATCATCACCGAAGGCGGGCAGGCCCGCGAATACTATGGTGGCAACGGCGATGACGTTCTGATCGCCGGCTCATTCGACACGGGCAATCTGCATGATGGCGGCACCGGCATTGACACCATGGACTGGTCATTGGTGTGGACGACAGACGCAACCTTCAACCTGACGTCTCAAACGGCCACCATCGGAAGCGTCTCCAACCAGATGATCGGCTTCGAGAACCTGATCGGCACTGTCGGCAATGACGTCATCACCGGGTCTGGCGCCACCAATCGGCTGGAGGGGGGCGGCGGCAATGACACGATCGATGGCGGACTTGGCGCCGCCGACAGCATTTATGGCGGCAATGGCGAGGATGTCATCACCTCGAACGGCAATGGCGGCACCTATGAGGGGGGCGCTGACAATGACGTCATGGTCGCCGGTAACGGCGCAGAGACCATGTTCGGCGGCACGGGCGTCGACACCATCAACCTGAGTGGATATGACGGCGATTATGAATTCAACATGGCCTCTGGTCTGACCAATTTCGGTGCAGAGCTTTACCAGGGGTTCGAAGTCGCGCTCATGGGTGATGGCGCAGACTCGGTCTCTGGCAATGGTGACAACAACACGATTCAGGGTGGTCTTGGCGACGACTCTTTGCTGGGGAACGGCGGGTCCGACAGTCTGGTCGGCGGGCTTGGAGCTGATAACCTGTGGGGCGGCCTAGGTGGCGATCAGCACGTCGGCGGTGACGATGGCGAATTCGACTTTGCCCGCTATGACGACGCGAACTATGGAAACCTTGTGATCCGGCTGGACAATGCGGTGCTGAACACCGGGGCGGCGGCTGGCGACACCTATCTGGGCATCGAAGGGCTGGTCGGCGGTGCGGGCGGCGACACCATCAGCGGCGACGGAAATGTGAACGATTTGCGCGGACAAGGCGGCAATGACGTTATCTTTGGGCAGGGCGGGGATGACCTGCTTGACGGTGGCAGCGGGAACGACACCCTGCGCGGCGGGCTGGGGGCCGATATCCTGTTGGGTGGCGCCAGCACCGATACGGCATCCTATGCCGATGCAACCGCCGAAGTGCGCGCGGATCTTTCCAACAGCGCGCTGAATACGGGCGAGGCCGCGGGCGACGTCTACTTCTCGATTGAAGGCATCGAAGGCAGCAATTTCAACGATACTTTGACCGGAAACAGCGCGGACAACCGGCTGGCAGGCGGCGCGGGGAGTGACACGTTGAACGGCGGGGGTGGGGTCGACTCGCTGGTAGGCGGGGCGGACAGTGACGTGTTCTTTGTCGATACCCTGGCCGATGTGATTGTCGAGGGG
>JAIXUH010000031.1 GCA_027484145.1 Rhodobacter sp.
CAGAAGCGCGGCGTTTGCACGCGCGTCTACACCACCACCCCGAAGAAGCCGAACTCGGCTATGCGGAAAGTCGCCAAGGTGCGTCTGACCAACAGCTTCGAAGTGATCTGCTACATCCCCGGCGAAAAGCACAACCTTCAGGAACACTCTGTGGTTCTGATCCGTGGCGGCCGTATCAAAGACTTGCCGGGTGTGCGTTACCACATCCTGCGCGGTGTTCTTGATACGCAGGGCGTCAAAGATCGTCGTCAGCGTCGTTCGAAATACGGCGCCAAGCGTCCGAAGTGAGGGTATAAGATATGTCTCGTCGTCACGCCGCGGAAAAGCGCGAAATCCTGCCCGACGCCAAGTATGGTGACCGGGTTCTGACCAAATTCATGAACAACCTGATGCTGGACGGCAAAAAGTCCGTCGCAGAAGGCATCGTTTATGGCGCGCTCGAGCGGGTTCAGACCCGTCTGAAGCGCGAACCGATCCAGGCCTTCCATGAGGCATTGGACAATGTGAAGCCCTCCGTCGAAGTGCGTTCGCGCCGCGTCGGTGGTGCAACGTATCAGGTTCCTGTCGAAGTGCGCACCGAGCGCCGCGAAGCCCTTGCGATCCGTTGGCTGATCACAGCCGCCCGCAAGCGCAACGAAAACACGATGGAAGAGCGTCTGGCCGCCGAACTGTCTGATGCCGTGAACAACCGTGGCACCGCGGTGAAAAAGCGCGAAGACACCCACAAGATGGCCGACGCGAACAAAGCGTTCAGCCATTACCGCTGGTAAGGTGAAAATATGGCACGCGAATACCCGCTGAACCGCTATCGGAACTTTGGGATCATTGCCCACATCGATGCGGGCAAAACCACGACGACCGAGCGGATCCTGTACTACACAGGCAAAACCCACAAGATCGGCGAAGTCCATGACGGCGCCGCCACGATGGACTGGATGGAGCAGGAGCAGGAGCGTGGCATCACGATCACCTCGGCTGCGACCACCACCTTCTGGCAGCGTCAGATTGACAGCGCCAACACCTCGTCGGACGACAAGTACCGCTTCAACATCATCGACACCCCCGGCCACGTCGACTTCACCATCGAAGTCGAACGTTCGCTGGCGGTGCTCGACGGTGCTGTGGTGCTCTTGGACGGCAACGCCGGTGTGGAACCCCAGACCGAAACCGTGTGGCGTCAGGCTGACCGCTACAAGGTGCCGCGGATCGTGTTCGTCAACAAGATGGACAAGACCGGCGCCGATTTCATGAACTGCGTCAAGATGATCGCCGACCGTACCGGCGCTGTCCCTTGCCCGATCCAACTGCCGATCGGCGCCGAGGACAAGCTGGAAGGCATCATCGACCTGATCACCATGGAAGAGTGGGTCTATCAGGGCGAAGATCTGGGTGCATCCTGGGTCCGCCAGCCGATCCGCGACAGCCTGAAGGCTGATGCGGAAAAGTGGCGCTACAACATGCTCGAACTGGCCGTGGGTCAGGACGATGCAGCCATGGAAGCCTACCTTGAAGGCAACGAACCCGATGAAGCCACGCTGCGCGCGCTGATCCGCAAGGGGACGCTCGCCATCGACTTCGTTCCGATCCTTGCTGGCTCCGCATTCAAGAACAAGGGCGTGCAGCCGATGCTGAACGCCGTGATCGACTTCCTGCCCGATCCGCTGGATGTGCCGCCCTACATGGGCTTCGCACCGGGCGACGAGACGGAAACCCGCAACATCAGCCGTTCGGCCGATGATGACCAGCCCTTCTCCGGTCTGGCGTTCAAGATCATGAACGACCCGTTCATGGGCACCCTGACCTTTACCCGCATCTACTCGGGTCAGGTCAAAAAGGGCGACCAGATCTTCAACGCGACCAAGGGCCGCAAG
The DNA here is from genome assembly GCA_027484145.1 of Rhodobacter sp. Taxonomy (GTDB): domain Bacteria; phylum Pseudomonadota; class Alphaproteobacteria; order Rhodobacterales; family Rhodobacteraceae; genus Pseudotabrizicola. The sequence continues at coordinate 1,872 of JAIXUH010000031.1, forward strand.
GAACGCATCGGCCGCATGGTCATGATGCATGCCAACAAGCAGGAAGAAATCGGCGAAGCTTTCGCTGGTGACATCATGGCTTTGGCAGGTCTGAAGGAAACCACGACCGGCGACACCCTGTGTGATCAGGCCAAGCCAGTGGTTCTGGAAACCATGACCTTCCCGACCCCGGTGATCGAGATTGCCGTGGAGCCGAAAACCAAGGCCGACCAGGAAAAGATGGGCATCGCGCTGGCCCGTCTGGCTGCCGAAGACCCATCCTTCCGCGTGGAGACGGACCCGGAATCGGGCCAGACCATCATGAAGGGCATGGGCGAACTTCACCTCGACATCCTCGTCGACCGTATGCGTCGCGAGTTCAAGGTCGAGGCGAACATCGGTGCTCCGCAGGTGGCCTATCGTGAGACGATCTCGCGCTCGACCGAGATCGACTATACCCACAAGAAGCAGACCGGCGGCACGGGCCAGTTCGCCCGCATCAAGCTGATCATCGATCCGACTGAACCGGGCGAAGGCTATTCGTTCGAATCCAAGATCGTCGGTGGCGCGGTGCCAAAGGAATACATCCCCGGCGTCGAAAAGGGCATCAAGTCCGTCATGGACTCCGGTCCCTTGGCTGGCTTCCCCGTGATCGACTTCAAGGTGCAACTGGTTGACGGCGCGTTCCACGACGTCGACTCCTCGGTGCTCGCCTTTGAAATCGCGTCGCGGGCCGCTATGCGCGAAGGTCTGAAAAAGGCCGGCGCCAAGCTGTTGGAACCGATCATGAAAGTCGAAGTCGTCACCCCGGAAGAATACACCGGCGGCGTCATCGGCGACCTGACCTCGCGTCGGGGCATGGTGCAGGGACAGGACAGCCGCGGCAATGCCAACGTGATCAACGCCATGGTCCCGCTGGCCAACATGTTCGGCTACATCAACAACCTGCGCTCCATGACCAGCGGTCGCGCCGTGTTCTCGATGTCGTTCGACCATTACGATGCTGTGCCGCAGAACATCTCGGACGAAATCCAGAAGAAATACGCTTGACGGTGTGGCGGGTTGCACGAATTTTCGCCGAAAATTCGTGCGTGAACCCCGCCCTACCACCCCCGTAGGGCGGGGTTCACCCCGCCGCATCCGAACCGAATAGGAGGCCATTATGGCAAAGGCAAAGTTTGAACGGAACAAACCGCACGTCAACATCGGCACGATTGGCCACGTTGACCACGGCAAGACGACGTTGACGGCAGCGATCACCAAGTATTTTGGTGAATTCCG
>JAIXUH010000034.1 GCA_027484145.1 Rhodobacter sp.
CCAATGACCGGGTGGCCGCATCGCTCAGCTTTACGCTGGCCGCCGATGACAACATCGAGGTGCTGACCACAACCTCCACCGTGGGCACCACGGCGATCGACCTGACCGGCAACGCTTTGGCGCAGGCGATCACCGGCAATGCGGGGGTGAATGTGCTGTCGGACGGTGGCGGCGCGGGCATCGATACGCTGACCGGGCTTGGCGGCAACGACACTTACATACTCCGGAACGCAGGCACCGTGATTGTCGAAGGCGCGGGGCAGGGCACCAATGACCGGGTGGCGGCGGGGGTGTCGTTCACGCTTGCGGCGGACGACAACATCGAGGTGTTCACCACCAATTCCTCCACGGGCACGGCGGCAATCAACCTGACCGGCAATGCACTGGGGCAGAGCCTGACGGGCAATGCCGGGGCCAATGTGCTGGACGGCAAGGGTGGCAACGACACGATCGTGGGCGGGGCGGGGGCGGACAGCTTTCAGTTCAGTACGTCTTTGACTGCGAACATCGACACGATTGCCGATTTTAACGTGGCCGCCGACACGATCCAGCTGGAGGACGCCATCTTTACCGGTCTGGCGGTGGGCGGGTTGGTGGCGACGGCCTTTCACCTGAACGACACCGGGCTGGCAGGCGATGCCTCTGACCGGATCATCTATGAGACGGATACCGGGAACCTGTATTTCGACGCCGACGGCACGGGCGCCGCGGCGCGGGTACAGTTTGCAGTGCTGGAGGCCGGGCTTGCCCTGACTAACCTTGATTTTCTGGTGTTCTAAGGCGGGCGACCGACGGCGAAGGCTGATCGTAGCGGTTTCAACCTTCTGACCGGGCGCAGCTTGGCCGCAGGTTTGCCTGCAGACCGAGGCCCTTGCGCCACATGCGGGCGGATTGGCGGCACATCCGATGGCCCTTTCCTGACTTTCCGTGCCAGCGAAGGTGCGGGGTTCAACCGCGACCTATTGAACCGTGACTATGCGTTCTGGCCCGCTCGTGCCAAGCTTGGGCCAATCATTTTAGTCGAATCGTAGCCAAAAGGAGGGGAATTGAAATGGCGCGTGTAACCTTGACATCGCATTACTCTGCACTCGACAACTGGCCCGGTCGCATCTTCGAAGGTGATCCGCTGCCCACGGTTACAACGGCAAGTTCCACCACCTATAGTCTGACCTACCCTGCAAACCACGATTTTCCCGGCTTTCGCGTGGTGGCGGTGGGCACTGGCTTCACCTATCTGAACGGCGAGCCGATCGGCGGCGTGATTGATCGCGTGGTGGTGGTGAATGCCGCCAACCAACTGGTGATCCGGTTTGATACCTTTGCCGCCAATTCGCTGGGGTCTGACCTGTCGCAATTTGCGTCCAACGTGTTTGGCTGGGAACTTGCGGGGCAGGGCGTCGGTCCGGATGGCCAGATGGCGTGGAACCATCTGTTGTCGGGCAATGACGTGATCAACGGGACCACCGGCAATGATTTCGAAGGTCTTGTCGGCACGAACCGCGGCAATGACGTCTTCAACATGCTGGCGGGCGATGACTTCATTCATGGCAGCGCCGGAAATGACACCATCTATGGTGGCGACGGCTTTGATGTCCTGTCCTTCAGCGAAACCTCCTACAGTCAGGGCGCGGCCGCCTATCGCGGCATCAGCGTGAACATGACCAATGGCACGCTGATCGACGCATGGGGCAATACCGACACCTTCACCGGCATTGAACGGGTCGAAGGATCACGGTTCAACGACTCGATGGTCGGCACGGACGAGCGCGATCAGTTTTCGGGCTTGCGCGGTGCTGACTTTTTTGACGGTGGGGCAGACGAGGATCGCGTCCGCTATCAGAACGACTACAATCTTGGGGGACGGCGCGGCATTGTCGTTGATCTTGAAACCTCGGTCGTCGGGGGGCGGATTTTCGGCAAAATCCGCGATGGTTTCGGACATACGGACACGGTGGTCGATATCGAGCGTGTGGACGGCACGCGGCTGGATGACGTGTTCATCGGATCCACCCAACGCAACGTGTTTTCCGGCGGCGAGGGGCGCGATTCCTATAGCGGGGGTATCGGGCAGGATGTCATCAATCTGGCCAGCCGCTTTACGAGTGCCGTTCAAACCGGGGTCGTGGTCAATCTGGCGCTGACAACGGGTCAGGTCATCAACGACGGATTTGGCAACACCGAAACCCTGTCCTCGATCGAGGATGTCTGGAGCACGCAATTTGCCGACTCCATCCGCGGAACCACGGGAAGAAATACCTTTGCCATGGGCGATGGCAGTGACACGGTCACCGGAAACGGGGGGAACGACTTCTTTTACTTCGACGGGCAACACGAAGCGGGTGATGGCGATGTGATCACCGATTTTTCGACCGCGGCGGGGGCAAACTTTGACGAGTTGCAGTTCGAGATTGACCGCTTCATCGGCATGACCTCGACCGTGCGTCTGGTCAACGGCACGGCGGCAACAACCGTGGGCGGCACGTTCGTGTGGAACACCGCGATTGATACGCTGTTCTGGGATCAGGACGGGCTGGGTGGTGTGGCGCAGGTTGCTGTTGTGCGGCTTGATGGGGTTGGGGCATTGACGGCGGCCAGTTTCGATCTGTTCTGACGCGGCCCGCCCCGCCGCAGGCATTTCCCCGCCGCAGGCCCGGCCCCCGCCGGATGCTGCGGCAGCTGTGCGGGGGAAAAATTTTCGCGCAGGCTGTCGAAATCACCTGTCGCCCTTCGGTTAACTTGCGTTCACAACAGCGCAGAGGAGCGACGTGATGCAGTATATGTTCCTGATCTATCTGGACGAGTCCAAGTTTGCGGCCATGACACAGGCCCAAAGGGATGCCTTCTCCAACGGCATGCTGGATTATGACGACACGCTGAAGGCGAGCGGGCATTACATCATGGGCGAGCCGCTGAAAGCCCCGACCGAAGCCGTGACCTTGCGGAAATGGGATGGCGTTCTGACGGCGACGGATGGCCCTTTCATGGAAACCAAGGAACATCTGAGCGGTTTCATCCTGATCACTGCGCGCGATCTAAACGAGGCGATCCTGTTGGCCGAGCGGATGCCACTGGTGACCGTGGGGTCGATCGAGGTGCGCCCGCTGGATGTGCTGGAAAGGGTTGCCGCATGAAGTATCTGTGCACGGTTCTGGTGGATGACGGCCTTGCCGCAACGATGACCCAGGCGGATTGGGAGCAGATGGGGGCCGAGTCACAAGCCTACGACGTAGCGCTGATGGCGCGGGGTGTGTTTGTGGCCGCCGAGGCGTTGGAGGGGCGTGCGACGGCCCGCACGGTGCGGGTGCGGCAGGGCGATGCCCTTGTGACGGATGGCCCGTTCATGGAAAGCAAAGAGGTGCTGGCCGGGTTCATCCTGATTGATGTGCCTGACGCCGCAGCCGCGATGGACGTGGCAAAGGGCATCCCGATGGCCCGGCTTGGTGCGGTCGAGGTGCGTCCGGTGATGGTTTTCGCATGACCTTTGGCCCGGCGCTTGACCTTGACGCGGTCTGGCGCACCCAGTCGCGCAAAGTGCTGGCCACTCTGATCCGGCTTTTGCGCGACTTTGACCTTGCCGAAGAGGCTTTGCACGAGGCGTTTTTGGCTGCCGCCCAGAAATGGCCGCAGGACGGGGTGCCGGCAAACCCGTCGGCCTGGCTGATCTCGGCCGGGCGATTCCGCGCGATTGACCGGTTGCGGCGCGGCACAAGGTTTGCCGAAGCGCAGGGCGGCCTGACGCTGCAGATGGCTGAGGGCGATACGGTCGAGGAAGATGCCGGGCTGGCCGATGACCAGTTGCGCCTGATCTTTGCCTGCTGCCATCCGTCCTTGGCACCCGAAGGGCAGGTGGCGCTGACCCTTCGCACGGTGTGTGGGCTGACAACCGGAGAAATTGCGCGGGCGTTTCTGGTGCGGCCCCCCACCTTGGCCCAGCGGATTGTCCGGGCCAAGCAGCGCATCCGTGCGGCGGGCCTGCGATACGACGTGCCCGCGCCATCCGAGATGCCTGCCCGTTTGGGGCCGGTGCTGCGGGTGATCTATCTGGTGTTCAACGAAGGCTATGCCGCGCATTCCGGGCCCGACATGCTGCGCGCTGACCTGACCGCCGAGGCGATCCGTCTGGGGCGGCTGGTCGCGGACCTGTTGCCCGATGGCGAAGTGCTGGGTCTGCTGGGCCTTATGCTGCTGCACGAGGCGCGCAGATCAACCCGCCTGTCAGCCGATGGCGAGGTGGTACTGCTGGCAGATCAGGACCGAACAGGCTGGGACGCAGGCCTGATCGCCGAAGGGACGGCGCTGATCGGGCAGGCCTTCGCGACCCGTCAGGTCGGACCCTATGCCCTGCAAGGGGCGATTGCCGCCGTTCACATGGCCGCCCGCACAGCGGCCGAGACGGACTGGGCCGAAATCCTTGGGCTGTACACGGTGCTGGCGCGGTGTGCGCCGTCGCCGGTGGTTCGGCTGAACCGGGCCATCGCCGTCAGCATGGTGCAAGGGCCAGAGGCCGCGCTGCAGCAGATTGCCCCGCTGACAGCCGGGGGTGATCTGGCAGACTATCATCTGGCGTATGTGGCCGAGGCCGAGATGCTCCAGCGTCTGGACCGGCTGCCCGAGGCCGCCGCCGCCTATCGCCGCGCCCTGACCCTGTGTCAGCAAGAGCCGGAGCAGCGCCTGCTGCGCCGCAAGATCGCCGGGATCGAAGGGTCAGTCTGACGAACGGCCCTGCGTGCAAGGGGTCCTGTGGCACGGACTCTGGTACCATCGTGCGGCATTGCCCGTTCGGCACAAAGGTCACCCCTTCGCAAAGTGGATAGCTTTTGCAAGCCATCGGCTGCAGCGTTTGGCACAGGTGCACGCAACGCTGCAAAGGAACGTCACTATGATCCTGTCGCGTATTCTTCCGGTCTTTGTTCTGGTCGTCAGTGCACTTTGTGGGGGCGGGGCTTTTGCACAGGAACCGCTGCCCTACACCGCCCGTGCAGGTTTGCTGGCCATTGGCGAAGATCCCGAGCGGCCGGATGTCGAATTCTTCCATGCCGATTACATCCTGACCGGGGCCGATCCCGCGACGCGGCCCGTGACCTTTCTGGTCAACGGCGGCCCGGGTGGGGCCAGCATCTTTCTGCACATCGCAGCCATCGGGCCGATGACCATCGCCACGCCCGGCGACGGATCGTTTCCGGCGGTTCCGGCGCGGCTGGAAAAGAACCCGGACAGTTGGATCGACTTTACCGATCTTGTGTTCATCGATCCGGTCGGCACCGGCTACAGCCGCGTGCTGCCGGGGCCGGACGGCGCGCTGGGTGACCCCAAGAAATACTATGCCGTCGACAGCGACATGCATTCCATCGCGTGGTTCATCCGGCAGTGGCTGACGGTGAACAACCGCTGGGGATCACCCAAGGCACTGGCCGGGGAAAGCTATGGCGGGCAACGGGTGGCGGGGCTGAGCCAGATCCTTGCGCAGGACTACGGCATCAACCTGAATCGCGCCGTGCTGATTTCTCCGGCCCTGCGAACTGAGATTGCCAATACACGCTATTCCGTTCTGCATCCGATCACCGATTTTCCGACACAGGCAGCGATTGCCGCGCACTACGGCTTGAACGGAGAGCCGACAGGCCTCGAAGCGCTGGAAGAGTTCGAGCGTTTCGCCTTGAATGAACTGGCAAGCGGGCTGGTCAAGCTGGGGCGGTCCGATGAGGCCACCACCAAGGCGTTTTATGACAATGTTGCCGGTATGATCGGTCTGGACACCGACTATGTCGCCCGCAAGCGGGCCCGGATCGGCGCGCAGGATTTTGTCACCACTTTGCTGCAGGACAGGGGTCTGATGATCGACCGTTATGACGGCACTGTGGCAAGCGAGAATCCGATCCCCGAGTTGCCCGGTCTGAACGTGATGGATCGCTCGCTTGCTGTTCTGACAGGGGTGCTGCTGCCACCGTTCATGGACTATGTCCGCGGGGACCTGGGCTATGCGAGCGAACGGAACTACATCCCCCTTAATCTGGAGGTCAACCAGATGTGGGATCGCCGTTCCGCCGCAGGGGGGCCGGATGATCTGGCGCTGGCCCTTGCCCAGAACCCGGACCTGAAGGCTTTGGTTGTGCATGGGATGCATGATCTGTCCACGCCCTATTTCCTGTCGAAATATGTCCTGGAACAATCGGTGGTTACGCCCGAAGCCCGCAAGCGGCTGTTGTTCGGCGTCTATCCCGGCGGGCACATGTTTTACCTGCAAAGGGCCAGCCGCACCGCCTTTGCACAGGATGTTCGCGCGTTCTATGAGGGGATCAAATGATGCGCCACCTTGTACTGGCCCTTGCCTTGACCACGCCCTTGCCCGTCTTGGCGCAGGATGTGGCGGCTACGATTGCCAAACTTCAAACCGAACGCCTGCGTCCGCTGGATTTTGCGCCCTTTGAAGCGGCCTTGTCCGCCTTTGCCCCGCCCGAGGGGCTGGATGGGTTTCTGGCCCAAGCCGATATCGGCGAGATCAATGCCGCGATGGCCGAGGGTGCGTTTACATCGGAAGAACTGACCCTGTGGCATCTGGCGCGCATCCGGCGGCTGGATGATGGCCTGCGCGGGATGTTGGAGATCAACCCCGCCGCGCTGGACGAGGCCCGCGCCGCAGATGCGCGGCGCAAGGCGGGCCAGCCGCTGGGGCCGATGGATGGCATTCCGGTCAGCCTGAAGGACAATATCGGCACCGCAGCCCCGATGCGCACCACCGCCAATGCCGCTGTCTTGCTGGACAACATCGCCGCCACCGATGCGGCCCTTGTCACCAGCCTGCGCGCGGCGGGGGCCGTCATCATCGGCAAGGCCAGCCTGTCGGAATTTGCTGGCTCCCTTGCTTCTGGCTATCCTTCGGGTGGCAACGGGGCGGTCGGGGGACAGGGGGTTAACCCGCTTGGCCCCTATCCGACCTATGGCTCCAGTTCGGGGTCGGCGATCAGCGTGGCCGCGCAGTATGCTGTGGTCAGCATCGGCACCGAAACGGCGGGGTCACTGGTCTCACCCGCCAGTGTCATGAGCCTTGTGGGCATGAAGCCTTCGACCGGGCTGGTCAGCGGCGCAGGTGTGGTGCCGCTAATCCTGTCGAATGATGGCCCCGGCCCGATTGCCCGGTCTGTGCGCGATGCGGCGCTGTTGCTGGATGCGGCGGACACGGCGGATGTCGATTATGCAGCCGGGCTCTCCGCCGATGCACTGACGGGCGTCAAGGTGGGTGTGTTGGCCACAGACATGGCGCAGGCCGGCATCATGGCCGGTGCCGCCACACGAACCGGGGCGGCGCTGTCGATGTTGGGGGCGCAGATGGTGCCGGTCACGCTGGATGACCCGACCGGCTCCGTTACACGGTTCTTTGAGTATCTGAGTGCCGGGATGCGGTTTGACATGATGCCCTATGTCGCGGCGCATAACCCGGCGGTGGTCACGCTTGAAGATCTGATCGCCTATAATCAGGCCGACTTGCCGCGCCGTGCGCCCTTTGGACAGGACCTGCTCGAGCGTTTTGCGCCGCCGAGTGCAGGCTTCACACCCGCCGATCAGCAGGCGCTGACCGTGCAGATGACAACGGCGCTGACCGCGTCGCTGGAGGCGGCCTTTGCCGCGCATGGCGGGGTCGAGATATTGGTGGGGATGGCGAACCAGCAGTCACCCTTTTACGCAACGGCGGGCTATCCGGCGATCACGGTGCCGATTGGCCGCGATGATACGGGCGAACCTTTGGGCGTGACCCTGATCGGCAAGAAGGGGCAGGATGCGATGTTGCTGTCCTATGCCTTTGCCTTTGAACAAGTGACCCTTGCCCACATCCGGGCCACGCTGCCGTAAGTTGCGCTGCGAAAAGGCGGGCGGAGAAACCTTGTGCTTCAAAACGTTGCAATCGCATCTTAAGCTGACAGCGTTATGCCCGAGGATGACCCATGCCCCAGATCGCCAAGCTTGAAACCTTTACCAACGAATTTGTCTGCTTTGTCCGGGTGACGGATGATACGGGCGCGGTTGGCTGGGGCCAGACGTCAACCTATCACGCCGACATCACTGCGCTGATCTTTCACCGGCTGGTGGCCCCGCATGTGTTGGGGCAAGCGGATGACGACATTCTGGCGCTGGTGCAGCGGGTCGAGGAGAAGGAGCACAAGTTTCCGGGCAGTCACCGCTGCCGGGCGCTTGCGGGTCTTGATACGGCGCTGTGGGACCTGCATGGCAAGCGGGCGGGCAAGCCCGTTTGTGCGCTAATCGGCGGAACCCCCGGAACGGTGCGCGCCTATGCCAGTTCGATGAAGCGTGATATCACCCCCGAGGATGAGGCCGCCCGCTTTGTGCGCCTGCGCGATGAAAAGGGGTTCACCGCCTTCAAATGGCGGGTCGGCGCGGAATGTGGCCATGACATTGATGAATGGCCGGGACGGACTGAGGCTGTCATTCCCGTGGTCGCCCGCGCCCTTGGCGATGGCATCGACAAACTGGTTGACGGAAATTCGGGCTTTGGCGTGGCGCGGGCCATTGAAGTGGGGCGGATGCTGGAGGCCGAGGGGATTGGCCATTTCGAAGAACCGACGCCCTATTGGGAAATGGATCAGACCAAGGCCGTGACCGAAGCGCTGTCGCTGGATGTGACCGGGGGCGAACAGGACTGCGATCTGAACGTCTGGCGCAGGATGATTGAAATGCGCGCGGTCGATGTTGTGCAGCCCGATGTCATGTATATGGGCGGTCTGGCCAAGACGCTGCAGGTGGCCGACATGGCGGCACAGGCGGGGCTGCCCTGCACGCCCCATGCGGCCAACCTTGGGCTGGTCACCATGTGCACCATGCACCTTTTGCGCGCGATACCGAACGCGGGCAAATATCTGGAACTCTCCATCGAAGGCCCGGATTATTATCCGTGGCAGGAGGGTCTGTTTCTGGGCGACCCCCATCACGTTGAGGGCGGCCACGTCACGGTGACCGACGCCCCCGGTTGGGGCGTCGAGATCAACCCCGCGTGGCTGGAGCGCGCGAGCTATCAGGTGTCGCAGCGCAGCTAGGCATCAATCCTCGGCCGGGGCGGCGAGCAGGCGTTCCTTGCGGGCAAGGCTGCGACGCCGCATCTCGTAGATCACGGCGGCAAGGAAGGTCACCCCGATCAGCATCAGCGCAAGGGCGTTGATGGTTGGGGTGATCCCGGCCCGCACCTTTGAGAACACATAGACCGTCAGCGTATTGGATGTGCCGCGCGTGAACAGGGTCACGTTGAAGTTCTCGATCGACTGAAAGAAGGCAATCGCAGCCCCGGCCCCAAGGGCGGGCGTCAGATGCGGCAACAGGATGCGCCGCAGCACCTGACCATGGCTTGCGCCAAGGTCCAGCGCCGCCTCTTCCAACGCGGGATCAAAGCTTTGCAGCCGTGCCAGCACCAACAGCATCACAAAGGCCGCGATATAGCTGACCTGACCCAGCACCGAAAGGTGCAGGCCCGTGGGCACATTGACCTGATTCCAGAACAGCAGCGTGGAAATGCCGATCACCGCACCCGGCATCAGGATCGGGGCCACCATCACGCCGTAAAGCGCGCCGCGCACCCGCCCCGAGATCGAGTTGATCAGGATCGCCCCCGCAGCCCCCAGCGGCACCGCAATCAGCACCACGGCAAGCGCCACCAGAATGGTGTTGCGGAAAGATGTCCACATGACCTGATCGTTAAACAGTTCGACGAACCAGCGGTTGGTGAACCCCTTCCACGGATAGACCGATGGCAGGCGGTTGTCGTTGAACGCGGCCCCGCCCATGATGATCAGCGGCATGAACAGGTAAAACAGGATGGCCGCCATATACAGGTGGCCGAGGAAATTGCGTGACTTGTGCATCTGGCCCCCCTTACTTGGCGATATCGCTGAGTTTGACTTTGAACGCCCACATCACCAGCGTCACGACGACCGTGCACAGAAGGATGTAGAGGAAGGAATAGGCGGCACCCGTGTTCCAATCCTGTGATTCCAGCATCCAGACCTGAATCGTCTGGGTAAACCAATTCGACTTGGTCGATGGCAGCACCGATGGCACCAGAAGCGACCCTGCCGACAGCATGAACACCATCACGCAGCCCGAGGCGATGCCCGGTTTTGCATGGGGCAGGATCACCCGCCAGTGGGTCTGCCACCACTTGGCCCCCAGATCCTCGGAGGCTTCGATCTGGTTGGTGTCCAGCGACTGGATCGAGCCATAGATCGGGAACAGCATGAACAGGACATAGGTGTATACCAGACCGATCACGATGGCATCATAGGCGGTAAAGACGCCGTTCTGCCACCGCACCGGCGCATCCAGCAGGCCCATTCCCACCAGCGCGGCGTTCAAAGGGCCATTGAAGGTCAGGATGATATACCACGCAAATGCGCGCAGCGCCTCGGACACCCACAGCGGCACGAACAGCAGCAAGACCAGCGTCGGCAACGCGCGCGGATTGACGATCTTGGCAAGGTAATAGGCCAGCGGATAGCTCATCACAAAGGTGATGAAGGTCACCAACGCCGAAAACAGCACCGTGTTCAGGAAGGTGATCGTGTGGATCGGCAACTGGAACGAAATGCCCAAGAATGACGTGTCTACCGGATTGTTCAGAAACTTTCGGTAGTTGTCGAAGGAATAGGTGTCCTTCGGCCCGCCCACATCGACGACCGGCAGATAGGGGCGGAAGGATGCCTCGAACAGGGTGACGTTCGGCAAGATCACAAGAGCCAGAAGCCAGAACGCCACCAAAAGCACGAATGTTCCGGTCAGCGTGGCACCATAACGGCGAAGAAGGTCCTGCATGGGTCAGGCCGTCCCCGTCTCGTCGGGCAAGATCGCCGCGCGGGCAGCATCGAACCGCATGAATTGCCGGGAACCGGGGTCGGGCACCGTGGCCGACCCGTCATTGCGAAGCTCAGCCACGAAATGCTTGCCGCTGTCCGTGGTGGCCGAAACCGAGATGAAGTTGCCCTCGAACGCCACATCGCCCACGGTGACCGATACGGCATTTTCGCCACCGGCATCTGGCGTCAACACCACATGCTCGGGCCGGATATACAGCTTGACCGGCCCCTTGGCCGCACCGGGGGCCAGGCGCGCACGGAAGGTGCCGTGCGGTGTGGCATAGCTGGCAAAGCCATCCGCCGTTGCGCCCACATCGCCCGTCAGGATGTTCATTTCGCCGACAAAGCTGGCGACAAAGCCGTTGGCGGGGTTGTTGTAAATCTCGCGCGGGTCGGCCACCTGTTGCAACCGCCCTTGGCTCATCACGCCAACACGGTCAGACATGGCCAAAGCCTCGCCCTGATCATGGGTGATGTAGATGAAGGTCACGCCCGTGCGTTTCTGGATCGAACGCAGTTCCGCCCGCATATGCTGGCGCAGCTTAAGGTCCAGCGCCGACAAGGGTTCGTCCAGCAGCATCACTGCCGGTTCCACGGCCAGGGCGCGGGCAATGGCCACGCGCTGACGTTGACCGCCGGAAAGCTGGCTGGCCATCTTGTCCGCCGCACCCGGCAGATCGACCAGCCGCAGCAATTCCTCGGCCCGCGCGCGGCGTGTGGCCTTGTCCACGCCCCGCACCTCAAGGCCAAAGGCGATGTTTTCCCACACCGGCATCAGGGGGAACAGCGCAAGGTTCTGAAAGATCAGGGCGGTGGGCCGCTGGTTGGGGCGCTGCCCGCGCACATCCTTGCCGCCGATCCGGATCACGCCCGAAGAGGGTTCGGTAAACCCCGAGATCATCCGCAGGATCGTGGTCTTGCCGCATCCGGACGGGCCCAGAAAGGAAAAGAACTCACCCGGACGTATCTTTACGCTGACATGGTCCACGGCGCGGAAACTGCCGAAATCGCAGCACACATCATCAAGGTCAATCTCGGCACTCATCGGCGCGGTCCCCGTTGTCGTTTGTTACCGGGGCCTCGTAGACGGACCCCTGGAAAAATGCTCGCCGGGGATGTCCCCGGCGAGGCTGTCTTGCCAGACCGCGATCAGGCGGCCTTGTACTTGTCCGCGTATTCGCCGCGCTTGGCGATGAATTCTGCGGTCTGTTCCGGCCACCACCACAGTTTTGCCAGCGCGTCATCGTTGAAGGTGCCGCTGTAATAGGCCGACACTTCCGGCGACATCAGGTCAGACGCACCCTTGCCCACCGGGTTGGACGAGAAGGCCGAAGCCCAGCCTGCCGCACCTTCGGGGGTCGAGACGAACTTGGCGAATTCATGCGCCTGATCCACGTTGACGGCGTTCTTCATCATGACAAAGCCCTGATGCCATGCAAACGCGCCTTCTGCCGGGGCGACATAGGCATAGCCGTCATTGCGCAGGTTGAAGCCGGTCGAATCCCAGCACAGGCCCAGCGTGGCGCCGTTGGCCACAAAGCCAGCGTTGGCTTCGTTTTCGCCCGACCACCACTGCACGACGTTGCCCTTGGCCTTGACAGCCTCGGCCAGGGCGATATCCCACAGCTCGACCATTGCGGCCATGTCGGTGTAGCCATCCATCCACGGACGCGGCAGTTTGCCGGTAGCATCCAGCCAGCGTCCCATGGCAGCCAGCGTCGAGTGCGGGCGCAGCACGACCTGATTTTCCGGGTTGAACAGATCGCCCAGCGACGGCGGGGTCGCCAGCTTTGCCGCTGCCGTGTTGGCAACAAGCGCTTCGGTGCCCCAGTTCGACGGCACATAGAACAGTTGGTCGCCCGCGCGCGACCGATCGCCCGCCGAGCCGTCTGCCAGACCCGGCAGATAGTTGTCCATCGCCAGCTTCGCGGCATCCCACGGGGCCAGCAGGCCGTTCGAGTTCCAGCCGCCCCAACGGTCGATCGTCGGTTCGATCACGTCGATGCCGCCAGCTTCCAGCGCGACCTTGGCCTGTGCGAACATGGCGTCCTGATCGGGAAGTTCGGTGAAGTTCACCTTGATGCCGGTCGCGGCGGTAAAGGCCGGGAACACCTTTTCGGCCAAAGCCGGATAGCCAGCCCAGCCAGTAAAGTTGATTTCGCCCGACGAGGCCAGAGCTTTGGACGAGATGATGGCAGGCGCTGCCAGAATGCCGACACCCGCAGCCGAGGTCTGCAGGAAACGGCGGCGGTTCAGCGCCTTGCTTGGTGTTGTCATGGTTATTCTCCCTTGAACGTTGGATAGGCGGTTCATGTTTCAGCCGCCACCCTGTTATGATTAAGCACGTCAGTAAACAGATTTGTAACTGTCGCTTCACCTTGATGCGACAGCCACCCGCACCTCTTGTTCAACGCCGCATATTCGGGCGACGGGTCGGGCATCTGTCAAGCAGGTATTGCGCCGCGCTGACACTTTGGGATCGCCACATCTGCGTGAACGTGCGGTGCGCATCCTGACAAAAGGGCAGGGCGGGCGGGCAAGCATTCTACCGCGCCGTGCGCAAAGGGCGCAGCTTACGCCTGCGGGCCGAGGTTCCGTGACCCCTTTTGTCGCGATGGGGCGCGAAGATGCCGGTTTTGGGCGGTTGATGGTGCGCGATGTGCCCCAGCAAAGTGCCACGACCCTTGCCGCGCCACGACGGCCCGGCAGGGGCCAGACCGTTGCGACCAGTGGCGAAAAAACAGACCTCTGTTGCGGTAGGGCTGGGGTTGGGCAGGGATTGGGCAGATGACACCCCCGCAGCGTCGGCCATGCCAAAGAATCGCATGGCATCCGGCATGATCCGGGCCGCGCCCTTCAGCGCGCGTTAGCCGTCGGGCGCGCAATAAACCCGATACAGGGTTTCCAGCACGGCCTGCACTTCGGCACTGGCCAGACTGTAATAGATGGTCTGCCCGTCCCGCCGTGTTGCAACCAGTCGCAGCGCCCGCATCTTGCCCAGATGCTGTGACAGCGCGGCGGGGCTGAGCTGCACGATCCCGGCCAACTCGCCCACTGACTTTTCCCCGGCCAAGAGCGTGCACAGCACAACCAGCCGTTTGGGGTTGGCCATGGCGGCCAGGGTGGCGGCAACTTCTTCCGCCTTTGCTTCAAGCGGCGCCAGACTGGCAAGGATGGTTTCGTTTTTCATGCTTGACACTTTAGCAACTTCGAAAGTATTAATCAATAGGATCGTGAACCCGGAAACATCTTGCAAAGAGCCTGGGCCAACGCAAGCGCCCCAAGGCCCCGGATCGCGAAAGCCAAAGGCCGGATGCCCCATTGCGCCGTCAGGCCATAGCCAAACCCTTCGGGCGACTGAAAAGGAAACGACGATGACCCAAGCTGCCGATATTGCCCATGTGGTCGATCTGACGCTTCAACCTCAGGTCACCGCGTTTTTCGACGAACCGACCAATACCGTGACCTATGTGGTGCGCGACCCGGCCAGCACGGCCTGTGCGGTGATCGATTCCGTGATGGACATCGACTATGCCGCCGGGCGGATCACCTATGCCTCGGCTGACGCGGTGATTGCCTTTATCACGGCGCAGGGCCTGACGCTGGAATGGTTGATCGAAACCCATGTCCACGCCGACCATCTGTCGAGCGCGCCCTATATTCAGGGTAAGCTGGGTGGCAAGATCGGGATCGGCGCGCAGATCACCACGGTGCAGGAAACCTTTGGCAAGGTGTTCAACGAAGGCACCGATTTTCAGCGCGACGGCAGCCAGTTCGACCGACTGTTCCAAGATGGCGACACCTACCAGATCGGCACGATGACGGCTTTCGTGCTGCACACGCCGGGCCACACGCCCGCCTGCACCACGCATGTGATCGGCGACGCGGCCTTTGTCGGCGATACCCTGTTCATGCCCGATGGCGGTTCGGCCCGCGCCGATTTTCCCGGCGGCGATGCGCGCACCTTGTTCCGCTCGATCCGCCGGGTGCTGTCGTTGCCCGATGCGACGCGGCTGTTCATGTGCCACGATTATGGCCCCAACGGGCGCGAGATTCGCTGGGAAACCACGGTGGCCGAACAGCGGGCGCACAACATCCACGTGCATGACGGCATCACCGAAGATCAGTTCGTGGAACTGCGCGAGGCGCGCGACAAAACCCTTGGCATGCCGAAACTGATTATCCCGTCGTTGCAGATCAACATGCGCGGCGGTGACCTGCCCGAACCCGACGACAGCGGCAAACGCTTTCTGAAAGTGCCGATCAACGGGCTTTGACGGCCCAAGGCCAGACCATCTGCGTGATGCTGCCATGCCCGCTGCCGCGCGGCGGCTTTCCATTCCTTTTGCCAAAAGGCGATGCCTGTGAAACCCCTGTCTGCCTTTCTGCCGATCCTGAACTGGGCCCCCGGCTATTCGCGTGCCGATGCGCAAAGCGACCTTGTTGCGGCGCTGATCGTGACGATCATGTTGGTGCCGCAAAGCCTTGCCTATGCCATGCTGGCCGGATTGCCGCCGCAGGTGGGTCTTTATGCCTCGATCCTGCCGCTGGTGGTTTATGCAGTCATGGGCACCAGCCGTGCGCTGGCGGTGGGGCCGGTGGCGGTGGTGTCGCTGATGACGGCGGCCGCGGTGGGGCAGGTGGCGGCCCCGGGCAGCGCAGCCTATCTGACAGCGGCAATCACGCTGGCGTTTCTTTCAGGGCTGGTGTTGCTGGCGATGTCGCTGTTGCGGCTTGGCTTTCTGGCAAACTTCCTGAGCCATCCGGTAATCTCGGGCTTCATCACCGCCTCGGGGGTGTTGATCGCGCTGAGCCAGTTGAAACATGTGCTGGGCATCACGGTCAGCGGCGATACCCTGCCAGAACTTCTGACCGGCCTGTTCACCGGCATCGGCGACGCCAATGGCTATACCCTCGTTATCGGTGTTGCGGCGACGGTTTTCCTGTTCTGGTCGCGCAAGCGTGCAAAGCCGTTGCTGCTGGCGCGGGGCATGCCGCCGCGTCCGGCGGACCTTTTGGCCAAAGCGGCGCCGGTGGCGGCCATCGTGCTGTCGATTCTTGCCGTCGTCCAGTTCGGGCTCGTGGAGCGGGGGGTAAAGATCGTGGGAGACATCCCAGCCGGTCTGCCGCCCTTTGCGCTGCCATCGTTTGACCTAAGCCTGTGGCGGGAACTGCTTTTGCCCGCCGTGCTGATCAGCCTTGTCGGCTTTGTCGAATCCATCTCGGTCGCGCAGACCCTTGCGGCCAAACGGCGGCAGCGCATCGTACCAAATCAGGAACTTTCTGCGCTGGGCGCGTCGAATATAGCTGCAGCCCTATCGGGCGGCTATCCGGTGACGGGTGGGTTTGCGCGGTCGGTCGTCAATTTTGATGCCGGTGCTGCCACGCCGCTGGCCGGTGCCTTTACAGCCGCTGGCATCCTGCTGGCCACGGTGTTTCTGACGCCCTTGTTCCGGTTTCTGCCGCAGGCGGTGCTAGCGGCCACCATCATCGTGGCAGTGCTGTCGCTGGTCGATCTGGCCGCGATCAAGCGCACCTATGCCTATTCCAAGGCCGATTTCGCGGCCATGGCGATGACGATCGTGATGGTTCTGGGTGTCGGTGTCGAAGCGGGCATCGTGGCCGGGGTCTCACTGTCGCTTCTCTTGTTCCTGTGGCGCACCTCACGGCCACACATGGCCGTGGTGGGGCAGGTGCCGGGGACCGAGCATTTTCGCAACATCGACCGGCATCAAGTGATGACCGATCCTGCGATCCTGTCGATCCGGGTCGACGAAAGCCTGTATTTCGCCAATGCCCGCGCGCTGGAGGATGCGATTTATGACCGTATCGCAGACCAGCCCCTGCTGCGGCATGTCATCCTGATGTGTCCGGCGGTGAATGCGATTGACGCGAGTGCGCTGGAGAGTCTGGAGGCGATTGGCCACAGGCTTGGGTCGGCCGGGATCGGGTTTCACCTGTCCGAGGTAAAGGGTCCGGTGATGGACGCGCTGCAGCGATCCGATTTTCTGACGCATTTTCAGGGCCGGGTATTCCTGTCGCAGTTCGAGGCGGTGTCGGTCCTTTCGGCGGCGGCACGGGCCGGGGTTTCGGCCAGCGCGCACACCGTTGCTGCGGGGCCTGTGCAGGCCGCCTGAGGCCACGCGCGGTGTATTCGGCACGTGATGCCGCGTGTTTGGCGCAAATCGCTGGGAAAAGTCGGTAACGGACGACTGTCGTCTTGGTTGAACAATAGGGTGAAAGCCGCAAGGTGCTGCCCTTTGGGGCAGAGAATTGGGAAGCCGGTGCAATCCCGGCGCTGCCCCCGCAACGGTAACGCAGTCGCGGCCATTGCATTTGCCACCGGGGATGGGAGGAGCCCCCCTGGGAAGGCGTCATGGTCCGGTCCCCGCAAGGGCGGCCAACGGCGAAGCCCGGAAACCAGCCTTGCATGCGATGCCACCCGGTCTGGGCGGGGTCTGCGCGATGGTCGGGCCTTGCCCGCACACGCGCGCGGCCTGCCCTGCCTTCACCCTTCACCCGCGCGGGGATGCGCGGTGCCCCGAGGATATGATGCTGACCCAAGCTGATATGCTGAACCGCCTGACCGCGCGCCGGAAGAACCATTCCCTTGAACGCGATCTATACTGCGACGACGGGGTTTATGCCCTTGATCTGGAACATGTGTTCTATCGCGAATGGCTGTTTGCCACGCCATCGGCAGCATTGGCCAAAGCCGGGGGCTTTGTGACATTGCAGATCGGGGCCTATCCGGTGGTGGTGGTACGGGGTGCTGATGGCATGGTGCGGGCGTTCCACAACGTTTGCCGCCATCGAGGGCAGCGTCTGTGCGCGACGCCAACGGGGACCACGCCAAAGCTGGTCTGCCCCTATCACCAGTGGACCTATGATCTGGATGGCAAGCTGCTGTATGCCCGCGACATGCAGCCCGAGTTTGACCCTGCCGCCCATGGGTTGAAAAAGGTGCATTGCATTGATCTGGGCGGGATGGTGTTCATCTGCCTTGCCCAAGTGCCGCCGCCAATCGCTGATCTGGCCAAAACCCTCATGGCCTATCTGGCACCGTCGGGCCTGAAAGAGGCCAAGGTGGCCCATACCTCGACCATCGTGGAAAAGGGCAACTGGAAACTGGTGATCGAGAACAACCGCGAATGCTATCACTGCGGCGGGTCGCATCCTTCGTTGTGCCGCACCTATTCCGACAACCCCCGCATGACGGCGATGGATGGCCCCGACTCGGCCTCGCCCGACATTCTGGCGCATTGGGCGCGCTGCGAAGCGGCGGGCCTGCCGTCGCGGTTCATTCACCACCCCAAGATGCAATGGCGGCTGGCGCGGATTCCGCTGCTGAACAATGCCGAAAGCTATACGCTCAGCACGAAAGCCGCCGTGGCGCGGCGCATGGGGCAGATGCCGTTCAACGATGCGGGAAGCTTGCTGTTCTTCCATTATCCCAACACGTGGAACCACTTCCTTGGCGATCATGCCATCGTGTTCCGCGTG
This sequence comes from Rhodobacter sp., assembly GCA_027484145.1. GTDB lineage: Bacteria > Pseudomonadota > Alphaproteobacteria > Rhodobacterales > Rhodobacteraceae > Pseudotabrizicola. The sequence goes on from JAIXUH010000034.1 coordinate 18,357, forward strand.
CTGCCGATTTCGGCCACCGAAACCGAGGTGACGACAACATGGCTGGTGCACAAGGATGCGGTCGAAGGGGTGGATTACGATCTGCAGACCCTGACCGATGTCTGGATGGCCACGAATGACGAGGACCGTCAGGTTGTCGAGGAAAACCAGAAGGGCATTCTGTCGCCTGCCTATGAGCCGGGGCCCTACAGCACCGTGCAGGAAGAAGGCGTGATCCAGTTCGTAGACTGGTATGCCGGATTGATGACCGAACGTTTGGCCCCACAACCCGCAATGGCGGCGGAGTAACGCGATGACAGCCCAAACCCGTATCGGAAGCTCTGCCCCATGGCGCGATGACGAATGGCTGGAATGTGCCATGGTCGTGCCGGAATCGGCCGATGTTGCGACATTCACCTTTCGCGCGCCGTCGGGGGCGTGGTTCGACTATCAGCCCGGCCAGTTCCTGACGCTGGACCTGCCCGTGCCAGGTGGCGCGGTGCAGCGCACCTATACGATTTCATCCAGCCCGTCGCGGCCCTTGTCGATCTCGATCACGGTCAAGGCGCAGGCGGGCAGCATCGGCACGCGCTGGATGCTGGACAATCTGAAGCCGGGCGTGCGGATCAAGGGCTATGGTCCGGCGGGGATTTTCAGTTTCCATCGCCATCCTGCGCGCAAATTCCTGTTCATCTCGGCCGGGTCGGGCATCACGCCGATGATGTCGATGACGACATGGGCGTGGGATTCGGGCGAAATGCCAGACATCGTGTTTGTGCATGCGGCCCGCCGCCCGTCCGAGATCATCTTTCGCGAACGGCTGGAGCAATTCGCCAACCGGGTGCCGGGTCTGCAACTGCGCTTTACCGTCGAAGAGCCGGACCCGTTCCGCGTGTGGCACGGCTATCATGGCCGCCTCAGCCAGATCATGCTGGGCCTGATGGCGCCGGATTATCTGGCGCGCGAGGTGTTCTGCTGCGGACCCGAACCGTTCATGCGGGCCGTGCGCGAGATGCTGGCGGCACTTGGCTTTGACATGGCCCATTACCATCAGGAAAGCTTCCAAGCCCCGGTGGGCACCGAAGCCGATGCCCCGGCGCTGAACGATGTGACGCCGGATGCCGATACGCGCGCCGAAATCACCTTTGCGCTGTCGGGCGTGACGGCGGCCTGCGCGGAAACCGATACGGTGCTGGCAGTGGCGCGGGCCAGTGGCCTGAACATCCCGTCCGGTTGCACCTTTGGTCTGTGCGGCACCTGCAAGGTCAAGAAGGTGTCGGGCGAGGTGCATATGGTGCACAACGGCGGCATCTCGGATGAGGATGTGGCGGGGGGCTATATCCTTGCCTGCTGCTCGCGCCCACTTGGGCAGGTGGCGGTGGCGGTCTAGCCCTAAACCGATTCCGGCAGATAAAGGTCGGGCTGCAAAAAGTGCTGCCCGGCCACGGCGGGCATTCCGGTGGCAATGGCATCGCCCGCCAGCCGCACCAGATCGGCGCAGAGCCGCTGCAGCGGGGTCGAAATCACCATCGTCACATGGCGCGAGATCAGCGCGCCCCGGCTTTCCGGTGTCAACTCATTGACCACCAGCGCCACCTCGCGCGGGGCGCGCAACTCGCGGATGGCGGCAATCGCCCCCTCCATCCCGCCGCCCGCACAGTAGATGCCGCGCAATTCGGGGTGGCGGCCCAGCAGATCCAGCGTCGCCTCATAGGTCAGTTGCCGGGTTTCAAGGTTGACCAATGTGTCCAGCACATGAAACTGCGGCGCGTATTCGCGGAAATAGCTGCGAAATCCGGTTTCGCGCAACTCGTGCCCGTGCCAACGATAACCACCGACAAAGACGGCAATCTTGCCAGGCTGATGGGTGGCGGTCGTGATCATATGGGCCGCGATGCGACCGACCTTCATGTTGTTCATGCCGATATAGGTCTGCCGCACCCCTTGGGCGAAATCATTCATCAAGGCAAAGCAAGGGATCTTGCGGGCATTCAGGCGGATCACCGCCTCGGTCACCTCGGGATGTGTGACGGCCGTTGCGGCCAGCACGTCGACCTTGCCCGCCATCCCTTCCATCAATGCGGTAAAGTCGGATGGGGATTGCGACGGCGCGAATTCGATCAGGACCGAGGCGCGCACCCCGGTGGCCGCGGCGACCGCCTGTTCCAGTTCCGACTTCAGTTGCTGATAGAAGGACTGGCGTTCCTTTTGCAGCACCACGCCAAGGCGCAGGCGCGGCAAATCGGACCGCATGCGTTGCCCGATCAGAGAGGCCGCATGATAGCCGACAGCGCGGGCCGCCTCGTAAACCCGGCGCGCGGTATCCTCGCGCACCCTTTCGCGGGCGTTCAGCACACGGTCAACCGTGGCGGGGGACAGGCCTGCCGCCGCGGCGACATCATGAATGGTGGGGCGGCGGGCCATGCGACCTCTCTGCCGGATGGAACTTTGGCTGTATCAGTGCGGTGGCTTTGCAGATGTTGCAAGCCCGGTCGTCATGTTTTGGTCGGAGTGACCCCGGCGGCAGGGTCAAGCGGAGAGCGCCGGGGGGACGTCACGTCCCCCCGGACCCCCCTGTGGGATATTTGGAGAAGGGGAAGATGCAGGTGCGGTCTGGTGGGTGGGGCGCGCGTTGCCGGAAAATGGGGCCTCGATTGTTTGCTGAAGCGGTGCAGAATCATCTGCCCATGATGCGGTCAGTCATGCCATGGATGGCGGCATGACCCGGCCGAACCTGCCTTTGCCGTCTGATCACCCGCTTTTGGTGGCGTATTTTCCGTTGAACGACCCTTGGGTGCCGGTTGGGCGGCTGGCGGCCTATGGGGCGGCCGGGGTGGATGTGGTGGAGTTGGGGCTGAAGTCTTGGGATGCCTTCATGGACGGGCCGATTGTTGCGCAGTCGATGGCGCGTGCGACCGGGATGGGACAGGTGGCGGAGGCTGTTGCCGCTGCGAAGATCGTGCGCGGCTTTGCGCATCAAGCCTTGGGTGTGCTGTTCTGTTACGCCGGGACAGGGGTGCAGGGGGCGGGGGATGTCTGGGCCGAAATCGATGCCGTCTTGTGCCTTGGGCGAGATGAGACGCAGCGGCTTGGCGTTCTGGCCGAGGCCGCGGCGCAGGGCACTCAGCGGGTGGAGTTCATTCCCCATACCTTTGACGACGCGGATGTTGCGCGGGCCTTGTGCGCCGACGCTTATGTGATGGTGCAATATGCGGCGGGGGTGACCGGCATCCGGACCGGGCGCGATACAAGCCTTCGCGCGCGCCTTGCCCGGCTGCGCGCGGCTGGTGTGCGGGTGCCGATCGTGGCAGGGATCGGGATATCCGCGGCCGATCAGGCGCGCGATGCGTTGGATCAAGGCGCAGACGGCGTGGTGACAGGATCGATGACGCTGGCACGCGCGGTGGAAGGGCAGTCTGCGCTGGAGGATTATCTGCAGATGATGCGAGAGGTGGTGCGCGGTGGCTGAGAATGTACTGGGGATCGACCTAGGGTCGACATCCGTCAAGGCGGCAGTGCTGGCCGAGGGCGGGGCCTGTCTGTCACGCTTTGCCGAAGGATATGCCACGGCGCGCCCGGCCGCCGGGGTGGCCGAGCAGGACCCCGACGATTGGATGCGGCTGATCCGGGCGGCATTGGCGCAGTTTGCGGGCGAAGGGCTGGCGGGGCGTATCGCGGTGGGTTGCCTGACCAGTCAGGTGAATACCCATGTCTTTGTCGACAGGGCGGGCAAGGCGCTGATGCCGGCGATCCTGTGGCAGGATACGCGCGCCAAGGATGAAGCGGCGGAACTGGATGCCCGGTTGAGCATCGAGCAAAAGATCGCGTTGCTGGGCGCCCCCATTCCGGTGGATGCGTCACACCCGCTGGCGCGGATGCTGTGGGTGGCGCGGCATGCGCCCGAGGTCTGGGCGCAGACCGCGCATGTGCTGTTGCCCAAGGATTATTGCCTGTTCCATCTGACCGGGGTTCTGGTGAGCGACCCCGTTTCGAATTTCCCGGTGGTTGGCCCTGCCATGGGGTATGTGGCGCAGATGCTGGATCTTGTGCCCGGAGCGGCGGCGCGCATGGCGCCCCTGGCCGGGGTGACGGATGTGATTGGCCAGTTGCGGGCGGAAGCCGGGCTGGGCGCGGTGCCGATGATCGCGGGCACGATGGATGGGTTTGTTGGCCTGTTCGGTGGCGGCACCTGCCGCGAGGGGGCTGTGGCCTATATGAGTGGCACCAGCGAAATTCTGGGCATCGCGGCCGAGCGGGTGAATGCTGTGCCGGGTGTTGTGGTCTTTCCCAAGGTGCAGGGGCTGCGGGTTCATGCCGGGCCCACGCAATCGGGCGGGGCGTCGCTGGCGTGGTTCAGCGCCATCGCGGGCCAACCGCTGGATCAGGTGGCGGCGGTTCTGGATGCCACCCCGCGCCGCAGCCCGACGCCGATGTTCCTGCCGCAACTGGCCGGAGAGCGGGCGCCGGTTTGGGACGCCAGCCTGCGCGGGGCGTTTTTCGGGCTTGATGCCGGGATGGGGATGGCCGACCTTGCCCGTGCGGTGGTGGAAGGGGTTGCCATGTCGGGGCGGCATCTGCTGGGCGCGCTAGAGGCATCGACCAGCGTGGTCAGCGACACCTTGTTGTGTGGCGGCGGCGGCTTTCGCTTTCACGCAGGCGGCCAGATCCGGGCCGATGTGCTGGGCCGGCGGCTGGAACGCTTGGCCGTCAATGACCCTGCGGTTGTCGGGGCGGCGGCACTCGCGGCTTTTGGGGCGGGGGGGCAGGGCAGCCTTGCAGAGGCCCATGCCCGCTTTGCCCGCTATGATCGGGTGTGGGAGCCGGACGCGCAAAAGCGCGGCTTGTTTGACGATCTGTTCGGGCTTTATCTTGAGGCCATGCAGTCGCAGGCCGAGATTGGCCGCAGGCTGAGCCGACTATAGGGGCGCGGGTCGCGGCACCGTTGCAAGAAATTCGACAAAAGGCCGAAAAGGGCCTGTTCACCAAGGGAGAGACTGATGAAGAGACTGATGCTGCCGCTGGCTTTGGCCGGTTTTGCCACTGCGGCCCCGATGGCTTTGGCCGAGACTGTTGCCGTGATTACGCCGTTTCTGGCGCAGCCGGGCACGCAGGCCTATGTGCAGGCGTTTCAAGAGGATGCGGCCACCCGTGGGTGGGAGGTCAACGTGATTGACACCGCAGGCGACATGGCCGCGGTCATTTCGCGGATCGAAGATGCGGTCACGCAAAAGGTCGATGCGATTGTGGTCAACGTAGACCCGGCGCAGGTGCAGGCCGGGCTGCAGACGGCGGCCGATGCCGGTATTCCGGTGATCGGGATGGACGCCGGGGCAGACCCGCTGATCGTGACCAACATCACCTCGAACGGCTATGCGATGGCGGCCGAAACCTCGGTCTATGTGGCCAACCGGATCGAGGGCAAGGGCAAGGTGGTAATGTTCGTGTTCGACGCCTTCCCGCCGGTGCAGATCCGGGGCGTGGTGGCGGATGCCATCTTTGCCAACTTCCCCGATATCGAGGTGCTGGATCGTATCACCCCCGACGTGCAGGATGGCGGCATTGCCGACAGCCGCGCCAAGATGGAGGCGGTTCTGGCCGCCAACCCCGAGCCCGGCAGCATCGCGGCGGTCTGGGCCGCGTGGGACCAGCCGGCGCTGGGTGCCCTGCAGGCGATTGAAGCGGCAGGTCGCACGGGCGAAGGCATCGTGATCGTGGGCATGGATGCCAACCCGCAGGCGCGCGACGCCATTGCACAGGGCGGCAATTTCGAAGCCTCGATGGCGCAGGATTTCGTGGGCATCGGCAAGGCTGCCGCCGAGGCGACGGCGCGGGCGATGGCCAAGGAAGAGATCAAGTCGAAGGTCACCTATGTGCCGACGGTGCTGGTGACCAAGGCCAATGCGGCCCCATAACATAAGGCCGGTGATCTTGACCCGCCCTTGCCATACGCGTGGCCGGGGCGGGTTTTTCAACAAGGACGGTGCCTGTGGCCGAACCGCTTGAATTCAGCGCGATGACAAAACGCTATGGCGCGGCGACGGTGCTGTCGGATGTCTCCTTGCGGCTTTCGCCAGGGCGCGTGCATGCGCTGATGGGCGAGAACGGGGCCGGAAAATCCACGCTGATCAAGCTGTTGGCCGGCGTTGTTCCAGCAGATTCCATGCTGGTGCGCCAGGGTGCGCGCACGTTGCCGCTGCGGTCAGCCGCCGATGCCCATGCGGCCGGGTTTCGCGTGATCCATCAGGAACTGAACATCGTGCCGCAGCTATCGGTGGCCGAGAACATTTTGCTGGGCCAACCGATCCCGCAAAGGTTCGGGCTGCTGGTGCATTGGGCGGAACTGGCGCGGCGGGCAAGGGCGGCCTTGGCCGAACTGGGCGTCAGCCATATGGACGTGCGCCGTCAGGCCGGGGGCCTTGGCACGGGTGACCGGATGCTGGTCAAGATCGCCGCCGCCTTGGTGCAGGATGCGGGGCAAACGGCTTGTCTTTATGTGCTGGACGAACCCACAGCCGCTCTGAACGGGGCCGAGGCGGAAAAGCTGTTTGCCGTGATTGGGCGGCTGAAACAGCAGGGGGCCGCGATCCTTTATGTTTCGCACCGCATGGCCGAGGTGATGGACATCTGCGATGATGTGACCGTGCTGCGCAACGGGCGGCACATCCTGACCACCGAGATTGCGCAAACCTCGCGCGATCAGATCATCCACGCGATGACGGGCCGCGACGTGGCAGACGCCTATCCGCCGCGCCGCACACCTTTGGGTGACGCGGTCGTCTGCGCCGCCGAAGGTGTCAGCACCGCGCGGCTGACCGGCCTGACCTTCACCCTGCGGCAGGGCGAAATTCTTGGCGTGGCGGGTCTGGCCGGGGCCGGGCAGGGCGATGTGCTGTCGCTGTTTCTGGGCTCGGTGCGGCCAACGGCGGGCAAGGCGGTGCTGTCGGGCGGGGTGCTGCCCACATCCCCCGCGCAGGCTTGGGCGCGCGGGGTGGCGCACGTGCCGCAGGAACGGCGGTCCGAAGGGTTGATGATGCGGATGGGCGTGCGCGCCAATGCGCTTTTGCCGCACCTGACCGGGGTCATAGCCCGCAAAGGGCCCGAACGCCGCCGCGTGGCAGACTTGTCAGCGGCGGTCAACCTCAAGGCGGCGGGGCCCGAGCAAAGCCTGTGGCAATTGTCGGGCGGCAACCAGCAAAAGGTGATGTTCGCCCGTGCCATGGCTGGGCAGCCGAAGTTGCTTTTGCTGGGTGAACCGACGCGCGGCATTGACGTCGGCGCGCGGTTCGAGATTTACAAGCTGATCCGCGCTCTGGCCGATGGGGGCTGCGGGGTGCTGCTCTCCTCAACCGACCTGCCCGAATTGCTGGGTCTGTGCGACCGCATTCTGGTGCTGCAGGCCGGGCGGCAGGCCACAATCCTGTCGCCCGATGGCATGGCCCCGGCAGACCTTTTGGGCGCGTTGCAGGCCGCCCCCCTTGCGTTGGAGACGACATGATTTCCCAACTTCGTCAGGCCGGAACCCTGATCGGCCTTGTGCTGATCGTGGTCTTTTTCACCGTGCAGTTGCCTGAAACCTTTCTGACGGCGCGCAACCTGATCAACGTGTCGCAGCAGATTTCCATGCTGGCGGTGGTGGCCTTTGCCATGACAGTGGTGATGGTGATGACCGACTTTGACCTTTCGGTCGGGTCGATGGCTTCGCTGGCCGGGATCGTGGCGGCGGTTCTGTTCACTGCCGATCAGCCGGTCTGGCTTGCGGTGGTGGCCGCATTGGCCGTTGGGGTTCTGGGTGGTGTGGTGAATGGGGTGCTGGTGGCGGTGTTGGGCATTCTGCCCTTTGTGGCCACGCTGGGCACGCTGACCATCTACAGCGGGGCGGCGTTCTGGATCAGCGATGGCAAGACCATCTTTGGCCGCGACATCCCCAAGGGCTTTTCCGAATTTGCCCGCGGCGGTGTGTCGCTGGATGCCGTCGGCTTTGCGGGCGTGTCGTTGCCCTATATGACCATCCTCGCCTTGGTCGTGCTGGCGGTGGTCTGGGTGACGCTGGAACACACAACCTATGGCCGAAGGCTCTACGCCATCGGCGGCAATGCCGAAGCGGCGCGTCTGGCAGGCGTGCGGGTGCGCTGGCTGCGGCTGTCGGCCTTTGCCATCACCGGTTTGGGGGCGGCGGTGGCGGGGCTGATGTATGCCAGCCGTGTCGCCTCGGCCAACCCGACCCAAGGCGCGGGGCTGATGCTGGACGCCATCGCCGCCGTGTTTCTGGGCATGACCATGGGCAAGGAAGGCGAGCCGCGCGCCCTTGCCACGCTGGTCGGCGTGCTGATCCTTGGCATCCTCGATAACGGGCTGACCCAGATGAAGGTCGACAGCTATGTGCGCGAAATGCTGGTGGGCACCATCGTGATTGCGGCGGTGGCCACGTCATCCATCGGGCGGCGGGCCTAGACGCCGCCCTTAGGCCGCAGCGCCCTGCAGGATGTGGCGCGCCGTGCGCAGGGCAATGGCCGCCACCGTCAGCGACGGGTTGGCTGCGCCGGACGTGGGCAGCACCGAGGCATCGCAAACAAACAGGTTCTCCAGATCATGCGCGCGGCACTGCGGGTTGACCACGCTGCTGGCCGGGTCATGCCCCATGCGCGCGGTGCCGCACTGATGGCTGGGCGTGCGCTTTTCAAAGGTCTTGGTCAGCACGACAGGCCAGCCCGCCTTTTTCAGCACCGCCTTCAGCTTGGCGTTCAAGGCGGCATGGGCGGCCCAGTTTGAGCGTTCCCATTTCAGAACGATCTGCCCGTCGCGCAGCATGACGCGGCTTTCCGGGTTGGGCAGGTCTTCGGACATGGTCATCAAGTGCACCGAATGATCCGCCACCCAATGGGCCAGTGGCAGCGGCATGCCGGTTTCAGCGGCCATGATCGGCCCGGTGATCCGGCCCAGCATCTGCACATTGCCCAAGGGTTCGCCGTTCGGCCCCCCGGTCAGATACCAGTCGTTCATCTGGATCGTTTTTTCATAGACGCTACGGTTGCGTCGGAACGGGCTGAGCCCCAACACCGCTGTAATGTTGTGGTTCATGAAGTTGCGGCCCACCTGATCGGACCGGTTGGCAAGCCCCTTCGGATTGGCGGCATCGGCCGAGGCCAGCAGCAACGCCGCCGATTTGACCGCCCCCGCGCACAGGCAGATCAGCGGGGCGGACAGGCGTTGAGTCTGGCCATCCCGCTCATATTCCACCGCCGCAATCCGCGCGCCGTCGGCAATCAGCCGCGTCACGCGCGCGCCGGTCATCAGGGTGACGTTGGGGTGCTGCAGGGCTTGGGCAAGGCCGATGGTTTCCGCATCCATCTTGCCGCCACGGGTGTTGGGAAAGCCGTCAAAGGTGATTGCGCCCCCTTTCAGCCACAGGTCGATGTCCACGCCCAACGGCAGGGCACCGGGATGCAGCCCTTGGGCGCGCAGGCGGTTGCACAGATCAACCATGTCCGGCTCGTGCGGCACCGGCGGAAACGGATAGGGGCGCGAATGATGCGGCTCTGTCGGGTCCTCGCCCAATGCGCCGCGGACCTGATACATCTCCTCGGCGGCCTGATAATCCGGCTCGAACGCCTCATAGGTGATGGGCCAGCCGGGGGCCGTGCCGCCCATGTGGCGCAGGGGCGAGAAATCCTCGGCCCGATAGCGCATGAGCACCGCACCATAGAATTTGGAATTGCCGCCGGGGTGGTAATAGTTGTTCGGCGCAAAGCTGCCGCCGTCAGCATCCAGCCAGGTCTCATCCGGGCGGAAATGCCCGGTGCCAAAAACGGCGACCGGATCACGCGCCTCGGGGCAATCTTGCAACCGTTCGCCGCGCTCCAGAATCACGATGCGCCGTCCCGACGGCGCAAGGGCGGCAGCCAGTGTGGCCCCCCCCATGCCAGAGCCGATGATCACGATATCCGGGGTCGTCATGGGAACAGGCCTTGGCATCAGGGGTGGGGGCCGCAAAGGCCGGGTGTTACCCTTTGCATTAGGGTGTAGTGGGCTGCTGCGGCAACAGGAATTTTCGGCCCGCGCTACGGTGTGGGTATCTGCGGCACGCGGCAGGTGGGGTCGCCCAACAGGACAATCGACCGCCAGTCGCGCGCCATCAGTTGCAGGGCAAGGATGGGGCCAAGCTGGGCCGTGTCGCCGGTCGATGACAGGATCTGCCGCGCCAGATCATAGCTGTTGAAGATCGATCCGGCGGTGGCACGCACGGATTGCAAGGCCATGCCAATGGGCGCGCCGGTGAACAACGCCTGATAAAAGCAGTTCAGCAGCGCCATTGTCATGAACTGGTGCGTTTCCGGATGGCGCAAGGTCCAGTCAAAGGTGGGTTCCACATGCCCGACAAAGGCGCGCAGGGGCCGCGCGCCGCCCAACAGCGCGCGGGGCAAAGGGGCGGTGGTGTCGCCACAGTCGGCAACCGCCTTCAGCACCCGGTCCACGCGAGAGCCTTCGGTCACAAGGCCGACATAGGCCGACCGCGCCGCACTGCCTGCCGAACAACAGGCCTGCGCGAACCAAACCGCCCCGCCGGGTGCGGCATCGCCGGTCAGCAGACCGGGGTCCAGCGCCGCAAAATCGGCGTCAACCAGCAGACCCAACCCCGCCCGCATCGCCGCCGTATCGGTCAGGGGGGTGGTAGCACCGTGGCTGGTGGTGGTGATCAGGGCCGGGCGCGCGGCAGCAATGGCCGCAGCAAGACCGGCATGGGTGGCCTGATGCCCCGTCAGAAACCGGGCCCCCGCGCGCAAGGCTGCATCGGGGTCATTGGCAAAGCGCTGGTGCATAGGCGTGCCCACGGTGGCCGCCATCAGCGTGGTGATATCGCCGCCACCGTGATCCACACTCCACCCCAGCGTCTGCGCGGGGTCTGGCTCATTGGCTGCCCAATCGGTCAGCAGCGCATCAACATAACGGGCAAGTCCATCGGATGGCAGATCAAGACGGCCAACATAGAAGGTCTGGTGCAGGTCATACTGCACCTCCCACGGAATCTCGGCCGGGCTGCCCACCAGCAGCAGATAACGCGGAATCCGCCCCGGACCCGTGCCCACCATCTGCGCGCCCACCGCCACATCCATGACAGCGCCGTCGGCGGCATAGCGGCGCAGGGTGCCGGGCCGCCAGCCAGCCCCGACGCGGAACACCGGGCCGGACCCCCGCGCCGCGTGCAGGGCGCGGATGGGCTCTGCCGCGTCGATTGCGGTGGCACGGTCAGCCGCGGGCAGGGCAAGGTTTTCCGGCAAGACCAGCCCCCAGCCCACATCGGGGTGCCGCCAATCCTTGGGATCGGCCAGCACAGCAGGCAAATCCTGCGGCCGCGCCAGCAGCCGTTCGGCCAAAATCCGTCGTGGCAGGCCGGGGTCCAGCGGCGATGTGCTGTCGCCATCCGGGCCCCATGCGTTGATCGACACTGTTGCCGGAAACGCCATGGACTTATGCCAAGCCAAGCAGGTGGCGGATCTCGTCAATCCGGCCCTGCACCTGCTGGCGCAGCGCGGGCGTGGGAATCAGCACGGGGTTCGCCAAAGCCTCGGTCAGCGCCTGCAATTCGCCCAGCAGCCTCTCTTGCTCCAGTTCCGACAGTGCCGTGTCCACCACATCAATCCGCAGGGCGCGATGGCCTACCATCATCACCGGAAGCGACCAGTCGCGCGTGCGCTGCGCGGCCATGGGCGGGGGCAGGCCATGCGCGGCAAGCAGGGCGCGCGATGCGGTGGAAAACCCGGCGGCAAGGTCAAGCGTGCCGCTGCCCGCCGCGTGAATCTGCGACACGCTGGCCAGAACCTGCGCCATGAAGGCCCCGGCAAAGCGATGCACCATGGCGGCATTGATCGGCGCACGCATGCCCACCACGATGGGTAGCCCTTCTTCGACCAGACGTTCGCACAGGCTGACGGTGCCCTGCGCCAAGGGGTCAACGGCCGCCCCCGAACAGGCGTTCAGCACGGCCACCCATGTGCTTGCCTCCAGCGCGGTGGCAAGGTCGACGGTGGACAGCCAGACCGGATCGGCCCCAAAGGCGGTTCCGGCATGATCCACCTCCAGCAGTCCGCCCGAGGCCGCGTGCCCATGGCAGAACAGATGCGCCACCCTTGGACCAAAGGCGCTGATCCGCGCCACCAATGCCATCAGGTCGGGCGGGACCAGTTCCACCGTGACATGGGCCTCGCCCTCGGCCTCGATATGCGCCTTCAAGGCGGGGACGGTCAGCACCAGTACCTGCGGCGCGGGGGGCGCGCTCGCCACCTGTGCCGCAAAGGCCGCGCGCAGGGCCGCCCATTCGCCCCGCCCGTCATTGTCGCGCGCGGCGATGATCACCAGCACCGGCAAGGGCGCATCGCGCGGCAACAGGCCCGAAGGTGGCGTGCCACCCGCCCGCACCTCGCGCAGGATCGGCACCCGCAGGTCAGGGCCAAGGAAACCGGCCCCCCCCTTGTGCAAGACTTCCCAAGGCAGGGTCTTGGCCTCGACCGCCAGCTTGTGGATATCAACCCGGACCTGACGATCACCCGCGCCGGGCACAAGCATGGGGGCAAGGGCTGCCTGCGCGTTGTCATGGGCGCACAGCGATTGCCACAGCGCCTCGCCCGCCGCGCGGACGATATCGGTCTGCTGGGTCGGGTCCAGCGGGGTGGTTTCAAAGGCGTCGATCGCCGGGCGCAGCGGCCCCACATCCAGCACGCGGTTGTCAGCAGGGGGCAAGTCCGCGCCGGGCGTGTCCAGCCAGAAGGTCGAGAAACGCTGCCCGTCAAGGCCAAGGGTGCTTTCGATCAGAATGCGTGTTGTGGCCATTACCGTTCACCTTCGATGGTGCCGGACATCCGGGCAATCAGGTCCATAGCGCGGCGCTCACCTTCGTCGCGGGCTTGGCCCTTGATGGACCGGGGGCGAAGGCTGCTGAGGCGGCCATAGCCTTGGGCCACTTCGGGCGTGGCCTCGACCGGGGTTTCAGGGACGGCGCGCATTCCAAGGGCATCCTGCGGCCAGCCCCGGCTTTCATCGGGTGGGCCAAGGTCAAGCGCGCGCGGATGCGCCGACAGGGTTGTGCCCGGATGCGCCGACACCGGCAGTTGCCAGCCGCCCAGCAGGGCCTTCAGCGCGCCCGTCGTTTCCACCGCACTCCCTTCGGCAAGGATCACCGGCCCCGGACGCTGCCATGTCACCGCATTGGCCAAAAGCCGCAGCCCGGCATGCGAGGCAGGCCCGCCCATGGCCGTCATGCCAAGGGCCTGCACCTTCAGCCGGTCCAGTGCGCGCGCCAGACGGGCCGCGTCGATCAGGGCCAGTCGGGGCCTGTCAACGGTGGCATGCAGGCTGACCGGAAGGGCCAGCCCTCCCTGACCTTCGGCCACCGCCCCGCGCCCAACGATGTAGAGCGTATGTGCCCCAGTATCGGGCAGCGTGCGTTCGACCCATTCCAGCCATGCCATGCCGGGCCTGCGCGACGCATCGGGCGGCGCATCGGGAGAAAACCCAGTGAAGTGCAGGCTGACCATGGGTGCGGCCCCGAACATCGGGGGCAGGGTGGCGGCGTGTGCCTGCAATGGCGTGAGATCAAGATCCGTAAACACGTGAATCGGTTGCGGCGTGGCGGCGGCGATGCAGGTCATCAGCATCCGAACGGTCGCGGCAACTTCGTCCGTAAAGCGCGGGTCTGTCAACGGGGCCACGATGACCACAGGACGGGTCGACTCCGGCTTAAAGGAGTTGGCGACAAAGTTCGGCACCCGGAGCAATGCCCGGTGCAGAATGTGTTCAAGCTGCGCTTCCCACGGATAGGCGGCAAGGGCATCGGCGCCATAGGCCAGCAAAAGCCAAAGATGTTCGTCCGGTCTGGCTGCGGCATCTGCAGTGGCAAACAGATCGCGCAAGGTGGCAGGCAGAGGCACCACATCGCGCGGCTCGGTCGTGCCCGGATCAAGGCCAAGCGCATCAAGCCTGAGACGCACAGGGTCGGCCAAAGGCTCGGCGCCACGCCACGGTTGGGCCAGAACCTCGGCCCCGTCGGGCCGCTGCAACAGCGAAAGCTGAATGGTCAGCAGCCCCTCTTCGTTGCGCACGAACATGGCCATGCGGTTGCCCCTTATGCCAGATTGTGCAGCATGGCCCAGGCCGTATGCGGGTTGGCCACGTCGGCATGGCCGGAAATGCCGCTGCGACCATCCAGACTGCGCACCCGGACGGTTGCGGCAGACCCCGGATAGCCATTGCCCGGCGCGGGCAGGTCGATGGCATCCATCTCGCCCGCGGCAGGGGCGGCCACACCATACCCGCCCATGGCATGATAGGCGTCAAAGACCCCGGCGATATCCACCTCGCCAATATCCTTGCGGCGGTTGACGGCCAGATGGAACGCGTGGCGCAGAGGGAAGTCATGCACCGAATGGGTGGCAAGGATCGGCCTTTCCACCCGCGTCAGGGCCGGGCGCAACCCACCGGGGCGGCCCAGAACATCGGCGGAAAACGCAAACCTGTTGATCGCCGGTTGCAGCACAAGGGCCGACTGCGCCTTTCGCGGCCCCGGTGCATGGCTCAGGGCCGACAGCACCACCTTGGCGCCATAGGAATGGCCCACCAGATGCACCCGCGCCGGCGTTTCGGCCAAAAGCCGCCCCAGCGTTTCGGCCACGCCACGCCGCCCGACAACACCAGCGCGGTCCTTCATCTTAAGCACAGTCGCCAGACGCAGCGCTTTGCGTATCCCAAAAAGGTCAGAAAGGCCCGCAGGCTTGACCTCACCCACCAAACCGCCGCCCGCAACACCGCCGGAGTCAAAGCCGCCCGTCACAGGGGCCGGGGCCGCTGCCGTGGCGCTGCCCTGCGCCAATGAGTCGGCAAGGTCTTGCGCTGTGGTGCCATTGCCCGAGTCATCGTCCGCCTCGGCGGGGGCAAGGGCGGGCAGCAAAAGCGCCGCCAGATCATGCAAGGTGGCTGCGTCAATCATGTCCGGCCCAGCGGACAACTGCGCAAGCTGCTGCGCCGCCGCTTCGGGCAAATCCTCGGACAGGATGGCAACGTCATCGACCGTGACTGTGTCATCTGTTGCCGCGATATCCGGGCCGTCCTCCCACGGCCAGACAAAGGCCGCACTGGGCCAGATCATGCCCAGATACAGGATCTTGCGCATGACAGGCGGCGGGCCGGAATGGGCGTCAGCGATGGCGGCAGTTTCGGTCAGAAAGCGGTGGTAGACGGCGTTGGCATCTTCCCAGTCATTGTTCCAGCCGTGACTGAACAGGATGACATCGCTGTAGCCTTCCGCCGCCACACGATCGATCACCGCATCACACGTGGCGGGCGAGGTGCAGGTCCCCGCCTTGTCAAAGGTCAACGCATAAAAGGGGATCTGCTGGGCCGAAAGGGACGGGAAGTCATAAATCCGCTGCGGGTTGATCGGGGGCATGGCCATGTCCATTGAAAAGGGCGGAAACAATATGTCCTAGGGTAGCAAATCGGCGCAATAATTCAACCTGCGCGCGGGGCAAGCTGGGGCCGTCGGCAATTGTCCCCACCTGGCCGGGCCAAGCCATCTGATCTTTTGACCCAGCGTCAGCCGATGGGCTGGGGCAGGGCGAGTCCGAAGGCCTTGGCCGCCTCGGCCAGTGATGGCAGGATCGACGGGTAAAGCGGCACGCCGTCAGACAGAGCCTTGGCCTTGCGCGCAAGGGCCGCTTGACCGGGCACACGCACCGGCGATTCCGGGTTGCGTGGGGTGCTGGCAAGGCAGGCGTCGCGCAGCCACCCGGTCTGGCGCAAAAACGCCTCGGTCCCGCCAAAGGCCTCGGGGTCACAGACCTGCACCGTGATGGCGCTGTTGGCACCGGGCAGTGCATCGGCGCGACCGATTCCGGCCAAACCTTGGGTCAGCGCCTCGATGTGCAGCGCCATGCCATAGCCCTTTTGGCCGTGGTCGAGGCCGCCCGTGGGCAGCAGGGTGCCGCCGCGTGTCAGATCAGCGGGGTCGCGGCTGGGGGTGCCATCGGCGCGCAGCACCCAGTCGGCCGCATAGGTCCGCCCTTCGCGGGTCAGGCGCTGCGCCATGTTGTTGGTGGTGATCGACGCCGAGATGTCGATCAGGATAGGGCCATCAGGGGTGGGAATGCCATGCGCCACCGGGTCGGGAGTGAACACCCCCGTCACCCCGCCAAAGGGGGCAACCGACGCCGCCGAAGGGCTGGAGGATGCGATGGAGACCATCATGCCATGGTCGGTGGCCCGGTGAAGATAGGCCGCCAAGGCCCCGATATGGCCCGCATTTCCGACAGCCACGGTGCAGGTGCCATAAACGCGTGCGCGCGCCACCGCCAGATCAACCGCCGCAACCGCAAGGAAGGCCCCCGCCACCCGATTGCCGCGCCATGCCACGGCGGCGCCCTTGTCGCGCACCACGTCGGGCTGTCCGGTGCGGGCCATGCTGCCATCGGCCAGCTTTTGCAGATACCACGGGGTCAGCGCCAGACCATGCGTATCATGGCCCATCAGATCGGCTTCCAGCAAATAGGTGGCCACCGGTGCCGCATGGGCCGGGTCAAGGCCCGCCGCCGAAAACAGGGCAAAGGCAAAATCGTGCAGGGCGGCGGCATTATAGCGAAGTTGGGTCATCGAGGGCGCGGCCTTTGCTGGCGGGTTTACGGGTTTTGCAAGGCCAGAACGGCGGCAATCCGTGCCGTCTGGTCTGGCGACAAAGGCCATGCTGACGGAGGGCGGGCATGGCCGCAATCCAACCCCTGTAAGCGCAGCGCCGTTTTCACACCAGCCACGTTTGCTCCCCCCATCTCTTCAGCGCGAACATCCTCGAACGGTTTCATGCCGGAAATCAAGAGGCGCGCGGCGGCATAATCTTGTGCCTCAAGGGCTGCGTGAATGGCAACCGACCGTTCTGGCCAGACGTTGATCAGCCCCGAGGTAAACCCGCGCGCGCCAACGGCGCACAGTGCAGGGGCCCAGACCTCGGCCAGACCGCCGACCCATGTCAGGCGCGGGTCGCTGGCGGCCATCGCCTCGGCCAGTTTCAACGGGTTCGGCGTGGCCCATTTCACCCCCACCACCGCCGGAATCTGCGACAGCGCGGCAAAGGTTGCCGGGCCAATGGCATCGTTGCGGATATAGAGAACGACTGGCAAGCCATCCGCCGCATCGGCCACACGGCGGGCATACTCGACCATGCCACGCGGGGCCACAAAAGGATCGGGCGGCTGATGCATCATGATAGCCGAACACCCGGCGCGTGCCGAGGCGGTGGCCAGACGGCACGCCTCGGCCACAGATCGCCCGACACCGCCCACAAGCGGCACGCGACCCGCGACCAGTTCGGCGGTAGCGACCAGCATCGACAGCGCCTCCTCCAGCGTCAGGCTGTAGAACTCGCCCGTGTTGCCGTTCGTGACAAGGATATGAACGCCCGCCCTGACCGCTCGGTCAATGACCGGGGCAAGCCGCGCCGGGGCAATGCGGTCCTGTTCATCAAACGGGGTGACAAGGATGCCGGAAATGCCCGGCAAGGCGGACAGAAAGCGTGCGGTCTGGGTCATGATGGGTTCCTTTGGCCTGACCATGGCTTAGGCTCAGGTGGCCCGCCCGTCCAATTCAAAGACAAAGGCAACTGATACCTTCACGGTATCACCATCTGCGCCGTTTGCGGATCAATCGCCGTCAATCGGCCAAAGCCTCGGTCACCAGTTGCGCCACCCGCGCCACAAGCGGGGCAGGTTCCTTTGGCCCCAATGCCATATAGATATCTGACTGAAAGCTGTCGGGCAGCGGCATCTGGCGAAAGACGACATTGGCCATTGGGATGCACTGATTTGACCGGGGCACCAGCCCGACGCCAAGACCCGCATCGACCAAGGCCATGATCGTGCGGCTTTGCGCGACGGAAAACACGGTGCGCGGCGTCACGCCTTCGCTGTTCAGATAACCCTGCACCACCTCATACAAAAAGCCGCCACGCTCGGTGGAATAGCCTATGAAATCAACATCGTGCAGATCGCTGACGCTGATCCCCACCTTGGTGGCAAGGGGGTGGTTGGCGGGCGTTGCCAGCACGAAAGGCTCGCTCCAGACCTTGCGCAGGATCAGGTTCGGCCTGCGCCCCGGCAGCCGGGTCAGGCCAATTTCCAGACTGCCCGCCATCAGCCCTTCGATCTGCTCATAGCTCATCATCTCGCGCAGGGTCAGCGACAGCCCCGGCATCTGTTGGCGCGCCCTGAGCACGATGCGGGGGATCACCTCCAGCGTGGCCGAGGGCACAAAGCCCAGCACGATAGACCCACTTTCCCCGCGTTCCGTCTGGCGCGCGAACAGGGCAGCGGCTTCGGCACGCTTGAGGATGTCGATCGCATCAAACAAGAACCGCTCACCCGCCGCCGTCAGCCGGACCGAGCGGTTGGTGCGGTCAAACAGGCGCACGCCGATCGCATGTTCCAACAGATTGATGTGGCGCGACAGCGGCGGTTGCGTGATGTTCAGCCGCCGCGCGGCGCGGCGAAAGTTCAGCTCCTCGGCCACAGCGACGAAATAACGAAGCTGGTTCATCTCGAACGGAGAGGACATGCGCGCCCCTTTGGCAGTTGTCATTTTGCAAGCGTAATGTAAACCTTGGGGAAAGGGTAGGTGTTTGAAAACGCTTGCAGCCCATGAGTAGGGTGAACAAAGGGATTTGTCAGGTTTCGCGTGCATGACGCTACAGCTTGCCATCATTGCCGATGACCTGACCGGCGCGCTGGATGCCGCATCCCCCTTTGCGGGGGCGGGTTTGCGGGTGCAGGTGGCAACGCGGCCTGCGGCGCTGCTGCGGGCGATGGTGGGCAGCGATGTGGTGGCCCTGTCCACTCGCAGCCGCGCGATGAATGATGAGGACGCGCGGCAGGTGGTGGCAGATGTGCTGGCGGCGCTGCCGCTGGGGCTGCGGCTGTTCAAAAAGGTCGACTCGCGGCTGAAGGGGCCCGTGGCCGCCGAACTGTCGGCCTTTGGCGGCGTGCCGATGCTGGTGGTACCCGCCTTGCCCGAGTTTGGGCGCATCGTGCGGGCGGGGGCTGTTCTGGGCCACGGGGTGGATCAGCCGATTGCCATCGCCCCGCGCCTTGGGGCGTCGGTGGCACAGGCGCTTGTTCCCGATGTGGATACGCCGGAGGCCATGTTGCGGGCCGTTCTGGGCAGCAACCGGCTGATCGTTGGCGCGCGGGCGGCGGCGGACGCCCTTGCCACCGGTTTGGCGGGGGCGGCACGCAGGGCACCGCAAGGGCTGCAGCGGCCCGTGCTGATTGTCGTGGGGTCTACGGACCCGATCACACTGGCGCAGGTGGCCCATCTGCGCCACGCCCTGCCGGATGCGCGGATCATTGCAGCCCCCGACGGTGTGGCCGTTGCAGGGCCTGCGGCCGGGGTCAGCCTTGTGCAGGCCACACCGGGGCAGCGTGCCACTGCCGCGCAGGTCGAAGCGGCCTTGGCCCGCACGGTGCGGCCCTTGGCGCAAGCCGCGCGGTCGCTGATCCTGACCGGGGGGGCCACAGCGGAATCTGTGCTGGATGACCTTGGCATTGATCTGTTGCAGGTCTGCGGCGATGTCTTGCCCGGCATGCCCTTGTCAGTCGCGGGGCAATGGCGGATCGTAACCAAATCCGGCGGATTCGGCACAGCCGACACGCTGGAGGTTCTGGCAAGGGGGGCGGAATGAACATCGCGGCGCCGCAGACGGGCAAGCGCAAATCCTTGGGTGAGGTGGTGTTTGACCGGATGCTGCGGTCCATCAAATCTGGTGCTTATGCCGCGGATGAACGCCTGCCTACCGAACATGATCTGGCGGCGGAGTTTCAGGTGTCACGCCCCGTCGTGCGCGAGGCGCTGCGCAAATTGCGCGACCAAGGGCTGATCTATTCGCGGCAGGGGGCGGGCAGCTTTGTGCGCCAGACCGGGGTGCGCCAGCCCTTGGGCTTTGGCGTGGTCGAAAACGTGACCGGCCTTGCGCGGTGCTATGAATTTCGACTGATGCTGGAGCCGGCGGCTGCGGCTGCCGCCTCGGCGCGCCATCGCCCCGACACCATGGCCGCAATCACCAAGGCGCTGGATGCACTGCGCGACGCGACCTTGCGGCAACGTCACCGCGAGGATGCCGATTTCGCCTTTCACCTTGCCATCGCGCGGGCGTCGGAAAATCAGTATGTCGCCATCGCGATGGAGGCGCTGGAAAGCCATATCGCGGTGGGAATGCAGTTTCACGGTCAGTCGATCAAGCTGTCGGCGGGAGGGCTGGAACGGGTTTATGGGGAACACCGCGCCATTCACGACGCGATCCGCGACCGGGACGGCCCGCTGGCGCAGCAGTTGATGCAAGACCACCTGACCCATTCGCGCGACCGCCTGTTTGACGGCGCGTCAGTGCCTTTTGCAACAGCGCCGGATCAGAACGCGGCGCGGTAAATCGCCTCGACCTCGGCGACGCTCATGTCGCGCGGGTTGTTGTCCATCAGACGGCGGATGGCATGCGCCTCGGCCGCCCATTGGGGCAGATCGTCGGCCTTTGCCCCATGGGCCGACAGGCGCATCTCGATCCGCAGTCCCTGGCAGAATCCGGCCGCGCGGGTCAACACCGCGTCGGGTTCTGCCACCGCGCCAAGTCCAAGCGCTGCCATCACCTCGGCGGTCTTTTCGGGGCGCACAGCCGCGTTAAAGGCCAGAACATGCGGAAAGATGATGGCATTTGCCAGACCATGCGGCAGGCGCAACCTTGTGCCCAAGGGATAGGCAAGGGCATGGCCTGCCGCTGTATTGACCGGGCCAAGGCACAAGCCGCCATAATAGCTGGCCAGCATCATGCCCGCCCGCGCCTCGGCATCGGTGCCGTTTGCCACGGCGCGGCCCAGATAGCGCCCGACAAGGCCAAAACCCATGCGGGCATAGCCGTCAATCAGGTCATGCGCACGGATGTTGGTAAAGGCCTCAACGCAATGGGCCATGGCATCCACCCCGGTGGCGGCGGTGATCGCCGGGGGCACAGAAAAGGTCAGTTCCGGATCAAGGATCGCCAGATCGGCCAGCATATGCGGGCTTTCGACGGCCATCTTGGCGTGGGTCTGGCTGTTGGTCACAAGCGCGCGGATGCCCGCTTCGGACCCCGTTCCCGCCGTGGTGGCAACTTGCGCCAAGGCTGACAGGCGGCGCTCCACCTTGTTCGGCCCCACGACATCGGCCAGCATTTGCGATCCATCCCACAGACATGCCACCAGCTTGGCCACATCCATCACCGACCCGCCGCCAAGGCCCACCACCAGATCAGGCCGCAGGCTTTGCGCCACGGCCAAGGCGGCGGTCAGGGCGATGTCATCAGGTTCAGGCGGCACGTCGGTAAAGACGGTGGCGCCATGCAGGCCCAGCCGATCCACCAGACCAGCGGTGTGTGGCGTGGCCAGCACCAGAACGCGGGAATATCCCGCCGCCCAATCACCCAGACGCGCCGCCGCGCCCGCGCCGATTTCCAGCCGCTTGGGTTGGTGCAGGGTGATGGCGCGCGCCATGCCTTGGGTTGTCATGGCCTGTTCCTTATCCGCCCAGCCGGGCCATTTCGGCCCAGACCGTTTCACATTGGGTCGCATCCAACTCTACGAGTGGCGGGCGAAGGCGCAGCCACCCCATATCCTTGCGCGACCGAGCCAGCATCGCCTTGACCGTGGGCAATTGCACATAGGCATTGGTCAGATTGCGCCACGCGTTGATCCGGTCTTGCGCGGCCGTCACTTCACCTGCGCGGGCCGGGTCTTGCCACGCGTCCCAGATGATCCGCAGATCGGATGACCGCAGGTTCGACGTGGCCGTGATGCAACCCGCGCCACCCATCTGCAACAGGGGCAGCAGAAGCGGATCCGCCCCGGCCAAAACGCCAAGCGCGGGAAAGCCCTGCACCATGGCCTTCATGTTGTCCTTGTCGCCTGAACTGTCCTTGATGCCCACGACAATGCCGGGAAAGGCGGTCAAGAGCCGGTCGATCAGTGGCAGGGTGATGGGCACCTGCGTGACCTGCGGAATGTGATACAGGATCACCCGCAGCCGGGAATCCGCCACGCCTTCAATGACTTCGGCGTAGAACCTGAACAACCCCTCGTCCGATGCGCCCTTGTAATAGAACGGTGGCAGCAGCACACAGCCCTTGGCACCGGCCTGCACGGCATGGCGGGTCAGCGCCACGGTTTCCTGCACGTTGCAGGCCGAGGTTCCGGGCAAAAGCTGGTCGCCTCGGATACCGGCAGCCAAGGCAGCCTCGACCAGTGACATCCGGGCCGCGACCGAGAAATTGTTCGCCTCGCCCGTGGTGCCTAGGATCGCAAGGCCATGCGCGCCTTCGGCCAACAGCGCGCGGCAATGCGCGGCGAACAGCGCAAGGTCGGGCGTGCCATCCGGCGCAATCGGGGTGGCGGCGGCGCAGTTCACGCCGCCGATCTGGTGGGTCATCGGTTCCTCCCCGCAGCCAGTTTTCGCGCATAGGCGATGGCGTGCTGCATGTTGATGTGTTTGGCGATGCCCTTGCCCGCAATGTCAAATGCGGTGCCGTGATCCACCGAGGTGCGGTCAATCGGCAGGCCGACCGAGACGTTGACCCCGGTGTCGAACGCCACCAGCTTGACCGGGATGTGCCCCTGATCGTGGTACTGTGCGACAATCAGGTCAAAGGCCCCGTTGTAGGCGCGGTAGAACAACGTATCGGCGGAAATCGGGCCGTGGGCGTTGATGCCCATGGCCTGCGCCTGCGCAACGGCGGGGGCGATGTAGCGGGTGTCTTCATCGCCAAACAGCCCGCCTTCACCGCAATGCGGGTTCAGCCCCGCCACGGCGATGCGCGGGTTGTCATAGCCGATGCGGCGCAGATGCGCGTCGCCCTGGCGGATGGTGTCCAGCACACGTTCGGGCGTGATGCGGGTGATGGCGTCCTTCAGGCTGACATGGGTGGTGCAGTGGATCACCTTCAGCCGGTCAGACGCCAGCAACATCCACGCCTTGCCCCCGGTCAGCGCGGCCAGCATCCCGGTGTGGCCGTCATAATGGTGTCCCGCAAGGTTCAGCGCCTCTTTGTGGATCGGTGCCGTCACGATGCAGCCGATCTCGCCCCGTTCCGCCGCCCGCACCGCCGCCTCGATGAACCGGAACGACGCATCGCCGCCACGCGGGTCCATCTGGCCCATCGGCAGGGGCGCGCCGTCAATTGGCAGGTCCGTCACCGCCACATCGATGCCGGGGCGGATCGGCAGTGCCAACATCTCAGCCACCGCCTGCAAGGTGGCGATGTTGCCAAAGATGCGGGTCTGCGCCCGGTCTTGGGCCGACATTTCGGCCACCGATTTCAGAATAACCTCGGGGCCAACCCCGGCCGGGTCGCCCAGCGTAATGCCAATCATGTCAGCGCCTTCAACACATCAGGGGAAAGCCGGACATGTTTGATGGCCCGGCGATACAGCGTATAGGCGATGTCGATGCTGCCGTCAGGGGCTTCGTTCAGCGCGGGATAGGACATTTCCTTGTTTTTGCCGTCGATGCTGTTGTTTGACAGGCAAGTGCCGGGGCCGTCCTGCACAATCAGGCGGGTGGGAAAGCTGCGTCCCTGATCGGTCGAAATCACCAGCGCAAGCGGTGCCCGCGCGACGCCCCAGATGGGCGTGCAGCCACCCTGCGCCTCTGGCCGGGCATCATCGCCCAACTCGTCATACAGTGACAGGCGGCGATCCGCGTTCATGCTGGCGTTGATAGGGTTGCAGACCATGGCGATGCGGCCATCGCGCAAGCGGATGACCCCGATGGAGGAATTGTTGTTGGGCACGTCCGTGGCGGTGGGGACCGACCAGCTTTCGCCGCCATCGGCGCTTTCGGTGCGAAAGACGAAATCGGCCTGACGCCGGCGGAAGAAGGCGGCCAGCCGCCCCGCGCCCAGATCGACAAGTGTCATATGCACGCAACCGGTGGAACCGGGCACCACCACCTGCCGCCATGTGGCGCCGGCGTCATCGCTGATGGCGACAGATGCCGTATCGTGCCGCCCGGTCCAACGTGCGCCGGGGGCATGGGTGCAGTGGAACAGCGGCAAAAGCCATGCCCCATCGTCGCGTATATGCACCGCGCCCCGCACGAAACTGCCAAGTGGCAAAGACAGGTCGACAGGGGGCTGACCCAGATCGCGCATACGCACCACGCAACGGTCCTGATCGCCCCCCGGTTGGGCTGTGTGGAACAGCAAGGTGCGGCCATCCGGGGATTGGAACAGGACAGGGTTCTGTTCGGACCGATCCGGGTCGTCGGTCAGTTGCTGGGCCGGACCCCATTGGCGCGCGCCGGGGGGCAGGGATGAGCGATAGATGCAGATGTCGGCCTTGCCTTCAAGGCTGCCGCCGAACCAAAGGCAATCCAGCTGCCCGTCCGGCCACCGCGACAGAAAGGCGGCGTGGTTCTGGATGGCGGGCGACGGCAAAAGCGCCGCGTCACGGCCCAAAGCGACCGTCGCAATCTCGCCTGTCATGCCGGCGGCAATGGTCTGCGGATCAGGATCGGGCGGCAGGGTCATGGCATCCTTGCGGTGTGGGTCGGCGCCTGTGGCTTTGCGGCAGGCTGTCGTTGTCACAGGTAGTTGTCAAGTTGAAACAACTTGTAAACTTGGAATAATCTGGACGATATAGAGTTTAATATATTGTTTTGATGAAGTATAATTTATGATTGGGAATCTTTTTCGGATGAATGTCCCGAAACTGTTGACAAGATGGCTGCGGTTGGGGAAAGGTCTGGCATCGCCACATTTGGCCGTGGCGAAAGGATTTCCCCGATGTCGGACCCCGCCGAAACCTCTGTCGCCGACCGTGCCCGCGACCGCGCGGCGCTGGTTGGTGTCATGTTGATGATGGGCGTGGCCGTCATCAACGCGGTGGATTCGGTGATCGTCCGGCTCTTGGCGAAAGAGGTGCATCCTTTCATCATCGGCTTGACGCGCACATCGTTCGGCCTGTTGGCCATGCTGCCATGGATCATTTCGCGTCCGATGATGCTGCGCACACAGTATCGGCTGATGCACGTTGTGCGGGCGGCGCTGAAACTGGCCTCGTTGATTGCGGGGTTTTTCGCGCTGGCTGCTGCGCCCTTGGCTGATGTTACCGCGATTGGCTTTGCAGCGCCGCTGTTCGTCACGCTGGGGGCCTGGGTGTTTCTGGGTGAGAGTCCGCGTGCTGTGCGGGTGGTGGCGGTCGGCCTTGGGTTTGTCGGGGTGATCGTGGTGCTGCGCCCCGATTGGGCGGCGGGGCGGGCGATGGTGTCGCCCGCACTGGCGATTGCCTTGCTGGCGGCGATGCTGGTCGCGGTCATCCAGTTGATGCTGAAGGTCATGGCCCGCAAGGATGGCACGGATACGCTGGTGGCGTGGAACCTGATCGTTTCGGTGCCGCTGGCGCTGATTCCGGCACTGTTGGTCTGGCAGACCCCGTCGCTGTATCACTGGGGCCTTCTGGCGGTGCAGGGGGTGCTTGGCGCACTGAACCAGACGGCAGTTACACGGGCGTTTCAACTGGCCGATGCCAGCCTTGTCGCGCCGATTGATTTCCTGCGCCTGCCCTTCGTCGCCATCCTTGCGTTTTCGCTGTTTGGCGAGGTGGCTGGCTTTTCAACCTGGGTGGGGGCGGCAATCATCTTTGTCGCCTCGATGATGATGGCGGCCACGCGGCGCGGGCCGCGGACTCCGGTGCCGGAATGATCGCATGCCGGAGGTGATTGATATCAAAATTGTATCACCGTGCAACAAGGGGGCATAGAGAAGCCAGAACAGATGCACTAATATATTAGATAGCACCATGATCCCGGTGGAGGAGAATCATGGTGGGTCAGACACGTGGTCCGGGCGGCGCAGCACGATCGGGAGCACGAACACCAAGCTGCAACCTCAAGGAGGAGAGAATGCGTTCTGTTTATGCCCGCCTGTTGGGTGGTATTGCGGCCTTCGCAGTTGCCGGCCCCGTGCTTGCGGCGGATACCGACATCATTATTGCGCTGAACGAAGAGTTGGAGGTGGTCGAACCTTGCATGGCCTCGCAGTCCAACATCGGCCGCGTGATCTTGCAGAATATCAGCGAAACCCTGACCGAACTGGATACCAGCAATGGCGCGCTGAAGGGCCGTCTGGCGGAAAGCTGGGAGGCGGCAGATGCCGACACCTGGCGTTTCAAGCTGCGGTCGGGTGTGACCTTTTCGGACGGATCGGCCTTTGGCGCGGATGACGTGAAGGCCAGCATCGAGCGCACGCTGTCGGACAAACTGACCTGTGAAATCGGGGCCAAGTTCTTTGGTGGCATGAAGATCACCGCCGAAGTGGTGGATGATGGCACCATCGATATCACATCAGACCCGGCGCAACCGATCCTGCCCCTGTTGATGTCGACGCTGACGATTGTGCCTGCCGAAACGCCGCTGGAGTTTACGCGCACACCCGTCGGCACCGGCCCCTATGTTCTGTCGGAGTGGAACGCCGGCCAATCCATCGTTCTGGACCGCCGCGAAGGTTATTGGGGTGAACAGCCGGTGGTGACCAAGGCCACCTATGTGTTCCGCAGCGATGATGCGGTGCGCGCGGCGATGGTGGGCACGGGCGAGGCGGATATTGTGCCGCTGATCAACCAGAACGATGCCACCAATCCAGCGACCGACTTCAGCTATCCGAACTCGGAAACCACCTACTTGCGCGTGGACAACACCATTGCGCCGCTGAACGACATCCGCATTCGCAAGGCCATGAACATGGCGGTGGACCGCGATGCCTTCCTTGGCACGCTGATCCCGGCAGATGCGATCAAGGCCACGCATATGGTGCCCCCGTCGACCCTTGGCTGGAACAAGGATCTGGCGCCGCTGGCCTTTGACGTCGAAGGGGCGAAGGCGCTGGTCGAGGAGGCGCGGGCGGCCGGTGTTCCGGTCGATACAGAAATCGAGATGGTCTGCCGCACCGGCAACTTCCCGAACGTGACCGAGGTCTGCGAAGCGCTGCAGCAGATGTTCGCCGACGTGGGCCTGAACGTGAAGCTGACGATGATGGAAGTGGCGGAATGGATTCAGGTCTATTCCAAGCCCTTCGCCGAAGATCGTGGTCCGCGCATGGTCATGGCCATGCATGACAACAACCGCGGTGATCCGGTGTTTTCGATGTTCTTCAAGTATGCCTGCGAAGGCGTGCAGTCGGGTATCTGTGACGCCGATCTGGACAAGATGATTGCCGATGCCACCGCCGCCACGGGTGATGCCCGCGGCCCGGCATGGAGCCCGGTTTTTGCCAAGGTGCACAATGACATCGTGGCCGACGTCTTCCTGTTCCACATGGTTGGCTTCAGCCGCGTGTCCGAGCGTCTGGACTTTACCCCGACGATTGCCACGAACAGCGAGTTGCAACTGTCGCAGATCAAGCTGAAATGACATAAGCTGACGGCAACGGCGGCGCAAACCTCTGCGCCGCCGTTGTCATTCGTGCGAGGGGGGCGCCGGCAAACATGCGGAAATTCTTGGGAAAACGCGCCGTGGCCAGTGCCGTGTCGCTTTTGCTGCTGATCGTGATGGTGTTTTTCCTGTCACGGCTGACCGGCGATCCGACACAGCTTTACCTGCCTGTCGATGCCAGCCTTGAGGCGCGCGAGAAGTTCCGCGAGTTGCATGGCCTGAATGACCCGTTGATGGTGCAGTTCGGCCGTTATGTGGTGGATCTGGCACAGCTTGATTTCGGCGACAGCATCCGCAAGGCCCGGCCCGCCCTTGATGTTGTGCTGGAGGCGTTCAAGTGGACCCTTGCCCTTGCCCTGATCACCATGGCGCTGGTCACGGTGGCGGCCATCGTTGTCGGATCGCTGGCCGCGTTCCGGGTCGGCGGTCTGTTCGACCGGGTGGCCACATTCTTTTCGCTGATTGGCGCATCGGCCCCGGATTTCTGGATTGCCATCGTCGCCATCGTGCTGTTTTCGGTCAACCTTGGCTGGTTGCCCACCTCGGGCACCGGAACCATCTGGCACTGGATCCTGCCGATTTCGGTATTGTTCATTCGGCCCTTTGGCCTGATCCTGCAGGTGGTGCGGGGCGCGATGATTACGGCCCTGTCCTCGGCTTACGTGAAAACCGCGCGGGCCAAGGGGGTGCGTCCGCGCCCGGTGATCTTTGTGCATGCCTTGCGCAACGGGATGTTGCCCGTGATCACGGTGATCGGCGATCAGGCGGCGGGCATGTTGAACGGCGCGGTGGTGGTAGAGACGATCTTCGGCTTTCCGGGGGTCGGAAAACTGATGATCGACAGCATCTTGCAGCGCGATTTTGCCGTGGTTCTGGCGGCCATCATGGTGACGGCCATCGCTATTTTCCTGATGAACATCCTGATCGACATCGCCTATGCGGTGCTTGATCCGCGGATCCGGTATTGAGATGCCCATGACAACCAGCGTGCCCCGCCCCAAGGCAGATGCCGAACCCACAGCCGTGCGGGCGGTTCTGTCCATGTTGTGGGCTGACAAGTTTGCCACCGTGGCGGTGATCTTTCTGGCGGTTGTCCTGTTCTGCGCGATATTCGGGCCGTGGCTTCTGGATGCCGTTGCCACAAAGCAGAACCTGCGCGGGCGCAATGCGCCGCCGTTCGATTTCACGCGCGGCTGGCTGTTCTGGCTGGGCGGCGATGCGCTTGGCCGCCCCTTGCTGGCGCGCATCGTGGTTGCGGCGCAGAACACCATGATGGTGGCCGCAGGTGCGGTGGCCGCATCCATGGTGATCGGCTCGGCTTTGGGGCTGATCGCGGGCTATTCGCGGGGGAGGGCGTCGCAGATCATTCCGCGTCTGGCTGACGTGATCATGTCATTCCCGTCGCTTTTGCTGGCGGTGATCGTGCTTTACATGCTGGAGCCGTCGGTCACCAATATCATCCTCGTGCTGGCGATCACCCGCATTCCCGTTTACTTGCGCACCACGCGGGCCGAAGTGCTGGAGGTGCGCGAGCGGATGTTCGTGCAGGCGGCGCGCGTGATGGGCGCATCCGACACACGGATCATCTTTCGCCATATCCTGCCGATAGTGATGCCCACGCTGCTGACCATCGCCACGCTGGATTTTGCCTTTGTGATGCTGGCTGAAAGTTCGCTGTCGTTCCTCGGCATCGGGATTCAGGCGCCTGAAATCACATGGGGCCTGATGGTCAGTCAGGGGCGGCCCTATATGACCAATGCGTGGTGGCTGTCGTTCTGGCCGGGTCTGGCCATCGTGCTGACCACGCTTAGCCTGAACCTTTTGTCCAACTGGCTGCGCGTGGCGCTGGACCCGACCCAACGCTGGCGGCTGGAAATGGGGGCGCGCAAGAATGGCTGACCATCTGCTGGAGGTACGCAATCTTTCCGTCACCTTTCACACGGTGCGCGGGCCGGTTCACGCCGTGCGAAACGTCAGCTGGCATCTGGACCGGGGCGAAGTGCTGGCAATCCTTGGGGAAAGCGGTTCGGGCAAGTCGGTGTCGGCGGCGGCCATCATGGACCTGATCGATTGCCCGCCGGGCGAGATTACCAGCGGCGCCTGCCTGTTCGAAGGGCGTGATCTGCTGAAGATGGGGGTTGAAGAACGCCGCGCCATCAATGGCAAACGCATCGCGATGATCTTTCAGGACCCGCTGTCGCACCTGAACCCGGTCTATTCCGTAGGCTGGCAGATCGAGGAAACGCTGGTCATTCATGGCACCCCAAAGGCAAAGGCGCAGACGGAAACGCTGGCGCTGCTGGCCAAGGTGGGGATACCCGACCCCGCCGGGTCAGCCCGCAAGTATCCGCACCAGTTTTCGGGCGGGCAGCGGCAGCGCCTGATGATCGCCATGGCGTTGGCGCTGCGCCCCGATATTCTGATCGCGGATGAGCCGACGACGGCGCTGGATGTTACCGTTCAGGCGCAGATTCTGGCGCTGCTCGAAACCTTGCAGCACGAAACCGGGATGGGGCTGCTGTTGATTACCCATGATCTGGGTGTGGTGGCCGAGGTGGCCGACCGCGTGGTTGTGATGAACGCGGGCGAGATTGTCGAACAGGGCACGGCGGCGGATGTCTACGCCAACCCGCAGCACCCCTATACCAAGCGCCTGATCGGGGCCGCGCCCGGCAAAGGCGCGATGGCGCCCGACCGCACCGGCAAGGTCGTGCCCTTGCTGGAGGTGACGGGCCTGCGCAAAAGCTATGGCGCTTTTGCCGCCCTGCAGGATGCCAGTTTCACGCTTGAAGAGGGTGAGACGGTCGCCATCGTCGGCGAAAGCGGGTCTGGCAAATCGACGCTGGCCAAGTGCTTGTTGCGGCTGGAGGAACCCACTGGCGGCAAGGCGATCTACAAGGGGCGCGATCTGCTGGCCCTGTCGCCGGTCGAGCTTTATGCCATGCGCCGCGACATCCAGATGGTGTTTCAGGACCCGACGCAAAGCCTGAACCCGCGCATGTCTGTTTATGACCTGATATCAGAGGCTTGGGTCATTCACCCCGATATTCTGCCCAAAGTACGCTGGCGCGCGCGCGTGGCCGAATTGCTCGATCAGGTGGGGCTGACGCCGGAGCACATGCACCGCTATCCACACCAATTCTCCGGCGGGCAACGGCAGCGCATCGCCATTGCCCGTGCCCTTGCGCTGGAACCGCGGATCATTGTCTGTGATGAGGCGGTCTCGGCGCTTGATGTCTCGATTCAGGCGCAAGTGATTGATCTGCTTGATGGATTGCGCAAGCGTCTGGGTCTGTCCTATATCTTTATCGCCCATGATCTGCCGGTGGTGCGCGATTTTGCTGACCGTGTGATCGTCATGCAGGGCGGGCGGATCGTGGAACAGGGGTCGGTGCGGCAAATCTTTGAGGCCCCGCGCGAAGCCTATACCCGTAACCTGCTCGCCGCGTCGCTGGACCCTGACCCCGCCGTGCAAGCCGCCCGCCGCAAGGCGCGCCTGACCGAAAGCCTGACAGCATGAAGCCCGAAGTTCTGGTGATCTATCCCACGTTGCCGCCGCAAATGGCGGTGCTGGCCGAACGTTATACCCTGCACCGCTATGACCTTGCTGATACCGACGCAAAGGCCGACATGCTGGCCGATGCGGGGCGGCGCTGTGAGGCCGTCGTGACCAACGGCCATGCAGCACTGACGCGCGAGATGATCGCGCAACTGCCGGCGCTGAAGGTGGTGGCCTGTTCCAGCGCAGGGTATGAGACGATTGATGTCGCCGCCCTGACCGAACGCGGCATCAAACTGACCAACACGTCAGACGCGCTTGCCGATGATGTGGCCGATATGGCGTTGCTTTTGACCATGGCTGCGCGGCGGGCGCTGGTGGCGGGGCATGTTTATGTCACCTCGGGCGATTGGGGCCGCAAGGGTATGTTCCCGCTGCAATCGGCGCTGCGGGGCAAACGGCTGGGCATCGTTGGCATGGGCCATATCGGGCAGGCGATCATTGCACGGGCCGAGGCGGTGGGGCTGGATGTGGCCTATTTCAGTCGCACCGAAAAGCCGCAGGTGGCCCGCCCGTTCCAGCCTGATCTGCTGAGGCTGGCAGAATGGGCCGATATTCTGATTGTCATCGTGGCGGGGGGCGCGGGCACACGCAACCTGATCAATGCCGATGTGATGCGCGCCCTTGGCCCGCAGGGCACGCTGGTCAATGTCAGCCGGGGTACGGTCGTTGACGAAGCCGCGCTGATTGCCGCCCTGCGCGACGGCCACCTTGGGCATGCGGCGCTGGATGTGTTCTGGAATGAGCCTACCCCGGACCCCGCCCTGACCAGCCTGCCCAATGTCACGCTTTACCCGCACCATGCCAGCGGCACCCGCGAAACGCGCGATGCCATGTCACAACTGGTGGTCGACAATCTGGCCGCCCATTACGCAGGCCAACCCCTGCTGACGCCGGTCAACTAGGCCGCTTATGCCTTGAAATACTGCGGGTATTGCCGGCGCAGGTCATCAACACGGCTGACGGTCTGGCTCAGGTGGTCGCGGATCGCGGCCTGCGCGGCATCCGGGTCATGCGCGGCAAGGGCGGCCACGATGTCACGGTGGCCCTGCAGGATGCGGCGGATCTTGCCCACGTTCGGCAAATCCAGCCGACGCACACGGTTCAGATGCCCGGAACGCGCGCGCAACAGGGCATGCAGGCCGGGTTGCCCCGCCGCGGCCATCAGCGTCTGGTGAAAGGCCTCGTCCAGTTCCTGAAACGTCGGCAGTTCCGCCGCATTGTCGGCCACAGCTTCTTGCAGGGTGACGATCGTGTTCAGCCGGGCAAGGGCTGCGGCCCCACAATCAACCGCCAGCCGACGCAGCACCTCGGTTTCGACGGCAATCCGCAAAAAGTGCGCTTCGTGCATTTTCGCGGTATCAATCCGGGTCACAACGGTGCGCGATTGTGGGAAAATGTCAACCAGCCCCTCGGCCTCCAGCCGCTGCAACGCCTCGCGCAAGGGGGTTTGGCTGACGTCGTATTGCCGGGCCAGATCAATGCGGGACAGCACGGTATCCGGCGGCAGGTCCAACGTGATGATCCGCTGGCGCACCGCGTCCAAGGTGCGGGCGGCGGCGGATTGCGCGCCTGCACCACCCGGTGTTCCGGTCAGGCTGGTGAACTGCTGCATGAAATCTGCCCCGTCATCCTGCATGTCTGCCCTCACCGCCTTTTGCCGCGATCTTGCATGACCGATTCGGCGTTGCAACAACTGATCAGCTAATATATTAGTAGATAAGATGCGCGCACCCCTTCCTTCACCCAGATAGGCACGGGACGCGACC
This sequence comes from Rhodobacter sp., assembly GCA_027484145.1. Classification (GTDB taxonomy): domain Bacteria; phylum Pseudomonadota; class Alphaproteobacteria; order Rhodobacterales; family Rhodobacteraceae; genus Pseudotabrizicola. The sequence continues at coordinate 51,138 of JAIXUH010000034.1, forward strand.
GGGGAAGAAGATGAAGCAATACAACGATTTGCGATCCTCTCGCTGGATGGCGCCAGATGATCTGCGCAGTTTCGGCCACCGCTCGCGCACCATGCAGATGGGCTATGACCCGGTCGATTGGGAGGGAAAGCCGATCATCGCCGTGCTGAACACGTGGTCCGATGCGCAGCCTTGCCACATGCACTTCAAGGACCGGGTCGAATGGGTCAAGCGCGGCATCCTGCAGGCGGGGGGCTTTCCGCTGGAACTGCCCGCGCTCAGCCTGTCAGAAAACTACGTCAAGCCGACGACCATGCTGTATCGCAACCTATTGGCGATGGAGACGGAAGAGCTTTTGCGATCGCACCCTGTCGATGGCGCGGTGCTGATGGGTGGCTGTGACAAGACGACGCCGGGGCTGGTGATGGGGGCCGTGTCGATGGGGCTGCCGTTCATCTTTCTTCCAGCAGGGCCAATGTTGCGGGGCAATTATGCGGGCAAGGCGCTGGGGTCGGGCACCGACGGGTTCAAGTTCTGGGATGAACGCCGCGCCGGAACCATCACCAAGGAAGAATGGGTCGGCATCGAAGGCGGCATCGCCCGCAGTTACGGCCATTGCATGACAATGGGCACCGCCAGCACCATGACCGCAATTGCCGAGGCGATGGGGCTGTGCCTGCCGGGCGCATCCTCGATCCCCGCTGCCGATGCCAACCATCAGCGCATGTCCACCCAATGCGGGCGGCGCATCGTCGATATGGTTTGGGAAGATCTGACACCGAAACAGATCATCACCCCCGCCGCCGTTGAAAACGCGGTGATCGTGGCGATGGCGACGGGCTGTTCGACCAATGCCATCATCCACTTGATCGCCATGGCACGGCGGGCTGGTGTGCCGCTTGGCCTTGATGACCTTGACCGCATCGGCCGCACCACCCCGGTCATCGCCAATATCCGGCCATCGGGCACGCAATACCTGATGGAAGACTTTTACTACGCTGGTGGCTTGCGTGCCCTGATGAAGGAACTCTTGGGCAAGCTGGATGAAACTGCCATCACGGTGACGGGCCGCCCCTTGGTCGAAGGGTTGGAGTCCGCCAAGACCTACAATGCCGATGTGATCCGCCCGCTGTCGAACCCGGTCTATCACGAAGGGTCGCTGGCCGTGCTGCGCGGCAACCTTGCCCCTGATGGTGCCGTGATCAAGCCCGCCGCCTGTGATCCTGCGTTTCATGTCCATTCCGGCCCCGCCTTGGTGGCCGACAGCTACCCCGACCTGAAAAAGATCATTGATGATCCGGATTACCCGATGACCCCAGATACTGTGCTGGTCTTACGCAACGCCGGGCCGCAGGGCGGGCCGGGGATGCCGGAGTGGGGCATGATCCCGATGCCGAAGGCACTTCTGAAACTGGGTCTGCGCGATATGGTGCGCCTTTCCGATGCGCGCATGTCTGGCACCAGTTTTGGCGCCTGCGTGCTGCATGTGGCCCCGGAGTCCTGGGTGGGCGGGCCGCTGGCGCTGTTGAAAACCGGGGATATCGTTGATCTGAACATCCCTGCGCGCAGCTTGAACATGCGGGTGACCGATGCGGAACTTGCCACCCGACGCGCGGCTTGGGTCGCGCCCAAGCCGCACTATGACCGTGGCTATGGCTTTGTGTTCAACAAGCACATCGAACAGGCCGACAAGGGCTGTGACTTTGATTTTCTGCGCGCCGATTTTGGCGGGCCGACCCCCGACCCCGTGATCTTTTAGGGCGCTGAAATGAACCCGGATACCAAAGACAAGCTGATGGGCGTCTCTGTCGCCACCCTTGCCACGGCGCTGTTCAAGCGCGGACTGCGCCATCAGGTGATACAGGACGTGCGCCCCGTGGCGCGCAAGGGGCGCAACATGGTCGGCCCCGCCTTTACCCTGCGCTACATGCCCGCGCGAGAGGATCGCAATACGCTGGCCGTGTTCCGCAACCCCCTGCACCCGCAGCGGCAGGCCATCGAGCAATGCCCCGTGGGGGCCGTTCTGGTGATGGACAGCCGCAAGGACGCCCGCGCGGCCAGTGCGGGTGACATCCTGATCACCCGCCTGATGGTGCGCGGCGGCGCGGGTGTGGTCACGGATGGCGGCTTTCGCGACTCTATGGCGATTGGTGCGCTGGACATGCCCGCCTATCACCAGCGCGCGGCCAGCCCCACCAACCTTACCCTGCACGAGGCGATAGATCTGAACGTGCCCATCGGCTGCGGCGATGTGGCGGTGTTTCCCGGCGATATCGTGGTGGGCGATGATGACGCCGTCATCATCATTCCCGCCCATCTGGCTGATGAAGTGGCGACCGAGGCGGTCGAGATGACGGCCTATGAAGATTTTGTGGTGGAGCGTGTGAAGGCGGGCCACACGATCATCGGCCTGTACCCGCCAACCGACGAGTCAAACCTTGCGCTGTTTGCCGACTGGCGCCGCGCCAATTCCCGCTAAGGACATGCCATGATCGCCCCAACCGACCTGCGCGAACGTATCCGCAACGGCCTGCTGTCGTTTCCCGTGACACCCTTTGATACCGAAAACCGATTTGACGCCAATGCCTTGCGCGCGCATCTTGAATGGCTGTCGCAGCACCCCGTCGCCGGGTTGATCGTGGCGGGTGGGACGGGTGAGATGTTCTCTCTGACGCCCGATGAAATCGTGGCCGTGGTGAAAACCGCCAAGTCCGCGCAACCGGGCAGCCCGATCATTTCCGGCTGCGGTTATGGCACAAGGGTGGCCTGCGAACTGGCACAGGCGATCGAGGTGGCGGGGGGGGACGGCATCCTGTTGTTGCCACATTACCTGACCGAAGCGCCCGCCGACGGGGTCGAGGCGCACATTCGCGCGGTCTGCGATGCGACGCGCATGGCGGTGATCGTCTACAACCGGGGCCAAAGCCGGGTGACAGCTGACATGATCGCGCGTCTGGCCGATGATTGCCCCAACCTGATCGGGTTCAAGGATGGCACCGGCGATATTGATACCGTCCGCCGCGTGACGCTTAAGATGGGCGACAGGCTCAGCTATATCGGCGGGATGCCGACGCATGAGTTGTTCGCCCAAGCCTATCGCGGGGCGGGGATGCCCACCTATTCCTCGGCGGTGTTCAACTTTGTGCCCGCCACGGCGCTGTCGTTCCACCGTGCCTTTGTGGCAGGCGATGATGCCACCTGCGAAGCCTTGCTGCGCGACTTTTACTATCCCTTTGCCGCGATCCGCGACCGCAAAACGGGCTATGCCGTGTCGGCCATCAAGGCAGGGGTGCGCCTGCGCGGCTTTGCGGCGGGCAAGGTTCGCACGCCCTTGATGGACCTGACCGAAGAGGAAGAGGCGATGATGGCCGCGCTGATCGCCGGGCGCGGCTGACTCTCTTCCGGTCGCTAAAGGCTTTCCAGAAAGGCAATCAGGGCAGCGCGGTCCGGCGCAGACAGGGCCATGAAAGCGCGGCGCGTGCCCTCGGCCTCGCCCCCGTGCCACAAGATCGCCTCGGTCAGATTGCGCGCGCGGCCATCATGCAGAAACTGCGTGTGGCCGGAAACCTGCGCGGTCAGGCCAATGCCCCACAGCGGCGGGGTGCGCCATTCACGGCCCGTCGCGCGACCTTCGGGGCGGTTGTCGGCCAGCCCTTCGCCCATGTCATGCAGCAAAAGATCGGTATAGGGCCAGATCAGCTGAAAGCTTTGCTCGGGCCGGTCAGACAGGCGGTGGGTCACGTGTTTGGGGGTGTGGCAGCCGGTGCAATTCAGGGTGTAGAACATCTCCTTGCCGCGCAGCACCTGCGGATCATCCACCTGCCGCCGCGCGGGAACCCCCAGATTGCGGGAGTAGAATGTCACCAGATCAAGGCTTTGCGCGTCCACCTCCAGCCCGTCGCGCACGTCTGGTTCCTGCCCGTGCGGCGCGGTGCGGCAAGCATCCTGCGCGGGGGTGCAGTCACCCCACGGGTCCGGGTGCAGCACCGTTGACAGGCCCATATCGCCAGCAAAGGCCCCGGCAGATTGCGCGCGCACCGTGGGTTCGCCCGCCTTCAGCCCAAAACGGCCCAGCATGGGGGCGGCATATTCCACCGATGGCACGATCTGCGCGCGGCCCGAAATCCCGTCACCATCCGCATCGTCGGGGTCCGCGGCGGCAAGGATATCGGCGGCCGGAATCGCCTCCAGCAACCCCAGCCCGATCATTTGCGGGGCGATGCGGGGGCTGAGCATCGCATCCTTGGCCAATGGCCCAAAGGCGAGGGCCGACAGATCATAGCCGGGTTGGCGCAACGAAATCACGCTGCCATCGGGCAGGGTCATGGGCACCTCGGTATAGCGCACCTCAAGCCGGGCTTCGGCGGCATGGCCGGGGGCGGCGAAATCCTGAATCTGGCTGCCATAGGCCGGGTCGGGCAGGGTGGCCAGCCAGTCTGCAATACCTTCGGGCGAAGGGCCGCCGGGCACCGAGATGCGCACAAACAGCGACACGCGTGTGTCATCATCATCTAGCGGGGTATGGCCGCGACCATCCTTGATGTGGCAATCCTGACAGGCGCGGGCGTTATACAGCGGGCCCAAGCCATCGGATGCACGGGTCGAGGCGGGGGCTGCGATCCACAATTTGCGAAACAGGCCGTTGCCCAGCCGGAAGGCCATTTCACCTTCGGGCGATGTATTGGCCGAAAACTGACTGAAGGCATCCGCATCCGCCCGCGCCCGCACTGTTGCCGCCCCGGCCGACATCGCCTCAAACGCCTCGGCCCGGGTGAAATCGGTGGTGGGGGCGGTGATCGCGGCAACGCGCGTCTGTTCCTGTGCCGTGCGTGGCACAACCGCCAGATGGTGGTCCTCCAGCGTTTGCGCCAAGGCGGGCAGGCTGGTCACCACAAGGGCGACCAGCGGGCGCAACATCCGGCCTGTCGTTGTAAAGGGTGTCATGGCGTGATCTTGCCCCAAGTCGTCAGGTCACGGCCAGACCGCAGTTTGCGGGGCGACCGTTTATTGGAAAACGGCATTGGGGTTGTCCAGACTGTCAGAGCCCGCAAAAGCCACCGCCTGCAGGCCCAAAAGGACCGCCGCCTGTTCCATCACGACCGTCTGCGCCACCAGCGTGTCCACCGCCGTTTCAATCAGCGCAGCCCCCCGGACATTGCCCGCTTGCAGCATCTGGTCATAGGCAAGGCCGGTTTCAGCTGCCCCCCGGATCGCCTGAAGGGCGGCAAGGCTGTTGGTCAACCCCTGTTGCAGCGCCTGATCAAGGGCAGGGTCGTGCGCGGCCACCAGATCAGACAAAGATGACCCCTGAACGATGCTGCCATCGACGCGGGTATAGCGGCCCAGATAGACGTTTTGAATGCCGACCCCGTCGAAGTAATGGCTGTTGTGAGTGTTGTCAGAAAAACAATCCTGCTCTTCCTCGGGGTCATTCAGCATCAGGCCAAGGGTCATGCGTTCGCCCGCCAATTCGCCATAGGACAGGCTGCCCATGCCTGTCAGCATCGCCGAAAGTCCGGCCTGCGGGTCGGTGGTCACGGCCAGCCGGGCGGCCCCAGCGGGGCGCCACAGGGCGACCATATCCTCAAGGTCACGCACCAGCAGGGTGGAGGCTGCCTCAAGATAGGCGGCGCGACGGTCACAATTGCCGCCGGTGCAGCCAACACCTTGCACGAAATCGGTAAAGGGGCGGTTTCCGGCACCGGGGCCTGTGCCGTTCAGATCCTGCCCCCACAGCAGAAACTCAATCGCATGATACCCCGACGCGACGTTGCCTTCATGTCCGTCCGCTTCGTGCAGAGTGGATGCGATCAGGTCGGGCGTGATCTGCGTGGCGTCGATCTGTTGCCCCGACAGGGTCAGGCGCGGGTTGGCAATCACGTTCAGCCCGGCATTGCTTACATCGCCAGACCCCGCCGCTGCGATGTAATCGATCAGGCCTTCGTCTAGCGGCCAAGCGTTGACCTTGCCTTCCCAGTCATCGACATGCGGGTTACCAAAGCGGAACACTTCGCTTTGCAGATAGGGAACACGCGCATACCGCCATGCTTGCCGCGCGGTGGCCAGCGTTTCGGGCGAGGGCGTCGCCAGCAGCACCGCGATGGCATCATGCAGGGTCTTTGCCGTTTCCAGACTGTCGGCATAGGTCGCTGCCGCAAGGTCGGCATAGGTTGTGACAACAGCCGCCGGGTCGGCCGCACGCAGCGGGCCGGCCAGAACGGTCGACAGGAAAAGCGCAGGCAAAAGCCGTGTCATGGGGAAACCTGTGGCAAAGGATTATTTGGTCAGGATCAGTTTTCCGGCCCGCGTGATCCGCAGCGAATAGACCTGACCGTTCAAATGGATATGCGCAAGGATGCCACCTTGGGTCAGATCGGTGGCCTGATGGCTGGGGGGCGTCAGGGTGGCAAAACTGCCGGGGGCGGGGGCGAATGTCATGATGCATGCCGCCTTGTGTTCGGGTGCCCCAAAGGGCGGTGTTCAACCTGTGCCATGTCGCGGGTGATCCTGTTGACGGGGGATTGGCTGGCCCGCTGGGCTGGCTGGATGTCTAAAACATACTAAAAGACTAAACTTTGTAAAGACAGATTCTTTTTGTCGGAAATGCATTGCGATCTGTGCTGGCAACGGTGCAGCGTTGTTCTGCAAATAAATGAAATTGTTTGAAAAACGTCTTGTCCCGCAGATCAGCCGCGACGGTTGCGCTCTTGCACGCGGATCAGGTGGCGCGCCAGATCCTCCACATTGGGGGGCTGCAGAATCGACAGATGGTCGCCCGGCACATCAATGACCTCGAACCCGTCGCGGGCAACAGGGGCCCAACCCAGCCCGCTGGCCGCGCTTTGCGGGCTGTCAAAGACGTTTTCCATCGCCCGAAAGATCGTCAGCGGCAGGTCAATCGGCTGCGCCTCATAGGCCTGCACAGCCAGTTCGTTGGCCGCGACAAAGGTGCCAATCGTCAGGGGCGCGGCCTCGCCCTTGCGCGAGGCAAGGCGGACGCGCAGTTTTTCAACGCGATTGCGCAGGTCGGTCAGCCGGTTTTCGACCAGATGCAGCACATAGGATGGCCCATCGGCACGGGCGCGACGCAAATGGGCGGCAAGCCGCGCGCCGCCCCCGATCTTTGACCGCCCGCCGGGGCCTTCGGCATCAAACAGCGCCAGCATCTGCACGCGCCGCCCTGCCGCCAGCAACTGCTGGGCAAGCTCAAAGGCGATATAACCGCCCAAGGAGACGGCTGCCAGGCTGACCGGGCCTTCGGGATAATGGCGCTGTATATCCTCCAGGTATCGCCGGGCGGTTTCCGGCACGCCGATGGGTGTGTCGGGTGTCAACAGGCCGACCGTCAACCCCAGCAAGGGCTGATCCGGGCCCAGTGCGGCGGCAAGCGGGCGATAGTATTCCTCATTCCGGCCAAGGACATGCACGCCAAAAATCGGCGGGCGGCTGCCTCCGGGCTGGATGGGGATGATATAGCGCGGCCCTGCCTGTGCGGCGGCTACGGCGGCGGCAAGCGCGCGCGGCGTGGGGCTGCGGTGCAGATCGCCTACGCCAAGGCGGTGGTCCAGTTCCGCTTCGATCCGGCCGATCAACTGGACTGCCAGCAGCGAATGCCCGCCCAGATCGTGAAAGCTGTCATCCGGCCCGATCGAGGGCAGGCCCAGCGTGGCCGCCATCAGCCGCGCGATGCGCTGCGTGGCCGGGTCGCTGGCGATGGTGGTGGCGCCTGCCTCATGTTGCGGTGTTGGCGAGGGCAGGGCGGCCACGTCGATCTTGCCACCCGGTGTGCGCGGAAAATCCGCCACGGGCACAAGAAGGGGCAACATGTGCGGCGGCAGTTGGGTCGCCACCTGCGCCCGCAGTAGAGCCGCATCCGGCAGGCCCTGCCCATCAGCGGCTGTGACCCATGCCACCAGTCTGGCTGCGGGGGTCGCAGCATCGACCACAGCTGCGACAGCGCGCCCGGCGGCGGGGGTGGCCTCGATCACCCGTTCCACATGGCGCAGGTCGATGCGAAAGCCCCGCAACTTGACCTGACGGTCGCGCCGACCCAGAAAGGCCAGCGTGCCATCGGGGCGCCACCTTGCCCGGTCGCCCGTGCGATACATCCGGCCTTCACCGGCAAAACGGTCGGCGTGAAAGGCGGCGGCCGTGTCGTCAGCCCGTCCGATATAGCCGTCACTGACCGCTTGGCCGCCAATCCACAAATCGCCATCCGCCCCCAGCGGTGCCAACGAGCCATCCCCGGCCAGCACATAGGCGCGGGCGTGGCCCAGCGGGCGGCCAATGGGAATATCGGCGGTATCGTCGATCGGTCCGGGTTCGTGCAGGGTGCAGGTGATGGTGGTTTCGGTGGGACCATAGCCATTCAGCCACCGAGGCCCCGGTGCCATGCGCTGCCAGACCGCCAAGGCGCGCGGGCTGATCTGTTCGCCCCCCACAACAACCAGTCGCACCGCTGATGGCAGCCTGCGGCCCGTGCGCGCCATCTCGTCAACCAGAACGTGCCAGAACGCGGTTGGCAGGTTCAGCACGGTGATTGCCTTGGCCGCCACCGCATCCAGAAACGCGCCAACCGAACCGGCCATCGCTGGGTCGCGCAGAACAAGTTGCGCCCCCGCCAGCAGGCTGGGGATGATTTCTTCGATCGACACATCAAACGACGGGCTGGCAAATTGCAAAACCTTGTCCGTCTTGGTCAGCGCAAAGGCCGCCTCGACCGCCGCCGCATGGGCCGCAAGGGCGCGCACGGGGACGCGAACGCCCTTGGGCGCGCCAGTGGTGCCCGATGTATAGATGACATAGGCCAGCCGGTTCGGGTCTGCGATCAGGGACGGTGCCATTGTTGCCGGGGGCGCACCGGAGGTGATGATCTGCATGGCGGTCGGATGATCGGCAACGGGGGGGGCAATCATCAGGCGCGCGCCGCAATCGGTCAGCATGTGGTCGATCACGGATCGCGGATAGGCTGGGTCTATCGGCAGGAAGGCCGCGCCTGCCTTCAGCACCGCCAGCATGGCCACCACAAAATCGGGCGAGCGTTCAAGGCAGATGGCAACGATTTCGCCCGGTGCCGCACCTGCCGCGCGCAAGGCCTGCGCCAACCCGTTGGCCCGCGCATCAAGGGCGGCATAGGTCAGCACAACGGCAGAACCGACCATGCCGAGGGCGGGGGCTGTCGGGCTGGCGGCGGCCACCTCTGCCAAACGGGTGGCGATACAGGGTGCGGTGTCCCCAAGTTTGCGGTCCGGGCGGCCAAGAGCCAACAGCGCCGCCTCTTCCGACCGGGGCAGCATGGTCAGATGCGACAGCGGTGTCACGGCGATGGATTTGGCGAAGGACGCCAACACCTCGGTCAGATGGGTCAGCAAGGCCTCGGCACGCGCGGCGGGCACCAGAACAGGATCATGCTCCAGCACCAATAGGAGGCTGGCATCGCCATAGGCCGCCAGCGTGACGGGCAGTGCGCCCTCTTCGCGCAAGTCGACCCGGCGTTGCGCCCATGCCCCACCCAAGGCCTGCAACTCGGCCGCAAGGCTGGCGCGTTCGAACATCACCATGCTTTGGAACAACGGCATATTGCCCGAAAGCCCGGCCCACCGCCGGATGTCGGACAGTGAGGCGTGTTCATGCGGGCGCAGGGCCAGTGCCGCCTGCCGCAGGTCGGCCAGCAGGGCATCGGCGGTCATGTCGGCGGCCATGGTCAGCCGCAAGGGCAAGGTGTTGATCAGGCAGCCGACCGTGCGGTCGCATCCCGGCCGCAGATGCCGCCCGGCGCGGGTGATGCCAAAGACGGCTTCCTCACGCCCGGTCCAGCGTGCAACCACCATGCCCCACGCGGCATTGATCAGGTTGGCCAGCGTGGCCCCGGCTGCTTCGGCCCGGTCCGACAGGGCGGCGGTCAGTGCGCGGTCAAGCCGCCGTTCGATCTGGCGTTTGCGCGATGGGGCGGCCGCATCCCCCATTGCCTCGGGTGCGATCAGGTTTGGCTGGTCAAATCCGGCCAGCCGCAGGCGGAAATGCTGTTCGGCCCCAAGCGTATCCAGCCGTGCAAGGCTCTGGCAAAACGTAGAAAAACTGGTGCCCTGCGGGGGCAGGGGTTGGCCTGCCCCGTCGCCCAAAGCGGCAAACAGGTCTTGCAGAACGATGCTGATGCTGCGGCCATCAACCATGGCGTGATGCACCGTCCAGACCATGACGGCGCGACGCGGCCCAAGGGTGGCCAGCAGGACCCGCCACGACGGCGTGCCTTCCAGATCGATCCCGGCGTCGCGGTCGGCGTCAAGGAATTGCGTCAGGGTGCTGTCTTGCTTGCGCGGTGGCAGATGCGACCAATCCTCGACCGTCAGATCGGTGGCAATCGTGGGGCGCACGACCTGCACCGGGCTGACGCGGCGGCGCCACAGGATCGACAGGCGCAAGGCGTCATGGCGGGCGGCTGTTGCATCCCACGCGGCGCGCAGGGCCTCGGGATCGATGTCCTCGTCCTCCAGATGCACGACAATCTGTTCAAGGTTGACCCAAGGGCGCCCGGCCAAGGTGCTTTCATAGACCATGCCCAGTTGCAGCGGGGTCAAGGCGAACACCTCACCCGGGCCGCCAATCGGGGCTGCATCGCGCACGGTCAGGCTTTGGCGGCCATCCACTGTCATGCCGCCCCCCCGAACAGGGCAAACAGGGCGGCAATCGCGGTCTGATCCACGATCAGCGCCAAAATGGTCAGGCCGATGCCAAGTGTCATGAAGACCAGATCGTGCAGCGCATCCCATGCGCCATGGCGGCGGGCCAGCCAGACCAGAATGGGATAGACCAGCAGCCCTGCGATGGCCTGCCCGATCAGCGCGCCGATCAGGCCCATCATCTCGGCCCCGATGATCAGGCCGATCACAAGAAACAGGGCCCGCGCCGCCGTCAGGTAAAAGTAATTCCGGCTGTCCCCTGCGGCCAAGGCGGATTGGTCATAGGTCATGCCGATGACCTGCGGCAACTGGATGACCGACACCAGCACAAGGATCGCGCCCGCCGCGGCATAGCGCGGGTCATACAACTGACCCACGATCCATTCCCCGGAAAAGGCCATGACCGCGACCAACAGGAAGATGGCCCCCGTCAGGCTGAACCGCATGCGCCGCAGTTTGCGGAAATTCTCGGCCGATGCGGCGGGCGGGCGTTCGCGGTAAAGTGGGATCAGAATGCGCCCGGTGATGTTCTGGCCCAGCAGCATTGGGAAAGACGCAAGGAAAAAGCCGATGTTGTAAAGGCCAAGCTGTTCCAGCGTCAGGTATTTGCCCAAGATCGCCTTATCGCCTTGCGCCACCAGAAAGCCGCAGGCGGTGGACAGGAACAGCCAGAAACCGAAATGGATCAGGTCGCGCGCAGCGGCGGGTTCCCATTGCATACGGTTGCCGGGGCCGGGAAGGAACAGGGTCATCAGGATCAGCCGCGCCAGCGATGACACGATCCAGCCCGCCACCAGCGCCCAGACCGACTGGAACAGATAGGCCAGCACCACCATCGACACGATGCCAAGCGCCTGACTGATCAGGTCCAGCAGCGTGACACGCCCAAGCCGCAGATGCCGGGCCGCCGTTTCAATGCGCGTGGGTTCCAACCCGTGGATCAGTAGCGAAAGCCCCGCCACGGGCAGCAAAACCGCCAACTGGTCCTGCCCGTAGAATGCCGCCACCGGCAGGGCCATGGCGCAGGCCGCCAGCCACAGCACAACGCCGCGCACCACCTGAATCGTAAAGGCGGTGTTCAGAAATTCGGGCTCGTCGCCGCGTTTGTTCTGCAGGATCGAAGGCCCGGTTCCCATATCGGAAAACATGGTCAGCCCGACCAGAAACACCGACACCAGCGCCATCATGCCAAAGGCTTCGGGAAACAACAGCCGCGTCAGGATCAGGTTTGACGCCAGACGCATGCCCTGCGAGGTGGCATAGCCAAGTGCCGTCCACGCTGAACTTCGCATGACGCGCGCAACAAGCCCGTCACCGCGCAGCCGTGTCATGAGCGGGCTCATCCGAGCGGTCCAATCTTCAAAAAGGGCAAAGCGCGGCCATGGCGCTGCGATCACGCTGAAAAGCCTGCACTATTGCACAGTCAGGGATCAAGACCGCATTTGGCAACGATCTGGTTCCCAGCCGTTGCCAGCCCCCGAAACAGACCGTAACTGGGGTTAAAGCAGGCCGTTGGACACGGCGGCCAGCATTCCGGTGATAAATGCACCCGTGGCAGCGTTGACCACCAGCGCCATGTCCGAGCGGAACGACGACCCTGCACCTTCGGATTCGGTGTCATCATCGGTTTGGGCATCATCATCTTCGGCCGGGTCGGTCGGCGATGATCCAGGCACTTCGTCCAGACGCGCGCCACCGGCCCAGTTTGAACCGTTCATGAACCAGTCCAGCGACAGGAAGGTTGGCGTCATCGGCGCCGAAGCTGGCGTGACGGTGGTGTTGCCGCCCGAGGTGGGGTCAACCTGCGCGTCATCGTCCGTTCCCGTGTCCGTGTTGGGAACTGTGACGGGCGTGGTGACCACCGGGCTTGCCGCTTCGGTGGTGACGACAGCCGCGTTTTGCGTGGTGGGGGCAGGGGGATCGTTGCGCCAGATCGTGCGGCCCGGTCCTGAACTGACTCCGGTCGGGGTTGGCGCCGGTTGAGTGACCGGGTTGTTGATCGTGTCGCCCAGCCATTCGCCGCCGGGGGTCGAGGTGACGCTGCCACCACCCAGAAAATCGCCCAGCAGGTCATCCAGCGACAGATTGTCGATCGTGGCTTCCTGATCGCTTTCAGGGTCAAGCACAAGATCAGGCTCGCCCGCCCATTCGGCGATGGCGGCGGCCTCTTCCGGGGTGCGTGCCACCAGAATGCGCACGACCTGGCCTGCCTCGGTCAGCGTCACCGAAAGGGTATCGCCATCCACCGTTGCCTCGACCGGGGCACGAACGCCGACGGCATAGGTGCGGCCTTCGTTGGTTTCATCCACGCCTGCACGGTCGGGAATGCCAAAGCGGGTCATCCAGTCGGCAGGCACTTCGGCTGTGAGCCCTTCGGACCAGATGGCCGCATAGCCACTGTCCAGACCTTCGATTTCAAGGCTGACATCGCCCACCACCGTATCGGTGTCTGACGCAAGGAACAGCACCAGCCGGTCATCATTTTCAAAGCCATAGGTCCAAAGATCGCTGGAGCGCGAGTTTTCTTCGGACATTTCCAGAATTTCGGTGCCTTCGACGCTTTCATACAGCATGTCGATCATGCTGGCGCCGACGAACTGTACCGGGTTGCCGTTGACATCGGTATAGGTCATCCGGCCCGCATGCATCAGGTCAACCGCATGGATCGATGCGGCACCAAGACCTTCGGCGGTGTATTCCGAGAACAGTTCCAGATACAGGCGCGGCGCATCCGGTCCATAGTCACGCGTGGACAGGACGTTCTGCCAATAACGCTCGAACTCTACATCGGTGCGGCCTGCAAGGTCGATGTCGGCGCGGTTCACGGTTTCGCCTTGGGCAGCCATGTCGCGGATAAAGCGGGTCAGCGCCTCGTCGCGCGTCAGCGATGCCACGTTCCATTCGCTCAGGTGCACATCCGGGGCCTCGCCGCCCGCTTCGGTGACATCTGCGCGCCATGCCTCCAGAATGGGGCGAAAGTCGTTCAGGTTCACGTCGATCCCTTCGGCGCGCGAGGCATAGCGGTGGTGCATCACCAGATCGACGTTCGCCAGATTTTCGTCGGTGAACGAGTCGCGGATGACGTCGTCCTCCTGAAGCGTGCGGCCCGCCTGCACGGATACGTCAATGTCGGCCCCGACCAGGTTCACGGTCGGGTCTTCCAGCGCCGAGCTGATCTCATCCACCATCGCAGCGGCCACGCGGCCATAGCCTGCGGCGGCCCCATCCGGCGTCAGGCCCTGAAAATGGGCATAATGTTCGCTGCCGATGTGAAAGATCATGTTTTGCGGCAGTGGGCCGTAATCGCCGCCCAACAGGTCCTCCATGAACTCGCGCACATCGGCGCGCATGTCCTCGATCCGGTTGGCGTAGCGGGCGGTCGGCAGAACAATCGACAGCGTGGCGTTGTGGTCAATGGCCACGGCCATCATCTCGCTCAGGTCCGGGCGGTCCAGTGCGGGGTTGAACAGCCCCGGGTACTCAAAGCCATAGCGGCCTGCATCGGCTTCGGCCAAGGCCCCGCCGGGCCACGAGATCGAACCGACATTCAGCCCTTCGATCTGCTCAAGAAACCGATCAAGCGATCGAAAGCCAGAGTATCGGACACCAAGCGTATCTTGGCTGATGACATCTGCACCCTCGATGCGGGCGTCGGTCCCGGTATTTACGGTCACGAGCATCGGTTGAAACCCTTCAGAAAAACTGCCTTGCACTACAGTAAGCAACGGCCGTGCCCGGCATTTATTCCAGTGCGGCTCCTAGGGCCGGGAGTGGGAGATAAAGTGTTCTTTATCAATTATTTAAAAGGCACTCGGGGGCAGGATTTCGCCATAATCACAGACCTTCGCTGCCACAATCTATCCCTTTGGGGAAAGCGGTTGATCCGGTTGGAGGCGCGCGCTTGCCCCGCCTTTCGAAAGGACAGAGCCGTTTTTCTGACAGCCAGACTTTGGTCTGTCCTGTTTTGGCCTATCCCTTTGGGGCAAACCCTCTGCCCCGATGCGCCAAAATTGGGCCTTGCATCGGCCGGAACGGGGCTGGCAGTGACATGTGGGTAAAGCACGATCATCCGACAATCGGTGGTGGTGCCCGCGCGGCCCGTCGGCATGGCGATGTCGGATTCATCATGGGACGGGTCGCAAACAGACATTGCGGATGCAGCAATTACCAGAGGCAAGATAGCATGGGTCGGTGTGGAAACGTCCCGCGGTAAGGGGCCGACGATGGTATCGTTCACAACGGGGTTTGTGGCCAGAGTCACGGCCTTGGCACAATTGTTGCCGGAGCAAGCGCTGCGCCATCGCCGCCCCCTTTTCTTCAAGGCCTTGCCCGCGCATGGTCGGGGCAGGGATTCGGGTCCGCAGAAACAGGGCGATATCGGGGCATCATGCAGACAGGTGGTGTATCATTCTGGTGGCGAGACATCGGCCTGCCGGTGCCGCGCCCGGCGCTGGACGGCGACACGCAGGCCGACGTGTGCATCATCGGCGCGGGCTATACCGGGCTATGGACGGCCTATTACCTCAAGGCGGCGCGGCCCGATCTTTCGGTGATTGTCGTCGAAAAGCGGTTTGCCGGCTTTGGCGCATCCGGGCGCAATGGCGGTTGGTTGACGGGCGGCTTTGCGTGGTCGCATGACCGCTATGCCCAAAAGGGCGAGGCGGGCGTGCGGGCCATGGTGGCCGCGATGAATGGCACGGTGGCCGAGGTGCTGCGCGTGGCATCGACCGAAGGGATCGACGCCGACATCTGCCCGACGGACGAATTGATGGTGGCAACCTTGCCCGCACAGGCCGCGCGGATGCGGGCCGAAACGGACCACCGCCGCCGATGGGGTGAAGAGGGGCGGGTCCATGCCATCGACGCGCGCGCACTTGCGCAGCGGATTGCAATTCCCAATGCGCTGGGGGCCATGGTGGTGGAAGGGGTGGCCCGCGTTCAGCCCGCCAAGCTGGTCAGCGGCTTGGCCCGCGTGGTGGCGGCCAAGGGGGTGCGGATTGTCGAGGGCACCGAAGTCACAGACCTGTCGCCGGGGCTGGTCACAACCCCGTTCGGGCGCGTCCGCGCCGGGGTTGTACTGCGCTGCACCGAAGGTTTCACCGCGACTCTGCCGGGCCATCGCCGCGACTGGTTGCCGATGAATTCGGCGCAGATCACGACAGAACCTTTGCCGCCTGAGATATGGGCAAAGATCGGCTGGCAGAACAATGAAATCGTTGGCGATTTCGCGAATGCCTATTGCTATTGCCAACGCACGCGCGAAGGGCGGATCACGGTGGGCGCGCGGGGGGTGCCCTATCGCTTTGGGTCGGCCATCGACCATGACGGCACGCCCGATGCGGAAACGATCCGCCGCCTGACCGCAATCCTGCACCGCCACTTTCCAGCGGCCCGCAGCGCCCGGATTGACCATGCATGGTGCGGCGTGCTGGGTGTGCCGCGCGACTGGTGCGCCACTGTCGGCTATGACGCGGCCACCCGGATGGGCTTTGCCGGGGGCTATGTGGGCGTGGGGGTTTCCACATCGAACCTTGCCGGGCGCACGCTGGCCGATCTGGCGCTGGGCCATGACAGCGCGCTTTCGCGCCTGCCATGGGTGAACCGACCCTTGGCGCGATGGGAGCCGGAACCCCTGCGCTGGCTTGGTGTGCGTGCCATGTATGCGCTTTACGCCATGGCCGACCGGGCAGAGGCCGGGGGCGGACCGCCATCACGGCTGGCCAGGTTGGGCAATTTCCTGACGGGGCGATAGGGCGCCCGGTCAGCCGCGCCCTTTCCACGGCACCAGACGGCGTTCAGCCATCCGCATCAGAATGTCGATGCCATAGCCGATGATCCCGATCAGCACGATGCCCATCACCACGATATCGGTCAGTTGAAACTTCGACGCGGCGATGATCATCATTCCGGCGCCCTTTTGGGCCGCCACCAGTTCGGCCGCCACCACCGTGCCCCAGCAAACCCCCATCGCCACCCGCGCGCCGGTAAAGATATCGGGCAGGCTGTTGGGCACGATCACATGCCACATGATCTGCGCCTTGCTGGCCCCAAGGCTGTAGGCGGCGTGGATCTTGGACAGCTTGACCCCAGACACGCCGGACCGCGCGGCAATGACCATAATCCACAACGCCGCCAGAAACAGCAGCACGATCTTGCCGGTTTCCCAGATGCCGAACCAGATAATCACCAGCGGAATCAAGGCGAGTGGCGGCACGGGCCGCATGAATTCGACGATCGGGTCGAACCAGCCGCGAAACCACCCCGACAGACCCATGGCATAGCCCAGCGGAATGCCCACCAGCGCGCCAAGGAAAAAGCCGCCCAGCACACGCGCCAAGGACGCACCCAGATGCCCCCAGAGCGACGTGTTCTGGTATCCTTCGCGGGCAATCTCGATGAACCGCGCCACCACCGCCTCTGGCGAAGGCAGCCAGATCGGCTCCATCTGCCAGCCCTTGGCGGGTTCAAAGTTCAGCGATCCCTTGCCCGTCAGCGTGACGGTGCCACCATCGACCGCGATTTCCTGATCTACCAAAATGGGTTGACCGTTCACCGCCACCACCTGCGCACCGGGGCCGTCGTTTTCGGCAGGCTTCAGCAGGACAGACCGCCACGCCGCCACAATCGCCGCATCGCCTTTGGCCAGACCATCGCCCACCGTCACCACAGGGGGGGCAGGCTTTGCGCCAACATCATGCACCAGCACGCGCACCTCGGCCGTGCCTTCGGCGCCGGATGCATCGCGCGCAGTGTAGCTGAAACCCGTTTCGCCCAAGAAGGGACCCGGCACATGCAGCGGCACAAGGTTTGATCCAGTGAAGGCCCCCCAGATGAAAAAGATCGACAGCACCGAAATGATGCTGGCCACACGGTCGGGGCGAATGGCGGATTCGTCGCCAAAGGTCACCGTCTTGCGCGCGGAAAAGTCTTGCCGCGCTCGGTGGCGCTTGATCCAGCCCCAGAGCAACATCGAAACCACGAAAATGGCGATGTAGAACACCAGAACCATCATGGCGTGCCCGCCTTTTGCGGATCGGGGCGGCCCATGATCTCTTCTTCCATCCCCCAGATCATCGACAGAATCTCATCCCGGGTTTCGGCAAAACCGGGCGAGCGTTTGACCTCGCGCAGGTCCATCGTCACGCCGCGTTCGGCAAAGGGCAGGCGGTATTCCTTGAAAATGCGCCCCGGGCGCGGCGCCATCACCACCAGCCGTTCGCCCAGCAACAGGGCCTCTTCAACCGAATGGGTGATCAGGATCACGGTCTTGCCGGTTTCTTTCCACAGCTTCAGCACCAGCCCTTGCATCTTTTCGCGCGTCAGCGCGTCCAGCGCGCCTAGGGGTTCATCCATAAGAATGACATCGGGGTCATTGGCAAGGCAGCGGGCCAAGGCCACGCGCTGTTGCATGCCACCGGAGAGTTCGTACACAGCCTTGTCGCCAAAATCGTGCAGGCCGACGATTTCCAGCAGATGATCGGTGATGCGGTCGCGCTCAGCCCTTGGCATCCCCTTCATCCGGGGGCCGAAATCGACATTGTGGCGCACGTTCATCCATTCGAACAGGGCGCCTTGCTGGAACACCATGCCACGCTCGGGGCCGGGGCCCTGAACCGGCCTGCCGCCAAGGCGCACCTGACCGCTGGTCGGGGCAAGAAACCCGGCCAAGATGTTCAAAAGCGTGGTCTTGCCACAGCCGGACGGCCCCAGAACCGACAGCAACTCGCCATCCTTCAGGTCAAGCGACACGTCGTGCAAGGCTTGAACTGACCCGCCCTTGGGCAGGTTAAAGCGCATGGAAAGGGAATCGATCTGCAGTCCGGACATAATGGCCCCGAAAGTGGTGGGCGGCCCAAAGGGAACGGGACCGCCCGGTTGGGGTGTCACATGCCCTTGGCGGCCACCAGCGGCCCTGTGTTCACAGTGGTGTCATAACTGTCCAGCGCGGCGGGAATGGAGCCAGCGGTCACGAACACGCTGGCCACGCCCTTCATGAACTCTTGCGCGCCGCCGCCCAGCCATTTGGCACCCAACTGGTCCTCGACCGTTGGAAAGACGAACGTGGCCATGGTTTCCGCCGTGGCCGCATCATCCATGCCCGCATCCATGGCGATTACGGGGATCATCTCGGCCTGTTTTGATGTATCGGCCCACATTGCGTTGGCATCTGCGGTCACCTTCACGAACTTGGCCACCACATCGGGGTTTTCGGCAACAAAGGCGGCAGGGCCGGATGTCACGTCAAACACCAGAATGCCAAGGCTTTCCTTCTCGGCGCCGGTCAGCAACACATTGCCGCTTTCCTTGGCGCGGCGCAGTGACCCGCCCCAACCGCAGAACATGTCAACCGAACCTTGCGAAAACGCCGCCGATCCGTCCGGCGGGGCCATGTCGACGATCTCAAGGCTGGCCAGATCAACCTTGAAATGCTCCATCTGCTTGAGGAAGCCGTAATGCGCGGCGGTGCCGATCGGCACGGCGACCTTCTTGCCGGCCAGTTCGGCGGTATTGTCCTTGTCAATTTCCAGCGCGGTCTGCACGACGCAATTGTCGTTGTCGGAATAGCTGACGGCCACATCAAGGATCTGCAGATCCTGACCCGCGCTGCTGGCCACCACAAAGGGCGGCACGCCCTGACTGACCGACAGGTGCACATCGCCCGCCGCCATGGCGGCCGACATCGCGGTGCCTGTATCAAAGGCCACCCAATTCACCTTGAGGCCCAAGGCCGCGTCATAGGTGCCCATGACCTTGGCATACTGGAACGGCATCGGCCATTCCATGAAGTAGCCGACCGTGATTTCATCCAGCGCAAAGGCAGCACCAGAACCCGCAAGCAACGCTGCCCCCGCAACCGCGCCCATCAGGGACTTCTTCAGTGTCATGGTCGTTCTCCGTGTTGTTTTTTTTGGCTATCCCGGTATCGGCCGGGCCTTTGTTCCATCTGTCCAGCAGGTTCCGCGCGTTTCGGGAAATCGGAAAGGCGGTTTCAGGGCTGGCGCGGCCCCCTGATCATTCGTGCAGCATTCCGTGGCGCAAAATGATTCTGCAACTGGCACTATTCGCGCGGCAGCTTTGGCCCTACGATTGCCCCGAGCAAAGGCAGATGTTGTCGGGCAACGGGCGACGCGGTTCAGACCTGTGCCCGATTTCAGAACCATGAGAGGATAATGCCATGGAAGGCATGAATGCGGTCAACGACATTTCCGAGGTGGTCGAAGCAGACCGCGCCCATGTCTGGCATCATCTGAGCCAGCACAAGCAGTATGACACCGGCATCGACCCGCGCGTGATTGTCGAAGGCAAGGGCATGAAGGTCTGGGATGCCAAAGGCAAAGAGCATCTGGATGCCGTGTCCGGCGGCGTCTGGACCGTGAACGTGGGATATGGGCGCGAAAGCATTGCCAATGCGGTGCGCGACCAGTTGATCAGGATGAACTATTTCGCCGGGGCGGCTGGGTCCATTCCCGGCGCGATGTTCGCCAAGCGTCTGATCGAAAAGATGCCGGGCCTGACCCGTGTCTATTATTCCAACTCGGGGTCCGAGGCGAACGAGAAGGTCTACAAGATGGTGCGCCAGATCGCGCACAAGCACCACGGCGGGCGCAAGTGGAAGATCCTGTACCGCGAGCGGGATTATCACGGCACCACTATTGGCACTCTGGCGACATCAGGCCAGTTGCAGCGGGCGATGCAATACGGGCCCTATCCGGAAGGCTTCGTGATGGTTCCGCATTGCCTAGAGTACCGCAAGCAGTGGGATGTGGAAAACTATGGTGAGCGGGCCGCCGACGCGATCGAAGAGGTGATCCTGCGCGAGGGGCCCGACAGCATCGGCGCTCTGGTGCTGGAGCCTGTGACGGCCGGCGGCGGAGTGATCGTGCCACCAGAAGGCTACTGGCAGCGCGTACAGGAGATCTGCCGCAAGTATGACATCCTCCTCCATATCGACGAAGTGGTTTGCGGCGTGGGCCGCACCGGCACTTGGTTCGGCTATCAGCACTATGGCATCCAGCCCGATTTCGTAACGATGGCCAAGGGCGTGGCCTCGGGCTATGCGGCGATTTCCTGCACCGTGACGACCGAGCGCGTGTTCGAGATGTTCAAGGACGATCCGACCGATCCGATGAGCTATTTCCGCGATATCAGCACCTTTGGCGGCTGCACCAGCGGCCCGGCGGCGGCGCTGGAAAACATGCGGATCATCGAGGATGAGGGGCTGCTCGATAACACCACCCGCATGGGCGACTATTGCCTTGGCCGCTTGGGCGAGCTGATGGACAAGCACAAGGTCATCGGCGATGTGCGCGGCAAGGGGCTGTTCCTTGGAGCGGAACTTGTGGCCGACCGCGCGACGAAAGAGCCGATGGAGGAAAAGCGCGTGCAGGCCGTGGTGGCCGATTGCATGGCGCAGGGCGTGATCATCGGGGCGACCAACCGGTCGATCCCCGGCTTGAACAACACCTTGTGCCTGTCGCCCGCGCTGATTGCCACAGCGGACGATATTGACCACATCACCGACGCGATTGACGGCGCGCTGACCCGCGTGTTCGGCTGACCCATCGGCTGACCAAATAGCGTCCGCCGCACCTGACGGTGCGGCGGACATTGTTTTTGTCTCGCCGCCCGGCAAGGCCGGGCAACTCGGGTGGTCGGTTTGGGCAGGGGTTGACCCTGCCCCCTGCGCATCGCTTGATTGCGGCCAAGCCAACTGCGGTGCGAGTCCCCATGCCCATTCCTGCCGAAGCCTTTTTCCTGCCGCCCGGTGCTGCGGGAACGCTGCAAAGCCGGATCCGTGCCATGGTGGTGCAGGGCATTCTGGCGGGCCGCTTGCGGGCAGGCGACCGGATGCCATCCAGCCGGGGTCTTGCCGCGCATCTGGGGATCAGCCGGATCACGGTGACGCTCGCCTATGCGGACCTTGTGTCATCCGATTACCTTTCGGCGCGGGGGCGCTCGGGCTATTTCGTGTCCGACACCGCGCCACGCGTGCCCGAGTTTCCGGCCGCGCCCGACCGGGCCGACGGGGTCAACTATACCACCCTGACCGGCGCGCGGTTTTCCAGCCTTTCCCGCGTCACCAAGCCCGAGGATTGGGAGCGTTATCCCTATCCCTTTATCTATGGGCAGGCGGATGCGGCGCTGTTTGACCATCAGAACTGGCGTCAATGTGCCCTTCGCGCCTTGGGCAAGCGCGATTTTGCGGCACTGACATCGGACTACTACGAACGCGATGATCCGCTGTTGATCGAGCATGTGCTGCGGACGATTCTGCCCCGGCGCGGCATCGCGGCAGGCGCGGACGAAGTTCTGCTGACGCTGGGCGCGCAGAACGCGCTATGGATGGCGACCGAGGTTCTGCTGGGCCCCGGTCGGCGCGCGGCCATCGAAAACCCCGGCTACCCCGGCCTGCGCGCGGTGCTGGAGCCATCGGGGGCCGAGATCGTTGCGGTGGATGTGGACGAAGGCGGCCTGCCACCCGAACGCCTGAGCGGGGTGGATGTGGTGTTCACCACCGCGTCTCACCAGTGCCCCACCAATGCGACCATGCCCGTTGCGCGCCGTGTGGCGCTGCTGGAGGCGGCCCGTGCCCAAGGCTTTGTGATCGTTGAGGACGATTACGAGTTCGAGATGTCGTTCCTGAAGCCCGTGGCGCCGGCGCTGAAGTCGATGGATCGTGATGGGCGGGTGATCTATGCGGGGTCTTTCTCCAAATCGATCTTTCCGGGGTTGCGTCTGGGCTATCTGGTGGCCAGCCCCAGTTTCATCGCCGAGGCGCGGGCCTTGCGTGCGCTGGTCCTGCGGCACCCGCCGGGGCATATTCAGCGCACGGTCGCCTATTTTCTGGCCGAAGGGCATTACGATGCGCTGGTGAACCGCATGAAGACTGCCTTTCGCCGCCGCCGTCAGGTGATGGATGACGCGATTGCCGAACATGGGCTAGTGGTGGCGGGGCAGGGTGGTTTTGGTGGATCATCGGTCTGGATGCGGGCGCCCGACAGCGTGGACACCGAACATCTGGCGCAGGTCTTGCGCGCCGAGGGCGTGCTGATTGAACCGGGGCGGGCGTTCTTTGACGCCGCAACCGCCAGCCGTTGCCACTATCGCCTCGCCTACTCATCCATCGCGCAGGCGCGCATTCCCGATGGCATCGCCCGGATTGCCGCAGCGATTGCGCGCCTACGAACCTGAGGCGGCCCTATCTGGACCTAAACGCGCGAAGGCTCTGGCCCTAAGGGGGGAGTCGCGGCTAAGGGTAGAGTGCCGCGAACCCTGATCGAGACGGAGCCCACACCATGCGCATGACCACAGAAGAAGCCTTTGTCAAAGTGCTGCAGATGCATGGCATCGAACATGCCTTTGGCATCATCGGGTCTGCGTTCATGCCGATTTCCGACCTGTTCCCCCGCGCGGGCATTACCTTCTGGGATTGTGCGCACGAAGGTTCGGGCGGGATGATGGCCGACGGCTATACCCGTGCGTCCGGCAAGATGAGCATGATGATCGCGCAGAACGGCCCCGGCATCACCAATTTCGTGACGGCCGTGAAAACTGCCTATTGGAACCACACACCGCTGCTGCTGGTCACCCCTCAGGCCGCCAACAAGACCATCGGCATGGGTGGCTTTCAGGAGGTAGAACAGATGGCCCTGTTCGCCGACATGGTTGCCTATCAGGAAGAGGTGCGCGACCCGTCCCGCGTGGCCGAGGTGCTGAATCGCGTCATCATCAACGCCCGCCGTGCCAGTGCACCCGCGCAGATCAACATGCCGCGCGATTACTGGACGCAAGTCATTGATATTGAACTGCCGGCCATCGTCGAGTTCGAGCGCCCCTCGGGCGGGCAAGATGCGATTGCGGCTGCGGCGGACCTGCTGTCCTCGGCGCGTTTTCCGGTGATCCTGAATGGCGCGGGCGTGGTTCTGGCGGGCGCGATCCCGGCCAGCATGGCACTTGCCGAACGGCTGGATGCGCCGGTCTGTGTGGGCTATCAGCACAACGATGCCTTCCCGGGTTCGCACCCGCTGTTTGCCGGGCCTTTGGGCTATAACGGGTCCAAGGCCGGGATGGAGTTGATCAGTCAGGCGGATGTGGTCCTGTGCCTTGGCACGCGACTGAACCCGTTTTCCACCCTGCCGGGTTACGGGTTGGATTACTGGCCCAAGACCGCAAAGATCATTCAGGTCGACATCAACCCTGACCGGATCGGCCTGACCAAAAAGGTCTCGGTCGGCATTGTGGGCGATGCCCGCAAGGTGGCCGAGGCCCTGATTGCGCATCTGGCCGGCACGGCGGGCGACGAAGGCCGCGCGGCACGCAAGGCCAAGATCGCGCAGACAAAATCGGCCTGGGCGCAGCAACTGTCGTCGATGGATCATGAAGAGGATGATCCGGGCACCACGTGGAACCAGCGCGCCCGCGCCGACAAGCCAGAATGGATGAGCCCGCGCATGGCATGGCGCGCGATCCAGTCCGCGTTGCCCAAGGACGCGATCATTTCGTCTGACATCGGCAACAACTGCGCCATCGGCAACGCCTATCCGACGTTCGAGCAGGGCCGCAAATACCTTGCGCCGGGGCTGTTCGGCCCTTGCGGCTATGGCCTGCCCAGCATCGTGGGGGCCAAGATTGGCTGCCCGTATGTGCCGGTGGTGGGCTTTTCGGGCGATGGCGCATTTGGCATCGCGGTGACGGAACTGACGGCGATTGGCCGCGGCGAATGGCCCGCAATCACGCATGTGGTGTTTCGCAACTATCAGTGGGGCGCGGAAAAGCGCAACTCGACCCTGTGGTATGACGACAACTTTGTCGGCACCGAACTGGACAACAACGTGTCTTATGCAGGCATTGCAAAGGCTTGCGGGTTGAATGGTGTGGTTGCCCGCACGATGGACGAATTGCGCGCCGCCCTGACCAAGGCCATCGACGACCAGATGAACCACGGCAAGACCACCCTAATCGAGGCGATGATCAATCAGGAACTGGGCGAACCCTTCCGCCGCGATGCGATGAAAAAGCCCGTGGCCGTTGCCGGGATTTCGGCCGCTGACATGCGCCCGCAGCAAGTATGACGCTGCCCTTTGATCTGGGGCCGTGGGGTGCTGCCTATATGGCTCTTGCGGTTCTGATCGCGGCTTTTGTCCGGGGCTATTCCGGCTTTGGCTTTTCGGCGCTGGTCATCGCGGCATCGGCCTTGGTGACCAACCCGCTGAACTTTACCGCCGTTGTCATCATCTGCGAGGCGGTGATGACCATTCAGGCTTGGAACGGTCTGTCGCGCGACGTGGACTGGCGGCGCGTTGGTCTGTTGATGGCGGGGGCCGCTGTTGGCATGCCACTGGGGCTGTGGGCGCTGACCTCGATTTCCGAAGATGCGGCGCGGGCGGTGATCTCGGGCTATGTGCTGCTGATGTGTCTGATCCTGCTGGCTGGCTGGCAGATGAAGGCCGAGGCGGGCATGGTCGCCAATCTGGGCGTGGGCGTGATGTCGGGGCTGGCCAATGCCCCGGGTATGGGGGGGCTGCCGGTTGCCGCGTTCTTTGCGGCGCAACCCATGGCCGCCAATGTGTTTCGGGCCACGCTGGTGGCCTATTTTCCGCTGCTCGATCTTTATGGCGCGCCGCTTTACTGGCTCAGTGGCATGATCTCGTGGGATACCTTGTGGGCGAGTCTGATGACGCTTCCCATGGTTTTTCTGGGCAACTGGCTGGGGGGGCGGCATTTTTTCAACACGGACCCGCAGGATTTTCGTAAGTTTGCCATCGGGCTTCTGGCCCTGCTGGCAATCATGGGGCTGGGAAAGGCGGTGCTTTGAATGCTGCTTGTGGTCAATTCCGGCTCGTCCTCGGTCAAGTTGGCGGTGTTCGATGACGGCTTGGGCGAAGTGGCCGCGGCCCGCGTCAGCGAAATTGCGACAGGTGGCCCGGCCGACCATGCCGATGCCTTGGCGGCGGGGTTTGCCGAACTGGCGGCACAGGGTATCTCGCCCGGTCACCTTGCCGGGGCGGCGCACCGGGTGGTGCATGGCGGGGCGGGTCTGACCGCAACCTGCCGCGTGACAGACGCGATCGAAGCAGCGATTGACGCCTGTGCCCGACTGGCCCCCTTGCACAATCCGGCCAATCTGGCGGGCATCCGCGCCATGCGGCGTCTGCGCCCCGGACTGCCGCAGTTTGCCGCTTTTGACACCGCGTTTCATGCGACCAACCCGGCGGTCTCCACCACATATGCCCTGCCACAGGCAGAGCGTGACCGCGGCCTGCGCCGCTATGGCTTCCATGGCCTGTCATATGCGGCAATTGTTCGAATTGTGCAGGAAATGGCCTCGGATACGGCGCCTAAGCGCCTGCTTTCGTTCCATCTTGGCAATGGCGCCTCGGCCTGTGCCATCGTGGACGGGCGGTCCGTCGCCTCGACCATGGGGTATTCGCCGCTGGATGGTCTGACCATGGGCACCCGTCCGGGCGGGCTGGACCCTGCGGTGGTGCTTGATCTGGTGGAACGATATGGGCTGAACGGCGCCGCTGATCTCTTGAACCGCCACTCGGGCCTTCTGGCCCTTGGCGGGGCCAGCGACATGCGTGCGCTTCATGCGGCGGGAACGTCTGATGCCGCCTTTGCGGTGGATCATTTCTGCCATTGGGCCACCCGTTTGGGTGGATCGCTGATCGCAGCCATGGGCGGGCTGGATGCCATTACCTTTTCCGGCGGGATTGGCGAGAATGATGGAACCGTGCGTTTCAAGATCCTGAACGGGCTTGCCTTTATGGGGGTGGACATGGACCTTGCAGCCAACGCGGCCAACGCGCGGGTGCTGCACAACGCGGCATCACGCGTCAAGGTCTGGATCATTCCGACCGAAGAGGAACGCCAGATCGCACTGGAAGTGCGGGCCCTGCGCGCGGCGGAACCGGGGGAACAGAGATGACAGCGCCACCGCTTGACCTTTCGCCCCCCGTTTCGGACGAGATCCGTCAGACCACCTGTTACATGTGCGCCTGCCGATGCGGGATCAATGTGCACCTGACCTCGGGCAAGGTAAGCTATATCGAAGGGAACCGCGACCACCCCATAAACAAGGGGGTGCTCTGTGCCAAAGGGGCCAGCGGCATCATGCAGGTCACCGCACCGTCGCGCCTACGCGCACCCTTACGCCGGGTCGGGCCGCGCGGATCTGGCGCGTTCGAGGAAATCTCGTGGGACGAGGCGCTTAAGTTGGCGGTCGAATGGCTTGCGCCCCTGCGTGAGACGGCGCCGGAGAAGCTGGCGTTCTTTACCGGGCGCGATCAGTCACAGTCATTTACCGGCTGGTGGGCACAACAATTCGGCACTCCAAATTACGCGGCTCACGGTGGTTTTTGTTCGGTGAACATGGCGGCGGCCGGAATCTATACACTGGGCGGCGCGTTTTGGGAGTTTGGTGCCCCGGATTGGGAGCATTCCAAGCTGTTCGTGCTGTTTGGCGTGGCCGAAGACCATGACAGCAATCCGATCAAGATCGGCATCGGCAAACTGAAAGATCGTGGCGTTCGGATGATCGGGGTCAACCCGATCCGCACCGGATACAATGCCGTGGCCGATGACTGGATCGGCATCACGCCCGGAACCGACGGGCTGTTGATCCTGTCGCTGGTGCATTGCCTGCTGGAGGCGGGCAAGATCGATCTGGAGTATCTGGCGAAGTTCACCAATGCGCCTTTGCTGGTGAACAGCACCGAAGGGCCGGAGCAGGGCCTGTTTGTCAAGAATGCCGAAGTGCAGCCCTTTGTGATCGACCGCCGCACCGGGATGCCCGCGCCATGGGATGGCAAGGGGGTAGAGCCTGATCTGGGGGCCGTCTGGCAGGGGCATCGCACGGTGTTTCAGCATCTGGCTGAACGCTATCTTGCCCCGGAATATGCGCCCGAGGCCGTGGCGGACCGCTGCGGTGTGACTGCCGCCCGCATCCGTGCCCTTGCGGCGGAATTGGCGGATGTGGCGTTCAATCAGGCCATCACGCTGGACCGCCCTTGGGTCGATTTTCGCGGCGACGAACATGCCAGCATGATCGGCCGCCCCGTCAGTTTCCACGCGATGCGCGGAATCTCGGCCCATTCCAACGGCTTCCAGACCGCGCGCGCCCTGCACTTGCTGCAAATCGTGCTGGGCGCAGTGGAAACCCCCGGCAGTTGGCGGCTGAAGCCGCCCTATCCCAAACCGGTCGAGGCGCATCCGACCCCGCATTTCGTCACCGTGCCGGGCAAGCCGCTGTCAGGGCCACATCTGGGTTATGTCCGCGCCCCCGAACAATTGGCGCTGCGCGATGACGGCACGCCCGCCCGCATTGACAAGGCGTTTAGCTGGGAAAATCCGTTTTCTGCCCATGGGTTGATGCAGATGGTCATCCCCAATGCCCATGCGGGTGACCCTTACCGCATTGACACGCTGTTTCTTTACATGGCGAACATGGCGTGGAATTCGTCGATGAATACCGCCGCTGTGATGGAGATGCTGACCGACAAAACGGCCGATGGCGACTATGTCATTCCACGCATCATCTATTCTGACGCCTATGCCAGCGAGATGGTGGCCTATGCCGACCTGATCCTGCCCGACACCACCTATCTGGAGCGGCATGATTGCATCAGCCTG
The DNA here is from genome assembly GCA_027484145.1 of Rhodobacter sp. Lineage (GTDB taxonomy): Bacteria > Pseudomonadota > Alphaproteobacteria > Rhodobacterales > Rhodobacteraceae > Pseudotabrizicola. The sequence continues at coordinate 79,427 of JAIXUH010000034.1, forward strand.
TTGGACCGCCCGATTTCGGAACCCGATGCGGCGGGTGATGCGATCCGCTGGCCTGTTGTGGAACCCGACCGTGATGTGCGGGGGTTCCAGTCGGTGCTCTTGGACCTTGGCGCGCGGTTGGGCCTGCCTGCGATGGTAAATGCCGATGGCAGCGCCAAATTCCGCGACTATGCCGACTACATCGTATCGCATCAGCGCCGCCCTGGCGTGGGGCCCTTGATCGGCTTTCGTGGCGATGGCACGCTGGAAGGGCGGGGAGACCCTAACCCCGATCAGATGGCGCGTTACATCGACAACGGCGGGTTTTATCAGGCCCATGTGCCTGAAGAGGCCAGCTATTTCAAACCGTGGAACATGGCGTATCAGGACTGGGCCGTGGCGACCTCGTTCTTTGAAAGCCCGCAGCCCTATCTGTTCAACCTGTGGTCCGAACCGATGCGGCGCTTTCAGCTGGCCGCCGAAGGGCACGGTCATGTGCAGCCGCCCGATCATCTGCGGGACCGTCTGAAACTGGCGATGGACCCTCTGCCCATCTGGTATCCGCCCTTTGGTGATGCGGCGGGGGCTGATTTTCCGGTGCATGCGCTGACCCAAAGACCGATGGCAATGTATCATTCCTGGGGCAGTCAGAACGCGTGGTTGCGCCAGATCCACGGGCAGAACGTGTTGTTCTTGCCCACAAAAATCTGGACGGGGCAGGGCTTTGTCGAAGGGGATTTTGCGCGCGTCACCTCGCCTTCCGGCGTCATCGTGGTGCCGGTGGCCCATATGGCGGCCCTGAACGAACACACGGTCTGGACATGGAACGCCATCGGCAAGCGCAAGGGCGCATGGGGGCTGGATGCCGATGCCCCCGAGGCGGCGAAAGGGTTCTTGCTGAACCACCTGATCTCGGAATTGCTGCCAGAACAGGGCGACGGGATGCGCTGGGCCAATGCCGATCCGGTTACGGGGCAGGCGGCGTGGTTTGACCTGCGCGTGCGGATTGAACGGGTGGGGCCGCGCGATCAGACTGCACCGCAATTCGCCGCGCTGCCCGATCCGCCGCGCGCGAGCGGGGGGCGAGGCCAAGATCCTGCACAGGATCTTGCCAAGAATTTCCTCAAATTCTTGGGCTCGGGCCGGAAAGGACAGAACACATGACATCGCTTCCTGCGTCGACAGGCACCAAACTTGGCCTTGTGATCGATCTTGATACGTGCGTCGGCTGTCATGCCTGCGTCACCGCCTGCAAGGGCTGGAACGATCAGGGGTATGGCGCGGCCCTGTCGGACCAGAATCCTTATGGGGCTGATCCTTCAGGCACCTTTCTGAACCGCGTTCACAGCTATCAGGTGGTGCCCGATGATGCGCCGCCGCAGATCGTCAACTTTCCCCGGTCCTGCCTGCATTGCGAAGATGCGCCTTGTGTGACCGTCTGCCCCACCGGTGCCAGCTACAAACGCGCCGAGGATGGGATCGTGCTGGTGAATGAAGATGCCTGCATCGGCTGCGGTCTGTGTGCCTGGGCCTGTCCCTATGGCGCGCGCGAGTTGGACATGGACGCGGGCGTGATGAAGAAATGCACGCTCTGCGTCGACCGCATCTACAACGAGACCCTGCCGGAAGAGGACCGCGAACCCGCCTGCGTGCGGACCTGCCCCACGGGCGCGCGACACTTTGGCGATCTGGGTGATCCGCACAGTGCGGTGTCGCAACTGGTGGCCGCGCGCGGTGGCTTTGCCCTGATGCCCGAACAGGGCACCAAGCCCACAAACCGCTATCTTCCACCCCGGCCCAAGGACCGCCCCGATCAGGCCAGCCTGCTGGCGCCGCTTCTGGATATCAAGGCCACGGGTTTTGCCGGGTGGCTGGACAAGGTTCTGGGGAAGATCTGAATGAATCCGGCGCCGTCCGTCATTGTCTTTACCGTCCTGTCGGGGCTGGGGTTCGGCTTTCTGGCTTGTCTTGGCACAGGGTTGTTGCACCCGACAGGCTGGACCGCCTTTTTCGTCTGGGGTTTTGGCTATGCCTTGGCGGTGGGGGGGCTGGTGGCTTCGACCTTTCACCTTGGCAACCCGCAGCGGGCCTTGCTGGCCTTCAGCCAGTGGCGGACCAGCTGGCTTAGCCGCGAGGCCTGGGCTGCGGTGGCGACCTTGCTGGTGCTGGCCCCGGTGGCCCTGTCTGACTGGCTGGGCCTTGGTCTACCGCGCGGGTTTGGCTGGGTGGGGGCGGGGCTGGCCGCTGTTACGGTGCTGTGCACCTCGATGATTTATGCCCAGATCCGCGCCGTGCCGCGCTGGCATGACTGGTCGGTGCCCTTGGTGTTTCTGGCCTTTGCGGCGGCAGGGGGGGCGATGCTGTCGTTCCACCCCCAACTTGCCATGCTGATGCTGGTGGTGCTGGCCATGGCAATGTTGCTGCACTGGCGGCGGGGGGACGGGGCCTTTGCCAAGGCAGGGTCCACCCTGTCCACCGCCACCGGCTTGGGGACCATTGGCACGCCATCGGTGTTTGAACTTCCCCATACGGGGGGCAATTATCTGCTGCGCGAGATGATCTACGTTGTCGGGAGGCGTCACGCGCACAAACTGCGCACCATTGCGGCTGGGCTTGCCGTTGCGGCCCCGATGTTCAGCCTTTTGCTGTTGCCCGAAGGAGTGGCCGTTGTGGTGGCGGTGGCCTGCCATCTGGTTGGGGCCTTTGTGCAGCGCTGGTTGTTCTTTGCCGAAGCCGAACATGTTGTGGGCTTGTACTACGGCAAACGCTGAGGTGGCGTCGGGCTTGCTGTGGCATTGAACTTGCCTCACTCTGCAATCGACGGATGAAATCGCGGCAGGGAAATCAGGCGTGAATGCAGCGGACAGGACGGGAGCTAAACTTCGGGTGCCCGCAGTGGTTGACGGCGGCGCCCTGTCGGACAGCATGGTGCAGCGTCTGTCCGAGGCGCTGATACAGTCGGTCAGCACGATTGCCGGGGCCGGGGATGCCGAGGTTGCGGCCGCTGTTGACAGCGCCTTGGCGCGTATGCGTGACGCCGCCGGATTGGCGGCCTTGTCGTTGCACCGTGGGCGGGTCTGGTCTGCGGACGATGCGGGCGGCAGCACGGACGGAACCGATGCTGTGGTTCTAGGTGATGGATCGGGACATCTGCGCCTGTCGCCGGCAGGGCGTGCGGCGTTGCTTGGCCCCTGGCTTTTGCCTGTGGCCGGGGCTGCGATTACCGCCCTTGCGCGCTGCGGGGCGACCGACCTGCGGGTGGGCCTTAACGCGGCCCTGCGGGTCACGCGTTGGGTGGGGGGACTGCCCGGTGTTCTGCCGGAACTGGCGGAAAGCCCGATTGGCCGCGCGCTGGATCAGTGTCTGCCACAGACGGTGGCCCATTTGTGCACGCGCGCAATGTCGGACCCGCCTGTCGCCTTTGGCAGCGTCGACGGACGCGTGGTCGAGGTGACAGCGACGCCGCCTGTTGCGCGGAACGGGGACTGGACCCTGCGCCTGCGCGAACGGCCGCTATTGGAAATCACCCAAGACCGACTGGCCCGCCGCGACCGGCTGCTGCATTCTTTGTTCGATCTGTCGCCCGTCGGCGTCTTGCTGGTGGATGGCGATACCGGCCGGATCGACGAGGCGAATGCCGCTTTCCTGAACCTGTGCGGCCGGACCCATGAACAGGTGATTGGTCAGGATTTCAGGGGCTTGCTGCCCGAACCTCAACTGCCGCACCTGAAGGATGTGATTGCTACGCTACAGCGGGTCGGGCATTTCGGCCCGCTGGAAAGCGCGTTTCAGCGGGTGGATGGCCGGCTGGTTCCGGTCGTGACGCGCGGGTTGATGGTGCAGGGCGGGGCGGGGCGCAATCTGGTCTGGATCATGGTCGAGGACGTGAGCGAAGCCCGCGCCCACCTGGCCGAAATTCAGCAGGCCCATGATGCAGCGGTGCGCGCGCGCGCGCAACTTGATGTGGCAGTGCAGGCTTTGCCGCACGGATTTATCGTCTGCGATGCCGATGACCGGATCGTGATGGTCAACGAACAGATGCAAACCGCCTTTCCCGATCTTGCGGCTGATCTGCAACCGGGGCAGCCTTGCGCCCTTGCGCTGCAGCGCGCACTTGATCTGGGCATGATCCCCGCGGCTGTCGGGCAGGAGAGGGCCTTTTTGCGCCAGATGACAGCGGCCCGGCGCAAGGGGGTGTTCACTGGGCTGGTACGGCTGGCCGATGGGCGGCGCCTTCGTATGGTCGAGCAAATGACCCCGCAGGGCGGGCGGGTTGGTCTGGTGATCGACGTCACCGCCGAACACCAGATTGCCGAACGGCTGGGCCATGTCATCGAAGGGTCGCAGGTCGGCACATGGGAATGTGATCTGCGCAGTGGCGCCAATCTTGTGAATGATCGATGGGCGTCGATGCTGGGCCGGTCACTGCGCGAGGTTGAACCCGTGACCATAGATGGCTGGCTGGCCCTGATGCACAGCGAAGACCGCAAGGTGGCACTGGCTAAGCTGGATGATATCCGCAGCCGCCGGACGGATCATTTCGAAGGCATCTTCCGGGTGCGCCATACCGCGGGGCATTGGGTCTGGGTGCAGTCGCGGGGCCGCGTTTCGGCCTGCGCCTATGACGGCACGCCTTTGTCAATGTCAGGTGTGCATGTCGATGTCTCGGCCCTCAAGCAGGCCGAAGAACGTCTGGCGCGCATCATTGCGGGGGCCAAGGTCGGCACGTGGCAGTATGATGTGCGGCTGCGGCAGAACAAGATCAATGAACGCTGGGCCGAAATCCTTGGCTATCGGTTAAGCGAGTTGGTGCCGATGGACACGCAGATGTGGGAGGCCTTGATCCACCCGGAGGATCTACAGGCCATAACTCTGAAACAGCAGCAGAATTTTGCCGTGGGCGAGTGGGCGTTCGAATATGAACTGCGCTTGCTCCACAAGCAGGGCCATTGGGTCTGGGTTCTGTCGCGCGGCGTCGTCACACAATGGGATGACCATGGCCAGCCGCAGACCATGTCGGGCGTGCATCTGGACATCAGCACCCGCAAGCAACTGGAAATGGACCTGCGCGCCGAACGTGATTTCCTGTCACAGATGATGGATACGTCGATTTCGGGCATCATGGCGGTGGATGATCAGGGGCGGATCGTCTTTTGCAACCGCGAGGTTCAGAGCATTCTGGAAGTGCCGATTTCCGCGCTGGTGGGCGCGGTCTTTGACCCGGCCTTGCTGGGCGTGACGGATCTGCAAGGTACGCCAGTCTCGCTGAAAGAGTTGCCCTGTCAGCGCGCCATGGCCTTGGGGCAAACCCTGCGCGATCTGCGGTTGCGCGTGGTGGTGCCCGGCGGGCGGGTCAAAGTCGTGTCCATCAACGCGGCCCCCATGCAAAGGATCGGGGCAACGGCGCAGGCGGTCTGCACCGTGACCGACATTACCCCTGCCGCCGAGGCAGAGGATCTGTTGCGTGCCGCAATGGCCCGCGCTGAAACGGCCAATCGGGCAAAGTCCGAGTTTCTGGCCAACATGAGCCACGAATTGCGCACACCCCTGAACGGGGTTCTGGGCATGACGGGCCTCCTGGCCGAAGGGGGCGTGACCCCCGAACAGGCCGACATGCTGCAAACCATTCAGGATTCCGGGGTTCTGCTGCTGTCGATCCTGAATGACATCCTTGATCTGGCAAAGATCGAAAGCGGCAAGTTGCAACTTGAACATCTGCCGTTTGACATGGCCGTCTTGACCAACCGGATTGCCGCCATGCATGCCCATGCCGCCAAAAGCAAAAGCGTGGCGCTGACGGTGAACATCACGGCTGCCGCGCAGGGGCCGTGGGTAGGCGACCCGCAGAGGGTGCTGCAGGTGCTGAACAATCTGGTCGGCAACGCGGTCAAGTTCACCGAGGCGGGCAGTGTGGCGTTTCAGGTGGATGTCGACCCCGCAGGACTGGTCATCACGGTCAGGGATACCGGTATTGGCATGACCAAGGATCAGGCCGCATTGGTGTTTGACGAGTTCACCCAAGGCGATGGCACCATCACGCGCCGGTTCGGCGGCACGGGATTGGGTCTTCCCATCGCACGGCGGCTTGTCGTGCTGATGGGCGGGCAGATCGAGTTGTGCAGCCATATCGAACTGGGCACGACCGTCACCGTGCACCTGCCACTGGCCCGCGCACCTGCGCCGATCCCGGCTATACTGCCGCCGGTGCCCGGACACAGCCGGAGCGAGCGCGAAGCCTGCGTCGGACTGCGCGCGCTGGTGGCCGAGGATAATGCCACCAACCGCATGATCCTGCGCGCCATGCTGGACCGTCTGGGGGTCAGCGCTGTGTTCGTGCATGACGGTGACGAAGCCGTGGCAGCATGGAAGGAACAGGCGTTTGACCTGATCTTTCTGGACATCTCGATGCCGCGCAAGGATGGCGTGACCGCGCTGGAGGAGTTGCGGGCCAAGGCTGGGTCGGCCGGTTTGCCGCCAACCATTGCCGTCACGGCAAATGCGATGACGCATCATGTCGAAGACTACCTGCGGGCCGGCTTTTCGGCGGTGGCGGCGAAACCGTTGCAACTGGACGATCTGGCCGCAGCGATTGCGCGCGTCAGCAAGATGGCAGCGCCATAAGGCCACCGCCCCGTAGGGGCCGGATCAGCCGCGCAGCACGATCGCGTCACGACCGGAGACGCTGATTTCCATCGCAGACCCCACAGCCGGTGGTGGCTGGTCGGCCCGGTTGAACGTGTCCAGCGACACCTTGGTGCCACCGATATCGGCGCGCAGCCGGATCACGGAGCCCATGAAATGCACGGCTTCGATCCGAGCGGGCAAGACCGTCTCGCGCCCTTCGGTGCGGCCCAGGTGCAGGGCTTCGGGGCGCAGCGCGATGGCGACCGTATCGCCCTTGCGCGCGGACAGGCTACCTTCGGCAAGGGTCATCGACACACCGCCCAGCGTGACGGTGCCCGTTTCGGGGTTTTCCACGCGGGCGTCAAAAGTGTTCAGCGTGCCAACAAAGTTGGCCACAAACCGCGTCGTCGGGCGATTGTAGATGTCAAAGGGCGAGCCGACCTGATCGGCGATGCCGCCGTTCATCACCACGATGCGGTCAGACATCGACAGGGCTTCTTCCTGATCATGTGTCACGAAGATGGTGGTGATGCCCAGTTCCTTTTGAATCTCGCGAATTTCGGTGCGCAGCGACACCCGGATTTTCGCATCCAGCGCCGACAGCGGTTCATCCAGCAGCAGCACGCGCGGGCGCGGGGCCAAGGCGCGGGCAAGTGCAACACGCTGTTGCTGGCCGCCCGAAAGCTGGAACGGAAAGCGCGCGCCAAGATCGGGCAGGCCGATCAGGCGCAGCATCTCGGTCACGCGGGCGTCGCGTTCGGCCCGTGGCACGCCCTTGACCCGCAGGCCAAAGGCCACGTTTTCGGCCACGGTCAGGTTGGGAAACAACGCATAGGCCTGAAACACCATACCGATGTTGCGCGCATTGGCCTTGGCTCCGGTCACATCCTGCCCATCGATGCGGATGCTGCCCGTTGTCGGCTGTTCAAACCCAGCGACCATGCGCAGCACGGTGGTCTTGCCGCAGCCCGATGGCCCGAGGAGCGAGACAAACTCGCCCTGGGCCACGCCAAGCGAGAAATCCTTGACCACGCGGTTGGCGCCAAAAGTCTTTTCGAGGTGGGTCAGATCAAGGAAAGCCATCAGCGTTTTGCCCGTTCATGTTTTGAGAACCGCGTCGCAAGCTGGATCAGCCCCATGCAGGCCCATGTTATGGTAAAGGCGATCACCGCCAGTGCCGCCGGTTCATAGGCCTTGTTGCCCCCCATCCACACCATGTAGGGGCCAAAGGCGGGGCGGTTCAGCAGGGCCGCAAAGACATATTCGCCAATCACGATGGCAAAGGTCAGAAAGGCCCCGGACAGCACTGCCACCAGCACATTGGGCAGCACAACCCGCGCCATGATGGTGATCCACCCTGCGCCAAGGCTTTGCGCGGCCTCGGTCAGCGTGCCCACATCGATGGTGCGCAGGCCCGTATCCACCGCGCGATACATATAGGGCAGGGCCAGCACGGCATAACCGAACATCAGCAGGATGTCGGTGCCGAGGGCTGAGCCTGTCAGCGGCAGGAAGGACGAGGTGTTGTAAAGACGGATATAGCCAAAGACGATGACAATGGGCGGAATGACCAGCGGCAACAGGGTGATGAACTCGATATAGGGGCGCAACTTCGGCATCTTGAGCCGTACCCAGAACGCGGTTGGCGTGACCAGAAACACACCCCAGACGATGGTAAACAACGCCATCACGACCGAATAAAGGAAGGTCTGCTGGAACTGCGGATCGCCCAGCACCCGTTCATAGGCCAGAAAGGAGTATTCGCCCCGCTTGGCGCGCAGGCTGAATTCGAACATGCCGATCAGCGGCAGGAAGAAGTACAAAAGACCGGCGCCAAAGGCGATCCATGACCAGAAGCGGGCCGAGCGGATCATTTCAGCCACCGTTCGGCGCGGGCTCGCAGCACAATGTAGATCAGGTTGGCGATGCCGGTGATGACGATCATGCCAAAAGCGATGGCATAGCCCAAGTGTGGGTCTTGCAGCACGTCGCCACGGATTTGCGCGAACAGGATGATCGGCACGATGGAAAGCGATGACCCCGTCAGCGCCATGGCCGTGGCCACAGCGCCGAAGGAATTGGCAAAGAGCAGCGCAAAGGTGCCCAGCAGCGATGGCCACAGCACCGGCAGCGCGACCATCCGCATATATTGCCCCGTGCTGGCACCCAGGCTTTCGGCGGCCTCGCGCCATTCGCGTTTCAGCCCGTCAAGGGCAGGGGTGATGATCAGGATCATCAGCGGGATCTGAAAGTAAAGATAGGTCAGCGTCAGCCCGACAAAGCTGATCAGGTTGAAGCCCATCGCGGCAAGGTTCAGGCCGAACACTTCTTTCAGCACCACCGTCACAAGGCCAAGGCGGCCCAGTGTGGCGATGAAGGCAAAGGCCAGTGGCACCCCGGCAAAGTTTGACGCAACGCCCGAGAAGGTCAGCATGGCATCGCGGATCCAGCCCGGCAGGCCGCCCTTGGTGACGGCGGCGGCGATGATCAGGCCCAGAAGGCAGCCCAGAAAGGCGGTCAGCAGGCTGATTTTCATGGAGAGGACAAAGGGTTTGACAATCTGCGGAGCCATCAGCCCGGCAAGGTTGTTCAGCGTCAGGTCACCCTCGGGTGTCTGAAAGGCCCCGACCACGATGTGCAGGGTGGGCAGGATCAGGAACAGAAAGGCGAAGATCAGGAACGGCGCCACGCCAAACCAGTTCAACGCTGCCGACGGCAAGACGCGCGGCGCGGGCGGAGGTGCGGTGGTCAGGGCGGCTGTCGCGTCGGTCATGAAAGGCCTTGCAGATCAAATGGGTTTGCCCGCCGGTCGGAACCGGCGGGCAGAAGGATTGGATCAGGTCAAATCACTCGACCGCGGCGCCGACAACGGTATCCCACTGTTCGGAAACCACTTTCTTGTTGGCCTCCTGCTGTGCGACGGTCGGGAACACGGCGCGGGCATAGCCTTCTGCCGGGGGCAGCTTGTCCAGTAGTTCCTGCGGGATCTTGCCAGCGGCGGTCATCGCGTTGAAGCGTGCCGGGTGGCAATAGCCCGCCAGCCAGCCCAGCTGACCTTCGTCTGAATAAAGGTATTCCATCCAGAGTTTGGCGGCGTTCGGGTGCGGCGCATAGGCGCTGATGCCCTGAACATAGACGCCAGCCAGCGACGGGCCTTCGGGAATGATCACTTCCATTTCCGGGTTGCCGCCCAGACCATCACGCCATGCCAGCAGGTTGTAGTCCCATGCGGCGACGATCGGGGTCTGGCCTTGGGCGATGGTGCCGGACTTGCCCGAAACCGGGACGAAGTTGCCAGCCTTGTTCATTTCGGCCATGAACTCCAGACCCTTGGTGCCCGAAGCCTCGCCCGGCTCGGCGCCGCGCGACATGCCGGCGGCCATGATCGCCAGAATCGCCTGGTTCGAGGCGCGCGGATCACCCGTCAGCGCGAAAGAGGCGGCATAGTCGCCCTTGAGCAGGTCTTCCCACTTAGTCGGGCTGGTTTCGACCAGATCCTTGTTGATGCCAAAGGCCATCACGCCGTAGTAGTCGCCGTACCAATGGCCATCGGGGTCTTTGATATCGGCCGGGATTTCGTCCCAGGTCGAGACCTTGTAGGGCATCAGCAGACCTTCGGCCTGCATTTGCGGACCAAAGGCCAGACCCACGTCAACGACGTCAGGCGCCTGCGGGCCCTTGTTGTCCTTGTTGGCTTTGACGGCCTCGACTTCGTCAGCCGAGCCTGCGTCGGGGTTCAGCTCGTTGACGGTGATTTCGGGATACTTCTTCTTGAAGCCTTCGATCACGGCGCCATAGCCGCACCAGTCATGCGGCAGCGCGATCGTGGTCAGCATGCCTTCGGCCTTGGCTGCGGCCTCCAACTCGGCCATATGGCCTTCGGCCATGGCCATGCTCGACATGGCCAGCACGCTTGCCGTGGTGGCAAGGATGGTTTTCTTCAACATGGGTTTCTCCCGGTTGTGGTTTCAAGGGTCCGCTTGTCATCGCTGCCACTTTGCCCGGATCGTCAGGCCGCGCGCGGAATGTAACAATCAGGTAACAATGGTTCGGCGAGTCTTGCAAGCTCGTCTATCCGGCCTGTGTAACAGATTTTTCACGCGCGGTTGCTTTGAAACGATTATCACGGCGCGGCCGAGAGGTGTGCCACCAGGCATTGGTGGCGGTGCCTGCGGTCGCATTGCGATGCCGGACACAACGGCGGCGCTGGTGCAGCGGGGGTTTCACACCCCCGCACCCCCGTGGGATATTTGGAGAAGGGGAAGCGGATAAGGCCATTGCTGGATTGCGCCGGCGGCGGATCACAGCTTTGGGTGATGCGGGCCTGCTTGTGCCGGGGCGGGGTTTCAGGCAAGAGCGGGGCCGCTGAGATCGAGGACGAGGGCACGACGATGGATTACAAGAAATCGGGCAACCCCAAGCCCAACAAGAACACGCCACCCCATCAGGAACATAATCAGAAGGGTGGCAAGGCCAACCCCTATGGTGCCACGCCTGCCAAGCAGGATCTGCTGGAGCGGATGAAGGCGGCGGCCGAGGCGAAAAAGAAGAGCTGAGGGCTGGTTTTTTCGTAGGTCGGCGCTTTTGCCACGTGCGGCCAAGATGGTGCCCTGCGCAATGCCGTGCCGAGTGGAGTGGCGGCGATGTGTGCCGAACGCGGCTGGCACGGCCGGTCTGTACGGCGGTGCCCCTGTTGGTGCACGCGGCGCATCGGCTTTTCACGCGGCCCGGCCCGCGCTAGGCTGCGGTGATGATCGACAAGTTGGAAATGTTTCTGGCCCTTGCGCGCGAAAGCCATTTTGGCCGCGCGGCGGACAGCCTTGGGATTGCGCAGCCCAGTCTTTCGGCCGGGATAAAGCAGCTGGAGGCGCAGCTTGGGGTGCAGCTGGTCTGGCGCGGGTCGCGGTTTGGCGGGCTGACACCCGAGGGGCAGCGGGTCTTGCAATGGGCGCGGCAGATCGTGGCGGATACCCGCACCATGAAGGAAGAGATGCGGGCCGTGCGCCATGGCTTGTCGGGCAATCTGCGGCTGGCGGCGATTCCGACGGCGCTGACCGTGGCGGCCGACCTGACCGCGCGGTTTTCGCAGCGCCATCCGGGGGTGCGCATTGCGGTGCTGTCGGCGACATCGGTGGGGATTCTGTCGATGCTGGAGGATCTGGAGGTCGATGCGGGCATCACCTATCTGGACAACGAACCGCTGGGCCGGGTGCTGACGGTGCCGCTTTACCGCGAGAGTTATAGCTTTGTCTGTTCGGCGCGGTCGCCCTTGGCCGGGCGGGTACGGCTGGGCTGGGCCGAGATTGCCGGTCAGCCCCTGTGCCTTTTGACGCCCGACATGCAGAACCGCCGCATCATCAATGCGCATTTCCTCGATGCCGGGGTGGATGTGCAGCCGGCGGTCGAGTCGAATTCGACCGTGGTGCTGATGAGCCATGTGGAAACCGGCGACTGGGCGACGATTCTGCCCGGGCGGATGGCGAGCTTTCTGGCGGCGGGCAAGGCGGTGGCGATCGTGCCGTTGGATCAGGATACGCCGCCCCATGCCGTTGGCCTGATTGCGCCATGGCGCGAACCCCATACGCCGGTGCTGGCGGCGCTGATGGCCGAAGCCAAGGCCCTGGCCGATATCGCGGACACGGGGGCGTAAAGGCCGGGGGCGAGCCCTTGCCCCTGTGGCCCCGGCAGAGCAGTCCGCTGCAAAATGCCATGTCAGGTGAAAGGGGGGGGCGATAGGCTGAAGGGAATTGATCCGCGACTGCATGCTAATGTCCTTTGGGCGCTGCGGGCGATCGGGCACGGTGACTTTGTCGTTGTCGTGGATACCAACTTTCCGGCCGACAGCATTGCGCGCCATAAGGTAGCGGGGCGTTTGCTTCGAATGGAGAACCGGGCCGCCACGCAGGCGGTGCAGGCCATTTTGACGGTGCTGCCGCAGGATACCTTTGTGCCGGATTTCGCGGGCCAGATGGAGGTGGTGGTCGAACCAGCCACAGTTCCGACCGTGCAGGCTGGGGTGGACCGCGCCGAAGGCAAGCCGCTTATTGTGCCGGGGATCGCGCCTTTTGCCTTTTACGATCTGGCCAATGGCGCCTATGAGGCGATTTAGACCGGGGAGCGGCGGTTTTGCAGCGGCGTCATGCTGCGCGAGGGCGTGATCGGGCCAGAGGCCTAGACCATGGGCAAGCCGGTTGTCGTTCTGGGCGTATTCAAGGCCGACTTCACCTGTCGCGCCCTGCGGATGCCACGCCTTGGCGAAACGGTGATAGGGCTGGAATTCCGCCTTTGGCCGGGGGAATGGGTCCAATCAGGCGGTGGCGGCCGCGCGGGGGGGCGATGTGCATATGCTCACCCGCCTTGGCGTCCATGACTTTGCCACCCTTGTTCGAAACCCATAGGCCCAAGTGGGGGTGACGCCGAAAGTAATGGCATACCCCTAAAGCCATACCGGATCGCTCTTTAACTTTCTGGAGGCGGTCGTCGGGCAGAATGCCATTATCTCCCGCGAGGGTGCTGACGAACTCATCTCGCCCGCTGGTATCGTGGCGCGGCGGGATCTGATCGAAGGGGCCGGGGTGTGCGTCACCCAGTGCGAACAGCCGATGAAGGCCGCCTTGCGTGGCCTTCAAATCGCACGCACAGCGCGGGTGACCACCAACCCGAACCCCGCGTCTGCGGCAGAGTTGCACGGTGCGATGCTGGCGCTGTGTGACCTGTTCATACACCTCGAATCCGAGGCGGAAGCCCTGACCGGCATTGTCGTGGCCACCTGTGCCGATGCCGAGGCGGCGGCAGACCGGTTGATTGCGCGCGGCGTGGCGGCCGCGATCATCACGCAGGCGGGCGCAGGGGATGCTCTATCGCAAGAGGGGCGTCAGCCTGCGTGTTCCCGCGCGCGCCGGGCCTGGTTGTGGATACCGCGAGGGTGGGCGATGCCTGCAACGGCGGTCTGGCCACCGCCCTGCCTGAAGGCTGCCCGATCGAGGAGGCCTTGCGTTTTGGGATCGCGGTTGCGGGCATTTCCGTTACCCGTCAGGGCGAAGCCGTCGGCATGCCTGCGCTGGCGGCAATTCATGCCTTTCTGGACTCCTGATCTGCGGTGCGCCTCATGCCCAGACCTGATCGGGGTCGGGCAGGGGGATCGCGGCCAGCAGGTCGCGGGTGTACTCGGCCTGCGGGTTTGCGAACAACTCTGCCGTGGCGCGGTCTTCCACGATCTCGCCCCGGTGCAGCACGATCACCCGGCGGCACAGACGGCGGATCACCGACAGATCGTGGCTGATGAAGGCCAATGTCAGCCCAAGTTCGCGTACAAGCCCCTCCAGCAGCGCCAGCACCTGCGCCTGTGACGACACGTCGAGCCCCGACACGATTTCGTCGGCCAGAATGAACTCCGGCTCCATCGCGATGGCGCGGGCAATCCCCACCCTCTGGCGTTGCCCCCCCGAAAGTTCGTGCGGATAGCGCGCGGCAAAGCCGCGGGGCAGGCCCACATGATCCAGCGCGCGGCCCACTCGGCCTTGGATGCCCTCAAAGCCGTGCAGCGCCAAGGGGCTGCCGATCAGCCGCCCCACGGTGTGGCGCGGGTTCAGGCTGCTCATCGGGTCCTGAAAGATCATCTGGAACCGTCGGCGCAGGGGCCGCAACGCAGCATCATCCAGATGGGTGATGTCGGTGCCATCAAAGCGGATGCTGCCGCCCGATGGCTCCAACAACCGCACCAAGGCCCGCCCAAGCGTTGATTTGCCCGAGCCTGACCCGCCAACGATGCCCGCCACCTCGCCCTTGGGCAGGCTAAAGGACAGGTCGCGCAAGATCTCGATCCGTGGCGCTGCGCCGAACAGCGGCTTGGCGGTCATGTCCGCCAGTGACAGGCGCAGGTTCTGAACGGTGTAGAGGTCAGCCATGCCACACCCCATCGGCGGCGGCCACTTCGGCGCGCACCGCATCCATCACCGTCTGCGGCACCGGGGTCAGCGATCCCTCTGGGTCGGTGTATTTCGGCGTCGCGGCTAGCAGAGCGCGCGAATAGGCATGGCGCGGTGCGGCAAAGAAGTCGCGCACCGGCGCATCCTCGACCACCATCCCTGCATAAAGCACACTCAGGCTTTGGCAGACCTTCGAGACCACGCCCAAGTCATGCGTCACGAACAACAATGCTGTGCCATGGCGTTCCTGCATCCCCTTGATCAGGCGCAGGATCTGCTTTTGCACCGTGACATCCAGCGCCGTGGTCGGCTCATCTGCCACGATCAGCTTGGGTTCTGCCGCAAAGGCCGATGCGATCAGGATGCGCTGCCGCATACCACCCGAAAGCTCATGCGGATAGGCGCGCATCACGCGGGCAGGGTCGGTGATCTGCACCTCCTCCAGCAGGGCAAGGGCGCGGCTTTCGGCGCGGGCGCGATCCCAGCCAAGGATATGCACCAGACGGTCGGTGATCTGGGGCCCGATCCGGCGCGATGGGTTAAGCGCCGTCAGTGGGTCTTGCGGGATCAGCGCGGCCTTGGCCCCGATGATACGCCGCCGCGCCATGGGTGGCATGGCCAGCAGGTTCTGCCCATCCAGCCAGACCTCGCCCTCCACGACCTCGACCGCGCGGGGCAGAATGCCCAGAATGGCCTTGCCGATCATCGACTTGCCCGCCCCGGATTCGCCCACCAGCGCGCGCACTTCGCCGGCGCCCACCGACAGCGAGACAGATCGCAGCAGCCGCGGCGTCTCACCTATGATCCGCAGCGACAGGTTGCTGACCTGCAAGAACGGCATCTGCGGGTCCATCAGCGCAACACCGGGTCAAAGCGGTCTTTCAGCCCTTCGCCAAGCTGGCTGAAGGACAGAACGGTCAGGAAAAGGGTGGCCAGCGGAAACACCAGCACCCACCACGACTGGTGAATGGCGCTGCGCCCTTCGGCGATCATCCCGCCCCACGTGGGGTCATCAGTGGAAATCGACAGGTTCACGAACGACAAGATCGCCTCGACAATCACCGCAATCCCCATTTCCAGCGTCAACAGCACCACGATCGTCGGCAGCACATTGGGCAAAATCTCCTCCACCATCGTGCCCAGCCGCCCGCGCCCCGCCACGCGCGATGAGGCGACATAGTCCATCGCCCCCTGCGCCATCGCCTCGGCCCGGATCACGCGGGCAAAGCGGGTCCAGTCGATGACGACAATGGCAATGATGATCGAGGTCAGCCCCGGCCCCAGCACGGCAATCAGCAGGATGGAAAACAGAACCGGTGGAAAGGCCATCCAGATGTCGATCATCCGGCTGATCACCACATCCACCCAACCTCGCAGAAACCCGGCCAGCAGGCCCAGCGTCGCGCCCAACAGTCCGGTGACCGTGCCCGCAATCAGCGCCACCAAAAGCGCGATCCGCGCGCCATGCATGATCCGGCTCAACACGTCACGGCCCAGCGAATCCGTGCCCAGCCAATACCCTGGCTCCGACCCCGCCACCCAGAAGGGCGGCAGTCGGCCAAGGAACAGATCCTGCGCCAAGGGGTCTTTGGGTGCAATCCACGGCGCCAGCAGCGCCACCACCACCAAAAGCCCCAGCCACAGCCCCGAGAGCCAGAGCCGCACCCCTGCCCGCCGCCTCACGCGGCCGCGCCCATCCGTCAGATCAACCATGCCGCAACCTCGGGTTCAAGGCGGCATAGGTCAGGTCCACCAGCAGGTTTACGCCGGTAAAGATCGCGGCAAACAGCAGGACAATGCCCTGGATCAGCGGCAGGTCACGGTTGATCACCGCATCAATGGCCAGATTGCCCAAGCCCTCATAGGAAAACAGCCGCTCGATGATCACCGTGCCCCCGATCAGAAAGGTGAACTGCACCCCCACCAGCGTCAGCGTCGGCAATACTGCATTGGGCAGGGCCTCGCGCAGGATGACATGGTTTTCGCCGTACCCTTTGGTGCGGCTCAGCGTGACATAATCCAGATGCATGGTTTCCTTCAGGCTTTGCTTCAGCAACTGCCCGATGATGGCCGCCAGCGGAATGCACAGCGCCAAAGCGGGCAGCAGCATGTGCGACACGATATCCAGCCACAGGTCAAACCGCAGCCGCGCGAGGCTTTCGAACAGATAAAACCCCGTGGTGAAAGGCAATTCCAGCGACGGCGTCACCCGGCCCGAGATGTGGAAGACCGGCCAAAGCACCCCGAACAGCAAGATCAGGATCAGACCCCACAAGAAATCCGGCACCGACAGCGCCATACCATTGGCCACATCTATGGCCCCTTCGCGCCGCGTGCCCCGCCCGCGTGTCCCGATCAGTGCCGCCGCCCCGCCCAGAATGACCGCGATCACCAGCGCCATGATTGACAATTCCAGCGTGGCCGGCAGACGACCCAGCACAAGGTCCAACACCGGCTGCCGCGTGGTGATCGAGGTGCCGAAATCCCCGCCCAGCACACCCTGCACCCAGATCAGGAACTGCGACGGAATGGATTTGTCCAACCCATAAAGTGCCGTCAACCGCGCCACATCTGCCTCAGTGGCACCCGGCGGCAGCATCATGGCAATCGGGTTTCCGGGCACAACCCGGATGACAAAGAACACGATGATCGCCACCCCCGCCAGCGTTACCGCCGTCGTCGCCAGCCGCATCAAAAACGTCCGCAAAAGCTGCATGTCTTACATGACCTTCGGCGAATGCCCAAGGTCTTCCCCTTCTTCAAATATCCCACAGGGGGGTCCGGGGGGACGTGACGTCCCCCCGGCGCTCTCCGGTTCAGGACTGCCGGCTCAGGCCCGCGTCATCAGATGCGGCAACAAGGCACCCGAGGCATGCGGTGTCACCTTTACGCCCGGCGCATGCAGGATGGGCTGGACATATTGCAGCAAGGGAATGACCAGCGCGTTGTCGGCGATATACTTGTCCACCGCCTTCCAGCCATCGATGCGCTTGGCTTCATCCGCCTCACCCCACAGCGGCCCGATCATGCCGATCAGATCCTCGCCATCCCAGACCGAATGCGGCGAGGGGCCGAACATTGCAAATCCGGTCGATGTCGTCGGATCCCCCACCGAGTTGCCCCAGTTGTAGAAGGCCGCCGGGGCCAACTGGTCTGCTGCGCGCAATTCATAATGCTTGGCGATTTCGTAGACCTCGATTTCGGCCTCGATCCCCACCTTGCGCCACAGGCCCACGATGGCCTGCACCATCTCGTAATCCTTGGGTTTGAAGCCCTTGGTGGTCTGGATCTTGAACTTCACCGGGTTATCCGGGCCAAAGCCCGAGGCGGCCAGCAACTCGATGGCCTTTGCCTCATCATAAGGCACGGTGATCGAGGCGTCATAGGCATCGTATTCCGGTGTCTGCAGAGTGTCGATCTTCACCCCATAGCCCGAAAGCAGGCGGTCGATGATGGTCTGCTTGTCAATGGCATAGGCCGCAGCCATCCGCACATTGGGGTCTTTCATAGCGTCGATGTCGTTCAGGAAGATCATGCCGATATCCGACACGGGGGCCGCCGTGCCCGACAAACTGGCCTTCAGGCGGTCAAACTCTTCGTAAGGCACTTCCAGCGTCACATGGGCGTTGCCCGATTCCACCTCGGCCACGCGGGCGGCGGCATCGGTCACGAACTTGATCGTCACCGTCTCGAACGCGGGTTTGCCACCCCAATAGTTGGCATTGGCCTTCAACCGGACAAAGGCGTTGCGTTCGAACTTGTCGACCATATAGGGGCCGGTGCCGATGGGCGCGGCCTCGAACCCTTCGGCGCCGACCTTTTCGTAATATGCCTTAGGCAAAACATAGCCGGTCAGGAAATACATCCACTTGAAGATGGTGGGGTCAAACTGCGCCACATCGGCGATGACTTTGTTCCCCTCGACCCGGTGGTTGGCCAGCGTGCCCCAGACGAACTGGATGGGGCTGCCGGTTTCCGGCTTGGCCACCCGCGCCAGCGACCACGCCACGTCCTCGGCGGTGAAGGGGCTGCCATCATGCCATGTCACGCCCTCGCGCACGGTCATCCAGACTTGCTTCTTGTCGTCGCTCCAGCCCCATTCCGTCAACAGGCCGGGGGCAGGCGACAGGTCGGGCTGTTGCAGGATGAACTGGTCAAAGACCGATTGGTAAAGGCCCTGAATGGTGGGGTTCACGGCGCTGGGGCCAACGGTCGGGTCCCAGCTGGGCAGGGTGACGTTATATGCAATTACAAGTTCTTCGATGGCTTGGGCGCGGGCGGGAAGGCCCAAGCCCCCAAGCGCCGCGGTGGCGACCGAAAGTTGCAGCATGGATCGGCGGTTAAGGTTCATTATGTTGGTCCCTGTTGGTGGTCTTTTGTTGACGTTGTTCTTTGTTGGTTCAGCGCCCGGCCCGGTTGCCGGCCAATTTGCGGGCCAGCAGAAAGCCTGACCCGGCCCCCATGCCCGCGCCGGGCCAGACGGCGGCGCCGGTCAGGTGCAGGCCCTTGATCGGGGTGGACCCGTCCGCATGCCCGCGGGCGGGGCGAAAGAGGAACTGCTGGCTCAAGTGGTGTGATCCGCACAGCTGATCGCCACCCACAAGGTTGGGGTTGTCCGCCTCCAGTTCGGCCGGTGAGACGATGCGCTGCCCGATGATCTTGCTGCGGATGCCGGGGGCATAGCGGTCAAGGATGGCAAGGACGCGGTCGGCAAAGGGCGCGGCGGCTGTTGCCCAATCGGTCGCGGCAATCTCGCCCTTGGCATCGCCCAGAATGGTGCCGGGGGCCATGCGGACCTGCAGCCACAGCACATGCTTGCCGTCCGGCGCGCGGGACGGGTCTTGTCCCGTGGGCTGGCCCACCACAAGGATCGGCTCATCTGGCAACAGCCCGGCAAGCGCCTGCTGATAGGTGCGCGCCATCTGGTCAAGACTGGGCGCAAGATGGACATAGGCAAAGCGCTTGAGGTCTTCGCCCGCCGCCCAGTCGGGCAGACTGTCCAGCGCAAGATGGATCATCATGGTGCCCGGCGCATGGCGGAAGGCAGACATGCTTCGGTCAAAGGCGGGGGTGGTGCCCCCGGTCAACCGCACCAGTGCAGAGGGTGAGGTTCCGGCAATAACTGCCTTTGTGGCCGTGATTTTTCGGCCATCGGCAAGCTCGACCCCCGTGGCTTTGCCTGCCGTATGCAAGATGCGCGCAACGGGTGTGCCGCAGGATACCACACCGCCGCGCGCCTCAATCGCCGCAACAAGGGCGCGGGTCACAGTATCGGCGCCACCCTTGCCCAGAACCATGCCGAAGGCCTGGCCTGCCATCCCCTCCAGATACGGGAACAGGCCACCGCCCGCCACATCCGGAGCATAGTCCAGATGCATTCCCCATGCACCCAGCATGGCGCGAACTTGGGGCGCCTCGAAGGTTTCGGTCAGCCATTGGCGGGGCGATTGCAACAGGAACCGCGCCAGATCGGCGCTGCCCGACAGGCCCAGCTTGCGCCACGTCTTGAAGGCATAGGAGGCAAGGGGCCGCGCCGTCATCGGGCTGCCCAGAAGGCCAAGGATATGCTCGGCCCGCGCTGGAAAATCGGCCATCAGTGCGGCCCATTTCTGCGCGTCTTTGGGGGAAAGCGCCGCGATGCGGTCTGTTGTGGCGGACATGTCAGTGGAAACGCCGCACCAGCGGCCATCGGGAAAGGCGCTGGCAAAGGGGTGGGTCACGGGCACAAAGGCCAGCCCATGGCGCATCAGTTCCGCGCCGTGCTGTTTCATGAAGGCCGAACCTGCGAAGAGCGACACGTTCATCGCCGCCCAGTCATGCCGAAAGCCGGGCAGTGTGTATTCGCCGGTTTTGACCGCCCCACCGGGAACGGCTGCCTGTTCGAACACGCCCACGCGCCAGCCGTTGACCGCCAGATGCAGCGCGCAGGCCAGTGCATTATGGCCTGCCCCGATCAGGATCGCGTCGAAACCGTCGGCCATTCTTACCCCCGCTTGACGCAAGGATATTTGCAAATGCATTTAAATCTGTCTAGCATGATTCCGCGAGGGTATGACGACACACCCCACAAAAGCCCCCGGGTGCCTGCACTGGCAGCACTGGGCAACGATTGTGCATACGAACGGCAAACAGCCGTCGAGAGAGGGAGATAGGAATGACATCTGCAACTGTGCTGACCGAACTGGCGGGAATGCTGGCGTCGGGCGGGGTCGAGGTGGTGGATTGCTCGGGCGTGCTGGGGCCTGAAACACCGCTTTTGAAACTGCCGCCGGATTTCGCCAAGGACACGCCGCCGATCAAGATTCACCGCATCTCGGAATATGACAAGGACGGCCCGTTCTGGGCATGGAACTGGCTGGAACTGGGCGAGCATTCCGGCACGCACTTTGATGCCCCGCACCATTGGATCACCGGCAAGGACTATGCCGATGGCTATACCGATACGCTGCCGGTGCAGCGTTTGGTGGCCCCGGTCAACGTGCTGGATTTCTCCAAGGAATGCGCCGCAGATCCCGATTTCCTGTTGACGGTCAAACATGTGCAGGATTGGGAATCGCGCAATGGCCCGATCAATGCGGGCGAATGGGTGGTGCTTCGGTCCGACTGGGACAAGCGCGCGCATGACGAGGCGCTGTTCCTGAACGCCAATGAAACCGGCCCCCATACCCCCGGCCCGACGCCTGAAGTGATTGAATACCTGTTGGCCAAGGGCATTGTCGGCTGGGGCAGCCAGTGCATCGGCACCGATGCGGGGCAGGCGGGCGGCATGACGCCACCCTTCCCGGCGCATAACCTTTTGCACAAGAACAACTGCTACGGTCTGGCAAGTCTTGCCAACCTGGACAAACTGCCCGCCAAAGGCGCAATCCTGATTGCCGCGCCGTTGAAGATCAAAAGCGGCACAGGCTCGCCCATCCGGGCGCTGGCGCTCGTTCCGCGGGGCTAAGGCGATGGTGCGCCCCGATCACATCATCATCGGTTCTGGCATCAACGGGTTGGTCGCGGCCAGCCTGCTGGCGCTGAAGGGCGACAAGGTTCTGGTGCTGGAACGCGAAGCGGTGGCCGGTGGCTGCCTGCGGACCGAAGAACTGGCACCCGGCTTTGTGCATGATGTGATGGCGGCCACGTTCGTGCTGTTCATGACCGGGCCAGCGGGGGCCGCCCTTGGCCCCCATCTGGCCCGGCATGGTTTTGAATACTGCCACACGCCGCACCCCACGGCGGTGGTGCGCCCTGGCGGGGAATCGCTGGTGCTGACGATGGATGGCGCCGAAAACGTGCGCCGGTTCAATGCGCTGGCCGCCGGTGATGGAGATGCGCACGGGCGGGTTGTGGGCGGGATCGGCGCGGATGCGCCGTTCCTGTTCGCGCTGCTGGGCAACCCCGCATGGGGCTGGCCGATGGCCAAGCTGATGTGGGGGCAGGTGCGCAAACGCGGCCTGCGCGGTCTTGTGGCATGGTTCGGGCAGGCGCTTGGCCCGGCGCGGGGCTGGCTGGAAACAGACTTTACCTCGCCCGATGTGCAGGCCCTGTTTGCGCCATGGGTCTTGCATACCGGGCTTGGGCCAGAGGCCGCCTATTCGGCGCAGATGGGCAAGGTGATAGCCTTTGCGCTGGAGGCGGCGGGCGCGCCGATTGCCAAGGGCGGGGCAGGGCGGGCGGCGGCGGCCTTTACGACACTGATCGCGGAAAAGGGCGGCGCGGTGCGCTGCGGGGCTGATGTGCAACGTATCTTGGTGCGTGATGGCCGCGTGGCTGGCGTGCGGTTGTCCGGGGGCGAGGAAATTGCTTGCGGGTCGGTGCTGGCATCGGTCGCGCCGGGGCAGCTTTATGGCCAGTTGCTGGAAGGGGTGAACCTCCCCGAAGACCGCGCGGCGGTGACGAAGTTCCGCCATGGGCGCGGCAACTTCCAACTCCACTATGCGCTGGAATCGGTGCCGGAATGGCTGTCGCCGGGGCTGGAACAGGTGGCGCTGATCCATCTGGCCGATGGGATCGATTCTGTCTCGCGCTCGGTCAACGAGGCAGAGCGGGGCCTGTTGCCTGCGGTGCCGACCATCTGTGTGGGCCAGCCCAGCCGCCTTGACCCGACCCGTTGCCCCGATGGCAAGGCGGTCTTGTGGCTGCAGATCCCCGATGCACCGCGCATCATCAAGGGCGATGCGGCAGGCACGATTCCGGGGACCGACTGGGACGATGTGCGCGAAGCCTTTGCCGACCGGCTGGAGGCGATCCTTGCCAATCATATCAAGGATTTCCGCAAGCTGGTGACGGCACGCCGCGCCTATTCGCCCAAAGACCTTGAGCGGATGAACGTCAACCTTGTGGGCGGAGATCCCTATGGCGGGGCCTGCACGCTGGATCAGTTCTTCCTGTGGCGGCCCTTCAGCCATTCCACCAACGGCGAAGGTCTGGTGCGCGGGCTGATCCACATCGGGGCCAGCACCCACCCCGGCCCGGGCCTTGGCGGCGGGTCAGGCTTCAACGCGGCAAAAAGGTTGGGGGCATGAACGACGAATCCCCCATCATCCCGCGACTGGGCGAAATCGGGCTGACCAATTTCGCGCCCTACCTGATGAACCGTATCATGGGGCGCTATAACGCTTCGTTGCGCGAAGAGATGGCGGATCAGGGCCTGACGACGCCCAAAATGCGGGCGCTTGCGGTGCTGAGCGTGGTCGATGGCCCGCTGATCCGCGAACTGGCGGTCTACACGGTGACCGAACAATCCACCCTCAGCCGTGCGCTGGACCAGTTGCAGACCGAAGGGCTGATCCGGCGCGAAGTGGATACGGCCGACAGCCGCGCCGTGCGGGTGTTCATCTCCGATGCCGGACGCGCAGCATTTGAACAATTATGGCCGCATATGGCGGCGGCACAGGCGCGGATGTTCCGTGGCATCGCCGAAGAGGAACGCCGCGCCTTCGTGGCGACCTTGCAGAAGATGCTGGCGAACATCCGGAAACACGAGATCTGAGGGCAGGCGCAGAACCATGGCGGAACGTTCCTTCAAGGCCGAAGTCGAACACCTGCGCAAAGGCGCGGGCGATTCCTTTACGGGTGAGGGAATTCTGGCCCTGACGAAGGCGCTGTTGGAAAACGGTGTCGGTTACGTGGGTGGCTATCAGGGCGCGCCGATCAGCCACCTGATGGACGTTCTGGCCGATGCCGAGGAATTGCTGGGCGAGTTGGGCGTGCGGTTCGAGGCCAATGCCAATGAGGCGGCGGCGGCAGCGATGCTGGCAGCATCGGTGCATTACCCCATTCGCGGGGCCGTCACCTTCAAGGGCTCGGTTGGCGTGAACGTGGCCTCTGACGCGCTGGCGAACCTTGCGTCATCCGGCGTGACCGGGGGTGCGCTGGTCATTGTGGGCGAGGATTACGGCGAAGGCTCCTCTATCATGCAGGAACGCAGCCATGCCTTTGCGATGAAGTCGCAATTCTGGCTGCTGGACCCGCGCCCGAACCTGCCCAGCATCGTCAAGGCCGTGGGTGACGGGTTTGAACTGTCCGAGGCGAGCAATACCCCCGTGATGCTGATGGTGCGCATCCGGTCGTGCCATGTGACGGGCCGCTTTGCCACCCGCGACAACCGCCGCCCGACGCTTTCGGTGCGCGATGCGCTGAGCAACCCGCGGTCGGATTTCGCCCGCGTGGTTCTGCCACCGATGTCCTATCTGCACGAACAGGACAAGGTGAAGAACCGCTGGCCTGCCGCCGAAAAGTTCATCCTTGACCGGGGTTTGAACGAACAGTTCGGCCCCAAGGGATCAAAGGTTGGCGTCATCTGTCAGGGCGGCATGTACAACGGCGTGGTGCGGGCGCTGCAACGGCTGGGTCTGGCTGATATTCACGGCGAAACGGCGGTGCCGATCTATTGCCTGAACGTGACCTATCCACTGGTTTCGTCCGAGTTTCTGGCCTTTGCCGAAGGGAAAGAGGCGGTTCTGGTGGTCGAGGAAGGCCAGCCCGAGTTTATCGAGCAGCAGCTTTCGACCTATCTTTATCGCGCCGGATCGTCGGTGAAACTCCATGGCAAGGGCGTGTTCCCGATGGCGGGGGAATACACCGGTGCCGTGATGCTGAACGCGGTTGAGGCGTTTCTGAAGGCGGCGGCCCCCGACATGCTGCCCGCCGCCGTGCGTGCGCCGAATGCTGACCGGCCCGCCATTCCAGACCTGACGAAAACCGTGCCGATCCGCCCGCCGGGGTTCTGTACTGGTTGCCCGGAACGACCGATCTTTGCGGCGATGAAACTCGTGGAAAAGGATCTGGGCAAGCACCAGATCAGCGCTGATATCGGTTGCCACCTGTTCGCGAGCCTGCCGCCCTTTGAAATCGGCGGGGCCACCATGGGCTATGGCCTTGGCCCGGCGGCGAACGGGGCCTTTGATGGCGGGGGCGAGCGGCGGCCGATTGCCGTGATCGGTGATGGCGGTTTCTGGCACAACGGTCTGTCATCCTCGATCACCAACATGGTGTTCAACAAATCGGATGGCGTCGTGATGGTGGTGGACAACTATTATTCCGCCGCGACAGGCGGGCAGGATGTTATGTCCAGCCGCGCCGACAATGCGACCAAAGCGACCAAGCACCCGATTGCTGAGGCGGTGAAAGGTGTTGGCGTGACATGGGTGCGCCAGATTGACCGCACCTATGACGTGAAGAAGATGCGCGCCGTGCTGACCGAGGCGCTGACGACCAAGGAACCAGGGCCAAAGATCATCGTCGCCTCGTCAGAATGCATGTTGAACAAGCAGCGGCGCGAAAAGCCCTTGCGTGCGGCGGCGATCAAGGAAGGCCGGCGGGTCGAGGCGCCGCGCTTTGGCATTGATGAGGATGTCTGCACGGGCGACCATGCCTGTATCCGGTTGTCGGGGTGCCCGTCACTGTCGCTGAAACGGTTGGATGATCCGTTGCGCGATGATCCGGTGGCCAGCATCGACCAATCCTGCGTGGGCTGCGGCAACTGTGGTGAAGTGGCCGATGCCGCCGTGCTGTGCCCCAGCTTTTACCGCGCTGACGTGGTGCATAACCCGACGGGGGTTGAGGCGTGGTGGGCCGGCGTGCGGGGGCGCGTCATTGGCTGGTTGCAGGCCCGGCGCGCGGCAAAACGGCTGGAGTTTGCAGCATGACCGTTCATTCCGCGTTCGAACCACAGCGCCCTGATCCGGCGATGGGCGGGATCATCAAGCTGGCCTGTCTGGCCGTGGGCGGGCAGGGCGGTGGCGTCCTGACCGGCTGGATCGAGGATCTGGCCCGCGCCAATGGCTATGTCTGCCAGGCCACTTCCGTGGCCGGGGTGGCGCAACGCACGGGCGCCACGGTCTATTACGTCGAGATGTGCCCCGATACCGGGCAGCAGCCGATCTTTTCGCTGATGCCCGCAGCGGGTGATGTCGACATCATGATCACCGCCGAGATGATGGAGGCAGGCCGCGCTATCATTCGCGGTTTTGTCACGCCGGACCGGACGGTGCTGATCACCTCAACCCACCGCGCACTGGCGGTCAGCGAGAAGATGGTGCCGGGCGATGGCATCGCCTCCAGCGCCGAGGTGATGGCGGCGGCGGAAGTGGCGGCGAAGTCCTTTATCGCGGCCGATTTTGATGCGGTGGCGATCAAGGCAGGGTCGGTGATTTCGGCTACGCTGTTCGGTGCCTTGGCTGCAAGCGGCGCGCTGCCCTTTCCCCGCGCGGCGTTTGAGGCGGCCATTCGCGGCGGCGGTAAAGGGGTGGAGCCATCGTTGCGTGCCTTTGCGGCGGGGTTCGATGCGGCCTTGGCGGGAGCGTTACCCCCACAGCCCGCTCCAGAGCCAAAGGCCATGGAGGTACGCGGGCCGGACCATTTGTTGCGCGGCTGGACCGATCTGGTGCAGCGCGCCGCCCGCTTGCCCGCGCCAGCGGTTGAAATGGCAGAACGCGGCTTGCGCAAGGTGGTGGAGTTTCAGGACCTTGCCTATGGTGCCGAATATCTGGGCAGGCTGGAAGGCGTGGCCACCCGGGATCGTGACCCGTTTACGGTGACGCTTGAGGCGGCAAAGTACATCGCCAATGCCATGGCCTATGATGATGTGATCCGTGTGGCCGACATCAAGACACGCGGCACCCGGATGGGGCGGATCAAGGCCGAGATGGGCCTAAAACCCGGTCAGGTGATGCAACTGACCGAATTCCTACACCCGCGCGCCGAGGAAATTGCCGGCATGCTGCCCCGGCGGTGGGGTGAGAAGATTTCCGCCAGCCCCGCGTGGATGGCGCGACTGGACCGCTGGTTCAACCATGGCCGCCGGATGCGTACCGATGGGTTGCGCGCCTATCTAATGCTTTACGTTCTGGGCGGCCTGAAATCGCGCCGTCGTGGCACCCTGCGCCACGCACAGGAAGTGGCCCATCTGGACCGCTGGCTTGGCGACGCGATGGGACATATCGACCGCGACTATGCCTTGTGCGCCGAAGTCATCCGTTGCCGCCGTCTGGTCAAGGGCTATTCCGATACCCATGTGCGGGGCCTGTCAAAGTTTGACCGCGTGATGGAGGGGATAGCCCTTGTTGCCGGGCGCGATGATGCCGCCGACTGGGCGCGTCGCCTGCGCGAGACCGCGCTGAAGGACGAAGAGGGCAAAGCGCTAGAGGGAGCTTTGGCCACGGTTCGCTCGTTCCTGTAAGGGCGCGTGCCGGGCAAAAGGGGGGGCCTTGCGCCCCCCTTTCACATTGTTCAGCGGATGCCCGCGCGCGACAGGCGCGGCAGCACCTCATCGCGGAAATATGGAAACTCGGCCAGATAATCGACAAAGCTGAGGGTGGTTCCGGCGAACCCGGTGGCGTGGAGTTTCAAGATACCATCTGCCACTTGGTCAGGCGTGCCGACGAGTGGGAAACCGCCGTGCCCCATGGCGAACAGGTGCTTGATCTGCGCCAGCAGATCATGCGGAAAGCTGTGGGCGTGGGCGAATTGCAGCCGCACGAGGTTGTCGACTGCAACGGTATCGGCGTTTTCGACAGCCGTGTAATGCAGCCAATCCTGTGCCTCTTTCTCGGTCGGGCGGCAGATGACATGGGCAAAGGTCAGCACCCCCACGTTGCGGCCCTTGGCGGCGGCTTGTGCCTTGAGCTCGGCAATCTCGACTTTGGACCGCTCCAGATCGATCGCCGGGGTAAAGAGGAAATCGGCGTTGTCGGTGGCAAATTCGCGGCCTTGTGGGCTGCCTGCTGCATTAATGATGGGGACCGAGCCCCTCACCGGCGCCGGATCGCCCTTCACGGCCTTGGCCTTGAAATAGGTGCCGTTCCAGTCAAAGTGCTGGTCCGACGACCACAGCTTGCGGACCAGATCGAACCATTCCTGCGCATAGGCGTATCGGCTTTCATGGTCATCGGGCAGCGTCAGGCCAAGCGCCTCGTACTCTGGCTTGTTCCAGCCCGCCACGATGTTCAGGCCCGCGCGGCCATGGCCGATCTGGTCGATGGTGGCCAGTTGTTTGGCCACCACGGTCGGGTGGTTGGCGGCCGTGTGGATGGTGGCAAAGACAGCGATGTTCTTGGTGGCGGCGAGCAACCCTGCCGCCCAAGTCATCGTCTCCAGCACGCCGCCGTGAAAATCCGTTTCGCCGCCGTAGCCGATCCAGCGGGCGATAGGCAGCATGAAATCGATCCCTGCCGCATCCAGCATCTGCGCCAGCGCAAGGTTGTTGTCCCACGAATTGTTCCAGCGCTCGGGCACTTTGGTGGGCGTCATTCCCGAGGAACAGTTGGACGAAAACGTACCAAGGCGAAATCGATCGCCCGAGAGCATCGGGTGTTGAGTCATTGTTGCGGTCCCTGTTGGAGTTTTGATGTTATTTTATGTTTGAAAGTCTATCGTAAAATACATTTGCGTCAACGGATTTGGCAGGCCAGTGTTGGCACGGGAACGGAGGCGGTCAATGGTTCGAAAAGGCACGAAAGATCAAGGCGGTGCAGGCATCGATTACCATTGGCATCTGGCGCAGAGCCCGGTCGAGGTGGACACGACCGAGCTTGAGTTCGCCCTGATGCGCGCGTTCGAGGGATTCGGGCGCTGGCAATCGGAATGTCTGGCCGGGGTGTGCGAGCTTGCCGCGACGGGGCCGGAAAACGCTCTGCTGCACATTATCCGCATGAATGAACGCCCCAAGTCGATCAAGGATCTGGCCCGCCTGACCAACCGCGATGACGTGCCCAACATTCAATACAGCCTGCGCAAGCTGATCGGCGCAGGGTTGGTGGTGCGCAAAGGGGCGGGGCGGTCGGGCGTGACCTATGAGGTGACGGACGAAGGCCGCCGTGTGACCGAAGATTACGGCACACTGCGCCGCCGTCTGCTGATTGCGGCCATCGCTGGTGTGCCCGGTTTTCCCGCGCGGCTGGAAGAGGCCACGCGGGCGCTGAACCTGCTGTCGGGCATATATGAGGAGGTGGCGCGGGTGGCGGCCACCCATCGCCGGGGGTAAGGTCAGCGCGCCATGCCGATGCGTGCCTTCACCTTGGTGGCGACGCGGGCATAGTTGCCCGGCTTGACCGGCATCTGCCATTCCATGAACCGCTGCATGGCCGGGATGGGCAGGCGCAAATCCTCTAGCAACTCATCAATCTGGTGCATGGAAAACGGGATGATATTGGTGCCGCGCGCATGCTTGCCTTCGGTCCGTTCCTCCATCCAGCGCAGGCGTTTGTCGGTCGTATCCAGCATCTCGGGCACGGATGGCAATTTCAGATCACCGGCCAACCAAGCCGCGATCCACAGCGCCCCCATTTCCGCCGACAGCGGCGAAAAGAACGACGAGTTGTAACCGTTGAAGGCAAGGTTGGACACCTTGGGCGGCAGGATGCAGCGGTAAAGGCGGAAATTGCCCCGGTCATCCATGATGCGCGCCTGCGTTGCGGCATCAAGGAAGGGCACCGATTGGGTCCAGCCCGTGCCACAGATGATGATGTCGGCCGGCAGGGTTTCGCCGGTGGAAAGCTGGGCCGTGCGCTTGCCATCCTGCACGAACAGGCGGCTGATCTGTGCGTCGCGTTTCACCGCGATCCGGCCCTTGGCAACGGCTTCGAAAAACCCGTCGGTCACGAGGCTGACGGTGGACCGGGCGATGCGGTCAAACGGGCCGCGTGGCACAAGGCCCAGTTTCTTAAGTCCAAGTTGCTTGGTCGTCAGGGCCTGTACCCCGCCCACCATCGAATTGCGCACGGGTTTGCCCGCGCCGTGCAGAAAGGCTTCGACCCCCTTCAGCCGGATATAGGGAAACAGCGCCTCACCCATGCGGGTGAGCAACAGGTATTTGTAGTTCAGCACCCCCGCGAATTTCTTGGGCGCTTTCCAGATGATCTCGCGCGCGACAACGGTCATCGAGGCGGTGGCATCGGCCAGCCCCATGGCGACATCGCAAGAGGATTTGCCATAGCCCACGACCAGCACATGCTTGCCGCGCGCATCGTCCATGTTCAGGAACTGTGACGAATGGCAGATCGTGCCGCCCGCCGCGACAAAGTCAGCGTCGCCGTCAAAGCGGGGGATGGCGGGGGAGGAAAAGATGCCGTTGCAGATGATCAGGCGGTCAAATGTGGCGCTGTTGGCACCCTCTGGCCCTTGGGTGGCGAGGGTCCAGCGGTCGCCCTCACCTTGGGTGGCGGCGGTGACTTCGGTGTTCAGGCGGATCAGCGGCATCAGGTCGAACCGCTGGGCATAGCTTTCAAGGTACGCCTGCACCTGTGCGCCCGAAGGC
Organism: Rhodobacter sp.; assembly: GCA_027484145.1. Classification (GTDB taxonomy): domain Bacteria; phylum Pseudomonadota; class Alphaproteobacteria; order Rhodobacterales; family Rhodobacteraceae; genus Pseudotabrizicola. Next base: position 109,700 of record JAIXUH010000034.1, read on the forward strand.
CATTCGGGGTAGTCCTTTGGCATCGGGTGGTCTGAAAGGCAGTAGGTATCCTTGCCGTTCTGGGTGGACACCCCGGGGTAAAGCCGTGATTTCGACCAGACCCCGCCCACATCGCCCACCTTTTCAAACAGGGTGACGGTATGGCCGATGTCGCGCATATGGCGGGCGGTGGTCAGGCCGGCAAAGCCCGCCCCGATGATGGCAATCTGCATGGCTTACTCCATCAACAGGGGAATGGCGGGTTGGGCGCGTTCGGGGCCCATGGCGGTATAGCCGCCATCCACGCAGATATCGGTGCCGGTGATGAAACTGGCCTCGTCCGAGCATAGGAAGAGTACGGCAGCGGCCACTTCCTCGGGGTCGGCGGTGCGGCCCAGAAGGTGGAATGGCGCGGCGACGCGGTCTGTCTTGGCGCGGTCACCCGTGGTCAGTTGATCCATGATGTTCGACCACGTCCAGCCGGGGGAAACCGCATTGACGCGGATGCCATCGGGGGCAAGGTCCATCGCCTGATTGCGGGTCAGTTGCAGGATCGCGGCCTTGGACACCGGATAGACCCAGCGGCCCGTCTGCGCCACGCGGGCCGAGATCGAGCCGAAGTTGACAATGGCGCCACGGGTCGCGGCAAGTTCGGCGCGTGCGGCCTGCATCAGCATGACCGACCCCACGATGTTGACATCAAGGGCGCGCAGCCAATCGGTGCGCGTGGTGGCGGCGCCGTTGTCCAGATAAGTGCAGGCGACATTTACCAGAAAATCGATGCGGCCAAAGCGGGCCTTGGTCGCGGCCACCAGTGCGGCAATCTGGGCGTCATCGGTGATGTCGCAGCGCATGAAACCAACGCCATCGCCTTCCAGAAACGCGCCTGATTCGTCTATATCGGCCACCATCACCTGCGTGCCCGCCGCGCGGAACGCCGCCACCACGGCCTGTCCGATCTTGGTCACCCCACCCGGAACGATGGCGACCTTGCCGTTCAACCCTTTCATGGAACCCTCCTGTTGTTTTGAATTTGAAGGAAACTCTGCCCGGTCTGGTGGCGTCCGCTATCCGCGCTGCGTGGCCATTGTCCGGAAAACGAAAAATTCGCGCGGGCCGGGGGGTGGGAAAGTGACATTCGGTGTTACGCTTTTGTGAAGCGCGGCTGAAAGGGAGGCGGCAGATGGAACGGGTGCGGCGGCCCCTTGGGGCGCATGTGCTGTTTGAAAGCGGCGATCTGGACGAGGCGCGTGAACGTGTGGCGCGGGTGTTCTGTCCGCATCGCCTTGATGCGCTGGGGCCGGGGTTCGGTGCGCGTCACCATCATCTGCCGGGGGGGCGGGTATCGCTGAACTATATCGAATATGGCGCGCGCACGCGGATTGCACCGGGCGAGTTGGGCAGCTTTTACCTTGTGCAGATCCCGCTGGAAGGCGGGGCCGAGATCCGCAACGGTGCCGCGCGCTATGTTTCGGACTCCGGCTGCGCTGCGGTGCTGAACCCGCATCTGCCGACCGAGATGGTCTGGGAAGAAGGCACGCGGCAGGTGCTGCTGCAGATCGACCGTCGCGCGATGATGGCGCATCTGGCAACGGCGCTGGGCGGTCCATCCGACCGCCCGCTGACCTTTGCCGGGCCGCTGGATTTGCGCGGTGCGGCCGGGGCGCAGTTGCGGCGGTTGGTGCTGTGGATGGTGGGGGAAGCCGACGGTCGTGGTGATGGTGCGGGACCCGTGGGGGGGATGATGGCGCAGGCGCTGGAGGGCACACTGCTGGCGGGCCTCCTTGACGCGGCCCCGCATGACCATGCCCCGGCGCTGGCCCGGATGCGCCACGCCCCGCGCCCGCGGCATCTGCGCGCGGCCGAAGGGTTCATGGCCGCCCATCTGGACCGGGCGATCACGCTGGAGGAGGTGGCGCAGGCGGCGGGCGTGACGCCGCGCGCGTTGCAACTGGTTTTCCGGGCCGAGCGGGGCACGACGCCGCTGGGATTCTGGCGCGACCTGCGGTTGCAGCGCGCGCATAATGATCTGGTTGCGGCGCGTGGCAGCGTGACCGAGGTAGCGCTGCGCTGGGGATTCCAGCATTTTGGCCGCTTTTCAGAAGCTTATCGCGCGAAGTTCGGGCTGAACCCGCGCGAAACACTGCGCACTGGCCGTTTTGGCTGAGCGGGTTGACCTTGCAGCGCGGGCCGTTCCGGCCCGCAAGGTTGAGCACGGGCGGCGCGGCCTTTGGCCGCTTGCCCTTGGCGGGGGGCTCTGCCCCCGCCGCGCCTTATGGCGCGGCCCCCCGGGATATTTCGGGACAGAAAATGATCAGACCCGGAGGGCTGAAGGCAGCTTTTGGCCCAGAAGTTGGACGCCTTCGGCGGTGGTCAAGATGCCGGGTGAGAGGCGCAGGGTCTGGCCACGGGCATCTGTGATTACGCCGCCTGCGCGCAGGTTGGCGACAACCTGCGGGGCAGGAGTGACGTCGGGCAGACGCAGCATGACCGAGCCGCCGCGCTGGTCTTCGGCGCGGGGCGTCAGGACCGGCAGGGCGAGGCTGTCGGCCAGATCGAGGATCTGTGCCGTCAGGTGACGGTTCTGGGCAAGGAGTGCCGCGTGGTTCTGGGCCGCGTGCCATTCCAGCGCTGGAACCGAGGCGAGGGCTGCGACGACACCGGGCGTGCCGCTGTCAAATCGCCGGATGTCCGGGGCAAAGGCGAAGCGGGTGATGTCCCAGTTGAAGGGGTTGTCCTGACTGAACCAGCCCGCACACTCTGGGTGACAATGCGGGATGAGCCGGGGCGAGACGTAGAGGATGCCCGCGCCGGGTGTGCCGCACATCCATTTCAGCGATGTGGACAAGGTGAAGTCGACCTCGGGGGCGTGCACGTCGAAGGGGATGAGTCCGGCGGCCTGGGTGATGTCGACCCCGATCAGGCTGCCCATGCGGCGGCCATGGGCGACCATGGCGCGCAGGTTGATGCGGTGCGAGGTGGTGGAGGAGACCCATGTGAGCAGCGCGAGGCCCACGTCCGGCGTCCAGGCATCGAGAAAATCCTCATCCTCGACATGGGCGGCGCCTTGGCGCAACGGCACGGTTTTCAAGGCAAAGCCATGACGCGCGGCCATGGATTGCAGCAAGAAGTGGTTGGAGGGGAAGCAATCGGCCCCCACAAGGACGGTTTTGCCAGCCAGATGTGCTGACGGCAGGGCCTGCAGCAGCATGTGAAAGCCTTGGGTCACGCTTTCGCAGGTGGTGACGCTGCCGGGGGCGGCGTTCAGGATGCAGCGCCACAGGTCGATGAAGTGGGCGCGCGCGGGTAGGATATCGGCCCATTGCGCATCATCGGGCGTGCCCCAGACCATGGCGAAATCGGCCATCCGGGCGGCGATGTCGCGGGCCTTGCCCGGATACATGCCGATGGAATGATACAGGAAGTAGGCTTGTGCGGTCATGGGGCACCGTGATCAGGGGCGGGTCTTGCAGGAGCGGTCTGTCATGGCCGCCGGGGGCCTGACAAGAGCGAAGCGTGTCAGGGCAGGGTCGGGGCGGGGTCATAGCGGCCAGCGAGCGACGGCGGGGCGGCTGCGGCCAAAACAGCAAGGGCGGCGCGCAGGGGGGCGGCACCGTCTTGCGCCAGAATCTGGAACGGGCCACGCGGAAAGTTCAGGCCAAGGCGCAGCGCGGTATCGATGCCGTCGGGGGTGGTGCCGCCTTCGGACAAGAGCCAATGTGCCTCGTTCACGAGGGTCGCCTCGATCCGCCGTACGATCTGGGGGTCTGCGGTGGGGGTGACGGTGGCGGGGGTGATGAACCCCTTGCCAGACTTCTGCCCAAGGTGACCAGCGGCCACCTGTGCGCGCAGGGCCGCGAAGACGTGATAGCGCGGGTGGTGGTTCATGGCGGCAGACAGGCTTTCGGTAGCGGCAAGGTTGATGTCTGCGCCGATCAGGTCGATCAGGGCAAAGGGGCCAAGGCGGTAGCCTGCGGCCAGCATGGCGGCGTCGATCCGGGCGGCAGGAATGCCTTCGGCCAGCATTGCCAAAGCCTCGCCGTAAAACGGGCGGGCGCAGCGGTTGACGATGAATCCGGGGCTGTCGGCGCAGTCGACCACGGTTTTTCCTGCCGCTTGTGCGATCTGGCGCGCGGTGGTCAGGGCCAGCGGATCAGTGCCTGCGTGGGGGATCAGTTCCACCAGTTTCATCGCAGGCGCAGGGTTGAAAAAGTGCAGGCCCAGAAAGCGTTCGGGGCGGCGCATCAAGGCGGCCAGGCTGGTCACCGACAGCGACGAGGTATTGGTGGCGATGACGGCATCGGGGGGCAGCATCGCCTCTAGCCCGGCGATCAGGGCGGATTTGGCGGCCCGGTCTTCGATGATCGCTTCGATGGCAAGGGTGGCGGTTGAAAGGTCATCACTGATCCGGATGCGCGACAGGGCGGTTTCCATCTGGGCGGCGGTCCATTTGCCAGCACTTACCCGCGCTTGCCACAGTCCCTGCAATCGCGTCAGTGCGCTGTCGCGGCTATGCGGGTTGGCATCGGTCGCCAGCACCGTGCAACCTGCAAGGGCAAAGACCTGTACGATTCCAAGGCCCATGGTGCCAAGGCCGATGACGGCGACAGTGGTCATTTGGCGGTCATTTGGCGGTCATGTCCCCGAAAACTCTGGCGTGCGGCGGGCGCGAAAGGCTGTGATGCCTTCGGTCTTGTCGTGGCTGTCCAAAAGCGACTCAAAGGCCGCGCGTTCGCTGTGCAGGGCAAGGCTGGCTTCGGCGCCGGCCACAAGGGCGGCTTTTGCAGCGGCAAGGGCAAGGGGTGCGCGGGCGGCAAGGCTGCGGGCCAAATCTTGCGCCATGGGCAGGGCAAGGGGGGCACGGTGGCTGCAGATGCCCCAGTCAGCGGCGATTTCTGCATTCACCACTTCGCCCAGCAGCACCATGCGGGCGGCGCGGGCCGGGCCGGTGCGCGCCAGCAGACGTTGGCCGCCACCAGCGCCGGGGATCAGGCCAAGGGTGGTTTCGGGCAGGCCAATGCGGGCGCTGTCCCCCAGAACCAAAAGGTCCGCCATCAGGGCCAGTTCGAAGCCGCCGCCAAGGGCGAAGCCGTCAACAGCCGCGATCAGGGGTTTGGGAAAGGCGCGAATGGCCGCCCAATGGGCTTTGCGCGGGTCGGTCGCCCCCTCGGCGGTGGTCTTGTGTTCGATTTCGGTGATATCGGCCCCGGCGGCAAAATTCCCCTCGGCCCCGGTCAGCACAACGGCGCCGCAGGCGGGGTCGGCAGCAAGCGTCGCGAGCGTGGCGGCAATGTCGGCCAGAAGGCCAGTGTTCAGCGCATTGCGGGCTGCCGGACGGTTCAGCGTCAGGCAGGCCCAGCCGTCATGATGATCGCAAATCAGGTGATCCATGGGTCCATCATGCCGCAATGGGGCATAATTTCAAGTTAGAAATTTCAAGCTTGAAATTGTTGGGGGGTGGTGGCAGGCTAACGGTCAAGAACGGGAGTGTCGCATGAAAATCCTCTGCCTTGGTGGTGGCCCTGCGGGCCTGTATTTTGCCATTTCGATGAAGTTGCGCGATCCGTCGCATCAGGTGACTGTGCTGGAACGCAACCGCGCCAATGATACCTTTGGCTGGGGCGTGGTGCTGTCGGATGACGCCTTGGGTCGGATGACCAGAAATGACCCCGTCAGCGCGCAGGCGATCCGCGAGAACTTTGCCTATTGGGATGACATTGCCGTAGTGCATGCCGGGCAGCGCACGGTGTCGGGCGGGCACGGGTTTGCCGGGATCGGGCGCAAGAAGATGCTGATCCTGCTGCAGGCGCGGGCGCGCGAACTGGGCGTGGACCTGCAGTTCGAGACCGAGTTCAAGACGGCCGAGGAATATCGCCGTGACTATGACCTTGTGGTGGCAACGGACGGCCTGAATTCGGTCGTGCGGCGGGAATATCAGGATGTCTTCCAGCCCGATATCGACGTGCGCAAGTGCAAGTTCGTCTGGCTGGGCACCCATGCCAAGTTTGACGATGCCTTTACCTTCATCTTTGAAAAGACGGCGCATGGCTGGGTCTGGGCGCATGTCTATCAATTTGATGCCGATACCGCGACCTTCATCGTCGAATGCCTGCCCGAGACATGGGATCGCTGGGGCTTTGAAGGCATGACCAAGGAAGAAACGGTCGAGACGTGCCGCAAGATTTTTGCGGCACACTTGGGCGGGCATGACCTGATGTCGAATGCGGCGCACCTGCGGGGATCGGCGGTCTGGATGCATTTTCCGCGCGTCATCTGCCAGAAATGGTACCACGAGAATGTCGTGCTGATGGGCGATGCGGCGGCGACAGGGCATTTCTCGATCGGGTCCGGCACACGGCTGGCGATGGACAGTGCCATCGCACTGGCCGACTATCTGCAGTCTGAACCCACGCTGGAAGGGGCCTTCAAGCGCTACCAGGAGGAACGGCGGGTCGAGGTGTTGCGCCTGCAATCGGCAGCCCGCAACAGCCTTGAATGGTTCGAGGAGGTGGAACGCTATCTGGACATGCCCGCGCCGCAGTTCGCCTATTCGCTGCTGACCCGGAGCCAGCGGATCAGCCACGAAAACCTGCGCTTGCGCGATCCGGTTTGGCTGCGCGGGGCCGAGGATTGGTTTGCCGCCCAGCATGGTGGGGCGCCGGGGCGCGCGCCGATGTTTGCGCCGTTCCAACTGCGCGGCATGCGGCTAGAAAACCGCATCGTGGTGTCGCCCATGGCGCAATACAAATCCGTGGATGGTGTACCGGGGGATTGGCATTTCGTCCACTATGCCGAACGGGCCAAGGGCGGGGCTGGGCTGGTCTATACCGAAATGACCTGCGTGTCGGCGCACGGCCGCATCACGCCGGGGTGTCCGGGGCTGTATACGCCAAAGCATGAGGCCGGGTGGAAGCGGATCAACGATTTCATCCATGCCGAGACAAAGGCCAAAACCTGTTGCCAGATCGGCCATTCCGGGCGCAAGGGATCAACCCAAGTGGGCTGGATGGATGCGGATGCGCCGCTTGTCTCAGGCAACTGGCCGCTGTTGAGCGCGAGTGCCATTCCATGGGCCGAGGGCAATGCGGTGCCCAAGGCGATGGACCGCGACGATATGGACAAGGTGCTGCGTCAGTTCATCACGGCAACTGAAATGGCCGAGGCCGCCGGGTTCGACATGATCGAATTGCACGCGGCCCATGGCTACCTTTTGTCCTCCTTCATCTCGCCCGTGTCGAACACGCGCGAGGATGAATATGGCGGCAGTCTGGAAAACCGCATGCGCTATCCGCTGGAGGTATTCCGCCAGATGCGCAGCTATTGGCCGGGCCACAAGCCGATGTCGGTGCGGATTTCTGCGACAGACTGGGTGGGAAGCGATGGCGTGACGCCAGCCGAGGCGGTGCTGATCGCCCAGATGTTTGCCGCTGAAGGTGCCGATATCATTGACGTCTCCGCCGGGCAGACCACCACGGCGGCGCGCCCGGTCTATGGGCGGATGTTCCAGACCCCGTTCAGCGACCGCATCCGCAACGAGGCGGGGCTGGCCACGATGGCGGTTGGCAACATCACCGAAGCCGAACAGGTGAATCAGATCCTGCTGGCTGGACGCGCCGATCTGGTCTGCCTTGCCCGCCCGCATCTGGCCGACCCCTACTGGACGCTGCACGCTGCCATCCAGCAAGGTGACCGGGGGGCTGACTGGCCCTTGCCCTATCTGGCCGGGCGCGATCAGGCCGCACGGTTGGCCGCCAAGACGCAGGAGGTGATCCGTGCCTGAGGGTCTTGAAGGGCGGCGGGTGCTGATCACGGGCGGGGGATCGGGCGTGGGAGCCGACCTTGCGCGGGGCTTTGCAGCCGCCGGGGCCGAGGTGGTGATTGCCGGACGCCGCCTTTCAGCGCTGGAGACGATTGTGGCCCCCGGCGTCCGTGCGGTGCAGGCCGATGTGACGGATGAAGCATCGGTGGCCGCGATGTTTGCGGCGGCAGGGCCCTGCGACATTGTCATTGCCAATGCCGGGGCGGCGGACAGTGCGCCCTTGGGCCGGGTCTCGCTGGCCGATTGGAACGCGATGATCGCGGTCAACCTGACGGGCACGTTCCTGACCTTTCGTGATGGCCTGCGACAGATGCCGGGCTCGGGGCGGCTGATTGCTGTAGCCTCGGTCGCGGGCCTGCGCGGATACCCCTATATCGCGGCCTATGCGGCGGCCAAGCACGGGGTTGTCGGCCTTGTACGGGCGGTGGGCGAAGAGGTGGCACGGCGCGACATCACGGTGAATGCGATCTGTCCCGGCTATCTGGACACCGAGATGACCGACCGCACCGTGGCCAATATCATGCAAAAGACCGGCAAGCCCGAGGCCGAGGCACGTGGTGTGCTTGAAGCCGCCAGCCCGCAGCGGCGGTTGTTCCAGCCGTATGAAGTGACCAGCATGGCGCTGTGGCTGTGCTCGGACGCGGCGCGCGGGGTGAACGGGCAGGCCATGGCCATCGCCGGGGGCGCGCCATGACCGAACATTCCAAACGGCGACTGAAGATGTGGATCCGCCTGTTGGGGGTCACGCGCGCCGCCGAAAACCATCTGCGCGAACATCTGCGGGTGAACCATGACACGACGCTGCCGCGCTTTGACGTGATGGCCGCGCTGTGGCGCCGGCGCGATGGCGTGACGATGAGCGAGTTGTCGCGGATGCTGCTGGTGTCAAACGGCAATGCGACGGCGGTGGTGGACCGGCTGGAGAAGGATGGCTTTGTGGCGCGCCGCCCGTCCGAGACCGACCGGCGCACCGTATTTGTTGCTCTGACCGAGGCAGGGCTGGCCGAGTTCGAGGGCCTTGCCGCCGGGCATGAGGCCGAAGTGTCCAAGGTGTTTGCTACGGTCAGCGAGGCCGATCTGGATGCCTTGACCGAGATTTTGAAACGCATGGGGGGCACGACATGACGATGATGGCAGGGCTGCGACCCGAGCATTTCCTGTGGGACGTGCAGGACCGTGTGGCGGCGATCCGCCTGAACCGGCCCGACCGGAAGAACCCGCTGACCTTCGACTCCTACGCCGAGTTGCGCGATACGTTCCGTGCGCTGGTCTATGCCGAGGATGTGGACGTGGTGGTGTTTGCCTCGAACGGTGGCAACTTCTGTTCGGGCGGCGATGTGCATGACATCATCGGCCCGCTGATCGGGTTGCCGATGAAGGACTTGCTGGCCTTTACCCGTATGACGGGCGATCTGGTCAAAGCGATGATCGGCTGCGGCAAGCCAATCATCGCGGCGGTGGATGGGGTGGCGGTGGGGGCGGGCGCGATCATCGCGATGGCGTCGGATCTGCGGCTGGCCACGCCGGGGGCGAAGTGCGCGTTCCTGTTCACCCGCGTCGGCCTTGCGGGCTGCGACATGGGGGCCTGTGCCATGCTGCCGCGCATTATCGGGCAGGGACGGGCAGCGGAACTGCTGTACACCGGGCGGGTGATGCGGGCAGAGGAAGGCCAGGCGTGGGGCTTCTGGAACGCCTTGCATGGCGCGGACGTGCTGGAGGCCGAAGCGATGGCGCTGGCGCGGCGGCTGGCGGCGGGACCGGTGTTCGCGCATGGCATGACCAAGACGCAGTTGAACCACGAATGGAACATGGGTCTGGAGCAGGCGATCGAAGCCGAGGCGCAGGCGCAAGCGATCTGCATGCAGACGCGCGATTTCGAACGGGCTTACCGGGCCTTTGTGGCCAAGGAACAGCCGGTATTCGAAGGAAACTGAAGGCGGGCCGGGGGGCCAGCCCCCCGGACCCCCCGGGATATTTGGTGAAGGGGAAGCTGTGGCGGATCGAACCTTTCTGGACTGGCCGTTCTTTGAAGATCGGCACCGCGACCTTTCAGCGGCGCTGGAGGCGTGGTGTGGCACGCATTTGCCGGTGGATCACCGCGATGTGGACGCGGCCTGCCTGTCGCTGGTGGCAGGTCTGGGCGCCGGAGGGTGGCTGCGCCATTCCGGCGCGGGTGAGGGCGAGCGGCTGGATGTGCGGACGCTGTGCCTGATCCGCGAGACGCTGGCGCGCCATGATGCACTGGCCGATTTTGCCTTTGCCATGCAGGGGTTGGGGATGGGGCCGGTGTCGCTGTTCGGGACAGCCGAGCAGCGGGCCTGGCTAGAGCGGACGCGTGCGGGGACGGCGATTGCCGGCTTTGCACTGACCGAGCCTGAGTCGGGGTCGGATGTGGCGGCGACGCGGACGACGGCGGCGCGGGTGCAGGGCGGCTGGGTGCTGAATGGCGAAAAGACCTGGATTTCCAACGGCGGGATTGCCGATGTCTATGTGGTCTTTGCCCGGACGGGTGAGGCGCCGGGGGCCAAGGGGTTATCGGCCTTTCTGATACCGGCAGAAGTGGTGGGGCTGGCCGTGGAGGAGCGGCTGGAGGTGATCGCGCCACACCCATTGGCGCGGTTGTCGCTGCGCGACGTGCATCTGCCGGACGCGGCGCTGATTGGCGAGGCGGGGGCTGGGTTCAAGGTGGCGATGGCGGTGCTGGACGTGTTCCGCTCGACCGTGGGGGCGGCGGCTTTGGGCATGGCGAGGCGGGCGCTGGACGAGACGCTGGCGCGGGTCAAGGCGCGGCGCATTCAGGGGCAGGCCTTGGCCGAGATGCAGATGGTGCAGGGGCATATCGCCGACATGGCGGTGAAGGTGGATGCGGCGGCCCTGCTCGTCTATCGCGCCGCCTGGACCAAGGATATGGGGGCCGCGCGGGTGAGCCGCGAGGCGGCGATGGCCAAGCTGTATGCCACCGAGGCCGCGCAAGAGGTGATCGACATGGCGGTGCAGCTGCATGGCGGCGAGGGGGTGCGCCATGGGTCGGTCGTTGAGGGGTTGTATCGTGAAATCAGGGCCTTGCGGATTTATGAGGGCGCGTCGGATGTGCAGCGGATTGTGATCGCGCGGAGTGTGCTGTGATGTACCTGCGGCAGATTCAGGTTGAGTTCAACCACTGCGACCCGGCGGGGATCGTGTTCTACCCGCGTTATTTCGAGATGACCAATTCGGTCATGGAGAACTTTTTCCGCGAGGTGGCCGGCCAATCCTATGCCGCCATGATGCAGGTGCGCGAAGGCGTGCCGACCGCAAGGCTGGAGGCCGAGTTTCACGCGCCCTCGCGTCTGGGGGAGGTGCTGGAGTGGCGGCTTGTGGTGACACGGCTGGGCGGGGCCTCGATTGCGGCGACCCTTACGGCCTGGTGCGGCGATAGCCACCGTGTGACGGCGAAGATGGTCTTGGTGCGCGTTGGGGGTGATGGCCGCCCGATGCCGTGGGAGGATGCGATGCGGGCGAAAATCACCACGTTCATGGAACAGGGCATGGAGGCGGGCGATGCATGAGGTTTTGCACCCCAAGGGCTGGAAGCCGGCGGTTGGTTATTCCAACGGGATGGCGGCCAAGGGCCGGATGGTCTTTACCGGCGGCATGGTGGGCTGGACCGGCGATTGCGTGTTCGAGACCGATGATTTCGTGGGGCAGGTGCGCCAAGCCTTGGAGAATATCGTGGCCGTGCTGGCCGAAGCGGGCGCGCGGCCCGAACACATCGTGCGGCTGACATGGTATGTGACGAACAAGGCGGAGTATCTGGCGAACCTGAAACCCCTTGGGGCGGCTTACAAGGCCACCATCGGGCGGCACTATCCGGCGATGGCCCTGGTGCAAGTGGTGGCGCTGGTCGAGGACCGTGCCAAGGTGGAGATCGAGGCGACGGCGGTCATTCCGGAGGAGGTGGCATGATGGCGGGCTTGGCATTGGGGCCGACAGGCCATGTGGACCCGTTCACCCGGGATCGTTTGCCCCCGGCGGAGGCTTGGCCCGAGATCCGGCTGGCGGGATTCGACTACCCGGAATGGCTGAATGCGGCGGTGGAATTGACCGACCGGATGGTGGACAAGGGTTTTGGCGACCACGTGGCGCTGATCGGCAATGGCCGCAAGCGGACCTACAAGGAACTGACCGACTGGTCGAACCGGATCGCCCATGCGCTGATTGAAGATTACGGCGTAAGGCCCGGAAATCGCGTGCTGATCCGGTCCGCCAACAACCCGGCGATGGTGGCAGCGTGGCTGGGAGCGACCAAGGCGGGGGCGGTGGTGGCGAACACCATGCCGATGCTGCGGGCAGGGGAGTTGACGGCCATCGTCAACAAGGCCGAGATCAGCCATGCACTGTGTGACACGCGCCTGATGGAGGAACTGGTGCTCTGCGCCAAGGACTCAGGCTTTCTGAAAACGGTCGTGGGGTTTGACGGCACGGCGAACCATGATGCGGAACTGGATCGCGTGGCACTGGGAAAACCCGTGCGCTTTGCCCCGCCGCCGGTGGGGCGCGATGATGTGGCGCTGCTCGGCTTTACCTCGGGCACGACGGGAGAGCCGAAGGCCACGATGCATTTCCACCGCGACCTTCTGATCATCGCGGATGGCTACGCGCGAGAGGTTTTGGGCGTGACGCCCGAGGATGTGTTTGTAGGCAGCCCGCCTTTGGCGTTCACTTTTGGCCTTGGGGGGCTGGCAGTGTTTCCGTTGCGGTTTGGGGCGGCGGCGGCGCTGTTGGAACAGGCCAGCCCGCCCAACATGATCCAGATCATTCAGGACCATAAGGCCACGGTGTGCTTTACCGCACCGACCGCTTACCGGGTGATGTTGAAGGCGATGGACGAAGGCGCCAATCTGTCATCCTTGCGTGCGGCGGTCAGTGCCGGCGAAACCCTTCCTGCCCCGGTGTATGAGGAATGGATGGCCAAGACCGGCAAGCCGATGCTGGATGGCATTGGCGCGACCGAGATGCTGCATATCTTTCTGACCAACCGCTTCAGCGATCATCGCCCGGCTTGCACGGGCCGCCCGGTCACGGGGTATGAGGCGCGGGTGGTGGATGACGCAGGCCGCGATCTGCCGCGTGGCGAGGTGGGCCGTCTGGCCGTGCGGGGGCCCACCGGGTGCCGCTACATGGCGGACGACCGTCAGGGCAAGTATGTGCAGAACGGCTGGAACCTGACGGGCGACAGTTTCTGGCAGGATGACGAGGGCCGCTTTCACTTTGCCGCCCGTTCCGATGACATGATCATCAGCGCAGGTTACAACATCGCGGGGCCCGAGGTCGAGGCGGCCTTGCTGTCCCACCCTGCGGTGGCCGAATGCGCGGTGATCGGCGCACCGGATGAGGCGCGCGGCCAGATCGTGCAGGCGCATGTCGTGCTGGCGCCGGGGTACGCGGGCGACGCACTGATGGTGCGTGACCTGCAAGACCATGTGAAGCGGGTGATCGCGCCCTACAAATACCCGCGCGCGGTTCTGTTTGTGGCGACGTTGCCAAAGACGCAGACCGGCAAGATCCAGCGCTTTCGGCTGCGTGACGCAACGTAAGCCCGGCACGGGGGAAGGCTGCGCCCTGTTTCCCCTTCGCGCAACGGGGCGGGTCGGCTAAATCCCGCGCATCATCGGCGAAGACTCGCCGGTGCAAGGGGGCTTTTCAGATGGTGGGTCAGACAATCGGTCGGGTTGCGGTGGCGCGACCTTTGGCGCCGCGTCACAAGCGCGTCCTTGATCTGGGCCTGCTGGTGCTGGCCTTGCCCATCATCCTTCCGGTTTTGCTGATCCTTGCGCTGGCGGTGCGGTTGACCTCGCGCGGGCCGGTGCTGTTCTGGCAGGAACGTGTCGGCCTGAACGGTCGCCGCTTTTGGCTGGCCAAGTTTCGCAGCATGTGCCCCGAGGCCGAGGCAATGCTGCCCGATCTTATCGCCGCAAGTGACCGCGATGGCCTGTGTTTCAAGCAAAGGTCCGATCCGCGCATCACGGCCATGGGGCGGATTTTGCGCCGTACGTCGCTGGATGAATTGCCGCAGTTGTGGAATGTGTTGCGTGGCGACATGTCGTTGGTTGGCCCCCGCCCTGCGCTGCCCGAAGAGGTTGCGCGCTATGACGCAACGGCGATGGGCCGGCTGAAGGGCGTGCCGGGGCTGACGGGCCTGTGGCAAGTGTCAGGTCGCGCTGATCTGACGTTTGATCAGATGGTGGCGCTGGATCTGGCCTATCTGGCGCGGCCAAGCCTTGCTGCAGATGTGGTGATCCTTGCGCGCACGCTGCGCGCCGTCAGCATGGGCCGCGGCGCCTATTGACGCGGCGCATCAGGCGGCGGGGCGGATTGATGGTGGGTGCCGCCTTTGGTGGTGCCGGACGGCCCGGAATGATGATGGCGACGAACCATAACTGGTTCGCCGCCACACTCAAGAACGACCCAAGCAACTAGGTCCGGCCGTCAATCGCCGCAACGTCCGGTTCACATGGTCAAACATGACCATTACTCATACACGCGGCAGACACTGCGATGGTGCCCTGTGTGGCCCCGTCTGCCATGACGATGCAACTTGTATGCCAGCCGCAGATGAATCTTTTCCTAAGCCCACAACTTTTATTTGCGCCGGGTAGGATGAATTCAGTTGGTCAAGTTCTGCCCATCCGGCCCCCGTCCAACACGCGTAGCTCGGATGGTCTTGATGGCGCCGTTGATCGTCAGCCGATCAGTCAGGCCGACGGAATGTGACGGCCACGGCGACACGGCGCAGCAGGGCGCGGCCGCGCGGCAGACCTGCCAGCAGCGCCAAGGTCACGCCACAGACGATCACGGCCAAGTGGTCGGCCTGCGTCAGCCAGTGGAACGCGCCCGAAGCGTCGGCGGCCAGATGCCCCGGATGCGCAAAGGCCGGAGTGGCAAACAGGGCAGCGACAAAGGGTGCACTTTTCTGCATCGGGGTTCCTCCTTGACAGATCTTGGCCCGGGCCAGTTCATGACCTTCGGGCAGCATAGTTTGACCTGACCCTGCAAGGCCGGGGGCGAAGGTGTGAAGGGCCAGCAGGTTTTTGGGCGGCGCATTGTGGCAATCCGCCCTTATGTTGATCAAGAAAGCCTCGTCGGTGCCCATAATTTCGGCAGTTTCGCGCGACGCACCCTTCGCTGCGGCGACAAGATCGCAGGTGGGATGCGTGCGGTGGCCAGCATTTGCCTTGGCCCAATGGCGGCGCGGGCCTGCCCCTTGTGGTGCGCGGCCGTCTGCCGCAGGCTGCGATGCGGTTGTGGCCGGGATTCGGCCAGTGGGGCGACGGTCGGGATCATGCCGAAAGCCGATGCCATGGCGTGATGATGTCACGTCAGGCGCGGCTTTAGGCGGCTTGGCATCGCTTGGCCCACACCATGTCGCACAGGGCCGGAGGGGCGCATGATCATCGTTCAGATTTCCGACGCGCATCTGTGCCCCGAGGGGGATTTGCTACATGGCATTTCCGATCCGGTGGTTGCCCTGACGGCAGCGGTGACCCAGATCAACGCCATGGACCCGGCACCGGATCTGGTGATCTTTACTGGCGATCTGACCGAAGATGGCTTGACCAGCGAATATGCGGTTGCGGCCCGTCTGCTGGGGGAATTGCGGGCGCCCTTGCGCATTTTGCCCGGCAACCATGATGATCGCGAGGGGTTTCGCAGCGCTTTTGCCGCTGGTTTTGACCTGCCCGCGCAAGGCCCTCTTCACTGGGTGGCCGATGACTTTGGCCCGCTGCGGGTGATCGGTCTGGATGTCACGGTTCCGGGTGATCACCACGGCCGGATTGAGGCCGCCCACCTGGCATGGCTGGAGGCGGCCTTGGCCCGCGCGCCCGACCGGCCAACCCTGCTGGCGATGCATCAGCCGCCCATTCTGACCGGGATTACCTTTATGGACCGGTACCGTTGTTATGGCGAGCAAGGGTTGCTCGAATTGATCTCGCGGTTTCCATCGGTGCAGCGGGTCGCTTGCGGGCATGTGCACCGGGCCATGCACTGCGGCTTTGGCCCGGCCATCCTGTGCACGGCGCCCAGCCTGTCCCCGGCGATTGCGCTGCGCTTGGCGCCAGATGCGCAACCCGCCTCGTTGACCGAACCTGCGGCCATGCTGGTGCACCATTGGCAGGGCGCGCAGATCATGACTCATCACCTGCCGATTGGCCCATTTCCCGGACCTTTTGCGTTTTTCTGACGAAAGGCGGGTGTGGCTGACCAAAGGCAAAGGCAACCTTAAGCAGGAACCGTGCCAATTGCTGCCCCGACGCTAAATTGGCCGTAAGCCCGGCCGTAAGTTGGTTACGAGCGACCAAGGGAGCAGTCTGTCTGCCGGGCTTCCTTGGCGTCTGGAACCATCTGCCGGGGGTCCCGAGTGAACCTGACGCCGATCAGCCTTGGCTTGTCTGCCGTGCTTGCCCTGAGTGGTCAGGCCCCGGCGGAAGGCATGGTTTTGGGGTCTGACACCCATCTGGTGGACCTGCGCGTGGGGTCGGCCCAGACCGCCCGTGTGGCGCAATCCGCGGTGGACTATGAACTCTCCGATGGCACGCCTGCCAATGTCGCGCGGTTTTACCGCAGCCGCACCAAGGATTTGTCCGTGCTGATGCTGACGGAACTCAGCCCCAGCACCGGTCTGTTGTGGGGGGTGTCGCTAGGCGACAGCGGCGAGAAGTATCGCATTGACCCCAGCCTGCGCCTTGGCTTCGTGCACAACGAACGGATCGGCGACAATGGCCTTCTGGCCCTCAAGGTGGTGGTGCGCGCGGGCGGACGGCTGCGCGAAAAGCCTTGTGTCGCCGACTATGGCGATATCGGCGGTGTGCAGGCCGTGAATTGCCGCTTGGCCGCCAGCCAAATGCGCCCGGCCGATACGCTGAATTACCTGTTCAATCACCCCGCCCCTGACCGGGTGGAGGCTTCTCTGACCATGACGTGGACCTTTTGATATGACGCGTGCCGCACCAAAGGATGTAGAAATGGAGGACCGATGCTGAAACGACTGTCCAGATTACCCTTGATCGCCCTTGCCGCCCTGACAGCGGTGGGAGCGACGCTTGCGGCTGGCACCCTTGCCGCCCAGACCACGCAGCCTTGGCTTCACCCCGATGTCCAAAGTGCATGGACCAGCGGCTTTACCGGCCTTGGTGTGACCATCAGCGTTGTTGATGATTTCAACAGCGCCAGCACCTATCGCGGGACGGTTGAAGGGGCCGCAAGCTTTGGTACCCATGGCTATTGGACGGCAGCACAGGCCGGGATCGTCGCCCCCGGCGCTACGGTCAACCGGATCGACTATGGCAACCGCAACACGCCCGTCGCCCTTGCGGCAGGGATGAATGTCGTGAACCTGAGCTATGGGATCCTCGCGCACAAAAGCGTGCGAACGGCGCAGGTGGGCTGGGGTGCACAAGACCTGTCGATCATCACGGCCGCCAAGACGGGGGCGGCGGTCATCACCAAGGCGGCCGGCAATGATGGCATCAACATCGGTGCCGCCAACCGGCAGGGCCAGATCGACCAGTTGAATGTGTCGCTGACCGGCGCTACGGGGGCGATATTCGTGGGCGCTCTGACATCGCACGGCACCCTGCAAAACAAGGCCAGGCTCGCGGCCTATTCGAACAAGGCGGGCACCAACAAGACCGTTCAGAACCAGTTTCTGGTGGTCGGGGTGCCGGCGGGGCAGCTTGGTTTGCAGGGCACATCGTTTGCGGCCCCGGTTGTTGCCGGCTATGCGGCGATTGTCGGGCAGAAGTTCGATACGGCCACGCCGGTCCAGATCCGCAACCAGTTGCTGAATACGGCCCGTCGCGACACGATCTCGGGCTATAACATCGCCGTGCATGGGCGCGGCGAGGCAAGCCTGTCCCGCTCGCTTGCCCCTGTGGCGATCAGGTAGAGCAAGCCTTGGCGCGGCTGCCGACGCCGCGCCAAGGCCACCCGCCCTGCGCCAGGTTTTGGTGTTCTGGATTTTAAGGGCGTGCTTTCAGCTTTATTTGCGTGATTAGCGCAATTAATGATGCAATATTCATAGTAGAACGGCCAAATTCAGTTTGAAAAATGCAAGGCTGGTTCAGCTCTGTGCCGCTGGTACTTTTCAGTGCCGGCCGGGCTACAAGCCTGCTCTGCCACCTCCAGACCGTTGGTTCTTCCCCGCGTCAGGCTGCATGACGACCGAACTCGGCAGCGCCGGGTGGTGTTGCGCCGTATCACAGTCAAAACACCAGACCAAACTGAAACAGGCCTGCCCCGAACGCCCTGTTGCGGCACCTGTGCGCTTTGGTGTCTAGGCCGATCCTATCTGTTCAGACTGCGGCAGGGTTGCGCGCCGGAGAAAGGGGCGGCTGACACGAGTGCGACCGATTCAGTATTGCGTGTTTTCTGTGCGTATCGGTGCATTCTTGTGCAATGTATGCCCATGTTCGGGGGTAATCGAGAAGACCCTGCCGATGTGGCGTTGAGCGTTGCACCACCCGCACCGCAGGGTTTGCAGCACTGGGGGGACGATGACCGCACATATTGCAATCCAGCCGATGCAGCGCAGCCGGGGCGAGGCCGCCGTTGCCTTGTTGCAGCGGGGCGACCGCGTGGGTCTGGCCGGATTGCGGCAGCAAGGTTCGGCAAAAGTCATTCTGCCGCATGTCGATGCGGCGCCCGAAATTGTGTTTCTGAACACCTCTGGCGGCCTGACGGGCGGTGACCGGCTGTCTTATGCGGTGACTTTGGGGCCAGGGGTGACGGCAACCGCCACCACCCAGACGGCAGAACGGGCCTATCGCAGCAATTCGGGTATGGCACGGGTGACCGTTGATCTGACCGTAGAATCAAACGGTTGGCTGGACTGGCTGCCGCAGGAGACGATCCTGTTTGACGCGGCCCAGCTTGACCGGCGCACCACCTTGCGGCTGGGGGCCGGGGCGGGCGGGATATTGCTGGAAACCGTGGTTCTGGGCCGCGCCGCAATGGGAGAGACGGTGACGCGGGTGGCCTTGCGCGACTGGCGAGAGGTCTATCGCGATGGCGTTCCGGTCATGGTGGAACCCTTGGGATTGAACGATGCGGCCTTGTCTTCCGGTGTGGCAGGGCTGGCCGGGATGCGGGCCTTTGCATCGCTGGCACTGATCGCGCCGGATGCCTCTGATCTGCTGGAGCCCGTGCGGCGATGCCTTGACGAAGCGGGGGTTCATTCCGCAGCATCGGCCCTGTCGGGGCGGATCATGGTGCGTGCGATGGCGCCCGATGCCTGGCCGTTGCGCCGCCAAATGGCCCGCTGCCTTGCCGTGCTGCGAAAGGGTCGCCCCCTGCCGCGTGTGTGGCAGATCTAGGAAGGATGAGAACATGAACCTGACCCCCCGCGAAAAGGACAAGTTGCTGGTCAGCCTTGCCGCCATGGTGGCACGCGGACGGCTGGCGCGCGGCGTCAAGCTGAACCACCCCGAGGCCATCGCCCTGATCAGCGATTTCGTCGTGGAAGGCGCGCGCGATGGCCGAAGCGTTGCCGATCTGATGGAGGCAGGTGGCCATGTCATCACCCGCGACCAGTGCTTGGAGGGGATCGCCGAGATGATCCATTCTGTGCAGGTCGAAGCCACGTTTCCCGATGGCACCAAATTGGTGACCGTCCATCACCCGATCCGATAGGTGCAGGCATGATTCCCGGCGAAGTGTTCCCCGTTGATGGCGACGTCACCCTGAATGCAGGCGCGCCCGTTACGGTTCTGACTGTGGCAAATACCGGTGACCGGCCGATTCAGGTGGGCAGCCACTATCATTTTGCCGAAACCAATGAAGGGCTTGCCTTTGACCGGGCCGCGGCGCGCGGGCAAAGGCTGGACATTCCCGCAGGCACGGCGGTGCGGTTCGAACCGGGGCAGACCCGGCAGGTGAACCTGATCCCGCTGTCAGGCGGGCGAGTTGTCTATGGGTTCAACCAGAAGGTCATGGGGCCGCTGGAATGACGCTTGACGTAAAGGGCAAGCCGGACGGATGCTGCTGATCTTTGAAATCGGGAGATTGACCAATGTGTGACGCCTGCCTGATCGAAAACATCAAATCCTCTATGCTGTCGCGCCGTGCGCTGTTTACGGGCGCCGCAGCCACCACGGCGGCGGTCGTCGCCTCGGACCTGACCACGGCGAAACCGGCCCTTGCGCAGGCTGCGGGCAAGGTTGTGGACCTGACCCACGCTTATGACGGTGCCTTCCCGACCTTTGATGGCACCCCCGGCATTCTCTACGAGCCCGCCGTCAAGTTTGCCGATGCGGGGTACCAGATTTGGAAGCTGACGATCCTTGAACACACCGGCACACATATTGACGCGCCGCTGCATTTCACCGCAGACGGCACGTCGGTTGCTGACCTTGCACCGGATCAGCTGATCTGCCCGCTGTGCGTGATCGACCTGACCGCCAAGGCGGCCGAGGACCCGAACGCGATGGTTGAACCTGCGGATATCGAGGCATGGGTTTCGGCCAATGGCGAAATTCCGGCAGGGTCTTGCGTCGCGATGAACTCGGGCTGGGGGGCCAAGGTGGCAACACCCGAATTCCGCAATTCGCCTGATGGCAAGCTTGCCTTTCCCGGATTCTCCAAGGCCGCCACGGACATGCTTGCTGGTCTGAACGTGGCGTCGATCGGCGTTGACACGCTGTCACTCGACCCAGGCAATTCGGCCGATTTCGCTGTGCATTTCAGCTGGTTGCCCGGCGGTCGCTTTGGGATCGAGAATATGGCCAACCTTGACCAGATGCCCGCCAAGGGGGCAACCGTGTTCATCGGCGCGCCCAAGCACAAGACCGGAACCGGTGGTCCGGCCCGCGTGATGGCGGTGGTCTGATGGCGACTGTCCCCCTTTTGGCGGACGAAGCGGCGGGGGCAGAGGCCCTCGCCATCTTTGGCGACATCCGCGCCAAGCGGCAAACCGACTATGTGAACAACTTCTGGCGTGCCTTGGCCCATGATCCGGCCCAGTTGCGCGCGACATGGGACCGTCTGCAGGTGGTGATGGCCCCCGGCGCGCTTGACCCGCTGGTCAAGGAGTTGATCTATATTGCTGTGTCCACGGCGAACGGCTGCAGCTACTGCGTCCATTCCCATACCGCCGCCGCCCGCGCCAAGGGTATGACGCCCGCGCAGCATGCCGAATTGCTGGCCGTGGTCGCAATGGCGGCCCAAACCAACGCTTTAGCCACCGCACTTCAAGTGCCGGTGGACGACCGTTTCATGGCCTGAAAGGACACCCATGCCCGCCATCATCAGCCGCAAGGCCTATGCCGATATGTATGGCCCCACGGTCGGTGACCGTGTGCGCCTTGGCGACACTGACCTGATCATCGAGGTTGAACGTGACCTGATCGCGGAACGGGCGGGTGCTGCATCGCGCTGGGCCAATGGCCTGATGTATGGCGAAGAGGTCAAGTTTGGGGGGGGCAAGGTCATCCGCGACGGAATGGGCCAAAGCCAGATCACCCGTGCCCAAGGGGCAATGGATACGGTGATCACCAATGCGCTGATCGTGGACCACACCGGCATTTACAAGGCCGACGTTGGCCTGCGCGATGGCCGGATTGCCAAGATCGGCAAGGCCGGGAACCCTGATACGCAGCCGGGGGTGGATGTCATCATCGGGCCGGGCACCGAGATCATCGCGGGCGAAGGCAAGATCCTGACGGCAGGAGGGATGGACAGCCACATTCACTTCATCGCCCCGCAACAGATTGATGATGCCCTGCATTCCGGGCTGACCACCATGCTGGGCGGCGGCACCGGGCCTGCGCATGGCACGCTGGCCACCACCTGTACGCCGGGGCCGTGGCACCTGATGCGGATGATGCAGGCGGCGGATGCCTTTCCGATGAACCTTGCCTTTGCAGGCAAAGGGAATGCGTCGCTGCCGGCCGCGCTGGAAGAACAGGTCCGCGCCGGGGCCTGTGCGCTTAAGCTGCACGAGGATTGGGGCACCACCCCCTCCGCCATAGACTGCTGCCTGAGCGTGGCCGAGGCGATGGATGTACAGGTGATGATCCACACCGACACGCTGAATGAATCGGGGTTCGTGGAAAACACACTGAAGGCCATTGCGGGCCGCACGATACACGCTTTCCATACCGAAGGCGCGGGCGGGGGCCATGCGCCTGACATCATCAAGGTGGTCAGTTCGCAGAATATCCTGCCCAGTTCCACCAACCCCACGATGCCTTACACGGTGAACACCATCGAAGAGCATCTGGATATGCTGATGGTCTGCCACCACCTTGACCGCCGCGTCCCCGAGGATGTGGCCTTTGCCGAGTCGAGGATAAGGCGCGAAACCATTGCAGCAGAAGACATTTTGCACGATCTGGGGGCGTTTTCGGTGCTGTCGTCGGACAGTCAGGCCATGGGTCGTGTGGGAGAGGTCATCACGCGCACATGGCAGACGGCGCACAAGATGAAGCTACAGCGCGGCCGGCTGGAGGGCGAGCAGGGCGCGAACGACAACCTGCGCGTACGCCGGTATATCGCGAAATACACCATCAACCCCGCCATCGTGCATGGCGTGTCGGACCATATCGGCAGCATCGAGGTGGGCAAACGGGCCGATCTGGTGCTGTGGTCGCCCGCGTTTTTCGGGGCAAAGCCCGAGATGGTGCTAATGGGTGGGGTCATCATGGTGGCGCAGATGGGCGATCCCAACGCGTCAATCCCGACGCCCCAGCCGGTGCACACCCGGCCCATGTTCGGGGCCTATGGCGGCTCACTTGTACGCAACGCCGTGACCTTTGTCAGCGGGGCCGCCCAAGAGGATGGCATTGGCGCACGCTTGGGGCTGGCCAAGGAAACCATTGCCGTGAAGGGCACCCGCGGCATCAAGAAAGCCGACATGCGGCTGAACAATGCCACCCCCCAGATCGAGGTCGACCCCGAAACCTATGAGGTGCGGGCCGATGGGGTGCTTTTGACCTGTGAACCAGCGCAAGAGCTTCCGCTGGCCCAGCGGTATTTCCTGTATTGACGCAATGTCAGTGCAAGGATGCAGCAGGGGCCGTGATGCGGCGGATGGGCCAGCCCGGGCGCTGGGGTGGCGTATCCGGCACGATGCGGCGCAACAGCGCCTTTTGCAGTTGTGCTTCGCGCCTTTGCAGGCGGGCAATTTCGACGCGAATTCCGTCCAGTTCGTCTGCAAGGCTGGGTCTGTGCATTCTGCCCTCCGATTCCATGTGATCGCCACATCAAGCTGCGGCAGATCGGTTAACGACTCGTGTTGCCTTTCGCGCGGGGTAGCCGGTTCTTTCGTGGCGGCCGGGGGTCAGCCCCCCCGGCATGGATCATGGCCTGCACAAATCGTTCCAAATGGTGCCCATCGCGCCCGAAAATCAACGCAAGGCCGGGTACGACCCAAGGGCGATCACCGGGCGCTGGTGCTTCGCGCGGGCTGTGCCGCACAGCATTCACGACAAAAGGAGGCTTCATGCCTGATCTGCCCCCCGCCCGCCGTTTGCTGACGGCAGAGCCTGCCAGGTGCTATGACGTGGTTGTGCTGAGCTATGACGAGCGTCTTCTGCGGCGCAAACGGCTGGTCACGGTGCATGACGAAGGGTTCATGGTGGACCTGCCCCAGGTGACGAACCTTGATGCCTTTTGGGGGTTTGAGCTGGAGGATGGCCGCAACATTCATGTCGTGGCCGCCGAAGAGCCTGTCATGGTGGTCACCGGCCCCGATATTGCCCGCTATGCTTGGCACATCGGCAACCGCCACACGCCCTGCCAGATCGAGGCGGACCATCTGATCATTCGGACAGATCATGTGCTGGAGGCGATGCTGCGCCAGTTGGGGGCAGGTGTGGCCCACCGGATGGAGCCTTTTGCGCCGGAATCCGGGGCCTATGGCATCGGGCGACCGATGGGGCATGACCACGGGCCCGGCCATGCGCATCATGCGCACCCCATTGGTCATGTGCACCATTTCAGCGCCCACAACCGCCCCGACAAGGTGGATGAACCCGCGCCATGAAGGGGCTTTTGACACTGGTGCAATGGTTGTCGCCGTCGTTTCCGACGGGTGGCTTTGCCTATTCGCATGGGCTGGAGGCTGCCATTGCCGGGGCGCAGGTTCGCACGGCGGACGACGTGGCGGGCTGGATCCGTGACGTGCTGGCCTTTGGCGCGGGCAAGCAGGACGCGATCCTGCTTGTGCAGGCGTTGCAGCCGGGGGCGGATCCTGTGGCGCTGGATGCCTTGGCGCGGGCCTTGCAGCCGTCATCCGAACGCCTGACGGAAACGCTGGATCAGGGCACGGCCTTTGCGCGCACTGTGGCGGGCCTGACGGGGCGCGATCTGCCGCCGCGCTGTCTGCCCGTCGCGGTGGGCGAGGCGGCGGCCCCGCTTGGCCTTCCTCCCGAACAGGTGGCGGGGCTGTATCTGCACGCCTTTGCCAGCAACCTGACCTCGGTCGCCATGCGGTTCGTGCCCTTGGGGCAGGCCGAAGGGCAGGCCGTCCTGGCGGGTTTGCACCCGGTAATCGAAGGTCTGGCGGCCCAATCGCCGCGCCTGACGCTGGACGATCTGGGCAGTTGCGCGCTGGGGGCCGATCTGGTCGCGATGGCGCATGAAACCATGGACGTAAGGATTTTCAGGACATGAGCAAGAATGGCCCCCTGCGCGTAGGGATCGGCGGCCCTGTCGGCGCGGGCAAGACCACGCTGACCGAACAACTGGCCCGCGCTTTGGGTGCGCGCTGTTCAATGGCCGTCATCACCAACGACATCTATACCCGCGAGGATGCCGATTATCTGTTGCGCGCGCAGGTCTTGCCCGCCGACCGGATCAGGGGGGTGGAAACCGGGGGCTGCCCGCATACCGCCATTCGTGAAGATGCCAGCATCAACCTTGCGGCCGTGGCTGATCTGCGCTTGCTGCACCCCGACCTTGACCTGATCCTGATCGAGTCGGGCGGTGACAATCTGGCCGCGACCTACAGCCCCGAATTGGCGGACATCACCATTTACGTTATCGACACCGCTGCCGGACAGGATATTCCGCGCAAACGGGGGCCGGGTGTCACGCGGTCAGACCTGCTGATCGTCAACAAGACCGACCTCGCCCCTTATGTCGGCGTTGACCCGGTGCTGTTGGAGGAAGACACCAAACGCGCCCGTGGCAGCCGCCCCTATGTGATGGCGCGGCTGCGTCAGGGTCTTGGCGTGGCCGATGTCGTGGCCTTTCTGGAACGTGAGGGTGGCCTGACGCTGCGGCCGCACTGACCCGACCACAACCCAAGGATGCAGGGCCCGGCGTGTTGCCGGGCCTTTTCACTTTCAGGTGAAATTCTGATCAAATTTAATGTCGAATCGCAACTTCAGCTTATCCATCGCCGCTTCGTTGGGCGGTAAGGGGCTGTTTCGCTTATTAATGCATCATTTGCCCCTGTGCCCGCCGTGGCGGCGGAACCTGAACCTCACACAGCCTTGCCGCACCGCAGCCAGAAGGCTTTCGTGGCGATGCGGTGCCGCTGCGGCACGCAAGGAAAAGATGTGCGGTGGCGACCGCGATGTGGAAGTCCGCCACCACCGCACGGGGTGCAACCGAAGTTGCCGTCTGATCATAGGCTCTGGTCCCGTGCGGGAAAAGGTCTGTCGGTATCGGGCGGCCCCAAAGAGGGAAAAAGATGAAAGACATCAGGGGAGCGTTGTTGGCTGGGGCCTTCGCCTTGACGGCGGGTCAAGCCATCGCACAGGATGAAACGATCAAGGTCGGCGTTCTGCATTCGCTGTCGGGGACAATGGCGATTTCAGAGACAACCCTGAAAGACACCATGCTGATGCTGATTGCCGAACAGAACGCCAAGGGCGGTCTGCTGGGCAAGCAACTGGAAGCCGTGGTTGTGGACCCGGCCTCGGATTGGCCGCTGTTTGCCGAAAAGGCGCGTGAACTGCTGACCGTGTCGAACGTCGACGTGATGTTCGGCTGCTGGACGTCTGTGTCGCGCAAGTCGGTTCTGCCGGTGATCGAGGAACTGAACGGCCTGCTGTTCTATCCGGTGCAGTATGAGGGCGAAGAGTCGTCCAAGAACGTGTTCTACACGGGTGCCGCCCCCAACCAGCAGGCGATCCCGGCAACCGATTACTTCCTTGAAGAACTCGGCGTGCAGAAATTTGCGCTCTTGGGCACCGACTATGTCTATCCGCGCACCACGAACAACATTCTGGAAGCCTACCTGATTTCCAAGGGTATTCCGAAGGAAGACATCTTCGTGAACTACACCCCCTTTGGCCATTCGGACTGGTCCAAGATCGTGGCTGACGTCGTCGCACTGGGCGCTGACGGCAAGAAGGTGGGCGTGATCTCCACCATCAACGGCGATGCCAACATCGGCTTCTACAAGGAACTGGCCGCTGCGGGCGTTTCGGCAGACACGCTGCCGGTTGTGGCCTTCTCGGTCGGCGAAGAGGAACTCTCGGGCCTCGACACCTCGAACCTCGTTGGTCACCTTGCTGCATGGAACTATTTCCAGTCGGCTGAAAGCCCCGCCAACACCGAATTCATCGCCAAGTGGAAAGCCTTTGCCGGCGAAAAGCGCGTGACCAACGACCCGATGGAAGCCCATGTGATCGGCTTCAACATGTGGGTCAAGGCGGTCGAAGCGGCTGGCACCACCGATGTGGATGCCGTGCGCAAGGCCATGTATGGCATCGAAGTGCCGAACCTGACCGGCGGTATGGCCAAGATGCTGCCGAACCACCACCTGACCAAGCCGGTTCTGATCGGCGAAATCCGGGCGGATGGCCAGTTTGACATCGTGAGCCAGACCGAGCCTGTCGCTGGCGACGCATGGACCGATTTCCTGCCGGAATCCAAGGTGCTGGAATCGGATTGGGCCGCCCTCGACTGCGGCATGTATAACACCGAAACCAAGACCTGCGTTCAAATCAAATCGAACTACTGATCTTGTGACGGGCCGGGGGCATTTCCCCCGGCCCGCCTTTTTTTCCGGGCGCTTCCGCCCCTGCCGACAACCCCAAGGTCCCCATGCGCGCTTGCTTTTTCGCCCTGATTGCGGCCCTGTTCCTGTGGCTGCCCCAGACAGGCCATGCCCAGACGGCAGCAGATATTTTGCAGGAAAACCGTGCGCTGATCGAAAAGCCGTCGCGCCAGACGATCGGACCAGTCATTGACGCTTTGGCCACATCGGGCGATGCACAGGCCGCCACCATTCTGGCCGCATGGGCGGACAAACGGCTTGGTATCCGCAAGACAGACGGTGCGTTCTTCCTGATTGCGACCACAGCCGATGGTTATGCTTTGCAAAATCTGGACGGCTCTGATGCCGGCACTGCCCCAAAAGCCGAGATTTCCGAACTAAAACCCAATGCCGGTGTGCGCGGCCTGATCGCCACGGCGCTTGTGCAGTTTCAATTGTCAGACCCAGACCGCGCCCGCCGTGTTGACGCGCTGGAATCCATCGCCCGCGACCCCACCGCCGAACATCTGGCCCCTTTGCGCGCCGCCATCGACAGCGAGGCGGACCCGGAGCTTAAAGCGCAAAAGCAGCGGCTGGATCGGTTGCTGACCCTGCGGTTCGATACCGACCGCGTGGCCCGTGTGGCCGCGATCAAAAGCTTCAGCGGCGATCTGGGCCTTGATCTGCGCGCCACCCTTAACCCGCTGGTGGCGACCCGTCGCGTTGCTGCGCCGACGGATGCCACCATTGCCGATAACGTGGCCCGCAGCCTGTCCATCGGGGCCGACCTGACCGAGGCCGAGGCCTATGATCTTCTGGTGGCCGCCAACCTGGCGCCCGCCCGCCTGACCGGTGACGCGCTCAAGGCTGCCCTCGTGGCCAATATCGTCGATGGCAAGGTGGGCACCACCCCGGTGGCAGACCTTGATACCGCCGCCGCGCGTGAGGCGACCTATAACGCCCTCGAAGCGGCAGGCACGGTGCCAACCGCTGCCACCGATGCCGAGGTAACGGCCGCAGTGGCCGCCCATGTGTTCTATGAGGTCTTTGCGGAACCGGATTCCGAGGTCACAGCCGCCGCGACTTCCGCGTTGAAGGCGATCGAATTCAAGGTGGGCGCCATGCAGGCTGCCGATCTGGCGCTGGATGCCGTTTCGCTGGCCTCGATCTATTTTCTCGCCGCTATCGGCCTTGCCATCACCTTCGGCGTGATGCGGGTCATCAACATGGCCCATGGCGAATTCATCATGATGGGCGCCTATACCGGCTATGTGGTGCAACTGTTCATCCCCAATTACACCGCCTCCATCTTGATCGCCCTCCCCACCGCCTTTGCCGTGACTTTCGCCGCGGGCGTGGCGATGGAACGGCTGGTGATCCGACACCTTTACAAGCGCCCGCTGGAAACCCTGCTGGCCACCTTCGGCATCTCCATCGCCCTGCAGCAGATCGCCAAGAACATCTTCGGCACCCAAGCCCGCCCGCTGACCTCACCCGCATGGCTTGATGGCGCGCTGACCTTCAACGATGTTGTCTCGATCAGCTACATCCGCATTGCGATTTTCGTGCTGGCGCTGGTGTTCCTGCTGTTCTTCCTGTGGCTGATGAAACGCACGCGCCTTGGCCTTGAAGTGCGCGCTGTCACGCAAAACCCCACCATGGCGGCGTCGATGGGCATTAACCCCGACCGGATCAACATGCTGACCTTCGGCCTTGGCTCCGGCATCGCGGGCATCGCGGGTGTGGCCATCGGACTTTTCGCCAAGGTCACCTCCGAACTCGGCTCCGACTACATCGTGCAAAGCTTCATGACCGTGGTTGTGGGCGGTGTGGGCAATATCTGGGGCACGCTTGCCGGGGCCCTGATGATCGGCACGCTGCAAAAGGGCATTGAATGGCTGAACCCGTCCAACACGCTGGCGGCACAAACTTACATGATCCTCTTCATCATCCTGTTCATCCAGTTCCGGCCGCGCGGCATCATCGCGCTCAAGGGCCGGGCAGCAGGAGATTGACCATGTCGCATGTCCCATTTTCTGTCCTGAAATATCCCACGGGGTTTGCCGCGGGTTCTGCCACCGGTTCAATGGAGCGGCGGCATGGGGTGCGCGAAACCCCCGGCGCAACAACAGGAGGCCCGAAATGACCAGAGGTTTTCTGTCCAAGAACCCGTCGATCCTGATCTTCCTTCTGGTGCTCTCGCTCTTCACATTGGGCGTCACCTTTCTGTCGGAAACCTATGGCATCGCCTTCCTGTCGACGTCCTTCATCAAGACACTGGGCAAGACCCTTTGCCTGTGCCTTGCCGCCCTCGCGATGGATCTGATCTGGGGCTATGCCGGAATCTTGTCGCTGGGGCACATGGCGTTTTTCGCCCTTGGCGGCTACATGATCGGCATGTGGCTGATGTATGCCCGCACCGAGGAAATCGTGGTGGCGGCCTTGGCCAACGAACCCTTGCCTGCCACCGCGCAGGAAGTGGTGAATGGTATTGCGGGGCAGATTTTCGGTGTGGTCGGTGCGTCGGAACTGCCGCCGATCTGGGGCTTTGCCCATTCGCTGCCGCTGCAGCTTTTGATGGTCGTGGCCGTGCCGGGCGTGTTGGCGCTGATCTTTGGTTGGCTTGCGTTTCGCAGCCGGGTGACCGGCGTCTATCTGTCGATCCTGACGCAGGCCATGACGCTGGCTCTGGCGCTTTATCTCTTTCAGAACGACTCCGGTCTGCGCGGCAATAACGGCCTCTCGGGGTTGCAGAACATTCCGGGCCTCTCGGATGTGCCACAGGATCAGCTTTCGCTCTGGTTCTTCTGGGTGTCGGCCTTTGCCCTGGGTGTTGGCTATCTGCTGCTCTCTTGGGTTGTCTCGGGCAAGTTTGGCAGCGTGATCCGCGCCATCCGCGATGACGAGCAGCGCGTGCGGTTCCTTGGCTATTCTGTCGAAGGCTACAAGCTTTTCGTCTTTACCATCACCGCCATCATCGCGGCCATTGCGGGTGCGCTATACTATCCGCAGGCGGGCATCATCAACCCGGCGGAACTGGCCCCCATCGCCAGCATCTACCTTGCGGTCTGGGTCGCCATCGGCGGGCGCGGGCGGCTGTATGGCGCGGTGATTGGGGCGGCCTTCGTCTCGCTCTTGTCCTCATGGTTCACTGGCGGGCGGGCGCCGTCGATCAACCTTGGCTTTTACACGATCAACTGGGTGGATTGGTGGCTGGTGCTTCTGGGGCTGGCCTTTGTCTGCGTCACGCTCTTTGCGCCCAAAGGCATTGGCGGGCTGTTTGACCTGTGGCAGGGGCTGCGCGCGCCGGACCGCAAGGGCGCACAGCTTGGCCCGGATGACGGGTCGCTGCAGGAACAGGAGGCGCTGAAATGAGCGCGCTTCTGGAAGTGTCGGGCGTGTCTGTCACCTTTGACGGTTTTCGCGCCATCAACAATCTGTCGTTTTCTATCGGTCCGGCGGAACTGCGCGCCATCATTGGCCCCAACGGTGCGGGCAAGACCACCTTCATGGACATCGTCACCGGCAAGACCCGGCCCGATCAAGGGGCGGTGCTCTGGGGCGACCGGGCGATTTCGCTGTTGTCCTTGTCCGAGGCGCAGATTGCCCGCGCTGGGATCGGGCGCAAATTTCAACGCCCTACCGTGTTCGAGGACCAGTCCGTCACGGAAAACCTGATCATGGCGCTGAAGGCCAACCGGGGGCCCTTTGCGGTGCTGGGCTGGCGACCGCGCGCCGCCGACATGGACAGGGTCGCTGCCTTGGCCAACGAGGTGGGTCTGGCCGATGCTTTGCCGCGCAAGGCAGGGGAATTGTCGCACGGGCAGAAACAATGGCTGGAAATCGGCATGTTGCTGGCACAAGAGCCGAAGCTCTTGCTGGTCGACGAACCTGCAGCAGGGATGACCTTGGCCGAACGCGAGCATACAACCCGCCTTCTGGTCGATCTTGCGCGCACCCGCGCAGTGGTGGTGGTCGAGCATGACATGGAATTCGTGCGCCGCCTGAACTGCAAGGTGACGGTGCTGCACGAAGGCAGCGTGCTGGCCGAGGGCAGCCTTGACCATGTGACACAAAACCCTGACGTCATCGACGTCTATCTGGGGCGGGGATAAGCCGATCATGCTGGAAACCAAAGGCCTGACCCTGCATTACGGTGGCAGCCAAATCCTGTATGGGATCGACATGGTGGCGCATGCGGGGCAGGTGACCTGTGTCATGGGCACCAATGGCGTGGGCAAGACCTCGTTGTTGAAGGCGCTGGCGGGCACGCATAAACGATCGGGCGGGCAGATCATTCTGGCGGGCGAGGATTTGCCTGTGCTGCCCCCGCAAACGGTGGCGGCCAAGGGTGTTTCGGTGGTGCCGCAGGGGCGGATGATCTTTCCGCTGCTGACGGTCAAGGAAAACATGGAAACCGCCTTTGCCCTGCTGCCAAAGGCTGAGCACAAGATTCCGGCCGAGATTTATGATCTTTTCCCGGTGCTGAAGGATATGGGCCACCGTCGGGGGGGCGATCTGTCCGGCGGGCAGCAGCAGCAGCTGGCGATTGCGCGCGCGATGATCATGCGGCCAAAGGTGCTGTTGCTGGACGAGCCGACCGAGGGCATTCAGCCCAATATCATACAGCAGATCGGGCGGGTGATCGAATACCTGAAGGGCAAGGGTGATATGGCGATCATCCTGGTCGAGCAGTACTTCGATTTTGCCTATGGTCTGGCCGACCGGTTCTATGTGTTGAAACGGGGCGCCGTGGCCCTGCAGGGCACCAAGGCCGAACTTGCCAAGGAAACCTTGCGCCAGACCGTTTCAGTCTGACCCGTTCCCGCGCGGTCAAGGCTGCGCGAGGCAGACCTGCGGGGCCTTGTCATTTGGGCGCGGGCAGTGGACGCTGCAGCATGGCAAGCGAGTGGGTGCTGGAATGCAGGTCTGGGTCTGGCCTTTGTTGGGGGGTGCATCTGCGCTGATCCTGACAGCGGGTGCTGTGCTGGCGCAGGATGCAGTCACCGTGACGTTCAGCGCCGAACGTGCGGACCCGGCGGCCCCGATGCCAGAGATTTCATGGTCTGCAACCCCGCTGGATCTGCCCGCCGATGCCGACATCATGGCGGCCATGGTCTTTACCCCGGAACCTTTGACCGTGCCGTGGCAGGTGGCGCTGAAGCCGGGCACCTATCTGATCTCGGGGTTCAGCGAGCAGGAGTTGTATGAGGCGACGCTGGTCATTGGCCCGGACAGCACCGCATTGACCGTCCCGGTTCTGGTGGTTGACGCCCAGGTGGCCTTTCGCTGCGCGGAACAGGAGGTCTGCGCCGCTGCTGATCAGGCAACGGGGCTTGCCTTTGATCTGCCGCGCGGATGGGCCGCCGAGCAACCCTATCTGGTTGATCCGCAGGGCGGTGAGGCCGCAGGCGATGTGTCGGCGGTGTTTTTCGAGGACATCGAAGGTGACGGTGCCGCCGTCTGGTTTCTGAACCCCGTTGAATGGATGGTGCATGAAAGCGGGCCCTGCGAAACCGTGTCCTTGGGCGAGATGTGTACCTTTGATCTGTCCGACGCGGCCAAACGGGCCCTCGAGGTGATTGCACCATCACTTCGCCGTGAACCTGTGGCCCCCTGATGCCCTGTGTGAAGCGCAAGGTTGGCGTCTGCGCATCACCTTTGAAAAAATGCAACGTGTTGACAGCGTTGATTCCTCTGGCCCGTTGCCCCGCAACCGCTTCTGTGGCAAGACGGGCACGACCTTTCCAGACTGCAGAGTTCACCTATGACAGATTTCCAGACCCGCCGCGTCGTGATGGTCGATACGCAGGTGCGTCCTTCGGACGTGACCAAGTTTCCGATCATTGACGCGATGCTGACCGTCCCGCGGGAGGTTTATGTGCCGCGCGACAAGCGCGAGGCGGCCTATATCGGTGAAAATGTCGAACTGCGGCAGGGCCGCGTGGTGATGGAACCGCGCAGCATGGCCAGACTGCTGGATGCGCTGGATATGCAACCGGATGAACTGGTGCTGGATGTGGGCTGCGGCCTTGGCTATTCCTCGGCCATCATCGCCCGTCTGGCCGATGCCGTTGTGGCTGTCGAAGAGGATGAAGTGATGGCCGCCGAAGCGCAGCGCACCTTGTCGCAAGAGGCGGTGGACAATGCGGCCGTGATCCTTGGGCCACTGGCGGCGGGGTCGGTCAAGCATGGCCCCTATGATGTGATTACCATTCAGGGCGGGGTCGAACAGGTTCCAGCCGGTTTGCTGGACCAGTTGAAAGACGGCGGCCGGATTGGCGCCATTTTCATGGAAGGTCAGCTTGGCGTGGCGCGTGTGGGCCACAAGTCGGACGGGCGGATGTCGTGGCGCTTTGCCTTCAACGCATCGGCGCCGGTCCTTGCGGGATTTGCAGCGCAGCGTGGGTTCACGCTGTAAGGCCGGTCCGCCATGTGGCGGGCAGGGTAGTCAGATAAGAACGACAGGCGTGCGGGCCGGGGACACGGCACAGCGCGCAGTATGGGAGCCTAGGGCGATGCGTAAGTTTCTTGCAGCGGCAGCGATGGTGGTTTCCACCTTTTCGGCACCCGCCGGTTGGGCCGAAAGCCTGACCGACGCCTTTATCGCGGCCTATCGCAACTCGAACCTTCTGGAAAATCAGGAGGCGACCTTGCGGGCCGCCGATGAAGAGGTGGCGCAGGCCATGGCGACCTTGCGCCCTGTGATCGAGTACACGGTCACGTCGGGGTATCGCCGTGCCCAGACGCGCGCCAGCGGCCGCTTTGATGACGGGCTGAGCACATCGTTCGAGCTGAGTGCAAGTCTGGTGCTGCTGGACTTTGGCCGTCGCGCCATCGGGATCGAGATTGCAAAGGAAACCGTGCTTGCCACGCGTGAGGCGCTGCGCCAGATCGAACAGGAAGTGCTGTTCGCGGCCGTTCAGTCCTATGTTGATGTTCAGGTCAAGGGGCAGATCGTCTCCTTGCGCCAGTCAAACGTACGGTTGGTGACGCAAGAACTGCGCGCCGCGCGCGACCGGTTCGAGGTGGGCGAAATCACCCGCACCGATGTGGCCATTGCCGAAGCCCGCCTTGCGGCGGCTCAGGCCGGGTTGTCATCAGCCGAAGGTGATCTGATGATTGCCCGCGAAGCCTATAAGGCGGCCACCTCGGCCTATCCGGGCAACCTGAAGGGGCTGCCGAAATCGCCGCGCCTGCCGAAAAGCATGGAAGAAGCGCGCGCCGTTGCGCTGAAAAGCCATCCGTCGATTGCCGAAGCGCAACGCGGCGTGACTGTGGCCGAGTTGAACGTGGAACTGGCCAAAGCGCGGTTCATGCCGACGCTTTCGGCAAATGCCAGCCTTGATACCACCGATAGAGGCGTTGAAAGCCAGAACTTTGGCCTACGTCTAAATCAGCAGCTTTACACCGGCGGGGCCAAATCGTCGGACCTGCGTCAGGTCATCGCGCGGCGTGACGGGGCGCGGGCAACCTTGTCGCAGGCGGGTGTGGTCATTTCCGAGGCGGTGGGGCGCAATTGGTCCATCCTTGCGGTGGCCAACGCGCAGGTTCAGGCCAGCAACCAGCAAATCCGGGCGGCGCAGATCGCCTTTGACGGGGTGCGCGAAGAGGCCAGCCTTGGTGCACGCACGACGGTTGAGGTGCTGGATGCCGAACAGGAACTGCTGGACGCCAAGGTTTCGCTGATCGAAGCCGAAGGCACCCGGTATCTGGGCGTCTACCGCGTTTTGCAATCCATGGGCCTGCTGTCGGTCGAGCATCTGGGCCTTGGCATTCCGACATATGATCCGGCTGCCTATTACAACGCTGTCAAAAATGCCCCGGTGCACACGGCGCGCGGCAAGAAACTTGACCGCATTCTCGAAAAACTGGGCAAGTGACGCAACCCTTCGGTGAAAACCGGCGGGTTCAGACAGTTCTTAGGCTTATTTCCCTGTCATTTTCTTGTGTCGTTGGCGACTCGGCACTAGACTTGCAGGCAATGGTCCAGAGTTCGGCCGGTTACGGTCGGCAGAGACGATAGCGACGACGGGCAGGGGCGCAATGTCTGAACCGATGAGCACACATGATATCGAGGACGTGTTGTCCTCTATCCGGCGGCTGGTGTCCGAGGATTTGCGGCCGCCAAGCCGCCTGTCGGACCATCGCGCGCAGGATCAGGCTGATCCGCCGGTGACCGCAGTCCCCGATGCGGGCAAACTGATTCTGACGCCAGCCTTTCGCGTGGTGGGCACGGCCGAAGAGCCTGTGGCCGTCGCAGAGCCGGAACCGGAACTACCCGCCATCTTGGCCGACACGGCAGAACCGCTGTCTGGCATCGATTCCATGGAACTGGTTCCGCATGACCTGAACGATTCGGTGAACAACGTCGAAGCGATCATC
Source organism: Rhodobacter sp. (assembly GCA_027484145.1). Taxonomy (GTDB): domain Bacteria; phylum Pseudomonadota; class Alphaproteobacteria; order Rhodobacterales; family Rhodobacteraceae; genus Pseudotabrizicola. Next base: position 144,847 of record JAIXUH010000034.1, read on the forward strand.
GAACCGATGTCGTCGAACGTCGAAAAGGTTGTGGCCCGGCTTGGGGCTGCCGTGGGCGAGGCTGATGACGAATGGGAATCCCCGGTTGGGGATGAGGGCGCACTGTCGGATGACGGTTGGGCGGGGGGGGCGTCTGCCCAGATCGTTCACGAGGATGCATCGACCGTTTCGGCCTTTCCAGGGTTCATCCATCGGGCCCGCCCGGCGCTGGTGACCGTGGCCCCCGCACCGGAACCGAGTGTCGCTGCTGCTGAACCCGAACTTGCCGCGCCGCCCGTTGCGGTTGATGCGGCGACGTTCGAGCCGGAAGCCGTTGAACCCGAAGCCGTTGAACTTGCTGCCGTTGAAGAGGAAGCAGCGGCCGTTGTCGACGAGCCCGAAATGACGGTCGAGGCCGTCGAGGCCGCACCGATTTCCTTTGTGGCCGCAGACACCGCCGACGAAGCCCCCTTTGCTCAGGATGTGGCCGAGGACGATTTCGCGGAGCCGGCAGAAGAACCCGTGGCCACGGTGGTGGTTGATAACCGTTGGGCAGATGTAGCCGAAGCCGCGGTCATGGCAGATCTGGCACAAGATGCCGAAGCCATGGTCGAAGATGCCGCGGCAGATCTGTTCGAGGAGGATACCGACGGCGGCATGGTGTTCGACGAACAGGTTCTGCGCGAACTGGTCCGTGATATCATCCGCGAAGAACTGGCCGGCACGCTGGGCGAACGCATCACGCGCAATGTGCGCAAACTGGTGCGGGCCGAGATTGCGCGTGCACTGGCCGTCCGCGAGTTTGAATGACGCAGTATCGTTCGGTCCGGGCCTGACCAAGACCCCCAAATGCAAAACGCGCCCCGGTCGGGCGCGTTTTCATTTCGGCGCTGAGGATGCAATCACGCGGCTTCTGCCTGATCCGCCTCAAGCGCGTGGCGACGCTCGGATTCTTCGCGCGACAGGGCGACCGAGGTGCGAATGCCTTTTGAGACAAACTCCATCAGACCCTTCACGACACGCTCATTCGGGTCGATTCCGGCACAGGACAATACTTCGCGGCCATCGCGCGACCGGGCCCAACGGGCAATCTGCTCCGGACCGTTGCCATACTTTTTGTCGTCGGCAATGGCATCGTCCAGCGCAGCCAGCACCACAGCAGCAAAAAGCTTGCGCGCACGTTGGCCCTGCTCATAGTTGAAGGCTGTGCTGTCTACGAAACCCGTCATCTGGCAGTCCTATTCTTGCTCTTGTCTTTTCAGCGTTTGGCGAACCTAAACGTTTCGGTTCGATTCGGCATCAACTGTTTTGCATTTCTGTCATGCATTCTATGCATGGCAGTCTTGGAACCATACAGCATTTAGTCTGCTTGCCAGCAAACCCACTGCAAGATATAGGGAGCGCCTTAAGTTCTTCAACCTTTTGGCAAGGTTTTGTCGCAAATGTCCAAAATCAATGGCAACGAGATCAAGCCCGGAATGGTGCTGGAACATGACGGCGGCCTGTGGGCTGCGGTCAAGGCGAACCATGTCAAGCCCGGCAAGGGTGGGGCATTCGCGCAGGTTGAGTTGAAGAACCTGCGGGACGGTCGCAAGTTGAACGAACGCTTCCGGTCGGAAGACAAGGTCGATCAGGTTGACCTCGAGATGAAGGACCAGCAGTTCCTGTATGAAACCGACGGGCGGCTGGTGTTCATGGATTCCGAAACCTATGAGCAGATCGAACTGGATGCCGAACTGTTGGGCGACCGTCGGCCATTCCTGCAAGACGGGATGACGGTATCGGTGCAGTATTACGGCGAAGAGCCGCTGAACGTGAAGATCCCGCAGAAGGTGACCTGCCGCGTGGTGGAAACCGAACCCGTGCAGAACGGGCAAACGGCGTCAAAATCCTATAAGCCCGCCGTGCTCGACAATGGCGTGCGGATCATGGTGCCGCCGTTCATCAATGCCGATGAGCAGATCATCGTGCATACCGAACTTCTGGAATATTCCGAACGCGCCTGACATCGGGCGCGGCTGATTGTGGCCGGGGTCGGCCCTGACCCCCTGCAAAGGCACCGGGGGACTGTGATGATCCGCAGCATTGCGTCGGACGAGGCCGCGTTGCTGGTCCCATTGTGCGAGGTGGTGCAGGACCTGCATCGCCAGCACCGCCCGGACATCTTTACCCCGCCTGCAGCCGATGGCGATGTGATCGCCTATTTTAAAGACTGGATGAACCGCCCCGGCGTGACGGTCCTGTTGGCCGAACAGGGCGGCTTGGCTGTGGGCTATCTGCTGTTCGAGGTGCAGGAACGGCCCGGCACAGCGCTGAGCCAGCCCATGCAGCGCGGGTTCTTGCAGCACATCGCGGTCTTGCCAGACTGGCAGCGTCAGGGCATCGGGCGCGCCTTGATTGCGCGGATGAAGGATCTGCTGCGCCAAGAGGGGGTTGGACGCTGGGCCACCAGCTATTGGTGTTTCAATGCGGCCTCTGCTGCGCTGATGGAGCAGGCCGGGGCCACGCCTGCCTATATCGTGGCGGATGCCCCGCTTTAGGCGGGGTTTGTTCCGGGTGTCTCGGGCAGGGGCCAAAGCCGGGCGTCGCCTGCGATCATCTCATCGGTCACGCGGTCATGGCGCAGATAGGCAATCGCACGCCCACCAGACTGGGTGAACAGGGTGCCAGCCTCTTTGCCGCCTGATAGGATCGGGGTGCCAATCGGGGCAGCCCCCGCGATGCCAACGGTGACCAGGCCCTTTCGCAATTCAGTCTTGTGCTTCATGCGGGCGGTGACTTCCTGACCAACATAGCAGCCCTTGCGGAAATCGACGCCATGCAGCCGTTCAAACCCGGCTTCCAGCAGATAGGTGTCGTCGACCACCAGTTCGATGCCGGATTCGGGGATGCAATGGGCCACACGAATGGCATCCCAATCGGTCAGCGCCGGGCCACCCATACCGCCATACTGCCGCCAGCCAAGGGCCGGGTGGCGTGGGTCGGCAACGCCGTTCTGCGGGACAGGGCCAAGGCCGCGCAGGACGGTCATGTCCGCAGGCGCAATCTGCACATCCGCCCGCAGGCGATACATCGTCAGCCGCCGCAGCGTGGCCGGGGCAAGCGTAGTGGCAATATCGACCAGCAGGCGGTCGTCTTGGTCTGGTGCGCGCACAATGAAGAAATCGGCCAGATACTTGCCTTGCGGTGACAAAAGCGCTGCCCAGACGATACCCGGAGCCTTTTCCAGCGGCAAAAGATCGTTGCTGACCAACCCTTGCAAAAAGCGAAAGCGGTCAGGCCCGGTGACGGCCCAGACAATGCGGTCGGGGGCGGTTTCGCCGATGGTCATTCCGATGCCTCCGGGTCGCTGAACTGCAACGCACAAAGCCGCGCGTAAAGCCCGCCCTGCGCCAAAAGGGTGTCGTGTGTGCCGACCTCGACCACGCGGCCGTGATCCATGACAATGATCTGATGCGCCTGCCGCACTGTGGCCAGCCGGTGCGCGATGACCAATGTGGTGCGCCCGGCCGCCGCCGTTTCCAGCGCCGCCGCCACGGCCGCCTCCGAGGCGGCGTCAAGGGCGCTGGTCGCCTCGTCCAGCAGCAGGACCGGGGCATTGTGCAAAAGGGCGCGCGCTATGGCGATGCGTTGGCGCTGTCCGCCAGACAGGGTCGACCCGCGCGGCCCGGCCGGGGTGTCCACGCCCTGCGGCAGTACCGCCACAAAGTCACTGGCCTGCGCCGCAGAAAGCGCCGCATCAATCTGTGCGTCAGAAATGCCGGTGCGCCCCAAGAGCAAGTTGTCGCGCAAACTGTCATCAAACAGCGCCGCATCCTGCGAAACCGAGGCGAACAGGGCCCGCTGATCGGACAATGTCAGATCGGTGCTGACCACGCCGCCGATGGTGACCTGCCCGCCCTGCGGATCGGACAGACCCGCAAGCAAGTGAAAGACCGTCGATTTTCCCGCCCCCGATGGCCCAACCAAGGCCGTGACCTTGCCCGCCTCGGCCCGAAAGCTGAGGCCGCGCAGCACAGGGGCGTCGCCATAGCCAAACGACACATCATCAAAGCTGATGACCGGGGGCAGAGGGGAGGGGTCGGCGCGGCTGACAGAGGGGCGTGATTGCGAAGGCGAGATGCCGAACAACTCGGTGATCCGTTGCAGGCTGGCCGCCGCAACCTGCCACAGGCCCGCCATATCGCCCAGACGGCGGATGGGCTGAAAAGTCAGCACCATGGCCGAAAAGAAGGCCATGAATTCGCCCGTGGTCCGCGTGCCTTCGGCGACTTCGCGGCCACCCAGCATCAGCACGGCCAAAAAGCCGAACCCCGTGATCAGATCAACCAGCGACGGCAGAACCGCCCGTGCCGTGGCGGATTTGGTTTCTGCAACCACGATGCGGTCCAGCACAGTGCCGAAACGATCGGACTGGTGCGCCTCCATCCGGTTCAGCTTGACCGCCTGAATGCCGTGAAAGATCTCGTCCAGCCGTGTCGCACGCTCGCCCGCCTGATCACGCAGGTGCATGGCCTTGCGCAACAGATACCGGCGCAGGATCGCCGCCGGAAGGATGAGGAGCGGGGTGCCCACCACTGCGGCCAGCGTCCACCACGGATCAATCGACAGCGCCACCGCGAACAGACCGATCAGCGCCACGGCATCGCGCCCGATGCCGGCGATCAGCGAAATCCAGATGCCCTGCACCGCCATGGTGTCGCCCTGCACCCGTTCGATCAGGGTGCCGGGGGCGTTCTTTTGGAAAAAGCCGATGTCCAGCGCAAGAAGATGGCCCAGCAAATCCAACTGCATCTTGGCCGCCACCAGTTGCGAGATGCGGCTGAGAAGTGTTTTCGAGATCAGCGAGGTTGCCGCACGCACGGCAAACAGCCCGAAAATCGCGAGTCCGACCGGCCAAAGGCTGGCATCGCCGCCATCGGCGAACACCAGGTCGAACAATGGTTCCAGCATGTAGGACAGCGCGCCAAGGGTAGATCCTTCGATCACCATCACGGCAAAGGCTGCCAGCAACAGGCCCAGCCTGTGGCGCAGATAGCTGTGCCAGAACCAGCCGGAAAGGGCTTGGCCCGGTCTGGGTGGCGATGGGGCAGGTTGCGGGGTCAGCGGGAAGCCTTTCGCAAGCAGGATCAGGCGGCGATCTAGCCCGAAAGCCGCACCCGCCGCAAGGCGTGGGGCGGTTGACGATGCCGTGACAAGGCCCTAGCCATGGCACATCCTGCGGAGTTGCCCCGAATGTCCCTTCCCACCACACCGACCGCCGATCTGTCGCGCGGGCGCCCCTATCTTGCGATTCCCGGCCCGTCGGTCATGCCCGACCGCGTGCTGAACGCCATGCACCGCGCCGCGCCCAACATCTATGCGGGTGGTTTGCCGGATATGGTGGCGGCGCTGTGGCCTGACCTGCGCGCCGTGGCTTGCACGACGCAGCATGTGGCGGCCTATATCGCCAATGGCCATGCGGTGTGGGAGGCAGCGAACGCCAACATGTTCAGCCGCGGTGATCTGGCGCTGGTGGTGGCGACGGGGCGCTTTGGCCTGTCATGGGCGGAAAGCGCGCGGGCCATGGGGATCGAGGTCGAGGTGATGGATTTCGGCAAATCTGCGCCGGTGGATATGGCGCGGGTCGAAGATCGGCTGCGGGCCGACCCTGCCGGCCGGATCAAGGCGGTGCTGACCACGCATGTCGATACAGCGACATCGATCCGCACCAATGTGCCTGCCTTGCGCGCCGCGATGGATGCGGCAGGGCACCCGGCGCTGCTGGCGGTCGATTGCATCGCGTCTTTGGGCTGCGATGAATACCGCATGGATGCCTGGGGCGTGGATGTGACTGTGGCCGCCAGCCAAAAGGGCCTGATGACTCCGCCGGGCATGGGGTTTGTCTGGTTTTCCGAAAAAGCGCGGCAGGTCTGCGCGGGGGCCGATCTTCGCACCCCCTATTGGGCCTGGGGGCCGCGGGCGGAACCGACCGAGTTCTGGCAGTATTGGGATGGCACCGCGCCGACCCATCATCTGTTCGGCCTGCGTGAGGCGCTGACCATGATCCTGCATGAAGAGGGGCTGGAGAATGTCTGGGCGCGCCATGACCGTCTGGCCCGCAGCGTCTGGGCGGCATTCGACGCATGGGGCAGCGGCAATGACCGAATCGCGCTGAACGTTTCACAGGCCACGGACCGCGCGCGCGCGGTGACGGCCGCACGCCTCGGGGCCCCCGACGCCACGCGCCTGCGCGAATGGACCGAACATCGTGCCGGGGTCACGCTGGGCATCGGCCTTGGGATGGCGGCCGGGGATGATCCGGCATGGCACGGATTCTTGCGGGTGGCGCATATGGGCCATGTCAACGCCCATATGACGCTGGGCGTCATCGCGGTGATGGAGGCAGGGCTGCTGGCGCTGAACATACCGCATGGGCCGGGTGCGGTGGATGCGGCGGCGCGTGTGGTGGCTGGGGTGGCGTGACGCCGACCCTAGAACGCGTTCAGGAACACGAATATTGCTGATTTGACAAGCGCATAGCCCATGATGCCGACATAGGCGACGGCGGCCACACCGATCAGCAGACCGCAAATGATCCACAGGCCATCACGCTCCAAGATGCCCAGACCGATCACGCAAAGTGCGATGGACGGAACCATGTTGCCAAAGGGCACGGGCAGGACAAGTGCAATGGCGATCACAAGGCACACCGCGCCGATCACCCGTTGCGCAGGTTCCGAGGCCAATGGCTTCATCCGTGCGCGCAACAGCCGTTCCGCCCGTTCCAGCCATGGTGTGGCCTTGTCGATCATGGCGGCAATGGTGGCGCGGGGCAGTGAGCGGGACGCGATAAAACGCGGCAGCCACGGGGACTGGCCCAGCATCATCTGCGTGGCCAGAAACAGCAGGGGCAGGCCCAGAACACCGGCTGTTCCGGGCGGCGTGGGCAGGATGTTGGGGAAGGCAAAGACCAGCAGCAGCGCCCCGAAGGCCCGGCCCTGCATCAGCGCCAGCAGGTCGGCCAGACTGATCCGCTCTCGTGATTCGTCGCGGGCCAGTGACACCAGCATTTCCGAAAGACGATGCGCCACAGCAGGCTGCCCGGAGCTATCGTCACCCGGCCTGTCGTCATCGGGCCTGTCGCGCAAGCGATTGGTCATGATTGGCAGCCCCGCATGGCATGCATGTCAGGCATGCACATGCGGAACATAGGGATTGGCAGGGGGCAGCAAAACCCCCTTAACCGCCGTTCTTGGCCAGCCACGCCGTCATCCATGCGATTTCCGCCTCTTGCGCGGCAATCACCGCTTCAGCGAACTTGCGCACCTCGGGGTCGGTCCCGTGTTCCAGCACGATCCGCGCCATGTCGACCGCGCCCTGATGGTGCGGGATCATGCCGCGCACGAAATCGACATCGACGTTGCCGCTGGGGGCGATGGCCATCCCCTCATGCATGCGGGCATTTGCCTCTGCAAAGGCCATGGCGGCGGCATCATGGCCCATGCCGGCGGCGCCATGACCGGAGTGGTCCATGGTCTGGGCGGCCAACGGGCTGGCCAGAACGGTCATCAAGGTGGCGATGCGGATCAGGTGTTTCATCGGCGTCTCCTTTGTCTTGAACCACTTTGCAACCTTCCCGTTGGGGCAAGGCAAGTCACGACTTTGTGCCAAAGTGATGGTCTTGCCCGAAATTCCGGCATCTTCCACAGACCGTCTTCAATGCAGGTTGACTGTGCACAGGTGTGGGCTTGGCCGAAGCGACGATTGCGCCTAGGTTATGACACCAAGGTAACATTGTTCGAATTGGACCAAAGGCATGTCCCGCGCGCGCCACCGTCGCCCCGTGATCGGCATTATCGGCAACATGACGCTGCTGAACGAACATTATCCGGTCCATGCTGGCGGCACGATGAACTCGGAAGCCGTGGCCGAGGTGTCGGGATGCCTGCCGATCATCATCCCGTCTGACCCGCGCTTTGTCAGTGTCGATGAACTGCTGGACCTGTGCGATGGCTTCCTGCTGACCGGGGGGCGGCCCAACGTGCACCCCAGCGAATATGGCGAGGATGAAACGCCCGCGCATGGCTGTTTTGACCGCTGCCGCGATGCAATTACCCTGCCGCTGGTGCGGGCCTGTGTGGAACGGGGCCAGCCGATCCTTGGCATTTGCCGGGGGTTTCAAGAGGTGAACGTGGCGATGGGGGGAACCCTGTTCCCCGAGATTCGCGATCTGCCGGGGCGGATGAACCACCGCATGCCACCCGATGGTTCGCTTGAGGAAAAGTTTGCTCTGCGTCATCCGGTGCGGTTCACCCCCGGCGGGGTGTTTGCCCGTCTGATGGGCGCAGAAGAGGTGGTCACCAACACCCTGCATGGTCAGGGCATCAACCGCCCTGGACCGCGCATCGTGATCGACGGCTGGGCCCCTGATGGCACGCCCGAGGCGATTTTTGTCAAGGATGCACCGGGGTTTACCCTGTCGGTGCAATGGCACCCGGAATGGCGGGCGGGCGAAGATCCGGTGTCGCGTCCGCTGTTCGAGGCGTTTGGCCGCGCAACGGCTGCATGGGCCGATGGCCGCGCCATGCCGGTGCCCCGGCGGGCCTAGGCGGCGCATTAGCGCGCTGTGGCGGCAGATCCTTGCCGGATCTGATCCAGAAATGCCCGCAGCATTGGCACCCGGCGAGGGCGGAAACTTTCCGTGGTGGGCTGCACCTGCGCCATGGCCTGCAAGTGAAAGCGCCGGAAATCCTGCCGCAGCGTACAAAACGCAAGGCAGACAAGGCTGCGATCCAGAAACACCACAGAAAGTGGATAGATGCGGCGGGCGGTGTCTTTGCCGTCGCGGTCGGTATAGACGATGTCCAGCGCGCGTTCGTCCCAAGCCGCCTCTCGCACGAGAGCAAGATGGGCGGGCGCAGGCGGGCGGCGTTCAAAGCGGTAAACCTGATGGGTGGCGTGGATGGCCTGCCGCTGTACCCGTTCAGGCAGCGTGGCGGTGATCTTGGCAAGGGCCGCATCCGCCGCCTTGGCCAAAGCGTCATCACCGGCAAGGCGCACCTCAGCCAGACCCAGCACCAGCGCCTCGACCTCCAGCCGGGTGAACATCTGCGGTGGCAGGGCGGGGTCTTCGGTCAGGGTGTAGCCAAGGCCCGCCGCGCCATCGATCAGGGCACCGCCCGCGCGCAGCGAATCGATATCGCGGTATAGCGTTCTCAGACTCACATCGGTTTCTTCAGCCAGACGCGCGGCCGTCACCGGCTGCGGCAGACGGCGCAGTGCATCCAGAAGGCGGAACAGACGGTCAGCACGCGCCACGGCTTTCTCCTGCCAGAAACTGGCAGCAGGCTAGGCGTAGAACAGGCGCATCGCAACACAAGATGGAGATTGCCATGCTGACCCTGTTTCACGCGCCGCAAAGCCGGTCCTCGGCCATTGTCGCGCTCATTGACGAGATGAAGATTGCTGACTGGGTGGATGTCCGCGCCGTTGGCATTCCGCGAATGGACGGCAGTGGTGCCCGCGACCCCGCCAACCCGCACCCCGAAGGCAAGGTGCCCGCCCTTGTGCATGATGGCGTCGTGATCACCGAACGCGCGGCCATCATTCTGCATCTGTGCACGCTGTTTCCCGATACCGGCCTCTCGCCCGCAATGGCCAGCCCCGCTTGGGGGGCCTTTGTGCGGTGGCTGGTCTGGTATCAAGGGGTGATGGAGCCTGTGTTGGTGGTGCAGGCGACCGGGCTGTCGCATCCATGGCTGACCGCAACGTTCCGGGGGCCCGACGAAGTGGCGCAGAGGTTGCGGTCCGCGTTGGAGCATGGGCCGTGGCTGATGGGAGAGCAGTATTCGGCGGTTGATCTGCTGCTGCATTCGCCGTTTGCGTGGTTCACCGAGGCCACGCCGGATGATCCGCTGATCCGCGATTGGGTTGCACGCTGCATGAACCGCCCGTCACGGCTGCTGGTCAAGGCGCGTGAAGCGCAACCGACTGCCGCCTGACGGGCGGGCCGGCAATGAAAAAGGGCCGCCCGGCGGAACGGGCGGCCCTGACTAGCAGAACGCGTAGGGTCAGTTCGACGGCGGGCAGACCCCGTTCACCAAGGCAACCTTGCATGCCGGTGCGGCTGCGGCGGGGGCAGCAGCAGCGGGGGCCGCTGCCGCAGGTGCTGGCGTCACCGCGGCTGGTGCCGGTGTCACGGCTGCCGGTGCCGGGGTCACCACGGCGGCTACGGGGGCAGGGGTCACAACCGCAGCCGGTGTCGGTTTGGTAAAGGCCGGTGCGGCCAAGGTCTGCAGTTTCGGCACTGTGATCTGCGCCGATGCGACGGCAGGTTTCGCGGCAGCCTTCGGCGCAGTCGATTTCTTCGGCGCAGGTGGTGGCAGTGTCAGGCCCTTGGGCATCTGGCCATCACGGGTCAGCACCACAACCTTTGCGCCATCGGGCACGCGGGAATAGAGGTCCATCACATCTTGATTGATCATGCGGATACAGCCGGACGAGGCGTTCTTGCCAATCGACCACCAATCCGGCGTGCCATGAATGCGATAGCCATAATCAACGCCGTTTGTCGTCAGATACAGCGCGCGGGCCCCAAGCGGGTTGGTCGGGCCGCCGGGCTGACCCTTTTCCCACTTGGACAATTCGGGCTTGCGCGCGATCATTTCCGGAGGCGGGGTCCATGTCGGCCACGGGCGGCGGTTGGTGATCAGCGCCTCACCCGACCATTCGAACCCGGCCTTGCCGACGGCGATGCCATAGCGGATCGCCTTGCCCTTCCCGGTCACAAGGAAAAGGTGCTTGGCCGCCGGGTTGATGATGACGGTTCCGGGCGCCTCATTTGACGGATAGTCGACCACCTGACGCTCAAATTCGTCGGGCACCTTTTCCACCGGGACGGTCGGCACGGCAAAGCCGTTGTCCGATGTGGCAAGGTATAGGCCTTCTGCCGGCACCGTTGCCGCCATGGCCGCCGGTTCGGCCGCCTTTGTCGAAGAGGTGGTGGTTGGCACGCAAGCGGCAAGGCTGGCAGCGACTGCAATCCCGGCGAGGGCCCGGATCAGAAAAACCGACATAAGCATATCCTTTTCGGCTGGCCCACAGGCCCCGAGTCCTTTTTTTCAAGGCTATCGCAGCGTTGCCTGCGCGTCAAAGGGTCAAAGTGTTGTTCGAAGATCCCAAAGTTCAGGGAACAGCCGCACCTCCAGCATCCGGCGCAGGTAAGACACGCCCGATGTGCCGCCCGTGCCGCGCTTGAAGCCAATGACACGCTCTACGGTTGTGACGTGGTTGAAACGCCACCTGCGGAAGTAATCTTCAAAATCCACAAGTTTTTCAGCCAGTTCGTAGGCCTGCCAGTGTTTGGCGGGGTCGCGGTAGACGGTTTCCCAGACCGCGCGCACGCCATCATGCGCGACCCAGGTTTGCGAAACATCGCGCGACAGAACATCTTCGGGCACGGCAAGGCCGATACGCGACAAATGGCCCAAGGCCGCATCATACAACGTGGGACGCGCCAGTTCGGCCAGCAGAACGGCAGACACATCGGGCCTGTGGGCATGTGGTTTCAGCATGGCCGCGTTGCGGTTTCCCACCGAAAACTCGATGAGTCGGTATTGCCAAGACTGAAACCCCGAGGATTGGCCAAGCCCTTCGCGGAAGGTGGTGTAATCGGCCGGGGTCATGGTGCGCAGCACATCCCACGCGTTGTTCAACTGTTCAAAGATGCGCGACACGCGGGCCAGCATCTTGAACGCCTCTTGGGCGTTCCCGGTGCCAAGGCGTGAGCGGGCAGCATCAATCTCGTGCAGCGCCAGTTTCATCCAGAGTTCGGAGGTCTGGTGCTGAATGATGAACAGCATCTCGTCATGTGCCGTGGTCAGGCAATGCTGCGATGACAGGATGTGGTCGATGGAGAGATAGTCGCCATAAGACATGCGCCCGTCAAAGGACATCTGCGCGCCGTCGCGGGCGGGATCATAGGGGGATTGGGTCATGGACGCCTCCTGATATGCCGGGGAAAGGGGTTCAGGTCAGACGGGTGCCCTTTGCGACAACACGGACAATGCCCCCATCGCGCGCCAAAGCGCGGCCCAGGCTTGCGGGCGGCAGACCGGAGGAAGCCCAAGGCGAATGCGGGTCATGTGATCTGCCCCTTTGCTGCCAGAGGCACGTTCAGGTTCAGGGACATGTTGAACCGTTCGATGGCAACGCCATGCCGCATGACGGTTTCGGCGGTGGTGACCGCCCAACCCCGGCGCAGCAGAAAGCGACGGAAGAAGTGGCTGGCGTCGGTGGTCAACTGCGCAAGCCGCATCTCTTGCGCCCAGATCATGATGTGGTCGTAAAGCGCGGCCATCACCCCGCGCCCCATCGCCTGCGGCACGACATAGGCAAGGTCGATATGCCCCAGCCGTTCAACCGTCAGAAACCCCACCTGCGCCGCGTCTTCTGTCGCAATCCACCCGGTCTGCCGGGCTAGGCGGTCGACAAAACCTTCCGGTATCATGCGCGCACCGTCGAGATCCGGCATCCACGCCTGAAGTTGCGCCAAGGAATAGAAGCGGCCCGCCCCGTCGCGGATCGACGCGCGCATCACTGCAAAGGCAGCGGGTGCGTCGGCAGCGGTCAGGGGGCGGATGTCAGCCATCACGTCACCAGGGCCTTTGCCTTGTATTCGGGGCGGTCCCACAGGTTGCCTGCCATCACCTCGGCCAGAATGGTCGTGGCGCGCGTCACATCGTCCATGGTGGTGTACAGCGGCGTGAAGCCAAAGCGCAGGATATCGGGCGCGCGGAAATCGCCGATTACACCGAGCGCGATCAGCGCCTGCATGATGGCGTAGCCTTCGGCATGGCGGAAACTGACCTGCGATCCGCGCAGCGTGCCGTCGCGCGGTGAGGCCAGAGTCAACGTCGGGCAAGACGCCTCGACGCCTGTGATAAAGGCATCGGTCAACTCGATCGAGCGCGCGCGGACATCGTGGATATCGGCCATGTCCCAAACATCCATCGCGGCCTCAAGGGCGGCCAGTTGCAGAACCGGCGGCGTGCCAACACGCATCCGCTCTACCCCGCGCCCGGCGCGATAGGACAGGTCAAAGGCAAAGGGGGCCTCGTGCCCCAGCCAACCAGACAGGGCCGGGCGGGCGGTTTCGGCATGGTGCGGCGCGACATAGATGAAGGCGGGACCACCCGGGCCGGAGTTGAGGTATTTGTAGGTGCAACCCACGGCGAAGTCAGCATTTGCCGCCGTCAGGTCCACTGGCAAAGCGCCTGCCGAATGCGCAAGGTCCCACACCGTCAATGCGCCCGCCGCATGGGCCTTAGCAGTCAGGGCGGCCATGTCGTGCTTGCGCCCGGTGCGATAATCAACCTCGGTCAGCATCAGGACGGCCACACTGTCATCTATCGCATCGGCCACCGCTTCGGGGGCCACGGTGACAAGGCGATACTCGGGCCCCAGCGTGCGGCACAGACCTTCGGCCATATACAGATCCGACGGGAAATTGCCGGTGTCCGACAGGACAACACGGCGTGACCCATTGATTTCAAACGCCGAAGCAAGGGCCTGATAGACCTTGATCGACAAGGTGTCGCCCATTACGACCGTCCCGGCGGGCGCGCCAATCAGTCGGCCGATCCGGTCGCCGATGCGGCTGGGTTGTGCCATCCACCCGGCAAGGTTCCAGCCGCGGATCAGCATGTCGCCCCATTCGGCGGTAACGGTGTGCTCTACCCGTGCGGCAGCGGCCTTTGGCATCGGGCCAAGCGAATTGCCGTCCAGATAGACTACGCCCTCGGGCAGATGGAACATGGCGCGGGTGGCGGTGAAATCTGTGGTCATATGAGTCTCCCTCCGGGGAAAGGGCAGGCCCGGATGCGGTTGCTACTCAACTCTGGCGGGGCGGAAATTTCAAGCTTGAAATTTATGTGGCGCGCAACGGGGGCTTGCGGTTGCAGCCGATTGGCAGAACAGTGCGCGCCGGGCACGCAGAACGGGGGGCTGGAAGAACATGCTGAAAGTGCCTGATCTGCCGCCATTCTGGTTGCTGGGCGCGCTGGTCCTGACATGGTTTTTGGGCTGGCTGGTGCCGATTGGCCTGTTCGGCGGTGTGGGAAAGATTCTGGGGCCGCTTTTGGCCTTGGCCGGGGCAGGCCTGCTGGCGGCAGCCGTGGTGCAGATGGTAAGCCGCCGCACGACTGTGATCCCGCGCCGCACACCTTCGGTTCTGGTGACGCATGGTGTTTTCCGGTTCAGCCGCAACCCGATTTATCTGGGCGATGCGATGATCTTGCTGGGTGCGATCCTGTGGTGGGACGTGCCCGTGGCCCTTTTGGTCTTTGCCGCCTTCATCCTGATGATTCAACGCCGCTTCATCCTGCCGGAAGAGGCCGTCTTGCGGCGAGATTTTGCTGCAGCCTTTGCCAAGTGGTCGGCGCAGACCAACAGATGGGTCGGATTGAGAAAAAATGCCCCTTGGCGACGGGCGCGGAAATAGTTTTGCTGCGTGGCAGCAGAATCTTTGAAATATTGTTGCGCGGTGATATGTGGGCCAAGATGCCGTAACCGCCATATCGCCAAAAGCGGGCAGCCATCACCGGATAGAATCGGGGGGAGAGACAGTGAAGATCGGGGCACCGAGAGAGATATTCGAAGGCGAGAACCGCGTCGCAATGACGCCGGACTCGGCGCTGCAACTGATCAAGTTGGGCCATACCTGCGTCGTTGAAACCGGAGCAGGGGCCAAGGCCGGCTTTTCTGACACCGCCTATATTGCGGCGGGCGTCGAGGTGGTCGCGTCGGCGCAGGCGCTTTATGACGCCGCTGACATCGTGGTAAAGGTGCGCGGGCCTGAAATGGCCGAAGTGGGCATGCTGCGGTCGGGGCAGACGCTGATTTCGTTCTTCTGGCCTGCCCAGAACCCCGAGTTGCTGGAGGCCGCAAACCAGCGCGGTTCCACGGTTGTCGCGATGGACATGGTGCCTCGCATCAGCCGCGCGCAGAAGATGGACGCGCTGTCGTCGATGGCCAATATCGCCGGCTATCGCGCCGTGATCGAGGCCGGTTCCAATTTCGGGCGTTTCTTCACCGGGCAGGTCACGGCGGCGGGCAAGGTGCCCCCGGCCAAGGTTCTGATCGTGGGCGCGGGCGTGGCGGGTCTTGCCGCCATCGGCACGGCCACCTCGCTGGGTGCCATCGTCTATGCCTTTGACGTGCGCCCCGAGGTGTCGGAGCAGATTGAGTCCATGGGCGCGAATTTCGTGTTTCTGGAGTTTTCGGACAAGCAGGATGGCGCCGCCACGGGGGGCTATGCCGCCCCGTCATCGCCCGAGTTCCGCGAGGCTCAGCTTGCCAAGTTCCGCGAGCTTGCGCCCGAGATGGATATTGTCATCACCACCGCGCTGATCCCGGGGCGCCCCGCGCCCAAGCTGTGGACCGCCGACATGGTGGCGATGATGAAGCCGGGCAGCGTGATCGTCGACCTTGCGGCCGAACGCGGCGGCAACTGTGATCTGACGGTGATGGACCAAAAGGTCGTCAGCGACAATGGCGTGACCATCGTGGGTTACACCGACTTCCCCAGCCGGATGGCGGCACAGGCCAGTACTCTCTATTCAACCAACATTCGCCACATGCTGACGGACCTGACCCCGAAAAAGGACGGTGTCATCAACCATAACATGGAAGATGACGTGATCCGCGGGGCCACGGTTGTGCATGCGGGCGCGGTGACCTATCCGCCGCCGCCGCCCAAGATTGCGGCGATTGCCGCGGCCAAGCCGAAAGAGAAGGCCAAGGAACTGACCCCTGCCGAAAAGCGGGCGCAGGAAGTGGCCGAGTTCAAGGCGCAGACCCGCAATCAGGTGGTGATGCTGGGTGTCGGGGCGGCGGTCATGCTTGGCCTTGGCCTCGTCGCGCCTGCCAGCTTCATGCAGCACTTCATCGTGTTCGTTCTGGCAGTCTTCATCGGCTTCTCGGTGATCTGGAACGTGTCGCATTCCCTGCACACGCCGCTGATGGCCGTCACCAACGCCATCTCGTCAATCATCATTCTGGGCGCGCTGATGCAGATCGGCTCGGGCTCCTATCTGGTGATCCTGCTTGCGGCGCTTTCGATTTTCATGGCCGGAATCAACATCTTCGGCGGCTTCCTTGTCACCCGGCGCATGCTTGCCATGTTCCAGAAATCGTAAGGAGGATCGGTCGATGGAATACGGATTCACCACGGCCGCCTATGTGGTAGCGGCCATCTTGTTCATCCTTTCGCTGGGGGGCCTTTCGGGGCAGGAAAGCGCCAAGCGTGCGGTCTGGTATGGCATCGTGGGCATGGGCCTTGCGATTGTCGCCACCCTGATGGGGCCGGGCGCAGGCAACTGGTTTGCCAGCCTGATCATGGTTGGTCTGGGCGGGGCGATTGGTTATGTCGTGGCCCAACGCGTGCAGATGACGGAGATGCCGCAACTTGTGGCGGCGATGCACAGCCTTGTCGGTCTGGCGGCGGTCTTTATCGGCTTCAATGCCGAAATCGAGATGGCGCGGATCAACGCCACGCTGGTGGAAGCGGGGATTGACCGCTGCGACCCGGTGATGAGTGCGATCACCTGCGCCGGAAAGTTCGTTGAGGCCCCACTGTTTGCCGATTTGCACGGCTTTGCCCTGAAGATCGCACAGAAGGTCGGTGTCGAGATTGCCATTCTGAAGGTCGAGGTGTTCCTTGGCGTGTTCATTGGGGCCATCACCTTTACCGGGTCGGTCATTGCCTATGGCAAGCTGGCAGGCAAGGTGGACGGCAAGGCCAAGAAACTGCCGGGCGGCCATCTGCTGAACGCGGGTGCAGCCCTTGGGTCGTTGATCCTGCTGGTGATGTACATGCAGGGTGCGGGCTCGTGGTCGCTGATCGTGATGACGCTGCTGGCCTTCTTCATCGGTTACCACCTGATCATGGGAATCGGTGGCGCCGACATGCCGGTCGTGGTGTCGATGCTGAACAGCTATTCCGGCTGGGCGGCGGCGGCCATCGGCTTTTCGCTGAGCAATGACCTGCTGATCGTGGTGGGGGCGCTGGTTGGCTCTTCGGGTGCCATCCTGTCTTACATCATGTGCAAGGCCATGAACCGGTCATTCATATCGGTGATACTTGGCGGATTTGGCGGCACGACGGGCCCCGCGATGGAGGTTGTGGGCGAACAGATCGCCATCGACACCGAAGGTGTGGCGGCGGCGCTGAACGATGCCGACAGCATCATCATCATTCCGGGCTATGGCATGGCGGTGGCGCAGGCGCAGCAGTCGGTCAGTGAACTGACCCGCAAGCTGCGCGCCAAGGGCAAGAACGTGCGCTTTGCCATTCACCCGGTGGCGGGGCGCTTGCCCGGCCATATGAACGTGCTGCTGGCCGAAGCAAAGGTGCCTTACGACATCGTGCTGGAGATGGACGAGATCAACGAGGATTTCCCCAGCACCGACGTGGCCATCGTCATCGGCTCGAACGACATCGTGAACCCGGCGGCACAGGAAGACCCGAACAGCCCCATCGCCGGGATGCCGGTTCTGGAATGCTGGAAGGCCAAGCAGGTGTTTGTCAGCAAGCGCGGGCAGGGCACCGGCTATTCCGGCATCGAGAACCCGCTGTTCTACAAGGAAAACACGCGGATGTTCTATGGCGACGCGAAGAAATCGCTTGATGCGCTGCTGCCCATGATCGACTGATCGCAAGGCGGTCCACACGACAACACATCAAAGCGACGCGGCCCGATGGTCTGCGTCGATTTTCTTTTGCGCCCAAAGCCGATGCAAGCCTGCGCCCGCGTTCGGCTTTTCCGCAACAGTTGCGGCGGCATACCCTTGTATTCCGACAATCTTCTTTGATCCGGGCGGGTGCGCGGACGAAGACAGGGGCAAAAGCTTTTTGGTGATGCCATGCCCGCACTGTCTGACCACCCCTTGCGCTATGCCACGGTCAATGAACTGCATGCGCGGCCGTTTCCGGCGCTGGAGTCCCCCTGCACGGCAGCCTATGTGGCGATCAAGGAACCGGTCGATGCGGCGAACCGTGACAGGGCGCGCGACCGGGCACACCTGCTGGCCCTGCTGGACCGCAATGGCAGCGTTCATCCGCAGCCGGACGCCACGCATTTTTCCGGCGAGATGGGGCGGTCCAGCCTCAAATGGGAAAGTCACACCGAATTCGTGACCTATTCCGCCTTCACGCCCGGCCTGTCGGCGCGGGCCTTTGATCCGATCGAGGCGGAGGTCTTTCCCGAAGACTGGCTTGCCAATGCACCGGGGCGGCGGCTGACGTCGGTCCTGATCCGGGTCGAGGTGCTGCCCGAGGACGAGGCCGAAATGCAGGCCAAGCTGGACCTGTGGTTTGTGCCAGAAAGCCTTGCCGTCAGCCGGGTGGTGGATGGCGCGGCAGTGGTCGCGGGGGATTTCCGGATCGATCAGGCGGGGCACATGCGCTTTGCAATATTTGTGCGGCCCGGCACGGGAGAGCGGCGGATCGGGCGGATCGTGCAGCGGGTGTGCGAGATTGAAACCTATCGCGCCATGTCGATGCTGGGGCTGATGCGCTCGCGGCAGTTGACGGGGCGGCTGAACGCGCTGGACCCCAAACTCTCGGCACTGGTGTCGGGGCTGGATGATGCCGCAGGAACACCGGAAAAGGCCTTGCATGAATTGCTGACCATCTCGGCCGAGTTGGAAAGCCTTGCCGTGCAGTTCAGCTTTCGCTTTGGCGCAACGGCGGCCTATGAGGCCATCGTGAACCAGCGGATCGAAGTGCTACGCGAGGCGCGCATCAACGGGCGGCAGACCTTTGCCGAATTCATGATGCGCCGCTATGACCCCGCGATGCGGACGGTGAAATCTGCCGAAGCGCGGTTGCAAGCCATGGCGGAACGCGCACAGCGCGCGGCCGAGTTGTTGCGCACCCGCGTGGATGTGGAGCGCAGCGCGCAGAACCAGAAACTGCTGGAAAGCATGGACAAGCGCGCCGACCTGCAACTGCGCCTGCAGCAAACCGTCGAAGGGCTGTCGGTGGTGGCGATCAGCTATTACGCGATCAACCTTGCCGCCTATTTCCTGAAGCCGCTGGCCTATACCGCACATCTGAGCACAGAAGGGTTGATGGCGATTCTGACGCCGGTGGTGCTGTTGCTGGTCTGGCTGATGGTGCGGCGGATTCGCGGCAATTTTCACTGACGGTGCGGGCAGAGCGCAAATTTCTGGGAGAAATTTGGCAAATTCCTGTGCAGGAATTTGTGGCGCGGGCAGTCTGACGCAGGCCCTTGAAGCCCAACCGGACGGGGCCTAGTGTCCGCTTCAACTGATACGGGGCAGACCATGGCTGGCAAGCGCAGCATTTTCGAAGAGGTGGGGCCGGACCGGACCCCGCCAAAACCGCCACAGGGCGGCATGATCGCTGCGCGGCCGAGTGGCGCGCGTGGGGCCATCCGGCTGTGGCTTGTGGCATTGTTTGCGTTGGTCATGGCCATGATCGTTGTGGGTGGTCTGACGCGGCTGACGGATTCGGGATTGTCGATCACCGAATGGCGCCCCGTGACCGGCGCCCTGCCGCCGATGGATGAGGCGACGTGGCAGGTTGAGTTCCAGAAATACCAGGCGATCCCCGAATATCAGTTGCAAAACAAGGGGATGTCGATCGAAGAATTCAAGGTGATCTACTGGTGGGAATGGGGTCACCGACAGCTTGGCCGCGTGATCGGTCTTGTCTGGGCCTTGGGCTTTGCCGGGTTTGCCTTGGCGCGACAGATTCCGGCAGGCTGGACGGGGCGCTTGCTTTTGCTGGGTGCTTTGGGGGGCACGCAGGGCGCAATCGGCTGGTGGATGGTGTCATCGGGTCTGTCGGGCGCGCGGGTGGATGTGGCGTCTTACCGGCTGGCCACTCATCTGGGGCTGGCCTTTGTGATCCTCGGGTTCATCGCGTGGTATGTGTTCCTGCTGGGCCGCAGCGAGGCTGATCTTTTGCAGGCCCGCCGTGCGCGGGAGGGCAAGCTCTTTTCGATGTCCACCGGGCTGATGCATTTCGCTTTTCTGCAGATTTTGCTGGGCGCGCTTGTGGCGGGCATCGATGCGGGGCGTGCCTTTCCGACGTGGCCCGATATGAATGGGCAGTTCTTTCCGGCGGAGGCGTTCTATGTGCCCGACGGGCAGGGGGGCAGCCTGCCGGTCTGGCATGCGTTCTTTGAAAACCCCGGTCTGGTGCAGTTCATGCACCGGATGGCGGGATATCTGCTGTTTGCCTTTGGTGTTGTGGTCTGGCTGCGCGGGCGAAAATCATCGCATGCGACGACACGTTTTGCCTTTCACGCCGTGATGGGCATGATGGTGGCGCAAGTGGGGCTTGGCATTGCGGCGGCGCTGACGGCGGCGCATCTGCACGTGGCGATCACCCATCAGATCGGGGCTGTGATCCTGTGGGTCCTGATCATCCGCGCGCGCCATCTTTCTCAATACCCCCTGGCGGGGTCCATCCGTGAGGGCACAGCATGACGGCCTATGATGATCTGATGGCGTTTCAGCGCGAGACCGAGGCACTGGCGCAGGTGGCTGGGCGTCTGGGCTGGGATCAGGAAACGATGATGCCACGCGGGGCCGCCGATCAGCGGGGCGATGAAATGGCCGCGCTGGAAGGGGTTTTGCACGCCCGGCGCACCGACCCGCGCCTTGCGGGATGGCTGGAGCAGGCGGTGGCGACCGATGCTGTGGCTGCGGCGCAATTGCGCCACATCCGCCGGACGCATACCCGCATGACAAAGGTGCCTGCACGGCTGGCGCAGGAACTGGCGCGGGTGACCAGCGTGGCGCAAGGCGTCTGGGCTGCCGCGCGCGCCAATGACGATGTGGCGGCGTTTTTGCCAACTTTGGCCGAGGTGATCCGGCTTCGGCAGGAAGAAGGTGCCTGTCTGGCCCAAGGGGGCGACATATATGATGCGCTGATTGACGATTACGAACCGGGTGCCACGGCGGACAGCATCGCCGCGATCTTTGACCGGATGCGCCCACGTTTGGTGGCCTTGCGGTCTGCGGTGCTGGGGGCAAGTCATCAGCCCAGGAAACTGACCGGCACCTTTGCGCAAGAAGCCCAGATGCGGATGGCGCGCGATCTGGCCTCGGCCTTTGGCTATGACTGGTCGCGCGGGCGGCTTGATCTTGCGGTGCACCCGTTCAGCTCTGGCTCGGGCCATGATGTGCGGATCACGACGCGGGTGGTCGAGGCGGACCCCTTCAACTGCTTTTATTCGACCATCCATGAGGTGGGTCATGCCTGTTACGAGTTGGGCATTGACCCCGATTACCGCCTGACGCCGCTGGGCATGGGGGTCAGTATGGGGGTGCATGAAAGCCAAAGCCGGATCTATGAAAACCAGTTGGGCCGCAGCCGTGCGTTCACGGGTTGGATGCTGGGCCAGATGCGCGAACGCTTTGGCGAGTTTGGCATCACCGATCCGGATGTGTTTTATGGTGCGGTCAACCGGGTGCAGCCCGGCTTTATCCGTACTGAGGCCGACGAGGTGCAGTATAATCTGCACATCATGATGCGCTTTGATCTGGAGCGGGCCCTGATGCGGGGCGATCTGGCGGTGGCCGATCTGCAAGCTGCGTGGAACGATCGGTTCAAGTCTGATTTCGGGGTGACGGTCGAACGGCCAAGTCAGGGCATGTTGCAGGATGTGCATTGGTCCGTCGGGTTGTTCGGCTATTTCCCGACCTACAGCCTTGGCAATATCTTTGCCGGATGCCTGCACAAGGCGATCCGTGCGGCTGTGCCCGATCTGGATGATCAGTTGGCCAAGGGCGACACAAGTGCAGCCACCGGCTGGCTGCGGGAAAACCTGCAGCGGCATGGCGGGCTTTACACCCCGCGCGACGTGGTGGCGCAGGCCTGCGGGTTTGAACCGGACGAAGGCCCGTTGCTGGATTACCTTGAGACCAAGTTCCGCACGATCTATCGGCTGTAACCGGCCCCGGAACATGAAGTTTTCATGACGCGCGACGCCCACCATTGACGCGGGTCCGAGCCGGGGTTCAAGTGCGCGACAGCAGGACCGAGGGCGCTGGAGTGCAAGAAAAGGTAGCAGTCTGGGCGTTGGCCCTTGGGCAGACGCTGGGCTATGCCTGCTATTTCTATGTTTTCGCCGCGCTTGTGCTGGATTGGCAGCGTGACTTGCCGTGGAGCCATGGTTTGCTGGCCGCCGGGCCGATGCTGGCCATTGGCACGGCGGCCGTGCTGTCGCCGCGGATCGGTCGCTGGGTTGATAGCGGTCAGACGGTGAGGTTGATGGTGGCGGGCAGTGCCGTCGGGGCAGGTGCATTATCGCTGTTGGCGATGGCGTCACACCCGGCGATGTATCTGTTGGCCTTTGCCGGGTTGGGCGCGGCGCAGGCGCTGTGCCTTTATGAAGTGTGTTTCGGCCTGTTGATCCGCAAGTATGGGTCTGCGGCGCGCGGGCCGATTACCAAGGTGACGCTGGTGGCGGGCCTTGCCTCGACCCTTGCCTTTCCGGCGGGGGCTTGGCTGGCCCATGCTTATGGCTGGCGGATGACGGTGTGGATTGCGGCAGCGGTGGCGCTGTTCGTGATTTTGCCGCTGCATCTGTGGGGCGCGCGGGTTCTGGCGGTGCCCGTGGTCCCTCGCGCCTCAGGGGCGGCCCCACGGCCAAGCTGGCGGCAGATCATCGCCCGGCCGGGAGCGCAGCGCCTGATGCTGCTGTTTGCGGTGGTCAATCTGGATCACTGGATGCTGATCGGCCTGTTGCGCCCGCTGCTGGCAGATATGTCGGTGGCCGATACGATGGGTATCTTGGCCGCAGCCATGGTTGGCCCGGCGCAGGTGCTGGGGCGGCTGGCGCTGATGGGGGCAGGGGAACGCCTTGCCCCGGCGCGGGCCACGATCTTGACAGTGATCGCGCTGATTGCGGCGGCGGCGTGCCTTTTGCTGGCAGGGGTGATCGGGCCTGCGCTTTTTGCCTTTGCCGCATTTCAGGGCGCGGCGATGGGGGTGATGACGATCCTGCGGCCGCTGTTGGTGGCCGAGGTCAGCGGCGCGGCCGATTACGGCGCGGCATCCGCCATTCTGGGCCTGCCCGGCCTTGCCGCAACGGCGGTGGCGCCCATGCTTGGCACCGTTTTGTTGGGCGCGGGCGGGGCGGCGCTTGCCATCTGGACGGCCCTTGGCCTGACGGTTCTGGCCCTGGTGTTGGCCCTGCGGCGGGCGGTCTGAGGGTCAGACTTGCGGCCAATCGGGTTTGCGCTTTTCCAGAAAGGCGCGGATGCCTTCGTCTGTGTCGCGCCACAGCATGTTGTCCACCATCACTGCCCCAGTATGGGCATAGGCTGCATCCAACGGCAGCTGCATCTGGTCATAGAAGGCGGCTTTGCCGACTCGCACGGCGGCGGTCAGCTTGGCGGCAATCGTTTGTGCCAAGGCCAGCGTTGCGGTGGACAGCGCCTCGGGCGCAACCACGCGGTTGATCAGGCCCACCTCACGCGCGCGGGTCGCATCGATGAATTCGCCGGTTGTCAGCATTTCAAACGCCACGGCCGCTGGCACCTTGCGGGTCAGCGCCACCATCGGCGTTGAACAGAACAGGCCAATGTTCACCCCGTTCACGCCAAAGCGCGTCCCCTCGGCGGCAACCGCCATGTCGCAGGAGGCAACCAACTGGCACCCCGCCGCCGTGGCAATGCCATGCACTTGGGCGATGACAGGCTGGGGCAGGGCGGTGATGGCCTGCATGACGCTGGCACAGCGCGCAAACAGATCGGCAAAATGGGCGGCACCCTTGTCATCGGCGCTGCGGGCGGCCTGCATTTCCTTCAGATCGTGGCCTGCACAAAAGGCCTTGCCTGCCCCGCGCAAAATGACCACCCGGATGCTGCGATCCTGTGCCAGATCCGAAAGGCAGGCGCCAAGGGCCGCAAGCATCGCATCCGACAGCGCGTTCAGGCTGTGGGGGCTGTTCAGGGTCAGCGTTGCCACGCCACCCTCATCGGTGCGCAGCAGGATCGGGTCGGTCATTGCATCTCTCCCTTGTTCGGGGTCAGCTTAGGCGATGGACAATGTCGGAGGGAAGTCGTGCCGTTGATGATGGATGCCGGGGCCTTGCAAGCCTTTCTTGCGCAGGATTTTGCTCAGGTCGTGGCCGAGTTCCGGGTGATGCGGGCCGATGACGCGGGGGTGGCACTGCGGCTTTTGGTGAATGACCGGCATCTGCGCCCCGGTGGCACGGTGTCGGGGCCCGCGATGTTCGGCTTGGCCGATGTCGCCATGTATCTGGCGATCCTAAGCCGGATCGGGCCGGTCGCCTTGGCCGTCACCACGAATTGCGCCATCGATTTCATGCGAAAGCCTGCGGCGGGCAAAGACCTTGTCGCCGAGGCGCGGGTGCTGAAGCTGGGGCGCAGTCTGGCAGTGGGCGATGTGCTGATCTTTTCCGAAGGGGTTGATGCACCGGTGGCGCGGGCCGGTCTGACCTATGCGATCCCGCCCAAATGAAAACGGCCCCCATGTCGGGGGCCGCATCAGAACCGGGTCGTTTGCGCCGGTCAGCTTTTGGCTTTGGAAAAGCGCCCTTCGATCTGCGCGCCGCTTTCGATGATCAGGGTGCGATAGGCGACGTCGGCGGCGACCTGTGCCGCCGCGCGCAAGGTAAAGTTGCCGGCTGCAACCTGACCATCCAGCTTGCCCTTCACTTCGATGGTTTCGGCGCGGACAGTGCCGTTCATCCGGCCTTCGCTGCCGATGACCACACTGCGGGCTGCCACGTTGCCATCCACTTCGCCCATCATCTCGATATCACCCTGCGAGGTGATTTCGCCCGTGATCTTCAGATCGGAGGCAAGGATCGACTTGGCATTCGAGCTGCGTGCAGGCGAGGGGGCTGCACCCGAAGCGGGAAGGTTGGTCTGGTCTGTTTTGTTGAACATGGCATATCCGTTTCTGGGTGTGGGCCGATAAGGGCCGAACCCAAGGCCCCGGTCAAGGCCCGCGCGCGGAGGGCGGCTGAAAACGGGCGTGCTTTGGCCTGTGGCGGCGCTTGGGGCACAGGAAAGGCAATCGGGCAGGGGCTTTTGCTGCCGTCCCGTCGTGGCCTGTATCCGGTTCGGTGTGCCCCTGCGCGCAAGGGCGAAGGCTATCTTTCGGTCTGTCGTCCCCGATTCGTTGAAAGTGCAGAGAATCTGGCCTCCCGGCGATACCCTTGCGCAGAAACGAAAGGGGCTTTGGCCGCACGCGGCAAGGGTGGATCAGCCGACTTTTGTGGGGGATGGGCAAAAGGACAGTACACAGCGCGAATCCTGACGGGGCGAAGTGGGTGTTTGGGGCGACTCAATCCCCCCTTTGCGGCGGCGACTCACAAAAGATTCGCCCCTTCCCTGAGGTCACTTTGCCAGATTTGGATGGGCGTGCGCAGTTTGACCTCAGGATTGGTCCGGCGGGATGCAGCTTTTTTCCGCATTTGGCCCAACAAAACTTGGGTCCGACAAGAAATCTTCACATAGCGCGATTTTTTCGCTTGCAGCCGCGACGCACCGGGCCTAAACACCGCCTCACCGAAGCGGAAAAGACGCGGAAACGTGGTTCGGAAGCGACGGTGACGGACGGAAGCGGGGACGAAGCGGTGCTGAGGTGCTGCGAGGTTGAAGCGGAAGTTTGGAAAATCTGAAGGTTTGGCGATCGGGGATACGCTAGGAAGTTAGCGTCCTTGAGAGTTTTTGTCTTCTTGCTCTTTGACA
>JAIXUH010000006.1 GCA_027484145.1 Rhodobacter sp.
CCAAACCTAACAAGAGACCAAACTCTCTAAACGATACATCTTCCCCGATCGAAAATCTCCCTCGGGGCCGGACGCGGGGTGGAGCAGCCCGGTAGCTCGTCAGGCTCATAACCTGAAGGTCACAGGTTCAAATCCTGTCCCCGCAACCAAATTTTCTGACAAGATATCAATGGCTTAGACTGAAACAAGGCGTCCCACGGGGCGCTTTCTGCGTTGCAACACAGAACAACACATTCCCCAAAGATTCCAAACCCTTACGCCCAGTCCCGCTTCCTCCGTGCAACACCCATGCGACACGGAGTGGGGCAGATGTTCGTCAAGTGTTCTGGCTTCATGGCGCTTGCCCGCGCCGCATCTTGTCAGCAATATGTCGCCTAGGAGCAGCGGGCGTTCTGCTCGGTAGGGGTAATTCATGGCTCGTCTTGTCTACTCTTGCCGTTTCGATATCGCAGCAGACGATGGGATCGTGACCGTCTTGTCGGCCTATAGAGACTGGATTGTTGGGCACTACCGAAACCGACTGGAGCTTGACGGGTTCGACTTCGATCCCGAAGTCGTAGGCCCGCACGATGGTGTTCCGGACGGGCATTCGCTTTTTTCATCGGTTTACGAGGACGGTGATGAGCGCGTGGTCCGCATCCTCTGGTCCTTCCCCGATGATAACGATCAAGGATTGCGATGGGCGAACGAGGTCCGCGTCGGGCATTTTGATCACCGATGTGGCGTCGAGCATCTCATCTCCATTGAATCTGTGCAGTATAGCGTATCGCCTGCAAAGCTCCTTTTTGGGTCACCGCGTGCCATCCGGGACATCTGTACTAAGACTCCCGCTTACATCGGTGAGATGCAGGTTAGGGCCGAGCCGTATACACTTCAGCAGAGTGGCCTCAATGACCTGCTGGAGCTACTCACGAGCGACATGCGAAGGCTTCCGGTCGTGCTGCTGTCGCCTTACGCGCAGGGACAACCCAATCAGATTGACCCAACGAAGCTGGCCCGCAACCTGGCCGGCGTCGCTGTGGTTGTTCGGATCGATGATCCCGAGGTGACATGGGATTTTGCAAATGAGGTCGGTCGGCAGCTGTCCTGCTTCAACGGCGCGGCACGTATCTATTGGCCAGGGTTCTCAAAGACGTCCGACCCAAGAAATCACCGCCTATTTTTTGGCGCTTGGATTGAGCAGGTTGGCTCCGAAGCGGCCGGCCGGACGATCGAACGAGCAATATTTGCCGTTGCGACCTTCCGCTACGTGCCGGACGGGCGAATTGCCGACCTGATCCGGCGCGTTGAGGCCGCCGAAAGGCAAAAGCTTCTGCTCGAAAAGAAGGAGACGGGAGACGATTTCCTTGCGGAATACGAACGTGATCTGGCTCGGCTTGATGATGCAGGAAAACGGGTCGAAGAACTTGAAGCAGAGGTTGCTAACCTTAAAGCCAATCATCAAGTTCTATTCGCTGCCGGATCTTCTGCCTCGGTGGAGCTTGATGACATAGGGACAACGGAAGAAGACTCGTTCCCTTCAGTATTGGCCGCCGCACAAGCGGCAAAGGATCGTTTCAAAAATATCGAAATGCTTGATAGTGCTATTTCGGCTGCTGCTGACAGCCCCTTCCAGCGCCCGTATGACGTATTCAAAGCTCTGAGCGACCTCCATGAAATAGTAGATGTGTGGGCTCAGAACAGAATAGAAAACGGGAGTGGGGGTGATCTTCTTAACCATCTGCGTGAACGTGGCTGGGGCAAGCGTAGCAGCATGCACATCTCCGACACCACTTTAGGAAAATTGCGAACCCATTACGAGTTCGAGTATCAAGGACGGCGACAATTGTTCGAGCCCCATATCACCATTGGCTCAGGGGACCCGAATTCTTGTGCGTCAATTCATTTCTCCTTTGACCAGCAGCGGCTAAAGATGATTGTTGGCCATGTCGGCAAGCATCTTCCGAACACAAAAACGTAGTCGTTCAAGCTGCCACGGTCCCCACGCCATCCAGTCGAACAGCGACGCTGGTGATGCCGTTCCCGGCAGCCTCGGTCGCGATGCCCACGGGGAAACGCCCGGTGCCCGGCACGTTGATGTTCTTGGCCGTGTTGTCCCATGCCACGCGTGCGCCGACCGTCAGCACGGCGGCGGTGGCTTTCGGTAGCTGATAGACGCCGATGGTGGCAAGTTCGACCGGTTCGCCCACAGCGGCGGAGTAGGCGGCGACGCCGAAGATGTTGCCGACGATCACGCCCTCGCCAGAGACGGTGCCGCCAGTGGGTGCGGGCACGGTGATGACGTCGCCTTTCTGAATATGGTTCTTCATGGTCAGAGCCCTTTCGAGGATTGGATGCGGACCACGGCGATGCGCGCCGTGGTGCCGGTGATCTGCCGGTTAAGGTCGCCCAGCGCGGCCGCCATTTCCGCGTCGGTGGCGTAGGTGACCCGCTTGCCGTCGTATTCGACGGTGCGGATGCCCTGATAGCGGGCGGCCATCAGGGCATCGCGCCAAGCGGTAAGTTGGGCGAGGTCGGCCATTACGCGCCTGCGTTCTGAAACCAGCCGCGGTGGTCGATGAAGCCCGCGCCGAAGTCCAGGATCACCCGGATTTCCACGCCGTCCACATCCCACCCTGACCGGCTTTCCACCTAGGGACCTTCGTTGCCCGAGAGGTAGGCGAACTCGAGGCCGTCGATCTCGCCGGGGTCGGCGGTCACATACCAGCGGGTTGCACTGGACAGGCGTGGTTCGACCACCAGCGACATGGCACCCGAGAAGGGGTTCACATCAGCTGCGGTAGCGGGTGCGATGGTCGCCAGCCACTTCTCGGCCACGGTCTCAAGCGCGGGCGGGACCAGCAGGTTTTTCGGCGTCACCCGGATGATGCGCCCGTCGATACCTTTCTGGGTGCGCAGCGCCAGCCGGGCGGCGGAAAGCGTGGCATCGGAAATCACAGCGCCGCTCGCCGCCTTGTTGCCGTGATCGACATGGAACAGGGCTTTCGTGTCCGACAGGGTCGGGCCGTTGCCGCTGTTCGCTTCCAGCAGGGTGACGAGGATCCGCGCCTCCGTTTCTGCCGCCCCCTGGCCCATGCGGCGGGCAAGGTCCGAGAAGGCCCCCAGGTCGTCGTTCACCAGCACCTGCCGCGTGATGCCGATCTTCTTGGCCCAGGTCTCAATCTTGTAGGCCTCGCGCGCCTCGGCCATCGTCCCGGCCTTGATCTCGCCGTGCTCGTTCAGCTTTTCCAGCAGCGGCGCTTCGCCCAGCATGATCTTGTTCACCGACCGGAAATCCCGCGCCGAGGTCTGACGGCCAAGACGGCGGATGCCAGAAGGCGCGGCCTGGTAGGCATCGCGCAGCACGCGGCCCACGGTGTTACCGAGGATGATCGGGAAATCCGAGGTTGTGTGCAGGGCACGGGTCACAAGGCTGGCGGGCGATAAGGCCATCGTGGACTCGCCACGCAGGGTCAGCAGTTCCTTGGCCATGTCCACCGGCGTGGCATAAGCATAGCGGCGGGCGGGTTCGGAAAGCTCGTGGCGCGGGTTGATCCGGGCATACAGAGCCTCGCCCATCTGTCGGGCACGCAGGGCCGGGTCATCATGGCTCTCGCCCATCTCGACGCGGACCTGCTCGGTGCGGATCGTGGGCGCACTGCGGGTTGCCAGCGCCTCAAAGGCCGCACGGCGGGCGGTGTCTGCATCGGCGGCGGCGTCGATTTGGCCGTCGATCCAAGCTTGGTCCAACCCGGCAATGCGGGCGATGGAGCGGATTTCGGTGTTGATCGTGGCGCGGGTCTGCGTTTCGGGTGGTGCAGGCGTGATGGTGGTGTCGGTCATCTTGGTCTCCATGCGGATATGTGCGCCGGGGTCAGCCGGGGTGGGGACAACGGAAATCTCGTGGGGTGTCCAGCGCACGGCGGTCAGCACGCGCGCGCCGTTCTCGGTGGTCTCGGCCCATTCCTCGACCGAATAGCCGACGGACACATGGCGCAGGATCCCGGACAGGACGTCCTGCCAGAGCGGTTCCACCTCAGGACGCGACGAGAAGCGGATCAGCGCCGTGCCACGCTGACCATCGACGGCGGCGGATTGCACGCTGCCCAGAACATCGCGGACAGCGGATTGCCGGTGGGCATCCAGCACGCTGGCCCCTTGCAGCCGCGACAGGTCCACCGCCTCGGGCGCAAGGCTGAGGCGTTCGATGTACTGGCCAGCCATGTCGCGGCGGCGCACGGGCGCGCCGGTGGACCAGATCACCTCGACAGTACGATCATCGCGGTTGGCGCTGGCCGGGGCCAGGTCGGCGCGGCGCGTCAGCAGGGTGATAGTGTCATTCATCGGGGATGTCCTCCTTCTGGTCAGGCGGTGCACCAAAGCTCAGGCCCAGCGCATCTGTGCGTGCCTTGTCGGCGGCAATCTCGGCATCGACCTGCTCGGCGTCGTAGCCCCGTTCGGAAATCGCCTGGCGGCGGCTCTTGAGACCGGCGTTGATGGCAAGGATCTCGGCCTCGACGTCCTTCTTGGGATCGACGTAGTCGAACTTGGGCGGGAGCCATTCGCAGCCGAGATATGCCGCAGGATCACGGTCGAAATCGCGGGCGGGCAGATCGCCCGACAGCACCGCCAGCCGCACGAAGCGGTCCCAAACCGGGCGGCAGAACAGATGCACGACCACGTTGTGCTGCAACTGCTCGACGCGGCGGCGAAACTCGATCAGCCCGGCGCGGATCGAGGAGTAGGTGACACCCTCAAGGTCGCCCGAGACCAGTTCATAGGGCAGGCCCATCCCTGCAGCCACGGCGCGCAGGTGGTTCTTGACGAAAGGCCCGTAGGCATCGCTCTCGGTCGGGTTGGAAAACCGGATGTCGGTGCCGGGCGGCAGGGGGATCAGGCTGCCGGGTTCCATGCCCACGGTCAGCGCGCCGTTGGTGTTGGTGCCGGAGAGGCCGCCCGCCGTGCCATCCGGATCGGTGATGAAGCCCGTGAACAAAGCCGCGACCTTGGCCTTCACCAGCGCTGCATCCTCGAACTGGTCCAACTCGTGCAACCGCAGCAGCACCGGGGCCAGCCAGGTGATCCCGCGCAATTGTCCAGCTGCCAGTGGCTTGAACAGATGCAGGCAATCGGTCGCGGGCAAGCGCAGCGGTTCCAGCCGCAGGGAGGTCAGCGGATCGCCGGGTCGGTCGCGCATCACCCAAAAGGCCGTGCGATGCCCAGCGCCGTTGAACTCGATCCCCGCCCGGATGCGTGCGCCACCGCCGATATCGCGGTGCAGGTCCAGCGGCACTTGGTCCCGGTCCAGCAGGTCGATGTGAAGGGGGACGGCAGAGGCGTCAGGTACCACACGGAGGCGGGCAAAACTCTCACCGCCCTCAATCATTCCCCGCACGGCCATCGCCTGAAGTCCATAGAAATCCGCCAGACCACCCGGGTCAGCATGATCCGTCCAGCGCAGCCACAGCACCTGCAGCCGTTCGCGCACCGCCCTATCGGGATGGGTGGACTGCGGCTTGATCCCGGCACCGACAACATTGCCCACCAGGCTGTCGACCGCCGCCGCGACCCACGGATTGTTCCGCGCATACCACCCGGCACGTCGCGCCGCCGTGGTCGCCCCTGCGAGGATCGCCGTGTTCAGCCCATCGACGGTGCGCTGACCCTCCCAACGCCGTCCACCAACCGCAGCGTCAAACGCACGGATGCCGGGGCGGGCAAAGAGACGGTGGAGCAGGCTGCGCATGCGGGGAGATTCGCATGGCAGGAGTGTATCAAGCTATTGGGAATGTTCGGTAATCATTGACGGTCGTCTTGTCTGACCATTGTCATTCCAGCGGTGCGTATTGAGAAGACAAGAGCTTAAGTCTGTCCCTTGCCAACGTGCGTTCCTCAACGACCGTTCGAATTCTATCAGCAAGCTGACTCCGAAACCTGTCATCCTTTGGCCAAGGCAGGTGCACTTCGAACAAGCGCTTGCCGAGGGTGTCGATCACATCCCTGGTGAACTGCTTTGCCCGGAACTGCCGCTTGACGATGTAAGAGTTAAGAACGCCCAGCAGCAAATAGGGATCCAAAGCGTCGTGATCGAGACTCCGAATTCGGTATAGGCCACCACAGAACAAGGCTGGAACGTCGGTGGGCTGAACTATCGTTGACGAACCCACAAGGTATGTTCCATCCCGGACAAGCAGAATATCATACGGGCTCAAGTCTTGCTTAGACGAATATTGATCGAAAACTTCTTGCCCAACGAGTTGTTTAGGGTCGTGCTTAATCTCCCAGTTCGCAAAATCACTTGTGCGCAAGAACGGTATTTCGCCAGTTCCATACGCAAGCTTGCCCACTTCGTGTCCTGTTTGAACTTCAATCAATCCCCGATCAACCAAGTCGGCGATTGAAACAATTTCACAGTTTCCTGAAAGTTCATCAAGTTCAGCGCTAATCTCAGGGTCATAGTACTTCGGAAGGTAGATGTTGCTTTGGATACTTGAAGATCGGACAAAAGTAGCTTCAAATCTACCGAATTCCAACGTTACAGTATCTGACACAAGGGCCGCACGGAGGCCAGCCTCATCTAAACCCAAGAATTCATCAAATGGCGCCGTTGTTCCCAACTTAAGGCAAGCTTCGATCAGCAGAGGAGCCTGCTTGATAACAGCCTTTCCGACCACTCGATTTTCGAGCGCAGTTCTCACCTCAACGGCAAGTCGTGCCGATGTAGCCTTGTCCTTAATGATTGGAATCTGAATCTCTTTGTAGCGTCGACCGATCGTGTCAATAATGTCTGCAGTGAATTGAAATGAACGTATCTGTGCTTGAACGACTGGAGAGTTAAACGCCAGGAACAGTATTTCCGGCGGCACTACTTCATTGTCCTCTACGCGAAACTTTAAAATATGGGATTGGTAGAGAATTTCCTTGTCTGCTGAGGTGACGAAACAATTCGTGCCGATCAAATAGGTGCCATCTCGGACGAACAGAATGTCATTCTCCTGAACGTCCTGTCGTTCCGCATATTCGTCATATATGTCTTCCGAGACGCCCTGCTTGGGAACCGTTTTGATCTCCCAGTTCGAAATATCCGAAGTTCTGACGAAAGGAATGCTTCCAGTGCCATAAGCTTCCTTGCCAATCTCATGGCCCGTCGAAGCAGAGATAGCTCCTTGTTCCTCCAGGGCCGCAAGTGTAGTTACAACGTGAGTTTCTCGGATTTCGCGTAACCGGCTTTCAATCTTGGGGTCATAGTACTTCGGGATGAACACGCGGTTCCGAATTCCGGAGGAGTCGATCCAGAAGCTGATCATTGGGCTGCCTTCGAGTGATAGATCGGCGCAACGTTCGGAACGTCGTCCAGAAGAATGCGCTCGCCGCTTTCGTTCGTCCTGTAGGTCGGGTTCCCACGGCTGTCATGTCCGCACCACTTGACATCACACATGAAGATGTCGTGTTCACCCTCCGGTGGTGAATTCTCAAGTATCACCACGCAGGTCTTCGCATGTGTGTATGGTTGAAAGAGATCCTCTGGCAGCGTTACAATCGCGCGGATCTTGCAGCGCTTCGTGATGTAGTCGACGATGTACTCATATTTCGGCATGCCGAAAATGCTCTCGAGAAGCACGATCCCGAGACGCCCGCCCGGCTTGAGAAGCTGAAGGCAGCGTTCGATGAATAGAATTTGGGGTGGCTGCTTGTCCTGAACTGCACCCATTTGAAAGCCCCCATCATCGTCCTTCTTCCAGTCGTGGCCAAGGTCAAACGATTTCAGGATATCCTCGGAGTCGATTGCCAGCTTTTTGCCAAACGGTGGATTGGTAATGACGATGTCGAACGAGCCGAGTTTGACTTCGTTCTGAGTGAAGGCCTGCCAGTTTGATGGGCGCTCAAGCGAGTTCTCGCAAAACACGCCACCACGGCCGTCGCCTAGAATTGCCATATATGCCTTGGCTACTTTTGACAGAAAGTTGTCCTTGTCGATCCCGCGAAAATTTCGGATTGCGGCTTGCTGTTTGGCACTGAAGATTTCGCTCTCGGGCCAACTCAGTTCAACACCTTGTGCTTCAACCCGGCGCCACACATGTCGCAATGCCTCCACCAGGAAGCCTCCGCTTCCGCAAGCTGGATCAATAATCCTATCGTTCTCATTTGGGTCGAGCATGTCGACAACCATCTTGACCACGTTTCGTGGCGTGAAGAATTGACCTTGTGGGCCCTTTAGTGAAGGGCCGATGAATACTTCAAATGCGTCCGCAACCGCATCTCGTTCAGAGTCAATTATTGAGAACATTTGTAGTTCCCCAACGACATAGGCAAGGCTACGATCATCGAGGTCGATTGAATCGGATATCTCGATCACATCGTTATAAGTCTTTTTCACATGCTCGAAGAGCTTGCTAATCCTTGCCTTAACATCAGCGTCTTTCTCTCCAATTCCGGCGCGAAAGCTCACCGTCGCATCTGCCTTGGTAAAGCGCTCATCATAGATTTTGCAGAACAGAATGTTGATAATTTGCTGTGCAAAAACTTCGTCTCTCGTAATCCCTACTGCATTTGCAGCCAAGTAGTTACGTACTGCACGGAATACGCTTTTGAGGTTTGTTGCAGGCCTTAGGTCTTTTCTTGCAAACTTACCGACGTCTTCTAGTCGTTGTCCGTGGCGTGGAATGTTCGGAATTTCTTCGAAGTCAATTCGGCCGGATTTCTCCGTCTTCTTGAGGAAAAGTCGTTCGTCACCGTTAAACCACACGCCAACTCTTGCGCGAGAAAAGCGCAGGTAGTCCTCAAGTTGGGATCGGCCATCCTTTCGGTTCTTCTTCTTGCACTCTATAATGATCTCGACGTTTTCATCATCGTGCTCCGGGGTCGAGAATACAGCGATGTCGACCGGGTACTCTTTCTTTTGATCAGAAGGCCGGACTTTAACGCGCCATTGGGGTCGCGTTCTGATGATCGTTTTCGGATAGCCGTAGTCGTCAACAAGAACGCGAGAAAATACCTGAACCGCCTGAACCTCTTCGGGCGTGGCCCGGACGGAAATGCCGGAAATGAAGTCCTTTATGTAGCCTTCTTTCTTTTCCCCTTGTTCAACGACGTCTGTGATCTCAAGTGTTTCGTCCATCGTCGTGCCTCGCATGAAGGGGTATTGCTCGTTAGGGCGTTGGTAGAGCATTGGAATGTGATTTGTCTAGGTTGGTAGACCCGGGTTGAGCGGTCTGGCAGTCAACGCATCCAGCCAGATCGGATGATGCGCTGACTTTCGGTGTTGGCGACATTTCTGGTCCGGGGCATCGCTCGCCCGACGTTGCTCTCCGCCTCCTCGTTCAGCCGCATCCCCATGCTGATCAGGCCGTGCAGGGCGGCATGTGCGTAAACGAAGGTGTCCAGCGCTTCGTTGCGTTCGCCGTCGCGCTTGGGTTGCCAGGAGCGGATCGGGCGGCCCTTTTCGAAGCGGGTGACGACGCGTTCGGCGGTCAACTGGCGGAAGTAGTCGGCGTCGAGGCGGCGAGGGAAGTGAATGGCGCCAGGGCCGGCTTCGGTCAGTTTAAGGCGAGCGAAGACGGCATCCTTTACGGAATCGACGCCGACGATGAAGAGCGGGATCTTTGCCTTTGACGTTGCCCCCTGCACCTAATCCATTTTGAGATAGACTCTGGCCCAACCGAAAGGACCAGAGATGAAGCGCAGCAGGTTTACCGAAGACCAGATCATCGGCATTCTGAAGGAGCATGAGGCAGGTGTTTCCGTCGCCGATCTGTGCCGCAAGCACGGCGTCAGTGATGCAACCGTCTACAAGTGGAAAGCCAAGTATGGCGGCATGGATGTCAGCGAAGCCAAACGGCTGAAGGCGCTCGAGGATGAGAACGGCAGGCTGAAGAAGCTGCTCGCCGATGCCATGCTCGACAATTCGGCCTTGAGGGATCTTCTCGGAAAAAATGTATGGTCCGCCCCGCGGTTGCAAGGTTGTCGTGCGTGGCCGTCCGGCTTGCGTAAATGTATCCGGCCTCTGATCAGTCAGCCGCTTTTGGCGGCAAGGCCTTGATGAGATCCGCGCCTCGGGTTCCAGATTAATGGTGCGGGATCGGGTCCCGCTTTTTTGCGCGTGGCTTACCCGAGGTCGATCAACCGTTTGGTCATCACTTTCCCCTGCAATCGGTTCTGCGGTCGTCAGGTCAGCTCAGCGCTGCGCCTTTCGATTGCAGATAGACGGTGCCAGGCCTCGTCAGGATGGCCCAGACGATCCGGGTCAGCTTGTTGGCCAGCGCGACGACGGCCTTGTTGCGATGGGTTCGCGCTTCAAGCGCCGAGAGCCAGCCGCCAAGGGCATGGTTCGCCCGGTTCAGATGCAGAAAGCAGGATCGAGCCCCGTGGATAATCAGCCGGCGCACATATCTGTTGCCGCGTTTGCTGATGCCCAGAAGGGTCTGCTTGCCACCGGTAGAATGCTCTGCCGGAACCAGGCCCAGCCACGCAGCCAGATCGCGCGCTTTGCAGAACTGCCGACCGTCTCCTGCGGCTGCGACAATCGCCGTCGCGCCGAGCGCGCCGATGCCCGGGATGGTCACCAGTCGGCTGACGGCGTCATGCTGGCTGGCATAGACCTCGACCTTGCCATTCACGGTTTTGATGCGCCCCTCGATATAAGCGAGGTCATCGAGCAACTCTTCCAGCAGCCCTCGCATGGCTGGGGTCAGGTCGTTGTCGGCATTGGCCAGATGCCGCCGGATGTCGGCATGGAAGCCGCCGCCGCCGACCCGCATCGCCAGGCCATATTCAATGCAAAAGGCACGGGCCTGATTCATCAATGCCGTGCGTTGCCCGACGAGACGGTCGCGGATGCGGTGCAAGGCTTGGAGATCGACCTGCTCTGGCGTGCGCACTTCAACGAAGCGCATCGTTGGTCGCGTCACAGCTTCGGCAATTGCCGCAGCATCAACCGTGTCGGTCTTGTTCGATTTGACGTAGGGCTTCACGAAGCGCGCCGGTATGATCCGGGCGTCATGGCCCATCGCGACAAGCCGCCGCGCCAACCATTGCGAGCCCGGACAGGCCTCCATGCCAATCAGCACCTTCGGCGCGGCATCGAAGAAGGAAATCAGCGTGTCGCGCGAGAACTTCGCGCGCTGGATCACCGCTCCGGCGGCGTTCAGGGCGACGACGTGGAACACCTTCTTGCCGATGTCGATGCCGAAGGCGGTCGTCTTTGGATCAGGTTTGGTGCGCATCCTTTCTCTCCGTTTGGTGGTGGTGCCCCCGATGCTACGCCGGGGCGCGGGGCGGACCATCCCATTAATGGTGACGCCCGCCGCGAAGCGGCAAGCGGTCGCGCATCTCGTGGCGGGTCATGGGATGAGCGAACGGCGGGCGTGCCGTGTGATCGACTGTTGTCGGATGAGCATGCGCTATGAAGCGGTCCGACAGGATGACCCTGTGCTGCGCGAGCGGCTGAAAGAATTGGCACGGGTTCGCCGCAGGTTCGGCTACAGGCGGTTGCATGTCTTCCTGAAGCGCGAGGGCCATGAGGTGAACCACAAACGTCTGTTCCGCATCTACCGCGAGGAACGGCTGCATGTCCGCCGCCGGGGCGGGCGCAAACGGGCCATGGGCACACGGGCTCCGATGGTGCTTCCAATGATGCCGAACCAGCGCTGGTCCCTCGACTTCGTGTCAGACCAGCTCACGGACGGCCGCCGGTTCCGGATCATGGCCGTGGTCGATGACTGCACGCGGGAATGCCTCGCGCTGATCGCCGACACTTCTTTGTCCGGGGCCAGGGTGGCGCGAGAGCTGGCAACCCTGTTCGAGGCCCGTGGGAAGCCCAGAACCGTGGTCAGCGACAATGGAACCGAGTTCACCTCGAATGCGATCCTGACCTTCGCCGATGACCGAAAGATCGACTGGCCTTCGCCATTGGGCTCGAACCAATGGCGCCTCAATGGCTCAGCATCGCGCCGGGCAAGCCGACCCAGAATGCGTTCATCGAGAGCTTCAACGGCCGCCTGCGGGACAAACTCTTGAACGAGACCCTGTTCCCGTCCCTGCATCATGCACGTGCCACGCTCGCTGCCTGGCGCACCGACTACAACACCGAACGGCCTCACTCCCGCCTCGGCTGGCAGACCCCAGACGAGTTTGCCCGAACCTTCGCCCCGCAACGGGGCCTGACGCTGCGCAATCCGCAAAGCTCCGCGCCAGCCCCCGTTGCCCAACCCGCCCAAACGGGCAAAACTCAATCCCGGAGTCTCGCTCACGCTGGATAAAAGTTGGGGGCAACGTCAC
>JAIXUH010000033.1 GCA_027484145.1 Rhodobacter sp.
GCGATCCGCGCGCTTCTCGACCTCGCGCCGAAGACAGCGCGGCGCATTCTGCCGGACGGAACCGAATACGATGCGCCTTTGGAGAACATCATGGAGGGCGACCGGCTGCGTGTGCGCCCTGGAGACGCTGTGCCAGTGGACGGCGTGGTGATCGAAGGTCATTCATTCTTGGACGAAAGCATGCTGACCGGCGAGTCGATGCCGGTCGAAAAAGGGCCGGGAGATGCGGTGACCGGGGCCACCATCAACAAGAACGGAAGTCTTGTTATCGAGGCAGGCAAGGTCGGCTCCGACACCGTCTTGGCGCAGATCGTGGCCATGGTGTCGAACGCGCGTCGATCGCGTGCACCGATCCAAGGGCTGGCAGATCGCGTGTCCGCAATATTTGTACCGACCGTGGTTGGGATCGCAATACTGGCCTTCGCAGCCTGGATGATCTTTGGTCCTGAGCCTGCCCTGGTCTTTGCCATCGCCTCGGCGGTGTCGGTGCTGATCATTGCCTGCCCCTGCGCGTTGGGTCTTGCCACCCCGATCTCGATCACAACAGCGGCTGGACGCGGCGCTCAGGCGGGCGTGCTGATCAAAGACGCTGAGGCACTGGAGCGGATGGCAGGGGTTGATACGCTGATCGTCGACAAGACGGGCACGCTGACCATGGGCAAGCCCAAGCTCACCGATACGGTGACGCTTGGGGACATGGCAGTCACAGACCTGTTGTCCCTTGCTGCGGCGCTGGAACGTGGGTCGGAACACCCGCTGGCCGAAGCCGTTGTCGAGGGGGCTGACGCAAAAGGCGCGTCCCGGCAGGAGGCGTCGGATTTCGAGGCGGTCACTGGCAAGGGTGTGCGTGGCAAGGTCAAAGGCCGCTCGGTTGCGCTTGGCAACGCGGCCATGATGCAGGAAATGGGCCTGGACACTGCGCGCGCGGCGACACAGGCGGACACTCTGCGCGCCGAGGGCAAGACCGCGATGTTCATCGCTGTCGATGGTGCGCTCGCAGGTATCGTCGCCGTGGCTGACCCAATCAAGGAGTCGACCGCACAGGCGATAAAGGAACTGCACGCTCAGGGGCTGCGCGTCATCATGGCAACCGGCGACAACGAACGCACCGCACAAGCGGTAGCGGGCAAGCTTGGCATAGACGAGGTGCGCGCGGGAGTGTTGCCCGAGGCCAAGAAAGACCTGATCGACCAGTTGCGCCGTGAAGGTCAGAAGATCGCCATGGCCGGCGACGGCGTCAATGACGCGCCTGCACTGGCGGCTGCAGACGTCGGCATTGCCATGGGTACTGGAGCTGACGTCGCAATGGAAAGCGCGGGCATCACGCTGCTCGGCGGCGACCTGATGGGCATCGTCCGGGCGCGCAAGCTGGCACGCGCAACCTTGCGCAATATCAAGCAGAACCTGTTCTTTGCCTTTGCTTACAACGCACTTGGCGTACCGATCGCAGCCGGGCTGCTTTATCCGATAACCGGCCTTCTTCTGTCACCGATGATTGCAGCCGCTGCGATGAGCCTGTCGTCGGTCTCCGTTATCACCAATGCATTGCGTCTGCGGAGGGTTGATCTGTGAATCACCAAGAGCTGCAGGAAAGAGGGTTGGTAGATCGAAGAGAGTTTCCCAGCTTCATCGGCGGTACCGGCCATTCTCCAAGGCAACACCCTTTTCGCTGCCCGTCGCACGCAATCGCGCACCTCGGGCGGCCTCTCAAGATCGAGGTGATCTGAATTGGTGGTTCTGACCTCGGCCAATGACCACACGTCTTGCTCTTATCGCGATATTCAGGAGAATTCGCATGTCGACTCTTTCTCGCCGCGGCTTTTTAGCCACCACTGCCGCTTCGGCTGCTTCCCTTTTGCTTCCCGGCCGGGTCCGGGCTCAATCCAGCCGGCTGTCCTTGACCGCCACCACCCGCACAATCGACGTGCGCGGCAGAGCCGCCTCCGTCTGGGGACTGCTTGGTAGCAATGGCCAGTCGGGCCTCGTCTTGGATCCGGGGCAGCGCTTTGCTGTGGATCTGACGAATGCGCTCGCCGATCCGACGATCATCCATTGGCACGGGCAGATCCCGGACAATGCTCAAGACGGCGTCCCAGACATGCCGATGCCAGTGCTGCAACCAGGCGAAACCCGGGCCTACGACTTTCCCGCGCGGGCCGGCACACACTGGATGCATGCGCATATTCCGGCGCACGAGATGATGCTCCTTGCCGCGCCACTGGTCGTTCGGCGGGCCGAGGACGTGTCGGCGGACCGGCAGGAGGTGACGCTCTTTCTGCACGATTTCTCATTCAGGTCTCCAGTCGAGGTTCTCGCCGAGATTACGGGCGGGGCATCGATGGCAGGCATGGATCACAGCCAGATGGCATCAGACGGACAGACAATGGGCGGCATGGATCATTCGGGAATGGACACGGGTGCCACCGGGCAGGGCGATATGATGGCGATGCCGGGTATGGACGGCATGGCGATGGACCTGAACGACTACAACTTCGATGCCTATCTAACGAATGATCGGACACTGGATGATCCCGAGGTGGTGCAGGTTGACAAAGGCGGCCGTGTCCTTGTCCGGGTGATCAATGCCGCAGCGGCGACTGTGTTCTGGATCGACACGGGCACGCTGCCTTGCCGACTGGTCGCCGTCGACGGCGAGCCAGTCCACCCTCTTCCCGGACCCCGTTTCGGTCTAGCAATGGGTCAGCGGCTTGACATCGAACTTGATGTTCCTGGCGAAGGCGGATCGTTCCCGATCCTAGCCTTGCGCGAGGGTGCCAGGGAAAGGACCGGCGTGATCCTCGCTACCAAGGGCGCTGTTGTGACGAGGCTCGCAGACATGTCGGAGGCCGACCATCCGGCATTCAGCGGCGATCTGCTCCAGGAAACCGCTTTGCGAGCGATCACGCCTTTGCCAGCCCGTGCGCCGACGTCACAGCCGATGCTGATGCTGGGTGGTTCGATGATGCCTTATGTCTGGACGATAAACGGCCAAACGTGGGGTACCCATGTTCCGGTGACAGCAAGGTCAGGCGAGCGGGTGGAGATGATGTTTCACAACATGTCGATGATGGCACATCCGATGCACCTGCACGGCCATGCCTTCCAGGTCGTCGGTGTCGGCAACAAACGAATCGCAGGCGCTGTGCGTGATACTGTGCACGTACCGCCGATGGGCATGGTGACGGTTGCGTTGGATGCAGGCGAAGCCGCGCGCTGGATGCTCCATTGTCACCACATGCCCCATCTCTCTACGGGCATGATGACAGAGTTCACGGTTTCCGCCTGATGCTCGCTGGACCTGCGGAAGCACCGCAGGTCCAGACTTATCTCTCAGGACATGCCATTCCTGACTGCATCGAACGCCGGGATCGCCCTTGGACGCGAATTCCATACGGAAGTCGGCATCCGGCATCTGCCGCTCTTATGGGCGGGGCCAACAAGAGCCTAACTCGCCTTCGCTTTCATCGGACTGCCGACAACGCTGCTGTACGAGAGCCGAGGGAGCGAAATCGGTC
The DNA here is from genome assembly GCA_027484145.1 of Rhodobacter sp. GTDB lineage: Bacteria > Pseudomonadota > Alphaproteobacteria > Rhodobacterales > Rhodobacteraceae > Pseudotabrizicola. Next base: position 3,516 of record JAIXUH010000033.1, read on the forward strand.
GCCTTCAGGGGCCGTTCAAATGGGATGGTCGGCGCGCTGTTGATCAGCTCCCGGATATCATTGGCCAGAGAAAAGCCACTGCAACAAATCGATACAATCTGGCAACAGTGTCGTAGTGTCTGAGTGCCATCCAGCGTGTGCCCAAAAACGAGACCGAAGAACAATGTTGCAACAGCCGACCGCAGTTCAAGCGACCGAAGGAAAGGTTCTTGTCGTCGACGATGACGGAGAGATCTTGTCGCTTGTTGCCAAGTTCCTGCGCGCCAACGGATTTGTCGTCTCGACCGCCCGCAATGGCGCAGAGATGAAGGCCCAGATGCAGTCATCCCAAGTCGATCTTGTTGTGCTGGACATCATGTTGCCGGGGACGAACGGTCTGGACCTGTGTCGGGCGTTGCGCGCTGAAAGCGCGGTGCCGGTCGTAATGCTGACGGCGAAGGGCGACGAGATCGACCGCATTGTTGGGTTGGAGGTCGGTGCCGATGACTACCTGCCGAAACCCTTCAACCCGCGCGAACTTCTGGCACGCATCAAGGCTGTCCTTCGGCGCAGCCGGTCAGTAGAGGGGTTGGCCCCCCAAGGGTCGGGGCGGTCGATCGAGTTCGAGGGGTGGCAGTTGGATACCCTGAAGCGAGAGCTGGCGAACCCAGGCGGTGTGGTCGTTGACCTGTCAGGCGGCGAGTATGATTTGCTGCTGACGTTTCTCGAAGCACCGCAGCGTGTTCTGTCGCGAGACTACCTTCTCGACAGCACTAAAAACAGAACCCTCGACGTGTTTGACCGTTCGATCGACGTGCAGGTCAGCCGCTTGCGCCGGAAGATCGAGGCGCAAGGAGAGTTGATCAAGACCATCCGCGGCGCAGGCTATCTGTTCGCTGCAGACGTGCGGCGTAAGTGACGGGCCCCCGCGCGCTGCTGCGTGCAGCTATGGCAGTAAGGTTCGACACTCTGGTTGCCCGAACGACCATCGTCCTGATCCTTGGCATCGCCACGGTCCAGATTGTGGGATTGCAGACCTATCGCGCATCGCTCAGTGCCGATCTGTCCGAAGCGACTGAACGGCGGCTCGCAGATCGGTTGCTGACCATTAAGCGCACGCTGGCTGGGTTACCGGAGGAACTTCGGGAAGATGCCGCGCATGACCTGTCGAGTGGTCCGATCGAGGCCCATTGGAGCCGGGAGGAGCGGGCGGTCGAAGCTGACGCAACCAACCCGCTGTGGACGGATCTGCAAAAACGATTGGTCGAATTGGCCCCTGAACTTGGGGAAGATGGCCTGATCGTCGGCGAACAGGACGGAGCAAGCGCAGACCCGCATGTCGCGCTGATCTCGATGCGCCTCACGGACGGCACATGGTTGAATGTCAGCCTGCTCAGTTGGACACCCCGCATCCCAGGCGCACCGCAGACCGTGATGGTGGCTTGGATGATCGCAGCCGTCGCTCTGGCCACAGCTGTGTTGCTGGTGCGCTGGATATCGCGGCCGCTGGCGCGGTTCGCTGAGGCGGCTAACGGGTTCTACACCACCGGCAAGGTTGCGGCGGTGCCCGAGACCGGTCCTTATGAGGTTGCCGTTCTGGCCCGTGCCTTCAATGACTTGCAGGACCGTCTTGCTCGGTCAATCGAAGATCGCACCCAAGCTCTGGCTGCAGTATCCCACGACCTGAAAACACCAATCACCCGGTTGCGTCTGCGCGCCGAAGAGATCGACAGTGACCCTCTCGCCCGGTCCATCGCGCATGATCTGGACGAAATGGAGCGGATGATCGATCAGACGCTGTCTTATCTGCGCGGCGACCGGTCCGATGAACCGATACGCCCGGTGGACTTGGTCGCAATCCTTGAGACCGTGACTGATGATCAGACGGATCAAGGTGCAGTCGTTTCTTTCACCGGGCCGCGCTCAGCCGTTGTTCCTGGGCGGCGGCTGGGTTTGAAGCGGGCCTTTGCCAACCTCGTAGGCAATGCTGTCAAATATGGCGGCACAGCCCGGGTGTCGGTTTCCGAACACGCGCAGGAAGTGGCCGTAGTGATTGATGATGACGGTCAGGGCATTGCCGCAGCGGACCGGGACCGCGTGCTTTTGCCCTTTGTCCGGCTTGAATCCTCGCGCAACAGCCAGACCGGTGGCTTTGGGCTGGGGCTGACAATTGCACGCGCTGTGATCGACGGCCACGGCGGCACGTTGGAGCTTGGCGAAGGGCCGACCGGTGGCCTGCGCGTCACTGTGTCACTACCCCGACAGGGGCGCTGAAACACTCGGTTACAAAGCGGCAATCGTTCAGAGACGTCTGTCGGTCATCTCGACACCAACAAAAACAGGCGTCGGGGTTCGGATATGCGGTTTGTAGGGGCTTTGGCCGTTGTTGTAATGTTTGCCTTCACGGGCGGCGTGGCCGCACATGAAGGCCATGATCATGGCGCCCCGCCGCCGGTCAGCACCACCATCGCCCCTCGGGTCGAAGCAGCATCGACGGTGTTCGAGGCGGTTGTCATAGCCCGCAGCGCTGAGCTGCAGGTCTATATCGACACATTCGACACCAACGCGCCCGTTGCCGGGGCTGCGGTCGAGATGGACACGCCCTCTGGTGTTATCATCGGCACGGAAACGGAGCCGGGGATCTATGCCTTTTCTGCACCTTGGGTCGCGACACCCGGCAGCTACGATCTTGCGATCACCGTTATTGCCGATGCAGGCTTCGATGTTCTGGTCGGGTCGCTGACAATCCCCGCGGCACCGCCCGTGGCAGTGGTTGAGCCGAACGGCGCAGCGGCGATTGGCGCGAGTGTTCTGGGTGACTTGCAGGCGCGGCTGGAGACACGCGATCTAACACTCGCCGCGGCGGCGGGGATCGGCCTGCTGGTGGGGGTTTTCGGCATGCTGCTGTTGCGGCGCAATCGCCGGCCCGTTGCACCTGCCAAGCTTGCGGTTCTGTTGGTAGCTATTCTGCTTATCCCGCCGTCGCAGGGGCAGGCGGAGGTCGCTGCCGCTAGCGCGGCCAACGCAGCACTGCCCATGCCTGCCGCTGCGACGCGCGATGTCGCCCAACGCTTTCCAGATGGGGCCATCTTTGTTCCGAAAGGGACGCAGCGCGTATTGGGCATTCGAACGCTTGTTACGGAAACGGCTTTGCATGGGCGGCGCATCGAACTTCCGGGGCGCATCATTCCAGATCCGAACGCCTCGGGCTATGTGCAGGCGTCACTTGAGGGCAGGCTGGTCGCCCCTCCGGGTGGTTTTCCACAGCTCGGGTCCTTGGTGAAGGCAGGTCAGATCGTCGCCATCGTCGAGCCGACCATCGGTGCGGTAGATCTTGCCGACCGCCAACAGCAAATTCGCGAGATCGAACAAGAATTGCAGCTTGTCACCCGCCGTCTTGACCGGAACCGCCAATTGGCGACGGCGGTGGCAAGGACCGAGATCGAGGAACTCGAGATCGAGCAGGAAAGTCTGATCGCACAACGCGACGCCTTGGTGTCGCTCACGGATGTCTCGGAAAATCTGATTGCGCCGGTTGACGGGGTCATTGCCGCAGGTCAAGCCATCGCGGGCCAAATCGCTGCACCCGGCGTCACGGTCTATGAGATCGTTGACCCAGGAAGGTTCTGGGTTGAGGCGCTGAGTTACCGATCAGAAGCTTTGGGCTTGGAAGCAGTGGCGGTCTTCGCTGACGGATCGACCATCGATCTTGCCTATCAGGGGACGGGTCTTGCTGACCAAGGACAGGCCGTTCCGGTGCGGTTTTCTGTCGTAGGAGACGCGGCTGGATTGCGGGCTGGTCAGTTGCTGAGGGTGATCGCGGCCACTCCGGCAGAGCATGAGGGCATCGTCGTACCTCGCGATGCTGTCTTGCGCGGAGCCAATGGGCAACTCGTGGTTTATGTGAAAAGCAATGCCGAACGCTTCGTCCAGCGCGAGGTTCGAGTAGAACCGCTGGACGGTGACACAGTGCTTGTCGTGGCGGGCCTTGAGGTCGGGCTGCGTGTCGTGGCCGAGGGTGCCGAACTTCTTAACCAGATCCGATAGGCACAGACCATGTTCAATTTTCTGGTCACGCAATCACTGCGCAATCGCATGTTCGTCATGGCGATTGCCATCGTCATGGTGCTTTACGGTGCCCTGACGGTCACCCGCCTTCCGGTCGATGTGTTCCCCGATCTCAACCGTCCGACCGTTACAATCATGACCGAGGCCGAGGGGCTGGCCCCGCCCGAGGTCGAGCAATTGGTCACCTATCCGCTGGAAACCCAGATGAACGGGCTGCCCGGTGTCACGCGGGTCCGGTCCACATCGGGCGTGGGCCTGTCGATCGTCTACGTCGAGTTCGACTGGAACACTGACATCTACCGCAACCGTCAGCAGATTGCTGAAAGGCTGACCCTGGTGCAGGCGCAACTGCCCCAAGGCGTGGTGCCACAGATGGGGCCGGTCGCCTCCATCATGGGGCAGATCATGCTGATCGCTGTGACTGGGCCGGATACCGTCACCCCGATGGAGTTGCGCGAGCTGGCCGATTTCACCATCAGGCCACGGCTCTTGACCATTCCGGGGGTGGCAAACGTCATCCCGATCGGCGGCGAGGTACGACAGTACCGGGTTGCGCCAAATCCGGCAGCCATGCGCGCCTTTGGCGTGACCTATGAGGATGTGGAAACTGCGCTGACCGGCTTTGGTGCAAACACAGGCGGAGGCTTTGCCGACCAATACGGCCGCGAGTTTCTGATCCGCAACATCGGGCGCACGCAAAGCCTCGATGACCTTAGAAACCTTGTCGTGGCCTCGGTGAATGGCCAGCCGGTGGCTTTGGATCAGGTGGCTGAGGTCAGCTTTGCACCCCGCACCAAGCGCGGCGATGCCGGGTTCATGGGCGACGATGCGGTGATCGTCTCGGTTGAAAAGCAACCGGATGTAGACTCCATCGCGCTGACCCAGCAGGTCGAAGTTGCCTTGGCAGAGATGAGTGCGGCCCTGCCGGACGGGGTGAAGGCGGACAATATTCTGTTCCGCCAGGCAACCTTCATCGAGACATCGATCAGCAATGTGCAGAAGGTACTACTAGAGGCCATCGCGGTCGTTGCAGTGGTGTTGTTCCTGTTCCTGTTGAACTTGCGCACCACGATCATCTCGCTGACCGCTATCCCCGTCTCGATCCTTGTGTCGGCCATCATCTTTTACTGGATGGGCCTTTCGATCAACACTATGACCCTTGGCGGCCTTGCCATCGCGATTGGCGAGCTGGTCGATGATGCTGTCGTCGATGTGGAAAACATCTTCCGCCGCCTGCGGGAGAATCGCGAAAAGGGAAATCCCCGTTCCGTGTTCGACGTGGTCGTTTCTGCCAGCCAAGAAGTGCGTTCGGGCATTGTTTACGCCACGATGACCATCGTTTTGGTCTTTGTGCCGTTGTTTGCGCTGTCGGGCATTGAAGGGCGGCTCTTTGCGCCGCTGGGGCAGGCCTACATCATTTCCATTCTCGCCAGCCTTGTGGTGTCAATCACGCTGACCCCGGTCATGGCTTATTACATGCTGCCCGGGTTGAAGCGGCTGGATGAGCATGAAGGCATGGTCGTTCGGGTGCTGAAACGCGGCAACCGCAAACTGCTCGACTGGTCTTTCGGGCACCCGTGCCTGTTGATTGCAGGGGTTGTGGCGGCTGTGATCACAGCAGGCAGTTTCGCCACGCAGCTGCCACGCGCGTTTCTGCCCCCGTTCAACGAAGGCACACTGACGATCAGCATGCTCTTCAACCCTGGCATATCCCTCGAGGAAAGCCAGCGGATCGGGCTGGTAGCCGAGCAGTTGATCCTTGAGGTGCCCGAGGTTGTGCTGGTTGGGCGCCGGACGGGCCGTGCGGAACTGGATGAACATGCCGAAGGGGTGCATTCGTCCGAGGTCGAGGTGGAACTGGCCCAAGACGGCCGCCCGAAAACGGAGATCGAGGCGGATATCCGCGCGCGTCTATCCGTGCTGCCGGTGGTGACGAACATCGGCCAGCCGATCTCGCACCGGCTTGATCACATGCTTTCAGGGGTGCGGGCGCAAATTGCGCTCAAGATCTTTGGCGAGGACCTCGACACGATGCGCGCCATTGCCGAAGAATTCCGGGTGGCGCTGGATGAAATTCCCGGCGTGGTCGATCTTCAGCTCGAAAAGCAGGTCCGCATCCCACAACTTGAGATCATCGTCGATTACGGACGCGCGGCACTTTATGGTTTGCAGCCCGCCGCCGTGACCGAACAGCTGGAACAGTTGTCCAACGGTCGTATCGTTTCGCGGATCGTTGATGGCAACAAGCGCTTTGACGTGGTGCTGCGCCTTCAGGATGAGGAACGCACGACGCGCGGTCTTGGCGATCTCTTGATCGAAACCCCGACCGGCTGGATCCCGGTCAGTCAGATTGCCGACGTGGTCGAAACCGATGGCCCGAACCAGATCCTGCGCGAAAACGGCAAACGACGGCTTGTCGTGTTGGCCAACTCGGACGGGCAGACCGACATGGCGCAGATCGTGGAACAGATCCGCGCCGTTATGGCCAAAAAGGACTTGCCCACCGGGTTTTTCGCGACGCTGGAAGGCACCTTTCAGGCGCAGGAAGAATCAATGCGCACCATCGGCCTGTTGTCGATCCTGTCGCTGGCAATGATCTTCGCCATCCTTTACAGCCGCTACCGCTCGCCGCTGTTCGTCGGCATCATCATGGCGTCCGTGCCTTTGGCCCTGATCGGCAGCGTCGCGGCACTGTGGTGGTCAGGTCAGCCGCTGTCGGTGGCGTCCATGGTGGGCTTCATCACGCTGACCGGGATTGCCACCCGCAACGGCATCCTGAAGATCAGCCACTACATCAACCTCGCCATTCAGGAAGACATGCCGTTCGGGCGCGACCTTGTCATTCGCGGCAGTCTGGAGCGGCTGACGCCGGTGCTGATGACCGCCTTGTCGGCGGGGGTGGCCCTTGTGCCGCTGATGCTTGGCGCTGATGCGCCTGGCAAGGAAATCCTCCATCCCGTCGCCATCACCATCTTTGGTGGTCTGGTGACAGCCACGATCCTTGACACTGTCCTGACACCGACCCTGTTCCTGCGCTATGGCCGCGCCCCGCTGGAACGCCTCGTGGCGCAGGCACGGGCCGAGGCTGCCAAGCAGTCGCAGGACACAGGTCGTGCATCCACAATCGAAGCTTACTGAACATCGGAGCCGAAAATGACCAAATCCAAACTCTCTGTCCGTCTCGGACTGTCTGCCTTGGCGTCTGTTGTCGCCCTTGCCGCCTTCGCCCACGAGCCACGGCCCGGACCGAACGGCGGTTGGAAAGTCGATGCAGGTATATGGCACGCAGAACTGGTGGCGAACGAAACTCCTAATGTGGTTGTCTACCTTTATGACGGGGCAGATCAGCCATTGTCGGCTGAGGGATGGACCGGCAACGCAATCTTGCTAGTCGATGGCAGTGCACAGCGGTTTGAGCTTACTCCCGATGCCAACGGTCAACTCATCGGGGTTGCTGCCGTCGCGGTTGCTAAAGAGGTCAAAGGAGCGCTCCAGCTTGTTGCCCCAGATGGAACGACGGCCCAGGCAAAGTACTAAAATGAAACGGCCGCCAGCTCGCCGAGTTGGTGGCCGCCCTATCCCGGTAGTATAACTGACAAGATCGCGCCGCGGATGGGCGACAAGACACAGCGGGGCAAAACGACGTTAGTGCTTGGAACGTATCCCGTAGCATCATTGCATCCACATCGACCTGTCTGTACCGAAAGCAGTTCTCGTGGGACTTAACAGCAGAGCGCTCGGCAACGGCTTCAGGCGACACATGCAGCAACTACCGACGCAATTGCACGTCACCTCTTCAGCCGATCAGACAGGAAAGGAACTGCCCAACGAACTCGCCCCGGTCGGGGCGAGCAAAGAGATTTTGTCTTCCGCTTCAGGATGCCGGGCAAATGCAGGGAATCATGGAAGTGAGCCCCCGCTAAAACACGTTACTGACCGCGTGCAGAAAGCCAGGCTTTCATCTGCGCAATCTCGCGCTCTTGCGCCACAATGACCTCTTCCGCCAAGGCGCGCACTTCGGGATCGGTGCCATGTTCCAAGACAATACGAGCCATCGCGACAGCAGCTTCGTGGTGCGGGATCATACCCACCATGAAATCCACGTCCGGATCGCCAGTATAGGGCACCATCATGTCGGCCAGCATCTTGTCCATGGCATCGGCATAGGCGTTCGTGGCCGTGTCATTGGCAAATTCGGGTGGGATGAGCGAGGAATGGTCCATCATGGCCATGCCTTCCATCGATCCGCCAGCCATGTTGCCGTGATCCATGTTTGAATGATCCATGTCCTCCATCTGGGCAAAGGCGATGCCGCCCGCAACAACGAGGGTGGCAGCGGTCAGGGCAATTACGGTCTTCTTCATTTTCTTCTCCTTTGGATCAATCACGCGGGCGCAAAGCCTGCTTCAGTCAGGGCAGCGACGATTTGTTCGCGCGGCGCGGTCGTGGTCACATCAACACGGCGGTTTGGCGGATCGGCCGTGACAGTGGCGGCGGCGTCGACGCCTTGGATCGCTTTGGTCACACCCCGGGCGCAGCCGCCACAAGTCATCGTTTCGATATGGAACTGCATCACATCCTCGATCAGTTGAACTTCGATATACGAGACATGGAGCTTCCAAGCGTTGGAAGGTCAAGAGCACGTTTTTGTGTAATTTGAAGCTTGACCTTCCAATGATTGGAAGCCCTATCTGTGAGTGCGACCCGACCCATTTCTGAACAGGACAGTCGCCATGAACGCCCGCTTTGCACCACCGTCTCTCATCACACAGAACTTGCCCGTCGAAGGAATGACCTGCGCTTCATGCGTGGTGCGGGTGGAGCGCGCACTGGCGGGGGTGCCGGGTGTCACGTCTGCAACAGTCAATCTGGCAACAGAACGGGCCGAGGTGTCGTCATCGAACCCGATTGATCGTGTGCTCTTGGTCGACGCCCTGGAGCGCATCGGCTATGCCGTTCCGGCGCAGACAGTTGATATCGCGATAGACGGCATGACCTGCGCTTCTTGCGTGGCGCGGGTTGAGCGAGCCTTGAAGGCCGTGCCTGGCGTTGCGTCGGCCAGCGTCAATCTGGCGACAGAACGGGCGACCGTGACCGGAACGGCGGATGCCGCCCGGCTGCATCAGGCGATTGAGGCGGCAGGCTATGGCGCGAGATCGGTTCAAGCCTCGGTCGCGGGGGACACCGAAGGGGCAACCCGCAAGGAGGCCGAAGAAGCCTTGCTGCGCCGCGACCTGATGATTGTGGCAGCGCTGAGCCTGCCCGTCTTCGTGCTGGAAATGGGCTCGCATCTCTTTGCGCCGATCCATCATATGATCATGACCACCATCGGCATGCAGGCGAGCTGGGTGCTGCAATTTGTGCTGACTGCGCTTGTCCTTCTGGGGCCGGGGCGACGGTTCTACCTCAGGGGTTATCCGGCGTTGTGGCGGCTGGCTCCCGACATGAACAGTCTGGTCGCGGTGGGCACGACGGCGGCCTTTACCTATTCGGTGGTAGCGACCTTCTTGCCGGGCCTTCTGCCGCCGGGCACGGTGAACGTCTATTTCGAGGCAGCGGCCGTGATCGTCACGCTTATCCTGCTGGGCCGGTTTCTGGAAGCGCGGGCCAAGGGCCGCACGTCGCAGGCGATCAGCCGGTTGGTCGGCTTGCAGCCGCGTATGGCTCGCGTTCATCGGAATGGCGCGGTGATCGAAGTGCCGATTGACGAGGTGCAGGCAGGCGATCTGCTGGACCTGCGTCCCGGCGAACGCGTGCCGGTCGATGGCGAAGTGACGGCGGGCGACAGCTGGATCGACGAGTCCATGATCACCGGCGAACCCGCCCCCGTTGCCAAGGGCGCCGGGACTGCGGTCACCGGGGGCACGGTCAACCAGACCGGCGCGCTGACCTTCCGCGCGACGGCGGTGGGCGAGGCCACGATGCTGGCCCAGATCATCCGCATGGTCGAGGCAGCGCAGGGCGGCAAGCTGCCCATCCAGGGGCTGGTGGACCGTATCACCCTTTGGTTCGTGCCGGTGGTGATGGCGCTGGCCGCGCTGACGTTCGCCGTCTGGCTGATCCTCGGCCCCGACCCGGCGCTGACCTTTGGTCTGGTGAATGCGGTGGCGGTTCTGATTATCGCCTGCCCCTGCGCGATGGGGCTGGCGACGCCCACGTCGATCATGGTGGGCACCGGGCGTGGCGCGGAACTCGGCGTTCTGTTCCGCAAGGGCGAGGCGTTGCAGGCGCTGCAATCCGTCCGTGTCGTGGCGCTGGACAAGACCGGAACGCTGACCGCTGGCAAGCCAGCGCTGACCGACCTGATCCTAGCCCCCGGGTTTGACCGGGCCGAGGTGCTGGCGCTGGTGGCATCGGTCGAGGCGCGGTCGGAACACCCAATTGCCCGCGCCATTGTGGCGGCAGCCGAGGCCGAGGGGGTGAGCCTGCCCGTCGTAACCGGCTTTGCCTCGGAAACCGGGTTCGGGGTCACAGCCATGGCAGGCGCGGTGCCGGTGCAGATTGGCGCAGACCGCTACATGGCCCGGTTGGGGCTGGACGTGGCCCCCTTTGCCGAAGATGCCTCGCGCCTTGGGGCAGAGGGCAAATCCCCGCTCTATGCAGCCATCGGCGGGCGCTTGGCGGCGATGATGGCCGTGGCCGATCCGATCAAGCCCACGACCCCAGCGGCGATCAGGGCGTTGCATGATCTTGGCCTTAAAGTCGCGATGATCACTGGCGACAACGCCCGCACCGCACAGGCCATCGCCCGCCAACTGGGCATCGATGCCGTGGTGGCCGAGGTCCTGCCGGGCGGCAAGGTCGAAGCGATCAAGCGCCTGCGCAGAGATCACGGTCCGCTGGCCTTTGTCGGGGACGGCATCAATGATGCTCCAGCTCTGGCCGAGGCGGATGTGGGCCTGGCCATTGGTACGGGCACCGATATTGCCATCGAGGCGGCGGATGTCGTGCTGATGTCGGGCCGGTTGACCGGCGTGCCCGATTCCATCGCCCTCAGCCGGGCCACGATGGGCAATATCCAGCAGAACCTGTTCTGGGCCTTTGTCTATAACGCGGCCCTTATCCCGGTGGCGGCAGGGGCGCTTTATCCAGCCTTTGGCATCCTTCTGTCGCCCGTCTTTGCGGCGGGGGCCATGGCCTTGTCCAGCGTGTTCGTGCTGGGCAATGCCCTGCGCCTGCGCCGCTTCCAGCCAACGCAAACCAATGGAGCACCGGCATGAACATCGGAGAAGCCGCCAAGCATTCGGGCGTTTCAGCCAAGATGATCCGCTACTATGAGCAGACGGGCCTGATCCCTTCAGCCGGGCGCACCGCATCGGGCTACCGCACCTATACCGGCACCGATGTCCAGATGCTGCGCTTCATCCGCCGCGCCCGCGATCTGGGGTTTCAGGTTGAAGCAATTGGCGAACTTCTGGCCCTTTGGCGGGACCGCGGCCGCCACAGCGCGGACGTCAAGCAACTGGCAGAGGCCCAGATCGCTGGCCTGCGCCGCAAGATCGTGGAGATGCAAAGCATGGTCGCCACGCTTGACCATCTGGCGCAGGGTTGTTCCGGCGATGATCGGCCCGATTGCCCGATCCTCGCCGATCTGGAGGGGGAGGCATCACTCGTTGCTCCCGCCTGCCACAGCGGGCCGGGCTTCAATCGATAACCGCGACGTCCCAGCCACTTGCCTTTCAGTGGCAGCGGGCCAAACTTCCTTTCAATTAATTACATTCGCTGGAGAGACCCAATGATCCTCACTCGTCGCCATGTCCTGTCCGCGACCGCCAGTCTGATCAGCCTCGGCATTCTTCCAGGCCGGACCTTTGCCCAAGACTTGGAGACGATCGAAGTCTTCAAGACGGCCACCTGTGGATGCTGTCACGATTGGATCGCGCATATGCAAGACGCAGACTTTGCCGTCACTGCACAGGATCTGGAGTATGACGCACTCGCCGACCTAAAGCAGACGGCGGGGGTGCCAGAAGGCCTTGTGTCCTGCCACACCGGCCGGATCGCTGGCTATGTCATCGAGGGCCATGTCCCCGCCGCCGACATCCGCCGACTGCTGGTCGAAAGGCCCGAGGCCATTGGTCTGTCGGTCCCAGGCATGCCCTTTGGCTCACCCGGAATGGGACCAGAAGACCAGCGCGAAGCCTATGACGTGATCCTGATCGGGCGCGATGGGGCGACCATGGTGTTCGCGTCCTATCCGGCTGCCTGAACACGGTCAGGTCCGAAGCAGGCAAGAAGCCGAACGAACCCAGCCAGCGGCCTTTCCGGAACGAAAACGCCAGCCCGAAGGCTGGCGTTCCCCTCGTTCAGTCAAGTGCAGATCAGAAGCAGCACTCGAACATCGCAGCACAGCAGGCCATCAGATCACCGCAGCAATCCGACGCCGCAAAGGCGGCGCCGCCAAATGCGAGCAATGCTGCCGCAGCAGCAAGTGTGGTTTTCATCATAGGTCTCCTTGATGAGGTTGAATTGGGAGTGTCATCTCAACCAAGGGATCGGGGGGGTGGCACGTCCGGCTCTGTCAGGATGCCTGCAAACCTTAGAACCGTCGGGACGGGCAGAACGGATATCTCGCCGACAAAGGCGGGTGCGGTCTGAACGCTATAATGGAATGGCACGCCACAGGCCAAAACGCAGATGCCATCTTGGGTTTCCATGTCCAAGTCCATGTCTGCCATCGCGCAGTCGGTCTGACCCGTCGGGCAATAGTCGGAGCTCAACATCACAAGCCCGAGGCCAACCATGATGGCGCTGGCCCGTACGAGCCGAATGAAAGATCTCAAAAGATGCGTTGCCAGGCCAGTTTGCATGGCCGAACGATCATCTGTCCGGCTCTTTGACGCAAATCACAAACGGGACAGCTCGCTGACCCTTTGTGTTGAGAGGGAGCACTCTTTTCTCCGATTGCACCTCACGGTCCGACCGCAGTCTGAAAAGACTACGAGCTCGCACTCAGGCGCAGTCATCACGCATCGGCACCACCGACGGGATGGCGACGGCCTTCTTCAAGCGGCGCAACAAGGTCTAGGAGGCATTGTTCGCCTCCGTGAAGCAAGGCTTTGACCAGCGGATACCACGCCTTCTGGTAGCAGCCGAATAGCGGATTCCAACCCCGAAAAGACCTTGGCCTCACCGTGAAATCTCCCCGGCCAATACTGATCGTCCGTGGACAGCGAGGGCGGCTGTGAACCTCGGGCAGCCGAACTTCCTTACCATGTCCAGGACCCGAACGTCATAGGCGGCTTGACCGATCATGCGACGCAGATCCGATGCGTGAAACTCCCGATTTTTGCTGGGCGCCGCCTTGATCAGGCGGTGCAACTCCTGCTCAGACGGATCAGGCGCGCGACGAGATTTGGCATCCGCAATGGACCTCGTTCCCGCACCTGCCGAACTCCGCCACTTCCGCATGAATCCGAGCAAAAACCCCGCGGGCACCGCTGAGTTTCCCCTCGCCTTGTTGAAGGCCACGAAGCGATCCCAGATAGCCTGGGTATCGACATTCCAACAAGCGAGCGAGGTTTTCGCAACTTTGATCATCTCAGCCCAAGGTGTGAGATAAACGTTCCATGCCGCGTCGATTTCGATCTTTCCAGCGAAGATAGTTTTGTTCTTAGATTCTCTAGATAGTGATGTGTCGCCTGTGGCTGACACGACATCTTGCAAGACTGCAACGTCTTCGCCCGCGCCGAAGCGAAACAGCCAGGGTGCAAACTTGCCGTTCGGCTTCCAGCGAACAAGTTCAAGAGTGGACGCTGCCAGTTCGGCGAGAAGCGCGGTCAAATGCTGCCGCGACACCCCCATTTTGTCAGCTAAATGCGCAAGCGTGAACGCTGCTGTCCCTCGCTCAAGGCCATTATAGCCGTCCTTCCAGGCGATACCGTCGAGGATGATCGTCGCGAGCTTGTGGCATGCGGCCGAAAGGTCGGCTTCAGTGATGCGGCGCAGAATGGCGCCGGTGGTCAGGTTCATGGGAGTGCCGTCCTGGTTTTAGGACGCCAGACGATAGAGCGCAAAAATTCGTTCGGGCAAAATGCTTTGCCGGTTGAACGGATGCTTCACTCGCGATAAATTTCTCGTGCAACGGAGAAATCAGCGCGGCGTCGGACCTATGGTCTGGCGTCGTTTCTGTTTCTGGGGTGGTCCGGTCTGGTTAAGGGCGGAGATCGCCGCGGTTAGTAGTGCACCTCCTCATGGCCATAGGTGCCCTCATAATCCCGCCATTCGACAAAGACTGAGCGGTGCCAGTAATTGCCGCAGTTGGCGGGGACGCCAAAATCTGAGGCCTCTGGAACAGCGGATATGTTGCTCCGCCGCCTGGTGTAGTCACCCTGTTCGCCGTAGCTGCCCATGAAGACCGTCCCCCAACTGTTGCAGTCGCCATCAGAACTGCGGCGCTGTTGGTAGGTGATCTCAAACACCCGGATCGAGCGGACGAAGTCGAAAGCAGCATCGGAAATGTCGACATCAGCCTGAGCGTTGACAAGGATCGGCGCGGCCGAGACACCCGGAAGCGACATAGCTGGCGGAGCCAAGTCAGCCCGGAATGCGATGTCGTAGAGGCGTTCAATCGGCCGCTGCTCGCCCCGAAAACTCGCCCGCATCGGACAGTTCCAGATCTGCAGCGGCGGCTCGATCGGCCAAGGCGTGATGCGACGGATGAACACCGCGCGGGCATGAGCGCATTCGGCAGATGCGGGCCAGCCCCCGGCAAGGCACAGAAGGATCGCGCAATCGACCGGGTAGGCGGCTGCCGGTGTGATGGTCGCGGTAGAGAGGCCAAGACCAAGGAGCAGGGCAGGGAGAAGAGGTTTCACGGGAGGTCCTTTTGGGCTGGGGGGGCGTTGAGGAAGGTTGAGTAGGCCTCGGTGGCCAAGCGGGCTTCGGACAAGGCTCGACTGCGCTCACTGTCGAGACAGGCGATGTGATCGCTCAGATCTGCGAAATACGCCTCGAACTCGGCCGCGATTTCCGCGCGGTATTCGGCGAGAACCGCTTCTGGCAGGTCGGTGATCGGTACCTCGGGCGCCAGACAGCGAATCACCTTTGGTTGCGCAAGGGCTGCAGAGCTCACCGAAACCGCCATGCAGATCGCGGGCAGCAGCTGAGCCCATCGGCACATTTGGTGCGCTTTGCCGAACCAAGAAGCAGTGCCTGGAGGTGGACGATCTCTCAACATTTCTTGGGCTTTTCCCAACTTCGCACGCTCATATTTCGGCTCCATTTTTCCGACTGGGGAAGGCTCGGACTGCTGGCCTTGGCCGAGCATCCGATCCTTCATCCGCCGATGCACACAGCCTTCTTTTATCGTGTTTGTCATTTTCGTGTTGAATACGCCATACTTTCTGTTAGGCATCGCTTCACAAGAAAATCTGCGATACAACGTTCCCAACAGATGATCCGAGGGGACCCTATGAATACCAAACGGCGCGCATTGCCTGTCTTGCTGGAACGCGACTTCCGCAAGCTGGCCGCATCCGAAGGAGCGACTGTTGAGATCGAGTGTGTCAGTGCGCCCAACCCCGACGAACGGTTCTCGGGGGAATGGCTGTTCTACGTTGTCAGCCCCACGGGCGAGCGTTTCCTGCTGGTCACGGCCCTTGCGCGGGAACGTATCGTCAACTCGCCAATCGGCATGTTTGGCCTCGCCTTCGGCAAGCTCAACCTCGATCATCTCGACGTGCCTGCTGTCGCTGGCACTGTCTGCACTGGCATGCGGAGCCGCCCAGGCGGAAGTGATCCGCTGGAATGAGCCGGAAGGCCAGGGCGGTGAAGTCCAGCTTGCCGCGCTTGATACATCCGTCCTGCGCTATGACGGTCAGGGGCAGCTGATTGTCCCGGTTCGTCCTGAACAGGTTAACGAAGAGACCCGAGAAGGGGAGGGGGCAGAAGCAGCAGCCGACATCTCCTACAGCACCAAAGACGTGGCGGCCCCAAGGGATGTCCTGCCATCGATCCGGCTGATTGCCACCCGCTATCAGGACCATCCAGCCTTGGCGCGGTTGAAGCTTTCCCCGGCCGAATGGTCTGCCTTCTTCCAGGCAATGATCAAGGTGGAAAGCAATTACACCCAAGGGGCGATCAGCCATGCAGGTGCCCTCGGCCTTGCGCAACTGATGCCCGGGACGGCTGACTACCTGAATGTTGATCCTGCCGACCCCATCGAAAACCTCGACGGGGGCGCGCGCTATCTCCTGGAACAGATGGCGGCTTTTGGCAGCCTCGAGCTTGCCCTTGCCGCCTACAACGCCGGCCCCGAGGCCGTGCGCAAATACGACGGCGTGCCGCCCTACGCCGAGACCCAATCCCACATCGTAAAGGTGATGGCGGTCTACGACCGCATCCTCACCGAACTCTGACCCAAGAAGGACAATCCCCTCATGCGTAACCAACACGTGGCTCTTCTGGGCCTGACCCTTTGCACCCTTTTTCTGGCGCAGTCTGAGCCTGCGCTGGCGCAAGTGGTCTTCACCAAGGCCGAAACGGTCGCGACGGGCGTTCTGGCCTCGTTCCGGGGAACCCTTGCGACGGCCTTCTTTGGCATCGCCTTCGTGGTGACTGGCTTCCTCGCGGCCTTTAACCGGATCAGCTGGGCCTGGGTGGCACTGGTCGTGGTTGGCGCCTTCCTTGTCTTCGCCGGCCCCGCCATCGTCGCAAACCTGCGCTCGTCGTTCAGCTGAGGCGAGAGAAGAACCATGGAGAAAAGCGCGGTCATCCTCGGGCTCTCGCGGCAAGCCAAGTTTCTCGGCCTGCCGATGCCCTATGCCATGGCAGTGGGAGCGATGACCGTGCTGCCCTTCATCTTGTTCAAGCCGGTCTGGTGGTTCCTGACCGCCCCGATCTGGTATGGGCTGGCCCGCTTTGCGACCAAGCTGAACCCGAATGGGCATCATGTCTTTGCTGTCATGATGCAGGTGACGCCGATGGCCATCCTGCGGAAAGGGCGGCGTCATGTTTCTTGAACGGGAAGGGTTGAAGGGCAGGGCGCGTGCTTTGATCCCGGTGGACCCGAAGATCTATGCACATCTGCCTTATGTCATCGAGCTGGATGACGAGGTGGTGCGCACCCGCGACAACGGGCTGATGATCTCGCTCGAAGTGACCGGCATCGACGGGATCACTTCCGGGTCTTCAGCCATCAGCGCCCTGCGCGCCGGATTCGCGCACCTCCTCGATACGCTGGATGAGCGCTTCAGCTTCTATCTACACCGGATGATGCGGCCGGCCCAAGCACAGTTGAAGCCGATCCACGGCCAAAGCTTTGCCGCTGATATCGACCATGCGTGGAGTACCGAGCTCCAACGCCGCAACCTGCAGGAATCCGTGCTGATCCTGACGGTCGTCCGGCGGCAGGTTGCGCCGCTAGCGGTGCCGCTCTTTGGCAAAGCTGCCGCAAAGGTCTGGGGCGAGGATACCGACCGTCGGCTGGAAGAGTTGCGTGAAGTGGTCTCGATCCTTGAGACCGGACTTGGTGTGAAATCCCACCGCCTCAAGATCAGCGATGGGAGCCTGATCGGCTTTTATGCCTCGCTTTTGACTGGCGAGTTGCGCAGCAAACCGCGCAGCCCGTTTGGGATTATCGCTGAGGATGCCAGCGATGCCGCCATTCGTTTCGGCAAAGGCCAGTTCACCGTGGAGGAGGGGGCAGAAACGCCGCGCGTTGGCGCCGTCCTCTATGTCAAATCCTACGCCACCTCGACCTGGCCCGGCATGCTCGATGCACTCGGCGCTTCACGAGATACCATCATCACTCACATCTACACTCCAATCGAACGCGGTAGCATCACGGAACGGGTCAAGCGCCGGGTCGCGCAAATGCGGGCCTCCGAGGACATCGCCGCCACGATCGAGGCGCAGCTTTTTGAGGCCGCCGACAAGTCCGAAAGCGGCGAGCTCGGGTTTGGGATCCATCAGATGACCATCACCGTCTTTGCCAGTGATCAGGCGGCGCTCGATATCGAGGTCGCCCGCATCCGCGGCATTGCGCATCAAAACGGCATGCGGCTGGTCCGCGAGGTCACAGCGCTTGAGGCTGCGTTCTTTGCCATGCACCCCGGCAACATGGATTACCGGGCGCGGGACATGACGGTCTCGTCCTTGAATTTCGCCGATATGACGGCGCTGCATGCCGCTGACATCGGGACCGAAGCTGCGCGCCTGCCGTGGCAAACGCCGCTGACGCTGTTCCAAACCCTGCAGGGCAGCTTGCACCGGTTCAGCTTCCATGAACCGGGTGATCCGTTGGCGGAACCGACCAACGGCCATACTCTTGTCTTGGGCAAATCCGGCGGCGGCAAAACCACCACCGTCGCCTTCCTCGCAGCCCAAGCCCAAAGGGCAGGGGGCCGCACGATCATCTTCGACAAGGAGGCGGGTCTAAAGATGGCAGTCCGCGCTCTTGACGGTCGCTACGCCGAAATCCGCGCCGGACGTCCGACAGGGCTCAATCCGCTTGCCACTGAATCCGGCGAACGCGGCGAGGCGTGGTTCTTGGACTGGCTGGTGGCGCTGCTTGAATCTCGCAGCGGGCCGATGGCGCCGCTGCAGTCCGAGGCGCTGAAATCCGCGATCACTCAGAACGGCAAGGCCCGGGAAGGCCTGCGGAACTTCCGCGCGTTTCAGGAGCTGTTTGGCGATGTCGGCGACGGCCTCGATCTGGCGCAGAGGATCAGCGAATGGGGCCCCGAAGGTCGCTATGGCTGGGTCTTCGGCGAAGCCGACGAGCCGGTGGTGGATTTCACCAGCCATGACGTCACGGCCGTCGATCTGACAGAGATCCTCGATCTCGGCACCGAACGCACCGCGATCCTCGGCTATCTCTTCCGCCGCATCGAGATGCTGATCGAAGAAAAGCGGCCGACGCTGATCCTGATCGACGAGGCCTGGAAGGTGCTCGATGACGAGTACTTCGCCAAAAAGCTCGCCGAATGGCTGGTGACCGCGCGCAAGAAGAACGTCGTCGTCGTGATGATGACCCAGTTTCCAAGCCAGATCCGGGGATCAAAAGCCCGCTCCATCCTCGAAGCACTGCCGAACCAGCTTCTGTTCCCGAACGGCGAAGCCGCAAGTGCGGACTATGACGGGTTCCGGCTGACCGATGGCGAGTTGGACTTTGTCCTGAGCCCGATCCCGGGCCAGCGGATGGTGCTGTCGCGCACGCCGCGCAGCTCGACGGTGCTGAACGTCGATCTCAAGGCCCTTGGGCCGCTTCTGACGGCGCTTGGCGGTGGTCAGGCCGGACTCAACGCCTTTGGCGCGGACTATGCCGCACGGCCCAAATTCTGGAAGGAATGATTGTCCAATGAAATCAGTATATTACATAACCTTGATTATGCGAGTCCGATTTTGGGCTGTCATGATGGGTGCATCCCTCGGTCTTGCAGCCTGCACCGGTGTGCCGATTGCCAAAACCAATTGCTGGGCCACCGCTGGGTCCACTGTGACCACTTCCACCAAGGGCGCAAGTCCGGATGCGGCGCTTGTCTCACGCGGCAACACTTCGGGTCTTGATGTCATTCCATGCGAATAAGCCTCTTGGCCTGATCGGGGCATTGGCCTTGGGCGTGGCGGTCCTGCCTTGGCCTGCGACGGCGCAAGGCGTGCCGATTGTCGACCCGAAGTCGATCATCCAGCACGGCCTGGAGATCGCACAGATGTCCTATCTGACCGGTGGGCGTGAGCTTGAGGCCGACAAGAAGCGCCGCATTGATGAATTGCACCAGGACCAACTTGACGCGCTGGATGCCACACTGGCGATGATGACCGGCCAGACACCGTGGATAGCTGATCTCGAAGTGATCCCCGGCGCTGAAGCCGAAGTCCTCTATGCCGTGGAGGACAACAACCCCTACGCTGACCGGCTTTTTGGCGATGCCAAGACCAGCATCGAAGAGATGATCGTGGCAACCGCGCAGAAATACGCAGGGCACCCGGGTCTTGCTCGCGCGGGGCTGAACCCCGTCGAGTTCCGCATCTGGTTCCAAAGCCTCGTAAAGCAGGAATCGGGGTTTTCCATCGGGGCACGCAGCCCGGTTGGGGCCTTTGGTTTGACGCAGGTGATGCCGGACACTGCAAAAGACCTCGGCATTTATCCCGCCTATTATGATGATCCGATGCTGCAGCTGGATGGTGGCGCGCGGTACTTTCTGACGCAGCTTAACAAGTTTGGCTCGGTGCCGCTCGCCCTGGCCGCCTATAACGCCGGACCCGGCAACGTCACGAAGTATGGCGGCATCCCGCCGTTTGAGGAGACGCAGAATTACGTCATCCGCATCACCGGGTTTTTCAACGCCTATGCTGGCAAGATCACCGGCGTGGATCAGGTCGGCACTTTCGATCCGCGCGACATGGCAATCGCCGAGGCCAGCAACACTTCGGATGCTGGCCTGCACTATGGGATGACCGCCTCGCTCGAGATCGAGGCGTCGCTGAAGCGGTTGCGTTCCATCATCGAGCGCATCCCCACGACCAAATCGACCAAAGAGGCGTTGGACCTCAACAGCTATGCCCGGGCCGAAGCCGTCCGCATCGGGCTCATGGTCGAGCGGGTCAAGGCAGCCCGCGTGAAGGTCGATCAGGCGCGCTACGCCCTCTGGCTGCAGGCCTATGCCATCGACGCAACATTCATCAAAGTGAAGGGTGGTTCCGAATGATCCGCAAACTTGTCCGGGGTCTTGGCCCTCTTATGATTTCGGCAGCCCTGCTTTCTTCGGCCCCTGCCCTCGCGCAGGGGGTGCCCACGGTTGACCTTACGAGTATCGCCAAGATCGGCGAAGTGCTGACCGAGGCCAAGCTGCAGGTAAAAGAGATGATCGCCTCCAACCTGAAGCTCGATGAGCAGATCCTGAAGCAGATCGAACAGATCGCCACCCTGAAGGCGCAGCTTGACGCCTTGCGCAACGGGCTGACCTTGGAGGCTTTGGGCATCCCAGACCCGGACACCTTCTTTGACGACATCCTGCCCGATGTGGCGGATCTGACCGGTGGGCTGATTGCGGCCAAGGACGGCAGCTATTCCCTGATGACCACGTCGGGCAAGGTTGGCAACAAGCCCGCCGCGCAATATGTCTCGGAGTTCTTCGCCTCGGCCGGGCTTGATGTGGCCACGGTCGACACCCTTGCGAACAGTGAAGACGAGGGGGCCGCCCGGATCGGTACGCAAGCCAACACTGCCGCCTTCCTCTCGGCCGCGGCTGAAACCTCCTCGGTCAAGGCCTCGGAAAGCCTCGAGCGGGTCCACGAGCTCGTGCAGGAAATTCCGGACACCGAAGGCCTGAAAGAGGCCATCGACCTCAACACTCGCGTGACAGCGGAACTGTCGATCGCACTCGCCAATATCTGGAACATGGAATCCGCCCAACTGATAGGCATGGGCGAAGCGGGCGTCATGGATGCCGCCACCGCCGCCGAGGAACAGAAGTTCATCAAAGTCCTTGGAGGAGAATGAGCATGGTCAACGCTTTCAAAGTGCGAATGATGGGCGGTGCCCTTGGGCTGATCGCGGTTTTCTCGGCCGCATCTTGGGCCGAAACCCCTGTCCCGGCAGACCTTGCCCAAGAGGAAGCTTATCTCGACGTTTTGCCGAAGGTCGAGATCCCCGAAAATGTGCAGCCGATCCCGGGAGCAGTGAATGAAGAATTCCGGAACTGTCGGGCTTTGTGGCCTGCTGAATATGATCAGGTGCAGTCCGGCCCGGAAGCGCGGGCGCTGCGTGACATCTACGGTTATGTTCAGGCTCGAAATGTGGTTGCGACCCAAGACTGCGCCTGCACCGGGAAAGTCGCGTCGTGGGCAGACGTCGAAACTTTGACGACGGCCCTGCGCGCAGAATTGGGGGCGCAGCGTCTGACTTGGCAACATACCAAGACGATCGCTGAAGAGGCTGATCGCTTGACTGCAATCGCAGAGACCATGTGTGGCGGCAGCTTCTGATGGATAGTGTCTCGACCATTCTGACGACGCTGGATGCGGCGATCACTTCTGCGGGGCGGAAGTATTTTGAGGCGACAGCCGGTGCTGTCGGGCCGATCTACACGACCTTGCTTGCCCTTCTGCTCGTCATGGTCGGGATAAACGCGGCCTTGAATGTTTACCGAATCTCCATGCGCGACGCGGTGCAGCTGTCGTTCCGCATCGTCATGGTCCTGATGTTCGGTCTGACCTGGTCCAACTTCACCCAGATCTATGAGGCCGCCAGCAACGGGCTCAGTGCTCTTGCACTGGAATACTTTCGGCTCGGGGGTGGCGGTGTCGGTGCATCCGCCACTGCAGCGATGGATGACATGGCGAACATGATGGCCGGAAACGTGGATTCCGTGTCTTCGGCCATGTCCTCAATCATGCGGGGCTTTGTGGCCGCTGTTCTCTACGTGGTGCTGGGCGTGTTGATGGCAGTCTATGTTTTCATCGTCGGCTTCTCGAAGCTGATGATCGCCTTCCTTCTCGGGGTCGCTCCGATCGCCATCGGTGCCACGATCTTCGAGAAGACCAAGGGCATGTTCGAGGCCTGGCTCTCGGCCATGATCGGCTACCTGATGTATCCGGTCGCCTCGGCTGGGGTCATCGTGGCCGTGGTAACGGTAGCTCACGACGTCTTTCGCGAAGCCAAACACGTTACTGACCTCGGCTCGATCCTTGGTTTCTTCGTCATCGTCTTCGTCGGCATCTTCGCCCTTATGGCGATCCCGAATGCCGTGACCCACATCACCGGCCAGATCAGCCTCGCGAGCATTGCACCGCAGGCTCTGCGGGTTGCGGGCAAGCCGCTGGAAAAGGCTTCCGACTATTCGGCGCGCCGGATGAACGAAGTGCGCTCGGGTTTCATGCACGGCAAGACCGAACACCACCATTTGCGCGATCAGGCGCGGTCCGATGCCGAGCGCGGCCAAGCCGCAAGGGCGCGTTTGGGTCAATTCATCCGCGACAGTTGACGCCGACGAACTGGCCCACGCCGCACAACTGCCGATCGCGCAATTCCCTATTTCCGGAGCAAGACAATGACAGGATCGCCCCCTGAATTGAGAAGTTTTCTCGAGGCCGAGATGTTCTACGGCGTCAAAAAGCGCGAACGGATCGCCTATGCCGTGGCGGGCGGCGGTCTTGCCATCGGCCTCATGGGCATGATCGCCGTCGTCACGATGCTCCCCTTGAAACAGACCGAGGCCTTCCTTGCCATCGTCGACAAGGACACCGGGGTCGCTGAACGCGTGGTTGCGGTGGAAAAGGCCGGGATCGAGCAGGCCGAGGCCATCCGGCAAAGCCTGCTCTTTGCCTATGTCACCGACCGCGAAACCTATGACCAGCACGACAATGAAAGCCGCATTCTGCGCGCCTACACCTGGTCCGAAGGCAATGCCCGCCAAGGGCTGGTGAGCCTCTGGACGGAAGGCAACGCCAACTATCCGCCCAAGCTTTACGGCCAGAACTCGAAAGTGGTCATCGACATCCTGTCGATCACCCCGGTGACGGACACTACCGCGCAAGTGCGCTTCACCAAGACCTGGGTCTCCGATGGCGAAGGCGTGCCTGACAGGATCGGCAAGTTCACCGCGACCGTCACCTATCGCTTCGAGCCCTCCAAACAGACCGCGCTCGATCTCGTTTGGCAGAACCCCACCGGGTTTTTGGTGACGGACTACCGCATCACCGCAGAAACCTTGGCCCCTACGGAGGAATGACATGACCCATCCCCTGACCCTTCCTGCGCTAGGGCTTCTGATCTCGATCACCGCCCTGCCCGCCTTGTCCGAAACTGCGCCCAAACCCGGCAGTCATGATGCCCGTGTGACCTATGCCACCTATCAGGAGGGGCAGGTTTACCGGATAAACACGCGCCTCAGGAATGTGACCCTCGTTGAGCTTGGTGAAGGTGAGAAAATCCAGTCCATCGCCATCGGCGATCTCGAAAGCTTCAAGATCGACAAACTGGAGCGCGCCAACCTCTTCATCATCAAGCCTGTCGTCACCGGGGCCTCGACCAACCTGACGGTCGAGACGCAGCGCAACATCTACTTTCTGCAAGTGACGGAAGGTGGTCGTGGTGAGCCGAACTATTCGGTGAAGTTCACCGTGCCTGGCAGCACGCGTGCGGCAGCAACCGGCACTGACATCCCACCCTCCCTGCCCATGAGCTACAAGATCATGAAAAAGGGCCGCGCCCTGCCCGGCTTTGCGCCGGTGTCGATTTCGGATGATGGGCGCAAGACCACTTTTGTCATCCCGCCTGGCGCACCGATGCCGACGATTTTCCGCGCGGATGCCAAGGGTCAGGAATACTCGGTCAATGCTGCGGTCCGCGGGACCACCATCACCGTCAGCACCCGCTCTGAACGTTGGGTGCTGCGCTATGGCGATGACTACGTCTGTGTCACGGCCGAGCCGGGGGTGAGCCAATGAGTGACGAGACCCAAGCCGAAAAGCTGACCGCCCGTATGGAGCGCATGAAACCTTCCGAGGCCCCAAAGCGCCGCCGGGGTGTCAACCCGTACGCACTTTCTGCGGTCACAGCCGTCGCAGGTGTCGGCGTTGGGGCATGGCTGGTGCTGGCCGCACCCGATGCCCCTGCCCCGGCACCCGCCATCGAGACCGCTTCGGTCAGCGATTTTCAGGGCGATGGCACGGGCACCGATGGCTTCAGCGTCTCACGGCCAAAGCCGCAGATCGTCCCGGCTGCGCCCGACACCTCGGAGGCGGAACGTTTGCAGGCCGAGATCGAGGCGCTGAACGCCCAGATCGCCGATCTGAAAGCCAATCCGGTGACCGTTACCGACGAGGCCGCACTGGCAGACCTGAAAGCGCAGGTTGCAGCCCTTGATGCCGAGGCAAAGGCCCGGGCTGCAGCCCTCTCCGATCTTGAGCGCGAGAACATTCGGCTGCAAACCGAGCTTGAAACCAAGGCGCTGATCGATGGCGACTCCGAGGCTGAAGCGGCCCGCGCTCGGGAAGAAGAACTGGCCCGGCGCAGGCAAGAAGCCGAGATGCTGAATGAGGCACAGATCCATTCCGATATGGTCGCCTTGCGATCCAGTATGGATATGGGCGGGGATGCGGGCGGAATTGCTGGGCCCGGGGCCCCTGCCTCGGGCGCGCCCGGGCAAGCCGCAACCGGCGATGATGCGTTTCGCAGGGCCGGGGCCAAGGCGGCCGAGGTCCGGCAAGCCGAGGTCATCGCCGATCCTGCCCATACCGTGATGCAAGGCACGCTGATCGAAGCAGCCCTTGAGACCGCGATCAGCACCGATCTTGCCGGCAACGTCTCGGCTATCGTCAGCCATGATGTCTGGTCGTTCGACATGTCCCGCGTACTCATCCCACGCGGCTCGCGTCTCTTCGGGCGCTACGATTCCGAAGTTGATGCCGGTCAGCGGCGTGTGCTCATCGCTTGGGACCGGTTGGTCACAACCGATGGTCAATCCGTCACCCTTGCTGCCTACGGCACCGATCGGATCGGGCGCTCGGGTTTGCCCGGCACGGTGCGAAACCACTTCCTCCAGCGTTTTGGCACTGCCGCTCTGATTTCCCTGATCGGGGCCGTACCAACACTGGCAGCCGACAAATACGCGGCCAATGAGGTGGCCTCGGACACCGCCGAGAATGTCGGCACCGATCTCGGCGAAGCGGTCAACACGGTGATGGCCGATTATCTCAGCATCCCGCCGACGATCAGCGTCAACCAGGGCGCAGTCGTGATGATCCGTGTCGACGCGGATCTGGCGTTTTACTGATGAGCTATCTCGACACCTATCTCGGGCAGCTCGACGCCGCCCTGTCGGACCCGGCCGTCATGGAACTGGCGATCAACGCCGATGGGTCGATCTGGCTGGAACGTGCGGGGCAAATCCACATGACACCAAGTGGTCTTGCCGCCCTGCCCGCGCGGTCCGTGCGGGATCTGGCCTCCCAGATCGCCAACTCGACGTCGAACACATTCACCGAAACTGCGCCTCTGGTTTCGGCAGCAGTGCGGTATCGGGACTTGATGCTGCGCTGTCAGGTGGTGGGCAGCCCTGCTGTCTCGGGCGGCACGGTGATTGGCATCCGGGTGTTTCGGTCCCGACATGGGGATGTTCGGCGTGTGGCCAAATCCTTCAGCTTTCTGCGGGGTCAAGAAAACTCCCTGGAAGAGGAGCGCCGCGCGATGGTGGCTGAGATCCGCGCCGGATCAGAAGGAGCGGATGTCGAAGCATTCCTTGGCAAACTGGTCTCCGAGCGGCTGAACGTCATCGTCTCGGGGGGCACCTCGACCGGCAAAACCGAGTTGGGCCGCAAACTTCTGGAAATGGTCGCCTCCGACGAGCGGATCATCACCATTGAGGATTCCCTCGAACTCCTGCCCGGTCAGCCCAACACCGTGAGTCTCATCGCGCAGCGCGATGAAGGCTCGCCCCGCTCTGCCGACAAGCTTTTGCAGGCCACGCTGCGCCTGCGACCTGACCGGATCATTCTGGGCGAATTGCGCGGGGCCGAAGCCGCGACGTTTCTAGATGCGATCAACACCGGGCATTCGGGATCCTTCACCACGCTGCACGCCCATTCGGCCCGCAAGGCCATGGACCGTCTGGCGCTTCTGGTGATGGCCCAAGGCACCAAGCTCAGTTTCGGCGAAGTCATCCGATACCTTCAGACCTCGATCGACGTGATCCTGCAGATGGGCCGCATCGGCGATCAGCGCGGGATCATGGAGATGTATTTCCCCGGCCTCGACGACTGACGCCGCCGCAGCGCCCGACCGCGCCCCCCCCATCTCTTCCCTCTTTCCGGCTCTTTGCCCGCAGGTACCCCATGGAAAACGACAGCAATGCAGGGCTGAAACGCCCGGAAACAGAGCGCCGCGATTTGGAGCCTCCGGCCACAGAGCGACCCAAGGAATACTTCTCGGTTCGCCTGACGCTTTCGGGGGCAGCACAGGAGTTCGAAGACCCCCGTCTGGCGGGCGAGGCGTTCTTCCGCGCCGATCCGGCAGAGCGGCCATCGGTCGCGCATATCGATGGCAATACTGCACGGACTATGGCGCGCACCGAAATTCACGGGGTCCATGAAAGCGGCGAGAAGCGGTATTTCAAAAGCCTGCCGGACTCGCATGCGCCGGATGCCGAGTTCCGCGCCGGGTTTCTGAATGCGATGGAGGCCTCGCTGACGGAGCGGTTGGGCAATGTCGAGTGGGGAAAAGACGGCCCCGCAGTGACCGAGCGGCTTGATACAGGTTTGAGGGACGATCTCGAGGCCCTCGCGCGTCGGGAGCCAGAAAAGGCGGCGACGCTTTGGGCAGATCGCAGTGACGCGGTCCCGCCCGGGCCGACATTGCGCGAGGCGGTGCAAGCCCTCGAAGCAACCGCAGATCGTGACGTCGCTGCCCACCAGGACGCCCCTGCCGAAAAGCCATCCATCATCGCAACAGGCGACTGGGTCACGACTGATGCAAATGTCGAACTGAGGCCCGTGGCGGTAGCAAGTGATCGGGGCATTCACGCAGGCTACGAGGCAAATCTGCCGGGATGGGAGAATGAAGTCACAGTCTCCGAGCGCACCTTCCCGAATTCCCGCGAGGCGCTGCGCCATGCTTATGATTTCTACGAGGGTGGTGAGGAAGGTCTCGAAGTGGCGGTGAGTCGTGCAGCCGAGATTGATCGCGAGTTGGCGGAAGAACCCGACCGTGGACCTGAAGGGCTCGTCCTTGAGCATCGGCCACAGCCCGAGTTTGCCCGCCCCGAGACTGCGATCTATGCGGGCGATGAAGCGCAGCTTGTCCTGACCCTTGGCCGAGACACTGAAAACACCCGTGACCTAGCCGAGCGGCTCGTCGCCGACCCGGAATTTCGGAAGGTGGTAGCCGACCATATCCCTGATGTGGACGGCACGCTTGGCACCGGTCGCTTTGTCGACGGCGAAGGCTCCGCAGGATTTCTACCCTACGAGCTTTTGGCCGTTACCTCCTATGGTCGCAATGGCGGCGCCGAAGTTCTGGCGAAATTCCCCGATGAGGGTCCGCTCAGTGAAGCCTTGGCCAAGCATCTGACGCATAGCCCGGTGATGGCGGCCTATGTCGAAGAGGAACAGCAGCGTAGCGATTTTGCTTCCGACCCGGCGCGGGCAATCTCGGCCTGGGTGGCGCAATCAACCGCGCAGATCGACAGATTGCCGTCGGACCGGCAGGACGACCTGCGATCTGAAATGCAGGGCATCGCCAAGGAAGCAGCGGCGGCCTTTGGGCTGGATCGACAGCAGTCGGAAATCGAAGCCCCGCCCCGTTCGACACTGTATAGCACCACCATCGGCGCAAACACGTTGGCGATTGCCGGGGCCGAGAAAGACCTCGACGAAAGCAGTGCCAAGATGTTGAGCGCTACTTTGAGTTCATATGCGAACATCGCTGGGATCGATTTCAAGAAGCTTGAGACGCGACTCGAAACTGGGGCGGCCAACGCCCGCGAAGAAGAGTCGTGGGTGAAATCCGATATTGCCGATGTCGCCAAGCGGCATGGCTTTGATCTCAGCAGCGCCCAAGGTCGCAGTTCGGCGGCCGAGCGGGTGGATCGTTTCTACGAGCGTGCAGCCGAATTGATCCAGTCCGCCCGCAGCATTGAAGTGACCCGTGGACCTGACCCGCTGGTGGAGGCTTTGGGTTCACTGGCGCGCGTCCATGCCAGCCAGGGATCCGTCGCCTTCCGAAACGAAAATCAGGCGCGGGACTTCGCGGAAGAGATGAAGGAGCGCTACGGGGCGACGGTATTGAAAGACATTGCCGCAGGCCGGACGGAGGCACTGGCCAAGGACGTGCCCGACCCGGCCGCTCGGGCGGCAATGGCCGTTGCCGTCGTCTCCGCTGCCAAGGAACACCCCGCGCTTGGTCTCAGCGCGCATGAAGCCGAAGCGGCGGAACGCAGAATGGTGGCGCAAGCGGCGTCGCGGCCACCTGAACACGCGCGGGCGCATGCCCACGATCGCAATCAGGACCGGGAGTTTTGATCTTGCAACGCATTGCTTTGCTGCTTCCCCTTGGTCTCACCTCCGGCCTGCTTGTCGGCCTCATCGCCGGGGGTCTTGTCCTCAACCTGATCTTGGGGCGCGATCCGAACGCAACCGGCATCTTTGTCCTGATTGCCGAGTTCCCCGGTTTCGCACGGCTGACCTCAGTGCCCTGGGTCCTGCCTTGGCAGATCGTCGGTGCATCAACGGTGCTCTTCACGATTGCGGCGGTCGCCCTGACCTTCCGCCAGCAGCTGACCGAATATGGTCAGGCCAAGTTCCAGGCGCGCGCTGAGATGAAGGCCAATGGCCTTATGCAGCCCTTGGGCGCAGGCATGGTCTTCGGCAAGCTGGGCGCCCCTTCAAAGACCGCGCCTTACGTCAGCGCCACGTTCCAGAAGTTTCCGCATTGTCTTGTCGTGGCACCAACCAGGGCCGGTAAAGGCGTGGGCTACGTCATTCCGAACACGCTCCTCTTCAACGGCAGCATCGTGGTGCTCGACGTGAAGGGCGAAATCTTTGAGGCAACTTCCCGGCACCGCCAGGCCGAGGGTGACGCGGTCTATCGCTTTTCGCCTTTCGATTTTGAACATCCGACCCATCGCTACAACCCGCTCGAGCGCGTCGCCCGCGTTGAAAATCTCGAACAACGCTATACCGAACTGGCCAAGATCTCAGACTACTTCTTGACGGTTTCCGACAAAGGCACCGCTGGCGACTTCTTGACCGAAGGGCGTGAGTTATTCGTCGCTGCAGGGCTTCTGGCCATTGAGCGGGGCAAGCCCACCATCGGCGAGATCAGCCGGATCCTCTTTGGCCGGGGCGCCACCCAAGAGGTTTATGGCGAACATGCCGAAGAGGTGAAACACCCGAACGCCGCCCAGACCTTCCGCAAGTTCGCGGGGTATTCCGACCGTACCTTGTCTTCCCACGCGTCCGTTCTGGGCGGCGCGGGCATGACGCTTTGGAACAACCCGGCCGTGGATCGCGCCACCTCCGGCAATGATTTCTCCTTTGCTGACCTGCGCAAGCGGCCGATGTCGATCTATGTCGTCGTTAACGCCGATGACATCCGCACCTTGTCGCCTTTGGTGCGGCTCTTCTTCGGAGAACTGATCGCCACCATGCGCTCCACTCTCCCCGACCCGAAATCCGAGCCATGGCCGGTCATGGTCATGCTTGATGAATTCGACCAGTTGGGGCCAATGCCGATCGTCGAGCAGGCGCTGAAGCAGTTGGCCGGCCACGGTGCGCGGGTGTCGATCATCACCCAGTCAATCCCCGGTCTTGACAACATCTATGGCGAGAATGTCCGCCTGTCGCTCGAGTCCGCCGCCGGCATGAAGCTCTACCTCGCGGCCAACGACAAGAAGACGGCTGGAGAGATTTCGGATGCGTTGGGCAAGACGACCAAGCTTTCGGTCTCGGACAGTGTGTCGAGGGATCGGGACTTCATGCAGCGGCGATCTGTCAGTCGACGAATGGAAGAGCGGCCACTTCTGACCCCTGATGAGGTGCGGCGGTTGAATCCTGATCAGGCGATCCTCATCCCGGAACGGCAGAACCCGCTACTGGTCCAGCGGATCGTTTATTTCCAGGACCCGACCTTCAAGAAGCTGTTCGACGCACAGAAGGGTTCCCTGCCCTATCCGCCCAAAGAGGCTGCAGACGTGCAGGTGCTGACCCAACGGATGGAGGCGTTGGAGCGGCGGCTGGCCGAACGGATGCTGGTGGATTTTGTGCGTCCGGAGAAGGCGAAGGCTGAAGCCCCGGTTGAGCCGGAGCCGAAACTTGCGGCCGAGATAGTGGCGCGGGATGAGATCGCGCCAGAGGCCGAACTGGCAGCAGTCAAAGCTGATGCGACAACCACAATGGAACAGGCCGAAGCCATCGCAGACCTCGAGGTTGATCTTGCAGCCTTGAAGCCACCGACCACGATCGCGGTTTCCAAGATAAGTAAGTTTTCTCGGAAGCTCACTGGCTTAGAAGTGTGACGACACGGCTCTTCACAAGCTCAACCACCGTCTGCCAGATCACGTATCATACTGCAGCGTGCACAGACGTTCCCAAAGTGGCTACCGGCAGTTCCAGCGAACTGCTTTTATGGTACTTTCTCAGCTTGCTCCTGCGTCATCCCCAGTTATGATCTGCCTATGATTTCAAATGGCCTCGCTCTAACGCTTATTGCAGATGTAATGGAATGGGACGGGCCGACCGCAACCCGAGAGTTCGGTTGGCTCAGACTCATGGCGGCTGTGAAATATGACGGATATGCTGATTTCGCTGCTGGTGCCGGCTTTCTGGAGGCATTGGTCGATTGGATGCGTCAGTTCGACACCGCTGCTGATCGAAATGTTGCCTATCGTTTCGTGAAGGATCGACTTGTCTACATATCGACAGCAGAGATGCATCGTGTTGTGGAGGCTTTTCTCCCAGAAATCGTCACTCCATATCTTCGTCAAGAGGTGGCTCGGGCGCATGGTATAGCACCTTGGCGGGTCTGGGCCTCGCCAGAGTCTGCAAAGGCATTCGAAGAACACCTCCGTCGATGCCTTTTTGTAGGACTGAGCGATGGTAGCCGCATCGACGTCCTGCGACGCTCCAATGTAGGCCGTCTCTCACAGGAACAGGTTGTTCCCATGATGAATGTGGACGAAGCCAAGTGGGAGAGTCTCGGCGTGGATCTGATGAAGGAAACGGGGCAAGGTCCTGAATCGCGCTTCCAGGACGTCTATTTAATCGATGACTTCACAGCGTCGGGTACCACCTTTATTAGACAAAGCGGTGGCGAGGTGAAGGGTAAGTTAAAGAAATTTAACGATATAGTCGTTGCGGCTCGAAAGTCGATCGAAGCTCGAGGAAAAGTGTTTCCGATCGCGAAGGACTATAACCTCCATATCCATCATCATATCTCAACTGCTCAGGCACGCGCAGCCCTCGTGACGCGCGTGGACCAGCTTGCTTTGGGCCTCGAAGGGCGTGACTTCAACGATTGTGTGCGGGTCACCGAATGCTTGTTGTTGGGAAATGACCTTCCGCTCGGCCACGCACAGACCGGTCTTAAAGCTGCAGGTGCGGTCGAGCAGGACGCAGTTGGTTTCGCTCCAAACCGATGTGGCGCGAACACAATTGACCGGGCAGTGCTCGACCTTTGCGAGAAAACTTACGACCCTGCACTTTTCAAGCAGGCCGAGAAGCATTGCAGAGAAGCCGGGATGGCGACTATGTGCTACGGTTATGGCGGCTGCGCCTTGCCTCTTGTTCTGGAACACAACACGCCCAACAATTCAATTCCGTTGATTTGGTCAGAGACCGGCCCCGCAATCAACCCGCGAATGAGGCCGCTCTTCCAGCGTCGCCAACGGCACGGTTAAAATATGGCAAACCCTTTTCTCAGGCGTGCGACAGAATATATCCGCGACGCGGAAGCGTTTCTATCAATAGTTAGCCCGCTACCTTTGACGACATTTTTGGCCGAAAGCCCTCACAAGGAGCATCTTTTTACGCATTTGATTCGGATCATCGGTTCGCCTGGCACGGGAAAAACAATGTTGGCCACGCTGGCAGAGTTCCGAATGGTTGAATCGATCTTGAACGACCAGAGCAGCACTACCAATAAAGCGCTAGCGCGCGCACTCGCAGATGCAGGCTTTGTAGTTGATCAATCCCCTCACGTGGCAGCGATACGCATTCCAATGGAGTCCGAGTACCGCGATTTTTGGGAGTTGCCTTATCCGGAGGAAGTGCGCACAAAGCTCGCGTTTCGACTCCTCCAAGCTCGTGCAATGCTTGGACTCATACGCAACCTCACGGCCAAGGGCACTAGATCACTTGATCAGATTCGCTTCAAGTCGCGAGCCGAGTTTGAGGCGCAGGCAGTTCAGATAGGAGGACTATCGGCAGAAGGATTGCGGCGGCGAGCAATAGAAGTTGAACGTGCGATTTACGGTGTAGGTTCAGGTTTGGTTCCCCCATCGTTAGACAAACTGCCAGCCGATGCGATTGCCCCTTATGATCCGTTTGATGTTATCCACGCTATCGAAATCGATTGGAACGGGACTTGGATCGAATTGCGGCCCCTGGCGATGCTCGATGACGTTCACGACTTACATCACGATCAACTTGAGGCCCTGTTTGTTGCTCTGTCCCGCCGCGAGATGCAGTTCGGCCGTTGGATGATGATGAGGCTCGACGCTCTTAGCCCAGGAGCAGTATTGCGATCACCAACCCTTCAGCCTTCCCATAACCGGGCTCAGGGGCGGGACTTCTTTGATGTACCGATGCAGGTCGACCCTAACAAGGCGCAAGCACGCAAGAAGTTTCGCAAGATGGCGAAGGGTATCGCCGACCTTTATCTTCCGATGATTGAAACTTTTCGAAACCGTCCTCCTCCACCCCTGCAGGCCTTGCTATCAAGCGCTCCGCCGAAGCTAACACCTACCCAATTGAGCGAACTGCAGCGATCGGTAGACAAAGATCAGCAAAAGCTCGGTATCACTGCCGCGCGGCGTTCCATGATTAATGAACTAGTCTCCGATTACGCGAAGACTAACGCTTTTGATGTTGGGGATGATGTCTCTGCCGCAATGACGCGCATACTTTTGCATCGCTACGACAAACGTGTTTCACAATCGACCCCCTCACTTTTTGGTGATGAAGACGATCCGGATCCGAAAAATCCTCTCAAGGCCGATGGTGATGTAGCACATGGCGCTCGACTGCACCTTCACCATGCGTTTGACCGCCCCTTGCATTACGGTGTCGATGAAGTTTGCGATGCGAGCAACGAGAACGCCGAGGTCTTTCTAGGGTATGCTGGCGAATTGGTGGGTGAGGTCGAGACGCGAGCCATCCGCAGGCGCCCGCTCGAATTAGAGCCGACAATTCAACAACGTGTCCTAGCGGGCAGAGCCCGGCGCACCGTAGAACAGTGGGCCTTCCCACAAGCGACTCGTGTGCGTTCGTTGACTAACGCAATTGGGCAGGCGTGCGTGGCTCGGTCGCTTGAGCCCAATGCACCACTCGGCGCAGGTGCAAACGCAGTGGCAGTCTTGGAAGAAGAGTTCGGAAAGCTACAAAGCGATGATGTGGTTCTTCTTGTTCTTAAGCATGCTGTCGCCAGCGGCGCAGTTACGATCGAGCGTGATTATGGACAAGGCGGCAGATTGTGGTGCCTTATCGAACTCACAGGAACAGTCGCGCTGGTCCATGGACTGACTTTTATTCGTGGCGGATTCATCCCCGTAAAGGAGCGATTTTTGCGCGAGGCCATCGAGAATGCGTGATCATTGGATGAACTGCATCACTCATCGTGACAAGGAGGTAGACACGTTCTTAGCCGACTATTTCGATGACACATCGAGACATGTCCTATTGGTAGCCGGAGCAGGCTTTGATCCACGGTCACGCATGGTCGCTGAGAAGCTAGCATTAACTCTGGGAAGTCGGCTAACTGCAATCTTCATACGAGAAGAGAGGCCGGGCGCGGATGCGATGTTGCGGGAACGTGCCGATGGAAATCA
Source organism: Rhodobacter sp. (assembly GCA_027484145.1). Classification (GTDB taxonomy): domain Bacteria; phylum Pseudomonadota; class Alphaproteobacteria; order Rhodobacterales; family Rhodobacteraceae; genus Pseudotabrizicola. Next base: position 38,048 of record JAIXUH010000033.1, read on the forward strand.
AGCTTTGCTTTTTGCCGCCGTGCCCAACAGCGAGGTGATTGAGGTCAATATATTTGCTGATGATGGTGCGCCTGTTGGAGGTGCGCGCATTGCTGCAGAACTAGCTGGTCGACCACTTCCCAGCAACGTTACCGACGTTCTCCTTGATTTAAGTGCGTTGTCGATCGGGGTTGGATTTCCTGCTGCCAAGCTGTTACTTGAGCGTTGCGAGCAAACTGAGCACACGGCATTCCACCTAATTGTCGCTTCCAACCCAGTGCTCGATGATTGTATCCGTAGCGAGTCGTCCGATCGTCCAAGTCCCGTGAGAGGTTTCGCACCACTAGCTGATACCAATGGGGATCAGAGTGACCTAGAGGTGGCACAGGTCTGGATTCCGCAACTTGCTCGAGGGCTTACAAAAACCCTGCATCGCATCGGACGGCAGCTGCAGGTCCGCGACTTTTACAAAGTTTGCCCAGTACTGCCGTTTCCGGCGCGTGACCCACGGCGTGCCGATGATCTAATAGGCGAGTATGAGGAACAGATTACACAAGAGTGGCACGTCGATCCACGCGATTTCATCTATGCTTCTGAATGGAACCCGCTGGACACCTATCGAAGGCTGTCTAGACTGAAGCTTCGGTTCGACAGGACCATGCGTGGTACTTTCGCTCTCCAGATGATCTTGTCGCCCATCGGCAGCAAAGTCATGGCTGCAGGCGCGCTCATGGCCGCAATCGAACACGATATGGTTGTGCAGTACGTTGAGACTGAGAGCTACTCTTTGGACAACACTTCTCAAGAAGTTGGTGGAAAAACAATTGATCATGATGGCAATGCGTCTCTGGTACATGTAATTCTTTCAGGGCCTCTTTACGGCGCATTCCCGTCCACAGTGTCATCGCTTCCAGGCACACAGGAAGAAGATGCCAATCTGTCCAATGTCGCCACAAAATGACATCGAGGAAGTTCAGCGCCAAGCTCAGCAGCCTTCCCGACACTCTTGCATTGGTGCGTGAATTTGAGCCAGTGGGGCTTCGAAACGCCCTGGACCGCGCAAGACATAGGCGCGTCGTGGCAGTCGGAGCTGGAGGCAGCCATGTTTCGGCAGCCTACCTGGCCAGATGCCGCCAAACTCTTGGCCACGCTGCCACAGTAGTTCAGACTCCGATGGAGTTGGTTCTCGATGTCTACGATTTAGACGACACTGAGGTTTGGCTGTTTAGCGCAAGCGCGAACAACGCCGACGCCGCCGCAGCGGCCCGTGCTGCCCTAGACCGCGGCTGCGCAGCCTTCGTTCTATGCACCTGCAATCCTGATGGAGTCGTAGCGCGATGGGTTGTTGATAGCGGTTGCGAAATATGTGTCTTTCCGGTTGCTGACAGAAAAGACGGCTACCTCGCGACCCATTCTCTGATTGCAACTATCGCCAGCCTCCTCGTCGCCGCCGAATGCCTCGGCGGCATCGAGTTTGAAGCCGCGCTTGATGAACTGGACCGTGTTTTGGCCCGTTCTCTAGCTACTGAGGCACGAGCAGATCGGATGAGGACTGTAGCTGATCTCAGCGCCGACTCAACGATCATTGCAATCTTCGATCCCAGACTGTTCCCGCTTAGATCGCTCATCGAGACCTCGATCTGGGAAGCAGCAATTTGCCCGGTCCAAGTGACCGATATGCGTAACTTTAGCCACGGCCGCCACGCTTGGCTCCACCACTACGGCGACCGCTCGTGGGTCTTCACAGCCACAGGAAATCTATCAGGAAGTTCGTGGGAGGCCATACGATCAGTACTCCCCTCACATGTGCCGGTGATAGTTGCGGACTATGGCGACTGTGGACGGGTCGAGACCGCCCGCGCCCTTATTGACGGGCTTGGGTGGATCGAAGCGATGGGTGCAAGTGTGGGGATCGACCCTGGCAAGCCCGGCACGGGTGAATTTGCACATTTGATGTATGAAGACGAAAGTCTCGACCTGCTTGCAATCCAACTCTCTCCACCCGTCAGGCAGAAATTAGCTGCCGCAGTTCGAATGGGCATCCAGGCACCCGACGTGATGCTGACCGCTTCAGCGTGGCGCCGACATTTTGATGGTCTATGCGACGTCGCCATCGGCGGCCTAGTCTTGGATTACGACGGAACTATGGTGACTACGAAAGGGCGTTTCGACCCACCGGACCCGGCGATCATTGCCGAATTAATTCGGCTCCACGATCAGGGCTTGGTGGTCGCCTTTGCTTCCGGACGTGGCAAATCGCTTGGCAGCGCCCTACGTAGCGTACTTCCAAGTGCTATGGCTGCTGAAACCATTATAGGCTACTATAACGGTGGGCACATTCGCATGGCTTCGGTCGATATCAATACTCCAGGAGAACGGCCGGAACCTGATCCAAGTATTGCAGAAGCTGCAGGCTGGATCGAGGCTCAACCGAACCTCCTTCGGGCCAGCGAGCTAGATTTTCAGGAAATTCAAGTTGCAGTCCGCAAATCTGACCTATTGCGCCCAGAATCATTCGCTCACGATCTCAGTGTTTGCCCGGCCGTTGCCGAGGGCCGAATTACAATTGTCTCCTCGGCCCACAGTTACGACCTCATTCCATCGACTTCGTCGAAACTGCGCGTTGTGAATGCCGTAGCCGAGCGTGTCGGAACTCACCGCGCCGTCCTGTCGATGGGCGACAGCGGTGCACCGATGGGTAACGACCACAATTTAATCTTAGGGCCGCACGGGATCAGCGTAGGGACGATTTGTGGCGACCCAGCTGGTTGCTGGTCGCTCTTCGGCACAATCACAACGGGACCGACAGCGCTTCTCAGAGTACTTCAGGCAATGTTACCATCGGAAGGTGGCGAGATTCGCTTGGACCGAGCGGCTCTAAACCTTGACGCACGAACACCACACCTCTACAGGCCGTGAGAATGTCCGACACTCATACACTTGCACCGCGCCTCGACGTGGCTGGAACTGGCTTTACTGTGCTGGATCGCGTCTATTCCGATGGAGTATTGGCGGACGAGGCTCTAGGCGGCTCGTGCGCCAACGTTTTGGTGTCTCTGGCAATGCTCGGCTACCGAGTTGCGCCAGTACTTTGTCTAGGCGCTGATGACACTGGGGCAAAGCTAGTGGAGGAGTTCGTCCAAGCCGGCGCTTTAGTCGAATTCATCTCCCAGAAGGATCATCTACGATCACCAATCGTCGCCGAAGAGATCGACACAGCCACCGCAAAGCACGGGTTCAGCTTTCGATGCCCTGTTACGCATCTTGACCTGCCGCGCTATGAACCCATCGGTGTCACCGAACTGATCGATGCTGCGAGCGCTCTCGGCAATTGCTCGATTTTCTATACTGATCGTCTAACGGCGGAAATCCTTGAAGCAATGCGATGCGCGTCACAGTCTGGAGCACTAGTTATTTTCGAGCCATCCGCGCTGGACGATGCCGAGATGTTCGCTGATGCTCTTCGCGTCACAACCATTCTGAAAACGTCCGCGGATCGCATCTCCGGCGAAATTGATAAATGGACTGTGGATTCGAGTACGTACCTTTGGATCGTGACACACGGCCAAGCTGGGCTGGAACTACGGACCCCGATTAATCGGCTTTGGTGTCCAGCGATACACGCGCCCGTTTTGCGCGATGCCTGTGGGTCAGGCGACATGGTGACGGTCGGCTTGATCGACGGACTGCTTAGTCGACCCTTTTTGGGCGGTAGGTTAACTACGAACGATGTTGTCGCTGGGGTAATGGCCGGTCAACGATTGGCCGCAGAGAACTGTGGATTTGAAGGAGCTCGCGGTCTATTTCGTAAGCGTGGCGCATCCTATGTCCGGGCCATACTTGATAGTACCGGCAATTCCGAAACGGCGTAGCTGTAAAACCCTATTCGGCTGCGATCTCGGACTCGGCCGGAAGATCCGCGGGCAGTGCCAATTTGGCCCTAAGCTCCATCAGCATCTCGCCCAACATGTTGCGCCCTTCGCCGTTCACCTCGCCCCAAAGACGGTTGACGGCATTATCTTCTGTTGCGCTCTCAACGAGTCTTGCCGTTTTTGTGGAGAGTAAGAGATCACGTAGATCATCGTGCTGAGTAAACTTAGCGTGCAGGACTGCGCGCATGCGATCGAACTTTGTTTTCGACCAGCCGGGAGCTACGTCCCAATAGTACAGACCGTGGGCCGCCATAGCTAGCAGCGCAGGCGATGGTGCTGCCATCAGCCATGCCCTAACTGCTGGCTTTCGTGCCTTGCCGGCTTGGTAAGCATGTTCGCTCGTAACAAACCGCTCGCCTTCAAAGACGATTTCTCTACGGAACAGGTTGCTGAACGCTCCGTAGGGTTTCTCACTTGCGCGATAGAAATGTATCTCATCCATAGAAGTAAAGTCTTGCAAATTTCTCTGCAAGTCAACATGCTAATTTGCATGAAACTCAAAAGCGACGAGATTGATTCACTTGCACGACGGATTGACGGCCAGCGGCGTAGAGATGGCCTTACTTATGCAGATTTGGCACGAAAATCTGGAGTGCATCCTTCTCAAGTTCAACGAATTTGCCATGCCGATTTCCGTACGCTTGGGTCAAATGTCATGCAAATTTGCAGTGTCCTTGGAATTGATTCCTCTTGCGACATCACGATTGGTGCGCCTGCTGACCCGGACTGGCTGGAACTTCAACGCACAGTTCGTATGGCTTGGGATGGCACGCCCTCTGGTGCATCTGCCATCGCAGAGTTGATCCGTGCAGCTGTCGCTTTTCGAAGATCCGATTGATGTGCCTACGTCGCATTCACCATTCGATGCAGCAAACTCGCCCCACTGCAAATTGCATGTGCTGTCATGCCCTAAAGTTCCAAATGATTACCGCTCCCCAGCCCCAGTTGGCCTGCCAAATCACGCTCAGCCTTGCACGCTTCGCGCAAAGTTAACCCAAACGCCACATGTGACTTGGCTGCAGAAACAACCGCCCGCGCGATCCATTGCCGCTGGCGAGCATCCTCGAAATCCCGTTCCAACGCTTCTGTCCGCCCGCTGGCGAGTTCCGCCACAACCCCTTTCCCATACCGCTGCCGCAACTCATCGGCGAACCGCTCGGCATGAGCATCTCCCCGGAACTCAACCTTGCCATCCGTCTGCATGATGCGGCCCATCGACCCGAGGGCCCGCAGCAGCCGGTCACTGTCCGGTGCCACATCATGTTCGCGGGCATGCCCAATTAGCTTGGCCGCCGTCTCATAGAAACCTTCAAGATCATCGACGACCTTCCGGCTCTGATCCGGGTTGCGAAGATCTGCACGCCGCCGCCCCGATAGGGCCAACAAGTCACTACGCACCCAGTCGCGCTCTTCCCAGGCATTGGCAGCACCGGTCGCCAACCGTTCAGCCATTCGGTCACCGCTTAGGCCCAAGCCGACAGCTTTGCCGACGATGTCCGTTTTCAGTCGGTCGGCGGCATCTGGCTGCAAAGCAACGGCCTCTTTGCCCTGCGTCAGCCGGTCACCCTCAAGACCCGTCGCGTAAAGCTTGGTGTGCGGCAACATTTGCAGCAGCTGCGCACCTCTCGCATCGCCCAAGCCTTTGGCGATTTCGATGGCATAGCCATAAAGCTCGTCCCGCATGTCCTTTCGCTCCGCGACAGGCATCTTCCGGATCTTGCCCTCCGCCTCTGCCATCCAGCCGCTGAAATGCCGGTCCAGATCGGCGCGTTCCGCCGTAGCCACATCGCCCGGAAATGGCTGCAACACCCCGCCCCGGCGCAGAGCCTTTTCTGCCTCGGCGATCTTCTCGCCAATCTCCGGCAGGCCTGTGAGCGCTGCAACATAGCTCAGGCGGCGCATGGCATCCGCAGTGCGCGCCATCGTGGCCAACGCATCCTCCAACGCCTTACCCTCGCGCTGCCTTTCTTCCGGCGCCCGGCCCTCGACCCGCGCCCGTTCGATTTCCGCCCGCGAGGGACCATAGGTCAGCAAGCCGCGCTCAGCGCGCGAGGTGGCATCCAGAAACACGCCCTCTTCGGCTGCGATGGCCACCATGCGCTCCTTCATGACATCTAGGTTGAAGACATGCTCCTTGGCCATGAAGAACCAGCTGTCATTCACAGTGCCCCGGTTGTTGACGACCATGTGCACATGCGGGTGCGCCTTGTCGGAGTGCAGGGCCGCAACATAAGACCAGACATCATCCTGATGCTCGCCTGACTGGAACATCTCGAAGGCCCAGGCTTCGGCGATCAGCTTTGCCTTCTCTGGCCGCACATGCGACGGGAAGCTCATCAGGAGGTGGGTCGTGTGGCCGTTCTTCGGCGAGCCGCGCCAATCCTCGACCCAATCACCGACGATCGCGATGCGCTCATCTTTGGTCAGACCCTTGGCATCGGCATCCAGCACGACCCCGTTGCCGAAGATCGAGGCCGACTTCGAGAACAGATAGTCCATCTGGGCGGCCAGTTCCTTGGCATTGGCCGTCCCGCCCTTACCGATTTTCTTCAACACAGCAGCGTTTGACCCAAGCGAAAACCGCCATAGCTGGCTGGCCCGGGTCGAGAAACTGAACCCACGCTTTGCGGGCGAAGAACTGCCCTCCTTCACCCTGCCCTGCTGCGGCCGCAGGAAGTTGATCTCCCCGAGAACCGCCTCTGCAACCCCGATGGGGCAGGACCCAAGCTTAACCATGGCGCGCGCCCTCCTGAGCTTCGACAAACTTGCGGAATAGAGCCACACCTTGCCGCCGGCGTTCGGCGATGATCTGGCTCAGCGCCTTCGCCACCATCGGCAGCGACCTTCGCAACTCATCCACCGATGCCCACTGCGCTTTGACCATCGGCGCCCTGCCCCGGTTCGCAGCCAAGGCGATCTGGTTCACGTTGGTGCCGATCTTGCCCAGCTCATAGCGGATTTCGTCCAGCTTTGCGCAGTCCTCCCGGCTGAACTCGAGGAAACCTGAGGCCATCCGAACCACCGACCGCACCCCATCCGAGCGGGATTTCGCGCCAATCTGGGTGCAAAGCGCATCGAAGGCATGAAGTTCTTCGGCGGGCAGGCGGCAGCTCACGACCTGGCCCTTGTCTGCCGACCGAGGCCGTCCGCGTCCACCGACTTGCTGCACCGCAGAATCAGAAACTTCATTGCCAACACCCGCCAAAACCATGGACCGCGATTTAAGTCTTGTTTCGCGAGGATCTGATTTTACCGCCAACTTCTGCCACCGATTATTTGTAGACACGTCGCATTTCCTGCCACTCTTCCTATCCCTTCCTTCACCGCCCTTTCAAGTGCAATCTAAGCGCGATTTATGCTCTTGCAGATTGTGCTGACCTTGGGTAACTCCCCCGCCACCGAATGCGTTTCGCTGATCGCGCAACACACAAGGTCAGACAGGGACCGCGCACCCCCAGCCACGTGGCCAGAGGCGCATTTTCCTTGTGAGTATGGGCCTAAAGCCTTGTTTTGTTTACCGTGCGGAGCCTGTCGTTCAGTGTTCGGGTTCCGGAGAAAGGAAGTGTGGGATGCGTCTTGTGGCATCAGGGATGTGTGTTCGGGGTTCCGCCTTGTGATACACGCATTGCGCGATCAGATAAAAGATATACGCATCCAGTAATCAGACAAATGATTAAAGAGATACGCCTTGCGCAATAAGATTTGCGCGAGCCGGTTTCTGATATCCGTAGTGTAGCTTTAGATTTACGCGATGTGAGTTAAGATAAAAGATTTAAGCGTTCCGCATTGTGCGAAACGCGATCGGCGAAGTGAGGAAGGTGGTATGGGTTACGGGATACGTGTTGTGCTGGTGATGAACCGCAAGGGGGGATCGGGCAAGAGCACCCTCTGTCGCGCCTTGGCGTCTGCTGCGGCTGCAAAAGGCGAGACGGTGACGATCTTCGACACCGATGCCTCAAGATCCTGCCTCAAGTGGATGCAGGCGGGAAAGGAGGCAGGCAACTGGTCTCCTTTGGTTGAGGCGATCCACACGTTGGATGCGCACCGGGTGGCAGAAGCCATCGGGCAGATCTACGAGCAGCCCGATCAAGAGCACCTCATCCTGATCGACACCTTCGGCGGGGGATCAGAGGCACAGGATGTTCTGGCGGTCGCAGCGCACCGGATCATTTGCCCGATGATGCTGTCGCGGGGCGATCTGAGCGAGACGCTGGAAACGGCCAACTGGTACCTGAAGTTGCGCGGCCGCGTGGAAAAGCCGGATGAGCTTGCGGGGTTTTCCGTGTTGCTCAACCGGGTGCCTGTGCGGGTGTCAGAGACCGAGCGGGCGGTGGCTGAAGAGCTGTTCCAGTCCTTGCCTGCCCTTGAGACATATCTTGGTAGCCGCGCTGCTTATGTTCGAATGGACAGAGAAGGGCTTCTCGGGGTGATCGCGGACAAGACGCCAAACCGGGCGCTTGCTGCGCATGTCCAGAGTGCCGTGAAGGAGGCAGGGGACCTTCTGGAGGAAATCGACCAACTGATCCTCAATCCGGCGGAGGTCGAATGATGGCGCAGCGCAAGGACATGATGCGGATCATCCGGCAGGACGCAGGGTTTTCGGCCAAGCTGGGTTTTGGTGGGAACGCGGGCACAAGCGATCAGACTGATAGGGTAATCCGAGTGCAGTCGACGTCGGTTGATGCAGTGACCGAGCCGGAACCTTTGTCGCCCGCGATTGCGGCGGCGGCGGCGATGCCAAGTGGCGACGCAGGCGAGGTCAGCATCAGACCCTTTGGGTCCAGAGAAGAGTCCCGGGACGAGAAGAAGGCTTTCATTGCCCAGAGGGATTCGGATGCGAAGGCGGCTGATCTTGCAACTGGGTCAGCTGCGCGCGGGCATGTGGTCCATGTCTCATTGTCGCTGACCACACGTCAGGCGCGGCTGGCAGAAGGGTGGGCCACGGCTGCACGTTGCACCGTCCAGTTTTTGATCCGCCGCGTTGCTCAAGGTCTGCGCGATCAGGTCTTCGACGATTGGGAACGGGATGGGATGCCGGATGTCGAGGAGTCCCGCGGCGCACGAGGGAAGCACCCAACCAGCGTGACCTTGACCTTGCGGCCGCAGTTCGCGGCTGACCTCGCGAAAATTCATGATCCGCTTGGCATTCTTGGATTGGCGCGCGCCATGGGCCCCGCCTACCGCGCCCGGTTTCAGGAGGCGTTCGACGTGGCCCTGGCCAAGGCAGAAATTCAGACAACAAACGAGGGAGACGAACAATGACCAACACAAAAGCCCCTGCCCTCAAGCGGACCATCCCGCCGTCTGAATTTGACATCGGCACGCCCGTCGAATGGATGGTCGATCCGGACCAGCGCGAGAAAATCCTCGGGGTGACGTATGAGTTCAGTCAATCAGGCGAGCGCAAGACTGTCTGGTACACGCCCAATAAGCGGCGGGCAAAGAAGTCCTTGGTCGTGTCTGAGTTGAGCCAGGCGTGAATTGGGTTGGCGCGGCGCAGCTTATCCGCCGTTTTTATGCGGGCTGGCTTCCGCGCCAGCTCGCTTGGGCAACGAAGAGACCCGGCGGCTTGCGCCACCGGGTCTGATCTGCGGGATCTTAGCCGGCGAACTGATCCTCGCGGTCGACCAGTTCAGGGTCTTCGCCCTCACCTGCCTTCGGGCGGCTCAGGAAGTCGACTTTTTCTGCGATGATCTCGCAGCCGTAGCGGTCGACCCCGGCGGCATCAGTCCACTTGGTGTAGTGGATGCGGCCGTGGACCATCACCTTCATGCCCTTTTCGCAGTTATCGGCGACCGTCTTGCCGAGACCGTTGAAGCAGGTGATGCGGTGCCATTCGGTATCCATCACGCGGTAGCCGTTCTCGTCGCGCTGGACCCGGCCTTCGGACAGGCGAGGGCGCGAAGTGGCGAGGGTGAAGTTGGTGATCTTGGTCCCGCCCTGCGTGGTGCGGACTTCCGGGGACTGACCGATGTTGCCGGCGAGGATGACGATGTTCTGCATGTGAAGCTCCTGTATCTGGCTGAAGGGACCATCCCTTCGACAAGACCCGAATGAAGCCTGTCGGTTGAGGCTTGCACGGTGGTCCTTTCGCCACCGGAAACCCCCGAAGGACCGGGGTGGTGCGGGCAGGAGCGGCGATCCACTTCGGATCGCAAACCAACACGGCCCGGCCCTGAGCGGGGTTGCGAGCCAGAGGCCGAACAGGCTTAGGGGATTGTCAGTCGAAGGGAGGTGCCTGAGCCGGGATCACGGGAAGCGGCAGGGCAGAACCGCTCAAACGAGCAAATGGCAGTGTCAGGCCCAGGAAGAAAGAACCCGGAAAGAGGGAGGGCCATGTCAACGTCAACGACAGCGCACGACTTGCAACGCCCGGACTGTCGATGGGGCCAGCCCGAGAAAGGAGGGGAGTTGAAGCGACAAACCGAATGTAACGCCGGCCAACGCGGGTCGCTGGCCAGTCTCGCAATCTGCAATCTTTGGGCATGACGGTGATGGTTCGTGCCGCCCTGATGGCACCGGTCCGATGTCGCGGCGGGGTTAACGGGAAGATGCAAGGAATATCACGGAAAGGTCGGTTGCGGGCGCGACCTCAGCGACAGTAACGTGCACAGACCAAACTGTCGCTGCGCAATGACTGTTCATCAGGATAGGTCCCGCAAGGCAGAACTTGGGCACAAACCGACAGTCAAAGCTGTGCCGCGCTCAATCGAACAGGCCGGGTTGAGCTGCAGCTTTGGCTTTCTTGCCCTTGACCACTGGTGCCGATGCCAAGGCACCCGCGCCCGTCAGAGACGCCTGGGTCAGCAAGGGGGCAGCGCAGATTTCGTCCAGAAGGGTAGCCTGTGCAGGTTCCAATGCCACCAATCGACCGAGGACGTGCAACAGGTTCAGCAGGTCTTCGGTATACTCGGGCAACCAGTGATCGGGCTGGATCTTGTCCAGCGCTGATGGCGGGCGGCGGTCGCCGATGACCGGGCGGGTGCGGTCGGCTTTGCGATAGCTGAACCACTGGCGCAGCACGTTGCGACCAGAAACCTGATACTCGGCCACGGCGGTTTGGACGTTTTCGATAAACCCCTCCCCCACATGCAGCCGACCCGTGGAAGGGTCGTGATGCATCGTGTCGGGCAAAGGGTTCGGCGCGCCGGGGATGGTGCCGCCAACCGGGATCGTCGGCCCTTGCCCCTTAGGCATCCGTGGGGGCGCGGCGGGGCGACCGGCGGCAGTGTCGACAAAACGCTCCCCATAGGTATGCAGCCAGATGACTTCGCGGCCCAAGGCGACCGCGCGGTCGAAGAGCGCGACGTCTGCCGTGACCGGCACGCGCAGGCCGGGGCGGATCAAGTCTTCCTTGAAGCGGGCCGTGAAGGCGGGGTGCGCCAGCAGGCCGGCGACATAAGCCATTACATCAGGCGCGGTGACGGGTTTTCCATATGTGGTGGAGAGGTGAGCGATCAGGGCGGACTTGATGTTCGGGATCGTCGCGGCGGCGTCACGCCAAAGGGGTAGCACACGGCCACCACGACCGTGGTAATGATGCTGGTCCGGGATGTGGCTCGTTACCGAAAGGGGCGGTCCGTTTTCCGGAGTTTGATCTTCAGGCGAGGTCAAAAACACCTGGAAATTGGAATAGTTTGCCCAAAGTTCGGGACGCGGATCATTCATCATGCGGGCATCGGCATAGATCCACTGTCGATCTAGCGTACGAAATCCGTACCGCACGGATACAGGAACGGGTCCGTGATCATTGATCAGAGGTTCCTTTCGCGTTTTAAACTGACCAAGATCCTGCGTCACCAATTTGCGAATATGGCGACTTGCAACTATTCCGCCGCGAAGTTGCGGATGGTAAAGTGCCTCCTTCTTGTCAGGGTCTGACTCCTTCACCAGTTTCTGCCATCGATCAGCAAGGGTCTGATTGTCAGGGGCGACGGCCCAAGTTCTGCCGGCCATGACACCCGGCCCAGCCCAATCAAAAAATTCTGTAAGTGCCGGATAAGCGGCCCATTCGCCGTTTGCCTCTTGCATAAACGGTGCGCGCCAGTCACTCGGCCCTGCAGCCCAACCCAAGTCGGAAAGCGTGATAGCCTCAAGTTCACTGAATTTGCTTTTACGAAGGCCCGTCGTCAGCCTGCGCACATGCAATCGAGCAGGCACATCCCGATCTTTCCCCTTTTTCCGTGCCGCTAGAACAATGCAGACTGGATGTTGCACGCCCTGAAAAATCCTCGTCGGCACCTCGGGCTGATGGCCTTCCGGCGTGCAATCAATCACCCAGATATCAGAGCAATCGCGACGCAGTTCCATCCGCATCTTCTCAAAGCCTGGACCATTCAGAAAACCCGAGACAGTAATATAGGAAACGATGCCACCCCGGTCGTCAGTCGCCTGCCCGGTGGTCTCAAACAAATCAGGTGCAAAGACCTTCCATGATGCCCACCTCCAGAAGAACACGTAGAGGTTCTTCAGATGTTTGGCATGTGCCCCCTGCCCCCACTCGGGCGGCAAGTCCCAGTGACGCATCGGCGACATGCGGTTCGGGCTTCCCGCCTCAACCCAGCCGCCACGGCCCTTTGCCTTCTCCTTGTAAGGAGGGTTGCCGATGACCACGGTGATCGGTTCGTCCCGCTTAATCGCGTTCGCCTCTTTCCGTGAGTTTCCGATGGGGGCAAGCATCGTCGAAAACCCGGTCTGCGCTGCAAAGGGGTCACCCAAGGTGTCGGTCACATAAAGACGCGGTTGCGGCAGATTGCCCCCTGCCCCTGTGCCCGTGGCCGCAGCTCCCATCAGCGCCCGCATTTCCGCCATTAGCCGCAACTGCGCCACGGCAAAGGGGCCGAACTGCAATTCGAAGCCGATCAGCCTATGTGCCGCTGCCCCCAAGGCGGGGCCAACTGCGCCCGCGCCCTGATCATCGGCTACCGTCTCGGCGATCTTGCGCAGCACGCCGAGAAGGAAGGTGCCGGTGCCCGTCGCGGGATCGGCGATGGTGACATCTTTGGCCGCAAGGCCCTCATGACGGCCGAACAGAGTTGGATCGCGCAAAGCCTCGTCTGTCAGACTGACCATGGCCTGCACCACCTCGGGCGGGGTGTAGTAGCTGCCGGTCTTCTTGCGCAGGGCGTTGTCGTAAACCTCGAGGAAGTCTTCGTAGAAATAGAGCCATGCATCGGGCTTGCCCTTGGACAGGGTGGGCCAATGCACCTCATGCAGCACGCGGGTCAGGGTCGATGTGGCGGTGGAGAGGGCCTTTTGCGTCTGCGGATCGTCGGTCAGCAGGCGAAGTGCTGTGCCGATCAGCGTGTTCGTGTCGCGCAAGGCCAGGGCGGCATGGGCGATGCCCTTGTCCAAGGGAATGTCCTGCGCCCGTGCCATCAACAGGCCGAAGGTGACGGCCTGCGCATAGCCGTCGGCGAACTGCGCATCATCGGCCTGCGGGAAGAGGAGCCCCCGCCATTCTGTGGCAAGGTCAGTCAGGCTTTGGGTGCCGTTCTCCAGTTCTTCCAGAACCTCGTCACGCAACAGGCGGCACAGGCGGGCCGAAACTTCGGCCAGTTTGCGCGGGCTGTCGGGCGGAATCGGGCTCCAGCTCAGGAAATCCGTGAGAAGGGTGACGAGCGTTTGAGGGGCGGTCAGCTTGGAACCCGCCGTGTCCAGATCGCCGGACAGATGGATGATCTGGCCAACCAGCGCGCCGTTCTGCCAGAGGCTGAAGGACTGCCCGTCGCTGTAGAGCAGGTTCGGCAGGGATTTCAGCTTCTGCCACTGGCGCTTGTCATGCGGGTCGGTGAACTTGCGCGGATCGGCCCCTTTGCCAGGGGCTTTCAGTTCGATGAAACCCGTCAGAGCACTGCGGACGGTGACGGCATAGTCAGGCCGAGTACCCAAGGCGGAAAGTGTGCTTTCCCCGACGAGCGTGACCCAACCGGGTTGCTGGCCCGCGGCCACAGCCAGTGCGGTGATCAGTTCTTCGAGCGGCGCACGGATGTTGTCTTCCGGGGCGCCTGTGATTGCAGGGCTTGAAAGTTTGGCCTTGGCGGTCGCACCGTACTTGGAAATGATCTGGTCAAACATAAACTGCCCCGGCATGCTTTTCTGCAACCCTAGCTGGAATGGCTGTCAAAACAAGGCATTGCTGACGCTGACCAAGGCCCGGGCACTATCGTTGCTTCAGTTTTCGCATCTCTGGCAGCGCAGTCGCAGGGGGAAGAGCATAGCCCCGTTTGCGTTTGACCGCGGCCAGTTTCATCAACGCGGTGATCGCCTTGCCTTCGTCATCATGGGTTTCAATCATGACCTGGCCCCGATACCCAATCCGGCCCCACTCCCGAATGAGACATGCGCCGCCAAAAAGGTCGCGCTGAACGCTAAGCCGGTAGAAGCGACGCATGTTGCAGGCGGGGTCAATCCGCCTCAAGTGGAGGTCGGTTGGGAAGACTTCAAGCTGGACAGGCTGATCGAACATATAGTGATCCAGATGACTGAAGTAACTATATCAGGTAGAAAAGCACGTTTCCATCACGATCACGCTTTTCAACAGCGAAGTGGAAATGAAGGCCCGATCCTGAAGGGAATTATCCGTTGAACTAACCGAGAGCCGTGAAAGGTAAGGCGGCCCGCACGGTGTCGTTACTCATCCGCGCGAGGGAAATGGCACCACATTTGTCGATATCGTCTGAGGTTGGAATTCCAGTCCGGCTGACCAAAGTGGGGTCTTGCGCCATATCATTTCGTCGATGCCGCCTCTGTCTGTGCGAGTTAACAGTCCGGCCCACTCGAGTGGCATAGCGACAGCGCTAAACAACCCGCCCGCCGGACCACGCCATCCACCGCCGACACTGGGGCCGTAAAGGAGGTTGGCCAGATCGGGGAGCGTGAAGCCGTCGCACGGCATCCGGTTGATCGCGTACAACCACAAATGCCAGTCTCCGACAGGCGCCTCACCTGTGCGCCTGCCTTCGGAATGGTCGAACCGAAACATGAACGCGGGCGTGATGGCGGCAAAGGCTGCTTCCGGATCGCCTGCGAGAGCGATGCCGGGCTTTGTCAGCCGCCAGCCACTGCCCATTTTGCGCCCCAACCGCAAAGACGTGAGCAGGACACGAAGATACTCCAAGGGCGGAACGTCGTATTCATTCAAGACCTTGTTGACCGAGTAAAGTTTCTCGGCGGTCCAGTTTGGAAAGTCCATCCGCCGCACGACCCAATCAATACAATGCCGGTTCCAAGCGCCAGACTTGGTCAGCCCGCTCTCGCCGTGCTCCGACTGATAGTCCGCGACGGTCTGATATGCGCGCACCATCGGCGCATTTGCTTGTACCAGGTCGGCTCCGGGATGAGGTCGAAACTTGACAGAGTTGGTCATGGGGCAGCCATTGAAGTGGACGACAATCGAAAAGACATCTTCGACAGATTGCGATCTGCCGAACCGTTGCGGCGGAAAGCCATCACAGGCCAACTCAGATCAGGTTCTCATATTCGCGCAGGAAGTCGGCTGTTTGCAATAATCCCTGCCCTTCGAGTTTCAAAACCAGTGCGGAAACCGTGTACTTCGGGTCTTTCAATCGCGCCCGCATGTCGCGCAACGCGCCAATTGCAACGGCATGATCCAAATCCATGGCGTTCGAGATAAAGTCATCAGGAGTCATGACTTCGATCCCCCACCGATCAAGGATCCCTTGAGGGAAATCCTTGAGATTGTCGGTGACCAGCGTATCGCAGCGAGCGGCGATGGCAGCTGCCAAAACATGCTCATCGCCGGGATCGGGCAACAATCTGATCAGGTCCGGGCCTGAGTTCGGAAACACCATCGCCTCGGGAAATGCCCGCTCGATAGCATGGCGTTGACGGCCGGGATCAGCCGTGCCTTTTGAGATCGCCAAGATCGCCTTTTCGGTCTCGTCCAGAATGCGCGCGGACCAGTAAGGTCGAAACAAGCCAGCCTCAGCCAAACTCAGAATGATGTTCCTCTTGAGGCCACCCCCAAGGACGCAAGCATCGATGATGGCTGCGTATCGGTTCATCGGGCCGCTCAAATCAAGTCGCCCTCCGCGTCCAGCCCCGCAAGTTCGGACAGAGCATCAGATCGGGCTCGGTCGCGTTCGGCCATGTAGGCAAAAAGATCCTCTGCCCGCACACGGCGATGGCGACCAACCGTTGTGAACGGGATGTCGCCCTTTTCGAGCAACTTGATCAGGAAGGGCCGGGAGACATTCAGCATGTCTGCCGCTTCTTGCGTGGTAAGCTCAGCTTTAACCGGGATCATGCGAAACCCGCGGCCGGTTGAAATCAGGCGGAGAATATCGAGCAAAGTATCGGTGAGCGCCGGCATAAGCGTGATGTTGCGCGTCTCGCCACCGTCGACAGCAAGCGAGAGGTCGACCGGTTGGCCCTCAGTCACCTGCGAAGCGATGATGTGACGAAGTTGATCTGCGTTGTTGATCTCGACCTTTGTGGGTAGCCGGTTCGAAAACCGCTCCTTGTGCAATGCCGCCATTTTGCCCTCCTGCGTCGCCGTTCGGCGTCCATCTAAAGATGGGTGTGCCATGCAATCGAAGCAAGCGCAACATTCGAATTATTCGAAACGTCAGTGCATGGCCCTCTCAAACCCGTGACGCTACTTAGCTATCGGCGGCATATTGGAAGGCGAAGACAGGCCTAAAACTCTAAGAAACGTAAAGGGCGGAAAGGAGACGTTCGGCCGCTGAAAACATTCAGCCGTATTGCAAGCTTCTCCCCGTTGCGCGACCTTCTGCATTTGCTTGCGGCGAATCCTGCAGATGTTGCTCACGATAAGTCTGGAGCAAAGCCGCGAAGGCGGAGCGCACGGTCTTTCTGACGCACGACGAAGCCCGCTTGGCGCGGCCACTCGGCATATGGGTCCTCCGCACCACTCAACTGCAGGCGAGCATGGAGCGGCCAATTGGGATCATCGAGTGCTATCCGGCCAAGCGCTACAAGATCGGCGTCCCCTTCCCGCACGATAGCTTCGGCGTGGTCGGGTGTTGTGATCAATCCTACGGCCATGGTTGGCAGGCGCGCCCCGTCCCGCACAGAACGCGCCAGAGCGACCTGATACCCCGGTCCGACCGAAAAAATACCGCCTTCAAAGCCTCCGGACGAGCAGTCGATCAGGTCCGCGCCAATATCCTTCAACGCGCCGGCGTAAATGATGCTGTCGTCGACGGTCCAGCCACCCTCAATTCCATCTTGCGCCGAGATGCGGACAAACATCGGCTTTTCCGAAGGCCAAACGTCCCTGACCGCTTTGACCACCGACAGCGGAAAGCGCATCCGGTTCTCGAGGCTGCCGCCGAACGCGTCGTCGCGCTGGTTGGCAACGGGCGAGAGGAATTGGTGGAGCAGGTAGCCGTGGGCAGAGTGGACCTCGACAAAATCGAAGCCGGCTCTCTCTGCTCGCTGCGTTGCCGCGACGAAGGCTGCCCGGATATCGTCCATCTCAAGGACTGTCAGAGCATGCGGCACCTTGTACTCGGACGCATCCGGAGCGTGCGGAATGGCGCTTGGTCCAACCGTTGGCCAATCCTCGAACCCGACAAGCCGCTTCTCTTCTTCGGTCTCGTCGAAGCGACCACGCCACCAGACAGCAGAGGATGCCTTGCGGCCCGCATGGCCGATCTGGATGCCCGAGGCTGCCCCTTGGTCGCGCAGGAAGCGCACGATGCGGGCAAGCGGCGGGACATGGTCGTCAGACCACAGGCCCAGATCCGCGTAAGAGATGCGCCCCTCGGGTGTGACGGCCGTCGCTTCGACCATGACCGCCCCGAAACCGCCAAGGCCGAACCGGGCGAGGTGGGCAAAGTGATAGTCGTTGGCCACCCCTCCCTTGGCTGAATACTGGCACATGGGTGACAGGACGACGCGGTTCTTAAGAGTTAGACCGCGAAACGTGACGGGTGATAAAAGAATGCTCAACGAAGTGGTCTCCTTGCCGGTGTCATACGAGGCCTAGACGATCGGCGGCTTGAGAAGCGAGATGGGGCTGGAAGTCCACCGAGCGGCGCGCACTGAACAAAAGAGGCCTTAAAGCGAAGACCCTCGATTGTCCAATTTTGGCTTAAAGCAATTCGCGGAAGGTCGTAGCTGAACGTCGACGCTGGGCTGACTGCGTCGATAACGCGCAGATCGCTGCACACAGCGGAAAGCAGCCATTGGCAGATGCAGAATCGAGTTATGCCGCGCTCTTCCACTTGAGCGGCTTGAGGTAAACGATCCGGTCGCTGACACTCACCATGACTTCGGCGTCCTGGATGTTGATCTGAAATTTCATCGTGCGGTTGGTCAGTTGTGCCAGTTCGCCCGTGTCCTTTTCGGAGAAGCTGATCACCTCAAGGTTCCCGAAGCGCGCAGCGCTGCCCTTCATTTTGTCCCACCAGATTTTGGCGGTTCTGCCCCCGTATGGATAGACGACCACCCTTTCGGCCTTGCTACAGGACTGGCGTATCACCTTTTCGCTGGGAAGTCCGAGGGCGACCCAGACATCAAGCCTGCCGCTCAGGCTTTTTTGCCAGATATCCGGCTCGTCATCCGTCGAGAGGCCCCTGGTCACCTCGAGGCTTTCGTGGGCGTTCAGCGCGAATGCGACGATCCGCACCATCAGCCGCTCGTCCGTCTCGGACGGATGTTTGGCGACGGTGAGTTTGTGGGTTTGGTAATAATTGCGGTCCATGTCCGACACGGACAGCTCGACCTTATGAATGGTTGCATTCTGTGCCATGTTCATCCCCGAAGCCCGCAAGGTCCGGTGCTTATCCGGTCTTGGTGCGTTACGAAAGCACGCAAGCTTTGCGGGTGGGGTCGAGCGACAAATGTTCTACGTGGCCCTGAAGGCCGGAGCCACCTCACTCCCCAGCAATTCGATCGACCGCCGCATCGCGGTGGGTTCCAGCATCGCCGAGCTCATCTGGAAGGTCAGGCGTGAAATGCCCCCGAGGGTTTCGTTGGCGGACCTGATCTTGTCGCGGACCGTTTGCGGGCTGCCGATCAGGAACGCTCCGTGCGGGCCGCACATTGCGTCGAACTGGGGGCGGGTTGCGCGGGGCCAGCCGCGTTCTCGGCCGATTTCGGTAAACATATGCGCCCAACCAGGAAAGAAGGCGTCGCGCGCCGCCTCGTCCGTATCGGCGACGAAGCCCATCGCGTGGATACCGACGCGCAAGGTTTCGGGGGCATGGCCGGCGGCGCGACCGGCTTGGCGATACAGATCGACCAGAGGGCGGAAGCGGTCGAAGCTACCGCCGATGATGGCGACCATCAGCGGCAATCCCAGGGTCCCCGCACGCACGAAGCTTTGCGGTGTGCCACCGACGCCAAGCCAGACGGGAAGTTGTGCCTGATGCGGGCGCGGATAGACGCCTTGTCCGGTCAGAGCCGGACGGAACCTGCCGCTCCATGTAATCTCGGTGCGGTCGCGCAGTTGCAAAAGCAGGTCCAGCTTCTCGGCAAACAGGGCGTCGTAATCCTCAAAAGTGAAGCCGAAAAGGGGATAGGCCTCGCCGAAAGACCCGCGACCGACGACGATTTCGGCGCGACCTTTCGAGATCAGGTCGATGGTCGCGAATTCCTGAAAAGTCCGCACGGGATCGGCGGCGCTCAACACCGTCACGGCACTGGCAAGTTTGATCGTCTTTGTCCGCGCCGCTGCTGCCGCGAGTAGAACGGTCGGGGCGGAGTCGAGAAACTCCTTGCGGTGATGCTCGCCGATCCCAAAGACGTCGAGACCCACGCGATCCGCCGTCTCCACCTCGTTGAGCAAGGCTGCGATGCGGTCGGCTGGTGAGACCAACTCCCCCGTCGCGGGATTTGGAATAGTTGCTGCGAAACTGTCGATGCCGATTTCCATGGTTTGTCCTTGCCCTGTCGATTTGCCTGCGGCGTGCTCTGTCCCGAAGCCGCTGTTCTGGTGAACGAGCCACCGCGCTACGGCGATGGCTCGCAGGACTGCTGCCTCAGACCTTCACGAAAGCCCCGGCCGCGAGCGGGCCGAAGGGCGGTTCGGCAAGCGGTGCGCCCACATCCAGCGGGCCGAGGTCGACGGCAAAGAAGCCCATCTTCCCGAGCAATCCGCCAACCTGCGCCTTGGCATCGGCATCATCACCCGAATAGAAAAGCACGCGCTGTCCGCCAGCCGTTTCCGGCTCGACCAGGGCGCTTACGTCAAGATGGTTGAATGCCTTGACCACACGTGCGCCGGGCAACAGATCCACGATCACCTCGCTAGAATGGCTCCGGCCATGATTTACCGGCTTGATGCCGTAGACCGCGAGGGGATTGTTCGGGTCGGACCGTTCCGGCGAGTCCGGCGCAAGGAAGGCGACAGGGTTCGTGGCGTCGATGACGATCCGCCCCTGCCAAGCAGGCAAGGTTTTCAGGACCGCCTCGGCATCCGACCAGCGCAGGCCAAGCACGACGATATCGGCACTTGCCGCTTCGGCCAATGTGCCTGCCGTCAGGGTCGGCCCAACTTCGGCGACCAGATCCGCCAAGGTTTCCGGCCCCCTGCTATTCGCGATCGTGGCCGCTATTCCGGCCTTGGTAAAGGCCCGTGCGACGTTGCTGCCAAGTGCGCCTGCACCGATGATTCCGACTGTCATGTTACTCTCCGTTTTACAAAGCAGGGCGATCTTGGCCGTTCCGGCAGCGCCCTGATTGGTGCCGGTTCCGGTTTTATATAAATGTGTTGTAGTCACACTTACATTTGTGAGCTAAAGAAGGGCAGGCCTGACCTCATGTCGCTGCCAGTTCGCGAATGCTCTCGGCAAGATTGGCGATGGTTGTCTTGCCAAGCTCGGCTTCCAGCGCGGTCCGCGCACGTACGAGGACCGGGTTGATGACGTCGAGGATATTGGCCCCCACAGGGCATGTGGTGCAGGGCGCGGTGCGATGGACGGCGAACAACTCGGTATCTTCGACTGCCTCGTAAACATCGAGAAGCCGGATCTCGACCGCCGACTTTGCCAGCAATGCTCCCCCGCCGCTTCCCAGTTGCGACCGCGTCAGACCCGCATCGTTCAGGCGCGACAGGATCCCGCGAATGACGACAGCGCTCGTGTTGACCGAGGTGGCGATGTCTTCCGACCGGACGGGCCTGCCATCGGTCATGGCAAGTGCGGTCAGGATATGCGAGGCGACAGCGAAGCGGGTACTGGTGGGCATGTTTTTATCCGTTTATGTGTAATCATCACTATTACACTTCGCTCCGCTCGTCAACCACCAATGTTTAAGGCTGTAGTGCTCTCGATATGCGGTACCAATCGAACAAGGTCGAATAGTTAGGCTGGGCACTTCTTGACGGTCCGCAATAGGCCGAAAGTGAAGTCAGGGGGCTCACGCCCCCTTCTCGAACTTCAGAACCGGGATGCCCAGCTTCTTGGCCTTGTCGGCGAGGTTTTCCTGGATGCCGTTGCCTGTGAAGACGAGGACACCCACGGGCAGCACGTCCAGCATGGCGTCGTTGCGCTTGAAGGGTGCGGCCTTGGCGTGTTTGGTCCAGTCGGGTTTGAAGGCGACCTGCGTGACCTTGCGGGCTTCGGCCCATTTGGCGGCGATGAGTTCGGCCCCCTTGGGGCTGCCACCATGGAGAAGGACCATGTCGGGATACTTGATCCGGACCTGATCGAGCTTGCCCCAGATCAGGCGGTGATCGTTGAAGTCGGTCCCACCGGTGAGGGCGATCTTGGTGCCTTGGGGCAGCATCACTTCGGTTTCCGCGCGGCGCTTGGCGGCCAGGAAATCGCGGCTGTCGATCAGCGCTGCGGTCAGGTGCTTGTGGTTCACCATCGAGCCTGAGCGGGGCCGCCAGGTAGAGCCTATGTGCAGCTCGAACGCCTCGGCGCTGCGGTCGCGGAAGGCTTCCAGACAATGCCGCCGTTCGACAAGGCTGGTGCCTTCGGCCGTCAGCCGCTCAAGTTCGGTCGATTTCACCTCAGAGCCGTCCTGTTCGCGCTGCAGGCGGTGTTGCGCCACTTCGTTGTCGTCGAGCAGACGCTCGGTGCGGGCAGCGGCGCGGTGGAAGAGGTTGACCTGACCCCAGAGCAATTCTTCGAGGTCGGGTTCCATGCGGGTATCGCCGAGGGTTGCTGCGAGGGCATCGAAGATATCGCTGACTGCGTCGATGAGGCGCTCGGGCTCCGGCATCGGGCGCAGATCGACCTCGTCCTGGAAGGCACGGGTGCCATAGAGCTGAAGCTCTTGAAGCGCCCAGGCGGTCTGGGAAAGGGCGGGGCTGCGGTCGAAATCCTCGCTCTGGAATTGGGTCGTCATGGTCTTTTGCCTCCGGCTGCTCGGGCCCTCGCGACATCCCGCGCGGCCTTCATGGGCTGCGAAAGCTGTCACTGGGGATGCCCCTTCACCCCGCCTTCGGGGCCGGAACGCATGTGGAGGAGGACGGGGGGCGGCTGATTTGCTTCGCGATGCAAAGCGGGGGCTCGTCCCCCGCGGCGGAAATCAGTCGCCCCCTGTCCTTGAAGGGGCGGCCCCTTTGACGGCCGCCTGCCCATCTCTTGAAGGACGTGCGGGTGTCGGGCGGGTTCGACAGCCGAGATGAGGGAGTAGACGCGACCCTGTTCCTCAAGCGATGCTTGACCCCCTGCCCCGCTCCCTGACTGTCTTTGCGCTTTCCGAGATCAGATCGTCAGCCGATGCTGATCCTTGAAGTCGATCTGCTGTGCCAGATGCTGGCGCAGCGCCTCAGCGCCGTGAGCACGCAGATCATCGTTGAAATCCCCGAGACGCGGCTCCAGCACCCGCACGGCAATCCCGGCCTTAGTTGCTCTGGCGGTCAACCTTTCCGCCGCGCGCTGCCCCGCCGGATCGCGGTCGATGGCGATGTAGAGGCGCTGCAATCCATCCGGCAACAGGACGGCCCCGAGGTGACCCGACGAAAGCGCCGCCCAAACGGGCAAAGAAGGTGCGGCCTCGCGAACGGAAAGCATGGTCTCGATGCCCTCCCCCAATACGAGGATTTGATCTGCGGGGTCGATCCTGACGGCATTGCCGAGGAGGTGACCCATAGCCCGCCGCGGTGTGTCGACGGCCGCTTTGTCCTTTCCGTCAGGCGCAAGCCAAGTGCGATGTACGCCCTGCAAGGCCCCTGTCTCATCGGTAACCGCAGCAATCAACGCCGATCTGGGGACAGGCTTGGTCTGGCCCTCATCCCGATGCCAGCATTTCGGGTGGAAGCGCAGTGTTGAATTCGGCACCGTTTGGGTGACACCCCGAGTGCGCAAGTAGACCTCGGCCAGAGAACCCGCCAAAGGCAGCGAAGCCGCAAACAAGCGCGCCGCTGCTGCTGGCGTACCCGAGGGGGATTTTCGGCTGCGCGGGGAATTGGCATCCGGGAGAACCGGCTGCGGACGGCCAAGATGCGCGCGGGCCTCGGCCAGAAGATCGGGAAAGCGGGTGATCCCCGTGCGTTCGCGGATGATGTCGAGGAGATCGCCGTGTTCGCCAGTTGCTGAATCGGTCCATTTTCCAGAAGCGCCCGCTCCCGATGTCGGGCCCGTCAACCTGACAAACAGCGACCGCCCCGGATTGTTCTGCAGATCGCCGACCATCCAGTAGGAGCCTTCCCGCCTCCCGGCGGGAAGATAATGGCGGCAAACACTTTCGGCATTTTGCGAGAGGTCTCGCAACAGATCTGTCGTTTCCAATGACATGGCACACACGATTAACAACCTTTGCGTGCATGTAGTCCCTGGATGGGGAAACGTGCAAGCAGGTGATCGAGCACCTTGATCCCGGTGAAATCCGTTGGACAGAAGAGGCGCAGCTTCCAGGCGATGATTTCTGAGAAAAAGCCATCGGCCTTGAGCCGGTCCTTCTGCGCTTCCATGAAGCCGGAGAGCTCGACCCGGTTGACCCCCATGACCCGGGAGCGGTGCAACTCCATTCCTTCAGCCAGCCGCACCACGGTCTTGCCCTCCAGAACGAGGGCATGGACCTGCGCTGCACTGAGCTTCGGCGCGTCATCCGCAAGCGTGGTCGCGACCCAGGCGGGTGAGACACGGCGACCGATGATGCGTTGGCCGTCATCGGTTTGCAGCCGATAGACGCGGGTTTCGTCCTGCGGCAGCTGCTTCCAGATTGGTAACAGAAGCCCCGCGACGATGTGCAGCGTGGCTTCCGTAAACTCTGGCACCTCGGCCAGTTCTGCGGTCCAGGCGGCGACAAAGGCCGCGCGGTCGGCTTCTAGCCAGTGTGTGTCCTCCATCATCCTGGCCGGAACTGTGCTCGCCTCTGTCGGGCGGATCAGACGCAGGCGGGGTTCAATCGTACCGTCGTCCAGCATCAGGCTGGTCGCGGGCACCTGCACCGCGGCGCGGCCCGAGCGGCTGTTGACCAGAAGCCGGGTTTTCGGATCGTGCAGCCAGTCGAGCGCATCCGCGAGCGCGGTCGGCGTGTTGCGACGCTTTTCCGCGATGGTTAGGAGCTGGGTTTCGGCGCCGGAACAGGGATGGGTGTAGATCAGCCGAGCATCCGTGATACGGAAGCTCTCGGCGCGCAGCGTCTCGAGCCCGAGGTCGTAGACCCCGGCAGCGATGGCGCCTTCGATGCGCTGCGCCAAAAGCTCCTCGAAGGCAGTAAACAGGATGCCCTGCATCGCAATCGTCAGCGCCAGCAGGCGATTGAGGAAGGTCGTGATCGGGGGCAGATCGTCCTTCAGACCGTTGTCATCTGTGAGGCTGAGTCCGGTCGCATCCTCGAAGGCCCCAAGTGAGCAGCCCGGCAAATCGCCGCGATAGATGCGGCGGTAAAGCTGGCGCAAGGCGTCGCGGGCATAGGGCGACTCGAGATTGTCCTCGGGGCGGAACAGCCCCTGCCCACCGGTCTGACGCTGACCGCGGGTGATGGCACCCAGCGTGTCGAGGCGGCGCGCGATGGTCGACAAGAACCGCTTCTCCGCCTTCACATCGGTGGCCACGGGGCGAAACAGGGGCGGCTGCGCCTGGTTGGTGCGGTTGGTGCGGCCCAGACCTTGGATGGCGGCATCGGCCTTCCAGCCGGGTTCAAGCAGATAATGGACGCGCAGGCGCTGATTTTTCGCCCCGAGATCGGCGTGATAGCTGCGGCCCGTGCCGCCTGCATCCGAGAAGATCAGGATACGCTTCTGATCATCCATGAAGGAGGCGGTTTCTGCTAAGTTGGCCGAGGCTGCCCGGCTTTCCACGACGAGGCGGGCAGTGGCACCCTCGCCCTTGCGCACGATGCGGCGCGAACGGCCTGTGACCTCGGCCACGAGATCGGTGCCGAAGCGCTGGACGATTTGGTCGAGTGCCCCCGGCACCGGCGGCAGCGACGCCAGCCTTTCGATCAGCGCGTCACGTCGGCGGACGGCTTCGCGGCACTCGACCGGCTGGCCATCGCGCACCACGGGTCGCGACGACAGATTGCCCTCGCTGTCGGTGAATGGCTCGTAGAGCTGCACCGGGAAGGAATGGGCGAGGTAGTCTAGGACGTATTCCCGCGGGGTGATGTCGACACGGATGTCGTTCCATTCCGCGGTCGGGATATCCGACAAGCGGCGTTCCATCAGCGCCTCGCCGGTCGAGACGATCTGGACGACAGCCGCATGGCCCGCCGCAAGATCGGCTTCAATGCTGGCGATCAGCGTGGGGGTTTTCATGCCGGTCAGCAGATGGCCAAAGAAGCGCTGCTTGGCAGATTCAAACGCCGAGCGCGCGGCGGACTTGGCCTGGCGGTTGAGCGTGCCGCTGTCGCCCGTGATGTTGGCCGCCTCCATCGCGGCAGCGAGATTGTTGTGGATGATGGCGAAGGCCCCGGCATAGGCATCGTAGATGCCGCGTTGCTCAGGGGTCAGTGCATGCTCCAGCATCTCATATTCGACGCCGTCGTAGGAAAGCGATCGGGCGGTGTAGAGACCGAGCGAGCGCATATCGCGCGCGAGCACTTCCATCGCAGCCACGCCGCCGGCCTCGATGGCTTGCACGAATTCCGCCCGCGTCGCGAACGGGAAATCCTCCCCACCCCAGAGGCCGAGCCGCTGCGCATAGGCGAGGTTGTGCACGGTCGTTGCACCGGTGGCAGAGACATAGACCACGCGGGCATTGGGCAGCTTGTGCTGCAGGCGCAGGCCCGCCCTGCCCTGCTGCGAGGCTTCCATGTCCCCGCGCTCGCCTTTCGATCCGGCAGCGTTTGCCATGGCGTGGCTTTCGTCAAAGAGGATCACGCCGTCGAAGTCGGCACCCAGCCAATCGACGATCTGGTCGACGCGGGACT
This sequence comes from Rhodobacter sp., assembly GCA_027484145.1. Taxonomy (GTDB): domain Bacteria; phylum Pseudomonadota; class Alphaproteobacteria; order Rhodobacterales; family Rhodobacteraceae; genus Pseudotabrizicola. Next base: position 64,219 of record JAIXUH010000033.1, read on the forward strand.
TCTTGGCCCCGCGCTCTTCTGAGCGCAGCGTTGCGTAGGTGGTGAAGAGGATGCCCTCGGAAAGCGGGATGTCGCGGCCCTGAGGGAAGCGCGAGAGCGGCGTCACCAACAGCCGCTCTTGGCCAAGCGCAGACCAGTCGCGCTGCGCGTCCTCGAGAAGCTTGTCGCTCTTCGAGATCCAGAGCGCTTTGCGACGGCCCTGGCACCAGTTGTCGAGCAGGATCCCGGCCGACTGGCGGCCCTTGCCCGCCCCGGTACCGTCGCCAAGGAAGAAGCCGCGGCGGAAGCGGACAGCGTCCCCAGCATCGTCGGGGGCGGCAGAGACCATGTCGCCGGTCTCATCGACAGTCCACGAGCCGGCGAGATAGGCGCCATGCGCCTCACCGGCATAGATCACGGTCTCAAGCTGCGCGTCGGATAGCAGGCCGTCGCGCAGGACGGCGGAGGGGAGTTTCGGGCGGTAGGTGGGTTTCGGGGGCGCGACAGAGGCCATCGCCGCTGATTGCACAAGCTTGGTCGGGTGCGGTGCCGCGCCGGGGATGTCGACGGCCTGCAGGCGGAAGGTCTCGTAGATCGCGTCCGACAGGCGCGCGGCGCCGAGATCGTCCGCCGTCTCGCGCAAGGTGTAGGTGAGGTCTGTGGCCTCGCACTGTGGAGCGGTATTGGTGGGGCGTGTTGGTGGCGTAGTGCGCGGAGTGCTGATTGCGGAGCGCGCGGTGCGGGCGGGATTTCCCGGGAAGGGGGAAGTGGGGCCCTGCCCGGCTGATACGATCTGCGCCAGCACGAGGCGCGGGGGAACATGGGTGGTGATCAGCGAGAGCAGGCTGGCGGCATCCGGCGATATCGGGCGCGTCAGATCGGCTGTGATGCCGCCCGGCTCGCCCCCCCGGCACTTGTCGAAGACCGAAATCCGCGTCGCGAAGCTGGTGCCGTGTTTCGCAAAGGCTGCGCCCGATACAGCGCCGGTGAACACCAGATGGGCTGACTCGGTCAGACGGGTGAAAGTCTCAGCCCAGGCCGGAGCGTCGGGCGCGAAACTGGCACCGGTGATGGCAACAAGCCGTCCACCGGGCGCCAGTCGGGCGAGGGCCGAGCGCAGATGCCGGGCTGTCGCCTCGGTCGTCCGGCCATCGACATTCGCCACAACCGAAAACGGCGGGTTCATCAGGATGACGCTGGGGCGCAGGCCCGCGTCCAGATGATCGTCGATCTGCGCGGCGTCGAAGGTGGTGACGAGGCGCCCTGGGAAAAGGTGGCGCAGAAGATCGGCGCGTGTGTCGGCCAACTCGTTTAGAGCGAGGCCGCCGCCGGCGATTTCCGCGAGGATCGCCAGAAGGCCGGTCCCGGCCGAAGGCTCGAGGACCGGGTCACGCGGGGCGATCTGCGCAGCCGCCAAGGCCGCGAGCCCCATGGGCAGCGGCGTCGAGAATTGCTGGAAGCGCTCCATCTCCTCCGAACGCCGGGTATGCGTGGGCAAGAGGCCCGCCACCTTGGCAAGGATCGGCAGCAGCGCGGCAGGCGAGCCCGCCCGGGCGAGCAGCGCACGGCCGAATTTCCGCAGGAAGAGGACTAGCGCCACCTCGCCCGCCTCATAGGCAAGCTTCCAGTCCCAGGCGCCATCGGCATCGGAGCCGCCAAAGGCGCGCTCCATCTCAAGCCGCAGACGCAACGCGTCGATCTGGAAGCCTTGGGCGAGATCGGGCTGCAGCGCCTCGGCCACGGCGAGGATCGCGGGCGCGGGATCGCAAGATGGAACAAGAACGGGAGGCGCAACAGGCGCGAGATAGGTCATCGGGAAGCTCCGGAATGAGGGACAGGATCAGGCCCGGACACCCTCTCTCGGGCACCCTCAGGCCTGACCTTCCCCGGCCCTCCTCTTCCTCTCGAACCGATGCGTTCCGTTCGCTTGGCTTGATTTTGTTCTTGTTATGTTCTATACTGAGGATCAAGCCAGCAAGGGAGTTTCCCGATGGACAGCACCACATACGCCTTGCCCGCAACGCCCAAGCAAATCGCCTATGCGCGCTCCCTCGCCCTGCGTAACCAGACCCTCCTGCCCTGGGAGGTCCAGCAGGACCGCCGGTCGCTCAGCGCCTGGATCGAGGCGCAGGCGCAGCTGAAGCCGGTCTCCGACATGGACCGGCTGCCGACCTCGAAGCAGGTGGCCTTCGCGGAGAAGCTCGCCCGCATCAAGCGCCGCGCCGTTCCGGACGAATGCTTCCGCGACAAGGGGTTGATGTCGAAGTGGATCGACGGGAACAAGTGAGCACGGCACCGGCTGGCTCCGGCCTTCCGGAGCTTCTGCCATACCGTGGCTTGGCAAACCGAGCGTAATTGCCAACCTATAGGTTGGCAAATTAGCCCTTCGGGACATCAGCCTCGGTCAAACTCCTGTCGGAAGGACCAAGGTCTGGTCCCGACGGAACGCCGGGAGGTACATCGCATCGACATTCGGCAACCACCGCAAGTCGCCGCCGTCTCTCAAACCCGCGTCTTCATATCTCCCACCACTTGGGGCTACTCCCTCAGTTCTTTGGAAATCTTGGTATTGGAGCGTTCATGACGCTGAAAGGTTTTTCAAACCAAAGAAACCAGTAGCCGCCTCTTTGAAAATCTGTCACTTTAGGCATCATGGACGCCGCAAGGTCACAGAATCTGAAGAAACTGCTCGATGCCGTGCCCGCCGGGTATCTGGTCGATGCCGCATGGCTCGTCTCCCAAGGCATCGCCTATGAGAGTTTCCGTGACTATGTGAAGCGCGGCTGGCTCGACCGCATCACCCGAGGCGTCTTCCGCCGCCCCCTCCCCAGCACCGCAGCCACGCCGACATCGAACAGCATCGACTGGAAGACCTGCATCCTGTCCACGCAGCACATCATGGGTCACGACCTGCATGTCGGCGGCACCACGGCGCTCGGCGAACAGGGACATGCCCATTATCTGCGCCTCGGCGAAAGCGGTCCGGTCTGGGTCTATGGGGACAGTATCCCCAATTGGCTGGCGAAACTGCCGATGGATGCCACGATCAGAACCCGCCCCCGATCCTTGTTTGCCGAGCCGAAACTGGGCTTGATCGAGGGCAAAACGACTGGCCAACCATGGGACTGGGGTCTCACGATGTCGACGCCGGAGCGCGCCATTCTGGAGGCCATGGACGAGTTGCCCGACCATGAGAGTTTCCACACGCTCGACATGGTTTTCGAGAGCCTGACAACCCTGCGCCCGAAACTGATTGCCGACCTCCTGCAGGCCTGCCGTAAGATCAAGGTCAGGCGCCTGTTCTTCGTTTTTGCTGACCGCCACGATCATCCTTGGCGCAAGCGGATCGACCCGCAGGCATTCGACCTCGGCAGTGGCGACCGAGCCTTGATCCAAGGCGGTAAGATTCACCCGCGCTATCGGATCATGGTGCCGGAAGATTTCGTGAAACCGGAGGCCGGCAATGGCGCGTGAGACCTATGAAGCCCAAGTCGCGCTCCTGGTGCGCGTCCTGCCTCATGTCGCGGGCGAAAACGTCTTCGCGCTCAAGGGTGGGACGGCGATCAACCTCTTTTACCGCGACCTGCCGCGGTTATCGGTAGATATCGACCTAACCTACCTGCCCATCCAGGACCGCGCCGAGAGCCTGGACGAGATCAATGCCGCGATGGATCGCTTTGCGGCTTCCATCGAGGCCGGTATCCGCGGCGCGAAGTCTCAGCGCATCCAAGGGGGCGGCGGCGGAGCCACCCGGCTGCTGGCGCGCCTCGGCAATGCCGAGATCAAGATCGAAACCTCGCCTGTGACCCGAGGCGTGGTTCACGACCCGGAAATCCGGACCGTCTCGCCCGCTGTCGAGGATGCCTATGGCTATGCTGAAATGCAGATCGTCTCGTTCGAGGACCTGTTCGCAGGCAAGCTGCACGCTGCCCTCGACAGGCAGCATCCCCGGGATCTCTATGACGTCACGCTCCTCTACGAACACGAGGGCCTCACACAGGACCTCTTCCAGACCTTCCTGATCTACCTCGCCAGTTCGCCCCGTCCGGCGCACGAGCTGCTCGATCCGAACCTGATCGATCTCGGGCAACCCTACGCGCGGGAATTCGAGGGTATGACCAGAACACCCGTCCCCCTCGACACGCTTCTGGCGACGCGCCTGAAATTGATCGTCGATGTGCAATCGCGACTCGATACCAATGCGAGGCAGTTCCTTCTGACACTTCAAGACGGGGAGCCTGACTTTGCGGCCATCGACCGGTTGCAGGCGGTACACCTGCCAGCCGTGCAGTGGAAACTCCTCAACCTGAACAAGCTGAAGCGCGACAACCCCATAAAGCACGCCGCGCAGCGCGACGCCCTGCTGAAGCTTCTGGGCTGAACCGTGCACCGCACCGTCGCGAGGCGGGTGAGCATTGGCCCCCTGGGTCGACTGTCTCGAATTTGCCTCCCGCCTCGGGATGGGCACCAGGCAAAGCGCTCAGGTGCACTGACGCCTCAGCCATGGACTATCTCTCCAACCAATCGTGCCAGCCAAGTCGGGAACTGCGGCGCAGCAAACACCAGTTCTGTCTTGGCCGCTTCCGTGAGCTTGGATCGCAGGATTTGCAGGGCCTTGGGAGCCTCATCCGGCCCGAGCCATGCCAGCGCACGGACGGCCTGGCCCGAGGTCTTGCTCCCAAGGGCCAACTGCCAGCGCGGCGCATGACGCAGTTCAACTGCCTGCCGGCCAAGGTTGAGCACACGGCTTCGTCCCGAGGTGAGGTAAATCGACTTAACCGGCACCTGCGTGGTCAGGCCCAAAGCGTTTGCTGCGGCAGCACCGCTCGGCACGATCGTCTCGCCCCGCTGCACAGCGAGCGCTTCAATCGCCTGTTCAGTGGACGGACTGCGCGGCCCAAAGCGTGTCTGGACCGGGCGCATGTAGATGCCGCGTCCCGCCCGGATCAACTCGCCGCGCGCGGCCAGACGCGACAGCGTCTGATCGACCGCCGCGCGCGAGCTGAGGTGCAGGAGCCCCTTCGCTGCCAAGGGCACCCCCTCCGGCAACGTCATCGCGACCTTCATAATGCTCTCGGTTAAGCGCTCCATAATCGCTCCTTTGTCAGAAAAATGCGCTGGTTTCTGACAGTTTTCAACCGTGCGGTCTCACCCGAAGCGGCGACCTCCTTTGGTGAAGGTGTACTCGTTCACGATGATCCCCTCCTCGATGGCCTCGTCCGAGGTGAGGTGGTCGTATTCAGCCTCAAGCTGGCGGTAGAACCAGCGGGCCAGATCACGCAGCGCCTCGGTCACGATCTCCTCGGCGTCCTCAGTGGGCGGCTGCCAGGTCGGGCTGTCCCGCGTGACGTCAACGGCCATGGTGTATTCGTGGTAGTAGCGGCCGCGGTGGCTGACCTCGGCAGCGAGCTGGTAGAAGTTACGCCGCTGGATGGCCTGCAGCCGGTCGGCGATGCCGTGCAGCGTCGCATCGGTCGGGGCGTAGTCCCGGATGCGCGCGGCCGCGCCCTTGGCGTGGCTGAGATACCCTTCGAACGACGCTCCGTCGACCTGGCTGCAGAAGCCGGAGAACCAGATGCAGGGCTTGGCCCGCGTCCCACCGCCCATCAGGCGGACGGGCGTGGTCTTAAAGCGGACGCCGAGGATCTCGCAGACCCTTTCGAAATCCTCGTAGACCGCGTCCCACCAATCGTCGTGGGGGCCGAGCTCGCGATACCAGCTACGCGCTTTTTCCTTGGCCGCTTCCGAAAGCTCGGAGAACTGGTAGACGGTGGTGCAGATGACCTCAGGCATCGACGTCCTCCCCGTTCAGCGCGGCGGCCAGCCATTCCTGGCTGCTGGTCCATCCGATGGATTTGCGGGCACCTAGATCGATGACATGCGCGCCACCGCCGAAGGCATCGAGGCGGGGACGGGAGGAGGTCAGGGCATACTGGAACCCCCAGAGACCAGTGAGGTCGAGCTCTGCTGCAAGGCGCAGCACGAAGCGGATGACAGCTTCGACATCGCCGTGCTCGTCGTCATGGATCCAGAGGGTGCTGCCCTCGGGCGCGTCTTGGCGCACGAGGTCGAAGCCTGCGACCTCCGGGTCCTCGGCATCCTGATCGGCTTCGCGCAAGCTCTGGAACAGGGCGAGCGCTCGGGCAGCTTTGTCGGGGGTGCCAACGTCGAGCAGGCCAGAGAAATGGGTGAAGTAATCCGCCATGGGAACCTCCTGAATGGGGAAGACCCGGCCAAGAGGCCGGGCGATGTGTCGGGATGAGGGGGGTGGTTGGGCGCGATCAGCCGGTGGGCTTGTCGCCCGCCGCTTGTTGCGTGGCATGCGCGCAGAGCATCTGTCGGTAGAAGCGCTTGCGCGCAGTCCGAAAGCCGCGCACGGCGCGCGTGTCGGGGTGCAACGCCCGGACTGCCGCCCGCAGGACGGTGTAGGGCGAAGCCGTCACTGGCAAGCCGAGGCGCTGATAGGCCGGGTCGGTCATGTCAGGTGACCTCGACAACGGGCGCGGCGAGATGCGGATCGACCAGCGCTTCGACCCGCTCGGATCGGCCCATCCAGGGCTCGGGCCGGATGGCCTTCACCCAGTCGGCGAAACTCGGGATGAAGCCGAGGTCCTCCTTGACATGCTGCTCGCCCACCCAGCGGGTCGGAATGATGCGCCCGGTCGAGAGTGTGAGGGTCGGCCCAAAGATCGTCTCGGCCATGAAGATGCCCTCGGCATGGTGGCGCAGCGCTCGGTGCCGAAAGTCCGCAGTGATCTCCTTGCTCTGGTCGAACCAGGAATGCACGGCGATGAAGTCATCAACCGTGCCGCCCCATTTCTTCACCGAGGACAGGGCGTGGTGATAGGGATGTGCCATCGCCGCCTCCTCAGAAATCATGCGTGTAGAGTTCGGACGACGTGAACCGCTCGTTGAACTCAAGATGGATGCAGCGGGCGGACGCGTCGAAGCAGAACTCGCCCCACGCGCCGTCATTGTTTTCCCAACCGCCATGCGTGTCGGAAAGGAAATCGTAGGCGAGCTGCTCGACGACATCTTCGAGCGAGAGCTGCCGCATCTCGACCTCGGGGTCTTCCCAGTTCAGCGCGGCATGGGCGATCTCGGTCGCGGGGAAATCGACCGCGGTCTCGCCGGACCAAGCGCCGATACTTTCGATCTGGCCGCTGTCCCCGGCACCGTCGAAGGTCACGGTGACATGGGTGATGCCGGCAGCCATGAGGCCGTCGAAGAGGCGATCCTTGTTGCCGGGGCGCAGCGCGTCAATCCGGGCCGCGCGCGCGGCATGCGCCGCGAAGACTTGGCACATGTCGACGGGCGAGGGTGGCATTGGCGGCCTGAGGGTGTGTTCATTCAGGGTCATCGGGTGTCTCCGGTATGGGGAAGGGATCAGGGCCGGGCCGGGCGATCTCTCTCCCCCGGACAAGCTCCAAATCCCCCCTGCCCTTCTCTGCCTCTCGGGCGTCACGCCGCGACCTGCAGCGCGCGGGCGGCGAAGGCGCGCCAGAGCGGGTCGACGAGACGCCCGTCCAGAAGATCGGCGCGGTGGCGCAGCCGCTGCGCCAGATCGGCCTCACCCCAGGCGGCCACGCGGCCCGCCTTCGCGCGCAGCTGGCTTGCCTCGGTCACCACGCCGCGCACCTCGACCGCGCTCGTCACCGGGTGGCACCAGACGACAGCGTGGTCACTGGCGGCTCCGGCCAACACAAGGCGCTCGTCGCGGTCATGGATCGCCAGGAGCTGGGGCGGAGCATCCGGGGAGATCCCCTCGGCATGGTCAATCGCGCCCTGCATGGCCTCGGCAAGCGTCGCGAAGCGCGCAAGGACGAGCGGTGCGGCACGACCCGACGTCAGATCAGCCGGTGCGCGGCGCGACAGGGTCAGGGCGAAGGGGTGGTTGGGGTCGGTGTCACCCGAGGGAAAATGCGGCGGGACGCCCCGCGCGTAGGCGCTCGGGTGGATCGGCAAAGGAAGGTCGAACATGGGAGTATCTCCGACGGCGCGGGAAGCCTCTCTCCCCGCCTCATCCGTCAAAGACCAAACCGCCGCACTCTTCCTCGAAGGGGCGGCGGTGCCAGGTCGGAAAGACGCGTCAGAGCTTGCCGAGGGCCCGCAGGCTCAGCTCCGTACCGGCACCGACGATGATGTGGTCGTGCAGCGTCAGGCCGAGATACCTGCACCCCTTCTGGATTTCCTTGGTCATGCTGAGATCGGCCTCCGACGGCGTCGGATCGCCTGACGGGTGGTTGTGGATCAGGATCAGGGCGCTGGCGTTCAGCATCAGCGCCCGCTTGATCACCTCGCGCGGATAGACCGGGACATGGTCGACCGTGCCGGTCGAGAGAAGCTCATCGGAGATGATGCGGTTCTTGCGGTCGAGGTAGAGGACGTGGAAGCGCTCGACCGGGCCGCGGACGGTCAGCGCGCAATAGTCCATCAGCGCCTGCCAGCTGCCGATGACCGGGTTCTGGCTGAGGTAGCGGCCGAGGATGTCACGGGCCTCGAGGATGACGGTTTCTTCCTGGGGGGTCATGGGGGGTCTCGCTGAATTGCGCATGCCAAAGCCCCCTGCCCTCTCGGGGCGGGGCCAGTGGCATGCTTGTGGAAAGGGAAAGTGCGACCGCCGCGCGTGAGGGCGGTCGCGTTGTCGGGCCCGGCCTCAGCCGACCCGGTCGAGGAGCTTCTTGGCGCGGCCTTCCATATCGAGGCGCGCATCCTGCTGGGTCTTGTCGCGCGCAAGACGCGTGATGCCCTGCACGAAGTCGAAGATGCTTTCCGGCGGTCGGCCTTCCTCCATCAACACCTTCTCGATGATCTTGCCGGATTCGGCCTTCGAGAAGCCGCGCTTCCTCAAGAAGTCATCCCGGTCCTCGTCCGTCCGCGCGACGATCTGTTGCCGCGCCGCTTTGATACCGTTCACAAAGCCCTGCGGCGAAGAATTGGCGAAGCGCGTCAGGGCTGGTGCCGCCTCCTGTGCGAAGCGCGAGGCGGCATATTTCGAATGTCGGATGGTGATTTCCTGAAAATCCTCGACCCCCCAGAGGTTGCGGTTCTGGCACACGGCTCGCAGGTAGAAGCTCGCCATGCCGAGGGTCTTGGCACCCACCTCGGAATTCCAGCAGTAAAAGCCCCGGAAGTAAAGATCGGGGGAGCCATCCGGCAGCCGGCCCGCCTCGATCGGGTTGTGATCATCGACCAGGAACAGGAAGACGTCGCGGTCCGAGGCATAAAGCGTGGTCGTGTCGCGGCTGATCTCGACATCGGGGTTGTAGACCCCGGTCGACCAGTCGAGCACGCCCGGCACCTTCCAGCGCGTGTCGCCGGTACCGTTGCCCGCGATGCGCTGCACCGCCTCGACCAACTCGTGGTCATGGATGCGGCCATAGTCGGGGCCGGTCACCGCGCGGAGTTCGGTGCGGCCATCTTCCGTTTCGAAGGTTTTCACCTGCTCGGCGCGATGGTTGGTCAGACCGTATTGCAGGTTGATCCCCGCCAGCGGCGCGGGCAGCTGCCGAAGGTAGGAAGCCGGCGCACCGACGATGCTGGCAAGCTGGCCAAAGGCCCAATGCGTGGGCGCCACCGGTTCATGCGCTTTCGGCAGGACGAGGTGCAGCCGCTCGGCGCTATCACGCGTTGCCTCGACCCGGATGTCCGCAGTCTGCACCACCCGGCTGCGGCTCCGCTCGGACCGGCCCTTCACGTTGGCCCAAAGATCATCGAGCGAAAGATACCGCTCATCATCGGGCCGGTTGAACCATTCCGACGACACGCGCCCGTTCCGCTCGCCCCTGCTCACATCCACTTTCCAGGCATCAGCCCGCGTCGGCCGCACCGGATCCAGAACTTCCACAACGCCCATCGGCTATCTCCCACGACAGGCGCCGGGAGCCACTCTCCCGAGCCTCAACCCGTCGCGAAAGCAACCAGCCCTGCTCTGCCTCTAAGTCAGCCTGGTTCTGAAAGCAGCTGCTCGAAGCGTCCTAAATGGTCATCTAAAGTTGCCAATGTGCCTATTTGACTTCACCACGATGCCCGGGCATTCGGCCTGGCCTTGGCCTGAAAACGGGAAGGAATATGTCAAACCGGACTGCCAGAGCGCGCAATCCAAACCCAACGCCTATCGCGATGCCTATGGCGGCCAACCTTGGAACCCCGACGCCATCTGCCACGAGAAGCGCAATCGAACCACATGCTGCCGCGGTGACATAGATGTCGCGCCGCAGCAGGATCGACGGCTCCTGCCCCAGAATGTCGCGCAAGATTCCGCCCACCGCCGCAGTGATGACACCCATGCACACCGCAACCAAGGGGCCCGCCCCCATGTCGAGTGCCTTGGCCGTGCCCACAGTGGTAACCAGCGCCATGCCGAAAGCGTCGAGATACAGGAGAATCCGATACCGCGATGCGACAAGATGGGCCGAAAAATGAACTATGGCAGCCGCGCCAAGGCAAAGCGCCAGTGGGGTAGCATCCACCACCCAGAACACCGGGGCTCCCAGCAGCAGGTCGCGAACAGTCCCCCCACCCACACCTGTCACTACACCAAGCCAGAGGAAGCCTACGATATCCATTTGTTTGCGCGAAGCGACCAGCGCACCGGTGACCGCAAAAACGACCACCGATGCAAGATCCAGCGCACGCAGAATGTCCGCAGCTTGCGTCGTCGCGTCAGACATGCGTCACAAGCCAGAGCGAAATGGCGGGGAACGCCACCAATAGACCCAGTCGGACCAGATCCACTGCGATGAAGGGCACCAGCCCGCGAAAGATCCGCAAGACCGGAACATGGGGCAGGACCGCCTTCAGCACAAAGACGTTCATTCCAACCGGCGGCGTGATCAGGGCGATTTCCGTCACCACCACGACGATGATGCCGAACCAGATCAGATCGAAACCCTGCGCTGCAACAACCGGTGCAAAGAGCGGCACGAAGATCAGGATGATCGCCATCGAGTCCAGCACGCAGCCCAGCACCAGAAAGATCAGCACGATCGCAAGGATCAGCCAGTAACCGGTCAACCCCATCCCTTCGACCAGCCCAAGGATGCCGACCGAAAGCCCTGACATCGTCAGCAGCTTTGACAGCATCATCGCCCCGAACAGGACAACGTAAAGCGAGATCGAGGTGTAGGCAGTTTCAAGGATCACCTTGCGCAGCATCGCCAGCGTCAGTCGGCCATGGAAGAAGCCCACAAGGATTGCCATGCCAGCCCCGATCCCTGCCGCTTCGGTCGCAGTGAAAAGGTTGGCGTAAAGTCCGCCGATTATCACGCCGAACAGGAACAGGAACGGCCATATCCCGCTGAGCGACGCTATCTTTTCGCGCCAGCCGACCGGTTCGCCGCGTGGTGCTTCTTCGGGACGGCGCCATGCGACCCAAACGACCGCCAGCATGTAAAGCGCCAAGCCCAGAAGGCCGGGCAGGACGCCTGCAACGAACAGATCACCGATATTCGTCTGTGTGATAATGCCGTAGATGACAAGTATGATCGACGGCGGGATCAGGATGCCCAGCGTCCCGCCCGCTGCGATGGTGGCCGATGCCAGCCCGTCAGAATAGCCGTAGCGGCGCATGCTTGGATAGGCGACCTTGGCCATGGTGGCCGCCGTGGCATAGCTGGACCCGCAGACAGCGCCAAAGCCCGCGCAGGTGACCATCGTCGCCAGCGACAAGCCGCCCCGTGTCGACCCCAGATAGGCATTGGCCGCCCGGAACAGGTCTTGTGCAATGCCGGTGCGCGAAATGATGTTGCCCATCAGGATGAACATCGGAACGATGGCCAGATCATAGGACAGCACTGCCTCCGACACGGTCATCGGGAACAGCGTCAGCGCGGTGGTCGTGCTGGTGATGTAGGCCAGACCTGCAAGCGACACGGACATCAGCGCAATGCCTAAGGGCACGCGAAGCAAGGCCAGCAGGATCACTACGGCCATGGAAATGAAACCGACAATCACAGCACTTCCTCCTGATCATGGGCGACGGACATGGGGGCCGCAAAGGCTGTGTAAAGTGCGGCAAGCGCCGACAGGGCGGCACAGACGGCCATCCAGCAGTAAAGCGGCGCGCGAGGGATATTCAGGCCCTGGCTCACCTCGGAAAAGGCGGCGGCATCGACGGCTTTGCTGGCCAGCGTCCATGCCATCAAGGCAAAGACCAGCGCCATCAGAAAGACCGTCACCTTCAGCCACCAGGCTAGCCCCGGTTGCAGCAGGAACTTATCGAACAGATCGACCTTCAGGTGCATGGCGGCCAGCGTCACCAGCGGCAGGCCGGTAAAGACCAAAAGCCCCATCAAATGTTCCGTCAGGTCATGCGCGCCGAAAATGGGCGTGCCAAGCAGGCGGCGACCAATCACGTCGGCAAAGGTCAGTGCGACCATGGCCGACATCAGGCAGACGAGGACGGTTTCGACCGTGCGGCGTATCGTGTGTGCAAATTGCATGTTTGGCCCCTCCCAAGACCCGGCGAATAGGCCCGGCGCACTGCGCCGGGCCTTTGGCGTCATTTCGCGCTGAGTTCGGCATAGGCAGCGAGGTAATCGGCACGCATCGCGGTGGGATCGGCCACGCCTGCAGCGGCTGCGGCGAGGGTCCACTCGGCGGTCATCTTGTCCGAAACGGCGGTGATCGCGGCCATCAGATCGGCCGAAGGTTCGTTGAACGCGTGCCCGCCTTCGGTGAACAGTGTCATCGCCTTTTCATGCTGGACGTTGAACTGCTGGCCCCAAAGCCGCGACAGGGCCTCACCCGAGATGGCGGCGATGGCGGTGCGGTCGGCTTCTTCCAGGCTTTGCCACTTGGCCTCGTTCATCACGATGAAAAAGCTGCTGTCGTAAAGGCCATTTGGCACGATGGTGTGCTGCTTGAGCGACTCTTCCAGACGGAAGTTCATCACTGATTCCACCGAATGCAGCGAAGCGTCGATGACCCCGCCTTCCAGCAGTTCATAGGCCTTGGTTGCAGGGGCCGCGACGGGCACAGCACCCAGCGATTCCATGATCTGGGCCTGAATCGGCCCACCGATACGCACCTTCTGGTTGGCCATATCCTCGGGCGTGATCACAGGTTTCGATCCGTGATGGATCTGCCCGCCGCCGAACAGACCGACACCCAGCATTTCCACCCCGTCGAAGGCGGGATTGTCGGCAAGATGCTTTTCGTAGGTGCGCCACAGAGCGACAGAGGATGCTTCGGCATCAGTCCCGACAAAAGGAAATTCGGCGAACCACATCGCGGTGAAGCGTTCGGGTTCATAGGTGAAGTTGCCCCAGGTGATGTCCGCCACGCCCGTGCGGGCCAGCTCGAAATGCTGCGGCGGCGCACCGAGCGGCGCGGGCATAATGTTAAGTGTCACGCGGCCTTCGGTCGCGGTCGCGATGCTTTCCGCATAGGGCACCAGAATGTCGGTGTAGATGAAGTGGGTCTGCGGCACCCAGCTTGACACGGTCAGGACAGTTTCGGCCTGTGCGGCACTGAGGCCAATGCCAAGTCCCAAGGTTGCGGCGGTCAATGTGGTTTTCAGGTTCATCGCGAGTTCCTCCCTTGAATGTGCGATAGGTTGTGTTGGTCAGCCGATGGGCAGTTGCCCGGCGGCGGAAAGTGCGAGTTCGACGAGAATGGCTGCGCCAACCGGAATGATGCCCGGGTCAAAGCGATAATTGGGGTGGTGGCAGTAAGCCCCGTCCTGACCGACGAAGATGTAAGCGCCGGGCAGCTGCTGCCGAAACAGGGCAAAATCTTCGGATGCCATCACAGGACGCGGGTTCGGAATGAGCCGCTCCGCACCCAACGTGCGGATCACCGCACCCTGCACGATGGCGACGCAGCGGGGGTCATTCATCAAGACCGGCACTTTCGCGGTGATGTTCACGTCGACAGGCGTGCCGAAGGCAAGCGTGGTGCTCTCGCCTGCGGCTTTCAAAAGGCCATGCACCTCGGCCCGCGCCTTTTCGGAATGGCTGCGCAACGACCCGCCGATCAGGACAGTATCGGGCAGAACATTGGGGGCGTGGCCGCCCTCGATCTGACCAAAGGACAAGACAGCGCTGTCGCGGGAGTCCGTCCTGCGGGTCAGCAGTTGTTGGCACAGCGCAAGGAAATGGGCTGCGGCAAGAATGGCGTCTTGCCCGGTGTGCGGGGCTGAACCATGCGTGCCCTGCGCGGTCACGGTGACGCGGATTTCATCCGAAGACGCAAGTGCTGCGCCCTCGGCCACCCCCACCGACCCTGCAGGAAGGCCGGGAATGTTGTGCAGCGCATAGATTGCCGACATCGGCACCAAGTCCAAGAGTCCGTCAGCGATCATCGCTGCGGCACCTGTCAGCAATTCTTCTGCGGGTTGGAAAATGAAGGCCACATTGACCGGCAGATCGCGCTTTGCGGCAAGATACGCTGCCGCTGTCAGCAGGATTGCCATATGGCCGTCGTGGCCACAGCCATGATAGCGCGGTCCTTCGGTGGTCTGTACTGTTCCATCCGCAGGCCCAGCCATCGGCAAGGCATCCAACTCGGCCCGCAACCCGATAAAGGGTGCCGCCTGATCTGCCCGCTCGCCGCGCAGGAGCCCGACCAGCCCTGTGCCACCAAGGCCTTCGATCACCTCAAGCCCAAGCCCGCGCAGAACAGACGCCACATAGGCAGCCGTCCGATGCTCCGAGAACCCGGTTTCCGGCATGGCATGCAGCGTCCGGAACCACTCAAGGCTTTGCGCCTGTTGCGCGTCTTGCCATTGCCGAAAAGGAACCGTCATTTCGTTGCGTCCACAAATATTCTTGTGATGCAACTATTCTCGACTGCGCGTTCCAAACAAGGTATCAGGTCATACCCGGACGCCCTGTTTCGGCACACAGCACAGCCGTCAAGATCGGGCTGTGCACGACCATCTTAAGGCTTTGGGTCGGTCTTTGCCGCCGGATATACTTCCAAGGCGCGCTTATAGTCGTCAGACCGAACCCATTGGCCAAGCCGTTCAATCTGTTCAAACAACCGCTGGCGATCTTCGGGTGGAAAGGTGCCCAACAACAGCCCCTCAAGCGCATCAGATACGGCCCTGCCGCGCTCACGAAGGGCTTTGCCGGCCTTGCTTGTGGTGAGATGATATTTGCGCGCGTCGGTATCGGATGAGGTTCGCACAATCAGACCGTCGCCAAGCAACTTTTGCAAGATGCGCGATGACAGACTGCGCTCAAGACCACTTTTGTTCCAGACATCAACGAAGGTGATGCCAGGGTTGTCATCGACGATTCGCAGGACGCGAACTTCACGGATCGAATAGCCAAGCTCTCGCAGGAATATCGCGTCATTCCCGGCGATGGCTTCGTTGGCGATGATTTCCAGAAGATATGTCAATCGTTTACTGGGAAAAACGGTGTTGGGCATAGGGTCCATCCTTAAGCGCTTGTTCGGGGCGCGCCGCTCTGATGAGCCATCTTGCGTTGGATAGTATCTTTATGCAATAGTTGTGCAATGAGATTATCTTGCAGCGCAACAGGATCGCCAATGCTTCAGTCTTTGCCAGCCATCACATCGATAGGTGCCAGCCAAGGCACCAGCTCGATACTGCGCGGGGCGATGCTGTGCGGACAGGGCGATGGGCGCTTTGGGTATCGCACCAGACCGCATCGGTATTGGACCAACGGCCCCCGCCAATGCCATCTTCAGGTCATCCAAAGACCCGAAGAAAAGGCCAATGCCGTGACCAAGATTGATCGTATCGAAGCCATCATCGTCGATGTTCCCACCGTGCGGGGACATGTTTTGTCGATGACCACGATGTTGACCCAGTCAGTCGTGCTTGTGCGCATCCGCTTTTCGGACGGGTCTGAAGGCCTGGGCGAAGGCGCCTCGATCGGCGGGCTGTCGTATGGCCCGGAAAGCGTGGAAAGCGTCAAGCTGGCGATTGACGCCTATGTCGCACCTGCGCTGGTGGGGATGAACGCCGACGGCATCGCTGCAGCAAGCGCGCATATGGAAAAGGCCGTGAAGGGCAATCCGATTGCCCGCGCTGCCGTAGAATGTGCCTTGTGGGATGGACTTGGTCGCCGTTCTGGCCTGTCGGTCGCACAACTGTTCGGCGGCCGCATCCATGACAGCCTGCCCGTGGCCTGGACCTTGGCCAGCGGCAATAGCCAAACCGACATAGACGAGGCCGAGCGGATGTTGGACGCACGCCGCCACCGCGATTTCAAGCTGAAGATCGGCAAGCGCAGCGTCAAGCAAGACATCGCCCATGTTGCTGCCATTGCCGCCGCTGTGGGCGACCGTGGCACAATCCGCGTGGATGTGAACCAAGCCTGGAGCCTGACCGAAGCCCGTTACGGTGCGCGCGGCCTGCAAGAGATTGGCTGCATCCTGATCGAACAACCTGTTTCTCGGGACAAGCTGACCGCGCTGAAATCGCTGACGGACGGGTATGAAATCGCCATCATGGCCGATGAAGTGTTGCAAGGCCCAGCAGATGCGATGCGCGTGGCCGCCAACCGCTCTGCTGACGTCTTCGCCGTTAAGGTCTGCCAGTCGGGCGGGCTGAAACCGGCCTCGGACGTGATCGCCATTGCCCGCGCCGCTGGAATCGACCTTTACGGCGGCACCATGCTGGAATCGGGCCTTGGCACTGCCGCCGCCATCCAGCTTTTTGCCACCGTGCCGGAGTGGCAGTTTGGCACCGAGATGTTCGGGCCGCTACTGCTCAAGGACGAAATTCTGGCCACGCCGCTGGAATACAAGGATTTCTCGGTGACCGTGCCCACTGGGCCGGGCTTCGGGGTCAGCCTCGACGATGACAAGGTGAACTTCTACCGCCGCGACCGGACGGTCACGGTTAAGGCCATCGCGGGCGAATAATACCCCTTCGGAGGGAGGGAGGCGCGTTGAACCCCGGTTCAGCGAACAGGAGAGATTTGCCCATCGGGCACAGAGGGAGGATACGATGTTTACTGACGCAGGACTCGACGAAATCAGCCGCCGCCTTGACGGCATCGTGCAGGACAAGCCCGAAGAGGGCATTTTCCGCGCCCGCCGCGACATGTTCACCGATGCCGAGCTGTTCGAGCTGGAGATGAAACATATCTGGGAAGGCAACTGGATTTACCTGGCCCATGAAAGCCAGATCCCGAACATCAACGACACCTTCACCACCCATATCGGCCGTCAGCCGATCATGATCACCCGCGACAAGACCGGCACGCTACATGCGCTGATCAACGCCTGTTCGCACCGCGGCGCGATGCTGTGCCGCCACAAGCGGCAGAACAAGGCCACCTTTACCTGCCCCTTCCATGGCTGGACCTTCAACAACACCGGCAAGTTGCTGAAAGTAAAAGACCCTGAAGGTGCGGGCTACCCTGACCAGTTCAACAAAAATGGCAGCCATGATCTGAAGCGCGTGGCGCGGTTTGAAAGCTATCGTGGGTTCCTGTTTGGCTCGCTGAACGCTGATGTGATGCCGCTGTCGGACTATCTGGGCGAGGCCAAGGTGATGATCGACATGGTGGTTGATCAGTCCGATGAAGGGCTGGAAGTCCTGCGCGGGTCGTCCACCTATACTTATGCCGGCAACTGGAAACTACAGGCCGAAAATGGCGCTGACGGTTATCACGTCTCGGCCGTGCATTGGAACTACGTCGCCACGACCAGCCACCGCGCCGATGAGGGCAAGGACGAGGTCAAATCCGTCGACGCCTCGAAGTGGAACAAGCAGAAGGGTGGGTTCTATTCCTTCGACAACGGCCACCTTGTCCTTTGGACCAAATGGGCCGATCCGTCGAACCGCCCCCTCGCGCCCCGCCGCGATGAGCTGGTGGCGAAGTATGGTGAGGCCAAGGCCGATTGGATGATCGGCTATCTGCGCAACCTTTGCCTTTACCCGAACCTGTTCCTGATGGACCAGTTCTCCAGCCAGCTGCGCGTGTTCCGCCCAATCAGCGTGGATCAGACCGAAGTCACCATCTATTGCATCGCGCCGAAGGGCGAATCTCAGGAAGCCCGCACCCGCCGCATCCGCCAGTATGAGGATTTCTTCAACGCAAGCGGAATGGCTACGCCGGATGATCTGGAAGAGTTCCGCGCGACCCAAATGGGTTACGCCGCTGCCCCCACCGCGCAGTGGAACGACCTGACCCGCGGCGCCAAACAGTGGATCAGTGGCGCAGATGAGGAAGCCGACCGCATCGGGATGAAACCGATCCTGTCCGGCGCACGCACCGAAGATGAGGGCCTGTTCGTCATCCAGCACAGCCAATGGACCGAACGCATGGCCGCCGCCGTCGAGGCAGAGCGCGCCGCCATCGCAACCAAGATCGCAGCGGAGTAAGACAGATGAACGCCGTGACCGAAACCACCCTGTCCTATGAAGCGATCTGCGCCTTCTTGTATGCCGAGGCCCGCGCGCTGGACGACCGCCGCTTTGACGACTGGATACAGTTCTATCACCCCGACTGCCCGTTCTGGATGCCCGCCTGGGATGACTTTGACACCCTGACCGAAGACCCGGCGAATGAAATGTCGCTGATCTACTACCCCAACCGGGGTGGGATCGAGGACCGGGTGTTCCGCATCAAGACCGACCGTTCCTCGGCCACCTCGCTGCCCGAACCGCGCACGGGGCATAACATCACCAACATCGAGGTGCTGGGCCGCGACGGATCAAAGGTGCAGATCCGGTTCAACTGGATGACCCACAACTACCGCTACGGCACCACCGACACCTATTGGGGCACCTCGTTCTACACGGTCGACACCGCCAGCGGCACACCACTGATCACCTCGAAAAAAGTGATCCTAAAGAACGACCGCATCCACCATGTGATCGACGTCTACCACATCTGACGCAACAGAACGCCGTCCCCCAGACGGTACCCCGGCGCGGTCCCTGAGGAGGAGGCCTGCCGGGGAGAGGAGGAGCCATGACCTACAAAATCGCCCTGAACTTCGAAGACGGCGTCACCCGCATCATCGACTGCGACGCCGACGAAAAGGTGTCTGACGCTGCTTTTCGGCAAAAGATCAATGTGCCGATGGATTGCCGCGACGGAGTTTGCGGCACGTGCAAGTGCAAGGCCGAGCGCGGGGAGTTTGAACTTGGCTTCTACCTCGAAGATGCGATGACCGAGGAAGAGGCGGCGGCGGGCATGGTGCTGACCTGCCAAATGATGCCGAAATCCGATTGCGTGATTGCCATTCCCGCCTCGTCGCTGGCCTGCAAGACCGGGGCGCAGACGGTGCAGGCCACGGTGGCGGGGGTCGAGGCGCTGTCGGATACATCGTATCGGCTGCGGGTGAAACTGGCGGCGGGGATGGGTTTTCTTCCTGGCCAATATGTTAACGTGCAGGTCCCGGGCACCGACCAGACCCGCGCCTATTCCTTTTCCAGCCACCCGCAAGCCGATGAGGCATCCTTCCTGATCCGCAACATTCCTGGCGGGCTGATGTCGGGCTATCTGGCCCGCGCACAGGCTGGCGACGCCGTAGCGCTGACCGGGCCGATGGGCGCGTTCTACCTGCGCCCGATCACCCGCCCGCAGGTGTTTCTGGCCGGCGGCACCGGCCTTGCGCCGTTCCTGTCGATGCTGGAACTGATCGCAACCACCGGAACCGATCAGCCGATCCGTCTTGTCTATGCGGTCACCAAACTGGCCGATCTGGTCGAGATCGACCGCCTGCAATCGCTGGCCGCCCTCATCCCTTCGCTGACCCTGACGACCATCGTCGCCGACCCCGAGGCCGATCATCCACTGAAAGGCTATGCCACCAACCACCTGACCGCGTCAGATCTGTGGGACGGGGCAGCCGATATTTACCTTTGCGGCCCGCCCCCGATGGTCGAGGCGGTGCGCAGTCACATGGCCAGCCTTGGCGTCACACCCGCATCGTTCCTCTTTGAAAAGTTCAACCCTTCGGAAACCAAGGCGGCGGCGTGATGCGGTTCAAGAACAAAGTTTTTGCAATCACCGGAGCCGCGCAAGGGATCGGCCGACGCGTGGCCGAGCGTGCAGCACTTGAAGGCGCATTGGTCGCGGTGATCGACCGTTCCCCGATAGGGGCAAAGGTGGCGGGTGCGATCACTTCAGCAGGGGGACAAGCCATCTATCTTTCGGCTGATCTGGAAACCTACTCTGGAGCCGACGCGGCAATGGCAGGGGCGTTCAAGGCCTTTGGCAGGATCGATGTGCTAGTCAACAACGTGGGCGGCACGATTTGGGCCAAGCCGTTCGAGCACTACGAGGCGTCCCAGATCGACGCTGAGGTGCGCCGGTCGTTGTTCCCGACGCTCTATTCTTGCCATGCGGTGCTGCCGCACATGCTGGCCGTATCCAAGGGCGTGATCGTCAACGTCAGCTCCATCGCCACCCGCAGCCTGAACCGTGTGCCTTACGCGGCGGCCAAGGGGGGGGTGAATGCGATCACGGCAAGCCTTGCCTGGGAACTAGCCGATCGCGGCATCCGCGTGGTGGCCACCGCACCTGGCGGAACCGAGGCCCCACCGCGCGCGGTGCCCCGTAATCCAACCGAACAAACGGCGCAGGAAAAGGTCTGGTATCAACAGATCGTCGATCAGACGGTCAATTCCAGCCTGATGCACCGCTACGGCACTTTGGATGAGCAGGCAGGGGTGATCCTGTTCCTGGCATCCGACGACGCCTCTTACCTGACCGGGGTCACAATCCCGGTGGGCGGGGGCGATCTGGGCTGACGCCCATCACATCCGGCGCCGGGGAGAGGTGCCACAACGGGAGAGAGACCATGAAAACGACCTTCAAGGCAGCCCTTGCCGGGCTTGCCATGAGCACCGCCATGTCTGGGGCCGCATTTGCGGAAGACATCAAAGTAGGCATGCTGCTGCCCTACTCTGGCGTTTATGCCGCGCTTGGCCAAGACATCGACGATGCCTTCGCCCTGGGCTTGGAGACGTTCGGCACCGACAGCGGGGCCACGTTCGAAATCGTCCGCGAGGATGACGAAGTGAAGCCCCCTGTCGGCCTTGCCAAGACCAAGAAGCTGATCTTGCAGGACGAAGTTGACGTGATGGTTGGCGTCGTGTCGTCAGGTGTGCTGGGTGCCATCCGCGATACCGTTGATGGCGCAGGCGTGCCGCTGATCGTAGCGAACGCCGGGAACGACGAGGCGACGGGCGAGGCGTGCAGCCCCTTCATCACCCGGATTTCCTTTTCCAACCAACAGGTCAACCGGCCGATGGGCAAATGGATGGTCGATCAGGGCGTGAAGAAGGTCTTCACCATCGCTCCAGACTACGCCGCCGGTCGCCAGATGATCGACGCCTTCACAACCGCCTTCACCGCCGCAGGTGGCGAGGTCGTGGGTCAGGAGTGGCCCGCCTTCCAGAAGACGCAGGACTTTGGCCCCTTCCTTGCCAATGCCAAGGCCAGCGGCGCGGATGCCGTCTATGTGTTCTTTGCCGGCGGCGAAGCGATTTCCTTCGTCAAGCAGTATGACAGCTTTGGCATGAAGGCCGAGTTGCCGCTTTACGGTTCGGGCTTCCTGACTTCGGCCCTTTATGTCGAGGCGCAAGGCCCTGCCGCGGAAGGTGTCATCACCGCGCTGCATTATGTGCCGACGCTGGACAACCCCGAGAACGCAGCCTTCGTCGCGGCCTTCAAGGAAAAGACCGGCCGGATTCCTTCGGAATATGCAGTGCACGGTTATGACAGCGCGCGCGCCTTGGTTGAGGCGGTGAAAGCCGGCGCAACTGACCGTGCCACCTTGGCCGCAGCGCTGCCGAAGGTCAGCTTTACCGGTCCGCGGGGCGAGCTGCGCATCGATCCGGCCACCAACAACATCGTCCAGCCGATCCACGTTTATGAAACCGTCGCCGGGGCAGAGGGGCTGACGCAGAAGGTTCTGGCCACCCTTCTGGCCGAAGCTGATCCGGTGAACGGCTGCGCCATGCCTGCCGCTGTCAACTGATGTAACCGGGGGCCGCGCGTCGGCCCCCATCCAGCCCGGAGGGTTCACCATGACCACAGACCTCGGATTTTGGGTGTTGCAGACGCTGAACGCGCTTCAACTCTCGATGCTTCTGTTTCTTCTTTCTGTTGGCCTGACCGTGATCTTCGGGCTGATGCATTTCGTGAACCTTGCCCATGGCTCGCTCTATGCCTTTGGCGCCTATATGGCAGCAAGTCTCGCAGGCGTGCTGGGCTATTGGGGCGGGTTCTTTCTGGCACCACTGGCTGTGGCTGCCTTGGGCGCGGTGCTGTATTTCACCCTGATCAGGTCGCAACGTCGGGCGGGTCCGATGGCGCAGGTTCTGATCACCTTTGGTCTGATATTCGTGGCCGTGGATGCGACCCGGCTGATCTGGGGCGATTTGCCGATCGGCATTGCGGTGCCCTCAGTATTCGAAGGCCAATTGGCACTGCTGGGCGTGGAATACCCGATCTACCGACTGTTCATCATCGCACTGGGTCTGGCGGTTCTCGCCGCACTCACGCTGGTTCTGACCCGGACGCAAGTAGGCGCGATGATCCGCGCCGGGGTCGACAATGACCAGATGGCCGCCTGCCTCGGCATCAATGTGGAACGGATGTTTTTTCTGGTATTCGTCGTCGGTTGCGCGCTGGCGGGGCTTGCAGGGGCTGTCGCCGCCCCGGTTCTGTCCGTGACACCCGACATGGGGCTGCAAATCCTGATCCCGACGCTGATCGTGATCGTGATCGGCGGGCTTGGCAGCCTGAAGGGTGCGGTCGCCGGATCGCTGATCTTTGGCTTTGTCCAGACCTTTGGCGCGGTGCTGCTGCCCACGTTCAACTCTGTCCTCATCTATGCGCTTCTTGCGGCGGTTCTTGTGACCCGACCCGAGGGCCTTTTGCCCGCGAAAGGGTGATCCGATGTTCGCACATACGCCATTGCGTCTGACCACTCTGTGTTTGCTTGCCACCCTGTCACTGGCCTATGCCTTGTTCGCAGGCTTTTTCGGGTTGGAAATTCTGGCCGAGATTGCAATCCTTGCCATCCTTGTGATCGCCCTTGATCTGGTGGCAGGATTCGGCGGCATGGTGTCCTTGTGCCATGGCGCGCTTCTGGGTGTGGGGGCCTATGCCTTTACCGTCGCCGCGAATGACGCCGGGCTGAGCGCCTTTCCCGCGATGGTGTTGGCGGTGGCGTTGTCGGCCGGGTTGGCCTTTGTCATCGGTGCTGTCTGTGCGCGCAGCATCGGCATCTATTTCATCATGGCGACGCTGGCCTTTGGGCAGATGGCCTACAGCTTTGTGTTCCAGTCACCGCTGTTTGGCGGTGATGACGGTCTGTCCGGCGCGCCACGTCCTGATCTGACCGCCATCGGGATCGACCTGACCGACAGCCGCGCCTTTGCGGTCTATGCCATCGCCATGGTGGCGCTGACCTATCTGGTGGCCGCAGCCACCCTGCGGTCTGGCCTCGGGCGCAGTCTTGTAGGTCTGCACCACAACGAAAAGCGCCTGCGCGCGCTTGGCCTGACGGTCTGGCGCGCCAAGGCCACGGCCTTTGCCATCTCTGGTGCGTTGGCGGGGTTGGCGGGATGTCTGGCCGCGCAGCACACGCAATACATCTCGCCCGGCCTGCTGTCCTGGACCGTTTCCGGTGAGGCGCTGGTTGTGGTTATCCTTGGCGGCCTTGGCACGCTGGTTGGGCCGATCGTGGGGGCGGTGCTGTTCGTGGTGCTGAAACACGAAATCTCGTCCATCACCCCCTACTGGCACGCCATTGTCGGCCTGATCCTGATTGCCGTGGTGATGAGCCGGGCGAATGGCGTCTTTGGCTTTCTCGAGGCGCGCATGGCGGCGCGCAAACCGAAACCCTTTTTGCAAAAGGCTGACGCAGATGCTTGAAACGCGCAACCTGACCAAATCCTTCGGCCCGATCCATGTGACCAAGGGCGTCAGCCTGAAGCTGGAAAAAGGCGAGCGCCGCGTGATCCTTGGCCCGAATGGGGCGGGAAAAACAACGCTCTTCAATCAGCTGGTAGGCGAGCTGACGCCGGACAGTGGCAGCATCCATCTGGATGGGGCCGACGTCACCGCCCTGCGCGTTGCTGACCGTGCACGTCTGGGCCTGAGCCGCAGCTATCAGAAGAACACCTTGTTCGACGGGCTGACCATTGGTGAAAACCTTGGCCTGGCCGCGGCGGTTGCCTTGGGGAAAGGTCAAAGCCTGTGGTCCGACCCGTTGAAAAGCGCCGAGGTGCGCGAGACGGTGAAAGAGGTGGCAGCGCAAGTCGATCTGGCACCCTATCTGGACGCAACCGTCAGCGCCGTCAGCTACGGCCTGCGCCGTCAACTGGAGGTGGGGATTGCACTGGCGACCCGGCCCAAGGTGATCCTGATGGACGAACCCACCAGCGGTGTCGGCCCTGAAATGTCAAAGGGCTTTCACCGTTTGCTGAAAGCATTGCCGCGCGATCTGACGATCCTGATCATCGAACATGACATGGATCTAGCCTTTGACGTGGCCGATACGATCACCGTGCTGAACTATGGCGAAGTGGTGTTTGACGGCTTGCCCGGCGCGGCGCGTGACAGCCAGCTGTTGAAGGATATTTATCTGGGGGCGTGGGAAGATGCTTGATCTGACTGAGGTTTCTTCGGGCTACGGCGAAACGCAGGTGCTGCACGGCCTTAGCTTCCGGGCCGAACCAGGCCGCGTGCTGGCAATCCTTGGCCGCAACGGTGCGGGCAAATCAACCACGCTGAAAACCATCATGGGCCTCTTGCCCGCAAAGGCTGGCCAAGTCAGCTTTGATGGTCGCAAGATCAGCGGCATGACCCCGTTCGATATTGCGAAACTGGGCATCGCCTATGTGCCCGAAACCCGTGACATCTTCCGCTCGCTTTCGGTACGTGAAAACCTCGATCTCGCCGCCCGCCGCTTTCCCTGCCCGCCGGGCGGTTGGACGGTCGAGCGCGTGATCGAGTTGTTTCCACGCCTTGGCGAACGTCTCCAAAACGGCGGCGATCAGCTTTCCGGTGGCGAGGCGCAGATGCTTGCCATCGCTCGGGGTCTTTTGATGAACCCACGCCTCTTGATCCTGGACGAGCCGACCGAGGGGCTGGCCCCGATCATCGTCAAACTGATCCATGACAAGCTGGCCGATCTTAAACATCAGGGCCTGTCGATGATTCTGGTGGAACAGAACTTTGGCTTTGCCACCAGTCTGGCTGACGATGTCGTTCTAGTGTCGCGTGGCCAGGTGGTCTGGCAGGGCAGCGCCACCGCCATCCGCGCCGACACCGAACTTCAACATCGCTGGTTGGGTGTCTGACATGACAACCGAAACCTTGCACGCCCGGCTTTGGGGCCAGCGCGCCCGCGATTGGGCTGACGTGCAAGAGGCCATGGTGCGCCCGGTCTATGATGCCGTGCTTTCAGCACTTGACCCAAAGCCGGGCCTAGAGTTGCTGGACGTGGGCTGCGGCGCCGGACTGTTTGCGCAGCTTGCTGCACGGTCTGGCGCGGTGGTCTGCGGCATTGATGCAGCAGGGCCGATGCTGGACATCGCCGCCGACCGCGTGCCAGCCGGGGAGTTCCGCAAAGGTGATCTTGAGGCCCTGCTCTATCCCGACTGCAGCTTTGACATGGTGACAGGCTTCAACGCCTTTCAGTTCGCGGCAAATCCGTCTCGCGCCTTGGCCGAAGCCGCACGGGTGGTTCGGCCCGGTGGCGCGGTGGTTGTCGTGACATGGGGCGAGCCTGCGTTCATGCCAGCCGCAAGCGTGATCACCGCCCTGCGACCGCTTCTGCCTCCTCCGCCCGCGAACGCCCCGGGGCCCTTCGCCCTGTCAGACCGCGCCGCCCTAACCTGTTTTGCCGAAGGTGCCGGACTGCAACCAGAGCAAGTGATCGACATTGAAAGCCCGTTTCAATACCCTGATCTTGCAACGGCCCTGCGCGGCCTGAATTCGTCAGGCGTGGCAGCTGCCGCGATGGAACGGGCGGGCGAAGACGCTGTGACAGCGGCGCATGCCGCAGCACTGGCGTCGTTCCTAAAGCCGGACAAAAGCTATCTGATCGCGGCCACATTCCGATGCCTGATCGCGCGACGCGCATTAAGCTGAGAATCAGAACGTCTTTCGTGCGACCTTTTGCGCAATAGCAACGAAATTGCGCACATGAACGCCTTGTTCGTCCAGACGGTGGTTGACCGAGACCCCAGTCTGGGCAAGCGGATTGGTGATTTCATGAAACCGCACACCCGTGCGCTGCACCGACCCAACCGATTGCGGCACGATGGCCACGCCTTCCCCCACCGAAACCAGCGCAATGGCGGTCTGGAAATCCATGGTGAACACCCGCCGTGTCATCTCGATGCCCAAACCGGCGCAGGTGTTCAGCACGAAGTCGGCAAAGGAAGGCCGCGGGAATTCAGGATAGAGAACAAATGCCTCACCCGATAACTGGCGCAGATCAACAGCACCTTTGGGCAGATCCAGCGTATCGGGGGCCGCCAGAACCAACGGCTCGTCCCCCAGCTTGCGCGTGGTGATCTCGGCATCATCCAGCGCGGGACGGGCGATAGCGATGTCGATCTCGCGCCGGATCAGGCTGCGATGCAATTGGGCGTTGTTCATCGGGATCAGCGACAGGTTGACCTCGGGGTATGCCACACGAAAGCTTTTGAGCACGGTTGGCAATATCCCGTAGGTCGCAGATCCCACGAACCCGACGCGCAAGCGCCCCTCTGCGCCCTGCCCAATCCGGCGCACCTCTAGCTTGATGTCGTTGAATTCCGCCAGCATGGCGGTACCGCGGGCATAAAGCCGCTCTCCCGCCTGTGTCATGGTAATGGCATTGCGGCCCCGGTTGAACAGAAGTGCACCCAGATCATCCTCAATCTGCTTGATCTGACGGCTCAGCGGCGGCTGCGCCATGCCAAGACGCTCTGCTGCGCGGCCAAAATGCAGTTCTTCGGCCAATGCGATAAAGTATTCCAGCTGCTTTATGTTCATGGCCGGGCCTCCCCTCCCTTTGCCTTTGGTACCCTGCGCAACCTGCGTTCCCAAGAGAAAAAGCCGCACCCCGGCTAAGGGGCGCGGCAAGGTCCGACAGGGAGAGCAGTACGCTTATTCAGCAGCCAAAGCAGTCGCCGCAGCCTCGGCCTTCAGCGTGAAGTCAAAGCGCAGGTAAAGGTCGGTGCCGTGCTCGGGCTTTGCGGCAACGAAGTCACCAACGAGGCTGTCTTTCACCGCAAAGACCGAGTCATTGTCCAGCCACTTGGACGAGCGGTCATAAATCTGGCTGACCAGCGTGCGGTAGCCATCGCGTGCGACGATGAAGTGCAAATGGCCCGGACGGTTCGGGTGGTGGCCCATGTAGCGCAGCAGCTCGCCTGCGGTCTCGTCGGCCGGGATTGGATAAGGCACCGGGCGAACGGCGCGCAGAGCGAAGTAGCCGTTCTCGTCCGTTTCGAACCGACCGCGCAGGTTGTAGTCGGGCTGATCGTGATCGTGATTTTCATAGAGGCCGTTCGGCGCATCTTCCCAGATGTCCAGTGTCACACCGGCCAGAGGCTTGCCTGCGGTGTCCTTGACATAGCCTTCCATGAACACGGTTTCTTCGTTGTCGAAATGCTTTTGCGCGGTCGAAGCGCCATGCGGCAGCACGGGCGGGTTTTCGCGGTAGAACGGGCCCAGCACAGTGGATTCCGATTCCGTGCCGGTGACCGGATTGGTCAGCATATCGCACAGCACTTCGATGCCCAGAATGTCACCCAGCAGGATGAACTCCTGCCGCTTGTCATCACAGATCGCCCCGGCGCGGCCCAGGAACATGCAGGCGTCGATGAATTCCGAATGGGTCAGGGTCACATCCTTGCAAAAGCCGTGCAGGTGCTTGATCGCCGCCGTCATGATTTCGCGCTGACGGGGCGTGATCTCGCCGTTCTGGCCAAGTGATCCGATGACCACATCGGTGACGTTGTCGATGGTGACTTTGCTCATGGTGTCCCTCCTCCGGGCAAGCTGATGATCGTGTCGCGGGTTGACCTGCTGGCCTCTCCCTCCCGCTGATGGGCCGACTATTCACACCAATTGCCCCCTCGCCAATGACCGCAGGGGTATAGCCCGATACCCCAGCCGCCCTTCGCTGGCATTGCAGGGCCTAGGGTATCGCAGGATACCCTGAACGTCATTGCGGCAATGCGGTGTTGCGCGCTTTTTCAGGGTCAGCGCCCCATCCGGGGCATGGACATACCCCTGACCGGGGCAAGCCCGACCGAAACAAGGAGGACACCGACATGCGCGCCACACTGGCCCAGATGCAGTACAGGCTGCATAACACTCCGCATCTGCTTCGTCTGGGGCGACTGTTTAGCGACACGGTGCTGTTGGAGGTGGATGGTGCAGAGTTTTACCTGACCTTCCGCGATGGCTGGCTTGAGACAATCGTTGAAGGCCCCAGCCGCAAGACACCTTGGCGCTTTGCCTTCCGCACCGATGCCGACGCCTTGGCGCAGTTCTGGCAGCCCATCCCGAAACCAGGGTTTCACGACATCTTTGGTCTGGTGAAAATCGGCCGTGGCCGGATAGACGGCGACATTCTGGCGTTGGTCAAGAACCTGCGCTTTTTCAAGGAATTCATGGGCCTCGCCCGCGCTGAGGCTCGCACGGAGGAACTGGCATGAGCTTTGAACCCATCACCGGCCGCTATCTGAACATCACCGTGCAGGGCCGCCGCCAGCGCATCTATGTGGAAACCGAAGGCAAAGGGACGCCCGTTTTGTGCTTGCACACCGCAGGTGCTGATACAAGGCAATGGCGGCACATCCTAAACGATGCAGACCTGACCGCCGCGCACCAGTTTTTCGCCTTTGACATGCCCTGGCACGGAAAATCCCTGCCGCCCGAGGGCTTTCAGACCGAAGAATACCTCCTAACAACCGAAGCCTACATGGAAACGGTTCTCGCCGTGTCGCGTGCCCTTGGGCTTGACTGCCCAATCCTTGCAGGCTGTTCGATGGGTGGGCGCATCGCGCTGCAACTGGCTGCCCTGCACGGCGATGCGTTCAGCGGTTTTATCGCCATCGAGGCTTCGGATTTTCAGCCCGCCTGGTATGACATCGACTGGTTCCACCGCCCCGACGCCCATGGTGGCGAGATGGGGGCGGCGCTGGTGTCGGCCAACATCAGCCCCTTTGCGCCGAAGGCCGAGCGTTGGAATACTCTGTGGATGTTCATGCAATCCGGCCCCGGCGTGTTTCGCGGCGATCTGTCGTTCTACACCCGCGATGACAGCCTGATCGGCCGCTTGGCCCAAATCGACACGGCCCGCACGCGAGTGCATTTGTTGGTGGGCGCTTACGACCTGACCTGCACCCCCGAGGATGCCCGCCGAACTGCCGCAGCAATTCCCGGCGCCACTTGCACTGTGATGGAGGAGTTGGGCCATTTCCCGATGTCCGAACATCCCGCCGGGTTCCGCCCGTTCTTTTTAGATGCGCTCACTCGTATGAAGGTACCTGCCGATGTGTGACCGCTGCGAAACCAGCAAGGGGGCGGATTGCCCCAAACTCGCTGCCCTGTTGCCCCCCGCTCCGCCGAGGAAATCATGACCACACCTTGCATTATCTGCGCTGCCATTACCGGATCCTTGCCGCGCAAAGCGGACAATCCCGCCGTGCCAGTGACGATCACTGAACAGGTAGAGAGCACCCATGCCGCGTTCGAGGCGGGTGCCACCATCGCGCACTGCCATGTGCGCAATGACGATGAGACGCCATCATCCGACCCTGACAAGTTTGCGGCGCTGAAAGAAGGCATTGAAACGCACTGCCCCGGCATGATCGTGCAGCTGTCGACGGGTGGGCGGTCTGGTGCGGGTCAGGCCCGCGGTGGTATGCTCCCCTTGCGACCCGACATGGCCAGCCTGTCGGTTGGGTCAAACAACTTTCCCACGCGGGTCTATGAAAACCCGCCAGACCTCGTGGATTGGCTGGCGGCTGAAATGGTTACCCATGGCGTCAAGCCCGAGATCGAGGCTTTTGACCTGTCGCATATCCTCAAAGCTCATGAGATGTGGAAAAAGGGCCAGATTGCCGATCTGCCCTATGTGCAATTCGTCATGGGCGTCAAGAACGCCATGCCCGCCGACCGTGAGGTGTTCGACTATTACATCAAGACCGTGCATCGGTTGTTCGGGGCAAACGCGCCGTGGTGCGCGGCGGGGATTGGCCCGAACCAGATCGTACTGAACGACTGGGCCGTGTCATCAGGCGGCCATGCCCGCACCGGGCTAGAAGACAACGTCCGGCTGGACAAGTCCACGCTGGCCCCGTCGAACGCCTCCCTTGTGCGGCGGGTGGTGGACCTGTGCGCCAAATACGAGCGTCCGGTCGCAACAGCGGCCCAGGCAAGGCAGATTCTTGGGTTGAGGGCTGCGGCATGAAAAAGATCTACACGGACGCAAAGGCAGCGCTTGATGGGCTGCTCTTTGATGGCATGTTCATCGCCAGCGGCGGCTTTGGCCTGTGCGGCATTCCCGAGCTGTTGATCGCAGCCATCCGCGATGCGGGCACAAAGAATTTGACCGTTGCCTCAAACAACGCGGGCGTTGATGCTTTTGGTCTTGGGGTCTTGCTGGAAACCCGTCAGGTCAAGAAAATGATCTCGTC
Source organism: Rhodobacter sp. (assembly GCA_027484145.1). Taxonomy (GTDB): domain Bacteria; phylum Pseudomonadota; class Alphaproteobacteria; order Rhodobacterales; family Rhodobacteraceae; genus Pseudotabrizicola. Next base: position 94,796 of record JAIXUH010000033.1, read on the forward strand.
CTACGTGGGCGAGAATGCCGAATTCATGCGCCAGTATCTCTCGGGCGAGTTGGAGCTGGAATTCAATCCCCAAGGCACCTTGGCCGAACGGATGCGCGCTGGCGGCGCGGGTATCCCCGGATTTTACACCAAGACCGGTGTTGGCACCGTGATCGCCGAGGGCAAGCCAGTGATGAATTTCGACGGGCAGGATTACATTCTGGAACGCGGCATCGTGGCCGACCTGTCGATCGTCAAGGCCTGGAAGGCCGACCCATCGGGCAACCTTGTGTTTCGCAAGACCGCCCGCAATTTCAACCCGCCCGCCGCGACATGCGGCAAGGTCTGCGTGGTCGAGGTCGAAGAAATAGTGCCGCTCGGCAGCCTTGACCCCGACAGCATCCACCTTCCGGGCATCTATGTGCACCGGATCATCCAAGGCCAGCACGAAAAGCGCATCGAACAGCGCACCGTCCGCAAGCGGGAGAACGCATGATGTCCACAGCACCCAAAGGTTGGGACCGCAATCAGATGGCCGCCCGTGCAGCACAAGAGTTGCAAGACGGCTGGTATGTGAACCTTGGCATCGGCATCCCGACGCTGGTGTCGAATCACATCCCCGACGGGATCAGCGTCACGCTGCAATCGGAAAACGGCATGCTGGGCATGGGACCGTTTCCCTATGAGGGCGAGGAAGATGCCGACCTGATCAACGCGGGCAAACAAACCATCACCGAACTGCCGCAAACGGCGTTTTTTGACAGCGCCCAATCCTTCGCCATGATCCGCGGCGGCAAGATCGCCATGGCGATCCTTGGCGCGATGGAAGTGGCCGAGAACGGCGATCTGGCCAATTGGATGATCCCCGGAAAGCTGGTCAAAGGCATGGGCGGCGCGATGGACCTGGTAGCCGGTGTCGGACGTGTTGTGGTGGTCATGGACCACACATCCAAGCATGGCGAATCCAAGGTGCTGAAGGCCTGCACCCTGCCCCTGACCGGCAAGGGCGTGGTCGACCGCATCATCACCAACCTTGGCGTGCTTGACGTCGTGCCTGGGGGGCTGAGGATCGTCGAATATGCGGACGGGGTAACCGAGGCCGATCTGCGTGGGGCCACCGAAGCGACGCTGGTTTCATAGATTTGCCGAAAGCTGCCGCTCGCTCTTTGAGCGGTGAGTGGCAGCTTTGGGCCGAGATCGACCGAACCCGGCGGGTTTCCCCGCCGGGCCCGAGGGGGAGACCCCGTTCCTCAGAACGGGATCTCGTCGTCGCGGTCGACCAGCTCGGGGTTTTCGTTCTCGGCCGACTTCGGGCGGCTCAGGAAGTCGACCTTCTCGGCGATGATCTCGCAGCCGTAGCGGTCGTTGCCCATGCTGTCGATCCACTTGGTGTAGTGGATGCGGCCGTGCACGAGGACCTTCATGCCCTTTTCGCAATGCTCCGCGACCGTCTTGCCGAGACCGTTGAAGCAGGTGATGCGGTGCCATTCCGTGTCCATGATCCGGTAGCCGTTATCGTCGCGCAGGACGCGACCTTCCGAGAGGCGGGGGCGGGAGGTGGCGAGGCTGAAGTTGGTGATCTTGGTGCCGCCCTGGGTGGTGCGGACTTCGGGGGTCTGACCGATGTTGCCGGCGAGGATGACGATGTTCTGCATGGTAAGCTCCTGTGTGTCCTGTCTTCGGGACCGTCCCTTCGACAAGACCCGGAAAAAGCCCGTCGGGTGACGCGTGCACGGTGGACGGAACGGACGCCGGAAACCCCCAGAGGACCGGGGTGGAGCGGGCAGCCCCAAAGGGGCAACACGGCCCGGACTGACGCGGGGTTGCACGCAGGCAAGCGAACGGGATTAGGGGATTGTCAGTCGAAGGGATGGCCCAGGAGACAGAGATGCGGGGGGAGCCCATGCCAGAACCTGTCACCCGGCCAATCGGGACAGCCTGACCCCCAGTTCAGCACCTACTTGGCGACGGAAACGGCGATCAACAGCCTCCGCCACCCCTGCCCTTGCCTTCCGGGAGTTGCGGCACCCAGCCGCGACGGGCTATCGATACCGGATAATTCAGGACACGGAGCGCATCAATGGCTGATTACGATCTCGAGGCACTGTCGCTCAGCGAGCTGAAGAAAATGCAGAAGGACGTCGCCAAGGCGATCTCCACATTCGAGGATCGGCAGAAGGCGGAAGCCCGCGTCAAGGTGGAAGCTCTCGCCCGGGATCTGGGCTACTCCCTGGCGGAACTCGTCGGCACCGGGACGAAATCCTCCCGTGCGCCTGCCGCGGCGAAATACCGGCACCCTGAGAACCCGGCGCTCACCTGGTCCGGCCGTGGGCGCAAGCCGCAGTGGTTCCTAGAGGCGTTGGAGGCGGGTAAATCCAAAGGGGAGTTTACGATCCGTTGAGGGAGGGGCGTAGCGAACCAAACAGCCATGACCCAGCCAGAACGATGCGGGTTTTCCCTTGCTCGATTTACCGAACCAAGTTCGGAAAAACCGGCTGATCTCAATCCGTCCAGCCGATGAAGACCAAGCCAATCGGGTGGAATACTCACATGTCTAGTTCGACTTTCGGTAGCCCGATTGCGCCGGAGAATACGAACGCCCCGTCCCGCTTCGGCAAGTTCGGTATACCGAATAAACCGGGGCCTGCGACTTTGTAGACCACCTAGATCATTCGGAGCCAGTCGTCCCATCTGGGATCATTGAACAACATACGCGCGCGGGCATATTTCCAGATGCCGTACTTCTGATAATCGAAATCCCAGTCCGAGAGCTTCCTCTGCTGCACGGCCCATGATCCCCATTTGATATCGGCAACCGCACGGGCGACCCAGATTCTCGCCACGATTTCTGGCCGCACGTCGCCATAGTAACGCTCGATCAATTCGAGTGACATTCGCTCATCGACGAAGACTTCCGCCAGAAACACAGCGATCTCGTAAGCGCGCTCGTTGTTTGCGGCGAACTCGAAATCGATGAGCTGCATGTCGGTGATGCGGTCGTCCTTCAGCCGAACCATGAAGTTCCCCGGCATCGGATCACTGTGGCAAGGCACAAGATCGAGGCCGGACGCGAAGAAGGCGTCTTTCGCCTTCTGGTACTGCTTCTTGAGCCAGGGAAAATCGGTTGGGCGAATGGCGCCAAGCTCGTCCCCCTGTTCCAGATGTTCATCGACCATCTGGAAGATGTCTTTGGTCGACTCCAGCGGCGCTCCTGCGTGGAACGTGGCGTAGAGGTCGATGGCTGCATCCAGAAAATCGCGCCGCGAGAAATCTGCGTTGGTTGATGCCCTGTGCTCTGACAGGAACTCGACGACTTCGAGACCGGTTTTGGGATCGTAGTGCAGGACCCTGGGCGATATGCCCAAGCCATGCGCTTGTCGGGCGGCCGCGATCGATTGGTCGCGGTTGACGAAAGCTTCGGACCCGATCCCGTATACCTTCATGAAGTAGGTGTTGCCGTCATGTTTGGCGAGCCAGTTCGAATTCATCAGCCCGCCGACCAGCGGACGGACTTCGACCGTTTCTGTTGACCAGCCGGGAACGGCGCGGATCGCGGCATCAAGTCGTTGCTGAATATCCTTGCTCATGTTGCCCCCTATCGCGCCGCCCGGATGCGATCATTGGCATCGGACCGTTTTGCGTGCATCTCCAGCCGCAGGAACCGCCAGGATGCATATTTGCCAAACTCGAGATGGCGGCGCGGAGAGGTGGCCGCCATGATGGACCCGATCAACCCCCAGCGCATGTCGTCTGCCAGACCGTAGAGCATGGCGCGCTGGAACTGTCCTTCATCGAAGTAGCCGAGCCATTCCTCGAACCCCGGCCGGGCGTCGGCATCGTTTTCGAAGAATTCGACAAGGTAGCAGCCGACGTCCTCGAACGGGTCACAATTGGCAGCAATATCGAAATCGATGAGCTTCACACGCTTGTCTACATGCACCATCAGATTGGCAGTGTTTCCGTCACGATGGCAGGGCCTGCTGTCGCGGCCCAGGCTAGCGATCTTGTCGCGGGCGTCATCGAGAAGGCTTTTGAATATGGAGACATCGGTGTGGGTGCGAATGCCCTCCCGCGCCGTCTGATCGTACAACGCTGCGATCTCATCGAAGACATTCGCGGACATTTGCAGCTTCGGACCATCCTGGAACAGCTTTTTCGCGGCAATTACATTTGCGCGGATCACAGGGTCGCCCGCATGGTGAAGGCCGCCTGCAACCCAGTTTTCTGCCAGATCTTCAAAAACCGCGATGCCGCTTTCGGCATTGCCGAACAGAACCATTGGCCCGGCACCCGTTTGGCCCGCCGCCGTTGCCGCCTCGATCGCGGCAGCAAAGTCTACATAGCTTCTGGTGTCGCCATAGTAGTACTTTGCAATCACTGATTTATCGGCGCGGGTCGCGCGCCAGACGTCAGCCTCGACACCGCGCCAGGCGGGCGAGGCAAGCACCGTCAGGGGATTTTCGAAGGACTCGATCTTTCCACCAAGAACAGCTTCGCAAGTCGCCCTGGCGAAACTTTCACGATCGTCGGCTTTCTGGATGTCGCTGCCCATGGGAACCTCCTCACTTCACCGGAACTGTCGGCCAGTGCTTCTTGTTTACACCAAAGATATCCAGCTTTTCCTCCAATGCGGCCGCCAAGCGGATGACACGCGCATCATCAAGCCGCTTTCCGACAAGCTGGATACCGATTGGCAACCCACGTTCGTCAAACCCCCCGCAGATCGAGACGGCCGGGTTGCCCGCCTGGTTGAACAGTGACGTGAAGGTCGTATGGCGCAGCGGCATTGACGGGTCGATGCCGAGGTCGGCGGCGGGAAAGTTAACGACCGGCATCACAGGAGTGACGAGAATGTCGATGTCGCGCATCAGTTCGACACAGAATGACACCCCACGCTCAAGCCCTGCGTCGATCTCGCGCAGGGTCTGCATCGACCAGCCCTGTGCCTCTTTGAACCAGTCAAAAAGCTGCTTGGGTGTCTGGCCTCGAAGGTCGGCGGGCGCATTTGCATATTCCTGCCAGCCGCGCAGTTTCAACGACGCGTCGATCGGAAGATAGGCGTCGAAATCCGCCCTGTACGGGACAGGCGACACGGTTTCCACGATGTCTGCCAGCGCGGCGCAGGCGTTTTCAAAGCAGCGCTGCACCGCAAGCTCGACCGCTGGGCCGAACCCGAAATCGGCACTCGTGCCGATACGCAACTGGCCACTCTTTCCGTTTTCCTGATAGGGCAAGGAATAGCGGTCCAGATCATCGGGGCCGGACAAGAGCTCGGCCCAGGCATGAAGGTCGGATGCCTTTCGAGTGATCGGTCCTGCGGATCTAACGGTCGAGGCGGGCGCGTGGGGAATGACCCCTTGCGTCGGCTTGAGGGCAGCGAGTCCGCAGTGCGACGCCGGAAGCCGGACTGAGCCGGCAATATCAGAGCCGACTGCCATCATCCCGATGCCCGCGGAAAGCGCCGCGCTGCCCCCGGCACTGGAACCGCCGGTGTTCCAGTTCAGCCCCCAGGGGTTGCGGACGATGCCATGCGACGTGCTGACGCCGGATCCGCTTAGACCGAAATCGGGCATTATCCCTTTGGCGACGATGATTGCCCCGGCCGCCTTGAGCCGCCTGACGGGCGGCGCATCCGACTTCGCGACAATCCCGGCGCCGTGGATTTTCGATCCGTGATGCCACCTCATGCCGACGGCGTTGACGCTGTCCTTAATGGTGACCGGCACCCCGTCAAAGGGGCCAATCGGCCCGCCCTTGGCGTATCGGCGTTCAGAGTCTGCGGCTGCTTGGCGTGATTGGTCAGCTACGATGTCATAAAGGGCGTTGATCGTACTGTTCGTCGCCTCGATCTGTCCGATCGTCAGATCCATGACCTCGACAGGGCTGATTTCACGGGCACTGTAGGCAGATTGCAGGTCGGCAAGCGACAACTGGGCGATATCCTGAATATTCATGCTGAGGCGTCCTTATCGGGCCCGTCGGGTTCGGATCAGGTCGAGACCCGCCGCAAAGACCAGGACGGCGCCCGTGATCATCAGGCTCAGCTCGGTCGGCACATTCATCAGGATAAGGCCGTTCGAAAGCATACCCAGCAGCCACAGTGCAAGGGCGACGCGAAGGACGGAACCCTTGCCCCCGGTGAAGGGAATGCCCCCCAGCAGGATCGCCGTCAGCACGGTCAGTTCAACGCCGACCCCAAGCGTTCCCGAGGGCGCAGAGTTGATGCGGGCTATGCTCATGAGTGCTGCAACCGAGGTTGCAAGACCGACGGCGACGTAAAGCAAAAGCCCTGTCAACTTGACCCGGACACCGACAAGATAGGCGGCGCGCTCGTTGATGCCGATGGCGATGATCCGGCGACCAACGGGCAGGAACCGCATGACCAGGACACCGACAAGGAGCACGACGATCATGATCCATGTCAGGTAGGGGATGCCCAGCCAACGTTCGTAGCCAAGCTTTGCAAAGCTTTCAGGGAAACCGAAGAGCGGGTTGGGGGCAAGCCACTGCGCGAGGCCGCGCATCAGCGTCAGGCCGCCAAGCGTGACGATGATCGGAGACATGCCCATGACCGAGATCAGGGTTCCATTGATCAGACCACCAAGGATGCCGACCGCAAGTGTAAGGAGCACCGCACCGGGCACGCCGAGGGTCTCAAAGCTAAGGCCCGCCACGACCCCGCAGAGCGCAAGCATCGATCCGACGCTCAGATCAACCTTGCCCGCCATCAGCAGCATCGCCGCCGGGACAGCGATGGTCATCAGAGCCGCAATCTGCACCGAGATGTTGATCGCATTGCGCCAGCTGAAGAAGACCGGCACGTTGATGTAGAAGAAGACCCCTAGAAGGACCACCGCGATCGGAAGGGCGGCAGTGATCCAGAATTCGACCCAGTCAAAGGGTCGATGCCGGGGGGACGTTGGGGATGGCGCAGCCGATGCCGTCGCATCGTCAGGCATGGCAGGTCGTTGGTCCGTCATTTTGCGGCCTCCAGCAAAGAGGCGGTCCGGTGCGCCATGTTTACAAGCTCACTTTCCGATCTCGGGTTGTCGATGAAGGCAATCTGGCGTCCGTAGCCAAGGACTAGAACACGGTCGGCGAGCGTGATGACTTCGTCTGGATCGGATGAGGCAAAGATCACGCTGGCACCAAGCTGCAGTACTGTCCGGAGTGTCCTGTAAAGCTGTGCGCGGGCGCCGACATCGACACCCTGTGTCGGCTCGTCCAGAAGAATGAGCCTGCCAGCGATATCCTCGTCCAACAGCCATCGGCCAAGGACGATCTTCTGAGCATTGCCGCCGCTGAAACGGTTTGCTGCCAGATCGGGATTTGGCGGATGCACCGAAAGCTTATCGGCTATCTTGTCGAAAAGGCGGGTTTCCGCACGGGCATCGCGCATCTTTGATGGCAGCACGCGCCCGCCGAAATGGGGCATCAGCAGGTTTTCTACCGCCGAGATTGACCCGAACAAGCTTTGCTCTGTACGGTCGCTGGCGACGAGTGAAATGCCATGCGCCATCGCCTGTGACGGGCTGTGCAACTCGATGGGCTGCCCCTTGAAGATCAGATCTCCGCCGATTTTCTTGCGGGCACCGAAGAGACTTTCCAGAAGATCTGTGCGACCGGAACCCAGAAGACCATAGATGCCGATTGCCTCGCCGGGTTTTACGTCGATGTTGATCGGACCGGTGAAGGGCGAGGTGTAGTTCCGCAACTCGGCCAGCAGGCTCTTTCCGAGGCCTAGCCCGGATGGTGGCAGTGGCTCGCCGGTAGAAGCAGGAGCGATGGCGTTGGCCAGATCGCCCGGCTGAATATCCGCCTTGTTCCGTGTCCAGACGACCCGACCGCTTCGCAGGACGGTAACCCTGTCCGCGATCTCGTCGATCTCATCAAGAAGATGGGTGACGTAGATGACACCGATCCCCTCCTTGTGGGAGACCTGTCGTACGACGTCATGCAGCGCCTTCATCTCTTTCTCACCCAGAGCAGCAGTTGGCTCGTCCAGGATGAGGAGCTTCGGGTGGGAATTCAGGGCACGGGCGATTTCGACAATCTTGCGCTCTCCCGTTGTCAGCTCGTCGAGCAGCAGTCGAGGGTCGATGGACACTCCAAGACGTTCCAGAAGCTGCCCGGCCTGATAGATCTGCGCGCGTTTATCGACCCAGAACATGTTGCCAAGCTCGTTGCCGAGAAAGATGTTCTCGGCAACGGTCAGACCTTCGAAGACCTGGAAATGTTGATAGATGATGCCGATGCCCTTCGAGAGCGCCTCTCTTGGCGTGAACGAGGTGTGATCCTCGCCGTCAAACAGGATATGTCCCTTCGACGGCTTTTCCGCCCCACTGAGGCAACCAAGAAAGGTGGACTTTCCAGCCCCGTTTGCCCCCAGAAAGGCATGGATCTCGCCCCTTTCGACGCGCAGGCTGACACCTTTCAGAACTTCCACATCGCCAAATGACTTGTGCAGGTCTGAAACGTTCAGAAGCGACGTTCGGTGCTCGGGCATCGGCATCACCTTGGGCTTTACTGGTAGTTTGCGAGCAGTTGATCGAGGAGAGCCTGATCATCCTTCGACGCCCAGACAGTCGGGGTGTAGGCCGAGGTCGGACCGTTGCCGTTGATCGCATTCAAGGCCTGATTGACGATGTTTGCGCCAAGCGTGTTGATCTGGATGGCCGCTGAACCACGATAAGCCCCACCTTCATTCACAGCCGCAAGGCCCGACGGGTCACCATCCTGCCCGGCGATGAACATCTTGGTTTCATCCATGCCAGCGACTTTCACCGCACGATATGCGCCGACGGCAGAGTTGTCGTTCAGCCCGATGATGATATCGAGGCCGGGATTCTGGGTGATCACCGTCTCGGCAACCTTCAGGCCGCTTGCCTCATCCGCAGAGTCCTGCATCGACACGATCGTGATGCCGTTCTCTTTGAAGATCCGTTCAACTTCAGTCCACCGGGGCGACAGAAGCGGCAGGCCGGTCAACGTGGTCACCAGTGCTTCGGGGTTCTCCACGTTGTTCGCCTTGGCCCAGGCGACGGCGGCATCTGCGACCAGCTGTCCGGACTGGCTGTGGTTGAAGCCGACGAAACCGTCGCTGTTGTCCATCTCACCCAGATAGGTCAGCCATTTGATCCCGGCATCCTGGGCCTGTTTCTGCAGAGGCGCGAGCGCTTGTGGATCGATCGGGGTTACGACGATTGCGTTGACCCCCAGCGTGATCCAGCCCTGTACCGCGTTCAGCTGCTGTTCAAGATTGTTGGCCTGCGTGTTGTCATGCAGGACTTCGACGCAGCCCAGTTCTGCAGCCCGCTCGTCTGCAAAACGCCGGACCTGCTTGACGATTGCTGCCTCGGACACCGAGTGGCTGTAGGCGATCTTGTAGGTCTTGCCGCCTTCGCAAGCGGTGTCGGCCGCAGCTCGAACTTCTTCCATCGTCACCGACGAAATGTCCTGAGCGACGGCCCATGATGCGACACCCATCGCACCCGCAAGCGCAGCAAGACCCGTCAGGGCGAAACGTCGAGGCAAAAAGGTCTGTGTGATCACGGCTGTATCTCCTGTTGAACGTTCCTGTTTCATTTGGCGGGCAGAAAGCAGGCCGTCGCAGGAAGGTCTGCTTCCGCACACTGCCGCGAGGGTAAGTCAGAATGACCGACATCGGGCATTTTATTGACCATAATCAAGCATTCTTGCAAATCAACACTTTTCTTGGGAAGCTGCCCTCGTCCACAAGATTGGCAACCGGATACCGGCCTCATGTGATCAACGTGCTTCCATCCTAGAGCAGGACCTACGATCAAACGAGATGGATTTCTGTTGCAACACAAGAGAAATGAGATACTTGCGAAGGACTTAGGATAGCGCGCATTCATGTCTTGCAGAATGATTGCTGATGCCGGGCATTCAGTGAATGCTGATAGTTAGGTAAGGATGAAGGACATGCCGCTTCCAAAGAAGAAAGCGCGTCAAGCCAAGATTCTGACCGAGTTGGGCATTTTCCCGGAAATGAAGGTGCATGAACTGGCCGCGCGACTCGATGTATCGCCAGAAACCATACGGCGTGACCTGGCTGAACTTGCAGAACAAGGCCAGATATCGAGAACGTTTGGCGGGGCAGTCGGCCTGTCGAACACGGTTCCCGGCATAGACGAACGCAAGAACCTCATGATTGCCGAGCGTGACCGGATGTCGAAAGCCGTCGTCACGATGATCAAGCCGAACGATGTGCTGATGGTGGGCGGCGGCTCGACCACAATGCGCTTTGCGTTGGCCCTGACCAATATCGAGTTTCCGGTGACGATTGTCACCCACTCTCTGCCCTTTGCAACCAGCGTCTCGAAGAACCCGAGGATTGAAGTTGAGCTGCTGCCGGGGCGCTTGATCCCCGGAGAAGGGTTGACTGTCGGCAGCAACGCCTTGCGTGCGATCAACAAATTCTCGGCACATAAAGCCATTGTCGGGGCATCGGGTATCAATGACCGTGGCCTTTACGCGCTGATCGAGTCGGGTGAAGTCTATGCCGCCATGGTCGATCGGGCAGAGGAAACGCTGCTTCTGATCGACAGCACGAAGTTTGGAGCGACCGCACTTTCCCAATACCGGGAGTGGTCGAGCAAAATGACCTTGATCACGGACCGAATGCCCGACGACGAGATCAGGTCGGCACTCGCCAAGGCATCTGTGCCCATCGTTGTTCCCGATGAGGCGTGAAGTCTGCCATCTCGCCCTCCCCCTCAGGCTGTGCGCCCCTTGATTGACGTCAGCACACGTTCGATCTCGGAGAGTGCGCGCTGCACATCTGCTGACGTGCCCGACATGTAAAGTCGGCCGGCCGCCCCGATCATCTGAACATCGACAAGGGTCAGGTCGGGTGAAACCTTTTCCGCTTCATTGGCCGCAATTGCCGCGTAAAGCGCAGGAACCATCTCGACGATCAGCAGGGTCTCTCCCGGCAGGACCATCGACGCCTGCCGGTTGCGGTTGATGATGACGGCATGCTGATCGGCGATATCCTCGATCACGTCGGTGTAAAGGACCTTGGCCGCAAGGGGCGCGCTTGCCCCCAGACCCAGCCCCTCCAGCATAGCTTGGCCCGCCTGCAACAGCTTGGCCTTGTCGCTGCCGTGAATCTCGAGGATGCCGAACTGCCGTTCGACAAAGAGGATTCCCGGCTCAAGGTCAGGGTCGGCCTTCAGCGCAAGATCGATCACCCGCTCGATCATCAGGCCGGGTGCGACCTCGATGATCAGGGCATGCTGCCCTGCGTAGGGAGGATAGCCCCGGGCCCGGGTCGGCGTGCCAAGATAGGCCGCGAACTGCGGCTGCAGACTTTCGAGGGTCAGATAGACCCGCAGATCGCCCATTGCGGGTTTCACAGGATCAGCCACGCCTTCGCACCCCTTGCCCTGCCTTCAGACGGCGGTCCTTCCCGGTTATTTGGAACTGGACGAGGTGAAGAACTTCGACACATCCGCATGCGGGCGCGGGATCACGTGGACCGATACCAGCGTGCCGACCTGACCCGCCACTTCGGCACCGGCCTCGGTCGCAGCCTTGACCGCGCCCACGTCCCCCGAGATCACCACGGCGACCAGGCCATCTCCCACTTCCTCGCGGCCAACGATAGTGACATTGGCGGCTTTGACCATGGCATCTGCGGCTGCCAGCGCGGCCACATAGCCTTTGGTTTCGATCATTCCCAGTGCATTGCCAGACATGTTAGACTCCTTTGGCTTTCGTTTGTTGATGAGGCGTTGGTTCAGGACGGATCGTCGATCGACCCGATGATCAGTGCGTCGATCGGCGGCGTCTTGCCGCCGAACCACGAAGCGGCCACCGATCCGGTGGCGATGATGACCTTCTCGCCGATGCCACAGCCAAGCGGGTCAAAGGCCAGCATCGTGCTGCTGGACCCGTCCACTTGAACTTCGAGCATCGAGCCTGCGGGTACTTCGGCAACCTTCTTGGTCGACCAGATCCGGCCGGTCACAGTTCCCTTGATCATTGCTTGATCCTTTCGAACTTGAGGCCCAGACGGCGGCCTGCATCCTTTGCCATCGGGGTCAGCACAGCCGAAGGCGACAGTCGCACTATCGTTCCATGGTCAATCCCCTGGAGCCTGCGTTCCGACACAACGCCTTCCAGCGTGATCGTCGCAGGCACGGCAACTGTGGCGATCGCTACGGCACCATCTGCCAATGAAAACCTCAGCGTTCCCGCCCGGACCGCCTCGATCACGCCGGGGGCTGCCAGCTTTGCCACAAAGGCCTGCAGGTCGGCGTCCGACCTTATCGTCACGCCGTGCGTGCCGCCATGCTGACCGCGCGTCGCAATCGCCTCGCGGAGTACCTCGCGCACCATGGCGCGCAGATCGATGCCAGTATCCGTTCCCATTACCGCACCCCCAATGCATTTTCGGCGGCATGGGCCGCGGCCTTGACCTCGGATTCCGATCCGGAAAGGTAAAGCCGCCCGGTCGCCCCTATGATCCGATAATCCACCAGCTTGATCGTGGCGGCCTTCTCGGCCTCGTTGCAGGCGAGGATCGCATAGGCCGCAGGTTCGCATTCCAGAACGTAAAGGCTTTCGCCCGCCAGTAGCATCGAACCGCCCTTGTTGCGGTTGATCAGAAAGGCATGACCCGGATCGACGCGGCTAATGATCTTTGATGACAGGATTTTCGGCTTGATCGCCTCGTCGGGCGATTTTCCCATCGCGGCCAGAACCGCCGCCGCCGAAGCCTTCACGGCTGAGATGTCGCGGCTGTGGATCTCAAGATACCCGAACTGGCGTTCGACCACGAGAATGCCGCCCTGCACATCGGCCTCTTTCAAGGCTATGTCGGTCAGCGCCTCGATATCGATGCCGGGGGCGACCTCGATGATCTGGGCGGCCATGTGACGCCGGGGAAGCGACCCGCGGATCCATGACCCAAGCGAGCACATCGTCTGCGGTTGCAGCTGGTCGACAAAAATGAAGGACCTGAGAGTTCCCATGATCACGCCGCGCGAACCGCGCTCAACTCCTCGAGGATAATTTTGCGAAGCTCGCGGCGCAGCTCGTCAAGGTCGGCGTTATGGGCGACCGACGTCAGGGCCACGTTCTGCGCCCTTGGCAAGTTCAGTGGGTCTACCCCATTGAAATCGCCAAAGGTTTCCGCCGCTTCCTTGTTGTATGCGATCCGTGCGTATTGCACGAGGTGGTGCGGCGTCAGGTTCTCTGACAGGCTGGATCCACCAGAAAAGCCGGTGCCGATGGTCATCGACGGGCCAAGATGCGTCTCGAACCCCGACGACCCCAGCGAGCAGCCGGTGTTCACCGCCACACGCAGCGCCGGAAGGGCAGCGGCGAAGGCCATGATGTTGGTTTCCTTGCGCGAATGGATTGCCGCGGAATGGCCCCGTCCCGCTGTCCGCATCATCGAGCGGGCGCAGGCGATGGCCTGATCGATGTTGGCAACCCGGGCAAAGGCCAGAACCGGGCACAACTTTTCGCGCACGAGCTTCTCTTCGGGCTGCACCAGATCTACGGGCGTGACCAGAATTTTCGCGCCCGCCGCGTTAAAGCCAGCCTCGCGCGCGATTACGGCGGCATCCTTCCCGATCATGGCCGTGTTGAAGCCTTGGCTGGTGAACAAGAGCTTGCGCAACTTGGCCACTTCGTCGGGCGTGCAGATATGTGCGCCTTCCGATTTCATCGCCGCAAGCAGGGCATCGGCAACGGTTTGATAGGCAAGCAACGTCGACTCGTTGGTGCAGAGGATGGAGTTGTCGAAGGATTTCGACGCCACGATCCGCTTGGCCGCTAGCCGCAGATCGGCAGTGTCATCCACCAGGACGGGCGCATTGCCGGGGCCAACCCCGAAGGCCGGATTGCCCGATGTATAGGCCGCCTTCACCACGGCAGGTCCGCCCGTGGCGATGACCAGATCGACCCGTTCATCCGAGATCAGCTTTTCGATCAGCGGAATCGTGGGTTCTTCGATGACCTGGATCACGCCATCTGGCGCGCCAGCGGCCTTTGCAGCCTCGGCCATCATTGCGGCGGCATCGGCACAGACTGCTTTGGCACCGGGATGCGGGGAAAGGATGATCGCATTCCGCGTCATCAGCGCCATCAACGTCTTGAAGTAGACGGTCGCCACCGGATTGGTCACCGGGATCAGCGCGAAGATGACCCCTGCGGGGCGCGGCAGCTCGACGATCTTTCGCGCGGCATCGATGCGCGGCGCGACGAAATCTTCGGCCCCGTACATCTCGACCAGCCCGCGTGAGCAGGCCTCGTTCTTCTGGCGTTTGTGGTCGACCACGCCCATACCGGTTTCCCGGACCGCCCAATCGGCATAAAACTGCGCCTTGGCATGGGCAGCATGTGCCACCGCGTTGACGATGCGGGTCACCGTGGCGCGATCCAGTTTCTGGAACTTAACCGCCGCCCAGCGTGAGCGTTCGACCTTGAGCTTCGCCTTTTCGTAGACGGCGTCCGGAACTGTCAGCAGAACCTGATCCATGTGCTATTTCCCTGCCGCTGCAATAAGTTCCCGGGCGCGCGGCATGGCCGCATCGAACCGGTCCATGATCTCTTGGCACATCGCGTGGCTGAGAAGCGCGCCTGGCTTCCACTGCAGGACCCGCTTGTCGAGGGACGAGAAGATCGCCCAGACGCCATGTTCGTAAAGCGCGCGGCTGACATAGACCGCGCCCTCGGGGTGGTTGAACTCCAGCCCCAGAACAACGCCGCGCTGCCGAACGCCAGAGAAGATGTCGCCGTGGCGCTGGATCATTTCGGCCATCGCTTCGCGGAAGAACTCGGCCACCGCATGGACCGAGGCAATGGTTTCGGGCCGATGCAGCATCTCGATTACCTTGTGCGCGACGACACAGCCCAGTTCGGCCCCGCCTGCCGTCGAGATATGGGCGGCGCCGTCCTCGTTCAGCCAGTCGCCTGCGCGTTCGTTCACCAGACAGGCTGAAATCGGGTAAATCCCGCCCGACAGGCCCTTTGCCGTGACCATGATGTCAGGTTGAATGTTGTAAGTTTGCCATCCCCACAACTGACCGCAGCGCATCATGCCAGTCTGGACTTCATCCGCGATATACATCGCGCCATACTTCTCGCACAGCGCCTTGCAGGCTTGCAGGTAGCCGTCCTTGGGCATCGGGAAACCATAGGTCGCCGGGATCGTCTCCATGATCAGGGCCGCGATATCGCCGCTCTTCAGGGCCTGCTCCATCGCGCCGATATCGTTGAAGGGCACCTGGATGAACGTTTCGGGCATGTCCGCCAGGAATATCTTTGAAAACCGGTCGTCCCCCGTCGCAACGGAAAGACCGCCATGTCCGTGATAGCCCTTGATGATCGACACGATCTTGCGCCGTTTCGTGGCGTATCGTGCCGATTTAATCGCAATATCAACGGCTTCAGCACCGCCTGCGCCAAAAACCACGTACTTCATCCCCGGGGTGACGCGGATCAGCGCTTCGGAAAGAGCCGCCCGCGCGACCGAGGGAAACCAGTGGTTCCCCATATCGAAGTAGTCCAGCGCACCCTTCAACGTCTCGATCAGTTCGGGGTGGCGATGGCCAAGGTTGTAGGTGCCTCCGTTCAGATGCAGGTCGATCAGCCGCCGCCCATCCATATCGAAAAGGCAATAGCCCTCCCGCCGGTCGATCACCAGATCAATCCCAGCCTTCTGCCAGAACTTGGTCTTGTCGGGGTTCCAGAACCGGATCGACTTGTCGAACAGGTCTTCTTTGCTCTCGAATCTGAAGTGGCCGTAGTCGAACATTCTGCACTCCCTCGGGCATCGTTTTGCCCGACTTCAAACATTCCATGATGGAAGCATGTCATATATGTTGAGTCAACATTGATTTTCCGGCTGCGTTCTTTAAGGAATTGCCGCATCTTGCGGGTCAGAGCGGCTTGCGAAAGCCGACCGATGTGTCCCGATACCGGAGGAAAGATGACCAAGGCTGAGTCGCGACCCGGCAAAACCGACCGCCAGTCGCGCATCGTGGCAGAGCTTCGGGCCTTGCCAAGTTTACGAGTGAATGACCTGTCAGCACGGCTGGGCGTCTCGACCGAAACCGTACGCCGCGATCTTGCCGAATTGGAAGCCGCAGGCTTGATCAGCCGTACCTACGGCGGCGCGACTAGTCTGGTAAAAGGCGAGCCAGGAATCGCGATACGGGAAACCTTGATGGTCAACGAGCGGCGCGAAATCGCCCGCGCGG
The DNA here is from genome assembly GCA_027484145.1 of Rhodobacter sp. Taxonomy (GTDB): domain Bacteria; phylum Pseudomonadota; class Alphaproteobacteria; order Rhodobacterales; family Rhodobacteraceae; genus Pseudotabrizicola. The sequence goes on from JAIXUH010000033.1 coordinate 111,013, forward strand.
CCATGTCGTTGGTAGAGCCCGGCGACATCCTGATGATAGGTGGTGGGGCGACGACTCTGCATTTCGCCCGTCGATTGGCCGCGGACTTCGACCACCTCACGGTCATCACCCATGCCTTTTCGATCGCTACAGCGCTTTCAACGAACCCGACCCATCGAGTGCTGATGCTGCCAGGACAATACGATGGTCGCGAGGGGCTGATCCACGGTGCCGACACGATTGATGCGCTGCAGATGTTTCACGCCAGCAAGGCGTTTCTCGGTGCCAGCGGGTTGACTGAAGAAGGGCCTAACGATGCCGGCTTGGGCCCAGGCCTTGTCTACAGCGCGATGGTGCGCAGATCGGGCCGAACCGTAATTCTCGCGGATCATACCAAGTTCAGTGCGCCGTCACTGAAGGTCTTCACTCAGTGGAGCAGCACAGTGACACTGGTTACAGATGCGCCGCCAGCAGACCCGTTAGCTAACGCACTTAAATCCGCCAATGTTCGGGTGATCGTCCCCACTTGATCCGCGGGACAAGCGAAAAAGTACCTCGAGGGATAAAGTGGAAGTTCGTTAGGTAGCCGACAAGGACTGCTGCAAGCCAAAGTGAGTGAACCACAGCCAGCACCTCGCTTCGCTGCGTCGCACCTCAGAACGGCATTGCCGCCAGCCTGCCAGAAACTTGGCTGGCAGGCGCACCACCCCCGTCTCCGAGCCCTCGAGACGTGAGGCCGTAGCCTCACCCGAAGGGATCGTACTCCGAGACGATCACGACCTCGTCTCCGTCGATTTCATCGGCGGGGACGGCGCCGAAGGTTCCATCCCCTGCCTGGAAGACGACGATCGAGACCATGAGCGTGGCGGCGAGGGAGGCGGCGAAGGCGTGAGCATCTTTGCGGGACATCTGTTTGGCTCCTGTCTTGGCGGCGGGGGATCATCCCCCGCGCGACAGGACCCCGCAGGCCCGAAGACTGGCTGACATCACCGGGTGCGTTCGGCTTGCCCGAATCCACCCGGCGGCACGGGCTCGCCCGTAGTCCGACCCCTCGCGGGTTGATCTCGAAGGCGGGATTCGGGGCAAAGAAGGGAATGGCGAGCGGGTGATGGTGCCCCAACGTCAGGAGCCGATTGTCCCGCCGATGCTTGGAACGCCGCTGGCCTTCCAGCCAGACACTTGGTTGAAGACCTCCGTCTTTGTGGGATGGAACCTTAGGCACCCCGCGACATCGCGGGAGGAGGTTTAAGTGGTCGGTGAGAGGCCCGCCTGTGGGCAGGCCCCTCACACATTGTCAGGGCTCAGGCGGCCAGGTCCGCGCCCCCTGCCCTATCGCCGTCTTCAGCACCGACGATTTCCAGCCGCGCGTTGCGATAGCCCTCCCGCGCGATCCAGAGCTCGGCCGCGGTGATCGATTCCGCCAAGTGCAACAGCTCGGTGTTGCCACCGAAGTCGAGAAGCACTCGCACCTGCCCGGGCTTAGGTTCCTCGGCCACCTCGAAGATCAGACGGCTGTCCGCCGAATGACTGCGCATGATGGTGACGAGAATGACCCCGTTCGAGGAGAAGTTGCCCTCATGCAGCGTGAAGGAGGCTGGTGCCGTCCAGGTCGGATAGACCCGAGGCGGCTCCTTCTTCACGAGACGGCCGACGCCGTTCGAGCGCTCCCAGGCTGCCAGCTTCTTGGTGAAACGTGCCGGCGGCTTGAGACTGCCGTCGGTGTAGCGGATCAGCGCCCCGAGGGGGGCTGTGTCGATGATGTTTGTTGCAGACATGATTCCTCATCCCGAATGCGAATGTTCGCATTCATCATATTGATATTACGGTATTTTGTGAGATTCTGGGGCGGGTTTCCCCGCCCCCGGATGGCTCAGATCACTCCGCCGCCATCATCGACGCGGCGCTCACCGGCAGATCAGCCGTCAGGAAGGCCGGAAGATCGACATCCTCGGGCTGTCCCGCGTCCTCCCCCTGCCCTTCTGCGATCGCTTCGCCGTCGAGTGCTGCCAGATCCGCGCGCCGCAGGACCTCGGGCAACCAGCCGCTGCCCTTGAGAAGCCGCTCGGCCTCGGTAGCCATCTCACCCTTCTTCAGGTGATCGAGAAGCTGCGCGGTCCCCTCCCCCTTCGCCTCGCGCACGGCTTCGAGGATCCGGGCCTTGGGCACTCGGTTGAGGTAGCCATCGACCGTCGGCTCCCAGCCCGCCTCGACCATGTCGAGATCGACGGCACGGGCCACCAGATCGGCATGGGCAATGCGGCGGGTCAGACCGCTGGCCGAGATGCCCGCACCATAGGGGTTCACCTTCTCATGGAGCGCGTTGATGCCGAAGCTGAGGCAATGCGCCAGGAGCGCAAAACGGCTGCCCTGGTCGAGCACGGTCAAATAGTCCCAGAGCGCGGCATCATCGCCGAGAGGCAGATCAGCCTCCCAGGCCGCGTGACGCTCATCGACCAGCTTTGCCACGACGCTGTCCTTCAGATCGGGCGCCTGAGCGGACATATAGACATGGCGCACGGAGGCCTCGAGGCAGCTGCCGGAGGCTGAGGAGGTGCGGAAGGTGTCCGTGACCAGCTTCAGGAGCAGGAGCGTCAGCGCAACGTCCGGCGACCGCCCGATAGCCTCGCGTAGCGCAAGGGTCCGATGGGCCGTCAGTTCCATGACCAGCCGTTCGGGCAGCGGCTTCAGCGCTCCGTCGTCTTCCTCATCAGACGCCTCCGCGCCGATCGGCTGACCACCCGAAGTGATGACGGTGCCCCCGGCGGAGGTCGCCGATGGTTTCCAGCTGGAAACACCTACATCACCCCCCTGCCCCATGGCATCCGCGCCATCACCATCCTGGACCGCGGTCTCCTCGCGCGGCTCGTCCTCGGGCTGGACATAGCCACGATAGACCGCGAGGCTGCCATCCCGATCCAGCGTCACAAAGACGCCAGCGCGCCCGACCTCGGCCAGATCGTAGATCAGCGGCCGCTGCTCGAGATCTTCCATCGCCATCTCGAGCTGACCGAGCCGCGCATCGATCTCCTCGGGGTACTCGTCCTGGCCGGAGTATTCTTCCTCCAGCGCCCGATACTCCGCGAGGAGCGTCGCATGGGCCGCGCTTTCCTCGTCGGTCATCGGCGCGGGATCACCGGCCAGACGCCGCAGACCGTGGCTGTAGCCATAGGGCAGATCGGTCGCCACCTCGATCCACTTCCAGCCATCCGAGGCCAGCGCCTCGGCTTCATCCTGGAGCTTCTCGGAGACCAGCCGATCGAGCAGGGCAGGGTCCTCGAGCCAGCCTCCGTCATCGCCCTGGAAGAGATCGCGCAGGACGACACCGCCGGCCGCCTCATATGCATCGACACCGACGAACACCGCGCGGCGATCAGACGCCCGGACCGAGGCCTCCGTGAGCATGCGCCGTATGGCGTAGGGCTCCTTGTTCCAGGAGTTCTTCACCGCATCCCAGACCTGCGCCTGACGCGCATGATCCGGGTTCACGGTGAAGGCCATTAGCTGTTCGAGCGTCATGCCGTCCTCGGCATAAACCTCGAGCAGGGCAGGGGCCACGGAGGCGAGTTTCAGGCGCTGCTTCACGATCTGCGGCGTCACGAAGAAGGCCGCCGCGATCGCTTCCTCGCCCTGACCCTTTTCACGCAAGGCCTGAAACGCGCGGAACTGGTCGAGCGGATGCAGTGCGACGCGCAGCATGTTTTCGGCCAGCGAGTCGTCCTCGGCCAGGATCTCCGACGCCGCATCCCGCACGATGCAGGGTATCGGTGTCGTCTTCGCCAGCCGCTTCTGCTTCACCAGCAGCGACAGCGCCTGGAAACGACGGCCGCCGGCCGGGATCTCGAACATGCCGGTCTCGACCCCATCGGCATCGAGCATGGGCCGGACGTTCAAGCCCTGCAGCAGGCCGCGCCGCGCGATGTCTTCCGCCAGTTCCTCGACCGAGACGCCTGCCTTGATGCGCCGCACGTTGGACTGGCTCAGCACGAGCTTGTCGAAGGGGATGTCCCGCGACGGGGACAGGGTGACTTTCTGGGCAACTTTCGCCATCAGATCTTCTCCACGACGGGCGCCGGAAGCCACTCTCCCGATCTCACTTCCCATCACCCCTCAACCTTCAGCCCTTTCCCTCTCCTTCTTTCGTGAGCAGCTAATGCGTGACTTTACAGCTGTTAAGTCTCACTCCTCAGGACGCCGGTGGTTTTGGACTTAACAGCTGTTAAGCCGCATTTCGCCTGGACATCAGCGCCATGACCATCGGCCCGCAGGAGAACTCGCCTGCCGCTGCCTTAGACGTCAGAGCACGTAGGTATCCACCCGGTGATTTGATCTCGGAAAATCGTTCCAGCATCGCGACAACGACAATTGAAGCCTGCGCTGGGCCCATGCAGCGTTGCGCTTCTTCCCAGGCGGAGGCACTGATCCCCATTGCCGGTCGCACCTGGCAGGCAGCGTCGAAAAGCTGGTGCCAATGTCGGATATCACTTTGGTAGAAGGTCTTGAGCGACGGACAGCCCGCGATCACTAGATGGAGCGGGATCTTGGGTACCCGTCTCGTGTCTGGCTCTTCAACCTTAGCCTCAATCTCACCGGTATCCGCATCTGGTGCGTCGGCTGCGGCCCCGCCTTCTTCTAAGGCAGGTTCAAAATCTATAGAGTCTTTATTTGAATTATGATGGTGACGCTCAAAACGAGCATCATTGGTGTTCATATCTTCTGCTTCAGGGCCATCAATAAGGTTGCGCGCATGATCGAGGAGGGTCTCGAGATTGGCCCGGTAAGCCGAAAGATCCTCGAGCGACAGCTTACGGCGAAGCGCGCGAGCTGTGAGGGCGGCGGTGTCACGCAGTTGGTCCCAGAAGCCAAGTCTGGGCTGCATCTCTTCGCCGAACTCTGCCAAGGCAGCCAAGTCGCGCCGCATGAGGCTCACGACCTCTCTCAACCTCCGCACACGGTCCTCGGCCTCACGCACGGCCTCAGCGGCCCGTGCGATCTCCTCTGCCCGGCAATAGAGGGGACAGAGGTCAAAGCCGAAGGTTACGCGCTCATCGCCATGCTTGCGGACATAGCGCTTCCCGTTGGGACTATCGCGACGCATGAGCAAGCCCGCCTCTACAAGACGGCTGAGATGACGACGCATCGTCGAGCAAGGCATACCGTTCAGCCGCTCACAGACTGTCTTGTTGGAAGGGAAAACGACCATTTCGGCGTTCCCGCCAAGTGCGTCGTCAGGAAAGAAGCTCAGAAGCCCCTGCAGAACGGTTAGATCGCGTTCAGTGACCCCAAAAGCGGCCTGGGCCTTGGACAGCTCACGAAGGAGTTCCCACTTGTTAACGGGCTTGCCGGGAACTGACGCCTCAGGGCGCTCGATCACGCGCAGATGCGCATGCGAGATCGGCCGCATAAACGGCGAGATCGGTGTGTACTCCATGATGTCATTCACGAAGGCAAAATTTCCCTGGCCCGCGAATCGCTTTACGCTTGCGGGAAAAGGGCCAGATCGCTACATTCAGAGGTGCGAAAACTGAGTTTTGTAGCGGGCTGGTCCCGTGCGAAACCTAAGAAAGGTCTCGTGAAGCTTGCTTCTCGGGGCCTTTTTCTTTTCTGCCTGTCTCGTGCCTCCTTTTTTGGTTGTTGCTCTTCCTCAGTCTTCCTTGCGCTTCCAGCGCTCGTGAAGTTCAGCGATCAGCTGCGGGGCCTTGCCCTCAAGCCAGCTGACAAAATCCGTGTCATCAGCCTTCAAGTCGAGTTTGAGCTGTCTGCCACGACGCCCTGTGGTGACCGTCGCTGCACCCACACCCGGAATAACCACACTCGGCTCTCTCAGGGACTTCGGTACAGGGGAGGGGCGATTGGCCTTCCCTGCGGCAGCCAAGACCGCCAAGAACGCTGCATCAGAGTTCTCGTCAATCCCGCGAGGATGGGAGGACTTGGCGTCAACCGCCAATTCCGCGAGTCGCTGACGGTCGACCTGCGCGTCGCTCATCGCCTTCTTTAGTTCTTCCCATCGGGGCCGTCCGATGCCGGGCGCAGCTCCAATCGCAAGCACAAGATCCTCGCCGACGGTGCGCACAACGCTTAACAACTGCGAGACACCAGCCTCAGTGAGATTGAGAACCTCTGCGACGCCCTTGTTGGTGCGTTCAGGCTCGCCTAGGTGATCACCATTCAGCAAGGCAGAAGCAACCAAGGCTCGTTCGATGAAACTTAAGTCCCGTCGTTCCTGGTTCTCCAGCAGCTGGTCCCTGAGCGCCTGATCCCCGTCCATTTCTGTGACGATGGCACGGACCTTGATCCCAAGCTCGCGGCAAGCCTCCAGCCGACGTCGGCCGTAGATGAGGCTGTAGCGATCCCCGTCAAGTGGACGCACCAAGATGGGCACCCGCTGTCCGCTTCTCGAAATCGAGGCTTTTAGGCCAGCAATCTCGATCTGCAGGCGGTCGTCCAGTCTGCCCGAGGTCTCGATATGGTCCGGTTCAATCTCGAATACACCGCCCCGAAGCCTGCGCCCCTCAAGTGCGTCGGGCGCGTTGCGCAAAGTCTGCAAGGGCAGTCCCAGTTTAGGCTTTCTTGCCATTGCGTCCCCACGTGCTCTGGATGATCGCAGCGATCTCGTCGTTGACAGCATTCATGGACTCGATTGCGCGGTCAAAAGTCTGACGCGTGAAGTCCTTCTTGTCGGCTTCGTAAAGGGTCTGCTTTGTCAGCCCTGCATCCGAGATAGCCGTCGACTCGACCATATGGTTGGTCAATACCGAGCGGCCAAAAAGTCCACGAATGAACGCGATGACCTCGGTCTGCGGTGCGTCACCCACCTTGTAACGGGTGGGCAGAAAGCGCAGCCAATCAAAGCGAAGGTTGGCCCCTGCGTCACGGATCACGCCGAGCAAGTCTGCCGTCATACGCAGGAACTGCGACATGGACATGAGGTCAAGCATCTGCGGGTGCACTGTGACTAGTACGCCAGAGGACGCAGACAGCGCGGACATGGTCAGGAAGCCGAGTTGTGGCGGACAGTCGATTACGACGACGTCGTAGTCGCTCTCGACGCTATCGAGTGCGTCACGGACTCTCGCGAAAAAAGCACGTGCACCGCCTCGCTGGATCGCAGCTGGTGTCTCGTGCTCGAACTCCATGAGTTCGAGGTTGCCCGGAATAAGGTCAAGCCCGCGAATGTAAGTCTTTCTGATAACTTCAGAAATAGGAACTGGATCATCGTAGCGAACCGCGTCGTAAAGCGTACCGCCTTCCATCAGATCAAGTTCGGGCTGGATACCATGAAGCGCAGACATGGAAGCTTGAGGATCAAGGTCGATCGCCAGAACGCGATAGCCCTTGAACGCCAATCGCTGCGCCAGATGAGCTGACGTAGTTGTCTTGCCGGACCCGCCCTTGAAGTTCACGACAGAAACCACTTGCAGCTCGTCACCACTGCGTCGCCCCGGCACATATGTTCCAGGCTTCTTGGCGTTCGCTTCTAGGCTATGCCGAATCTCCCAGATATCGTCGAGCGTGTAGCGTCTGTGGCTTCCCGCCGTGGTTTCGACATCTGAGATCTTGCCTTCGCGGTGAAGCTTGCGAAGGTAGGTATGATCGACTCCTAGGAGTTCTGCTGCTTCGCCACTGCTCAGGCTTCGCATCACCTTCTTCGCATCTGGCGGGAAGTGAGCAGCGCGCTGAGCGTGCAGATTAGAAGCAAGTAGCTCCGCAAAGTGGCCGATGGCAATATCGAGATCTTGTTCTGCTGCGCTCATACCCTGCTCGATCCGTGGGCGCGATTTTTATGTGTCCGCGCGTTATTTTTCGAGACTATTGCCCGAGCTATCAGATTCGCGCAAGCTCTTTCTAGATTTGGTGCCCTAGCGTGCGACACCCACAAGGGCGACGGTGTCTCAAGGCCGAGCTTGCGCAGATACCCAGGGTGATATACTTTTCAGCTTGTATATCAACGCCAGGAGGTAGCGATGCAGGTCGCGAAATGGGGCAACTCACTTGCCGTCCGCTTGCCCGCGGATCTCGTTCGCGAGCTTGGCCTCAAGGAAGGCGACCAGATCGACCTTGTGAAAGATGACGGCCAGGTGCGGGTGCGTCGCTTAGCCCGTGCAGATGAGGTGCTGGCGGGTCTGCGCCGCTTTAGGGGCAAACTGCCCTCGGCGGAACGCCTGAGCCGCGACGACGCGCATGAGCGCTGAGTTCGCGGACACGAACGTCATCCTTTACCTGCTCGACGACGGCCCGAAGGCTGATCGCGCCGAGGTGATCCTGGGGCAGGGGCCCAGGATCAGCGTTCAAGTGCTGAACGAGGCGCTAGTGAACTGCCGACGCAAGGCTGGTCTCAACTGGGAAGAAACGGGTGCTTTTCTTGCTGGTGTCCGCGCCTTGTGCGCAGTCGAAGAACTGACCCTCCAGACCCACGACGTGGGGCGAGCCCTGGCACAGCGCTATGGCTTTTCGGTCTACGATGCGATGATCGTAGCCAGCGCCCTAATCGCGGGATGCACGACGCTATGGAGCGAGGACATGCAGGATGGCCTGTTGGTGGAGGGCCAACTCCGCATTGTGAACCCCTTCGCATGAGGGGATGGGTTACTCGCACTTCAGTCGAGCAAGCCCAGCCGTTCGGCCCGCTCCAGCAGCATCTTCACCGAGGAGGGCTGCCAGCTTGTCCGCCCGCGGGGCGTGCGCTCACGCATCGCTTCCAGTCTGGTGCAGATCGCCTGAAGCGTGATGTCGGGGTCCGCGCCCTTGATGGCGGCGACGATGGCGGGCAGGCGGTCGTCGGTCTCGCGGCGGCCGGCGCGGTCCAGTACCGTGGGCGGCAGGAAGCCGTCCCGGACATAGGCATTCACGGCGCGCAGGAGTCGGCTTTGCGTCCAATGCCGCTCGCGGGGCAGGGGGCCGTTGACGATGCGCACCACATCTTCCCAAGCCAAGTCGGGCCGCAGGCGGCGGACATGGGGCACCCAGTCCTGCGCCGTCTCGTTCAGCCGGTCCATATAGCCGTCCTGCCGCGCCAGCCGCACTTTGCGCAGCGCCGCCGGATCCCGCGCGCGCAGGCCCGGATTGCCGCCAACCCTGCCTTTGGTTCGTGCGCTGGCCAACCCGGCCTTGGTGCGTTCGCGGATCAGGGCGCGCTCGAACTCGGCCGCGGCGCCCAGGACCTGGAGGGTGAACTTGCCCTGCGGCGAGGACGTGTCGATCGGGTCCATAAGCGAGCGGAAGAAGGCGCCCCTGGCTTCCAGCCGTTCAATCACCTCGAGGAGGTGCGACAGCGACCGCGCCAGACGGTCGATGCGCACGACAACCAGCGTGTCGCCCTTGCTAATCCGCTCGAGCACGCGGGCCAGCACTGGCCGCGCGCGGTTCCCGCCCGAGGCTTGTTCTTCATGGATCTCCGCGCAGCCCGCAGATTTGAGGGCCTGCGACTGGGGCAGGGAGGTCTGATCTTCGGTCGATACGCGGGCATAACCGATCAGGGGCATCAAAGCAGTCTTTTTTCAGTTTCATACATCGCTAATAAACGACCGAATTCATAAGGCTTTCCGCGGGTATACTGATAAACGAAACTCAGCTTTCGGGCTTCGTTTGCCATACAGCCGGATCAGGACGTGGTTTTTCTCTCGCAGCCTTGAACCTTGCTTGTAGCTCATCGGTGCTTACGCTTGGTCTTGGATCATTGATTGCTCTCGAAATCTGTCGGCGCAACAAATCCTGTTGAAGGTCGACGTGTGGCTCCAGTTCTCGAGCTTGCTCGAAGAGCACAAAGACAGCTTCGGAGGGGTCGACAAATATGCCGTTTTCGATCCGGTCCAGAAGCCAAAGCGCGAGTACAGGCGGCAAGTAAGCCTGAAACCGCAAGCCGCCGTCTGATGCGGCATCGCGAATACTTTGGGCTTGCTGCTTGGCCCAGTCTTCCATGTCCTTAGGAGGCCAAGTTGTGTCTGCCGTATCTGTCATTCTTCCCTCCGGCTTTCCGCAGCTTGGTCATCCAGATTTTCTTGCTGGAATCATATGAAGCGCTGCCTTGCCACCAATCACCCCATCAACGGAAATGCGCCGATCAAAGGTCGCCAGTTCACCGGCACGCAGCTTTGCCAGACCCAGCAAGTACGTGTCTGTGACCTGTGCTGCGGTCAGAATCCTGCTCACGTTGATGGCGCTCGATTCGATAAGACTGAAGTCCTCGGCCCAAAAGCAATGACCGGGCAAACTACGCAGCGTTCTGACTATTTCGGCGACAACGGCAGGAGAGCCAGGGGAGTTTGGATACTTCGGGTTGCCTAGAATTCGCAGAACCCCGTTCTCGGTGACCGGACAGGTGGCCCAGGATATGTGCCCCTTTGACGCGAACCAAATGTGCGCATCCTCATGGGCGACATGGGCTGGATCGATCAGGGCGATCAAAACGTTCACGTCGAGAAGATACGTCAAGGGGCCTCATCCCGAAGGGCGTTTACAAAGTCCATGGTAACAGGGGGAGTGTCAGGGCGTGATGCCAGCAACGGAATGCCATTGCGTTCGGATTGGGCGACCGGACGCTGCAAGGAGCGCCGTGCAAGGTCGGACACGACTTCACCCAAGCTCCGCCCTTGTTGCCCCGCAATAGCCTTGGCGGCAAGCAAGACATCATCGTCGAGAGAAAGCGTCGTTCGCATGATCGAACCTCCGTGCATCAATCATCACGCATCATATAGCGTGTCGATTGCTTTCATCAAGCGCTGACCCACCATGCCCGCCAACAGAGTCGGACCGACCCGACCAAATTCATCAAAATCTTGACGGATCACTCGCCCAGCAGGTCAGTCGCCGGGTTTTCGGTGATCTCGACATCGGCATAGTATTTCTGGGCCTGCACGGCGGATCGGTGGAGCGACAGCTTCATGGCGGCGGCAAGGGGGGCGCCGTCCAGTGCGGCTTGGGTCAGGAATCCGGCGCGCAGCCCGTGCGGGGTGGCGAAATCCACCGGCAGACCTGCCAGCACCAAGCGGTGCCGCAGGATGGTGCGCAGCGCGTCGGTGGCGAGGCGGCGGGGCAGGGGGCGGTCTGACAGCGAGATCGGGCGGAACAGCGGGCCCTCGGTGATCTTCGTCACTTCCAGCCAATGCACCAATGCGCGGGCGGCCCGGCCCTTCATCGGCAGGCGCGGGGCCTGATCCTTTTTCGTGGTCTTGGTCTCCAGCAGGCGGATCCAGA
>JAIXUH010000010.1 GCA_027484145.1 Rhodobacter sp.
CAAGCGAAGATTGCAGTTGCGGGTGCAATCAAATTGCCGCAACAACTTTGGCCAGTAGGTCGCGCACCTGACCAGCGACAGCATGCAAGGCGGGATTGTCGATGGCCTGCATCGACGCCACCGGATCAATAGCACTCACCTCGACACCGTCTTTGACCTCGCGCAGGATAACGTTGCAGGGCAGCATGGCACCGACGCGCGGTTCCATCCCGATGGCTTCCAGTGCCATCTTCGGGTTGCATGCCCCAAAAATGCGGTAGGCTGGCATATCCACGTCCAGCTTCTTTTTCATCGTTGCCTTGACGTCGATTTCGGTCAGTACACCAAAGCCGTTTTCGGACAGCGCGGCACGGGTTCTGGCGTCGACCACGTCAAAATCAGCACCTGTGATCAGGCGGTTGATCGTATAGTCCATCAGGTTTCCTTTGAGCTATCTACGCAGGTATTTGACCAGCGCCGCAATCGCGAGGCCGACCAGCACAAGGGTGACGATCATCCAGAGCCAGCCGAAGCCCATTCCAAATCCCATACCGTAGCCGTTCATCTTCGTGGCCTCCTGATCTGTGTTGGGATTCCTCCCGCTAACCGGAGATTTGCCCAGTTAGCGGGAGAATAAAGCGCGTCAGTCGTTGTCCATCATCCCATGACCCATGCCCGGCATGTTGCCCTCCTGCCCGCCCATGTGGCTTTGCATCATGTCTGCCATGGCGGCCATTTCAGCCTCCGTCACTTGCGCATCCCCATCGGCGTCATGCATCTGGAAGGCACGCACGGTCATTGGTCGGGTATGGGCCGCATGCATCACCGCGAATTCCTCCAGCGACAAAGTACCGTTGGCGTCGGTGTCGTAGGTCTTGATTTCAGCCTGAATTCCGGCTGTCATTTCCTCGGGGCTGAGCGTGCCGTCTTTGTTGGTATCGAATGTGGCCATCGCATAGCTCTGGCCGCCGGCCATCATTCCCATGGCGCCACCCATCATACCGCCATGCTGGCCCATCATGCCCATGCCTCCGTCCATCATGCCATCATGCTGCATCTGACCCTGCTGGGCGACGACCGGTACGGCGACAGCGGCCACGCCAAGGGCGGCAACGGTAGCGAGGGCGAATTTTGTCGAACGTTTCATTCTGTCTCTCCTGGATCAGATTGCGATGGGTCCAATCTGGGAGTGAGGTGTCCCACAGGTTTGTCAGCGCGACGCCTGTTTTGTATCAAACTGTCGCAAGCGAAGGTCCTGAGAGAGGTTTGCGACAATCTTCTGTCCGCAGCACCACCGCGTTCAGCTAGGGTCGACATCAGGAGACAATAAAATGACCCAGCCGCCGCGTATTCTGATCGTCGATGACCACCGCGATATCCGCGATGCCCTGGTGAAGTATCTGGAAAAGAACGGCATGCGCGCGACTTCTGCCGCCAATGCCGTCGCAATGGATGCGGCGATGAAGGTGGGTCAATTCGATCTGATCGTGCTGGATGTGATGATGCCGGGCGAAGATGGCCTCTCGGTCTGCCGACGTTTGCGTGCGCAGGGGGCCATTCCGATCTTGATGCTGACAGCCCTGGGTGATGAAACTGACCGTATCGTGGGGTTGGAGGTCGGGGCCGACGACTATCTGCCCAAACCCTTCAATCCGCGTGAGTTGCTGGCCCGGATCAAGGCGATCCTGCGCCGATCCGACCGGGGGGGCGTCGTTGGTGGCAGCCTTGCCGGGCACAGATTGGCCTTCGACCGATGGGTGCTTGATACCGACCGCCGGACCCTGACCGACGACGATGGCATCGAGGTCGCACTCACAACTGCAGAATTCCGTCTGCTGACGGTGTTTCTGGAACGGCCGCGCTTCGTGCTCAGCCGCGAACAACTGCTCGATCTTACATCGGGTCGCGCCGCACAGGTGTTCGATCGCACCATCGACAACCAGATTAGCCGCCTGCGCCGCAAGATCGAGGCCGATCCGGCCAAGCCTGTGCTGATCGCAACTGTCTGGGGTGGTGGCTACAGCCTTGCCGCAGACGTGAGTGCAATGCCGTGAGCGCGCGCTTCTCGATGTTGCGCAAGCTCTTCCCGCAATCTCTTGGCGGGCAGTTGCTGATCATGTTGCTTTTGGCGTTGGCCATCACACAGGGGCTTGGCCTGTTGCTGCTGACAGACGAGCGGAACCGGGCGGTCCGTGCAGCCCTCGGGCTCGAGGCGGCAGGGCGTGCCGCGAATGTTGTCTTGCTTCTGGATGGCGCCCCCACCGATCTGCGCATGTCGATACTCCGCGCGGCAAATTCTCCGCTTGTCCGGTTTGAAGTCGGGCCCGAGCCTGCAGCGTCCCACAACAGCGCCGAGGCGGACATGGTTCTGCGTCAGATCCGCCAGATCCTTGGCGAGCCGGAACGGGAAGTTCGCGCCGATGTTCATGCGCTGTCCCTCGCGTCCCTGCCATTGCCAGAGGGAGTACCTGCGTCCATGCGCCCGATGCATGAGGCGATGATGGCGGGGCGGACCGACCCCATTGAGCTGACGCTGTCGATCCGTCTTGCGGCGGGCGACTGGCTGAACGTGCGCACGATGTTTTACCGCCCTGCCCTCCAGTTGACTCCGCAGGCTCTGCTGCCGGTGGTGTTGATGGCAGTCGCGGTAGCTTTGGTGGCCTGGTGGACTGCGCGGCGCGTCGTCGGCCCGATGCGTGCTCTTGCTGTTGGTGCGGACCGCTTGGGCCGTGGGCTTGATGCCGATCCGCTGCCGATGACGGGACCATCCGAGGTGCGCGAGACCACGCAGGCCTTCAACCGGATGAAGGCCCGACTGACCCGCTTCGTGAACGAGCGCACGCACATGCTCGCCGCCCTGAGTCATGATTTGCGCTCACCGCTTACAGCAATGCGGCTCAGGATCGAAATGCTGGACGAAACCGAGGATAGCGTACGCCTGAAGGCATTGGTCGAGGAAATGCAGGCCATGGTCGAGGCGACCCTGGAATTCGCACGCGGGGTTGCGCGGACAGAACCCGCCGCTGAAGTCGATCTTGCCGTCCTGCTGGCTGATCTGGTCAACGATGTAGGGGGAGAACGAGCCAATCTTGCCCCGTCGTCGCCTCTGCCCATCACCGTCCGCCCGCACGCCTTGAACCGCGCTCTAAGGAACCTGATCGACAATGCTGTCCGCTATGGCGGGGTGGCGATGGTAAAGCTGGACCGAACGCCGGGATTGGCCGTCATCACCATCGCGGACAAGGGCCAGGGATTGCCCGAAGACCAGCTTGAAGCGGTCTTTGAGCCGTTCGTACGCTTGGAAGGGTCTCGCAGCCGAGATACCGGCGGCGTTGGCCTCGGCCTGGCAATCGCCCGCACGATCATTCAGGCACACGGCGGAACAGTCGTGCTCCGCAATGTGCTGGCAGGTGGACTGGAAGCAGTTGTATGTTTGCCTATAGGTGATGCGTGATCTCATCTAACAAGATCGCCCAACATTCTTGGGCTATCGAAGCCAACCCACAAAAAAGCTGTGGTCAAATCTGGCATCTAAACCGCTGCACGCCACATCCTGAAACGCCCTTGGCCAGTCACCTCGCAGATCAGCCCGTGCGCCTCCATCCAAGCCAGGTTTCGCTGAACAGCCGCACGACTGGCGCCGCTCAGAGTCTCGGCCATCGGCGCAGAGACCAAGGGCCATTCGGTCAATACAGCGCGCAAAGCCGGAGGCGTACGGCCAGACAAAACTGACATAGCCGTCTCCACCCGAGTGGACCATATTTCGAGATCGTCGAGGTGCCGCATCGCTGCGAGGCATGCGTTGTCCATTCCGTCCAGCCAGCGGATCAACCGCTCTGCCGGAGGTCCGCCGGCCCGAAGCCCCCCTGCCCCACCCATTGCTACCGGTGCGAAGATTCCACCCTTCCCTTCTGCTGCAGCAATCCGGCCTGCCGTGACCGCAGCCTCCATCCGGTCACCATGCTGACCAAGACCTGCCAAGCTCCAAAGGTGAAAGCCCAGACAAGCCCGGGTGATAGGGTGAAAATGTCGGGCGGCTCCCATGAAGGCGAGCCAACCATCGGCGCGATCAGTGAAACGCTCGGCGTCATCCGCTATGTTCTCAGAGTCCCGCCGGTCGAGAAAATCGGCTAGCCCAGCTTCGGGGCCAGGCCCCCCAGTAAGACGTCGAACAGCCCATCCAACGCGTGACAGCGCCCCAGAGTCTTCCTGAGCGCCAGACAGACGAAGCGCGATCCAGAGTGCAAGGCGGTCAGGGCTGACCCGGTCACCAACGAACCAGCTCAGTTCTGCAGCCTCGATCAGGGCTAATCTGTGCCGCCAACCCGATGGGCCGCGGCGCAGACGGTCGTCAAGCGCGCCCAGTCTTCCGGCCGCTCGTGCGAGGCGGGCCGCACAACCCGCTTCGGCACGTGCCCATGCCGCTACGACTGAGGTTTCGCTGGGTTCAGAACTTGGGCCTGGAAGCAGATAATCAGGTTCCTCATCCATCGGTCCTGGCAGGAACCACAGGTCGTCTTCGGACGCCTGCTCTCTTCCCTCGGGATCGCCGAGGGCCTCGTCAGGACTATCAGGCAGAACAGAGAGGTAGGGCTTCATATGTGCAAAATACGACTATTATGCAAACTACCCAAGGGTTTTCTGTAGGGCTGCATTTGCTCCTTATATAGTACGCGCGCGCGGTGTCCGTGGAGAGCGCTCTAGTCGCGTTCAGCGCATGGAAACCGCGGGGTTTCCAGCGATCAGCATCACACAGCGTGCCCTTGCATTCGTTTACAAACGGTCGTTTATTGGCGCTATCGGAAACTGCAAACGGCCTGTTTTGATGCCATTGATCGGCTATGCGCGCGTCTCAACCGAGGAGCAGACACCCCTGCCCCAGTCGCAGGCCCTGAAATCCGCAGGCTGCGTCGAGATCCACGAGGAGCAGGCCTCGGGCGGGAACCGCGCGCGGCCCGTGCTGGCGCGGGTGCTGGAGCGGATCGGCAAGGGCGACACGCTGGTGGTGGTGCGCATCGACCGCCTGGCGCGGTCGCTCTCCCACCTCCTCGAGTTGATCGAACGGCTGGAGGCGAAGGGCGCCTTCTTCCGTTCACTCATGGACCCGATCGACACGTCCTCCCCGCAGGGCAAATTCACACTGCAGGTCCTGGGTGCCGCCGCAGAGTTCGAGCGCGCCCTGATCCGGGAACGCACCAAGGCGGGGCTGGCCTCGGCGCGCACCAAGGGGCGGATCGGCGGGAACCCGGGTTTACGCGCCCGAGATCCGGCCGCGCTGCGCAAGGTGCGGCTGGCGCGGGAGGACGGTTACATGGAACGCCTGAACGAGACGGCGCAGGACTGGGTGCCCCATGTCCGTCGCCTGCGGCCCGACATGGCCTGGGAAGACGTATTGCGCATCGTCAACGGCCCCCTGCCCCGCGAGCGTCAATGGACGCAAAGCCGCCTGCTGCGCGCTGTAAACGCCTATGTCCGCGACGGCTTCCTGCCTGAGACGGTGCTTGGCCGGGCCGGTCGCCGCGAGACAGACGACCGCCTGCCTGCCATAGTCGCCGCCATCAAGGGCGCGGACCCCGAGATCACGCTTCAGGCGATCTGCAACCGGCTGGAAGCGATGCGCGAACGCACGCCGCGCGGGCGGACAAGCTGGCAGCCGTCATCCGTGAAGATGCTGCTCGAGCGCGCCGTGAGGCTGGGATTGTTGACCTGACGATTCGAACGGGCGAGCTCCCACAGGATCGAACACCCAGCGAGCACCACAACATCTAGGCAACGCACGGCTTGCGAGCCTTAGTGAATCTTCATTATAAAACATGACAGTAGAAAGTGTTGGCAATGACTGACCTTCCTAACACCCTTAGCTTCAGGCACGATCTGTAGAAACTTCTTGCGCGGCTGCCCGACATGAAGCATTCATGTTCGTAGCGGAGATCGGCGAGAATTGCACATTTCCGCGCTACGACAAGCAAGTAGCTCGAATGAGCACAGTGAGTGCGGACGAACCGCACCACTACAGAAGCGAGGGCAGTATGACCGAAGAGCGTGTTTTTGCAGAGCTCCAAAGCGACGCAGCCACATTGCATGAGTCGATCCGCATGCATCTGGAGCGCAATTTTGCGCCGGACGCTAGTAAGCACTTGAGGGGCTTTTCATCGACGGAGGCTGCGGAGTTTCTTGGGCTCGCACCAGGCCATCTGCGCAAACTCCATGCTGAAGACAAGATCCCCGACGTGCCGCTCGATGACCGCGGACGCAAAGTTTACTCAGCCGAAGACTTGGCACAGATCCGGTTGGCGCTCGCGCGAACTACTCGCGACCCTTCGCTTTATCTGCGGGGTCGCGTCGGGACAGAGCCGCTCCAGATCATCTCCTGTGTCTCCTTCAAGGGCGGCTCGGCAAAAACGACAACGGCGGCTTACCTCAGCCAGTGGTATGCCTTGCACGGCTACCGGGTGCTGGTAATCGACATGGACCCTCAGGCTTCCTTGTCGTCGATGACGGGGCTGCGCCCGGAAATCGACTTCACGCACCAGGGCACGATCTATGACGCCATCCGGTATGAAGACCCGCTTCCGATGGGCGAGGTCGTCCGGAAGACCTATTTCCACGGCCTCGACATTGCTGCCGGCGGTCTGATCCTGTCAGAATACGAGACCGAAACGCCCTATGCCCTCCGTCGCGGCTCGGAACCGCCCTTCTATTTGCGCCTGCGGGAGGCAATCCTGTCGGTTGAGGCGAGTTACGATCTGGTCTTCATCGATTGTCCGCCGCAGCTTGGTTTCTTGACCTTGTCTGCCTTGGTGGCATCGTCTTCCATCATCATTCCGGTGGTCCCGAACTTCATCGATGTGGCGTCGCTTGCCCAGTTCCTGACCATGACTTCGTCTTTGCTCGACACGATCAGGGACGCCGGGATGACCCTGGATTATGACTTTCTGCGTTACCTCGTGTCGCGTTTTGAGCCTTCGGACGGGCCTCAGGCGCAAGTTGCCGGGTTGCTGCGCGCAAACTTTGGCAAGCGCGTGATGACGGAGACATTCCTGAAGTCCACAGCCGTTTCTGACGCGGGGCTGACACACCAAACCTTGTTCGAGGTTGGTCGCGGCAGCATGAACCGAAACACCTATGACCGCGCGATGGAATCCATCAATGCCGTTGCGCGCGAGCTGGAGCAGGACATCCACAGGGCCTGGGGGAGAAACTGACATGGCCAGAAAGAACATGTTCGAAGGTATCACACCGGCCGCGCGGCCCGATGAGGATGCCAAGGGCCCCCTGCCCCGCCCAGCCGCAAAGATGCCCGAGGTCTTTCAAAGTGCCGGCCCCATCGCGGCCATCCGCAATGATCTTCGCAGCGTCAGCAGTCGTTCGGTGCAGGACATCGATCCTGACCTCATCGAAGACACCGGGCTGAAGGATCGCATGGGTGCGCTCGACGAAGATGTCGCTGACCTTCGCGAAAGTATTACCAGGCATGGGCAGCAGGTTCCAATCCTGCTTCGGCCTCACCCAAAGCTCAGCGGCAGGTATCAGGTTGTCTACGGCAGGCGCAGACTTGCAGCAATCCGGGGCCTGGGAACACCCGTCAAGGCACTGATCCGCACCCTGTCTGATGAAGAGGCGGTGCTGGCCCAGGGACAGGAGAACAACGTCCGCAAGGATCCGTCCTTCATCGAGAAAGCTCTTTTTGCGGGCGATCTGGAAGAGGCAGGCTATGACGCCCGCGTGGTTCAGGACGCGCTAAACGTTAACCGCAGCCATACTTCGCATATGCGCAAGGTGCGCGAAGCATTCCCGCGAGAAGTACTTGAGCGCATTGGCGCGGCTCCGTCGATCGGGTGGAAACGCTGGTACGAACTCGCTGTGACGGTTCTCGAGAGGAAGATTAACGTCCTTTCAGTCCACCCTGATCCTTTTCTCGACGGATCGACCTCGGACGAAAGATTTGCGGCCTGGATAAAGGCTCTTCCGTTGGCGGAAACGACGAAACAAGAGCGAGCGGAGAAGGGGAAATCGACCCTCAAGATCAAAGCACAAGACGGCTCAGCACTTGGGGAAATTGACCTTACCAGAGGCACGTTAGGCTTCCGGCCATCAGCCCGGCACCGTGATTTCGCGAGCTGGCTCCACACTAACGCCGATCCCGTGTTTCGGCGGCTGCACGAAGAATTCCTCAGCCAGTCGGCGAAGAAGGACTGACGGAATGCAACGAAAACAACAGAGGAGCAGTGACGGAAAAGGATAGGCCTCCCGAATGGAAACCACCCGGAAGGCCCGCGCACAGCACAGGGCGCCAACCCTGACAATGCTCATCTTCTAGCAAGAGCAGACTAGCGCAGGCCCGAATCGCACGCAACATCGCTTCGCGGTGATCGTATCTCTTTTATCCTTTTTCTGGAGAGAGACGGACACAAACGAGCATGGCTGCACGGTCTTCACTCGGCTGACCCGAGCATTCCGCTGATAGAACCATGGAACACATCATGTCATCGCCCGTGCCGCGGCACGTTCGGCGCACGAATAATTATAACCAGAAAGACCCTCTTGCAGAGACGCCAAAGAGGGCTGACGACGCACGCTGGTCGCTTCTGGACTTGGTGCGCCGCAGCCGCAAACACCTTGGCTTGCGAGACCGCGACATCGCCGTTCTGCGAGGTCTCCTGTCGTTTATTCCGTCATCAGCTGCCCCTGATTCACTCGTTGTCTTTGCCTCAAACCGAGTGTTGATCGAGCGTTGCGATGGGATTGATGAACGCACGCTCAGACGCCGACTGGAGCACCTGAGAACGTGCGGTTTCATCGCACGACGGTCGAGCCCGAACGGAAAGCGATACCAGGTGCGCGACGATACTGCAGACGTGAGGCTAACCTACGGGATCGACCTATCGCCCCTGTTCGCCATCCGCAATCATCTCACCGCTCTTGCAGAGCAATGTCTGAGAAACGAGATCCGGACTAAGGCATTGCGCGCGGTAATCCGGGACATTCTCTACCACCACGCCGCATGCATTCAGCCCGAATTGGCGGAACACGCAAGTCGCTCCATTCGCCGTTCCCTGTCCTGCGACCAACTAGACGAAATCGTGAAGCAACTTCAGGCGGAACTACCGACGACAACTACTCCGGACACTATTGTCACCGCTGTTTTGACCGTCAGCGACAGCCAAAATGACCGGCACATTCAGAGTTCAAAAAAAGAAAACTATGAATCTGAACGTGCACGGAAAAAACAGAGCACAGAAAATCCGGCCGCTACACCGAGTAGCTGCGAAAACGAAGAGAGTGGCGACATAACTGTGGCCGAATGCATGGCACTAGCCAAGAATGCTGCTGCTTTTGCTATGGCGCCGGCTCAGGACTGGAATGATGTCGTACGCCTCTCTGACACACTTGCTCCAGCGATCGGACTCGAAAGACATGACATCGATAATGCGCGCAGAACAATGGGCAGCCTTGGATCGGCACTGGCAATCCTGGGCCTTGTAGAAGCATTCGAGAAAATCCGACGGCCGAGGGCATATCTCCATGCGCTAACCAAACGTGCCTCCGAAGAAGGATTCGATTTTGTGCGCATGTTCCGCTCCCTCACAAAGTGCCGAGCTACCAGTTCATCAGTAGGGTACGCCGCTTGATGTATACCCCGGTAAACATAGACCTCTCTGCCTTATGTATACCCCGGTAAACATGACGCCTCCTCAGAGAGGGAAAGGGCTGTGGGTTTGAGGGGTGACGGGGAGTGAGATCGGGAGAGTGGCTTCCGGCGCCCGTCTTGGAGAAGATCTGATGGCGAAAGTTGCCCAGAACGTCGTCCTGTCCCCCTCGCGGGACATACCCTTCAACAAGCTCGTGTTGAGCCAGTCCAATGTGCGGCGCATCAAGGCGGGGGTCTCGGTTGAGGAACTGGCCGAAGACATCGCGCGTCGCGGCCTCCTCCAGAGCTTGAACGTGCGGGCTGTTCTCGGTGCCGATGGTGTCGAGACCGGTACGTTCGAGATCCCGGCCGGTGGCCGTCGCTTCCAGGCGCTGTCGCTGCTTGTGAAGCAGAAGCGGCTAGCGAAAACCGCGCCAATCCCCTGCATCGTACGGGATGCTGCGTCGGAGATCCTGGCCGAGGACGACTCGCTCGCGGAGAACATGCAGCGAGTCGCCTTGCATCCGCTAGATCAGCTCCGTGCGTTTCAGGCTCTGCGTGAGAAAGGTCAGGGCGAGGAATCAATCGCGGCGGCCTTCTTTGTCACGCCGCAGATCGTGAAGCAGCGCCTGAAACTCGCTTCCGTGGCCCCTGCCCTGCTCGAGGTCTATGCCGAGGATGGCATGACGCTCGAGCAGCTGATGGCCTTCACGGTGAACCCGGATCATGAACGTCAGGCGCAGGTCTGGGACGCGGTGAAGAATTCCTGGAACAAGGAGCCTTACACCATCCGGCGCATGCTGACGGAAACCTCGGTCCGCGCTTCGGATCGTCGCGCCGTCTTCGTGGGTGTCGATGCCTACGAGGCGGCGGGCGGTGTCGTGCTGCGCGATCTTTTCCAGGGCGATGAGGGCGGCTGGCTGGAGGACCCTGCCCTGCTCGACCGGCTGGTCACCGAGAAGCTTCAGGCCGAAGCCGAGGCGCTGGCCTCCGAGGGATGGAAGTGGATCGAGGTCGCGACCGACCTGCCCTATGGCTACAGCCACGGTCTGCGGCGTCTGGCCGGTGATTCCGCCCCGATGACCGACGATGAAAGCGTGGCCCATGCGACGCTCCTCGCCGAGTATCGTGCGCTGGAAGAGGAATACTCCGGTCAGGACGAATACCCCGAGGAGATCGATGCCCGGCTCGGTCAGCTCGAGATGGCGATGGAAGCGCTCGAACAGCGGCCCTTGATCTACGACCCGGCCGAAGTTGCGCGCGCGGGCGTTTTCGTGACGCTGGATCGGGATGGCAGCCTTGCGATCTATCGTGGCTATGTCCGGCCCGAGGACGAGCCGCGCGTGGAGACCGCGGTCCAGGATGGCGATGGCGCGGATGCCATGGGGCAGGGGGGTAACGTCGATGGTTCTGGCTGGCAGCACTCCAGGACTTGGGTCGGGGGCACCGTCATCACGACGGGCGGGCAGCCGATCGGTGCGGACCTCTCCGACGAAGAGGAAGACGGCGCTCTCAAGCCGCTGCCCGAGCGGCTTGTCATGGAACTGACGGCGCACCGGACTCTTGCCTTGCGCGAGGCCATCGGGCGCTCACCGGATGTGGCGTTGACGCTCCTCCTTCTGAAGCTCGTGACGGACACCTTCCGCACCTCCTCGTCCTCGGGCAGCTGCCTCGAAGCCTCGGTGCGTCACGTCTACATGTCTGCGCAGGCGCCTGATCTGAAGGACAGCGTCGTGGCGAAGCTTGTCGATGAGCGTCATGCAGCCTGGGAATCTGATCTGCCCCTCGGCGACGATGTCGCGCTCTGGGACTATTTGACCGTGCTCGACCAAGGCAGCCGTCTGGCTCTGCTGGCGCATTGCCTCAGCTTCGGGATCAACGCGCTCCATGAGAAAGTGAACCCTTATGGAGCGGGCATCTCGGCCAGCGGCCTGACCCGCCGCATGGCCCATGCCGATCTGGTGGCGCGTGCCGTCGATCTCGACATGGTCGAAGCGGGTTGGGAGCCGACGGTCGACGGCTACCTCAACCGCGTGCCCAAGGCTCGGATCCTCGAGGCTGTGCGCGAGGCGAAGGGGGAGGGGACTGCGCAGCTTCTCGATCACCTGAAGAAGGCCGAGATGGCCACGGAAGCCGAGCGGCTCCTCAAGGGCAGCGGCTGGTTGCCCGAGGTCCTGCGCCGGGCCGATCTGGTCACGTTCGACGGTGAGGCGGTCGGAGAAGGGCAGCGGGAAGATGCGGGCGAGCCCAAAGACATCGATCTCCCGGCCTTCCTGACGGCTGACCTGCCCGGCAGCGCCGCGTCGATGATGGCAGCGGAGTGATCTGAGCCATACGGGGGCGGTGTAACCCGCCCTCACTCCCACAAAATACAGCAATATCAATATGATGAGTGCGAACACTCGCATTCGGGATGAGGAATCATGTCTGCAACAACCATCATCGACGCAGCCCCCCTCGGTGCACTGATCCGCTACACCGATGGCAGTCCCAGGCCACCGGCACGGTTCACAAAGAAGCTCGCGGCTTGGGAGCGTTCGAACGGCGTCGGCCGTCTTGTGAAGAAGGAACCGCCCCGCGCCTATCCGACCTGGACCGCCCCGGCCTCCTTCACGCTGCATGAGGGGAACTTCTCCTCGGACGGGGTGATCCTCGTCACCATCATGCGCAGCCATTCGGCCGACAGCCGTCTGATCTTCGAGGTGGCCGAGGAACCGAAGCCCGGGCAGGTCCGCGTGCTGCTGGACTTCGGTGGCAACACCGAACTGCTGCATCTGGCGGAGTCCGTCACTGCGGCCGAGCTTTGGATCGCACGGGAAGGCTATCGCAATGCACGGCTGGAGATCGTCGGAGCCGAGGACGGCGATAGGGCAGGGGGCGCGGACCTGGCTGCCTGAGCCCTGACAATGCGTGAGGGGCCTGCCGAATAGTTGGCCTCTCACCGACCAGACCCTCTTCCCGCGAAAATCGCGGGGCACTAAAGGGTCCTTCCCTCAAGACGGAGGCCATCAACCAAGAGCCTGCCCGGGAGGCTGGCGGCGTTCCAAGCATCAGCGGGACAATCGGCTCCTGACGTTTGGACACCATCCCCCGCTCGCCATTCCCTTCCTTGCCCCGAATCCTGTCTTCGAGATCAACCCTCAAGGGGTCGGACTACGGGCGAGCCCGTGCCGCCGGGTGGATTCGGACGAGCCGAACGCACCCGGTGATGTCAGCCAGTCTTCGGGCCTGCGGGGTCCTGTCGCGCGGGGGATGGTCCCCCGCCTCCCAGACAGGAGCCAAACAGATGTCCCGCAAAGATGCTCACGCCTTCGCAGCCTCCCTCGCCGCCACGCTCATGGTCACGATCGTCGTCTTCCAAGCATGGGATGGAACCTTCGGCGCCGTCCCCGCCGATGAAATCGACGGAGACGAGGTTCAAGTGATCGCTGAGGTCGACCCGTGGGCATGATGCCCACGGCCTCAACGAGGGCTCGGCGTCGGGGCAAGGGCCCCGATCCGGGCCTTTCGCCTGTCTGCCATCCCGGGCCGACCGGCAGAATGAGCCGACGACAGTCGGCAAGCCAGATGAGCGATCACCGCTGCCCCTGGGGAGTTGCGATCACCCAACTGTCGCCTGCGAATTGGCCGTTCCCACTTCGCTGTCCTTAGACCGCGAGCTCGCGCGGGTCTTTGCCCGCATTGATGTGATCCGCGAACCACTGCGGTTTCCGGCCGCGGCCAGACCAGGTGAGAGCCGCATTGTCAGGGTGACGATACTTCGCCACGGCTGGCGCACGGGTGGCTTTCACCTCGGCACCGATCAGTTCGGCGAGGGAGTAGCCCATCTCTTTGGCGATCGCATCTAGCTTGGCGCGGGCTTCCGCTTTTTGCCGGTCTTCATAGGTGGAAATCGCCTTGGCGAGGTCCTTCTGCAATTGCCGCAGTTCCTTGAGCGACAGTGTCTCGAGGTTGAAATCAGCCATGGGGCCCTCGTGTCCTGAATGATGCATCCGGGATAGCCGTCAGGTCGAAACATCGCAACTCCCACGGATGTCACCGCGATAGGGCAGGGGGATGAGGTCGGTTTGAGCCGCCGGGTCGGTGGTTTCGCAAATGCCTCAACCAAGTTGCCTTTGCCAAGGAAAGCCGAGTTCTGCGAGAGCCCCAGGTCGCCCCTATCCCCGGTGCCATCCCTTCGACTGACAATCCCCTAAGCCTGTTCGGCCTCTAGCGCGCAACCCCGCGTCAGTCCGGGCCGTGTTGCCCCTTTGGGGCTGCCCGCTCCACCCCGGCCCTCTGGGGGTTTCCGGTCGCCGTTCCGTCTCCCGTGCACGCCTCAGCCGACAGGCTTTTTCCGGGTCTTGTCGAAGGGACGGTCCCAGGGACAGGAAACACAGGAGCTTACCATGCAGAACATCGTCATCCTCGCTGGCAACATTGGTCAGAAGCCCGAAGTGCGCTCGACCCAAAGCGGCACCAAGATCACCAACTTCACCCTGGCCACCTCGCGGCCGCGCCTCTCGGAAGGTCGCGTGATGCGCGACGAGAACGGCTACCGGGTCATGGACACCGAATGGCACCGCATTACCTGCTTCAATGGTCTCGGCAAGACCGTCGCAGAGCACTGCGAGAAGGGCATGAAGGTCCTCGTCCACGGGCGCATCCACTACACCAAGTGGACCGACGCAACCGGCACCGACCGCTACGGCTGCGAGATCATCGCCGAGAAGGTCGACTTCCTGAGCCGCCCGAAATCGGCCGAGAACGAAAACCCCGAGCTTGTCGACCGCGACGACGAGATCCCGTTCTGAAAAGAACGGGGTCTCCCCCTCGGGCCCGGCGGAGCAAACCGCCGGGTTCCTTGGTTCTCGGCCCGTTGATGCTGTTCACCCTGTGGTGCGCAAGTGACCGCTTTGGTTGAAATCCGCAACGACAGCCGGGCAGAACGACACTTGTTCCTATGAATAGCTTTCTACTTGCTGATGACGCCAAAGGTATATCTTTTCGCGCCAAAGATCGCGTATGAGATGGCGATTGCGTCCAGAATGGAATTACAGGTGGCTAGCAAGGTGGGTGACCCAAAGATGCAATCACGCGGCTACAAAATCACTCCTTTCTTGACACATGCCTGCAAGACGTTTGGTTTCAGACCTGCCCGCGTGCTTGCCCGCGCGGGCCTTTCGGTCGACTATCTTGCGCATGAGGGGCGCGGTCTGGACGCCGCCGCATGGTTTGCGGTTCTAGAGGCGCTGGTCACCGAGGCGGGCAGTCCGGATCGCGCGATGGAACTTGGGCGCGTGCTGGCCACGGGGCCGCTACACCCCGCCTTGATTGCATTCTCGGCAAGCCCTGACATCCGGACGGGACTGAACAGGGTGGCCCTTTTCAAACCGCTGATCGCACCTGTGGCCCTTGTGATTGAAGAACAGGGTGGGGTGCTTTCGATCACGCTTACCTCTGCAGACGTGACCGCCGGCCTGCTCCCTTCGACGGCCATCATGGAAGTGTCGTATTTTCTCGAACTCTTGCGCACATTCGCATCCGAACAGATCACACCGCAATTTGTGACCCTGCCCGCGCAGGTGCAGATCACCGACGCCTTCCGCCGATTCGCAGGGTGCGAGATCCTCTTTGGGGACCAGGCTGGCATCGCGCTTCGTGTGGCAGATGCGTCGCTGCCGATCATCTCGGCCGATACCGCTGTTTACCGCGCCATCGAGCAAGAGCTCATAGTCCGATTGACATCGCTATCGGGCGCAATCGGTATGGCAGACCGCGTCCGGCGTGAGATCCGCGATATGCTGCCGTCAGGCCGGGTTTCGGCCGAAGCGGTGGCCGGCCGTTTGCGGGTCAGCACGCGCAGTCTGCAGCGCAAGCTGAAGGACGAAGGGGTATCGTTCCAGACGATCCTTGATGAGACCCGAGCTGCCTTGGCGTTGATCTATCTGCGCGACCGCAAGCTCAGCACGGAAGAGACCAGTTTCCTGTTGGCCTATCGCGATCCGAACTCCTTCTATCGCGCCTTTAGCGACTGGACTGGCATGACCCCCGCCGAAGCGCGCGCGGCATCTTCTGCGTGATTGGCGCGATCCGTTGGTCTGTTGGCGTGATCTGCGATTGAAGCTAGGTGGGACAACGGCCACCTCTGAAACACCACTGACAGTTTCAAAGGCAGGACCATGACACAGACGATCTTCATCACCGGCGCGTCCAGCGGCATCGGCAAGGCGACGGCCCAATACTTCCATGACAAGGGGTGGAACGTGGTGGCCACGCTGCGCGACCCGGCGCAAGCGGGCGATCTTGCAGCTCTGCCACGGGTGTTGGTTACGCGTCTGGATGTGACGAATGGGGCCTCCATCGCGGCGGCGGTCGATGCGGCCCAGGCCCGGTTCGGCGGCATCGACGTGCTGCTGAACAACGCAGGCTACGGTGCCTATGGCCCGCTGGAAGCCTTTGACATGGAGGGTATTCGCCGTCAGTTCGACACCAACGTGATCGGGCTGCTGGAGGTGACCAAGGCCGTGCTGCCCGGGATGCGCGCACAGGGCAAAGGTGTGATCGTGAACATTTCCTCGATCGGGGGGCGCATGACCTTTCCGCTTGGCAGTCTGTATCATGGCACGAAGTTCGCGGTGGAGGGCCTGTCAGAGGCGCTGCACTATGAATTGGAGCCCTTGGGCATCCGGGTCAAGATCGTGGAACCCGGCATGATTGCCACCGACTTCAGCGGGCGTTCCTTCGATTTCCGCCAGACGCCGGAGTTGACCGCCTATCAGCCCGTGGTGGACAAACTCTTTGCCGTTCTCGGTAGCCCCGAGATGGCCGCAACCGCTTCGCCGCCATCAGTTGTCAGCGAAGCAATCTGGGCAGCCGCCACGGATGCCACACCCCGCCTGCGCTACACCGCCGGGGCAGATGCCGCCGCCTACATGGCCGCGCGGTCCGAGCAGGATGACGCGACCTTCATCGGCGGCGTCAAGGCGCAGTTCGGCTTGGGCAGGTGACTCTACAAACAGCCCTCGCTTCAGTGCTGGGACTGAAGGTTTCGAGAAATGCGGCCATTCAAGCGCGTCTTGGCGGATGGCTGCTTTCCGCCCCTTACGTTGCCGAGAGTGAGAGCCGTGCCGGTTTGCCGTTGACGGGTTGAGGGTTGGGAGAGTGGCTCCCGGCGCCCGTCGCGGGAGATAGCCGATGGGCGTTGTAGAAGTTCTGGATCCGGTCGCACTGACGCGGGCTGGTGGCTGGAATGTGGATGTGAGCCGGGGTGAGCGGAATGGGCGGGTGTCGTCCGAATGGTTCAACCGGCCCGATGACGAGCGGTATCTGTCGCTCGATGATCTCTGGGCGTCGGTGAAGGGCCGATCCGAGCGCAGCCGTAGCCGGGTGGTCCAGACGGCAGACATCCGTGTCGAGGCCGCGCGCGATAGCGCCGAGCGTCTGCACTTGGTTCTGCCGAAGGCGCATGAGCCGGTCGCGCCCACGCATTGGGCCTTTGGCCAGCTTGCCAGCATCGTCGGCGCTCCTGCCTCCTACCTGCGCCAACTGCCCGCGCCGCTGGCGGGGATCAACCTGCAATATGGTCTGACCAACCACCGTGCCGAGCAGGTGAAGACTTTCGAGACGGAAGACGGCCGGACCGAACTGCGCGCGGTGACCGGCCCCGACTATGGCCGCATCCATGACCATGAGCTGGTTGAGGCAGTGCAGCGCATCGCGGGCAATGGCACGGGCGATACGCGTTGGAAGGTCCCGGGGGTGCTCGATTGGTCGACCGGGGTATACAACCCCGATGTCGAAATCAGCCGCGACACGACCACGCTCTACGCATCGGACCGCGACGTCTTCCTGTTCCTGGTCGACGATCACAATCCGATCGAGGCGGGTCGCCTGCCCGATGGTTCCCCCGATCTCTACTTCCGGGGTTTCTATTGCTGGAACTCCGAGGTCGGGGCCAAGACCCTCGGCATGGCGAGCTTCTACCTGCGGGCGGTGTGCCAGAACCGGAACCTCTGGGGTGTCGAGGACTTCCAGGAGATCAAGATCCGCCACTCGAAATACGCGGCCTCCCGCTTTGCCCATGAAGCGGCCCCGGCGCTGACGCGCTTCGCCAATTCTTCCCCACAGGGGTTCGTGAACGGGATCAAGGCCGCGCGACAGCAGATCGTGGCGCGGACGGACGAGGACCGGGATGACTTCCTGCGCAAGCGCGGCTTCTCGAAGGCGGAGTCAGGCAAGATTATCGAGAAGGTGCTGATGGAAGAGGGCCGCCCGCCCGAGAGCATCTTCGATTTCGTGCAGGGCATCACGCGGCTGGCCCGCGACAAGACCCAGCAGGATGCGCGGCTCGACATGGAAGGGCGCGCCAAGAAGCTCCTCGACCGGGTCGGCTGACGTCGGGCCCGACAATGCGACCGCCTGCATCGGCGGCGGTCGCGCTTTCCCTTTCAAACAGCATGCCGCTGGCCCCGCCCCAAGAGGGCAGAGGGCCTTCGTGCGTGCAGTTCAGCGAGACCCCAATGACCCCCCACGAAGAAACCATCATCCTCGAGGCCCGTGACATCCTCGGCCGCTACCTCAGCCAGAACCCGGTCATCGGCAGCTGGCAGGCGCTCATGGACTATTGCGCGTTCAGCGTCCGCGGACCGGTCGAGCGCTTCCACGCGCTCTACCTCGACCGCAAGAACCGCATCATCTCCGATGAGCTTCTCTCGACCGGCACGGTCGACCATGTCCCAGTCTATCCGCGCGAGGTGATCAAACGGGCGCTGATGCTGAACGCCAGCGCCTTGATCCTGATCCACAACCACCCCTCGGGCGATCCGACGCCGTCGGAGGCCGATTTCAGCATGACCAAGGAGATCCAGAAGGGGTGCAGGTATCTCGGTCTGACGCTGCACGACCACATCATCGTCGGTGCCGGGATAGAGCTGAGCCTGCGGGTTTTGGGCAAGCTCTGACTTCCCCTGCGAAGCTGCCGCCGCCGCCCCTTCGAGGAAAAGGGCGGCGGTTTGGTCTTTGGCGGCTGAGGTGGGGAGAAAGGCTTCCCGCGCCGTCGGAGATTTCCCAATGTTCGACTTCTCCCTGCCTGTCCATCCGACCACTTGCCCACGGGGCTTCGCCCCGCCCTGTCCGCCCGTTGACACCGACCTCTGTCACCCCTTCGCCCTGACTCTGACGCGCCGCGCTCCGGCCGATCTGATGTCGGGCCGAGCCGTCCCTCTGGTCCTCGCCCGCTTTGCGACGCTGGTCGAGGCCATGCAGAGCGCAATCGACCATGCCGAGGGGATGGCTCCGGATACCGCGCCCCAGCTTCTGGCGATCCTCGATCGCGACGAGCGCCTTGTGTTGGCAGGAGCCGCCAGCGACCACGCTGTCGCCTGGTGCCACCCGGTGTCGAGCGCTACCGAGGCGCGCGGCGTTGTGACTGAGGCGAGCCAGCTGCGCGCGCAGGCCGGCCGCGCGGCCGCCTGGGGTGAGTCCGATCTGGCGCAGCGGTTGCGCCACCGCGCCGATCTTCTGGATGCGCGTCTCGTCGACCCGCTCTGGCGCGCCTTTGCCGCCCGGGCGCTGCAACTCGCGGCGTGACGCCCGAGAGGCAGAGGCGGGCAGGGGGGATTTGGAGCTTGTCCCGGGGGAGAGAGATCGCCTGGCCCGGCTCCGATCCCTTCCCCTGACCGGAGACACCCGATGACCTTGACTGAACCCACCCTCACGCCGCCAATGGCACCCTCGCCAGTCGATATGGGCCAGATCTTCGCGGCGCATGCCGCGCGCGCGGCCCGGAGCGAAGCGCTGCGCCCTGGCAACAAGGATCGCCTCTTCGACGGCCTCATGGCCGCTGGCATCACCCATGTCACCGTGACTTTCGACGGTGCCGGTGACAGCGGCCAGATCGAAAGCATCGGCGCATGGTCCGGCGAGACCGCCGTCGACTTCCCTGCGACCGAGATCGGATACGCAGCGCTGACCTGGGACGACCCCGAGGTCGAGATGCGGCAGCTCTCGCCGGAAGATGTCGTCGAGCAGCTGGCCTATGACTTCCTCTCCGACACCCATGGCGGCTGGGAAAACAACGATGGCGCTTATGGCGAGTTCTGCTTCGACGTTTCCGCCCGCTGCATCCACCTCGAGTTCAACGAGCGCTTCACCTCGTCCGAACTCACCACCCACGATTTCTGAGGGGGCGGCGATGGCACATCCCTATCACCACGCCCTGTCCTCGGTGAAGAAATGGGGCGGCACCGTCGACGATTTCATGGCGGTGCATGCTTGGTTCGACCAGAGCAAGGAGATCACGGCCGACTTTCGGCACCGGGCGCTGCGCCACCATGCCGAGGGCATCTTCATGGCCGAGACGATTTTCGGCGCGACACTCACGCTGTCGAACGGGCGCATAATTCCGACCCGCTGGGTGGGCGAGCAGCATGTGAAGGAAGACCTCGGCTTCATCCCGAGCTTTGCAGACTGGGTGAAGGCCATCCGGCCGGAACCCTGGATGGGACGGGCCGAGCGGATCGAGGCGCTTGTCGATCCGCATCTCGCCTCGCCCGTGGTCGCGGTGATCTGAGATGACCGATACGGCCTATCAGCGCCTCAGCCTACCGGCGACGGCGTCGCCCTACGCCGTCCTGCGCGCGGCAGTCCGGGCGCTGCACCCCGACACGCGCGCGGTTCGCGGCTTCCGGACGGCGCGCAAGCGCTTCTACCGGCAGATGCTTTGTGCGCATGCCGCGCGACAGGCGGCGGGCGACACGCCGACCGGCTGATCGCGCCCAACAATCCCTTCATCCCAAACCAGCGCCCGGCCTCTTGGCCGGGTCTTCCCCGTTCAGGAGGTCCCCATGGCGGATTACTTCACCCATTTCTCATGCCTGCTCGATGTCGGCACCCCCGACAAGGCGGCCCGTGCACTCGCGCTGTTCCAGAGCTTGCGCGAAGCCGATCAGCGCGCCGACGACCCGGAGGTCGCGGGCTTTGATCTCGTGCGGCAGGACGCGCCCGAGGGCAGCAACCTTTGGATCCATGACGACGACCACGGCGACGTCGAAGCCGTCATCCGCTTCGTGCTGCGCCTTGCGGAAGAGCTCGACCTCATCGGCCTCTGGGGGTTCGAGTTCGCCCTGACCTGCTCCCGGCCTCGCCTCGACGCCTTCGGCGGTGGCGCGCATGTCATCGATCTTGGCGCCCGAAAATCCATCGGCTGGACGAGCAGCCAGGAGTGGCTGGCCGCCGCGCTGAACGGGGAGGACGCACATGCCTGAGGTCATTTGCACAACAGTCTACCAGTTCCCCGAACTCTCGGATGCCGCCAAGGAAAAGGCCCGCAACTGGTATCGCGAGCTCGGACCCCACGACGATTGGTGGGACGCGGTCTATGAGGATTTTAAGCGGGCCTGCGAAATCCTCGGCATCCGGCTGAAGACCACGCCCGTCCGCCTGATGGGCGGCGGGACACGGGCCAAGCCCTGCATCTGGTTCTCCGGGTTCTGGAGCCATGACGATGGGGCCTGCTTCGAAGGCTATTGGTCCCACGCCAAGGGCGCGGCCGCCCGCATCCGAGACTACGCCCCGAAGGATGCGTCACTGCACGGCATTGCCGACCGTCTGCAGGAAATCCAGCGGCGTAACTTCTACCAGCTCGTTGCCGAGGTCAGCCATCGTGGTCGCTACTACCACGAATACACCATGTCGATCGACGTCACGCGCGACAGCCCGGCCTGGCAGCCGCCGACTGATGACGCGGAAGAGATCGTGACCGAGGCGCTGCGCGATCTGGCCCGCTGGCTCTACCGCCAGCTTGAGGCCGAATACGACCACCTCACCTCGGACGAGGCCATCGAGGAGGGGATCATTGTGAACGAGTACACGTTCACTGAAGCCGGGCGGCGGTTCGGTTGATGCTTGGCCTCCAGGTATCAGAGTTACGGTTGTTACACATATTTCTGTTATTTCACTTGAGATACAGCGCGCATGGCGTATATCTGATGGGAAAAACGGGAGAGACCGATGGCAACGGTGGCAAAGAGGACGGAAGACAAAGGGCTCATGGAGCGCCCTCCGACGCGCGAGGAGATCGACAGCGCCGCGCATGCCGCGACGGCGATCGCGATCGCCATGGAGCTGGATGGTGGCCTGAAGATCTCGGGTGAGAACGGCGAGGCGGTCAAGATCGCCCCCGCTGTTGGCAATCTCATTATCGAGCTCTTGGGCCATGTCAGCAACGGCAATATGGTCACGCTCGTGCCCGTCGGTACGATGCTGACCACACAAGAAGCGGCGGACATGCTCAATATTTCCCGCCCCTATCTGACCAAGCTTCTGCTCCGTGGCGACATAAGGTTCGAGCAGGTGGGATCGCATCGTCGCGTAAGGATTGATGAGTTGATGCGCTACCGTGCTGACAAGGCCCGCAAGCAAGAAAGTGCGTTGGCCGACCTTGCCCGGCTTGGGCAGGAGTTCGACAACGAATGAGCTTCGTCGCCAACCCTTTCGTGGTGGTGCTCGACGCCAACGTGCTTTTCCCGTTTCGGATCAGGGACGTCCTCTTTACCTTCGCCCAAGAGGGACTCTTTCGGGCGCGCATCACTGATGAAATCCTCGACGAGTGGACTCGAAACCTCATCCGATTGAAGCCTCATCTCGAGGCCAGCGTTCGTCAGCAGGAGCAGGCGATTCGAGAGCATTTCGAAGAATGCTTCGTGGACGGCTATCGACCTTTGGTCGATGGCCTTGATCTACCGGATCCGGATGATCGCCATGTTCTGGCGGCGGCAATCCGCAGCTCGGCTCAGGTGATCGTTACCGAGAACCATCGGGACTTCCCGGCGGAAAAGCTTGCGCCCTATGATGTTGAGACGCTCAGCGCCGACGACATGTTGGCCAACACCTATGCGCTCTTTCGACAGGGAGGGGCGAGGGCGCTGCGAAAAGTACGTCAACGCTACGATAATCCGCCAATGACAGCCTCTGAGTTCCTGCTCGACCTCACCAAAAACGGCCTTTCCAAGCTTGCGGCTTTGGCGCGCCAAGACATCGAGTACATCTAGAGCAGCATAGCTGCCGTCTAGTCTGCGATGCTCCATCACCTGTTGCCGTCGATCCATTTCGACATCAGCCCCTTGTCGCGGAAGCACTCCTCGGGAACGGCGCGGCGCTTGATGCGGGCGAGCTTCTCCGCGAAGGCCACCTGCTTGGACGTGGGCAGCCGGTCCATTTCCAAGACCGGCTTGAGCTGGGCCTGCGCCTCGATCCAAGAACTCAGAGACCGGCGGTCCTGCTGAACCTCCCAGGGCAGGAGGGTCTGGTTGCGCAGGGCGAGCGACCGCGCATAGGCGATCTGCTTGGGCGTCGCGGGCAGAGCGTGCGTGGTGCTGTCCATCGGGAACCCCCTTTCTGGCTTGGCCTTCAATATAGAACATAACAGGAACAAAATCAAGCCAAGCGAACGGAACGCATCGGTTCGAGAGAGAGATGGGCCGGGGAAGGTCAGGCCTGAGGGTGCCCGAGAGAGGGTGTCCGGGCCTGATCCTGTCCCTCATTCCGGAGCTTCCCGATGACCTATCTCGCGCCTGTTGCGCCTCCCGTTCCTGTCCCGTCTCGTGATCCTGCGCCTACGCCTGCGCCCGCGATCCTCACTGTCGCCGAAGCGCTGCAACCCGATCTGACTCAAGGCTTTAAGATCGACGCGCTGCGTCTGCGGCTCGAGATGGAGCGCGCCTTTGGCGGCTCGGATGCCGATGGTTGCTGGGACTGGAAGCTTGCCTATGAGGCGGGCGAGGTGGCGCTGGTCCTCTTCCTGCGGAAGTTCGGCCGTGCACTCCTGGCCCTGGCCGGCTCGCCTGCCGCGCTGCTGCCGATCCTCGCCAAGGTGGCGTGCCTCTTGCCGACGCACACCCGGCGCTCGGAGGAGATGGAGCGGTTCCAGCAATTCTCGACGCCGATGCCCATGGGGCTCGCGGCCTTGGCGGCGGCGCAGATCACCCCGCGTGACCTGGTCCTCGAACCTTCGGCCGGGACCGGACTCCTCGCGATACTCGCCGAAATCGCAGGCGGCAGCCTTGCGCTGAACGAGTTGGCAGACACCCGCGCTGATCTTCTGCGCCTCCTTTTTCCAGGGCGCCCGGTCACCACCTTCGACGCCGCGCAGATCGACGATCATCTGGACGCGGGCGCCTTCCCGAGCGTCATCCTGATGAATCCGCCCTTCTCGGCCATGGCCAATGTCGATGGTCGGACGACCGAGGCGACAGCGCACCATCTGCGCTCGGCCCTTGCCCGGCTCGCCCCCGGCGGTCGTCTGGTCGCCATCACCGGGTCCGGTTTCGCGCCGGATGCGCCTGCTTGGGCTGAGACCTTCTGCCGTCTCACCGAGACTGCGCATCTGGTCTTCACCGGCGCTGTGTCGGGGGCAGCCTTCGCCAAGCATGGCACCAGCTTCGAGACCCGGATCTCGGTCTTCGACAAGTGCCGGGGTGGCGAACGGGGTGGCATCATCGCCGATTTCAATCAGCCGATGTCTTCCGACGCCGCTCAGCTCCTCGCCCGGATCGTAGCAGAGGTCCCGCCACGCCTCGAGATGGATGCGGGCGCCGTCGTTCAATCGCAGCCCGCTTCCCCTTTCCGGGGAATTCCTCCCCGTTCGTCCAGCCCCACCGCTCGACCCTCGCGCTCAACGGCGTCGGTCAAGATGGATGCACATGTCACCACGCCCGATGTTGAGGACCTCGTCTACACGCCGCGCGAGACAGCGGACGACCTCGGCTCCGCGCGTCTGTCCGATGCGATCTACGAGACCTTCCGGCTTCAGGCCATCGACATCCCCGGCGCGGCACCGCACCCGACGAAGCTGGTGCAGTCGGCGGCGATGGCCTCGGTCGCGCCCCCGAAGCCCTCCTACCGCCCGAAACTCCCCGCCACCGTCCTGCGCGACGGCCTGCTGTCCGACGCGCAGCTTGAGACCGTGATCTATGCCGGTGAGGCACATGGCGCCTATCTCGCCGGCTCGTGGACCGTCGATGAGACCGGCGACATGGTCTCGGCCGCGCCCGACGATGCCGCTGACGCCGTCCGCTTCCGTCGTGGGTTTTTCCTTGGCGACGGCACCGGGGCAGGCAAGGGCCGCCAGTCGGCCGGGATCCTGCTCGACAACTGGTGCCAGGGCCGCCGCAAAGCGCTCTGGATCTCGAAGAGCGACAAGCTGCTGGAGGATGCGCAGCGCGACTGGTCGGCGCTTGGCCAGGAGCGGTTGCTCGTCACGCCGCTCTCGCGCTTCGCGCAGGGCCGCGACATCCCGCTTTCTGAGGGCATCCTCTTCACGACCTACGCCACACTTCGGTCCGAGGAGCGAGGGGCCAAGAAATCCCGCGTCGACCAGATCGTTGAATGGCTGGGCGCGGATTTCGACGGGGTGATCCTGTTTGACGAAAGCCATGCAATGGCCAATGCCGCCGGATCGAAGGGCGAACGCGGCGACACGGAAGCCTCGCAGCAGGGCAGGGCGGGCCTGCGGCTCCAGCACAAGCTGCCCAATGCCCGTGTGGTCTATGTTTCCGCCACGGGGGCGACAACAGTGCACAACCTCGCCTATGCGCAACGCCTCGGGCTTTGGGGCGGCGAAGATTTCCCTTTCGCAACCCGTGCCGAGTTTGTGCAGGCCATTGAGGCCGGCGGTGTCGCCGCGATGGAGGTCCTCGCCCGCGACCTGCGGTCGCTCGGCCTCTACACCGCCCGGTCACTTTCCTATGACGGCGTCGAATACGAGATGCTGGAACACGCGCTGACCCCTGAGCAGCGCGGCATCTATGATGCATATGCCGGGGCCTTCGCCATCATCCACAACAACCTCACCGCCGCGATGGAGGCGGCCAATATCACGGGCGACAGCGGCACGCTGAACCGGCAAGCCAAATCCGCTGCGCGTTCTGCCTTCGAATCCGCCAAGCAGCGCTTCTTTGGCCATCTGCTCACCTCGATGAAAACCCCCACGCTGATCGCCAGCATCGAAGCCGATCTCGCGGAAGGCCATGCGGCCGTCATCCAGATCGTCTCGACCGGCGAGGCGCTGATGGAACGCCGCCTGTCAGAGATCCCGACCGAGGAGTGGAACGACATCCACGTCGACATCACGCCTCGGGAATACGTTCTGGACTACCTCGCCCATTCCTTCCCGGTGCAGCTCTACGAGCCCTTCACCGACAGCGAGGGCAATCTGTCGTCGCGACCCGTCATGCGCGATGGCCAGCCGGTCGAATGCCGCGAGGCCGCCCGCAGGCGCGACGCGCTGATCGAGCATCTGGCCTCGCTGCCGCCGGTGCCCGGGGCGCTCGACCAGATCGTCCAACGCTTCGGCACCGATCTCGTGGCCGAGGTCACGGGCCGGTCGCGCCGCATCGTGCGCAAGGGCGAGGGTCATTCGGCGCGGCTTGTTGTGGAGAGCCGGGTGGGGTCTGCCAATCTCGCGGAGACCGCCGCCTTCATGGATGACCATAAGCGCATCCTAATCTTCTCGGATGCCGGGGGCACGGGGCGCAGTTATCACGCTGATCTTGGTGCCAGGAACCAGCGTCTGCGGGTTCACTACCTCC
Source organism: Rhodobacter sp. (assembly GCA_027484145.1). Classification (GTDB taxonomy): domain Bacteria; phylum Pseudomonadota; class Alphaproteobacteria; order Rhodobacterales; family Rhodobacteraceae; genus Pseudotabrizicola. The sequence continues at coordinate 26,179 of JAIXUH010000010.1, forward strand.
TAGAACCGGGCTGGAAGGCCGATGCGGCGATCCAAGGACTCGGGCGCACCAACCGGACCAATCAGGTGCAGCCGCCACTCTTCCGACCAGTCGCCACCGATGTGAAGGCAGAGAAGCGGTTCCTCTCCACCATCGCCCGTCGTCTCGACACGCTCGGCGCCATCACGCGGGGTCAGCGTCAGACCGGTGGGCAGGGGCTGTTCCGACCCGAGGATAACCTCGAAAGCCCCTATGCCCGCGACGCCCTGCGCCAACTCTACCGCCGCCTCTATCGCGGCGATGTCTCGGGCTGCTCGCTGGGGGCCTTTGAGGATGCCACCGGCCTCAGCCTGACCGATGACAACGGTCTGAAAGACGACCTGCCACCGATCACGACCTTCCTCAATCGCCTGCTCGCGCTGACGATGCATATGCAGGCCGTGCTCTTCTCGGCCTTCGAGGAATTGCTCGACCAACGGATCGAGGGGGCCATCGCGGCCGGGGTCTACGACCTCGGGCTCGAGACGCTGCGGGCCGAGAGCTTCCGCGTCACGAATGCGCGCGTCATCTACACCCATCCTGGCTCCGGTACCGAGTCCCAGCTTCTGACCATCGCGGAAAAGCGGCGCAATGCTCCGACTTCGCTGGCGGATGCGCTCGACTGGCTCGACGACCCGAAGGCACACCTCCTGGTCAACAGCCGCTCGGGCCGGGCCGCCGTGCAGGTGCCTGCCACCAGCCTGATGCTGGACGACGGCACCATCGAGCCCCGCCTGCGGCTGATCCGGCCGATGGAGTCCAGCACGGTTCCGGTGAAGATCATGGAGGACACCCACTGGCTGGAGGCCGACCGCGCGGCCTTCGCCGCCGCCTGGACGGCGGAACTGGCCGAGGTGCCGGAGTTCAGCGAGTCTACCCTGCATATCGTGGCGGGGCTGTTGCTGCCGATCTGGAAGCAGCTTCCCCAGGACGAAACTCGCGTCTACCGGCTGCAGACCGATGACGGTCAGCGCATCATCGGCCGCCGTGTCTCGCCGGCTTGGGTGGCAGCGACGCTTGCGGACGACGCGCCGAAGCTCACGGCGGCGCAGGTCCATGCCCTCGTTCTGGAGGACAAGACAGTGGTGCGGCTGGCTGAAGGGATGGAGTTGTACCGGTCCCGCGTCATGGGCGTGAACCGGATCGAGCTCTCCGGTTTCTCCGAGGCGGCCAAGGACCGGCTCAAGGCCGATGGCTTCTTCTCGGAGATCATCAGCTGGAAGCTGCGATTGTTCTGCCCGGCGGATGCGAGCGGCATCGCGGTGCTGGGTCGTCTGCTTGCACGTTGTCCTGTGACGGGACTACATGCACGCGGAGGTTGTTGAGCCATGCATTCCGAGACCGAAGATGTGATCCGCGCTCTGGCGGAGAATGCAGAGAGCGTGTGTCGCGCCTATCTTCCCGCCGGACGGCGGGAAGGATCCTACTGGATCGTGGGCGATTTGCAGAACAACCCCGGTCGGTCGCTCTTTGTGCGGCTGGCGGGGCCTGCGTCGGGGCCGGGTGCGGCCGGCAAATTTACCGACGGCGCCACGGGCGAGCATGGCGATCTACTCGACATCATCCGCGAGAGGACTGGAATCTCCCGCTTTCCCGACCTTTTGGCTGAGGCCCGGGCGCATCTTGGCTGTCCGCAGCCGGTCCTCCCGGATGCACCAGTGCCGAAGAAGGCCAAAGCCCCCGGTGGCACGCAAGCGGCGGCGGCGCGGCTGTTCGCAGCCTCGGTGCCGGTCGCAGGCACGCTTGCCGACACCTACCTCCGCTCCCGGGGCCTCACCCAATGTTGCTACATGAGCGCGCTGCGCTTCCACCCGAAGTGCTGGCATCGGGATGAGGGCCAGACCCGGAGCGTCCCCAGACCGGCGCTGATCGCCGCGGTCACCGATGGGGCAGGGGCCCTGCAGGGCGTGCATCGCACCTGGCTTGCGCCTGACGGTCAGGGAAAGGCGCGGGTCGAGACGCAGCGGCGTGCCATGGGTCACCTCCTCGGCAATGCCGTCAGGCTGACCCCGCATGACGACATCCTCGTGGTCGGCGAGGGCATCGAGACCATGCTGTCCCTTGTCGAGGCAGTGCCCGGCCTTCCCGTCTGGGCGGCGCTTTCGTCGGGTCACCTCGGGGCAGTCCTGCTGCCGGGGGGGCTGCAGCGCCTCTACATCGCCATCGACCGCGATCCGGCGGGGCGCGGCGCGGCAGAGAGGTTGAGCGCCAGAGCCACCGAGGTCGGGATTGGTTGCCATGTGCTGGAGCCGCGGCTCGGGGATTTCAACGATGATCTCCGGGCGAACGGCAAGGAGGCGCTGCGCCAGCATCTGGCAGGGCAGATCGGGCCAGAGGATCGGCAGCGCCTGTCAGGCTGAGCAGCGTCGCGGAGGGGCGGGCAAGGGACAGCGGGGCAGGGGTCACGGATCCCTGTCGTGGCCGTGGATCGCCGCTTTGCCTCTTCCCGGGCAATCTCATCCACCCGTCACCCACACGGCCTTCAAGAGATGGGCAAGCGGCCGTCAAAGGGGCCGCCCCTTCAAGGACGGGGAGCGACTGATTTCCGCCGGCGGGGACGAGCCCCGCCTTTGCATCGCGAGGCAAATCAGCCGCCCCCCGTCCTCCTCCACATGCGTTCCGGCCCGCGACGAGCGCGGGTGAAGGGTCCTCCCCCGTGACGGCTTTCGCAGCCCATGAAGGCCGCGCGGGATGACGCGCGGACCAGACAGGCCCGGAGGCAAGAAGAAGATGACGTTCCAAACCCGTGACGATGCTTACGAACCCAGCCACACCGCATCCCAGACCGCCCATGCGCTTGAGGATCTGCAGCTCTACGGCTACCGCCCCTTTGAGGACGAGCCCGATCCGCGCCCGATGCCGGATGCAGACCGCCTCCGGGGTGCCGTCGCCGACATCTTTGACGCCCTCGTCGCGAGCCTTGCAGACACCCGCATGGAACCCGACCTCGAAGAAGTGCTCTGGGGTCAGGTCAACCTCTTCCACCGCGCCACCGCCCGGATCGAACGGTCTCTTGACGACAACGAGCAGGGGCAGCGCCGTCTCCAGCGCGAGCAGGACGGCTCCGAGGTGAAATCCACCGAACTCGAGCGCCTGACGGCTGAAGGCCTGACGCTCATCGAACGGCGCAACTGCATGGACATGATGCGCGATCACGCCGCCACCGAGTTCGTCCATCACACGGGCTCCACCTGGCGGCCCCGCACCGGCTCGATGGTGAACCGCCAGCATATGACCGCAGCGCTGATCGACAGCCGTGATTTCCTGGCCGCCAAGCGTCGCGTGGAAACCGAGGTGATGCTTCCGGCAGGACCCAAGGTCGCCCTCACCGGCGGGACCGACTTCAACGATCACCGCCTGATCTGGGGCAAGCTCGACCAGGTCCGGACCAAGTATCCCGACATGGTCCTTATGCACGGTGGCAGCCCCAAAGGTGCAGAACTCATCGCCGCCAAATGGGCCGAGGCCCGGGGCGTGACGCAGGTGGCCTTCAAGCCCGACTGGACCAAGCACGCCAAGGCCGCACCCTTCAAGCGCAACGACGCGATGCTCGACGTGCTGCCGGTGGGGGTCCTCGTCTTCCCGGGCAATGGCATCCAGGAGAACCTCGCTGACAAGGCCAAGAAGCTGGGTATCCCGGTCATGAAGTTCGAGAAGGGGGCGTGAGCCCCCTGATCGTCACCGCTGGCGAGCCAGAGATCAGATCGCGGAACTTTCAGATAGTTGCCGGAAGCGACTTCGACACCGCCGACTGCATATCCAGCAAGGCGGCATTTCTTCGGGCCAGAGTCTCGTGCCACTCTTGAGCCTCGCGATCCTTGAAGAACCCGGCTTCGGGCGCGAGTCGCGCAACGGCGGCCTCGACCTCGTCGAGCGACACACGGAAGAATTCCTTCCTGAAGTTCGACATGTTGATCCGGCGATCCGCGAACTCCTTGTGCAGGGCTGCTTCAAGTGCTGGTGCGGCATCGCTGTAGATCATTGCGTGAATGTCGAAGCCGAAAGGCACACTGGCGTCGCCAAGCTCGCGAATGCGGTCGTCCGGGTCGAGGCGGCGTGTCAGGCCGATCTTGACGACGTCTTCGCCAAAAGAGCCTACGTTCGAGATGATGTAGACATAGCCCGAACGTGTCATCTCGGCCATGGCGCGGGCCCGTTCGCTTGCCGCATGGGCGGCCGCGAGAGCCGCTTCCAGCTCCTCGATGCGTCGCCGATTGCCGTCACTGTCGGCTTCCTTGCGCGCTTTCTCGAGCAGCGCCTGATACTTCGCTTCTTCTCGCTCGGCAGCCTCTGCCTCGGCGAGGAGTTTCCTCTCTTCCCGTTCGGCCCGTGCTAGGTCGGAACGTTCCTCCTTCTCCTGCTTCAACTGCTCCCGGTACTCGTGGGTCAGGCGCAGTTCCTCGATCTTGAGTGCCACGTATCTGTCGTTCAACGTCAGATTTAGGGAGGTATTTTCCTTGTCGATCGCGGCAGCGGCCGATAGGACGCGCTTTTCCATCGCAACGACGTTGTTCCAGCGAACATTGGCGATGGCAGCCTCGCATTCGTTGTTGAAGGCGCGCATGGTCAACCGGGTCTGCCGGTTGATCATCGTCGCACCCTTGGCCTTGCTGCCCTCGACGGACCATTCCGTCGGGCAGAGTGCCGCTTGCTTTGCGGAAATCATGACCTTCTGACGTTCTCGGACTTCGAGGATCTTCGCCTTGTAGGCTTCGCTGTCGGTGAACTCGAAATGCGGTTCGTAGACGCCCAGTTCGGCGAATGCCAAACGCTCGTCGTAGATCGCGACCTGCTGTTCGAGCCGATCGAGTAGAGCCCGCTTTTCGGCATAAGTTGTCCGGAGGCGCTCGGTGTCTGACGTGAGCGATGCAGCGATGCCTTGCAGACGCGCAACCTCGACCTCTTGGGAAATGATCCCGGAATACTTGACCTTGGTTGACTCGTGTTCGGCGGTAACCTTCGCGAGCTTCTCATTGTAGGCCGAGGCGGCTTTCTCTGCCTCGGACGCTTGCGCGCTCAGCTTCCGCTTTGCGATCAACCAGAGCACAAAGAAGATGGGGGCTAGGAGGAGCCATACCAAGGCAATTATAGAAACCGGATCCATGCTTTCTCCTGAGAGTGCCGAGTTACCGAATAATGCTCGGGCCCAGCCTTCACCTCAAGGTTGATTGTGGGTGGCCACTTGTCGAGCCGGTCTCTGGCCGAGGTAAGATCTTGGTTTGACACAAGCCGATCTCGTCCCGGCAGTGTCGAGCGCGGGCTTCAAGGGCTTCGGTGTCACTGAGAGCAGGTCGGCCCCTATACCGTGAATCGGGTCAATCTTTCCTGAACATCCTTCGCTGGCAATCTGCATCGGGGATGCGCTGCCAGTGCTGTTAAACCCCAACTTAGACGGTCAAAATCTATGTAAGTTCCGTCTGCCAATTGATCGAAAATCCAAAGAACACCGTGCATTTCGAGCTGTTCTGCGGTGGCAAGTTTCCTCAGCGTGCCGTCCCCAGTCAACAGTCCCCAGCCGCGTGACTCGGCGATTGCAAATGCAAAAGTGTCGGGGGTGGAAAGCTGAACATACGTGCGATTTACAATTGTTGCACGCTGCACTTCGCCAGGTGTAAGTTCTTCGATACGGAGTCCAAGATTTAGTAGCCGGTCGCCGAGTTCGCCGGCGAGCTCCCGTGCAAAGAGCAGGTCGGGCACGGCAAACTCGAATGGCAGCAGGAACATTTCCTCGAGCAGGCCAGCCCTTTCGAGGTCAATAAGTACTGAGGTATCAGAAACGAGAATGGGCACCGATCAACCCGTCACCTGATCCAGCCGCCTATCGAGCTCGCGCACAGAAATACCGAGGAGTTCAGCAGCGCGCGACTCACCGATAACGCCTTCCGCGAGGGCGCGATAGCAAAGACGCTCAAAACGCCGAGGTTCCTCTACTTCGGGATCTAGGCTTTCGGGCTCCTGAAATGGCGCAGCGCGCCATCCTCGATCAGAAAACTCCTTAAACAATCGTGCGCACACAGATTGGCTAATTATCCCCAAGTCCTTACAGCGATAGGCGAGCGCCTGAATGCTCACACCAAATCGCTTTTTCAAAGCGACCAACTCGCCGATGCTAATTGATGAACGATGGGCACCCACTTCTGCGCGCAGAACGTCGGCAGGCATAAGGAACGCACCAGCAAACCGATGTGCCGCCTTTTCCTCATCAACACCGCCAGAAGGGGCTATAACCATGTGGCCGAGCTCATGAGCGAGATTGAAGCGCTTGCGTTCTGACCACGTGCTTCGCTTGATCACGATTACTCGAGCGGCATCTCGGTTTTTGCGGCGCACCTTGGCCGCCAGGCCGTCGACGTTGTCGAGGTCGAGCGATAGCACTTTGATCCCTCGCTCTTCCAGCAACTCGGCAAGCTGCGGGATAGGGTCGTTTCCAAGCCCCCAATCCTCTCTGACCGAACGGGCTGCATCCTCGGCGCCCCGCACATCGGTAACCGGGTGCGGGGCGCTCCTTGGCTGTTCCCATTCGACGCTTCGCATGTTTAGGAGATCCTCGACGGACAGGTAGCGCTCCAGCAAGTGGATGGCGCGCGCCTGCAATACCGCTTCTTCCTTCACGGACGTCCCAACCTTCTTGCGAAAATCGACCCCCTCAAGCACGAGGGCATCTTCGCTCAGGAGATACTCTTCCGAGACCTTGAGCGCCTTGGCCATAGCGATCAATACTCGCGAGCTCGGCATGTCCTCGTCTCGCTCATACTTCCCGATAGCCTGAGCGGAAACGACGCCGCCCATCGCATCGGCCAACGCGCGAAGCGACATGCCTGAGGCAGATCGCGCGACCTTGAGCTTGGCTCCGATCATGGTGGACTCTCCCAGTGCTTCGGTTTCCATGTGTATAACATGGGTATAATTTTGTAAACCGAAACCTCTTGAAAAACCGTTAACGGCCCCCCAGTCTTAGGGCCGAGTCGGTTGTCCGGCATATTTTGTAAACCGCACTGAGTCGATACGAGGGTTCACCGTCGTGGCGATCAGAGCCAGATCGACAGGATGAGCGATGGCCCTCACCAACACTCAGCTTCGCTACTACGACAGCAATGTGCTCCGACTGCCGGCGGACAAGAGGAAGGAATATCATGCCCAAGTTGATCGCTTGATCGAAGCCTTGCGAAAGAGCTTGAAGGAAGAGACCGCGATCAAGATCACCAAAGTTGTGAAAGCCGGGTCCTTCGCCAAGTTCACAATCCTGCGCAGGACTGCCTATGACCCCGTCGACGTCGACGTGGTCTTCTACATTTCTGGGCGAGATGCGGGTAAGGAAACCCTCGATAGCCTCAACAGCACGATCTATGATCTGCTGATCAAGATCTATCCCAGCAAGTCAGTCGAGGATTTCGAAATCCAGCGCAAAGCGGCCACCGTGACGTTCGTTGGCACGGGGGTGAGCGTCGATATCGTGCCGGTGATCGAAGATGAGAACCGTCCCGGTTATGGCTGGCAGTTCGATATCCATGACGCCTCGAAGATCCAGACCTGCGCGCCGTGCCAAATCCAGTTCGTGCGCGACCGCAAGAACCAGGACGGCGATTTCCGCACGCTGGTCCGGATGGCAAAGAAATGGCGCAACTATGCAGAGATAAAGCCGCTCAAGTCCTTCGCCATCGAGCTGATCATGGCGCATGTACTCGCCACCCAGGGTAAGGAAGGCAGCATTGAGCAACGTTTCCGTAACTTCCTGCTCTACATCGCTCAATCCGGCCTCAAAGAACAGATCAGCTTCCCCGAGAACACGCTTCCGCTCGGCTCGTTCTCAGACCCGGTCGTGATCCTCGATCCGGTTTACAGCTTCAACAACGTCACCAGCCGGATTTCTGAGCCTGAACGGCAGGAGATTGTAGCGGCGGCACAGGAGGCATGGGAGACGGTTAGTTTCGCATCGGTCGAGGATGACGAAGCGGTCTGGAAAGAGGTCTTCGGGCCGGGTTTCAAGGTTGAGGACTGACATGAGCCAGACGAGAACGGCTTCGGCTACCTATACGACAACCGATATCGAAAACGTCGTTCGGCGCGTGAAGGCAGATTTAGCCATGATCGCCGACAGCACCGGCGGATGGACGCCTCAGAAGGCCGCCGATTACGCTCATGATGTCGAGGTCCTGGCCAAGGCGGGCTACCTCGCGTGGGTAGACGTGACACTGCTGCAATATGGCGTCGAACTGAAGGCCGTTCGCTTCGTTGTTGATACCGACGCGGGAACGCTGAGCACCAGCCGTCCCGGCGGTGTTCTGTGGCCGCGTGTCACCGGCGCCGAACTGCGGATCGTGATCAGCTACACCGACGCCTACACGAGCGCGGCCCGTGAGGCGACGCGGAGCAAGCTCAAGATCGGCTGGACCACCTCCCATGCGGACACCAGCCACTCCAGCCTCAGCTCGTCTGGTGGCCGCAATTATGTCAGCAGCACCTACGGGATGCAGAGAAGGGATTGGGCCGCATGAGCCAGGCGAGCATTTTTGACAGCGAAATCGCGCTTCCGAACGACGCGCTGGCCAAGCGTGAAAAGGGCCTGCTCGGCTTTGATCAGCGCTATGTCCGCGTTCACGATCAGCTTCGACTCATGCTGAATGTCGGCGCGCTCGGCGACTGGAACAGAAAACACCATGACGGCAAGCTCGCGCTGTGCGATCTGGTTGCCGAGCAGTATCCTCTCGTCATCTTCCATGGCGACGTCGGAACCGGCAAGACGGCCATGGCCGAATGCGTCGCCAATCGTCTGGTCGCCGAAGCGCGCAGTACGGATTCGATTCTGTTTAAGCTGTCGAACCGGGTGCGCGGCAACGGCATGGTCGGCGAAATGGGCACTCTGATTGCCGAAGCGTTCCGCAGGGTCACTCAGTCAGCCGGCAAAAACCGACGCGCGATCCTGATCATCGACGAAGGCGATAGCCTGGCGGCGTCGCGCGCACAGGATCACAGTCACCATGAGGATAAGGTGGCCGTAAACACCTTGATCCAGGGGATCGACGATTTAAGGCAATATGGCGGACGGATCGTCGTAATCCTCTGCACCAACCGCCTGTCGGTTCTCGACCCGGCGCTGCGCCGTCGCGCGGCCATCACCGAGACTTTCAGCCGTCCCAGTGATGCCGAGCGCCAGCAGCTTTTCCAGATGGACCTTGCGGGTCTTGGACTTGCGCAACCCCAACTCGCCGAGTTGACGCGGCTGACCGGCGCGAGGGATCGCCATCCGGCCTGGACATACTCCGATATCCGAACACGGCTCTATCCCGCCGCACTCGCAAAGGCCTATCCCGACCGCGCCTTAAGCTTCGCGGACCTTATCTCGATCGCGTCCACCCTTCATGCGTCTCCAGTCATGGAGGACAAGTAATGGCCCGATCTCCCCTCTTCGGACGCCGCATCCATATCTCCGGCAGCGTGATCAATGATCTTGCTATTGCCCCGACCGCTGACGTCGAAGCGGCTCGTAAATTGGTCGCGCTGCTAGTTAAAGAACTGGTGAAGCGCGGCGCAAACTTCGTCATACCCGTCGACGCCGAACCGCTGCGAAAGGTGGACGGGTTGCCGGTCTGTTTCGACTGGCTGGTCTGGCAGACAGTCCGGGACAGTCTCGCGCATCGCCCGCAAACTGCGCCAGGACCGTTTGTGGTCGCTGTGCAGCACCACAAGACTGAGGAGCAGATCCCGGAGATCTATCTCGACATGTGGGACGAGTTGCGCGCCTCGCAGTTGGTCAAGATCGAGAGCGCCGCACATTGGAATATGAACAGCAAGCGCATGGAGGCTCAAGCCCGCTTCGGAGATGTTCTCATTACCATGGGTGGCGATGAAGGTGTTCTCTATCTGGCCAACCTCTATCACGACGCCGGCAAGCCGATCGTCCCGTTGAACCTCCCGCTCTGCCCAGAAAGCAAGGGTTCGCGCCGACTTTATGCTTTTGGTCTTTCGAGCGCCCAGACACGTCGCCTGTTCCAGATCTCCGATGATGGCGATGCGCATGACTGGATCAACCGTATCGGCTTTCCGAAAAGGCAGGGCAACGCCGATCGCGTCGTCGCCCTGATTGATCTGCTGGAAGCGCTAGAGCGGCCCAAGGCCTTTGCCGTGCGCCTGCTTAATCCTGACCACGCAGATTATGCGAGCGTTCAGGACTTTTTCGATGTCGTCGCCAAGCCGGTGATCGAAGATGAACTCGGTTATCGCCTGATCGTCATCGACGGCCGGCAGGCCTATGACCACGCGCGGATCGATCAGGAGATCTTCGCCAAGCTGCATCGCAGTAGCGTCGTGCTGGCCGATATCACCGGTGCGCGGCCGAACTGCTTTCTAGAACTCGGCTATGCGCTCGGTCGAGGCCTGCCCACCATGGTCACGGCGCGGGAGGGGACTTCCCTGCCGTTCGATATAACCACATTCGCTGGTCATCATTGGAAGGCGAGCGGTAGCGCCGACGAACGGCGGCGCGCGTTCAAGGAACACTGGAAGGCGATCCGCAATCGCCCGACGCTCGTGCCCACGGAGCCATTAATCTCATGACTAACGCTCGCGAAGTATTCGTCTCCGTCGATATCGAGACGTCAGGCCCAATTCCCGGCGAGTATAGTCTGCTGTCGATCGGTGCCTGCTCCGCCTTTGATCCGGACAACGGCTTCACCGTGGAGGTTAAACCCATCAACGACAAGTTCGACGCGAAGGCGCTGGAGGTTACTGGGCTATCGATGAAAGACCTTAGCCAGCGGGGGCTCGCTCCAACAGCAGCGCTTGAGGCTTTCTCGGACTGGCTGGCGACTTTGGCTGATCCGGGTGAAACGCTGGTCTTCGTTGGGTTCAATGCGCCGTTCGATTGGTCTTTCGTGAACTACTACTTCCATCGATTTTCGGGCGAGAATCCGTTCGGCTTTACCGCTCTGGACATCAAAGCGCTCTACATGGGCGCAACAGGCTGCTCTTGGCGCGATACACGTTCCAGCAAGATAGCAGAAGTTCTGAAGCCCACACTTGTGGGCACCCATGACGCATTGCAGGACGCCAGATACCAAGCTGAGATCTTCAGACTATTGTGGGGTAGAATCTCGGCCGATCAGCAAGATTAGCGATCCGTTATTTGCCTATGTCTAACGTCGGCTAGCGCCATTTCAGAAAGCAAAGATTACATAATCAGAATTATGCGACTCGATTCAGGGCTGCGGCTCGAACTCACCTCTTCGCCGATCACAGCGCCGCGCGTTGCCCTTTTGTTTCGCTTCTGGTCCAGTCGTGCGGCACGAAGTTGATCTGAGGCGGCACCAAGATGCAGACCCCAAATGGCGACCTCGACCGTTGGCCGGATCCGGTCGGCGCAAACGCCCGCCGCAGCGTTTTCGCGCAGGACCTTGTCGTCGAAGGCGATGCCACCTCCAGTGGACCGATCGAGGTCCAAGGCAACGTCGTTGGCTCGTTGCGGGCGCCGGAGATCACCGTGGCTGGTTCAGGTCGTGTTGAAGGTTCCGTCGTCGCCCACGACCTCGTCGTGCTTGGGGCGGTTTCTGGCAGGGTCTCAGCGCGAAACGTTCAGCTCGCGCCGAGTGCGGTCGTGCAGGCCGACGTCACCCATGAGCGGATCGCCATCGAGGTCGGTGCCGAGCTGGAGGGCAGGCTTCAGCGTAAGGCCTGACAGATCTCACACCGCAAGGTCTGGCGGCAGCATTTGGCCGGCAGGCAGATAGCCCCGCCGTATCTTCTGTCGAAGGGTTTGAGATGCTGCCCTCTCCGCTTCTTCCACGGTGGCGCAAGTCTCGAGTCTTGTCCGTCCGTGCGTTCCGATCCGGCCCCAGGTCCGCAAGACGGAGACGTCTCCGAACAGCGTCGCCGCAACATCGATGCAGTAGAACCGCGCCATGTTGGCCTCCGGGTCGATGCGGTGCAGATGTGCCAGAGCCATGGCGGTCCTCCCCCCCGCAGAGACTCCGCCTTGCCGCTCTCCAAGTCCAATTGCATTTCTGAATCGATCAGGGCGCTCCGATTCAGAAAGCTGATGGATCATGGCGACGGATCGCCCAGTGTTTCCTCGACAACCTCGACCCAGAGTACGCCGCGCAGGGTTTCTTCCGGGACTAGCCACACGGTCCTGAAACGACCGTTCGCGGTGCGATGCCGTTCTGCAACGAGTTCCCGGTCTCTGCGGTCGATCCGCCACAGGCGACGATCAATGGTCGGTTTTCTGGACTTGGGTCTAACGACGTCTTCCATTCCGACCTCCGACCATTCGCAGGCGATTTGCTGACATGGACAGAAGCCACATCAGAACATATCTACCGACATCAGAAGTGGTGCTTTGCTGTCGCCACGCGAACCACGAAAGGCGTTCCTGTCGATGCATATCTTGTCCCCCGTTCTGGTTGCTTCCACGTTTGCGGCGATGACTGTTCCCGTCCACGCGCTCGACGCCTGGACGATAGGTGTCGAACGTGGCCTGCCGACCTACGCGCTCACCAGCGAGGCGGGTGAGGTGCGACTTGTCTGCGATCCGGATCGCGTTTTCGGGCCAACGCCCAACGGCGCTCTCGTGGTTCGCTTTCTCAAAGACGCCGCACCGGACATGGTCGTCGTTCTCGCAAAGTCGGGCGAACAAGCACGCCTGCCGGTCAAGAATGGCATCTCTGCCCAAGCGACGGCTGACGCAGCGGACTGGGCGAAGATGGTCGCGACCTTCCGCACAGGCGGTGAATTCGCCCTGGTCACGAGCGCCGACAGCCTGACCTTCGAGACAGCGCCGCTGCCCGATCTTGCCTGCGAGTAACCGCGGGCAGTTCATCGATTTTTGTTGCATGGGTGAGGTCTACCTGACGCGTCGCGCCTCGATGAGCTGCGACGCGATCGCGGCGAGGAAGGCACCAACGATCGTCGCCCGGGGCTCGATCAGCCAAGGGTCATCAAGTACCGCATGCATAGCCCGGATAGCTGAACTTTGGGCGTAGACGGTCATCGGTTCGCCGACCGCCATATCCGATGCTGCCATGGCGAAGATGCGCCTCGCCTCATCGGCATGCGGCGCAAGATCATCTTCCGCCAAGAGCCGCCGCAGTTCGGCCCGCGCTTCCTTGGCAAAGGCGCGCAGCATGTAGGCTGGAGTCACCTCGCCTGCGCCCGGGATCTGCTCAAGTTGCGTCTCGGCTGCCAACGGCAGCCGAAAGAGGACCACCAACTTCTCTTTCCGGGGCTTCGCTAACCCGCTGGCCGCACACTCGGCCGGGGAAGCAGAGGACTGCGGCTGACGACGCTCCCCTTCCCTCTTCCCGGCAAATTCCGGCTCGGCCAAGTGCACAGTCGGCATGCTTGAGAGTTGGGCCCCGACGCTCTCGTCAGTACCTGCCTTCTCCGGCGCGCGCCGTTCGGCAAGAATGCGCGATTGTACCTCGCGCGACGATCGCAGACGTGCGGCGGAGTTCTGCAGGCCCGGTTCTTCCGCCGCCGGGGAAGGTGCGACACGTGCAGGAAGGCGGAAACGGCTCATGCAGGGATCACCTCGTCGATCCCGGTCAGGACAAGTTCCGCAACTTCAAGCTGGCGTGTGATGGCATCCGCCACCAGCCGACCGCCGGGTGCTTTGGCGTTGGCGCGGGCCGCTGGCCCAAGGGGACCGTGGTAACCCAGTTGTTCGAGGATCCTCGAATGCGGGATGATCACGTCGAGATGATCGAGACGCAGGATCTCTTGCAGCACGTCCTGGTCGCGCTTTGGCAGTTGAGCCATTCCCCCTTCCCGGGTTGCGGCGTCGATGATCTTCGGCCCCGCGTCCATGACGAGGACCCGGACCGCCGGGAACCGCTCGCCCTCGGCAATCGAGGCGCGGAGGTCGTCCATCCAGAGGACGGCGCGATGGGTCATTTCCCATTCGGCATAGACGGGGCGGGCTGGGATCAGCACCAGATCGGAGATCAGGCAGAAGTCCTCAGTGTCGGTATGGGTGCCCGGTCGCGTGTCGATCACGACGAGATCGACGCCGCGCGCTTCCTCAGCTTCGAGGAGCGACAGAAGCCCTTCCACGCTCTCGGGCGGCGAAAGGATCGCGAGACTCTCCGGCCACTCGGGCTTTTGCGCGCCCTCCCAGGTGGCCAGTTCGAAACTGTCGCGCCAGCGGCCGAGTTGGGCATTCACGTCGCCATCGATCAGGGTGACGCGACGCCCGAGGTTTAGTGCTGCAGACGCAAGAAGCATGGCGGTCGTGGTCTTGCCCGAGCCGCCCTTGGTCTGCACGATGGTAATGACTTGCATGAAATGACGCCTCCACAAACGGTACTCATTACCCTTGGCACCGACACCCGGCGCTCTTTCATGACGCTGCAGAAGGCGATGCACCGCTGGCAAGCCAGGATCAAGCGAAGCCGTTGTAAAGGCGTCACTAATCCGACCAGTGTGCGGTGCGCCGTTTAGGCATAAGGTTGCAGAAACGTCAAATGGGATGTGCCGGAAGTTGTAACACAACGCCGAAGCCTTCATGTTTCCTAAGGATTCCCGCAGCCGTGATGCTGCGGCGCGGCGCCCGAGCAGCCCTGAGGCCTGCCCGCAATCGTGGCAGTTTGCCCTCCGGCCCGTATGGCGGTTTGCATGTCTGCATGCCTGCATAGGTGACAAGCCGCATACCTGCGTGGGAACCTGTCCGCATGGCTGGTCCGAAGGCCAGGCGACATCAGGCTTCCGTCGGGGGATGATCCCGAACTTGACCCGCCAACCAGCTGCATCCCGGACAATCTGCTTGCTTCCTTGCCTGTCTGCCTGCTTGCCAGTTCGGCCAGTGACGGGTTGACGCTGCGCCGATCTAGCCTCTGGCTTCACGCCCAACGCCATCCATGGTCTGCCGTGGTCTGCCGTGGGCAGGCCTTGAAGCATCTAGAGACCCCTTCCCCGGCCCCTCTTCCCTTCCCGGGCAACCCTTCCTTCAGACTATCATGCCCTTCCCGGTAGTCCCTCATGGAGGGACCGCATACTTCTGGAAAGCCCAAGCTTTCAAGGCGCTCAAACCGTTTAGTCTAGCGTCAAATAGAGGCCTGACGGCCGGGGCGCAGGGATGTAGTCGGCGGACAAGCCGCCGACCCCTGACGCCATATTGAGTCCTCACCGGCTGTCCGGTTTCCGCACGCGGGCTCCTCTTCGGAGGAGCGGAAACCGGCCGGTGAGGACGGTTGGCAGGAACGGTGGTGTGTGGTACATGATGCGCTATGACTGCAAAACACATGTAATGATGCAATGCCCCGCTCACGCCTGACCTCTGCAGAGACTGCCGCCATCACGGCGCGGCTCCTCGCTGGCGAGAGCGTCGCGGCCGTGGCGAGGTCGATGGGCCGTTCCCGCCAGGCGCTGTCACGGATCAAGGGCAGCCTTGACCGGAAGGAGGTGCGGCGGCTTTCGGTAAAGCTGAACATCCGCATCACGGAAGATGAGCATGCAGCCTTCCAGGCGGTTGCCGAGGCAAGCGGCCTGACGGTTTCCGAGGCAGTCCGGCATCTGGTTAGACAGGCAAGCGATCGTCTGGCCATCCAGGCACACGAGCTTGATGCCATCGCTGCAGCCAGGCGGGAGTTGTCGGCCGTCGGCAACAACCTCAACCAGATCGCCCGACTGGGAGCTGTCGGTCGTCTGACCTGGAATGCCCGCGATGCTGCCCTGGTGCGCAAGGTCGGGGCGCGGGTCGATGACCTTGTGGAAGAGGTAGTCCACCTCCTCTCGGCGCTGAGGGCCAAGCAGGGACTTGGTGATCAAGCGTCTTCGTTCGCTCATGCAGCCGATGTTTCAGCGAGGGCGCCAAAATGACCCGGTCTCCTTCCGTCGAGGATATCGTTCTCGGTCATGTTCTCGACGACCGGCGTCGTGGGCGCGGTGGTAGCGGCGGCGCTTCGTCCCGTCTCGGCACGCGAAAGGAACGTCAGACCCGGGCGCTTCTGCGCAACGCGGGTGGGCCGCGTGGATGGCAGTCGGTCGTCAAACGCATTGCTGGCGGCAGTGCTCGCACACCACAGGAGCTGAAGCGCCTTCTCGACTATGTGGCGCGGGAAGAGGGGGTACAGAGCACCTGGTGCAATCTGGCGGGCTATGAGCGTGATTTCGATCCTGCCCGAACTGAGCGGACGGCGGACATCTGGTCCTCGACCTGGACCGGTGCGCCACACCGAGGACACGCAGATCATATTGTCCTGAGCTTCCCGCGGCGAGTGGACGCCGAGCGCGCCGAGGTGATCGCCCGGGAATGGGGGCAGGCTGTGTTCGGGTCCGGTGAGTATGGGGATGTCTGGCGCTATGTCGCTGCCCTTCACAAGGACACCGACCATCTGCATGCGCATTTCGTGGTCGACAAGCATGGCATCGAGGAAGGCCGGTTCCTATCGATCTGTCGTCATGCCGCGCTGAACTTCGATGTGATGCGCGAGCTTCACGCCGAGATCAGTCAGTCGCATGGACTGAACATCCTCGCCTCATCGCGCCTTTCCCGCGGCATCATCGAGAACCCGACGCGCCAGTCCGAGCTACGCGCATCGCGAGAGGGCGGCAAGGCCACGCCCCCTCCCCCGCCGCCACTGTCCGATGGAGAACGGAGCCGACGGCTTGCAGCGCTCCAGGGCTTTGCCAGGGAGTACGACGCCTTAGGCGGGCTCGCCGGTCTTGCCGCCGCAACCGGCACCGAGGCGAGCGCCTCTTCCTACCTTTCCCGGCTGGCTCGGGCGCTTGGCGCCTCTGCCGCCGCACTCAGACAAGGAGTTCCTCTCATGCCCGACCATTCGCTTCATGCCGAAGGTGATCCCGCCGCGCGGGTTGAGGCTGCGCGCAACGAGATGATCGCTTCGGCCACCGAGGCCTGGGAGGCAATTCGTGCCATGGAACCCTCGGCCGAGCGTGTTGACCTGGAACGGAGCTTTGCCGAACAAGCCCGCGCCTCGCTGAAACTCGCGCCTGATAGCATCCTCCTCGCAGAGCATGCTCAGGTGGCAGACCGAAACACCGATCCCTACCACAACCCGACACTTGCCTCGCTTGCGCGACTGGAGCAGGGCCAGACCGAGGGTGTTTCTCTCGATGAAGGTCTACGCGCGACTCTTGCACATGTTCGCGACGAGATCGGCGAACGGCTGACCGCGCTCTTCTCGATCCGGGAAGATGAGCTTCGCATAGCCGGCACGTCCGTCGAGGAAATGGTCGCCCGCTTCAGTTTGGCCGAGCGTAGCGAAGGCCAGCGGGCGAGCTGGATCACGGAGCAGCCGAACACGATGCAAACGGTGTTCTGGATGGAAACGGAGCGCGCCCTCGGCCAGGAGGTTCGGGCAGAAGTCGCGGCTTTCAACTTTGCGCCGGAGTTGACGGAGGCCGTCGCGCGCGACCAATTGCTGACCGCCGATCGCCAGATGAAGCTCTCTGAGGTGCCCGCGCTGGAAGCCATCGTCGAACGCCTGCAGGACACCCTGAAACCCGAGGATCTCGACCGCGTTCGGTCCGGCGATCTCGCACCGCTCAACGAGCAGGTCCGAGATCCAGCACTCCGGGCCGCCGTCGCACACGAGCTGAGGAATGAGGGTGACCTTGGCCAATCGGGTGAGGTCGGGCCTTGGGCCGATCTGGCACGAGCACAGCATCGCGCTGCCGAACTGGGGCAGCGCGACCGCGCCGCCGAACGCGACACCGGCCACGAACTCTGAGGACAGACCCATGCTTTCAAACCTCGACACCGCCTGGCGGTATCCGCTGGCGCTGCTCCTTGGCCTGCTGACCGGTCTCTACATCGGCGGTATGTTGGCAACTATCTATGTGATCACTGCCTTCCGGGAGAGCCTCGATACGCTTAGCCCTATGGGCCCCTGGTTCCTTCGCTACGCCTGGGCCGACCTCGCCGCGCGGCCTTCGGTCCTGCAGGGCGCGCTGATCATCACTGGCGCCGTGACAGTCGCCCTGACGCTTGTCGGAATGGCCGGGGTGTATCGCGGCCGCCTCAACCAGTATGACGACGCGCATTTCCAGTCGCGCCGTGAGTTGAAGCGCAACCACATGGTCGGAACCCTCGATCAGAACGGCTTCATCTTCGGCAAGCTCGGCCACCCGAAATCCGACGCGCCCTTTGTGATGGCGCCGCCCGACCGCTTCCCCCATGCGATGATGATCGCACCCACCGGCCGGGGGAAGGGCGTGGGCTTCGTCATCCCGAACCTGCTTCACTTCTCAGGCTCGGCGATCATCCTCGACGTGAAGGGCGAGAACTTCGCCAAGACCTCCATCCACCGCAAGCATGGGCTGAATAACGGCATTTGGTACTTTTCGCCCTTCGATGAGGACCGGGGTTCGCACCGGTTCAACCCGCTTGCCCGGATCGCCGCCCTTCCCTCCGCAGAGCGTCAGTATACTGCGCTGAACTCGATGGCCGACCTCTTCCTCATACCGGAAGGCGAAAGTGCGCAGAGCTTCTTCAATGCAGGCAAGCGGCTCTTCATCGCCTCATGCCTCTACGCCATCGAACAGCGCCGCCCGACCTTGGGCTTTGCCGGTGAGATCATGGCCGGAGGCGGCGACAAGAAGAAGAGCTACACGGCCATTGCCGAGACCACGAACATTCCAATCGTTTCCCGCACGTTCCTCGAAATGGCCGACGTCCCGGAAAAAACCCTCGGGGCCTATGTGTCCGTCATCCAGGGATCCGGTCTCGAACTCTGGAATGACCCAGCGGTCGACCGCGTAACCTCGGCAAGCGACTTCGACTTCTCGACCTTCCGGCGCGATCCCCAAAGTCTCTACATCGTCGTCCAGCCCGAGCACCTGAAAACCCTCGCCCCCCTCGTCCGTCTTCTCTTCGCGGATGCTATCGCCTCCCTCCAGCGACGTGAACCTGGTCCGGACGAACCCCATGCTGTCATGTTCCTGATGGACGAGTTCGACCAGCTGGGCCGCCAGCCCCTCGTGCTCTCTTCCATCAAGACCATCCGCAGCTTCGGCGGCCGGTTCTTCATCATCTCCCAGACCATTCCCGGCCTTGATGACATCTATGGCGAGACAGGGCGGCGCTCACTGCAGGGCGGCGCCGGTGTGCAGATCTACATGACACCTCAGGACGACCGGACGGCCGAGGTACTGTCGAATGCCTTGGGGCGCTCCACGATCACGGCTGTGACCGAGAGCCAGTCTCGGGTGCGCACATTGGAGGACAGCGCCAATGTCAGCAGGCGATCCGAGGAGCGGCCGTTGATCTCGGCAAACGAGGTGCTGCGGTTTCCTTTGGATGAGGTCCTAGTGCTGCCCGAGGGACAGTATCCGATCCGGGCACGACACATCCGGTACTATGAGGATCGGCACTTCGGGCCGATTGATCGGGCGAGGAACCTCCGCGACCTGAAGGCGGTGTTGGCGCGCGGATCAAGAGCAAACGTCGACAAGGCACCACTGCTGTCCGGACTAGGTACGGCAGGCGCGACGGTCGCAGCGTCGGCTGAACAACTTCCTCAGGCGACTGCTGCCTTCCGACAAATCAAGGAATCGGCAACTGGCCAACGTAGGGTAGCACAGCGCAAAGGGCTGGTGATGTCCAGCGGGTGAGTGATGGCTGACTCCCGAACAGTTGCTGGCAGATGAAATCTGAACAAGAGCGAGAGGATAGAGAGTGACAAGGAAGACAGGATCAGAGTTTGAGCCGACCGATCGAATGGTGGCCGCCGGCCGCAAGGCAATCGAAAAAATTGGTCGGGTCGAAGAGCGGGAGGACCTAGACGGTCTTGTCAGGGAAGTCTGGCGAAAGATGGCGATGGAGGCTCAGAAAGAGCGTGAAGGTACCAACGCAGCTATTCTGGCGAAGTTGGGATAGAGATGCCGACACCCCGTTGCAGCTTCATGTGAGTGAGTGCTGGAATCGGCCCAGAGCTGCCGGTCGGCACTAGATGCTCAACAGCAGGTTTCCTGACATCTTGGCGTGCGGCATTCAAAAGCTCCAAGTGCCGGACAGGGCAGCCCTAAGGACAACCTTCTCCGTCAACTTGCCGCTTACTATCCCGATTGTGGGATAAAGTCTGTCAAGTGGCCAGCTCGATCCCACGTGGCTCCGTCGGGTAGTCTGCGTTCCGATCTCTATTCCAATTTGTCGAGAACCGAAGCCACCCATGTCCACATCCGTCAGCCTTGTCGTGCCGTTGGCGCGGCTTTTTCTCTCGCTCATCTTCATCATTTCGGGTCTTGGAAAGATCGCGGGATATGCCGGTGTTGCGCAATACATGCAGGCGATGGGTGTGCCAAGTGCACTGCTTCCGATCGTGATCCTGACCGAGATCACCTGCGGCGTGGCACTTCTGGTCGGCTGGCAGGCGCGGATCGCGACCTTCTTGTTGGCCGGGTTCAGCTTCTTGTCGGGCATCCTGTTTCATCTTGTTCCGGCAGGTGGCCTTGAGGGAATGGCCGCGCAGGCCGAGATCACGAGTTTCCTGAAGAATGTCGCTATCGCAGGCGGTCTGCTCATGGTGGCGGCGACAGGTGCCGGTGGCCTTTCCCTCGATGCCCGGCGTGGCGACCGGTGATCCATGCACCGCCGCGTGGTCCTTGCCGCCCGTGATCCAGCCGAGGCACACCGCGCCTCGACCCCGCTCGAACTGCTGTTCGATCTGGTGATCGTCATCGCCATCGCGGCCGTGACAGCGGCGTTCCATCATGCTTTGGCCGAAGGGCATGGCGCCGAGGCCTTGCCAAGGTTCCTCCTGCTCTTCGTTACCATCTGGTGGGCCTGGATGGGGGTAACCTGGTTTGCCTCGGCGTTCGGGCAGGAAGATGCCCTATACAAGCTCCTTGTCGGCACCATCATGACCGGCGCCCTGATCTTTGCCGCGGGGGCGGGGTCGTTCTTCACGACGATGGATTTGTCCTGGGGCTTGCTTGGCTGGTCAGTCATGCGTCTGGCCCTAGCGATCCTTTGGTTGCGCGTCGCACAACAGGCGGATTATCGCACTGTGGCCTTGCGCTTCGCGGGCGGGATCATCGCAGCGCAGGCTGCCTGGTTTGTTCTCTATTTCTCCACCGTCCCGGCATCTGGCGCAGCCTTTGCCGGAACGCTTCTGTGCCTTGCCATCGAATTTGCTGTGCCGGCCTGGGCGCAGGGCGGGCGGCTTCTACCCTGGCATCGCGCGCACCTGTCCGAGCGCTACGGGCTCTTGATGCTGATCGTTCTGGGCGAAGGCCTGCTGGCTGCGTCCTTCGGCTTTCGCGCCCTTTACGGCACTGCACCGGACCTGGCAGTGGCTGCGACCGGACTGGCCGGGGTGATCATCGTTTTCACGCTCTGGTGGGTCTACTTCGACCGCGATCACGACCTCGACCGGCAATCCCCCTTGCGCGCCTTCCTGTGGGGTTATGGTCATGCGCCGCTCTTTGCAGCGGTGGCTCTTGTGGGCGCGGGACTTGCCTTCGTGGCCGAGCATCCAGGGCACGCCGCAGGTTGGGCCCTTGGCGGTCCGCTGGCCACGGCCTTTGCGCTGATCTGGGTCCTTCAAGACCGGGCGTTCATCATGTCCCGGGCACAGGCCCTCCTGTTGCCCATCGCGGCCTTGGCCTTCGCTCTTGCCGGGGCCGTTTCCGCCGGAGTCCTGACCTTTGCCGCGCTCTCTGTCCTGCTTCTTGCGGGACGCATCCTTCTTTTTCCAAGCAAAACCGACAGCCAGGAGGTCACCCATGACTGAAGAAACCGTCAAAGGCCGCGAGGTCACCATCCGCTTCGATGCCAGCCGCTGCATCCATTCGCGCGGTTGCGTGCTGGGCCACCCCGAGGTCTATGTGCCCAATGTCCAGGGCGAATGGATCCACCCCGATTCCGCCAACGCCGAAACGGTGATGATGACGGCGCTGACGTGCCCCTCGGGCGCGATCCGCGTGTCGCGCAATGACGGCACCGGCGATTCCGACACGCCGCCGGTCGTCAATATCGTGCGGGTGCGCGAGAATGGCCCCCTCGCCATCGAGGCCGAGCTGTCGATCCGGGGCGAGCGTCAGGCCGCGCCCCGGGCCACGCTTTGCCGTTGCGGCCAGTCGCAGAACAAGCCCTTCTGCGATGGCGCGCATGCCAGCGCAGGCTTCGCCGCCACAGGTGAGCCGGCAACCAAAGACTTCTCCGCACTGGAGGTTCGCAATGGCCCGGTCAATGTCCAACCTCTACCGAACGGGCCGCTTCTGGTCATGGGCAACCTGGAAATCGTGTCCGGCACCGGACGCACCACCGACAAGGTGACCAAGACCGCGCTTTGTCGTTGTGGTCAGTCGAAGAACAAGCCCTATTGCGACGGAAGCCACGTCGCTACGGGCTTCCAGGCGGAGTGAAGGTCATGACCCCGCTGCGGCCCATCATCGCCCGCGCCCGTGGCCAACGCCACGGGCCGATCAACCGTCTGATCAGCCCCGACGATCTGGGCGACAGGCTGAAACCTTTCATCTTCCTCGACTTCTTCGATGCCGAGATCGAACCGGGCTTCGGCTTCGGCATGCATCCCCATTCGGGGATCGCAACCCTGACCTGGCAACCCGGCACCGATGTGAGCTATTCCGACACCACTGGTCAGAACGGCGTCCTGAAGGCGGGTGGGCTGGAGTGGATGAATGCAGGCGGCGGTGCTTGGCACCAGGGTAGCCTGATGGGCTCGGGCCGGGTGACGGGCTTTCAGCTCTGGGTCGCCATGCCACCGGGGGTGGAGGACGGCCCGTCCTTCGGTCAGTATGTACCCCCCGAAGACGTGGCGCAGGCCCCAATTCCGGGCGGCACGCTGCGCGTTCTGCTTGGAGAGATCGCTATGGATGCGGAGCGGCTCGCCAGCCCGATCACATCGCATCAGGACATGACATATTTGGTTGTGACCCTGTCGCCGGGCTCCCGCTGGTCTTTTTCGCCACCTGCGGCGCACAGCTCGGCCTTTGCCTTCGTCTTTTCGGGCGAGGCCCGGGTGCAGGGTGAACCGGGTGGTACGTCGCTGATGGTTCTGGGCGACACGGGCGACATCGTCGTCGAGACCATGGATCATTCCGCCGAAGTGCTGGTCGGCACGGCCGCCCCGCATGCCTATCCGCTGGTCATGGGGCCAAGCTCGGTCCATACCAATCAGGCGTCGCTCGATGCGGCCATGACGCGCATTAGGGCGATCGGTTCCACATTGCGGAGGTGACCCCTTTGTGGGAGCAGCGCTATTCGACACCCGAATACCTGTTCGGAACCGAGCCGGCGGCCTTTGTCCGCCGTGAAGCGGCGCGTCTGGCGCCGGCGTCCCGGATCCTCTGCCTCGCGGACGGCGAGGGGCGGAACTCTGTCCACCTCGCGAGCCTCGGCCACCACGGTACAGCCATGGAATTCGCGCCCTCCGCGATTGCCAAGGGCCACGCACTGGCGGCAAGCCGTGGTGTCGAGGTCGCATTCGTTGAGGCCGACATCCGCGACTGGCCGTGGCAGCCCGACAGCTTCGATGCCGTTATGGCGATCTTTATCCAGTTTGCGGACCCGGTGCTGAGGGACGATATCTTTGCCGGATCCATCCGTACCTTGCAGCCGGGCGGGTTGTTGTTCCTGCACGGCTATACCCCTGCTCAGCTGGCCCTTGGCACCGGTGGGCCACCGCAGGTCGAGAACCTCTACACGCCCGAGCTTCTGGCCCGCGCTTTCGCTGGGACCGAGGTTCTGCGCCTGCAGGAGTATGAGGAGGTGCTGGACCAAGGGCGCGGACATCGTGGACACTCGGCCCTGATCGACCTGATTGCCCGCAAGCCCGTGCCCGACCAGATCACTCCGTGACGCCGAAGCTCTTGAGCGCCTTTTGGACGAACTCCAGAAACAGCCGCGTCTTGACCGGGTGCACCTTGGTCGAGGTGACGGCATAGACCGGCACCGGGCGGATCGACCAGCCAGGCAGGACGGGCACAAGATCGCCCCGGTCGAGGTAGTTGGCCGCCATGACCTCATCCGCGGCCGCGATGCCAAGGCCCGCCGCAGCCAGGCGCAGGACCATCCCTGGCGCATTGGCCAGAACCGGGCCGTGAACGACCACCTCTTCGGTCTGCTCGCCCTTGTGAAGAACCCAAGGCGCGGGCTCGCCCGTGGACACACTCAGGCAGCGGTGCCGGCCAAGGTCTTGCGGCGCCTGCGGCTCCCCCATCTCGGCCAGATAGGCGGGGCTGGCATAAAGGCCGCGCCGCGCCGTGATCAGCTTGCGGGCAAAGAGATAGGGCTCGGCGGGCAGGCCGATGCGGATCGCCACGTCAATCCCTTCGGCCGTGATGTCGGCCCGGCGCGGGTTAAGGTCGAGATGCAGTGTGATCTCCGGATGAGACGTGCTGAAAGCGGCGATCACGGGGGCCAAGAACGTGGTGCCGAAGTCCGGCGTCATCGAGACTCGAAGAGTCCCACGCGGGCGTCGCGTCAGCTCCGACAACTCGGCTCGCGCACCGCGTGCCGCCTCGACGATCTCTTCGCAACGCGACAGGAAAAGCGCTCCCGCCTCGGTCAGATCAACCCGGCGCGTCGTTCGCACCAGAAGCTGGGTGCCGAGCCCCGTCTCTAGCTCCGCGATGCGGCGGGAAAGGGTCGAGGACGGCACTCCGAGCCGGGCTGCGGCCTGGGAGAAATTCCGTGTACGTGCCACTTCGACAAAGTGGGCGATATCGCGCAAGTCGTCCAAAATAATTATCCCAATTATGGCACAGAAGATGCCAAATCATTATCTTAATTCCTTCGGTGGTGCAATCTATCTTGCCTGCATGGCCAAGACGGCCGAACCGCAGGACCAAAACATGCAGAACGATGACCTAACCCTTGGCCGACGCGGCTTCCTTGCAGGAAGCGCCGCGGTCGCTGCCGCAACGGCACTGACCGGCCTGGCCGGTCCCGCCGCCGCCAACACTCAACCCATGGAGACCAATATGCGCCCTGAAACCGGCTTTCGTGCCCTGACCCCTGAAAACACCGCCCTCGTTCTCGTCGACCACCAGGTCGGCACGATCGGCTGGGCCGGTGAACTTGCCAACGAGGATGAACGCAACCAGCTGAAAATGTGGACCCGTACCGTGGCCCGTTTTGCCAAGGCCGCCGGCATGCCGATCGTCCTGACCACCAGCCTTGAGACCGAAGCACAGGGCCCGCTCCTTCCCGAATTCCAGGAGATCATGCCCGAGGAATATGCCGCCCGCATCCAGCGGACCGGCGTGATCAATGCCTGGGACGACCCGGCCTTTGCCGATGCCGTGCGCGCCACGGGAAAGCGACACCTGCTGATCGGCGGCCTGACCACCGATGTCTGCCTTGTTCCCCCGGCGTTGTCGGCCAAGGAGGAAGGCTTCAACGTTGTCGCGCTGGTGGACATCTCCGCAGCGACGACGAAGCTTGGCGCGCAGACTAGCCTGACGCTCCTGAACAACGCGGGCATCGACCAGATGGTGGTGACTCCGATGATCACCTCGATGCTGGGCGACTACAAGAGCCCCGTCTCCGGCGCCTTTTTCCAGGCCATGGGCACCGAGGGTGTCTTTGAAGCCTATGCGCGCGGGAACCTGCGCTGATGTCCGCGCCCGAAACCTCGGGCGCGCACATTTCCGCGGCGGGCAGACCGCCGCGGAAAAGGAAGCAGATCGCGCTGGCCTTTGTCGTGGTCTATCCGCTGGTTACGGTCCTGAACACCGTGATCGCGCCGCAGATTGCCTTCATCCCACAGCCGCTGCGCGGCATCCTGATCGTCCTGTGCATGGCGACGGTACTGACATATGTCCTGCCCTGGGCCAGCAAGCGCGCGGCAACATGGCTTACCACGTAAGGCAGGCAGATTGCCCGGGCGCGAGGTTCGCTGCGAAGGCCTCGGCATTCTCCTCCAGCATCTTCACTGCGACAATCCGCCCCCTACTGTCGCTCGGGGCGAGGCGGAAGGCAGCGTTGCGGCTCAGCCGGTCCAGCTTCGCGATCACCAGATTCGTGCCAGAGACCTTGGCCCGGTGCATGATCTTGGACTGTTCCGGCCGCTCCTCCTTGCGCCCGCGTTCCACCCTGGTGAACCGCGCCAGCACCTCGCCGCCGCGGGAGGCTGCGAAGTCCCCGATCAACTTGCGCCGTGCTTCCAGCCCGAGGCCCGACTCGCCCTGCCGCGCCTTGGAGACCCGCTCGAAAGCTACCAGTCGCTACCCCCTGTCCATTAGTGCCTAGCGTTGTTTCGACAGTTATGGCCTCCTCGACCATAAGAGGGGATCGGAACGCAGACCTGAAGCGAACCTGGAAGAGGACGTAGTTTCAACATGAGCCAAGGGCTGCTTTCCGCCCTTCGCGAACCTCACAGACACAGTATCTCCGCCACCCCGCGCTGCCCACCCTGCCGCGAAAGCTGCACCACCAAATCCACGCTCCCCTCGCAGTACCGCTTCACTTCCTCGAACCCCATGCCCAGCCCGGCGGCCATGACCATGATTGCCAACCGATCAATGGCCTTTCGCGCGGTGTCGGCATGGATCGTTGTGAACGACCCGCCGTGTCCGGTGTTGATCGCTTCGAGGAAGGTTCGGCTTTCTTCGCCCCGCAACTCTCCAAGGATAATCCGATCCGGCCGCATCCTGAGAGAGGCTTCCAGCAGCCGCGCAGGAGTACGTTCGCCTTGAGCACTACGATCAGCCTTTAGTGCTACGGCGTTCTCCTGACGGGGGAACAGCTCATAGGCATCCTCGATGGTCAGAATCCGCTCACCTGGCTCCACCACCGACAAGAGGAACCGAGCAAATGTCGTCTTGCCGGTAGAGGTGCCGCCAGAGATCAGGATGTTCATACGCTCTTCGACGCAAAGCCGCATCGCATCGGCGACTTGCCCGGCTTCGGCCAGCTTCATCGCCTCCCCTGCCCTTTCCCTGCGCTTTGCGTCGAGATCGACGAGTCCCCCATGCAAGAGGTTCGGCTCGATCAGCTGATCGGCGGAAACCTTGAATGGCCGGAACGTGATAGCCATCCCGCCTTCCACTATGGGCGGCGCCACAACCTGCGCCCGGATCGCCATATCGCCCAAGACGATCTTTCCCGAAACGGTCGGCTTCTTGTCGGAGAATTGTACGCCGACCGCAGAAGCGATTGCCTGCCCGAGGTTGTTAGACAGGACCCGATCGATGGACAGATGCGCGACCCGCTCCATGTGGGTTGCACCCTTCCGCTCGATCCAGACTTTTCCGTCGGGGTTGATCGCCACCTCGACTAGATCGTCTCGCAAGAACAGTGGGGCGAGCGGTGTGAGATAGGTCCCGAGGAAACTTGGCCGATCATCCATCACCAGATTTCCAGATCGCGGTCGACCATGACCGTGATCGCGGCCCCAGGGGCGACGGTGATGATCGGTGGCAGGCTTGTATAGGTCTCGACCGCGGAGCCCATGGCAGTACTCAGGTCCTCGCCCATGCTCTCGGCCGTGTCGGAACTGACCTCGTCGGTGTATTTCGCGGCGGCGACGGCCGGCGCGGCCCCGAGGAGGGAGATGAGCGCAGCCGACCCGAACCGTGCGCCGAACCGTGTGTTGACCTTGCCGGTGATGCCGGAGCGACCCTGGGCGTCGCCACCGAAAGCCTCCATCTGCACGGACTGCCCGTCCGGTGTGACGAGCCGCGTCCAGGCGACAAGGATGCGGCCCTGCCCGATGGCCACGTCCGAGGAATAATCGCCAAAGAGGCGCGAGCCGGCCGGGATCAGGATTTGCACCTGATCGAAGGACCAGACCGGTCGGGTCACGATCGCTGTGATCTGGCCAGGCAGGCTTGAGTCGACCGCATTCTCGAGCGTCGCTTCGATCATCGTTCCCTGAAGGACGGTGTTCGACGGATTGGCGATCACCTGGCTCACTTCGGTGGTGGTGGCTTCGCGCCCCGACTGCACGAAATCTCGTCCCGCAGCATCTCGACCCTCGCCTGCGACCTCAGGCATCCCCATACCGGCATCCCCTGCCCCACCCTTTTGACCGTCATCAAAGACGACCGAAGGTGACGCCACGCGGGCCGCAAGCTGCGCCTCGCGCTCGGCACGCATGGCCGCCAACTCAGCCTCTCGTTCGGCTTCCGCGGCACCAGCGGTGTCGGCGCTTGCCTTCAGAACGGCGATCTCCTGATCGAACTGCCGCCGCATGTCCTCCATGAGCGCGAGGTTCTGGGACTGTGCCTCTTCGAGCGCGATCGCCAGTTCCTTGGCTGTCTGGTCCTTCTCGGCATCGGCCCTGTCGGCAAGATCACCCAACTCGCGCTGCAGCCGTTCAACCTCGGACTGGAGTGTGGCGTTCCGCGCTTCGAGGTCTTCGCGCTGTGAGGCCAGTTCCCCTTCGATGTCTGAGAACCCATCACCTGAGGGCTTAGCTTCCGGTCCCGGCTCAATCGCTCCGAAGGGCGAGCCGCCCGCCTGATCCTGGAATTCCTCGACGGCTGAGGTTTCCACATCGGGGATTGTGCGGCTGGAAGGCCAGACCGTCCAGAGCGCGGCAAGGCTCGCCCCTGCAAGCAGCGCGCCCATGCCAAGTCGCTGCTGCCGGGTCATTTTCGGCTTGGGTCGCTCGACCTTGTATTCCGGCTCGGCGCCCTTCTGCGGATCGGTCATCTCAGGATCAGCCATGTCAGAACTCCCAACCCTGAAGCTTGGCGAGCAGGGCCGGATCGGTGGTCACGCCGCCATCTACCCGCTCGATGCACAGAACCTGCGTCCCGATCCGGATCGAATAGGCGGAGCGCAGGCCCGAGACACGGACGATGCTGCCGCGCGTGCCGGAGTTCAGCGTCACTTCGCGGCCCGTCACATCCACACCGAAGATCGACGGCCGGAGGCCTGGGGCGAAGGCGAAGTACGTCGCTTGCCCATCGTTCCAGATATGGACGGGTTTCAGGGACTCGTCGCCCGACCAGGCATAGCCGATGTCGCGCGAACCTGCGGCCACCGTGCTGCGGCCGGTCCGGCTTGTGCCCGTCTCAGGATAGCGCAGGACGAGCCGATAGGTCGGGTTACGAGACCTGCCCTCGCTGATCGACAGCGAGATCGTGCGCCGCCCAGTATAGATCGTCATGTTGGTCTCGGCCCCGGCGATCAGGGGTTTCACAGAAACCGTGGTCCGGTTCGAGAGAACTTCGACCTCGAAGGCCTCGCTGTCGCCGAGAAGGACCGAGTCGATCCGCTCCCCGGCACCCAGTTCGATGGCGGTGTTCACGCGCAGATGCGTGTCGAGCCGGATGACATCGACAGGGTTGTAGAGGACCGACCGGACACGCGCGTCGGCGCCCATCGACGCCGGGGCGACTTCGGCGGGGGCGACAGTCGCGATGCCAAGAGCGCAGGCGAAGGCAATCCCTGGGAGGAGGAGAGAACGGGTCATGGATTGGTCTCCAGGGTTTCGGCGTCGACGCGGTAGGCTGAAACGGTGAAGCCGAGCGGGTTTTCCCAGACATGGGCGAGGGAGCGTTCGGTCTTCGGCTCGAAGGCGAACTCGACCGTCGCGACGAAGGGCTGGGTCACCGGCTCCTGCTTCGTCTTGCGCAGGGTTTTCAGGAAACGGATCTGGGCGACGTTCGGCGAAAGGAACGTGATCCGGCGCACGGTCACCGTGACTTCCGCACCGGGCCCATAGACATCGGGCGGATAGGCAGAATTGCCGCCGCCCTTCGACCAGAGAAGTCGCAGACTTTCCTCCGCGCCCCCTGTGGAGCGGCGCTGGACGCTCTCGAGCCGGGCTTGAATGCCTGCGAGGAAATAGCCTTCGCGATCTGAGACGTAAGCCACGAGGAGGCTTTGCTTCAGCGCTTCCTGGTCCTCGATCCCGGTCGGGGCGACCTGCAGGATGTTTTCGGCGTCACCCGTCTGCCGATCGACGAGGACGGTGAAGACCTGGGTTTCCCGCAAGGGCAGGACGAGGACCAGCGCGGTTGCAAGGATCAGGCTCAGCCCGCCCGCGGCACTCGCGACAATCCAGGCGCGCCGGGCCGAGAGGCGGGGCTCCAGCACGAGATCGACATCAAATCCATGCGCCTCCATGGGCGGTCCTCCACTTCTCGAATTCTGGGGCATCAGCTTTTGTCCGGTGTCCGGCTGGCGAGCCGCATCGCCGTCTGCACGGCGGACCTGCCGATCTGTCCGGCGGTATTGCCGTTCAGACGTGCGTCCGATGGTCGGCGGCCGCCGGCATCCAATCCAGCCGCTCCCCGCCCTGCGCCGATCCCGGACGCGATGCCGGTGCGTCCGTAACCCTTGATGCTGTCGGCGGTGCGGAACGTCGAGGCTGCGACGCTGCCAAGACCGGTCGCGGTTGACGCGAGCGACTGCGCGATCGTCGGCACCATGGCCATGAGGCCGGTGCCGAGCATCATGACGACCACAAAGCTCAGGACATCGCCGATGGTTTCGACCGAGGCGAGGGAGGCCGGTGTCAGATCGCGGGCGATTGCGAAGGTGAAGGCCGCCATGCCCGAGGTCAGCATCGGATAGAAGGCAAAGCCGAGGGCGAGGTTCACCCACCGATCGAAGAGAGGGGCGGTGACCTTGAAGAGCGTGCAGGCAATCGCGATCGGCGCGAAAATCACGAGGACGCCGATCATGATCTTCGCTGCCGAGATCACGATGATCGAGACGGTTGCCATCAGCGCGGCCACGAGGAACATCAGAAGGCCCGCGAGGGCACCGGTGATGTAGCTGCCGTTCTGGCTAATCGCCTGCCCGACATCGAGGGCCTGAAGGTAGAGCGAGTCGAGCCCCTCATAGAGATTGCCCGATCCACCGCCGAAGGCCTCAAGGACGACGGCCCCAATCTCGCTCGGGGCATTGGTCAGGACGCCATATACTGAATTGAAGTTCGTCCAGGACGACAGGAAGGCAGACGCCACCGCGATGCGGACCATCAGACCGAGCCCGTTGCGCAGGGTCATTGGCACTGCCTGTGCCATCAGGTTGATCCCGACCAGGGCCACAACCAGTACCGAGCCGACCCGGAAGATCGGCACGATCTCAGCGGCCACGGCATCGAACGCCGTGGCGCCAACCGCGGTTGCGGCGGCATCGACCTGTGTCAGGATATCGGCAATGATGGCCATGAATCACATGGACCGGCAGACGGTCTCGAGGTCGCGATAGCGTGCCTCCGTCTCGCGTTGGTGCTGTGTCAGGTAACCCTCAAGCTCGGCACGATCATCGTTGACGAGGTCTGCACCCGGCTTGCCCAGAATCTCCGACGTGAACATGTCGAAGCTGAAGCCGTCGAAGAGGCAACCGCATGTCCCCGCCTTCAGGGCCGTCTTCTTCGCCGCCGTGATGTAGGCTTGCCGCGCGGCCCCCTTGAAGCGCCAGTCAGTGATCCCCTCGGGCAGATCGATCACCTCCTCGCAGGCGGGCCTGTCTGCGGCGGCAAAGATCCCGGTCCCGCGCCGCTGCATTTCGGTCAGGAGGTCCAGCGCGGCCTCCGCATCCTGCGCCCATACCGCTTCCTGGGTTTCTTCGATCAGCTGAACGTCGCTGAAAGTGGCGATGTCTTCCGCCGCAGCGAAGCTGGCAAAGCAGACGAGTGCGGCAAGTGCCGCGACGTGGTGAGAGACCCGCCGCATCATTCGGCCCCCGAGTAATCGAAGAAGCTCTTTTCCTTGGCCTGTTCCGCCGCCCAGTTCACGCCTGTCTGCCCGGCGGCCAGCCCTGCAGCTGCGTTGAGCCGCCACATCTGGCCGAGCATGTAGTTGGTCTCGGCGGCCATCCGGGTGTTGAGGTCGATACTTTCCTTCAGGCCTTCCTGGTTCGCGATCTCGTCAACGAGCCCGTCGATCCGCGCGAGGCTTTGGGCGGCTTCCTCGTAGGAGAGCTGCGCCACGCCCATGGCCGTGGCACTCGTGGCAGCAGTCGTCGCGATGAGCTTGTCCTGCGGATTGGCGGAGGAAGACAGCTCGGCCAGGGTTTCCGAGGTCAGGCCGGCCCCTTCCAGTGTGTCGCGCATGTATTCGGCCGCCATCTTTTCGCCCATGGTCACATCGCCATCGAGAAGGCTGTCCAGGAGCCCATCGAAGTCCCCGATGGTCAGTGCGGCCTGGAAGCCGGAAAGATCGGTGATCTTGGCCGCCCGCGAGCGCAGATCCTCCACCGAATTGTAGAGGCTAGCGATCTCGTTCAGGCCTGAGATTGATCCGAGGATGCCTTCGAGGTTGGTCAGCTGCTCGAGACCGGTCTCGACCTGCTTCTTCAATTCTTCGATCTGCGCGATCTGGTTTTCGGCATCGCGAAGCGCCGCCTGCAGCTGCTCGATGTTCTTGGCAAGGTTGGTGCCGTCGATGACGGGCACGCCTTGGGCCAGAAGAGGTGATGCTAGGATCGATGCACAGACGGCGAGCGCGAGGCGCGCCCTCGTTCGAAGGACGGCAGGTCTCACGGAGTGTACTCCCAGAATGTGGTGTATTGCAGGGATTGCGCGGCGTCCGAGAGCCCACGGGCCGCCTCGACTTTGACGGCACCCGCGCGCAGCCGCAGCGTCAGGGCCATAAGGCGCGCGCGTTCGGCGAGCATGTAGGTGTTTTGATCGACCGCTTCTTTCGGGGTCTGGGGCTTGGCCTCTTCAAGGAAACCCTTGATCCGCGCCATGGCCGCCTCGATCTGCCCCGACTGCTGGCCGGAATAGCCGATGAAGGCGGAGGACATGTTGCCCCATTCGGCACTCGCACCCTCCACCCCCGCCAACGTGCCCGTCACGTCCGCGCCGGTGATCACCGAGAGATAGGCGTCGTAGTAGCCCGAAATCCGGCGGACGTAGTTCTGGGTTTCCTCGAAAGGTGGGATGCCGCCGTATTTCTGGACGTTGCCCGGGCCGGCGTTATAGGCCGCGAGCGCAAAGTCGATCCGGCCGAAGCTGTTGAGCTGGGTCGCGAGATAGCGTGCGCCACCATCGAGGTTCTGCAGCGGGTCGGTCGGATCGACGCCGAGATCGGCGGCAGTGCCCGGCATCAACTGGCAGAAGCCCATGGCCCCGACCGGGCTGATCGCCGCGTTGGAAAACCCGCTTTCCTGTTTCACCAGCGACTGGAAAAGAATGCGCCAGGTCGTGGGCGTGAGCCCGACCTTCACGACACCGGGATGCGTTTCATAGCGCGCCGCTGTGGCGATGATCATCGCCTCGACCGTCTCGCCTTCACCGAAGAGCCGCTGGCTTTCCGGGCTTGTCTCCTCAAGGGGATAGACTTCGTCGGCAGGAGGGAAGGTTCCCGTCCCCATCTCGAAGCCGCTGAGGTCGGTCACGCCGGTCGTATCCGCGAGGAAACGCTCATAGGCGGCTAGTTGGTCGTCTTCGATTTCGCTGAGTTCTGTGCGCCGGTCGAGTTTCTCGGCTTGCTTCACGGCGTCTTCAGCCTGTTCAACAAGACGCGAGATGAAGTTCGACAGCCGTGAGCCGTCGATGATCGGCACGCCTTGGGCCAGGAGCCCCATGGGCACCGCAGTGCCGAGGAGAAGCCCAAGAAGGAAGGGGGCACGGCGCATGGGGTGGCTCAGTGCGCGCAGCGCATGTCGTGCGCGTTCATCGTCGAAACGACGACCGTCGTGCCGTCGCTTTGCTCCCGCGCCGCGAAGTACTTGCCCTCGGCTCTGAACTGACCGTGACAGGGGGAAACGGCCCCCGTCTCGACGCCAGCACAGGCGGAGAGGAGGGTGAGCCCGAGAAGGAAAAAGGGGATCAGGCGGTTGCGTCGGGTCACGTCATATCCTTCCAGAAATCGGGGGAATCGCGCCAGCCATAGGGGGCGCGCTCTTCGCCGGATCGGCCGCCGCCGAGAACGGCGAGCGCGGGCCCGAGGGCGGCGAGGTCCATGTTCACGAAGACCGAGTCTCCGGCCGAGCGCAGGAGGGCGAGGCGCAAGCCACCCGTGGGCGTGCAGAGGAACTCGGCCTCTTTCTCGTTGAGCCGCAGGATCCGGTAATCCTCGGGGTTGGCGCGCGGGTTCGGATAGAGAAGCTGGGTCACCACGCTTTCCGCAATGATCTGGCCGACCTTGACCCGCGTCAGGTGCGTCGGTGTCTGGGTCAGCATCATCACCACGGCGTTCTTCTTCCGCATGGTGACAAGCCAATCGTGCAGGCGCTTCTCGAAGATCGGATCGTCGAGCATCTTCCAGGCCTCATCGATGACGATGAGGGTCGGACCGCGATCCTCGATCACCCGTTCGATGCGGCGGAAGAGATAGGCAAGAAGCGCCGAACGTTCGGTCCCGAGATCGAGGATCTCCGACATGTCGATGCCGACCACATCCTCGGACAGGCTGATCTGGGAAGCGGCCCCGGGCCCAAAGAGCCAGCCATGTCGGCCTCCCTGCCCCCATTCTCGGACCCGGCCCACCAGATCACCCTCGTCGTCGGTCGAGGCGACGAGGGTGGCCAAGCCGTCGAAGGTCCGAAGCCGCGGGTCAGCCGAAACGATCTGACGGACGGCAGCGTTGAGGCTGACGGTTTGGGCGGTTTCAAAGGGGCGCGGCCCTGCGAGGATGTCTCCGAGCCAGTCAGTGAGCCAGGCCGCGCCGCGCTCATCGATCTCGGTCTGGAACGGATTGAGGCCGGTTGCCTCGCCGATCCGGATTGCGGAATAGCTGCCACCCAAGGCGCGCACCGCCATCTCGAGGCCCCGGTCCTTGTCGATGACGAGGATGCGGGCATGTACGCGCCGCGCCTGCGCCATGAGGAATGCCGTGCCGAGGGTTTTGCCTGACCCCGTGCGGCCCAACACCAGCGTGTGGCCGGCACTGGGCTCGGCACCCTGCTCTCCCTTGTCGTGGAAATTGAAGCGATAGAGGCTTGAGGTGACCGTTGGCAGCGCCGTGATGGTCTCGCCCCAGGGCGACTGCACCTTGGAGCGACCTTCTGTCACCCGGTGGAGTGCTGCGAGATGGGCAAAGTTCTGGGCCGAGAGAAGCGCGGTGCGCGGTCGGTAGGCCCAGTTCCCCGGGGCCTGGGCAAACCAGGCCGCGCGGGCGGCAAAGCTCTCACGCACGAGGGTCGCCCCGCAATCCTGTCCGGCGCGCCAGACCTCTGAGGCTGCTTCCTCCAGCTGTTCCGGGCTGTCGGCCGTAACCATGACCGTCAGATGATGTTTGCCGAAGACCTGTCGACCAGAGGCGACGTTGTCCGCGGCCTCATACAGTTCCTGACGCAGAGTCTCGGCGGCATCTTCGGAGGCACGCATCTGGCGCGCCGTGCGCTTGATGCGCTCTTCGATTTCGTTGTTGCGGGCAGGCGTGAAGCTGTTGGTGATGACGATGTCGTAGGGCAGTTCCAGCGCATCCAGCATCCGTGCCCAGGTTCGGGCTGGGTAGGATTTCACGCCGAAGATCGTCCCGAAACACTTTCCGGCGCCGGTATCGATCTCCACCCGCTTGCCAGCAAAGGTCATCTGCGTTGACGCTACAGCCTCACTGAGAAACTGGCCGCGCATCGGCAGCACCTTGGCCATCGGCTGACCAAGAAGGACACCCAGGAGACCGAGCCATTCCCCGGAAGAGATAGTCACACGCCGGAAGCCCAGGCCCTGGCAGGCCCCGGCCAGAAGCCCCATCGCTTCATTCAGGCGCTCGATCCGCTGGCCAAGATCGCCGGTGAAGGCCGCCTTGAAGAGCGCGCCGATCAGCGGAGCGCGCTTCAGCGCGGTAGGGCGAAGGATGAGCGAGACCACCAGCACTCGCCGCTTCAGGGTGCGGGCGCGAAGATGTCCCTGCCAGCGGGCATCGACCATGGCCGCGAATGCAGCCCCGGTGCCCTCACCATCGAAGGGCTTCAGATGTGGGGTGTCCGGCAGGGTCAGTTTGGAGACGTGGAACCCGAACCCTTCGCCCAGCTGGCCGATCAGCCGCGCGAGCGAAGTGGTCGCAAGCGAGAGGTCCCCCTCTTCCGTCGTGAAACTGTCCTGCCCTTCGACCACGGCCGAGGCGATCAGATCACCCTGTCGGGTCAGGATCAGATTGTCCGCAGCTGCGGATAGCCAGGGCAAGTGCCTGGCGAGGGTCTCGGCTGCGAGATCCTCAGGCCGCAAGACAGATCGGAGCGCCGGTGTGGCCGGGAAGAGGGATTTGAGGTCAGCTGACATGGCGATCTCCGCCAAAGGCTGACTTGACCCTTGTGCGCGGCGTCCGGGAAAAGACCACTGCGACTGTTTCGAAGAGGTTCGGGTTGCGGTCTGCCACGAACCACAAGACCGGATAGCCGACGACCCCGATCAGCAGGAACCGCCAGTCGTTTGCGCCCACAAAGGGTATGACCGAGCCCAACATCAGGCTCACGAAGTAGCCGATGGGCAGGCCGAAGATCTTCGGCGGCCGGGTGAGGCCGAGGAACAGGGGCGCGTCATGCATGGGGAACATCCGAGGGAGCGGCCAAGCCGGGTGTGCGATGCCACCCGGCCTGTCGCCGATCCCGCCTTAGGGGGCCGCAAAGCCGTCGATGATGGTCGCGGCCGAGAAGACGAGGACCACACCGAAGAAGATCGCAAGGAAGAGGGGCCAGTTCAGGCGGCCGGTGAACATCATGTAGCCGGCAGCCACGACAGCAAGGATGGCGATCAGCCGTCCGATCGGGCCGGTCAGCCCGTCCACCACGACCTGCAGCATGTTCTCCAAGGGGTCGAGGTTCTGCGCGAGAGCGGGCTCCGCGAGGATTGCCGCGAAGGGCAGCGCCAGCAAAAGGGTGTGCAAAGCCAGGCGCGGCAATCGCACGCCAAAAAGATTGCGGAACATGGGAGTTACTCCGAACTGAGGGTTGCGTTGGTCAGCCGCAAAACCTTGGCCACATGGCCCTCGGTCTCGGCATAAGGGGGAATGCCGCCATACTCACGGACCGCTTTGGGTCCGGCGTTGTAGGCGGCGAGTGCAAGATCGGCGGCGCCGAAGTCCTCAAGCTGGGCGAGGAGATAGCGGGCCGATCCACGCAGATTATCTTCGGGATCATGGGGATCGACACCGAGGAGATCGGCGGTTCCGGGCATCAGCTGACCCAGGCCGATGGCACCGACCGATGAGCGCGCATCCGGATTGAAGGCGGATTCCACTGCGATGTTGGCCCGAAAGAGTGCGAGCCATTCCGTCCCGGAGAGCCCGGCCGCCTTCAGCGCTGGATGGCGGAGGTAGTCGTCGCCGACGTCGAGTACGAGATCCTCGATTTCGGCTGTGCCACGCGGACCCCTGCCCTTCGGGGTTGTGCCATAGGACGCGAGCACAACGAGACCATCATCAGCTGCATCGGTCTTAGCATCATCTGTGAACTCGGCGTTGTTCGGATCGCCGCGTTTGGGAAGCTTTTTGCCAAGATCGAGAACGCTGGCCCGAACCCGCAAGTCCTCTGCCCCTGTCCCCAGATCAATGACCTCGGCCAGGGCACCTTGTGCGGCAATGAGCCAAAGCGCCAGCCCTGCGCCGAGGGTCAGATCAGGGAATGGGCTCCACCGCTGCGTCATGGGTCCAGGTCGCCTTCTCGCCCTTCTTCAAAGGAACGGGGACCGTGGTCAGACCCAGCTCGACCGCGAAGGAGATGAGACCGGTGACGGTCTTGAACTCCCGGGGTTCGAGCCCGCGCGAGATCACCAGAAGGGCCGTCTGGTCGCCAAGGCGCAACTGGATGCGCCAGGTGCCTTGCCAGACATTGAGAACCTTCTTTGCGTCCTCGACACAGAGGGCTTCGACGATGCCGCCTTCGGTCAGGGCCTCCTTAAGTCCGGCCTGCAAGATCACCGGGGTCAAGTTCCTCATGGGTTGGCACCTTCCGAAGCAACACGCTTTCGGCAGAACATAGTGCATGTTGCGCTGATGAGAAACATGTCGTCGCACAACATGGCGCTCACCTAGCGGTAGAATCCTATTGCGTCAATAGCGGTGTTTTGCAATTCATGCACATGTTTTGAAACCGCGGACCGTGCATGCCCCTTCTCCGCTCCAGACACGCTTGCCTCGCCGCCGCCGCCCTGTTCACGATGCCTGTCTGCGGCGTCGCTCAAGGTGCGACGGCGTTGGACTGCTTGCCGCCGGTCCCGCCTGCACCGGTGACCGATGCTGCCACGCGCGCGGAATATCGCGTGGAGATCGGGCAGGAGTTCACGGCCTATTTCGATGAGGCGCAGACCTATCTGCGCTGTCTGGATGCCGCGCGAGCCCAGGTGTCCGAAGAGATCAACCGCGCGATCCACGACTACCAGGCTCTTGGCGAGGACCCGGACGGATGACCGCGTGAGATCAGGTCCCCCTACCCTTCCCCTCCCGGCATCTTCACAAGGAAACTCCCATGACAAGACTACGAGCTGCGGCCGCCCTGGCAGCGACCGCCATGTCACTTTCTGTTGCGGCTCCGGCACAAGCCTACCCCGTCGATTGCGCGATCCTTCTCTGCCTCGCAGGCGGCTGGCCAGCCTCGACCGAATGCGCCCATGCCCGCACCGTCTTCATTGCCCGGATCACGCCATGGCCGGTCGAGCCACCGCTGCAAATCTGGAACTGCCCGATGCGGGCGAGTTTCCGCGGCGAGGCCAAACCGATCGAGCGCCTGTTCGACATCGCCGTTCGCGGAGAGACTGCCCCGCTCATCTCTGTCCCGAAAACGCCGTGGGCACCTCAGCTCGTCCAGGATCGGGCAGATGTCGATATCTCCGATCCGGCGTTTGACTTTGTCCGCTCGATCCGCGTGTTCGAGATCACCTACCAGCAGAGACGCAACTCTGACGGCGACTGCAACAGCTGGGGCGCCGTGTACATGGGCACCTATGGCGCTCAGGGCGACTACAGCCGTCGTCGGAGCAGCATTTCTGCGGTGCCGACCGCCTCAGACCTCACCGTGCCGGCAGACTGTCGCAGCTATTGGCACCGGTCTGTTTTCGTCGAATGGCGCGACTATGAAGGGAGCTACGGACACGAAGAGGTTCATTACTGAGAACATGAACGACCGCCCTCCCACGAAACGATCGAGTGACCGGATCCCCAGAAACAGAAACGACGCCAGACCATAGGCCCGACGCCGCACTGATTTCCTCGTGGTGATGGAAATCTAGCGCGAGCTTTGGGTCCGTTCAACCGGCAAATGCCTTTGCCGGAACGAAATTTTGCACGGCTCACGGTCTGGTGTCGCCCCAAGACGGAACGACACATCATGGAACTCACGACCGGCGCCATCCTGCGCCGCATCACCGAAACACCACTCTCCACTGCGGCCCATAAGCTCGCGACGATCATCCTCGACGGCATCGCCTGGAAGGATGGCTACAACGGGCTTGAACGCGGAACGGCCGCGTTCACGCTGGCGCACCTCGCCGAAAAGATGGGGGTTTCCCGGCAGCATCTGACGGCGCTCCTGGTCGAGCTCGCGGCGTCCGGCTTGGCGCTGGCCCGGTGGAAGCCCAATGGCAAGTTTGCGCCCTGGCTGTTCCGGTTCGGGGGGCATATCGCAACTGGAACAGCGCCAGATGTCGTGTCATCTGCAGGCGACACATCACTATCTGGAGACTCTAAGAACAAAACTATCTTTGCAGGAAAGATCGAGATCGGCGCAGTAGCCAGCGTCTACCACACGCCTTGGGCAGAATTGATCAAGTCAGCGAAGGTGTCGCTTGCCTGCTGGAACGTCGATACGCAGATCATCTGGGAACGTTTCCTGACTTTCAACCAGTCGCGCGGCAATGCCCATGTCCCGGCTGGCTACTTGCTCGGCTTCATGCGGCGCTGGCGGACCAGTTCGTCAAGCCGGGCTCCAACGTTTTCATCGGAGCCGGAGCTGCTGGCCAAAGAAGATCCGAAAACGCTCGAGCTCCATCAGCAGATTCGGGCTGCTCCTAGTGCCAACCGACAGTTTCACGCATCGGATTTGTGCAGCCTGATTGGCCAAGCCGCCTACGATGCTCGTGTCCTAGATGTCGTCCGACAGTTCGGCTGTCCAAGGTTCACTGCAATCCTTGCCGTGCACGGACGCGCCGTTTTGGCAGGAGAAATCTCGCGATGAGATGGCTTGATGCGGAAGAGAGACCTCGGACATGCTTGCTCCAATCATTTCTGCCGGGGTTTCTCCGACCACTTTCAAACCAGGGATTGACCCATTGGCTTCACGACGGCACCACCGTTGGCAAGGTCTCCTGCCTTCGCCAGCCCGCGCCCCTTGATCAGTGCGTAGACAGCCGGAATCACGACCAACGTCAGGATGGTGGACGACACCATCCCACCGATCATCGGCACGGCGATACGGCTCATAACCTCAGACCCGGTGCCATGCGCCCAAAGGATCGGCATCAGGCCCGCCATGATCGCCACCACCGTCATCATCTTGGGCCGCACCCGTTCGACAGCGCCGACCATGATCGCGGCATCCAGATCGGCGCGGGTGAATGGGCGTCCTGCGCGGGCGACCTCGGCCCTGCGTTCCGCCAATGCATGGTCGAGGTAGATCAGCATGATTACCCCGGTTTCCGCCGCCACGCCGGCCAGCGCGATGAACCCGACCGCGACTGCCACCGAGGTGTTGAACCCCATCCACCACATCAGCCAGACCCCGCCGACGAGCGCGAAAGGCAGCGATAGCATGACGATCAGGGTTTCGGTCAGGCGGCGGAAGTTGAGAAACAGCAACAGGAAGATCACCGCCAGTGTGATCGGCACGACGATTGCCAGCCGAGCCTTGGCACGTTCGAGGTATTCGAACTGACCGCTCCAGCCCAGCGAATAGCCGGGCGGCAGGATCACTTCGCCAGCCACTGCCGCTTGTGCCTCGGCGACATAGCCGCCCAGATCGCGGCCCGCGATGTCCACGAAGATGTAGACGGCAAGCTGACCGTTCTCAGTGCGGATCGACGTCGCACCCCGTGTACGCTCGACAGCGGCGACCTCGCCCAGGGGCACAGTGCCA
The DNA here is from genome assembly GCA_027484145.1 of Rhodobacter sp. Taxonomy (GTDB): domain Bacteria; phylum Pseudomonadota; class Alphaproteobacteria; order Rhodobacterales; family Rhodobacteraceae; genus Pseudotabrizicola. Next base: position 67,034 of record JAIXUH010000010.1, read on the forward strand.
CCACCCGGAAGCGCGACCTGAACCTCTTGCGCGATGGCCTCGGGATCCTGGCGCAGCGCTGCGGGATAGCGCAGTGCCACGTTGTAGCGCTCGCGTCCCTCGACGGTCTGAGTGATCGCCTCGGCCCCAAGCGCCATGGCGATAACCTCCTGCACGTCCTGGATCGACAGGCCGTAACGCGCCAGCCGTTCCCGGTCGGGCACGATGTCGAGGTAATAGCCGCCGATCACCCGTTCGGCATAGGCGCTGGTGGTGCCGGGAACATTCCGCAGCACCGCCTCGACCTGCCGCGCGACTGCCTCCATTTCTGTAAGGTCAGTGCCGAAGACTTTCACCCCCACAGGAGTGCGGATGCCGGTGGCCAGCATATCGATGCGGGCGCGGATCGGCTGGGTCCAGGCGTTCGAGACGCCGGGGAATTGCAGGGCGGCGTCCATTTCCAGCCGCAGACTTTCCATCGTGACGCCCTCGCGCCACTCATCCTTCGGCTTCAGCTGAATGATCGTCTCGAACATCTCGGTAGGGGCCGGGTCGGTTGCCGTCAGCGCACGTCCCGCCTTGCCGAAGACGGTCTCGACTTCCGGGAAGCTGCGGATGATGCGGTCCTGCATCTGAATCAACTCCGCTGCTTTGGTGACGGACAAGCCCGGCAGGGTGGTGGGCATGTACATCATCGTGCCCTCGTCCAGAGCGGGCATGAATTCGGACCCCAACTGCCGCGCGGGCCAGATTGTGGCGACCAGTGCCACCAGCGCGAGCGTGATTGTGAACACCCGCGCCCGCAGCACCCATTGGATGACGGGTCGGTAGATCGCGATCAGGGCGCGGTTCACCGGGTTGCGGTGTTCCGGCACGATCCGCCCGCGCACGAAGATCACCATCAGCGCGGGCACCAGCGTCACTGACAAGAGCGCTGCGGCCGCCATGGCGAAAGTTTTGGTTGCAGCCAAGGGGCCGAATAGGCGGCCCTCTTGCCCTTCCAGCGCGAAGATCGGCAGGAAGGAGACGGTGATAATCAGCAGGCTGAAGAACAGCGCCGGGCCAACCTCGGACGCGGCTTCGATCAGCACTTCCACCCGTGGCTTGCCGGGTTCCGCCCGTTCCAGATGCTTGTGGGCGTTTTCAATCATCACGATGGCGGCGTCGATCATCGCGCCAATGGCGATAGCGATGCCGCCAAGGCTCATGATATTGGCCCCGATGCCAAGCGCGCGCATGGCGGTGAAGGCCATCAAGAGGCCCACCGGCAGCATGATGATGGCGACCAGCGACGAGCGGACATGCAGCAGGAAGACAAATGTGACCAGCGCCACGACGATGCTTTCCTCAAGAAGTGTCGTCCGCAAGGTTTCAATGGCTGACAGGATCAAGTTGGACCGGTCATAGACGGTGACGATCTCCACCCCCTCGGGCAGGCTTCGCGCGATGGTCTCGATCTCGACCTTGGCGTTATCGATCACGTCGAGTGCATTGGCCCCCACTCGTTGTAGCACGATGCCGCTGGCGACCTCTCCCTCGCCATCAAGCTCTGCGATGCCCCGACGCTCATCGGGCACGATCTCGACCCGCGCTACGTCGCGCAGCAGAACCGGCACGCCCCCCTCAGCACGGATCGGGACCATTTCCAGATCGGCTATGCCGTCCAGATAGCCGCGCCCGCGCACCATGAACTCGAATTCCGACAGCTCGACCGTGCGCCCGCCGGTGTCCATGTTGCTGGCCGCAACTGCCTCACCGATCTCGGACAGGGTGATGCCAAGCGCCCGCATCCGCACCGGATCGACGGTGATCGAGTATTGTTTCACAAACCCGCCGACGCTGGCGACTTCCGACACGCCGTCGGCACCGCTGATGGCAAAACGCATTACCCAATCTTGCAAGGACCGCAGCTCGGCCAGGCTCAGGTTCTCGCCCTTCAGCGCGTATTGATAGACCCAGCCCACGCCCGTCGCATCTGGCCCAAGCGCGGGCGTCACTCCATCCGGCAAACGTGCTGCGGCGGCGTTGAGGTATTCCAGCACGCGCGAGCGGGCCCAGTAGGGGTCCACGCCATCTTCGAAGATGATGTAGACGAAAGAGATGCCGAAGAACGAGAACCCGCGCACCACGCGTGACTGTGGCACGGTCAGCATGGCCGAAGTGAGGGGATAGGTCACCTGATCTTCGACCACCTGCGGCGCTTGCCCAGGATATTCGGTCAGCACGATCACCTGCACATCCGACAGATCGGGGATGGCGTCGATCGGCAGTGTGCGCAGGGACCAAAGGCCCGCAGCCACGGTAAAGACGGTGGCAAAGAGCACAAGCAGCACGTTGCGGGCCGACCATTCGATAATGCGGGCGATCATGGGTTGGCCTCCGGGGTGGATCCGGGCGCTGCAAGGGCAGCCAAAGCCGCATTGAGGTTGCTTTCGGCGTCGATCAAGAAGGTGGCAGAGCTGACCACTATGTCGCCCGCGCCCACGCCGCTGACGATCTCGATCATGCCGTCGCCCTTGCGCCCCACGGTCACAGGTTCGGGCCGGAACCGCCCTTCACCCAGATCAAGGATCACCACCTGCCTGTCGCCGGTGTCGATCACAGCACCCTCTGGTACCTGCACCACGGGTGCACCGCCGAGCATGATTTCGACCTCGGCGAACATGTTGGCGCGTAGGCGCCCGTCCGGGTTCGGCAATTCAATCCGCAGCTTTCCAGTGCGGGTCATCATATCGATCTCGGGGTAAATGGTGTCGATACGGCCCGGAATCGGGCCATCCGTGAGGCCACGAAAGCTCACCCGAACCTCTGTTCCTACTGCAATCTCCATCAGCGCCGCTTCAGGCACTTCGGCGATGACCCAGACGGTCGAGGTGTCAGCGATGCGGAACAGGGTATCGCCCGCTTCCGACATCATGCCTTCGACCGCCATCCGCTCCAGCACCACGCCGCTGCGCGGGGCCATGATCGGAATACTCACTGTCGTCTGGCCCTCGGTCGCGATGCGGTCGATCACCTCTCCCGGCACGCCGAGGTTTTCCAATCGTTGCCGCGCGCCCTCCCTTGACCGTCCTTCCGACCGCACGTCGGTTAGGAACTGTGCAAGAGCGGCAGCGATCTCGGGTGAATAGAGCGTCACGAGCGGCGCACCTTCGGCGATCGTGCTGCCTGTGGTCACATCGGCGACGGTTTCTATGAAGGCGTCTGCGCGCAGCGAGATCACGCTGATCCGGCGTTCGTCCAGTTCCACGATGCCCGGCGCGCGTAATGTGGCCGCCAGTGGGGCCAGCACCGCTTCGGCCGTCCGCACCCCGGTACGCTGCAACTTGCCAGGGCTGACAGTGACCGACCCGTCATCACTATCTTCACCGTCATAGACGGGAATGTAATCCATCCCCATTGAGTCCTGCTTCGGCACTGGCGAGGTGTCGGGCAGGCCCATCGGGTTGCGGTAGTAGAGGATGGTCCGCTCACCTGTTTCCACCATGGCCGCTTCGGCAGGGAGATCAGGAGCGGGGCCCAGTGAGATATCCTCGCTCTCCAGGACAGGCAGGAAGGCTCGCCCATCCGCCGTTTGCTGTTCGGATGCCGACCATTCGGGCAGTCCATCTGGATGCCTCCAGTAGATGACAGGCCCGGTTGCATCAGAGCGCTGCTCGGTGACAACCTCTTGGCCCGCAAGAAGGGCGATCTGCGTTTGCGCGAGATCCTGCAGGCCGGAGAGGGTGATGCCACCCTCTCCGGCCTTGAGGCCAGCCCATCCGGCACCTGCGGCGACAAGCGTGATCACCATCAGTTTCCCGAGGACGCTCATGGGGTTGCTTTCAGATCGATCTGAGCTTCGACCGTCTCCTCTTCGCCCTGCACCTTGGCGGCAATCGAAAACCGCCAGCCACCGGCCATGGTGATATCTGTCGCAAAGCGGTAGTTGCCCGGAGTCTCCGCAGGCATTGCGGTGACAGGAGAGGTCATCGTCTCCATGCCATCAGGGGCCATGTCCATGCGGGTGGCAAAAATCACGGCACCTTCGACGGGCGTGCCGGTTCGTAGGTCCGTCAGGCTGACCTCGACAATCGCGCCCGACCCGACGCGATGATCCGTGGATACCAGTTCAAAACGGAAATCTTCAGCGCCGCCATAGGCAGTCGTTGAGGACAGGGCAAGCGCCAGCGCAGCGCAACGAATGCGGAAAAGACGCATATTGGGGACCTCATGAGGATTATTGGAACGACGGGTGCCCTAGCCAGAGGCGCGGGCATCACTTGCATTGGCGGCGTGTCGAAACACGCAGTCGTCAGATGCGCGGAGGTCGTTTCAATCCTTCTGGTCGCAGGCCGTCGCCTGACCAGGGTGGGTCCGAATATCCGATCGCGGAAATCAGGGCCGCGAAGACCCCGGTGTCTACCAAAGGTGTCGGCAAGACGCTTGTGTTGACAGCACAGCGAAGCATGGCAATGCAGGCCAGTTCGCAAGACGGGTCATCAGGGCAATCGTCGTCGCAGCAGGGCATCGCGGCCATGGCGATTTCGTTCGTCAGTGCAGAAGCAGGTTGCGACGTGGCCGAGACGAGCACCGCCACGGTCAGGATCAAGGCAAGGAAAAGGCGCAGGACCGCTTGCATCATTGGTTTGTGTTGGATTTGGGTAGCGAGATCAAGTCGCATCACCGTGAGCGACACTCAGTCGCCTAAGCGCATTTTTCCCCCGTTAGGCGCTTTAGTGTCTATCTGGGAGGGATGTTAATAGGCAACGACTTCACGCCCACGGTAAAATGATCCCTCAGTGCCCACTAGCTGAACCTTCAGCGTGCCGCACGCTCATCTCGCGAACGACCACTTCGCACGCGCAGACATCCGGCTAGCCGACCAGAAACACGCTGATGCAGCGTCCGGATATCCCTACGGAACAGACCATCCGGCACAGACGAATGTTGTCAGGATCATTATTGTTGGCCCGATGGGAATCCCGCACGCATGTAGGCAATAATCGACCAGATCTGGTCCTCACTCAGGCTATCCTTAAAAGCTGGCATAGCGGTTTCGAAAGCCTTTCCGCCTTCTGATACAGTCCAAAGCAGGTACTCGTCGCCCGCCATCGGCATTTGGACCAAGTAGTTGAGCAACGCCGGCGACGGCGTCAGGCTGCGACCTTCCTCACCATCGCCAAAGCCCGTAGGCCCGTGACATCTGGCGCAGTTTTCGGCGTAGAGTGTTGCTCCGGCAGCCAGAGTCTCATCCGTCGACCGCAAGGGATTGCGCGCGCCGCGATACGCAGAGGGAACACCTTCATTCATGTAGGTCCAATGCCGTTGCATCCGCGCCTGCTGGCCTGGCCCCATCATCCCCCAGCCCCACATATCCCGACCCATACCATCGGGTGTCATGTGGCCGGGACCCATCCAGCCCGGACCCCACCAGTCGCGGCAGCACGGTGAACCTTGCTGGGCGAGGGCAGGTACAAGGGCTGCCGAAGCAATGAGTGCGAGTGCCGACAATGTTATGGTAACCTTGCCCATCAGATTGCATCCTTGTGTCCCCTGCTATGAAGGCTACACCCAGCCCACACTTGCGCATTGATCGAGATCAATCTTTCGATCAGTTCGAAGAAGATGTGCTGGCGGGCAGGGCCAAACTTGCGTCGACAGACTTCGGAACGCTGAGATGGTCGTGGGCGCAAAGCGAGTGATCGCTCAGCACTTCGATCACCCGGCAGTCAGCAATGCGCCCTCCCGCGCACTGAACGACCATACGTTCAAGTTCGGCCTTCAAAGCGATCAAGCGCGCAAGGCGGCTTTCAACCTCCGCAAGTTGCGCCCTTGCAATGGCATCGGCGGCAGCACAGGACTGATCCGGGCGGTCTGATAGGCTGAGAAGGTCGCGTATGGCCTCCAGCGTGAAGCCCAGATCCCGCGCATGACGGATGAAGGCGAGCTGTTCCATCGCTCTGCGGCCATACAGCCGCTGGTTCCCCGAGCTCCGTTCTGCTTCAGGAAGCAGGCCGATCTGCTCGTAGTACCGGATCGTCGGCACCTTCACCCCGGCAGCCTCGCCCAACTTTCCGATAGTCAGCATCAGATTCTCCTTGAAGCTATAGTTGCTAGAGACATTAGGTTCCTGATTCGATGAAAGCAACTGCCCGCTCAGCGGCAGGAGGAATGACGATGTCGGAAGCTGCACGCGAAACATCCTGTGACTGGACGGTGACGGGCATGGACTGCGGGTCCTGCGCGACCAAGATCAAGGATGCGGTGACGCGCCTGCCGGGGGTAAGCGGCGTCGAGGTTGGCATCATGTCGGAACGCCTGCGCTTGACGCTGGATGAGGGACAAACCGGGCGGGACAAGATCGAGAAGACCGTCCGTGCGCTTGGCTATGAGATTGCGCCGCGCGCCGCCGGTGCGAAGAAGGACTTCGTTTTGCCGGGGACCCAATCCGTACCTGAGCAGAGCGACATGTATGAAGATCATGATCACTCCGCCCAAGCTCCCGCTGGCCACGATCATTCTGGTCACGACCACGGCTCTAAGGCGGCCAGCACCAAGCGCGACGATAGCGGTCACGGCAGCCCCGGCCACGTTCATGACGACCCCGCCGACCGGGGCAAGCGCTGGTATCAGACCGCCAAGGGCAAGCTGGTCATCTTTACCGCCCTGCTGCTGGGTGCCGCCTGGGTCATCGAGTATCTTGCCCCCGAGATCGGTAAGTGGGCCTTCGTTGCCGCTTGCTTGATCGGCGTGGCTCCGGTAGCGCAGCGCGCCTTTGCGGCGCTGCGGATGGGACAGCCCTTCACCATCGAAAGCCTGATGACGATTGCCGCCGTCGGCGCGCTGTTCATCAACGCAGCGGAAGAGGCGGCACTGGTGGTGTTTCTGTTCGCCGTGGGCGAGGTGCTGGAAGGCGTGGCCGCCGGCAAGGCGCGAGACGGGATCCGGGCGCTGGCCAATCTTGTGCCGAAGACGGCGCAACTCGTTACAGGTGACAGCACGCGCGAGGTTCCAGCCGCAAGCCTGTCTGTGGGCCAGACAGTCCTTGTCCGCCCCGGTGACCGGATTCCGGCCGATGGCGAGATCGTGGATGGCACTTCGGGCGTGGACGAAAGCCCGGTCACCGGGGAAAGCGTGCCCAAGACGCGCGGCCCCGGGGACGCGGTTTTTGCCGGCGCAATCAACACCGAGGCGGCCCTGCGGGTCAAAGTGACCAAAGGTCCCGAGGACAACACCATCGCCCGCATCATCCGTCTGGTTGAAGAGGCCGAAGAGGCGCGTGCCCCGACCGAACGCTTCATCGACCGGTTCAGCCGCTGGTACATGCCTGCCATCGTCGCCGTCGCGGCGCTGGTCATCGTGGTGCCACCGCTGGTCTTCGGCCAGCCCTGGGACACTTGGGTTTACCGCGGCCTTGCCCTCCTGCTGATCGGCTGCCCTTGTGCGCTAGTCATCTCGGTCCCCGCCTCCATCGCTTCGGCCATGTCCACCGGGGCGCGGCGTGGCCTGTTGATGAAGGGCGGTGCCGTGATCGAAGCGGCGGCGAAGGTGGATGTTGTGACCTTCGACAAGACCGGGACGCTGACGCATGGTCGCCCGCAGGTGACGGATCTGGTGCCGTTCGGGACGACCACCGAAGCTGAACTTCTGGCCGTGGCGGCAGGCGTCGAGACCGGCTCGAGCCACCCGCTGGCGATTGCGATCCTGAACAAGGCCAAGGACGCTGGCGTTTCTGCGCTGCCCTCGCAAGACGCAAAGGCGCTGATGGGCAAGGGCGTTGTTGCAACCGTGGGCGGCGCTGCGGCCTATGTGTCCTCGCCCCGCTACGCGATGGAGCATGGCGGGCTGGATGGCCTTGGCCTTCGGCAGGCGACGATTTTTGAGGAGGACGGCAAGACCGCGGTCGCCGTGTTTCGCGAAAAGGCCCCGCTCGGTCTGATCGCCATGCGGGACGAGCCGCGTGCGGATGCGAAAGACGCGGTGCGCCAGTTGACGGCGATGGGGGTGACTGCGGTCATCCTGACCGGAGACAACCCGCGCACGGCCGCTGCGATCGCCGGAGGCCTCGGCCTGAAGTTCGAGGCCGACATGCTGCCTGAGGACAAGCTTGCCTACATCCGCGAGATCGGAAGTAAAGGCGGCGTGATGATGATCGGCGACGGCATCAACGACGCCCCCGCGCTCAAACAGGCAAGCGTTGGCGTGGCAATGGGATCGGGGACCGATGTGGCGCTGGAAACGGCGGATGCGGCCATACTTCGTGACCGGGTGACCGACATTCCCGCCACGATCCGTCTGTCGCGCGCAGCAATGGCCAACATCCGCCAGAATGTGACCATAGCGCTCGGGCTGAAAGCCGTCTTCCTCGTGACCTCGGTCTTTGGTCTGACCGGCCTCTGGATCGCGATCCTCGCCGACACGGGTGCAACCGTGCTTGTGACGCTAAACGCCCTGCGTCTGCTGCGGTTTAACCCGGAACGCGAGGGCTGAGCAGATGATCTCCGGTTTTGGCTGGGCCGCGCTGGCCCTTCTTTTCGGTTATCTGGCGCTGTTCTTCTGGGGCAGCGCCCTGGCCGCACAAGCGGCGGGGCGTCCGGTCTGGCTGTTTGCCCGTGCCACCGGGCGCGACCGGCTGGCGGCAATCGGTTTCCGCGCGGCCTTTGCATTCGCCTTCTTCGGGCCGCTCCTCTGGCTCGCCGTTCCCGCGCTCCACAAGGTTGACCCGCTCTGGACCGAGGGGCGTGCTGTCCTTCTAGGCTTGGTCGGGGTCTTTGTCGCAGGGCTTGGCGCGATGGTGGCCTTTGCCGCTCAGATGTCGATGGGATCATCCTGGCGCGTCGGCGTGGTCGGCGGCGAAACCGGCGATCTGGTCTCCGGCGGGCTTTACCGGTTCAGCCGCAACCCGACCTTTGTGGGACAAGCGGCACTGCTGGCAGGTGTTGCGATGGCGGTTCCCTCTTTCCCTACAATCCTCGCGCCAGTCCTGTTTCTCTGGTCGGCCAGCGCGCAAGTGCGGTCCGAAGAGGCCGCCCTGCGCATGGCAATCGGGCCCGACTATGATCGTTACGCCGCGTCGGTCCCACGCTGGATCGGCAGGAAGAGCAGGGCAGCAGAATGACAAGGGTGATGCTGATTTCGCTGATTGCTGCCGCAGTGGTGGCAGACCAGTTGACCAAGACCGCAGCGCTGTCGCTGCTGTCACAGGGGACTGCGGTCCCGGTCCTGCCGGGCTTCAACCTTTCCCTCGGGTTCAATACGGGCGCGAGCTTTGGCATGATGGGCGGGGTCATGGCAGGTAAGCCCCTCCTGATGGCGGCGCTGACGGGCGCGCTGACTCTTGCCTTCGCCGTCATGGCATTCCGGGCGCAGCACGCGCTGGAACGGGCAGGTTTTGCGTTGGTCGTGGGCGGGGCGCTTGGCAACATCATCGACAGGGTGCGGCAGGGTGCCGTGACCGATTTCCTTGATCTTTACTGGCGCGACTGGCACTGGCCCACGTTCAACGTTGCGGATATCTGCATCACCTTGGGCGCGGTCCTGATCCTTGCCGCCTCGCTTCCCCTTCGTCGCCGCAAGGAGCCGCTTCTTGACCAAAGCTGACCCGCAAACCCTGTCGCGCGACGACCTTACCTTGACTGCGGCCTTCCTGATCGCTCTGGCGGCCACGCTTGGTGCGCTTTTCATCGGTGAGGTGCTGGGCCAGATGCCCTGCACACTCTGCTGGTATCAGCGCATCGCCATGTTCCCCTTGGTGCCGATCCTTGGCCTGTCACTCTGGCGCGGCGATGGCATGGCGCGCGCCTACGCCTTGCCGCTGGTCCTGTCCGGGCTGGCGCTGGCGGCCTGGCATTCGGGCCTTTACGCAGGGTTCTTGCCCGCGCCGGTCGTGCCCTGCACCGAAAATGGCCCCTCCTGCACCGGCGAGGCGCAGATGATCCTTGGCCTGCCGATCCCCTATCTCTCAGCGGTCGCCTTTGCGGCGATCCTTGCCTGTCTCATGCTGCCGAAAGGACACCGCCCATGAACCGCCGCACGCTTATCCTTGGAGCCTCCGCACTTGGTGTTGCTGCCTTCGCGGGTGGCGCCTTCGTCCTGAAGCAGCGCCGCGACGCCGAGGCAGAAGCGGCGGCCGCCGCCACGCCAACCGAAGATCAGGCACTGTTGGTCCGTGACTATTCCCCCAGCTTCGGCCCCGCAGATGCGCCCGTCACACTGGTTGAATTTTTTGACCCCTCCTGCGAGGCCTGCCGTGCCTACCACCCGGTGGTGCAGGAAATCCGGCGGCAGTTCCCGACGCAGGTCCGCGTCGTGCTGCGCTACACCGTTTTCCACGAAGGCTCGGACGAGGCTGTGCGCATCCTCGAGGCTGCGCGGATGCAAGACAAGTTCGAGCCTGTCCTCGATGCACTTCTTGAGCAGCAGCCTGGCTGGGCTGTTCATGGCTCGCCTGAGATGGATGTGGCATGGGAGATTGCCGGGGCTGCGGGCCTTGATCTCGAAAAGGCCGAGACCGACCAGTTCTTCCCGGGAATCACTGGTATCCTGAATCAGGATGCGGCCGACGTGGAAGCCTTGGCTATCCGCCAAACGCCAACCTTCTTCCTTAATGGCAAACGGCTGGAGAATTTCAGCGCCGACAGCCTCATCGCCGATGTGCGGTTCGCGGTCGAGAATAGCTGACGGCCTTTAGGACCGGTTGGCGAAGGCCGAAAACAGGGCCAGCGTCCGCTCGCTGACATGGTGCTCGATGCCTTCCGCATCGCGTTCCGCTGTCTCGGGGTCAAGGCCGAGGCTGATGAGAAAGCGCAAGACGATCTCGTGCCGACGCCGGCATTCTTTGGCCAGCGCGCGGCCCGCGTCTGTCAGAAAGACCGACCGATACTTCGCGCGGGTGATCAGCCCCTCGCGCGCGAGACGGTCCAGGGTCTTGCTCACGGTCGGCACCTTCACGCCAAGCCGGGCGGCGATGTCCACCGGGCGCGCCTCGCCCTGATCGTGGATCAGTTCGGCGATCAGTTCGACGTAGTCCTCGGCCAGTTCATTGCGCCGGGCTTCGCGCACACCCTGAAACGCCCCGGCGCGCAGGTCCGCGGGCCGGTCATCCGACGTGGCATGGGTTTCAGGATCTAACTCTGTCATCCGTGCAGTGTCGCACGGGATGGATTGACAAGTAAAGGCGCGGGGCAGAATGTTAGCATTGTCTAACTTTATGTGCCACGTCTTGTAGGGATCGTGGTCAAGCCGGGAGTGCCACGAGCCATGACGACCAATGCCTGGCGGCAGGAAAGCGAGACCCCCTCCCTTTCCGAAGTCTTCCGCACCATCGCGGTCGGAAACGGTGGCACCAGCCGGTTCCGCCGGTTCCTCGCCTTCATAGGCCCCGGCTACCTGGTGGCGGTGGGCTATATGGACCCCGGCAACTGGGCGACCTCGCTCGCGGGTGGCGCGGCGTTCGGTTACACGCTCTTGTTCGTCGCGCTTCTGTCGAACATCATGGCGATCCTCCTGCAGTCTCTCTGCGCGCGGCTGGCGGTAGCCTCGGGCCGCGATCTGGCGCAGGCCTGCCGCGATGCCTTTCTGAAATGGATGTCTGTACCACTCTGGATCTTTGCCGAACTGGCGATCATCGCAACCGATCTGGCCGAGGTGATCGGCACCGCCATCGGCCTGAATCTGCTCTTCGGGATTCCGCTGGAGATCGGCATCTTCATCACCGCCGCCGATGTGTTCCTGATATTGTGGCTGCAGAACAAGGGCTTTCGCTGGATCGAGGCGCTGATCATCTCGCTGATGGCGCTGATCGCCGCCTGCTTTGTCGTGCTGATCGCGCAGGCCGACCCGGTCTGGGGCGAGGTCATCGCAGGCTTTGCCCCAAGCCGCGAGATTTTCAACAACCCGACAATGCTCTACCTCGCGCTTGGCATCATCGGGGCGACGGTCATGCCGCATAACCTCTATCTGCATTCGGGCATCGTGCAGACCCGCGCCTATGGCATGGACCTGCCCGCCAAGCGCGAGGCGCTGCGGCTGGCGACATGGGACAGCACTATCGCCCTAATGTTCGCGCTGACGATCAATGCCTCGATCCTGATCCTTGCCGCCGCGGCTTTCTACACCGTGGGTCAAAACGATGTGGCTGAGATCGACAAGGCGCATCTGTTGCTGGAGCCCTTGCTCGGCTCCTCGCTGGCGCCGGTCCTGTTCGGCGTAGCGCTTTTGTGCGCGGGCCTGAACTCCACTGTCACCGCCACAATGGCCGGGCAGATCGTGATGGAAGGCTTCATCAACTTGCGCATCGCCCCTTGGGCGCGACGCCTGATCACCCGGGGCCTTGCGATCATCCCGGCGATCTTCGTGATTCTGCTCTACGGCAGCGGCGGCGTAGGCGAACTGCTGATCCTGAGCCAGGTCGTGCTGTCATTCCAGCTTCCCTTCGCCATTGTGCCCTTGGTGATGTTCACCGCCAGCCGCGCCAAGATGGGCGAACTGGTCGCCCCCCGCTGGCTGACCGGCCTTTGCTGGCTGATCGCCGCCGTGATCATCGTGCTGAACGTGAACCTGCTGTCGACCGTGCTACTGGGCTGAGGACACTTGACCTAGCGAAAGCAAGCAAACATCAGCCCGCCTTCCGCCCAGCTTTCGGGCGACGTCAGCCTGATGCGTTCAGAAAGCCATAGACCTAGATCAGCAGCACCTGAGTGCCAACCTGCGCCAAATCATAGAGTTCAATGACATGCTCATTGTAGAGGCCGATGCACCCGTTCGATGATCTACGACCTATCTTCCGGGTATCATGGGTGCCGTGGATCAAATAGGCAGGCCAGGAAAGATACATTCCGCGGACACCAAGAGGGTTGTCCTTGGCGCCGCCCTCGACCATTTTCGGCCAGTCCGGGTTGCGCTCCAACATCGAAGCCGTCGGACGCCACGGTGGGTTCACGGCCTTGCGGACAATTTCGGTCCGTCCGAGCCGCGTCAGTTCCTCGGACAAAGGGACTGAAGAGGGATAGAGCCGGTAGATCGACTGATCCTCTGACCAATAATGCAGCGCGCGTGACTTGGTGTCCGCCAGAATCGCACCGCCCTTAGTATTCTCAAAATAGTCCCGCCACTGAGGCATCCGGAAGCTGGACACGTTGTTCCGCACGCTGCCGGATACAGGAGCCTGAAACTCGGTCGTGCCGTCCTGCGCCAAGGCTGGTAAGGCCGCAAGACTCGCCATCCCGACTGCTCCGCCCATCAAGGCCCGTCGCCCGATCCGATCATCGGCCATGGATCACTCCTTAATCTAGGTTTTGGAATGGTGAGTAACGATCTCTTGCCAGCGGGACAAATCAAAGAGCCGTTAGCGGCGCACGGTTTGGGCCGCAAGCGCGCCAAGCTCCGCGCCGTTCATCTTGCGAGGCTTCGGATCGGCCCCTCGAAGTCGACCAACAGGTCTCGACACTCTGACATTGCCGTGATCCAGAAACGCATACCTTGCACCTCAAGTAGCTATAGCAATTAGCCCTCGCGTCTCAAGACGGGGGCTTTCGCAGGATTGATCACTTCAGACGCACATCCCCGTTACGGCGGAAAGCTGATTCAAGTTCTGCCCAGCTTGGGCATGGCCCTGGCCGCTGGCGCCGTACTTGTCTTGGCCTTGCCACCATATTCGATCCTGCCCTTTGCGCTGATCGCCTTCGCAGTGCTGGTAATTATGTTGCGTGGCACGTCGTGGCCTGTCGCGTTTCGACTGGGATATCTGTTTGGATTGGGCCAATTCATACCCGGGCTTTTCTGGATCACCGAAAGTTTTCAGGTCGAGGCGGACCGGTTCGGATGGTTGGCCTTGCCTGCCGTCCTCGGTCTTGCGGCACTGCTGGCAGTGTTTCCGGCGGTCGCCTGTGCCCTTGCCGCCCGAATGGCGCGCGCCGGATTGCCGCTGGGCCTTTCGCTCGCGACAAGCTGGACCGGCCTTGAATGGCTCCGGGGGCACGTTCTGACGGGGTTTCCTTGGAATCTTGCCGCCTACACGCTGGCCGACTGGTTGCCTTTCGCACAAGTGGCCTCCCTGGTCGGCAGCTATGGGCTGGGGTTCCTCTTGGTGCTTTGTTCGGCACTGGTCGGGCTGGCTTTCCGCGCGCCTGCTCGCAGGTTGCAGGTCATCCGTTTCGCCAGCGCCACCGCAATTGCGGTCACCGTGGCCGGTTTCGGCGTTGCGCGCCTTGCTTTATCAGTTCCCTCGTCAGAGCGCGGCGCACATATCCGCGTCGTGCAACCGAACATCGCGCAAAGCGCCAAATGGGACGAAGGATCCCGGAAGGCCAACATCCTCCGACTTCTCTCGCTTTCTGCACGCCCCGGCGACTACGATATCCTGCTTTGGCCAGAAACTGCATGGCCAGGGTTTCTCGCCGAGGACACTGGGGCCCGCGTCATGCTTGGGTGGCTCTTGCCGAATACTGCCGTCCTATTGGCTGGCAGTCCTGAGCGGGAGGTCACCGCTGACGGGACGGTGTACCGAAACGCTGTGCTCGCCATTGCGCCGGACGGTTCCGTCCTGACGCGCTACGCAAAGCATCACCTTGTTCCCTTTGGCGAATATGTGCCGTGGCGGAGTGTCCTGCCATTTCAGCGATTGGTCGAATCTCTAGGTGATTTCCTCCCCGGTCCGGGTCCCCGCACCCTTGCATTTGGCCCACATCCCTATGCGGGCATCGCGATCTGCTACGAGATCATCTTTCCCGGCCACGTTGTCGATGATGCCATCCGACCGGACTGGATCTTCAATGCGACCAACGACGCCTGGTTCGGCACCTCCATTGGTCCAAAGCAACATCTGGCGTCAGCTCGGATGCGGGCCATCGAAGAGGGGCTACCTCTCGTGCGGGCCGCAAATACTGGAATTTCGGCAGTGGTCGATGCCTACGGCAAAACACAGGCGATCCTGGACATCGAGACTTCTGGCGTAATCGACATGCGTTTGCCGAGGCCTCTACCACCGACCCCTTACGCCCGTCTTGGCGACTGGTCCGTGCTTCTTCTTGCACTCGGCTCTTGGGGGGTTTTCGCTTTCTGGGTTTGGCGCGAAATGACTGTGGTGAAAGGAAGCCAGAAATGATCGGACCAGTTTTCGGGATCGTCGGATTCCTGTGTGGCTACTATCTCGCCCAAAAACGCGGCGGCAAGACGCTTGACCGCCTGCAGTATGGCGCAGGCTTCGGCATCGCTTTCGGGCTGTTCGGCACCCTCCTCGGCATTGCCCTCGCCAGATTTCTTGGGGCGGCCTGATCGGCGAAACCTCGCCGGTGCTGCACTCTTCACCTTTTTGTCGGTTGAACCTCTAGTTGCTCGAGGTTTTAGACCGCACGCTGTTCTCATCATCTGGACTGTTCATGCGTCTTCGTTCTCTTCAGATCATACTTTGGGTCGCCGCGACGGCGGCGGTCCTTGCTTTCGCGGCGGTGCGGTGGTGGCCGGCAACGGACGACACCCAAGCAGCAGCTTCTGTCTTCACGCCCGCCTTCGCGCTTGCTGACAGCGAAGGTCGCATCCGCACGACGGACGAATTCCGTGGAAAATTCCTATTGGTGTTCTTCGGCTTCACAAGCTGCCCGGATGTCTGTCCGACTACGCTATCCGAAGTCGCGCAAGTCATGGATGACCTTGGATCTGACGCAGGATCGGTGCAGCCAGTTTTCATCTCGATCGATCCAGAACGGGACAGACGGCTTGGGCTGGCTGATTACACCAAAGCCTTCCATCCAGCGATCCTCGGCTTGGCCGGCAGCGAGGCCGAAACGCAGGCTGCGGCCGCAAGCTTCAAGATCTTCTATGAGCGGGAGGCCGATACCGCTTCGCAAGACGGGTACACGATGGCGCACAGTCCCGGCCTCTATCTCATCGGCCCGGATGGCGCGTGGCTGCGTCAATTCACCTACGGCACACCGGCGGCCGAAATCCTTTCCGACCTTCAATCGAGACTTTGACCCATGAATCACTTTCTTCTTGCTGCAGCCCTGACCCTCTCTGCACCTGCCGCGATGGCCTGCGAGACTGTAGCCATCGGCGATCTGACGGTTGAGCACGCCTGGTCCAAGGCGACCATCGGCGCGGGGCGTCCCGGCGTCTTCTATGTGGAGATCACGAACACCGGATCGACCGACGACGCGCTGGTTGGCATCGCGACGCCTGCAGCTGGTATGCCGATGCTGCATGAGACTGTCGTTCAGGACGGCATCGCATCAATGCCGCATGCGATGTCCATCCCTGTGCCGGCCAGCCAGAGCGTGCAGCTTTCGCCTGGCGGATACCACGGCATGCTGATGGGTCTGACGACAGCCCTGAAGGAAGGCGACAGCTTTCCGGTCACCCTCACCTTTGAAAAGGCCGGAGAGGTCACGGTGAATGTCGATGTCCTTTCGTTGCGCGCGGAGGGTCCGGATTGCGCCGACGCAGGGCAATAATCCTCGGCGCTGGAGGGGCCATCGGAGCCGTCGCCTTCATGCTGGGCGTCGGGGCTTATCGCACGCGCAATAGGCCAGCTCTCAGCGAGGTCCTGCCCTTGCCCATCGGCGAGATGTCCTGGGCATTGACCGACCACCGGGATCAGTCCGTTCGACCCACAGACTGGGCCGGTCACCCGGTCATGGTGTTCTTCGGCTTCACCTGGTGCCCCGACGTCTGCCCGACCACATTGAGCGACATATCGCTCTGGCTCGAGGATCTGGGAGCCGACGCGAACCGTTTGATCGTGGCGCTGATTTCGGTCGATCCGGAACGCGACACGCCCGCTGTCCTTGCGGACTACGTCAGCAGCTTCGACCCACGCATCATCGGGTTGACGGGTCCCGCCGACGAGGTGGCAAAGGCGGCCGCAGATTTTCGCGTAACCTATCGCCGTGTCGACAAGGATGGCGGCGACTACACGATGGACCACACCGCCGGTGTGTTCCTGTTCCACCCCGATGGGCGCTTTGCCAGCATCATCGACTTCCATGAAGACCGGCGCTTCGCCGTTCCCAAAATCCGCCGAACCCTCAGTTGAAAGGTCATTCTGCCAGATGATCCGCTCTGCATTTCTGATCCTTGCTGTCGCATCTCTCGCCCCGCTCCAGGCAGTGGCAGATCCTCCGACGGCGCATTTGCCGATGGCATTCGAAGCGATAATCGCCGCCGGTGACACTTTGGACAGTGTCCTTGGACACGCTGGAGTCCCCCCGACGATCCGGGCAGAAGCCGCACTGGCACTCTCGGGAGTGTATGATCTGACGGACCTGCGACCTGGCCACCGGATCGAATGGACTGCGGCGTCCGCTGATCCGGCATCGCTGACACGCCTTTCATTGTTCGTGGAAGATGGAGTGGAAATTGCTCTCACCTTCGACGGGCTGATAGCAGCACAACGGCTTGACCCACCGGTTCGTGTGATGCACCGGAGTGAGACCTTGACCCTCAACGGAACCCTTTACGACGCCTTGACGGCCCGAAATGCACCGGAACGCTTTGCGGTTGACCTAACCGCACTTCTTGCGGGCCAGGTCGATTTCAGGCGCGACCTCAAAGGTGGAGAGACCTTCGCGCTGGTCTGGCAGGAAGATCAGCTTCCCGATGGCACCATCGCGGGAGAGCCGCGCCTGAGTTACGCTCGGCTGGAGCTTACTGATCGCGTCCTCGAACTCGTTGCGACCGAAGCCGCCGGCCCGATCATCGTCTTTGAAGATGGCGAAGCCGTGCAGCGTTCAGCGGCACCCATCCTTGGTGCACGACTGTCGTCCGTCTTTGGGCGCCGGAACCATCCCGTGTTGGGTGGGGTTCGCATGCATACCGGGATTGATTACGCGGCACCCGTGGGAACCGAAGTCTCGGCGACCGGCGCCGGGCGGGTGACCTTTGCGGGTACGATCCGTGGCTATGGCACCACGATCGACATCGATCACGGCGGCGGGGTCGTCACGCGCTATGCACATCTTTCCGAAATTGCCGAAGGCGTTCGCGAGGGGATGCGTGTCAAGGCTGGAGACGAGATTGGCGCGGTCGGGGCGACAGGTCTCGTGAGCGGCCCCAACCTTCACTACGAAGTCCGTGTTGACGGCAGACCGGTCGACCCTAAGGACCAGGACGCCTTGCCGGAACAGGAGATCGCTTCGGCAGATGATCTCAATGCGCTCGCCACTTGGCGCAGCGAAACTGGCTTCATTTCAGGAACTGACGGAGAACGCGGATGACGGAATTTCGTATCGGCCGCCGCGAGGTCATCCTTGCAGCAACAGCCTTTGCCGTAACCCCTGCCGCCAAAGCTCAGGCAGAGGAAGAACCGCCAATCCATGTCGTCAAGGGGCGTGGCTGCGAGTGCTGTGAAGCATGGGTCGACTATCTGCGGGAGCAAGGCTTCACGGTTACGGATGAGGTGTCGATGGGAACGTTGCTGATCCGCTTCAAGATGGACCAGGGCATTCCAGCAAAGGCATTTTCCTGCCACACGGGGACCGTTGACGGCTATGCTCTCGAAGGCCATGTCCCGGCTGCGGACATCCGAAGGCTCCTGGACGAGCGTCCTGATGCAGTTGGTCTTGCCGTGCCCGGCATGCCTTACGGCTCCCCCGGCATGGGATCAGAAGACAGTCGGGACGCCTATGACGTCCTGCTGGTTGGCCGGGATGGAAGTCTCGAGATCTTCACGAGCTATCAGGCAGCCTGATCTGTCCATCTTCGAACCCAACGGGCTAGGCAGGGATTTAATCAAGGGAATGGCGACCGATCAAAGCAGATCCGATATCTGACGGACAGCCTCGTCGCTTCCCCAGTCGAAGGGGCCCTGAAGCCGCCCGATTTCACGCGTCTCGCGGTCGATCAGAAGCGTCGTCGGCAGTCCGATGAAGGCCAAAGCCAGTTGAACCCGCAGCGGTTCCGCCCAGTAGAGCGGTAGGTTTACAAGCCCGATCTCATCATAGAAACCTCGGCCCCTTTCGATCCCGCCCTCGTCGATGCAAAGGGGTAGCACCGCAAAATCCGGGCCTCCAAGCAGCCCTTCCAAACGGTCGAGTGCCGGCATCTCTTCCCGGCAGGGCGGGCACCACGTCGCCCAGATGTTCAGAAGGATCACACGCCCGGCAAAGTCCCCAAGAACCCTGGTGGTTCCTGCTTCATCCTGGATAGGCGGGGAAAGCAGAGGCTGCGGGTCCTTTCGCAGCCGGAAAGGCGGCCGCGCCTGGGCGGGCCCCGCAATGAAGCCCGCTACAAGACCGACAAGGAGAGGTCGACGACCCATCTGAACAGGCATTGGCTTTTCCCTTCGCGGAAGGTCGGACCCGCAGGCAATCTGCGGGCCCGGATCGTCGTCAGGCCGAAACCGCGAACTCAGTCATCATGCCTGTCGAGAGATGCGGCATGTGATGGCAATGCAGCATCCACCGCGCCGCTTCACCCGCATCCACCGCGACCGTCACCATCCCCATCGGCGGCACATGAACGGTGTCACGAACAGCACCCGCGATCCGGGTCTGGCCCACGCCGACCACCTGGAAAGCGTGGCCATGCAGGTGCATGGGATGTGCCATCATTGACATGTTGTGGAACATGATCTCGACACGCTCGCCGGTTTTCGCGGTCACCGGGGAATGTTTGCCCCAGGTCTGCCCGTTGATGGTCCAGACATAGGGCATCATCGAACCGCCCAGCATCAACATCGGCTGCGACGATGCCGCGCGCTCTGGCAGTGGGGTGACGGCGCGCAGGACCGCTTCCTGCGTCAGATCGGCGCTGAAGGCAGGATGGTCGGCGTCGGACATGTCGGCGACCTTCGTCACCGTGGCCCCCGGCGTCGCAAGGACGAGACCCGTCCGCTCTCTTGCACCCTCGCGCAAGGCGAGGACCGGGAATGCCCCGCCTTCGGCCGGAACATCAAGCTCGATGTCGAGCCGTTGACCCATCGCGATTCCGAATCGGCTGCCAGGAAGAGGCTGCACCGGCTCGCCGTCCACGGCGACCAGCCGCCCGGTTAGCGCGCCGGTGTCGATCCAGAACACCGTCGCGGCGGCCGCGTTGATCACCCGAACAAGGACCTTGCTGCCTTTGTCCACTTGGACGACTTCGGGGTAGTCCAGCGTCCGGTCATTGGCAAGGTAGGCATCAAAGTTGTAGTCGTTCAGGTCCATAGCCATGCCGTCCATGCCCGGCATGGACATCATGTCTCCCTGACCCACTGCGCCCATGTTCATGCCAGAGTGGTCCATTCCTCCTTGCGCCATCTGGCCATGGTCCATGCCGGCCATTGACGCGCCACCCGTAATCTCTGCCAGCACCTCCGCAGGCGGCTTGAACGAAAAGTCGTGCAGGAACAGCGTCACGTCCTGCCGATCGGCCGCAACGTCCTCGGGTCGCCGCACGATCAAAGGCGCGGCCAGCAGCAGCATCTCATGCGCGGGGATATGCGCATGCATCCAATGGGTACCCGGGCGCGCGGCAAAGTCATAGGCGCGGCTTTCGCCCGGTTGCAGCGTGGTCATGGGCATGTCCGGCACGCCGTCTTGAGCGTTTGGCGGGATCTGTCCGTGCCAATGGATGATGGTCGGCTCAACCAAAGTGTTCGTCAGATCGACGGCGAATGCCTGACCCGGGTCCAGGACCAATCCAGACCGGCCGTTGCCGTCCATCAGCCCCCAGACGGTGGCGGCCCTGCCCCGAACATCGAGCGTCCGGGTCGTCGCCGTCAGCGATATGCGGGCTGATTGGGCACGGGCGCGCGAAGCCAGCATAAGTGAGGCGGCAGTAGCCGCAGAAGCGGCCAGAAAGCCGCGGCGAGAGAGCGTAATCATGCGAATTCTCCTGTATCGCAACGTGAAAAGACTGAAGGCCCCGACAAAGCGGAACCATAGTGTCAGATCAACGTGCGTTTCGGAGGTGGGCCAGGTGGCGGGAGCGCCAGCGATGCGGCCAGCAGGTCGTTGTTCAGGTTGATTTTAACCGAACGCGCGATGGCGACGACGCCCGGGCTTAGTGCGGGAAGAGCTGCGGCTGCAAAAAGACAATGTTGCTGGCAAAGCAGACGTTGTGCATCGTCAATCGGGCTGCCTGCGGATGACATATGCGCGACATGGCCAGCCATCGCCATCATTTGCTCATGGTCTGCCTGAGACTGTTGCCGGCCATCCGCGAAGGCAAGCATCGGCAGGATCGCCGCCAGAAGATAGGCGGCGAGGATCAATGCACGCATAGGAAACGACGAACGGGTCATGCTCTCGCTTGTATCAGCGTGGTCTGGTCCCGTCATCTGACAGTTTGGTGTCTGGACCACATGGCCATAGCATCGACTGCAGCAGAATTGCCGCGTTTTCCTTCGTGTTGACTTGATAGCGCAGAGTTTACTGGCAGCCGAACGAAGGTCGCGAAAACTATCAATGATCTGACGGCACACGCCATGAAACGATTGTTCTTCGCCCTTTTCGCACCTCTGTTTCTGTCCGCCTGCGGCGCCGAACCGATTTGGGCCCCTGATGAGGCCGTGGCCGAGGCGCGCTATGAACATGTCGGCCCGACCTCGGTCACGCTCTATACCGTCCTGTCGACCCGCAGCGGCACCGGTGCGCATGCCGGGCTTTTGATCAATGGCTCAGAGCGTGTCCTCTTCGATCCGGCGGGAACCTGGCGACATCCGAAGCTTCCGGAGCGCAACGATGTCCATTTCGGGATCACGCCGAAGATGGTCGACTTCTACATCGACTACCATGCCCGCGAAACTTACGACGTTGTTGAGCAGACGATCATGGTTTCGCCAGAAGTTGCGGACCTGATCATGGCGCGTGCCAAAGCGTACGGCGCGGTGCCCAAGGCGAACTGCACAATTGCAATATCGCGCGTACTTGACGGCGTTCCCGGCTTCGAAAGCCTGCCAATGACCTGGTTTCCGAAACGGATGATGGAAGGTTTCGCAGATTTGCAGGGCGTTCAGACCCGCCGGGTTACGGACGATGACGCAGATGAGAATCACGGCGTCCTTCTGGTGCAGGCCGGGGACGCGCGTCTTCAGTAGTTTCTTAGTGATCAAGCCTATTGGGAGCCATACTACGCTCGCCACGCCCGGCCTTTGGCAGTATTTTGCAAAGACACATAAAATGGGGCATATGATGATCCTTGCGCGCCGAACTCTCCTTCTTGTCGGACCGGCCATCCTTGCCATGAGCACTGTGCCTTTGCTGGCCGAAGGGGACGAACGGATCCATGTGGTGAAGGACCCTGGCTGCCCCTGCTGCAACGCTTGGATCGGCCACCTGCGCGAAAACGGCTTCAACGTCAGCTTTGAAGAGCGCAGTGTCGAAGACCTCGCGGCCTACAAGCGGGAGCGCGGCATCCCGGAGAACCTGTCGTCCTGCCACACGGCGACCATCGGCGACTACACCATCGAAGGGCACGTTCCAGCAGCGGATATCCGCAGGCTGATGGCCGAACGCCCCTTGGCGGTAGGACTTTCCGTTCCGGGCATGCCATTCGGCTCACCGGGAATGGGACCAGAGACAGAGCGTCAGGCTTATGACGTGGTCCTGGTCGGTCAGGACGGAAGCAGTACGGTCTTCACCAGCTATCCGGCGGCGTGAGATCCCCACCCGGTACACGCCGCGCCAGACACCACAGGATCATCTTGGCAAGCCGACCTCGGATGCTTGCCAGGCTTCCAGAAGCTCATCCCGCGGCCCCGCCCCGTCAAGCGGTCTGATCGCGATGTCCAACCTGCGCGCCGCGTGATAGGCTGAGGCGGCCAAAAGACCGGGCTCTTTGCCGTAGGCGAGCCGGTAGCGTGCAATGAAACCTTCCATGCGGTCATCACCATTCCAGCCCTCCGCAAGGAGTGCTTGCACCAGAACGGTGCTTGCACGGCTGTACTTGCTCGCCGCGTCGTCGGCGGCCGGCTTCAGTCCAAGGACTACGACGACATCAGCCGGCTCGTCTGGTGAGCCAGTCAACTCCTGGACCAGTCCGGTGGCTTCCGCCGGAAGCGGAAGAACCTGCACGTCGACGCCGCCCAGATGCCCGTCAGAGGTTTCGTTTGGGTGCCCGTCCCGCTCGTCGGAAGCCAGTAGGAATCCTCGGACAGCCTCCGCAAGGTCTTGCTCAACATTCTCACCGACGACGAGAATTCCTGCGGTGAACGAATGCGCTGCCGCAATTCCAGACAGAGCGATCCAGAGTACCGCCGCGAGGGCCGGGACGGCCGGGATCGTCCTGCGAGCAGAGAAGGCGGTGCAACGGGTGCATTCCGAAGCGCGTCGTTTCGAACCACTCATTCTGATGCCCGAACAGAAGTCACGATTTCGGAAAGCTGCGCCTTTTCAACAAAACCCGGGACCAACTGATCGCCCACGACAAAGGATGGCGTCCCGTTGAATCCGAGCGCCTCAGCCAGACGCATCGAGGTTGCAATGTGCTCGTCGATCTCAGGCGCCTGCATGTCTGCCTTGAGTCTGTCCAAGTCCAAGCCGATTTCGCCGGCGACACGCAGCACCGTGTCGGCTTCTACCTTGCCACGCATGCCCATCAGAGCGTTGTGGAGCTCAGCATACTTGCCCTGCTTTCGGGATGCGAGTGCGGCGCGTGCGGCAAAGGCAGATCCCTCGCTGAGGATTGGCCATTCGCGCATCACCAATCGGATGTTGCCGTCTTCGGCCAGAAGAGCGTCGACTTCCGGCATGGC
Source organism: Rhodobacter sp. (assembly GCA_027484145.1). GTDB lineage: Bacteria > Pseudomonadota > Alphaproteobacteria > Rhodobacterales > Rhodobacteraceae > Pseudotabrizicola. The sequence goes on from JAIXUH010000010.1 coordinate 90,663, forward strand.
GCGCTTGCAGTAGGGGCAGTTGTAGTCAAAGAACTCGACCACCGTGATATCGCCCTCCAGATTGCCTAGAACCGGTGCGTTGGGGTCACGTTCCAATGTGTCCCGCTCGTTGGCCAATACTGCGGTTGCGGTGGCTGCCTGTGCTTCCGCTTGCCGTTCTTCGAGGGCCTGGAGCGCCTCGAGGATCAGTTCGGGGTTTTCGCGCAGGGCCTCTGCCACGAGAGCTTTGATGCGTTCATCCGAGACCTCCTGCGCGAAGGACGGTAAAGCAACTTGGAAACTGAAGACACTGGCTAGCAGCAGGGATTTCATTCGCATCGGGCGGACCTTTCATTTCGTACATTCTTTGAGAGTTGATGCTTCCTCAAGTGACTAGAGGGGCAAGTCCAAACTTGGACCAATAGCCTATTGTTCGGGCCAGGCATCATGGCGCGAGGGCCTCGGTGGCGCTGCGCTCTGCTTGCGTGGCGCGGATGCCGTCGGGCCAAGTCGATTTGATGTAATCCAGAACAGCTTCGATATCCTCGTCCGTCAGACGGTCGCCGAAAGCCGGCATGCCGGAGGTGAAGGCAACGCCCATTTCGTCAAGGACCGCTTGCCCGCCGCGTTTGATGTAGTCGCGCAGCATGATGTCGCCGTGATGCCAGGTGTGGCCGTTCGCGTCATGCGGCGGGGCGGGATAGGTCCCGTCCTCATTCGCCGACCGCCAGTCGGGATGTCCTTCTAGATCGGCGCCGTGGCACGACGCGCATTCCGCCCGATAGATGGCGCGACCTTGTTCGAGATCCGGGCTATTGTGGAAGAACGCGTGCGCTTGTGGCGCCCACAGCAGAGAGAAGGCCGCGGACGCGACGACTGCGGGCCCTCTGAATTTTCCAGCTCTTGGCTTGGTGACCTTCATGTCCGGCTCACGGTGATCGGTGTCACTCCATCCGGCGGGAGAATCCGTTCGGACAGTTGAGCCAGATCCTCCCGAATTCGGGCCCGCTGCGCAGTAGGATAGGCATCTTCGGGCGGCAGGCCGCCGTGTTGGGCAAAGAGCATGATGTCGCGCGCGATCGGTGCCGCCGCCGTTGAGCCGCCGCCGCCATGCTCCACTACAACAGTCACGGCATATCGAGGCGCATCAAAGGGTGCGAAGGCCACGAACAGCCCATGGTCCCGCCTGTTCCATGGGAGTTCGTCCTGCGATCGGACACCGGCGGCGCGCTCGGCCGCTGTGATCGAAAACACCTGGCTCGTTCCGGTCTTCCCGGCCATGGCTTTGGTCACATCCGCGATCCGTGACCCGTATGCGGTGCCGCGCTCGTGGTTCGACACCTCGAACATCCCTTGTCGCACGATCGCAAGCGCTTCTGCCGAAAGTCCAAGTGAGGCAGGCGCAGGTTCACCCGGGCTGGCCCCACCAAGCGGGCGCACGAGACGCGGGAGGACTGCCGTTCCTGAGGCCAGGCGCGCGGTCATCGTGGCTAGCTGAATTGGCGAGGTCAACGTGAAGCCCTGGCCAATGGACGCGTTGATCGTGTCGCCAATCAACCAATCCTGACCGTAGCGCTCTTGCTTCCAGGCGCGCGAGGGATTGTTGCCGTGAACCATTCCCGACAGTGGAAGGTCGTATTTCTGGCCCAGTCCAAGACGGTCATTCATCGCAAAGATGCCGTCGATCCCGATCCGTTGCGCAACTTCGTAGAAGTAGACGTCGCAGGACTGCCGCAACGCACCGACCATGTCGACCCGCCCATGGCCGCCGCTTTTCCAGCAATGGAACCTGCGACCAGAGATTTCCACGTACCCGTTGCAGGTCACGGTTTCTGCTGGATCCATGACCCCGCTTTCCAGAGCCGCGAGCGCATTCGACATCTTGATCGTGGACCCCGGCGGATAGGCCCCTTGAACGGTCTTGTCGGCAAGAGGGCGAAACTCGCTGTCGCGCAGTCCGCTGTAGTCCTTGCTCGAGATCCCCCGCACGAAGAGGTTCGGGTCGAATGCAGGGGCAGACGTGCAGCCGAGGAGATCACCGTTCGTGACATCCATTACGATTGCCGCCGCGCTTTGTCCTTCGAGGCGCACACGCATGAAGTTCTGCAAATGATGATCCAGTGTGATCTGCATGTCCGAGCCGGGGGTCGGCGGATCAAGTGCCAGCTCGCGCATGGTCCTGCCGCTGGCGTTGACCTCCACCCGCTGAGCTCCCGGCTCACCGCGCAGCGCGCGCTCGTGGATCCGCTCAAGCGCCGTCTTGCCGATCTGGTAGTCCGGCGAGCGCAAAAGCGGATCGGGCTCCCCGTCCTTGGTTGCGAGATCGCTGTCGCTAACGGGTCCCACATAGCCGACCTGATGGGCAAAGTCCGGCCCGAAGGGATAGACCCGGGACAGCACCATCTCCGGGTGGACACCCGGAAGAGCCGGGGTGTTCAAGGCGATGATTGACAACTCTTCCCAGGTGACCCTGTCCTTAACGGTCACCGGGACAAAGCCCCGAACGCGGTCAAGTTGCTCCCGAATCCGGTCGATATCCTCGCTCGTCAGACCAAGAAGCCGCTGCAGTTTCGCAAGGACGTCATCGACGTCCCGGGCCTCCTCGTTCACGAGCGTGATCCGGTAGGTGTGCTCGTTGTCCGCGACGATCTTGCCCGCGCGGTCAAAGATGCGGCCCCGGTCGGGGCGCACCAGCCGCAAATTAATCCGGTTTTCCTCGGCCAGAAGGTAATACTCCTCAGCATCGCGTACACCCAGTTGCCACATCCGGAAACCAAGCACACCGACCACCGAGGTCATCATGCCGCCCAGCAACAGCGACCGACGCGTCGTTACCCGTGCGGCCTTGGCAAGATCCCGTTCAGATCGGCGCATGCTTGGCCCTCTCGTCCTGAGACTCCGGTATGCGTCTGCCGCCGATGGTTTTCAGGTAAGCGGCAAGTCGCAGTCCCAGGACCAAGACCACCAGTCCGACGAACCAATACTGCAGGGGGTTAGGCTCGGGCGTCGCCCGGTGAAAGCTGAGGAAGTGCATGAACAGGAAGTAGGCGACATGCGCTACAGACAGCCACCAGAGCGGCAGGACACCCATTTGCAGAAACTTCCAGCCGGAAACGCCCAGGCGGCGCATTGCGACATCGCTTGAGGTTGAGGCCAGGAGGATCGCGAGGAGCAAGGCGGCGATCCCGATTGCGTTGGCCAGACCAAAGCCATGTTGAAACATGACATAGCTGAGGAGTTCGGGATTCCATTCGAAGCCGAAGAGCCGCATCAGGTCCCATTCGACCCAGCCGACAAGAATGATTCCAGCATGCGCAAGCGCCAGAAGGCAGCCGTAGATCCCCGACTCGCGGCGGTAGGTCAGCACCAACACTGCGGGTCTGAGGAGCCGGGCCAGAGGCCCCAGGCCCATCGAAAGCGCAACCAGCACCAGCGAGGCGTCGGCAAGTGCCCGGTTCCAGCGGTGCATCGGACTCCACTCGCCATGGATGGCCGCAAAAATCAGAACGAGGCCAGCAGAGAGGAGGGCCATCAGCCCGTGCCGCAGAAGCACATTCCGGCTCAGCCGTCGGAACATTGGGTCATGGACCGTGACTGTCTTCATTTCACGTCACCCCGATCAAGGCCCCGCGGTCCCTGCACGTTCCTGTTGCCAGTGCGGACAGCGCGAAACCGGCGCCACGTTGTCAACGCGGCGATGCCCATGATGAAGAGCCCGGCAGTCGCAAGCCACGGCCGGAGCGGATCAAACCAGGCAAGAAGCGCGGGTCCACCGAAGACCAGCATGAGCACCTTGTTGCAGGTTGGGCAGGCGATTCCGAGAAAGCTGGCAAGCCCACCCGTCCCGGAAGCGCGCAAGTTGCACTGAGGGACCCACATCGCCGCTGTCACACCTCCGAGGAAGGCCGTCAGAACGGTCGCGACGAACTCCCAAGGCCCGACTGGAGTCATCCGGACAAAAAGCGGGTTCGCCCATACGGCAGTGACCGTGCCGAGGACCACAAACAGGGTGATGCCAACAGCCAGGCCGCGCAGGTTGCGGCGAAGGCTGTCATCATTCAGAAAAGTTGCCGGACCCGGGTTATCGCGCATCAAACTCGACCTCTGCAAACTCTTCACCAAAGCCCACACTGACGACCCAACGACCGGCCATCGGCAGCTCCACGTCGGCGCGCCAGACGCCTGCCTCGACCAGCTGAAGCGGCGGCGCTATGCCGTCCATGTGCATGTCGACCATCGCAAAGTTCACAACTGGCCGCATGCCGGCAGCTGCGCCGGCGTCAGTATCGGGCATGAACTGGATTTCGACCCGAACGTCACGACCACCGAGCGCATAGACCTGGACGTCCATCCGTCCGTCCGAAAACGCTTCAGACACTTCGGCTGTCACCGATGGATCAGCGGAGATCGTGTCGCGCGGATCGAGGGTCCAGACGGTCGTCCAGATGAAGACACCGACGAAGACGGCAACGCCCAAGGCGAGAATGAGGGCAAGCGCTCTAGTTCCCATTTCCCATATCCATCTGTGAATGATCCATTCCAGCCATCGGGGTCTCGATCGGCGTCGGTGCGGGCGCAGGAATGTCGCCCGTGCCTTCGGGGTCGAGGAGATAGGTGGCAATGGCCTCGCGGTCGGCAGCGCTCAGGAAAGACGTGCCCTCAGCGACGACCTCGGCCATGCTGCCGCCGAAAGCATCCCCGTTGGGCAGAATCCCCGACTGAAGCGCGTAAGCCAGGTCCGCAACGCCCCAACCTTTTGCGAGGAGAACGTCGCTCAGAATTGGCGGTGCTTTGCTGCCCCCTGGAAGGCTATCGTTCCCGGCAAAGCGGGCACCGTCATCAAGGCCCCCTGCCAGGGTCCGGCCCGTGTGACAGGCAGCGCAATGTGCAGCCCCCTCGACCAGTTGCCGTCCGCGGTTCCACGGGGAAGACGTGCCCATAAGTGCGTCCGTCTCGGGCGTATCAAGGTAGGCCGCGCGCCAGAGTTTCAGTCCCGATCTGAAACTGAAGGGAAAGCCGACGTCGTGGGGTGGGGCTGCAACGCCAACAGCCGGGACGGTGCGGAACGCCTCCCAGAGGTCGGCAATGTCCTGATCGGTAAAACCGGCGTAGAAAGAGTAGGTGAAAACCGGGTAGTAGGGGTCGCCGTCGGGCGACACCCCTTGGCGCACGGCCTTGGCGAAATCCTGCACAGTCCATTGCCCGATCCCGGCCTCCCGATGCGGTGTGATGTTCGGTGGCACGAAGGTGCCGAAGGGCGTGTCAAGAGGCGCACCTCCCGCGAGCGCCAGTCCTTTGGCGGCTGAGCTGGTATGGCAGGACACGCAGCCACTTGCGCGCGCGAGATAGGCCCCACGTTCGGCATCGCCGGAAGGGAAGCTCGCGGGCTCGACCTCCCCGATCGGCCACAGTGCCAACACCCCGGCACCGATACCTGCCACGATGGCTGGGAAGACAAAGGAAAGCCGGATCAAACCTCGCATGGTCAGTTCCGGCCCGCACGAAACTGCGCATGACAGGAAGAGCATGTCGCGCTGATCCGGTTGAAGAGGTCGTCCGCCGCCAGTGTCGTCAGATCGAGCTCCAAAATTGTCGGGTCGGATGTCCCTCGTGTCACCGCGATCTTTTCCGAAGCCGCTCCGTATCCCATCAATTCCGCGACCGTGAAGCCCGTTGGTTGCGATGTTCCGGTCATGTCCATGCCCGAGTGATCCATGCCAGCCATCTCGTCTGCTGGCGAACTCGCGGGCTCGAGGCCGTTCGGGGCAGCTTCAGCCAAGGCATCAGCATAGGCCTTCAGCTCTTCGGAGAGGGCCGCGAACTCCTGCCAATCGGCCCAGATTTCCGGCTTGGCATAGGTGACGCCTTCAAGGCTGTTTTCAGGGAAGAGCGACAGCATCGTCCCGCCCGCATGACTTGCAATGACGCTGGCGCCTTCAGACACAATGAAGGTGTCGTAGGGCACGGTGCCCTGCATCATCGGTGCCAATTCCGCGATGGTGTCGCGCATTGCCGTCATTCCGTTCATTCGGTCCAGGACGACGCCCGTCGCCCCCGTATGTGCCAGTGCCACTGCCGCGACGGCGGAAGCGGCAAGCGCGATCGCGCCAGTCCATTGAGATTTCATCTGCCTGACTGCCCTTGGTTTTTTGTTGTTGCTCATTGGCTGCGCCCTGCCGGTCAGGCGGGTCGCACCTTGGGACGAATTCTGGAGTCAGGCTGAGAAAGGGTCGAACCTGAGCAAGTCTTTCAAACCGGCTCTTCTGGTCATCGAACAATCGTTCGGCCTGACTGTCAGGTCAGGGTTCGCGGGGGAGGAAGTGTGATGGCCGGGCCGCCAAAACGGCGTTGCGACTGCTCAGCGTCGGGCTGAAGCACAGCAGGAACGGCCTTGGGCTGTATCGCTGCCAGAGCATCCGGCAAAACGAACGCTGTGCAAGTGACGCCGGGATGACAGGCAGGCGTTACCGAAGATTGCTGTTCGGGGGTATCTGCAGCCTCGACGGTGAGGCCGGAATGATGCTCTTTGCCAGACGCTGCTTCTGCAGATTGTGCCAACACCAAGCCCATGACCAGAGCGACAGTCAGAAGCCACATCGACGCGAAACGCAACAACCTGCGTACAAGCAGGTTTTGCGGGAAGGTCAATGGGTATGCTGTCGCTCTCATCTGTTCAGATCAGCTTGACTTTCGTTCCGACCGGCGTGCGATTGAACACTTCTTCGATGTGCTCATTGTAAAGCCCGATACAGCCGTTCGACGAGCGGCGACCGATCTTGCGCGTATCGTGGGTACCATGAATTCGGTAGTACTGCCACGAGAGATACAGGGCGCGGGTGCCAAGCGGATTGGTTGGATCGCCTCCTGGCACAAAGGCTGGCCACTCCGGGTTGCGCTCCCGCATCGAGGGTGTCGGAGCCCAGCTCGGGTTTTCCCGCTTCTCGACGACCTCGGTATATCCCCGCCGGGTCAGTTCATCCGACAGCGGAACCGAAGTGGGGTAGAGAAACATCTGACCGTCGCTCGTCCAGTGCTGGAGAACCTTGGCTGTGGTGTCAGAGATGATAACCCCCACCCCAAGCGAGTCGAAGTGGTCCTGCCACTCATGGGTACGGAACGCCGAGATATTGTTTCGGACGGGCCCTTGGTTATCCTCGGTTGCGAAGGCTGCCCGGCCCGTCAGGAAGGGCGCGGCAAGGGCTCCGGCAACGAAAAGTCGTCGACTGAATCGCATGGTCTGCTCCTCTTTTTTGTAGCTCTTGCCGGGTTCCAACGTGGGAAGGTCAAATCGCTTCGCGTCGTACAGGGGTCACAAAGAGGTGAAGCCGTGGCGCTTTCGCCGATTTTGTTGGGAAATTCTCTGCTCACTTCGATGTGAACACCTCTCCCATACACCAAGAGCGCTATTCTGCGACCATGCGTAAGTTTGCGAACATCTTGTGCGGTTTTTGCTTGCTCGTCGCCCTTCTATGGGCGGCGCTTCCTGATCACGCATCCCACGGCGCGCATGCAGATCATGCTCAAACCGCAGCTGTGGACCAGGACGCCCTTTGCAGCGACGGATCAGGCCATGCCTCCTGCCAGCTTGTCGCAACTGCCACCTTGTCATTTTTCGAGGTGGCACCGTCTGCCAAGTCCGCGCAGTTCGTGATCACGCCGGTCTCGGCTTCGAGCCGAGCCTTTGCCCCCCGACGCCCACCTCCGCGAACCTTCTTCTGAGTGAACCCTCGTCCTTCACGTTCCCCTCAGGAGTTCGCATGATTTTCCGTCGATCCTTTCTCACCGGCGCAGCCGCCGCAACCCTGTCGATGCCAACTGTCCTTCGCGCCCATACCGAAGAACCCTTTGTCCTGGCCGACGAATTCCAACCTCGTGAGGTCCGAGTCCGAGAGCAACATGCCCCCGGTCAGATCCTGGTCTTCCCGCGAAGTTTCTTTCTCTATTATGTTTTCGATTCCGAGCGTGCCGTCAGGTACGGTGTTGGCGTCGGCAAGGCCGGTCTGGCATTCAAGGGATCGGCAATCGTCGAACGAAAGGCCGAATGGCCGTCATGGCGCCCGACAAACGACATGATCCGCCGGAATCCCGATCGCTATGCCCAATTCGCCGATGGGGTGCCGGGCGGACCGGGCAACCCACTGGGCGCCCGAGCCCTCTACCTGTACCGCGACGGGCGCGACACGTACTACCGGATTCACGGCACGACAGAGCCCTGGTCGATTGGACAATCTGTGTCGAACGGCTGCATCAGGATGCTGAACGACCATGTGATCCAACTCTACGAGCAGGTACCCGTCGGAACACCGGTGACAGTCCTGTGACGATCCGGCGTCGTGATCTCTTTGTAGTGGGGGGCATCATTGCCGTGATCTATGGACTGCGGGCCTTGCCTTGGGACCGGCTTGGCGGACGCGGGCTTTCCTATGTCGACATCGAGGGTGTGCCGCCATTTCGTCGACTGGAGCTGCCCGGTCAGACCTCCACGGCAAACATCGCACTTGTCAGTCTCGATGGGCCACTACCTGAAGCGGGAGCACGCAGGGCGCGCATGGAGACCCTGCGCACCGACCCATGTCCGGCCTTATTTGGGAACAGCGCCTCCAATTCTGAGGTTCCCATCGCCTACTTCAGCGAGTTTCGTTGTCCGTTCTGCCGTGCTCTCGAGCGAGATCTTGAAAGCCTACTGGCCGAGGACCCAGCGACATTCCGGCTCGTGCAACACGAACTTCCGATCTTCGGGCCGCCGTCTGAGCTGGCCGCCCGGGCATCCGTTGCCGCCGCACGTCAGGGCAAGCAACAGGAGCTTCGCCGCCGCTTCATGCGGACACCGATGGTTGCGGAAGAGGCCTCGGTACGTCGTGTTGCGGAGTCCCTTGATCTGGATGTCGAGCAGCTCTTAATCGACATGTCCTCCGCCGGGGTCCAGGCCGAACTCGACCGAACACGCGCACTTGCCGATCTCTTCGGGTTCATCGGCACCCCAGGTCTGGTGATCGGACGGACCGTGCTCAGCGGTGCGGTTCCCCTTTCCCTCCTCCGACAGATTGCGGAAGAAGAGAAGGCCGAACCATTTCCGGTCTGTTGATGCGATGAACACACCAACTCATATGCTGATCGGGGCCGCTGTCTTTGCGCGGCCCGTCGTGCCGTCCACTCTGGTAGCGGCCATACTGGGCGGGCTCGCTCCTGATGTTCCGATGTTTGCGTTGGTCCTATTTTCGACACGCCTGGTCGGAATTCCGCAGCATGAAGTCTTTGGAGACCTCTTCTACTCGCACTCATGGCAGGCCGTCTTTGCCGTTGATCACAGCTTTTTCGTCTGGGGCCTGCTTCTTGCTCTTGGACACTGGCGACTTCACCTCATTCTCACCGCCTTTGCAGGAGCCGGCTTTTTGCATGCGGCCACCGACTTCGTCACCCATCATGACGATGCCCGCCGCCAATTCTGGCCCGTGTCGGACTGGGTATTCCGCAGTCCGGTCAGCTACTGGGACCCGAACTATTACGGCGGTATCATCGGCGTGGTGGAACTTGGGCTGGTTCTGTTCGCCACTGCCTTTCTCTGCTGGCGGCACCGAAAACTCTGGCAGCGCGTCGTGATCGTCATTTTGGCCGCTGTGATCGTCGTACCCGTGATAGTTACAGGTGGCTTCCACGGACTTCACGGCATGGGCTGAAAGAGCGCACCGCAGCGTGCTTCAGGTTCCCGCTCGGCATGGCTTGCATGGCCATTCAGGATTGATCGCGCCTCCCCTAGCAGCTTACTGAAAAGCACGCTTGGTCTTGCTAGGCGCTCAATATCGCCTTAGTTCGATCTGTATCGCCGCAGGAGTTGTGCATTGATCGCTACAATAATGGTCGATGCCGACATGAATACGGCGCCGACTGCAGGTGTCATTAGGAAGCCGGTGCCGAACGTGATGCCAGCAGCCATTGGAATGGCAAATGCGTTGTATCCGGTCGCCCAGATCAGGTTCTACACCATCTTCGAATACGTCGCTCGGGACAGGCCAAGAATGGCCTCCACATCCCGTGGGTCAGAACGCACCAGGACCACGTCGGCGGATTCCACGGCGACATCCGTCCCCGCACCAATGGCAATTCCAAGATCGGCTTCGACGAGCGCCGGCGCGTCGTTCACCCCGTCTCCAACCATTGCGACCTTCAGACCCCGGGCGCGAAGTTCTTTCACGCGGGCCGCTTTCTGATCCGGGAGGACCTGTGCGAAATATTCATCGAGGCCGAGTTCTGCAGCGACCGATTTCGCGACCCCCTCGGCGTCTCCCGTCATCATGATGGACCTGACACCTCTGGCCTTGAGACGTGCCACGACATCACGCGATTCCGCGCGCACGATGTCTGCCAAAGCCAGCAACGCATAGGGCTGGCCGCCAACCTCCAGCACCACGACGGTCTTGCCTGCCTCCTCCAGCAGGGCAAGGCGCGGGTCGGTCACGGGTCGGCCTTGCCGCCGAAGATGACTAGGGCTGACGATGGCGACCTCCCGCCCGTCCACACGTGCCGTAACCCCCGCACCGGTGATGCTCTGCAAGCCTTCCGGGGCCGGAAAGTCTATGCCACGGGCTTTTGCGGCGGCGACAATCCCAGTAGCGATCGGATGCTGCGACTGGCTTTCAACCGATGCCGCAAGACGCAAGGCGGTCGTCTCGTCGCCATCTTGCAGCAACACCAGATCGCTTACGCCGAATCTGCCTTCAGTCAGGGTGCCGGTCTTGTCGAAGACCACCGCGTTCAGATCCCGCGCACGCTCAAAGGCGGCGCGGTCGCGGATCAGCAGTCCATTGCGCGCGGCCAGCGACGTCGAGACGGCCACGACAAGCGGCACGGCAAGGCCGAGCGCATGCGGACAGGCGATGACCATGACTGTCACCATCCGCTCAAGCGCAAAGGTGGCCCCCGCCCCGACCGCATACCAGTAACCGAACGATCCGAGGCCGACGGTGATGGCAATCCAGGTCAGGATAGTTGCGGCGCGCGAAGCCAGATCCTGTGTGCGCGAGCGGCTGTCCTGTGCTGCTTTCACCATGGCGATGACCTGCGACAGGTAGGTTGCCTCGCCCGTCGCCTTCACCTCGATGGTGACGGCACCTTCGCCATTTACCGCACCGCCGATGACAGCCTCGCCGGCAGACCGCGTGACAGGTTTCGATTCCCCGGTCAGCATGGCCTCGTTGAAGGATGATGTGCCTTCGATGATCTTTCCATCGACCGGCACCTTGGCACCGGGGCGGATCACGACCCGGTCGCCGGCGATTAAGGCCGCGACGGGCACGTCCTCCGTTCCACCGTCCGCGGTCACCCGCAGTGCGGTATCCGGCAGCAGGCGTACAAGTTCCTCCAAAGCGCGAGAAGCGCCGAGGACGGACCGCATCTCAAGCCAATGCCCCAAAAGCATGATCGTGACGAGCGTGGCCAGTTCCCAATAGAACGGCTCTCCACCGGGCAGTCCTAGTGTGACGGCAGCCGAGTAGTAATAGGCTGTCGAGATGGCAAGCGCGACAAGCGTCATCATGCCCGGACGACCACTGCGGATTTCCGGAAGCGCCCCTTTCAGGAATGGCCAGCCGCCCCAGAAATAGATGATGGAAGAGAGGGCCAGCGCGACCCACTCTTCCCCGGCAAACAGGGGTGCCATCCCCTGCCCCGTGAAGTTCCGCACCATCGGCGACAGCACCAAGACTGGGACAGTCAGGACGAGGCATACCCAGAACCGGCGGCGGAAATCGGCCACCATGTCACCGTGTCCTGCGTGGGCACTACCCCCCTGTGGCGCATGCCCCATCGCGGTGTGATCAACTGTGGGTTTGGCACCATGACCCATCCCGGCATGGTCCATTCCGGCGTTCGCCGGGTGGTTGTCCGGTTTCTCCGCGCTGCTGGCCATCGAACCGAACTCCTTTGCGTCCCGGATTAACAGGCGGCGCGGCCGATCCCGACCGCGCCGCCCAAGGTCATCCCGGGCTTACATGCCCTTGGTGGCGAGAAAGGCCTTGAGCGTGGCGATCTCGGATTCCTGCGCCGCAATGATCGCCTCCGCCAGCTTGCGCATTTCGGGGTCCTTGCCGAATTCAAGCTGGATCTTCGCCATGTCAATGGCGGCCTGATGGTGAGGGATCATGCCCCGGGCGAAATCGATATCCGGGTCGCCGGTATAGGGGACCATCATGTCGGCCATCATTTTGTCCATTGCGGCAGCGCTGGCGACGGTAGCCGGGTCATTGGCGAGTTCCGGGGGTATCAGGGTCGCATGGCTCATCATGCCCATATCCCCCATGCCCATGCCACCCATGTTGGAGTGGTCCATGCCTTCCATGGTCTGCTGGGCAAATGCGATCCCACCGACAACAGCAACAGCCGCAATAGACAGCGCGAGAGTACGTTTGTTCATTCAGATTTTCCTTCGATGATTATGTTTTGTCAGGCAGGCGCGTAGCCGACCTCGGTCAGCGCCGCGACCAACCGGTCGCGAGAAGCCGCTGATTTGACTTCGACCTTGTGCGAGGCCGGATCCGCGCTCACCTCGGCGGAGGGGTCTACCGCCTGGATCGCCTTGGTGACGCTGCGCGCGCAGCCGCCGCAGGTCATGTTCTCGATATGGAACTGCATGAGTGTCTCCTTCGGACAGTCGTCTCATGCACCTCGATATGGGCCTTCCCACCGTTGTAAGGTCAAGAGAACAATTCCGTGATCAGACAAAATGAAATCAGGGCTTGACCTTGCCATTATGGGAAGCCCTATCTCAGTCAGCGGAGTACCTCGACACTGGAGTGCCGCTATGAACATACAAACCCTTCATCACGCCACGGCGGATCTCGGCAGGATCGTGATCGACGTCGACGGCATGACCTGCGCATCCTGTGTTGGGCGCGTTGAACGCGCACTGCAGGCTGTCCCCGGGGTAAAAACTGCAGCCGTCAACCTTGCGACGGAACGGGCAGAAATCATCGGATCGGGCCTGGACCGATCGGCTCTGGTCAAGGCAATCGAGGACGCGGGCTATGATGTGCCAACGCGTCCGATCGATATCGTCATCGAGGGTATGACCTGCGCCTCCTGTGTGGCACGGGTGGAGCGGGCCTTGAAGACGGTACCCGGCGTGACCGTAGCCAATGTCAATCTGGCCACGGAACGCGCCACGGTCACCGGAACCGCGGACCTTGCCGCCCTGATCGGCGCAATCGCGGATGCGGGGTACGAAGCGCGGGCAGCGGCCGAAACCGCCATCATGTCAGAAGAGTCCGCCGCGAAGAAAACGGCCGAGGAAGCCGCATTGAGGCGCGATGTGCTTTTTGCTGCGGCTCTGACGCTGCCGGTGTTTGTCCTCGAGATGGGATCGCATCTGTTCTTGTGGGTCCACATGGCGGTGATGAACAGCATTGGCATGCAGAACAGCTGGTACATTCAGTTCGCCTTGACGACCGTAGTCCTCCTTGGTCCTGGCCTCAGGTTTTACCGCAAGGGGTTTCCGGCCCTGGCGCGTCTGGCGCCTGACATGAACAGCCTGGTCGCGGTCGGAACGTTGGCTGCCTTCGGCTATTCCCTGGTGGCAACCTTTGCCCCCGGCGTCCTGCCCCTAGGCACCCAGAATGTCTATTTCGAGGCGGCGGCAGTCATCGTCACATTGATCCTCCTTGGTCGTCTGCTTGAAGCCCGCGCCAAAGGCCGGACCTCAGAGGCGATCAAGCGGCTGGTCGGACTTCAGGCGAAGACCGCCCGTGTCCTTCGCAATGGCGGCCTTGTCGAAGTGCCGGTCGCCGAAGTCCGCCCCGGTGATATCGTCGAGGTCCGCCCTGGCGAGCGGGTGCCGGTCGACGGCGAGGTCACGACGGGCGCAAGCTGGATCGACGAAAGCATGATCTCTGGCGAGCCCCTGCCGGTCGAGAAGGCACCGGGCAGCACCGTGACCGGCGGCACAGTAAACCAGACCGGCGCGTTCAACTTCCGGGCGACGGCGGTGGGTGAGGCCACGATGCTGGCTCAGATCATCCGCATGGTCGAAGCCGCGCAAGGCGGAAAGCTGCCGATTCAGGCGCTGGTCGACCGCGTGACGATGTGGTTCGTTCCCGTGGTTATGGCGATTGCCGTGCTGACCTTCGCCGTCTGGCTGATCCTCGGGCCTGATCCGGCCCTGACCTTTGGCCTGGTCAACGCCGTCGCCGTCCTCATCATTGCCTGCCCCTGCGCCATGGGTCTGGCCACGCCAACGTCGATCATGGTCGGCACCGGGCGTGGTGCCGAGATGGGCGTGCTCTTCCGCAAGGGCGAGGCCCTGCAGGCCTTGCAGACTGTCAAGGTGGTCGCGTTCGACAAGACCGGTACCCTGACCGAGGGCAAGCCGCGCCTGACCGACATGGCTCTGGCACCGGGCTTCGCCCGCGCCGCGGTCCTTGCCGTGGTGGCTGCTGTCGAAGCGAAGTCCGAGCATCCGATCGCCCGCGCCATTGTCGCGGCGGCCGAAGCCGAGGGCCTGATCCTTCCTGAGGTCACTACCTTCGATTCCGTCACCGGTTTCGGTGTCACGGCGGCGGCGGGCGGGCAGCGGGTCGACGTCGGCGCCGACCGCTACATGGTCAAGCTCGGCCTCGATGTCTCCCGCTTCGGCGACACCGCGACCCGGCTCGGCGACGAGGGCAAGTCACCGCTCTATGCCGCCATCGACGGCAAGCTTGCTGCAATCATCGCCGTTGCGGACCCGATCAAGGAAACCACGCCGCAGGCGATCCAGGCATTGCACCTGCTGGGGCTGAAGGTTGCCTTGATCACTGGCGACAATAGCCGCACGGCGAACGCCATCGCCCGCCAGCTTGGCATCGACGAAGTTGTGGCCGAGGTGCTGCCCGACGGCAAGGTCGCTGCGGTGAAACGTCTGAAGGCACTGGGTGCGCTGGCCTATGTCGGCGACGGGATCAACGATGCGCCCGCCCTGGCCGAAGCGGATGTGGGCCTTGCCGTCGGAACCGGCACCGACATTGCCATCGAAGCGGCGGACGTCGTCCTGATGTCGGGCAGGCTGACTGCCGTCTCGGATGCCATCGCGCTTTCCAAGGCCACGATGCGAAACATCCGCCAGAACCTGTTCTGGGCCTTCATCTACAACGCCCTGCTGATCCCGGTTGCCGCAGGCGCACTCTGGCCCGCCTTCGGTATCCTGCTGTCGCCGATCTTTGCCGCCGCTGCGATGGCGCTGTCGTCGGTCTTCGTCCTCGGCAATGCGCTGCGACTGCGGCGCTTTGCACCTTCAATCGCCGCGTAAGGAGGCCCTGAGATGAACATCGGTGAAGCTTCAAAATCTTCGGGCGTTTCCGCCAAGATGATTCGCTACTATGAGTCGATAGGGCTCATTCCGGCAGCAGGAAGGACGGTTGCAGGATATCGCGTCTACACGATGACCGATGTTCAGCTTCTGCGCTTCATCCGAAGGGCGCGCGACTTGGGTTTTTCCGTCGAGAAGATCGAGGAGTTGCTGGCGCTCTGGCAGGATCGTTCGCGGCAGAGTGCAGATGTGAAACAGATTGCCCTTCATCAGATCGCCGGTCTTGAAGTTCGAATTCGTGAAATGCAGGCAATGATGGACACGCTTCGTCATCTGGCAGATGCGTGCTGCGGCGATCACCGCCCGGACTGTCCGATCCTTGCCGACCTCGTGAATGGCCCCGACCATGGCAGCGGAGCGCGCGAGGAAGATCAACAATCCGCGCCCCGCTCCGGCAAGGCTGCCGGACTTCAAGCGCATTGACATTCCGCGGTATGCGCATGATCGTGATTTTGTTTGGTGTTCATGGGACGCAGAATCCCCGAACTAAATCGGGAATGAGGAAGGGCGGACCCAGCTGCGGCGCCGAATACCTCAGCCGCCCCCGCGACTTGATTTCATTGGATTCTTTGTCCCGGATTTAACGACAACGTGACACCTGGCTTGCTGCACGCGGTCAGTAACGTGTTTTTGCGGGGGCTCACTTCCATGATCCCCTGCATTTGCCCGGAATCCTGAAACGGAAGACAAAATCTCTATGCTCGCCCCTACCGGGGCGAGTTCGTCGGGCAGTTCCTTTGCTGTCTGATCGGCTGAAGAGGTGACGTGCAATTGCGTCGGTAGTTGCTGCATGTGTCGCCTGGAGCCGTACCAAGCGCTCTGCTGTTAAGTTCGACGAGGACTACCCAGTACTACCGGCCGATGTGGATGCAATCAGGCTACCAGATAGGTCCCAAACACTGACGTCGTCCTGTCGCGCTCGGTCCAGAAAATCTCATCAGGCTTGTCCCACATCCGCACGATGATTTCGTCAATACTAGTGAGCAGAGAGGGCGGGCACCAACTCGGCGAGTTGGCGACCGTTTCATCTTAGTATTTTGCCTGGGCCGTGGTCCCGTCGGGGGCAACAAGCTGGAGCGCTCCTTTGACGTCTTTAGCAACCGCGACAGCAGCAGCCCCGATGAGTTGACCGTTGGCATCCGGAGTAAGCTCAAACCGCTGTGCACTGCCGTCGACCAGCAAGATTGCGTTGCCCGTCCATCCCTCTGCCGATAACGGCTGATCTGCCCCGTCATAAAGGTAGACAATCACATTAGGAGTGTCGTTCGCGACCAGTTCCGCGTGCCACGCCCCTGCATCGACTTTCCAACCACCGTTCGGCCCGGGCCGTGGCTCGTGGGCAAAGGCTGAAAGCGCGACTAATGAAGCCAAGGCAGACAGGCCGAGGCGGAAGGATATTCTGGAAAGGCGCATTTTGGGCTCCGATGTTCAGTATGCTTCGATTGTGGATGCACGACCTGTTTCCTGCGACTGCTTGGCAGCCTCGGCCCGTGCCTGCGCCACAAGGCGTTCAAGCGGGGCACGGCCATAGCGCAGGAACAGTGTCGGGGTCAGGACAGTGTCAAGGATCGTGGCTGTCACCAGGCCACCAAAGATGGTGATGGCGACGGGGTGGAGGATTTCCTTGCCGGGCGCATCAGCGCCAAGCATCAGCGGCACAAGGGCCACCCCCGCCGACAAGGCGGTCATCAGCACCGGCGTCAACCGCTCCAGACTACCACGAATGACAAGGTCGCGTCCGAACGGCATGTCTTCTTGAATGGCGAGGTTGATGTAGTGGCTAATCTTCAGAATGCCGTTGCGGGTCGCAATCCCTGTCAGCGTGATGAAGCCGACCATGGACGCGACCGACAGCGGCTGACCTGACCACCACAAAGCCGCGACGCTGCCGATCAGGGCCAAAGGCACGGACGCCATGATGATGCCGACAAACAGCGGCGAGCGGTAGCGGCTGTAAAGGATCGCGAAGATCATCGCCAGCGACAGGATCGACAAGAGGCCGATGGTGCGCATCGACTCCTCTTGGGCTTGGAAGGTACCTTCAAGCGTCGCGAAGAATCCGGTGGGCAGGTCCTTCTCGGCCATAACGGCTCGGATCTGTTCGACGATCTGCGCCATGTCGGTTTGCCCGTCGGAGTTGGCCAGCACGACGAGGCGGCGTTTGCCGTTTTCGCGAAGAATCTGGTTCGGGCCGTCGGTTTCGACCACATCGGCAATCTGACTGACCGGGATCCAGCCTGTCGGGGTTTCGATCAGGAGATCACCAAGACCGCGTGTCGTGCGTTCTTCGTCCTGCAGGCGCAACACGACGTCGAAGCGCTTGTTGCCATCAACGATCCGCGAAACGATGCGACCGTTTGAAAGTTGTTCCAATTGTTCGGTTACGGCAGCGGGCTGCAGACCATAAAGCGCCGCGCGTCCGTAATCGACGATGATCTCCAGCTGCGGGATACGGACCTGCTTTTCGACCTGAAGATCGACGACGCCAGGGATTTCATCCAGCGCCACCCGGAACTCCTCGGCAATGGCGCGCATCGTGTCGAGATCCTCGCCAAAGATCTTGAGCGCAATCTGCGCCCGAACCCCCGACAGCATGTGATCAAGCCGGTGCGATATCGGCTGGCCGATGTTGGTCACCACCGGCAGCACGGATAGACGCGCACGGATATCCGCCTCGATCTCGGTCTTTGGGCGGCCGTCTTGGGCCAGTTCCACCTCGACCTCGGACGAATGCACCCCTTCGGCGTGTTCATCCAGTTCCGCACGGCCCGTCCGGCGCCCAACCAGCACAACCTCGGGCACCTCAAGGATCAACTGCTCTGCCACCAGACCGATCCGCTGGCTTTCCTCGAGGGATATGCCAGGGTTGAAGAGCATGCTGATCGTCAGCGTGCCTTCGTTGAACGGGGGCAGAAACGCGCGTGGCAGCTGCGTGGCGAAACTGCCTGCTGTGACCACGGCCGCCAGAACTCCTGCGATCAGCAGGCGTGGGTGCCCGAACGACCACTCAAGCAATTTGCGATTGCCACGCTTCAGGACCCGGACGACCATGCCTTCATGCTCATCCAGTCGTTTCAGACCCGGCAGCATGTAATAGGCCATCACCGGGGTCAGCGTGATTGAAACGACAAGGCTGGCCAGGATCGAGATGATATAGGCCTGCCCAAGTGGTGCAAAAAGCCGCCCCTCAATGCCCGAGAGCGCAAAGAGCGGCACGAAGACCAGAACAATGGTCATCGTGGCGTAAACGATGCCCGACCGAACCTCCTGGCTGGCAGACACGACCACGTCGAAGACTGACCGGGGATTTCCCTTCTCGCGGTTCTCCCGTAGGCGGCGGAAGATGTTTTCGACATCGACCACGGCGTCGTCGACCAACTCACCGATGGCGATGGCTAGGCCGCCCAGAGTCATCGTGTTGATCGACAGACCCATCCAGTAAAAGATGATCGCCGAAACTAGGATAGAAACAGGAATGGCGGTCAACGAGATGATCGTGGTGCGCAAGTTCAACAGGAACAGGAAGAGCACGACCGCGACCACCGCAATGGCCTCCAGTAGCACCTTCTGCACATTGCTGATCGACGTCTCAATGAAGGTCGCTTGGCGGAAAAGGATGTTGTCCGCCTTTACTCCTTCTGGCAGGGCCGCGGTCATCTCCGCCAATGCGGCCTCGACCTGCTGGGTCAGCGCGATGGAGTCCACGTCCGGCTGTTTTTCGACAGAGACGATCACAGCATCGTCGCCCATGAAACCGGCATCGCCGCGCTTGGTGCGGGGCGCAAAGCTAACTTCAGCGACCTGATCCAAAGCCACCGGCTGACCATTCACGGAGGCCACGACAAGGTTTCCAAGGTCATCCAGGCTTTGGGTGCGCCCGATGTTGCGGATCAGGAACTCGCGTCCGTACTGGTCGGCAAAGCCACCGCCCGTGTTCGCGCCAAAGCCAGTCAGTGCTGCTTCGACATCTTCATAGGTCACGCCAAAGGCGCGCATTGCTGCCGGGTTTGGCGCAACCCTGTATTGCCGTACCTCGCCGCCGATCGGGATGACGTTAGCCACCCCCGGAATGGTCAAGAGCCGTGGCCTGATGGTGAAATCGGCCAGTTCGCGCAGCTCCATCGGGGTGACCGTATCCGGCCCGGTGACTGCAATCAGCATGATCTGCCCCATAATGGAGGCGACCGGCCCCATCTGTGGCACCACGCCTTGGGGCAGCTGCGCCTGCACCAGGGTCAGCCTTTCAGCAATCTGCTGACGGTTGCGGTAGATGTCAGTGTTCCAGTCGAACTCGACATAGACAATCGAAAGGCCCACGCCCGAAGTGGACCGGACCCGCGTGACACCGGGCAGCCCATTCATCTGGGTTTCCAGCGGATAGGTGACCAATTGCTCGACCTCGGGCGGGGCAAGCCCCTCGGCCTCGGTCATGATGGTAACGGTCGGACGGTTGAGATCGGGGAACACATCGACCGGAAGGCGGGTGACCGTCAGGGCACCGTAAAGCACCATGACGATGGCAATCGCCATGACGAACATGCGGTTGCGCAGTGATTGCGTGACCAGAAAGTTGAACATGGTCTGTGCCTATCGGATCTGGTTGAGGAGTTCGGCACCCTCGGCCACGACACGAAGCCCGACCTCAAGGCCCGCCACGACCAGCACTGTGTCGCCGTCCAGCGGTTCTACTCGAACCTCGCGCTGGACGAAGCGTTCGGCATTGGTCTTCACATAGACCACAAGCTGCCCGTTGGCCCCGCGCAAGACAGCATCGCGGGGTACGACGATTCCTTCATGCTCTGCCGGAGTGGCCGCGATCACCCTCAGCAACTGACCCGCCCGCAAACCAGTTGCTTCTCCCACGACAGAAAACCGCACAGGAACGGCTTGTCCCTGGTCGGCAAGACCCGTCCCCTGATAGACAAGATCGATGGTCGATCCGTCAGCGAAGACCGCCACTGCTTCTGAGCCCAAAGCTTCTGATCGATAGCTCAGCGCCTCGACCCAGAACCTTCCTGGGTCAACGATCTCGTAAACGGTGACGCCCGGGGAGGCGATCTGGCCCGCGATGGCTTGGCCTGCGGCAATGACCCCGTCAACCGGGGCGATCAGATTTTCCGACACATCGGTCAGCGAAACCAAGGCGTCACGTTGGGCGATCAAGCTTTCCTGTTCGATCTCCAACTCTTCGATCTCGGTCTGCGCCACCACGCTTTCCAACTGCTTACGCCGGTCAAGACGGCGAGTGACAAGCTGCAATTCTTGTTCGATCTCACGAATTTGCTGTTGGCGGTCGGCAAGATCTACCGCACCGATGGTCGGCTCGACGATGGCGACGATCTGACCTGCCTTCACTAAGGACCCGAGCTGTGGAAAACCACCCGGTGGGGCCACCAGCCTGCCCTCAAGTGACGCCTGCACATAGCCCGAGGCATTCGGATCTGGAATGATGCGCCCCGGAAGTTCGATGCGCCGCCCATGCAAAGCCGTTTCCGTGACGAGCGTGCGAATGCCCAACACACGCTGCGTCCCTTTCGGAACAAAGATGGCCCCATCTGGAAAGCGTTGGGCGACATCGCGCGTCGCAGCGGCAGGCATGGGCAATGCTGCGTTGGCCGCGCTGGCGGCAGCAACCTCCGCCTGCCCCTGCGACGGCGGGATAAGCAGGAGAGCTACCAGCAGAGCTGTAATCTTGGCAGGTGCAACTGGCCGGCGATTGCGCCGCAACAACAGCATGCCGAAAACGCCTACCAGCAGACCGATAGCAGCCGCGGCGGCGAGCGTTAGATCGCGGGTCTCCAGGCGCGCCCGCAAGTCACCCAAAACACTCGCGCCAATCGCTGCTGCAGCGTTTACCTCAACCACTGCCGCTGGTGGTGGTGCGGGGATCGTCAGCGACCCCACCAAAACGTCAAATCCAGCATCGGCAATGACGGTGATCGCAAGATCGTAGCTGCCGGGTGTCGCGACCCAGGGTGCGGAAAACGCATAGATCCCCGGCTCCGTTTCCGTGCCGATGATAACACCAGAGGGCGTGTCCATCTCGACCGCAGCCCCGGCAACGGGCGCGTTGGTGTCGAATGTGTCGATAAAGACCTGCAGTTCGGCACCGCGGGCTATCACGACCGCTTCGAACACCGTTGATGCTGCTTCGACCCGAGGGGCGATGGTGGTGCTGACCGGCGGCGGCGGTGCGCCGTGATCATGGCCTTCATGTGCGGCCACGCCGCCCGTGAAGCCAAACATCAGAACAACGGCCAAAGCCCCTACAAACCGCATATCCGAACCTCGACGCCTGTTTTTGTTGGTGTCGAGATGACCGACAGACGTCTCTGAACGATTGCCGCTTTGTAACCGAGTGTTTCAGCGCCCCTGTCTGGGCAGGGACACAGTGACACGCAAGCCACCGGTCGGCCCTTCGCCAAGCTCCAGCGTGCCGCCGTGGCCGTCGATCACAGCGCGTGCAATTGTCAGCCCCAGGCCAAAGCCCCCGGTCTTGTTGTTGCGCGACGATTCAAGCCTGACAAAGGGCAAAAGCACGCGGTCCCGGTCCGCAGCGGCAATTCCCTGACCGTCGTCATCGATCACCACGACCACATCCTGCGCGTTTTCGGAAACCGCCACGCGTGCTGTTCCGCCATACTTGACGGCATTGCCCACGAGGTTGCCAAAGGCACGCTTCAGCCCAAGCCGCCGCCCCGGAACAACCGCCGCTCGTGGACCAGCAAAGGAAACCACCGCGCCCTGATCGGTCTGATCATCTGTCACGGTCTCAAGGATCGCGACAAGGTCCACGGGGCGTATCGGTTCGTCGGATCGGTCACCGCGCAGATAAGACAGCGTCTGATCGATCATCCGCTCCATTTCGTCCAGATCATGGGCGATGGACCGCGCGAGAGGCTGACTGTCGATCTCCTCGGCGCGCAGACGCAACCGGGTGATGGGTGTCTTCAAGTCATGGGATACTGCAGCCAGAGCTTGTGTGCGGTCGTCGATTGAGCGGGCAAGCCGGTCTTGCAGGTCGTTGAAAGCTCGGGCCAGAACGGCAACTTCATAGGGGCCGGTCTCAGGCACCGCCGCTACCTTTCCGGTGGTGTAGAACCCGTTGGCCGCCTCGGCAAAGCGACCAAGCGGCCGCGATATCCAGCGCACCAGCAGGATGGCTGTGGCCAGAGCCACGGCTGCGATCATCCACGCCACCATCACGGTCTGCGGTGCGCCTGGGATGCGGGGTGTCCAGCTCAGCAGGCTCACGTTCAACCAAGTGCCGTCCGTCAGGCGCATCGAGATCAACGCGACGTGCGGGTCCGGGCTCTGACCAGCCTGTTCGCCGACGCTCAGCCCGCCCTCGCCAAGTTCCGGGGCCAATTCCACCAAACGCGTCTGCAGATCTGTCCACAATGGGTTGGTCGCGTCCGCTTCGACCGCGCGCTGGTCCCGGCTCCAATGCGCTTCGATCGCGCCACTCGAAAGGTCGTGCGCGGCGTCTTCGCGAAGGCCCTCCGGCAATCCGGCCAGCGTGCGCTTGATGGTCAGCAAGCGATCCGCCAGCCGCTGTTCCGTCGCATCGGACAGATCGGCGCTCAGCGACGCGCGATAGGTTTGCAGCCCAACAATCTGTACGGTGGCGATGCCCAGGATCAGGACGATGGTCGTTCTGGCTACCAGTGTATCAAACCTGAACGCCAAAGCTGCCTGAAGCAGCGCCCTGAGCCGCTTCACTTGCGCCGCACGGCCGCTGCGAACAGATAACCTGCGCCGCGAATGGTCTTGATTAATTCTCCTTGCGCCTCGATTTTCCGGCGCAAGCGGCTGACCTGCACATCGATCGAGCGGTCAAACACGTCGAGGGTTCTGTTTTTGGTGCTGTCGAGAAGGTAGTCTCGGGACAAGACCCGCTGCGGTGCCTCGAGAAACGTCATCAGCAGGTCATATTCACCGCCTGACAGGTCAACGACGACGCCGCCCGGATTCACCAACTCTCGCTTCAGGGTATCCAAATGCCACCCCTCGCACTCGATCGAACGACCTGAACCTTGCGGTGCAGACCCCTCCACTGACCGGCTGCGCCGGAGGACTGCCTTGATGCGGGCCAGAAGTTCGCGCGGATTGAACGGTTTCGGCAGGTAGTCATCGGCACCGACCTCCAACCCGACAATGCGGTCGATCTCGTCGCCCTTCGCCGTCAGCATCACGACCGGCACCGTGCTTTCGGCGCGCAACGCCCGGCATAGGTCGAGCCCGTTCGTCCCCGGCAGCATGATGTCCAGCACAACAAGATCCACTTGGGATGACTGCATCTGGGCCTTCATCTCTGCGCCATTGCGGGCGGTCGAGACAACAAACCCGTTGGCGCGCAGGAACTTGGCAACAAGCGACAAGATCTCGCCGTCATCATCGACGACAAGAACCTTGCCTTCGGTCGCTTGAACTGCGGTCGACTGTTGCAACATTGGTCTTCGGTCTCGTCTCTGGGCACGCGCTGAATGGCACTCAGACACTACGACACTGTTGCCCGATTGTATCGATTTGTTGCAGTGGCTTTTCCTTATCTCAGGACATTCCGGAGCTGATCGACGGCTCCCCGACCATTCCAGTCGAACGGCCCCTGAAGGCGACCAATTTCGTTCTCTCGGTTGTCGACCAGCAGCGTTGTCGGCAGTCCAATGAAGGCGAAGGCGAGTTGAACTCTTTACGGCTCCGCCCAGAAGAGCGGCAGATGCCGAATGCCGACTTCGTTGTAGAATTCGCGTCCACGGGTGATCCCGCCTTCGTCGATGTTCAAAGGCAGAACCATGAAACGATCGCCGCCCAAGGCTTCTTCCAGCTGGTCAAGCGCTGGCATCTCCTCGCGGCAAGACGGGCACCAAGTCGCCCAGATGTTGAGAAGTACGACCCGCCCGATGAAGTCGTCCAGTTTGCACGTGGTTCCCGCCTCGTCGAGGATCGGCGGCGAGAGAAGTGGCTGCGGGTCCTTTCCTAGGCGGAAGGGCGGGCGCGCCAACGCTGGCATCGCCATGAACGGCGTTGCAAGTCCACCAAGAATAGCTCGACGTCCGATGCAGTCAGATATGGCATGTCCCCTGGGAGATAGGCCCGGACCTGCGGCGCGGCCGCAGGTCCAGCGAGTTTCAGGCGGAAACCGCAAACTCCGTCATCATGCCCATCGAAAGGTGGGGCATGTGGTGACAATGGAGCATCCAGCGCGCGGTTTCACCTGCGTCCAACGCAACCGTCACCATGCCCATCGGCGGCACATGCACGGTGTCGCGTACCGCACCTGCAAAACGCGCACCGCCTGTGCTGACCACCTGAAACGCGTGACCGTGCAAGTGCATGGGATGCGCCATCATCGACATGTTATGGAACGTGATCTCTACCCGATCGCCGGATTTCGCCGTCACCGGCACATGGGTGCCCCAGGTCTGTCCGTTGATCGTCCAGACATAGGGCATCATCGAACCACCCAGCATGAGCATTGGCTGCGATGCGGGCGCACGTTCGGGCAACGGAGTGACCGCGCGAAGCAAGCTTTCCTGTGCGAGATCGCCGCTGAAGGCGGGATGGTCTCCCTCCGACACGTCAGCGATCTTCGCCAAAGCGGCCCCCGGCGTGGCCAGGATAACACCCGTCCTTTCGTTGGCGCCCTCGCGCAGGGCGAGAACCGGATACGCCCCGCCCTCCCTCGGTATATCCAGTTCGATGTCGAGACGCTGGCCCATCGCGACACCAAAGCGACTGCCAGGCAGTGGTTGCACCGGCTCGCCGTCCACCGCAACCAGCCGTCCGGGAAGCGCGCCCGTATCGATCCAGAAGACAGTCGCAGCGGCGGCGTTGATTACGCGGACCAGCACCTGCCCGCCTTTGTCCACCTGTACGACTTCCGGGTCGTCAAGAGTCCGATCGTTGGCGAGATAGGCATCGAAGTTGTAGTCGTTAAGGTCCATTGCCATGCCGTCCATGGCCGGCATCGCCATCATGCCGCCCTGCCCCATGGCGCCCATGTCCATCCCGGAATGTTCCATGGCACCTTGCCCCGGCTGGCCATGATCCATTCCGGCCATCGACGCACCGCCGGTGATCTCGGCCAGCACCTCGGCGGGCGATTTGAACGAGAAGTCATGCAGGAACAGCGTCACCTCCTGACGATCTGCCGCAACATCCTCGGGCCGCCTCACGATCAGCGGTGCTGCCAGCAGCATCATTTCGTGCGCCGGAATATGCGCATGCATCCAGTGTGTGCCGGCCCTCGCGGAAAAGTCATAGGCCCGGGTTTCGCTTGGTTGCAGCACTGGCATCGGCATGTCTGGGACGCCGTCTTGAGCATTGTCCGGGATCTGCCCGTGCCAATGGATGATGGTCGGATCGGCTAGCGAATTCGTCAGATCGACGGCAAAGCGCTGCCCCGGATCCAAGACGAGGCCCGACTGGCCATTGCTACCAAGGAGTCCCCAGACGGAGGCGGCTCTGCCGCGCACGTCGATTGTGCGGGTGGTGGCGGTCAAGGACAGCCGAGTGGATTGAGCCCGGACCCGGCTGGGAAGCAAAAGGGAAGCAGCCGAAGCCGCGGTGGTGGCTAGAAAGCCGCGACGAGAGAGAGGCGACATATAAATTCTCCTGAATATCGCAATATGCGCTAGACTTGTGGCCATTGGCCTAGGCCAGAACCACCAATTCAGATCACCTCGATCTTGAGAGGCCGCCCGAGGTGCGCAATTGCGAGCGACGGGCAGCGCAAAGGGCGTTGTCCTAGCAAATGGCCGGTGCCGCCGGTGAGGCTGATCAACCCTGTTCGATCTACCAACCCTATTTCCAGCGGCTCTTGTTGGTTCACAGATCGACCCTCCGCAGACGCAATGCGTTGGTGATGACAGAGACCGACGACAGGCTCATCGCAGCAGCTGCGATCATCGGCGACAGAAGAAGGCCGGTTATCGGATAAAGGAGCCCGGCTGCGATCGGTACGCCAAGTGCGTTGTAGGCAAAAGCAAAGAACAGGTTCTGCTTGATATTGCGCAAGGTTGCGCGTGCCAACTTGCGCGCTCGGACAATGCCCATCAGGTCGCCACCCAAAAGAGTGATGCCCGCGCTTTCCATCGCAACGTCAGCCCCGGTACCCATGGCGATGCCGACATCCGCTGCCGCCAGCGCAGGCGCGTCATTCACGCCGTCGCCTGCCATGGCGATCTTGTGACCTTCACGGCGTAACTGGTCGATCAGGTCTTTCTTGGCCTCGGGCAACACTCCCGCGCGCACCTCATCTATGCCGAGCTTACCCGCTACCGCTTGTGCGGTGCGTTCGTTGTCGCCGGTTGCCATGATGACGCGAAATCCTTGGGCATGCAGTTCCTTGATCGCCTGTGCGGTCGACTCCTTGATTGGATCTGCGACGGCGACGATTCCTGCGAGCACACCGTCGACAGCGATGAACATCGCGGTCTTGCCCTCGGCGCGCAGAGTGTCCGCCTGCGTCTCCGCGCGCGCAGTGTCCAGTCCCATCTCCTGCATCATGGCCGCGTTGCCAAGCGCAACCGCGCGGCCTTTGACCTTGCCACGCACACCCTTGCCGGTGACCGCCTCGAAACCCGTGGCCTCTTGTCGGGACGCGCCCTGCGCGTCGGCCCCCTCAACAATGGCTTCGGCAAGGGGGTGTTCCGACCCACGTTCCAGAGCCGCAGCAAGGGACAACAGGTCTGTGACTGCCAAGTCCCCAAGCGACACCGTATCGGTGAGCTCGGGCTTGCCCATGGTCAGCGTACCCGTTTTGTCGACGATCAGCGTATCGACCCCCGCCATCCGCTCCAGCGCCTCAGCGTCTTTGATAAGCACACCCGCCTGCGCGCCACGTCCGGCCGCCGTTGTAATCGAGATCGGGGTGGCAAGACCCAACGCGCAGGGGCAAGCGATGATCAGCACCGACACCGCCGAGGCGATGGCAAAGACCAGGGATGGCTCGGGGCCGAAAATCATCCAGGCTACGAAGGCCAGAATTGCGATCCCAACCACGGTCGGTACAAATATTGCGGACACCCGATCCGCCAGCCCTTGGATTGGTGCACGCGACCGACGCGCGTTCGACACCATGGCCACGATCTGCGCCAAAACGGTGTCTGCGCCAACCTTGCCAGCCTCGATAACAAGACTTCCGTTCTTGTTGATGGTGGCCCCGGTCACCGCATCTCCCGGCCCTTTTTCGACCGGCATCGCCTCGCCGGTCAGCATGCTTTCGTCCAACGATGAATGACCCTCGATCACCACGCCGTCGACTGGCACAGCGTCTCCGGGGCGCACACGCAGCCGGTCGCCCTCCATGATGTTCTCCAAAGGCGCATCGTATTCGGTTCCGTCCGGCAGAATGCGCCGCGCTGTCTTCGGCGCGAGGTCGAGAAGCGCGCGGATCGC
>JAIXUH010000016.1 GCA_027484145.1 Rhodobacter sp.
CGGCGACGGGTGCCTTGACCTATGACTCCAACGGCAACGCCGCCGGCGGCGCCACGCAATTCGCCACGCTGCAAACCGGGCTGGCGCTCACGGTCGGGGATTTCGGGATCATTTGACCTCATGCAGGTCGCTGTGGTGGTCGGGGGCTCGTCCTGAGCAACCTCGATTTCCTGATCGTGTGACCAGAAGGGCGGCACGAAGGCCAAACCGAGACCGATCTGCCCGTCTTGAGTACAGCTGTCGGAAGTCAACACCGCACGGAACAAAGGACATATACTTAGTCAAGGAAATAAGGCAC
Source organism: Rhodobacter sp. (assembly GCA_027484145.1). Classification (GTDB taxonomy): domain Bacteria; phylum Pseudomonadota; class Alphaproteobacteria; order Rhodobacterales; family Rhodobacteraceae; genus Pseudotabrizicola. The sequence continues at coordinate 299 of JAIXUH010000016.1, forward strand.
CCTCGCCCCCAAGAATCACTAAATTTTGGAATATCGCTTGAGGTAACTCATACGCCCTTCGGGGCGGCTATTTACATGTCAACGGGGGTTGAAATGCCGGTTGTCACTGGAACAAGTGTTGCGGATTTCATTCATCGCCTGGGAGACGGGCTTGCCCCCGGCGGGCTAAACGACATCACCACAGCCAGCATTGCGGCTGACACGATCAGTGGCCTTGCCGGCAATGACGTGATCTTCGCCGACGCGGGAAACGACTCGGTCACCGGCGATGATGGCAATGACACCCTGCAGGGCGGGCAAGGCACCGATCAGCTTTATGGCGGCATCGGCAACGACGTTTTCCGCATCATCGGCGTGTCGGATGTCAGTGGTCTGGCCGAAACCATTTCCGGCGGCAACGATGCCGATACGCTCGACTTTCAGACGTTCAACGCGTCTGGCAGCGTCAACCTGACCCTTGCGACGATTTCCGGGATCGAGCAGCTTTTGCTGTTTGCCAACGAGGTGACCCTCACCTCGGCGCAGCTTGGTGCGTTCGACGTGATTACGGGCACCGGGTTTACTGAACGGCTGATCCTTTCGAACTCGGGCACCGTTGACCTGACCGGGGCCGCAATGACCAACATCGACGAGATCCGCGGCAATTCGGGGGTCAACACCGTGGTTCTGACCGGAATGGCGAACGGCCAGACGGTCAACACCCTTGGCGGCAATGACAGCGTGCTTGGCAGCGACGGCAACGATATTCTGGACGGCGGCACCGAGAATGACACGCTGCGCGGCAACCTTGGCAACGACACGCTGATCGGCGGCGACGGGGCCGACAGCCTTCAGGGCAACGACGGCAACGACGTGCTGATCGGCGGCGTGGGCCTTGATGTGCTGATCGGGGATGCCGGGAACGACACCTTCCGGATCAACCTGATCAGCGATATCTCGGGTCTGGCCGAAACAGTCGATGGCGGCACCGATATCGACACGCTGGATTTTCAGACCGTGCAGAACGCAGGGTCGGCCAACATCAGCCTTGCCGTGTTGACCAGCCTTGAGACGCTTTTGCTGGGGGCAACGGAACTGACGCTGACTGCGGCCCAGCTTGGCGCGTTCACCACTGTCAGCGGCACCGGTTTCACCGAACGGGTGATCCTGTCGTCCGCGGGGTCGGCCGACCTTGGCGGTGCGAACATCTTCAGCATCGAGGAAATTCGCGGATCCTCGGGGGCCGACACGATCCGTCTTGTCGGCGTGGCCAACGGGCAGTTCATCGATGGCCGGGGCGGCAACGATTCGCTGCAGGGATCGCTGGCAAACGATGTGATCTTGGGTGACGACGGGAACGACCTGATCTCGTCCTATGCCGGTGCCGATGTCATCCGCGGCGGCCAAGGCGTTGACCGGATGTATGGCGGGATTGGGAATGACACCATCCAGATCGCAGGCATCTCGGACATCAGTGGTCTGGCCGAGATTGTGGATGGCGGCAATGACTTCGACACACTCGATTTCGTCACCTTGGGTGCGATCGGGACGGTCAACCTGACGACGGTCTCTATCGTCGGGATCGAAGTCCTGCGGATATCTCAGAACGTGGTCACTTTGACGGCCGCGCAGATGGGCAGCTTTCAGGAGATCGCGGGCACTGGGTTCTTTGAGCAGCTTAGGCTTTCGGCGGCGGGCACCGTCGATCTGACCGGCAGTAGCATCTCAGGCATCGACGAGTTTATCGGCACCGGCGGGGCTGACCGGTTCCTGTTTGCCGGGGCGACCGGACCGATCGTCCTGTACGGGTTGGGCGGCGCGGATTCGCTGGTGGGTGGCGACAGTGGCAGCACGCTGCTGGGCGGCACCGACAATGACACCCTGCGCGGCGGCGCGGGCAACGACATCATCGTGGGCGGGCAGGGTACCGATTTGCTGACCGGCGCGCTGGGGGTTGACCGGTTTGACTTCAACGATGCGTCGGAAATGGGCCTTGGTGCGGCGCGTGATGTGATCACAGATTTCGTGCATGGTCAGGACATCATCGACCTGACCGACATCGACGCCGACACCAATACGCCCGGCAGCCAGAACTTCACCTTCATCACCACGGCGTTCACCAACGTGGCAGGGCAGGTGCGCTATGCGGGCGGTGTGCTGCAGATCGATCTTGACGGGGTTGGCGGGGCGAACCTTGAAATCGCACTGACCGGCAGCCCGGTGGTGACCGCGTCCGACCTGCTGCTGTGACCGGTCGTTCCTGTCCACTTTGACGCCGCGGCCAAAGCCACAGGCAGGCGCGGCGAAATCGAACAGCGCCGGGTCCGGCGCGTGCAAGGGCCCGGTGTTGGTCAGGGCAGGGTTCTTCACCGGACGGCAGCCGGTGACGCCTTCCTCTCTGTCGTCCGGCGGTGCCTTGATGTGCACCGCTGCACCTCTTCCTGCGGGCCGCACTCCTTAAGCTAGAGGATTCGGACAGGCCAGTTCGCGGGCAAAGGCCATTGAACCCGACCCCTTCAGTCAGCCCCGAACGGGCGACACCTGCCAATTGCCACCGCGCCGGGTTTGAAGACCCCTGTGCGCAGGTTCTTGGGCGACAGCACGCAAGGATATGTGGCCAGCCCTGCGGATATCCGCAATCACGGGGGCAAGGTCCCGTGCGAAGGCGTCTGCCAATGCGACAGGCATCCAACCTCTTTGACGCTCATGCGCATGACCGAGGGGGATCGGAACCAGTATCGGACGGGCAGTCGAGAAAACGACTTGCCCGCTTTCAGGTTACTCAGTCCGGGTCGAGCGCGAACCCAGCCCGTTACGCAGCACCGTGAAGAGGAAGATCGCCATCGACAAGGCGGTCAGCAATGCACCAACGGAAGCAAGGGCAGGTTCACCGGATGTGATTGCCAACGCGATGCCCGGAACCATCACGAGAACGCCGAGGATCGCGGTTCCGGCGTGCAGACGCGCCAGCCATGTGGCGGCAGCATGCGGGGTCAGCCGGTAGTAAATCCCGAACAGCGCCATCGTGGTCCAGCCGACCAGATTGAGATGCGCGTGTGCGCCTGACATCAGATGGTCCTGACTTATGGCCATCTGGATACCCCAGGCCATCCCGACCGAGACGCAGAGCACCGCCGCCAGAAAGAACACGAAGGCCACATCACGCATGCTGCACCCCTTGCTGGGCAAGGCCTGGTCCGGTGAAGCGTGATCCATAGCGTGCAGCGACTGCGACGACAGCGGCGAGGTCCTGCGGCATCTGAAACTGGCTGCGGGCCATTTCGGCGAAGAAGCCTTCGAAACCGCCGGGCGTCAGCACGGTAAAGCAGCGCGCGCCTTCGGCACCGGTCACAAAGCTGTGCGGCGTGCCACATGGCACGAAGGCGGTGCCCATGGCCTTTCGTGAGAAGCGCACGTCCGCGATCTCGAAGGTCATCTCCCCGTCGAGCACGATGAAAATCTCGTCCTCATGGTCATGCACATGGGCGGGCGGGCCGTTGAACGGGTCGGCCTCTCCGTAGGTGATGGACATGGCGCCCCCGGTGTCGGCGGTACTGAGGATCGTCTGGTATCGTGTGCCGTTCCAATGATGGACAGTCTCTGAAGCAGTCATTCTGGGCCTCCGATTGTTTGTTGCGACAGGGCAACGCTGCGCTGTGCCGCTATTTGCCGGGCCCCATTGAATTTGTGAAATCGATTGTTGTTATAGTATTAATTCAAACCATGAATTTACTAAGCTTCGATCTGAACCTTCTAAAGGTCCTCGACGCGCTGTTGCGCGATGCGTCCACCACCCGGGCGGGGGAGCGGATCGGGTTGTCACAGCCGGCGGTCTCGGCGGCCTTGGGGCGGCTTCGCGCGGCGTTCGGTGACCCTTTGTTCGTGCGCGACGGGCAGGCCCTGCGACCCACGGAGTATGCGTTGTCGCTGGCAGCCCCGCTGCAGCATTTGCTTGAGGATACCAGCCAGTTGCTGGCCCGCCCTGCCTTCGATCCATCGACGGCGACCGATGTGTTCCGCCTTGCGGCCCCTGATTTCTTCACCGAAATGCTGCTGCCAGACCTGACCGCTCGGCTGGAGCGGGATGCGCTGGGGGTCACATTGCGCTATACGGATGCAATCGGCCCAAAAACATTTGACGACATTCGAGAGGGTCGACTGGATCTGATGATTCTGCCCGAGCGGACGCTCGCCCCGTGGCTCGAGTCTGAGCCGCTTTTGCGGGCCGACTACCGCATCGTGGCACGCCGCGGACATCCGGAGTTGACGCGCCACGGCATAACCCCCGGCATGCCATTGCCGATAGATCTGTATTTCAGGCTCCGGCATGCGGCCTTCCGCGTTGTAGAAGACCAGCCCGAGATCGAAGACCGGCTTCTCGCCAAGACGGGCCATACCCTGCAAGTCGCGCTGAGCGTTCCAAGTTTTGCCGCCGTCTGGCGTGCCGTTGCGGCAACCGATTTGGTTGGCATGATCCCGCGTCGGCTGGCCGAACGTGTGGCCGGCCCCGCCGGGCTGGAGGTCTATGCGATGCCTTTCCAGGTGCCCCGCGCCGAACTGTGCCTAGCCTGGCACCGCCGCAATTCGACAGCACGGGGTTTGGTCTGGTTTCGGGCGCAGGTTGTCGATATCCTCGCGAAACTGGATGATGGACCCAATCCGGACTAAGCAGAGACAGATAGGCAAGAGACAGGATCAATCCCAGAGAAGGTTCGCCCGCAGTCGCGTTCCCTCCGCCACTTGCCTTCACGAAAACAGTCTCCACCCTTGGGTGATGGCAGAAAATGTCGTTGTCTTCGGGAGTTACAGCAGTCAGGCTGAACACTTCGCGTGTCCAAATGAAGCCCAAAATGCTTTCTCCCGCCAGTTTTTCTCCTAAGCTGATGACTGCGGCAGTTTAGTGTTTAGCTTCAAGGCATTGAATTTTTTGAGTAATCTGCGCGCCGCTTTGGCGGCTTTGCGATTTCCATTTGGTTGGCTGGCGCGACCGGTTTCGGAATGTTTCCGGAATCTCATGGTCCGGCTCCTGGGCAACCCAATTCGCGAGCAACAAGCACAGTTGTCTATCCGATGTATAGCTCTTCTTGCATCCCGTTGAAGGCTTTCCGTATTGTCGGCAACTCTCCAAGCTTGGCCTTCGCTTCGCTCACGCTACCGTAGCGGGCCGTTAGGAACTGCCCCAACTTCTTACCCGAGAGTTCAGCCTCGCCAGCCGACTCGTAAGCTTTGAGGATGCCCAGAAGGAGTTCCTTCATTTCCCCTGCGAAAGTCTCCAATCCGTCCTGTCTGACAGTCTCGGCGCGGTCGTGGCGGGTCTTGGGCGGGTTAGCGAAGAGGATGTAACTGAGGACATCGTAGAGGTCACTCTTAGGGGCATCAACCAGCTTACGAATATCGTCTAGCCTGTCGGGGTCGTAACCATTGTCGTCCAGTTGCGAGAGGAACTGTTCGCGGTTGTCGGGGTTACTCCAAATCGTGCGCAGTTGGTCTTCGTCTGAAATCATGCCTGAAAGTTCACCGAAGAGGCGCTGAAGGAACTCTGCTGCGGAGATTGGCTTTCCGTCTGGTCCCCAGTAGGTGGTCGTGGCGATGTACTTGATGGAACGGGCCTTACCGTCTGCCAACTTCACAATAATCTTAGGGACAGTGTGCTCTTCACTGTTGGTGCCAGCGCTCTCAGTCGTCTCAGAAGTATTTTCTTTGTCGCTTTCATTATCCTCAGCCGACGTCTTTTCGTTGCCCTTCTTTGACTTCGTCACCTTTTCTGGCGGCCCATCCCATGTCGGGTCGTTGAAGTTCTCATATGCTTTGACGAAATCCCATATCGTGAAGAAGTCCTTGCCATCATAGGTGCGTGTTCCCCGCCCGATGATCTGCTTGAACTCGATCATCGACCGGACAGGTCGCATCAGGACGATATGGCGCACATTGCGGGCATCGACCCCCGTGGACAGTTTTTGCGAGGTAGTCAGGATGGTTGGGACGGTCTTGTCGTTGTCTTGAAAGTCCCTCAGATGCTGGTCGCCGATGGCCCCGTCGTTCGCTGTCACCCGCTGGCAATAGTTGGGGTCGGTGCTGACCTTGATCTGATTGATCATGTCCCGCACCCGTGCCGCGTGGTCTTGGGTGGCGCAGAAGATGATGGCCTTTTGCCGCTGGTCGACCTCGTCCATGAACTCCTTCACCCGGCTGCGTTCCCGCTCTTCAATGATCAGGCGGGTGTTAAAGTCGGCTTCGGTGTACTTGCGGTCTTCTTCGATCTCCCCCGCCACGACGGTGTCGTTGGGGTCGTAGACATATTCGTCAATTGTGCTGGCCATCTGACGCACCTTGAAGGGGGTCAGAAAGCCATCCTCAATGCCTTCCTTTAGGGCATAGGTGTACACCGGGTCGCCAAAATAGCTGTAGGTGTCAGCGTTCGTCGTCCGCTTGGGCGTGGCGGTCAGGCCAAGCTGAACGGCAGGGGCGAAATATTCCAGCACCTCGCGCCACTGGCTTTCGTCATTGGCCCCGCCCCGGTGGCATTCATCGATGATGATGAAGTCAAAGAAATCGGGCGGATAGGATTTATAGACTGGCCCCGCCTCACCCGTCATGAAGGTCTGAAAGATAGTGAAGAACAGGCTGGCGTTCTTGGGCACTCCGCCCTTCTTCCGCAGTGTGTCCGGGTCGATGCGCGTGATGGCATCCGAGGGGAAGGCGGAAAAGGCGTTGTAGGCTTGGTCGGCCAGGATGTTGCGGTCAGCAAGGAACAGGATGCGGGGACGGCGGTCGGGCTTGCGCGTCAGGTTCCACTTGGCCTGAAACAGCTTCCACGCGATCTGGAACGCGATGGAGGTCTTGCCTGTCCCGGTGGCCAGCGTCAGCAGGATGCGGTTGCGTTCCATGGCCACGGCCTCCAGCGCCGCCGTGATGGCGTTGTGCTGGTAGTAGCGGAGTTCCCACTTGCCGCCGTCGGTTTCAAAGGGCACCGAGCCGAACAGCAAGCGCCACTCGTTGGGCACCCCGAAGGTGCGCTGCCAGAGGTCCTCGGGGCTTGGGAAGGGCAGCGTCAGGTCAGCCTCGGCCCCGGTGTCCATGTCGATCTGATACCAACCAAGGCCGTTGGAGGCATAGGCGAACCGTGCCCCCAGACGGGCCGCATAGTCCTTGGCTTGGCCGACCCCTTCGCGGTGCGACACCCCCGCCCGCTTCGCCTCTAGCACGGCGAGTTTGTGGCCGCGAAACTCCAGTACGATGTCGCAGGACAGACCCTTGCCGCGTCTGCCGCCCGCTTGAATGCGACCGGGGCAAATCTGTTCGCGCTTGATGGTGGCTCCGCCCGTGCCCCAGCCAGCCGCCATCAGCACCGGATCGATGCGGTTGGCGCGGGTGTCGGCTTCAGTTTCATTTGCGTTGCTCATTTGGAAAACCCATTGCGCAACTTGTTCCTAGCTTTCTCCCACCGTCTTCTAGTCTTTTCGGCTGCGCGATTCAGGAAGCTCTGTGGGTCAGCAAGGGCCTTATCAAAGCTGTTTTGACGTTCATTTTCCTTAGCTTCTTTCGTCAATGCTGCCGTTTGCCGCCGCTGAGCCTTTTCACTGTGATTGGCCAAGGATTTGCTTTGATGAGTAGCCACAGCAGCTTTCTTCGGTGTCTTCTTAACTATCTCCGCCGGGCGGGCAGGCGGGTCTATGCCACTTTCAGGCCCTTGTGGAAGATAGTCTTCGTGCACTTCGTGCCCGTTCTTATGGATTGCTTTCTCGAAACGGACCTTTCTCCAGTTCATCCTCGTCAAGTTTGGACTCCCTATGTGAGTTCGCCCAAGAAGGCTTTTTGCAGGAGGGATTGGCGGAGAGCATCAATTCTGTTGATCTTGTCGGTGTACATTGCAGCTAGGGTCATTGAGACGTCACGAATTGCCGTCATGCGGCTGACAAGGTCAGTTTGCCCCTCCGATTCTGCCATTGGAAGGGTAATCGTTGAAAGGCGAGAAAGTGCCAGCTTCGATTGTGCCGCAGTCCTAGTGTTCAGACCTGCTTGGTCCTGAAAGTCTGTGGTTCGGGAAAAGAGATATACGTACTCGTTCGAGACGCCCGCTTCAAAGACAAGCCTTGCCGCATTTTCCGTTAGGTTTGCGCCATCCAGTTCAGGCGGGACGATTCCGGTCTTGCCTATCGTTCCTGCGATACTGATGTATAGATCGTCAGAGCGAATTATGTAGCGCTTGATCAGTTCTTGGGTGTCGGCGTCCAGAAAACGCACAGTCTTCGGGTCCACACTGCCGTCGTCTGTGAAGTCCTTGATGGAAATGTATGGGAACCCAGTGTTTTCAGATTTGAGTTCTCCCCTTTGGGAAGGCGTTTGCCGCCGCGAATGTTCGCGATTTGCCCAATCGACTTAATCGGCACGGCCTCAGAAAGCTCGACAAAAGCGAGGTCGAGGCTGCGCTGAAACAATTCCCGCGCATCGCGGAGGTTGGCTTCGGCGTGGACGCGGGCGCGGGCCAAAGCCTCAAAGGCCTCGTCCAGAACCGCAACGATCTGGTGTTGTTCTTCAAACGGTGGAAGGGGGAGGCTTATCGCCCGAATAATCGGCATGTTCAATCCGCGCCGCTCATTACCCGCATCACCAGTCAGCTTGCGTAATTCCGCATACCGACCATGCAGATTGTAGTACAAAAATTCGGGCAAGAGTTCTTGGTGGTTTCGGGGCGAGATGGCGACAATGGACTGATTGCATGTTGCCAAGACCCGAAGCAAGGCGACCGTCCCTCGGGTCTTCCCCTGTCCGTTTAGGGCAATGATGACGCTATCTTGCGGAAGATAGCGGGCGTTGGAATTCTCCATGCCAATCTGCGTTATTCGTCCCTCGCAGTCGAATATCTCCTTTTGATGGACGTCGCCAGAAACAAGCCACCTAATGTCTCCGTTTTGGAAATACTCCGGTTTCGCTTTGCTCGGCGTCCCGCCGGTCACCAAGACACAAGCATCTCCTACGCTTAATTGACGCCACCCAGCCTTCACAGCATCCCCCGGATGCTTTCCAGAATTTCCGCCGTCTCGGCATCCCGTGCCAGCATGTCGGCGATGATCACCTCGGGCGACCGCAAGGCTGCCGTTTCGGGGGCATTGGGGTTCTTCACTGACGTTGCCCCCTGCACCTAATCCAGTTTGAGGTAGACTCTGGCCCAACCGAAAGGACCAGAGATGAAGCGCAGCAGGTTCACCGAAGATCAGATCATCGGCATTCTGAAGGAGCACG
>JAIXUH010000024.1 GCA_027484145.1 Rhodobacter sp.
TCAGACTGTTCGCCAGCGCATTGCCGTTGACCGTGATGATATCGGTGCCATCGGTCCAGGTGGCGAAATTCACCCCCGCAAGCGTGAAATTCGCCAGCGTGGAAGCAAGGGTAACGGTCCACCGGTCCACCCCGGCACTGCCGTTGAACGTCGTACTCCCGAGGCCACCGGTCTGGGCGGCCAAAGTCAGGTGGTTGCCGCCCAGATTGACAAACGCAAAGGCCGACTGGTTCACCATGGCACCAATGGTCTCGGACCCGGTCAGGGTCAGATTGCCAGAGTTCGCGCTGTGGTTCAGGGCCACTGTGGCGGTGTCGGAAATCGCAGCACCATCCACCCGCAGGCTGCCAATTTGGACAATGATGGACTGTGAGGCCAGTGAGCCGGTGACGTTCAGGACGCCGCCAAACACAACGGTTTGGCCGGTATAGGTGTTGACACCCGACAGCGTGGTTGTGCCGCTGCTGCCTTGAAACACTTCCCCGCTGCCCGAAATCGCGTTGGCCACGGTCAGGGCGTTGTCGCTGCGAGCGAATGTAAGCCTCCCGTTGTTCGTGACGGCGCCCGTGCCCAGCGTGCCCGTCGTGCTTGATGCGCCGAAATTGCCCAACACCAGACTGCCGCCCGCGTTGATCGTCGTCGTGCCGCTGTAACTGTTGGTGCCCGTCAGGCGCACGATATCGTCTGCGGTGACCGTCAGCGTGCCGGTGCCCGAGATCGCATTGGCAACGTCAAGCAAGTTGGACCGGTCAAACACCAGCGCGCCGTTGTTGACCACCGCCCCCGTGCCAAGGCTGCCCGTGCCACTGTTCGCGCCGATCTGCAAGGTGCCCGCGCTGATGGTGGTGGTGCCGCTGTAGGTGTTGTCTCCCGTCAGCGTGAAGGTGCCTGTTCCCAATTTGGTCAGCCCGCCGGTGCCGCCGATCACGCCCGCAAAGGTGTCATTCCCCGCATCGCCCGTGGTCAGGGTAAAGGCACCCAGCGTCACCGTGCTGGTGGCGGAACTGCTGGCCAGCGCGCCGATCCGCTCGTTGCCGAGCAGGGTCAGGTTGGACGCGCCGCCCAGCGAGACGGTGGCGCTGTCCGACAGCGCCCCGCTTTCCACCCGCAGGCTGGCGGTGCTGGTGAGGCTGATGGACTGCGACGCGATCGCGCCGGTGACCGTCACGCTCCCGCCTTCGATGGACAAGTTACCGGTCGTGGTGCTGTTGCCGCTCAGCGTCAGGTTGCCCGCACCGGTCTTGGACAGGGTGCCGCCGCCCGAGATGACGTTGGCCACCGTGAAATCACCGGTCCGAAAGAATTGCAGCACGCCGTTCATGACGACCGCGCCCGCACCCAGCGTGCCGGTGGCACCGCCATTGCCGATCTGCAGATAGCCGCCGGCCTCGATGGTGGTGGTGCCGGCATAGGTATTGCCCCCGGTCAGGACCAGACCACTGCCGCCGGCATCCTTGACGGTCAGCCCGCCCGCACCGCTGATGACGCCCGCAAAGACCTCGTTTCCCGCGTTGCTGGTGGTCAGGGTATGGGTGCCGAGGCTGACCCTGCCGCCCGGCTCACCCGCCAGCGCCCCGATCCGCTCGCTGCCGGTCAGGACCAGATGGCCTTCTTCGAACAAGGATAGGGTGGCGGTATCGGACAGGGACGCGCCGTGCGCCTGCAGGACGCTTTCGTTGAACACATCGATGCGTTGCGAGGCGATCGACCCGGCCACGATCAGGCTTCCCAGGCTGACGAACGTGGCCCCCATATAGGTGTTGGCGGCGGTCAGCGTGACGGTGCCAACATGACCTAGCTGAATCTGGCCGCTCCCCGAGATGAGGTTGGCCACCGTGATGGCGTCTGACCTGAAGAATTCGAGGCTGCCATTGTTGATGACAGCGCCCGTTCCCAGCGTGCCCGTGGTGCCCTGGCGTCCGATGTTCAGCGTGGCGCCCGGGTCGATGGTTGTCGTGCCGCTGTAGCTGTTGGCCCCTGTCAGGAATAGGTTATCCCCCGCCGTCACCCTCAGCGTGCCCGTGCCCGAGATATTATTGGCGACGATGTTCTCGCCCGACCGGTCGAACACCAGCGCGCCATTGTTGACCACCGCCCCGCTGCCAAGGCTGCCTGTGGTACCGCCATTGCCCACCTGCAGAGTGCTGTTGGTGATCCTGGTGGTGCCGGTATAGTCATTGTTGCCCGTCAGGATCAGGATGTCGGAACTGACCTTGGTCAGCCCGCCGCTGCCCGAGATCACCCCGGCAAAGACCGTCGCCTCGGTCAAGTTGGCGTCACCATCGCTGCTGACGGTCAGGGTATGGGTGCCCAGCGTGACGGTAGCAAAGGTAGAGGTGCTGGCCAGCACGCCAATCCGCTCGTTACCGATCAGCGTCAGGTTGCCAGAGGACAGCTGCACGACGGCGGTGTCGGAAATTGCCCCGCTCTCCACCACCAGGCTGCCGGTATTGGAAACATTGATGCTGTTCGAGGCGATGGAGCCCGTGACCCTGAGCACACCACCACCCACTTCCGTGGAACCGGTGTAGGTGTTGACGTTAGAAAGCGTGACGGTTCCCAAAAAAGACCCGTCGATGGTCAGCGAGCCGGTCCCCGAAATCGCGTTGGCAAATTCGAAGTCATTCGCCCGTTCAAGCAAGAGTTCGCCATTGTTGACCACCGCGCCGGTGCCAAGGCTCCCGGTTGTGCCGCCCACCCGCAACGTGCCCTCGCTGATCGTGGTGGTGCCGGCATAAGAATTGTTCCCGGTCAGGGTCAGGGTGCCCGACCCGTCCTTGGTCAGACTGCCGTTGCCCGCGATAAGCCCGGCAAAGCTGGAATTGCCCACATCGCCAACCGTAAGGACATGGGTCGCACCAATATTGATCTCGCCCCCTGTCCCCGCCAACTGGCCGACATTCTCGGACGCATTCACGTTCACCGTGCCGCCGGTGTTCACGGTCAAGGTCACACTGTCGGAAATGCTGCTGCCAGCGTTCAGCGACAGGACACCCCCCGAAACGGTCACCGCCCCGGTGATCGCGCCCCGGTTATCGACGATCCCGCCAGAAACCTGCAGCGTGCTGCCGAGGGTGCCAAAGTTGTTCAGGGTGCCGCCCGTCATATTCAGGCCAGAGAGCCCAACGTTCAGCACGCCGGTACTCGCAATGGTCACGGTGCCCGTGCCGGTAAGGCTGGCAGCCGTGTTGGTCCCCACGTTGCCATCGACCGACAGGCTTCCTGCGACCGTCAATGTGCCGGCGGTAACATCAAGCGTGATGATCGAGATCGCATCTGCCTGAGCCAGGGTCGGCTGATTGCCAAAGGCGTTGTCGATGACGGCCCCATTGACCAGGTTCGGAAGGAGGCCAGTGTTCCAGTTGCCGGGGTCCAGAAAATTCGTGTTGTTGGTTCCAAACCAGGTTGGCATCTCGCAGTCCCTTCAAGCGATATGGCCATCCGTCGCGCCAGCGGGCGGGCCCAAATTCAATGTCAAAGCGTCGGGCAACCAAACGACATTCAGGAATCGGCAATGAATCTGGCAGTTGCGACCGTGATATTTGCGGCAAACCCTCTGACAGGCAAGTTTTACGTGAAAATGACTGGGCGCTCATAATGCCATGCCTTATCAGACTTGCCCCGAATGCCACGTCCGCTGCAGGGCACGCCGGGGCCATCCGGATTGCGCCCTTCCATGAAACCCAGCGTCCGTAGGCACAGGTTCTGGCGCAAAATAGGGCTTGAGGACGATGCAGGACTGGCACAAAGTCACAACGCGTCAGTGCAGGAATATCCCGATCACCGACCTCGGTTTACGATCCCTTCAAGCGTAGAGGCGGTGGAGCATGACACTCGACAATCCCTTTGCAGATTATGACCGGTTGTTCGATCAATGGAGAGAGCGCAATCCCGCCGGCACCTTTGGCGCCTTTTCTGCGGCGCGTATCCAAGGCAGCCTGAAGCGCGGCTATCAACACCCGACGTTGAACTGCGAAGACGAAGGCAAGGCGGTCGAAGACGCAGAGTCGGTCATTCAGACCTATGAGGCGGTCACAGGATCAGCCCCTGCCCCGACATCGCTGCGCATCTGTGATTATGGGTGCGGCAGCCTGCGTGTGGGGCTGCCCCTGATCGCGCGTCAGGATCACGGGTGCTATATCGGGCTTGATACGGTCGACACCTTTTTGAAAGCCGCGCGCGAAAAGCATCCCGACATCCTCGAAAAACAGCCCTTGCTGGGATCGGTGGCGCAGGGTTTGGCCGCGGCCATAAAGGCCGCCCCGGACCTTGTCTTTGCGTATAACGTGGCAAGCCATATTCACCCAGACGAGGTGGACGAATTCTATGAAAACATCCGCGCCCTTTCGGCCAAGCCCGGATGCATTGTTCTGCTGCACGTTCTGGTATCGGCCCAGCCGGTCCGGTTTCAACGGTCCGGATGGGCTTGGCCAATGGATTTCTATGTTGACCGGATGCTCCCCCTTGGATTCGTGAAAGCCAAGGTCGGTCAAACCGTCGAACGCAACGGCTCTGAATTGCAATCGCAAGTCCTCACATTTGTTCAACCCGCGAAATAGACGGCGTTTGAAACCCGTTTGGCACAAAGCAAAGGCCCGATATCGGCGAAACATCGTCGCCCCTTAAGGAACTGCCGTTGCTGGGCGCCGCGATGAACAGCACCCGCTAACTGCGCGTGGTGCTGGTTGCATTCGCGCCCTTGTCTGTTCGCGCCAGCGTACCGGTTCCCTCGGTCGCGACGGTTTGGCGGCGACTATTGCTTCAACAGCACGAAATGCGTCACCCGTTTTGGCAGGCGATCGGGGTGAATTGGTTTTGCCTTCTGACGTGATCAGCCTTAGCCTTGGGAAATCGGCAGAGTGGAGAGACCTAGATGAATATGCCTCAACGTCTCCTCACACGTATTGCCGTTTGCGCGCACCATGCCTTGGTCGGGGTCCTTGCAACGATTTTGGCACTTGGCGCGACCCCGGTTTCGGCAGAGGCCACCTTTGCACGCATCCAGACGCAGTATATCGCGGCGCTGTCGGACGGTAGCGCCACCTCTGGAAGTGATGCGCAGGCTTGGGGACTTTGGGCCGTGGACCCCGGGCCGCGTGGCGTCTGGGTAAAGGATTTTGCCGACCTGACAGCCAATGATGGCGTGGCCCCTGCGGGATGGCAATTCGATAGCAAGGGCTGGTGGATCGAAGAACACGGCCTGATCATGGAGGGACCGAGTTTCCCGTTGCCTGCTGGCAAGTATGTGGTGACGGGCGGCCGTGAGGTTACCTCCGTATTGACCATTGAAGCGGCTGACGGGGCAGGCAAGCAGGCTTGGAGCCTTGCCGATGGCGCGACCATTCATGATGTCACGCATTTGCGTTGTCGCGCTGCTCTTTACACCCCCAAAGCGGATGGGCAATCCTGCACCCCGGACAAGACCCCGACACATGTTTTCCCTATGGGTCCGGGAACCGCGATGCCCTCTGTCGAAGGGTGCAGCAAACGGGACTATCAGGTTCTGATTGTCGTGGGCATGATGGTCGAAAGCTGAGGTGGTCCAGTGAGGTCCGCTGAACCGCCGGAATGTGCCGCAACGATTTTCGCCGCGCGTCTGGCATGAACAACACTGTATTCTCCAATTGGCGGGCGAGCTAGGGTGGTAGGGATGCCAAGCCGTGCAGCCGCCACTGGTCCGAGTGACCTTGGCAAGGGCTGGTCAGCCAGAGCGAGAAGTGTCCTTGGTCGCCGCGCGGATGAGGCGTGGCCGAACGGTCCGCTTCGCAAGCGTGTTGTGCCAAGCGGGTTTCCGGGAAGCTCCGGCTGTTTGGAGGTAGCCCAAATCGCTTCGGCTGGCCCTGATAGCTTTCAAGCCACAACATCGTTTTTCATTTGGCAAAGCGGTGTGTGGTCCAAGGCTGACCCGACCCAAAGCCTTGGACCACGCCGCTTTCAAGGGGGAGGACCTCGAAAGTCTGCCGTCAGGCCGAGAGGATTTCTGTCACCTTGCGTGCAAGCGCTTTTCCAAGCGTGACATTGTTCTCAACCGTGAAATGGATTCCGTCGCAGCCGTCTGTTGTGATCACTGAACCTGCGTCAAAGAAACTGACCTTCGTGAAATCGGCCATTGCGCGGTACTGCCCGGCCAAGGCGGCGGACTTTTCATGCCCGCCTTCGAACATGCCCTGAAAAAACGGGTGCGGCATCGGGGTCAGCGGTGGCGGGGCAACGACCAGGATTTTCGGGGCAGGATAGGCGGCACCCACCCCCCCTGCCGAGCCATAGATCTGCCCCACAAGTTTCGCTATGCCGTTCGCAATCTCATAGGGCGTGCGGCGGAAGTAGGATTTCGTGTCGTTGGTGCCCAGCATCACGATCACAAGGTCCAGCGGCAGGTGGCTGGCCAGTGCCGCGGGCAGATAGGCGCTGCCGTTCAGGCGGGGGTCATTCGGGTCATCCAGACAGGTCGTCCGGGCGCTGAGGCCTTCTTCCACGATGTGATAGCCCGCACCCAGCTGGGCGGCCATGGCACCTGTCCAGCGGTCCTTGTAGGGGTACCGCAGGGTTGGCGCGCCTTCGGTGACGGGGATCCAGCCCCAGGTCAGGCTGTCGCCATAGCACAGGATGGATTTCTGTTCGGTCATTCGGTATCTCTCCCCGTTTTGGAAATGTCAGCCGCGCTTGGCTCGCGCGCCGTAAAGGATTGCAGCCATCAGGATGATCAGGCCCTGCGCGATCAGCTTGCCGGCCTCGTCTATGCCAAAGACGGTCATCACAACGAACAGCAGCGCAAAGGACAGCACGCCAAAGAACGGCCCCCAGACGCCACCCTCGCCCCGGCCAAAGACGACGCCGCCAAGAATGGTTGCCGCCACCGCCAATATCGGCAGGTCGAGCCCCACGCGCACGGACCCCACGGCGATGGAGCCGGTCTGCACCAGCGCCGCTACCGCCGCGATCAGCCCGGCCAGCACATGCGCCATCACCACCGTGCGTTCGACGGGCACGCCGGAAAACGACGCGGCTTCTGCGCTTTCGCCCACGGCCTCCACATAGCGGCCATAGACGCTGTGCTGCATCACCAGCCAGACAAGGCCCGTGCAGCCCAGCCAGAACAGCACTGGCAGCGGCAGGGGGCCGTACTTGATGTCAAAAATCTCGTTCATGTATTTCGGCACATCGCCAGGTGGCTTGCCGCTGGACAGGAACTGCACCAGCCCGACAAGGATGATACTGACCGCCAGTGTCACGATCACCGCTGATACCCGGCGCTTGGCGATCATGTAGCCGTTCAGCAGGCCCACCGTTCCGCCGATGGCCAGCGCCATGGCGATGAAGGTCAGCCCCGAAGCCTCGGGGAAAGTGCGCGAGGTGATGATGTAGTTGATCAGCAGGATCACGCCGCCGCCAGACAGGTCGATCGAGCGCACGCGCATGACCAGCAGTTGCCCCAGCACAAGGATGCCAAGGGGCACCACTTGGCGCACAAAGATGCCCAGCACATTGGGGTTCAGCATGTTGGGCCGCGCGATCCACAGCGTCAGCAGCAAAAGCGCAAAGACCCAATAGGCAGGCGGCACAGCAGCGAGGCGGCGAAGGATGGGATGTGTCATGGTTACAGCCCCATCTTCTTGCGCGATTGCAGACCCACAATGGCAAGCAACAGCCCGCCCTTGATTGCTGTCTGGATAAACGGCGACACGTTGGCCAGATTCATCCCGTTGGCCAGCAGCGCCAGAACGATGGCCCCCAGCACCGTGCCATGCAGGCTGCCCACTCCGCCTGAAAGCTGCGTGCCCCCGATGGCGGCCGCGGTGATGGCATCCAGTTCGAACAGCAGGCCTACGTTCGGGTCACCCGACACGATCCGCCCGGCAAGGAACACCCCGGCAAGGGCGGCAAACAGCGCACAGGCCACATAGGCCAGCACGATATTGCGCGAAACACGGATGCCATAGGTGCTCGCCGCATCCTCCATCCCTGCGGCAATGCCGCCCCCGATGCCGAACAGGTGCAGGCCGAACCGGCTGCCGTACAGGATCTTGGCCGCGAGCCCCACGGCGATCAGCCCCCAGAACAGCGGCAAGGGCACGCCCAGCACGCTGCCCTGCACGGCGGCAATCACCACGTCGGGCACGGTGCCGCCCGAAACCGGGCGCAGGATGCGGGTGATGCCAAGCAGGACATACTGCATGGCCAGCGTGGCGATGATCGGATGAACATTCAGGCGCGTGATCACCAGCCCGTTGATCAGCCCGACCAGTGCCGCCAATAGGAATACCACCGGTATCAACACAATCGCCGGGCCATCTAGCGACAGGATGGCGGTGGAAAAGCTGATGACCGATCCCACCGACAGGTCCAGCCCGCCCACAAGGATCACGAACAACTGACCGACGGCCGCAATCAGCAGCGGCATGGCCTGGGCGATCAGGTTGAACAGGTTCTCGCGCGTGGCGAACTGGTCGGTGCCAAGCGACAGGATCACCACCAGCGCAACCGCGATGACCAGAGGCACGCCCCACAACCCTTGCCTGCTGCGCCGCGCTGAAAAGCCCGATTTGAACCACTGGATCATGCTGCCACCCCTTCGGCCGTCAGGGCCGCCGCAAGGATGGAATGTTCTGTCGCTTCTGCCGCCGGCAGTTCGACGACAACCGTATCGCCATGAACCACCGCCAGCCTGTCGCAAAGGCCGATCAGTTCCACCGTCTCGCGTGAGGTGATCAGCACCGCACCTCCCGCCTGTGCAAAATCCCTCAAGAGCGTGTAAATCTCGGATTTCGCACCGATATCGACACCGCGCGTGGGTTCCTCGATCACCAGAACCTTCACCTCACGCGCCAGATAGCGGCCCAGCAGCACCTTTTGCTGGCTGCCACCTGACAGCGATGCCACAGGGGTCGCAGAGCTGGCGGTCTTGATGCGCAGGGCATCGGTCATGCGTTGCACCACGCCTTTCAGGCTGCGGGCCGGGGCGAAGGCGGGCTTTTCAGCGTGCAGGCCAATCACCAGATTGGCCGCCACCGACAGGCCCAGCATCAACCCTTCTTCCTTGCGATCCTCGGGCACAAAGCCCAGACCACGCCGCGCCATCGCGCGGATGCCCCCCGCCGCCGAGGGGAATTTCAACGCCTGCCCATGCAGCCGCAACGTGCCACCAGCCGGCGCATGCCGCCCGATCAAGGCTCGCATGATGCGCTGTTGCCCCTGCCCTTCCAGACCGGCCAGCCCCAGAATCTCGCCCTGATGCAGGGTCAGGTCAAAAGCGCTCGCCTTTGGCGTGGCGCGAAAGCCCGACAATTCTAGTACGGGCTTTCCAAGATTTGCCGACCGCGCCGGGAAAAGGTCTGCCAGTTCGCGCCCCACCATCATGGCGATCAGCCCATCCGGCGTCACGTCCGCAATGGCGCGCGTTCCGACAAACTGGCCGTCCTTCAGCACTGTCACCTCGTCACAGATGCTGAAAATCTCGTCCATCCGGTGCGAGATATAGACGATGGCCCGCCCTTCGGCCCGCAAGCGCCGGATGCTGCGGTTAAGCACCTCGACATCGGCCGCATTCAGCGCGGCGGTCGGTTCATCAAGGATCAGCACGCTGGCGTCCGCCTTGATACCATGGGCGATTTCCACGAACTGGCGTTCGGCGATGCTGAGGGTGGAGACCAGTTGATCAGGGTCCAGCTTCAGGTCCAACTCGGCCAAGGCGGCGGCGGTTTCGGCGCGCATGCGCTTGCGATCAAGACTGCCGCCCCGCATCAGCAGCTCGCGCCCCAGAAACATGTTTTCGGCAATCGTCAGGTTCGGCAGCAACGACAGTTCCTGGAATACCGTCGAAATGCCTGCCGCCAAGGCCTCGCGCGGGGAAGGCAGGTGCAGGGGTTTGCCGTTCTTCAGGATGCGCCCTTCGTCACAGCGGTGAACGCCCGCCAGTATCTTCATCAGCGTCGACTTGCCCGCGCCATTTTCGCCCATCAACGCATGAACCGAACCAGGTCGCAGGCGCAGCGACACGTCGCGCAGTACGCGGCTGGGCCCAAAGGCCTTTGAGATCGACTGCATCTCGATCAGGCAGGCCGGTTCACCGTCAGACATGATTTTCCCCTCTCAAGGATGGGCGGGGCGGCGGAGGCCGCCCCGCACCGCCAGCATCAGTTTCCGTAAAGCTCGATCAGCTTTTCTTCGGGCAGTTCGCTTGGCCACCAGACGTTGGCCGACAGATCGGCGCGATAGAACTGTTTGGCTTTTTCCACATCCCAGCCCGCCGGATTGTAGTCATAGTGCTTGAACAGCTCCTTGCCCTCCAGCAGTGCCACCGCGGCGCGCACGCCAGCAGCCCCTTGTGACGGGCTGTATTCGGCCGAGACCGACGGGTAGCCTTCCGTGATCCACTGACCGAAGAAGCCGTTGTTGCCCTCACCCGAGATTGGCGGAATGGGCGTACCGAAGGCCTTGAACACATCCACACAGGCGCGCGTCATGTCGGCACCCGATGACCAGATGCCATCGACATTCGGATCGGCCAGATACAGCGTCTCGCACACCTTCTTGCCGGTGTCATACTGCCAGTCGCCGTTTTGCTCGGCCACGATCTGGATGTTCGTGCCTTCCAGCGCCTGCATCAGCCCGGCGTAGCGGTTGGTATCCTCGGGGTGGCCCGCAAGACCGCGCAACACCCAGATCTTGCCGTCATTGCCGACCTGCCCCACCAGCCAGTCACCCATGACCTTGCCGAAGTGTTCGGCCCCGCCTTGGATTTCAGTGGTGAAGGCATCGGATTCGATCCGCCCGGTGTGCAGGACAACCGGGATTCCTGCCGCTATGGCCTTTTCAATGCTCGCATTGGCCGAGGTTGAGGTGACGGGCTGCACGATGATGGCATCCACGCCCTGCGCGATCAGATCCTCGATATCGGCCACCTGCTTGGCCTGATCGAAGCCCGCATCCAGAATGATCAGCTTTTCGATACGGTCATCCTTGGCGGCTGCCGCTTCGGTTTCATGCGCCACCTGCACGGTCCAGGTATTGGCGTTGACGCCAAAGTGGCTCATCCCGATGACCCATGGGCCGTCTTTCTTGAACATGCCCGCAGGGACCACAGTGGTGTCCTTGGTGCTGGGCGTCACGCCATCCATCAAGAACACGTCCTGAGCCATCGCGGCACCGGACAGCGCAGTCGACAGGACCAGACCTGCCAAGGCGTGCTTCAGAAAGTTGGAACGCATTTTTTCCTCCGTTGCTGGCCTTGTGCGATGCACTGGCCCTGTTGGTTTCGTCATCCGGTTGGCCCGGCGGCAAGTACAGGGCAAAGCTGTTCCGTCAGGCAAAAAGTGCCTGTTCCGATGGTTTCATCGGTTCGGAAAAGGAATTCCCCCGTCACTGCAGACCGCGCTCGTGTCCTCCGCCCGAGGTCCGCATGGGGCATCAAAAGCACAAAGGCATTGGCTCCGTCAACACTTATTCAGAGTGAATGAATATGTTGATCACTTGCTATCCGCCCTCGTTTACGGCTAGTTTTCTGTCGTAGCCTTGGGGGCGGATCGGAGATTGCGCGCATGCGGACGGTTCTGTGTTTTGGCGATTCCAATACCCACGGGCAAATTCCAGGCCGTGGTCCGTTGGACCGCTTCGGGCGAGATGTGCGCTGGCCGGGCGTGATGGCCGGTGCCTTGGGGCCCGGCTGGTATGTCATCGAAGAGGGGCTGAGCGGCCGGACAACCGTCCGCGATGACCCGATCGAAGGGAACCACAAGAACGGGCGGCGCTACCTGACGCCCTGCCTGCAAAGCCATTCTCCGATTGACGTCGTGATCCTGATGCTGGGTACCAACGACCTGAAGCGCCGGTTTTTTCAGACCGCACCCGAAGTGGCGATGGGCATCGGCTGCCTGATCTATGACATCAAGGAGTTGTCGCCGGGGCCAGGCGGGCATGTGCCCGAAATCCTTGTCGTGGCCCCGCCGCCCATGCTGGACGATCTGCACGAATGGTCAGGCGTGTTCGAAGGAGCGCCCGAAACTTCGCGCCGTCTGGCGCTGGAATTCGAGATTCAGGCCGACAGCAAGGAAGTCCATTTCTTCGACGCTGCATCGGTTTGCGCCTGCGATCCGGCCGACGGGTTCCACCTGTCGGAGAAGGCGCACCGCGACCTTGGCCTTGCCCTCGCCGCCGAGGTTGCTGGCATCGGCTGGGCCGATTGATGCGCCAGACCAATTCCAAGACGGGACACGCCTTCAATGCCTGACATGCGCTTTGCCCCCCCGAACCCGATCCGCATTGCGGACCGCGCGGCCGGTTTGAACGCGGTCAGCGTGCGCAGCTATAATGAACGGCTGGTGCTATCGATGCTGTTACAGCACGGCAGCACCACCCGCTTCGACATCGGCGAAAAGACCGGGCTTTCGGCGCAGACCGTCTCGGTCATTGTCCGATCGCTAGAGCAGGAAGGGCTGGTCACGCGGGGTGAAGCGCAGCGTGGCCGCATGGGCCCGCCGACGATCCCGATGGGCCTGAACCCCGAGGGGGCCTATTCCATCGGCATCAGCATCGGCTTTCGCACCACGGATATCGTGCTGATCGATTTCGTCGGTGGGGTGATTGATAGCGCCACATTGCGCCACGCCGCCCCCGGCGCTGACCACGTTCATCCCGACCTTCACGCAACAGTCGGGGCTCTTTTGGCCAAGATCAGCAAGGCAAGGCGGCGGCGCATTGCGGGAATCGGACTGGCACTGCCTGAAGGATTTGGCGATACGCAGGAACTGTCGGCCTTCAAGGAGAGGGCCGAGGCCGACTTCGGGCTTGAGGTTTTTGTGCAGAACGACGTGACCGCCGCCGCCAACGGCGAAAGCCTGTTCGGCATCGCGCGCGATCTCGACAACTATCTGTTCTTCTATATTGGGGCCATGGTTCATGCACGGCTGGTGCTGAACCACCAGATCCACCGCAGTGGCAGCAATACGGCCTATGACGTGGGCCTTTTGCACTTTGAACGGGCGCTGGGATCAAACGGTGTTTCGACCGAAGAGTTGTGGCGCAGATCGGCAGAGTCACCACAATATGCGTCGGCCGTTGAGACGTGGAAAAGGGATTGTGTTGCCCTGTTGGTGGCCAAGGTACGCGAGGCGCGGCAATTCGTAGAGGTGGGCACCGTGGTGCTGTCGTCCTATGCTCCACGCCATCTGTGTCAGGAAATCTGCGACGGGTTGGCGCAGACCGAACCGGGCTTGACGGCCGTGGTCGGCAGCATCCACCATTCGCCCAAGGCTGTCGGGGCTGCCAGCCTGCCCTATGCGTCGCGCTTTACCACCAGCGGATAGGCCTGGCGAAAGGTCAGTGCATCAGTTCCGCACGGCGAACTGCAGCGAGACTTGGCTTGCAGGGCGGGTACGGTCGATGCCGGGGGCCATGGCGCGGTCTAAGGCACGATGGACCAACAGACTTTGCCGATATCGCCATTAGCCTGTCGACGACGCGGCTCTTGCGGACAGATAAGCTGTTGCCCGCAGGAAAGGCCCACTTGGGTGCGCCTGCTGTAGTCAGGGTCCCCTGCCCTATCACAAGGTGCATAAGCCTATGCCCGGAATAGGTTACCAATATACGGCTTTCGGGTGTCGTCGCCCTGACTGCGACTTAGAACTGGCCTAAGTCATCAGCATCTCACAGCTTTGCATATTGCCGGGGCTCCGCCCCGAACACGACAGGGGTGACGGAACGGGCGAATGTGCCGGATCAGCTTCGGTGTCCATCTTCAGCGGGAATGTGGCAGTCGGGCCAATCAGACCGATTTCGAAGATAAGCAGATGTTCCACAGCGTTTCCGGCTGGTCCGATGTGCCATCAAGGACCCTTGCGATGAAGACGCTTTCTCTGACCCGCAATGCCTTGCTGCGGCCATCGGGCGGTCAGATGATAAATGGGCCTTCCGGCAGGATCATGAAGAGGTGCCGAGGGTCAGCCCGTCAAAGGTGGCTGCAAGAACGGCATGGGCAGCGGCACGTTGCCCCTCTGTCCCGCCATCGCAACCCGCAAGCCAAAGGGCCTGCGCCATCACCGCGCCGTTCAGAAGATGCGCGGTCGCAACCGGGTCAAGTGGGCGCAGGCGGCCAGCGGCGATCAACACCGCAAGTTCCTCGACAACGATCGAGAACCCGCTGCCCATCAGAATATCCATCGCCCTTGCCCCCATGACGGCCGGGGCGTCGCGAAACAGGATACGGGCATTCTCAGGGCGCAGCGCAAGGTCAAGATAGGCGTGATAGCAGGCGGTCAGGCCGCGCCACGGGTCGGGTTCCGCTTCGTAAATGCGGTCCAATTCGGTTGAAATATCTGCATCGACGGCGCGAAAGACGGCCTCGAAGAGTCCGGCCTTGTTCTGGAAATGGTGGTGCAGCGCCCCGCGCGTGACGCCCGCCTCGGCCGCCAATGCATCCAGCGAGACATGGGCGAAGCCATGCGTGGCGAAGGCGTGGCGCGCTGTGGCGACAAGACGGCTGGCGGTCTGTTCGGCAGCCTCGGCCCGCCCTTGCGGGCGCGGTGCGGCAGCGGGGATGGGCTGTGCGGCGGTTGACATACGATCCGTATGTGAGTTAGGGGTTCACATACGCACGGTATGTGAAATCATGAGGTGAGGCAAGTGCAGGGGCGGGGATTGATCGGGGCGATCTGGCGCGAGGTGCCAGGCATTGTCCGTTTGGCGCTGCCCATCGTGATTGGGCTTGCAGCTTCGACCCTGATCGGGGTGACGGATTCGGTCATGCTGGCACCGTTGGGGCCCGTGCCCTTGGCCGCAGTCGGGCTGACGGGCGCAGTGGCGGTGCTGTTCTACGCGGCAATCTATGGCCTCCTCTCGGCACTGTCGGTGCGGATTGGTGCGGCTTGGGGGGCCGGGGCGGGCCTTGCGATACCCGGAATGCTGCGGTCGGGTCTTGCCTTGGGGTTGCTTGTCGGCCTGGGCGCGGCACTGGTCATGGCCTCGCTTTGGCCTTTGCTTCCGCTGTTGGGTCAGCCGGAAGAGGTGATCGGCGCAATGCGCGGGTATTGGTTCTGGATATGCGCGTTCCTGATCCCCTTTTCGGTCCTGACCGCCTTCAAGTCGGCGTTTGAGGCCGCTGACAAGCCTTGGCTCGGGACAGCTTTTGCCTTTCTGGGCGTCGCGATGAACGTGCCGCTGAACTATGCGCTGATCTGGGGGATCGGCCCTCTGCCGGAACTTGGCCTGACGGGGGCGGGGCTGGCCTCGTTTCTGGCCGAGTCCACGGCGCTGGGTGCCGCTTTTCTTTGGTGGCGCACTGCGCCATCGATGCGGCGTCTGCGACTGCGGCGCGCTGTTGCGCTTCGTGAAATGCGCCTGACGTTCCTCGAAGGGCTGCCGCTCGGGGCGATGTATGTCGTCGAGACCGCCGCAGTCAGCGTGGCGACGCTGATGATTGGCGCCTTTGGCACGGTGGCTTTGGCGGGCAATCAGGTGGCGCAGGCGGTGGGCGGGGTGCTCTATATGCTCCCCCTAGGTGTTGCGGGTGCGGTTGCGATCCGCGTCGCGCAAGAACGCGGGGCACAGAATATGGGTGCCCTGCGGCCTATTGCACTTGCGGCGGTGGTGGTGGCGGGCCTTTGGCTGGTGACGGCTGCGGTGGTGCTGGTGCTGCAGGGTGAAGCGATTGCGCAACTGGTCACGGATGACCCCGAGGTGGTGGCCGTGGCAGCAGCGATCTTCCTCGTCTTCGCACCCATGCAGATCAGCGATGCCGTGCAGTCAGCGATGCTGGGGTCGCTGCGCGGATTGTCCGACACCGCATGGCCCGCCCTTGTTTCGGCCATCGCCTATTGGCCGGTGGCCCTGCCCTTGGGCTATGCCTTGGCGCATTGGGCGCAGATGGGGCCATCGGGCATCTGGGCGGGCTTTATCCTTGCGTTGGCGGGCGCAGGGGCGGCCCTCACCGTGCGGTTCTGGCGCAAGACGTCCGCGTTGCCGCAAATGCCATAGCGCTACGGTGAACCGGGGTTTCCCACCTTGATAGAGGGTAACTGCACTGGCGAACGATTGGCGAAAAGGGCGGCTTTGGTGCCGAACCATCTCTCAATGCGCCCTGAATACAAGGATCAGGTTGCGTTCCGATCCGTATGATCAGAAGGCAGCGAACGCTTCCATGACAAGGTCAGGTCTTCAGCCATCGTCACCACAGCAGACAGGTCTTCCCCGCTCTGGCCCATGCCTTGTGCCGCCGCGCGGACGGGGGACTGGCCTTTCATCATCGCAACTTTGCTTGCCGCAAGTTGCGCGTCGTTCAGCCGCAGGCGGGGATGGCGGCGAAGCAGGGCGTCGCAGACTGTATCAAGATAAGCGCGCATGAAGCCGTCACGCGTCAGCGTGGTTGATCGGTCGTGTATCGCTTTGGCCTCCAGCATCGCAAAGATGTTTCCCGTCCGGTCGTCAGGCGTCTGGCGGGCGGCAAAGGCGACAGTGTTTCTCACTTCCGACGCCCGATCGGGGGCACTGCAGATCGTGCCGATTTCCCTGTGCAGCCGACTACCTGTCCTTTGACAGGTGACATGGACAGGCCACGGTTCAAGCTGAACCTTTGCTCCGAACCGCTCTTGTGGGTGCCGCCCTCGCCGATATGCCGCTGCGAAAGACGACGCGTTTGCTGGTCAGCCTCTGGCAGGCCCTTCGATTTGCCAAGGAAGCCATCAGTTTATCACAACCATTCAGCCTTTCACCCGATGCCCGCGATCATTCGGCCAACCCGGCACGCTCAAGGGCTTTGCGCAAGCTGGCCCGAAATGCGGCGTCCCGAAACGGCAGATATTGCATATACAGGCTGATGGTCGCATCAGGCCGCTTGGCGCGCAGAATGCCCAGCCAATGCGTTGCATCGTTAATGCGCCCACTGAGCACGCACAGCGCGATTGCCCCGCAAAGCCCCGAAAGATGGGAATCCGAAATCCGCGCTGCCTTTACGGCAAACTCTGCCGCTGCGGCAAAATCGCCGTCGAGACCATAGGAAAAGGCCTTCATCATGAACATCGGGCCCAGCATCGGATCAAGCGGGCTGAGGCCCATCGCGACATCAACACCTTGGCGGGTCTCGTTTGCCAATCCACACAGGACCTGAAGAAAGGCACGTGAATAGTGGCCCTTGGCATAGTTCGGGCTCAGGGTCAGCGACCGCTCCAGCCAGTACAGACCGTCATCAGGTGCACCTGACAGAATGTGAAACCGGCCCATCGCGGCATTTGCATTGGGACACAGCGGATCAAGCTCGACACTGCGTTCTGCGGCGCTGCGCGTGGCCGCAATCGCCGCTGCGCGATCCGGGTCATACCCCATGAGACAGGTCTGAAAACTGTTGAAAGACCGCGCAGCAAAGGCGGTGGCAAAGCTTGGGTCCAGGTCTGTTGCACGGGCAAGCAGGCTGGCCGCAATCGCATTATCGCGCGCGTTGAACCGATACATGTGGCTGAGGCCGAGGTGATAGGATTGCCATGCATCCAACTGCTCGATGGGCCTGGTGCGGGCCAAAGCCGCCTCGACCTGCGGGATTTGCAGATCCAGCGCAGCAATGACGGCCATCACGACTTCATGTCGAACGGCGTGCACATCCGCAAGCGGGCGCTCGAAGTGTTCAGACCAGATCAACCCGCCCGTCCGGGTGTCCACCAGATCGACGGTTGCCGACAGGCGGCCCGAGTACACCTCCAGATGACCAGACAAGCAATAGCTTGCCCCCAGCACAGAGTGCAGCGCCGCAAGGTCCACCTCTGCATTGCGAAACCGGAAAGTGCTTTCCCGCGCAATGACGCGAAGCCAGCGCAATTTCGCCAGCGAAAAAATGATTTCTGCAGGAATGGCATCGCCAAGGGTGGAATGGTGTTCGGACAATCCTGCCCTTGCAAAGGGCAGAACGGCAATCGTCGGCCGCCCCAAAAGCGGACCCGCCGCATCAACGGTTGGCGCAGGCGCGTCCGAAACGAAGGACGCCGCTTCAATCCTGACTGGTGCCACAAAGCGGTGTCCGATGCCACGGACGGTGCGGATGTAGCGTTGCCCGTCGCCATCGTCGCCTAAGGCCTTGCGCACCAATCCCAAGACCGTCGCCACAGCCGCATCCGAGACGAACCGCCCGTCCCAGACGACGGCGATCATCTCTTCCTTGCTCACGACACGTTCGGTGTTGGTAAGCAGCAGGCAAAGCAACCGGTAGGCTTTCGGTTCCAGCGGCACGATCCCTGTCGCATTCCGAAGCTCGGCGCGATCTGTGTCGAGTTGAAATGGCTCAAACTGCAACCGCATGGTCAAGCCTAGCAAATCCGCAAGGTTTGCTCAACCAATCCAGAGGTGATCCTCAAGCAACCCCCGGCCCCCTTGCCGTAACCTCCATCCATGCCCTGCAACTTTGGGCCGGGACTGCCTTCGAGGAGATTGCGATGATGTCAAAGCCATACTCCCTTCCTGAAACCTCCATCGGAACGTCCGACCATGATCCGCGGACACTTGCGCAAGGATGGCTGGCCCGCTGGCTGTGCCGTTTGCAGGGTTCTGTTGCCAAGGTGGAACAAGCCCACGCCTTGCGCTGCGAATTGGCAAGCTTGCCGCCGAACGTTCTGAGTGACACGGGTTCATCGCCGGAAGATGCGAGCGGCATCGCCAGCCATCAGCCGGACCTGCCCTTTTTCATGCAAAGCGGCTTTGGCCGACGCTGATGCTTTGGTCCCGCCAAGACCAGGGGCCTGCCCTGCACTTCACAGCGGCCCGTTGCGTATTGGTGCGCCTATGGAACTGACTTCGAAACGCGCGCGAAAGTGGCGAAAGCCTCGCGGGTCAGGGCTTGCATCAGGTCTGCTGCAGGCACCTCGCGGGTCAGGGAAGCCGCCTGCCCGTATAGGTGAAACGACACCTCGTCCTCGGGACCTGCGGCCACCAGCGGGTCAGAAAGAGCATACATCTGCAGAAAGGCGGGCAGCGGTTCGCGGTGTGCCTCCATCACTTGCGCATAGCGTGACCGCATCGCGCGCGCCGCCCGGCCCGAGAATGCGTCCGTCAACATCGTATCGGAGTCCGTCGCACAGCGCAGACGCGCGCGACGCGGGGCATCGGTTCCAGCCTCGGGACAAGACAGAAAGGCTGTTCCCATCTGCACACCAGATGCGCCAAGGGCAAAGGCCGCAGCTATGCCGCGGCCATCGCCAATGCCGCCCGCCGCGATGACCGGCACACCCACCGCATCAGCAACCTGCGGGATCAGCGCCATCGTGCCCACCCCATCGCCCGGCGCTGTGGGCTGGTGCGACCCGCGATGACCGCCCGCCTCATAGCCTTGGGCGATCACGGCATCCACCCCCGCCCGCTCCAGTGCCCGGGCCTCGGCGACGTTGGTTGCGGTGGAGACTACCACGATGCCCGCGGCCTTCAGGGCAAGGACGGCGTCCGGTGCGGGCAGGCCAAAATGAAAACTGACCACGGCGGGCCGAATTTCCAACAGCAGGGCAAGGCGGGCGTCATCAAAGCTGGGACCGAGCGCTGGCAAGGTTTCCGGCGGCGCACCAAGGCCCGCCGCAGAGTACCACGGCGCCAGCCTTTGCCGCGTATGTTCCAGCACGGCCGGTTCGGTCCGTGGCGCGTCCTGGATGAAGAAGTTCAGGTTGAAGGGCCGATCCGTCGCCTCGCGGAGCATGGCGGTGGCGGCACGCAACTGGTCCACATTCATTTCGGCCGAGCCCAAAGACCCCAGCCCGCCCGCATTGCTGACCGCCGCCGCAAGTGCAGGTGTCGCGGCTCCCGCCATCGGGGCCTGTATGATGGGTTGCCCGATCTTCATCAGGTCACACAGGCGCAAGTCCGGCCACATGGGTGCTTTCTCCGCTCCCTGCGCAGAACTCCGCGCGGTGGGCGTGTTTTGAAAAGGGAAGCAATGTCGTCAAGGCCACGCTATAGAAACGATCAGGTTCCACAAACATGAAAGACTTGCGCCTTGCCGAAGTCGCGCAGGTCCCGCGCCCTCCCGCAGACAGAAGCAATCGGTGCAGGATTCCGCCAAGATGGAGGCAGCGCAGATGATGCATCAGGCAACCAAGGTCAACGGCGGCTTGCTATGCGGGGCGGTGCAGTATGACGCCGAAGCGTGCCGCCAAGGCAAAGTCTTTCGCGCCTTGGCGCGTGGTCACGCCGCCTCGGGTTATCTGCACGACACGCCAAACAGGATCGCCGCTTGGCGGCAGGATGTCGAAGACACGCTGCGCTTGGTGAGTGGTCCGAAATGACCCACGATCCGTCACAGCCAGTCGTCATCCTGCTCGCCGAGCGCGCGGTGCAGATCAATGGCGAGACCCGGCAGATCGGCGCGCGCGCTTTTGACGTGCTGGCCTATCTTCATTCCAAAGCAGGTCGGGTGGTGACCAAGGCGGAACTGCTTGAGCATGTCTGGGCCGATCTGAATGTCGAGGAAAGCAACCTGACCGTCCAGATCGCCGCCCTGCGCAAGCTGATCGGAGCGCGGGCCATCGCGACCGTGCCGGGTGTCGGGTATCAGTTGACCCTTGCCGCCAAAACCCCGGCAGAGCCGCCGAAAGCGTTGCCGCTGCCGGACAAGCCTTCGCTTGCTGTGCTGCCCTTTGCCAATCTGACCGGCGATGTGGGCAAGGATTATCTGGTGGACGGGATCGTGGTCGATCTGATCGCCACGCTGTCACGCATTCCCGTGTTTTTCGTGATTGCTGCCTCATCGACCTTTACGTTGAAGGGCCGCTCCGTCGATCTGGCCGAGGTCGGGCGGCAACTCGGCGTGCGCTACATCCTTGAAGGCAGCATCCAGCAGGCGGGTGACCGGCTGCGCATCAATACGCAACTGGTCGAGGCGGAAACCGGCCGGATGATCTGGTCGAACCGCTTTGCCGGGACGCTGGCCGAGATTTTCGAATTGCAGGACGCGGTGACCGAACAGGTCGCCGCCGCCATCGAGCCGAATGTGATCCTTGCCGAGTCGCGCCGCGCCAGCGCCAAGCCCACGACCGACCTCAGTGCCTATGACCTTTGCCTGCAGGCGCTGCCAATGGCACATCGCCTGCCGGATTTCGCAAGCTTTGTCGCGGCGCGAACGCTGC
Organism: Rhodobacter sp.; assembly: GCA_027484145.1. Taxonomy (GTDB): domain Bacteria; phylum Pseudomonadota; class Alphaproteobacteria; order Rhodobacterales; family Rhodobacteraceae; genus Pseudotabrizicola. The sequence goes on from JAIXUH010000024.1 coordinate 21,081, forward strand.
TGGAGCGCGCTCTGGCGCTCGACCCCGGCTATTCCCATGCCAAGGCGCTGATCTGTCGGCTGACGATGACGGCACGCTCTGAACGCTGGCTGAGCCTTGCAGAGGCTGCACGCTGTCTTCCCTTGGCCGAGGCGGTGGTGGCCGACCACCGAAATGATGCGATGGCCCTTGCCTTCGCCGGCTTTGCGATCGCCTTTCTTGGGCAGCAACAGGAGCGCGGTCTGCTTGTCATCCAGCAGGCCCATGCGTTGAACCCGAATTCCAGCCTTGTGTTGAATGCGCTTGGTTGGGTGCACAGCTATCTGGACCACAACGATCAGGCCATCGACCATTTCACCCGTGCGATCCGGATCAATCCGTTGGACCCGATCATCGGGCAGATGCGCTGCGGGCTGGGGGCGACCCTGTTGCAAGTGGGGCGGCTGGACGACGGGGTGGCCGCGCTGGAGCAGGCTCTTGCCGAAGCCCCCAATTATACTGCCAGCCTCATGGGCCTTGCTTGGGGCTATTGGGAACTGGGGCGGACCGGGGAAGCGCAGCGCCTGGGACAGTTGCTCTTGGCCCGCGAGCCGGGCATGACAATCACAGCGACCCTGCGCGATACGCCCTACCAAGGGCCCAATCAACTGCAAAGGGATACGGCTTACCTGCGCGGCATCGGCATTCCGGAGTGATCAGCGCCGCTGCAAAAGCCGATCCAAAGCGCGGCGCGCCTCTTCGCGGCGGGCCTGTGCTGCCAGGATTTCCTCAGGCGCGCGACGGAGCACTCTGCGTTGAGCATTCCGCGCGGCGGCCTCGGCCAGAGTGCCACGAGCGGTCCGAAACAGTGCGATCAACAGTGCGAAAGGTGGGACAATTTCTTCCGCGTTGCTGGCGGGCGGCAAGTGGCTGATGGGAAGGTCTGTCATGGTCCGTTCCTCCGGTTCTGGTTGACCAGACAAACTTGCCGGACGCGGGCCACGACCGTCCTGAAACGGTCCGAAGCCTTCCGAAATTCACTCCAAAACGTTCCAAATCCGGAAGAAACCCCAGCGCGTTTCTTGGGAACACTGCTACGCTTTCGCCAGATTGAAGCATTATCCAGCAAAGGCGGCTGGCAAAGCGATCCGTTCTCCTCATTGAAAGAAGGAACCCTGACATGACCAGCGATATCGCGGCGATCGCAACGGCCTATACCGGTGCCTGGAACAGCGGATCGGCCGAGGCCGTGGCGTCATTCTATGCACTGGACGGCCGTATCGTCATCAATCGTGGCACACCCTGGGAGGGCCGTGCGGGCATCGCCGCGATGGCGTCCGGCTTCTTTGCCGATGTGCCTGACCTTAGCCTGACCTGTGACGGGCTATGCGTCGCAGGCGACCACGTCGCCTATCTGTGGACCTTCACCGGCCATCATGCGCAAACCCGCAATCCGCTGCGGATCACAGGGTGGGAGGAATGGGACCTCGACGCGACCGGCAAGGTCATCGCCTCACGCGGATGGTACGACGCCGCTGACTATGCCCGGCAAGTGGCGGGTTGAGCGGGGGAGGTGAATTCCACCCAGACCTGAGCGGAGTTGTTACCGCGACGTGAGCCACTTCTGATGATGGATTTCGGTTCAGACTGGGGTCAATGTCGGTTTTGTCCCCTTCCTTTTGCGGGTTGCTGTGGCTCAACTTGCCTTTTTGCCGAAGCTGTCGTTTCCGGGTTCCAGGTCAAACCATTGCCCACGATCCGTCCGAGGACGAGGGCGTTGGAAAGGCAGTCGATCAAGGCAGTGGTCATCTTTGCATCGCCTAAGTGTGGAGTTGGGAATGTCTTGTCGCGGTTTGCTGCCTTTCGTTTGATCGCGTCATTTGCGTCAAAGGACATGAAGCAGGGGCACAGACAGGACGGATGAGTTTCACAAGGATGCGGTGCGGATTGCGCTGAGCGGTGGGCTTTTGCGCAAA
>JAIXUH010000003.1 GCA_027484145.1 Rhodobacter sp.
CGCCTTGAAGGCTGCGTCATGGTTCCTGCGTTTCGACATGTCTGTTCTCCTCGTTCTTGGAGACCAGCAGACTTCAGATCGTAGCTTCCGTCACTGTCCGATTTTCGGGGGGTAGCTCAACCCAGCGAGGTCACCGCTACCACTTTTCTTGCACCGCAGCTTTTGGCCGTGCGGTGCGCCTCAAGAGACATCGGGTCAATCATGACCACCTTCTCATTCCCGACTTCGGAGGCCGTGCAAGGTTTGATCCGATCCCCAACGTTGGGAAGCCGAGCAAAACACCAAGGACTCTCGATAGGAGCTGGGGACGTCCGGAGGGCAGGTCAGATCTTGTCGACTCGCAGTGCAGCGAACATTCTCTCGAAGAGCAGGCTCCAGATCGGCAAGCGGTTCAGTCAACTCGATTTAGGCCAAGGAAGCACCGTGTAACCGAAGCAGATCACTCGAGTGTATCTGAAACTCTATCTAAGCGCCATACGACCTGGCGAAAAACCATTCATAAACAAAAAGTTATCTGAAAATATGTGGCGGAAGAAAAGCGACTGCGGGCGAACCTTCTCCGGGTCGGGTTCGCGCGTGGGTTCGATCCGAAACGGCAGGGATTCACATGATCCCGAAATCCGCCACTGTCAGCGCCAAGCCAGTTTGCAGCGTGGCGAATTGCGTGGCGCCGCCGGCGGCGTTGCCGTTGGAGTCATAGGTCAGGGCACCCGTCGCCTCGTTATACAAGATGAAGTCGTTGGCATCGACCGCAGCACCAATGCGGAACTCACTTGCGCTGAGGCTTGCTCCGATGGCGCCGAACACCGATGACAGCAGCAGGATGTCATCGATCCCCACGGCGAAATCCGTGATCCGGTCCACGTTCCCCGCGCCAAGCGTTGTCGAGAACACAAAATCATCCGCCCCGGCCCCGCCTGTCATCGTATCATTGCCGCCCTGCCCATCCAGCACATTGACCCCGGCATTGCCGGTGATGGTCTGGGCCAGTGTATTGCCGGTCAGGTTGATTGCGGCGGTGCCCGCGTTTGCGGTGGTGGTCAGGATTTCGATATCGTCATCGGCGGCAAGGGCAAAACTGACGCCTGCCGCCACATGGTCGGACGTGCCCTGCCCGGCGATTTCGACGATCATGCTGCTGGCATTGCGCACAATATAGGTGTCATTGCCAGCAAGGCCTGCCAGCCGATCCACCCCCGCGCCGCCACCATCTGCCAGCACATTCACGCCCGCATTGCCTGTGATTGCCTGAACCAGTGCGTTGCCGGTCAGGTTGATCGCGGTGGTAGCCCTGACCGAGGTGGTGGTCAGAATTTCGATGTCGTCATCGGCGGCCAGCACGAAGCTGACGCCCGCCGCCACCCGGTCCGCGGTGCCGCGGCCTTCGGTCTCGACGATTTGTGCGCCCGGGTTGCGGACAATGTACGTGTCATTGCCGCCATGGCCGGTCAGCGTATCAACTCCCGCACCGCCGCCATCCGACAGCACATTGGCCCCGGCATTGCCAATGATCGCCTGCGCCAATGCATTTCCGGTCAGGTTGATCGCGGTCGTTCCGGCCCCGAACGTCGTCGCCATCAACTCGATATCATCATCAGGCGCCAACACGAAGTTGACGTCGGCCGAGACGCGGTCTGCGGTCCCCTGACCGGATTGCTCGATCACAATCGTGCCGGTGTTGCGGATGACATAGATGTCATTGCCCGCCAGCCCGGTCAGGGTATCTGCCCCTGCCCCACCACCATCGGACAAGACGTTGGCTCCGGCATTGCCGGTGATCTGCTGCGCCAGCGTATTGCCGGTCAGGGTGATAGCGCCAGTCGTGGATGGCTGCGCCGCCACCAGCTGTTCGACCGCTTGCCCGCGTCCCAATCGGTAGGAGACACTGGCAACAACGCGGTCGGCGCCGCCTTCGCCCGCGTTTTCGGTGACGACATCCTCAAGGTGATCCACGTCATAGACATCATTTCCGACCCCGCCAGCCATGACATCACTGCCCGCCCCGCCGACCAGCGTGTCATTGCCCTGCCCCCCGTTCAGTGTATCATTGCCCACACCCCCCAGCATCTGGTCGTTGCCGGACAGGCCGGACAACAGATCATCGCCCAGAAAGCCCGAGAGCGTGTCATCAAGCGCGGCACCCAGAAGGGTATCGCCGTAGTTCAGCGCAGGATCGCTGATCTGGTCATAGCCGAACACCTCGACCCCGGCTGCCGCGATGGTCAGGCTGACGCGCAAAATGGCCCATGGCTCCAGTTGCACGGTCAACCGGCCGTTCTGGATCAGATCCAACGCATTCAGCGTGCTGATAAAGGGCAAGGCATAGCGGCTTAGCGGGTCACCCTCATTGACCGTCACCGTGGCCGGATCATCGCGCACCGTCAGATTCTGCGCCCAGATATGGGTGTAGTGCGGCACGAGACCGGAAAGATCGATCTCGAACGCCATGGGGCGGTCGGTGCGGGATGACAGGAACAGCACGGTGCGGTCATCCGACCCAAAGGCATGCAGCACCGCCTGATCATGCGAGGCGGTTGGCCGAAAGTCCGGCGCCAGATTGAGGGCATTGCGAAGCGCCAATGGCGTATCAACGTCCAGCACCCGCAGTCCCTGCAGGCTGTGCGACATCATGCGAAACACTTCGCCCGGCGCGGTCAGCCAACGCGCATAATCCTCGGGCGGCAGTTCGACCGAGGGATGCGGATAGATGCCTGACAGGCGGGTTACCAGATTTCGCATCTGCGTACCCCAGATCGCGGCATGCTCGATGTCATTGACCAGCATCGTCCGCATCATTTCCAGCATCGTCGAGGCTTGTGCCAAACCAGTGTCTGTTGTGGTCGTGCTACGGACGTTCCATTCCGAGATGAAGTGCTGCAGGGGGCGGCCTAAAGCCGCGTCCCACTGCAGCATGTTGTCAAAAAGGTCGGTGGTGTGGTGCACGTTTGCGTAACTGCTGATGTAGTAGTGCCCGACAACGGCATCTATGGCCGCCCGCGCCACAGGGCCAAGGGCCGACAGAACCTCGGCGTTCTGCAGGGCAACCCATGGCAACCCGACCTGCGCGGTGATCAGCGTTTGCTCGGCCATGGGCAGATGAGAGTCGTTCAGCATGGCAGCCAATCGGGGGGCCACGTAATCCACCAGCCGCCCGTATTCGACCGGGGCCATGCGTTCGCCATACAGCGTTTCATTGCCGATTTCGACGACATGGGGGCGCACACCAAGATCGCCTTGCAACAGCGGGCGCATCACCTCCAGAAAGTCATCCAGCGCGGCATAGTCGATGAGATGGAATCCATCCGGACCAATCACGCTGGACCGAAAGTAGATCGATGGCAGAACGATGACCGGCTGAAAGCCATGCGTGTTCACGAAGGTAGCCAACTCGCCGACGGTCACAAACCGCGCGCCTGTGGCCGGGTCGATGCCCGGCGATTCCGGCGACAGGATCACCGGAAGAATGGTGCTTCCGGGCACGGCGAGTTCTTCCGTAATCGCCCCACCCGGATAGCGCAGGCCCGTCACACCAAGCTGCTCCACAGCCCAACGAAACGGACCGCCTGCGTCCAGAAAATCGCGGTCAAACATAAGGTTTGCCGCGAAGTGATGCTGGCTTGCCGCAAGGCCGGTTTCCGGTGCAGGTCCGAGGGAAAAAGAGTAGCTGGGCATAGCACTTGGCCTGTGAAGATCACGGCAAGGCCTGATCTCAATCATAACGGATCTGAGCCTTGCCCTGACACATTAACAGACAAGAATACGTTAGTATGCGTACCCTTGGTGTAGTCACCCTATCCTCTATCCCCACAATGGGCCGAACGGATAGGTCATGCGCCCCGCAAACGAGGGTTGGCCGAAAGGGTCAATGCGGTCAGGAAAGGCCAAAGGTGGCGATGGGCTGAGGTCGGCCACCAGTTCCTTCAGCGCCGATGCTTCGGCTCGCCCCGAGTTTACGCATCGTCTCCAACTCCATCTTGGGCAAAGATAAGCCGCAAACCCTGCGCAATGCGATCAGGCGAAACAGTTCCATGGGCGCTGACGGCAGACATTCCCCGCTGAGCAGGCCCGCATCGTCGCGCTGCTGGAGGCTCGCATCAACATCGGCACGGATAGGCTGAGCTTGCAGTTACGAACAGACGGGCTGGCAGGGTTGTCGAGCGAAAGGAATGTACGCACAGGTGCCGCAGCAAGACGAATGTTCAGCCGGTACCAGACACCGCCACGGTGCATGTGCCGTTCCGCATCGGAAAGCGCGACGCGCGTAAGGGGATGCTGTTGCCCGAGGGCGCTGCGCCTTCGCCAGCAATCGACAACACTCTGATCAAGGCGTTGGCCCGCGCTTCACTGGAAGCGCATGCTGAAAGCGACATCATGACGATCCCCGCAAGGACCAAGCGTGACGGAATTACACCGCCCCCTATGACCCGCGCCATCCGGCTGTTGCTGCTTGCACCAGAGATCATTGGGCGATCTTGGACAGGACGCAAAGGGCGCAACAAACTCGAAACTCAATTTGCCAAGGTTAACGATCCAAACCTGCCGATCGGCGCATTCAAATGTCGGCAGGCAGTATGATCAAAAGCTGACGTTCGACAAGCGCCCCGGAAAAATCATGGCCATCGTGGTCCCTATAAGGAGAACGCGAAACCCGGCAAATTCAGGATAAAAGGTTTGCACGTGGGCCAATGCCAAGCAATCATGGCTTCAAATGGTAGGCGACAGGTGGAAAGTCGGCTTGCGGAGGTTCGGTCATGAAGGTGCGGGCGGCTATGAAAAGCGCAAGGTCTTGCCTCGCTGGTTTTCTCCTTGCCAGTATTGCAACTGATTTGTCCGCACAAAGCGCGCCTTTCTGTGATCGGTTGGATCAGGCAATGATGGCCATGGGAAACGATGACGCGCGGGGCGAAATGGTGCAGGATCTGCTTCTGGGCTTTGGTCCGTCTACAGCAGCCTGTTCGGTTTCGGTCGATTTGTCTGGGGCCAAATCAACCAATTGCAACTGGGCTTTTTCATATAGATCAGACGAAGCAAAGAATGTATTCCTGAACATGCTATCGGTCCTGTCTGATTGTGCCGACCCGGCCTTTGGAATTGCAGCAGACCAACAGGTCAATCATCCGGACTTTTATGATTTGCGCATCTTGCGTGTCGATAACGGGGAAGTCGGCCTGTCACTCAAAGACAAGGTCGCACTTCAGCAGACTTATGTGTTCCTCAGGCTGACCCCACGCAATTGAAACAAGCCCTTGGTCTTCACTTGCCCGGCTGATCGCCAGTCTCGGGGCCGATCCGTTGGTGCCGGCCATTTGCCCATTTCAGCAGCAGATGGTCGGCCGTCAGGCCCATGAAGGCCACAGCAAAACCCAGCACCAGACCTTTGCCAACGTCGGTTGACGAAAGCGCCCGCTGCATTTCTTGCCCCAAATCCTGCGTACCGATGAAAGCCGCAATGATGACCATGAACAAAGCGAACATGATCGACTGGTTTGCGCCCACAACCAATGTCGGCACGGCAAGCGGCAGTTTCACATGTCGCAAGAGTTGGCCGGAACTTGCCCCCGACATCTTTGCGGATTCCACGATCTCGGATGGAATGTTGCGCAGGCCCTCAATCGTATAGCGAATGATTGGAACAGTTGCGAAGACCATCACGGCGGCGATCACCGCAACATCGTTTACCCCGAACAGCATGATGACCGGGATCAGATAGATGAAGCTGGGGAAGGTTTGCAGCGTGTCACAGACCAGAAGGAACCGCTCGGCCCGCCGGGGTCTTGCAGCACCGATCAGGCCCAGCGGCACGCCGATGATCAGCGCCAGCATGACAGAAACAAAGACGGTATAGACGGTGATCATAGCCCGGTCCCACCAGCCGGACAGCGCGATGGGAAGAATGAAGGCAAGGCAGACAAGCGCGGATCTTGGCCCGCCAATCCGCCAGCCGACCCCAGCAACGAGCAGAAGCACGGCCGAGGTTGGCAGCCAGAGAAACGCGTTGCGCAAGGGGATCAGGACCCACGTGATCAGGAACCATCGCAGCCAGTCTGTGACGGGTGAAATGAAGGTGATGAAGGCGTCAACCGCCGCGTCAACTGGCACAGCCACGCTAAGCGCCTGATTACGCTCGACCTCGGCGAAATAGGGGTGAATGGCGGCCAGCAGAAAGCCAAGCGCGACAAGCCCGACCCATATCAGCAAAAGCTGATGGCGCCTCGCCCAGCTTGTTCCGGCATCGACATGTTCGGGCTGTTTCATCGCCCATGCTTTGGAAAGCCGGTCAAGCACGATGGCCAGAAGCACGATTGTGATGCCGATTTCCACCGAAAGCCCGATCCGCAGCGATTGCAGAAGCTGCAGAAGCTTTTGCCCCAGTCCGGGCATGCCGATGAAACTGGCCAGCACCACCATGGCAAGGCTTTGCATGATGACCTGATTGACGCCGATCAGGATCTCGGTCCGCGCGGCGGGCAAGCGGACGCGGGTCATCAGTTGAAGCCGCGTCGCCCCGCTCATCTTGCCGCTTTCGATGATCTCGGGCGATACAGCGCGCAAGCCAAGAAGCGTCATACGGATCATCGGCGGCACGGAAAAGATGATGGTGACAATGGCACCGGCCTTTGGGCCGACACCGATGAACACGACGACCGGGATCATGTAGGCAAAATGCGGCAGCGACTGCGCGATGTTCAGAAGCGGATTCAGAATGCGCTCGGCCAGACGGGAACGCCAGGCCAGCGTGCCCAAGGCAAGGCCGATGGCGACCGAAAGGGGTGCTGCGACGATGATTACCGACAAAGTCTCCATCGCCCATTTCCACTGGCCCATGACCGCGATCCAAACAAATGTTCCGCCTGACAGGGCCGCCAGCCGCCAGCCGGCCAGCGCATAGCCCACAATCGCAGCCGTCGCGGCAATCACGGTCCAGGGGATCGGGCCAAGACGGGGCCAGCGTGATTTGCCGTAGAGCAGGTTCGCCGTCACATCGAGACAGAACTCCACCACGTCCGAAAAGGCGCGGGTGACGGTCATCAGGCCAAGCTCGTTCTGGGCAAAGTGGAAGGCAGCATTGATCCAGTCAGCGAAGGGCACGATCAGGGATTCCGGCAGTCGGATCAGGGCCTCGGGCAAGACGTTGCGACAAAGCGTCAGAAGCAGCGCTGCCAGAAGCAGCGCCGCCGCGATCCGGCGGTTCTGCGCATATGCCAAGGGCGTCATCACGCGGCAGGTCCAAAAAGAAGATCGACCGCCGCAGCCCGATCAAGCAGGCCCGTGATGCGGCCATCGGCAGTGGCCAAGGGAATGAAGGCGCGGCTGTCACTGACGATCCGACGGGCCAAAGCATGCAGCGTCTCGCCCGCAGGCAAGGGCGCACCCTCAACCGCATGATCGCCGACCGGAACCGAAAGGGCCCCGGCATGCACCACCCGCGTGCGGTCCACCGCCGAGGTAAACTTGGCGACATAGTCCGTCGCCGGGGCCATCACGATACGTTCGGGCGTGTCGATCTGTTCGATGGCGCCATCCTTCATGATGGCGATGCGGTCTGCCAGACGCAGGGCTTCGTCGAAGTCATGGGTGATGAAGACGATGGTCTTGGCCAGCATGCCCTTAAGCCGCAGGAATTCATCCTGCATCTCGCGCCGGATCAGCGGGTCAAGGGCCGAAAATGGCTCATCCAGGAACCAGATGTCGGGTTCCACAGCCAAACTGCGGGCGATTCCGACGCGCTGCTGCTGGCCGCCCGAAAGCTCGCGCGGGAAATATCCTTCGCGGCCGGCAAGGCCGACCAGCGCCAACATTTCTCGGGCACGGGCAATGCGCGAGGCTCGGTCTTGTCCGCGCATTTCCAGCGGGAAGGCCACGTTTTCCAAAGCGGTGCGGTGCGGCAGAAGGCCGAAGCTTTGGAAGACCATGCCCATCTTGCGGCGACGCAACGCGATCAACTCGGTCTCCGTGAGTGCCCCGATGTCGCGGCCTTCGACAGAGACCTTCCCCGCCGTCACATCCAGAAGCCGCGCAAGGCAGCGGACGAGCGTGGATTTTCCCGACCCGGAAAGCCCCATCACCACCAGCATCTCGCCCTTGCGGATATCCAGAGACACATCGCGAACAGCGGCGATATGATTGCTGGCGCGCAACTCCTCGACCGTTGTCTGGGGGGTCAGCCGTGCGGCCAGACGCTCGCTATGCTCGCCGAACACTTTCCAGACATTGCGACAGGAAATGACCAGATCGGTTTCACGCACAGTTTCGGGCACGGGGATCTCCGAAGTGAAGTTGGCCACCCGGTAAGACCGGGTGGCACAGTTTTCCAGTCAGGACTATGCGTCTGAACGGATCACTCGGTCCAAGGTTTCCAGACAGCTTCGTTGGCAGCCAGCCAGGTGGAAGCGGCGTCTTCCGGCTCCATCCCGTCGATATCCACGAGTTTGGCCATTTCCGCGATCTGCGCGTTGGTGAAGTTCACCTTCTGCAGCGTCGCATAGGCCTTGGGCCACTTGTCCTTCATCCCGTCCCATGCGGCGATCTTCAGATAACCATTGGCTGGGTTGCCGCAGTCATAAACCTTGTCGGGCAACGGACCAACGGCGGGGTCCTTGTCGCAGCCTTCCACCCATTCCGGGAAGTTCACAAATTCACCGGGCCACACAGCTTCGGCAAAGTTCGGGGTCCAGTTGAACAGAACAATCGGCGTCTTGTTCGCCTCGGCCGCCTTGATCTCGGCCCAAAGCGCTGCCGCCGAGCCTGCATTCACCACCACGAAGTTCATGCCCAAGGCATCAACCTTTTCTTGGTCATGCTTCAGCCAGTCGACCGGCCCACCAAGGAAACGGCCTTTGTCGCCGGTTTCGGGCGTGGCAAAAAGGGCGGCACACGCGTTCAATGCCTGCCAATCGGGCAGGCCGGGGCATGCCTCCTTGGTCCACGTCGGATACCACCAATCCTCACGGGTGATGGCCGCATGTGTCGTCACATCATGGAGACCGCCCTTTTCCAGCGCGGCCCGGAACGACGCGCCAAAGGCACCTTCCCAGACCTCCACTTCAAGTGAGGCATCGCCCAGACGAACAGCCTCATAGACAGCTTGGCTGTCAGTCGAGACATACTCGACCGAGTTGCCCATCCCTTCAAAGATCTGGCCAACCGCGTTCGACATGACGATCTGGCTGGACCAGTTGTGAATCGGGATCACGATCGGATCGGTCGAATCCTCGGCAAGCGCGGGTGAGGCGAGTGCGAAAGCCGCCGCACCAAGAAGCAATCTGGTAATTCTTTGCATGGTTTTCGATCCCTGTTCATGTGCGCCCCGGACGGGCGGAGCCGTTTCAGCGGAAAGTCGAATGCTTTCCTGACCTGCAACGTTATTTACCAGATGTGAACGTGTCAGACCGGTTACGTGAACAGGCTGGAAAAAGATGTTACAGAATGTTAACAGGATAAGATCGTTCCTTCCGGGACCTGTCCACATGACCTCTAGCCCGGCCCATATCGTTGTGATCGAAGACGATCCCGTCACGCGCACGGCGCTGGCCGGGTATCTGGAGACATTTGGCTATCGTGTCACCGTTTGTGCGGGCGCAGAGGCCGCCGAAAAAGTGCTGGCGCAAGAAAGCCCGGATCTTCTGATTGTCGATATCAACCTGTCGGGCAAGGATGGGCTGGAGATCACCCGCGAGCAACGCGCCAGATCAGAGGTCGGGATCATCCTCCTTTCCGGGCGCACGGATGATGTTGACCGGATCGTCGGGCTGGAGCTTGGGGCCGATGACTATGTCTGCAAGCCCTTCAATCGGCGCGAATTGCTGGCGCGGGTGAAGAACCTGCTGCGGCGTACTGCAGCCATGCGGCAATTCACGCGGCGGATCGTCCATTTCGCCGGATACACCTTTGACACGGCCGCGCGGCATATCACCGGGATGGACGGGCAGTCATTGCAGTTGACCCGCGCGGAGTATGAGCTTTTGCGCGCATTCGTTCTGAACCCCGGGATCGTCCTCAGCCGCGACCGGCTTTTGACCAGCATCACGCATCGCCACAGCGGCACCGGCACGCGCACGGTGGATGTGATGGTCAAGCGCTTGCGGGCGAAGTTCGGGGATGACCCGAAGGTGCCACGCATCTTTGGCACCTCGCATGGCGAAGGCTATGTCTTTACTGCGCCGCTGTCCTGACGGCTGCATCACTGTCCAGCGACTCGAGTGATTGCGAAAGCGCGCGCTCGGCCTCCTCTGCGGCGGCAAGAAGCGCTGTGGCATCCTCGGCATGAAAGACCGCGCCCTTGCGACCTATCCGCCCAAGAAGCGCCACCAGCGCTGGAAGCTCAAAGTTGCCTGCCGCCCCTTTCAGCCGATGCGCACGCTCTTCGACCTGCGCCCTGTTGCCTTGAAGCATGGCCGTTGCAATGGTTTCGGCATCCGGGCGCAACCGGTCCAGCATCAGTCGAAGCAATTCCCGGGTCCGGCCGGGACCAAGATCCGCCAAGGTGTTGCGGACCGAAGGAGCAACGCCATTATGGCAAAGACGCGCGAGTGAGGCGGCGAGCGCCTCGGGGTCCAGCGGCTTGGCAATAACTTCGTCCATTCCAGCCCGCCTGCAAGCTGCCACATCTTCCGGTTGGACATGAGCCGACACGCCGATAATCGGCAGCCAAGATGGTGCGTGGGGTCGGCTGCGAAGACGGCGCGTTGTTTCAATCCCCGATATGCCGGGCAAGTTCACATCCATCAGCACCGCATCAAAGGTTTCGGCGCCCGCCAAATCCAGAGCAGCCTCCCCGGTCTCGGCAAGGGTTGCCTGATGGCCAAGCGCCTCAAGGAAATCTCGCGCAACAGCTTGGTTGATGGGATGATCCTCAACAACCAACACCGAAAGTGGCCTTGCGACCGGCACCGGAAAGCCCACTGCCTTTCGGCTTGGAACCACTTCTTGGGTCAAGTCAAAGGTCAGTGTCAGTGTGAACGTCGCCCCTTTGCCAGGCTGGCTTTCCGCCGTAAGCGTGCCCCCGATCATGCCCGCCAGCCGCCGTGAGATCGCCAGACCAAGCCCTGTGCCGCCATAGGTGCGCGATGTCTGCGGGTCTTCCTGTTGGAAAGGAGCAAAAATACGTTCCAGTGCCTCTGGGGCGATGCCTTTTCCAGTATCGGCAACGTCAAGGCGCAACTTGAGCTTACCTTCACTTGGCGGCACAAGCACCTCGGCAATCAGGCAAACATCACCGGTTTCGGTGAACTTGACGGCATTTGACAGCAGGTTGAACAGGATTTGCCGCAGCTTGCCCATATCGCCGCGCAGTGGTGGCAAAGCTGTGGCAGGTAGCTTGGTCACGAGCCGTAAGCCCTTTTCCTCGGCCATCGGCGCCATCAAAAGCGCTATATCCTCCAAAGCCGCCTGAAGATCGAAGTCCACGACTTCCTCGATGGCACTGCCCTGATCCAGTTTGGAATAGTCCAGAATGCTGTTCAGCAATCCCATCAGACCCTTGCCCGAGGCGAGGGCAGCATTCAGTCGCGCCACCTGAACCTCTGACAAACCTTCGCGAGGCAGATTGCGGAGCATGCCCAGAACCCCGTTCATCGGGGTGCGGATCTCATGGCTCATCATCGCAAGGAATTCTGACTTGGCACGGTCCGCCGCCTCGGCCCGGTCGCGGGCGGCATCATGGGCGGCAACTTCGCCGCGCAACTGTTCGGTCCGCTCGTACACCAGCTCTTGCAATTCGCTGCGGTGGCGTCGCAGCTCTTCCAGATGCTCCTCGCGTTCTTCGGCAAAGGTGCGGTTGGCGATGGCCTGCTGGCGGAACACTTCGACAGCCGCTTCCATGTGGGCAATCTCATCAGCCCCACTTGGCTCTATCGCTGCGCCGAGCTTGCCTTCGGCAAGACCCGTCATCCGCGCAGACAGGGCATCCAGCCGCCGGATCAGGTTGCCCCGGACGTAAAACCACAGCACCGTCAGCGAAAGCAGAAGCGCCACACCAGTAGAGACCGCATAAAGCCGCTGCGTCGCCTTGATCGCCGCTTCGGCAGATTGCCCGGCCGCAACGGCATTTGCCTCGATCCTGTCGGCCAGCGACGCTGCCGCCGCTTCCAGAGACAACGCAGATTGGCGAAGCTCGGCTTCCGCCAGGGTGATGCGCTCGGTCAGCGCCAGAACCTGATCGGCATTCTGAAAGAGCGTTGCCGTTTCGGGCGGCGCTGCCGGACCAGAGCCGATGATCCGCAACAGCACCAGCGCGCGTTCCGCCCTGCGCGGGTCCTGCACAGACAAAAGCCTGCGCGAAATGACATCGACCCTGGCTTCCAATTCGGACCGCAATTCTGCCAGTTCTTCCTGAGTCCGGACCCCCGCCACGCGGCTGAGAAGAAGACCGACTTCCGAGGCATGGGCGCGCAGTTCGAACATCAGGCCCATCTGGAAAATGTCGACCTCGATCAGCTTGTCCAAAGTGTCGAGCCGCTTTTGCGGATCGGCCTGTTCGGCAGATTCAAGATCGTAGAGGTTTGAGATCACCGCCGACGCGCCCATCTCGGCATTCGCGACCAGCGTATCGGCGATCTCGGTCAGCTCAGATGCGGCTGCGAGGCCCGCCAGCAATTGGTCATCGCGACGGGCGATCAGGCTGATCCGCTGGCGCACCATTTGATCAATCGAAACCAGTACCAGTCGCAGGCTGGCTTCCGACGCCAAGGCATTGGCCAAGGCGTCATCAGGAACGCCGCTTTGCTTTGCCAGCCGGTCGCGCAAAGCATCGGCCTGAGCGAACAGGTAAGCCGCTCGCTCGGCGCGTTGGCCCTCATCGGTCACCGAGGCCAGTTCGGGTGCAACAGCAACCACGCGACTGGTTTCCTCGGCCACGCCGCGGACCTCCGAGATGGCCGGGATCGCTTCGGTGACGACACGCGATTGGTTGCGCGCCACATCCTGCAATTCGAACCAGCCAAGAATCCCTGTCGCCGCAGGAAAGCCCGCGATCAGCGCGATGGCGAGAAGCAACCTTCTGCCAAGACTGGACTTGGTACCGAATTCTCGCAATGCTTGCACCCGGGGGCTGCGACGGTCTCAGGCTATCACCTATTCGGGTGTTGAGGAGAAGGATGTTGCTCAGCCGGTTCATTTCGACCTTTGTGCTGACAGCAGCCCTCTTCAGCGCGTCGTCAGCAGCGGCCGAAATCTGGCAGCTCGAAGCACGCGCGGTTCCCTTTGACGATACCAGCGCCGCCGTACCGATGGGCTATGTGCCTTTGGACCAAGCGAGCCAGCGATGGCGGCTGTGTATCCTCTACCCGCATCTGAAGGATGCCTACTGGCTTTCTGTCAACTATGGCATGGTCACCGAAGCGCAGCGGCTGGGTGTTGCGTTCGACGTCTATGAGGCCGGCGGCTATCCCAATCTCGCCCGGCAGATCGACCAGCTGGAAGGCTGTGCGAGCGAAGAATTCGATGCCGTTATCCTTGGGGCCGTTTCCTATGAAGGGCTGACCCCGGCTGTGGAACGGATCGCGCTTTTGAAACCCGTCATTGCGGCGGTGAACGATATCGACGACCGGGGCATCACCGCCAAAGCCAGCGTTCCTTGGGCCGAGATGGGGGCGGCGGCAGGGCGGCTGATCGCCGACCGACACCCCAAGGGCAGCCCGCCCGTCACAGTCGCATGGTTTCCCGGCCCCAAGGGGGCTGGCTGGGTGACTTTTGTCGAGGCTGGCTTTGATTCCGCAATTGCCGAAAGCGCGACAAACATCGTCGCTGTCCGCTATGGCGACACGGGATTGGAGCAGCAAGTGCTTCTGGTCGAAGAGGTGCTCGATGAGTTTCCGCAGATTGACTATCTTGTCGGCAGCGGCCCGATGGCAGAAGCAGCCGTGTCGATCCTGCGATCCCGAGGCTTGTCGAACAAGGTCAGCGTGGTTTCGACCTACTTCAGCCACGCGGTCTATCGTGGTCTCCTTCGCCGACGGATTCTGGCCGCCCCAACCGATGCCCCGGTTCTGCAGGGGCGCCTGTCCGTCGAGATGGCCGTTCGCGCACTCGAAGGCCGTTTGGAACTGCCCCATGTCGGGCCACCTGTCCAGCTTGTCATGCCGGACACGATCACTGGTGCGCTGATCGATGACTCGCTCGCGCCAGCCAGCTTCGTCCCGGTCTTCTCTCTGGAAGCAACAGCCCGCCCCTGACGATCCGATGATGCAAAGGTGGCGCAACGGCCGACTTTCGCCGCATGATGACGGCTGATTGACAAGGACAGGGCATTCCTTTCGCGGCGTGGCTTGCTGCCATGTCACGGCCGTTGTCGGCATTTTTGCAGAGGTGCCATTTCATACGTCGCAGCAACGGAGGCTCTACCTGCATCTGCCCGCTTTCTGCGCTTTGCGACCATCAAGCAAGATCACTTACTTTGAACATCCAAAGTTCGACTACAGTTTCATCCCACGCAGTCGATACTCTGACCCACCGCCGGTTCCTGAAAACCCACCTGCCGGTCGATGCGCTCGTCTGTTCGCCAAAGGCCAAATACATCTACATCGGCCGTGATCCGCGCGACGTGATGTGGAGCTTGTTCAACCACCCTTCGACCGCCAATCAACTGTGATATGATGCGCTGAACAAGACCCCGGCCTTGTCGTGCCGGAAATTGGCCTGCCCACCGCAGACCCCGTCACCTGTTTCCGGGACTGGCTGGCCAATGAAGGCGCGCCCTTCTGGTCGTTCTGGGAGAACGCGGGCAACTGCTGGGCGATCCGGGACCTGTCGAATGTTCATTTCGTGCATTTCGCCGATCTGAAGTCCGACATGGATGGCGAAATCCGCAAGATCGCAGCCTTTCTGGATATCACGCCCAGCGACTGGCAAACCGTGCTGGACCACTGCACGTTTGACTACATGAAACCCCATGCGGGCGACTGTGTGCCGCTGGGCGGGGCCTTCTGGGAGGGCGGGGCGCAGACCTTCCTTTACAAGGGCACCAATGGGCGCTGGCAGGGCGTGGCGCGAGGCCGACAGTGCTGCTTTGAAAGCGCGGATGCTGCAGGAACTGGGGGCGGATTGCGCGGCATGGAGGCAAACCGGCGGCAAGATCTGACTTCGCGACAGTCGCTCGTCGGATGCAGCTTTCCGGTTGGATCCGATGGGCGGCCCAAACCTTGCGCCACGCTTGCCCATCAATTCAGAAGCAATGATTCCTGCATGTTGTTGGCCAGCAGTCGCGGTGGCAGAAGGAATGGGATTGAGGGCGAAGCTTCTGCAGTCAAAGCCGTTGATTTTTCTCAAACGTGAAACTGCTCCCGGAACGTGAAGGCCTTTGTCGCGCGACCGTGCGTCGGGATTGTCTCCTTTCAAATCGACCTCTATCGCGATGAAAGCACCTCAGGCGTCCGCTTCCATCAGCTTACTCTTTGACAGCAGGAGTTTGGCACAATCTGATGCTGTCCGGGGGCTCTGTTGCACAAATCGGCTGACGGCCGGACTGCCCCTATCCCTGACAGACTTATCCCAGGACTGTCGTGACGGGGGTGCCGAGCGCAGTGTGGCCGTTCAGCACGGCAACACGAA
>JAIXUH010000035.1 GCA_027484145.1 Rhodobacter sp.
CAAGCGAAGATTGCAGTTGCGGGTGCAATCAAATTGCCGCAACAACTTTGGCCAGTAGGTCGCGCACCTGACCAGCGACAGCATGCAAGGCGGGATTGTCGATGGCCTGCATCGACGCCGTCGGATCGATCGCACTTACCTCGACCCCGCCGTCGACCTCGCGTAGGATCACGTTGCAAGGCAGCATCGCACCAACGCGCGGTTCCATCCCGATGGCTTCCAATGCCATTTTCGGATTGCAGGCACCTAGGATGCGATAGGCTGGCATCTCGACATCCAGCTTCTTTTTCATCGTCGCCTTGACGTCGATCTCCGTCAGCACGCCAAAGCCCTGTCCTGCCAGCGCTGCACGCGTGCGCGCGTCCACCGCGTTAAAATCCGCGCCGGTGATCAGCCGATTGATCGTATAGTCCATCGGGTCTCCTTTCCTTCTATTTGCGGAGGTATTTGACCAATGCCGCACTCGCGAGGCCGACCAGCACGAGAATGACAATCAGCCAAAGCCAGCCAAAGCCCATGCCCCAACCCATACCATAGCGGTTCATCATCATGGCCTACTGATCTGTGTTGGGATATCGGGAGTGGGCAGAACGTGGGGGTCATTGTCCGCCATCAGCACCCACGGGATGGTTTGGCGTGATTCCTTATCGGAGGATTTGTGGCTCATCCGCGCGACCGATTTGCAGCGCACCTTCCCTCCGCTATGTGCAGCATAGATAAACTTGATGCCCACTTGTCAAAAAGTGCAGCTAAGAATAATCTGCTGCACACAGGGAGATGCTGCCAATGACCATTACGTCCTATTCCAGGACAGCGCATGTCGCCTATCAGGACCTGCTGCGTCTGCACAGGGACGAGGCCGCATCCGCCCTGATCGGGAGTGTGGAGGAGCGGCATCGCAACGGGCGGGTCTATCTCTATGACAAATTCCGGCTCGGAACGCAGATGAAGTCGCGCTATCTGGGCGAAGGTTCGGATGAGTTGAGGGCGCGTCTGGCAAAAGCCGCAGATCTGAAGGCGGCGGGCGAGGCGCGTCGCGAGACGATGGCACGGCTTGCCAGGGTCTTGCGCGCGGAAGGGTTCACAGGGACCGACCGCGACACGGGTTCGCTGCTTCTGGCCTTCGCGCGGGCTGGCGTGTTCCGCCTTGGCGGGACGCTGGTCGGGACGGCCGCTTATGCCTTTTATCAAGGTGAGTTGGGCGTGCGTTTCGACGCCGAGGAACTCGCTCAGACGGGTGATATCGATTTCGCCAGCTTCGAGCGCCTATCGGTTGCTTTGGGCGATCGGGTCGAGGAAGAGCCGAGTGACATTCTGCAATCTTTGAAGTTCGATCCCGTGCCAGCGCTTGAGGGACGGCAAGTCTGGAAGTGGCGACAGAACCGCGGCACGGCAATGGTGGAGTTTCTGACACCGGCCTTCGGGGAGGAGATCGTCAAGCCGCTGCCAGCATTGGGGGTCAGCGCAAGGGCGCTCAATTACCTGAACTTCCTGATCGCTGAACCGATCCCGGCTGTCGCTCTCTATCGGTCTGGCGTACTGGTCCAGATCCCGCGACCGGAACGCTATGCAATCCACAAACTGATCGTGGCGGATCGCCGCAAGGCTGGGCCAGACCAGGCCAAAGCTCGAAAGGACAGAGGGCAGGCTGCTTTCCTGATCAATGTCCTTTCCGAAGATCGACCAGATGACTTGCGCGAGGCCTATAGCGACGCGCTGTCACGTGGACCACGCTGGCGGGAGCGGATCGAGGCAAGCTTGAAGTTGTTGCCGGACACGGCCGCTGCACTGCGCGGGCTGTCCCAATGAAAGAAGGCAATTGGCTTTCTCGGCGTGGGCGACGGTCTGCGAAAACTCTCAGATCGCGCTCAACGCATAGAAGTCAGGGCACCTCAAATGAGCAGCAGCACGGAGCAATGCACCGAATCTCTTAGGTGTTAAGTCCCGGCATCTGATGGATCGGATGGAGGATGAATCGATCTGGTTCTGATGTGCAGATTTTGCAGATGTATTCGTAGGGTGTGAGCCCGTTGAGGGTCTTGAGCCTTCGGGCGAAGTTGTATGCTGCGAGGAAGTCAGCGAGGTGCGTTCGCAGCTGGTCGTGGCTGTCGTAATGGAACTGTTTCACAGTTGCGTCCTTGATTGTCCGGTTCATTCGTTCGACCTGGCCGTTCGTCCAGGGGTGGTTCGGTTTGCGATCGCTTTATTGCTGCTCTGACAGTGTGCGTGGTCTTGGCGCTCCCATGACGAACTTGTCCCATACGGCTTCCTTCCATTCCTGAGAAAGGATCGAACCATCAAACCGTGGGATCAAACACCTAGGGTCAAAACCCCGGTCAGTACCTAAACCTTGCGGCGTGACCCAACGCCTATGATCAATACAGCCCTTCAATTTCAACGGGCAACCTGCGAAGGGGCTGCGGTTCGGCCAGCAGGCTGCCCCGATCTGTGGGGACCGCCTCAATCGCGCGCAGGCGCTTGAACCGGTCATTGGAAACCTGCGCTGCATCATTGCCATCACGCAGGATCGTCGCCCGCAGAAACACGAACAACGTTTGTCGGCGGTTGCTTTCCGCACGTGACCGGAACAGTCCTCCTAGAATGGGCACGCGCCCAAGACCCGGCACCTCGGACCGTGTGGATTGCCGGTCATCCGTGATCAGGCCACCCAGAACGATGGTGCCGCCATTGTCTGCCAATACTGTGGTTTGAATGCTGCGGCGATTGGTGATCAGATCAGCCGCCCCGGCTACCGAGGCATTCACCAGCGACGATACCTCCTGGCTGATGTCCAACTGGATCACATCACCCTGATTGACGCGGGGCACAACCTGCATCGTTATTCCCACATCCTGCCGGTCGATGGTGGTAAAGGCATTGCTGCCATTTCCCCCACGGTCAAATGACCCGGTGCGAAATGGCACATTCTGACCCACCACAATCTTGGCTGCCTGATTGTCCAATGTGGTGATGCTGGGGGTTGATAAGAGGTTGGCCTTGGTTGATTGCCCAAGTGCCTGCAGCAGCAGGCCAAAATGGTCTTTCCTTCCAAGGCCGATCGACAGCCCGCCTGATGTTGCATTGGCCACAGGCACACCCAAAAGGGACAATATCCCATTCAGCGATGGCCCGGCTGTGCCAAATGATGTGGCCGCAAATCCACCGGGGGGTGAGGCTGCGCCAAATCCCAGTTGCACGCCAAGCTGTTCGGATATGTCACCAGATACTTCCACAATTGCGGCCTCGATCAACACCTGAGGGCGGCGCTTGTCCAGCTCGCTGATCAGGGCGGCCATATCGGTTTGCACTTCGGCCCTTGCCCGCACCACGATGGCATTGCTTTCCAGCGCGGGCTGGATGGTGATATCCTCGGCCGCAAGCGATGCGACGGGCGGTGGGGCCGATGGCACCGGCTGTCCCGTGGCCGGATCTATGGAGGGCGGCAGGGCTTCCGCCACCGGGTTTGTCGCCACAGCGCCGCCCGCTGTCCCTACAAGGCCTCGCAGCACCTCGGCCAAAGCTGTCGCATCGGCGAAGCGCAGGTTGTACACCCGCGTGACCGGCACCGTCGACGGGATCGCTCGGCCCGGCACATCCAGATCGGCCACGATGCCCAAAACCATGTCATAGGTTTCACGATCAGCACTTAGCAACAGGAGATTCGCGCGGGCATCAACCGTAATGCGCGGTGCGATGTTGCCTGTGGCAGCACCCGTGCCCAGCACACTCTGAACCGCCGCCCCAACCTCGGCTGCATCTGCATTGCGGATGGGAATAGTGAACACCTCTTGCCCGTCATCCTTGTCGAGGGCGCGGGCAATGCTTTCGATCCGGGCCACGTTTTCCGCGGTATCGGTGATGACGAGCGTATTGGTATCCACCACCGCCTCGATATAGCCAAAGCTGGCCACAAGGGGCCGCAGCGCGCCGACAGCCGTCGCGGCTGGAAAATTGCGCAAGGGCACAAGGCGGGTGATCACATCCAGACGGCCCGGCTGATCAGGGCTTTCAATCGCGCTGCCGCCTTCGCGGATCACCTGTTGCGGAACGATGCGCCACAGATTCCCCGATGGCAGAGCGGCATAGCCTTGCGCAGCTAAAACGGATTGGAAAAGCTCCCACACGCCATCCTTGTCCAATGCCTCGGTTGAAATCACGGTCACGATCCCCATGACGTTGGGATCAAGGATCAGCGTGCGGTCTGTGATTTCGGCCACCTGTTCGGCCAGAGCGCGAATATCGGCATCGCGCAGATTGATGATGAAGGTATCATCAGCATTAGGCACGATCTGGGCCTGCACAGGGCTGGCCAGCAGAAGAACCATCAGCATGCAAGCGCGAAGAAGGGTCATCTGTCAGCGGCCTATCTCAAGGGAAATGTCATGGTGATGGTCTGCCCGTCCCGCGCCACCTCTACTGTGGCCTGACCGCTGGCCGCGATGGCATCGAACGAGAGCTGGTCTTGCGCCACGTCACCCACGACCATTCCATTTACCCGCGTGACCAGATCACCGGGCTGAAAGCCTGCCCGCCGCACATCAGGGTCTGCCGCATCGGAGATAAGATAGCCCTGCGGCGTAGCCAGCAACCCCAGCCTGTCAAGCACGGCTTGTGGGTCTTGCAAAATCTCGTCGCGGTAATAGGCAATCACTGCGTCCGGGTTTGTCGGATCAAGCGGGCCAGTTGTGGCCATGGGCACCAAAGGTGCAATGTTTGCTGCCAAGCCCCCCGGCTTTTCAGCAAAATAGAGCGCGGCAGACGCCCCGCTCACCGCAAGGATGACATGGTCCTGATGCACCTCTTCCAGCGTGACCCCAGCCCTGATCACAGCCCCGATCGCATAGCTGCCAACCGGGCTGTCGCCCCCCGCGATGATGGCGCGCGAGGCTTCAGCCACCGTCGCAATAGTCAGCCCCAACAGCGTCAGCCCCAGCTCTGCCGCAGGCACCATCGGCGCTTCCGGGGCCACAATGGCAGCTACCTGCCCGAAGGGTGCCGCTGCCAGAACTGACGCCACATCGGCCGGCGGTGGGTTGTTTGCCGCAGGCAACGCCGCCTCAGCCGTCATCGCCGTTCCTGCACCTTCAACCTCGCCCAGCACATGCCAAACCACCGGTGCTGCTGCCACACCAAGGCTAATGGCAACCAACGCGGCAAGGGGCCAGAACCAATAGCCCGTCATGGTGCTGCCATTCCAGGCATCCGCCCGGTCTCGCGCAGCGTGAAGCCGATCAGCCGGGCAAGGCTGCCTCCGCCTGCACTGTCACGGACCGTGACAATGTGCTGGTCAACATCTCTGTCACTGGTTGGAATGGTCTCTGTTTGTAGCACAAAGGCATAGCCCAGCATCACAGGTAGGGCAGGATCGGCGTCGAGCCCCAGCGAAAGCGCGACGAGATGGTTTTCTGCTGTCCAGCGTGCCGCTGCCCGCGCCTCAAGCCCGGAAATCCGGCTGACATGGGCCGTGGTCGTGGCCAAGAGCGTCACCGACGACATTGCCAGCACCGCCAGGGCCACCAGCGTTTCAATCAGCGTGAATCCCGCATCGCCCTTGCGTTTCTGCCCTGTCATGGCGCAACCCCTGCATCAATCGCAACCGCCAGACCCGCCACCGAAACGCGCCATTCTCCCGCGTCATCTTGCAGTACGAAAACCGCATGATCGCCCGCCATGCTGTCTGACAGCACCAAGCCCATGGCTCCGCCCGTCAGCGTCACCCCACCCGCCACTACCAGCAATGGCTCCGTCCCGATCCGGTAGCCTGCACTATCCCAAACAACAGGTTGGGCCAGCCCCGTGATCAGCGCCTCATCAATTCCGTCTGCCAGTGCCGCCGCAAGCTTGTGCGCCTCAACCTCTGCTGCATCCTGCCGCGCAAGCGCCCCAAGACCCAGCGTGGCAGCACCCGTGGCCACCCCGATGATTGCCATTACAATCAGCATTTCGATCAGGGTGATCCCCCCGTCGACCTTGCGAGGCATCATTGGTTCGGGTGGCACCGTCATCCCCCCGCTCCATTGGCCAAACGTCCTGCACCGTAGCGCAGATCAGCATTTACCCCCTCACCCCCAGTCTGCCCGTCAGCCCCAAGGGATACCAATTCGTATCCCCCGTTCCCGCCAGCAGGGGTATAAACGTAAGCCTGCCCCCAAGGGTCGAGCGGAACTTGTGGCAAATAACCACCCGCCACCCAGTTGGTCGGCAAGGGCGGTTCGGTTGGCATGACACTCAGCGCAGCCAATCCTTGGCTCACCGTGGGATAGCCGCGGTTGTCCAGCCGGTACATTTCCAGACTGGCGGCAATCGTGCGCAGATCGGCATTTGCCACGGCCACACGCGCCTCATCCGGCCGGCCGATCACATTGGGCACCACTAACGCGGCGACGATGCCGATGATCACCAGCACGATCATCATCTCGATCAGCGTCACGCCGCTTTCCTTATCGCGCCGCGCGGGCCCCCGACCAATCCGCTGGTCTCTTGGCAATGAACGCATGATCCTCATCGGCAAATCCCCCCGGCCTTACAATTTAGATACGTTGTGAAACTTCCAGAGTTTCAGCACGTAACTCGATTGACGACAAAAAATATCACCCGAGTCGAAAGCCAACCTTTTCAATGCCATGCCCATGAATACCGACACCTCGGCCGCACTGAACACATTGCCCGATCTGGGCAATGTGCATCTGGTGCCAACGGAAACTTTGCTGCTTCTGGCGCAAGACATGCCAAGAATGGCATCGGGCCAGCGCCGCGCGGCCATGGGCTTTGCCGTGGAAGACCGCATCGCCCAATCTTTGGACGCTGTCCATGTGATCACAGGGCCAGCGTTGCATGGCCCGTCAAACTGGCTGGTGGTCGTAATTGGTAATGAGACACTGGCAGGGCTGCGGGTTTCCGCCCCGCCAAAGGCCCGTCTCGTGCCTGATGTGCTTGTGCTGCCCGTGCCAGCCGCAGGGCAATGGTCGGTCTGGGCCAGTGGCGCGCGGGTCCTTGTGCGCACGGCTGATGGCGCAGGCTTTGCGACAAGGCCTGAAGTTTTGCATGCGTTTCATCTGGCGGCGGACCGACCCGAAATCGTCCTTTACGGCGGCGGTTCACTGGGTCCGCAGTTTCCCCTTCTTCGGCACGAAGCACTGCCCGCCACGCTTGATCCATCATTGCAGCGCTTTGATCTGCAACCATCCCTGCAAGGGCAGGGGCAGTCCATGCCCTTTGCCCGCACGTGGCGCAGACTGGCCACCGTGCTGGCCTGCGCGGCTCTGGGTCATTCTGCCATTCTGGCCACCGATGTCTGGGCGTTGGGCCGGCTGAAGGCGCGCGCACAGGATGATTTGCGTCAGATCCTGCAAGGCGCGGGTTATCAGGTCGAAGCCGATCTTGAACAGACCATCAATCAGCTTTTGGCGCGCAACTCTGCAGGCACTGCCCCGCAGTTTCTGCCCTTGCTGACCCGTGCCTATGCCACGCTGGCTGATTTTGGCGGGGATGTCAGCACCAGTGATCTGCACTATGCCGGTGATACAGGCAGCCTAACCCTTACACTGCAGGCCCCTGACATCACAACACTTCAGCAAATTGAAACGGCCCTCGGAAGTGCCGATCTGGCGGTGGTTGCCGGGGTAGCCACCACAGGTGACGGGATGGCACAGCAACAACTGACCCTACAAGGGCGCGGGCCATGATGAATGCCTTTTGGGATGCCCGTACCTCCCGCGAAAAGCTGCTTCTGTGCGGGTTTGGTGCCTGTCTATTGGCCTACCTCGCACTTGTGGTCCTATGGCAGCCTCTGGCGCGCGCGCGCGCGACCGCCATCACAGACATTGCCCGCTACAACCGCCTGCAGCCCAGCCTCGCCATGCTGGCGGTCTCTGGCACTGGACAAGGTCTGCCAACCTCGGCTGATCTACCTATCCCCACGATCCTTGCCGAAACGGCTGGAAGCTTTGGCCTGACCATCCGCCGCTTGCAGCCCAGTGGCACTGCTGCCGAGGTCACGCTGGATGATGCGGCCTTTGCGACGGTGCTGCCATGGATCGATGTGCTGGAACGCGATCATGGCCTGCGGATCGATGCTGTCACCCTCACCCGCCGCCCTGCGCCCGGTATCGTCGCAACGTCACTCACGGTCAAAAGGTGATCCTATGCCACTGACCCTACCTTACAGCTTCGCCCGCCAACACGGACTCCTTCTTGAACCCAGCGGCGACGCCCTGATCTGCCATTTTCGCCAAGGCGTTACTGTCGCAGCCTTGGCCGAAGCGGCGCGCATCGCAGACCATCCCCTGCAATATGCACTGCTTGCACCTGATGTCTTTGAAGAACGGCTGGCCGCTTTGTACCGCGACAATGCCGCCGATGCGTCCGATGCTGCCGGGGCCGATGGTGATCTGGCCAGCCTAGCCGACAACACAGCGATCGTTGATGACCTGCTCGATCAATCCGAAGATGCGCCCGTGGTGCGCCTGATCAATGCCCTTCTGTCTGAAGCGATCAAGGAAGGCGCATCGGATATTCACATCGAAACGCAGGAACGCCGGTTGGTCGTGCGTTTCCGTGTCGATGGTATCCTGCGCGCCGTAGTGGAACCCAAACGCGCCCTTGCCCCCTTGCTTGTCAGCCGCATCAAAGTGATGGCCAAGCTTGACATCGCTGAAAAGCGCCTGCCGCAGGATGGTCGCGTCTCCCTGCGCGTGGGTGGGCACGAGGTTGATGTGCGCGTCTCAACCATTCCGTCACAGTATGGCGAACGCGTCGTGATGCGCCTGCTTGACCGGGATGCCACGCGCCTTGGGCTAAACCGTCTGGGCATGGCCGAAGGCGATGCCGAAACCTTCGCCCGCATGCTGGCGCGGCCTGACGGGATGCTGCTGGTGACGGGCCCCACAGGTTCGGGCAAGACCACCACGCTTTATGCTGGCCTTGATCATCTGAACGACCGCACCCGCAACATCATGACGGTGGAAGACCCGATTGAATACTCCGTCGATGGCGTGGGGCAAATGCAGGTGAACCCCCGCACGGACCTGACCTTTGCCCGCGGCCTGCGCGCGATCTTGCGGCAGGATCCGGATGTGATCATGGTTGGTGAAATCCGTGATCGCGAAACGGCGCAGGTGGCCGTTGAATCGGCCATGACCGGGCATTTTGTGCTGTCCACCCTGCACACCAATACGGCCATCGGTGCCATTGCCCGCCTGGTAGACATGGGTGTGGAACGGTTCCTGCTGGCCCCAATGCTGGTGGGCGTGGTGGCCCAACGCCTTGTGCGCCAGCTGTGCAAGGAATGCCGTCAGCCCACCCCGGCAAGTGCCCCCGACGTAGCCCTGATCCCAGGCCTTGTCCTTGGTGAAACCGTCTTTTCTGCCACAGGCTGCCCCGCCTGCCATGGGCAGGGTTACCGCGGACGATCCGGCATTTACGAAGTCATCGCCATTGACCGGACACTTGAGGCACTCATTGCCTCGGGCGCGTCCGAGGCTGACATGACCCTCGCTGCACGTGGCGATCACCGGCATGGCCTGATCACCGATGGCCTTCGCCAGATCAGGGCCGGGATGACATCGGTTGCCGATGTGGCCCGCGTCGTGCAGGAAAGTTAGCCATCATGGGGGCCTATCAGTTCAAGGCCATTGATGGCACGGGCAAAGCCCATTCAGGCATGGTCGAGGCCGCGTCAGCCCCCGCCGCCCGCCAATCCCTGCGCGCCAAAGGCCTGACCCCGATCAAGCTGGTTGCCTGCACCCCACCCACAGCCACCGGCAGCGCAGTCAGAGCCCGCAACCCGCGCAGCCCCGGCCTGTCAGCCGCAGCTCTGACCTTGGTCACCCGGCAAATGGCAACCCTCCTGGGCTCGGGCCTGCGGATCGAAGATGCGCTTGCCACCATCTCCAGCGGCCAGCCTTCCAAAGTGGCAGCCATTCTCTTGTCCGTGCGCGCCACCGTTCTGGAAGGGCGCAGCCTTTCCGTGGCAATGGCCAGCTATCCACGGGCCTTTTCCGAATACTACCGCGCGTCCGTGCAGGCTGGCGAACAATCGGGCAAGCTTGCGGGTGTCATGGCGCATCTGGCATCCCATGTCGAACACCGCAGCCGCAACCGCCAGTCCGTGCAGCTTGCACTGCTGTATCCCCTGCTGCTGGGCTTCGTCAGCCTTTCCATCATCATCATGCTGATGACCTTTGTCGTGCCCGACATCGTCAAGGTCTTCCGTGACCGCGGCGCTGATCTGCCCCTGCTGACCCGCGCTCTGATTGGCCTAAGCGATGCGATCCGCAGCTATGGCCTTGCGGCTTTGGTCGCCCTTGGCCTGCTGACCCTGCTTGGCGCGCGCCTGTTGCAAAACCCGCAGTGGCGCCTGCGCCTGCATGCAAGGCTCGCGCGCGTCAATCTTGTCAGGCGCATGAACGCCGCTCAATGCGCAGGCACCCTTGCCACCCTACTGCAAAGCCAGGTGCCATTGGTTGATGCCTTGACGGCCGCAACGGATGTGGTTTCCAACCTTCACCTGCGCGCAAGCCTGCAGGCCGCCACTGACAAGGTGCGCCAAGGGATGTCCCTCCACCGTGCCTTGTCCGAGGCTTCCACCTTTCCACCCATGGTCATCGCCATGGTCGCCAGTGGCGAGGCTTCCGGCCAACTGGGACGCGCGCTTGATCATGCCGCAGCCGAACAGCAGCGCGATCTGGATGCATGGGTCAAGGCTATGGTCGCACTGGTGGAACCCGCCATTCTGGTCATCATGGGTGGACTTGTGATGGCCATGGTGCTGGCGATCCTGTTGCCCATCGTCTCGCTGAATGGGCTGGCCAATGGGTAGCGCTGGACCATCACGGTGCAAACAGCGCCAGCGGCAGTTCAATCTGGCTGTCTCCCCCCGTGGGCAGGCCCGGCACCATGGCTGCACCCGCGGCAAAGACCGTGACGCGCAATCGGTCATCCGGCGTGATCAGCAGTTGACCCAAGGCCAGCCCCGGCGCAGCAACCGCCGTGACATCCACGCCAATGCCTGCATCCGTGGTGTCAATGCTAGCCAGCAATGCGGGCAAGGGCACATCGGTTATGCTGCCATCCACCCGCGCGCAACGGCCCTTGGCCATCCGTACCTGCCCCGATGCCATCCGCCCATCTGGCCCCATTACCACCTGCTGCAAATCCAGATCGGCAGTTGTGGCGCAGCTAACCTCCAACCCTGGCATCAGCGCATCAACCAGCGCCCAGCTGACCTGTCCCTGCAAGGGAGCCAGCCTTGCCTCATTGGGGCGCAGCTGCGCCCTGCCTGTCAGGCGCGTGTCTGGCCCCATCAACAAGACATCCGCCTCCCATGCCAGCCCAGTGATCAAGGCCATGGGCTTGCTTTGCCATTCAGCCCGCAAACCAGGTGCCAAATCCGCAGCGCCATTCCACACCGTACCCGTCAGCCGCACTTGGTCAGGCACCACTACCCCAGCCATGCGAGCGGTAAAGCCAACCGGCAGGGTCGCCACCATCGTCACGATCCCCGCTGCCAACCCAAGGAGAGCGATCAATGACCACCGCACACCCCAACCCAACCATGATGACCCGCCGGGGGCTTCTGCGTGCTTCATGTGCAAACGGCCTGTTTCCTTTGCTGGGCTTGCCGCTTTTGGCTGCCTGCGGTGATATCAGCGGCAGTACCCGTGCCGCATCCGGGCGCGGTGGGCGTGATTTTGCCCTGCTTTTGCCCCGCTCAGGCGCGGCCGCTCCTTTGGGCGAGAATATGGCTCGTGCAGCATCAATTGTCACGCAATCCCGTCCGGCCGAGGCCGCACCAAAAATCCTTGATACGCAAGATACGGTCGAAGGTTCAGTCGCCGCTGCACGGCAAGCTATTGAAAGTGGGGCGAAAATCTTGATCGGCCCGTTACGCGCCGATCAGACCTCCGCTGTGCTTGCCGCAGCAGGCGGCCGTTCCGTGATCACATTTTCGAATGATGACAGTCTCGCCGACTCCGGGGCCTTTGTGATGGGAGTAACACCTGCACAATCAGTGGCCACCATGTTCACCTATGCACTGTCCCAAGGCTTGCGCCGCATCGCCATTGTCAGCCGCCCCGGCCCTTTGGGGCAGGCAACCGAAGCGGCGGCCCGTGCGATCGCAGAGGCTGGTGGCATCACGATCACGGCTGTCCTGATGCGCGAACCGGAACAGGGGGGGCTTGCCGCTGCCCTGCGCGAAGGCGGGGCACCCGACGCTGTTTTTCTTCCAGATGGGGGGGCAGCCCTTGCCGCTTTTGGCCAATCTCTGCGGCGCAGCGACATGCAACTGATGGGGTCCGTCCAATGGGGGCTGGCCGATGTCACCTCCGATCCGAACCTTGAGGGGGCATGGTTTGCCGCCCCCCCGCCCGACCTGTTCCTGCCGTTTGCTGACAGTTTCGCTGCAGCCTTTGGTACCCAGCCAGGCATCGTCGCAGCCCTTGGCCATGATGCAGCCCTGCTGGCCATGGGCCTTGGCGATGGGCGTGCTGCTAACAAAGGGGGCATCACGCGTGAGGCGGGCTTTACCGGTGTGCTAGGCCCATTCCGCTTTACCGAAAGTGGGCGCTGCCAGCGCGACCTGGCCGTGCTGGGCGTCAAGGGTGGCAGTTATTCCGTCCTTGCAGAAGTGTCCGGCACATGAGGCGCACGGGTGATGCCGGCCTGACGATGATCGAGGTGCTGGTGTCACTTGCGCTTTTTGCGTTGATCGCAGGTGCCGGGTTTTCCATGCTGGACCAAGTCCTGCGCGCGCAATCGCAAACAGAAACTCGCCTCGCCCGCCTGACTGACATGCAGCGTCTGATGCACATCGTCATGCGTGATTTTTCAGAAGGCCTGCCTGGCACCGTGCAAGGTGATGGGGCTGCTGCGACGGTCAGCCGGGAAGGGCTGCGGGGACAAGTGACCGTCACCTTTTCCCTGACAGCAGGGGCGTTCATCCGGTCAGTAGCCAAAGGCGCAGGTGCCCCCGGGGACACCACTCTTTTGCAAGACGTCACGGCCCTGCGCTGGCAGTTTTTGGATGGCAAAGGCGCCTGGCACGACGCCTGGCCAGACCCCGCCGACAATGACGCGACCGATCTGCGCGCTGTATCCTTGACCGTTTCAATGCCGCCAGAGCAGGGCGATCTGCACCGCTTGGTTGCCCTTTCGCGCAAGGCCACTCAATGAGGCGACACCCTCGTGATCCACAGTCAGGTGTGGTCCTGATCAATGTTCTGGTCACCATTGCCCTGTCATCCACCGTTGTTTTTGCCATGCTGCAACTGTCAGATGCAGGCATCACTCGCTCCCAACGCTACAGCGATGCCGGTCAGGCACTCACCCTGATCGCCGGGGCCGAGGCTACAGCCATCAGTGCCCTGCGGCGCGATACGGCCGAAGCGGCCATGGTCGACCACACCGCTGAAGATTGGATAAAAATCGCCCAAGAGGATATCGCCATTGCCGGCGGGCGCTTCAGTCTGACCATCGCCGATGCTCAGGACCGGTTCAACCTGACGAACGCCGCCAGCGGGGCACCTGAAGCCTTAGATATCCTGCAACGTATTCTGGTACAGCTTGATTTGCCGGACACCGCAGGGTTACGCATCCTCTCCCGTCTGTCCAACCCCGCCCCCCTTGCCAGCCTTAATGAACTGCTCGATGCAGGGCTGACCCCGGATGAAGTCGCCCGCTTGCAAACCCTTGTCACTGTTCTGCCCCGAGCAACACCCATCAACATCAACACGATGCCCGATGCGATGTTCACAGTTTTTGCCGGAAACCCTGTCCAAGCCCGTCTTTTGCAGGGCCTCCGCGCTCGCAATAGTCAATTGACACAGGCCGACCTGCAGAACACAGGGCTGTTCATCACAGCCGAATTCAGCATGACCTCGGGCTTTTTCCGCCTGACCAGCCGCGTGACGATGGGTGAGACAACGCTTGCCCGGGAAAGCCTGATTGCACGCCGCGCAGGGACCGGGTCCGATACCGTCTTTGTCGCCGCCCGCCGCGCTGTACCATAAACCCCTAATCCGCATAGGCTCACTGCACAAAAGCCAAGGGCAGCGATGCCGACACCGCCGCCCTTGGTCATGATCAAGCCTGCGTGATCAGAAGTTGACTGGTTCCTGAGTCAGGCGGCTCGCTTCATCGATATCGGACACCTGCAGATAGGTGATCGCCGCTGGCTCGACCGGCTCAGCCCCAACGCCAGCCCGAAACGCCTGCGCAAAGGATTGCCCGAACTGCGCTGCGGCGTCACCAATGGGCCCGCCCCCACCACAGGCTGCCACCACCAGAACCAAGCTTGCGGCAACACCTGCAAACATCTTTGAACGTGTCATGAAGATCCTTCCTCTCAGTTATTGGGTGAACCTGGGATCGGCGCATTCAGATAGGGGAAATCAGCCAGTACATCTGACGGTTTCAACGGTGCCCCATCGGTAAAGGCTACGTTGCCCACCGCAGCCTGTTCCGGCCTGCAAAACCCAAGGTTCACCAGATCGCTCGGAGTGTTTTCCACCGCTCCATTCACACCGAGTTCGGCTCCCAATGGCACCGGGTGGCACAAAGCCCCCATCACGACACGCAAGGCAATATCCACCGTGTCATCTGTTGGGCGCCGCCCGTTTGGAAAGCCCGCCAGATCCTCTGCCACAACCCCGAATACGTTCTGATTGGCAACAGGCGTTGGCGGCACAGCGGTGTTCAGACGGATCATCTCGCCCCCGGCAATCAGGTTTGCAGGCCGGTTGAACCCCGCAAAGCCCGTGGCAAAGGCAGCAACCAAATCGGTCCGCGGAAAGTTGGTTGGCGCGAGATCAGGAATGTTCGCCCCCAAAGTCGTATTCACCGCGCCGCGGAAAAGAATGTTCAGCAGTGCAGGCAACGTTGGGTTTGTCACATAGGTCGCAATCCCGTCTGCCGCGCGCAAATCCTGCGAAGGCTCAGATTCGTTGAACCGGTCCTTGTCACGCAGTCCCACCACAACTTCATTCACCAGCGGGTTTGACAGGCGTGATACTTGAACATAGGCCCCACCACTGCGCGACGTCTCATTGTAGTTCGGCGTCGGGTCCAACAGACGAGCCTGCGGCAAGCTGGCCGATGTCCAACCACCGATAACCGGATCAAACCCCGTAGCGCCGGGAGCAACAGCCGTCAGACATTCAACCGGCATTTCTACGGAAAGGGATGTGACGTTGAATTCACCCACAACATCGTCATTGGCACGATCCTGCGTAATGCCACCGCGGAAAGCACCCGCACCCACGTTGTACTGCGGCCAAGTTGCTGAATCCGCTCCCTGAATCGGCACCAGATTGACCAGGTCGAACACTTCGCCCAAATTGACGGCAAAGTTTTCCGCCCGTTGACCCACGAAAATTCGCGCAGGGCGTGCGCACGTGGGAACGTTCACCGTGTAAATGTGCCGGCTTGCATAGGCAGCGTAGTCGGGAATGGTCTTGTTACCGATATTGTCCACCGGCTTGACAAACAGGTTCGGTGACCCGGCAATCGGGGCAACCGAAGGGCTGAGGTTCGTGCGCCGTCCGGTGCGCCGGTCACCCCGGATCAGTGTGACCGTGTAGGTTTCAAGCTCGTTCAGCGCACCGCCATTGATGCCCGGCCCGATGCCACCGGCCTGACGCAATGGGATGGCCACGTTCTGTCCGCCGATTGGCAGCTCGATCCCCGCATTGCTGCGCGCGCCAGCCGCATCAAGCGCGCTGTCAAAGTTGAACTGGAACGTCAGGTCTTCCTGTGCATCGCCATTGTTGTCGATGTGGATTTCATAGATCGCGTCATTATCCAAAGCGAAGTAGTTGGGCCCGCCATAGGGCGCCTGCAACGGCACATAGTTGGCAATCAGTGTCACATAGCCCGCACCGCGTTCGGCAATACGCGCGGGGGAAAAGCTGCGGAACATATAGAAATCGGTGGAATCTAGGCGAGGTATGCCGGCAATAGCTGGCGCCTCACGGTGGCTTGATGCCCAGACGGCCGGAGCCGCTATGGCAGCCATGGTTCCGACCAGCACGGTGCCAATCATCAATCGTGTATTTGTTTTCATTCGTTCCTCCTTGCGGAGCCACTCCTTGATGGTGGCCCTGTGAATGCGCCTTGCAGCGCTCTTGTCTTCAAAACATGCGGCGTCGTGTCTGCAGGGCTGCCCGGCAGACCTGCAGACAAAGCGCTCGCATCAGGGGTTACGTAGCGAGAGGGGCAAAAGTTTCGGGTGGCGCCGAAAAGAACCACCGTGACTTTACTCACTGCTGCGCGGCAGAAAGGGCGGATGTAAAAAGGCTGGCAAAGGGGAATGACAGCAATGGTTCTTGCAGTTGCAACTGCGCTTCTGGCCATGATTTTGCTGGCAGTTACTGTGGTTGACCTGCGCAGCTTCCGTATCCCCGATGCGCTGAGCCTGCCCTTGATCCTGCTGGGCTTAGCCGTGGCATATGCCGCTCCCCGACAACCCATTCACGATCACTTGATCGGCGCCGTCACAGGCTTTGCCAGCCTTGCTCTGATCGGCGGATGGTATTTTCGCAAGAATGGCACCGATGGTCTGGGCCTTGGCGATGCCAAGCTTTTTGCCGCTGCCGGTGCATGGCTTGGCTGGCAGATGCTGCCTGCGGTCCTACTGATTGCTGCCCTTGGTGGCCTCGCCTACGCGCTGTCAACAGGCCGTGGTCAACGGCACGCGGCCATTGCCTTCGGACCTTGGCTTGCTCTAGGCGTCTGGCTTTGCTGGCTCTGGCAAAGCGCATCGCAATTGGTCGATTGATCCGACTCTTCACGGTTTCGTGAGGCAAGAAACTTCTATTCTGACACTCCGTAACTGACAGTGCAGGGCGAGGTTTCTCTTGACCTGCGGGGGCGGGGGCCGCGGGTGACGAGCAGAACACGACGCATTGACTTGCCTGCCAGGTGGTACCTGTGAGGCATGACGGCATCGAGCAGTTGGTCCAGCGGTCCGCCGCAGGCGATAGCGCTGCATTTCGTGCGCTCTACATGGCTACCAAGGATCGGCTTTTCGGCGTGCTGATCCGCATGCTTGGCAATCGCGCCAGCGCCGAGGAAGCCCTGCAGGAAGTTTATGCCCGTATCTGGCTACGGGCAGGCAGCTATGTCGAAAGCCGCGGCTCTGCCATGACATGGATGACCGCCATTGCCCGCAACTATGCCATCGACCAACGCCGCCAGCGTCGCATGGCAGAGATGAGCGAGCCTCAGGTCAATGAACTAGTCGATCCCGCCCTCGGCCCCGATAGCTATCTGGTGGCGAAGGACATGGTCGACCGCATCATCTTTTGTTTAGGAACTCTTGAGCCGCGCCACGCCGATTGCATCAAGCGCGCCTATCTGGATGGCATGTCCTACAACGACCTTGCCGAACGTCATACCGTGCCCGTCAATACAATGCGCACATGGCTGCGCCGAAGCCTGCTTCGCTTACGCGAATGCGTGGCAGAGAACGGTTAGCAGGGATAGTATCCATAAGGCTCTGTCGCAAACCTTTGTTCTTGGCAGAGTTATGCTAAAGGACCGACGCTGTCAGGGGCAGGTCAGCAGTAAATCCGGTCAGCGAAAGCGGTAGGAACGGCATCGCTCCACCGTCTTGCCGCGCTGCTGCCCGCGCGCGCAGAACTGCCGCTTTCAGCCTGCGCAAATGGTCGGGCCGTTCGTCCAGTCTGCGCCACAGATGGAAGAGCGCGCACCCAAGGGCAATGGGCGACAAGTAAGAAACCGCTTCCAACGCTGCGACGGTGTCGGCAATCAGCCCATCATCATAGCGACCGTCTTCTCCCAGATTGCCGGCCAGTAGTGCCGCCAAGTCAGTCCCCTGCCGTTTCGCGCCCTGCCCCACCATCAACCGCCGCGCCGCCCAAGCCGTCCGGATCAACCCGCCGCCGTCCTCGTCTGCCGCGCCGATCCGGTAGGAAAGCCACAGCGCCAGCCGGTCGGCAGCAATCCGATCACGTGTCCACCAGCTCAGGCTTGCGGATTCGGCCTGCGCTAGACGCTGCACGGCACCGGGCCCAGCGACGGCGGTCCGTTCCACCAGTCGCCCGAAGTCAAAGGCCAGATCGGCAAGTTCTGATGCCACCGCCCCCTAAGCCTCGCGCCAGCTTTTCGCGTCGACCAGCCCTTGCGTTGCTGTTCGCGGAATGCTGGGTCCCGGTGGCTGGTCCTCCTCATCCGCTGCTGGAAGAAACCACAGATCAACGGGCTCCTCTGGCGGATCATAGGGACCAGACGCACCGTCGGATACACTGCTTACTGGTCTATTTGTTCTCATGCGCGCATTATGGATTGTTTTTGCGCAGCACAAAGTGGTTTCGGAGTGATGACAAACACCCATGATAAGTTCGCCTTATCATGGGTGTTGAAACAAGCACCAAAACATCGCAGAATCGCCCATGGAAAATGCGGGAAACCCCTCAGATCAATGGTCAGACACCGCCCCCAGAAACGACATCCCCGGGAGGCCAGCCGCTTTGCGGTCGAAGGTGACCGTCGCTTGGCAACCAGCCCCCTGCCCGGCCAGTGCAATCATCTGATCGGCAAAGCCGGGACCGCCTTTGCGATAGCGGTCCACGGCAATCGCGGCACGGTCTGCGGCCTCGATCACCAATTCACGCGCCTCAAGCAAGCCGTCCAGCGCCTGCGCAATATCCGCGCGCGGCAAGGCGTAAGCGCGTTCCAGCACCCAAACCAATTCGACCAGAACTTCGCGGCAGACAAAACCGGGTGCTGTTTCAGTGAAAGTCGCGAAAAGGCCCTGCGCGGCCTTCGCCTGCTCGGCATCATCCTGCACCAGAAACCGCACCAGTATATTGGTATCAAGCCCGGTCCTGCCCTTCGCCATTTGGGGCATCACTCGCCCACCGCGCCCTTGGCAATCGCCTCGTCCATATCTTCAAGGCTTGCCCGCTTGTCGGTCCGGTCCTTCAGCAAGCCTGCCAATTGCACCACGGGCCTGCTCCGCACCAGCCGGACCTCTCCACCGTCGAGGATCATATACCGAACCCGGTCACCAGGGTGGAGTTGGAGGGCCGCACGCACATCCTTCGGCAGCGTGGTCTGGCCCTTGGTCGTCACGGTCGATTCCTGCATTGAAACCTCCAAGGGAGTTTACGCGATCACCTTACATATACCGAATCCTCCTTACCATCTCAAGTCATCGCCATGACTAACCTCGCCCTGCCCGCCTATGCGCAACTGTCTGATGCGGATGAGGCGGCGCTGACCGATCTGTACCGCCGCGGCACGCCAGCCAATACCTTGCGGGCGTGGGAGCGGGATCTGGCCTATATCGCGGCGTGGAAGATGGCGTCGTTCGGCAGGCCGCTCGATTGGCCCGAGGATGAAAAGGTGGCGCTGCGCTTCATCCTGGACCACGCGCAGGACCTGTCGGAAAAGCCGGGCACGGCACAGGACGTGGCGATGGAGCTGATCGCCATCGGGTTGCGGCGCGAACTGACCTGCCCTGCCCCGGCCACGCTGGACCGCCGCATCGCAAGTTGGCAGGCGTTCCACCGGATGCGCAACCTGCCCTCACCCTTCTCAGCGCCGCTCGTCCAGCAGGCCCGGCAAAAGGCCCGGCGCGCCAATGCGCGGCCGCGAAGCCCCAAGTCGCCAAAGCCAGTGACCCGCGATATCCTCGAGGCCCTGCTGGCCACCTGCGACAACACCCATCGCGGCATCCGCGACCGGGCGATGCTGATGCTGGCCTTTGCCAGCGGCGGAAGGCGGCGGTCCGAAGTAACGGCGTTGAATGTTGCCGACATCGGACATGACGATTTCAAGGCCAAGGGTCTGGTCTGGATCCGCCTGCTGGAGACCAAGACCACGAAAAAGGATCAGGCCCCGCGCCTGCCGATGAAGGGCCGGGCCGCCCGCGC
>JAIXUH010000032.1 GCA_027484145.1 Rhodobacter sp.
CAACCTGAAGTTCAACGTTGAACTGATCGCCCCGATCGCCATGGAAGAAAAACTGCGCTTCGCCATCCGCGAAGGCGGCCGCACCGTCGGCGCAGGCGTGGTGTCCAAGATCCTCGCCTGATCTGCGGCAACGTGCCATAGACGTTCAGGGCGCGCGGACATCCCGCGCGTCCTTTTCTTTTGCCCCCGAAAGGCCAATGCCATGTCTGCCTGTGTTCTTTGTGCGAATGGCGATGCAACACCTGTCCCGCTGTTGCCCGGCGATGATGTTGCGCTGTTGTGCCCCGTCTGTGCGGCGGCACTTGCGGGTGATCTGACGCCCGGCCCCCGCTGGCGCTGTCTGGCAGATGCGGTGTGGTCCGAGGATGCCGCGACCCAGATCGCGGCATGGCGGTTGTTGCAGACCCTGCCGGGCGAAAGCTGGGCGGTGGAGGTGCTGGAGCAGGTCTATCTGCCGCCCGATGTGCAAGCGCGGGCCGAAGCGGGGCAGGGTGACGGCGTTGCCGCCCTTGTGCACCACGACAGCAACGGTGTGGTCCTAGCGACCGGCGATACGGTGATGCTGATCAAGGACCTGCCGGTCAAGGGCAGTTCGATGGTGGCAAAGCGCGGCACGGCGGTGCGCGGCATTCGCCTTGTGCCCGACAATGCCGACCATCTGGAAGGCCGCGTGAACGGCCAGCAGATCGTGATCCTGTGCCAGTTCGTCAAGAAATCGGCCTGACCTTCGGGTCGTGGCCGGTTGAACTTTAGGTGCGTTGACGATTCGGGCGTTACGGCCCTAGGCTGTGCATTCCATGGGGGGATCCAGCAATGTGCCAGATGTTCGCCGGGCAGGACCCGGCCCGCTATGAATACGTCACCCGCCGGCTGCGGCTGAACGGTCAATCCACCAGCATCCGGCTGGAACGCGCCTTCTGGGTCATCGTTGATGACATGGCCGAAAAAGACGGCTGTTCCACGCCGGCGTTCCTGTCAAAGTTGCACTCCGAAGTGCTGGAACAGCATGGCGAGGCGAGCAACTTCACCTCGCTTTTGCGGTGCGCCTGCATGATCCATCTGGGTGAGTTGGAGCAGATACCGCAGGTGCCGCGCATCGCCGCCGAATGACGAAAGCGCGGGTGCACAAAACGCCAGTGTAGTAATCCGCTACTACCCGGACCCAAAATTGGTTCGCTAATCTTACCAAAATCGCCGTTCGGTTTTTGGGAGGATTCATGGCCAAGACGATCCATTCGATGATCCGCGTGCTGGAGGAGGCACGCTCGGTTGCGTTCTATGACACAGCCTTTGGGCTGAAAGTCGCAGATCGGCTGGATTTCGACAGCTTCACCCTGATCTACCTGTCAAACGCCGAATCCGGCTTTGAACTGGAACTGACGGTCAACAAGGGCCGGACGGACCCCTATAATCTGGGCGACGGTTACGGCCACCTTGCGGTGTCGGTGGACGATGTCGAGGCAGAGCATGCCCGCCTGACGGCGGCAGGTCTGGCCCCGCGCAAGCTGGTCGATTTCCGGAATGGCGATGTGTCGGTGGCGAAGTTCTTCTTCATCGCCGATCCCGACGGCTATCAGATCGAAGTGTTGCAAAGGGCGGGCCGCTTTCAATAGCGCCGCCCTTTTCCGTTCATTCAAGGGAGGGAAAGAATGGGAATCGAGAGACTGAACAAGACGGGAATGACCCGCCGCGCATTGCTTGGGAGGGCAATTGCGGCCGGGGCGCTGACCGTGACGGGCGTTGGCTTTGTTGCTGCACCCAATGCGGCATGGGCGATGGAGGTGACGGTGATCACCCCCGCGCAGATGGCCGCGTTGTTGCAAATGGCGCGCGACATCTATCCGCATGATCAGGTGCCGGACAAGTTTTATGCCGTCGCCGTCAAGGGCTATGACGCCGAGGACAAGAAGGCGCTGGTCGAGGCGGGCATTGCCGAACTGGATGCGGCCGCCAAGGCGCAGGGCCATGCCGATTATGTCAGCATCGGCTGGGAGGAGGACCGCGTGAAGGTGCTGACAGCCATTGCGGCAGGCACGTTCTTCAACACCGTGCGGGCGGGCCTTGTGACCGGACTTTACAACCAGAAAGAGGTCTGGCCGATCTTTGGCTATGAAGGGGAATCCTTCAGTCAGGGCGGTTACATCGACCGCGGCTTTGACG
This sequence comes from Rhodobacter sp., assembly GCA_027484145.1. GTDB lineage: Bacteria > Pseudomonadota > Alphaproteobacteria > Rhodobacterales > Rhodobacteraceae > Pseudotabrizicola. The sequence goes on from JAIXUH010000032.1 coordinate 2,161, forward strand.
ACATCGACTGGCTGTAAGGGGAGGATGACACATGGCAAATTTTGATCTGAACGACGATTCCGTGGTCGTCATCATCGGCACCGGCGCAGGCGGCGGTGTGCTGGCGAACGAATTGGCGCAAAAGGGCGTCAAGGTCGTGGCGCTGGAAGCGGGCGGTCGTTATCTGCCCGAAGATTACATCAACGATGAATGGGAAAGCTTTGGCCAGTTGGCATGGCTGGACGCCCGCACCACCAGCGGTGACTGGCGCGTGGCCAAGGATTTCTCGGGCCTGCCTGCATGGATCGTGAAGGCTGTCGGCGGCACCACCACGCACTGGGCTGGCGCATCCATCCGTTTTCAGGACCATGAGTGGAAGGCGCTGACCAACTATGGCGCGGTTGATGGCGCCAACCTTCTGGACTGGCCGATCGACGGGGCCGAAATGGCGCCGTGGTATGAAAAGGCCGAAACCAAGCTGGGTGTGACGCGCACGGGCGACCGCGCGGGCCTGCCGGGCAACAACAACTACAAGGTGTTCGAAAAGGGTGCCAAGGCCCTTGGTTACAAGGAAGTGCACACCGGCCGTATGGCCATCAACTCCAAGGATTACGACGGTCGCATGGCCTGCCAGCAGACGGGTTTCTGCTTTCAGGGCTGCAAATGGGGGGCCAAATGGTCGGCCGCCTATACCGACATTCCGGCGGGCGAGGCGACGGGCAACCTTGAGGTGCGCGAGCGCGCCCATGTTGCGCGCATCCTGCACAACGACGCGGGCAAGGTGACGGGCGTCGAATACTTTGACAAGGACGGCAATCTGCAGATGCAGAAGGCGCGCATCGTCTGCGTGGCCGGCAACTCGTTCGAAAGCCCGCGCCTGTTGTTGAACTCGGCCTCCAGCATGTTCCCGAACGGGCTGGCAAACTCGTCCGGCATGGTGGGCAAGAACTACATGCGCCACACCACGGGGTCGGTCTACGCGATCTTTGACAAACCGGTGCGGATGTGGCGCGGCACCACCATGGCAGGTATTGTGCAGGACGAAGCACGGCATGATCCGTCGCGCGGCTTTGTCGGCGGCTATGAGCTGGAGACGCTGGCCCTTGGCCTGCCGTTCATGGCGGCGTTCCTGAACCCCGGTGGCTGGGGCCGCAGCTTTACCACGGCGCTGGACCATTACGAAAACATGGCTGGCATGTGGATCGTGGGCGAAGACATGCCGCAGCTTGGCAATGGCGTCACCCTGTCCGACACCAAGGACCAGCACGGCCTGCCGGTGGCGAACGTCAACTTCAACGACCACCCCAACGACATTGCCATGCGCAACCACGCCTACAAGCAGGGCATCGCGATTTACGAGGCGGTAGGGGCCACGCGCGCCTTCCCGACGCCGCCCTATCCATCCACCCACAACCTTGGCACCAACCGCATGTCGGAAAAGCCGCAGGACGGGGTGGTCAACAAGTGGGGCCAAAGCCACGACATCGCGAACCTGTTCGTGTCGGACGGCAGCCAGTTCACCACGGGGGCGGCGGAAAACCCGACACTGACCATCGTGGCTCTGGCGATCCGTCAGGCCGACCACATCGCACGGGAAATGAGCGCGAACACGATCTGAAGCGTTCAGGTAAACGACAGGCGGCGCGTGGGGGCAACCTTGCGCGCCGTTGTTATTCGGGCCGGGCACAGAATTCACCGCGCGCCCGCCTGCGCCCCTTGACCTTGTCGCGCGCTTGGCCTAATCCCCACCGCGTGTAGGGGTATAGCTCAGCTGGTAGAGCGACGGTCTCCAAAACCGTAGGTCGCGGGTTCGATCCCTGCTGCCCCTGCCAATCCTTCAAAACATCAAACGCCGCCATATTGTCCCTGTGTGAACAGGGTCTTGCCGCAATTGCCATGCAACCCTTCCGTGTAACGTGAATGGCAAGGGGCGGCTGACATGTTCGATGATTCAAGTTTTGGTGCGATCTCTGGTGTGCGGTCTGCGGCAAAGGCACCGCAAGACACCGCCGGTTTTCAGGTGATCGGCTTTGGCGCACTTCCCTTCGGGATTTCGACTTTTGCAGATGAACCCGGCGATGTGTCGGCACCGTATGGGTCGGCGCGGGCAATGGCCCCGCGGATGGCCGAGGTTGCGGGCGAAACGCTGTGCGTGGGGCTGGGCGTGTTCGGGCTGGTGATCCTGAACCTGATTATCCTCAGCCCCTCCTTGTCGGATCTTGCGGCGGGGATGGTGCACATCTTGTCGCTTGTGGCGCCGCTGATGTTCGCGCTGGGCTGTCTGTCGCTGATGATGCTAATCGCGATCGGCTGGTATCACAGCCGGCAGGGCGCCGCGCACCCCGAAGCATCGACGGGGGGCACCGACCCTTGGGATGGGCTGGTGCGGCAGCTGCGGATGCAGGCATCCGCAGCCTGATACGGTTTGCGACTTGAATTCGCTGGGGCGAACGCGTATTTCGCGCCAGTCAAGCAGGAAATCGGACATCACCCATGGCCAAGACCAACCCCCTTCAGTTCATCCAGCAGGTGCGCGGCGAAGTGGCCAAGGTTATCTGGCCAACCCGGCGCGAAGTGGTGCTGACCACCATCATGGTGTTCATCATGGCCGCGCTGACCGCAGCCTTCTTCAGCCTTGTCGATCTGGCGATCCGTTCGGGGCTTGCGGCGGTTCTTGGCGCGTTCTGACGCGGCGGCATCGGGATAGTCCTTGATATTTGCGGCAATGGGCTGTATCCGGCCAGCTGTTCAAGGGCAAACCGGCGTGCAATGATTCGTGTTGCGCGCTGTTTTTTGTTCTTTCCGCGCGGTGGGCAGACTAACGCATGCTGCGGGAAATACAGGAATTTCGGGCAATATCTGCCCGGACAGACAAGGTGAGACGGCATGGCCAAGCGGTGGTATTCGGTAAGCGTTCTCTCGAACTTCGAGAAGAAAGTTGCCGAACAGATCAAGACGGCTGTGGCGGACGCGGGTCTGGAAGAAGAGATCGACGAAGTTCTGGTCCCTACCGAAGAGGTGATCGAGGTTCGTCGCGGCAAGAAGGTGACAAGCGAGCGTCGTTTCATGCCCGGCTATGTGCTGGTGCGGATGGAAATGACAAACCGTGGCTATCACCTGATCTCGTCGATCAACCGGGTGACGGGGTTTCTGGGCCCGCAAGGCAAACCAATGCCGATGCGTGACGCCGAGGTGAACCAGATCCTGAACCGTGTCGAAGAAGGTCTGGAAGCCCCGCGCAACCTGATCCGCTTTGACATCGGCGAAAAGGTCAAGGTTACCGACGGGCCGTTCGAAGGCTTTGACGGGATGGTCGAGGAAGTGGACGAAGATCACAGCCGCCTGAAGGTGTCTGTGTCGATCTTTGGCCGCGCCACCCCGGTCGAACTGGAATTCACGCAGGTCTCGAAAGGGGTCTGAGTGCATCGCGTGGGAGGCGAGCGCCCCGCTGTTCTGATCCAGAACAGCACGGGTGACGGACCGAACCACTAAACCGCGCCTTCCGGCGCAGTGATCAGAGGAGACGGCCAGATGGCCAAGAAGATTATGGGCAGCCTCAAGCTGCAAGTGAAAGCGGGTCAAGCCAACCCATCCCCGCCGGTTGGTCCGGCGCTGGGTCAGCGCGGCCTGAACATCATGGCCTTCGTGAAGGAATTCAACGCGAAGACCGCTGACATCGCGCCGGGCACGCCTACGCCGGTGATCATCACCTACTATCAGGACAAGTCGTTCAGCCTTGAGTTCAAGACGGCGCCTGCGTCGTTCCTGCTCAAGCAAGCGGCTGGTCTGCCCCCCGTTGGCAAGCGTAACCGCGCCAAGGGTTCGGTCAAGCCGGGCCACACCGTGGCTGGCAAAGTGACCGTGGCGCAGATCCGCCAGATCGCAGAAGCCAAGATGAAAGACCTGAACGCCAATTCGGTTGAAGCGGCGATGCAGATCATCCTTGGCTCGGCCAAGTCCTGCGGCATCGAAGTGAAGGGCTGATCATCATGGCAAAAGTTGCAAAACGCACCGCCGCGGCCCGCGCCCATTTCGAAGGCAAGGCCCTGATGTCCGTCGAAGACGCTGTGGCACTGATCAAGCAGGCTGCATCGGCGAAGTTTGACGAAACGCTGGAAATCGCCATGAACCTTGGCGTTGACCCGCGTCACGCCGACCAGATGGTGCGCGGCGTTGTCCAGTTGCCCAACGGCACCGGCAAGACCGTGCGTGTGGCCGTGTTCGCCCGTGGCGCCAAGGCTGATGAAGCCAAGGCTGCCGGTGCAGACATTGTTGGCGCCGAAGACCTGATGGAAACCATTCAGCAGGGCAAGATCGAGTTCGACCGTTGCATCGCGACGCCGGACATGATGCCGCTGGTGGGCCGTCTGGGCAAAATCCTTGGCCCGCGCAACCTGATGCCGAACCCCAAAGTCGGCACCGTGACGATGGACGTGAAAACCGCCGTCGAAGCAGCCAAGGGCGGCGAAGTGCAGTTCAAGGTCGAAAAAGCAGGCGTCATTCATGCCGGTATCGGCAAAGTGTCGTTCGCTGATGCGAAACTGGTGGAAAACGTCCGCGCCTTCGTTGACGCTGTGTCCAAGGCCAAGCCGTCGGGCGCAAAGGGCGCATACCTGAAAAAGGTGTCGCTGTCCTCGACCATGGGTCCGGGCGTCTCGCTCGACCTGTCCTCGGCCACCGCTTAAGCGGTATCAAGAATTCCCGACCCTGCGGGGAAGGGATGGCAGGGCGGAAACGCCCTGTCCTGTCCGAGACGGTGGGTGGGGGCAACCCCTTAATCTTCCTGCCTGAGATGGGGAACGAAACGACATCACCCTCGGGTGATCTTGGCCTTCGGAACCCTTCGCGGACCCGAACGCCCCTGCAAGGGGGCACATCAGAGCCGGGGGGAAACCCCCATACTTGGAGTGAAACTGTGGATAGAGCCCAAAAAGAGAAAGTGGTCGAAGAACTCGGCCAGATCTTCGAAAGCTCTGGCGTCGTGGTGGTAGCACACTACGAGGGCATGACGGTTGCACAGATGCAGGACCTGCGCGCGCTGATGCGTGAAGTGGGTGGGTCCGTTCGCGTTGCCAAGAACAAGCTCGCCAAGATCGCCCTGGAAGGGAAGCCCGCTGCAAAGATGGGTGATCTCCTGACGGGTATGACCGTGATGGCCTATTCCGAGGACCCTGTCGCTGCGGCGAAGGTTGCGGAAGCCTATGCCAAGAAGAACGAGAAATTCTCGATCCTTGGCGGGGCAATGGGCGATGCGGTCCTGGACCAGGCTGGTGTGAAAGCCGTGGCATCCATGCCGTCGCGTGAAGAGCTTATTGCTCAGATCGTGTCGTGCATCGGTTCGCCCGCCTCGAGCATTGCCGGTGCGATTGGTGCGCCTGCTTCGAACATCGCAAGCATCCTGTCGACCATCGAGGAAAAGGCTGCGGCCTGATCTTTACGCCCTGCGTGGTTGAAACCACGTCGTTGGAACCCATCTTAACCTATACGGAATGAGCAAAATGGCTGATCTGAACAAACTCGCAGAAGACATCGTCGGTCTGACCCTGCTGCAGGCTCAGGAACTGAAAACCATCCTGAAAGACAAGTACGGCATCGAGCCCGCCGCTGGCGGCGCTGTCATGATGGCGGCTGGTCCGGCTGCAGCAGCTGCTGCACCGGTCGAAGAGCAGACCGAATTCGACGTCGTCCTGACCGAAGCCGGCCCGAACAAGATCAACGTGATCAAAGAAGTTCGCACGATCACCGGTCTGGGCCTGAAAGAAGCCAAGGACCTGGTCGAAGCTGGTGGCAAGGTGAAGGAGCAAATCTCCAAGGCCGACGCCGAAGCGATGAAGAAGAAGCTCGAAGAGGCTGGCGCCAAGGTCGAGCTGAAGTAATCGCGCATGCGGGGTTTCCCGCAGCGATGATTTCGGGCTGGGGATGAAGCGATTCATCCCCAGCCAAAACGCGTCTTGAAAGGGGTTTCGGCCCGAAACCCCTTTCCAGGTGCGGTGCAGGCTCGGGAGCGGTCCTTCGGGACGGACCGCACGAATGGAGCCGACCCCCTTTGCCAGCGGCGTGCGAACGTGGCCCGACGGCCGCCCGCCTGCGACACGGTAGAAAAAGGTGACCACGAGCATGGCGCAAGCTTACGTTGGCCAGAAACGCATCCGCCGCTATTACGGCAAGATTCGTGAAGTTCTGGAGATGCCGAACCTTATCGAGGTTCAGAAATCCTCATACGATCTGTTCCTGAATTCGGGCGATGGCCCGAAGCCGCTGGACGACGAAGGGATTCAAGGCACCTTCCAGTCGGTCTTTCCGATCAAGGACTTCAACGAAACCGCCGTGCTGGAGTTCGTGAAATACGAACTTGAAAAGCCGAAGTATGACGTTGACGAATGCCAGCAGCGCGACATGACCTATGCCGCACCGCTGAAAGTCACGTTGCGCCTGATCGTGTTTGATGTCGATGAAACCACCGGGGCCCGCTCGGTCAAGGACATCAAGGAACAGGACGTCTACATGGGCGACATGCCCCTGATGACCTCGAACGGCACGTTCATCGTGAACGGCACCGAACGCGTGATCGTCAGCCAGATGCACCGGTCGCCCGGCGTGTTCTTTGATCACGACAAGGGCAAGACCCATTCGTCGGGCAAACTGCTGTTCGCCTGCCGGATCATTCCCTATCGCGGGTCGTGGCTGGACTTTGAGTTTGACGCCAAGGATGTGGTCTTTGCCCGTATCGACCGCCGCCGCAAACTTCCGGTGACGACGCTGCTCTATGCGCTTGGCATGGATCAGGAAGGCATCATGGATGCCTATTACGAGACGATCAATTTCCGCTACGTCAAGGGCAAGGGCTGGGTCACCAAGTTCTTCCCGCAGCGCGTGTCGGGCACGCGCCCGACCTATGATCTGGTCGATGCTGCCACCGGCGAAGTCATCCTGAAAGCGGGCGAAAAGGCCACGCCGCGGATGGTGAAGAAGTGGAAGGATGATGGCAACGTCACCGAACTGCTGGTGCCGTTTGAAAACATCATGGGCCGCTATGTCGCCAAGGACATCATCAACGAAGAAACCGGCGAGATCTGGGTTGAAGCGGGCGATGAACTGACCTGGGATCTGGACCGTGACGGCGAAGTGAAGGGCGGCACCCTGAAAGTGCTGCTGGATCAGGGCATCACCGACATTCCGGTGCTGGACATCGACAACATCAACGTCGGCCCCTACATCCGCAACACCATGGCGGTGGACAAGAACATGGGCCGCGACACCGCGCTCATGGACATCTACCGTGTGATGCGCCCGGGCGAGCCGCCGACCGTTGAAGCTGCGTCGCAACTGTTTGACACGCTGTTCTTCGACAAGGAACGCTATGACCTGTCGGCGGTTGGCCGCGTCAAGATGAACATGCGTCTTGATCTGGGCAAGCCGGACACGCAGCGCACGCTGGACCGCGATGATATCGTGGCCTGCATCAAGGCGCTGACCGAGCTGCGTGACGGGAAGGGCGAGATTGACGACATCGACCACCTTGGCAACCGCCGCGTGCGGTCCGTTGGCGAATTGATGGAGAACCAGTATCGCGTTGGCCTTCTGCGGATGGAACGCGCGATCAAGGAACGCATGTCGTCGGTGGAAATCGACACGATCATGCCGCAAGACCTGATCAACGCGAAACCGGCTGCAGCGGCTGTGCGTGAATTCTTCGGCTCCAGCCAGCTGTCGCAGTTCATGGACCAAACCAACCCGCTGTCCGAAGTGACGCACAAGCGCCGCCTGTCGGCCCTTGGGCCGGGCGGTCTGACCCGCGAACGCGCAGGTTTCGAAGTGCGCGACGTTCACCCGACCCACTATGGCCGGATGTGCCCGATTGAAACGCCCGAAGGCCAGAACATCGGCCTGATCAACTCGCTGGCCACCTTTGCCCGCGTGAACAAGTATGGCTTCATCGAAACACCGTATCGCAAGGTGATCGACAACAAGGTGACCGATGAGGTTGTCTACATGTCGGCGACCGAGGAAATGCGCCACACCGTCGCTCAGGCGAACGCGGCGCAGGATGCGGAAGGTCACTTTACCGACGACCTGATTTCCAGCCGGAAGGCAGGCGAATTCATGCTGAACCCGCCAGACGCGATCGATCTGATCGACGTCTCGCCGAAACAGCTTGTGTCGGTGGCCGCCTCGTTGATTCCGTTCCTTGAAAACGACGACGCCAACCGCGCCCTGATGGGTTCGAACATGCAGCGTCAGGCGGTTCCGCTGCTGCAATCCGATGCGCCTTTCGTGGGCACCGGGATTGAAGCCGTGGTTGCCCGTGACTCGGGCGCTGCCATCATGGCGCGCCGGGCGGGCGTGATCGATCAGGTCGATGCGACCCGTATCGTGGTGCGCGCCACCGAGATGCTGGACCCCGGAGAGCCGGGCGTTGACATCTATCGCCTGCGGAAATTCAAGCGGTCGAACCAGTCGTCCTGCATCAACCAGCGTCCGCTGGTGAAGGTGGGCGATACGGTTGGCCGTGGTGAAGTGATCGCAGACGGCCCCTGCACCGATTTCGGTGAACTGGCCCTTGGCCGGAACGTCATCGTCGCGTTCATGCCGTGGAATGGCTACAACTACGAAGACTCGATCCTGATTTCGGAACGCATTCTGAAAGACGACGTGTTCACCTCGATCCACATCGAGGAATACGAAGTCGCGGCGCGCGATACGAAACTGGGGCCAGAGGAAATCACCCGCGACATTCCGAACGTCGGTGAAGAAGCCCTGCGCAACCTTGACGAGGCTGGCATCGTCTACATCGGTGCCGAAGTGCAGCCGGGCGACATTCTGGTTGGCAAGATCACCCCCAAAGGTGAATCGCCGATGACGCCGGAAGAAAAGCTTCTGCGCGCCATCTTCGGTGAAAAAGCGTCGGACGTGCGCGATACCTCGCTGCGCCTGCCGCCGGGGGCTTACGGCACCATCGTCGAAGTGCGCGTGTTCAACCGCCACGGCGTGGACAAGGACGAACGCGCCCTGCAGATCGAGCGCGAAGAAGTCGAACGTCTGGCGCGTGACCGCGACGACGAACTCGCGATCCTTGAGCGCAACATCTATGCGCGCCTCAAGGCCTTGTTGATGGGCAAAACCGCCGTCAAAGGGCCCAAGGGCATCAAGTCCGGGTCGACGATTGACGACGAATTGTTGGGCACGCTGAGCCGTGGCCAATGGTGGCAGCTTGCCTTGGGTGAAGAAGCCGAAGCCAAGGATGTCGAAGCTCTGCATGACCAGTTCGAAGCCCAGAAGCGCGCGCTTGAGCACCGCTTCGAGGACAAGGTCGAAAAGGTCCGCCGCGGCGACGATCTGCCCCCCGGCGTGATGAAGATGGTCAAGGTGTTCGTCGCGGTGAAGCGCAAGCTGCAGCCCGGCGACAAGATGGCCGGTCGTCACGGCAACAAGGGCGTGATCTCCAAGGTGGTGCCGGTCGAGGACATGCCGTTCCTTGCCGATGGCACCGCAGTTGACCTTGTGCTGAACCCGCTCGGCGTGCCGTCGCGGATGAACGTTGGTCAGATCCTGGAAACCCACATGGGCTGGGCCGCGCGCGGCCTTGGCCTGCGGATCGACGATGCCCTGAAAGAGTATCGCCGTTCGGGTGACATGACCCCGGTGCGTGATGCTGTCCGTCTGGCTTATGGCGACGAAACCTATGAAGAGGCTTTTGCCGGCCGCGACGAGGCGGAGTTCCTTGAGCTTGCAGGCAACGTCACCAAGGGCGTTCCGATCGCCTCGCCGGTCTTTGACGGGGCCAAAGAGATTGACGTCAACGACGCGCTGACCCGTGCCGGGTTTGACACGTCGGGTCAGTCAGTGGTGTTCGATGGCCGTTCGGGTGAGCAATTTGCCCGCAAGGTCACCGTGGGCGTGAAGTACATGCTCAAGCTGCACCACCTTGTGGACGACAAGCTGCACGCCCGTTCTACGGGTCCGTACTCGCTGGTCACCCAGCAGCCGCTGGGTGGTAAGGCGCAGTTCGGTGGTCAGCGTCTGGGGGAAATGGAGGTCTGGGCTCTGGAAGCTTACGGCGCCGCCTACACCCTGCAGGAAATGCTGACGGTGAAGTCGGACGACGTGGCAGGCCGGACCAAGGTCTACGAGTCGATCGTCAAGGGCGAGGACAACTTCGAGGCCGGCGTGCCGGAATCGTTCAACGTTCTCGTCAAGGAAGTGCGGGGCCTCGGCCTCAACATGGAACTCCTGGATGCGGAGGAGGAATGACGCGGAGACCGCGTCCCGGGCGGTGCGCTGAAGCGCACCGCCCGGGGCGTGTAGGGTGCGCTTCAGCGCACCGTTCCGCCGATCCCTTCCCCGCCGCCCCCATTCTTAGGAATTGAAATGAACCAGGAACTCAGCACCAACCCGTTCAATCCGGTTGCGCCGGTCAAGACCTTCGACGAAATCAAGATCAGCCTGGCCTCGCCGGAGCGGATCCTGTCGTGGTCGTTCGGTGAGATCAAAAAACCGGAAACCATCAACTACCGCACGTTCAAGCCTGAACGTGACGGCCTGTTCTGCGCCCGTATCTTTGGCCCGATCAAGGATTACGAATGCCTCTGCGGCAAATACAAGCGCATGAAGTATCGCGGCGTTGTCTGCGAAAAGTGCGGCGTTGAAGTCACGCTGCAAAAGGTGCGTCGCGAACGCATGGGCCATATCGAACTGGCAGCACCCGTCGCCCACATCTGGTTCCTGAAATCGCTGCCCAGCCGTATCGGCCTGATGCTGGACATGACGCTGCGCGATCTGGAACGCGTGCTGTACTTCGAAAACTATGTCGTGATCGAGCCCGGTCTGACCGACCTGACCTATCAGCAGCAGTTGACGGAAGAAGAATATCTGGACGCGCAGGACCAGTATGGTGCTGACGCCTTCACCGCCAACATCGGTGCAGAAGCGATCCGCGAAATGCTGGCCGCGATTGACCTTGAGCAGACCGCAGAAACCCTGCGCGAAGAGCTGAAGGAAGCCACGGGCGAGCTGAAGCCGAAGAAGATCATCAAGCGTCTTAAGATCGTTGAATCCTTCCTCGAATCCGGCAACCGCCCGGAATGGATGGTTCTGACGGTTCTGCCGGTCATCCCGCCGGAACTGCGCCCGCTGGTCCCGCTGGACGGCGGCCGTTTCGCCACGTCCGACCTGAACGATCTGTACCGCCGCGTCATCAACCGCAACAACCGTCTGAAGCGGCTGATCGAACTGCGTGCGCCCGATATCATCGTGCGCAACGAAAAGCGGATGCTGCAGGAAGCTGTCGACGCGCTGTTCGACAACGGCCGTCGTGGCCGCGTCATCACGGGCACCAACAAGCGCCCGCTGAAATCGCTGTCCGACATGCTCAAGGGCAAGCAGGGCCGCTTCCGTCAGAACCTTCTGGGCAAGCGGGTCGACTTCTCGGGCCGTTCGGTCATCGTGACCGGGCCGGAACTGAAGCTGCACCAGTGCGGTCTGCCAAAGAAGATGGCGCTCGAACTCTTCAAGCCGTTCATCTATTCGCGGCTTGAGGCGAAGGGGCTGTCCAGCACCGTCAAACAAGCCAAGAAGCTGGTGGAAAAGGAACGTCCCGAGGTTTGGGATATTCTGGATGAAGTCATCCGCGAACATCCCGTGTTGCTGAACCGCGCGCCGACGCTGCACCGCTTGGGCATTCAGGCATTCGAGCCGATGCTGATCGAAGGCAAGGCCATTCAGCTGCACCCGCTGGTCTGTTCGGCCTTCAACGCCGACTTTGACGGCGACCAGATGGCTGTTCACGTGCCGTTGTCGTTGGAAGCGCAGCTGGAAGCCCGCGTTCTGATGATGTCGACGAACAACGTTCTGTCGCCCGCCAACGGCGCACCGATCATTGTTCCGTCGCAGGATATGGTGTTGGGCCTGTATTACACCACCATGGAACGCAAGGGCATGGTTGGTGAAGGCATGGCCTTTGCTGATGTCGAGGAAGTGGAACATGCGCTTGCCGCCGGGGCCGTGCACCTGCACGCCCGCGTCAAGGCCCGCATCCGCCAGATCGACGAAGAGGGCAACGAAGTCTGGAAGCGGTTCGACACCACGCCGGGCCGTCTGCGCCTTGGCAACCTTTTGCCGCTAAACACCAAAGCGCCGTTCGATCTGGTCAACCGCCTGTTGCGGAAGAAAGACGTGCAGAACGTCATCGACACCGTCTATCGCTATTGCGGTCAGAAAGAGTCGGTCATTTTCTGCGACCAGATCATGGGTCTGGGCTTCCGCGAGGCGTTCAAGGCCGGCATTTCGTTCGGCAAGGACGACATGCTGATCCCCGATTCCAAGTGGACGATCGTGAACGAAGTGCGCGATCAGGTGAAGGAATTCGAACAGCAGTATATGGATGGCCTGATTACGCAGGGCGAGAAGTATAACAAGGTGGTCGATGCCTGGTCCAAGTGCTCGGACAAGGTCGCTGGCGAGATGATGGCCGAGATTTCGGCCGTTCGTTACGACGATGCGGGCGCCGAGAAAGAGCCGAACTCGGTCTACATGATGTCGCACTCCGGTGCGCGGGGTTCGCCTGCCCAGATGAAGCAGTTGGGCGGGATGCGCGGTCTGATGGCCAAGCCTTCGGGCGAGATCATCGAAACGCCGATCATCTCGAACTTCAAGGAAGGTCTGACCGTTCTTGAATACTTCAACTCGACCCACGGCGCCCGTAAGGGTCTGGCGGATACGGCCCTCAAAACGGCGAACTCGGGTTACCTGACCCGCCGTCTGGTGGACGTGGCGCAAGACTGCATCGTGCGCGCCCATGATTGCGGAACCGATCGTGCGATCACGGCAGAGGCCGCGGTCAATGATGGTGAAGTGATCCAGTCGCTGGCAGATCGCGTTCTGGGCCGTGTCGCGGCCGATGACGTGCTGGTGCCGGGGTCGGATGAGGTGATCGTCGCCCGTGGCGAACTGATCGATGAACGCCGTGCCGACCTGATCGATCAGGCCGGTGTTGCGGTCATGCGCATCCGCAGCCCGCTGACTTGCGAGGCCGAAGAAGGCGTCTGCGCCATGTGCTATGGCCGTGACCTTGCTCGCGGCACGCTGGTGAACCAAGGCGAAGCTGTCGGCATCATCGCCGCGCAGTCCATCGGCGAACCCGGCACGCAGCTGACGATGCGGACATTCCACATCGGCGGCATTGCGCAGGGTGGTCAGCAGTCGTTCCTTGAAGCCAGCCAAGAGGGCAAGATCGAGTTCCGCAACGCCAACCTTCTGTCCAACGCCAATGGCGAACAGATCGTGGTGGGCCGGAACATGTCTCTGGCCATCGTGGACGAGTCCGGGCAGGACCGTGCGGTTCACAAGATCAGCTATGGTGCCAAGATCCACGTCAAGGACGGGTCGTCTGTTAAGCGCGGCGCCAAGCTGTTCGAATGGGACCCCTATACCCTGCCGATCATCGCGGAAAAGGGCGGCGTGGCCAAGTTTGTCGACCTTGTCTCGGGCATTTCCGTGCGCGAAGACACCGACGATGCCACCGGCATGACGCAAAAGATCGTGTCCGACTGGCGTTCTGCGCCCAAGGGCAATGATCTGAAGCCCGAAGTCATCATCATGAACGCCGCGACGGGCGAGCCGGTGCGGGCCGACAATGGCAACCCGATTTCCTATACCATGTCGGTGGACGCCATTCTGTCGGTCGAAGACGGGCAGGAAATTCTGCCCGGCGACGTGGTGGCCCGTATTCCGCGCGAAGGTGCAAAGACCAAGGACATCACCGGGGGTCTTCCCCGCGTGGCGGAACTGTTCGAAGCCCGTCGCCCGAAGGATCACGCCATCATCGCGGAAACCGATGGTTACGTGCGGTTCGGCAAGGACTACAAGAACAAGCGCCGCATTACCGTGGAACCGGTGGATGAGACGCTGACGGCCGTCGAATACATGATCCCCAAGGGCAAGCACATTCCGGTTCAGGAAGGTGATTTCGTCCAGAAGGGTGACTACATCATGGACGGCAACCCGGCCCCGCACGATATTCTGCGGATCATGGGTGTCGAAGCGCTTGCCAACTACATGATCGACGAAGTGCAGGACGTGTACCGCCTGCAGGGCGTGAAGATCAACGACAAGCACATCGAAGTCATCGTACGCCAGATGCTGCAAAAGCTGGAAATCCTGGAAAGCGGCGACACCACGTTGCTGAAGGGCGAACAGGTCGAAAAGATCGAACTGGACGAAGAGAACGCCAAGGCCCGCAACCGTGGCATGCGCGAGGCGAAAGCCGAGCCTGTGCTGCTGGGCATCACCAAGGCCTCTCTGCAGACCCGGTCGTTCATCTCGGCAGCGTCGTTCCAGGAAACCACGCGCGTGCTGACCGAAGCTTCGGTGCAGGGCAAGCGGGACAAACTGGTTGGCCTGAAAGAGAACGTCATCGTGGGCCGTCTGATCCCGGCCGGCACCGGCGGCGCAACCCGCCGCGTCAAAGGCATCGCAGCCGACCGCGATACCTCGGTGATCGAGGCGCGCCGGTCCGAGGCAGAAACTGCCGCGGCTTTGGCGGCCCCGGTGGATGACGTGATCGACATCGAAAAGGACTCGGGCCTTGTCGACACCTTTGAAAGCCGCGATTGATCTGACCTGATCCATCGCGTCTGAACCGATTGCCCCCGCCACCCAAAAGGTCGGCGGGGGCTTTCTTTTTTGGCGCACGCCCTTTCGCATGCCGGGTTGCGGGGCTAGACAGGGGCGCAAAGGGCAGGGGCAGAATATGCAGCTTTCCGACAATGCGCGCGGTGCGCTGTTCATGAACGTGGCCATGCTGGCCTTCACGCTGAACGATTCGGCCATGAAGGCGGCGATGGAAACCATGCCGCTGTTTCAGGCCATCACCCTGCGCGGTCTGTTCGCCACGGTGCTGCTGGTGTTGGTCGGCGCACGGCTTGGCGCGCTCAATTTCCGGCTTCCCAAGGCCGATCTGAAACTTCTGTCGCTGCGCTGCGTCTTCGAGGTGTTGGGCACCCTGTTCTTTCTGGTCGCCCTGACCCAGATGCCCCTCGCCAACCTGACGGCAGTGATGCAGGCCACGCCGCTGGCTGTCGCACTGGCGGCTGCGGTATTCTTGGGCGAAAAGGTCGGCTGGCGGCGCATCACCGCCATCATCGTCGGCTTCATCGGGGTCATGATCATCGTGCGCCCTGGCCCCGATGGGTTTGACCTGTGGTCGCTTCTGGGGCTGGCCTCGGTGCTTTGCGTCGTGGGGCGCGATCTTTACACCAAGGGGATGAGCCGGGCCGTGCCGTCGGTTACGGTTGCCATCACGGCGGCCACCAGCGTGCTGGTCATGGGCGTGCTGGGCAGCGCCGTCGAAGGCTGGCCCCCAGTCAGCATGGTCAACCTTGGCCTGATGGTGCTGGCCGCTGCATCGCTGGTGGTGGGCTATGTGACCGTGGTCATGACCATGCGTGTGGGCGACATCAGCTTTATCGCGCCCTTCCGCTATACTGCCTTGTTGTGGGCCATCCTGCTGGGTTGGCTGACCTTTGGCACCTTGCCCGATGCGCTGACCCTGATCGGCTCGGCCTTGGTTGTGGCCTCGGGCATCTATGCCTTTTTGCGTGAACGCAAGCGCGCCGCCGGCGCCTGACAGGCGTCGCGGCATCCCTTGGTCGGGGGCGGGGGCACAGCATTGACATCCCCCGCGACTCCCCCTATACGCCCGCCTACCTGAGGTGTGGGGTGACCTGTGTCTTGGGATCAGAAAGCTTGATGTGGTCACGATCCGGGTGCTTACCCCGATCCTCTGAAATTCCACCGCGTCATCCCTGCGATGGGGATGAATGCGGTTTTGTGTTTTGCGATTCGCGCAAATCACACGTCGAGAAGCAGTGCCCTGAGGTTCAGGGCGAGTATTGACAGAGCAACACGAGGAACGTGAATGCCGACGATCCAACAGCTCATCCGCAAACCGCGGGAGCCCAACGTCCGCAAGTCCAAGTCGCAGCACTTGGAATCTTGCCCCCAGAAGCGCGGCGTTTGCACGCGCGTCTACACCACCACCCCGAAGAAGCCGAACTCGGCTATGCGGAAAGTCGCCAAGGTGCGTCTGACCAACAGCTTCGAAGTGATCTGCTA
>JAIXUH010000001.1 GCA_027484145.1 Rhodobacter sp.
GATTTTGCCGTGGGGGTGGATGATATCTTGCTGGCCTCCGGGATTTTTACCGCCATCGGTGCCAGCCTCAGCGCCAGCGAGTTCCGCATTGGCGCTGCGGTCGATGCCAACGACTTCCTTCTGTATAATGCGGCCACGGGGGCGCTGACCTATGATAGCAACGGCAACGCCGCTGGTGGGGCCACGCAGTTTGCGACATTGCAAACCGGGCTGGCGCTGACGGTGGCGGATTTCGGGGTGATCTGAGTGCCGGGTGCGCCAGCTGGAACAGAACGAACGCCTTTCGCGCAAAAAATCTGATTAAATCTGAGGGGGTTTTGTCACATGCCAATCTTCGCCGGGACAGAAATCCTTCTCAACAGTACATTCCCGTTGGATCAATACCTCGCCACGCTGACGGTTTTGGCCGATGGGCAAATTGTAGCCGCATGGTCAGATGAAAGCGGCTCGGGCGCTGTTTTCGGCAGGGTCTTCAGCCCCGATGGCCTTGCTGCCACACCGCAGTTTCTTGTGAACGCGACAACGGCCAGCATTCAGACATCGGTGGCTTTGGCGGCCTTGCCAGACGGCCGGTTCATCGCAACGTGGACGGACTTCAGCGGCACACCGCCAGAGACGGACACAGGCGTGCGCGCCCGCATCTTCAACGCCGATTTCACCGGTTCGGTGCCCGAGTTCCTTGTCAACTCAACAACCCAAGGCTCTCAGGACGGCAGCGAGATCACGGTCCTAACGAATGGCAACATTCTGATCACTTGGACAGACGCCAGCCAGTCAGAGGGCGATGCATCGAACGCCGCCGTGCGCGGGCGCATCTTCGACGCGGATGGTGTTCAGGTGGTGCCCGAGTTTCTGGTGAATGCAACCACCAATCAACGTCAGGAAAACGGTGATGTGACCGCCCTTGCCGATGGCGGGTTCGTCGCGGTCTATACGGATTTCAGCTTGACCGGTGGCGACGCGTCACAAGCTGCGGTCCGCGCGCGGATATTCAATGCCAATGGCGGCCAGTCGGTGGCCGAGTTTCGGGTGAACACCTCCACCTTCAGCGCACAGACCGATGCCAGTGTCGAGCAACTGCCCGATGGTCGGCTGGTCTTTGTCTGGCGCGATTTCAGCGGGGCTGCGGGCGATCCGTCGGGCAGTGCCATCCGCGCCCGGATATTCAATGCCAACGGAACCGAGTCCGTGCCGGAATTCGTGGTGAACACAACGGTAACGGCAGATCAGTCCCAGCCTAGTCTCGCCGTTTTGGCGGACGGGCGCTTTGTGGTGACCTGGGCTGATTACAGCGCCTTGGCGGGAGACCTCAGTTTCGCTGGGATCCGTGGCCGGGTGTTCAACGCTGACGGGACCGAAGCCATCCCCGAGTTTCTGGTGAATGCCACGACCAATCAAAGCCAGATTGGCGGCACAGTGGTTGCGTTGCCAGATGGCCGGTTCATGGTGTCGTGGACCGATGGAAGCCAAACCGGCGAAGATGAATCCGGCTTGGCCGTTCGGGGCCGCATCTTTGACCCGACGGTGTTTTCCGGCACCAGTATCGGCGAACGCGCGACCGGCGGCAGTCTGGGCGACCGTCATTATGGCCTTGGCGGGGCTGACACGTTGACCGGGAATGGTGGCCAAGATTACCTGAGCGGTGGCGACGGCAATGACCAGCTTTATGGCGGAACCGATGCCGACACGCTGATCGGCGGCGCCAATGATGATACGCTGAACGGCGGCTCTGGCGTTGACACGATGAATGGCGGCTTGGGCAATGACATCTACTTCGTCGACAGCGCCGCCGATGTGATCATTGAGTCCTCTGGCTTGGGCACGGCCGACCGCGTGGCAGCCAGCGTGAGTTTCGTTCTGGCAGCGGATGACAATATCGAAATCCTGACCACCACCTCTTCGGGCGGCACGACCACCATCAACCTGACGGGCAACGCAGTGCAGCAATCCATCACCGGCAATGCGGGCGCGAATGTGCTGTCCGATGGCGGTGGCGCAGGGGCAGATACGCTCACGGGCCTTGGCGGCAACGACACCTATATCCTGCGAAACGCGGGGACTGTGATTGTCGAAGGCGCGGGGCAGGGCGTGGCAGACCGGGTGGCGGCTGGCGTTTCGTTCGTGTTGGCGGCGGATGACAGCATCGAGGTGTTGACCACCAGTTCAGCGGGGGCGACGGTGGCCATCAACCTGACTGGCAACA
Source organism: Rhodobacter sp. (assembly GCA_027484145.1). Classification (GTDB taxonomy): domain Bacteria; phylum Pseudomonadota; class Alphaproteobacteria; order Rhodobacterales; family Rhodobacteraceae; genus Pseudotabrizicola. Next base: position 2,204 of record JAIXUH010000001.1, read on the forward strand.
CATTGGCCCAAACCCTCACCGGCAACGCCGGGGCCAATGTGCTGGATGGGCGGGGCGGCAACGACACGATGACAGGCGGGGCCGGGGCCGACAGTTTCCAGTTCAGCACGTCCTTGACCGCGAACACCGACACGATCACCGATTTCAACGTGGCCGCCGATACGATCCGGCTAGAAAACACGATGTTTACTGGTCTGCTGAATGGCACGCTGACCTCCGCCGCCTTTCGGACCAACACCACTGGCCTTGCAGGCGACGGCAGCGACCGCATCATCTATGACTCGACCACCGGCAATCTCTATTTCGACGCGGACGGCACCGGCGCGACTGCACGGGTGCAATTTGCGGTGCTGGATAGCGGGCTTTCGTTGACCAACCTTGATTTTCTGGTTTTCTGACGGGCACTTGGACAAAAAAATGTGGTTCGCCTCGTGGCCACATGGACCAACGCAGCGGGGGCTGGAAGGCGACTTTGTCGGCTTTGGCAGGCCGCCGCGACGGATGGTCAAGCGCCCGGTTCCCTGTCTCACCGCGATTTACACGGCCAATTGGCCCACCTTGACGTGCACGCCGGGCCAACCGACCCGCAACAGCACCGTTTTGGGCAACATCCGCCCAAAAGGCCAACAGCGTAGGTGGAAGGAAACGTACAAGCACGGCACCGGAGGCCCAACTGCCTAACGTGCGACCATCAGCCATCCGGGCCCGCGTGACCCAAGCTCTGAAAGGGGGCTCTAACCCGGTCGTCTGATCAGTGGCTTTCGACCAATCCCGGCGAAGATGCCGATTGGCCATAATGCCATCGGAATGTGCGGCGGCGTGACGGGATCTTGCCCTTCGCTAACCAAAACAAGCCATTAGCTTTGTCGCGCGGCAGGCCTGCCATCGCTAAAGGCAATCTGGCCGATGCCCTTTGCGGAAGATGACGGCCATGCGATGGCTGCAACTGTTGCAAGGTCCCCGGCGATCTGTTGGGCTGGTCATGCCGCATGTGGGTCACATGACCAGTCGCATCACCACCTTCAGCCCCGGCGTGTTATCCTCTAGCGCCATGTCGCCGCGATGCAGCCGGGCCACCGCCTCGACCAGAGACAAGCCAAGCCCCGAACCCGGTTTGCCTCTGGCCGGATCAAGCCGGGCAAAGCGTTTTCTGGCCTCGTCCCGTTGGGGTTCGGGAATGCCGGGCCCATCGTCAGCCACGCCAAGGGCAAGGGTTGCGTCCAATCGCGCGGCGGAAATCCGGATGGTTTTGCCCCCGTCTGCATATTTGAGCGCGTTTTCGATCAGGTTGCCCAAGGCCTGACTGACCAGTTCCCGGTGCAACGGAAAACGCAGGTCCGCCACCGCATCGCACGATAGGATCTTGCCCGCGTCTTCGGCAACCGGGCCATAGATCTCAACCAGATCAGACAGCAGGGCCCCGACATCAGTCATGACAAACCGGTCGCGTCCGATTCCAGCCTCGGCCCGGCTGATTTGCAGGGCCAGGGTCAACATGGCCAGCAGATTGTCAGCCTCGTCCGCCACCCGTGACAGGGCCATTTGTGCCGCCGGATCGCTGGTTTCGATAAGCGCGCGCTCCAGCACAGACCTAAGCCGCGTGATGGGAGAGCGCAGATCATGGGCAAGCCCATCTGTCACCACACGCAATTCGCCTACCAAGGCTTCGATCCTGTCCAGCATGGTGTTGACGCTTTTGCCAAGCTGATCAAAGGCATCATCGCTTTGGTCGCTGGGGACGCGGTGGTGCAGATCACCGTTCCCGACCAAACGGGCCGTCGCCACGATGCGCCGGATCCGGTCTGTGATCATGCGGCCCAGAAAAAGCGAAAGCGCAAGTGTCAGGGGAATGGCAAAGGTCACTGCTCCCAGCGTCGCCTCGCGGCCGATCAGCGAAAGGCGTTCCACCTGTGCCAATGGCGCGCCGACCAGCAGATGCTCGCCGCCCGGCAGCGGCGTGGCTGACAGGCCCATGGCTTGCGGCTGATCGGCCCCGGTCCGGTCAAGCGTGGCAACGCGCCAGTCCACGGACAAGGGGATATACGCAGGCCAGACGGCCAGGTTGCCCGCAACCACCTGACCCGTTTCGTCGATCAGCAGGATGATCGCCTCTTCGGTCAATTCATCGCGCATCTGTGCCCGGATCATCTGCGACAGGCCGGCGCGGCCGTTCAGGCTGTACACAGCCGCAAGGTCGCCCTGAATGTCGCGGACAAGGGATTGCTGTTCTGCCAACAGAGCCTGCTCGCTGGATCGCTGCACGAAGAACAACACGCCAAGCGCCAGACCCATCTGCGCCACAAAGAAAAGAATGGAAAACCGGAATGTGGTTGACCGGATCAACTTGCGCCCAGACAACAGCATTCAGTGCGCAGACCCCAGCCGGTACCCTGCACCTCTGACGGTGTGCAAAAGCGGTGACGGAAAATCATCGTCCAACTTGCGGCGCAGGCGGCTGATATGCACGTCGATCACGTTTGTGCCGGGGTCAAAGTGGTAATCCCACACCCCCTCCAGCAGCATGGTGCGGGTGACCACCTGATCAGCATGGCGCAGCAGGTATTCCAGAAGCCTGAACTCGCGCGGCTGCAGATCGATGGGCGATCCCCCGCGCCTGACCTTGCGCGACAGCAAATCCATCTCAAGATCCGCGCAGATCAGCGTGGTTTGCGGCGCAATGCCGGCCCCGCCCTTGCGCAGCAGCAGGCGGACGCGTGCCAAAAGCTCGGCAAAGGCAAAGGGCTTAACCAGATAGTCATCTGAACCCGCGTTCAGCCCTTCGACCCGATCATCGGCTGTGCCCAAGGCGGACAGGATGATGACAGGCGTCGCAATCTTTGCGGCTCGCATCGCGCCCAGCACGGCCATGCCGTCCATGCCGGGAAGATTGCGGTCAAGGATCACCGCGTCATAGCTGCCGTCGCTGACATGAAACAGGCCATCGCGGCCATTTTCGGCCAGATCGACGGTAAAGCCCTCTTGGGTCATGCCCTTGACGATATAGGCGGCGATTGCGGCATCATCCTCGACCAGCAGCAGCTTGTGTCCCATGATCATCACCATTGTTCCCGATACGGGGGATATGAACGCAGTGCTTTCGGTCTGCCAAGGGCCAGATATAGCCGCGACAGGCCTCTTGGGACAGTTGGCACCTGTTCGTTCCACGCGACGAAGGGATGAAAGGCGGGCCAAATGCCCGCCTTTCGCCGATCAGCGCCGCGCTAGTGCTTTGCCTCATATGGCAGGGACGAATGCTGCAGGAACAGCTCCAGATGGCCATCGCTCGGCGCGCGTTTGAAGCCCATGGTGAAATCCACCTTCACATCCTTGCCGGTCTTGGCATCGGTGAAGAAGTAGTTGCCCATCGCGACCGCGCTGTCGCCGTCGATGTACATGCCCTTGTTGTCAAAGCGCACATTGGACCACGGGTTGATGGCAAAGCCATGATCTTCGGCCTCCATCCCCCCGACAAAGTAGGACAGAGCCTGATCCTTGTCCTCGCGGAATTCATCAACCGCGGCTTTGGTCGGCTTGAACAGCACCGTGCCATCCTGAAAGGCATAATGCGCGTCGATAAAGCTGGATGCAGCGGCCTTGAAGTCACCGCCACTGGTGTAGACCTTGCCGATGTCCACAAGGCCCGCGCCCCATGACGCTTCGGCGGCAAGCACCTCAGCCTCGGTGATTGGCCCTTTTGCGCTTTGGGCAAGGGCCGGTGTCACAACGCTTGCGACCATGGCCAAAAGCGTGGCGGCCACCAGATGCCGTGCCCACTTGGTTTGTTTGATGTCTTTCATGATGCTGTCCTTTCCCGGATTGCCAGTCGGTCTGTGCATGACCGCTTGGTCATGTCCGCCTTGTAAGGACCTGCCGCTTTCGGGGATGTTTCCGCATCATTACAAATCGTTCATCAAAGTGGCTGCCGATCGCTACGCCGGGTCTGGCTGATGTCCTTTGTGCGTGCGGAAAACGGCTGACAGAGCCGCAGATCGACGGCCATTCAGGCCAGCATTGCTGCAGATCAGGCATGGCCGTGGCGATGGCGCGACCAAGCCAGATCGAAGGATTGTTGAAAATTTGGCACCAATAGCGTATCGTCGCGCAGCGGTCTGAACGGCGGACCGTGGCGAATTTCTTGATATTGTTTTGATATGAAAGGGGATTTCACATGGCAGTCTTTACTGGCACCTCCCTCGATGAGGTGATTAGCCCGAGTTTTGTTTCTGCGTCGGTCCTGCCGCTTGGGCCTTTACCCAGTACGTCTGCAGATGTGCTTTATGGCGGCGGTGGCATTGATATCCTGTATGGCGGCGGTGGTGCAGACTATCTCTGGGGTGGGTCCGGCGATGACTACATCATTGCAGGTCTGGGTCAGGACAGTGCCGATGGCGGATCGGGCATCGACTGGCTGGATACGTCGCTTTACACCGGCAACTACACGGTCAATTTGACGACGGGCCTGACAAACCTTGCAGGCGAAAGCTTTTTGAACTTTGAAAATCTGTTCAGTGGGTCGGGCAACGACAGTCTGTTTGGAACCACGGGGGCCAATACAATCCACGGGAATGCCGGAAACGACACCATCAATGGCGGCGGCGGGGCGGATTCGTCTTATGGCGGGGCAGGCAATGACCGGATCTTTGCGGTGTTGGGTGCGGATTTTGCCGATGGCGGCGCCGACACCGACACGCTGGACACCACCCTTGTGGAAGGGAACTACACCGTCCGGCTGTCTGACGGGCTGACAAGCAACGCAGGCGAGCTTTTCATCAATTTCGAAAACCTTGTCAGTGGCAGCGGCCATGATGACCTTTACGGCACCACGGGGGCAAACTCGATTTCTGGCGGTGGCGGCAATGATATCATTCACGGGGGATCTTACGATATCTTCACGATCACCGACGGGAATGACACCCTGAATGGCGACGCCGGAAATGATCAGCTTTTTGGCGGTCGGGGCAATGATCTGTTGCGTGGCGGAGACGGGGACGACACGCTGACGGGGGGTGATGGAAGCGACAGGTTCGTTTCGGGGGCAGGCCGTGATCTGATGTTTGGCGGCGTGGGTGTTGATACCTATATCTTTGCAAATGCATTGGACTCTTCGCCGTTGTACTTTGATACGATCCAGTATGCGCCGGCTTCGGGCAGCAGCGCCTTTACCGATATCATCGACCTTAGCCTGATTGATGCAAACACAGCCCTTGCCGGCAATCAGTCCTTCTCGTTCCTTGGAAGTGGCGGCATTGTGCCAGGTGTGTTGATCATCGACGAAGTCACAACAACCAGCGGGCCCAGCCACACCGTGATTTTCGGAAATACGGATTCCGACGCGCAGATGGAATTTGTGCTGATCATCGAAGATGGCATCACGCTGCCAAGCGATTACAGCGCTGGAAACATCATCCTGTAAGGGGGGCAGGGCGCATGTGACCTGCGCTATCAGGGGACGCAGGCAACGCCAGAAGGCCGATCCAAGGGTGCCCTTTTTGGGGCTGCCGGGTGCGCAAGTGTCCTTATGGTGTGCCACCCGCTGCGACGGTCGCCCAAAAGTATTCTGCGTTGACGGTCGCAAGCGGACAGACTCAACACGAAAGCTGGCATTCCCTTTCTAATTCAAACGCTTCGGTGTTTTGCGCCAGTTTCGTGCGGCACCTTGTCGAAGAAACCATTGATCCGCGCAGGTGCGAGCCTGAAAAATGCGCTTGCGACTCTTGGGCGGCATCGCGTGGCAATTACCCGCGTTCGGCCCAACCCCTGACGTCATGCCCGCCATAAATCATGCGGCGGATCATCGGTTGGGCCAATGCGGCGGTAAAGCCCATCGGCGGGGCCGAGGCGGTGGTCAGCCGTTCTGTCTGTGCCGGGGTCAGCGTGATTTCAGCCGCCGCCAGATTGCCGGTCAGTTGTGCCACACTGCGCGCGCCGATCAGGGTCGAGGTGACACCCGGCCGCGCCATCACCCACGCGAGGGCAACCTGCGCAGGCGGGCGGCCCACCTCGGTTGACACGTCAAGCAGGGTGTCAAGGATCGCAAAGTTCCGGTCGCAGAACTTGCTGTTGCCAAAGGGGTTCGGGCCGCTCAGCCGCCCGCTGTGGCCAGGTTCCTCGCGGCGGTACTTTCCGGTCAGAAAACCACCGGCGAGCGGGCTCCAAGGCATCACGGCCATTCCGGCTTCGGCTGCCATGGGGAAATGTTCGGCCTCGGTGTCACGCGCCACCAGCGAATACTCGACCTGCAGCGCGATGGGGCCGGGCACCCGCCGCTCTACTGCGATGGTTGCGGCCTTCATGCCCACCCATGCTGGAACGTCTGAAAAGGCATAGTGGCGGATCTTGCCTGCGCGCACCAGATCGCCCAGCGTCTGCACGATCTCTTCAATCGGGGTCACGCCATCCCAGATGTGCATCCAGTAAAGGTCGATGTAATCGGTCTGCAACCGTCGCAAGGACGCGTCCAGCGCACGGTAAATGTTTTTGGCCCCCGCACCCCCTGTAAGGGGATTGCCGCGCCCTTGCTGCGCCGTCAGCGGACTGGCCGAGGCGTTGAAGCCGAACTTGGTCGACAGCACCACATCGTCGCGCGTTCCCGTTTCTTTCAGGAACCGGCCAACCAGCACCTCGCTTTCGCCACCCGCATAGATATCGGCCGTGTCGATAACGTTGCCGCCCGACGCAAGATAGGCGCCAAACAGCGCGCGGGCGGTGGCATCGTCGGCATTCCATGCGCCGGGGCCAAAGGTCATGGTACCAAGGGCAAGCGGGCTGACGATCAGGCCAGAGCGGCCAAGGGTGTGGTAGGTGGTCATTGGAGCTACTTTCATAGTGGTCACTATGAAAACGCCTAGCTGCCTTGATCCCAAAGGTCAATCGGTTTAATAGTGATCACTATGGAAACGCCTGCGCCTCGAAAATCCGGCCGTCCGCTGTCATTCGACCGCCAGACTGCGCTGCGCCGTGCCATGCTGACCTTCTGGCAACATGGGTATGAGACGACGTCGATCGCTGATCTGACACAGGCCATGGGCATCACGGTACCCAGCCTTTATACAGCCTTTGGCGACAAGAAGCACCTGTTTCTCGAAGCGGTTCACCTTTACGCCCAACCGCCCGATGTGTTGCAGGCGCAACTGGATGCGGCCCCGTCGGGCCGGGCTGCGGCGCAACGGCTGCTGACGACCGCCGCCGTCGCCTTTACCGGTGACGCAACGCCACCGGGTTGCCTGCTGGCCAGCTCTGCCGCCACCGGGTCTGCCGACGCCGCCGAAGTGCGGGCCGCCATCGCCGCCATTCGCCGCGACATCATCGACCGTCTGGCCGCCCGCATTGCGCGGGACATCTTACCCGACGACACCTCAGCCCCGGTGTTAGCCGTGATGGTCGTGGCGGTGATACAGGGCATGTCGGTGCTGGCGCGCGACGGTGCCCCGCGTGAGATGCTTTTGGCCGTTGCCGAGGCGGCGCTGCTTGGCTGGCCCCGACCTATGGGCCAAGAGGCGAACAGCGACAGGCAGCCCGCCGCGTCGCCCTGACGTGGGGCGTCGGGGGGCCGCTGCGCCTGTCCCGACAGGGTGGGCAGAACAGCGTCCGGCCCTCGCATCGCAATTGCGGCGGCGTCAGTCCGGGTTCAACCGCCATAGCAGGATGCGTGCAGCAACGCCGACGGCCATGAAAAAGTTGCAAAACATGAACAAAACTGACAGCCTGCTGCCCATCGGGCCGGCTCTTTTGGCCCATCAGCTTATTTGGACGATCATGGATGCTGTTTTCTGGATTTGATGGGCCAGTCTTTTGTACGACAGACGATCAAGCCAACTTGATCGCCTGTGCAAGCGCCCTCGTGTTTTGCGCCAGCCTACATGGGGGATGTCATGACTGATCCGAAAGACACCGGTGCAGCACCGCTGCCAGCCGTCGGTGCGCCTGTGTTGGCGTTCAACACGGGCCGCAGGGCCGACGAAGCCGCAGGCCTATGGCTGGCGACGGAACCGCCGTTCGACCTTGAAATGGCGGCAATCGGACGGAACTCTGCCCCGGTGCCGGGCGCAGACCGCCCGATCAGCATCCGCCCCGGCGAGACGGTAACCTTTACAGGTGCCCGCCTTATTGCCAATGACGTGGATCCGGACGGCGATCCACTGTCCATATCGCAGATCTTCAGCACCACCGCGCAGGGTGGTACGGTGCAGGCTATCCGCGCTGATACGTTCAGATATACGCCCCCGGCCGGGTTTACGGGCAGTGATACGTTCACTTATGTGATCAGTGACGGTTTCGGCGGCCTTGCAACCACAACCTTGACCATCAATGTCGTCAATACCGCACCCGTGGCCGTTGCCGACACCTACACCCTTCGCCCCGGTCAGACACTGACCGTGCCCGCCGCGACAGGTCTTTTGGCCAATGACACCGATGCCAATGGTGATCCGCTGACGGTGCTTTCGACCAACGTCACCGGTACCGATGGCATCGTCTCTGCTCAGACGACCGGCGCCTTTACCTATACGCCCGATGCCGGGTTCGTCGGCACCGACAGCTTTACCTACACCATACGTGACGGCTTTGGTGGCTCCAGCACAGGGACCGTGACGCTGAACGTTGTAAATACCGCGCCCGTCGCCGTTGCCGACACCTACACCCTTCTCCCCGGGCAGACGTTGACCGTGCCCGCCGCAACGGGCCTTTTGGCCAATGACACCGATGCCAATGGTGATGCGTTGTCGGTGCTTTCGATCACCCCCACCGACCTCGACGGCACCGTGTCTGTTCTGACGGGCGGCGGCTTTACCTACACCCCCGATCCCGGGTTCAGCGGCATAGACACCTTTACCTACACCATACGTGACGGTTTCGGCGGCTTCAGCACAGGGACCGTCACGCTGAACGTTGTCAACTCCGCGCCAGTGGCGGTTGCCGACAACTACACCCTTCTCCCCGGTCAGACGCTGACCGTGCCCGCCGCAACGGGCCTTTTGGCCAATGACACCGATGCCAATGGTGATCCGCTGACGGTGACGTCGATCAACGTCACCGGTACGGACGGCGCTGCGAGTGCACTGGCGAACGGCGGCTTTACCTATACGCCCGATCTCGGGTTCGTGGGAACCGACAGCTTCACCTATACCATACGCGACGGCTTCGGCGGCACAGGTTCGGCGACGGTCACGCTGCACGTGGTCAGCGCAACCTTGGTTGAAACGCTGTTCAGCGCGACCTCCCTGAACCTGAACTCATCCGTGCTGTTGCAGGATGCAGAAAACCTGACCCTGACCGGCGCGAGGAATATCAACGCCACCGGCAATGCGCGCGACAACTTTCTGACCGGGAATGCAGGCAACAACCGGCTGAATGGCGGGGTCCGCAATGACACCATGCTGGGCGGCGCGGGCAATGACACCTATGTCGTGGACGCTGCGGGCGACCGGGTGTTTGAGACGACGACAACCGCCGGCCGCATCAATGCGGGCGGCATTGACACGGTGGAGAGTTCGATCACCTTCAGCCTTGATGCCACGGTCGGGCTGCGATTTGTGGAAAATCTGATCCTGACCGGCAATGGCGCCATCAATGGCACCGGCAATGAATTGGCAAACCGGATCACCGGAAATGCGGCGGTCAATGTCTTGTCCGATGGCGGCGGTGCCGGGGCCGATGAGCTGATCGGCGCGCTTGGCAACGACACCTACATCGTGCGCAATGCTGGCACCCAGATTGTCGAAGTGGCGGGTCAAGGCACCTCCGACCGTGTTGCGGCGGCTGTCAGCTTTGTCCTTGCGGAAGATGACGATATCGAACTGCTGACCACCACCTCCCTTGCGGGGACGGATGCGATCAACCTGACTGGCAATGGCCTCGCCCAGTCCATCACCGGCAATGCGGGCGCGAATACGCTGTCGGATGGGGGCGGCGGTGCGGCGGATGTGCTGATCGGGTCGTTGGGGAACGACACCTATATCGTGCGCAACGCTGCCAGCCAGATTGTCGAAAGCGCGGGGCAAGGCACCGCCGACCGTGTGGCCGCCGGGGTCAGCTTTGTTCTGGCCGCCGATGACGATATCGAAGTGCTGACCACCACCTCGACCGGTGGCACCGGTGCGATCGACCTGACCGGCAACGGGCTGGCGCAGACCATCACCGGCAATGCGGGCCTGAACGTGTTGTCCGATGGCGGCGGCGCGGGGGCGGACGTGCTGACCGGCCTTGGCGGCAACGACACCTATCTTGTGCGCAATGCGGGCACGCAGATTGTTGAAGGCGCGGGGCAGGGTACGACCGACCGGGTGGCGGCAGGGGTGTCGTTCACCCTTGCGGCAGATGACAACATCGAAGTGATGACGACCACATCCTCGGCGGCAGTGACGCTGATCAACCTGACCGGCAATGACGTGGCGCAAAGCCTGACCGGCAACGCCGGGACCAATACTCTGGACGGCGGCGGCGGCAACGACACAATGATCGGCGGGCTTGGAGCGGACAGTTTCCAGTTCAGCACGGCGCTTGGCGCGGGCAACATCGACACGATCACCGATTTCAATGTGGCGGCGGATACGATCCGGCTGGAGAACGCGTTTTTTGCCGGACTTGCCACCGGCACCCTGACCGCCGCCGCCCTTCGGGTGAGCATTACGGGGCTGGCGAGCGCGGCCGCAGACCGGATCATCTATGACTCTGCCACCGGGAACCTTTACTTCGATGCCGATGGCACGGGTGCGACCGCACGGGTGCACTTCGCGGCGCTGGATGCTGGGCTGGCGTTGACCAACCTTGATTTTCTGGTGTTCTGACCTGCAGCTTGGTCCTTTGATCTGTTGCTATTCAGAACGACCATCCCCGCCGCGACGGCAGGCCAACCCCCTTATCGCGCGCGCCTTTTGTCCGGCGCGGGCCATTTGGCCCCCTGCGGTCAGGCTGGTTTCCGCCGGGATAAGTAGTTTCCGAACCTGACGCAGGCCGTTGCCTTCGGCCAAGCTCTGCTCAGACGCAATTCCTGCGCCGCAGAAGGAGACAGAAATGTCCGATGACAAACACCTCAAGCAAGCCGTGCTGGACGAGTTGAAATGGGAGCCGAGCGTCAATGCCGCCCATATCGGCGTGACTACGAAAGACGGCGTCGTCACCCTGATGGGTTCGGTTGAAACCTATGCTGAAAAGCACCACGCCGAAACCGCCACCCTCCGGGTCAAGGATGTGAAGGCCGTGGCCGAAGAGATCGAAGTCAAGCTGCCGTTCAGCGTCAAGCATGGCGATGCGGAAATCGCGGCTGCGGTCGTGGATCGGCTGGCATGGAATGTGTCGGTGCCAAAGGATGCGGTCAAGGTGGCTGTGTCCAAAGGCTGGGTCACGCTGACCGGCGATGTGCATTGGCATTACCAGCATGACGCTGCCGCTGATGCCGTCCGCACGTTGTGGGGCGTTACCGGCGTGTCAAACCAGATCGCCATCAAGCCAATGGCCAACGCGGGCAACATCAAGTCCGACATCATGATTGCCCTGAACCGGTCGTGGTTCAGCCCGGAAAACATTGATGTGGTGACGAATGACGGCAAGGTCACCTTGACCAGCAGCGTGGAATACTGGGACGAACGCGCTTTGGCAGGCACCACCGCTTGGGCCGCGCCGGGCGTGACATCTGTCACCAACGACATCCGCGTGAACTGATCCTGCGATGGCGCCGCAGTCCAGACCGGGCTGCGGCGCTTTTCACCCTCTGACTGTAATTGACCCATGCCGCTGGCCCCTACGGGATGGGTATCTATCGGCCCCGCTGATCTGCGACAGCGCGGCGCGCGCCTGTTTCTGCCAAGCTCTGGCAAGGCATCTGCCGGTGCCACAGCAATGCAGAGGAAATCCGAACCATGTCGGACGGTCATCTTATCCGGGCATCCCGGCCCGAAGGCGCGGCCCCATTGTCAGGGCCATACTCTGTTGCGGCGCAGCTTGACCGGCTGATGCCCGGATGGTTGTTTGACCCGGCCCTCTTGCGGCGCAACGCCGAGTTGCAGGCCCAGAATCTGATCCTGAAACAGGCACTTGCGGCGCGACCGCTTCAAACCCATGTGGGCCCGGATCAACCGGATGCGGCCCGCTTGCCCGCGCCCGACCTGTCCGGCAAGGTGCTGCCACAGGCTTCGCTGCCCGCGATCGTGGTCAAGGACACGCCTTTTCCAGGCCTGACCCCCCGGCAACTACAGGTGCTTGCCCTTGTCCTGACCGGATGCCCCAGCAAGAACATTGCCGCCGATCTGGGCATCAGCCGCCGCACCGTCGAAAACCACCGCGCAGCCATCATGCAGCGCACGGGCGCCACATCATTGCCCGCCCTTGCCCGTCTGGCCATAGGGGCGGCGCGTTCGTGTGGTTGCAAGACCGCACCGGCGCCGAACGCCCTGCTGTCCCCCCTGCGCTGACCCGGTTCGCGCGGGCATCTTGCCACTAAAGGGCGTAATCCCGTCTTGCACAGCCGTGAAAACCACATTCGGAATGTGCAGGCGCAGTAGACGTGGCCGTGATTTTCTTGATTTGGCAACGGCTGGTGTTAATCGTTACCGCATTAGGAACATTTACTGCAGGAATCACAAAGACGGACCTGACAGGCCAAAGGCGTTTGCAAATGATCGGCGGCATATCCGCGCTACCCATGGGGCCTCGTTGGGGCACCACCGCAGGCTGATCGTTTCGCAAGCTGTGTCGCGGCCTTTTCGCTTGCGACTTGGCAAAGGCGCAAGGGCGTTGCCAAAGGTGACGGGTCAATCGTCTTGGGACATCTCAGCAAAGGGTCCGCGCCTGCGATCATCATCTTGCGCCACCATGCGCAACCAACCGGATTTGCATTTCCCTCAATCATGAAGGGCGGGTTTCCATGACAATCACTCCGACAATCTGGACAGCATTGTTTCAGGGCAACCTGTCCGATACCCCCCCCGCCGGCGCCAACCTGTTCACCACGACCGAACAAAGCCGGTCTTTGGTGCTTGGCCTGTCGGGGGGCGGGTTTCTGCTGGCTTATGAGGATTGGTCGGGCAATTTCGCCTTCGGGTTTGAACCGCGCGACATCGTTGGCCGCTATTTCGACGTTGAGGGAAACCCGATCGGCGACGAATTCAATATCAGCGCGATCTACAACGACTTTGACCAGCAGGCCCACGCCATAGCCGCGCTGGGTGACAATCGATTTGTCGGTGTCTATCAGACCACCGATGCTGCCTCGTTCAACGATCTGGAGAATGTGGCCTATTCCGAGTTCGTAGATTTCGGTACGCTTTTGCATCAATGGGACGACTTCCGCGAAGGTCCGGTGAACTTCCCCGAGGTTGGTCATAACGACACCGCCCCCAACGTGGCCGCCTTTGCCGATGGCAGTTATGTGGTGATTTATGAAAACGATGCGGCCGGAAACCGCGATCTGACCGCGCATATCGTGGCCGAAGATGGCACCCCCGGCGCTGCGGTCACGATCGAAGGATCGATCCAGAACGCCAACGGGCCGGTGGCGGTGACGCTGACCAACCAGACCGTCGCGGTGGTTTACGGGCTGGATGACGATGTGGTGTTCCGCATCTTCTCGAACACCCTGGCGCAGACGGGGGCGGGGTCGCTGGCGCTTGGCGCATCGGTCGAAGGCGATGTGGCGGCAGCGGCGCTGACCGGCGGCGGCTTTGCGGCCGTCTGGCACGACAGCACCGGCGACGGGGCCGGCAATCCGGGTCTGCGTGTCAGCGTGCTGAATGCGTCAGGCGGGGTCGTGACGGCGGCCTTTGGCCCGACAACCACCACCGCCGGTGATCAGGATCAGGCGGCCATCTGCGCACTGGCCGACGGCGGGTTCCTGATCCTGTGGCGCGATGTGACAACCGCCACCATCATGGGCCAGCGGTTTGGCGCAACCGGCACCAGTGTGGGCAATGAGTTTGCCGTCACCTCTGCGGGCAACGGCGCTGCATCGCGCCCATCTGCGACCCTGTTGGGCGACGGGCGGGTGTCGGTCACCATGACACTCGACGACGGCGCCAATATCGACGTGCATGTCGTGATCCTTGATCCGCGCACTTCGGTCAGGGGCACGACAAATGATGAGGTGCTGACCTCGCGCCGCGATGGGGCGCTGGTCGAGGGCCTGGACGGGGACGACACGTTGCGCGGCTATGACGGCGATGACACGCTGGTGGGCGGCACGGGAAATGACAGCCTGCAGGGCGGATTGGGCAATGATACCTTCGATATCGACAGCATTGGCGATGTGATCACCGATGCGGGCGGCACGGCAGATGTGGTGCGGTCGGCGACACTTTCGCTTGACCTCGGAATGGCGGCCTTGGCCGGGATCGAACACGCGTCGCTGACCGGATCGGTGGCGCTGAACCTGACCGGAAATACCGCCTCCAACACACTGACCGGCAATGCCGGGGCCAATGTGCTGGCGGATGGTGGCGGCGCGGGGGCCGATCTCTTGGCAGGCGAGGGCGGCAACGACATCTACATCATCCGAAATGCCGGCAGCCAGATCAACGAAGGGGCCAGCGGTGGCACCAATGACCGCGTGTCCGCCGCTGTCAGCTTTGCCCTTGCCGCCGATGACCGGATCGAGGTTATGACCACAACCTCATCCGCAGGAACCACGGCGATCAACCTGACGGGCAACGGATTTGCGCAGGCGATCACCGGCAATGCCGGGGCCAATGTTCTGTCAGACGGCGGTGGTTCGGGGGCTGACAGCCTTGCGGGTCTGGGGGGCAACGACAGCTATATCGTGCGCTACGCATCCACCATCATCATCGAGGGGGCGGGTCAGGGTACGGCTGACCGCGTGTCGGCCGCTGTCAGTTTCGTGCTTGCCGCCGATGACAACATCGAAACCCTGACCACCACCTCGTCAGGGGGCACCACCGCGATCAACCTGACCGGCAACGCCTTGGCGCAGGTGATCACGGGCAACGCCGGTGTGAACGTGCTGTCAGACGGTGGCGGCGCGGGGGCGGATACGATGACCGGGCTTGGCGGCAATGACACCTATATCGTGCGCAACGCGTCAACCGTCATCGTCGAGGGGACAGGGCAGGGCACAGCCGACCGTGTGGCCGCGGCCGTCAGCTTTGTCCTTGCGGCAGATGACAACATCGAGGCGCTGACGACCTCATCCTCAGGCGGAACCGCAGCGATCAACCTGACCGGCAATGCCTTGGCGCAGGCCATAACCGGCAATGCCGGGGCTAACCGGCTGGATGGTCTTGGCGGCAACGATACCATCACCGGTGGGTCGGGGGCTGATATCTTTGTGTTCAGCACCGCCCTTTCGCCCGGCAATATCGACATCATCACCGATTTCAGCGTGGCGAATGACACGATCCATATCGATGATGCCGTGTTTGTCGGTCTGGGGCCGGGTTTTCTGAATGCCGCCGCCTTGCTTGTTGATCCTTCGGGCGTGGCATCCACCCCACAGCACCGGATCATCTATGAATCGGACACTGGGAATTTGTATTTCGATCCCAACGGGTCGGCCGCCGGGGGACGGGTTCAGTTTGCCACCCTTGACGCCGGGCTTGCGCTGACGACCGCCGATTTCTTCGTGTTCTGACACAGGCACACAGGGCATTTCACGTGGCTGGCCAAGCTGGGGCCGGGGGGCTGTTGCGCGCCCCGTAAAGGTCATGGCAACGGCCAAGGGTCGCCCAACAAATGCACAGGCGGGCAGCGTGGTGGTGTCAGGGGGGCGGCTTTGGCGACCAAATGACTTGTCCCTAGCCGTGAAACACCGTTGTCTGGGCGGAACGCACAAGCAGTGGAGCCGCCAATGCCCTTCGTCTTTGACAACGCGCGGCTGGCGGACGGGCGGTTGGTCCGTATTCGTGTCGTGGATGGGCGGTTTCAGTCGATCACGCCGGTGTCTGGCCCAAGCGAAGGGCAAGATCTGGGGGGTGCCTTGGTGGTGCCGGGGTTTGTCGAAGGGCATATCCACCTTGATACCAGTTTCTGGGGTGGCCCATGGATGCCGCACAAACCCTGTACGGCGGGGTTTGATGTGCGCGAACGCGTGGCCTTTCAGGCCGAAAACATCGCCAACGCCGCCCCCATGGCCGAACGCGCCCGCGCGCAACTGGAACTGTGCCTTGGTCAGGGCAGCACGACCGTTCGCAGCCATGTGATGATTTCAGCCGATGTCGGGCTATCGCACCTTGAAGCCGTGCTGGAGGTGCGCGAGGCCTATCGTGGCCGTGTCGATGTGCAGCTTGTGGCCTTTCCGCAAAGCGGCATTCTGGCCAGCCCCGGCACGGCGGCACTGTTGGAGCAGGCGCTTGGCATGGGGTGCGATCTGATCGGCGGTCTGGACCCCGGCAGTTTTGACCGCGATGTCGACGGGCATCTGGATGTGGTGTTTGGCTTGGCCGCAAAGCATGCCTGCGGGGTTGATATCCACCTGCATGACGGTGGCGCAGCGGGTGTGGCGCAGATTGTGCAGATCGCGCGGCGGTCGGCACAGATGGGCTGGAACGGACAGGTGGCGATCAGCCACGCTTATGCCTTGGGTGAACTTAGCCCCGATGACCTGCGCCCGGTCGCCGATGATCTGGTCAAGGGCGGCGTCGCAATCATGACCAACGCGCCGGGTTCGCACCCGTTTCCGCCGGTCAAGGCCCTGACGCAGGCAGGGGTCACGGTGTTTGCGGGCAGCGACAACATCCGCGACAGTTGGTGGCCCTATGGAGATGGCGATATGCTGGGCCGGGCCATGCTGATCGGCTATTGCTCGGGGTTCTACGAGGATGCCGATCTGACGCTTGCCTTCCGCACCGTGACCGACGCCGGGGCAAAGGCACTTGGCCTTCCGTCCTATGGCATCGTGCCGGGTGCCCCGGCCGATTTCGTGGTGCTGAACGCGGCCCATGTGCCCGAGGCCGTGGTGGCCGTGCCGCGCCAACGGCAGGTCTACAAGGCCGGAACGCTGGTGGCCCGCGACGGCGTTGTGGTGGCGGCATGACCGATCTGGTGCTGACCCGCCTGCGCCTGCCCGACAGGCCCGGCCTATGGGACATGGCCTTTGCACAGGGGCGTATCAGCGGCATCGCGCCGCAGATCGACGCCGATGCCCCACGCCATGATGCGGCGGGTTGTCTGGGTATTGGCGGCTTTGTCGATCCGCATATTCACCTGGACAAGGCGCATATACTGGACCGCTGTGAGATGTCAGAGCCCAGTCTGGCCGCCGCCGTGCGCGAAACCGCCCGTGCCAAGGCCGGGGCCGATGTGGCAGATGTCTATGCCCGCGC
This sequence comes from Rhodobacter sp., assembly GCA_027484145.1. GTDB lineage: Bacteria > Pseudomonadota > Alphaproteobacteria > Rhodobacterales > Rhodobacteraceae > Pseudotabrizicola. The sequence goes on from JAIXUH010000001.1 coordinate 19,468, forward strand.
CGCGCGGGTGGCCGAGTCTGCAATTCTGAATGGCACCAACCTGTTGCGAACCTTTGTTGAGGTTGATCCGCGGGCTGGGATGCGTGGCTTTGACGCCATCATGCAGATCAAGCAAGACTATGCTTGGGCCATCGACATCCAGATCTGTGCCTTTGCGCAAGAAGGGCTGACGAATGAGCCGCAGACCGAGGCGCTGCTGGTGCAGGCGCTGGAGCAGGGGGCCGATCTGGTGGGCGGGTGCTCTTACCGTGACCCCGATCCGGAGACGCATATCGACAGGGTCTTTGCATTGGCCAGGCGCTTCGGCACCGATGTCGATTTTCACATCGACTTCAGCCTTGATCCGGGCATGGCCGATCTTCCGGCGCTGATCGCAGCCACGCAGACCCATGGTTACGGCGGGCGCGTCGTGGCGGGGCATGTGACGAACCTGTCGGCCATGCCGCCGGAAGAGGTGGCGCGCATCGGGCGTGATCTTGCGGATGCCGGCATTGCCGTGATTGCCTTGCCTGCGACCGACCTGTTCCTGATGGGGCGTGAGGCGGACCGATTGCCCCCGCGCGGCCTAGCCCCACTGGCAGCACTTCGGTCCTTGGGGGTGCACGTGGCCGTTGGCACCAACAACGTGATGAACCCGTTCACGCCCTATGGCGATGCCAATGCGCTGCGGATGGCCAACCTTTATGCCAATGTCGCGCATCTGGCGGCCCCGGATGATCTGGCCGCCTGCTTTGACATGGTTGGCGACGGGGCGGCCCGTCTGATGGGGCGACATCGCAGCCTTGCGGTGGGTCAACCTGCCGATCTGGTGCTGATCGACGCCCCGGACCAGGCAACGGCGGTGCGAACCCTCGCGCCGGTCCGGGCGGGGTGGCGGGCCGGGCGGCAAACCTTTGTCAAACCGGCAGGCCAGTTGCTGCGATGACCGATCCTGTGTTGAAGATTGCCGCGATTTGGGTTGAATACCTGTGACGCAGATCAGGGCATGATGCCCTGCCGCAAAGGACCATCCCGCATGACCGGCACACCAAACCCGTTTTTCCAGCCTGTTTCGGCCATTGAACTGCCGCGCTTTGCGGGCGTGCCCAGTTTCATGCGCCTGCCTTACCTGACGCCCGCCGATGCCGAATATGCCCAAGTGCAAATGGGCCTTGTCGGCATTCCATGGGATGGTGGCACCACCAACCGTCCCGGCCCGCGCCATGGCCCGCGACAATTGCGCGACCTGTCCACCATGATCCGCGCCGGAAACCCGGTGACAGGGGTTAACCCCTTTGTCACCGTCAACTGCGCCGATCTGGGGGATGTGTCGCCCAACCCGGTGGACCTGATGGACAGTATGGCACGCATCACCGCGTTCTACAGCAAACTGAAGGCACGGGGCATTGTGCCGATGACGGCGGGCGGTGACCATTTGTCGACCTTGCCGGTGCTGCGCGCCCTTGCGGCCGATGAACCCGTCGGCTTTATCCAGTTCGATAGCCATACCGATCTGTTCGACAGCTATTTTGGCGGCAACAAATATACCCATGGCACGCCGTTCCGCCGCGCCATCGAAGAAGGTCTGATCGACCCCAAGCGTATGGTCCAGATCGGCATTCGCGGCACTGCCTATAACGCAGAGGATGTGGAATGGGGCGAGGCGCAGGGCGTGCGGATCATCCGCATCGAAGAGTTCTTTGCGCGCGGCGTTGATGATGTGATGGCCGAGGCGCGCCGCATCGTGGGGGATGGGCGGACATATTGCTCGTTTGACATCGATTTCGTCGATCCGGCCTATGCGCCGGGCACGGGCACGCCCGAGGTTGGCGGGCCGACCAGTTTTCAGGCGCAGCAAGTGGTGCGGGCGCTGATGGGGCTGAATCTGATCGGGGCCGATCTTGTCGAAGTCTCCCCCCCGTTTGACCAGACCGGCAATACCGCATGGCTGGGGGTGTCGCTGATGTTCGAATTGATGTGCGTTCTGGCAACGGCCATGGCCGCACGTGCGGCAGGTTAGCACGCGCGCCTCTTGCCCTGCGCGGGCTGACCGCTAGTTGCCTGACGGGGAGGATGGTCATGTCGATCAATACGATGCCCGTCACGACGGGCGAGGCGTTTCGCGTGTTGTGGCAAGGGTTTATGGCTCAAAAGGCCGGGGCGATGACCGCATCATGGATGCTGCATGGCAGGCCGGGCATCGGCAAGACCGAAATTGTGCAAGAGCTTGCCACCCGTGCCGGGGCGCTGCTGTTTGACCTGCGCCTGACCACGATCGAACCGCAGGATCTGCGGGGCTTGCCCTATTACGATCATGCCGCGCAGCGCACGGTCTGGTATCGGCCCGAGGATTTGCCCGACGATCCCGCCCGTCCGTCGGTCCTGTTTCTGGACGAGTTGACGGCAGCGCCCCCCGCCTTGCAGCCCACGGTATACGGGCTGCTGCAGGAACGCCGGATCGGGCGGCATCGGCTACCGGACTCGTGCCTTGTGGTTGCGGCGGGCAACGGCCCCGAAGACGGTGCCATTGCTTATGAAATGGGAACGGCGCTGTCAGACCGCCTAATCCATCTTTCGCTGCGGGCGACCGCGCAGGACTGGGTGCAGAACTATGCCTTGCCCAAAGGTCTGCATCCGGCGGTGCCTGCCTTTATCCGGTCACGGCCCGACCTGTTGGAAACCACGAATGACACCTTGCAGCGCGGTCAGGTGATTGCCTGCACGCCACGCAGCTGGGCGCGGGTCAGCGCCATTGTTCGGGCTGTCACCGACCGCCGACTGCGCGATGTGATGATCGCGGGCACGGTGGGAGAGGCGGCGGCGGCCGAATTCGCCCTGATCGCGGATGAGATTGCCGCAATGGTGCGGGTGGATGACATGCTGGCCGCCCCGCCCGCCAAACGGTGGGAGATGTATCCCACCAATCTGCACGGGCTGACGGCACTGGCCTATGCCTTGGTCGGCGCGGCGACGCGGGACAACATCGGCGCGGTGATCGCCGTCATGGTGGGGATCGGGCAGGTTCACCAGCACCGCGATGAGGCCATCTTGCGCGCCCTGCCATTGGCCGAGTTGTGCACGCATGGCTTTGAGGTCCTGTTGCAAAAGGCGCTGGATCAGGGCTGGGAAGACGCTTTTGCCGCCTCGCCCGACTGGCGCGCCTATGCGCAGGCACGGGCGGCGGCCGGGTTGTGATGGCGCGGGGGCCGACGCCGGGCATCCATTCCGACCGCGCGCGCCCGGCCCTTGTCCGGCTGGCCACCGAAGACCCGGCCATGGGGGCGCTGTCCTTGTGGTGCGCGCACCGGGATGCCGTTGATGGCCCGCCCGCCCGCACCGATGGCACGGTCATCTGGTATGGTCCCGGTTTCGCCGCATTGCCCGGCCATGAACAGATGGGGCTTGCCGCGCATCATGTGTTGCATGTGGCGTTGCGCCATGGGCCGCGCATGGGGGCCATGGCGGCACGGCTGGGGGCAGCTTTTGACGACCAGCTTTATGGCCTTGCCGCCGATGCTGTGATCAACACGGCCCTGCTTCAGGCCGGTCATGCCCTGCCGCGCCCCGCCGTCACGCTGGCCGACCTTCTGGCGCGGGCCTTTGGTCTGCCCTCCGGGGCTGCCGCCCTTGCCGATTGGGATGTGGACCGCCTGTATCTGCGCCTGATCAGCCCGGATGACGGCAAGGGTGGGCGCGATGCCACCGAAAGCGGATCGGCCAAGCAACCTGCCGAATCCGCAAAGGCCTATGCCGCCGAGGTGGGCTTCAGCCCCGATGTGACCCGCGCGGTGCCGGATGCAGACAACCCCGACGGCGCAGATCAAGCGGCACTGTGGCGCCAGCATCTGGCCCGCGCGCTGGAGGTGGGGCGCGTTGCGGGGCGTGGCATCGGCACGCTGGGCCACCGGATAGCCGACATCCCCGAACCGCGCACGCCGTGGGAACTGGTGCTGCGCCGCCTGCTTTCGCGGGCGCTGCTGCCCGGCCTTGCCCTGACCCATCGGCGCCCCGCCCGCGACTGGGTGGCGGCCGAGTCGCTGGCCCGTGCGCAGGGTGGCCCCGTTCCGGCCTTTCGTCCGGGCACCCGGCGGATGCTGGATGCGCCGCGCGTCGTGGTGGCGGTCGATGCCTCGGGCTCGGTTGATACGGCTTTGCTGGGTCGTTTCATTGGCGAAATCAGCGGCATAGCGCGCCGCGTTGCAGCCGAAATCACTCTGTTGGCCTTTGATGACGGGGTTCGCTGGCAGGTGCCGCTGGACCCGTCACGCTGGCAAACGCAATTGCACAGCCTTGACTGGCCCCGCGACGGCGGCACGGATTTTGCCCCACCTGTCGCAGCAGCGCAGGCGGCCTCTGCCTCGGCCATTGTCATCCTGACCGATCTGGACGGGCCGTTCGGTCCGCCGCCCAAGGGCCTTTCAGTCATCTGGGCGGCCACAGAAGTGACCTGCACGCCGCCCTTTGGCCAAGTCCTGTCGCTTGACCGTTAGGCGATACCCGTCAGCGCAGCCATGCGCGCATGGGCGGGAATAGTGCGAAGCTCAAGTGCGACGCTATGAATGGTCTCATTGCGGGCAAGGGTCAGTTTGTGCATCTGCGCCTCGGTCAGCGGTGCATCAAACAGGGTGCTGCGGATCAAGTCGCGTTCATCCTTGGTCAGCTTCAGGATTTCGGGCCCCTCGCTCCACTGCACACTCACAAGGGTCAGCGGCGCGATCCGGGCAAGGTCGGATTGTTCGACGACCAGAGTCAGGGTGCCCTCGGCCATGCGGCGGGCGGCCGCGATCCGTGTCAGCAATTGGCGCCCGCGCACGGCAAAAAGATCAAGCGCACGGTCGCAATCGACCTGCGGCAGGATCGACCCGCGCGCCGCCTTCGCGACGCGCAAAAAGCGCATCTCCACGGCGTAAACGACCAGCAGCATCAAAAGCGGCGCCTGCGAGATGGCAAGGGCACTGTCCTGCCAGATCAGGGCCGCCACGGCAAAGGGCGAAAGTGCCGCGAAATACCGCAGCAATTCAACCTCGAAGATCAGCCGCGCCTTTAGCCGCCAGTCTCCTTCGGCACGCGGCCACACAAAGACCCGGCCCAGAAACCGGCGCGGCACCTGACGCAGTTCAAGCGCATTTTGGTTCGACAATGTGTCAGCGGTGATGATGAACATGGGGCGAACCTAGCACGAGCAACGCCGCCGTCGACCGTGTCTGTCGCGGGGTGCAAGGGGCCTGGGAGGAGGAACTTCGATAAAACCTGATCGATTATGCGGACGTTAAGCGTGCTGCTGTACACCCGGCGCACCGAAACAACGTGAGGTCAGCATGAAACTCGCATCTTTTCTATCGGCTCTGATTTGTCTGGCCTCGCCTGTGATGGCGGGGCAGGGGGTGACGGACACCACGATCAGCTTTGCGCAGGTGGCCGCACTGGATGGTCCGGCAGCGGCGCTTGGAACCGGCATGCAACTGGGGGTGCGCGCGGCGTTCGAAGAGGCCAATCGTGCGGGCGGTGTCGCAGGCCGGATGCTGACGCTGGAGTCTTTCGATGACGGGTATGAACCGGAACGGTCGGTCGAACATGTGTCGGCCATTCTGGCCGGTGATGCGCACCTTGGCCTGATCGGGCCCGTGGGCACACCGACAACGCAAGCCGCGCAACCGCTGACCACCGAACACGCCTTTCCGGTGATCGGTCCCTTTACAGGCGCCGGTTTTCTGCGCTCCGCCGAACTGACCAATGTGTTCAACGTCCGCGCCTCTTATGATGCCGAGACAGAGCGCTGGATACAGTATCTTGCAGACATCAAGGGTCTGAAAAAGATCGCCATTCTGTATCAGGATGACGGGTTCGGCCGGGCGGGGCTGTCCGGTGTCACCAAGGCGCTGGAAAAGCGCGGCATGAAGCTGGTGGCCGAGGGCGTTTATGCGCGCAATACGACGGCGGTCAAGGCGGCCTTGCTGGACATCCGCCGATCCGAAGCCGAAGCGGTGGTCATGGTCGGGGCCTACAAGCCCGTGGCCGAGTTCATCCGCCTGTCGCGCAAACTCGACTTCAATCCGGTGTTCATGAACATCTCGTTCGTTGGTACGGACGCCCTGATTGCCGAACTTGGTGGTGACGGCGCCGGCGTCATCATCTCGCAGGTCGTCCCCTATCCGATGGATGCGACAGTGCCGCTGGTCGCAGAATATCAGGCGGCGCTGACGGCGTTGGACCCCGCCGCAACACCAGGGTTTGTCTCGCTTGAAGGCTACATCGCCGGGCGGCTTGCGATCGAGGCGCTGCGCAACAGTGGCCCCCATCTGACGCGTAACTCTTTCCTGATGGCGTTGCGCTCGTTGAGCAAGGTCGATCTGGGCGGCGTGGTGCTGGAGTATGGCGCCGGTGACAATCAGGGGATGGACGATGTCTTCATGACCGTCATCTCGCCCGAGGGGCAGATTCAGCCGTTCAGCGGCTGACCATCCTGCCCGGTAGCAGGCCCGGGTTGCCTCATAGCAGGCAACCCGCGTGCAAATGGGTTTGCGACCTGTCGTGATCACGCAAGGGACATCCGCGATGCGAATGATACTGAACCGCGCCTTTGGAAGCCTGTCTTTCAAGATCATCGGCCTGATGGGCGTCATGGGGTTGACCACGGCCGCCGCCGTTACCCTTGGGCTTCAGACCTTTCTGAAAACCTCAAGCCATGTGTCGGATCTGATTACGCAAGATGTGCAAGTGCTGGCCAACAGCAACATCGCCATGTCAGAACTGTCGCACCTGTCGGAAAACGTGGCCAAGGTGCTTGCCGCCGCGACCGACACCGAACTTCAAACAGCCGATGCGCTGATCACGGAAAACTTTATTCAGTTGCGGACGGATCTGCGCACCGTTCTGACGCCGGACCTCTCGGCGCAACTGGCGCGGATTCAAACCAGCGCCGCTGAAATGGTGGCGGCGCGCGGGCAGGAATTTGTCTTGCAAGACAGCATTTCCGCCAAGCTGACAGCCATTGACCAGACGGCAAATGACCTGGAGGTTGCGGTCGATGCGGGCAGTGACGCGGCCTATGCCGACCTTCTGGTTGGCGGGCAGGCCACCGCCGATGCCGTGGCAAAGACCCTTGAAGGGCTGATTGCGCAAGATGTGGAACGTATTCAGGCGGCCTTGACCACACGGATTGAGGTGAATGCCCTGATCGGCGTGGTCCTGGGGCTGAGTGCCAAGCCTGATGAGGCGCGCATTGCCATTCTGACCGACCTTGCCCGTGCCTCGGTGAACCGTCTGGCCACGGTTCGCACAACGATCAGCGATCAGCCTGACAGCGCTGAACAGGCACGTGCCCTTGATGACATCTTGACGCGCATGGCCGCGATTGTTGATGCGCCACAAACGGCAAATTTTCTGGGCAAAGCCTTGATTGCAGATATGCAAAGGATCGATGCCGCGCTGCTGGTCTGGCAGGACGATCTGCGCTTTACCCTTGAACTTTCTGCCATTGAGGCGGGCGAACAAAACAAGGCCGCAATCGAAACCCTGTTGGAAAAGCATGTCGAGCCTCTGCGCCAGCTTGCCCTTCTGGACGCCACCGCCCGCTCGGTTTCGGCAGCGGCCACCGCCGTCGCGCTGACGCGAAACCCTATTGACGCGGAACGCGCAACGGCGGCTTTGTCGGCCAATATCAGCGAACTGCAGGGGCTGATCCCCGGTGTCCCGGCGGATCTGCGCGAAAAGGCGGAAAGCTTTCTGCAGATGGGCGATGCCCAAACCGGCATTGCCGCCGAACAGCTTGCGCTTTTGTCGGCCCGAGCCCGGGCCGAAGCTGTGTCCGGCGAGGTGGTCGATGCCGTTGGCACTTTGGCCGCGACGATGCGCGGTCTGGCCAAGTCGACCCTGACGTCGGTTGCAGATGGCGGTCGTGACCTGATGGCGCAGGCCGAGGCGTCGATCAACGCCCTGTGGTTGCTAGCCGCCCTGACGGGTGCCCTGATCGCGGGCGCGCCGGTGGTGGCATGGGTCTTTGTCATTGCGCCGATCCGCCGCGCAACGCGGGCCACTACCGGGCTGGCCGCTGGCAATCTTGCGGCGGCTGATGGATTGCGGTCCGGCGCCGGCGAGATCGGGGATCTTGGCAAAGCGCTGTTGGTCTTTCGCGATACGTTGCGCGCCAAGATCACGCTGGAGGCCGAAGAACAGCGTGCCGCCGAGGCACGGCGAGCCCAGAGTGCCGCCGAAGCGCGCGCCGTTCAGGAGCGTGAGCGCCTAGAAGCGGTACGGCTGGCCGAGGCAGAGCGGCATGAGCGCGAACGGGTTGCGGCTGCAGAGGCCGAGCGTCAGCGCCTGCGCCAGATTGCCGATGCCGAACGTCAGGCCCTGATGGATTTGCAGGATCAGATCGTGGCAACCTTGGCGCAAGCCTTGCGGCGCCTGTCTGAGGGCGACCTGACGGTCGAGATCGTTGATGCCTTTGCCGGTGGCCATGATAGCCTGCGGGTCGATTTCAACGTGGCGACGCGGGCCTTGCGCGATCTGGTGCAAGATATCCGTCGCATGGCAGAAAACATCGATGGCGAAACAGGCGGCATTGCGGACGCTGCCGAAGAATTGTCGCGGCGCACGGAAAGCACGGCCGCGACGCTTGAAGAGTCCGCCGCGGCGCTCAGTGAGTTGACTTCGCTGGTGAAATCCACGGCGGCCCGGTCGCGTGAGGCGCGGCACGCAGTAGAAAACGCCACAGAAAAGGCAGATCAGGGCCGCGCGGCGGTGCAATCGGCCAAAGGGGCGATCGATGCGATTGCCCGCTCCTCCAGCCAGATTTCATCGATTGTCGAAATGATCGAGGGAATCGCCTTTCAGACCAACTTGCTGGCATTGAATGCGGGGGTTGAGGCTGCCCGGGCCGGTGAGGCGGGGCGCGGGTTTGCAGTGGTCGCCTCGGAAGTCAGGGCCCTGTCTCAACGCACGACCGAGGCTGCGCGCGATATTTCGGCGCTGATCGCGCAAAGCGCACAAGAGGTGCAGCGCGGGGTGCATGTTGTTGGCGATGTTGACCTGTCGCTGTCCGAGATTGGCGAGGCGGTTGAGCGCTTGACGCAAACCATCCGGGCGATTTCTGCCGCAAGTGAGGAACAGGCGTCGGGATTAACGGAAATTGACAGCGCGGTCAGCCAGTTGGATCAGAACACGCAAAGCAACGCAGCAATTTCGGAGGAGGTGACGGCAAGCGGCCAGACTTTGCGCCAGCAAGTCTCGGCCCTGCGGGATCAACTGATGTTGTTCCGGGTCGAGGCTGGCCGTCAGGCCCGGTCCGCCGGGCAATGGCAAGAATTGCGGACAGCTTGAACCGCCACTGAGACGCCGCAGAAAACGAGGCAAAACGCGTCATGTGTCGGGTTTGATTGCGTCAGCATTGCTGAAGTGTTTTAGGGCTATGCTCTCTTCTTTGGTCAGCTGAACAGGGCCATTGCTGAGGTGTGGATCAATCATCCGGGGGGCGTTTTATCCTGCAGCGCATGATCCGATGTGCAGCTTTACTGCTTCCGTTGTCAAACGGGCTGCAATTCAGGGGCATAGCGAAGGTGTCATGGTAGTGACATGCCTTTGTCACTGTTTCGGATCGGCCATTGGCGCAGTACATGCGGAGAACATGGCGCTTGCCTCAACGAATCCTGCTTTTTCACTGTCTCGTTTGGCCTGCACTTTGCGTGTGACCTTGGTGCGTGGAAGAGCGGGCCGAGGCCCTTTCCGTCGCCTTTAGGGCGTCCTCTTGTTTGGTCTGGCGTGTTCACCCCTTCGGGTGCGACCCGGATTTTTTTGGTGAATTCATATATGCTTGATGGCGTTTCTTCACGTTAGTGCATCTCTGGCTTGCGACAAAATGCGGTCGCGCCGCGCCCACCTGACATTTTACCGCAGCACATCCGGCGCAGGCCATAAAATCAGCGGGTTGCCCGAACTTCGCGCGGAACCGGCGCGGTTCTTTGCACAAAAACATTGACAGAACAGCCTCTTCAAAGGTGTTATTCTGCCAATTGCGGCGAATTTTTGGCCGTCACTTGCATTTGTTACATAGCTTAGGGGAAGACCCAAAATGACCGTCGAGCTTACTTCGGATGTCATCGCCAGCATTTTTACTGATGGCAATCAGCAGGATATCGAACTTAGCACATTGCCGGGCGGCGGCTTCGTCGCGGTCTGGACCTCGAGCGCGCAGAACGGTTCGGGGCTTGGACTGGTGGGCCAAGTTTACAATGCCTTCGGGCAGCGAATCGGCGGTGAGTTTCAGGTCGAGACCTCGACACTCGGAAATCAGTCCGATCATTCGGTGACAGGCCTGACGGGCGGCGGCTTTGTCGTCAGCTGGCGCAACACAACCACCAATGACATCCGCACCCAGATGTTCGACGCCTCTGGCGCACCTGTTGGCACCGAGCGTGTAACGAACACCGAAACCTTTTCCACCCAACAAGGGCCATCGGTTGTCGCCTTGCCGGACGGTGGTTTCACCCTGGCGTGGACGTCCTATAACGACGAAACCTTTACGCAGGATATCCGCGCGCAGCGCTTCAATGCCTCGGGGACGCCGGTCGGCGTCGAGCGGACGCTGAACATTACGACGACGGGCGAGCAGACTGCCGTTGACCTGTCGCCGCTTGGAACCGGCTACGTCGCGGTCTGGGCATCAACCGGCAATGCGGGCGTGATCCGGGGGCGGTTGCTGAACGCAGACGGAACCTCGGCCGAGGCGGAATTTGCCGTGGGATCGAACACGGCCATCGGCGGGTCTGATCCACAGGTTGTCACCCTGACCGGCGGGCGGTTTGTCGTGGTCTGGACGGGCGACACGGGTGATGGCAGTGCCACTGCGATCAACGCCCGCCTGTTCGAGGCGAACGGTACCCCGGTGGGTAACCAGTTCGTTGTGAACGTGTCGACGCTGAACAACCAGAACCAGCCTTCGGTTGCGGCAACGCCGGATGGCGGCTTTTTTGTCAGCTATTACTCCGACACGTCAGGGGGCACCTCGACCTTCGATCTGATGGGCCGGCGGTTCGACGCCAATGGCGCACCCGATGCCGAGGGTGAGATCCAGATTACCGACAGCGTCAGTTTTTCCCCGAACCAGCCCTCTGTGGTCGTGCTGCCGAACGGTTTGATCATTGTCGGGCATGACGTTTATCAATCGACCACCAATGATGGAAACGTTCTGATCTCGGTGCTGGCACCGTCGGCGGGTGCCGTTGTGCTGCCCGTGTCGCCTGTGGTTGATGGCCTGCGCGACACCCTTAACCTGACCGAGACACAGATCAATGCGGGCGCGGTGTTGCTGGATCTGGGCGTCGCCGTTTCGGATGCGGACAGCGCCAATTTCGGCGGTGGACGGCTGGTCTTGCAGCGCGTGACGGCGGAAGGCGATTTTGAAGGTGCTGGTCAGCTGTTCAGCGACATTCTGGGCGTTCAGAACCAAGGCATAGGGGCCGGCCAGATCGGTGTGGCGGGCACCACCGTCAGTTTTGGCAACGTGACCATTGGCACGATCACCAGCAACGGGACGAACGGGGCCGATCTGGTGATTTCCCTGACGGCGGCCGCAACCTCGGCGGCAGTCGAAGCCCTGATCGAGGCGTTGACCTATCGCAGCAACAGTAACGATCCTGACAGTCAGGTCGAACTGGCCTTGCTGTTGCAAGACGGGGCGGGCGGGTCGTCGGCGCCACAAACCATCACCATCAACATTACACCCGAAGAAGATGCCCTGTCGCCCTTGGGCGATGACGCCGAACTGGTGAACACCACGCAGGTCTCGGGGCAACAGTTTTCGTCGGTGGTGGGGTTGCCGGGCGGCGGCTGGGTTGTGGTCTGGCGGTCCGAACTGCAGGATGGCGCATCCGGCGGCATCTTCGGACAGCGCTATGACGCCAGCGGCGCGATGGTCGGGCCGGAATTCATTGTCAACTCCGTCACAGCCGGCACGCAAACCTCCCCGTCGATTGCAGCCATCACGTCGGGCGCGAATGCGGGCGGCTTTGTCGTGGTCTGGGATGGACCCGTCCGCTTTGCCGGCGACAGCGAGGTTCACGGGCAAATATTTACAGCCACTGGGCAGCCGGTGGGGAGCGAATTCGCCATTGGCAGTGGCGCAAACTTCTTCAGTCAATCCGTGCCGCAGGTCACCACCTTGGCCAACGGCGGCTTTGTCGTTGCCTACAGCGTGTTCAACAATACCACGGGCCTGACTTCGGTGCAGGCGCAATTCTACACCGCAGCCGGCGTGGCCAGCGGTGCCCCCATCATCGTCGACACCAACGTGCAAAGCGGCAACCCTGTGATCGACATCACAGTGCTGTCGAACCAGAATATCGTTTTTGCGTGGGATGATTTTTCGGCCCCCACAAACGCGCCTGATGTGCGGTTTGCCATCTATTCGCCCGCGGGCGTGCAGCAGGGCACAACGGGAACCGTTGAGAGCGGTAACTTGACCGGCACCCAGAATGACGCCTCGGTGGCGGCGCTGACGGGTGGCGGTTTTGTCATCGTCTGGACTGACGGGTCGGGGGACGCGTCAAGTACGGGCATCTTCGGGCAAATGTTCACGGCGGCGGGTGTGCCGACGGCGGGGCGTTTCCTTGTCAATGAAACCACAGGCGGCACGCAGACCGAACCTTCCGTTGTCGCACTGGCCGATGGTGGATTCATTGTTGCGTGGGAAGGGCAGGGCCCGACCGGCGCATACGGGATTCTGATCCAGTCTTATGCCGCTGACGGCAGCCGCGTGGATGGTGAGACGCAGTTCATGCTGGTGCCGTCAGGTTCGGTGCAGGACGTCAGTCTGGCGCGTCTTGCCAATGGCGATGTGATCGTGACCGCAACCGTCAATTCCACTGCATTTGACTCGGACGGCGCGGGTATTGTTCAACGCATTGTCGGCACGTCCAGCAATTATGCTTTGCCGGAAAACGAACCCGTCATTTCGGGGTTCTCCTCGACCCGCAGCTTGACCGAGGCTGAACTGAACGCGGGCGCGGTGCTTTTGGATGCAGATGGCCGTGTGTCGGTCAGCGATCTGGATTCGGCCAATTTCGCGGGCGGTCGGCTGGAATTGACGCGGGTGATCGCTCCCGACGCGTCGAACCTGTTTGCTGCGCCCGATGGCACCACGCAGGATATCTATGGCATTCGCAACCAAGGCGTTGCGGCAGGGCAGGTCGGTGTGTCCGGGGCCAACGTGACCTTCGGCGGCACGGTCATCGGCACCTTTGCGACCGATGCCGCTGGTCTGGTGGTGACCTTCAACGCCTCGGCCACATCGGCCGCGGTCGAGGCGGTTTTGGGCAACCTGACCTATTTCAACCTGTCCGATGATCCGCGCGCCACGCGCGATGTCCGCCTGACGCTGACCGATGGCGACGGCGGGCAATCTGCCCCGCAACTGGTGACAATCACCATCGCCCCCGAGGCCGAGATTCCGGTCTTTGCCACCGATGAGCGGCTGGTGAACACGGCGACCGAGAGCTCACAAAGCCTGGCCATCGTTTCGGCACTGACAACGGGCGGATATGTCGTTGTCTGGACGTCATCCGATCAGGATGCCGCATCCACCAACGGCATTTATGCACAGCGCTATGGAGCCGATGGCCTGCGCGTGGGCGAGGAGTTCCGCGTCAACGCAACAACGGCAGGCACCCAGAGGGCCCTTGATGCGGTTGGGCTGCCGGGCGGCGGCTTTGTCGTCGTGTTCAGTGCCCCCCCCAACGGGCTGTCTGAAACCTTGCGCGGACAGATCTTCGATGCCTCGGGCAATCCGTCCGGGGCGGAATTCGTGATCGAAGGGCTTGACAGCTTCAGTGGGGTCAGGGCGCAGGTCATCGCCTTGTCTGGCGGTGGTTTCGGGGTCGTTTACAACGCCGTATCGCAGGCAACGTTTACAGCTGATGTGTTTTATCAGGCCTTTACGTCCGCAGGCGTACGCGTCGGGGCCGAGGTGACGGTGTCAACCGACCTTGGCTTTTCCAACGATCCTCCGCAGGTGGCGCAACTGTCAAACGGCAATATCGTGGTTGCCTGGACAAGGTTTGACAATGCTGGTGCCGATTTCGGGGTTGCTGCGCAGATCTTGAACGCTGCGGGCGGTCTGGTTGGCGGGCCGATTGCCGTCAATTCGGTCTTTGTCGGTTCGCAAAACGAACCTTCCATCGCGGCACTGTCCACGGGTGGCTTTGTCATCGCATGGCGCGACGATTCCGGCACAGACGGAAGCAGTTCAGGGGTGTTTGCGCAGCGGTTCGATGCGGCGGGCAACCGCGTGGGTGGCGAATTCCTCGTCAACGAAATGACGTCAACCCAGCAATTTGACCCCGAGGTCATTGCGCTGCCGGGTGGTGGCTTTGCCATAGCCTATTCGGACAACTCGGGCGCTGACGGCAACGGCGGCGGTGTGTTCATCCAGTTCTATGCCGCTGATGGCAGCCGGATCGACAACCCGGTTTCCGTCAGAACATCCGGCGACGGCGGACAGTCTGAAGGCGCGCTGACGCTGCTGACCAGTGGCGCGATCATTGCCGCGTGGCAAGAAGCATCAGCGACGGGCGACTTTTCCGTAGACATTCTGCACCGGATTCTTGGCACGCCCGCAACCTTTGCCGGAACGGCCCTAAACCCGGTCATCACTGACCTTGATGATGTGACGGTGCCGCAGGCTTCCGCAGCGACGGCCCGTGTGATTGATGATGCGGTGTCGGTCCTTGACCCTGATTCCGCGAATTTCGACGGCGGCAGCCTGAACTTGGTCTGGTTGAACCACCGCACGACGGCCAACGATCAGCTTGGCTTTGCCGCTGGTGGCCGCGTCAGCGTGGTCGGCAATGCAGTGTCGGTGGATGGCATCCAGATCGGCACGATCGATGCCGTTCTGAACGGCGTGAACGGTGTCGGTCTGCGCATTGCGTTTGATGTGGATGCCACGCCCGCCCGCGTGTCTTTGCTGCTGGAGGCGCTAACCTATGCCAACACGGCGGCCTCTCCGGCGACTGGCGTGCGCGAACTGGGGTTCACCCTGACCGATGGCGACGGCGGCGTGTCTGATCCGGTCAGCGTGTCCATCAACATCGGCACACCTGCCACAGTGACCATCGCCCTGACCGACCTTGCCACGGACCTGGTGGTTGCCGAAGCCGCAGCACAATCGACGGACGGCGTCGCCTTGGACACAGCGGTCGATTTTGACTATTCCGGTGCGGCGGGTCTTTCGGGGGGGGCTGTCGAGGTCAGCTATGCGGACGCCTCGGTGTCGCGCGAGTCGAGTGCGTTTGAAACCCTGCGGGTGGCCAGCATTGGCACCGGTGTGGGGCAGATCTCGGTCGCGGGCAACGTGATCAGCTTTCAGGGCGTTGCCTTTGCCACGATCGATGCGGTTCAGAACGGCCTTGCCGGTGGCACCTTGCGGCTGCTGTTGGGGGCAGGGGCTACTGCACCGGCGGTCGAGGCGCTGATCGAGGCGCTGCGCTATCGCAACACATCTGACGGCGTGCTTGAGGACCGGGATATCCGGATCAGGGTGACCGACGCCGGTTCCGGCACCACGGGGTTCCAGACGATCTCTATCGTCAACACGCCCGAGGATGACGGCGGTCTGCAACCCGAAGGCGGCGAGACGCAGGTCAACACCTTTACCAACAGCATCCAGGAAGAAGCCGAAGTCTTTGCTCTTTCCTCTGGCGGCTTTGTGGCGGTCTGGCAGTCGTTTAATCAGGATTCCCCCAACACCTATGGTGTGTTTGTCCAGCGATTTGGCGCAGATGGCAGCCCGATCGGGCCGGAAGTCCGCGTTGGCACCTCGGGCATCGGCAACCAGACCGAGCCTGCGGGCATAGGTCTGGCAACCGGCGGCTATGTGGTGACATGGACCGACGACACGGCCGATGACTCGGGGTCGGGCGTGCGGGCACAGATCTTTGCAGCCGATGGCACGCCGGGGACAATCTTTACGGTCAACGCGCAAACCTCGTCCACCCAGTCCGCGCCGACCATTGTGCAACTTGGCAACGGGAACCTGTTGTTCGCGTGGGAGGCGGTGACCTCTGCCGGATCTGGCGATGGCAATGGGACCGGTGTTACCGGGCGGATCTTTACGTCAGCGGGCGCGCTGGTGACGGGTGATTTCGTTCTGAATCCCACCACGCTGAACGCCCAGTCCGACGTTGAAGTTGCCCTGAACGGGGCCAACGGCTTTGTCGTTGTCTATCGCAGCGAAGGCACCGATGGCTCGTCTGGCGGCATCTACTTTCAGCGCTATGATGGGGCGGGCGCGCGCGTTGGCGTCGAGGTGCGGGCCAACACCACCACCTCGGGCAACCAGAACGACCCGGCCATCGCGCGCTTGGCGGACGGCGGCTTTGTCATCACCTGGACGGATGACACCGTGGGTGACGGGGCGGGGCAAGCCATCTATCTGCAGCGGTTCACGGCTGCCGGGGCGCCGGTGGGCGGGCAGGTCATCGTCAACACGCTGCCCTCTTCGCAGCAGTTCCAGTCAGACATCACCGAATTGCCCGATGGTGGCTGGCTGGTCAGCTGGTCAGACAGCAGCGGCATTCTGGGCAGCAGTTTTGACATCTATGCGCAGCAGTTTGCGGCCGATGGCAGCCGCGTTGACGGCATGTTCCGCATCAACGAACAGACCGAAACGTCGCAAAGCAACAGCAGCCTTGTGACCTTGTCGGATGGCCGCGTGGCTGCGGTCTGGATTTCGGAAACCAGCGGCGCTGCCGGTGACGGGTCGAGCCGCGGTGTGTTCCTGCGCGTCTTGGGCGACGGTGTGTCTGCTGCCGGGGCAGGGGCGCCCACGATCGAAGGCGTGCCCGAAACGGTGACCCTGACCGAAGCTCAGGTAAACGCGGGCTTTGTGGCGCTTTTCCCCAACCGTCTGACCGTTTCGGACGCTGACAGTGCCAATTTCCTGAATGGTCGGCTTGAGATCACCCGCGCGATCAATTCCGACAGTGGCGTGCAGTTTTCGGCCCCCGACAATGGCGCGCAGGATGATCTGACCTTTGCCTCGGCGCGCGTGTCGCTTGTCGGTGGCACCGTCAGTGTTGATGGCGTGGCAATTGGCGTGCTTGTGGCGAATGGTCAGGATGGCGTGCCGCTGTCGGTGACGTTCAACGCCAACGCAACAGCGGCGCGGATCGAGGCGCTGCTGGATGCGCTGTCCTATCGCAACATCAGTAATGACCCCGAAGCCACGCGCGACCTGCGCATCGTGCTGACGGATGGCGATGGCGGCTTTGTGCAGTCGGAACTGATTTCCTTGGTGATCACGCCACAGGCGGAATCTTTCGTGCCAATGGGGGGCGATCAGCGGGTCAATTCCGAAACGGCCAGCTCACAATCTGATCCGGCTGTGGCGGTCCTGTCGGGTGGCGGGCATGTCGTTGTCTGGTCATCCGCCGCGCAAGATTTTGATCTTGATAGCGGCTCTGGCGTTTTCGGCCAGCTTTATGATGCCTTGGGCCAACCGGTCGGGCCGGAATTCCTGATCAACACCACTGTTCAGGGCTTTCAATCCGCACCGTCCGTTGTGGCGCTTAGCACGGGCGGGTTTGTCGTTGCGTGGGAAGGCACGGGCCCCGACGATACCAACGGTGTCTTTGCCCAGATCTTCACATCCGCTGGCGCGGCCGTCGGCGGGCAGATGCGGCTGAACGAATCCGCCTCGGGCACGGAAACCTCCGTGTCGCTGGCCAGCGACGCCTTTGGCCGCTTTGCTGCTGTCTGGACCGATTCCAACGGCGATGCCAGCAGCACCGGCATCCGGGTCCGCGTGTTTGACCAGAACGGCGCCGCAGTGACGGTCGAACTTGCCGGAAACACCTTTACCACCAGCACCCAGCAATCCCCGGCCGTGGCAGCCTTGGCTGGCGGGGGCTGGGTCGTCACATGGGAAAGCTTTGGCCAGGATACGACGAACACCTATGGCGTTTACGGCCAAAGATTCTCGGCCACCGGCGCACTGGTGGGCACCGAATTTGCCGTCAATACCTCGGTCCTGAGCAACCAGACCAATGCGTCTGTCGCGGGTCTGGCTGGCGGCGGTTTTGTGGTGGTCTGGACAGATTCAAACGGCAACGACGGGTCCGGCACGGGGATTTATGGTCAGCGCTATGATGCGGCTGGCAACCGGGCGGGCGGTGAATTCCTTGTCAACGAAGTCGTCGTGTCCAGTCAGGATAATGCGCAGGTCGTGGCCCTGCCATCCGGCGGCTTCATGGTGGTGTTTCAGGATTCGTCAGGCTTTGACGGGTCGGGTCAGGGGGTTCTTGGCCAAAGGTATGCCGCCGATGGCAGCCGCATTGACGGGCTGATCAGTCTGGCCGAAGTGACGACAGGCACGCAAGGCAGCCCGGCCATTGCTGCAACGGTTGATGGTTTTGTGGCGGCGTGGACATCCAGCGACAACGCCTCGCTTGGGGTGTTCCAGCGGCTGTTTGAATCCCTGCCCGCGACCGATCTGTCGGGCCTGCCTGATCTGGACGCGATCAACGCCACGCTGACGGTGGCGGAAAACACGGTGAACGCGGCTCCGGTGCGCATTGATGTGAATGCGGCCGCCGTTGTGGTTGACCTCGACGGGTCGGGCTGGGGCGGCGGGTTCATCCGCGTTGATGTGCGCCAGACCAATTCATCATCCCTGACGGGTTTCCTGAGCGAAGATGGCGCGGCGCAAGATCAGATTGGTCTGCTTCAGGCGTCCGGCATCACCATTTCCGGCAGCAACGTCATCTTCAACGGGCTGACCGTGGCCACCATCACGCAACCCGGCACCGGGGGGCAGCCGTTTGTCTTGTCGCTGACCGCAAATGCGACGACGGCCATCGTCGAGCTTTTGGTCGAGAACCTGTCGTACCGCAACATCTCGGATGATCCTGCGGCCACCCGCATTCTGCAGATTCAGGTGGGCGACGCCGAGGGAGAGCGGTCAGACCCGGCCTTTGTCACCGTCACGGTGACTCCCGAAGCGGATGGCGCCAGCCGCGAGTTCGGGGAACGGCAGGCCAATACCTTTGAGACCGGCGCACAGAACGGCGCCGACGTGGCCGCAATCACCGGCGGCTTTGTCATGGTGTGGGAAAGCTTTGGCCAGGATGCAGTCAGCAGCACCGGCGTCTACGGGCAGCGCTTTGACCTTGACGGCAACCCGGTCGGGACCGAATTCCGCATCAACAGCACCACGGCGGGCGAGCAGACCGACCCAAATGTGATCGGGTTGCAAGGAGGCGGCTTTGCGGTCGTCTGGACGGGTATTGACGCCAGTGGCCAAGGGATTTTCCTGCAGCGCTATGATGCGGCAGGGGCACCCGTCGGCACAGAAACACCGGTCAATTCCTTTACCGTCAGCACGCAATATGCGGCCGAAGTCACCCGCCTGACCGATGGCAACATTCTGGTGACGTGGACCGGATTTGCCAGCGCCATTCCGGGTGGCAGCGGCGGCGATATCTATGGCCGGGTCTTCTCGGGGACGACCGGCACACCGCTGACGCCCGAATTCCGCGCCAACTTGTCCGTCATCAGCACGCAGGATCGGGCCTCAGTCACTGCCCTTGCCGGGGGTGGGTTTTTCATCGGCTGGGATACGGACGCGGTCGCGGGCAGTGGCGGCGACGGCAGCGGCCAATCCGTGGTGGGCCGGGTGTTCACCCCCGGCGCAGGCGGAACCTACACGGGCGGCGCAGCCGAGGTGCGGCTGAACGTGTCGACCCTGAACGCACAGGACACGCTGGCCCTGACCACGCTGACGGGCGGAAACATGGTGGCGGTCTGGGAAAGCTCGGGCACCGACGGCTCTGCCGAAGGTGTTTATGCCCGGATCTTCGATGCCACCGGCCTCGCTGTCAGCCTTGAATTCCGCGTCAACGATTTCCGCAGTTCGTCCCAATATCAACCGGCTGTTGCAGCGCTGGAAAATGGCGGCTTTGTCGTCGTCTTTACCGACGATTCCGGTCAGGACGGGTCGGGCCTTGGGGTCTTTGCGCAGCAGTTCGATGCGGCGGGCAACCGGATCGATGGCCCGATCGAGGTGAACACCCAAGATGCAAGCTCGCAGTTTGCCCCCACGGTGGCCGCGCTTCCGGGCGGCGGCTTTGTGGTGGGCTGGACCTCGAACACCTCGGGTACGGCGGGGGATGGCAGCGGCACGGGCGTGTTCTACCAGATCTTCGGCAACGAACCGCCCGTGGTGCAGAACGTGGTGGCCAACGCGGTCGAAGACACGACATTTGTGTTCTCGTCGGCGCTGTTTGCGGCCGGATTCACCGATGCCGAAGGCCAGCCGCTGGCCGCGATCCGCATCGATGTGCTCCCGACCGTAGGCCAGTTGTTCCTCAACGGCCTTCTCGCGACACCCGGTGCCGTGGTGACGGTCGCGCAACTGAATGCGGGTGCGCTGACCTATCAGCCCGGACCAAACGCAAACGGTCTGGATACCTTTGGCTGGTCGGGCTCTGACGGATCGTCCTTCAGCCCGGCGCAGGCACTGACCAACATCAACGTGGCCCCGGTCAATGACCCGCTGTCGTTTGAGGCGGGCGCAAACACCGTCATCTCCGAAGGGGCAAGCCTGTCGCGCAACCTGACGATTGTGGATCCGGATGCCGACACATGGACCATCACCATCAACTACGGCGAAGGGGCGGGGCCGCAGGTCTTCAACCAGACCACCCGCACCATCAACCTGTCGAACCTGTACGAGGCCGAGGGCGTTTATACCGTCACCGTCAGCGTCAATGACAACAACGGCTCGTCCACAACGGATACGTTCACCGTCACCGTGAACAACGCGCCACCACAACCGCGCAACGATTTCTTCTCGATCAGCGAAGACACGGCCTTGACCGGCAATATCTTTGCCAGCAACGGCACCGGCGCCGATTTCGATCCGGGTAGCGACGCCTTTACCCTGACGGCCATCAACGGTGTGATTTACGTGCCCGGCAACCCCTTGGTTCTTCCATCGGGGGCGACCGTGTTGATCGGTGCGAATGGCGCGCTGAACTATGATCCGACCACCTCGGCCGCGCTGCAATCGCTTGCCTCGGGCGAAAACCAGACCGAGACCTTTACCTATACCATCACCGATAATGGCGGGCTGTCCAATACGGCCACGGTCAGCATCAATGTCACTGGTGCTGATGACAACGTGGTGGCCCGCAACGACAGCTTTACCGTGTCCGAAGATGCCACACTGGCCGGATCGGTCTTTGCCAACAACGGGTTGGGCATCGATTTTGATCCTGAAGGCGATAGCCTCAGCGTGGCGTCGGTCAATGGAAACGTGGCTTTCGTCGGCGCGCCGATCAACCTTTCCGGCGGGGGCACCCTGACGGTCGGTGCCGATGGTACGCTTTCGTTCAACACCAACGGCGCGTATCAGCATCTTGGGGTTGGCGAGACACAGGTGCTGACCTTCACCTACGTCGTGCGCGAAAGCGGTGCCAACCTGACCAGCAGCGCCACGGGCACCATCACGGTCACCGGCGCGAATGATCTGCCGGTGGCACAAGATGACAACCGCAGCACAGCCTTCAACACGGCCCTGACCGGCATCAACGTGCTGGCCAACGACTTTGATGTCGATGGCGATACCCTGACCGTCACCGCCTTTACCCAAGGGGCCAACGGTACAGTGGCGGCCACGGCCAATGGCGTGTTTACCTATACGCCGAATGCCGGGTTCTCGGGCACCGACACCTTTACCTACACCGTCAATGACGGGTTTGGCGGCACCGATGTTGCGACCGTGGCCGTCTCGGTCGCGCCGCCCTCGAACCTGCCGCCGGTGGCAACGGATGACACTGCAACCACCACCGAAGACAATGCCGTGATCATTCTGGTGCGCGGCAATGATTCCGATCCCAACGGCCACCCCTTGAGCGTGGTCGCCATCACCCAAGGCACCAACGGCAGCGTCACGCTGAACGGGGCCGGCAACCCGGTCTATACGCCGAACCTGAACTTCACCGGGACGGACAGCTTCACCTATACGATCAGCGATGGTCAGGGTGGGTTTGACACGGCGACGGTGAATGTGACGGTGACGCCGATCAATGATGCGC
>JAIXUH010000025.1 GCA_027484145.1 Rhodobacter sp.
CAGTGGCAGGAATGCCCTTCAACAGCTTCCATAACCCACGCCGCCGGCACTCGGCATCGGGAGGCAAAAGCCCCTTGGCCTCCGACCGCCAAGGGGCCCAACCAGCACGCGGAACGGCACAAGTAAGCGGCAAGACCAGTCGGACGGATCAAAAGGACAACGCCAGAGCCTTGAATTCCAACTGCTTGCGCGCCGCCCCACCGATCGCGCTTGCTTACCTCCCCGTACTTGACCGCAGCCGGCAGAAGCGCCTGTCGCTGAAACGGTGAGCAAAGTCGTCCGTCCCGTTGACTTAGTCGATATCCCTGCCCAAGGCCCAGCCTGTCAAGCGCCCGCACTCAGGGCTGAAAATGGGTAGCCCCGCGAGTCCACAGCAACAATGACCGCAACCGCCTGAGTCTTCGGCATGCTTGGGGGCAAGGCTCGGCGGTCCCATATCCACCAAAACGTCAAAATGACAGCCGACACAGTCGCCGTTGACTGCGTCGGCGCCAGAGTTGCGTTCATTTCAGACCAAGCGCCGCTTTCACATCTGCAAACGAAATGTATTTGAAGTTCGTCTGCAGGTCCTCATTCTGGTCATCCATCATGACCAGCATACCTTCGGGGTAATCCGGCCCAAGCGGAGTGGACACCACATCCAGACCATCGGTTTCAGACACGCCGTCAATCCCCGGGCCTGGCGCGATTTCGACGAGGCCGGCACAAGCCGGCACCTCTTCCCCGTTCAGCGGGAAGATCGCGGCGCGGTGAATCCCTTGGGACGAGGCAACGAGATACCGCGCCCCGGCCCCTTCATAGATTGCCAGCCCTTCGACATCATCCTTGGGAAAGCAATCAGATGGGATTGCAGCAATCTGAACGGCCTCATCGCCATTTTCCGGCAGCAAGGGGAAGCGCCAGATGCCCACATCTTCCTCGCCCACATAGATATGACCCATCGTATCATCAGACACGATGCCTTCGGGCTGGGTGCCCACCTTGATCATGCGGGTGAATTCCAGCTTGATCTGGCCATTGTCGTCCAGCACTTCATACTGCACGATATGGCCGGTCTTGTAGTTGGTCAGTGTCCAGACCCGGCCCGTCGCATGATCACGCGCCATGGCATGGCCATAGATATTGCGCACTCGCTCGGTCGTTTCGGGCATGGCCGGAAAAGCATGCGGCGAGGCGCGATCCATTTTGCCATCGGCCTCGATCACATAAAACACGATGTCTTCGTTATCGCGTTCGGTGGCCGATGCCAGCCAGACTGTGCGTCCCGCCAAAGTGAATTCGCGCAGGTCGACGTTGTTGACCGATCCGTCATTGAAATAGGCCACGTCTTCACCTTGCAGGTTGAAGACGTGCATCCCGTTGTACTTGTCTGTGCCCAGCACAAGGCTGGCCGCAGGATCGATCGGATGAACCCAGATCGCCGGGTCATCGGCATCACCGATGATGGAGCTTGTTTCGGCAACCGCCGTGACCTGAACCTCTTTCACCTGCGCATGCAGCGCAGGTGAAACGCCCAGAACCGCCGCAAGACCAAGGCCCGCAGCCAGAAGGTGCTTAGTCTTCAACTTCGAACTCCGTCACAGGCAGGGTGAAGGAGATGGCATAAGCGCTGTCGCCCTTGGCCGCCGTGATAAAGGCGCCGATCATGCCATCACCATTGGGAGCTGCCGCCTGAAATGCGGTATCCATATGCAAGGTGGCGGTCCCGGCATAGTCGGGGCTTTCGGCATCGACGGTCACGCCGCCCGCTTCCCACTTGTATTCGAACTCGGTGAAAACCTTGTCGCCTTCGGGGTATTCCTCGGCCGATTGCAGGGTAAACGTCGCAGGCAAAGCGGCAAGCTTGTTGAAATCAGCATGAGTCAGCTTGCCCTCGATGGCTTTTGCGATGCCCTCGTGAACGAACTCGATCGCGAAATCCATTTCCTGATAGGGGTTATAGTCGGTGTCGTTCAGCAGATACTCACGCTTGAGCGTGATGGCGCTGATATCGGCCGAGGTGATATCCATCACCTGAACGTCGAACAATTTGCCATCGACCGTCCCCATGATCACCAAATGCGGCTTGTCGCCCAGCCATTCGGTTGGGGCAGCAGTCAGGGTGTTGCCGGGGGTGACGGTCTGCATCATCGGGTCGGCCAGAACGACGGTGGGCATAGCAATCTGTGGGGCAAGAAGTGCCACCAGCATGGGCGCTGACAAACGCATGAAGGCATCCTTTCAGGTCGGTTCGGTTGTTGACCCACCCAGAGCTAGAAGCGGCGTGTAACGGTTTTGCGTCAGGATTCCGCCCCCTGCGCCGCCGAAAGTGGAACAGCTTTGTCTTTCATGGGCTTAGGTGCAAGAAAAATTTCTTCTAGCCGTATAGCTTATGTTTTTAAACGATACTTTGAATGCACGTATGTGCAAATTTCACAGATCTGTCACAGAATCGAACTAGGTTGTAGATCGTGCGCAAAGGGGATTTGATGTCGGATCAGTGCAAGATCAGTGCCTTGGTGCAAGCTTGATCCGGCTAGTCCGCGCCAGGGGCTTTGGGTTGCGCATGGCGCATGACCCTGTGCTGGCGCTTGGCCTTGCCTTGCTGGTCGTCTTCCTGTGGTTGATCGCGCTGCCGATCGGCATGATCGTCGAAGACAGCTTCACCTCGCAACCCGGCGACAGCGCGCGCACGGGCGTCGCGGATGGCGCGATAACGGGCTACTACATGTCCCGGGCGCTGGCCTCTCGCATGTCAACGATCCTGTTCTACGCGCCGTTGTGGAACACGCTTCTGGTGGCGGTATGTGCTTCAGCCCTTGCGCTGGTTATCGGGGCGTTGCTGGCATGGGTACTTGTGCGCAGCGACGTGCCGTTGCGCGGGTGGTTCGCGGTGGCGCTGATCGTGCCGTACATGCTGCCGGTCTGGACCTTTGCGCTGGCCTGGGTCACCTTGTTCAAGAATTCCACACTGGGTGGTCAGCCTGGATGGGCGCAGGCGCTTGGAGCGCAACCGCCTGACTGGCTGGCCTATGGCGCGGTTCCGACCATCGCGATCCTGACGCTGCACTATATTCCCTTTGCCATCCTGATCATCGGCGGCGCCTTGCGGCGGCTGGATGGCCAGTTGGAAGAGGCGGCACAGATTCTGGGCGCGCGCCGTCAGATCATCCTTTGGCGCATCGTGATCCCCGCCTTGCGCCCTGCCGTGTTGTCCGCCGGCCTCTTGATGTTCGCCGATGCGATTGGCGAGTTTTCGGTGCCCTACATCCTTGGCCTTCCGGTCAAGTTCGAAACCCTGTCGGTGTCTTTGTTCCGCGCGATCAGCACGCAGCAGAATGGAATGGCGGCTGTCTATGCCGGGGCTGTGCTGCTGATCGGGGTGATCACGTTGGGCATTGACGCTTGGATGCTGCGCGAGGCGCGGCGGTTTACCACCGTCGGCGGTAAGGGCACCATCACCCGCACAAGCCCCCTGCATGCCGCGCGCTGGCCGGTTTTTGGCGGGATCATGCTGCTGTTTGTGGTCAGCGTGGTCGTGCCGCTGGTCACGCTGCTGCTGTCGACCCTGATGCATATTCCCGGCCGTTTTGATGCGGGGAACTTTACGCTGGATTACTGGATCGGGCGCGATTTGCCCACGGTTGCTTTGCCGAACGGAATCCTGTTCTCGTCCGAATTCTGGGCTGCGGCGTGGAACTCCGTGCGCATTGCTGGCATGGCCGCAGTGGCGGCAGCGGCCTTGGGTTTGCTGGTGGGATATGTCGTGGCGCACAGTTCTTGGCGCTGGCTGGCCAATGCCTTGCACGCGATCACCTTTTTCCCCTACCTTGTGCCGGGGATCGCCTTTGCTGCGGCCATCCTTGTGCTGTTCGCGGCACCACGCGGCCCGATCCCTGCGCTTTACGGCACGCCTTACATTCTGCTTCTGGCACTGATTGCCGATCAGATGCCCTTTGCCAGCCGCGTCGGGATCTCGGCCATGGCGCAACTTGGCCCGGATATCGAGGATGCCGCCCGTATCATGGGCGCAGGGATGATGCGCCGCTTGCGCGTCATTATCCTGCCTCTCATGAAGGGGGCGCTGGCAACGGCGGTCCTGTTGTCGTTCATTTCCGGCATCAAGGGCGTCAGCCTTTTCATCCTGCTGGCCGTGCCATCAACCGATGTGCTGACAACCTTTTCGCTGCGCCTTGTGGACTATGGCTATGCGCAGGCCGCCAATGCCGTCGTGCTGGTCATCGCCTTGATCGCCCTGATCGGCAGCCTTGTCATGCATCGCGTGGCAGGCCCGGGGCTTGCCGCGGGGCTGTAGCGCTAGATGCCCGATATCGTGATCGAAAACCTGACCAAGACTTTTGGCAAAGGCCATGCCGTCAAGGATGTTTCGCTGACCATCCGGGATGGTTCATTCACCTGCATCCTCGGCCCGTCAGGCTGCGGCAAGACCACGCTGTTGCGGATGATCGCGGGGCTTGAGAGGACAAGTGCCGGAAGGATCGGCATCGGGGCACGTGTTGTGGATGATGCGGCCCAAGGCACCTTTGTGCCCCCCGAACAGCGCGGCGTGGGGCTGGTGTTCCAGTCCTATGCGCTCTGGCCGCACATGACCGTTGCACAGAATGTGGCTTTCGGATTGCGCCTGCAGCGGGCAAATGCGACCGCCCGCCGCGCCCGCACCGATGCCATGCTGGACACCCTGCGCATCACCGATCTGGCCGACCGTTATCCCGCACAGCTTTCTGGCGGCCAGCAACAGCGTGTGGCCCTTGCGCGCACCCTCGCGTTGGCACCGCAGGTTTTGTTGCTGGACGAGCCGCTGTCGAACCTTGACGCGGCCCTGCGCCTTGCCATGCGGGCCGAGCTTGCCCGCCTGCACCGCGAGTTTGGCACCACCATCGTCTTTGTCACCCATGATCAGTGGGAGGCGATGACCCTTGCCACCGATATCGCCGTTCTGGCCAAAGGCGAGGTGCAGCAAACCGGCAGCGCAAGTGCGATCTACGACCAGCCCGCCAGCCGCTTTGTGGCCGAGTTCATCGGCAACCCACCGATCAACATCTTCGCGGCGGGCAGCGATGCGGCACGGGCACTGATCCCTGCTGGGGTCGCCGACCCTGCCCGCGTGACCGTCGGCCTGCGGCCCGAAGCGATGCAGCTTTCCACCGTCAACAATGGCCAGTCGTTGGCGGCAACGGTGACAGCGCTTATTCCCACGGGCGGGTCATGGGTTGTGGAAATGGCGCTGCAGCGGGGCGGGACACCCGTTTTGCACACCACCCTTCAGCGCCCTGCCCTTGCCCCGATGCAACCCGTTTTCATCACCCCTCAGAAGGAAGGCACGCATTTCTTTGCCCCTGACGGCCGCTGCCTGCCCGATCTTTCCCTGAGATCAAAGGAAACCTCCAGATGACACACCTGCCTGCATTTTTGTTGCTTTCGACTGCCCTAGCCTGCCCTGCGCTGGCTGAAACCTTTGACGAAGCCACCCTTCTGGCCGCGGCGAAGGGCGAGCCCCCCTTGATGGTCATCGATTCCACCGGAAAAGTGCGCGAACAGGTTGCGGGCTTCAAAGCGAAGTATGGGCTTGAGGCCAATGGCACCAAGTCCGAAGCCCCCGGCACCATCCGCATGGTCATGGGCGAGGCTCAGGCCGGCAATGTGCAGGCCGATGTTTTGGTGATATCGGACACGCCCGCCGCCGTGGCCCAGCTTCTGACCCCCGGCCTTGCGGTCAGCTATCTGCCCTCGGATATGGTCGATGCCATCCCAGAGGGCGCGCGCGACCCTTTGGTCATCTCGAACTCCCCTGTCGTCTGGACCTATAACACCGCCCTGCATGAAAGCTGCCCGGTCAGCAACATCTGGGCGCTGACCGATCCGGACTGGTCGGGGCGCGTGGCAATGCCCGATCCGTTGGGCAAGCCTGCCTATACCGACTGGTTCAACCAGTTTGCCGCGCATCATGACACGGCCTTTGCCGAGGCCTATGCCGCCCATTACGGCAAGCCTCTGGAAACCGATCTGAACAGCGCGGCCGAGGCGTGGGTCACGGCCCTTGCCGCCAATCAGCCGTTGCTGGTTGAATCCGACAGCGACTCGGCCGAGGCGGTGGGCGCCCCCGATGCCACCGAAAGCTTTATCGGCATCATGTCGACGGCCAAGTTCCGTGACAATGACGACGGAATGAAGCTGGGCATCTGCGCCAGTATGCAGCCATTTGTCGGCCTGATGACGCCGAAGTTCGCCCTGATCACAACAGCATCTGACAGCCCGAATGCCGCGCGGCTTTTCGTCCATTACCTTTTGACCCAAGAAGGCTGGGCCCCGCAGGCGATCGACGGGAAGATGGCGACCAACACCACCCATGCCCCGGTCGCCAATGAACCTTCGGGTGTGGCAGGGGTGATGGACCAGATGTGGTTCTATGACACCACAACATCGACAGATGACTGGAACACCCGGCAGGACTGGCAAGATATCTGGTCGCTTGCGCGCGACAGCCAATAGATTCACCTTTATGCCGCCATGGCTCTGGCCGCCGGCGGCACTGCTTTTGGGTAACGGATGAAAATGCCCCTTGACCTTACCTCTCGCGCCGAATTCCTGCGCGGCCTTGCCCCTAAGGCAGGAGAGCTTGCACGTGCAGGCTTTAGTGCCCGTACAGCAGGCACCTTTACGCTTAAGGGTCCGCAGGATTTTTTAACGGAAACCGATCTTGCGGTGGAAACGTTCATTCGGGATCGGATTGGCGAAGCCTTTCCCGAAGACGGCATTCTAGGTGAAGAAGGGGGCGGCGATGCAACCCCGCATCTGTGGATCATCGATCCGGTCGATGGCACGGCCAATTTCGCCCGCGGGGTCCCGCATTTTTGCGTTTGCATCTGCTTTTGTGAAGACGGTGCCCCCGTGCTGGGGGCGATTTTCCATCCCATGACAGGCGAGTTCTGGTTTGCGCAAAGTGGAAAGGGCGCGCAAAAGAACGGCGCGCCCATCACGGTGACTGCCACCAGAAGCCCTGACACGGCCTGCGTGGAAATGGGGTGGTCCCGTCGCCATGCCATTCAGGGCTATCTAGCTGCCCAAGGGCATATCCTGAACGGGGGCGCCAATATCCGTCGCGGCGGATCGGGCGCCTTGGCCTTGGCATGGGTGGCCGAGGGGCGGTCGGACGGTTACCTTGAGGCGGCGATGAACTGCTGGGATTGTCTTGCCGGTATGCTGATGGTGCAAGAGGCAGGCGGGTCCGTGCTTCCCTTCGGTGCACCAACAGATGATCGCCTCGCTGCATTGCAGGCCCTGTCTGAACCTCACCCGGTGCGCGCCTCGACACCGGCGCTGGCCGCACTTCTGGACGGTGCTCTGTCTTTTGCGGCAGAACCTAGCCCATGAGCGCAAACGATCCCAATCCCCTGCGCGACTTGTTTGCTGCCGCAGATGCCCGCCGTGGCCCGATTCATCTGATTGACCGCGATTTCGACGGGGTTGACCTCTACGTCGGCAACCGTCAGGCAGCATCGGACCCTGCCCTTTTGGCGCAGCACGGCATCAAGGCTGTTTTGAACTGCGCTTTGAACCTGGACGTGAACCTTGTCGCGACACCTGCGCCCGACAGCCGCAATCAGGATTTCGGACGCGGCCCGATCCGGTATTACAAGCTGGGGCTGATCGACGGGCCGGGCAATCCGGCCGAAATGCTTCTGGCGGGATATTTGCAACTGCGCGGGCTGATGCGCCAGCAGATGCCTGACACGGCCAGCTATCCATGGCCCGGCAGCGGGCATGTTCTGGTGAATTGCCGTGGCGGGCGCAGCCGTTCGGTCATTCTGGTCAGCCTGTTCCTGCATTTGGAACGCCCCGAACGTTTTCCCACCCTTGCCGCCGCGATTGACCATGTCCGACAGATGCGTCAACTGGAGCCGATAGAGTGGCCAAGTGCACCCAAACCCGTTCTGATCGAAGCGGCCCTTTGGGCTGCACAGGTTGCTGAAAGCATTCGCGCACTTCACATGGCAAGACCAGAGGCAGACAGATCATGAAGGCCAGCCCCCCCTTCGCCGATGGACAAGCAGCCTCTGCCGCCGATGTTGCACGGCGGGCCGGGGTGTCTCGGTCTGCCGTATCACGTACCTTTACTGATGGGGCCTCGGTTTCACCCGAAACCCGCAAAAAGGTGCTGCGCGCGGCGGAAGAACTGCACTACCACGTCAATTTTCTGGCTCGTAGCCTGTCCAAAGAGGAAAGCCGCCCCGTCTGCGTTCTGGTGTCGAACCTGCACAAACCCTATCACGCGCAACTGCTGGATCACCTGACGACCGCACTGCAAAGGGTCCAGCGGATTAGCATCATCATCAATGTCGGCGACGATCCCGCCGCTGCAGAACGCGCATTGGAACAAACGCTGAATTACCGCGCCGCTGCCACGCTTGTGTTGTCGGGTGCGCCGCCTGCGCCGATGGTCAGCCGCTGTGTTGAAGTTGGGCAGCGCGTGATCCTGATCAACCGCGCTGACGATCTGCCAGATGTGCAGCACATAAGAATTGACTATGAAACGGCGATGCAAACGGCCGTCCAGATGTTCCTCCGGGCGGGATGCCGCCGCATCGCCCTCGTCTCGCGGGCTTCACGCACGCCCAGTCTGCAGGCCCGTGAAGACCACTTCAGCCGCTTCCTGCAAGCTGAAGGGATCGAGCCGCTGGTCTGGCGCGGGCAATCGACCACCTACCAGACAGGCCAGCAAGCGATGCGAGAATTGCTGGTGGGCCTTGATCCTCCAGATGGCGTGTTCTGCATCAATGATCTGATGGCTTGCGGCTGTATCGATGTGGCGCGTCACGATTTCGGGCTGCGCCTGCCGGACGATCTGTGCATTCTGGGCTTTGATGACATCGCACAAGCGGCTTGGGCAGGCTACGATCTGACAACATTCGCCCAGCCCTACGCCGAGATTGCCCAGAGGGCGGTGGATATCTTGACCCATCCAGAGGCGACGTCAGACCAGCGCTTGATGTTGATGGCCCGGCCGATTTGGCGCAGAACAATGCGGGTTGGAAACGCCAAGTCAACAGATCGGCAAGGAGCACGGATCTGGGACACTGGCCCAAAAGACGATTGATTGCATTGAGTTTTCAGGCAGGCTAGGCTTTTGTGACGGGCCGTCAGCCCCCTATGGATGGCCGCTGCGGCGTAGTACGCGATCTTCGGTAATCTGGGCAATCCGGTAAAAGGCGACCGAAAGCAGGACGCTGACCACGGCCACGGTCCAGATCATGCTGAAGTCCATATAGCCGCGCGACTGGTTCATCAGGTTGCCCAAGCCGCGCCCGGTGGCCAGCCATTCGGCGATCATCACGCCCAGAAGGGCACGCGGAACCGTGGTGCGGATGGCTGCAAACACCCAAGGCAAAGACGCAGGGATGGCGACCAGCCGCAACTCTCGCCATACCGTGGCACCGTAAGCCCTTGGCAATTCCAGCACGGAGCGCGGCACCTGCGACAGGCCTTGCGTGATCATGACATAGGCCGGAAAGAAGGTGACAGAGATGGTGATCCACAGCGTCACCGCCGACCCCCGGCCAAGGATCAGCACCAGCAGCGGTGTCAATGCGACCAGCGGCATGGTTTGTGTGACCAGCGCCACGGGCAGAAATGCCCGCGTGAAAGACGGCGCAAGTTGCGATGTGACCGCCAAGCCAAATGCGAAAGCAAGACCCGCCACAAGCCCCAGTGCCGTGATTGGCAGGGTCTCGCCCAAGGCCAGCAACAGCTTGCCCTGCGCTGCGGCTGAACCCTCGGACAGGAACAGATAGGCAAAGACGTCGACGGGGGTCTTCCCGATCATGCCCGGGACGTTCAGCGCCAGCAACAAGCCCCACCAAAGCGCGAAGGGCAACAGGAACGACACCACCCCGATCCAGACCCCGCCCCCGGCGGCAGGTGCAGGAGGGGCTGCGGGGTTCAGCGTCACGGAACGCGACGCCCCAAGCATCCGCGCCGACAGCGCCGCAAACAGGGCATAGGACAGCCCGGCAATCAGTGTGGCCGTAAGGCCGATGCCCCATAGCCGGTCAGGCTCGCCCCGCCCCAGCGATCCCAGTAGATAGGCGCCAAGCCCCCAACGCCCGCCGCCGCCGAATTCGGCCAGAATGGCCCCGAGAACGGCATTCGGGGCCGCCACACGAAAGCCCGACAGGATGGCAGGAATGGCGCCCCGGATCTGCACGAACCGCATCACCGCACGGCCCCCACCACCATAGGCGCGCACCAGATCAGCGGCGCGGCTGTCATACTGTGAAAGGCCGGTCACCGTGGCCTGCATGGTCACGAAATACACGCCCAAGGCCGCCAGTACGATGCGGGGTGTCATCCCCTCCAGCGTCAGCGCAAGGATCGGGGCGATGGCGATAGGCGGCAGGGCAAAGATCGCGATGTTCAACCCACGCGCCATCCGCGCCGTGACGGGCAGCAGCACGAACAAGACCCCTGCCAGCACCGCAATGATATTGCCGATCACAAACCCCGCGCTTGATGCTTGCAGCGTGGCTAGCACATGGCGGGGGTAATCCGCCCGGTCCACCCAGAACCGCGCGATGATTTCCGACAGCGCAGGCAGCGCTCCGACTGCCACAAGGTCCAGCCGCCCCACGACCTCCCACAGGATCAGCAGCGCCAGATAGGGCGCGATGGACCGTACCCTAAACGCCATGCAAAACCCCGGCGATATGGTCGCAGAGGTGGTGAAATTCGGGGGCCGCGAACAGCGATGGCAGCCGTGGACGGGCAAAGGGGCTGTCCAGCACCTCGACGATCCGGCCAGGCCCGGCCTGCATGATGGCAATCCGGTCGGCCAGAAACACCGCTTCATCAATGCCATGCGTCACCAGCAGCGTGGTCACCCCGGTTTCCAGCCAGATCCGCTGTAATTCGACATTCATCTGACGGCGCAGGATCTGGTCCAGCGCACCAAAGGGTTCGTCCAGAAAAAGCACACGGGGTTCACTGACCAATGCCCGCGCAATGGCCACGCGTTGCCGCATGCCGCCCGACAATTCGCCGGGCAAGGCATCCTCGCGTCCTTTCAGGCCCACAAGTGCGATCAGGTCACGGATGCGCCCCTGCGCGGGGCCAAGACTGCGGCCCAGAACCTCCAGCGGCAGGGCAACGTTCTGCGCCACCGTCCGCCACGGCAGCAGCGCCGAGTCCTGAAACGCCACCCCGGTGATGCCGGCACGCGTAGCAATCGCGGGCGCTTGCCCACCGATCAGCACGCTGCCCGCATCCAGCGGCTCCAGCCCCAGCGCGGCACGCAGGATCGTGGATTTGCCGCACCCTGACGGCCCGATAAGTGCCGTGAAACTGCCCGGCGGACAGTTCAGAGAAACATCCCGCAGGGCCTCTACCGACCCGCCCTGACCCGCAAAGGTCTTGCAAAGGCCGGTCAGCGTAATCCCTGCGGGTGCTGTCATCAGATTTCCTCAAGCAGCGTGGTGTCGAACATTTCGCGTGTGGCGGTGATACCCACCTTGGACAGCGCCTCGATATTGGCGGCGATGCCCTCTTCGGTCATCGCAAATACTCCGGCCGGGTTGGCGATCAGTGGCAGTTGCGCGGTGTTGAAGAACACTTCGTTGTCGATGGTCCGGCCGGTTCCGGCGAAATGTGTCGTTTCCCATTTCGGCGGCCACAGGGTGGTGTCGACGTTGTTCTCATCCCAGCCTTTGCGCGACGCGCGCAGCCAGGCGACCAGTTCTTTGCGTTTGGCAGCCAAGGTTTCTTCGGTCACGACGACCGTGTCGTTGTAGATCGTATAGCCGAAATCATAGAGCAGGAACGACACCGCCTCTTCGCCCATGGTCTTGATCGTGTAGGGCACGTTGGTGGTGAAATCGAGGCTGGCGTCGATCTCGCCCTTGATCAGCGGGGTCGGGTCATAGGCATAGGGCACGATGTTGACCGAAGCCTTGTCGATCCCGTTCATCGCCAGCAAGGCCTCGACGCTGATCGTGTTGACCGGCGGCACGGCGATGGTTTTGCCCACCATGTCGGCTGGTGTCAGGATCGGGTTCTTGGCAAGGCTGACGATGCCAATCGGGTTCTTCTGATATTGCGCGCCGATGATCTTGAACTTGGCCCCCTGATCGACAATGGCCTTGATCGTGGTGTCGGGAGTCGTCAGCGCAAGATCGGCACGCCCGGCCACAATGGTGGCTTCGGGAATGACATCCGGCCCGCCCGGCAGATAGGTCAGGTCAAGCCCTTCGGCCGTGTAATAGCCCTGATCCATCGCAAGGAAATAGCCCGCGAATTCAGCATCGTTGATCCAGGCCGCCTGCATGGCAAAGGGTGTGGCCGCATGGGCCATGCGGGGCATCAGGGGCAGCGTTGCGGCAGCAGCGCTGGCTGTCAGAAAAGAACGACGGTTCAGGGCAATCTTCATGTCATGGATCCTTTGGTTTGAGAGCGGAGGCGAACGGGCGCGGGTCAGGCAATCCCCTGTATGCGTTGCAATTCCTGCAATGGCGGGGTGTCGGCGATCTGTTTGGGTTCCAGCAGGTTCCACTTTACCCCGCGCGGGCGTTTCGCGCGGCGGGCAACATGGTGCATTCGGGTCGGCGTGGCGATGTGGTCGACAAGGATGTCGGTTTCCGACGGTGTCAGATTTTCCTCGACGATCTGGCAATCATGGACAACGGCCACCACAGGCGTTTTCTCATCCGCAAGGCCAAGGTCGGTGAACATGCCCCATTCAAGGTCAAAGAACCCATGCCCCTTGCCGAACCGCACCCCATCGACCGAAACTGCCGAGGCGCCCGTCACCATGAAGTCAAAACTGCCTCGGCTGGCAATTTCGGCCAGACTGATCGGGCGGGCGAAATGCTCCATCCCGTCCAGCCAAGCGGCGTAAAGTTCGGCACCCTGCGGCACCATCCCCGGCTCCATCAGCAGAAAGCCGCGATAGATGCCGTAGGTCGACATGACAAAGGCCTTTCCATCGGCAATCATCTGCCGCCGCAGGTCGACAAGGCAGTTATCGGGTGTGATGAAAGCGAAGGTGCTGGAGGTATACTCCGGCATCGCCACCACCTTGGCTGTGGCCACCTCTGACCCTTGGAAATCGGGAATGACTTCGGAAAAATTCAGGTGAAACCGCGTGTCGGGTTTCGCCACATCATACAGCCGCCCCCAAATCTGCTGGCGTATGATCTTGGATTTCGACATGCTCGGCCCCAACGTCGTTTCACTGTTTCACGAATATGAAACGCGTGTTTCATCAAGGCAAGCGCATTGAACGGGTCTACAGCATCAAATGGCAACACGCCTAACCCTGAGACTTCAGGAAAGAATTTCTCGGCTCACCAAGGCCGAGCAAAAACTTGCGACACTGTTGCTTGAGAATCAGGCATTGATCGAAACCCATTCCGCGACCGAACTTTCAATTCTCGCGGGGGTGTCTAAGGCCACGACAGCGCGGTTCTTCCGCAACCTTGGCTATACAGATTTCGACGAAGCCCGCAGCCAGGCCCGCGAAGAACGCAACCGCACCCAGCCTTACGCCTATTCACAGGCGCAGCCCGAAAAGCCGGTGCTTGGCCGGTCGATCGGTGAGCATCTGGATCTGGAACTCCTGAACCTGACCCGCACGTTCGAGGAGATGCGCCCCGATCTTTTGACCGAGGCTGCGCGACTGATTCAGGATGCGCCCCGCGTCTGGTGCATGGGCTTTGGTGCCGAAGAGGGTCTGGCGCAATTGGCGCGCCTGACCTTTGCCCGGTTGCGCCCAGACGTACACATTCTGGCCGCCCATCCCGGTGCCTGGGCCGAGGATCTGTCAATGACGGGCCCACGCGACGTCTTGATCCTGCTGACTCTGGAGCCGCGGCCAAAATTTCAGGCGGCCCTCACCTCTTATGCCCGGACGACCCGGATGAACGTGATCACCCTGACGGACCACCGCTTTCTCGCCGCCGCACAACGGTTTTCCCGGATTGTGATCGGCTGTCACGTCGCGACATTCGGGCGGCTGCCAAGCCATACCACACTGGCCTCGATGATCCGCATGCTGTCCATTGCGTTCATTGGACAAACGGGTGCCGCCGCCGAACAGAGACTGGCCGTGATCGACGAAATCAACGAAGAGATTGACCTGTTCGAATAAGGGGCAAGACGATCCGAACCTGATCTTCGTTTGCTTTTCAGTAGTGGAACGCTGTCCTTGCTGCCCTTCCGAAATGTGAACGCTCTATTGCGCTTCTGGGATCATGGTGTGGGGTAGGCACCATTTCAAACAGCTTTCGCCAAAGGCTGGAGGTTGAAACTCAAGCCGGTTGGCCGGTCCGAGACACCCTGCCCCTTGGTTCTTCCTTGGTGGTGGCAACAACCAGACCCCGTTTCGTGCCCAACGCACCCGACATAGCCCCACGGGCGCTATGAGCCAGCCACCCCGTTGCGGCAGCAATCTCCGGAATCGTGGCTCCTTCGGCGCGCCGCAACATGGCGATCGGCAGCGCCTGCTTTGTTTGCGTCCACAGCGTAGGGTGTTTCATGTTTGCCTGAGCGGTTCATTAGGACGCAGATTGGCATCAAACGCTTGCAGCCAGCCGTGTTCGATCATCTTGGTGATGGCCATTTTCTCGGCCGTTCCGGCCAGCGCCTTGGGTGGCGGCAGGGCAATCGTGTCAGCGCGCTGTGACCCGGCGCTTAGCAGGATGGTCTGGGTTTCGGAAGGTTTCGCAATGGCGTTCCCCTATTTGTCTTGGGTGGCAACGAAGGCGTTGGTCCGCGACAGCAGGTCGTGGTGACCTTTGGCATAGGTGAGGATCATCAGGTCACCGTCTTCGTCGCGCTCCATATCCGCGACCTCGCGCAGCAGCGCGATAGCCCTGTCGCAGGCGGAGAGACGTTCGGCCTCTCATGCTGCGGTGCTGGCATCCTGTTCGATCTTTTGGCGCTAGCTGGGATCAAGCGGCAAGTGCGCCATTCTTGACAGCGCTAGTTGTGATCGGGCGTAGGAGGCTGGCGCTATGTTTGCAGTGCCGACATCGCCCAGCTGGTCGAGTCTGGGTGGGTTTCGACGTAGTCATCGCTCAGGGACTTCAGCCGCTCCGGTATCGCGTCGCGCTGGAACCTGGTGGCATTGAAAGCCTACAAGGCGTTGGGGCTGTCGGTCGCGCGGCGGGTGGTTAGGGCGTGGTCTCTGGACGTAAATTGTTTCGTTTTGGCGCAATCACCGCTGCCCCAGAATGGCGGTTAATATTTTGAAATAATGATATAAATTAGTGCATTATTGGGCCACTATAGATCGGCGTTTCGCAACTGCTCCACATCTGGCATTGCCGATTACCAATCAGCGCAACTGCACTGCAGGCGGGAGTGACGACTGCTGGACAGCAGCACTGGGCGATCATGTTGGCCGAGCGTAACCGTGCCAAGACGGCAACACTCAAACCTCGGCAACGCAGTGGACATTTCGTCGGCGCGTGCATTAGTCGAGGGGGTGTCGGCTTGAAGGCCGCACGGCAACCAATCAACAGACGATAGAAGGAACAATGCCGATGATAACCCGCTACGCCTTCTTTCAGGGCGATGTGAGCCCTGGAAAGCTGCAGGAATTCAAAACTGCTGTGATGGAAGAGTTGTTGCCGACCTGGTTGGTTTACCCGGGCGCAACGGCCGTCCGGGTGTCATTTGCCACCGAACGCGACGATCAGGCGCCGAATGTGCCGCTGATCTTGGCTGTGGATTTCGCGTCACGCGAAGGGCTTGATTTAGCACTGAACAGTCAAGAACGTCTGGACAGCCGTGCGGCCACCCAACGCGTTTTGCCCGGCTTGTTTACGGGCAACATCTTTCACTATGTGACTGAATCCACAGAACACCAGCCGGACTAAGCGGTACTGACGCTGATTCTTGTGACCGGGGCCTCCCCTCCCCTTGCTCGCGCCTCCGGCAAACCTCATAAAAAATTCATGAATTCAATAGCCTAACCCTCTTCCGCGGCCGTCCCTGCCTGAAGTGGAACGTTCCCATTGACAGGATATGGATCGTTCCACTAAACAAATGGAACGATCCATAAACGTGCTCAGGGGGAGGACGCAACTGTGAACTGGGCGTTCGTCGGGGCAAGCACGATTGCCGGTCAATACTTGGTCGGTGCAGTGCGCGCGCAAGCGGGCAGCAACGTTGTTTGGATCGTCAGCGGATCCGCCAATCGCGCGGCTTCCTTCGCGAAGGATCACAATATCGCCCAGTCTGGCACCGATTTGGCGGCAGCCTTGAGCGACCCTGCCATTGATGCGGTCTACATCTCGTCCACCAACGAAAAGCACCACGCGCAGGCCCTTGCGGCGATTGCGGCAGGCAAACATGTCTTGTGCGAAAAGCCTTTGGCGACCCGCGTCGCAGATGCTACCGATATGGTGCAAGCCGCTGAAAAGGCGGGCCTTGTCTTTGCGACCAATCACCATTTGCGCAGCGCGGGCAGCCTGCGCGCCATTCGTGATCTGCTAGACTCGGGCAAGGTTGGCCGGGTGCTGTCCTTGCGGGTGCTTCACGCCGTTGAACTGCCGGTCCACCTGCGCGGCTGGCGGCTGGACAATCCGAGCGCCGGTGGCGGGGTGATTGCGGACCTGACGGTTCACAACGCCGATTGCGTCCGCTTCCTGCTGGGCGAAGACCCGATTTCGGTTGTCGCACATATGGATACCACAGGCTTGGGCCAGGGCGTCGAAGACAGCGCCATGTCGGTGTGGGCGATGCCATCGGGTGCGATGGTGTTCAGCCACGAAAGCTTTACCCACCCCTTTGCCGCATCGGGGATCGAGGTGCATGGCACCAAAGGGTCCATTCTGGCGCGGGGCGTGCTGTCGCAAGAACCGGGCGGCGAGATTGATCTGATCACCGACCATGGCATCACCTGCGTCGAATACGACCGCGCCGGGCTTTACGAAACTGTCGTGCGGGACTTTGCCGCAGCCGTGGCAGGCAGTGGCACGGCTGCGGCCTCGGGGCGCGACGGGGTGAAATCGCTGCAAATCGCTGAAGCGGTCCGAGCGGCGGCCCTTTCGGGCCAGCGCCAGACCGTGAATTATGGAGAAGCCGCATGAGCAAGTTGACCAGCGCCGCCGATGCCGTCGCCCGCATTCCTGATGGGGCAGTCGTCACGGTGTCGTCGTCCTCTGCCTTGGGCTGCCCGGACCTTGTTCTGCAAGCCATCGGAGAGCGCTTTGATGCAACGGGCCATCCGCGCGGATTGACCACCATTCACCCGATCGCGGCAGGCGACATGTATGGCGTCAAGGGGGTTGATCACATCGCCAAAGACGGGCTTTTGTCGCGGATTCTGGGCGGCTCTTATCCGTCTGGTCCGTCTTCCAAACCGATGCCGGAAATCTGGAAGATGGTGGTCGAGAACAGGGTCGCGGCCTATAATGTGCCCTCGGGCATCCTGTTTGACATGAACCGCGATGCGGCGGCAAACCGCCCCGGCGTTCTGACCAAAGTGGGGATGGAGACTTTCGTGGATCCGATCCGCGAAGGCTGTGCGATGAACGACGCAGGCGCGGCTCTGCCGATCGTGTCGCGGGTCGAATTCGGCGGTGAAATCTGGCTGCATTTCCCCAACATCATCCCGAATGTGGCCATCATCCGCGCAACCACCGCGGACGAACACGGCAATCTGACCTATGAACACGAAGGCGCCTATCTGGGCGGGTTGGAGCAGGCGATCTGCGTGCGCAATCACGGCGGCTTGGTAATTGCGCAGGTTTCGCGCATGACCAAGCGCGGGTCTTTGCGGCCCCATGACGTACGGGTTCCGGGGCATCTGGTTGATCTGGTGGTTGTGGACGCCGATCAAAAACAGACTTGCGAGACCCATTACGATCCAGCCATCTCGGGCCAGATCATGCGGCCTTGGGACAGCTTTACGTTGGCCGAACATGGCGTCGAAAAGATCATCGCGCGGCGCGCGGCGATGGAATTGCGTCCCGGCATGACCGCCAATCTGGGATTTGGCATCAGCGCCATCGTGCCGCGCATCCTGCTGGAGGAAGGTCACCCCGAGGCGGTGACTTGGGCCATCGAGCAAGGCGCTGTCGGTGGAATGCCGCTGACCGGATTTGCATTTGGCTGCGCGTCAAATGCCGACGCCTTCGTGCCCTCACCTCAGCAATTCATCTATTTCCAAGGCGGCGGATTCGATTTGTCGTTCCTGTCCTTCATGGAAGTGGACCGCGACGGCAACGTAAACGTCTCAAAACTGGCGAAAAAACCATATCTGACAGCGGGTTGCGGTGGTTTTGTAGATATCACCTCGGGCGCGAAGAAGATCGTGTTCTCAGGGTGGTTCGAGGCAGGAGCACAGATTGACCTGACACCGGACGGCATCAAGGTCACCACCCCCGGCAAGTTCACCAAGATGGTCGAGGCGGTCGAGCACGTCACCTTCTCGGGCAAGCGCGCGCGCCAGTTGGGCCAAGAGGTGCTTTACATCACCGAGCGCTGCGTGATGCGCCTGACCGAGGCCGGTCTTGTTGCCACCGAGATTATGCCCGGTATCGACACCGCGCGCGATATCGTCGCGGCCTCTGGCGGGCGGGTGCAGATTGCGGCGGACGCGATCACCCTACCGCTGTCGCTTCTGGCCGACGCGCCGATGGGGTGGGGCAAATGAGCGCCGTTCATTTCACCCGTCTCGGCAAGATTGCCGAGCTATGCCTCGATAACCCGGCCAAGATGAACGCCTTGACGGTGGAGATGCTGGGCCAACTCGCAGCACATCTCGAGGTGATCGATCACGACTCAAGCATTTCCGCCGTGATGCTGACCGCCACAGGCGAGCGTGCCTTTTGCACCGGGGCCGATATCAACGGTTGGGGCAATCTGAGCCCGGCCGAATTTGCCCGGCATTGGGTGCGCGACGGTCATCGGATTTTTGACCGGCTGGCACGCTTGGGCAAACCCACGCTGGCGGTTCTGAATGGCCACGCCTTCGGTGGCGGCCTTGAGCTTGCCGCTGCCTGCGATCTGCGGGTGATGGCAACCGGCGCCAGTCTTGCCCTCCCTGAGGCTGGTGTCGGGATTGTGCCGGGTTGGTCAGGCACCCAGCGGCTGTTGCGGTTGATGCCGGAACCGATGGTCAAGGAAATGGCGCTGTTCGGGAACCGCATCAAGGCCGACCGCGCGCTGGCTTGCGGCTTTGTCGCCGCCATTGGGGATGACCCGCGCGCATTGGCGATAACCTTGCTCGAGTGCGCGGTCAGCTTGTCGCCCCGCGCAGTCGAAATCTCCAAATCCATGATCCACGCCGCCAATGGAGAGGATCGCGCGGCCATGGTCGAGGCGCTTGGAAGTGCCGCCATTGCCGCCTCCGCTGACCGGGATGAAGGCGTGGCCGCATTCCGCGAAAAGCGCAAACC
This sequence comes from Rhodobacter sp., assembly GCA_027484145.1. Lineage (GTDB taxonomy): Bacteria > Pseudomonadota > Alphaproteobacteria > Rhodobacterales > Rhodobacteraceae > Pseudotabrizicola. The sequence goes on from JAIXUH010000025.1 coordinate 19,395, forward strand.
AGACTTTTCGGGAAAGTGACCATGAAAGACCTGCATATCATTTCGGAACAGACCATCGCGCTGCCGAACACCCCCTATCAGGCGCGCCATTTCATCAATGGCGTGGCGCAAGACAGCGCCGATGGCCGCAAGTCTGACCGCATTTCGCCATCGCATGGCGTGGTGGTCAGCCAAGCCGCATTGGGTTCGCAAGTGGAAACCGAGGCCGCCATCAAGGCCGCTCGCGCGGCCTTTGAGGATGGACGTTGGAGTCGCTTGTCAGGCAAGGCCCGCGGCGCCGTGCTGAACAAAGTGGCTGACCTGATCGAGGCGAATGTCGAAAGGCTGGCGCTGATCGAGACGCTGGAAAGCGGCAAACCGATTTCGCAGGCGCGCGGCGAATGTGGTGGGGCTGCAGACCTGTGGCGCTATGCGGCCTCATTGGCGCGCACCAGCCATGGTGACAGCCACAACACGCTGGGCAGCGACATTCTGGCGGTTGTTCTGAAGGAACCGATCGGTGTGGTGTCGATCATCACGCCCTGGAACTTCCCCTTCTGGATCTTGTCGCAAAAGCTGCCCTTCGCCTTGGCCGCCGGCTGCACCTGCGTGGTCAAACCGTCTGAAATGACGCCATCCACCACCGCGATGTTGGCCGAAATGCTGGTTGAAGCGGGGCTTCCGGCCGGCGTCTGCAACATCGTTCTGGGCTATGGCAACCCGGTAGGGGCCTTGATGTCCTCGCATCCCGAAGTGGACATGGTGACTTTTACTGGCTCCACCGCAGTAGGCAAGATGATTACCAAGACCGCTGGCGACACCCTGAAGAAGGTGGCGCTGGAACTGGGGGGCAAGAACCCGCAGGTGATCTTTCCGAACTGCGATCTGGAAGGCGCAGCCGATGCCGTGACCTTTGGCATCTGTTTCAACGTCGGCCAGTGCTGCAATTCCTCTAGCCGGATCATCGTGCATCAGGACATCGCCGATACCTTCATTGCCCGGGTTGTGGACCTGTCGCGAAAGGTGACCTTTGGCAACCCGCTGCACCCCGATACACAAGTCGGCGCGATCGTCACACCCGAACATGCTGCAAAGATTGACGCCCATGTTCGCGCTGCCGTAGCCGCTGGGGCCGAGGTCTGCATTGGTGGTGCCGCAATGACTGTGCCCGGCGTGGGCACGCAGTTCTACCAGCCCACGGTCATCCGCAACGTCACCCCCGACATGGCGATTGCCCGCGAAGAGGTGTTCGGCCCGGTTCTGGCGGTGCTGACCTTTCGCACGCTGGAAGAGGCCATCCAGCTTACCAACGACGCCGCCTATGGCCTGTCGGCAGGCATCTGGTGCGACGACATCCACACATGTCTTGAGTTCAGCCGCCGCGCGCAGGCGGGCACGGTCTGGACCAATACCTGGATGGACGGATTCCCTGAAGTTGCCTTTGGCGGGGTCAAGCAATCCGGGCAGGGCCGCGAGATCGGCAGCTACGGCTTTGACGAATTCCTTGAGGTGAAATCGCTGGTCATGCGGATCGGCCGCACACGCGCGCCTTGGGTGAAAAAGGCCTGAATCCCCGCGGGGAAAGGGTGAAATGGACGCAACTGGAGGAGACCTAAATGCGTGGCTATTTTGGAAAGAAGATGACGTTTGTCGCTGCCCTGCTGGCAACCACCAGCATGGCCGTGGCCGAAGATGTGGAAGTGCTGCACTGGTGGACCTCGGGCGGAGAAGCAGCCGCGCTGAACGTCCTGAAAGACGATCTGGCCGCCAAGACCATTGGCTGGATCGATATGCCCGTGGCCGGTGGCGGCGGTGAGGCTGCCATGACCACCCTGCGCGCCCGCGTCACCGCTGGCGATGCACCGACCGCTGTTCAGATGCTGGGTTTTGATATTCTGGACTGGGCTGCCGAAGGTAAGCTTGCAAACCTCAACACCGTCGCTGCCGAAGAAGGCTGGGACGCAGTCGTTCCCGCCGCCTTGCAGGCTTTTGCGAAGGTCGACGGCAATTGGGTTTCCGCACCGGTGAACGTGCATTCGACCAACTGGGTCTGGGCGAACAAGTCGGTTCTGGTTGGCCTTGGCATAGCCCAGCCGAACAGCTGGGAAGAGTTCGTGGCGGCCATGCAGAAGGTCAAGGACAGCGGCAAGACGGCCCTCGCCCATGGCGGCCAGGCCTGGCAGGAAGCCACCATGTTCGATGGCATCGTGCTGTCGGTCGGCGGCGTCGAGTTCTACAAGAAAGCGTTCATCGACCTTGACCCGGAGGCCTTGGGATCCGAGCAGATGGTTGAAGTGTTCAACCGGATGGCCACGCTGCGCAGCTTTGTGGATGACAACTTCTCGGGGCGCGACTGGAACCTGGCCTCGGCCATGGTCATCAACAATGAAGCCGCCTTCCAGATCATGGGCGACTGGGCCAAGGGCGAGTTCCTGAAAGCTGGCAAGGTTCCGGGCACCGATTTCCTGTGCTTCCGCGTCCCGGGCAGCCAAGGCATGGTGGCCTTCAACTCGGACCAGTTCGCGATGTTCGGGCAGACAGAAGAAGGTGCTCAGGCCGCTCAGGGCGAAATGGCCCGCGCGATTATGGCACCATCCTTCCAGTCGGCGTTCAACGTGGTGAAAGGTTCGGTTCCGGCACGGACGGACGTGCCGAATGATGCGTTTGACGATTGCGGCAAGCAAGGTATGGCCGAACTGGCAGAAGCTTCGGCCAATGGCACGCTGGTGGGGTCCATCGCTCATGGTCACGCCAACAAGGCCGCAGTAAAGAACGCGATCTATGACGTGGTGACCGCGCACTTCAACGGCGAATATGACGCCGCAACCGCTGCAGCCAATCTGGTCAGCGCTGTCGAAGCGGCGCAGTAACACCTGCTTTGGAAAGGGGGGGGAGTAAGCCCCCCTTTCCCACCGCTTCAGGCCGCCATTTCGGCGCGCGACCCTTGCAATACCCAAAAATGCCAGCCGCAGGCGGTAGCGCGGCGAAGGAGGAGTCATGGCTCATAGCGCGCCCAGTGTGGATTTCCGCACACGCTTGCAGGAGTGGATACCCAAACTGGTTCTGTCGCCGTCCTTGGCTGCCATGCTGATCTTTGTCTATGGGTTCATCGCCTTCACGATCTACCTCAGCTTCACTGATTCAAAGATGCTGCCCAGCTATGACTGGGTCGGGTTCGAGAATTTCGCCAAACTGTGGAACCTGTCGGCATGGTGGGTTGCAGTCGTCAACCTGATGATCTTTGCCTCACTTTACATCATCATTTGCACTGTGATCGGCCTGACGCTGGCCATTCTGCTGGATCAGAAAATCCGCGGCGAAGGCGTGTTGCGCCCGATCTACCTTTACCCGATGGCCCTTTCGTTCATCGTCACAGGAACCGCGTGGAAGTGGATCATGGACCCTGGAATTGGCATCGAAAACTCGATGCATCTCTGGGGCTGGACCAGCTTTCAGTTCAACTGGATCAAGGATCGCGACATGGCGATCTATACCGTGGTGATTGCCGCCGTCTGGCAGACCTCGGGCTTTGTGATGGCGATGTTTCTGGCGGGCTTGCGTGGTATCGACAACGAGATTCTGAAGGCCGCCCAGATTGATGGCGCGTCCAACTTCAGCCTTTATCGCCGCATCGTCATTCCGTTGCTGCGTCCGGCGTTTCTGTCGGCCTTCGTCATTCTCGCACATCTGGCGGTCAAATCCTATGACCTGATCATAGCGCTGACCGGCGGCGGGCCGGGGCGGGCGACTGAACTGCCTGCGACCTTCATGTATTCCTACACATTCACCCGCAATTCGATGGGCATCGGGGCTGCCAGTGCGGTCATCATGCTGATGACCATTGCCGCGATCATGACCCCCTACCTCTATGCCGAACTGAAGGAGAAGTCGTGATGGCCGCGGTTGAACAAGATACCGCCGTCCGCACCGGAGGCCTGACCCGTATCTTTATCTACGGCATCCTGCTGATCTTCATGCTGTTCTACATGATGCCGCTGTTCGTCATGGTGGCCAATTCGCTGAAGCCCCTGCCCGAAATCACGGGTGGCAACATGATGGCACTGCCGCAGGTCTGGACGCTGGAACCCTGGCGGCAGGCATGGTCGGCTGCCCAGATCGGAGTGGAGCCGACAGGTCTGAAACCCTACTTCCTGAACTCGATCCTGATGGTGGTGCCTGCCGTTCTGATCTCGACCATCCTTGGCGCGCTGAACGGCTATGTGCTGACCAAGTGGAGCTTTCGTGGCGACAAGATCATCTTCGGGCTCTTGCTGTTCTCCTGCTTCATCCCGTTTCAGATCGTGCTGATCCCAATGGCAACCGTGCTGGGCAAGATCGGCCTGGCAGGATCGATCCCCGGGCTGGTGCTGGTGCATGTGGTCTATGGCATCGGCTTTTCGACGCTGTATTTCCGCAATTACTATTCTTCTTTCCCGACCGAGTTGGTGCGGGCGGCGATGATCGACGGCGCGGGGTTCTTCCGGATTTTCTGGCGTATCATGCTGCCGGTATCGGGGCCGATCATCGTCGTCACCGTGATCTGGCAGTTCACCAACATCTGGAACGACTTCCTGTTCGGCGCGTCCTTTGGCGGACAAAGCCAGCCGATGACAGTGGCCCTGAACAACCTCGTGCAATCCTCGACGGGGGTGAAGGAATACAACGTCCATTTTGCAGGCGCGATCCTGGCCGCGCTGCCGACACTGATCGTCTACATCGTCGCGGGGCGCTTCTTCGTGCGCGGCCTGATGGCGGGATCGGTGAAAGGTTAGGTCAGGAGACCGCCGGATGGCTGCAACCACCCGGCGGTCAAGTTCAACCCATGCCCAGCCTTGCAACGGAATACGGGCGAACATCAGGAAGGAATACGAAAATGAGGTATCTTTCAATAACCACTTTGCTGTTGGCGACCGCAAGCCCCGTATTGGCGGAACCCTCTGTCGAAGTGATGCACTTCTGGACCTCGGGCGGAGAGGCGGCCGCCTTGGGCGCTGTCCGCGACAAGGTGGTCGCGGATGGCGTGGCTTGGGTCGATGCTCCTGTGGCGGGTGGCGGGGGCGATGCTGCCAAGACCGCGCTGCAAACCCGGATTGCCAGCGGCAACCCGCCAGCGGCCATGTTGATGCTGGGGCAGAACATCATCGACTGGGCGAATGAAGGGCTGCTTGGCAACGTCGACACCCTCGCCGCCGCGCAAGGCTGGGATGCGGCCCTTCCGCAAGCCGTGAAGGACTTTACCAAGATCGACGGGCACTATGTTTCGGTGCCCACGAACGTTCACCGCACCGACATGATCTGGGCCAGCAAGGCCGCCTTTGACAAGATCGGTGCAGCCTATCCGACCACATGGGAAGAGTTGAACGCACTGGCGCCCAAGTTCATCGAGGCCGGGATCATCCCCCTCGCTCATGGCGGTCAGGCGTGGCAGGAAGCCTATATGTTCGAGGCTGTCGCGGCAGGTGTGGGCGGCGCCGATTTCTATCGCAAGGCCTTGATCGAGCTGGACGACGCCACGCTACGCGGCCCAGACATGGTGGCGGTCTTTGACCAGATGGCGGCCCTGCGCGGTATGGTGGATGAGAACTTTTCGGGCCGCGACTGGAACCTGGCTTCGGCCATGGTGATCAAGGGCGAAGCCGCCATGCAGATCATGGGCGATTGGGCCAAGGGTGAGTTTATCAATGCGGGCAAACTGGCGGGCGCGGATTACGCTTGCATCCCGGTGCCCAAGGCCAAGGGCGACAGCTTTGTCTACCTTGTGAACTCGCTCTCCTTGTTCACGCAAACCGACCCTGACCTGATTGCCGCCCAAGAAGTGCTGGCTTCGGCCATCATGGACCCCGCGGTTCAAGTGGCGTTCAACCAGGCCAAGGGCGCAATCCCTGCCCGCACGGATATCGATGTGTCGATCATGGATGCCTGCGCGCAGGAAACCTCGGCGGCTTTGGGCAGCAATGATGCTGGTGGCACCGCCGTTCCGACCTTTGCAGGAACCCATGCGGCCAATGCGGCCGTTGTCGGGGCCGCAACCGATGCCATCACCGCCTTCTTCAATTCGGAAATGACAGCGGCCGAGGGGGCCACCTCCCTCGCCGATGCCATCGCGGCGGCCAGATAATCCAACCGGTCGCGCGCAGGCCAGTTTTCGCGCGGCCACTTTCAGACCCTGATCACCGGAGCATCACCATGGGCTTTCTTGATATCCGCAACGTCACAAAATCCTATGGAGCCGTCGAGGTGCTGCACCGTGTCGACATCTCGGTCGAGGAGGGCGAGTTTCTTGTTCTGGTCGGCCCATCAGGCTGTGGCAAATCCACCTTGTTGAACATGATTGCGGGGCTAGAGGCGATTTCTTCGGGCGATATCGCGATCAAGGGGCGTGTCGTGAACGGGGTGCACCCATCCAAGCGCAACATCGCGATGGTGTTCCAAAGCTATGCGCTTTACCCCAACATGACCGTCGGCCAGAACATGACCTTTGGTCTGGAAATGCACGGCGTCCCCAAGCCCGAACGCGATACGGCGTTGCGTGATGTTGCCAAGCTTTTACAGATCGAGAACCTCTTGGACCGCAAGCCCGGCCAATTGTCCGGCGGTCAGCGCCAGCGTGTGGCCATGGGTCGCGCGCTGGTGCGCAATCCGGATGTCTTTTTGTTCGACGAGCCTTTGTCGAACCTTGATGCCAAGTTGCGCGTCGACATGCGGACCGAAATCAAGAAGCTGCACGAAAAACTGAAGACCACCATCGTCTATGTCACCCACGACCAGATCGAGGCGATGACCCTTTCCACCCGGATTGCCGTTATGTATCAAGGCTATGTGCAGCAACTTGGCACGCCGAAGGAAATCTACGACACGCCGGCCAACGTCTATGTGGCGACCTTCATGGGCAGCCCGGCGATGAACGTTATTCCGGCGAGGGTCGTGGTAAAGGACGCCGTTCCCCATGCCCAGATCAAGGACGCTCATGGGGTTGAGCAGACCTTGCGCTTCAGCCAACCCAATCTGGTGGAATGGAACGGTAAAGATATCCTTCTGGGCATTCGCCCGGAATCGATCACAGACCCCGACGGCGCTGACCGCAATTCGAAGAACATTGTGCCGCTGCGCAATCTGGTCGGCATCACCGAGCCTGCTGGTGCCGATACCTTTGTGGCAATGGAACTCGGCGGCAAGGATATCGTCGCACGGATGCGGGCCGACGCGAATGCGATGTCGGGCAGGGACTTCGACTTTGCCATCAACATGGAAAAAGCCGTCGCCTTTGATCCCGCAACCGAAATGCGCATCAAGCCGTGACCAAGCCAGAGGTCATCATCATCGGCTCTGGCATCGGTGGCGCCACCATGGCCGCCGCCCTTGCGCCTGCGGGCAAGCAGATCCTGATCCTTGAACGCGGCGATCACCTGCGACCCTCGGCCCAAGATCGAAACGACAAGGCGATTTTCGCCGATGGCTGTTTCCGCCCGGATGAGGAGTGGCTGGATGGCGCGGGCAAGCCATTCAACCCCGGCAACTACTACTATGTCGGCGGCAATTCAAAATTCTATGGCGCAGTGCTGATCCGCTATCGCCGCGAGGACTTTTCCCCATTGGCCCATATGGGCGGCACCACACCCGGCTGGCCGATGTCCTATGACGATCTTGAACCGTTTTACGGGCAAGCCGAGAAGTTGTACGCAGTGCGCGGTCATATCGGCCAAGACCCGACTGAACCGACCCATTCTACTCCCTATTCCCATCCTCCCGTTCCGGACGAACCACCAATTGCCGCTCTGCGCAAGCGTCTGGAAAAGGTTGGTCTGCGCCCATCATCGTTGCCTTTGGGGGTTGATCTGACGCAATGGCTGGCCCGCGCCCGCACGCCATGGGACGCTTTCCCCGACACGACCGGGGGCAAGATGGATGCCGAAACCGCCGCACTGAAATCGGCTTTGCAGCACAAGAATGTGCAGCTTCGCACAAAGGCCCTGGTCACGCGCCTGCAAACCGGCGCGGATGGAAGGATCACCGGGGTCGAGTTGGCCGGGGGGGAAGCATTGACCGCCCCTATTGTGGTTCTGGCTGCAGGCGCCATTCAAACCGCAGCGCTTTTGCTGGCGTCGGCAAATGAGGCCCATCCGAACGGGCTTGCCAACAGTTCCGATCAGGTCGGGCGCAATTTCATGAACCATAACTGCTCCGCCGTGCTGGCGCTGCATCCGTTCTGGAAGAATGACAGCGTTTATCAGAAAACGCTAATGGTGAACGACTACTATCTGACCGGCGGCCCAAGGGGCGAACCGTTGGGCAACATCCAGCTTCTGGGCAAAATCAGCGGCACCATCCTGCGTGCTTCGACCACCCTGCCCGGCTTTGTCGCCAATTGGGTCGCCCGCCATTCGGTGGATCTTTATGCGATGTCCGAAGACCTGCCCAACCGCGAGAGCCGCGTCACGCTGAAAGATGGCCAGATCGTGCTGGACTGGAAGCGGTCAAACTGGGAGGCACACTTGGCGCTGGTGGCCAAGCTGAAGGCCAAACTGCGCCGCGCGGGTTATCCCATCGTGCTGTCGCGCCCCTTTGACCGGCGCACGCCGTCGCATCAATGCGGCACGGCGCGGATGGGCAATGACCCGAAAACCAGCGTAGTGGACACCTTTTGCCGCGCGCATGACCACGCAAACCTGTTCATCACCGACGCCTCTGTCTTGCCCACCTCGGCGGCAGTCAACCCGGCGCTCACGGTGGCGGCACTCGCAATCCGGGCAGCCGGGCACATTACTCAGACAAAGCTCGCCTGAAGCGCGAGGCAGGAGGGCCAGATGGCCAACGGATACGACTTCATCATCATCGGCGGCGGTTCGGCCGGTTCGGTTCTGGCTGGTCGGCTGTCGGAAGATCCCACAGCGCAGGTGCTGTTGCTGGAAGCGGGCGGAAGCGACCGCCACCCCTTCTATCACCTGCCTGCAGGCTTTGCCAAAATGACCAAGGGGATTGGCTCGTGGGGCTGGGACACCGTTCCGCAAAAGCACATGCAGAACAAGGTGTTCCGCTATACTCAAGCCAAGGTGATTGGCGGTGGGTCGGCGATCAACGCGCAAATCTACACGCGCGGCGCGGCGCAGGATTATGACGACTGGCGGCAGGCAGGTTGCGCAGGCTGGGGCTATGACGATGTGCTGCCCTATTTCCGCAAGGCCGAAGACAACGAGACCTATGACAATAAATACCATGGCAAGGGGGGCCCCTTGGGCGTGTCCGAACCCCGCGCGCCCCTGCCGATCTGCGAGGCCTATTTCGAGGCCGCTGCCGAACTTGGCATTCCGCGCAACATGGATATCAACGCCGAGAAACAGGACGGGGTCTGTTATTACCAACTGACCCAACGCAATGTGCGCCGGTCTTCGGCGGCCATGGCCTATGTCGCGCCGAACCGTCACCGCAAGAACCTGACTGTGCGTTTGGGCGCACAAGTGCGGCGGCTGATCGTGGACGCTGGCCGTGCCAACGGGGTTGAACTGGTCGACGGCACCCGCCTGACGGCGAAGTCCGAAGTCATTCTTGCCGCGGGTGCCATCGGATCGCCGCGCTTGTTGCAACTGTCTGGAATTGGCCCGGCGGATCACCTTTCAGGGCTTGGGATCAAGGTTGTCTATGATCAACCGCAGATCGGCGCGAACTTGCAAGACCATCTGGACCTGTATTGCATCGCCGAACTCAAAGGCCCTTACAGCTATGACCGCTATGCCAAACCGCATTTGGCCGCGATTGCGGGGCTGCAATACATCTTTGGGCGCAAGGGGCCCGTCGCCTCATCCCTGTTTGAAACTGGCGGCTTCTGGTATGCAGACCCAGATGCGCGGTCGCCCGACATCCAGTTCCACCTTGGCCTTGGCACCGGGATTGAGCATGGCGTTGTCTCGATGCCACAAGGCGGGATCACGCTGAACTCGTGCCACCTTCGCCCCCGCTCGCGCGGCACGGTCCGGCTGCAAAGTGCCGATCCGGCCAAGGCCCCGCTGATCGACCCGAACTATCTGGCCGACCCGATCGATCGCGAACGCACCATTCGCGGGCTGAAATTGACGCAAGAGATTCTGGCCCAGTCACCCATGAAGAAATACATTCTGGCAGAGCGTTTGCCCGGCCCAGACGTTCGCACAGATGAGGAGTATTTCAACTTCATCTGCCAGCATTCCAAAACCTCACACCACTGCGCGGGCACCTGCCGGATGGGCGCGGATGATGGAGCGGTGGTGGATATCCGGCTGCGGTTCAACGGCATCGCAGGATTGCGCATCGTCGACAACTCGATCATGCCATCCGTCATTTCTTCCAACACCAACGCCGCCGCCATCATGATTGGCGAAAAGGCTGCAGACATGATCAAGGCAGACAACAGAATGGAAACCGCATGATCCGCCATATCGTCCTTCTCCGCTTTCAGTCTGCAGTGTCCGAAGACCAGATTGCTGACCTTTTTGCCGAGCTTCACCAGATTGACGGCAAGGTTCCCGGCCTGCTGGCGATCACGTCAGGAAAAAGCGAAAGCCCCGAACAGATGGAGCGCGGCTACTTGCACGGCTTTGTTGTCGACTTTGCGGATTGGGCGGCGTTGCAGGCCTATCAGGATCACCCTGACCACAAAGCACTGGGTGCAGGGCTGGTGGCCGCCGCCGAAGGTGGCATTGGCGGCATTCTGGTTTTTGATCTGCCGGTGGCGACCGCGCAGGGGACCTAAGTGCAAAGACCTCTGGCCTAATCAGGGCACATGCGGCAAAACTCGATGAAAACAAGGCAATGGGTTTGGGCAGCATGAACGGCAATCGCAGACCGACAATCATTGATGTGGCAAAGCATGCCGGTATCTCGAAGTCGACGGTCAGCCTTGTTCTGCAAAACAGCCCTTCAGTGCGCGAGGAAACTCGCGTGCTGGTGCGGCAGGCGATGGCCGAGCTTGGCTATGTCTACAACCGCGCCGCGGCGAATATGCGGATGTCGAACGGAGGGCTGATCGGCCTTGTGATCAACGATCTGCGCAACCCGTTCTTCACCGAGTTTGCCACGTCCCTGCAAATGGCTCTGGCCGAACGCGGCTATTCCACCGTGATCGCCAACACCGATGAAAGCCCCAAATTGCAAGATCAGGTGGTGGGCTCGATGATCGAACACGGCGTTTCGGCGTTGATCCTCTGCCCGGCATATGGAGATACGGCTGCCACTTTCGATGCCATCGCACGCGCCGGTATTCCCACCATGCAGATGCTTCGCTGCGTCGATCCAAGGCTGGACGTGTTCCCGCTGATCGCACCGGATTACCTGACAGGCAGCCGCGAGGCGACACAACATCTGATCGCCGCAGGCGCGCGTCGCATCGCTTTTGTCGGGGGCCTTGTCGGCCGCGCCGTCACCGAGGAGCGCAAAGCCGGGTATCTGGAGGCGTTGGCACAGGAAAGTTTGCAGCCAATGATCGTGACCGGCAAGGCCAGCCGCGAGTTTGGCCGCAACGCCGCACGCCAGCTTCATGCGGACAGCGGAGCCGTCGATGCGGCGATCTGTTTCAACGACCTTGTGGCCTTGGGCATGCTGTCAGGTTGCCACGAGGTTGGCTGGCGCGTGGGGGAAGATGTTCTCATCATGGGGTTTGACGACATCGAAGAGGCCGCGCACGCCTATCCGGCACTTTCGTCGGTGCGCTGTGACATTGCCGGGATCGGCGAGAAGGCCGCGCAGAGCGTTGTTAAATGGCTGGAAGATGGCATTTCCCCCCCGCCCGAAACCCGCACTGCGGTAAACCTATCCATCCGCCAATCCAGCGGCCAGAATGTCGGAAGTTTGGCGTGAGTCCTTTCGATCAAATCGCCGCCATCGGCGTGGTTCCGGTGATCGCACTGGATGATGCCCGCCATGCGCTGCCCTTGGCCGATGCGCTTGCCGAAGGTGGTCTTGGAGTGATCGAGGTGACCCTGCGCACCGCGGCCGCACTTGAAACCCTCCGCCAGATTGCCCACTTCCGCCCGAACATGCTGGTCGGCGCTGGTACCGTTCTGAACGAAGAACAGGCTGATGCCGCAAAGGCCGCAGGCGCAAGATTTGCCCTGTCGCCCGGCATTGACCGCGCGGTTTTGGATCATGCGGCGCAGATCGGTCTGCCCTTTGCGCCGGGTATCATGACGCCTTCGGATCTGCAGATCGCTTTGCGGGCCAATTGCAAGCTGGTGAAGTTCTTTCCAGCCATAGCTGCGGGCGGGTTGAACATGCTGAAAAACATCGCCGGGCCCTATCTGCACACCGGCATCGGCTTTAATCCCACCGGCGGAGTGACACCGGACAATCTGGCCGACTGGCTGGGCTATGGCCCGGTGCGTGCCGTGGGCGGCACATGGATTGCCACCAGCGCCGATATCGCTGCGGAAAACTGGGACAAAATCCGCCAGAACGCAGCCGAGGCTGCGGCCCTTGTGCGCCAGCTGCGCGGCTAAACCTGCAGCAACGGAACCGCCGCTTTTGGCAGACGCGCGCCGAAGTGCCGGATCACTTGGCCCGAGAACCTTTGCCCGGCGGCGACAGCGTTTTCAGGCGTTTGCCCCAAGAGCCGGGCCGACAGATATCCCGCGTTAAAGCTGTCGCCCGCGCCCGTGGTATCGACGATGCCCTGAACTGTCGGGGTGAAAAGGGTCTGTATTACCCCGCCTGAATACAACGTCACTGGCCCTGCCCCATCCTTGACCGCCACCTCTAGAACACCCGCCATCACTATCCGGGCGATGGTTGCTTGTGGGTCCGTATCACCCCAGACAGCAACCTCATCATCAAAACTGGGCAAGGCGATGTCGGTCAAGGCCAACGCCTGTGGGATCACATGCCGCACCTCGTCCATCGAGGCCCACAGGCGTGGGCGGATGTTCGGATCGAACGACACCCGCGCGCCATTGGCCCGCGCTGATGCCAGTGTTGCGAACAGCCTTTCACGGTCAGCGGCAGGCAGAATCGCGAGGGTGATCCCTGACAGGTGGATCAGCCCCGCCCCGGCAAACGCCCGCGACAAGGTATCCCCATCAGCCGCCAGCCCCCGCGCCGCCGAAGTGTCGCGCCAGTAGTGAAAGCTTCGCTCAACCCCGTCGAGTTGGATCATGTAAAGCCCCATGCCCCGCACCGGATCGCGCCCGATGACAGAAACATCAAGACCATCCGCAGCCAGTTCCGCCACAAAGGCATCGGAAATCCGGTCTTGCCCGACCCTTGTGGCAAAGCCGACAGAAGCGCGGCCCCGCAAGGCCTGCGCCATGTGCCAGGCGGTGTTGAAGGTGTCGCCCGCGAAACCACGGCGATAAGTCCCTTCGCCAACCGAGGCCAGCTCTACCATCGCTTCGCCCACCGAAATCGTATTCAGGCTTTTGAAATCAAGCATCTTGTCCCCGCCCGGGATCAAACACTGCGCCGGTCAGCCATGCAGGCCAGTCGCGTTCAAAGAACGGCTTGGCAGATTCATCAAAGCTGCGGTTCGGGCGCGAAGTGATTTGCAGTTCCTCGCCCACCAACCGGACCATTATCTGCTCGCGCTTATCCTGCTCGCGCTCCTGACGAAATCTCACGTCCTGCAAAGGGCCGGATTTGGCCATCGGCGTCGCCTCCCCATTCGGTTCACAGATCGCCCGCGCCCCCCGACTGCCACCCCCATGGGAAATGTAATGATGAAGCGCGGCCAGAACCGCCTGCGAGGCCAGCGCCAGTTGCTGCCATTGCAGCACGCGGGCAATCTCGCCCCCACGCATAAAGGATATGCCGTTGTCGCGGATCGTCTGGTTTAGTCTGGCCGCCACATGCAGGGCCGAAGCGACGTTTTCCGGTGTGCAGAGAATGCCCGCATGGTCGCTCATCCGGGCCTGAACCTCGTCCTTGACCGCGCGCACGTCCAAGGGGCTGCCCGGCCGCAAGACCTGTTCGATCTGTGCCAGCGCATGTTCCACCTGTGCAACCATCGCGCCCTCGGGTGCGGTCTGCGCCACACCGCTGGCCGCGATATGTTCAGCCACGCGGGTTCCCAGCACTTGCCCCGCATTCAGCGCGGCGCCTCCGGGGCGTGTCACACCATGCGTCCCCGCCGCCTCGCCAATGGCGTAAAGCCCGGGCAAAGTGCTGCGGCCCCATGTGTCAACCGCAATACCGCCGTTCATGTGCTGGTTGTTGACGGCAAACTCCAAAGGATCGCGCCGGATATCGACCTTGTAGCGCAGGTAAAGCTCGATGGAGAGCGGGTTCATATGCCGCAGCCGGTCAATCGGCAGGGTTTGCATGGCCCCGGCACGGCCCAGATAAGCCGCCACATCCGCATCCAGCCGATCAAGGCTGAAGGGTTGATCGCCGGGCACCGCTTCGGGATTGCGGTTGAAATCCATGAACACCCGCCGTCCCGCCTGATTTTCGCGGGTGATGGCCAGATCCACAAGGCTGGACCCGAAGTTCAGCATGCGGGTGGCGTGGAACGGCCACTGATAGCCCTTGCGAAAGATGTTCGACGCCAGTTCCTGCGTGGTGCGGTAGTAATCGGCAAGGAAGTTGTGCTCACCGCCAGCCGCATCCACCGAATAGACGTAGGGCATCGCTTGCACATAGGTGCCCGAAAGGTTCCACGGAAATCCCTCGCGCCGGGTGCCAATACCGAACTGGCTTTCGGTCAGGTTGACCAAGGCCACCCCAGCCTCCAGCGCCAGACCCAAAGATCCGAAACAGCCGTTCGGAAAGACGGAGTCGCGATAAAGCTCGCCCGGCCCACCTGCCGCGATGACCAGAGCGGAACACCGAAACAGCGTCAAGCCATAGGGGTTGTCGGGCGTTTGGGCCTTTGGACGCACGGCAAGGATGCCAGCGATACGGCCAGCCTCCACCAGAATTTTCACGCCGGTGGTCTGGTTGAAGAATGCAATCCCCAGCCGAACCGCTTCGGTCGCCAGCACCTTGACCATCAGGCGCGAAGTGCGCGGCCCACAGCTGGTGGCCCGCCCCACATCGTCATGGTCAGTCTGATAGCGCAGCGTGCCACCGAAATCATCCTGCGGCAGCGGCAGCCCCAGAAACTGCAGCGACGCCATCGCACGCACCGAGCCTACCGCCTCGACGTAAGCCGTGTCTTCGTCCATCGCCCCGCCGGCGCGGATCGCCCGGGCCATATCCTTGAAATTGTCACCCCGGTCCGAAGTATTGGCTGTATGCAGCGTCTGCTTGTCCGACCCCGAACAGGCCGAGGTGCCGCCCCACGCGCTTTGGCTGATGATCGCGACATCTGTGCCGCGCCTTTTCAATTCAACGGCTGCACGCAATCCAGCAGCACCACTGCCCATGATGACTGTGCCGCAGGAATAAACCGGCACGCGGTGGCCTGGCACCATCACTGAGACTGCAATTTCAGGTTCTGCTTCCAAGCGAGGCATAGCCACATCGGTCAGCGCGTTCAGAATGTCTTGCGGGATGGACTGGGTCATGGTGATCCTCAGGCAATAGAAACCCAGGCGCCAAGGCGCGAGGATTCCATGCAGGCGTCAACGATCTGGCAGATGTGATGCCCGGCCTCGAAGGTCGGCCACAGTGCCTGACCCGTGGTGATTGACCGGATCACCTCTGCCGCCTCAATGATCTTGGATTCGTTGTAGCCCAGCGCAAAATTCGGCAAAGGCAAGAAAGCCCGAAAGGTTTCATTTTCCGGACCCACGTCAATCTCGCGAAAGCCCCGGCGACCGACGGCATCTTCATTGGTATAGAGGCGCAGGCGGTTCACTTCGTCATAGGTGTAGGACAAACTGCCTTTGGTGCCGTAAACCTCATAGGTCTGCAGGAACTTGCGCCCCGTCGCGACGCGGCTGAAGTCGATCAGCCCCCGCGCCCCGTTGACGAACTTGCACAGGATATTGCTGCCGTCGGGGTTGGTCACGTCAGACCAGGTCTCGGTGCCGGTCAGCACCGCCTGTTCGCCATAGCCGAGACCCGTAACCACCGGTCGGCGGTGCGTGACGATGAAATTGTCAGCGATCAACGAGGATACCCGCCCCACCAGAAAGTCCATGAAACTGAACACATGCGTGCCGGTGTCGCCGACAATGCCGGTGGGGGCCAGATTGGCATCGGCACGCCACATATAGGGGGCCAAGGGGTCGCCATACATGTCGACGTGCTGGCACGCCTTGAACAGTTTGATCTGGCCAATCTCGCCCGCTGCGATGATCTCGCGCGCAAGATCATGCACCGGATTGCGTGGAAAGGCGTGGCCAACGCGCGTGATCAGACCTCTGGCCTTGGCGATATCTGCCAATTCACGCGCTTGGGCCGCCGTATCGGCCAAGGGCTTTTCGCAATAGACATGCTTGCCCGCCAAGAGCGCCGCCTTAGTCACCTCATAATGCAGGTTGTCGGGCAGGCAGATGTCGATCAGATCAATGTCAGGATCGTTCACTGCATCTTGCCAAGCGTTCAGGATCTTCGCCCCCGGCGCTCGAAACGCCAAATCGGCGGCAGCGTTCGGGTTGGATTCGACCAGGGCCACAACGCGGGCGGTACCGCCAGAGGTGCCAAGAAAATGCGGAAAGGTCTGATAGGCCATGGTATGAACTTTGCCCATCCATCCCGAACCGCCAAGAACCGCGACCCTGACCTCTGCCATTTCGTTTCTCCAACATGAAATGCGCCCCATGTGACTCGCCCTTGCCTGTTGTCGAATCAAGCGAGCCATGAATCATGGAACGTTCCAAATTTGGTATTGTAACGTTCCACAGTTGTCAATCTGCCGACTCTCACTGGAGGCGGATCAGACAAACCGGATTCTTGACTTCTACTTGGAAGTGCCCCGGCTGCTTCATCGAGAATTGCGCCCCTGAAGGTTATGTTCTGCGGGCTATTCCGGGGGTAAAACAGGTCCATCCACCCATATTTGGCCTTCAGCTACTAGATCGTCGCGGGACTCAAACCATGCTTGCGGCACAGCTCAACCGTCGGCAAACCCGCCTCCTGTTCCTTGATCATCCTGACAATCTGCGCCTCGGTGAAACGGCGTTTGCTCATTCGTCTGCTCCGTCTCAGGCTGGGCACAGTCTACATCACAACAAGGGAACATCCGGGGGGCAGGTCACTGGGCGCACGGCAGGTCCAGCACCGGGTCGGCAACGACTGCCCGGTGGCCTGCCAGCGTCTCGACGACCGCGAGGCCGCAGAAGGGAACAATCGCCTCGGCATAGCCGCCTTTGTACACTTAGTGAATGCGCCTGCTGCACAGCTCAACCTGACGATAAGGCTGGTACCAGGCTTTTGATCGAGAACGCCTCCCTGGATCTACATCGGATCGGCCTTCTTGACGGTCCGTCAACTCGAACCAAAAAGGTTCGAAACCTGGCCCCACAGCGCTCAGACAAACCCTCTGTAAAGTCAAAATCACGGCCCGATCACGATACTGGGGTCTTCTGCCGAATATCAAATCGGATCAAAAGAATCGCTATCGAGAGACTGGCAAGAAATAGGCGGGAGTAGCCTTAATTTTTCAGGCGCATTAGCAAAGACGATTTTAAACTACCAGCCGAGATTGATCATGGCACAGGCCACAATTGAGGAACTTCACGAATGCTTCCGAGCCCCACTATGAAGCACTGTGCTCCAAAGGACGGAGAAGTCCCATGAATACAGACACACTCGACGTCGCGTATCAAAGAGCAGACGAGGCCGACAGCTATACGATTTCAGCCATGATCAGTGCAGATTTTCTGATAACCAGAATATCCGAATTCCGGAAAAGGCGAGCGCATGAACGTACCCTCCATTCGTTTAGGCGGAACATCGCTGCGATTCCGACGCATCTGCTCGACGATATCGGTATCGATGAATACCAAGTGGCGGAAATCCTCGTGATAGCAACAAGATCCAAGCGAATTTGGACTCACCGCTTCCTTCAACGAAAGGGGTAGCGTGAGCACACTCCGGAATATGGTCATGGCGGGAAATTCGATTGTTCGACGTTCAGAGAAGAAAGTCGGGCGGGTCCAATTTCGGACAATTCCTGGCACAAAGGAAACTCTCAAGCTCAGCCAGAAACGCTAGCTGCAAGGAATATCGCAATGAAGGTCTTTAAAATGTTTAGCCCTAGCACAGCTTTGACAAGACAATCCGGCGTTTTTAAACACCGCGCCTCTATTGCTTCAACCTGTCGGGTATTTCTGGGTTTGTTTCTCGCGGCTTCGGTGCAATATTGTGGGACAGAAGCTAAGTCTGGAGAGTGCGCCGATCTTGCTCTCGTTCTGGCAATTGATGGCTCAGGCAGCATAGACATGGCCGAATACAATACCCAGATTGACGGGTATCGGGCGGCGCTCGTTTCTCCGGCCGTCCGACATGCGCTTGCAAGAGCGGGGCGAGTCGAGATTGGCGCGGTCCTCTGGGGCGATGATGCCAAACAGAGCGTCATCTTGCCGCTTAGGAACGTCGATCACACGGAAGCCCTCGACAAGCTTGCCGAGGAGCTTCGTCTGGTTGGACGGCGCACCTCGGGCAATACTGGGATCGGCACGGCGATCGCATTGTCGCTCGGGCTGTTGGCGGAACCTGGGCACTGCGCCGTACGGCAAGTCATCAACGTCTCTGGGGACGGACGCGGTTCGCGCAGCCCGGTGGGTCCGCGAAGCACAAATGCCAACGCCTACCTGCCGCCCGAAGCCGCGCGCGCGCTTGCAGCGGAAGCAGGCGTAACGGTGAATGGACTGGCCATACTGAACGAAGATCCGGGGCTCGCCGACTACTACCTCAGCACCGTGATCACCGGTCCGGGTGCCTTCGTGATGACGGTCGAGGGGTTTGAGTCATTCGAGGACGGCCTTGTCCGCAAACTCGTTCGCGAGATCGAGCCGATGAGTCTGTCCGCACTTTCTGAAGGCTCGCACTAGCCCGGCGGGAGTGCGTTCCGCGCTCTGATCACTGCGATCCAAATCCCTCAAGGCGAGGGCACGACCGTGCCGGTGGCGAAGATCATCGGCGCGATGGCACAGACATCGGTCAAGCAACTGAAGATCATCATGAAAGGGAGGCCCGTCATGGGACCCAGACCTACAGTCCATGAGCGCAAAGGCGTTCTGTACCAGACGGTGTTCGACAAAGATCGGGGGCAGTTCGTGGAACGCGCGCTGCCGCGCCCGGGGGCGTTGACCCGCCACTCTGCGACCGCAGCACTGAACGGCAGTGCGGGGGCAGTGTCGCTGGCGCCGGTCGATCTGTCGCGCGTGACGAGGGTGCTGGAGGATACGGAAGTGCGCCTTCGCGCGGCCCATGCCACGCATCTCGGCTATCCGTACAATCTGGTGGGAAAGGCTTCGGTCCCCGCCTCGTTCGACGATCTTCTGATCAACAACCTCGGCGACCCCTATGTCGGCTCGCACTACGGCACCGAGGTCTGCGCGCTCGAGCGTGAGGCCGTCCGGTGGCTGATGGATCTGTGGGACTGCGACGATCCTGAGGCACACTGGGGATCGATCGGGGCAAGCGGCACCGAGGGGAACTTCTGGGCGCTTTACCTCGCACGCGAGGCGCTGCCTGAAGCGCGCCTGATCTACAGCAAGGAAGCGCATTACTCGATCCCGAAGGCCGCCAAGATCCTCCGGATGGAGGCCGTGTGCGTTTCTGCGGGCGCCGATGGTGCGATTGACCTTACTGCGTTGGAGCACGCACTGACAGAGCGGGACCGGAAGAACGGCATCATCGTCGCGCTGACCTGCGGCACGACTGTCAAGGGTGCGCATGACGACATCGGCGGGGCTGTCCGTCTGCTTGAAGACCGTGGCTTCGCGCCGGACCGGCGCTTCGTCCATGTGGACGGCGCCCTTAATGCCATGGTGCTGCCATTTCTGGAGGGACCGCCCTCCGGTATCCTGCCCAGCTTCCGCCACGGGATCGACAGCCTGTCCACCTCGGGGCACAAGATGATTGGAACGCCGATGCCCTGTGGTGTGCTGATCTCGCGGCGCTCCCATCTGGAGCGTGTGGCAACGGCCATCGCCTATCTGCGGTCAAACGACACCACGCTGATGGGGTCCCGAAACGGGCATGCCGTGCTGGCGATCTGGGCAAGGCTGCTTGGTCACGGTTTCGAAGGCTATCGTCGCGACGCTGCGGGCAGTTATGTGCGCGCGCAGCAGCTTGCCGCCACCCTGCGCAGCCAGGGCATACCTGTGCTGCATAACCCATACTCCCTGACCGTGGTGTTTCCGGAACCTTCGGACGAGATCGTGCGGCTTTACCAGTTGGCCTGCAATGTGGGCGAGGCGCATGCCGTGATCATGCCGAACATCGGGGATGCACAGCTCGCGCAATTCGAGAAGCACTATCGCGGTTGGTGGGAAGCGCATCGTGAGGCGCGCAGCAGACCGGAAGCGGTACGGAACTGACATGGAAAGCGCTGCATTACTCTCCGTGATGTCGGCCACGGCGATCAATTCCGCGATGCCGGGTCCGTGTATGGTCCTGATCGCAACGCGCGCAGCCTTGTCGGGTCGACCGGCAGGGCTGCGGGTAAGCCTGGGCGTCGCCGCAGCACAACTGATTTATGTCTTCGTGGCACTTGGCATGCTTGTCATGGCCTGGGCCATTTCCGAAACGGCACATGCGGCAATGCGTGTCGTCGGGGCGACCGTTCTTGTTGTGCTGGGTGTCCAGATGTTTCGTCAGTCAGCCTTCACCGGCGACGCACAAAGCATGCTACCGTCTCGGCCGGGGGGTGACTTCCTCGTCGGCCTTTGCGTCGGCCTGTCCAGCCCGTTCAATCTGATATTCATGTTCGCTATCCTGCCGCAGTTCATAGCGCCTGAGGCCCTGCTTGGTCCTGACCTTGGCATCCTGATTGCGGGGATCTTCGTGGCGACGATGGTGCCGATGGTTGCAACCGCATGGCTAGGAGCCGGGACCCGGACTCTCGGGCAGAGATACCTCCCACTGCTGACCCGGATCGCTGCCTCAGGGTTGATTCTGTTTGCCGGACTGACAGTCGCCTCTATGGCCCAGAAGGATTTGAACTCGGAGTCCGGTGCCGTGACATTGTCCTCCCCCGTGCTGACCGAAGCGGCTGCACATGTGCCGCAGACGGTAGGTGAAACGAAGGTGGCGAACGCGAGCAGGCCATGATCGCCGTAGCTAAGCAGAAACAACCATCCATCTGGAAACCGAAGCAGGATTGACCCACAGTGCGGGCAAGGACGTGCTAACAAGGGCGCGTGCTTT
Organism: Rhodobacter sp.; assembly: GCA_027484145.1. Classification (GTDB taxonomy): domain Bacteria; phylum Pseudomonadota; class Alphaproteobacteria; order Rhodobacterales; family Rhodobacteraceae; genus Pseudotabrizicola. The sequence continues at coordinate 40,596 of JAIXUH010000025.1, forward strand.
TCAGGTGCCCGTGCATGGATTATGCAACTTCTGTTCTGGACTCGTTTGGCTTGCTGAAGCTGCGCAAGGCGCGTGCGCTTCTCCTGTTTCTGGTCGTCGAGTTCCCGCAAAGCCATCGGACGGAAAAGATGTTCGACCTGTTGTGGCAAGAGGTCGACGGTGAAAAGGCATCGGCCTCCTTTCGGCAGGTAGTGCGGCACATTCGGGTGGCGCTAGACCCGATACCGGAGATCCGGGTTGAAACCGGCAGCGGCGGCATCGCACTGCGTCTGCCCCAGAAGTTCACCCTGCAGCATGTCCTGACGGCGAGCCTCGATCAACCTGATTGGGACGAAGCCACGACCGGTCGCATCCGCCAGATCGTCAGCATGACTGAGGTCCTGCAAGGGATCAGCGGCTCGTTCGACAGTTGGCTTGCCATCACAAGGTCGATGCTGCTGTCCGCCGTGCGCCAGGCACTTGATGCGAAGGTTTCCGCGCCGGGGAACACGGCCTGGGCGCGCGCGGCGGCAGAGTTCGCGCTGGAGATGGAACCTGCCAACGAAGCAGCCGTGCGTTTTCTCATGCTGCGCGACTGGCGCGAGGGACGCGCGACACGTGCGATCGAACGCTACAACACCCTCTATGCCCATCTGGATGAGGCCTTCGACCAGGAACCGGAGCCTGAAACCGTCGCGCTTCTGGCGGCCATCAAGCTTGATCCGGCAGGCGGCGGCCAGGCGCAGCAGGAAAAGCGCCCGCAGGTCAGCCTTTCGGTTGCACTGTTACCGCATCCCTTTATCGGACGCGAACTTGCCAGCTTTGCCGGGGTGCTTTTCGCCGATCTGCGCATGCGGTTGGTCCGGTTCCGCGAGTGGCGCGTGGTGGACGAGCGCGCCCTCGAGATGCCGCAGGTGCAGGTCCTCTTGCGCCCCGTTTCGGCACCCGACGTGTTTTCCCTGTTTGTCGAAGTGCAGCAGGGCGCGGATGGTCATGTCCTCTGGTCGGATGTGGTCGAGAACCCCAGTCGGGATTGGGAGGCCAAGGTGCGGGTGCTTCTGGCCGGAATCGCGAACGCCCTGTCGATCGTGGTCGCGGAACGGTCGCTGTCGGATTCCTCGGCGGCGGTCTATGACCGCTGGCTCAAGTCGCAGGCACTGCTGGATGCGTGGTCGCCGGACACCGAAGGCGAGGCACTGGACATGCTGCGTGACATCACGCGGCAGGCCCCGCGTTTCGGCCCGGCCCATGCCGAACTGGCGGGCGCGCTGAACGTTCGCCATGTCCTTTTGCCGGGAACGCGACAGACCGAGGATATCAAGGAAAGCGCGCTGCACCACGCAATCGAAGCCGTGTCGATCGACCCGCTGGACACGCGCGCGCACCGCGTTCTGGCATGGTGCTATTGTCACAAGGCCGAGTTCGAACTGGCAGAGTTCCACTTTGATCAGGCGCTTGCATTGAACCGGCTCAATCCGCTTACGCTTGCCTCTTGCGCACTGGGGTTCGCCTTCACCCACAACCTTGACCGGGCGGTGCAGCTGACTGCCGAAACACGGCAGCATTCAGCCTCGATGCAGCCTTTTCACCTGATCTACCTCGCCGCTGCTGACTATCTGTGCGGCGATTTTGCCAGCTCTGCCCGGGATTGCGCCTTGGGCGCGGGGTTGATGACAACGGTGGGCGGCTGGCACAGCATGGCCCTGTGGAAGTCTGGGCAGGCCGACAGTGCCATCAGCCAGTATCGCAACTGGATCAGGCAGATCGGCACCCAGTGGCACGGGCCGGGCCCGGCCACCGGAGACGACATCGTCAGTTGGTTCGCGTCGATCTTTCCGCTGCGGCAGGAAGACGTCCGCAGCGGATTGCGTCGCACATTGGCCGAGATCGCCGCACAGGCCTAGCGGCACATGTTCGTGGCATAAATGCCGACCGACCGATGGAATGCGCGGACCGGGCTGTTCATGATCTGGTTAAGCACACTGTCCGCCGGGGCCCCTGCACCATCCAGAACCGTGGTGCGACGCTTGATTTCTGCGGCCACATGCGCCTTGAAGGCCGCCTTTACCTCTGGCGTCAGGGCCGGCTGCGGCGCAAAAGCATCAAAGATTTCAACGATTGTTCCGGCAAGACTGGCCAGCATCAGCTTGCGGTCAAGGTCATAGGACAACGGCGGATCGAACCCGGCGCCGCCGTTTTCGGCCAGGAGTTCCGCCTCCTTGAGTTTCAGCGTATCATCCGATGGGACAACAAGGATGCGCTTGTTCTGGTCTGTCGCGCCCGGTGTCTTGCTGCGGCTTTCGAATTCGATCGATACAGTGGTCTTGTCGAGGATTGCCTGTTCTTCGACAGGGGTCAGTTGCGGGCTGCCCGGGCCGCCAAGAGCCTTGACCCGCAGCGCATTTTTTACCTGCGCCTCATATCGAGCCAGATCTGCCGCCGGTACCGCCGCCTGGCCCAACTGGGACAGCTTGACCATGAGTGCCCCGATGAATTCGACGTTCAGCGGGACATGCCCCGGCCCGGAGGTGGCGGTGACCGTGCCGTCCGGCCTGACATATTGTTTTGCCTCGTCGACCTCTGCTCCGACGATCACATAATTGACGTTGGCCATTCTGTTGTTCTCCTGACAAGGTTGATCAGATCAATCATCGTGTTTGGTGTTTCAAATTCTGCGAGGTCCGGATGGGCCCCGGCGTTCTTCACGCGCTTTATCGAACCCGCGACAGACGCCCGCAGCAGCGCGCTGCCCAAGGGACCAAAACCACCCTTTTCCCCGTGGCACTGCGCCTCGATCATCAGGAACTGATAAAGCGGCCCTGTGGCGAGAACCGTGGCATTCGGCAGGTCGGGCGCTTTGGAATGTGCGGCCTCGAAATCCTGCGCCAGTTGTTCGGCCGCAATCTTTTGCGGCCATCGCGCCGGCAACGCGCCGATCATGTCTATAACCTTTTGTTGATAGACCTTCAGCGGAACGACTTCTTTCGCCGAAGCAAGATCCATCATGGCAACCAGCTTTGCGCCCGTCTGCAGTTGGGCGGCAATGCTGGCCGAGATGCCGGTGCGCGGGCCACCGGGAACGGCACCGAGGAACTGGTCCCAAGTGACCTTCCACGATCTTTCGGCACGGCTGGGCAAGTAGCCGGACGTCATCAAGTCCACCAGATTGTGCGTCTCGACTTCCGAAAACCGATAGGCCGCCAGCGGCAGTGCATGGAATGCACGAAACAAACCGACAAGCAGCGTGGGTTCGTCGAGCATCCAAACGGTCGAAAGAGCGTCTTCTCGGATGCAGGCAATCACCGGGTGCAAAAGGCGCGGCAGCAGATCGTTCCGAAGAATACTGTGCCAAACGTGCACAACATGGGCGCGCGCCTCGGCATAGGCCTGCATCGGCGGGCGCGCCTTTGCCTTTTGCAACCGGCGAACGCACAGGTTGTGGTACTGCATCCAGGCCACGGTCAGTTCGTGCAGCATCAAGGTGTCGCGATTACGTTCGTCATATAGCGCGCGCACCGGCATGGCTTTGGAAGACCCGTCGGCGGCAGGCTGGAGCCAAAGCACGGACGCCTGAATTGCCCGCGGGGAAAGGCGGAAGTGCAACTCTTGCGGGTCATAAAGATGCGAGAGCAGGACGGGGCCAGCACCGTAAATTGTCTCGAGCGTCAGCGGATTCCGGATCAGATTGTAGCGCCGGGCCGGACGCAAGGTGGCGAAAGGGTCATCTGGAGCGACGGCATCATACTCGACATGGGGCACGCTGCCGATGGGAACGCTGCATCCCATGTCATGGCCCATCAGTTGGGCAAGATAGGTGTAGCCCGCTGGAATGTGGCCGACCTTTTTCAGGCATTCGCTTCGCCAGTCCAGATCGGGGATCGTAAGAATGTCAGCCGACTTTTTCGGTACGGCTTCGCCATCAGCGGGCGGGAACAGCGCTTCCACGGTGGCTATGGCGCCTGCGGCGGGGATTACCCCACAGCTTAGCCCGGTCAGAGCTTCACTCGGTTCACCTGGCGGCATTTCGGCACCTCGGTTTCTCGGAAAGGTCAATTCTCACAGGAAGGGCGAATCCGTTGCGTCAGGCAAGAGGGGATTCGGGATCTCAGGTCGGCAGAGCCACACAACGACGGGGTCGCCACGCGGGGTAATTTCCCGCAATTCAACCTTTGCGCCAAACCACGCCTCGGCGACCGTCGAAGTGAGGAAAACTTCTTCAGGGTCGGGAACGACCGGCGGTGTTGTTGGCAAAAGCGACGGGCAGCGACGCGCAAACAGTTCGATGCTGTGGCGAATCGCGTTCAGTCTGGGGGACAAGGTGGCGGAACCTGCGGCCAGAAGCTCCATCAGGTTCATTTCCATCAGCAACATCTCGCGCAGCGCCTTTTTCGCAGCTTCAGGGGCAGTCAGATCACAGCCGTACCCTAGCACCGGCTGTTGCCCGCCAAGACTGGTGCTACGGCAGACGATGACACAGGGCGCCCCGGCTGCACGGATCAGCCACATGCCGGTAAGTCGCTTTTGCGCCGCCCCTATGCGTGAAGCCGCAAGTTCAGCGGCAATGCCGTGTTGTTCCAACCAGTGTGCTGCGACCGGATTTGCAGGCAGACGGCCTTGCCACCATCCGATGACGACAGACCGCTCGCAAGCTTCCAGAAGGGCTGCCTTTCGCGCAGTGTCGCCGTCCGGATGGGCCGCAATCCCGTCGCACCAAGGCGAAAACCCCGGATGAAGACCGTCGCCCGCCACGTCCAAGGCACGCCATTCCGCAGTCTCGCCAAGACACCGACCCAAGGCCGTTTCGCGCCCGCGACCCGCGCCACTGGCAGTGCTGCCGTCGGGCAGCAAAGCCTGAATGATCGCAAGGCCCGGCGCAAACATGCTGTCGCGCCAGTCATACCGTTGCCAGATTGCCGCCAGATCGACGGCAGTACGCTTTTCGGGCTTCATCCGGCCACCATCGGGTTCAGAAATCTTCGATCGCCACGAGGCCCGACACTGCCCATGTCCCTGTGATCCGGTTGTGATTTCTTGTAATGCTGACGTTCGGATGAAATCGTCAGTTCATTCCCTTGAAATCCAAGAACGGGGGCCTTCGGTCTAGTGGCTGACCCACTCGCCGCGAAGGTGCTAAACGCTCTGAAGGCAGCTCAGTTCGCTGGTCCAACAATAACCGAGCACTGATTTGTGGGCAATTGGATTTGCGGCCTAGGGTCCAGACTGTGTTTCGGCGTGCAACTTTGACCCCCTAGGTGGGGTGATCGGCTTCCAATTTTGCCCCCCCTGTTGATCTGGCAGACCGTTCGTTGCGGGGCAGCGGACGGAGGGGGAGTTGAAGCGAGTGGATAGTGCGCCTTGTCGCGCCATCGATCCGAGCGACAATGACGCACACGCGGGTCCGGCGGGCCTTTCTGGACTTGCCCGACTTTTGTGGAGAGCGCTTAGCTCACTTTCCGGGCCTTTCGCTCGATGGCAATGGGGCTCTGGAAGCCGAGCGATGAGTGCCTTCTGACGGGGTTACAGAACCAATCGATCTATCTGGCGACGGCATTTTCGGCTTGGGCGCGGGTCTGCCATGCGACCGGCCAGATCTGCTCCGACTTGATGGTATTGATGAACGTGAGGATGATCAAAAAGCAGTCCAGTGGACTGTTTTCCCGACGTAAAACCATCGAGTTGTCGTAGCAGTGTCCTCGCCCGCTCATCGAGATCAGGATGCCGGACCCAAGGGCAAAGAGGTCACTTCGCAAGACTACATCTTCTTCCTGCTGTTCGAGCAGCGCCAGATCAGCCTTGCCTCCTGGGCGGTGGTGGCAGGAGTGATCTATGGCCTAACCCTCGGGCTGGAGGCGCGTGCCCCCCTCCACCTGATGTTCGGCGTGTCGTCGGTCCTGTCTGCGCTGGTGAACTTCAACCACGTCGGCATCACGGGCATTGGCGAGCACCCCCGGGTCTCTCGCAACGTCGGAATCGCGTTCGGGCCGGTCTGGACGGCTGCCGCCCTATTCAACTTCTGGGCCTCTGTGGGCGCGTAATGCAACTGCGGGTCTTTGGTCCCGCAAAGGAAAGAATCTGAACATGACGGATCAATTCCTTTTCATGGGCAGCCTGGTCATGGTCTTTGTGATCTGGCTGACCCTCAAGTTCCAGACCCGTGGCTACCAGGAAGAGGTCGAGGTCACGCGACCCTTCCGCATCGCGATGTATGCCGTTGGCGGCTACTTCGTGCTGGCAGGCTTCCTCGTCGACTTTCTGGATCTGGTCTTCCCGCCCTGGGTCACGCCGGTTCCGATCACCAACACCGAGAACTGGATCTGGGCCAAGCTGATCGCCACGAACTTCACCTTTACCCTAGGCCTGATGTTCCTTGCTATGGGGTGGCTTGAAGAAGATCAACACCGTCTGGCTGACGGCGATCCTCTTCATGTTCCTCTACAATGTCCGCAACAGCTTCATCAATTTCTTCCAGATCGGGGTGCCCGAACCCAAGGGCGGCCATGGCTGGCTGGCTGTCCTTGACGGGTCGATCATCTGGCCCGCGACCGCCGCCGTTCTTTACCAGCTCGCCAAGGCCCGCCCCCGGAGCCGGACGCTTTGACCAAGCCGCGTTCAACGTCACGAACCACAGACAGCCCCCCACAAACCCAAAGGACCATTCCGATGCAAAAGACCCTGCTTGCTGCCGCGGCGGCCACTCTCCTCACAACCACCGCCTATGCCGAAAGCCATGGTGATGCGAAAGCGACCGAGTTGGCGGCCTTCCAGGCGCTGTTCACCGACTTCAGCGAAGAGGGCGTGCGCGCCACGATCGCTGAGGACTTCACCCAGCACAATCCCATGGTGTCGGACGGTCGCGATGCCCTGATCGGGTTGCTGCCCGGGCTGCAGGCCTCGGGGATCGCTTAGACCAATCACCGCATCCTGCAGGATGGCGACTTTGTCGTGCTGCACAACTCCTTCACCAATGCCCAGGCCTTTGGTGAGCCCGAGACCGTCACTTTCGACATCTACCGCATGGAAGACGGCATGGTGGCCGCGCATTGGGACGCCATTCAGCCCTTGGTTGCCGATACGGCCAGCGGTCGCAGCATGGTCGATGGCCCGACCGAGATCACCGATCTGGACAAGACCGATGCGAACAAGGCCCTAGCCGTGGCGCGGATCGAAGACGTGCTGATGTGCAAGAACCCGGCCCGGATCACTGACTACATCAGCGCCGAAAGCTATGCCCAGCACAACCCGATGATCGCAGACGGGCTGAGCGGGATCGTCGCAGCAGTCGAGGCGCTGACGGCCGCGAACAACATGTTCGTCTACAAGGAAATCCATGCGGTGCAGGGCGAAGGCAACTTTGCCCTGACCGTAAGCGAAGGCGAATGGGGCGGGCAGGCGCATGCCTTCCACGACCTGTTCCGCATGGAAGGCGGCAAGATCGTCAAACACATTGGGAGGTGATCCAGCCCGTCCCGACCGAGGGCCTTGCCAACCCCAACGGCATGTTCACGGGTCTTGACGCCAACTGAGCGGGCCAAGGTCGGTTTGAACGATCGACCTGTCTGTCAACACCACCCAACCCGGCAGGCGGACAGGTTCCCTTCCGCCTGCATCGGTCCGCTTTCCGCCCCATGCGACGACTGGACCCGACCTCGACTTGCCCGGCCCACTGCGGCCTGTCAGCAAGCGCCTAGGGTGCGAGCGAGCCCTACTGTAATCGGCCTTTTGACGATTGCGCTCCCGTCCAATACCAAGTCTTGCAGACCTCTGGCCGGTTCAGCGGATTGGCCGGGCCTAGAAACTGGAAAGTCGCTTGTTGACCTCGCCTCGGTCGCCTCGCCCAATCGGGCGCTGCCTTCCTTACATGAGGACCGTTTTCTGATCCCCTTCAGTCCATTGGCCCTTAGCTTCAACTTCGTGCCGGCGCTTTACGCTTTACGTCAGAAGGAGCGAAGAGCCGCCTAAATCACGAAAACGGGGTTTTGAAGGCTTTAGCATCTGGCCGACCGCAAGATCCTTGCAGCCAGCCAAATCGACTTTGTTTTCGGATTGCCCCTTATCGGCGCCCTTTCGCGACAGAGGCCTCAGCCCGGAGTATAGGGCAGCGAGGAATGGTGAACCACGATGCGCAGCTTGCCCTCGTCATCCTTCACAAAAGTCCAGGTCTTGTCGACCGTGGTAACAGAGCCATCCTTGTTGGTGATGTTCACATTGCCCATCGTCGAAGCGGAATCCCCGGCAATGAAGATGGCCGAGTTGGCGATCTCGCACTTGGTCCAACCCTTCAACGCAAACCCGGTGTCCAGCGGAAAGGCATCATCCCCGCCGACGAAATAGGCCAGCGCGCCTTCACGGGTGGTGCGGAAGGTCTGCGGGGCCACGGTCAAGGTCGGCTTGAACAGCACGACACCCATCTGATAGCCATAAGCCGCGTCAATCACCTCACCTGCCAGTTTTTTGGCTGCGTCCTTGCCGCCTTCGGCATAGGTGGTGCTGATGCCTACAAGTGCTCCGCACCAAGCCTGCTGAGCGGCCAGAACTTCGGCCTCGGTCACGCCTTGATTGACGATGGTGGCCTCGGCCTGGGCAGACCCTGCTGACAGGGCAAGGGCCATTGCGGCTGCGGTCATTGTGGATGTGCGAATTGACATATGGTCTCCTGATGGTGGTTGTGTCACGGGCGCGCCTTTGGTCTTGTTTTGGGCGCAACATGTAAGTGGGCAGCCTGTCTGACGGCGGCCTGAATGTCGGATGAGCGGGCAATGAAGGTTGCATGAACAGAAAATGACAAACCATACCGCCCCCCCTTTGCGCCCAAGCTATGAATTCCGTCGCCGCGTCTCATTGGCCATCGGTGCGCTTGCCGTGATTGCGGTGCTGCAAGGCGCCTTTGCGCTGTGGGCGGTCAGTCTGGCCGAGCATCATCTCCTGCGCGGCCGCGTGGCGGCAGATATCAAGCAGGGCTTCACCGAATTGAAGTTTGAAAAGCAGCAGTTGCGCAATTGGCTGGCGCAACGCCAGTTCGGGGCCAATGTTCAGGATGTTGACCGCGATCTGCTGCTTGAGCGGATGCGTGCCATTCTGAGCCGGCTGCATGCCCTTGCCGACCTGGCCGAAGAGTTGGATGACGGCCCAGCATCGCGGGCAAGGCAGGCTGACCGGCAGATTGATTTGCAGGTTCTGGATACGAGCATTGCGCAACTGGCGCGGGGCCTTGCCGATCTGAACCCGCCCCCGGTTCTGGCCGACACAACCGAGGCCTGGCGGCTGGCCAATGACCTATTTGACCGCGCCGAAGGCCGCGATTTGCGGCAATTACTGGAGCAAAGCCTCGAACGCGAAGACATCGCCCTGCGGGAAAAGCGCGCCGATACCGACAACAGCCTAGGCTGGCTGCGCCGCCTCTGGATCGGATCGACGCTGGTCTTTGTGCTTGCGGCGGTTTTTCTGGCTGCTGGGTTTACCCAAGCCCTGCGCAAGCCTCTGCGCCGTCTGGCCGAAGGCGCCGAGGCGCTGCGGGCGGGCGATCTGTCGCACCGCATCGATCTTGACCGCCCAGTGGAATTTGCCGTGGTCGCCCGCAGCATGAATGACATGGCCAAAGAGCTGTCCGATCACCGCCGCCGCGAAATCGAGGCGCGGCAGGCGCTGGAGGAACAGGTGGCCGCGCAAACGGCCGAATTGCGCGCCGCCTTGACTCTTCAGCAAGAGACTGAAATCCGCCGCCGCCAGCTTTTTGCCGAGATCAGTCACGAATTGCGCACCCCCACCACCGCCATTCGCGGCGAGGCGCAGGTCACCCTGCGCGGCGGCCCCAAACCGGTGGCCGAGTATGAAGGCTCGCTGCGTCGGATCGAGGATGCCTCGCGCCAACTGGCCCTGACAATCGACGACCTTCTGACAATGGCGCGCAGCGATATCGATGTCTTGTCCTTGCGCCATGTGCCGCTGGATTTCCACGAGGTGCTGAATGACGTGCTGTCACATGGGCAGGCCATGGCCCGGGCCGGGCAGATCAGGCTTGACCACGATCCCTGGCCCGATGCCTTGCACATGAAAGGCGATGCTACCCGGCTGCGGCAACTCTTGCTTGCCGTGCTGGACAATGCCATCCGCTATTCACACCCCGGCGGTTCGGTGCATCTGTCCGCCCGGCGCGACCCCGATGGCGGGCCGGGCCTGCAGGTGGACATCCGCGATCAGGGCATCGGCATCAGCGCCGAGGATCTGTCCCAAGTCTTTGACCGCACCTTTCGCGGCGGCAATGCCGCAAGGTTCAAATCCGACGGCAGCGGATTGGGCCTGTCCATCGCGCGGGCGCTGGCGCGGGGGCATGGTGGCGATATAGAACTGGTCAGCAGCCCTGAAACGGGAACCACCGCGCGGGTCCGGCTGCCATTGCTTGGGGCTCAAGGATGAATGTGCTGTTGATTGAGGATGACGCCCGGATCGCCGATTTCCTGCAACGCGGCTTGCGCGCCGAAGGCATGCGTGTCCAGGTCGCGCGCAATGGCAAGGATGGGCTGGATCTGGCCCGCGTCGCCTGGAAAGATTGCCGCGACGGCGGCGAGACGACCTTGGTGATCCTGGACCTGATGCTGCCCGACATGTCGGGTACAGACCTGTGCCAGACCCTGCGCGCAGCGCGCGTGCAATTGCCGATCTTGATGCTGACTGCCCTCTCCACAGTCGAAGACCGGATCGCGGGCCTGCGGCTTGGGGCAGATGACTATATGTGCAAACCCTTCGATTTCGATGAATTGCTTGCTCGGATCGAGGCACTGGGCCGCCGCAGCCGCGACATGGGGGCTGCCCCCTCGCCCGTGCTGAAGGTGGCCGACCTGGAGCTTGACCGCTCTACCATGACCGCCACGCGCGGCGGTCGGGTGCTGACGCTGACCGGGCGGGAACTGGCGCTTCTGGAACTGCTGATGAGCGCACCGGGCCGCCTGTTCAGCCGAGAGCGTATTCTGGCCAATGTCTGGGGCATGACCGAAGACCCGCTGACCAATATCGTTGATGTCTATATCGGGCGGCTGCGCAGCAAGGTTGATGCCGGACAGGCCGCACCCCTGATCCGCACCCAACGCGGCCTAGGCTATCAACTGATCGCGCCACAAGGTCATTGACCCAACAGACGCCGCCTTGCCCAAGCCGCTAGCGCGGATCGCCTGCTGTCGGAATCAGATTGAAGGCGATGCATGACGGGCAAGCCTTTGGTTACTCCCCCGACCTTAACCGACTGCTTTCCGCCCGTTGCCACCTGTCGGTTGCGGATAGGACTGGCGCTGCCAATTCACGACCGCTTCGCCGATGAGGGCAATAAGCGAACGTTTTCGCGTGCGGCGACGATCTACCCAAGGTAGGGCCGTCGCCTAGCAAGACCGGCCCACTCTGGCCACTCATGTTGATGACCATAGCCGCGCCTCAGCTTCCCCGAACCGGCCAACCATGCAAGCCGACGCATCACGGGAAGGCCAAGTGTCAGCTACTGGCGCCGACAGCGATCTTGTGGGGCCGACTTTAGATCCAGGTTGGCGTCGCGACCGGATGGACGCGGGCTTGCGGCGCGGCGGCCCGATCATTCCTTTACGCTGATCGAAGATACCAAGGTCCGCCCCTAACCCGAGCGACCCGTGTCGGTCATCATCTTTTTCCGCGCCAACATCTCAGGCCTGTCGAAATGCGCCAGCCCCACCGCACATTGAGATGAGCGGGTACGATCACGCTCATCCATCAACAGGCCGTCGACCGACAGTCTCCTGAGAAGAAGGGCGATACCGATGCAATACATGCTGCAATTCTACGAAAACCCCGAGGAACGGGGAAAGCACAAGGATCCCGCGCAGGTCGAGGCCTATTTCGCTGGCTGGACCGCCTTCATCGGCATGCTCGCGCAATCCGGGGCCATGGTCAGCGGCAACGGGCTCTTGCCGCCCGACACCGCCACGACGCTGCGCGTCAAGAACGGCACACGACAGGTCGTCGATGGCCCCTTCGCTGACAATAGGGAGATTCTGGGCGGCTATGTCATCCTTGACGTGCCCGATCTTGACGCAGCCCTTAACTGGGCCGCGCGGGTTCCTTGCGTGACGGCCGGGTCGGTCGAAATCCGCCCGATCCTGCCACCGCCCGACGCTTGATGAGCGACGCGCGCCGTGATGCCGCCGCGAGAGGTGGTGCTCGCGGCGCGCGGGTCCTGCAGTAAACTGCGCGCGATTCTCGCCGCGCGCACACTCTCCCATCAACAGGTCGTCTGCTGACGGTCATCCACAAAAGCAAGGCTATTCCAAATGCAATACATGCTACAGTTCCGCGAAAACCCGGACGAACGGGCCAAACCCAAAGATCCCGCACAGGCCGGGGCCTATTGGGGGGGTTGGCAGGCCTATATGGGCGCGCTTGCGCAATCCGGGGTTATGATCGGCGGCAATGTGCTGCGCCCACCCGAGACCGCGACGACGCTGCGGGTCGAGAACGGCACCCGGCACGTCGTCGATGGCCCCTTTGCCGACACCAAGGAGCAACTGGCCGGGTTCATCATCCTTGACGTCCCCGATCTGGACACAGCCCTCGAATGGGCCTCGCGGGCACCTTGCGCCTCGGGCGGGTCGGTCGAGGTTCGCCCGGTCCTGCCGCCGCCCGGCGCCTGATGGACGACGCGCGCCGCGATACCGCCGCGCAGGCGACGCTTGCGGCGCGCGAGGCCTACGGGAAGCTGATTGCGATCCTTGCGGCACGCACAGGCGATGTGGCCGGGGCTGAGGATGCGCTGGCCGACGCCTTCGCCGCGGCGTTGGCGCAATGGCCGCAGAGCTGCGTGCCAGTCAACCCGGTCGGCTGGCTTTTGGCTGTTGCGCGGCGCAGTGCGGGCCATGCTGCGGCACGTCGCCAGACCGCCGACCGCAGCCTTGCGATGGTGCAGATGCTGGAAGATGAACGTAACGACCCAGCGTCGGACGGCTTTGGCGACGACCGACTGAAGCTGATGTTCGCCTGCACGCATTCAGCGATTGCGGCGGATGCGCAGGCTCCGTTGATGCTCCAAACGGTCCTGGGCATCGATGCCGCACGGATCGCTGCGAGCTTTCTGGTCGCGCCCGCCTCGATGGGCCAGCGGCTGGTGCGCGCCAAGCGGCGGATCCGCGACGCAGGCATCGCTTTTGCGATTCCCGAGGCTGAAGACATTCCCGAGCGGTTGTCAGCAGTGCTATCTGCGATTTACGCGGCCTACGGCACGGCCTGGGACGACGTGTCAGGCGCTGACCCGCGGCTGGCAGGCCTTGCGGATGAGGCCATCTGGCTTGCGCGGCTGACGGTGCAACTCGCGCCCGACCAGCCCGAGGCGCTCGGCCTCCTTGCCTTGATGCTTCACTGCGAAGCGCGGCGGGCGGCTCGGCGCGGGCCGGATGGTGCCTTCATCCCGCTGCGCGACCAGGACGTGGCGTTATGGTCGCGGGCCATGATGGCCGAGGCCGAAGCCGCCCTGCGCGCCGCCGCACGCGCGGCAAGGCCAGGGCGGTTCCAGACCGAGGCCGCGATTCAGTCACTTCATGCGCAGAGCCGCATGGCCGGCGAACGCCTGCATGGCCCACTCGTGCAGCTTTACGACGCGCTGGCACGGTTCGCGCCTACCACCGGCGTGCTGGTAGCACGCGCCGTCGCGCTCGCGGAAAATGGCGAGGCGGATGCCGCGCTGTCCCAACTCGACGCGATCACGGGTGCAGAGAGCTATCAGCCGTGGTGGGCGGCGCGCGCCCGCATCCTCTGGCTATGCGGTCAGGAGGCCGCCGCCCGCGAGGCCGCATCCCGCGCGGCCGGTCTGAGCAGCGATCCAAGCATCCGGCGCTTCCTGCTCGCGCGCGTGTATCAGGACGGCTCGCGACAGTAGCATCGCCATCGGCGTTCCCGGCTGTCGAGATGGCCTGCGCCCGCCGCTAAGAATAGGCTAGAAGTGGTATCAAATCAGCGCAGCGTGAAACCCGCAGGCCTTTTGAGATGAAGGGCAGCTGTTGGTCTAGCGGCTGGAACGGCTCGCGCCTATGGCTAAAGTCCGCGTTCCGCCCCTCATGAATGGGACAACATGATCGGCCCATTCCGGTCATTTGCATTTGGTTTTGCAACAAACCGGGCCAGGTCAGCTCCCCCGTTGTTGTCCGAGCATCACTGCGTACGAGAGGATTCACGGGTCAATCTGCGCCTTGCACCGACGGCAATGTACCGGCCCCGAGGATCTCCCCCGCCGCGCGAAGCCCTGACTGGACGGCACCATCCATGAATGAGCGCCAGCGGTTCGCGGTCTCGGTTCCGGCGAAGTGCAGTTGCCCGTGCGGCGCGAAGAGGTCGGGCGCGGCGGCCCATCCGCCGATGCCCCTGCGGCTGGCATAGCCGCCAAGACTGAAGGGATCGGCCGACCAGTCGATCGAGCGCGCCTCAATGGGCTCAGGAATACCTGTGCCATGCGCATGGCGCAACCAGCGCATCGCTGCGGCAACGCGAGCCTTCTCGTCCGGAAGCCGCGAGAGCGCCTGCGCGCCCTGCGCGGTCGAAAAGACGATCAGGATACCACGACCATCCTCGGGCGACGCATCGAGGGCGGCGCCAAACACGCCGCCGGGATTGACGATCATTCCGGACAATCCCGCCCGCCGCCACCAAGGTTCTTTGAACACGAGGATCGTCTTGACCACGGACCCAAGCCGCCACCCGCCAAGAGCCGCCTGCCACGAAGGCGGGAGTTCCTGCAGAACGCCGATTGTGCCGTAGAACTGCGGCGGGACAGCTACGATGGCGCGGTCTGCGCGATAGGTGCCCGTCGCCGCAGTCACGGTCACGGCGCCTGCCTCCTGAGCGACCCGGGACACAGGCGCGTTCAGGATGAGAGATCCGCCCACCGCATCGGCGAGGTACCGCGTCATGCCTTCTGCACCATCCGCAAGGAACCACTGTATCGACGAGCCTTCCCCGGAAAAACCGCCGATGGATGCGCCCTGTTCAAGCGCCTCATAGGCCGACACATCGGCCAGCGCCGTGCACATCTCGCCTTCCACATAGCCGCCGATCGCCCGATAGGCGGGGTCGAGGAAGGTCTTGTCGCGAAGGAAGGTGGCTGCGTCGATCCGGTCGAGCCGCGCAAGATCTTCCCCGCTGAATGACGCCACGGAACGCTCAATGCGCCAGAGGGCCTGCAAGGCATCAAGCCGATCAATCATCGGCAGCGGTAGCGCTTCGGGAGATCCGCGCAGAGGCGCTGCATCTTCTGACGACATATGGAGGAGGTCGCCCGGCACGGCCGCCGAGATGCGGCGCAATCCGGCTTCGGCGGCGAGTGCAGCCACGTGTGTGTGCGCATCACCTATGAACTGCGCGCCAAGGTCGATCATTTGGCCGCCATCCAGCCGCTGGGAATGGACGCGACCACCGGCTCTGCCACGCGCCTCCAGAACAATAACCGAGGAACCCTGCGCCTGTAGGTGGCGGGCTGCAGACAGTCCGGCGAGACCTGCGCCGATCACGATGACATCGGCCGAACCATCTGTCGCGGGGCCGGCATACTCCGGTGCGCCCAGAGCACGGTGTGCGGGCAGAGCCATCCCGGCGATTGCTGCCCCTGCGAGAACCGTTCGACGCGACAATGCAGTTTCGATCATGAGTTACCTCCATTACCTGTCAGTTGACAGGCGAGATAGAGATTGACCCTATACCTGTCAAGTGACAAGCTGACGATGAAGCGAAAGGCTGCATGAGGGGCGTGCGTGGATACGGGACACAGCGGCGGAAATCGGCAGCCAGACACGGCAGGGCGCGTCATGACTCTGATGGCCGAGATCGCCCTGGAGAAAGGTCTCGATGCACTGTCGATGCGAGATGTCGCGAAGCGGGCTGGCATCTCCCTCGCCGCGCTGCAGTACCACTTTCCCAGCAAGGACGCGCTGATCGCCGCCTTCGTGGACGCAATGCTGAATGGATATCGCAAGGAAGTCGGCGCGATCCGCGGCGCCTCCGATCAGGCGTCGGAACTGAGAAACCTTGTGGTCTTTGCCGCCCGCCAAACACTCGACGATCGGACGGGAGATATCTTTGCGATGCTGGAGGCAAGGGCGATACACGACCCATCGACCGCTCTGGCGCTTGACGACTTCATGCGGTCCTATCTTGAAATAGTCTGCGACGCCCTGCTACGACGCCACCCCCTCCTTGCCGTGAAGGACGCGCAACTCGCCGCCACAAGGATTGTCGCGATGATCGAAGGCCTGTCCTCAGTCCGCTCGGCGGCGCAAGCCATCGGCTTGAGCAGGGAAGATTTATGCGAAGCCGTCGCGACGATGGCTGAATCCGCGACTGCGGCGCATAAGCCGCTCCTGACTTCAGACTAGACCGTCGAGAACCACCACCAATCTGGGCCATCGGGTGCGTTTTGCAGAGAAGGTCCGACCAACGCCGCGTTCCGCCCACAGAATGGCGGCTCTTGAGGAGCCCGGATATAATCCAAAGTTACGCCAAATGACCGCTTTCCGCTCTTTCCTGCCAATCGACCGGATCGGACCTTGCAACAACCCTTTGTTCGACCACGGTCGCATCACAAGCAAACGAGCCTCCGATCCAACTCCGATCCAGCACTCAGGAAATACTTTTATTTTCATTGCCTTACAAGCTGAACACCAAAACCGCGCAGTCAACAGCTTCATAGAATACCAGCCCTGAGAGACCGCTTTTCGGCCAGTAAGCAGCGAGGGCAGTGCTCAGCCCATCCCCTATAACCCCCGAAAAGAACAAGAAAATCCGGCCGAAGCCGGATCGGGAGAATGCTTTCGCGGGGGCAATTGGCGGAAGGAAAGGGACTGCGGGCGAACCCTCTCCAATCTAACCAATTGATTTTTCTTAAACAAAAAAATTGCCCACTAAAAGCAAACGCCTCTTGTCGCATTACCGTGCATCCGGGTCATTTTCTCGCAGATCGACCTACTTGACTGAGTGTTGTTTTCTGCTGGCCCTTTCCCCGAGCTCCTGCTTTGAAACCATAACGTCAGCGCAGCCAGAAGCAGTCAATGGCGATCCCCTTCCACTCGATCTCTGGGCCGGTCTGTGTGAAGAAAGGAGGAACAAACGGTTCGGTCCTACGACGGACGGATGAGACTACCAAGAAATCGAGGTTGCTCAGCGCCAAACCGGCATCCACCACAGCGAACTGCATAAGGTTAAATGATCCCAAAATCTCCGACTGTCAGAGCCAGCCCGGTTTGCAACGTCGCGAATTGCGTGGCGCCCCCGGCCGCGTTGCCGTTGCTGTCATAGGTCAGCGCGCCTGTGGCGGAGTCGTACAGGATGAAGTCGTTGGCATCGACCGCAGCCCCGATACGGAATTCGTCAGCCGTCAGGCTTACGCCGATGGCGCTGAACACCGATGACAGCAGCACGATGTCATCGACCCCCACCGCAAAATCCGTGATCCGGTCCAGGTTCCCCGCCCCGAGCGCTGTCGAGAACACAAAATCATCCGCCCCCGCCCCGCCCGTGATCGTGTCATTGCCGCCTTTGCCATCCAGCACGTTGACGCCTGCATTGCCAGTGATGGTCTGGGCCACCTCATTGCCGGTCAGGTTCAGGTTGGCGCTGCCGGCGGTGGAGTCGGTGGTGAAGGTTTCGATGCTGATGCCAGCCGCCAACGTGTAGTTGACCACCGTGACCACACGGTCGGCGCCGTTGCCTGCCGCCTCCGCCACCACATCGCCGGTGTTGAACACCCGATAAGTGTCGTCACCTGCCAGCCCACGCATGGTATCCGGCGCACCGGTGCCAGAACGGAGCACATTGTTCCCGGCGTTGCCCGTGATGGTCTGCGCCAGCGCGTTGCCGGTGAGGCTCAGGTTGGTCATGCCGGTGGTGGAGTCCGTCGTGAAGGTCTCGATGCTGATGCCAGCCGCCAAGGTGTAGTTGACCACCGTGACCACGCGGTCGGTGCCATTGCCAGCAACCTCCTCCACCACATCACCGGTGTTGAACACCCGATAGGTGTCGTCACCTGCCAGCCCACGCAGGGTATCCGGCGCACCGGTGCCAGAACGGAGCACATTGTTCCCGGCGTTGCCCGTGATGGTCTGCGCCAAGGCGTTGCCGGTCAGGCTGAGGTTGGTGGTGCCAGTGGTCGAATCCGTTGTAAAGTTCTCGATGCTGATCCCGGCGGCGAGGGTGTAGTTCACCACCGTGACCACGCGGTCGGTGCCGTTACCTGCCGCTTCCTCCACCACATCGCCGATGTTGAAGACCCGATAGACGTCATCCCCCGCTAGCCCACGCAGGGTGTCGGACGCACCGGTGCCCGAGCGCAGGACGTTGTTGCCCGCATTGCCAGTGATCGTCTGAGCAAGCGCGTTGCCGGTCAGGCTCAGGTTCGTCGTGCCGCCGCTTGAGGTTGTGGTGAACACTTCAATGTCATCATCAGCAGCCAGCGTGAAACTGACATTGGTCGCCACCCGATCTGCGGTGCCCTCGCCTGCCAGTTCGAAGATCAGATCGCCCGCTGAGTCCACGAAATAGATATCGTTGCCGATGCCACCGTGCAACTGGTCGTCGCCGGTGCCGCCGTTGAGTTGGTCATTGTCCGCACCGCCAAACAACTGGTCGGCGTTGGCCCCGCCGAACAGGCTGTCATTGCCAATCCCGCCCGAGATTTCGTTGAACCCGTTGCCGGTGCGGATCACGTTCGCTGCGTCATTGCCAACGACAACGGCAGCGTCGGCAGCACTGGTGCTGGGGCTTATCTCGGTGAACGCGATCACCCCGGGCGCCAACGTATACCGCACCGCGAAGGGCGTGCCCGAGATCACCGTCAGATCCTCGGTCGTCACGGTCAGGTTCTGGGCGGTATTGCCAAACGCCGCAGGGTTGGACACCCGGATCACCTGGCCGGTTGCCGCTGCTGCGTCGGCGGGCGCGAAAATCTGGCTTTCGGACAACACGACCGTGCTGGTGGCATCGGCGAACACGGCGAAAAATCCGTCATCCGACAAGATGGTTCCGGTGACGCTGGATGTGCCAAGCCCCTGAATCGCCCCGTCGGGCGAGTCGATCAGGTTCGACAGGGTGATGGTAAAGGTCTCGTCAAACTCGGCCAGGGCATCGGCCTGCACGGTAAAGGTTACCTGATGCGTCACCTCGGTGCCGGCAAAGGTCACAACGCCCGACGGCAAGACCCCGCCGAAATCTGCCGCCGACACTCCGCCACTGCCGGTGATCGCCCAGGATACCTGAGTACCTTCGGTCAGATCGCCCATCCTGTTGATGTTGAAGGTAAAGGCCGTTGTTCCGCCGCCATCGCCCTCGGCGATGACAAGGTCGGAGTCATGCAGGTAGATAATGCTGTCGGCCACCGTGCCACCGGTTGGCGCGTTCGCAAGGACACCTGGCCTGCCAAAACCACTCTGACCGGCGGCCCCTTGCGGGTTGTTCGTGCTCGATGCCCCGGGTGATCCGCCCGGTCCGCTGGTGGCCCCCCCGAACAAGGGGGCCCCAAGCCCCCCCGCACCACCCGGGGCCGAGGTGACGGGGTTGTATCCGCCAATTCCGGCATCGCCCGAGAAGCCTTCATTGCCCCCCCCGAATTCGTCGACCGCGGCGCCCGAAGCGATGATGACCGTGCCCCGGTTGAAGATGGCCCCCGCCGCCGATCCGGCATTGCCACCACCGCCATTCTGGCCGAACTGCCCCGCATCGCCGCCATCACCGCCGGGGAAAAATTCAGAAGCGGATTCGCCACCTGCGCCACCCGCACCGCCGGTCCCGCCCTGCCCGCCGCTGGCGCCAGTGCCGCCGCGGCCCGTGTTGAAACCGTGATCGGTCGCGACCCCGTCGGTCGCCACGATGTTGCCAAAGCCGGTGTCCTGCAGGGTCAGCGTGGCCCCATAGGCATTGAAGATCGCCCCGGCCGCATATCCGCCGCTGCCGCCCGTGCCGCCATTGCCGCCGTTGCCGCCGTCGCCGCCAAGGGAGCCGCCCTGGAAGCCTGATTGAGGGGTATTTCGACCGTCGCCGCCGTCGCCGCCGTTGCCGCCCGTGCCACCATCGCCGGCATAGCCCGTGTTGCCGGCCAGCCCGACCCGGATCAACGTCAGGTTGCCCGCATTGAAGATCGCCCCCGCCACGTCAGCACCGTTTGTCCCATTTGTTCCGACGGTTCCGCTGCCACCGGCGGGGGGGCTGTAAATGGTTCCGTCCGCGCCGTTAGTCCCGTTGGCCCCGTTCGTGCCGTCGGCCCCATTGTCGGCGCCATCCACGAGGTTGACCGATTGCAGCGTGGCAACCGCCCCTGACCCGACGTTCAGGATACGGGTGACACCGCCGCCCGAAATCGAAACATCAGCGATGCCGTCGCCGTTGCGGTCGCCATCGATGGTCACGCCAGCGCCGCTGCTGATCACCAGAGGGCCACCCCCCGATGCCAGGGTGACAAGGCTTACTGCGGCATCGAACACGATGGTATCCGCCCCGGCCGAAGCTTCGGCCAAGATCAGTGCCTCGCGCAGGCTGAGCGTGCTGTTGGATGTGTCGGTGTCTTCCGAACCGGTGTTTACGACGAACACTGCCATTTCCGAAACCAGTCCCTCTCAAGATGCGTATCGAATGGTATGTGGCGAAAACCACATTAGGTCAGAATGTTGACGGCGTATGCAATGCCGCTTTCCTGTCGATGATGACAGGCCGTCCGAATCTTGGAAACCTTCTTCATTTTCATCACTTGCGCAAGACACCCGATGGCACCGCGACAGCAGGCGGCAAGGTCGGGTTCGGCGGAACGCCCGAAACAACTGCACACGCCCTGCCACGATAGGACCCACCGCGTCGGCGTTTGCCGTCGCTTGGCGTGGGCCGGTAAAGGCGGGCTGCCGTCATGTTGAAGGGCCCGTCTGTGAGGAGAGCTTTGCCTGTCAGACATCGCGGAAGGCAGGTGTTTTCCCATAGGTTCCCAAGCGGGTGACGTATTCCAATCAGGCCGGGTCCACCGGCGGTTGCGGTTTTTGCAGAATCATATGGGCCTTGGTGCGCTGACCGTCGCGCCAGAAGGCCTGCCCTGCGAGATGCTTGAACAGTTCGGGCGGCAGGATCGTCTCGCGCGGCTCCCAGGTGACCTTGCGGCGCACGGAATGCAGCCCCGGCGTGTTCAGTTTCAGGTCAAAGGCCTCGGCCTCATAGCTGACAGCGTCAAAGTCATGCTCGAACCACGGCTCGTCCAGAAACTGGTAGATCAGGCGCATCGTTTCTGCCGGGCGCTGACACAGGATGTCGTATTCGACCAACAGCAGGCGCGACGCCTCGGCCCCGTAATAAGCTTGCCTGAGAGCATTCAGCGCAGCCCCCACCAATCGGTCCGGGCGCAGGATCGCGTCGCTGCGCGTGAACACCGTCGCCGACTCGTTGTCATGGCCGAACATGCGCGACCGTTGCAGCGGGTTGCGGCGCACCAGTTGTTCGACGGAGTCCACAATCCATGCCGGGTTGCGCACGCAAGCGATCATCTTGTGATCGGGCATGAGTTTGGTCAGCAGCGGCATTTCGGCGGTCCAGATGCGATTGGTGTCAAAGACCACCTCGGCGACGCCGGCATCGTCGTAATAGGCGTCAAAGATCCCTCGCACCAGCCGGGCACATTTCTCTTCGGTCATGCTGACCGAAAGTTCAAAACCCGATGATGTGCGGATTGCTGCCTGAACCAGCGCGTGGACCGGGCTGGTCATCCCGGCATGAAAGCGCGGATTTTGCAGCAGAATACCGCTGAGCATGGTTGAACCGGACCGTGGCAGGCCGGAAATGAAATGATACCTGCGCAAAATCCGGCTCCGCCCCTGCCTACCATTCGTCGTTTCACACTGGAGAGGTGTTCGCGCTTTGGCAACAACACAGGCACCGGGTCACGCCTGCCATGTGGGGCGCCTGGCCTGCCAATCCTCCGCGACCGGATGCACACTTGACGCCGCGTGGCGGCGGGCGGATCGACGCGGGTCGCTTGCGCCCAGCCTGCGCCGCTGCCGGTGGGCAGCGATTATGCCACTTGAAGGACTTGTTGACACAAGCGGATATTGTGATGTTATGCGGCTGAATACAGCAATCTTCAGCCGGAAAGTTCTGGTCGGCGGGAACCTGACACGGCACGAATTGACGCTTCTGCTTGGCTTTTCGGTTTCAACTTTGGCACCACTTCGGCCTCTCTGCCCGATCTTTCGGTGGCCATCATCCTGCCCTGAGCCAGCAGCACGTTCTATTCGTGGCTAGGGTCAGGACCCATTGATCTTGCTGACGCGGCCTGATTCAAGCTCTGCGAGGAGAATGGATCATGAACAACCTTTTCCGGCTGACCGACGCGCAGATGCCCCGTTTGCAGCCGTTCTTTCCCAAGAGTATCTGAAGATCAGAAAGCAGTCCGAGGGACTGTTTTCCTGAGGATGGGTAAGCCGCGCGTCGATGACAGGCGTGTGCTGAGCGGCATAATCTTCATAAATCGCAATGGGTTGCGCTGGTTCGATGCGCCGAAAGAATACGGCCTGCCGAAGCCACCGCTCCAAAGACGGTGATGATCGATGTGAGGGGCCATGCGCTATTGGTTCAAGCATGCCCCCGCAAGTATCTCAAGGCGCACCGCACAGCCACCAGCCTGCGGTCGAAAAAGGGGGGCCCGACGGTCAACGGGGCCGCCTTATTGGACGAACCAAGGGCGGCATGAACACCAAACTGCATGCCGTCACGGATGCCGATGGTCGCCCGATCCGCTTCTTCATGACCGCAGGCCCTCCGCTGGGCGGTGCAGGACATCGCCTGCCGGGCAACGGGTCAGTGCCTATATCAGAGCAGTGAGCCGACGCGAGTGCGCCTGCACGCCTTAGCGTTACAGGATGAAGTCGTCGATGCCGATTTGCTGAATGCAGCTCATTGCAAAGCTAAGGTCCGCGCGTCCATCGCCGTCAAGGTCAGCGAAAATGCGAACCTCACCGTTGTTTTGCACATAGCGCAATTCGCCAACTTGGCCTGAGAAGTTGTCTGCGGCGAGCCAGGTGAAGTCTGCACCCGGTCCTCCCAGATCAATTCCGGACAGGTCTATACGATCCTCTCCGCTTTCGAAGTCAACAATCCGGTCCGCTTTCCGGCTATTCGGACTGTCGGCGGCTGCACGAAAGACAAAGACATCAGCCCCTTCACCCCCCATCAGGGTATCCTGTCCCCTGCCGCCAACCAAGGTATCGTCCCCTAGACCGCCCAGCAGCCTGTCATTGCCATTGCCGCCGTCCAACCAGTCATTGCCGCCCCGCCCCTTCAGTTGATCCGTTCCGTGGCCACCCTCGATCCGGTCGTTTCCGGCGCCACCGAACAGCCTGTCGTCGCCGCCAAGCCCAAGCAGAAGGTTGTCCTTAAGGTTCGCCGCCGCAAAATCGCGCGCAATGTCGATAGTGTTGCTGCGGTTGTCGCGCCCGGTCCCGAAACGGTTATCGCCGACCACCATAACAGAGCCATCTTCGAATGTGATCGTGCCTGTCGTCTGCGACTTCAGCGCACGGTCAAGCGTCAGCTCACTTGACCCGGCAGATAGGACAAGGTTGCCATCCTCGATCCGGACCTCAATATCGGATGCCGAGACGCCTCTAATGACGACGGGACTGCCATCGTCCTCAATCGGTGTCCAGTACGGATCCGCCGTCACGGTCTTAAAGAGGAAGAGGGCCGCCGACGCACTGTCGACGTTGGCACTGGTTCCAGCCGTCGAGATGATCGTTCCGGTCTGCGGATCAAGATAGGTGCTGGAGGCCGTGCCAAGTGTACCGCCGGTAAAGCCGATTGCCGTTGTACCGTCATCAAGGATGATCCTGACCAGACCCAACCCGAAGTCCGAAACACCGCCTATACCTTGCTCTGGGTTCTGGAAGTCCATCATCTGCGCCAGTGCCGCCTCGCCAAGCAAGGTTCTGTCGACCAAAAGGGCCTGCATAAACGTGGTCATGTCTGCCGTGGTCGAAACGACACCGCCTTCGCCTCCGGCGTCCCAAAGGGCGTAGGTCACGTCAATGACCGCACCGTTCTCGTCAGTCAGATAGCTGGACAGGCGCTGATCGCCGAAGGCAAGCTGGGGTCGGCTGTCGTTCATCCCAAGTGGGGTGAAAATGCGGTTCTGCAAGGCGTCGTAAAAGGACTGGCCGGCGACGGCCCCGATCATCTGGCCCAGAAGCATGTAATTGGTATTGCTGTAGAAATACGCCTCACCCGGGGCATTGTTCGCCTCCATACCGCGCGCGATTTCCAAAGCCTGAAGCGGCCCCAGTACGGTATCAGGATTCTCGCGCAGGGCAGTGACGAACAGGGGAATGCCGTCTGGCCCCACAGCTTCGGTATAGTTGCCAATTCCGGCGGTCATGTTGAGAAGCTCGCGGACGGTAGCGGTATCGGCGTTCGCGATGCCCGCGATGGTTTCAGCCGGCAGGTAGTTCGCCGCTGGAGCATCCAGATTGATCTTGCCTTCCTGAGCCAACTGCAGAACGACGACAGCGGTCATCATCTTGGTCTGCGAGCCGATCTCGAAGCTTTGGCCCGCTGCAGCGGGTGTCCCCGAGGCAAGGTCAGCCACGCCACTGGCGACGCTGGCGGAAAGGCTGCCACGGGTCACTTGCGCCAAAATGGCAGGCGCATCGGCATCCGCACGGAACGCCTGCGCCAAGGCATCAACGGACTGCGACAGGGTTGCCGGGTTGAAGGGTATCATGCACGTCTCCTAAAGTTCAGGGTGCTAATAGGCGATGACTTATCGATAAACATGAAAATAGACTCGATAAACGATATTGCAAGTATAAATTTCATGTTTATCATGAAATCATAATCGACTAGCATGATTGGAGTGGGCCATGGACCCGGATGTTCGAATGAAACGGCTTTTTGTCTGGATGGACCGGGGGTTCTGGTTGATCTGGCTGGCCTTTCCGGTCCTGATCTGGCTTTTGGTTTCAGAGGTGCTTGCCATGCCAGAGCGGCTGGCCAAACTTGCACCAGATCAGATCGAATGCCTTGCGAACCTGCCGCAATTGGCGAACTTCTCATTTTCGGGCCGCTTTGCCTTCTGGCTGGGCTTTGGGGCCGAATTTCTTGTCTATGCAGTCATCTTGGGACTTGCGCATTTGGTGATCCACCGTTGCGCTGTCGGGCCTGTACTTTTTGATGATATGAACCGAGTCCTTCATTGGGTAGGCATCGTTATCGCTGGTTGGTCTGTGGCCCAGGTGTTGCTGGCAAATCTTCTGGGGCTTGCGCTGCGGGCAAGCGGCGACGTCCCGGTGTTCGAGCCAACCTTTGCGCTAGATCTGCCGGTGCTGGGGGTTGGCCTCTTGATCATTGCGCTTTCTGTCGCGATGCGCCATGCCGTGCGCTTGCGCGAAGATGCCGATCTGACGATCTGAGGTGGGACCAAGATGATCCGGGTGAACCTTGATGTGATGATGGCGCGACGCAAGATCCGGCTGAACGATCTCGCGGCGGCGGTCGGCATTTCGATCCAAAACCTGTCGGTACTGAAAACTGGAAAGGCGCGGGCGATCCGCTTTACGACGCTAGATGCGCTGTGCCGGGTGCTTGATTGCCAGCCAGGCGACATCCTTGAACATGACGGTTCTGAGCCACAGCCCGAGCCATCGGACGACTGACCACTGACGACCCGGTGTATGAAGCACGGGAGGTGTCGGGGCAGTCGGAGGCTTTTGTCTGATCGCGCGTCAAGGTGCAGTGCTTTTCTTCGTCCAGCGCAATTGGGCTCTGTTGCACAAATCGGCTGACGGCCGGACTGCCCCTATCCCTGACAGACTTATCCCAGGACTGTCGTGACGGGGGTGCCGAGCGCAGTGTGGCCGTTCAGCACGGCAACACGAA
>JAIXUH010000037.1 GCA_027484145.1 Rhodobacter sp.
CCATGGCGGCCAACCGCCCGCCGTGGTCTACTTCAACGCAACCCAAACCGACCAGCAGGTGCAGGCAGTAGCTTAAATCAACCCGAAAACTGTCCAAAGATCGGGGAGTAGCTCACTCGTCGGTCCGCCACAAACAGGTTGTTCATTGCTCAGTCTCCTTCCGGAGGCTGAATAACGCTGCGGGTGCAAGTTCATCGGGTCCGAAGCCTGGTCCGCCAATAGCCGCACCAACCGTAACCGAGAAACCACCCGGTTGAAGACATCCACTTCATCCAACTGGACGCCGAAAACCTGAAAAATGTTCTTGCTATAGTTGATCTCCGGCATGCTAATCTCAGACAGAGACGCCTCCTTCATCTTGGTTTTGGACAAGAGCCTCTGCGCGGTTTGGGGTAATGTGCCAAGTGCCAGCGATGATAACCTTCCGGTAGAATTTGTCAGTTGGCTCTACCACATGTTGTGGATCGTTGCCCTGCCCCTGAGATTCGAGAAGGACTAGTTGGATGACAGCCCCATCATTGACCGGCATTGTTTCGAGTGTGACTTTCGCTGAAAATCTGGTGAATGCCACGTCGCAGTTGCTTGATGCCGATGTGGTGTTCAGCGATGCCGAGGGCAATTTCAACGGCGGCAACTTGTCGCTGTCGGGGCTGCTGGCCGAAGATCGGGTTTCGGTGCGCAATGAAGGCAGCGGGCCCGGGCAGATCGGGCTTTCCGGCGTGAATGTCACCTTCGGTGGGGTGACCATCGGCACGTTGGCAGGAGGAGTCGGTGCCACGCTGACCATTACGTTCAACGGCAGCGCCACGTCGGCCGCGATCGACGCGTTGATCCAGAACCTGACCTACGGCAACGTCAGCGACAACCCGACTGCGAACCGCACCCTGCTCTTGAATGTCACCGATGCCGCAGGCGAGCGGATGAACCAGCAGCCGCCCAGCTATACTGAGCAGACCGGCATCAACAACCCGCTCAACGGCATCGATGTCGGGCGCTACAGCAACCCCACCTTCATCGATCTGGACGGCGATGGCGATCTGGATGCGGTAGTGGGCAACGTGGAAGGTGGGCTGCTGTCTTACCGCAATGACGGATCCAGCTTTTCCCAACTGACCGGCGCTGCGAACCCGTTCGATGGGGTGGATGTGAACGGCAGCTCCAACCAGGGATACAGCGCGCCCGAAGCTGTCGACATTGACAGCGACGGCGATCTTGACCTCGTGGTCGGTGAAAGATTTGGGACCCTGCTGTACTTCCGCGACAACGGTACCAGTTTTGGCGCTGTGACCGGAGCAGCCAACCCGTTCAACGGTCTGGACTTCGGCGATTTCAGCGTCCCCGAGTTTGTCGATCTAGACGGTGACAACGACATGGACCTGGTCGTCGGCCTCGGCGGCGCTGGCGGTATCAGGACATTTCTCAACACTGCGGGCAGCTTTGCCGAAGTGACAGGGGCTTCCAACCCGTTGAACGGGCTCACGGGCGGCCAGTACAGTGCCCCGGCCTTCATCGACTTTGACGGCGACGGCGATCGGGACATGGTGGTGGGCACCCAGTTCGGCACGCTGCTGTCGTTTCGCAACAATGGGGGCAGCTTTACCGCCCTGACCGGGGCCAGCAACCCGTTCAACGGGGTGGACGTGAATGGCGCCCGCGACAACGGCTATGCCACCCCCGAAGCGGTCGATATCGACGGCGACGGTGACCTGGATCTGGTGGTGGGTGCCTCGGACACTCCGGGAACCCCGGTCGGAACAAACGTAGGCGGCTTGCTGTTCACCTTCGAAAACACCGCCGCCAGCGGTGCCGAAATCATCGTGACGGTCACGCCCGAAGCCGAGGTTCCGGTGAACACCGCGCCGACACTGGCCGGGGTTGCAACAAGCGTGACCTTTGGCGAAAATCTGGTGAATGCCACACCGCAGTTGTTGGATTCCGACGTGGTATTCGCCGACGCCGAGGGCAACTTCAACCTCGGCACCCTGACGGTGACGGGGCTGCTGGCCGAAGACATAGTTTCAGTCCGCAACGAGGGTAACGGGGCCGGGCAGATCGGGCTTTCGGGGGCGAATGTCACCTTTGGCGGGACCAGCATCGGCTCGCTGGCAGGTGGGGCGGGCGGGACGCTGACCATCACCTTCAACGGCAGCGCCACCTCGGCGGCAATTGATGCGGTGATCCAGAACCTGACATATGGCAATGGCAGCAACAGTCCGACGGAAAGTCGGACACTGAGCCTGAACGTGACCGACGCCGCGGGTGCAAGCCTTGCGTCCGCAGCCGAGATCGGCGTCACCGTGACGGACGAGACCGACACGACCATTTCGATCGAAGCGACCGATCTCGACATCCTTGAAGGCGACGGCGGGGGAACAACGACCTATACCTTCACGGTCACCCGCACGGGGGTGCTTTCAGACACGGCTCAGGTTGACTGGGCGTTGACCGGTTTGCTCGGGTTGAATGCTGCAGATTTCACCAGCGGCGTTCTGCCTTCCGGGACCGTCACCTTCACGGGCGGCGAGGCCAGTGAGCAAGTGACATTTTCGGTGAGGGCCGATGCTACCTTTGAACAGGACGAGGATTTTACCATAACCCTGTCCAACCTCATCGATCCTGCGGGTGGGCCGACCCAGGTGATCGGGACCTCGAGCGTTACAGGCACCATTCTGTCGGATGATGGGGTTTACCAACTGTTTGCAGATGCAGCCAGTGCCACGGTGCTGCTTGAGAGCAATGATTTCGCGACGGTCGATGCCGCCGCGACGACGGGTCAGGTGATCCGGGTGGCGGATGCCGCGTCGTTGGGCAACGTCATACAGGATCTGGACGTCACGACCGAAGACCTGACGGTGATCTCGGATGCGCCGTTCTTTGAGGTCACGTATTTTCTTGCCGCTGGCTTGCTAGAATTCACCGAAGCAAGCGCCTTCTCTAACACTCTGGTCGGCCCCAGCATTTTCGGCAACGCCGAGAACAACATCCTGCGCAGCGGTGACGGAACCAATTTTTTGACGGGTCTATCAGGAAACGACTCGCTTTTTGGCGGGGCAAACAACGACAGCCTCTTCGGCGATGCGGACAATGACCTGCTAAACGGTGGCACGGGCGACGATCAACTGACAGGGGGCACCGGCAATGACACCTATTTTGTCGACAGCGCGAGCGACCTGATTTTCGAGTCCTCGGGTCAAGGCACTGATGACCGCGTCGCGGCCAGTGTGTCGTTCAGCCTTGCCGCCGATGATGACATCGAGCGGCTGACGACGACCTCGAACGCCGGGACGACCGCCATCAACCTGCGCGGCAATGCCTTGGCGCAGGCCACTATCGGAAATGCGGGCGCCAACGTGCTGAACGACGGCGGCTTTGGTGCCTCCGACACTCTGACCGGGCTGGGCGGCAACGACACCTATATCGTGAACAACGCCGGGACCATTGTGGTAGAGGGCGCAGGGCAAGGTACCCTCGACCGGGTGGCAACGAGCGTCTCGTTCGTGCTTGCATCGGATGACAACATCGAAGTGTTCACCACTTCGTCGGTGGGTGGCACCAATGCGATCAACCTGACTGGCAACGCGCTGGCGCAGACCATCACCGGCAACGCTGGCGCCAACACCTTGAACGACGGCGGCGGCGCAGGCATAGACAATCTGGTGGGCCTTGGGGGCAACGACACCTATGTCCTGGGCAACTCTGGCGCGATCATCGTCGAGGCAGCGGGCGGCGGCACGGCCGACAGGGTGAAGACCTCGGTCAGCTTTACCTTGGCCGCCGATGACGACATCGAAGTCCTCGAGACGACAAATGCCGCCCTTACCACGGCAATCAACCTGACCGGCAACGCGCTGACCCAGGCGATCACCGGCAATGACGGTGCCAATGTATTGTCGGACGGCGGAGCCGGTGGCGACGACACACTTGCCGGGCGTGACGGCAACGACACGTACATCGTGCGCAACTCTGGTGCGATCATCGTAGAGCTTGCAGGGGACGGCACGGCCGACCGGGTCGCAACTGGTGTCAGTTTCACCCTAGCGGCGGATGACGACATTGAGCTTTTCACCACCAGTTCTTCGGGCGGAACAACTGCGATCAACCTCACCGGCAACGCGCTTTCGCAATCCATTACCGGCAACGCAGGCGCGAATGTGCTCTCAGATGGGGGTGGCGCGGGCGCGGATACGATGACCGGCCTTGGCGGCAATGACACCTATATCGTCCGGAATGCGGGCACGGTCATCGTCGAAGGCGCGGGGCAAGGGACCAATGACCGGGTCGCGGCGGGGGTCAGTTTCGTGCTGGCCACCGACGACAACATCGAAACCTTGACCACCACCTCGAACGCAGGCACCGGGGCGATCAACCTGACCGGCAACGCCTTGTCGCAGACGATCACTGGCAATGCGGGCGCGAACCGGATCAACGGGCTGGGCGGAAACGACACGCTGACGGGGGGCGGCGGATCGGATACGTTTGTGTTCACGACGGCGCTTGGGGCCACGAACATCGACGAGATCACCGATTTCAACGTGGCCGCGGACACGATTGAGCTTGAGAATGCGATCTTCACCGTTCTGGCCACCGGCACCCTGACCGCCGCCGCCTTCCGGCTGAACGCCACCGGCCTTGCCGGCGATGCCACTGACCGGATCATCTACGACTCCGCCACCGGCAACCTCTACTTCGACGCCGACGGCACCGGCGCCACCGCCCGCGTGCAATTCGCGGTACTGGATGCCGGTCTGGTATTGACGAACCTCGACTTTCTGGTGGTGTGACAGGCGGAGGGAACTTAGCCGATTTTCTGGCCATCGTGGCACAGCCCGCACATTGTCAACCATACTTCTTGCAAGGGTTTCATGCCTATCCCACCCTCCCCACCGGCGCCCGCACGTTCGACACCTGCCACTGCCCACCGCGGCGGGTTTTGATGCCGCGGCGCGCTAGCTCGCTGGCGATGGCGCGCAAGATCCTGTGGCCGCCCGCCTGGATTTCGGCGGGCACAGGCGTTAGGTCCTGCGCGTAGGCCGAGGCATCGGCTCCGAACGCCTCCCCGAACGCCAAACCGCCCTTTCCAGCGCGCCTGAGGCTTTCTGCTCCGCTAGGGTTACCAAGCGTCGCACCCCGCGCCTTGGCGACCGCTATCGCTTCCTTGACGCGGCGGGAGGTGGCTTCGCGTTCGGCTTGGGCGACGAGGGCCATGATCTCGACCGTCAGGTCATTGGCTTCGGGCATATCGACGGCCGCGAAGTGCGCGCCGCTGTCGCGCAAGTCCAGGAGGAAGGCAGCGTTGCGTGAGAGACGGTCCAGCCTGGCGATGACCAGCGTGGCCCCGGTGACCTTGGCCAGCTGCAGCGCCTTGGTGAGTTCGGAGCGGTTGGACCTTTCGCGGTTTGGTGCCTTTCGTTTGATCGCGTCATTTGCGTCAAAGGACATGAAGCAGGGGCACAGACAGGACGGATGAGTTTCACAAGGATGCGGTGCGGATTGCGCTGAGCGGTGGGCTTTTGCGCAAA
>JAIXUH010000009.1 GCA_027484145.1 Rhodobacter sp.
GCAACCTCTACTTCGACGCCGACGGCACCGGCGCCACCACCCGCGTGCAATTCGCGGTAATGGATGCCGGGCTGGTGCTGACGAACCTCGACTTTCTGGTGGTGTGACCGGCGGAGGGCTGAACCATTCGTTCTGCTTTCACTGCAAACTGGCCGGTCCAAAGATCGAGTAGTTGGTGCTCTCGCTTAGTGGCCCCGGGAGGAACAAGATCGTGCTGTCGAACAGCAAATTGGGGGAAACGGCTTCCAAACGGGACCTCTGAATCAAGGGCGCCGATCTGAACGAACGTGAGCCAGTTGCTCCGTGGTGCGACTAAGGTGTTCTATTGCCGAGAGCTGTTTGACGATGGCGCAAAATGGATCGCTGCAGCCGTAGAAGGGGCGCCTGCAGTCGCATCGCTGACATCAGTTTTGTCGATTAAGCGATTGTCACTAAATGCATATATGGGGAAGCCTCTTTCAATCCCCAACGTGATTGTGGCTTGTTTGTCGGCCGACGGGACGCCCCCCAGATCACTTGCCTTGATGCTTGAGGCTGCCAGCGGGTCTTTCCGTTCGGGGCTGCCTTCGGCGAGGAAAGCGACGGGGTTCGTGCCGTCGATCACGTTGCGCCCGTTCCATGCCGGAAGGGCGGTCAACAACCGTTCCGCAACTTCCCGCCGCACGGCATCCTTGCGAAACTCATCTGTCCTGACCGTGCACATGCTTCACATCCTTTTCTGCACACAACGTGATCGAGGGAGCGGCACCAAACCGCGACAAGACCATCCGGTGTTCGGCCTTGGCGCCTTGCCACTTTGCGTTGCGTCTTTGGTCGCCGGGTCCTTGGCACCCCGGATAAGCGGCTTGCGACAGAGCCCCCGCGTGGCTGCGACGTGTTCAACGGGTATGTTCTTTGCCCGACCGTCTGACGCCAAGCGGGCGGGGTCCGGCAGGGTGGGGCGGAGAACGGATTTACCACCGACCGCGCGCAGCGCCCGCTCTGCCATCACAGTGCCGCAGGTTGCGTTCACGCCCCGACACAAACCACCCGCCGGAATGCCGGATGCGGCCTCAGCGATGGCTGCGGCGCCACGGAAAATTCCTCACGCGACCCAAAAAATCCGTGGTAGCGTGGCACGACTTCTTTGGCTTGGCGACCCGCCTGCAAAGGCATTTTCGGCAGATACAGCATTGCTAACCCGCGCAGGGCGTCGGGAAAACCGTTCGGGAGAGACATTTTGGCCGTCACTGCGACTTACGATTTCACCAACGTCCTTGGCCCCGCAATCGGCAACAGCTTTGTGATCGGGACGCAGTTTGCGCCTGAGGTGGTTGCGTTGCCGGATGGCGGCTGGGCCGTGCTTTACGGCACCACACAGTTGGGCGACCCGGTGCAAGAGTTTCCGCTGGTCACGATCTTCAATGCCGACGGCAATGTCAGGCCGGGGATCAACGGCAACTTCATAAACCCGTTCTCACCTGTGATCTCGGCAAACGTCGATCTTCTGGGGGCGCCGTCGATGACGCTCTTGCAAGATGGTCGGCTTCTGGTGGTCTGGGACAGCCTGACCCAGAACGGCGGCAGCATCGTTGGATCGCTGATAGACCCGATCACAGGCGTGGTCACCGTCCCGAATTTCTTCGTATCGTCCTTTGCCAGCGCCACGGCACCCGAAATTGCCGCGCTGACGGAAAGCAACTGGGTTGTCGTCTTCGAGATCAGTAGCGGTTTGCAGATCCAGCGGATGGCAGGGCAGTTCCTTGAGGGCCTGGCACCGCTTGGCATCAGCAATGCGACAGACCCCGCCGTTGTCAGTCTTGGAGACGGCGGTTTCGTGGTCAGCTTTACCCGGCCCACCATTGGCTTTCCCGAAAGGGCGACCACCGGAGTGATGGTTGTCAACGCCGACTTTTCAATCCGAATTGCGCCCACCGAGATTGCTCCCGGCGCCGAAGGGATCGACAACATCGAGTCGTCGATGGCGCTGATGCAGGATGGCCGGATCGCGCTGGTCCGCACCGTCAGCCTTGCCAATGGCTCCGATGCCATCGTGCTGCAATATCTCGACATCAGCGGCAGTTCACCGGTTTCGGGCCCAGAAATCCGGGTCGACACCCTGACCGGCAATGTCAAGGGTCAGCCGCAGGTTACGGTCATGGCCAACGGTTTCATTGCCGTCACGTGGAACGAAACGGTCGGCGCCGATACCGACATCAAGGTGCGGTTCTTTGACGATGACGCCAATGAGATCGGCGGGACCTTCCTGCTGCGCGCGACCGGGGCGGGAGAGTTTTCGCCATCCATCGACGCGCTGCTGAATGGCCTCTTGGTCAGCGCATGGGCGACGGATGCAAATCTGGACGACAACGGGTTTTCCGGTGTTGGTGCAATCGAATACCGCGTGAACCGACTGGAGGTGACCAAGACCGGCGACGATGCCGACGACGTTATGTTCAGCGACAATTTGCAATCCACCCTGTCAGGCAATGGCGGCAACGATACGATCAGCGGGGGTTCCGCCAACGACACCCTGTTTGGCGGCACCGGCAATGATCTTTTGATCAGTTCCGGGGCGCGCGATTCGCTTGACGGCGGCGAGGGCGTCGACACGCTCCGCTTTATTGGCCCGTCGGTTCATGACGTGAATGGCGGCATCGGCAGCGCCGACAGTCTGGTGCTGGCGGGTTCGCTGATCACCGCTGGCTTTAACATCAACCTTTTCACAGGCACCGGGGAAGTGGTCGGCAGCCCTAGCGAGACCTTTGCCGTGGTGGGCATCGAACGGGTTGTGGGCAGCGTCGGCGGCGACAACATCACCGGCACCAGCGGCGACAACCGTCTGGACGGGTTCGATGGCAACGACACCCTGAACGGGGGCAACGGCGATGACACGCTGATCGGCGGAACTGGCAACAACGCGATTTTTGGCGGCAACGACAATGACCTGTTGACCGCCTCCACCGGCACGTCTGAACTGCAAGGCGGTGCGGGCGACGATACCTATCAGTTCCTTGCAGACAGTTTGCACACCATCACCGACATCAGCGGCAGTGACCGGTTGCGCCTCGATGGCGCGGGCACGACCACCGGCTATGCCGTCAACCTGCTTGCCGAACGGATGGCGTCCAATACAGACCTGTTCGTTGAAACCGTGGTCACCGGGATCGAACATATCACCGGCTCTGCCTTTGACGATGCCTTGCGCGGCAGCAGCGGGGCCAACTCGATATCGGGTGGTGGCGGCAACGACGAGATCATCGGCAATCTGGGCGCCGATCTGCTGGACGGCGGCAGCGGCGATGATCTGCTGCGCGGCGGGTTCAATGCGACCCTGCGCGGCGGCATCGGCAACGACCGGCTACTGGTGACGGGGGCGGCCACCTATGACGGCGGCGCGGACGTGGACGAGGTGATCTATATCGGTCTGGGCGGCCTGTCGCTGAACTTGGGCACCGGGGTCAACAACCTTGCCGCCACGTTCACCGCGATCGAACGGGCGACGGGCGCTGCCGACAACGACACCCTGACCGGGTCCACGGCCGACAACGTGCTGCGCGGCGAAGGCGGGGCGGATGGTCTGGATGGCGGCGGCGGTGTGGACAACCTGTTTGGCGGTACCGGCGACGACAGCCTGCTGGGCGGCACCGGCAACGACACCCTGCTGGGCGATCAGGACAATGACCGGCTAGACGGTGGCAACGACGACGACTCGCTGGAAGGCGGAGTTGGCAACGATACATTGCTGGGCGGCAGCGGCATCGACGCCATGCGCGGTGACGACGGCAACGACAGCATGTCGGGGGGCACCGGCAACGACGGTATGACCGGTGGCGCCGACAACGACACGATGGACGGCGGCGACAATGACGATTTCGTTGCAGGTGACAACGGTGACGACAGCCTGATCGGCGGCAGCGGCAATGACACCCTGATGGGCGGGCAGGACCGCGACACGCTGGATGGCGGCATCGGGGCCAACAGCCTGCTGGGCGGGAACGGCGACGATGTGCTGATCGGGTCGGCGGGGCAATCCACCCTGAACGGCGGCGCGGACAATGACACTTATCAGCTGACCACCGGCACCGTGCACACCATCGTGGACGAAAGCGGCATTGACACGCTGCGCCTTGACACAGCGGTGACGACGCAGGGCTTTACCGTCAATCTGAATGCTGGACGGCTGGTGGCGGGACTCGATCCTTTGGCGGGCACCGGCAGCTCGGGCGTCGACATCAGCGGCATCGACATCGTCGTCGGAACCGAGTTCACGGATTTAATTTCCGGCAATGACGGTAACAACAGCATCTTCGGCGGCAATGGCGATGACGCCATTTTTGACGTCGCCGGCCTCAACCTCATCGAGGGGGGGGAAGGCAACGATGGGGTCTTGGCTGGCCTGGGGTCGACCGTTCGTGGCGGCATCGGCGATGACAACATCGGGTTTGGCGGCGCGGGCACCTATTCCGGCGACACCGGCACCGATACCTTGGCGTTCATCAACACTGGCAATCTGGCGGTGTTCCTTGAATCGGGGGCCAACAATCAGGCGGCGATCCTGTCGGGGTTCGAAAACGCCACAGGCAACATCGGAAACGATACGCTTGTCGGCACCGCGGGCCGGAACACCCTGAACGGCGCCAACGGCAACGACAGCCTTGACGGCCTTGGCGACGATGACCTGCTTGACGGCCAAGGCGGCAATGACACGATGACCGGCGGCAGCGGGAACGACCTGTACTTCGTTGACTCTGCGCTTGACCGCGTGGTCGAGGCCGCAGGTGGCGGCACGGCAGACCGCATCGTGACCCGTGTCAGCCTTACGCTGACCGCGAGCCAAGACATCGAGTTGCTGGAACTGGAACTGACGGGCAATGGCACCGCCGCGCTGAACCTGACCGGCAATGCCCTTGCCCAGACCATCACCGGCAATCTGGGGGCCAATACCCTTGCCTCGGGCGGTGGCGCGGCGGACAGGCTGGTGGGGCGCGCAGGCAACGACACCTATCGCGTCGGCAACGCCGCCGATGTCATCGTCGAAGGCGCAAGCGAAGGCACCGCCGACCGCGTCATTTCGGCCATCGACTATGCGCTGGGGGCGGCGGCCCAGATCGAGGTCATGGCGACCAATGGCTCGACCGGAACCGCCGCGATTGATCTGACGGGCAATGGCTTTGTCCAGACCATCACCGGCAATGCCGGGGCCAACATCCTTTCGGACGGCGGCGGCGCGGGGGCGGATTCGCTGCTGGGTCTTGGCGGCGATGATACCTATGTGATCGGCAATGCGGGCACACGTATCAACGAGGCGCCAGGCGGTGGTACCGATCGGGTTCAGGCCGGAGTCAGCTATGTGCTGGGGGCGGGTATCAGCGTCGAGGCGATGAGCACCACCTCTGCGGCAGGCACCACGGCGCTGAACCTGACGGGCAACACGCTTGCCCAGTCGATCACCGGCAATGCCGGGATCAACCGGCTGTCTGATGGCGGCGGGGCTGGGGTTGATACGCTGACTGGGCTCGCCGGGAACGACCTTTACGTCATTGGCAACGCAGCGACGCAGATCATCGAAGCCGCTGGACAAGGCACGGCAGACCGGGTGGCATCAAGTGTAAGCTTTGTGCTGCAAGCCGATGATAATATTGAACTTCTGACAACGGCATCGTCAACCGGCACCACGGCGATCAACCTGACCGGGAATGCTTTGGCCCAGACAATTGTCGGCAACGCTGGGGCCAACATCCTGTCGACGGGCAATGGCGCGGCGGATACGATGACGGGTCTTGGTGGCAACGATACGTACCGGGTCTACAACGCCGCCGATGTAATCGTCGAGGTCGCGGGCGGCGGCACCGCTGACAGGGTGAATGCCGCTGTCAGCTTTGTGCTGGCCGCCGATGACCACATCGAAGTCTTGGCGACCAACGGTTCTGCCGGTACGGCAGCGATCAACCTGACCGGCAATGCGCTGGCCCAGACCATCACCGGCAATGCGGGCAGCAACATTCTTTCGGACGGCGGCGGAGCGGCGGCGGATCTGTTGCAAGGCCTGACTGGCAACGACACCTACATCGTCAGGAACGCGGGCACCGCCATCGCGGAACTGGCGGGGGGAGGCACGGCTGACCGTGTCTCGGCCGGGGTCAGCTACATCCTTGGCGCGGGCGACCAGATCGAGGTGATGACGACGACATCATCAAGCGGTACCGGGGCGATCAACCTGACCGGCAACGAACTGGCGCAGGCGATCATCGGCAACGCGGGCGCAAACCGGCTGAACGGCGGGACGGGCACCGATGTGCTGACCGGCCTTGGCGGCGCGGATGTGTTCGTGTTCACCACCACGCTGGGGGTCACGAACATCGACAACGTCACCGATTACAACGTCGCCGCCGACCGGATCGAGATCGACAATGCCGCGTTCCTTGGGCTGACGGCTGGGGCGTTGAACGCCTTGGCCTTTACCTCCAACGCGACCGGCACCGCCACGACGGCCGCGCACCGCATCATCTATGAAACCGATACCGGGGCCTTGTGGTTTGACCGCGATGGCAGCGGCGCAGCTTTTGGGCGCGTGCAGTTTGCCGACCTGACAGACGGGTTGGCGATGACAGCGGCCGAGTTTCTTGTGATCTGACACTGACCCCAGCCCCATCACGCACCCGCGACGAATTGCACCTATACCGCTTTGCTCTGCTGCTATGCCCCGTACACACTGACGATATCAGAGGATTCCGAGATGCCCGCACCGATCCGCCTGACGACTGACCTGATCATTCCGGATCAGACCGACCGCACGTTTGCCCAGACACAGCCGGTGGTAGTGGCACTGGCTGACGGGTCGGTGGTCATCCAGTATCGCAGCATCTTTGACTCAAGCGCGCCGTTCGACACCGACGTTCTGCAGGATCGTATCACCCGAATTGATGGCGTGCTGACACTTCGGGAACGGGTCATCGCCGGTTCGGCCAACGCCGACCAGCAATCGGATGTGGCCGTACTCGCCGATGGCCGGATTTCAAGCACCTATGTCTCGGACAGCAATGGCGGCACGGATTCGGTCAGGCTTGAGGTCGCGCATCCAGACTTCACACCTGCGTTCGGCGATCTGACCTTGACCGCAGCCTCCTTTCAGCACGCACCAGTTCTGGCGGCCGGAGTCGATGGCGGCTTTGCCGTGGCCTGGATGAACCGCGATACCATCGGTGCGGTGGGTCAGGTCGAACTGCGGTTCTTCGACGCGGCAGGCGTTCAGCAAGGGACCCAGACAATAGACGGCACGGGTGTCCTGAATGAGTTTCCGGACGATGCGCGTCCCATCGCCCTGTCCGCGCTGCCCGATGGTGGCTATGCGATGATCTACATCACCGGCCTTGGCGAGAGAATAAATTACCACGTCTTCACCGCCGTCGGGAGCCCAGTTGTCAACCGCGAGTTTCATGGCGGCACCGAGCTTGAATCGCCCAAGCTGGTGGCCCACGAGGATGGCCGGGTGTCGGCCTTCTGGGTCGAGGGAACAACACTGATGGTGCGGACCTTGGCAAGTGCCGAGTCGGTGGTTCTGCCAGCTGCCGTGACGGTGGCGAATGGCGTTGGCAACAACGGCAATTTCATGGGCGTCGACGCCATCGAACTGGCCGATGGCCGGGTGATGGTGGTCTATGTCACGAGCATACCGGGTGGCGATATCGGGAACATCCGTGGGCGCATGATCAATGCGGATGGCACGCTGGACGGCGGCAGTTTTGCCGTCAACGTGGGCGTGGCTGGCGCGCAGGGCAAGCCGTCGCTGGCGGAACTGGCCGATGGCCGTGTGGTGGTGACGTGGCAAACCGACAACGGCACCGCAACGCCCGAGGTACACTATACCTATTTCGACCCGCGCGAGGCCGGGGTGCAGGTTGGTGGCACCAATGGCGCCGACGTCTATGAAGGCGGGCGGTTCGGCGACGTGATCCTGGGTCTGGGCGGCGAAGACCAGATCGCGGGCATGAACGGCAATGACAGCCTGTTCGGCGGCGGCAGCAATGACCGGCTGTTTGGCGGCAACAACGATGACCTGCTGTCTGGCGGCACCGGCAAGGACACGCTGAATGGCGGCGCCGGCAACGACACCTTTACCGCCGACGCGGGCAACGATTCCATCATCGGCGACCTGGGCCTTGCCGATGTGCTGGACTATTCGGCGGCGACCGAAAACCTGACCATCAGGTTGGCCACCGCCACTGTGACGTCAGCCGCGTACGGGACCGACTCGTTCGTCGGGATCGAGGTGGTGATTTCCGGTTCGGGCAATGACACGCTGGAAGACATGTTCTTTTCCGAACTGGTGCAGGGCGGTACAGGAAACGACAGTCTGACGGCGCTCTTGGATTTTGCTACAGACACTTTGGTGGGCGGCCTCGGGAACGATACCTATCGCCTCGAAGAGCAGGGCAACGTGATCGTCGAGGGGGTGGGGGGTGGTGTTGATACCGTGGAAATCCTCAGCTTCTTGGCACCGGGAAGTGTCCTTGTCGACTTCACTCTGGGTGAAGCGGTCGAGATCGAGGTGATCACCATCGCCAGCGAAAGCGTGAATGGCGCGGTGAATGTGATCGAAGGCAATTCATTTGCCCAGACCTTCAACGACAGCAGCGACGGGAACGAGTTGCGCGGCAACGGTGGCGCCGACACGCTGAACGGCAATGACGGCGACGACATTCTTTTGGGCGAATCCGGTGCCGATGTGATCTTTGGCGGCAATGGCCGGGATTTCCTTGATGGTGGCGAAGGGGGGGAAGCCGACCGAATGTATGGCGGGGCCGACGATGACCAGTTCGATGGCTTTGCCGGCGATGACACGTTCGATGGCGGCACCGGCAACGACACCGCTTTGGGTGGTTTGGGCAATGATCTGTTCTTCGTGCAGGATGCGGGCGATGACATCACCGAATTCGAGGGCGAAGGCACCGCTGACCGGGTGGCCGCACGGGAAAGCTTTTCGCTGCTGACTGGTTCAAATGCCCGCTTGGCGGAAATTGAGCTTCTCGGCACCGCATCCACGGCCGGGACCACGGCGATCAACCTGACCGGCAACACGCTGCGCCAGACCATCACCGGCAACGCGGGCGACAATGTTCTGCACACCGGCGGCGGCGTGGCTGACCGGCTGGTTGGGCTGACTGGCAACGACACCTATCGCGTGTTCAACGCGGCGGATGAGATTGTCGAGGTCGTGGGGGGCGGCACCGCCGACCGCGTTGCCGCGGCGGTGGATTTCGTGCTGGCCGCCGATGACAACATCGAGGTGATGACGACCAATGGCAACACTGGCACCGCCGCGATCGACCTGACCGGCAACGCAGGTGTGCAGGCGATCACCGGCAACGCGGGCGCAAACCGGCTGAACGGCGGGGCGGGAAATGACACGTTGACCGGCCTTGGTGGCGCGGATGTGTTCGTGTTCACCACCACGCTGGGGGC
Organism: Rhodobacter sp.; assembly: GCA_027484145.1. Classification (GTDB taxonomy): domain Bacteria; phylum Pseudomonadota; class Alphaproteobacteria; order Rhodobacterales; family Rhodobacteraceae; genus Pseudotabrizicola. Next base: position 9,445 of record JAIXUH010000009.1, read on the forward strand.
CACCAACATCGACAACGTCACCGATTACAACGTGGCTGCCGACCGGATCGAGATCGACAACGCCGCGTTCCTTGGGCTGACGGCGGGGGCGTTGAACGCCTTGGCCTTTACCTCCAACACGACCGGCACCGCCACGACGGCCGCGCACCGCATCATCTATGAAACCGATACCGGGGCCTTGTGGTTTGACCGCGACGGCAGCGGCGCAGCTTTTGGGCGCGTCCAGTTTGCCGACCTGACCGGTGGGCTGGCGATGACCTCAGCCGAGTTCACGGTGATCTAAGGTCACCGCAGAAAAACGACGGCCACATGATATCGAAAATCTGAATCACGACATTCACCCGGAGAACCATGATGAGCATTGCACGGATCGGGACCGAGTTTCTGGTCAACACGACAACGCCGAATGATCAGGACCGATCAACCGTTACAGCGCTTTCGAACGGGCGGTTTCTTGTCACTTGGAACGACAACAGCCAGACCGGCGCTGACACCGTCAGCGGCGCGATCCGCGCACGAATTTTCAACGCAAACGGAACCGAGGCAGTGCCGGAGTTCGTGGTGAACGCCAATCCCAATAGTCTGCAAAGCGAAAGCTCTGCCACCGCTCTGAGCGATGGCATGTTCATGGTCACGTTCACCGACTTCAATATTGATGACGATGCGGATGTTTTTGGCGGGGCCATTCGGGCGCGGATCTTCAACGCCGATGGCACCGAAGCCGTTGCACAGTTCCGGGTCAACGACCTGATCGAAGGTGGTCAGGCTGAATCCCAGTCGGCGACCTTGCAGGACGGTCGCCTGGTCGTGACGTGGAGCGACTTTAGCGGCCTTGGCGATGATCCTACTGGCTCGGGGGTGCGGGCCCGCATCTTCAACACCGACGGGACCCAATCGGTCGCAGCGTTTCAGGTCAATTCGATCACCGACGGCGATCAGACGGAAAGTGACGTGGCAGTGCTGACGAACGGCAACATTGTCGTCACCTGGACTGACAGAAGCAATTCCGTTGATGACCCAGACTTTTCCGCCGTGCGCGCCCGCATCTTCAATACAAGCGGCGTCGAGGTTGAGCCCGAATTTCTGGTCAACACGACGACCGCAGCCTTTCAGTTCGAAAGCCGGGTCGCCGCTTTGCAAGACGGACGCTTCATCGTCACTTACCGCGACAGCGGCGCGACCGACAATGTGCTGGCCCGGATATTCAACGCCAACGGGACGGAATCGGTGCCCGAGTTCGTGGTTTCGACCACGACAGATGGAAACCAGTTTCAGGGCAAGGTCGTCATCCTTGCCGATGGGCGCATCCTTTGCACGTGGGCCGACTCCAGCGGTCTTGGCGGCGATGCCGAACCCAACGCGATCAAGGGCCGCATCCTGAACGCCGACGGGACAGAAGCGATCCCCGAGTTTCTGATCAACACCATCACGACCGCAGGTCAGCAGCGCAGCGAAGTGGCGGCTCTGGCAGACGGCAGCTTTATGGTCACGTGGCGCGACGAAAGCCTGTCGCCCGACGACGCTTCGGGCCGTGCGATCCGGTCGCAGATCTTTAACCCGCTGGTGTTCGATGGCACCGCAGCCGCCGACGACGTCACGGGCGGCAGTTTCGGCGATACTTATGCGGGCAATGACGGGGCGGACAGCATCGCAGGTCTGGGCGGGAATGACTCGCTTTCGGGCGGGTCCAGCAACGACACGCTGAACGGCGGCATCGGCAATGACACGCTGACTGGCGGCTCGGGCGTCGACAGTCTGGTCGGCGACGAAGGGGACGATCTGTTCCTTGTCGATAACGCGGCCGATGTGGTGGTCGAAGGGGCAGGCGGCGGCACGCTGGACCGTATTGCGACCAGTGTTAGCTATACCCTTGCGACGGGGGTCGAGGTCGAGCGGATTCAGACCACGTCATCGGCAGGCACGACAGCCCTTAATCTGCGCGGCAATGCGCTGGCGCAGTCGATCTTTGGCAATGCCGGTGATAACGTGCTGAACGACGGCGGCTTTGGCGCAGCAGATACCCTGACCGGAGGGTTGGGCAACGACACCTACATCGTCAACAACACCGCCACGCAGATCGTCGAAGGTGCGGGACAAGGCACCAACGACCGGGTCGCTGCCGGCCTGTCCTTTGCCCTTGCCGCCGATGACGATATCGAGCGGCTGACGACCACCAATGTGGCGGGCACCGATGCGCTTAACCTTGCAGGCAACGCAGGCGTTCAGACCATCACCGGCAACGCCGGGGTAAACCGGCTGTCGGATGGTGGCGGGGCTGGCGCTGACACGATGATCGGCCTTGCCGGCAACGACATTTACGTTGTCGGTAACGCCGCTACGCAGATCGTCGAAAGCGCAGGGCAGGGCACCGCGGATCGCGTGGCCGCTGCGGTCAGCTTTGTTCTGGCCGCCGATGACAACATCGAACTGCTGACCACCAGCGCGCAGGGCGATACCACGGCTATCAATCTTACCGGCAACGCTTTGGTACAAAGCATCATCGGCAATTTCGGCGACAACGTCCTGTCGGACGGTGGCGGGGCCGGTGCCGACACGCTGAACGGCTTGGGCGGCAACGATACCTTCATCATCCGCAATGCGGGCACCGTAATCGCTGAAATTGCAGGCCAAGGCACGGCAGACAGGGTGGCGGCAGGGGTCAGCTTTGTACTGGCCGCCGACGACAACATCGAAATTCTGACCACAACGTCCAGCAGCGGCACTGGCGCCATCAACCTGACCGGCAACCTTCTGGCGCAAACCATCACCGGCAATGCGGGGGCCAACCGTCTGAATGGCGGCGGCGGCACCGACGTGCTGACCGGTCTGGGCGGGGCAGATACGTTCTTGTTCAACACGGCTCTTGGCGCCACGAACATCGACACGATCACCGATTTCAACGTGGCCGCCGACACGATCGAACTGGAGGATGCAATCTTCACCGGTCTGGCGGCCGGCCCCCTCGCCGCGGCCGCGTTCCGGCTTAACGCCTCCGGCCTTGCAGAGAATGCCTCTGACCGGATTGTCTATGACTCCGTCACCGGCAACCTTTACTTCGATGCGGATGGCACAGGTGCAACGGCACGCGTGCAGTTCGCGGTGCTGGATGCGGGGCTGGTGCTGACCAGCGCAGACTTCTTGGTGATCTGAACCGTCCGAAGGCCGAACCAAGCGTTCGGCCTTCGCCCCACACCGACCTATCAATACGGGGCTCGGCTGCGATCACCTTGCCGATTGCCGCCACAATGGCAATTCGGGCTGGCACAGGTTCGACTCCGGTATGGTGCTTTTGCACGTCGTCCCGTCTCGCGAACCCGTGGCGGACCACTGAAGGATGGTAGCGAAGACGTTTGTAAGGATGTCGTGCGCGCAGGATCGCCGTGATCTGCCCTCCAGTGAACCTCGATATTCCAATGTCAGGTCCGCTTCTTGGGCCAGACTTTCGCATCAGATAGATGCGTTGTCGGCGGTCGCAGCAGGTGTTTGGTTGATTTCATGTTTTTCGGTTAAACAACAGGCACCTCTGACGAACTTTGATTTTAGGTAAACCCGTGCAAAAATTTGCGCGCCGCCGTCCATTTTTGCACGAAGCTGCTGCGACATTATGCCGACGTGCGGCGGATTTGCCGTGATCTCAAAGTGCTGCGAACCTTGCCTGTTTTTGCCCGCACAGGCCCTTAGACGCGCAACGAAATGTTGCTATATGAAGATGTTAAGATACGGGCGCTTTCCGTGCTTTACGGACTCGTTTTAAAGAACGTTGCACGATAGCGTTCCAATACGTTGCCCATTCGATTTGGAGTATCCCGATGCCAAACTTTCCAGGAAGCCCGAACAGTGACTCGATCATCGGGTCCGACTTTGATGATGTGATCAACGGGCAGGCTGGCAACGACACCATCCGGGGCAACGGCGGCAACGACGTGATCAACCCCGGCAGTGCGTTTACGAACGGTCGTGAGAGGATTTTTGGCTCCATTGGCGACGACCAATACATCTTCAGCGATGTGATCGCGAATGGCAGCTATATCCAGATGACCTATTTCGACCGGGCCGGGATCACGGTCAACATCAACGGTCTGCCCAACACCGGCAGCGTGCAGAAAGCCAACACCGAAGGCACCGACACGTTCATCAACATCGCGACGGCGCTGAACAACGGATATTTTGAACTGTTCGGCACCGATGGCAACGACACCTTTACCTTGAACGGAACGAACGGAAGTTTCATCGGTGTTGGTGGCGGGCGGGGCAACGACACCTACAACCTGACGCTAAGCGGGGAAATCCTTCTGATCTATGACGGTTCATGGACCGAGTTTGCGACGCAAGGCTTGATCCTCAATCTGGCAACGGGTGTTGTGGCGAATGACGGGTTCGGGTTTACCGACTTCCTGAACATCTCGAACACCCCGACTGACGACTACATTTCGGTTCTCGCGACCAATCTGAGCGACCGGATCACCGGCAGCGCCCGGGCCAAGGAAGTCTACACGCTGGGCGGTGGCAACGACACGCTGGCGGCGGGCGATGGGTTTGATCAATTGCGGTATGACCGCATCGAAATGACCTCGGGCGTGACGGTTGACCTGCAAGCCGGCACAGCGACCGGGTCTTGGGACGGGCAGGCGTTCAGCCATACCCTTTCGGGGCTGGAGTTTGTGCGCGGAACCAACAACTTTGGCGACACTTTGCGCGGAGGGACGACGGACGACGAGTTCGACGGCTATAGCGGCAATGACCTGATCGATGGACGTGGGGGTGATGACGAGCTTTATGCCGGGGACGGCAATGACACGGTTATCGGTGGGGTTGGCGCGGATTACATTGAAGGCGGCAACGGCAATGACCGGATCGATGCGTCGCAGGGGAACCGTACAACAGAAAGAAACGGTGACCAAATCCTGCCGGGGACCGGCACGAACACAATACTTGGCAATGCGGATTTGTTTCTAGCAAATAACGGCATCGATGTCAGTTATGAAGACGTGGAAGGATCGGGTGGCCTGATCGTGACGCGTGGGGTCAATGGCAGCACCACGGTGCAAAGCCGGGTCGCTGGGGTTGTGAACGATACGATCACATTTCTGCAGTTTCTTGACGGCACGCTACAAAACGACACGTTTGTTGGTCAGCAGAGCGGGTCAGGCACTGGGATTTCCGGGTGGGCAGGCTTGCAGGGTGATGATGTGATCACCGGGGGCATAGGCGAGGACTTTCTAAGCTTTTTCGATGATCAGTTTTTTACCGGCGGCACAAGCGGTATATCCGTGACCTTTTCTGCCATCGGCAGCGGCACAGCGATCGACGGGTTCGGCGACACCGACACGTTCACCGGCATTGAAGGGATCGGCGGCACCGATGCGGGAGATGTGGTCAACGGGTCCGATGGGGCCGAGCGAGTCTATGCCGAAGATGGCAATGACCAGCTTAACGCAGGTGGTGGAAATGACAGCCTAAACGGTGGGCGCGGGGCGGATACTCTGAACGGCGGCGCAGGAAATGATGTACTGAATGGTGGTAGCAAATCCTTAGATGCACTGGACCTGCTGAACTATCCCCCCGGCTCTGACCCCATTGATGACCTTGGCGACCTCATCAATGGCGGCAGCGGCGACGACACCATCGATGGCGGCGCGGGCGATGACACAATGCTGGGCGGTGCGGATGATGATACCTTTGTCGTGAACTCGGCGGGCGATGCGGTGTTCGAGACGACGACCACGCTCAGCCTGCTGGATGCGGGCGGCCTCGACACCGTGCAAAGTGCTGTCACCTTCAGCCTCGACAGCAGCGCCGGGGTGCGCTTTGTCGAAAACTTGGTGCTGACCGGAACCGCCAATATCAACGGCACCGGCAATGCGCTGGCCAACCAGATCACAGGTAATACCGCTGCCAACGTGCTGACCGATGGAGCTGGCGCCGGCATCGACACGTTGACAGGGCTTGGCGGCAACGACACTTACGTTGTGCGCAACGCCACCACCCAGATTGTCGAGGCTGCGGGCCAAGGCACGGCAGACCGCGTGGCGGCAGGCGTCAGCTTTGTGCTGGCCGCCGACGACAACATCGAGGTGCTGACCACCAGTTCCAGCAGCGGCACCACGGCCATCAACCTGACCGGCAACGCATTGGCGCAAGCGATCACCGGCAATGCGGGCGCGAATGTGCTGCATACGGGTGGCGGTACCGGGGTTGATACCCTGACCGGCCTTGGCGGCAATGACACCTACCGCATTTATGTGCCGGGTGCTGTCATCGTGGAAAGTGCGGGCCAAGGCACCGCCGACCGGGTGACGGCAGCGGTCAGCTTTGCCCTTGCCGCCGATGACGACATCGAGGTGATGACCACCAGCGGTTCGACCGGCACGGGCGCGATCAACCTGACCGGCAACGGATTGGCGCAGGCGATTACCGGGAATGCAGGCGTGAATGTGCTGGCGGATGGCGGCGGCGCCGGCGTTGACACCTTGACCGGCCTTGGCGGCAACGACACCTATCGCATCGCAAACACGGCCAGTCTGATCGTGGAAAGCGCGGGGCAGGGCACGGCCGACCGGGTTATGGCGTCGGTGTCGTTTACCCTCGCCGCCGATGACGACATCGAGGTCATGACCACCAATGGATCAACCGGCACGGCCGCGATCAACCTGACCGGCAATGCTTTGGCGCAGGCGATCACCGGAAATGCGGGGGCCAACGTGCTGTCGGACGGTGGCGGCGCGGGGGCCGATACGATGACAGGCCTTGGTGGCAACGACACCTACATCATCCGCAATGCGGGCACGGTGATCATTGAAGGCGTGGGCCAAGGCACTGCCGACCGGGTCGCGGCGGGGGTGTCCTTCACCTTGGCCGCCGATGACGATATCGAGGTGCTGCGGACCAGTTCGATGACCGCAACCACAGCGATCAACCTGACCGGCAACGGGATTTCGCAAACGGTCGAAGGCAATGACGGGGCCAACCGGCTGAACGGCGGCGGCGGGAATGACGTGCTGACCGGGCGGGGTGGTGCGGACACGTTCGTGTTCACCTCGGCACTCGGCGCAGGCAATATCGACGAGATCACGGATTTCAGCGTGGTCGCCGATACGATCGAGTTGGAGAGTGCCATCTTTACCGGCCTCGCAAACGGCACCCTGACCGCCGCCGCCTTCCGGCTGAATGCCACTGGCCTTGCCGAGGATGCGACGGACCGGATCATGTATGACTCTGCTACCGGCAACCTTTACTTCGACGCCGACGGCAACGGCGCAGGCGCGCGGGTGCAGTTCGCGGTGCTGGATTCGGGGCTGGCGCTGACCACCCTCGACTTGCTGGTCGTGTGACCGCAAAGCATAGGCTTGCCCCAAAAAGGCAGTGACGTTCCGGGGGCTTTCGGGCGTTGATGGCGCCTTGGGGGCATTCCTGGAGCAAAGGGTTGCGGTTTCTTTGGGCCGACGCGGTGTCGATCCGCGAAAACGGGCGGCATTGCCGGACCAGGGCTAAGGTCAACCGGCCTTGCAAGGCGCTGGTCCGGGCAAAGGCAAACGCGCACCGTCCGGTCGCATGGCGACGCGCTGGTCATTGATCCGGCCACAGCACGCATTGTCGGCGCAGATGCCCTTAGACTAAGCTCAGGCATGAGCAAATATCCTCTGCCACCTTTGGATCTGTTTCACACCTTCGAGGTGGTCGCGCGCCACCGCAGTTTTACGATGGCGGCGAAAGAGTTGTGTCTGACGCAAAGCGCGGTCAGCCGGCAGATTAAAAGCTTGGAAGAGGCGCTTGATCTGCGGCTGTTTGACCGCCTGCACCGCGCCATCGAACTGACGGCAGACGGTCAACGGTTGTTTGAATCCGTAACGCGTGGACTGGAGGATATCAGTGCCTGTCTGGCAGCACTTGGTGCAGCAGCGCGTGCCCCCCAAATCACGGTCTGCGCTTCGGTGGCCTTTGCATGGTTCTGGCTGATGCCGCGCCTTGAACGCTTTGGCGCGCTGCAACCCGATGTCGATCTGCGAGTGCTGGCAACCGACCAGCCGGTACTCCCCGGTTCGGGGGAGGTTGATGTGGCGATCCTGTTTGGGTCCGGCCACTGGGAGGGGCTGGAGGCGCGACTTTTGTTCGGCGAGCGGGTCTATCCGGTTTGCAGCGCGGCCTATTTGCGCGATCACCCGGAATTGCGGCGACCCGAGGATCTGCTGGATCAGACGCTGCTGCATCTGGAATATGGCAAGCCCTCCTTTGGGGGCGTGGACTGGCGCACATGGTTGGTGCGGCAGGGGGTCAACGGCCAGCCGGTCCGGCGCGGGCGGCGGTTCAACGCATATCCGATGGTGTTGCAGGCGGCCGAGGCGGGCCATGGCGTGGCCTTGGGCTGGAGCTATGTCACCGACCCGCTGTTGGCCGACGGGCGGCTGGTTTGCCCGGTGGAGCGCACGTTGGAAACACAGGATGGCTATTACCTCTGCACATCCAACGCGATCGAAAAGACGGCCGGGATTCAGGCGTTTCTGGATTGGATCGCAGCAGAGGCGACAGGGATCGAGGGTGTTCGAATGATGCAGGGGAATGCGAAGCATTCGGAATGATTGTTTGATCGGCGCGCCAAAGCGGTATTTCCTGATGCCGCAGCAACCCGTGGATCACCGCCATGACCGAACTTTCCCCGCGCCGCGCCGGACGGCGCAACCGTGTCGAAGCCGCCCCGACTGCCTCGCCGGTGCCGGCGGGCATGGTGGGTGGGCGTTACAAGCCTCTGACCGATTCAGAAGTGCTGCAAATTCATAATCTTGCGCTGCGATTGCTCGAGGATCTTGGCCTGTCGCAGATCAACTCCAGCCTTGAGGCGCGGGCAGTGGCAGCGGGAGCTTGGCTGGACGCGGATCGCCGCTTGCGTTTTCCCCGCGCGCTGGTCGAAGACGTGATCGCGCGCAGTCGCAGCACGTTCACGCTGCATGGGATCGACCCGGCGCATGACCTCGAGATCGGCGGGCGGCGGGTGCATACCGGAACAGGTGGGGCGGCCCCTACGATCATGGACTTTGAGACGGGTCGCTATCGTGAAAGCACGGTGGCCGACCTTTACGATATTGCCCGGCTGGTGGACCGGCTGGACAATATCCATTGGTATCACCGGTCCATCGTGGCGCGGGATGCAAAGACCATTCTCGATCTGGATATGAACACCACCTATGCCTGTCTTTCGGGAACCACGAAATCCATCGCGGTCAGCTATACTGACGGCGCCTCGGTCCGCGCGGTGCAGCCGATGCTTGATGCGGTGGCGGGGGGGGAGGGCAAGCATCGCGAGCGGCCCTTCTGCACCGCCGTCTGCTGCCATGTGGTGCCGCCAATGCGCTTTGCCACGGAAAGCTGCGATGCGCTTGAGGCGGCGGTGCTGGCGGGCATGCCGATCCTTCTGGTGTCAGCGGGTCAAGCTGGAGCGACAGCGCCCGCAGCCCTTGCCGGGGCCGTGGCGCAGGCCTGCGCCGAGGTGCTGGCGGGGCTGATCCTGTGCCACATCATCGACCCGAACTGCCGGGGCATCTTTGCTGCTTGGCCCTTTGTCTCGGACCTGCGCACCGGAGCCATGTCGGGCGGGTCTGGCGAACAAGCGCTTTTGTCGGCCGCCTGCGCACAGATGGCGAATTTCTATGACCTGCCCAATTCCGTGCCTGCGGGGATGACTGACAGCAAACTGCCCGATGCGCAAAGCGGCGGGGAAAAGGGCTATACCGTGTCGCTGGCCGCGCAGGCGGGGGCGACGATGATCCATGAATGCGCGGGTATGCAAGGCTCGCTGATGGGGACGTCGTTCGAGGGCTATGTCATCGACAATGACCTGCTGGGGGCGATCCTGCGCACGGTAAAGGGGATCGAGGTCAGCCCCGACACGCTGAATTTCGAGGTGATCCGCGACACGGTAACCGGGGTGGGCCATTACCTTGGCCATGCCCAGACCTTTGCGCGGATGAAGACCGACTATGTCTATCCCGAGATCGCCGACCGGCGAAGCATCAGCGAATGGCAGGACGCGGGTGGGCGCGACGCGCGCGACGTGGCGCGCGACCGGGTGCGCAAGATCTTGGCGGACCATTACCCTCGCCATATTGGCGAAGGGGTCGATGCGGCAATCCGGGCCGGTTACAACATCATCCTACCGCGCGATCGGATGCAGGCCGGCAACGGCGTCTGGTAAGGGGGGCAAGCCCATGCAAAGCCATGCAAAAGTGGTCATCATCGGCGGTGGCATGATGGGGGTGGGGCTGGCCTATCATCTGGCCGAGGCGGGCTGGACCGATGTGCTGCTGATCGAAAAGGGCGAGTTGACCAGCGGGTCGACCTGGCATGCCGCCGGGCAGTGCCCGTCCTTTATCGGCAATTACAACATGGCCAAGATCCACCATTACGGCAATACGCTGTATCCCCGGCTGGAAGGCCTGACCGGCCATCCGACCGGCTGGCACGGCTGCGGCGGCATCCGTCTGGCCACCACGCCCGAGGAGGTGGACTGGTTTCGTCACGTGCAGGGCTTTGCCGCCAATGTCGGCTTCGCGATGGAGATCATCGGCCCCGACCGCATCCGCGAATTGAACCCGTGGCTGCAAACTGACGGCATTCTGGCGGGCGCCCATACCACGCTGGATGGCCATGTTGACCCCTCCAGCGCCTGCAATTCCATGGCGGCGGGGGCGCGGGCGATGGGGGCGACCATTCAGCGCCATACCCGTGTGACAGACATCACACGCCTTCCTTCGGGCGAGTTCCGAATTCAGACAGAGCAGGGCCATGTCGTCTGCGAGCATGTGGTCAATGCGGCAGGCTGCTATGCGCGTGAGGTGGGAAAATGGCTTTGTGTCGACACACCGATCACCAACATGGAACACCAGTATCTGGTGACTGAACCCTTGGCCGAATTCAAGGACAGCCCCGTCGAGTTGCCGGTGATGCGCGATCCGGCCACGGCGGGCTATTACCGACAGGAGCAGAAGGCGGGCCTTGTCGGCATCTATGAACACACCGGGGCGAAAGAGGCTTGGGCCTCGCGTGGGGGCTGGCCCGCGTGGTCCAGCGAAAACGAGTTGTTCGAAGGCGACCTTGACCGCATCACCCCCTGGCTGGAAAAGGCGCTGGAGCGGATGCCGATCTTTGCCAATGCAGGGATCAAGCGCATCATCAACGGGGCCATTCCGCATACGCCAGACGGCAACCCCTTGGTCGGGCCAATGCCGGGGGTGCCGAACGCATGGCAATGCTGCGGGTCGTCCATCGGCATCGCCCAAGGGGCAGGTTGCGGCAAGTTTCTGGCCCAATGGATGATTCATGGTGACGCCGAGATCAACATGGCATCCGTCGATCCCCGCCGCTTTGGGGCCTATGCCGATCCGGCCTATACCCGCGCCAAAAGCTTTGACGACTATCACAACATGTTCGAAACCCCGCTGCCGGGGCGCGAGGTTCCGGCCGGGCGTCCGCGGCGCATAACACCGCTGTATGAGGTGCTAAAGGCCAAGGGCGCAGTGATGACCGAAGTGCACGGCTGGGAACGTCCGAAATACTTTGCCCCCCAAGGCTTTGCCGAAAAGCTGCAATTCCGCCGCACCAACACCTTTGGCCTGGTCGCCGCCGAATGCCGTGCTGTCCGCGAACGGGTGGGCGTCATGGATCTGTCCAGCTTTGCCAAGTTCGACGTAACCGGTCCGGGGGCCGAAGCGCTGCTTGACCGGCTGACCGCCAACCGCCTGCCCAAGACGTTGGGCGGCATCGGGCTGACGCAAGTTCTGTCGGACAAGGGCCGCATCCTGAGCGAGTGGACGATCACACGCCTTGGTCCTGACCGCTTCTATCTGCTCACCGGTGCAGGGGCCGAAGAGCAGACGCGCGACGATCTCGCCTTTGCGGCTGGGCCGGATGTGACGATCCGCAATGTGACCGACGCCTTCGGGATGCTGGTCGTGGCTGGCCCGGCCTCGCGTGACGTGCTGGCCGGGTTGACGAATGCAGACCTGTCAAACGCCGCTTTCCGCTGGCTGTCGGCGCAGGAAATCACCCTTGCCGGCATCCCGGTTCGTGCCCTCAGGGTGACCTATGTCGGTGAACTTGGCTGGGAAATCCATGCGCCGATGGCCGATCTTGCCCGGCTTTACGCAGCGATCTGGGCTGCGGGTCAACTGCATGGCATTGCCGATTTCGGCGGGCAAGCCGTCAATTCGCTGCGCGTGGAGAAGGGCTATCGTGGCTATGGGTCGGAACTGACCAACGAGATCACCCTGATCGAGGCCGATTGCACCCGCTTTTATGCCCCCGACAAAGGCGAGTTCCGTGGCCGATCCGCGACCGAGGCGGTGCGCAAGGCGGGCGTCACCACCTCGTTGGTCTATGGCGAAATTGCTGCCGCCGACTGCGACATCTGGGGCGGTGAAGCGGTGATGCAGGGTGATCGCGTCGTCGGGGTCTGCACCTCGGGCGCCTATGGCCATGCCACCAGCAAAAGCCTTGCCTTCGCCTATGTCACGCCGGGGGCCGGCACGGGGCTTGAGGTGGTCATTCTTGGCGAACGCCGCGCCCTGACCTTGCTGGACGCCCCGGCATGGGACCCATCAAACGCGCGGCAAAGGGCATGAGGGCGCTGCACCCCCCAATTCGGAGGGCGCGATGACCGACGCAGCCCTCGGTCGTCTTGCGCCCCGCGACGGCCATCCCACCATGAAGGCCGTGGTGACCATGGGCAACGGCGGCTATGAACAGTTGATCTATTGCGACGTCGCGCGCCCCGTTCCGGGGCCCGAGGACGTGCTGGTGCAAGTGCGCGCTGCCGGGGTCAACAACACCGAGATCAACACGCGGCTTGGCTGGTATTCCGCGTCGGTCCGCCAAAGCACGGCAGACGCTGCCAAAACCGAAGAGGTGGCACCCACCCAGAAAGCCGATGGCGGCTGGAACGCAGCAACGCCCTTTCCGTTCATTCAGGGCACCGATTGCTGCGGGATCGTGGTCGAGGTGGGCACTGCCGCAAACCGCCACCTCTTGGGGCAGCGCGTTCTTGTGCGCGCCTGCATGCGGCCGGACGGGTTCTCGTCGCCCGAAAACATATGGATGGCGTCTGATTTTGACGGGGCTTTTGCGCAGTTTGTCAGGGTTCCCGCGTCGGAAGTCTTTCCGGTCGTCTGCGGCTGGAGCGATGCCGAACTTGCCACCATTCCCTGCGCCTATGGCACCGCTGAAAACATGATCCACCGGGCAGGCGTGACCAAAGGCACGCGCGTGTTGGTGGCGGGTGCCTCGGGTGGCGTCGGCTCTGCCGCCGTGCAACTGGCCAAGCGGCGCGGCGCGTATGTGATCGGCATCACCACCCCCGCAAAGATGGATGATGTGCGTGCGGCGGGGGCCGATCATGTCATTGACCGTGGTGTTGATCCGTTGGTGGCCTTGGGCAATGTGCCGGTGGATGTGGTTGTCGACAACGTAGCAGGGGCCGGGTTCGGCGCGATGCTGAAAGCCCTTCGGCGCGGCGGAAGATATGTGTCCTCGGGGGCGATCGGCGGGCCGGTTGTCGAACTGGACATGCGGGTGTTCTATCTGCGGGACCTGACCCTGATCGGCTGCACGGGCTGGGACGAACCAGTATTTCCCAGCCTGATTACCTATATCGAGCAGGGCGAAATTCGCCCGCTTCTGGCACGGACCTATCCACTGGAACAAATTGCCGAAGCGCAGCAGGAATTCCTGAAGAAATCGCATGTCGGCAACTTCGTTCTGATCCCGCCGCAGGCCTGACGGGATCTTGCCGCACCACGCCTGCAGCGATCCCGTGTTCTGGTCCGGTGCGATGTGGTCCAGCCCCTGCGGAGGACTTGGATCAGGCCGCCGTCCCATCCGGACCATCCAATGGCACGGCCTTAACAGACTGGGTTGCGTAATGCCTTCATCCACCCAAGGCTTTCCTCTGTCGGGCCCTGCGGTCTGTATTCTGCGCCAAGCGGCGCGGTCCAGCCCGCCGCGGCGAAAGCCGCAAAGATGGCGCCATAGTTCAACTCGCCCTGATCGGGAGTGCCCCGATCCGGAACCGAGGCGAACTGAACATGCCCGACAACAGGTTGCAGCGCTCGGAACCGGGTGGTGATGTCGCCTTCGGTTCGCCCGATGTGATAGCAATCAAACATCAGTTTCAGATTGGGCGCGCCGACCTGCCGGATGATGTCACTGGCCTGATCGGTTGTGTGCAGAAAGTATCCCGGCGCGTCATGGCGGTTCAGCGGCTCGATCAGGATCGTGATCGCCTGTTCCGCCGCGCGCTGGGCCGCATAGGTCAGGTTGGCGGCAAAGGCGGCCTGTGCTTCGGCCCCGCTGGCGAAACCGGCCATGACATGAACCATGCCCGACCCGATCGCGGCTGCATAGTCCAGCGCCTGATCAATGGCGGCGCGGGCCTCGGCCTCACGGCCGGGAAGGGCGGCAAGACCGTTTTCGCCGGGATTGCCGCGTAAGGTGTTCAATCCCAGCATCCGCAACCCGGCATCGCGCAAGGCGCGGGCGGTGTCTTTTGCCGGGGTGGCATAGGGCCAGTGACATTCAACAGCGTCAAATCCGACAGCCTTGGCGGCGGCTATGGCCTGTGGCAAGGGAAGGTCAGCCCAAAGAAAGCCAAGGTTGGCGGAAAACTGCGTCACGCATCCCACTCCACATCAAATGTCGTGACCAGTGCTTGCACCTGACCGGTCGTCAACCCGCGTGCCGGGGTGCCGCGCAGCAAAAGGGCAAGGCGGGCCGTCGCCTCCAACTCTTCAATCGCGTTGCACGCGGCTTGCACATCCTTGCCCGCTACAACCGGGCCATGATTGGCCAGCATCACGGCGCTGCGTTTGCCGGCAAGCCCGCGGACGGCCTCGCCCATGGCGGGATCGCCGGGCAAAAAGAAAGGCAAGAGCTTGACGCGGCCCAGTTGCATGATGGCATAGGGGGTCAGCGGCGGCAGAAAGTCGTCGGCATCGACTTCGGGCAGCATCGACAGGGCGACCGAATGGCATGCGTGCAAATGCACCACCGCCCCTGCTGTGCTGCGCGTGTCGTAAAAGGCCGCATGCAGGGGCATTTCCTTGGTCGGTAGATCGCCATCGATCAGCCGACCCGCCGCATCAAACCGTGACAGCCGGGCCGGGTCCAGTCTCCCAAAGCTGCTGCCGGTGGGCGAGACCAACAGCCCGCCATCCGCCGTCCGTGCCGAGATGTTGCCGGTGCTGCCATGCGTCAGCCCTCGGTCGAACATCGAGCGGGCCAAAAGGCAGATCTGCTCACGCAGCGCAGTTTCCGGAGTCATGCTGCCCCCATGGCGTCAGAAAAAAACGAGGTGCCCCCGAAGTTGCCGGATTTCAGGGCAAGCGCCATCGGGTTTCCATCGCTGTCGCAATAGGTCCACGGCACGCCGGGGGAAATTTCACGCCCGATGTGCAGACGGTCAACGCCCAAAGCTGTGGTTACCGCACCCGATGTTTCGCCGCCCGCGACGACGATCCGGCGCGCACCGGCATTGCGCGCAGCAATCGCGCAGGCCGCCAGCGCATGTTCGACGATGTCGCCAGCGCGGTCCCGCCCCAAATGGTCTTGCGCCCGGCGCACTTGGTCCGGCTCGGCTGTGGCGTAAATCAGGGGGGCGTGCTCCAAATTCTGCGCTGCCAGCCATTCCAGCGCCGGCGCTATGCCGGATTGGGCCAGATCCAGCGGGTCAAGGCGCAGCGATGGCGCGCCAGTGGCGATGTAATGGGCCACCTGCGCATTGGTCATGGCCGAACAACTGCCCGAAAGGATCACCGCCGTCTGTGGTAGCGCGGGAACAGTCACCCCGCTGCCGGTGGCGGCCAGAAGGCCCATCGCAGCGTAGATAGCGGGCAGGGGCATGGCCACAGCGCTGCCCCCCGTCATCAGCGTCATGTCGCGACACGCCTCGGCAATCACCGCAAGGTCGGCATTGGCGACCGCATCCACAACCACATGCGCGGTGCCCGCTTGTGCAAGGAGCGCAAGTTCCGCCTGCAGGGCATCAGCCCCTTGGGCCACAATCAGCCTGTCGACCAGCCCGACGGTACCCGTCACCTGAGGCTGCAACAACCGCATCAGATTGCTGTCGCGCATCGGCGTCAGCGGGTGATCTTTCATTGGGCTTTCGGCCAATGGCTGGCGGCCGACAAAGAGGTTGCCCATAAAGATCGTGCGCCCGTTTTCGGGGAAAGCCGGGCAATAGATGGTCTGGGCGCAGCCCAGATCGGCCATCAGCGCCTCGGCCACCGGGCCGATATTGCCGGTTGGCGTGGAATCGAAGGTGGAACAGTATTTCCAGAAAAACCGCTGTGCCCCGGCGCGGCGCAGCCAGTCAAGTGCGGCCCGACAGTCGGCGACGGCGGCCGCGACCGGCGCGGTGCGGCACTTCAGGGCGATCACCTCGAACGGGGCAGTAGCGCTTGGCGGTGCTTTGGGGACACCGATCCGGAGCGACACTTCTACCCCCGACCGTGCAAGCAGCCCGGCCAGATCGGTGGCGCCGGTAAAGTCGTCTGCGATGCATCCGAAAAAGGCTGGCATGGGGTCAGCCCTCTGCCGCCGGGTCGCGCGGGCCCGGAAGCGTCAGGCCGACATTGCGGGCATAGACCTTGGCGATGGCGGCGTCATCCTCGGCCCCCAGCCCCATGCCCACTGCGACCATGTATTGCTGCAGGGTTGCCGCAGTGATCGGGGCGGCAAAGCCCGCCGATTTCGCCACGTCCAGCACGATGCCAAGGTCCTTGGGCCAGATGTTGATCTGGCTGCGCGGGGAATAATCCCCGTCGACAATATGGGGTGCGCGGTTTTCCAGCATCCAGCTGGTGCCCGCGCATTTGCTGATCACCTCGACAAAGGCGGCGGGCGCGATGCCTTGGGTCATGCCAAAGGTCAGCGCTTCGGCCATGGCGGCGATGTGCACCCCGGCCAGAAGCTGGTTGACCGCCTTCATCGCCGAACCGGGCCCCGCCTCGGAGCCCAGTTCAAACACCGTCTGCGCACAGGCGTCCAGCACCGGGCGCGCGGCGCGGAACGCCTCTGGCCGACCCGCCGCCATGATCGACAGCGCGCCTTGCGCCGCCTTTGCGGCACCGCCCGAAATCGGGGCATCAAGGTAATGCACGCCCGCTGCCGCGCA
This sequence comes from Rhodobacter sp., assembly GCA_027484145.1. Lineage (GTDB taxonomy): Bacteria > Pseudomonadota > Alphaproteobacteria > Rhodobacterales > Rhodobacteraceae > Pseudotabrizicola. The sequence continues at coordinate 26,603 of JAIXUH010000009.1, forward strand.
GCGCGCTTCCATCTCGCGGGCAAAGGCCGGGGGCACCGTGGCACAGCCAAGCACCACCACACCGGGCGAAAGCGTCGCCACCACGCCAGTTGCACCGAAAAGCACGGCTTCCGTCTGGGCGGCGTTCAGGACAACAACAACCACCGCGTTCAGATCGGTCGGAAAGGCCCCGCCCTGACCGCCTGCCATCGCAAACTTGCCGACCGCGTCAGGGTTGATGTCAGCGCCCCAAACCTTCTGTCCGGCCCGCAGGCACGACAGGGCCATGCCATAGCCCATCGACCCCAGCCCGATCACGGCTGTCTTGAATTCCATGGTCATGTGCGTGGTCCTTGGTTGCGCAGGCAGGTGGCGGCATCGCGCCGGGTCGTGCGCACACGCCAGACTGTATCAGATGCGGTGATGAACATGTCCGTGCCATCCGGCCCGCCAAAGCACAGGTTGGCTGTGGGCGCGGGCAAGACGATCTTGCCCAGAGTTTGGCCCTCGGGCGACAGGCAGCGGATGCCGTCCATGGCGCTGGTCCAGACATTGCCGTCGTGATCAACCCGCAGACCATCTGGCACGCCCGGTTCGATCACCGCAAAAACCCCGCCGCCGCGCAAGGTGGTGCCGTCCACGTCGAACACGCGGATATGGTGGGGCAGGGTATGGTCGATGCCTGGAAAACTGGCACCTCGAATGGCGCCGGAATCTGCGATGTAAAGCCGGGTTTCATCCGGGGAAAAGGCCAGCCCGTTGGGTTTGTCGAAATCGGTGGCGACCGCGATCAAAGTGCCATCCGGCAGCGCGCAATAGACGTGGCAGCCGCCGATCTCGCTTTCGGCCAGATAGCCTTCGACATCGGAATTGATGCCGTAGGGCGGATCGGTGAACCAGATGGACCCGTCTGAACGCACGACAACGTCATTGGGGGAATTCAGCCGCTTGCCCTGATAGCGGTCGGCAATCACCTCGACCGTTGCGGGGTCCTTGGGGTCAGGGCGGCGGATCACCCGACGGCCGCCATGCTCGCATGAGATCATCTGGCCCCTGCCGTCCAGGGTGTTGCCATTGGCGAACTCGCTGTTTTCAAGGGCGACCGACAGGCCGCTTTCGGGCTGCCATTTCCACATGCGTTTTGCTGGGATATCATTGAAATACAAAGCCCCGTGCCACCAGACCGGGCCTTCGGCCCAAGTAAAGCCACGTGCAATCGCCTCGGGCAGGGACGTGGTGTCGACCATACCACGGAATTGCGGCTGGTGAACCTCATAGGATGGGGACGTCATCATTCAGCCCTCGCTTTTTCGCGAAACAGATCCATGCATGATTACTGGCCCTTTGCCTTTCTGCGCCGCAACAGCAGCATGCCCAAGATGATCAGGCCAAAGGTGATCTGCCGCACGGCCTCGGGCATCTGCAGGACAGAAAGGATCGAGGTCAGAAGCGTGATGAACAGCGCGCCGACCACGGTTCCGGCATAACTGCCCTGACCGCCAAGGATCGAGGTGCCGCCCAGCACCACCGCCGACAGCACTGGCATCAGATAGGGGTCGCCCATCCCCTGATAGGCCTGATTGGCATAACCAACCAACAGCAACGACCCGACAGCGGTGAACAGCCCAGCAAGGACAAAGGTCAGCAGCGTCAAAAGCCGCACGCGTATGCCTGACAGGTAAACCGCCTTTTCCGAGTTGCCCGCCGCCATGATGTATTGGCCGTAAACCGTGCGCTGCAACAGGACATGCATCAGCACAATGACTCCGCACCAGAACCAGAAGGCGTTCGGCACGCCAAGGCTGCGCCCCAAGGCCAGATCGATCGACAGTTCGGGCGCAACACCGCGGGGTTTGAACCCACCCGTGAAAAAGACGACCGCACCCACCAGCATCGAGTTCACGGCCAGCGTCCAGACCATCGACGGCAAGCGAAAGATCGCGACGCCGATGCCATTGATCAGGCCGATCAGCGCGCCCGCAGCAAGGCCCGCCGCAATGCCAAGTGCCGCGATATCGGGGTTTTCCACCCCGGCCACGGTTGTTGCCACCACCCCCACCGCCGTCAGTGCCGCCGGAACCGACAAGTCGATGTGACCCAGCAAGATCACCAAAGTCGCCCCGGCCGCGATCACGCCCAGATAGGCCGCGATCTGCAATTGTTGCAGCAGATAATCGGCGGTCAGAAAGTTCGACGACACGGCTGAACCCATGGCCAGCAGTGCCACGCACCCCAATGCGACAAGGGCAATGGCGGGGTCCGGACGCCACCGCAGCGACAGGGAACGGATCATCTTGGCCCTCATTGCGAAAAAAGCTTCTGCCGGTTGCGCACCCGCACTAGGCCAAGCGACCCCAGCACCACCGCCGCAGCCAGCACGAAGCCTTCGAAGAATGGCTGGGCCAAGGGCGGCAAGCCGCTGAAGAACATGACGGCGGCGACGGTTTTCAGCGACAGGGCACCGATCACGACCCCCCACGCCTTGCCGACGCCGCCCGCCAGCGACACGCCACCCAGAACAATCGCTGCAATCGCGTTCAGAGTATAAGTCGGCCCAACCCCGGCATCGCCCGTCAGGGTGACCATGGCAAGATAATAGCCGCACAGCGCCGCACAGAACCCGCCCAGACCATGCGCGATGATCCGCACCCGGATCAGGGAAATGCCCGTCAACGCCGCCGAATGTTCCGATGACCCCACGCCCTGCGCCTCAAGCCCAAAGGCCGTGCGCCGCATGAGAAAGGCAAAGGCCATCCCCGCTAGAACGATCAGGATCAGCGAGGTCGGAACCGGCCCGACGGCATAGCTCAGCGCATCTGACAGCCCTTCGTTCACCGCGCCGCCAGGCGTGGGGCGCAAGGCCAACGCCACGCCCGAAAACACCGCGCCCGTGGCAAGGGTGGCGATGATCGGCGGTATCCGCCCCAATGTGACAACAAGGCCATTGATCAGCCCGCAGGCGACGCCGGTTGCCAGCACCGCAACCGTGCCGAACACCAGCGACACCCCTTCGCCCGCCAGAACATAGGACGCAACCACGTTGCTTAAGGCCACCATGGCCCCGACCGACAGGTCGATCCCACGAACCATGACAACAAAGAATTGCGCGAAAGCGGCAAAGACCAGAAGAACGCTTTGGTTCGACCAGATCGTCAGCACGCGGGTGGAAAAGCCACGCGGATGGCTGCCGAAATAGACCACCAGCAAAACGGCAAGCGCCACTGCCGGGATCAGCACCCGCAGATCAAGCCGCTTCATGCCGCATCTCCTGTGTTGTGCTGCGGCGCAAGGCCCATGGCGGCAGAAATCAGCATCTCTGGCGTCAGTGTTTCGCCCGAAAGCTGGCGGGCGATCCGGCCCTGATAGAACACCGCAACACGGTGGCACAGGTGGACAAGTTCCTCATAATCGGTGGATTGCAGCACGATGGCCATGCCTTCGGCGGCAAGCTCGGCCAAGAGGGTATAGATCTGCGCCTTGGTCTTGACGTCGATCCCGCGCGTCGGGTCCAAAAGCAGCAGGCAGCGCGGCGACAGGACCAGCCATTTCGCCAAAAGCACTTTCTGCTGGTTGCCGCCGGAAAGGGTGGTGACCGCATCGTCCAGTGTGCCGTATGCCAGTTCCAGCCGGTCTAGAATTGCCTTGATCCGCACCTGATCGGCGGGATCAAGGTCTGTGCCCAGCCTGCCGCCAAGCGCTGCAAGGCGCAGGTTCTCCGAAATGGAAAGGGCGGGGATCAGGCCTTCGGTCTTGCGATCCTCGGGGATGAAGGCAAGGCCGATCTCGCCAGATTTCGACCGGGCTGGCGTTCGGCCAGAATAGGCCTTGCCAGCGATCCGGACCTCACCGGACACGCGCGACAACAGGCCGAAGACCGCCTCAAGCACCCTTTGCTGCCCCTGACCATCCAGACCGCCCAGACCAAAGATCTCACCGGGGCGGACATCAAAGCTGACGTCATGCAGTTCATTTTCCCAGCCCACCCGCGACAGGCTGAGAAGCGGTGGCGTTTCGGGCGCGGGCATCGGTGCCAGCGGCGGGAAAAGGCGTTCAAGCGACTGTCCGATCATCAGCGACACGATATCCCCATGATCCATCGTACCGGCGGGAAAGGTGCGGACATGCGCCCCGTTGCGAAAGACCGAGATGACATCCGCCAGCGCATGAACCTCGTGAAAACGGTGCGAGATGAACAGAATGCCACAGCCTTCGGCGCGCAACTGCCGGATCACGGCAAAGACCCGCTCGACCGCATCTGCGCCAAGGGCCGATGTCGCTTCGTCCAAGATCAGAAGGCGCGGCTTTTGATAAAGCGCCTTGGCAATTTCGACCAACTGCCGTTCGGCCAGCGTCAGTTCGGAAACGGTCCGGTCCAGCGCGATATGGTCCGCGCCGATCCGGTCAAGGCAGGCGCGCGCCTGCACATAGGCGGCGCGCTGCATCATGCCCATCCGCGTCTGCGGTCGCGACAGCACGATATTGTCGCCCACGTTCAGCGCGGGCATCAGGGACAATTCCTGAAAGATGCAGACGATGCCGCGGCGCGACGCATCGCGCGTGCCCTGCAACGCGACGGTCTGTCCGTCCACCGCCACCGTTCCACTTGTAGGGCGGATGACACCGGACAGAAGTTTCATCATCGTGGATTTTCCGGCGCCGTTCTCGCCCAGAATGGCGTGAATCTCGCCTGTCTTGCAGGCCAGCGTCACCGCGCGAAGGGCCTGCACCGGCCCGTAAGATTTGGAAGCGTCGCGCAATTCGACGATCGGCAGACTTGGCATTGAATTCTTCCCGATGATGGGGCGGCCCGAAGGCCACCCCGCAGCAGTGCAGCGATCACAGGTTGTCCGGCGTCTGGCCCAGCAGCTCTTCGGGCGTGAACACCGCAAAGCAGTTCGGATAGCCCGTGGTGGTATAGAAGGTATCGGGCAGTTCGGGGAAGAAATCGGTTCCCGAAACCAGATCGGCATTCGCCTTTTGCGGGATCGGCAGATAGACCATCTGCGGCAGGGCATTGCCTTCCAACAAAGCAACCGTTGCCTCCAGCGCCACGGCCGACATGACCGGTGCCTGCGCCGCGGTGACCCCCGGATAACCGCCTTCGGCGATCATCTTGCGCGCGCCGTTGCCCGCGTCGCCGCCGACCGGAACCACCGGATGGCCTGCATTCTTCATCGCATTCAACGCGCCAATTGTACCCTCTTGCACCATCACGCCGTCAAAATTGCCATGCGTCGCAATCGCATCGGCGACGACCTTCTGAACGGTGCCGGCATCCCAATTACCGACAACCTGAACAACCTCAAGCCCTGGATTTGCATCAAGAACCGAGCGCATGCCCAAATGGTTGTCGCGGTCGGTGGCATTACCCGGCAGGCCCGACACTTCCAGTACCTTGCCTTCGGCCTTGCCCTTGGCTGCGATGATTGCATCGACAACGGCTTGCGCCTTCAGACGGCCAAGTTCGAACTGGTTCTCGTTGACCTGCACGACTGCGTCGGTGTCCAGCACGTTGTCAAAGGGCACCAGCACGGTGCCTGCATCCTCGGCGCGCTTGATGACGGAATTGAACGCGGTTGGGTTCACGGCAATGATGACGATGCCGTCATAGCCAGCCGCGATATAGTTGTCGATGGCGGCAATCTGGGCGGCGCTGTCGTTGCCGACCGAGACCACCGTGAACTCTGTCAGTTTGGCGGCGTTCTCGGGGCGTGCGGCCCAAGCCTTGGCCCCTTGAATCGCGGTCACACGCCAGTCATTGCCGGCAAAACCGTTCACAAAGGCCACTCGATAGGGCCCTTCGCGCTTTTCGTACTGGATGACCTTGGTGGTGTCGGGGGCCGCCGAAAAGCATTCCGGACGATAGGTGTCCTGCGCGAGGGCCGGTCCGGCCAGAGTCGAGAGTGCAAGAAGACTTACGGCCAGCGCGCGGCTGGCAGCGGATACGAGCATTGATTTTCTCCTCCCAGAGGGGTGCGCCGGTCCTGATGACAGCGCTACCATACGAAGGACTTACACAAGACCTATCCAAAGGCAAGGATTTTATGGTAGCGCTGTCATTATCGCGTCGGACGCCTTGGGAACGACGTGAGAGGAGGACCGGAATGACAAACGCAAATGCGACCCTTGCCGACGTGGCAAGACTTGCCGGGGTCAGCGAGATCACGGTGTCGCGGGTTGTCCGGAACCTTGGCCCGATCTCTGAGAACACCCGCCAGAAGGTCAACTCGGCGATCTCCAAGCTTGATTATGTGCCGAACAGGGCTGCGGGAATGCTGGCCTCGGCCGGGTCGAACCTTGTGGCTGTTTTGCTGCCTTCGCTGTCCAACATCGTGTTCCCCGAAGTGATGCGCGGCATTGCAGAAGGTCTTCGCGGAACCGGCCATCAGCCCCTGATTGGCGTGACCGATTATGATCCCCTGCAAGAAGAGGCTTTGCTGACCTCTTTCATGTCGTGGCGGCCCGTGGCCGTCATCACTACGGGGTTCGAGCATACCGAAACCACGCGCCGGATGCTGTCGAGCGGCAGGATCAGGGTGGCAGAGTTGATGGACATCGACTCGCAGCCCATCGACCTTGCTGTTGGCCTGTCGCATCGCAGTGCAGGGCAGGTAACGTCGCGCCACCTGGCGGACCTAGGCTACCGCCGCTTTGGCTATGTCGGCCACGATTGGACGGCCGACCGCCGGGCGCGCCTGCGCTATGACGGACTGGTGGAGGGCTTGGCGGAACGGGGCCTATCCATTGTGGCCGAAACGCTCAATCCCGGACCCAGTTCTACCGAAGCGGGCAAGGCGGCACTTGCAACCCTGCTGGCCAAAGGCGCCGCGCCCGATGTGGTGGTCTTTTCCAACGATGACATGGCGGTCGGGGGGTACTTTCACTGCCTTGCGGCGGGGATCGAAGTGAAGCGCGACCTTGCCCTCTTTGGCTTCAACGGGCTTGAGATCGGGCAATGCATGCCGGCCCCGCTGTCGACCCTGCGGTCGAACCGGTTTCTGATCGGCAAGCAGGCGGTTGAGGTGTTGTTGTCAACGCCCAAGCGACCAGACGAGACGCAGACCATCGACACCGGTTTTGAGATCATCGTCGGCAAGACCGCCTGACACAATCAAGGCGATATGTCCAACGGCACAGACCAAGCGTTTGCTCCGAAAAGGGCGCGGAGTTTCCCAAATCATTCAGTACAGCGCCCTATTAAACGTGCTTTTTCACTTGGGCATCCGTCGTTCTTTTATCGGGCCTTTGGGGTAATCACAGACGACAGCCCGCCCTTTTTCAACAGTCTTTGGCACGGGCGCCAAGCATCATGCGCCGCATATCAACGCGAATGTGATTCGCCCGTGGTTTTATCTTGTGGCGCCCTGATCAGGGCCGCAGCGGGGGGGCTAGCGCCGGATACCGCCTGAAACCCGCATTTGGGGTATTCGCAGGGCGACCGGGACAGACTAACACTTGATGCACAATTGGATCCTCGACACCGACACAGGAGACTTTGTGACCAATGGCTTTGCATGAGACATTTACAAGCGACCCCGGCCTCGCCTTTTTGTTTGGCCCTGCCAGACCAGATTTCGGGTTGGGCACCACGTGGTTCGGCTCAGTTTCGATCTGGGCTGGGACGATCCAGAACCCGTCGTCGAACACGAATCCCGTCGTTCGGGTAAATGTGTCCGGCATACCCGGCGTCACCTTTATCGAAGCCGAGGTGTTTGGCACGCGCACCTATGACGCTATGGGCCTTGCCAGTGTGGACGTCACGAGTATCGAATGGACCCTCCCGGGCAGCACCACAGTGCTGGCCCGCTACACCTTTGCCGCGCCGGTGATCTTTCCGATCAGCATCACGCGCTTTTCCGGCGACTGGCGCTTTGTCGATATCCTGAACGAGATCGGCGAAGCCGGCGGCGGGCCGCAAGACCTGTTCGATGACTATTTCCAGAATGCCGACACGCTGGTTGGTGCCGGTGCGAATGACACCATGTATGGCGGTGGCGGCAATGACCAACTGGACGGCGGCAGCGGGGCAGACCTGCTGCGCGGTGAACAGGGGGCCGACATCTTCATCTACCGTGCCGGCGATGCGGTTACGGGCGAGAGCATCTTTGGCGGCTTTGACATTGATGGCATCCTTGCCGTTGGTGCCACGGTAACCGGCGACATCATACAAGCGGGCGGCGTGGACCTTTCTTCGCTGAACGTCAACTCGGTTGAACAGATTCACCTGAATGGCACCGAGGTTGTGATCGGCTTCGGTCAACTGGCAGCCGGAGGCTTTCTAGACTTTCTCGGCCGGACCGGATTTCGTGATCAGCTTACGATTACTGGCGTTGCCAATGGCTTTTTTGCCAATCTGGCCCTGTTGAACTGGGAGGCGCAGGACGCTGTCGCGGTGGTCGGCACGTCCGGCAATGATAACGTCACCGGCACCTCCGGAACGGATATCTTCCTGGGCCTCGCAGGGACAGATTTTTTTGACGGCTTGGGCGGGGATGATCGCTTTTTGATCCTTGAGACGGACTTCAACCCGACCGACACGTTTGTCGGCGGCCTTGGCAACGACGTGCTTCAGGTCAGCAGCACCATGATCGGCGGCACCTCCATCACGCCCCTCACCACCCTGCGCAATCTGAACCTGTCCGGGATCGAAGTGCTGGACATCGTGCAGGGCGGTTTTGCGATGGACGCCACCGACTTTGCCGGCACCATCACAGGCACCATTGCGGCCCCGGTCACCGCGACAACCGGCATCAACCGCATCATCGGCAATGATCTTCCATCGGCAGCGGACCCTGCCATCCTGCTGGAAATCCAGCTCGGCACAGCGCTTGGCCTTGACATGCGGGGGACGGTTTTTGAGTCGTGGAACGACGGGTTCTTTGTCAACAATCTGGTCCGCATCATTGCCGGTGCGCAAACCCAAGTGATCTATGGCCCTAACGAGGCCTCTCGGATCGTGGCTTTTGCGGCCACAAACGCCGTTTACATTCAGTCGGGCACGGATGTGGACGAAATTGTCGGATCAAACCATGGCGATTTCATCATAGCATCTGCTGGTGATGATCGCATCGAAGCGGTTGGCGGTGGTGATTTCATTGATGCCGGGGTGGGCAACGATCTGGCCTATGGCGGCGCCGGCAATGACTCGATCGGCGGAAATGAAGACAACGACAGCCTTTATGGCGACGCGGACAACGACCTTCTTGTGGGCGGCAACGGCTCGGATTCGCTGGATGGTGGCGAAGGGTTTGACGTTCTGAACGGCGGTGCCGGGGCAGATGCGCTGATCGGGGGGGGCGCGGTTGACTTTGCCACCTATCAGTTGGCGGCGGCTGGGGTGCGGGCCGATCTGTCCAACGCCGCCAGCAACACCGGCGAAGCCGCCGGCGACAGCTACAGCGGGATCGAGAGTTTTCAGGGCTCCAATCACGACGACACGCTGGTGGGCGATGCCGGGTCCAACACGCTTTACGGTCAGAACGGCCACGACGGGCTGTTTGGCGGCGGGGGCAATGACGAACTGACGGGCCACGCCGGAAACGATACGCTGAACGGCGGCAACGGGGCCGATTCTATGGCCGGCGCTTCCGACAATGACCTGTATTTCGTTGATGATCTGGGCGATGTGATCTTCGAAGGCGAGGGCGGGGGCACCCTCGACCGGCTTGCTACCAATACCACCTATGTGCTGGGCGCGGGTGTCCAGGTCGAGCAGATGACGACCACATCCTCTGGCGGAACCGTTGCGATCAACCTGCGCGGCAATGCGTTCGCGCAATCGATCACCGGCAACGCCGGGGCAAACGTGCTCAATGACGGCGGTTTGGGCGGCAATGACACGATGACCGGGCTTGGCGGCAACGACACCTATATCGTCAACAACGTTGGTGCCGTCATCATCGAGGGGGCGGGGCAGGGCACGGCAGACCGGGTGGCGGCCAGCGTCAGTTTCACACTTGCTGCTGATGATGACATTGAAGTGTTCACCACAACCTCCAGCGGCGGCACGACGAACCTCAGCCTGACCGGCAACGCGCTTGCGCAGACCATCACCGGCAATGCGGGCGATAACGTCCTGCGCTCGGGCACCGGCGCAGCCGACACCCTGCGTGGGCTCACGGGGGATGACGTTTATCGTGTGTTCAACACCGGCGATGTGGTGGAAGAGGCCGCAGGCAACGGCACCGACCGCGTGGTCACGGTGGTCAACTACACGCTCGCCGCCGGTATCAGCATCGAGACCTTCACGACCGACGCCACGACGGGCACCGCCAACCTGAACCTGACCGGCAATGAGTTGGCGCAAGGCATCACCGGCAATGCGGGGTCCAACGTGCTGAATGGGCGCGGTAGCAATGACACGCTGACCGGGCTTGGCGGGGCGGATGACTTTGTGTTCTCGACAACGCTTGGCGCAGGGAACGTGGACCGGATCACGGATTTTGCCGTGGGGGTGGATGATATCTTGCTGGCCTCCGGGATTTTTACCGCCATCGGTGCCAGCCTCAGCGCCAGCGAGTTCCGCATTGGCGCTGCGGTCGATGC
>JAIXUH010000026.1 GCA_027484145.1 Rhodobacter sp.
CAGACCCATGACATTGCGCGTCCAAGGCACGATCTCGATCAACGGCACGCAGGCCAAGGCCGAAGCCAAGGCCGTGGCGACCGAGTTGCGCAAGGTCGGGGTCGAGGCCACGGGGATGGGCCGTGGCGCACAGGATGCCGCGCGCGGTGCACAGGCCCTGGCGGTGGGTGCGGCCGACGCGGCCAACGATCTGCGCGCCCTTGCAGCGGCCGAGGCAGCCGCCGCGCGTGAGGCCGTGACCATGGGGCGCAGCCATGCCCTTGCGGCGGGGCAGGTCGGCAACCTGACGGCGCAGTTCAACGACATCGGCATGATGCTGGCCGCCGGGCAAAACCCGCTGCAGCTGGCCATCCAGCAGGGCACCCAGATCACGCAGGTCTTTGGCGGCATGGGCGCGCGCGCGGCCGTCGCCAGCTTGGGCGAAGCGTTCCTGTCGATGCTCAGCCCGATCAACCTGATCACGATCGGCAGCATCGCGGCGGGGGCGGCCATCCTTCAATGGGCCTTTGATGCCGGCGAAGAAGTCCAGACGCTGGACGATGCGTTGCAGCAGCTGGCCGACAATACCGAGGCCTATGCCGACGCCAACGACCGGGCGCGCGCCACCACATCTGAGTTGCGCGAGGAGTTCGGGGCAGCCGCCGAAGCTGCGCGTGAGCTCCTGCGCGAAGAGGCTGAACTTGCCCGGCGCCGGGCCGAGCGATCGACACGCGGCGTGTCCGGCGGCGTGCAGGATCAGCTTGGCCTGTTCCTGGAAGACAGCCGGTTCGGCATTGGCAACCAGCAGCAGCTGGCCGACATCTTCGACTTTTCCATCTGGGACCGCGAAGCGCGCAAGGCCATCAACGGTATCGTCGCGGCGTTCGGTGATCTGGACAGTGCCGGAACACTGGACCAACAGATCGCCGCGGCTGAAACGCTGCGGCAAAGGTTCCTTGCGGCTGCCGAGGCGTCTGGTGAGATTTCGGCGCAGGAAGACGGCGCGCTGCAGGCGATGACCCAGCTGATCTTGGGTCTGCAAAGGCTGACGGCTGAACAAGCCGAAGCCCAGCGGCAGGCTGGAATTGAATGGGCGCAAAGCCTTGTTCCCGGGCTGGACGCCTTGGCACAATCCGTCGCCCTGAGAGCCGAAGAATGGCTGGCCGTCACGCGCGTAACCGCTGCTGAATATGAACGGCTGGATGCGCAAAGCGCCCAGCAGGTTCTCCAGAACCAGATCCTGCTGTTTGGGCGCGATTCCGAACTGGTCGCCCAGAACCGACTGGCGATCGAGCGCGAGATCTATGCCGCGACGCTGGAAGCGGCCGGGGCGACGGCTGAGAAAGCCGCGCAAGAGCTGGCGGCATGGGATGCGGCTGTGGGCTTCAACGCCGAAGCTGCCGGCATGCCCGGCTTTCTGTCTGCGGCGGCTGGCGCGGCCGCTGGCATTGCCGGCAACATCTGGAACGCTGTCACGGCGATGGTCGCGCTGAAAAGCGAGCAGGCATCTGCGGCGCGCTATGCGGCCTTGGGTGACGACGAGCGTGGCAGCCAGCGCGAAGGTCGGGCCGACATTGGCCGGGTGCGTGCGCTGGATACCTTGGGTGCGGCGAACCGGCGCGTCTCGCAGCTGCGCATTTCCAACATGGGCACCGGATCGGGGTCAGGCGCAGGCCGGGGCGGCGGGGGCGCTGCGGCGCGTGAGGAACGGGACGCGGTCGCCGAACTGGTCGAAAAGCTGCAACGCGAGATCGAGCTGGAACGGGAGATGGACCCCGTCAAGCAAGAGATGATCCGTCACCGCATCGCGCTGAAGGACGCAACGGCAGCCGAGCGTGAGCAGGTCGAGGGCTTGATCGTCCAGCGCGAGCGCGAGAAGGCCGCGATTGAAAGCCTGAAATACGTCGGCGAGCAGTCGGGCGACGCACTGATCGACGCCCTGATGGGCGGGGCGGATGCGGGCGAACGGCTGATCCAGACACTGAAGCGCGCGGCCCTTCAGGCGCTGATCCTGGGCAACGGCCCGCTGGAGGGGCTGTTCGGCGGTTGCCTTTTCGGCGGCGGTGGGCTGGGCGGCGGCGGCGGCTTCTTGGGTGGCCTCTTCAGCGGTGGCGGTCTGTTCGCCGGGCTGGCCGAGGGCGGCATGGTTTACGGCGAAGGCGGGCCGACCGACGACAAGGTGCCGCGCTGGCTGTCGCCCGGTGAGTTCGTGGTCAATGCCCGCGCCACGCGCCGGAATCGCGCCCTTTTGGAGGGGCTGAACGCGCCCGGCATGGCCACGGGCGGCATGGTCGGTGGCGGCGCTGCCCCCGGGCAGGGGCCGGGCAATGTGACCTTCGCGCCGGTCATCGACGCACGCGGATCGCAAGACCCTGCCGCCGTGGAGCGCGCGGCGCGCAAGGGCATGGCGCAGGCGCTGGAGGAATACCGCCGCACCGGCCTGCCGCTGGATATCCGTCGCAGCCTCGACAGCCCCAACGTGGTGCGGTTCTGATGGCGATTGCGTATCCCCTCTCGGCGACCGACTGGTTCGGCAAGCTGCCGATCTCGTCGATGACGATGGACCCGGTGGAAAGCGTCGTGGCCGACATGACTGGCGCGGGCGAGCCGATCACCGATGATGTCGCGCCGATGCTGTGGAAGGGCACGATCAGTCTGGGCCGGATGCTGCAGGCCGAGGCGGCGCATGCCAGCGTGATGATGGACCTGATCCGCACCTCGGGCGCGCTGTTCTGGGCCTTTGATGCGCGCAGGCCCGCCCCGGCGGCGGATCCGCGCGGGATGGTCCTGGGCACCGCCACCCCGACGATTCACGCGCTGCCGAGCGGCAACCGCTCTATCGCGCTTGCGGGCCTGCCGGCAGGCTATGTGCTGTCGATCGGCGATTACCTTGGCTTTGCCTATGGCGGCGGCCGCCGGGCGCTGCACCGCGTGGCCGAGTTGCAGGTGCAGGCGGCGTCGAACGGCATCACGCCAGCCTTTGAGGTCTCGACCCTGATCAACCCGGGCGCCGTGGTCGGGGCGGCGGTGCAGCTGATCCGCCCGGCGATCCCCTGCATGCGCGTGACCGGCAGCGTCATGACCGGCGAGACACGCGGCAAGATCACCGAAGGATTCACGTTCCAGTTCAGCCAAAGCCTTGGGGTGATCGTATGAGGGTTCTGGATCCCGCCACCGCAGCTTATCTGGCCCGGCGCGGCGGCAGCGTTGTGCGCATGCTGGTCCATGTCTGGGCCGAAAACCTTGTGACCGAGGAGGTCGAGGGCCTTGGCCTGTGGAACGGGGCCCAGACCCAAGACTTCACGATCAGGGGCGCGGCGCGGACCTATCACCGCGCGGCCGGCATGATCCGGCTGGAAGAGATCGTGGCCCAGCCCGGCACGGATTCGGCGATGACCACGCTGACCCTGACGCCGATCGATGCGGCGGTGCGGTCGATGATGGCAGGCTACAACCTGCGCTTTGCCCCGGTCGAGGTGCACCGCGCGCTGTTCTGGCCCGAGTCGGGCGATCTGGTGGCCGAGCCGGTGCGCCTGTTCAAAGGCTGGATCGACAGCGCCCCCACGACCTTGCCGGAACTGAACGAGCAGCCCGAGGTCAAGGTGTCGCTGACCTCGGCCGCGCGGGCGCTGACCCGGACGCTGGCATTCAAAAAGAGCGACACCAGCCTGTCGCTGGCCCGGTCGGGCGACCGCTTCCGCAAATACACGGATGTCGGCGCGGTGCAGGTGCCTTGGGGCCAAGAGCGGGTCGGGTCATGAGAGTGCCTGACTGGAAAGTGCGGCTGTCCGACTATGTCAGTGCCTGCGCCCGCATGCCCTATGCCCTTGGCCAGCACGACTGCGCGCTGTTTGCCGCCGGCGCTGTGGCGGCCACCACGGGCGATGATCCGGCGGCGGCGTGGCGCGGAACCTATCAGACCAAAGAGGGCGGGCTGCGGGCCTTGCGGCGCGCGGGCCATGCCGACCACATCGCCGCTGCCGCCGCCGTGCTGGAGGAAATCCACCCGGCCTTTGCCGCGATGGGCGATGTCGCCTGCGTGGCCGATCCGGTGACCGGCCAGCTGGCCTTGGGCGTCGTGCAGGGCGAGATGGTCTATGTTCTGCGCGAAGATGGTCTGGGCCTGTTGCCGCGCGCAACCATGACACGGGCGTTCCGGACATGATGCGCTGGGTCTTTGTCCTTGTCCTGCTGCTGGTTGCCCAGCCTGCCGCCGCCGCACCGATCGGGGCCGCGATTGCCGCGATTGCCGGATCGATCGGTTCGGCGATCGGCATCTCTGCCGCGGCTGTGCTGACGGTCGGCCGTCTTGTGCTGTCGGTGGCCATCTCGGCCTATCAGAAGCGGCGAATGAAGAAAAAGCTGGGCGAGTTGGGCCAGCAACAGTCTGGAATCACGACCCAGTTCGTGGGCACCGGCGGCACCACGCCGTTGACGGTGATCGTCGGGCGCTATGCCACCAACGGGCATCTTGAGGTGCCGCAGATGAGCCAGCCGCAGGGCGTGGCGGGCGTTCCGGCCAACAATTACCTGACATATGTCATCGGGCTGTCGGACCTGCCGATCACCGGCCTGACGGGGCGCGTGGTCATCAATGACGACTGGGCCACGCTGGACACGGCGCCAGCAACGGTCAGGCCAGAGTATGGCCAGACGGTGCTGGGTGCCCTGCAGAACAGCTGCTGGTTCCGATTCCGCGATGGCACGCAGACCACGGCGGATGCGTTCCTCATGTCGGCCTTTGCCGCATACCCCGAGCGGCCGTGGTCTGCCGACATGATCGGGCGCGGCGTGGCCCATGTCATCGCCACCTTTGCCTATAATCAGGATCTGTTCCCCGGTGAGCCGCGCCTGCGGTTCGAAGTGCGGGGCATCAAGCTGTATGACCCGCGCCGCGACAGCAGCGTCGGCGGCAGCGGCACCCACCGCTGGGCGGACCGCGCAACGTGGGAATGGACCGAGAACCCCAAGGTCATCGAGTACAACATCCACCGTGGCATCCAGATCGACGGATTCGGCATCTGGGGCAACGGCGTGCCTGCCGAAGACCTGCCGCTGGACAACTGGTTCGCCGCGATGAACGCTTGTGACCTGCCCGTCGACAATGGCGCGGGCGGCACCGAGCCGTCGTACGTCTTCGGCTATGAGTGGGGCCTTGACGCCGAGCCGCGCGAGATCATCGACGAGATCAACCGGTCCTGCGGTGGCGAGACGGTCGAGATCGGCGGCATCTGGAAGACCCGCGTGGGCGGCGTGGGCCTGCCGGTCTATTTCTTCACCGACGCCGATATCCTGGTGACCCGCGCGCAGGAAATGGACCCTTTTCCGGGCCTTGAAGAGACGTTTAACGCCATCTCCTGCAGCTTTCCGGACCCGGCCATCCTGTGGGAGGCCCGCGAAGCGCCACCCCTGACCAATGCCGCCTGGGAGATCGAGGACGGCGCGCTGGAATGGGACGTGGCGACGTCCGCTTGGGTGCGCCGGCCGCGCCGCCTGCTGCGCGAGGTGGCGTTGCCCGCCGTGGCCAATGCCCGCCAGGTGCAGCGCCTGATCAGCAGCTCGGTGCGCGAAGCGCGCAAGCGGATCAGCCATTCCCTGCCGCTGCCCCCCGCCGCCTTGGTGCTGGAGCCGCTGGATGCCGTGTCCTGGACCAGCGCGCGCAACGGCTATGTCGGCAAGGTCTTCGAGGTTGTCCTGACCGCTGATCCGGTGACCGAGTTGCGCCCCAACATCGGGCTGGTCGAGGCGGACCCGGCTGATTTCACGCCCCCGGCCTATGTCGATCTTGGCGTGCCATCCACGGTCAATCCGGCCTTGCCGGGTTTGGTCGTCACCGGCTTTGGCGTCGCGGCCCATGTGCTGACAGATGCCAGCGGCATCGCCCGCCGCCCGGCGCTGCGGCTGTTCTGGGATGGCCCGGCCATGTCGGGTGTGCGCGGCATTGCCTATGAAATCCGAGTCGCTGCCACCGGTCTGATCGAGGTGCAGGGCACGACGCAGCGCCCGCAGGATGGTGCTGTGATCGTGGGCGTGCAGCTGCCGCTGACCGAATACGAGGTGCGGGCCACCGCCGTCACCGACCGGCCCGCGCTGTGGACGGCGTGGCTGAGTGCAACGACCGGGGCCGAACTTCTGACCAGCGGCGACCTGACGCCGGGTGCTGTCACGGCGGTCGAGGTGCGGATCGCAGCCGACCCCTTGGGCGTGCCCGTCGTGCTGACGCCTGCCGTACCGGCCATGACGGTGTCGGGGGCTGCGACTGGCGCGGGTGCGCCGGTGCAGGCGGGCCGCATGGTCGTGGAACTGACGCTGGAGCTGACCGCCGCTGCCCCGCGCCAAGTGCGCGTGCGGCTTCTTGCGGCCGGGGCACCCAAGGGCGGCGTCATCCTGTCGGACCTGATCTGGCTGCAGCCTGGCACCGACTATCGGGTGCTGGGTCAGGACACGCCGGGCTTGGTCCTGTCGGGCACCGGCGCCCTCGACCTGACGGTCACCGCCTTGGGCCTGCTGACGGGCGAAGACGTCGAAATCACCGGGGTGCGCGTCACCCGCCAATACTGGAGGGTCTGATGACTTGTCTTGTTACCTTTTCTGCGGCGACGTCAGGCGGGGCAATGCGCCCGAACGCCAAGCTGGTGTTCGTCGACGCAGGCCCGGAAATCCGAGCAGCAGGCGCGACGGTGGTGCCGCGCGACGTGATCGAGGCCTTTGCCGATTCCGCTGGCAATGGATCGGTCACCCTGCGGCCGGGCCGGTATGTGTTGCGGATGGTCACTCGGCTAGGAGAACAGTCGGCACCCATCACGGTCCCTGCCGAAACGACGGTGGACCTTTGGACACTGCTCGATTCAACGCCCGCCCCCCTGCCGCCCGAGTCGATCCTTATGGCCCAAGAGTTCGCCCAACAGGCGCAGTTCTGGTCAGGTGAGGCCCAGGCGTTTGCCAGTTCGCGAATTCGGCCGCAGTCGTATGGCGCGCAAGCTGACCTGAGCTTTGTAGAACAGCAAATCCGCGATCAAACCGGTGCGCTCATTGATGCATATGGCTTCGTGCGGACAGGTGGCACAAATGACCGAGATGCGATCATTGCCGCCGACGCCGCTGCCGCAGCCCTTGGCGTACCGCTTTGGTTTGATGGCGACTTCTACGTGGAAGGTGAGATCCGCCCAACAACACTTTGGCTGTCGGACCATGACTTCGGGGCAACCATCTGGCTCAACTACGCCAATGACAGCAACGGTCGTTCCACGTCCGGCATCGTGATGAGGGCCAGCAACACCGGTCTTGGGATTGAGGGTAACCACGGCTTTCGGCTGATCGGGCAGTTTTCGCGGCCAACGGCAAAAGAACTACGCAATGGTCAGCTGGGCACGATTTGGAGGATTGCCGACTATTACACGACCACCGAACAGCCTATTCTTGAGAATATGCACATCCGCGTGAAGTGCGTCAGAGCGGCAGAACAGCGCGATGTTTCCGGCGCAATCATCCAGCGTAGCTTGCCATCCTACCATGGCGCGGCGATGGCTGGCATGGAACGGTGTGGCTTTGAGATCGGCGTTTTTGGGCGCACCAATGTTACAGCGGATGGGCCAATTCAGGTGCATTGGGGCTGCCGGTATGATCCGGCCAGCATTGCAATTGCCGGGGCAACCCTCACCGCAGGCGGGTCCGACTACGCGACGGCGCCCACTGTTACAGTCTTAGGTGGCGGCGCGGGCGTGACCAGAACCGCAACCGTAACCGCAACGGTTTTGGATGGCGTGGTTACGGGTCTCACATTCCAGGATCTCGGAGCGGGCTATACCGAGCGGCCAACTCTGTCATTCTCGGGAGGCGGCGGTTCGGGCGCAGCGGCGACGGTGCTTTTTGGCGACGCAGAGGCCACCGACAAAACGCCCGCGACCATCATCGAGGCGTATCGCGCCATTGATTTTTACCTGCGCTACACAACCGTTTTGGACAACAGAAACGGCCACGGGTTCATCACGCCCTACGTCCTGTCGAGCGTCGGCTATCCCACGGTCTACACGCCTGACGCCATCGGAATCGGCCATAATGCCCTTGGCACCATCACCGTTGGTGACATTGCGGGCCATTACACTGTTCCGTCGCAGGCGGGCAAAGTCATGAAGGGAATCCGTATCTTCTGCGGCACAGCCACAGAGGTAGACGGTATCCTTGGGACCGAGCAGCTTGCCATCACCGGCAGGGGCACGGCGGCTGCAACCGCAGATGTGGAGCCGGGCACGTCGCTCAGAATCGAACGCCAGGTTCGGATGGAAGTGGAAGTGCATGATGCCAGTGTCGTTTTTGCTTCCGCCGCAACGCCAGGCAACCAGCGGGCGGTGTTCCTCAACAGCGTCTACGGGTCTGTCAAACTGATCAACACGCGGTCAGAGGGCGGCGCGAAGGCCATTGAGATCGAGAACTCATGGGGCGATTTCGAGGTTGACGGCGTGGCTGGTGACGGTGCGGTGCTGGTCAACTTTTCGGGGGCGTGCAAGCTGAATGGCCTGCGGATGGACCGCCGCAATATCGAAAACGCTGGCGATACTTCCCCCTATGCCTTTGGGTGGGGTTCGCCAAACAGCCGGGCAATTGAGGTGACGGGGCAGACTGTATCCCTTGGTGTCACCAGTGCAGACATCGCCTTGGGCGCTGTCATCATCCCACTGGCAACGCCTTTGGCAACACGGGTCTTTACCGACCAGCCCATTAAAGTGGGCACGCAGACGGTCAGAGCCACGCGCATGCACCGGATTGGTTCGTTGACACTAAGTGTCACACCACTGAACGCTGCGGTGATCACAGGCGCGACGGTGCAAAGCGTTCAGCGGTCGCAGGTACGCGAACTGCAACCCGCCACGTCATCCAGTTACTACGCGATCGAGGTCAATGATTCAGACGTGTCCGGGGTTGATCTGTCGGGCATGGCGTATGCGGGTTTCGCGGCTGTGCGTGGCCGTGGGGATAGTCGCGTGACGCTGGTGGATGGGAAGTTGCCAAGCATTGGCCGTGCGGGTGGCGATCCGCGAACACTGGTCATTGAGGATACGGGCAGTCTGACATTGGATCGTGTCTACATTCCGGCAACCGACCTGACAACGCACATCCGGCGCGTCGACACAGCAACCGTTACGGTGGCGAACTGCACGATCGAAGATCCCACGAACGTGATCACCAACACTCTGCCGCTGCCTGCCTATGTGAGCTGGAAGAATAACCGGCTGCTCAACGGCGAACCTGCAGCCTATCTCGGGCACGAGAGTTTCTTTGAGCCGACCCTGTTGGTGAACGGGTCAGCAATCGGGATCACCTACACCAGTTCGCGCGAAGGGTTGTTCCGGTTTCTGGACAACGATCTGGTGTATCTGGCCTTTGACTTTGTGATCCAAAGTCTGGGCGGTGCTGTCGGCGATCTCACCTTTGACACGTCCGTCATTCCCTATCCGCAGGACGGGCCGAACGCGGAAGCGATCACGATTGACCCCTGTAATTTGGGTGTCGGGACGCCTGTCCTGCGGGTGATTGACAATTTGTGGACATTCCAGCGCCAGACGCCAAGCGGGCTGCTGACGCTGAATGAATCGAACATCGGCCCCGGATCACGCTTTAACGCATCATTCACTTACAGCAGGGCCTGATCCCGGCGCTGATTGTTTTCGGCGATCCTTCGGGGCGGCGAAAACTGCGGATGAAGGAATGACCGGGGGCAACGCTGCCAGGCGCGCCCCCGGTACGGGATGCACGCAAACACTCCCGCCGACCAGACAGACCTTATGGCCGCATCCGCCCGTTGCCGGGCGAGGCCAAGAGGGACGTGATTCTGATGAAAAGACTGCTAACGGCAGACGACACCCCGACGGTGGACGTGCGTTGCTCGGGGTGCCGGCGTTTGCTATTCAAGATGCAGGATGACGCGCTGTCCGGTGCCATCCACATCAAATGCCCGCGCTGCGGAGCGTTCAATCATCTGAGGCCACCCACGAGCCCGACCCCCGAGCGGCACGACCGCGACGGAAAGGATACTGCGTGTGGCTCTTCATTCCACCCACCGACATGACAGCCTTTGCGGCATCAGCCTTTGCGCCGGTGTCGGAGGCCTCGACCTTGGCCTGCACATTGCCGAACCCGGCTATCGAACTGTGTGCCATGTCGAGCGAAACAGTTTCGCCGCGGCCACTCTCGTGGCCCGGATGGCGGACACGGCCCTGGCTCCGGCTCCTGTCTGGGACGATCTGCGATCCTTCGACGGCCGGCCTTGGCGCGGCCGCGTTCATATCGTCTCTGCCGGTTATCCCTGCCAGCCTTTTTCGCTGTCCGGGCACCGCCGGGGGCAGGACGATCCGCGCCACCTCTGGCCCGCCGTCGCCCGGATCATCGGCGAGGTCGCGCCGGAATGGTGCTTCTTTGAAAACGTCCCCGGCCATCTGTCCCTTGGCCTGCAAGACGTCGCCCGAGACCTTCAACGCCTGGGCTATGTCGTTGCAGCGTGCGTCGTATCAGCGGCGGAAGTCGGCGGGTCTCACCTGCGGGAGAGGCTTTTCATTCTGGCCCACGCCGACCTTCAAAAGCAGTGGCAACCGGGTCTGCCTGCTGCCGGTAACGGGGGGCGTGAAGATGCTGAAGGACGAGCATCAGAGCGGCAAACAGATGGGGCTGAAGAACGCGGCGCTGAGCTGGACGCTGCTGTGGGATCTGCTGACGGCTCTGGGCTGGACGCCGCAGGACCCGGTCTCTTCCCTCCCCTACCGGGTGCTTTTGCGCAGTGGCGAGTTGCCCTTGACGCCCGGCCCGATCTTAAACCCGCAGTTTTCCGACTGGATCATGGGATGGCCTCCTGGCTGGACCGAACCGCTGCGGCCGGTAACGGCGTGGTCCCACTGGCTGCAGCGCGCGCGTGGCGCATGCTGAGGGCGGAATTCGCCGCCGAAGTTGCCTGAAACCCTGCCGAATGCTAGTGACGGTTCAGAGGCCACAGAGCCCAGAACCGAGCGCACCGCGCGCCGCAGCTGGAGCAGATCATGGCCAAAGAACCCGTCACCCCCGTCAATCCCGTGGCCCCTTGGCTGGGCGGCAAGCGCAACCTTGCCAAGCGCATCTGCGCCCTGATCGATGCCGACCAGCACACGACCTATGCCGAGCCCTTTGTGGGCATGGGCGGCATCTTCCTGCGGCGGACATCACGTCCGCGGGCAGAGTTCATCAATGACCTGCAGCGCGACGTCTATAACCTGTTCCGGGTGCTGCAGGAGCATTACGTGGCCTTCCTTGACCTGCTGCGTTTCCAGATCACCACGCAGGCCAATTTCAACCGCCTGGTCGGCGTCGACCCCGACACGCTGACCGACATGCAGCGCGCAGCGCGGTTCCTGTTCATCCAGCGGCTGGCCTTTGGCGGCAAGGTCTCGGGGCGCAACTTCGGCCTTGCGACCGAGCGGCCCGCCCGGTTCAATCTGACGACGCTGGAGCCGGATCTTGAGGCGCTGCACAGCCGCCTGTCGGGTGTCACGGTGACCTGCCTCGACTTTGTGGACTTCATCCGGCGCGTGGACCATCCGGGGGCGCTGTTCTATCTCGACCCGCCCTATTGGGGCTGCGAGGGCGACTATGGCCGTGCCCTGTTCAGCCGCGAGCGGTTCGAGCAGATGGCCGACCTTCTGGCGGGCTTAAAGGGGCGCTTTATCCTGTCGTTAAACGACGTTTCAGAGGTGCGTGAAATCTTCGCCCGATTCACGATCGAGGAGGTCAAAACGACCTACACCATCGGGGCCAAGGGTGCCCAGCCCGAGCGGGCGGAGCTGATCATAAGGGGGTGACCACCTACACAGCGCCAAGTTTCATGCTACCCATTTTGGGTGATGACGGATTCAGTCGTTTGTGTTACCAAGCCTTGCGTGGGATACGCCGGGTAAACCCTTGTCGAGGCGCGTTTGCTGCCTTGTCGGCCTGCTGTACGGTCGCACAATGGATTGCGGCCTACCGATGGTAGGATACTAGGGCCGGGGCCCACGCACTTAGAAACTGTATCCGAAATGTTTGAAAATTTCCTGTTGCTGCGGCGTGAGTTCTGCGCGCCACGGTGGGGTTGGTTGCAGCACTACACCGCTATCGGCATACACCCCGGCCTCATGGTACATCTTAGGGGTCAGCAGTTTCGCAGGTTCAGGATCCCAGCGGTTTTCAAGAACGTCGCAAGCCTGGAAGAACGCACTTGCGACAACATCTGCCAGCTGAAGGCCAGCATTCTGATTGTGCGGCAAGTACTCGACGAGCTGGTAGCGCAGCACCTCGTGGCGAACTGTACGCTTGGGCAGATAGGTCGTGCCAGCCATGGACTGCCTTTTCAAAACTTCCCAGTAGGCCTTAGTCTGACCGTAAGAGTGTCCGCCGCGTTCACTAAAAATTACCCTAAGGTTTCGAGCGGCTTTGTAGCGTTTTCGGCTATCGATCAGGCACAGCTCTGTCGCCCGTTCCATCAGTAGACGAACGCAAAAATTATAGAACCATTGCTTCCCGCCGCGAGCGGCTGCCCTTTCGTTTGAGTGTTGCCGCATGTTCTTTTTGTTGGAGCAAACAGCAAAACAAACGACCTGCTTTTGGGCTAGGAGTTCGCAGGCTCGCCGCTTCTTGGTCGGGCTAAGGTTGCGGTAGTGGAGCACTGGACCTTGCCTTGAATCGATGTCTGCGCGGATTTGCTTTACCCAGTCGACAACCGATGCCTCGTTGTTAACGCGGACGAGAACCCCGCCGATGCACAGCCATTCCGTACCGCCAACGACGTCAATTGGCCTTACCGCTCTGAGACCGTCATCGCCGGCCTCATCTATGTAAAGAACATACTCATAAGGCTCTGATATCTGGGACATGCTCAATGACACCACAGAGCGTCAGAGAGAGTCAACTTGAAGACGCCTTCGCAGCCATTCATACGGCAATCGGACAGCAACACTCTTTCTTCTGCAGTTTTATCAGATGTTCTGCCCTAACCTGCGCAAGGAGTGTCACGTCAGTTGGGCCTTCTTGAGGTCTTTGCGGATTGGCCGAACGGCAGTTCTCGAGCCGAACATCTCAATACTTTTCGGTTGCCAAATCACGCATCGTCTGTTGCCCTCGGCGCTCATCGAAACCCCAGGAGTAGAGAGCACGATGCGCTTCGTAGAGACGGCTATCGGATCGGTGAACATCGACCATGTAGAGAGTATTCGTCGCAAGGAGATCCATGGAGCGGAGCTCAGGTTAGTGTCCGGAGAGAAGACCGACGCACTCTTCACTTACGACACCTTGATTGAAGTTCTCTGCCCCGTCGTGCCGAACACGACCGGAATTCAATCGGTCGAGCACGTGACGTCCGAGGATGAACAGTCAGTCAGCCTTTGGATTCAGCCAATCGTAGCGTGGCGGATCACGTCGACGCTTCCTCTTGGTATCCTGCCAAACGGCGAAACCGCAGAGAACCTCCTCTTCCCTGACGGCAGGGTACAACGACCAACGGGCGAGGAGTTTCCGTCGACCGATGCCTTCTTGGCGGCCTATCAGTTCTGATGGATCTACCGACACGTTGCCTGAGAGTGTCGGTAGAAGCGCTCTGCTGCAAGTTTGCGTGTCAAACTATGCAAATTTCGGTGGCGAGCCACACCAAACGCAGTTGTCCACAGAAGAATGTCCAAGAAAATGCTTTACAGGCTTTCGCTTCTGCAACACCATATCTAGTAAGGGTTGCGTCGGGCATACGCAGCGCCTTGCCAGACACCCAGCATCTCGTGGGTCAGTGGATTTGCGAGGGCATCATAAAGAGGCCGGGCAATGTCACTTTCGGAAGACTTCCTGTCAACGGATGAGATTCATCCGATCGACATCGTCGAAACACTGGCCGAACACCATGACTGGGAGTTTGACCGCGTCACCGATGACCAGATCGCCATGGCGGTCGAGGGCCAATGGCGCACATATTCTTTGACGATGGCGTGGTCGGCACAGGACGAAACGCTGCGGCTGATCTGCACCTTTGAAATGGAGCCGCCGGAAGGCAAGCTTAGCTTGCTTCTGGATGTGCTGAACCGCTGCAACGACATGGTCTGGACCGGGGCCTTCACCTATTGGGCCGAACAGAAGCTGATGGTCTGGCGCTATGGTCTGGTGTTGTCGGGCGGTCAGGTGGCCGGGCCGGAACAGATTGACCGCATGATCTCAAGCTCGGTCATGGCGGCGGAACGCTTTTACCCGGCGTTCCAGCTTGTGGGCTGGGGGGACAAAACCCCTGCCGACGCAATGAAGGTCGCAATTGCCGAGGCATACGGCAGGGCCTGAGGACAGGGAAGCAGGGCACGGAAACCCACGCCATGCAGGTCGCCGCCTGCATGGCGTGTTCGTTTGGAACAGTTGCGCCGCTCATCGCCCGTTGCGCCCCCGTGTTGCCGCGCCTAACCTGCCGCTGCAAACGGAGGACGACAGATGATGCACGAGTCAATCCTGCGCCGCGGCCTTGTGCTGTTGGGCTGTGGCAAGATGGGATCGGCCATGCTGGAAGGGTGGCTGGGCCAAGGACTGCCGCTGAATGCCACATGGGTGGTGGACCCGAACCCTTCGGATTGGGTCAAGGGCTTGGCCCGTAAGGGGCTGCATCTGAATGATGGCATGCCCGAAGCACCAGCCGTGGTGCTAATTGCCGTCAAGCCGCAGATGATGGGCGCGGCGCTGCCGCAGATTGCGGCCTTTGGCGGTGGCGATACGCTGATCCTGACCGTGGCTGCAGGGACCACGATCGCGACCTATGAGGCGGTGTTTGGCGCGGGCACGCGGATCGTGCGCGCCATGCCCAACACGCCCGCCGCCGTGGCGCGCGGCATTACCGCCATCATCGGCAATGCGGCCACAACGCCGGACGATCTGGCCCTTGCCGAAACGCTGCTGTCGGCCGTGGGGCAGGTGGTGCGGCTGGACGCCGAGGCGCAGATGGATGCCGTGACAGCGGTGTCCGGGTCTGGCCCCGCCTATGTGTTCCACCTTATCGAGGCGCTTGCTGCGGCGGGCGAGGCTGAGGGTCTGCCGCCCGACATGGCGATGAAGCTTGCCCGCGCCACTGTCACCGGGGCAGGGGAACTGGCGCATCGCATGCCTGACGCCGCCGCGCAGTTGCGGATCAACGTCACCTCG
The DNA here is from genome assembly GCA_027484145.1 of Rhodobacter sp. Classification (GTDB taxonomy): domain Bacteria; phylum Pseudomonadota; class Alphaproteobacteria; order Rhodobacterales; family Rhodobacteraceae; genus Pseudotabrizicola. The sequence goes on from JAIXUH010000026.1 coordinate 15,139, forward strand.
CCCGGTGGCACCACGGCGGCGGCGCTGTCGGTGCTGATGGATACGGAGACCGGATTTCCCCCCTTGCTGCGCCGCGCGGTCAAGGCGGCGGCAGACCGGGGGCGGGAGCTTGGCAAATGACCATCACCTATGACGACTTTCAAATGGTCGACATCCGTGTGGGCCGCATCACCCGCGCCGAACCTTTCCCCGAAGCGCGCAAGCCCGCGATCAAGCTATGGGTCGATTTTGGCCCCGAGATTGGCGAGAAACGGTCGTCGGCACAACTGACCCGCCACTACACACCCGAAGGTCTGGTCGGGCGGCAGGTGATGGCGGTGGTGAACTTTCCGCCGCGCCAGGTTGGCAAGGTGATGTCCGAAGTGCTGGTGCTGGGGGTGCCCGATGCGGCGGGCGAAGTGGTCTTGCTGTCCCCCGATCATGATGTGCCCTTGGGCGGAAGGATGTTCTGATGCGCCTGTTGATCACCCGCCCCCTGCCGGACCGTGTGATGGCGGCTGCCCGTGCCCGGTTCGACGTGACCGCCCGCCCGCAGACGCTTCCTATGGACGCGCGTGAATTGCGCGACAGTCTGGCCGAATTTGACCTGATCCTGCCCACGCTGGGCGATCTGTATCAGGCAGGTGTCTTTGCCGATGTGCCACAGCCGCGCGCGCGGATGCTGGCTAACTTTGGCGTGGGTTATAACCATATCGACGTGGCCGCCGCAAAGGCGGCGGGGCTGGTCGTCACCAATACCCCCGGTGCGGTAACCGATGCGACGGCCGACATTGCCATGATGCTGATCCTGATGACCGCCCGCCGCGCGGGTGAGGGTGAGCGGTTAGTGCGGGCGGGGCAATGGCAAGGCTGGCACCCGATCCAGATGCTGGGCCTGCATGTCAGTGGCAAGCGGCTGGGGATCATCGGCATGGGGCGGATCGGCCGCGCCATCGCCCGGCGTGCGCAGGCGGGGTTCGGGATGGAGGTGGTGTTCTATAACCGCTCCACCGTGGCCGAACCCGGCGTGCCCGCGCAGCAGGTTGAGATGGCCGAGGCGATGGCCGCCGATATCGTCGTGATCGCCGTGCCCGGCGGACGCGAGACGCATCATCTGATCGGGCCCGCTGCGCTGGCCGCGATGCAGCCGCATGCGATACTGGTCAACATCAGCCGGGGCGATGTGGTGGATGAGGCGGCGCTGATTGCGGCGCTGCAATCCGGGTCCATCTCTGGGGCCGGGCTGGATGTTTATGAGCGTGAGCCTTTGGTGCCCGAGGCGTTGCGGAACATGGAGAATGTGACGCTGCTGCCGCATCTGGGAACAGCCGCGCATGAGGTGCGCGAAAACATGGGCATGATGGCGGTGGCCAACCTGATTGCCTTTGTGGATGGCCAACCGCTGCCGAACCCGGTCTGAGGCTGGCATGAACGGCGCGAGGGTGAATGTGCCATGATCATCTCGCGCGGGCGGCGGTTCATCTTTGTGCATATCCCCAAGACCGGGGGCACTGCGCTGAGCCTTGCGTTGGAGGCCCGCGCCATGAAGGACGACATCCTGATCGGCGACACGCCCAAGGCGCGGGCCCGCAAGGCGCGGGTCAAGTCTGCCCATGCGGCGGGGCGGCTGTGGAAGCATTCGACGCTTGCCGACATTGCCGGGCTGGTCACCGATGACGAAGTTGCGCATTTTTTCACGGTGACGCTGGTGCGCAACCCATGGGATCGCGCGGTCAGCTATTATCACTGGCTGCGCGCCCAAGGCTTTGCCCATCCGGCGGTGGGCCTTGCCAAGGCGCATGATTTTTCGGGCTTTCTGAACCATCCGCAAACCCTGACCTCGTTCCGGCTGTGGCCCTATGCCGCGTGGATGCGCGATCGCACGGGGGCCGAGCGGGCCAGTGCCTTTGTCCGGCTGGAACGGCTGGCCGAGGATATCGCACCATTCGAGGCGCATCTTGGTTTTCACTTGCGGGTGGCCCCGGCCAACGCGTCGGACCGATTGGCTGATTGGCGCGGCTATTACAGCGATGCCGATGCCACGCTGATTGGTCAGGTCTGCGCCGAAGACGTGGAACGCTTTGGCTACAGCTTTGACGGGCTTTGCTAAAGGCGGGTGAATTGCCACGATTCTGCCGCGACCCGGCCAAACGGATGCCCATCCTTTCGGACAGGTTGGGCATGAATCGGCGCGACCGAGGTGATGCGGCGCGCCCATAGCCCGCGGGTGAATTGGCAATGATCTGGCACAAGCCGGAGATCGCAGAGCGCAGTGGCCCATCGGTTGTGGCCGAAGGCATCCTGTCCAGCACGTCGATTGCAACGCCAACGGGCTGGCGGCCTGCGGGCAGCCTTGTGCCGGGCACATTGGTCCTGACCTTTGATGGCGGGCCGCAACCCGTCAGGTCGGCTCATCTGGCCGCGCTGGGTGGCGCGCACCCGTCGCTTTGGCCGCTTTTGGTGCCCGCTTGGGCGCTGGACAACCGCGAAGAACTGATCCTTTTGCCCGAACAGAAGGTGCTGATCGAGGCAGACATTGCCGAAGAGCTTTATGGCGACCCCTTTGCCCTGATCCCGGCGCAGGCGCTGGAAGGCTGGCGTGGCATCGCGCGGTGTCGCCCGCCCATGGGCACAGCGGCGGTTCAGATCGGCTTTGACGAGCCGCAGGTGGTGTATGCCAGCCGTGGTGTGCTGCTGTCGTGTCCCGGTGACCCGTTCGCTGAGATGGATTGGCTGCAGTCATCGCACAGCAGCTATTCACTGACGCAGGCCCGTCACCTGATGGCCTGCATGATGGCCGAAGAGGCTGGTGCCGCCCTGCGCCATGCCGGGCAGCACCAGATTGGTCTGGCCGCGCGCTAGGCGGCCTTGGCGTTGTCCTTTCTGTAGAAGCTGTCGCCTTTGGCGGCCATGTCACGCAGCAGATCCGGCACGGTAAAGCGGGTGCCATAGCGGGCGGTTAGCCCTTCGCAGATTTCCACCGCGCGGGGGGCGCCGATGATATCCAGCCACGAGAAGGGGCCGCCCGACCACGGCGCAAAGCCCCAGCCAAGGATGGCGCCGACATCGCCTTCGCGGATATCGGTCAGAACGCCATCTTCCAGCGCGCGCACGGCCTCCAGCACCTGCGCCATCAGCAGGCGGTGCTGCACTTCGGTCAGCGACGGCTGTTCGCCAGCTTCGGGGAAGTGCTTGGCCAACCCGTCCCACATCCCTTCGCGTTTGCCCGCCGCATCATAGGCATAGAACCCTGCATTGGCCTTCTTGCCCATGCGGCCCTGATCGGCCATCCAGAACAGCACCTCATCGACCGCGCTGTCGGGATATGCATCGCCCATGGCGGCCTTGGTGGCCTTGGCGATTTTCACGCCAAGGTCGATCGAGGTTTCGTCGACCAGTTGCAGGGGCCCCAGCGGCATGCCCACCAGTTTGGCGGCGTTTTCCACCAGCACCGGGTCTACCCCTTCGGCCACCATTCGCATGCCTTCGTTCAGGTAGGGGATGATGCAGCGGTTGGCATAGAAAAACCGCGCGTCATTGACGACAATCGGCGTCTTGCGGATTTGGCGCACGAAATCCAGCGCCTTGGCCACCGCACGGTCGCCCGTCTGTTTGCCGCGGATGATTTCCACCAGCATCATCTTGTCGACGGGGCTGAAGAAGTGGATGCCGATGAACTGTTCCGGCCGGGTGCTGGCCTTGGCCAGACCTGAAATTGGCAGGGTGGAGGTATTGGTGGCAAAGATGCAGTCGGGGCCGACGGCCGCCTCGACCTTGGCGGTGACATCGGCCTTGACCTTGGGGTCTTCGAACACGGCCTCGACAATCAGGTCGCACCCGGCAAGGGCGGCGTAATCAGTGGTGGCAGTGATGCGAGCCAGCACTTCGGCCTTTTTCTCGGCCGTGACCTTCTTGCGCTGCATGCCCTTGTCCAAGAGCCCTTCGGAATAGGCTTTGCCCTTGTCGGCCGACTCTTGCGTGGCATCGATCAGGACCACGTCGATCCCGGCATTGGCGCTGACATAGGCGATGCCTGCACCCATCATGCCCGCACCGATGACGCCCAGTTTCTGCACGGCCTGATCCGGGGCTTGGGGCCGGTTCGCGCCTTTTTCCAGCGCCTCTTTGTTGATGAACAAGCTGCGGATCATCGCGGTCGAGGACGGGTTCATCAGGACAGAGGTGAAGTGCCGGGCCTCGATCTTCAGCGCCAGATCAAAGGGCACCATCGCCCCTTCGTAAACCGCACCCAGCAGCGCCTTGGCGGCGGGGTAAACCCCCATCGTTTTGCCCAGCACCATGGCACTGGCCCCGACAAAGGTCATGAAACCTGCGGGGTGATAGGGGGTGCCGCCGGGCATCTTGTAGCCCTTGGCATCCCACGGTTTCACCAGATCGGCGTCGGTCGCAGCCAGAATCCACGCCTTGGCGCGGGGCAGCAATTCTTCGGGGGCGACAACTTCGTCAATCAGGCCGCCTGCCTTGGCGCCCTTTGGGTCCGAAAGCTTGCCCTCCAGCAGATAGGGCGCGGCCATCATCGCCCCCATCTTGCGGGTCAGGCGCGTGGTGCCGCCCGCGCCGGGGAAAATGCCGACCATGATTTCGGGCAGGCCGATCTTGGCCTTTGGGTTGTCGGCGGCAATGATGCGGTGGCAGCACAAGGGCACCTCAAGCCCGATGCCAAGCGCCGTGCCGGGCAGAGCGGCCACGATGGGCTTGCCACCCTTCAGCGTCTTGGGGTCCATCCCGGCGCGTTCAATCTTGCGCATCACGGCATGCATGCCCATGACACCGTCAAAGATCGACTGTGCCCCGCCAGCCCGCATATTGGCGATGACGTTCAGGTCCATTCCCCCGGCAAAATCCTTCTTGCCGCTGGTGATGATGATGCCCTTGACGCCCGGATCGGCCAGACCCTGATCGACCATCGCGCTCAGGTCGTCGAAGCCGGCCTTCGACATCACGTTCATCGATTTGCCAACGACATCCCATGTGATGGTGGCAACGCCGTCTGCATCGACGGCATAGGTGAAATCGGTCATTGGTCCGGTCCTTTCTGTGGGTCGGTTTCGGGGTGCTTTGGCACCAAAAGGGGCCAACGCGAATTGGCAAGGGCATTGGTGATCGACGCGGCGCGCCATGTGTTCCCTTCCAGCCGCAGGGTGATCTGCGAGGTGAAAGGGTCCATGATGCGGGTGCCGTTGGCCATCAAGTGGGTCGTATAGCGACTGGAGATCAGCGTCTGATCCAGTTGCTTGGCGCTTTCGACCAGCCGGATATACTGGGTGACTTGCTGGCTGATCAGCATCTTGTTGAAGGTTTCGAACCCGACGCGCAACTCTTGCTCGGTGCTGACCACCAGACTGGCCGAATGGGTGATCAGGTGGAACGGCAAGGAGACGGCGTCGCGGTAGGTGACGAAATCACCCTTCATCACCGCTGCGGCAATGTCGTCGAGATAGGTCTGAACGATAACCCCGACCAGCATCAGTGCCCCCTGTTCCATGGCGTGCCGTCGGCATGCAGATAGCGGCGGGCGGTGCCGTCCTTGTGGGTGATCAGGTCGTGATCGGGGTAATGGATGACGTCGGCCCTTTTGCGGGTGCCAAGGGTCAGATAGGTGGCCATGTCCGGGCTGTCATTGCGCAGGCAATGGCCCACCGCCACATCGGCTGGCCAGCAGACCGCATCACCTGCGGCAAGCGTGGTGTCGCGGTCTTCGATCAGGGTAGGGGTGCCGGACAGGACAAGGATCATCTCATCTTCGGTCTGGTGCCAGTGGCGGAACGACGAATGGCTGCCCGGCGGCAGGCGTTCAAGGTGCACGCCGAACTGCGACAGGCCCCCGGCATCGCCCAGCACGGCATGGGAATAGGGGCCCAGACCACCGCCCAGAACGGGGTGGGAATAGGCGTCTTCGATGACCCAATTCCTTGTGGCCGCGCGTTGAACGCGGGGCCGTGTCGCCCCGTCAAACGCTGAGCCCCAGACGGGCGGCAGGTTCAGCAGTTCAGGCGGCAGATCGCCAGACCGCAGAACCTCACCCGACTCCGCGTAAACCGCCCATGTGTTTCCACCGTTGACCTGACGGCTTCCGTCATCCGGGTAGTGGGCAATGTCACCCGCAACGCGGCTGCCGACGATCAGATAGCGGCATGGCGCGTCGCTGCGGTTGGTCAGGTGATGCGCATTCGGGTCGCCATGCGGCCAGCACACCGCATCACCGGGGCCAAGGTCTTGCATCCCGGCGTCATCGCGCAGAGTGACCACGCCATCGAGGACATAGGCAAATTCATCTTCCGCCGTGTGCCAGTGGCGCTTTGACGACCATGCGCCGGGCCGAAGGGTTTCGACATAGGCCCCGAACTGCGTCAGCCCACCCGCAACCGAAAGGTGCAGCGTATGCACGCCACCCTCACCCGAAACGGGCGCGCGGGACGGGTCTACGATCATCGTGGCCCTTTCCATGGCGTGCCGTCTTTGTAGGTGAACACGGCCGCCCCCTTTTCGCCGGGCGTCACTTCAACCCGCAGATCGACATCGCTGTAAGTGGCCACCTCGCGCGGGGCCCTTGTGCCCACGACCAGAAAACTTGCTCTGCTATCCGTGCGGTTGATGAAATGATGGCCATCCGTGTTGCCTGCCGGAAAGGCCGCGCAATCGCCGGGGCGCATCACCGTCTCGCCGGCGTCCTGCACAAGGGTGCATTCCCCTTCGGTCACCATCACGAATTCATCCTCGTTCAGGTGCCAATGGCGCAGCGATGACATTGCGCCAGGTTCGAGCATGACCAGATTGACGCCGAACTGCGTTAGGCCGCCAGCGTCGCCCAGTCGCAGGCTGCTGCGGCCCCGCATCATGGTGGCAAAGGGTTCAGGATAGATGGAGCCTGTCCGGGGTGTCAGGCTGTTACGGTCGATCACGGGCATGGGCGGCCTCCGGTTGCGACGGCCGCGCCCGCTGTCAGGCAGTCAACAGCAGGCCCTGCCGTATGGTTTCGATCTCGGGCATCGAGATGACAGTGTAGTGGATCATTTCGATTTGCATCAGGCCCTGTTCCTTGCGGCAGAAATACACCGCCTCGGACCGGCTGGGGTTGGTGCCCGGCGTCATGTTCAGCCAGTTCAGCCAAACGCGAAAGCGGTTGCCACGCGGCACTTCGCGGGCCGTGATCTGCGGCGAAATACGGGTAATGCCCCGCGCCATCAGTGCGTGGTGCAGGTTGCTGAAATAGTCGCGCAACGCGTCTTTCGTCCCGGCAATGGCCATCGACGTGTCGAAGTGAATTGGCAGTGGCGTTTCGTAGTATACCGACAGGTCTGCATAGCGCCCTGCCATCAGCAAGTCGCCGTGTCGCTGAAACTGGGCCTGCACACTGTCTGTCATTCCTGCCCCCACCATGAGAAGCCAAGGCGCGAGTCCTACATGATCTTGCCATCAATCTCCTCCCGGTTGCGACAATCCGATGCGCAAATACGACAATAGCACTGACATACTTTCGTCGTGTATCTGCCCTGCCTGACCGCCTCGCCTAGACACGTTCGATGATCGTGGCAGCGCCCATTCCGCTGGCAATGCACAAGGTCGCAAGCCCGGTGCCTTTGCCCGTCCGCTCCAGTTCATCCAGCAGGGTGCCGATGATGATCGCCCCGGTGGCGCCCAAGGGGTGCCCCATGGCGATGGACCCGCCGTTGGGGTTTACGCGGGCGGGGTCCACGTCAAAGGCCTGCATGAACCGCAGCACGACCGATGCAAAAGCCTCGTTCACCTCGAACAAGTCGATGTCGGAAATCGACATGCCAGCGTCTTTCAGGATTTTCTCGGTCACCGGCACGGGGCCGGTCAACATGATGGTGGGGTCGGTGCCAATCTTCGCGGTGGCGCGGATGCGGGCGCGGGGTTTCAACCCATGCGCCTTGCCGAATTCAGCGTTCCCGATCAGCACGGCCGCCGCCCCATCGACGATACCCGACGAATTGCCCGCATGGTGAATGTGGTTCACACGTTCCATCTGCGGGTATTTCATCATGGCGATCTTGTCGAAACCGGGCATCACCTCGCCCATGTCCTTGAAGCTGGCCTTCAGCGCGCCAAGCGCCTGCATGTCGGTGCCGGGGCGCATGTATTCATCATGGCTCAGGATCGGCAGGCCGTTCTGATCGCGGATGGTGATGACCGATTTGGCAAAGCGGCCATCCTTCCACGCCTCAGCGGCGCGGCGCTGGCTTTCCACGGCCAAGGCATCGGCATGATCGCGGGTAAAGCCATATTGCGTGGCGATGATGTCGGCCGAAATGCCCTGCGGGACGAAATAGGTCTTCATCGCAAGCGACGGGTCCACCGCAATGGCCGCGCCATCGCTGCCCATGGCCACACGGCCCATCATCTCGACCCCGCCGGCGATATAGGCCGAACCCGCGCCGCCCTTGACCTGATTGGCGGCAAGGTTCACCGCCTCCATCCCGCTGGCACAAAAGCGGTTGATGGCAAGGCCGGGGATGGATTCATCCAGGTCTGACAGCAGCACAGCCGAGCGGGCAAGGCAGCCGCCCTGTTCGCCCACCTGGGTGACATTGCCCCAGATCACATCTTCGACCGCGTGGCCGTTCAGGCCGTTACGTTCCTTGACCGCATTCAAGACCTTGGCCGACAGCGCGACCGAGGTCAGTTCGTGCAGGGCACCATCGGGGCGGCCCTTGCCGCGGGGGCTGCGGACGGCGTCATAGATATATGCTTCGGTCATGGGGTCCTCCGTCTGGGTTCGGGTCACAAACTGCAGCCGTCAGGGGTGCAGTCGCAGCCGTCTGGTGTGGTGTCAGCGCCGCGCGATCCGCGGCACAAATTCAGGTGAAACAGCGTGCCGCAGTCGCAGCCCGACGGATCGCAGGCATCGCGTTTGCGGCGCTGCTTTTGGTCGTCCTTGGCGTGCAGCGAAAGGGCGGCTGTACGGCAGGCCTGAAACCGCGCGCGGATGAGCGGCAGCGCGGCGATCAGCCCGCTTTCGGCAATGGCCGCTTTGGCAAAGCCCGAACAGCCCGTGCCGCCATGCGCCATCCGATAGGCGCAGGCATAGCCCTTGCGCGGCGAAAGGTGCCGTTGGTACCCGCGTATCGCCAGAAGCGAGAGTTGGGACAGCATGGCTCATTTCGCCCGGTCCGATGGGTTGCCGGGCATCATTTCATAGGGGTGTTTCCAGCCCGGCAATGCGGCGATGCGGTCAAGCCAGCGGTCGATATGCGGCCAGTCGGCACGGGAAAAGCCAAAGGGTTCAGGGTAGTAGAGGTATCCGCAGCAGGACAGATCCGCGATGGTCAGGTGATTGCCCACCACCCAATCGCGCGTGGCCATGTGGTCGTTCAGCACGGTGTAGGCGGCTTTCAAGCGGCCTTGCACAAACGGGATCACGCCTTCGGGGCGTTTTTCCTCGGGCACAAAGTTCATCAGAAAGCGGGTGGTGCCGATCTGGGTGGAAAGCTTGTGATTGTCCCAGAACAGCCAACGCAGCACCTCGCGCCGTTCGGCGGCGGATTTGCCACCCAGTTTGCCGGTGCGCGAACTGACATAGTCTAGGATCACACCCGACTGGGTCAGCACGGTATCGCCATCGCGCAGCACCGGCACTTCGCCCATTTCGTTGATGGCGCGAAAGGCGGGGGTGCGGGTTTCGCCGTTGAAGAAATCAACGAAAACCGGCTCCCAATCCATCTCGCAAAAGGTCAGGGCCAAGGCGGCCTTGTAGGCATTCCCGCTTTCGCCAAAGCAATAGAGCTGCGCCGTCATCGCCTGTCTCCCTTGGGTTCCTGTGCAGTGGCATCAGCGGCATCGCACCGCCCTTGCCCTGCAGAGGGTCTTGAAGCCGCAAGCGCGCAGGTGGATCAGCGCTTGCGGTCGTCGATTTCAGAGTTGAACAGCCTGAGCCTGTGCACGAGGTTGTCCTTGTCTGTCACACTGTCAAAATGCTCGAACAGAAACGAAAGCGCCTCGCCTTCGTCCAGACCCGCCTCTCCGGCAAACCGCTTGAGGCGGCGATAGCCGTCCTCGGTCATGGCGACGGGAAAGCGGCGGGTCAGGCGAAAGCGTTTCGGCATCAAAGTCTCCCTTGGTGGGGCGTGCCTGTCCGGCGCGCCCCGTTTGCCCAAGCTTAGAACGCCTCAGCCGACAGCGCCATGACGGTTTCTTCCCCGCTTTCGATGCGCGCTAGGTGCATCGCGCAGGCCGGAAGCTGGCGCGCCATGTAGTAGCGGCCTGTGGCGATCTTGGCGTTCAGGAAATCTGTGTCGCCACCGCCTGCATCCAGCGCAACGTAAGCCGCCTTTGCCATGCGCGTCCACATCAGGCCAAGGCAGACATGGCCCATCAGGTGCATGAAGTCATACGACCCAGAGAGGGCGGCATTGGGGTTCTTCATCCCGTTTTGCATGAAGAACATGCCTGCCGCCTGAAGCTGTTTCGACGCGGCTTTCAGCGGTTCGACAAAACCCTTCATCCGGTCATCGCCGTCATGCGCCTTGCATTCGGCCTTCACCATCTCGAAGAACGCCATCACATGCTTGCCGCCATCCTGCGCCAGCTTGCGGCCCACAAGGTCAAGCGCCTGCACGCCATTGGCGCCTTCGTAGATCATGGCAATACGGGCATCGCGGGCAAATTGCGACATGCCCCATTCTTCGATGTAGCCATGCCCGCCATACACTTGCTGGGCGGCCACGGCCATTTCAAACCCCTTGTCGGTCTGAAAGCCCTTGATGACCGGGGTCAGCAGCGAAATCATGCCTTCGGCGGCGGCGTCGCCCTGACGCACGGAACGGTCAATCAGATGTGCGCCCCAGAAGGTCAGCGCGCGCGCGCCTTCGACAAAGCTTTTCTGATCCATCAGGTTGCGGCGGATATCGGGGTGCACGATCAGCGGATCGGCCGGGCCGCTGGGGTTCTTGGCGCCGGTCACATCGCGGCCCTGCAGGCGGTCCTTGGCATAGGCGAGGGCGTTCTGATAGGCGGCTTCGGCCTGCGCATAGCCTTGCAGGCCCACACCAAGCCGCGCCTCGTTCATCATGGTGAACATGGCCCGCATGCCCTTGTGCAGGTCACCCAGCAGCCAACCCGTGGCGCCGTCATAGTTCATCACGCAGGTGGCATTGCCGTGAATGCCCATCTTTTCTTCGATCTTGCCGACCGACAGCGCATTGCGCGCGCCAAGGCCGCCATCGGCATTCACCAGAAACTTAGGCACAATGAACAGCGAGATGCCCTTTGTCCCCTCACCTCCGCCCGGTGCTTTGGCGAGCACCAGGTGGATAATGTTTTCGGCCAGATCATGCTCGCCTGCCGAAATGAAGATCTTCTGCCCGGTGATCTTGTAGCTGCCATCGGCCTGCGGTTCCGCCTTGGTCCGCATCATGCCCAGATCGGTGCCGCAATGCGGTTCGGTCAGGTTCATGGTGCCGGTCCAGTCGCACGACACCATCTTTGGCAGATAGGTGGCCTTCTGGTCAGCCGTGCCATGGGCGTGAATTGCGGAATAGGCACCATGGGTCAGGCCCTGATACATGTTGAAGGCCATGTTCGCGGCGACGAAAATTTCACCCACGGCAGACCCCATCAGGTAGGGCAGGCCCTGACCGCCATATTCGGGGTCGCAATCGAGCGCGGTCCAGCCGCCTTCTTTCATCGCGGCGAAGGCATCCTTGAACCCGGTCGGCGTGCGGACGACGCCGTTTTCAAGAACGCAACCTTCGCGGTCACCCACCGCATTCAGCGGGGCCAGAACATCAGAGGCGACCTTGCCCGCTTCTTCCAGCACGGCGGCAGTAAAGCCTTCGTCCAGATCGGCATAGCCCGGCGTATCGGACGCCGTCACTTTCAGAACGTTGTGCAGCAGAAACTGCATGTCCTTTACGGGTGCGGTATAGCTTGGCATCGGTCGTCTCCTCCCTTGGTCGTCTTGTGTTCAGGCCCCGGCCATCACTCGGCGGCGCGGCGGAACCCGTGGATCAGGTGTTCGCTGGCATCAATCTCGGTCCGCAATTCGGCAATCGCCACGTCCAGTTCGGCACGCTGCGCCTCCATCTGGGCAAGGCGGTCCTTTGCCAGTTCATAGGTGCGCTGCATCTGCGCTTCGTTCGATCCGTCGCGGTCATACATGTCGAGGATCTGGCGGATGTCTTCGAGGCTGAAGCCGAACCGCTTGCCCCGCAGGATCAGGGTCAGGCGGGCGCGGTCACGGCGCGTGAACAGGCGGCGCGTGCCTTCCCGGATCGGGAACAGCAGTTCCTTGGCCTCATAAAAGCGCAGGGTTCGGGGGGTGACATCAAACGTGTCACACATCTCGCGGATGCTCAGGGTATCGGTGGTCGTCATTGTAACACTCTCATGGCACAGGGTCATCTGGCGGGCAGATGTGTGCTTTTGTCGAAGCATACTAGAGAGCTTGACGTTAACGTAAATGTAACGTCACGTCAGAAGCTGCGTTGACGCGATGTCAGGCAGGAAAGGGCCCTGCGCGGGGGGGCCGACCCGTTCCTGCCGCAGCGGCAGGCGTGCTTTGGCAGGGCGCTTTCGGCGGCTAGCCCCGCTCAATTTCCTTCGTCGCGGTCAGCCGCAGGGCGCGCAGATCCTCAATGGTGGAATCGAGTTCGACCCTCTGACGCTCCAGTTCGGCCAGTTGGCGGTCGGCCAGACTCAGAAAGGTTTCGAACTGCGACTTTGTGCCCTGTTTTGCATACATCAGCAGCCACTGGCGGATTTCCTCAAGGCTGAACCCGAACCGTCGCCCGCGCAGGATCAGCGTCATGCGGGCGGTTTCGCGCGGCCCGTAAAACCGTGCGCGGCCTTCTTTTTCAGGCGAAAGCAGTTCGATGTATTCGTAATAGCGCAGCGTGCGCGGCGTCACGTCGAACTTCGCACACATCTCCTTGAAGCTAAGGCGGCTTGTGTCGGTCATGTCTGTCCTCCGTGCCCAAGCCTATGCCCGCACGCGCCACGACGCAACCGGCGCGGCGCAGTGGTCGGGGGGCCTTGCAGGCCCCCAAGAAGCCGGGAATATGGGGGCGGAAGGATTCTCATGACCGATCTGATCCGCCTTGCCCGCCAGTTCATCGAAGCCATCCCCCATGCCCGCGCCTTGGGGATGCAGTTCGAACACATCGGCGATGGCCGCGCCGTCATTTCGATGCCCTATGACCAGCGTTTCATCGGCGATCCTGCCACAGGGGTGATCCATGGCGGGGCTGTATCGGCCCTGATGGACACGGCATCAGGCGCGGCGGTGATGTGCCACCCGGCGGCGCCGATTTCGACCGCGACGCTGGACCTGCGGATCGATTATTTCCGTTCGGCCACCCCCGGCCAGACGATCACGGCACGCGCCGAATGCTATCATGTCACGCGGTCGGTCGCCTTTGTGCGCGTTACTGCCACCGATGATGATGCCACGCGCCCCGTGGCGGCGGCGACGGGTGCCTTCACGCTGGACCGTCCGAAGGGGGGCAAGGAATGAAGCCAAGGCCCGACCCCGTGCAGGTGGTCAAACAACGGCGCGACGCAGCGCTCCGGTCGCTGGTGTCGGGCGTGCCCTACATTGCCTATCTTGGAATCCAGTTCGATCAGCGCGGCGATGAGTTGACCGCGATCCTGCCGTTCGACGAAAAGCTGATCGGCAACCCCAGCCTGCCGGCCTTGCATGGCGGGGTGACAGCGGCCTTTCTGGAAGTGGCCGCGATCATCGAGCTTGCCTGGGCCAACCAGTGGGATGATGTCGAAACCGGGCGGCTGGACGTCAGCACCGATGTGCCACTGATGCTGCCAAAGACCATTGATTTCACGGTCGATTATCTGCGATCCGGCCTGCCGCGCGATGCCTATGCGCGGGCGCGGATCAACCGGTCCGGGCGGCGCTATGCTTCGGTGCATGTCGAGGCATGGCAGGACAACCGCGCCCGTCTGTTCGCCCAAGGGACCGGGCATTTCCTGATGCCCCCCGCGCCGGGTGATCCTGCGGAATGACCGCACCCCCGGCCATCACCAATGCGCGCGTTTGGGCGATCAGTTGGCCGATCATCCTGTCAAACGCGACGATCCCAATCCTTGGCGCGGTGGATACGGCCGTGGTGGGTCAGTTGGGCTTGGCAGCGCCCATCGGGGCGGTGGGGCTGGGCGCGATCATCCTTGCCTCGGTCTACTGGATCTTCGGTTTTTTGCGGATGGGCACCAGCGGGTTGGCCGCGCAGGCCCATGGGGCCGATGATGCGCCCGAACGCACCGCCATTTTGCTGCGCGCATTGATCATCGGCTTGATGGCCGGGGTGGTGCTGGTTCTGGCGCAGGCGGCCCTGTTCTGGGGGGCTTTCCAATTGGCCCCAGCCAGCCCCGAAGTGGAGGGTCTGGCGCGCGATTACCTGACCATCCGCATCTGGGGCGCGCCGGCCACCATCGCGCTTTATGCGGTCAACGGCTGGCTGATCGCGGTGGAACGGTCGCGTGCGGTGCTGGCCTTGCAGGTCTGGATCAACGGCGTGAATGCCGGGCTGGACCTGTGGTTCGTGCTGGGTCTTGGCTGGGGCGTGTCGGGGGTGGCCTCGGCCACGCTGATCGCGGAATGGACGGGCCTGTTGTTCGGGCTGTGGCTGTGCCGCGATGCCTTTGGCAAGGCGCTTGCCCCGGCCCTTGCCCGCCTGCGCGACCATGCCGCCCTTGTCCGGATGCTAGCAGTCAATGGGGCGATCATGCTGCGGACGGTGTTGTTGCAGGGGGCCTTTACCACCTTTTTGTTCGTTGCGGCGGGAATGGGCGACCTGACCCTTGCTGCAAATCAGGTGCTCATGCAGTTCCTGTCGATCACCGCCTATGCGCTGGATGGCTTTGCCTTTGCTGCCGAAACGCTGGTGGGGCAGGCGGTGGGGGCGCGGGCGGGCCGCGATCTGGACCGCGCGGCCAGCCTGTCGTTCCGTTGGGGCATCGGCGGCAGCCTTCTGATGGCCGCAGGCTTTGCCGCCTTTGGCCCGGCGCTGATTGATCTGATGACGACGGCGCCCGATGTGCGCGACCATGCCCGGCAGTTTCTGCCATGGATCGTGGCGGCACCCATGATCGGCATCGCAAGCTGGATGTATGACGGCATCTTTATCGGTGCCACGCAGACACAGGCGATGGTGCGCGTGGCGGTGATTTCGGTGGCGGTCTATGCCGTTGCCCTGCTGGTGCTGATCCCGGCCTTTGGCAATCACGGGCTTTGGGCGGCGCTGATGGTGCTGAACGCAGTGCGCGGGTTGGTGGCATGGCGCATCTGGCCGGGCCTGCGGGCGAAGATCACGCCTTGAGCAAACGGAACGCGGTGGACGCGCCCCAGCCTGCCGCAACCGCGATCAGCAGCGACAGGATGCCATAGGCCAACGGTTGTTCGCGCGACAGGTTGAACAGGAACCGCTCCAGCCCTTCCTTGCGGACGTTGATCCGCCGCTCCAGATGGTCAACCACCATGCCGCCGCGCGTCAGAAAGATCCGCACCCGATAGGAGCCTTCGGTCAAGTTGGCAGGAAGCACGACATCGGTCCGGAACAAGGTTGCCTCATTCAGTTGCACGGTCCGTTCGGCAAGGCGGTAACGGTCCTCAGCCTCGCGGATGCGGATCATGGCATCGACATAGTCGCTGGCCTGATCGGCCTGCGTGCTGATATCCACCGCCCGGATGGCCCGCGGAATGGTGATCTGGTGGCGCAGGTTTTCCGTCTCGGACAGGATGTCGATCAGAAACCCGGTTGTAGCCACCGCGTAAAACGATGGCGCGCTGTCGATCTGCACTGCTTCGGTGTTGATCCAGATGCCGGCCCGGCGTTCCTTGCGCCGCACGGTATAGGGCGACGGCGGCCCTTCGACGGTGATGATCACATGCAGCGGCGGGTCGGTCTGCGCCGGGGCATCGCGCTTTACCGCGCCATAGATCAGGATTTCAGAGCCGTCGAAATCGGCCGTGATCGACACGCGGTTCTGGCTGAGGCCCGCCACAATGGCCTCTTCGGCAAAGGCGGGCAGCGGCAGGCAAAGCGACAGCAACAGGATCAGCGCACGGATCATGGCAACAACCCCGGCGTGACCGAGAAAAGCTCGTCCGGGCGCAGCAGCAGATCAAGCGCAATCTTGCCCGCCACCCCGATCACCAGCAGCGACAGCAGGATGCGCAACTGTTCGGCCCTGAGCCGCCCGCTGAGTTGCGCACCAAGCTGTGCCCCGATCACCCCGCCAAGGATCAGCAGGATCGCCAGCATCATGTCGACCGTGTTCGAGGTGACGGCATGCATCAGCGTGGTAAAGGCGGTGACAAAGATGATCTGGAACAGCGAGGTGCCGATGACCACCTTGGTCGGCATGCCCAGCAGATAAATCATCGCAGGCACCATGATGAAGCCGCCGCCCACCCCCATGATCGCGGCCAGAAAGCCGACAATGGCCCCCACGGCCAAGGGCGGAAGCACCGAGATATAGAGGCCCGACACCCGGAATTTCACCTTGAACGGCAGGCCATGCACCCAGCTGTGCGTGTGCGAGCGGCGGATCGGGCCGCCGGGCTTTTTGCTGCGCAGCATGGCGCGGGCAGATTCTGCGAACATCGTCAGACCGATGAAGCCAAGGAACAGCACATAGGACAGTTGCACGAACAGATCGACCTGCCCCTTTGCGGTCAGCCATGCAAAGACCCAGACCCCGCTGGCCGACCCGACAAGGCCCCCCGCCAGCAGCACAAGGCCCATGCGGAAATCCACCGCCTTGCGCTTGACCTGCGCCAGAACGCCCGAAACCGATGACGCGACCACCTGGTTGGCCCCTGTCGCCACGGCAATGGCCGGGGGAATGCCGATGAAGAACAGCAAGGGCGTGATCAGAAACCCGCCGCCCACCCCGAACAGGCCCGACAGGAAACCGACAATGCCCCCCAGTCCCAAAAGGACGAAGGCATTGACCGAAACCTCGGCGATGGGGAGGTAAAGCTGCATGGGGCGGGCCCCGAGGGCGGAAGGACACGTGTGGTCAAAGGGTTGCGCGCCTTTGCCCGCGAAGTCAAACGCCGATGGCCGTCAGGGCAAGTGCCGCAGGAAATGACGCAGGATGCGTTCCAGTTTTGCCGCACCCAAGGGCGCCATTGCCTTGGTATGTTCATGGCTGATCTGCTCGTCCGACATGCCCGCGGCCATATTGGTGATGGTGGACATGGCGGCACAGGTCAGGCCGAGAAAGCGGCCAAGGATGATTTCGGGCACGGTCGACATGCCAACCGCATCGGCCCCCAGCATCTTGAGCATGCGGATTTCGGCCGGTGTTTCGAACGACGGGCCGGAATACCACGCATAGACACCCTCTTTGAGCGCAATCCCCTCGGCCGCGGCACTGGCCCGCAAGGCCGCGCGCAAGGCGGGGTTGTGGGCATCGGTCATCGGCACGAACCGCGCATCGGTCGGTTCTCCGATCAGGGGGTTCAGGCCGGAATAATTGATGTGGTCCGACAGCAACATCAGATCGCCCGGCGGAATGTCAGGGCGCATGGACCCCGCCGCATTGGTCACGATCAGGCTTTCCGCCCCCATCGCCTTGAGCACCTCCAGCGCGGGGCGCATGGCCGCGGAATTGCCCTTTTCGTAAAAATGTTCACGCGCGCCAAACACGGCAACGCGGGTTCCTTCCAGATTTCCAACAACGAAGTTCGGGTTGTGGCCCGATACGCTGGCATGCGGAAAGCCCGGCAGATCGCTGTAGGGAATGGCAACGCCATCCAGCGCCCCGGCCAGATGGCCAAGGCCCGAGCCAAGGATTAGCCCCAGCCGCACGGGCGCATCGCCCGCGCGCGCGCGGACGACGGCAAGCGCCTCAGCGTTCTTTGACATAGGGTTCGCCTCCGGCGCGGGGGGGAATGGCCTTGCCGACAAAGCCCGCCAGCACCAGCACGGTCAGGATATAGGGCAGCGCATCCAGGAACGGCACCGGGATCTTCACCTGCACCACAGCCTGAACCACATCGGGGCGCAGGGCGAGGGCCTGGAAAAAACCGAACAGCAGGCAGGCCCACATCGCCGCTACAGGCCGCCACTTGGCAAAGATCAGCGCAGCAAGGGCGATATAGCCACGCCCCGCCGTCATCTCACGGCCAAAGCCCGCCTGCAGCGCGGTTGCCATATAGGCCCCGGCCACGCCGCACAGCACCCCGGTGATGGCCAGAGCAGCAAACCGTAGGCCCACGACCGAGACCCCGGCCGTATCAACCGCCGCCGGGTTTTCACCCACGGCCCGCAGGCGCAGGCCGAACCGGGTGCGAAACAGCACCCACCACGTCAGCGGCACGGTCAGGAAGGCAATATAGACTAGGATCGAGTGGCCCGAGATCACCTCGAAATACAAGGGGCCAATGATCGGGACATCTTTCATGGCCTCGGCAAAGGGCAGGGTCAGCGGGTTGAAACGAGCGTCACCATTCAGCGGCGGGGTGCGCCCGCCTTGCTGGAACAGGCTTTGCGCGACCAGAACCGTGATGCCAGAGGCAAGGAAGTTCAGCGCCACGCCCGAGATCAGTTGGTTGCCGCGAAAGGTGATCGACGCCAATCCATGCAACGCCGCAAACAGCAGCGACGCGGCAATGCCCGCAAACAACCCGGCCCAAGCCGACCCGGTCAGCGCGGCGACGGCGCCCGCCGACATGGCGGCAGCCAGCATCTTGCCCTCAAGTCCGATGTCGAACACGCCCGCGCGTTCGGAATAAAGCCCGGCCAGACAGGCCAGCAACAATGGCGTCCCAAGGCGCAGGGTCGAGTCGAGAAGTTGCAGAAGCGTTGCGTAATCCATCACGCGGCCCCCGCTGCCTTGGTGCCGCGCACCATGCCAAAGCACCATGTGAGCATCATGCGCACCATCATGTCCAAGGCCCCGGTGAACAGGATCACAAGGCCCTGCACCACGATCCGCATCTCAATGGGAATGCTGGTCCACAGGCCCAGTTCGGCCCCGCCCTGATACAGGAACCCGAACAGCAGCGCCGCCAGAACAACGCCAAACGGGTGGTTGCGCCCCATCAGCGCCACGGCGATGCCGATGAAGCCCGCCCCTTCGGACGAGTTTTGCAGCAATCGCTCGGCCTCGCCCATCACGTTGTTCACGCTCATCATGCCCGCCAAGGCCCCGGAAATCAGCATGGTCACGATGGTGATCTTGACCGGGTTAATCCCGGCATAGCGGGCGGCCGATTCCGATTTGCCAAAGGCGCGGATCTGATAGCCAAGCCGTGTACGCCACAGCAGCGCCCAAACAACCCAGGCCATGAACAGCGCGATGAACAGCGTCACATTGGCCGGAACCGCCTTTTGAAACACAAGGTTGAAGATCGGCAGGTCATTCAGCGCCGGCAGTTTCGCGCCTTCGGGGAAGCGGGCCGAGGCCGGGTCCATCTGGCCTGCGGGGCGCAGCACATCGACCAGCAGGTAAACCAGCAACGCCGCTGCGATGTAGTTGAACATGATCGTGGTGATCACGATATGGCTGCCGCGCTTTGCCTGCAGATAGGCCGGAATGGCCGCCCATGCCGCGCCGAACAGTGCCGCCCCGAAGGTCGCCGCCGCCAAGGCCAAAGTCCAATGCGGCCACGGCAGGGCAAGGCAGACCAGGGCCACGCCAAGGCCGCCCAGTTGCGCCTGACCTTCGCCGCCGATGTTGAACAGGCTGGCATGAAAGGCCACGGTCACGGCAAGGCCGGTAAAGATGAAGCTGGTGGCGTAGTAAAGCGTATAGCCCCAGCCATAGGGCGAGCCGAGCGCCCCATCGACCATGACCTTGTAGGCCTCGACCGGGCTTTGCCCGATGGCCAGCAACACGATGGCCGAGATGATGGCCGCCAGCAAAAGGCTGATCAGCGGCACAAGGGCAACGTCAGCCCATCTTGGCAAACGGTCCATTACGCGGCCCCCCCGGATACACCGGCCATCAGCAGGCCCAGCTCTCGTTCATTCGTGGTGGCGGGGTCACGCAAGCCCATGATCTTGCCATCAAACATTACGGCAATACGGTCTGACAGGCTCATGATCTCGTCCAGTTCCACGCTCACCAGCAAGATCGCCTTGCCCTGATCGCGCAGCGCAACGATCTGCTTGTGGATGAATTCGATGGCGCCGATATCCACCCCCCGCGTGGGCTGGCCGATCAGCAGCAGGTCGGGGTTGCGCTCAATCTCGCGCGCGACGACGATCTTTTGCTGGTTCCCGCCCGAGAAATTCTTGGCGGCAAGGGTGGCAATCGGGGGGCGCACGTCAAAGGTGGCCATCTTCTTTTCGGTATCGGCCCGCAGCGCATCATTGTCCATGAACATGGCGTTCTTCTGGTATTCGGGCGCGTTGTGATAGCCGAAGGCCACGTTTTCCCATGCGGTGAAATCAAGGATCAGGCCATAGTGGTGGCGGTCCTCGGGGACGTGGGCGATGCCCGCCGCACGGCGGCTTTGCCCGTCAGACCCGACACCAGACAGCGGCAGTTCGGCACCGTTCAGCGTGATCCGGCCCGTGGCGCGTTCCATGCCGCCCAAGGCCGCCAGCAGTTCGGATTGCCCGTTTCCGGCCACCCCGGCGATTCCCAGAATTTCGCCTGCGCGAATCTCGAAGCTGATGCCTTTCAGGCGTTCCACCCCGTGCTCATCGCGCACTTTCAGGTCTTGCACGCTGAGCACGACCTTGCCCGGTGCGGCAGGTTGCTTTTCCACCTCCAAGAGCACCTTGCGACCGACCATCAGCTCGGCCAGTTGCTCGGGGCTGGTCTCGACCGTCTTGACGGTGCCGACCATGGTGCCACGCCGCATGACCGAGACATTGTCGGTCGTCTCCATGATCTCGCGCAGCTTGTGGGTGATCAGGATGATGGTCTTGCCCTGATCGCGCAGCCCTTTCAGGATGCGGAACAGGTGGTCCGCCTCGGCCGGGGTCAGAACGCCTGTGGGTTCGTCGAGGATCAGGATATCGGCCTGCCGATACAGCGCCTTCAGGATTTCGACCCGCTGTTGGTGGCCCACCGACAGGTCTTCGATCAGCGCGTCAGGGTCCACATCCAGCTCATATTCGCGTGCCAGATCGGCCAGCACGCGGCGCGCCTTGCTGATCGAGGCGTTCAGCATCGCCCCGTCTTCGGCCCCAAGGATGATGTTCTCCAGCACCGTGAAATTCTGCACTAACTTGAAATGCTGGAACACCATGCCGATGCCGGCGCGAATGGCGCTCTGGCTGTCGGGAATGGGGGTCAGTTGGCCATTGATGAAGATCTGGCCCGCGTCGGCTTTGTAAAAGCCATAAAGGATCGACATCAGGGTGGATTTGCCCGCCCCATTCTCACCGATAATGCCGTGGATCGTGCCCTTGGGCACGGCAATGTTGATTTCTTTGTTCGCCTGAACCGGGCCGAAGGCTTTGGAAATGCCCTTCAACTCGATGGCAAAGGGGGCGGCAGTTGCCTGCCGCCCCATGTTTTGTGCCTGATCGGCCATCAGAATGTTGCAGCCGGGCAGGTGTTGTCCGACATGTAATCGTGCACGACCAGTTCGCCCGACTTGATCTTGGCGGCAGCGGCATCGACAGCGGCCTGCATTTCCGGGGTCACCAGCGGCGCGTTGTTTTCGTCCATTGCGTAGCCGACTCCGTCGTTGGCAAGGCTCATCACGTTGACGCCCGGTGTCAGGGCCTCGCCTTCCTTGAACGCCGCATAAACAGCGTTGTCGACGCGCTTGAGCATCGAGGTCAGAACCTTGCCGGGGTGCATGTAGTTCTGGTTGCTGTCCACGCCGATCGACAGGATGCCTTCGTCGGCTGCTGCTTGCAGAACGCCCACGCCGGTGCCGCCAGCGGCCGCATAGATCACGTCTGCGCCTTGGGCCTTCTGGCCTTTGGCCAGTTCGGCGCCCTTAACGGGGTCATTCCATGCGGCGGGGGTGGTGCCGGTCATGTTCAGGATGACGGTCGCATCGGCCTTGGCCGCCTTGACGCCCTGCGCATAGCCGCAGCCAAAGCGGCGGATCAGCGGAATGTCCATGCCGCCGATGAAGCCGACGGTGTTTGTCTTGGACGCCATGCCCGCCATCATGCCCACAAGGAACGAGCCTTCATGTTCGGTGAACACGACCGATTTCACGTTCGGCTGTTCGACGACCATGTCGATAATGGCAAACTTGGTGTCCGGAAAGTCAGGGGCAACGGTGTTGAGCACGTCACCAAAGGCAAAGCCCGTCATCACGACAGGGTTGGCGCCCGACTCGGCCAGACGACGCAGGGCCTGTTCGCGCTGCGCTTCGTTCTGCATTTCCAGCTCTTTGTAGGTGCCGCCGGTTTCCTTGGCCCACTTTTCCGCGCCGTTGAAGGCGGCTTCGTTAAAGGATTTGTCGAACTTGCCGCCAAGGTCGAAGATGATCGCAGGTTCGGCCGCAGCCACGCCCGCGGTCAGGGCCAGCGCGCCGGCTGCGCCCAAAAGGTGCTTCATCATGGTCATGGAGGATCTCCCGGTTGTCGTTTTGATCGTTACGTTTCTTGGTCCGGATGGCACCCCGCAAAAGGCAGGGGCGGTCCGGTTCGCCGCCAATTTAGGGCAGGACGACGGCTTAGGGTCAAGTGTCATTTGGAAGTCACGGCCTGCGATTTGATCTTTCGATCAAATTTCCGGCACGGGGATGCGCTTTCCCCTGCGTCAGCAGGCCCGCGAGAGGATCAACGCATCGCTGCGGGTGCCATCTGGGGCAACATAATAGCCACGCCTGCGGCCTGTTTGGGCGAATCCCGCACGGTGATACAGCGCAATCGCGGCTGAATTGTCGGCGGAAACCTCCAGAAAGGCCGTCTGGGCCTGTCGCGCACGGGCCTCTTGCAGAAATCGCCCGACAAGGGATGCGCCAATGCCCTGTCGCCGCCGGGCAGGGTCAACGGCAAGGGTCAGCAACTCGGCCTCGCCCGCCACGGCACGGCCCAGAACAAAGCCAGCCGATTCGGACAGGGCAAACACAAGGGGCGATTGCAAAAGGCTGGCCAGTTCATCCCCCGTCCAAGGGCGGGGGGTCGTGAAACACGCGGCGTGCAGCGCGGCCATCTGTGCCAGCGTCATGTCAGGCATCAAGGATCACGGGCGGCGGGTCAGACGGGGGGGTGGCATCCGCACCGCGCAGATAAAACGGCGCAGGCCGGGGCTGGGGCACACCTGCGCGCGTGGCGGCAATCCGGGCCGTTGCTTCGGCCAACGGCACGGTTTGCGCCGCACCCGTCAGCCCCAGAAGGGCAGCCCCCGTGCCCGCAACAGGGCCGCTGATTGCCAGGCCAGACAGGTCGCACAGGGCGGCGGGGTCCGCCCCTGCCTGCGTAAAGGTCTGAACATAAACCGCATCACGGCGGGCATCCTCGATCACGGTGATCGGGCGGGGCAGGCCGTAGGCCAAAGCCTCTAGCCGCGAGACGCCGATGGCGGGCACCCCAAGCGACAAGGACAGGCCGCGCGCGGCAGCAACAGATATGCGGACCCCGGTAAAGTTGCCAGGGCCGGTACCAACCGCGATGGCCGTCAGGTCAGACCAGCCAAGCCCCGCTTCGGCCAGCAATTCCTGTGCAAGCGGCAGCAGACGTTCGGCCTGCCCCTTTTCCATCGTTTCTTCGCGGTTCAGGCAGCGTCCATCGCCAAAAAGCAAAGCGGCGGCGCAATGCGCCGCCGATGTGTCGAAGGCCAGAATGATCTCAGGCCGCAACCGGGCGAACCTCGGTCACTTCGGGGATATAGTGGCGCAGCAGGTTCTCGATCCCCATTTTCAGGGTCAGTGTGCTGGACGGACAGCCCGCGCAGGCGCCCTGCATGTGCAGATAGACAACCCCACGGTCAAAGCCATGGAACGTGATGTCGCCGCCATCTTGCGCCACGGCGGGGCGCACGCGGGTATCAAGCAGTTCCTTGATCTGGCGCACGATGTCACCATCCTCGCCCGTATGCTCGGCATGGCCGCCAGCGGCCTTGGCCTCACCATCCATCACCGGGGCGCCCGACTGGTAGTGTTCCATGATCGCGCCAAGGATGGCCGGCTTGATGTGCTGCCAGTCGGTGCCATCCACCTTGGTCACGGTCACGAAATCCGTGCCAAAGAACACGCCCGTCACATTGCCGGCCGCAAAGATGCGCTTGGCCAAGGGCGATTTCGCCGCAGCATCGGCATTGGGGAAATCGGCGGTGCCAAGGTCAAGCACGGTCTGGCCGGGCAGGAACTTCAGCGTGGCGGGGTTCGGGGTCGACTCGGTCTGGATGAACATGGCTATCTCCGACAGTTCCACTCGGATATGCGCCCGACAAGGCGGCAAGTCAAGTTTGGAACCGTTCTAAGCGGTCACGCAAGGTCTGCGCCGTAATAGGCATACATGGTATCCAGCGCCGTCATCGGGCGCAGGTCCGGCACGGGAAACGGCGGCGCGACAAAGTAAGCAAAGCCCGGAACCGGGGTGGCGATCGTTCGAATCGGCGTGGCAAGCCGTTCCGGAACAAGTGTGCGAAAGATGGCAGACATGGTCTTCCTTTCAGTCAACGCTCCCCCCCATCTCAAGCTGGGCAGGGGTGTTGGCTGCAGTTACCACCGGCTGCGCATGTCGCCCTTGCGCCCTGTGCAGGTCAGTTGACGATGGCCCACAGCACGAACAGGCTGTTTGCCCCGATCAGGCAGGCCACGGCGAAGGACCCAAGGTCCTTGGCGTCGCGGCCAAATTCCGACCATTGTGGCGACAGATGATCTACCAGCGTTTCAAAGGCGGTGTTCAACGCCTCGACCGCGATCAGGATCAGCCACAGGATGACAAAGCCGATCACCTCGGCCAGCGTCGCCCCAAAACCCAGCAAGACCGCAAGGCCGACCGCGCCGCCCAGAATCTCTTGCCGGAACGCTGACTCGCGCCACAGACGGATGGAACCGGCCAGCGAATAGCGCATCGCCGCAAAGAAATGGGCGACACCTTCGATGCGGGGCGGCTTGACCGGCTTGCCCAAAGGATCAGCCCTGCGAGCCACGGCATGGCCCGGCAAGATCAAGCGCCGGATCGCGGACTTCGGTCGTCACGTCCACAAGGCCAAGGATCGTCGAGAACATGTTGTCATGGCTGATCGGCTGGTTCGCCTGCGCGGTCAGGCAGGCATTCTTGATGCCCATCGCAGTCTGGAAACGGTCTGCCATCCAAATCACCATCGGAACCTTGATCTGTTGTTCTGGTGCCATGAACCACGGCGCACCATGCAGATAAAGCCCATTCTCGCCCAACGACTCGCCGTGATCCGAGACATAGAACATCACGGGCAGAACGTTGTCCTGACCCTGCAGAATGTCGATGGACGCGGCAAGCACGCTGTCGGTGTAAAGAATCGTGTTGTCATAAGCATTTCGCAACTCTTCCGCCGTGCATTTTGCCACTTCGGGGGTGGCGCAGGCGGGGGCGAACACGGCCTTGTCCTGCGGATAGCGCATGAAGTAGGACGGCCCGTGGCTGCCGATCTGGTGCAGCACAAGCGCGGTGTTCTGCGTGATCGACGCGGCCTTTTCGCGGATCAGGTCCAGAAAGATGCCGTCAATGCATTCGCCACGCCCGCAATAGGCCGGGTCGGCCCTGTCATGCATGAACCCCGAGGTGATGCGGTCGGCAATGTTCTTGTCGCCGGTATTGTTGTCCCACCATTCCACCTTGAACCCCGCGTGCGTCAGCACATCCACCAGATTCTCATGCGCAAGGCCTGCGTCATAGGAATACTCTTCGCGCGTCAGGTGTGAAAACATGCACGGCAGCGACGTGGCCGTTGCCGTGCCGCAGGATGTGACATCGGTAAAGTTCACCACGTCTCGGGTGCGCAGTTCCGGTGTCGTGTCGCGCTCATAGCCGTTCAGGCCAAAGTTCTGCGCGCGCGCGGTTTCGCCCGCCCAGATGACCAGCAAAACCGGCTTGTCTGCTGCGGCAAGGAAAGGGCCGGGGGCGGCATCGGTGCCCAATGGCGCCGTGACGGTGGGCTTGCGCAGCATCATGGCGGCATAGCGATAAATCGCGCGGGCCGGCGTAAACGGCTGGATGGCCGAGATCACCTCCTGATGCTCGCGCCCGGCGCCCATCAGGTTCTTGGCGTCCAGCAGGACCGACCCTGCGAACAGACCCAAGAACAGCACCAGCGACCCCGTCCACAGCGCAAAGGCCCGCACCATTCCGGCGCGGCGCAAGGGCACCAGAAGGACGGCAAGGGCAGGAAGAACCCCCAGCAGCGCAACATGAAACACAAAGGGCAGCGTGATCAGGTGCTTTGATTCCGTCACGGTGGTGGTGACGGCATTCTGAACCATGTCGCGGTCAACGGTGGTGCCAAGGGTATCTTGGTAAAAGCTGCTGACGGCGCCCAGCACCAGAAGCAGCGCCAGAACAGGCCGCTGCAGCCAGCGCGGTGTCAGCAGAAACAGCAAAAAGGTTTGTGCCGCGAATATGGCCGTGCCGAACAGCACAACCAGAAACGGGTCATCCGGAAACACTTCGGCCAGCCGTGACCAGAAGGTGCGGTTGTGCGCGGCCATAATGAACAGGCTGACCCCCAGCGTCAGAAAGAAGGGGTTCACCTGAACCGATGTCAGCGAGTTCAACACCCGCTTCGGAAGATTTTCAAACGTGCTCAACGACCTTGTCCGCCTGTTTTTGGTTTGCTGCTGGAACCGCGATCTATTGGCCCGGGACAGGGGTTTCGATCCGTCAGCGGTTGCAGGACGGCACTGGAAACAGGCTCTGCAACCTAAGTTGCAGATGGGTTTTGCGCTGAAATTTGCGAAAGGGCGTTCACTCAGATCAGTGTGGCGCTGCAAAGGCCGGCGTATCGCGCGCGGCGATCGGGCGGCCTTTCGCAGTCAAGCACTTGGTCAGGTGATGCTTTCCAGCCGTTCCTTGGACATCTCGCCCGGAACGATGGTGATCGGCACCGGCAGGTTGCCCGAGTTCTTGGACATTTGCGTGACCAGCGGGCCGGGACCGGATTTGTCAGTGCCCGCCCCCAGAACCAGCACGCCGATTTCGGGGTCATCGCGCACAAGCGTCAAAATCTCGGCCACCGCGTCCCCTTCGCGGATCACCAGATCGGGGTTCACGCCCTGTTTGTCGCGCATCCATTTGGCGAACACTTCGAAATGCGCTTCGATCCGTTCGCGGGCTTCGGCGCGCATCAGGTCGGCCACACCCATCCAGTGCTGGAATTCTTCAGGCGGAATGACGGACAGGATGGTAACCCCTCCGCCGGTATGGGCCGCGCGCAAGGCGGCAAAGCGCATCGCGTTCAGGCATTCGCGGCTGTCATCCAGCACGACGAGAAACTTCCGCATCTGTGATCTCCCCAACGGGGCGCATCATGCGGTTGGGCAGGGCTGCTGGCAAGCCCTGCCGCTTGGTCAGGCTTGGCTGGCGGCCCAATCCCAATACAGCGACCTTGCCCGTTCCGTCATGCTGCGGCTGCGGTATTCGGTGCCGTCAAAGGCGCGCACAGACGTGACCTTGGCAAAGTTGCCCGACAGGAACACCTCATCCGCCGCGTGGGCATCGTCAAAGGTCAGGACCGTTTCAACCACCTGCACCCCATCGGCGCGCAGGTTGGCGATGTGCCGCGCACGGGTGATGCCCGCCAGAAAGGTGCCGTTCGGGGTGGGTGTAAAGACCACGCCATCCCTGACCAGAAATACGTTTGCCGTGGCACTTTCCGCCAGATTGCCCATGGCATCTGCTACCAGCGCATTGCCAAAGCCCTTGGACTTTGCCTCGACCAGCATGCGCGCATTGTTGGGGTAAAGGCAGCCTGCCTTGGCATTGCAGACCGAATCCTCCAGCACCGGGCGGCGAAACTTGGTGCGGGTGACCGTGGTCTGGAACGTGGCGGCGGGCATCGGCACTTCTTCCAGAGAGATGGCAAAGGCGGTGGAGCCTTCCTTGGGCGTGATCCCCAACTCGCCCCCGTCAATGGCCCAATACATCGGCCGGATATAGACGGCCTGACCGGGGCCATAGGGGCGCAGGCCATCGCGGATGATTGCTTCGATCTCGGCCGATTCCATGGTTGGCGTGATCATCAGCGCGGTGGCCGAGGCATTGACCCGCGCGCAATGCAGCGCAAGATCGGGGCACATGCCATCAACCCAGCGGGCCCCGTCAAACACCGAAGTGCCCTGCCAGATGCCATGGTCTGCCGCGTTCATGACGGCAATATCGCCGTCATGCCAGCGACCCTGCCAGAAGGTTCTGATGTTCTTGCCGAATGCCATAGCTGCCCCTTGCCTCAATCTGCGCCGACTAAATCAGCGCGCGGCGGCAAGGGCAACCAGTGGAACGGCGGTCAGGCCGCTTCGGCCAGCAAGGCGGCCAGATCAAGGCGGCGGTTGACCATGGTCAGGTTGCCTGCTGCGTCGCGGGGCCAATCGGCCTCGTCCCGGTCGCGGTAAAGCTCAACCCCATTGCCGTCCGGGTCAGTCAGATAAATCGCCTCGGACACGCCATGATCGGCTGCGCCGTCAATCGGCCATTTGGCCTCGACCAACCGCTTGAACACCGCAGCAAGGGACGCGCGGTCCGGGAACAGAAAAGCGGTGTGATAAAGCCCGGTATGGCCCGGTGGCGGCGGTGTACCGCCCGCACTTTCCCATGTGTTCAGCCCGATGTGGGATGATAGCCGCCCGCAGACAGGAATGCCGCTTGCGGCCCATAGCGCTGGGTGATCCCAAAGCCGAGAAGCCCGCCGTAAAACGCAATTGCCCGGTCAAGATCGGCAACCTTCAGGTGAACATGGCCAACGCGGGTGGCAGGATGAATGGTCGACATGGCGCCCTTCCACAAACAGTTTTGTGCTATGAAACACATAATGCCAAAGATACACAAAAGAACCCCACAAATTCGCACAGAATATGCGAAAAAATGCCCCCGGACCGGGGGGGAAGCCGGTTCGGGGGCAAAGAGGGCGGGCTGCAACGGGCACGGGGAAAGCACCCGCCATGGCAGCAGCATAAGGGGACAGGACCGCCCGTAGTCTGCTCCTCACGCTTAGCGGTGGCGCGATTCAGGATTGTGACACGTGGCGGCAACGCAAGACGTGGCGCGTGCGGCTATCCGATTGATAAGGCGGCGTTTCAATCGGGGGCCATGCTGCATGACACCACCATGAATTGTTTGTGTCACAGCGTTTTGGCCCCAGAACGGGCGATTCGGGCGGCTGCTAGAACCGCCGCAGCGACCGCAGCAAAAGGGTTTGCGCGATCTGCCCGACGATCATGCCAAGGCTGACCAGCATCGCCACCAGCCCCGCTATCAGGCCAAGCGCCACGTCCGAAAACCGGACCGTGGCCCGCAGCAGGCGGGTCTTGCCCAACATCTCGGCCCGGCCCAGCGTTTGCGGGCCCAAGGCATCGGCGGCCCGGGACAGACGCCGCGCATCTGCGGCGTCATCCACGAGGGGCAGCAGATGCAGCGCGTCGTTCGGGCCGATCCGTGCGGCAATGCGGCCCAGATCGGTAGCCACTTGCGCCACCGGGGCAAGGGCGTCTGTGCGGATCAGGGCTGTCAGGTCGTCGGCACTGCGCGCGGCGGGAAGGTCGGCCCAGCGGATGCCATCGGTCAGGGCAAAGGTCAGCCGCGTGGTCAGCGCGGGCGACAGCCGGCCCATGCCGCGCGCCAGCCGGATGGTCGTGGTGCCCGCCTTGACGCTGGCCGTGGTTCCGCCCGATGCCAGAATGGCCGCCGTCGCGCCAAGCCCGACAATCGACAGGCCAAGATCCAGCCGGTCGACCGGATCGCCCGTGGCATAATCGGCCCCGGCCTTGACCACGCCACGCAAATCTTCCACCGGTGTCATCAACAGCGGCACCTTGCAGATCATCGCGGCGGACAGCGTGCAGGTTGCGATGTCCCACATGCACGACAGGCAATCACCCGTTGCGGCCAGCAGACCCGAATCGCGATCCCACGCGGCGGCATAGCCTGCGGGCAGGGGCACACCCTGCTCTGCGGCCAGATCAGCCAGGGCCTGCAGTGCCACCCAGTTGCGCGGGGTTTCGGCCAGCCGTTCGTCGATGCGTGCCTGAATGCGGGCCGGGGTTGCCGCCGATACCATCATACGGTCCACGGTTGCGGCAATCTCGGCCCCGGTCCGGTCAATCACCGGGGTCAGGGCGGGGTTTTCCATGACGGCGCGCGTCGAAAGGACGGTTGCGCCCGCCGATCCGACCAAAAGCACGGCAAGTGTGATCTGACGCAAGCGGCGAAACCATGACATGCGGGCAGCATACCGCAGCCCGCGCATCACGTCAGCCAAAAGGCACAGGTGTCGGCGGCGTCCGTCGCGGTCAGCGGCGCGAACGGATCATGCCGGTGATGTCATAGACCTGATCGACGATCGGCCGCGCGATGGCCTCTGCGCGGTCGGCCCCTTGGCCTAGGATTCGGTCAATCTCGGCCGGGTCTTTCATCAGGCGGCTCATCTCGGTCGTGATGGGCGACAGTTTCGCCACCGCCAGATCGGCAAGCGCGGGCTTGAAGGTGCCGAACTGGGCGCCTGCATATTCGGCAACCACCGCGTCGGGTGTCTTGTCTGAAAGGGCCGCGAAGATGTTGATCAGATTGCGCGCCTCGGGCCGGTCTTTCAGCCCGGCCAGCGTCTCTGGCAGCGGTTCGGCATCGGTCTTGGCCTTGCGGATCTTGGCGGCAATCGCATCGGCATCATCGGTCAGGTTGATGCGGCTTTGATCCGAAGGGTCAGATTTCGACATCTTCTTGGTGCCATCGCGCAAGGACATCACACGGGTGGCGGCCCCTTCGATCACGGGCTCTACAATCGGAAAGTAATCGATGCCGTAATCATGGTTGAACTTGATCGCGATGTCGCGCGTCAGTTCCAGATGCTGCTTCTGATCCTCGCCCACCGGCACCATCGTGGCGTGATAGGCCAGAATGTCTGCCGCCATCAGCGCAGGATAGGCATAAAGCCCAAGGCTGGCGGCTTCGGCGTTCTTGCCGGCCTTGTCCTTGAACTGGGTCATCCGGTTCATCCAGCCCAGACGCGCCACACAGTTGAAGATCCAACCCAATTCGGCATGGGCCGAAACTTGACTCTGGTTGAACAGGATCGACCGTGCGGGATCCAGCCCGGCGGCGATAAAGGCGGCGGCGCCTTCGCGGGTGGCGTAGCGCAGCTTTTCGGGGTCTTGCCAGACGGTGATCGCATGCATGTCCACCATGCAGTAGACCGTTTCGATCCCCTCGTTTTGCTTTTCGACAAAACGCTTCAGCGCGCCAAGATAGTTCCCAAGGGTGATCCCGCCCGAAGGCTGGATGCCGGAAAAGATGCGCGGCTGGAACGTTTTCGGCGTTTGGACCGCCGAAGACCCGGTCGATGACATGAGGAAGGCTCCATCTGGAAAAAGCTGCCCCCGTGGCGTAATCCAAGGGGGAAGGGGCGTCAATGATAACGCCCGAACCGCGAGGACAGTCATGCAAGACCCGAACGCACCACCGCTGAACCCGCTGCCGTGGGTGGTCTGGGCGCTTGCCCTGCCGATCATCGCGATGGAGGTTGTGGTCAGCCTTGGCGCGGGCGGCCTTGTCGGCGGCCCTGACGCCGTTGGTTGGCGGCTGCAGGCGGTGGAGCGCTTTGCCTTTTCGCCCGACCTGATGCGCTACATGGTCGAGGTGGGGCAGTTTCCGCTGGATGGCCTGCACCGCCTGATCAGCTATCCGCTGGTGCACGCCAATCTCACCCATGCGATCTTTGTTGTCGTCATCCTGCTGGCCTTGGGCAAGATGGTGGGAGAGGTGTTTCGCTGGTGGGCCGTGCTGACGGTGTTCTTCGGCTCGGCCATCGTGGCGGCGCTGGTCTATACCTTTGCCCTGCCCGGTGTGCAGACGCCGCTACTGGGGGGCTATCCGCCTGTTTACGGCCTGATCGGCGGGTTCACCTTTCTGCTGTGGGTCAATCTGGCAGCGGTCGGGGCCAACAAATACCGCGCCTTTTCAATGATCGGCTTTTTGCTGGGCATCCAACTGGTGTTTGGCCTGCTGTTCGGCGGCGGCTGGGAATGGGTGGCCGATCTGGCAGGGTTCGCCACAGGGTTCTTGCTTTCGTTTGTCGTTAGCCCCGGCGGCTTTGCCCGCGTGCGCGACAAGTTGCGCCAGCGTTAGGGCGCGGGCGGGCGGCGGCGCAGGCTGCGGAAGTCTGACAGACGGAAGGCCCCGATGGCCGCGCCAATGCCGAAATAGCTGACGATGCCTGCGCCGATCAGCAGGGCGAGCGCCCCGTAGCGCACGCCTTCGGTCCGCAGCATCGGGTCCAGCAGCCATGCCCCGGCCCACAAGACGCCCCCCATCAGCAGGGCCGCCACGATGATACGCCAGCAGCGCGCTCGAAAGCGGTCGTCAAAGCGCGCCTCGTCGCCCATCGCCCGCGATCCGCGCCACAACTGCCAGACCATGACCCAAGCCGAAATCGTGGTGGCAAGGGCGGCTGCGACAAAGCCGATCAGCGGCAACAGACCGACCGCAATGACCGCATTCACCAGCATGGCCGTCACGGCATAGGCAAAGGGGCGCTTGGTATCTTCGCGCGCATAATAGAGCGGCTGCAGCACCTTTTGGAACACAAAGGCCGGCAGTCCCGCGCCATAGGCCGCAAGCGCAAGCGCTGTGTTGAGGGTATCTTCAGCGCCAAAGGCCCCGCGCTGATACAGCACCGAACACAGGGGCAGGGCGATGACCACCAGCGCCACCGCTGCCGGAAAGGTCAGCGCCAGCGCGAATTCGGTGCCACGGTTGAAACTGGACCGCCCGCCTTCGGAATCGCCCGCACGCAGGCGGCGCGACAGGTCGGGCAACAGCACGGTGCCGATGGCAATGCCCACCACACCCAAGGGAAACTGATACAGGCGGTCGGCATAAGACAGCCACGCGACCGCGCCTTCGGTAAAGCTGGCGACCTGACGCCCGACCAGCAGGTTGATCTGCACCACGCCCCCCGCCAGAACCGCAGGGGCCGCGATGACGGCGAGGCGACGGAGTTCCGGCGTGAACTTTGGCCAGCGCGGGGCCACGACAAACCCCGCCCGATGCGCTGAAACCCATGTGAACGCCAGTTGCGCGATGCCCGTCGCGGGCACAGTCCATGCCAGCGTCAGGCCCATATCCCAGCCCCACACATCAGCCATCCACATGGCGGCAATGAACATCAGGTTCATCAGCACTGGCACGAAGGAGGCTTCGGTAAAGCGGCCAAAAGCGTTCAGCACGCCCGACAGCAAGGCGACAAGGCTGATGAACAGGATGTAGGAAAACCCGATCCGGCCATAAAGCACCGCCAGATCAAACCTTTCATCCCCCGCAAAACCCGACGCCATGGCCCAGACCAGCCAAGGCATCGCCAAGGTGCCAAGGGCCGAAAATACAATGAGAATCGCCGCCATGCCGTTGAAGGCATCGCGGGCAAAGCCAGTCGCATCCTCGCCCGCTTCCAGCTTTTTGGCGAACATCGGCACGAAAGCCATGTTGAACGCACCCTCGGCAAAGAACCGGCGGAACATGTTGGGCAGCGAAAAGGCGATCAGAAACGCCTCGGCTACCGGACCAGCGCCCAGATAGGCCGCCATCAGGATGTCGCGGGCAAAGCCTGCGCCGCGCGACAACAGGGTCCAGCCGCCGACAACAAGGATCGAGCGGATCAGGCGGATCGGCTTCATTGGCTGGCGCGCTCCGCACCCTCGATGATGGCCTGCCGCATCTTCTTTTCCAGCGTTTCCTGCTTGGTCTTGGCGTGCAGTTTCAGGCCGAACATGTCCTTCACATAGAACGTGTCCACCACCTGCGCGCCATAGGTCGCGATCACCGCCGACGCAATGTAGATATTGTTATGTGCCAGCGTTCGCGTCAGATCATAGAGCAAGCCGGGGCGGTCACGGGTATCAACCTCGATGATCGTGTAGATGTCAGACCCTTCGTTGTCGAAGATGATGTGCGTGGGAAAGCGGAACTCGCGCTCGCGCTTTTTCACGCGGTCGCGGTCTTTCAGCGCCTCGCGTGCCACAACCTGACCCTTTAGCGTCTTGTCGATCATGCCGCGCAGACGGGGCAGGCGGGCCTCGTCATAGGGGCGGCCATCGGCATCCTGAATCCAGAACACCGCCGTGGCATAGCCGTCTTTCGAAGTATAGGTGCGCGCATCAACCACGTTTGCGCCCACCAGCGCCAAGGCCCCGGCCAGACGCGAAAAGATGCCCGGATGATCCACCAGCGCAAAGGCCGCGCGTGTGGCATCGCGGCCCGGTTCGGGGTGCAGGTCAATGCGGATTTCGTTGTCGCCCAGACCGCGCAGCAGACGGGCAAAGATGGCCTGTGTTTCGGTCGAAAGCCCCTGCCAATAGGGCGCATAGTGCCGTGCCAGTTCTGTGCGCAGGTCGGACTGTGGCCATTCGGCCAGAACATCGCGCAGGCCGCGCTTGGCCTCATCCTCGCGTTTTTCGCGGTTGACGGTTTCAAGGCCGCCTTCCAGCGCATCGGTGGTGTCGCGGTAAAGCTGGCGCAGCAGCATGGCCTTCCAGTTGTTCCATGTGCCCGGACCCACGCCGCGAATGTCGCAGACGGTCATCACCGTCAGCAGGTCCAGCCGCTTTGTCGTTCGCACCGCCTTGGCAAAGTCGCGCACCGTGCGCGGATCACCGATGTCGCGCTTTTGCGCCATGTCGGACATCAAAAGGTGATAACGCACCAGCCACTCGACCGTTTCCGCCTCTTCCACCGAAAGACCCAGTCGCGGGGCGATGCGCCGCGCCATCTGTGCCCCCAGAATCGAATGGTCCTCGGGCCGCCCTTTGCCGATATCGTGCAGCAAAAGGGCGATATAAATGACCTTGCGGTTGACCCCGGCCTGCAGGATGCCGGTGGCCACAGGCAATTCCTCGACCAACTCGCCCCGCTCGATCTGCGCAAGGATCGAGATGCATTGGATGATGTGCTCGTCCACCGTGTAGTGGTGATAGACGTTGAACTGCATCATCGCGACGATGGCTTCAAATTCGGGGATAAAGGCCCCCAGCATGCCCAACTCGTTCATGCGCCGCAGCGCGCGTTCTGGGTTGCCGTGTTTCAGCATCAGATCCATAAAAATGCGCACCGCTTCGGGATCGTCGCGCATATCGTCGTCAATCAGATGCAGGTTCGATGCCAGAAGCCGCAGCACATTAGGGTGCAGCAGATAGCCTGTGCGAAGGGCCTCTTCAAACACGCGCAGCAGATTCAGCTTGTCTGACAGGAATTCGCGCGCATCAAGGACATCCATTCGCCCTTGCACCAGCCGATAGGGCGGCTTCAGCCGTTTGCGCCGCTTGAAGAGGCCGAAGATCGATGCCTCTGGCTTGGCGTGGCGGGCTTCAAGTTCGGTCAGGAAGATGCGGGTCAACTCGCCCACGCGGGTGGCGTTGCGGAAGTATTCCTGCATGAACACCTCAACCGCGCGGCGGCCCCCAGTATCGCGGTATCCCATCCGGTCGGCCACCTCGACTTGCAGGTCAAAGGTCAGTTGGTCCATCGCGCGCCCGGCGATGTAATGCATGTGGCACCGCACCGCCCAAAGGAAATCTTCGGCGTTGCGAAAGGTGTCGTATTCTTCGGTGTCGAACAGCCCCATGGCCACCAGATCCTGCACCGAACCCACGCGGTGCAGATACTTGCCGATCCAGTACAGCGTTTGCAGGTCGCGCAACCCGCCCTTGCCTTCCTTGATGTTCGGCTCCAGCACATAACGTTGCCCGCCCTGCCGCTTGTGCCGCTCGGCCCGTTCGGCCAGCTTGGCCTCGATGAACTCGGGCCCGGTGTTTCGGAACAGTTCTGACCACAGCTTGTCACCCAGATCCAGCGACAGCGGTTCGTGCCCGGCGATGAAGCGATGCTCCAAAAGGGCAGTGCGGATCGTCACATCCTCGCGCCCAAGGCGCAGGCAATCCTTCACGGTGCGGGTGGCGTGACCCACCTTCAGCTTCAGGTCCCACAGCATGTACAGCATGGATTCGACCACGCTTTCTGCCCATGGCGTGGTTTTCCATGGGGTCAGGAACAGCAGATCGACATCCGAACAGGGGGCCATTTCGGCGCGGCCATAGCCACCCACGGCCAGAACGGCAATCCGCTCCGCCTCGGTCGGGTTCGACAGCGGGTGCAACTGCCGCAGGGCCACGCGCAGGGCAATCTTGACCAGCCCATCCGTCAAAAGCGCCTGAGAGCGGACCAAGGCACGTGCGGCGCGCGGGTTTGCCCGAAAGGCCGCTTCAAGGGCGGTATTGGCGCGATGGCGCGCGTCGGCCATGTGGCGGACAGCGATGGTGCGGATGCTGCGCCCATCGGTGATGTCCGCGCATTCATCAGCGATCGCCCGAAGAACATCCTCGGGCGAAATCACCTCCTCGGGCGGCAACAACAGCGATTCGGGTGGCGCCGGGACGGGCGCAGGGGCGGCAAGCGCCATTGATCCGCCGTCAGAAGCCCGCACCGCCAAAGCTGCGCGGGGCGGGGTCTACGATGACAACCTGATTGTTCTGGATCTGGGCGACGGCCAGACCCCGCTCATTCTGACCGTCGTTGCGCAGGCGGAAAATGCCGTTCACGCCAACAAAACCAGCGCCTTGGGTCAAGGCGGCCCCGCTGAGCGCGCTGGTCTTGCCCTGTTTGACCAGCGCACCGATGGCGGCAATGCCATCATAGGCCAGCCCCGAAATTGGGTGCGGCGCTTCGCCGAACGCGGTCTGATAGCGGCTTTGGTACTGCTGATACAGCGCCGGGTCCGGCATCGCGAACCACGCGCCCTGAACCCCCGGCAAGGCAAGCGTCGCCTGCGGAATGTCCCACCGCGTCAGCCCGATGAACTGGATCGCAGCAGGCCCAAGGCCGTTGTCAGCCAGCAACTGGCTGATCAGCGGCAAGGCCCCTGCGGTATCCGCGGTCAGGAACACCGCATCGGCGGTATTGGCCTTGGCGGCGGCGGCAATCTTGGGGGCGGCCTCGACCACCCCGTTCTGCGAGAATTCGTAAGAGCCGACGGCCACGACCGACCCGCCCGACCGCGCCACGCCCTGTTCAATCGCGGCGCGGCCCAGCAGGCCCGCCGTGTTCTGGTCATGCACGATCATGATCCGGCGCTTGCCGTTGCGGACGGAATAGGTCGCCAGCCGCGACGCCGTGTTCTGGAAGGTCGGGCCAAGGATAAAGACGTTGCCACCGGCAATGTCGGGATTGTTCGAGAACGCCAGCACGTTCACGCCGCGCGCTGCGGCTGCCACGCCTGCGGCGTTGGCCTCTTGCGCAAAGACAGGCCCCAGAATGATCTTGGCGCCTTCATCGATGGCCTTGATCGCCATGGCCTGCGCTTGGGCTGGTTGGCCTGCGGTATTGTAGACGCGCAGATCGATCTTCACCGCGCCCAGATCCGAAATCGCAAGCCGGGCGGCATTCTGCAGCGACCGCGCCAAAAGCTCGTCACTGGCCTGACCCGACCCCGACGGCACCAACAGCGCCACGGGCACCGGAACCGACGAGTCGATAGCCGGCCCGCCCGCCGACGGACCCCCGACAGGCTGGCAGGCCGCCAGCGCAAGGGCGGCCAAACCGACAGCAACACGGCCCAACGACTTGCGGGCCCGGCTCAAAACGGACAACATGCGAACTTCCTCTTCCCTGCGGCGCAGCACATAGCGCCAAACTTACGGGCAAGAACGCGCGAAGTAAACTTGTCAGGACCACCTCAGATGGCAATCGGATCGGACCGCCCGGATTTTCGGGTGCAGGGCGGCAGCATTTCGCCGGGGCTGCATTTCATTGCCACCCCGATCGGGGCGGCACGGGACATCACATTGCGCGCGCTGGACTTGCTGGCCGCGGCGGATGTGCTGGCCGCCGAAGACACCCGCAGCCTGCGCCACCTGATGGAGATCCATGGAATCACGGTCGGTGACCGGCCGCTTTTGTCCTATCACGAACACAACGAACCCGTGGCCCTGCCGAAATTGCTGCGCGCCCTGCGCGAGGGAAAATCCGTGGTCTATGCGTCCGAGGCCGGCACGCCTTTGGTGTCTGACCCCGGATTCGGATTGGCCCGCGCGGTGATCGGCGACGGCTTGCCTCTGTTTGCGGCCCCCGGTCCGTCGGCGGTGCTATGTGCCCTGGCTGTGTCGGGCCTGCCATCGGACCGCTTTCTGTTCGCCGGATTTGTACCGTCCTCCGGCTCGGCGCGGCGCAGCTTTCTGGAAGATCTGGCCCGGGTCGAGGCGACCTTGATCTTGTATGAATCGCCAAAACGCATTTACGAAATGTTATGCGACTCGGTGCTAGCCTTCGGGGAGGAACGGAAAGTTGCTGTGTGCCGCGAACTGACCAAACGGTTCGAAGAAGTGACGCGGGGCACCTTGGTCGAAGTTGTGCAGGCCTTTTCTGACCGTGACGTGAAGGGCGAAATTGTCGTGGTGATTGACCGCGGTTTGCGGGTTCAGGCCACGCAGGAAACAGTAGAGGCCGCTTTGGACCGGGCACTTGAGACCATGTCCGTCAAAGATGCCGCGACAGCGGTGGCAGAGGCCTTTGGTCTGGCGCGGCGGGACGTGTACCAGATGGCGCTCAGCCGGAATAGGGTTTGAAGTTGAAAGGGATCAGGGCATGAGCGGACGCAGATCGTATTATGCAGGGATGGCTGCGGAAGATCAGGTCGCTGAACTTTATGGGCGCGCCGGGCGCCCGATCTGCGCGCGGCGCTGGCGCGGGGCATCGGGTGAGATTGACCTGATCGCGCGGGAGGGCGCGCAAGTCATCTTCATCGAGGTCAAGCAAAGCCGGACCCACGCGCTTGCGGCGCAGCATCTGTCGCCGGGCCAGATTTCGCGCATCCTGAACGCCGCGACCGAGTTTCTGGCCGGCGAACCCTTGGGGCAGGCGACGGATGTCCGATTTGATGTCGCCTTGGTGGATGGGACCGGACAGATCGAAGTGCTTGAAAACGCACTCGCCGCCTGACGAATTGCATCTTCTGCCGGAATGGGCCAAAGCTGTGCC
This sequence comes from Rhodobacter sp., assembly GCA_027484145.1. GTDB lineage: Bacteria > Pseudomonadota > Alphaproteobacteria > Rhodobacterales > Rhodobacteraceae > Pseudotabrizicola. The sequence goes on from JAIXUH010000026.1 coordinate 54,198, forward strand.
ATCCAAGGAGGATGCCGCATGTCGCTGAAGGTCGCCCTGCAGATGGACCCGATCGGGTCAGTCAACATCAACGCGGACAGCACATTCCGGATCGCGCTGGAGGCGCAGGCGCGGGGGCACACGCTGTTCTATTACACGCCGGATCGGCTTGCGTTTTTCGAGGGGCGGGTGATCGCGCGCGGTTGGCCGATCGAGGTGCGGCGTGAGCAGGGCAATCACGTCAGCTTCGGCCCCGAGACCGAGGTGGATTTGTCCGATTTTGATGTGGTCTGGCTGCGTCAGGACCCGCCCTTTGACATGGGCTATATCACCACCACCCATTTGCTGGAGATGATCCATCCCAAGACGCTGGTGGTGAACGACCCGTTCTGGGTGCGCAATTCGCCCGAAAAGCTGCTGGTGCTGCGCTTTGCAAATCTGACGCCGCCGACAGCCATTGCGCGCGATCTGACCACGATCCGCGCTTTCAAGGCCAAGCATGGCGACATCATCCTCAAACCCCTCTATGGCAATGGCGGGGCAGGCGTTTTCCGTCTGGACCCGAATGACCGGAACCTGTCGAGCCTGCATGAGCTGTTCACCGGCATGAGCCGGGAGCCGTTGATCGTGCAGAAGTTCCTGCCGGATGTGGCCAAGGGCGACAAGCGGGTAATTCTGGTGGATGGCGAGCCTGTCGGCGCGATCAACCGCGTTCCGCAGGCGGGTGAGACCCGGTCAAACATGCATGTCGGCGGCAGGCCCGAAAAGATCGGTCTGACCGAGCGCGATTTGGAAATCTGCCGCACCATTGGCCCTGTCTTGAAAGAAAAGGGTCAGGTGTTTGTGGGCATCGACGTCATTGGCGACTGGCTGACCGAGATCAACGTCACCTCGCCCACTGGCATACAAGAGCTGGAGCGGTTTGACGGCACCAATGCGGCCGAGAAGATCTGGCAAGTGATCGAAGCCAAGCGCCGGGCCTGACGGGCGCTGCCTTAGGCCTTTGGCCCAAAGGCAAGCCGATAGCTGACTGCTTCGGCGATATGGGGCTGGCGGACCTGTTCTGCCCCATCTAGATCGGCAATCGTGCGCGCCACCCGCAACACGCGGTGGTACCCGCGCGCCGACAGGCCAAAGCGTTCAGCCACCTTTGAAATCAGCGCGCGGCCTTCGGTATCGGGGGTGGCGACCTGTTCCAGCAGGCTGCCTTCCATATCGGCATTGACCCGCATGCCGGGGGTTGCGGCAAAGCGGCGGGTTTGCCGGCTGCGCGCCCTAGCCACACGATCAGCCACGCTGGACGACGATTCGCCGGTCGCCGGCAGGTCGAGATCGGTGTAGCTGACGGGCGGCACCTCGACCCGCAGATCGAACCGGTCCATCAGCGGCCCAGAAATCCGCCCGAGGTAATCATCGCCGCACAAGGGGGCCTTGCCGCAGGCCCGCGAGGGTTCGGACAGATACCCGCAGCGGCAGGGGTTGGCGGCGGCCACCAGCAGAAAGCGGCAGGGATAGCGGATATGCGCATTGGCGCGCGCCACCATCACTTCGCCGGTCTCGATCGGCTGGCGCAGCGTTTCCAGCACGGCGCGCGGAAATTCCGGAAACTCGTCCAGAAACAGCACGCCGTTGTGGGCCAGTGAAATCTCGCCGGGTTTTGCGCCTTTGCCGCCACCGACAATGGCTGCCATCGACGCGGTGTGATGCGGTTCGCGGAACGGGCGTTCGCGTGAGATGCCGCCTTCGGTCAGGAGCCCGGCCAATGAATGGACCATCGAGGTTTCCAGCGCCTCGGCGGCCGACAGCGGCGGCAGGATGCCTGCCATCCGCGCGGCCAGCATGGATTTTCCAGAGCCGGGCGTGCCCACCATCAGCATGTGATGGCGGCCTGCGGCTGCGATTTCCATCGCGCGCTTGGCGCGTTCCTGCCCCTTGACGTCGCGCAGATCACGGTCGTGGCGGTTGGGCACGACCTCGCCTGCCTCGGCCGGGGTCAGCGGGGATTGGCCGGTGTAGTGGCGCACCACCTCATCCAGCGATGCGGCGGCAAGGACCTGCGTCGCACCGACCCAAGCCGCCTCGGCCCCACAGGCCAGCGGGCAGAGCAGGGCACGGTCCTCTTCGGCCGCCGCCATGGCGGCGGGCAGGGCACCGATCACCGGCATCAGACGGCCATCCAGCGACAATTCCCCCAAGGCCACCGTCGCCTCGACCTCGTCCATCGGGATGATGCCAAGGGCTGCCAGCAGGGCCAAGGCAATGGGAAGGTCAAAATGCGACCCTTCCTTTGGCAGGTCGGCGGGCGAAAGGTTGATCGTGATCTTTTTCGACGGCAGCGCGATCGACATCGCCTGCAAGGCGGCGCGCACACGTTCTTTCGCTTCGGACACCGCCTTGTCCGGCAGGCCCACCACGGAAAACCCGGGCAGGCCCGCAGCGACAGCGCATTGCACCTCGACAATCCGGGCCTCGACGCCTTCGAAGGCGACGGTATAGGCTTTGGCGACCATGCACCGCTCCCCGTTCATATTGGTTAACGGGTAGCGGCCAATGGTTTACGAAGCGTGAAGATGTGGCCTTGGCTCAGGCGACAAGCAGGGCCATGAACTTGGGCCATGCCTCGGGGTCGGCCACGGTCTTGTCCCGGCAGAATGCGTTGCAAAAGCCAAAGCGGCGCCCCTGCAGTTCCAGAACATGCGTGACTTCCTTGCCGGAGTAGGGGCAGGCGCTGTTTTCGCTTGCTGTGCCGTCGACGGCCATGGCGGGCAAGGGTTTGGGGCCGGGCCATGGCCGCGTCGGGTAATCGCGAACGTAAAACGGCTGATCCGCCCCATCCACCAGACCCATCGCCCGCCATTGCCGAAAGGACGGATGGTAAAGATGCGCCAGAACATAGCCCATCGCCTGCGGCCCGACAGGCAGGTTATAGGTGGCGATGCGTGTGGCGACCGGGGCAAAGAACGCATCGGCCGCCGAATAGTCGCCACAAAGCCACGGCCCCTTGGCCCCGGTTTCGTCGCGCGCCCAAGCCCAGATCGTTTCAAGGCGGGCCAGATCATCCAGAACAGCCTGCGGCGGGGCGCAATCGGTATAGCTGACACGCAGGTTCATCGGGCAATGACTGCGCAGGGCCGAAAAGCCGGCATGCATTTCTGCGGCCAGAACCCGCGCCACAGCCCGCGCCTTGGGATCGGCGGGCCAAAGCCCGGCATCCGGGTGCCGTGAGGCAAGTTCCTCTGCAATCGCAATGGTTTCCGGAACGACCACGCCATCTGGCGTGCGCATTGTTGGGGCCGTCCGGCCCGGAAAGAACTGCTTCAGCAGCGTTGGCAATTCGTCTGTGTAAAGCCGCGCGCCAAGGGTCTTGACGGGTATGCCAAAGGCATCAAACAAGAGCCAGCCGCGCAGCGACCAACTGGAATAACTGCGGTCACCGATCACAAGGTCATAGTGCATGGAAGATCCCCCGATATGGTCACGCAGCAATCTGCCTGCCGCGGGTCATAACGAAAAGTGCTGATTTGTGGGGCAACACATCACGGAACGTGATTAACATGCTCCACCCGCCACGCGCCGTCAAAGGCAAGGCAGGTCACGGAAAGATTGTCGATCTTTTGGGCAAGTGCCTGATAGGGCGACAATCCGGCCGCGATGGCAAATTGAGTCAGGATCACGCCGAAATGCGCGACGGCGATGATGTCTTGCCCGGGATAGTCCGCCATCAGGCGGTGAACGGCCGCGGTCACCCGCGCCTCGGCCATGACCCAGCTTTCACCATTCGGGGCGGCCACATGGCCCGGTTCTTCCCAGTATTGCCGGGATAGTTCGGGCCAGCGTTCGGCCACCTCGGCAAAGCCAAGGCCATCCCAGTCGCCGAAATGAAACTCCCGCAGATCGGTGTGGTGATGCAGGCGTGTCCGCGTCTGGCACAGGGCATCTGCCGTGGCAGCGGCACGAATCAGATCGGACGACACGACGATGGCCTGTTGCGGCAGGTGCGCATTCAGGCGGGCAAGGGCGGCGGTATCAGACAGGTCCGCCGGAATATCGCGCCATCCGGCAAAGGCCTTGCTGTGCGTTGGTCCGTGGCGCACCCACCAGAACCGTGTCATGCCAAACCGTCCGGCGCTGTGCCCTTCAGCACCATCGGAAGGCCAGCCATCACCCCAACCACCAGCCCGGCCTGCGCGGCAAGCCGTTGGTTCAGACGCCCCTGTGCATCGCGAAAGTCGCGGGCTAGCCGATTGTCGGGAACGATTCCCCAGCCCACCTCGTTAGACACAATGATGACCGGCGCAGGGCAGGTGTGAAGTGCGGCCAACAGCAGATCTGCCTCTTTTTCAAGATCGGAGTCCGCCAGAAGATGATTGGACAGCCAAAGCGTGGCGCAGTCGACCAGAACTACGGAATCGGCTGCGCAGTGGTGCAGGATCGGGCCAAGATGAAGGGGCGCCTCGATCGTGGTCCAATCTGGCCCGCGGTCGCTGCGGTGGCGGGAAATGCGGTCACGCATCTCGTCATCAAAGGCTTGGGCGGTTGCGATATACAGGCGTGGCTTGCCGGATTTGACGGCAAGGGTTTCAGCAAGACGTGATTTCCCAGACCTCGCCCCACCGATGAAAAGCGAGAGGGCTGGCAACGAAAAATTCGCCTGTGTGAGTGATCCGCCAACGACCAAGCTGCGTAAAACCTTTCAGAAAGCAAATGCTGCCAAAACGATACAGCTGACGTGTTCACAGAACCGGGGGGTTCGATAATGGCACTGGACGGATATAACGACCAAACCATGTCCCGCCAAGCGATGAAGGCGGAACTTCTTGATGCAGAGACAGAGTTGCGTCTGGCCTATGCATGGCGCGACAAGCGCGATGAACAGGCGCTGCATCGTCTTGTAACCGCCTACATGCGCTTGGCAATTTCGATGGCATCGAAATTCCGCCGCTATGGCGCCCCGATGAATGACCTGATTCAGGAAGCCAGCCTTGGCTTGATGAAAGCGGCCGAAAAGTTTGACCCTGACCGTGGCGTGCGCTTTTCGACCTATGCCGTTTGGTGGATCAAAGCCTCGATCCAGGATTATGTGATGCGCAACTGGTCCATGGTGCGCACCGGTTCCACCAGCAGCCAAAAGGCGCTGTTCTTCAACCTGCGCCGGGTGCAGGCCAAGCTGGAGCGTGAAGCTTCTCAGCGGGGCGAGACGCTGGACCAGTTCCAATTGCGCCAGATGGTCGCGGCCGAGGTGGGTGTGCCGTTGGCGGATGTGGAAATGATGGAAGGCCGCCTGTCGGGCAGCGACTTTTCCCTGAACGCGACGCAGTCGGCGGACGAAGATGGCCGGGAATGGATCGACGCGCTGGAGGACGATGCACCGCAAGCCGCCGAGTCGGTGGAATTGTCGCATGACGCCGATACGCTGCGCGGATGGCTGGTCAAGGCGATGCAGGCGCTGAACCCGCGCGAACGGTTCATTGTTAAGGAACGCAAACTGCGGGACGAGCCGCGCACGCTGGAATCGCTAGGCGAGGAACTTGGCTTGTCAAAGGAACGCGTGCGCCAACTGGAAGCGGCGGCGTTTGCCAAGATGCGCCGCAGCCTTGAAACGCAATCGCGCGAAGTACATCACTTCTTGGTATGAACTGGACTGCTCCTGGAATGAAACTGACCGCTGTTTTCGTGACCCTGCTGGGCCTGTCGCTTTCGTCTGCGGCGGCAGAGGTCATTCCCCCTGCGGATCAGCAGGTTTATGTGCTGGGCGAAGTGCATGACAACCCCGCGCATCATGCTGAACAGGCGCGTCTGGTGGCGCTGATTTCGCCCAAGGCTGTCATCTGGGAGATGCTGAGCCCCGAACAAGCGGCGCTGACGGTGGGGGCAGATATGTCTGACCCGGTGGCATTCGAAGCCGTCTTGGGCTGGGAAGAGTCGGGTTGGCCGGACTTTTCGATGTATCATCCGATCTTCCTTGCGGCCGGGTCGGCCCAGCACGTGGGCGCGGCGGTCAGCCTTGATGATATCCGGCAGGTGATGCTTGACGGGGCACAGGCCATGCTGGACGTGACATTGCCGCCCTACACGCCGGAATTGCAGGCCGCGCTGGAAGCCGAGCAAGCTGCCGTGCACTGTAACGCAATGCCGGCTGATCTGTTGCCGGGGATGGTCGAAGCGCAGCGATTGCGTGATGCAAGGCTTGCTGTTGCGGCGCTGCAGGCTGTCAAAGATCTTGGTGGCCCGGTAGTGATTATCACCGGAACGGGTCATGCCCGCACAGACACGGGGGCACCGGCAGTTCTGCGGTCCCTCGACCCTGCGATCAAGGTCTGGTCCTTGGGGCAGATCGAAGAACCGCAGACCGAAGGCCCGTTCGATGCGGTGAATGTGACGCCTGCCTTTCCGCGCGAAGACCCCTGTCTTGCGCTGCGCTGACAGGGTGTTGCCTTTGGTCATGCTTGCGCCCTAACGTCCGCGTGATGGTGGAGTGCAAGATATGCTGGCCGGAAAACATGTGCTGTTGATCATCGGCGGCGGAATCGCGGCCTATAAATCGCTGGAACTGATCCGGCTTTTGCAAAAGGCCGGGGCGTCTGTCACACCCGTTCTGACCCGTGCTGCGACCGAATTCGTAACACCGCTTAGCGTCTCGGCCTTGGCGGGTGCCAAGGTTTATCAAGACCTGTTCAACCTGACGGATGAGGCCGAGATGGGCCATATCCAGTTATCGCGCGCAGCAGACCTGCTGGTGGTGGCCCCGGCCACGGCGGACATTCTGGCAAAGATGGCGCAGGGGCGGGCGGATGACCTTGCCTCGACCGTGTTGCTGGCCACGGACAAGCGCGTGCTGGTGGCCCCGGCGATGAATGTGCGGATGTGGACGCATCCTGCCACCCAGCGCAATCTGGCCAACCTGCGCGGTGATGGGGTGCTGTTTGTCGGCCCCAATGATGGCGAGATGGCCTGTGGCGAGTTCGGTCCGGGCCGGATGGCGGAACCGGCCGAGATTGTTGCCGCGATCGATGCGGCGCTGGGCGGCGGTCCGCTTGCGGGAAAGCATGTGCTGGTGACCAGCGGCCCTACGCACGAACCGATTGATCCCGTGCGCTATATCGCCAACCGATCCTCTGGTGCGCAGGGCACGGCCATTGCGGCGGCCTTGCGTGATCTGGGCGCGACGGTGACCTTTGTCACCGGCCCCGCGACCGTGCCGCCGCCCTTGGGGGTAAGGGTGGTGCAGGTGGAAACGGCAGCACAGATGCTGGCGGCGGTGCAGGCCGCCTTGCCTGCCGATGCGGCGGTGATGGCGGCGGCGGTGGCCGATTGGCGCGTGGCCAATGCCGCCGCGCAAAAGATGAAGAAGGATGCGTCGGGCCGCGCGCCCGCGCTGGAGTTTGCCGAAAACCCCGACATTCTGGCAACCCTGTCCAAGAGCCCGCACAGACCACGCCTTGTGGTGGGCTTTGCCGCAGAAACGACCGATGTCGTGGCCCATGCCACCGCCAAGCGGGCGCGCAAGGGCTGTGACTGGATCGTGGCAAATGACGTATCTCCCGCCACCGGCATCATGGGCGGCAGCGAAAACGCTGTCACCATCCTGAGCGACACAGGCGCTGAGGTCTGGCCGCGTATGGCCAAGGATGCGGTGGCCCGCCGCCTTGCCGCCCGGATTGCCGAGGCTCTGGCATGACCCCCGAAGTGAAGATCGTCTTTGAGGATTGGGCTGACCGCAGCCTGCCCTTGCCCACCTATGAAACCCCTGGCGCGGCGGGGGCCGATATCCGCGCCAACCTGCCGCCCGATCAGCGGGAGAACGGCTTTACACTGGCCCCGATGCAGCGGGCGATCTGCCCGACCGGGATCAGGGTCGAAATTCCGCTGGGCTATGAAATGCAGATCCGTCCAAGATCGGGGCTGGCCACCAAATTCGGGATTACGCTGCCCAACACCCCCGGCACCATCGACAGTGATTATCGCGGGCCTTTGGGCGTGGCGCTGATCAACCTTGGGTCAGAGCCGTTTACCGTGCAGCACGGCGACCGCATCGCGCAAATGATCGTGGCCCCGGTGGTGCAGGCGCGTTTCACCTTGGCGACGGCACTGACGAGCACGGAACGCGGCGAGGGGGGCTTCGGCTCTACCGGGCGGCGCTGATGGGCTTGGTTCTGGCCATGGCGGCGGCACTCTGGGGCCTTGGTGCCCTGATGAAGGCCCCGGTCCGGCTGCGCCTGACCATGATTGCGGGCCTTTGGCTGGCGGTGGTGTTCGCGCAACTGGCGCTGCCCGCCGATAACCCGCTGCGCCTTGCCACGGGCGGTGACGTGAAGCCATGGCTGGCCTTGGGCGTGGTTGCGGTGCTGGTGGGTGGCTATCGAAGGGCCCTGACGATGCTGCGCGCCCGGGCCACGCCAGACCCCGCCGTACTAGAGGCCAAGCCTGGGGCCTTTCGCGCGGCGGAACTGGACCGCTATTCCCGCCACATCATCTTGCGCGAAATCGGCGGGCCGGGCCAACGGCGGCTGAAAGACGCAAAGGTGCTGGTGATTGGAGCCGGGGGCCTTGGGTCGCCCGCGCTGCTGTATCTAGCGGCCAGTGGGGTGGGCACGCTGGGGGTGGTCGATGCCGATGCCGTCGACAATTCCAACCTGCAACGCCAGATCATCCATGCCGATCAGCGGATTGGAATGCCAAAGGTGTTTTCGGCCGAAATCGCGGTCAAGGCGCTGAACCCTTTCATCACGCTGCGCCCCTATCAGCGGCGGCTGGATGAGGCCAGCGCCGCAGCCCTGATCGCCGACTATGACCTTGTGCTGGATGGGACTGACAATTTCGACACGCGCTATCTGGTGAACCGCGTTTGCGCGCAACTGGGCAAGCCGCTGATCTCTGCCGCGATCACGCAGTGGGAAGGGCAGCTTTCGCTTTATGATCCGGCCCATGGCGCGCCATGCTACGAATGTGTGTTCCCGGTGCGGCCTGCCCCCGGCATGGTGCCGACCTGCGCCGAAGCCGGGGTCGCGGCACCCTTGCCGGGCGTGATCGGCGCCATGATGGCGATGGAGGCGGTCAAGCACCTGACCGGCGCGGGCGAAACCTTGCGCGGACGGCTGATGATTCATGACGCGCTTTTTGCCGAAACTCGTGTGATCGCCATCAAGCCTCGCGCCGATTGCCCGGTATGCGGCACGGGCCACACCGTGCCGCAGGGGTCGGATCAGCCGAAGCGGTAGCTTGATGCCGTGACGCCGCCGAACAGGCCAGTGTCATGATAGACCATCTGCGCGGCTTCCCCCTCGGCTGCGCCAAGGGCGGCGAAAATGGGCATGAAGTGGTCCTCCTGCGCGTGGCAGGTGCGGGCATAGGGGGCCTGTTCCCAGTTCAGCAGCGCCTTTGTGCGCGCTGCGGGTGCGTCCGCCATCGTGACGGCCAGCCAGGCATCAAACGCCTCGGATGGCACTTTTGCGCCCGGCCCAAACAGGCGCAGATTGTGATAGGACAGCCCTGATCCGACGATCAGCACCCCTTCGTCCCGCAGCGGCGCAAGGGCGCGGCCAAGGGCAAGGTGTTCTTCCGGCGAATAGCCGTGGCGCAGCGAGATCTGGAACACCGGCATCGACGCATCGGGATACATCACGAAAGCCGGGACAAAGGTGCCGTGGTCAAAGCCTTGCCTTGCATCCACCCGCACCGGCAGGCCTGCCGCCGCGATCAGGTCTGCAGCGCGTTGGGCAAGTTCGGGCGCGCCCGGTGCAGGATAGACGATCTTGAATGTCTCGGGCGGAAAACCGGAATAATCATAGACCATCGGCGGCTTGGGGCTGGACATCACGGTAAAGCTGTCAGCCTCCCAGTGGCCAGATACCATCAGAATGGCCTTGGGCCGTTCGGGCAGGTCTTTGACCATCTGCACGAAGCTGGCCTCCAGATTGGCGAACATGGCCCGCCAGTCCGGCATCCAAGGCCACGGGCCGCCGCCGTGGGAGATAAAGTAAGTGGGCATGCGTTTCGTCATGGCGGGCCTCGTGTTCTGATTGCTGAAAACATGCGCGTTTCGGTGCCGCCGCGCAATTCTGGACAAAGCGCCAGCATTCGTGCGCAGATGCACAGGCCGCGAAAATGGCGATCCGCGCAGCGGCGCTTGAATCCCGGTGTCGGCATCGTCATAGTCCAATGTCAAAACCAACCGGGAGCTTGACCGATGAAATTGACCGCCGCCCTTGGCGCCCTTGCCATGTTTGCCGCCACCACTGCGCTTGCCCAAGACCTGCCAGATATGGGGGGCAAGGAAATTGTCGTCGTCACCGAAAACGCTTATCCGCCGCTGCAATTCCTTGATGCCTCGGGGGCGGCCATCGGCTGGGAATATGACGCCATGGCCGAATTGGCCAAGCGCATGAACTTTACCGTCAAGTATGAGAACATCTCGTGGGATGCGATGATCCCGGCGGTATCGGAAGGCCAGTTCGACCTTGGCATGACGGGCATCACCATCCGCGATGACCGCAAGGAAAAGGTCGATTTCTCCGACAGCTACATGACCAGCCAGATGGTCATGATGGTGCGCGGCGACGAGACTCGCTTTGCCGACAAGGCATCTTTCGCCGCCAATGCCGAACTCTTGATGGCCGTTCAGCCCGGCACGACGCCGTTCTATGTCGGCGTCTATGAGGTGCTAGATGGCAACGAGGCGAACCCCCGCATCAAGCTGTTCGAAACCTTTGGTGCGACGGTCGAAGCGCTGAAGGCGGGCGACGTTGATCTGGTGCTGACTGATGGCACCGCAGGCGCAGGCTATGTTGAAGCATCTGGCGGAGCGCTGAAGATCATCGGCGAAAAGCTGGGGACCGAAGATTTCGGCTTCATTTTCCCCAAGGGCTCGGAACTGGTGGCCCCGATGAATGCCGGCATTGCCGCGCTGAAGGCAGATGGTACGCTGGACGCGCTGAACACGAAGTGGTTCCTTGAGTACAAGATGGGCCAATAAGCCCTTTGGCCCCGGCCAATACGCCAGGGCCGCTTTGCCATGACCCCCAATTCCAAACCTGACAGCGACTTTCCATGGTGGCTGGTGATCTTGTGCATCACCGGCGCCGTCTTGTTTTGGCAGGTCCTGTCATCGCAGGTCTATGCCGCCGCGCTGAACACCCTGATGAAGGGCATAGGCATAACAATTGCGGTGGCGCTGATCGCCTATATCGGGGCCTGCCTGATCGGGCTGGGCCTTGCGGTCATGGGCCTGTCGCGCTTTGTGGTGCTGCGTCAGACCGCCCGCCTTTACATCGAAGTGATGCGTGGCGTCCCGATCATCGTGCTGCTGTTGTACGTGGCCTTCGCCCTTTCGCCCGCCTTGGTGATTGCGGTGAACTGGGTGATCACGCCCTTTGGTCTGGACCCATGGAAAACCCGCGACTTTCCCCTGATTGCGCGCGCCGTGATCGCCCTGATGCTGGCCTATTCCGCCTTTCTTGCCGAGATTTTCCGTGCGGGCCTGCAGGCGGTGGACAAGGGCCAGATCGAGGCGGCGCAGGCGCTGGGCCTGAACGGCTGGCAGCGCTTTCGCCATATCGTGTTTCCGCAGGCCTTCCGCACGATCCTGCCGCCCTTGGGCAATGATTTCGTGGCGATGGTCAAGGACAGCTCGCTTGTCAGTGTGTTGGGCGTCAGTGACATCACCCAACTGGCAAAGGTCACGGCGGCGGGCAATTTCCGGTATTTCGAGACCTATAATGTCGCCGCCCTGCTGTATCTTACCATGACGGTCGGACTGAGTCTGATCCTGCGCCGGATCGAGGCGCGCCTGCGGCAAAGGACGGAACGCTGATGAAGCGCTTTTTGCAGATCGTGGTGCTGCTGGTTCTGGTTCTGGCCAGTGCCGCCTTCTGGAAGCGCGAGGAAATTCAGCGGCTTATGGCGGTGAACAGCCTGTTTGCGCCAGACCGGATTGTGCGGAATTTCTCGTCCATGGATGCGCTGTTCCTGACGCGCCCAATGTCGCGCGGTGATGGCCCTGTCAGCCCGCTGCCCGCCGGGCCTGCCGCAACGCTGCCGCCGGATCTTGCGGCATGGGTGGAGGATCGGCAGGTCACGGCACTGGTGGTGCTGCAGAACGGACAAATCCGCCACGAAAGCTATTACCTTGGCACCACGGATCAGGATCTGCGGATCAGCTGGTCGATGGCCAAAAGCTTTCTGGCTGCGCTGTTGGGCATCGTGATGGCCGAAGGGAAGATCGGCTCTCTCGATGATCAGGTCACGGTTTATGCCCCCGCTTTGAAAGGGTCGGCCTATGACGGGGCTACGATCCGCAATGTCCTGAACATGGCTTCGGGGGTGAAGTTCAACGAGGACTATCTGGATTTCTGGTCTGACATCAACAAGATGGGTCGCGTTCTGGCGCTGGGCCAATCGATGGATGCGTTCGCGACCGGATTGACAGTGCGCGAGTTTGAACCGGGGCAGCAGTGGCAATATGTCTCTATCGACACGCATGTGATCGGCATGGTGATCCGCGGGGCCACGGGCGAAGATATCCCGCCCTTGCTGGAGCGGCACATCCTTGCCCCGCTGGGGCTGGAGGCGGCGCCCTATTACGTGACCGATGGCTTTGGCGTGTCGTTCGTGCTGGGCGGGCTGAACATGCGAACGCGCGATTACGCCCGCTTTGGCGCCATGATCGCGGCGGGCGGGCAATGGCAGGGCCAACAGGTGGTGCCCGCCGATTGGGTGCGTGACATGATCGCGCCTTCGGCCCCGGGAGGCGAAGGATACGGCTTTCAGTGGTGGGTGCCCGAAGGATCAGCCCCCGGCGAGGTGATGGCGCGCGGGATCTATGGGCAGTATGTCTTTATCGACAGCGCGCGGGACGTGGTGATTGCCGTCAATGCCGCTGACCGCAGGTTCCGCGAAGCGGGGCGCGACACCGAGGATGTTGCGATGTTTCGCAAGATTGCCGCCGGGCTCTGACAGCTTAGCGCGGCAACAGCGCCTCGGCCCGCAGGATCTGCATCAGTTCCGCCACGCCCTTGCCGGATCGTTCGTCAATCAGGTGGCCGTCGCCATCAAAGGCGCTGCGGGAATGGGCGATCATCACCTCGGGGCCGGTGATCAGGCGCGGGCGGAACGGCGTCAGGCAATGGCGCAGCGAAAACTGCGACCGCTCTCCCCCGGCGCGGCCATCGGCGGCGGACAGGATGGCAACCGGTTTGTCACGCCATGGCCCGCCTTTGGTGCGGCTGACCCAGTCGAGTGCGTTCTTCAGCACGCCGGGCAAGTTCTTGTTGTATTCCGGGGTGCAGATCACGATGGCATCGGCGGCCTTGATCTGATCGGCAAGGGCCTGAACTTCTGCTGGAATGCCCTCGGCAATCTCAAGATCCTCGTCATACAGCGGCAGGCGCAGATTGCCTTCGACCCATGCGCAGGGACCAAAGGCACGGCGCGCCTCGCCCAGGAGCAGCCGGTTGGTCGAAGCGGCCCGCAGCGCGCCGCAGATCCCAAGAAGGGTCGGGTGTTCCATCATCTGATCCGTCTGTTGCCTTGCACCAAAGGTATTGCTGCCGCCCGCCGCCGCAAGGGCTATTGGGCAAACTGTGTCTTGTCACATGGCAAAGGGACGTTGGTCGCTGTGCAACCCGCCATCTTTGGCATCCACCCGCCGCTGAAACGTCAGCGTGGTGGTGCGGGCATAGCCGGGGTGCGCGGTTTCGCCCGTCTGCACAAACCCCATCGCGCGAAAGGCGTCGTGGTTCGTGCGCAGTTCGACCCGGGTCTGCAATTCCAGCGTCGGCAAGGCCATGGCGCGGGCCCGGTCATCGGCCATATCGATCAAGTGGCGTGCCAAGCCTTTGCCCCTGTGCGTGGTCGCCACCGCAAGCTTTCCGATGTAAAGCGCGTGCGGCCTTGGCGTCAGAAATACACAGGCCAAAGGCGGCGTGCCCATCACCCAGACTTCGCCGCTTGCGGCCTGTTGGGCAATGCTGTCCTCGGTCAGCATGTGCATCGACGATGGCGGGTCAATCACCCCATCCATATAGGCAAACTCGGTCTGGATCAGCCACAGGATCGCCGCCCAATCATAGGGTTCGCGGGCCTGATGTGGGGCAAGTTCGGGGTGCTTCATCGCCTGTCGGTCCGCAATATGGTCCTGTCAGGGTGGATGAGACGGCGCTTTCCCAAGATTTGCAACGGCAAAGCCGAAGCAAGACCATGTCAAGATATTGGGGATAAGCTGCCTATGCCCGCGATATGCGGGGGGCGTTGGGTTGACTCGGGCCCCAGTGGCGCGGACGATAGGGGTTTGTTGCGACTCATGAGGGCAGGGTGCGTTTTTCCAGACTGCGGCTGAACGGCTTCAAAAGCTTTGTCGACCCCACGGATCTTGTGATCCATGAGGGTCTGACGGGCGTGGTCGGTCCCAACGGCTGCGGCAAGTCCAACCTGCTGGAGGCGCTGCGCTGGGTCATGGGCGAAAACCGCCCCACCGCGATGCGCGGCGGCGGGATGGAGGACGTGATCTTTGCCGGGGCTGCCACGCGCGGCGCCCGCAACTTTGCCGAAGTCTCGATCGTGATCGACAATCAGGATCGGCTGGCGCCATCCGGCTTCAATGACGCTGACCAGATCGAGATTGTGCGGCGGATCACACGCGATGCAGGGTCGGCCTACAAGGCAAACGCCAAGGACGTGCGCGCGCGCGACGTGCAGATGCTGTTCGCCGATGCCTCGACCGGATCGCACAGCCCGGCCCTTGTGCGGCAGGGGCAGATTTCCGAACTGATCAACGCCAAGCCCAAGGCGCGGCGGCGGATTCTGGAAGAGGCGGCGGGCATCTCGGGCCTTTATGCGCGCCGCCACGAGGCCGAGTTGAAGCTGTCGGGGGCCGAGCAAAACCTGTTGCGCGTTGATGACGTGCTGGAAGGGCTGGCCCAGCAGGTGGCGGTGCTGACCCGTCAGGCACGGCAAGCACAACGTTACCGCGAGATCGGCGAGGAGTTGCGCCGCACCGAAGGCATGCTGCTCTATCGCCGCTGGCGCGAGGCGGAACTGGCCCGCGCCGAGGCCGAGGCCGCCTTGCGCGACCGTCTGATGGCCGCAGGCCGCGCCGATGCTGCCGCCCGTGCCGCCGCCAAGGCCCGCGAAGCGCGCGAAGATGCCCTGCCGCCCAAGCGCGAGGAAGAGGCCGTGGCTGCCGCGATCCTGCAGCGTCTGGTCTTGCAGCGCGATGCTTTGGGCGATCAGGAAGCCCGCGCCATGGCGCTGATCGAAACGCTGCGTGGCCGGATCGTGCAGCTTGACCGCGATATGGAGCGTGAGGCCGGCCTGAACCGCGATGCGGGCGAAACGATTTCGCGGCTGGATTGGGAAATCGCGCAACTGCTCAAGCTGCATGATGGCCACGACGACCGTCTTGCCGAAGCGGCCGAAGCCGCGCGGGAGGCTGGGGCGATTCTGTCAGACCGCGAAACCTTGCTGAGCGAGGCCACCGAAGACTCGGCCCGCCTTGCTGCACGGCACCAGTCGGTGCAACGCCTGCTGTCCGATACACGGCTGACCATGGACCGGCTTGATGCCGAAGCTGCCCGCGCGCGCGACAGCGTGGACACCGCGGTCGAGGCCTTGGCCGCTGCTGCCGAGGCCTTTGATGTGGCGAGCGAAGGGCAAGAGGCCGCCGTCGCCTTGGCCGAGGCCACCGAAGCGGCGCTGGAAATGGCCGAAACCGCCCGCGCCGAAGTGCAGAGCCGCGAGGCCGAAGCCCGCGCCGCCCGGGGCGAGGCCGAGGGCGAGGCCAATGCTCTGCGCGCCGAAGTGGCCGCCCTTGCCCGTATGGTGGAGCGTGAGTCGCAGGCCGGGCATCAGGTTTTGGACCGGCTGACGGTCGAGCCGGGGTATGAAAAGGCGCTCGGTGCGGCGCTGTCCGATGATCTGCGCGCGCCCGAAGTGGCGGCTGATGCACGGTCGGGATGGGCGCTGTTGCCGGGTTATGACGATGCGGCAGCCTTGCCCGACGGTGCCACGCCATTGGGCGCGCATGTCACCGCCCCCGCCGTTCTGGCGCGGCGGCTGGGCCAGATCGGGCTGGTGGCGCGCGGTCAGGGGGCGATCTTGCAGCCAAGCTTGCGCCCCGGTCAGCGTCTGGTCAGCATCGAAGGTGACCTGTGGCGTTGGGACGGGTTTCGCGCATCGGCCGAGGATGCGCCAAGTGCGGCGGCAGCGCGGTTGCAGCAACTCAACCGTCTGGTGCAATTGAAGCGCGATCTGGAAGAGGTCGCCGCCCGTGCCGAAGGCGCCAGGCGCGCGCATGAGGCCCTGCAGGCGCGTCTGGCCGATCTCGCCCGCGCCGACCAGATGGCCCGCGACGCCCGTCGCGCCGCTGATGCCCGCGTGACCGAAGCAAACCGCGCCGCCAGCCGTGCCGAGGCGGAACGCTCGATTGCCGGTGGGCGGCTCGAATCCGCCCGCCTTGCCGTGGCCCGACATGAGGACGAGGCGATGTCGGCCCGCGCGCGTCTGCGTGAGGCCGAGGCCGCCGCAACCGACCTGCCCGATCTTGCGGCTGCTCGCGCCCGGGTCGAAGGGGCCAAGGTGGCGGTCGAGGCGGCGCGTCTGGCGATGCTGACCCGCCGGTCCGCCCATGATGAATTGCGCCGCGAAGGCGAAGCGCGGATCAGGCGGCGGCAAGAGGCGACGAAAGAGCTGTCGGGTTGGCGGCACCGGCTGGAAACAGCAGAAAAGCGCAGCGCCGAACTGGCCGAACGCCGGGCCGAAACCGCCGAGGAACTGGACGAGGCCGGTGCCGCCCCCGAAGAAATCGCCGCCAAACGTGAAGAACTGTCAGAGGCGATTGACGCCGCCGAAGCCCGACGCCGCACGGCCGCCGACGCCTTGGCCGCCGCCGAAACCGCGCTGCGCGAGGCGCAACTGTCCGAGCGTGAGGCCGAGCGCCAGAACGGCGAGGCCCGCGAAGCCCGCGCCCGGGCCGAGGCGCGCAACGATGCCGCCCGCGAAACCGTGGCCTATGCCGCCGAACGCATCGCTGAAGATGCCGAATGCGCGCCTGCCGATCTTCTGGTGCGGCTGGCGGTGGATCCTGACCACATGCCCGATGCCGAGGCGCTGGATACCGACGTGCAGCGCCTGAAGCGCCAGCGCGAGGCTTTGGGTGCCGTCAACCTGCGCGCCGAAGAAGATATGAAGACCGTCGCCGCCGAACATGAGGCGCTGTTCCGGGAAAAGACTGATCTGGAAGAGGCGATCAAGAAACTGCGCGCGGGTATCTCGGGGCTGAACCGCGAAGGGCGCGAGCGCCTGCTCACCGCTTTTGAGCAGGTGAACCAGAATTTCGGCACGCTGTTCACGCATCTGTTCGGGGGTGGTGAGGCGCGGCTGGTGCTGGTGGAATCCGATGACCCGCTGGAAGCGGGGCTGGAAATCATGTGCCAGCCGCCGGGCAAGAAGCTTGCAACGCTCAGCCTGTTGTCGGGTGGTGAACAGACCCTGACCGCACTTGCCCTGATCTTCGGCGTGTTCCTTGCCAACCCCGCGCCGATCTGTGTGCTGGATGAGGTGGACGCGCCGCTGGACGATGCCAACGTCACCCGCTTTTGCGACCTGCTTGATGAAATGACCCGCCGCACCGACACGCGGTTCCTGATCATCACCCATCACGCCGTGACGATGGCCCGGATGGACCGGCTGTTCGGGGTGACGATGCAGGAACAGGGCGTCAGCCAGTTGGTCAGCGTCGATCTGAAAAAGGCCGAGGCGCTGGTCGCATGAAGGCCGCACTCCAAGCCGCTGGCTTTCCGGGAGTCGAGGAGGAGGGTGGCGTTATCCACGCGCGGCTCTGGTCGGCATCGGCACCATTTACCGCCACGCAGGAGGGCGACGGGTTCTGGCGGCTCGCTCTCTCATGGCCGGTGCGAGCCACGCCTGCCCAGATCGCGCAATGGGGTGCCGCCCACCCGGATGCCCCCATGGATATCGACGCAGGCGAAACCCGAATCACAATGCGGATCGACCGCGCTGACCCTGCCCAGCTTGCGCGCTGGGCCGCTGTGGCTGAAAAGGCGGTCATCACCTGCATCGGTTGGCGCCGAAAGCAGCGCGCGCCCGGCGAAGGCATGTAATCCCCCCGCTTCCCCTTCTCCACGTATCCCACGGGGTTTGCCGCGGGTTCCGCCACCGGTTCAAGGGACCGGCGGCAGGGGGGAAACCCCCAGCTTTTTCGACGGGTCTGGCCGACTCAGGCCAGCTTGCGCAGCCGGTCGCCCAGCCGCACGATACCATCCCGCTCTACCGCGCAAAGCACGCCGCGCAGGCGCAGGGGCGGGTGGCCGGGCAGGGTGATCCAATCCTTCGCCGCCTCTCCGTAGCGCACTTTCCACTTCACGCAGCCATCGTTGAACAGCGATGAGACACGCAGAACAGCCGTTCCGGCGGTCAGAAGGGTGCCTTCGGGCAGGTTAGCCTCAGACATATCAAGGTCGGCGACGATGTTGTCGCCCGGATGCAGGGTTTCCGTGCGGTCACGCCAAACAAGATCCATCACACGAAGGGGCAGGATCGACACCTGAATGCGCGGGTCGGGCGCTCCGTCGGGCAGGCGCAGCCAAGGCGCGGTCAGCCACCTTTCGCCCGGAATGCCCAAGGCGGCGGTCAGGGTCAGATGGTCGGGAAACAGCCGTTCCTTGAAGGTCGGGCGAAAGCACAGCCCCTGCACGGGGGCGTCATCCTTTGGGGCGGCCAGCACATGCGGTAAGGCCGCCATGAGTTCGGCCATGGAAATGGGGTCAAAGGGCATTCAGCAACTCAACGGTGGGCCAGGCGTCGGCGGGCAGGCCAAGGCGGACCTGTTCCTTTTGCACCGCGCTACGGGTTCCGGCACCAAGGATGCCATCGATTTTGCCCACATCATGGCCAAGGGCGGCCAAGCGTTCCTGAAGCTGCTTCATCTGGTCGCCATCAAGGCCAGGGTCGGGGGTGCCCGCATCATAGGATGGCGCACCTTCCAGTCGGGTGGCGAAATAGGCGGCAGTCAGCACATAGGTGAACGACTGGTTCCAGTCGAACAGCGTGGAAAAGTTCGGATAGGCCAGAAAGGCAGGCCCCCCGCGCCCCTGTGGCAGCACCAGCGAGGCCATGCCATCGGACAGCGTGCCGTCGCGGGCCGAAACCCCCAGTGCCTGCCACTCGGCCACGGGCAAGGCGGTGTCCAGCCCGGAAAGCGACCAATCCATCACTTCGGGCACCGTCACCTCGGCCAGCCAAGGCTGGTTTGCCTGCCATCCGTGATGCTGCAACAGCTTGGCCCCCGACAAAAGCGCATCAGCGGCCGAGGTTTTCAGCGTGACATGGCCATCGCCGTCGCCATCGACGCCGCGTTCCAGAATGTCGGCGGGCAGCATCTGTACCATGCCGATCTCGCCCGCCCAAGCGCCGGTCGTATCCGTCGGGAAATCACCGCGCGCATGTAAGGCAATGGCCGACAGAACCTGCGGCTGGAACAACTCCGGGCGGCGGCAGTCATGCGCCAGCGTGATCAGCGCGTTGCGGGTGTTGAAATCGCCCTGCACCTGTCCGTAATCCGTCTCGAACGCCCAGAACGCCAGCAAGATGCCGGGCGGCACGCCATACTCATTTGCGGCGCGGTCAAAGGTCTCGGCATGGCGCTTGGCAAGGCTGCGCCCGCTGTCTAGCCGGTTCTGCGAGATCAGGCGGCGCGAAAAATCGATGAAGTTCATACGGAACACGCCTTGGCTGCGATCCGCCTTCAGCACCTTTTCATCAATCCGCGCGCCGCTCAGATAGCTTTGCGCCGCGTCCTCGGGCAGGCCTTGGGCCACCGCCTCGGCGGTCATGGCGGCGATGAAGTCGGGCAATGGCCCGCCACAGGGCGCGGCCACGGCTGTGGTAGAGGCCAAGGCAAGGGCAAGGGCGGCAAGGCAGGTCAACGGGCGGGGCATCGGCAACTTCCGGTTCATGGGTCAGCCGAACCCTAGCCTGTCGCATCGGTTCAGGGCAATCTGCGTCACGCAAGCTTTATCGGGGGGCCGCATGCCCAACAGCGTCGTGATTGCCGCCCTTCTGGCCCTCTGGCCGGGTGTGGCCAGTGCCGAATGGCACGTGACCCCCGCCCCCGTGTGGGAAGGGCAATACACGGCCGTTGGCGATCCGTCGATTGTGCGGCAGTCCGACGGCACCTATCAGATGTTTCACCACTGCCTCGACGTGCTGCGCGACCCGCAGGGTAGCGAAATCTGCCTCGCCCTGTCAGACGATGGCCTGAATTGGCGCCATGCGCGCACACCGGAAAGCGCGTGGCTGGTGCGCGGGCGGGCCCTGCGCGCCCGGATTGGCGACTGGGACGAGGCGCATGAAACACCCGCCGCCAAACGCGGTCCTGACGGCACGGTCTGGCTCTATGTGCTGGGTTATCGCGGGGCTGGGGTGTTTGACGAGCCGCATAATGCCGGGATCGGACTTGTCAAAGGCGACGATGATTTGCGTTTCTCATGGATGGGTGACCCGATCCTGCGCCCCTCGGTGCCCGAGGATACCGGGGGCCTGACCTCTCCAACGCTGGCCCAGACGCCGGAAGGCACGGTGATGCTCTACACCGGATGGGCCTGCTCGATGGCCGATCCGACCTGCTTGCCCCGCCAGAAACTGACCTTGATGGCAGTGCCCTTGGGGCGTGACGGTCTACCCGATGGCACGCCTCGCCCGGTTCTTGGCGATCCCGGTCCCGCTTGGGCCAACGGTGGCACGTCCGAGGCGGGCATTCTGCGCGGCCCGGACGGGATGTTCTACCTTGCGTTTTCATCGTTACCCGGCCCGCGCGACGGCCCCTACTTTGCGCAACGCATCGGCCTTGCGCGCGCCGCATCCCCTTTTGGCCCGTGGGAAGTGGCCCCCGACCCGATCCTCACACCAGAGGTCGTGGGGCAAGCATGGGGCGATCCGGCCCTGACGGCTGGCGGTGTGCTGGCACCCGATCTGGCATTCGAAAACGGGCAGGTCCGGATGTGGTTTCATGCCTTTGCGCTGGATGAAGCCGGGGGCATCGCCGCCGCGCGCATTGGCCATGCCGTGGCCGACTGGCCAATCTGGCCCGACTAGACCAAAGCCACCACCGCGACCAGAACCAGCATCAGCGCCCAGGCCCGCCACAGCGCGGCACAGGCGGCATCGATATCACCCGGCCCCGCGTCGCGCTGCCCCTCCGGCCAGACCCAAGGGTAATCGCGGTATTCTCCGTGATAGGCGCGCGGCCCCGACAGCGCGACATTCAGTGCCACCGCCATCGCCGCCTCGGGCCAGCCCGCATTCGGGCTGCGGTGCAAGGGCGCGTCACGCAAGATGGGCCGCGGATCGGTGATGCCATGGGCCAAGGACAGCAAGACCGCCGTCAACCGCGCCGGGAACAGGTTCAACAGGTCATCAAACCGCGCCGCTGCCCAGCCGAACTCCTCAAAACGGGGCGTGCGGTGGCCAATCATGCTGTCGGCCGTGTTGGTGATCTTATAGACCAGCATCAGGGGCAAGCCGCCGACAAGGAACCAGAAGGCAGGCGCGATGATGCCATCCGACAGGTTCTCGGCCGCACTTTCAATGGCGGCCCGCGCCACGGCAGGTTGGTCCATGGCATCGGTATCACGCCCCACGATCATCGCCACGGCGCGCCGCCCGCCGGGAAGCGACAGGCGCAGCGCATCGGCCACGGCGCGCACATGATCGACCAGCGACTTCTGCGCCAGCAGGATGGCGGCCAAGATCACTTCCAGCACACCAAAATCGGGCACCAGCCGGACGGCATTGCCAAGCGCAAAGGCAAACAGCGCCAGCGCCGCCATCACCACCGCCCCTTTGGCGCGGCGCAATCCCCCCGCATTGAACCGGCGGTCCATCCAACCCACCGCACGGCCCATAAGCACGGCGGGATGCGGCCAGCGATCCCAGATCAGCCGTGGCTCGCCAAAGGCCGCATCCAGCAACATCGCAAGAATCAGTGTCATTGCAGCCCCAGTGCCAGTTTCAGCCGCGCCCAATCGGCATCCGGGCCGGGCAGACCCAGTCGCAGCCACTCGGCCGAATAGGGAAAGGTCCGCGTCAGAATGCGGTGCTGCGCCAGTCGGTCCTGCCACACCATCGCATCCTTGACCCGATACAGCCGGAACAGGCTGGTGCCGCCGTGGATGTCTGCACCCGCCGCCGCCATCATGGCATCCAACCGCCGGGCATCGCGCAGCAACCGCTGTCGCGCGGCTTCGGCCCAGCCGAAGTCCGACAGGGCCGCCGTGCCGATCGCCAGCGCCGGGCCCGACACTGGCCATGGCCCCAACCGCGCGGCCAGTTTCGCCACCAAAGCCGCATCGCCGATCACAAAGCCAAGGCGCAGACCGGCCAGCCCCCAGAACTTGCCAAAGCTCTTCAGGATCAAGGTGCCGGGTGTCCCGGCCTGCGCCATGACCGAGGTTTCCGGCATCACGTCGCCAAAGCTTTCATCGATCACCCGCAGCGCGGCCACCGGCACATCGCGCACCATTCCATCCGGATTGTTCGGCCGCACCACGACGACTGCATCGCCGTCGCCCGTCCCGCTCAACTGCCATCCGGCTGCGGCAAAGGCGCGCCCATGCTCGTTATAGGTCGGCCCGGGAATGACCACCCGCCCCGCCGCCATCAGGGCCGGAATCTGCGCGATCACCGCCGATGCCCCCGGTGCGGCCAGCACGGCAGCACCCTCCGGCACAGCCCAGAACCGCCGCGCCGCGCATTCCAACGCCATCACCGCACCGATATCAGGCAGGGCCGTCCAGACCGCGTCTGCCATCATCCCGACCGGATAGGGAACGGGGTTGATCCCGGTCGACAAATCCATCCAGTCGGCCCGCGCGCCGCCCCACTGCCGCACAGCCGCATCAATCCCGCCGCCGTGGTCCGCCTGCTGTGCGCTCATCCGACTCACCCCCGCCCCGATCCTGCCGCGGTCGCAGACAAAGCCGATCCGCACCCGTCCGGCAACCGCAGGTCACAGCGATCTGTTTCATAAATGCGACAGATTCCGCGTGCTTCGCCCGGATCGTTCCTGTCCAACCGCTGCTTTCGCCGATTGACTTGATTTTAGGCATCTCTGGCGCAGACTTGACCTTGGGGAAAGAGGTGTGTGCCATGCTCGAGTTTCTGCCAAAAGACGTGCGTGAGGGTCTGGATGTTGCGCGCAAGCGCGAGGCGCGGCGAAAATCCCGCCTGCGCGTGCAGGTGGGCGAGGCTGTTTTTCCTGTGCTGCGCTTCTGGCACGATGGTTTCGCGCTCGATGGTGATCTGACACCGCATCTGCGCGGCCTTGTCGATGTCTACGATGGCGCGCGCCATGTGTTTCAGTGCCTGATCGTGGCATCCACGCAGGAAAACGGCGAAATCATCTGTGAATTCAAACGCTCGACAGCCGTCACCGACCGTGCGCCGCTGGACTACTGGCGCGATGAAAATGCCCCCGTCGGTTATCTGCCAAAGGCCTGACAGCATTTTCTGTCGAAAAATATCCCCGCCGGAGGCGGAGACAGGCCGCGTCAGCGGTCTGTCGACCCCAAAACAATGCGCGCATCGCGCGCGCCATTTGAAAACCGTTGCCAAACCCTGACCGGTCGCCTCAGGGGCGCACCTCAACGACCGTTCCCACCCCGGCCACCGCCCACACTTCGCGCATGTTGGCGTTGGTCAGGGCAATGCATCCCGCCGTCCAGTCGCCCGGCAATTTCCCACCCTCTGGCAAGGCATTGGGTTGGCCGTGGATCATGATGTCGCCACCCGGATCATACCCCGCCGCCCGGGCACGGGCCCGGTCGTCCGGTTGCGGATAATCCAGCCCCAGTGACAGCGTAAAGGCCGAGTTCGGATTGGCCCGGTCAATGCGGAACAACCCTTCCGGGGTTTTCCCGTCACCCTGTCGGACCTTGTCGCCCACGGGCGCGGTACCCAGCGCAATCCTGTATTCCCGCACTTTTGCGCCGTTTTGCCACAAAGTCATCCGGCGGACGGCCTTTTCCACCACGATCCGCTCGATCTGGCCCACAATGGGCGGCTGAAGGGCAGGGGGCGGGGCCTTCGGAAGAAACAGGAACAGCGCCGCCGACAATAACCCGCCAAGGGCAAGGGTCGCAAAGACCCCCGCCAGCCGTTTCACTGCAGGTCGCCGAAGGCGGCCTGCAGCCGCGCCACGGCCTCCTCGACCCGCGCGCGCGGGGTGGCGATGTTAAAGCGCAGGAAGGTCTCGCCCCCGGTGCCAAAAGTATGGCCGTGGTTGGCACAAACTTGCGCTGTCTTTTCCACGCGGGCGGTGAACTCGGCCGCGTCCATGCCGGTCGCCGCAAAATCGACCCAGGCCAGATAGGTGGCCTCCAGCCCCATCGAGCGCAGGCCCGGAATGGCATTGATGCCATCGTCGAACAGGCGGCGGTTGCCATCAAGATACAGGTTCAGATCATCCACCCATGCCGCACCTTCGGGCGAATAGGCGGCTTCCACCATGTGCAGCCCGAACGAATTGGGCGAAATGCCAAGCGCCATCATTCGGTCGCCAAAGGCTTTGCGCATGCCGTCATCGGCGATGATGACATTGCCCGTATGGCTGCCGGCAATGTTGAAGGTCTTGGTTGCCGCCGTCATCATCACGATGCGGTCCGCCATTTCGGGGGCCACAAGAGGCATCGGGTGGTGCTTTTGGCCCGGCATCAGCAGGTCATGGTGAATCTCGTCCGACACAAGGATCAGGCCATGGCGCTGGCAGAAATCGGCCGTCGCCCGCAATTCTGCATGGGTCCAGACCCGCCCGCCGGGATTGTGCGGCGAGCACAGGATCAGCATGCGCTCGGTCCCGGTCATCCGGGCATCCCACGCGGCGAAATCCATCTCATAGCGCCCATCGACCAGTTTCAGCGGGCATTCCACCACGGTCCGCCCGGCTGCCCGGATGGTGCGGGCAAAGGCGTGATAGACGGGCGTCATCAGCACAACGCCATCCCCCGGTTGGGTCAGCGCATCGACAACCAACCCGGTGCCATTGACCAGACCATGGGTGGTAAAGATATGCTTGGGGTCGACCGTCCAGCCGTGGCGCGTCTGCATCCACCAGCACACCGCCGCCAGATAGCTGGCATCATCGCCATAGTAGCCATAAAGGCCATGTGCGGCCATACGCTCCACCGCCGCCTGAATGCAGGCGGGTGGGCGAAAGTCCATGTCGGCCACCCACATGGCAATTCCCTTGTCACACGGAACGCCGTAAAGTCGTTCCATCATGTCCCATTTCACCGAATGGGTGCCAAGGCGGTCGATCTGTTCGTCAAAGCTCATGGGTGCGGCTCATGTTCGGGTGGTCCCTGTCTGGATGTTTTGTTCCAAATAGTCGATATCAATCGGGAAGTCATTCCGAATTTAGATACTTAATTGAAACTATGTGCTGATTTTGGGTCATTTATCGGAATTGTCTGCCTTACCGCCCGCCCTCTTGCACGATGTGCGCTTGCGCCGTAAATCAAGCGATATGATCCGCCCCATCCTGATCCATCCTGACCCGCGCCTCAAGAAGCCCTGTGATCCCGTGGCCG
Organism: Rhodobacter sp.; assembly: GCA_027484145.1. Classification (GTDB taxonomy): domain Bacteria; phylum Pseudomonadota; class Alphaproteobacteria; order Rhodobacterales; family Rhodobacteraceae; genus Pseudotabrizicola. Next base: position 79,772 of record JAIXUH010000026.1, read on the forward strand.
AGATCACGGCCGAGGTGCGGATTTTGGCCAAGGACATGCTCGACACGATGTATGATGCGCCCGGCATCGGGCTGGCCGCGCCGCAGGTGGGGGTGATGAAGCGGGTGCTGGTGATGGACTGCATCAAGGACGGCCCGCCGCGCCCGATGGTGCTGATCAACCCGCGTGTGGTGTGGTCGTCAGAGGAAAGCTCCAGCTACGAAGAGGGGTGCCTCTCTATCCCCGACCAATATGCCGAGGTGCGCCGCCCCGCGGATGTGCGCGTGGAATGGGTTGATCTGGACGGCGCGCCACAGGACGAACAGTTCACCGGGCTGTGGGCCACCTGCGTGCAGCATGAGATTGACCATCTGGATGGCAAGCTGTTCATCGATTATCTGGGCCCGTTGAAGCGCCAGATGATCACCCGCAAGATGGAAAAGCTAAAGCGCGAACGGGCGCGGCAGGGCTGATGGCCATCCTGCCGATCGTCACCTTTCCAGATGAACGGCTGTCATCGGTCTGCGCGCCGGTGGGCGGCGTGGACGATGCGGTGTTGCACCTCGCACAAGACATGCTGGACACGATGTATGACGCCTATGGCAGGGGTCTGGCGGCCCCGCAGGTTGGTGTCTTGCAGCGCGTTTTTGTGATGGATCTGTCGTGGAAAGACGGCACCCGTGCCCCGCAGGTGTGCATTGATCCCGTTATCTCGTGGTGGTCCGATGATGTGGTGCCGGGGCCTGAAGGCTGTTTGTCCATTCCGGGTGTAACGGCTGACGTGCCGCGGGCAACGGCGATCCATGCAGTCTGGACCTCACCCGATGGGGTGCGGCGCGAACATGCGCTGACCGGGTTTGCCGCGATCTGCGTACAGCACGAACTGGACCACTTGAACGGCATCGTGACCTTTGACCGCCTGTCGCCCGCCGCGCGGCAGGTGGTCGAGGCGTCCTATACCGTGCGGTGTGCGCCATGACCGCGCGGCTGTGCCTGCCTTGGCCCCACAGCGTGCTGAAAACCCCGGCTGCCGATGTGCCCGAAATTACCGATGCCGTGCGCGCCATCTGGGCCGACATGATCGACACGATGGATGCCATGCCCGGATATGGCCTGGCCGCTGTGCAGATCGGCGTGCCCTTGCGTCTGGCTGTGGTGGATTGCTCCGAGGCCCGTGGTCAGGCCGTGCGCATGGCCAACCCCGAAGTGCTGCATGCCAGCGTGCAGCTGCGCGAGCATGAGGAAGCCTCGCCCAACCTGCCGGGTGTTTCGGCGGTGATCAAACGCCCGCGTGCGGTGACGGTGCGGTTCCTGAATGCGGATGGGGCGTGGGAGGAGCGTGATTTCGTGAACCTCTGGGCCACATCGGTGCAGCACCAGATCGACCATCTGGCTGGCAAGATGTATTTCGACCATCTGTCACCCCTGAAGCGCAAGATGCTGATCGCCAAGGCCGACAAGTACCGGAAACGCGGATGAAGGTTGTGTTCATGGGCACGCCCGCCTTTTCGGTGCCGGTGCTGGAAGGTCTGGCCGCGCGCCACGATGTGGTGGCTGTCTATTCGCAACCCCCCCGTCCCGCTGGCCGTGGCAAGGCCGATCGCCCCAGTCCTGTGCAGCAAAGGGCCGAGGCCTTGGGTCTAATAGTGCGTCATCCGACATCGCTTCGCACGCCTGAGTCGCAGGCTGAATTCGCGGCATGGCAGGCCGATGTGGCGGTTGTGGTGGCCTATGGCCTGATCCTGCCGCAGCCGGTGCTGGATGCGCCGCGCGCGGGGTGCTTGAATATCCACGCCTCGCTTTTGCCGCGCTGGCGGGGTGCGGCCCCGATCCATCGCGCCATCATGGCGGGTGATGCGACAACGGGCATTTGCATCATGCAGATGGAGGCTGGGTTGGATACCGGCCCTGTGCTGTTGCGCGAAGCCACCGCCATCGGCGACGGGGAAACCACCGCCGATTTGCATGACCGCCTTTCGGCCATGGGCGCGCGGTTGATCCTGACGGCGCTGGACCAACTGGCCGATCTGCGGCCCGCCGTGCAGCCGTCAGAGGGCGTGACATACGCCGCCAAGATCGACAAGGCCGAGGCGCGGGTGGATTTTGCCCGCCCCGCAACCGAGGTTGACCGCTTGATCCGGAGCCTGTCACCCTTTCCCGGCGCATGGGTGCAGATTGGGGATGAGCGGGTGAAACTGCTGCGGTCCCGCCTTGCCAAGGGTGAAGGGCCGCCGGGGCAGGTTCTTGGCGGCTTTACCATTGCCTGCGGATCCGGCGCTGTTGAAGTGCTGGAGGCGCAGCGCGAAGGCAAGCGGCCAATGCCGGCCGCCGAGGTGTTGCGCGGACTCGTTTTGCCCGCGCGTCTGTGACCCCTTCGCAAAGCGGCCCGCGACCCCCATATTGACCCTGCAAGCAGAGGGGGCGTCATGCCGATAGTTGCACTGATCATCATCGGGGCCGCCGCCGGGTTTCTGGCCACGCGGATCATGCGGCTGAACACCGATGTGCCAACCACGGTTGCCATCGGCATCTTCGGGGCGCTGATCGGTGGGTTGGTGCTGCGGTTCTTGCTGACCGTCGCAGGCTGGATGGCGGGGTTTGTGGGGGCCGTTCTGGGCGCGCTGTTGCTGATCTGGCTGTGGAAAACCTACGTGTCGCGCTAAGGCGTGTCAGTCCAGCCGCTTGATCGCGTCCTTCAACCGGAATGACTTGCCGCCCGCCGCCTGCCACAAGACCTGCCCTTGCCACGCGGCAAATAGGATGGCGGCCATATCCTTGCCCTTCGCTCCGCCGCCAAACCGCAGGCTCAGGGCCTGTTCCATCCGTGCGCGCCAGCGTTCGGCGCGCGCGCGCAGGGGCGGGTCACGAAAATCGGCCGCCAGAAGCGTCAGGTCCGGCGCATCGGCTGCATCGGACCCAAGCGCCTTGAGCATGGCTTGCGCGCCCTTTGGCGACAGTTCGGCATCGGCCTCGGCGGCCTCGGTGCGCTGATCAAGGTCATCCCACGCGGCCATCAGGGCGGCGCGCACCATGCCCTCTTGCGAACCATAGCGCTGCACAAGGGTGGGCGCCGCAAGACCCGTGGCCCGCGAAACCGCGCCAAAGGTGGCGGCCTTGTCGCCCGACGCCACGATCAGATGGCGGATTTGGGCGAAAACTTCGTGATCGGGAATGATCTTGCGGCGTGGCATGTGCGAATCGTAGCCGATCCGCCCGCCTGACGGCAAGGGATCTTGTGCTAGCGTTTGGGAGAGTCTGGCCGTGGCGGCCGAGACCGGTAAACCGGCAGGCGCCATCCAAGGGCAAGGCTTCCTGCCCGCAAGACAAAGGTCACGGCCGCGCAGATGATCAGCGGGGCCTGACCGTCGCCCGCATAATCTGCCAGAACCGCCGCCGCCGACCCGGCAAAGGCGCAGGTCACGTAAAGTTCGCCCTGTTTCAGAACCAAGGGCACCTCGTTGCACACAACGTCGCGCATCAGGCCACCCATGCAACCGGTGACCATGCCCATGACCACCACCACCGGCCATGACATGCCCATGGCAAAGGCGGCTGCAACCCCGGCGGGCACGGCGATGGCAAGGGCAAAGGCATCCAGCCACAGCAAGACGCGGTAGCGGCTTTCCAGCAGATGCGCGGTCAGGAACACCACGACCGCCGCACCCGTGGCCACGGCAAGGATCATCGGATCAGCGATCCAGAACACGCCCCGGTCCAGCAACACATCGCGCAGCGTGCCGCCCCCGGTGGCGGTCAGGCAGGCGATGAAGATGAAGCCAACGATATCCAGTTGAGCGCGGCTTGCGACCAGCGCCCCGGTCAGTGCAAAAACTGCAACCGACGCCAGATCAAGCCATGCCAGCAGCGCAGCCAAGCCTTCGGCGGGCGTCATGCCATGCCCGCCTTGGGCACGCTTCTGGCTGCCGGTTTGTACGGCGCCATGCCCGCGCGGGCCAAGGCATCGGCGCGCTCATTCTCGGCATGGCCGGCATGGCCCTTGATCCAGCGCCATTCCACCTTGTGACGGGCCTGCGCCTGTTCCAGCCGCTGCCACAACTCCACATTCTTGACCGGCTTGTTATCGGCGGTTTTCCAGCCGTTACGCTTCCAACCAAAAATCCACGACGTCACCCCGTTCTTGACATAGGCCGAGTCGGTGACGATCACGATGTCCGACGGGCGGCTCAAGGCCTCTAGCGCGGAAATGGCGGCCATCAGTTCCATGCGGTTGTTGGTGGTGTCAGGCTCGCCCCCGCACAACTCGCGCTCCTTTAGAACCGCGTCGCCGTCGCGCGCAATCATCAGCACGCCCCAGCCCCCTGGACCCGGATTTCCCGAACAGGCGCCATCGGTATAAGCGTAAAGGTCTGGCATGGCGTCTCCTTGGCTGGCTTGGGCATAGAAAGCGCGCGGCCGAAGGTCAACCCGACCCGCACCCGCCGCCACCCTCAGGCAATGATCGCCACGGCAAGACAGGCCAGCACGATCACCGTCAGCAGTCCGCGCAGGTGCAGCCACCAGTCTGGGGCCGTGCCCATGCGCCAGAAGTGCCAGTCCAGCAGCAGCAGACCGACGAACCCGGCCGCAAGGTTGACGGCCGCATCGGCGGGGTCACCGTTCACCATGAAAAACGCCCACAAGGCCGGGATCACCGACAAGCCATAGCCGATCGCCGCCTCTTCCCCGCTGGCCTTGGTGGCAAAGCCCCACAGAACGCCCGACATGAACGACAAGATCACCGTGCCATAGGTCAGGCTGACATAGGTGCCGATGAACAATGGCCCAACCCACTGGCCCCCCCAAGCCGCCAGTTGCGGCGATATCTGGGTGGCTGCCCCCCACAGAAACGGCAACAGACCGGCCAGCCCAAGGATCAGCGCCGCGCGGGGGATCATCGTCATGCCGAAAGCCTTGCCATCAGGGCGGTGATGCGCTTTGCGCGGGTGGGCGCGGTTTTGGCGGTGCCGATCTGATACAGCGCACTGCGCTGCATACCGGATGTCAGCGCACCCCATGCGGCGGTCACGCCATGGGCCAGCAGGGCCGCCGCCACATCTTCGGGCACATCCACCTGATCATCGCGGGCCGGGCGCAGCCGGACCTCGACCACCTCGCCGGGCGCAAGGCCGATCCGGTCCAGCAGGGTTTTCCCGGCCCAAAGGAACGGTCCGTCCACATCGGGCATCCGGCTGGGGGCAAGGTTGACGGGGTGCTCGGCAATCTCGCCCTCAACCCGTCTGGCGCCATCAAGGGCGCGTGCCACATCGGGTGGCAGGCGCAGGATGGTATAGGTCGCGCGTCCCATCTGCACCGCTTCGACCCTGCCTTCAAAGGTCGCATAGGGGATCATGCAGGCTCTCGCAGCACGCGGGGCACCTTGAATTCGACGTGTTCCTGTGCGGTTTCAACCAGTTCGACCGTCACATCAAAGCGGGCGCGGAAGGCGGCGATGACCTCATCCACCAGCACCTCGGGGGCACTTGCACCGGCGGTCAGGCCTACGCTGCGTACGCCGCCCAAGGCGCGCCAGTCAATCTCATCCGCGCGCTGGATCAGTTGGGCATAGGCGCAGCCAGCGGCGCTGCCCACCTCGACCAAACGGCGCGAGTTTGAAGAGTTCGGCGCCCCGATCACCAAAAGCGCGTCGATCTTGGGGGCAATGACCTTGACCGCAGCCTGCCGGTTGGTCGTGGCATAGCAGATGTCTTCCTTGTGCGGACCGATGATGGCCGGGAACCGCGCGCGCAAGGCCGCCACGATATCGGCGGTATCATCCACCGAAAGCGTGGTCTGCGTGATAAAGGCCAGCTTTGCGGCATCGCGCACGCCAAGGCGGGCAACGTCATCTACGGTTTCCACCAGCAGCACTTCGCCATCCGGCAACTGGCCCATCGTGCCCACCGTCTCGGGGTGGCCCGCATGGCCGATCATCACCATCTGCAGTCCGTTTTCGTGGTGACGCGCCGCTTCGTTGTGCACCTTGGTCACAAGGGGGCACGTGGCATCCACCGCAATCATCTCGCGCCGCGCCGCCTCGGCCGGAACGGCCTTTGGCACACCATGCGCGGAAAACACCACCGGGCGGTCGGGAGGGCAATCGTCGAGTTCCTCGACAAAGACCGCACCTTTGGCGCGCAGGCTATCCACCACAAAGCGGTTGTGCACGATTTCGTGGCGCACATAGACCGGGGCGCCCCATTTCTGCAACGCCAGTTCCACGATCTTGATGGCCCGGTCTACCCCCGCGCAAAAGCCACGCGGTGCCGCAAGATACAGGTGCAACGGCGGGCGATCAGTCAGTGTTGCGGCGGTCATCCGGGCCTCCGTTTTCATCTTCACCACAGGTAAGGGCAAGGCGGCCCAAGGTCCAGCCCCCCGCGATGTCAGGCCAGACTGCCAGACACATCAGGCCGGGGGTAGGAAAACCTATCCAAATGGAGAACCGGTTTATCCTTAATTTCGGCATCCGCCCAGACAGTCAGCAGGCTATACCCGAATTGGGGATCAGGGTGCGACGCGCAGGCGTCGGTTGCGGTGTGGGACACTTGGCTGAAAACATCACCAAAACGAAGCGACGTTCGTCAGAAGATGAAATCTTGTCATCCGAAAAGCGGTATCACGCGACCGTCCGGGTAACGGCGTGGTCGGTTCTGGCCATTGCCGGCATCTGGTTTGCGCTGGGTGTTGTACTGCGCGAGCCGTTGATTTGCCTTGTTGCAGGGGCCATTGGCGGCTCAACCGCGCTGACCATCTATCTGTTTCACGCGGGATTTGATCTGTTCGGGCGCTTGCTGTGGGTCTTGTCGGGTTTGGTCGGCACGGTCTTTGCTTGCTTTATCGTCCATCCCATCGGCAATGTGCAGATCCTGTTCGTGGCGCTGATCGGCGGCCCGTTCATGACATTCTCGTTGCACCGCGAACGCCCTCTGGTCATCGGGTTGCTGGGCCTGATCGGGGCCTGCTGGGTGATGGTGCAGGTTCTGGGCACCGATTACTTTGGCCCACCCCTGATTGGCGAACAGGTCGCGCGGGATTGGGTGGCCATGGGCGTGACGGCAACCGCGCTTGCGGTCGTGGGCATCGAAATGGCGATGTTCTCGATCCAGACGCACCGCACGCACACCCGCCTGCATGAACTGAACGTCACGGCACAATCGGCCAACCGGGCGAAAAGCGAGTTTCTTGCCGCGATGAGCCATGAGATCCGCACGCCGATGAACGGCGTGGTGGGCATGGTCGAGATCTTGGATGCCAGTGCCCTGCAACCCGAACAGCGCCGGATGCTGCATACGGTGCGCGAGTCGTCCTTTTCGCTGCTGCGCATCATCGAAGACATTCTGGACATGTCAAAGATCGAGGCTGGAAAGTTGGCGCTTTTGGCCCAACCTGTTGATTTGCTTGAGGTGTTCGAAGGCGCGGTCGATACCTTGCGAATTTACTCCGATGTCAACAACGTGCTGCTGCGGATGACAATCGACCCGGCGATCCCAAAGCAGATCATCACGGATTCGGGACGCTTGCGGCAAATCCTGCTGAATCTTCTGGGCAACGCCATCAAGTTTTCGCGCCGGCCGGCGGATGAACCGGCCGGCAATGTGCTGCTGCAGGTGGATCGTCTGGAGGACAATCGGCTGCGCCTGACGGTCAAGGATGACGGTATCGGGATTGAACCTGTGTTTTTGGAACGGCTGTTCCAGCCCTTTCAGCAATCCGAGGCTGTCAGCACCCGCCGGTTCGGCGGGTCTGGCCTTGGATTGGCGATCGTGTCGCAACTGGTGGAAAAGATGGCGGGCGAGATTTCGGTCCGCAGCCTGCCGGGCCTTGGGGCCACCTTCACCGTGGAACTGCCGATGGTCGATCCGCAAGGCGCGCTGGACCTGCCCAATCTGGAAGGGCGCCGTCTGCTGCTGGTGGCCCCGCATATGTGGCAGCTTGAACTGTGGCAGCGCTACGGGGCGGCCTTTGGTGCGGCCGATGTTGTCTGTGTCGCGGTGGAAGAAGCCGATGATGCGGCCGCACGGCATAACGGCAGCGATATCTTCATCGTCACGGCCGCTGCCGGCAAAGCAGGCGAATGGGTGCAGGCATTTTCGGCGCGCAACGGCCATCTGCCCATCGTGGTGATGACGCCACTGCGTGGGGCGCCGACGGGCCTGTTGGGGCCGAACCTGTTTGTGCTGCAATGCCTGCCGACGCTGCTGTCGGATGTCTGCACGGCGCTGAAGGCGTTGACGGCTGTGGGGCGCATGGATGCCGCAGGTGCAGCGCCGGACGCCCGCATTGGGCCGGCAGGGTTCAAGGCTGGAACGGGGCAAACGGCCCTTCGTGTTCTGGTGGCCGAGGACAACCAGATCAACCAGATCGTGCTGTCGCACCAGATCGAATTGCTGGGTTATTCCTGCACCATCGTGTCAGACGGGCGCGAGGCGCTGGATGCCTGGCTGGGTGGGCGCTTTGATGTTGTGCTGACCGATTGTCATATGCCCGTCATGGACGGTTTCGCCCTGACCGCAGCGATTCGGTCCTATGAGGCGCAGCGCAACCTTGACCGCACGCCGGTGGTGGCCATCACGGCCAACGCTTTGGCGGGCGAGGCCGAGCGTGTGCTGGGCGCAGGATTTGACCATTACCTGACAAAGCCCGTCAAACTGGCTGATCTGCAGGCTGCGATTTCCCTGACGGTTTCGGCCCAACTGGAACTGGGTGAGGCTGCTCAGCGTGCCCTTACCTTTGCGGCACCCGAAGCAAAAAGCGCCTGAGGCTGCGGCACAGGGATCGAACGCGTTGAGCCCTGGCAAACGGGGCGCTTTGGGCGCCCCGCCTTTGTGTTTGCAAGACTACTTGACGTCGACCGGCATTTCTTCACGCTCGTTCAGCGGGCGTGGCTCGCGCGGCGGGCGGCCAATCACATCGCGCAACTCGTCCAGTTCGATGAAGTTGTCAGCCTGACGGCGCAGTTCATCGGCAATCATGGGCGGCTGGCTGCGGATCGTCGAGACAACGGATACCCTAACCCCTTGACGTTGAAGGCTTTCGACAAGTGGTCGAAAATCGCCATCCCCGGAAAAAAGCACGATGTGATCCACGCGGGGCGCAAGCTCCATGGCATCGACCGTAAGTTCGATATCCATGTTGCCCTTGACCTTTCGGCGGCCTTGGCTGTCCGTGTATTCTTTTGCCGGCTTCGTCACCATGGTGAAACCGTTGTAATGCAGCCAGTCAACCAATGGTCGGATCGGAGAGTAGTCGTCGTTTTCGAGCAGTGCAGTGTAGTAGAAGGCCCGAAGAAGCTTGCCCCGGCGCATAAATTCCTGCCGAAGAAGCTTGTAGTCGATATCAAAGCCCAATGCCTTTGCGGCGGCATAAAGATTTGAACCGTCTATGAACAGCGCAAGCCGTTCGTCTTTGTAAAACATCTATGTTCCCCTCAAAACGTGTCGGGGTGTCTGCCTTTCCGTGAGTGGACCCATGGGGTAGAAGAAGGACAGAGTTTACCGCGACGCATCAAGTTATCAGCTTCAAATGATGACCTGCAAGCACATCTATACGGAAGTGTAACACTTACAATGCACAACGAAAAGCACGCCCTGGTTGCATTAGGTGCGAACTTGCCCTTTGGCGACAAATCGCCGGCTGAAACCCTTCAAGCGGCTGTATTTGCGCTGGAATCCGCCGATATTCGCCTGCATTCCCTCAGCAAGTTCTATGCCACGCCATGTTTCCCCTACGGAAACGGTCCCGATTATGTGAACGCAGCGGCAGTGCTTTGTGTCGATAGAGGTATTGAACCCGCCGATTTGCTTTCTTCGCTGCAAAAGATAGAAGCGCGCTTTGGTCGCACCCGTGAAACGCGCTGGGGCATGCGGACGTTGGATCTGGACCTTCTGGCTGTCGCAGATTCGGTGCTACCCGATCCAATGACGCAGCGTCATTGGATGGAACTGCCGCCACAGGACCAGTCGACACTGACGCCCGAGCATCTGATTCTGCCGCATCCGCGTTTGCAGGACCGCGCCTTTGTTCTCGTGCCCCTGGCGGATGTGGCCCCCGAATGGCGGCATCCGGTGCTTGGCCGGACAGTGACCCAGATGCTGGCCGCCCTTTCGCCGCAAGATCGCAAGGATGTCAGGCTTTTGGCGTGACTGCGGGGTTGTCAAGCCCCATCATCGGGCGTAAGGAGACACTTTCCATGCCCCTCACACCAACTGGAGTCGTCCATGGCCCGCGTGACGGTTGAAGACTGCGTTGACAAGGTTCCGAACCGGTTCGAACTGGTAATGCTTGCCGCACATCGTGCGCGTGAGATTCAGGCCGGTTCTGCCCTGACGATCGATCGCGACAATGACAAGAACCCGGTCTGCGCCCTGCGCGAGATCGCGGAAGAAACGCAGGCGGCAGAGTCGCTGCGCGAGCGGATGATCGAAAGCTATCAGACCCAGATCGAGGTTGATGAGCCCGAAGATGATCAGATGGCGCTGCTGATGTCGGGCGAGATTGACCGCCCGATGCAGGACGACATGTCCGAAGAGAAACTGCTGCGCGCGCTGATGGAAGCGCAAGGCGAGCTTTAAGACGGGGAGACCCGCACCAGGGGCGATGATGATTGACGTCGAAGACCTCATCGCCCTTGTCCGAAACTACAATCCGCGCACAAACGCCGATCTGATCCGCCGGGCCTATGCCTATGGCATGCGGATGCATGAGGGTCAGTTCCGCAAGTCGGGTGAGGCGTATTTTACCCACCCCGTTGCCGTATCGGCCATCCTGACCGAACAACGGCTGGATGATGCCACCATCATTACCGCGCTGTTGCACGACACCATCGAAGACACGCGCTCAACCTATGCTGACATCGTGGCACAGTTCGGTACCGAAGTGGCCGAGTTGGTCGATGGCGTGACCAAGCTGACCAATCTGCAGTTGTCGTCGACCGAAACCCAGCAGGCCGAGAATTTCCGCAAGCTGTTCATGGCCATGTCCAAGGACCTGCGGGTCATTCTGGTCAAGCTGGCGGACCGTCTGCACAACATGCGCACCATCAAGTCGATGCGCGCGGAAAAGCAGGCGCAAAAGGCCCGCGAGACAATGGAGATTTTCGCGCCATTGGCGGGCCGCATGGGCATGCAGTGGATGCGCGAGGAACTGGAGGATCTGTCCTTCAAGGTGCTGAACCCCGATGCGCGCAACTCGATCATCCGGCGGTTTCTGACCCTTCAGCGCGAAGCTGGCGATGTGGTCCACAAGATCACCGCCGATATCCGCAATGAACTGGATAAGGTGCAGATCGAGGCAACGGTTTATGGCCGCGCGAAAAAGCCCTATTCGATCTGGCGCAAGATGCAGGAAAAGGATCTGGCGTTCAGCCGGTTGTCCGACATCTATGGCTTTCGCATCATCTGCGCCTCGGTCGCCGATTGCTACCGCATTCTGGGCGTGATCCACCAACGCTGGCGCGCTGTGCCGGGGCGGTTCAAGGATTACATCAGCCAGCCCAAGAACAACGGCTACCGGTCCATCCATACGACGGTGTCAGGGCGCGATGGCAAGCGGGTCGAGGTGCAGATCCGCACCCGCGAGATGCACGAAGTGGCCGAGGCGGGCGTTGCCGCGCACTGGTCGTACCGCGAAGGCGTGCGCGCCAAGAACCCCTTTGCGGTGGACCCGGCCAAGTGGATCGCCACACTGACAGAACGCTTTGACGAAGGCGACCATGACGAGTTCATGGAGCATGTGAAGTTGGAAATGTATTCCGACCAAGTGTTCTGCTTTACACCAAAGGGCGACGTGATCCAGTTGCCGCGCGGGGCCACACCGCTGGACTATGCCTATGCGATCCATACCCGCATCGGAAACTCGTGTGTGTCGGCCAAGGTCGATGGCATCCGCGTGCCCCTGTGGACGCGGCTGAAGAATGGTCAATCGGTCGAGATCATCACCGCCGAAGGGCAGCGTCCGCAATCCAGCTGGATTGACATTGTCACCACGGGCCGGGCCAAGGCCGCCATCCGCAAATCGCTGCGGGATGAGGATCGTGGGCGGTTCATCAAGCTGGGGCAGGAACTGGCGCGCGCCGCTTTTGACCATGTCGGCAAGAAGGCCAGCGAAAAGGCCTTGCGGACGGCGGCCAAGATGCTGGGCCTGAATGATGAGGAAGATCTGCTGGCGCGGCTTGGCTCTGCCGAACTGACGGCGCGGCGGGTGGTTGAAACGCTGTATCCCGAACTTGCACGCGCCGATCTGCCCGAGGTGGATGCCGCGCGCCCGGTGCTTGGCCTTGCGGCCGAACAGGCATTTCGCCGCGCGCCCTGCTGCCAGCCGGTGCCGGGCGAGCGGATCGTGGGCATCACCTATCGTGGCAAGGGTGTTGTGGCCCATGCTATCGACTGCCCCGCGCTGGAAGAGTTCGAAGAACAGACCGAGCGCTGGGTTGATCTGGCATGGCATGCCGGACGCCACGCTGCGGTTCATACGGTCACGCTTGATCTGACCATCTCCAACGATGCGGGGGTGCTGGGGCGGCTTTGCACGCTGATCGGCGAGCAGAAGGCCAATATCTCGGACCTGCGCTTCACTGACCGCAAGCCCGATTTCTATCGTCTGATCATGGATGTGGACCTGCGCGATGTGGAACACCTGCATCAGGTCATGACCGCGCTTGAGGCGGAAACCGATGTGGCGCAAATTGGCCGATATCGCGATCTGGCCCGTAAACCGTGACGCGAACACGCCCGTGTGCTGGTCTATGGCCTTGCAGCGGGTCAGGAGCGCGCCTAGGTTCTTTTCAACTGGTTCCGATGCGGCGCAAAGGTCAGCGGCATGGGGATTGCAACGCAAACGCCACAGTTGCTGCGCCATCGTCGCGCCCTATCCGACTTAGGCGGGGGTTTACCGATTTTGACTCGTGCCTGTCATGATAAAGACATGTAATGCAGCCTCAGTCGGCGCAGATGTGAACGCGGCCACATGGCCGACAGACGGAATACCGAGCGGGGAAACAGGTGGTTTTCAAGAGGCGTGATCCCATCAGCTGGGTGGCCTGGGTGCGGGAGATGTTTTACCCGTCCGGCGGTTTTCGCCGCGCGACGCAATACGTCATCCACCGGATGCGGCGCCTGCCGGACAAGCCGCACCGGATTGCGCGCGGCATGTTTGCCGGGTGCTTCATCGGGTTTCTGCCGCTGCCCGGACTGCAGTTTCTGTTCGGGGCATTGCTGGCGTGGATCATGCGCGGCAATATCTTTGCGGCCCTGCTTGGCACGTTCAACTCGAACCCGCTGACCACGCCGTTCTTTGCCGTGGGGGCCATCAGCCTTGGCCACTGGATGCTGGGGATCGACTCGTCGCTGTCGCCCGAAGCGATTGGCGCGGCCTTTGCCAACGCCGGACGTGACCTGTGGCACAACTTCCTTGCCATCTTTACTCCGCGGCACATGGAATGGTCTGGCCTGCTGCAGTTCTGGAAAACCGTCTATGTGCCCTATTTCATTGGTGCGCTGGTTCCGGGATTTTTCATCAGCGTGGTGTTCTATTATCTGACGATTCCGCTGGTGCATGCCTATCAGAAGGCGCGCGCCGCAAAGTTCAAGGAACGCAGCGAAAAGCGCACCCTGCTGCGCGAAAAGCTGGCGGCGCTCAAGTCGCGCAGTGAACCTGTATCCGATACAAAACAAGGGGATGACGACCCCGCCCCCGGGACCTAGATTAGCCATAGTGCCAAGAAGGGGACGGGGATGACACCGATCGCAAAACTTCGCCTTGGGGTGAACATCGACCATGTGGCCACCTTGCGCAACGCGCGGGGTTCGGTCTGGCCAGACCCTTTGCGGGCGGCCCTGCTGGCCGAAGCATCGGGGGCCGATGGCATTACTGCCCATCTGCGCGAAGACCGCCGCCATATCCGAGATGCCGACATGGATGCGTTGCGCGCCGGGATCGGCATTCCGCTGAATTTTGAATGCGCCGCCACGGATGAGATGGCCGCCATCATCCTGCGGTTAAAGCCCCATGCCGTCTGCCTTGTGCCGGAACGGCGCGAGGAACGGACAACCGAAGGCGGACTTGACGTGGCGGGCGATGAAAACCGACTGGCCCATTACATTGCACCCTTGCGCGATGCAGGCTGCCGCGTGTCCATGTTCATTGGGCATGCGCCGCGCCAGATCGAAGCTTCGGCCCGGATTGGCGCAGCGGTGGTCGAATTGCACACGGGCCACTATTCCGACCTGCATGCCGAGGGCCGCCTTGATGAAGCCGAGGCCGAGCTTGAGGCCTTGCGCCAAGGGGCGGCACTAGCGCATTCGCTGGGTCTGGAAGTGCATGCAGGCCACGGCCTGACCTATGACAACGTGGCCCCTGTCGCCGCGATACCGCAGGTCGTGGAACTGAACATCGGGCATTTCCTGATCGGCGAGGCGGTGTTTGTCGGGCTTAGCGCGGCCATCGACGAAATGCGCCGCCGGATGGATGCGGCGCGCGGCTAAGCTTTTGGGTTGGCGCGTCGCCGCCAAGCGGGTAGCGTTGGGCAGTTGGTCCGACAGGTTGAACATGACGCGTCTTTTGGCTCCTTTCCTTGCTACGATAATCACCGGCTTGCCCGTGGCGGCGCAAACCGTGGCTGAATGCGACTGGCGCGCTGCAGCACAGGCCCTGCCAGAGCCGTGGGAGGCCTATACGCGCACCTTTGCCAATGGGGCGATCCGGATGGCGGTGATGGATGTGATCGAACCCGCCGCCGGGCCGATGCATCTGTTGGTGTTGTCGCCACCACTGGATGAAACAGGTGGGCGGCAGTGCCGGATCATCTCGCTTCAGGATACCTTCGGTTTCGCGGGGTTGCGGCTGGACCTTGCTCAAGCCAGCTATGACCCGGCGCGCGGCCTTGCGGTTTCAGTCCCGGCAACGCGGTGGCTATCTGACAGCGACAGCTACCTTGACGGCACCCTGACGACGACGATCAATCAGGCAACGGGCGAAATCTTCGCGTGGATGGATTGAACCCGTGATCCTTGGCGTCGGCACCGACCTTGCCAATATTGACCGTATCGCGGCCACGCTCGAGCGACACGGGGCGCGGTTTCGCAACCGCGTGTTCACCGAACGCGAACAGCGCAAGGCCGACAGCCGCCCGATGGCCGTGGCCGCAACCTTTGCCAAACGCTGGGCCGCCAAGGAAGCCTGCTCAAAAGCGCTTGGCACCGGCCTGCGTATGGGCATCGCGTGGAAGGATATGGCCGTCAGCAATCTTGGCACCGGGCAACCCGTGATGCATGTCACAGGCTGGGCCGCGGAACGTCTGCGCGCGATGACGCCGGATGGCCACGAGGCGATCATCCACGTCACGCTGACCGACGATCACCCTTGGGCGCAGGCCTTTGTAGTGATCGAGGCCCGCCC
Source organism: Rhodobacter sp. (assembly GCA_027484145.1). Classification (GTDB taxonomy): domain Bacteria; phylum Pseudomonadota; class Alphaproteobacteria; order Rhodobacterales; family Rhodobacteraceae; genus Pseudotabrizicola. The sequence continues at coordinate 95,144 of JAIXUH010000026.1, forward strand.
ATTGCCGAAAGGGTGACGGGCGCGCGCTTGACTCAGACTGGGCCGGGGCGCATGTAGCGGCCCGGACGCAAGCAAAAGGGCGCAGCATGGCCACCAAGGCAAACACCGAAGGCGGAATCGTCGAGACGATCAAGACGGTGGTCTATGCCCTGCTGATTGCGGGGGTCTTTCGGACCCTGTTCTTTCAGCCCTTCTGGATTCCTTCGGAAAGCATGAAGGACACGCTGCTGATTGGCGACTTCCTGTTCGTCAACAAGATGGCATATGGCTATTCGCGCTATTCCTGCCCTTTTGCGGCCTGTCCTTTTGACGGCCGCATTCTGGCCAGCGATCCGGAACGTGGCGATGTGGTGGTGTTCCGTCATCCGGTCAACGGGTCAGACTTCATCAAGCGGCTGATCGGTCTTCCGGGCGATACGGTGCAGATGAAGAATGGTGTCCTGTTCCTGAACGGTGCGGAAGTGAAGCAGGAACCTGCGGGCGTGTTCGAAGAGGTGTATGAGCAGCAAGGGCCGATGGGCAACCTGCCGCGCTGTGAAAACGGCCCCGTGGGTCAGGGCGATATCTGCAAACGCACGCGGTCGCGCGAAACGCTGCCCGGCGGGCGGACGCATGATGTGCTGAACATCGATGTGAATGGGTTCGGCGACAACACCGATATCTTTACCGTTCCCGAAGGCCACTACTTCTTTATGGGTGACAACCGCGACAACAGCCAGGACAGCCGCTATGCGCAGGCCGTTGGCGGCGTGGGCTTTGTGCCCGCCGACCACCTGATTGGCCGCGCGGACCGGATCATGTTTTCGTCCGCGGGGCGGTCGATGCTGTATTTCTGGACGTGGCGCTCAGATCGCTTTTTCAAGGCGGTTGAGTGAGGCTGTCAGCGGATCTCAAGGCCTTTGAAGGCCGCATCGGGCATGGTTTTGCAAAGCCCGATCTTCTGGTCCGCGCGGTGACACATGCCTCGATCGGGTCGGCCACCCGGCCCGACAATCAGCGGCTGGAATTTCTGGGCGACCGGGTGCTGGGGCTAGTAATGGCCGAGGCCCTGCTGACAGCCGATGGTGATGCCTCCGAAGGGCAGCTTGCGCCGCGCTTCAACGCACTGGTCCGCAAGGAAACCTGCGCCGATGTCGCGCGCGAGATTGGTCTGGGCGAAGTGATGAAGCTGGGCCGTTCGGAAATGCTGTCTGGCGGGCGCCGCAAAGAGGCACTGCTGGGCGACGCGATGGAAGCCCTGATTGCCGCCGTCTATCTGGATGGTGGCCTTGCCGCCGCCAAGGCCATGATCCTGCGCCTGTGGGGCCCGCGCATCAGCGCCGTCGAAGTCGATGCCCGCGATCCCAAAACGGCGCTGCAGGAATGGGCGCAGGCGCGTGGAATGCCGCCGCCCACCTATACCCAAACGGGGCGCGAAGGCCCTGACCACCAACCCATTTTCACCGTCGAAGTAACGCTGGAGGACGGCGCGCGCGATGTGGCGCGGGCCGGGTCCAAGCGCGTTGCCGAGCAGCAAGCCGCCCGCACCCTGCTGGCGCGGCTGGAGTCCCAAACATGACCGAAGCAAACACCCGCGCCGGATTCGTCGCCCTGATCGGCGAGCCGAATGCCGGGAAATCCACCCTGTTGAACCGAATGGTCGGGGCCAAGGTGTCGATTGTCACCCACAAAGTGCAGACCACGCGCACGCGTATTCGCGGCGTGGCGATGGAAGGACAATCGCAGATTGTATTTGTCGATACGCCGGGCCTGTTCCGCCCCCGCCGCAGGCTGGACCGCGCGATGGTCAAGGCCGCATGGGGTGGCGCGGCAGACGCCGATCTGATCGTGTTGCTGATCGAGGCCCATCGTGGGCTGACCGCCGGAGTGCAGTCGATCATCGAACGGATCGCCAATGAGATTCCGAAAGGGCAGCCTGTTGCCCTTGCCATCAACAAGATCGACCGGGTCAAGGCCGAGGTCTTGTTGGCCTTGGCGCAGAAAATGAACGAGGCCTATCCCTTTGCCAAGACCTTCATGATCAGCGCCGAGCGTGGTCACGGGATCAAGGATCTGCGCGAATGGCTGGCCCTTCAGGTGCCCGAGGGGCCGTGGTTCTATCCCGAGGATCAGATTGCCGATCTGCCGATGCGGATGATCGCGGCCGAGATGACGCGCGAAAAGCTGACGCTGCGCCTGCATGAAGAACTGCCCTATCAGTTGACGGTCGAAACCGAAAACTGGGAGGACAAGCCCGACGGGTCCACCCGCATTGATCAGGTGATCTATGTGGCGCGTGATGGCCACAAGGGCATTGTGCTGGGCAACGGCGGCGAGACGATCAAGGCGATCGGTCAGGCCGCCCGCGCCGAGATTTCGGCCTTTGTCGAACGCAAGGTGCATTTGTTCCTGACGGTCAAGGTACGCCCGAACTGGCAGGATGAAGCCGAGCGTTACACTGAGATGGGGCTTGATTTCAAAGACGGCGATGCGTGACGCGGATTGGTCGTCTGTGACTGACCGTAGCGGCGGCCATCGGGCCAAGACCGGGGGGCTAAGGCCGCCATGCCGCCGCGCCTGACCTCTGGCCTGTGGGTATCGGCCTATCTGACCCGTCTGCGACTGGCGGATATAGCGGTTTACGTTACGGCCAAGGGTGATGCGACAGCGGGCGCCGTCGTCGTCAAGGTGGCGACGCTGGATGGGCAGGCGCAGGCGTTCGAGCGGCGGTCAGACCTGATGACCGGCGCGCGCCAGTGGATGCTGCTGGCCGAAGGACCCGAGACCGAGGTGGACAGCATTCTGTCGCGCGCGCGCGGGCACGACCCCGATCTGTGGGTGATCGAGCTTGAGGACCGCGCCGGGCGCACCTTGCTGGATCAGGATGGCCTGTCAGACTGAACGCCGCGCCAGCACGATCAGCGCGGCCCCAAGCAAGGCAAAGGCCGCCAGCATGGCCACGATGTTGGCCGCGACCATGGGCCAGCCCAGCACATCCGCATCGAGGAATGGATAGGGCCAGAACCCGGTCTGGCCGCCGCGCAGCAGGGCATAGACCAGATACAGCGCCGGCCAAACCAGCCAAGCGGGCAGATCAGCCCAGTCGGTGGAATTGCGGGCAAAGGCCAGCCACCAGCCAAAGGTCAACAGCGGCACAGCGGTGTGCAACCCCTGATCCGCCCACCATGCCGCGCCCTCGGGCTGCCAAAGCCGGGCAAGGATCAGGTGATACACCGCCCCGACCATGAGGATGGACAGAGTCATTGCCCCTGCCAGTCGTGCCGGGATCAAGGCCCCCATGGCCGCACGCGCCATCACGGCGACCACCAGCAGGTTCGTCAGAACGGTAAAATATCCCGCCATCAGCCATAGCGTCGCCATCACCGATACCTGACCCGTCAACGCGTGCGATACGTCAAATTGCTGCCGCAGCGAAGTGCCTGCGACAGCGAAAACCACAAGGGCGCATAGACGGGACTGCGTTTGCATTTCGGCAGTATGGCCACCGGGCCGCGCTGCGGGCAAGGCCTTGTCCTTGGTGGCCTGCGCTGTAAAGCTTGGCCGATGGAATGGCGGGACGAGGCCGTGCTTTTGTCCATGCGACCGCATGGCGAAGGTGGAGCGATCATCGAAGTGTTCACGGCCGCGCATGGGCGGCACATGGGCGTGGTACGCGGGGGCGGATCGCGCAAGATGGCTGCTGTGCTGCAACCGGGCAGTCAGGTGGCTGTTGCTTGGCGCGCACGGCTGGAGGAACACATCGGCGCCATGACGGTGGAACCCGTCGCCTCACGCGCGGCGGTGCTGTCGGACCCCATCGCCCTTGCTGGGTTGGGGGCGGCCTGCGCGCTGTTGCACCATGCCTTGCCCGAACGCGAGCCGCACCCCACGCTTTACGCCCGCACGATTGACCTGATGGACAAACTGGCTGCGGGTGGGGATTGGCTGGGCGATTATCTGCGCTGGGAACTGGTCTTGCTGGAGGAGATCGGTTTTGGCCTGTCGCTGACAAGTTGCGCAGTAACGGGCGTGCGTGACGATCTGGCCTATGTCAGCCCGAAAACCGGGCGGGCGGTCAGCCGGGCCGGGGCGGGCGAATGGGCCTCGCGCTTGCTGCCCCTACCCGCTTGCCTGATGGGGCAGGGGCCAGCGTCGCGCGCCGAGATTGCCGAAGGTCTGGCCGTGACCGGGCATTTCCTGCAGCGCGAACTTGCGGTGCAGTTGAAGGGCGGCGCCTTGCCTGACGCGCGGCAGCGCCTTGTGGCGCGTCTGGCGCGGTGACTGTTCCTGCGGGGTGCGCCGTTGCCCATGTGGCGCAGGGCGTGGCCCTTGTCTGGGGGCTGCCACGACCCCGCTGAGATTGTGCCACACGGGGTCGGAACATCTAGCAACCCTTGTCTTGGGGCGATGGCGGTGGCATGGCTTTGCGCGCGGCATTTGGTCAGGGCACATCCACGACTGCTGATGTCGCACATGGCCAAGACGGCCGCAGTGGTTCCCGGCAGTCTGGGCCAGAGAAAACACATGGCTAACCGCTATCTTCCCCTGTTCCTGAAGCACTCGCCGACCCCGAAGGTCGAGCATTTTGCCGCGCTTGCCGGGTTGGAGGCTGCCGTGCGCGGCATCTTGATCAGCGCCATGCCGCTTGCCGTCTATGACGCGCTTGGGTCTGCCGAAGCCACGTCGGCGGTGTATTTCGTGGTCGGACTGGTGTCGATGGTCTGGGGCCTACTGGTGCCGTGGGGCACGCGGCACATTCCGCGCCGCTGGATGTATACGCTGGGATGCGGGCTGTATCTGGTGTCGATGGGCCTTGCCGTCATCGGCGGCAGCGTCGCCATCGCCATGGCGCTGATGTGCGGGGCAATGGCCACGGCCACCACCTTTGTCTGCCTGAACGCTTATATCCTTGATTATATCACCCGCGAAAATCTGGGGCGCAGCCAATCCATGCAGATGGTGTTTGCAGCGACACCATGGGCGGTGGGGCCGATGTTGGGGGTGTGGTTGCGCAGCATCTGGGCACCTGCGCCCTTTATCCTGGCGGGGTGCTTTGCGCTGATCCTGCTGGCGGTGTTCTGGATTCTGCGGCTTGGCAACGGCAAGCAGATACAGCGCGCCAAGGGGCCTGCGGCCAACCCGATCGCCTATCTGGGTCGCTTTGCCTCGCAACCACGGCTGATTGCGGGGTGGCTCTTTGCGGTCCTGCGGTCCTGCGGTTGGTGGGTGTACGTGGTGTACCTGCCCATCTTTTGCGTCGAGGCCGGCCTTGGCGACAAGGTTGGTGGCGTGGCGCTGTCTATCTCGAACGCCCTCTTGTTTGCCTCGCCGCTGATGCTGCGGTGGGCGCGGTTGGCCTCTGTCCGCACTTCGGTGCAGTTTGCTTTTGGGGCTTGCGCCGTGATGTTCGTGGCGGCCGGTCTTTTGGCATTTCTGCCTTGGGCAACGGTGGCCTTCAGCATGGCGGCGGCGACCATGCTTGTGCTGCTGGATGTCGTTGGCGGCTTGCCCTTTCTGATGGCGGTCAAACCGTCTGAACGGACCGAGATGTCGGCCGTCTATTCCAGCTTTCGCGATGTTTCGGGCATCCTGACGCCGGGGGCGGCGTGGCTGGTGCTGCTTGTGCTGCCCTTGCCGGGCATCTTTGTGGCGGCGGGGGGCGGGTTGATTGCGGCCTTCCTGATTGCCGGGCGCTTGCACCCACGGCTAGGCGCGGCGCGCCCGTCCCGCGGCGGTGATCCTCAGACCCAGATCTGACCGTGCTTGACCAGCCAGTCTGCACTGGCTTTCAGCGCCGCTTGCGGGCCGATGAACTCGATCCCCATATCATGCACAGCCCGGTTGTTTGACACCCGCTCCACATGCCCCAGTTTTGGCAGGATGGACCGGATTTCGGCATCGACCACCGACAGCAAGCGCATCACCATCTGCGGCGCCTCGCGCGTGGGAATGCGGCGCACGGGGTATTCGGCCTTGAGCACGCGGCCCATTTCCGCCATCGACAGCGATCCGGCCGAGGCGATGAAGCGCCGCCCAGCGGTTTCGGGGCGCTGAACTGCCCGCAGATGCATCTCGGCCACGTCGCGCACATCGACAACGGGAAAGCCAAAGGGCGGCATCAGCGGGTCTTTACCCTTCAGAATCCGTGCGACCAGCCGGATCGACGACCCATAGTGAAGGTCCATCGGCGGCCCCAGAATGAAACCCGGATTGATGGTGGTCAGCGCAAGGCCATCGCTGCGGGCAATGTCCCACGCACGACGTTCGGCAAGGGTTTTGGATTTGGCGTAAGGCGTGGTGGTGGGCAGGGTGGTGTCGCACCAGTCATCCTCGGTCTGGATGCCATGTTTGCCGTCACTGCACACCGCCACGGTGGACGATGTCAGCACAACGCGGGCAATTCCGGCGGCCTTGGCGGCGCGCAGCACGCGGGCTGTGCCTTCGACCGCAGGGCGGATCAGCACCGCCTCGTCCTTGGGCTGCGAAATGGGAAAGGGCGATGCGCTGTGAACCAGAGCCGATGCCCCCTGCATGGCCGCTGACCAGCCTGCATCCTGTTCCAGATCGGCGGCAGCAAAGGTCAGCAGCGCCTCGGCATCGGGTGATTTCAGATATGGCCGGATCGCGGCCCGCACCTCATTCGCACGGTCAAGGCTGCGCAGGGTGCCGCGGACGACATAGCCTGCATTCAGCAGCCGAAGGGCGATATGCTTGGCCACAAAGCCGGAAATGCCCGTCAAAAGAACAAGCTGCGTCATGAAATCCCCCCGCACCATTACAAAAGCAATATGGCGCGAAGTTTCCTTCGCGCCAGATCACAATGCAACCTGCGTGTATCAGTCCAGCAACCGTCGCGCGATGACCTGCGCCTGAATTTCGGCAGCGCCTTCAAAGATGTTCAGAATACGGGCATCGCACAAGACGCGGCTGATCTTGTATTCCAACGCGAACCCGTTGCCGCCGTGGATCTGCAGCGCGTTGTCAGCGCTTGCCCATGACACCCGCGCGCCAAGCAACTTGGCCATGCCGGCTTCCAGATCGCATCGCTTGTCATGGTCTTTCTGCCACGCGCTGAAATAGGTCAGCTGGCGCGCGACCATGATTTCCACCGCCATCATCGCCAGTTTCCCGGCGACGCGCGGAAACTCGATCAGCGATTTGCCAAACTGCTTGCGGTCGGTGGCGTATTGCATGCCCAGTTCCAGCGCGCTTTGCGCAACACCCACGGCGCGGGCGGCGGTCTGGATGCGGGCCGATTCAAAGGTCTGCATCAGTTGCTTGAAGCCCTGACCCTGCACACCGCCCAGAAGATTATCGCCATCAACCCGGAAGTCGTCAAAGTTGACGGTGTATTCCTTCATGCCGCGATACCCCAGAACCTCGATCTCGCCGCCGGAAAGGCCGGGGTCGACAAAGGGCACCTCATCGGTACCGGGCGTCTTTTCGGCCAGAAACATCGACAGGCCACGATAATCAGTGGTGTCGGGAATGGTGCGGGCAAGCACCGTCATCACATGGGTGCGGGCGGCATGGGTGATCCATGTCTTGTTGCCATTGATGATCCAGTCATCGCCATCCTGCCGCGCGCGGGTCCGCAAGGCGCCAAGGTCTGATCCCGTATTCGGTTCGGTGAACACTGCCGTCGGCAGAATTTCACCGCTAGCCAGTTTCGGCAGCCATTTCGCCTTTTGCGCGTCGGTACCGCCGCACAGGATCAACTCGGCTGCAATCTCGGTCCGTGTGCCAAGGGAGCCTACGCCGATATAGCCGCGCGACAACTCTTCCGACACCACCACCATGCTCGCCTTGGACAGACCAAAGCCGCCGAATTCTTCGGGAATGGTCAGGCCGAACACGCCCATCTCGGCCAACTCATTGATCACCTGCATCGGGATCAACTCATCCTTCAGGTGCCAGTCATGGGCAAAGGGGATGACCTTTTCATCGGCATAACGGCGGAACTGGTCGCGGATCATCTCCAGTTCTTCGTCCAGCCCCGTTGCACCAAACGTGGCGCGGCCATGGTTGTCGCGCATCAGGACGACCAGACGGGCGCGGGCGGCGGCGGTGTTCCCTTGGGCCATAAGGGCCACCGTCGCCGCACCGCTGGTTCCAGAGGAAAGGCCAAGGTCCTGCAAGCGCGCGACCTCTCCCTGGCTCATGGGGATGCCCCCGTGAATCTGGTTCAGATATTCGCCATAAGCGATCTGAAGGATCAGCGCCTCCATCTCGCCAAGGCGGCCTTCGGCATCCAACCGCGTGGCCCAAGCATGCATCTGGCGCAGGGATTCCACATAGGTGCCCAGCCAAGCCATTGCATGGGCAGCAAACTGGTGTTCCTCCATCGCGGCGTTCGACACCTTGCCTGCCACGCTGACCAAGGCCCGCAGGTTTTCGCGCGCGGCAACGAACAGGCTTTCAGCCTCGGGCAGCGCCTGCGCGGTCAGCGGCAGCAGATCGGCCAGAAGCGGCGAAGGCGTGATCGTTTGTCCGTCATGGGCCATGGGAAGAATCCTTGGGCTGTATGGTTTGGCTGACGGCTACCGCCTTCGCAGTTGCAGCGCAATATAGTTTCAATAATTTTACCACATAAGTTCGAAAGTGTCGCATGTGTTTTTGACGATGCAGCGGGAAATGACCTGCGATAGAACCCATTCAAACGGAGACGATGATGGATGTGTTCATGGCGGGGCTGACCCCCGCCGCATTTCTGGCGGCTCTGGCGATCACGCTGGCAGCCGGGTTTGTGAAGGGGGCGGTGGGGTTTGCCATGCCGCTGATCATGATATCGGCCTTTTCCAGCTTTTTGCCGGCCGATCTGGCGCTTGCCGGGCTGATCCTGCCCACGCTGATCACCAACATGTCGCAATCGATGCGGCAGGGATTTGGGCCCGCCATCGCAACGGCCCGCACCTATTGGCGGTTTCTGACGGGCACGATCGTCTTCATCGCGGTTTCCGCACAGTTCTTTGATGTGATCCCCCGCATCGCCTATCTGCTGATCCTTGGCGTGCCGGTCACCATTTTTGCGCTGTTGCAACTGTCCGGGGTGCCGCTTGCGCTAAAGCTTCAGCACCGCACGCGCGCGGAATGGGTGTTGGGGGTGATCGGCGGGCTTTATGGTGGTGTGTCCGGCATCTGGGGGCCGCCACTTTTGGTGTATCTGCTGTCCACCCAGACGCCAAAGGCCGAAACGATCCGCGCGCAGGGCGTTGTGTTCCTGATCGGGGCTGTGGTCCTGTTGTCGGCGCATCTGGTCTCGGGGCTTGCCGATCTACGCACGATGGCCTTTTCGGCGGCGCTGGTCATTCCGGCACAGATCGGCATGCAACTGGGGTTCCGGCTGCAAGACCGCCTGCCACAGGATCAGTTTCGCAAATGGACCCAAGGTCTGCTGGTTCTGACCGGGCTGAACCTGATCCGTCAGGCGATCATGACCTAATCGCCCGCGCGCATCGGCACGCGGGCGCACACAGCGCTGATCCGGTCAGCTGATGGCGGCGGCCTTCACGTCGTCGTCAATGAAGGGCACGTATTGCCCAAAGTTGCCCGAGAACATGTCGACCAGCTTTTTCGCTTGGGCATCATAGGCGGCCTTGTCGGCCCATGTGCTGCGTGGGTTCAAAAGCTGGGCATCCACGCCCTGCACGGCCACCGGCACGTCAAAGCCAAAGTTGGGGTCGCGCCGGAATTCGACGCCTGCCAGCGACCCGTCAAGGGCAGCCGTCAGCAGCGCGCGGGTGGCCTTGATCGGCATACGCTTGCCCGTGCCATAGGCACCCCCTGTCCAGCCGGTGTTGACCAGCCAGCAGCTTGCACCGTGCTTCAGGATCTTGTCCTGCAGCAGCTTGCCGTAAACCTCGGGGCGGCGCGGCATGAAAGGCGCGCCAAAGCAGGTGCTGAACGTCGGCGTGGGTTCTGTGACCCCGCGCTCTGTCCCCGCGACCTTGGAGGTAAATCCCGACAGGAAGTGATACATCGCCTGCGCCGGCGACAGCCGCGCGATGGGCGGCAGCACGCCGAAGGCGTCGCAGGTCAGCATGACCACGTGGCGCGGATGCCCGCCCAGTGCCGTGGCCGATGCGTTCGAAATGGCATCCAGCGGATAGGCACAGCGCGTGTTGTCGGTCAGGCTGTTGTCGGTGAAGTCAAGTTCCAGGGTCTCGGGGTCAAAGACCATATTCTCGACCACGGTGCCAAAGCGGCTGGTCGTCGCATAGATCTCGGGCTCGGCCTCGGGGTTCAGGTTGATGGTCTTGGCATAGCAGCCGCCTTCAAAGTTGAAGATGCCGCGATCCGACCAGCCATGTTCGTCATCCCCAATCAGCGTGCGGTCGGGGCTGGCCGACAGCGTGGTCTTGCCCGTGCCCGACAGCCCAAAGAACACCGCCGCATCGACCGGATTGCCAACGGCATGGTTGGCGCTGCAATGCATGGGCATCACGCCCTTTTCCGGCAGAAGGTAGTTCAGAATCGTGAACACCGATTTCTTGTTCTCGCCGGCATAGGCTGTGTTGCCGATCAGCACGGTCTTGTCGTCAAAGTTCAGCGCGATCACGGTTTCGGTCCGGCAGCCATGGCGGGCCGGATTGGCCTTGAACGACGGCACGTTGATGATCGTCCATTCCGGATCGAACGCATCCAGTTCCGACCGTTCGGGGCGGCGCAGAAGGTGCCGGATAAACAGACCATGCCACGCCAGTTCCGTGACAACCCGCACATCCAGCCGGTGAAGGGGGTCTGCCCCCGCATAAAGATCCTGCACGAACATTTCGCGGCCCTGCAAATGGGCCAGCATGTCCGCTTTCAGCAGGGCATAAGCCTCGGGCGACATGGGGGCGTTGTTTTCCCACCAGATGGTGCCTTCAGTCGCCGGGGTGCGAACCACGAATTTGTCCTTGGGCGACCGGCCAGTGAATTGCCCGGTCGAGCAGAGAAATGCCCCGCCGCGCCCAAGCCGGCCTTCGCCACGGGCGACAGCCGCTTCGACAAGCGCAGGTTCAATAAAATTATAAAAGACGTTGCCCAGTCCCGTGATGCCTTGTGCGTCTAAGGTCCGGTGCGGGTTCACGCGTCCGATGGTCATCCTGCAAGCTCCCGATGCCGCGCGTGGGGCGCGGTGCGTTGTCGGTCAGAATTCGGTATCCGGGCCAACGGGATACCGGCACAACCCCCGGGCCAAAGGGGGCGCACAATTTGCTATAACACAGGCATGACAAGCCCGAATAGGGCCGTTGTCCACAGTTAGCGCAACCACCGATAGGTTAGCGCAACCATTGGTTCGTGATGAGCGAGACTGAGGCATATTAGCCATTCATTGGCACTTTTCTTGCCACAACGGGGTCAAGACCACCCTGATTCGCACTTCACTGTTGATTCTCTGCCCCGGAAACCAGATGGTATGGAAAAAATACGTGAGTACGAGCAGTCATAAGGAAACTCACCCATGGCAAGGATCGCCCTTGTTGACGACGACAGGAATATTCTGACGTCTGTATCGATGACTCTTGAGGCCGAAGGCTTTGAGGTCGAGACTTATAATGATGGCCAGTCGGCCTATGACGCCTTTACGCGGCGGCTTCCCGATATGGCAGTGCTGGACATCAAGATGCCCCGTATGGATGGCATGGACCTGTTGCAGCGCCTGCGCCAGAAGACCACGATGCCCGTCATCTTCCTCACCTCGAAGGATGATGAGATTGACGAGGTGCTGGGTCTGCGGATGGGGGCTGATGACTATGTCAAGAAGCCTTTCAGCCAGCGGCTTCTGGTGGAACGCATTCGCGCCCTTCTGCGTCGTCAGGATGCGATTTCGACGGGCGAGGTTGCGGTCACCGAAGAGACCAAGATCATGGATCGTGGCCACCTGCGGATGGACCCGTTGCGCCATTCGGTCAGCTGGAAAGGGCAGGATGTCTCCCTGACCGTGACCGAATTCATGCTGCTGCAGGCCCTTGCACAGCGCCCCGGCTTCGTGAAATCGCGCGATCAGCTGATGGACGTGGCCTATGACGATCAGGTCTATGTCGATGACCGCACGATTGACAGCCACATCAAACGGCTGCGCAAGAAGATGCGTTCGGTCGACAACGAGTTCTCGGCCATCGAGACGCTTTATGGCATTGGCTATCGTTACAACGAAACATGACAACCATGCCGCAGATCAGCCCGAAAGAGGTGCGCCCCTCCAAAGGGGCTGATGTGCTTTTGGGCGAAGATTGGGTCACGCCCGAAAACCCGGCTGATGGCGCCCTTCGCGAAAGCCGGGGGCGTCGCGGCCTTGTTTCGCTGAAACGCTCGCCCCTGGCGCGCAAGATCATCATCTTCAACCTGATGGCGCTACTGGTGCTGGTGTCGGGCGTTCTGTTCCTGAACCCGTTCCGCGACACGCTGGTTGTGCAGCGCGAACAGGGCTTTGTCACCGAAGCGAACCTGATCGCCAATGTGTTCGAGGCGAACCTGCCACCCACAGGCGTGGTTGATCTGACGCCGGGCGGCACAGTGGCGCAGGCCATGTCCGAACTGACGGTCAGCCCGGGCACCGAGGTATTCTTGTTTGACGCCTCTGGTCGCGTTCTGGCCAATGGCAAAGGCCCGGTCATGGCGACCGCGACCGGAACGGGGTCGACCATCATTACCAGTTTCCTGAACGGGGTCTGGGAAATGGCCTCGCGGCTGATGTCGCAGCAGGAAATGCCCGCAGGCGCCGTGCAGTCTGAAAGCCTTGCCCGGGCGGTGTTTGACAACGCCAGCAAAGGCGGAACGGCGGTCAATCTGGGTACCGGCCCGGCAGGCGGGCAAATCTTCTCGGTCGCAACACCGGTGGAACGGGCGGGCGAAGTGTTGGGCGTGGTGGCACTGGTCAGTGCCGAAGGCGAAATTGATGCCCTTGTGCGCCACGAACGCGAACAAATTCTTCAGATGTTCGTTCTGGCCCTGCTGGTGTCGATCGGTCTTAGCCTTGTGCTGGCCTCGACCATTGCCAACCCGCTGTCCGACCTTGCCGCCGCGGCGGAACTCGGTCACGACCGCGACGCCCGCAAGATGACGCCCGGACGTATCCGCATCCCCGACCTTGCGGCGCGCCCCGATGAAATCGGACGTCTTTCAGTCGCGCTGCGGGGGATGGTTGCCGCGCTCTATGACCGGATCGACGCCAACGAACAATTCGCCGCCGACGTCGCGCATGAGATCAAGAATCCGCTGGCCAGCCTGCGCTCTGCGGTCGCGTCTTTGCACGTGGCCAAGCGCGATGATCAGCGCACCCGCCTGCTTGAGGTGATTGATCACGATGTTCGCCGGCTTGACCGTCTGGTCAGCGATATTTCCAACGCGTCGCGGCTGGATTCGGAACTGGTCAAGGAAGAGGAAGAAGAATTCAACCTGACCAAGACCTTGTCCAACCTGTCCGAGTATCTGGGGCAGCAGGCGTCTGGCAAAGGTGTCGAACTGATCACCGACTTCCCCGCCGACCCGATCATCATTCGTGGGCTTGAGGCGCGTCTGGCGCAGGTTTTCGTGAACCTGATCACCAATGCCACTTCGTTCTGCGAAGATGGCGATGCGGTTCGCGTCTGGGCCCGCAAGCGTGACAACCGCGTGCTGGTGGTGGTCGAGGACACGGGCCCCGGCATTCCGGAACAGGCCCTGACAAAGGTGTTCAAGCGTTTTTATTCCGAACGGCCGCAAGTGCAGTTCGGCAATCACTCGGGCCTTGGCCTTGCCATCTCGAAACAGATCGTCGAGGCGCATGGCGGCGTGATCTGGGCCGAAAACATTCGCCCCACCAATGCAGACCCCACATCAGACCCATTGGGTGCGCGCTTTGTCGTGGGCCTGCCGGTCTGACGGCTGCCTGCGATGCAACCGTTGATCGTTCACGCCACGACTGTTGCCATCGATGGACGCGGCGTGATGTTGACGGGGCAGGCGGGCAGCGGCAAATCATCGCTGGCGCTGCAACTGATGGCCTATGGCGCGGTGCTGGTGGCCGATGACCGCACGCAGTTACAGATCGACGGCACGGCATTGGTGGCCAGTTGCCCGTCCAACCTGCAAGGCCTGATCGAAGCGCGTGGTCTGGGCATCCTGCGGGCGCCGGTGCCTATGCCGGCCCCCGTGGTGCTTGTGGTGGATATGGACCACCGCGAAACCGAGCGGTTGCCGCTGCATCGGACAGTCACATATTTGGCAACATCGGTTGAACTTGTCTTGCACGACCCCAGCTACCATTTTCCAGCCGCATTGCTTCAGTATGTGCGTTACGGCAGGCAGGAGTGAACGTGTCCAACCCCATCGTGCCAGAGTCGACCAAGGCGCGTGATCACCGACTGGTCCTTGTGACAGGTCCGTCCGGTGCCGGGCGTTCCACGGCGATCAACGCGCTGGAAGACATCGGCTATGAGGTGATCGACAACCTGCCCCTCAGTTTCGTGCCACGGTTGGTCGAGGGACAGTCATCCGCGCACCCCATTGCCCTTGGCCTTGACGTGCGCAACCGCGATTTCAATGCAGCGGCCCTGATTGAACTGATAGATGTGCTGACGCGCAATCCGGCCGTGCTGCTGGAGGTGTTGTATCTGGATTGCAACCCCACCACACTGATCCGCCGCTACAGCGAAACGCGCCGCCGCCACCCGCTGGCCCCGGCGGACAGCCCCGAAGAAGGGGTCGAGCGCGAAATCGATCTGTTGGCCCCCGTGCGGGCTCGCGCCGATCACCTGATCGACACCACCGACCTGACCATCCATGCCCTGAAGGCCGAAGTGGCACGCTGGTTCGGCGAAGGGACAGGGCCGCGCCTGGCCGTATCGCTGCAAAGCTTCAGCTATCGCCGTGGGTTGCCGCGTGGGCTCGACATGGTGTTCGATTGCCGGTTCTTGCGCAACCCGCATTGGGAGGCGGGTTTGCGCCCGCAGGACGGCCGTGATCCCGCTGTGGTCAGCTATATCCGGCAGGACGACCGTTTTGACGAGTTCTACCAAAGGGTGAAGGACCTTTTGCTGTTTCTTCTTCCGGCCCATCTGCAGGAAGGGAAGGCTCACCTGTCCATCGGGTTTGGGTGTACCGGGGGGCAACATAGATCGGTTGCCGTAGCGGAAATGCTGGCCGATGCACTTGCAGAAAAGGGCTGGGCGGTGTCAAAACGTCACCGGGAACTGGAACGCCGCGTCGGAGCATCTGCGCTGGACGGGTCTGAGGCATACGGGGTGGACGGCGCGTGATCGGAATTGTGATCGTGGCACATGGCGGGCTGGCGCGCGAGTATCTCTCGGCCGTCGAGCATGTCGTCGGGCCGCAGTCGGGTATGCGTGCGATCTCGATCGAGGATGAACACGATCGCGCCGCCAAGCAGGCCGAGATTTGCGCGGCAGCAGATTCGGTCGATCAGGGGCAGGGCGTGGTTGTGGTGACCGATATGTTTGGCGGATCGCCGTCAAATCTGTCGCTGATGGCATGTTTTGGCCCGGATCGTCGGATTGTCTATGGCGCAAACCTGCCGATGTTGATCAAACTGGCCAAATCGCGCGACATGCCGGTGCCTGCTGCAGTCGCAGCCGCGCTGGATGCGGGCCGCAAGTATATCAACAGCCTCGATCTGGGCGGAGGAGCCTGAATTTGCCGCAGATGTTGCTGAGTATCGTGAACGAAAAGGGCCTGCACGCCCGTGCATCCGCCAAGTTCGTCGAAGTGGTCGAGCAGCATAACGCAAGGGCATCAGTGACCAAAGACGGCATGACAGTGTCTGGCGACTCGATCATGGGGCTTTTGATGTTGGCAGCCTCGCGTGGAACCTCTATTGAGGTCATCACCAGTGGTGCCGAGGCGGATACGCTTGCCGAGGCGCTGAAGGCGCTGGTGGCGAACCGCTTTGGAGAAGATTTCTGAAGCGGCTGGGCAGGAAGGCTTACGCTTCGTGACGGAACAGTCGCAGATAGGTACGCAAACAGTTGCGCCCGTGAAACGGGCGGACAGACCGTATGACATGCGCCGCCTGTCCTATGCGGGCACCTTTTCCAACCCATTCAAAGCCGGCACGATCCGCGCCATCGAATGGCTGACCGCCAAGATCACCCTGCTGCGTCTGATACGGGAGTTTGAACGCTCGGGTGCGCCTTTTGGTTCGCCATTCTGGCCAAAGGCGATCAAGCACATGGGCATCCGCATCGATACCCCGCCGGAAGAGATTGCCCGTATCCCCGCCACCGGCCCATTGGTGGTTGTTGCCAACCATCCTTCCGGCCTCGTCGACGGGATGGTCATGGCCGAGATGATCAACCGTGTCCGCTCTGACTTCAAGATCCTCACCCGCTCGCTGCTGACGGGCATACCCGAGGTCGAAGAGTTCATGATCCCCGTCCCCTTTCCGCATGAGGAAAACGCGCGCGAGCTGGGCTTGCAGATGCGGGACCAAACAATGAAACACCTGAAGGCTGGTGGCGTGATCATCGTCTTCCCCGCGGGCAAGGTCGCTATGTCCGAGGGCTGGTGGGGTCGCGCGGTCGAGGCGGAGTGGAACGTCTTCACCCACAAGATCGTCAAATCCTCGGGTGCGACGATCCTGCCGATGTATTTCCCGGGACAAAACTCCCGCATGTTCCAGATCGCCAATCAGGTGTCAGAGACAGTTCGGCAGGGCCTGTTGCTCTATGAGATCAAACGCAGCCTCTTTAAACCCCAACGCCCGGTGATCGGCGAACCGATCCCGGCCGAGGAGTTGAAGAAATGGGAAGGCAACCCACGCGGGTTCCTCGCGTGGTTGCGCGAGCACACGCTTGCCCTTGGGACCAAGGGCTAGGTCGGGCTCAGCGCGTCGGCACCGGCACTTCGCCACGGTAATCGTAGAACCCTCGCTGGGTCTTGCGGCCAAGCCAGCCGGCCTCGACGTACTTCGTCAGCAGGGGGCAGGGGCGGTACTTGGTGTCGGCCAGCCCCTCGTGCAACACGTTCATGATCGAGAGACACGTATCCAGCCCGATGAAGTCTGCCAGCTCCAGCGGGCCCATCGGGTGGTTGGCGCCCAGCTTCAAGGACTCGTCGATCGACTTCACCGAGCCCACGCCTTCATACAGCGTATAGACCGCCTCGTTGATCATCGGCATCAGGATGCGGTTGACGATGAAGGCCGGGAAGTCCTCGGAGCTGGAGGCGGTCTTGCCCAACTGGCGCACCACGGCATGCATGCTTTCCCAAGTGTCCTGATCGGTCGCGATGCCGCGGATCAACTCCACAAGCTGCATCACTGGCACGGGGTTCATGAAGTGAAACCCCATGAACTTTTCCGGGCGGTCCGTCCGGCTGGCCAACCGCGTGATCGAGATGGATGAGGTGTTCGAGGTCAGGATCGTATGCGGCAGCAGATGCGGCAAAAGGTCCTGAAAGATGGCCTGCTTGACGGTTTCCTTTTCGGTCGCGGCCTCGATGATCAGATCGGTCGCCCCCACGTCAGACAAGGTCAGCGTGGTGCGGATGCGCGCAAGGGCGGCCGCCTTGTCCTCAGCCGTGACCTTGCCGCGGCTGACCTGCCGTTCGATGTTGCGGTCGATGGTGGCAAGGGCCTTTTTCAGGCTGTCCTCGCTGATATCGGCAAGGATCACATCATATCCGGCCAGCGAAAAAACATGTGCGATGCCATTTCCCATCTGGCCCGCGCCAACCACGCCTACCGTTCGGATTTCCATCGCCCTGATCCCCTTTGCTGCGCCGCAACCTTATGCGCCGCAGCGCAGAGGAGCAAGCAAAGCATCTTTGCGGAGGGGGGCGAAAACTTTCCAAGATTTTGCCGTTTATCCTTTTGGTAACGGGAATCGCCCAGTCTGCCGCTGGGTGAACTGAAACTGGTGGGTGTGATGGCTTATGAATATCCGGGCGACGGGTCGCTCGACTATTATCCATGCCGATATGGCAAATCACGACTGATGTTCCGGGGGCCCCGGCGTGATCTGGAGCGTCCCTATGTGGTCACAATCGGTGGCACCGAAACCTATGGGAAATTCGTGCCAGAGCCGTTTCCGGCACTACTGGAATCTGCCACCGGGCTGCGGGTGGTGAATTTTGGCTGCATCAATGCGGGGCTGGATGTCTATCTGAAAGACCCCGATGTGCTGAACATCGCCGCAAAGGCACGGGTTGCGGTGGTGCAGATTGTGGGCGCGCAGAACCTGACCAACCGGTTCTATGCCGTTCATCCGCGCCGCAATGACCGTTTTCTGAACGCATCGGCCTTGCTGCAGACCATCTTCCGTGAGGTTGATTTCACCGAATTCAACTTTACCCGCCATATGCTTGGCACGCTGCAGACAGTCTCTGCCGACAAGTTCGAGGTGCTGGCGGAAGAGTTGCGTTCGGCGTGGGTTGGGCGGATGAAGGCGCTTCTGGGGGCGCTGCCGTGCAAGACGGTGCTTTTGTGGATCGGCACCGACAAACCGCCGGCACCGGGGCGGCGGGCCAACCTGACGCAGGACCCGTTGCTGGTTGACATGGAAATGATCAATGCCGTGCGCCCGCTTGCCTCGTGCTACCTTGAGGCCATCGCCACGCCAGAGGCCATCGGGCGCGGAGTGCAAGGCATGGCCTTTGCCGCACTGGACGAACCTGCCGCGCGGGGGCTGCCCGGCCCGGCAGTGCACCACGAGATCGCCGATCTGCTGGGCCCCGAAGTGATACGCCTGTTCTGATATAGAAAGGGGCGCCCCGATGGGACGCCCCGTGCGAATGACTGCAGGGTCAGATTACAGCTTGCCGATCATTTCCGGCACGGCCGTGAACAGGTCTGCCACAAGGCCATAGTCCGCCACCTGAAAAATCGGGGCCTCTTCGTCCTTGTTGATGGCGACGATGACCTTGCTGTCTTTCATGCCCGCCAGATGCTGGATCGCGCCCGAAATGCCGACGGCCACATAAAGCGTCGGTGCCACAACCTTGCCGGTCTGGCCCACCTGCCAGTCGTTCGGGGCATAGCCCGAGTCAACAGCGGCGCGCGAGGCACCAACGGCAGCGCCCAGCTTGTCAGCCAGTTGTTCGATCATCGCAAAGTCGGATTGCGACCCGACGCCGCGCCCGCCAGACACCACAATACCTGCACTGGTCAGTTCGGGGCGGTCGGATGATGCGACCTTGTCCTCGACCCATGTTGACAGGCTGCCATCCGCGGCGACGGCGACCTTTTCCACCGGGGCCGCAGCGCCCGTGCCCACGCCGGCAAAGGTCGCGGTGCGAATGGTCATGACCTTTTTCGCATCCGACGATTTGACCGTCTGAATGGCGTTTCCGGCATAGATCGGCCGTTCAAAGGTTTCGGCGTCGATCACGCCGATCACGTCCGACAGCACCATCACGTCCAGCAGGGCCGCCACGCGCGGCAGCACGCTTTTGGCGTAGGCGGTCGACGCGGCGGCGATGTGGCTGTAGCCACCGGCAAGGCCAACCACCAAAGCGGCGGTCGGTTCTGCCATGCCATGGCAATAGGCGTGGTCATCGGCGAACAGCACCTTGGACACGCCCTGCAAGCTGGCCGCCTCGGCCGCGGCGGCATCACCACCGGTTCCGGCGATCAGCACATGCACATCGCCAAGGCTGGCCACCGCGCTCAGCACCTTGGAGGTGGAGTCGGTCGCCAAGGCGCCATTGATCACTTCGGCAAGAAGAAGAACGGCCATCAGATCACCCCCGCTTCGTCTTTGAGTTTTGCAATCAGCTCATCCACCGAGCCAACCTTGATGCCTGCTTTGCGGCCAGCCGGTTCTGTCGTCTTGACCACCGACAGGCGCGGGGTCACGTCCACGCCATAGTCGGCGGGCGTCTTGATCGCCAAGGGCTTGGCCTTGGCCTTCATGATATTGGGCAGCGAGGCATAGCGCGGCTCGTTCAGGCGCAGGTCGACCGTGACGATCGTCGGCATCTTGACCGAGATGGTCTGCAAGCCGCCGTCCACTTCGCGCGTCACCTTTGCATGGTCACCTTCGACCGACAATTCGCTGGCAAAGGTCGCCTGCGACCAGCCCAGCAGGGCCGAAAGCATCTGGCCCGTGGCGTTCATGTCATTATCGATGGCCTGCTTGCCGCACAGCACCAGACCGGGGCCTTCTTCGCGGACAACCGCTGCCAGCAATTTTGCCACCGAAAGCGGCTCGATATCGGTGTGCACGTCGGCGGTGGCCTCGATCAGGATGGCGCGGTCTGCCCCCATCGCAAGTGCGGTGCGCAGCGTTTCCTGCGACTGTTTCACGCCGACAGAGACGACGATCACTTCGGTCGCCAGACCCTTTTCCTTCAGACGGATCGCCTCTTCGACGGCAATCTCGTCAAAGGGGTTCATCGACATCTTCACGTTTGCCAGATCAACCCCGCTGCCATCCGCCTTCACGCGAACCTTCACGTTGTAGTCGATCACACGCTTCACAGGCACAATGACCTTCATCGGCAGAATCTCCTAATTCCTGGTCCTGCAAGACCACTTCAAGCTCTCGCAGCAGCCAATACCGTTTCCAGCACGTCGGTAACAGACCAAAACCGACAGGAAGACGCGTCCGGACGTCGCGTTCCCTGCCGGCTGGCCGGTTTGGCAGCCCCCGGCAAGGGGGCCACGGTCAGCGCGTCAGACCTGGCACCCACAGCACGTCATCCTTGCCATCGTCATTGGCGATCCGGCCCATCACAAAGAACCAGTCGGACAGACGGTTCAGGTATTTGACGGCTTCGGCATTTACCTCTTCCATCGTGGCCAGTTCCACCGTCAGACGCTCGGCCCGGCGGCACACCGTGCGGCACAGGTGCAGTTGCGCCGAAAGGCGGGTGCCACCGGGCAGGATAAAGCTGCGCAGCGGTTCAAGCCGCGCGTTATAGCGGTCGATCTCCTGCTCCAGCCGTTCAACCTGGCTGGCGATCATACGCAGCGGCGTATAGGGCAGGGTCGCATCCATATGCATATCTGGCGTAGCAAGATCCGCCCCAAGATCGAACAGATCGTTCGAGATGCGGGCAAGGGCCGCGTCCATCTCGCCTTCGGCAAACTGACGGGCAAGCCCTACGGTCGCGTTGGTTTCGTCCACGGTGCCATAGGCAGACACCCGTGTGGAATGCTTGGCCACGCGGGCACCATTGCCCAAAGCGGTTTCGCCGGCATCCCCGGTTTTGGTATAGATTTTGGACAGAACGACCATCAGTTTCCTCCGCGCGATCTTAGATATGCAAAGCCCACGATCAAAAGCACCGCCAAGGCCTGCGCTGCGATGCGATAGCGCATCAGCCGGTTGGCGTGTTTGCGGTTGAAGTCGCCGCCTTTGGCAAACCCGCCGATGCCGATCATCAGAATGACAAGCACGCCAAGGCTGGCAACCGCCGCGAGGATAAAGAGTGGATCGTTGATCATGGGGCTTTCCTTGCTGTGCGGCGTCATCTAGGCGGGTTGCGGCGAAAAGCGAAGGATAATTCGTGGCCCTTCCGCAGTCAGGCTTTCGCGATCAGCCAATCGAGTGCACGGGTCGGCAGCACACGCCGCGCAATCCCCATCATATAGGTGGGCGTCGTCACATAATAGCGTGCTTTGGGGCGCGGGCTTTCCAGCGCATGGACCAGCTTTTTCGTTACGGCCGAGGCGGGCAGTTCAAAGCGGTCTGGCCCGCGGCTTTCGTACAGACGGCTCAGCAAGCCGCGATATTCCTCGGACCGGGCGGAATTCTCCCAGTCGATCCATTTTTCAAAGCGCGGAATGGCATTCTGGCGGATCAGGCTGGTGATCGGGCCGGGTTCGATCAAAATCACCTCGATGCCCGTGCCGCGCATTTCAATCCGCAATACATCGGTCAGACCCTCCATGGCAAACTTGGTCGCCACGTAAGCCCCGCGCCATTTCAGGCCCACCAGACCCAGCACGGAAGAGCAGTTGATGATGCGCCCGTGACCCTGCCGCCGCATGACCGGAATCACCCGGCGCGTCAGGTCGTGATACCCGAACAGGTTGGTCTCAAAGATATCGCGCATCGCGCCGCGCGGCAGGTCTTCCACCGCACCGGGGCAGGCAAAAGCGCCGTTGTTGTACAGCGCGTCCAGCGTTCCGCCGGTGCGGTTCAGAACCTCATCCAAGGCGGTGGCGATGCTGGCCTCATCTGCATAGTCGAGCGGGAAACTCTCCATCCCCTCGGCCATCAGCCGTTCAGAATCCGCCAACTGCCGGCAGGTCGCAAACACGCGCCATCCGCGCGCTTTCAGCCCGCGCGCCGCGTCAAGGCCGATGCCGGATGAGCAGCCGGTGATGAGAATCGTTTTTGCCATGTGCCTGCCCGTTTATGTTTTCCCATTGATTAGGGCCAAACCTTGGTGGCGCAAAGCAGTTTGCAGCGGGTGCCGCTACGGAAGGGTGACGCCTTACGGGGCGGTATCGGTCAGAAACTCCATCGACATGTAGCCGTCGATTCCGTCGCCCTCAACCCGCACGCGCGCCCAGCCGTTTTCCTCAACCCACAGAACAGTGACGGCCTCGCCCCGCGTCAGGCGACCAACCACACCATCCAGCGTGGACGGGCCGCCGCGCACATTGACAGACCGGCCCGAGACATATTTCAGCGCCGCCGTCTCGGCCTGCGGTTCCGCCACGACCGGCTGGGCTATCACGGGCGCCACAACCTGTGCCGGGGCAAAGGCCACGGTCACGGTTTCCGTCTCCGGCTGTGCCGGGGCGGTGGCGGGCGTTGCAGGAAGCACGGTGTCATTGCGCGCCACTTCAACCGGTTCCACCTCGGCCTCTTGCGCGGCCAGTTTCGCCGCCTTGGCTTCAGCCTGCACGGCCGCTTCCCGCTCGGCCTCGATCAGGCCAAAGCGTTTCTGGCCGGTATCACGACCCAAGACCTGCAAGGTCACAAAAAGCCCAAGGCAAAGAAAAATGGTCAGTCGAAACATGTTTGCAGCACCCGATTCACTCTTGATGACGGGGGTTTAGCACATATCTTTGCGTCGCGCTGTTGAAAAAGTGCTCTCTTTCCGCGCGCGCCCGTGCAGCCGAAAATCCGGCTGGACCGGATCAGCCCCAGCGATTACACAACATCCATGTCAGATGATCCCGAGACCCCCAAGATCGAGCCTGTGATGATGGCCGAACCGCTTTCCCGCGCCATCGGCGAGCGGTATCTGACCTATGCCTTGTCCACGATCATGCACCGCGCCTTGCCGGATGCACGCGACGGTCTGAAACCGGTACACCGGCGCATTCTGTTCGCGATGCGCGAACTGCGGCTCAGCGCGACCAGTGCTTTTCGCAAATCGGCCAAGATTTCCGGCGATGTCATGGGCAACTATCACCCGCATGGCGATATGGCGATCTATGATGCCATGGCGCGGCTGGCGCAGGATTTCAACGTGCGCTACCCGCTGGTTGACGGGCAGGGCAACTTTGGCAACATCGATGGCGATAACCCGGCCGCCAGCCGCTATACCGAAGCGCGCCTGACGGCGATTGCCGAAACCCTGATGGAAGGGCTGGCCGAAAACGCAGTCGATTTCCGCCCCAATTATGACGGCACGCTGGAAGAGCCGATTGTCATGCCGGCGGCGTTTCCCAACCTACTGGCCAACGGGTCCAGCGGCATTGCCGTGGGCATGGCGACAAATATCCCGCCGCATAATCTGGATGAATTGATTCAGGGCTGCCACGCCATGCTGCGCAACCCCCAGATCACGATTGCCGAACTGGTCACCCTGAGTCCGGGCCTCGACTGCCCGACCGGTGGCGTGATCGTGGAACCGCGCAGCAGCATCATCGAGGCCTATGAGACGGGTCGTGGCGCGTTCCGGACGCGGGCGAAATGGGCGATCGAGGATCTTGGCCGCGGCACATGGCAGATCGTGGTCACCGAAATTCCGTATCAGGTGCAGAAGTCCAAGCTGATCGAGCGGTTGGCCGAAGTCATTCAAACCAAGAAGGTGCCGCTGCTGGCCGACGTGCGCGACGAATCTGCTGATGACGTGCGCATCGTGCTGGAGCCGCGCGCGCGCACCGTCGAGCCGGATATGCTGATGGGTATGCTGTTCCGCAACAGCGATCTGGAAACCCGGTTCAGCCTGAACATGAACGTGCTGATTGATGGCAAGGTGCCAAAGGTCTGCTCGCTGAAAGAAGTGCTGCGCGCCTTTCTGGACCATCGCCGCGATGTCTTGCAGCGCCGATCCACCCACCGGATCGAGAAGATCGATCATCGGCTGGAGATTCTCGAAGGCTTCATCATCACCTTCCTGAACCTTGACCGGGTGATCGACATCATCCGCTATGATGACGATCCCAAGGCCGCCCTGATGCGCGAAGACTGGGGCAAGCCGCACAAACGGGCGACATCGGAAAAAGACTATGTCTCGCCACGTGCGGGCGACGGGCAGTTGTCCGAGGTGCAGGCCGAAGCGATCCTGAACATGCGCCTGCGGTCCTTGCGGCGGCTGGAGGAGATGGAACTGCTGGCCGAGCGCGACGCCCTGATGAAGGAACGCGCGGGTCTGGCCGACCTTCTGGACAGTGACCGCCTGCAATGGCAGCAGATCGGGGTCGAGTTGGAAGCAATCCGAAAGCAGTTCGGCAAGGGCACCCGCATCGGTGACCGCCGCACCGCCTTTGCCGAAGCTGGCACAATAGAAGACGTGCCGTTCGAGGCGATGATCGAGCGCGAGCCGATTACAGTCATATGTTCGAAAATGGGCTGGATTCG
The DNA here is from genome assembly GCA_027484145.1 of Rhodobacter sp. GTDB lineage: Bacteria > Pseudomonadota > Alphaproteobacteria > Rhodobacterales > Rhodobacteraceae > Pseudotabrizicola. The sequence goes on from JAIXUH010000026.1 coordinate 119,812, forward strand.
CGCCATGAAGGGCCATGTGGACCTGACGGTCGAGCAAAAGTTCAAGGATGGCGATGGTCCGCGCTTTGCCTTTCATGCCGAAACGACCGACAAGATCCTGCTGATTTCGGCCACGGGGCGTTTCTATACGCTTGTGGGGGCCAACCTGCCCGGCGGGCGGGGCATGGGTGAACCAGTGCGCCTGATGATCGACCTGCCCAATGACGCCGAGATTTTCGATCTGCGGATTTTCCGCGCGGGTGAGAAGTATCTGGTCGCCTCCAGCGCCGGTGATGGGTTTGTCGTGCCGTCTGAGGAACTGGTGGCGCAGACCAAGGCGGGCAAGCAGGTCCTGACGGTGCGCGACGGGGTGCAGACCGCCGTTGTGACCGTGCTGCGCGGCGATCATGTCGCCGTGGTGGGCGAGAACCGCAAGCTGCTGGTCTTTCCGCTGGCTGAACTGCCCGAAATGGCCAAGGGCAAGGGCGTGCGACTGCAGAAATACAAAGATGGCGGCCTGTCCGATGCCATCACCTTTGCCTTGGCCGATGGTCTGGCGTGGAAAGACCCCGCCGGCCGCACGCGTACAGAACCCGATCTGACCGAATGGATCGGGCCGCGGGCCGGTGCGGGCAAGATGGCCCCACGCGGTTTCCCGCGCGACAACCGCTTTAACTGAGCGCTTCCACCAGCCTTTCGGCTGCGTTTTGATCAAATCGCGTTTCGCCCGGTTGCCATAGACGATGCGCTATGGTCTGAACGCGGCAAAGGCCGGAGGACAGCATGCGGGTGTTTCTGAACGGGTTCGGGCGGATCGGGCGGTCGGTCCTGCGGGCATGGGCGCAATCACCGCAGACTTGGCCGGGGTTGGAGATTGTGGGGATCAACGATATCGCCGCCCCGGAAATGTGCGCCTATCTGTTCGAATATGACAGCATCTTCGGCCCATGGCGCGGCACCGTGGCCTTGCAGCCCGGCGCTTTGGTCGTCAATGGCCGTGCGCTGCCGCTGACGCGGGTGGCCGATATTTCGGGCCTGCCGCTGGCAGGGGTGGATGTGGTCATGGAATGCACCGGGCGCGCAACGTCGCGCGATGTGGCCGCGCGCGGACTGACGGCGGGGGCCGCGCGGGTGCTGGTGTCTGGTCCGACCGACGCGGCGGACGTGACCGTGGTGCTGGGCGCGAACGAGGCGGACCTGACCCATCAGCCCATCGTGTCGAACGCATCTTGCACCACCAATGCCCTTGCTCCGCTGGCCCGACTGATCGATGACCAATGGGGCGTTGTGACGGGGTCGATGACGACCATCCATTGCTATACCGGCAGCCAGCCAACCGTCGATGCGCCTGCTGCAGACTACGCCCGTTCGCGCGCGGCGGCGCTGTCGATGGTGCCAACAACGACGTCAGCTTCGCGCCTGCTGGATCAGGTGCTGCCGCAGATTGCGGGCCGCATACAGGGATCGGCGGTGCGGGTGCCGGTGGCATCGGTGTCTTGTGTCGATCTGGCGGTGTTGACGCGTGACCGCGTCAGCGTGGACGAGGTGAACGCCACCTTTCGCACGGCGGGTGGCGTGATCGGGGCGACCGATCAGTCGCTTGTGTCGACCGATCTGCGGGCGCGGCCCGAAAGCATTGTGATGGCCTGCCCGGAAACCCGGCAGACCGCACAGGGCCTTTTGCGGGTGTTTGGCTGGTACGACAACGAATGGGGCTTTTCCAACCGCATGCTGGATGTGGCCCAGCGGATGGGCTGACCAGACCGTCAGGTAGATGGGGGAAGCACTGTCCAAGCGGCGTCAAAACGGTGCTCCACAAGGTTCGGCGTCTGGCCGATCCGGTCGACCACCGCGAACAGACCAGGGGCGTGCAGCGGCGTCAGCACGCCATGCCAGGTGCCGCGATGCAGATTGATCCCCTGCGCGCCGTTGGTCAGAAAAGCGAGCGGTGATGACGCGGGGCTATCCGCGACGATGACGAGGAACGGGTGCTGGGTCATGGGCAGGAAGGCCTGCGATCCGTCAGGGTGGCATTCGATCAGGTCAAAGCTGTATGGCAGGGCGCGAGGCTGCGCCTGAAACACCGAAATGCCAGCCCGCCCGTCCGGCCCGAAATCAAGTTGCGCGCGGTCATGATGGCGCTGGCAAAGCCCGGCGTTGATCAGGCGGAAATCGCCGGTGGCATCAAGCACATCGCCAAAAGGGGCGAAGGCGGCGGCGGTCAGGGGGGCAGGAACAAGGGTCCGCATCGGTGCGCCTTTGGCTGAGGGGGTCCGGGGGTTTCACACCCCCGGACCCCCGTGGGATATTTTCAGACAGAAAATGAGTTAGCGGGCAGCCCCGAAGGCGCCGGGTCCGCGCAGGCGGGCGTGGCGGTTGACGTCCTTGTAGAGCAGGTAGCGGAACGGACCGGGCCCGGCGGCATAGCAAGCCTGCGGGCAATAGGCGCGCAGCCACATGAAATCACCGGCCTCGACCTCTACCCAGTCCTGATTGAGTTTGTAGACGGCCTTGCCCTGCAGCACGTAGAGGCCGTGTTCCATGACATGGGTTTCCTCAAACGGGATGGTGCCGCCGGGCTGAAAGGTGACGATGTTCACATGGGCGTCATGGCTTAGATCGGACGGATCGACGAAGCGGGTGGTGCCCCAGACACCATTGGTGTCAGGCATCACCGACAGCGCGATCTGCTGTTCGTTGGTGACAAAGGCGGTGGGAGGGGCGATGCCGGGGGCGGGTTCGTAAAGCTTGCGCAGCCAGTGGAAGCGGGCCGGCACTGCGCCTTCGGCCAGAAGTGTCCAGCGGGCACCCGGCGGGATATAGGCATAGCCGCCGGCATCCATCTCGTGGCCTTCGCCGTCGATGGTGAGGGTTGCGAGCCCGTCGGTGAAAAAGAGCCAGTGTTCGGCGCCTTCTTCCGCATCCGGCGCGTCGGAGCCGCCGCCAGGGGCCACTTCCATCACATATTGCGAGAAGGTTTCGGAGAAGCCGGTCATCGGGCGGGCGATGAGCCAGAGTTTTGTCTTGCTCCAGCCCGGCAGAAAGCTGGTCAGGATGTCGGAAAAGCAGCCCTTGGGAATGACGGCATAGGCAGTGGTGAACACCGCTCGCTGGGTCATGATCTGGGTCTGGGGCGGCAGGCCGCCGGGGGGCGTGTAATAGCCGGTCATGGCAAAAGATCCTTGAGGCGAAGTTCGGCGATGCGTTCCACCTGCCGGCAGGCCGTGGCATGTTCGGTGGCGGTGTCGTTGGAAAGGCGGGTCTGGAAGGCGGACAGAATGCTGTCCTTGCTGTGGTCGCGCACCGCAATAATGAAGGGAAAGCCGTGTTTGGCCATATAGGCCGCGTTCAGGTGCCCGAACTGGTCGCGCTCGGCATCCGTCAGCGCATCCAGCGCGGCGGAGGCCTGTTCGGCGGTGCTTTCCGGTGTCAGGCGTCTGGCAGCGGCAAGTTTGCCCGCAAGATCGGGGTGAGCGCGCAGCACGCCAAGCTGTTCCTCGGGGCTGGCGCTGCGAAAGGCGCGGACAAGCGCGCTGTGCACACCGGTGGAGCTGTCATGGGCGGGGCCGAGTTCAAGGGCCCATGCACGCTCGGCCACCCAAGATGAGTGTTCGATGATGCCGCCGAACCGTTCGACGAAGCGCGCGCGCGACATCTGCGAGGGGCGCTCAAAGCGGCGGTGCGGATGGGTCTGTGCCCAATGTCGGGCAATATCGATCCGCTTGGCAAACCAGACGCCGTCATGGCCTTGCGCATAGTCGAGAAAGCGTTGCAGCCCCGCGATCTTGCCCGGTCGCCCGATCAGGCGGTTGTGCAGGCCGATTGAGAACATCTTGGCCTGACCCTTTTGCCCTTCGGCATAAAGCGTGTCGAAACTGGCCTTGAGATAATCAAAGAACTGCTCGCCGGTGATATAGCCCGGCGCGGTAGCAAAGCGCATGTCGTTGGCTTCGAGCGTATAGGGAATCACCAGCTGGTCCCTGTCGCCCACCTCCATCCAATAGGGCAGGTCGTCGTCGTAGGTGTCGGAAATCCAGTCAAGCTGCGCGGTTTCAGCCGTCAGCCGCACGGTGTTCATGCTGCAGCGCCCGGTGTACCAGCCGCGCGGGGCTTCGCCGACAACCTCGTGGTGAAGGCGGAAGGACTCGGCAATCTGGGCGCGCTCTTCCTCTTCTGGCATGTCGCGGTGATCGACCCACTTCAACCCATGTGACGCGATTTCCCAGCCCGCAGATTGCATGGCGGCCACTTGTTCGGGATTGCGTGCAAGGGCGGATGTGACGCCGTAAATCGTGACGGGGATGGATTTGTCCGTGAACAGGCGGTGCAGGCGCCAGAAGCCCGCCCGCGCACCATAGTCATAGATTGATTCCATGTTCCAATGGCGCATGCCGGGCCATGGGGCGGCACCGGCGATATCGGACAGGAAGGCCTCGGACTGCTTGTCGCCATGCAGCAGGTTGTTCTCGCCGCCTTCTTCGTAGTTCAGCACGACCGAGATGGCGATCTTTGCCCCGCCGGGCCATTGCGCGTCGGGCGGGTTGGGGCCGTGGCCACGGAAATCGCGGGGGTAGCGGTTCAAGGCGAAACCTCACTTTCAGACGTGTCTGCACCTTAGGCACGTTAGCCGGGGCGCACTTTCAAGAAATGCAGGAAGCTGCTGTGCTGTGTCTTTGCTGTCGCGGCGGGACAAGTTTCGTGCTGTGATGCGCCAATGGCAAGAGACAGGGGGCACCATGGGCCGATTGACGACGCATGTACTTGATACGGCGCGGGGAAAACCGGCGGCAGGGGTAAAGATCATGCTGTATCGCGTCAGCGGGAACAGCCATCGCAAGATCGCCGAGGTGGTGACGAACGCCGACGGCCGCACCGATGCGCCGTTGCTGGAGGGGACGGCCCTAGCTGCGGGCAGCTATGAGCTGGTGTTTTGTGCCGGCGCCTATCTGCGCGAAACCGGTCAGGCGGGCGAAGGTGTGCTGTTCTTGGATGAAATCCCCATCCGTTTCGGTGTGCCGGACGCAGGCCAGCACTATCACGTGCCGCTGCTGATCTCTCCGTTTGCCTATTCGACCTATCGCGGCAGTTAAATTTCTGTGGGTCAGCAAAACACGACCTTGCGGATTTGGTCTGAAAGCGCTTCCCTGCGCCCCGAGGATTTTTGACATTCAGGAGACGATCATGTTCCCACGCAAGGCTTTGATGGCGGCTCCCGTCATGGCGCTTTTGCTTTCCGGCACGGCTGCCTCTGCCTTGACCGCCGATCAGGTCTGGGCAGACTGGCAGGCTTGGGCAAGCGCCAATGGCGGCAAGCTTTCGGCGGCGACCGAGGTCAAGGATGACACAGGTCTGACACTGAATGGGGTGTCGCTGGGGTCGCCTTCGGGTGGCGATGCTGTAACCATTTCAGAAGTGATGCTGGTGGAAGAGGAAGACGGCAGCGTCACCGTCTATCCGGCGGACATTACCCTGCCATCGGCGGCTGACGGGTCCAAGCCCGCCACCGTCACGCACACCGACCTTTACATCAGCGTTCATGAGGACGAAGGCGGTCTGGGCTATGGCATCGGGGCAACCGTGCTGGACGTGGTCTTCGACGTGCCCGGTGCCACCGAAGGCGCAAAGGTTGCGGGCAAGGCCCATCTCGAAGAACTGGACGGTCGCTATGAATATGGCGCTGCGGCGATGGGGCTGAGCCTGTCGGCAACCAAGCTGGCCTATGACTTTACCCAGACGGACCCATCTATCGGGATGAATCAGGCGCAAACCAGCGATACGGCAGATCTGTCGATCGAAGGCGAATTGACCCTGCCGCCGGGGCTGGACCTGATGACGCTGAACACGCCGCAAGCGTTCTTTGCCGCTGCGCGTGCGGGCCTTGGCCTGACGCTTGCTGCGTCGCAGGGCGCATCGGTCGGCACACTTGATGACCAGAACCCGATGCTGCCGATGAAGCTGTCCTTTGCCTCGCAGCCCGGCGAAACGGCCGTGGTTATGAACAAGGACGTGTTCCAGTTCGACACTTCGGTTTCGGGGCTGGAGATCAGCGTGCTGCCGCCAATGGTGCCCGCCGCAGTGAAAGCCACGGCCGATGGCATGGCGATTGGCATGGGCATGCCCGTTGTGGCGACCGATGCTGGCGATTATCGCCTGTCGATGGCGCTGTCTAACCTTGTGGTGGATGAGGGCGGCTGGGCCATGATCGACCCGACCGGGGCCTTTGCTCATGATCCGGCCGATCTGGTGGTCGACCTTGGCGGCAAGCTGAAGATCGACATGCTTGACCTGATGGAAAGCCAAGAAAACGGCACCGCGCCAAAGTCGATGCCGGAACTGATGACGCTTGACCTGAAGTCGATTGGGGCGTCGCTGGCCGGGGCGGCCCTGTCGGGCACGGGCGCGTTCACCTTTGACAACTCGGCCGTCGCGGCCGGTGGCCCGCCGATGCCCATCGGGATCGCAGACTTTACGCTGGAAGGCGGCAATGCCCTGATCGACGGTCTGATCAAGGCTGGCATCATCACCGAAGAAGATGCCACGGGTGCCCGCATGATGATGGCGATGTTCGGCAAGCCGGGCGAGGGCGCGGATGTGCTGACCTCGCAGGTCGAGGCGAAAGAGGGCGGCCAGATTTTCGTGAACGGCCAGCGGGTTCAATAACCCCCGTCTGAAACACTTGCTTGCGCCCGGGCCATCGCCCGGGCGCAGTCATTTTGGCGAATGTTCGTCCACCGGGGCGGGGCCGTCATTGGCGCGCCGCAACTCCTCGCGGATTTTCTGCGCGATGAAATCAGTGAACAGCCTGATCTTGGGGTCTTTCAGCCGCCGGTGCTGGCTGAGCGACGAAAGCTGCGTGGGCAGCGGCGGCGTTTTCTTGGCAACCGCTACCAGACGCCCGGCGCGCAGATGGTCGGCCACTTCGAACGCCGGTTTCAGCACGATGCCGCGCCCGTCCAGCGCCCAACCGGTCAGCACATCGCCATCGTCCGACTCGAATGGACCCGAAATCTCGAACCGGCGCGGACCATCGGGGGTTTGCAAGGTCCACTGAAACTCTTTCGCGCCGGGAAAGCGCAAGTTCAGGCAATCATGCCGGTCTGTTACCAGAGCCGCCCCGTCCACGGGCATGCCACGCCGCGCGATATAGGCGGGGGCAGCACACAACAGGCGTGGGCAATCGGCAATGAGCTTGACCTTCAGCGTCGAATCCTCAAGCAAGCCAAGGTGAAAGGCCACGTCGATGCCTTCGGCCACCACATCGATCACCCGGTCTGACAAGCGAAGGCGCACGTCGATCTGCGAGTAAAGGTCCTTGAACGCCGGGACATGCGGCGCGATGAACCGCCGCCCGATGCCCAACGGGGCCGAGGCAAAGATTGTGCCGCGCGGGTTTTGCGTGACATCCATCACCGCCGCTTCGGCATCCTCGATGGCCTCCAGCACTCGCCGCGCACCATCAAAGAAGATGCGCCCGTTTTCCGTGGGTTGCAGGCTGCGCGTTGTACGGTTGAACAGCCGCACCCCCAGATGCTTTTCCAGTTCCGAGATTCGGGCCGAGGCCACGGCGGGCGAGGTGCGCTGATCCCGCGCCGCTGCACTCATGCTGCCCAATTCATAGACGCGGACAAACATCCGGATGTTGTTCACGTAGGACATCTGGGCATCCGTCGAATTATGCGCTGCATTTTGAAAGTGATCTGGCATTTGCAGGATTAACAGCAAAGTAAAGACGGGTATAGCGTTTCAGGAAATGACTGGGGGCGGTGGGATGTATGACTGGGTCGTGCTGTGGGAATGGGTCGAACTTGCGGTCCGCTGGACCCATGTGATCACTGCCGTCGCCTGGATTGGGTCATCGTTCTATTTCATTGCGCTGGACCTTGGCCTGCGCAAGACCCCCAGCCTGCCGCCCCTTGCGCATGGCGAGGAATGGCAGGTGCATGGCGGCGGGTTCTACCACGTGCAGAAATACCTCGTGGCCCCGGCCATGATGCCCGAGCATCTGACGTGGTTCAAATGGGAGAGCTATTCGACATGGCTCTCGGGTTTCGCCCTGTTGGTGGTGGTCTATTACATGGGGGCAGAGATGTTCCTGATCGACCCCGGCGTGATGGACCTGCAGGTCTGGCAAGCTGTGGCGATTTCGCTGGCATCGCTCGCCTTTGGCTGGGTGGCCTATACCACGCTGTGCCGGGTCTTCGTGAACGCCAACCAAAGCGTGCTGATGGTGGCGCTGTTCGGGGTTCTGGTGGCGATGGCGTGGTTTTACACGCAGGTGTTTTCCGGTCGGGCCGCGTTGCTGCATCTGGGGGCTTTCACCGCCACCATCATGAGCGCGAACGTGTTCATGGTGATCATGCCGAACCAGCGGATTGTGGTGGCCGACCTGAAGGCCGGGCGCACGCCGGATGCCAAGTATGGCAAGATCGCCAAGCAGCGCAGCACGCATAACAATTACCTGACGCTGCCCGTGATTTTTCTGATGCTGTCGAACCATTACCCGCTGGTTTTTGCCACGCAATACAACTGGCTGATCGCGTCGCTGGTGTTTCTAATGGGCGTTACGATCCGACATTGGTTCAACACCAAACATGCCCGCAAGGGCAACCCGCACTGGACTTGGGCGGTCACGGCGCTGCTGTTCCTGATTATCGCATGGCTGTCCACCGCACCGATGCGGACCGTTCCCGAACCCGAGGCAGCCTTGTCAGGGCAGGCGCTGACCTTTGCCCGTGCCGAAGGGTTTTCCGATGTCGTCTCGATTGTGCAAGGGCGCTGTTCGATGTGCCATGCCGCCGAACCGGGGTGGGAGGGGCTTTATTGGCCGCCCAAGGGGGTTGTTCTGGAGACCGAGGCGCAAATTGCCCATGCCGCGCGGCGCATCTATCTGCAATCGGGGATCACCCACGCCATGCCGCCTGCCAACCTCAGCTACATGGAACCCGCCGAGCGGGAGGCCATCGTGCGGTGGTTCCGCGCAGCAGGGCAAGCGGCAGGCGTTGAGGGCTAATGCCCTGCGTCAGCCCTTGGCAAACCGCCATTCCTTGATCTGTCGATAGGTTTCCTCCGGCATCACTTCGATGGACGGGAAGCCCTGCTTATTGGGCGCATCCGGCCAGAACTGCGCCTCAATGGCCAACCCTTCATAGGCGGCGCGGCCCGGACGAACGGCATTGCGCCCATCATAGACCTGAATCCCCGGTTCCGTGGTGGCAATGGTCATCGAAAGCCCGCTGGTTCCTGTCAACACCAAAGCATCGGCCAGTGGCCTGCGGGCGTCTGACAGGCAGAAGTTGTTGTCAAACGGGTTCGCATCCGACTGGATCGGGCGAGGGCTACGGAAATCCATCGCGGTGCCCGCGACGGGCACAATGGCGCCCGTGGGCACGAAATCCTCATCCGTCGGCAGATAACGGTCGGCATGGACCTGCAAGGTATGTCCAGACCAGTTGGCTGTTCCGTCAAGGTTCCAATAGCTGTGGTTGACGAAATTGACAAAGGTCGCCGCATCCGTCGTGACCGTCACTTCCATCTGAAGGGTGGCCGGGGAGTGCAGGCTGAATCGCGCCGTGACCTGGCGGTTGCCGGGGAAGCCGCCCTCGCCATCCGGCAGATCGAGCGTAAAGGTCACGCTGCTGTCGGTGGCTTCGGCCAGATGCCACACTTTCAGATGTGTGCCGACGCTGCCCGAATGCAGGGTGATGCGGCCATCCTGATTGGGCTCAAACGCAAGGTTGCGGCCCTTTAGCACGGCCTTAGCCCCGCTGAAGCGGTTGGCAACGGGGCCGACAAGGCTGCCGTGATGGCGCATCGCGCCTTCGTAATCGGCCAAAAGGTCAGAACCCAGCGTCAGGTCATGCGTCACACCCTTTAGCCGGACCGATTGAAGGACAGCCCCCCATGTCAGGAAGGTGGCCGTAAGATCACCGGCGGCAATCGTGACCTTTTGCACAGCTTGCCCTGTGGAGGTGACCCCAAAAGGTGACGTTCCCGGTTGCGACATCTTGGTTTTCCCCCCGCTGAAGCCTGCGCCAAGTGGTGCGGCAGCGCCGGGCGCGGGTCAAGCAGGATCAGCGCGCAAACAGGCGGTCAAGGTAACGGCCATGTTGCGAAGCAGCGTGGCATAGGCATCAGGGCCGGGGGGAAGGGTGCTTCCCTCGGGGTCCAGCGCGCCGCCAAGGCGCATGCCGGCGGCATCAGCAACCTGTTGGGCCAGTGCCGGATCATGCTGCGCTTCGGGGAACAGGCAGGTGGCGCCGCTGGTCTTTGCAGTCTCTGCCAGTTCCGCCAGATGTGCCGCGCCGGGCGCTGATGCATCACCCAAGGCAATGCTACCCGCAACCTTCAGGCCATAATGCGCGGCGAAATAGCCATAGGCATCGTGGAACACAACAAAGGGGCGGTCCTTGACCGGGGCGAGCGTGGCGGCCAGTTCGGCATCCAGCGCATCAAGACCCTGCGCCGCTTGTGCCGCGTTGGCGGCATAGGTTGCAGCGTTTTCCGGGTCTTGCCGCGACAATTCTGCCGCGATCAGGCCCAGCCAGACCTTGCCATTGGCCGGATCAAGCCAGGCATGCGGGTCGGTGCCGTCATGCGCATGCCCTTCCTCGCCGTCAGCATGCGCGTCGTGGGCGTGCTCCTTTTCTTCGGCGGCATGTGCATCATGGTCGTGCCCGTCATGCGCGGCTTCTTCTGCATGGGCATCCTCTTCATGGGCGCCATGGTCATGCCCGTCTTCATGCGTTTCGCCAAAGGCGAGGCGCGTGGTGCCCTCGGCGTCCAGAAGGCCAAGGCGCACGACATCGGGGGCAAGCCCGGCCATCGCGCGGTCCAGCCACGGGGTCATTTCCGGACCAATCCACAGGATCAGATTGGCATCGGCCAGATTGCCCGCCTGCGATGGCCGCAACTGAAACGAATGGGCGTTGGCCCCGGCATCCAGCAGCAGGTCTGGCGTGCCCAGATCGCCCATCACCTGCGCGGCAAGGGCATGCACGGCTGGAATATCTGCAACCACGCGCGGCACGTCGGCCAAGGCTGGCACTGCCGTACTGGCCAAAAGAAAGGATATGATATAACGCATCGCAAAGCCCTTTCGCAGATCGCTGGAAGGTCTATGTATGTTATATCGTAACACGTCAAGCCCCGAGGACTCCATGCCGCATGATCACGCCGATTGCCCCGGCTGCGCCTCGCCTGATCTGGCGTTTTCGCGCCATGACCACAGCCATTGTGCAGCAGATGTGCTGACCCGCGCCGAGGCCCTTGCCACGGCCCAAGGCGCGCGCCTGACCCCGGTGCGCAAGCGCGTGCTTGAGATTCTGCTGGAAAGCCACAAGGCCATGGGCGCCTATGACGTGCTGCAGCGTCTGGCGGCAGAAGGCTACGGCAACCAACCCCCCGTGGCCTATCGCGCGCTGGAATTTCTGGTGGATCAGGGACTTGCCCACCGCATCCGCCGCTTGAATGCCTTTGCTGCTTGCATGCATCCGGGCGAGGCGCATGCCCCCGCCTTTCTGATCTGCCGGGGCTGTGACACGGTGGCCGAATCGCCGGTGGCCGAGGTGCGCGCCGCCCTTGAATCGGCCGCCACCGCCCTTGGCTTTGTGATCGAACGGTCGAACATCGAGGCTTTGGGCCTGTGCCCCGCCTGCCGGAGTGCCGCTGCATGAGCCTGTTGTCCGCCGATCATGTCTGCGTCCGCTTTGGCGGGACCGAGGTGCTGCACGACATTTCGCTGTCCGTCCAGCCGGGCGAGATTGTCACCATCGTGGGGCCGAACGGATCGGGCAAATCCACCCTGTTGCGCGCGCTGCTGGGCATTGTTCCGGCGGCGTCGGGGCGCGTTGGCCGCAGCACGGGCCTGCGCGTCGGCTATGTGCCGCAACGCCTGACGCTGGACCCGACCCTGCCCATGACCGTGCGGCGGTTCTTGTCGCTGCCACAGCGCGTGTCGGATGCGGCAGCGACTGCGGCATTGGAGCGGGTGGGTCTGCGCGGGGTTGAGCGTGATCAGATGGCGGCCCTGTCTGGGGGGCAGATGCAGCGCGTGCTTTTGGCGCGGGCACTGCTGTCGCAGCCGCATATCCTGATTCTGGACGAGCCGACGCAAGGACTGGACCAACCCGGAGAGGCCGCCTTTTACCGCCTGATCGAAGAAATGCGTGCGGCTGACGGCGTGGCCGTTCTGATGGTCAGCCATGATCTGCATGTGGTGATGGCCGCATCTGACCGCGTGATCTGCCTGAACGGGCACATCTGTTGCGAAGGCGCGCCGCGCGTCGTGTCCACCGCGCCCGAATACCGTGCCCTGTTCGGTCTGGGCACAAAGGGCGCGCTCGCGCTGTATCAGCATGTGCACGACCACGATCACGCCAGCCCGCACGACCACCATCACCATCATCACGACCACGCTCATCCCGCCGACGCAAAGGGGCATGCGCATCATGCTGGATGATTTCCTGACCCGCGCGGCGCTTGCCGGCATCGGGCTGTCGGTGGCAACCGGCCCCTTGGGCAGTTTCGTGGTGTGGCGGCGGATGGCTTATTTCGGCGATGCCACCGCACATGCGGCCATACTGGGCGTCGCCCTTGCCTTGGCGACGGATCTGCCGGTCGGGCTGGGTACCCTTGTGGTGGCACTGGCCATGGCGCTGACCGTGGCTGCGCTGACGGCCAAAGGCTGGGCCATCGATACCATGCTTGGTGTGCTGGCCCATTCGGCCCTCGCCTTCGGTCTTGTCGCCGTCAGCTTTGTGCCGGGGGTGCGCACCGATCTGTCGGCGTGGTTGTTCGGCGATATTCTGGCGGTGTCGCGCTATGATCTGGTGTTTGTCTGGACGGGTGCGCTTTCCGCAGCGGCGCTGCTGGCATGGCGGTGGCAGGCGCTGCTGACCGCCACCCTGAACGAGGATCTTGCCCATGCCTCGGGGCTGAATCCGGCCCGTGAACGCCTGATTCTGACACTGGCCCTTGCGGTTGTGGTGGCCGTGGCGATCAAGGTGGTGGGAGCCCTGCTGATTGCGGCCATGCTGATCATCCCCGCCGCAGCCGCCCGAAGCACTGCCCGCAGCCCGGAAGCCATGGCCCTGACCGCCACGGGAATCGGTGCGCTGTCGGTTCTGGGGGGGCTTTATCTGTCGCTGTGGCAAGATACCCCGGCCGGCCCGTCTATCGTGGTGGTTGCGGCCAGCCTCTTTGCGCTGCTGGCAACCGTGGGGCGGCGGTTTGGCTGAAACGGCACCGCGCCGGGCACCCCCTGTCTGCCTGCGACATCGCAACATGTCGTTTTCTGCTGCAACAGGTCGGCGCGTCTTGTCCGTTTTCCCGCCAATAGGGCATTGATGACGCGAACATTCCTGCTTGGCGGAGTCTGCCGATGAAAACCCATGTCAAAGCCCTTGTCGTCGGTGGTGGTGCCGTCGGAAACGGCATCGCCTATCACCTTGCCAAGGCGGGTTGGGATACGATGCTGGTGGAACGCGACGAGTTGACGGCCGGTTCCACATGGCACGCGGCGGGGCTGCTGCCGCTGTTCAACATGTCTTACGCGACCACGCATATCCACAAATACTCGGTCGATTTCTATAAGGGGCTGGAGGCCGAGACAGGCCTCAACCCCGGCTTTTACGTCGTGGGCAACCTCCGGATGGCGCAGCGGCAGGAACGCATGGATGAATACATGCTGTATTCTTCCGTCGCCGAAACAGCGGGCGTCTATCACGAATTCCTCAGCCCGAAAGAGATCAAGGATCGCTGGCCGCTGGTGCGGACCGAAGATCTGGTCGGCGCGCTGTATCACCCGCAGGATGGCTACATCAATCCGGCCGACGTGACGCAGGCAATGGCCAAGGGGGCACGCCAGTTGGGTGCCACGATCGAGCGGCGCATTCAGGTCAACGGCTACAAATGGACCGGGTCGGAATGGATCGTGACCTGTGCGCGTATGGTTGAACAGGGTGGCAACCTTGTCGCCAGCGACGAAACCTTTGAAATCCGGGCCGAACATGTCGTCACCGCCACCGGCAACCACGCGCAACGTACGGCGCGGCTGTTGGGCATCAAGACCCCTGCAGTAGTCGTGGAACACCAGTATATCGTGACCGAGCCTGACCCTGCGCTGGTGGAATGGCGCAAGACCAACCCGCAGCACCCGGTTCTGCGCGACGCGGACGCCAAGTGGTATGTCCGCGAAGAACGCGGCGGCTGGATTCTGGGCCCCTATGAAAAGGGTGCGCCTGCGCGGTTCGAATATGGCGTGCCCGAAAGCTTCCGCGCCGACCTGTTCCCGTTGGATCTGGAGCGGATTGAACAGGAATACATGTCCTTTATCCACCGTATCCCGTCGTCCGAGCCTGTCGGCCTGAAGGATGATTACAACGGCCCCATCTGCTATACCCCCGATGGCAACCCGCTCGTCGGCCCCGCGCCGGGCCTGCGTAACATGTGGCTGGCCGAAGGCTTCAGCTTTGGCATCACCGCGGCGGGTGGCACCGGCCATTACCTTGCCCAGCTGATGACGGAAGGTGAGGCCGAGATCGACATGGCCAGCCTCGACCCCAAGCGGTTCGGTCAAGACTGGATGACCACCGAATACGCCGCCCGCAAGAATGAGGAATGCTACGACCACGTCTTTATCCTGCACCACCCGGATGAAGAACGTGAGGCCGCCCGCCCGCTGCGCACCTCGCCTGCCTATGACCGCCAGAAGAAACGCGGCGCGCAATTCGGCCAGATCAACGGCTGGGAACGGCCAATCTACTACGGCCCGCTTGATGCCCCCGCCGATTTCGACCACCACACCCGCAGCTTCCGGCGCGGGGGTTGGTGGCAATATGCGGTGGATGAGGCCAAGGCCATCCGCGAAACCGCCGGCCTGATCGACGCGACCGCCTTTGCCAAGCACCGCCTGAGCGGGCCGGGGGCAACTGCGTTTCTTGACTGGTTCACCACCAACAAGCTGCCCGCTGTGGGGCGCATCAACCTGACCTATGCGCTGACCGCCGCTGGCACGACCCGCACCGAATACACCATCGTGCGTTTGGCCGAGAATGACTATTACCTCGTGTCCGCCGGGGCATGGCACGCCTATGACGATGATTTCCTTGCCAAGGCCGTCGAGGACAAGGAGGCCGAGTTTGGCCGCCTAAACCTTGAGGACGTAACCACCAAATGGGGCGTCTTTGCCCTTGCCGGGCCACGGTCGCGCGACATCCTCAAGGAACTGGTCCGAGACGCCGCCCCTGACACTGCGCTGTCGAACAAGCGCTTCCCATGGCTGTCGATGCGCAACATCGAACTTGGAATGTGCCCGGTTCGCGCCATCCGGGTGGCCTATACGGGCGAGTTGGGCTGGGAACTGCATCACCCGATCGAAATGCAGAACTACCTGTTCGACCAGTTGATGGCCGCAGGCGAAAAGCACGGGATGAAACTGGTCGGCGGGCGCGCGCAGAACTGGCTTCGGCAGGAGAAATCCTATCGCGCATTCGGCACGGAACTGGGCCGCGACGCGAGCCCCCTGGAGGCGGGACTGGACCGTTTTGTTGACCTGTCCAAGGACTTTCACGGCAAGGCAGCAATGCAGGCCATCGGCATCCGGTCGAAATGCTGCACCCTGCTGATCGATGGGCCTGCCGATACGGACCCTTGGGGCAAGGAAGCCCTGTTGCTGAACGGGGAAAAGGTGGGGCGTCTGACGTCGGGTGGCTATTCGGTCGCCTTTGGCAAACAGATCGGCATGGGATACGTGCGCCCCGATCTGGCCGAGGTCGGCACCCGGCTGAAGGTGAAGATCCTTCGGCAGGAATGGGATGCAGTGGTCGTTGAAGACAGCCCGTTTGACCCGTCGAATGCCCGCATCCGCATCGACGGCTAAGGCTCAGGCCTGCTTATGATCTACCCCGGCGGGCAGCCAGTCTGGCCGTTCGCCGGGGCTGACAAGCAAGGACAGCGCCGCCAGCCCTGACACGACCCATGGGCTGGTGGCCCCCAGCTTGTCTTGCGTGGCTAGTACCACGACCTCCGCCGCTGATTGCATCATCATCCGCTTCAAGGCGGCTTCTTCGGCATCGCCCGTGGTCAGTCCCGTTTCGGGGTGCACCCCGGTTACGCCCAAAAGGCACAGATCAGCCCTGACCTGTTGAAACCCTGCCAGTGCAATCGGCCCGCAGGCCACCATGGAGTGGCGGAAAATCCGCCCGCCGATCAGAACCACGTCAATCTGACCATGGGGTTCCAGTGCAGCAGCGATGGCCGGGGCATGAGTGACGATGGTACAGCGCAGATCAAAGGGCAGGGCGGCGACCAGAGCGAGGTGGGTTGTGCCGCCATCCATGATGACCACCTGCCCCGGCCGGATCAGCCCGGCCGCAGCCTGTGCCAGCCGCTGCTTCGCATCTGCCTGCATGCTGCGCCGCACCTCGAACGGGCGGTGAGTGGGTGATGCTGGCAATGCCCCGCCATGCACCCTGACCAGCCGCCCCTCGGCCGCCAGATCGCGCAGATCGCGGCGGATCGTATCCTCGGATATCGCCAGTTCGGCGGCAAGGTCACTGGCCACAAGGCGGCCGTCGCGGGTCAGGCGGTCCAGAAGCAGGGCTTTGCGTTGGCTGGTCAGCATGTCTTGCCTGATGTTGCGTGGTATTGCATGATATTGCACGAATCGCCCCATCGGGCAAGCCTTTGTAGCAAGGAACCAGCAATGACACGCAGCATGATGATCCTGATCGCCGGCCCCTATCGTTCGGGCACGGGCGATGATCCGGCCAAGATGGCCGCCAATCTGGCCTCGTTGGAAGCCGCAGCCTGGCCGATTTTTCAAAAGGGTCACGTGCCGATGATCGGCGAATGGGCTGCCCTACCCATCTTGCGGGCGGCAGGCGGAGGCGCGCCCGGAAGCGCCACCTATGACGCGGTGATGCACCCGACGGCGCACCGGCTTTTGTCCAAATGCGACGGTGTCTTGCGCCTGCCCGGGGCATCGGCGGGGGCGGACAATGATGTGAGGATCGCCACCCAGCGCGGCATCCCCGTCTGGAATGATTTGGCCGATATTCCGGCGGCGAAATCCGACTCGTAACCTTTTTCAGCCAACATGGCCCGCCAACCGGCACGAACCGCCAGTCCGACAGGCTTGATGGTGGTTTGCCTGCCCATGCTGGCGTGACATCAGCGCGCGCGCCGCGCTGACAGCCAATCTGCCCAAGCCTGTGCTGACCCGGCGAATAC
This sequence comes from Rhodobacter sp., assembly GCA_027484145.1. Lineage (GTDB taxonomy): Bacteria > Pseudomonadota > Alphaproteobacteria > Rhodobacterales > Rhodobacteraceae > Pseudotabrizicola. Next base: position 137,020 of record JAIXUH010000026.1, read on the forward strand.
GTTGATGTCGGCTTTGCCGCCCACGCCGGGTACACGTCCGGTGCCGGTGTATTGCCAGAAGGTCCAGTGACTGCCTGCGAACACATCACGTGGGTGGCCCGCCACGGAGCGCAGCCAGAATTCGTAAGGCCCAATTTTCCACATCTCGTTCACCTCGTAAAAATCGGGGGCGGAATAGATGATGGGGCGTTGGCCATAATGCGCCTCAAGCGCGTCAAGGAAGATGCGCGCCTCGGACCGGATGACCTCGGGCGCGGGGCGGATGGTGCAGGTGGGGGAAAACGGCGTCCATTCCATATCCAGCACCGGGGGCAGGGCACCGGGGGTGCGGGGCACATGGCGGATGAACCAGCGCGCTTGTTCCGCCGCCGGACGGCAATGATACCAGAAGTGATAGGCGCCCCGCGCCACACCTGCCCGTCCGGCAGCCCGCCAGTTTTCAAGAAAGGCCGGGTCCACGATGTCGCCGCCCTCGGTCGCCTTGAGAAAGGCGAAATTGACCCCGTTGGCGCGGGCTGTCGCCCAATCGACGCTGCCTTGCCAACGCGAGGTGTCAATGCCGTGCACGGGGTAGTCGTCGGGGCTGCGGCCAACCCATTCATGCGGGTCGGCATCGCCGAAATTCGGGGCCATTACCGTTGGGTTGGGCGGTCCGGGGCCATCAGTGGGGCCGGTGCCGGCCGACCGGCCGCCCCCGCAGGCAGCCAGCAAGAACAGGGCGGGGATCAGGAAAAGCCATCTGCGCATGGCGGGCAGGGTGCCGCAAACCGGGCACCCTGTCACCTCATCTTCGCGGGAGGCCGTGTCAAGTCTGCGTCAGGACTTGCCGAAATCTGCCGACGTGACCGCGCCATCGCCATCGCGGTCCAGCAGGGGGAACAGTTTGGCGGTGGCGCTGGTAAACTCGGCCTCGGTCACGCTGCCGTTGCCATCGGCGTCGTTAAAGGCGGGCGACATGGCGTCGTGCATGACCGCACCGGGGCCGTTGCCCATGCCTTGCCCCATCTGCTGGCCCTTGCCTTGCCCGTTGCCATGGCCTGCCCCGTGACCCTTTGTGTTAACCTTTGCGTGCCCGCCGCCCATGCCCACCCCATGGCCCATGTTGTGACCCATGCCGCCGGCCATGTCTTCGCCGTCCATCGCTTGGCCCATCCCTTGGCCCATGACATGTCCAGCGCCCTTTGCCTGCATTTCATCAGCCATGTGCTGGCCCACAGAATCCCATTCTTCGGCAGACAGGACACCGTTTGAATCGGCATCAAACATAAAGAAAATCTCGCCGCGTTTGGTCGTCGCCTCGGCAATCGTGACGCGGCCATCGGCATCGGCATCCCATTGTTCCAGCATATGCGCGCCGGGATCGGTCTGTTGCGCGAAGGATGGGCTTGTCACGGCGAAGGCAGCCAAGGTGATCAGGGCAGTGGTCTTGAGAAGGCGGTTCATGTCAGAATCCATACAGATATGAATGTTTATATCTGTTGAACGCAGGCTGGTCTGCGTTCCGTCGCACTGTTGTGAGGAAAATGTCAGACTGAGCAAAACATGCGCCATGGCCTGTGGCCAAGCGCTGACGGGGCCTCGACGCCCGTCAGGGCAGCTCCGACTGGCCCCTTGGTCAGAATCGGCCGGGCGACAGCGCCGCAATCAGGCTGGAGGACACCTGCGGCGCGTGGCCAAGGATCAGGTCGGCGGCAAGCTGGCTGGCGGCGGGGCAGGTCTGAAAGCCTTGCCCGCCTTGGCCTGCCACCCAAAAGAACGCGGGTTCCGCCGGATCTGCGCCGATCACCATGCTGCGATCGGGTGAAAAGGTGCGCAACCCCGCCCAGTTCGACAAAAGCCGGGTGACCGGTTCGCTCATGTATTCCTCATACCGGGCAAGGCCTTCGGCCAGAACCATGTCATCGGCCCAGGCATCATGCGGCTCCATCAGATGCTCTTCTGCGGGGGACACGATCAACGCGCCTGCATCGGGCTTGGCATACCAGCTTTCGCCGACGCCAAAGATCATCGGCCAGCGGCTGACGTCCAGCCCGCCGGGGGCTGGGATGCGCGCCATGGAACGGCGGTAAGGGGTAAAGCCCAAGACGGCCACGCCTGCCATGCTGGCCACCTGATCCACCCAAGCACCCGCAGCATTGACCAGCAGTTTGGCGCGATAGTCCCCCGCTCCGGTGGTGACGTGCCAATGTCCATCGGCGCGCGAAATGGCCGTGGCACGGGCCCCGGTCACGATCTGGCCGCCGTTGGCCCGGACGTCACGCGCAAAGCGCTGGATCAGAAGGTCGGTATCGACATCCCACGCATGTGAGGCATAGGCGGCCATCGCAACGACGTCGGGGTTCAGGATGGGCACCATGGCACAAGCCTCGGCGACCGGCATCGGGTCAAGGTGCATGGTGGCTGCATCAGCGGCAAAGGCGGTGGCATCAGCGGATTTGGCCACCATCATCAGGCCGCGGGGCGACAGGACCCCTTCGGCGGCCATGAAGAATGCCTCGGATGCCAGCGACAGTTCAACGACGGCGGGCGTGCCATAGCGCGGCTCATAGAGGGCCGCAGACCGGCTGGAGGCGTGGTGCGCCAAGGCGGCCTCGGCCTCCAGCACCACAACGGAAGCATGGGGCGCAAGGCGGGCGGCGGCGGACAGACCGGCGATGCCGCCGCCGATGATCAGGATGTCTGTGGTCATACTTCTTCCAGTCGGTCGGTCGCCGGGGGCGGCGCGGGGTAAAGCGCGGACAGGCGCGCATAGGTTTCCGGGTCAAGCCGCAGGGTGGCGGCCGCAAGCGACGGTGCCAGTTGCGCCACGTCGCGGGCCGAGATCAGCGGCACGGGCGTTGTGGGGTGGGCCATGACCCAGGCCACGGCCAGAGTGGCGGGGTGCAGCCCAGACTCGGCGGCAAACTGCGTAAGCCCTTCGGCCGCCTGATGCATGGCGGGTGGCGCATAGCGCGCGCCATAGCGCCGGTCCGTGGTCAGCCGGCCGGATGCGCCGGCCGCATATTTGCCCGACAGCAGCCCGCCGCCCAAGGGCGAATAGGTAAAGGCCGTCATGCCCTGATCGGCGGCCATAGGCAGAAGCTCGACCTCGGCCTGCCGCTTGACCAGCGAATACATCGGCTGAATGGCGTCGATCCGCGTGCCCAGACCGGCGCAGATGGCTTGCGCCTTCATCACTTGCCATGCGGCAAAGTTCGACACGCCGATGGCACCGATGATGCCCCGCGACTGAAGCTCGGCCATGGTGGCAAAGGTTTCCTCCAGCGCCGTGGCGGCATCGAAACGGTGCAGATAGAGCAGATCGATGCGGTCCATGCCCAGCCTGCGGCGGCTGCAATCCAACTGGGTCAGGATGTTGGCGCGCCCCGATCCGCCGACATACCCCACCTTGGTGGCGATATAGAGGGCTTCCCGCTGACCCATTGCGAACTGTCCCAGCAGGGTTTCCGAGGCCCCTTCGGTATAGCCGCAGGCCGTGTCGAAATGCGTGATACCCGCCGCGCGGCAGGCGTCAAACATGGCACGGGCCGAGGCGGCATCCGCCGTGCCGCCGAACTGCATGGTGCCAAAAGCAAGGGAATGCGGCATTGTCATGTGGTGCAGACTGCCATGCCCGTGCGGCAAGGGAAAGGGTAGCCGCACGCCGGATTTGCCCGCGTTCAACGTGACATCCTTCAGCGTGTCGATGCCTAGAACCTTGGGGCAAAGGTTTCATAAAGGGGCTCGCACATGCCCGTCTTCCACTTGCGGAGGAAGCATTTCTCAAATCCGAATATTGCGACATGGTCCCATTTGCGACCGGACGACCAATTCACATTGCCCAGCGGAATTTGCAGCCACGCCACAAAGGTCGCGCCGCCATCGCCAAAGTCGGCAAGGCAGACGGCATTCCATGGACCAGCCTGATCCGGACGGCGCCCGCGCACCTGCCTGCGGATGCTCTGCGTCGGTGCGCGCTCCTTGGATTAGGTCACGAACCCGGTCTTTGGCACGCCTGCGGTCACCGGCCCGATGGGCGGGATGGGCGCGCAGGCACCAACGGCAAAGATGTTCGGAAGGGTCGGATTGCGCGGATGCTTGTCCACCAGCGTGGACCCCCGCGAATTTGACTGGCCGTCCATAGACCGAAACGCGGGCAGCATCATTGAACCGGCAAAGGACAGGGCACGCCCGCCCTTGGATGGGCTGTCTGCGGCCATCACCTCGACCGTCATCACACCCCGGGTAGCATCCTTTTGACCTAGGCCGAAATGATCCACTTGCTGTGCCTTGACCGCATTTCCGCGACCCAAAGCCCCTCGGTGTCGCCAACACCATCCGTCCCCAGACGCATAATCCCGTGTTCGCGGGCGACAAGGGTCATGGGCGCGCGATTGCAGACCTTGGCTCGCCGCAGGGCCGTTTCCAGAATGCACCAAAACCCATAGGCCGGGCCAAAGCAGCTTGCCCCCGGCGCGGCCCCGGGGATCACCGGACCGGGATTTTGCATGAGGGTGTCAAGCGCCAGTCTGGCCTGCTCGACTTGGTCGATGTGGCAGATGAAGTGGGTAAAGCCCCATCCGGCCCCCGGCCCGGCACGTCATCAATGGACAGTTTCGGCCCAGTGGCATGGACGCGGGCAGCCTAGAACAGGCCGGTGCCGCACACCAATGCGTTCCGGTTAAGTCTGCATGAAACCTTTCCGCAGTGACGGGCAAAAAGGCGACGCCTTTTTGTTTCACCACTAGGGCCAGAACGATCGGAACGTCTTTGCGGTTGCGTCAACCCACAGCGACCCATAGGTTGGACTGCACGAAATGAAAGACCGGGCTTTTGGTCACGACCGTGTTGGTATCTTCGGCGCGCAGCGTGTCGTTCAGTCATCGACCACATTGGCCCCGCCAAGGCCGGTCCTCAACCCAACGGCATGCGACATGATCTGCGCTTGTTCGGGTGATGTCAGATCTTCTGGGCCTACAAAACTTCAACCACTTGAAGACTTTTACGTGATGTCTCACGGTGCCGGGGCCATGAAAAAGGCCCGCTGAACCGCGGGCCTTTCACTGTCTTTGGCCTGTCAGGCTTACTTCGGAATGTCGCCCGTGATGCCTTCCACATAGAAGTTCATGCCCAGCAGGTCGCCGTCCGGCGCAACTGCGCCTTCGGCCAGCCACTCAGAGCCATCCTGCTTCTTGATCGGGCCGGTGAAGGGGTGATAGGTGCCCGCCGCGATCGCATCGCGCATCGCCTCGGCCTCGGCCTTCACATCGGCTGGCACGACGGACGTGATCTCGCCGATCTCGACCTCGCCCTCTTTGATGCCCGCCCAAACGTCGGTCTGGGTCCAGGTGCCTTCCAGCACTTCACCCACGCGCTTGACGTAATAGGGCGCCCAGTTGTCGATGATCGACGACACGCGGGGCGACGGCTTGTAGTCGGCCATGTCCGACGCCTGACCGAACCCGATCACAGCGCCATTGCTTTTGGCTGCTTCGGCCAGAGGTGCGGTCGAGTCGGTGTGCGACGCGATCACGTCCACGCCCTGTTCGATCATCGCCTTGGCAGCATCGGCCTCTTTCGCCGGATCGAACCATGTAAAGGCCCAGACCACTGTCAGTTCAACGGCAGGGTTCACCTTCTTGGCGTGCAGGTAATAGGCGTTGATGCCCATGACCACTTCAGGAATCGGGAAGGAGCCAATGTAGCCGATCTTGTTCGACTTGGTCATCTTGCCGGCAATGTGGCCCTGAATCGCGCGGCCTTCGTAGAAACGCGCGTTATAGGTGGCAACGTTCGGATGCTCACGCTTGAAGCCGGTGGCATGTTCGAACTTCACATCCGGGAATTTGGCGGCGACGGCGTTGGTCGCATCCATATAGCCAAAGGATGTGGTGAAGATGATGTTGCAGCCTGATAGCGCCATCTGGGTCAGCACACGCTCGGCATCCGCGCCTTCCGGCACGTTTTCCTGCCAGACGACCTCGACCTTGTCGCCATAGGCCGCCTGCACGGCCAAAGCACCCTGATGGTGCTGATACGACCAGCCAAGGTCGCCAATCGGGCCGACATAGACAAAGCAGGCCTTGGCCTTGTCCAGCGCCTGAGCGCCTGCGGCGCCGCCGAAGGCCATCGACAGGCCAAGGGCCGCGGTGGCAAGCAGGGTTCTGCGTTTCATGGATACTCTCCCCGTAGGGGCCTTTGTGGCCCGGTTGATTCTGGCCTCAGCGCGAGGCGTGGAAATTCTGGCCAAGGCTGGCCGGCGCGTTCAAGGCGGCCTTGCCCCGGCCCGATGACATGATCACCAGCACAAGGATGGTTATCAGATAGGGGGCGCTGGACAAGTATTCGACAGGAATTCGCGCACCCGCTGCCTGCAGGTTAAGCTGAAGCACCGTGATTCCGCCAAAAAGATAGGCACCGACCAGCGCACGCCACGGCCGCCACGCCGCAAAGACGACGATCGCCAGCGCAATCCACCCGGCCCCCGAGGTGATGCCATCCGTCCATTGCGGCACCCGGACAAGGCTGATGTAAGCCCCGCCCAATCCTGCCATGCCGCCGCCGAACAGGATCGCCAGCATCCGGATCCGCCGCACCTTGTAGCCCAGAGCATGGGCGGCATCGTGGCTTTCGCCGACCGCGCGCAGGATCAGGCCCATCCGGGTGGATTTCAGCACCCACCACGCCGCCGCCACCACGGCGATGGACAGATACACCACCCAGTCATGGCCGAACACGATCTTGCCCAGCACCGGAATGTCGGCCAGCGGCCCAAAGGGCACCACACCCGTCAACGGCGGCTTGATACCCACATACCCTTGACCCAAAAGCGACGACAGCCCCAACCCGAACAGCGTCAGGGCAAGCCCCGTGGCCACCTGATTGGCCAACAGAAACTGCGTCAGCACTGCAAAGATCAGCGACAGCGCCGCCCCCCCCGCCGCCCCACCGACGAACCCCAGCACCGGACTGCCCGTTTCCACGGCAGCGATAAAGCCGCAGACCGCGCCCATGATCATCATCCCCTCGACGCCAAGGTTCAGCACGCCTGCGCGTTCCACCACCAACTCGCCGATGGCAGCAAGGATGATCGGCACACTCGCCACCATCAGCGAGGCGATCAGCAGCGTCGGATCAATGCCCCCGAACATCAGACGGCCTCCTTCTTCACGGCAAGCCGGATGCGGTAATTCGTCAGCAGGTCAACGGCCAGCAGGAAGAACAACAGCATCCCCTGAAAAGCCTGAATGGCGGCGGCAGGCAGGCCCAGCATGAACTGCGCAAGCTCCCCCCCGATATAGGTCAATGCCATCAGCAACCCTGCAAACAGGATGCCCACGGGGTTCAACCGTCCCAGAAAGGCCACGATAATCGCTGTGAACCCATAGCCCACGTTGAAGTCGATGCTGATCTGACCCGCCGGCCCAGACACTTCGAACAGCCCTGCAAGCCCGGCAAGGGCCCCTGAGATGCCCATGCACATCACCACCAGCGCCTTGGGGTTCACCCCGGCAAACCGCGCGGCGCGCGGCGCCTGACCAGCCAGCTTGATGTGAAACCCAAGGATATGCCGCTGCAACAGCACATAGGCTGCAATCACCGCCACAAAGGCCGCCACCACACCCCAATGCATGCCCGTCCCGGCCATCAGTTCCGGGTTTGCCGCCGCCGGATATTGCGACAGGTTGCGGCTTCCGGGAAAGCCGCCGCCTTCGGGGTTGCGCAACAGGCCCAGCGACATGGCCGCCAGCAGGTTCTGCGCCACGTAAACCAGCAGCAGGCTGACCAGAATCTCGTTCGTGTTGAACCGTGTCCGCAGAATGGCCGGAATCATCGCCCAGGCCCATCCACCCAAGGCCCCGGCCACCACCATCAAGGGAAAGATGAACCAGTGCTCGGCCGGATAGAACGCCAGCCCCACCCCGGCGCCAAGGATCGCCCCCATGATGTATTGTCCCTCGGCCCCGATGTTCCAGATCCCGGCCCGGAACCCCAGCGACAGGCCAATGGCAATCAGGATCAGCGGCCCCGCCTTCACCAGCAGTTGCGGGCGCGAATAGGACGCAAACTGTTCGTTGAACAGCGGGTCCCAGAAGATCGTCCGGATCGCCTCGACCGGGTTTTTGCCCAACAGCGCGAACATGATGCCCCCCGCCACCATGGTCAGCGCCACCGCCAGCACAGGCGTCATGCCCTGCCAGAACCGGCTGGGCGAGGGCCGTTTTTCAAGCCTCAGCATGGCTGGCGCCCTTTTCTGTCCACAAATATCCTCGGGGGTGAGCGGCGCAGCCGCGAGGGGGCAGACAGCCCCCTTTCTTGCCAGGTCTGGTCAGGCCCCATGGTGAACCACCTCCATCCCATGCGCGCCGCCCATCATCAACCCGATCTCCTCCACCGTCAGACCCTGCACCGGGCGCGGCTTGGTCAGCCGCCCGCCATTCAGCGCAGCAAAGCTGTCGGCAATTTCCAGCAACTCGTCGAGGTCCTGACTGATCACCACCACCGCAGCGCCCTCTGCTGCCCGGTTCAGAATCGCCTGCCGGATCGCCGCCGCCGCCGCTGCATCCACGCCCCATGTCGGCTGGTTGATCACGATCACCGAGGGTGACTGGCTCAACTCCCGCCCGACCACGAACTTTTGCAGGTTGCCCCCCGACAGCGCCCGCGCGGCCACATGGGTGCCGGGCGTGCGCACGTCAAAAGCTTGCACGATCCGCGCGGCAAAATCCTGCGTCGCCGTCCAGTCGATGAACCCCGCGCGGGTCAACCCCTTGCGCACAACGCCCGAAAGCAGCGCATTTTCGACAAGGCTCATGTCTGGGGCGGCCGCATGGCCCAGCCGCTCTTCGGGGGCCGCGACCAGCCCTACCCGCCGCCGCGCATTCGGCCCCATGTCACCAAAGCCGATGCCGTCGATCTTCACCGCGTCAGAGGCCGACTTCAGCTCGCCCGACAGCGCCAGAAGCAATTCGTCCTGCCCGTTTCCCGCGACCCCGGCAATGCCCAGCACCTCGCCGCGCCGCACGGCAAAGCTCACGTCCTTCAGCGATGTGCCAAAGGGAATGGGCGAGGCCACCGAAAGCCCTGCCACCTCCAAGGCCACCGCGCCTTTGTCGCCGCCCGCCCGCGCCGGTGGGGTCAGCGTCGCCCCCACCATCAGTTCCGCCATCTCACGCGCCGACCGCTCCCTTGGGGTGCAGGTGGCCACCACCCGGCCCCGGCGCAGGATCGTCGCTTCATCGCACAAGGACCGAATTTCCTCCAGCTTGTGGCTGATATACAGGATTGCGGTGCCTTCCGAAGCCAGTTGCCGCAAGGTGCGGAACAGGATGTCCACTTCTTGCGGGGTCAGCACGCTTGTCGGCTCATCCATGATCAGCAGTTTGGGGTCCTGCAACAAGCAGCGGATGATCTCGACCCGCTGGCGCTCGCCGGCCGACAGGTCGCCCACCATGCGCGACGGATCAAGGGGCAGCCCATACTCGGTGCTGACCGCCCGGATGCGGCTGGCCAGTTCCTTCATCGGCGGCGGGTTTTCCATGCCAAGCGCCACGTTTTCCGCCACATTCAGCGCTTCGAACAGGCTGAAGTGCTGGAATACCATGGCCACGCCCGCCGCGCGTGCGGCGCGCGGTTCGGACGGCTGGTAGGTCTGGCCGCGAAACACCATCCGCCCACTGTCGGGCTTGACCAGACCATAGATCATCTTGACCAGTGTCGATTTCCCGGCGCCGTTTTCGCCCAGCAAGGCGTGAATCTCGCCTTCGGAAATGGCAAAGGACACGTCGCTGTTCGCCACCACGCCCGGATAGGCCTTGGTCACGCCGTCGACCCGCAGCAGTTCGGGCCGGTGGGGCACCGGTTGCCCTGTCGCGTTCATCCCGCGTTCTCCTGTTGTGACACCGTTGGTCTGGCCTGACACAAAAAGGCCGACGCCACGCCGATGGCAATGGCCTGCGGATTCTTTCCCAAGGACGGATCGCCGATCGGGCAATCAATCCGCGCTATGGCGGCAGGCGAATGGCCAAGGGCGGCCAGACGTGATCGGAATCGCGCCCATTTGGTGGCCGAACCGATCAGCCCACAGCGGGCAAAGCCATGGGTCAGCAACCGGTGGCACAGGTCAAGGTCCAGCGCATGCGAATAGGTCAGCACCAGATGCTCGGCCCCCTTCGGCGCATGGGCGACAAGGCTTGCCGCATCCGCCACGGGAAGGGCGGTCACACCATCGGGAATCGCGGCGGGAAAGCGGTCGTCCGCCACATCCACCCAACGGATCTGCACGCCCGGCAAGGGCGCAAGTACCGCCACCAGCGCCCGCCCCACATGCCCCGCGCCCCAGATCCAGACCTCACGCCCGGCCTGTGCGACCGGTTCCACGAACCAGCCCTGCACCAGAACCGGCGCGGGCAAGGCCCCTTGGCCACGCGCCCGGTCCAACAGCCGCTTCACGGCCAGCGGCATATCGGCTCCGGCCACAGGTCGCGCAAAAACGCCGTCCTGCACCGCGGGAAGGGTGACCGCATCGAACACTTCGGTCAGCACCGACACCGCGCCACCGCAACATTGCCCCAGCGCAGGGCCAAGCGCCACGCGCCGCAGAGCAGGGCCGGTCCCCGCCAACTGCCCACGCGCCAACCCTGCCGCCTCCCACTCCAGCGCGCCGCCGCCGATGGTGCCCGACTGCCCGCCCGCCCAGACCAGCATGGCCGCCCCCACCTCGCGCGGACTGCTGCCATGATGCGCGGCAATCACCACACGGGCGACACGGCCATGCCGGGCCACAGCATCGCGCACCGCGTCCAGATCAAACATGGCCTTGCACCCGGCGCACAGCCATCAGCACCCGTTCCGCTGTGGCGGGCGCATCCAGCGCCGGATAGACCGACCCGTCACCACAGGCCGCCACCGCATCCGACAGCGCAAACAGCGCCGAGATGCCCAGCATAAAGGGCGGCTCACCCACGGCTTTCGATTTGCCAACCGTCTCCTCGGCATTGGGCCGCCCCCACAGGGCCACGTTGAAGACCTCCGGCCGGTCGGAACAGGCCGGGATCTTGTAGGTGCTGGGGGCATGCGTGGTCAGCCGGCCCTTGCCATCCCAGACCAGTTCCTCGGTCGTCAGCCAGCCCGCCCCCTGAACATAAGCGCCTTCGACCTGCCCGATATCCAGCGCCGAGTTCAGACTGGTGCCGGTGTCATGCAACAGATCCGCCCGCAAGATGCGGTTTTCGCCCGTAAGGGTGTCGATCACCACCTCGGTCACCGCCGCGCCGTAAGCGAAATAGAGAAACGGCCGCCCCTTGCCGGCCTTGCGGTCCCATTGCAGCTTGGGCGTGGCGTAAAACCCGGTCGACGACAGGCTGACGCGGCCCTCATAGGCCCATTGCGCCACCCGGGCAAAGGCATATGCCTCGCCACCGACCCGCACCATGCCGCCTTCAAACCGCACGTCCTGCGAGCGGACCTGATGCTTGCCTGCGATGAATTCAGCCATCCGGTCGCGGATCGTCACGCAGGCCGCCTGGGCCGCCATGCCGTTCAGGTCAGACCCGGAACTGGCTGCCGTGGCGCTGGTATTGGGCACCTTGCCGGTATCCGTCGCGGTGATCTTGATCACGGCCGGATCAACCCCAAACACCCCCGCTGCCACCTGCGCCACTTTCTGGAACAGACCCTGTCCCATTTCAGTGCCGCCATGGTTCAGATGGATACTGCCATCCTGATAGACATGTACCAACGCCCCTGCCTGATTGAGATGGGTCAGCGTGAAGGAAATCCCGAACTTCACCGGTGTCAGCGCGATGCCGCGTTTCAGCACAGGGTTGTCCGCGTTCCATGCCGCAATGGCGCTGCGACGCGCGGCATAATCCGACCGCGCCACCAGATCTGCCACCAGTTCATGGCCGATGAAATCCTCAACCGGCATGAAAAACGGCGTGGTCTGTACCCCGGCCGGTGGCGACGCCCGTCCTTCGTCCATTTTCTGTCTGAAAACATCCTCGGGCGGTCCGGGGGGCGAAGCGCCCCCGGTGGCACCAGCAGCGGCACGGTAGAAATTCGCCAGACGCACCTGCAGCGGGTCGCGCCCAAGGGTATGGGCCACATGGTCCATCACCCGTTCAATCCCGATCATGCCTTGCGGGCCGCCAAAGCCGCGAAAGGCGGTGGCACTTTGGGTGTGAGTTTTCAGGCGGTGGCTTTCGATGCGGATGTTGGGCAGGTGATAGCAGTTGTCGGCATGCAGCATGGCGCGGTCGGCTACGGGCAGTGACAGGTCTTGCGCCCAGCCGCAGCGGAACAGATGGGTGAATTCCACCCCGGCAAGGCGGCCCGCATCATCAAAACCCGCGCGATAAAGAATGCGAAGGTCATGCCGCTTGCCCGTGATCATCATGTCGTCGTCGCGGTCATAGCGCATCTTGCAGGGCCGCCCTATGCGCTGTGCGGCAATGGCGCAGGCAATGGCCAGCGCATTGCCCTGACTTTCCTTGCCGCCAAAGCCGCCGCCCATGCGCCGCACCTCGACCCGCACCGCGTGCATCGGCAGGTGCAGAGCGTGGGCCACCTTATGCTGAATCTCGGTCGGGTGCTGCGTCGAGGAATGGATCAGGATGTCGCCGCCTTCCAGCGGCAAGGCGGCGGCGATCTGGCCCTCAAGATAGAAATGCTCCTGCCCGCCCACCTCGAAGCGGCCCTCGACCACATGCGCGGCCCCCGCGATGGCGGCGGCGCAATCGCCCTTTTGCCAGATGACGGGGCCATCCTCGAACCGACTGTTGGCGGCAAGGGCCTCATCCACCGTCAGCAGGGCCGGGCGCGATTCATAGCTGACGCGGGCCAGACGCGCCGCCTTGCGCGCCGCCAGATGGCTGTCGGCAATCACCACAAACAGCGGCATGCCCAGATAGCGAACCTCGCCCGTCGCCAGCAGCGGTTCGTCATGGGCCGATGGGCTACAATCGGGCATCGTATCCAGATCGTCGGGCCCCAGCACGGCCACCACGCCAGAGGCGGCGCGGACGGGGCCAAGGTCCATCGCGGTGACGCGGCCATGCGCGATGGTAGACAGGCCAAAGGCCAGATGCAGCGCATCGCCAGGCAGGGGGATGTCATCGACATAGCGCGCCTGCCCTGTCACATGCAGGGGGGCTGCATCATGCGGCAGGGGTTTTCCGATGCTCATGCCCGCACCTTTAGAACCGAGACGGCCGCACCGCCCAGATCGTGCAGATAGCGGATCAGCATGTTGCGGGCGGTTTGCAGACGGTAAGCGGCACTGGCGCGCATGTCGGACAGGGGCGTGAAGTCCTGCGCCATGGCCTCGGCGGCAGCCGTCGCTGCCGCGATGTCAAAGGGCCGCCCGATCAGCACCGCTTCAGCCTGCACGGCTCGTTTGGGCGTGCCCGCCATGCCGCCAAAGGCGATCCGGGCAGCGGTGACGATGCCCTTGTCTTGCGTGATGTTGAAGGCCCCGCAGACCGCCGAGATATCCTGATCAAAGCGTTTGGACAGTTTGTAGCAGCGCAAGGCAGGGGCATGGGTGGGAAAGCTGACCGCCTCGACAAACTCGCCGGGCTGGCGGTCCTGCTTGCGGTAGTCAAGAAAGAACGCCTCGAGCGGAAGGTCGCGGCGCGTCTGCCCGCGTCGCAAATGCAGTGTCGCGCCAAGGGCAATCAGGGCCGGGGGGGCGTCGCCGATGGGCGAGCCATTGGCAATGTTGCCGCCGATGGTGGCGGCATTGCGGACCTGCTCGCTGGCATAGCGGCGCAGAAGTTCGGCGAAGGATGGGTGAAATGGTGCCACGGCGCGGCGCAGATCGGCAATGGTGACGCCTGCGCCGACACGCATCTGGTCGCCGTCGCGGGTGATCTGCCGCAACGCCGCAATGCCGCCCAGAAAAGCCACAGGCGACAGATCGCGCAACTGTTTGGTCACCCACAGGCCCACGTCCGTGGCCCCGGCGATCAGGGTGGCCTGTGGATGGTCGGCATACCATTGCGCAAGGTCATCCACCGTCGTGGGTCGGTAGGCGGCGCCGAGGGGGCTGTCTGCCCCCCCGGCGCGTGCCGCGCCCCCCCCCGAGGATATTTCCGGACAGAAAATGGACGGATCTTTCAGGGCCGTCTGATCGGCGCGCATCCAGTCCGGGACAGCAGCAGTTTGGGCTGCCACTGCGGCGCGGATGATCGGGGCATAGCCCGTGCAGCGGCACAGGTTTCCGGCCAGCTGATCATCATGATCGGTGTCGCCGTTAAGGTGTGCGGTCGCCATGCTGACCACAAAGCCGGGGGTACAAAAGCCGCATTGGCTGCCGTGGTGGGTGATCATTTCCCTTTGGACGGGGTGGAGTTCGCCTTGTGGGCCGGTGATGCCTTCAACGGTGCGCACCGCCTTGCCTGCCAGTTGGGGCAAGAACAGGATGCAGGCATTGAGCGCGCGGCTGCCTTCCGCATCCGTCACCATGACGGTGCAGGCGCCGCAGTCGCCCTCATTGCAGCCTTCCTTGGTGCCCGTCAGGCGGCGCGTGTCGCGCAGCCAGTCGAGAAGGGTCCGCGTCGGGCTTTCGCCCTGCACCCGGACCGGCGTTCCGTTCAAGAGAAACGCGATCTGAGACATATGGTCCGTCCGCCGCCTTCTCCCCGTTCGAGGTGTTTTGCATGCCCGCCCGATGCGGCGTAAAGCGGGTCATGCGCCCCTGTCTGTTGTCCTGACTACATGAAGCCGGGGGGCGGGGGGCAAGGCAAGACAAAACTTTTCGCCCCTGATTGAAGAACCTTCGGGTTTCGCCTGCGAATAGGGCACCCTTTCCACTGGGCTGACGCTTCGCTAGGCTGTTGCCATGTCAGACACACCACGATTCATCCACCTGCGCGTGCACACCGAACATTCCCTGCTGGAAGGTGCGGTTCCGGTCAAGAAGCTGGTCAAACTCGCCGAGGCGGCCAAGATGCCCGCCATTGCCGTGACCGATACCAACAACATGTTCGCCGCGCTGGAGTTTTCGGTGACGGCCCAAGGGGCGGGGGTGCAGCCGATCGTGGGCTGTCAGGTCAGCCTAGCCCATGACCCAGCGCAGGCCGGAGAAAAACCGAGGGCGCCAGCGCCGATCGTGCTGCTGGCGCAGACCGACGCAGGTTACATGAACCTGATGAAGCTGAACTCCTGCCTTTACATCGGCAAGGGCGGGCAGTTGCCGCAGGTGACGCTGGAGGAGGTGGAGCGCCATGCCGCCGGTCTGATCTGCCTGACGGGGGGGCCTGACGGGCCGGTGGGCCGCTTGTTGCGGACGGGGCAAGAGGCAAAGGCGAGGGCCCTGCTGGTGCGGCTTGCGGCAGCCTTTCCGGGGCGGCTTTACGTGGAGTTGCAGCGCCACCCGGGCGAGGGCGGACGGCTGCCCGAGGCGGAGGCGCTGTCAGAGCGCGGCCATGTAGAGATGGCCTATGATCTTGGCCTGCCACTGGTGGCCACCAATGACGTCTATTTCCCGAAAGCCGACATGTATGAGGCGCATGACGCACTGATCTGCATTGCCGAAGGGGCTTATGTGGACCAGCAGCAGCCGCGTCGCCGCTTGACGCCGCAGCATTACTTCAAGTCCGAGGCCGAGATGTGTGCGCTGTTCGCCGATCTGCCCGAGGCCTTGGAGAATACGGTGGAGATTGCGCGGCGCTGCGCTTTTGCGGCCTACAAGCGCAAACCCATTCTGCCGAAGTTCGCCGATGACGAGGTGAACGAGTTGCGCCGCCAGGCCAATGAGGGGTTGCAGGCGCGGCTGGCCATCATTCCGCATGCCGTGACCCCTGCGGAATATCAGGCGCGGCTCGATTTCGAGTTGGGCATCATCGAGAAGATGGGGTTCCCCGGCTATTTCCTGATCGTGGCCGATTTCATCAAATGGGCCAAGGATCATGGTATTCCGGTGGGGCCGGGGCGGGGGTCGGGGGCGGGCAGTCTTGTGGCCTATGCGCTGACGATCACCGATCTGGACCCCTTGCGCTATGCCCTGCTGTTCGAGCGGTTTTTGAACCCCGAACGGGTCAGCATGCCCGACTTTGACATCGACTTTTGCATGGATCGCCGGGAAGAGGTGATCACCTATGTGCAAAACCGCTATGGCCGCGACAAGGTGGGGCAGATCATCACCTTTGGCGCGCTGCTGTCAAAGGCGGCGGTGCGCGATGTGGGGCGGGTGCTGCAACTGTCGTATGGGCAGGTGGACCGGCTGTCGAAGATGATCCCGGTCGAAGGGGTGAAGCCGGTCAGCATCACCAAGGCCTTGGCGGATGAGCCGCGTCTGCGCGAGGCGGCCAAGGAAGAGGTCGTGGGGCGTCTGCTGGGCTTTGCCGAGCAGATCGAGGGGCTGCTTCGCAATGCCAGCACCCACGCGGCGGGTGTGGTGATCGGGGACCGCCCACTGGACGAGTTGGTGCCGCTGTATCAGGACCCGCGGTCTGACATGCCGGCCACGCAGTTCAACATGAAATGGGTCGAGGCGGCGGGGCTGGTGAAGTTCGACTTTCTGGGCCTGAAAACCCTGACGGTGATCCAGAACGCGATGGACCTGCTGGCGCTGCGGGGTGTGTCCTTTGACATCAACCTGATCCCGCTGGATGACAAAGCCACCTATGAGCTTTACGCGGCGGCCAAGACGGTGGCGGTGTTTCAGGTGGAATCCAGCGGCATGATGGATGCGCTGCGGCGGATGAAGCCCACCTGCATCGAGGATATCGTGGCGCTGGTGGCGCTGTATCGCCCCGGCCCGATGGAAAACATCCCGGTTTATTGCGAGGTGAAGAACGGGCTGCGCGAAATTGAATCGCTGCATCCGACGATTGACCCGATCCTGAAGGAAACCCAAGGCATCATCGTCTATCAGGAACAGGTGATGCAGATTGCGCAGGTCATGGGCGGCTATTCCCTTGGCGGGGCCGATCTGTTGCGCCGCGCGATGGGCAAAAAGATTGCCGAAGAAATGGCCAAGGAACGGCCCAAATTCATTGACGGGGCCAAGGCCACCCACGGTATCGACGCGAAAAAGGCGGGCGAGGTGTTCGACCTGCTGGAGAAATTCGCCAACTATGGCTTCAACAAAAGCCATGCGGCCGCCTATGCCGTTGTCAGCTATCAGACGGCATATCTGAAGGCGAATTATCCTGTGGAATTCATGGCTGCCGTCATGAACTGCGACATCCACCTGACCGACAAGCTGGCCGTCTACAAGCGCGAGGTCGACAAACTTGGCCTGAAAACGGTGGCGCCCTGTGTGAACCGGTCGCTGGCCATGTTTACCGTGCGCGACGGTCAGGTGGTCTATGCGCTTGGCGCGCTGAAGAACGTGGGCGTTGATGCGATGGGGCTGATCGTTGCGGCCCGGCAAACCGAGCGGGGTGAAAAGCCCTTTGCCACCTTGTTCGACTTTGCCCGTCGGGTGGACCTGAAGAGGGTGGGCAAGCGCCCCTTGGAAATGCTGGCCCGCGCCGGGGCCTTTGACCAACTGGACCCGAACCGCGCCCGCGTGTTCGAGGCGCTGGATGCGCTGGTGGCCTATTCCGCGGCCATTCACGATGCGAAATCGTCCAATCAGGTGTCGCTGTTCGGCGAGGCGGGCACGGATATTCCCGAGCCGCGCTTGGCCTTCCGCGATGACTGGTTGCCGGTGGAACGGCTGGGGCATGAGCATCAGGCCATTGGCTTTTATCTGTCGGGTCACCCCTTGGATGACTATATGGGCGCGCTGCGGCGCAAGGACGTCAAGACACTTGCCGAGATCATCGCGCTGTCAGAGCGCGGCCCTCTGATCGCCAAGATTGCGGGGTCGGTTTCGGCCAAACAGGAACGCAAGTCGGCCAAAGGCAACCGCTTTGCCTTTGTGTCGCTCTCTGATCCGACCGGCCTCTATGAGGTGACGGTGTTCAGCGACGTGCTGGAGGCGGCGCGCGATTTGCTGGAACCGGGGCGCAACGTGGTGCTGACCGTCAGGGTTGACCCGGATGGCGAGAATGTGAAGCTGCTGGCCAATGCGGTGCAGCCCATTGATGCTGTGGCCGCCGAAGCGGGGGCGCATGCGCTGCGCATCCACCTGAACCGGCCCGAGGCGGCCGTGTCGATTGCCACGCTTTTGGGCAAGGTCGAAGGCAACCGCCGCGCCCAGATCACGCTGTGCGTGCCTGATGACGACGGGCGCGAGATTGATCTGCTGTTGCCCCAGCCCTATCCGGTCACGCCGCAGATCAAAGGGGCGATCAAGGCGATGAACGGCGTGGTGATGGTGGAAGAGGTGTGAGGGGCAGGCTCTTGTTCTGGGTGTCGCTGCGTCAAAAGCTGTCTTGATCGCCAACACAGTTTCCTGTCCCTCCGATACCACCCTCTCTCGGGCAATCCGTGGCAGGCACCAAAGCGGGCGAACACGCGGCGAGCCCAAGAAGTATGACGAGCGCAAGTGCCTTACGGATCATGTGCTGTATCCTTGAAGTCGAGGTCATCAAAAAAGTAACCGCCTGCACGGAAACGGTGTGGTCCGTCTTCTGACGACGGGAGGGTTCGGGCCATCGTGTCCAACTCCTCAAGAGTTTCGGACATTCGGCTGCGGAACTCTTTGTCCAAAAGCTTGATCGCGGTTTCGGACAGACCCTTGTAGTGAACGGCCATTTCGAAACAACGGGGGGCGTCCACCACATTCGTCACCGCAGCGGCAAGATGGTCGGCAACATTGGCCGCCAGATAGGCCAACTGATCTTCGGATCCTGCAAGCGGCTGATAGCTGCGCGTGTTCAAGATGACTCTGCCGTCGGCTTCGGTGACCGCACCGTTGGCTATCAGTACGTCCAAAAACGTGCGCGGATGGACGTCTTTTCGGACACTGCGCGCCAAGGTGGCGAAACTCGCACCCTCTCCCTGAATCGGGAGTCCTTGCGGGTCATAGTCAGGATCGTTCGACCAAATGGCGATGATTTGAGCCAAGGGTTGGCGATGCATCGGGCTAGGTTCGGCCTCACCTCGGAGCCGGGCGATATCGCGTCGCTGAAGGCCCGTCATGACGCTTATCCTGCTGTCTGTCGGGTCATCGCCGCATATTGAAACTGCGGCATCGATAAAGGCCAGTCGCAATCGATGCTCGAGAACGGGAAACAACCACCCTTTCCGGATGGCAAGCCGGGCAAGCTGGCGAAGAATTTGATCAAGCCATGTCATGTGTGCAATGTGCACATTTTTGTTTGACCGCGCAACGCAGAAATGAGATGTGCAATATGCACATTCTTGACTGGCTCGCCATGGCAGAAGGAAGACCCCAATGAAGCTGACCGTGTTTGCTTTGCTTGCAGCGCTGCTTGGCGCTTGTTCTGCGCCACACTTCGTGGGGGACGTGCCGCCGGTTCCGGTGACAGAGCACACGCCGGATCGCTTTGAATTACCGGCCAGATTTGCTGTCGCCCGTGTTATATACGGAAGATTGGAAGCACCCGGCGCTAGGGAAGCTAACCTCTGGAACAACTTGGCGGCGCGTTCAGAAAGTCTCGGCAGTTTTACGCCCTTGGTTACCTATAAATCCAATGGTCGGTATGTCACCGAGGCTAGCCTGATTGAGGCAGCCCGCGAACAGCGATACCGCTACTTGCTTATGGTCAGGATGAACCCGGAAGCCGGATCAGCCGATATCGCTCTTTTTGACGTGGGCTCTGGTGGGGTTATGGCGACCGCGCAGGCGATATCGCCCGAAGGGGGGCAGCGCGGTTTCTGGGGTGATAACATCAGAAATCCAGCGCGATTGGAGCGTCTTACAATGAAGATTGCCACTGCAGCGTTTCCATCGGTGGAAAACCTGCTGAATGGTGTCGCCGAGCGTCAGCGTTGACGGATCAGTGGAACCGCCTGAACCGGCGCAACGCAGCGGCGTCGATCGCCCGGCTGCAGGGCAAGATCAAGGGAAACACCGTGCCCGGATCACGCTGCACGTGCCCGGTAAGGATGGGCGCAAGATTGATCGGCTGTTGCCTCATCGCTATCCCATAACCTCGCAGATCGAGGACATGACGGGCGAGGTGATGGTGACAGAGGTCTGACCGCACCACGCATGATGCCCTTTGCCGGGAGGGCGAAGCAAAAGGCACGGTGCCCATTAATTTGGCACATCCTTTGGGTCAGGCTGTCACCTGACAATTTCCTCTCCGGATGGATACATCCAGACGAAGGTAGGGTCATCGCGCAAACGTCAGGGGGCATTTAACCGTTCTGCGGGTGCCGTATGAGTGCTGCATGAGAGTGTATCTGCACGTCCTGCTTGTGGTGCTTGGATTGGCGGCCTGTGTCGCGCTGGAGGTTGCTGCCTTTGCGGCAAGCGCCTCTGATGCGGACATCGGCCCCTTTCTGGTGATTGCCGCACCTTGGGGGCCGACGGCCGAAGCCGTGGTCGTGGCGGCGGGTGGTCAGTTTGTCGGACCATCCCGCGCGCCACTGTCCATCTTGGCGACGGATGTGACGGTTCCGGCCCTTCGGGCGGCCGGGGCGTGGGACGTGTTGGATGCACAAGCCCTTGCAAACCTCTGTGGTCTGGAGATTGACCTATGAATTCGGCACCTGAAGACGATACGAACAACAGCGGTTTGTCCATTGCCCGGACAGTCGCCTTGGGCATGTTTCCACTGCCGCTGATTTCGGTGGTCTATACGGGCGGGCCTTTGCTGGCAGTTCTGATCGCCGGATCTGTTTTTGCCGGACTGGCGCTGGTGGTGCGGCAGACAGATGCCAAGCTACAGCCCCTGTTGCTGGCGCTGTCCCTGATCGGCCAGTGCATCGCCTTTACGGCGGCCTTTGCCAGCCATCCCTGGCAGATCGACACGCATATGATGTTCTTTGCGGTGCTGGCCATCGTGGCGACCATGTCCAGCGTGCCGGCGCTGCTGTTCGCGGTTGCCATCACGGCAGTTCATCACCTTGCGCTGGGTCTGCTGATGCCAGCGCTGGTCTATCCTTCGGCGGATGTGGCCGAGATCTTGTTGCGAACGGTTATGCATGCGGCCATCGTCATCTTCGAGGCGGCGGTCCTGACATGGTCGATCTTGCGCAGTGCCAAGGCAGCGACGCTGCTTCAGGATGGCCGCGCGCAATTGGCTGAGGCCGCCGAAAGTGCGGCGGCCGCACGATCCGAAGCCGAAGCGGCACGGGAACGCGCTGTCGCATCCGCGGAACGTACCCGCGCCGAAGGGCAGCGCGCGGCTGTGGCGGTCGAACAGATTGCCGCCGCAGCCAAGACGGCAGCCCGCAGCGCCGAGCATGCAAAGTCGGTGGTGGCACGGGCCAGCGTGGATGCCGAACAGTCGGGGTCGGTCGTGGTGCGTGCCATGGCCGCGATGACGGCGATCGAGGATTCCTCGGCCGAGATTGCCCGGATTGTCGAGGTGATCGACGAAATCTCGCGCCAGACCGATCTGTTGGCCCTGAATGCGGCGGTGGAATCGGCCCGAGCAGGCGAGGCGGGGCGCGGCTTTGCCGTGGTGGCCAATGAGGTGCGCCAATTGGCGCAACGATCTGCGGATGCAGCCCGCCAGATCCGTGGTCTGGTAGCCGCGTCCAGCGGGCGCGTAGTGGAAGGCGCTGAACTGGTAGGCGAAACCGGCAAGGCCTTGTCGCGGATCGTCATGGCGGTGTCAGACATCAACGAGTTGGTGCGTGAAGTTGCCGATGGCGCGCAAGAGCAGTCGCAAGGGCTGATCGAAGTGAACAAGGCGATTTCCCGCATCGACGGCACGGCGGCCACGCAGGGCGAGGTTCTGACCTTGCCGAAACCCGGACCCATCCGCGCCAAGCGGCTTCGGTCTGCCTGACGCCCGTTTTCTGTTTTGAATGGCGGCGGCCCCTTCGTGGGCCGCCGTCTGCCTGTTGGTCTAACGCAACCCGATTTCGGCCAAGGCCTGCGCCAAGGCGGGCGGCAGCGCATCCTCGCGCCGGCCGCCTTTGGTCAGATCACGCGGGCTTTCCTTTGGGTCAAGATAACGCCAGCCCTGAAACGGGCGGCGCGGAGCGGCTTCGGTGCGGATGATCTCGGCATCCAGCACAAGGGCGCAGCGGCTGATGCCGTCTCCGCCCTCGACCTGTTCAAGGCCGACGATGCGCTGCCGTGCAAGGATCAGCCCCTTGATCACCCAATACAGCGACCCACCCGAAAGGATTTCAGCCTCACGCTTGGGCCACATGCGGGTCACATGCACCGCACAGCCCTTGGGCCAGCGGTGGCTTTGGCTGTCTTGCCATTGCTGCAAGTCTTCGACCGATTCCGCCCCGACGCAGAGTTTCAGGATATTGATGCTGTCCGCCACGAGTCACCCCATCGTTGGAACAAGCACAATAGCCCCATGTTTGGCGAGTTCAAGTTGACCGGCCAGACCAGCGGGCCTATCTTGTGCGTTCCCCGATGCAATCCACCAAATACAAGGGTTTTCCCATGTCCCGATTCGCCGCGCCCATCGCTGAACAGATCTGGGACATGAAGTATCGGCTGAAGGACGCCGATGGCACGGTCGTCGATGGATCGGTCGAGGATACGTGGCGCCGCATTGCCCGCGCCTTGGCCGAGGTTGAAAAAGACCCGGCGCATTGGGAGGCAAAGTTCTATGCCGCGCTGGACGGGTTCAAGTATCTGCCTGCTGGCCGCATCACCGCAGGGGCGGGCACGGGCCGTTCGGTGACGCTGTTCAACTGCTTTGTCATGGGCACGATCCCCGACAACATGGGTGGCATATTTGACGGGTTGAAAGAGGCCGCGCTGACCATGCAGCAGGGTGGCGGCATCGGCTATGATTTCAGCACCATCCGCCCGCGCGGAGCCGAGGTGAAGGGTGTGGCGGCCGATGCATCCGGCCCCTTGTCGTTCATGGATGTCTGGGATGCGATGTGCCGCACCATCATGTCGGCAGGCAGCCGCCGTGGCGCAATGATGGCCACGATGCGCTGCGATCACCCGGATGTGGAAGCCTTCATCGAGGCCAAGAAAGACCCGGCCCGCCTGCGGATGTTCAACCTTTCGGTGCTGGTGACCGACCCGTTCATGGCAGCGGTCAAGGCTGATGGCCCTTGGGAGTTGGTGTTTGATGGCCGCGTTTACAAGACGCTTCAGGCGCGCGATCTGTGGAACAAGATCATGCGCAACACCTTCGATTTTGCCGAACCCGGAGTGATCTTCATCGACCGTATCAACGCGATGAACAACCTTGCCTATTGCGAGACGATTGCCGCCACCAACCCCTGCGGCGAACAGCCGCTGCCGCCCTATGGCGCCTGCCTGTTGGGCAGCATCAACATGCCCACGCTGGTGTCGGGTGCCTTTACGCCCGAGGCAAAGCTGGACCTTGCCGCGCTGGATGACCTCGTGCGCACCGCCGTGCGGATGATGGACAATGTGGTGGATGCCAGCCGTTTTCCGCTGCCCCAGCAGGCTGAAGAAGCGCGAAACAAGCGCCGCATCGGTCTTGGCGTGACCGGGCTTGCCGATGCCCTGCTGATGGTGGGGCTGCGCTATGGGTCGGAAACTGCGGCCATGGTGACCGAAGGCTGGATGAAGGCCATTGCCCGTGCGGCCTATCTGGCCTCGGTCGATCTGGCGCGCGAAAAGGGGGCGTTCCCGCTGTTCGATGCGGACAAATACCTCGCTTCCGGCGCATTGCGCCATATGGATGAGGATGTGCGCGCCGCGATCCGCACCCATGGCATCCGCAATGCGCTGCTGACCTCCATCGCGCCAACGGGCACGATCTCGCTGTACGCGGGCAACGTCAGTTCCGGGATCGAGCCGGTATTCGCCTATGCCTATACCCGCAAGGTGCTGCAAAAAGACGGCTCGCGGACCGAAGAGGAAGTGGTGGATTACGCCGTGCGCCTGTGGCGTGAAAAGCATGGCGACGCGCCCTTGCCCGACCATTTCGTGAACGCCCAGACCCTGCCACCGCTTGACCATGTGCGGATGCAGGCGGCGGCCCAGAAGTGGGTGGATTCCAGCATTTCGAAAACCATCAACTGCCCGGAAGACATCAGCTTTGAAGACTTCAAAGAGGTCTACATGGCTGCATGGGATCAGGGCTGCAAAGGCTGCACCACTTATCGGCCCAATGCGGTGACCGGGTCGGTGTTGACGGTTTCGGAAACGTCGGACAAAACCCCGTCCGAGGCCCCGGCGACCACGAAAAGCGATGGTGAGGTGATTTACCTTTCCGAACCATTGGACCGCCCTGCAGCACTGGAGGGCCAGACCTACAAGCTGAAATGGCCGGGGTCCGAGCACGCGCTTTACATCACGATCAACGACATCGTCATCGCAGGCCACCGCCGCCCGTTCGAGGTGTTCATCAACTCCAAAAACATGGAGCATTTCGCCTGGACCGTGGCCCTTACTCGGATGATCTCGGCCGTGTTCCGGCGGGGCGGGGATATCTCGTTTGTCGTGGAAGAGCTGAAAGCCGTCTTCGACCCCCGCGGCGGGGCCTGGATGGAGGGGCGGTACATTCCGTCCATCCTCGCCGCCATCGGCGGAGTGATCGAGCGCCACCTGATCGAGATTGGCTTTATCGAGGGCGAAGGCATGGGCCTGAAATCCGACCCGCAGGCCGAAGTGGTGGCCATCGGCGCGCCGCGCGGCAAAAGCTGCTCGTCCTGCGGCAGCTTTGAGATGCGGATGGTCGAAGGCTGCATGACCTGCGCCAGCTGCGGCTATTCAAAATGCGGCTGACCGAAGGGGTGTGATGTTTCGGGGGTAACCGGACGGGCGGTCTTTCGCCCGACACGGCGAAAGACTCTGCCCGGTCAATTGGCTGGGTCTGCCCATCGAAGAAGGATACAAGACTTACGCAGTCTAGGGACCGGCGGACCTTGTGAAACGCGGGCAGGTTGGTTCGCGCGGGTTCAGGCATCGTGCCGCCGGGGGTGGCAGGGAAACCGCAAGCTCAGCTTGCCAAGACCCTCAGCCTGCAGAAAGGCCCAAGGACACTTCTGGCAAACCCTTGCATGCCACATGGTGCTGGCGGGCCATCCGGCGCTTTTGCCCAAGACGCCAGCGCGCGCGCACCTTCTGCCCGGCAAAGCGGTTGGTTACGCGGCACGTTTCCATGGGCGTGGGGTGACATAAACAATGGTGTCACCAACACTGACCATCACCTCGCCGTCTTGAATGTTGACCTGAAGCTTCATCGCGCGGCTGGCCAGCTTGGCCAGTTCAGCGGTGTCCTGTTCGGAAAAGCTGACCACGTCAAGATTTTCAAAGCGGGTGGTGCTGGTCTTGATCTTGTCCCACCACACGTCGGCCATCCGGCCGCCATAGGGATAGATGATCACCTTGCCTGCTTTGCTGCAGGATTGGCGCATCACCTTTTCACTCGGCAGGCCGAGGGCCACCCAGACATCCAACTCGCCGCTCAGGCTTTTTTGCCAGATGTCGGGCTCGTCTTCGGTGGAGATTCCCTTGGTCATCTCAAGGTTTTCATGGGCGTTCAGCGCAAAGGCAATGATACGCACCATCAGCCGTTCATCGGTCTCGGACGGATGCTTTGCAACGGTCAGCTTATGGGTCTCGTAATAGTGACGATCCATATCCGAGACAGCGAGTTCAACTTTGTAGATCGTGGCATTCTGCGCCATGTTTTTTCCCGGCCCCTCGGTTCCGGTGCTGCCTACTGCGTCCGCAAGCCCAGTGAAAGAAGATAAGGGGCGCGGAGTGCAGATCGCTGGCTTGTCAGATCGCCACGCCTAGTGCACGAACAAAAGGCCCTGCCGGAACGTATGCCGTCTGATCTGCGGAATTCAAACGAAAAGTGGCAGCCCGTAGGGGAGTCGAACCCCTCTTACCTGGTTGAAAACCAGGTGTCCTAACCGATAGACGAACGGGCCACGCTTTCGGTGGCGGGTGTTTACTGGCCCGGGGCGGGGGGCGCAAGGGGAAAAAGCGGGGCCGGCGTGGAATTGGCCGTCAGGCGGGGGCGGCATCTTCGAGGCGCAGTTGCACCTTTGTGCGGCCGCCCCAATGGTTCAGTTCCAGCCGTCCGGCAAGGTGAAAGCGGCGGTGGCCGGGGGTACTCAGCGCCGGGCCAAGGGCCGTGTCAAAGGCCCCGAAGGCCATCGCCTCGACCGTCGCACCTGCTCCATCGCTGACGCCAAGTTTCAGGTGGGTGTCCCCGATGCGGCGCGGCGTTATGGCCACATTCGCAAAGGCAAACCGCGGGGCGGGGGCGCCCTGCCCAAAGGGGCCCGCGGCCTCGATCTGCTCGACAAATCCGGGGGTTGCTGCCGACGTCATCAAAAGCCCGTCGATCCGCAATTCATGCGGCGTCTCGGTGCCAGCCCCCTGTCGGGCCAGCAGGTCGGACAGCCGGGCCATTGCGGATTCCAACTGATCGCGGGACACGGTCAGACCTGCGGCCATCTTGTGCCCGCCGCCCTTGATCAGCAGCCCCTCAGCCGCAACGCGCTGCACAGCGGCCCCCAGATCGACCCCGGCGATGGACCGGCCCGAGCCTTTGCCGATGTCGCCGTCAAAGCCGATCACAATGGCCGGGCGGTGGGTTGCCTCTTTCAGCCGCGCCGCCACGATGCCGACCACGCCGGGATGCCAGCCGTCCTCGGCCGCCCAGACCAGCGCAGCGTCGATTCCGCGTGCCTCGGCCTGTGCCATGGCGGCCTCGCGCACCTGCGCCTCGATTTCCCGCCGTTCGGTGTTAAGCTGGTCCAGTCTGGCTGCAAGGGCGGCAGCCTCGCGCGGGTCGTCGGTGGCCAGAAGGCGCGCACCCAGATCGGCCTGCCCGATGCGCCCGCCCGCATTGACCCGCGGGCCCAGGACGAAACCAAGCGTATAGGGCGACGGCGCCTGATCCATGCGCGCAGCATCGGCCAAGGCCACCAGACCCACCCGTTCGCGCCGTGCCATGACCTTCAGCCCTTGTCGCACCAGCGCGCGGTTGACGCCAATCAGCGGGGCCACATCCGCCACGGTGGCCAAGGCCACCAGATCGAGCAACGCCATAAGGTCGGGGCCTTGCACGCCATTAGCGCGCAGGCGGCGGTTCACCTCGACCAGCAGCAGGAAGACGACGGATGCCGCACACAGATGCGCCAGATCGCCGCTTTCGTCCTGACGGTTGGGGTTCACCACCGCCACGGCGGCGGGGAGGGTTTCGGCCCCAAGGTGATGATCCAGCACCACCACGTCACAGCCGGCAGCGGCAATCGGCTCATGGCTCAGGGTGCCGCAATCGACGCAAAGGATCAGGTCATGCGCAGCACCCAAGGCTTGCATGGCGGCCACGTTGGGGCCGTAACCTTCGTCGATGCGGTCCGGGATATAGAGTGTGGCCGTGCGGTCAAGGGCACGCAGCCACGTAATCAACAGCGCGGCGGACGTGCCGCCATCCACGTCATAATCCGCAAAGATCGCAATCCGCTGCCGGTTGCGGACGGCCACCAGAAACCGCTCGGCCGCAGGGGCCATGTCGCGCAGGCG
Organism: Rhodobacter sp.; assembly: GCA_027484145.1. Taxonomy (GTDB): domain Bacteria; phylum Pseudomonadota; class Alphaproteobacteria; order Rhodobacterales; family Rhodobacteraceae; genus Pseudotabrizicola. The sequence continues at coordinate 164,477 of JAIXUH010000026.1, forward strand.
CAGAGGGTCTGGCAGAAGATCGCGCAGGGCGGGGGCCAGAAAGGCCAGGGCATCGGATGCCGTGACCCCGCGCTTGACCAGAGTGGTGCACAGCGCCAGCGGCAGGTGGGTGGCTTGCGCCATGGCTTCGGCCAGACGCTCGTCCTCGGCCGTGGGTCCGACCCAACGGCGACCCATGACCGAAGCCTCGACATTTAGAAAAGCCCGCTGCGACATGCCTGCGGGTTTGCCTCACGCCGGAGTGAAGCGCAAGCGGGGGGATGGTCAAACCATCCCCCCGCAAAAATCTTTAAAGATTTTTGACAAATTCCTTTGAAGGAATTTGGTCCCGGATGCCCTCGCGCGGGTCTTAGCGGATGGGGTTGCGATAGCTCATCCGGCGGACGGAGCCGGTCTTGGACCGCATCAGGATCGTTTCCGCGGTCAGATAGCCCACTTCGCGCTTGATCCCGGCCAGAAGGCTGCCGTCGGTCACACCGGTTGCCGCAAAAATCACATCGCCCCGCACCAGATCGTCGCGGGTATAGACGCGGTCAAAATTCTGGATTCCGGCCTTGCGGGCGCGGGCCTTTTCATCCTCGTTGCGGAACAGCAGTTTGCCGTAGAACTGACCGCCCATGCATTTCAGCGCCGCTGCCGCCAGCACGCCTTCGGGCGCACCGCCCGAGCCCATGTACATGTCGATGCCGGTCATGTCCGGTTCGGCGCAATGCATCACACCGGCCACGTCGCCATCGGTAATCAGGCGGATGGCCGCCCCGGTCGAGCGGATTTCGGCAATCATTTCCTCATGCCGGGGGCGTTCCAGCACGCAAACGGTGATGTCGTTGGTCGAGGTGCCCTTGGCCGCAGCAAGTGCCGAGACGCGTTCTGATGGGCTCATGGAAAATGTCACCGTGCCGGGGCGGTAGCCGGGGCCGATGGCCAGCTTTTCCATATAGACATCGGGGGCATGCAAGAGCGTGCCGCGCGGGGCCATGGCAATCACTGTCAGGGCATTCGGCATGTCTTTTGCTGTCAGGGTCGTGCCTTCCAGCGGGTCCAGCGCAATATCGACGGCGGGTCCTTTGCCGGTGCCGACCTCTTCGCCGATGAACAGCATCGGGGCCTCGTCGCGCTCGCCTTCGCCGATCACCACCACACCGGCGATGTCCAGCAGGTTCAACTGGTCGCGCATCGCGTTGACGGCGGCCTGATCTGCAGCCTTTTCATCGCCGCGCCCGATCAGGCGGGCACTGGCAAGGGCGGCTGCCTCGGACACACGGGCCAAGCCTAGGGAAAGCAATCGGTCCTGAAATTCGCGAGCGTCGGCCATGGGTCTGGTCCTGTCAAAAAGGGTTTTGTCGCCCCTTAGCCTGTGCTGTCGCGTGCGGCAAGCATGGTGGCGCTAACGGTGGTTCACGCCGGGCCGCTGTGGCAGACGAGGCAAAGCTTGTTGCCATCGGGGTCGCGCAAATAGGCGCCATAATAATCACGGTGGTATTGCGGGCGCAGGGCAGGGGCACCGTCGTCGGTGCCGCCATGTAACAGCCCCAGTGCGTGCGCGTCGCGGACCGTGGCGCCATCGGAGGCGGAAAAGGCGATCATGGCGCCATTGCCGGGCGATGCGGTTGCGCCGTCAAAGGGGGCCGTGATGATGAACAATGGGCGCCCGCCACCCAAAGGTTGCCATCCAGCCCAAGGCCGCGCGGCATCGGCAAAGCGTTCGACATGGCCCAGTCGCGCCATCAGTGGCCGCCAGAAGGCCAAGGCTCGCCCGAAATCAGTGATCCCAAGCGTGACGTGGCTGAGCATGGGTCAGACCGATTCAATCCGGATGGCCACCGGTGCGTCAATCATCACCCCCGTCTTGCCAAAGGCGGCAGTGGCAAAGCTGATGTCGGCCGGTGTGGCCTTGTGCGTCACGATCAGCACGATGGCGCGGTCATCCTGTGCGCCTGGCTGGTTGATCTGGCGCATCTGGTCGATAGAGATGCCCGCCTCGCCCAAACAGGTGGCGATCTTGGCCAATGCACCGGGTTTGTCCAGCAGCGTCATGCGCAGGTAGTAGGGCGCCGGAGTGGCGGATTTGGCGGGTACGGCGGCCAGCAGGCTGGCAGCAGGCTGACCGAACACGGGCAGACGGTTGCCGCGCGCAAGGTCGATCACATCGCCCATCACCGCGCTTGCGGTTGGACCCATACCCGCCCCTGCGCCACGCAGCACGATTTGCCCAACACTGTCGCCTTCCAGCACCACCATGTTGGTGCCGCCTTGCAACTGGCCCAGCGGGCTGTCTGCCGGCACCAGGCAGGGCGTCATCCGCTGTTCCAGCCCGCGCCCGGTCATCTGCGCCACGCCCAGAAGCTTGATCCGATAGCCCATGTCGGCGGCAAGGGTGATGTCGTCGATCGAGACATTGCCGATGCCTTCCAGTTCGACATTGTCGAAATCGACCCGCGTGCCAAAGGCGATGGCGGCCAGCAGCGACAGTTTGTGGCCCGCGTCGATGCCGCCGACATCAAGGTTGGGGTCGGCCTCCAGATAGCCCAGCTGGCGGGCTTCTTCGAAAACCGTCTCATAGGGCAACCCGGCCGACTGCATGCGCGTCAGGATATAGTTGCAGGTTCCGTTCATCACGCCCATCACCCGGCGCATCTGATTGCCGGCCAACCCTTCGGTCAGGGCCTTGATCACGGGGATGCCACCCGCAACAGCCGCTTCGAACCGGATGGCACGGCCCGCGGCCTCGGCCGCTTCGGCGAGGGATTGGCCGTGATGGGCCAGCAGCGCCTTGTTGGCTGTGACCACATCCTTGCCAGCGGCCAGTGCGGCTTCGGTTGCCAGTCTGGCCGGGCCTTCGTGGCCGCCCATCACCTCGACGAACACATCGACGTCGTCACGGCGCGCAAGGGCGACCGGGTCGGTTTCCCAGGCGTAGCCCGACAGGTCAGCATCCCGGTTCTTGGTCGCGTCGCGGGCGGAAACGGCGGTGATGATCACAGGGCGGCCTGCACGGGCGGTGATCAATGCTGCATGGCCTTGCACGATCTTGACCACCCCGATGCCGACGGTCCCCAGACCTGCAAGACCGAGACGCAAGGGGGCGCGATTGGCGGGCATAGGGGACCTCTGGCTTGGGTTACCGCGCGCTCATAACTGGTCCGGCTTGCCAAGGCAACGCGCGGGCTTTGGTTTACAGACCGCGCAATCGGGCAGCGCGTGCCTTCAGCGCGGCAGCGCGACCCTGCACTGATCCGACCGCCGCTTCGCCTGAGCCGACCGAATCGGCCTGCGCCAGAAGGCCCTCAAGCGGCACCAGATCGGGCGCGACACCGGGTTTTGCGGCGCGGGTGGCCGCGTCAAGTTCAGGAAAGGTCGAACATCCTGCCACCGTAAGCAGGCAAAACAGGCATATGTGAACAAAACTCGGGCGATTTCTGACCATGGGCGCAAGGATAGCTGCCGGGCCAAACCCAAGCAAGCGCGGCTTCTGTCCGGTCAGCCAACCCTGACGTCCATTCTTGGGCGACAACTCGCCGATGCGGCGAGCAACCTATCCAAAGGCGATATCTTCTTATCCGAACGGATCGTTTTCCGCAGGTGCACACCTGTTAGAGTGTTAACGATAGCGTTGGTATGGGAGCAACGCCGCAAACGTAGAATCGGTGCGCAGGTAAAGGGGGCCGCAGTGTTAGGTCGACTGTTCGGGTACATCGACCGCAACCAGACGCGACTTCTCGCGAACATCGAGGCATCGGCGCAGGAAACACCACAGCGCGCGGCCTTGGTCTTTTCCGTTTTCGGCGCTCTGGCACAGTTCACGGATTGGCGGATTGCAGCGGTCTGCGCCGTGATCGGGCTGGCGGATGACATTGTGCTGTTCCTTGTGCGCAACAGCCTGCGCCGGAAGATCTGGCGTGGCGGGTTCCTGATCGTAGCCGCCTTCAACTTTGCCGGTGCCACCGCCTTTGCCGGGTTTCTGGCCCATCTGCAGATGCACAGTGACAACATGATTGCGTCCTTGTCGGCGGCGGTGGTGCTGATCGGCGGGATGGTGGAACTCGCCTCGCCCAAATCGGGGCGGCACGCCTTTGCGATTGTGACGCTGATCCCGATCTGGCTGGCGCTGTTCATCTCGATCAGCTTTGCAATGATCGAATTCGGCGGAACATCGTTTCAGACGGTGACCGGTCTTTTGGTGCTGACGGTGGCGGCGGTGCATACCTCGCTGATCTTTGCCGAAACCGCCAAGCGGACCTGGGCGCTGGAGGAAGAGACCGCGCGTGCCAATGCCGCGAATGACCAGAAAACCCGTTTTCTTGGCACCATGAGCCATGAAATCCGCACCCCTTTGCATGCGCTTTACGGTACGGCGCAATTGCTGACGCTGTCCGATGACATTAACGAAGTGCACCGTTTGGGCCGCATTCTGCTGGCGGCGGCGGGCGATCTGAAGGTCATCGTTGATGACGTGGTCGATTTTGCCAACGTCGAGGCCGGTCAGATTACCCTGCGGCCGGTCTCGACGGATCTGTCATCCTTTACCCAGCGGATCGGCGATTTGTTCCTTGGTCCGGCCCGCGCCAAGGGGTTGACGCTGGCGGTTGATGTCGATGGCACGGCGCAGCGGGCTCTTGCCCTGCTGGACCCGGCCCGCGTGGGGCAGGTGCTGTCGAACCTGCTTTCTAATGCAGTCAAGTTCACGGACAAAGGCGGGGTTGTGCTGCGGGTCGAAGTAGATGCCGCGCAGCAGCTTTTGCGGTTTCATGTCAGCGACACGGGCGATGGCATCCCGCATGAGGACCGCCAACGCATTTTTGAACCCTATGGCAAGTTTCGCAAGGCCGACCATCGACCGGGCCGCCATGGCGCCGGGCTGGGGCTGGCCAGCAGCCGCGTTCTGGCAAGCCATATGGGCGGGCACCTCAGCTTGGGCGAGTCGTCCGGCAGTGGCGCGGTCTTTTCACTGATCCTGCCCCTGCAGCATCCGGGCGTGCAACTGCCGCATGCGCTGGACGTTGTGCCGCAATCGACCCCAGCCACGCCACAACGCCCGGCCAAGGCGGGGCCGTCAAAACGGCTTGGGGCACTGCGGATTCTGGTGGTGGATGATGTTGCGATCAATCGAGAGGTCATGCGCGCGATGCTGGAGCACCATGGCGCGCGGGTGCTGGAGGCGGAAGATGGCCGCGCGGCGCTGGAGATTATCGAGGCGCATCCGCTTGATGTGGTTTTGCTGGACAACATGATGCCGGTGATGACAGGGCGCGAGATGTTGGCCGAACTGCGCAGCCGCAAAGGGCCAGAGCGCAACCTGACGGTCATCGGCATTTCTGCGGGCAGTATTCAGGCCGAGCGTGATGCCTTTATCGAACTGGGCCTGAACGCCTTTCTGTCAAAGCCGGTGTCGATGCGGCAACTGACCGAAACGGTGGAACAGGCCTGCAAGCTGATCGATGGCCCCGACTCAAGGTTCCCGCGCCTATTGGCCTGACCCCTGCGCCAATGAAAACGGCCCGCCTTAAGGACGGGCCGTCTATCAATCTCTGCGTTGCTAAGGAGTGTTTAGCCGCATGCGACGTTCTCAAGGCAGATGCGTGGCACAAAGCGAGGCCGTGTCACGATGAACTGCTGGAACATCTGCTCGCCCACATACATGCTGAAGGCAGGGGTAAAGTCGACCTCGGTTTCCACCAGCACGATCGAGTCGCCGTCGGCCAGCAGCGGGATCCGGAAGGCGACGGCTTGCAGGGTCGCTGTGTTGTAAGGGGGCATTTCGCCATAGGGCGAGAAGGACCATTCCACCTCATACCGGTTGCGCACACCGCTGAACACCACGCTGGAGATGCGCATTTCAACCGGCAGATCGTCGCCCACCATATACTGCATCACATCATGCAGGCCGTTCAGATAGGCCGCATCGACCGGGATCATCTCACGCGTGATCAGGTCGGACACGGTGTAGGTGGCCTTTTGGCTGGTGTTCAGCGACCGGAACGCATCCCAATAGGTAAAGGCTCCGATGATTGCCCATATGAACACGGGAACCACCAGCAGCGTTTCGGCAGCCATGATACCGTCTTCACGCCGGAAGAACCGCCGCGCGGACGACATGAACGTTTCTGAAAGCTTTGCCATCGGGATCATTCCTTGAACACTTGCAGGACTTAAGACGGTTCGTTGACGAAGGCCGAGATCGCGGCCATGCCGTAGCCACCGTCAGCATCAAGATCGAGGCTTGCGCCAAGGCCGGTGCCGGGGAACAGCGGTTCGACGATAACGCAGGCGCGCACCAGCATGATCTCGCTTTGGGCGCCCATGTTGAAGGCGACCACCGGCTGGATCACTTCTTCACGGTCGACACAGGACACGGGCGCTGCGGGCAGGGCCCAGACATCCGTGTTAATCGGCTGCAACTCTATCATGATCGTGTCGCGGCAGTTGCCGATGATGCGGGCGCGGTCGCAGATCGTGTCCTTCAGCAAGTCGGACGTCGGATTTTCGAACTGGCCCAGCCGCAACTGGCGGATCGTTGTATCAAGCGCGAACTCCAGCATCACCGATTTGGTCATCAAGAGGCCCATCTCGGTGGCGAAGATGAACATGCCCATCACCACCGGAAAGAAGAGGGCGAATTCGACTGCGGCAATTCCGTCTTCCTGGCGTCGGAACAGCCCAAGTCTTTTGCGAAGGTTCGTGATCATTGGGTCAACCTCAGCTGGCTGATGTTGCTGGCGATCGAGCGGAACGCCGACTGGATTTCAAGACCATTGGCATCGAAGTAGTGGCCACGCGAACTGGAGCATTGTTCGATCTGGGTTGCGCCATTCGCCGGGGCTTCGAACGAGATGCCATAGACGATCACGTTGTTCCCACGGGCGAGACCACAGATTTCCTGCAACTGCGCGTCCATGGAGCCGATGGGCGTCTTGGTCCGCATTTGATCCATGGTCGAAGTGTAGACCGAGGTGCTGCTGCCAAAGGCGCGGGCGTAAAGCTGCCATGCAACCCATGTCATACGCTGGTTCGCCCAGACCTGCTGCCACGTCTGACGGGTGACGCCGGTGTAGGTTGCCGTCGCGCTGTAGCAAGCGCTGCCGCCCGGCGCGGTGCCGTTCCAGGGGCGCGAATGCCATGCGCCAAGGTGGGGCACCCAGAAGGGCCGGCTGTTGCAGATGGTAGTTGCCGATGTCGAGGTGACGCGGCTGGCGTGGAAGATCGAATAGTTCGTATCACCGTTTGCACGCCAGATCGGGGCCTGACCCGTGCGGAAGCCGGGGTTCACGCGCTCTTCGGCGAAGTGTTCGCCATCGGTCATCAGAACGACGATCTTCATCGCTTCGTCATCGCCATAGTCAAAGGGCCGCCCGTTGAAATGCCCAGGTGTCAGGCCAGCCGTCACCATGTTCGAGATGATACCACGCGAGCTTGGGTCGATCAGGGCAAGACCCCATTTCAGACCGGCGTTGATCGACGTAGCGCCAACGGCCGTCAGGTTCGTGATCTTGTTGTGCAGTCGCACAGCATTGTTGGTGGGCGGCAACACCGTGTTGACGGTGCTGGGCGGGCACCAGCGGTTTGCCGGATTTGGCGTTGCGCTGGAGTTGTTGAAGGCAAGGTAGCCGCTGGTCGAGGTTGACGAGAAGGTGTCGGCATGTGCCGTGACCGGCATTGCAAGCGTTGTCGACATACCGGACGACCCATAGACGCTGGCGGGCAGGTCATAGCAGTTCACATCTGTCACACCGTGATCGTCAATCTCGTTGAACTGCTGTTGCAGCACTTCGGGCAGGTTGACCTGACCGTTGAACGGAACGATCCCGATGGAAATGCGGTTGTCGTCGTCGGATTCCAGAACGGTATCGATGAATTCGTTCGCTGCGGTTTTCAGGTTCACAAGGCGGCTGTTGCTGGCCATGGAACCGGACACGTCCAGCACGAGCGAAATCTCAACGTTGGTGATGCGCTGTTCGGCGACCGAACGGCCGCGCGCCTCCATCTCGAAAACCTCGTTCGGGTTGTAAAGGTCCATGAAGATGGGGTTGGTGTCGGCGGCGGCTTCGGCCAGCACATTGCGGAAGTTCAGGCCTTCCGTCACCTCGACCGTGGTCAACTTGTCTGTCAGCCCTGCCTTCGCCACATAGTCGCGGACGACGTCTTCAGGATCAAGTTCCTGCGTCATTGACGCCGAGGCCAGCGTGGCGCGATCCAGCGTCTGCTGAAGTTCGGTTCTGGTTGTTTCAAAACGCATGATGTCGACGCCCATGCCCGCAAGCATCAGCATCAGGATCATCATGACTGCCGCAAAGAACAGGATCGTACCGTCTTCTTCGCGCAGGAATTGCTCTCCGCGGTTCAGCGGAGCGATAGCAGCAGCATCAGTTTCGCGGTCCATACCTATGTCCCCAAATGCCAGAAACGCCGCCCCCACGGTCTTCTGGCCACACTTCATCCAGTCGAACAGACGCACAGAGCGGGGCGAAATTGTGGCAGCGACCCGGCTTGTGGTCTTAAACGGGGCAGGCTGGAAACGATCCTAAGGTTGGCATTCTATTGTCGCGCGGGCTGCGACAGAAGATGGTCAGGCGGATGCCTTACAGACGAAAGACTGGGGTCTGCGGCTGATGGAACGCTTCTGATTCGAATCGCTTTATCGATAACCTCTCGTTTCTTTCGAGATGAATTCTTCACCTTCTATCGCTAGGCTCACGGTCGGGCGCAAAGAATGGCGCCCTGCCAGACAGGGAGAGATGGCATGGAACGCAAAGGCGAGCCGACGTTTCGCGAGTCGGTCGATCTGATGTTCAACCGGGCGGTCAAGCTGATGGATCTGAGTCCAGGGCTTGAGCAGAAGATCAGGGTCTGCAACTCGACCTACACCGTGCGGTTCGGTGTGCGCCTGCGTGGCAAGATCGAAACCTTCACCGGCTATCGCTCGGTTCATTCCGAACATATGGAGCCGGTCAAGGGCGGCATCCGCTATGCCCTGTCGGTCAACCAGGATGAGGTCGAGGCGCTGGCTGCGCTGATGACCTATAAGTGCGCGCTGGTGGAAACGCCGTTTGGCGGATCAAAGGGTGGCCTGTGCATCGACCCCCGCGCATGGGAAGAGGATGAGCTGGAGCAGATCACCCGCCGCTTTGCCTATGAGTTGATCAAGCGCGACCTGATCCACCCCGCGCAGAACGTGCCCGCCCCCGACATGGGCACAGGTGAGCGTGAGATGGCGTGGATCGCCGACCAATACATGCGGATGAACACGACCGACATCAACGGCCGCGCCTGCGTGACCGGGAAACCCCCACATGCGGGTGGTATTCAGGGCCGGGTCGAGGCGACGGGCCGCGGCGTGCAATATGCCTTGCGTGAATTCTTCCGCCAAAGCGAGGACAAGGCCAAGGCCGGGCTGTCCGGCGGGCTGGATGGCAAGCGAATCGTGGTGCAGGGCCTTGGCAACGTGGGCTATCACGCCGCCAAATTCCTGTCCGAGGAAGACGGGTGCAAGATCACCGCCGTCATCGAACGCGATGGTGCGCTGGTCGATGACAAGGGCCTGAACATCGAGGACATCCGCCAGTGGATGGTCAAGCATGGCGGCAGCATCAAGGGCTATCCGCAGGCCACGCTGGTCGAGGATGGCGCAAGCCTGCTGGAGGCGGAGTGTGACATCCTGATCCCGGCCGCAATGGAAGGCGTCATCCACCGCGAGAACGCCCCGCGCATCAAGGCGCCCCTGATCATCGAGGCCGCGAATGGCCCGATCACCTTTGGCGGAGATGAAATCCTGCGGCAGAAGGGCTGTGTCATCATTCCCGACATGTATGCGAATGCGGGCGGTGTGACCGTGTCTTACTTTGAATGGGTCAAGAACCTGTCGCACATCCGTTTTGGCCGCATGCAGCGCCGGGCCGAGGAATCGCGCCACCAGATGCTGGTGGACGAGTTGGAGCGTCTGTCGGCCGACAAGGGCCTTGGCTGGACGTTGTCGCCCGGCTTTAAGGACAAGTATCTGCGCGGGGCGGGTGAACTGGAACTGGTCCGCTCGGGCTTGGATGACACCATGCGCACGGCCTATCAGGCAATGCGCGAGGTTTGGCACAGCCGTGGCGATGTCGATGACCTGCGCACTGCGGCCTACATCGTGTCGATCGGGCGTGTCTCGCTGGCCTATCAGTCCAAAGGGCTGTGATCTGTCGCCCTGCTGACGGATTTTGTCAGCAGGGCGTCACTATCCTGGACCCATTCGTTCAGGAAGGGATCAGACCATGACATCTTGGATTGCTGTCGCATCGGCAAATCACGTCGCAATCGGCGCGGCGCAGGGGTTTATGCAGGTCAACCACGGCAAGTCTGCACCGCTCCGGCGGATCACGCCGGGCGATTTCGTAGCCTACTATTCTCCGGTGCAGGTCTACGGCACGCGCACGCCTTTGCAGGCGTTCACCGCGCTGGGCCGCGTTCGTGACGGTGAGGTCTATAAGGGCGATATGGGCGGTGGCTTTACGCCATTCCGGCGCGATGTTGATTGGTTCGCAGCAAACCCTGCCCCCATTGCGCCGCTTTTGGCACAGCTTTCCTTTACGGCTGGCAAGCCCAACTGGGGTTACCCGTTCCGCTTTGGCCTGTTTGCCGTGCCTGAGTCAGATATGGCCCTGATCGCCGCGGCGATGCGGTGCGTTTTGGCGCTGCCCGCTTCCACCGAACCGGCTGACCACTTGCGACACGTTTTGTCGCAGACATCATAGCTTGTCTGGCCCCAACAGTTCATTGCACTTCCCTAACGACCGCGATTTACTTTGCGCGGTCAATCGGGGCGGGTCCATGCGCTACTCAGGTCTTAAAGTCATCACCGAGGGGTTGTTCGGCAACAAGGGCTGGCGGCCTGCGTGGCGCGACCCCGCGCCCAAAGCGGAATATGACGCCATCATCATCGGCGGGGGCGGGCATGGTCTGTCCACGGCCTATTATCTGGCGAAAAACCACGGAATGACCAATATCGCCGTGCTGGAAAAGGGTTATCTTGGCAGCGGCAACATCGGGCGCAACACAACCATCGTGCGCGCCAACTACTTTCTGCCCGGCAACAGCGAATTCTACAGCCATTCCCTGAAGCTGTGGGAAGGGCTGGAGGGCGAGTTGAACTATAACGTCATGCACAGCCAGCGTGGCCTGATCAACCTGTTCCATTCCGACGGGCAGCGCGATGCCTTTGTGCGGCGCGGCAATTCGATGATCAATCAAGGTGACGATGCCATTTTGCTGGACCGCGAAGGCGTGCGCGAGCATCTGCCCTACCTTGATTTCGACAACACCCGCTTTCCCATCTATGGCGGCCTGTTGCATCCGCGCGGCGGTACCGCGCGGCATGATGCCGTGGCCTGGGGCTATGCACGCGGGGCGGACAAGCGCGGGGTGGATCTTATCCAGAACTGCGAAGTCACCGGGATTGATGTGGAAAACGGCCGGGTGATCGGGGTACAGACCACGCGTGGCGCGATCCGGGCGAAAAAGGTGGGCATCGTGGTGGCAGGGCGGTCGTCTCAGGTGGCGGCGATGGCGGGGATGCGTCTGCCGATTGAATCCCACATCCTGCAGGCATTTGTGACCGAAGGGTTGAAGCCGGTGATCAACCATGTCGTCAGCTTTGGCATGGGCCACTTCTACATCAGCCAGTCTGACAAGGGTGGCCTCGTCTTCGGCGGCGACCTTGATTTCTACGCCTCCTATGCCGCGCGCGGTAACCTGCCGATGGTCGAGCATGTGATGGAGGCGGGGATGACTCTGATGCCGATGATTGGCCGCGCCAAGGTGCTGCGGTCATGGGGCGGGATCATGGACATGTCGCCGGACGGCAGCCCTATCATCGACAAGACGCATATCGACGGGCTGTTTATCGACTGCGGCTGGAACTACGGCGGCTTCAAGGCCGTGCCCGCCAGTGGCTGGTGCATGGCCCATCTGATGGCCACGGGCGAAAGCCACGCCGTCGCCCGCCGCTTCAAACTGAACCGTTTCGCGACCGGCCATATCCTCGACGAGGAAGGCACCGGGTCGCAGCACAACTTGCACTAAGGCAACAAAATGCGCCTCAACTGCCCCCATTGTGGCCCCCGTGACCGGCGAGAGTTCTACTATTACGGGTCTGCTGATTATCTGAACCGCCCCGCCGCAGATGCAGCCCTGCAGGCGTGGGATGACTATCTGCACAACCGCGACAACCCTGCCGGGGTGACGCAGGATCTGTGGTATCACGAACAGGGCTGCACGGCGTGGCTGAAGGTCAAGCGCAACACCGTCACGCATGAAATCCTGTCGGTCGAGCCTGTGGCCGGGGGTGCGGCATGAGGGTGGATGGCAAAGGTCGGATCGACCGGACGAAACCCGTCAGCTTCAGCTTTGATGGCCGCACACTGCCCGCCTACAAAGGCGACACATTGGCATCGGCGCTGATCGCCAATGACGTCCGGTTGGTCGGGCGCAGCTTCAAATACCACCGCCCGCGTGGGATTCTGACCGCAGGGTCGGAGGAACCCAATGCGATGGTGGAAATCATCGGCGCCAGCAACCAGACGCCGAATGTCCGCGCGACTGTGCAAGAGGTGTTCGAAGGGCTTGCCGCCCGTAGCCAGAACCGCTGGCCGAATCTTACATGGGATGTGATGCAGGTGAATGACCTTGCAGCACCTCTGCTGTCGGCGGGCTTCTACTACAAGACCTTCATGTGGCCGCGCGCGTTTTGGGAGGGCCTTTATGAACCTCTGATCCGCCGTGCGGCAGGGCTGGGCAGCCTGTCCGGCAAACATGACGAAGGCGCCTATGAAAAGGCATGGGCGCATTGTGACCTGCTGGTGATCGGCGCGGGGCCAACCGGGCTGATCGCGGCGCTGACCGCCGCCCGCGCCGGTGCCGATGTCATCTTGTGCGACGAGACGGCCGAAATGGGTGGTCGGTTGCTGTCGGACGGCGGCGAGATTGACGGCAAGCCTGCGGCCGACTGGGTGGCGCAGACGCTGGCCGAACTTTCCGGCCTGCCCAATGTGCGGATGATGACGCGCACCACCGTGACGGGTGCCTATGACGACGGCACCTTTGGCGCGTTGGAACGGGTGGGATTGCACCGCCGCCCGCGCCCGAACCTGCCGCGCGAATGTTTCTGGCGCATCGTGGCCAAACGGTCGATCCTTGCGGCGGGTGCCCTGGAACGCGCGATTGCGTTTGAGAACAATGACCGCCCCGGCATCATGATGGCCTCGGCCCTGACCACCTATCTGAACCGCTATGGCGTGGTGCCCGGCAAGAACGTGACGCTTTTTGCCAACAATGACGGTGCGCGCATCACGGCACGGGCGCTGATGCAGGCCGGTGTCCGAGTGGCCGCAATCGTGGACAGCCGCGAGGATGCCCCCGAAGAACCCGGTACCACTGTGCACCGGGGCGCCCGCGTGATCGGCACGAAGGGGCGTCTTGGAGTGACGGAAATCACCGTTCGCAAGGGCACCACCGATTTCCGCATTGCCACCGACTGCCTCGGGCTTGCGGGGGGCTGGAACCCAACGGTGCACCTGACCTGCCATATGAATGGCCGCCCGCGTTGGGCCGAGTCGCTGGCTGCCTTTGTGCCATCAGATGGGGCCATTCCCGGCATGATCGCGGCCGGATCGGCCAATGGCAGCTTTTCGACCCAAGGCTGCCTTGCCGCAGGGATCGTTGCCGCCCGGCAAAGCCTTGAGGCCATGGGCCACAACACAAGCGACGTTGATGTGCCTGTGGCAGATGATGCGCCTTACCGCATTGCCCCCCTCTGGGCCGTGCCGACGAAAAAGCGGGCTTGGTTGGATTTCGCCAACGACGTCACCACCAAGGACGTCGCGCTTTCGGCGCAAGAAGGCTTCCGCAGCGTCGAGCACATGAAGCGTTACACGACCCAAGGCATGGCCCCCGATCAGGGCAAGAACTCGAACGTGGCGGCCCTTGCGGTGCTGGCCGATGTGACGGGCCGCGCCATTCCGGAAACGGGCACCACAACGTTCCGCCCGCCGTTTACCCCTGTCTCCATCGCGTCCATGGGGGCAGGTGGCCGGGCTGATGGCTTCGCGCCGCAGCGCTTCCTGACCAGCGATCAGGCCAGCCGCGACCGGGGTGCCCCGATGATCGAGGCCGGGCTATGGTATCGCCCCAGCTATTTCCCAAAACCGGGCGAAGCAACCTGGCGCGAGGCCTGCGACCGCGAGGTGCGCATGGTGCGCGGCGCCGTGGGTGTGGCCGACGTGTCCACCTTGGGCAAGATCGACCTGCAGGGCCGCGACGCAGGCCGTTTCCTCGATTTCATCTATACCAACACATTCTCCACCTTGCCGGTGGGGCGCGTCCGCTATGGCCTGATGCTGCGCGAAGATGGTCATGTGCTGGATGACGGCACCACCGCCCGGCTGGCCGAAGACCATTGGCTGATGACCACGACGACAGCAGCGGCCGGGCTGGTGATGCGGCATCTTGAATTCGTGCATCAGGTGTTCTGCGCCGATTGGGACGTGCGCTTCATCAGCGTCACCGAACAATGGGCGCAGTTTGCCGTGGCGGGCCCGCAATCGCGCGCACTCCTGACCTCGGCCCTGGGCAAAGCGCCCGGCTTGCCGTTCATGGGCGTTACGCCCGTCACAATCCAAGGGGTGCAGGGTCGGCTGTTCCGGATCTCGTTTTCGGGCGAAGAGGGTTATGAAATCGCCGTGCCGACCCGTTTTGGCGAGGCGCTGTTCCGTGACCTGACCGCCCGCGCCGAAACCATGGGCGGTGGCCTGTACGGGATGGAGGCGCTGAACGTGCTGCGGATTGAAAAGGGCTTTATCACCCATGCCGAAATCCACGGGCGTACCACCGCCTTTGACATTGGCATGGAAAAGATGGTCAGCGCCAAGAAGGAGTGCATTGGCAAGGCTGCTGCCGCGCGGCCCGGCATGGTCGGGCCAGAGCGAGATCAACTCGTGGGACTGAAGCCGCTGACCGACACGCCGATCTCGGCGGGCGCGCATCTTTTTGCCCAAAGTGCGGTGGCCAACCGCGAGAATGATCAGGGCTATGTCACCTCAGTCTGCTGGTCGCCGACGCTGTCCTCATCTCTTGGGCTGGCCTTCCTGAAGAACGGACGCGCCCGGCATGGCGAAACGGTGCGGCTGGTCGACCACCTTCGCAAGATCGATGTGCTGTGCACCGTGACCGATCCGGTCTTTCACGACCCCGCAGGAGAGAAACTTCGTGCCTGACCTGATCGCAAAACCGGCCCTTGGCCGAGCGCCGATGACCATGGCGGCCACAACACTGGCCGAGGCCGCCTGGACCCGCATCACCTCGATTGCACCGTTTCCGGGTCAGGCCGGTTCGATCAGTGCAGCCCTTGCCCCGCTGGACCTGTCGTTTCCGCCCGCGAACCGCTTTGTGCAGTCTGCGTTTGGGCGGATCGCCTGGTCCGGGCGTGAGCAAGCCTTCCTCTTTGGACCCGAGGCCCCGCCAAACCTTGCTGCAGCCGTAACAGATCAATCGGATGCCTGGGTCATGCTGGACTTGACCGGCCCGCAGGCTCAGGCCGTTCTGGCCCGCCTTGTGCCGCTCGATCTGCGCGCGGCCACCCCGGGCATGGCCTTTCGCACGGCGCTGAACCACATG
The DNA here is from genome assembly GCA_027484145.1 of Rhodobacter sp. Lineage (GTDB taxonomy): Bacteria > Pseudomonadota > Alphaproteobacteria > Rhodobacterales > Rhodobacteraceae > Pseudotabrizicola. The sequence continues at coordinate 180,119 of JAIXUH010000026.1, forward strand.
CCCCTGCTGGTGATGGTTGATCATGCGCAAGTCTTTCGCCTGCTCACCTTCCGATCCATGGCCCGCACCGCATGGCATGAACTGCAGGATGCCCTTTCCGGGATCGACGCCCGGCTGGGGCTAAAGGCCTGAGCGACAATCCGGCAAAAAGACAAGCCTGAGTGGCCAACCGGAGCGGCTCTGCCGCAAGGTTTTTTCCCCCACATGTGCCTGCGGCCCATGCGGGGCCCGATGCCTCCGGCGGGGATATTTCCAGAAGGGGAAATCCGAGTGTCTTTCAGCTTCCCCTTCCTCAAGTATCCCCGGGGGTGTGGGGGCAGGCAGCCCCCACCCTTTTCAACAATTTCTACCAGTGCCCGGTGTTTCCCATGGTTGCCCAAGGTTCTGCCGGCGTTTGGGCGCCGCCTTTTTGCAGCAATTCTATCGACACATTGTCGGGGCTGCGGACAAACGCCATGCGGCCATCGCGGGGCGGACGGTTGATCACCACCCCATGGGCGTGCAGATGGGCGCAGGTGGCGTAGATATCATCTACTTCATAGGCGAGATGACCAAAATGGCGGCTGTCCGATGGCAGACCCTTGTCGCCATCCCAGTTATAGGTCAGTTCCACCGGGCATTCGGGCTGGCCGGGGGGCGCCATGAAGACGAGGGTGAATCGGCCTTGTTCATTGTCATAGCGCCGCGTTTCCTCCAACCCCAAGAGCCGGTAAAAGGCGAGCGACAGGTCCAGATCCGCGACGCGGACCATCGTGTGCAGATATTTGATCGCCATGACGGTGTCCCTTTACGTGATGTTGTCCGAAGGTTAGGGCATCTTCCGGGTAAGTCCAAGGGCGGATGCCACCGACAAGAGGCGCGTGGCGCGATCAGAAGGCTGATTTGAACTGTAGCCCGAGGCCAAGCGCGTTGCCCTCATACCGGCTGACATTGGAGGTCGTGCGCCGCCCTTGAATCGAGACGACGGGTTCAAAACCCCATGTCTCGAACCGCGAGAGTGACAGGTTGACGGCACCAAAAACCGTTGTGTCCTCGCGTCCGCTGCGGCTGAAGGCACCGCCGAAGAACACCGGAAAGTCGCGCCGCGCCACGCCAAGGCTGCCAGACAGTTTGACACCTGCGATCTCTTTGCCAAGCACATATTGGGCTTCGGCGGAGAGATTCAGGTTTTCCTGATTGGCATCCTCCGAAGTGGTGTTTCCAGCGGTCAGCCGAAGTCCGAGCGTGTCGCCCGAAGGTAGGATGCGTTGCGTGGCGCTTTCCAGGATCACGGCCGTTGCTGCGGCGCCTGGGCCCCTGCGCCACTGCCGTTCGGCCGCGACGGTCAGGCTGGTTTGCAGCAGGGGCGACAATATGCGCGTGACTGTGGCATCCATCCGGGCGCGGCGGCCATAGGCCTGACCGGCCAGCCAGTTCTGTCCAAGGGTCAGGCCGCCCCGCAGATGCGTGTCCGGGTTCAGTGTGGCAAAGCGCGACAGGCTGACATCGATGGCCGAGGTTGCATAATCCGAAGCTTGGGCATTGGGCGCGATCTGGTGCGCGCGATCACTAAGATAGACCGCGGTCTGTGACAGGCGCAGTGTCAGATCGGTTCCCTTCCGGTCCGTTCCCGCCAACCGATAGCGCAGGGCAAGACCCAACCGGGCCTCGGCCCCGGGCAAGGCCATGGAGGCGCGGTCAAAGACGAAATACGTGGGCACACCGTCAACCGACAGGATAGCCGTGTCAGTCCCCTGATTGACATTGTTGCTGGGCAAGAGGCTGGCATCAAACATCAGTTGCACGCGCGAGATGCGGCGCAGCGCCTGAAAGTCGGTGATCGTTGCCTGTCTGGCGGCAGGTGTGGGTGCCGCATTCACCGCGCGGCGAAGCCAGTACTGCGCGACCAGCGATCTGTCTTGGCCGTGTGCAGCCTGCGCGGCGATGCGGGCTGCAACAAAGCGCTCATGTGCTGTGTCGCCGGCCCTGAACGCCTGCGCCGCCGTGCGCCTGGCCACATCGGGCGACCTGTTGACCATTGCGACAGTCGCCAGCACGGCAAGCGCCGCCGCATCCTGCGGATCGGCCTGCAACTGCTGCAAGGCAAGGCTGCGGGCGCTGACGCCATCGCCTGCCGCCATCGCAATTTCGGCGGGCGAGGGTGTCTGCGCCGCCGCAGCGCCAGCCAGCAGGCAAAGGCCGAGGAGCAGCGCGGCACGGCGGGCGGGACCTTTGGCCCCGGCCAGCATCAGGGCGTCGTCGGGCAGGGTGAGGGGTCCCCGGCCGCACAGCGGTCAGCGACAAACACGCCGCGCTCCAGAATGCGGGCCTCGCCTTCGATCGGGCGAATGTCAATCGCGCCGGCCACCGCTGTTCCATCGGCACCGCCAAAGGCACCGGCATAGGTGCCGATTGCGGTCAGATCGTTGAACGTTACGTTTCCGGCAAAAGTGCCATCGCTGTTGATTGCCGTGATCCGGAGAAACACATCGTCAAGGGAGGTATTGTTGTCCACGATCACGCGATTGCGGATGCCGCCTTCCAGCGAGTTGTCCGTGAAGTCGGCGTTGATCATCACATCGCCCGTCGTGCGCGGCGGGCGGCCTGGCTCGAACGGGGTGCCGGGCGGCAAGCTTGGGTCGACCGTAATTCCGCTGTTCAGCAAGCCCGCGTAATTGCCGGTAAAGGTGGCAAGTCCGCCGTTGGCCGGTGCGGTAAAGGCGGTGTTGGCATTGTAATTCGCGCCCCAGACCATTTCAGTGAACTGCGAGCTTCCCGCCACACCACCGGTAACGGCGCCATCGGCGCTGGTGTCGAACAAGGCGACAAAAAAGCGGTTGGCGTTGGTTTCCTGAAAGGTGAACGCCTCATACCCGGCAGTGTCAAAGGTGGCGTTGCGGGTAAAGGTGACCGAGCGCGGCGTTGCATCCAGCGGCTGGATCTGCACGGTCAGCGTTCCGGCCGTGGGGTTATAGGCCGCGCTGCGCAGGTTGCCACGGAAGGTTTCGGGCACGACAGTTCCCGTGTCGGTGCCACCACCACCACCCGTGCCCGGATCCGGATCCGGGTCGGGACAGTCGGTTACCGGAAAGAACGGATTGCCGCCACAAGGCGCTTCGTTCCCCAAGGGGTTTCCGCCGCAGGCAGTAACGAAAAGCACGGCCGCAAGGGCCGTCATCGTTCGTCTGGACATGATACTGCTCGTTCTTTTGTTGGTATTTTGCCGATGAAGGTGCCTGTGCAACGCGGTTCTGTCAACGAATCCATGACCCTGCGCGGTGTCGTGATGCAGAATTGCCGCGCACCCTTGCCGTGCCTTCCCAACCTCTCGTATCTTGGGGGTGGATTACCCATAGATTTAGCTTCACGCCCGGATTCGAAAGGCCACTCCATGCCGCTGACCCCCGACCAGATTGCCGAAATCGAGGCCGCACGGGCCAATCCGCGCCCCACTTTGCGCGCTGTCAGTGAAGGGATGGAGGCGCATCTTTATCGCGCCCATGAGGTTTTGGACCATGGTTTCATCCGGGTGGTCGATTACATGGGCGACGATTCCGCCATCGTGCAGGCCGCCCGCGTGTCCTATGGCGCGGGCACCAAGCATGTGCAGAACGACGAAGGGCTGATCCGTTATCTGATGCGGCACTGGCACTCGACCCCGTTCGAGATGTGCGAGATCAAGCTGCATGTGAAACTGCCGGTGTTCGTGGCCCGCCAGTGGATCAGGCACCGCACCGCCAACGTCAACGAATACTCTGCCCGCTATTCGATTCTGGACCGGGAGTTCTATATCCCCGCGCCCGAGCAACTGGCCGCGCAATCGGTGGTCAACAATCAGGGCCGGGGCGAGGTATTGACGGGGGCCGAGGCTGCGCGCGTGCTGGAGATCCTGAAATCCGACGCCAACCGCGCCTATGACCATTATGAGGCGATGCTCAGCCAAGAGGGGCAGCAGGGCCTTGCCCGCGAACTGGCCCGCATGAACCTGCCCGCCAATATCTATACGCAATGGTATTGGAAGGTGGACCTGCACAACCTGTTCCACTTCCTACGCCTGCGCGCCGACGCCCATGCCCAATATGAAATCCGCGTCTATGCCGAGGCGATTGCGGCCTGCGTGAAGGACTGGGTGCCACTGGCCTATGCGGCCTTCGAGGATTACCGGATGGGGGGGGTGACGTTGAGCGCGAAGGCCATTTCTGTATTGAAACGGCGGCTGGCGGGCGAGGCGGTCACGCAGGAAACCTCTGGCATGAGCAAGGGGGAATGGCGGGAGTTTGAAGGGGTTTGGGGGTGAGGCGCGATCCCGGCTTTGCCGGGTGCAAACGCTCTGGTGGAGCGTTTTCAGCGCCGAACGCCCGCGCTGACTTACGCGGGCCGGGCTTGGGGTGAAGTAGCGGGCTCTTTCCTAACCACGATTTCTGCCGCCCGGGGGCAAAGCCGACGGCATCCATCGCGGTTGGTAAAACTCCATAGCGACGTTCGCCGCGCGTGGCTGGTCGATCCGTCTGGCTTTGGCCTCTTTGCCCAAAGTGCCCTTTCCGTTAATCTGCCCGCACAGCCAAGCCATAAAGGCCAATCCCGTGAAGGTTCTTGCCATCCTTGTCAGTCTGGTCTTGCCCGGTGCGGGCAGCCTGATCATGGGGCAGGTGAGGGTGGGGATCGCGCAGATCGTGCTGTTTGCCGTAGCGGTGTTCGTCAGCTTTCCGCTGTTTCTGGCGATCATCGGGGTGCCGGTCATGCTGGTCGTCTGGATCTGGGGCCTTTTGACCGTGATCAGCACCCCGCGTTAAGGCGGGGCGCGGCGCAAGGGTCCGCCCCCGCAGCACGGCTTACTTGATCTTCTTGCCCGAGATCGTGGTGCCATCCTTGCTCAGCCCCGCATTGGCGGTGGCCAGCACCTTGGGCGCTTCCTTCTTGGGCTTCTTGGCCTCTTTGTTGCCTTTGCTCTTTTCCTTGGACATGTCGGATTTCCTTCTGTCGAAGTTCCACCCCAACCCATGCCGGGGGGATCGCTGCCGCCGGGGCCGGTCAAGGCGTTGTCCGGAGGCATCAAGGGCGGCCCCGCCTTGGGGTCACCTCTCCTGTTGAGGTGGGGGTTCGGTGGCCCCAGGGCAAGGCTTGAGACGCCTGCATGGGACGATAGCACAACGGTGGGGTGCTAAGCTGACCGCGCCCGAACTGACGGGGCTCTTGGGGTGCGACCCCAGTCGCGCCCGCCCCGTGGCGGCGGCTCTGGCGCGGTCAGCTTTGCTTTGGGCAAATCTGACGGAGTGGAAGCATGGGGCGGTTTTCGATCCGAAAGCCGTCTTCGGGCACTTATGGGATCAGACCCCGTCCAAAGAATAAAGCCAAATCATTGGAAAAAGCTCTGTAGCAAACGATATCTTGCAAACGCAGCATCTTTTTTGGCGAAATACTGGTAGGAATAAGTGGTGAAATCATCCATCACTTCGGTTGGCACGTCACAAACGTAGATGCCACCATTGCTGTCAAACGCAAGAGCGTGCCGGTTTGTCCCATCCTCAAAAACTTCTAAGCGCCCAAAACTTTCAAACGTTGCTTTATTGCAGTTTCCTCCACTGTTTGAGCGTCCACCGTCGATCACTGACTTGGCAAGAATTTGGTCGCCTACGTGAACATAGTTGTCGCACCGATCTTGGAATTCGCGTGCGACATCGCCTTTTGCAGGATTTCCAAAACCAACAACCGTCGTGTGAATGCCAAGGTCAACGATCGCAGATACGAGGGGTAGTAAATCGCCATCATCTGTAAACAAAATGCAGGAATCCATTATCCTCGAGTGAGCACACTTTAGGGCTTCAACAGCAATCATGACGTCAACGCCCTGTTGTTTGCGAGATCTACCCTTTTCGATCAGACGCCCTTGGCGGTAGAGAAAATTCTGCTCGGAGCGAAGTTTAACTAGCCAGTCATGAGTGTCTTGTCCGTCTGGAGCAGCACTAAACAGATACTTGCGACTTGCTGGTATTGACCGTAGCAGGATTTCCAATGAGTAGAATTTTTTGCAGTCTTCAGCGAGGTTTCGATGCTTGAATGCATCATGAAAACCGTCAGCTACGTTGTCAGCATCGATAAATGCAAAGCATTTTCCTGGACCACCGCTGAGGGAAGAAGCTCCTCTACTACTCACACATCCAACTCCTCCACAAACCGCGCGTTTTCCTGAATATACTGGAACCGCAGTTCAGGCTTCTTCCCCATCAGGCGCTCCACCAGATCGCTCGTATCCCCCGGTTCATCTTCGTCAATCGACACGCGGATCAGCTTGCGGGTCAGGGGGTTCATGGTGGTGTCTTTCAGGTCTTTGGCGTCCATCTCGCCCAGACCCTTGAAGCGCTGCACGTCGATCTTGCCCTTGCCGCCAATGCCCTTGGCCATCCAGATCTCTTTCTCGGCATCATCGGCCACATAAAGGCGGCGCGGGCCCTGGGTCAGCCGATAGAGCGGCGGGCAGGCGAGGTAGAGGTGCCCCTTGTCGATCAGCGGGCGCATCTGGGTGAAGAAGAAGGTCATCAACAGGCTGGCGATATGCGCGCCATCCACATCGGCATCTGTCATGATGATGATCTTGTCATAGCGCAGGTCATCAAGGTTGAACCGCGTGCCCATGCTGACGCCAAGCGCCTCACAGATATCGCGGATTTCGGAGTTTTCGTTCAGCTTCGATGAGGCGGCCCCCAGCACGTTCAGGATCTTGCCCTTCAGCGGCAACAACGCCTGTGTCTCGCGGTCGCGCGCGCCCTTGGCCGAACCACCGGCCGAGTCGCCTTCGACGATGAAAAGCTCGGTCCCTTCGCGGGTCTTGCTGGTGCAATCGGTCAGTTTGCCGGGCAGGCGGAGCTTTTTGGTCGCCGTCTTGCGGGCGGTTTCCTTTTCCATTTTACGGCGCAGGCGTTCTTCGGCGCGCAGCACCAGAAAATCGAGGATGCTGCCGGCCGATTTCGGGTCTGCCGCGAGCCATGTATCAAAGTGGTCGCGCACCGCGAGTTCGACCCAGCGGGCGGCTTCTTCGGTGGCAAGGCGGTCCTTGGTCTGGCCCACGAACTGCGGTTCGCGGATAAAGCACGACACCAGAGCGCAGCCCCCCGTCAACAGGTCTTCGCGGGTGATCTGGTCGGCCTTGCGGTTCTTGACCCGCTCACCATAGGCGCGGATGCCCTTCAGGATGGCGGCCCAGAAGCCGTTTTCATGCGTGCCACCTTCGGGTGTGGGCACTGTGTTGCAGTAAGATTGGATGAAACCGTCGCGCGCAGGCGTCCAGTTGATGGCCCATTCCACGCTGCCCGGCACGTTGAACTTTTCGGTAAAGCCCACCTTTCCGGCAAAGGGGCGGTCGGCGTAGGTGGTGGATTTGGCAAGGCTGTCGGAAAGGTAGTCGGCCAGACCGCCGGGAAAGTGGAACACCGCCTCCAGCGGGGTTTCGCCATCGTTGACGGCGGTCTTCCAGCGGATTTCGACGCCCGAAAACAGATAGGCCTTGGACCGCGCCATTTTCAGCATCCGCGCGGGCTTCAGCGTCTGGTGGCCGAAAATCTCGGGGTCCGGATGAAACAGAACGGTCGTGCCGCGACGGTTCGGGGCAGGGCCAACCTTGGTGACCGGGCCCTTTGGAATGCCGCGTGAAAACTCTTGCACGAAGAGTTCTTTGTTGCGCGCCACTTCCACACGCATCAGGTCAGACAAAGCGTTCACGACCGACGCGCCCACACCATGCAGACCGCCCGAGGTGGCATAGGCATCGCCGCCGAACTTGCCGCCTGCGTGCAGGGTGCACAGGATCACCTCCAGCGCCGATTTGCCGGGAAACTTGGGGTGCGGGTCCACCGGAATGCCGCGGCCATTGTCGCGCACGGTCACGGAATTGTCGGCGTGCAACTCCACCTCGATCCGCGTGGCATGGCCTGCCACTGCCTCGTCCATCGAGTTGTCGAGGATTTCCGCCACAAGGTGGTGCAGCGCGCGCTCATCGGTGCCGCCGATATACATGCCGGGGCGTTTGCGCACAGGCTCCAGCCCTTCCAGCACTTCGATGCTGGAGGCGTCGTAAACGGGCGTGGCTCCGGAAAGAAGGTCGTTGGCCATGTGTGCTCGATTCTTGTTATGCGGCGGATCGCAGGCATTAGATCACCCACAGGGGGCGGGGCGCAAGATGTGGGGCCATTGCCGTGGCTGGGGCATCGGCCTAGCTTAGCCCCCAATCAGGAGGATCACCGATGCGCGTATTCTTTACAGGCGGGTCCGGCAAGGCCGGGCGGCATGTCATTCCCTATCTTTTGGGCAAGGGGCACCGGGTGCTGAACTTTGACCGCGTGCCCTTGGGCGCGGCGGGGGCGCATGATCTGCTGGGTGACATCACCGATGCGGGGCAGGTCTATTCCGCGATGAACAGCCATGCCGGGTATGACGAGTTGGAGACGGGGCAGGGGGCGCGGCCTTTTGATGCGGTGGTGCATTTTGCGGCCGTACCGCGCATGATGATGTGCCCCGATACCGAGACATGGCGCGTGAACGTGGTGGGCACCTATAACGTGATCGAAGCGGCGGTGAAGATGGGTGTCCGCAAGATCATTCTGGCGTCAAGCGAGACGACCTATGGCGTGTGCTTTTCCGATGGCGTGACCGACCCGCACCAACTGCCGTTGGATGAGGACTACGACATTGACCCGATGGATACCTATGGCACCTCGAAAAAGGTGAACGAGGTGACGGCCCGCACCTTTGCGCGCCGCTCGGGCGCCGATGTCTATGCCCTGCGGATCGGCAATGTGATTGAACCGCATGAATATGAAACGCTGTTTCCGGGCTATTTCGCCAATCCGGCGGTGCGGCGCAGGAATGCGTTCAACTATGTTGATGCGCGCGATCTGGGGCAGATTGTGGACCTGTGCCTTGGCAAGAATGGCCTTGGCTTTCAGGTGTTCAACGCCTGCAACAGCACCAATGGCATGAACCTGACCAATGACGAACTGCTGGCGCGGTTCTTTCCGAATGTGCCCGTCACGCGCCCCTTGGACCCGCATGAAAGCCTGATGTCCAACGCCAAGGCGCGCGCCGTGCTGGGGTTCCGTGATGCCCATGACTGGCGCGATTATGTGCCGGGGGTCAAGGGCTGACCACCGGCTGCGATCACTCCGGCTCGGCTGCGCGTTGGGTCCAGACCTGCTGAAAGGCCGGGCGGGCCTGACAGGCGGCCAGCCAGCGGCGGACATTCGGATAATCGGCCAGGGCCGGGGCATAGCCCTGAGCATAGCGCAGGCATTCGGCCACGATGATGTCGGCCACAGTAAAGCGGTCTTGCAACCAGTCACGGCCTTGAAGTGCAAGCTCCAGTCGCTGCAGCGGGCGCTTCAGCTTTTCAGCGGCCACCCGCATGATCCCTTCGCCTTCGGGCGAGGCACCCATGCCGTCGCGCATGGTATACAGGATCTCGATCGCGGCCGGTTCCACGCTGGTGGCCGCGAACAGTGCCCATTGCTCCATGATGGAGGCTTCGTCATCTGACGCAGGCCCGAAGGTGCCGCCATGCTTGCGCGCAATGTGCAGGCAGATGGCAAGGCTTTCGGTCAACAGTAGCGGGCCATCGCGCAAAGCGGGCACCTGACCCAAGGGGTTGACCGCCAGAAAGTCGGGCGTCGATGTGTTCAGGGCCGCGCCAGGGGCGGTGGGATCGGTCAGACGGTAGGCCTGAATCACCGGCACATGGGTAAAGGGTGTTCCCGTCTCGGCCAGCAGCCAAAGGGGGCGCAAGGCGCGAGAGCGGTAGACGCCATAGATCGTCAGCACGGGGGCACTCCTGTCAGGGCTGCTGGTTTGGGTGATGCTACAGCCCGCCTGTCGGGATGCAATGGGCCTTGCGTTGCGCTTGACCGGGATCAAGGCGTGGGCGTCACGGGGGTGTTACAATTTCGTCATCAGCGCTGCAAGAAAGGATCATGCATGCAGATCGACGCCCCGGAATTGACCAGCCCCGATGCCACCGTGCCCGATGCGCCGAACCCTGAGGTGCGGCCAACACCGTCAGCAGGCCCGCGCCATTTCCCGGTGACCGATGCCGCGATTGCCGAGGTGTTCGAGACAGGCCGCTATCCCTATGGCCGCCTGATGGGGCGGCGCGAGTATGAGGCGGAAAAGGCAAAGTTGCAGGCCGAGTTGCTGAAGGTGCAGATCTGGGCGCAGGACACCGGGCAGAAGTTCGTGATTCTGATGGAAGGCCGCGATGCCGCCGGAAAGGGCGGCACCATCAAGCGGTTCATGGAACACCTGAACCCGCGCTATGCCCGCGTGGTGGCCCTGACCAAACCCACCGAAACCGAGACCGGGCAATGGTTCTTTCAACGCTATCTGCAGCACCTGCCCACACGGGGCGAAATGGTGTTTTATGACCGCAGTTGGTATAATCGTGCCGGGGTGGAACGGGTGATGGGCTTTTGCAGCCCCTCGGAATACCTTGAGTTCATGCGCGAGGCGCCAGAGCTGGAGCGTATGCTGGTCAGATCCGGTATAAGACTTTACAAATACTGGTTTTCCGTGACCCAAGAGGAACAGCGAAAGCGGTTCGTCGCGCGGGAGACGGACCCGTTGAAGATGTGGAAACTGTCGCCCATCGACAAAGCCTCGCTCGACAAATGGGACGATTACACCGAGGCGAAAGAGGCGATGTTCTTTTACACCGACACCGCCGATGCGCCTTGGGTCATCGTGAAATCAAATGACAAGAAAAGGGCGCGGCTGAACTGCATGCGGCATTTTCTGGCGACGCTGGACTATCCGGGCAAGGATAGCAGCGTGATCGGTACGGCTGATCCGCTGATCGTGGGCCGCGCGGCGCAGGTGATCGGTGGGGCCGGGCATATTCTGGACGCTGCCCAGCACCCGGCAATCCGCCGATAGGGCCGGCGGTGCGGGCCTTGCCCCTTTTCCCTATGCGCAACGGCGGGTAGTCTGCCCGCACAAGGCAGGTAACAGGGGGGCGCAAACATGGCAGGCATTGCAAGAACCGCCCCGTTGGCCATGGTATTGGCACTGGCGGCCTTGCCGGCTGCGGCGCACCCGCACGTCTTTATTGATGCCACCATCGAGGTGGTCTTTGGCGCCGATGGGCAGGCCGAGGCGCTGCGCATTGGCTGGACCTATGACGACCTTTATTCGCTGACCTACATCACTGAAAATGGCTATGACCCCGATTTTGATGGCGTTTTGACGGCCGAGGAGCAGGCCCGGCTGGCCGCGTTCGACATGAACTGGGATGCCGGATTTCCCGGCGATACCTATGCCCTTGCCGGGGCGCAGGCTTTGGGCCTGTCGCCGCCCGAAGCCCCGACCGCGGTCTATGCGGCGGGAAAACTGACCTCGACCCACCTGCGGCGGTTTTCCGCGCCGGTTGATCCGGCTAAGGCCGAACTGATCGTACAGGTCTATGATCCGTCGTTCTATACCGCCTATACCATCGCGGGCATGCCGGTGCTGATGGGGCGTGACGGCTGCACCGTGCAGGTGTTCGAGCCTGACCGTGAGGCTGCGGATGCCCGCCTGCAGGCCGCACTGGAAGAGTATTCCGGCGAAGATGCCGAATTCCCGGCCATCGGTGCCGCCTATGCCGAGGAGGCCCGCATCGCATGCCCCGCACCCTGACGCTGGCTGGATTGGCCCTTGCGCTGGCCCTGTTTGCAATCTGGGCCGCCGGATGGTCAGCCCCCCTTGCAGGCTGGGTAACAGACCAGCAGCGTGCCGTGCAGGATGCGCTGGCCGGGGCCGTGCGGGCCTTGCGTGGCGGGCAACCGGGTGCATGGCTGGCCCTGCTAACGGTATGCTTTTCCTACGGGTTCTTGCATGCGGTCGGACCGGGGCATGGCAAGGCGGTGATCGGCGGCTATGGGGTGGCGCGGCGGGTGCGGATGGCCCCGCTTGCCGCCCTTGCTCTGGCATCATCGCTGGCGCAGGCGGCGGTGGCCGTTGCCTTGGTGCAGATCGGCGTCCTTGTTCTGGGACTGACGCGTGAACGGCTGGAGGCGGTGGCGGATGACGCGATGCTGCCGCTGTCGCATGGCCTGATCGCTGTGCTGGGGCTGTGGCTACTATGGCGCGGCGCACGCGGCCTGCAGCGCCATGCGGCTGACACAGCGGTTGCCAGGGGTGAACATCACCACGCGCAGAACGGGCACGACCATGGGCATGACAATGGACACGGGCACCATCACGCACACGAACATGGGCATGACCATGGGGCCGAATGCGGCTGCGGGCATGTTCATGCGCCAACGCCGGAGCAGGTTGCCCGGCTGTCAGGTTGGCGCGATGGGGCGTTGCTGGTCGGGGCCATCGCGATGCGGCCCTGTTCAGGCGCGCTGTTCCTGCTGGTTCTGACGCAGGCCCTTGGCATCGGCTGGGCTGGGATCGTGGGAACCTTTGCAATGGCGTTGGGCACGGCCTGTGTGACGGTGGTGGTTGCGGGGCTGGCGGTCTGGGCGCGGGAGGGCCTGTTTGCCACGCTGCCCGGCGGTGGGCTGGTGCGGGCGGTTCCGGCGGTTGAACTGGTTCTGGGGGCGGGGATTGCCGCGATGTCATTCCTGCTGATTTTTCGGGCAATCTAGGGTTGCGACCCTGCGCCATGCGCCGTAAATCCGGGGCATGACTCGCAACACAACCACATCTGCCCCGCTGTCGGCGTCGGGCCATGCACGCGCCACGCTGGTGCTGGGGCTGCCCCTGATCGGAAGCCATCTGGCGCAGTTCCTGCTGCATGTCACGGATACGATCATGCTGGGCTGGTATGGCGTTCTGCCCTTGGCCGCAGGGGTTCTGGGGGCGTCGAGTTTCTTTGTTGTGTTCATTTTCGGCTCGGGCTTTGCCAAGGCGGTGATGCCGATGGTGGCGCAGGCCCAAAGCCAGAGGGATGACCGGCAGGTCCGACGCGTGGCGCGCATGGGGCTTTGGCTGTCGATCCTGTTCGGCCTGTGCACCTATCCGCTGTTTTGGTGGTCGGGCGATATCTTGCTGCTTTTGGGCCAGAAACCCGAAGTGGCGGCGCTGGGTCAGGAATACCTGCGGGTGGCGGGTCTGGGCATGATACCGGCGTTGCTGGTGATGGTGCTGAAAAGCTACCTTGCCGCGCTGGGGCGCACGCAGGTGGTGCTGTGGGTGACCGTGGCGGCGGTGCCGATGAATGCTGCGGTCAACTGGATGCTGATCTTTGGCAACTGGGGCGCGCCTGAACTGGGCGTGCAGGGATCGGCCATTGCCACGCTGCTGGCGCAGGGCCTGTCGCTGTTGGTGTTGTGCATCTATGCGGCCATGCTGCCGTCGTTGCGGCATTTCCACCTGTTTCAGCGCTTCTGGCGGCCCGACTGGCCGGGCTTTCGCGCAGTGTTCCGGCTGGGTTGGCCCATGGGGCTGACGGGGCTTGCGGAAAGCGGGCTGTTTCAGGCCAGTGCGCTGATGATGGGCTGGATCGGCACCAATGAACTGGCCGCGCATGGCATTGCGCTGGAGATCACGGCGCTGACCTTCATGGTGCACGTCGGGCTGTCGAATGCCGTGACGGTGCGGACAGGCCGCGCCTATGGGGCCGGTGACGCGACGGGCCTGCGGACCGGGGCCTGGGTGGCGGTGGTGCTGTCGCTGGGGTTTGCACTGTTGACGATGGTGCTGTTTCTGGCCGTGCCCGCGCCGATGGTGCGGCTGTTTCTGGACATGTCGGACCCGCAGGCCCAGGCTATCATCGCAACGGGCGTGACACTGCTGGCCTGTGCGGCGCTGTTCCAACTGGCCGATGCCACGCAGGTCATGGCTCTGGGCCTGCTGGCGGGGGTTCAGGACACGCGGGTGCCGATGGTGCTTGCCTCGGTCAGTTACTGGATCATCGGGATTCCGGCGAGCTATCTTCTGGCTTTTCCGCTTGGGTTCGGGGCGGTGGGGCTGTGGCTGGGGCTGGTGATCGGGCTGGCCTGTGCGGCGGCCAGCCTGATGTGGCGCTTTTGGACCCGCGCACCAAAGGCTTGAACCGGCGCAGGGGGCGCTGCCCCCAACCCCGCCTGCGGCGGGATTTTCCCCGGGATATTTGCAGAAGGGGAAGCGGCAAGCGTGAGGTCTTGCTTGAGGCGGCGTCTTTGCCGCGCTATCTGAGGCGGGCTGCGCCAAGGATCCCTGTCATGCCGATGTTTCTGTCCACCCGCGATGCTGATTTCGAGGGCCGTTTTGCGGCGCTGCTGGCGATGAAGCGCGAAGAAGCCGATGATGTGGATCTGGCGGTGGCAGCAATCATTGCCGATGTGCGCGCCCGCGGCGATGCGGCGGTGCTGGAGCTGACGGCGCGGTTTGACCGCATGACGTTGACGGCGGATCAGCTGCTGTTTTCCGAGGATGAGATCGAGGCGGAGATTGCCAAGGTGTCGGACGACGACCGGGCCGCGCTGGAACTGGCGGCCACTCGCATCCGCAGCTATCACGAGCGGCAACTGCCCGAGGATGCCAGTTGGACCGATGCGGCGGGGGCCACATTGGGCTGGCGCTGGACGCCTGTGACGGCGGCGGGGCTTTATGTGCCGGGGGGACTGGCATCTTATCCGAGTTCGGTGCTGATGAATGCCATTCCGGCCAAGGTGGCCGGGGTGCAGCGGCTGGTGGTGACCTGTCCGACGCCGGGTGGGGTGGTGAACCCGCTGGTCTTGCTGGCGGCGCAGATTGCGGGTGTGGATCAGGTCTTTCGCGTGGGCGGGGCGCAGGCGGTGGCCGCGCTGGCCTATGGCACGGCCACCATTGCACCGGTCGACAAGATCACCGGGCCGGGCAATGCCTATGTTGCGGCGGCCAAGCGGCGGGTGTTCGGGCGCGTGGGCATTGACATGATTGCAGGGCCGTCGGAAGTGCTGGTGATTGCCGATGCGGGCAATGACCCGGATTGGATCGCGCTGGACCTGCTGAGTCAGGCCGAGCATGATGCCAGTGCGCAGGCCATTCTGATCACCACCGATGCAGCGTTGGGAAGGGCGGTGGCGGCGGCTGTCGAGGCGCGGCTGCAGACCATTGCGCGACGCGACATTGCCGGGGCAAGCTGGCGCGACAACGGCGCAGTGATCGTGGTCGATACGCTGGATCAGGCGGCGGCGCTGGCCAACCGGATCGCGCCCGAGCATCTTGAGATTATGGTCGAGGATGCCGAGGCGCTGGCCGCGAAGATCCCGCATGCGGGGGCCATTTTCCTTGGGCCGTGGACGCCGGAGGCGATCGGCGATTATGTGGGCGGGCCGAACCATGTGTTGCCGACTGCGCGCTCTGCCCGGTTTTCCAGCGGATTGAGCGTGATGGACTTTGTAAAGCGCACAACGATGGCACGGATGACGCCAGCGGCACTTGCAGCCATCGGACCAAGTGCAGAGCGGCTTGCAATCTCGGAAAGTCTGGAGGCGCACGGCCTGTCGGTGCGGGCGCGTCTGGACCGTCTGAACGAGAGGGCATCATGACAAACCGCATCTGCCATATCGAGATCGACGAAAAGGGCATCGGTCGCCCGACGCCCGAGATCGAGCAGGAGCGCCGCGTGGCGATCTTTGACCTGCTGGAGGACAACAGCTTTGCCCTGCCGCCGCGGGAAAGCCGGGTGGCGCCGGATGGGCCATACCGGCTTGGCCTTGCGATCCGCGAGGGGCGGCTTGTGTTCGACATTGCAACCGAGCCCGGCGACAAGGTGACCGAGTTCCACCTGAGCCTTGGCCCGTTCCGGCAGGTGGTGAAGGACTACTTCCAGATTTGCGAAAGCTATTTCGGCGCGGTCAAGCGGCTGCCGCCCAGCCAGATCGAGGCCATCGACATGGCGCGCCGGGGCATTCATAACGAAGGTGCGCGGCTGTTGCAGGAACGGCTGGAGGGCAAGGCGGTGGTGGATGCCGATACAGCGCGACGTCTGTTCACGCTGATCTGCGTTTTGCACTGGGGATAGGCTTGGGCGATTTTCCCCAATCCGTTTTGTTCTGCTGCGACCATAACGCCGTGCGTTCGCCCATGGCCGAGGCGCTGATGAAGAAGCTGTATGGCCAGCGGGCCTATGTCCAATCTGCCGGTGTCAAGAATGACATGGAAGTGGATGGCTTTTCGGTGGCTGTCTGCCAGGAACTGGGGATTGAGCTGTCGCGCCACCGGTCGCGGTCGTTCGAGGAAATGCGCGAATGGGGCGATGACCTGTCGCAGTTCGATCTGATCGTCGCATTGTCACCGGCCAGTCAGCGGATGGCGCTGGAACTGACCCAGCATTATCATCTGGATGTGGAGTATTGGCCCATCCTTGACCCGACGGGGCTGGGCGAAAGCCGCGACGCGAAGCTGTCGGCCTATCGGCAGGCGCGCGACCAGATTCGCGACCGCATGGTCAACCGGTTCGGTCCCCCGTCAGAGCCTTGATCATTCGGCCGCAATGGTCGGGCGCTCGCCCAGAATGGCTGGCAGATTCCCCTCGATCCAGCCTGCAAGCGCCACAACATGGGCCGAAGCCTGCTGACCCAGCGGTGTGAGGCTGTAATCCACGTGCGGCGGCACGACATCATGCGCCACACGCAGAACAAACCCATCCGCCTCAAGCTGTTGCAAGGTCTGGGCCAGCATCCGCTCACTCACCCCGCCAATGCGGCGGCGCAATTGGCTAAAGCGATGCGTGCCTGTCGCCAATGCAATCATGACCAACGTGCCCCAACGGCTGGTCAGATGCTGCAAGACCTGCCGTGACGGACATTCCGGCACCATGACGTTGGCCTGTTCCATCTGAAGCAGCAGGGATTGTGCGTGTTGTGCGGGGGTCATGTGCGCCTCATGTGGATACTTACAAAAATGTATGTACTTCCTAATCGTAAGTAAAGGCGTATCTAGGGGCCACCAACCGTGAAAGGATACATCATGACCACCATCGCCGTTACCGGGGCCACCGGCCAACTGGGCAGCCTTGCCATTTCAGCGCTCAAGGCGCGGGGAGCCACTGTCGTTGCTCTGGCCCGCAGCCCGGAAAAGGCGGCCGGCTTTGGCGTCGAGGCCCGCGCTTTTGACTATACCAACCCCGAAACCTTTGGCGCGCTTACCGGCGTTGATGTGCTGGTGTTGATTTCATCGAATGATTTCAACGACCGCGTCGGGCAGCACAAGGCTGCGATCGATGCTGCCAAGGCCGCTGGCGTGGGCCGTGTTGTCTATACCTCGATCCTGAAGGGCGATGCCTCGCCCATGCTGCTAGCGCTGGACCACATCGGCACCGAGGCGCATCTGACATCGGCTGGAGTCACCTATACGATCCTGCGCAATGGCTGGTACACCGAGAACATGACCGGGTCGCTGGCGGCTTCGGTCGAGCATGGCGCGATGATCGGATCGGCGGGCGAAGGGCGTTTTGCAAGTGCCGCGCGGGCGGACTACGCCGAAGCCATCGCCGTTGTTGCGGCAGGGGCGGGCCATGACAATGCCGTTTACGAACTGGCGGGCGACGACGCCTACACTATGGCGGAAATGGCGGCCGAGGTCAGCCGTCAGGTGGGCAAGACGATCCCCTACAACAGCCTGCCCGAAGCTGTTTACG
Source organism: Rhodobacter sp. (assembly GCA_027484145.1). Lineage (GTDB taxonomy): Bacteria > Pseudomonadota > Alphaproteobacteria > Rhodobacterales > Rhodobacteraceae > Pseudotabrizicola. Next base: position 197,673 of record JAIXUH010000026.1, read on the forward strand.
CCGACATCCTGAAAAGCTTTGGCCTGCCCGAAGGGTTCGCCCACGTTCTGGCCGACTCGGATGTCAAGGCGGCGTCTGGCGCGCTGTTTGATGACAGCAAGACACTGTCCCGGCTGATCGGCCGCCCGACCACGCCGATGGCTGTGACGGTGGCTGCCGCGCTCAAGGCCTGACAGGCTTTGGCGGGTTCGTGCTGAAAGACGGGGCCGTGGCCATGCAGGCTGCGGCCCCGACCGTTTACCGGGCGGGCCGATGCGATTTTCGCGTGAACCGCGCTGCTTTGCGTCTTTCGTTGGCCGCGCCTGTCGCTATCCTGCAGCAGAACCGCAGGGAAGATGTTGATGACCGCAGACGACGCACGCCAGACCATCACCGCCTATTTTGCCGCCTTTAACGCAAGTGCGCCTGCGGCGATGCTGGAATGCGTGACCGATGATATCGAACATCGGGTGAATGAGGGGGCGATCCGCCACGGGCGCGACCTGTTTGCCGCCTTTTGCGCCCATATGGGCGTGTCCTACCGCGAGCAACTGGCCGACATGGTGATCTTCGTCAACGAGGACGGCAGCCGAGGCGCTGCCGAATTCGTGGTGCATGGCGTTTATCTGCAAACCGACACCGGCCTGCCCGAGGCGAAGGGCCAAACCTATACGCTGCCCGCGGGTTCGTTCTTTGCCCTGCGCAATGGCAAGATCAGCCGCATCAGCACATTCTACAACCTGAACGACTGGATCGCGCAAGTTTCGGGCGCGGCATCGGCATGACCCGCCCTGACCTGCCCCTTGGGTTGACCGTGCGCGCGCTGACAGGGGCCGCGCTAGAGGACGCGCTGGATGGCGTGGCCGCCCTGCGCATCGCAGTGTTCCGCGACTGGCCATACCTTTACGACGGCACGCTGGAATATGAGCGCGATTATCTGCAGACCTATCGAGACAGCCCCGGCGCGCTATTGGTCGGGGCCTTTGATGGCGACCGGCTGGTCGGGGCCTCGACATCCACGCCGATGGAGGATCACGCCGACGAATTCGCCGCCCCCTTGGCAGGCATCGGCGTGCCGCCAGAGGCCATCTTGTATGGGGCCGAATCTGTTTTGCTGCCGCCCTATCGCGGGGTGGGCATCGGGCACCGCTTTTTTGATCTGCGCGAAAACCATGCCAGATCACTGGGTCGCAGCAATGTGGCGTTCTGTTCGGTCATTCGCCCTGACACGCACAGGGCCCGGCCTGCGACCTATCGCACCAATGATGCGTTCTGGCAGGGCCGGGGTTATGCGCCGTTGCCGGGCGTTATTGCTGCATTTTCTTGGCTTGATGTAGGGGACACCGCCGAGACCACGAAACCGCTGCAATTCTGGATGCGCGCGCTGTAATCCACGCTGCCATTGGCGCGGGTAAGGCGGGGTATTCGGCTGTCTTTCGTGCCTGTGTTACATGGTCATTCTACTTCTTGGGGTGTTGATTCCGCGCGGGGGCGCGGGATGCTGCCAATCTGGAGAGGTGTTCACATGACAAACCAAAAGCCGAAACTGTCCGCCGATGAATGGGATGAGCTGAATTTCCCGCGTCCTGACGTTCAGGAATTCGACCGTGTTGTCGAGCGCGCCATTTCCCGTCGTGGTTTTCTGGGCGGCGTTCTGGCCTTTGGTTCGGGCGCGGCTGTCATGGGCACAGGCCTTTTGAAGGGATCGACGGCGATGGCGCAGCAGGCCAGCCGTTTCGCCTTTGAACAGATCGCAATTGCCACGGATTCGACCGTGCATGTACCCGCCGGATACAACTGGAAAATCATGGCCAGCTGGGGTGATGCGCTGTTCTCGGACGCGCCGGCTTTTGACCCGGCAACGGGTATTCCGGCAGCCGGTTCCGACCGCGTGTTTGGTGAAAACACTGACGGGATGGAATTGTTCAACATCGGCGGCAAGGAAGTGCTGGCGGTGAATTCGGAATATACCAACAACGAAATCAACCTTGGCACGCCCGATGTGGAAGATGCTGTGGCAACCTCGGCCGAAGACGTGACGCGTCTGCAGAACTTCCAGGGCGTGACTGTCATGGAAATCGCCGAAGGCGCCGATGGCTGGGCCATCGTGAAGGACAGCCCCTTCAACCGCCGCATCACCAACAACACGCCGATTACCGCCGATGGCCCTGCCGCCGGCCATGACCTGCTGAAAACCGAGGCCGACCCGACCGGCATGGCGATCCTTGGCACGCTGAACAACTGCGGCTCGGGCCGCACGCCGTGGGGCACCTATCTGACCTGCGAGGAAAACTTCAACGGTTATTTCGGGGCTACCGCCGAAGCAACCTTTGATGACGCCGTCGCCGCTGGCTACAAGCGCTATGGCGTGTCGACCAAGGTTGATCCGGGCAACTACAACTACCACGGCTTTGACGCGCGGTTCGATGTGACGAAGAACCCGAATGAACCGCACCGCCATGGCTATATCGTCGAGATCAACCCCGCAGACGCGACCTCGACCCCGGTCAAGCATACCGCACTGGGCCGCTTCAAGCATGAGAATGCAGCTTGCGTCGTGGCACCGTCGGGCCAGATCGTTGTCTATATGGGCGATGATGAACGTGGCGAATTCATGTACAAGTGGGTCAGCCGCGATATCTATGTGCCGGGTGGCGATACCTCGACCCTGTTGGTCGAAGGCCAGCTTTTCGCCGCAACCTTCAAGGATGACCAGACCGGCGCATGGGTTGCCCTGACCCCCGAAGCCACCGGCATGTCGGCGGCTGAAATCGCGATCTTTACCCGCACCGCGGCCTCGAAGGTTGGCGCCACCACGATGGACCGCCCGGAATGGGTCGCCGTCAACCCGGTGTCGCCCGAGGCCTATTGCTGCCTGACCAACAACGCCCGTCGTGGCGCCATGAAGGACGACGGCACCCCGCAGACCAACGCGGGCGGCGAGGTTCTGGCGCTGAACGCCCCGAACCCGCGCGCGACCAACGAATACGGCCAGATCGTTCGGTGGCGCCCCGAAGGTGGCAACCATGTGTCCGCCGCCTTTACCTGGGACCTCTATGTGATGGCGGGCAACCCGGCCGTGCACAAGGATGGCCCCTATGCTGGCACCGCCAACATCAACGCTGGCAACCTGTTCAACTCGCCCGATGGCATGATGATCGACTCGACCGGCATCATCTGGATCCAGACCGATGGCGATGACAGCAACGAGGGCGAATTTGCTGGTATGGGCAACAACCAGATGCTGGCGGGCGACTCGGTTTCCGGTGAAATCCGCCGCTTCCTGACCGGCCCCATCGGGTCCGAGGTGACCGGCCTGACGTGGTCGTCGGACAAGCGCACCATGTTCGTGGGCATCCAGCACCCCGGCGCGGGCTTTCCGGCTGCTGACGGCCTGCCGCGTTCGTCGATCGTCGCTGTCAAGCGTGACGACGCCGCAATGATCGGCTGACCAGCCTTTGCCGAAACGGGACAGGACGCGCAGCAGCGCGTCCTTTTCCATTTCCCGTATCAGGGCTGCAAAAAGCATGCGGTCAAAGACCCGCTTTGGCAAAGCCTGCCAGACACGTTCAGAATCCGCTTGAAAACGGCCCGTTTCGGGCGCATATGGCCCACTTACAGGCCTGCGGTTCCCGCGGGCTAACACGTATTGGAGTGACCATGGCCAAGGAAGACATTCTCGAATTCCCCGGTGTCGTCAAGGAACTCCTGCCGAATGCGACATTCAAGGTTGAACTCGACAATGGCCATGAATTGATCGCGGTGATGGCGGGCAAGATGCGCAAGAACCGCATCCGCGTTCTGGCAGGCGACAAGGTGCAGGTGGAAATGACCCCCTATGACCTGTCGAAGGGCCGTATCAACTATCGTTTCAAGTAATCTGTCTTGCGTCTGATCCTTGGATCCGCCAGCCCGCGCCGGAAGGACCTTCTGGCGCAGATGGGCATCACGCCTGATGCGATCCTGCCCCCCGACATTGATGAAGACCCCAAGAAAGGCGAGTTGCCTCGCCCTTACTGCGCCCGTTTGGCACGGGAAAAGGCCTTGGCCGTTTCCGCCGAAGCCGACGATATCATTCTTTGCGCAGATACGACCGTCGCCTTGGGGCGACGCATCCTTGGCAAACCCGCAGACGCGGGCGAGGCGGCAGCCTTTCTGACGCTTCTGGGCGGGCGGCGGCATCATGTCATCACCGCCGTGGCTGTGCGGCGTGGCGCGCGCCTGCTGGTGCGCGAATCTGTCAGCGACGTGAAGATGAAGCGCCTGTCCGACCTGGAACTGAACGCCTATCTCGACTCGGGCGAGTGGCAGGGCAAGGCGGGCGGCTACGGCATTCAAGGGTTGGCCGGGGCGTTCATCCCGTGGATCTCGGGCAGCTTTACCGGCATTATGGGCCTGCCCGTTGCCGAAACGACCACATTGCTGGGCGCAATCGGCTACCCAGTCTGGAGACGAACATGAAGGGCCGGATCGTCATTCTGGACGAAATCGCAGGACGGCAGGCCGCCGCCCTGATCGTGGATGGGCAACTGGACGAACTGGCGATTGACCCGGTGGGCGATGTGCCCTTGCCCGGGGCCATCTATCGAGCTGTCGCGGACCGCCCGGTCAAGGGGCAGGGTGGGCTTTTCGTGAAACTGCCCGAAGGCTCGGGCTTTCTGCGGCAGGTCAGCGGCATTGCGCCCGGGCAGCGTTTGCTGGTGCAGGTGACGGGCCCTGCCGAACCGGGCAAGGCCACGCCGGTCACCACGCGCCTTTTGTTCAAATCGCGCTTTGCGATCATCACCCCCGGTGCGCCGGGTCTGAACATCTCGCGCCGCATCAAGGACGATGATCTGCGCGCCGACCTTGCCGATATGGCGACCGAAGGCATGGTCGGTGCGTCCGAACAGTTGGGGCTGATCCTGCGATCATCCTGCGACGGGGCGGAAGCGGATGCCGTGACCGAGGACATCGCCGCAATGCGGGGTCTGGCCGAAGCGGTGCTTGCCGATCTGGCCGGTGGGCCAGAACTTCTGGTCGATGGCCCCGGCGCGCATGACCTTGCGTTTCGCGACTGGCTTGATCCGGCACCCGATGATGCGGTGATGGACCCGGGCGGATTTGCCATCCATGCCGTGGACGATCAGATTTCGGCCCTGCTGAACCCGCACGTTACCTTGCCGGGCGGCGGCCACATGATGGTGGAACCAACGCGGGCGCTGATATCGGTTGATGTGAATACAGGCGCGGACACCAGCCCCGCGGCGGCGCTTAAGGTGAACATCGCGGCGGCACGCGACCTGCCGCGCCAGTTGCGGCTGCGCGGTCTGGGCGGGCAGGTGGTGGTCGATTTCGCCCCGATGGCCAAGAAAGACCGGGCCATTCTGGATCAGGTGCTGAAAGCGGCCTTCAAAGGTGATGGCGAGGCGAATCTTGCAGGATGGACCACCCTTGGGCTGTACGAAATGACGCGGAAACGCGACCGCTTGCCGCTGGCCGAGGTGGCGCAGGGGCTGTTCGCATGACCTGCCCGATCTGCTCAAGAACCAGCGATCCGAAGTATCGCCCTTTCTGCTCGCGCCGCTGTGCTGACGTTGATCTCGCCCGCTGGCTGAATGCCAGCTATGCCATTCCCGGCCCGGAGGCCGAGGCGGAAAGCCTGCCGGACGATGATGAGAACCCCCGACCACCCCCGCGGCAGTAACCGGCCAAAAAGCCGAAAAAGCCTCTGGACAGCCCCGCGCACCTGACGTATCACCCCGCCACCCGAAGGTTGCGAGCCATCGGACAAGGTGCCCAGATAGCTCAGTTGGTAGAGCAGCGGATTGAAAATCCGCGTGTCGCTGGTTCGATTCCGGCTCTGGGCACCACTTAAATCATTCTAGATCAACGGGTTATCAGATTTCTGCGGCGCAGCAATCTTGCGTTAGCGCAGCCAAAACAGCTAGCACAGGCCTAGCACAGCATCTTTTGGCTCAACAGCTTACCCGCTGAGCGCCGTGCGGCTAGCACGGTTCTAGCACTGTCACCAGCAACGCTCCTTGCCGTGTTTATGGTGCTGTAGGTGTTATGAAGCGCATTTAACATTTTGATATTGCTGGGGTAAAACTTAGGAAACCGCAGGTTCTTGGCTCAGCTTGGCCCAGCCCAATTTGCAGGCGATTCCACCGATCTGAAACCGACAAAACGGTCGCTCTCCCAAAGGTTCCGCCATAGCTGCCCGTGGCAAACCCCACAGGATCCAACAGATGCCAAACGCGCCTGAACCCAAGCGCCCCAACAACGAAGGCACCCTTGGACTGATCCTCGACGGGATCATCGGCTTTGTCCTGTTCACGTTGCTGGGCAAACTGATCCGGCGACTCATCCTGCTTGCCGTCGTGACCGGCTCGCTGTTCGGACTTTACCAGCACGGTCAGCATCTCCTACGGCAGGACCTGCAACATGTAACGATCCAGACGGTTGGTACGGGTATCTGCCCTTCGCCCAGTCCGGCGGTCAACTGCTGTTCCACCTGATCAGCCGCCTTTACGAGCGCACCTCGATCATCGTCACCACAAACCTTGCCTTTGGCGAACGGCCCGTTTGCCATGGGCCTCGGACCAGTGGCGGCTCCATGGTTCACTCTTCGGCGATGTGAAGATGACAGCTGCCTTGCTCGACCGCCCCACCCACCACTGCGAAATCGTCGAGACCGGCAACGAGTCCTGGCGCTTCAAACACCGCGCCTGACCCCGATCAGGGCCTAACCCGCCTCCACTGTGTGATCACTTCCGTCGGCTCAGGCCTTGATCTCGACACCGTACAAGGGGGGCAAAATTGGCTGCGAATACGGGGTCGGCTTTGCGTGCCGATTGACACCCCAAAACACCACGATCTGAAAGGCCGGGCGCGATGTGTCCGGCTTTATCCATCGAATCTGATCCGATCTAGTTCGTTACCCGCAAAGAAAAAGCCCCGCTGCTGCGAGGCTTTTTTTCTTCTAAGTCTTTGTTTTGTTTGGTGGAGCCAGGGAGGATCGAACTCCCGACCTCTTGAATGCCATTCAAGCGCTCTCCCATCTGAGCTATGACCCCACCGGGATATCGTCACGTTTCCGTTTCGATGGGCGGTGTTTAGGCGAGGGCGCGGGCCTGTGCAAGTGGTATTCTGCACGAAAATCCGCGCCCTTGGATAAATTCAGGCGACGAAATCAGACGTCCTCGTCATCGCCTGCGACATCGGCCAAATCGTCCAGCGACACGTTGTCGTCGGCATCATCTTCCAGCAGATCATCATCCAGATCGGCATCCTCGGCGGGTGCGCCTTCGAGCAGATCATCTTCTGCTTCAAGATCATCCACCAGAACCTCGTCATCCTTTTCAGGCGAGACACGGGCGATCACCGCCGCGGCCATCTTGCGACGAACGGTTTCGATATCCACGACCTCGCCCGTGTAAGGGCTGACGATCGGGCTGCGGTTCAGGTCATAGAAGCGTTTGCCAGTGGTCGGGCAGATACGCTTCGTGCCCCATTCAGGATTGGGCATTGTGGTTCCCTTAAGGCTACGGATATCCAGAGTCGGCGTCGCTTGCCACAAGGGCACGCGCCTGTCAAAGGCTTTTCAGCCCATTGAAGCCAATGTCAAGGTGGCTATGCTGAAGACTGGATTCAAGAGCGACACATGCCCCATCTTCCTGGCCTGCCTCCTGTCGAGATTACCCTGCGCCGTTCCGCCCGCACGCGGCGGTTTTCGCTGCGAATCTCGCGGCTTGACGGGCGGGTGACGCTGTCGATGCCGCTGCGCGCCCGCGAATCCGAGGCGATGCGCTTTGCCCATGAACAGGCCGACTGGATCCGGTCGACGCTGAAGGAGATGCCAATTGCGCGGCCCGTGACATTGGGCGATGCGATTCCGGTCGAGGGGCGGATGCTGGCGATTGTGCAGGGTCTTGGCCGTGGTGTGCGGATCGAGGGCGATTCGCTGCAGGTGCCCGGCGATCCTGCGCAAGCGGGGGCACGCATCGGGGCCTTCCTGAAGGTTCTGGCCCGGGATCGCCTCGCATTGGCCTGCGACCGGCATGCGGCGGCGCTGGGGCGGCGCTACAGCCGCATAACCCTGCGCGACATGCGCTCTCGCTGGGGGTCTTGTGCGCATGATGCCGCGCTGATGTTCAGCTGGCGGCTGATCATGGCCCCGCCGATGGTGCTGGATTATGTTGCGGCGCATGAAGTGGCCCATCTGGCCGAAATGAACCATTCTCCGGCGTTCTGGGCGGTGGTCGAGCAGCTTTTTCCACGCTGGCAGGTGCAGAGGGCGTGGTTGCACAGCCATGGGCAGGCGCTGCATGCTTATCGCTTTGCTGCCAAAGGCAACACACAGGATTGACCGCCACCCCAACCTGATGCTTGGCTGCGCAGATGCCGATCACACCCCGCCTGACCGACCCCAACGCCGCCGCGCATGAGCGCCTGTACCGCAGTCTGCGCCAGCAGGTGATGCACGGCGAGTTGTCGCCCGGCCAACCCCTGACGTTGCGGGGGCTGGCCAAGGACTATGGCGTCTCGATGACCCCGGCGCGCGAGGCGATCCGCCGTCTGGTCGCCGAAGGGGCGCTGACGATTTCGTCGTCGGGCCGGGTGTCGACGCCCGAGTTGAGCCCGGAGCGGATTGAGGAACTGGCGGCGATCCGGGCGCTTCTGGAACCCGAGATGGCGGCGCGGGCCCTGCCGCGCGCGCATTTCGCCCTGATTGAGCGGCTGGCGGCGATCAATGCCCTGAATGCCGAGGCGGCACTGAAGCAGGATGCCGTGGCTTATGTCCGCACGAATCTGGAGTTTCACCGGACCCTCTACCTGCGCGCGCAGGCCCCGGCGATGCTGGCCATGTGTGAGACGGTCTGGCTGCAGCTGGGGCCGACGATGCGGGCGGTCTATGCCCGGCTGAAGCGCAGGGAGCCGCCCCAGCACCACCGGATGATTTTGGCAGCCCTGAAGGCCGGGGATGAGCCCGCGCTGCGGCTGTCGGTCCGCACGGACGTGACCCAAGGACTGCGGCATCTGGCGGGGTAGTGTCCCATGCAGGGACAGGGTGTGGGTGTTGGAAAATCAAGGGGTTGGGTGGGAGCGTTAACTCTTTGTTAGGGGCTTTTTGATCGTAGCACCGTGAAGCGACTGCATATCTAGTGTGTCAGCTTTGAGCCCTAAGCGGTCGGCGGGCGAGTACGTTCGATCAACCTGACGGCGGCGGTCAGAACAAGCGCATAGCTTAGGACGTAAACATAGCCCGCGACCTGCACATCCCCGTTAATGATGTAGGGGATGTCGCCGGAAAAGTAGGTTCCACCTTCTAGGTAATTCGAAAACGCTATATGGTGCATCAGAAAGACACTGGCTCCGAAAACCGGTGCTGAGCGCAGGACCGAAAAAATCTGAAGTGCAGGAAAGACCGCAGCGAGTAAGTGGAGCGCAAGCGCAAGCGCAGCGACGAGTGCCAGCATGGACGCGGTAGAAATAGCCAAGCCATAAAGGCTCGGTTCGGTGACGGCGAGCGAACCGACAATCAGCGCAGCCGCAAATGCCACTCTTCCCAAGTACACGTTTGGCACCTCATGGTTTGTTCGAGCATAGGCTAACTGCAGTATCTCGGGAAGTCGCGGTATTCCTCACTGACGCTGTAGGTGTTGTTCCTCTGACCTCTACCGTCTGCTTTGTCCGCATATCTGCCAAAAGGTGTGGGCCTCTTCCAGCCCGGAAACAAGGCGCTCTTGCGCCGTTGGGCAGCGTATCGCCTCAAACTGCGGGGGGAGGCGTTGAACCAAGAAAGCGGCTAGAACGGCTGTTACTGCGCAACCGGCGGTCGGGCGCGGCCATTTGTTGGGCGCTTTAGTGCATCCCTGCACAGTTGCCTGCCGGATTTGCGCCTTGGCGCGGTGCCTACGTCGCCCCATCTTCATGTAAACCGAATTCCAGTTGGAGACGCCCCATGTCCATCCGCCCCGTCATTGAGACCCGCCGCGCTGAACCGCATATCGAAGGGGCGGGGGTGCATCTGCACCGTGCGTTTGGCTTTCAGGACCCGACCGAGGCGGACCCGTTCTTGTTGTTTGACGATTTCCGGGGCGATCATCCGCGCGATTATGCGGCGGGCTTTCCGTGGCATCCGCACCGGGGGATTGAGACGATCACCTATGTGCTGGCGGGAACAGTGGAGCATGGCGACAGCCTTGGCAACCGGGGGCTTCTGGGGCCGGGGTCGTTGCAGCTGATGACGGCGGGGCGGGGCATTCTGCATCAGGAGATGCCGCAGGGGGACGCGCAAGGGCGGATGCATGGCTTTCAGTTGTGGGGCAACCTGCCGCGGGCTCTGAAGATGACGGCGCCGCGCTATCAAGACATTCCGGGGGTAGAATTGCCCGAGCGGCATGAGGATGACGGCACCAGCCTTCGCGTGGTGATTGGCGACTATCGCGGCGTGAAAAGCCCGGTGGAGGGGATTGCGGCGGACCCGCAATACCTTGACATCTTCGTGCCTGCGGGCAAGCGCAAGACCTTTCGGGTGGAGACGCGCCGCCGGGCCTTTGCCTATGTGTTCGAGGGGGCGGGGCGGTTTCGTGATGCGGCGCGACCCGAGGGCGTGCTTTTGGAGAAAGAAGTGGCCGGGCAGGAAGTGAACATCCGCGATCTTTCCGGCAACCGGACGCTGGTGCGGTTTGGGGCGGGTGACGAGGTGACGGTGACGGCAGGGCCGGAAGGCGTGCGGTTTCTGCTGATCTCCGGCGCGCCGATCGAAGAGCCGGTGGCTTGGGCCGGGCCGATCGTGATGAACAGCCAAGCCGAACTGGAACAGGCGTTCCGCGAGTTGCGCAACGGCACCTTCATCCGGCCCGCGCATTGAGCCGTGCGGGGACCTGTGGCCCTAGCCTTTCGTCCAAACCACCCGGAACCGTTCGGCCAGTAGCTTGGTCTTGGGCGTGAAGCCGGGGTCGACACTGCGATACCAATCAAGCATGCCTTGGCGGAATGCGGTCGCATCCTCCCACTCTCCATAGGCACGGATGAAGTCACCATCCATCTCGTCCAGCGAGAGCGGCGTGATCGAAACCGTCTCGACAATTGCGACGGGTCGGTTGCCGCTGGCGTAGAGGAGGGAGAGGCTGCCAGCAACGGGCGGCTTGCCGGGCAGGAACTCTGACGGCAGGGCCGAGGTGGCGGTCTTGCGGCCCGACACGACCGCCTCGGCCCCCGCGTCGCTGCCCGAGCCGATGCCAAAGGCGGAGTGGAAGCGGCGGGCCGCATCCACTGGTGCGCCGGGGCTTTGGCAAAAAGCCTGCCAGAAGGCCGCCTGTTCGGGGCTGAGCCCTTCAGGCATGGATCGCGCCGTCGCCACAGGCAAGGGCTGCTTCGCGCACGGCCTCGCTGTAGGTCGGGTGGGCGTGGCAGGTGAGGGCAAGGTCTTGGGCGCTTGCGCCGAATTCCATGGCAACGCAGACCTCGTGGATCAGATCGCCCGCGCCGGGGCCGATGATATGGGCGCCGAGGATGCGATCTGTGGCCTTGTCGGCAAGGATCTTGACGAAGCCATCGGCCTGAAACACGGCTTTGGCGCGGGCATTGCCCATGAAGGGGAATTTGCCGACCTTGTAGGCCTGACCCTGTTCCTTGAGCTGTTCTTCGGTGGCCCCGACCGATGCCACTTCGGGTGTGGTATAGACCACGCCGGGGATGACGCCATAGTTCACATGGCCATGTTTTCCGGCCATGATTTCGGCAAGCGCCATGCCTTCGTCTTCGGCCTTGTGGGCCAGCATCGGGCCAACGATGGCGTCGCCGATGGCGTAGAGGCCCTTGATATTGGTCGCAAAATGGCCATCCGTCTTGATCTGGCCGCGGGGCAGCATCTCGACCCCGAGCGCCTCGAGGCCAAGACCTGCGGTGTAGGGGCGCCGCCCGGTGGCGACGAGGACGGTGTCTGCCGCGATGGCGTGGGTGCTGTCGTCCTTGCGCAGTTTGTAGGTGACCGTGGCGCCCGTTTCGGTGAGGTCTGCGCCCTGAACGGCCGCGCCAAGGACGAAGGTCATGCCTTGTTTGGTCAGGATTTTCTGGAAGGCCTTGGCAACCTCGGCGTCCATGCCGGGGGTGATGGCGTCGAGGTATTCGATGACGGTTACCGCCGCGCCAAGCCGGGCATAGACGGAGCCCATTTCAAGGCCGATGACGCCCGCGCCGATGACCACCATGGATTTGGGGATCTTGCCCAGCGTCAGCGCCCCGGTGGAGGTGACGATGGTCTTTTCATCGACGCTGACGCCGGGCAGGGTGGCCGGTTCGGAGCCTGTGGCGATGACGATGTGTTTGGCGGTGTGGGTGTCGTCGCCCACCTTGACCTGACCGGGGGCAGGGATGCTGGCCCAGCCTTTCAGCCATGTGACCTTGTTCTTCTTGAACAGGAATTCGATGCCCTTGGTGTTGCCGGTGACGACATCATCCTTGTAGGCGAGCATCTTGGCCCAATCGACCGTTGGCGCGCCGCCCATCAGGCCCATCTTCTCGAAGTTCTCGTGGACCTCGTGCAGTTGATGGGTGGCGTTCAACAGCGCCTTGGACGGGATGCAGCCGACGTTGAGGCAGGTGCCGCCGAGGGTGCCGCGGCCTTCGACCACGGCGACCTTGAGCCCCAGTTGGGCGGCGCGGATGGCGCAGACATAGCCGCCGGGGCCGGCGCCGATGATGATGGTGTCAAACTCTGCCATGGTAAGCTCCTTTGGCGGGCCGGGAAGGCGGGGGCGCTTCGCCCCCCGGACCCCCCGAGGATATTTTCAGACAGAAAATGGCATCACAGAAGAGATGCCAAGATCATTGTGAGGGTTGCGAAGAAGCCCGCCGCCCAGATGACCGAGCGCCAAGGGCGCAGGCCGAAGAGGTAGGCGGGCACGTAAAGGATGCGGGCGGCGAGGTAGGTCCATGCGGCATATTGGGTCACGGGCGTGGATTGCTGGCCGAGGGTGACGACGACGACGGCGAGGGTGAAGAGGATCAGCCCTTCGAAATGGTTGTTCATGGCGCGCTGGAGGCGGCCGGTCATCACGGACATGGGGCGTGATGGCGGGCGGTCGCGCGGGGACGAGGTATAGCCCGGCCCGAGTTCAATGTTGGCGGGGATCGCAAACAGGGTGAACTGCAGGGCCTGAACGAGGCCCGCGAGGGCGAGGGCTGTGAGTTCGGGGGTCATTTAGTCTTCCAAGTTTCCGAAAATAACCCAGTCGATTGTTGTGAAAGAATATCGCGAAAATCGGAAAACCAACATCGCTCCCCAGAACAAGCAGAACATAGCGGACGCAATGGTTTGAATGTTGAGATTGAAGGCGCCACTGAGAAAGAGGCTCATGCCCTGAAGCAATAAAAGTCCCCCTATCCCACAAAACAGTCGATAGCTCGTGTAGGCGTTAGAAAACATCAACATGAGTGCGGAGTTTTCGGCTGCTGCTTTGACTCGAAGCTTTGCTTTTTTTCCGCCGTCCTTCTTGTCGGGTAGCAGCGACAAAAACTCACCAAATTGGATCAAAAAATAACCAATTGCCATCAGGAAACTTAGGAACATAAGTGAAAGCATAAGGCTAGCGACTGTGCCGCCATTCTCGACGAAAGCGAAAAAATCAACTATTTTACCGAACGCGAATGAGAGAGAGCCATCAGGATCAACTCTTCCGACATAAGGAAGAAAAAATGCTAGCGAACCAACAGACAGCGTAGTCAGAGTGTCCGACCACGATCTAGTTAGTTCGCTAATTTGCTGCATTTTTCACAAATCCATCAGCAGCCGACGCGGGTCCTCCAGAGCCTCTTTCACCCGGACCAAGAACGTCACGGCACCTTTGCCGTCGACGATGCGGTGGTCGTAGCTGAGGGCAAGGTACATCATCGGGCGGATGACGATCTGGCCGTTTACTACGACGGGGCGGTCCTGGATCTTGTGCATTCCGAGGATGCCGGACTGCGGGGGGTTCAGGATGGGGGAGGACATCAGCGAGCCGTAGACGCCGCCGTTGGAGATGGTGAAGGAGCCGCCCTGCATTTCGGCCATGATCAGCTTGCCGTCGCGGGCGCGCAGGCCCAGTTCGGCGATCTTTTTCTCGATGGCGGAAAAGCCCATCTGATCGGCGTCGCGCACGACGGGGACGACGAGGCCATTCGGGGTGCCGACGGCGACGCCCATGTGGACGTAGTTCTTGTAGATGATGTCGCCGCCATCAATCTCGGCGTTCACCTCGGGCACTTCTTTCAGCGCATGGGTGCAGGCCTTGACGAAGAAGGACATGAAGCCAAGCTTGACGCCGTGCTTTTTCTCGAACGCGTCCTTGTATTCGTTGCGCAGGGCCATGATGCCGGACATGTCCACCTCGTTATAGGTGGTGAGCATGGCGGCGGTGTTCTGCGCGTCTTTCAGGCGGCGGGCGATGGTGGCGCGCAGGCGGGTCATCTTGACACGCTCTTCGCGGGCGGCGTCATCGGCGCTGACCGGGCCGCGCGGCACGGTGGCCGGGGCGGGGGCAGGCGTTGCGATGGCGACCGGGGTGGGTGCCGCGGCCGGGGCGGCGGTGGCGCGGGCCACGTCTTCCTTCATGATGCGGCCATCACGCCCGGTGCCTTGCACCTGATCGGGGGACAGGCCAGCCTCGGCCATGGCTTTCTTGGCGGAAGGCGCATCTTCGACCGATTTTGCGGCGGCGGGTGCAGGGGCAGCCTCAGCCTTGGGGGCTTCGGCCTTTGTCGCGGGGGCGGCGGCACCGGCGGTGATGATGCCAAGCCGGGCCGAGGCCGCCACGGTGGTGCCTTCGGGCGCGAGGATTTCGGCCAGAACGCCAGAGGTGGGGGCCGGAACCTCGACCGAGACCTTGTCGGTTTCCAACTCGCACAGCATTTCGTCCTGCTTCACCATGTCGCCCACCTTTTTGAACCAGGTGGAAACAGTGGCTTCGGACACGGATTCACCGAGGCTCGGCACCATCACGTCGGTCATTTCTTGGTCCTCCACGCCGGTATCGGCGGTCTTTCGTTGCGGTCAGGCGTGCCATCGGGGGCCGCCGGGAAGGGTGCCGGGCCAAGGTTTGGCCCGGGAGGGGTTCAAAGGGTCAGCGCTTCGGAGACGAGTGCCTCTTGCTCGGCCTTGTGGCGGCTGGCCAGACCCGTGGCGGGCGAGGCCGATGCCGCGCGACCGACATAGCGCGGACGCGAATGCTTGGCGCCAATCTTGGTCAGCACCCATTCGATATTCGGTTCGACAAAGGTCCAGTAACCCTGATTCTTCGGCTCTTCCTGACACCAGATGATTTCGGCACCCTTGAAGCGTTCGAGTTCCTTGACCATCGACAGGGCCGGGAAGGGGTAGAACTGTTCCAGACGCAAGAGATAGACGTCATCGGCGCCGCGCTTGTCACGCTCGGCCAGCAGGTCATAGTAGACCTTGCCCGAGCAGATCACGACACGCTTGATGGCGGCATCAGGTTTCAGCGAAAGCTCTGAATGGCCCTTTTGGGCGTCATCCCAAAGCACGCGGTGGAAGCTGGAGCCCGAGGTGAAATCTTCGGCATCTGACACGCACATCGGATGTCGCAGCAGGGATTTCGGTGTCATCAGGATCAGCGGTTTGCGGAAGGACCGGTGCATCTGGCGGCGCAGGATGTGGAAGTAGTTCGCCGGGGTCGAGCAGTTGGCGATGATCCAGTTTTCGTTGGCCGACATCTGCAGGAACCGCTCGGGCCGGGCTGAGGAGTGTTCGGGGCCCTGACCTTCGTAGCCATGCGGCAACAGGCAGACGAGGCCAGACATCCGCAGCCATTTGCTTTCGCCCGAGTTGATGAACTGGTCGAACATGATCTGCGCGCCGTTGGCGAAATCGCCGAACTGCGCTTCCCACAGCGTCAGCGTGTTGGGTTCCGACAGCGAGTAACCGTATTCAAAGCCCAGCACGGCGTATTCCGACAGCATCGAGTCGATGACCTCATACCGCGATTGTCCGGCGCGGATGTGGTTCAGCGGGTAATAGCGTTCCTCGGTGGTCTGGTCGATGAAACCGGAGTGGCGCTGCGAGAAGGTGCCGCGCGTGCAATCCTGCCCGGACAGACGCACCGGGTAGCCTTCGGTCAAAAGCGAACCAAAGGCCATGGCTTCGGCGGTGGCCCAGTCAAAACCCTTGCCGGTTTCAAACATCTTGGCCTTGGCGTCCAACTGGCGGGCGACGGTCTTGTGAATATCGAACCCATCGGGATAGCGGGTCAGGGCGGCACCAACATCCTTGAGCAACTCAGGCTTGATGGCGGTATCGCCGGGCTGGTATTCCTCGCGCTCCCGGTCAAGCCCGGACCAGCGGCCATCCAGCCAGTCGGCCTTGTTGGGCTTGAAGTTCTTCCCGGCCTCGAACTCCTCGTTCAGGCGCGCCTGAAACGCGGCCTTCATATCCTCGATCTCGCCCTCGGGGATCAGGCCGTCCTTGACCAGACGCTCGGTATAAAGCTGAAGCGTGGTCTTGTGTTTCTTGATGCTGTTATACATCGCCGGGTTGGTGAACATCGGCTCGTCGCCTTCGTTGTGACCAAAGCGGCGGTAGCAGAACATGTCGATGACGACATCCTTGTGAAAGGTCTGCCGGAATTCGATGGCAACCTTGGCGGCATGCACCACGGCCTCGGGGTCGTCACCGTTGACGTGGAAGATCGGCGCTTCGACCATCAGGGCAATGTCGGTCGGGTAGGGGGATGAGCGGCTGAAGGACGGCGCGGTGGTAAAGCCGATCTGGTTGTTGACGACGATATGAATGGTGCCGCCGGTGCGGTGGCCTTTCAGACCCGACAGGCCAAAGCATTCGGCCACAACGCCCTGACCGGCAAAGGCGGCATCGCCGTGCAGCAGGATCGGCAGCACAGACCCACGCTCGGGGTCGTTGTTCTGATCTTGCTTGGCGCGGACCTTGCCCAGAACCACGGGGTTCACGGCCTCAAGGTGGCTGGGGTTGGCGGTCAGCGACAGGTGGACGGTGTTGCCGTCAAACACCCGGTCGCTGGAGGCGCCGAGGTGATACTTCACGTCACCCGACCCATCCACATCCTCCGGCTTGTAAGAGCCGCCCTGGAATTCGTGGAAAATGGCGCGGTAGGGCTTTTGCATCACATTGGCCAGCACCGACAGGCGGCCCCGGTGCGGCATGCCAATGACAATCTCTTTCACGCCCAGATTGCCGCCGCGCTTGATGATCTGTTCCATCGCCGGGATCAGGCTTTCGCCGCCATCAAGACCAAAGCGCTTGGTCCCCATGTATTTGACGTGGAGGAATTTCTCATAGCCCTCGGCTTCGACCAGTTTGTTCAGAATGGCTTTGCGGCCTTCGCGCGTGAACTGGATTTCCTTGCCGTAGCCTTCGATCCGTTCCTTGAGCCATGCGGCCTGTTCCGGGTCGGAAATATGCATGTATTGCAGGGCAAAGGTGCCGCAATAGGTGCGCTTCACGATATCCATGATCTGGCGCATGCTGGCGACTTCCAGACCCAGCACCTTGTCGATGAAGATCGGGCGGTCCATGTCGGCTTCGGCAAAGCCATAAGAGGCCGGGTTCAGTTCCGGATGCGGGGTCTTGTCGCGCATGCCCAGCGGATCAACATCGGCGATCAGGTGGCCGCGGATACGATAGGCGCGGATGATCATCAGCGCGCGGATCGAGTCCAGCACGGCGCGCTGAATTTGCGAGTCTGACAGCGAGACGCCCTTTTCTTCGGCCTTGGCGACGATCTTTTGCGCGGCGGCACGGCTTTCCTTGACGGGTGCCACAGGCCATTCGCCCGTCATCGCGGCGGTCAGGTCATCGGTTGGCTGCGGCGGCCAGTCTGTGCGGGCCCATGACGGACCGCTGGCCGCGCGCTTGGCGTCCAACTCGCTGTCACCAAGGCTGCGGAAGAACTCGGCCCAGGCAGCATCAACGGCATTGGGGTCAGAGGCATAGCGCGCTGCCAGTTGATCGATGTAGTCCGCATTCGCACCGTCAAGGAAGGACCCGGCACGGAACTGGCTGTTGGGGGATTGTTCGGTCATTTCTGCACCTTTGATGGGTTGGGACCGTTGGTGGAGCGGACAGGCAGGCGCGTTGGCGCCGCGTGCCCGAAAAGGCTTGCCCCAAGGATCAGGGCGAACAGCAGAAAGTCGGCCGGCAGCACAGTGGCGGCCGCGCACAGGCCAAGGGCAAACACCACCAAAGCCCCGAGGTGGCGATGCCACCCCAAGGCTGGGCGTTGCTGCAAACAGACGCGAAGGATCGCTTGTTGCGGGGTCATTTTATTCCATCACGGCCATGATGGCCTTGTGAAGCTTTGCGTTGGTCTCGACCCGGTCAAGGGACAGCGGAACCGCGAGGGCCAGAAGAACAGTCAAACCGACGAAAGAGGCCGCAGCGGCGCGTGCCCGTCTTGCCTGAACCTGCTCTTCCATCTCTCGCCCTCGTTATTGGTTGATTGCCTTCATCACAGCCTCGCCCAATGTGGCAGGGCTGTCTGCAACGACTATGCCAGCCGAGCGCATCGCCTCGATCTTGGACTCGGCGTCACCCTTGCCGCCCGCGACAATCGCGCCGGCATGGCCCATGCGGCGGCCGGGGGGCGCGGTGCGGCCCGCGATGAAGCCTGCGGTCGGCTTCCAGCGGCCACGCTTTTTCTCATCGGCGAGGAACTGGGCGGCGTCTTCTTCGGCGGCACCGCCGATTTCACCGATCATGATGATCGAATGGGTGTCGGGGTCGGCAAGGAACATCTCGAGGATGTCGATATGCTCGGACCCCTTGATCGGGTCGCCGCCAATGCCGACGGCGGAAGATTGGCCAAGGCCCACGTCGGTGGTTTGCTTGACGGCTTCATAGGTAAGGGTACCCGAGCGCGACACCACGCCGACCGAACCCTTGGAGAAGATGCTGCCCGGCATGATGCCGATCTTGCATTCGCCGGGGGTCATCACGCCGGGGCAGTTCGGCCCGATCAGGCGCGATTTGCTGCCCTGAAGGGCGCGCTTGACCTTCATCATGTCCAGCACCGGGATGCCTTCGGTGATGCAGACGATCAACTCCATCTCGGCGTCGATCGCCTCAAGGATGCTGTCAGCGGCAAAGGGTGGCGGCACATAGATCACGGTGGCATTCGCTTCGGTCATGGCTTTCGCTTCATGCACCGAATTGAATACCGGCAGGTTAAGGTGCGAGGTGCCGCCTTTGCCGGGGGTCACGCCGCCGACCATCTTGGTGCCATAGGCGATGGCCTGTTCCGAATGGAAGGTGCCTTGGCTGCCGGTGAAGCCTTGGCAGATGACGCGGGTGTTTTCGTTCACGAGTACGGCCATCGGGGCCTCCTGCAAAATGTAAGTCTTGAACCGGGCGACCGCACTGATCGCCCGTCATGGTGCCGCGTGCCCCGGTCTGGCGGGTTACTGGTAGTCGCCGATGCCGTGTTCGGGGCAGGAAATTGCAATCTCGCCCGACGGAACCTTGCCGTTGCGTGCCATGTCCGACTGCTCTTGGCAGACTTGGATATGGTCATCGTCACCACGGACATCGCTGCCAACTCCGCTGGCACAG
Source organism: Rhodobacter sp. (assembly GCA_027484145.1). GTDB lineage: Bacteria > Pseudomonadota > Alphaproteobacteria > Rhodobacterales > Rhodobacteraceae > Pseudotabrizicola. The sequence goes on from JAIXUH010000026.1 coordinate 217,219, forward strand.
GCGCCAAGCAAGGTCAGACCGACAAGGCCGAAGGCCACAGAGAGTCGCATGAGGGTTACCCTTTCACCGCTTTGACGATCTTTTGCGCCGCATCCGACAGATTGTCGGCGGCGATCACGTTCAGACCGGATTCGTTGATGATCTTCTTGCCGAGATCCACATTGGTGCCTTCAAGCCGCACGACGAGCGGCACCTTGAGCCCAACTTCCTTGACCGCCGTCAGAACGCCTTCGGCGATGATATCGCAGCGCATGATGCCGCCGAAGATGTTCACCAAGATGCCCTTCACGTTGGGGTCCGAGGTGATGATCTTGAAGGCCTCGGTCACCTTTTCTTTCGTAGCGCCCCCACCCACGTCAAGAAAGTTCGCAGGTTCGGCCCCGTAAAGCTTGATGATATCCATCGTGGCCATGGCCAGACCGGCGCCGTTGACCATGCAGCCGATCTCGCCCTCAAGCGCGATATAGTTCAGGTCAAACTTCGACGCGGCCAGTTCCTTGGGGTCTTCTTCCGTTTCATCGCGCAGCGCGGCAATGTCGGCATGGCGGTAAAGCGCGTTGGAATCGAAGCCCATCTTGGCATCCAGCAGCTTCAGGTTGCCGTCCTTGAGCACGACCAGCGGATTGATCTCCAGCATCTCCATGTCCTTGTCGACAAAGAGTTGGTAAAGCTTCTTGACGATCTGCACGCATTGCTTGACCTGCCCGCCCTCCAGCCCGAGGGCAAAGGCGACGCGGCGGCCATGGAAATCGGACAGGCCGGTGGCGGGGTCGATGTCAAAGGTCAGGATCTTTTCGGGCGTCTCATGCGCCACATCCTCGATCGACATGCCGCCTTCGGTTGAAGCGACGAACGAGATGCGGCTGGTGGAACGGTCGATCAGGACGGCAAGGTAAAGCTCGCGCTCGATGTCGGAGCCGTCTTCGATGTAGATGCGGTTCACGACCTTGCCGGCGGGGCCGGTCTGGATGGTGACAAGCGTGCGGCCCAGCATCTGGCGGGCAAACTCGCTGGCCTCTTCCACCGAACGGGCAAGGCGGACGCCGCCCTTTTCGCCGGCCTCGGGTTCCTTGAACTTGCCCTTGCCACGGCCACCGGCATGGATCTGCGACTTGACCACCCACAGCGGCCCGTCAAGCTCTCCGGCCGCTGTCTTTGCCTCTTCCGCGCGCATCACCACGCGGCCGTCCGAAACCGGAACGCCGTAAGACCGCAGCAGAGCCTTGGCCTGATATTCGTGGATGTTCATGGGCCGTCCCCTCAGATCGTGATTTTTCCAGCGTGATGCCACGGAAAAGGGCGGCTGCAAAACCCCAAGTGCCAAGGATGCGTGAAAACCCCGGGAAATCCGACAAATGTGATCACAGTCTTTCTGGCTGTGATCACAGTCTGAAAATCCGTGATCACATGGCGCCCCGTGCCTGCGTGCGGCAGTGCGGCATTGCCGGGCTGCGGGTGATTCGATGGTGGCGCTAACTGAACGGAATCAGGGGGTTTCCGCCAGCGGCCGTGCCACGAACAACGCCTGCCCCCGCGGCAGCATGGTTTCAGCGCGCGCCAAAGTCCAGCCTATCGCCATCGCCTGCACCTGACAGGCCAGCAAATGATAGGGGGGGCGGTCCGGGTGGGTGACCACGCCATCCGGCTGGCGAAGGGGGGTGGCATGGCTGTCTGCGTCAGGGGCCAGAAAGACGGTGAACAAAAAGGCCGTCAGCCGCGGCAAGCCTGCCCGCGCCGTTGCAAGGGCGGTTTGCAGCGCCGGGGCAGGCAGGTGGGTGAAAACACCAAAGGCGATGGCAAAGTCGATCTCCGGCGGGACGCCGGGCAGGGCGAAATCAGCGTCTTCGATCAGGTGCGACAGGGGAAGGCGGTCTTTGGCGGCAAGTTCTACCTCATATCCCCGCTGCATCAGCGCAAGGCTGGCATCCGTTGCCCAGTAATGCGCAGGTTCCAGCCATGGCACCGCCTTGCAGCCCAACCGCAGCGACCCGGCGCCAATGTCCAGCAGGCGGTGGTGCGGGCGCAATCCGGCATCTTGCAGGATCTGCATCTGAATGCGGCCCGTTTCCTCCCACCGGCCACCGACGATGTCGCGGTGCCGCCCCTTGGCAAGGGCGGTGTCATAAAAGCCGGGGGCAAGATAGGGCGAGGCGGGCATGGTGGCCTTGTCAGAACTGGACGCCTGATGGTGTAGCCGCCGCCGCGCCGCAGGACCAGCCTTTGCCAGAAATGCCCCGACCTTGCCGCATTGGTGCCAATCTTTCGCAGCATCACCAAAGGGCTGTGTAAAGCGAGACTGTGAAAGAATGGCTGCACTTACGTCTGTAATGATACCCGTCGCCCGGCCCAAAGCCGCGATTGCGACGCCGTCACCGCTGCTTGGCGGGCCCTTGGCCAATGTGATCACTGGCACGGCAGCGGCAGATTCGATTCTGGGCGAAGGCGGAACGGATGTGCTTTATGGCGGCGCGGGGCGTGACCGTCTGTTTGGCGGCCTTGATGCCGATACGCTTTATGGCGGGTCTGACGTCGATTATCTTGATGGCGGCGCTGGCGCTGACCGCCTTTTTGGCGATATCGGCAGCGACCTGATCTTTGGCGGGGCCGACAACGACTGGCTGTACGGCGGCAATGATCAGGACACGCTTTACGGCGGGTCGGGCCTTGATGTGCTGGATGGCGGATCGGGCGACGACAGCCTGTATGGCGATGCGGGCAGCGATCAATTGCTGGGCGGCGCGGGCGTGGACGCCCTGTTTGGCGGAACCGAGGACGACACGCTTTCCGGCGGCGATGGCAACGATAGCCTTGATGGCGGCGCGGGCCGTGACCGCCTGCTTGGCGATGCGGGCGATGACCGGCTGTTTGGCGGTGCGGAGGGCGATTGGTCCTATGGCGGGGTCGGCAACGACAGCATTTATTCCGGGTCGGGCGATGATGTGGCCGATGGCGGCGCGGGTGACGACGCGCTGTTTGGCGACATCGGGCGCGACCTGTTGCAGGGCGGTGCCGGGCGTGACCGGCTTTATGGCGACAATGACGCCGACACGATCTATGGCGGGTCAGATGCCGACCTGATTTATGCCGGATCGGGCGATGACAGCCTGTATGGCGAGGCGGGTGTTGACATGCTGGAGGGTGGCGCAGGCATTGACCGGCTGTTTGGCGGGTCCGAAGGCGACCGTCTGTTTGGCGGTGGTGACGCCGATGAACTGAACGGCGGCGATGGCGATGACGCCCTGTTCGGCGGCACGGCGGCCGACCGCATCTATGGCGGCGAGGGCAACGACAGCTTTGACGGCGGCTCGGACGCTGACCGCATGTGGGGCGGCGGAGGGCGCGACCTGATGGCCGGGGGGGCAGGGTCCGACGACATCTTTGGCGGCGACGGCACCGACACCCTGATCGGCGGCAGCGGCAAGGACCAGCTTTATGGCGGCGAAGGGGCTGATGTCTTTGTCTTTGGCATCGGCGCATCGGATGACGTGCTGGGCGACTTCAACCGCTTTGCCGGGGACCGCATCCAGATGGATGACGCCCTGTGGGGCGGTGGGCTGACGGTGCAAGACCTTGTGGCGCAGTTCGCCACACAGGTCGGCCCGAATGTGGAGCTTGAGTTTGCGACCGGCGAATTGCTCAAGATCCACAATGCCGACCTGTCGTGGGTGGCCAGCGTGATCGAAATCATCTGACGGGTCAGTTCAGGAAAACTGCCATCAGGCCGGCATCACCTGCAACCAGCGCTTCGAACATGCGCCAGTTGGTGCTGCTGACCACGGTGCCGCGTTCCAGATAGGGCAGTGCACCGGCACCCTGAATCCACGCGATCAGGTTGATCGGGCGCGGTTCGGTGAACATGCGGCCGATGTTGACCCCGGCCGACCCCGACACCCGCCAATAGGGCACCAGACGTTCGCCTTTTAGCAAAGCCTCGCCATCGGCCAGCACGTTCAGCCATGTGGCCCCCGTGCCGGGCGGCAAGGTCAGGCCAAGGGCGGATTGCTGGCCGTCATTGGGCAGCCATTCGCGGTCATTGTCGGTTTCCTGCGCCACGCGCGCCCAGAAGATGCGGTTGTCGGCAATGGCGGACAGGAAGTGGTCGCGCGCGGCCAAAAGCTTTGGCGCATCGGGGGTTTGGTCCAGCATCCGGTTGATGACCTGCACCACATCCAGGGCATCCCCGATCATGGCATTGAAATCGCCCTCTGCCGCCGTGGTGGCCGACAGGGCCTGCAAGGCCGCGCGGGTGGACAGGCTTTCGCTGATGGCGGCGGTCGGGTCATAGGCCAGAATGCTGTTCGACAGCCCCGACAGCACATGGGTATAGGCCGACAGCCACGCCGCATCGGCGGCATCAAAACGGATGACGGGCAAGGGTTGCGCCGGATCGCGGCTTTCCCACTGCCAGCCCAGCAGAATGGGGCCGATGATCGCGCCTGCGTCTTCGCCCGCGTCGCGGGTGCTGTTGGCGTTCACATCGAACCACAGGTCCGACAGGGCAATCTCGACCGCAAGGTCTGAACCGTCGCCTATCGGGGCAAGTGCGGTGCGGGCGGTGTCCATTCCCGTGGCCACGTTGGTGAACAAGGTGCGGATCATCGCCGGTTCAAAAGGCGCGGGTGCAGGGTTTTCCGGAATGGGCAACTGCAAAAACGGCAGAACCTCCATCTGCTTGGTCAGTCCGACCTGCCAGCGCAATTGCAGCGCCCCTTCGACCGCTTGCAGGAACCGCAGGCCGCCAGTGGCAAAACGATCCGCATCCGTGGGGGCGGGCAAGGCGGCCAAACGGTCGGCGGTGGGGCCGATGCCGGTGCTGGCAATCTCTTGCGAAAGGGTCTGCGCCATGGCGGGCAGCGGAAGGGACAGCATCAGGGCGAAAAGGGCGGATTTCATGACTTTGGCCTTTGTGTCTGCGCCGTGCCATCCTGCGCCCGCTGGTGCAGCCCCGCAAGTCAGGTGTTCCCTATGGAACCGATTGGCGGGCCGTGACATGCAATCGTTGAAATAAAGACGGATTCAGCACAGCATCGAAAAATGATCGGCGGGGGAGGGCTGAGAATGACCATGTTCGCACGTATTTTGCCATTGGTGTCGGCAGGCTTGCTGGCGTTTCAGGCCACGCCATCGCTGGCCGATTGGGATGCGATGGACCCGGCACGCGGCTATGGTCAGGGGGCGGCGGGCTGCTCGACCGACCCCTACAACACCACCTGCCTTGCGCTGCGTTGCACCGCAGGGGCGGCACCGTCGCTTGCGCTAATCGGCACCGGGGGCGATTTTGGCACGGGTCGGCAGATGCCGGTGTTCCTGCGGGTGGACGGCGGGCGGTTGCATCAAGTGGTGATGCAGCCTGTTTCGACCCGTGGCGCGCTTGAGGCAACGGTGCCGTTTGACGCGGTCGCCCATGCGGCCCTGATCGAGGATTTGCGCCGTGGGAACGGTTTGGCGGTCAGCCTGTGGCAGGATGAAACGCAGCGGCAGACGCCGTCGATCAGCCTTGTCGGGGCCACGCGCGCGCTGGAACAGGCCTTTGACGTCTGCGGGATCAACGCGGCACAAGGCAGCTATGGTTCGGCCGAAGTCACAGATTGGACGGCCCCTGCCATAGACCCCACCGCCACGCCGCGCTGGTCCACCTTTTCAGGGCTCAGAACGGGGGCGTCCTATTGCCCAGTGCTGGATACCTTTGGCGGAAACACCGCCTGTGTGAATGTGGGCTGCGTGCCGGGGCAGGCGATGGAACTGGACATCGTGCTGGCGGGCACGGTGGGTGGCCTGCCGACGGCGGGGATGACGTGGGTCGAGGCGCAGGTATCGGTGGATGGCCGACCGGAGCAGGTGATCCGGCTTGAGCGCGACCTGCAAGAGCGGCAGGCCAATGTCTATCGCGCCCGTCTGACGGAAGCGGAGCATTTGCCGCTGTTGCAGGCGCTGTCGCGCGGCAATGCCGCAGGCATCGTGCTGACTGGCAGTCGCGGGCAGGGCGCGCTGGGCCTTGGGTTGGCGGGGTCGTCCAAGACCATCGCGGCGGCGCAGCAGGCCTGCCCGTTTGAGGCTGGCTATACCGGGGGACTTGCCGCAGGCCATGGTTCGGGCACCCAATCGGCGCTGATCGCGGCTGTTCTTGGGCAAGCGCCAAACCAGACCACATCGACAACCCCCTATAACGGCGAGCGCCCTGGCCGCGTGGCGACGCTGCGCTTTGTGCCGCTTTTTGACGGCCGCCGTGAGCGTCGGATGGAAGATGCCGCACAGCGCCTGATGGCGGCCGAGATTGCCAGTATCGGGGCTAATGTGCAGGTGATTGCCACCAGCCTGCCGATGAGCAGCGGGCGAACCCTGCTGTCGGTGGTCTTGGGGCCAAGCACCGAGATGTATGGCATCAGTGGCACCGGCACCGTGATCTGGCTGCTGGACAACACCACCGAGGTCAAGGTGTTCGAGGAACCGGGCGTTGCGATCTGGGCCGATCAGGAAAACGTCAACGGCGGGATGCCGGACCTGTGGGTGCAGGCGATGCAGGGGTTGGATCAGCCCTTTACGCTGTGGCGGTGGAACGGCGCGGCCTATGTCTTTGCCGACAGCATCGCGCCGTGATGCGCGCATGAAAAAGGGCCGGGGTTTCCCCCGGCCCGATTGCGCTGTGCCCTGTGGCAGTTAGGCCAGCGACGGATCAATGCCCTTGCAAGCGGCGACAAGCCCCTTCACCGCATCAACCGACTTGTCGAACATCACCTGTTCGTCGCGGTTCAGCTTGATGTCGACGATGCGTTCAATGCCGCCCGCGCCGATGATTGTCGGCACACCGACATACATGCCGTTCAGGCCAAAGGCGCCGTCAACATAGGCGGCGCAAGGCAGCAGGCGCTTTTGGTCCTTGAGGAAGGCTTCGGCCATTTCGATGGCGCTGGTGGCGGGCGCATAGAAGGCCGATCCGGTTTTCAGCAGGCCCACGATTTCGGCGCCGCCGTCACGGGTGCGCTGGACGATGGCATCCAGCTTTTCCTGCGAGGTCCAGCCCATGGCGACCAGATCGGGCAGCGGCACGCCGCCCACGGTGGAATAGCGCACCAGTGGCACCATCGTATCGCCATGCCCGCCCAGCACAAAAGCCGTCACATCACGCATCGACACGTTGAATTCGACCGACAGGAAGTGGCGGAAGCGAGCGCTGTCCAGCACGCCTGCCATGCCGACGACCATGTGGTGCGGCAGGCCGGAGAATTCGCGCAGCGCCCATACCATGGCATCCAGCGGGTTGGTGATGCAGATGACGAAGGCGTTGGGTGCATGGGCCTTGATGCCTTCGCCGACCGATTTCATCACCTTGAGGTTGATGCCCAAGAGGTCATCGCGGCTCATCCCCGGTTTGCGCGGCACGCCGGCGGTGACGATGCAGACGTCAGCCCCGGCGATATCGGCATAGGAATTTGCGCCCTTCATCACGGCGTCAAACCCTTCGGACGGGCCCGATTGCGCGATGTCCAGCGCCTTGCCCTGCGGTGTGCCCTCGGCGATATCGAAGAGGATGATGTCGCCAAGTTCCTTGATCGCGGCGAGGTGGGCCAAAGTGCCACCAATCTGTCCGGCGCCGATAAGGGCGATCTTGGGTCGTGCCATGGGTCATGTCTCCCGTATGGTGATGAGTCGCGGCATGGGGTAGCCCCTTGGGCTGAGTCTGGCAAGCGCCGCAATGTGGCGTCGGTATACAATTGTGTGCGGCAATTTCGGCAATGGGCTGGCCGCAGGCGCCTGTTTGCGCTAACCCGGCCTGAACACGCGGAGACGATGATGGACGGCGCATTCTTCTGGACGGTCGCGGTTCTGGCAGCCATTTTTGTGGGCATGGGCAAAGGTGGTTTGCCGGTGGTGGCCATGCTGGCCGTGCCGACGTTGGCCCTTGCCATGTCGCCCGTTGCTGCGGCGGGGTTGCTGCTGCCTGTGTATGTGCTGTCCGATATCTTTGGGCTTTATGCCTATCGCCAGTCGTTCAACGGCCGGGTGCTGGCGATCATGGTCGTGGCGATGACCATCGGCGTGACCATTGGCTATTTTTCGGCCGCGCGGGTGTCGGAGGCTTGGGTGACCATCATCATCGGGGTGATCGGGGTGGTGTTCGCGCTGAACCTGCTGATCCGGCGTCAGGTGCAATCAGAGCCGCGGCGGGCCGAGGTTGTGCCGGGCCTGTTCTGGGGGGCCATTGCAGGGTTCACCAGCTTTGTCAGCCATTCCGGCGGGCCGCCCTATCAGGTTTATACCCAGCCCTTGGGGATGTCGAAAGCAATGTACGCGGGCACGGCAACCATCGCGTTTGCCTATGTGAATGCGATCAAACTGATTCCTTACTACGCTCTGGGCCAGATCAATCTGCAAAGCCTTGAAACCGCGGCGCTGCTGATGCCGGTGGCGGCGGTTTCGGTCTTTACCGGCGTGCGCCTTGTGAATTGGCTGCCCGAGCGGGTGTTCTTTCAGCTTGTGACCTGGGCGCTGCTGGCCGTGTCGGTCAAGCTGATCTGGGATGGTGCGGTGGCGATCTAGGCGGGCTCGCCGCTTGCGGGCAGGTCTTCGGCCACCGCTTCGAACCCCTGACCCGAGGCGACAAGGCAGGTCACACCGTTGGGCATGGTCACGGTGATGGTCCAGCTGCCGGAAGAGGTCGAGGCAAACACCTCCATCACTGAATTGTTGCTGGCCAGACCCATGCCGCGCCGGGTTTCGCCATAGGTCTTGGCCAGTTGGGCCAGAACCGTATCGCGCTGGGCGCATTGCGGGGCGGCAATGGCCGCCGTGGTGGCAAAGATCAACCCGGCCACGCCGAGCGAGAGGGCAAAGAGTTTTTCAGTCATCTGTCTGCCTTTCCGGGCCATCTGGCCCTGTGGTGCTGCTGTCTTGGTCGCGTCTCCTGTCAGTGCGTCCGGGTTTGGGCGAATTGGCTTTGCCCGTGGGGCCTGTCTGCAAATCCTGCGCCAAGATTCGCGCAAAAAGCGTTAATGGCGCGGCCTGCTATCCGCCCAATGCTGCGCTGCGGCAAAATTGCCCTTGCGGGTTGTGACCAAATCGTGATCGGTGGCGCAAGAAAATTACTCAAAGGCCGAATCATGACCCATGCCGCGCGCCCCTTCCGCTCTGTCCTTTACATTCCGGGGTCAAAAGAGCGTGCGTTGGAAAAGGCGCGGGAACTGGCCGCCGATGCGATCATCTTTGATCTGGAAGATGCGGTCGCGCCCGATGAAAAGGAAAAGGCACGGGCCACGCTGGCCATGATGCTGGATGCAGGCTTTGGCCGGCGGTTCCGCATCGTGCGGATCAATGGGTTGGATACAGCGTGGGGTGCCGCGGATGCCGCCGCCTTTGCCAGCCACGCCCATGCCGATGCCATTCTGGTGCCAAAGGTATCAGACCCTGCCGATCTTGAGGCCGTGGCGCGGATCGCCCCCGGCAAGCCGCTGTGGGCCATGATGGAAACCGCGCGCGGCATGCTGAACGCCGCGTCTATTGCCGCGCATCCGGCGCTGCAGGGTATGGTCATGGGCACCAATGACCTTGCCCGCGAACTGGGCAGCCGTTTTCGTGCCGACCGTCTGCCCTTGCAGGCAGGCCTTGGCCTGTGTGTTCTGGCGGCCCGCGCGCAGGGCCGCATCATCATTGATGGCGTGTTCAATGCGTTCCGGGATGACGAGGGTCTGCGCGCCGAATGCGAACAGGGGCGCGACATGGGGTTTGACGGCAAGACGCTGATCCATCCGCTGCAACTGGATGTTGCCAATACCGCCTTTGCCCCCAGCGCCGCCGAGGTGGATCTGGCCCGCCGACAGATTGCGGCCTTTGGTCAGGCGTTGGCGCAGGGGCAGGCCGTGGCGGTGGTGGACGGCAAGATTGTGGAAAACCTGCATATTGTGACCGCCAAGGCAACACTTGCCAAGGCCGAGGCGATTGCGGCCATGGCGGTTTGACGGCAAGGTGCCGCCAAACAACGGCGGAGGTAAGCTATGACGTTCCTGATCCTTGGTGTCGCCCTGTGGTGGGCCGCACATCTGTTCAAGCGCATTGCGCCAGATGCCCGCGCCGGGATGGGCGAAGCGGGCAAAGCTGTGGTGGCGGTGCTTTTGGTGCTGTCCGTCGTGCTGATGTATATCGGCTATGATCCGGCGGCCGGCCCGGTCTGGTGGAGCCGCAACAGCGCATTGGTGGGCATCAACAACCTGCTGATGCTGGGGGCTGTGTTCCTTTATGCCGCAGATGGCATGCGTGCGCCGATCGTCGGCAAGATGCGGCACCCGCAACTGACAGGCTTCAAGCTGTGGGCGACGGCGCACCTTTTGGTGAACGGCGATCTGGCCAGCTTTATCCTGTTCGGTGGCCTGCTGGCATGGGCCGTGGTCGAGGTGATTGTCATCAACCGCGCGCAACCTGTCTGGACGCCAAAGCCTGTCAAACCGGGCCGCACGCTGATGGCATTGGTTGCCTCTGCAGTGGCCCTGTTGATCCTTATGCTGATCCACAACTGGTTGGGCGTGCAGCCATGGGGCTGATTGCGGAACCGACCTTGAGGGCATGACATGAAACTGTATCGCTTCCTGTCCGAAGATGACACGTCGGCGTTTTGCCACAAGGTGACGGCCGCGCTGAACAAGGGGTGGTCGCTGCATGGCGACCCCACCTATGCCTTTGATGCGGCAAAGGGTGTCATGCGCTGCGGTCAGGCCGTGGTGAAAGATGTGCCGGGCATTTACACGCCCGAAACCAAACTGAGCGAGCAATAGCGGCGGAAAGACACAGATGAAGACCAATCCTGGCCGCTTTTTCGAGGATTACCGTTTGGGCGAAACCATCGTCCATGCGGTGCCACGCACCATTTCGGGGGGCGAGCGTGCGCTGTATCATGCGCTTTATCCGGCGCGGCACGCCCTGTATTCCTCGGACCAGTTCGCGCGGTCTTGCGGGCTGGCGACATCGCCGCTGGATGATATGGCGGCGTTTCATTTGGTGTTTGGCAAGACCGTGCCCGATGTCAGCCTGAACGCGGTGGCCAACCTTGGCTATGCCGAGGGGCGGTGGCTGCATCCGGTTTATCCGGGCGATACGTTGCGCAGCGAAAGCACGGTGATCGGGCTGAAGGAAAACTCCAACGGCAAGTCGGGGGTGGTCTATGTCCGCACCCGCGGGTTCAATCAGGATGATGAGCCCGTGCTGGAATATGTTCGCTGGGTGATGGTCCGCAAGAACCGCCTTGATGCGCCCGCCCCGGCGGCGGTGGTGCCGCAACTGGCGCAGGTGGTGGTGCCCGAGGCGCTGCCCATCCCAAAACGGCTGGATTTCACCCGCTATGATTTTGCCCTTGCGGGCGAACGTCACCGCTGGGGCGATTATGCGGTGGGCGAAAAGATCGACCATGTCGATGGCGTGACGGTGGATGAGGCCGAGCATATGCTGGCCACGCGGCTGTGGCAGAACACCGCCAAGGTGCATTTCGACGCGACCTTCCGTGAGGATGGCAAGCGACTGGTCTATGGCGGCCACGTCATCAGCCTTGCGCGGACCTTGTCATTCAACGGGCTTGCCAATGCCCAGATGGTGGTTGCCCTGAACGCGGGCAGCCACGCCAACCCCTGCTTTGCGGGTGATACCGTGCGCGCATGGTCCGAGGTGCTGGACAAGGCCGAGACATCCGCGCCGGGGGTTGGGGCCCTGCGCCTGCGCCTTGTGGCCGCCAAGCAAGGTGCCGCACCCTTTGCCCTGAAGGGCGAGGATGGGAAGTATCTGCCCGAAGTGCTGCTCGACCTCGATTATTGGGCGCTTTTACCGCTTTAGGGGGCTTGAACGGCGGCGCGGAACGGTGAATCGTGCCGTCATGAGATACATATTTGCCCTTCTGCTGTCGCTGCTGCTGGCCCCCGTGGCCACGGCTCAGGTCTGGTCATCCCCCGACGGCCCTGCCGAGGTGACGGATGACGAGCAACTGGCCAACGCACAGGATGCCTTCCTTGCGGTGTTCTATCACGAGATGGGCCATGCCCTGATCGACATCATGGAACTGCCGGTTCTTGGCCTTGAGGAGGACGCGGCAGATGTTCTGTCGGTTGTCCTGATCAATGAGTTGTGGGAGGCCGAGGACAGCGAGAAAAAGGTGCGCGCTGCCGCCGGGTTCTGGGCACAAAGTGCGGCAGAATGGGCAGGCAGCGGCGAGGCCCCCGATTATGGCGGCGTGCATTCGCCCGATGAACGGCGCTATTACACCTATGTCTGCCTCTATTACGGGGCCGACCCCGAGGCCCGCCAATCCCTTGCCGCTGACCTGAGCCTGAGTGAGGACAGGGCCGAGTCATGCCCCGATGAATACCAGTTGGCCAATGATAGCTGGGGCCCTTACCTCGATGAGCTTTACGAGGCTGGCAAGGGCGAGTCTCTGGTCTGGGTCGAAGGCCAGGATGAGGACGACCCCTTTGTTGCCATGATGAAGGACGAGGTGGACTATCTGAACTCGATCCTCACGCTGCCGAAGCCGCTGACGGTGCAGGTCACGTCCTGCGGTGAGGCGAATGCCTATTACAGCCCTTCGGATGTGTCCGTGACCATGTGCACCGAACTGGCTGATTGGATGTTGAACGGTGAGTCGGCCGATATGTGATCACGCCTTAAAAAATCGTGATCACAAAGCCTGAAAATCTGAAAGGTTAGCGCTAAAATGCGGTGCATGCGGCGTTGCAGCGCGTGACTTGCGCCAAAAATCATTTATTCAGAAAGCGAAAATCGAAGCGCGCCCCGGACCGGAACTGCGACGGGACAAGCCAGCGACGAAGGGAACCAGCATGGCAGACGTTAAGCGGGTCGAACGACCCCTTTCTCCACATCTCCAGATTTACCGTCCGCAACTGACATCCTTGACCTCGATCCTGACGCGGATCACCGGCAATGGCATCATCGTGGCGGTGGTGCTGGCGGTGTGGTGGCTGTTGGCGGCGGCGACATCGGATGCGTATTTCGCAACGGCGAATGCGGTGGTGACAAGCTGGTTTGGCGATCTGGTGTTCACAGCCTCGCTCTGGGCGGTCTGGTATCACTATCTGGCCGGGCTGCGGCACCTTTATTTCGATGCGGGCAAAGGGCTGGATGTGCCCACCGCCGAAAAGCTGGGCATCGCCTGCCTGATCGGGTCAGTCGTGCTGACCGTGATCATGATCGTACTGGTTCAGTGAGGGCATCATGCGGTATTTGACAGATCGTAAACGCGCCGTCGGCAAGGGTGCTTCGGGCACCGGCACGGAACATCACTGGGCCATGCAGATTTCTTCTGTCGGTCTGGCTTTCCTTGTGCCCTCATGGCTTTACATCTTCGGCTCTGCGCTGGGGCAGGGGCGTGAGGTGGTAGTTGCCACCTTTGCCCATCCGTTCCCGGCCATTTTGACCGCGCTCTTGCTGATTGTGGGCATGCGCCACTTTGCCAGCGGGGCCACGATGATGATTGAAGATTATGCCCATGGAACCGCCCGGAAACTGGCGATCATCGGCGTTACCTCGCTGTCTTGGGTCGTCGCGGCGACGGGGCTCTTTGCCCTTGCGCGCATGGCGCTGTGACCTGCGGGCGGGAAAGGAAAGAACATGACTGCCTATCCGTATGAAGTGCATGACTATGACGTGGTCGTTGTCGGGGCCGGTGGTGCCGGTTTGCGCGCCACGCTGGGCATGGCGGAGCAGGGCCTTCGCACGGCCTGCGTGACCAAGGTGTTCCCGACGCGCAGCCACACGGTGGCCGCACAGGGTGGCATCGCGGCCAGCCTTGGCAACATGGGGCCCGATAGCTGGCAATGGCACATGTATGACACCGTAAAGGGGTCTGACTGGCTGGGCGATACCGACGCGATGGAATATCTGGCGCGTGAGGCGCCCAAGGCTGTGTATGAGCTGGAGCATTACGGCGTGCCGTTTTCCCGCACGGAAGAGGGCAAGATCTATCAGCGCCCGTTTGGCGGCCATACCACCGAATACGGCGAAGGCCCGCCCGTGCAGCGCACCTGCGCCGCAGCCGACCGCACCGGGCACGCCATTTTGCACACGCTGTATGGCCAAAGCCTGAAGAACAACGCCGAATTCTATATCGAATACTTCGCGCTTGATCTTGTGATCACAGATGGGCGCTGCACCGGCGTTGTGGCATGGAAGCTGGATGACGGCACCATGCATGTCTTCAACGCCAAGATGGTGGTGCTGGCAACGGGTGGCTATGGCCGCGCCTATTTCAGCGCAACCTCGGCCCACACCTGCACCGGCGACGGTGGCGGGATGGTGGCCCGTGCTGGGCTTCCGTTGCAGGACATGGAGTTCGTGCAGTTCCACCCGACGGGCATTTACGGCTCGGGCTGTCTGATCACCGAAGGCGCGCGGGGCGAAGGCGGCTATCTGACCAACGCCAATGGCGAGCGGTTCATGGAACGCTATGCGCCGCACTACAAAGACCTTGCGCCGCGCGACTATGTCAGCCGCTGCATGACGCTGGAAATCCGCGAAGGCCGTGGTGTGGGCGAACATGGGGACCATATCCACCTGCACCTGAACCACCTGCCCAAGGCGACGCTTGACCTGCGCCTGCCCGGCATTTCGGAATCTGCCCGCATCTTTGCTGGCGTTGACCTGACCAAGGAACCGATCCCGGTGCTGCCGACCGTGCATTACAACATGGGCGGTATCCCGACGAACTATTGGGGCGAGGTGTTGAACCCCACCCATGACAACCCCGATGCCGTGTTCCCCGGTCTGATGGCCGTGGGCGAGGCGGGCTGTGCCTCGGTGCATGGCGCGAACCGTCTGGGCTCGAACAGCCTGATCGACCTTGTGGTGTTTGGCCGTGCTGCCGCCATCCGCGCAGGCGAGATCGTGAACCCCAAGGACCGCAATGTGCCGGTCAATGCGGCCGAGGTGGACAAGGCCCTGTCGCGCTTTGACGCGATGCGCCATGCCAGCGGTGCCACGCCGACCGCTGATTTGCGGTTGGAAATGCAGCGCACCATGCAGGCCGATGCCGCCGTGTTCCGCGCTGAAGAAACCTTGGCCGCAGGCGAGAAGAAGATGACCGCCATCGCCGCCAAGATGGCGGACATCAAGGTGACCGACCGCAGCCTTGTGTGGAACAGCGATTTGATGGAAACGCTGGAACTGACCAACCTGATGCCGAACGCGCTGGCCACGATCTATGGCGCGCATGCCCGCACCGAAAGCCGCGGCGCCCATGCGCACGAAGATCACCCGACGCGCGATGATGCCAACTGGCGCAAGCATTCGCTGGCTTGGGTCGATGGCGCCAAGGTCACGCTGGATTATCGGGCCGTGCATACCGCACCCCTGACGTCCGAGGCGGATGGCGGCATCAGCCTGAAGAAAATCGCCCCGGCAGAGCGGAAGTTCTGATGGGGCAGATCGCGGCACATCGGCCCCTTTCCGCCATCGCGCGCACTTGTGCGGCGAAAGGGGCTGCCGCCGCGGCGGGCTTGGGCCATCCTGCGGGCAAAAACCTGCACAGGATGCCAACCATGCGCTATGTTGCCCCGATCTTCCTTCTAATGCTTGCCGCCTGCGACCCGCAGCAGATTGCCGACAGTGTTGGCCGCCGTGCCGCCGCATCGGTTGTTCTGCCGGTGGTGCAGAACGACATGCCCACCCCCGTGGCGCGCAAGGCCACCGATTGCATCGTGTCAAACGCCTCGGCCGCCGAAGTGCAGGCCCTTGCCCGCGATGTGGGTGTTGTGGCGGGCACGCTGACCAAGGCCAATATCCGCACCATCGCCCTGCGCCCCGAAGCGCAGGCCTGCTTTGCCGCCGCTGGCGTGCCCCCGGTGCGGTGACAGCATGAAACGCGCAGCCCTTCTTGTTGCGGTTCTGTTGTCAGCCTGTGGGCCGATCCCGCTGGATCAGGCCGAACGGCAATGCCTTGACCGCGCCCGCCTTGCGCAGCAACCGCGCGGCGAAATCGGGGTTGGCGTCACCTCGGACGGCAAGGCTGCAGGCAGTTTCGAAGTGAACATTAGTTCCGACTTCATCATGGGGCGCGACCCGTCGGCGGTGTACGACATGT
Organism: Rhodobacter sp.; assembly: GCA_027484145.1. Classification (GTDB taxonomy): domain Bacteria; phylum Pseudomonadota; class Alphaproteobacteria; order Rhodobacterales; family Rhodobacteraceae; genus Pseudotabrizicola. The sequence continues at coordinate 233,285 of JAIXUH010000026.1, forward strand.
GCGTCTATCAGAAATCAGGGCTGGCCCCCAGCCGCCCGCTTTACTCGTTCCCGGAATGGAAGGGATAAGACATGGTCCAATTCACGCTTCCCAAAAACTCGACCGTCCGCACTGGCAAGACATGGCCAAAGCCGGACGGCAAGAATGTGCGGAAATTCCAGATTTACCGCTGGAACCCCGACGATGGCAAAAACCCGCAGGTCGACACCTATTTCGTCGATATGGACAAATGCGGCCCCATGGTTCTGGACGCGCTGATCAAGATCAAGAACGAGATTGATCCCACGCTGACCTTCCGCCGGTCGTGCCGCGAAGGGATTTGCGGGTCTTGCGCCATGAACATCGACGGCATCAACACGCTGGCCTGTATCTATGGGCTGGATGAGGTGAAGGGCGATGTGAAGATTTATCCCTTGCCCCATATGCCGGTGATCAAGGACCTGATCCCCGATCTGACGCATTTCTATGCCCAGCATGCCAGCATCATGCCGTGGCTGGAGACCAAGACGAACCGCCCCGCCAAGGAGTGGCGCCAGTCGATCGATGACCGCAAGAAACTGGACGGTTTGTATGAATGTGTGATGTGCGCCTCATGCTCTACCTCGTGCCCGTCGTACTGGTGGAACGGCGACAAATACCTTGGGCCGGCCGCGCTGTTGCATGCCTATCGCTGGATCATCGACAGCCGGGATGAGGCGACGGGCGAACGGTTGGACAATCTGGAAGACCCGTTCAAGCTCTATCGCTGCCACACGATCATGAACTGCGCCAAGACCTGCCCCAAGGGGTTGAACCCCGCCAAGGCGATTGCCGAGATCAAGAAGATGATGGTCAGCAGGGTGGTCTGACATGCCAGATGCGCCGCGATTTGACTCGGCCGAGGAACTTGCGGCGCTGATGGAGGCGATTGGTCTGGCCCTGCACGGCAAGAACCGTATGGGGCTGGGCGAACAGCACTTTGCCTGGGAATTGGCGCAGGTGATCCGGGCCTGTGGCGTGGTCGCGGGGGCGCATCTGACCGATTCGCGCACACAGGCAGAGTTTGGCGATGCCTATGCCAAGGGCAGCCTGCCGGACCGGGAACGCCGCGCCACGCTGCTGGCGATGATCGGCCAGGCCATGGACGCTTTAGATTAAGCGCTGGTGGCAAAAGGAAAATCGGCCTAGTCTGTGTAAAGAGTGTGGCGATGTTTTCGATGCACCTTCACAAAAAGGTTCAATCCCCATGCCGCTGTTGCAACTGACCTATGCGTCACGTCCCTTTGGCTTTGATGCCGGAACCCTGACCGGCATTCTGTTTGATGCGCGGCGCTGCAATATGCGCGATGGGATCACCGGGGCGCTGATCTGCCGGGATGATCTGTTCCTGCAATTGCTGGAAGGGCCAGAAGCGCTGGTCAATGCGGCCTATGCGCGGATCTGCAACGACGGGCGCCACGTCGAGGTGCGGCCCCTGACCCGCCGCATGATTGCAGACAGCGGGCGGATGTTCGGGGCATGGGCCATGCGCGATGATCCGGCGCAGACATGGGTCTGGTCGCGGGCCGAGGTTGATGCCGGTATGCCGGAACGCGCCTCGGAAGAAGAAGTGCTGTCGATGTTCCGCAGGCTGGCAGCGATTCCGACAGACTAAGGTTCGCATATGCCGCTGTTATTGCTTGTTCTTTTGATCGGGGTGCTGACCTATCTGTGGGTCGTGCGCCGCCGGTCCTCGCTGACGCGGGCCTGCCTGTGGCGGCAGGAACGCAGCGCCGGGCAATGGCGCTGTGCGGCCTGCGGGGCCGTTCAAGCGGGGCAGGCGACCCCGCGCAATTGTCTGCGCCCAAAGGATTGACCATGGCCCGCCGGATGGCGAAGGTGGGCGCAAGAGGTGCCCGATGAAGCCAGACCAGCCCGCCCATGCCGCCCCGCCCGATGCTGCCGCACGCAAGGCCGTTGCCCCGGTGATCTGCTATCCGGTTGATGGGCTGCCCGCCCCGGACCTTGCGCCCTATCTTGCCGCGCGGGAAAACTGGACGCAGGTGGCCGAAGTTCTGGTGCCTGCCCGCGATGCCCGCTGTTTTGACGTGCCCGCCGGGCATTTCTTTCGTATCACCAGTGTGGATGGCCCGCAGGTGGGCGATCTGAACCTGTGGAACGCCCATGATGTGACGGAGCGGTTCTTTTCCGGCAAGACCCGCGCCTTGCACGGCACGCACCTGAGTGCGGGGGACAGGATGTGGTCGAACCTGCCGCATTTGCGGCCGATGGCGCTGATCACGGCAGATACGCTGGATTGGTATGGCTTTGATGCCTTTGGCGGCGCGGTACATGACGTGATCGGCACACGCTGCGACCCCTATACGCATAACCTTTTGTCGGGCGGGCAGTATCACCAGTGCTGCCATTCGAACTTGACCCGTGCGTTCAGCGACAAGACCGGGATGCCCCTGCATCAGGCCGAGATGCATGTCCATGATGTGCTGAATGTTTTCATGTGCACCGGGTTTACCCGTGACACCGGGCAATACTTCATGAAGGCGAGCCCCGTGCGCCCCGGCGATTTCATCGAGTTCTTTGCCCAGATTGATCTGCTGGGGGCTTTGTCCGCCTGTCCGGGTGGCGATTGTTCATCCGAACACTCCTCGGATCAGGCGGCCTGTCACCCGCTGCTGGTCGAAGTGTTTCGCCCGCAGGCCCCGCCCGCCGGTTGGCAGGGCCCGGCGGCGAACGGATATGACCGCAGCCATGGGCGCTGACTGCGCCTGACCGGGCAGGACACGCTTAGCAGTATCGCTCGACCGACCACGCCATGGCATCATTGTAGCGGTCGCCATGGGCCCAACCCAAAGGCAGGGCCGTTTCGATGGCGGCCATGTCAGCATCGGTCAGCGTGATTTCGGGCGCGGTAAGCCATGCGCGCAGATGGTCGGCGCTGCGGGTGCCCGGAATGGGAATGATATGCGGCCCCCGGTGCAACAGCCAGGCCAGTGCAAGTGCGGGAGGGCTGTAGCCCATGTCGGCGGCAAGGGCGCGGAATTGCTGAATTGGCCCGCGGTTCAGCGGCCAGTTTTCCGGCGAAAAGCGGGGGATCTGCACGCGGAACCCATCAAGCGGATGGGTGTCGGGCGAAAACATCGGCTCGCCCAGCACTCCGCGCGCCAAGGGCGAAAACGGCACGAAGGCCACCCCAAGGGCGGCACAGGCCTGCACAAGACCCAGTTCGGGCTGGCGCGTCCACAGGGAGTATTCGTTTTGCACGGCGGTCACCGGGTGCACCGCATGGGCGCGGCGCAGGGTATAGGGTGCCACTTCGGACAGGCCATAGCCGCCGATTTTCCCCTCGGCGACCAGTGCCGCCATGGTTTCGGCCACCTCTTCAATCGGGCGGCCCTGCTCGCGGCGATGCAGATAGAACAGATCGACGTGATCGACCCCCAGCCTGAGCAGCGACCCTTCCAACTCGGCCCGCAAATAGGCCGGGTCGTTGTTGATGCCGCGCTGCGCGCCCGCCACGATGCCCGCCTTGGTGGCGATCACCGGGCGGTGCTTGCGCGTGGCCAGCCATTCGCCGATCCGCTCCTCGGAGACGCCGCTGCCATAGACATTGGCGACATCAAGGAAGGTGATTCCGTGCTCCCATGCTGCATCAAGGCAGCACAGCGATTCCTCTGCCGTGGTGGCACCAAAAAGCCCGCCGAAGGACAGGCACCCCAGTCCGAGGGCCGAGACCATCGGGCCTTTGGCCCCAAGTTGTCGTTGTTTCATCGCTATCCCCGCGCAATCACCGCAGGGAAGCGTGAAACAGCAAAGACGTCAACCTGTTACGGCAGGATATGGTGCAATCCCTGAAACCTTGCGCGCAGGGCCGCCGTGCGCGGGGCAACGGTTTCGGGCGCGTTGGATCGCAACCCTTCGGCAATCAGCGCGGCAAGGGCGGGTGCATCGGCTGGGGTGACGCCTCGGCGCACCAGTTCCGGCGTGCCGATCCGCAGTCCGTTCAGATCGCCCGCCACGTCTTCGATCGGCAAGCCGATGCCGCAGGCCAGAAAGCCCGCTTTTCGCAGGGTTTTCGATGCGGCCTGTCCGCCGCCAAAGCCTGCGGCCTGCACAGCAAACTGGTGCGATTGCGTGGCCCCCTTGTCAGCGGCGAACACGGGCAGGCCAAGCGCTTGCAGCGACGCGGCCAGTGCTTGAGAAAGATCGACCATCGCCTTGGCATAGCCGCGCCCATGCACGCGCCAATCCAGCAGTGTGATGGCCAACGCTGCAGATTTCGCCGCATCGAAATTGGCGGTCATGCCGGGAAAGGCGATGGTATCCAGCCGCTCGGCAATCTCTGCATCATTGGTGACGATCAAGCCACCCGCCGGACCGCCAAGCGATTTATAGGTGCTCATTGTCATCAGGTGGGCACCCATGGCCAGCGGGTTGGACCAGACACCCCCGGCAATGATGCCGCATTGATGCGCCGCGTCGAACAGCACCTTCGCGCCGACTTCATCGGCGATGGCGCGAATTTGCGGCACCGGGTGCGGGAACAGATTCAGCGACCCGCCGATGGTGATGATCTTAGGCCGCACGCGGTGCGCCAGTGCCCGCAACGCCTCCAGATCAACGGTATAGCCGTCGGCATCGACCGGGGCAGGGTGGGTCACAAGGCCGTAAAGCCCGGCGCAACCTGCGGCATGGTGGGTGACATGGCCGCCAACGGCCGGGGGCGGGGCGATGATGGCATCACCCGGTTTGGCCAGTGCCATAAAGCCATACAGGTTGGCCAAGGCCCCCGATCCAACCCGGATTTCTGCATAGCGCGCGCCAAAAATCTCGCAGGCCAGTTCGGCGGCGATGACCTCGATCTCTTCGATCGCCTCAAGCCCCATTTCGTATTTGTCACCCGGATAACCAAGCGATGGGCGCGCGCCCAACCCGCGGGAAAGGGCGGCTTCAGCGCGTGGATTCATCACGTTGGTGGCGGGGTTCAGGTTGAAACATTCGTCATCATGGATGGCCGCGTTGCGCTGAATCAACGCTTCGATCCGTGCGTTGACCACATCGGCGGGCGCCGTCGCGGCGGTGGCCAGCGACTGGATATAGCTTTCGCAGGTGACAGGCACCCAAGGGCGGTGGGCAAGGTGGGGCATCGGCATGGCCTTTCGGGCAAAGTGCGGTTGCCCAACGGGACCACGCCACCCGCTTGCGCGCAACGCAGTTTTGCGAAATATTAGGCTTAGAAAATCTGAGGCATAGATGGCCGTCTCTCCACCCAAACCGAAAGACATGCCGCTGAACGCCTTGCGCGCCTTGGAGGCGGCGGCGCGTCTGGGTGGTTTTGCCGCCGCGGCCGATGAGCTGGGGGTTACCCCGGCCGCCGTGACCGCGCATGTCAAGGGATTGGAGGCCGAGCTTGGCGCGCCGCTGTTCGCGCGCGGCGCCAAGGGGGTGGAACTGACCGCCCTCGGCAAGCGCACGGCACCCGCATTTGCACAGGCGTTTGACGCGCTGTCGCAGGCTGTGCGTGACCTGCGCGAAGAGGCTTTGCCGCAAGTGGTGCATGTGGCGGCCCTGCCTGCCATTGCGCAATTGTGGCTGTCGCCGCGATTGCCCGCGCTGCGGGCCGAGGCCCCGGATATTGCCGTCTCGATCACCGCGATGGAGGCCCCGCCGAACCTGAAGCGGTCGCCCTATGATCTGTGCTTGTTCTACGGTGACGGGGCTGTGGGCCGCATCACCGATGATGCCTTGTTTCCCGTCTGCGCGCCCAGTTTTCTGCCGCGTTTGCAGGGCGTTGAGGATCTGGCCGCCGTGCCTTGCCTGAGTGACGCAACATGGTGTGATGATTGGGCAAATTGGCTGGCAGTGGCCGTGCCCGATGGCCGCGTGGTGCCGCGTGGCCCGGTGTTTTCGCTCTACGCCCTTGCGGTGGAAGAAGCGGTCAACGGCGCGGGCGTGCTGATGGGGCGTCGCGCGCTGATTGCGGCCCATGTGGCACGCGGCGCGCTGGTTCAGCCTTTTGGCCCGCAGGTGCCCATTGCCGAAGGGTTGCACCTGTGGGCCGCGCGGCCCTTGCGGCGCAGCCACCCAATCTGGCGGGTGGCGCGCCTTTTGGGTCAGGGTTGACCGGTGTAAAGCACGATCTTGCCGGTCATGCGCCCCGCCTCGCTGGCCAGATGCGCGCGCGCCGCATCATTCAGGCTGAATTCGGCCCCGATCAGCGGGCGCACCTGCCCAAGGTCCACGAGTCCGGCCAATTGGGTCAGGATGGCGGCATTTGGTTGGATGAACACAAAGGCGCTGCGCTTGCCTTCGGCACGGGCGCGATCCTCGGACGGGCGGTCGGTGATCGACACAAGGATGCCATTGGGCCTGAGCGTTGCCCAGGACGCCGCCTGCACCGCGCCGCCCACGGTGTCGAACACAACATCCATATCCTTGGCCTGTTTGGCAAAATCGCCTGCGGTGTAGTCAATCACCTCATCCGCGCCCAGCGATTTGACCAGCGCCATCTTGGCCGTGGATGCTGTCGCTGTGACATGCGCCCCGCGCGATTTCGCCAGTTGAATCGCGATGGACCCGACGCCGCCCGCCCCGGCATGGATCAGCACGCGCTGCCCCTGTGACAGACCACCCGCCGTGAACAGGGCTTCCCATGCGGTGATGGACACCAGCGGCAGCGACGCGGCCTCGACATGGCTGATCGTGCTGGGCTTGAAGGCGATCTCGCTTTCGCGCACCGCCACATATTCGGCATAGGTGCCGTTGCGGGCAATATCGGGGCGGGAATACACGGCATCCCCCGGTTTGAAGGCCGTGACAGCCGTTCCGACCCGTTCAACCACACCAGAGACATCCCAGCCCAAGGTCAGCGGCATGGCATAGGGGATCATCTCTTTCAGATAGCCCGCGCGGATCTTCCAGTCGACCGGGTTGACCGAGGCAGCGACGGCCCGGATCAGCACATCATCGTCGTTCAACACCGGCATCGGGGCATCTTCAATCTGAATGCGGTTTGCATCGCCATAGGCGTGAATACGGGCAGCTTTCATGGCTTTTCCTTTTCAAACAGGACGAAACGGCCCATCGGCGGGCGTCAGGCGTCCTTCTGCCATCGACATGGCGCGTTGCAGCGTGCGGAACAAGCGACTCTCACGTGAGTGTGCGCGGGATTGGCGTTATCGGCGGTCAGGCAAAGGCCGCTTCCAAGGCCATCTCGACCATGGCGCCAAAACTGCGCTCACGCATATCAGCGGGCAGGGCTTCGTTGGTCAGGATATGGTCCGAGATGGTCAGCACCGCCAAGGCGCGGCGCTGATAGCGGGCGGCCAGCATGTAAAGCTCCGCCGCCTCCATTTCGACGCACAGGGTGCCATGGCGCTGCAACTGGTGCGACAGGTCTTCGCGTTCGTCATAAAAGGTGTCCGAGGAATAGATGCCGCCCACATGCACCGGCACGCCGATCTTTTGGGCGGCGGCATGGGCGGCCGACATCAGCCCGAAGTCGGCACAGGGCGCAAAGTTCAGGTCACGGAAGATCGATTGCGACGGCGACCCATAGGTCGATGCCGATTGCGCGATCACCACATCGCGGACCTTTACATGGTACTGCAGGGCCCCGGCAGAGCCGATGCGGATCAGCGTCTGCGCGCCATAATCCTTCATCAGTTCCGTGGCATAGATTGACATCGACGGCATGCCCATACCGGACCCGTGGATCGTGACCCGGTGGCCCCGCCACGTGCCGGTATAGCCCAACATGCCGCGCACCTCGTTCACCAGCACGGGGTTTTCAAGGTAGGTCTGCGCGGCCCAGCGGGCGCGGTACGGGTCGCCCGGCAGCAATACGGTTTCGGCAATCTCGCCCGGCTTTGCCCCAATGTGAACGGTCATCTGTCTTGCTCCCAGCCTGCGCCTGCGCGGATAACATCCTGTCGACTGCCATTAACAGGGCCTGTGGGGGCAGGTGCAAGGGGGGCTGCGCGAAAGGCGCGGCTCTAGTTCGTCTGCCAGCCAGAGGCAAAGCCGGAGGCATTGGGGCAGAAGGCCGCGTCATCCGGACGGGCGTCTGTGCCCCTGCCGATGACCCGCGCGCACTTCGACCGGTCCGCGCAGGCGCCGCAAACCTCCAGCCGTTCTATCCATGTGCCGTGATCGGTTTTGAGCTGCCGTTCGGTCAGGCCAAAAATCTTGCCCATGGCAACCAAGCGTTCAGGCACATCTTGAGGCATGCGCAGAAAATTCAGCACCTGATCCCGGCTCATGCCCAGATCGGCAAGGTCGCGTTCGGTCAGGGCATCAGCGGCCTTACCATCGCGCCAGCGGTTCAGCATGGACTTGTATCGCTCCAGCATCGCATCCTCCCTGAGTTCGGTATCACCCTGAACAGGAACGGCTGGGCGCGCCTTGATCTGGCGCAAAGACCGGCACCAGAACGGAGGGGATTACCTGACCAATCGGGTCGGGTGGTGCGACAAAGGTCCGGGTTGGACTATTCTGCCGCCATCGGGGCGCGATCGACCAGCCCCACGATGTCCATCATGATGCGGTTCAACTCGAAATCCTTGGGGGTATAGACGGCGGCCACGCCCATGGCGCGCAGGGCGGTGGCGTCGTCCTCGGGGATGATGCCACCCACCACGACGGGCACATGGCCAAGACCGGCCTCGCGCATCAGGGCAAGGGTTTCGCGGATCAGCGGGATATGGCTGCCTGACAGGATCGACAGGCCCACCACATGCGCCTCTTGGTCGACGGCGGCGTTCACGATTTCCGAAGGCGTCAGGCGGATGCCTTCGTAGTGGATATCCATGCCGCAATCGCGGGCGCGGGCGGCGATCTGTTCGGCCCCGTTGGAATGGCCATCCAAGCCCGGCTTGCCGACAAGGAATTTCAACTGGCGGCCAAGTTTTGAGGAGACAGCGGCCACAGCCTCACGGATCGGCTCCAGCCCTTCGGTCCGGTTTGAGGGGCTGCGCGAGACGCCCGTGGGGGCGCGGTATTCGCCAAATGCGGCGCGGATCACGGCGCCCCATTCGCCTGTGGTCACGCCCGCGCGGGCGCAGGCGATTGAGGCGGTCATGATATTGGCGCCACTCTGCGCGTCGCTGCGCAGCGCTGCGAGCGCGGCCTCGACAGCCGCGGCGCTGCGGGCCCCACGCCACGCCTGCAGGCGGGCGATCTGGTCGGCCTCGGCCTCGGGGTCGGCCATCATGATGGACCCATCGCCTGTGGTCAGGGGCGAGGGTTCGGTGGTGGTAAAGCGGTTCACGCCGACCACAGTGGTTTCCTTGGATTCGATGCGGGCGATGCGGTCAGCGTTCGCCTCAACCAACCGGCCTTTCATGTATTCAATGGCGGCCACAGCGCCACCCATCGCGTCGATTTGTGCCAGTTCAGTGCGGGCCCCTTCCTTGAGCGCGGTCACCTTGCGGTCAATCGCGGGGTTGCCGTCGAAGAGATCGTCATATTCCAGAAGGTCCGTCTCATAGGCGAGGATCTGCTGCATCCGCAGCGACCACTGCTGATCCCATGGGCGGGGCAGGCCAAGCGCCTCGTTCCACGCAGGCAGTTGCACAGCGCGGGCGCGGGCGTTTTTCGACAGGGTCACCGCCAGCATTTCAATCAGGATGCGGTAGACGTTGTTTTCGGGCTGCGGTTCGGTCAGGCCAAGGGAGTTCACCTGCACGCCATAGCGAAAGCGACGGTATTTGGCGTCTGTGATGCCGTAGCGGTGTTCGCAAATCTCATCCCACAGATCGACGAAGGCGCGCATCTTGCAGAGTTCGGTCACAAAGCGGATGCCTGCGTTCACGAAGAAACTGATGCGGCCCACCATGCTGGGGAAATCGGCGGGGGCGACCTTGGTCTTCAGGTCATCCAGCACGGCGCAGGCGGTGGCGAGCGCGAAGGCCAGTTCCTGTTCCGGCGTGGCCCCGGCCTCTTGCAGGTGATAGCTGCAGATGTTCATCGGGTTCCACTTGGGCAGATGTTCGCGGGTATAGGCCGCGACATCGGTGATCATGCGCAAGGAGGGTTTCGGCGGGCAGATATAGGTGCCGCGGCTGAGGTATTCCTTGATGATGTCATTCTGCACGGTGCCGTTCAGGGCGGCGATGTCTGCGCCCTGTTCCTCGGCCACCGCGATATAAAGCGCCAAGAGCCACGGGGCGGTGGCGTTGATGGTCATCGAGGTGTTCATCTGGTCGAGCGGGATATCGGCAAAGAGCGTGCGCATATCGCCCAAGTGCGCGACGGGCACGCCGACCTTGCCAACCTCGCCCGCAGCAAGCTTGTGGTCACTGTCATAGCCGGTCTGGGTAGGCAGATCGAAGGCGACAGAGAGACCCGTCTGCCCCTTGGACAGGTTGTTGCGATACAGCGCATTCGATGCCTTTGCCGTGGAATGGCCGGCATAGGTGCGGAAAAGCCAGGGGGCGTCTTTGGTCATGGCATGCTCCGGTGAATCATTGCTCGCAACTTTGTTTCGTCATTGGTCAGATAGGCGAAATATTATGGCGGTGTCAATTCGCTGCATTGCGGCATCGTCTGATTTTTGCGGCAGAGGGGGCGCTGCCCCCGCCGCGCGTGCCGCGCGGCCCCCCCGGGATATTTGGAGAAGGGGAAATGATTGATCGCGCCCTGCGATCGGATAGGTTGAGGGCATGTTCCAGACGATAGATGTTCCGGTATGGTTGCTTGTGGTTGCCGGTGTGCTGGCGGCCATGTCTGCCTTGGAGCGGATCATCGGGCCCGGTCTGCGCTGGCTGATGCGCGGACGGGTCGAGCGGGTGGTGGCGCGCGTGAATGCGCGGCTGGAGCGCAAGGTTGAGCCGTTCAAGCTGATGCGCCGCAAGGATATGGTGGTGCGGCTGCTGTATGACCCGGCGGTGCTGGAGGCCGTGGGCGAGCATGCGGCCGCAACTGGCGTGCCGGGCGAGGTCGCGCTGGAGGAAGCGCGCGGCTATGCGCGCGAGATTGTTCCGGGGTTTTCGACGCTGTTCTATTTCGGGTTTGCCACACGGGCGGCGCGGGCCCTGTCGCGCGTGTTTTTCCGGGTGCGTGTCGGGCAGGTGGCGCAGGAATTGTCGGACATCGACGCAAGGGCCACGGTGATCTTTGTGATGAATCACCGCAGCAACATGGACTATGTGCTGGTGACATGGCTGGTGTCGGGGCGGGCGGCGATTTCCTATGCAGTGGGGGAATGGGCGCGGGTCTGGCCTCTGGCGCCGCTGATCCGGTCGATGGGCGCTTATTTCATCCGGCGAGGCAGCCGCAACGCGCTCTATCGCCGGGTGCTGGCGCGCTATGTGCAGATGGCCACCGCCGAAGGCACGACGCAGGCGATATTTCCCGAGGGGGGGCTGAGCCTGAATGGCCGGGTTGGAGCGGCGAAGATGGGGCTTTTGTCCTATATCGTGGGCGATTTCGATCCTCGGGGCCGAGACGTGGTCTTTGTGCCGGTTGGGTTGGCCTATGACCGGGTGCTGGAGGACGGCTTGCTTGTCGCGGCCGCCCGCACGGGCGAACGGCGGTTCCGGCCACGGTTGCTGCGTGTGGCGTGGGAAGCGCTGCGCATTGCCATCAAGCGGGCGGGCGGGCGGCTGTTCCTGTTCGGAACGGCGGCGGCTGGCTTTGGGCCGCCCCTTTCGTTGCGGGCGCATCTTGCCACGGGCGGAGATGTCGAATCCCTTGGTGCGCGTCTGATGGGCGAGGTGGAGCGGGTGGTGCCCATCCTGCCGGTGCCCCTTGTGGCGGCGTCGTTGACGCTGGGAATACCCCCGGCTGAATTGGTGGCGCGTCTGGGTGATATGGGGGCGGTGCTGAAACTGCCGCCGGGGGGCGTGGCGCAGGCCGAAACCGATGGCCGGGCGATGCTGCAGTTGCGCGGCGTTCTGGATGCGTCCGGGCAGCCGGACCCGGCGCGCGCAGATGTGCTGGCCTTTTACGCGGCCTCGGTGCTGCAACGGCTTGAACCGGTGTCTACGGCGGAACATTCTGCGGCGCGGCAGACATAAAATTACAAAACAGACCAAAATTGTATTGCAATATTGCGTGGCCATTCCTATTCCTAGGCCATCGCGCGCCGATTCTGCGGTGCGGCACAACTTTGATCCCGGAGGATACCCATGGCTTTGGACACGCTAGCCGCGATTGCCGCCTATGATGCGCCCAAGAAAGACCTGTATGAGATCGGTGAGATGCCGCCTTTGGGGCACGTTCCCAAGCAGATGTATGCTTGGGCCATCCGCCGCGAACGCCATGGCGAGCCTGAGGTTGCCATGCAGCAGGAGGTTGTCGACACTTGGGCCATCGACAGCAACGAGGTTCTGGTGTTGGTGATGGCGGCCGGGGTGAATTACAACGGGGTCTGGGCGGGTCTGGGCGTGCCGATCAGCCCCTTTGACGGCCACAAGCAGCCCTTCCACATTGCCGGATCGGATGCTTCGGGCATTGTCTGGGCGGTGGGCGACAAGGTTAAGCGCTGGAAGGTCGGGGATGAGGTGGTGATCCACTGCAATCAGGACGACGGCGACGACGAGGATTGCAACGGGGGCGACCCGATGTATTCGCCCAGCCAGCGGATCTGGGGCTATGAGACGCCTGACGGGTCGTTCGCCCAGTTCACGCGCGTGCAGGCACAGCAGTTGATGCCGCGGCCCAAGCACCTGACGTGGGAGGAATCGGCCTGCTATACCCTGACGCTGGCCACCGCCTACCGGATGCTGTTCGGTCATGAGCCGCATGATCTGAAGCCCGGTCAGAACGTGCTGGTCTGGGGCGCGTCGGGGGGCCTTGGATCCTATGCCATTCAGTTGATCAACACCGCGGGCGGCAATGCCATCGGGGTCATCAGTGACGAATCGAAGCGCGCCTTCGTGATGTCGATGGGCGCAAAGGGCGTGATCAACCGCAATGAGTTCAAGTGCTGGGGGCAGATGCCCACGGTAAACACGCCCGAGTACAATGACTGGCTGAAAGAGGCGCGCAAGTTCGGCAAGGCGATCTGGGACATCACCGGCAAGGGCGTGAACGTGGACATGGTGTTCGAGCACCCCGGCGAGGCGACCTTTCCGGTGTCGGCGCTGGTGTGCAAGAAGGGTGGCATGGTGGTGATCTGTGCGGGCACCACGGGTTTCAACTGCACCTTTGACGTGCGCTATATGTGGATGCACCAGAAGCGTCTGCAGGGCAGCCACTTTGCCCACCTGAAGCAGGCGGCGGCAGCGAACAAACTGATGTGCGAGCGGCGGCTTGACCCTTGCATGTCGGAGGTGTTCCCATGGGGCGATATTCCAAAATCGCACACCAAGATGCTGCGCAATCAGCACAAGCCGGGCAACATGGCCGTGCTTGTGCAGGCCCCGCGCGCCGGGTTGCGGACCTTTGACGACACGCTGGAAGCCAGCCGCGGCCTGTGACCGCGCCGAGCTGACACGAAACGCTCGGCAGATAACCGCCAGAAGCTAAGCTTCTGGCGGCACTGTTTTGTTTTCGCTGAATACATTTCAATTTAAGGTTGAGACGCGCCTATACTCGGGAGAATCGTCAGATTAGGCTGGTTCAGGACAACCGCATTTTCGGATGACGCCATGAAGCATGACTGGATCTTCGACGTGCTGGAAGACCTTCGGTCTTATGCCCAGAGGAACGGATTGTCTGCGACGGCGGCCAAGGCCGAAGAAGCCCTGCGCACGGCGCGTGCCGAAATCGAGGCAGAAGGTATTCCACGCCGCGGTGGCACGGGTTTGCCGTCAAAGGGCCGCCCGAACTGATCCGGTTGCGTCTGGCATCTGCGCCGGCAAGCCCTTATGGTCGCGGCCCATGACACCCTCCCCCGCCCGCGTCACGGCTACCCTGACCCTGTCTGATGATCAGGCCGAAGCGCATGACCGCGTGGCGGCCGAATTGCTTGTGGCGGGCATCGATCTTGAGGGCGGCGGTCTGGAGCCGCCGGGTGAGGGCAAGTCTGCCGTGCTGGCCGTCATGGGCAAGGCCGGGTCCGGCAAGACGATGCTGCTTGCGGAACTGACCAAGGCGATGATCGCAGCGGGGGTCGATGTGATCTCGGGCGATTATGAGGGGAAAAAGCGCAAAGACCGCCGCACCCTTGCGATTCTGGCCCCGACGAACAAGGCGGCCAGCGTGCTGCGGATGCGCGGCGTGCCGGCCACGACGATTCACCGTATCCTCTACACGCCGGTCTATGACCCGCAGTATGAACGGATCGCCGAATGGCTGACCGGCGCCGGGACCCGCCCCGAAGTGGAAGGGCTGGCCGATACGGCGCTGGACCGGGCCTTTGCGTTTTTCCAGCAGGTGGCGTCGATCCCGGGAGCGCTTGCGGCCGCCGGATTGCGCGGATCGGATTTCATCAAGGGCTGGAAACGGCGGGATGAGCCGCTGGATGTGGGCTTTATCGACGAAAGCAGCATGCTGGACGAACGCCAGTTTGATGACCTGCGCGAGATTTTCCCGACGCTTGTGCTGTTTGGTGACCCGGCGCAGCTGGCCCCGGTTGGGCAATCGGGCAGCATGGTCTTTGACAAGATGGCCGACAGCCGCAAGCTGATTTTGAGCCGTATCCACCGGCAGGCGCAGGATAACCCGATTCTGGACCTTGCCCATGCCTTGGCCGATGACCGGCTGGGGTTTGAGGATTTCGAAGCGATGGTGGAAGCTGCTGCCCGCAAGGATGATCGGGTGGTCTGGGCCGAAAGGGCAGATGCCGACCTGATGGCGCGCAGCCCGGTTCTGGTCTGGCGCAATGCCACACGGATCCGGCTGATCACGGCCTTTCGCGCCGCCCAAGGTGCGCCGGAAGACCAGTTGCTGCCCGGCGAGCCGCTGATTTGCGATGGCATCGAATTGCCGCTGAAGCACCGCAAAAAGCGGATTGACCTTGAGGCGCGCGGCCTGATCAAGGGGGCGCAGGTCATCTATCTTGGTCCCGGCAGCCGTGATGGTTTTGCCAAACTGCATGTGGTGGGGGCAGAAGACCCGCAGGTGTCCGCCGCCAGCATCATCAAGATCGAAAGACCGGATGAGGAAGAACCCTTTATCCCGCAAGCCGCCAAGATGGGGGCCGCCTTTCTGCATGGCGCGGCCGTGACCATCCACAAGGCACAAGGCAGCCAATGGGAAAATGTGCAGGTCTTTGCGCCCGATCTTTTCGCCGCCGCACAGGCCGGCCGAAGCGAAGCCGGACTGCCGCTGTGGAAGCGTCTGGCTTACGTCGCGATCACGCGGGCCGAAAAGCGGCTGTTCTGGGTGGTGCGCAACCGTCTGGCGCGGCCAAGGTTTGCCCTGTCGGTCGATGACTTGCGCCCGGCCTCGGTTCCCTTGGTGCTGACGCCGGATCAGGGGCGCGACGCGGCGGGCTAGGGCCAAGTTCCCGCTGCGGGAACTTGACAAAAGTTTTCGAAAACTTTTGCCCGCCCTTGCGGATACGGTGCCAACCGCTACCCTTGCCTTCAGTCCAAGGAGACCCCGATGCGCTGCGTTTTTGTCCAGTTCCGCTGCACCCCCGGCAAGACTTATGAGGTGGCCAATGCCATCTGGGACCGCGAAGCGGTGTCGGAGATGTATTCGACCAGTGGTGAATATGACCTGATCGCCAAGGTCTACATTCCCGACGAGGAGGATGTGGGCCATTACCTGTCGTCGCGCCTGTTCGACATTCCGGGCATCGTCAAGACGTTGACCACGATGACGTTCAAGGCATTCTGACCCGACCTTCCATATCGGCCCGCCGCCGTAGGCCCCCTGCAGGGGCCCGTGCGGACTGGCCCGAGGCTTGCAGGGCCCGGGGCGGGCGACCATATCGGATGAAAGACCGAGAGGATTGAATTTGGACCGCATCCGACTGCCCGAACGCCCCGACTGGCGCGCCGAAGCTGAAAAGCTGGGCTTCACCTTTGCCGATATGCATGGCGAGCCCTATTGGGATGAGACGTCGGCCTATTCCTTTACGCTGACCGAGATCGAGGACCGGATCGAGGACCCCAGCACCGAGTTGCATGCGATGTGCCGCGAGGCCGTGGCGGCGATTCTGGCGGATGAGGCGCTGATGGCGCGGATGGGCGTGCCCCCGGCGCGTTGGGATCTGGTCGCCGAAAGCTGGCGCAGTGGCGCGGGCGAGCTCTATGGCCGCTTTGATCTTGCCTATGACGGGCATGGTCCGGCAAAGCTGTTGGAATACAACGCCGATACGCCGACCTCGCTTTATGAAAGCGCGGGCTTTCAATGGCTGTGGTTCGAACAACAGCAGGCTGCGCGCGTGCTGTCCGATGGGACCGATCAGTTCAATGGCATTCACGAGGCGCTGGTGGCGCGGTTGTCAGAACTCTTCGCGCCCGACACCGATGTGCATTTTGCAGCCGTTGCCGGAAACCCCGAAGACTATGCCACTGTCGAAACGCTGGCCTGGGCCGCGCGTGAGGCGGGCCTTGGCGCGCATTACACTGATCTGGACAAGATCGGCATCACGGCTGAAGGCCAGTTCGCTGATGCCGAGGACCGCGTGATTGGCGCGCTGTTCAAGCTCTATCCATGGGAAGACCTGCTCCGCGATCCCTTCGCCGATCATGTGGCCACATCCGGTTGCCGCTTTCTGGAACCGGCATGGAAGGCGCTGGTGTCGAACAAGGCGATTCTGCCCGTGTTGTGGAACCTGTTTCCGGGCCATCCCAACCTGCTGCCCGCGTTTTTCGAAGATGACAAGTCCGGCTTGGCCAAGGCTGCCGACCTGATGCTGCGCGGGCATGTGGTCAAGCCGCTGTTTTCGCGTGAAGGCGCGTCCATCAAGATTGTCGAGGCAGGTCGCGTGACCGAAGCCAGTAACAACACCGAATACGATATCCACCCCAAGATCATTCAGGCCTATCATCCGTTGCCAGTGCTGGGCGGCATGCGCCCGGTCATCGGCGCATGGGTTGTGGGAGAGGTCTGCGTCGGTATGGGCGTGCGCGAAGATGCCAGCCGCATCACGCAAGATCTGTCGCGGTTCAAGCCGCATTTCATTGAAGGATAAGGGCATGAAGCGATCACGCCACGCCTCGCTGGTCATCTTGGGTGCTGCGGCATTTGCCTTGGCCGGCTGTCAGGAAACCAAGACCGAGGCGGCTGCTTTCCCCGATCTGGCAAGCTGCAAGGCGGCCGCATCGGCAGATGGCTGGTTTTCAGCCGAGGACTGCGAGGCCACCTTTGCCGAAGCGCAAGCCGTGCATGATGAAACGGCACCGCGCTATGAAAGTCAGGCCCTTTGTGAAGAAGAGCACGGGCCGGGGGCCTGCGGGGCAGACAGCGTTTCAGGGTCGGGTGGCGGCGGTGGCAGCATTTTCATGCCGCTGCTGATGGGCTATATGCTGGGTCAGGCCTTGGGGGGCGGGCGGCCCATGGCCCAGCCTGTGATGCAAAAGGCGGGGGGCGGGTTCGCCACGCCCAATGGGGCCAGCATCAGCCGTCTGGGCGGTTCGGGCAGCATTTCGGCCACCGCCTTTGACAAGGCGCCCGTGACCAAGGGCCTTGCCCCAATGACCAAGGCGCAGGTGCAAAGCCGGGGCGGCTTTGGCGGTTCGGCCGCAGCACGGCCTGTCAGCGGCTAATGGAAAGCGGCGGCAGGTTCCCCCGCCGCCGCGCTGCTGTCTGCACTTGATCGAAACGTCTCAGATCGACAGGCAGACGTATTTCATTTCCAGATAGTCTTCCATGCCGTGGTGGCTGCCTTCGCGGCCAAGGCCGGATTGCTTGACCCCGCCAAAGGGCGCCACTTCGGTGCTGATGATGCCGGTGTTCACGCCGACGATGCCGTATTCCAGCGCCTCTTGCACGCGGGTGATGCGGCCGATGTCGCGCGCATAGAAATAGCTGGCGAGGCCAAAGATGGTGTTGTTGGCCTTTTCCACCACCTCCGCCTCGGTGTCGAATTTGAACAGCGGGGCAAGCGGGCCAAAGGTTTCCTCGTTCGTCACCAGCATCTGGTCGGTCACGCCGGTCAGGATGGTGGGTTCAAAGAAGTTGCCGCCCAGTTCATGCCGCTTGCCGCCCAGTTCGATCTTTGCACCCTTGGCCGTGGCATCGGCGATGTGCTCTTCGACCTTGTCCACGGCGGCGGCATTGACCAGCGGGCCAAATTCGACGGCTTCGGTCAGGCCATCGCCCACGCGGGTCTTGGCGACTGCTGCGCGCAGTTTTTCGGCAAAGGCATCATAGACCGCCGCCTGCACGTAGATGCGGTTCGCGCAGACGCAGGTCTGCCCATTGTTGCGGAACTTTGACGCCATGGCGCCCAGAACGGCGGCATCAAGATCGGCGTCATCAAACACGATGAAGGGCGCGTTGCCGCCCAGTTCCATGCTGCATTTCATGACCTGATCCGCCGCCTGCTTCAGCAGGATGCGACCCACTTCGGTGGAGCCTGTGAAGGTCAGTTTGCGCACCAGATGGTTTTCGCAGAACTCCTTGCCGATATCGGATGATTTCTTCGAGGTGATGACCGAGAAGATGCCCCCCGGCAGGCCCGCGCGTTCGGCCAGCAGCGCCATCGCAAGGGCGGACAGCGGCGTTTCTGCGGCGGGGCGGGCGACAAAGCCGCAGCCTGCGGCAAGGGCCGGGCCAACCTTGCGGGCAATCATGGCGTTGGGAAAGTTCCATGGCGTGATGGACCCGACCACACCGATCGGTTGCTTCAGCACGGTCAGGCGCTTGTCGCGCTGATGGCCGGGAATGGTTTCACCATAGATGCGCTTGGCCTCTTCGCCGAACCATTCGATGAACGATGCGCCATAGGCGATTTCACCCTTCGCCTCGGCCAGCGGTTTTCCCATCTCGGCGGTCAGGATTTTGCCAAGGTCATCCTGATTGGCCATCATCAGGTCAAACCATTTGCGCATGATCTGCGCGCGTTCCTTGCCGGTGCGGGCGGCCCAGTCCTTCATCGCGGTATTGGCCGCGGCAATGGCGCGCGCGGTTTCGGCGCGGCTCAGGTTCGGCACATGGCAGATCACGTCACCGCGTGCGGGGTTTATGACCGGAAAAGTGGTGCCATCATCGGCATCCACCCATTGCCCCGCGACATAGGCTTTGGTGCACAAAAGCGACGGGTCATTCAGCAGCGAGGCAAGGTTGGTGACGGAATCGAGCATTGGGGCCTCCCATTTCGGATGGCGTCATGCAAAGCATGGCGCGGGCGGGCTGTCTAGTTGCGGGGCCCGCTATGGCCAGATTTTTGATCAAACGGCGGTAGACTGGATGGATTTCAAAAGCGCGGCCGACCGGGCCTATGCCAATGGCGCGTTCATTCCGGGTGGCGATGCCTTTCCGGCCCGGTGGTCACAGGAAGCGGCCAGCTTTGTTGCGGCCCAAGGCGCGCGGGCACGTCTCGGGCTGCCATATGGCACGGGCGCGCGGCAACGATTTGATCTGTTCTTGCCCGAGACCGCGCCCAAGGGATTGCTGGTGTTCGTCCACGGCGGCTATTGGCTGGCCACGGGGCGCGAGCTTTGGTCGCATCTGGCTGCAGGCGCTGTGGCGCGGGGCTGGGCCTGTGCGCTTCCGTCCTATACCCTAGCGCCCGAGGCGCGGATTACCACGATGACGGGCGAAATCCGCGCGGCGGTGGGTGCGGCATCAGCGCTTGTGCCCGGCCCGCTGGTGGTGACGGGCCATTCGGCAGGGGGGCATTTGGCCGCCCGGATGGGCTGCGCCGATGGACCGGCAGAGGTGGTGCGGGTGGTGCCCGTCTCACCACTTGCAGACTTGGCCCCCCTGATGGAGACCGAAATGCAGGCCACCCTCCACCTTGATGCGGCGGAATGTGCGGCGGAAAGCCCGGCGCGGCTGGCGTTGCGTGCGGGCGTTCAGGCGCATGTCTGGGTGGGGGGGCAGGAACGGCCCGCCTTCCTGTGGCAGGCGCGTACGCTGTCAGAGGAATGGTCCTGCCCATGGACGGTGGCGGCAGGGCGGCACCATTTCGATGTGATCGACGACTTTACCGATGCGCACAGCCCATTGATGGACACCTGCCTGACCGGGCTTTAGCCCACCCGTCAGGAATTGGCGTGCATGCGTTCGATATAGGCGCGCATTTCCTCGGCCTCATGGCGGGCATCGCGCAGGCCATCCATCGCGGCGCGCAGTTCCGCCTCGGTCTGGGCGATCTGGTTGACCAGTTCCGCCTCGCGCTGTTCCAGATACAAAATCGCCTGATCGCGGGTTTCTTCGGCATCGTGCAGCATGGTCGACAGGCGGTCCATCTCGCCCATGTCGCCGCCCGCCACGCGGGTAAAGCGGTGAACCAGCCAATGTGCGAACCAGCCCGCTGCAAAGGCGGCCATCAGGATGATGGCGGTAACGATGATGAATTCTGTGCGGTTCATGCGCGCGTTGGCCTTGGTCTGCGTGCTGTCAGCCGTCGCGCGCGGGGCGGGCGAGAGGGCGGCGGGTCTTTTCGGTCGGTGCCACGGATGGGCTTTCATCGCCAGAGAAATCCGGCGACTCGCCCGAAATTGCTGCAGTTTCCGGGCCATCCGTTGCTGCCGTGCCTTCTGCGCCGCTCGCTGGCGGGGCATCAGCGCCTGCCTGCGGGGCTACGGGCGCGGGTTGGCCCAGCAGCGTAAAGGCGATGCGGCGGTTCGCCTCGCGCCCCGGCGCGGTGTCGTTGTCAGAAATCGGGTCAGCCTCGCCATAGCCCTTGGCTACCATGCCCGACACATCGACGCCCCGGCCTTGCAAGGCCACAAGAACCGCCTCGGCGCGGGCCTGACTCAGGGCGCGGTTGCCCTCTTCCGACCCCTGACTGTCGGTATAGCCGCCAATTTCCATCTTGATGGCAGGGCAGTCTTCCAGCACTTCGGCAAGTGCATCCATGATGGCGGTGGTCGAGCCGTCAATTTCGGTCGATCCGGGGGGGAAGGTGATCTTGCGGGCCGACAGCACGGTGGCAACTTCGGCCGCGCATTCCTGCGGCGTCGGCAAGGCGGCCAGCGGGTCAAGCTCTTCATCATAGCGGACAGACACTTTGAAGGTCTGACCCTGTCCCAGTTTGTCGGACAAGACCTGCGAGATGCGCGCACGTGCCGATTGCGACCCTGTCACCCCTTCGATTTCGACAGTATCCGCGCGGACCACCAGTTTGCCCTGCGCCAACTCGCCCAGCGATTCAAGGCCTGCCAGCACACGGATGGGCCAGCCGTCAGGCAACTCTTCGTCAAGCCGGGTGGCGGTATAGACATTGCCCACGCCAAACCGGGCTTGAGCAAAGCTGTCGACCGCACCGCGCAAAAGTTCGTCCGTCAGGCGACCACGCAGTTCGACCCGACCTTCTTCGGACAGGGTGGCGGTAAATTCTGCTGGGCCACGCGCGGCATCTGTCTTGCGTTCAAGGGTGGCGTTCAGCGAAAACACCTTGGGCAGGGCGGTCTGCAATTCGCCCACCACACGGTCAAAGTCTGCCTGCTGCACCGTGTCCGCGGCCACAAGGGACACGTCGGCGTCTGAGAACGTGATGGTGCCGGCCCCGATGGCCTTGACCGCATCGATCCCCTTGCCAACCGCTTCGGCCCAGCTTGGCGATGGCACGCCAAGGCCGACCGTGCAGGTGACCTTGCCGGCAACCCCGGCTGTGGCCCCGGCTGCCAGAATGCGGTCACGCGCGCGGTCGGTATCAGCCGAACACGCATCAAACCGCGCGCCTTGGGCATCCAGCACAAAGCGCAGGGTGAAGGGCGTCAGCACCGGGCGCGGGGCAGTCACCTCGATGGTGACGGGCACGCTTTCGGGCTTCAGCCGGGCCAATTCGCTTTCCAGCCGCCGCTGTTCGCTGGCACTGTCGGCAATGGCGGTGATGTGGACGCGGTCTGCCGCGATGGAAACCTTTGAGCGCGGCAAAAGCTTCAGCGCCTCGATCCCGAAGGTAAAGGCAGCTTCCCATTGGTCCGGCGGCGCATAGGCGGCGGTTTCCAGCATGTCGGACACGCCCGCGCCGGTGTTCAGCGCGGCGGCGGCATCTTTCAGGCGGGCCACGGCATCGCCTTCGGGCAACAGGCCGATCAGCTGAATGCCATCGTCATTGCGCAGCATCTCGACCGAAAAGCGCGGCGCCTCGATCGCCTTGACGGGCGTTACATCCAGCATGTCGCGCACGCGGCTCGCATCAATCACGCTGCCCGCAAGGTTCACGGCGCGAAAGCGCGCCGCCTCGTTCGGGGCGGTGCCGGCCATGGTCAGTTGCAGCCCGTCGGCATCCACGCTGGCCCAAGTGATGCCCGCATCCATCAGGGCCGACGACACGGCCTGTTCGGACCGGCCTTCGATCACAACGGCCGAAGCCCATGCCGCAAGAGCCGCGATCAGACCGGCCCCGGCAAATGCGCCCACCGCGATCAGGCTTTGCGGCACAGATCCGGACGATCCGGCAGAAAGTTTCGCGAGCAGGCGCTGGGGCAAGGCAGGTTTCCGTTCTGATCCGGGGGCAGATCCCGGTGGTAAGCTGTGGCAGGTGCTTCCTTAAGACCCCCATGGCGGGGGATCAATCAAAGGAGTGCCGCGATGGCAAGAAACAGCGCAGGGATCAGCCCTGCGTCACGGTTGGACCGGAACACCGACAGACAAGATGTGGGGTCGTCGATGTTCAGCCTGCTCATCTGCCGGACCATGTGCCAGCCAAAGGCCCAGACACCGCAGAGCGCAATGGCAAGCTGCAACGGGTCGCGCAGGGGTAACAAGGCCAGCAGCACGGCCAAAGCCATGCCCGACACGGCAGCAATCAAAAACACCTTCAGCCACCACGCCGAATTGTCGCCAAACAGCCGCGCGGTGGATTTCACGCCGATCAGAGCGTCATCCTCTTTGTCCTGATGGGCATAGATGGTGTCATAAAACAGTGTCCACGCAATGCCCGAAACATAAAGCGCCACAGCGGCCACCGGCACTTCGTTCGCATGGGCCGCCCAAGCCAGCAGCGCGCCCCAGTTGAACGCCAGCCCCAGAAAGATTTGCGGCCACCATGTGAAGCGTTTGGCAAAAGGATAGATCGCGACGAGCAGCAGCGACCCAAGGCCAAGGGCAATGGCGGTCTTGTTGTAGGAAAACAGGATCCACGCCGCGAGGAAGGATTGGGCGACCATCCACGCCAAAGCTTGCGGCACCGTCACCTGACCCGCAGGAATGGGGCGCGATTTCGTGCGTGCGACCTGCGCATCAAAGTCGCGGTCGGTGACATCGTTCCATGTGCACCCGGCACCGCGCATCAGGAAGGCCCCGGCCCCGCAGCTGACGGCCAGCCAGAAATCCCATGGGCGAAACCCATCGACTGCCGCCGCCAGCGACAGGCCCCACAGACAGGGGATGAACAACAGCCACGTGCCGATGGGCCGATCCGCCCGCGACAGCCGCAGATAGGGGCGGGTTGGCGCGGGGGCAATCGCGTCCACCCAGTTGTCAGCGGTTGCATCGGCCACGCGCCCTTCGTCGGGCCAGAAATCGGCCCCCGGATCACGCCCCAAGGCCCCGCCGTCGGTGGGGGGTGCAGCCTCTGGCAATTCCGGGCGTGGGGTCATAGCTTGCACTCATGAACGCGAAGGTCAGACTCTTTGTAGATCAGCCCTTGGGCATGGGGCAAGCGGTGGCAGTCGGCCCCGAGCAGGCGAATTATCTCTTTGCCGTGATGAGGCTGACCGTTGGCGATGCGGTGCTGCTGTTCAATGGCCGCGATGGGGAATGGCTGGGGCGGGTGCAGGATGCGGCCAAGCGCCGCGGCGTCCTGCTGTGCGAGGCACAGACTGCGCCGCAAAGCCTGCCACCGGACCTTTGGCTGCTGTTCTCACCCATCCGGAAAGAGCGTACCAATTTCATTGTGGAAAAGGCGGTTGAGCTTGGGGTCGCTCGGGTGCAGCCCGTGACCACGCGCTTTAACAATGCCGAACGCTGGCGGCATGACAAACAACTGGCCCATGCGGTTGAGGCCGCCGAGCAATGTGGCGCCACCTTTGTGCCCGAAGTGGCCGATGTGCTGCCACTGGACCGGGTGCTTGCATCTTGGCCACCGGGCAGGGCTTTGCTTTGGGCGGATGAGGCATTGGCGGGCCAATCTGCCAACCTGCATGGTCAGATCGCGCCTGCCACCCCTTCGGCGGTGCTGGTCGGCCCTGAAGGCGGCTTTTCGGAGGAGGAAAAGGCCCGCCTGCGTGCCCTGCCGTTCGTGCGGCCCATCAGTCTTGGCCCCCGTATCCTGCGGGCCGAAACGGCGGCGGTGGCCGCCATCGTGCTATGGCAGGCGGCGGTGGGTGACTGGCGATGATTACGCGGGTGGGGGACGCTACGGCGCAAGGGGGTCTGCATGACTGACTATGTCCGACCCGAGGTGCGCGCCTTGCTGTGGCAGTGGCGCGAGGGGTTTGTCGGCGTGGCGGTGGTGGCCCTTGGGCTGTGGCTGGCATCCTATGGCGGCTATCTGCTGGTGCCGCTTGGCGTGATTCTGGGGCTGGGGGGGGTGTCGCTGGGGCTGCTGGCATGGCGCCGGATGCGCTTTGCGGCGGATGGGGCCGCGCCGGGAATCGTTCAGGTGGATGAAGGTCAGGTCGGCTATATGGGCCCAACGGTGGGTGGTTTTGTCAGCCTGCCCGATCTGGTCGAGTTGCGGCTGATCTCGATGCGCGGGCGCCGGTTGTGGCGGCTAAAGCAAGCCGATGGGCAAGCGATTCTGATTCCGCTGGAGGCGGCAGGGGCCGAGAACCTGTTTGACGCCTTCTCATCGTTGCCGGGCATGTCCAGCGCCGATCTGGTGGCCGCCTTGCAGCCCGTCGCAGGGGCCGACAGCCGCGCCGTCATGGCGGGTGGCGAAAACCGGGTCGTCTGGCGGCGCAGTGGGGCCGGGGTGGTGGCGCGGTAATCACCTGCGATGTGCCGGTATCATCTTTTGTGATATCACCCGCCCGATGCATCGCCCTGTCTTGACTTGCCGCAGCGGGCAAGACACCTCTTGCCATCTTGACCCTGACCACAGCCGGAGCCTGCCTTCCCATGTCCATTCCACAATCCGGCGGCGGACCGATCGAAGATTTCTCGCAGCTTGCCGCCTATATGGAATCGGGCAGCAAGCCCAAGGCGCAATGGACCATCGGCACCGAGCATGAAAAATTCGGCTGGCTGACGGATACCCACGCGCCTTTGCCCTATGCGGGTCCGCGCTCCGTTTCGGCCCTGTTTGACGGGCTGGTGGCACGGTTCGGCTGGACCCCGGTGCGTGAAGGCGACAACATCATCGGGCTGACGCGCAACGGCGCGAACATCAGCCTTGAGCCGGGCGGCCAGTTCGAATTGTCCGGCGCGATGATGCCCGACATGCACGCCTCGGCCGCCGAATTGCGGACCCACTTGGAAGAGGTGGCTACGATTGCCGACCCCATGGGCGTGCGGTTCATGGGCATTGGCGCTGCCCCCGAATGGCGGCATGAGGCTATGCCGGTGATGCCAAAGGGGCGCTACCGGTTGATGACCGATTACATGGGCCGCGTCGGCACTCATGGCACCCAGATGATGTATCGGACCTGCACGGTGCAGGTGAACCTCGACTATGGGTCCGAGGCCGACATGGTGAAAAAGCTGCGCGTCTCGCTTGCGTTGCAGCCGGTTGCGACGGCGCTGTTCGCGTCATCGCCCTTCTTTGATGGCGGGCTGAACGGGCACAAGTCTTGGCGCAGCCGGATTTGGCGGGGTCTGGACAATTCGCGCACGGGTATGTTGCCCTTTGCCTTTGACGAAGGGTTCGGCTTTCAGGCCTATGTCGACTGGGTTCTGGATGTGCCGATGTATTTTGTCTATCGCGATGGCAAGTATATCAATGCCTTGGGTCAGTCGTTCCGGGATTTCCTGAAGGGCGAGCTGCCCGCGCTGCCGGGTGAAAAGCCGACTCTGAGCGATTGGGCCGATCACATGACCACCGTTTTCCCCGAAGCGAGGGTCAAGAAATACATCGAAATGCGCGGTGCCGATTGTGGGGACGAAGCGCATATCAACGCGCTGCCCGCGTTCTGGGTGGGGCTGATGTATGACCAGACCGCGCTGGATGCGGCGTGGGATCTGGTCAAGGGGCTGGACGGCGAAACCCGCGAGGGGCTGCGCGTGGCAGCCTCTGTCTCTGCCCTGCAGGGGCAGGCCAATGGCGTCAAGCTGCAGGATCTGGCGCGTGCGGCCGTGGCGCTCAGCCATGCCGGGCTTGCCGCGCGTGGTATGGGCGAGGAACGCTATCTGGCCCCGCTGGTCGCCTCTGTCGCGTCGGGCGAGGTGCAGGCCGACCGCTGGCTGCAGCTCTATCACGGCGAATGGGCGGGCAGCCTTGCGCCGATCTACGCCGCTTCCAGCCTGTGAGGCTGCGGCTTATTCGCCTTCGGGGCCAGAAGGGGCATAGGCGATGAGCCGTTCCCCATCCCAAGTAAAGGTTACAACGCAAGGGGCCGCGCCAAAGCTGTCGCAGGCCGACCCGTGCATGCCCAGCATCAGCATGCGTATCGGTGGGCCGACTTCGCCCTCATAGGTGAAGCTCAGGTCATGGATCATCCAGGCGCCGCCTAGCCAGCTGCTGACCTTGTTCCCGATCACCGCGTGGATCATGGCCCCGCCTGACCCGCCCAGAAAGCCATAATCCGGCCCGCAGAATGCGCCGGTTTCGTTGACGATCCAGTCATCCGCCGTGCCGTCTGATGTCAGATCAACCGCCGTGGCGGGGTTGTCCGACAGTTGCAGCGTGCCGCCCTGTTCTTCGCACCACGCCCGGTTTTCGGCCGTGCCAAGGCTGATGGCCTGATCCATGGGCAGCGCGCCCTCGGTGGCAAGTGCGGGCGAGGCCAGCAGCGAAAGAGTGAGTGTGAGACGGATCATTTCCTGCCGATCCTTGGTTCGTTGCCCGCGCGTATGCGGGCGATGTTTGCAGAATGGCGCACAAAGACCAGCAAGGCCAGCAGCGCCGCCAAAAGCACCATAGACGTATCGCCCAGCCACCATAGCCAGACCGGGGCAAGCGCCGCCGCCGCAAGCGCCGACAACGAAGATATGCGGCTGACGGCGGCCACGACCAGCCACGTCGCGCAGGCAGCCAATCCGGCGGGCCATGCTAGGGCAAGCAAGATGCCCAGGAAGGTGGCCACGCCCTTGCCGCCTTTGAAGCCCAGCCAGACAGGGTACAGATGGCCCAGAAACGCGGCCAGACCGCCCACCTGTGCCGCATCTTCGCCCACCATGGCCCGCGCGATCAGCACAGCCACGCCGCCCTTTGCCGCATCCAGAATCAGGGTGGCAAAGGCCGCCCTTTTGTTGCCGGTTCGCAGCACGTTGGTTGCGCCAATATTGCCCGACCCGATCTGCCGCAAGTCACCCAGCCCCAGTGCCCTTGTGATCACCACCCCAAAGGGCACCGACCCAAGCAAGTAGGACAGCACCGCTGTAAGCAGCAAAAGCAGGGTCGGAGAGGTGAATTCGGGCATCGGTTGGCCTTGATCAAACGGGGTCAGGGTGTCCCATCCGGGACGCGGATCAGCGGGACGAAGCCAAGAACGCCAACATCCATGCGAAAGACGAAATCGGACATCGGATGATCCAGACTGCGATACTGCTGCACGCCTTTCATGATCAAGTCCAGCGTTCCGGCCTTTTCAGCATCGCAGAACAGTAGGGCAGAGCGGGCGGGCAGCGCCATGAATGCGGTCTTGATTCCATGCTGGGTCATGATGTCATCCAACATGCCGTTCATCACCAGCGCCGAAGGAATGGCCCACAGGTGCTGCGGAAAGGTGATGGTGAACAGGCCGTTATCCAACCTGTTGATCGTGGGGTCCGGCAACAGGCGATCAAGGTTGCTTAGCGCGCGTTCAAGTGCCTGTGCGGGCGGCACCCCCACCTCCTGCAGTTTGTCCATATCCACAAGCGTCAGGCTGTTGGGCTGGTCAAGGCCCAGCATCACCACCAGATCCCCGGTAAAGGCAACGGCCCACAGACCATCATGCCCCGGTGGCGGGTGGGGCCGCGATGCCTTGGCC
This sequence comes from Rhodobacter sp., assembly GCA_027484145.1. Classification (GTDB taxonomy): domain Bacteria; phylum Pseudomonadota; class Alphaproteobacteria; order Rhodobacterales; family Rhodobacteraceae; genus Pseudotabrizicola. Next base: position 261,292 of record JAIXUH010000026.1, read on the forward strand.
TGTTCCAGCATTGCCTCATCCCAGTCGGCTTGGGTGAAATGGCGGACAAGCGGCATCAATTGGTCCGGGCTTGCCGGCTCTGCGCCAAGGGCCTCAACGCAGGACCCGGACCAGATATCAAGTTGGCTCTGACGCTCGGTCTGCGACATCGGCTGTTGCCATGTCCGCCAGAGGCTATCGAGATGCAGGGTCATCTCCCCCGTGCCAGTGCCAAAGGAAATGACACGGGTCATGGGGTCCGGTGCGGCGGTGATGGTAAAGGCACGCTTCTTGTGCAGGTGGCCCAATGCGGTTTCCACAAAAGCCGCGACCGGATCGGCCTTTTGCGGGCGAAGCAGGCCAAGAAGCGACTTCAATACCATTTACGCCCCCGAAAAGACCTGTCGTCCGCCGACATAGGTGGCGATGACCTTACCCTCCAGCCGAGCGCCGTCAAACGGGGTGTTCTTAGATTTCGACTGCAGCTTGAAGCGGTCGAGCACAAAGGGCGTATCGGGGTTGAACAGCACAAGGTCTGCAGGGGCCCCCTCGGCCAGACGTCCCTGTGGCAGGCCAAGCCGCCGGGCCGGGTTCAGCGCCATGGCGCGGAACAGCTGTGGCAGGGTCAGTTGCCCGGCATGATAAAGCCGCAGTGCCGCCGGAAGCAGGGTTTCCAGACCGACCGCCCCCGAAGCGGCATCTTCGAACGGCAGGCGTTTGGATTCCTCGTCTTGCGGGGTGTGAAAGCTGCCGATCACGTCGATCAGGCCCGAAGCAACCGCCTCGACCATCGCCAATCGGTCATCTTCGGACCGCAGTGGCGGGGTCAGCTTAAAGAAGGTGCGGTAATCACCCACGTCCAGTTCGTTTAGCGTCAGATGGTGGATCGACACCCCCGCCGTCACGTCAAAGCCGTTCTTCTTGGCCCGTTCGAGCGCGGGCAGGCTGCGGGCGGTGGTGATCTGGTCAGCATGATAGCGCGCGCCCGTCATTTCGATCAGGCCGATGTCACGGTCCAGCCCGATCCGTTCGGCCATGGGATGCACCGCCGGCAGGCCGCGCAAGGACGCAAACTTGCCTGACGTGGCGGCTGCCCCGCCTGACAGCCCCGGTTCCTGCGGATGCCCGATCACCAGCGCGCCAAGGCTGCGGGCATAGGTGAACGCGCGCGACAGCACCTTGGTGTCGGTGGTCACATGCATGGCGTCGGTAAAGGCAATCGCCCCGGCATCCAGCAGAAAGCCGATCTCGGTCATCTCGCGCCCGGCGCGAGCCTTGGTCAGCGCGGCCATATGCCGGATCCGCACGATTGCGGCCTCTTCGGCGCGTCGGGTCACAAATTCCAGCACCTCGGGCGTGTCGATGGCAGGTGCTGTGTCGGGGCGCGCGATGATCGTGGTCACCCCGCCCGCCGCAGCGGCAAGGGCCGCCGACTTGAACGATTCGCGGTGCCGTTCGCCGGGCTCGCCGATCTTGACGCCCCAATCCACGATACCGGGCGCAAGGCAGGCCCCCGCGCAATCAATCACCCGTGCGCCAACGGGTGCAGAGTCGTCGCGCCGGGCAATCATGCCGTCAACAACCGACAGGCTGCCAAGGTCTTCGGTTCCGGCTTCGGGGTCGATCAGGCGGGCGTTGATGAAGTGCAGGGTCATGGCGTTCCGGTCATTGGCGCTCGTCAACGGGGCAGGGCTGATCGTGCGGGTGTAGGGCTTGCGGTTGTGGCTGTCTACCCGCGGGCAAAGGGGATCACCCCCGCGCCAACAGGATGCGGGCCGCTGCGGCAGGGGCGTCGGCAAGGTATTTGATCAGGTGCTTGTCGCCCGACCGTGTGATGATCTGAACCGCGCCAAGGAAGGGGCGCGCATGGGTGATCTGGGCCAAGGGCAAGCTGTGCCCGCGCGGCCCCAGAAGGCGGCGGTTGGTCAGATGCCACGTATCGCTCAAAGCCTCGGACGCAAGATAGGCCGCGCGCAGGCCGATGGCCGCCGCCGCCCCCAAAGGCCCGGTGACCGGATAAGGGTTTCCCATCACCACCAGCGCCACGCCCGCCGCCGCCCCCAAGGCCACGGCCATTATCAGGTGTGCCCTGAGATAGGTCGTGCGGTCCGGGGCAAAGCTGGCCAGCACCTGCTCGCCCGGGTCCAGCGGGGGAAGGGGCGTCGTCATGCCGCCATCCAGACGAAAGCCATGACGAACAGGAACAACAGCAGCAGCACAACCGCCGCGACGCGCCCGCCCATGGCCGCGTCGGACACCACTTTGACGGGTGGTCCGGCAATGATGCCCTTGGCGGAGTCATACTGCGGCAGCGGCAGGACAGGCGCGGGCGGTGGTTCGGTGTAACAGCCGACCAAGGTCAGGCGCGGATCAGGCCGCAGGGTGGTGGCCTGACCGCCAAAGGCCGCCGACAGCACGATCACCACATGGCCGTGCAGCGCATCCAGCCGGGCGCGGTCGGCCTCGATCTGCGCCTCGGCTGCGCCATTACCTTCGACCAGATAGGTGGCAAGGCCGATGGCCGAGATGTCATCGGTATGAAAAACTTCGACAAAGTCACTGTCGGCAAGGTCTGTTCCCAACAAGGTGGCGATGGGGTCACGTTCATCGTCCGACGCGACATAATCAGGAAAATCCTTTGCCGGGTCGTCACTGAAGGCAAACCCTGGCGGCGGGCCGGGGTTGCGCAGGCGGTCCACCTCGCGCGCGGTCATGTCCAGCGCAAACACCCGCACAGTGCCACGTTCGATGGCCTTGACGGTCAGCGGATCGTTCACACCATCACCTCGGCTGCGCGTTTGCCCCGATCTGCCCGCAGGTTGCGCGCGAGCAGGTCCATGCAGGCCATGCGGACGGCCACGCCCATTTCGACCTGTTCCTGAATGACGGAACGGTTGATGTCATCGGCCAACTCACCGTCAATCTCGACCCCGCGGTTCATCGGGCCGGGGTGCATCACGATGGCGTCAGGCTTGGCATGGCTCAGCTTTTCAGCGTCCAGACCAAAGCGGTGATAGTATTCGCGCTCTGACGGGATAAAGCCGCCGTCCATGCGTTCCTTCTGCAGGCGCAGCATCATGACCACGTCTGCCCCCTCCAGCCCCTTGCGCATGTCATCATAAAGCTCGCAGCCAAACTCCTGCACGCCTGAGGGCATCAAGGTGGGCGGGGCGATCAGGCGGATGCGGTTTTCCATCTTTCCCAGCAGAATCAAGTTGCTGCGCGCCACGCGGCTGTGGGCAATGTCACCGCAGATGGCCACAGTCAGCCGCTGGATGCGGCCCTTGGCCCGGCGGATGGTCAGTGCATCCAAAAGCGCCTGCGTGGGGTGTTCGTGCCGCCCGTCGCCTGCGTTCAGCACCGCACAATTCACCTTTGACGCCAGCAGGTTGACCGCCCCGCTGGACGGATGGCGCACGACCAGCAGGTCAGGATGCATGGCGTTCAGCGTCAGCGCCGTATCGATCAGCGTCTCGCCCTTTTTCACCGAGGATTGCGCGACGGCCATGTTCATCACATCGGCCCCCATCCGCTTGCCCGCCAGTTCGAAACTGGCCTGCGTGCGGGTGGAGTTTTCGAAGAACATGTTGATCTGGGTCATCCCCGCCAGCGTGTCCGATTGCTTGACGGTGCGGCGGTTCAGGTCAACGTAGCGGTCGGCCAGATCAAGGACCGTCACGATTTCCTGCGGCGACAGATGCTCGATCCCCAGAAGGTGGCGCGCGCGGAAGATCATGGCATTCTCCTGCCCGGTGGGTTCATCGCGCTTATGCCAAAGCCTGTCGCGGTGGGCAATGCAATAGGGCGCACCCTTGCGGCGCGGCGGTGGCGGCCCTAGCGTGGCAGCCATGGGAATCGCCACCGACATCGCAAGCGACTGGCACGCCGCCTTGGCCGCGTTGGCGTGGCAGCATGAGCTTGGCGTCGAAGATGTCGTGCTGGATGCACCGCTGAACCGCTATCAATTGCCCGAACCGGCAAAGACAGCACCACCGCCAGTTCCGGTTGCAATGGGTGCTGCACCCGCGCCGCGTGCCCCGTCCCGCCCCAATGTCGCGCCCGTGGAAACGCCGCCCCCCGCAGCAGATGCCGTGGCCGAGGCGCGTCAGTTTGCCGCCCGCGCCACGACGCTGGATAGTCTGCGCGATGCTTTGGCAGCGTTTGATCTGTGCGATCTGAAAAAGGGTGCACGCAATCTGGTGTTCGCAGATGGCAACCCAGAGGCGCGGGTGCTGATCCTGGGCGAAGCGCCGGGCCGGGATGAGGATATGGAAGGTCTGCCCTTTGTGGGCCGTGCTGGCATGTTGCTGGACCGGATGTTTGCCGCCATCGGGCTGTCCCGGCACAGCCCCGATTCCGAGGCGGCGCTTTACATCACCAACGTCATGCCGTGGCGCCCGCCCGGCAACCGCGACCCCGAACCCGCCGAGATCGCCATGATGCGCCCGTTTGTTGCGCGTCACATCGAACTGGCCGATCCCGAGGTGATCGTGGTCATGGGCAACACACCCTTGGTGGCCCTGACGGGCGAGCGCGGCATTTTGCGGGCGCGGGGCAACTGGACGACTGCGCTGAACAAGCCGCTGCTGCCAATGACCCACCCCGCCTATCTGCTGCGCAACCCCGCGGCCAAGCGTGAAGCCTGGGCCGACCTGCTGACGCTTCAGGCGCGGCTCAAGGGGCAGCGGTGAGGGGGCCGCGGTGATCTGGCCGGTTGACCCCCTTGTGCTGTTGGCTTTTGCGCCAGCCGCCCTTGCGCTGAACCTGACGCCGGGGGCGGACATGCTGTTCTGCCTTGGTCAGGGGCTGAACTCTGGCCCGCGCGCTGCGATGGCGGCGAATTTCGGCATCGCCGTGGGGGGGCTTGTGCACACGCTGCTGGCCGGTCTTGGGCTGGGCGCGCTGGTGGCCGCGCACCCGCTGGCGTTTGATGTCATCCGCTGGGTCGGGGTCGGGTATCTGCTGTGGCTGGCGGTGCAGTCGCTGCGCGCGCCGGTTCTGGGGCCGGATGCGGCAGGGCAGGGGCGTGCCCCATGGCGGGCCTTTCGTGATGCGCTTTTGGTTAACCTACTGAATCCCAAGGTGATCCTGTTCATTCTTGCCTTTTTGCCGCAATTCGTGGATCCGGCCCGCCCGGTCTTGCCGCAGTTTGTGACCCTTGGGCTGGTGTTCTGTCTGGGCGGGCTTTTGGTGAATGGCCTTGTCGGCGGCTTTGCGGGCAGCATCGGCCGCAGGTTGGCGCGGTCTGAAACGGCAGCGCGGTGGCTAGGTCGGGTAAGCGCGGGGGTTTTTGCGGCTTTGGCGCTGCGGTTGGCGCTGGTGCAAAAGGGGTAAGGCATGAGCCGGATTGACGAGACGAAAGACTTTATCCCCGTCCGCATTGCGGTGCTGACGGTATCCGACACCCGCAGCGCCGCCGATGACAGGTCCGGCGATACCTTGGTGGAACGGCTGACCGGGGCCGGGCACCTGCTGGCCGCGCGCGGCATTGTGCAGGATGACCGGGCCGAGATTGCCGCGCGCCTGAGGACGTGGATTTCCGACCCTGCGGTGGATGTGATCCTGACCACGGGCGGCACGGGGCTGACCGGGCGCGATGTGACCGTCGAAGCGCACCGCGATGTCTATGAAAAAGAGATCGAAGCCTTTGGCACGGTGTTCACCATCGTCAGCATGCAAAAGATCGGTACATCAGCCGTGCAAAGCCGGGCTTGTGGGGGCGTAGCGGGCGGGACCTATCTGTTTGCCCTGCCCGGCAGCCCCGGCGCCTGCCGCGATGCCTGGGACGAGATTCTGGTCTGGCAGTTGGACTATCGCCATCGGCCGTGCAATTTCGTGGAAATTTTCCCCCGGCTGGACGAACATCATCGCCGCAAGTAGCGACGGAACCGACGGATTTCTGCGTTAGGCCTTAAACCTGTCACGTCTTTGTGGCTGGCTGGCGGCCACAGCAGGGTTAAGTCTGCGCGAAGATCATAGCGGAGTGGGTATGAAGTTTCTGGCGCGATCCATGATGGGCCTGTTCCTTGCCGCGGTGACGGCGGGGCTGCTGGCGCTGGCCCTGCAACTGGTGGCGGGGGCCGTGCGGGACAGTATGGCACCCGGTGGCCCGCCCCAGCCTGCCCGCGAACGCGTTGTGTCGGCCAATGTGGTGACCGTCACGTCGGGCCGGATTGTGCCCGACATGGTGGCCTTCGGAGAAATCCGCTCGCGCCGCACGCTGGACCTGCGCGCCGCGCGGGGGGGCCGCGTGATCGAGATTGCGCCCGGTTTCGAAGATGGCGCGGCGGTGCAGGCTGGGCAGGTGCTGGTGCGCCTTGATCCGGCAGATGCCACATCCGCGCGCGATCTGGCGCAAGCCTCAGTCGCCGAGGCCGAGGCCGAGGTGCGCGATGCCGCGCGCGGCCTAACTTTGGCACGCGACGACCTTTCCGCCGCCGAAGCGCAGTTGGAATTGCGCCGTCAGGCCCTTGCCCGGCAAGAAGATCTGCAAACCCGCGGCGTGGGTTCGCCTGCCGCAGTGGAAACGGCAGCCCTTGCGCTGTCGTCGGAACAACAATCGGTGCTGTCGCGGCGGTCATCGCTGGCACAGGCTGAGGCGCGGGTGGATCAGGCGGCGTCGGCCTTGCAGCGCGGCCAGATCACGCTGGCCGAAAGCGAGCGTGCCTTGGCCGATACCGAGATTACCGCCAGCTTTGACGGGCGTCTGAACGGTGTGGCCGTGGTGCAGGGTGGCCTGATCGGAGCGAACGAATCCGTGGGCCAGATCATCGACCCTGACGCGTTGGAGGTTTCTTTCCGCCTGTCGACCGCGCAATTCGCGCGGCTGCTGGATGCGGGCGGTGATCTGATAGCCGCCCCTATCACCGTGCGGCTGGATGTTCTGGGCGCAGAGATCAGGGCGACCGGCATGGTGGAACGGGTGGGCGCGGCGGTGGGTGCGGGCTCGTCGGGCCGGGTGGTCTATGCCACGCTGTCGGGCGCGCGTGGCCTGCGGCCGGGCGATTTCGTGACGGTGATGATTGCGGAACCCGCGCTGGACAATGTGGCGCGTCTGCCGGCCTTGGCGGTGAATGGCGACGGTCGGTTGCTGGTTCTGGGTGCCGAGGATCGGCTTGAGGAAGTGACGGTCGAAGTGCTGCGCCGTCAGGGCGATGATATTCTGGTGGATGCCCGTGCGATTTCCGGGCGTGAGGTCGTGGCCGAACGCTCACCCCTGCTGGGGGCAGGCATCCGGATCAAGCCGATCCGTGACAGCGACAATGCAGCAGCGCAGGCCGCAACGCCTCCTGCTGGGGTTACTCAGGCCAGTGCAGAAGAGGACTCGGTCGCACTGACCCCGGAACGGCGCGCGGAACTGATCGCTTATGTGACCAACAACACCCGCATGCCCGAGGACGCCAAGGCGCGCGTGCTGGAGCAGTTGGCGCAGGAAAAGGTGCCCGCGCAGGTGATCGCGCGGCTGGAATCACGGATGGGGGGCTAAGGCCATGGCCGCGCACCGCGATCTGGGAAAAGCGACGGGCTTCATTTCGTACTTCGTGCGGCATCGCACGCTGGCGAACCTTGTGCTGATCCTGATGATCGTGGCGGGCCTTGCCGCCGCCAGCCGCATCCGCGCGCAGTATTTTCCGGATGTCGTCATATCAGAAGTATCGGTCCAGATCCGGTGGGATGGCGCGGGTGCCGAAGATGTGGACCGCGCCATTGTTCAGGTGCTGGAACCTGCGCTGCTGACGGTGGAAGGGGTCACCGATGCGACATCCGTCGCACGCGAAGGCAGCGCCCGGATTGATCTGGAGTTTGAGCCGGGCAAGGACCTTTCGCAGGCCACCGAAGATGTGCAGACGGCTGTTGGCGCCGTCAACAACCTGCCGTCCGAGGCGGAAGACCCCGTGATCCGCCGCACGCAATGGCGTGATCAGGTGACGGATGTGGTGATCACCGGGCCGGTGGGTGTGGACCAGTTGGCGCGGTTTGCCGATGAATTCACTGGCCGTCTGTTTCAGGCCGGGGTCACGCGCACCACGATTCGCGGGCTGGCCGATCCGGTGACACTGGTCGAGGTGCCGTCCGTCGCGCTGATCCGCTATGACGTGACCATGCGCGAGATTTCGGCGGCGATTGCGACGGCGGTCAATTCATCGCCCGCTGGTGATGTGGGCGACGGATCGGCACGGGTGCGCACGGGCACCGAACAGCGCAGCGCGGCGGAACTGTCGGCCTTGGTGCTGCGAAGCCTGCCAGACGGCACCAAGTTGACCGTCGGTGACATTGCCACCATCACCGTGCAGGGCGTCGACAGCGGACGCGCCGCCTATGTCGGGGAAAACCCGGCCATGACCATCCGGGTGGACCGCAACGCCGAAGGCGACGCGATCCGCATGCAGACGGCGGTCGAAGAGGTTGCGGCCGACATGCAGCTTGGCCTGCCGCCGGGGGTGACGGTTGACCTTGTCCGCGCCCGCGCGGAAGAGATTACCGACCGTCTGAACCTGTTGCTGGTCGATGGGTTGCAGGGGTTGGCGCTTGTGGTGCTGTTCCTGTTCCTGTTCCTGAATGCCCGCACTGCATTTTGGGTGGCGATGGGGATTCCCATTGCCACGCTGGCTGCCCTTGCGGTGATGTTTCTGGCGGGGATGACCGTCAACATGATCTCGCTGTTCGCGCTGATCCTGATGCTGGGGGTGATCTGCGATGATGCCATCGTGGTCAGCGAACACGCCGATTTCCGCGCCCGCACGCTGGGCGAAGACCCGCTGACCGCTGCCGAAACGGCGGCGCGCAACATGGCGCCGGCGGTCATGGCATCCACCATGACGACCATCATCGCGTTCTTTGGGCTGGTGGCGATTGGCGGGCGGTTTGGCGATCTGATCGTCGATATCCCCTATACCGTGATCGCGGTCATGCTGGCCAGTCTGGTGGACTGCTTTCTGATTTTGCCGAACCACATGGTGCATGCCATTGCCAAGTCGCAGGAAAAGCACTGGTATGACTGGCCTTCACGTCAGGTGAACCGCGGCATGGACTGGTTTCAGGTGCGGGTGATGAAGCCCCTGATGCGCTTTGTCCTTGTGGCGCGCTATCCGGTTCTGGCGGCGGCACTGGTGGCGCTTGCCTTTCAGGCGGCGTTGTTCATCCGGGGCGATGTGCCATTCCGGTTCTTCAATGCGCCTGAACAGGCGGCGGTGACGGGCAACTTCTCGATGCTGCCGGGGGCGGACCGCGACGATACGATGGCCATGATGCGCGAATTGCAGCGGGCATCCGAAGTGGTCGCCGCGCGGCTGGAAGAAGAACACGGGGTGGCCCCGATCCTGTTTGCCATGGCGGAAATCGGTGGCAATGCCGGGCGTGGCCTTGCCGGGGCGGATGGCAAGGATGCCGATCTGCTGGGGTCCATCGCGATTGATCTGGTGAACCCCGACCTGCGGCCCTATTCCAGTTTCGAATTCGTCAGCGCCCTGCAAGAGGAAGTGCGCGCGCACCCCTTGATGGAGGAGTTGTCGTTCCGCGGTGGCCGCTATGGCCCCGGCGGTGACGCGCTGTCGATAGACCTGTTCGGGGCATCGGCGGATGAGTTGAAGACAGCCGCCGAGGCGTTGAAAACCCGATTGGCGTCGTTCCCCGAAGTGTCGGCGCTGGAGGACAGCCTTGCCTATGACAAGGAAGAACTGGTCCTGAACCTGACGCCGATGGGGCAGGCCATGGGCTTTGCCATTGATGATCTGGGCACCACCCTGCGGGACCGGCTGAACGGTATCGAGGCCGCCACTTATCCTGATGGCCCACGCAGTGCGACGATCCGGGTGGAACTGCCGAAAAGTGAACTGACGGCCGATTTTCTGGAACGCACGCTGATGCGCGCCGCAGATGGCAGTTATGTGCCCTTGGCAGATATCGTGACCGTGCGGCGCGAGGCTGGGTTTTCGACGATCCGGCGCGAAAATGGCCTGCGCATCGTGACCGTTTCGGGCGATCTGGCCGAGGACAACCCGACCCGCGCCGCCGAAATTCAGGAAACCATCCGCACCGAGATTTTGCCGGAACTGGAGCAAGAGTTTGGCATTGCCACCCGGCAAGGTGGTCTGGTGGAACAAGAGCGCGAGTTTCTGGGCGACGCGGGCATTGCGCTGATCATCTGTCTGACCGGCATCTACATCTGTCTGGCATGGGTCTTTGCCAGCTGGACGCGGCCTTTGGTGGTGATGTCGGTCATTCCTTTTGGGATGATCGGGGCGATCTGGGGGCATTACGTCTGGGGGGTGCCGCTGTCGCTGTTTTCCATCGTGGGGATGATCGGCATGTCGGGCATCATCGTGAACGATGCCATCGTTCTGGTGGATACCATCGACGAATATTCTGAAAAGCGCGGTTTGTTCCCGGCAATTGTGGATGGCGTGTCTGACCGTTTGCGACCGGTGTTGTTGACCACGCTGACCACGGTTCTGGGCCTTGGGCCGCTGTTGTATCAGGAAAGCGCGCAGGCCGAATTCCTGAAACCGACCGTCATCACCATGTCTTATGGTCTGGGCGTTGGAATGTTCCTTGTGCTGTTGGTCGTGCCTGCCATGCGGGCGGTGCAGTCTGACCTTGGGCGCATGTTCATGGCGCTGCACCGGGGTCTGCGCCGCGGGCCACGGCGGGCAGTGCGGCTGGCAACGGCGATTGTCGTGGTGCTGTTTGCCCTGACCATGGCGCCGGTCCTGGTGCTGGGCGCCATTCCGGGCTGGATCGTTGCAGTGGTGCCTGCCTTGGCGCAAGCGACGCCGATGATTGCCTTTGGCCTGTTCGTGGCGCTGTCCGGGGTGGTTGCGGCAACGGGGTATGTTGCCGCGCGACTAAGCCTGCGTGGCAAGCCGGCCCGTCCGGCGGCGCCCGACGGCGCTGCATCGCTGGAATAGGCGGTTACGGCGACGGGCAGCCGCGAATTTCAACCGCGCGGCCCCCGCCACCGATGACGGTGACCGTCACACCGCCACGGTCCAGCGCAAAGGGCTGACCAGACGGGGGCACCATATCGACCATTGCGGTCAGGCTGTTGCCGTCGCGTGTGACCATCGCCTCGGAAACCCAGACCCCCGCAATGCCGGATTCGACTGCGACAGCTTCGCTACGCCCTTGTGCGGGCAACTCCATCCTTGCGGTCAGGCGCAGGCCGTCCTTTATGGGTTCAACCTGACAGGCGATGTCTCCCAGCCCCGCCTCGCGCCCGGTGTCGGGGCGTGCCTTGAGCGCTGCCTTGATGGATGCATCCGGCGCGCCCGGCAGCGACAGGTCGGCCACAAGGTCAAGCTGCGCCGGCATGCAGATGTCTTTGCACACGCCCAGATCGACGCGCGCGCGCAGCACCACGGGGCGGTTGGGATCGGCGGCCAAAACCTCGATCGGCAAAACAAGTTCGTCGTGATAGCCGATGGTCTGCAAACCGTTGGTATGAAACACCTCGGGCGAGGGCCAATGGAACCGCACCCCGGCAAGGTTTTCAGACCCCGACCAGTCAAAGCTGGGCGGAATGCCCGCATCACCCGGTGCGCGCCAATAGGTTTTCCATTGCGGGGCAAGACGCAGGTGAACGGCCGCCATCCGCGTGCCCGGCGCGTCATCCCAGCCTTGCAGGATGGTGCCCTGCAAAACGTCAGATTGCGTCAGACCCTGCGCCAAAAGCGGTGCAGCATGACCAAGACAGGCAAGAACAAGGAGAGTGGCGCACTTCATGCAGCAGAACATAGGTATGCGGCGTGAAATGGGAAGTCACAAAGACGGGAAGGTGCGGCCAGCAATCGCTCTTGAGGCAAAGCCGCATCAGCGCCATGTTGTCATGGAACAGACATGAAATGGCGGGCAAAGGGGCGCGGCGGACGATGGATCTGGGAGGCAGGCTTCTGGTCGCGATGCCCGGCATGGGCGATGCGCGGTTTGACCGCAGCGTGATTCTGCTCTGCGCGCATTCGGATGACGGTGCCATGGGCCTGATCGTGAACAAGCCCGCGCCGGACCTCAGCTTTTCGGGCCTGCTGGAGCATCTTGAGATCCCCCGGGTGCCGCAGGGGCGCGACATCAACGTGCATTTCGGCGGCCCGGTTGAACGGGGGCGCGGCTTTGTCCTGCATTCGGGCGATTATCCCGAGGGCCCGGCCACAATGCGGGTGCCGGGTGGTTACCGCATGACGGCAACACTTGATATTCTGGAGGCTTTGGCGCGGGGCGAAGGGCCGCGCGCCGCTCTGCTCGCCTTGGGCTATTCGGGGTGGGGGCCGGGGCAGTTGGAAGGCGAAATTCTGCGCAACGATTGGTTGGTGGCAGACGCGCCCGCCGATCTGGTCTTTGCGGCCAATGATGGCACCAAATGGGTGGCCGCCCTGAAACTGCTGGGAATCGACCCCCTGACCCTGTCACCTACGGCGGGGCGCGCCTGAACGGCCCACCTATTCGCCGTAAGGAATCCAGACCGTCTTGACCTCCGTCGCCTGACGCAGAAAGGCGCGCCCTTCGGACGCAGGGCTGAACCAGTCGCGCGCGCAGGCATTGTTGACCCACGTGCGCTTGAGGTTGGCGGCAGATTCGCGCTCGACCATGGCTGAGACGGGGGCCGAGGAGAACGACCAGACAGCGTCTACATCCATATGCCCGGCCAGAGATTTGCCAAGGTCGGTATGTGGCCCGGTGACGATGTTCACCACCCCGGCGGGCACATCGGAGGCTTCCAGCACCTGATAGAAATCGGTGGCCGACAGCGGGAAAGCATCGGACGCCACCAGAACGCAGGTGTTCCCCATGGCAATGGCCGGGGCCATGACCGAGATCAGGCCCAGAAGCGGCGCCTCATCCGGGCACAGGGCACCGATCACACCGCAGGGTTCGTTCATCGCAAGGGCCACGCCACGAACGGGCACCGACTTGGCTGCACCGTCAAACTTGTCGGCCCATGCGGCATAGGTGAACAACCGCTGAATGGCGCAATCCACCTCGGCCTCGCCCGTGGCACCTGTCATTTCCTTGATGCGGCGCGCGAATTCCTCGGCACGGGCCGACAGATTCTCGGCGATGTAATACAGGATCTGCGCGCGCGCATGGCCTGTGGTGCGCGCCCAACCTTTGGCGGCATGCGCCGCCTCTACGGCATTGCGGATGTCCTTGCGGCTGCCGATGCCGACATGGCCCAAGAGCTTGCCCTTGGGGCTGTAGACGGCTTTGGAATGGCCGCCATCGGGGCGGGCCTGCTTGCCGCCGATGAACAGCTTGGCCGTGCGGTCCAGTGCCGGGGCCTCGGCCGTCTTGGGTGCTGCCACCGCGCTGACAGGTTTCAGGGTGGCGGACTTGCCGGTTGGTTTCAGATAGGCCAGCAGCCCTTCCCACCCGCCTTCGCGCCCAAAGCCGGATTCGCGCACGCCGCCAAAGCCTGCAGCGGCATCGAACAGGTTGGTGGCGTTCACCCAGACCACGCCAGCCTTCAGCTTTGGCGCGATGTCGAGGGCGAGGTTCACATTCTCGGTCCAGACCGTTGCAGCAAGGCCGTAGCGGCTGTTGTTGGCCAGTTCCACCGCCTCAACCGGTGTGCGGAAGGTCATGCTGACCAGCACCGGGCCAAAGATTTCCTCCTGTATCAGGCGTGACGCCGTGCCCAACCCGGTGATCAGCGTGGGTGGGTAAAAGCAGCCCTGCGGCACGGGTGTATTGGCCTGATAAACCTCACCATCAGACCCGGCCACCATGTCGGTAATCATGCGCAGTTGCGCGGGGTCGATGATGGCGCCAACGTCGATGCACTTGTCCAAAGGATCGCCGATCCGAAGGCCATCCATCCGACGTTTCAGCTTTTCATGAAAGCGGCCCGCGATGCCTTCTTGCACCAAGAGGCGCGATCCGGCACAGCAAACCTGGCCCTGATTGAACCAGATCGCATCGACCAGACCTTCGATGGCGCTGTCGATGTCGGCATCATCAAACACGATGTAGGGCGATTTGCCGCCCAGTTCCAACGTCAGCGCCTTGCCTGTGCCTGCCGTTGCCTGCCGGATCGCCTTGCCCACGCTGGTCGAGCCCGTAAAGGCAATTTTGTTCACTTCCGGGTGCGCCACCAGTGCGGCCCCGGTGTCGCCATCGCCGGTGACGATGTTCAGGACACCCGGCGGCAAACCCGCCTCGGCCGAGATTTCGGCGAACAGAAGGGCTGTCAATGGCGTGTATTCGGCGGGCTTCAGCACCACGGTGTTGCCAGCGGCCAATGCGGGGGCCACTTTCCACGCCAGCATCAAGAGTGGAAAGTTCCACGGAATGACCGCGCCGCACACGCCTAGCGCCTCATGCCCCGGCAATTCCGAGGCCATGAGTTGCGCGAGGCCCGCGTGATAGTAGAAATGCCGCGTCACCAGCGGCACGTCGATATCGCGCGATTCCCGGATGGGCTTGCCGTTATCCAGCGTTTCCAGCACCGCCAGCAGTCGGGAATGCTTTTGCGTCAGGCGGGCCAAGGCATAAAGGATCTTTGCCCGCTTGTGGCCGGGCATCGCCGCCCATTTCGGCTGCGCCCGCCGCGCGGCGGCAACGGCGGAGTCCACGCTGGACGCGGACCCTTGCGAGACGGTGGCTAGAACCTTTCCGGTGGTGGGGTTCTTCGTCTCGAACACCGCGTCTGGTGCGGTGAAACGCCCGTCAATCCAGTGGCCAAAGCTGTTGCCGTGCCGGGCCAGCCACGCTAGCGCCTCGGTCGCGGCTTCGGGTGCGGGGCCATAGGCCATGGTGTCGAAGATTTCCTTGATGGTCATGGCTCAATCCAAACAATTTGCTGGCAGCGGTATCGCGGCGAGGAAATCAGCTTTTGTAACGGATCCTGCCGCGACCACGCCCCGCGCTATTGCAATCATCATAAACTGGTCCGGGGTGTCCTCCAGTTTTGGCCAACGCGCCCGCAATTGCTTTAACGCGATTGGAAAGAAGCTGATGAAATGGTGCTGGAAAGGAATGTTTTTCCACTGATGTTCTGCGAGGAATGCGGTCCAAAGCTCGCCTGCGGCGACTTCCAAGGGGGCGATCACGGCGAATGGGTTGATTTTGGATTTCTTCTTCTTGAAAGGCCACATCGCTTTCACCTTATCCCATCGCATGGCGGTTGGAGGCTGAATAGTGGCCGGTCAGGTAATGCTCCAACTGCCGCTCGATATCGCCCAGCAGGGACGAGGCGCCAAAGCGGAACAGGTCGGGTTGCAGCCACGGATAACCCAATTCATCCTTCATCAGCGCCAGATAGAGCAGCGCATCCTTGGCCTTGGAAATGCCGCCTGCGGGTTTGTAGCCCACCTTGAACCCGGTGCGGTCCTGATAATCGCGGATGCAGCGGATCATGGTCAGGCTGACCGGCAGGGTGGCGTTGACGCCCTCTTTCCCGGTCGAGGTTTTGATAAAATCTGCCCCGGCCATCATGCAGATCAGGCTGGCGCGGGCGACGTTTCGCAGGGTGCCCAACTCGCCCGTGGCCAGAATGGCCTTGACGTGGGCCTCGCCGCAGGCCGCGCGCATTTCGCGCATCTCGTCATAAAGCGCCTGCCAGTTTTGCGTCAGCACATGGCGGCGCGAGATCACGATGTCGATTTCCCGCGCGCCAGCACGCACGCTCTCGCCAATCTCAGCGATCCGCAGGTGATAGGGCGACAGGCCCGCCGGAAACCCGGTGGAAACGGCGGCGACGGGAATGTTCGTCCCTTCCAGCGCGCGGACGGCAGTTTCGACCATATCGTGATACACGCAGACGGCCCCCACGGTGATGCCCGTCATGCCAAGACGCTCCAACATCTCGGGGCGCACGGGTTGGCGGGCCTTGGCGCACAGGCGCTGCACGCGGCCAGCGGTATCATCGCCAGAAAGGGTGGTCAGGTCGATCAGGGTGATGGCCTTCAACAGCCACGCGGCCTGCCATTCCTTCTTGACCGACCGCCTGCCGCCCAAGGTGGCAGCGCGGCGTTCGATGGCGGATGTGTTGGCCTGCACGGCGGCCACCCAATCCAGATCAAGCGCCATGCCGGGGTTGCGGGCATGAGTCACTTGCGGAAGTTGTGTGCGCGCGGCCGTGGCAGCGGCGATATCAGGGGAATGGGTCTGCACCAGCGTGCCCTCGGGTTCGATGTCGCGCGCAGTCTGGCACGGCATCGCCCTGCGGGGCAAGGGCGGTGCTTTGAGTTTTTGACCTTTTGGTCAGATTTCAGCGACGGGTCGGCGGGGCGTTTTCATCTTCGTCGAAGGTTGCCCAATCATTGCCCAACCCGGTCGGGGGCAGATCATCACGCGTCATGCGGCTGTGCATCTGCGCCTTGGCGATGAAGTTTGCCGTAATGGGGGCGGTCAGGAACAGAAACAGGGTGATCAGCAGTTCCTGCCAACTGAATTGCCCTTCGAACACCGGAAAATAGATCATCGACACGATCAGCGTCGTGCCGACCCCGATGGTCGAGGCCTTGGTCGGTGCATGCAGGCGCTGCATGGTCTGGCGTAGTTTCAACAGGCCATAGCTGCCGATCACGGCAAAGATGCCGCCAATCACCAGAAGGGCCGACAGGATGGCTTCGATTGCAAGGTCCATTGCCATCACTCGATCACATTGCCGCGCAGGATGAATTTGCAGAACGCGACCGTCGAGACGAAGCCTGTCATGGCAAACAGCAGTGCAGCCTCGAAGTTCAGGCCTGATTTCGTCTTGATGCCATAAAGCACGATCAGTGCGATCACGTTCACCACCATCGTATCCAGCGCCAGAATGCGGTCTGGCACACCGGGCGCGCGGAAGATGCGATACAGGTTCATCGCCAGACCGGCGCCAAAGCACAGGAAGGCAAAGGTCAGCGCATAATCGAGCATCATTCGAAGATCCTCTTCAGCCGGGTTTCATAGCGCGCCTTGATGTCATCGCGGATGGCATCGGGGTCTGGCGCGTGCAGGGAGTGGATCAGCAACACCGTGCCGCAGGCCGACATATCGGCGGTCAGGGTGCCGGGCGTCATGGTGATGGTGCCTGCCAGCAGGGTGATCGCCTCGGGCGATTTCAGGTCAATCGGAACCGGGATCCATGCCGACTGAATCCGGTCTGCCGGCATGAACAGGATGATCTTGGCCACCTGAATATTGGCCACCAGAATATCCCACATCACCAGCAGCAGATAGCGCGTGAATGCGGGTATCTGCCGCAACGGCGGGCGGTTGGGCCAATAGGGCGCGGTCAGAATCGGGATGACGATGGCAAGGATCAGCGCCATCACAAGGCTGCCGATCTTGAACCCGTTGACCAGCATCAGCCAGACGATCACCAGCAGCACAGACAGCACGGGGTGGGGAAACAGGCGTTTGAGCATGTCAGTTTCCCCCCGGCAGCGCATTGGCCGCGATATAGGCGGATGGGTCATGCAGATTGGCGGCGGCAACATCCAGCCATGCCGTGATCGGCCCGGCCAGAACGGTCAGCGCCACCAACCCAGCCAAGAGCAGACCGATGGCCAAAAAGGACAGCGCCTCGGGCGCGTGTTGCGGTGGGTCGGCGGGGGCCGAGGCGTGGGCCTTCCAGAACACCGTGGAACCAGCCCGCGCAAAGCCCATGATCGACACCAGAGAAGTGACAAGGATTATGCTCCACACCAGTGCCGCCTGATCGCGCAGGGCCTGCATCACCAGCAGTTTGCCGATGAACCCCGAAAGCGGCGGCATCCCGGCCAAGGCGATGGCCGTGGCCATGAACAGCGCCGCAATCAGCCCGCCTTGCGCGATGGGGGGCAGCGATTGGCGCAAGCCATCGTCTGCGCGGCGGTCGATAATCAGATCGATGATCAGGAACAGCGCCGCCCCGGCAAGGGTAGAGTGGATCATGTAGTAGAGGGCAGCCGAAGTGCCTGCAGGTGTAAAGGCCGACACGGCGACGAACAGCGTGCCCATCGATGCAATCGCCGCAAAGGCCGCAAGGCGCGACAGGGTGGTTGCCCCCAATACTCCGATGGCCCCCACAACCAGCGTGATCAATGCCGCAGGCAACAGCAGGTCTGCGATCAGCGTGCCGGTGGCCGGTGTGCTGGGCGGAATGACCATCACGCCAAACCGAATCATGGCATAGGCGCCGATCTTGGTCATCACGGCAAACAGCGCCGCTACCGGGCCGGGCGCATTGGCATAGGTGCCGGGCAGCCAGAACTGCAGCGGCACCAGCGCCCCCTTGATCGCAAAGACCAGCATCAACAGCACCATGGTGGCGCGGAACAGGGCGGCGTCGCCTTCGGGCAAGGTCTGCACCTTGACCACCAGATCGGCGATGTTCAGCGTGCCCGTCAGCGCATAAAGGCTGGCCAAGGCAAACAGAAACAAGGATGAGCCGACAAGGTTGAAGGCGATGTATTGCACGCCCGCGCGCAGACGGTTCTTGCCGCCGCCGTGAATCATCAGCCCGTAAGAGGCGATCAGCAGCACCTCGAAAAACACGAACAGGT
The DNA here is from genome assembly GCA_027484145.1 of Rhodobacter sp. Lineage (GTDB taxonomy): Bacteria > Pseudomonadota > Alphaproteobacteria > Rhodobacterales > Rhodobacteraceae > Pseudotabrizicola. The sequence goes on from JAIXUH010000026.1 coordinate 279,735, forward strand.
TGAAGGCATCGCCGGTCAGAAAGGCACCGCTGATTCCCATCAACTGGAACTGGAACAGCGCATGGAAATGCCGCCCGCGCGTATCCCATTGCGTGCCAATGGCATAAAGCTGCACGATGGCGGCCAAAACGGCGGTCAGCAGCACCATCATCGCGGACAGGCGGTCAAGAACCAGCACGATGCCAAAGGGCGCGGGCCAGTTGCCCAACAGGTAAACCTCAGCCGGGGTGTGGCTGGCCGCAATGGTCAGCGCGATGCCAACAGTCACAAGCGCCAGCGTCGCCGCCACTGAAAACACGCGCTGCAACAGCAGGTCGTGGCGCATCAACAGCACGATGGCCGCACCCATGACTGCGGGCAGAACGACGGGGACAATGATCCAGTGGTTCACTTGCGCACCTCCGGTTCATCGGTATCGTCGGTCATATCCACGCGGTCGTGCCCGCTTTCCAGATAAGCCCCCAGTGCTATGATGACGATGACCGCCGTCATGCCAAACGAGATCACGATGGCCGTCAGCACCAGCGCCTGCGGCAGCGGGTCGGTGTATCCGGCAGCGGCCTTGTCAAGGATGGGCGGCAGGCCCACGACCAAGCGACCGACGGCAAAGATGAAGACGTTGACCGCATAGGAGAGCAGTGTCAGCCCCACGATCACCGGGAAGGTGCGTTGGCGAAGCATCAGATAAATGCCCGCCGACGCCAAAAGGCCAATGGCCGATGCCACAAGGATTTCCATCAGCGGGCCTCCTCTGGGTCAAGCGTTCGGCCTTCGCTGGGGTCGATGCCAAAGGGTGCTGCATTCACCGTCTCGCCCGCCCGCATGGCGATGCGTGACAGCGAGGCGAGGGACAGCATCACCGCCCCGGTTACGGTCAGGAACACGCCAAGATCAAACAGCGCGGCCGTCGCCCATTCGAATTCTTCCAGCGGCCACAGGTGGATATAGCCATAGTCCGAGGTCATGTAGGGCGTGCCGTTGAACCATGACCCGATGCCGGTAGCAGCGGCCGTCAGCACACCGGCGGCGATCAGCGCATGGTAATCGACACGTTGCCGCGCCTGAGCCCAGGCAAAGCCTGAGGCCATGTATTGCATGACCAAAGCGATTGACACGACCAGCCCCGCGATGAACCCACCCCCCGGCATGTTGTGGCCGCGCAGAAAGATGAACACGCCCACCATCATCGCAATCGGCAGGATCAGCCGGGTGGCCAAGGCAAGCATCATCGGGTGACGGTCGCCCGCGCGCCGCTGATCAGGCTGCCACGCCAGCAGGCGGTCATTCGCCGGGCCAGCCTTCAGCAGCGCCTCGGTCAGCGCATAGATCAGCAATGCGGCAATCCCCAGCACGGTGATTTCGCCAAAGGTGTCATAGCCGCGGAAGTCCACCAGAATGACGTTGACGATGTTGGTGCCGCCGCCTTCGGTCTTCGAATTGGCAATGTGGTAATCGGCAATGGTGGGGAAGGCAAAGTCGCGCGTCATCAGCGCATAGGACAGCGCGGCCAAGGCCACCCCCGCCGTTACCGCCACGGCCATGTCAAAGGTCCGGCGCGGTGCGGTGCTTTCCGATGGCGTACGCTTGGGCAGGAAGTTCAGCGCCAAAAGCATGAGCACGACGGACACCACCTCGACCGAGATTTGCGTCAGCGCAAGGTCGGGGGCCGAGAAATAGGCGAACCCGACCGAGATCATCAGCCCGATGATCCCGACCAGCACCAGCGTCAGCAGGCGGTTGCGGTGGAAGATCACGATGGCCAGCGTCGCGATGATCAGCGCCAGCCAGCCAAGGGCCGGAACCACTGCCACAGGCAACAGGGTGCGGGTGCCGGGGGTATGTGTGCCCGTGAACCAGCCAAAGAGGCCCGCCGCGACAATGGCAAGGGTGGCAATGGCGATGTATCGCGTCAGCGCGCCATCATGCTGGCGGTCCGAGGTGCTGCGCGACAGGCGGGCCATGGGTTCGACGATCCCGTCAAAGATGCGCTTGGCTTCGGGCCGGGGCGTGGCATTCCACAGCGCCATCAAGCGCTTGTGGGCACCTAGCAGCAACAGGGCACCGCCGATGGCGACAACCGACATCCACAGCGCGGGCGAGGCAAAGCCGTGCCAATGCGCGATCTTCACATCGACCGGCGCGCCCGTGACGGCCCCTGCCGCCGTATCCACCAGCCACGCAGCGGCAAACATGGGCGCAAGGCCGATCACCACAACCAACCCCGCCAGCAGGGCAGGGGCCGCCCACATGCCAAAGCCGGGGTCATGAGGGTGGTGCGGATAGTCGTGCCGCACCGGGCCAAGGAACGTATGGGCGATGAAGCGAAAGCTGTAGGCCACGGAAAACAGCGCCCCGATTGTCGCCAAGGCACCCAAGAGCCAAGGCGCGCCCCAGACGGTATGCGCAGCCTCTTCCAGCATCATTTCCTTGGACAAAAAGCCGTTGAGCGGTGGAATCCCCGCCATCGACAGCGCGGCCACCGTGGCGATAGCAAAGGTAATGGGCATCAGCGTGCGCAACCCGCCAAGGCGCTTGAGGTCGCGAGTATGCGCCTCGTGATCGACAATCCCCGCCGACATGAACAAGGCCGCCTTGAAAGTGGCGTGGTTGATGATGTGGAACATGGCCACCGTGGCCGCCTCGGCCGTGCCAAAGCCCAAGAGCATGGTGATCAGGCCCAGATGGCTGACTGTGGAAAACGCCAGAAGCGCCTTCAGGTCATCCTTGAACAGGGCGATCTTGGCGGCCATGACCATCGTGACCAGCCCCGCCGTGGTGACGATCCAGAACCATTCGGGCGTGCCCGCCAGAACCGGCCACATCCGCGCCATCAGGAAGATCCCGGCCTTCACCATGGTGGCCGAGTGCAGATAGGCCGACACCGGCGTGGGGGCTGCCATCGCGTGGGGCAGCCAGAAATGGAATGGGAACTGCGCCGATTTGGTGAAGGCCCCCAGCAAAATCAGGATCAGCGCGGGCAGATACCAGTCGCTGGCCTGAATTGCCTCACGCTGGGTCAGGATCACGCTCAGGTCATAAGACCCCGCGATCTGGCCAAGGATCAGCATGCCCGCAATCATGGCAAGCCCGCCGCCGCCCGTGACGGTCAGCGCCATGCGCGCGCCTTGGCGGCCTTCGGGCAGGTGTTTCCAGTAACCGATCAGCAGGAAGGACGACAGCGAGGTCAATTCCCAGAACACCAGCAAAAGCAGGATGTTGTCAGACAGAACGATGCCAACCATCGCGCCCTGAAACAGAAGAAGATAGGTGTAGAACTGCCCCATCGGATCGGACTTCGACAGATAGAAGCGGGCGTAAAGGATGATCAGCAACCCAATGCCAAGGATCATCCCCGCGAACAGCAGGCCCAGCCCGTCCAGCATGAAGTTGGCGTTCAGCCCCAAGGCGGGCATCCATTCGATCCGGGTCTGGATCACCTCGCCCCGCAGAACGGCGGGGGCCTGCAGCGCCAGCAACAACAGCGCAAGCCCCGTCACGGCAGCCGTGACCGAAGCACAGGCGGTGCGCCCCGAGCGGATCATCAACCCCGGCAAAAGCGCGCCCAGAAAGGGCAGCACGGCGATCAGTGCAAGTGACATGGGTGGGCGGATTCCTCGTCGTGGCGTTGGTCAGCAGGTTGGTTTTGCGTCGCGGCGGGTGATCTTTCCGCACCATTGGCACCCGCAAGGGTGGTGTCAATGTAGGAAAGACCATGAACGTGCGGCAATTACCGTGCCAACCACCGCCAGCCGGGATCAGGTTTCGCGGCCCGGGGCGTTTTGATCAATCAGATAACGGTGCGACAAGGGAATGGCCGCCGCCCCAAGGGCGCGGGCATCCGCGCCGACCGTGCCCTGCCGGATCATCGGCGGATCGATCCCCGCAAGATCAAGCTGGTGCAAGGCCTTGTGGGTGCGGGCAGTGATGTCGGCCCTGACCGCGGTCGGCATCCAGCCGTCGATCAGAACCGCCTCCAGTTCGATCAGCGCGGCCGCAGACAGGATGGCATGGGCCAGTCCCTGCGCGGCGCTGTCCAGCCACGCATCCAGCAAGGGCTGGCTGACGGCCCACGTGGCATGCTGCGCCCAAAGGTGGTCAGAGCTTTCGCCCGCGCGGTCCATGGCATCGGCCAGAATCGACAAGGAGGCGACATCAATCAGGCGCTGCGTGCGGCCATCCGGGCCGGGCACGGGCATGGGGCCGACGCCGCCCGCATTGCCGGTGCGCCCGGTGAACAATTGCCCGTTCAGCACCAGACCGCCGCCGATGAAGGTGCCAAAGTAGAAATACAGAAAATCCTTTGGCCGCTCGCCCGTGCCAAAGACCAGCTCTGCCCCGCAGGCCGCAGTGGCGTCATTCTGCACAAACACCGGCATCCCGGTCAGGGCCGCAAGTTCCGCCTGAATGTCACGGTGCCGCCAGGCATCCATTTCGGCCTGCGGCGCCCCGATCGAGGTGACCCAGTTCCACAACTGAAACGGCATCGCCACCCCAAGGCCACCGATTCGCTCGGCGGCAGCCTCTGGCAGATGCGCCAGCAGCTTTGGCTGCGCCGATTGGACAAAATCGACCACGGTCGTTGGCGTGGGATAGCGGTAAACCTTCCGTTCGGTCGCTCGCACATTGCCCAGAAAATCGACCAACGTCAGGTCGGCCGAGCGGCGGCCGATCTTGAGCCCCAGAAAGAAAGCACCGTCCGGTGACAGCGACATCGGAATCGATGGCTGCCCGATGCGGCCGCGTTGCGGTGCGCCGCGCGCCAGCAGGCCATCGCGTTCCAGCGCGCGCACGATCACCGAAACAGTCTGCGCCGAAAGGCCGGTCATGCGGGCGATGTCGGATTTGGCAAGCGCCATGTGCTGGCGTAGCAGGGTCAGCACCAGCCGTTCGTTCTGGGCGCGCATTCCAGCCTGATTGGTCCCGCGAAAGGCGGGATCATCGGGCAAAAGCCGGTCAGAGGCCAGCCCGTCAGAGGATTTTGCATCCGCCTGATCTGTCATTCGGGCCCCCGGACCACCCCTTTGCGCAGAATGACGTTGGCATAAAGGGCCATCTCGCTGCTCGCAACGATGGTGTGGGCGGCGCGGACACGGGGGTAAAGATCTGCCCCTTTCAGCGGCAAAACCGCATATCCGGGCTTCAAGTTGCCGCAAACCGCGTCAATTTCATGGTGGATCGCACCTGCCTGTTCCGGATCGTTGAACAGGGCCGCGCGACAGATGGCGGCGGGGGTGTCATCATCCAGCGGCATCACCGCAAGGATGCCGCGCAGCAGCGGCACAAGGCCATGCCCATCGGCGCGCACCAGTCGCCGCGCATGTTCCTGCGCGGGATAGTTCGCATCGACAATTGCGATTTCATCGCCATGGCCCATCGACCGCAGCGTGAACAGCAGTTCCGGCCCAAGAATGGGCGGTATCCCGATCAGCATATGCATTTCCACCCGATGACAGGCACCGGGCTTCCTCCCTCAAGGACGCAGGTTGCGAGGGAATCTGGCGGGCTGTCAATAATAAATCACTCTGATTTATTTATATTGACGCAACGCCAAGAATCGGATCATGTGATGGCGTCGCAGCAGGAGGAACGGCTGCGAAACAGATTGTAGCAGGGGGACAACCCCCTGTATTCCTTGGGAGGACTACCATGTCGATGAAAATCAAAGCCCTTTTGGGCTCGGCTGCGCTTGCGTTCATGGCAACCGGCGCTTCGGCGGCTGATCTGGCTTGCCTGATCACCAAGAACAACACCAACCCCTTCTTCGTGAAGATGAAAGAGGGCGCAGAAGCCGCCGCAACCGCCGCTGGTCTGGACTTCCAGGCCTATGCCGGCGAAAAGGATGGCGACGCTGCGCCGCAGATCACCGCCATCGAAAACTGCGTCGCCGCCGGTGCCAAGGGTATCCTGATCACCCCGTCGAACGACTCGGTCGGCCCGGCCCTCAAGGACGCCCGCGCTGCCGGCATCCTCGTGATCGCCCTCGACACCCCGCTGGCTGATGCCGAAGCACAGGACATCACCTTTGCGACCGACAACTTCGAAGCAGGTCTGCTGATCGGCAAGTGGGCTGCCGCGACGCTGGGTGAAGGCGCTGCAACCGCCAAGATCGCGATGCTGGACATCAACAAGGACAACATCTCGGTCGACGTCGCTCGCGACACCGGCTTCCTCGTTGGCTTCGGCATCGAAGTGCCGGACCTGACCGTGATGGGATCGGAAACCGACCCACGCGTGATCGGCCACGAATCGTCGGATGCAAACCCAGAAGGCGGTCTGCGCGCGATGGAAACCCTGCTGGCCAAAGACCCCGACATCAACGTGGTCTACACGATCAACGAACCGGCTGCTGAAGGCGCCTATCAGGCCCTGAAGAACGCTGGCAAAGAAGGTCAGGCGATCATCGTTTCGGTTGACGGCGGCTGCCCGGGCGTGGCTTCGGTCAAGTCGGGCGTCATCGGCGCCACCTCGCAGCAGTATCCGCTGCTGATGGCGTCCAAAGGCATCGAAGCCATCGTTGCTTTCGCCAAAGACGGCACGAAGCCGACCGTGACCGAAGGACTGTCGTTCTACAACACCGGTGTGAACCTGGTGACCGACAAGCCGGTTGATGGCGTGCCGTCGATCGACACCACCAAGGGCACCGAGCTCTGCTGGGGCTGATACGGTTCTGAACCGCTTGTGTTAGACTACGCGAAGGGCGGCTTGACGGTCGCCCTTCGTCATAGGTGGCACATGCCACGACAGATTGCAGAACGGGGGCATCCGGGGCGATGAGCACACAAGACGCACCAACCAAAACCATTTCCGATTATGAAGCAACGCTGACCAAGGCCGACAAGACGGTTGCCAGCTTTGAAAAGGACGACAAGACGTTCGTCCATGTCCTGCGCGGCTTTCTGCGAAACTATCCGACCATGATCCCGGCCCTTGTGCTGATCATTTCGGTCGCGGCCTTTGGCCTGATCGCGCCGCGCTTTCTGGGCATCGGCGCGCTGTCGACTGTCCTGAAGCAGGTCACGGTCACCGGCTTTGTGGCTTTGGCGCAGACCCTTGTCATTCTGACGGCGGGCATCGACCTTTCTGTCGGTGCGATCCTTGTGGTGTCGTCGCTGGTCATGGGCAACCTTGCGGTCATGCTGGGTTATCCGGTGCTTTTGGCCATCGGGATCGGGATCGCGATTGGCGGTCTGATGGGGCTGGTCAATGGCGTGCTGGTCGCCAAGATGAAGCTGCCGCCGTTCATCGTGACGCTGGGCACGCTGTCGATCTTCAACGCGCTGAAACTGTGGTACTCACAGTCGGAATCCATCCGCAACGTTGACATCGAGGAAAAGGCAGCGGGCCTGCTCTGGTTCGGTCAGGGTTTCAACTTTGGCGGCGCCAGTATCAGTTACGGTGGCATTACGCTGATCCTTCTGGCGGCGGTCCTTTGGTATGTGCTGAACCACACGGCGTGGGGGCGGCATGTGCATGCCATCGGCGATGACCCGGATGCCGCCATGCTGGCCGGTATTCAGGTGGGCCGAACCTTGATCTCGGTCTATGCGGTTGCGGGCCTGATCTGCGGCTTTGCAGCATGGATCGCCATTGGCAGGGTGGGGTCGGTTTCGCCCATCGCCTTTGATACGGTAAACCTTGGGTCCATCACCGCTGTGGTGATCGGCGGCACCTCACTGTTCGGGGGGCGCGGGTCGATCATCGGGTCGGTACTGGGGGCCTTTATCGTGGGGGTGTTCAACACGGGCCTGTCCTTGGCTGGTGTGGATGACTACTGGCAGATGTTCGCGGCGGGTTGCCTTGTCATCGTCGCGGTTGCCTTGGATCAATGGCTGCGGAGGGCGTCGCAATGAGTGCTGTTCAACCCATCCTTCAGGCCAAGGGGCTGATGAAGCGCTATGGCACTGTGGTCGCCATGAACGGGGCCGACTTCGAGTTGATGCCGGGCGAGATCTGCGCGGTCATCGGCGACAACGGTGCCGGAAAGTCGACCCTGATCAAGGCCTTGTCGGGGGCGGTTTCCCCCGATCACGGTACGATCGAGTTGGAGGGCAAACCCGTCAAGTTCCGCACGCCCGAAGATGCCCGCGCCCTTGGCATCGAAACGGTCTACCAGAACCTTGCCATGTCGCCCGCGCTTTCCATTGCGGACAACATGTTTCTGGGCCGCGAATGGCGCAAACCCGGCATCATGGGCAGCATCTTTCGCCAGATGGACCGCCCGCGGATGGAGAAATTCGCCCGCGACAAGCTGTCTGAACTGGGCCTGATGACGATTCAGAACATCAATCAGGCGGTGGAAACCCTGTCCGGGGGCCAGCGTCAGGGGGTTGCCGTGGCGCGTGCGGCGGCCTTTGGCTCCAAGGTGGTGATCCTTGACGAACCGACGGCGGCACTTGGCGTCAAGGAAAGCCGCCGGGTGCTGGAACTGATCAGCGACGTGCGTGGGCGCGGGATTCCGATCATCCTGATCAGTCACAACATGCCGCATGTGTTCGAAGTGGCTGACCGCATCCACATCCACCGCTTGGGGCGCAGGCTTTGCGTGATCAACCCGAAGGACTATTCGATGTCGGACGCGGTGGCTTTCATGACCGGGGCGAAACTGCCCGAAGGCGTGGAAGAGCCGGTATGACCCCCGAAGCCTTGGCCGCGCTGATCCGCGACAGGGCCGAACTTCAGCCGGGGCGGTTCCTGACCGCCCTGGCCGGCCCGCCCGGATCGGGCAAATCGACACTGGCGGCGGCGGTCGCTGCTGCACTGGGGCCGGGCGCTCGGGTGGTGCCCATGGACGGTTTTCACTACGACGATGCCATTCTGAACGCTCGTGACATGCGACACCGCAAAGGCGCGCCCGACACATTTGATGTTGCGGGTTTTGTCCATCTGATCCGGCGCTTGCGCGACGAAGACGAGGTCGCGATCCCCGTCTTTGACAGGTCGATGGAACTGTCGCGCGGATCGGCCGAGATCGTGGGCGCCGATGACCGTTTTCTGGTGGTCGAAGGCAATTACCTGCTGCTCGACGAAGGCCGCTGGCGCGATCTGGCGCCGCTGTTCGACCTGACGGTCTGGATTGACGTGCCCGAAACCGAACTGGACCGGCGGCTTTTGCACCGCTGGGCGCATTTCGGCAAAACCCCGCAAGAGGCGCGGGCGTGGATTGATGGCAACGACATGCCCAATATCCACCGCACCATTGCCGGGTCCCGCCCTGCGGATGTTGTGGTCCGCTGGTCCTAGGGGCAAAATTCCTGCACAGGAATTTGCCAAGAATTTCCCAAATTCTTGGGTGCGCTATGGCCCCGGTGGCATGGATTTGCGTTGCCGTGCCCGTTCCAGGCCCAGGCGGTGTTCGCGCCAGATGATCAGGATGCCCGCCGTCACCACGAGGGCCGCGCCGCCCAGCATGGTCAGCGTCGGCACCTCCTGAAACACGAAATACCCGATCAGCAGGGCAAAGATCATCGAGGCATAGTCAAAGGGCGCCACCAGCGAGGCATCGGCCTCGCGGTAGCTTGAGGTCAGCAGGATTTGCCCCACGCCCCCCATCAGCCCGGCCCCGACCAGAAGGGTGGCCTCCCATGGCGTGGGCCAGACCCAGCCAAAGGGCAGGGTGATCAAAGACAGCCCTGTCGCCGTCACCGAAAACCAGAACACGATGGCGGCGGTTTTCTCGGTGCCAACAAGTTTGCGGACAAAGACCTGTGCCAGCGCTGCAAAAACCGCACTGCCCAGCACCAGCATGGCCCCAAAGGCCTGTGCATGATCGGTCTGCGCGCCGGAAAGCACGGTCAGCCGTGGCGACAGTACCAGCAAGACCCCGGTCAGCCCAAGGGCCACGCAACTCATCCGGAACAGCCGCACATCTTCCCCAAGAAACATGGCTGCAAAGATGACCGTCAGCAAAGGCGCAGCATAGCCGATCGCCGTCACCTCGGGCAGCGGCAAATAGCCAAGACCCGCAAATCCAAGACCCATGGCGCAGGTCCCGGCAAAACCGCGCCAGACATGGCCCATGGGGTGCGCCGCGCGAAAGCCCGTGGCCAGTTCGCGCCGCCACGCCAGCCATGCCACAATGACGGGAATGGCAAAGAATGACCGGAAAAACACGGCCTCGCCCGCCGGAACATGGTCAGCAGTGGCCTTGATCATCGCACTCATGACGATGAAGATCAGGACGGAGCCCAGTTTGAAGGCAATGCCGCGCAAGGGGCGCATCGGTTGATCCTTTTAGATGGCACTCAGGTGAACCATGCGCCGCCGCCGGGGGCAAGGGGGCTGGACGCGCCGCCAAGGGTTTGTGATCCTGCTGCAAAACGAGGTGCCGCATGATCCCCCTTCCGCCCAAAGCCCCGCTGTCCGACCGCATCGCCCAAGGGCGCGGGCAGGTGCCTGCCGACCTTGTGCTGAAAGGGGCGCGGGTGTTCGATCTGATCACGGGCGAGTTGGTCCCGACCGATGTCGCCATTTGTGGCGATACCATCGTGGGGGTCTTCGGCACCTATGAGGGGCGGCGGGTGATCGACGTGGCGGGGAAAATCCTTGTGCCGGGGTTCATCGACACACATCTGCACATCGAGTCCTCGCTGGTCACCCCGCATGAATTTGACCGATGCGTCACCCCGCATGGTGTGACGACGGCCATCTGCGACCCGCATGAAATTGCCAATGTCTGTGGGCTGGAGGGGATCACGTATTTTCTGGAATGCTCACGCCACACGCTGATGGACCTGCGGGTGCAACTGTCGTCCTGCGTGCCCTCAACCCATATGGAAACCGCAGGTGCGCGGCTGGAGGCGGCCGATCTGATCCCGCTGATGGATCATCCGCGCGGGATCGGGTTGGCCGAGTTCATGAATTTTCCCGGTGTCCTGATGCAGGACGCAGGTTGCATGGCCAAGCTGGAGGCATGGCAGGGCCGCCACATCGATGGCCACGCGCCTTTGCTGGGGGGGGCCGATCTGAACGGCTACATCAGTGCAGGTATTCGGACCGAGCATGAGGCGACAAGCGCCGAGGAAGGCTTGGAAAAGCTACGCAAGGGCATGCGCGTGCTGATCCGCGAAGGGTCCGTGTCAAAGGACATGCATGCGCTTGCACCCCTGCTGACCGAGCGCCATGCGCCGTATCTGTGCCTGTGCACCGATGACCGCAACCCGCTGGACATCGGCGAACATGGGCATCTCGATTACATGATCCGCACCCTGATTTCGCTGGGTTGCCCGCCGATTGCCGTTTACCGCGCCGCAAGCCTTTCGGCGGCCGAGGCGTTCGGGCTGAAAGATCGCGGCCTGATTGCGCCGGGCAAGCGCGCGGATATCGCTGTGATTGACACGCTGGAAAGCTGCCATGTGTCGATGGTGCTGACGGGGGGCGTGGTGGCGGATGCGGCGGCTTTTGCTGCACGGCAGGAAGTGTCGCCGGTGGCGCGCCATTCGGTCAAGGCGGCCCCGGTGGAACCGCATCATTTTCGCGCCGGCGGCAACCGCACACAGACGCCGGTGATCGGCATTCTGCCGGGCAAGATTATCACCGAACACCTGACCTATGACATCGCGCCCGAGGATGGCGACAAGAAACCCGATCTGGCGCGCGATCTGGTCCGCATCGCGGTGATCGAACGGCACGGCAAGAACGGCAACCGCGCCATGGGGTTCGTCAAGGGCTTCGGGCTACAGCGTGGCGCCATAGCCTCGACCCTGTGCCACGACCATCATAACATCGCGGTGGTCGGAGTGGATTACACCGACATGGCGATGGCCGTGAACCGCCTGTCGCAGATCGAGGGTGGATTCGTGGTGGTCGAAGGGGGCCGCGTGCTGGCCGAACTGCCCTTGCCCGTGGCGGGATTGATGAGCCTGCAACCGTTCGAAGTGGTGCGCGACAGCCTGATCGCCCTTCGGGCCGCCGCCACCAGCCTTGGCGTGACGCTGGACGAACCCTTCCTGCAACTGGCCTTTCTGTGCCTTCCCGTCATCCCGCATCTCAAGATCACCGATCACGGAATGGTGGATGTTGACAGGTTCGAAGTCATTGCCTGACGCGGAAAAAACCTTGACCGTTTCGTATATCGGCTAGTGCTTGGGGGCAGTGGATGCGAGCATCCCCCGCCGAATAGTGGAAAGGGCGAGACCATTCATGAATGCCAGACTGATCCTTTCGCTTGTTGTTTTTGTTCTGTGGTTGATCATTACCTTGGGCGGCGGGAACATGGTGGGCGACGGCGAAACCACCCTTTTGGATGGCGTCAAAAGCGGCGTCAGTTGGCCGATCCTGCTGGCGGCGGCCTTTGCGCTCTTGGTGGTCTTCTGGCGTGGCTGGGGGCGCGAGGTGGGCCTGAAGGCGCCAGAGTCCGGCCGTAGTGTTTTGCTGGCATGGTTGCCGATGATTTACATCGTGGCGGGTTTTGGCGTTGCCACGTTTCTGGGACTGCCACCCGCAACCATCATGCTGTGGATCGCGCTGAACACGTTCCTTGTGGGTCTGTCCGAGGAATTGATTTTCCGGGGTATCTTGCTGCAGGGTTTCCGCAACACCCTATCGATCTGGCCCGCGGTTCTGGTGACCTCGGTCCTCTTCGGCGCGGTGCATAGCTTGAACGTCTTTGTGACGGGCGAATTGTTTACATCCGTCGTTCAATCCGTCGCGGCATTCCTGAGCGGCTTGTTCTTTATCGCACTCCGGCTTCGGACGGGGTCGTTGTGGCCCCCGATCATTGTTCATGCCCTGTGGGATTTCGCGACCTTCGTGCTCGCTGCAGCCTCGGCTGGCGTGGCGGGGCCGGAAGGGGCCAACAATGCGCCGACGTTGTTTCAGGCCCTCGCCCCGGTTTTGCTGGTCACGCCCAATGCGCTTTACGGCCTGTGGCTGATGCGGAACATCGGGAAAACCCACACCAATCCGATGACTTAAGGCAGGTGTTTTCATGCCGCGCGCCATCGCATAGGGTCCCGGAAAACGAGGAGGGACCGCATGTTTGCGATTGTCACGGCCGGAACATCCGCTATCGGTCGTCATCTTGTCACGGCTCTTGCCGCAGCGGGGCATGATGTGGCGTTTACCCATCTGGGCGACGCGGACGCAGCCCTGCGCCTTGTTGCCGCCGTGACCGAGACAGGCCGTCGCGCGCGGGCGTGGGAGGCAGATGCCGGCGACGAAGATGCCGTGACCACCCTGCATGCCGAGGCCGCAGATTGGGCGGGCGCTGCGCCGGATGTGCTGGTCAACAACGCCGGCATTCAGACTTGGGCAGGGCTGCTGGACCTGACCGCCGCGCAATGGGACGCGGTGATGCGGACCAACCTGCGCGGCACGTTCCTGAACACGCAGGCCGCCGGGCGGGCCATGGTGGCTGCAGGCAAAGGCGGCAGCATCATCAACCTTGGCTCAGGCTGCAACAAGTTGGCCTTTCCCAAACTGGTGGACTACACCGCCAGCAAGGGCGGCATCGAACAGTTCACCAAATCGGCGGCGGTGGAACTGGGGCCGCATGGCATTCGGGTGAATTGCGTGGCACCCGGCGCCATCGCCACCGAACGCACCGCCGCCGAGGCAGGCGATTATGCAGCAACGTGGTCGCGGGTGACGCCGCTACGCCGCGTGGGCACCCCGCAGGACATTGCCGGGCCGGTGCTTTTCCTGTGCTCGGACGCCGCATCTTTCATCACCGGGCAGACCCTTTGGGTGGATGGCGGCGTGTTTTCGCAGGCAACGTGGCCCTATGACCTGTGATGTGGCCAGATTAGGCAAAACCTAACCGTCGCAAAGAAATACCATGCTTTAACCTTTTCGCGGCTTGGGGCAGGGTTGCCCAAGACTGCCGCTGCGCTGCGACCGCGCCCTTCACCCCTTTGCCAAAGGTTGTTCCATGACCCGCCATGACCCCGGCCTCGCCGCCGCCCAAGCGCTGCATGACAACGTCGCACAGCCGCTTGAGCGGGCGATGGCCATGCCGAAGGCAGTCTATACCTCGGCCGAGTTTGCGGCACTGGAACAGCGTCATGTCTTTGCGCGCGACTGGCTGTGCGCGGGCCGAGCGGAAAGCCTGGCCGAAGCCGGTGATTACCTGACGATGGAAATCGCGGGCCAACCCGTGGTGGTGCTGCGCGACCGGGATGGCGCCATTCGCGCCATGTCCAACGTCTGCCGCCACCGGATGAGCCTGTTGCTCGAAGGCCGCGGCAATGTGCGGGCCATCACCTGCCCTTATCACGCGTGGACCTATAACCTTGACGGCAGCCTGCGCGGTGCGCCTGCGATGACGCTGAACGAAAGCTTTTGCAAAGAGGCGCTTGGCCTGCCCGCCGTGCGCTGCGCGGTGTGGCAGGGCTGGATCATGGTCACGCTGAACCCCGATGTTCCGGACCCGGGCATTGCCCTTGCCGAAGTGACCGATCTGATCGCGCCCTTTGACATGACGAATTACCGCGAGCAATGGCGCGAAACCTTTCGCTGGGCCACGAACTGGAAGGTGCTGGCCGAAAACTTCATGGAAAGCTATCACCTGCCCATGTGCCACGCGGGCACTATTGGCGGTGCGTCAAAGCTGGAAGAGATGGTGTGCCCCACCGGAGGGGCGGCCTTCAACTATCACTTTATCCTCAAGAATGACTCGGTGCCGCTGGCCCTTGCGCATCCAACGAACACCACCCTTCAGGGTGATGACCGCCGCAAGACATGGCTTCTGGCGATCTATCCGTCACTGCTGATTACGGTCACGCCGGGCTATTTCTGGTATTTGTCGCTGACCGCCGAAGGCCCGGGGCATGTGAACGTGCTTTATGGCGGCGGGATGAGTGCGGAATGGCTGGCCGACCCGCAGGCCGCCGATCACCTCGCCAAAGTCCGCGCCCTGTTGGCGGCGGTCAATGTCGAGGACAAGGGCTGCACCGAAAAGGTCTATCGGGGTCTGTGTTCCGATCTGGCGGTGCCGGGGCCGCTTAGCCACCTTGAACGCCCGAATTACGAATTTGCCCAATACCTTGCCAGCCGCATTCCCGCGCAGGCGTGACCTGAACACCCATCGCAGACCAAGGAACCGCGCAATGTCAGTCGAAAAGATCGAGGCACTGGTCGTCGGCGCAGGCCAGGCAGGAGTTGCCATGAGCGAACATCTGTCCCGGTGCGGGGTGCCGCATCTGGTGCTGGAAAAGGGCCGCATCGCGGAACGCTGGCGCTCGGCCCGGTGGGATTCGCTGGTGGCCAATGGTCCGGCATGGCACGACCGCTTTCCCGGGCTGGAGTTTGCGGGCGACCCCGAGGCCTTTGTCGGCAAAGAGGCGGTGGCCGATTACTTTGTGGCCTATGCCGAAAAGTTCAATGCCCCCATCCGTTGCGGCGTGACCGTGCATAGCGTGGAACGCAAGGCGGGTTCTGCGGGCTTTCGGGTGGAAACGTCGGAAGGCGTGGTTGAGGCAACCTATGTCATCGCCGCCACCGGACCCTTTCAAAAGCCGGTGATGCCCGATCTGGTGCCCGAAGGGGCTGGGCTGGTGCAGATGCATTCAACCAGCTACCGCAACCCCGATGCCTTGCCGGCAGGCGCCGTGCTGGTGGTGGGGGCAGGGTCGTCCGGGGCACAGATTGCCGATGAATTGCTGACCGCTGGCCGCCGGGTCTATCTTTCGGTCGGTCCGCACGGACGCCCGCCCCGCGCCTATCGCGGCCGCGATTTCGTGTGGTGGCTGGGCGTTCTGAACAAGTGGGACGCCGAGGCCACGCCGGGGGCCGAACATGTGACGATCGCCGTCAGCGGGGCCAAAGGGGGGGCCACGGTGGATTTTCGCACCTTTGCCGCGCGCGGCATGACGCTTTTGGGGCGCACGCAGGGCTTTGCCGACGGTGTTCTGACCTTTGCCCCGGATCTGGCCCAGAACATCCGGCGGGGCGATGAAAACTATCTGTCCGTGCTGGACGAAGCCGATGCCTTTCTGGCGCGCAACGGCATGTCCCTGCCCGAAGAACCTGCGGCCCGTATCATCGGGCCGGACCCCGATTGCATGACAAACCCCGTGCTGTCGCTGGATCTGGCGCAGGCGGGCATCACCACGATCATCTGGGCGACGGGGTTCGAGCAGGATTTCAGCTGGCTGAAGGTCGATGCACTGGACGCGCAGGGCAAACCGCGCCACCAGCGCGGGGTGTCGACCGAGCCAGGGGTCTATTTCCTTGGGCTGCCCTATCTGTCGCGGCGGGGGTCGTCGTTCATCTGGGGCGTCTGGCATGATGCCAAGTTCGTGGCAGACCACATTGCCAAGCAGCGCCATTATCTGGCCTATCGCGCGCCGGGCGATGCCGCCCTTGTCTCGGCGTGACCCAACCCGCACAGGAAACGGAGTATTCCATGGCCCATACCCGCCACCGCAAGTTCAACACCAAGGACACCTATCCTGAACAAAAGCTGGACAATGACCTGTGTCAGGCGGTCGTGGCGCGCGGCACGATGATCTTTTTGCGCGGCCAGTGCCCGCAAGACATTGAAACGGCCAAGAATATCGCCAGCCACGACCCGGTGGAGCAGACCCACAAGGTGATGCAGAACATCCGCCAGCTTGTCGAGGAATGCGGCGGCAAGATGGAGCATGTGACCAAACTGGTCGTCTATCTGACCGATGTGCGCCACCGTGAGGCGGTGTACCGCACGATGGGCGAGTATATCCGCGGGGTGTTTCCGGTTTGCACGGGGCTGGTCGTTGTGGCCTTGGCGCGGCCGGAATGGCTGGTGGAGATTGATGCCACCGCTGTCATTCCCGACTGACGCCTTGCCCTTTTGCGGGCAAGCCTTACCTTCGCGCCCATGACACATTGCGCGCTGATCGTGGCCCATGGCCAACCCTCCGACCCCGCCCCGGCGGCCACGGAACTTGCGGCATTGGCGGCGCGGGTTGCCGTTCACCTGCCGGGCTGGCATGTGGCCTCGGCCACACTGGCCGAAGACCATGCCTTGGCCGATGCGGTGAAGCGGGCCGGGCCACAGGGCCTTGTCTACCCGATGTTCATGGCAGGGGGCTGGTTCACACGGACCCATCTGCCAGAGCGTCTTGCCGCCGTTGGTGGCGCGGCATGGCGCGTTCTGGCCCCCTTTGGCACGGATGCCGAGGTGCAGGCCCTTGCCCTGACCTTGGCCCGCGAAGCCGGTCTGCAAGCGGGCGGGTCGCTGTTGCTGGCGGCGCATGGGTCGTTTCGAAGCATGGCGCCGTCTGATGTAGCGAACCATGTGGCGGCGATGATCGGCGCCGAACTTGGCCTTGCGCGGTCAGAGGCGGCCTTTATCGACCAGTCCCCCCGACTGGCGGATGTGTCCGGTTTTGATGAGAACGCTGTCTGCCTGCCCTTTTTTGCCGCGCGGGGCGGGCATGTGATTGATGACCTGCCCGAGGCTTTGGCGGGTGCCGGGTTCACTGGGCCTGTTCTTGCGCCTTTGGGTCTTGACCCGCGCGTGCCGGCCCTGATCGCCCGGTCGCTGCAACAGGCTGCCGCGCCGGTCTAAGGGTCAGGCCACCAAGGCCCGTGCATGTTGTTCAAGCGCGGTGCGGGTCTGTTGCCAGATCTGGCTCAGTTGCCCGATGATCAGCGTGGCCTCATCTTCATCGCCGCGCTTGATGGCAACTTCGATGGCTGCCAGCTTTTCGCGCAGCACCGTGGCCCCGAAGGTGGCGCAACTGCCCGCGAGTTGGTGGGCGATCTTTGCCACTTCGCCATCTGGCACTTCAATGCTGGTCAGATGCTTTACCGTGGCATCGCCATCGGCAATCATGCGCCCGACAAGTTGCGCGACCATTGGCTTGCCAAGTTCTGCCGACAGATCGGCCAAGGGTGTGACATCGATTATCTGTGCGTCTTTCATGGGGGTACTCTCCAGCCCGGCGGAACCGGCGTCGCTTTTAAGGTAATTCAGGATTGTGTTGCGTGCCACAGGCTTGGTCAGGCAAGCATCCATGCCCGCGTCGCGGAAGCGGTCCATTTCTTCGGGCAGGGCATGGGCCGTCAGCGCGATGATGCGGGCCTGCGCGGATGGACCGCCCCCGCTGCGGATCTGGCGGGTGGCTTCCAGCCCATCCATCCTTGGCATCGAGATATCGGTGATGATTACGTCAAACCGTTCGGCGGCGGCGGCGGCCACCCCGTCGACGCCGTCTGCAGCCTCGACCACCCGGTGATGGGCATCCTGCAAAAAGCGCCGCAGAAGGAAGCGGTTGATTTCGTTGTCTTCGATCACAAGGATCGACAAAGGCGCTTCGGCCTTGACCGGTGGCTGGGTTTGGATGACAGCGCCGGTCAGCGGGCGCGGATCTTCGGCCGGAAGTTGTGGTTGCGCCGCTGGCAGCGGGACCCGCAGCCAGAACACGCTGCCTTCTCCCGGTTCGCTTTCAAGGCCGATGGCCCCGCCCATGGCGCGCGTCAGCCGCCGCGAAATGCCAAGGCCAAGCCCGGTTCCCCCAGTCTGGCGCCCATAGCTGGAATCGACGGTTTCAAAATCTTCGAACACGCGGGCATGATCTTCGGGGGCAATGCCGATGCCGGTGTCAATCACCCGGAATTCGACCATTTCGGCCCCGACATGCTTGCGCGCAGGCAACCGTTCGGTTTCGATCGTGATGCTGCCGTTGCGGGTGAACTTCACGGCATTTCCGATCAGGTTCAGCAAGATCTGCCGCAACCGCCCCGCATCCCCCAGAACGGTGCCAAGCGGGCCCGTCAGGGGCTGGTGCCTGATCGTGTTGCCGCCGGTGCGGGCGATGCCTGCCTGATTGGCGATGCAATCCTCGATCAGGCGGTCAAGGTCAAAGGGCGCCTTCGCAATCCGGATTTCGCCCGCTTCAGACCGCGACACATCCAGCACTGAATTGACGTGGCCCAGCAGAATATCGCCCGACACGGCCATGACGCGCATCAGTTCCTGCTGGCCTGCATCCAGATTGGTGTCGCGCATCAGGTCCATTGACCCAAGCAGCCCATTCAGTGGCGTCCGCATCTCATGGCTCATGACTGCAAGGAATTCGGCCTTGGCCTTTTCCCCGGCACGGGCCTTGGTCAACGCTTCCTCCAGCGCGATGTTGCTGGCCCGCCGCGCCGAGACGTCGCGCATAAAGGCCACCACCAGCGAGCCACGCGTCAGATCACGCACGGCAATCGAAATCTCAAGCGGGAACAGGGTGCCATCCTGCCGCCGGGCATCCAGTTCAAACCGCTGCGGCCCGCGATACACAGCAGCGCTGATCGCTTCGGAAATCTGCGCCTGATATCCCGGCACATCCTCTGGGGCGAACATCATCGGCACAACCTGCTGTCCCAGCACAGCCTCGCGCTTGAGCCCGAAGATCGCTTCCGCGGCGGGGTTGAACTCAACCGCCCAACCACCGCGGTTCGTCACCACGATGGCATCCGGCGAATTGGCGATGATGATCTGCAACCGTTCGCCCGTGGCGCGGTTTTCTTCGGCCTGCCTGCGGGTGATGTTGTATAGCCGCCCCAGAATAGCGGCCAGAAGCCCAAGCAGCAGCAGGGTGGCCCCGGTGGTCAACGCCAGCCGGACAAGGGTGTCAGCGACCTTGTTGCGGGTTTCATCGGTGCTTTGCGAAAAATCCAGCAAGGCATCCAGCGACAAGGCCCGCGCCAGCCGCTGCAGAACAAGGTTCTCCTCCTCCATCTGCGGCAGGGCGGCGATCAATCCGGCATCAGGCCCATCCACCACGGGGGTCCAGCGGTTCACGAAGGCCCGCATTTCGGCCAACTTCTCGCGGTTGGTCCGTTTGTTCATGAAGTCGGCGTACAGCGGGCTTTGTTCCAGCAATGTCAGGCGGCTATACAGCACATCAAACCAGCGGCGCACATCTTCGGGTGTCTGGCGGCCCGCAATTGTGGCGCTGATCCCGTATTGCAGGCGCAGCACTTCGACCTCGGCCTGCATCATCACCCACTGGCCATTGTCAGAGTCGGCGCGCTCTAATGCCGCAAGCCTTTGCTGCACATCCGCCACCAAAGCGCCGATCAGACCGATCAATGTCAGCAAAACGGCAAGCACAATCACCAGCCGTAGCCGCTCCGTGGTCTGTTTTCTGTTTGCTTTTGGCGCAGTTCCCATCGATAGCTTTGCATATGAGGCCTTTTGGCAGGCTAGATCACATTCAACGTCGGTTCCACGGGAAATTCCCACACATTCGTATGTTTGGGGGTGGGTGACGAAAGAAGGTTTCCACGCGCGTGCGTATCTTATTCGCCGATGACCACGATCTGCTGCGCGAGTCTGTCGCGGCAATGGCGGCAGCCGAAGGTGCCGCCGACTTTGTCACCGTGTCCGATCTGGAGGCGGCGCTGCATGCGTTGCAATCCGACGCCTTTGATCTGGTGCTTCTTGACTATCAGATGCCCGGCATGAACGGGCTTGAGGGGTTGCAGCGGGCCATCGTTGCGGCCAAGGGCGTGCCTGTTGCCGTAATCTCGGGGACAACACGGCGCGCTTTGGCCGAAGAGGCCCTGTCACGCGGGGCGGCGGGGTTTGTGCCCAAGACCCTTGGTGTCAAGGCGATGATCGCAGCCATGCAAGTCATGGTCGAAGGCGGGCAGTTCGCGCCGCTGTCGATGCTGGAGGAAAGCCCGCCCGCTGGTGCGCTGCTGGAAGAGTTGACCCGGCGCGAGATGGATGTTCTGCGCGGGATCTGTCAGGGCAAGTCGAACAAGGAAATCGCCCGTGATCTGGAGGTGCAGGAGGTGACCATCAAGCTGCATGTCAAGACCCTGACTCGCAAGCTTGGCGCGCGCAACCGCACCCACGCCGCCATGATCGCCCGCTCGGCTGGGATGCCATAGCCGACGCTTTCAGACTGTATGCAGATACAGATCGAAATCCACCTCTGAGACGGTACGCATCACGCGGGCATACTCCGCCGCCTTGATGGCGGTAAAGGTGCGGTGCAGGTCTTCGCCTAAGGCATCCTTCAGAAAAGCCGAGGCCTTTGCCGCCTCGATCGCCTGCCGCCAGTCCAGCGGAATGGGCGGGGCATCTGCCGCATCCTGATAGCCGTTTCCGGTGGTTTCCGGGCCGGGGTCGATCCGGTAGGCCAAACCGTGCCGAATACCCGCCAGAACCGTGCTGGCCACCAGATAGGGGTTCGCATCCACCCCGGCAGGGCGGTGCTCGATCCGGCGCGCCTTGATATCTCCCGCCGGAATCCGCAGCGCGACCGAGCGGTTGTTGACCCCCCACGTCGGGCTGACCGGGGCATAGCTTTGGCTGGCAAAGCGGCGCCACGAATTGGCATGTGGCGCAAAGACCAGCATGGATTCGCCCATCGTGGCCCGCAACCCGCCCAAGGCGTGCAGGACGGTGCTGTTCCACTGGCCCTCGACCGCCTCGACAAAGACATTGCGGCCCGTGGCATCCATCATCGAGACATGAAAATGCATGCCCGACCCCGCATAATCTTCGTTCGGCTTGGCCATGAAGCAGGCCGTCACGCCATGGCTGCGGGCCTGTTGGCGCACGATGCGTTTCAGGCGCATCAGATCATCCGCCGCCTGCATCACATCGGTGCGGTAATGCAGCGTCAGTTCATACTGACCGGGGGCATATTCGCTGATCATGGTTTCCGCCGTGATCCCGGACTTGGCCGCCGCAGCGTAGATGTCGGAAAACAGCGGCAACATGCCATGCAGATGATCCACCGAATACACTTCAGTCTTGTGCGAGGCGCGCCCATCCAGCACGTCGCGGGCGGGCTGCATCTTGCCGTCCGGCCCGCGTTCGTTGGCCAGCAGAAAGAACTCCAGCTCAAACGCGCCAGCCGGGAACAACCCTTCAATGGCCAAGGCATCGACCTGCCGTTGCAAGGCATGGCGCGGGTCAGATGTCATCTTGGCGCCCGACAGATCATAAAGCGACATGAACACTTCGCCGCGCGGCGGATGAGTGTTGTGCAGGGGCACAAGCGTGCCGGGAATGGGCCATGCCCGCAGGTCACCATCGCCCTGATCCCAGATCAGGCCGGTTTCGTGCACATCTTCGCCGCAGATATCCAGCCCGAGGATGGAAATCGGCAGATGCCGCCCGCTTTCGTAGAATGGCAAAAGCTCGTGCCGGCGAATGATCTTGCCGCGCCCGATGCCATTTGAATCGTGCAGGACAATGTCAAACGCCTCAATTTCCGGGTGGGCTGCAAGAAAGGCTTCGGCTTCGGCAACGGCAGAGCCTGAGGGGCTGATCGGGTTGGTCATGATGCTTTCAGTCAAAAAGTTCGGACAGGATTTCGTCAAAGGCCATGATCAGCCCATCAATCTGCCGTTTGCGGGTGGCAGGGCTGACAAGCATCATGTTGTGAAACGGCGCGATCAGGCAGCCCCGGTTCAACAGCGCCGTGTGCAGCGCCGCTTCGACCGCCGGTTCATGGGCGCGGGCAGCCTCGGTTCCGTTGGCAAGGGGGCCGGGGGCGCAGATGAATTCGACCCGCGCGCCCACCCGCACCACATGCCAAGGCGCCTTGTGACGGGCGATTGATGCGTCCAGCCCTTTGGCAAGCCGCGCTGCGCCGCGTTCCATATGGGCATAGGCCGCAGGAGTCATCACCTCGGCCAGCGTGGCGGCAAGGCAGGCGAACTGCATCGGGTTTCCCGACAGCGTTGTTCCCATGCCCGAATGGCCCGCCGGGCGCGTTGCGTCATAGGCACGGAAGCGGTCGGCCACGGCCTGCGTCATGCCCCAGATCGCCGTCGGCATGCCCCCGGCCACGCATTTGCCCGCAACGAACATATCGGGTTGCAGGCCATGCACGCGGGTATAGCCGCCAAGCCCCGAGGAAAGGGTGTGGGTCTCGTCGATGATCAACAGTGCACCATACTGCCGGGTCAGGGCGCGCAAGCCGTCCAGAAAGCCGGGCGCGGGCAAAACCATGCAGGAGTTGGTCATCACGGGTTCGGTCAGGATGGCGGCAACGTCGCCCTGTTTCAGCGCGGCCTCGACCCCGGCCAGATCGTTGAATTCGGCCACCGTGGCGGCCTTTGACAGGTCTTGCACCTGCCCGACCAGACCGGGGCGGTTGACCGTCTGGCCATGCTCCAACGCCACCATCGTGTCATCCAGCGTGCCGTGGTAGCAGCCGTTGAACACAAGCACCTTGGGGCGTCCGGTCACCGCGCGCGCCACCCGCAGGGCAAAGCGGTTGGCATCGGTGGCTGTGGTTGCGATCTGCCATTCAAATGCACCAAAGCGTTTGGTCAACAGGTGGCCCGCCGTCAGGGCCTCTTCGGTGGGCAGCATATAGGTCAGGCCGCGCCGGGCCTGACGGCGAATGGCCTTGGCCACCGGGGCGGGGGAATGGCCGAACATGCTGCCGGTATCGCCAAGGCAGAAGTCGTCGATGCCATAGCCATCAATGTCGGTCAGCCGTGCTCCCTTGGCTTCGGCCACCAAGGGCAGGTGTGGCATCGGCCAGTCGCGCATCCAGTGCATCGGCACGCCGTTCAGATAATGCCCGGCCCCCTGTGCCATTGCCGCTGCCGCCTTTGGCCGGCTTTGGGCGTAACGGCGCGCCTCGCGTGCGGCAAGGGTGGCAAGACGGTCAGGTCGGATGCCTGCAATCAACGTATCGGTCATGGTCGCCTCTTTGATCGGCGCATCATCGCGCATAATTTGATCAAATGGAAGCGGCAGAAGGAGTGGGCTACAGCCAGTTTCCGCGCCCGGTGCCGACGGCATCGGCCACCCGGGCAAAACCGTCGCGCAAGAGCAGGCCATCCAGACCCAACGCCAGCCGCGCGGCAAGGCCGATGCCGCCGTAAACCATGGCGGTGTAGAACTGTAGGGCCGATGCCCCAGCGCGGATCTTGGCATAGGCCTGTTCGGGCGTCGATATGCCGCCGACGCCGATCAGGGGCAGCTTGCCATCGGTCGCCTTGGACAGCAGCGCAAGCACACGGGTGGATTTTTCGAACAACGGCGCGCCCGAAAGCCCGCCCATTTCGCTCCGCGCTGCACTTTTCAGACCATCGCGTGACAGGGTCGTATTGGTTGCGATGATCCCGGCCAATCCTGCCTGCATCGCAACCTCGGCAATTTCGGCAATCTCGTCCGGCGCCAGGTCCGGTGCGATCTTCAGAAAGACGGGGATCTTGCGGGCCAGACCTTCGCGCGTTTCCATCACCCGTGCCAACAGCGCGGTCAACGCAGCGGCCCCTTGCAGGTCACGCAGTTTTTCCGTGTTGGGCGATGAGACGTTGACCGTGGCGAAATCGACGTGCGGGCCACAGGCAGCCAGGACATGTGCAAAATCGGCAGACTTGTCGGTGCTGGTCTTATTGGCACCAAGGTTCAGGCCGATGGGAAGGTCGCGTGGGCGGTGCGAAAGACGGGCCGCAATGGCCTGCATCCCGTCGTTGTTAAAGCCGAAGCGGTTGATCGCCGCCTGATCTTCGGTCAGGCGAAACAACCGGGGCTTGGGGTTGCCGGGTTGTGCCACCGGTGTGGCGGCCCCCACCTCCAGAAAGCCGAAGCCCGCGCGCGAAAGGGGGGCAAGCGCAGTTGCGTTCTTGTCATAGCCTGCCGCAAGGCCGATCGGGTTGGCCAGTGGTAGACCGGCCAGCGTGGTGGCCAGCCGCGACGAGGTGACGATGCCGGGCAGCGGCACAAGACCCGCCGACAATGCGCGCAGCGAAAATCCGTGGGCCACTTCGGGGTCAAGCCGGTGCAAGGCCGCAAGGCCCGCGCGTTCGATCAGATTCACCAGACACCCTCGGGGAAGATATGGCCTGTGGCGCCAAGGGGCAGGGATTTGTCCCACACCACCTCGTCCAGTGTCAGGCTGCGGTACAGGTGCGGGAACAGCGCCCCGCCGCGCGACGCTTCCCACTTCAGCAACGGGCCAAGGCTGTTGGCGTTGAAGGCCACCAGAACCAGATCGCTTTCGGTCGCAAACCATTTGGCCGCCGTCTCCGCAACCTGCGCGGCGGTTGAAAAATGGATGAAACCATCCGCCAGATCAACAGGCGCGCCCGCAGTTTCCCCTGCGGTGCGGAAGGCATCCCATTCAGTGCGGCGAAGTATCTTGAAAATCAGCATGCGCTTTGCATGCACCGTGCTGCGAAGTTGGTCAATGCCCCCGCTGTCACAGGCCTGTCGCCGTTGCATGCCATCCCGTCCCTCAAGGGCTTTGACTCACGCCATGAGGCGAGTCAGGCTAAGTACATTAAACCAATAAGGGAGCTTTCCAGATGTCTTTGCGTTTGCTTGGGTCTGTTGCCGCCATTGCGCTGTGCGCCGCCGTTCCCGCGATGGCGGAAAGCGTGAAGATCACGCTGCTGGGTGTCGGCGATGTCTATAACTATGCCGAAGAAGATGGCCGGGGCGGCTTTGCTCGTCTGAATGCCGTTGCCCGCGCCGAACGCGCGGCCAACCCGAATACGCTTTACCTATTCGATGGTGATATGCTGTCGCCGTCGCTGCAATCGGGCTTTGATCTGGGGCAGAACACCATCGACTTTACCAACCTTGTGCCCTTTGATCTGGCCGTTCCGGGGAACCACGAGTTCGACTTTGGGCCTGAGAACTTCATGGAAAAGATGAAGGCATCCAAATATCCTTGGGCCGCCATCAACATCACTCATGCCGACGGATCGCCCATCGAAGGTTTGGGCGGGGTGATGGTCAAGGAAATGGCGGGTTTGAAGATCGCGCTGATCCCGGTGGCGCAGGATACCTCGCCCGAGGTGTCGTCGACAGGCAGCCTGAAGTTCCTGCCAACGGTCGAGTCGGCCATCACCGCCGCCAAGGCCGCCCGCGACGAGGGCGCTGATCTGGTGGTGGGCGTGGTGCAGACCAACATGGAAAATGACCGCGCGCTGATCGCAAGCCACGTGTTTGACGTGATCCTGTCCGGCGACGACCATTCCTATGCCACCGCCTATGATGGCGTGACGGCCTATGTCGAAACCTCGATCGACGGGCAGTTCCTGACCCCGATCGACCTGATGGTCGAAGTTGAGGAGAAAGATGGCAAGCGGACCATTTCATGGACGCCGAACTTTCGCTTCATCGATACGGCATCTGTGACGCCCGATCCGGAAAGCCAGGCTTTGGCCGATACCTATACCGCCAAACTGGATGAGACGCTGAATGTGGAAATCGGTGTGGCAGAAACCGCGATGGACAGCCGCCGTAATGTGGTGCGCGGCGAAGAGGCGACGATGGGCAACCTGATCACCGATGCCATGCGCGCGCAGACCGGGGCAGACATCGCCATCATGAACGGTGGCGGCATCCGGGGCGACCGCACCTATGACGCCGGGGCCAAGCTGACGCGCCGCGATATCCTGACCGAACTGCCCTTTGGCAACGTGACCGTGCTGACGGAACTGCCCGGCAATCAGGTGCTTTTGGCGCTGGAAAACGGGGTGAGCCAGATTGAGAAGGGGTCGGGGCGCTTTCCGCAGGTGTCGGGTCTGACCTTTGCCGTTGATCCATCAGCCGAAGCGGGCAAGCGCGTGTCCGAAGTGATGGTTGGCGGCGCGGCGCTCGAGGCGGACAAACTCTATAAGGTCGCCGTGAACGACTATATTCTGGGTGGCGGTGACGGTTACGCGGCCCTTGGCGGTGGCAAGGTGCTGACGAACGCGGGCGGCGGCAATCTGGTGGCCAATGACGTGATGGCCTATGTCGAAAAGACCGGCACGGTCAAACCTGCGGTCGAAGGGCGAATCAAGAAACTGGGTCAGTAGGGCCGCAACCGCAGCGCAGATTCCGGGGGGCAGCAGCAGCCGTCCCCCGTCTTTATCTTGCCCTGCCGCCAAGCTTGGGCCAACCTGCGGGCTATGTGCGGTCGCTTCACCATCACCCATCCGAACGAGGCCATCGCCGCGTTGTTTGACGCGGTGATGGGCAATGACCTGCCGCCCGGCCCGCGTTTCAATATTTGTCCCACCCAGCCTGTTGCCGTCTTGACATCTGCCGAAGGCGGCAGGCGCTTGCGGGCAATGCGGTGGGGGTTCCTGCCGTCGTGGTATAAAACGCCGACTGATGGCCCCCTGATCATCAACGCGCGGTCGGACACCATCGCCACCAAACCCGCCTTCCGCGAGGCGGTGCGCGCGCGGCGCTGCATCGTTCCGGCCAGCGGGTTCTATGAATGGCAGACCGGCGAAAAGGGTGAAAAGCTGCCGTGGTATTTCACCCGCACCGACGGCGCGCCCATGGCATTTGCTGGGATCTGGCAAAGGTGGGAACGTGAAGGTCTGGCCCATGATACTTGCGCCATCGTCTCGACCGACGCAGGGCCGGGCATGGCGGGGTTGCACCACCGCGAGGCTGTGGTGCTGGAACCGGCCGATTGGCCCCTGTGGCTGGGCGAGGCCGGGCATGGTGCGGCGGTTCTGATGAAGCCGTCCGCCGCCGGTGTGCTGCAGTGCCACCGGGTTGATCCGCGCGTCAATTCGAACCGTGCCGAAGGGGCGGAACTGATCGTGCCACTGGCGGCGTAGCGCCCTGTTCAGAAAGGTTTTTGGAGCGGGTGACGGGAATCGAACCCGTGTCTCTAGCTTGGAAGGCTAGGGTCTTACCATTACACAACACCCGCGTTGTCGATCTTGGCGCACAGGCCGTTGATCTGGGGCCTATGGCCGTGGCACGAAACCGCCACAGCCTTGGGCCGCAGCACCGATATAACCGCGATTCCGGATGCCCGCAAGCCAAGGGGCGGCAGGTTTATGGCACAACCGGCCATCCGGTCTTGCCGTCTTTTGCGCCAGATGGTGTTTTGCATTCTGTTGCTGGTGCACATGGCAGGGTCTGACTTGCCACGGCGGCGGCTTTGCGACTAGGCAAGCGCAGGTGTGGCGCAAAGGGGCGGCGGATGACCAGCATACGCGACATAGCACAACAGGCCGGGGCGTCGCCTGCCACCGTGTCGCGCGTCATCAATGACAGCGGTTATGTCAGCGCCGAAACGCGGGCCCGGGTGGAACAGGCCATTGCCGCACTGGAATACACCCCGAACGCTGGGGCGCAGCGCCTGCGCCGTGGGGCCAGCCGCATGGTGGGGGTTTTGCTGCCCGCGCTAGATGTGCCGTTCTTTGGGGTTCTGGCCCATGTGGTCGAGCGTGAGTTGTTTCGGCGCGGCTATCAGGCGCTGATCTGCTGCACGGATGAAAGCGCCGATCAGGAGTCGCGCTATATCTCGACGCTGCTGGCGCAGCAGGTGGATGGGGTTCTGGCCGCCAGTGTGCTGGCCGATTCCGCGCAATACCGCCGGATTGCTGATGCGGGTATTCCCATCGTGGCGCTGGACCGCGACCTGCCGGGGCTGGATGCCATCAGCATCAAGGCCGATCATCATGCGGGCGGGGCCATGATGGCGGCGCATCTGCTGAACCTTGGCCACCGCGCGATTGCCGTGGTCGGCGCGCCCGCGCACAGCCCGCCCGTGCGGGCCCGGCTGCAAGGGATTGTTGACCGGCTGGCCGAAGATGGCCTTGCCCCCTTGCGCGTGATGCTGGGGCCGGACCATGCGTTCGAGGCCTGTCGCGAACTGGCCCGTCAGGCCCTGCAGGCGACACCTGCACCGACCGCCCTGATCGGGACCACCGATATTGCCGCCATCGGGGCGGTTCATGCGGCCATTGGCTCGGGCCTTTCGGTGCCGGGCGATGTGTCGGTCATCGGGTTTGATGATCTGCCTGCCGCGCGCTACGTGCTGCCTGCGCTGACGACAGTGGCGCAACCGTTGCGCGACATTGCGGCAGACGCGGTGATGCAGCTATGCGCCCTGATGGCAGGGCAGCCTGTGGCTGCCGCGCCCGCGTTTCCTCTGCAACTGATCGTGCGAGACACCACGGCCGCGCCGCGCCTTTAGGCCAGCAGCACCGCAAGTGGCGGGATGCCATCTGTTGCCGTTGCCCCGTGCAGGGATGCTGCCGCCGCCCGATGCGCCAGAAACAAGCTGCGTTCCGCGCCCCAGCCCTGATGAATGCCGTACACCGCCCCGGCGCAAAACGCATCGCCCGCGCCGACAGGGCTGACAATCTGGCTGGGATCCACCGGGTCCGGCACGGCCCAATGCGCGGCCTGATCCAGCCACAGCGCCACTTCGCCCGTGTGAAGGATCACCGTGCCCGCCCCACCCGCCTGCAATGACAGCGCAGCGGCCAGCAACCCGGCACGGTCTGCCGCATCCGCAATCGGCAGGCCGGTCGCGCGCTGCGCCTCGACCTCGTTCAGGAACAGATAGTCGATATGGGGCAGGGCGGCAAAGACCGTCTTGGCAAAGCCGGGTGTATCGGCCGAGACAAGGTCAACACAGGTGGTCATCCCCGCTGCCCGCGCGCGGGCCAGAACGCGTGCAGCGCCCGTGCTGCCGTTGGCATCCACGGCGTCAAGCCGCCCCATCAGGTTCAGATAGCCAAGGTAGAACAGGCCAACCCCGGCCTGTGCAACCTCTTCCACCGGGATGTCCTGTTCGGACAGGATATCGTTGGTGCCCGGATGATAGAAAAAGGTGCGGCTGTCCCCCGGTACGTTCATCACAAGCGTATGTGCCGTAGGCTGCGCCTCTGTGCCTTTCAGCCATCGCGTGTCCACCCCGGCCGCTTCGCAGGCGGTATGGCACAGGCGGGCGTGGCTGTCGGTTCCGACCAGCCCGAGGGCAAACAGTGGCAAACCCGTCTGAAACGCGGCAAGGTCCAGCACCACATTGGCTGCCCCGCCGCCCACGCCCGTCACCTCGTTGCGGATATGGACCAGATCGCTTTTCCGGGGCCATGCATCAATGGTGTGAACGATGTCGACGATCCAGTTGCCCGCACAGGCGATACCCTTGGTCGCGGTCATGGCATCGGAACCTCGTTCCACAGCGGCAGGAGTGCGGCCTCATCCTCGACCACCGCAGAGAAGCGGCCCAAGGGTTCCAGAAAGAAGTTGTCGTTCCTGTCGTCGTTGCATTGGCTGACTTCGGCCACGAACACCGGGCCTTGGCCGACCTCGCCATAAAAGCGGTGCATCAGGCCGCGCGGAATGGTGATCGACGCGCCCGGCATGATACGGATCGGCCCTTCAAATGCGGGCAAAAGCCGTCCGTCGACACGCACCATGTTGTCATCGGTAAAGGAACCGTCGCGCGTGAATTCCACCATCAGGTTGCCCCCACCGCGCACGATGATGTCTTCCAGTTTCACCTTGTGGGCGTGAAACGGGGTTTCCTGGTCTTCGTTCACGAACAACAGCTTTTCGGCATAGGGTCGTTCGGCCGCATCGCCCTGAATGCCGTTGCGGATGCACAACAGCGCAAGGCCGCGCGCAGCAAAGTTGCCCGATCCGAAATCGGTGACATCCCAGCCGATCTGGCGGCGGATCAGAAAGGCCGATTGTTCGGGGTTGGCGGCATGGTGGGCCATGGTCCAGTCTGCCCAACCGGGCAGAGCAAAGCCGTGGCTGTCACACATCGACCGCGCGGCGCGCAGGGCTGCGTTGATCTCGGAGCGGTTCATGCCGCATACTCCACGTTGACGATGCGGTTCTCGCGGCCAGCGGTCAGCGCCGCCGTCAGCACGGCATGGTGTGCCGCCGCTTCGGCGGGCGAGGCGCAGGGAAAGCCCGCTGCCGTGCCGCCTGCCAGTTCGTCCAGATAGGCGGCCCACATCTGCTGAATGGCATCGGTAAAGCCGAATTCGAAGATGCCACCCGTGATGCCCGGGAACAGCGGCGTATAGCCCAGATCCTCGGTCTGCCATGTCTGACTGCCGCCGTTGGTGTAGCGCATGAATTGCCACTGGCGCGGTGATTTGGTGGTGAAAAACGCGCTGCCCTTCATCCCGAGCACGCGGATGGACCACGTGTTCGCCTCACCGGGTGCGATCCGCCATGTCTTAAGCACCAAGGGGAAATCACCCCCCGGCGCAGGCACACGGGCGTTGATGGTGGCGTTGTCCCATGTCTCGCACGGCGACATGCCGCCCCTGCCGTCGGGGCGCTCCGTCACGCGCTTGACCAGCGACGCCTGCACCGATGTGGGCCGCCAGCCAAGCCGCAAGGGCACATGCAGCACATGCATGCCAAGGTCACCCATGCAGCCGTATTCGCCATTCACGGCCTGCATCCGCTTCCAGTTGATCGGCTTGTCGGGGTTGATATCGGAGGAGTGCAGGAAGGCGGCCTCCACCTCCAGCACATCGCCGATGGCGCCCGATTTCACAAAGTCGATCACCTTTTGCGCGCCGGGATAGAAGGGCATCTCGGATGAGCAGCGCACCAGCAATTCGGGGCGCGCGGCCACGGCAGCCATGATGGCGCGATTCTGGGCAAGGTCCATCCCGAACGGCTTTTCGCCGAACAGGTGCTTTCCGGCGTTGAGGATGTCGGGATACATCTGCGCGTGGAGCACATGCGGCACCGCGCAATAGACTGCATCCACATCGGGGTTGGCCAATAAGGCATGGTAGTCGGTGGTGGTCTGGATCGCGCCCAGATGGCCCGAGAACCAGTCCATCAGCGCGGTGTTGGTATCACAGACCGCCACGATGCGCGGCTTGGCTTTGGGGTTCACAAGATGCATCCAGCGCGCAGCGGCACTGGCAAACTCGCGCCCCATCAACCCGCAGCCGATAATGCCAAAACGGATCTCTTTCATGGTCATGCCAGATGCTTGGCGGCGTCTTCCGCCGTTGCCTTGTCATGCACGATGGCCATCAGCGCGCGGGTCATGCCGCCGGGATTGGCGTGTTGCACCACGTTGCGGCCATAGACGATGCCGCGCGCGCCCTGCTGCATCAACTGATGCGTGCGCGCCAGAATCTCGGTATCCGACACGCGGCCCCCGCCGCGCACCAGCACCGGCACGCCCTGGGCGATCTCGATCACGCGGTGGTATTCCGCCACATCGGTGCAGGGGTCGGCCTTGATGATATCTGCCCCCAGTTCGGCGGCCTGACGGACCAGCGGCAGGATCTTGGAGATGTCGCCATCCACCATATACCCGCCCTTGGCATTGTCCTGCATGACCAAGGGCTCCACCATCAACGGCATGCCGTAGACTTCGCATTCCCGCTTCAGCGCGTTCACATTGCGGATGCAGTCGCGGTACAGTTCAGGCTGGTTGGGCAGCAGCAGCAGGTTGACCACCACGCAGGCCGCATCCAGCACCACGCCCTGTTCGACCGGGCGGTCGATCACCTCAGAAAACAGTGCGCGGGGCAGGGGGGTGCCATAGACATTGGCAATATCGGTCCGCAGCACCAACGCGGGGCGGGTCTTGCCCGGAATCGCCTGGAGAATGGGCGCGGTGCCGGGGGGCAACTGAATGGCATCGGGCGCTGCCGCCGCAATGGTGCGGATGGATTTGTGCATATCCTCGATCCCGCCCAGAAAGCTGGGTTCATTGAACATGCCGTGGTCAATCGCCACGTCAAAGCAATTGCCCGAAGGCGCGAACAGGCGGTTGAAACGGGCGGCTTTCATGGCGATCCTGCGATTTGTGGAAACGATTTCACAATGGGTAAAATGCGCGCCCTGACGTGTCAATCATCATAAGGCCCGGTTACAGCGACAGCAGCCACGCCACCACTGCAGGCAGGTCAGTGGCCTGTGTCGTGTCCACATCAAACCGCGGTGCAAGGCCCGTGGGCGCCGCGCGTTTGGCCAGTTCAATCAACTCGGGCACGTAATCTGCACCGGGGTGACCGGCGGGGCGCTGCCCCAGTCGCGCGGCATAGCGTGCGCCCACGGTTTCGGGCGGGGCGTGGCACCAGACCTCAGCCAGATCGGTGACGCCCGCGCGCGCCAAACCTTCCTCCAACACCTCGCGCGGCTGAAAGCCGAACCATGCATCGATCAGAAAGGTCGTGCCCGCAGGGGCATCGGCGATCAGATCAAAGATCGCGGCATAACTCGCGCGGCCCAGCGTGCGGTTGAACAGCCTGTCACCCGGCGGCAGGATCACCAGAAACGGGTTCTTGATGGTGTCCAGCGTCAGGATGGGCCAACCCGTCGCATCCGACAGCGCCCGCGCCACGCCGGATTTGCCGCTTGCCGGAACGCCGTTGACCAGCACGGCGCGCTTGCGCGGGCGGGCGCGCGAGGCAGCCGTTGCCGCCCCGATGACCCCCGCGTCATCGCCCAAAAGCGCCCCGAGGACGGGCGCATCAAACCAAGACCTGCGCGCCGGCACCGTGCCAAGTGCCGCCACGGCCGCCGCCCCGGCGCCTCCGCCGATCACCACGCAATCGGGGTTGCAGGTGGCAATCAGCGTGTCAATCGCTGCCCGCAATGGCGCGGCCCAAGCGTGGATGACCGCGCGCGCCACGGAATCGGACCGCACCAGCAGGTCTTCGGCCCGCGTATCCGCCGCAAGGCCCGCTTCGGCCAGATGCACGCCAAAGGCCGTGCCGGAACTGGTGGTTTCCACGCAGCCCAGTTTGCCGCAGACACAAGGCCGCCCCTGCGGGTTGATGCACAGATGGCCCAACTGCCCGGCCGATCCGCGCCCGCGCAGCACGCGGCCTTGTTCCAGAACAGCGCCGCCGATTCCGGTGCCGATGGTCAGCATCACCACATTGGCCTGCCCGCGCGCTGCACCAAAGGCGGCTTCCCCCAGCAGCGCCATGGTGGCGTCATTTTCGATCACCACGGAAAGGCCCGTTGCGGCCTCGACCTCGGCCGCGAAGTCAAAGCCTGACAGGTCCACATACCCGCCCGACAGCACGCGGCGGGTCTCGGCCTGCACTTGCCCCGGCACGCCGATGCCCAATCCCACGGCATCATCGTGGCGCACTTCGGCCACCAGCGCCAGACAGCGCGCCAGAACCGCGGCTGGGTCGGGAGAACTTGGTGCGGTCGCCCGCGCCTCGATCACCCCATCGCGCACACGTGCTGCGCGCAGGCGCGTGCCGCCGATGTCGATGCCGATGGCGCAGGCCACGCGATTAACCTTTGAAATGCTTGGCGATCACAGCCTGAATTTCCCGCAGGCGCGGCACGGCAATGGTTTCAAGCCGCTCTTTGGTGACCGCCCGGTCGAGCGAGATGCAGTCTTTCCACAGCGACCGCCCGGCGATTACGCCCGATGCGCCATTGGCCATCGAGGTTTCGACCTGCCCAAGAAAGGTGGCATGATCCACACCCGCCGACAGCACGGCCCACGGCACATCACCACACATCGCGGTGATGTTAGCGCAGGCCTGCGGGGTGCCGGGATACGGGATCTTCAGCACCTTTGACCCCACATCAAGGCACAGTTTCGACCCGCCCTCGATCAGTTCGGGAATCTTGGCAGCATAGGCTTCGGGCGACTCACCCGGCAGGGCATAGGTCAGGAATTCGACGACCAGCAGCAGGTCTTCCGCCGCGAAATCGGCGATGACGGCCTCTAGGGTGGCCATGTTCGCCGTATTGGCGGCGGGGGTGTCCGAGCGCAGATAGATCATGATCTTGGCGCCTGTTCCGCCCAGTTCGCGCACCCGGCGGGCCGTGATCCCCGCGACCATGTTCGAAATGCGAAAGCCTTCGGGTGTTGTGTCGAACCCCGAGGCATCCAGCCCGATCAACAGGCCCGTCGTGCGGTGCAAAACACCCGTATCGACCAGTCCGGGCACGGCGCACAGGGGGTCCACCAGCACGCAACCCGCGTGCCGCGCCAGATAGGCGGTGATGTCCATCTTGGTCAGGCCCAGCACATCATTGCCGATTTTTGCTTGTTCTTCCGGGGTCTTGGCCAGAATGGTCCGCATGCCGCCGCGCTGGTCGCAGGCGATGACCATCATCGCGCCATCGTCGCCACAAATCTGGGCATAGCCGCGGCGTTCGGCGGTGGTCATGGCTGCCATCGAAAGTCTCCAACTTTTTTGGGCGGATCAGGCCGAAGGGCTTTGTTGCCAGTTGCCTGAAAGCGGTTATTGCGGGATAAGCGTCCTAACACCGTGTGTGTAACACCTTGCAGAAAGGAATTGCAACCTGTCAATCTCGAGTGCATCCGGCGGCGGGGCCTTTATCGGTGAAAACCGCGCTATGTTGCATACCGTTGCCAAGCTTCACTACGAAGGCGACCTCAGTCAGGTGCAGATCGCCAAGCAGTTGGGGCTTTCAACGGCCACGATCTCGCGCTTGCTGCAACGCGCGCGGGCCGAAGGGATCGTGCGGATCGAGGTGCGCGACATCTTTGCGCCCGATGAACTGGGTGCCCATCTGGCGCGGCTTCTGGGACTGGAGCATGTTGTTGTGGTGGACGCGCCGCCCAGCGGTGTGCTGTCGGCCTTGGCTGTGCCCCTGTCGCGGATGCTGGTGGCGGCAGACCTGCGCGCAGGATCGGTGTTGATGATTGGCTGGGGGCGAACCGTCTCGGCGGTGATCGAGGGCGGGTTGCCGCGCGTGCCGGGCATGCATGTGGTGCCGTCGACCGGGGGGATGCAGCAGCACGCCCAGCATTTCCAAAGCAACGAGTTCTCGCGCCGCGCCGCCGAGGTGACGGGCGGCATTCCGCATTTCATTCATGCCCCCTATCTTCCGGCGGCCGAGGCGCTGGATTTCTTTCTGGCCGACACATCGGTGCAAGAATCGGTGGCGCTGTGGGGGCGGTTGGATGCAGCGGTGGTCGGCATCGGGCAACCTTACGGCCTTGAACGGACGGATACCGGCGGCCCGGTGCGGCCGGACCCAGACCTTGCCGATGCGGCGGGTGATGTGGTGCGCCACTATTTTGATGCCGACGGGCGGATCATCAACTGGCAGGGCGAGGGCAACATGATTGCCGTCTCGGCCGCGCAGTTGCGGGCTACAAAACTGGTGATCGGCCTTGCCGTGGGTGACACCAAGGTGCCCTCGATCATCGGGGCGGCGCGCGCCGGTCTGGTCAAGACCCTTATCACCGACACGCGGACGGCCGAGGCTGTGCTGGACGCGTTGGCCGCCAAGACGTGACCTGCTGTCAAGCGCAAGAAAATACTTGCAGCAAAAAATTTCTCTTGACGCGGGGTCAGCCGCGACGTGTTATCAGTCGCACTGGGAACACTCGCAACGAGTGACCAAGCGACCCGTGCCGCTGCGAAGAATGGTGGTCATCGGGCATTCAGGGAGGAATGAGGAATGAAACGTCGTAGTTTTCTGGGCGCTGCTTCGGCATTGGCCATTGGCCTTTCCGTCGCGACCACAGCCTTTGCACAAGACGATAAGATCACCATCGCACTGGTGCCGGGTCTGACCACGGACGCGTTCTACATCACCATGCAAAAGGGCGCGCAGGCCGCTGCCGACGCGCTTGGCGTGGAACTGGTGTTCCAAGGCGCACCTGACTTCAACCCCGTCACGCAGGTTCCGGTGCTGGATGCCGTGATCGCCCGCGCGCCGGATGCGATCCTGATCGCGCCCACCGACACCACCCAGCTGATCGAGCCGCTGCGCAAGGCGCATGATGCCGGCATCGCGGTCATCACCGTCGATACCTTCATCGGCACCGGCATCTACCAGACCGGCGCAGGGGATGCCGACTTCCCGCTGGCCTATATCGCATCGGACAACATTCTGGGCGGACGCATGGCCGCACGTGCATTGGCCAATGCCATCGGCGGCGAAGGCAAGGTGTTCGTGTCGAACGTGAAGCCGGGCATTTCCACGACCGACCAGCGTGAAGCGGGCTTCAAGGCTGAAATGGCCGAGAACTTCCCGAACGTCACCGTTCTGGAAACCCAGTTCAACGAAAACGATGCCAACAAGGCCGCTTCACAGCTTCAGGGCGTGTTCGCACGCGACGCAGACCTGAAGGGCGTGTTCGGCGCGAACCTGTTCTCGGCACTTGGTGCCGGCACCGGCGTCCAGCAGGCAGGCCAGACCGGCAACATCAAGGTTGTTGCATTCGATGCCCCCGGCTCGATCGTAGACAACATCAAGACGGGTCTGGTTGACGTGGCCATCGCCCAGCATCCGGCTGAAATCGGTTATTACGGCGTTGTCTCGGCCTATGCCCACCTGACCGGCAACTCGATCCCGGTGTCCATCGGCACGGGCTTTACCATCATGGACAAGTCCAACATCGATAACCCGGACGTCGCCAAGTACATCTATTCCGAGTGATCGGCACAAGGGCGGTGCAATGACCTTGCGCCACCAGTAAGGCAACGTGAGTGGCGGCCCCGTTTGTGGGCCGCCGCCATTTGCACGGGCAAGGCAGCGCCGCTGTCTGTGACCCAAAGGATAGGACCAGCCCCCATGACATCGCCTCCCTCGCCCGCGCCGCATGTGGCCCCGCAGGCTGACCATGCCGACAAGGCCCGCACAACGCTGCAGCGGATCGCCGATCTGCGCGCGTGGCTGTTTCTGGCGTTTCTGATCCTTGGGTTCGAGATCTGGTCGCGTGTCAGCTTTGGCGGCACGTTCATGTTCAATACTTTCAACATCCAGTCGATTGCCGTCTTTGCGGTGGCCCCCCTGCTGCTGGCGACGGGCCAGACCTTCGTGATCATTTCCGGCGGGATCGACCTGTCGATGGGCTTTATCATGGGGCTGTCGGCGGTGGTTGCGGCCCATGTCATCAACTGGGCCACGCCCGGCATGGGCTTTGGCATGGCGGTGCTGTTCGGTGGTCTGGTCGCGGTGATTATCGCAGCCATACCGGGCCTTGTGAACGGCCTGCTGGTGGCGATCCTTAAGGTGCCACCCTTTATCGGCACGCTGGGCATGTTCGGCGTGGCGCGCGGCGTGGCCTTTCTGTTGGCAGGTGGCACGACGGTCCCCGTCAAGAACGAGGTCTTTGCGGCCTTGGGCAACGGCAAGTTCTATGGCGTGCCCTACGTCGTGATCGTGGCGGCGATCTTCGTGCTGATCATGCACTATATTCTAAGCCAGACGCGGTTCGGTCAGCACAACTATGCCATCGGGGCCAATGCGCAGGCGGCGCGTCGGGCCGGGATCAACATCAAATGGCACCTGCTGCGGCTTTACATCCTGTCGGGCATTTGTGCCGGGCTTGCGGGCGTGCTTTATGCCGCGCGATTCAGTGCGGGGGCCGCACAGGCGGGCGAACCCCTGCTCCTTGACTCGGTCGCCGCCGTGGTGATCGGCGGGGCAAGCCTGTTTGGCGGGTCGGGCACCATTCTGGGCACGGTCGCCGGGGCCTTTGTGATTGCCGTCATCCAGTACGGCCTTGTGTTCATCAACGTGGCCCCGTTCTGGCAATTCATCAGCGTGGGTGTCGTCATCATCATCTCGGTCCTGATCGATCAGGCGCAACGTCGCTTCTCGGGGGGGCGTCAAAGTGAATGACATGTCCGC
This sequence comes from Rhodobacter sp., assembly GCA_027484145.1. Taxonomy (GTDB): domain Bacteria; phylum Pseudomonadota; class Alphaproteobacteria; order Rhodobacterales; family Rhodobacteraceae; genus Pseudotabrizicola. Next base: position 317,962 of record JAIXUH010000026.1, read on the forward strand.
AAAGCCCACGCCCGTGGGCGAGCCGCTGCTGGAAGTGCGCAATCTGTCCAAGAATTTTGGCCCGGTTCAAGCGCTGAATGATCTGACAATGATGGTCCGCGCGGGCGAAGTGGTGGCCCTTGCGGGCGACAACGGCGCTGGCAAGACCACGCTGATCAAGGCCATCTCGGGCGTCTATCAGCCATCGTCGGGCGAGATTTTGCTGAAGGGCAAGCCGGTCAGCTTTGCCTCGCCGCAAGAGGCGCGGGATCAGGGGATCGAGACGATCTATCAGGATCTGGCTTTGGCCGATAACCTGACCATCGGCGCGAATATCTTTCTGGGTCGTGAACCGATGCGGCGCGCCTTTGGCATTCTGCCGGTGCTGGACCGTGCGAAAATGGCCGAGGCCGCAAAATCGACCATGGCGCTGCTGGATTTCCACGTCAGCCGCCTTGATGCGCCCGTGTCCAACTTTTCCGGTGGGCAGCGGCAGGCGGTGGCGATCGGGCGGGCGGTCTATTGGAACGCGCAGATCCTGATCATGGACGAACCCACGGCAGCCCTTGGCGTGCCCGAACAGCGCAAGGTGATCCAACTGATCCACCAGTTGAAGGCACAGGGGCGCGGCGTGATCTTCATCAGCCACAACCTGCAGGACATCTTCGCTGTGGCTGACCGCATCGTGGTGCTGCGCCGGGGTGTGCAGGCGGGCGAGCGGCGGATTTCCGACACCAGCCATGATGAAGTGGTCAAGCTGATGGTTGGCGGCTAAGGCCATGGCCGGGGTTTGCATCGGCTCGATCGGTGAGTTGCTGGTCGAGTTTGTCTGCACTGAAAAGGATGGTCGCAACCTGCGTGCGGCCCCCTATGTGGGACCTTTCCCCAGCGGTGCGCCGGGCATTTTCATTGATCAAGCCGCGCGCGTGGCCACGGACTTTGGCGGCTCGGCAGTTTTTGCGGGGGCTGTGGGGGATGATGCCTTTGGCACCGTGATCCTTCGCCGACTGGCAAATGCAGGGGTGCGCCCCGACAGCATTGCCGTGGTGCGCGGTGTGCCCACCGGATCGGCCCATGTCAGCTACAACAGCGATGGCAGCCGCGATTTCGTGTTCAACATGGCCCATTCCGCCGCATCGCATCTGCCACAAACGGATGTGGCCGCTGCGGCCTTTGTGGCGGCCGGGATTGATGTGCTGCACATCTCAGGCTCCATGCTGGGCGATCCGCAAATGCGGGCGGCAGGATTGGCCATGTGCGAGGCGATGGCGGCGCAGGGCGTGGCCGTTTCCATCGACCCCAACATTCGCACCGAACTGATGGCCGATGCGGGGTATCTGGATGTCGTGCGCCGGATCATGACGATGGCGCAGTATGTGCTGCCTTCGGATGCCGATGCCGACCTGTTGTTTCCCGGTGAGGCCTTCGCTGACTGGTCCGCCCGCCTGCTGGATGCGGGCGGACGGGTGGTGGTGTTGAAGCGGGGCGATCAGGGATGCATCGGGCGCGATGCCTTCGGCACCCATGCCCTCGCGGCGCACAAGGTAGATGTGGTCGATCCGACCGGGGCGGGGGATTGCTTTTGTGCGACCCTCGTCACCCTTCTTGCCGCGGGGCAAAGCCTGCCGGATGCCTTGATGCGCGCAAATGCGGCGGGCGCATTGGCCGTCACCCGCCTTGGCCCGATGGAAGGAAACGCGACCCTGTCGCAGATCGACGCATTTCTGGCGGTGGCGCGATGACACTGGCCGATCTGATCGCGCGCAACCGGGCAGGGGTGGCCGTGGGATTGCCATCATGGTGCACGGCGCAGCCCGAAACGTTGGCCGCCATTCTGCACAGCTACCGGGCAGATGACGCGCCGATCTTGATCGAGGCAACCTGCAATCAGGTGAACCAGTTCGGCGGCTATACCGGGATGACGCCTGCCGACTTCGTGGCCTTTGTGCAGGGTATCGCCCGGGCCCAAGGGGTTGATCCCGCGCGGCTGATCCTTGGGGGCGACCATCTTGGCCCCAACCCCTGGAAGGCAGCCCCCGCCGAAGAGGCCATGGCAAAAGCGCGCGACATGGTGGCGGCCTATGTCGCGGCGGGGTTCAGCAAGATCCACCTTGACGCATCGATGCCCTGCGCGGGCGAAGTGCTGACGCCGACCGAAATGGCCAGCCGGGCGGCCGATCTGTGTGTGGTGGCCGAAGCCGCCGCGCGCGGCCGCACCCTGCATTATGTGATCGGCACCGAAGTGCCCGTGCCGGGGGGCGAGACCGAGCGTAAGGATGCCCTTGCCGTTACCACGCCCGAAGCCGCCCGCCTGACCCATGACCAGCATCGCGCTGCCTTTGCCGCGCGCGGGTTGGAGGACGCATTTTCACGCGTGATCGGTTTGGTGGTGCAGCCGGGCGTGGATTTCGGCAACGACCAGATCATGGCCTATGACCGCCCGCTGGCGCGGGCCTTGGCCCAAAGTGCCCCCGCCCTGAACGGCCCGTTGTTCGAGGCGCATTCCACCGATTACCAGACACAGACGGCCCTTAATGCATTGGTGCAGGATCACTTCGCCATTCTGAAGGTCGGCCCCGAACTGACCTTTGCCTTTCGGCAGGCCATAGTGGCCTTGGAACGGCTGGAGGCGTTGATGGGTCTGCCCGCTTCGGGTGTGACCCCGGCGCTGCTGACCGCCATGCGCGAACGGCCCGCCGACTGGCGCGCCTATGTTCCACCGGGACCGGATCAAGAAACGTTGATGCTGTTCGGCTTGTCGGATCGCCTGCGCTATTACTGGCCCGAACCACGGGTGCAGGCCGCCCTCGCGCGGTTGTTCGCAGCACTTCGCGCAAGCCACCCGCCGCCCGGACTGGTGGCGCGGGTGACTGGCGGGCTGGTGCAGATGACTGATCCCGCCGATCTACCCGAGACCGTGATCCGCATGATGGTGGGGGCGGTTGTCCAGAAATACCGAACCGCGACAGGAGCCTGAGATGCCCCCAAAGGAAACCCGTTTGCTGCGCGTGGGCGTGCTGGGCTGCGGCCCGATCGCACAGGCCGCGCATTTCGAAAGCTGCACCAAGGCCCGCAATGCCGAACTTTATGGCATCTGCGATGTGGCCGATGATCTGCGCGACCGCATGGCCGCCACCCATGCGCCCAAGCGGTCATTCAGCGACTACGATGCCATGCTCGCCGACCCGGAGCTTGAGGCAGTGATCATCGCCACATCGGATGCTTTCCACGTGCCCGCTGCCTTGCGCGCGCTGCAGGCCGGAAAGCATGTGCTGTGCGAAAAGCCCCTTGCCGTATCGGTGGAAGAGGCGGAAAGCCTGCGCTCTGCGGTGCAATCCACTGGGCTGACACTTCAGGTCGGCCACATGAAGCGGTTTGATGCCGGGTTGCAGGCGGCCAAGGCCTTTGTTGACGGGCCGATGGGCCAGATGGTGGCGCTGAAGGCGTGGTATTGCGACAATACGCACCGCTACGCCATGACAGATGCGGTGCAGCCGCTGATCGTCACTTCCAAGAACGCCCGCAAACCTTCGGAGAACCCCAAGGCTGATCTGGACCGCTATTACATGCTGGCCCATGGCAGCCACCTTGTTGATACGGCGCGCTACTTTGGCGGAGAGATCACGGCGGTTGATGCGCGGCTGTCCAACCGCGCGGGCATCCGCTGCTGGTTTGTCGATGTGGAGTTCGCCAATGGCGTGCTGGGCCATCTGGACCTGACTGTGGCGGTGCGGATGGATTGGCACGAAGGCTTTCAGATCTATGGCGAGCAGGGCTCAATTCTGGGCAAGACCTATAACCCTTGGTATTACAAATCTTCCGACGTTGACATTTTCCATGAATCCGACGGCGCGACGCATCGGGTTCTGGGGTCGGATGGGCATTTCTATCGCCGTCAGGTCGAAGGTTTTGCTGAAACCATCCTGCACGGCGTTCCCCAGTATGGCGCGGATCTTGAGGATGGCATCGCCTCGGTCCGGGCGATGGTGGCCATTGCGCAATCGGCCCGCACGCGCCAACCCGTGCGGCTGGCCGATGTTGCGGGGGCGCTGTGATGCGGCTGGGGATTTTCGCCAAGACCTTTGCCGGGTCTGACCCTGATACGGTGATGGCGGCGGCACGGGCGGCCGGTTTTGCGGGGGTGCAATACAACATGGCCTGCTCGGGCCTTGCCGCGATGCCTGATGAATTGACGGGTGCCCAGACGGATGCGGTCGCCAAGGCCAGTGCGCGGCATGGCGTGGCAGTTGCGGCAGTGTCTGGCACCTACAACATGATCCACCCTGATCCAGCCGTGCGCGCAAGCGGGTTGCGCCGGCTTGGCGTTCTGATTGACGCAGCGGCGGATATGGGCACCGGGATGGTCACGCTATGCACCGGCACACGCGACGCGGCGGACCAATGGCGCCACCACCCCGACAATACCACGCCCGCGGCATGGCGCGACCTGCTGGAGGAAATGGGGAAGGCCTGCACATTGGCCGAGGCGCGGGGTGTAAAACTGGGGATCGAGCCGGAGCTTGCCAATGTGGTGGATGGTGCAGCCAAGGCGCGCCTTTTGATCGACACGCTGCAAAGCCCTTCCATCGCAATCGTGCTGGACCCGGCCAACCTGTTCGAAGTGGCCGACCTTGCCACGCAGCGCGACCTGATCGCGGGCGCGGTCGACCTGCTGGCTGACCGGATCACCATGGCCCATGCCAAGGACCGCGATGCTGCGGGCGGTTTTGCCACCGCAGGGCAGGGGGTAGTCGATTTCCCGCATTTCCTGCGCGGCCTGCGCGCGGCTGGCTTCGACGGCGATCTGGTCACGCATGGGCTTGCGGCGGATGAGGCCGCCGGTGTGGCTGCCTTCCTGTCCCGCACCTTGGCCGCGCTATGACCCAGACGGGCTGGCTGACCCGCGATGGTTTGCGCCTTGCCGTGCACGGCGCCGGGCAGGGCGGCCCGTTGCTGGTTTTCCAGCATGGGCTGTGCGGTGATGCCCGTCAGGTGGCCGAGGCAATGCAGGGCTTTCGCTGGGCGGGGCTGGAATGTCGTGGTCATGGGGCGTCTGACCTTGGCGCCGAGATCTCGATCGCCTGCTTTGCCAATGATGTGGCGGCACTGATCGAAACCTTGCCGGGCCCCGTAATCTTGGGCGGAATTTCCATGGGTGCGGCGATTGCCACCCGTCTTGCCGTCACCCGGCCCGAACTGGTGCGCGGCCTTGTGCTGGTGCGCCCGGCATGGGTCACGGATGCCGCCCCACCAAACATGGCCCCGAATGCCGAGGTAGGTGCGCTTTTGGCGGAAATGCCCGCTGATGGGGCCCGCGCCACCTTTGCCAGCGGCGACACGGCAAGGCGGCTGGCGTCCGAGGCGCCCGACAATCTGGCATCCCTGATGGGGTTCTTTGCGCGCAGCCCGCAGTCCGCCACCGCCCGCCTGCTGAGCACCATTTCTGCCGATGGTCCGGGGGTTTCGTCTGCCGAACTGGCCGCGATCCGGATGCCTGTGCTGGTTTGTGGCACGGCAGAGGATGCCATTCACCCCATCGCCCACGCGCAAACACTCGCCGCCATGATCCCCGGTGCGAAACTGGCCGAACTGTTCCCCAAGGGCCGCGACAAGCCCGCCCATCTGGCGGCGCTGTCTGCCGCCCTGACCCGTTTCCTGAAGGAGTTTTAAGATGCCCCGTCCGCAAGCCGACTGGATTGCCGCCCTGCCGCGCACGCGGCTTTTGGCCGAATACTCGATGTGGTCCGCCGATCTGATCCGTCTGGCGGATGATCTGGACCGCATCACAGCCCATGCCGATATCCTGCATGTTGATGTGGCGGATGGCCATTTTGCCCCGGCGTTTCTGTTCTTTCCCGATCTGGTGGCGCGCCTGCGTGACCGGACGGCCATTCCGATCCATGTGCATCTGATGGTGGCGGATGCCGTTGTGCTGCCGCAGATCGACCAGTTTGCCGAGGCCGGGGCCGATCTGATCAGCCTGCATGTGGAAAACGCAGCCGTCGCAAACGCGGCACTGGACCGGATTGCAGCGCACGGGTTGAAAGCGGGCATGGTGCTGCGGGTGGAAACGCCGGTGGCGCAGGCGGCACCGTGGCTTGCACGGCTGGATATGCTGACGCTGCTGGGCACGGCCATCGGCGTCAAGGGGCAGGGGCTTGATCCCACCGCGACCGCCCGCCTGCAAGAGGCGGCCCGTCTAATTGCGGCGACCGGGCGGCGGATTGTGCTGGCGGCGGATGGTGGCATCCGTGACACCACTGTGCCGCTGTTGCGGCAGGCAGGGGCGGAAACCGTGGTGATGGGATCACTGGCCTTTGGCGCGCCCGATCTGGCGGAACGGATGCGGTGGCTGCACAGCCTGTAACGCGGCGGTGCTTACAGGTTTTCGGCCTGCGGAAAGCCCAGAACGTGATAGCCGCCATCTACGTGGATGACCTCTCCTGTGGTGGCGGCGCCATAGGACGAACACAACCATGCCGCCGTGCCGCCGATGGTTTCCAGCGTGGCATTGGCGCGCAGTGGCGCATTTGCCTCGGTATGGCGAAAGGTGGCGCGCGCGCCGCCAATGGCCGCACCGGCCAGTGTCTTCATCGGGCCGGGGGAAATCGCGTTCACGCGAATGCCTTGCGGCCCCAGATCATTGGCCAAATAGCGCGTGGCACTTTCCAGCGCCGCCTTGGCGACACCCATGACGTTGTAGTTGGGGGAGACGCGGTTTGACCCCTGAAAGGTCAGTGTGATGAGGCTGCCGCCATCGGGCATCAGGTCAGCCGCCCGCCGCGCGATGTCGATAAACGAAAAGCATGAAATGGTCAGCGAGTTCTGGAAGTTCCCGCGCGAGGTGTTGATGAACCGCCCCGTCAATTCGTTCTTGTCGGAAAACGCGATGGCGTGGATGACGAAATCAAGGCTACCCCAACGGTCCTTGAGAACCGCGAAACAGGCATCAAGGCTGTCGTCGTTGGTCACATCGACGTCGACCAGAACATCCGACCCGACGCTGGCTGCCAGCGGTTCAACCCGTTTGCCAAAGGCATCGCCCTGATACGAAAAGGCCAGTTCCGCGCCTTCGGCATGCAGTGCCTTTGCGATGCCCCAAGCGATGGAACGCTCATTCGCCACGCCCATGACAAGCCCGCGCTTGCCCTTCATCAGTTCGGCCATTGTCGTCCCTCGTTTGGTTCTTGGCGGTCAGCCGAGATACTTGCTCATCACCAATGTCGCGTTGGTGCCGCCAAAGCCAAAGCTGTTGGACAGGACCGAGTCAATCTCCAGCCCTTCGCGCAAGGTCGTCACGATTTCGGACGGATCGATGGCCGGGTCCAGCGTGGTGATGTTGGCCGATGCCGCGATGAAGCCCTTGTTCATCATGATCAGCGAATAGATCGCCTCATGCACCCCGGTCGCGCCAAGGCTGTGGCCGGTCAGCGACTTGGTCGAGGCAACGGGAGGAGTGGTGCCCCGGCCAAAGACGCGGCGGATGGCTTCCATCTCGGTCACGTCACCCACCGGCGTGCTGGTGCCGTGGCTGTTGATGTAGTCGATGCTGCGGTCTTCGGGCAGGGTCGAAACCGCAAGCCGCATCGAGCGTTCGCCACCTTCGCCGCTGGGGGCCACCATGTCATGGCCATCGGACGTGGCGCCATAGCCCGTCACTTCGCCATAAATCTTGGCGCCGCGGGCAAGCGCGTGGTTCAACTCTTCCAGCACCACCACACCGCCGCCACCGGCAATCACGAACCCGTCGCGCGTGGCGTCATAGGTGCGGCTGGCCGTGGCCGGCGCGTCGTTGTACTTGGACGACATTGCCCCCATCGCATCGAACAGGCACGACAGCGTCCAGTCCAGTTCCTCGCCACCGCCGGCAAAGACGATGTCCTGCTTGCCCATCTGGATCAGTTCGGTGCCGTTGCCGATGCAATGCGCCGAGGTGGAGCAGGCCGAAGTGATGGAATAGTTCACGCCCTTGATCTTGAACGGCGTCGCAAGGCAGGCCGAGTTGGTCGATGACATGCAGCGCGTCACCATGAAGGGGCCCATCTTCTTGGGCGCGCCCTTGTTGATCACGCAGTCAAAGGCGGTGAAGAAGTTGCTGGTCGAAGGTCCGCCCGACCCCATGATCAGGCCGGTGCGCTCATTCGAGATATCGGTTTCCTCAAGCCCGCTGTCGGCAATCGCCTGCTGCATGGCAAGGAAGTTATAAGCGGCACCTGGCCCCATGAAGCGCAGGTTGCGCTTGTCGATGTGGTCTTCCAGCACGATCTGCGGCATGCCGTGCACTTGGCTGCGAAAGCCATGCTCGGCATATTCCGGCGCAAAGACGATGCCCGACTTGCCTGCCCGCAGACTGGACTCCACTTCGGCGGCATCGTTGCCGATGGGCGATATGATACCGATCCCGGTGATGACGACACGACGCATGGGGGCCTCCCTCAGTGACTTAAGGCCTGTTTAGGGCAGTGGACAAAGGGGGGCAAGCCGCTTGGGTTATGCCGATGCCGGCTTGCGCCCCGAAACGCTTGTGGCGCAGCCAAAGAAATGCCGATGGAACCGCACCTCCAGCCCGGCCTGGGACAGGGACTGCGCCATGGTGCCGCAATCGCCGAAGTTCCGCGTATAATCGCCGATCATGCTGAAATCCCGGGCGCCATTTAGGAACAGCCGTTCGATCCAAGGCAACAGACCATCCAGATACAGGCGGTACAGCGGCCGCAGAACCCAGCCTTTCGGGTCAGATGCCTCGATCAGCGCAAAACCGCCGCCGGGTTTCAGCAAACCGGCAATCTGGCGCGCCAGAACGGCCTGCTGTTCCGGGTTGAACGTCTTCAGGCCGAAAGTCGATATGACTAGGTCGGCCTGTCCCTGCGGCAGGGCCTGGGTCAGTACATTGGCCTCGATATGGGTGATCCGGTCGGCCCGCGTCCCATGAAGGCGCGCCACCGCCTCCTGGTGCATCCGGTGCGAGATATCAAGCGCGGTGATCGTGGCAAGATCGGGGAAGCGGCGCAGCAGATGCGGCCAGACTTCGCCCGTCCCGGCCATGAGGTCGATGGCCACGGCTCTGGCGGGTGCCGGGCCCAGAAGGCGCACGCATTGGCGACGCCACAGGAAGGTGAAGCCGAAAGAGGCTATGGCGCTCCACCGGCGATAATTTCCCGAGCAGCGATCGAACAGATCGGCGACGAAGGCCGGATCGTACAGGTCCGGCGGGGACTTGCCCATGTATCAGGCCTCGCTCAGTGCCACCTTCATTTCCTTGACGATATAGATCACTTCGCCATCCGCCTCGACGATGCCGTCGGCCACGCCCATAGTCAGGCGGCGGGTTGTCAGCGCTTTGGTGAAATCGACCTTGTAGGTCAGCATCTTGCGGTCAGGGCGGACCATGCCGGTCAGTTTCACCTCGCCCACGCCAAGCGCGTAGCCACGGCCCTTCCAGCCGCGCCAGCCAAGGTTGAAGCCGGTCAGCTGCCACAGACCATCAAGGCCAAGGCAGCCGGGCATGATCGGGTTGCCGGGGAAGTGGCATTCGAAAAACCACAGGTCAGGCGTGATGTCGAATTCGGCCACCACATGCCCCTTGCCATGCAGGCCGCCATCTTCGGAAATCTCGGTGATACGGTCCATCATCAGCATGGGCGGCGCGGGCAACTGGGCGTTGCCGGGGCCAAACAGCTCTCCGCGCGCGCAGGCTAGAAGCGCTTCCTTGTCGAAGCTGGTCGGAAATTCCCCCATGGATGACGCGTCCTTTGTCGTTTTTTCGTTGGTTTATCCCTGTAACACTGCCGTTGAACGGGTGGCAAGGGCGGCGCTGTAGGCCCACATCGCGCGGATCATCCGGTTTTTATTTGTAATGCCACGCCTGTGCGCCCTATATAGGGACAGGAACGATGTGGGCATGATGGACACGGCACTGAAACGCGGAACCGACTGGCTAGCTGGTGGAGGGTTGCGCCCGACGCGGCAACGCCTTTGCCTTGCTGCATTGTTGGTGGGGGATGGCGAAAACCGCCACGTGACCGCAGAAAGCCTGTATGCACTTTCCGTCACCTCGGGCGAGAAGGTCAGTCTTGCCACGGTCTACAACACCTTACGCGCGTTTTGCGAAGCGGGGTTGATGAACGAAGTGGTCGTGGACGGGTCGAAAAGCTATTTCGACACCCGCATGGACGACCATCCGCATTTCTATTGGGAAGACAGTCACGAACTGACGGATGCCCCAAAGGAAGATCTGGCGATCACCGGCCTGCCCTGTGCCCCCGAAGGGATGCAGATTGCGCGGGTTGACGTGGTGATCCGTCTGCGCCGGGCCTGAAACCGGCGGCCAACTGGCTAATTTGCAAGCAGTTGCGCGCGGCATTGGGGCCGCGCGGCGATGAATGCGACGTTCGCGCTTGGCATGCAGGAACTTAACGCGCAGGCAGGGCGTTAGGGAACGACCGTTTTCCCCCGCCCTGAAAGGTTTCGAACCTATGCTTATCCGTTTCGGCTATGACATTACCATCGACTGTCCGCAGCCAACCCCCCTGATTGCCATGCTGACGGTGCGCGATGAACGGCTGAGCGATCTGCGCCGCAATGAAATGGTTGAAACCTTGCCCACCGTCCCGTCGCGTCTGTATCGCGACCTGTTTGGCAACACCTGCCGCCGTTTTACGGCGGGCCCCGGCCTGTTTCGGCTGCGTGGCGACGGGGTGGTGGCGGACAGCGGCCTGACAGACCCGGTTGACTGGGGCGCGCAGGAATCGCCGATTGCGGAACTGCCGGACGATACGCTGTTCTACCTGTTGGGCAGCCGCTATTGCGAGACAGACCGCCTGTCGGATTTCGCGTGGGGCATGTTCGGCAACATGCAGCCCGGTTGGGCGCGGGTTCAGGCCATTTGCAACTATGTAAACGGGCATATCCGGTTCAACTATATGAACGCGCGCGTCACCCGCACCGCCTATGAGGCGTGGCAGGAGCAGACGGGCGTATGCCGCGACTTTGCCCATCTGGCGATTGCCCTTATCCGGTGCATGAACATTCCGGCGCGCTATGTGAATGGCTATCTGGGCGATATCGGCGTGCCTGTGGTGGACCCGATGGATTATTCGGCATGGATCGAGGTGTTCATCGGCGGCCGCTGGATGACCTTTGACCCTCGCAACAACAAGCCTCGGATCGGCCGGATCAAGGTGGCGCATGGGCGAGACGCCGCCGATGTACCATTGATCCATTCCTTTGGGCCGCATGTGCTGCAGTCGTTCAACGTGTGGTGCTATGATCTGGACAACCCGCCACCAAACCGCCCGGCCGACCTTCCGGCATAAAGCTGGCAGCCGCTGCCCCGATGCGGGACAGCGGCCGTTTTATTGACATGGGGCTGCGGTTCGCGCCGGATTACTTGGGCACCAGAACCGTGTTCACAACATGGATCACGCCGTTCGACTGGTCGACATCGGCAATGGTGATCGTGCCGATGTTGCGCGATTCGGAATAGATCATGGCATTGTCGCCCTTGAACTTTACCGACAGCGCATCGCCCGACAGGGTCTGCAGGTTGGCAAAACCGTCCTTGCCGACCTTGGCGCGCAGATCGGCCAGCTTCAGATCGCCTGCCACGACATGCGCGGTCAGAACCTTGGTCAGCATGTCCTTGTTTTCCGGCTTCAACAGCGTGTCAACGGTGCCAGCGGGCAGGGCGGCAAAGGCGTCGTTCACCGGGGCAAAGACGGTGAAAGGACCTGCCGATTGCAGGGCCTCGACCAGACCGGCTGCCTTGACGGCGGCCACCAGCGTTGTGTGATCGGCCGAGTTGACGGCATTTTCGACGATGTTCTTTTCCTCGAACATAGCGGCACCGCCCACCATCGGGTTCGCGGCAAAAGCCGGCACGGCGACAAGGGCGATGAGGGCGGAAAGGGTGATCGATTTCATGTGGTTTGCTCCCGTTTCACCGCCAGACCATCTGCGGTGTCAGGGCTGAAACGGGTGGGCCTGACCCGAAGTTTCAGGCTGGAGCCGCGTTCACGCCGACGTGATCAGCAGGCTATGGCCAACCCGCCCCCGGCATGGGATGGCCACAGCGCAGGCGCCCGCTATAACCGCAAGATGACCTTGGCTTTTCCCGACATCAGAGCCCGCATGACCATGCCGTTGCACCCCGCGCCGCGACCGGCCACCCCCCCTGCCTTCGGGGGGCGGCGGTGAGTTCGGCGCACGCCCTGCGCCTGGCGCTGATCGCCGCATTGGCCGTGGTGGCCATCGTGCTGTCATTGGTCATGCTGGAACGTGGTCGTAGTGGCGTGGTGATGGTCGAACAGACCATTGGCACCACACCCGCCACGCTGTTCCGCCAGCCTTCGGCAACCGGTCCCGTCGTCATCATCGCCCATGGATTTGCCGGATCGCGGCAGATGATGCATTCCTATGCCCTGACCCTTGCGCAATCTGGCTATGCGGTTCTGGCTTTTGATACGGAGGGGCATGGCCGCAACCCGGTGCCGATGTCGGGCGATGTGACCCGGATTGATGGCACAACGGCCCTGCTGGTGGCCGAAGTGCAGCGCGTGATTGCGGCAGGTCGCGCGTTGCCGGGGGGCGAAGCCGGCGTGGCCCTGTTGGGTCATTCCATGGCAACCGATGTCATCATCCGCGCGGCACAGACCGAAGAGGCTGCTGGTCGCAAGGTCACGGCGGTGGTGGCGATATCGATGTTTTCGCAAGCGGTGACCGCGCAATCCCCGGCCCGTTTGCTGGTAATCTCGGGCGAGTGGGAGGGGATGTTGCGCGGCTTTGCCCTTGATGCCCTGCGTCAGGTCCAGCCCAGTGCCGCCGAGAACCAGACGGCCACCAACGCCGCAGTGACCCGCCGTGCGGTTGTGGCCCCGAAGGTCGAGCATGTGGGGGTCTTGTTCAGTGCAACTGCTTTGCGTGAGGCGCGCACATGGCTGGACGCTGCCTTTGGCCGTACATCGCCGCCGGACCTGGTGCAGACGGGGCCGTGGCTTTTGGTGCTGCTGGCCGGGGTGGTTGCGCTGTTTGCGCCGCTGGCGCATCTGCTGCCGAAAACGACCTTGCCCATGCCCGAGGTTTCTGCCCCGCGATTTCTGGCGGCGGTGCTGGGCCCCGCCGTGTTGGTTCCGCTGGTCGCAACGCCGCTTTACACCCGGTTTCTGCCGGTGCTGGTGGCAGATTATCTGCTGGTTCACCTTGCCCTGCTCGGTGGTCTGCAACTGCTGATCCTGCGGGTCTGGCACCTGCCCGTCGCCCGGCCTTCGATGGTCGCGATTGCGGCGCTGCTGGTCTGGGGGATCGGCGTCTTTGGCGTGGCGCTTGACCGGTATGGCGCCAGTTTCTGGCCCACGGGTGACCGTGGTCTGATCATCGCGGCACTCGCCTTTGGCACCGTTCCGTTTCTGTTGGCCGACAGCTTTGTCACCGGGGCCGGGCGCGGGCCGTTCTGGCGGCGCTGTCTGGCGCGAGTGGCCGTACTGGCATCGCTTGGCGGCGCAGCGGCGCTGGACCCGGACAGGCTGATGTTTCTGTTCATCATCCTGCCCGTCGTCTTGCTGTTCTTTCTGGTCTACGGGCTGATGGGCCGTTGGGTTGCCCGCCGCTGTGGCCCGCTGTCTGCCGGTGTTGGCCTTGGCCTTGTGCTGGCCTGGACTCTTGGCGTCAGCTTTCCGCTGTTCGCATCAGGCTGACCATGCACGCGGGTCAGCCCATGCGTTCGGAGGCGTATGATCCGGGCGAGGCCGGGAACACCACTGTCTTGTTGCCGTTCTGGAACACGCGGTGGTGGATATGGGCATGGATCGCGCGCGACAGCACCTGCGCTTCAACATCGCGGCCCAGGCTGACGTAATCTTCGGCGCTTTGCGCATGCGTGATGCGGACAGTGTCCTGTTCAATGATCGGGCCTTCGTCCAGATCAGCGGTTACGTAATGCGCCGTGGCTCCGATCAGCTTCACCCCCCGCTCATAGGCCTGTTTGTAAGGGTTTGCCCCCTTGAACGAGGGCAGGAACGAATGGTGGATGTTGATGATCCTTCCCGACATGCGCTGGCAGAACGCGTCTGACAACACCTGCATATAGCGCGCCAGCACCACCAGTTCCGCGCCACTTTCATCGACCAGCGCCAAGAGGCGGGCCTCGGCCTCGGGCTTGTTTTCCTTGGTCACCTTGATGTGGTGAAAGGGCAGATCGTGGTTCACCACAACCTTCTGATAGGTCAGATGGTTGGACACCACGCCCACGATTTCCACAGGCAAAGCGCCAATGCGCCAGCGATACAGCAGGTCATTCAGGCAATGGCCAAAGTTCGACACCATCAGCAGCACCTTCATCCGGTGCGCGCCGTCGTGAATGGCCCAATCCATGGCAAAAGGTGCCGCGACGGCCGAAAAATCGTCGCGCAGCGCCTCAAGGGGCGCGCCGGTTTCGGACCGAAAGGAAATGCGGGCAAAGAACTTGCCGGTCAGGTCATCATCAAACTGTGCCGAGTCGGTGATGTTGCATCCGTGATCCGCCAGAAAGGCCGAGATGGCCGCGACAATGCCGCGACGTGAGGTGCATTGAACGGTCAGGACAAAGGTTTTCATCGTCGGTCTTCCTTGATCAGAAATCTACGCCTTGGCTATCGCCAGACAGGTGTATGGCCCGCATCATTTCCGGCTTGGTTGCATGCAATTCCGACATCATGCTTTCCCGCCACCCGAAACGCCGCAGCGCCGTTTCACCCGCGGCCCCCCAGTGTCATGCCCGCAAGGGGGCGTCCAGCCGCCAATGGGGGGGCGCTGTTTGGCGGGCATTTGCAATGCAGACCTGCCGCAAAGGCCATCAGCCCTGCCCAGCAATTGAGCAAGGCATGATCTGATGCCGCCGCCATCGGGCAGGGCGTATCCGATGTGCAGGTGCGGCAATCTCTGCTGACACCACGCTGTCAGCAGGCCCGTGGTGTGATGGCCCCACGATCTTCAGATGAAAAGGGCAACGCAATGCAAAGAACAGCCGTCAATCCTTGGCCATGGTCCCTGAAGCTGGGCTACAATCAGGCCGTGCTTGTGGAAGGGGCGCATCGCCAACTGATCTGCGCCGGGCAGACCGCTGTCGATGGCGATGGCAACCCGCTGCACCCCGGCGACATGCGGCAGCAACTTGCCCTTGCCCTTGATAACCTGGCCGCTGTGCTGGTGGCGGCTGAAATGGGGTTGGCCGATATCACGCGGCTGACGATCTATGCGACGGATGTCGATGCCGCCCTGCAGAACTTTGATATTCTGGGCGCGCGGCTTGGGGCGGCTGGTGCGGCCCCGCCGATGACACTTCTGGGGGTCACGCGGTTGGCCCTTGCGCCCCTGATGATCGAGATCGAGGCCACAGCTACCCGGTGACGCCCCGTGCCGGGGCTCGCGGCGCGTAGCCCACCCGTGTTAGCGTCGCGCAATGGATGCGCGACACCCACGCCACGCACCAGTTTTGCCGCAAAGGAATAGACCGATCCGCCGCGCCGAACGACTGTTCAGACTGGTCAACGAACTGCGCGCCCGGCCCATAAGCCGGGCCGAGGATCTGGCCCGTCATTTCGAGATCAGCACACGCACCGTCTATCGCGACATCGCCCATCTGCAGGCCTCTGGCCTGCCGATTGATGGCGAGGCTGGTGTCGGCTATCTGCTGCGGCCCGGTTTTGATATGCCGCGCGTGACCTTTACGCATGATCAGGTTGATGCCCTTGCCGTTGGCCTATCGTTCGTGGAACGCACGGGCGACCCCGGCCTTGCCGCTGCAGCCCGCGAGGTGCGCGCCGCGCTTCAGGCCGGCATGCCGCAGCCCGAGGCGCGCACATTGGCCGATGCGCCCTTTTTCACCGTACCCGTGCGGCGCGCGGCCCCGCCCCATGCGGCCCTGATCCGGCAGGCGATCCGCCACCGGCGGATTGTGGCCTTGACGTATCGAGATGGAACGGGCGCGGCATCTGACCGCCGGGTGCATCCGCTGGCCCTGTGGACGCTGCCCGATGGCGCCATGTTCACCTGCTGGTGCCAGATGCGCGACGATTTCCGCACCTTCCGGCTGGACCGCATCGGCCGGCTTGACCTGACCGACGAGCGTTTTCCAGATGACCCGCTGAAAAGTCTGCAGGCCTTTCTGGCGCAAGACAGGTGCGAGGCTGCACCCGTGGCCCCGGTCGGGTGATCAATACATCGACGAGCGGTAGTCTTGTTCCAAGTCGTGATCCAATTTGCGAAGGGCCTCCGGATCTTTCGGTGCGCCGCTGGTCTGATCCAGAATCATATGGACCAGTGACGGCATGTCGGCCCGGTTCTGGCGCAGGTCAGGGTTCCACTGGCCAGAGCGTCGGAATGCCTTGGCGCAGTGCAGGAACACCTCGGCCACGCGTACCACGATTGCCACCCTTGGCGCGCGGTCGTTCACCGACAGTCTGGCCAGAATGTCCGGGTCACGCGTGATCTGCGCAGTGCCATTGACCCGCAAGGTATCGTCAAAGCCGGGCACCATGAACAACAGGCCGACCGAGGGGTTGGCGATGATGTTGGCCAGCGTATCAAGCCGGTTGTTGCCAGGGCGGTCGGGGATGATCAGGGTGGAGTCATCCCACACCGTCACAAATCCGCACGGGTCGCCGCGCGGGCTGACATCGGCGGCGCCATCCGGCATTTGCGTGCCGATGCAGACAAACGGCGAACGGGCGATGAACGCCTTGGCGTGCACATCCAGATGGTTCAGGCACTTCTGCACCGCAAGGGCATGCGTTGCGGGAAACAACGACCGCAGGCTTGCCTCGTCGGTGACCAGATGGTCAGGGTTCAGGTCGACCGGTGCCATCAGCATGCCCTTTTGCCAAGACGCAGGACCAAGCCCCGCGCCGCAAGGGTATAGCAAGCCCGCCCTCAAGATGTCGATGCTGCCGCTGCCCTTTAGATGCCAAACCGCAAGCGGGGCCGCAGGGCTTTACAGCCCTGCGCCTTCGTCCATGCCCAACATGATGTTCAGGTTCTGCACGGCCGCACCGGACGAGCCTTTGCCAAGGTTATCGAGGGTGGCCAGCAAGGCAACCCGGTTGCCCTCGGCACTGCCATGCACCGACAAGTCCATCCGGTTGGTGTCGTTCAGCCGTTCAGGGTTAACGCGCGGTTGCAGCGCAACGCCTTCGACAACGCTGACATAGGTCTGCCCGGCATAATGCGCCGCAAGCGCATGGTGCAGATCGGCGGCACTTTGCCCCGCGGGCAGGTGCAGCGGGATCTGCACGATCATGCCTTGGGCAAAATTGCCGACCGACGGCACAAAGATCGGTGTACGGCCCAGCCCGGAACAGCGCATGATCTCGGGGATATGCTTTTGCTTGTGATCCAGCCCGTAGTAAAAGAAGTTCCCCGCGGTATCGGCTTCAAACTCGGCGATCATCGACTTGCCGCCGCCGGAATAGCCCGACACCGCATTGATCGTGATCGGGGCATCGGAAGATAGCAGACCCGCCGCCACAAGAGGTGCTAAAAGGGCAATGGCCCCGGTTGCATAACAACCAGGGTTCGAGACGTATTTTGCCGTTGCAATTGCGCTGCGATGCGCGGCGCTCAGTTCAGCAAACCCATAGGCCCAGTCGGGGTTGACGCGGTGCGCGGTGCTGGCGTCGATGATCCGGGTTGGCAGGTCGCGGGACAGAGCCACGGCCTCCAGTGCGGCATCATCGGGCAAGCAAAGGATGGCCACATCGGCCCGCGCATAGGCGGCGCGCCGGGCCTCGGGGTCTTTGCGCTGTTCGGGGGCGATCTGCACAAGGGAAATGTCATCGCGGCGGATCAGACGCTCGCGGATTTGCAGGCCGGTCGTGCCGGCTTCGCCATCGATGAAAACCGCTGCGGTCATGGGGGCCTCCTGTCGTTTGCAGGCGTGCTAGCGCATCTTGGTCTGCGGGGAAACAGGCTTTGACACGCCGCCTTTGCAATTGCGCGCAACAGCCTGAATTGGTAACATCCGTTGACCAATAAAGAGGGCTGCGCCATGCCAGTGATCACCTGCATCGACGATCTGAAGCGGCTGCACAAACGCCGCACGCCCAAGATGTTTTACGACTATGCGGAATCGGGCAGCTACACCGAGCAGACCTTTCGCGAGAACACGACGGATTTTCAGCAGCTACGGCTGCGCCAGAAGGTCGCCGTCGATATGTCGGGACGCACCACGGCCAGTACGATGGCGGGGTTTCCAGTCACAATGCCCGTGGCACTTGCCCCTGTGGGCCTGACGGGCATGCAATGCGCGGACGGCGAGATAAAGGCGGCGCGGGCGGCGGCCAAGTTCGGCGTGCCCTTCACGCTGTCGACCATGTCGATCTGCTCGATCGAGGATGTCGCCGCCCATTCCTCGGCGCCGTTCTGGTTCCAGCTTTATGTGATGCGCGACGAAGATTTCGTCGACCGCATCATCCAGCGCGCCAAGGATGCCAAATGCAGCGCGCTGGTGCTGACGCTGGACCTGCAGATTATTGGCCAGCGGCACAAGGACCTGAAGAACGGGCTGTCCGCCCCACCCAAAATGACGCTGCCGGTGCTGATGGACCTTGCCACGAAATGGCAGTGGGGGCTGGAAATGCTGGGCACCAAGCGGCGGTTCTTTGGCAATATCGTGGGGCATGCCAAAGGCGTGGGCAATGCGTCCAGCCTGATGAGTTGGACGAACGAGCAGTTTGACCCGCAACTCGACTGGGGAAAGATCGCGCGGATCCGCGACCAATGGGGTGGCAAGTTCATCCTGAAAGGCATTCTGGATGAGGAAGACGCCCGCAAGGCCGCCGATTTCGGGGCCGATGCCATCATCGTGTCAAACCACGGCGGGCGGCAACTGGATGGCGCGCTGAGTGCCATTCGGATGTTGCCCCGGATTACCCGCGCAGTGGGGGACCGGGTCGAGGTCTGGATGGATTCGGGCATACGCTCGGGGCAGGATGTGCTCAAGGCGCTGGCTTTGGGGGCCAAAGGC
The DNA here is from genome assembly GCA_027484145.1 of Rhodobacter sp. Classification (GTDB taxonomy): domain Bacteria; phylum Pseudomonadota; class Alphaproteobacteria; order Rhodobacterales; family Rhodobacteraceae; genus Pseudotabrizicola. Next base: position 336,935 of record JAIXUH010000026.1, read on the forward strand.
ACGCTGATCGGGCGCAGCTATATCTATGGTCTGGGCGCCATGGGGCAGGCGGGCGTGACACGCGCGCTTGAGGTGATCCAGAAGGAACTCGATATCTCGATGGCGCTGTGCGGGGAACGTGATGTGAAGGCACTACGCCGCGAGAATCTGCTGATCCCGGCGGATTTCGAAGGCAACTGGGCCTGACGCCGGGGCGGGGTGCGGGCAAGACTTTTGGAAAAGTCTTGTCAAATTCCCGCGCCGGGAATTTGCCCTAGCCCCGCCCGGCGCGCGCCATCAGGGGCGACAGGACAAGCACCACCAGCAGCATCCCGGCCGCAAAGACAAAGGCCATCCGCAGCCCGAACGTCCCGGCGACGAACCCCAGCATCGGCGGGCCGAAGAAGTAGCCGAAGTAGCCCAGCAAGGTGGCCCGTGCCACGGCCCGTGCCCGTGCCTGTGGCTGCGCCAGCCGTCCCACCAGAGAAAACGCGGTCGGCGCAATGACTGATGCGCCCAGCCCCATCACGATAAACCCGGCATAGGCCATCGAAGGGCTATTGGCGGCCGAGGCCGTCAGCGCCCCGAGGGCAGCCAGCAAAGCACCCGCCGCCAGCAGCCGGAACGGGCTGACGCGCGAGGCAAGACCTTGCCCCGCCAGCCGCGCGAACCCCATTGTCAGCGCCAGTACGGCCGGGCCCATGGCCCCTTCGGTCGGGCTGCCGCCCAAGGTCTGCTCGATGTGCAGGGCCGACCAGTTTTCGGCGGCGTTTTCGGTCATGAAAGCGATCAGCACGGTTGCCCCACCCAGCACGGGCAGCAGCCCAAGGCCCGCCGCCGCGCTGTCCTTGGGGCGGCGCAGCCCATGGATCGTACCATCCCCTTCGATTGTCACCAGCGCCAGCATTGCGGCCACAAGGGCCATGCTGCCCATCACCCAATCTGGCCCCCAGCCTGCACCGCGCATCAGACCGGTTCCGATCGCTCCGCCCGCATAGCCGAAACTATAGGCGGCATGGGTCAGGTTCATCAGGTGAAGACGGCGGTCATTCTCGATCTGGGCCACGCGGGCGTTCATCAACACGTCGGTCAGCCCCGTGGCCGACCCGCAGCACATCATCGCCAGCGGAAACAACACCACCGAAGCTGCCTGACCGGGCAAGGCAAAGGCGGCGGCCATCATGATCGTCGCCACAGGCAGGGCCACCCGGCCCAAGGCGGCCCCGATCATGGGCGCCAGCAGCATCGTGGCCACGGCGGCCAACGGCGTGAACAGCAAAAGCACGCCAAAACGGGCCTCATCAACGCCCAGCATGGCAATGACATCGGGCAGGACGGCGGCAAAGGTGCCCCACAGGATTCCCATGGCCGCAAACGAGGCAATCGGCGCGCGCGCGGCCGCGAGGGTGGCAGCAAAGGGCATGGGGGGCTCCGTCCAGATACGGGCAGAGCTAGCCTGCGCGCTTCGCTTCGGCAATGCCACGCGCGACGGGGCGGGGCGACGGCGCGACGCCAACCGGGACGGAACAGAAAAAAAGCCCAAGTTTTCCGCTTTCCCCCGCGCTGATTCCCCGCTATAGCCCCCCGGTCGCGCCGCGCACCCTTGGAGGGCGGCGGACTTATATATGGAGAACTGCAATGGCTGGTGAGATCCCTGATCTGATCGCCGAGGCACGGATGGGGACAGGCAAGGGGGCCGCCCGTCAAGCTCGTCGTGAGCAACTCGTGCCCGGTATTGTTTACGGTGGCGGTGTAGACCCGCAGCCGATCAACATCAAATACAACTATCTTCTGACCAAGCTGAAGGCAGGCCGCTTCCTGTCAACGCTGTTCAACCTGAAGGTTGAAGGTCAGGAAGACGTCCGCGTGATCTGCCGTGGTGTGCAGCGCGATGTGGTCAAGGACCTTCCGACCCACGTCGACCTGATGCGCCTGCGTCGCACCTCGCGCATTAACCTGTTCATTCACGTGACCTTTGAAAACCACGATCAGGCCCCCGGTCTGAAGCGTGGCGGCACGCTGACCGTAGTGCGCCCCGAAGTGGAACTGGAAGTCACCGCCGGTGATATTCCTGATCACATCACGGTGGACCTGACCGGCAAGAACATCGGTGACGTGATCCACATTCAGGATGTGGCGCTGCCCGAAGGCGTGGTGCCGACGATCAAGCGCAACTTCGTGATCGCGAACATCGCGGCCCCGTCAGGCCTGCGGTCGGAAGACAACGCCGAATAAGCGTTTGCCCCATGGGCACGGACAAAAGGCGCGGCAGGGCAACCTGCCGCGCCTTGTCTTTTGCGGGCCGTCGGGGTGGCGTTCGGTCGGCTGTGCAGGAAAAGCCCACATCGGAACCGCGCTATTCGCCGGGATCGAACCGCAGGACACCCGCTCGTCTTGGCCCGCCAGAAACGTCCGAAGGGTGCGAGATGCCATCCATGACCATGACCTCAGGGAAATCGAACGGACTTACACCTTCGATGCAGGCGACGTTGATGCCGAACTGACTCGGGTTTGAGCGGCGTTGGTGGTGGGTGTAAATTCCGCAGGTCTTGCAGAAGTAGTGCTTCGCGGTTCTGGTATTGAACTCGTAGAGCGTCAGGTTGTCCTGACCCTTGATGAATTCGATGTCCGCAAGTTGCGCCGAGGCGGCAATGGCCCCGCGCATCCGGCAGTAAGAGCATGAACAGCGGCGGATGGTCTGAAACTCATCCGTCAACCTCACCCTGAACTGCACCGTGCCGCAGTGGCAGCCGACGATGTGTTGTTTACGAAGATCGGCCATAGTTTGAATCCTGGTCAGTGTGGGAAAACAGTAAGTCGGGTGCCCGATCCCGGCAACGGCCGATCAGGGCAGTTCGTCGCCCTTGCAGGATCAAGCTTCGCATCGGCTGCCCGATGTGACCGCGCCTTCCGTGCTTTGGACGCATGGGCTTGCGCCATCGTTTGCGGGATGAGACGCTTGGCGCGTGAATTTGGCCGGAGGAAACGTTGTCGACGCATTTTGTCACCCTTGTTCCGCGTGACCCTGGCTTTGTGCCCGGACCCGATGATCAGGACCGGGGACTGACGCTGTTCCGCCGGATGGCCCCGGCGGCAGAGGAGATCACCCTGGTCCGGCATGAAGGGGTGGAGTTTTTCGACGCCGGGGCAAGTTTTGAGCACATCGCCTGTCCGCTTTGCGCTGCCACGCTCGACTTTGGCTGGTGGTCCGAGACGATGACCAAGGATTATGTCGATGTCCCCGATGCGACAGCAGAGCCACCGGGGTTTCGGCTGCGAGCCTATGCCCTGCCCTGCTGCGGCAAGCAAAGCCGGCTGGATGAGTTGCTCTATCGCGGCCCGCAGGCTTTTGGCCGCTTTGGCCTGCGGGCGCGCAACCCCGACCTCGGCCTATTGTCCAATGACCAGATCGCCAAACTCGGCGCAGCACTTGGTTGCGCGGTCACGGCCGTTTACACACACCTTTAGGCAAGGTTCTGTGGCAGCCCATCAGCGATATCATAGTAATCACCCTTGTCAGCGACAAAGATGTGCAGGTTCATCCGTGTGCCTGTCGGCCCATCGAAGGCCCCCATCGCCACTGCGATCCAGTCCCTGCGCGGCGGGTCCCAGAACAGGGATGATCCGCACCGCGCACAAAACCCGCGCCGCACCTTTGGTGAGGATTGGAACCATGTCACATATTCGGCTCCGGTGGTGGTCAGGTTGGCCTTTTTCACCTCGGTCGAAGCGAAGTAATGCCCCGATTGCTTGCGGCAGATCGAACAATGGCAGGCATTCGGTGTCGGCAGGTCGCCCTGCACCGTGAAGGTCACCGCACGGCACTGGCATGATCCGGCATGCATCGGCGCGGCCTAGGTTTTTGTGGACAATTGGGCCGCACGGGCAAGGTGGTGGGCGTGGCGGGGATCATCCGCGGCCCGCAGCCCGGCTTTGGCCGACAGTCGCGCCACGTAATCGGCGCAGCACAGATGGTGCAATCGCGCGACATCGGGCAAGGCCATGGCAGCGGCATGGACCATATCAAAGGCCGCGCCATGGGTCAGGGCGCTGCTATCGGCCACTTCGTTGCGGTTATAGCGGTCAAAATAGCCGTCAGTGTAGCGGTCCTTGCCCGCAACCGATGACATCGTACCGCGCTTCAGGCTGAAACTCTCCTCGGACCGGACCATGTAGTGGTTCATCTGCGCGGTCGCGTGGCTGACCCGATCCATCGGCACACGGCGCAGATAGTCACCGTCAGGTTGCCACTCAGGAATCTCCTGCCCATCGGCATTGACCCACCGCATGATGCCGGTGCCCCATTTGCCAACATGGCGGGGCAACAGGCGCTTTGGCCCATGTTCGCCGAGTTTGCGGAACCATCCGGGCCGGGCATGAATCGTCTTGACCCATGTCGACGGGAAATCCAGCGTTTGCGACGCACGGGTGAACTGGCGATGCGTCAGCCCATCCGACCATGTCTTTTGCCCCGCGGTGCCAAAGACCCGCCAGTTGATCGCCATACCCAGAAAGTTGGCGTCTGCGCGGATCAGGTCGGTGATCAGCCCCTGACCCCGGTGGATCACCAGAAATTCATCCACATCGCAGACCAGAACCCAATCCGCATCCGCAACCTGTGGCAGGGCCTTGGCGGCCTCCAGCTTGCGCGCACAAATGCTGGCCCCGTCGGGCACATCATGGCGCAGGTGGGTGATCCAGCCCGCAGCCTGCAGCGCATCCAGCAGCGCGGGCGAATGATCGGTACAATCGTTGGTGACAACGACGATATCGGTAAAGCCAAGCCTGCGATACCATGCCACCCATTCCACCAGAAACGGGCCTTCATTGCGAACCGAACAAACAATGGCAAAGCGCATGCGGCCTCCTTCACGCTGCCTGATGCTTGACGGGCGCGGTGGGCTTCGTCAAGGAAGGTTCAAGCGAAGGGGGCGGCGATGAAACTACTGGTGGGGCTGGGCAATCCGGGCGCGAAATACGCGGGCAACCGCCACAACATCGGCTTTATGGCGGTGGACCGAATTGCCGCAGACCATGGGTTTGGTCCGTGGAAGGCGGCCTTCAAGGGCGATCTGGCCGAAGGACGGTTGGGTCAGGAAAAGGTGCTGTTGCTGAAACCCGGTACCTTCATGAACCTGTCCGGTCAATCGGTTCAGGCGGCCATGGCGTTTTACAAACTGACACCGGCCGATATCACCGTCTTGCATGACGAACTTGATCTGGCACCCGGTAAAGCCCGCGTCAAGCAAGGCGGCGGTCATGCCGGGCATAATGGCCTGCGGTCGATCCATGCCAATATTGGTGACGCCTATGGCCGCGTGCGGCTGGGCATCGGTCATCCGGGCCACAAGGACGCCGTCGCCGCCTATGTGCTGAACGACTTTGCCAAGGCGGATGCCGCGTGGCTGGATGATCTCTTGCGCGGCATCTCCGACGGTGCCCCGGCCTTGGCCGAGGGGGACGGCGCAAGGTTCATGAATGCGGTTGCCCTGCGCACGGCTCCGCCTCGGTCATCGGACAAGCCAAAGCCAGCCGCAGGTGTTGCCCCCGATGCCAAGCCCGCCCCCGCCACATTAGCCACACCTTCGCCCGAAGATACCCGCAGCCCGATGCAAAAACTGCTCGACCGCTTTCGCTAGAGCCATCAAGTGTGGACCTTTCGCCCCGCCATGCCTAGCTTTGCCGGCAAAGGAGATTGCCCATGACCATTTTCGCGCAAACCTGGACCACGCCCTTTGGTCTGCCGCCCTTTGATCAGATCCGCGATGAGGATTTCGGCCCCGCCTTCGATGCGGCCCTGACCGAGGCACGCGCGAACATCGCCGCCATCGCCGACAGCGCCGATGCCCCGACCTTCGCCAATGTGATCGAGGCGCTGGAACTGGCCGAAGGCGCGCTCGATCGCGTCGCAGGCGTGTTCTACAACCTGTCCGGGGCCGACTCGAATGATGCCCGCGAGGCGCTGATGCGCGACCTTGCCCCCAAGATGAGCGCGTTTTCGTCCGAGGTTTCGAACAACAAGGCGCTGTTCGCAAAGATCGAAGTGCTTTGGCAGGGCCGTGACGATCTGGGCCTGACGGCCGAACAATTGCGCGTGCTCACGCTCTATCGACAGATGTTCGTCCGGTCGGGCGCTCTGCTGCAGGGCGAAGCCGCCGAAAGCCTGACGGCAGTGAAATCGCGTTTGGCTGTTCTGGGCACCCAGTTCAGCCAGAACCTTCTGGCGGATGAACGCGAATGGTCGATGCCGCTGGCCGAGGACGATCTGGAAGGCCTGCCCGATTTCGTCATCGCCTCGGCCCGTGCCGCCGGGCAAGAGCGCGGGGCAGGCGGCCCGGTGGTCACGCTGAACCGCTCGCTGATCGTGCCGTTCTTGCAGTTTTCCTCCCGGCGCGCCCTGCGTCAGCGTGCCTATGAAGCTTGGGTGGCGCGCGGGGCCAACGGCAATGCCAGCGACAACCGCGCCATCGCGGCGGAAACGCTGGCGCTGCGCGAGGAACGGGCAAAGCTGCTGGGGTACGCTAGCTTTGCCGATTTCAAGCTGGAACCCGAAATGGCCAAGACCCCTGCGGCGGTGCGTGATCTGCTGATGCGCGTCTGGACCCCCGCCAAAGCCAAGGCCGAGGCGGATGCCAAGGTGCTGGAAGCGATGCTGCAGGCCGACGGTCTCCCCGGCCCGCTCGAGGCATGGGACTGGCGCTATTACAGCGAAAAGCGTCGCCGTGCCGAACATGATCTGGATGAGGCGGCCCTGAAACCCTACCTGTCGCTTGATGCAATGCTGGGCGCACAATTCGACTGTGCAAACCGCCTGTTCGGGCTGGAGTTCTGCGAGATTGCCGGCCCCTTCTACCACCCGGATGTGCGGGGCTGGGAAGTGACGCGGGGCGGCGCGCATCTGGCCGTCTTCCTCGGCGACTATTTCGCCCGTGGCTCGAAAAGATCAGGCGCCTGGTGCTCGGCCATGCGGTCGCAGCGCAAACTGGGCGCGGATGTGCGGCCCATCGTGGTCAACGTCTGCAACTTTGCCAAGGGTGATCCGGCGCTTCTGTCCTATGACGACGCGCGTACGCTGTTTCATGAATTCGGCCATGCGCTGCACCAGATGTTGTCGGACGTGACCTATGGCTTCATCAGCGGCACTAGTGTGGCGCGTGACTTTGTGGAACTGCCCAGCCAGCTTTACGAACATTGGCTGGAAGTCCCTGCCGTGCTGGAGCAACATGCGCGGCACTGGCAGACCGGTGCGCCCATGCCCGCCGATATGCTCAAGCGGCTCCTCGATGCGGGTACCTATGATCAGGGATTTGCGACGGTCGAGTTCATTTCGTCGGCCATGGTGGACCTTGAGTTCCACGCCGGTGCGGCACCCGCCGACCCGATGCAGAAACAGGCCGAGATACTTGAGTCCCTCGGGATGCCGCGTGCCATCCGAATGCGCCACGCCACGCCGCATTTTGCACATGTCTTTTCCGGCGACGGCTATTCCAGCGGCTATTACAGCTACATGTGGTCCGAGGTCATGGATGCCGACGCCTTTGCCGCCTTCGAAGAGGTGAATGACCCGTTCGACCCCGACACCGCAGCTCGGCTGGAAAAGTTCATCTTGTCTGCCGGCGGTTCGGAAGAGGCCGAAGCCCTGTATACCCGGTTCCGCGGCCGGATGCCGGGGGTCGAGGCCCTGCTCAAAGGCCGTGGCCTGCTGGATGCGGCGTAAAAGGGGGGCTCGCCCCCCTCGAGGCTTCGCCTCTCACCCCCGAGGATATTTGGGGACAGAAAATAGTGGCATTTGCTGTCCGACAAATATCCCCGCCGGAGGCACCCGGAGCCAAGCGCGACAGCGCGCAGGCGACACATGACTCTGCGGCGAAAGCCGCACTATTTGGTTGTCGTGGTGCGTCGCAAGCGGCCCGGTGAGGTTGCGAAGTGGGTTCGGAACGCACGGCTGAAGGTCGCTGGGCTGGAAAAACCGGCGCGCAGGGCAATTTCGGCCAAAGGATGCGCGGTGTCGGTCAGCATCCTGCGCGCAGCAGCCAGGCGCAAAGACAGGGCGTGAGCACCGGGTGTGGTGCCAAGGTCCTGTCGGAACAGGGTTTCCAGCCGGCGCGGGGTTAGCCCGACCTCTGCGGCGAGGATGCCGATGCGGGCCGGGGCATCCAGGCTGGATTCCATCCGCGCCAGCACACGGGCCACGCGCGGGTCAAGGTCCGGTTCAGTGCCGCGCGGACCTGGGGCGATTTGTGCCTGCGCCCCCGGTCTTGGGGTGTTCAGAAAGCTTTGCGCCACCTGCCGTGCAAGCGCCGCGCCATGGCGGGCCCGGATCAGGTGCAGCATCAGATCATAGGCCGGGGCCGCGCCGCCTGCGGTCAGGCGATTGCCGTCAATGACATAGCGGTCAGGGCAGACCTCGACCTGCGGGTGGCGGTGGGCCAGATCCTCCAGATCCTCCCAATGCACGGTGGCGCGGTGACCGCTCAAAAGGCCCGCGCGGGCCAGCACCCATGTGGCCGCATCGACGCCGCCGATGGCCGCAAAGCGCGGGGCCATGCGACGCAGATCGCGGATCAAGGGCGCCGTCGCCACATCCTGCAGACGGTAGCCCGCAATCACCATCAGCAGATCCGCCCCGCCTGCGCTGCTGAGTGCGCCCGAGGCGGGCAGTTCGATGCCACAGGTCAGCGGGGCAGGCTGACCATCGGGGGTAACGACGCGAAAACGGAACGCCTCGCGCCCGATATGGCGATTGGCGGCGCGCAGCGGGTCAAGGACACTCGCCACCTCAAGGATCGAGCAATGCGGCAGCACCAGCACGGCAATATCGAGGGGCCCTCTGGCCGCAGAAAACAGGGCACTTTGCGTCATACCGATTTCGTAAATCGCAAAGCAGCCTGACGCAAGGCCGTTAAGCTGGCGCCAAGACAAAGGGGAGACGCCACCATGCCGCTGACCATGAACCGCGAGGTTTTCATCACCTGTGCCGTGACCGGATCGGGTGGCACGCAGGACCGCAGCCCGCATGTTCCGCGCAGCCCGAAAGCGATTGCGGACAGCGCGATTGATGCGGCCAAGGCCGGGGCCGCTGTGGTGCATTGCCATGTGCGCGACCCCGAGACCGGCAAGCCCTCGCGCGCCCTTGCGCTGTATCGCGAGGTGACCGAGCGTATCCGCGATGCGGGCGAAGATGTTGTGCTGAACCTGACCGCTGGCATGGGCGGCGACATCTATTTCGAAGGCTCCGAAGCGATGGACCGCATGGGGCCGCGATCAGACATGGCCGGCGCGACCGAACGGGTGGCACATGTGGTGAACTGCCGCCCCGAGATCTGCACGCTGGATTGCGGCACGATGAACTTCAACGAGGCCGATTATGTGATGGTCAACACGCCGGGCCTGTTGCGCGATATGGCGCGGCGGATGACGGCGGCGGGCGTGCGGATCGAGATTGAAGCCTTTGACACCGGGCATCTGTGGCTGGCCAAGGAACTGGTGAAAGAGGGTGTGATCCCCGAACCCGTGCTGGTGCAGTTGTGCATGGGCGTGCCATGGGGCGCGCCGGACGATCTGAACACCTTCATGGCCATGGTCAACAACGTGCCTGCCGGTTGGCACTGGTCGGCGTTCAGCCTTGGGCGGCACCAGATGCCCTATGTGGCGGCGGCTGTGCTTGGTGGCGGCAACGTGCGGGTGGGGCTGGAGGACAACCTTTGGCTCGACAAAGGCGTGTTGGCGACCAATGCTCAACTGGTCGAGCGTGCGGCCACGATCATCGAGAACATGGGCGCGCGGGTGATTACCCCTGCCGAAGTGCGGGCGCGACTCAAGTTGGAAAAAAGGGCCCCGCTATGAAGATTTTCACTGCACTTGCCTTCCTTGCCCCCGCCGCATTCGCCTTGGCCGCTTGCGACCCGCATGTGCCATCGCCGCGCGAGTATGTAACCGAGATGACGCTGGTGTCGATTGCGCCAAAGCGGCTTTTGGGCACGTGGTATGAGGTGGCTACATATCCTGCGCCCTGGCAGGACGGCTGCACCAACACCACGGCCACCTACAGCGATGCGGGTGACGGCACGCTTGGCGTGACGAACCGCTGCCGCCGGGATGGGCGCACGGTGCAGATCACCGGGACGGCGACCCCAGTCGGGCCGGGACAGTTCAAGGTGCGGCTGGAAGGTGTGCCCTTTGCCGGCGATTACTGGGTTGTGGGTGTCAGCAAGGACGGACGCACGGTTCTGGTCGGCACGCCGTCACGGCTGGCCGGATGGGTCTTGCACCGCGACCGCCATTTCACGCGTGAACAGCGGGTCTGGGCGGCAAAGGTGTTCCGCGACAATGGCTATGACGAGGCGGCCTTGCAGCAGACGGATCAGCGTTGAACCTCTTGCGTGGCAAGGCGCGGGCCATAACACTGGCGCTGGTCGGCGTGGGTCTGGGCCTGTTTGCCGCGTGCACAGTTGAGGATGGCGATGAGCCACCCGCCAAGGCGCTCAGCGCTGTGGAGCGCGAGGTCTGCCTGTCGGGTGGCGGTCGGGTTGGGCGCGGCGGCGTGTTTCCTGATGAGCTGTGCTTTCGGCCATTGCCCGATGCGGGCAAGGCCTGCACCAAAGCAAGTGATTGCAGCGGGCAGTGCCTGACCGAAACGATGAGTTGTTCCAAAGAGGCGCCGATGTTCGGTTGCTATGGGTTCATGGATGAACAGGGTCGGCCCGCCGACATCTGTGTGGATTGACGGAGAAAGACGGATGGCGCGCAAGGCGGCAATCATTGGCGGTGGGGTGATCGGGGGCGGTTGGGCCGCGCGGTTCCTCTTGAATGGCTGGGATGTGGCGGTGTTCGACCCGGATCCAGAGGCCCCGCGCAAGGTGGGCGAAGTTCTGGCCAATGCCCGTGCGGCGTTGCCCGCTCTGTCGGACGGGCCGATGCCGCCTGAGGGGGCGTTGACCTTTGCGGGCACCATCACCGAGGCGGTGGAGGGGGCAGACTACATTCAGGAATCCGTCAGCGAACGGCTGGACCTGAAGCATCGGGTCTTTGCACAAATCCAACAGGTGGCCCCCGATACGCCGATTGGAAGCTCCACTTCCGGCTTCAAGCCTTCCGAATTGCAACAAAACGCCGCGAATCCATCGACCATATTTGTGGCGCATCCGTTCAACCCGGTTTACCTCCTTCCCCTCGCTGAAGTGGTGCCGAGTGCTGTCAGTAACCCTGCGCTGATCGAGGCCGCCAAAGAAACCCTGCGCGAGATCGGGATGTTCCCCCTGCATGTCCGCAAGGAGATTGACGCCCATATCGCCGACCGTTTTCTTGAGGCGGTCTGGCGTGAAGCCTTGTGGCTGGTGAAGGACGGAATCGCCACGACCGAGGAAATCGACGAGGCGATCCGTATGGGCTTTGGCCTGCGCTGGGGCCAGATGGGCCTGTTCGAGACCTATCGCGTGGCGGGGGGCGAGGCGGGCATGAAGCATTTCATGGCGCAATTCGGCCCTTGCCTGCAATGGCCATGGACCAAGCTGACCGATGTGCCCGAATTCAATGATGAATTGGTGGACCTGATCGCCGGGCAATCCGATGCGCAATCAGGCCACCATACGATCCGCGAGTTGGAACGCATCCGCGACCGCAACTTGATCGGCTTTCTGCGGGTGCTGAAAGAGCGCAACTGGGGCGCGGGCAAGGTTCTGCTGGACCACGACGCCCGCCGCCGCGCCGCGATGCCCGTGCCGGTGCCCGGTGACGGCCCGATGGAATGTGCCCGGATGACGGTGCTGCCCGGCTGGATCGATTATAACGGCCACATGACCGAAAGCCGCTATCTGTTTGCGGCCTCTGAAACCTCGGACGCCTTCCTGCGTCACATCGGGGCAGACATCGCTTATGTCGGCACGGGCTTTAGCTATTACACGGCGGAAACCCACATCATGCATCTGGGTGAGGCAAAGTTGGGCGATGCGCTGACCGGGACGGTGCAGGTGCTGGCAGCCGATGAAAAGCGACTGCACATCTTCATCCGTATCCTGAAGGACGGGCAGCCAGTGGCGACACTGGAACAGATGCTGCTGCACGTCGACATGTCCAAGGGCAAGACCTGCCCGGCCCCCCGCGCCATCCTTGACCGTGTGGCGCCCATCGCCGCGGCCCATGCCGCCCTGCCGAAACCCGAGGCGGCCGGCCGCCATGTGGGCCGCAAGGGATGAGCCGACGGGTCCTGATCACCGCCGGGGCAAACGGCATTGGCCTAACCATGGCCCGGGTCTTTGCGGCGGCTGGTGACAGGGTTTGGGTCACGGATGTGGACGCCGCTGCTGTTGCCGCCGCGCCGGATGGTCTGCAGGCCACGTTGTGCGACGCGGCGCGCGAAGATCAGATGGCAGCCCTGTTTGCCGCGATTTCCGCGCAATGGGGCGGTCTGGATGTGCTTTGCGCCAACGCTGGCACCAAAGGGCCGACGGCGGCCATCGAAGATGTGGTGCTTTCAGATTGGCACGCCTGCCTCTCGGTCAGCCTTGATGGCGCGATGCTGGGCGCCAAATACGCCGCCCGCCTGATGAAACCGGCCGGATCGGGCTGCATGATCTTCACATCCTCCACCTCGGGCCTATACGGCACACCCTTCCGCGCGCCCTATGTGGCGGCGAAGTGGGGGATGATCGGCCTGATGAAGACCGTGGCCATGGAACTTGGCCCCTATGGCATCCGGGCCAATGCGATTTGTCCCGGCAGCGTGTCGGGCCCACGCATCGACCGCGTGATCGAGGCCGAAGCCGCCGCCAAGGGCATGACGCCCGAAGCCGTGCGCCATGGCTATGCCGCAGGCACGGCGTTGAAACGGTTGAGTGAGCCGGAAGATGTGGCCGACATGGCGCTGTTTCTGGCCAGCCCTGCCGCACGCATGGTGACGGGCCAGACCATGGCCGTGGATGGCATGACCTATAACGTGGACCCCTGAGGTGGTGTGATGGACTTCGGACTGAGCGACGAACAGAAGATGATCGTCGAAACGACCCGCGCCTTTGTCGAGGCAGAGCTTTACCCGCATGAGGCCGAGGTCGAGCGCACGGGCCACCTGCGACTGGACCTGATCCGCGAGATTCAGAAGAAAGCCATGGCCGCAGGTCTTTACGCGGCCAACATGCCGGCTGAAGTGGGGGGCGCGGGCCTCGATACCCTGTCGTGGCTCCTCTATGAACGCGAATTGGGCCGCGCAAACTATGCGCTGCATTGGACCTGCGTCGCGCGACCCTCGAACATCCTGCTGGCCGGCACCCCAGAGCAGCGCGAACGTTACCTGATGCCTTGCATCCGGGGCGAGACATGGGATTGCCTGGCGATGACGGAACCCGGCGCGGGTTCCGACCTGCGCGGGATGAAAGCCTCGGCCCGGCTGGATGGGGGGGATTGGGTACTGAACGGCACCAAGCACTTCATCAGCCATGCCGATCTGGCGGGCTTTGCCATCGTTTTCGTCGCGACAGGCGAAGAAGAAACGCCGCGCGGCCCGAAAAAGAAGATCACCGCCTTCTTTGTCGACAAGGGCACCCCCGGCTTTACCGTCCGCGACGGGTATCGCAACGTCAGCCACCGCGGGTATACCAACGCGATCCTCGAATTTGACGATTGTCGCCTGCCTGCAAGCCAGATTCTTGGCGAAGTGCACAAGGGCTTTGACGTGGCCAACAGTTGGCTGGGGGCCACGCGCCTGCAGGTGGCAGCCACTTGTCTGGGCCGCGCCGACCGCGCGTTGCAACTGGCCATCCGCTACGCTGCTGAGCGGCGGCAGTTCGGCCAGCAGATCGGCAAGTTTCAGGGGGTCAGCTTCAAGCTGGCGGATATGGCCATGGAGTTGAAGGCGGCTGAGTTGCTGACATGGGATGCTGCCTGGAAATTCGATCGAGGCCAGGTGACCGAAGCAGATATGAGCATGGCAAAGCTGAAAGCGACCGAAGTCCTTGCAATGATCTCGGATGAGGCGATCCAGATCCATGGTGGAATGGGGCTGATGGATGAGTTGCCATTGGAGCGAATCTGGCGCGATGCGCGTGTCGAAAGGATCTGGGAAGGCACGTCCGAGATTCAGCGCCATATCATCAGCCGCGATCTGCTGCGGCCAATTGGCGCGTGACCAGCCGACCGCCCCAGCCGATCGGCCCAGGCGACCGCCCCGGGGGGCCAGCCCCCCGGACCCCCCGGGATATTTGGAGACAGAAAATGCCAGCGACCGGTCGGATGTCCTGCCAAGTTAATCAATTGGCAACCAGAATCAGCGATATGAGACCTGCGGTACAGGGGGGGACCCCGATGATCGCGACAGGAAATGGCACCCCGTCTCAACCTTTGGGGCGGGGTGTTCCCATTTTCTGTCTGAAGATATCCTCTGGGGGTCCGGGGGGCGAAGCGCCCCCGGCGGCGGTTGGTGCATGGGCGCGGCGCGGATGAAGGATCTTCGCCGCCTGTTGCGCCCGCAGTCGATCGCCGTGCTTGGATCTGGCTGGGCGCGTAATGTGATCGAGCAAAGCCAGAAGATGGGATTTGACGGTCCGGTTTGGCCGGTTCATCCGACCCGCGCCGAAATTGCGGGCGTGCCCTGTTTCCGCAGTCTGGCGGACCTGCCTGCGGCGCCGGATGCGACCTTTGTCGGGGTAAACCGGTATGCGACACTGGATGTGGTGGCGGAGCTTGCCGCGATGGGGGCCGGTGGGGCCACCTGTTTTGCCAGCGGGTGGGAAGAGGCGGGCGAGGCAGACTTGCAGGCGCGACTGGTGGCGGCAGCGGGAAACATGCCGATCCTAGGGCCGAACTGCTATGGCGTGATCAACTATCTGGACGGGGCATTGCTCTGGCCTGACCAGCACGGTGGGCGCCCGGTCGACAGCGGCGTGGCGCTGTTGTCGCAATCCTCGAACATCGTGATCAACCTGACCATGCAAGCGCGGGGTCTGCCGGTGGCCTATGTCGCCTGTCTGGGCAATGCGGCGCAAGTGGGATTGGCAGAACTGGCGGGCGCACTCTTGGCCGATGAGCGGGTGACGGCGCTGGGCATGTATGTCGAGGGGATTGACGATGCCGCTGCCTTTGCCGATCTGGCCGAACGGGCCCGTTTGGCAAGCAAGGGCATCGTCTGCATCAAATCCGGCAAAACCGAATTGTCGCGCACAGCGGCGGCGTCGCATACCGCCTCTTTGGCAGGGGGAGGGGCAGCATCGAGTGCGTTTCTGCGCGCCTGTGGCGTGGCCGAGGTATCGACCCCAGCAGAACTGATCGAGACATTGAAAGTCTTTCATGTCTGTGGACCGCTGATTGGCCGACGTCTTTGCTCGCTGTCCTGTTCCGGGGGCGAAGCGGGGTTGGTTGCCGATCTGGCCGCGCCCTTTGATCTGGATTTTCCGCCCCCGTCTGACACGCAGCGCACGCGTCTGGGCGAGATTCTGGGCCCCATCGTCACCATCTCCAACCCCTTGGATTACCACACCTTCATCTGGGGTGACGGGCCACGCACGACCGATGTCTTTGCCACCATGCTGGGCGGATATGATGCTGGGATCTTCATCATCGACCCGCCGCGCCCGGATCGATGCGACCCCTCCAGCTTTCAACCGGCACTGGACGCGATCGTCACGGCGGCGGCGCAGACGGGAAAGCCCGCTTTTGCCGTGGGGTCATTGCCGGAAAACTTTGACGAGGAACTGGCGGTCCGCATCATGGGTGGCAATGTCGTGCCGATGATGGGGCTGGAGACGGCCCTTGGGGCCATCCGGGCGGCCCAGACCTTGCCGAACCGGGGTGGCTGGCGGCCGTGGCCCGTGCAGGCCAAGCGCGCCTTGCGCCTGCGCGACGAGGCCAGTGCCAAGGCGCTGATCAGGGCCGCAGGTGTGTCGGTGCCCCTTTTGGTGACAGCCCCGAACTTGGATGCGCTTGCACCACTGGCCGCCGGGTTGACACCGCCTTTGGCGCTGAAAGGGTTGGGGTTTGCCCACAAGACCGAGGCCGGGGCCGTGCGGCTGGGTCTTGGCACGCTGGAGGGACAGGCCGAGATGACGGGGGCCACGGGCTATCTGGCCGAAGAGATGGTGACGGGCGTGGTGGCCGAACTCTTGGTCGGGTTACGGCGTGATGCGGTCTATGGGGCTACCTTGACCATCGGCTTTGGCGGGGTGACGGCGGAATTGCTGGCCGATACCACAACGCTGGTGCTGCCAGTGGCGCCCGACGAGGTGCTGGCGGCCCTGCGGGGCCTGCGCCTTTGGCCCTTGCTGGACGGCTATCGCGGGCGACCGCGCGCCGATGTTGATGCCGTGGTGGCGGCGGTGATGGCGCTGCAATCGCTTTTGCAGGCGACACCATCGCTGGACGAGATAGAGATCAACCCGCTGATGGTGCGGGAAACAGGGGCTGTCGCGGTAGATGCCGTGATCTGGGAGGAAGTGGCATGACCAAAACGATGCAGATGGTGACCGAGGGCCCGATCCGCACGCGGCGCGAGGGCGCAATCCTTGAGGTCACGCTGGACCGCCCCAAAGCCAATGCCATTGATCTGGCAACCAGCCGGATCATGGGGCTGACCTTCCGCGATTTCCGCGATGACGACAGCCTGCGGGTGGCCATCCTGCGGGCCGAAGGTCAAAAGTTCTTTTGCCCCGGCTGGGATCTGAAGGCCGCCGCCGAAGGAGATGCAGTGGATGGCGATTACGGGGTGGGCGGCTTTGGCGGTCTGCAGGAATTGCCCAATCTGAACAAGCCGGTGATTGCCGCGGTGAATGGCATCTGTTGCGGGGGCGGGCTGGAACTGGCGCTGTCGTGCGATCTGATCCTTGCGTCCGACACGGCAACCTTTGCCTTGCCGGAAATCCGGTCGGGCACGGTGGCCGATGCGGCCAGCATCAAGCTGCCCAAGCGTATTCCCTATCATGTGGCGATGGACCTGCTGCTCACGGGGCGCTGGTTTGACGCAGAAGAGGCGCTGCGCTGGGGCCTGCTGAAAGAGATCACCACGCCGGCTGACCTGTTGCCCAAGGTCTGGGCTTTGGCGCGGCTGTTGGAAAGCGGGCCGCCCTTGGTTTATGCCGCCATCAAGGAAGTGGTGCGCGAGGCCGAAGCCTTGCGCTTTCAGGATGCGCTGAACCGCGTGACCAAGCGGCAGATGCCAACAGTGGATCGGCTTTACAGCAGCGAGGACCAGTTGGAAGGCGCGCGTGCCTTTGCCGAAAAGCGCGATCCGCAATGGAAGGGCCGATAGCCCGTTTGCGACGAAACATGTCGCGGTTAACGTGGCCCTTGGCCTTTTATCGGTTACGGTCGCCCCCGCGAGGGGATCATGACAGACGAGACGGATTACATCATCGTGGGTGCGGGCAGCGCAGGCTGTGTTCTGGCAGATCGCCTGAGCGCGTCTGGCAAGCATCGCGTGACGGTGCTGGAGGCGGGTGGCACTGACCGGCGGTTTTTTGTGCAGTTGCCGCTTGGCTATGGCAAATTGTTCTATGACCCGACGCTGAACTGGCTGTACCGCACCGAAGCCGACCCGGGCCTTGCCGGAAGCCGTGACCACTGGCCTCGTGGCAAGATACTGGGCGGTTCCTCATCGATCAACGCCATGGTCTGGATTCGCGGACACCGCGCCGATTATGAGGATTGGGGGCGCGAGGCGCCCGGCTGGGGCTGGGATGACTGCCTGTCGGCCTATCGCCAGATCGAGGATAATGAAGCCGGGGCAGATGACTGGCGCGGGCAGGGGGGTCCTCTGTTCATTTCGGCAAACCGCAAAGGCCTGCATCCCTTGGTGCAGGACTATCTCGCAGCTTGCGCGCAGGCTGGTCTGCCGCTGACGTCAGATTTCAATGGGGCGCAGCAAGAAGGGTCCGGCACCTATCAGATGACCATCCGAAAGGCGCGGCGCAATTCCGCAGCACGGGCCTTTCTGCGCCCGGCCATGCGCCGTGCCAACCTGCGCGTGGTGACCCATGCGATGGTGACGCGGGTGCTGATGGAATCGGGCCGCGCGGTCGGCGTCGAATACCGCCAGGGCAACCAGACACGGGTGCTGCGGGCAAAAGGCGAAGTGATCCTGTCTGGCGGTGCGATCAACTCGCCGCAACTGCTGCAACTGTCGGGGATTGGCCCTGGCGGGCTGCTGCAGGGCCACGGACTACCGGTGCTGGTCGATAACCCGAACGTGGGTGGTCACCTGTCCGATCATCAGGGGCTGAACTACACGTGGTCGATGAAAGTGCCGACCTATAACGACGAGTTGCGCCCGTGGTGGGGCAAACTGATCGCCGGAATGAAGTACGTTCTGGCCGGTGCCGGGCCGCTGGCAAAGTCGATCAACCACGGCGGCGGTTTCTTCCGCACGCGCCCCGATCTGGACCGGCCGAACATGCAGCTTTACATGCAGGCGTTCTCGACCCTGATCCCGCGCGATGGCGAACGTCCGATCCTGAACCCTGATCCGTGGTCAGGCCTGTCGCTTGGGCTGTCGAACTGTCGCCCGACAAGCCGCGGCCATATCCGCATCGTGTCACCCGACCCTGGCCAGCACCCGGCCATCGTCGCCAACGCCTTCTCAACCGAAAACGACGTGCAGGAAATGCTGGATGCCGTGAAATTCCTGCGCCACATCGCAGCGCAACCCGCCATGGCGCAACTGGTGCGCGAAGAACTGCGTCCTGGCCCACAGATTGTGACGGATGAGGCGCTGATTGATGATTTTCGCCGCCGCTCGGGCACCGTTTACCATCCGTCCTGCACTTGCCGGATGGGAGCGGACCCTGCGACATCCGTGCTGGACGCCCGTTGCCGCGTGCGTGGTGTGGCTGGGTTACGGGTCATTGATGCGAGTGCTTTCCCCAATCTCATCGCGGGAAACACCAATGCGCCATCAATCCTGCTGGGCTGGAAGGGTGCCGAACTGGTGCTGCAGGACGCAAAATAGGTGAGCCGCCCTCAGGGGCATCGAGCCCCTTCGGGCGGCGTTGCCAGCCCTTTTTGCCTTGCTCTTGCGCGAGCGATTGCGCCGCATGCCTCCGGCGGGGATATTTGAAGAAGGGGAAATCCGACGCGCCATTGCCTTTCCCCTTCCTCAAATATCCCGGGGGGTGAGGTCCGCAGGACCGAGGGGGGCAGCGCCCCCTTTCTTTCCGTCAGGTCTATTCGCCGCGCGGGAAGCGTTTGCTGTCTTCCAGCACGTTCAGGTCCATGTGGTTTCGCATATATCGTTCCGATGCTGCCCGCAGGGGTTGGTGATCCCAAGGGTAATAGGCGCCGTTGCGAAGGGCTTCATAGACGATCCAGCGGCGGGCCTGACTTTCGCGCACTTCGCTGTCAAAGCGCGCCAGATCCCAGCGTGCGGTGGCTTCGGACCGGAAGAACGCCAGAATTTCGGCTGCGCGCGGGTCGGTGGCAAGGTTGTGCCGTTCGTCAGGGTCGGTGGCAAGGTCGAACAGAAGCTCTGGGTCGGCTGGGCAATGGATGTATTTCCACGCGCCGGTCCGCAGGCCGATCATGGGGGTGATCGTGCCTTCGGCCGCGTATTCCATGGCGACGATGGGGCGGCTGCCGCCCGAGGCCATCGGCAAAAGGTTCACGCCATCCGTCCAGGGGGCGATCTGTTTCATGTCGACGCCGGCCAAGGCACCCAATGTCGGGCAAAGGTCAATTGTCGAGACGGGCGCTGTGATCAGGCCGGGTGGCAGGCCGGGGGCCGAGATCATCAGTGGCACGCGTGCGGCGCCTTCGAAGAAATTCATCTTGAACCACAAACCGCGTTCGCCCAGCATTTCGCCATGGTCCGACAGAAAGACCACAATCGCCTCTTGCCGTGTTGCCTCCAGCACATCGAAGATCTGGCCGATCTTGTCATCGACATAGGAGATATTGGCAAAATAGCCCTGTCGGGCACGGCGGATCTGGGCCTCGCTGATGTCGAAGGCGCGCCAGTCGCAGGCATCCATCAGGCGCTGCGAATGCGGGTCCTGATCGGCATAGGCGATGGCGGTCGGTGGGGTCAGTTCCGGGGCGCCTTCATAGAGGTCCCAGTATTTGCGGCGCGCAACAAAGGGGTCGTGCGGGTGGGTGAAGCTGACCGTCAGGCACCAAGGCCGGGCGTCACCGCCACGCGCAAGATCGTAGATCTTTTGCACCGCCTGATGGGCCACATCGTCATCATATTCCAGTTGGTTCGTGATCTCGGCCACGCCGGCGCCCGTGACCGAGCCGAGGTTGTGATACCACCAGTCAATGCGTTCGCCGGGTTTGCGGTAATCCGGCGTCCAGCCGAAATCGGCGGGGTAGATGTCTGTGGTCAGGCGTTCCTCGAACCCGTGCAGCTGGTCAGGGCCGACGAAGTGCATCTTGCCCGACAGCGCCGTATAGTAACCAGCGCGTCGCAGGTGGTGGGCATAGGTGGGGATGTCCGAAGCGAATTCGGCGGCATTGTCATAGACGCGCGTGCGACGGGGCAACTGTCCCGACATGAAAGAGGCGCGTGCCGGCGCGCATAGGGGCGAGGCCGTGTAGCAATTGGCAAAGCGCAGCGAGGCTTCAGCCAGACGGCGCAGGTTTGGTGTGTGCAAAAACGGGGCTGGCCCGTCGGGGAACAGGGTTCCGGTCAACTGGTCGACCATGACAATCAGGATATTGGGGCGTGTGGTCATCATGGCCTCTGGCTCTCGTGGTAGGTTCAAGCTAGTCGAGGTCCGGTCCAACGGCCAGTGGCAGAGCGGCCCTTGATCACGCTTGCCCGACATCGTCGGTGCGATAAAGCCGCACGGGCGATTTCGGGCCGCGTGCGATGGTGCCGCGCGCCTCCAGATCAAGTTGGACACATTTCATCCACCAACCCGCCTTGGCTCCGCCGGGAAAAAGGCTGGAGTCGAGATGCACCAGCAGGGCGGCCTGCGCCTCGGCCACGGTGACTCCGGGTGGGGCGGCGGGCAGGACCGCCATCAGCGCCAGCTTCATGGCCATATATTTCGCGCGGTCCACTGTCATGGCATGGTCGGGTGACATGATGTTGCGCACTTCGATCCGGGAGGCGGTGTCAGCCATCGATCTCTCCTTTTGTCGGAATGGGTGGGCTGCGAAAGCCCATCTCGACCCAAGCCCGCAGCAAGGCCCAGATGAAGCGGGAGTTTTGTGTTCGGGCGTTCGGAATATCATGCGGAAGCGTTTGTGGGGCCGGTAGGTCTGACGTCATCGTGCGAAGGGTAGCTTTGGGGGTGGTGCCCTTGGGCCAAAGGGCGGCATAGAGGCTGATCCAGTGACCACCCTTGAATTCAAGAAACAGCGGCGTGTGGCAGCAGGCGCTGAGGATGCGGCGGGTGGTAGATTGTGGCGTCAGGCGAAAGGCCACCAACAGGCCAGCGTCGGGCGGCGTGACGCGGTCCTTGCGGTAAAGAACGAAATGCGTCTGGCCTTGTGGGCCAAGCGGTATGGCGCCGCCCGGTAGCAGGTTCAAGCGTTCGGCGGCCGTGCGGCAACTGGTGCAGCAGCATTCGACCGAAAGGATCGGCGCGCCGGACAGGACCAGTTCGGTTTGCCCGCAGGTGCAATGCAGCGGTGTCATGGCGCGTTGACCCCTTTGGATTGCGAAAACAACAGCCGGATGTAGCAATAAAGATGGTCAAGGGCGGCATGGGCAGGGTCTGGGTCTTGCGCGGCCTTGGCCATGACAAAGGCCCCCTGAAGGACGGTTTGTGTATATTGCGCAAGGCTTTGCGCGGTTATGCCAATGGTGCCATGCGCTGCGATGGCCTGTGCGAAGTCATCTTCCAGCGTGGCGGTGTGGCCGAACATGGCCTCGGCGCAGGCCCTGCGTATAGCGTCCGAGGTGGCGTAGGTTTCCTGCACAAGGGTGCCGGCAAGGCAGGTGCAGGCGGGCAGGTCTTCGCTGATGATCGCCTTGCGAAAGGCGATATAGGCGAGAATGCGCTGCAGCGGGTCTTCAGGGGCATGGTAGGGGGCGCTGGCAAAGAAGGCGCCGGTGGTGTCGCGCCAGTTTTCGGCGACAGCAACCCCGAGGGCCTCTTTGCTGGCAAAGTGGTGGAAGAACGCGCCTTTGGTGACTTCCGCCCTTTGGCACAGCCCGTCCACCGAGGTGGCCGCAAAGCCTTTGCTGCGGATCAAGTCGGTGGCGGCCAGCAAAAGCCGGGTGCGGGCATCGCCGCTGTCGGGGGCCTGTTTGGTTGGGCGTGGCATGACACATACATACCAAACGGTCTGTATCGGGGAAAGGGTAGATTTCCTGCGCCTTGTGTCGCTTTCCGACGCTGGATCGGCGCGAACGGGCAGGGCGGGCTGGGGTGAGTGCGGTCTGATGGCGGGCAAATGGAGGGTTGCTGATGCAAGTTCGCACCGAATTTCCGCACCGGATTGTCGAACACCCCGACATGGGTATCGTAATGCCGGATGGGGTGCGCCTGTCGGCGCGGGTCTGGCTTCCCGAGGATGCAGCAGCCCGCCCGGTGCCTGCGGTGCTGGAATACATCCCCTATCGCAAACGTGACGGAACCACGCCGCGAGACGAGATGATGCACCCCTATGTCGCCGGGCATGGCTATGCCTGCGTGCGGGTGGACATGCGCGGTAACGGCGACAGCGAAGGCCTGATGGACGACGAATACACCGCGCAGGAATTGCAGGATGCCTGCGATGTGATCGCGTGGCTGGCTGCACAGCCTTGGTGCAGTGGCACGGTGGGGATGATGGGCAAAAGCTGGGGCGGATTTAACTGCCTGCAGACGGCCTTTCTGCAACCGCCCGCGCTAAAGGCGGTGATTTCGGTCTGTTCGACGACGGACCGGTTTGCAGATGACATCCATTTCAAGGGCGGGTGTCTATTGGGCGAGAATTTCGGCTGGGGGGCGGTGATGCTGTCATACTCCAGCCGCCCGGCTGATCCGGCCTTGCGGCCCGACTGGCGCGAGGACTGGTTGCGGCGGCTGGACGCGCAGCCTTGGCTTGCCCCGCGTTGGGCCGCGCATCAGGCCCGCGATGCCTATTGGCGGCACGGGTCGGTGGGTGAGGATTATGCGCGCATGACGGTGCCGATCCTGTCCATCGGCGGCTGGGCCGACAATTACATGAACACGGTGGCAGCGCTGGTGGAACACACTGGCGCCAAGGGGATTGTGGGGCCATGGGTGCACCAATATCCGCACACAGCGGTGCCGGGGCCGGCGATCGGCTTTCTGCAAGAGGCGGTGCGCTGGTGGGACCGCTGGTTGAAAGGCATCGACAATGGGGCGGGGGACGACCCGGCCTATCGCGTCTGGATGCAGCATTCGATACGCCCCGATGCCAGCACTCCCGTGCGCCCCGGTCATTGGGTGGCCGAGGCGGCATGGCCCAGCCCGCGCGTCACGGTGCGGCCCTATGTGCTGGGCATGGTCGACGGGCAGGGTGTGATTGGGGCGTCGGGTGACGGTTTTGCCGCGACGGTGTCAACGCCGCAGGATCTGGGCATGGCGGCGGGCGAGTTCTTCCCGATGGGGCTGAATGCCGAAATGCCAGGCGATCAGGCGGCGGATGATGCGCTTTGCGCCTGTTTTGAGACCGCACCTTTGGCCGATGGACTTGATCTGCTGGGTGCTGCTCGGCTGACCTTGGATGTGGCGTCGGATGTGCCCTTGGCCTTTGTCGTGGCGCGGTTGTGCGATGTGGCGCCGGATGGGACCAGCCTGCGCATTGCCCATGGCATGCTGAACCTGTGCCATCGCGACAGCCGCGAGAACCCCACGCCGATTGTGCCGGGGCAGGCGGTAACTGTGGCCTTTGACCTTGACCAGATGGCGCATCGGGTGTTGCCGGGGCATCGGTTGCGGGTGGCCCTTTCCAACACCTATTGGCCGTTCCTATGGCCATCGTCGACAGTGGCGACCCTGACCGTGACCGCCGGGCGGCTGGACCTGCCCGAACACAAGGGTAGCGCGTCACAGGAATGGACCCCGCCGCCACCCGAAGGGGCCACACCGTGGAAACATCGGGTGTTGCGCGCGGGCCAGACCCGCCGGTTCATCGAGCATGACATGATCACCGGCACGCGCGCGCTGGTGGTGCAGGATGATCTGGGTGATGTCGAAAACCTGTCGCATGGGCTGTGCACGGGCGAAACGATGACCGAACGCTGGCAGATCAGCCCGGATGACCCGCTGTCGGCGATGGCGATTCACACATGGGAACAGCGTTTGTCGCGCGGCGACTGGCAGGTGCGCACGCGCGCCGAAGCCACGATGACCGCAACAGCCACGCATCTGCGCATGATGGCAAGGCTGACAGCATGGGAGGGGGACGTTCAGGTATTCGACCGATCCTTCTATGACGAGGTGGCCCGCATCTTTGTCTAAAGTCCAACTTCGCAGGAAAAATCGTTGCCCCGAAAAAGATTCGCGGGTTACTGATTGGTAAGTCAACAAAAACACGAAAAACGTCGACAACAGGGAGACCAAGGATGACGGATCAACTCGACCGTTTTGTAGCGGCCGCAAAGATGGGTCGCATGACTCGTCGCGACTTTGTTGGTCGCACCACGGCCATGGGCCTTTCGATGGGCCTTGCCTCTGCACTTTACACCAAGGCCGCACATGCGCAGGCCAAAAAGGGCGGCCTGATCAAGGTTGGCATGGCAGGCGGTGAATCCACCAACTCGCTGGACCCGGCGCTGGCCGCATCGGAAGTGCCGTTTGTCGTCAACATGACATGGGGCGAAATGCTGGTCGAGGTTGGGCCGACCGGAGAAATCCAGATGCGGATCGCCGAAGAAGTGTCGTCGAACGCCGAAGCCACTGAATGGAAGTTCAAGATCCGCTCGGGCGTCGAATTCCACGATGGCAAGACCGTAACGGCAGATGACGTCGTGGCCACGCTGAAGCGCCACACCGATGAAAAAGCCCAGTCGGGTGCGCTTGGCATTGTGCAGGGCATTTCTGAGATGTCGGCCGAAGGCGACATGGTCACGCTGAAGCTGACGGCGGGCAACGCTGACCTGCCGTTCCTGATGGCGGACTATCACCTTGTGATTCAGCCGGGTGGCGGCGTCGACAACCCGGCTGCGGGTATTGGTGCCGGCCCCTATAAGGTGGTGGTGAACGAGCCGGGCGTGCGCCATGGCTTTGAAAAGTTCGCCAACTATTTCGACGACAGCATCGGCCATGCCGACCAGACCGAGATCTATGTGATCAACGACAATACGGCGCGGGTTGCGGCGTTGCAGTCGGGTCAGGTGCACATGATGAACCGTGTGGACCCCAAGATTGCCGAACTGCTGAAGAACGCCCCCGGCGTGCAGGTCAAGCACGTGGCCGGTCGCGGCCACTATGTGTTCATCATGCATGTGGACAAGCCGCCGTTTGACAACAACGACCTGCGGATGGCGCTGAAGCTGGCGATCAACCGTCAGGAAATGGTCGACAAGATCCTTGGCGGTCTGGGCAGCATCGGCAACGACTTCCCGATCAACGCCGCTTATCCGCTGTTCGACGACACCATCCCGCAGCGCGAATATGATGCGGCAGCGGCGGCCGAAGCCTACAAGAAATCGGGCCATGATGGGTCGCCCATCATCCTGCGGACGGCCCCCGGAGCCTTCCCCGGCGCGGTCGAAGCGGCACAATTGTTCCAGCAGACAGCGGCAGCCGCCGGGATTCCGCTGGAAATCAAGCGCGAGCCCGATGACGGCTATTGGTCGAACGTCTGGAACGTGGAACCCTTCTGCGCCAGCTACTGGGGCGGACGTCCGGTGCAGGACCAGATGTATTCCACGGCCTATCTGTCAACGGCAGACTGGAACGACACCAAGTTCAAGAACGCCAAGTTCGACGAACTGCTGTTGGCCGCACGGGCCGAACTGGATCAGGCCAAGCGCAAGGCAACCTATTCGGAAATGGCCCACATCATCCGCGATGAAGGCGGCCTGATCCTGCCGATGTTCAACGATTTCGTCGATGCGGTGCGCGATGAGGTCGGTGGCTGGGAAGCCGACCCGAATGGCGAGCTGATGAATGGCCGCGGCCACGTCCGCTGCTGGCTGGCATAAGGGCGGATCGGTGCATCCCATTCTTCTTCTGGTGGTCCAGCGCGTTGCGCTGGGCCTCCTTTTGCTGCTGGCGGTTTCAGCTGTCATCTTTCTGGGGGTCGAGGCCCTGCCCGGTGACACCGCGCAGGCCATACTGGGCCAGTCGGCCACGCCACAAGCGCTTGAAAACCTGCGGGCGCAGATGGGCCTCGATCAGCCGCCTTTGACGCGGTATTTCAGTTGGCTAGGCGGTCTGATGACCGGAGATATGGGGCTGTCGCTGACCAACGGGCAGGACATTGCCCAGGGCATCGGCCAACGTCTGGGCAACACGCTGTTCCTTGCGTTCTGGGCGGCGGTGATTTCGGTGCCGCTGGCCATTCTGCTGGGCCTGGTCGCCGCGCGCTATCAGGGCCGCTGGCCCGACAAGCTGATTTCCGGTGTGACCTTGTCCACCATCAGCCTGCCCGAATTCGTGGTGGGCTATCTCGTGCTCTATTTCCTTGCGGTGAAATGGCAGATTTTCCCGTCCGTCGCGATGGTGTTTCCGGGCATGGGCATCTTTGAGCGGCTGAATGCCGTGATCCTGCCGGTGATCGTGCTGGTGCTGGTGGTGCTGGCCCATATGATGCGGATGACGCGCGCCGCGATCCTGAACGTGATGCAATCGGCCTATATCGAGACGGCCGAGTTGAAGGGCCTTGGCCCGATGCAGGTGATCTGGCGCCATGCCTTTCCCAATGCCATTGCCCCCGTCGTCAACGTGGTAATGCTGAACCTTGCCTATCTGGTGGTGGGCGTTGTGGTGGTCGAAGTGGTCTTTGTCTATCCCGGCATGGGGCAATATCTGGTGGACCATGTGGCCAAGCGCGACCTGCCGGTGGTGCAGGCCGCGGGTCTGATCTTTGCCGCCGTCTATATCGGCCTGAACATTCTGGCGGACGTGATCTCGATCCTTGCCAACCCGCGGTTGAGGCACCCGAAATGAGGATGCCATTCTCCGCCCTTCTGGGACTGATCTTCACCGGCGCGTTCTTTTTCGCCGCCATCTTTGCGCCGCTGATTGCGCCCTATGACATGGCCGAGGTCGTGGGCGGCGTGTGGGACCCGGTTTCCGCCACACATTGGTTCGGCACCGATGCCATTGGCCGCGACATGCTGACCCGCATGATCTATGGCGGCCAGACCACGATCTTTGTCGCCTCGGCGGCGACGATCCTGAGCTTTGTTCTCGGCTCGATCCTTGGGTTCACCGCTGCAGTGACGGGGGGATGGGTGGACCAGATCCTGTCTCGGATCGTGGATCTGATCATGGCCATTCCGTCGCTGATTCTGGCGCTGGTGATCCTGTCGGTGACGCCTGTCACGCTGACCGTGCTGATCCTTGTCATGGGTCTGCTGGATGCGACGCGGGTGTTCCGGCTAAGTCGCGCGGTGGCGGTGGACATCACAGTGATGGATTATGTCGAGGCCGCCCGGTTGCGTGGCGAGGGCTGGGCCTGGATCATCTTTCGCGAGATCCTGCCCAATGCCCTTTCGCCATTGGTGGCGGAACTGGGCCTGCGCTTCATCTTTGCTGTGCTGTTCATTTCGACCCTGTCCTTCCTTGGGCTGGGCATCCAGCCGCCGCTGGCGGATTGGGGTGGCATCGTCAAGGAAAACTCGGCCGGACTGGTGTACGGCATTCCTGCCGCGCTGATCCCGGCCTTTGCCATCGCGGCACTGGCGATTTCGGTCAACCTTGTGGCCGACTGGGTGCTGAGCCGCACGACCAGCCTGAAGGGCGGGCGCGGATGAACCCAAGGCGGGAAGTGTGGTGGATGTTCTGGGGGCTTCACGTCCCCCTCAGCGCATTGGTTTCTCGAACACATGGCGAACCCAATGCGCGAACCTGTGGGATGTCTCCAGACAGAAAATGGCAAGGAGTCCGGGATGAGTGATACCTTGCTAAGCATCCGCAATCTGCGGATCGAAGCCACATCCTATCCGCCGGGCGAGGCGCCGCGCGACGTGGTTCTGGTGGATGATGTGTCGGTTGATCTGCAAAAGGGGCGCGTGCTTGGCCTGATCGGCGAATCCGGCGCGGGCAAATCCACCATCGGGCTGTCGTCGATGGCCTTTGGCCGGGGTGGGGTGCGGCTGACGGGTGGCAGCATCCTGCTGAACGGGCGCGACATCCGGCTGGCGGATGCCCGTGCCCTGAGAGGGTTGCGTGGGCGCGAAGTGACCTATGTGGCGCAATCGGCGGCGGCCGCCTTCAATCCGGCACTGCCGCTGATGGAGCAGGTGATCGAGGCTGCGCTGCACCACGGGATGATGAGTCGGGCCGAGGCCGAGGCCCGGGCCGTGGGTCTGTTCCGCACGCTGGGGCTGCCGAACCCGGAAAGTTTTGGCGCACGCTATCCGCATCAGGTGTCGGGCGGACAATTGCAACGCGCGATGACGGCGATGGCGCTGTGTCCCAAGCCGGACCTTGTGGTGTTTGACGAGCCGACGACGGCGCTGGACGTGACCACGCAGATTGACGTGCTGGCGGCAATCAAGGATGCCATTCGCGATACCGGGGTGGCGGCGCTTTACATCACCCACGACCTTGCCGTCGTGGCGCAGGTGGCGGATGACATCCTTGTGCTGCGGCATGGCAAGCGGGTGGAATACGGCACCACCGGGCAGATCATCACCGCCCCGCGTGAGGCCTATACGCAGGCGCTGGTGTCGGTCCGGTCTATCGACCATCAGGAAAAGCCGGCAGCCCCGGCAGTTTTGTCGGTGCAGAATGTGACGGCGCGCTATCGCGGCACCAGCTTTGACGTGCTGAAGAATGTGACGCTGGACCTGCCGGCCGGTCAGACCCTCGCCGTGGTGGGCGAAAGCGGATCAGGCAAATCCACGCTGGCGCGCGCGATCACCGGGCTTTTGCCGCCGACCCAAGGGCGCATCACCTTTGCCGGGCGCGAGTTGTCGCGGGATCAGCGCTCGCGCAGCCGGGATGATCTGCGCGAGGTGCAGATGATCTATCAGATGGCCGATACGGCGATGAACCCGCGCCAGACAGTGGGCACCATCATCGGCCGCCCGCTGGAGTTCTATTTCGGTCTGAAGGGTGAGGCAAAGCGTGCGCGGATTCAGGATCTGCTGGATCAGATCGAGATGGGCAAGGGCTATATCGACCGCTACCCGGCCGAGTTGTCGGGCGGGCAGAAACAGCGGGTGTGCATCGCACGCGCATTGGCGGCCAAGCCACGGCTGATCATCTGTGATGAAGTGACCAGCGCGCTGGACCCTCTTGTGGCAGACGGGATCCTGAAGCTGCTGCTGAACCTGCAAGCGCGCGAAGGTGTGGCCTATCTGTTCATCACCCATGATCTCGCCACGGTAAAGGCCATCGCCGACCGGATTGCCGTGATGTATCGCGGCGAGGTCGTGCGTTATGGCAGCAAGACCGATGTGCTGACGCCGCCCTTTGACGATTATACCGATCTGTTGTTGTCGTCGGTACCAGAGATGGAGCTTGGCTGGCTGGAGGCCGTGCTGAAACATCGCAAGATGGCCAGTGCCGGGAACTGACCCATCGGCATTTTCTGTCTGCAAATATCCTCGCCGGAGGCACCCGCACGCAGCCAAGGGGCGCTGGTGGACGTAAAGAAGGTAACGGCATGCAAAAGCTTCTTCTCATCATCATTGACGGCGTGCCCTATCGCAATTGGCGGCGGCTGTTTGGCAATCTGGAAGGCTGGGTGCAGCAGGGCGCTGCACGGGTCTGGCGGATGCGGTCGGTTTTGCCGTCAACCAGCGCGTCATGCTATGCGTCAATCCACACCGGCGTGCCGCCACAGGTGCACAAGGTCTGGGGCAATGAGGCTGTCTATCGGCTGAACCTGCCCGACATCTTTTCCGAGGTCAGCAGCGCAGGCGGCAAGACTGGGGCCGTGACGCATTCGTTCTGGTCGGAATTCTTCAACCGGGCGCCGTTCGATCTGGTCCGCGATATCGAATATGACGAACCGGGCGGGCCGATCACCCATGGCCGGTTTCACACGATGACGGGCTATGGCAACATCAACCAGATGACGCCATCGGACGTGGACCTTTTCGCCACGCTGACGCGGCTGTGCGAGGTGAAGGGGATAGACTACGGCATCCTGCACACCTGCACGCTGGACAGCATGGGGCATCGTTTCTACCACGACTGCGAAGAGATGGATCATGCCTGCTATGTGATGGATGCCATGCTGGCGCCCTTTTTGCAGCGCTGGCGCGACGCGGGCTATGAGGTGATCGTCACCGCCGACCATGGTCAGGACGCGCGCGGCCATCATGGCGGCACGGGGGACGATCAGCAGGACTTTGCCTTCTACTATTTTGGCGACAGCGTTATGCCTGCGGGTGATGTGGTGCTGGACCAATTGGCATTGGCCCCGTCGATCCTGACACGGATGGGGGTTACCGTGCCCCGGACCATGACGGCGGCACCGTTCTTTCAGCCCTGACGTCGGCACGGGGTGGGTGGCGTGACCTTGCGGCGCGGCTTCGCCGCAAGCCTTTCCTGTCGCCTGCGCGCGGTCGCGCTTGGCTCCGCAGCGGGGGCAGGGCCCCCGCGCAACGGTCAGCTGGCGTAGCCTGGGCTTTCGACGTTGAGCAGGGCCTTGATCTCGGACAGGTGGTCACGGGCATATCCGGGATAGTCTTCCCATTCGCGCGCTGTCTTTTCGGCGATGGCATCGGGCAGCACGCGCAGCGGGCGGCCCGTTTGCAGTGCGCGGATATAGGTTTCGGCAGCGCGTTCGAAATAGGTCAGGCGGTTGAAGGTTTCGGCCACGGTATGGCCGATCACCAGCACGCCATGGTTGCCCATGACCATGGTCGATATCTTAGGGTCGGCCAGAAGGCGCGCACAGCGTTCGCCTTCGGCCTCAAACGCCATGCCGCCATAGGCGTCATCCACCACGACGCGATTGTGGAACATGGCGCTGTTCTGGTCGATGGCGGGCAGGTGCGAGTCCGCAAGGCTGGCCAGCACGGTGGCATGGATGGAATGCACATGCATGACACATCGCGCATGCGGGCAGGCGCGGTGGATGGCGCCGTGCAGGCCCCATGCGGTGGGGTCGGGCGCATCGGGGCGCTGCATCGTGCGGGGATCATCGGCATCAATCTCGACCAGAGACGAGGCGGTCAGCCGGGCGAAGTGGCGGCCCTTGGGGTTGATCAGGAATTGCGTGCCGGACGGGTTGACGGCAAGGCTGAAGTGATTGGCCACGGCCTCGTGCATGTTCAGCTTGACCGTCCAGCGGAAAGCGGCGGCCAGATCAACGCGGTCTGACCAGTGGGTGATGTTCGGGGTGGCGGTCATGGGGATTCCTTGAAAGGCCAGTCGCCCTTGGCGAAGGCGGACAGGGTGGCGGTGATGCGGCCAAAGCTGGCGCGGGCTCGGTCAACACTGCTGCGGGCCCTTAGATAGCCGTGCACAAGGCCGGGTTCAGTGATGGCCTGCGCTTTTCCCCCGGCGGAGCGGATGCGGGCTGCATAAGCGGCGGCATCATCGGCCAGCGGGTCGCAAGCGGCCGCGATGGCCAGCGTGGGTGGCAGGCGGGTGAAATCACTGTCTTGCAAGGGTGCGCTGGTGGCATCGCCTTCGGGTTCGGCCCCGGCATGGCGGATGCGGGCATAGAATGCCACGTCATCGGCGGTCAGCATCGGGGCATGGGCATGGGTGCGATAGCTGCCGCTGGAGCGGTCGCCACCCAAGCCGGGATAGACCAGCACCATGCCCAGCACCCGCGGATCGCGCAGGCTGTGCGCCACGGCGGCCGCAAGGTTTCCACCCGCGCTGTCGCCCGCCAGAAGGATCGGGCCGGGCGTGGCCTGGGTCACGGCAAGGCAATCGTCAAAGGCGGCGGGGTGGCGGTGTTCGGGGCACAGGCGGTAATCAACCGCCAGCACGGCAAGCCCGGTTGCCGCGCAGATTTCGGCACAGACATCATCATGGCTGTGCAGTCCACCCACCACGAACCCGCCACCATGAAAGTAAAGCACAACGGGCCGCTCCTTTGACCCTGCCGCATGATAGCGGCGGCAGGGCACGCCTGCGACGGATTCATCCTGCGCCGTGACCCCCGGCGGATAGCCGCGAAAGAACACGCGGCACATCCGGTCATAGATCAGCCGCTGATCGGCAATCGACAGGGTCGCGGTATCCGGCGGATAGGCCGCATCGGTGGCCCGGATAAAGGCCCATGTCTGTTGATCGATAAGGGATTGGTAATCCGGGCCTGCCATGATGCCGAAACCTTGGTGTGATGCCATCCGGGTGCGATGCCGTGTGACAGTGGCGCGCAAACCGGGTTCGGGCAAGGAAGGAATGGTCGGTGTGGCCTTTGCGGCAAGTCACGGCAGGAAATGAGACTGCCGCCTAAGATACGGCCTTTGTGTGCCGTTCATAGAACGTGGCTGCCCTGAGGGGTGTTTGGGGGGAATCCGGATGCAGGTCTTCAGATCGCTTGAAACAGAGGATGTCGCCCTTGTCGGGTGGGGTGTTTCGGTGTTGCTGGCGACGGCGAGCGGGATCGAAGGGCTGACGGCACGCCGCCTTGCCGGTCTGGGCGGGCAGGTTGATGTGGTGGACCAGTTGTATGACGCCTTGTCGCAGGTGCTGGATGACCCGCGCACGGCACAACTTCTGGTCATAGACTGTGATGCCTTTGGCGGGCTTGCAGCCGGACGCCGCGCCTTTGCCATTCTGGAAAATCAGGCTGAACGGTTGCCGATCATCCTGATCTCGGCCGAATGTCAGGAACAGACCTATCCACACGGGCGCGAGGCGCCGATCGTTCTGCGTTCGCCGGTGTCATCCGTTGCGCTGCGCATTGCCTTTGAAACGGCGTTTCGTCGGCGGTTTCTGCCGGGCTTTTGATCTGTCAGACCGCGCGCGGCCCTGCTGCTGAACCGCGTCACGGCACATAATAAAGGGCACCCGAAAAGGGCGCCCTTTATTCTAAACTCAGACCTCGTCAGGCCGCCGTGCAGGAGCGCGCCCGACTGGCACGATCAGGCCAGCGAAAGGTTCGTGGCCGACTCGCGGCCGTCACGGCCTGCTTCGATGTCGAACGTGACGGCTTGACCGTCTTTCAGACCCCGAAGACCAGCACGCTCCAGCGCGGTGATGTGGACGAACACGTCCTTCTTGCCGCCTTCCGGGGCAATGAAGCCGTAACCCTTGGTTTCATTGAACCATTTCACGGTGCCCTTGGCCATCGTGAAGTCTCCTGTCGAAATGCCGCCCGCGGGATTGCGGCGGCCCGGCGCAGTCAGCTGATAGTCGATTGCTGTGCCGTTGGTCGGAGACAGTGGTCGAAAAAGTAAACGCGCAATAAAGTTATGGGTGCGAATGTGCCAAAAAGCAAGGTTTTTTGTATAAACTCATGGGTTGGCACCGTGACAGGGCAAAAGATGCCCTGAAACGGGCAGTGCAACCCGTGGTTTCAGGCCGTCTGTTCGATTTGCGCCAAAGCAGCGGTGCGGCGGGGCAGCAGCGAAATGGCAATCGCCAGAACAAAGGCCATCGTCCCAATGCCGGACCAGATGCCAAGGGCCAAAAGCACGCCAGTGTTCAGAAACAGCATTGACGCAATAGCCGAAGCAAAGCCCACAAGTCCGCCCGTAATGATCAAGATCGCAGCCATGATGTTCTCCCGTTGTTGAAATCACTTTCCTGCGGGATTCGGGCGCGATTGTGGCACGCTTAAGGAGTCATCTGGACGAAGATTTCGTGCCGGCTGACGAAAGGTGGCCTCCTTCCAGCAGCAGGCCAAGGGCCGTCATGGTCATTGCGATGCCGGCTAGAATGGCCAAGGGCGGGGCGGGGCGGCCAAGAGCGACTTCCCACAGGATCACCCATGTCGGAATAAGATAGGTATAGGCCATCACCTTGGCCGCCGGCAGGCGCAGCGAGGCGAATTGCAACAACATGAAACTTGCCGCACTGGCAAAGGCAGAGACATAGGCCAGCGTGATCCAGACGATCACCGGCAAGGCGGCCCAGTCTGTGGCGATGATGGCCCGCCAGCCCCATGCGATCAGCAACAGGCACCCTGCCATCAGGGTCAGCAAGGTAAAGACAATGGCAGGCTCGCCCCGGTTCAATCGCCGCACCAGCGGCGCGTAAAAGGCATGTGCAATGCAGCCCGTAAAAAAGATCGCTTCGCCGCGGCCGATCTGGATGGAAAAGAGAGCGTGCCAATCTGCGCGGAAGATGACCCAGATTGCACCCGCTGCCCCCAGACACAGGGCAAAACCCATGCGCCGCGTCAGCCGTTGCCGCAGCAAGACCCAAGCAAAGCCGGCAGCCATGATCGGGGTCAGGGTAAAGACGGCGGCGGTGGACACAGGGGCGGCGGTTTTCAGCCCTTCGAACATAGTCACGAAGTAGATGGCCAGCAGCCCGCCTAGAACGGCAAAGCGCCACGGGGACTGCCACGCCTGCCGCAATAGGCCCGCCGTCTGTCCGCCGCGCGTGGCATACAGCGCTGCGGCGACAATACCGCTGGCCAGAGCAAAGCGCACGGCCGTCAGCGCTGCCGGGTCGACAAAGGGCGCTGACATTGCGCCAAGACTGAACGACCCCGCGACCAGCGCGGAAAAGGTCAGCATCGCCACGTGGCCCTGACGTTCGGGTGTCATCTCTTGCGGCTCAGACCGTCCAGCCCTTGGCCGACTCCTTCAGGTGGGTCAAAAAGGCCTGCACTTTGCGCGTGCGGTGCAGGTCAACATGGGTGACCAGCCATAGAGGGCCCTCCCACTCGGGGCGCGGGGGCAGGACTTCAATCAGGTCGGGGTCGTTTTCGGCCAGATAGGCCGAGATAAAGCCAATGCCGATGCCTGCTCGCACCGCCAGCTCCAGCGCGGCAGGTTCGGTGCCGCGAAAGCTGAACTGTTCGGCCTGTGTCTTGGCCTTGAGCCAGCGGTAGAACGGGGCGCGCGACGCCTCGTTATCGGTGCCGACAAAGGTGTGGCCAAAGAAACTGTCCTCATTGGCAGGCAGGCCCTTGCGGTCGACATAGCTGCGCGCGGCGTAAAGACCGGTGCGGATGCGGGCCAATGGTTGCACCACATTGTCCGGCTCTTCGGGCGTTGAACCGGCGCGGATCGCAACATGCGCTTCGCCGTAATCCAGCCGGAACACCCGCATGTCGGTCAGGAAGCGCACACGGACATCGGGATAGGTTTGCTGAAAGCTGCACAAGACCGGGATCAGCAGTTTCGACATGCCGCCGATTGCGGTCACGATCAGTTCACCCGAAACGGTTTCCCCCTGTCCCTTGATGCGGCTGGACAGTTGGGCAAACTGCTCTTCGGTCGTCTGCGCTACCAAAAGCAGATCGCGGCCGGATTCGGTTGGCGTGTAACCGCGCGCATGGCGCTGAAACAGTTTGGTGCCCAACCGACGCTCGAGCGCGTCGATATGGCGGATGACTGTGGCGTGGTGCACCCCCAGCACGTCGGCCGCACCTGAAACCGTGCCCAGACGTGCAACCTGAAAGGCGGTGCGGATCTCGTCCCAATTCTCCAAAACGTCCCCCGTTCGTGCGCTTTGCCGTATCAAGGCGCGTTCAGCGGGGCGGTGCAAGGGGAATTCGGGCCAAGGCTTTGTCTTGACGCAAGGGGGCGGTTCACAAAGAATAAACGCATAGGGCCGGCAAAGGTGACGCATGCGTATCGTGACAAACAGTCCTGACCGCCTGATGCTGGAAGAAAAGCCATGGCTGCTGGGGGTGATCATCGCCGCAGCGATCCTGATCTTTGTCATGATGGCGTTGCTGATGCTGGGCGATAGCATCTGGATGGGCCTTGCCATGTTCCTGGGGGCCGGGCTGTTCGGGGCGGCCTTCGTGGTTTTTGTGCGCCGCGTGGTGGTAATCTTTGACCGGTCGGCGGGGGCGGTGGTGATCCGGTCCGTCGGCGTTCTGGGGCAAAGTGAGCAAACACTGGCATTGGCTGACATCGCCGGGGTCGAGGTGGAAACGACCATCAGCACCTCGACGCAATCGGGGCGCCGATCCTCAAGCAAGACCCACCGCGCCACGCTGCTGACCCGTCAAGGCAAGGTGCCGCTGACCGAGGTTTATTCCGGCGGCAATGGTGCAGCGGATGCGGCACAGGCTGTCAAGGGCTGGTTGGGCCTGCAATAGCCAGCCCGAACCGGCGTATCTTCGGCACTTGAAGGGCCGCGCGTGGCAAGGTTGCAGCCTGCAAGATCGGCAAACCAAGAAATTCTGCGTCCGTACGGGGGTGAGCGGCTGTCCTTGCGGCCCTGATCCGGCAGCGTTGCGGTGCAGATTTCGGTCCGTTTCTGGGGTGCCACTCACCGTAGCGTGAGGGTCCGTTTCCCTGCCCCGCCGGAGGCCGTGATGCCAAGCCTGCTTGGATGAAATGGCCTGAAAAATTGTTGATGAAATGACTTTGAAAGCCTGTGGCCGGGGCAGGGCACATCACGAGATGTCACAGGCTTTTGTTGTGCGCTGACGCACAGATGAAGGTCAAATTATTGTAATGCAAAGGAAATTTTAAGTCCCTAAATCTCACTCATCGAACGAAACGCCGGTTGTGACGAAACTTTCTCGGGACCGGCGACGTTGATGAAGTACCCGCTGCACCGATGCAGCATGCAGATGAAAAAGGAAGATATCATGCGTAAATTCACCCTCTCGGCCCTCGCTTTGGCAGCTGTTCTGTCGGCTGGCGCTGTCTCGGCACAATCCGTCAATCCGGGTGTCGCCCAACTGGCCGCCATCGCCGGTGTCTCGCCGGAAGGCTTTACCGCAAACCAACTGCAGCGCCTGATCCAAGCGCAGCGCGACCAGGATCGCGAAGAGGTTGCCTTCATCCTGTCGCAAGCCGGTGCTGACGTCAGCCGCGCTGAGACCATGGGCGTTGCATCGTCGGATGCACAGCTTGCAGCCTTGGCCGGTGTTGAACCGGGTGTGTACAGCACGAACGAACTGCAGCGCCTGATCGATGCCGAGCGTAACAATGACAACGAGACCGTGAACTTCATCCTGTCGGGCGAAAACCGCAAGGAAGCTGCACCCGCCTCGGCCGTGACGCCGGGCGAACAGCAACTGGCAGCGACGCTGGGTGTTGATCCCGCCGACTACACCTTGTCGGAACTGACCGCGATGTATGCGGATCGTTTGGACGGCTAATCCCGTCGTCTTGCGTCACCGCGATGCAAAGGCCCGTGCCCCCCAAAGGGGTGCGGGTCTTGTGCATTCCGGGGCCCGGTCGGAGCCTCGCTTGACTCGGGCGCGCCTTGGGCGTAATGCACGCCGGAATTCCCCCGGAGGCCCGTGCTTCCGGTCCCTTGGCTTTTGCCGGGATCGCCACCTGCCAGCGCGTTGCGCCCGCAGGTGCCTTACCGCATTGCGCTTGGGAAACCCGCCGCTGTGCCCCATATCGGGGCCGGTATCCGAAGTCAGGAGTGTGACGCGATGTTCGAAAGCCTTTCAGAACGCCTTGGTGGCGTCTTCGACCGTCTGACGAAGCAAGGTGCCCTGTCGGAAGCCGATGTGATGACAGCGCTGCGCGAAGTGCGGACCGCCCTGCTGGAGGCCGACGTTTCGCTGCCCGTGGCGCGCGATTTCATCAAGCGGGTGCAGGACAAGGCCACCGGGGCGGCCGTGACGAAATCCATCACCCCCGGCCAGATGGTCGTCAAGATTGTGCATGACGAGTTGATCCGCGTGCTGGCCGGTGACGGCCCTGCAGATGCGCTGAAGATTGACAACCCGCCCGCTGCCATTCTGATGGTTGGTTTGCAGGGCTCGGGCAAGACGACGACCACGGCAAAACTGGCCAAGCGGCTAAAGGATCGCAACGGCAAAAAGGTGCTGCTGGCGTCGCTGGACACCAACCGCCCGGCCGCCATGGAACAGTTGGCCATTCTGGCAGCGCAGGTTGGCGTGGACAGCCTGCCCATCGTCAAGGGCGAGACGGCGGTTCAAATCGCCAAACGCGCCAAGACGCAGGCCAATCTGGGCGGCTATGACGTGCTGTTCCTTGATACCGCTGGTCGTTTGCACATCGACGAAGTGCTGATGGACGAAGTGCAGGCGGTGCGCGACATTGCCCAGCCGCGCGAAACCCTGCTGGTTGTCGATGGTCTTACCGGGCAAGACGCGGTGAACGTGGCGACCGAGTTTGACGGAAAGGTCGGCATTTCCGGCGTCGTGCTGACGCGGATGGATGGCGACGGTCGCGGCGGTGCGGCCCTGTCGATGCGGGCGGTAACTGGCAAGCCGATCCGCTTTGTCGGCCTTGGCGAAAAGATGGACGCGATCGAGACGTTTGAGGCCGAGCGCGTCGCGGGCCGCATCCTTGGCATGGGCGATATCGTCGCCCTTGTCGAAAAGGCGCAGGAGACGTTTGAGGCCGAGCAGGCCGAGCGCATGGCCCGGCGGTTTTCGAAAGGGTTGTTCAACATGAACGACCTGAAAAGCCAGCTTGAACAGATGATGAAGATGGGAGGCATGCAGGGATTGATGGGCATGTTGCCGGGCATGGGCAAGATGGCCAAAGCCGCCGAGGATGCAGGCTTTGACGACAAGATGCTGCGCCGCCAGATCGCGCTGATCAACTCGATGACCAAGAAAGAGCGCGCCAACCCCGATCTTCTGGCCGCGTCCCGCAAGAAGCGGATTGCGGCAGGTGCCGGGCTAGAGGTGTCGGAACTGAACCGTCTGCTTAAGCAGCATAAGCAGATGGCTGAGATGATGAAAAAGATGGGCAAGGGCGGCGGCATGAAGGCCGCGATAAAGCAGATGATGGGCAAAGGCGGGATGCCCGACCCAAGCAAGATGACGCCCGAGCAGTTGGAAGAAGCCGCACGCGGCATGAAGCAGGGTCTGGGCCAAGGCGGCGGCTTCCCCGGCATGCCGCGCGGGATGAGCCTGCCATCTGGCCTGTCGGGGCTGATGAAGAAGAAATGATGCAGACTGGCGCGCGCAGATCGGTGGCATGGGGCGGGGCGGCTGTGTTCCGCCTGGCCCTCTTGCCTATGCGCGGCCTGTCGGCGCGGCCTGAACCTGTTCAGGTGCGGCGATGATCGCCCTGTCAAGCACCCCGGTCCTGTCGACGGCGCGGCTGACCCTTCGGGCACCGCAGGCGGCCGATTGGCCGTTCTGGCGCGATTTCGCGATGACGGACCGCGCCGTTTTCGTGGGTGGGCCAATGACCGAAGGTTTGGCATGGCGCGCGTTTTGTCATGTGGTGGGAATGTGGGTGCTGCGCGGTTACGGGTCCTTCGTGT
This sequence comes from Rhodobacter sp., assembly GCA_027484145.1. Classification (GTDB taxonomy): domain Bacteria; phylum Pseudomonadota; class Alphaproteobacteria; order Rhodobacterales; family Rhodobacteraceae; genus Pseudotabrizicola. Next base: position 376,219 of record JAIXUH010000026.1, read on the forward strand.
TCAGCGAAACCGGCAGCGCCACGCCGTTGGGCATGGCGGGCCCTTGGCACCCGATCAACTGGCCCGAAGCCGAAATCGGCTGGACCCTATGGTCTGCCGGGGCCGAAGGCAAAGGCTATGCGCATGAGGCGGCAGTTGCCGCGCTCGACTTTGCCTTCGGCACCTTGGGTTGGGCGACGGCTGTCAGCTATATCGACCCGGCGAATGCGCGTTCGATTGCCTTGGCGCAGCGTTTGGGCGCGGTGCTGGACCCTGACGCCGCACGCGTCGACCCCGAAGATGCCGATCTTGTGTTCCGGCACCCCGCGCCGGGGGCGCGCACCTGATGCTGCAAACCGCATACGTTTCTCAGCGCCCGCAGTTAGTCGGCTTGCCCGTTCTGGAAACAGAACGGCTGGTCCTGCGCGCGCCACAGGCCACGGATTGGCCCGCTTTCCGCGATTATCGCGCTTCAGCCCGCACGGCCTTTACAGGCGGCCCCAAGAACGAAGTGCAGGCCGCTGAACAATTCGCCGCGTTCTTTGGACATTGGGCTCTGCGCGGCTTTGGCCGTCTGATTGCCGAAGACCGCGTCACGGGCCAGCCCATTGGCCATTTCGGTCCGATGCAATGGGCCGATGCCGGTGATGTGGAACTGACATGGTCGCTGTGGACCGCGGCGGCCGAAGGCAATGGCCTTGCCTCCGAGGCTGCTGGCGCCTTGCTCGACTGGTGTTTTGGTCCTTTGGGCCTGACCTTTGCTGTGGCGATGGTCCACCGCGACAATGCCGCGTCGCATTCCATTGCCCGCAAACTGGGCGGCACCGTGATCGAAGGCCGCGTTCCCGATTGGGTCGATGCAGGCTCCGTCTACGCCTTCACGGGGAGGCAGATATGACGCCCGCATGGTTGCACGCGCCAACAGGTCCGGCGGCCAGCCTTGCACAGGCTGTGTCGGCGGCGGTTCCGGTGATCAGGACAGCCCGCCTGTGTCTGCGCGCGCCGGTCATCACCGACTATCCGGCCTATCATGATGTGTTCACCTCGGGCCGGTCGGAATACATGGGCGGGCCCTTTACGGCGGATGAGGCTTTTGGCGATTTCTGTCAGGGCATCGCCGGATGGTTGCTGCGGGGGGCAGGCATGTGGACGCTGACTCTGGCCAGCGATGATGCGCCATTGGGGTGGGTCTATCTTTGGCAGGAAATGGGTGATCCCGAACCCGAACTGGGCTGGGTTCTGACCAAGGCCGCCGAAGGGCAGGGCTTTGCCGCCGAGGCCGCGCGCGCCGTGCTGCCACATGCTGTGCGCCTGTACGGGGCGCAGGGATTTGTCAGCTATATCGACGCGGCCAATGACCGCTCGGCCAAGCTGGCTTTGGCCCTTGGGGCCACCCGTGACCAAGTGGCCGAGGCCGAAATGGCGCGCCTTGGCGAGCCCGATCTTCACGTTTACCGCCATTCCGGGACAGGGACACCCGCATGACCGATGCCGCCATCCGCGCGCAGGCGCTTTTGAAAGACCACCGCGAGTCGATCGACCGGCTGGATGCGATCCTTGTCTATACGCTGGCGGAACGGTTCAAGCACACGCAGGCCGTGGGGCGCCTGAAGGCCGAGCATGATCTGCCGCCATCTGACCCCGCACGCGAAGGCCGCCAGATCGAGCGGCTGGAATGGCTGTCGAAAGAGGCCGACCTCGACCCCGAATTTGCCAAGAAATTCCTGAACTTCATCATATCCGAAGTGATCAGGCATCATGAGAAACTGAAGAAATAACAGGCGCTTGGGTAGAAATCCCCGCCGTTACACGCCATCGTAAAAGGAGAAATAACATGGCAACCAAGATCCGTCTCGCCCGTGGTGGTTCGAAAAAGCACCCGCACTATTCCATCGTTCTGGCCGATAGCCGCATGCCGCGCGATGGCCGTTTTCTGGAAAAGCTGGGCGTCTATGACCCGATGCTGGCCAAGGACAATGAAAAGCGCGTTGTGATGAACATCGACCGCATCAAGGAACTGCTGGCGACCGGTGCACAGCCGACCGACCGTGTGGCACGCTTCCTTGAATCGGCTGGCGTGCTGGCCAAGAAGGCCCGCTCCAACCCGAAATCGGCTGTTCCCGGCAAGCAGATGGCAGATCGCGCCGCCAAGAAGGCCGCTCGCGCCGCCGCACCGGCCGAAGAATAAGACACGGATGATTCCAGGCCTCGGCCTGCCGCGCCGGACCATAACGCTGGCCCTTTGCGGGGCGGCGTTCTGGGGCGGTGTGACTTTCGCCCGCATGCAACAGGCCGATGCCTGTCTGGATGCGGGCGGTTCATTTGACGCGCGCGGCTTTTGCAGCAAAGAGGCACCCTGACCATGACAACGGACCGCATCTGTGTGGGATCTATTGCCGGGGCTTTCGGGGTTCAGGGCGAAGTGCGGGTGAAATCCTTTTGCGCCGACCCCGAGGCCATCTTTACCTATGGCCTGCTGTTTACCCAAGACGGCAGCCGCAGCTTCACGCTGAAGCCGACGCGCCCGGTGGCCGGTGGCCTTGGCGCGCGGATCAGTGGTATCAACGACAAGGATCAGGCCGATGCCCTGCGCGGCATCGACCTTTACGCCGACCGCAGCCGCCTGCCTTCGCTGCCGGATGACGAATTTTATCATACCGACCTGATCGGGCTAGAGGTGCGCGATACGGGCGGGGTTCTCTTGGGCACCTTGCGCGCGGTGCACAACCATGGGGCTGGTGATATCCTGGAAGTGTATTCACCAACGCGAAAACAACCCCTGCTTATCCCCTTCACGCGGGCTGCCGTGCCCACGGTTGACCTTACGGCAGGCCGGATTGTGGCCGATATGCCCGAGGGGCTGGACTAAACGCTGAACTTTCGTCACTCTGAACCCCAAAAAGGGCAGGGCTATGACACATCGGATCAGGCTTCTAATGGGGGCCTCGGCGCTTCTCTACCTTGGGCCGTTGCTGGCCGGATTGTCGGGCATGGGCTGGGACGCGGTCCCGGTCTTTATTGCGCTGTTTGCCTTGTGGCTGGTGGTGATGCGGCCCAAGCAATGGCCGCGCGACCTGTCGCAATGGACGCAGCAGACCGCCGTGGCGGCCGCTGCACAGGTGGCGGTGAATGCGCTGATCGTGGTGGTCCTGTTCGGCATCGGGCGCGGCATCAGCGGTGTCTCGGGCGTGGGTGCCGACATACCGGCGGTGCTGCCAGTGGCCTTGTCGTTCCTGTCAACGCCGCTGTCGCGCCTTGTCTGGGACCCGGTCAAGGGGCAGGCGATGGACGATCTTCTGGACAGCGCCATCAGCCAGATCAACAACCCATCCACGTCCTTGCGCCCGGCGGCAAATGGCGATGACATGGTGCGCACCCTTCTTGACCTTCCCGGCGACTCGGATGCCATGCTGACGGCAGATGCGCTTGCCGCTGCGCTGACCGGCCCTGCCACCGGCGCACGCCTGATGGCGCTGGAAGACGCGCTGGACATGCACGAGCCGAACCGCCGCGCGTTGCGCGAAGCGGTAATCCTGTGGGCGACCGATCCGGCGCGCGATGTTGATACTGATCCGCATGGGGCGCAGGACATTGCCTTTAACATTGCAGGCAGTGACCCAGTACTGCTGCATCTGTTTGCCTATCGCGCCCTGCCACTGTTGTGGCAAAAGCCTGCACTCTGGGCGTCATACCCGACGGCCTCGAAGGTTGAGATCGCGATAGATGTGTCGCAGCCCGCGGGGTTGCAGTCGGCGTTGCATGATCTGGGCAGCGCGCTGCGAAAGATCACGCCCGACGAATTCCGCGATGATGAAACGGCCTGACGGCGCAGGATGGCGGCAATTTCCTTTGCAGCCCTTTCCGGGCACGTCTAAAAGCGGCCCATGTCAGACCCCATCGATCCACCGCATCCGCCCCTGAAGTCGCATGGCCGCCTGTCCATCCGGCCGACCTTGCAGCCACGCGATCTGATGGAGGAGCCGCGCCTTGTGAAGGGCGCGTGGCAGGCCCGCGTGATCACACTGTTTCCGCAGGCTTTTCCGGGTGTGCTGGAGCAATCGTTGACCGGCAAGGCGCTGGACCTTGGCCTTTGGCGGCTGGAGACGTTCGATCTGCGGCTGTTCGGCGAAGGCAAGCACCGCAACGTCGATGACACGCCAGCGGGCGGGGGCGCGGGCATGGTGCTGCGCGCCGATGTGGTGGACCACGCCCTGACGGCCGCGCAGGCCGGGGCCGCGGCGGACCGCGCGCGATGGCCTGTCGTGTATCTGTCGCCGCGCGGCCAGCGGTTTGATCAGGCCATGGCGCGGCGCTTTGCGGGGTGTGATGGTCTGACCCTGCTGTGCGGCCGGTTCGAAGGTGTGGATCAGCGGGTGCTGGACCACCACGCCATCGAAGAGGTGAGCCTTGGCGATTTTGTCCTGACCGGAGGAGAGATCGCGGCGCAGGCGGTGCTGGATGCGACGGTGCGGCTGTTGCCGGGGGTGGTCGGCAATGCAGAAAGTTTGTTGGAGGAAAGCCATTCCAACGGCCTGCTGGAACATCCGCAATATACCCGCCCGCCTGTGTGGCAGGGGCACGAGATACCGCCCGTGCTATTGTCAGGCAACCACGCCGAGATTGCCAAATGGCGCCGGGCACAGGCCGAGGCGCTGACACAGTCGCGCCGCCCCGATCTGTGGGCCGAGCGTGGCAAATAGCCCAGACAAAAGGTCATGGGCCGCCGTGTGACGTCGGACGGCGGCCCATGGGTTGGTTAGTGGCAGGCAGGACGCTGACCTGGCAACAACACTTTGTCGATCACGTGAATGACGCCGTTGTCTGCCTTGATGTCGGCAACGATGACGGTGGCGATATCGCCCGATCCATCGGCAATTGTAACGCCTTTCGCATCGTTGGTGATGCACAAGCGGGCCGATGTCAGAAGCGGCTTGAATGAATTGGACCCTTGCGGAATCCCGGCGGCGGGCAAGTTGCGGTCATCGACATGATAGAGCAGCACATCGGTCAACTGCCCCTTGTTTTCCGGCTTGAGCAAAGTGTCGACCGTGCCTGCGGGCAGTGCGGCAAAGGCATCATTGACCGGCGCGTAAACGGTAAAGGGGCCGGGTCCGGCCAGTGTTTCGGCAAGACCGGCGGCAGTGACGGCTGCGACGAGCGTGGTGAAACGTTCATCCCCCGCTGCGATTTCGGTGATGCTGGCCGCTTGGGCCGCAGGGATGATCGAAAAGACGGCAAACAATGATGCTGCACAGGCACGGGCAGTTTTCATAAGGGTTGTCCTCCATGTTGATGTGCACCCCTCTTGCTGCAACCCGGCACAGGCACAGTCTTGTGAATGCGTCCTTGTTACGCAGGTGGCAGGCGGGCCGGATCAGGGCCTCACCAATACGTCATTTTGCGTGAACCGGGGCTTTGGACCCTGTGCTTCTTGACCCGCCCCCGCGGTTTGCATATACGCCGCCTGTCCGGGGCTGAATCAGCCTGCCGGACCCATCTTCTATACTTCGATCGTCCCCGCCTTCTTCGGCAGGACGCGGGGTGCGGGGGGTGGTCGGAAAGAAAGCATGCCTGACCTCTGGCGGGCTCATCGCAGGATGGGAACCCGGTTGAAGACCAAGAGCTCTCTGGCGGCATCACCTCTGCGGAACACCGCAGGATATCGAAAGGACCAGGCATGAACCTGATCGCCCAGATCGAGGCCGAACAAATTGCGGCACTCGGCAAGACCATTCCGGACTTCAAGGCCGGCGACACTATCCGTGTCGGTTACAAAGTGACCGAAGGCACCCGTTCGCGCGTGCAGAACTATGAAGGCGTGTGCATCGGCCGCAAGGGTGGCGCGACCATCTCGGCGTCGTTCACCGTGCGCAAGATTTCGTTTGGCGAGGGTGTGGAGCGCGTGTTCCCGCTGTATTCGACCAACATCGATGCGATCGAAGTTGTGCGTCGCGGCAAGGTTCGCCGCGCCAAGCTGTATTACCTGCGGACGCGCCGTGGCAAATCGGCCCGGATCGTCGAGGATACCGCCTATAAAACGAAATCCGAATAAGGAGCGGCAGCCATGAAACCCGGCATCCACCCCGAATATCACCTGATCAACGTCAAGATGACCGACGGCACGATCTATCAGACTCAGTCCACCTGGGGCAAAGAAGGCGACACGATGGCACTGGACATCGACCCGCTGGCCCACCCGGCATGGACGGGCGGCAACGCCAAGCTGATGGATACCGGTGGCCGTGTGTCCAAGTTCAAGAACAAGTACGCAGGTCTCGGATTCTGATCCGCGCCGTGTTCTGGTGGAAAGGCCCCGCTCCGGCGGGGCTTTTTCGTTTAGAAATGGGAAAGCGGAGGCGGGCGGCATGGTCCGTCACCCGCGCCGATGATCCGCGCCACCTTGGCACTTTCCCTTGCGCGGCATCCCGCCTAATAAGACGGCCAGACTTAGTGAAAGGTGCAGGGCATGGCGCATATCATCGTCGTGGGCAATGAAAAGGGCGGTTCGGGCAAATCGACCACCTGCATGCATGTCGCCACCGCTTTGGCACGGCAGGGCTTTCGGGTTGGCGCGCTGGACCTTGACCTGCGGCAGAAGAGCTTTGGGCGCTATATCGAAAACCGCCGCGCCTATCTGCTGCGTGCAGGTCTGGACCTTCCCACGCCGGATTACCGCGATCTGCCCGAGGTTGAGGCAAGCGCCCTGCAGCCCGGCGAAAACCCCTATGACGCGCGCCTGTCAGCGGCTGTTGCTGCGCTTGATCCGGTGTCGGATTTCATCGTGATCGATTGCCCCGGATCGCATACCCGCCTGTCACAGGTGGCACATTCTCTGGCTGATACGCTGATTACACCGCTGAACGACAGTTTCGTGGATTTTGACCTGTTGGCCCGCACCGACCCGGAAACCGGCAAGGTGAAGGGGCCGTCGATCTATTCCGAAATGGTGTGGAATGCGCGGCAGTTGCGGGCGCAGGCGGGGCTGAAGCCGATTGACTGGATCGTGCTGCGCAACCGTCTTGGGGCGCAACAGATGCACAACAAGAAAAAGGTTGGTGCCGCGCTGGAAGAATTGTCAAAGCGCATCGGCTTTCGCGTCGCGCCCGGCTTTTCCGAGCGGGTGATCTTTCGCGAGTTGTTCCCGCGCGGGATCACGCTGCTGGACCTGAAGGATACGGGTGTTGACCAGCTGAACATCTCGAACATCGCCGCGCGGCAAGAAGTGCGCGATCTGATGCGCGAACTTCGCCTGCCGGGGGTTACGCCAGAGTTCTGACAAACACCGCCGCGCGCACATCACGGCGGGCTTCGCGCGTGTTGATGCGGGTCAGGCGAAGGCCGAACACCTCGGTCGTGTCGGCTTTGGGGGCGAACAGCCCGAACTTTTGCAACAGGGTTTTCGCATACGCCATGCTGGCCTCCGTCAATGTGGGCACTGTGCCCGATAGGTTTGGTATCGCCCCGGCTTGTGGCTGAAACGGGGCAGGTCCGGGCCAAGGGTAAGGCGGGGCAGAAACGGATTGTTGCCAGACTTGAGCCTGCGGGCATGGGGTGGCACAAGGCGGTAACCCAACCGCCCGAGGCCCCCCATGCCGAACCTGCTGTTCGATACGCTTTTCGCCCCGCTGTCCGGGCAGGACCGCCCTTTGCTGCATCTGGCTGATGGCGGGGTGGTCACGGCAGATGCTTTCTATCGGCTGGTCGCGCGCATCGCTGGGGCGTTGCAGGGGGCGGGCGTGGTCGCCGGGGACCGGGTGGCCGTGCAGGTGGCCAAGTCGCCCGAGGCTTTGGCGGTCTATGGCGCAGCGACGGCCCTTGGCGCGGTGTTCTTGCCGCTGAACACGGCCTATACCCAGCCCGAGGTCGCCTATTTCATCGGCAATGCCACGCCGCGCGTCTTTGTCTGTGACCCCGGTCGTGCAGCCGAGCTGGCGCCGTTGGCCAGCAGCCATGGTGCACAGGTTCTGACACTTGCTGCCGATGGCAGCGGCAGCCTGATGGCGCGGGCGGGGGATGCCCCCGATCATCTCGCGCCCGCCGACTGCGGGCCGCAGGATCTGGCGGCGATCCTTTACACCTCGGGCACAACGGGGCGGTCAAAGGGCACGATGCTGAGCCATGCCAACCTGTTGTCGAACGCCGAGGTACTGGCCAGACTGTGGCAATTCACCGACCGGGATGTCCTGCTGCACGCCCTGCCAATCTTTCACACCCATGGGCTGTTCGTGGCCTCGAACATCAGCCTGCTGACCGGGGGGCAGATGATCTTTTTGCCCGGCTTCGATCAGGATCAGGTGGTGGCCGCGCTGCCGCGTGCGACCGCGATGATGGGTGTGCCAACGTTCTATACCCGCCTTCTGGACGATCTGCGCCTGACGCGCAATCTGGTGGGGCATATGCGGCTGTTCATCTCGGGCTCTGCCCCGCTGCTGGCCGAAACGCATCTGGCTTTTGAGGCGCAGACGGGTCAGCGCATTCTGGAACGCTATGGCATGACAGAAACCAACATGATCACGTCGAACCCCTATGTGGGCGCGCGCCGCGCCGGGACCGTGGGGATGCCGCTGCCGGGGGTGGAGGTGCGGATCATGGCCGAAGGGGCCGAAGTGGCGACGGGCGAAGTGGGCGTGATCGAGGTGCGCGGCCCGAATGTCTTTCAGGGCTATTGGCAGATGCCCGAAAAGACCCGCGAGGAGTTGCGCGACGATGGCTGGTTCATCACCGGCGATCTGGCGACGCGGGACGCCGAGGGGTATGTGACGATCGTCGGCCGCGCCAAGGACCTGATCATCACCGGTGGCTACAACGTCTATCCCAAGGAAGTGGAGATGGCGTTGGACGAGGTGCCGGGGGTGTTGGAAAGCGCCGTCATCGGCCTGCCGCATCCGGATTTCGGCGAGGCGGTCTTTGCCGTGCTGGTGGCGCGCAAGGGTGTGACGCTTGACCCAGGCGCGGCGCTGGCCGCCATCGCCCCCGGTCTTGCCCGGTTCAAGCAGCCCAAGGCGGCGGTGGTGACGGACGACTTGCCGCGCAACACGATGGGCAAGGTACAGAAGGCCGCGTTGCGCGCGCAATATGCGGCATGGTTCACGCCCCCCGCGGCAGGCTGACGGCGGCCGGGCCGGGGGGCTGTCTGCCCCCCTTGCGGCGCGTGCCGCGCCTACCCCCCGAGGATATTTGGGGAAGGGGAATGGGCAGAGGCATCATCGTCGAGGATGTCGGTGCGCAGGTGGTCATCCAGAAACCGCTCGAAGGCATCGAGGTCGACGGGTTCGAACTGGCCAAAGCCCTGCATCCAGACCGAGGCGGATTTCAGGGCATCGGGGTCCAGTTTGCACCAGATCACCCGGCCGCGTTTTTCGCGGGTGACAAGGCCCGCGTCGGCCAAAACGCCCAGATGTTTCGAGATGGCGGCAAGGCTCATGTCAAAGGGCGCGGCGACATCGGTCACCGCCATGTCGTCTTCGAGCAGCATAGTCAGGATCGCCCGCCGCGTGGGGTCGGCAAGGGCCGCAAAGACGAGGGAGAGTTGGTCGGTCATGCGACGAGTCTAGGCCATGGCTGTCCGAAAAGGTCAACCATCGGGTTGAGTATCCGGGGTCTGCAGCGGATGTTTTGCGGCAGGGCCCGAAAAGTTAACCGGATGGTTGAATATGCCTTTTGGCGGGATGCGCTGCGCTGCAGCGTGGCGTGGGCTGAAGGACTATCGTCAAGAATCTGATTTTGTTTAAATAAATCGGTTTCAGGCGTGCCTTGACTCAGGCCGGTGCAACCGTTAGCACCGCCGCAAGACGTGTCATGGGGGCAAAGGTCTGTGTCTGACCCTGATCTGACGCCTGATGAGGCCCGGTTGCGGGCGCTGGAGGCGCGGATTGCTGCGGCGAAGGGATCGGTTGCGGCACCCCATCACATGAAGAAGGACTATTCTCAGGCACAATTGGCCTGGCGGATGGTGATAGAGCTTGTGGCCGGGCTTGGGCTTGGCTTTGGCATCGGATACGGGCTGGATCTGCTGTTTGGCACCATCCCGCTGTTTCTGGTGCTGTTCATCGGGTTCGGCTTTGCCGCGGGCATCAAGACGATGCTGCGGTCGGCCAGGGAAGTGCAGGATCGCCGGACAGCCCAAGAGGCTGCCGAAAAGAGGGAAGACTGACGTGGCGGAAGAAGCGCACAGCGAAGGAACGGGTCTGGTTTTCCACCCGCTGGACCAGTTCATCGTCAAGCCCCTGTTTGGTGAGGGGCCGATCCAGTGGTATACCCCGACCAACGTGACCTTGTGGATGGCTTTGGCCGTGCTCTGTGTGGTGGCGCTGTTCGTGATCGGCACCCGTGGCCGCGCGATCGTGCCGACGCGTGTGCAGTCGGTGGCCGAGGTCATGTATGGCTTCATCTACAAGATGATCGAGGATGTGACGGGCCATGACGGGGTGAAATACTTCCCCTACATCATGACCTTGTTCGTCTTTATCCTGTTTGCCAACTATCTGGGCCTGCTGCCCATGTCGTTTACGCCCACTTCGCATATTGCGGTGACGGCGGTTCTGGGCTTTGGCGTGTTTATCATCGTGACGCTGATCGGCTTCGTCAAGAACGGCCCCAGCTTTCTGGGCCTGTTCTGGATGTCGGACGCGCCGCTGATCCTGCGGCCGGTGATCGCAATCATCGAAGTGATCTCGTACTTCGTGCGCCCGGTCAGCCATTCCATTCGTCTTGCCGGCAACATCATGGCAGGCCACGCGGTGATCAAGGTCTTCGCCGGCTTTGCCGCGATTGCTGCGATCAGCCCGATTTCGATCCTTGCCATCGTGGCCATCTATGGCCTCGAGGTTCTGGTGGCCTTCATTCAGGCCTATGTCTTCACCATCCTGACCTGTGTCTACCTCAAGGATGCCCTGCATCCGCATCACTGACGCAAGGTTCGGCTCTTCATCTCAAGCATTCCATCTAAGGAGAAAATCATGGAAGGCGATATCGCAAGCATGGGTCAGTTCATCGGTGCCGGCCTCGCCGCCATCGGTTCGGGCGCTGCAGCAATCGGCGTTGGTCACGTGGCTGGTAACTTCCTGGCTGGTGCCCTGCGCAACCCGTCGGCTGCCGGTTCGCAGACCGCGACGCTGTTCATCGGTCTGGCCTTTGCCGAAGCACTGGGGATCTTCTCGTTCCTCGTCGCTCTGCTGCTGATGTTCGCAGTCTGATCCGACCTCGCATCCTTGCATGAGGGGGGTGCGCCACAGCCGTGGCGCCCCTTCGAGGTTCAAAGGGTCCGGCGGAGGACAAGATGGCAACTGAAACGACGGCAGCAGACGCTGCCCATGGCGCAGCCGAAGCGGGCAAGGCAGGAATGCCGCAGCTTGATTTCTCGACCTTCCCGAACCAGATTTTCTGGCTCGTGGTTTCTTTGGTCGTGATCTATTTTGTGCTGTCGCGCATTGCGCTCCCGCGCATCGGTGCGGTTCTGGCTGAACGTCAGGGCACGATCACCAATGATCTGGCGGCGGCAGAAGACCTGAAGCAAAAGGCGGTTGCGGCGGACAAGGCCTATAACGACGCGCTGGTGAAAGCCCGCACGGACGCTAACAAGATCGTGGCCGAGGCGAAAGCCGAAATCCAGAAGGAACTGGATGCGGCGATTGTGCAGGCGGATGCCCAGATTGCGGCAAAGGCTGCAGAATCCGAAGGCCGTATCGCGGAAATCCGCGCCGGGGCCATGGATGCTGTGTCCGAAGTCGCCAAAGACACGGCGAAGGAACTTGTCGCAGCACTGGGTGGCAAGGCCGATGCGCGCAGCATCACCGCAGCGGTTGCTGCACGGCTGAAAGGGTAAGGCGATGACCAGACTTGCAACGCTGCTTCTGGCCTTGGCCGCAAGCCCGGCGATGGCGGCAACCGGCCCGTTCTTCAGCCTTCGGAACACCGACTTTGTAGTGCTGATCGCCTTCCTCGTGTTTGTGGGAATCTTGATCTACTTCAAGGTGCCGGCCAAGGTTACCGACCTGCTGGATGCGCGTGCAGCACAGATCAAGGCGGAACTGGCTGAGGCGCGCAGCCTGCGCGAAGAGGCAAAGACCCTGCTTGCCTCCTATGACCGCAAGCTGAAAGAGGTCAAGGATCAGTCTGACCGCATCGTTTCGGCTGCCAAGGCCGAGGCCGAGGCGGCTGCGAAAGCGGCACAGGCTGAACTGAAGGTGTCGATTGCGCGCCGTCTGGCTGCTGCGGAAGAACAGATTGCCGCCGCCGAAGCCTCGGCCATGCGCGAAGTGCGGGAAACCGCGATTTCCGTGGCCGTTGCCGCCGCAGCGGAAGTGCTGTCCAAGCAGATGACGGCCGAGGGTGCTGCCGCGTCGATTGACAGCGCCATAACGCAGGTTGAAGCCAAACTGCACTAAGGCTGTCACCCAGCGATCCAACGAAAAACCGGCCTTCGGGGCCGGTTTTTTCTTATTCAAAAGCCCGGTGGGATACCGCCGCGATCAGCGCGACTGTTCGTGTTCGAACCGCTGGCGGGCGATGGCTTCGTTGCGCTCGGCCTTGATCTGGTCGCCCAAGGCCTGTTCGACATAGTTCAGATGCGCCTCGACGGCGGCGCGCGCAGCCACCGGATTACGCGATTGCAGGCCGTTATTGATGGCGCGGTGCTGGTCCAGCAGCATGTCCCGCGTGATCCGGTTCCGGAACATGACCTGACGGTTGTAGAACACCCCTTGCTTGAGCAGGTCATACATCGACCGCATCATATGAAGCATGATGACGTTATGGCTGGCCTCGATGATGGACAGGTGGAATTCGGCATCCAGCGCGGCCTCGTCCGTAGGGTCGCGCTTCAGGTGGGCGGCTTCCATCTTTTGCAGGATGGTGTCAACGACCTTGAGGTCAGTATCCGACCCCAGCCGTGCGGCGCGCTCGGCGGCGAGCCCCTCCATGTCGCGGCGAAAGGCGACATAGTCGAACACGGCTTCTTCATGGGCGGCGAACAACTGGATCAACGCGTCGGAAAACGCCGAGCCCAGAACGTCGGCCACGAAAATGCCCGCGCCCGCACGGCTGACCAAGAGGCCGCGCTTTTGCAGGTCGGCCACGGCGTCGCGCAGGCTGGGCCGCGATACGCCAAGGCGGTCGGACAACTCGCGCTCAGAGGGCAGGCGTTCACCGGGCCGCAGGATGCCGCGCAGGATCAGAAGCTCAATCTGCCGAACCACGGAGTGTGATAGTTTTTCGGTCTGGATCTTCATGAACGGCATCGCACACCCCGTGGAATTGGTCAAAATCTATGACCACCAGAGATTCCGCTCAAGCCAAAAGAAAAGGGTCAGCGCGGGGCTGACCCTTTTGCAGGCGTTGGAAAGGGCAGATCAGGCGTTCGGGCGGATGATGATTTCCACACGACGGTTCTGTGCCCGGCCCTCGGGCGTGACGTTCGACGCAATGGGCTGATCCTCGCCACGGCCAAAGGCGGCAATCCGGCCATTGGGCACGCCGCTTTCGCGCAGGACATTGGCCACCGAGACGGCGCGGCGCTGCGACAGGTCTTGGTTATAGGCGGCTGACCCGGTGTCATCGGTGTGGCCGATCACCTCGATGGTCGAATTGGGATAGCGCAGCAGGCTGCCGGCAACACCCTTGATATCGCGCGTCAGGTCACCGCGCAGCGAGGCGCTGTCGGTGGCAAACAGCACGTCTTGCGGCATGTTGACCACAAGGAAGCGGCCGTTGTTGGTGACGGTGATGTTCTGGTTGCCGATGGAGTTGCGCAGGTCAGCGGCCTGCTGGTCCAGCGTGGCACCAACCGCGCCACCCAAAGCCGCGCCGATGACACCGCCGACAACGGCCTTGGCCAACTGGTCATCGCCACCGGCATTTGCCCCAGCCAATGCCCCGGCAAGGCCACCGATCACGGCACCGCTGCGCGCGCGGGCATTCGGATCATCAGGATAGGTGTTCGGGTCCACACAGGCCGTCAGCGCCATCAACGACGCAATGGAAAGAAGGATCGGGGTCTTGAAGGTCATGTCTGTGCTGCCTCGTTATACTGCTTGCCCGTGACGCATGGCTCGGTCACGGCGTGCCACCAGTATAACAACGCGCCCCGGTGCCAAACAGTTCCGCTGGAACATGGGCATGATTTCGCGCATCACAAACGCGTGCATCACGTTGCGTCGGCGCGCGCGGCCTCCCACGCCAGCAGCGCGCGCTTGACGGGCAGGCCCCAGTGATAGCCGCCCAAGCCGCCGGATTTTCGCAGGGCGCGATGGCACGGGATCAGCCAGCTGATCGGGTTGCGGCCAACGGCGGTGCCAACCGCGCGCACCGCTTTCGGATGGCCGACCACACGGGCAATCTCACTATAGGTGGTGACATGGCCGGACGGGATATGCAGCAAGGCCTCCCACACCTTGATCTGGAACGGCGCGCCGATCAGGAACAGGGGGGCGTCAGTATTGCGCCCCTCTTGTGCGCCAAAGGCCACCCGCACCCAAGGCCGCAGCACATCGGCATCTTCGGTATACCGCGCTTTGGGCCAACGGGAACAAAGGTCAGCCATGGTGGCGTCCTTGCCCATTTCGGCAGCGAACCCGATGCCGCAGATCCCGCGTGGGGTGCCCATCACAAGGGCAAGGCCAAAGGGGCTGTCAAACCAGCCCCAAAAGACCTGCAGCCCGTCGCCCGCGCGGGCGAAATCTCCCGGCGTCATTGCCTCCCACGTCAGGAACAGATCATGCAGCCGCCCGCCGCCCGACAGGCCGGTTTCATGCACCACGTCCAGCACGGTGGCCCGTTCAGCCAAAAGGCGGCGCGCGTGATCCAGCGTCAGATACTGCTGATATCGCTTCGGGCTGACGCCGACCCATGCCGAAAAGATGCGCTGGAAATGCGCCGCACTCATGCCCATGCGCTGTGCAAGGTCATCCAGCGTCAGGGCGGGGCCTGCGGCATCAATCTCGCGCAACGCGCGGCCAATCACCTGATAGTGGTAGTCTGGGGAAAGATCGGTCATGGCGGCCTCCTGCCACCTTGTGTAGCGACCTGCCGCCGCCGCCGCGACCCGTTTCCTGCGGCAAAGCGCCGGTTGTCGGCCCCGCAGCGTGCAGTTGTGCCCCATTTCGCCGCATCTGGAATGGCTTGCCGAACCGCGCGGGCTGTGGTGCAAAGGGCCATGATCCGACAGCTTGACTACCCCACCATGACGGCCATTTTCACCCGGTTCCAGCAGGCCGAGCCGGAACCCAAGGGTGAGCTGGAGCATGTGAACGCCTTTACCCTTGTGGTGGCGGTTGCCTTGTCGGCGCAGGCGACGGATATTGGTGTGAATAAAGCCACGCGAGGCCTGTTCGCCATCGCCGACACGCCGGAAAAAATGCTGGCCTTGGGCGAAGAGGGGCTGATTTCGCACATCAAGACCATCGGCCTTTACCGCAACAAGGCCAAGAATGTGATCAAGCTGAGCCAGATGCTGATCGACGATTTCGGAGGGCAGGTGCCGTCCAGCCGCGCCGCCCTTCAACGTCTGCCGGGTGTTGGGCGCAAGACAGCGAATGTGGTGCTGAACATGTGGTTCGGGCAACCTTCACAGGCGGTAGACACCCATATCTTCCGCGTCGGCAACCGCACCGGCATTGCGCCCGGCAAGGATGAGACGGCAGTGGAACGGGCGATCGAGGATAATGTGCCCGCGCAGTTTCAGATGCACGCACACCACTGGCTTATCTTGCACGGGCGGTATATCTGCGTCGCGCGCAAACCAAAATGCAGCATCTGCCCGATCCGGGACTGGTGCCTTTACGAGGACAAGACCGCATGAAGAAGTATCAGGCTGTTGGCATCGGAAACGCCATCGTGGACGTGATCTCATCTGCGGATGACAGCTTTCTGGAGCTGATGGGCATCGAGAAGGGCATCATGCAACTGGTCGAGCGTGAGCGCGGCGAGTTGCTCTATGCCGCGATGAACGAGCGGACACAGGCACCCGGCGGGTCGGTCGGCAACACGATTGCGGGGCTTGGCAATCTTGGTCTGAAAACCGCCTTCATCGGGCGGGTGCATGATGACGCCCTTGGCCGGTTCTTTGAGCGGGCGCTGATCGAAACTGGCACGGGATTTCCCAACAAGCCGGTGCCGGGCGGTGATCTGCCCACCTCGCGCAGCATGATCTTCGTTTCGCCCGATGGCGAGCGGTCGATGAACACCTATCTGGGCATCTCGTCCGAGCTTGGCCCCGATGACGTTTCCGATGATGTGGCGGGCGACAGCGAGGTCTTGTTCATCGAAGGCTACCTGTACGACAAGGACAAGGGCAAGCAGGCGCTGGAACGTGCAGCGCGGCTGTGCCGTGCCGCCGGCGGCAAGGCCGGGGTCAGCCTGTCGGATCCGTTCTGCGTGGATCGCCACCGCAACGACTTTCGCCGGCTGGTCAAGCAACTGGACTTTGTGATCGGCAATGAACACGAATGGGCGTCGCTGTATCAGACCGACTTGTCGGCCGCGTTGGAAATTGCTGCGCAAGAGATAGGCATGATTGCCTGCACCCGGTCGGGCCATGACGTGCTGATCGTGCGCGGCGATGAGCAAGTGGCCATTCCGGTGCGCAACGTGGTGCCCGTCGATGCCACGGGTGCGGGCGACCAGTTTGCCGCAGGCTTTATCTATGGCATGGCAACCGGCCAATCGCTTGCCACATCGGGCCGGATGGGCTGTGTGGCGGCGGCCGAGGTCATCAGCCATTTCGGTGCCCGTCCCGAGGCAGATCTGAAAGCGTTGTTCCGTAAGGAAGGCCTGATCTAGGAAAGTTTTCCTTTCTGCAGACCCTCTCTCTTGAAAGGTCGGGTCGGGGTTCCTGTATCCTTTCGGATGCAATTCAGAATCGATTTGATCTGTCCCTATTCGCGCGCGCCTCTGCGGTTTGAACCAGCAGGCGATGATTTTGGTATCTGGCGGGGCGGACGTGTCGAATATCCGCATCTGGCCGATGTGCCGCGCCTGTTGAATGACGGGTTGCGGCCTGTTTTGGTGGATATGATCCGGCGGAAAAGGGCACAGACGGCGCTGCATCTGGCGCTGCGGCCCTTTGGCTGGCGCCTCGTTGACCGGGTGCAGCGGCGGCTGTCGGGGGTGCTGGCCAACAGCCCGGCCCGCGGGCTGCTGCCCGCGCTTGGCCGCCTGTGCACGGGCCGCAGGATCGCCCGACACCGCGGCACTTTTGCTGCCCTGCTGGAAGAGACGACCGATGACCTGATCGGTGCATGGCACCTGCATCGGTTTTCGGCGCTGACCTATCTGCCGATCCTGTCGCTTGCGCCGCTTTTGGCCAAAGGCGCGCGGGTGTTGGAGATCGGGGCCGGGATGGGGCATTCGGCCCATGCGCTGGTGCGCTATGTCGGGGCACGGGATTTTGTCGCGCTGGATACCGATTTCACAGCGCTCTATCTGGCGCGGCGGTTTTTCGTACCAGAGGCCACGGTGGTCTGTGCCGATGCCGGGGCCGATCTGCCGTTTGAGGATCACGGCTTTGACGCCGTCGTCATGTGCGACACCTTCCATTTTGTGCCCGATCAGGCGCGGTTGGCGGCGCAGGTGCAGCAGACCCTGCGCCCCGGCGGGCAGGTGATCCTGTCGCATATCCACAACGGTCGGTTTTCCAACAGCCTGTCAGGCCACGCCCGCACGCCACAGGATTATGCCGCGCTGTTTGCCGGGCAGAACCCGATCCTGTTTGATAACCGCACCTTGCTGGCCGACCTGATGGCACAGGGTATGGTGAGTCTCGCACCACCGCCGGATGTGGCAACGCTGGACAGCGCGCCGCACCTGTCTTTGGTTACAAACCCGCACGGTGCCCTGCCACGACAGATTGACGGCATCTGGCAGAACAACCGACAGGCAGGCCGCCGCATCGTGCTGAATCCCCTGCTGGACGAACGCCGCAAGGGCCGGCCGATCCACCCGCGCATCGCTGATCTGATTCACCGGCCTGCAGCCCTACACCTGCAGGGCGGGGTGCAGACAGGGGATGAACTTGCCATGATGCGCCAACTGGTCCTCCTGGACGTGCCAGAGCGTTTCATCTGACCCGCTTGAATTGGCCCACGTGATCTGGACCGTTGTACCGCACCCGTTTCATCCAACCTGGCAGATCAGGTGCCATAAGCCTTGGCGTCACCCGCCTGCAGGTCAATATCGCCCGCCGCATCAAGCCACATGGCATCAATGCGGTCGATTTCCGCAGGATCAAATCGCGCCTCTTCCTTCCAGTATTTGCCCGAAGGCACGAAATAGCCAAGGTCGGCCTCGGCCCGCAAGGCCCGCTCGACCGCGCGAGCGTCAAAAGACAGCGGCACCAGATGGTCAAGCCCGATCATGCCATGGCGCGGAAACACCAGTCGGCTTTCGCGGGCGTCGGACAGGTTGACCACCGCCGTGCCCGCCCGCGCAGCCAGCAGCATGAACCGGGCTGACTTTGCCTCAAGCGAGCGCAGTGTCACATCCTTGCGCAGGGGGTCGGCGGTGCCGGTGCCGTAAAAATGCGTCGGCCCCGTAGCGGGATAGACCATGTCGCAGCCCACCACTGCAATGACGCGGGGCCGCAAGACCCGCAGCGCCCAATAGGCCGAGGTGAATGCCATGGTGCCACCAGCATAGACAAAACCGCCAAAGGCGTTTTGTTCGGCCACATAGTCGGCCGCCGTCACAATCCGCTGGTGAGGCTGCAGATCCTGCGGCTTGCGGTCATCGGGAAAGTCGGACGGATGCACCAGATAATCCCAGTCCGGGCGCACACGCCAAGCATTGTTGATGGCGACAAGCGACCAGTTCCGCCCCTTTGTCCAGGCGGTGGCCTGCATGACCCCGGGCCCGGAGCCCATGATAATCGCAATTGACATGACGCCCCCAAGCCACTGAACCTGCGGCGAAGCTAGGCCGCAGGCGGTGCAAGTCCAGCCATGGGCGCGGTTAAGATTGACCATAGGCCAATGCCACCTTAGCCTTTGCCTGTTTCTTCTACATAACAGATGGGCGTCCTTGGCCGCTTGCTGACAAAAGGCAATTTGCACGGTGATACGGACGGATGATTTGACACGTGCACAGGCAAGGGCCCTGCAAGGAGCGGCGATCGTCATGATGCTGACGCATCATCTGTTCGGATTGCCCACGCTGATCCGCCCCCCAGCCGAATATCTGCCACTGATCCCGGGGGTGCCGGTCGAATTCTGGCTGGGGCGCCTTGGCAAGGCCTGTGTCGGGGTGTTCCTGTTTTTGTCCGGCTATGGGCTGGCCTGCGGTGTGCCCCCGACATGGCGCCGCGCGGGGTCAAAGGCGCTGCGGTTCTGGGGGATGTATCTGCCCTATGCGCTGGGGGTATGGGTCATCGGGCAAATCTGGTTTGGCGAAATGCGCGCAGGCCAGAACCTGCGGTTTTCCGATGACTGGCTTACGGGTCTGGCCAATCTGCTGACCATCCGGTTTGATTTCGCCTATGAATGGTGGTTCGCGCAGACCTATATCCTGCTGATCCTGCTGTCGCCGCTGATCCTTCCGCTGACAGCGCGCCCGCGCCTTTTGGCCGTGCTGTCGGTGGCGGGGTTTCTGCTCGGGGCCGCGCTGGACGTGAAGGGCGTGCGTTTTGGACCTGTTTCCCTGTCAAACCTGCTGATCTGGCAATTGCCTTTTGTGCAGGGCGCATTGATTGCCCGATTGCCGGGCCGCGCATTGCCGCAGCTCGCTGCACCCGCCGCCTTGGCGGTTCTGTTGGTGCTTTTTGGTCTGGTCGAGTCGGTGGCGCCTGCCGCCCTGACGCCGGTGCTGATTGTCACCGCGCCGCTGTGGGTGTTGGTGCTGCGGGCTGGCATTGCCAGATTGCCAGATGTCGGGACGCGGGCACTGGTGTTTCTGGGCAGCTACAGCCTTGCGCTTTGGCTGGTGCACCCGTTCCTGTGCTATTACTTTGCCCAAGGGCTGATCTATGCGCCGCGCCTGTCGGTGCTTGTGCTGGCCCTGCTGCTGATCACCAGCCTGATGGTCGTCATTCCGGTTGAGGCGGCACGGCGCACCGTGCTGGCCCGGTTCGGCCGCGCGCCTTAGACGCCCAGTTTGGCGTGCACCTCATCCAGATCGATCTCGCCCAGTGGCATCTTGTTGGCCGGATTGTCGAAATCATAACGGAACAACTGGAAATCGCGTTTGTAGATTTCCCAGACCAGATGGCGTGACAGATCGTCGAAATACGCCTCAACCGGGTGGGCCCGCGCGGGGCCATGCCCTTCGCTTTCGTTGAAGCGCGGAATTTTTTTCAGGTCGATCTTGTGCTTTTGGATGGTGCTATCCAGCACCGTCTGCATGCCGTCGTTGAAGTTTTCGGTAAAGAAAATCTGGTCATACCGCCCGCCGTTCACGATGAAGGTCGAGATATGCCCCGCCATGGCCGACCAGTGGATGTCCGGCTCCATCGGCTTTTTCCAGCGGATGGTGTCGCGCGCGAACAGCAAGAAGCGGCGGAAACTGGCGATCTGGTCAAACTCTTGCTTGCCATCGTCGCCGCCCACCTCGACCCCATACTTTTGCACCAGCATGGGCACCAGATTACCTCGATAGCGTTTGCCATTGCGCTGGATGCCACAAATCTTGTCGAAAAAGCTGGACAGGATGCGCGTGTAGGGGTTTCGCACGCAGGTGAAGGCATAGGACTTGTGGGCCTTCACGTTGCGTTCGATCAGCGGTTGGCTGTTTTCCTGCGCCCACTTGTGCAGGCCCTTGGTGGAATCGTGGATGTCACCATCGAAAAAGCGGCCATGATCAGCATAGAACATGACCTGCCCTATGGTCGAACAGGCGCATTTTGGCACCACCCGATAGACCATGCTTTCGCTTTCCGTCATCCATGTGCCGGGGAAACCCATGATCTCTGCCTCCAATTTTGCCGCGCGTTCACCGCCCGGTCTGCAGTTCGACACAAATTTGCAAATAAACTCTGTCGTTTCAATGTCCGTTAAAGCTAATTAGGGAAACAGTGACTCGTCTGCTTGGGTGAACCGTCGCGTAAATGGCAAAGATCGCCTACATTCTGCTAACGCACAAAGACCCGGATGGAATCATCGCGCAGGCTGAACGCCTGTCGGCGGGTGGGGACTATGTAGCGATTCACTTTGATGCCCGCGCCTCGCAGGCTGATTTTGACCGTATTCATACGACGCTGAAATCCAACACGAATGTCGTGTTCACCAAGACGAGAGTGAAGTGCGGCTGGGGCGAATGGAGCCTTGTCGAAGCCTCGCTTCTGGCGGTGCAGGCGGCGGTCGATACCTTTCCGCGCGCCACGCATTTCTACATGCTGTCGGGCGACTGCATGCCCATCAAGTCGGCCGAATACGCCCATGCCTTTCTGGACCGCGATGATGTGGACTACATCGAGTCGGTCGATTTCTTCAACTCGGACTGGATCAAGACGGGCATCAAGGAAGAACGGCTGATCTATCGGCATATCTTCAACGAACGCACGAACAAGGAATGGTTCTATCGGTCCATGACCCTGCAGCGCAAGCTGGGGCTGACGCGCAAGGTGCCGGCGGACATCCAGATGCAGATCGGAAGCCAATGGTGGTGCCTGCGGCGGCGCACGATCGAATGGATCCTCGACTTTACCCGCGACCGGCGCGATGTGATGCGGTTTTTCCGCACGACGTGGATCCCGGACGAGACGTTCTTTCAGACGCTGGTTCGGCATCTGGTGCCCGAGCATGAGATTCGCACCCGGACGCTGACCTTTCTTATGTTCACCGATTACGGCATGCCGGTGACCTTCTACAACGATCACTACGACCTGTTGTTGTCCCAGGACTATCTGTTTGCTCGCAAGATCAGCCCCGACGCGCGAGAGTTGAAGGAGCGTCTGGGCAAGCTTTACACCACCCGTGGGGTGCGCTTTCAAATCTCCAACGAAGGCCGCAGCCTGTTCAAGTTCCTGACAGGGCGGGGTCGGATCGGCCGCCGTTTTGCCCCGCGCTTTTGGGAACGTGAATCCACGGTGGGCCGCGAACGCCAACTGATGATGGTCACCTGCAAGAAGTGGCACGTGGCCAAGCGCATGGTGGACCGGGTGCGTCAGGTCACGAACATGCCCGCCATCGACTATCTGTTCAACGAAGCAGCCACCGACCTGCCCGATCTGGGTGGGATTCAGTCTACGCTGGAAAAGCGCACCCGGCATCGGCGGGCGCTGGTGCGGATGCTGTTTGACTATTGGCAGACCGACAAGCTGATCTTCTGCATTGATCCGGCGAATGTGGACCTGATGCAGGATTTTTACACCGACAAGGCTGCCGTGCGTTTGCTGGAAATCGAGTGTGACTTCACCGATGACTATCTGATCGGCCATGCCCGCCGCGTGGGTCTGGCAGGGGACCGGACGCCGCAGGAAACCATTGACCGTTTGCTGCCGACCATCCGCTATGACGTGAAGTTTGAAAGCGACCGTATCCGCGACGCGGGCTTTCGCGGGTTCTACCGCATCCGCGAGGCGGCGAGTGCGGATGAAAACACCACTCCGCTGGCCGAGTTTCTGGATGTGCCGGTCGAAAAGGCGCGTGAGATCGCGGCCACCCCCTACCTGTTTACCGATTAAGGGCAAACCCCATGCGCTATGACCCCACCAACATTTTCGCCCGTATCCTGCGCGGTGAAATCCCCAACAAGACCATTCTGGAAACCGCCCATACGCTGGCCTTTCACGACATTCACCCGCAGGCCCCGGTGCATGCGCTGGTGATCCCCAAGGGAGCTTACGTCGATTTTGCAGATTTCGCGGCGAATGCGACGGCGGAAGAACTGGTCGATTTCCACCGCACATCCGCCAAGGTCTGCGAGATGCTGGGCCTTGCCCCCGGTGACGGTTTTCGCGGCATCACCAATGCCGGGGTGAACGGCATGCAAGAGGTGCCGCATTATCACCTGCACCTGCTGGGCGGCCGTGTGCTGGGGCGGTTGGTCGAAAAGGCCTGAACCCGCAGCTTTCGGGTCGCGCGGGCGGGCCGGGCGGGCGAATGTCCTGTAAAAGGAGATTTGCCATGCCCATTCGCTTTACCCCCATCGAAACCGATCTTGTGCGCCGCTATCGATCTGGCGGGGCAGATGCCAACGGCCAAGCGCCAGAGCACGCAGTATCAGACGGTGACGGCAACCCGTGTCGCCATTGCCTGTCCATGATCCCTGAAGGCGCGGGGATGCTGGTTCTGGCGCACCGCCCCTTTGCCACCGTGCAGCCATATGCCGAAGTGGGGCCGATCTTCCTGTGTGCCGATGCTTGTCAGGCCGGGGGCGGGGCAGATTTGCCCGCGATGCTGACCAGCCCCGACTATATTGTACGGGGCTATGGCGCGGATGAGCGGATCATCTATGGCACAGGCGGCGTTGTGGCGCGCGATGCCATCATCGACCGGGCCGCGACGCTGTTGGCCGACCCAAAGGTGGCTGCAGTGCATGTGCGCTCGGCGCGGAACAATTGTTTTCAGGTGCGGATCGACCGCAGCTAGAATGCTGCCACTTCAGCGTCGGAACGGGCTGGGCCGCCGCCCCGCCTGTGCCGAGGACACAACATCCTGAATGCGTTTGTCGCGGGTCTGGTCGGTCTTTCCCGTCTTGATCCATTCCAGCGTGCCGCGCCGCACGCTGCGGGGCAGGGCCTCCCAAAAGCTGCGTTGCCCTGCAGCGTCAAGGGCGGCCAACAAATCGGGCGGCGCAATCAGGGCGTCGACGTCGTTCAGAAAGTCCCACTGGCCATTTGCCTGTGCGATGGCAATTTTGGCTTCACCCGCCGGGGTCATCTGCCCCGACGCGCGGGCGCGTTCGACATGCGCCTTGTTGATCGCTGACCACGCTGATTTCGGATTGCGCGGCGCAATCAAGATCATGCTGCGGTCAGCGTCCAATGCGCGGGTCACGCTGTCGATCCAGCCCCAGCACAGCAGTTCTTCGACACAAGGCTCATAGGCCAGATAATCGGGGTGATGGCGCTTGAAGGTTGCCAGCCAGACGGATTTGGCGGTGGCATGGTTTTGGGCCAGCCAGTCGCGCAGGTCGGCGCGGGCGCGGATGGTCATGATCGGGGCATCATCAGCGGCTGCCATTCTGATCATCCCACGCCTTCAGCCAGCGTTTGGGGGCCGCATCGCGCCATTGCCGGATCAGGCGCGCGCGAGCCCAGTCGGGCTCAATCCGCCCGGCCCGCACAAGGACCAACGGATACGCGGCATAGTGCGGGTGCAGGAAAAACGTGTCCGGGTCGGCCTGCATCAGCATGTCGCGCTCGTCCCGGTCGGCCTTGAACACGGCGGCGTCCTCATAGGCGGACCAATAGCACCACATCTTGCCATGGGCCTTCAATGCCTCATGCCCCCACGGGGTCGCCAGCGTGATCTGCGGCAGGTTCAAGGACAAGGCAAAGTCGCGCAACTGCGGCCAATCCCGGATCATCTTGTGCACTCCTCTGCCTGTGTTGCCCTTCGGTTCAGGAATGGAAGCGTTCGCCCCGCGTCAGCATCGCGATAAAGTCGGCAATGCGTTTGGCGCGGGTTTCAGGACGCTTAGCCGTGGTCAGACGGTAATAGATCGCATAGCGGTTCTTGGCATCATATCCGGCCAAGGTTGTGCGGGCCGTTTGCGGGGCGGCGGCAAGGGCGGCCAGAAAATCCTCTGGCAGGTCTGCGGATTTCTGCCCCTTGTAAGCGGCGTCCCAGCGGCCATCGGCCTGTGCGGCGGCCACCTGCTGCAAACCGGGGGCCTGCATCCAGCCGCCTGCGATCAGCCGTTCCGCCGTGGCGC
The DNA here is from genome assembly GCA_027484145.1 of Rhodobacter sp. Classification (GTDB taxonomy): domain Bacteria; phylum Pseudomonadota; class Alphaproteobacteria; order Rhodobacterales; family Rhodobacteraceae; genus Pseudotabrizicola. The sequence goes on from JAIXUH010000026.1 coordinate 400,999, forward strand.
GGTTCTTGTCAGACCACAGGCTGCGCGGCGCACGCGGAGTGAACCGTTGCAGCCAGTGGGTTTCGCTTTCGGCCTTTTTGACGCCGTCGATCCAGCCCCAGACCAAAGCCTCTTCCACTGCCTGATCCCAGTCGATCGAGGGGATGCCCGTTTTCTTTTTGGCCAGACGCAACCATGCCTCGGGTGCGGTGGCGTGGCGCATTTCCAGCCAATCCCCCCATTCCTGCGGCGTGGCAAACGACAGGGGGCGCATCAGTGCGCCTCGGCCCAGTTGCGGCCCTGACCGGCCTCGACCGTCAGCTTGACCGAAAGATCGACGGCAGGGCTTGCTGCCCCTTCCATCACATCGCGGGCAATCGGGATCAGGCTATCCACCGCATCCTCGGCCACTTCGAACAAAAGCTCGTCATGCACCTGTAGCAGCATCTTTGCGTCCAGCCCGGCAATGGCAGCGGGCATGCGGATCATGGCGCGGCGGATCACATCGGCGGCGGTGCCCTGAATCGGGGCGTTGATCGCGGCGCGTTTGGCAAAGCCAGCGGCAGGGCCTTTGGCGTTGATTTCTGGCGTATGAATTTTGCGACCAAACAGGGTCTGCACAAAGCCATTTGCCTGCGCAAACTTTACCGTTTCCGACATATACTCCTTGATCCCCGGGAACCGCTCGAAATAGCGGTCGATGAATCCCTGCGCTTCGGCCCGGGGAATCCGCAGGTTGCGCGCAAGGCCAAAACCGGAAATGCCATAGATCACGCCAAAGTTGATGGCCTTGGCCTGACGGCGCACCATCGGGTCCATCCCCTGCACGGGCACACCGAACATCTCGGACGCGGTCATGGCGTGAATGTCGATGCCATCCTTGAACGCCTGCCGCAGCGCCGGAATGTCAGCGATATGCGCCAGAATGCGCAACTCGATCTGGCTATAGTCGAGCGACACCAGAACCCGCCCTTTGGGGGCTACAAAGGCCTCGCGGATACGGCGGCCTTCCTCGGTGCGGACCGGAATGTTCTGCAAGTTCGGGTCGGTTGAGGACAAACGCCCTGTGACCGCGCCCACCAGCGAGTAAGACGTGTGCACCCGTCCGGTTTCGGGGTTGATGTGGTCTTGCAGTGCGTCGGTATAGGTGGATTTGAGCTTGGACAATTGCCGCCAATCCAGCACGCGGCCGGGCAATTCATGTTCAGTCGCCAGATCTTCAAGGATGTCGGCCCCCGTGGCATAGGCCCCTGTCTTGCCCTTTTCACCGCCCGGCAGGCCCATCTTGTCAAACAGGATCTCGCCCAGTTGCTTGGGGCTGCCCACGTTGAACTTTTCGCCTGCCAGCGACTGAATCTCATCCTCCAACTGCGCCATTTTTTGCGAGAATGCGTTGGACATCCTGCTGAGGACATCTCGGTCCACCTGAATCCCCGCCATTTCCATCCGGGCCAGCACCGGCACCAGCGGGCGTTCCAGCGTTTCATAAACCGTGGTCACGCGCGATTTGTGCAGGTTGGGCTTCAGAATTTGCCATAGGCGGAGCGTCACATCGGCATCTTCGGCGGCGTATTTCACCGCATCATCCACCGCCACCCGGTCGAAGGTCACCATCGCCTTGCCCGACCCAAGAAGCGATTTGATCGGGATCGGCACATGCCCCAAATGCTGTTCGGACAGGGCATCCATCCCGTGGCCGTTCAGACCTGCCGAGGTGGCATAGGACATCAGCATGGTGTCATCGACCGGGGCCACGGTCACCCCGTGGCGCGCGAAAATCTTCCAGTCATATTTCATGTTTTGGCCGATTTTCAGAATGGCCGGGTCTTCCAGAACGGGCTTCAACGCTGTCAGCACCTGTTCCAGCGGCAATTGCCCCGCCACAAGGTCGCTTGAGCCGAACAGATCGCCACCACCCTGACGGTGGCCAAGGGGAATATAGGCGGCCCTGCCTGCATCGACGCAAAGCGAAATGCCCACCAGTTCAGCACGCATCTCATCAAGGCTGGTGGTTTCGGTGTCTACCGCCACATGGCCCACATCGCGGATGCGCGCGATCCATCGGTCGAGCGCGGCAAGATCGGTGATCTTTTCATAGGCGGCATGGTCAAAGGGCAGTTGCGCAGGGGCGCTGACGGGCGCGGCCTCGACCACCTCAGCAACGGGTATGGCGACCTTCAGCCGTTCCGACACCCGCCGCGTCAGAGTGTTGAACTCCATCTCCTTCAGAAAGCCCAACAACTTTTCCGCCTCGGGCTTCACCACCTCCAACGCGTCCAGCGTCACGTCCAGAGGAGTGTCTTCCTTCAGCGTCACCAACTGGCGCGAGATTCGGATCAGATCGGCATTCGCCATCAAGGCTTCGCGCCGCTTGGGCTGCTTGATCTCTTCCGCGCGGGCCAGCAGGGTATCCAGATCGCCATATTCCTGAATCAACAGCGCCGCCGTTTTCAGGCCGATGCCCGGCGCGCCCGGCACGTTGTCAACGCTGTCACCTGCCAGCGACTGCACATCCACAACGCGGTCGGGGGCGACGCCGAATTTCTCGAACACCTCATCCGGGCCGATCATGCGGTCTTTCATCGGATCGCGCATGTCGATGCCGGGGCCGACCAGTTGCATCAGGTCCTTGTCGGAAGAGATGATCGTGGCCGTTCCCCCCGCCGCCACCGCGAGGCGGGCCAAGGTCGCGATGATGTCGTCGGCCTCATAGCCTTCGGTTTCAAGGCAGGCCACGTTGAAGGCCCGCGTCGCCGCACGGGTCAGCGGGAACTGCGGGCGCAAATCCTCGGGCGGTTCGGGGCGGTTGGCCTTGTACAGCGGGTAGATGTCGTTGCGAAAGGTCTTGGATGAATGGTCGAACACCACCGCAATATGTGTGGCAGCGTCCTTGCCCCGGTCCTTTGAGATTTCGTTCCACAAGATGTTGCAAAAACCCGCAACAGCACCCACGGGCAGGCCATCCGATTTGCGCGTCAGGGGCGGCAGGGCGTGATAGGCACGGAAGATATAGGCCGACCCGTCGATCAGATGCAGGTGGTGCCCCTTGCCGAATGCCATGACGTCCCTCTCTTTCGCTGGTGGCGAAGTATTGCCACGATCCGGGCGTCGCTTCCACCCATGATGATCCGGGTGTTAGGCTGCCGCAAAGCGGGCAGGGGGCGGGCGATGCGGGTGGCAATCTGGGCGTTTGGCGGGTTCGTACTGGGGGCAGGGCTGACCTTTGTGATCGGCATGGCGCTGCCGGAGGTCGCACCTATTTCGCAGGCCGAAGGGGCCTATGCCATGGGCGTGGCCTTTTTCTGGACACCCCTTGGCGCCGTGATCGGTGCCATTGCCGGTGCCATTTTGGCACGGCACTAGGGTCCCGGTCCGGCGCCGGGGATGGTGGCGATGGCGCAAGGCCATGGGGGCAACGGAGAAACGGCACGGGCCCCCGCGCCATCACAGTGCCGGCCTAACGCCGGGACGTGCTAGCATCACGGGGCGAATCATCTTTGGTTGTCCCGTTGCGCCTGTTTCATCTGATCCTTTTCCTCTTTCTTGCGTCGCCGCTGGCGGCCCAGACCCGCCATGCGCTGGTCATCGGCATTGACAGCTATCTTGAGGTGACGCCGCTGGAAAAGGCGGTGAACGACGCCCGCGCGGTCGAGGCGGCGCTGCGCGAAACCGGGGTCAAGACGACCCTTGTCACCGATCCGGGGCAGCGCGCCTTTAACACGGCGGTCGAGGATTTTGCGACCAGCCTGTCGCCGGGCGATGAGGCGATCTTCTTCTTTGCCGGCCACGGGATCGAGGATGGCGGCCAGAATTTTCTGTTGCCCGCCGATGTGCCCATGGGCGAGGGGCGGCTGACGGTGCGCGGCCAATCGGTTGCGCTGGATACGATCATTTCGGCGGTGCAGGATAGTGGCGCACGCGTTTCGGTGTTCATCATCGATGCCTGCCGCGACAACCCCTTTCCGCAAGGCACACGCAGCATCGGCGGCACGCGCGGCCTTGCCCCGGTTCGTGAAGTGGCCGGAACCTTTGTGATGTTTTCGGCGGGCCAAGGCGAGGCGGCGCTGGACCGCCTGCCGGGTGGCGCGGACAATGACCAGAACTCGGTCTTTACCCGCGTGCTGTTGCCGCGTCTGGGTGAGCCGGGACTGGACCTGCGCCGCATGGCAACCGAAGTGCGGCGCGAGGTGCGTCAACTGGCCGGACAGGCGGGGCACAGCCAGTTTCCCGCTGTCTATGATCAGTTGGCGGGTGATTTCATGCTGGTCCCCGCCGCCGCCGATGCCACGGCTTTGACAAAAAGCGCCCCGATTGCAACGGCAGACCCCTGCAGCGTGGCGCGCGGTGACTGGCCTTTGGTTGCGTCCAGCCAAAGCGCAATGGCCCTGCGGGCCTTTGCCGACCTGCACAAGGCCTGTCCCATGATGGCGGCCTTGGCCGAAGAACGGATCAGCCAGATTGCAGGCCCGTCAGCGGCCACAGCGCCCCCCGCGTCCGTCACGCCGCCCCCTTTGGCGCCGGTGCTGGACCCAGCGGTGATGGAGGCGTTTGTGCGCTGCAAGGATGAGGTGTCGACGTCTGATTTCAATGACTTGGCCGCGAAACCCAATCTGGCGCAGATCATTGACGATTGCTCTGCTGCCGTGACGCACCCTTCGGAAAGCGTCACGGCCCAGTTCTATCTTGGCCTTGCGCTGGATGTCTCGGGCCGCGATCTGGAAGCGGCTGACTGGTATCGCAAGGCGGCAGACCTTGGCAATTCGATCGCCGCCTATAACCTTGCCACAATGCTGCGCAACGGTGAAGGCGTGGCCGAAGATGCAGGCCAAGCGGTGCAGTGGTACCGCAAGGCGGCCGAAGCGGGTCATCCCAACGCCATGAACCGCCTTGGCCTGATGCTGGACTTGGGGGAGGGGATCACCCAGAACGACGTCGAGGCCGTGCAATGGTATCGCAAGGCGGCCGAGGCGGGCATCGCCAGTGCCATGTTCAACCTTGGCACCATGCTGCGAACGGGCGAAGGCGTGGTCGAGGATGATGCCGAGGCGCTGGTATGGTATCGCAAGTCGGCTGAACTGGGCGACGTCGATGCTATGAATCGGCTTGGCCTGATGCTGGACGCGGGCGAAGGCACTGCCGAAAACAACGAAGAGGCCGTCGTGTGGTATCGCAAGGCTGCCGATCTGGGCCTTGCCACCGCGATGTTCAACCTTGGGGCCATGCTGCGCAACGGTGACGGCGTGGCCGAGGACGATGTTCAGTCGGTGGCGTGGTATCGCAAAGCTGCCGATCTGGGCGACGCCGGCGCGATGAACCGGCTGGGCCTGATGATGGACCTTGGCGAAGGCACCACCGAAAACAACACGGAGGCCGTCGCGTGGTATCGCAAGGCCGCAGACCTTGGCAACCCGAACGCCATGTCCAATCTGGGCCTGATGCTGGCGAATGGCGAAGGCGTGGGCGAAGATGATGCCGAGGCGGCCCAGTGGTATCGCGCGGCCGCCGATCTGGGCCATCCCAATGCCATGACCAATCTGGGCGTGGCCCTTGCTCTTGGAACGGGCGTGACACGCGATCCGGTGCAGGCCGCTGCCTTTATTCTGGGCGGGCTAAAGGGCGGGCACCGCTGGTTTGCCGACAGCTATCAGACCATGAGCCTTGACCCGGATGTGCGGGTCGAGATCCAGAAGGCGCTGATGGTTGAAGGGGTGTATTCGGGGTCACTGGATGGCAACCTTGGCCCCGGCAGCAAGGCCGCGATGGAGGCGCTGATCGGTCGGGGCAACTGACGCCGCGCCCGCCAGAACTATAAGGGCCAAGGGCCCGAACATGCTAACCTTTCCCAGCGAATCAATCAGGGTTGTCCCATTGCGCCTGCTTGCCTTTTTCCTTTGCATCCTTTTCGCCCTGCCGGTTGCCGCGCAGACCCGCCATGCCCTTGTCATCGGCATCGACAAATACGTCGAGGTGACGCCGCTGGAAAAGGCGGTGAACGATGCCCGCGCGGTTGAGGCGGCGCTGACGCAGGCGGGCGTCAAGACCACGCTGGTGACCGATCCGGGCCAACGCGCCTTTAACACGGCAATCGAGGATTTCTCGGCCAGCCTTTCACCGGGGGATGAGGCGATCTTCTTTTATGCCGGACATGGGATCGAGGATGACGGCCAGAATTTTCTGCTGCCTGCCGATGTGCCGAAAGACAAGGGGCGGCTGACGGTACGGGGGGAATCCGTGGCGCTGGATACGATCATGGCCGCATTTCAGGACCGGGGCGCCCGCGTGTCGGTGTTCATCATTGACGCCTGCCGCGACAACCCTTTTGCAAGCGGCACCCGCAGCATCGGCGGCACCCGTGGCCTTGCCGCCGTGCGCGAGGTTGCAGGCACGTTCGTGATGTTCTCGGCAGGCCAAGGTGAATCCGCGCTGGACCGCTTGCCCGGAGAGGACACTGCACCCAACTCGGTGTTTACGCGCGTCTTGCTTCCCCGACTGTCGGAACCGGGCCTTGATCTGCGCCAGATGGCCACCGAAGTGCGCCGCGAAGTGCGCGATCTGGCCGGAACAGCCGGGCACAGCCAGTTTCCTGCTGTTTATGACCAGCTTGCCGGGGATTTTACGTTGATCCCTGCTGCCGCAACCAGTGCCAGCACCGCCGCCGCGCCGCAGGTGGCAGACCCCTGCATTGCCGCGCGGGCCGACTGGACGCTGGTCGCCGGCAGCAACAGTGAATCCACGCTGGCCACCTTCATGACCATGCACAAGGATTGCCCCTTGACGATGGCGCTGGCCAAGGAACGCATCAGCGCGATTGCACCACAGCAAACCGCCGCTGCAGAACTGCCGCCCGCCGCCGACACTGCGCCCGTTGTCCGCGCGGCCCCCGCCGCACAGCCAGACCCTGCCGCAACAGACCCAGCCCTTGCGGCGTTTGATCGCTGCAAGGCGGCTGTGGATGAGGTGGATGTCGATGATCTGGCGAAAAATCCGGCCCTGTCGCAGATGATCGACGATTGCCGTACGGCCATTGCCCATCCGACACAATCAGGCGACGCCAAAGCCTTTCTTGGACGGGCGCTCTATTCCGACAAGAACTATGACGAGGCGATCACTTGGTTCCGCCAAGCGGCCGAGGCCGGGAATACCCAAGCCATGAACAGCATCGGCGTCATGTTCACCTATGGTCGCGGCGTGCCCAAGAACGATGCCGAAGCGGTGCAGTGGTACCGCAAGGCGGCAGACGCAGGGAACGCCGCTGGCATGACCAACGTCGGCCTGATGCTGGAGCAGGGCAAAGGTCTCAAGCGTGATCCGGCCGAGGCCGCGCGATACTTTGTTCTGGGCCTGAGGAATGGCAGTCGCGGGTTTCTTGACGGTTACGCCCGCTGGAACGTCTCACGCGAGACGCGGGTCGAACTCCAGCGCGCCCTCACCGCCGAGGGCGTCTATTCCGGCACCATTGACGGCAGCCTCGGCCCCGCCAGCCGGGCCGCGATGGAAAGCTTGATCGCGCGGGGGAACTAACGCGCCTTAGTGGTCGTCGTGGGCGTGGTCGCGGTCGATGACATAGCGTTTGTCGCAGTAGCCGCATTCGACAAAGCCGGTGTCTTCAGGGATCGTCAGCCAGACGCGCGGATGGCCCAAGGCACCTTCGCCGCCATCGCAGGCGACTTTCCATGTGGTCACAACTTGGGTCTCGGGGGCGTCAATCGACATGGGGGAATCCTTGAGGGCGCAGGTTGGCGCATATTACGAAAAAGCGGTGTCGGGGCAAGGGCAGCCGGTGCCGCATGCTCGCGGTCAGCCGCCGATGGGCCGGTTGCGCCCTTTCAGCGCGCCCAGCCAGCCAAGGCCGTGCACCGTGGCGCGAGTCGGGCGATATTCGGCGGAAATCCAGACCGCGCCGCCGGTTGCGTCGATTTCCGTGCACAGGCCCGGCAGGTCAAACCCGCCGCCGCCGGGTTCGTTGCGGCCCGGAAAACCTGCGATCTGCACATGGCTGATCCGGCTACGATGCGCGGCCCAGACGGCGGTGGCATTGCCGTGAATGCGCGCCGCATGCCAGACATCGAACTGCAGCCCGATCTGCGGGCAGCCCAGATCATCCAGAATACGGGCGGCCTGATCGAAATCGTTCAGGAAATAGCCCGGCATGTCATCGGGGTTGATCGGCTCGATCGTCAGGGGCAGGTCGGGCGCCTGTTTGCAGGCCCACGCCAGATTCTCGCGATAGACCTGTTCGGCCAAAGGCCCGCGCGCCACACCCGCCATCACATGCACCCGCTGCGCGCCAAGGCGGGTGGCAAGGTCGGACGCGCGCAGAAAGCCATCGCGAAAGCGTCGCTCTTCGCCCGGCACGGCGGCAAAGCCACGGTCGCCCGCCACCCAATCCCCCGGAGGGGTATTGATCAGCGCCAAGGGCAGACCGCCAAGCGCCTTTTGCCAGTCGGACACGGCATGGTCATAGGGAAACAGGATCTCGGCCCCGTCAAATCCTGCCTGTTGCGCCAGTTCGGGCCGTTGCAGGCCCGGCACTTCGGTGAACAGCATGGTCAGGTTGGCAGCAAAACGGGGCATCAGGGCAATTCGGACGAAGGGATGATCGGAAAGAAGTGGTGCTGCGACCAGACTCCGAACCACCCCTTGTCGTCAACCGTTTCATGCACCCCCAAGGCCACGAGCCGATAGAAAGACTTGCGGTCGATCAGCGCCTCAAGCCCGGCGCGAATATGGATATAGGGCGAAGGCTCGCCCGTGGTGGGGTCGCGCGCCACGCGGATGCGGTGGTCGGGCCCCGCGATCACCTCATCTTCGGTCTTGGTGCGAAAGGTCAGCACCTGATCCGTACCCTCGCCGGTTGCGTCGAAATCCACCGCCACCATCGGTGCGTCTTCAACGATGATCCCCACCTTTTCCACCGGGGTGACAAGGTAATAGCGACCGTCCTCAAGTTTCAGGATCGACGAGAACAGCTTGACCAACCCGGCCCGTCCGATGGGCGAGCCTTCGTGAAACCATGTGCCGTCGCGGGCGATCCGCATGTCCATCTCGCCGCAATAGGGCGGGTTCCACAGGTGCACGGGGGGCGGGCCTTTCTTGGGCAGCCCAGACAGTGCCTGCGTCAGCCCATCTGTCGGGCGTTTCACGATCATTTGTGCATCTTCCGTTTTTGCCATTTGTGCCCGGAGGCATACTTGGGTCTAATGGAGACATATATACCCGACAGGAGCATTGTCATGGCCGCAGACCCCTCAAGCCCATCTGATCTGGTTGCCGAGATCGAAAGGTTGGGGGCAAAGCTGCGCGATGCCAAGGCGTCGATCGACCGCCGGTTCATCGGGCAGGAAAAGGTGGTTGACCTTGTTCTGGCCGCCATGGTGTGCGGCGGACATGCGCTGCTGGTGGGTCTGCCCGGCCTTGGCAAGACGCGGTTGGTGGATACCTTGTCCACCGTGATGGGGCTGAAGGGCAACCGCATCCAGTTCACGCCCGATCTGATGCCCGCCGATATTCTGGGGTCGGAAGTGTTGGACACGGCCAAGGATGGCAACCGCGCCTTCCGCTTTATCGAAGGGCCGATCTTTTGCCAGTTGCTGTTGGCAGATGAGATCAACCGCGCCAGCCCGCGGACGCAATCAGCCCTTTTGCAGGCGATGCAGGAGAAGGAAGTCACGATAGCCGGCCAGCACCGGTCCTTGGGCAAGCCGTTCCACGTTTTGGCGACGCAAAACCCGATCGAGCAGGAGGGCACCTATCCGCTGCCCGAAGCACAGCTTGACCGCTTCCTTGTGCAGGTCGATGTGGATTATCCAACCCGCGCAGTGGAACGCGACATCCTGATCGCGACCACAGGCGCCGAAGACGCGAAATCGACGCAAGTCTTTACCACGGAAGAGCTTTTGGCCGCGCAAGCGCTGATCCGGCGGATGCCGGTGGGCGACAAGGTGGTCGAGGCGATCCTTGATCTGGTGCGCGCCTGCCGCCCTGGTGAGCCTGAGGGCCGCGATCTGGCCGACTCGCTTTCTTGGGGGCCAGGGCCGCGTGCGGCGCAGGCGCTGATGCTGACGGTGCGCGCGCGCGCCTTGCTTGATGGGCGTCTGGCGCCGTCGGTGGCGGATGTGGGGGCGATGGCGCGGGCCGTGCTGACGCACCGTATGGCGCTGTCTTTCGCGGCACGGGCACGCGGAGAGTCGCTTTCGGGCATCATCAACCGTGTCACGGCACGCACCCTTGGGCTTGAGGCCGCCGCGTGAGCCTGTCCCTTCAGTCCCGCGCCGAAGCGCTTGGCCAATCCCTGCCGCCCTTGATGGCCGAGGCCGAGCTTTTGGCCGCGAACGTCATGCTGGGTGAGCATGGCCGCAGGCGGGCAGGGCAGGGGGATGAGTTCTGGCAGTATCGCCCGGCCCATGCAGGCGATTCCGCGCGGATGATCGATTGGCGCCGTTCAGCACGCAGCGATACGCATTTCGTGCGCGAACGCGAATGGCAGGCGGCGCAATCGGTGACGCTTTGGGTGGACCCGGCAAAGTCGATGACCTTTTCGGGCGACAAGTCGCGCCCGGCCAAGGCGGATCGCGCCCGGCTGCTGGCCTTGGCCTTGGCGGTACTGTTGCTGCGGGCAGGAGAGCGCGTCGGTTTGGCGGGCGACGCCGCCCCACCTCGGCCCGGACGGGCGCAGATCATGAAACTGGCTGCGCTCTTGTCTGGTGCTGAAGATGCGCAGGAGTATGGTGTGCCAACCGCCTCTGGCATGGTCAGCCATGGCCGTGCCGTGTTCCTGTCGGATTTTCTGGGCGATATCGCCGGGGTCGAGGCGACCTTGACGGCGGCGGCTGACCGGGGTGTGCGCGGGGCGCTAATTCAAGTGCTTGATCCGGCGGAAGAAGATTTCCCCTTTGCCGGGCGCACCATCTTTGAATCGATGGGCGGCGGCATGCGCCACGAAACCCAGCAGGCCGGCGATCTGCGTGACCGCTATCTGGCGCGTCTGGCCGAACGCAAGGACCGGTTGGTGCAACTGGGCCGCGCAGTTGGCTGGCATGTCAGCACGCATCACACCGGGCAACCGGCTCAGTCTGCGCTGCTCTGGGCTTACCGCGCGCTGCAAGGGGGGCGATAGGCCATGTTCATACTGGGGCCCATCGGGTTTGCCACGCCCGCGCTGTTGCTGGGGCTGATCGCGCTGCCGGTGCTGTGGCTGCTGTTGCGCGCCGTGCCGCCCGCGCCGATCCGCCGCCGCTTTCCCGGTGTGGCCTTGATGCTGGGCTTGCAGGATGATGAGGCCGAAACCGACAAGACGCCGTGGTGGCTGCTTTTGCTGCGGATGGCAGCGATCGCGGCGGCGATTGTTGCCTTTGCCGGGCCGGTGCTGAACCCGCAGGAACGCCAGCCCGGAACTGGCCCCTTGCTGATTGCTTTGGATGCCACATGGGCCGATGCCCGCGACTGGCCCCGCCGGATTGACCGTGCCGCAGCGCTGGTCGAAGAAGCCGGGCGCGAAGGCCGGCCCGTCGCAGTGGTGCGCCTGACCGATGCGCCGTCCGAAGTCGCGTTTCAGGCGGCGGATGCCGTGGCTGGGCGGCTCGCGGCCCTTGCGCCGCAGGCATGGTCGCCGGGGGATCTGTTGGCTTGGGCCGCTGTCCTTCCCGCAGATGCGTTTGATACTTTCTGGCTGTCGGATGGCCTTGCCCATCCGGGCCGTGAAGCGCTGATGGCCGCGCTGTCGGCTAAGGGCGATGTGACTGTCTTTGAAAGCCCTCGCCCTGTGTTTGCGCTGCATCCGCCCACCTTTGCGGATGGTGCGGTGCAGGTGAAGGTCAGCCGCTTGCCCGCCGCTGACCCTGTGTCGGTCGAAGTGTCGGCGCGCGGCCCTGATCCGGCGGGGATCGAGCGGGAACTGGCGCGCGTGCCGGTGGAATTCGGCCTTGGCGCCGCGCAAGGCAATGCCACGCTAGAGTTGCCCCCCGAATTGCGCAACCGGATCACGAGGTTTGAGATTGCGGGCCTGCGCTCGGCCGGGGCGGTTAGTCTGACCGATGACAGCCTGAAGCGGCGCAAGGTGGCACTGATCGGTGGTCAGGCTGACCGTGAGGGGCTGCAACTGCTGTCGCCCACCCATTACCTGCGGCAAGCGCTGGAGCCTGTGGCCGACCTGATGGAAGGGTCGTTGACCGACCTTCTGCTCGCCTCGCCCGATGTGGTGATTCTGGCTGATGTGGCGCGACTGTCGCAGACGGATACCGATGCCATGCTGGACTGGTTGGATGGTGGCGGCCTGCTGTTGCGCTTTGCCGGGCCGACGCTGGCCGCCAGCGACGTCAGCCGCATTGACGAAGACCCGCTGATGCCGGTGCGCCTGCGCGAAGGGGGCCGCACGGTGGGTGGCGCGATGAGTTGGGGCGAGCCAAAAGCGCTGGCCCCTTTCCCGGAAGGATCGCCCTTTCACGGCCTGCCTTTGCCCGAAGAGGTGACGGTGACCGCGCAGGTGTTGGCCCAGCCCGACCCTGATTTGGCGACCCGCACCATTGCCGCGCTGGCCGATGGCACGCCGCTGGTGACGCGCAAGGCGGTGGGGCAGGGGCAGGTGGTGCTGGTGCATGTGACCGCCAATGCCGAATGGTCCAACCTGCCGCTGTCGGTTCTGTTCGTGCAGATGCTGGAACGGCTGGCCATTTCGACCCGCCCTGCCGCACCCGAGGCGGGTGATCTGGCGGGCCAGACATGGGTCGCGCAAACGCTGCTGGATGCCTATGGCCAGCCGCAGGACGCGGGCGAGATGTCGGGTGTGCCGGGCGAATCCCTTGCTACGGCGATGACATCAGGGCCGGGGCCCGACCTGCCGCCCGGTCTTTATGCCGGCGCGGACCGGCGCGTGGCGCTGAATGTGGTGGGGGCCGATACGGTGCTTGCCCCCGCCGTCTGGCCGCAAGGCACACTGATCGAGGGGTTGGAAGCCCCGCCTGAACAGGCGCTGAAAGGCGCGTTCCTGACCGGGGGGCTGATATTGCTGATGCTGGATATTCTGGCGGCACTTTGGGTGTCGGGTCGGCTGGCCGGTCTAGCGCGAGGGGCGGCGGTTGTGGCGGCCCTTGCCCTGATCGCGCCGGACGCCCAAGCGCAAGAGGGCGATGATTTCGCCCTTCAGGCCACAACCGGACTTGTGCTGGCGCATGTGCTGACCGGGAATGCACAGGTGGATGATGTCGCGCAGCGCGGGCTGACGGGCCTTGGCGATGTGCTGTGGGCGCGCACCTCTGTAGAACCGGCCGCGCCCATTGGCGTGGATATTGAACGCGATGCTCTGGTGTTTTTTCCGTTCCTTTATTGGCCGGTCACCGAAAGCCAGCCCCTGCCGTCGGCTGCGGCCTATGCCAAGCTGAACGATTACTTGCGCACGGGCGGGATGATCCTGTTCGACACGCGCGATGGCGACATGGCGGCCATGGGGGCCACGCCCGAAGGGCGGCATCTGCAGCGGTTGGCGGCGGGTCTGAATATCCCTCCCTTGGAACCCATTCCGCAAGATCATGTGCTGACGCGCACCTTTTACCTGTTGCAGGAGTTTCCGGGCCGTCATGGCCGCGGCAGCCTGTGGGTCGAGGCTGCCCCCCCGGACGCCGAACAAGTTGAAGGGATGCCATTTCGCAACCTGAATGATGGTGTGACGCCCGTCGTGATCGGCGGCAACGACTGGGCCTCGGCCTGGGCAGTCAATGATTCCGGCGCGCCGTTGTTGCCGGTGGGCCGTGGCTTTGCCGGGGAACGGCAGCGCGAGATGGCCTATCGCTTTGGCGTGAACATCATCATGCATGTGCTGACGGGCAACTACAAATCCGATCAGGTGCATGTGCCTGCCCTTCTGGAAAGGCTGGGCCAATGACACAATCGCTGATCTTTGACCCCCTGATTGCTTGGCCGGTGCTGTGGGGGCTGATCGCTTTTGCGGTGGTGCTTCTGGGGCTGGCGGTGTGGCGGGGTCTGAGTGGCTGGTGGCTGCGTGGCCTGGCGGCGGCGGTGGTGCTTTTGGCACTGGCCAACCCAGCGTTGCAGGAAGAGGACCGCGCCCCGCAGACCGATATCGTGATTGCGGTGGTGGATGACTCTGCCTCGCAAACCCTGTCAGACCGTGCGGACCAGACCGCCGCAGCGCTTGCCGCCGTGCAGGCCGAAGTGGCGGCGTTGGACAATACCGAACTGCGCGTGGTGCGTTTTGGCGACGGGGCCGAAGATGCCGGATCGCTGGCGCTGACCGCCCTGTCGGCTGCCTTGGCCGAAGAACCGCGTGCCCGTGTGGCGGGGGCCATCATCATCACCGATGGCCGGGTGCACGACCTTGAACTTGCGCCAAGCCTGCCCGCGCCGTTGCATGTGCTGCTGACTGGTCGCGAGGAAGACTGGGACCGCCGCCTGATCATCAAGAACGCGCCCGCCTTTGCGATCTTGGGCGAAGAGGTCAACCTGACCCTGCGGATCGAGGATGAAGGTGCCGTGCCCGCCGATGCGGGCGGAATGGTCGATCTGACCATCGCAATCGATGCCGACCCGCCGCAAACCTATACCGTCCCGGTGGGCGAGGATCTGGACCTGCCGGTGATGCTGCCGCATGGCGGGATCAACGTCTTGCAGTTCAGCCTTGCCACCGCCGAGGGCGAGTTGACCGACCGCAACAATGCCGCCGTCGTGCAGATCAACGGTGTGCGTGACCGCCTGCGCGTGCTGCTGGTCTCGGGCGAGCCGCATGCCGGCGAACGGGTCTGGCGCAACCTGCTGAAGTCTGACGCCAGTGTGGACCTTGTGCATTTCACCATTCTGCGCCCGCCGGAAAAGCAAGATGGCATCCCGGTGTCAGAACTGTCGCTGATCGCCTTTCCGACGCGCGAGTTGTTCGTTGAAAAGATTGATGAATTCGATCTGATTGTGTTCGATCGCTATTCTATGCGGGGCATCTTGCCGATGTCATACATGGAAAACATCGTGCAATACGTCCGCAATGGCGGCACCGTTCTGGTGGCAGCTGGGCCGGAGTATGGCGCGGTTGACAGCCTGTGGCGCTCTCCTCTTGCCGAAATCCTGCCCGCCGATCCGACCGCGCGGGTGATCGAAGAAGGCTTCCGTCCCGCGCTGACCGATTTGGGCCGCCGCCACCCGGTGACCGAAGGGCTGGAGGATCTAGCGCCGGAGGGGGGCTGGGGCCGCTGGTTCCGTATGGTGGATGTGACCCCGCGCGAAGGTCAGGTGGTAATGGAAGGGCCGGGCAACCGCCCGCTGCTGATCCTGAACCGTGTGGATGAGGGGCGGGTGGCCATTCTGGCGTCAGACCACGCATGGCTTTGGGGGCGCGGGTATGAAGGCGGTGGGCCGCAACTGGAACTGCTGCGCCGCCTTGCCCACTGGATGCTGAAAGAGCCGGAGCTGGAAGAGGAAACCCTGACAGCCACCGCGCAAGGCCAGACCCTGACCATCACGCGGCGCACCATCAAGGAAGAACCGCCGGGTGATCTGGTCGTCACCGGGCCTGATGGCGCGCAGGTGACCCTGACCACGCCCGAAATCGGCCCCGGCAAGTATGAGGTGGAATGGCAGGCGCCGACTCTGGGGCTGTTCCGGCTGGAACAGGGCGATCTGACGCGGGTGGTGGCGGTCGGCCCTTCGGCGCCGCGCGAATTCGTGCAGACCATAGCGACGGCCGAACTCCTTGCGCCGGTCGTCACCCCAACCAACGGCGGCGTGCTGCGCGTCGCGGACGGCACCCCGGATTTGCGTGCCGTGCGTGACGGACGGCCTGCCTTTGGTCGCGGCTGGATCGGGATCACCCCGCGCGGCGCCTATGTCACCGAGGATGTGCGGGTGGCGCAGCTATTGCCGGGCTGGGCATGGCTGATGCTGGCGGCGTCACTGGCCGTCGCAGCATGGTTGATCGAAGGGCGCAAAGGGGCAAAGGCGGTCTGACCCGCCCTTGCCCCCTTTCTTCATGTTGCCGCACCTTGGTCAGTCGACAAAGGCGGAATGGACCCAACCGGTGCGCCGCGCAACGCCTGCGTTGTTCAGCACGTTCACCAGAATCCAACTGCCGTTCCGTTCAACCGGGCGAAGGGCGGTTCCGGCTGGCAAAAGCTCCAGCACGTCGAAGCTGGTGCCGGGGCCTTTGCGCAGGTTCAACCCTTCGGCAACCGTGACGCGCAAGGTATTGTCGCCGTCATCGGCCATGTCCTCCAGCACACGCGCGCGGAAGGAACCCATGTCAAACGCCGGACCCGGATCCCATTTGCGCCCGCGTGAGATGTCATCATGGCCGATGATCTCATCACAGCCGTATTTCGCGATGATGGCCTTTGCCACGCCTTCTGCGGCCTCGATCTGGGCTTCGCGGTAGCGTTCCCAGCCGATGGGTGTGACTGACCCGTCTGGATTGCCGTTCTTGTGAACGGCCATTTCCGGGTCGGCAATCTGCACCCCCGTCCATGACACCCAGCCGTTCGAGCCGCGCTTCAGGTTGCCCCAGTTTGCAAGCTCGATCCCGAAGGAATGGCTGTTCATCCCCACGGTGCCCTTCCATTCCGACCGTCCGGCGTGATGCGCGATCACCTCGAACGACACGCATTGCAGGACAGTCCCGTCCCGGTCGATCACGACATGGGCCGAGGATTTTCCTTGGTTGTTGGGGTCGCGGAACCAGTCGGCGCTAGACCGTCCTGACCCGCCAAAGGTAAAGTGCATCACGATCACCTTGGGCGTGCGCGCAAAGTTGCCGCCCGTATGCGAGGGCCGTGCTGCAATCAGTTCGACTTGCCGTCCATCCCGCAGAAGCCTGCCGGAGTCGTTGATGGTGAATCCCATGCTTGCGTCTCCTAATATGGTTTTTATCAATCAATGGTTGAATCATGCCTGAGGCCGACGATTCGGGCAGGTAAGGGATACCCGCCTTTCGCTTTTGAAATTGTGCATGATCCGAATCAGCCGGGCGCAAGCGGCCTTCGGCCATGCGACCAGTATGGGGTTGGTCCCGCAAACGGCGGCGGCTTTGCCTTGCGGACAGGGGCAAGCGGGTGTTCGTCGGTTCCGGCGCCCCTAGGGCTGGCGCAACAGCATCACCTGACGGGATTGCGAGGCAAACTCTCGGCGGATCACCACGGCAGCGGCTATGGCCCCACCTAGCATCAGCGCCCATGGGCCCAAAAGCCAGCCAAGGGCCGCAAGGGCAAAGTAAATCGCGTTCAGCCCCCGGTTGAACCCCTTTGCGGCGGTGATGTTGATCTCGGCCGCCTGCCCGGCACGGTAGAGGGCCAAGGGATCATCAGGGTCATTCGGCACGGCGGCCATCATGATGGCGCAATAGCCAAACAGCCGATGTGCCCAGACGAACTTCAACAAGGCATTGGCCAGAAACGCGATGACAAGGATGATCTTCACCTCGATCACCACCCCGTCCAGATCAAGGGTCAGATCCTGCGCCAGACCTTCCAGCCGCTGCGAATTGCCGATCAGCGCCACGCCGCCGCCAATCGCGATCATGCAGGTCGAGGCGAAAAAGGCCGTGCCCTGCCGCAGCGAATCGATCACGTTGGCATCGAAGATGCGGGGTTGCCGGGTCACGAACTGGCGCATCCATTCGCGCCGATACTCGACCATCAAAAGCGATACCGACGGGCGTCTGGCAGGCGGATGTTCCACAAGCCAGCCGGTCAGCAGCCACGCGAACAGCAACAGGCCAACGGAAAGGAGGTCAAGCGGTGAAAACGGGCCTGTGGGAAAGGTCATCATGGCCCAAAGATACGTCTCGAACGAGAGTCTGGCCATGGTCAAAATTGGTTACTTGATTTGACCAATTCATCAGGTATCCTGCAACCGCACAGCGAGAGGTCCCGCGATGGAGATGCCGAAACCCAATGCCATGATCCTGTCGGGCAAGGCCCGGATCGTGGCGCTTTTGCGCGCTGTCCTGCCTGAGGATGCGGTGATTGCGGATGAGGCGGAAACGCGCGCCTATGAATGCGATGCGCTGACCGCCTATCGCTGCCCGCCGCTGGCCGTGGTGCTGCCCCGGACGACAGAAGAGGTGTCGGCGGTGCTGCGAATCTGCCATGGCGAAGGCGTGCCGGTGGTGCCGCGCGGATCGGGCACATCACTGGCCGGGGGGGCGCTGCCAACGGCGGATTCGGTCATCCTTGGCGTCAGCCGGATGAATGCGGTGCTGGAAACCGACTATCCGAACCGGTTCATGCGGGTGCAGACCGGGCGCACCAACCTGTCGGTCACCGGCGCGGTCGAGGCGGAGGGGTTCTTCTATGCACCCGATCCATCAAGCCAGCTTGCCTGTGCGATTGCGGGCAACATCGCGATGAATTCGGGCGGGGCGCATTGTCTGAAGTACGGGGTCACGACCAACAACCTGCTGGGCGTGACCTTGGTGCAAATGGATGGCACCGTGGTCAGCGTTGGCGGCCCCTATATGGATGCGGGCGGGTTGGACCTGCTGGGGGTGATCTGCGGGTCCGAAGGGCAGTTGGGCGTGGTGACCGAGGCCACCTTGCGCATTCTGCCCAAGCCCGAGGGCGCGCGCCCGATCCTGATGGGGTTTGATGCCAACGAGGTGGCGGGCGAATGCGTGTCGGACATCATCAAGGCCGGCATCCTGCCGGTGGCGATCGAGTTCATGGACCGCCCCTGCATCGAGGCCTGCGAGGCCTTTGCCCATGCCGGATACCCGATGTGCGAGGCGTTGTTGATTGTCGAGGTCGAGGGCAGCCCGGCCGAGATTGATGAACAGCTTGCTCTGATCAAGGCTATTGCCTTGCGCCACAACCCGGTTGAGTTGCGCGAGGCCGCGGATGAAGCGCAGGCCAAGCGCATTTGGTTGGGCCGCAAATCGGCCTTTGGCGCGATGGGGCAGATCAACGATTACATGTGTCTGGACGGGACGATCCCGGTGTCGAGCCTGCCTTATGTTCTGCGCAGGATCGGCGAGATGAGCCGTGATTGCGGGCTGGACGTGGCCAATGTCTTTCATGCGGGCGACGGCAACATGCACCCGCTGATCCTGTTTGATGCCAACAAGCCGGGTGATCTGGAGCGTTGCGAAGCCTTTGGCGCCGAGATCCTGAAGCTGTGCGTCGAAGTGGGCGGCTGCCTGACCGGCGAGCATGGGGTGGGCGTGGAAAAGCGCGACCTGATGTCGGTGCAGTTTACGCCCGAGGACATGGAGGCGCAATTATGGGTCAAGGATGTGTTCGATCCGAGGTGGCTTTTGAACCCGGCCAAGGTGTTTCCCCTGAGCGTAACGGCCGCGCGGCGCGCGGGATGACGGATGCGGCGCGGGGGGCTTTGCGCCCCCCAAGCCCCCGGTTCGCAGAACCGGGGGCACCCCCCGCAGGATATTTGGAGAAGGGGAAGCGGATGCGGCCCGAGACAGAAGAAGACCTAGCCGAGATGATCCGCAGGGCGAAAGGTCCGCTGCGGATTGTCGGCGGCGGAACGCGGGCGATCGGCCCATCGGGCGGCGTGGTGCTGCAGACCTCGGCGCTGGCGGGGGTGAGCCTTTACGAGCCGGGATCGCTGACACTGGTGGCGCGGGCCGGAACGCCGGTGGCCGCGGTGGAGCAGGTTCTGGCAGCGCAGGGGCAGCGATTGCCCTTTGAGGTGCCGGATATGCGGGGCCTGTTGGGACGGGCGGGGGAGAGCACCATCGGTGGCGTGGTGGCGGCCAATGCCAGCGGGCCGCGCCGGGTGCAGGCGGGGGCCTGTCGCGACAGCCTGATCGGGGTGCGCTTCGTGGCCGGGGATGGCAGCATCATCAAGAATGGGGGGCGGGTGATGAAGAACGTCACCGGCTATGACCTTGTGAAGTTGATGGCGGGCTCATGGGGCAGGCTGGGGGTGCTGACCGAGGTCAGCTTCAAGGTGCTGCCGGTGCCCGCGGCCAAGGCGACGTTGGTGCTGCGGGGGTTGTCCGATGCGCAGGCGGTGGCGGCGATGTCGGCGGCGCTTGGATCGCCCTTTGAGGTGACGGGGGTGGCGCATTGGCCGGGGCAGGGCACCTTTTTCCGGGTGGAGGGGTTTGCCGCACAGGTGGGCTACCGCCGTGCGCGGCTGGCGCGGCATCTGGCAGACTTCGGTTCGGTGGAAGAGGCTGCGGACCCGGACGTCTGGTCTGCGATCCGTGATGTGGCGCCGTTCCATGACAGGGCGGGGGATGTGTGGCGGCTGTCGGTCAAGCCATCGGATGCGCCGGGGATTGTGGCGCGGATGGGCGCGGAGGCGGTGCTTTATGACTGGGGGGGCGGGCTGATCTGGGCGCTGGTGGCGGCGGGCACCGATCTGCGCGGGCGGCTGGGGAAGATCATGGGCCACGCCACACGGGTGCGGGGCGAGGGGCCGGGCGCCTTTGCGCCAGAGGTGCCAGCAGTGGCGGCGCTGACACGGGGGTTGCGCACGAGGTTTGACCCGCGCGGTCTTTTCGCCGCGATGGTGGTGCCGTGACCCTGGCCGACCCCTATGATCTGGTGGCGACCGAGTGTTGTGCCGGGCATGCCGCTGCCATTGCACGGTTCTGGCAGCAGTTCACGGCTGCGGCCGATGCGTTGGATCGCGGGTTTTCGGCGGGCGAGGTGGCCGGATCGCTGGATGTGATGGCTGAGTTGCAGGCCGTGCATCCCGATCTGATGTGGGAATTCGGCCCGTCAGACCGTGGGCATGCACTGTGTATCACGGCTGAATGGCGGGACGCGCTGCGCCCGCTGGCCCGAGCGGTTCTGGCGGCGGCCCCCGATCTGCCACGCTGGCGGTTCAGCGATGCCCGTGGTGCGGCGGGCGCGGCCGGGGTTGCCGAATTGTTTGAGGCGCGGGCGCAAGAGCCGTTGCAGATCAATGCGATGCAGGCCGTTGCGGGGCGCGATGGCCGGATCGGGCTGGACGTGATGGGGCAGGGCGCAGAGGACAGGCTTTCCGTGCAAGCGCAGGTGCTGGCCGAGATTGTGCTGGGCGAGGCTGCCTGCCGCGATTGGGTCGGGCAAGTGACGCTGCGGTCAGGTCCGGGGTTGCTGGCGCGACTGTCGGGACGCAGACCCGTCTTTGATGCTGCGACGTTCGTGGCGGGTTTTGCCGCGGTGCGCGCGCAGATGCGCGACGCATTGCCGGGGCCATTGGCGCAGCACGACCCTGATGCCAGTCCAATTGGCCTGATGCGAATCAAGGCGATGCGCGAAGGGTCGGCGCGGCCTGATTTGGTGACCTTTTCCACTGCCTCGGACACCTATGCCACGGCGGCGCTGGACGGTCGGGGTTTCGCCTCGTGCAATCACAGCCGTCATGGCGAGTTTTTCGCCTTTCTGCGCGTTCCGCATGATGGCACGCCGCCGCTGGCGACGGACGTTGGGGCACGGGCCGAAATCGAGGCCGCGCTGCACCGGGTGCTGTCGCAGGCGGGCATCGGCGGGCTTGTTGCGGCGGGGCATGGCACGGCGGCGGTCTATCTGGATTTCGGCATGACCGATCTTCGGCGCGGGCTGGAGTTGTTGGCCCGCAGCTTTGCCCCGCGGCCTTGGGCGCAGCGGGCGACCATTCATTTTCTGGAGGCTGGGCTTTCGGCGCAGCCGATTTCCCTGATCGCGCCGCAGCGCGTTATGCAGTAGGACAGGTATGCAGACCACCTTTACCCCCGAACAGTTGCGCGACCCCGGCATTGCCCGGGCGAACCAAATCCTGCGATCCTGTGTGCATTGCGGGTTCTGCACCGCCACCTGCCCGACATATCAGGTGCTGGGTGATGAGTTGGATAGCCCGCGCGGGCGGATTTACCTGATCAAGGACATGCTGGAAAAGGGTCGCCCGGCCGATGCCAAGACGGTCAAGCATATTGACCGCTGTCTTTCGTGTCTGGCCTGCATGACGACCTGCCCCAGCGGTGTGCACTACATGCATCTGGTCGATCATGCCCGCGACCATATCGAGCGGACCTATCGCCGCCCGTTTGGCGAGCGGATGTTGCGCGCGGTGCTGGCATGGGTGTTACCGCACCCGACACGGTTCCGGCTGGCGCTGTTGGGGGCAAAGATTGCACGGCCTTTTGCCGGGCTGATCCCGGATGCACGGCTGCGGGCCATGCTTGCGATGGCACCACGGCAGGTGCCGCCGGTCAGCCGCAATGATGACCCGCAGGTGTTTGCGCCTATGGGGCCGCGCCGGATGCGGGTGGCGCTGATGACCGGTTGCGCGCAAAAGGCGCTGAACACGGATATCAACGATGCCACCATCCGCCTGTTGCGCCGTCTGGGGGCCGAGGTGGTGGTGGCCAAAGGCGCGGGGTGCTGCGGCGCGCTGACCCACCACATGGGCAAGACCGACCTGTCGCATCAGGCGGCGGCGGCCAACATCAGGGCATGGATGGCCGAACAGCAGGCGCATGGGCTGGATGCAATTGTCATCAACACCAGCGGCTGCGGCACGACGGTCAAGGATTATGGCCATATGTTCCGCAATGACCCATTGGCCAAAGACGCGGCCACCGTGGCCGGGCTGGCCATGGATGTGTCGGAAGTGTTAACCAAGCTGGGGCTGCCCGAAGGCGCGCCCAAGGGCATCAGGGTGGCCTATCACGCGGCTTGCAGCCTGCAGCACGGCCAACAGATCAAGACCTTGCCGAAAGACCTGTTAAAGCAGGCGGGCTTTGCGGTGGTCGAACCTGCCGACAGCCATCTGTGCTGTGGGTCAGCGGGCACCTATAACCTGATGCAGCCCGAAATCTCGGGCGAGTTGAAGCGGCGCAAGGTGGCGACGCTTGAGGCAAAGGCCCCCGATGTGATTGCCGCTGGCAACATTGGCTGCATGATGCAGATCGGGTCAGGCACCGGCATTCCGGTTGTTCACACGGTCGAATTGCTGGATTGGGCGACGGGCGGGCCAAAACCAAGGGCCTTGGCCGACTAGCTTGGCTGACCGAAGGACCGAGAAGGAGCCCGTTTGGTCTTACGACCCTGCACCAGTTCCGCCGCCACCGGTTGTGGGAGCCGGTGCTGCCGCAGCAGGCTTGCGGGTTTTCACGCCGCCGACGCCCAAGCCCACATCAAAGCCACGGGTCCCGAAATCATATCCCAAATCAACGCCCAGATAGGCGTTGCTGCCAAGATAGGCCAAACCCACGCTGGGGCGCAGGCGCTGTGATTGGAACATATAGTCAAGGCCAAGCGTGCCGACCGTTTTCTTGCGCGCATTGTCCGAAAAGACCCGCAGACCGATGCCGGTTTCCACCTTGGACGCGCCGCCAAAGGTAAAGGTCAGGCCAAGTCCGATGGTCGGGTCAGCCGAGGCAGGCGTTGACAGTGCCAAGGCCACTGAAAAGACAGCCAAAAAACGGTGTTTCATCACAAGCTCCAGTCCAAAATACATCCGGACTTTAACCATCGGCCGTCCTTCCGGCAACGGTTGTGATGTTTCGCGTGTGCGCATGGCGCTGCACATCCAAACTGGGTTAGGTGGTGGCCACAAATCTGCCCAACTCGGCTGGCATCCCATCCGAAAGGTGATCGGAGGTCCTATGCGTTTGTTGCGTGCACTTGCTTTGTGTCTGCTGGCAGGTCCGGTGATGGCACAGGATGCCGGGTTGCGGTCGCTTCAGACCGGCGATGACAGCCGGGGGTGGGAGGCCGTGGGCCGCCTGAACCTGGGTGAACGGGGCTTTTGCACGGGTGCGCTGATTGCGGATGATCTGGTGCTGACGGCCGCGCATTGCTTGTTCGACAAACAGACGGGCGCACGGGTGGACCCAGCGACGATCGAGTTTCTGGCGGGTTGGCGCAATGGTCGCGCGGCAGCCTATCGTGGCGTGAAAAAGGCGCTGGCGCACCCGGAATATGTGTATGGCGGGCACGAAAACGTGGATCGCGTGGCCTTTGACGTGGCGCTGTTGCAGCTTGACCAGCCCATTCGTCTGCCCTCGATCCAGCCCTATGCCACCGATGACCGGCCCATCAAGGGTGATGAGGTGGGCGTGGTCTCCTATGCGCAGGACCGGTCGGAAGCGCCGTCGCTGCAACAGGTCTGCCATGTGCTGGGTCAGCAATCGGATATGCTGATCCTGTCGTGCGACGTGGATTTCGGGTCTTCCGGCGCGCCGATCTTTTCGGTGAAGGATGGGGTGGCGCGCGTGGTGTCCGTGGTGTCGGCCAAGGCGGAAATGGGTGGGCAAAAGGTGGCACTGGGCACTCCCCTTGCCGAACCCGTGGCGCTGTTGCGTGCGCAAATGGCCGAAGGCGGGTCAAGCTTTCGGCCCGGAAATGTTCGGGTGTTGTCTGGCGGATCAGGCGGCACGTTCATCAAACCTTGATGGGGGCACCCATGAAATCAGCAGTTCTGATGGCCTTTCTTGCCCTTTTGTCCACCCCAGCCGCGATGGCGCAGAATTCCGGGTTAGAGCGGTTGGACCGCGCGGAACAGATCTTGAGCTGGAAGGCCGTGGGCCGGGTCGAAATTGGGACAACGGGCTTTTGCACCGGCACGCTGATTGCGCCCGACCTTGTGCTGACGGCGGCGCATTGCCTGTATGACGAGGCGGGAAATGCCCATCCGCTGGAGAAGTTCCTGTTCCGGGCCGGTTTGGCGGATGGTGAGTCGATTGCCGACGCCAAGGTGACGCGGGCCGCCGCCCATGAAGATTACAGGCCGGGCAACAAGCTGTCGGCCGACAAGGTGCGCCATGATGTGGCCTTGTTGCAGCTGGCGACCGCCATTCCTTCTGCTTTGGCGCCGCCCTTTGCGGTCGACCGTCCCGGCAACGGCGATACCGTCAGCGTAGTGTCTTATGCCCAAGGGCGGGCCGAAGCCTTGTCATGGCAGCGCGCCTGCACCGTGCTGGGCAAGCAGGACGGGCTGATCGCGGTCGATTGCGATGTCACCTTTGGCGCGTCAGGGGCGCCGGTCTTTGACCGCAGCCAAGGGCGGGCGCGGATTGTCTCGATCATCTCGGCAGGCGGGGAATCTGCCGATGGAACCGTGGCTTACGGAATGGAACTGCCGCGCCTTGTGTCCGACCTGAAGGCGCAGTTCCGCGCCGGACGCGGCGTGATGGGGGCCGAGGCAAAGCCGGGCGCCAAGATCCGCCGCATCACCGTGGGGTCGGGCGAACGGGCCGGTGGCGCGCGGTTTGTCAAAGCGCCGGGCAACTGAAACGCGCGGGCCTGTGCCCGCCAATCTGTGACCGCGGCGCAGTTCTGCCCCCCTTGAAGATTGCGCATGGCCTTCCCAAATCTGGCTTATCCGGGTGCCACAACGGGCCCGGACAACCCAAAGCCGCCCCGCAAGGGGGGCTAATGACAGCATCGCTTCCCAAGGAGGATGACCCTATGCGTACCTTTGATCTTGCACCGCTGTATCGTGCAACCGTGGGCTTTGACCGTATCGCCGATCTGATGGACCGGGCCTTGGCCTCGGACATCACCCAGCCGACCTATCCGCCCTATAACATTGAAAAGACGGCTGATGATGCCTATCGCATCTCGATCGCCGTGGCCGGTTTCAGTCCCGAAGAACTGGCTGTCGAAGTCAAGGATGGTGCGTTGCATGTGGCCGCGCGCAAAGCGCCTGAGGCTGCCGAGCGGACCTATCTGCACCGTGGCATTGCCACCCGCGCCTTTGACCGCCGCTTTGCACTGGCCGATCATGTCCGCGTGACCGGTGCCGTGCACGAGCATGGCATGCTGCACATCGACCTTGTCCGCGAAACCCCCGAGGCGCTGAAGCCCCGCCGGATCGAGATTGGCCGCCCGTCTGACGTGCAGGCCCGCGTGCTGGAAACCGTCGAAGTCTGATCCCCATCCTATGACGTCAAAGGCCGCGGCACTGCCCGCGGCCTTTGCTCTTGCGGTCGTCTGCGGCTAGCGACAGAAACCTACGAGTTTGGGACGGTCGAAAAGTTGCGCCAACGGCGGCTTGGAACGCGACGCCAAGGTCAGGCTCGACCGAGGAAAGCAGTGCAACTTAGCCAAAGCGGAACCGAACTGGTCCCTCAGCGTTAATGGTTAGAGCGATACGACCGGCAAATTTTTCGCCGACTTGCTTTGCAGGAGCCGCCGACATGAGTCCGTTTGAAGATACGGTCATCGATCATCTCAACATCGGTGTCTCAGACGCCGAGCGTTCCAAGTCATTTTATCAGGCGGCGCTCGCGCCCCTTGGCCTTAAGTTGCTTCACTCGATTCCGCCCGAGAAGGCGGAGGCAGGTGGCGAACAGCAAAAGACGAAGGGGATGATGCACGGCTTCGGTCGCCAGTATAAGCCGCTCTTCTGGATCGTCGGGAATGCAGCGGTCGGCGAGGCGACGCACTTTGCTTTCATCGCAAAGACCCGCGCGCAGGTCGACGCGTTCTACGAAGCCGCGCTTGCCGCTGGTGGGACCGACAACGGTGCGCCCGGCATTCGGCGCTATCACGAAAACTACTACGGAGCCTTCGTCCATGATCCCGACGACATCAACATTGAAGCTGTATGCAACGCGCCCGAGTAAGCAGGTGGCAACGGCGTAAACGGTGGGTGGCCGCCTGTCTGACCTGCAGGCCCGCGTGCTGGGAACCGTCGACGTCTGATCCCCGTCCCATGACGGCAAAGGCCGCAGCACCGCCTGCGGCCTTTGCTATTTTGGTCGTCTGCGGCTGTGACAGGAACGGTAAGTATGGGGCGGTTGCGCGGGGGATACAGGAGTGTCCTGCGCCGAAAAGTGACTGATGCCGCGCAGCGTCCGATTGTCAGCCATTGAGTTCGAGGCCCGATTTTGGACCAGGGGCCGCGCGATGTGCGAAGTCAAAGTGGCAGTGCTTCTGCTGCATAATGTTCGACGAACGCACCTTCTGGCGGAATCGGCTTGATGACGTCGATCAGGACGCCGTTTAGGTCACACGTGATGAAGTGCCTTTGTCCAAAGGCCTCGTCCGTCAGGGTTTTCAGAATGGTCAGGCCTGCCCTTTGGGCGCGTTCGAATTCCGCATCCACATCTTCAACCTCGAAGTTCAGGATCAGATTTCGTGTGCAACCGCGCCCCTCGACTGGGATCGTTTCGTGATCCCCCTTGAGGATCGCAAGATTGACGTTCGGGTCTTCACTGGACTGAAGGTGACAGTACCAGTCCGCGTCGAAGATGGCCCTGAAACGAAAGTGATCGACGTAAAATGCCTTCGTTGCCTGCACATCTTCCGTTTGGATCACCGGGTAATACTGCGTGCTTTTCACATTGCGTCTCCTCTACAAGATACATACAGTCTGTATGTATCCCATCCATAAACATACAGGCTGCATGTATGCAACGAAAAACTGAGGCTCGTTCGAACAAGGACCGCACGGAATCCACGTTGTCTGCGCTCTTAACGGCTGCCAGAGGGCTTTTCGCCGAGAAGGGCTATGCCGAAACCTCGACGCCCGAGATCGTCACGGCCGCAGGGGTGACGCGGGGGGCACTTTATCATCATTTTGAGGACAAGCTGGCGCTGTTCAGAGCCGTTGTCACCGAAGAGTATCTGGCGGTCGCAGCTGAGATTACGACGTCGGCTGAGACGATGTCTGGCTCGGCCTTGGATGCGTTGATGCACGGCAGCCGAGGCTATCTTGCCGCAATGGCGGACAAGGGGCGCGTTCGGATTATGCTTCGTGACGGCCCTGCCGTGCTTGGACAAATGGCACTCGACAAGATTGATCAAGAAACGTCAGCCGATACCTTGCGCAGAGGACTCGCGGAAGCGATGGAGGCAGCAGAGATCAAGAAACTGCCGATCAATGCCCTGACCGTCCAACTGTCCGCCCTTTTTGACAGGGCTGCTCTGGCCATTTCGGAAGGTGACGATCCTAAGGACCACCTAGAGGTGCTTGACGCAATCTTCGTCGCGCTGAAGTAGCCGAGCATTGGAAGTAGCCGTTTCCATTCAAGAAAGGAACGACCGCTTCGAGCCCTGAGCGGTCATTCCATCAGCAGGCAAGGCGGCGCTATCCTACTTGGCCAGTCAATGCTACCTTACAGCCGGGGACGCTAGGGAAGAACAAATCATGCCCCTCGAGCCTGCCGATCAATCCGAAGCCGCCTTGGATCGGTTTGCTAGGACGTATCGACTATCGCTTGCAATCACGCTGACAATTGCGGCTGCCCTCGCTTTGTGGAGTCCGCAGGCTGCGATCAACTTCATGATCTTCATTCTGTTTTTCTGGGTCTTGGCGTTCGTAACCCGGTTGATCCACCCACTAACGCAAGCCATTCTGCCCAAACGCCTTTTGCCTGAGACTAAACGGGAGATTCAAGGCTGCATTACCATAACCCTGTTCTTGGGTGGCTGCGCCTTGGCCGGGATGGTTCTACGCGGCGAGAACGCAGTTTCGGACTTTGTCACGCATTCCGTGCCCGGAGGGTTCCCAGCCGGCTTTATTGAACCAAGGTTTGCTCTGGTCTGTATCGTCGGCGTTTGGCTTTACACAGCCGTTCGTATTCGCAGGTAATCGATACTCGAACGGCAGCAATGTCCGCATAGCCGACCCTCGGGGTTGTTTCACAGCCCCGAGGCAGAACGCCGGCGGCACAGTCAGTCTTTATTGCGCCGACAGGGCCTTGGCCAGACGCATCAGGTTGACCGCTTCGATCCGGTAGCCAAAGGCATCTTGCCCGCGGTTGGCTTCGGCCAGGGCAATCGCCTGATCCCAGCCCCAGTCGTTCAGATAGACCGACCCGCGCAGCAATTGCCCGAAGCCAGCGATGGCGGCGGCGAACTGTGCCTCCTCATTCGCGGGGGCATCGGCGGAAATCGGGGTTTCCAGCAGCGTGCTGACCTCTTCTCCCGGGGCTTTCCAGCGCAGGCGCAGGAAGCCCAACTCGCCCGTGGCCCCCTGTGCGGCCCCCGCCTGACCATATCGCAGCGGGTCATTCTGCAGCGCATCGCTGCCCGGCGCAGTAACTTCGTAAATGGCCGTCACCGCATGGCCCGCGCCGATCTCGCCCGCATCCACCGCATCGTTGTTGAAATCCTCGCGGTTCAGGGCGCGGGTTTCATAGCCGATCAGGCGGTATTCGGCCACGGCGGCAGGGTTCCATTCGACCTGTATCTTCACATCATCCGCAATCGGGAACAGCGCGCCGGTCAATTGGTCTACCAACACCTTGCGCGCCTCTTGCAGGGTGTCGATGTAGGACGCGGTGCCATTGCCACTTTGTGCCAGCGACTGCATCACGGCATCATCCAGATTGCCCCGCCCGAAGCCGAGGATCGACAGGTAGATGCCGCTGTCACGTTTGCGCGCGATATAGCCTTCCAGCCCCTCGGGGTCATAGATGCCCACGTTGAAATCGCCATCCGTGGCCAAAAGGATCCGGCTGACCTCGCCATCACCCGCCATGCGCGCAGCGGTCTGGTAGGCCAGTTCCAGCCCCTCGGCCCCGGCGGTGGACCCGCCTGCCGCCAGACGATCCAGCGCGCCCATGATCGCCGCACGATCCGCAGCAGCGGTGGGGGGCAACACCTCGCCCGCCGATCCGGCATAGGCAACGATGGCCACCTGATCTTCGGGGCGCAGTTCAGACAGCATCAGGCCCAGCGATTGCTTAAGGAGGGGCAATTTGTTCGGCTCATCCATCGACCCCGATGTGTCGATCAGGAACACAAGGTTCAGAGGCGGGCGGTCATTGATCACGGGCAGGCGGCCCTGCAGGGCGATCTGCACCAGCCGGGTGCCGGGGTTCCACGGCGTCGGCATCACGCTGATCGTTGGGCGAAACGGCCCTTCATCGGCCGCAGGTGGCGGCAGGGTAAAGGGGAAGTAGTTCACCATCTCTTCAACCCGTACCGCCTCAGGGTCTGGCAGAAAGCCCCCCGTCAGCGCGCTGCGGACAATGGCGTAAGAGGCCGTATCCAGATCGATCGAAAAGGTGGAAACCGGGGCCTCGGCCGTGATCTTGACCGGGTTTGCCGGCGCATTGGCAAAGGTTTCGGTGTTTTCCTGTTGCCGCAGCATCGGCTCCGGGGCGGGGGTTCCCACGATGACCGGGGCGGCCATATCGGCGGCAAAGCTTTCGGCCATGGGTGCATCGGCGGGCGCCGCCAAAGCGGCTCTGCTGCCGGCTGCGGCTTCTTCGCCGGGGGTCGCTTGCGCCATTGGGGAAGGCTCCGCCACCAGCTTGCGCGAGGTGGGCGCGACCGTGGCGCCCGGTGGTTCGGTCGCCACCACCTCGGCCTCAACCGTTTCATCTGCGGCTGCGGGATTGACCGGGGCAGAGTCTGTCTGCGGGGCGATAGCGGTTGGCAAGCCAACCTGCGCCTGCGGCAGCAGGATGAACACCCCCACCGCCAAAGCCGCCGCAGATGTCGTGGCCGCCAGCACGGGCCGCAGTTTCAACGCATCAAACATGGATCGCACTCCATCCCAAAAGCCCGCCCCCTCTGGGCGGTCGGGATTGGAACGCGCGGCCGATGCGGTTCCTTGGGTGGCCGGTGCGGAATTTTCAAAGGCCTCCATCGCGCGGGTCAGCGCAGCGGCCCGCGCCGCAGGATCAGCGGCAGGCCCCGCCTTTAAGGCAGCTTTCAGGGCGGCCAGATCATCATCGTCGCGGGTCATGCCTTTGCCTCCTCGGCGGCCATGGCGCGCAGCCGTTTTTTCACTTCGGACATGCGCCAGGCGATCGTTCCTTCCGACAGGCCAAGAATGGCTCCGGCTTCGGCCTGTGTCAGATCTTCGCCCAGAACCAAGGCTACGGTATCGCGCAACTCGGGCGACAGGCGCTGCATGGCCTGCGCCAGCCAGTCTTGGGCGGCGCGTTCTTCGGCCATGGCGTCATGGCGGGCCAGTTCCCAATCGCCCCAGCCTGCCGCGGCGCGGGTGCGTGTGGCGGCCCTGCGGCGGGCGTCGTGGGCGGCGTTCACCACCACGCGATACAGCCACGTGGTGAACCGCGCCTCGGGTCGCCAACCTTGCAACCGCCCCGGCAGCGACGCACAGATATCCTGCGCCAGATCTTCCGCCTCGGCGCGGCTACCAGTCAGGCGCCAGCACAGGCCAAACACCCGGTCATAGTGCCGGGTGACCAAAGCGGCAAAGGCGGCCCTGTCGCCGCCCGCTGCCCCCAATGCAAGTGTTTCGTCCGGCGTTTCCATCAGCATCACGGTTAATGAAACGCAGCCAAAGCGGCAATCCTTGGTGCGTCAAGGTGAGAAAATGATCTTTTCCAGACGGTCAAGCACCGCCTCCAATTCGATCCGGGTGCGCAGGCGCGACTCGTCGTCAAGGAACCGGTCCGTGGTCAAAATCTGGATCAGACTGAAAATCTCGCTGGTCAGAACTTCCGCCTCGGTCGGGTCTTGATGCGGATCTTCGGGCAATTCACTGGCCATGGCACACCTATAAATTTTCACTTGCAATGTAAATGAGATTGGTGGGTCAAAAGATCAAGAAATCTCATTGACAATTTCATCGCAATTACGTCACGTCACAGCATGCCGCGCTCTTATGCCTTGTCTGATGATGCCCGCGCCGGGCGGGTGGCCAAGAAACAGGCCACCCGCGAGGCGCTATTGGACGCTGCGCGGACGTTGTTTGCGGAAAAGGGCTATAATGGCGTGTCGGTCACCGAAATCGGCAAAAAGGCCGGGGTGTCGCACACTCTGATCAACAGCTATTTCGGGGGCAAGGCTGGTCTGA
The DNA here is from genome assembly GCA_027484145.1 of Rhodobacter sp. Lineage (GTDB taxonomy): Bacteria > Pseudomonadota > Alphaproteobacteria > Rhodobacterales > Rhodobacteraceae > Pseudotabrizicola. Next base: position 432,622 of record JAIXUH010000026.1, read on the forward strand.
TTGCAGCCGTGATCCAGGGCACCAATGCCCCGCAGGCCGATGCGATGCGGGCCATTCTGGGTGGCGGCGGCACGCCGGTCGAACGGCTGTTCGCGCTGCTGAACGTCTGGGCGCAGTATGATCTGGCCGACCGCAAACTACTGGCGGTGCTACAGTCAAACACATGGGTCTGGGATGCCTCGTCCGAGGCGGCCAATCGCGCCGACCTGAAGCCATTCTACGCAGCCTTGGCCGATCTTGTCCGCGAAGCGCGCGATGCGGGCCTTGCCCAAGGGCACATCGCCCCGGCCGATGTGGCCGAGGCGCTGTTTGCGATCTATACCTATGGCACGCGGCGGGCGCTGTTTGATCCGTTGTCGCCCGATGCGGCGGTGGTGGCAATGTGGCCGCAGATCGAGGCTGCGGCGGGACTTTTGCCCCGCCGCGCGCCAGAGCCGGATCAGTAGATCAGGCTGTCGTAAATCCCGAAGGCCCCGGCGCGGTTGCGCAACTGCCCTTCGCCGCCTGCGTCACGCGCATAGGCCACGATGGCGCGATAGGTGCCCGGACCAAAGGCGCCGTCGATGCCGCCGGTGTAATAGCCATAAGAGCGCAGACGGCTTTGGATGGCGCGGCGTTCCTGATGGCCATAGGCGTTAAAGGCCTGCGCCGCCGTGGTGCGGTAGACGGAGCCGTTCGTGCCGACCACACGCCCTGTCGTGCGGTGTTCCTCTTCATAGCGCGGCTGGTGGCGTGGCTGGTAATGCTCTTCATAGCGCGGTTGCGGTGCGGGCTGGTTGCGGCGCTGTGCGTCTTTCAGCAGCGCGCCGACGATCACGGTCGCGGCCACGCCTTTCAGAAAGTTCTGCTCATTCTTGCCCCAGGCATGGGCAGGGGCGGCGGTACTGAGCGCAACGGAAAGTGCCGTCACAGCGGCGACAAAGGTGGTTTTCAAAGACGGCAGCATGGTGGGCAGCATGATGAATTCCTTTCCAAAGGAGGCCCCGCGGACCGAGCAGATCTGACGGGGGCGTTTCGATGGATCAGGGAATAGGCTTGCGGTGCATGCTAAGCAAAATCGTGGCGATGCTATGTGATAGCGGGCGCTATTTCAAAGGTTTAGCCAGCACGAACTTCAATCATCCGGGGGCCTTGCGCTGGGCGGGCCAAGGCATCGCGAAGGGCCGTGGGGTTGGCAGGAACCGACTGGAAGGGCAGATCGCAGGCGGCGGCAAAGGGATCCATCCGCAACGGGGTCGGCGTGCAGCCGATCACCTGCGCACCCGCCCCGGCCATGGCTTCGGCGATCTCGCGAAAGCCCGCGTTGTTCCAGACCACAAAGGTGATGGGCAGACCTTCGTCGACGGCGGTGCGCAACTCGCCGGGGCTGAACTGCAGACCCCCATCGCCAATCAGGCAGACGACCGGCGTGCCCGCCGCGCCAAGGGCGGCCCCGACTGCCGCGCCCGGTGCAAAGCCAAGCGCGCCATAGCCGGTTGCGGCATTGAACCAGCCGCCGGGGCGGTCGTGGTCGTGATAGAGGTTGGCGGCATAGACCGGCTGTGTGCTGTCGCCGACGATGATGGCGCCGGGGATGGCGTCGCAGATCGCCTCGACCATCGCCAGTTGGGCCGGCATGTCGGGGTGCAGCCCGGCCAGTTCGGCCCGCGCCGCCTGTCGTGCAGCACCGGCCCGCGCTACGCCATCACCACGGCGTGGCGTGAGGCCGTCACCCAATGCGGTCAATGCCGCCCCGGCATCGGCCTGCAGGTACAGGGCGGCGGGATGGCGGGCCAACTGGTCGGCACAGACATCAATGCGCACCATCCCCGACAGGTCGGGAAAACCGCCGCGCACATACATGTCGTAATCGGTCGGTCCCAGTTCTGTGCCCACGGCGAGGATCAGGTCGGCCGCGCCGATCAGGGCGCGTGTGGCGTCAAGACTGGGCGAGGCGGGCACCCCCAAGGGATGCCTGTGCATGAGCCCGCGCGCGTTTGCGGTCTGCACAACCGGCGAATCCCATGCTGCGGCCACTGTGGTCAGGGCAGCGCCTGCCCGACGCACCCCACCCCCCGCCAGAATGACGGGACGTTTGGCCGCCGCCATCCGCTGCAGCGCCGACTCGATCATCTGTGGGTCGATGTCCGGTTGCGGCACGACCTGCGGCGCCGGCAAAGGCGGGCAGGGCAGGGGCATCACATCTGTCGGCACATCAAGGTGAACGGGGCCGGGGCGACCCAAGGCCAGCCGCGCAAAGGCACGGTCCAGTGCCGGGCCAAGGTCATCGGCGGCCATCACGGTTTCGGTCGGGCAAAGCGCCCGCACCATCGCCGCCTGATCGGGCAATTCGTGCAACAGCCCAAGACCGCGCCCCAAGGATTCCCGCCGGTTTACCCCCGAAATCACCAACACCGGCACCGAATCCGCACGTGACTGGGCCATGGCGGTCAAGGCATTGGTCAGCCCCGGCCCGGTTATGACAAAAGCCACCCCGGGTTTGCCCGTCACACGGGCATAGCCATCGGCCATGAAGGCGGCCCCTTGTTCGTGCCGTGCGGTCACATGGCGCACCGACGACCCCGCAAGGCCGCGATAAAGCTCCACCGTGTGCACGCCGGGAATGCCGAACACCACCTCAACCCCGCGCGCCGCCAGCCCCTCGACCAGCCGTTGACCGACAGTTGCCATGCCCTAAGCCCCCTTTGTGACATACCGTGCAATGCGGGTCGCGGCCTCGACCATCGCGCAATCGGGTTGCGTCAGGCTGATGCGCAACCAGCCCGCCAGACCCTGCCCAAAACTTTCGCCCGGCATGGTGGCGACGCTTTCCGCCTCGAGCAGGCCAAGCGCGAAGACTTCGCCCGACAGGCCCGTGCTGCGGATATCCAGCAGGGCAAACATCCCGGCGTCAGGCTGGTGCACCTTGAGCCCCGCCACACCGTCCAGCCGTTCGGCCAAGATGGCGGCACGGGCGCGGAACCGCATCGCCATGTCTGCCGCAACTTCGGACGGTTGCGCGACGGCCAGTGCGGTGGCGTCGGCGATGAAGGGCTGGTTACCGAACAGCATGGTTTCCGCCAGCGGCAGCGCCCGGTCGATAAAGGCGGAAGGCCCCACGCACCAGCCAGAGCGAAACCCCGGCGCGGCATGGGATTTTGAAATGGACGCGGCCACCACGACCCGGTCGGCGAGGGCCGCGTCATCCATGGGTGAGGCGAAGGAGACACCCGGAAACACCAGTTCCTCATATACCTCGTCCGAGATCACCCACAGATCATGCGCGCGCGCAACTTCGCCAAGGGCGGCAAGGTCAGCCGGGGTCAGAACCGCCCCCGTGGGGTTATGTGGGCTGTTCAGGAACAGCACCCGCGACCGGGGTGTGATGCGTGCCGTCACATCGGCCGCCTGCATGCGAAAGCCATGCGCGGGGTTCAGGGGCACTGGCACCATGCTGGCCCCGGTGGACCGGATCAGCCCCTCATAGGTCGCATACATCGGATCGCCGACCAGCACTTCGTCGCCGGCGGCGACAAGCGCGGTCAGCACGGTGTAAAGCACCGTCTGAGTGCCGGGCAGGCACAGGAACTGGTCCGGCCCGATGCTGCGCCCGCGCCGCGCCGAATAACGTGCCGCCAAGGCCCGCAGCAACGCCGGTTCGCCCCGCCCATTGGAATAGCCGGTCCGCCCGCCATGCATGGCGCGCGTTGCCGCCTCGACCAACGACTCTTGCGGCGGCACATCGGGTTCGCCAATGGTCAATTCCAGAATGGCGCGGCCCTGTGCCCGCAGCGCCCGCGCGCGGGCATGCACAGCCCACTTTGCGCCGCCAAGGCCAGCCAGACGTTCGGTGACAGGAGCGTACTTCATCAATCCTCGCGTGCGGGCATCGGGGGAAGTGCCGGCAGCGCGATCCCAAGGATCGCTGACACCGCCGACAGTCCAATCCGCTCGACCTCGCCTTCGGCAAAACTTGCAGGCAGCGTGCCACCTTCCAGCCAAAGGCCATCGATCACGGCGTTACAGGCAATGGCCAAAGGGCGTGCCACCTCGGCGGCCTCATTCCCCGGCAGGCTGGCGATCATCGCTTGCAGGCGATCACGATAGCCCAGATAGGTCGCCTCATGCACATCACGCATGGCCGGATCGCGCCGTACATGGTGCAAGAACCCCGCCCACAGCCGGACGCGTTCGCCATCCATTACAGGCGGGCGCAGACTTGTGGCGACAAAGGCCGCCAAAGCCTCGACAGGGTCGCGGGCTTCGCGTGTGGCCTGCTCGCTTTCGGCCGTCATGCGGTTCATCATGGCGGCATAAGCGGCGCGCGTCAGGTCATCCTTGGACTGGAAATAGTGCCGGATCAGCCCCGGCGTGGTGCCCGCACGCTCGGCTATGGCGCGCACGGTGGCGGCCTGCGGCCCACCTTCGGCCATCAACTCGATCGCCGCAGCAATCAACGCTTCGCGGCGGCGTTCTTCAGGCTCTCGGCGGTAGGAACGACGCTCGGTTGACATGGGCACCCTCATTGCACAATCGTATAATTGGCTGTCAGGCATATGGCAATTGGAGGCGCGCAATCCTAGGCTGATGCCCGACTTTTTCCCGCAAGAAGAGAATGAAAGGCACGAAGGCCGCCCGCGCAGGATATCCTTCGCGATGTTCAGACAACCAAGGCCAGTCGGCCGATGCCCCTGTGATAGGGGTTCGGGATGACGCTTGCTATTCGATCACTTCGGCGGGATCGACACCCCACAAGGCGGTCGTCTCGACCCATCCCTTTTCGCCATCCACACTGATCCGGCACCAGCCGCCACCGCATTCGACAATGCGCCCGACCACACCACTTTCGGCCTGATAGGCGATGGCGGAGGCAAGGTCGGGTTGCGTGTAGAACGTGGCCATGTCCTGCGCCACAATCACACTGCGGACCCCCGAAAGCAGCGAATAGTGGATCCAGCCGCCCACGCCTTCGGTGTCCTCGATCCGCCGCCAATGCTCGTATTCCGCAGTGATCCGCAGCGGCATTCCGGCGCGGGTGAACACCCAGTCGATGCGATGGGTCAGGCCCGGACCACGGCGCGCGTTGCCCTCGCCGGTTTTCAGCGAGACAAAGCGCGGCAAGGGCAGGTTGGTGACGCTGCCACGGTTCGGATCGCGGACTGTCGGCGTTTTCTTCACCGCGGCAGACTTGGCTGGGGCCTCCGACGCACGGGGCAACGGCGCGCCCTCGCTAACGCTGGGGCGTGGCTGAATGACAGGCGTTTGCGGGCGAGCGACAGGGCGCGAAACTGCAGCGGCAGGGCTGACCTGCACGGCAACGGCCACGAGATCAGGCCGTGCCTTTGGCCGAACCGTCTCGGCCAGGGCCATTTGGCCGCCGATCATCAGTGCTGCACACAAAGTGGCCGATGCCACCGCACTTGCCTTGACGTTCATGCCTGTCATCCGCCTGTTGCCGGGATACAAAACCCGGTCTGCCCTCATTGCGCCCCTGTCGCCGGGGCTTCGCCTCAGTCTTGTGTCCGGGGGCTTGTGCCTTGCCCCGGTTCCCGTCACTTTGCCCTCAGCGACGCAGGAAGATCAAGCGCAGGGAGACGGTGATGCCCGCACAACGGCTGAGTGTTGTAGTCACGCGACGGTTGCCGGAACCGGTCGAGACCCGGATGAAGGAATTGTTCGACGTCGAACTGCGCGACCCGGATACAAAGATGACCCGCGAGGAATTGGCCGATGCCATGCGGCGGGCCGATGTGCTTGTGCCCTGCATCACCGACCATATCGACGCGGCGCTGATCGGACAGGCGGGGGATCGTCTGAAACTGATCGCGAATTACGGGGCAGGCGTCGACCACATCGATGTGGCCACAGCGCGGCAAAAGGGGATTCTGGTGTCAAACACACCGGGCGTATTGACGGATGACACCGCCGATATGGTGCTGGCGCTGATTCTGGCGGTCACCCGCCGGATACCCGAAGGTCAGGCCCTGATGCAGGCGGGCGAATGGCAGGGCTGGTCGCCGATGGCCTTTCTGGGCGGGCGTCTGGCCGGACGCAGGCTGGGCATTCTGGGGATGGGCCGGATCGGCCAGGCCGTTGCGCGGCGGGCCCGCGCCTTCGGCATGCAAGTGCATTACAACAACCGCAAACGGTTGCGCCCCGAAGTCGAGGCCGAACTGGACGCCACCTGGTGGGAAAGCCTCGACCAGATGATCGCCCGGATGGACATCGTCTCGGTCAACTGCCCGCATACACCGTCAACCTATCATCTGCTGAACGCCAGACGGCTGAAACTGATGAAACCGACTGCCGTGATCGTGAATACCTCACGCGGCGAGGTGATCGACGAAAACGCGCTGACCCGCGGCCTGCGCGCGGGCGAGTTGGCGGGCGCCGGTCTAGATGTCTTTGAACACGGACATGAGGTGAACCCGCGCTTGCGAGAACTGCCCAACGTCGTCCTGCTGCCACACATGGGGTCCGCCACGGTCGAGGGCCGGATCGAAATGGGTGAAAAGGTGCTGGTCAATATCAAGACCTTTGCCGATGGCCATCGCCCGCCAGATCAGGTGGTTCCGGGCATGCTGTAAAGGCAATCAGACTGCGCGGCCTGTGGCCGCACGCGATATCTCGGCAGCACGCAGTCTGCGTCCTGCCTCGGCGCAGGGGCTCTGCCCCGCCGCGTTCCGCGGCCCCCCGGAATATTTGAAGAAGGGGAATACGCGCGTCATCTTCGTTCATTTCCTTCTGAAAATATCCCCGCCGGAGGCCCGTCCGAGGAGACACGCCGCAGGCGTGCGACGAGATAAACAGCGTGCGGCGCAGCCGCGCTATTGGATTGACCCAACCAGAGGGGCTTCAGAGGGACCCGTTCCAACTGCGGAACCAGTCGACAAAGAGCTCCACGCCGCGGCGGATGTCGGTTTTGGGCAAGGGGCCGACCAGTGTTTCGATCAGGCGGGCGTCCGCCCAAGTGGCAGGAACATCACCGGGTTGCATTGGCAGCAGGTGACAGCGGGCAGTCCGCTGTGTCGCGGCCTCGATGGCGGCGATGAAGTCGGTCAGGGCGACTGGGGCACCGTTGCCGATATTGACGACCCGAAAGGGAGCGACAGGGGAGAGGCTGTCAAAGGCCCCGACGGGCTGTGTGCCGGGGGGCGTTCGGGTCAGCCGGATGATCCCTTCGACCAGATCGTCGACATAGGTAAAGTCGCGTTTCATGTCGCCGTGGTTGTAAACGTCGATCGGCTCGTCTGTCAGGATGGCGCGGGTGAATTTGAACAGGGCCATGTCGGGGCGCCCCCATGGACCATACACTGTAAAGAAGCGGAACATGGTGGTGGGGATTGCAAAGAGATGCGCGTAGGAATGCGCCATCGCCTCGTTCGCGATTTTGGTTGCGGCATAAAAGCTGAGCGGATGGGTGGCGCGGTCAGTTTCAGCATAGGGCATGGTGGTGTTGGCGCCATAGGCTGACGAGGTTGAGGCCATCAGCAGGTGCTTTGGCTTGCAGGCGTGGGCGGCTTCCAGAACCTCATGCGTGCCGATCAGGTTGGCCTGAACATATGAGCGCGGGGCGTCGATCGAGTATCTGACCCCGGCTTGGGCGGCGAGGTGGATGATGACGTCGGGGCGCAAATCGGCCGCGATGTCGGTCAGACCATCTTCCAGCATGGTCCGATGGAAGTGAAATCCGGGTTGGGCCTGTAGAATGGCAAGGCGAGCCTCCTTCAGTTTGGGATCGTAATAGGCGGTCATGCCGTCCAGACCGGTGACCTCCCACCCGTCGGCCAGCATCCGGCGTGCGAGGTGAAAGCCGATGAAGCCAGCGGCGCCAGTGATCAGAACCTTGCCTGACATTGCGTTTCCCCTGTGTGGCGCGGTTGGCCGGGTCTACCTTGTGGTGCCGTTTACCACAACGTCCGGAAACGCGTGGCGGATACGGCGGTGATATCGCGGGAAGGCGGCCTGCCCATGACAAGGTCGGCCACAAGGGTAGCCGTGACGGGCGCAAGGGTCAGCCCGATATGTCCGTGGCCAAAGGCAAGGATCACCTCGGCCCCCGCAGATGACGGACCAATGACGGGCAGGCTGTCAGGCAGCGAGGGGCGAAAGCCCATCCAAGTGCGGGACGGATCGCCAAGATCGGGAAAGATCATGCGCGCGCCTTCGACCAGCCGGTCGATGCGATGGGGCGAGGGGGGCAGGGACAGGCCGCCCAATTCCACGGTGCCCGCCACGCGCAGGCGACCGGACATGGGGCACAGGTAGAATCCGCGCGTGGTGGGGCAGGTGGGGCGCGTGATCCGAGGGGTCGGCATATCCCATTCGACGTGGTAACCGCGTTCGGTATCCAGCGGGATGCGGTCACCGGCATGCCGGGCCAAGGCACGGGAATGGGCGCCCGCGGCAAGGATCACACGTCGGGCGTGCAGGTGCAGGCCCGGCCCTTCGATGCGCAGGCCCGAGGGCAGGCGGGTCAGGCGTTCGGCGGGGGTTGCCACCATCTCGGCCTGCGCCGTCACATGGCGCGCCAGATGCTGCACCATTTGGCCGGGGTCGGCCATGAACACCGCCTTGGGAAAGAACGCGGCCCCGCCTTGGACTTCGGGCAGGTTCGGTTCCAGCTGGCGCAATTCATGCGGGGCCAACAGGTCCACCGCGATGCCAAGGTTGCGGCGGCTGGCCATGTCGGAATGGGCGGCGCGGTAGGCGGTTTCAGTTTCGTAGAGATAAAGGCACCCGCGCTTTTGCAGGATGTCCGTGCCGCCAATCCGCGCGGCCAACCCTTGCCACAGCGGTCCGGCATCAGCCAGCAGGGCGGCAATGGCGGCGGCATTGCGGGCGGCGGGGCCGGGTAGCGATTGCAGGGCGAACCGCAAAAGCCAAGGTGCAAGGCTGGGCAGGGCCGCGCGGCGGATCGCCAATGGCGAGTTGCGGTTGAACAAAAGCGAGGGCAGGTTCTTCAGCACATCTGGCGTGCCCACGGGCATGACCGCGTAATCCGCAATTGTTCCGGCATTGCCATAGCTTGCGCCTATGCCCGGCGGGTTGGGGTCGATCAGCGTGACCTCGCGCCCTTCGGCCAGCAGGCGTTCGGCGATGGCAAGGCCAACGACGCCTGCGCCGATAATGGCGATCTCGGTGCTGAGGGTTTGGGCCGTCACGCGTCAGGTTCCTGCGTCATCTGCAGGTCCGCAAACCAGCCTTCGGTGCCGATGTCGACCCACAGTCCCACCCGACCAGGCCGGGGCGCCATCAGGGGGGCTGGTAGGTCAAGAACCAACGCACCATCAACAAAGGCGCGCAGGCCCTGTTGCCCGCGGTCAAGGCGCAGCTTGTGCCAAGTACCGGGGGAAATGTCGGCGCCAGCCTCATACTGACCGGGAAATGCTTCGCGCAAGCGGTCAAACAGCCAGTCGGGATATGCAAAGTACTGAACGGCACGTTCATCGCGCGGTGGTGGCGGGGCACAGAGCCGCCCGTTTGTCGGGCGCAGGTAAAGCGCCTCAAACTCTGTGCCTGCCCCCTGCACATGCCACGCAATTCCGATGAACCCGCGCGCATAATCCGGTGCATCGGGCATAAGCTGCGCCTTCACCTCTACCTCGATCGTGGTCGGACTGCACATATCGGGAAACAAAAGAAATGTGGGTTGGTCAACGAAATCGCGGCCCGGTTGACCCATGCGGCGGCGTTCTTCCAAAACCACGCGAAGGGCCGCGCGCCCGTCGGCCTGCACCGGGTCGGCGGTAACGCCGAGGGGCGTGGCCGTGGGAAAGGCGCGGTGCAGGTCCATCATGGGCGGTTTCCCTTTGGTGCCGGGGCAGCAGCATCTGCACCGCCCCGGCACAACAGCTTACAGGCAAGCGGCAAAGAGGGCGCGGGTGTTTTCGCGCGTCATCTCGACCGGGTTGCCGCCGCAGGACGGGTCCTCCAGCGCTATATCGGTCAACTCATCCAGACGCGCCACCTCAACCCCCATCGCGGACAGGTTCGCCGGAATGGCAAGTTCCGCCCGCAAGTCCATGATCCGCGCACGGAAACCGTCAAACCCGCCTTTGATGCCCAGATAGGCCGCTGCGGCGTTGATCCGCTCCTCGATGGCATGGCGGTTGAAGTCCAGCACCATGGGCATGACAACAGCGTTGGTGGTGCCATGGTGTGTGCCATAGACCGCCCCAACGGGGTGGCTGAGCGAATGGATGGCCCCCAGACCCTTTTGGAAGGCGACGGCACCCATCGCTGCCGCACTCATCATATGCCCACGAGCCATCAGGTTGGTCGGGTCTTTGTAGACGACGGGCAGGTTTTCGAACACCAGACGCAGGCCTTCCAGCGCGATGCCTTGGCTCATCGGGTGGTAGAACGGGCTGGAATAGGCCTCAAGGCAATGGGCCAGTGCATCCATCCCAGTGCCTGCGGTGATGAACTTTGGCATGCCCACGGTCAGCGCCGGATCGCAGATCGTGATGGCGGGCATCAGTTTGGGGTGGAAGATGATCTTTTTCTTGTGGGTGGCGCTGTTGGTCAGCACGCCTGCGCGGCCCACTTCCGACCCTGTACCAGCGGTCGTTGGTACGGCGATGATCGGGGCGATCTTGCTGGCATCGGCGCGGGTGTACCAGTCGTCAATATCTTCCAGATCCCACACGCTCAGGTCTTTGCGCTGATGCGCCATCAGGGCAATCATCTTGCCAAGGTCCAGCGCCGAACCGCCGCCAAAGCAGATCACCCCGTCATGGCCGCCCGCCAGATAGACGGCGATGCCGGCGACCATGTTCGCCTCATTGGGGTTCGGGTCCACATCGGAAAACACGGCGCGGCCGAGGCCGGCCGCTGCCAGAACATTCAGCGCGGCTGCCGTGATCGGTAGGCTGGACAGCGCCTTGTCGGTGACCAAAAGGGGCTTTGTCAGCCCGATGGATTTCACATGGTCGGCAAGTTCAGAGATACGGCCCACGCCGAATTTGATCGCGGTGGGGTAAGACCAGTTGCGGTTGGGAACACCGTGGCTCATGGCTCAAACTTTCTTCAGATGATAGGATTTCGGACGGGTGACCGACAGGAAACCCAAGTATGACAAAGAGTTGCCGCGACCGGTGTCCTTGCAGCCCGTCCAGCACAGGGCAGGGTCAAGATAATCGGCACGGTTCATGAAGATGGTGCCGGTTTCGATCTGCGCACCGATGGCGGCGGCGCTGTCGTAATCTTCGGTCCAGATGCTGGCGGTCAGGCCATAGGGGCTGTCGTTCATCAGGGCGATGGCTTCGGCATCATCCTTGACCTTCATGATGCCGACGACGGGGCCAAAGGATTCCTCCATCATCACCCGCATCGAATGGTTCACGTTCACAAGGATCTGGGGCGCGAGATAAGCACCGCCATCATCGGCGGGGAAATGCGCGGGGTCGATCAGGGGGATGGCGCCTGCGGCCACGGCTTCGGCGATCTGGTCGCGTACCACCGCAGCAAAGCGCTTGTTCGCCATCGGGCCAAGGGTGCTGTCCGCCTCAAACGGGTTACCCAGTTTCAGCGATTTGACCCATGCAACCGATTTTTCGACGAAGGCATCATAGAGGGATTCATGCACATAAATGCGTTCGATCCCGCAGCAGCACTGGCCCGCGTTGAACATCGCGCCATCCATCAGCGTATCGACAGCGGCATCAAGGTTGGCGTCGGCACGCACATAGCCGGGGTCTTTGCCGCCCAACTCCAGCCCCAAGGGGGTAAAGGTGCCCGCCGCCGCGCGTTCGATGGCTGCCCCGCCACCCACCGACCCGGTGAAGTTGACGAAGTCGAAGGCACGCGCCTTGATCAGCGCCTCGGTCGTGGCATGGTCCAGCACCACGTTCTGGAACACATCTGCAGGCACGCCTGCGGCATGAAACGCCTCGGCAAGCCGTTCGCCCACCAGAAGGGTCTGGCTTGCCGCCTTCAGCACCACCGTGTTGCCCGCGATCAGTGCAGGAACCAGCGTGTTGATCGTGGTCAGGTAAGGGTAGTTCCACGGGGCCACGATAAAGACGACGCCAAGCGCCTCACGCGCAAGGAAGCGGCGGAATTTGTCGCTGTCCTCGACCATCTTCGGCGCCAGCGTTTCGGCGGCAATTTCCGCCATATACTCGGTGCGGGCATTGACCCCGCCATATTCGCCGCCAAAGCGGGTGGGGCGGCCCATTTGCCATGCCAGTTCCGGCACGACCACATCCTTCATCTCATTCAGGCGGGCGACCCCCGCCTTGACCAGCGCAATCCGCTCGGCCAAGGGGCGCGCTGCCCAAGCCTTTTGCGCGGAACGGGCGCGGGCCACGGCGGCTGTTGCCGCGTCCAGCGTCAGTGGCATGCGTTCGGCGTAAACTGAGCCGTCGACCGGCGAAATCAGTTGGATGGGTTTCATCTGTGTGGTCCTTGTAGGGCGGGGTTCACCCCGCCGTCGGTTCGGGGGGCGGAGTGAACCCCGCCCTACATCTGTGTCAGGCGCGCTCCAGCAAGCGCTGCAGTTCGAAGTCTGTCACTACGCGGTCGGTTTCGGAAATCTCCCACTGCGCGGCGTGGTGATAGTGGTCTACCACATCATCGCCAAAGGCCGCGCGCAGCATGGCGGACCCGTTCAGCGCCATCGCAGCATCGCGCAGGTTCTTGGGAATCTCGCGTACGCCTGCGGCGGAATACATGTCGCCTTTCAATTCCGGCTCCAGTTCCAGCTTCTGCTCGATCCCGGCAAGGCCCGCCGCCAGAAGTGCGGCACAGGTCAGATAGGGGTTCACGTCGCTGCCCGGGATACGGCATTCCACCCGCACGGCCTTGGTATGTTCACCGCAAACGCGGAAGCCTGCGGTGCGGTTATCTGCACTCCACACGGCCTTGGTAGGGGCGAACATGCCAATGGTGAACCGTTTGTAGCTGTTCACGTAAGGCGCGAGAAACACAGTGATTTCCTCTGCATGCGCCAGTTGGCCCGCGATGAAGTGCTTCATCGTTGCCGACATGCCGTGTGCATCGGCCTTGTCGGCAAAGGCGGGTTTGCCATCCTGCGTCCACAGGCTTTGGTGCACATGAGCGGACGATCCGGCCCTACGATGGTCATACTTGGCCATGAAGGTGACCGATTTGCCTTTGGCATGGGCCATTTCCTTGACCGCCTGCTTGATGATGGCGTGATTGTCGGCGGTATCCAGCGCATCGGAATAGCGGTAGTTTACCTCATGCTGGCCAGCGTCCGCCTCGCCTTTGGTGTTTTCCACCGGGATACCCGCGCCAAACAGCCCATTGCGCACATCGCGCATCAGCCCCTCTTCCTTGGTGGTCTGGAACAGGTGGTAATCTTCGTTATAGCCCGAAATCGGGCGCAGCGCCGAAAGCCCGCCGTCGCGCAGGTTTTCATAGGCGTTTTCGAAGATGTAGAATTCCAGTTCCGTCGCCATCATCGGCTCGAACCCCATCGCGCGGGCGCGGGCGACCTGACGCTTCAGAATGGCGCGCGGACTGACCGAGACTTCTTCATGCGTGTGGTGGTCCAGAAGGTCTGCCAGACACAGCGCTGTGCCGGGCAACCACGGCAAGGGGCGCAGAGTGTCCAGATCCGGCTTCATGACGTAATCGCCATAGCCCTGTTCCCAACTGCTCGACTTATAGCCGGGCACCGTGGTCATCTCCATGTCGACGGCCAGCAGGTAATTGCAGCAATGGGTTTCGACGTGGCCGCCGTCGATGAAGAAGGCCGCGTGAAAGCGCTTGCCCATCAGGCGGCCCTGCATATCCACGCAAGCCACCATAACGGTGTCAATCTCGCCGCGTGCGACGGCCTCTTTCAGCGCATCAAACGTCATGTTTCCGGGCATCTTTGCCTCATCCTCAAAAGCGTCGTGGTGCCTGCGTTTCTGCAGGCGGGGTGTTATTCGGGGGCCGACCTTTGGTCAGCCGCGCCCGTCTGCACCGCCAAATTCAGGCTTGCGGGGCCAGCAGGCCAAAGTCGCCGGGGCCAATATCACAACGATCCGCATCGCTTTTCCTTTTGATGCCGGGGCACAGGGGCACCCCGGCAGAATTTGATCATATCTGGCCACCTGCTGCCACGCAACCGCGGCAGCAGGCTAGGCCTGTGTCAGGTATAGCGATACGGACGCCCGGCCTTTTGCATGACGTCGTTGTATTGCTTGAAGATTGCCACAACCTTGGCCTTCACCTCGGATTCGGCGGCGATTTCATCCCAGAACTTGATCGCGGCATCTTCGACCGTCTTCCATTCCTCGTCCGGGATGGTGGTCAGTTGCAGCTTGCCGCCGTTCAGACGCAGATCGGCCTCGCCCGCCCAATACCAGTGCTGACGATAGTAGTGCGACTGTTCAAAGCAGACCGACAGCATTTCCTGCAGATGCGGCGGCAGGGCGTTCCAGCGGTCCATGTTGGCGAAGAAGTGCCCGATCCATGCGCCCGAGATGTTGTTGGTCAGGAAGTAGTTGGTCACGTTCGACCAGCCCACGGTATAGACCTCGGTGATGCCCGACCATGCGATGCCATCAAGCTCGCCTGTCTGCATCGCCACTTCGATGTCTTCCCATGGCAGCGTGACCGGAACCACACCGAATTGCGTCAGGAAACGGCCAGCGGTCGGGAAGGTGAAGACGCGCTTGCCCTGTAAGTCAGCCAGGCTGTTGATCGGGTCTTTGGTCGCAAAGTGGCAGGGGTCCCACGCGCCTGCCGAGATGTGCTTGACGCCCACCTTGGCATATTCGTCTTCCCAGATCTGCTTCAACCCGTACTTGGTGAAGAGTGTAGGCACATCAAGGCTGTAGCGCAGGCCCAGCGGGAAATAGCCGCCGAACACCGTTACTTCGGTCGGGCTGGCCATGGAGTCATCGTCGGACTGCACGCAGTCGATCGTGCCGGCCTGCATGGCCTGAAACAACTCGCCCGTCGGGACCAACTGATCGGCGAAGGACAATTCGATTTCCATCTGGCCCGCAGCCATGCGGTTGAAGGCGTCAACGGCGGGCTTCACCACCTGTTCGCCCAAGGCAGCACCGGCATAGGTCTGCATGCGCCACTTGATCACCTCTTGTGCGCGCACCAGCGTCGGCGCGGCCAAGGTGGCGGCCCCGGCGGCAAGGGCACCTTTCGTGAGGAAGGAACGTCTGGTCGTCATCGGATACCTCTCCTTGTGTGTTGTCGTCTCAGGCGGTTCTGCCGCCTTTTTGCGGGGTCAATCAGGATAGACCTGATTGGGAAGCCACATGGCTATGTCAGGGAACAGCATCAAGAGGGCCAAGGTGCCAGTCATGATGAGCACGAAAGGCCATACAGAACGATAGATGTCGCCCATGGTGATTTCCGGCGGCGCAAAGGCCCGCATCAGGAACAGGTTGTAACCAAAGGGCGGCGTCAGATAGGCGATCTGGCAGGTGACCGTATAGAGAACGCCATACCAGACCAGCACATCGCCGGGCGGGATGCCAAGGTCCAGTGTGCCGACCAGCGGCACATAAAGCGGGGCCACGATCACCAGCATCGCGGTGTCGTCCAGGAACATGCCCATCACAAGGAAGGACAGTTGCATCAGGATCAGGATTGTCCATGGCGACAGGCCCATCTGTTCAGTGAACAGCGAGTCGATTGCCGCCACCGCGCCAAGCCCGTCAAACACCGCGCCAAAGGCGAGGGCGGCAAGGATGATCCACATGAACATGCACGAAATCGCCAGTGTGTTGCGGGTAGCAACCTCGAACACCTGACGGGTGAAGCGGCCCTTGATCACGGCCCCCGCCACCGTGGCAACCACCCCGATGACCGAGCTTTCGACCAGCGACGTGACGCCATAGATGAAGGGGATCATCATCGAGGCAAAGATGGCGAAAGGCAGGATACCGGCCCGCAAGGCGGCGAGGCGTTCGGCCATCGTGACCTTGGCGCGTTCCTCGGCCGAAAGGGCGGGTCCAAGCGAGGGTTGCAGCCAGCACCGGATGGCAATGTAGACGATGAACAGCGCCGCCATCATCAGGCCGGGGATCACACCCGCCAGCCACAACTCGCTGACCGGGGCGCGGGCGATCATCGCATACAAAACCAGCACCACCGAGGGCGGGATCAGGATGCCAAGGCTGGACCCGGCCTGAATGACACCTGTCACCATCAGCTTGTCATACCGCCGCTTCAAAAGCTCGGGCAGCGCGATGGTGGACCCAATCGCCATGCCTGCGACGGACAGACCGTTCATGGCCGAAATCAACACCATCAGCAGGATTGTCCCGATGGCCAACCCACCGGGTATGGGGCCGAACCAGACGTGGAACATCTTGTACAGATCCTCGGCCAGCCGGGATTCCGACATGACATAGCCCATGAACACGAACATCGGCAGCGTCAGCAACGGATACCACTTCATCAGCTTCATCGCCGCCGAAAAGCCCATGGTATAGCCGCCCGTGCCCCACAGCGCGATCGACGCGACCACAGCCACAAAGCCGATGATCCCAAACACCCGCTGCCCGGTGATCATCATGAGCAGCATGGTCGAGAACATCAGGACGGCAATCATTTCCTGTGGCATCAGACGGTCTCTCCGCGCAGCGTCGCAAGCGACCGGATAAAGGAGGCAGTGGCTTGCAGCAGCATCAGGGTGAAACCTACAAGCATGACCAGCTTGATGGGCCACAGATAGGGCCGCCATGCCGTGGGCGAACGTTCCAGCCGCCCGATCTCCGGCCAGCTCAACCCGAACAGGCCGGGATCACCCCATGTGATGCCCAGCGAATAACTGAAGGACGCCGCCGCCCCCCAGATCATCACTGCAAGGTAAAAGGCCACTGCGATCACCGTGAACCCGTCCCACCATGCCTGCCGCCGGGGCGTCTGCTTGGCATAGAACAGGTCCATGCGCACATGCGATTCCATCTGCCACGCATAGGGGCCGCCCAGAACGTAATAGGCCACCATCACGAACTGGGCCATTTCCAGCGTCCAAAGCGACGGGTTGAAAAAGGTCTTCGAGATCGACGACCACATCAGAATGGCCATGAGGACGAACAGCAGATACATCGCAAAGCGGCCGACGCCATAGTTCAGCCGGTCCACGGATCGCACGAATGTCACGGCAAGGCGGGGCATCGCTCAGGCTCCTTCGCTCAGGTCTGCCACGGCCGCCATCAGCACGGGCGCAAGGCGTTCGGCTATGGCTTCGGACTGAAGCGGCGTGGACAGCAGGTCGTTGCGCACCTCCAGCATCACATTGGGCAGCCGATACGGGCCCGCCTGCAGGCGCAGGGTATGGGTCACGCCATCTGCCGCCGAATAGGGGGCGTTCAGTTCCGTGTGCAGGCCGATGCTGCCCGACCGTTCGACGATGTGCCGGGCCAGCCTATCATCGGCATCATGGATCACGCCAAATTCGACGGCGCGCGCCACGCCATGCCAGATGGGCGTGAAGGAATGAATGGTGATCAGCACCGGGGCTAGCCCAAGCGCGATCCGGCGCGCAATTTCGATATGCAGATCGTCGTGGAAGGGCACATAGACGGCCGCCGTACGCGCCGCACGCTCGGCGGCGGTGACAGCGGCATTGCCGGGCACAGCATAGATTTCGGACTGCGCGGGCATGGCACCCGGATGGTCGGGCGCGCGGTTCAGATCATAGACCAGACGGCTGACCGGGGCATGCACCAGAACCGCATCCATCTGCCGCGACAAGGCCCGCGCAAGCGCCAATGCGCCCGGATCCCATGCGATGTGGGCCTGCCGGGCCTGTGCCTCCAGCCCCAGATCGCCCCACTGCGGCGGAATATGGTTTGACGCATGCTCACAGACCAGAACCACCCGGCCCGGGGCCGAACGGTTTTCGATATCAGCATGAAACAGCACGGTTTCCTGTGCCGGTGAAGCGACCGTCATGATGCGAGTCATGTCCCCATTTTGCAAAAGGGTCCATCGCCGGGGGGCATTCTGTCAAGAATTTTTCTTCTGCGTATTCCCTGTTACAATGCTTTCTAAATCGGCGCAGTATGTGGGCAGACACAGGGTGAATCGGAAAGCCGACCGATGAATGCAAACCTGACCATCGAAGAGCGCATGCGCGCCGCCTTGCCCGACCTGACGCGTGCGGAACGGCAGCTGGCCACCCATATCCTGCGCCACTATCCGGTCGCGGCGCTGGGGTCGATCACCGCCCTTGCCAAGGCGGCCGAGGTTTCGACACCCACAGTGGTGCGCCTGTGCCAGAAGCTTGGGTTTCGCGGTTATCCCGATTATCAGGCCGGGCTTCGCACCGAGGTCGAGGCGATGCTCGTCTCGCCGCTTGCCAAGCATGACCGCTGGGCCGGGGGGGTGCCGGATACGCATATCCTCAACCGCTTTGCCGATGCGGTGGTGGCCAATCTGCAAGCCACCCTCAGCCAGATCGACCATGCCGAATTCGACGCCTCGGCGGTGCTGCTGGCCGACCGGTCACGCCGGGTCTATGCGATGGGCGGGCGCATCACCCATGCGATGGCCGATTACTTCGTGACCCTGATGAAGGTGGTGCGGTCAGACGTCACGCTTTTGTCGGACATGTCGAACACATGGCCACCTGCGCTGCTGGATATGAAGCCGGGCGATGTGCTTTTGGTGTTTGACATCCGCCGCTATGAAAACTCGGTCCTGCAACTGGTCGAACTGGCCGTCGAACAGGGGGCCGAGGTTATCCTTGTCACCGACCGCTGGATCAGCCCCGCCGCCGCCCATGCCCGCCACACAATGTCATGCCATATCGAAGCACCCTCTGCCTGGGATTCGACGGTTTCGGTGCTTGTGCTGGTGGAAACGTTGCTGGCCGCTGTGCAGACGCTGACGTGGGGGGAAACCGAAGGACGGCTGAAGCGACTGGAGACGCTTTACGACCGGTCACGGTTTTTCCGCCGCTATCGCTAGTCCGCTGCGCGGCGGCTGCCGTAAAGCGCATTGAAGGCGACAGCGACCAGCAACACGGCGCCGCCCGCAAAGGTGCCGCTGGATGCGGTTTCGCCGAGGAACAGAAATACCCACATCGGTGCCAGCATCACTTCGAGCATCGACAACAGCGTCAGTTCTGCCGCCGGGATGACCTGACTGCCTGCCGTATAAAGCGCCATGCCCGCCGACAGGATCACTGCCCCCATAGCCACCGAGATGGCAATATCATGCAAGGGCACCATCACGCTTTGGCCCTGCGTTGCCGCACCGATCAGCGCCACCACCATGGAGAAAAGCCCGCCCAGCACCACCGCGGGCAGCATGTCGGCCAGACGCCCCCAGCGCAGCGCGATGGTAAAGGCGGCAAAGCCAAGCGCCGAGGACAGGGCGGCAATATTGCCGATCAGCGCACCGGCAGCCAGCCCTTCGCGCACCATGATATACATGCCGACGCCCGCCATACCGATTGCGACAAATGTGGCGGGCCGCACCGTTTCGCGCAGCAACAGCCAGCCCAGAAGGGCCGCAAAGAAGGGCGAGGCCGAGAACAGAAACACGGCATTGGCGACGGTGGTCGTCTGTATGGCAAAGATCGCCCCGGCAAAGGCAAACACCAGCCCGCAGCCGCCGATCACCCCCGGCCAGCCGACCGCCGCCATGCGGGCCCATGGTTGCCCCTCTGCGCGCCACCAGATGACCACCACCAAGACCGGGATCATCCCGGCAGAGCGCCAGAACAGCACGGCCCATGTGCCCGCCACGTCGATCTGGCGGATCATCAGCCCCATCAGCGACCACAGCACCGCCGCGACCAGAACAAGGGTCACGCCCAAACCATACCGCATTCCGGTCTCCTGTCACTGCCCGGCGATCAGACGGGGCCAAAGCTGCGGGGTCTGTTCCATCCGCGACCGCCTGTCGTCTGGGCGGGACAGAATTTGACTGCAGCCCGCGGAGCCAAGCGCGCAGGCGCGCCGGCGACCCCATCGCTTGCGCCGCAGGCGCGCCATTCAGTAACCTCGCGCGCGGTCCACCAGATGCAGCAACGGCGCACCAGTTTCGCTGCGCCGGATGTTTTCGGCCACCACCCGTGCCGCTGTGACCGCCCGTGTGTCGGCGGCGATATGCGGGGTCACGGTCACCTTCGGGTGCGACCAGAACGGGTGGTCCGGTGGCAGTGGTTCGGTGCGGAACACATCCAGCGTGGCATGGCCCACCTGACCCGTGTTAAGCGCCGCCAGCAGGGCCTTGTCGTCAATCAGCGCGCCCCGGCCCGGGTTCAGGATCACCGCGCCCCGGCCCAGCCAGCCCAGCGATGTGGCGTTCAGAATGTTCTCGGTCTCGGGCGTGCGCGGCAACAGGGTGATCACGATGTGCGCCCCCGTCAGCGCCGCCTGCAACCCGTCTTGCCCCGAATGGCAGCGTAGACCCCCGATCTGTTTTGGCGTCCGGCTCCATCCCGTCACAGGAAAGTTCAGCGCCGTGAGCGCCTGCGCCGCCGCCGCCCCAAGGGCGCCCAGCCCGAGGATCGTCACCGGGCGCTCACGGGCAAGGGGCGGGCAGGTCGGGTCCCAGATGTGATCCGGATTCACGATATGGCGGTCCATGCCCAGATGGTGGCGCAAGCTGTGGCCGACCACCCATTCCACCATGCCTTCGGTCAGGCCCGGATCGACCATCCGGCACAAAGGTTGCGTCAGCGTTTCATTGCCCACAATCCGCTCCACCCCCGCCCACAGGCTGAGCACGGCCTTGGTCCGGGTAAAGGGCGTGAAATCCTGCAGGGGGGCCGAGGGGGCATAGATCACATAGTCCACGCGTGCAGGGTCCGCATCCAGCACCACATTTGCTTCAAGCCCTGCCTCACGCAAGGCTGCGGGCAGATGATCGCGGTATTCGTCCCACAGGCTGGGGGCGGCAAACAGAATGGTCAGCGGCATGCGGGTCTTTTCTTAGCGGGGGCGGTGAATATGGGCACTTTGCACCAGCCCAAAGGCCAGAAGCAGCACCAGCATCGCCGATCCGCCATAGGAAAGGAAGGGCAGCGGCACACCGACCACCGGGGCCAGCCCCATCACCATCGACAAGTTGATCGCCAGATACAAAAAGAAGTTCACGGCCACGCCCATTATCATCAGGCTGGAAAAGCGGTCCTTGTTCTGCAAGGCCGACACAAAACAGAACACAAGGATCAGCCCGTAAAGGATCAACAGCGAGAACACGCCGACAAAGCCGAATTCCTCTCCCAAGGTCGTAAAGATGAAGTCGGTGTGCTTTTCCGGCAGAAAGTTCAGCCGGCTTTGTGTGCCCTGCATGAACCCCTTGCCCGACCAGCCGCCAGAGCCGAGCGCGATCTGCGCCTGAATGATGTTATAGCCTGCCCCCAGCGGGTCTGCCGTCGGGTCAAGGAACGTGTCGATCCGGCGATACTGATAGTCATGCAGCAATTGCCATGGCGTGCCGCGCGTCGAGAACACCGACGTCACCGCCCCCACGATCACGGTGGCCACCCCGGCGAAATACCACCAACTGACCCCGGCCATCAGGATCACCGCCCCGCCAATCATCAGCAAAATCAACGCTGTGCCAAGGTTCGGCTGCATCAGCACCAGCACGGTGGGGATTATCGTCAGCAGCACGGGCACCAGCACCCACAGGGGCCGCGAGGTGCGTTTGGGGTCCAGCCAGTCGTAATAGGCGGCCAGCATCATCACCAGCGTGACCTTCATCAACTCGGACGGTTGCAACCGCAGGCCGCCGATTTCCAGCCAGCGCTGCGCCCCCATGCCGACCGAGCCAACGAACTCGACCAACAGCAAAAGCAGGATGGACACCACATAGGCCAGCGCCGACATGTTGCGCCAGAACCAGATCGGCACAAAGGCCACAAAGAACATCAGCACCGCGCCAAGTGCAAAGACCTGCATCTGCCGCCCGGCCCAGACATCCATCCGCCCCCCGGCGATGGAGTAAAGCGTGAGCCAGCCCACGGCCGATACGGCGGTGACCAGCACCACCAGCGGCCAGTTCAGATAAAGCACCTTGCGCAGGCCCGTGGGTACAAACTTGACGCGGTATTCCAGAAAACTCATGCCGTCCCCCTTAGGCCCGCGACGGGGCGGGGGGCCGCCCTTCGGCATCGCGCAGCGGCAGCTTTTCCAGCATGGATTCGATGCGGTTGCGCTGGCTAGCCGGATAGGCCGTCAGCGGGGGCAACCCGTCTGACAGGGCCCGCAAGATGATGTCGCGCGCAAGGGGCGCGGCTGCCGCTGACCCGCCGCCGCCATGTTCCACCACCACGGCCACCGCGTAGCGCGGGTTTTCATAAGGCGCATAGCCCACAAACAGCGCATGGTCGCGCCGTTCCCACGGCAATTGGTCGTTCGAAATCACGCCGCGCGCACGTTCTGCCGTGGTGATATTGCGCACCTGACTGGTGCCGGTCTTTCCGGCCCAGACCAGCGCATCATCGGCGATGCGCGACGATAGCGCCGTGCCGCGTGGCGCATTCATCACGGCATACATGCCCGACCGGATGCTTCGCATTGCATCCCCGTCAATCCCAAGCGGGGCAAATTCCGGAGAGTCCACCTCTTTGCCGTCGATCATGCGCACCAGACGCGGGGTGACGGCGCGGCCCGTGGCGATCCGCGCCGTCATCACTGCCAATTGCAGCGGCGAGGTCAGCACATAGCCCTGACCGATCGAGGCGTTGATCGTGTCACCGATCCGCCATTCCTGTTTCTGGCGTTCCTGTTTCCACAGCTTGTTCGGCATGATGCCTTCGGCAATCGCCGACATCGGAACATCGTGGCGCACGCCAAGGCCAAAGGCCTTGCCCATTTCGGCGATCTTGTCGATGCCGACACGCTGGGCGATGTCATAGAAATAGACGTCACAGCTTTCGGCCAAGGCCCGTTCCAGATTGACGCCGCCGTGGCCCGCCCGTTTCCAGCAATGAAAACGCCGCCCGCCCACCTCCAGATGGCCGGGGCAACGCACGGTGGTGTCAACGGTGATCAGCCCTTCTTTCAGCGCGGCAAGGGCCGTGATCATCTTGAAGGTGGACCCCGGCGGATAGACGCCCTGCACCGCCTTGTTGGCCAAGGGGCGGTGATCATTTTCGGTCAGCAGGTTGTAATCGGTATGGCTGATCCCGCGCACAAACAGGTTGGGGTCAAATGAGGGGGCCGAAGCAATTGCAATCAGGTCACCGTTGCGCACATCCATAACCACGGCTGCCGCCGATTCCTCGCCCAACCGAGCCTGTGCGAAATTCTGCACATCCGCATCGATGGTCAGCCGGATATCGGCCCCCGGCACACCTTCTTGCCGTTCCAATTCGCGCATCACGCGGCCCACGGCGTTCACTTCGATCCGTTTGGTGCCCGCCTTGCCGCGCAAGTGATCTTCCAGCCAGCGTTCCGCGCCGATCTTTCCGATCTGGAACTTGGGGATCGTCAGCAGGGGGTCTGGGTTTTCGATCCCTTCCAGATCCTTTTCCGACACTGGCCCCACATAGCCCACCACATGCGCGAAATCGGTATCGCGCGGATAAACGCGGCTTAGACCCACTTCGGGCGACACGCCGGGCAGGGATGGCGCGTTCAGGGCCACCTTGGACAGGTCTTCCCATGTCAGACGGTCGGCCACGGTGATCGGCGCAAAGGGCGAGGTGCGGTTGATTTCCTTGATCGTGCGGTCAAGGTCATCGGCGGTCAGCGGAATAACATGGGCCAGCTTTGCCAGCACCATATCGACATCGCCCGCATCTTCGCGGGTGATCACGACGCGGTAATTCTGTTCGTTGCCGGCAATGGTCTTGCCGTTGCGGTCCTGAATCAGGCCACGCGCAGGCGGGATCAGGCGAATGGAAATCCGGTTTTCTTCGGCCAGCAGGCGGAACTGGTCAGCCTGTTCGACCGACAGATAGCGCATGCGCGCGCCCAGAACGGCGAACATGGCCGTCATGGCGCCGCCAAGCAGCAGCGCGCGGCGATGAACGACGCGGGCGCTCTCTTCTGTTTCCTTAGGGCTGCGTCTCACAACCGCCTCCCGTAATCATCGACTTCGCCTGTTGCCGGTTTGCGCAGGTCAAAGACAAAGCGGCTGGCCAGCACCACCAAGGGATAGCACAGGATCGACCACAAGGTCTGCATCAACGCAAAGCCAAAGCCCGATTGCGGCAAGAACGACAGGGCAAAGATCACGCGATAGATGAGGAGCGCCCCCACCATCAGCGCCGCCACCAAGGCCCATTCCGCCATAAAGGCCAGTTCGCGCGTCAGCGCCACCCGGCTGCGGATGAATTCCACGGCCGTCACGATCAGGGCAGTCCACAGCCCCGGCGGGCGCATCAGGATCATATCCTCGACCAGCAGCACGCCCGCCAACAGCAGCACAGGCAGGTAATCGGGTCGCCGCGTGGCCCAGGCAAAAATCACGCACAACAGCAGATCCGGCCCTGGCCAGTCGCCCGCAACTGACCCCAGTGGCAACAGCTTTGCAAACAGCAGGACCAGCGCGATCAGCAGGAACAGCCCGCGATACAGCCAGACAGATGAGCGCAGGCCATCAACCATCGCCGGCATCCGCTTCAGAACTTGCATCGGCGGCGGGTTCAGCCTCGGGCTCGGTGCCGCGCGCAGGCAGGGCATCGGTGTTCAGCGCATCGGATGTGTCAGGCCGCGCAGGCAGCACGGGCGGCGCAATCAGCGCGCCCGCATCGGTGATGGGAACAAGTTCATGGCTGCGCAGCACGCGCAGGAATTCCAGCCGCTGATAGTCAGCGGATAGCGTGACCCTCAGACGGCGGTCGGTGCCCATCACAACCTGCCCCACCAGAAGGCCCGCCGGGAACATGCCGCCATCGCCCGAACTGACCACCCGGTCGCCGGGGCGCACCTCATCGGCGTCCTCCAGAAATTCCAGTGGCGGAAGTGAGGTGTTGTCACCCGACAGCAGCGCCTTTTGCCCCGAGGGCTGCACAGTCACGGGAATACGGCTGTTGGTATCGGTCAGAAGAATCACGCGGCTCGTCCGCTCGCCCACCCCCGAAATGCGGCCGACCAGCCCAATGCCATCCATCGTGGCCCAGCCGTCCAGAATGCCATCGCGCGCGCCGACGTTGATCAGCACAGATTGCCGGAACGGGCTGCCCGAATCGGCCAGCACCTGCCCGGTGACATGGGTCAGCTTGGCATCCAGCCGCACCTGATTCAGGTCCAGCAGGCGGGCGTTCTTTTGCTCCAGCTGAAGGGCGGCCTCTTTCCACGCCTTCATCTGCTGCAACTCGCGCCGCAACTCCTGATTCTGCTCATAAAGCGCGGCATAGCTTTGGAACTGGTCGATCATGCCCGCAGCCTTGGTAAAGGGCACCAGTGCCCAGTCAAAGCTGGGCACAACGCGATCCACCAGCGCGGCGCGGAAACGTTCGACACGCGGCGAATCGATCCGCCACAACAGGAAAAGTCCCAGCAGCAGCAAGACCAGCACGCCCACCAGAACCCGTCGCAGCGGGCGAGAGAAATCTTCCGGGTCTGTCCGCGTCTTTGACATTTACCTGCCTTTTGGGCCGCGCCGAAACCGGCCCTGTGGCCGGATCAGCTGTCGTAATCGATCACATGCCGCAGCTGCTTTTCGTATTCCAGTGCCTTGCCAGTGCCAAGCGCCACACAATTGAGTGACTCGTTGGCGACACTGATCGAAAGGCCGGTCTGTTCGCGCAAGGACAGGTCCAGATCACCAAGCAGCGCGCCACCACCCGTCAGCATCACGCCACGGTCCACGATGTCGGCAGCAAGGTCTGGCGGTGTTGCTTCCAGCGCCTGCATCACCGCATCGCAAATCTGCTGTACGGGTTCGGCCAAGGCTTCGGCCACCTGTGCCTGATTGATCTCGGTTTCCTTCGGCACGCCGTTCAAAAGGTCGCGGCCGCGAATCTGCATGGATGCGCCGCGACCGTCATCGGGCATGCGGGCGGTGCCGATGGAAGTCTTGATGCGTTCAGCCGTCGATTCGCCGATCAGCAGGTTCTGGTGGCGGCGCAGATAGTTGATGATCGCCTCATCCATCCGGTCACCGCCGACGCGGACCGAACGCGCATAGACGATATCGCCCAGCGACAGCACCGCCACCTCCGTGGTACCTCCACCAATATCCACCACCATGTTGCCGGTGGGGTCAGTGATCGGCATGCCCGCGCCAATGGCCGCAGCGATGGGTTCCGCGATCAGGCCCGCGCGGCGCGCGCCCGCCGACAGAACCGATTGCCGGATGGCCCGCTTTTCCACTGGTGTCGCGCCATGTGGCACGCAGACAATGATCTTGGGTTTCGAGAAGGTCGTGCGCTTGTGCACCTTGCGGATGAAATGCTTGATCATCTCTTCGGCGCTGTCGAAATCGGCAATCACGCCATCGCGCATCGGGCGGATGGCCTGAATCGTGCCGGGCGTGCGGCCCAGCATCAGCTTGGCATCCTCGCCCACGGCCAGAACCTGCTTCTTGCCATCCTTGATATGATAGGCCACCACCGACGGCTCGTTCAGCACAATCCCCTTACCCCGGATGTAGACCAGGGTATTCGCCGTGCCGAGGTCGATCGCCATGTCGGACGAAAACAGACCCGAAAAAACCATACGAGGGGTGTCCTTTTCAAACGTCGATGTTCCCGCGACTCGGGGGTCCGGGCGGGCGTCTTCTTATAGTGACAGGGGTAAGCGGGCGAAAGGGGCAAGCCTTGGTCCTGCGAGACTTCGCCTACACCTTTCCGGCATCGTTGAAGTGCTGGTCTGGCCGCAACCAAGGTGCTAATCGCGGCGGCAAGGTTCCAAAAAGACAAGTCACCGTGAAACAGGTCTGCCGATATCACGCCTGAAAACGGCGATCCTGACGGCTCTGCGGCGCCGGTCCGCCCTTGCGTCGCGCGCCACAGGGGGCGTTGTGACCAGCGTCTCGATCTCGATGGTGCGCAACGAACAGGACATCATCGAACCGTTTTTGCGTCATCATGCGGCTCTGGTCGACGTGATGGTCGTGCTGGACAATCGTTCGTCGGATGCGACGCGCCAGATCATGGTTTCGGTCGCGCGCGCGCTTGGCAATATCGTCATCGCCGATGTGCCAGATGCGGGCTACAACCAGTCGGAAATCATGACACGCGCCTTGCAGCATGTGCAGGGCGCGGCCTTGGCCGAGTATGTCTTTTTCCTCGATGGCGACGAATTCCTGCCCTTTGTCGATCGGGCAGCGCTCTCGCGCCACTTGGCCGGGGTGCCCAAGGGGGGTGTCGGTCTGATGCCGTGGTCGACGTTCCTGCCAGACCCAGATCTGCCCGAAGAGGTAGAGCCAGAGCCGCTGCGCCGCATGACCTTTCGGCGCAAGGTGGAAGCGCCGCTGTATTACAAGGCGGTCTATCGAGCCCATGGCGGCCTCGATGCGGGCGTGACGGTCGAGCAGGGCAATCACCACCTGCGCGATGCCTTTTGCAAGGCACTACCATCTGTCGTACTCGCAGATGTGCCGTTGCGACATTTTCCCCTGCGGTCCACCGAACAACTGGCGGCCAAGGGTGTGGTGGGGTGGCTGGCCAATCAGGAGCGCGCGGCCGGTCCGTCGCAGGACACAGCGGCCTATCAGTGGAAGCGGTTGCACGATCTGGTACAGGATGGCAAACGGCCTGACCGCGCCGAACTCGCGGCCGAAGCGCTGCGCTACGCGCAAACCGGCACGCCAGGGAATTTCGCCGAGGGTGCGCTGCGCGCCGACCATGGCATCCGACCAGACCGCAGCTTTTCCGATGGCCGTTTTGCCGCCGCCGACCGTTTGATTGCCGAGGCACAGGCCGGGGCGGGCGGTGCCCTCGGCGCCCCATTCGTGCTGCCGCCACCGCCCGCCGGGCAGGACGCCGGGGCACAGATCAGCAATGCCTTCCATGGGGCATGGCATTGGGATTTCCTGTTTCTCGATGTGCCGCCGATCCGCTTTGCCATTGACCGTTTTGCACCCCGATCGGTTTTGGATCTGGGCTGCGGCAATGGACTTTATCCGCTTCTCTATCAGCATCTGGGCGTGCCGGATGTGCTGGGCGTTGACGGAATCGAACCAGAGGCCACGGTGCTGACCCCCGGCACCTATTGCAAGACCGACCTGCAACAGCCCTTTGACGCGGGGCGGAAATTTGATCTGGTGATCTGCCTTGAGGTGGTCGAACACCTGTTTCCGGCGGCGACCGACACCATGTTTGACACTATCGCCCGGCATGCGGCCGATACGATTCTCTTTTCGATGGCTGAACCGGGGCAGCCGGGCAACGGGCATATCAACTGCCTGTCGATGAGCGATGTGCTGGACCATTGGGCGCGGCGCGGCTGGCAGCCTGACCTTGCCATGACACTGGGGATGCGGGCGCTGTCGTCGATGTCGTGGTTCCGGCGCAATATCGTGATCCTGCACCACACCGGCGAAACCGGCGAAACTCCGGCGGCGGCGGCGCTGCGGCAGATCGGGCGGTTGCCCTATGTCTGGTATAATCAGGCTGCCGGCCAGCGCGAAACCGCCTTTGATGAGCCGTTTCCGGATATCAAGCACGGCTACGGTCTGCGCCACGCGTGATGACCGCAGCCCACGGCACAGGCCGGGGCTGCGCAGCGCGGCTTACGATGCGTCTCGGTCGTTGACAGTCTTCAGACCGCTGACGGGCGCGGATTTCTGCCGCCGCACGATCGGCTTGTTCAGGGCGTTCGCCTAGGCCTTTACGTTGGCCAACACCGGGCCGGTGTCCGCCGACTGGCCCGTGGCGCTGTACCCGTCTTCCTTGATCCGCCCCTGCACACGGTCGCGCAGATCGTCGCGCGGCAACCCCATGTCAGCAAGAAGCCGGTCGTCCAGCCTTTGCAACTGCACCAGCGTGCCTTCGGTCGCCCACCGTCGTTTCAGCAATTTCCACATGGCCGCCTCCATTCTTGAAGGCCCCCTTTTGCCACACAGTCGTTTCTGCGATAATCTGACATTATCAGGATGCCTTTTGAAGCAAGGGTAATGAATGCGTGGCAGTGAATTCTCTGAGCTTCGGGCCTTCGCGGCCGTGATCCGACATCGCAGTTTTACCCGTGCGGCGCAGCATCTTGGCGTGTCGCCCTCGGCACTCAGTCAACTGATCCGCGGCCTCGAAGATCGGCTTGGCCAACGTCTGTTGAACCGTACCACCCGCAGTGTGGCGCCAAGTCATGCCGGTACGGCGCTGGCTGAACGGCTTCTGCCGGTTCTGGATGACTTGAATGGTGTGATCGACAGTGCCTTTGCCGCAGGGGGAGGGGTGTCGGGCCCCCTGCGCCTCAACGTTGTCACCGTGGCGATGACCAAGCTGGCACTCGCGGTGCCCGGCTTTCTGGCCCGCTATCCCCGGGTCACGCTGGAAGTCGAGGTGAATGACGCCCTTGTCGATATCGTGGCACAGGGCTTTGATGCGGGCATCCGTCTGGCCGAGCGGCTGGAAGCCGACATGATTGCGGTACCCTTTGGCGGCCCCTTGCGGATGGCGGTCGTGGCAGCACCGTCCTATCTGGCCAAACGAATGCCGCCGCTGCATCCCCGCGATCTGGAACGGCATGAATGCCTCGTCTCGCTGGCCCCTTCGACCGGGGCGCCCTACCGCTGGGAGTTTGACAAGGACGGCGTCGCCCTACGGGTTCTGGTGACAGGCCGACTGGTGGGGTCCGATGTGCGCCTCCGCCTTGCGGCCTGTGAAGCTGGACTGGGGATTGGCTATTTCTTTGAAACCGAGGTGGCCGACCTGCTGGCATCGCGGACACTGATGCGCGTGCTGGAGGATTGGACGCCCCCGTTTCCAGGAGCGCATGTCTACTATCCTAGCCGCCGCAATCCACCGCCACCTTTGCGTGCCTTCATCGACCACTTCAAAGGCATGGCGCGGGGCACATGACCCCGCGCCGGGCCGTCATTCGCCGTGGTAGCTTACCGTTTTCACATCGCTGCCAGGGGCCGATTTCTGCCGCCGCACGATCAGCTTGTTCAGCGCGTTCACGTAAGCCTTGGCACTGGCCACGATCGTATCGGTATCGGCCGATTGCCCGGTCACGATGCGGCCATCTTCTTCCAGCCGGACGGTGACGGTGGCTTGCGCATCGGTGCCTTCGGTGACGGCGGCCACCTGATAGACCTGCAGCCGTGCCTTGTGCGGAAACAGCATCTTGACGCAGTTGAACGCCGCATCGACCGGGCCATCACCTGTGGCGTCGATCACGTGGTCCACGCCCTCGATGGTCAGAGTCATCTCTGCCTCTTGCGGGCCATCGGTGCCGCAAACCACGCGCAGACGTTTCAACTGCATGTGGTCATGCGCGTCCATCGTTGCCTCATCGGCCACCAGCGCGATCAGGTCGTCGTCGTAGACTTCCTTCTTGCGGTCGGCGAGCGCTTTGAACCGCACGAACACGTCGTTCAACTGGTTGTCGGCCAGATCATAGCCCAGTTCTTTCATCTTGGACCGCAGGGCGGCGCGGCCCGAATGCTTGCCCATGGCGATGTTCTTTTGCGTCAGCCCGATATCTTCGGGGCGCATGATCTCGAACGTCTCGACGTTCTTCAGCACGCCGTCCTGATGGATGCCGCTTTCGTGCAGAAAGGCGTTTTTGCCGACGATGGCCTTGTTGAATTGCACCGGAAAGCCAGAGACCGCCGCCACGCGCCGCGACAGGTTCATGATCTTGGTCGTGTCGATCCGGGTCTGGAACGGCATGATGTCGTTGCGGACCTTCATCGCCATCACAACCTCTTCCAAGGCAGTGTTGCCAGCACGTTCGCCCAAGCCATTGATCGTGCACTCAATCTGCCGGGCGCCCGCCTCAACTGCCGCAAGCGCGTTGGCCGTCGCCATGCCCAGATCATTGTGGCAATGGGTTGCAAAGATGATGGTATCTGCGCCCGGCACCCGTTCCAGCAACATGCGGATCAGGTCGGCACTTTCGCGCGGGGCGGTATAGCCCACCGTATCGGGGATGTTGATGGTGGTCGCACCCGCCTTGATGGCGATTTCCACCACGCGGCACAGGTAATCATGTTCGGTCCGCGTGGCATCCATGGGTGACCATTGCACGTTGTCGCACAGGTTGCGGGCATGAGTGACCGTGTCGTGAATCCGCTCCGCCATCTGGTCCATGTCGAGGTTCGGAATGGCGCGGTGCAGCGGCGAGGTGCCGATGAAGGTGTGGATGCGGGGCGACGGGGCGTGCTTCACCGCCTCCCAGCAGCGGTCGATGTCCTTGAAGTTGGCCCGTGCCAGACCGCAGATCGTGCTGTTCTTGGCACGGCGCGAGATTTCGGACACGGCGGCGAAATCACCCTCGCTGGCAATGGGAAATCCGGCCTCGATCACGTCGACGCCCATTTCATCCAGCAGGCTGGCAATCTCCAGCTTTTCGTCATGGGTCATGGTGGCGCCAGGGCTTTGTTCGCCATCGCGCAGGGTGGTGTCAAAGATGATGACACGCGGTTGATTTTTCGCCTGTGCGGCACCGGTCGGCGTGCGGGTATCGGTCATGGGATGGGTCCTTTGTTCCTTAGCTTTTCCTCTTGGGCGCTGGTCACCTCCGAGCGGTCGCGCCCAAGGGCACGCTCAGAGGCGGCTAAGGAGAAGCAGGCCACGGGTGGCCGTCAGGGCCAAAACCCCGGCAAAGCGTGCGATATGTGCATCCCGTTTCATGGGCGCTGACGATACGCAGGGCACGGGGAATGTAAAGGGGCATTCGTGGACCGGCAATCGTGTGGGGTGGTGCCGCGGCACTTCGCGCTGTCGCAATCTTGTCAGATCTGCCACAGTGTAGCCGTGTTCGTTTTCTACACTGGTGCCATGTCAAAGAACCAGAACCCATACTCTGATTTGCCGCCAACGGCATTCTGGCGCACGGGCGTGGCAGAAGCGGGCCTGTTCGGGTTGAAAAACCTGTGGTCCAGCCCGTGGGAACTGCCTGCGGATGCACGGTTTTCCACTTTTGGATCATGCTTTGCCCAGCACATCAGCCGGGCGCTGAAGGCGCGGCGCATGGGTTGGGTCGATGGTGAGCCTGCCCCCGGCGGCACCCCGCCTGACCTTGCGCGCGATTTCAATTATGGCGTCTTTTCCGCCCGCACCGCCAACATCTATACCGCCGCACAACTGCTGTTGCTGCTGCGCATGGTGGCGGGCGAAGTGGCCGTGGACGTTCCAGAGGTCTGGGAAACGGAAGGGCGCTTTCGCGACTCGTTGCGCCCGGCGATCGAACCCACGGGCTTTGCTTCGGTGGCCGAGGCGGTGCTGTCGCGGCGTGCCATGCTGCGCGGTCTGAAACGTGCCATCGAAGGGGCCGATGTGTTTGTCTTTACGCTTGGCCTGACCGAAGGCTGGGAAAGCATGTCGGGCCAGCCCTATGCCGCCTGTCCGGGCACGATGGGCGGCACCTTTGACGCTGGGTGGCACCGGTTCGTCAACTATCGCCACGCGTCCATCCGGCAGGCGCTGGAAGAGTCGCTTGCCATTCTGCGCCGCCTGAACCCGGCGATCCACCTGTTGCTGACAGTCAGCCCCGTGCCGCTGACTGCCACGGCATCGGGCGGGCATGTGCTGTCGGCCACCACCTATTCGAAATCGGTGCTGCGGGCGGTTGCGGGCGAGATGGCTGAAGATCACGCCGTGGTCGATTACTTTCCATCCTTTGAGATCATCACCGGCCCGGCCACGCGATCCGCGTTTTACGAGCCGAACCTGCGCAGCGTGGTGCCCGAAGGGGTTGAGGTGGTGATGGGTCATTTCTTCAACGGTCTGTCGCTGACCGGCCCTGCCCGTCACGGTGTCGAGGCGGCCGCCGAAGCCGCGCTTGATGCCGCCATTGCGCGCGACATGAAGGATGAGGAACTTGCCTGCGAAGAGGCCGCGTTGGAGGCTTTCAATGCAACCTGATCTGCTGATCGTTGGCGACAGCCACACCGCCGCGCTGCAAGAAGCCGCGATTGCGCGCGGGATGAATGCCAAGATGCTGTATATCTCGGGAAATCACTGGCACGAAAACAAGATGCGCCCGCATGCCACGCAAGGCATCTCTGCCGCCTATCGGCCCGGTCTGAACCGCCGTATTGCCGCCTTTGCAGCCGAAGTGGGCGGGTCTGTCTTTCAGCCCGGCATCCCGGTGCTGGCCAGCTTTGGCTATCATCTGGGCCGCCTTGTGCCGCTATTCGCCCGCCATGGCCACAGCCCGGATGGCCCGCAGACCGAGGTTGAGGATCAGCACCTGTTCGTGTCCGACGCCTTCCTGCATGCATATATTGCGCATCATCGCGGGTCGCTCTTGCGCGTGCTGCGGCTTGCGGCCAAGCAAGCCAATGTCATCGTCGTGGCCCCGCCGATGATTCAGACTGACCCCGTCGCCTTGCGCTTTGCCGATGCCATCACAGAGATTGTGCGTGGCTGGGGTGTCACCGTGTTTGATCCGCGCCGCGAACCGGACTGGTCCGGCAAACCCTTGCCTGATCACCTGCGTGCGCCCGATGGCGTGCATGGCAATGCTGCGTATGGCCAAGAGGTGCTGGCGCGTCTTTTTGACCGGGGATTGATCCGAAACGCGGCCTGATACGAATCCCTTTTGTAAAAAGGGGCAAGGCATGCGGGCACTTATCATCGGCGCATCTGGGGGCATCGGCGCGGCGGTTTGCGCGCATCTGGCCGGGCAGGGGGCCGCCGTCACGGCCCTGTCGCGGCGCGACACCGGCCTTGATATCACATCCGAGGCGTCGGTTATTGCGGCCCTTGCCCCGCTAGAAGCCCCTTATGATCTGGTCATGGTAACAACCGGTGCGCTGGAACTGGACGGTCACGCGCCCGAAAAAACCCTCAAGGTGCTGGATCCGGAACGGCTGGCCGCTCAATTTGCGCTGAATGCTATCGGCCCGGCAATGGTGCTGAAACACGCCTTGCGCCTGTTGCCACGCGCGGCTCCGTCGCATGTGGCCATGCTGTCGGCACGGGTGGGGTCGATCGGGGATAATGCGTTGGGGGGATGGTATTCCTATCGGGCAGCAAAGGCGGCGCTGAACCAGTTGATCCACACAGCCGCCATCGAAATTGCCCGCAGTCATCCGCAGGCCACCATTGCCTGCCTGCATCCGGGCACCGTGGCAACATCGCTGACGGCGAAATACGCGGGCGGCCATCCGACCGTGACCCCCGCCGTGGCAGCCGCCCATCTGCTAGGTGTCTTGCAGGGACTGACGCCCGCGCAATCGGGCGGGTTTTTCGATTGGAAGGGCGAGGCCATCGCGTGGTAAATGTTGGATCGCCGGAAAAAGGCCGCCTGATCCTTGTGCTGGGCGACCAGCTTAACCCCGACCTGTCCGCCTTGCGGGCGGCGGACCCGGCCCGCGATACGGTGGTGATGGCCGAGGTGATGGCCGAAGGCACCTATGTGCGCCACCACCCGCAGAAAATTGCGCTGGTGCTGTCGGCCATGCGCCACTTCGCGGGCGATCTTGCAGCGGCAGGGTGGCGCGTGGCCTATTCGCGGCTGGATGACCCCGACAACACCCAGTCGATTGCCGGAGAGTTGCTGCGCCGCGCCGACCAGACGGGCGCGGTCGAGGTGATCGCCACCCGCCCCGGCGAATGGCGGCTGATGCAGGCGCTGGATGACATGCCGCTGCCGGTGACCCAGCTTGCAGATGATCGTTTTGTCTGCCCCGAGGCCGAGTTTGCCGCATGGGCCGCAGGGCGCAAGGAGTTGCGGCTGGAATGGTTTTACCGCGACATGCGCCGCAAGACGGGCCTTCTGATGGATGGCGATGCGCCGGCAGGGGGCAAATGGAACTTTGACCACGACAACCGCAAGGCCGCCAAGGCGGACCTGTTCCGCCCCAAGGCGCCGCATATTCCCCCCGATGCCGTCACGGCCGAGGTGTTGGCCCTTGTCGCAGACCGCTTCCCCGGCCACTTTGGCAGCCTGCAAGGCTTTGGCTGGCCGGTTGACCGTGGCGGGGCGCTGAAGGTCTTGTCGCATTTCATCCGCCATGCATTGCCCAGCTTTGGTGATGAACAGGATGCGATGCTGCAAGATGACCCGGTGCTCAGCCATTCGCTGCTGTCACCCTGCATGAACATCGGCCTTCTGTCGCCGCTGGAAGTATGCCGCGCCGCCGAGGCGGAATGGCAGGCCGGTCGCGCGCCCCTGAACGCGGTCGAGGGGTTTATCCGCCAGATCATCGGCTGGCGCGAATTCGTGCGCGGCGTCTATCTGCTGGCGGGGCCCGATTACACCCGCAAGAACCACCTGAATGCGACCCGCGACCTGCCCGCACTCTATTGGGGGGCAAAGACGCAGATGAACTGCCTGTCGCATGCGGTGGGGCAGACCCGCGACATGGCCTATGCTCACCATATTCAGCGGCTGATGGTGACCGGCAACTTTGCTATGCTGGCCGGGATCGACCCGCATCAGGTGCATGAATGGTATCTGTCGGTCTATATCGATGCATTCGAATGGGTCGAGGCGCCCAATACCATCGGGATGAGCCAGTTTGCCGATGGCGGCATGGTGGGCTCAAAACCCTATGCCGCGTCGGGCGCCTATATCAACCGCATGTCGGATTATTGTGGCCCGTGCCGTTACCGCGTGGCCGAAAAGACGGGCCCCGATGCCTGCCCGTTCAACCTGCTCTACTGGGATTTCATGTTGCGCCACCGCGAGGCTTTGGCCCGCAACCCGCGCCTTGGCCCGGTCTACCGCACATGGGACAAGATGGATGCGGCGCGCCGCGAAACCGTGCTGGCCGAAGCGGGCCAGTTCCTGCGGCGGCTAGAGGCGGGCGAAACCGTCTGAACCGCCGAGGCAGGAGCAGAGGTCGCGCACCAAAACCCACGCCAGAACGGAGCCAAGCGCGACGGCGCGCAGGCGACCTTTAGCTTGCGCCGCAGGCGCGCAATCTGGTTCAGGCGTCAGTTTTGCGGATCGGCCGGGGGGGTACTGCCGTCGGCCGGGGCAGGGCCTTCGGCTGACGCGGGCGCAGGCGCGCGCAATATGCCGTTCTGCCAGAGCCCTTCGGCGGTTTCCCCGCTGGAATAGGTCAGTTTGCCCGGCCCCTCGCGGCGGCCTTTGACGAAATTGCCCTCATAGCCATCGCCGTTGGGATAGGTTGCCGTGCCCTTGCCGTCAATCTCGCCAGCCTTCCATGCGCCGGTGTATTTGAAGCCATCAGGCATCACGATCTCGCCTTGGCCTTCGCGGATTCCGGCAACGAAATCACCCGTATAGATCGTGCCATCGGCATAGGTTGCCTTGCCCTTGCCCTGTCGCTGCCCGGCCACCCAATCACCTTCATAGCGATAGCCGTCGGGCAGGGTCATGGTGCCCTTGCCCTGCGGTTTGGCCGCCTTGAAGGTGCCGGAATAGACCGCGCCGCCCGGATATGTCGCGGTGCCTTCGCCTTCGATCACGCCCTCGACCCAAGTGCCGTCATAGACCGACCCGTCGGCATAGGTGATCTTGCCTTTGCCATGGGGGCTGTCGGCCCGCACCTCGCCGGTATAGGCCGACCCATCGGGGTAGGTGATCGTGCCCATGCCCTGCAACTGGCCCGCCACCCAGTCCCCTTCGAAAACCGACCCGTCCTTGGCCCGGAAAATCCCCTTGCCGTGGCGCTTGTCGGCCAGAAAGGCCCCGTCGTAGGTGTCGCCGTTCTTGTGCTGGACGCGGCCCTGACCCTGCCGCTGCCCTTCGACAAAGGCACCTTCGTAGACATCGCCATTGGGCTGCGTCAGCTTGCCGGTGCCATTGATCTGGCCGCCCGCCCATTGCCCGGTGTAAAGCAGCCCATCCGGCATGGTCAGCGCACCGGTGCCATCCCGGTTGCCGTCCTTCAGTTCGCCCTCATAGATGGCGCCATCCGGATAGCTGATCTTGCCCTTGCCTTCCTTCACGCCCTCGACCCAGCCGCCGTCATAGCGATAGCCGCCCGCAGCCTCCAGCACCCCTTGGCCATGGTGCTTTCCGTCCAGAAACGCCCCAGTATACTTCGAACCGTCAGGATAGGTGGCCACCCCCTGTCCGGTCATCTTGCCGCCGGTCCAGTCGCCCTCATAGGTGCCGCCCGTGGCATAGGTGATCTTGCCGCGCCCCTCGGGCTTCCCGGCGGCAAACTGCCCCTCATAGACTGAACCGTTGGGATAGCGCGCGACACCCTTGCCGATGATCTCGCCTGCCACCCAGTCGCCGGTATAGCTGTAGCCGTTGGGCAGCGTATAGGTGCCCGTGCCATCCTGCCGGCCATCCTTGAAGGTGCCTTCGTAGAATGATCCGTCGTCATATTGCTTGGTGATGATCTCACCATCCTGCGCCAATGCCAAACCCGGCAGGGCGAGGCTGACCACAATAGCCCCCACCAAACGTTTCGCACCCTGCCGCATCGTTCCCCCCTGCCGCATCGTCTTTGTTCAAAGCCTAGCGGCAGGATATGGCGCTGACAAGCACACCCACCCGGCAGATCGGGGCGGCGGCGGCTTTCCCTTCGCCAGCAACCTGCTAGAACCAAAGGTGGATGTTTGATGAAGGTGCCCGCCATGGCCGATCTGTTCCGCCTTTCGCTCGCCCAGCTGAACCCGACGGTGGGGGCGCTTGCTGCCAACGCGGCCAAGGCCCGCGCCGCGTGGGATCAGGCAAAGGCTGCAGGCAGCGACATGCTGGCGCTGACCGAGATGTTCATCACGGGCTATCAGACGCAGGACCTGATCCTGAAACCCGCCTTCCACAAGGCTGCGATTGCCGCGATCCATCAGCTTGCCGCCGATTGTGCTGATGGTCCGGCCATGGGAATCGGTGGCCCGGCGCTGCAGGACGGGCGGCTTTACAACGCCTATTACATCCTGCAAGGCGGGCGCGTTACGGCGACGGTGCTGAAGCATCATTTGCCCAATGACGCCGTGTTCGACGAAAAGCGCATCTTCACCTCTGCCGATGTGCACGGCCCCTATACGGTTGGCCCGCTGCGGATCGGCACACCCATTTGTGAGGACGCCTGGCACACCGATGTGGCCGAGACGCTGATGGAAACGGGCGCCGAGATTTTGCTGGTGCCCAACGGCAGCCCCTATCACCGGGGCAAGCCGAACCTGCGGCTGAACCTGATGGTGTCGCGCGTGATCGAGACGGGCCTGCCGCTGGTCTATCTGAACATGGTCGGCGGGCAGGATGATCAGGTGTTTGATGGCTCATCGATGGTGCTGAACCCCGGCGGCAAACTGGC
Source organism: Rhodobacter sp. (assembly GCA_027484145.1). Classification (GTDB taxonomy): domain Bacteria; phylum Pseudomonadota; class Alphaproteobacteria; order Rhodobacterales; family Rhodobacteraceae; genus Pseudotabrizicola. The sequence goes on from JAIXUH010000026.1 coordinate 470,803, forward strand.
GTTGCAGATGCCGCAGTTTGAGGAATGCGTGACCCACATCACTTTCCGCCGTACGACCGAAGGCTGGCTGGCCGATCAGGGCGAGATTGCGCCGATCCCGCCGATCGGCGAGGCGGATTATCGCGCCTGCGTGCTGTCACTCGCCGATTACATGGCCAAGACCGGGTTCATGAAAGCCGTGCTTGGCCTGTCGGGGGGCATAGACAGTGCCATCGTGGCCGCCATTGCCGCCGATGCCATCGGGCCGGAAAACGTGCGTTGCGTGATGCTGCCGTCCGAATTCACCAGCGCCCATTCGCTGGAAGATGCCGCCGCCTGCGCCCGCGCCCTCGGCTGCCGGCATGACACGGTGCCGATCACGGCGGCCCTGATGGCCGTGGGCGATACCCTTGCGCCCCTGTTCGCGGGCACCGAGGCCGGAATCACCGAAGAAAACATCCAGTCCCGTCTGCGCGGGGTGATGCTGATGGCGATTTCGAACAAGTTTGGCGAAATGCTGCTGACCACGGGCAACAAATCGGAAATGGCCGTGGGCTATTGCACCATCTATGGCGACATGAACGGCGGCTATAACCCGGTCAAGGACATGTACAAGACCCGCATGTTCCTGACGGCCCGGTGGCGCAACGAAAACCACCGCCCGTGGATGAAGGCCCCGGCGGGTGAGGTGATCCCCCAGCGGATCATCACCAAGCCGCCCAGTGCCGAGTTGCGTGCCAACCAGACAGATCAGGACAGCCTGCCGCCCTATGAGGTGCTGGATGCCATTCTGGAAGGGCTGGTCGAACGCGATGCATCGGTGGCCGAGTTGGTGTCCGAAGGCTTTGACCGCGCTACGGTGAAAAAGGTGGAGCATCTGTTGTATCTGGCAGAATACAAACGCTTCCAATCCGCCCCGGGCACGCGGTTGACGCAGAAATCCTTCTGGCTGGATCGCCGCTACCCCATCGCCATGCGGTGGCGGGATGACGGATAACCCCGTCTCTGATCCATTGACGGTGGTCAACCACTACCGGCTTTTGGCTGGGCCCGCGGCCTTTTCTGCCGCAACCGCCAGCCTTGCCGCGCGGGTGGAATGCGATGGGCACCCCGGTGTGCTGGACTATCGCTTTTTCGTGCAGGGGTTGGCCGATGAGGGGCGGGCCGTGGTGCGATATGCGAATCCGGCGGCGTGGATCGGGCATCACGACATCGCCATGGGCTGGCCAGAGATGGCCGCGCTGCGTGCGGTCGCCGACCTGACCGCCTTTCATGTGCACGGGCCCGTCAGCGCCGATATGGTCCGCTGGATGGATCAGGCCGGTCTGGCCGCACGTTTGCGCGACTGGGGGCCTGCGGTGGCCGGGTTTTCGCGCAACGCGGGTTAGGGGCCGCGCGCGGTTCCGGCCTGCGCTTCGCCGTCCCTAGACCTCTTGCGCCGCCGCCTCGTGCATCAGGCGCATGACATCTTCGGCTTTGCACAGTTGGGTGGCGTCTGTCATGACCGCAGCGGCCGCTGCCGCAGACCCCATGGCAAGGGCTTGGGCCGAATCCTGCCCGCGCGCCAAGGACAGCACAAAAGCTGCAACAAAGCTGTCGCCTGCGCCCACGGTAGATTTCACCTTGACCTTCGGCGCGGGGGAAAACAGCCGCCGTGTGCCATCAGCCAACACGTTGCCATCGGCCCCACGTGCGATGATAACCCGCTGTGCCACACCTCTCTTGACCAGTTCTTCCGCAAAATCCGCTGTGTCTTTGCGGGTTTCCAGCTTGCGTTCGGCCAGTTCTTCTCCCTCTTCGCCATCCATCCGCAGGACGGCAAGGCCGGGGATCGGGTTCCTGACCGCCTCAAACAAAGCTGCGCCCGAGGTATCCAGCACCACATGACTACCTTGCATGCTGGCGGCCAGTTGGCCCGGAAAATCGGCTGGCACGCCCGGGGGTTGGCTGCCGGAAATCACGCTGTACCCGCCGGGGCGCGCCGTGGCGGCCAGCAGGGTGAACACCCGCGCGCGCTCTGCCGCACCCCAAACCGGGCCGGGCAGCATAAAGCGGTATTGCTTGCCCGATGTGCCTTCGGTGACGGTCAGGCTTTGCCGGGTTTCGCCCGGCCCGAGGATGGACAGGAATGTGACGCCTTCGGCCCGGATCAGCCCTGCCAGACGGTCGCCGGTCAGCCCGCCAAGGGCCACAAGTGCCAGCGAATCGCCACCAAGCGCCTTGATCGCCCGGCTGACGTTCAGCCCCCCACCGCCCGGGTCAAGATGCGGGTCGGTGCAGCGCAGCTTGTGGCCGGGAATGATGTCGGGCACCTCGGTCGCCATGTCCAGCGCGGGGTTCAGCGTCAGGGTCAGGATCGGGTCTTGCATGGGGGCATCCTTCGAAGATAGCCCATGTTAGCGCCAACAGCCCGCGGGCAAAAGCCTTAGCTTTGCCGCAGACTGCCGGGATGTCATGTGGAAAGGACGCGGACCGCCCGGGCCCGCGCCCCTGATCCTTATCCGTTCAGCAACATCTGATAGCTGGCGGGCACATAGCGGAAGCCTGCCCCATTCGCCTCGACATAGCCCATGCCGGGGAAAGGCATGTGATAGCCGATGAAGGGCACCTTGTCGGCGGCCAGCATGCCGAAAACGGCCTTGCGGGTGGCGGCAGCGGCGGCCTTGTCGGCGTCAAAGCGCACTTCCCAGTCAGGGTAAGCCAGCGACCATACGTAATGGTTTGCTGTATCGGCCGTGATCGCCAGACGCTGCCCGTTGCTTTCCAGCATATAGGTCATGTGGCCCGGCGAATGGCCAAAGGCGGCCATGGCAGTAATGCCGGAGGCAACGCTGCCCGCATCGTCAAGCAAGGTGATCTTGTCGTTCAAGGGCTTTACGTTCTTGTCAAAGCCTTCGTTCGCGGCCCCGGCCCAATGGTTGTGCTCGATCGCCCCGGTCACATAGCGGGCATTGGCATAGGTCGGCGTGGTGCCATCTGCGGCCATCAGCCCGCCGATGTGGTCGCCATGCATATGGGTCAGAACGACGACATCGACCTGTTCGGGCGCAACGCCAGCGGCAGACAGGGCCGCGCCCGTGCCTTCGGCGGCAAGGCCGGTGTCAAACAGCACCAGTTCGGTGCCGGTGTTCACAAGCGTCGGCGTGAAGAAGTTCTGTGTCTTGTCCGCCGGAATGAAGGCCGCAGCCGAGGCTGCTGCGAATTCTTCGGGCGTGGCGTTCATGCCGAACGTCTCTTGCGGCTTGTCGCTGGTGCGGGTGCCGGCCAGCAGCGTCGTCACCTCGAAGCCGCCCAGTTTGAACCGATTGAAGAGTGGCATGGCGGTCCCTTGCATTTCTGCCGCCGCGCGCGCCGGGCTGGCCATCAGGGCGGGCATAAAGGGAAATGACGCTGCTGCAAACAGGGCACTACGGCGAGAGAGTGTCGGTGACGTCATCGCATTCCTCCATCAGGTTTGGCTGTGGCGAAAGGGTAGGCGACGCAGATCACGGGGCCAGTCACGGAGACGTCAAGACGGTGCGATGGTGCACAGGGGCTGTGCAGTTATTCCCACCACGGGTCGATGGCGGCAATGTCATCATCGCTCCACCCGAAATGGTGGGCCAGTTCGTGCACCAGCACATGGTTCACCAATTCTGCCAGCGACACATTCCCGCGCTCGGCCCATTCATCCAGAATGGGACGCCGGAACAGCCAGATCGTGTCGGGCTGAACCTGCTGATCCATCACCGATTTTTCCGTCAGAGGCGTGCCTTCATAAAGCCCTGTCAGCTCGAAAGGGTCGTGCAGATCCATCGCTTCCAGAATGTCGTCCGGGGGGAAATCCTCGATCCGCAGGCGAATCTGGGTGGCCGCCAGACGGTACGGCTCGGGCAGGCTGATGATGGCCTCATGGGCCAGTTGCTCGATGCGGGCCAGATCGGGGGCGATGGATGTGCCGGGAACATGGGTCATGCGCGGAATATAGGTGCACAAGGCAGGCAGCGAAAGGCGTCGCGCGTTATGCTATCATGTGGGGCGAACATGGTTGCGCAGAGGATCGCCATGGCGGCACCCACACCCCCCACCCCGTTGGAGACTGAAACGTGGCTGGCAGGCCTTGAGGCTGGGCCGCGGGTTGCGGAATCTCGGGCCTTGCTGGCGCTGTTTCAGGCGGCCACCGGCTATCCGCCGCGGCTGTGGGGCGGCGGAATCGTCGGCTTTGGGCGCTATGCCTATCGCTATGCCTCGGGGCATGGGGGGGAAAGCCTTGCCACCGGGTTTTCGCCGCGCAAGGCCGACATCTCGGTCTACGTCATGCCCGGATATGACAGCTTTGGCGAAATCCTGTCACGCCTTGGGCCACACCGCTTGGGCAAGGCCTGTCTCTATATCCGCAAGCTGGAGGCCGTGGACGAACAGGTGCTGGCCGAACTGGTGCGGGCCGGGCTGGACGAACTTGCCCGGCAATGGACGGTGCATCCCATCTGATCGGGGCCGAACTGGACAATTCCCGGCCCATGTGACACGGATGCGTGGTTCGAGGAGAGCCCAGAATGACCGCCCCCACCGTGACCCGTTTTGCCCCGTCGCCGACTGGATACATCCATGTCGGCAACCTTCGCACAGCCCTGATGAACTGGGTGATTGCCCGCAAATCGGGCGGCACCTTCATTCTGCGGCTGGACGATACGGATCAGGAACGCAGCAAGCAGGAATATGCCGATGCGCTGATGGCCGATCTGGATTGGCTGGGCCTGCACTGGGACCGGGTCGAAAAGCAGTCCTTGCGCATGGACCGCTATCGCGAGGCGGCCGAGGACCTGAAGGCCAAGGGCCGGTTCTATGAGGTGTTCGAGACCCCGGTGGAACTGGACCTCAAGCGCAAGAAGCAGCTGAACATGGGCAAGCCCCCGGTCTATGACCGCGCGGGGCTGGCGCTGTCGGACGCCGACAAGGACCGGATGCGCGCCCAAGGGCGTGACGGCTATTGGCGGTTCTTGCTGAACCAGAACCGGATCGAATGGGCAGACGGGATTCTGGGTCCGATCTCGATCGATGCCGCATCTGTCAGTGACCCGGTGCTGATCCGCGCCGACGGGCAGGTGCTGTATACCTTTGCCTCATCGGTGGATGACATCGACATGGGGGTCACGTTCATTGTGCGCGGGGCCGACCATGTGACGAACACGGCAACGCAAATTCAGATCATGCAGGCCATGGGAGGCACGCCACCCAGCTTTGCGCACCATTCGCTTCTGACCGGGGCCAAGGGCGAGGAATTGTCCAAACGGCTGGGCACCTTGAGCTTGCGCGATCTGCGCGCGCGCGGCGTCGAGCCGATGGCGCTGCTGAGCCTGATGGCGCGGCTGGGATCATCGAAACCGGTGGAACTGGCGGCCAACCATCAGGAGTTGATCGACGGGTTCGACGTGGGCAGCTTTGGCGCGGCCCCGACCAAGTTCGATGCCGAGGACCTGTTCCCGCTGACGCGGCAATATGTGCAAGGCCTGCCCTTTGCCACGGTGCAGGCGCGGATCGATGCGCTTGGCGTGCCGGTTGACCGGGCCGAAGCCTTCTGGGAAGTGGCACGCGGCAATATCACCGTGCTGGCCGATCTGGAGGGGTGGTGGCGCCTGTTCCGCGATGGAGCCGAGCCGCTGGTGGATGAGGCGGACCGTGACTTTGTGGCTCAGGCCATGACCCTGCTGCCGCCGCAACCCTGGACCAAGGCAACTTGGGGCGAATGGACGGCCACGGTGAAGGCGGCAACCGGGCGCAAGGGCAAGGATCTGTTCCGCCCCCTGCGCCGGGCGCTGACCGGGCTGGATGCGGGCCCCGAGATGGCCGATGTGATGCCGCTTTTGGCACGAAAGCCGCAGCAATAACGGCAAGCGGGGCAGGGGGGCTGTCTGCCCCCCACGCCACTTTGGCGCGGCCAAAGTGGCCCCCCCGAGGATATTTGATGAAGGGGAAGGACATGGCGGCACTGGCACCTTCCACACCGACGGCAAAATTTGTCGAGGGCAACCTGTTCCGGCATGTTGCCGTGATGTCGCTGACGGCATCGGTCGGACTGATGGCCATATTCGTCGTCGATCTTGTGAATATCCTTTATATTTCGTGGCTTGATGACCACGTGCTGACGGCTGCCGTGGGCTATGCCGGGGCGGTCCTATTCTTTACCACATCGTTCGGGATCGGGGTGTCGATCGCGGTGTCGGCGCTGGTGGCGCGCGCGCTGGGCGCGCGGGACGCTGATCTGGCGCGAGAGCGGGCAACGACCGGGGTTCTGATCGCCATTGGGGTGGGCGTGTTGTTTTCGGGGCTGGTCTGGCTGGGGCTGCGACCTGTTGTTGCGCTGCTGGGGGCCGAAGGGGCCGTGGCCGAGGCGACGGTGCATTTTCTGTCGATCAGCCTGTTGGGCCAACCTTTCCTGATGATTGGCATGACAGGGGCGGCCATTCTGCGCTCGCACGGCGACGCGCGGCGGGCGATGATGGTGACGGTCTGGGGGGCGGTTGTGCTGGCCATTGCCGACCCGATCCTGATCTTTGGGGCGGGCTGGGGGCTGACCGGGGCCGCGATTGCGGGAATACTCTCGCGCCTTGCCATTGCAGTGATGGCGATCCTGCCGATCTTGTCGCGCCACGGCGGTTTTGCCCCGGTGTCGGCGGTGGGGTTGCAGCGTGATCTTGCGGCCATGGCGGGCATTGCTGGACCTGCTGTGCTGACGCAGATTGCCACCCCGGTGGGCCAAGCCATCGTGACGCGGCTGATTGCCCCCTTTGGCGAGGCGGCCGTGGCGGGCCTTGCCATCACAGGGCGGCTGACCCCCGTGGCGCTGGGGATCATCTTTGCGCTGTCGGGGGCCGTGGGGCCGATCATCGGCCAGAACGCAGGTGCGGGGCGGATGGACCGGGTGCGCCGCACCTTTCTGGATGCGATCCTGTTCATGGGGCTGGTTGTGGCAACGGTCACGCTGATTCTGTTTGTGGGGCGGGCGCCCTTGGCCGATTTGTTCCGCGCCGAAGGGATGACCCGCGATCTGGTCTATCTGTTCTGTGGCCCGCTGAGCCTGCTGTTCTTTTTCAACGGGTTGCTGTTTGTGTCCAACGCGGTGTGCAACAACCTGAACCGGCCGTTTCAGTCCACTGTACTGAACTGGGGCCGCCATACGCTGGGCACCGTGCCATTTGCGATCTGGTTCGGGCAGGTCTGGGGCGCCGAGGGTGTGCTGGTGGGGCAATCTGTGGGCGGCATCATCTTTGGCCTTGTGTCGGTCTGGCTGGCGCTGCGGATCATCGGGCAGGCGAAAGAGACCGCGCCAGAGCGCCGGACCTGACGGATTTGCGCGCAGACGCGTGTCGGCGGACCAACATGATGTGTCGGTTTCGTTTTCCCCCTTGCCAGCCCCTGCATGGGCGCGCTAACCAAACAGGGTCAGGTTCGGGAGAATCCGGGGGCCAAAAGCCAACGGTGCCGAAGGAGCAACCGCCCCGGTAAACTCTCAGGCGCAAGGGACCGTCCTGACATCTGGACTCTGGAGAGTGGCCCTGACCGGCCCGCCGAAGGGATAATGATCTCAGGCGCCCCAATCGCGGGGCAAGGACAGAGGGGGCATCGCGGGGCAGGGATTGGTCTGTCCGGACGGTGCCGGTGAATGCCTGCCGGCGGAACGAGGAGGGGCGGTTTGACCGACCTGAAACGACTTGGCCTGCACGACCTGCACCTTTCCCTTGGTGGGAAGATGGTGCCTTTTGCAGGGTATGAAATGCCCGTGCAATATGCGGCGGGCGTGATGAAAGAACACCTCCATACGCGCGCTGCCGCTGGCTTGTTTGATGTGTCGCATATGGGGCAGGTGATTCTGCGGCCCAAGGGCGATATGGCCAGCCTTTGCGCGGCGTTTGAGGCGATGATGCCCGTGGATGTGGCCGGACTGGCCCAAGGTCGGCAACGCTATGGCCTTTTCACCAATGAAACCGGCGGCATACTGGATGACCTGATGTTCGCCAACCGGGGTGATCATCTGTTCGTCGTGGTGAACGCGGCCTGTAAGGAAGCTGACGTGGCGCATATGCAGGCGCATCTGTCGGCTGTGGCCGAGGTGCAGCCGGTCACCGACCGGGCGCTGCTGGCGTTGCAGGGGCCCTTGGCCGAGGCGGCGCTGTCGGGTCTGGTACCACAGGTTGCTGTGATGCGTTTCATGGATGTGGCCGTTGTTGACACCGTGTTTGGCGCGCTGTGGATTTCCCGTTCGGGCTATACGGGCGAGGACGGGTTTGAGATTTCGGTGCCTGATGGTGGTGCGCTTGGTTTGGCGCAGGCGCTTTTGGCGCGCGATGGGGTGATGCCCATCGGTCTTGGCGCGCGGGACAGCCTGCGTCTGGAGGCCGGGCTTTGTCTTTATGGCCATGACATCGATACTGGCACCAGCCCGGTTGAGGCGGGGCTGAACTGGGCCATTCAGAAAGTGCGCCGCACGGGTGGCGCGCGCGCGGGTAGCTTTCCGGGCGACGCCCGCATTCTGGCCGAACTGGCCGATGGGCCGGAACGCCAGCGGGTGGCCTTGCGCCCCGATGGCCGCGCGCCGATGCGCGAAGGCACCGCGATCTTTGCCCCGGACGGCACGCCGGTGGGCAGCGTTACCTCGGGCGGGTTTGGCCCCAGTGTCGAGGCGCCGATTGCCATGGGCTATGTTGCCACCGCCTATGCGACACCCGGCACGCCGCTCGAAGCCGAAGTGCGGGGCAAACGCCTGCCCCTGACCGTTTCCACCCTTCCTTTCCATCCCACCACCTACAAGCGTTGAGGCTGACGATGAAATATACACAGGACCACGAATGGCTGCGGGTCGAAGGCGATCTGGTCGTCGTCGGCATCACGGAACACGCGGCAACCCAGTTGGGGGATGTTGTGTTCGTTGAACTGCCCGAGGTTGAAACGATGGTCTCGACCGGCGACGAGATCGTGGTGATCGAAAGCGTCAAGGCGGCATCGGACATTCTGGCGCCGCTTGAGGGCGAGATTGTCGAAGTGAACCAGAAGCTTGTCGATAATCCGGGCCTTGTGAACGAAGACCCGACCGGTGCGGCATGGTTCTTCAAGATGCGGATCGATGATCTGGCGGCCTTGGATGAATACATGGACGAGGACGAATACGCCGACCTGATCGGCTGATGCCCTGATCTTGTGACGCGGCAAGCGGCCGAAGGGCCTTTGCAGCCAGTTTCGAAAGACATTCGTCGGGCGCTAAAGTGCCCGCCCCATTCTCATGTCCAGAAGGTGCGCGATGACCTACACGCCCGTTTCCTATAACCCCTACGACTTTGCCAACCGCCGTCACATCGGGCCGTCGCCTGCTGAAATGGATGCGATGCTGCAGGCGGTCGGTGTCAATACGCTGGAGGCCCTGATCAGCCAGACGGTGCCGCAATCGATCCGGCAAACCAAGCCGCTGACTTGGGCGCCCTTGGCCGAGCATGAGTTGCTGGACCGCATGCGCGCGGTGGCCGCCAAGAACCGCGTGATGACCAGCCTGATCGGGCAGGGCTATTTCGGCACGGTGACCCCGCCCGCCATTCAGCGCAACATTCTGGAAAACCCGGCGTGGTATACGGCCTATACCCCCTATCAGCCGGAAATTGCCCAAGGCCGGCTTGAGGCACTGTTGAACTATCAAACTATGGTGGCCGACCTGACGGGTCTGCCGGTCGCCAATGCATCGCTGCTGGACGAGGCGACAGCAGCAGCCGAGGCGATGACGATGGCCGAGCGCAGCGCCAAGTCAAAGGCGCGCGGCTTTTTCGTGGACCGCAACTGCCACCCGCAGACGATTGGTGTGATCCGCACCCGTGCGCTGCCCCTTGGCATCGAGGTGATCATCGGCGATCCGGCGCAGATCGACGCGGACAAGGTGTTCGGCGCGATCTTCCAGTATCCCGGCACCTATGGCCATGTGACGGACTTCACCACCGAAATTGCCAAGGTGCATGCCGCAAAAGGCATCGCCATCGTGGCAACGGACCTGCTGGCCCTGACCATTCTGAAAGAACCGGGCGCGATGGGGGCCGATATTGCCGTAGGGTCATCGCAGCGCTTTGGCGTGCCGATGGGCTATGGCGGGCCGCACGCCGCCTTCATGTCGTGCCGCGATGACCTGAAGCGCGCGATGCCGGGGCGGATTGTCGGCGTGTCCATCGACTCGCACGGGAACAAGGCCTATCGGCTCTCGCTGCAAACCCGCGAACAGCATATCCGCCGCGAAAAGGCCACCAGCAACGTTTGCACGGCACAGGCCCTGCTGGCGGTGATGGCCAGCATGTATGCGGTGTTCCATGGCCCCATGGGCCTGCGCGCCATTGCCGAGCGGGTGCATTTCCAGACCAACCGGCTGGCCCGCGCGCTCAAGGCGGCTGGGGCAAAAGTGTCGCCCAAGGCGTTTTTCGACACGATCACGGTTGAGGTGGGCGTGGGGCAGGCGGGCATTCTGGCCGCTGCGCGACATGAGGGGCTGAACTTCCGCAAGATCGGCAATGACCGCGTCGGCATCAGTCTGGATGAGACGACGGATGAGCGCGTTTTGGTGCGGGTGTTGCGCGCTTTCGGAATTGATGGCCTTCCGCCGCATCGCGCCAACCTTGGTTTTCCTGAAGCGATGGTGCGCGAAACGCCTTATCTGACCCATCCCGTGTTCCATATGAACCGCGCGGAATCCGAGATGATGCGCTACATGCGCCGTCTGTCGGACCGTGACCTTGCGCTGGACCGTGCGATGATTCCGCTGGGGTCTTGCACCATGAAGCTGAACGCAGCGGCCGAGATGATGCCGATCACCTGGCCCGAGTTTGGCAGCCTGCACCCCTTTGCGCCCGCCGATCAGGCCAAGGGCTATGCCGAGGCCATCACCGACCTGATGGAAAAGCTGTGCGAGATCACGGGCTATGACGCCTTTTCGATGCAGCCCAATAGTGGCGCGCAGGGCGAATATGCGGGGCTGTTGACCATTCAGGCCTATCACCGCGCGCGGGGCGATCACCACCGCACCATCTGTCTGATCCCGGTATCGGCGCATGGCACCAACCCGGCCTCGGCCCAGATGGTTGGCATGCAGGTGGTGGTGGTCAAGTCGGCGCCGAATGGTGACGTGGACCTTGATGATTTCCGCGAGAAGGCCGCACAGGCGGGTGACAAGCTGGCCGCCTGCATGATCACCTATCCGTCGACCCATGGCGTGTTCGAAGAAACCGTGCGCGAGATCTGCAAAATCACGCATGACCATGGCGGGCAGGTCTATCTGGACGGGGCCAACATGAACGCGCTGGTCGGGCTGGTGAAACCGGGCGAGATCGGGTCCGATGGCAGCCACCTGAACCTGCACAAGACCTTTGCTATTCCGCATGGCGGCGGTGGTCCGGGCATGGGGCCAATCGGCGTCAAGGCGCATCTGGCCCCCTATCTGCCCGGCCATTCGGAAACAGGCGGGGCCGAAGGGCCGGTGTCGGCGGCCCCCTATGGTAGCGCCTCGATCCTGCTGATCTCATGGGCCTATTGCCTGATGATGGGGGGCGAAGGGCTGACGCAGGCCACCCGCGTGGCGATTCTGAACGCCAATTACATCGCGGCGCGCTTGGCGGGGGCCTATCCGATCCTGTTCATGGGCAACAAGGGCCGCGTGGCGCATGAATGCATTCTGGACACCCGCCCCTTTGCCGAGGTGGGCGTGACCGTCGATGACATTGCCAAGCGGCTGATCGACAATGGTTTCCACGCCCCCACCATGAGTTGGCCCGTGTCTGGCACCCTGATGGTGGAACCCACCGAATCGGAAACCAAGGCCGAGATTGACCGCTTTATCACCGCCATGCTGGCCATCAGGGCAGAGATTGCGGCGGTTGAGCGGGGCGAAATCAGCGCCGAGGCCAGCCCCTTGCGCCATGCGCCGCATACGGTGAACGATCTGGTCGCCGACTGGGACCGCGCCTATACCCGCGAACAGGGATGCTTCCCGCCGGGGTCCTTCCGGGTGGACAAGTATTGGCCCCCCATCGGGCGCGTTGACAATGTGTATGGCGACCGCAATCTGGTGTGCACCTGCCCGCCCGTTGAATCCTACGCGCAGGCAGCGGAATAAATTCGGTTTTGCGCAGATCACTTGATCTGCAACAAATGCCATGCCGCAGAAACATGCTTTCCTTTCCCGACGGACACTTCGGGAAAGGACACCCAATGGTAGATATCGCCCCCTCAAAGATCGTGCAGGTCATCTTTCTGCACCGGGAAGGGCCTTTGGCCGAAGACGAGTTGCGCGGCTTTATTAATGATCTGAACGTCGACGAGAAGGCCGAACTGACTGCCTTGGCTTGGGTCGGGCGCGGAACCTTTGATGCCGAAGATTTTGACGAGGCGATTGCCACCGCCATTGCCGAGGCCACCGTTCCCACGTCGGATTATCTGATCGGCATGCCCCATCTGGCGGAAAACCTTGAAGCCGGGATGGAGGCGATGGGCCTAGATGTCACAGAAGCCGAAGAAGATTTGCTGTGACCCTTGCCTCCGGTCGCATGAACCATACATATTCGTAAATATGAATTTAGGTGACCCATGACTGAAACCGTCAAACTGACGTGCACCACCTGCGGGCAGGCCAACCGCGTTCCAAGGTCTCGGCTGGCGGATCACCCCAAGTGTGGCAATTGTGGCGATGCGCTGGTAACCGGGCAGGTGATCGAATTCGACACTGCCACGCATGACAAGGCCACGCGATATGATGAGCTGCCGGTCCTTGTGAATTACTGGGCGCCGTGGTGCGGCCCGTGCCGGATCATGGCACCTGAATTTGCCAAGGCCGCAAAACAGCTTACCCCCTTGGTGCGCTGCGGCAAGCTGAACACCGAAGACCACCCCGAGATTTCGGCCCGCGCCGGCATTCGTGGCATTCCGGCGCTGATCTTGTATCAGCGCGGTCATGAGGTTGCCCGCCTGTCAGGTGCCAGACCCGCGGCCGAGATCGAGTCCTTTGTCAGGGCAAACCTTTCCGCCCCGAAAGAGGCGCGCTTTGGCTGAACTGCGGCCCGTCCTGCGCTAGGGTCCGCACATCAGCAACTCGTTTGGGCAAGGGCGTTCGCCCGGTGCTGCAATTGGTGGCATGCCCCGTCCGGATGCCGTTTCGGCCCGCAATCGAACGGGCCATGTCATGACCACGTCGTACAGTTGTTGCCCTTTCGGCCTTGCAGGTCCGGGACCGCACGGGCACAAAGTATATGAAACAGGCCCTTTTCACGGCGTTGGTTACAATCGGAGAGATTCATGTCTGATCACGTTTTGGTCACAGGGGGGGCAGGTTACATTGGCTCGCATGCCTGCAAGGCGCTGTCCCAAGCCGGTTTTGTTCCGGTGGCCTTTGACAATCTGACCACGGGGTGGGCTGACGCCGTGCGCTTTGGTCCACTTGCCAAAGGTGATCTATTGGACCGCGCTTCGATTGATGCGGCGATTGCCCAGTATCGGCCCGTTGCGATCATGCATTTTGCGGCACTTTCGTTGGTCGGCGAGTCGATGAAGAACCCCGGCCTATACTGGCGCACGAACGTGACAGGGGCGCTGAACCTGATCGAGGCATCGGTCGCGGCGGGCATAAAGTCGTTCGTCTTTTCATCGACCTGCGCCACTTACGGTGATCAGGATGGTGTGCAACTGGATGAAAGCACACCGCAATACCCCATCAATGCCTATGGCGGGTCAAAGCGTGCCATCGAGGACATGCTGCGCGATTTCGGCGCAAGTGACGGTCTGAAATCGGTGATCTTTCGCTATTTCAACGTGGCGGGCGCTGACCCCGAGGGCGAGATTGGCGAACAGCACCGCCCCGAGACACACCTTATTCCGCTGATGCTGGATGCCATCGAAGGCAAACGCCCGGCCCTTACGGTCTTCGGGTCTGACTATGCCACGCCGGATGGCACCTGCATCCGCGATTATGTGCATGTGATGGATCTGGTGGATGCCCATGTGCTGGGGTTGCGCTGGCTGCTGGAGGGCAAACCGTCGCGGGTGTTTAACCTTGGCACCGGGTCGGGCTTTTCGGTGCGCGAAGTCATCCGATGGGCCGGGCAGGTGACCAACCGCGAAGTGCCGATTGTCGAAGGGCCGCGCCGGCCCGGGGATGCGGTGGCCTTGGTGTCGGGATCATCGCGCGCGATCGAGGAACTGGGCTGGAACCCGACCCGATCCAACATGCGCGACATGATCCTTGATGCGTGGCGCTGGGCCAGCAAGCCAGAATATCAGGGCTGACGACCACAGGGCTCAGCGGCTGCTTTCCTGAACGATGGCCATCAGATAGCGGCCGTAATCGTTCTTCTTGAAGGTTGCCGCGCGGGCCTCTAGCTGCTCACGCGTGATGAACCCTTTGCGATAGGCGATTTCGTCCGGGCTGCCGACCAAAAGGCCTTGGCGGCCCTGCAGGGTGCGGACAAAATTGCCCGCCTCCAGCAGACTATCATGGGTGCCGGTGTCAAGCCACGCAAAGCCGCGGCCCATCAACTCCACCATCAGGCTGTCTTGGGCCAGATACATCTCCAGCAGATCGGTTATCTCTAGCTCGCCGCGTGCAGATGGCTTGACCTGTGCCGCCATGTCGGGCGCGTGCCCGTCAAGGAAGTAAAGGCCCGTGACGGCATAGTTGGATTTCGGCACTTCGGGTTTTTCGACGATATCGACCGCGCAGCCCGTATCATCAAAGCTGACAACGCCATAGCGCTCTGGGTCGGCCACCCGGTAGCCGAACACGGTTCCGCCTGTGGTGCGGGCCCCGGCCGCGGCCAGCATTTCCGGCAGGCCATGGCCGAAAAAGATGTTGTCGCCCAGAACCATGGCCGAAGGCGCACCGTCCAGAAAGTCGCGCGCAAGAAGATAGGCTTGCGCCAGCCCATCAGGCGATGGCTGCACGATATAGGTCAGCGACAACCCCCACTGCGACCCGTCCCCCAAAAGCCGCTGAAACTGCGGCTGATCGTCGGGTGTGGTGATGATCGCGATGTCACGCATGCCACCCAGCATCAGCACCGACAAAGGATAATAGATCATCGGCTTGTCGTAGATCGGCAGCAGTTGCTTCGAGACGCCCATGGTGATGGGCCACAGACGCGTGCCGGACCCGCCGGCGAGGATGATGCCCTTGCGGTTCATGGCTTGGTCCTTAACTCTGCGATGATTGTCTGGGTGGCGCTGCGCCAGTCAGGGCGGGTCAGGCCAAAGGCCCGCTCCAGCGATGCGCAGTCCATCCGCGAATTTGCCGGTCGGCGGGCGGGTGTGGGATAGGCCGAGGTCGGAATATCCTCGATCCGGCAGGGCAGGCCCGCCGTTGCCATGATCTCGCGGGCGAAATCGGCCCAGCTTGTGTCGGGCGCGCCCGAGAAGTGATAGGTGCCGCCAAGGTCGGGTGCAACTTGCAACCGTGCCGCGATGACGACACAGGCCTGCGCAATGGCCCGCGCCGGTGTTGGTCCGCCGACCTGATCGGCCACCACGGTCAGCTTTTCACGCTCGGCACCAAGGCGCAGCATCGTTTTGACGAAGTTGTTGCCATGGGCCGACACTACCCATGAGGTCCGCAAGATGACATGCGCACAGCCTGCAGCCCGGATCGCCACTTCTCCGGCCAGTTTGCTGCGGCCATAGGCACCCAAAGGGCCAACAGGATCATCCGGGTGCCACGGTGCCGTGCCACTGCCATTGAACACATAGTCGGTCGAGATGTGCACCAGCGGAATCCCAAGGGCCGCGCAGGCCCGCGCTATCGCGCCCGGTGCATCGGCATTGACGACGGTGGCGGCGGCCTCTTCGCTCTCGGCCTTGTCAACGGCCGTCCATGCGGCGGCATTGATCACCGCAGCGGGTTTGGTCGCATGAATGGCCTGTGCGCAGGCGGTGGGGTTGGTCAGATCGGCCTGCTCTCGGCCAAGGAACGTGGCATCCGGTACGCAGGCTGAAAGCTCGGTCGCAACCTGCCCGGACCGCCCAAAGATCAAAAGTCCGGTCATCGTCTTTTGCCTGCCGTTCGATGGGCTGACGGGGTATGGCGTGCCTGTGTGATCATGTGACAGGTCATGCCTTGACGCCCAGCCGTTGCCCGACACCGCTGCGCGCTTGCAAGGGTCGCCACCATGCCTCGTTGTCCAGATACCAGCGCACCGTGCGGCGCAAGCCTTCGTCCAGCGTGACCGATGGCCGCCACCCCAATTCGGTGCGAAGGCGCGTCGGGTCAATGGCATAGCGCGCGTCATGGCCGGGGCGGTCAGTCACGAAGGTGATCAGCCGTTCATGCGGGCCGCTGGCGGGGTGCATCTCATCCAGCAGGGTGCAGATACGGCGGACGATGTCGATGTTCCGCGCCTCATTCTCGCCGCCGATGTTGTAGCTGCGGCCAAGTGCGCCCCGTTCCAGCACCATCAGCAGCGCATCGGCGTGATCTTCGACATAAAGCCAGTCGCGCACGTTTTCGCCCTTGCCGTAAACCGGAATGGGCTTTCCGGCCAAGGCATTCAGAATGACCACCGGCACCAGTTTTTCGGGGAAATGGAATGGCCCGTAGTTGTTGGAACAGTTGGTCAGCACCACCGGCAGGCCATAGGTTTCGTGCCATGCCCGAACAAGGTGATCGCTGGCGGCCTTGCTGGCGGAATAGGGGCTGCGCGGGTCATAGGGCGTGGTTTCGGTGAACTGCCCGGTTTCGCCCAACGATCCGAACACTTCATCCGTCGAAATGTGATGAAAGCGAAAGCCTTCGGGCCGCCCCTGCGCCACCCAATAGGCCCGCGCTGCCTCCAGCATGTTGAAGGTGCCGGTGATGTTCGTCTCGATGAAATCGCCGGGCCCGTCGATCGAGCGGTCTACATGGCTTTCGGCGGCCAGATGCATCACCGCATCGGGGCGATGCAGGGCAAAGATGCGGGTCAGCGCGGCGCGGTCGCGGATATCGGCCTTTTCAAAGGAGTAAAGGTTTGAGGCTGCCACGCTGGCCACATTGTCTTCACAGGCCGCATAGGTCAACGCATCAAGGTTCACCACCTCGTGCCCGCGCGTGACAGCCAGCCGAACAACGGCGGACCCGATAAAGCCGGCCCCGCCCGTGACCAGAATCTTCATGCCGCCCCCCCGAACACGAAAGGCGACGTCACTTCGGACAACAAGGGGGCGACCGCATCTTTTGCCGACAACGTCGGCAGCAGATCGCCAAGCCCCCAGTCGATGCCCAAGGTCGGGTCATCCCACCGCACCGCACCATCACAGTCGGGCGCGTAAAAATCGGTGCATTTGTATTGCACTTCGGTATCGTCGGTCAGCGTCAGGAAGCCGTGCAGAAAACCCTTTGGCACCAGAAGCTGGTTGCCCGCCTTGGCCGAAATCTCGACCCCAACCCATTGGGCAAAGGTGGGCGAACCGCGCCGGAAATCCGCCGCCACGTCAAGGATCACGCCGCGCGTGCACCGTACCAGTTTGTCCTGTGCGTGGGGCGGGGATTGGTAATGCAAGCCGCGCAAAGTGCCCTTGGCCGCCGAGAACGAGTGGTTGTCCTGCACAAAGGCAAGATCAGCCCCCATCTCGGCCATGCGCGCGGCATTCCATGTCTCAGTGAACCAGCCACGGTCATCGCCGAACCGCCGCGGAGTCAGGATCACCACCCCATCTAACCTTGTCTGCTCAATCCGCATCTGACTTCCGTTCGTTGCGCGCAACGGTATAGGGCCATTGCCGCAACTGACACAAGAACGTCAGCGGTGCAGCCGTCACCGCCCCGCAGGGCCGATCAGTTGGTGACCACGTTGCCGATTCCCACCGTGGAACCGATCAATGACAAAATGGACTGTGCCGCGACAACCGGCGATTCGGTCACCAGCACGGTATCATTCGGTTGAATCTGGAATTCGCGCGATGCGAACAGCCCATCTGCGTTGGTCAGATCAATCGAAAACACCACTTGGGTCTTTTGCGGGCCAGACCCATCCTGACGCAGGGATTTCGGTGAATAGTTCCGCAGCACCAGCACGCCGCGCGGGTTCGCCCGCGAATCTGTCAGACCCCCGATCATCGACAGTGCCTCAAGGACGGTGATCCGGTCCTTTTCGAAATAGACCAAACGCTCTGTGCCCGACGCCCCAAGGGCGGTGAAGTAACGCCCATCCTCTTCGACCAGAACCTTGTCGCCGCCGCGCAGGATCGTATCCAGTGACGCATCCGACATCAGCTTTTCGGCGCTGACCTCATAGGTTTTGCCATCGCGCAGCAGGCGCACCACGGGATTGCGAAGGTCTTGCGGAATGCCCCCGCCTTGGGCCAGAAGGCTGAGAACCGAGAAATTCCGGCTGGGCAGCGGGAACGTCCCCGGCCGCGCCACCCCGGACACCAGATCAACCGAATTCAGCGTGCCAGCCTCGACGCTGACCTGCACCTGTGCAGACGGGATGACAGCGGCAAGCTGTTCTTCCAGATAGCTGCGCGCGCCATCCGGGGTCATGCCCGACACGACAATCTTGCCCACGTAAGGCATAAAAATCTCGCCCGATGCCGATACGGTCATGGTGGGCAGCGGCACCGACTTTTGCCCGGGCGTGGCCAACAGCGAATTCTGCTCGTTTTCCCAGACGAAAATCGTCAGGCGATCACCGGTTTTCAGGATCGAGACGTCGCTGCCGCCTTTGCGCGGCAACCATCCATACCGCGCAGCACCCGAAGACCCGGGCCATTCCACGATGTCCGACAGATTGGCCTTGTCGACCGGCACCACCTGAAACGGCGCGTCGGCCTCATCCTGATCACGCAGGATCTCTGTGGCCAAGCCTGCGCCGCGCGGTGCCGCGCATCCGGACAAGCCAAGCGCGACCGCGATCAGTGCTATACTCGAAACCGTCAGACGCATTCATTCCCCGTGGAAGCATGGTGGGCGTTGTGCCGGTCAGCCAAGTTCCGGTTGCCCTTGTCTTTGTTTAGCGACTTGACGGTCGTGTTGAAAGGATTGAATCCACCCCCCCCTTTGACGGGCAAAGCCTTTGGTCCGGTGTGGTTACATCGCAACGCCACAGGCGAAACATCGGCCCAGAATGCTGAAATTGCTGCATTCGACGCGGATGCCCCGCAGCGATTCGCGATGGCCGCCGCGCAAGATTACACCCACGGGTAGTGTAAGACTTAGCGCCCGACCCCGACATAAGCGATGAAGCCCGCTGCGGTGACCTCTTCAGGGCGGTAGATATTCCGCAAATCCGCCATGCGTGGATGGGCCATGACGGCAGCGATTCGCGACAGGGACAGCGCGCGGAATTCGTTCCATTCCGTCAGGATCACCAAAAGGTCAGCACCTGCCGCCGCCTCTTCTGGCAGGTGGCACCAGGTAACGCCGGGCAACAGCGCCTCGCCCTCGCGGCGGCCTTGCGGGTCCACCACGCGCACGGTGGCCCCGGCCCCCACAAGGGCGGGCACGATGGTCAGCGATGGCGCTTCGCGCATGTCGTCGGTGTTGGGCTTGAACGTCACCCCAAGCACGGCCACGGTCTTGCCGCGCAGGTCATCATCCAAAAGGTGAAAGATCTTGTCGATCATCCGCCGCTTTACAGCCTCGTTCGACGCGATCACCGTTTCAACGATCTTAAGTTGCACGCCATTGTCCTGCCCGATGCGGGCAAGGGCGCGGGTATCCTTGGGAAAGCAACTGCCGCCATAGCCCGGACCGGCATGCAGAAACTTTGACCCGATGCGCCCGTCCAGCCCGATGCCCTTGGACACCGCCTTGATGTCCGCCCCGACATGTTCGCACAACTCGGCCATTTCGTTGATGAAGGTGATCTTGGTCGCAAGGAACGCATTGGCGGCGTATTTGATCACTTCGGCGGTCTCGATCCCGGTAAAGACAACCGGGGCCTCGCGCAGCGACAAGGGGCGGTAGATATCGGCCATCACCTTTTTCGCCCGCTCGCTGTCAACGCCGACCACCACGCGGTCGGGGCGCATGAAATCGTCAATCGCGGCGCCTTCGCGCAAAAACTCCGGGTTCGACACCACATCAAACGACGCACCCGCCGGCAAGGTTGCCGCGATTTCGGCCGCGACCTTGCGGTTGGTGCCGACAGGGACGGTCGATTTGGTGACAACCACAGTATAGCCGGACAGGGCCGCCCCAACCTCGCGGGCGGCGGCCATGACATAGGTCAGGTCGGCGTGGCCGTCGCCGCGCCGGGAAGGGGTACCCACCGCGATGAAAACCGCATCGGCAGCCTCGACCGCGGTCTTCAGGTCTGTGGTAAAGCTGAGGCGTTTGCCCGCCACGTTGCGCGCCACAAGATCATCCAACCCCGGCTCAAAGATCGGGATGCGTCCGGCCTGCAAGGCTTCGATCTTGCGGGCGTCGCGGTCGACGCAGACCACCTCATGCCCGAAATCCGAAAAGCAAACACCTGAAACAAGGCCGACATAGCCTGTTCCGATCATGGCAATCTTCATCTCTACGGCCCTTTGATAGGCTGAACGCATAAGCCCGCGACGCGGGACATCCCGTGTCGTGACATGGCAAGCCCAGCATCCGATAGCAGTCCTGCCGGATGTCTGACCAGATCATCAGGGCCAGAGTGTGACATTGCCATGCCAAAATCGCCCCAAACCGGCCCGGCGCAATCAGCGCCGTGACCCCCACAGGTCATAATCCCCGGCCTCGTCAACCGTGACGGTGACGATATCCCCTGGTGCCAGCCCTTCGAAACCGTCATCAATGTAAAGGTTGCCGTCGATTTCCGGCGCATCGGCCCATGTACGGCAGGTGGCCCCTTCGTCGTCGACGGCATCCACGATAACCTGCAGGGTCTTGCCGACCTTCTGGGCCAGCTTTGCCTCGGAGATCATCTGAGATTTCTCCATGAAGCGGTTCCAGCGGTCTTGCTTGACCTCCTCCGGCACATGGTCGGGCAGGTCATTCGATCTGGCCCCGGCCACGTTTTCATACTGAAAACAGCCGACGCGATCCAGTTGCGCTTCGTCTATCCAGTCGAGAAGGGTCTGGAATTCCGCCTCGGTCTCGCCCGGATAGCCCACGATGAAGGTTGAACGCAGCGTGATGTCCGGGCAATCGCGCCGCCATGCCGCGATTTCGTCCAGCGTCTTGGCGGCAGCCGCGGGCCGCGCCATCCGGCGCAGTGTTTCGGGATGGGCATGCTGGAACGGGATGTCGAGGTAGGGCAGGATCAGTCCCTCGGCCATCAAGGGCACCAGATCGCGCACATGCGGATAAGGATAGACATAGTGCAGCCGCACCCACGCGCCCAATTGCCCCATTTCACGCGCGAGATCCGTGATATGCGCGCGCACCTCGCCCCCTTTCCACGGAGAGAGGTCATGCTTGCGGTCAACGCCATAGGCTGATGTGTCCTGCGAGATCACCAGCAGTTCGCGCACGCCTGCTTCGACCAGTTTTTCCGCCTCACGCAACACGGCATGGGCCGGGCGGCTGACCAGACGACCGCGCATGTCGGGGATGATGCAGAACTTGCACTTGTGGTTACAGCCTTCGGAAATCTTCAGATAGCTGTAATGCCGCGGGGTCAGCGTGACGGCAGAGGCCGGCAGCAGGTCGATGAACGGGTCAGGGCTGGGCGGCACGGCCCCATGCACGGCGTCAAGTACCGCCTCGTACTGGTGCGGCCCGGTGACGGCCAAGACCTTGGGGTGGGCACCCGTTATGTAATCGGGTTCCGCCCCCAGACAGCCTGTCACGATCACGCGGCCATTTTCCTGCAGTGCCTCGCCGATCGCCTCAAGGCTTTCCGCCTTGGCGCTGTCCAGAAAGCCGCAGGTGTTGACGATCACGGCATCCGCACCCCGATAGTCAGGGCTGATGGCATAGCCTTCGGCACGCAACCGCGTCAGGATGCGTTCCGAGTCGACCAGCGCCTTGGGGCAGCCAAGCGAGACCATGCCGATGGTCGGCTGGCCGGGGCGGGCCACGTCTGGAACGCTGGCGCGGGCAAGGTCGGGGCGAAGATTGGGCGGGTTTTGTGACATGGCGCGCACATAGCCCAAATCGGGGCGCAGCGGTAGGGGGGACGGCCCCCCTCGGACACCTCCCGCCCGCCCACCCCGGTGCCCTCGGAGGGCAGGGCGCAGACGCGCCATGCGGGGCCCGGCCTTAGCGTTGGCAGGTGTCGGGCGCGCGCCACGCAAAGTCGCCAGCCGTTTGACACGGCGCGGCCTTGCCGGGCGCGGGCCAGGGGCATGGCGTCGGCGGGGTCCTGCCGACGGCTTTTGCCGCACCGTGCTTTGCGGCGTCGGCGGCCCTAGGGTCAGCCCATCCACACAAGGACAGGTTGCCGCGATGCGCTGGATTCTTCGTTCGCTTTTGGCCTTGCTGGCCTTTGGGGTTGCTGCGGTGGCGTTGGTCTTTCTGGTGCCGACCGACCGGGTGGGTGCCCTTGCGGCCGAACGATTTTCGCAGATCACAGGTCGAGCACTGACGATCGAAGGGGCAATCCGCCCCTCATTCTGGCCTGTCCTTGGTGTCAGGACCGGTCCGGTTTCGGTGGCGAATGCCGACTGGTCAAGCGAGGGTCCGATGCTGCGCGCCCAAGCGCTGGATATCGGGATCGACATGTCGGGTCTGCTGCAAGGTGATGTCAGGATCACCGGGATTCGCGCTGTGGGTCTGGACCTGATTCTGGAACGCGCTGCCGATGGCCGCGAAAACTGGGTGTTCGGCGGCACCAACGGGGGGACGGCAGCCCCCGGCATGGCCGGTGAGGGTAAGCCGTTCACCCTTGATCTGGCCGAGGTGACGGGCGGCAAGCTGACCTTTATCGACCATGCCAGCAAACAGCGCCTTGCCCTGCTGGGGCTGGAGGCAGCGGCACGTATCCCGTCCTTTGTGGGGCCGGCGGATCTGTCGCTTTCGGCGGAACTGCATGGCCAACCCTTTGCGGCAACAGCCAATGTCGCCGAATTCGCCCCGTTTCTTGCGGGCAAGGTGGTGGGTCTGACGCTGGACCTGCAGGCAGGGCAGGCCAAGATCGGCTTTAAGGGGCGGGGCGGCTGGCAACCCTTTGCCGCCGAAGGGGAACTGGTGGCCGATCTGGCCAATCTGGCCGAGGTTTCGGCCTTGGCGGGCGCGGCTAGGCCCGCCTTGCCCATGGGTTTGGGCGCGCAGGCGGTGACGGTGGCGGGCGGGCTGACTGTGACGGCCAAGGGCAGCGTGCATCTGCGTGGTGCCAGGGTGGGTCTGGATGGGAACCCCCTGTCGGTTGATGCCGATCTGACCACCGGCGGGGATCGTCCGAATCTGTCGGCGCAAGTGGCGGCCGGTGCCCTTGCCTTGCCCGGGCTGATGGTTGGCGGAGCCGATCAGGCTGACGCATCGCAAGGGGCGGCGGCCGACCCGGCGGCCGGCTGGTCCAGCGCCCCGATTGATGTGGCGGGCCTTGGGGTCATGGATGCATCGGTCGCGCTGACGGCGGATGCGATTGATCTGGGGCGGCTGAAATTGGGCACGACGCGTGCCCTGATGACCATTGACCGGGCGCGCGCCGTGTTCGACCTGCGCCGCATTGATGCCTATCAGGGCAATGTAACCGGGCAATTCGTGCTGAATGGCCGGGGCGGGCTGTCCGTGGGCGGTGATCTTCGGCTTGCCAACCTGTCAATGCAGCCGCTTTTGACCGATCTGGCCGGATATGACCGCCTGTCGGGCACCGGCAATGTGGCCGTGAAATTTCTGGGCGTCGGCAATTCACTGGATGAGATCATGCAAGGCCTGTCCGGCTCGGGCTCGGTCCAGTTCACGAAGGGAGAGTTGCGCGGCCTTGACGTGGCCGGGATGCTGCGCACGCTTGATCCGGGCTTTGTCGGCGAAGGGCAGAAAACCATTTTCGAAGCGATTGCGGCAAGTTTCGCCGTGGAAAACGGGATACTGACGAATGACGATCTTGCCCTGACAGCGCCCTATGTCACAGCGACGGGCGCAGGCCGGGTCGGGATTGGGCCGCGGACCATCGACTATCGTCTGCGCCCGACGGCACTAGCCTCGGTTGACGGAACCGGTGGCGTGATGGTGCCACTGCTGGTGACGGGGCCATGGGCCAAGCCCAAGTTCCGGCTGGATCTGGAAAGCATCGCCCGCGAAAAGCTGGAGGCCGAGGCCAAGGCGCTGGAAGAACGGGCAAAAGCCGAAGCCAAAGAGCTGGAAGCCCGCGCCAAGGCGGATTTGGAACGCAAGGCGCAAGAAGAACTGGGGATCGTTCGGCAAGACGGTGAAAGCCTTGAAGACGCTGCGAAACGGCGCGCTCAAGAGGCGCTGGATGCCGAAGCCGCTCGCGTGTTGGAGCGGTTGCTGGGCGGTGGAAGCGACGCGGGCAACTGAACCTGCCGCACTGATCGGCGGCCTATCCGTTCGCAGTATTGATAATCCGGAAGGATAGGCTTGACGGCGAACTCAACCCGAGGCTGTGCATCCTTTTGGCGGTATGATACGCTTTGCGGATGCCCGTTACGCTTCGCCGTCCGCGCTATTCTGAGTTGGACAGTTTCTTGTCTGAACTTCCCATGCCGATTTGCCGGGTGGACCGCGCGGCATGTCTGACAGCGGTAAACGAGGCCTGGCTGTCCCTGCCGCCGCCCTTATGTGATCTGGTGGCCGGCAGCCCCTTGCCCAACGGGTTCAGCGGGCCGCAGGCAAGCGCCATTCTTGCCGCGATCGCAGAGGCCGGTGAAACACCCGAGCGGCCGACGCGCCGCATCGTTCTGCAAGAGGCTGGCCCGGATGATGCCTTTGCCTTTTCGGGCGCGGTTGTCATTTCGGTCGAAGCGGATGGCTGCCGTGTTGCGGTTCTGCTGGATGGCACCGTGGGGGATGACGGGCGACCCTTCAGCCCGGTGGCAACGGCGGCGGCGCATCGTCGGGCACGGCTGGATGCAACCCTCCGCGCCCTGCCGGACAACCTGTTCGAACTCGATTCCACGGGCCGCTTCATCAACTATCATGCCGGCAACCGCAGCGGGCTTGCCGTGCCGCCGGGCATGTTTCTGGGTCGCTCGCTGGAAGATGTTCTGCCGCCTGACGTGGCGTCGGTGGGCCGCGCGGCGATGGCAGATGTCGATCTGACCGGGCGGTCGGACGGGCGGCAGTATCGCTTGGACAATGGCTCGACCGAAGCGTGGTTTGAGCTTTCGGCTGCTGCGCTGGACCTTGGGCCGCAGGGCGGCGGCAGTGGCTATGTGTTCCTGTCGCGCGACATTACCGAAAGGGTGCGTGCGCGGCGCGAGTTGGAGGGGCAAAAGTCCCTTTTGGCGGCGTTGTTCGATCTGTCAAAGATTGGCATCACCCTGATGAGGCCCGCAGACGGGCATTTGGTTGACGTCAACCCTGCGTTCTTACGGCAATTCGGCTATGACCGCGATGATCTGGCTTCCATCGACCTGCGCACGCTGATTCCGGCCGAGTTTGCCGGCACGCGTGAGCATGCGGCCAAGCAGCTTGCCGCGACTGGCACCTACGGGCCGTTCGAGGTGGGCGTGTTTGCCAAGGATGGCATGATCAGCCCGACCATCATCAGTGGCTGTGTGGTCAAGGATATTGATGGCAACCAGTTGGTCTGGAGCATGCTGGAAGACATCACCGAAGTGCGTGCGCGCGAACGCAGGCTTCAGGCCGCCGAGTTAGAGGCAATAACCGCGCGACAGCGGCTGTGGACCGCTGTGGAAAGCCTGAGCGATGGGTTCATCCTGTTTGATTCTGACGATCGTCTGGTCATGGCCAACCGCAGCTACCGAGAACTTTACGCCGACAGCGGCTATGTCGCCGTGCCCGGCATACGGTTCGCAGATATCGTTCGGGATTGCATGGCGTTGGGCGACTATCCCGATGCCATCGGTCAAGAAGAGGCTTTTTTTGCCCAACGGATGGCAGACCACCAGCGCTGCAGCGGTGTGATCGAACAACGCCTGCGTGACGGACGCATCGTGCGGATCATCGAACGGCGCACCCCCGATGGCGGCATTGTCGCCTTGCATGTGGTGGTGACAGAACTGCATGACGCGCGCGAAAAGGCGCTGGAGGCAAGCCGCGTCAAATCGGCGTTCCTAGCCAACATGAGCCACGAGATTCGCAACCCCCTGACGGCCATTCTTGGTGCGACCGAAGTGTTGTCCGGCACCATCACCGGACCTGACGATCAGCGGCTTTTGCAGTCGATCCAGCGGTCGGGCGAAACCCTGATGGTCATTCTGAATGACCTGTTGGACATGTCGAAGATCGAAGCGGGCAAGATGTCGCTGGAACGACATGTCTTTGCACTGGACATGATGCTGGACCCGATCGAAAGCCTGTACAAGCTGAAGGCCGGTGATCGCGGCATCGGGTTTCGAGTGGCAACCGACGGCCAGTTGTCGCGCCCGCGCATCGGCGATAGCCATCGCATCGCGCAAATCCTGCACAATCTGCTCAGCAACGCCGTCAAGTTTACGGAAAAGGGCGAAGTGGAGTTGCGTGTTTCGGCCCCGCCGTCTGGTCTACTGACCCTGGTCGTGCGCGATACCGGCATCGGCATGGATGAAAAGGTTCAGGCCCGCATTTTCCAGCCATTTGAACAGGCAGCCGAGGCGACGGCGCGCCAGTATGGCGGCACCGGGCTGGGCATGTCGATCATCCGCCGGCTTGTGGATCTGATGGCCGGCAGCATCACGCTGACATCAGCGCCGAATAAGGGCACGACCGTCACCGTGACCTTGCCTGTCCCTGTGGCAACCGACACGCCGCGGGCCAAGGCGCCCGCACGTCCCGCGAACAACCGTCTGGATGGCCTGCGGGTGCTTGTGACCGATGACAGCGACATCAACCGCACCATTCTTGAGGCTTTCCTGACCGGCCTTGGCGCGGATGTCGTGCTGGCTGATCGCGGCGAAAGCGCCATTGCCGCATGGGCACCGGGACGGTTTGACGTGGTTTGCCTTGATATCTCGATGCCGGGTCTGGATGGCGTCGAAACGCTGGCCCGCCTGCGCGGGATGGCGGCCGAGGCCGGGGTGGACATGCCCTATGCCATTGCGATTACCGGCAATGCCCTGCCATCCGAAACCGTCCGCTATATGGCGGCAGGTTTTGCCGCGCATTTGCCGAAACCGTTTCGCCGTGACCAACTGGCCGCAACCATTCGCAGTCTGATGGCCATCAAAAAGCCTTCGCGCCCATGAAAAAGGGCGGCCTGAGCCGCCCTTGATGCCGTGTCTGTCAGGGTAGTTGCCTTAGCGGCGGCGGTCGCGGCGCGCGCTCATCGGCTGGAAGGCCACGCCGACATGCGCCTCGCAATAGGGTTTGCCGGGCAGGGATGGCAGGCCGCAGAACCAGAAATCCTCGGTCGCGGGGTCGCCGATGGGCCATTTGCAGGTCCGCTCGGTCAATTCCATCAGAGTCAGTTTCTTGGCGCGCTTTTCCACCTCGCGCACCGAAGCCAGAGCCTCGGGCGAGATTTCATTGGCCGAAGGTTGTGGCGGCAGCGGCTGGCCCGCAGGAATGATCGCCTTGCGTACGGGCAGGGGGGTCACATTCGACGGGGCCGATGCCGGGGCTGCCGTGGTTGCAGAGGGACGCTCGGGCGCAGGGCGCGGCGGCACCGGTTCGGCGCGCATTTCGGCCGGGGCTGGCTTTGGGGGGGCAACAGGTTCGGGCTTGGCCACCACGACCGGGGCCTCTTCCTCTTCGTCTTTGCCACCCACGCGGTTCGACAAGCCCAGACGATGCACCTTGCCGATGACGGCATTGCGCGTCACGCCGCCAAGTTCCTTGGCGATCTGGCTGGCCGACTGGCCCTCGGCCCACATGCGCTTGAGCGTTTCGACACGCTCGTCGGTCCAGGACATGCTGTTACTCCGGTTGGATCTGGCCGCCATTGTAACGGCGACAGTGCGGGATACAAGCGCCACGCCCGAAGATCAAGGCGGCAGCGGATTTGCGTTTACATTCGGGCGCCCTTCTTTTACGTCAAGCGGCATGACCTTAAGGCACATTCCTTCGCGACGCCCCCGACGCTTCTGAGCGACAGGTCATCTGTGACCAGTCTTACGGTCACATACGCCCCCCTTTCCCCCGACTTTCGCCTGACTTTCGATTGACTCGACCAAGGGCCAGCCGCTACGGCTTGGACCTTCCCAGCAGAGGGACATTCCCGATGATTTCCGCCGTTTTGCCCACCTATAACCGCGCGCCGCTGTCCTTTGTCAAAGGCGAAGGGTCTTGGCTGACCGCCGAAGATGGCAGCCGATACCTTGACCTTGGCGCAGGGATCGCGGTGAACGCCCTTGGCCATGCCCATCCGGCGCTGGTGGAAACGCTGACCCGGCAGGCGCAGCAGTTGTGGCATGTGTCCAACATCTATCGCATTCCTGAGCAGGAACATCTGGCACAGATGCTGGTGGACAGGACCTTTGCCGATACGGTTTTCTTTACCAACTCGGGCACCGAGGCGGCGGAGCTGGCCATCAAGATGGCGCGCAAGCACCACTATGCCGCCGGAAACCCCGACCGGGTGCAGATCATCGCCTTTGAAGGGGCGTTCCATGGCCGGTCGACCGGGGCGATTGCTGCCGCCGGATCGGAAAAGATGGTCAAGGGGTTTGGTCCGCTGATGCCCGGCTTTACCCATATTGCATGGGCCGACCATGATGCGATCCGTGCGGCCATCACCGAAAAGACCTGTGCCGTGATGATCGAGCCCATTCAGGGCGAAGGCGGCATTCGGCAGGTGCCTGATCAGTGCCTCAAGGGCTTGCGCGATCTGTGCGACAGCACCGGCACGCTGCTGATCTTTGACGAGGTGCAGTGCGGCATGGGCCGGACGGGCAAGCTGTTCGCGCATGAATGGGCGGGCGTGTCGCCCGATATCATGATGGTGGCCAAAGGCATTGGCGGCGGGTTCCCGCTCGGCGCGGTGCTGGCCACCGAACAGGCTGCATCAGGCATGGTGGCAGGCACCCATGGGTCAACCTATGGCGGCAACCCCTTGGGATGTGCGGTGGGCGCGACCGTGACCGAAATCGTGTCGGACCCTGCGTTTCTGGATGCCGTCAGCCAGAAGTCGGCGCTGTTCCGGCAGGGGCTGGAGGGACTTGTTGCCAGCCACCCCACGGTGTTCGAGGCGGTGCGCGGCCAAGGCCTT
This sequence comes from Rhodobacter sp., assembly GCA_027484145.1. Lineage (GTDB taxonomy): Bacteria > Pseudomonadota > Alphaproteobacteria > Rhodobacterales > Rhodobacteraceae > Pseudotabrizicola. The sequence continues at coordinate 499,944 of JAIXUH010000026.1, forward strand.
ATTCTGGGGCTGAAATGCAGGGCGCTGAACACCGATGTGGTCAAGGCAGGCTATGCCCAGCATGTTCTGACCGTGGCCGCCGCCGACAATGTGCTGCGTCTGCTGCCCGCGCTGAACATCCCCGACGCGGACATTGCCGAGGCTGTGAAGCGCCTTGACGGTGCCGCCACTGCGCTGGAACAGGCGGCCTGACGTGTCATCGGGCCAAAGCCTGCGATTGCCTTGCATGAAAATGGCGCGGCGGCGACGATCCTGATCGCCCCTTCCGCTGACTCCGTTTTCCACATACTCCGTGGCTCCGGGGGAAATCCCCCGGCAGCCGGCCAGAAAGCCGAATGAAATGAACCACTTCCTCGATATCCACAAGACCGACGCTGCCCAGTTGCGGACCATGATCAATTCCGCCCATGCCATGAAGGCCGCACGCAATGGCCGCCCCAAGGGCGCACCAGATGATGACCAGCCGTTGGCGGGCCACATGGTGGCGCTGATCTTTGAAAAGCCATCCACCCGCACCCGCGTATCCTTTGACGTGGGCGTGCGTCAGATGGGCGGGCAGACCATGGTGCTATCGGGCAAAGAGATGCAGCTTGGTCATGGCGAGACGATTGCAGACACCGCGCGCGTGCTGTCCCGCTATGTTGATCTGATCATGATCAGGACGTTTGAAGAAGCGACGCTGCTGGAAATGGCAGAACACGCCACGGTGCCCGTCATCAACGGTCTGACCAACCGCACCCATCCCTGCCAGATCATGGCCGATGTGATGACCTATGAAGAGCACCGGGGCCCCATCGCGGGCAAAAAGGTGGTCTGGGCGGGTGACGGCAACAATGTCTGCGCGTCCTTCCTGCATGCGGCAGGGCAATTCGGGTTCGACTTTACCTTTACCGGCCCGGAAACGCTGGACCCCGAAGAAAAGTTCGTGGCCTTTGCGCGCGGCAAAGGCTCTGATGTGCAGATCGAGCGTGATCCTTTCGTCGCCGTCACGGGGGCTGACCTTGTGGTCACCGACACATGGGTCAGCATGCATGATCCTGAATCCGCGAAAGAGCGCCGCCACAACCAGTTGCGCGGCTATCAGGTCAACGAACGGCTCATGGCGCAGGCCAAGCCGGACAGCCTGTTCATGCATTGCCTGCCCGCGCATCGCAATGACGAGGCGACGAGCGCCGTTATGGACGGCCCGCATTCGGTGATCTTTGACGAGGCGGAAAACCGCCTGCACGCGCAGAAATCCATCATGCGCTGGTGCCTTGGCAAATAACGGACGGCGCGGCCAGATGTTGCGCCGCGCCTATTCGACCCCGTGTTTCAGGATGACGGGGATGATCAGATCCTCCTCATCCGACAGGTGACGGACCAACTGGCGTTCAAACGGTACAAGGCCGTCGCGGAACCGATGCGCCGCCGTCCGGACATCCTTGGCCCGCATTGCGCCATTTGCCGCACGGGTGAAACCGTCCAGCAGCACATCCAGCGCGGCATGGTCCATTTCCAGCAGGTCAAAGCCACGCAGCAGACGCCGCTCCAGCCGAATCATCTGCGGGAAATAGGCCTCATCCTCGATCCGGTGGTGCCCCTCCAGTTCGGCCACCAAACGGCCCCCCGCCGACATCAGCCGCCTGCGCCATTCCTCTGGTGACATGCGTCCCGTCGCGACGGCCTCTGCCTCGGTGCCGATCTGGCCCAAAAGGCGACGAAACCCCAGATGCCGGTCCAGCCAGAACGCAGCAAGCCCGCCAAAGCCGGGGGCCTGCTGCCACGCGGCGCGGGGTAGGGCCTTCAACAGGTCCAGCAACTCGGCCGGAAGGGCGGTGCGGCGCGACAGATCAAGGGCGTCATCATTCATGGCGTCTGTTTAATCTGCGCCATCGGGGGCTTCAATCCGCTTGACCATTCGTCTGCACGGGCCGATCACTGGGCCAGTCCAGATCCCCACGCGAGGCAGCACTGATGCATTCCCGTTCCGTCGCCGTTTACGACCGTTTCCTTGGCAGTCTGTCCAAGATTCTGACCAAGGCCGAGGCGCATTGCACCGCGCGCAACATCAAGCCCGAGGCGATGCTGACCTTTCGCCTGTTTCCCGACATGTTCCCGCTGGTCAAGCAGGTGCAACTGTCGTGCGACTTTGCCGCACGCGCCGCTGCCCGTCTGGCGGGCGAAGAGCCGAAGAGTTTCCCCGATACCGAAACCACCTTTGCCGAGCTGCAGGACCGCATTCAGGCCGCGCGCGGCTATATGGCCGGATTCGAGTCTGCGCGGTATGACGGGGCCGACACCCGCCAGATCACGATCAAGATGCGCGGCAATGACATGACGATGAGCGGCGAGAATTTCCTGATGATCTATTCCATGCCGCAGTTCTATTTCCACCTGACCACCGCCTACAACATCTTGCGGCACAATGGTGTTGAACTCGGCAAGGGCGACTATATGGGCGCCTAATGCGCGAAAGGATGACCATGACTACGGCATTGCTGATCATCGACATGCAGATGGGCATGGCCCACAGGATCGACGCAGGCCGCGCCCCTGTGGACCCGCAGGCAATGGACCGTATGGCAGATCTTCTGGCGGAGTTCCGCGCGCAGGGCTTGCCCGTCATCCATGTGCACCATGATGATCCGGACCTGCGCTCGCCCTTTCGCCGTGACACCGCCGGGGGGCAGCCCTTGCCCTGCACAATGCCCGCCGATGGCGAACCGGTGTTGTGGAAGTCCGGGTCATCCGCCTTTGCGGGCACGAGGCTGGACGCTCTGCTGCGCCGCGCGGGTATTGACCGGCTGGTGATTGTCGGCGCGGTGGCCGCGTTTTGCGTAACATCGACGACGCGGGCCGCATCAGACCTTGGGTTCAAGGTCCTGCTGCCGTCAGATGCCCTGCTTGGCTTTGACCTTCCCGCCCTTGACGGCGGGCGACTTGACGCCGCGATCGTCCATCGCGTCACATTGTCGTTGCTGGGCGCTGACTTTGCCGAGGTGTTGCGCGCGGATCAGGTTGTGGCGCGGTTGGCCGCCTGATCGCCGCCGACCGCCTGCACCCCGTCTGCCCCGGCGGCGCGGCCTGCCAAAGCGGATACCACGATCAGCAGCACCGCAAGGGTGCCATAGGTCCAGCGAAAGCCGATGTGTTCGGCCACAAACCCGATGCTGGACGGTGCCACAAGAATACCCGCATAGCCCACCATCGTGACGGCCGATATCGCGGCCCCCGGTGCCACGCCCGGATAGTTGCCCGCCGCCGAAAACAGGATCGGCACCATATTGGCCACACCCAGACCTGCAAAGAAGAAGGCGGCAATGGCAATGCTGTCGGACGGGGCGACCGAGGCCACCAACATCCCCGCCGCTGCAATCAGGCCCGACACCCGCAAGGTCTGAACCGCGCCAAAGCGGTTGCGAACGCCGTCGCCGGCGAAACGCATCAACGCCATGGCCCCGGAAAAGAACGCAAAAGCCAGACCCGAACGAAACACGTCAGACCCCAGTTCCTTGGCCAGAAACAGGGCGGCCCAATCCAGCACAGCCCCTTCGGGAACCATCGAGAACAGGGCCATCGCCCCCAGCAACCACAGACCCAGTTGCTTGGGCAACAGGCCCGCCGGTTTCTGACCATCAGTCGTTTTGGCGTGCAAGGCTGGTTCGCCCGCTAGAAATGGCAGGGACACCAACACGGCGACGGCTGCGGTTACCCCCACCAGCGTCGCCTGCACCTCGGACCCCCAGTGCGCGATGATCCATGCCCCGGCCGATCCGCCGAAAAAGCCGCCAAGGCTCCAGAATCCGTGGGAGGATGACATGATGGCCCGGCCAAGTCGACGCTCCACCTCGACCGCATTCGCGTTCATGGCGACATCCATGCAGCCGATCAGTGCACCCAGTATCGCCATCGCCGGGGCCAGCACGGTCAGCGAGGGGGCAAAGACCACCAGCGGCAAGGCAAAGGCGACCGAGATGGCAAAGGCGCGCAACACCGGCACCGCCCCAAAGCGCCCGATCAGGCGGCCTGCAAACAGCATGGCGCCGACAGCCCCCACACCCAGCACAAAGATCAACAGGCCAAGTGTGGATTCGCTGATTTGATGGCGTGGCAGCAGCAGCGGAATTTGCGGGGCCCATGCCCCCATGACAAACCCGTTCACGCCGAACATTGCAGCCAATGCCCAGCGGCCGCGCTTTGCCGTTGCCATATCCATGATGTGCCCCTTGCCCGACGGTCTGTCCCGAATTGCGCCCTGCATAGGACGGCGCGGCGGCAACGGAAAGCCCTCGGCGCTTCACGGATTGTGACATCTATAACGTTTACGTCAGCGCAAAACGGCACCGCTTCGGGCGATCTGCGACATTCTCTTGGGTTGGGCGCAAAGAAAAGGCGGCGTCTGCCTGTTGCAAACGCCGCCTGACGTTCAGCCGCCTCAAGATAGAAGCGGCGTATTGCGTGTGCCCAGCCCCCCCTGATGACAGGGCAGCGGGACGGAAACCTGTTACTTGCCGTAGGCCGCTTCGCGCGCGATGTCGCGGATCTGCAGGCGGCTGACGTTGATGTCGGCCAGATCACGGTCGGTCATGCTGTCCAACTCGCGGATCGTGCGCACATAGATGGCGCGGCGGGCGCGTGCATCCTGCAGTCTGGACAGGATGTTTCCAAGAAGATCAACCGGGGCCGAGCCTGCCGTGCGGTGTGATGTTACATAAGCCATTTCATTACCCTCATCATTCGGACCATCGCCGCGGATCATCGATGCCCTTGGCGTTGGACGTAAGATGGGCCTGATGCTGCAGTTGCACAATCCTGCGATCCGCCAAAGCCGCCATGCGTCTTGCGCATAGCTATCCGCCTACAATCTTGGCACGGTGCCCCGCCCGATTGGCGCAGAATTCATCGCTTGTGGGATATCCCCCGGCTGGCCATGGGCCTGGCACCCGGCGGCGGTCCCGCCCGGTCAGTCGTCATCATGCGCCACGAAAAAGCCACATTTCCAGCAGCTTCAGTTCAAGAATATGTTACATTCACAAGCCGGGGTGCCGGGCGGCGACACCATGGCCGCCCCGTACGGCCCGTGAACACTGCCCCGATCAGGCCCGCTGCAGCAGCGCCAGAAAGGTCGCTGCTGCGGCCTCGGGGGACAGATCACCCGCTTCGACCCTTGCGCCCAGTGCAGCCATGCTGCCCTTCGCTGGCTCGCGTTCCAGTACGGACAGCAGGCCCTGACGCACCTCTTCGCCAAACCAATGCCGCGCCTGCGAAGCCCGCCGCGCAGCCCAGTGCCCATGGGCCTTGCGCCAATTTGCCAGATCCCTGATCTCGTCCCACGCGGTGGCAAGGCCCGTTTCCTGTACCGCCGACACCACCATCGCCTTGGGAAAGCCTTCCGGGTCTTGTGGGCGGCGGCGCAGCAAGCGCAACGCCCCGGCATAATCGGCCATCGTGCGCAGGGCAGCAGGCTTCAGGTCGCCATCCGCCTTGTTCACTAGGATCATGTCGGCCATTTCCATGATGCCACGCTTGACGCCCTGCAGTTCGTCGCCGCCCGCCGGGGCCAAAAGCAGGATGAACAGATCGGCCACTTCGGCCACCACCGTTTCCGACTGGCCCACCCCCACGGTTTCGATCAGCACAACGTCAAAGCCCGCCGCCTCGCACAAAGCGACTGCTTCGCGCGTACGCCGTGCAACGCCCCCCATCTGCGCCTGACTGGGCGACGGGCGGATAAAAGCGCCGGGCGCGCGGCTCAACCGCTCCATCCGGGTCTTGTCGCCAAGGATGGAGCCGCCCGACCGGGCCGAAGACGGGTCCACCGCCAACACCGCCACCCGCAGCCCCTGATCCACCAGCATCATGCCGAACGCTTCGATGAAGGTGGATTTTCCCACGCCCGGCGTGCCTGACAGGCCGATACGCAAAGCCTGTCGCCCGGCTGCGCGGGCTTCGGCCACCAGCCGGATCGCGTCCGTACGGTGATCGGCGCGGGCACTTTCAACCCGCGTGATGGCGCGGGCCAAAGCCCGCCTGTCGCCCGCGATGACGGCCTGGGCCAAGGTTTCCATGTCCATCCATCCGCTCCGCAGGCCGTTGCGCCGTCATGGTGGCCCGTGGCAGGGCGATCCTGTCATAAAGGCGATACCGTCACCCCCTTACATGCCCCAGCCGTCTGGTTTATTCCAGTGGCGTCATGCGGTTGTTGTCGGGTGCTTTGATGGTGCGGTCATCCCTGCTGATCTGCGTCGGCCTTGTCTGGCTTGCCATGGTGCTCGTGCCTGCGTTGGCCTTGGCCGAGACGGCGCGATACGGCGTGCTGGTCAAGGGAATCCGGATTGGCACCTTTCATCTAACGGCGCAGGAAAGCGGCGGAACCTATGCGGTGCGAGCTGTGTTTGATCCCTCAAACCTGATGAAAAGCCTGCGCCGTGTCGGGTTTGAAGGGCAGGCCAAGGGCCGCCTTGCTGCGCGGGGGCTGGCCGCCACGCAGTATGACGGGCGTCAAAGCAACGGCAAACTGGATGCGGCGGCCTCGATCCGGTGGGCCAAGGGCATTCCCACGGTAACGCTGACGGGCGATGCATCAGGCCCCTTGCCCCATGATGCGGACCCGGCGGGGCAGCGGGGAAGCGTGGACCCGGTCAGCGCGATGTTTGCCACCCTGCGTGATTTGCCCAAGGGCAAAAGCTGCACGCTGGCCTTGGCCACCTTTGACGGGCGTCGCGCCGGAACGCTGCGGATCGACGGGCCGAAGGGACCCGAGGCAAGCCCGACCTGCACGGGCGAGTTTCGCCGCATCGCCGGATACCCGCCCGAGGTGATGGCCGAACGCAGCCGCTTTGCCTTTACCCTGACCTATGCCCGTCTGCCGGATGGCGGGTTGCGCGTGGTTGGGGCTGACATGCAGTCGGCCTTTGGTCCTGCCCGGCTGGTCCGCGAATAGGGCCAGCTTACGTTTGTGGTGCCACCCACTTGCATGGATGCGCGACTGGTCCTAACCCACGGGGCATGGACCCACGCCTTCCCATTGATGATATCCTGCCCGCACTGTGTCAGGCCCTTGCCAGCACAGGTCAGGCCGTGTTGCAGGCCCCCCCCGGTGCAGGCAAGACCACACGCGTGCCCCTGGCGCTTTTGTCGCAGGCTTCGGGGCGCATCGTGATGCTGGAACCCCGGCGGCTGGCGGCCCGCGCGGCGGCCGAGCGAATGGCCGAAACCCTTGGCGAAGTGGTTGGTCAGACCGTCGGCTATCGCATCCGGGGCGAGGCTAAGGTATCGGCTGCCACCCGGATCGAGGTGGTGACCGAGGGCATCCTGACGCGCATGATCCAGAGCAACGCCGAGTTGCCCGGTATCGGCACGATCATCTTTGACGAGTTCCACGAACGATCACTGAATGCTGATCTTGGCCTTGCTTTGGCGCTTGAAATTCGTGACGCGCTGCGCAGCGATCTGCAACTGGTCGTGATGTCGGCCACGCTGGATGCGGGGCCGGTGGCGGCACTGATGGGGGGGGCGCCGCTTTTAACCAGCGAAGGGCGCGCGTTCCCGGTGGAAACCCGCTGGTTGCCTCGTGCCCCCGATGCCTCCTTGCGCCATGAGGCAGCGGTGGCCGCCCTTGTGCGGCAGGCAGTGGACGAAACCGAAGGCGGCATCCTTGTGTTCCTGCCGGGCGAGGGCGAGATTCGCCGGGTTGAGGGGCTGTTGTCCGGCTTGCCCGGCTGCACCATTCGCCCGCTGTTTGGCGCGATGGATTTCGCCGCCCAGCGGGCCGCCCTTGGCCCGGCAGAGGGGCGCAAGATCGTGCTGGCCACGTCAATTGCCGAAACCTCGCTGACCATTCCCGACATCCGCGTGGTGGTCGATGGCGGCCGCGCCCGACGGGCGCGCTATGACGCGGCATCGGGCATGTCGCGGCTGGTGACCGAACGGGTGACGCGGGCCGAGGCTGAGCAGCGCCGGGGCAGGGCAGGGCGGGTGGCACTGGGCATCTGCTACCGGCTGTGGACCAAAGGCGAAGAGGGCGGCATGGCGGCCTTTCCCCCCGCCGAAATCGAGGCGGGCGATCTGACAGGCCTTGCGCTCGAACTGGCGCTGTGGGGGGCCGTTGACCTGCCGTTTCTGACCCCGCCACACCATGGTGCCATGGCCGAGGCGCAGACTCTGCTGACCGATCTGGGTGCACTGGATGCCGGCGGCCGGATCACGGCGCATGGCCGCCAGTTGGCCACGCTGCCGCTGCATCCGCGCTTGGGTCACATGCTGGCGACGGCAGGGCCTGCGGCGGCCACGCTGGCGGCCCTGCTGGCGGAACGTGACCCGCTGCGGGGGGCGGGGCCCGACCTGATGCTGCGGCTTCGTGCCATTGAACGGCCCGGCCCTGACGCGCACCGGCCCACGATCGACCGCATCAGGCTTGAGGCGCGGCGTTTGTCGCGGCTGTGCCCGTCGGCGCGAATGGCCGATCTTTCGGTGGCACAGATGGCGGCCCTTGCCTATCCTGACCGGATCGGCCTGCGTCGCAAGGGGGATGCGCCACGCTGGGTGCTGTCTGGGGGCAAGGGTGCAGCGATGGCACCGGGCACGGCGCTGTCTGATGCGCGGCTGATCGTGGCCACTGATCTGGATGGTGATCTGCGCGAGGCGCAGGTGCGGCAGGCGCTGATCCTGACCGAACCCGAGGTGCGGGCGATCTTTGCCGATCAGATCGGCTGGCAGGACGTCTGCGAATGGTCGCGCCGGGATGGCCGCGTGGTGGCCCGCAAGCAGGAGCGTTTGGGCGCCTTGGTGCTGGCGGACCGACCATGGCCCGATGCCCCGGCTGCCGCGATGGCACGCGCGGCGCTGGAGGGCCTGCGCTTTTTGGGCCTGCCTTGGACCCCGTCCGCCCGGCGTTTGCGGGCGCGCATCCGCCTCGCCCGCGCCGAAGATTGGCCTGAGATGACGGATGCGGCTTTGCTGGACACCGCCGAGGCGTGGTTGCTGCCGCATCTGTCTGCCGCGCGCACCGAAGCTGATCTACGTGCCCTTGATCTGACCGATGCCTTGCGCGGCCATCTGGGGTGGGACCGCATGGCGCAGGTCGATGCCCGTGTGCCCGCGCAGTTTGAAACGCCTTTGGGGCGGCGGGTGCCGATTGATTACGATGGTGACCATCCGTCGATTGAGGTGCGCCTGCAGGAACTGTTCGGCGTGACACAGCACCCTGTTGTCGGTGCCGCACGTCTGCCCTTGCGCATCACGCTGCTGTCGCCCGGGCATCGCCCTGTGCAGGTGACGATGGACCTGCCGGGTTTTTGGGCCAGATCCTATGCCGATGTGCGCAAGGACATGCGCGGCCAATACCCCAAGCATCCATGGCCCGAAGACCCGACGACCGCAGACCCGACGGTGCGTGCCAAACCGCGCGGAACCTGACCGGATCGCGCGGGCGCAGCGTCGGCTTTCTTTCGGCAAGCGCGGGGTGAATCGCTTGACGACGGCCCGCTTCACGCGTAAACGCAGCCATCAAATTCGAGGCTGCGCGCTTTTGGGCGTTGCTTCACTGTTTCTCACATACGCCTCAGCCGGCGTTGACTTGAAGGATCACGACAATGTCGCGCGTCTGCGAACTGACGGGCAAGGGCCCGATGACCGGTAACACGATCAGCCATGCCAACAACAAAAGCCGCCGGCGTTTCCTGCCGAACCTGAACGAAGTCACCATGATTTCGGACATTCTGGGCCAGTCGTTCAAACTGCGCGTGTCGGCTGCGGCCCTGCGCACGGTGGATCACCGTGGCGGTCTGGACGCATTCCTTGCCAAGGCAAAGGATGACGAGCTGTCGACCAACGCGCTGAAAATCAAGAAAGACATCGCGAAAGCATCGGCTGCGGCCTAAGCTTTTCGTGACGCAGACAAAGGCCCTGTTGGTGTGATCCGCCAACGGGGCTTTTTGTTGTGAAGGGCGCTGCGCTGCCTCGGTGCCTGCCGCACGGGCAGGGCGTGATAGGGGTCAGCGCCAGCAACCCGCAGCTTTGCCAAGGGACGCCCCGACATGCGTAGCCACCACCTTGTTGCAGATGCCTTTTCGGCGGCGGAGTGCGACCGCATCATCGCCCATGCCATGGGCGCACAGATGCGCGACGCCGGTTTGGTCAAGGGGCAGACGGCCCACAGCATCCGCCGTGCCGATATCGCGTGGCTGGACGACATTGTCGAGGCGTCGTGGGTCATGGACAGGATGATCCGCGTGGTGGCAGATGCCAATCGTGACAGTTTCGGGTTTGATCTGTCCGATTTTGGCGAAAGTGCGCAGGTCGCGCGCTATGGTGCTGAACGCGAAGGGCATTTTGACTGGCATACCGACATCGGTGCCGGGATCTGGGCGGCCAAACGCAAACTGACCATCGTCGTGCAACTGTCAGACCCTGCAGACTATGATGGCGGGGCACTGGAACTGCGCCCGGACAGCAATGTGACCGATGTGCCGCGACGTCGTGGGCAGGCGGTCTTGTTTCCCAGCTTTGTGCTGCATCGCGTTACCCCGGTTACAGCGGGGGAACGGTGGTCGCTGACGCTGTGGTCTCACGGCCCCGCGTTCCGATAAGCTGCGTTTACGTCCGGCAAAACGGAAAGACCGGCTAAAGGGCCGGTCAACCTGACATCACATAACGTGTGGCAGTGGCGCGCAGGTCAGCCCGCGCAATAGGCTTCGGCCTGTTCACCAAAGGCCTGATAGCGCTCCCAAAAGGAATCGTCCGCGTCGCGCTTTGACATTTTCACGTCCTGCGCGCGGTCGGGGTCCTTGAAGAAGCTGGCGGCACGACGCTGGTCACCGCCGCGCAAGGTCTGGTCGGCAACCTGCTGGATGCAGCCGCACAGGCCGCGGTTTCCGCTGCCACGCTCAGACCGCATACAGGCGCGTTCAATCGGCCCGGCCTGCACGGCGCTGGCCATGAACGGCAAAGCAAGTGAAATGGCTGTCGCCAGAATAAGGTGTTTTTTCATGTTCTGCCTCTTTGCCAAAGGCAGGGGTTCCCTCTGCCGCTGGTCGTTTTTGTTGCAGCCATCATGCCGATTCGTCAGGGTTTTTTCAATGCTGCACCGCGGCTGGGCGGTCTTTTGCCACAGTTGCCCACCCGTGGTGTCGGCGCGTGCCACGATCTACCAGATCAAGCTGTTTTTGCGCGGGTCAGCCGCCGCAGCATGGCCCGGACGATCAGCCGATGCGCGGGGGCAACCGGCAACATGTAGATTTTTCCGAACCTGTTGTGAGTCTTGACCGATGCCGTCAGACCAACCTCGGTCATGTCGCCGCAAGGTACCGCCGTCACGCAGACCATTACGGCAAGGTGGCGGTCGCGTGCGGTCAGGATCATGCGTTGCGCGCTAAGCCCTTCGACAAGAAAAAAGTCCAGATGACCGCCCAGGGTTGGCACCTGCCTGCGGCCACTGAACCCGCCAATCCGTTTGACCCCAAACCGTGCCGAAATGGCATCACGCAGCCGGAAGGCAAGGCCAAGGCCGGGCAGGGGGCGCGACATCACGGCGGCCCAGACATCGGCTGCCGTCATCCGTCCGGATACCATGACGCGGCCAGTGTGCAGGAAATTCAACTCGGCGGCTGGCGCGACTGATACGGCGCCCTGGGGGAAGCCCGGCGGCACCGGATGGTCTGCCGGAAATGCAGTCTGCATGGCGCGACGCCCTTTGAAAGGGTGACTATATGTGTCACCCAACGACCATAGCATGATCCTATGCCACCCGCGATTCCCCCCGGCCCCTTTCCCGATATCTGCGCGCATATGGCCTATATGCCGCGGTCCTTGCCGAATTTTCCCGGCGATCTGCAGCATGATCTGCGCGATTTCCTGCAAGACCACCGCAATGACACCATCGCGCTGTGGTCGGGCCTTGCGGCGCAGACCTATATCAACGCGGCCATCCTGCTGGGCATACCGGATGACCCGGTGGCCGATTGCCTTATGGCCGATGACCGCCTGAACCCGGCCTATCTGTCGGTCGCGCATGATATGATGGCCGCCTATTTCCGCCGCCATGTGATGCCTGCGGTACTGGACGGCCCCGACACCTTTATCTTGCGGGGCAAGCGGGGCGCGGTGAAATGGAGCTATCAGGGCCTGCTGATGGCGTTCCAGAACTGGCTGATGGCAGAAACCGCAGACCTTGCCGTCACCCGCCCGCGCGTGGTGCGTCTGATCTGCCTGATCATCGTGCAGCAAAACAGCAGCGCGGGCCGTAACGCGCAGATCGACCTCTTTGAAGCGCTGCGCGAAAATTACCCTGTCCCGCAGTTTGAACAAGCGGTGTGAACCCCTTCCCGCCCCCTGTTTTCCAAGCTATATGCCGCGCATGACCCAGCTTGATCTCATCCGCAATTTCTCCATCGTGGCGCATATCGACCACGGCAAATCCACCCTTGCCGACCGGCTCATCCAGATGACCGGAACGGTGGCCGAGCGCGACATGAAGGCGCAGATCCTCGACTCGATGGATATCGAGCGGGAGCGTGGCATCACGATCAAGGCCAACACCGTGCGGATCGAGTATCCGGCCAAGGATGGCAAGACCTATATCCTGAACCTCATTGACACCCCCGGTCACGTTGACTTTGCCTATGAGGTCTCCCGCTCCATGCGTGCGGTCGAAGGCTCGCTTCTGGTGGTCGATGCCTCGCAAGGGGTCGAGGCGCAGACGCTGGCCAACGTTTATCAGGCGCTGGATGCGGGGCACGAGATTGTACCCGTGCTGAACAAGATCGACCTTCCCGCCGCCGAACCCGAGCGCATCAAGCAGCAGATCGAGGATGTGATCGGTCTGGATGCGTCAGACGCCGTGCTGATCTCGGCCAAATCGGGCCTTGGCATCCCCGAGGTGCTGGAGGCCATCGTCACCCGCCTGCCCGCGCCCAAGGGCGACAGCGACGCGCCGTTGAAGGCGATGCTGGTCGACTCGTGGTATGACGCCTACCTTGGCGTTGTCGTCATGGTGCGCATCATGGATGGTGTCATGAAAAAGGGCGATCGTGTCCGCATGATGCAGACGAATGCCGTCTATGGCATCGACAAGCTGGCCGTCCTGAAACCGCAGATGGTGGATATCGCCGAACTGGGGCCGGGCGAGATTGGCATTTTCACCGCGTCGATCAAACAGGTCCGCGATACCCGCGTGGGCGATACCATCACCCATGAACGCAAGGGCACCGATACGCCACTGCCCGGCTTCAAACCGGCGCAGCCGGTGGTGTTCTGCGGGTTGTTCCCGGTAGACGCCGCCGATTTCGAAAATCTGCGCGAAGCGATTGAGAAGCTGTCGCTGAACGACGCCTCCTTCAGTTCGGAAATGGAAACCTCGGCCGCGCTTGGCTTTGGTTTCCGCTGCGGCTTCCTTGGCCTGTTGCACCTTGAGGTCATCCGCGACCGGCTGGAGCGGGAGTATGACCTTGACCTGATTACCACCGCGCCGTCGGTCGTGTTCAAGCTGTTCATGAAGGATGGCGAGGTGCGCGATCTGCACAACCCCGCAGACATGCCCGACCTGACCTATATCGACCATATCGAAGAGCCGCGGATCAAGGCCACGATCATGGTGCCCGACGAATATCTGGGCGATATCCTGAAGCTGTGCCAAGACCGTCGCGGCATCCAGATGGACCTGTCCTATGCAGGCAACCGCGCCATGGTGGTCTATGACCTGCCCTTGGCCGAGGTGGTGTTCGACTTTTACGATCGCCTGAAGTCGGTGACTAAGGGCTATGCCTCGTTCGACTATACGGTTTCCGAATATCGTGAAGACTTCCTTGTGAAGATGTCGATCCTTGTGAACGAGGAACCCGTCGATGCGCTATCGATGATGGTTCACCGCGACCGGGCCGAGGCGCGGGGCCGCGCCATGGTGGAAAAGCTGAAAGAGCTGATCCCCCGCCACATGTTCAAGATCCCAATTCAGGCCGCGATTGGTGCCCGCGTGATCGCCCGCGAAACGCTGAGCGCCATGCGCAAGGACGTGACGGCCAAGTGCTATGGCGGCGACGCCTCGCGCAAGCGCAAGCTGCTGGACAAGCAAAAAGCCGGTAAGAAACGGATGCGCCAGTTCGGCAAAGTCGAAATCCCGCAGGAAGCGTTCATTTCTGCGCTGAAGATGGATGATTGATGCCGTGATGCGCGCGGAATTGATGGCAAAGGGCAACCCGGCTGATGCTTCTGCGCCTGTCATCGAGTTTTGCGATCACCGCGAAATTCTGGAAGCCAACCTGTCGCGCCAGATCGAGGCGATCCGCGCCGCGGACATCAAGATTGCCCTTCTGGTGCCGACCACCACGGCGATGCTTGGCGTTCTGGCCGCGCTGTTGCGCGAACAGCAGGATGATCCGTTGCGTCTGCTTGCGGCAGTCCTGTGCAGCCTGCCGTTGTTCACTGCCTTTGGCCTGATGGCGACCGGCGTGATCCCGCGCCTGCGCAGCACAGGAAAACGGTCGCTTTTGTTCTTTGGCGATCTTTCGGATCGCTCGGTTGACGCGGCAACCGCCGAATTCATCTCGCTGACGCCCGCCGTTTACCTGTCCGACCTTGCCGCACAGTGCCACGTCAACGCCTCGATCGCGCGCACCAAACACAAATGCGTCCGGCGCGCCTATATGGCCTTTCTTCTGGCCTTGCCGTTCTGGCTGGTCACCATCTGGGTACTGAACGCGAAGTAGGGCGGAGAAGGTTCATGACCCGCCAGACCTCGCAGTAAATCGGCTGGCAAAGCCGCCATCTGTGCATCCAGCGGTAGAGCAGTATGCGATGCGAGCCACAATTCTATTCTGACGGCTTCACCCGCGACGTGACATAATCGGCGTTGCACGTGGCGTCGCAGGCGTGCTTCTGCGCGAGGCAGGACTCATAGGGGATTTGGGTCGGAACGGTGCCGTCGCCGCCAGATTCTGTGATGATTTCCGGGTCTTCATCCGGATCTGGTAGCCCGAAGCAAACCGAAAACTCGGACGAGCACCGGTTGTAACAGGCTGATACATCATTCGACTGCGCTGATGCAGGCGGTGCGGCCACCAGAGTCAGCAGAGCAGCAGTGGACAAAGTGCGGAAGATCACTGTGTTGAGCATGGGAATCACCTCGTTCAAATAGGATGACGATAGCATAAAATTACTCGCTTTGGTTGTGTCGGTTTTGCGCGCGTTTATGCCGTCCGAAGTGGCTCACGCCAGCCCGATCACCCCACCAACACTACCACCCATGCCACGCCCCCGGCGAGGGCGGTGAGGGCGACGGCGGCGGAGCCGCAGTCTTTGGCTTTCTTGGCGCGCGGGTCGGGGGCTTTCGAGAGGTAATCGACGACCTCTTCCACCGCCGTGTTCATCAACTCGGCCGCAAGGATCAACAGGCCCAGCGACAGGATCACCGCCCGCTCTGTGCCCGTCAGATCTAGGGTAAAAGCCAAGGCCACCGAGGCGATGTTGACAATCGTCCATTGCCGCAGGGTCTTTTCGGTGGCCCATGCGGCCTTCCACCCGTCCAGCGACCAGATCACGGTGTTGGCAATGCGCTTCCCCTCGGCGCGCAGCAGATTGTTCATGGTGGTCCCCCCCGTTTCTTCTGCGGTCAGTTTGCCTTGCGCCATTCGGCCAGAAAAGCCCTGACGCAGGTCACCACATGGGCAAAGCGGTCGCCGCCAAGGTGCACGCCGCCATACCATCGGGTGACGACCACGACGGTGTCGGTCAATCCCTCACGCTCCAGCATTTTCAGGATCACGGCACCGGCGCCGCTTTCGCCGTCGTCATTGCGCAGCGCGCCACCATCGCTCAGCACGACGGCCCATGAATTGTGGGTGGCCTTGGCGATCTTACGGTCCCGTTTCAGGTCGGCCAGAAACGCGTCCACGCCCGCGCGGCCCTGCACGGAGCCACCCGCCACGGCATAGCGCGACCCGCGGTCGCTGACGACTTGGTTCAGCCGGATCATCATGCCTTCCCCCTGTCGCAAACCGTGGCCTGCAGCCCGTGCAAGGTCAATGCGGCAAGGTCAATACGGCAAGGTCAGTGCGGCAGGGCCAGCACTTCCAACTCGCCCTTGTTGGGGCAGAACACCGGCAGGCAGGGCGCCACCGCGGCCCGCGACAGCCACGACTGGCAGGCCGATTGCTGGGTGCAGGCCGCGCAGCGGTTGACCAGCGTGGCCAACTCGCGCCGGGTCAACCAGCCGTCGACGACGGCCTTTGGCAAGTTCACGCCCAGAACACGCGCCATTCCGCGTGTCATTCCCCAGGCAATGGGGGCCTCTGAGTAACCGATCATGTCGCGCGCCTCCGACGGGACTGTGTGTCCCGAACTCTCAGGATGCCGACAGCCGGGCGCGCGCGCTTTGACCTAGATCAAGTGCCCTGCCGCAGCTCAGCCACGACACGGCGCACGGTTTCCTTGCGGGCGGCGTTGGGCGGGTGGGTGCCAAGGAACTGATCCCCGGGGTCGGGCAGGCGGTCAAAGAAGGCCGAGCCACGGATCGGGTCAAAGCCTGCGCGCAGGGCAATCTCGGCGCCCAGTGCATCGGCCTGCAACTCGAAATCGCGGGCATAGGTGCGCGCGCCCATGGCGGCCCCCATTTCCTGAGCGGCGCGCACCTCATCGGGTGCGGCCCCTGTCGCCTGCGCCAGAATGCCCGCCAGCACGGCCCCGGTCGCCGCCGTGCGCTGGGTTTGCGGGATATGGCCTGCGATGTGGTGGGCGGCCTCGTGCCCGACGACAAAGGCAATCTCGTCGGCATTGCGCGCATCCGCGATCAACGCCAGCGTGAAGCCCACGATGGGGCGGCCTAACCTGTCCAATGTCTGAAAGGCATTGGCAGGCTGGTTCGGGCGGTCATCGACCACGATCATCAGGTCGCAATTGGCCGAAGGGTTGTAGGCGCGGCAGGCGGCTTCGGCCACGGGTTCCACCCGTGCCACCACCGAGACGAAGTTGCGCGCCGCATCGTCGGGCAGCAACAGGCCGGGTGCGGGCGCGGGTGGTATGACCGAGGCTGCGCGCGGCAGTTCGCCGATGCCAGTGACAGGCTGGCAGGCTGCCAGCCCAGCCATTGCCGCCAAAGCCAGTCCCATGTGTTTCATTCTGCCTGCCCGTCCGTCGCCCCGTTGTCGCCAAGCATAGCGTCGCGGGTGCCATGCAAAAGGCCCTTCACGGCAAGTTGCGCCAAAGGGCGCTGCGTGGCTTTTGTCATTGCAACAGGGCGGGCGTGCGGCCTAATCTGGGCTATGTTCACCATCGAGCACGAATTCGACGCAACCGTGATCACCCTGATTGATGAGGGTGAGGATGCTTTGCAGGAAGACATCACCATCCTTGCATTCGAGGATTGCGTGGTGCTGGAACAACCCGATCCGCTGGATGGCGAATTGGTGCGCGTGACGCTGTCCATGGCACAATTGGCCGATCTTGCCGCTGCACTTGACCTGCCCGAGGGCAGCTACCGGCTGGAGCGTGGGAAAAAGGGCTGAGGCGTCAGTCCAGCCGAAAGGCCTTGTCGCGCGCGGTGGCACCGCGGATCAGCGTCAGGCGGGTTTTGGCCACACCAAGGGCTGCGCCCAAGGCTTCGGCCACGGCAGCATTGGCACGACCGCCCTCGGGCGGCGCGGTGACGCCAATGTGGAACACCCCCGCCTGCCATGACACACCGGGGCGACGCGCGCGGGGTGTGACCCGCACGGCAAACTCGGCCCCTGATACCGCCAGTTCTGCAAACGCACCTTTTGTCATGACTTTTGCCGCTTCTGTTCGCCTTCGGCTGTCGCATGGTTGCGGCCTGTCTGGCAATTGTCGCACAGCGCCATTAGGTTGGCAGCAACCGTGATGGAGCCTTTGATGCCGAACCGCAACCAAGCCGCCCTTGATTTTCTGGCCAGCCGCCGCTCGCTTCCCGCCAAGACATTCACCGCCCCGGTGCCGGATACCGCCGAAGTGACCCAGATTCTGGCCACGGCGTTGCGGGTGCCCGATCATGGCAAGCTGGAGCCGTGGCGCATGATCGTGCTGGACCGTGCGGCCCTGCTGCGTCTGGCCGACCTGGCCGAGGTGCGGGCGCGTGAAATGGGGGGCGATGCGGAAAAGATCGCCAAGGGGCGCGGGCAGTATGATCTGGGCCAATTGGCGGTTGTGGTCATCTCGTCGCCCAAGGCGGTGGAAAAGGTGCCGATGGCAGAACAGGTGCTGTCGGCCGGTGCCTTGTGCATGAATGTGGTTCATGCCGCCACGGCAGCGGGGTGGGGGGCTTGCTGGCTAAGCGGATGGCCAGCCCATGACGCCACCTTTTGCGCCCGCGCCTTTGGCTGCACGGGTGCCGAGACGGTGGCAGGGATCATCCATATCGCAACACCGACGGTTGATCTGCCGGATCGTCCGCGCCCTGACGTGTCTGCCATCGTGACTTGGGCCTGACCGATGATCTTTGCTGATTTCACGCGCGCGCTTGGTCAGTTGGGCGATGCGCGCTTTCGCCGGGTGCTGGTGATCGGGGTGCTGTTGTCGCTGGCGCTTTTGGCCGGGGTCTATGCGCTGTTCCTGGGCTTTATCCAATGGGCCACGCCCGAATCCATCGACATCCCCTTTGTCGGCCCGGTGCAGGGGCTGGACACCCTG
This sequence comes from Rhodobacter sp., assembly GCA_027484145.1. Classification (GTDB taxonomy): domain Bacteria; phylum Pseudomonadota; class Alphaproteobacteria; order Rhodobacterales; family Rhodobacteraceae; genus Pseudotabrizicola. The sequence goes on from JAIXUH010000026.1 coordinate 518,559, forward strand.
CTGTCATGGGGATCGGCGCTGTTCATGATCGGGTTGTCGGTTTTTCTGATGGTGCCGGTGGCCTCGGTCTTTACCGGGCTGTTTCTGGAGGATGTGGCGCAGGCGGTCGAGGATCGGCATTACCCGAGCTTGCCGCCGGTGGCGCGGGTGCCGTTCATGGATGCGCTGATCGACAGTGCCAATTTCTTTGCCGTGCTGATCGCGGTGAATATGCTGGCCTTGCTGCTTTACGGCTTTGCCGGGCCGTTTATTCCAGTGGTGTTCTGGGCGGTGAACGGCTTTTTGCTGGGCCGCGAATACTTTACGCTGGTCGCCACGCGCAGGCTGGGCCGGGCAGGGGCCAAGGCCCTGCGCAGCCGCTATGCCGCACAGATCTGGCTTGCGGGTACGCTGATGGCGGCCCCTTTGTCGGTGCCGATCATCAACCTGCTGATCCCGGTGCTGGGGGCTGCCACATTCACCCACATGTTCCACCGCCTGAACGCGCGGGCAACCTGAGGCAGCCGCCGGTTACTTTTCGGCAACTTCCCATGCATTGGTAAAGCTGCCCAACACCTGCTGAAGCTTTGCCGGGTCGACCGGCCCGCTTGCCTTGACCTGCGCCACAAGCCCGCGCTTTTTATCCTCGACCACGGCCACGACCTTTGCGGGCAAACCCGCTTCGGCAAGGGCCGCATCATAGACACGGATAATGGCACGGCGGCGCAGATCCGGCTTGAACACCTTGCCCACGGCTGTTTTGGGCAATTCGGCCAGCACCTCGATATGCTTGGGCATCGCCGCGCGTTCGTGAATATGCTGCGCGGCATAGGCCATCAGGTCATCAACGCCGATCTTGGCCCCCGCCACCAGTTCCACATAGGCGCAAGGCAATTCGCCGGAATGGGCGTCGGGCTGGCCAATGGCACCCACGAACGAGACCGCCTCGTGCCCCATAAGGGCCTCTTCGATGATGGCAGGGTCAATGTTGTGACCGCCCCGGATGATCAGATCCTTGGCACGGCCCGTGATGAACAGGTAGCCATCGGCATCCATCCGCCCCAGATCGCCGGTCCGCAGGAACCGGCCTTCGGCGAACAGATCCTTGTTCTTGTCGACCTCGGTATAAGTCGATCCTTCGAACACACCGGGGTTGGCCACGCAGATTTCTCCGACCTCGTCGGCGGCACATTCGCGGAATCCATCCGGGGTCTTTTGCAGGATGCGCACATGAGTATAGGGGAAGGGCAGACCGACCGAGCCGATCTTCTTGGTCCCGCCGGGCGGGTTGACCGACACAAGGCAGGTGCATTCGGTCAGGCCATAGCCTTCGACAATCTGCACCTTGGTGGCCTTTTCAAAGCGGTTGAACAACTCGATCGGCAAAGGGGCCGAGCCGGAGAAAGCCCCGCGCAGGGTGCTGACATCCGCGTTGATCGGGCGCTGCATCAGGGCCGAAAGCGCCGTGGGGACAGTCACCAGATAGGTGCATTTCCAGCGCTCAATCAGTTTCCAGAGGTTGTCCATCACCCCTTCGCCACGATAGCCCGCCGGGGTGGGAAACACGACATGTGCGCCCGACGCGATCATCGACATCATGATCGGATAGGCCGCAAACACATGGAACAAGGGCAGCGGGCACATGACGACGTCGGTTTCCTTGAACAGAAGCCGCGCGCCTAGCCAGCCGTTATAGACCATGCCCGAAGCCTTGTGCTGGGCGACCTTTGGCATGCCGGTGGTGCCACCGGTGTGGAAATAGGCGGCCACGCGATCGGCCTTTGAATCCGCAAAGGTCAGCTTGTCCGAAGGCTGGCGCGCCAGTTCGGCGGCAAAGCTTTTGACGTTGGCCGAATGGCTGGCGGGGTTCTTGGGCCGGATCAGCGGTACGATGAACCGCTTGGCCCCGCCCAGATAATGCACCAGATCCACCTCGAGCACGGTCTTGACGTTTGGCGCGTGGCGTACGGCCTGCGCCACCTTTTGCGGCACATCGGTCTTGGGGAAGGCTTTCAGCGTGACCACGACCTTGGCCTTGGTTTCGCGCAGGATGGCGCTGATCTGTTCCGGTTCCAGCAGCGGATTGATCGGATTCACGATGCCCGCCACGGCGCCACCCAGCAGCGTGACGGCGGTTTCCAGCGCATTGGGCATGACATAGGCCACGACATCGGTCTCGCCGATGCCAAGGCTGCGGAACAGGTTGGCCGCCTGCGTGACCTGTGCGTGTAGGTCATTCCATGTCAGCGTTTCCGCCTTGGTTCCGGGCCCCGACAACAGTTGATAACTGATGGCCGGGCGCGCGCCATGCGCCTGTTTCGTGCGGCTGAGAAAGTCATACATGCTGTGGCCGACATTGCGGTCAGCCCACGGCATTTCGGCTTCAATAGCCTTCACGTCCGCGCGTGTCGCGAAGTTTCCCAATGGCGTTCCTCCCCTGTGGCCCCGTTGATGGGGGGCCCGTTCTTCCCTGCGCCTCAAGATGGAAGCAAAGAGGCGTTTTGCCAAGCGGCACGCCAGCAAGAAACGCAACGTTAAAGCGTGAGGGGGGAAAGGGGGGCGGTTTTTCCCCCCTAGGCGGTGCCGTCCGTGAATTGCAGCCGGGCAAGGCGGGCATAAAGACCCCCTTGGGCAACCAGTTCATCATGTTTGCCCTGCGCCACGATGCGGCCATGGTCAAACACCACGATCCGGTCGGCCTGCTTGACGGTGGCCAGACGGTGCGCCACGACCAGCGTGGTGCGCCCCTTGGCCAGACGTTCCACGGCCGACTGCACAAGGCGTTCGGATTCGGCATCCAGCGCGCTTGTCGCCTCGTCCAGCAGCAGCACGGGTGCATCGCGCAGGATGGCGCGGGCAATGGCCACGCGCTGCTTTTGTCCGCCGGACAGCATGACCCCGCGTTCGCCCAAATAGCTGTCATATCCCTGCGGCAGGGCCATGATGAACTCATGCGCCGCCGCCGCGCGGGCAGCTTCTTCCACCTCGGCATCCGTGGCGTCGGGGCGGCCAAAGCGGATGTTTTCCCGTGCCGATGTTGCAAAGATCACCGGGTCTTGTGGCACCATCGAAATCGCCTTGCGGAATGTGGCCCGCGTCATGCCACGCAGGTCTTGTCCATCCAGTCGCACGACACCCTGCTGCGGGTCGTAAAAGCGCATCAACAGCTGCAGGATCGTGGTCTTGCCAGCACCAGAAGGGCCGACCAGCGCCACAGTTTCCCCCGGTTGCACATGCAGTGAGATACCGTCCAGCGCTGAGGTTTCGGGCCGCTGCGGATAGCGAAATGTCACCGCATCAAACTGGATGTCGCCGCGAATGGGCAGTGCTGGGGAAATCGGGCTGGCCGGGTCTTGCACCGGGTCTGTCGCATTCAGCAATTCGACCAGCCGCTCGGTGGCCCCGGCGGCGCGCTGCAACTCACCCCAGACCTCGGACAAGGCACCGACCGAACCGGCGACCATGATGGCGTAGATCACGAACTGGATCAGTTCGCCCGGCGACATGACACCGGCGCGCACATCGCGCGCGCCCATCCACAACACACCGACGATCCCGGTAAAGACCAAAAAGATCACGATTACGGTCATGACGGCGCGCGTCCCGATCCGGGCACGGGCCGAGACAAAGCTCTTCTCGGTCACATCCGCAAAGGCGGCGCGGGTCTGGTCCTCGTGGGTAAAGGCCTGCACGGTTTGCACCGACGACAGCGCCTCGGACGCGGAACCCGACGAAGATGCGATCCAGTCCTGATTTTCGCGCGACAGTTTACGCAGGCGGCGGCCCAGCACGATAATGGGCACCACCACCGCAGGCACCAGCAACAAGACCATGCCCGACAGCTTGGCTGAGGTTAGGAACAACAGCACCATGCCGCCCACCAGCGTCAGCACGTTGCGCAGCGCAACCGAAACGGATGATCCGATGACTGACAGGATCAGTGTGGTGTCCGTCGTGATGCGGCTCAGAACCTCGCCCGTCAGCAGGCGTTCGAAAAACGCGGGCGACAGGCCCAGAACCCGGTCAAACACGGCGCGGCGGATATCGGCCACGACGCGCTCGCCAAGCCGCGTGACCAGATAATAGCGCAAGCCCGTGCCAAGCGCCAAAAGCGCCGCAATCACCAGCGCTGCCGCGAAATACTGGTCAAGGATTTGCCCGGCTGCGTTGAAGTTGTCGACCACCCGGCGCACAGCCAAGGGCAGGATCAGGCTGATGCTGGCCGTCAGGATCAGCGCCAGCAGCGAAAAGGCCAGCAAGATGCGGTAGGGCGCAAGAAACGGCGACAAACCCCGTAGCGCGCCCACCTGTTTTGAGGCCGCGCGTTCTTCCAGCGTCGAGTCAAGACGAGCCATATGTTCCACCCTGTTACGCGCACTGGGTTTAGGCAACCAATGGCGCGGGGGCAAGCGACCGCTTTGCCGCGCCCCCTTTTCGTTGGGGCGCGCCTGTGCGACGGTCTGTCAGGAACAGGGGGCACAGGATGCGGCCAGCGGTTTTCGTGTTTGACGCCTATGGAACGCTGTTTGATGTAGCGTCGGCCGCGCGCACGGTCATGGCGGGCGATCCTGCACGCACCGCCCTTTGGCCGCATCTGGCCGAGGAATGGCGGCGCAAACAACTGGAATACACTTGGCTGCGTTCGCTGATGGCGGTGCACGCCGATTTTGCCGCCGTCACGGCAGATGCGCTGGATTGGGTGCTTGAGGCGCAGGGCCTTGGGCAGGATCGCGATCTGCGAGCCCGTCTGCTGGCCGCCTTTGACCGGCTGACACCCTTTCCCGAAGTGACGGATGTCTTGGCGCGGCTTGGTCAACGTGGGGCGCGGCTGGCGATCCTGTCGAACGGAACGCCACTGATGCTGGACCGGCTGTTGGGGTCTGCAGGGCTTGATCAGGCGTTCGAGGCGGTCTTGTCGGTGGAAACGGTCGGCATCTTCAAGCCCGCCGCCACGGTCTATGCCATGGTCGAAACCGCGCTGCGGGTGCCGCCTGCGCAAACGCTGTTCATTTCGTCCAATGGCTGGGATGTGGCGGGGGCCGCGCGGTTCGGCTTTACCGCCGTCTGGGTGAACCGGGGTGCGCAGCCTTTGGACCGCTTGCCGCATGGACCGGCGCATATCATGCCGGACCTGAAACCGCTTGCCGATTTTCTGTAAGGGGGTCATTTCATGGCAGAGCCACAGTTCTTTACCGCAAAGGATGGGGCCCGCCTTGCCTTTCGCGACGAAGGGGCCGGATTGCCGGTTCTGTGCCTTGCGGGGCTGACCCGCGGCATGAGCGATTTTGACGATATGATGCCGCATCTGCTGCCCTGCCGTATCATCCGCATGGATTATCGCGGGCGCGGCGCCAGTGACTGGACAGGCGCCCCGACCTATACCGTCGCGCAAGAGGGGTTGGATGCGCTGGCCCTGCTGGACCATCTTGGCATTGACCGGGCTGCCATCATCGGCACGTCGCGCGGCGGGCTGATCGGCATGCATCTGGCCACCTTCGCCGCCGGGCGTATGCGCGGGCTTTTGCTGAACGATATCGGCCCCGAGATCAACCGCGCAGGGCTGATGCGGATCTTCGACTATGTCGGGCGCAATCCGGCGGCGCGCACGCATGACGAGCTTGCCGCACGGTTGCCCGCCGTGATGACCGGCTTTGCCAATGTCCCGGCTGCCCGCTGGCTGGCCGAGGCGCGCAAGTTGTATGACCAGACACCGCAGGGGTTGAAGATCCGCTATGACCCCGCCCTGCGCGACTCGTTCCTGGCCGGGTTTGACGGCCCCGCCGTGGACCGCTGGCCCGCGTTCGACGCGATGCACGAAATGCCCGTGGCGCTGATCCGGGGAGCCAATTCCGACCTGCTGACGCAGGATGCAGTGGCCGAAATGCGCCGCCGCCGCCCCGACATGATCTTCGCCGACGTGCCGGACCGCGCCCATATTCCGTTTCTGGATGAGCCAGAGGCCGTACAGGCGCTGCATCTTTTCCAGAGGGCCTGCCATGACCATTGAGCAGATCGAAGCCGCCGCCACGCGGCTGGCGGGGCAGGCACGGGTGACGCCGATGCTGAATGCGCCCTTGCTGGACGCGGCCTTTGGCAAGCGGATTTTCGTCAAGGCCGAATGCCTGCAACTGACGGGTTCGTTCAAGTTTCGCGGGGCGTGGTCTGCCGTATCGGCGCTTGCGGCCGGGGCGGGGGGTGTGCTGGCCTATTCGTCCGGCAACCACGGGCAGGGCGTTGCGCTTGCGGCGGCACGGCATGGCAAGCCCTGTGTGGTCGTGATGCCGTCGGATGCTCCCCCGGTCAAGATCGCCAACACCCGCGCCTATGGGGCAGAAGTGGTGCTCTATGACCGTGCGACGGGCGACCGGGATGCCATTGGTGCTGCGCTGTGTGGCGAGCGCGGGCTGACCCTGATCAAACCCTATGACAACGCGCAGGTGATCGCGGGTCAGGGCACCACCGGTCTGGAAATCGCGGCGCAGGCCACGGCGGCGGGCATCACGCAGGCCGATGTGGTGGTCTGCTGCGGCGGGGGCGGTCTGTCGGCGGGCATCGCCCTTGCGTTGGAGGCGCGCGCGCCGGGGTTGCGGGTCCGGACCGCAGAACCCGATGGGTTCGACGATATGGCGCGGTCGCTGCAGGCGGGCACCCGACTGTCCAATGCGCGCAAGGGCGGGTCGGTCTGTGATGCGATCCTGACCCCACAGCCGGGCGAGATGACCTTTCCCACCCTTTACAGCCTTGCCGGGCAGGGCCTGTCGGTTTCGGACGACGAAGCTTTGCGCGCGATGGCGCTGGCCTTTACCCATCTGCGGCTGGTGCTGGAACCGGGCGGCGCCGTGGCGCTTGCGGCGGCCTTGTTCCGCGACACATCGCCGGATGTGATCTGCACTGCCTCGGGCGGGAATGTGGACCCTGCGATTTTCGCCGATGCTCTGGCGCGCTTTGGGGGGTAACGGTGCCGCTGATCTATTTCGATGACATCCGCCTGAATGCCGAGGTTCAGGGGCCAGTGGATGGCCCGCCGGTTGTGTTTCTGAATGCGCTGGGCACGGATATGCGTCTTTGGGACGCGGTGGTGCCGTTGTTGCCGCCGGGCCTCCGGCTGTTGCGGTTTGATGCGCGTGGGCACGGGGGATCTGACGTGCCTGCGCCGCCCTATGCAATGGGCGCGCTGATCCGCGATGCCGAACGGCTGATGGATCATTTCGGGCTGAAAGACGCGGTGGTGGTGGGCCTGTCGCTGGGCGGATTGGTCGCGCAGGGGTTGGCGATCAAGCGACTGGATCTGGTCCGCGCCATGGTTCTGTCGAACACGGCGGCCAAGATCGGCAGCGCCGAAATGTGGCAGGGCAGAATTGAGGAGGTGCGGCGCACTGGGCTTGCATCCTATGCTGACGGGTCGATGGCGCGCATGTTCGGGCGCAACTGGGCGCAAGCGACGGGGGTTGATCTGGCGCGCGCCATGCTGGTCGGCACCGCCGAAGATGGTTGGTGCGGGACTGCGGCGGCGATTGCAGGCACCGATTTTTACACTCCCACGGCCAGCCTGACCCTGCCCAGCCTGATCATTGCCGGGGCCAATGATGCCGCAACCCCGCCGGATCTGGTGCGCGAAACGGCAGACCTGATCCGCGGCCACCGCTTTGCGCTGATGCGCGGCACGGGGCATTTGCCGCCGTTGGAAAAACCCGCCGAGTGGGCAGCGCTGCTGGCCACTTTTCTGGCCGACATCGGCTATGTCTGACATCTTGCTGGTGCATGGGTCTTGCCACGGGGCGTGGTGCTGGAACCGTGCGGTGCCTGCCCTTGCTGCCTTGGGGCATCGCGCCTGCGCCATTGATCTGCCGGGCCGGGGGGCGGATGCCGCACCGATGGATCAGGTGACTCTGGAGGACTGCGCCCGCCGGATTTGCGCGGCGCTGACCGGCCCCACGGTGGTGGTGGGCCATTCCGCCGGGGGTTATGCGATCACGGCGGCCGCCGAGCACGACCCGGCGCAGATTTCGGCGCTGGTTTACCTGTGCGCCTATATTCCATCCGATGGCCGGTCCTTGGCGCAGATGCGTCGCGACGGCCCGTCACAACCCCTGTTGCCCGCCCTGCGGGTGAACGCCGCGCGCAGCCTGTTCCACTTTGATCCGGATCAGGTGGATGACCTGTTCTACCACGATTGCGATGCCGACGCGCGCGCCATGGCGGCCAGCCATCTGTGCCCCGAGGCGACGCGCCCGCAGGAAACTCCGCTGCACTTGAGCGCCCGGTCGCAAAGCCTGCCGCGCCATGCCATTTTATGCACACAAGACCGGGCCATTCCCCCCTCCTATCAGGCCAAAATGGCATCGGGCCTGCCATCTGCTTGCGTGACTGCGCTGCCCGCGTCACATTCGCCGTTCTTTTCGATGCCCGATGCCTTTGCCGCGCGGATCGATGCGATTGTGCGCCAAGGTGGATTCTGACCCAGACCTTGCCCCGCCGGAGCGCAACGCCCAGATGACTGCCCAGATTGCCAAGCCGAAACTTGCCCTGACCTTCATTCTTGCCACCGTGACGCTGGATGCCATTGGCATCGGGCTGATCTTTCCGGTCATGCCGGACCTGATCCGCGAGGTGACGGGCAATGATCTGTCGCATGCGGCGCTTTGGGGCGGGGTGCTGTCCACGTCTTTTGCAGTGATGCAGTTTCTGTTCGGCCCAGTCCTTGGGTCGCTGTCCGACAGGTTTGGGCGGCGGCCTGTTCTGCTGATCTCACTGGTGGTGATGGTGGCAGATTATCTGGTGATGGCCATGGCCCATACCATCTGGCTTCTCTTGGCCGCGCGTCTGGTGGCCGGGATCACAGCCGCCACCTATTCGACCGCGACCGCCTTTATCGCTGATATCACCGCGCCCGAGCAGCGCGGCGCGCGGTTCGGGCTGATCGGCGCGGGGTTCGGGATCGGCTTTGTGCTGGGGCCATTGATCGGCGGTCTGCTGGCGGGCATCGACACGCGTGCGCCCTTCTATGCGGCGGCGGCGCTTGCGGCGGCCAATCTGGTCTTTGGGGCGCTGATCCTGCCCGAAACCGTCACCGCCGCCAACCGCCGCCCCTTTGCCCTGTCCCGCGCCAACCCCTTGGGCGCGCTGATGGCCGTGGGGAGGCTGCCGGGTGTTCGCCTGACGCTGACCTGCTTTCTGATCCTCGGCATTGCCATGAACGTTTATCCCAGCATCTGGGCCTATTACGGGCAGGCGCGCTTTGGCTGGGACAGCACGATGGTGGGTATATCGCTGGCAGTTTATGGCATCAGCTTTGCCATCGGGCAGGCGGTTCTGGTGGGGCCGCTGATCCGGCGGTTCGGGGAACACCGCGCCGCGCATTACGGTATGTGGGTTGATGTGATTACCTTGGCGGGTCTTGGCTTTGTCACTTCGCCCACGCTGGCGCTGATGCTGACGCCCGTCACCGCACTGGGCGGGGTGGTGACACCGGCCTTGCAGGCCCTTGCCTCACGCGCGGCCCCAGCGAACGCGCAGGGCGAGGTTCAGGGGGTGCTGTCGTCGATCAATGCGATTGCGATGATCACTTCTCCGCTGATCATGACCACAACCTTTGCTGCCTTTACCGCCCCGGACGCCCCGATCTATGCCCCCGGTGCACCGTTCCTGCTGGCGTCGGTGCTGATGATGGTTTGCCTTGCACTACACGTCTTTGGCCCGCGCGCGCCCGGCGGAGCGAAGGGCTGATCCGTCATTTGCGGCATCGAGTGTCGCAGACCGCACGGCAAGCCCGTTCAAGGCAGCCTAGCGTTGCGATCAAATGATATGCGGTCGGGCGCAATGCGCCGGATGGCTGCCTGAGGGAAGGGCCGGACGATGAAGCTGAAGGATCTGGAAATCTTTACCGTCGCCCCGCCCTATCCGGGATGGGGGGGCCGCTACTGGACCTTTACCAAGCTGACGACGGATAACGGCATCACCGGAATCGGGGAATGCTATGCCTCGACCGTGGGGCCAAAGGCGATGGCGGCTGTCATCGAAGATGTCTTTGAGCGGCACATGCAGGGCGAGAACCCCGAAAACATCGAAATGATGTTCCGCCGCGCCTATTCGGCAGGCTTTACCCAACGCCCGGACCCCACGGTGATGGGCGCGTTTTCGGGCCTGGAGATTGCCTGCTGGGATATCCTTGGTAAAGCGCGCAACCGCCCGGTCTGGGCGCTTTTGGGCGGGCGGATGAATGACCGCATCCGCAGCTATACCTACCTTTACCCCGAACCGGGTCAGGAATCGGCGGAATTCTGGGTTGACCCCGATGCCGCTGCGACGGCCGCTGTACGGTTCATGGAGGCGGGCTTCACAGCGGTGAAGTTTGATCCTGCCGGGCCCTATACCATCCGGGGGGGCCACGAACCGGCGATGTCCGACATCACCCGGTCTATCGCATTTTGCAAGGCGATCCGCGAGGCGGTGGGTGACAGGGTTGACCTGCTGTTTGGCACACATGGCCAGTTCACCACCCCCGGTGCCATCCGCATGGGGCGCGAGTTGGAGCCCTATAACCCGCTGTGGTATGAAGAGCCGATCCCGCCAGACAATTTGCTGGAGTTTGCCGAGGTGGCAAAATCGGTCCGCGTGCCTCTGGCAACGGGCGAGCGTCTGACCACCAAGGCCGAATTCGGCACCTTGCTGCGGGCGGGCGGCGTCAAGATCCTGCAACCGGCCTTGGGACGCGTGGGCGGGATTTGGGAGGCCAAAAAGATCGCCGCCATGGCCGAGATCTTCAACGCCGAAATGGCCCCGCACCTATATGCGGGCCCCGTTGAATGGGCCGCGAACATCCACTTTGCGGTGTCGATCCCCAACCTGCTGATCGCCGAAACCATCGAAACGGGCGGGGCCTTCCATCTGAAACTGATTAAGAACACGATCAAGTGGGAAGGCGGCTATATCCTGCCGCCCGATGGGCCGGGCCTTGGCATTGATTTTGACGAAGATGTCGCCCGCGCGCACCCCTATACCGGGACGGGATTGCACCTGCAGATGCAAGAGGCACCTTGCGATTACTCGAACGGCAACAGGTTCGAGGGTGGCGCACCTTCGGCACCCAAGGCTGAATGACAGACGCAGGCCTGAGTGGCGTCAGCAACGGAAAACTTTGGCGACCCCGGAAGGACTTGAACCCTCAACCCCAGACTTAGAAGGTCCGTGCTCTATCCAGTTGAGCTACGGGGCCGTGGGAGAGGTTTTGCGACATAAGGGCCGTTCAGGCAAGCCGCTTTGTCATGAAAACCGAATTGGGGTCCAGCACATAGCCTTCGAAGGGCGGGCATTCGGTGAAGCCCGCCTTGGCGTAAAGCGCGCGGGCTGCAATGAATGTGGGCTGGATGCCGGTTTCGAGCGACAACCGGGCAAAGCCCGCCGCGGCCGCTTCGGCCATCAGGTGATCCAGCATCCGGCGGGACAGGCCGCGGCCACGCGCCTCGGCCAGCACATGCATCGACTTGATCTCGGCATGCTGGTCATCAATCCGCTTGAAGGCCCCCATGGCCACCGGCAGGCCCGCGTCACGCATCACGAAAAAGCGGATGCCGGGTGCGTCGAGTTCGCTGGCATCCATCATGTGAATGCTTTCCGGCGGCGTGTCTGCATGCATGTCGGCTGTGTGGCGTGCAAACAGCAACGCCAGATCAGGGCCGGTCGGCGATTCGGGACGGATCGAAAGGCTCAATGCGTCCATGCGCCCTTGCGGTCGGTGGCAAAGTTCTCGCCATAGCCGCGTGCACGGATGACGGGCTTGCGCTCTTTGGGCAGTTGCACATCATAATCAATGCCACGGGCCGCAGCATAGGCTTCGGCCGCTTCGCGCGTATCAAACCGCAGCTTGACCTGTGCCTGCGTGTCGCCAGATGACGTCCACCCCATTAGCGGGTCCACCTCGCGCGCGGTGGCAGGGGCAAATTCCAGCACCCAGCCCTTGGTCTTGGCGGTTCCAGACTGCATGGCGGTCTTGGCGGGTTGGTAGATGCGGGCGCGCATGGGAAACCTCCTGTAACACAGGCGTTATATGGTCGAAAACGGTGGTGGGGTGCAAGCCCGAAGGCGCATTGCGCCAGCAGGGAAGGTGCTGTCGATCGGTCACGGGGAGTGTGGGTGGGGTGTGGGTGCAACCGATCGACAGCGTTAGTTTGCTGCTTGCCTTATGATCATGCCCCAAGTTGTGCCGCGACACAACCAAAAGATGCATGATTCTTTGTTGTTTCCTCTAAAATTGTATTTGCAGGAGTCATCTTTTGGTAAGGCATGGCCACGTCGTGGGGATATGCCATTTCCAAGCCCGCATGATGGTATCGGTCGCGCGGCCCTTGTAATGGAACAAAAACAGATCAACTCTGCCTTGGCCTGCGGGAGATTCCAGATGCACAACAATTCGCCCGACCATTTGCCCGATATTGCAAGGATCACCCCTGCCCGCCGCGAAAAGCTGGAAGGCGGGCGCCGGTTTGTCATGCAGACCCCGTTCAAGCCGGCGGGCGATCAGCCCAATGCCATCGCCGATCTAGCAGCGGGCGTACTGTCGGGGGACCATGATCAGGTCTTGCTGGGGGCCACCGGCACCGGCAAGACCTTTACCATGGCCAAGGTGATCGAAGAAACGCAGCGCCCGGCGATCATCCTTGCCCCGAACAAGACGCTGGCCGCCCAATTGTACGGCGAATTCAAGGGCTTCTTTCCCGAAAACGCGGTGGAATACTTCGTTTCCTACTACGATTACTACCAGCCCGAGGCCTATGTCGCGCGCACCGACACCTATATCGAGAAGGAATCCCAGATCAACGAACAGATCGACCGGATGCGCCATTCGGCCACCCGGGCGCTTTTGGAACGCGATGACGTGATCATCGTGGCCTCGGTCTCGTGCATCTATGGCATCGGGTCGGTCGAAACCTATTCGGCCATGACGCAAGACCTTGTGACGGGTCAAGCCTATGACCAGCGCAAGGTGATTGCGGAACTGGTGGCGCAGCAATACCGCCGCAACGATCAGGCGTTTCAGCGCGGTTGTTTCCGGGTGCGTGGCGACAGTGTCGAGGTGTGGCCCGCGCACCTTGAAGACCGGGCCTGGCGTTTTTCGTTCTTTGGCGAAGAGCTTGAGGCGATCATCGAATTCGATCCGCTGACCGGGGCCAAGACGGACACGTTCAAGCAGATCCGCATTTATGCAAACAGCCACTATGTGACCCCGCGCCCGACGATGCAGCAGGCGGTGCAGGGCATCAAGCGCGAGTTGCGCCAGCGGCTGGACCAGCTGGTGAACGAAGGCAAGCTCTTGGAGGCCCAACGGCTGGAACAGCGCACCAACTTTGATCTGGAGATGTTGGAGGCGACCGGCGTCTGCAACGGGATCGAGAATTATTCCCGCTATCTGACCGGGCGCGCCCCGGGCGAGCCGCCGCCGACACTGTTCGAATTCATCCCCGACAATGCCATCGTCTTTGCCGACGAATCGCACGTCTCGGTGCCGCAGATCGGCGGCATGTACAAAGGCGACTTCCGGCGCAAGATGACCTTGGCCGAACATGGCTTCCGCCTGCCCAGTTGCATGGACAACCGCCCCCTCAAGTTCGAGGAATGGGATGCGATGCGCCCGCAGACCGTGTTTGTCAGCGCCACGCCAGCAGCGTGGGAGTTGGAACAGGCGGGTGGCGTTTTTGTTGAACAGGTGATCCGCCCCACGGGCCTTCTGGACCCGATTGTCGAAATTCGCCCCGTCGAAACACAGGTCGATGACCTGCTGGATGAAATCCGCCGCGTGGCACAACTGGGCCTGCGCGTGCTGGTCACCACACTGACAAAGCGTATGGCCGAAGACCTGACCGAGTATTTCCACGAACAGGGCATCCGCATCCGCTATATGCACTCAGACATCGACACGATCGAGCGGATCGAGATTCTGCGCGATCTGCGTCTTGGTGCGTTCGATGTGCTGGTCGGGATCAACCTGCTGCGTGAAGGTTTGGACATTCCCGAATGTGGCCTTGTGGCCATTCTGGACGCCGACAAGGAAGGCTTCCTGCGCTCGGAAACCTCGCTGATCCAGACCATCGGGCGCGCGGCACGCAATGCCGATGGCCGGGTGATCATGTATGCGGACCGGATCACGGGGTCGATGGAACGGGCCTTGGGCGAAACCAACCGCCGCCGCGAAAAGCAGGCCGCCTATAACATCAAGCACGGTATTACGCCGGAAACGGTCAAGAAAAACGTCGATGACGTGATGTCGGGCATGTGGCAGGGCGACACTGACCAAAGCCGCGTCACGGCCAAGGTTGAGAAAACCCTGATCGGTCAGAACCTTGCCGCGCATCTGGATGCGATGCGCCTGCAAATGCGCAAGGCGGCCGAGAATCTGGAGTTTGAAGAGGCCGCCCGCCTGCGCGATGAAGTGCGGCGTCTGGAAGCCGTCGAACTTGCCGTGGCCGACGACCCCTTGGCCCGACAATCCGCCGTCGAAGAGGCGGCCGAAGCGGCGGTCAAGATGGCGGGCCGGTCCACTGCAGGCCGCGCCGGCCAACGCGGCGGCAACAAGCGGCGCGGGCGGTAACAGGGCAGGACAACCGATGGCCGATCTGCCGGTGGGCAGAACCTACAGGCTTTCGATCACCTCATACATCACCGGCTCGAACACCCGGCACAGGGCATTGATGTCCTTGTTGCGCGCCCGCATTTCCGGGGTGCGCAGCATGGCCTGATAATCCTCGCGCCGGAGCCACTGCGAATAATTGCATACGCGCGTGCGGGCATCATTGACGTGCAGACCAGCGGCCACAAAGCCCGGTTGCTTGGAAATGCACTCGGCATAGGCGGCCTGCAGCGCCTCGATCAGGTCATCGGCGGTGGCAGGCGACATCTCAAAGGTCGTGATGACGGTCTGACCCTGAAAATCCTTGGAAATCTTCGGCATATTCGCTACCTCCCGTGCAGCCATCATGGCACAGACGAAAGCGTGGCGCATGAAGTTCCTTGACCCAAACCATCCGTTCTTTGCGCGTCCGCTGACGCGGTGGCTGACCGCCCTGTTCCCGCTGTGCTGGGCGGGTGTGGAATTCTGGTTCAACAGCCCCGGTTGGGGCATCCTGTTCGCGGCTGCCGGGGTTTATGCCTTTTACATGCTGATCATCAAAGGGCCGGATCAGACCTGAAGCACCCGCTCGACCTCGGCCACCAAGGCGGCAACTTCGTCGGTGGCCGCCGATTTTCCGGCCTCGGGCACGCCAAGGCCATTGCCCAGCGTTTCGGCATAGACGACCCGCTGGCCCAGACGTGATTGCGCCACCTCGGCGAGTTTGCCCGCCGCCTGCGCCACCTCTTCGGCAAGACGCGTGCCCGCCTTGGTGCGGTTCAGCACAACCAACGCGCGCCGGTTTTCGCGCGACACCAGATCAAGCACCCCATCTGTGGCCCACAGGTCCACATGCGACGAGGCAACGGGGATCAGCACAAGATCAGCCTCCCGCAGCGCAGGGCGCAGGTCGGCATCCACCTTGGGCGGCGTGTCGATAATCACCAGATCATTGAGTTTGCGAAGCTTTTCACACTCATAGCTGACACCCCAGGCGGAAGCGGTGGAAAGCTCCATCCCCGGATCGCCCATCCGGTCCCGCCGGGTCAGGAACCAGCGGCCCAAAGAGCCTTGTGGATCTGTGTCCAGCAACGCAACTTTCAGGCCCTTGCGGGCAAAGGCAACGGCAAGATTAACAGCAAGCGTGGTCTTGCCAGAGCCGCCTTTTTGCTGGGCAATGGTGATGACGTGTCCCATGTCGGCCCCTTTTTCTGCGACGCAGCATAGGGCGATTCGATGGTGATTAACAGCGGATGTTGCCGCGCATTTCACCACTGTCGCCTTGCAGGGTGGATGCCACCAGCGTGCAGCCCGTTACGTGCGGGATCAGGTTGATCATCGTGGCACGGATCGCCTGATGCTCGCCCCGGCGGGCATAGCCTTGGCGGATCACCTCCACCCGTTTGGGGGTGTGATACACCACATAGCTGCGGCCATCGCGGCTGACCTGCGTTCTGGTCGCGCCAAAGAACTCGGGCGCAGGCGTCGGGGTGCAGGCCATCAGACCAAGGCATAGCAAAAGCAAAGGGCGGGTTCTCCTCATGCCCGCAATGTGACGGCGGTTGGTTAACGAATTGCTAACTGCGACGGTCCAGATGCGACCCTTGGCCCCTTCTTAGGCGCGGGCCCCGGAACCATACGGGATGGCACTGCGTTGGCACAGGCAACCTGTCGAAAGGACCCTTCATGACCCGCGCAATGATCTTGCTTGCCCTTCTGGCCCTGACCGCCTGCGAAACCATTCAAGGCGCAGGCCGCGACTTGGAAACCGCAGGCGAGGCCATCACGCAAGAGTCGCAAGAGGTTCAGGCCGGCAACTGAGGCCCGCAAAGCAGACCCCCGTCACATCTGCCCAAGCCCGTCCCCAGCGATTTACAACCGCAACGCAAAAGCGTGGTCCGCGCGAAATACCGCAATGCTCGGCAAGTCACCGGGTATGCGTAGCCTAAACCAAACCATCGTTCGGTCAAAACCGCCCGCTATCGCCTTGAGTTGCTATGAGTTTATGGTGCTGCAAGAGAGGATTGAACTCTCGACCTCTCCCTTACCAAGGGAGTGCTCTACCACTGAGCTACTGCAGCGCCGATGGCCAGTGCGGTTGCCCGACATGGCATGTGGCGGGTGATTAGTCGCAAACGCAGCCCCTTGCAACCCCTTTTCCGCGCCACTCTGGACCCTGTTTCACGGCTGCGCTATGACGGCGTGCATGACAGAGAATTCGGGCACGAACAGGCCGGTGCCGGCCAAATCCGCGCGCGAGATCGCGCGTGATGCGCGGCTGAAGGCCGCGCTCAAGGCAAACATGGGTCGTCGCAAGGCGCAGGTGCGTGCGCGTGCATCCGCGACCGACGGTGCAGAGGCAGGTCCGGGCAATGAACCCGGCGAAGATAAAGAGTAGGGGCAGGCAGATGGATTCGATTCTTGTAAAGGGCAATGGGGCATTGAGCGGGGCAATTCCGATTGCCGGGGCAAAGAATGCCTGCCTGACGTTGATGCCCGCCACATTGCTGAGCGAAGAGCCGCTTACGCTGACCAATGCGCCGCGTCTGTCGGACATCGCCACGATGACCCAGTTGCTGGAGTCGCTGGGGGCCGAAGTTGCCAGCCTGCAGGACGGGGTGGTGCTGGCCATGTCGAGCCATAACATCTCCAACCACACAGCAGACTATGACATCGTGCGCAAGATGCGCGCCTCGATCCTTGTGCTCGGGCCGATGCTGGCGCGGGATGGGCATGCCATCGTGTCGCTGCCGGGCGGCTGTGCCATTGGCGCGCGCCCCGTCGACCTGCACCTGAAGGCGCTGGAGGCGATGGGGGCGGAACTCGATCTGCGCGACGGTTATGTGCATGCCAAGGCCATCGGCGGGCGGCTGCGTGGCGCTGTGGTGGAGTTTCCCTTCGTCTCGGTCGGCGCGACCGAGAACGCGCTGCTGGCGGCCACGCTGGCCAAGGGCACGACCGTGATCAAGAACGCCGCACGTGAGCCGGAGATCGTTGATCTGGCGCGGTGCCTGCGGAAAATGGGCGCCCAGATCGAGGGTGAGGGCACCAGCACCATCACCATTCAGGGCGTTGATCGCCTGCATGGGGCGACGCACCCCGTGGTCACCGACCGGATCGAGCTTGGCACCTATATGCTGGTGCCCGCCATCGCCGGGGGCGAGGTGGAATGCATCGGCGGCCGGATGGAACTGGTTGGCGCATTCGCTGAAAAGCTGGATGAGGCGGGCGTGTCGGTGACAGAAACCGAACGCGGGCTGAAGGTCAGCCGCAAGAATGGCGCCGTAAAGGCCGTCAACGTGACGACAGAGCCTTTCCCCGGCTTTCCGACCGACCTGCAGGCGCAGATGATGGCGTTGTTGTGCACCGCCGACGGCGTGTCTGTGCTGGAAGAAAAGATCTTCGAGAACCGCTTCATGCATGCGCCCGAACTGATGCGGATGGGCGCAAAGATCGATGTGCATGGCGGCACAGCACGGGTCACCGGCGTGCGCAAACTGAAGGGCGCGCCGGTTATGGCGACCGATCTGCGTGCCAGCGTCAGCCTGATTCTGGCTGGTCTTGCGGCCGAAGGCGAAACCATCGTCAGCCGCGTCTATCACCTTGACCGCGGGTATGAGCGGGTTGTTGAAAAGCTGTCGGCCTGCGGGGCGCAGATTGAACGGATCAAGGGCAACTGATGGCTGATGCACGGTTTGAAGATGCGGATGAGGCCCCGCTGCGGTTGATCGCCCAAGCACCGGACGATGTGCCGGTGCTTTCAGCGCTGCTGCAGGATGCCGTCTTTCCGATCACCGAGATGCGCTATGACCGCAAGGCGCGGCGCTTTGCGCTGCTTTTGAACCGTTTCCGCTGGGAAGACCGCGCGGCGGCCGAGGCGGCCAAGCGGCCCTATGAACGGGTCCGCAGCCTGCTGGTGATCGAGGATGTGCTGGCCGTCCGCACCGGGGGCATTGATCGCGCGGACAAAAGCGTGGTGCTGTCGGCCCTTGCGCTGACCTTTGCACCCGGCGCCGATGGCACGGGCACGCTGACGCTGACGCTGGCAGGCGACGGGGCCGTGGCCCTTGACGTCGAGGCGGTAGATCTGCGGCTGGACGACGTGACGCGCCCCTATGCCGCCCCATCACGCAAAGTGCCCGATCACGGCTAAGGGTTATTCCGCTGCCGTATCGCCGCTGACCAGACGCTCGGCCTTTTTGCGCACCAGAACCGTGCGCAGATCATGCATGGCCAGCAGCAGGGCATCGGTCACGTCGTCCAGTTGCGCGTCGGTGGCCTTGGACTGGGCCCATTGCGTGGTCAAATTCAGATGATCCACCGCACGTAGGATGTCATCGACATCGCGCGCGGCCAAAAGCTTGACCCGCTTTTCCACCCAATCGGCAATCGCGGCCATATCCTCGGGCAAAAGCTTGCGCTCGCCATGCGGTTTGACGTTGCCGTTGCGGACATTGACGATGGCGATCTCTTCCATCTCGATCCGGCGGTTGCGGTTCTCGGAATCCACCTTGAACACAGCCGCGCCATTCTCGCGGATCCGAAAGTAATAGTCCGGCAGATCGCCCGCCATGGTCACCCCTTATTTCAACGCCGCGCAGAACCGCTGGATTCGGGTGCAGGCCTCGCGCAGCGTTTCGTCCGCCGTAGCGTAGCTGACACGGAAGTTCGGGGATACCCCGAAGGCCGCGCCAAAGACCACGGCCACGCCGGTTTCCTCCAAAAGCGCGGTGGCGAACACCTCATCGTTCGAAATGACGGTACCGCCGGGCGTGGCCTTGCCGATGCACCCCGAGATATCGGGGTAAACATAGAACGCGCCTTCCGGATTGGGGCAGGTGACGCCTTCGGCGGCGTTCAGCATCGACACCACCAGATCGCGGCGGCGTTCGAACAGCTTGCGGTTGACGGCCAGAAAATCCTGCGGGCCGGTCAGCGCTTCAAGGGCCGCATACTGGCTGACAGAGCTGGGGTTCGACGTGCTTTGCGACTGGATCGTTCCCATCGCCTTGATCAGCGCCACAGGCCCTGCGGCATAACCAATGCGCCATCCGGTCATGGCATAGGATTTCGACACTCCGTTGCAGGTCAGCGTGCGGTCATAGAGGGCCGGTTCCACCTGTGCGGGCGTGCAGAACTTGAAATCACCGAACACAAGGTGCTCATACATATCGTCCGACATGATCCAGACCTGCGGGTAGCGCAGCAGCACATCGCACAGGGCGCGCAATTCATCCCATGTATAGCCTGCGCCTGTGGGGTTCGACGGGCTGTTGAAGATGAACCACTTCGTCTTGGGCGTGATCGCCGCCTCAAGCTGCGCGGGCGTCAGTTTGAACTGCGTTTCAATGCCCGCCACGACCGGAACGGGCGTGCCGCCAGCCAGCAGCACCATATCGGGATAACTGACCCAATAGGGCGCAGGGATAATCACCTCATCCCCCGGATTGCAGGTGGCCATCAGCGCATTGTAGAGAATCTGCTTGCCACCCGTGCCGACGGTCACTTGCGCGGGCGTATAGGTCAGGCCATTTTCGCGCAGGAACTTGGTGCAAATGGCGGCCTTCAACTCGGGGATGCCATCCACCGCCGTGTATTTGGTGCGGCCCGCATCGATCGCCCGTTTGGCCGCATCCTTGATGTTCTGCGGCGTGTCAAAATCCGGCTCGCCCGCGCCAAGGCCGATCACATCCTTGCCCTCGGCCTTCAACTGGGCGGCCTTGGTGGTGACGGCGATGGTGGGCGATGGTTTCACCCGGGCCAGCGTGTCGGAAAGGAAGGGCATGGCGGAACTCCTGCACGAAAAACTCTGCCCGACGCTCTTAGGGTTGGGACGCGGGCCGATCAAGCAGTATCACCGCCTGCTGCGGCCTGTCACGGCGGCTGCGGCGGCCTGCCGCTGGCGGGGCGCGCGGAAATCGGGCAAAGCTGCACCAGATTGCGGAGGGTAAGGTGATGGAAACGGCTGAAGCACGGCTGAAACGCATGGCGATGCGGTCATGGCGGCGCGGCACCAAGGAAATGGATCTGATCCTTGGCCCCTATGCTGACGCGCACCTTGGCGGCATGTCCGATGCAGACCTTGCCGTCTATGAGACGCTGTTGCAGGAAAACGATCAGGATCTGATGGCTTGGATCTTTGATCAGGCGGACCCGCCGCCGCATCTGGCCGCCCTTCTGGCCGAGGTGACGGCCTTTGCCCGCGACCGTTTGCGTCGGGTTTGAGTGAAAACCCACATCAGTTTACCGAATGTTTGCGGTTTGTGCTGATTCTGCCCCTGTTTCCCAAGCAGGTGGAGAGATCGCATGACCGTTTTGGCCCCCGTTCTGGACGGATCGCAGAAAGTCCTGTTGGCGGGATATCTTGATAACCTTGCGCTGGTCGAGCGTTTGCACCGCCTGCTGCTGGACGTCATCAAGGATGAGTTTGAGCGGCTGGCGATCCTTGAGATCAACTCGGTGCAGGCGCTGCTTTTGTTCAACATCGGCGAGAACGAAGTGACCGCAGGCGAACTGAAAAGCCGGGGGTATTATCAGGGTTCCAACGTCAGCTATAACCTGAAGAAGCTGGTGGAACTGGGTTACATGCACCATCAGCGGTCGGAAATGGACCGCCGTTCGGTGCGGGTGCGGCTGACGGAAAAAGGGCGTCGGGTGCGGTCACTTCTGCACGATCTGTTCGCCCGCCACGCCGAAGTTCTGGCCAAGAAAGCTGTGATCGATGCCGCCGGGATGGAGGATGTGAACCGTTCGCTCAAGCGGCTGGAACGGTTCTGGACCGACCAGATCCGCTACATCTACTGAACTCAGCGCCGCCACAGCCAAGCATGGGTCGCAAAGCGCCCCTGCAGTTTTGACAAAAGGCGGTTACCCAGTCCGGGCCGTGGCAGGGCGCCTGTCGCCAGACGTTCGATGACAACTTCCGGCGGGCAGGGGCGTCGGCTGACGGGATCATATCCCCGCGGATAAGCGATCAAGGCGGCATGAACCAGATGGTCCAGCGTGGGCCGGGGCAGGGGGTGGCCCGTGCCATCTCGCAAGCGGCGCGAAGGAACAGGCCCCAGATCGCGCGTCAGCCCCCACCCGGCATAAAACGGAGCACCAAGGCAGGTGACGCGCACACCACGCAACAGCGCCTCAAAGCCCAGAAGGCTGGTCATCGTCCAGACCTCTTGCACCTGATTGATCAGCGCCACGGCATCCGCGTTGCGGGCCACAACATCCGCCAGACCTGCCAGATCAGAGGTGGCGATCGCACCGGGGCGCAGGCCTGCCTCGACATCCGGATGCGGTTTGTAAATCAGGATTGCGTCGGGGTTTGCCGCACGCGCTTTGCGCAGAAGGTCCAGATTGGTCCGCACATCGCCCGCCCCCTTCAGAATGGAGGCATCATCTTCGACCTGACCGGGCACAAGGATGCGATGCCCATCGGGCAGAGGGGGCAAAGCGCCCGTCAGGTTGTATTTCGACAGCCCAAGGCCCACCAAGGCCTCGCGCAGGCGTGCAGCCCGTGCCAGACCACCGGGCGCCGGCGCAGACAGGATCAGCCGTTCAAGGCGGCTTTCGCGGCCGGGATCGTAGTAGATGCCAAGGTCATCTGTCACCAGCGTCAGCGGCGGCACCAGCGCCGCGCCCAACCCGCGAGAGCGCAGGAAGCCATCCTCGACCCGGCGCAATGGCATGTCATGCGGCGGCATGGCCTGTGGCTCCTTGCCCGCCCACACCAGCAAGCCGCGCCCCTTGGCCTTTTGGACGGCGCGGGCCGGATCATCTTCGAACACCAGCGGCTTGTGCTGCCCGAACACCGCCTGCAGGCGCCCGCGTTTCCACAGGCGCATGCCCATGGCGACGTGGCCATGTCGATCCTCGCGAAAGGCGCGAAGATCAGCCTCGAATTGGTCCACCACCTCTTCAAAACTGCACAGCCGGTCGCGGCAGGGATCATACCACGTGGGGCCAAGGATCATGGCAACAGCGAAAAGCTGTGCCCGTGTCAGCTTGCGCCCCCGGCGCGGCACGGGCGCGTGGTCTTGCGTCAGCCCCCAACCGGCATAGAACGGCTGACCAAAGACCTGCGGCCTGTGCCCTGCGCAAATGGCCTCGAACCCCAGTTGCGACGACACCGTGTAAACCGCGATGGCCCCCTCCAGCAGCGCCCACGGGGAGACGGCGTCGGTCAGCAGGCTGACCCGCCCCGTAGCAACGCCTGGGCCGAAATGACCCGGGCGCAGGCCCAGCGCCACCTCGGGGTGGGTCTTGATGACGATGCGCGCGTTCGGGTAGTCGTCTTGCGCGGCGGCCAGCATGGTGGCGAAAGACGCCGCGGATGCCCCGCCATGGCGGATCGACGCATCACCGTGTGTCTGGTCAACAACCAGCACATAACCCGGTGGCGGTGGGGGGAGAGCAAGGTCGTGAATATTGTATTTTGACAAGTGTAGCGCCCGAATCCGCGCCATTCCATCCCGTGCACGGGCCAAAAGGTGCGAATCATCCAAGGGCAATTGTGCCAGCATCCGTTCCAGCAGCGATGGCGCGCTGCTGTCGAAGTGTACGCCAAGGGGGTCAATCAACACCCCTAGCGGCGGATCACCGATCCGCCCCGGTTGGATGGACCGCAGAAAGGCATCCTCGATCCGCACCAGCGGCACTTTGCGGGCAGCGGCTACCCGTTCGCCCCGCGCGGCATAGGGGCTGCGGCCCCAAACCGCAACACCGTCATCGGGGCTGGGCAAGCCAAGATGCAGAGGATGGCCTGCAAGGTCCATGATGCGGCGCAGGCGGCGGTCCCGCAGAAAACCGGCGTTCAAAAAGAAAAGCCGCCGGGGGATCTCCCCGGCGGCAAAAGGCTTCTCGTCAGGCTGCGGCGCCACCGCGGATCAGTTGGATGTCTGGCCGATCGTGGACAGCGAATCCGCCGCCCCCGCAGTGCCGGTGATGGCCCCCAGCGTCTTTTGCCATTGCACATAGGGTGCTTCGGTGACGTAAACCGTATCGCCGTCGCGCACGATGAAATCGCGTGCCTCGAACATGCCAGTTGGCTGCGTCAGATCAAGCACATAGACCATGCGCTGATCGCCGCGCAGGTCCTTGCGCCCCAACACGGCATTCGCAATTTCCTCGGGCTCGTTGCGGAACACGAAAACCCCGGTCGGATCGGCGAGGTTGGTGTTCAAACCACCCACGATGGCAATCGCCTCGATGGCAGAAAGGGTCTGGGTCTCAAATGGCACGCGGTTCTGCGTGCCGGTCGCGCCAAGCGCCACGAAGGCGCGGGTGTCGCGCTCGACCACGATCTTGTCGCCGGGGCGCAGGGCAATATCCAGCGATGGGTTGGCAAACAGGTCTTGCAACCAGACCTTGCCAGTATGGCTGCCGCGCGTCACGCGGATGATCGCCACCTCGGGCTCGATCGCCACGCCACCGGCGCGGGCAATCATCGCCGAAAGGGTGCGCGTCGGCCGCTCGATGGCATAGACGCCGTTCGCCCCAACCGCACCTTGCACCGAAACGGTGGAGCCGTCGCCTGCAAGGCGTTGAACGGTCACCTGCGGGTCTGGCGTTTGCGTGTCGAGTTTGCGGGTGATCGCCTGCCGCAGGCCGTCGGGCGTCTGGCCCGCTGCCTTGATGCGACCGGCATAGGGCACGAAGATAAAGCCCTGCCCATCAACCTGAACTTCTTCCAGGGCGCTGACGCGCTGCCCGGTGTTGCCCAAAAGCGGGTCATCGCGGACGTTTTCAAACACCGTCAGCCCCAGCGTATCGCCGGCCGAGATGGTATCAGACCCGACGACGCCCGCATTGCGGAACGAGGACGAGAACCCAAAGGCCGGCAGCACGGACGTGGCCCGCGTGACGCGCTGGTTCACGGTGACGATAAAGGCGTCCCCCTGTTTCAGCACCGACCCTTTGAAAATTTCAGATTTGTTGGGGCCAGAGCGCGGCAGGCCGCATGCAGCTGTGGTCATGACCAAAGCTGCAAGGGCAAGGGCTTTCGCCCCCCTTGATTTCAACACGTTCACTGCTCGGGCTCCTTTGACTGGATTTGCCTCAAGTTTTGCCTGCAAGGCTACATAATGCTTGAGGAAAAGGCCAGTCTTGGGTTTTTCGGTCAGTTCACGAGGCGCAACTGTTGCCGTGGTGCCGCGTTTCCCGATGTCAGAGCATCATAGGGATCTTCGGGCGACAGCATCATATCTACCACCTGTCGTAGCAATTCGCGCCGCCCACGCGAACTGTAGAAGCCGCCGGTCACTTGGCTGGTTTCTAGCAGATAATGCCGAAAATCCCGATAAGCGCGGCTATCTGGACGGGTTGGCTGCGAAAAGAACTCAGCCAAAGGCTGGACCGAAACGAATTCCGGCTTGGAATAGACCGCCGCGCCAAAGGTTTTCAACGGCATGCCGCGCCACAGGACCTGCTGACCGGCTGTTGAATTGACGGTCACGGCGCTGCGGGCGTGGTTCAAAAGCTGCGCCAGCTTGCCCCCACGCACAAAGTGGACTCGGTCCTTGACCCCATGCACGGCGGCCAGACGGCGGATTTCGCGGGCAAGGGGCGCACGACCATCTTCCAACGGATGGGCCTTGAACACCAGATGGTGGTGGGGCGGTGCCCCCTTGGCAAAGCCTTCGGTCACCACGGCAAGGAATTCGGCCATCGTCGTAAAGGGTGAGTGTTTCTGAAAGCTGGCATCATGTTCCAGTTGCAGAAGTGCAAGGTGATAGGGAAAGCCGCCATGGCGAATGCGAAACTCGGCCAGCATGCGTTCCCAGCGGTGAAAGGGCAGCAGGATCATGCGGCGGCAATACAGCAGGAATTCCTGACGCACGGTCAGCGCGCGGTGCGGGCGGAAATTGCGGAAATCCCAGAACCCGGCCAGCACAAACCAATGATAAAGCGCACCCCAGAAGATATGCTGGCGCATGTCGCCCCAGCGGGCAGGGGCTTCGGGCTGATCCATCTCGGCCTTGGCGAGGGCGGCCTGCATTTCCGCCACGCTGGTCTGCATCAGGCGCGAATGGCCATTGGAGCCGCCGCGTTCATAGGTCACCCAGTGCGGGCGCAGGTAGCCTTCTTCGAACACATGCACGGTGATGCCAAGGGCGCGCGCCGCCGTGATGGCATGGGCGTGAATGGGGCGGGTATCGCCATACAATACAAGGTCGGTGATGCGGCGCTCTGCCAACAGCGTCGCCACATGCGAGGGCCAGTCTTCAAGGGTGCCCCGATAGGGCAGGAAACTGTCACCGCTGGGCCAGAACGCCCGGTCGCCGCGGTTAAAGCCCACGCGCAGCACCTGCGCACCAGATGCCTGCAACATGCGGCCAAGGCGGTGAAAGAAGGGGCCATGCGGCCCTTGCAGAAACAGAAAGCGGCGATCTTGGCCTGTGATACGCATAAAGCCCGTCTGACTGTCAGGGTGCCGCCCGAACCTGCGACCCCGATGAACCTATAAGAATCGCCTGAACGGCTTTGTAACCCGATGCCATGAAACCGCGGCAGATTTTAGGCAAATGGACGTGACCTTGCGCCATGCGGCGCTGCGGGCTAGGTCTTGGCCAAAGGAGATTTCGGATGTTCACAGGGATCGTGACGGATATCGGCGAGGTTCTTGACCTGAAACAGCAGGGCGACCTGCGGGTGCGGATCGGAACGACCTATGATGTGGATGGCATCGACATCGGCGCCTCCATCGCCTGCGACGGGGTCTGCCTGACGGTCATTGCCTTGGGCCGCACGCCGGGCAACTGGTTCGATGTTCAGGTATCGGCGGAATCGGTCAGCAAGACCAACCTATCGTCTTGGGTGCCCGGCACGCGCATCAATCTGGAACGCGCGCTGAAGGTGGGCGATGAGCTTGGCGGTCATATCGTATCGGGGCATGTAGATGGCGTGGCCAAGGTTGTGGCGGTGCGCCCCGAGGGCGACAGCCTGCGCGTGACCTTCCGCGCGCCGACGCCGCTGGCCAAATTCATCGCGTCCAAGGGGTCGGTCGCCCTGAACGGTACGTCTTTGACAGTGAATGAGGTGGATGGCGCGGATTTCGGGATCAATTTCATCCCGCACACGCAGACTGCAACCACGTGGGGCGGCGTTGCCTTGGGTGACGATGTGAACCTTGAGGTGGACACGATGGCCCGCTACGTCGCCCGCCTGCGCGAGTGGGAATGACGGCCGGCCCCGGCCACAACGGCGGCCCGGCCATGGCTGGCGTCAGCTGGCGCAAGCATTGCTGGACCGCCGCGCGCGAAAGGTTGTTGCCGACCCTGCCGATCGAGGTGGTGCGTCTGCGCGTCAACCGCGCCAAAGAGCTTGGGCTGGATTATCGCACCTATGCGGGCATTCGCGCCACGACCGGGCAGGATCTGGTGGCTTTTCTGTTTTCGTCCAACGCCTTGCGGGTGATCCATCCTCGCCCGATGCTGGAACCGGACCGCGCGGCACGGCTGGCTGCGATTGGTGGAGCCGCACGCATCGGTCTGGCCGTGGCGCCGCTGCGTGCTGATCTGCTGGCGCAGCTTGCGCCGGAACTGGATGCTGCCTTTGCCGCCCCGGCGCATTTGGGCCGGTTTCCCGAGGCGCGGGCGCGGGTGCGCGCGGCCATCGGGCGCATGCCTTCGGATGCAGTGCTGCTGGTGGGCGATCACCCACTGGAGGCCGAATGGTGCGCCGCAGGCCGTTTGGCGGGATATCTGTCCGCCGACAGGTTCTTTGGCACCTGACGCCGCGGTGTCGCGGCTCTGGCCTTTGGTCCGGCGTTTGGATAGACCAAGTCAGGGCCTGCAGGGACGATAGTGATGACCGACGCCAAGACCGAATACTCCGCCGCGATTTCCTCTGTCGAAGAGATCATCGATGATGCCCGCAACGGGCGCATGTTCATTCTGGTGGACCATGAGGATCGCGAGAATGAGGGCGATCTGATCATTCCGGGGCAGATGTGCACCCCTGTCGCCATCAACTTCATGGCAACCCATGGGCGCGGGCTGATTTGCCTTGCGCTGACGGCTGACCGGGTGGACCAGTTGGGCCTGACGCTGATGAGCCCGAAGAATTCGTCGCGGCTCGCTTCGGCCTTTACCCTGTCGATCGAGGCGCGGGATGGCATTGATACCGGCATTTCCGCCGCGGACCGCGCCCGCACGGTGTCGGTCGCAATTGATCCGGCCAAGACTGCCGCCGACATTGCCACACCGGGCCACATTTTCCCGTTGCGTGCGCGTGACGGCGGCGTGTTGGTCCGCGCGGGCCATACAGAGGCGGCAGTGGATGTCAGCCGCCTTGCCGGTCTGAACCCGTCGGGCGTGATCTGCGAGATCATGAATGACGACGGCACAATGGCGCGTCTGCCGGACCTGATCAAGTTCGCGCAAAAGCATGGGCTGCGAATCGGCACCATTTCCGACCTGATCGCCTATCGGCGCCG
The DNA here is from genome assembly GCA_027484145.1 of Rhodobacter sp. GTDB lineage: Bacteria > Pseudomonadota > Alphaproteobacteria > Rhodobacterales > Rhodobacteraceae > Pseudotabrizicola. The sequence continues at coordinate 546,569 of JAIXUH010000026.1, forward strand.
CAACGACAATCTGGTGCGCCTGACCGAAGAACGCATGGTCACGTCCGAATTTGGCGGCGACTGGACGATGCGCATCTACACCGACGTGACCGAAGGCGCCGAGCATGTGGTGATGATCAAGGGCAACCTTGCGGCATCTGACCCGGTTCTGGTGCGGATGCACACGCTGGACCCGCTGTTGGACGTGGCCGGGCTGGGGCCAAAGGGCCGCACCCATGAATTTGCAGACGCTATGCGCCTGATCGCCGAAGCAGGGCGCGGGGTTCTGGTGCTGCTGCGCGAGGTGAACCGCCAGTTGACCAGCGAAGAAAACGCCAGCCCGCAGACGTTGAAGCAATACGGCATCGGGGCACAGATTCTGGTGTCGCTGGGCGTGCGGGATCTGGTGCTGTTGACCAACTCGCCGCAGCCAAAGGTTGTCGGCCTTGATGCCTATGGCCTGTCCATCGTCGGCACGCGCAAAATATCGGAGTAAGCCATGGCCAGCAGCGAAACCCATCAGGTGCTTCCGCTTCCGACCTTTGACCGGGCGGTGCGGTTGCTGGTCGTGGTGGCCCCCTATTACAAGGACGTGACCGACGATCTGGTTGCGGGGGCGCGGGCGGTTGCAGCACAGGCCGGGGCCGAGGTCGAGGTGATCGAAGTGCCAGGCGCGCTGGAGGTGCCAACCGCCATCGCCATTGCCGAACGCATGGCCAAGTATGATGGTTATGTGGCCCTTGGCTGCGTGATCCGGGGCGAGACGACGCATTATGACACCGTCTGCAACGACAGTTCGCGCGGTATCATGCTGTTGGGCTTGCAGGGGGCCTGCATCGGCAACGGCATCCTGACTGTGGAAAACATGGCGCAGGCTGCCGTCCGCGCCGACCCGGCAGGGCAAAACAAGGGGGGCGGGGCTGCGGCGGCGGCCTTGCATCTGATCGCGCTTTCGCGCAATTGGGCGGGCCAGACAAAGGGGATCGGGTTCCGCGCATGACGACTCAGGCCGAAAAGAAGCAGATGAAATCGGCCGCCCGGCTTTATGCCGTGCAGGCGCTGTTTCAGATGGAAAGCTCGGGGCAGACCATCAAGGCGGTGTGCCGCGAGTTCGAGGTGCATCGGTTCGGCGCAACCTATGATGATGTCGAGTTTGTCGAAGGCGATGTGGAACATTTCCGCGCGCTTGTTGACCACGCGGTGAACTGGCAGGCCAAGATCGACCAGATGACGGATCGCGCCTTGGTTGCCAAATGGCCGATTGACCGGATTGATCCGGTGCTGCGCGCGCTGTTCCGGGCCGCAGGGGCGGAACTGGTGGAAATGCCAACGCCGCCCAAGGTGGTGATCACCGAGTTTGTCGATGTGGCCAAGGCGTTTTTCCCCGAGGGGAAGGAACCGAAGTTTGTGAACGCCGTTCTTGACCATATGGCGCATGAGGCAAAACCCGAAGGGTTTTGACGGCAGCCAAGGTGCTGCGCCACGGAATGTGCGATTGGTAGCGCGGGAAAGGGTGAAAAGATGCGGCAATGGCTTTTGGCCGTGACCATGGCAATCGTACCGTTCGGCGCCGGTGCTCAGACCGCTTCGATGCCAGAGGTGGCCGCCCAGTGGGTCTTGACCAGCATAAACGGTCAGGCGGTCAGCTATCAGGCGGTTCTTGATCTGCGCGAGGCGGGTCGCATCAGCGGTCAGGGTCCGTGCAACCGATGGTTTTCCCAGCAGAACGCGGACCTGCCCGATATCGCGCTGGGGCCCATTGGGGCGACACGCATGGCCTGCCCGGACCTGGCAGATGAGGCCGCGATGCTGGATGTGCTGTCTACCATGACACGCGCGGCCCTGTCCAAGGACGGCACCCTTGTCTTGACCGGGGGTGATGGGCTGCTGATGGAATTCACCCGTCAGGCCGAATGACCTTGCCGTCGCGCTGTCGGGTGCGGCGCTTTCGCGCCTGCGGCAAAATGGGGGTTTCAATCGGCCGCAACTGAGTTACCTTTCTGTCATCATAGGGAGAGACGCGATGCCGAAGTTGATCCGCCTTTACATGACGAATGTTGCGATTGGGTTTGGTCTGGCTGCGGTCTTCGTGGCGCTGTTGGTTTGGCAGGATGTGGCGGGTCTTGGGCGGCTGATCCTTGGGTCGGAAATGGGCCTTGTTGCCGGCGCGATGATGGTGATGTTCAACGGCGTCGTATTCGCCGGCGTGCAGTTCGCGATCGCCGTGATGCGGATGGCCGAGGATGACACACCCCCGCGTGGCGGTCTGCGCCAGCACCTGACCCCGATCCGCGTGACCGCCGATGCCGCGCGCAAGTCGCCAGGTCAACGCCGCGTCTGACCGCGCGTTCCGCATCAACGGCGTGACGAACGGGGCGCAGTGATGCGCCCTTTTTCATTGCATCTTCCGGTATGTATTTGACCGGCGATTTTCAGCCTATGCACGAAAATCAAGGGAACCGGCGTTCTGCCGCCAAAAGCCGCCAAATATGGGCGGGTTCCCGCAAGTCTTTGAAAAATCGTCATCACATTCGTTCCCGAGCCTGTGATGGCGGGAACCAGACGGCGTTTCATGCATTACCTCTGCGACAGGCCCCGCAAGGGGCTGGTTCGTCAGTTAAGAGGACATGAACATGAACAAACACATCCGCACCCTTGGCGCGGGCGCAATTGCTGTTGCCGTCGCACAGGCATTTTCGCCCGCCGCTTTCGCTCAGGCCACCATCACCGGCGTTCAGGCGCTGGATGACCGGCTGGACGACATCGATGAAAACGTGGCCGACGATATGGAACGCTCGCAAGACGCGGCCCGCTTTGGCAACCCGGAATTCCGCCCCGGCCTGTCGGGCAGCGCCTCGCTGGGCTATGCGGGCAAGACCGGCAACAACGAGTCGCAGGAACTGTCGGCCGGCGTGCGCCTGCGCTTTTCGCAGGGGCAGTTTGTCCAGACCATCGGCGCGGCCCTCGACTTTTCCGAGGCGAACAACGTGAAGGACAAGGAAGACGTTTTCGTCGTCTATGACGCGAACTACTACTTTGACCAAAGCTTCTATGTCTTTGCCTTGGCGCGTCTGGAATCGGATGGCCTTGCCGCAACCGCGAATGACACGCGCCGCGACGCCTTCCTTGGCTTTGGTCCGGGGTACCGCATCATCAACACGCCCGACATGGCATGGCGGGTGCAGGCCGGAATCGGCGTGAGCTATCTGCAGGACGGTCTGCGCAATTCGGAAACCGAAACGGGCTATCTGGCGGCGTCGCGGTTCTTCTACCAGATCAATGACAACGTCTTTCTGACCAACGACACTGATGTGTTGAAGTCGGATTCCGCGCTGCGCGTGAACAACGATCTGGGCCTGAACGTCAAGATGACGGACGTGCTGTCCACACGCGTCAGCTATCTGACCGAATACAACGACAACCGGGCCATCCGCACCGACAACAAGCTTGGCGTGTCGCTGGTCTACGGGTTCTGATCGATAAAGACCCCTCAAGGTCTTGAGTTGAAGGGGGGCGGAGCAATCCGCCCCTTTTCGCATGGGATTTGGGTGGCGGGCCCGCAGCGACCGTGGGTGGCATGGTTTTCCCGAGAGCCAGAGGTCTCAGGTGGGCACCAGGTAACAAGACCAGGATCCTGTCAGAGCCAACGCCCGTTCATTTGCTTATCGGCCACTGGAAAATAGCCCCACACGCGAAGAGCAGCACCCGCCACCTGTGGAGATAAGGGCTTATCCCCGGTGCGGCAAGGGGAACATGGGTCTGATCCGGATGCGTCGGGCGCAGATGACCGTCCGCGGCAACAAGGACTTGCCAGATGTTCATCTTATGTTCATATTTGGCGCATGGATATGATGCCCGATGCCTTGCCTCAGATGCCCGGCCAGCGGCTTGCCCGCGGGGTGGCGCGGGCGTTGCGGGCGATGGATTTTGTCACCGTCGAAGAGATGGTGCCCACACCCGGCCTGCGCGTTGATCTTTTGGCGCTTGGCCCCAAGGGCGAGGTCTGGGTGATCGAATGCAAGTCGGGCCGGGCCGATTATGTCACCGACCGCAAATGGCAGGGCTATCTGGAATGGTGCGACCGGTTTTTCTGGGCGGTGGATGCCGAATTTCCGACGGACCTTTTGCCCGAAGGCACCGGCCTCATTCTGGCCGATGCCTACGATGCTGAAATCATCCGCATGGGCCCTGACACCCCTTTGGCACCGGCGCGCCGCAAGGTGATGGTGCAGAAATTTGCCCGCCATGCCGCTTTGCGCTTGCAGGCCATGCGCGATCCGGGCGCGCTTATTTCCGCTTGGGCTTAGGTTTCGCGCCCGACGACATGCCGCGCGCCGCTTCGGCCGCCGCCATCAGTTCTTCGGCAATCTCCTCAGCCTCTTCCGGATCGAAATCGAGTGGCAATTCAATGCCGCCCTCGGCTTCGATATAGATTCGCACCATGCCCTGATCGGTCGGCCCGATCTGGATGTTTGCGGCGATGTCGCTTTGCTTGTCGATGCCCATGGCTGGCCCCTGTCGCTGCGGTGCAAACGCGTTAGCGCCCTTTGTCCAGCCGCGCAAGAGTGGGGGGTTGCGAACAGCCTGCAGGCGGGTTTGATACGGGTATGACAATCGAATTGCGCCCCTTTGCCGAGTCTGATGCCGATTGGGTGGTGGACCGCCATGCCGAAATCTATGCGCGCGACGAAGGCTATGACGCCACGTTTCGCGCTGTCGTGGCCGAGATTGTCGCAGGGTTTCTGCGCCGAAATGACAAGGCGCGCGAAATGGGATGGATCGCATGGCAGGCGGGGCAGCGGATTGGTTGCATCTTTTGCGTGGCCGAAGGCAGTGACCAGCCCGATATGGCGCGTTTGCGCCTGTTTCTGCTGGAACCCGCAGCACGCGGCACGGGTTTGGCGCAAACCATGATGGACACCTGCCTTGGCTTTGCCCGCGACGCAGGGTTTCGCCGGATGCGGCTGTGGACCCACGAAAGCCTGCACGCCGCCGTGCGCCTTTATGAACGCAACGGCTTTTCCTGTGTCAGCCGTCAGGCGGCCCATGCCTTTGGTCAGTCCTTGGTGGACCAGATTTGGGAACGCAATCTTTAACCCGCCAAACCCGCTTGCATTCGTGCGACAGCGGGGCTACATGGCGCGCAAGTGCCGGCTTAGCTCAGTTGGTTAGAGCACCAGATTGTGGATCTGGGGGTCCCCCGTTCGAGCCGGGGAGTCGGTACCATCTTCCCCCTTTTGCAGATGCAACCTGTGGCCAGTTTTTGGCCCGGCGATTCCGTGCCAGCCGCGCGGGATACATCCCTTTGTATGTCTATGTATCCGAATGGACCAATGATACCGTCATTAGAACGGGTCATCTGCCGGACCCGGACACCGGGCCATGTCGCCCCCGCGCGGAAGAACTCCTATGGGTGAAGTGCTGTTCTTCATGCTTGGTGCTCTCTTCACCCTGATGCTGGTGATGGCGCTGTTGCTGTTGCTGGCCGGTGTGGCCCAGCCGGTTGCGGCTGGCGTGATGGACCCGCCGCAAGACAGCCGCGCCCACGCAGGACGCACCGCGTCACCGCAGGCCGCCGCACAGCGTCGCACGGGCGCCAAGCCTGCGGCCAATTCCGCGCAAGCACGCCTGTCTGGCAGTGCCGCCCCGTCGTCACCGGCTGACCGCGAAGCCTATCGCATCTTGGCCGCGCTGGATCAGGCAGAACGCGCCCTGCGCCGCATCTCTGAAAGCGCCGAAGCCCCGGCCGCAAAGATTGCAGCGCAAACGCTGCGCCGCATGAGCGACGCCACCGAACCGCCAACGGCGCGGCTGTCCTTTGCCCGGGCCCGGCTGGAGCTTTTGTCCCTGCGCCCCGAACCGAAAGCGCGGGCCGAAGCGCGGGCCACACTCGCCTTCATGGCCTGACGGTCGCCGCTTGGCCTTCGCCGCGCGGGGGTCTATGGTCCGCTCTCCACAAGACGGACCAGATACCCATGACTCCAGACATCAACCGCCGCATCGCACAGACCATTGCCACGGAAATCAGCGCGCAAGCCACGCAGGTGGCCGCCGCCGTTGCATTGCTGGACGAAGGGTCGACCGTGCCCTTTATCGCCCGCTATCGCAAAGAGGCAACCGGCGGGCTGGATGACACGCAACTGCGCCTGCTGGCCGAGCGTTTGTCGTATCTGCGCGAGATGGAAAGCCGCCGTGCCGCGATTGCCGCCTCGATCACCGATCAAGGCAAGATGACCGATGCGCTGGCGCTGTCGATCATGAAGGCCGCAACCAAGGCCGAGCTTGAAGATATCTATCTGCCCTACAAGCCAAAGCGCCGCACCAAGGCGATGATCGCGCGCGAAAATGGTCTGCAACCGCTGGTCGATGCGATTCTGTCCGACCGCGCGGCTGACCCGGCCAAACTAGCGACGGCCTTTTTGACTGAGGCCGTGCCCGACACCAAAGCCGCGCTGGAAGGCGCGCGCGATATCGTGGCCGAAGGGCTTGCCGAAAACGCCACACTTCTGGGCCGTCTGCGTGAGCATATGAAGCAGGTGGCCAAACTGACCGCCAAGGTGGTCGAGGGCAAAGAGGTGGAAGGGGCCAAGTTCTCGGATTACTTCGCCCAGTCCGAGGCATGGGCCACCGCGCCCAGCCACCGCGTGCTGGCCATGCTGCGCGGGCGCAACGAAGGCTTTCTGACGCTGGACCTTGAGATTGACGCCGATGCCCCGCGCGGCGAAAGCCCGGCCGAACGGGCCTGCGGCGCGGCTTTGCAGGCCGCCAGCAAGGTCGCGGGCGACCAATGGCTGCGCGAGGCGGCCAGTTGGGCGTGGCGGGTCAAGCTGCGCACCTCGCTGACGCTGGACCTGATGTCCGAGTTGCGCGAAAAGTCGGAGGAAGAGGCGATCCACGTCTTTGCCCGCAACCTGAAAGACCTGCTGCTGGCGGCGCCTGCCGGGGGCAAGGCCACCATGGGCCTTGATCCGGGCATCCGCACGGGCGTGAAGGTGGCTGTGGTCGATGCAACGGGCAAGGTTCTGGCCACCGATACGGTCTATCCCTTCCAGCCCAAGAATGACCTGCGCGGCGCGCAGGTGGCCATAGCGCGGCTGATCGGCGCGCATGGCGTCAAGCTGATCGCCATCGGCAACGGCACCGCCAGTCGCGAGACGGAAAAGCTGGTGGCCGACCTGTTGGCCGTGCTGCCCTCGGGCACGGAAAAGCCGGTCAAAGTGATCGTGTCCGAAGCCGGGGCCTCGGTCTATTCCGCGTCCGAACTGGCGGCCAAGGAATTCCCCGATCTGGACGTGTCGCTGCGCGGCGCCGTTTCCATCGCCCGCCGCCTGCAGGACCCGCTTGCCGAACTGGTGAAGATCGAGCCGAAAAGCATCGGCGTGGGCCAGTATCAGCATGATGTAGACCAGCACCGCCTTGGCCGCAGCCTTGAGGCCGTGGTCGAAGATGCGGTGAACGCAGTCGGCGTTGACCTGAACACCGCCTCCGCCCCGTTGCTGGCGCGGGTGTCGGGGGTGGGTGCTGGCTTGGCCGAGGCGATCGTGGCCCACCGCGATGCCAATGGCCCATTCAAGACCCGGCGCGAGTTGCTGAAAGTGGCACGCCTTGGCCCGAAGGCCTTTGAACAGGCGGCGGGGTTCCTGCGGATCACGGGCGGCAAGGAACCGCTGGATGCGTCATCCGTGCACCCCGAGGCCTATGATGTGGCCCGCAAGATCGTGGCCGCCTGCGGGCGTGACATTCGCGCAATCATGGGCGACAGCAGCGCGCTGCAAAAGCTGGATCCGCGCGCATTCATTGACGACCGTTTTGGCCTGCCGACGGTCAAAGACATTCTGGCGGAACTGGAAAAACCCGGACGCGACCCGCGCCCCAGCTTCAAGACGGCGACGTTTACCGAAGGCGTGAACGAGATCAAGGATCTGAAACCCGGCATGATGCTAGAAGGCACCGTCACCAACGTTGCCGCCTTTGGGGCCTTTGTCGATATCGGGGTGCATCAGGACGGGCTGGTCCATGTCAGCCAATTGGCTGACCGGTTCATCAAGGACGCACACGAGGTGGTTAAGGCGGGCGATGTCGTGATGGTGCGCGTGGTCGAGGTGGACGTGCCGCGCAAACGCATCGGTCTGACCATGCGCAAAGACAGTGCCGATGCGCGCGAACGTGCTGCCGAACGCGGACAGGACAGAGCCGCCAAACCCGTGCAAAAGGGAAAGCCGCTGCCGATGCAGTCGGCCCCGCGTGACGGTGGCACGTCGAATGCCTTTGCCGATGCGCTGAAGGGCAAGTTCAACAAGTGACCGGCCAAAGGCCCTGACCGTAGGTCGGGGCCTTAATTCGCCTTGCGCCGGGGCATGAAGGGCAGGGGGGCAAGGGGAACACCTTCCTCCAGCAGCTTCTTTGCCTCTTCCGGCTTTGCCTCGCCATAGATAGACCGTTCGGGAATGTCGCCCGCGTGCATCTTGCGCGCCTCGGCCACAAAGTTGACGCCCACATATTCTGAATTGGCCTCGACCTGCGCGCGCAGCATGGCAAGGGCCTGCTCTTGTTCGGTCTGTGGCCGCGACAGGGGCGCTTGGCTATTTTCCCCACCTTGCAGTGCGGGCACCGTATCGGCGGCAGCCGCAGCGGCACGGGCCGGGCGCACGGCGGGGGCCATCAGCACCTTTTCCACATCCTTGCTGCCACAGACAGGGCAAGTGACCTGACCGGACCGCGCAAGCGTGTCATAGGCTGCGGCAGACTGAAACCAGCTGTCAAAGGGGTGGGATTGGGTGCAGGTCAGGCTGTAACGGATCATAAGGTTCGGTGCGCCAACACTTCCGGGCCATAAACGGCCATCCATCCAGAGCTAGAGATTCCACACAGGAAATCAAGCGTCGTGGTCATGCACCGCGGATTGCGGGTCCGGTGCATCAGACGGGTTCACCGCCCCTTCGGCCTGTGGTGCAAGCAAACGGCCGGGTTCGGCGGCCAACAGATCAAAGATCGCGCGCAATTCGGGTTCATCCACCTTGCGCGCCGCCTTGGCCGCCGTGAACCAACGGCGACGGCGTTGTCCCGCCTCGGGAAAGCGTTTGGCAAGGCCGGTCACATGAAACGGAAAGACCGAGACAAGGCACGGCAGGCTGTCCTGCGGCGTGATCTTTTTGTCATAGGCGAAGTACCCAATGGGAAAGGGCGTCACGTCACCCCGGACGCCGGCTTCCTCCCAGGCTTCCTTGGCGGCGGCTTTGTTTTGTGCCATTCCGGCCATGGGCCAGCCCTTCGGAATGACCCAACGGCCGGTGTCACGGCTTGTGATCAACAGCACCTGAACCTGACCGCGATGCTTGCGCCAGCACAGGGCCGCATACTGGTTTCGCACCCCGGTTTCGGAGTCCATCATCTTGTCCGATGTGAAACGTTTCATTCTGCTGCCTGCCTCTGACTTCGCGTCACTTGTGAACCCGCAAGTATCGTGCTGCCGGGTTCCGCAACGTCTGATCTGCCGTTCGATAGTATGCCACTTTCCGGCATCAATTCCCATCCCTTTGCAGGACATAAGACTTTGACGGCCCGGCACAACGCCCTATCTGTGAAAAGACCCCAGATGAGGCCATGCTATGATGAAGAAAACCTTGATCTCGTCGCTGCTGTTGTCTGTTCTGGCGGCGGTTCCGGCAAATGCCGCCCAAAGTTTCAGCTTTTCCTCGATTGATGGCGGTACCATTGCCATGGATTCCTTTCTGGGAAAGCCCGTTCTGGTGGTGAACACCGCGTCGCTTTGTGGGTTTACGCCGCAATATGATGATTTGCAGGCCCTTCAGGACCGCTATGGCGAACAAGGCCTTGTGGTGCTGGCGGTGCCGTCGGATGACTTCAGCCAGGAATTGGCCAGTGCGTCCGAGGTCAAGGAGTTTTGCGCCGTCAACTTCGACCTGACCCTGCCGATGACCGAGATCACGCATGTGGTCGGGGAAAAGGCGCACCCGTTCTATCAGTGGCTGGCCAAGACTCACGGGTTCAAGCCGGGCTGGAACTTCAACAAGGTGCTGATCGGCCCGGATGGCGATCTGGTGGAGACATGGGGCAGTTCGGTGAAACCGACCGCGCAGGCGATCGTCGGCAAGATCGAACCGCTGCTTCGGTGACGCAAAGCGCTGCATCCACCGTCGGGCCGCTGTTCATCGGCTCTGACATCTATCGCGGGTCATCTTACGGATCGGCGCATCCGCTGCGCGTGCCGCGCGTGTCAACGGTCATGGACCTGTGCCGTGCCATGGGCTGGCTTCCGCCTGCGCGGTTTCGGTCCAGTCCAAAGGCCAAGGCGGCTGCCCTGCATTCATGGCATACGCCCGAGTATATCGCAGCCCTTGAACGCGCCGAGGTGGAAGGGACGGTCAGTTCCGCCACTCGCACCCGCCACCAGATCGGCACCTTGTCCAACCCCGTGTTTGCGCAGATATATTCACGCCCGGCGACCGGGGCAGGGGGCGTATTGCTGGCGGCCGAGCTTCTGGCCCGGTCGGGGGGCGTTGTACATGTGCCCGGTGGCGGCACCCACCATGGCATGCCAGACCGGGCCAATGGCTTTTGCTATCTGAACGACCCTGTCTTGGCGATGCTGGGGTTTCGACGCGCCGGTGTGCAGCGTATCGCCTATGTCGATATCGACGCGCATCATTGTGACGGGGTTGAGCACGCCTTTGCCGGTGACCCCGATGCGCTGCTGATTTCCATCCATGAAGAGGGGCGCTGGCCCTTTACCGGGGCTCTGGATGACAACGGGGGCGGGTCGTGCTTTAACCTGCCCGTGCCGCGCGGGTTCAACGATTCGGAAATGCGGGCCGCGCTGCACGAATTGATCCTGCCGCGGGTCGAGGCTTTTTCCCCTGATGTCGTCATCCTGCAATGCGGGGCCGACGCGATCGAAGAAGACCCCCTGTCGCGCCTTAGCCTGTCCAACAACGCCCACGTGGCGGTGGTGCGGGCTCTGCGCCCCGTGTCCCCGCGCTTTCTGGTGCTGGGAGGCGGGGGGTATAACCCGTGGACGGTGGGGCGTTGCTGGTCCGCTGTCTGGGCCACCCTGACCGGGGATGAGGTGCCTTATGTGCTGCCAGATGCGGCACAGGCCGTCTTGCGTGATCTGCATTGGGGCGGCGGCGGGCGGCCACCTCCGGCAGCGGCAATGCTGACGACACTGCTCGATTCCCCGCGCGAAGGCCCGGTGCGTGACGAAGTGCGTGCGCGCCTTGCGACTTTGGCACGGCGATGATCCGCGCTTTTCTGGGCCTTGCGCTGCCCGATGCCATTAAGTCCGCCTTGACGGTGCAACAGTTCCTGCTGCCACTGCCGCGCAAGGTGAACCCGGACCAGTTCCATCTGACGCTGGTGTTTCTGGGAGAGGTGCCAGATCACGTTCTGGAAGCCGCACATGACGGATTCGCATCCCTGCGGCAGGCCCCGTTTTCCCTGTCGCTGCAGGGGCTTGGCCTGTTCGGGGGCAATCGCCCGCGGGCCGCTTGGGCCGGAGTGGCTCCGTCCGCGCCCTTGGCAAGCCTACAAGCACGGACCGAACGTCTGGCCCTGCAGGCGGGTTGCCCGGTTGAGGTGCGCCGCTTTCACCCGCATGTCACCTTGGGCCGATTTCCTCCACCCGCCCTGCCACTGGTCATGCCGATGGAACGAGCCATTGCCGAAGGCGCCAGTTTTGCCGCAGGGCCGTGGCAGGTGACCGAAATGATCCTATGGGAAAGCCATATGGCGCAGGGCAGGCACGGCCATGGCCCGCGATACGACGAACTCGCGCGCTATGCCTTTGCCTGAACGGCAAGTGCGGGCGGGCGCTGTCCCGGCCAATCTATCGCCTGGTGCCACGCCATGCCCATAGCAAGGATCGCGGCATCATCGCCGGACCGCCCGATTAGTTGCATGCCCATCGGCAGTCCCTGCGCACCAAACCCACAAGGCAGGGCAAGGGCTGGCAAGCCGGCAAGGCTGGCGGGAATCACCACCTCCATCCAGCGGTGATAGGTGTCCATAGTGCGGGCGCCAATCTGCGCAGGCCAGCGCCAGTCTGCCGGGAACGGCCAGACCTGCGCCGAGGGCAACACCACGGCATCATAAGTGTCAAACAACCGCGCCGCACGCGCGTACCAGCGCGACCGGATCACGCTGGCCTCATAGACGGCGGCGGCGGTCAGACCCTGACCCTGCTCGATCTCCCACACCGTTTCTGGCTTCAATTGCGCGCGCTTGACCGGATCGTCATAAATCGCGGCCTTGCCCCCCGCATTCAGCATGGCGCGCAGCGTGGTCCAGCTTTTCCACAACTCGGTGGCGGCAAAGGGTGGCGGCACCTCCTCGACAATGGCCCCCATGGCGGCGAACTGCGCCAAGGCGGCCTCGATCAGCGGCAGAATGCCCGGTTCCATCGGATAAGCGCCACCCCAGTCGCCCAGCCAGCCGATGCGTTTGCCACGCAGATCGGCCGGAGTGACGGTCGCAAAGGGGCCGCCCGCGCGGGGAAACGGCGCTTGCGGGTTTTCGCCTGCCAGAACGTCCAGAAACCGCGCCAGATCTTCAACCGTGCGCGCCATCGGCCCTTCGGTGGCAAGGGTTGCCAGATGCGTGTCCCCCACCGCGTCACTGGGTACCAGCCCCCATGTCGGACGAAAGCCATAGACGTTGCAGAACGCCGCCGGGTTGCGCAGCGACCCCATCATGTCGGACCCGTCGGCCAAAGGCACCATCCGGCAGGCCAGCGCCGCCGCCGCCCCACCCGACGACCCGCCCGCCGCGCGCGTCAAGTCATAGGGGTTGCGCGTCACGCCATGCACGGGGTTGAAGCTGTGGCTGCCCTGCCCCCATTCGGGCGTGTTGGTCTTGCCCGTGAAGATGGCCCCCGCCGCCCGCATGCGCGCGGCAATCAAGTCATCGGCAGGGGCGATGTATTCGGCAAACAGCGGTGACCCCCATGTCGTCCGCAATCCCTTGACCGCCACCAGATCCTTTACTGCCATCGGCAGGCCATGCAGCCAGCCCTTGCGCGGGGCATCATCGGCGGCGCGGGCCTCGGCCATCAACGTCTCGGCATCGGGGGCTGAAACGATGGCATTGACGGGCCCGTTGCTGTGCGCGACCTGTGCCAGATGTGCGGCCATCACCTCGGACGGGGCCACATTGCGCGTCGCAATCATCTGCGACAGCGCGGTTGCCGACATAGTGCACAGATCCATCCGGGCCATCCCTTGATTCGATAGGCCCGACGCTAGGCGCGGCGGCAAGCCACGTCCATAACCGTCGCGCTGCGGCAACGGCCTTGGCCTGCAACCGGGCGCGACGTTGGGGGAGTAATTTGCGACCAGTGGTCGATCGCAGTCCTTGACAGGACGCTGGCTTGCGCTAAGCAGGTCGTGCCTTCGGTTCCGGGTTTGCGCCCGGATGAAAAGGGAACGTGGTGCGGGACTGTCCCAAATCCACGGCTGCCCCCGCAACTGTAAGCGGCGAGTGACGGTGGACTATGCCACTGGGGGAAACCCCGGGAAGGCCCGCCCGAGCGTAGACCCGCGAGCCAGGAGACCTGCCAAGGTGATCACCCTTTCCGGGGCGCGGGGCGCGCATCGGCAGGCGGCTTTCCGCCAGAGGTGACGAACTCACCGTCGGCGGAGAGGGTCACACGACCTTTTCCCAAGACCCGATCATATCTGACGGCCTTTGCCGTCACCTGAACAGGATGGGGATAAGGCCATGAAAGGGCTGTATTTTTCTCTTTTGGCGATGGGCATTTGCGTGCCGTCGGTGTCGCCTGCGCAAGACACGTATCTTGACCCGATCGTCATTACCGCCAATCGTACGGCAACCGATCTGCGCCGCATCGGGGTGTCGGTCGCAGTGGTCGAAGATGAAGATCTGAAAAAGGCGCGCGATACGTCGGTGGCCGATTATCTGGCCAAGTTGCCCGGCATTTCGCTGGCCCAGCAGGGGCCGTTCGGCAACAGCGCCAACCTGCGCATCCGTGGGGCGGACGGCCGCTATCTGGCGGTGTTCGTCGACGGCATCAAGGTGTCTGACCCGTCGTCCACCGAAGTGCGTTTTGATTTCGGCAGCCTGCTGACCAGCGACATTTCCCGCATCGAAGTGCTGCGCGGGTCGCAATCGGCGCTGTGGGGCGGCTCGGCGGTGGGCGGGGTGATCAACATCTCGACCCGCGCCACGCTGGACGAAGGTCTGAACCAGACCGTCACCGCCGAAGCGGGCAGCTTTGGCACGGCCAAACTGGCGTATGGCCTGACGCTGAAGGATGAAAAGCTGGACCTGTCGTTCGGCCTGACCCATCTGCGGACCGATGGTTTCTCCGCATTTGGCGGCGGCACCGAGGCTGATGGGGCGCGAGCCACGCGTCTGTCTTTCTCCAGCCGCTATCAGGTCAGCGATACGCTGGCGCTGGGCGGGTCGTTCTTTGTGCAGGACACATGGCAGGAATATGATGGCTACGTGGCCTTTGTTCTGGCCGATGTGGCCAACGAACAATCGCGGCGCGAGGCCGGGGTGCGGTCCTTTGCCGAACTGTCCACCGGATCGACCGAGCATCTGTTCGAAGCCTCGCTCTTTGACATGAAACGCAGCTATGTGCAGCCCGGTGATCTGAGCAGTTTTGGCGGGCGGCGCCTCAGCCTTGGCTATCAGGGCACGACCGAGGTGTCGGATGCCCTTACCCTTGTCTATGGGCTGGATTGGAACGACGAGACGGCCACCTATACCAACCTGCCCGGTGGCAAGGCCGATACCCGGATCTGGGGAGCCTTTGCGCAGGCGATCTGGGCACCGTCTGACAGCTTTGATGTGTCGGCCACGGTCCGGACTGACCGCAATTCGGGCTTTGGCACATTTGACACCGGGCGTCTGGCGCTGGCATGGCGGCCAAGCGAAGGCACGACGATCCGCGCCGCCGCCGCAACCGGGTTTCGTGCGCCGTCGATCGACGAACGTTTTGGCGATTATCCGGGGTCGTTCCCCTTTGTTGGCAATCCGAACCTGACGCCGGAAGACAGCCTGAGCTATGAACTGGGGATCGAACACGCCTATGCTTCGGGGGCTGTGGTGTCGGCAACAGCCTTCCGTCTGGCCGTGGACAATCTGATCACCTATCAGTTCGGCACCCCATCCACCTTGGCGAACGTGCCGGGGCGGTCGGTGCGGCAGGGTGTTGAACTGGCCGCCAGCACCCCGATTGGTGAAAAGCTCAATCTTGGCCTTGCCTATACCTATACCGATGGCCGCCGCGCCGATGGCAAGCGTTTGGTTCAGGTGCCGCGCCATGACCTGACCCTGACCATGGACGCTGAACTGTCTGACAAACTGTCCGGCGGATTGCAGTTGAAACATGTCGCCGGGCGGCTGGACAACGATCCCAGCACCTTCGCGCCCGAGGTTATGCCCGATTACACCGTTCTGAACGCGCAATTGACCTATCAGGTGACCGACAGCGCCGAAGCCTATCTACGGATCGAAAACCTGACCGACACACGCTATGAAAAGGTCAATGGCTATGAAGCATCCCGGCGGGCGATCTATGCGGGCATTCAGGCCAAGTTTTAAGCGTGTGGTGCTGGCCCTTGCCCTGTGGGCCGGGGCCAATGCCGCTGCCGTGGCTGATGCGCCACAGCGGGTGGTGTCGATGAACCTGTGCACCGATCAGTTGGCCATGCTGCTTGCCGCACCGGGGCAATTGATCTCGGTCAGCCATCTGGCCAGCGATCCGCTGTCATCCTCGATGGTGGATGAGGCCGCGGCCTATCCAGTGAACCGTGGCGCCGCAGAACAGGTGTTCCTGATGCGCCCCGACCTTGTGCTGGCTGGAACCTACACCGCACAAGCCAGCGTCGACCTGCTGCGCGGCCTTGGTGTGACGGTGGTGCAGGTGCCACCAGCCGAGTCCTTGGCCGATGTCGCGCGCCAGATGCGGCAGGTGGGCGAGGCCTTGGGCCGTGTGGCCGAAGGCGAGGCCATGGCCGCCGCATTCGAGGCCGCTACAGCCCAGTATCCACAGGCCGAAGCCCCCGCCACGGCCGCGTTCTACTACCCCAACGGCTATACCGCAGGGTCCGGAACGCTGGCGGATGAAGTGCTGAACCTGACCGGGTTTCGCAACATCGGGGCCGATGCCGGGATGACGGGGGGCGGGATCCTGCCGTTGGAACGGCTGGTCATAGCACAGCCGCAGATCATCATTACCTCGCGCCCCTATCCGGGTGCGTCGCGGTCCGAAGAGATTCTGGTGCACCCTGCGCTGCGCGCCGTGCAGGATGCTGCTGGAAAGGCTCGGATGACCGATGCGGACTGGGTTTGCGGCACGCCGCATCTGTTGCGCGCCATCGCCGCCATGGCCGAAGCGCGGGCCATACTGGCGCCCGCGCCATGAAGGGGCAGGTCTTGTGGGTGTTCATGACGGCTCTTGTCGCGGCCTTGTTTGCAGCCTCGCTTCTGGTGGGGCCCGCCGGTCTGGGGCTGGCCGAGTCGCTGCGGGCACTGTTCACGGGGCAGGGGGATGCCGTGGTGCTGGTCATGCGCGACATCAGGCTGCCGCGGGCCATTCTGGGGCTTCTGGTGGGGGCATCCCTCGGGCTGGCAGGGGCGGCCATGCAGGGGTTCTTGCGCAACCCCTTGGCTGAGCCTGGGCTGATTGGCGTGTCTGCGACGGCGGCCCTTGGGGCGGTGCTGGCGTTGCAGACGGGTGTGGCAGCACTGTTTGCTCTGGCACTGCCGCTGTCGGCGCTGGCAGGTGCGGCACTTTCGGTGGTGTTGATCCTGCTGCTGGCGGGGCCGCGCGGCGGGGCACTGGCGCTGATCCTTGCGGGCATCGCCATCTCGGCCTTGGCGGGGGCTGCGACATCGCTGGTGCTGAACCTGTCGCCCAACCCCTTTGCCGCAATGGAGATCGTGTTCTGGATGATGGGCAGCCTTGCCGACCGGTCAATGACCCATGTCTGGCTGGGCGCCCCGTTCATCCTTGGCGGGATGGCCCTGTTGCTGTCTACCGGGCGCGGGCTGGATGCGCTGACCTTGGGCGAAGATGTGGCGCAGACCATGGGGCTGAACATGAACCGGCTGCGGCTGTCCATCGTTTTTGGTACGGCGGCGGCCATCGGAGCAGCGGTGGCGGTGGCGGGGGCCGTGGGCTTTGTTGGCCTTGTCGTGCCACACCTGATGCGCCCCCTTGTGGGCGCGCGCCCGTCGCGCCTGTTGCCCGCAGCCGCGCTGGGCGGGGCGGCCATGGTACTGGCTGCCGATGTTGCGGTGCGCGTCATCGCCCCCGACACGGATCTAAAGCTGGGTGTGTTGACGGCACTGGTGGGGGCACCGTTCTTTTTGCACCTGATCTGGCGGATGCGGCGGGAGGAAGCATGACCCTGTTGTCACTTGAGGCGCTGACCGTGCGGCGTGGCGAATGCCCGGTGGTGGACAGGGTGACCCTTACCGTCGCCAAGGGGGAATTCGTGGGCTTGCTGGGGCCGAACGGCGCCGGAAAGACCAGTCTTTTACGCGGTGCGCTCGGGCTGCTGCCGCATGAGGGGCGGTCGAACCTTGCCGAGATGCCCCCCCTGCAACGCGCCCGAGCGGCAGCCTTTCTGCCGCAGGGGCGCGAGATTGCCTGGCCCGTTCCGGTGGCCGATCTGGTGGCCCTTTCGGGTGGGGGACCCGCCGCCGTGGATCACGCACTGGCGCGGATGGGGCTGCAGGGCTATCGCCGCCGCAATGCGCTTGCCCTGTCGGGCGGCGAACAGGCGCGGGTGTTGATCGCCCGCGCCTTGGCGCAGGACACGCTGCTGTTGCTGGCGGATGAACCTGCCGCCGGGCTGGACCCCGAGGCGCAGATCCGCGCGATGATGGTCTTTGCCGACCTTGCGCGCGAAGGGCGTGGCGTTGTCGCCTCGATCCACGATCTGGGCCTTGCCGCGCGGCACTGCACGCGGCTGGTGCTGATGGCCAAGGGTCGCATCGTGGCCGATGGAGCGGCGCGCGAGGTGTTGTCAGACACCCATCTGGCCGATGTCTTTGGTGTGCGCGGCTTTCACGCCGAAACCGCAGATGGGCCGATCTTTCAGCCGCTGGATGTTGTGCGATGATCGCCGCGCATCTGCAGCGCCCGTGGCTGATCGCCGAGTTGATCCGGCCCATGCGCGTGCTCAGTTGGGCGCCGCATCGGCCAGGGTTCGTGACCGCGACCCGCATTGTCTGGCGCGAGGTGCGCAACGCCGACCTGCCCCTTGGGTTCGATGTCGAGACATGGTTTTACGATGACATGCGCAGTCATCCCGGCGCTGTGGGCATGATGACATCGCGCGATATCGGCACCTTTACCGAAGCGCGGGCCGAGGTTGAGGGCATTCGCGCCGGATGCGTCGCCACGGTGGGTCTGACCAACGGCGAAAGCGTGGGGCGCCGGCGCAAATGGTCGCCGCAGGATTTCGGCACCATCAATCTGGCGGTGGCCGTGGGGGCCGCGCTGACCGAAGCGGCCCAGCTTGAGGCGATGTCGATTGCGGTGCAGGCGCGCACCGCGGCGGTGATGCAGGCCAAGATCGACCTGCCAACCGGGCAGGCCACCGGCACCGGCACCGATTGCGTGGCCCTTGCCTGCGATCCGGGAGATGGCCGCTATGCCGGGCTGCACACGGCGGTGGGTGAGGCCGTGGGCGCGGTGGTCAAGGCCGCCGTCGCCAAAGGCGCCGAGGATTGGAAGGCATGGTATGCCATGGCGATGGCAGACTCGGCCGCACGGGCGGGGGCACAATCGGGGACAAAGTCAGGCCGATGAGTTACCAGCGTATTGTCTGCCTGACGGAAGAAACCGTCGAAACCCTGTATCTGTTGGGCCAAGAGCATCGCATCGTTGGTGTTACCGGCTATGCCGTTCGTCCGGCGCGGGTGCGGCGCGAAAAGCCACGGGTCGGGGCCTTTACCAGTGCCGATGTGCCCAAGATCTTGGCGCTGAACCCCGATCTGGTGCTGATGTTTTCCGATCTGCAGGCCGATATCGCCGCCGCATTGATCCGCGAAGGGATCGAGGTGCATGCCTTTAACCAACGCAGCGTTGCCGGGATTTTGGCAATGATCCGGCGGCTTGGCGCGATGGTGGGTGCGGCGGCGGCGGCAGAGGTGCTTGCACAGGGATATGAGGTGCGTCTGGCCACGCTGGCCGCCACCCCGCGTGCCACACGGCCGCGTGTGTGGTTCGAAGAATGGGATGAGCCACTGATTTCAGGCATCGGCTGGGTGTCCGAACTGATCACGCTTGCGGGGGGCGAAGATGTGTTCGCTGATCTTGCCCGGCAGCATGGCGCCAAGGGCCGGATCGTCAGCCCGGATGACGTGGTCGCCCGCGCGCCCGATGTGATCCTTGCCTCGTGGTGCGGGAAAAAGGTGGTGCCATCGCGGATCATGTCACGCCCCGACTGGGACAAACTGCCCGCCGTGCAAAACGGGCGCGTCATCGAGGTGAAGTCGCCGCTGATTCTGCAGCCCGGCCCTGCGGCATTGAGCGACGGACTCGACGCGATCTTGCAGGCCCTGTGGCCCTGTCCGCCCCACGGCAAGGGACGGGATTAGACTGCCACGTTCAGCAGGCGCGCGATCTCGTCGGTCAGCGCGGCCGTGGTGAAGGGCTTCAGGACCACCCCGTCGACCCTTGCCAGAAAGCTGTTGACCTCACGCGTGGTTTCAAGCGCTGCCGTGACGCCCAGCACGGGCAGATGCGGGCCTTTGCTGGCCCTGATGGCCTTCAGCGTCTCGTCGCCCGACATGCCGGGCATGTGCATGTCCAAAAGCACAAGGTCGACATCCCCCTTGGCCAGACGTTCCAGTGCGGCGGGGCCACTGTCCGCCTGCGCGATGTTGGCGCCCAACTGGCGCAGATGGCTGGCCGCGACAAAGCGGTTGGTGGCAATGTCATCCACCACCAGCACCGTGCGCCCGGCCAGATTGACCGGCATCTGCACGGGTTTCGGGGCCGGAGCCCCCATGGCAGGCATCGCCACCTGCAGCCGGAAACACGTGTTGCCCGCGCCCCCACTTTGCAGCGTCAGGTCCCCGCCCATCTGACGGGCAAGAGCGCGGCTGATCGACAGGCCAAGTCCCGTGCCATGCTTGGCCGCCGGATACTGGCCAAAGGCGGTAAAGATGTTGTCCTGTTGGTCGGGCGGAATGCCAATACCGGTATCTGTCACATCAACGGTCAGAATGCCGCCCCGATAATCCGCGCTGACGGCAATGCGCCCGGCAGCGGCATGCTTGACCGCGTTCGACAACAGGTTCGCAAGGCATTGGCGCAGGCGATTGGGGTCGAAAGAGGCCCAAGTCGGAAGGTTTTCGCTGACCACCAAATCAAGCCGGGCACCGCTGGCTTCGGCTTGCGGGCGGAACAGGGCCACGGTCGCCTCGATGATCGGCAGGGGCGCTGCATTTTCGGGCCGCAGCGCCACGCGCCCGGCCCGGATGGCCGACATGTCCAGAATATCGTCAAGGATATGGCCCAGACCCTGCGCCGCCTCGGCAACGATACCAAGGTTCAGCCTGCTGCTTGCGTCATGGGCGCGGTCACGTTCCGTCAGGCTAAGCCCGAGGATGGCGTTCAGGGGCGTGCGCAACTCGTGGCTCATCTGGGCCAGAAAGAGCCCCTTTGCGTCATTTGCCGCCTGCGCTTCGGCACGGTCGGCGGCGGCGGCCCGGTGCAAGGCATGGGTGGACCGCATGGCCGTGGCGCAATAGCCGATCCCCCCGCCGATGGCCGCCAGACCGACGCCAAAGGGCACCCACTGGCCTGAGGGAAGCCAATACAGCGCCGCCACGCCGATCAGGGCCGTGGCAACGCCCGCCAGACCGACAAAGCCGCCCCGCAGGTCAATGGCCCGCAAGGTGGCAAGGTGAATCAGGGTGCAGCCGACCATGCCGACGGCAAGGGCCTGATTCGCCCCCTCGGCCGCAATCCAGACCGAGCCCGCCGCAGCGGTGTAGACCAGTCCCATCAGATAGGTCAGGACAAGGCTGGCCGGGTAAAGCCGCGCATCTGCCCCATGAGTATAAAGGCGCAGGGCCCGCATGCACAAAAGGTCCGCCACCATGTTGATCGCCCAAAGCAGGATCAACAGCCATGCCGGGCCAAAGGGCGCACACAGGGCATAGGCAAGGCTGGTCAGCACCAGACGCGGCCACTTTTCCCCTTCAAGCGCCAGAACCTGCCGCCCAGTCTCCGCCCGCCTCATGTCGCGGGGCGCGACACGATCATGCAGACTCATCTTGAACACCTTGTCGGACCCATGCCATCGCGCGCCAGTTGAAGCGATGCCGACAAACGGGTCAACCTCTATCAGGGGGCAGGCGCCGGATCGGGGGCAATCGCCACCTCTTGCCGCAGGCTGCCGTCACGGCGGAAGATCAGGATTCGGTCATCGGTCGTGACCACGGCAAAGAAATCGTCGCCTTGGGTGAAAGCCTTTGGCCGCGCGCCATCGGGCAGGCTGATCTGCGATGGCACCGTCAGGGGCGGGGCAGCCTGCGGCATCCGGGTGACAAGCAGCGCAACCACCGTTATGACACCGACGATCATCACGGCGGTGAGTGTCATCACCAGCCATTTCAAAATGCGCAGCGAAGGCGGCAGGCTTTCGGATGCAGGAGACGTGTCCATGGCAGATCCCTTCGATGAACCGTCTGATGACGCAGATGGCGTTCTGGCCGTGACCATTTCCGAAGGCCCCGCCGACCGCATTGATAAGGCGCTTGCCCGGTCGGTGCCAGAGGAAGCCGCGCTGTCGCGCACACGCCTGATGCGGATGATCGCCGACGGCGCCGTGCTGATCGGCGGGCAGCCCGTGACCGACCCCAAGACCCGTGTTGAGGCTGGGGATACCGTGCTTTTGATGCTGGACCCGCCAGTCAGTGTGGAAACGCTAGCCGAAGACATTCCGCTGACGGTCGTGTTCGAGGATGACGAACTGATCGTCATCGACAAACCCGCCGGCATGGTGGTGCACCCGGCACCGGGCACGCCGTCGGGCACGCTGGTCAACGCACTGCTGGCCCATTGTGGCGATACGCTCTCGGGCATCGGCGGCGAACGGCGGCCCGGCATCGTGCATCGGATCGACAAGGATACGACGGGCCTGCTGGTGGTGGCGAAATCCGATCGCGCGCATCATGGCCTTGCCGCACAGTTTGAAGCGCACAGCGTTAACCGCCGCTATCTGGCCTTGGTGCACGCGGTGCCATCGGCCAATGATCCGCGTCTGCGCGGCACCAAAGGCGTCAGCTTTGAATCCGGCGGAATCATCCGCATTGCCACCGGCCTTGCCCGGCACAAGACCGACCGGCAGCGACAGGCCGTGGTCTGGGATGGCGCGGGGCGTCACGCCATTACCCGCGTACGTGTGCTGGAGGGGTTCGGCGGGCAGGCGGCGCTGGTCGAATGCTGGCTGGAAACCGGGCGCACGCACCAGATCAGGGTGCATATGGCACATGCTGGACACGGACTTTTGGGCGACCAGACCTATGGCGGCAAACGGCGGCTGTCGTCCAAGGTTGTGGGCGACGCGGCGGCAGCCAGCGGAAATGACTTTCCGCGTCAGGCGCTGCACGCCGCCACATTGGGCTTTGACCACCCTGTCACGGGCGAAAGGCTCGAATTCGCCTCGCCGCTGCCGCAGGATATGGCGTCCTTGCTGGATGTGCTGCAACGCGGGGTCTAGGGCCGCTGGCGGTGACATTCGCGTGATGGCAGCGACACAAACCTTACCTTGCGGAACGGGAATGACTTCATCGAACGTTAAGTGAAGTGTCATAGGCCGCATCTTGAACGATGGGCCGTTGATGATTAGGTTCGTCCGCCCCGGGGGCTGATGGCACCGGGACATAACAGGGGGCAAGTATGAGCACCTATACCAATCTACCCGCACCAAGCCCGGAACAGGGTTTGAACCGGTATATGCAGGAAATCCGCAAGTTTCCGCTGCTGGAACCGGAAGAGGAATACATGCTGGCCAAGGCATGGGTGGACCGTCAGGACAGCGCCTCGGCGCACCGTCTTGTGACCAGCCACCTGCGTTTGGCCGCCAAGATCGCCATGGGCTATCGCGGCTATGGTCTGCCGCAGGCCGAGGTGATATCCGAGGCGAACGTGGGCCTGATGCAGGCGGTCAAGCGGTTTGACCCCGAAAAGGGCTTCCGCCTTGCGACCTATGCGATGTGGTGGATCCGCGCCAGCATTCAGGAATACATCCTTCGGTCATGGAGCCTTGTGAAACTGGGCACCACATCGGCGCAGAAAAAGCTGTTCTTCAACCTGCGCAAGGCCAAAGCCAAGGTCGGCGCATTGGAGGAGGGCGATCTGCGCCCCGAAAACGTGGCCAAGATCGCGCATGACCTGTCGGTGACCGAAGAAGAAGTCATCGACATGAACCGCCGTCTTTCCGGTTCCGATGCCTCGCTGAACGCGACCGTCGGGTCTGACGGCGATGGCTCGACCCAATGGCAGGACTGGCTTGAGGATGAGGACAGCGATCAGGCCAACGCCTATGCTGAGCAGGACGAGATGGATATCCGCCGCTCGCTGCTGGTCAAATCGATGGCCGTGCTGAATGAGCGTGAGCGTGACATCCTGATGCAGCGCCGTCTGGCCGAAACGCCGGTGACACTGGAAGAACTGTCGGAAAGCTATGGCGTCAGCCGTGAGCGTATTCGCCAGATCGAAGTGCGGGCCTTTGAAAAGCTGCAAGACCGCATGCGCGAACTGGCCAAGGGCAAGGGCATGGTCGTGCCGGGCTGACCGGCGGCGTTTGGCAAGCCGCGATTGTGGCCCTTGGCCTTGCGCGCGGCGCCCGTTAGGACTGAATGCACAGGCGGCAGGCTCGCGCTCTGCCGCCTGACGTTTTTGTTTCGCAAAGTGTCGTTTCTGGTTGCCCCCGCCGAGGGATCGCCATACGAACGCCACCACGGGTTGAGGAGACCTGACTGACCATGACCATGCTGGGCACCTTCCTGAAACCGATGCACCCGGAAGGCTACAAGTTCGTTGGCATTTTCGCGGCCATCACCCTTGTGCTGTTCCTGATCTGGGACCCGCTGGGCTGGATCGGCGTGGGCCTGACGGTCTGGTGCTATTACTTTTTCCGCGACCCCAAGCGCGCCGTGCCGCAAGGCGCGGGGCTGATTGTATCGCCCGCCGATGGCGTGATCTCTCTGATCGAACGCGCCGTGCCGCCTGCCGAACTGGGGATGGGTCCGCAGGCGCTGGTCCGGGTGTCGGTGTTCATGTCGGTGTTCAACTGCCATGTGAACCGTGCGCCGATTGCCGGGGCCATCGGGGCCATGGCTTATCGTCCGGGCAAGTTCCTGAATGCCTCGCTCGACAAGGCGTCCGAGGATAACGAACGCAACGCGCTGCGGATCGACCTGCCCGATGGCCGCCAGATTGCGGTGGTACAAATCGCCGGTCTGGTGGCGCGCCGGATCATGTGGTGGGTGGCGGAAGGCCAGTCGCTGCGCACGGGCGAACGCTTTGGCCTGATCCGCTTTGGCTCGCGGCTGGATGTTTATTTGCCCGAAGGCGTGCCGCCGCAAGTTGCCTTGGGGCAGACCATGGTGGCGGGCGAAACCGTGATCGCCGTGTTGGGCCGCGACATGCCGCAAACCGTGGGCCGTCTGGAATGAATGACGACAGCCCGCAAACGCCGCGGCGCAAGCTGCACATCCTGCATCTGCTGCCGAACCTGATCTCGATCTTGGCGCTGTGTTCGGGCCTGACGGCCATCCGCTTTGCTGTTGAGGGCAAGTTCGGCCTTGCCGTGGCCCTGATCGGGCTTGCGGCGGCACTGGATGGCATCGACGGGCGTCTGGCGCGGATGCTGAAGTCGGAAAGCGCCATCGGCGCCGAACTCGACAGCCTGTGTGATCTGGTCAACTTTGGAGTTACACCTGCCCTTGTGCTGTATTTCTGGGGCCTGCGCGAAGATACCTCGCTGGGCTGGATCGCGGTGTTGATCTATGCCGTCTGCTGCATGCTGCGTCTGGCGCGGTTCAATGTGGGCAACCGACTGGCCGAGGGCGAGGAAAAGCCCAAGGGTTTTGTCGGCGTGCCGTCGCCGGCCGGGGCGATGCTGGCCCTTGGGCCGGTCTATCTGGCCTTTGCCATTGGCCCCGAAGCGCAGATTGCCGCTTGGGCCGTGGCGTTGTGGATGGTTTTTGTGGGTGCGCTGATGATCTCGCGCATGCCAACCCCGTCGTTCAAGGGGGTGCGGATCTATGCCGAAAACGCGCGCTTCATTCTGGTCGGATCGGTGGCGCTGGTTGCGGCGCTGCTGACCTATCCGTGGGTGACGTTGCTCCTGCTCGACGTGGTCTATCTGGCCGCGATCCTTGTCTTGTGGCGCAAAAGCGCCCGTTCGCTCAGGAGCATCGTCTGAATGGATATCCAAGCGGTTCGCAAATCCTATGCCCGGTGGGCGCCGATTTACGACAATACCTTTGGCGCTCTGACCAAGGTCGGGCGCAGACAGGCGGTATCGGTGCTGAACGGCCTTGGCGGGCGGGTGCTGGAGGTGGGTATTGGCACCGGCCTGTCGCTGCCTTCCTATCGTGCGGATGTTTCGGTCACGGGCATCGACGCCAGCGAACAGATGCTGGAAAAGGCGCGGGCGCGGGTGGCCGAACTGGGCCTGACCCATGTCAGTGACCTGCGGCTGATGGATGCGCGCGCGCTTGATTTTCCGGCCGACAGCTTTGACCATGTCACTGCGATGCATATCATGTCGGTGGTGCCCGAACCTGAGCGCGTGATGCGCGAGATGGCCCGCGTGCTGCGCCCGGGCGGAACCGTCCTGATCGTCAACCATTTTGCCCGCGACCCGCAGGATCATGGTGCCTTGCCATGGCTGGAACGGGTGGCCGCCCCCTTTGCCGATGTTCTGGGCTGGCATTCCGATTTCGCCCGCGCCCGCGTGACGGGAACCCCCGGCCTGACCCTGATCAGCGAACAGCGATTGCCGCCCTTTGGCATGATGACGCTGCTGCGCTTTCGCAAGGACTGACCGCCACCGCACGGAGCATGGGTGCGCGGTTGCATTTTGCAGGCTTGCCCCCCGAACGGACCTTTCCCAATCGCGCCACACGCGTTAGCCTGCCGCCGCGCGGATCATGGGAGGGAATGCAATGAAAACCGTAAGATGGGGTGTTCTGGGGGCTGCGAACTTCGCACGCGAACAGATGGCACCGGCAATTCACATGGCCGAAGGCGGGGAACTTGCCGCCCTTGCCACCCCCAGCCCGGAAAAGGCCAAGGGATTTCAGGCCTTTTGCCCGTCGCTGACGGTGCACCCCACCTATGAGGGGTTGTTGGCGGACCCGACCATTGACGCGGTCTATATTCCGCTGCCCAACCACATGCATGTGGAGTGGACGCTGAAGGCCCTGCGCGCCGGCAAGCATGTGCTGACCGAAAAGCCCATCGCGCTTGAAGCATCCGAGATTGACGCCATCATTGCCGAGCGGGACCGCACCGGCCTGTTGGCCGCCGAAGCCTATATGATCGTGCACCATCCGCAGTGGAAGCGCGCCAAGGAATGGCTGGAGGCGGGCGAGATCGGCGATGTCGTGCATGCCGATGCCCAGTTCACCTTCCGCCTGCTGGACATGGACAATATCCGCAACCGCGCCGATGCAGGCGGCGGGTCTTTGCGTGACATCGGGGTCTATACCTTTGGTTCGGTGCGTTTTGTGACCGGCGCCGAACCTTTGACGGTCGAGGCGCGCATCATCCGCGAAAACGGCATCGACTCCTTCGCGCATGTCATGGCCACCATGAGCAATGCCGCAGGGCGTTTCACCTATACCTCGACCACATCGATGCGGGCCTACAACCGCCAGGTCGTGACGATTCAGGGCAGCAAGGGCATGATCCGCGTCGAAGGCGGGCCGTTCAACGCCAACGTCAACGATCTGGCCAAGGTCGAACTGCATGTGCAGGGCAACCGGTTGATCACGGACCGCTTCCCCAATGCCAACCACTACAAGCTTCAGGTCGAAGCCTTTGGCCGCACCATCCGTAATGGTGAACCCTATGCCTGCCCGCTGGAGTTCGTGCGCGGCACGCAAGCGATGATGGATCGCGCCTATCACGTGGCGCAAGAGTTCACATTGTGACCCAAGGCGTCGTCCGGCTGCATGTGCCGTCGCATATGTTGCCGGACGGCCCCGAGGAATTGCCTTCGTTCTACAAACGCCTGTTGGACGGCCTGTCCGAGATTGGCGCAAAGACGGTTGTCGTCGAGCGCGACTATGCACATTTGCGGCGCGGTCCGCACGGGGCCGACTTTGACTTTGTGCACAACGGCAACGTTGATCGCAAACAGGTGTTGAACCTTGGCCCGGCCTATCTGGGGCGGTTTTTCTATGCGGACCCCAAGGGCATTTTCTTTGAAAGCTCTCTCGCCGACCTGACCTTTCGCCCCAAGGCCATTCCCGCAGACCGCGCCGCCGAATTTGCCGCCCTGTTGCGCCAGCAATGGATCGCAGGCCGCAAAAGCCGCCATGTGCAGCCTGATGAGGTTACGGCCTTTTCGCGCGGCCATATCGCGATCTTTCTGCAAGACTGGTCCGACCCCGTCGCCCGTTCTCGCCACATGGACGGCCTGCAGATGGTCGAAACCGTGCTGTCCAACACCTTTGGCCGCAAGGTGGTGGTCAAGCCGCATCCGCGCAACATCGGCGTGGAAACCACGGAAATCTGTGAGTATCTGTCCCACAGGCACCCCGAGGTCGTGATCACGCAAGCCAATGTGCACGACATTCTGGCCGGGGCCGTTGCGACCGTCTCGATCTCGTCCTCGGTCGCGATGGAAGGGATGTTGCACGGCGTGCCTGCCATCCTGTTCGGCCGGTCAGACATGCACCATTGCGCCGAAACCGTGCAGCGCCCGGCTGACTGGCCCGCCGCATTTGACCGCGCCCTGACCCGCGACTGGCCGTTCGAACGCTTTCTGTTCTGGTTCCTGAAACGTCAAAGCATCTGGGCCTCGCGCCCCTTCCTGCACCGCATCCTTGAGCGGATGCAGGCGCAGGGGGCGGACTTCCCCGCCCTTGGCATCACGCCCCCGCCGTAAGTGGCGGTCAGATCACTCCATCGCTTCCAATTCGTCGATAAAGCCCGCGATCATGTTCAGGCCCTTGTCCCAGAATTGCGGGTCTGACGCGTCAAGGCCAAAGGGTGCCAGCAATTCCTTGTGGTGCTTGGATCCGCCCGCCTTCAGCATCTCGAAATACTTGGCCTGAAAGTCGGGCAGGCCACCTTCATAGGCGGCATAAAGCGCATTCACCAACCCGTCGCCAAAGGCATAGGCATACACGTAGAAGGGTGAGTGCACGAAGTGCGGGATATAGGCCCAGAAGGTCTCATACCCGTCCATGAATTCGAACGCATCGCCAAGGGATTCCGCCTGAACGCTCATCCACAGCGCGTTGATGTCGTCGGGCGTCAATTCCCCTTCGGCGCGGGCAGCATGCAGCTTGCATTCGAAATCGTAGAACGCGATTTGGCGCACCACCGTGTTGATCATGTCCTCGACCTTGCCTGCCAGCAGGGTCTTGCGTTCGGCCTTGGTCTTGGCCCCGTCCAACAGGCGGCGGAAGGTCAGCATCTCGCCGAACACGCTTGCCGTTTCCGCCAGCGTCAGCGGGGTTGACGACAAAAGCTCGCCTTGGCCGGCCGCCAACACCTGATGCACGCCGTGGCCCAACTCATGCGCCAGCGTCATCACATCGCGCGGTTTGCCAAGGTAATTCAGCATCACATAAGGATGCACCGTCGTCACCGTGGGGTGGGCAAAGGCGCCGGGGGCCTTGCCAGGCTTTACGCCTGCATCGATCCAGCCCTTCTCAAAGAACGGCTTGGCCAGATCCGCCATCTTGGGGTCAAAGGCGCCGTAAGCCTCCATCACCATGCGGGTGGCCTGATCCCAATCCACCAGCTTGGGGCTTTCCTGCGGCAAGGGCGCGTTGCGGTCCCACACCTGCAAGGTCTCCAGCCCCAGCCATTTCGCCTTCAGCCGGTAATAGCGGTGCGAAAGTTTCGGATAGGCCGCCACCACGGCGTTGCGCAGCGCCTCGACCACCTCCGGCTCCACATGGTTCGACAGGTGCCGCCCATGTTGCGGGCTGGGCATCTTGCGCCAGCGGTCGTGGATTTCCTTTTCCTTGGCCAAAGTGTTGTGCACGCGGGCAAAAAGCTTGATGTTGCGGTCAAACACCTCGGCCAAGGCGCGCGCCGCCGCCTCGCGCTTCGTGCGGTCCGGGTCGGTCAGCAGGTTCAGCGTGGCCTCAAGGTTCAACGCCTCTTCCTCACCCGCCACGGTGAACATCAGGCCCGCCATTGTCTCGTCGAACAGCTTGTTCCACGCACTTGCGCCCACCACGGACTCATCGTGCAAAAAGCGCTCCAATTCGTCCGACAACTGGTGCGGGCGCATGGCGCGCATCCGGTCAAACACCGGTTTGTAGCGAGCAAGCGCTGCATTGGCAGCGAGAAGGCCATCCAGATGCGCCTCATCAAGACGGTTGAACTCAAGGCTGAAAAACACCAAAGGCGTGGTGAAGGTCGTGATCTTGTCCTGCGCATCGGCCATGAACTTGGCGCGTTCGCTGTCCATCGTGTTCTGGTAATAACGCAGGCCCGCAAACGACATGATGCGCCCGGCAACCACGTCAATCTTTTCATAGGCCAAGATGCACGCCAGCATGGCCCCCGCATCCAGCCCGGCCAGCCGGCCCTCATAGGTCCCGGCAAAGTCTGCACAGGCCGTCTCCAGCCATGCCATGTCTGCCAGCAGGTCCGGGGCATCGGGTGCCTCATAAAGATCCGACAGATCCCAGTCGGGCAGCTTGCCAAAACCGCCGGCAGCGGTATTGGCATCGAAAACGGGACGGGGCAGGGAAAGCGGCATAGGGGAACCTCGGCTGACGGATGTCTTGTCTATGTAGGTCGCAGGCTTGGACAAGTGCAACCCAACCTGCATTTTCTGTCTCTAAATATCCTCGGGGTCCGGGGGTGAAGCCCCCGGCGCCTGCCGCAAAAGCGCGCGCAGGCTGTCAATGTGGTCAATCTCGGCCACGCCCTTGTCACGCCGCCATCGCACCATGCGCGGAAACCGCAGCGCGATGCCGGATTTGTGGCGCGGGCTGGCCTGAATCCCTTCAAAGGCCAGTTCAAAGACAAGTTCCGGCGGCACCCGTCGGACCGGGCCAAACCGCTCCAGCGTATGCCCTTGCACCCAACGGGTGATCTCGGCGAACTCGGCATCGGTCAGGCCGGAATAGGCCTTGGCAAAGGGCACCAGATCATTGCCATCCCGCACCGCAAAGGTGAAATCGGTGAACAGGTTGGCCCGCCGCCCGTGGCCTGCCTGCGCATAAAGCATCACCGCATCCACCACATAGGGGTCGAGTTTCCATTTCCACCAGTCACCGCGCCTGCGCCCGGTGTGATAGGGCGAGGACAGCCGCTTCAGCATCAGCCCTTCGGCCCGCAAGGCACGGGCCTCCGCCCGCTGCAGGGCCGCATCGGCCCAGGTTTCGGCGTCAAGGCGTGGCGACATCTGCAATGGCAATCCGGGTGGCAGGGCGGCGACCATCGCTTCCAGCCGGGCGCGCCGCTGCGACAGGGGGGCCTCGCGCAGATCCTGTCCCGCGTCCTCCAAGAGGTCATAGGCCAGCATCCGGGCCGGCGATTCAGCCAAAAGCTTGCGGCCCACGGTCTTGCGCCCGATCCGCTTTTGCAGATCGGCAAAGGGCAGGGGTTGCCCATCACGCCAGATCAGAACCTCGCCGTCGATCACCGTGCCGGGCGGCAAAAAATCGGCCAATGGCGCGAATTCTGGGAATCGATCGGTGATCAACTCTTCGCCCCGGCTCCACAGGGCAAAGGCCCCCGGCCGCGCGATCAACTGGCCGCGAATCCCATCCCATTTCCATTCGGCCAGCCACTCCTTTACCGGCCCCAAGGCGTCAGGGTTTTGCTGCACCGCGCCCGGCGGCAGCGGCGCTTCCTCCAATGCCGAGGCCAGTGCAAAGGGATATGGCCGCGAGGCTGCGTCACCCCCGCCGTCGCGGGTCAGGGTAGCAAAGCTGGTGGTTGCCGGGTTCCAATCCCCCATCAGCCGATGCGCCAGCGTCGCCTCCTCGACCCCCGTCGCCTGCGACAGGGCGCGCGTCATCAGCCCTTGGCTGACGCCCATGCGAAACCCGCCCGTCAGCAGCTTGTTGAACAGGAACCGTCCATCCGCCGCCAGCCCATCCCAAGCGGCCAGCACAAAGGCCCGCCGTTCGGCTACATCGCGCCCGGTCAGGGCGATCAGCCCACGGATCATCGCATCCAGCGTCACCGGGCGCAGGTCCTGCGCCGGGGGCAGCAAATGGGCAATGGCTTCGCCCAAGTCCCCCGCTACAGCATAGCTTTCCTCGAACAGCCACAGCGGAATCCCCGCTGCCTCGGCCGCCCAGACCCGCAACTCTGTGGCGCTGACAGCGCGTTTGGGCCGCCGCCCCGACAGCAGGGCAATGGTCCAGACGCGGTCCGCCTCGGGCGCGGTGCGCAGGTATTCGGCTAGGGCCGCCGTCTTGACGCTGGTTTTTGTCGTGGCGTCCAGCGCGTTGAACAGGGCCACAAAGCTGTTCATGCCCCGTCTCCCGCAACAGCGGCATCCGCGGCCCCTTCGGCGGTGTCGGGGCTTTCCGCCTCGTCCCCGCCAAACTGAGTCTCGACGATACCCGCCTGATAGCCCTGTTCTTCCAGCCAGCGGCGAAAGGGCGCGGTATAGCCATGCGTGGCAAACACCCGCGTTGCCCCGGTGGCGGCGATGGCCGCGTTAAGTCCCGGCCAATCCGCGTGGTCAGAGATCACAAAACCGGTGCCAAGTGCGCGGCGGCGGCGAATGCCGCGCAGGGCCATCCAGCCGCTGGCAAAGGCAGTGTCTGCCGCGCCGAACCGCCGCGCCCATGTGCTGTCCATCGCCGACGGCGGGGCCACGACCAAAGCCCCCGGATGGGTTTGCGCGCTGATGCCTGCGGTCACGCGGATGGTGTCGGGAATGGCATAGCCCTGATCGCGCAGGATGCGCGTCGTGTCCTCAACAGCGCCATGCGTCAGGATCGGGCCGATGGCGGGCAACATCGCCATCAACCGCTGCGCCTTGCCCAGACCATAGGCCCCCAGAATCGAGATGCGCCCTTCGGCGGCATTGGCCGCCCACCACGCCGCGATCTGTTCGGCCAGCACTTTTTGCGGCTGCCAGCGGAACAGCGGCAGGCCAAAGGTGCATTCGGTGATGAAGGTGTGGCAGCGCACCGGCATGAACGCCTCGCACAACCCGTCCGGTTCTACTTTGTAGTCGCCCGAGACGACCCAGACTTCGCCGCCGCGTTCAACCCGGATCTGGGCCGATCCGGGCACATGGCCGGCCGGGTGAAAGCTGACGGTTACCGCGCCGATCTGCCGTGTTTCGCCATAGGCGATGCCCTCGGCCCGGATGTCACCCAGCCGGTGGCGGATGACCGGCAGCGCCTGATGCGTCGCCAGATAGGCCGCATGACCATATCGCGCGTGGTCAGAATGGCCATGCGTGATCAGTGCCCGGTCGACAGGTCGCCACGGGTCAATGAAGAAATCCCCGTCAGGGCAATAGATGCCACGGTTGGTAAAGGTCAAAAGCGCGTCGCTCATTGGGCAAGGGTAGCACGAAGGCGCGTCGTGGAAACCCGCCGTCCCAAAAGGAACGCAGGCCCGCGTGTGCTGGATCAGCCGCCTGAACCTTGGGCCAAGGGCGATCCGGAGCCGCGCATCTGGCGCATGTGGTGCCGAACGGGGCGGCACGTCTCGCCGCGCCGCAAGCCGCGCGCGGGCCATGGCACGGGCGCTGCGCGGTGATCCGCGCAGGTTCGCACCGGTGCAGCCGCGTTTTTGCATAAAGTTTGGGCGGTTGCACCTGTGCGGTGCACCTGTTTGCTGTCTTTGCCCTTTCACCCGGTCGATTGGGCTGATTAACTCAATGCTAAGATCCGGGAACCGGGGGTGGCGGTGATAAAGTATTTCAACGAAATGTATCAGGGCGACGCCGTCCGCACCCCTTATGCGCAGTTGCAGGACTGGATGCAGTCGATGCCCGCCGAGTTGCGCCAGATGAAGCAGGCCGAGGCGGAGAATCTGTTTCGCCGGATCGGCATCACCTTTGCCGTATACGGCGAAGGCGGCGATCCGGACCGCCTGATCCCCTTTGACATGTTCCCGCGCGTGTTCAGCGCAGTGGAATGGGCGAAGCTAGAGCGCGGCATCAAGCAAAGGGCGCGCGCGCTGAACGCCTTTCTGGTCGATGTCTATGGCCGGGGCGAGATTGTGCGTGCAGGCAAGATCCCCGCGCGCCTTGTCTATCAGAACGAAGCCTATGAAAAATCAGTGGCCGGGTTCGTGCCGCCAAAGGGCGTCTATTCCCATATCGTCGGCATCGACCTTGTCCGCACCGGACCGGACGAGTTCTTCGTGCTGGAGGACAACTGCCGCACGCCGTCGGGTGTCAGCTATATGCTGGAAAACCGCGAAATCATGATGCGGATGTTCCCGGACCTGTTCCGCGAAAACCGGATCGAACCCGTGGACAGCTATCCCGCCAAACTGCGCCGCACACTGGCGTCAGTTGCGCCGGCGAAATGCGACCGTGACCCCACCGTAGTGATCCTGACGCCGGGCCATTTCAACAGCGCCTATTACGAACACAGCTTTCTGGCCGACCTTATGGGTGTGGAACTGGTCGAAGGGCAGGATTTGTTCGTGGAAGGCGAATTCGTCTTCATGCGCACCACCGAAGGCCCACGCCGGGTGGACGTGATTTATCGCCGGATTGATGACGCCTATATCGATCCTCTGTGCTTTCGCCCCGATTCGATGCTGGGCATTCCCGGCCTGATGGATGTCTATCGATCCGGCGGCGTGTCGATCTGCAGCGCGCCCGGCGCAGGGGTGGCCGATGACAAGGCGGTTTACACCTATGTGCCCGAAATGATCCGCTTTTATCTGGGCGAAGAACCCTTGCTGAAAAACGTGCCGACATGGCAGTGCGGCAAGGCCGATGACCTGAAATACGTGCTGTCCAACCTCAAGGAACTTGTGGTGAAAGAGGTGCACGGCTCGGGCGGCTATGGCATGCTGGTGGGGCCGAAATCGACTGCCGAACAGGTCGAAGCCTTCCGCCTGCAGATCGAGGCAGACCCCGGCAATTACATTGCCCAACCCACGCTTGCACTGTCCACCACCCCCACCTTTGTAGCCGATGGCGTGGCCCCGCGTCATGTGGACCTGCGCCCCTATTGCCTTGTGGGCGAACGGATCGAACTGGTGCCGGGGGGGCTGACGCGGGTGGCGCTGAAGGATGGCTCGCTTGTCGTCAATTCGTCCCAAGGGGGCGGGGTGAAGGACACATGGGTTCTGGCGGAGTAGACCAAGATGCTAAGCAGAACCGCAGATAACCTGTTCTGGATCGCCCGCTACATCGAACGGGCGGAAACCAAGGCCCGCTTGCTGGAAGTGGGGTCGCGCATCGCGCTGCTGCCATCGGCGGCAGGGTATCGCAACGAATGGGACAGCCTGTTGCAGGCCAGCGGGTCAGCCATCGGCTTTGGCAAGAAATATGGCGAGGCCGTGCAGCGCAATATCGAAAGCTGGCTGTTCTTTGACCGCGACAACCCCAGTTCGGTGGCCAGTTGCATCACATCGGCCCGCGAAAGTGGCCGCATCGTGCGGACGGCGCTGACTGCCCAAGTCTGGGATGCGCTGAACAGCGCCTTTCAGGAGTTGCGCCAGTTGGAACGCACCCCGCGCAGCGAGTTGGAACTCTCGCGGCTGACCGAATGGACCATGCGCCATGCCGCCCTTGTGCGCGGCACCATCGACGCCACGCTTTTGCGCAACGACGGGTGGGATTTTCTGAACCTTGGCTTCAGCCTTGAACGGGCCGACAACACAGCGCGCCTGATGGATGTGAAGTATTACGTTCTGCTGCCTAGGGTCGAATATGTGGGCTCGGGCCTTGATAACTATCAATGGACCACGCTCCTCAGAGCCATGAGCGCGCACCGCGCCTTTCACTGGGCTTACGGCGGCGAGGTGACGGCCGCCAAGATCGCGCATTTCCTGATTCTGAACCCGCAATGCCCGCGCAGCCTGATCACCTGTGTCGAAAGCATGACTGGCCATCTGGAACGTCTGGCGCGGGGCTATCACCGCTCGACCGAGGCGCAGACTAAGGCGCGTGCCCTGCAGGCCGAACTGGCGGAACTGCGGGTCGAGGATATCTTTGACGAAGGGCTGCACGAGTTTCTGTCGCGCTTCATCCGCGAGGTTGCAACCCTTGGCGGACTGATTCGCGACGGCTATCTGAACGGGGATGTCCGCTGATGCTGCTGACGGTCGATCATGTGACACGCTATTTCTACGACCAACCTGTGCGCGCTGTTGTGCAAAGCCACCGCCTGACGCCATCGCTGTTTGACGGGCAGCGCACTGTCAACTGGAAGGTGCATGTCAGCGACGGCCAGCTTGGTGGCGGCTTTCGCGATGGCGCGGGCGACTGGGTGCAGGGCTGGACGGTGCTTGGCCCGGTCAGCGAGATTACCGTGCATGTGACGGGGGTCATCGAGACGGTCGATTGCGCAGGCCTGTTGCGCGGCCACCGCGAAGTGGTGCCGCCGGAATGCTATCTGCAATGCACTGCCGCGACCGAGATGGACGGCGCGCTTGCTGCGCTGACCGAAGGCATGGCCGGGCGGACCGACCTTTTGTCGGTGGCGCATGATCTTTCGGCGCGGGTCTCTGATGCGATTGCCTATAAACCCGGCGCGACCAAGGCGCATACCACTGCCGCCGAGGCTTTGGCACTGGGCGAGGGGGTCTGTCAGGACCATGCCCAAGCCCTGATCGCTTTGGCGCGCCATCTGGGGCTGCCGTCCCGCTATGTGTCGGGCTATCTGCTGGCCGATGGTGACGGCGTTGCCCACGAAGCCGCGCATGCCTGGGCCGAGGTGTCGCTGCCCGGTCTGGGCTGGGTCGGTTTTGACCCCGCAAACCGCTGCTGCCCCGATGCGCGCTATATCCGGTTGGGTTCGGGGCTGGATGCGGCTGATGCGGCCCCGATCAAAGGTACAGCGCGTGGGCCGGGGCAGGAAAGCCTGAACGTGTCGGTTTCCGTGTCCGAGACCGAGGTGGGCACTGGCCAAAGTCAGGTGCAACAGCAGTGACCCTGCGGCAAAGTTTCTAACAACCTGCGGCAGATTCCTTTTTTCTGCCCCGGAAACGACACAAGCGGCACGCATCTTGCCATCTGCGTTGAACACGCAGGGGGTGAACCATGTCCTTGACCTATGATTTTGACATTTTCGATGTAATCCCGGACCAGCCGTCAGACGAATCCGACGGCAGTACTTTCATGGCTGATATCGGATTCGAACCGGACGCGCGCACCACCAAAGTGGCCTTGTTCCGCGATCCGCGCACAGCCCTCGCCTTGCGCTACGCGCCGGAAGCCTTGCGAAACTACTTCATCGCCTCGGGTTTCGGGCTGAATACCTTTGATTCCGGTGCGGCTGCCAACCGCTATCCGCTCAAGGACGAAGACGCCCGCCTTGATATCATCGCGCGGCTGACCGAAAACGCCGGCCACCACACTTTGCCCCGTCCCGGTGATTACCCCGAAGGTGGCGATGTGTTCCGTCTGGGCGAGTTCCTTGCGCATCTGGCCGAAGCCCAGCCCGAAATGACCGATGACGAGATGACTGTCATTGTTCCGACGCATGACATGGTGGGAACCAGTGTCAGGAAATCAGCAAAGGTGCCGATGTTTGACACCATGTCCGTGTCGGAACTTGCACCTGAGCTGGATCTTGGGGCCGACCGTGAAGCCGCCCCGGTGATCGAGACGGACACCACCGTTGCCCCGCCGCGCCGCAAGGGTCTGCTGCACAACCGCTTTGTTCAGGTGGCGGTGGCGCTTGGCCTTGCCGCAGCTTTGGTGCAACTGACCGCAGCAACCGGCCTTGTGGTGCTTGCGAGCCTCTAACCCCTGACATTACCAGCAATAGCGCTTTCCTTGTCGCACTGGTGCGGTTAGCTCTGGGTCTGGGTTTGAGGGGGACGGATGATGACCTATTGTGTCGGACTTCTTTTGAACGAGGGCATGGTTTTGCTGTCGGACACCCGCACAAATGCCGGGCTGGACAACATCGCCACCTATCGCAAGATGTTCCACTTCGAAGAGCCTGGCGAACGGGTCATCACGATTCTGACCGCAGGCAGCCTTTCAGTGACGCAGACCACGATTGCACGCCTGCGCGAGGCCATCGAAGACCCCGAAGCCACCTCGGAAACCTCGATCCTGTCGGCGCCTACCATGCTGAAGGTGGCCGATATCGTCGGCAACACGCTTGCAAATGTGCGCCGCGAAATCGATGAAAAACTGTCGATGTCGCAGGGCGCATCGGCGACCATGATCGTGGCCGGGCAGCGTCGCGGCGGCACGATGCGGATGTTCCTGATCTATCCCGAAGGCAATTTCATCGAAGCGACCGAGGACACGCCGTTCTTGCAGATTGGCGAGCACAAGTATGGCAAGCCGATCCTTGACCGCGTGGTGAAACCCACGACCTCGCTGGCCGACGCGCAAAAGGCGGTGCTGTTGTCCATGGATTCGACACTACGTTCGAACCTGTCGGTCGGGATGCCGCTGGATATGGCGTTGATCCGCAAGGATGAATGCCGCGTCGGCCTGCTGCGCCGGATCGAAGCAGGCGACGAAGCCTTTCGCGCCATGAGCGAGGCATGGTCCAAGGCTTTGCGCGATGGGTTCACCCAGATCGTGCTGTAAGGAAGGTCAGCGGTGCGCGTCGAACAGGTCTGCCGCCGAATCAAAAAAGCGCGTCCTGTGGGCCTTTGATTCCATCAGCACTTCGTGTTCGGCGTTCTGGTACATGTCCAGCCGGCTGTTGCGCCACCGCGCCATCCGCAGATGGACGGGGCCCGGGTCAACCACACGCTCTGACGTGCCAAGCGCCGTCACCGCCTGTGTGTCGGGCGACGGGGCCAGCGACAGCGACTGGCATTCCTCCAGCGCAGCCTTCAGCCAGCCAAGGCTTGGTCCGGCAAGCGCCAGCTCCGGCCGCTCGACAACCTGCCGTTTCATGTAGTTCCACATGTCGGGGTCGCTGGTCAGCACGTTGCCGGCAAACCCGGCCTCGGCCACATAAGTCTTGTCCGACGTGCCGGGGGCAAACCGGTGCGACTGACCAAACCAGCCCGACATCTGGCTGATCATCTGCGCCAAGGGCCGCATCCAAGCCGCCATCGAGATGCCCCACATCGGCGCCGAAAACGCCGCCGCTTGCACAGGAATGCCGCGGATCAGCGACCGCAGGCCGATGCAGCCCCCCATGGAATGCGCCATCAGGAACACCGGCTGCGGCAATCCCAGCGTTTCCACCAGCCGCATGATGGCATCTACATCATGCTGAAACTCTGCAAAATCATCAACATGACCGACCATCCGGTCGGGCAGGGCGCGGTCGGCCAGCCCTTGGCCGCGCCAATCGACGGTGACCATGGCATAGCCGCGCGCGGCCAGATCGCCCGCCGCCAGACCATATTTTTCGACATATTCGGTGCGGCCCGGGAACAATAGAACCGTTCCCTTGCTGCCCGTGGGCCAGACGCCCGCACGGATGCGGACGCCATCAGCGGTGGACAGCCAGAACGCCTGTCCGCCCGGCGGGCCTTCGGCAAGGGCTGAATGAAGTGGCGCAGCTTGCAGCAATCCGTGTCTCACTCAATCGTTTCTGTCAAAACCGTCACTTAACAACATGGCATTCTACAAGCAGCGTGCAATGGCTAACCCAGCACCGCCCCAAGTTTCATCGCCAGCCCCATGCTGCCGTCAACGGCCAGTTTGCCCTGCATGAATGCCGAAGTGGGGTTCAACTCGCCGTCCAGAATAGATTTGAACACGTCGGCATCCGCGGTCAGCGTCACATCAGCCGGCTCGTCGCCAGCCCGCACGCCATCGGCGTCCAGCATGATCGCCCCTTCGCCGGTGATGACAAACTTTGCGATGCCATCAAAACCGCCTGCCAATTTTGCAGACAGCACCCTGACCGCCTCGTTCACGACGTCGCTCATGAATTGATCCCTCTCACTTCCCTGTTCCAAGCGGCAATCTCTGCCTTGTGACAGACAGGATATGGCTTTCCGCAGCCAATGCGCTAGCATCATGGTCATGGAACGTATGCAGGTCATTCTCAATCGTGCCGTTGCGGCATTTCTGGCAGTTTTCCTGCTGGTTGCACCCGCTTTTGCGGATGACACGGCACTTGACGGCCTGTTTGCCGAGTTGAAGGGCGCGGATGAAGCCGCCGCTTCGCGGATTGAGCGTGAGATCTGGAATGAATGGTCCAAAAGCGGGTCTGCCGCTATGGACCTGTTGTTGCAGCGTGGCCGCGATGCCATGGCTGCGGGCAATATCCCCGAGGCGATCGAGCATTTCACTGCCCTGACCGACCATGCCCCCGAGTTTGCCGAAGGCTGGAATGCGCGGGCCACTGCCTATTATCAGGCACGCCAGTTTGGCCCGTCGGTGTCGGACATTGCCAAGACCCTGTCGCTGAACCCCCGGCACTTTGGGGCGCTGACAGGCCTTGCAGCAATCTATGAAGAACTGGGCAAGCCGGAACAAGCGCTGGAGATCTATCGCGCCGCCTTGGCTATACATCCGCACCTTGGCGGCGTATCAGACGCGGTAAAGCGGCTTGAGACAGAGGTCGCGGGAACGGACCTGTAACAGGCTAGGGGCGTATCGGGGCAATGGGCGCGACCGGACGGGTCACGGCGGTCCTCGGGCCGACGAACACGGGCAAGACGCATTACGCGATCGAGCGGATGCTGGGCCATCGCACGGGCGTCATCGGCCTGCCGCTGCGCCTGCTGGCGCGTGAAGTCTATGACCGCATCGTGGCGATCCGGGGCCCCTCGGTGGTGGCGCTGGTCACCGGAGAAGAGCGGATCGTGCCAGACCGCACCCAATATTGGGTCAGCACGGTTGAGGCGATGCCGCAAGACATTGGCGCCGATTTCGTGGCCATCGACGAAATCCAACTCTGCGCCGACCCCGAGCGTGGCCATGTGTTCACGGACCGGCTTTTGCGCGCGCGCGGCCTGCATGAGACGCTGTTCATGGGCGCGGAAACCATGCGTCAGGTCATTGCCAACCTCGTGCCCGGCGTATCGTTCATGAAGCGCGAGCGATTCAGTGAACTGACTTATACAGGTTCGAAAAAGATAAGCCGCATGCCACCGCGCAGCGCGATTGTGGGGTTTTCGGTTGAAAATGTCTATGCCATCGCCGAACTGATCCGTCGCCAGAAAGGCGGCTGCGCGGTGGTGATGGGCGCCCTTTCGCCGCGCACCCGCAATGCGCAGGTGGCGATGTATCAAAATGGCGAGGTCGATTATCTGGTGGCTACGGATGCCATCGGCATGGGCCTGAACCTTGACATCAAGCATGTCGCCTTTTCCGCCACGTCTAAGTTTGACGGCCGGCGGATGCGCCCGCTGTTCGCGCAGGAACTGGCCCAGATTGCAGGCCGCGCCGGGCGGCATACCGAGGCGGGCACCTTTGGCGTGACGGGCGAGGTTCGCCCCTTCGAGGAAGACACGATCGAGGCGATCGAAGAGCATCGTTTTACCCCGGTCCGCAAACTGCAATGGCGCAATGCCGCGCTGGAATTTGGCACCGTTGACCGTTTGATCCGCAGCCTTGAGGCGCCCACCAGCAACGAATGGCTGACCCGCGCGCGCGCCGCCGATGATGTGCTGGCGCTCAAGGCGCTGTCAGCCCTGCCTGAAGTGCAGGAAAAGGTGACCAGCCCAAAGCGGGTGCAACTGTTGTGGGACGTGTGCCGCATTCCCGATTTCCGGGGGGCGTCGGAACAAGAGCATATCAGCCTGCTGACACGCATCTTCGATTTCCTTGTCGGCAAGGGCATTGGAGGCGGTCGGGTGCCCAGCGACTGGCTGAAACAGGCGGTTTCGCGCATCGATCGCACGGATGGCGATATTGATGCAATTTCGAAACGATTGGCGTATATCCGGACTTGGACCTACGTTGCGCAGCGCAAAGGGTGGGTAGATGACGAAACCCATTGGCGCGACGAGACTCGCGCTGTAGAAGACCGCCTGTCAGACGCGCTGCACGCACGGTTGACGCAAAGATTTGTAGACCGGCGGACATCAGTGCTGCTTCGCCGGTTGAAGCAGAAGGAGACCCTCGTGGCCGAGGTGAATGACAAGGGCGAAGTGACGGTTGAGGGCGAGTTCGTCGGCCGTCTTGAAGGGTTCCGGTTCAGGCAGGATGCCTCCGGTTCGCCCGATGAGGCAAAGACGCTGCGTCAGGCAGCGGTTCAGGCCCTGCGGCCCGAATTCCATCTGCGCGCGGATCGGTTTTACAACGCGCCCGATACGGAAATGGATTTCACCGAACAGGGTGGCCTGATGTGGGGCACGCTGGCGGTTGGCAAGCTGGTCAAAGGCGCCGAGGCGCTGCGCCCGTCGGTCGAGGCCTTTGTCGATGACGAGGCCGGCCCCGACGTGGCCGAGAAAGTCCGTCGCCGGTTGCAGCATTTCATCGATCGCAAGGTGGCCGCGCAGTTCGAACCCCTTGCTGCCATGAGCCGGGACGAAGCCTTGACCGGCCTTGCCCGCGGCTTTGCCTTCCGTCTGGTCGAAGGTCTTGGCGTGCTGCCGCGCGACGTGGTGGCCAATGACGTCAAGGAACTGGACCAAGACGCCCGTGGCGCGCTGCGCAAGCACGGCGTGCGGTTCGGTCAGTTTACGATCTTCCTGCCACTTTTGCTCAAGCCCGCGCCGACGCGCCTGCGTCTGGTGCTGTGGTCGCTGTGGAATGGGCTGGACGAATTTCCCGAAAGCCCGCCGCCCGGTCTGGTGACCATCCCGAACGTGGCTGAGGTGCCCAAGCAGCATTACACACTGGCCGGCTATCACCCCGCAGGCACCCGCGCGATCCGGATCGATATGCTGGAACGGCTGGCTGATATCCTGCGCCAGAAAGACAGCCGCGCCGGGTTTGAAGCGACCCCCGACATGCTCTCGATCACCGGCATGACGCTGGACCAGTTCTCCGACCTGATGGGCGGTCTGGGCTACAAGGGCGAAAAGGCGGAACGGGCCAAGGTCAAGGCGACCGAACCAGTCGTCGTCGTGGCGGTTGACCCCGATGCGCCGCTGAACCCCATTCCCGAAGAGGTTTCGGTTCTGGCCCCCATGCCGGAAGAACCCGAGGCCGCGCCCGAGATGGAGGCCTATTACACCTTTACCTGGGCGCCCAAGCCCCGGCACATCCGCCCCGAGCGTGGTCCCCGTCCGGAGCGCGCCCCGCGCCCGCAGGGCGAGCGTCCGCAAGGTGAACGCCCGGCCGGTGACCGCCCGCAGGGTGACCGGCCAAAAGGCGACCGCCCCAAGGGCGAGCGTCGGGACCGCCCGCAAGGCGACCGTCCGAAGGGGGATCGTCCACACGGCGACCGCCCGCAAGGCGACCGTCCACAGGGGGAACGCCCGCAGGCTGATGCCGTGCAGGCCGATCGTCCGCAGGGCGAGCGTCCGCCGCGTCAGGGCAAGCCGGGCGGCAAGAATGATCGTGACCGCGGTGGCAAGGGTGACCGTCCAGACCGCCCCGACCGGAACGACAAGCCGCGCCAGTTCGAAGCCCGCCCGCCAAGGCCCGAAAAGCCGATTGACCCGGACAACCCCTTTGCGGCCTTGCTGGCACTGAAGGGCAAGGTTTAAGGCTTGGCCGGCCCCGGCGGCAGGCCCAA
Source organism: Rhodobacter sp. (assembly GCA_027484145.1). GTDB lineage: Bacteria > Pseudomonadota > Alphaproteobacteria > Rhodobacterales > Rhodobacteraceae > Pseudotabrizicola. The sequence goes on from JAIXUH010000026.1 coordinate 589,490, forward strand.
CCCGAACGTCGAGCCGAAGCTGCGGCTCGACAAGTGGTTGTGGCAGGCGCGCTTTTTCAAAAGCCGCGCCCTTGCCGCCGACCTTGTGGAAAGCGGGCATTGCCGGATCAATGGCAACCGCATCCAGAAGGCAGGCCATGGCGTCGGGCCAGGTGATGTGCTGACCTTTGCGCAGGGCGACCGGATCCGGGTGATCCGCGTGGTGACCTTGGGCCTTCGCCGCGGCCCCGCAGCCGAGGCGCAGGCGCTTTATCTTGATCTTGACCCGATTTCCCCGCCAGACAATGTGGCGACCCCGCTTGAATGATCCACAGCCTTGCTCTAGCTAAGGCGCGTTGACGACAGGGACCGATCCGATGACCTATGTGGTGACTGACAACTGCATCGCCTGCAAATACACAGACTGCGTGGAAGTCTGCCCCGTGGACTGCTTCTACGAAGGCGAAAACATGCTGGTCATTCATCCGGATGAATGCATCGATTGCGGCGTGTGCGAGCCTGAGTGCCCTGCAGACGCCATTCGCCCCGATACCGAGCCAGACATGGATGCATGGGTCACGTTCAACCGGAAGTATTCGGAAATGTGGCCTGTGATCACCGTCAAGAAAGACCCGCTGCCCGAAGCAGAGGCACGTGATGGCGAAACCGGCAAACGTGACAAGTATTTCTCGGAAGCGCCCGGCGAAGGCAACTGACGCCATAGTTCTGCCCGATTCGGAAACACGGCCATGCTGATTCGGCATGGCTTTGAAAAATCCAATGTTTTCAATCGTTCGCCCGGAAGACCCAGCCTGTTGCGACAGTTGGAATCAGGCGTTTTTTGTGATATACAATCGTTACAAACAAACATGGACGCCTGACATCTGCTCAGAGCTGCTCGCCTGAGCTGACTTATCCTTCAACACATTACGTGCATCGCTGTGGGCCAAAACCCACGGGCGGTGATTTGTGGCCGGATCAGGTTCCACTGGTAGGAAGCGACTGAATGACCAAGTCCAAGAAGCCTGAGTTCCGTCCCAATGAATTCGTTGTGTATCCCGCCCACGGTGTGGGAAAGATCATGTCGATCGAAGAGCAAGAGATTGCAGGCTTCAAGCTGGAGCTGTTCGTGATCACCTTCGAAAAGGACAAGATGACGCTGCGGGTTCCGACGCATAAGGCGACGGAAATCGGGATGCGCGCCCTATCGGCCCCCGATGTGGTGACCAAGGCGTTGGATACCCTGAAGGGCAAGGCCAAGGTCAAGCGGGCCATGTGGTCGCGCCGTGCGCAGGAATATGAACAGAAGATCAATTCGGGTGACCTGATGGCCATCGCCGAAGTGGTGCGTGACCTGCACCGCAACGATGACCAGCGCGAACAGTCGTATTCCGAGCGTCAGCTGTACGAAGCCGCACTCGAGCGTCTGACCCGCGAAGTGGCTGCCGTTTCCGGCGTCGATGCCGGGGCTGCCGCGAAAAAGGTGGATGACGTTCTGGTCAGCCGCGCGGCCTGATCCGGCGGATAAGACCTGTTCCTTGAAACGGCGGTCCATTGGGCCGCCGTTTTTGCATTCAGGCTGATCCCAAGGCGGCCGATGCGGCGGCAAGGGCGGCCAGTTCAGCCATTTGCTGTGTGGCGCCCAGAATATCGCCGGTCTGCCCGCCGATCCGCGCCATGGCCAGCCGCTGCAGCACCAGCGCCGCCACAACCACCCCCACCGCCATGCCAAATGGCGCGGGCCCCAGCCCCAGCAGAACCCCAAGCGCCAGCAGCGCCGCCCAGCCAGCGACCGACAGATCCGGTCGGCCAACGGTCTGCGACAGGCCGCTGCCGCGCGCATTGGGCATTAGCGCCATCAGGGCGGCCATCGCGGCACGGCTGGCCGCCGCCGCCGCCGGCAGGGCCAGCAGCCCGCCTGCCGACAGCAACTCTGTCAGTGCGGCCCACTTCGCCAGCGTCACCAACACAAGTGCCAGCGTGCCATAGCTGCCGATGTGACTGTCCTTCATGATCTCCAGCCGGCGTTCGCGCGACCAGCCGCCGAACAGCCCGTCCGCCGTATCGGCAAGGCCGTCTTCGTGCAGCGCCCCCGTGGCAAGCGCCGAGGTGGCCAGCGCCACCGCCGCCGCAACACCAGACGACAGGCCAAGTGTCAGCGCCCCCCATGCCACCAGCGCCGACAGCCCGCCCACGGCCAGCCCTACCAACGGCCAGGACCACGCCGCCGCCGCGCGTGGGGGCAGGGCGGGCTGTGGCAGCGGCAGTCGGGTCAGCAGCCCAAAGCCTGCCAGCATATCTGCGGTCAGCCGCGTCATGGTGTCGCCCGTGGCCATGAAGGCGTCCTTTCCCGGCTGGTCAATATCTGCCGTAGTCTGTAGCCAAGGGGCCTGCCGCTTGCAACGAAGGAAGACCCATGCCTGCTCCGTTCCAGTCCCTCGCCGCTTTTCGCACCCTGCTGTCCACGCTGCCGGGGCCGGATGCAGGGGCCGTTCAGGCCGCCACCGCCCGCAACGGACAGTTGACCAAACCACCGGGCGCCTTGGGGCGGCTGGAGGATGTGGCGATCTGGGTGGCAGGCTGGCAGGGCCGGGAAAAGCCTGTGGCCGATGCACCGCAAGTGGTGATCTTTGCGGCGAATCATGGTGTTGCGGCGCGTGGCGTCTCGGCCTTTCCGCCTGAGGTGACGGTGCAGATGGTGGCGAACTTTCGTCATGGCGGGGCGGCGATCAACCAGTTGTCGCGGTGCTTCGGAGCCGCAATGACCGTGCATGCGCTGGATCTTGACCACCCGACGGCAGATTTCACCACCGACGCGGCCATGACCGAGACCGAAGTGGTGGCCGCCCTTGCCACCGGCTGGGACGCCGTTGATCCGGGTGCGCACCTGCTGGTGACGGGCGAGATGGGCATTGGCAACACCACGTCTGCCGCTGCCGTGGCCGCCGCAATCCTTGGTGGCACGGCTGATGATTGGGTTGGCCGTGGCACCGGCGTCGATGATGCCGGTCTGGCGCGCAAGTCGGCCATTGTGGCCGCTGGCCTTGCCCGCCATCTTGAGGCTGCAAGCGACCCGCTGCAGGCCCTGCGCCGTCTTGGCGGGCGCGAGATCGCCGCCATGGCCGGGGCCATCGCACGGGCGCGGGCCGAGCGGATTCCCGTCATCCTTGACGGTTTCATCTGCTGTGCCGCAGCCCTTGTGCTGGACCGCGCCGCGCCGGGCGCGCTGGATCATTGCATCGCGGGTCATGTCAGCGCCGAAGGTGCGCATCCGCGCCTGCTGGCCGCCTTGGGCAAGGCGCCGCTTTTGTCACTGGGGCTGCGCCTTGGCGAAGGGTCTGGGGCGGCCCTTGCCTTGGGTGTGGTGCAGGGGGCGGTCGCCTGCCATTCTGGCATGGCCACCTTTGCCGAGGCGGGCGTCAGCGGGGCCTGACCGCTATTCTGCCGCCTGATCCTTGGGGCGGGCCTGATCCAACTCATCGATCAGCGCAAGTTCCAGATCGGCGTCCAGTTGCTTGGCCCGCGCCACATAGGCCTCGTTCAGATGCACGGGCTGGCCCGGCACCCAAAGGGCTGCCAGATCGCGCATCGCGGCGCGGTCCACCTTGAAATAGGTGCGGGAAAGCTGGGCTGCCTCGTAATCGGTAAAGCCCATGTTTTCAAGCACATAGCGACCCGCGCGAATGGACGAGTCAAAGGTCTCGCGCACGATGTCATTCGCGCCCGCCTGATAGAGTTCGTAAACATGCACCCGGTCACGCGCGCGGGCCACGATGTGCAGGTCGGGCCGCGCCTTGCGGGCAAAGGTGACGATCTTGATGGCATTCGCCCGGTCATCCACCGCGACCACCAGCACCGAAGCCTCGGCCAGACCGGCCGCTTCCAGCAGTTCCGGGCGCGATGGATCGCCGAAGAACCCCTTTACACCAAACCGCCGCATGGTTTCGATCGTCGCCATATCGGCGTCCAGCACCACGGTCGACAGGCCAGACATCCGCACCAGACGGTTGACGATCTGTCCGAACCGGCCAATCCCGGCGATGATGACGCGGCCCTTTTCATCAATCTTGTCCGGCTCTTGCTCGGCAGGCCGCGCCAGCCGAGCAGCCATCCGCTCGATCACGATGAACAATGCCGGGGTCAGCAGCATGGAAAGTGAGATGGCCAGAAGTGTGATCTGCCCAATCGGCTGGTCCAGAATGCCTTGCTGGCGCGCAAAGGACACCAGCAGAAAGCCAAACTCGCCCGCTTGCGCCAGCCCCAGCGTGAACAACAGGCGGTCATGCCCCTTCATCCCGAACGGCACCGTCAGCACCAGAAGAACCAGCGCCTTGATCGCGATCAGCGCCAGCGTCAGGCCCAGAATGACCAGCGGTTGCGACAACAGCACCGCCATATCCACGCCCACGCCCACGGTCATGAAGAACAGGCCCAGAAGCAGGCCCTTGAACGGTTTGATATCGGCTTCAAGCTGATGGCGGAATTCCGAGTTGGCCAGCACAACCCCGGCCACAAAAGTGCCAAGCGCGGGGGAAAGACCCACCAGCATCATCAGAAACGCGATGCCAAGCACCACCAGCAACGAGATAAAGGTCGACATCTCGGGCAGGCGCGACGCATGGACGAACCGAAAGATCGGGCGCGTCAGAAAGTGCCCGCCCAAGATGATCGCGGCCACGATGGCCAGCGTCAGCCCCGTCGCCGCCCAATTGGGCAGGCTGTCGACCAGCGTGACCAAAGGTTCTGCGGTGCCTTCGACTGCGGCCTTGGGCGCAGCGGTTGGTTGCGCCGACGGCATGGCCAGAAGCGGGATCAGCGCCAGCATGGGCACCACTGCAATGTCCTGTGTCAGCAGTACGGAAAAGGCGCTCCGCCCGCCTGCCGTGCGCATCAGGTTCTTTTCCGTCATGGTTTGCAGCACGATGGCGGTCGAGGAGAGCGACAAAAGCAGCCCGAGGGTCACGGCAACCTGCCACGGCTGCCCCAGCGCCATGATGGCTCCGGCAAGGGCAAGGGCCGTCAAGACCACCTGCGCGCCGCCAAGGCCGATCAGGCGATGGCGCATGTCCCACAATGTGCGCGGCTCAAGCTCCAGTCCGATCAGGAACAGCATCAGCACCACGCCGAACTCGGCAAAATGCTGCAGATCGCCCGTATCGGCCCCGCCAAGGCCCAACACCGGGCCGACCAGAATGCCGGCCGCCAAATAGCCAAGGACCGACCCCAGCCCAAGCCGGACGGTCAGCGGCACCACCAGAACGGCGGCACCCAGATAGATGCTGGCCTGAAGCAGCAGGCTTTCCATGATGATGATTCCGTTGCCTATCGCCTTAGCCTAGGCAGGCCGGGCCCGGGTGTCCACCACGCAGGGGCTTATCCCTTTGGCATTCCCAGCGTCACCAGACGCCCGCCCTTTTGATAGCGCACTTCCGAGGCAGTGATGGCCTGCACGCGGCCACCATCGATGTTATCTCCGACCCGCACCTTCTTGTAGCGCCCGTTGGCCTGCCGGACCAAGGCATAGCGCTTGGATTGCGGGCCATAGACGCCGATCAGGTTGATCTTCGACAGGTTGATCGCGTTCACAAAGGTGGCCTGCTTTGCGACCGTCGCCCGCGTGGGAATGCGCGGTGCAGCCGAGGCCACTTCGGGTTCGGCATCCGCTTCCTCTTCGGTCGACGGGCGGCGCGAAGGCTCTGCGGCAGGTTCGGGTTCAGGTTCCGGCGTCCGCGCGGCAGGTTGGCGCGACGCGGCAGCAACGGCGGCTTCGACTGCCCGGCTCAGGTTGCGAGGGCGGGGGGCTGGCACACGTGACACCGAAACCGCCATCGGGCTCAGGTTCGCATCAGCGATTACCGCTTCGGCAACGGCGGCCGCAGCGGCGGCCTGCGTGGCCAAGGACGCCGCCTCGGACGCGCGGCGCGCTTCTTCGCCAGCGGCCAGAATTTCCTGCGGGCGCAGGCGTGGGCGCAGGCTTGCAAACCGGCTGTCCTCGGCGGGGGCGAGGGATGCATCATCCTCGCCCCCGGCGGGGGCAGCCGGGGCCAGACCTTCGGGGCGCACACGCGGGCGCGCCGATGACAGGGCCGGGTCGGCAGCAAAGGTTTCGGCGGGCGACAGGCTGCCATCAGTTGCGGCACCGGCAACAGCCGCGGCCGGATCGGCCACGGGCGCGGCAGTGGCGGCGGCAGCCGCCTGCGTGATGCTTTCCGGGCGCGGCGGCGGCACGCGCGGCGGCTTGCCCGCAACCAAAAGAACGCCCTCGGGCGTCATGATGCCTTCGGGCGTGGGGATGATCCGGCCCAGATCATCAAACTGGTAGACCGTGCCAAAGGGCGGCGGCGGCATCTGCGGTGCGGGAAGGGCATCGGCGGCGGTGCTGGGTCGGGTCAGCACCAGCGGGTCGCTCAACGCAGGCGGAGCATCCATGCCAGCCAGAAAAATCTCGTCCTGCCCCTCGGGGCGCGGCTGGGCGGCACTGGCGGCCTCGGTCTCGACCCCGGTTTGCGGCGCGGGTTCAGGGGCAGCCGCCACAGGTTCAGGCACTGCGGGTTCTGCCACAACGGGTTCGGCGGAAGCGACCTCCGCCTCGGGTTGCGGGGCTGGTGCCTCGGGCAAGGCGGCCTCGCTTGCCGCAACCTCAACGTCAGGCTCGGTTACATCGGGTTCGGCGGGCAGCGCCGGATCAATCGCATCAGGGGCGGTCACTTCCCCGGCCCCGGCCGCAGCAAATTCAGCCGGGTCTTGCATGTCGGCCAGCATTTCGTCGTCCGGCCCCGGCACATCCGATGCGGCCGGGTCGGCGATGGCCGCCACCTGCTCGGTCTCGGTCGTGGTGGTGTCACGCGCCAGATAGAACGATGACCATGCCGCCACCAAGGCAAGGATCAGCAGCAAAAGGCCGGTCAGGATCAGGCCCAGATAGCGCGGCTTGCCCTTTTGCACCATGGCGCGGGTGCCGATGCCACGCCCGAGCGTATCCGACCGGTGCGCCGGTTTTGGGGTCTGGTTGGGGCGCGAAACCGCAGCCGCCCGCATCTCTGCGACCACGGGCTGTGCGGCAAGCGTGGCCGCTGCTGCAGCGGGTGCCGACGGTGGCAGGATCGACTTTTTCTTCTTGGTCCCCGGAATGCTGGGGGCCGTGACAAGCGTGCCCAGATTGCGCAACCCCTTGCCCGCCTTGCCCATCATGCCGGATGTGGCGGAAGGGGTGACTGGCGGATCGCCGGGCATGCGTTGCGGCGGCGGCACCGGGTCATCATAGCTGAACTTCGGCGCAGGCCGCGCTGCGGCGGGCCGCTCGACCACCGGTTTGGCCCCCGTGGCCGGGGCCGGACGCGCAGCGACCCCGTTTTGCAGGGTCCCCGCCGTGATCTGCGGCGCGGTCGAGGCGCCGTTCATCCGCGACACGGGTTCAGCCCCCCCCACAGCCTTGCCAGCGGCAGGTGGCAGATCGGCGGCGCGACGGCTGGCAAAGGCCACCAACGCTGCCGACGACGGCATCGGCGGGACATCGTCAAAGGGCGGGGCTACGGCCGAGGCGACGCCTGCCGAACGGGCCGCTGCTGCGGGCCGCGCGGGGGTGTCATCCTCAACCGGCACGTCAACCGCCATCGGCGCCTCTTCCGGCGCGGCGGCAGGCTTTGCCACCTCTGGCGCGGGGGCCGGGGCCTGCTGCGCGCGCACCGGCAGTTCCGGCGGGTCAAAAGCCGGCGGCTGATAGGGGGGCGGGGCCGGTTCGGCAAAAGGTGGGGGCGCAGCTTCGGCGGGGGCAGGCGGGTCAAACTCGGGCCAAGGCGCCGGGATCGGCATCGGCTCGGGCTCTGGCAACGGTTCGGGTTCCGGCGCAGGCTCGGGCAGGGGTTCCGGCTCTGGCTCGGGAAGGGGGTCTGACTGTGGTTCGGCTTCTGGCTCGGGTGTGGGTTCTTCTGGTTCTTCCGCGATCGTGGCTGGCGCTTCATCTTGTGCCACGGGCGCGGGCGCCGCTTCGGGCGAAACTTCTGCCGCAACCTCTGCCTCTGCCTCGGCCTTGGGCACGTCGCGGGCGACAACCGTCACCGGCGCAGTGTCACGCTGAACGCTCTGGCCCTTCGGCAGGATAGATGGCGCAAGACTGGAGGGGCCAAAGAACGGCTCGCCCTCGAATTCGTCATCCGGCGCGGCCACAAAGGACACCGGGTTGAACCGATGCTCGGCCGCAAAAGCCTCGGCCTCATCCAGCGTTTCGCGGGCAACGACGGCCACACGGACCATCGGCCCCGCGCCCGACCAGTCAAACACCAGATCGCTGACGGCATAGGGGGTGCGCCCCTCCAGCGCCGACAAGATCTGTTCACGCTGGCTGTCGCGGTCGGGGCCGGGGGCTTCCAGATCCAGATACAGGATCTGCGAATTGGGAATGATCAGCTTGGCCGTGATCCCCTTGGGCGACAGACCCAGGGCAGTGCTTCGCATGTATTCCAGCGCCGCCGTCAGGTCCGGCTCGCTGAACGCAGCATGTCCGACATCAAGCCAACCCCGCGCCGTCCGGTGCAGGAGCGTGACGCCCTCTTCAGTCAGGTTAAGCGCAAAACTCGGTTTCATGTCCGGCGTCTAGCATGATGTGACCATGCGCGAAAACCGTTCCGCACATCCGTTCAACTTCCTATAGCAGCTTTCCGCCGAATGAAAGAAAAAGCCCCGTGATCCGCCAAGGATCGCCTTGCGGCGTGCGTTCCATGGTTCGAAAGTCAGCATGCAACACATTGGAGGTGTATCTCATGCACATTTTGAAAGCCCTTTTGATCACGACTCTTCTGGCGGGGCCGGCCTTTGCCCAGACTGTTGCGCCCGCACAGATTACGGTGACCGGCGAAGGGTCGGTCGAAGGCGTGCCGGATGTGGCGACCCTGTCGCTCGGGGTGACCACCCAAGGTGACACCGCCGCCGAGGCGATGGCCGCCAATACCGCCGCGCTGTCGGCGGTGCTGGAGCGGCTGAAAGCGGCCGGCGTGGCCCCGCGCGACATGCAGACATCGAACCTGTCGCTGAACCCGAACTGGACATCCTATGACAGCGCGTCGCAGCCCAAGATCGCAGGTTACATGGCGCAAAACCAGCTGACGGTGCGGATTCGCGACCTCAACAGCCTTGGCGCCGTGCTGGATGCTGCCATCGCAGATGGGGCCAACACGTTGAACGGATTGACCTTTGGCCTATCCGAGCCGCGCCCGGCGATGGACAAGGCCCGCGCCGAGGCCGTGGCCGATGCCAAGGCCCGCGCCACCCTGCTGGTCGAGGCGGCCGGAGCAAAACTGGGGCGCGTCGTGTCGATCACCGAAGGCGGCGGCTATTCGCAGCCGATGCCGATGTTCCGCGCCGATGCTACTTCGGCCGAACCCGTGCCCGTGGTGGGGGGCGAGGTGTCGACCACCGCCAATGTGACCATCGTTTACGAAATCACCCAGTAATGGGTTTCCCCCGGACCGCAGGGTCCGGGGGACTTTCTGCCAAGGGTCAGGCCGTGGCTTTGGCCAAGGCCTGATCCAGATCGGCGATGATGTCGGCAACATCCTCGATCCCGATCGACACCCGCACCACATTCGGCGCGGCCCCTGCCTTGATCTGCTGTTCCTCCGTCAATTGCCGGTGGGTGGTCGAGGCCGAGTGAATCACAAGGCTGCGCGTATCGCCCAGATTCGCGACATGGCTGAACAGCTTCAGGTTATCGATCAGCTTGATGCAGGCGTCATAGCCGCCCTTCAGCGCAAAGGTGAACAGACCCCCGGCCCCCTTGGGACAGATTCGCGCGATGCGGTCATGATAGGGGCTACTCTTCAGCCCGGCATAGGTGACGAATTCCACGCGGGGGTCGGCCTCCAGCCATTGTGCCACGGCAGTGGCGTTTTCGACGTGCCGCTGCATCCGCAGGGCCAAGGTCTCAATGCCCATCAGCGTGTAATGCGCGCCCTGCGGGTTCATCGTCATGCCAAGGTCGCGCAGGCCCACGGCGATGGAGTGGAAGGTAAAGGCCATCGACCCCAGTGCCGGGTGGAAAGCCAGCCCGTGATAAGCAGGCTCAGGTGCCGACAGTGACGGGAACTTGCCACTGGCCGACCAGTCGAACTTGCCCGAATCGACCACGACGCCACCCGTGACGGTGCCATTGCCGGTCAGGTATTTCGTGGCCGAATGCACCACCAGTGTCGCGCCATGTTCGATGGGGCGGCACAGATACGGCGAGGCACTGGTGTTGTCCACGATCAGTGGCAGGCCCACCTTGTTGGCCACCTCCGCGACGGCATCCAGATCGGTGATGTAACCGCCGGGGTTGGCAATCGATTCGCAGAAAATGGCGCGGGTGTTGTCGTCCACCGCCGCCTCAAGGGCCGCCAGATCATCAAAGTCCACGAACTTGGCCGTCCAGCCAAACTTGCGGATGGTGTTGGTGAACTGCTGGATGGTGCCGCCGTAAAGCTTGGTTGCCGCCACCACGTTGCAGCCCGGCCCCATCAGCGGGAACAGCGCCATGATCTGCGCGGCATGGCCGGATGAGCAGCAGATGGCCCCAGCCCCGCCTTCCAGCGCGCAAACCCGGTTGGCCAGTGCCGAAACGGTGGGGTTGGTCAGACGCGAATAGATGTAACCCACCTCTTGCAGGTTGAACAACTTGGCCGCGTGATCCGCATCGCGGAACACATAGGCCGTGGTCTGATAAATCGGCACCTGCCGCGCGCCCGTAGCGGGGTCAGGCGCGGTGCCTGCGTGAATCGCCAGCGTGTCAAAGCCATAGTTCGGCGTATCGGTCATGAGGTCCCTCCCCGGTTCATCGGCGCAGGTTAAGGGCGGGCGGTGGCGCTGTGAAGGGGGCGTTTTCAGCCGCGGCAGCGGTGCTCATGCTCCGGCGCGCTCTGGTCTCGCGGTTCAGACGGGGTGGATCACGAACTTGAAGCCGTGGTCGTCGACAACGTTGTTTCCAGCGAGGTCATCATGCTCGCGCAACCGCGCAACTGCGTCCTCCGCCGAGGTGACGGGTGGTGTTAGGTTGGATTTGACCAAAGTGAACCCATCAAAGCTGAGCCGCGTGGAACCCGCGATCCGAACTCGTGTCTTGATCTCATCGAGGTCCGCCAGGTCGACCGCCAGATTGTAGTCTAGCTGCCAGAACCGCGGCTCTGGCCCCGGCGTAAACTGAAAACGCCAGTTGTCGCTGAATTCGTGCATACCCCTGAAATAGACCGAGGTGTTACCGTCCGGGTGCGTCAGATCCGAGACCGCGAAGGGAGAGCGAAAGACCTGCGCCGGGTCGGGGAAAGTGAGCCAGTCGAGCATGCAGTTTGGTTTCAGGTGTTCATCGAAATAGTCGATGGGCTGAAAGTCAAAATAGACGCTCCAGTAGAGGTCACGCCTGGCCCCTGCGGGCGGATTCTCAAAAAGTTGCGGCCCGAAGGTGCCGGACAGGGGCTTAAAGAGCGAGGGGCTCATGTTGAGCGATGCCGGAGTTACAGGTGAGTCCAATGCCTATCAAAGGACAAGCCCGCTTGGATGGCGCTCGGCATACTTTCAGGCCCGGCGGTCCTTGGGGCTGCCCATCACGACAAAGGTGGTGATCGACTGCACCTGTGGCAGCACCCCCAGCACATCGGTATGCCAATGCTTGTAGGCGGCCAGATCCGCCGCCTCGACCCGCAGCAGATATTCCACGGTGCCGGTGATGTTGTGGCATTCCGCCACTTGCGGCGCCAAGGCGACGGCCCGCTCGAACGCCTCTTGCGCGGCCTTGGTGTGGGTGTTCAGCCCCACCGTCACATAGGCGACAAAGCCGATGCCCATCAGCGCCGGGTCCAGCACCGCGCGATAGCCCTTGATCACGCCCGCTCGCTCCAACTCCTGCACCCGACGCAGGCAGGCCGAGGGCGACAGGCCCACCCGATCTGCCAGATCAAGGTTCGAGATGCGGCCATCCCGCGAAAGCTCGCGCAATATCCGGTGGTTTGTGTCATCGATCTTCGTCATTTGTTGCGCAGAATGCCGCAGGGCGATGCATTTCGCAATCTATCGCGGCAGAGTATGCGCCATTAATTGCGAATGACATATGATCTTTTCCTTGCCCTCGTCGGCTTTGCCTTTGTCACCTCGGTCACGCCAGGGCCGAACAACATGATGCTGCTGGCCTCTGGCGCGAATTTCGGTTTTCGCCGCAGTGTGCCGCATATGCTGGGCATCAGCCTTGGCCACGCGCTGATGGTGTTCCTGCTGGGGGCCGGTCTGGCGCAGGTGTTCCACCGGGTTCCCCATTTCAACACGGTGCTCAAACTGGCTTCGGTCGCCTATATGCTGTGGCTGGCATGGAAGATCGCCCATTCCGCCGCGCCAAAGGAAGGCAAGGTCGGGGGGCGGCCCTTTACCTTTCTGCAGGCCGCCGCGTTCCAATGGGTGAACCCCAAGGCTTGGGCGATGGCCCTGACGGCGGTCACGGTTTACGCGGGCAGCGAATCGTTGGCGGCCATGCTGACGGTCGCTGCGGTGTTTGCGGCGGTGAACCTGCCGTCCGTCTCGGTCTGGACCATGGCAGGCCAGCAGTTGCGCCATTGGCTGACCACCAACCGCCGCCTGCAGGTGTTCAACTGGACCATGGCGGTGCTGCTGGTGCTGTCGCTGTGGCCGGTCTTGCGGGTCTAGCGGTTGGCTTACAGCAGAAAGTCCGTCGCCGCCAAAACCGTCGGTCGGTTGATCAGCGCGAACCAAATAGACAATCCCGTTGCCGTTGGTATCGCCCTGCACCTGCACCTGCACCGTCGCCACGTCAGAGCCCAACTGCCCGGCCACGCCGCCCAGAACATGGGTATCAAGGGTGCCGTGATAAACGTCATCGCCCGCCTCCCAATTCCAGTAGCCGTCAATCGTGCCAAGGCGGTTGTCGGTCACGTCATTGCCCGCCCCAATCCGCACATCGCCGCGCAATTCGCCACGATTGCAAAGGAAATCCAGATTCCCACTGCCGTAACAGGCATATTCGCCGCCGGAAATGAAGCCCCAGTTGTGGACCTTGATCTGCAATGGCGATGCCTGAACATCTGTCAGGTCAACGTCGGTGTCCAAGGCAAAGATGGCCCCGTGATTTTGCAAGACGCTGTTATAGCCAGCAAAACCGAACTCGACACCAACCGTGACACCGCTGGTGGTTCCGCCATCCTCGTTCAGGATTATGGCAGATGCCGGGACTGAACACCTAGCGCAGCCACAACCCCTCGCGTTTCAGGGTGTTGCGGATCACCTGTTCGCGCCGTGGCAAATCGGCCCGGTCAAACAGCGCCCGCGCGCGTTTGCCGTTGTTCTGGTAAACCAGCGATTTGACGGGGGCAAAGTCGCGCAAGACCTTGCGCAACGGCTGATCCTTGGCCACGGCTTCCAGCACCTCGACCACGCGGTCGCTTTCGCGGGCATAAAGCAGCGGCAAGGTGCGCCAGTGGCAGGTGACATCGCCATCCAGCCCGGCAAGGTGCGGCCCCGGACGCCCGCCGCCAAAGGAATGGATCACCAGCGGCAGCGCCACCTGATCCAGCCATGGGTCAAACTCCTGCAACACCAGTTCCGGTGGCGGCGTGTCGCGGATCGCCAGGGCATAATCCAGAAACCGCGCGCAAAAGGCACGAGGATCGCGGTGAAAGAACCAGCCTGCGTTGAAGTAAAGATAGCGCTGCCAGTATTCATCGGGCTGCGTCAGGTCCAGAGACGACGCGAAATCCAGCCCGAACTTGTCATAGAGCGCCTTCCAGATCGCGCCATAGCCCGGCCCGTAAAGCTCGATCTGCGGCCACGTCCCTTCGCGCCGCATGGATGCGGCGGGGCGGTCAAAGTCAAACCGCAGCGAGGCCAGATCGCCCGTCACCAGCGTGTCGGTGTCCAGAAACAGGAACGGCGCAGCGGGCAGGGCGGTCAGCGCCTCGATCTTGTTGCCATAGGGGTAATCGGCCCCGAACACCTTGTTCTCAAACGGCAGGATCGTGGCACCCAAACCTTCCAGCACCTCTCGCGCGGGGGCGTCCATGCGCGGATCACTTTTCCAGCGCGGGCCCGGTTGCGGTTCGGCAATCACCAGCCGCCCGGCAAAACCCGGATTGGTCAGCCGCAGCGACCCCGCCAGCAGGATCGCCTCATACTGCAACCGGCCCTTCTGGCCGATGGCGACAATGGTATAGTCTTGCGGCGCGGGCGATGGCTCTGTCATGCTTGGCTTCTGGGGGCGTTCAGCGCGCACCATAGCGGGCTTTGCCCCACGGGAAAGGGAGATGATGGATGATCCGCACCCTGATGGTTTGCTGTGCCATGGCCGCCACCGCTGCGGCCACGGTCGCCGCTGCGCAAAACTTCACAACCGCCGCCGAGGTCAAGCCGATCCTGCAGGCGACCAAGGCCAACTGGGTGGCCCTGCGCGAATATGATGGCAACGATCTGCTGTATTTCACGCATCTGGAAAGCTGGCGTTGTGGCCTTTCTGAGGTGCGGTTTTCCGTGAACTCTGCTGCCGCCGCCAAGGTGTGGGAGATGGAGCCCTGCCACGAAGGCGAAGCGCAGCCCAACGCGCTGAAACTGGACGGGCATCTGCCCTACACCACTTTGCCCTTGGGCATGGCCAGCACCGTTTCGGTGGTCCTCGTCTATGATGATGGCACCGAGGACCGCGCGGACTATGACCGCAAGGCCATTCTGATGCCCTGATCCCTGTCTGCGACGCGTTTGATTTTGCGAATGGTTCTCAATTGCATTGACATTGCGAATAAGTCGCATATCTATCACCCATGACAGACAATGACCGCATGGGTTTGCAATGCTGACCAGACGCCTCGTATTGGGGATGATGGCCGCCGCGACGCTGCCACGCCTTGCCTTTGCTGCCACGCCTTCCTTGGTGGCCACCACCGGCATGATCGCCGATGCCGCCCGCCGCATCTCGGGCCTGCCGGTCACCGCGCTGATGGGGCCGGGGATGGACCCGCATGGCCACCGGCCCACCCGCAATGACATTCTGGCCCTGACGCGCGCCGATCTGGTGTTGTGGCACGGCCTCAACCTTGAGGCACAGTTCGCCCCGCTGCTGGCGGATCTTTCCAAGGGCAAGCCCGTGGTGGCCGTGGCCGACAGCCTGCCCAAGGATGCGCTACTGGCCGATCCGGCCTATCCCGACCGCCCCGATCCGCACGTCTGGTTTGACGCCGAGCTATGGTCGCAGGTGACCAAAACGGTCGAGGCTGCCGTTCTGCCGCTGGCCCCAGATGCCGCGCAGCAGGCCGCCGCCTTTCGCGATGAGATTGCCGCGATGGGCGACTATGCCACCCAGACCCTTGCCACGGTTCCGGCCGCGTCGCGCATCCTTGTCACGGCGCATGACGCGTTTTCCTACTTCGGCCGCGCCTATGGCTTTGATGTGCAAGGGGTTCAGGGCATCTCGACCGAATCCGAGGCCGGCCTGTCGCGCATTGCCGAACTGGTCGATCTGCTAGTGGAGCGCAAAATTCCGGCCGTCTTTGTCGAAAGCTCGGTCTCTGACCGCTCGGTGCGCGCCCTGATCGAAGGCGCCGCCGCCAAAGGCCATACCGTCGTGATCGGGGGCGAGTTGTTTTCGGATGCGATGGGGCCGGATGGCAGCTATGAGGGCACATGGCTCGGCATGATGGATCATAACGTGACCACCATTGCCCGCGCCCTCGGTGGCACCGCGCCGGAACGCGGCGCTGTGGGCAAGCTGGGGGTCTCCGGCTGATGGTGCCCGCAACCCCACTGCCCACCGATGCACTGTCCATCAGCGGCCTGTCCTTGCGCTATGATGGCCCGTCCGTGCTGGAGGGTGTCGATACCCGCATCGTCAAGGGGGCAATGACGGCGATCATAGGCCCCAATGGCGCGGGCAAATCCTCACTCTTGAAGGCCATCTTGGGGCTAGAGCCAGCCACCGGCACGGTGCGCGCCTTTGGCCAGCCCGTGGCCCGCGCCATGGATCGCATCGCTTATGTTCCGCAACGCGCAGCGGTGGATTGGGACTTTCCGGTCCGCGTAATAGATGTGGTGCTGATGGGCGGCTATCGCCAGACCGGCCTTCTGGGCCGCATTACGCCTGCGCTGAAGGCGCGCGCAGCCGATTGCCTGTCCCGCGTCGGGATGCAGGATTTTGCCAGCCGCCAGATCGGAGCGCTGTCGGGCGGCCAACAGCAGCGGGTGTTCCTTGCCCGCGCGCTGATGCAGGGGGCCGAGCTTTACCTGCTGGACGAACCCTTTGCCGGGGTCGATGCCGCCACAGAGACCGCGATCATTCAGGTGCTGAAATCCCTGCGTGCCGAAGGGGCCACCATCGTGGCCGTGCACCACGACCTGTCCACCGTCGCCGCCTATTTCGACCGTGTGCTTTTGCTGAACCGTCGCGTCATCGCCGAAGGCCCGGTCGCCAACACCTTCACACGTGAGAGGTTGGCCCAGACCTATGGCGCGGGTCTTGTGATGGCGATGCCCGCCTGATGTGGCAAGCCCTTGCCCTGCAGGCCGGATACAATGCCGCCCTTGTCAGCATCGGTGCCGCCCTTCTGGGGGCAGCGGCGGGTGGAGCAGGGGCGTTTCTGACCCTGCGCCGCCGCGCGCTGATGTCGGATGCGATGGCCCATGCCACGCTGCCGGGCATCGGCCTCGGCTTTCTGGTCATGGTGGCCTTTGGTGGCGATGGCCGATTCTTGCCGGGGCTGATGCTGGGGGCCGCGCTGACCGCCGCCCTTGGCCTTTGGGCCGTGCAGCGGCTCACACGCCGTCTGCCCGAGGATGCCGCCACGGGCGCGGTTCTTGCCAGCTTTTACGGCTTTGGTATCGTGATTCTGACGGTGATCCAAGGGCTTGGGCAGGGGCGCCCGGCGGGGTTGGAAACCGTACTGCTCGGCTCCACCGCCGGAATGCTGCGGCAGGATGCCATCCTCATCGGTTTTGGGGGTGCGCTGGTGCTGGCCGCGCTTTGGGCCTTGCGCCGGCCGCTCTCGCTGGTGGCGTTTGATCCCGTTCAGGCCCGTCTCATGGGCCTGTCGCCGCGCAGCATGGATGCCGCCCTGATGGCGCTGGTGCTGGCGGTGGTGCTGGTCGGGCTGAACGTGACCGGCCTGATCCTGATCGTGGCGCTGCTGGTGACACCCGCCGTGACGGCCCGGTTGTGGGTGCGCACGGTATCGGGCACAGCCACCCTGTCGGCCGCCATCGGGGCCGCCTGCGGCTATATCGGCGCCGCCATTTCGGCCGCCGTGCCAGACCTGCCCACCGGCCCGGTGATCGTGCTGCTGGCCTTCCTCGGCTTTGCCACCTCGCTTCTTTTGCGGACCGGGGGGCGGGCTAATGCCTGAGTTTCTGGCCCTGTCGCTGCCGCCCATGTTGATTGCCAGCTTGGCCGCCATTGCCTGTGCGCTGCCGGGGAACTTCCTCCTCCTCTCCCGCCGCGCCATGCTCGGCGACGCGATGAGCCACGTCGTTCTGCCCGGAATCGTCGCGGCCTTCCTGTTGACCGGCTCCGCCTCGGGCCTTGTGATGGGTGCCGGTGCCCTTCTTGCCGCCGGAGTTTCGGCCCTCCTGATCGAGGTCATCGCGCGCCGTGCCAAGATGGAGCCGGGGGCCGCCATGGCCGTGGTCTTTACCGCGATGTTTGCGGCTGGCGTTGTCCTTCTGGAAACCACAGGCACGGACGGAATTCACCTTGATGTCGAGCATGCGCTTTATGGCAACTTGGAAAGCCTGATCTGGCTGGCCGCAACCGGGCCCGCTTCTTTGCTGGACCCTGCTGCCCTTGCGGCTCTGCCCGAAGAACTACCCCGCCTTGCCGTCATCACAGCCCTTCTGGCGCTGGCTCTCTGGTCGCTCTGGCGCCCGCTGGTCATCAGTACCTTCGATCCCGTCTTTGCCCGCAGCCAAGGCATCCCGACAGCCCTTGTCGCGGCAGGCCTGACCGCGGCGACCGCCCTTGCCGCCGTGGCTGCGTTTCAGGCCGTGGGGTCGATCCTGACCATCGCCATGCTGATCTGCCCGCCCGCCACCGCCCGCCTGCTGACCCGATCCTTGCCTGCGCAAGTCGCTGTGTCGCTGGCGGTCGCACTGATTGCCGCCAATGGCGGTTACCTTTTGGCAGGCTACGGCCCGCCGCTTCTGGGCCTGCCTTTCACCGTCTCGGCCTCGGGCATGATCGCTACGCTTGCGGGCCTGATGCTGGCCCTTGCCGCCGCGCTCCCTTCCCAAGCTGCGCCCGCGCGCCTATAAGGCGGCGCAAGCCGAAGAGGGGCCGCCCATGCGCATCGCCGAAGTCACCCGCAAAACCGCCGAAACCGAAATTGCCCTGTCCCTCAATCTTGATGGCACCGGCAAATATGACGTGACCACCGGGGTTGGCTTCTTTGACCACATGATGGACCAGCTGGCCCGCCATTCGCTGATCGACATCACTTTGCGCGCCAAGGGCGATCTGCATGTGGATGATCACCACACGGTCGAGGATGCGGGCATCGCGCTGGGGCAGGCGCTGGTCAAGGCGCTGGGCGACAAGACCGGGATTCGCCGTTACGGCCACTTCAACCTTGCCATGGATGATGCACAGGTCGCCTGCGCGCTGGACCTGTCGGCGCGGCCATATCTTGTCTGGAACGTGCCGTTCCCCACAGCAAAGATCGGCACCTTCGACACCGAACTGGTGCGCGAGTTCTTTCAGGCGCTTTCCACCCATGGCGGCATCACGCTGCACATCGACATGATCCACGGCCTAAACAGCCATCACATCGCCGAAGCCACCTTCAAGGCCGTGGCGCGGTCGCTGCGGATGGCGGTCGAGGCGGACCCGAGGATGTCCGGCATCCTGCCCTCCACCAAGGGCGCGCTCTGAGCGGGGCGCGAAAATTTTTGCAAAAATTTGGCACGGATTTTGTGAAAATCCGTGTGGCGCTGCTGAAAGGACATTGCCTTGGGCCTGACCGTTCTTGTCGACTATGACAGCGGCAATCTGCACTCTGCCGAAAAAGCCTTTCAGCGCATGGCGCTGGAGGTCGGCGGCGGTGACATCCTCGTCACCTCCCGCCCCGAAGATGTCGCCCGCGCCGACCGGATCGTGCTGCCCGGCGATGGGGCCTTTCCGGCCTGCCGGCGTGCCTTGGGCGAGGTTGGCGGCCTCTTCGAGGCGATTGAAGAGGCGGTGACCGTCCGGGCGCGGCCCTTCATGGGCATCTGCGTCGGCATGCAGATGATGGCGACCTGGGGCCGCGAATACAGCGATACCCGCGGCTTCGGCTGGGTCACGGGCGAAGTGACGCGCATCACCCCGGCAGACCCCGCCCTGAAAGTGCCGCACATGGGCTGGAACGATCTGGTGATCGACCATCCCCATCCGGTGCTGGCCGGTGTGCAGACCGGGGATCATGCTTATTTCGTGCACTCCTACCACTTCTGCGTTGCCAACCCGGCCGAGCGTCTGGCCCATTGCGATTATGCGGGCGACATCACCGCCATCATCGGGCGCAGCACCATGGTCGGCACCCAGTTCCACCCCGAGAAAAGTCAGGCAACCGGCCTGCGGATCATTGCAAATTTCCTGCAATGGACACCCTGACCGCCGCTGATCTGCAGCAGATCCTTGACGAAATCGCACATGCGATGGCGGCCGAGGTGGATCGCGGCGCCCCGGCCACCTACATTCCCGAACTGGCCCATGTCGACCCGTCCCAGTTCGGCATCGCCATGGCCCTGCCCGGCGGGCAGGTGGTTGCGGCAGGCGATGCCGCCACGCCTTTTTCCATCCAGTCGATCTCAAAGGTCTTCATGCTGGCCATCGCCTTGGGCCGTCTGGGTGATACCCTGTGGCAACGCGTCGGGCGCGAGCCGTCGGGGGCGGCCTTCAATTCCATCGTGCAGCTGGAGCACGACAAGGGCATCCCCCGCAATCCTTTCATCAACGCAGGCGCATTGGCGGTCACCGACGCCATTCTCAAGGGCCATCAGCCGCGCGAGGTGCTCGGGGAACTCCTGCGTTTTCTGCGCGAGGCGGCCGGCGATGATGACATCCACATCAACCGCGCCGTCGCGGCTTCGGAACAGGCAACAGCCCATCGCAACACCGCTTTGGCCGAGTTTATGGCCGCGCATGGCAATCTGAAAAACCCCACGGCGATGACCATCGGCACCTATGTGCATCAATGCGCGGTGGAAATGACCTGTGAACAACTCGCCCGGGCCGGGCGTTTTCTGGCTGGCGTGCCGGGCAGTCCGCGCATGGTCTCATCTGCCCGCGTGCGGCGGATCAATGCCCTGATGCTGACCTGTGGCCATTACGACGCCTCGGGCGATTTCGCCTATCGCGTTGGCCTGCCCGGAAAGTCCGGCGTTGGTGGCGGCATTCTGGTCGTTGCGCCGGGCCGCGCCAGCATCTGCGTCTGGTCACCGGGCCTGAACGCCCAAGGCAACTCCAAGCTGGGCGCGCAGGCCATGGAACGCCTCGCCCGCGCCACGGGGTGGTCGGTGTTCGGCTGACCCGACGGTTTGCCCGCACCACCCCACTGGGCACGCCGCTGGCGATGCCCCCACGCGGCCATCGCCAGCCTGCCAGGCCCTTGTGTCAGTTCAGCTTGGTCCAGTTCTGCTTGGCACAGATCAACCCGCCAGCGACGCAACCGGCCAGCTTCATCTTGTTGCCGTTCAGCGCAATGGTCCCGTAGTAAACCTTGTTGTTAGACGGCCGCCAGACCTGCCCCTCATACTGACCGTCACCCTGCGGGGCCATGTTGATCACCAGCTGCTTGCCAATGTTTTCGGACTTGTATTCGGCGCCATCCTTGAAGGTCTTGACGATCACACCGCAAAAGTTCGGCCCGCACGGCGCCATCTTCACATGGGCATAGGCGCCGTCGTCCTCCTGCGTCTGCCACAGGCCTTCCACCGGGTCGGCAAAGGCTGCACCAGCAGCCATGATCAAGGCCGCAACCAAGGCAAATCTCTTCATGTCGTATCCTCCTCCAGACCTGCGGCACTCTGTCCCGCCACCGCTGATTCCTTCAAGCGTGACGTGGGGTCGGGTCGGCGCGCGCCCCCTCTTTCCTTCGCCCGCGCATCATGCCAAACGGGCGGCGCGTCACCGAACCCGGAGCTTCGCATGATCCTTTACCCCGCAATCGACCTCAAGGATGGCAAATGCGTCCGCCTCCTGCGCGGCGACATGTCGGCCGCCACCGTCTTTGGCGATGATCCCGCGGCACAGGCCGCCAGCTTTCAGGCGGCCGGCTGCGCTTGGCTGCACCTTGTTGATCTGGATGGCGCCTTTGCCGGACGCCCCGAGAACCGGACAGCGGTCGAGGCGATCCTTGCCCGCGTCTCGGTTCCGGCCCAACTCGGCGGCGGCATCCGCGATATGGCCACGATCGCGCAATGGCTGGAAAAGGGGCTGGCCCGCGTGATCCTTGGCACCGTTGCCGTGGAAAACCCCGCTCTGGTGCGCGATGCCGCCCGCGCCTTTCCCGGCCAGATCGCCGTGGGCATCGATGCGCGCAAGGGCCGCGTCGCGACCAAAGGCTGGGCCACCGAAACCGCCGTGATCGCCACCGACCTTGCCCGCAGCTTTGAAGATGCGGGCGTCGCCGCCATCATCTACACCGACATCGACCGCGACGGCGCCATGCAGGGCCCCAACATCGAGGCGACCGAAGCCTTGGCCCGCGCGGTGTCCATCCCGGTGATCGCATCCGGCGGCGTGTCGTCCATGGCCGACCTCATCGCCCTGCGCGACACCGGCGTCATTGCCGGTGCCATCTCGGGCCGTGCGCTCTATGACGGGGCGCTGGACCTTGCCACTGCCCTGCGCACCCTCGCGGCCTGAACTTCCCCTTCTGCAAATATCCCGGGGGGGGGCCGCAGGCGGGGGGCAGCGCCCCCCTTTCCCCCTCCGGCTTCGCGCGCTAAGGTCACGCCATGCTGAAAACCCGCATCATCCCCTGCCTTGATGTCGCCGATGGCCGCGTGGTCAAGGGCGTGAATTTCGTCAATCTGGTGGATGCAGGCGATCCGGTCGCGGCAGCCAAGGCCTATGATGCCGCCGGGGCGGACGAACTCACCTTTCTCGACATTCACGCCACCCATGAAAACCGTGGCACCATGTTCGATCTGGTCACCCGCACGGCTGAACAATGCTTCATGCCGCTGACCGTGGGCGGCGGCGTGCGCACGCATCAGGATGTGCGCGCTTTGCTGCTGGCCGGGGCCGACAAGGTCAGCTTCAACTCCGCCGCCGTGGCCAACCCCGACGTGGTGGCCGAAGCCGCCGACCGTTTCGGCAGCCAGTGCATCGTTGTGGC
This sequence comes from Rhodobacter sp., assembly GCA_027484145.1. Lineage (GTDB taxonomy): Bacteria > Pseudomonadota > Alphaproteobacteria > Rhodobacterales > Rhodobacteraceae > Pseudotabrizicola. The sequence goes on from JAIXUH010000026.1 coordinate 611,791, forward strand.
GATCGACGCCAAGACGGTCAGCCCCGGCAAGTGGGAGATTTTCACCCATGGCGGGCGCAAACCCACGGGCATCGACGCCGTGGAATTCGCCCGCACCATGGCCGCCAAGGGCGCAGGGGAGATCCTGCTGACCAGCATGGACCGCGATGGCACCAAGGGCGGCTATAACCTCCCGCTCACCCGCGCCATTGCCGATGCAGTCAGCATTCCGGTCATTGCATCCGGCGGCGTCGGCACGCTCGACCACCTTGTCGAAGGCGTGGTCGAAGGCCATGCCTCGGCAGTACTTGCCGCCTCAATCTTCCACTTCGGCACCTTTACCATCGGTCAGGCCAAGGCCCATATGGCCGCCGCCGGAATCCCGGTTCGGTTGACATGACCACGCTGGAACGCCTTGCCGCCACCATCGCCGCGCGCAAAGGGGCCGACCCCGGGTCAAGCTGGACAGCCAAACTGCTGGCCAAGGGCCCCGAGAAATGCGCCGAGAAATTCGGCGAAGAGGCCATCGAGGCCATCATCGAAGCCGTAAAGGGCGACCGCGCCAAGCTGACGCTTGAGGCGGCGGATGTGCTCTATCATTTCCTCGTCATGCTCACGGCCCGCGATGTTTCCCTGTCGGACGTGCTGGCCGAGCTTGACCGCCGCGAAGGCCAGTCCGGCCTTGCCGAAAAGGCCGCGCGCGGCGAACCGGGCAAATAATCCTGCCCAATCCCTAAGGCTCTATGCTATCCTTCCGCCTGAACATCGGGTGGGTGGGCAATGACCATCATTCTGGCGGGCACCAGCAAGGGGCTGTTCATCCTGCGCCACAGCGCGGATGGGTATGAGATTTCGGGCCCCCACTGCGGTGGCTGGCCCATCAACCATGCGATTGCATCCCCGGATGGCCACCATATCTGGGCCGCGGGCGGGTCGGGGTTCATGGGCGCGGGGGTCTGGCATTCCACCGATGGCGGTTTGAACTGGACCGTGGCGAAACTGGCGAACGGCGATTTCGACCGCTGGATGATGGCTGATCCTGCCATGGCCGCGCACTGGGGTGTGCCTGTGCCTGAAACCGCGCCCTTTTCGGGCAAGGTCGAGGTGCTTTGGTCGCTCGCCCGGCATGGGGGGCGGTTGCTGACGGGCGGCAAACCGGGGGTCATGTTCGAAAGCCGTGATGATGGCGCAACTTGGGCCGAAGTCGCGGGCATCAACGCCCATCCTGACCGCGCAGAATGGGAGCCGGGCGGGGCAGGCCTTGTCGTTCACACCATCACGCCGCATCCGGAGGACGCAGAAAAGCTGTGGATTGGGGTCAGCGCGGCAGGTGTCTTTGCCACCGAGGATGGCGGCGCGACATGGGAAAGCCGCAACCGCGCCTCGAACCAGACCGAACCGCACGATCACCCGCATGAACACGCCGCGCCCCATCCGGCACATGCCGCCGATGAGGTGGGGCTGTGCGTGCACAACCTGCAACGGGCGCAAGGCGCGGGGGATGTGCTCTATCAGCAGAACCATCACGGCGTGTTCCGCAGCCATGACGGCGGGCGCAACTGGGTCGATATCTCGGCTGGCCTGCCGTCACGCTTTGGCTTTCCCATCGCGGTGCATCCGCATGACCCGATGACCGTATTTGTCCTGCCGCTGAATGGCGATACCCAAGGGCGCTTTCCCCCCGACGCGTCTTGCGCAATCTGGCGCTCGCGCGACGGCGGGGCGACATGGGCGCGCATGGACAAGGGCCTTCCGCAAAAGAACTGCTTTTTCACAGTGTTGCGTCAGGGCATGGCGATCACGGATGCCCCCGACCCGCTTTTGGTCTTTGGCACGAATTCCGGGTCGGTCTTTGCCAGCAGCGATCTGGGCGAGACCTGGGTCGAGGCGGCGCGCCATCTGCCCACGGTTCTGGCCATCGAAGTGGTCGCCTGACCCCCGCCATCGCCCCGGTGCTTGCCGCCACCATCGCCGCGCGCAAAGCGGCCGACCCCGGGTCAACCCGAACGGCCAAACCGCTGACCAACGGCCCCGACCCATGCGCCCAGACATTCAGCGAAAAAGGCGGTCGAGGTCATCACCGAAACCGCCAAACGCGACTGCGCCGAACTGACGCTTCTGGCCGCAGATGTGCACAGCCATCCTCTGGTGATGCTCACCGCCCGCGACGTGGCACCGGCAGATGTGCTGCCCGAGTTGGATCGTCGCGAAGGCGTATCCGGCATGGCCGAAAAAGCGGTGCGGGGGTAGGAAGAGATTTTTGGCAATGTCCGGTTTGCGGACTACGCTGACTTTTGCCAGACACGCACGAGTGGCTGCTTTCAGTAATTTCCCCTCAGCGCTTCGTACGAAACCATAGCATGGCCTCTATATGCTGGCCTTGTCTGCAACCGCTCGTAATACGCGCTGAGGTTCGCAAGCTGAGGCCTTGGCCAGTCCAAACTGTGATACCTGTGGAGAATGTGCCCGCACGCGATGTCTGCAAACGAGAAGCGATCCCCGTCAAGCCAAGGACCTTTGGCTATCCGCTGATCGAGGATTTCTGCCAGTGGAGTCAGCCTTGCAGTTGCGTCGCGCAAAATTTGGGGATCACGCGTCTCTGGCGATAGACGAACATCATAGACAAAGACCTCAAGAACGGCTGCTGTAAACGTTCCCTTGCCCCATTCGGCCCATGTATCCAAAGGCGCGCGGCGAGCAGGATCGGAAGGCCAAAAGTCATCTGTTCCGTAAGCGGCTCCGAGATACCGTAAGATTGCGGCACTCTCGAAAATACAAACCCCTCCGTCCACGACTACGGGGACGCGGCCCATGGGGTTCATCTTCAAATAGCTATCGGTTCGCGTAGAGGCGTGACCGTGTCCGAAGTCCAGGCGTTCGTGTTCCAATCCCAGTTCGTTGATAGCCCACATCACGAGCTGAACACTTGACGAATTTCGCCGACCATAGACCTTGATCATCTACCGCCTCCAGCAACCACCAATTTTGTGATGCCTGAAATAGCAAACATTCGTGCGCAGTGCAGCATCGGTCACGTCGGGCTCAAACCGCTCCCTGTAACCCCAACCGCGGAATCTCGATGGCCGGGCAGCGGTTCATCACCGCCTGAACCCCGCGCGCCTCGGCACGGGCGGCGGCGTCGGCATCCTGCACGCCCAGTTGCATCCACACCGCCTTCAGGTTCGGAAAGGCCGCCAAGGCCTCATCCACCACGGCCCCCGCCTCTTCGGACCGGCGAAAGATATCGACCATATCCACGCCGCCCTCGATCTCGGACAGGCTGGCGCGCACCACCTCGCCAAGGGCGATCTGCCCCGCCTGACCGGGGTTGACCGGGATCACCCGATAGCCACGTGCCGCCAGATAGGCCGCCACGCGGTGGCTGGGGCGATCCGCCTTGGGCGACCATCCGACCAGCGCGATGGTGCGGCAGCGCGTCAGGATATCGGCAATACGGGCATCTTCTGTCATGACCAAACCCCAAGAAAAAGGCGCCCGCAACGGTGCGCGGGCGCCAAGTGGCGGAACGAGGGACAGTGAAGTGAGTGGGGGGCGTTCCGGGCCCTCCGCTCCTTGATGTGATATAGAAGCCCCACAGCCGAGTTAAACCTCATGTCGCGCTTTCGTGATTGCGCCGCTGGCTGGCCGCATAGAGCGACACAGCGGCGGCGTTCGACACGTTCAGGCTGCCAAAGGCCCCACCCGCCGGAATGCGCGCCAGAAAATCACAGGTATCCTTGGTCTTTTCGCGCAGACCCGGCCCTTCGGCCCCCATCACCAGCCCCACGGCGCGCGATCCGGCCTGTTGCAGGGCGGCGTCCAGCGTCATCTCGGCCTCGCCGTCGAGTCCGATCAGGACATAGCCCATGGCCTGCAACTCTTCCATCGCATCGGCAAGGTTGGCCACACGCAGATAGGGCTGGCGCTCCAGCGCGCCGCTGGCGGTTTTCGCCAAGGCACCGGTTTCGGGGGCTGAATGGTGGCGCGGCGCAATCACGGCCCGCGCGCCAAACACCTCGGCACTGCGCAAAACGGCGCCCACGTTGTGCGGGTCGGTCACCCGGTCCAGCAGCACCACCAAAGGCTCGCCCGCGCCCGAAATCGCCACATCGGCCAGCTTGCCCCAATCCAGCGCCTTGACCTCCAGCGCCGCACCCTGATGCACCGAGCCTTCGTCGATCGGCACGTCAAAGCGGCGGGGGTCGGCAATCTCGGGCTCCATCCCCGATTGGGCGACCGCTTCCTCCAGCTTGTCCAAGGCGTTCTTGGTCAGCACCAGCCGCAGCTTTTCGCGCGCCGGGTTCAGCAAGGCATCGCGCACCGCATGCAGGCCGAAGAGCCAGACGGTTTCCTTGGCCTCGGCGCGGCGCGCACGCTCTTTGTCCACCACCCATGTCGGTTTCGTTGTGCCAGTTTTCATGCCGCGCGCCTTTCGTTTCTGGGGCCGGACAATGCGGCGGGGCAGGGGGGGGACGCAAGTCGAATCTCCCGGCAGAAACTCTTGATTGTTGGCTGCATTCGGCCCTTGACGCCCCCCGGCCCCTTGGGTATTCCGCCCCCCCATAGGGTGACGAGCTGCAAGGTGCGGCAGGGGACTGTAACTCCCCCGGGGCGACCCACGCCTGGTTCGATTCCAGGGTCACCCACCATCCACATCACGGATGGTCACGAAAGCCGCCTTCGGGCGGCTTTTTGGTTTTCATCGGCATCATGCTGAAAATCAGACGGCAGTGCACATGATCCAGCGGTGCACATCATCCGGCGCAACAGGGCACAGCGCCCCGCCGCACAGCCATTCATTCATGTTCGCGAAATCTGGAGCGGGCGATGAGATTCGAACTCACGACCCTAACCTTGGCAAGGTTATGCTCTACCCCTGAGCTACGCCCGCACTCCATGCGCGGGGTTTAGCGGTGGGTTCCAACGGGTGCAAGGGGCATTTGAGACAAATTTCTGACACGACTTCAACGGTGTAGCGCCCTGCGCCAAGGCATGTCAGCCCCAATGACAAAGGGCGCCCGATGGGCGCCCGTCTTGCCTTCACTGAATGGAGCGGGCGAGGCGATTCGAACGCCCGACCCTAACCTTGGCAAGGTTATGCTCTACCCCTGAGCTACGCCCGCACCGTTCAGTGGGGCGTGATTTAGGCGAAGGCCGTGTTCGCCGCAAGGGGAAAATGCGCGACGTCCGGCATTTTTCCAATCTGCGCCTGCGACCTTGCTTCGGCGGCGGCAGGGCCGTTTCGGGCCGACCTGCGGCGTCGCCCGCCGCATCACACCAAGGGCCACAGCCCGGCAATCGCACCCACCCCAAGCGCGGCAAAGGTCAGCAGCATGCCCGCGACCCGCAGGTTGAACCGCCGCGGCCACAGGCTCAGGTGTGCGGCATGCAACACGCGGCCCAACAGCAGCGCAACCCCCGCCAGATGCACCAAAACCAAGGGCGCACCCCCCAGTTCGGCCATCGCCATCAGGATCAGGCCCAGCGGCACATATTCGGCAAAATTGGCATGCGCGCGTGTGCGGCGCCTCATCTCGGCGTCGTTGCCATCACCCAGCGAAATGCCAGCCTGCCGACGCCTGCCGATAACCCGCACCGACAAGATCAGATAAAGCGCAGTCATAACGGCGGCATAAATCGGTGTGATGGTCATGGCACGATCCTTTGCATGGCCCGCGCAGGGCACCATGACCGGACCCTTGCTGCAAGCCCTGCCGTGCGCTAGACCGCGCTGGCCCGCCAGAACCCGTTGCGAAAGGCGTTCAGCAGCATCATCGCCTGCCCTTTGCCAAAGCGCGTGTAATCGACCGAGTCGACGAAAAAGTTGTTCAGCCCATCGATGCGCGACAGATCCTTCAAACTCATCTCGACATAGCCCATCGACCACTCGGTCAGATCGCGCACATGAACAAAACGCGCCAGCACAACGCTCAGGCTGTGGTGGCGCGGGTCGCGGCCAATGATCTCGACCATCGCCCGCACCTTGGCCTCGGGCCCCTCAAGCACCTGAAAGAACGACTGGTCGGCGTAAAGCAGCATGCCGGTCAGCCCAAGCGCCTTGTTGTTTTCCCGCGCCACGCCAAGCAGCGCGTTCAATTCTGGCGGCGACCAAGGTTTGTTCGCCGTCGACCGATAAGCAACCTGAAACACTGTCGGGTCAGACATAGCTGTTTTCTTTCTGTGTGCTTCCTAAGATTGTGACGCACACAGGCGTCATGCACCACACAGCGATGGGCTGTATGGCGCATGACTTTGGTCATTCCAACTCGACAAGCAGGTCCTTTGCATCGATCTGGCTGCCTGCATGAACGTGCAGCGCCTTGACCGTGGCCTCGCGGTCGGCGTGCAGGCCGGTTTCCATCTTCATCGCTTCGATGGTCACCAACAGATCGCCCGCACGCACCTTTTGGCCCACCGTCACCGCGACCGAGGCGATGCTGCCCGGCATCGGCGCGCCCACATGGGTGGGGTTGCCCTCGGCCGCCTTGGGGCGTGCGGCCGTCTTGGCCTTGACCGCGCGGTTCGGCACGCGGATCACGCGGGGCTGGCCGTTCAGCTCAAAAAACACCTTCACGTCACCGTCTTCGCTGGTGTCCCCCACCGCCTGCAGGCGCACCTCCAGCGTCTTGCCGGGGTCGATCTCGGCGGTGATCTCTTCGCCTGACACCATGCCGTAAAAGAAGGTCCGCGTCGGCAGCACGCGCACCGGACCATACAGCCGATGCCGCGTGCGGTAATCCATGAACACCTTGGGATACATCAGGTAGCCGTTCAGGTCTTCGTCATCCACCGTCTCGCCATCGGCCTCTTCCTGACCCAGACGCAAATCCTCGGCCAGTTTGCGGCGTACCGCATCCAGATCGACCGGGGGAAGGGTCTTGCCCGGCCGTTCGCTCAGGGGCGTGTCGCCCTTCAGCACCTTGGCCAGAATCCCCTTGGGCCAGCCCCCGTGCGGCTGCCCGAGGTTGCCCTTCAGCATGTCGACCACCGAGTCGGGGAAGGCGACGTCGATCCCCGGTTCTTCGACCTGCGCACGGCTCAGCCCTTGGGCCACCATCATCAGGGCCATGTCGCCCACCACCTTGCTCGACGGTGTCACCTTGACGATATCGCCGAACATCTGGTTGGCATCGGCATAGGCCTGCGCCACTTCTGGCCAACGCTCCTCCAGCCCAAGGCTGCGCGCCTGCGCCTTGAGGTTGGTGAACTGCCCGCCGGGCATCTCATGCAGATAGACTTCGGACGCGGGCGCAGGCGTGCCGGATTCGAACGCCAGATATTGCGCGCGCACATGCTCCCAATAGTTGGAAATCTCGCGGATCGCCTTGATATCCAGCCCGGTGTCACGGTCGGTATGGCGCAATGCCTCCACGATCGAGCCAAGGCAGGGCTGCGAGGTGCCGCCCGAAAACGCATCCATTGCCGCATCCACCGCATCGACGCCCGCATCACAGGCGGCCAGCACGGTCGCCGCTGCGGCCCCGCTCGTATCATGCGTATGGAAGTGGATGGGCAGACCGATTTCTTGCTTCAACGTGCGGATCAGCACCCGCGCCGCCGCAGGCTTCAATAGCCCCGCCATATCCTTCAGGCCCAGCACATGCGCGCCGGCCCCCTTCAACTCACGCGCGCGGTCCAGATAATACTTCAGGTCATACTTTGACCGCGCCGGGTCCAGCAGATCGCCGGTATAGCAAATCGTGCCTTCGCAAACCTTGTTGGCCTCCAGCACCGCATCCATGGCGACGCGCATGTTCTCGACCCAGTTCAGGCTGTCGAACACGCGGAACACATCGACGCCCGTCTCGGCGGCCTGTTTGACAAAGGCCTGCACCACATTGTCGGGATAGTTCGTGTAACCCACGCCATTGCTGGCGCGCAGCAGCATCTGAGTCATCACATTGGGCATGGCCGCGCGCAGATCGCGCAAGCGCTGCCACGGGCATTCCTGCAAGAAGCGGTAGGCCACATCGAACGTGGCCCCGCCCCAGCATTCCACGCTGAACAGTTGCGGCAGGTTGGCGGCATAGGCTGGCGCCACCTTGATCATGTCGATCGACCGCATCCGCGTGGCCAGCAGCGACTGGTGCCCGTCGCGCATCGTGGTGTCGGTCATCAGAACCTTGGTCTGCGCCTTCATCCAGTCGGCCACCGCCTGCGGGCCCTTTTGTTCCAGCAGGTTGCGCGTGCCCATCGCGGGTTCGCCGCGCGGCTTTGGCGGCTTTGGTGCCTTGGCTTCCGCGGCGGGTTTTGGGCGGCCCACGGTTTCTGGGTGACCGTTCACCGTGATGTCGGCGATATAGGTCAGAATCTTGGTCGCCCGGTCACGCCGCTTGCGGAAGCTGAACAGGTCGGGCGTCGTGTCGATGAACTTGGTCGTATAGGAATAATCAAGGAACGTCGGGTGCTTCAGCAGGTTGATGACGAATTCAATGTTCGTCGCCACCCCGCGAATCCGGAACTCGCGCAGCGCCCGGTCCATCCGCGCAATCGCCTTTTCGGGCGTTTGGGCATGGGCCGTGACCTTCACCAGCAGCGAGTCGTAATACCGCGTGATCACACCCCCCGCATAGGCGGTGCCGCCATCCAGACGGATGCCGTTGCCGGTGGCAGACCGGTAAGCTGTCAGGCGGCCATAATCGGGGATGAAGTTGTTCAGCGGGTCTTCGGTCGTCACCCGGCACTGCACGGCATGGCCGTTCAGCTTGACCTCGGCCTGGCTGGCAACACCCGTCGCCTCGGCCAAAGTCTTGCCTTCCTCGATCAGGATCTGCGCTTGCACGATGTCAATGCCCGTCACCTCTTCGGTCACGGTATGCTCCACCTGCACGCGCGGGTTCACCTCGATGAAGTAGAACTTCTGGGTGTCCATATCCATCAGGAACTCGACCGTTCCGGCGCATTCGTAATTCACATGGGCGCAGATCTTGCGGCCCATTTCGCACACCTCGGCGCGCTGTTCTTCGGTCAGATAGGGGGCAGGGGCACGCTCCACCACCTTTTGGTTGCGGCGCTGCACGGTGCAGTCGCGTTCCCACAGGTGATAGATATTGCCGTGCTTGTCGCCAAGGATCTGCACCTCCACATGGCGCGCCTTCAGGATCATCTTTTCCAGATAACCCTCGCCATTGCCAAAGGCGGCCTCGGCCTCGCGCCGCCCTTCGCGGACCTTGGCCTCAAGCTCTTCCTCGTTCAGGATTGGCCGCATCCCGCGCCCGCCACCACCCCATGAGGCCTTCAGCATCAGGGGATAACCCACTTCGGCCGCCTGCTTTTTGATCGCGGCGAAATCCTCGCCCAGCACTTCAGTTGCCGGAATGACCGGCACACCCGCCGCCATCGCCACCCGCCGCGCCGATGCCTTGTCGCCAAGCGCACGCATGGTTTCCGCGCGCGGGCCGATAAAGGTGATGCCCGCCTGATCGCAGGCATCCACGAAATCGGGGTTCTCGCTCAGCAAGCCATAACCGGGGTGAATCGCATCCGCCCCGCACATCCGTGCCACGCGCATGATCTCGGGGATGCTCAGATAGGCGCCCACTGGCGACAGGCCCTCGCCGATGCGATAGGCCTCATCCGCCTTGAAGCGGTGCAGCGAAAGCTTGTCCTCTTCGGCATAGACGGCGACGGTCTTTTTGCCCATCTCGTTGGCCGCCCGCATGACGCGGATCGCGATTTCCCCCCGGTTGGCGACAAGAATCTTGCGGAACTCGGGCATCAGTCACTCCTTCGTGAGCAGCGTAATTTTGCCCTTCACTCTAGGGGTGCTGCGGTGCGGCGCAAGACGGCGCGTCACAAAACTGCAAATTTTTGCGAAATATGCACGAAAGATTTGCAGCTGCAAAATCCATCCTGCGCCCTCCTCTCCCGCCAAGCCCGGTGCCGGATTGCCAAAATCAAGAACAATTGCCGAACACTTCTTTAACTTGGCAAAAGCCTGCGCTAGACTCGGCCCATGAACGGATGGGATGAAAACGACGCATTCGAGGCCGCCGTGCCGCAGCCGCAGGGGTCTTTGTCGCAGCGCGCAATGGCGCAGCGGCCCGCGCCCTATTTGGATGACCTGAACCCGGCACAACGCAGCGCGGTCGAGGCATTGGATGGCCCCGTCCTGATGCTCGCGGGGGCCGGCACCGGCAAGACCAAGGCGCTGACCGCGCGGATCGTGCACCTTTTGCACACCGGGCGGGCGCGCCCGAATGAAATCCTGTCCGTGACCTTTACCAACAAGGCCGCGCGCGAGATGAAGGAACGCGTGGGCCGCCTCTTGGGCCAAGTGGCCGAAGGCATGCCGTGGATGGGCACCTTTCACTCGCTGTCGGTGAAAATCCTGCGCCGCCACGCCGAACTGGTGGGCCTGAAACCCAACTTCACCATTCTTGATACCGACGATCAGCTGCGTCTGCTGAAACAACTGATCGCGGCAGCGGGCATCGACGAAAAACGCTGGCCCGCCCGCATGTTGGCCGGCATGATCGATGGCTGGAAGAACCGCGCACTGACGCCTGACCGCGTGCCTTCCTCGGAAGCGGGCGGCTATGACAACCGCGGGACCGAGCTTTACGAGCAGTATCAGGACCGCCTTCGCACCCTGAACGCCACCGATTTTGGCGATCTGTTGCTGCACTGCGTGGTGATCTTTCAAAAACACCCCGACGTGCTGGCCCAGTATCAGCGCTGGTTCAAATACCTGCTGGTGGACGAATATCAGGATACCAACGTGGCCCAATACATGTGGCTGCGGCTGTTGGCCCAAGGCCACCGCAACATCTGCTGCGTGGGCGACGACGACCAGTCGATCTATGGCTGGCGCGGGGCCGAGGTGGGCAATATCCTGCGGTTCGAAAAGGATTTTCCCGGCGCCACCGTGGTGCGGCTGGAACAGAACTACCGCTCCACCGCCCATATCCTTGCCGCTGCTTCTGGCGTGATATCCGCCAACCGCGACCGTCTGGGCAAAACCCTGTGGACCGCCGGAGAACCCGGCCACAAGGTGCGCCTGATCGGCCATTGGGACGGCGAGGAAGAGGCCCGCTGGATCGGCGAGGAGGTCGAGGCCCTGCAGCGCGGCACCCGTGGCATTCATCCGACCTCGCTGAACCATCAGGCGATTCTGGTGCGTGCCAGCCACCAGATGCGCGCCTTTGAAGACCGGTTCCTGACCATCGGCCTGCCATATCGCGTGATCGGCGGCCCGCGATTCTATGAACGGCAAGAGGTTCGCGATGCCATGGCCTATTTCCGGCTGGCGGTCTCGCCCGATGACGATCTGGCCTTTGAGCGCGTCGTGAACACCCCCAAGCGCGGGCTGGGCGACAAGGCGCAAGGCGACATCCAGCGCCTTGCGCGCAAGGCGGGCGTGTCGCTGCTGGAAGGCGCACGCGAAGCGGTGGCGCATGGGCTGATCGGCGGCAAGGGTGGCGCGCAACTGCGCCATTTCGTCGAAGGCGTGGACCGCTGGCATGCCGCCATTGCCGACAGCGCGGTGCCCGTGCTGGACGATGATGATGGACTTGTGATCGACGTGGCCGAGGGCACGCCACGCCGCCGGGGCAAGGTGCTGTCACACATCGAACTGGCCGAACAGATACTGGACGAATCCGGCTACACCGCGATGTGGCAGAACGACAAGACACCCGAGGCACCGGGCCGCCTTGATAACCTCAAGGAACTTGTCAAGGCACTGGAGCAGTTCGACAATCTGCAAGGCTTCCTCGAACACGTCAGCCTGATCATGGACAATGACACCGAAGAGGCCGTCGAAAAGATCAGCATCATGACCCTGCACGCCGCCAAGGGGCTGGAGTTTCCGGTGGTGTTCCTGCCCGGCTGGGAGGAAGGCCTGTTCCCCAGCCAGCGCAGCATGGACGAATCCGGCCTGAAGGGGCTGGAGGAGGAGCGCCGTCTGGCCTATGTCGGCATCACCCGTGCCGAGGAACTGTGCACGATCTCGTTCGCGTCAAACCGACGGGTCTACGGCCAGTGGCAAAGCCAGCTTCCCAGCCGCTTCATCGACGAATTGCCCGCCGCCCATGTCGATGTGCTGACCCCGCCGGGCCTTTATGGTGGCGGCTTTGGTGCTGCGGCATCCGTGGGGTTCGGCTCGGCCCTTGAGGAACGGGTGACCAAGGCCGATGTCTATAACTCCCCCGGCTGGCGGCGTTTGCAAGACCGCCAGACCACCCGCACCATGGCGCAACCGCGCGAGGCGAAGGGGCTGGTGATCGACGCCGAGGCCCTGTCGGCCTATGGCATCGGCGACCGCGTGTTCCATCAGAAGTTCGGCTATGGCCGGGTGACGGGCATCGAGGGTGACAAGCTGGACGTGTCCTTCGAACATGCGGGCGACAAGAAGATCGTGGCGCGCTTTGTCTCGCCCGCAGATCAGGCGGATGACGTGCCGTTCTGATCGCGCACCGTCCGCCATCCCGCGCGGGCAAAAGTTTTCGAAAACTTTTGACAAATTCCCGCACGGGAATTTCCCGCGCAGGGTCACCGGCGCCAGTACTCTGACCCAAAGACCAGCAACCCCGCGACCAGCCCCCAGAAGGCAGCGCCGATGCCAAAGGCGGCCACGCCCGAGGCGCTGACCGCCAACGTCATGGTCGCCGCAAACCGCGTCCGTTCGGCAGCGAAAGCCGCCGTCAGCGCCCCCATCAGCGGGCCCAGCAGCGCCAGCGCCACCAGCGCTGCCATTACTTGCGGCGGCAGGGCGGCCAGCAGCGTCAGGATCGCCGGGCTGAACAGCCCCAAAAGCACCCAGACCCCGGCATAGGCCAACCCCACCTTCCAGCGTTGGTCTCGGTCGGGATGCACGTCATCGCCAAGGCAAATCGCCGCCGTGATGGCCGCCATGTTCACTGTATGCGCCCCGAACAGCGCCGACAGGGCCGAAATCCCGCCCGTCACGGCCAGCGCGCGCGTCACCGGCGGCGCGTATCCCGCCGCGCGCATGGTGGCGAAACCCGGCAGGTTCTGGCTGGCCATCGTCACCAGATACAGCGGCACGCCCAGACCCAACAGCACATCGGGCGCAAACGCAGGCCAGATCAGCAGCGGCGCAGGCAGGGGCACGGTCAGCGCAGGCCACAAGGCGGCACCGCTGCCAAAGGCCAGCGTCACCCCGGTGGCCAGTGCCGCCAGCACTGCCACGGCCGGGTTCCACAGCCGGACCAGCACAAAGACCACCACCATCGGCAGGATCAACCCCGGCAGCCCCTGCGCCGCACCAGCACCTTTCAGGCAGAACGGCAGCAGCACCCCTGCCAGCATGGCCGCCGCAATCCCGTCGGGAAGGGCCGCGACCGCCCGCCCCAGTGGCCGCACCGCTGCCGTCAGCGCGATCAGCACGCCCGCCAGCACAAAGGCGCCCACCGCCTCGGGCATGCTGACGCCGGTGGTCGCCGCAATCAGCGCAGCCCCCGGTGTGGACCAAGCCAGCACCATGGGCACCCGGTTCCATGTGGACAGCACCGCCGACCCAAGTGCCTTGGCAAAACAGACCGCCAGCACCCAGCTTGCGGTCTGTTCCGGCGTGGCCCCCACCGCCGCTGCCGCCGCAAGCACCAGCGCGATGGTCGAGCCATAGCCGACAAGAGCCGCCACAAGCGCCGCTGAAAAAAGGGAAATCCGCATCACACCCCCGGGTTACGGCCCCGACTATCAGCAGGCCTGCCGCCGACCGCAAGGGCCAGAAACGAAAACGGCGACGCCCAGGGAGGAGGAGGGGCGCCGCCGTGTCGTTCACGCCCGGCCAGGGAGGAGGAGGGCCGGGGCTATAATCCGAACCTGCAAGCCCCAGGGAGGAGGAGGGGGCCACAGGTCCGTCCTTCGATCCTGCCCAGGGAGGAGGAGAGGGCAGAACCGAGATCGTCGGGGCAAGCGTCAGCCCCAAATTTTGGTGCGGCGACCCTCAGGGAGGAGGAGGAGGGCCGCCGCCAGTCCGACCGGCTCAGGGAGGAGGAGGAGCCGTTCGAAGCCGTTGGGGCCAAAGGCCCCGAAAGAGTGTGCGGCATCCCCAGGGAGGAGGAGGGGGATGCCGCGGTTACGATTGGCCCAGGGAGGAGGAGAGGGCCCGTCGAACATCTGGAAGCCGAAGCTTCGGTGTAAAGTGCGTCGGCACCAGGGAGGAGGAAAAGTGCCGACGCTTTTGCTACAGACCCCAAGGGAGGAGGAAAGGGGCCTCGCAAGAAAACCTATTTTCCGTAAGCAGCCTCGTGTGCCACTTCGGCAATCTGCGACCGGCTGATCCCAAGATCGCCCAGTTCGCGGTCTGTCAGGCCACCCAGCTCACGCACGGTCTGCGTGTACACACGACGGCGGTCCATCGCGATCCGGGCTGTCTTCATGATCGCCGCCATCCGGTCTGCCATACCAAGCGTCGCGCCGCGGGAAACATTCACATAAGCCATTTTACTCTCGCCTCATCTTCGGTTGCGCTGCAGCATTCTGATGCGCTGTTAGGGGTAACATGGGGCAAATGCTGCATCTGCACAATAGATTTGGATTGCAATGCTGCCATGCGGCAATCGCATGGCTTAAAGTCACAAATAATTCATCAAATTCAGCGGGATCGGTGAATTTTTGAGCAAATGGTAAACTTGGCCTTGAGGTTCCGGCGAAAGGAACCGACTTTGGCGCCATTCCGGCCCGAGGAGATGGCGATGACAGTGGTAAAGGACGATGTTCTGGCGGCGCTTGGTCGTGTGGCCCTGCCGGGCGGCGGCGATCTGGTCTCGCGCGATTTGATTCGTGCACTTACAATTGACGGGTCCGCCGTCCGCTTCGTGATCGAAGCCTCGACACCCGATGAGGCGCGTCTTCTGGCGCCGTTCCAGCCGCAGGCCGAGGCCGCCGTACGCGCCATTCCCGGCGTGGCCTCTGTGCAGGCTGTGATGACGGCGCATGGTCCTGCGCCAAAGCCTGCCGCGCCTAGCCTGACCATCGGGCAACACCCCACGCCGCATCAGGGCGGCCCGCAAAAACTGTCGGGCATCGACCGGATCATCGCCGTGGCCTCGGGCAAGGGCGGCGTGGGCAAATCCACGGTATCATCCAACCTTGCCGTGGCACTGGCCCGGCAGGGCCGCCGCGTCGGCCTGTTGGATGCCGACATCTATGGCCCCAGCCAGCCGCGCATGATGGGCGTCAGCCGCCGCCCGGCCAGCCCCGATGGCAAGATCATCGAACCCATCATCGCCCATGGCGTTACCATGATGTCGCTTGGCCTGATGTTGAAGGATGATGAGGCCGTCATCTGGCGTGGTCCCATGATCATGGGCGCGCTGCAACAACTGCTGACGCAGGTGGCGTGGGGCAAGCTTGATGTCCTCATCATCGACCTGCCCCCCGGTACGGGCGACATTCAACTGACCCTATGCCAGCGCACGCATCTGACCGGGGCCATCGTCGTCTCCACCCCGCAGGACGTGGCGCTGCTGGATGCGCGCAAGGCGCTGGACATGTTCGTCAAGCTCAAGACCCCGGTTCTGGGCCTGATCGAGAACATGTCGACCTTCTGCTGCCCCAACTGCGGCCATGAAACTCAGATCTTCGGCCATGGCGGTGTGCGCGCCGATGCCGACCGTCTGGGCCTGCCGTTTCTGGGTGAGTTGCCTCTGACCCTTGCCGTGCGTGTCGCGGGCGATGCCGGAACACCCATCGCCGCCACCGACGCGCCCGAGGCCGAGGCTTATGCCCGGCTTGCCGCGCGGCTTGTGGCGGGCGGCATGGCCTGAACGGGCCGGATTTCGGGGCGATCTGGGAAAATCTGGGTCAGGGCTTCACAACGAATCACTTTTCAGCGTAAAACGAGTGAACTCGGGCAGTTTGTCCGGGTTTTTTCGTTTTTGGCCGCCTGAATCCGGTCTGCGTCCGGTCTGAATCTGGTCCAAGGTGCTGTGCTTTGCGCCCTGTGTCCAGAAAACCGGCGGGGCAGGCGGATAGGCGGAAAAAGCCACAAAGTACCTGTCTACACTACATATAGAGCGTTTTTTGATGGCCGCGCCTAGAGCTGGGGCCAACTTGGTGGCGAACGCCACAAAATGTTGTTTTTGCGACACGCCCGATACCAGATATTCCCACTTTCCTCCAGAATTCTCCTTGCCAGACCGGTTCTGCCATGGCATCTCTGGTGCATCGAAGACGGGCAGTACGAAGCAGGGGCAGCTCAAAGACCCCGAACAGGCAAAAAGTCAGGCTCATACAGGCAACCCCGTTTCCGAAATTAAGAGATCCGGCGCGCGAGCGAGCAGACATCTCCCCCAGGTGGCGCGCGTAGCTGGACGCCCAGCGATGGGACAGGCGGCGGATCGAGCAGTGGCAGCAGCTCGGTCCGCCGTACGCATTTCAAGGCCCCGGATCGGGCCGCAGAACAGGAAAGGGACGGGCGCAAGCTCTCAAGATGTCGGAGTCGTTCAGAGGCGAATACTACCAAAAGGTAGATTCCAAGGCGCGGATGCTTATTCCCGCGACCTTTCGCCGTATTCTTGAACGTGGCGACGAGCGCACGCCCGATACCCCCCGCACCCGCGTTGTCATCATCTACGGCGGCGGACGCTCGCGCGAGTTCTGCGAGATCTACACCATGCAAATGGCGGAACGGCTGGCCGCAAAGGTGCGCCGCCTGAAGCCCGGCTCGGAAGCGCGCAAGCGCGCCGAACGCGAACTTCTCAAGCGCTCTGTCACCGTCGAAATCGATGATGACGGCCGCGTCATCCTGCCCAATCAGGTCCGCGAAAAGCTGGGCATGGCCGCGGATGAGTTGAAAGATGGCGTCGAGGCCTGTCTGGCAGGCGTCGGCAACCGGCTGGAACTGTGGCGCGGCGATCTTTACCGCGAAGTCAACGCCCCGCTGCCCGAAGAAGAAGATGAGGATACGTCTGATCCTCTGGGGCTGTTGGCTGACGACGACGAGGAGTTCTGACGATGGCGGTGCAGGGCGATCAGACCATCGATCGCGACCCCCATATTCCGGTTCTGCTGGGCCCGATCCTTGATCTGTGCGCCCCCATCGGCGGGCATTGGCTGGATGGCACCTTTGGGGCAGGGGGCTATACCCGCGGCTTGCTGGCCGCCGGGGCCGCCCATGTGACCGGCGTTGACCGCGACCCGCTGGCGCTGAGCATGGCCCAAGGCTGGATCGGCACCTATGGCGACCGCATCACCCTTGTGCAGGGCACCTTTTCAGCGCTCGACACCTATGCCTCCGCGCCGCTGGATGGTGTGGTGCTGGACCTTGGCGTGTCGTCGATGCAGCTTGACCTGCCCGAGCGCGGCTTTTCCTTCATGCGCGACGGCCCGCTTGACATGCGGATGAGTCAGGATGGCGAAAGTGCTGCCGATCTGGTCAACACCGCCGACGAAACCCGTCTGGCCGATATCCTTTTTCACTATGGCGAAGAACGCGCCTCGCGCCGCATCGCAAAATCCATTGTCGAACACCGCGCCAAGGCCCCAATCGCCACCACCCTGCAACTGGCCGAGATCATCTCGCGCTGCCTGCCGCGCCCGAAGCCCGGGCAAAGCCACCCGGCCACCCGCAGCTTTCAGGCCATCCGCATCGCGGTGAACACCGAATTTTCCCAGCTTGCCGAAGGGCTTGCCGCGGCCGAGCGTGCCTTGCGACCCGGCGGTCTTTTGGCCGTGGTCAGCTTTCACAGCCTTGAGGACCGGATCGTCAAGCGGTTCATGCAACTGGCCTCGGGTCAGGAATCCAACGCGAACCGCTATGCCCCGGCCCGCGCCGACAGCACCGCGCGCTTTGATCTGGTGACCAAGCGCGCCGTCGGCCCGGATGATGCGGAAATGGCCGCAAACCCCCGTGCGCGGTCGGCCAAACTGCGCATTGCGCGGCGCACCACTGCGCCATCCCTCGCCCTTGATCCGGCGGCCCTTGGCCTGCCCGAACCACCTGCGCCCAAGAAAGGACGTCGCTGATGCGCCCGTTCATCTATGTCCTGTCCTTCATTGCCGTGCTTGGCCTTGGCTTCTGGGCCTACCGCGAGCATTACGAAACCCGCGAAGCCCTGCGCGATGTCCAGTCCCTGCAGGCCGAGATTGCCGATCTGCGCGATGCGCTTGCCCTGCAACGCGCCGAATGGGCCTATCTGAATCGCCCTACGCGCCTGCGCGAACTGGCGGGCCTGAACTTTGACCGTCTGAACCTGTTGCCGCTGGAGCCGACGCAATTTGGCGATGTGGCGCAGGTGGCTTATCCTGCGGTCGAGGAATTCTTTGGCCAGATCGACAACCCCGTGTCCGTGATCGGCGACCAACCCGCAACAGGGGAATTCCCATGACCCGTACCCCCCTTCGCCCCCTTGCCCGCATCCTGTCGGCCCGCGCCGCAGGCGAAAACCCCGACGCGATCGAGCGTGAGAACCTGCGCCTGCGCCATGAACAGATGCGCGACAAATCCCGCTCGCGCGCCGAAGTGCGCCTCTTGATCCTTGGCATCGCCTTCTTTGTCGCCTTCAGCACCATCGGTGCGCGCATGGGCCTTTTGGCCGCGACCGAACCGGTCGAGCCGCGCGCGCAGGCGCCGGGGGCCGAGATCATCGCACAGCGCGCTGATATCACCGACCGCAATGGCCGCGTTCTGGCCACCAACATGCTGACCCATGCCCTTTATGCCCACCCAAAGGACATGGTCGATCCGGCCCGCGTGGCCAAAGAATTGGCGGCGATCTTCCCCGAGTTGAAGGCCGACGAACTGCAGCGCCGCTTTACCGATGGCCGCAGTTTCATGTGGCTGCGCAAGGTGTTGTCGCCCGAACAGATGCAGGCCGTGCATGACATCGGCGATCCGGGCCTGCTGTTTGGCCCGCGCGAGATGCGGCTTTACCCCAACGGCAACCTCGCCGCGCATATCCTTGGCGGCACCTCGTTCGGGGCCGAAGGTGTGCATTCCGCCGAGGTGATCGGCACTGCGGGCGTCGAGAAATTCATGGATGCCCGCCTGCGCGACCCGGCTCAGGCTGGC
Source organism: Rhodobacter sp. (assembly GCA_027484145.1). Taxonomy (GTDB): domain Bacteria; phylum Pseudomonadota; class Alphaproteobacteria; order Rhodobacterales; family Rhodobacteraceae; genus Pseudotabrizicola. The sequence continues at coordinate 630,752 of JAIXUH010000026.1, forward strand.
ACGCCCTTGGCGCTGTCGATTGACCTGACCGTTCAGGCCACGGTCGAGGAAATCCTCGGTGCCGGCATGACGATGATGAACGCCAAGGGCGCTGCCGCCATCATCATGGATGTGAACACCGGCGAAATCATCGCCATGGCCTCCCTGCCGGATTTTGATCCCAACGACCGCCCGAACCCTGTTCTGGCCAAAGATGCCGAACCCGGCGACAACCCTTTGTTCAACCGCGCGGTGCAAGGCGTCTATGAACTGGGCTCCACCTTCAAGATCTTTGCCGCCGCACAGGCCATGGAACTGGGCCTGCTGAACGCCGAGTCGATGGTCGATGCCAACGCGCCCATGCAATGGGGCAAGCACAAGATCAAGGAATTCCAGAACAAGAACTATGGCCCGCTGCTGTCCCTGACCGAAGTCATCGCCAAATCCTCCAACGTCGGCACAGCGCATGTGGCGCTGCTGATCGGCGGGCTGCGCCAGCAGGCCTTCCTCAAATCGCTGGGCATGTTCGACCCGACCCCGGTCGAGTTGATCGAGGCCCCCGGCGCAAAGCCGCTGTTGCCCGCCAAATGGCCCGAAATCGTGACGATCACCACCTCTTACGGGCACGGCATGTCGGCCAGCCCCCTGCACCTTGCCACCGCCTATGCCTCGATCGCAAATGGCGGCATCAAGATCAAGCCGACACTGATCAAGCAAGACAGCGTGCAGCCCGGCATCCGCATCCTGCGCGAAGACGTGGCGAAGGCGTCGGTGGCCATGCTGCGGCAAGTGGTGGTCAAGGGCACGGCATCTCTGGCCGAAGTGCCAGGGTATGAGGTGGCGGGCAAGACCGGCACCGCCGACAAGCCAAAGCGCACCGGCGGCTACTACAAAGACAAAGTTATCAATACCTTCGCCTCGGTCTTTCCGGCCTCTGACCCGCGTTATGTGGTGCTGATCACGCTGGACGAACCGGTCGAAACCTCGGGCACCGAACCACGCCGCACCGCCGGTTGGACCGCCGTTCCCGTCGCGGCCGAGGTGATCCGCCGCATCGCGCCCTTGCTCGGCATCCGTCCTCTGGTTGAAGCCCCCCCGCTGGATGGGCTAACAGCCGTCAACAACTGATACGGCGCGGGGATGCGGGCATGGCACAGCGGCAGGCAACATTGGCGGAACTGGGCCTGACCGCAAGGTCGGGGCAGGTGGGGGCCATTTCCGGCATCACCGCCGACAGCCGTGCCGTGAAACCCGGCTACCTGTTTGCGGCCCTTCCCGGCAGCCGCATCCACGGCGCAGAATTTGCCGACACCGCCCTTGCCGCCGGGGCCGCCGCCATCCTGACCGATGCCGCCGGCGCACAGATTGCCGCCGAAGGCATCGCCCGCACCAACGCCGCCCTGATCGTGGCGCAAGATCCGCGCGAAACGCTGGCCCGCGCTGCCGCCCTGTGGTTCGGCGCGCAGCCCGATTGCATGGTCGCCGTCACCGGCACCAATGGCAAAACCTCGGTCGCCACCTTTACCCGCCAGATCTGGATGGAACTTGGCCACGCCGCCATCAACATCGGCACCACGGGGGTCGAGGGTGCATGGGCCGCGCCTTCCAGCCACACCACGCCCGATGCCATCACCTTGCAATCCATGCTGGCCGATGCCGCCGCCGCTGGCGTGACCCATGCCGCGATGGAGGCCTCGTCCCACGGCCTTGACCAGCGCCGCATGGAAGGCGTCCGCCTGCGGGCCGGGGGCTTTACCAACCTCACGCAGGACCACCTTGATTACCACCACACGATGGAAGCGTATTTCGAGGCAAAGTCGGCCCTCTTCACCCGCCTGATGCCCGAAGACGGCGTGGCGGTCATCAACCTGAACGGGGCCAAAGGCTCCGACATGGCCGAACTGGCGCTTTCGCGCGGGTTGCGCACGCTGACCGTGGGTCATGGCGAAGGGGCCGATCTCCGGCTCTTGTCGCACCGCTATGATGCTACGGGGCAGGACCTGCGCTTTCAGTGGCAGGGCCAGCCGTATCTGGTGCGCCTTGGCCTGATCGGCGGCTTTCAGGCAGAAAACGTGGCCGTCGCCGCGGGCCTTGCCATCGCCGCGGGCGATGATCCCGCCCGCGTGTTTCAGACCTTGCCGCGCCTTGCAGGCGTGCGCGGGCGCATGCAACTGGCCGCCACCCGCAAAAATGGCGCCACCGTCTTTGTCGATTACGCCCATACCCCCGACGCGATTGAAACCGCGCTGAAAGCGCTGCGCCCGCATGTGATGGGCCGCATCATCATTGTCTTTGGTGCCGGCGGCGACCGTGACCGCACCAAACGCCCGCTGATGGGCGCCGCCGCCCGCGCCCATGCCGATGTGCTTTACGTCACTGACGACAACCCGCGCTCCGAAGATCCCGCCAGCATCCGCTCCGCGATCATGGCCGCCTGCCCGGATGCCAACGAAGTGGGCGACCGCGCCGAAGCCATTCTGCGCGGGGTCGATGCCCTGCAGCCGGGGGATGCGCTGCTGATTGCGGGCAAAGGGCACGAAACTGGGCAGACCATCGCAGAGCAGGTCTACCCCTTTGATGATGTGGAACAGGCAAGCGTCGCCGTGGCTGCCTTGGACGGGGTGATCTGATGGTGGCAACCGTACTCTGGACCTCGGCCGATGCCGATCTTGCGACCAGCGGGCACAGCACCGCCCCGTGGCAGGCGGGTGGTGTGTCCATCGATACCCGCACCCTGCAACCGGGTGATCTGTTCGTCGCGCTGAAAGATGCGCGCGACGGCCATGATTTCGTCGCTGCCGCGCTGGAAAAAGGCGCCACTGCCGCGCTCGTCTCGCGCATCCCCGACGGCGTGGCTCCGGATGCGCCGCTGTTGCTGGTGCCCGACGTTCTGACCGCGCTGGAAGCGCTGGGTCGCTTTGCCCGCGCCCGCACCCGCGCAAAGGTGGTGGGTGTCACCGGATCGGTCGGCAAAACCTCGACCAAGGAAATGCTGCGCGCCATTCTGGGCGGGCAGGGCCGCGTCCACGCGGCCGAGGCCAGCTATAACAACCACTGGGGCGTGCCACTGACCCTTGCCCGCATGCCGCAGGACGCAGACTTTGCCGTCATCGAAATCGGCATGAACCATCCGGGTGAGATTGCGCCCCTGTCACGCATGGCCGCCCCGCATGTGGCCATGGTCACCATCGTCGCCCCCGCCCATCTGGAGGCCTTCGAAAGCATCGAAGGCATCGCCCACGAAAAGGCCTCGATCATGGATGGCCTGTCACCCGGTGGCATCGCCGTGCTGAACGCCGATCTGGATGTGACGCCCATCCTTCTGGAAAAGGCCCATGCGGTGGGCGCGGTCCCGGTGATGTTCGGCACCAACCCTGACGCCGATTTCTGCCTGATCGACACCACGCTGGCCGCCGATGCCACCGTTGTGCGTGCCACCCGCCACACCGCGCCGATCCTGTTCAAGGTCCGCTCGCCGGGCCGTCACTTTGCCTTCAACGCCCTTGGTGCCCTCGCCGTGGCCGAGGCGGTGGGCTGCGACCCCGCCATCGCCGCCTGCGACATCGGCGAATGGCTGCCGCCTTCGGGGCGCGGCACGCGCGAACGCCTGCTTCTGGACCGGGTCGAGGAAACCACCATCAATCTGATCGACGATGCCTTCAACGCCAACCCGGCGTCGATGGCCGCCAGCCTTGATGTGCTGATCGCCGCGCAACCGCTGCACGGCGTGGGCCGCATCGGCAGCGGGCGGCGCATCGCCATTCTGGGCGACATGCTGGAACTGGGCCCCACCGAAGGGGCGCTGCACGAAGCCATCGCCCGCCACCCCGGCCTGTCGGCCATCGACCAGATCCATTGCGTCGGCCCGCGGATGAAGGCGCTTTACGCCGTCCTGCCACGCGGGCAACGCGGCGAATGGGTGGAAACCGCCCCGGAACTGGCGGCGCGCGCCCGCAGCCTGATCGACGCGGGCGATATCGTTCTGGTCAAAGGATCCAAGGGATCAAAGGTCAGCCTTGTCGTTGACGCGCTGCGCAGACTAAGCCAAGGAACCGCCCCAAAAGAAGGGACTGTGTAAATGTTGTATTTTCTGAGCGAGTTTTCCGGCGGGGGCGACTTCTTCAACCTCTTCCGCTACATCACCCTTCGGGCGGGCGGGGCGTTCCTGACGGCGCTGATTTTTGGCTTCATGTTCGGCAGGCCCCTGATCAACATCCTGCGCCGCAAGCAGGGCAAGGGCCAGCCCATTCGCGATGACGGCCCCGCCTCGCACTTCGCCAAGGCAGGCACGCCCACCATGGGCGGCTTGCTGATCCTGTCGGCGCTCCTCGTCTCGACCCTGCTCTGGGCGCGCCTTGACAACCCCTATGTCTGGATCGTGCTGCTGGTGACGCTGGCCTTTGGCCTGATCGGCTTTGCCGATGACTATGCCAAGGTGACCAAGCAGAATACCAAGGGCGTCTCGTCGCGCGTGCGCTTTCTGTCGGGGCTGGCCATCGCCTGCCTTGCCACCTATGCCGCCGCGTCGTTCCACCCGGCCGGCCTGACCAATCAACTGGCCTTCCCCGTGTTCAAGGACCTTTTGTTGAACCTGTGGTGGTTCTTCATCCCCTTCGGCATGATCGTCATCGTCGGCTCTGCCAATGCGGTGAACCTGACCGATGGTCTTGATGGCCTCGCCATCATGCCGGTGATGATCGCGGCAGGCACCTTTGGCGTGATCGCCTATGTCGTCGGCAACGCCAATTACACCGAATACCTCGGCGTCCATTATGTTCCGGGCACCGGGGAACTCCTGATCTTCTGCGCCGCGCTCTTTGGCGGCGGCATGGGCTTTTTGTGGTACAACGCCCCGCCCGCCGCCGTCTTCATGGGCGATACCGGCAGCCTTGCCCTTGGCGGGGCACTGGGTGCCATCGCCGTCTGCACCAAGCATGAAATCGTGCTGGCCATCGTTGGCGGGTTGTTCGTGGTCGAGGCGCTGTCGGTCATCATTCAGGTGGTTTACTTCAAGCGCACCGGCAAACGCGTGTTCCTGATGGCCCCGATCCACCACCATTTCGAGAAAAAGGGCTGGGCGGAGCCGCAAATCGTGATCCGGTTCTGGATCATCAGCCTGATCCTTGCGCTGATCGGCCTTGCCACCTTGAAGGTCCGCTAAATACCCCTTGCCGCCGCGACCTGCGCCACGGCGGCAAAGTGCTTGCGTCAATCGATGATCGGCTCCAGCCGCGCCTCGATCCGCTCACGCAGATGGTCGTGCTGGCGCGGCAGTTTCAGCGCCTGACCCAAGTTCGCCGTGTCTTCGTCGCGGTCAAAGCCCGGCTCGTTGGTGGCCACCTCAAACAGCACACCGCCCGGCGTGCGGAAATAGATCGCCCAGAAGTAATCGCGATCAATCGGCGGCGTTACCTGAAACCCGGTGTCCATCAGCGCCTTTCGCACCTCCAGCTGCGCCGCGCGATCCTCGACCGCAAAGGCCACATGGTGCACTGACCCCGCGCCCTGCCGCGCCGGGGCCGCACCGGGCAGCACCTCGACATCGACAACATCCGCGCCATTGCCGCCCCTGACCGCAAAGCGCGTGGTCGTGCCCTGACGATCCACTTCCTCATAGTTCATGAACTTCAGCAATTCCGCCGTCGCCCCGCCATCGCGCAGCCGCATCGTTACGCCGTGAAAGCCACGCACAGCCTCCTCCGCCGTGACATCGGACCCCGTCCAGCCTTGCCGGGCATCGCCCTCGACCTCCGACAGCAGGAATCCATCGCCATCCGGCCCGAAAAACCGCAGCCGCCGCTCACCAAAGGCATCGCGGTCCTGCACGCCATCGACGCCATGGTTGCCAAGGCGCTCTTTCCAATAGCCCAAACTACCCTTTGGCACCGAAAACACCGTTTCCGCCACCTCGCCCGCGCCCCGGCGGCCTTGCACCATGTTGGCAAAGGGGAAATAGGTCATGACAGACCCCGGCGTGCCCACCTCATCGCCATAATACAGATGATAAACCGACGGATCGTCGAAATTCACCGTTTTCTTCACCCGGCGCAGGCCCAGCGTCTTGGTAAAGAAGGCATTGTTTTCCTGTGCATTCGCCGCCATCGAGGTGACGTGATGCAAACCCTTGATCTGCGTCAGCATGATTTCTTTCCCGTGTTCTGTTGCGTTGCCATGAAGATGGGGCGACAGATCACACAAGGGAATGAGCATAATCTTGCATTATTTATTGCGCCCAGTGTAATAATCTGGGGATGGGAGAGCTTGAGGCCATCCGCATCTTTCTGGCCGTCGCCCAAGCGCGCAGCTTTGTGGGCGCCGCGCGCCAGCTTGGCCTGACCGCCGCCTCCGTCACCCGCACCATTGCCGCGCTGGAGGATCAGTTGGGCGTGCAGCTTTTGCTGCGCACCACGCGGCAAGTCTCCCTTACCGCCGCAGGTGCACTATATGCCGCCCGCGTGGCTCCCCTTGCCGACGGCCTGGCGCAAGCGACCGAGGACACCCGCGCCCATGATGGCATCACCTCGGGCCTGTTGCGGATCAGCGCGCCCTTGTCGCTGGGCCTGCGCGTGCTGCCCGCTGTCCTGTCACAATTCGCGCTGATCCATCCGCAAACCCGCGTCGCGCTGACTCTGTCCGACAGTTTTGTCGATATCCTCGACGATGCCTTTGATCTGGCCATCCGCATTTCCGGCCCGCCCTCTGACACTTCGACCGTCTGGCGCAAGATCTGCAAGGTGCCGCGCCTGCTGGTCGCCGCCCCCGGTTATCTGGCGCGCATGGGCCAGCCCGCACGCCCTGAGGATCTGGCCGACCACGCCTGCCTTGCCTATGGCCCCGATCCGGTGCGCGAGGTTTGGGATCTGCGCCATGGCCCGCAGCACCGCAGCCACAGCGTGACGGGCCGTTTTGGCGCCAACAACGGCGATCTTCTGGCGCAACTGGCGGTGCAGGGCGAAGGCATCGCGCTGCTGCCCGCCTTTATCGTGGTGCAGCAACTGGCCGACGGCACCCTTGTGCCCGTCCTGCCCGACTGGCACCCGCCCGACATCTGGCTGACGCTCTATTACCCACCCTATGACCGCCTGCCGCTGCGGGTGGCGACATTCTCGGATTTCTTCGAAACCTTCGTGAAAGATACCCGCCCGCTCTAACGCGCGGCACGCGGGGCTTGCATCCGCGCCAGCCCGCCGCCATGAACGCAACGTGGAACACCAAACCGCCCCTGATCCTTCGCCCACGCTGACAGCCCTTGGCTGGTCGCCCTTCTTTGCCGACCAGTGCCAGCCCGAAGACGTGGCCCTTGTGCCCATGCGCGTGGCCACCGTGCACCGCGCCCGCCTTATGGCGTTGTCGGAACAAGGGCCTGTCCGCCTGATCCAACCGGGCAAGCTGAACACCTCGGACTATGCCGTGGGCGATTGGGTTCTGGCCGACCCTGAGACGCATCTTCTGGCTCGCCGCCTGACCCGCAAAGCCCTGCTGCGCCGCCACACCGAAGGCGCGCATATCCCGCAACTGATCGCGGCCAATGTCGATACCCTGTTCATCGTCACCTCCTGCAATGCCGATTTCAACCCCGCCCGGCTGGAACGCTATCTCGCCTTGGCGAATGAGGCGGGCACCAACCCGGTCATCGTGTTGACCAAGGCCGACACGGTGGCCGACGCGCAAGAGTATCAGCAGCAAGCCGCCGCCCTGCAACGCGGGCTGGTCGTGGTTACGCTGAACGCCAAATCGCCCGAGGCTGCTGGCGTGCTGGCCCCATGGTGTGGCGTGGGGCAAACAGTGGCGCTGGTCGGCTCCTCCGGCGTGGGCAAATCCACGCTTCTGAACACCCTTGCCGACAAGTCCGAGGCTGACCAACAGGAAACCGGCGGCATCCGCGACAGCGATGCCAAGGGCCGCCACACCACCACGGCGCGGTCGTTGCACACGATCGAAGGCGGCGGTCTGGTGATCGACACCCCCGGCATGCGGACCCTGCATGTCAGTGACGTGGCCTTTGGTCTTGATACCCTGTTTGCCGAAATCACCGAACTGGCCCCGCAATGCCGCTTTCGCGACTGCACCCACGCGCATGAACCGGGCTGCGCCGTGCAGGCGGCGGTCAAGGCGGGCACGCTCGACCCTGCGCGTCTGGATCGCTGGCGCAAGCTGACGGACGAAAACCGCGACAACACCCCCGTCCAGACCGGACCGCGCGGCAACAAGATCGCGCGCGAGCGTGCGAAAAAGCGCTAGATGGCCCGGCCCGTGCCCAAAGCCGCACCCATCGCGCGCGAGGCGGACCTTTACCCGCCGATCAAGGCTTTCCTTCAGGCCCAAGGCTATACCGTCAAGGCCGAGGTCGGCCCCGCCGATGCCATGGCCTGCCGGGGTGACGAACCGCCCCTGATTGTCGAGATGAAAACCGGCCTGACCCTGACGCTTGTGCTGCAGGGCGTGGCGCGGCAGGCGGCATTTGACCATGTTTATCTGGCCGTGCCGCAACCGGCCAAGGCTTGGGCCAACCGTTATCGCGACATGATCGCGCTTCTCCGCCGCCTTGGTCTTGGCCTCTTGACCGTTGCCCCCGACGGGCAGGTCACGGCGCATCTGGACCCCGCCCCCTATCAGCCGCGCCGCAACACCGTGGTCGCCGCGCGCCTGCTCCGCGAGTTTCAGCGCCGCGTGGGCGACCCCAACACCGGCGGCACCACAGGTGTCAAACGCATGACAGCCTACCGGCAGGATGCGTTGCGGATCGCCGCACATCTGGCACAACACGGGGCGCTGTCGCCCGCTGCCCTTGCCCGCGCCACGGGCTTGCAAAAGGCGGCATCCATCCTGCGTGATGACCATTATGGCTGGTTCTTCAGGGTCTCGCGCGGGGTCTATGACCTGACCGCCACCGGCACCGCCGCCATCGCCGCACAGGAATAGCCGTCAAATTCCCCGTCGTGGCACGGAACTTGCCACCCAACCTCAACTCGGGGTGGGAACATCATGACAGCAATCCAGACTGCAGCAAGCTTCAAGGTCCGCCCCGTTTCGGGCGAGGCTCCGTTCGACTTGTCGGACATCTTCTTTTCGCGCACCGATGACCGGGGCGTAATCCGGTCGTTCAACGATGTGTTCATGCGGATCGCCGACTACCCCGCGGCTGATCTGTTGGGTGCGCCGCACCGCCTAATCCGCCATGAAGACATGCCGCGTGGCGTGTTCTGGCTGTTCTGGCAGCGGCTCAAGGCGGGTCATCCGGTCGGCGCCTATGTCAAGAACAAGGCCCGCGATGGCCTGCACTATTGGGTCTATGCCGTGGTGCTGCCCTTGCCCGATGGCGGCTATCTGTCGGTTCGCATCAAGCCCAGCGGCCCGATGTTTGCGATGGCCGAAACCATGTATGCCGACCTTTTGGCCCGCGAAAAAGAGGAAAAGCTGACCCCCGAAGCCTCAGGCGCCATCATGTTGGCCCAACTGGCCGACAAGGGCTTCCAATCCTATTCCGACTTTCAGGCCCGCGCCTTGGCCAGTGAAATCGCCACCCGCGACAAAGAGCTTGGCCACCGCGCCAGCCGCGCCCAACGAACGCTTCTGGCCTTGCTGGATGCCGCCGAACTGGTCCGCAAGGAACGGCAGGGCGTCGTCCGCGTGCTGGATCAGTTGCGCCTTTTGCCCACCAACATGCGGCTGATCTCGCAGCGGCTGGAACGCGGCTCTGGCCCCTTGTCCACGATCTCGGAACGCTATGGTGCCATGGTCGAAAGCCTGCTGCGGCAATTGCATGGCGTCATCGGGTCTGACCAGCAATCCGGCCAGTCCGAAGCCGACGCGCTGTTCCTTGACGGTGCCGCCCGCCTTGCCGCCGAGGTCGAGCGTGCCTTCGCCAACATGCCCAAGGGCCTGCCCGGCGTGGACGGCGCCGATGAAGGCGCGCGCCTGCACGCTTTGGGCAAGACTGCCCATGCCTCGGCGCAAAATGCCGCCGTGCAAAGCAGCGCCGGTGCCGTCCGCCTTGCGCGCGAGTTGGACCTGTTGCGCCGCGCCACGCTGGCGCTCGATTCCATCCGCGTGATGTGCCGGGTGGAATTCGGCCAGTTGCGCACCAAGAACCCCGAACTGGCCGGTGTCATCGTGCGCATCGACCAAAGCCATCAGGCCATGAATGCCCACCTGAACCGCGTGGCCGATGCCGCGCAATCCATCGAAGAGGCTGCCGACAGTCTTGTGCGCGGCGGCTGATCCCGCCTTCACCCTTTCCCCCCGCCGCAACTTGACATATCCCACGCGGGATATGGGTCGATGGCGGGGGAATGCATGATACCGGTGGTCGGGTATGACGGCGCAAAGGTCGCCGTTCTGGGCTTGGGGCGATCCGGGCTTGCCACGGCGCGCGCGCTGGTCGCAGGCGGGGCCACGCCGCTTCTCTGGGACGACAGCGCCGAAGCCCGCGCCAAGGCCGAGGATGAGGGCTTCACCCTGACCGATCTCACCCGCCAGACCGCATTCGACGGCGTGGCGGCCCTGATCGTCTCGCCCGGTATCCCGCACCTTTACCCCGCTCCGCACAAGGTCATCGCCCGCGCGATCGAGGAAGGCATCCCCGTCGACAATGACATCGGGCTGTTCTTTCGCAGCTACGCCACCCCCGAATGGGATGAAATGGAGCTGACCCCCCGTGTCGTCTGCATCACCGGGTCCAACGGAAAATCCACCACCACCGCGCTGATCCACCACATCCTTCAGGTCGCGGGCAGGCCCACGCAAATGGCCGGCAACATCGGCAAGGGCGTCTTGTCCATCGACCCCGCGCAGGATGGCGAAGTGGTGGTGCTGGAACTCTCCAGCTATCAGACCGACCTTGCCCGTGCGCTGACCCCCGATGTGGCAGTGTTCACCAACCTGTCACCCGATCATCTGGATCGTCACCATGGCATGGGCGGCTATTTCGCCGCCAAGCGCCGCCTTTTTGCCGAAGGCGGCCCCGACCGTGCGATCATCGGCGTGGATGAGGTGGAGGGCCGTTTTCTGGCCAACCAACTCGCCATGGGCCCACAAGATGACCGGGTGATCCGCATCTCCTCGGGCCAGAAACTCGATCAGTTCGGCTGGGCCGTCTTTGCCCGCAAGGGGTTCTTGTCGGAATGGCGCAAGGGCAAACAGGTGGCCAGCATCGATCTGCGCGCCGTGTCGGGCCTGCCCGGTGCCCACAACCGCCAGAATGCCTGCGCCGCCTATGCCGCCACCCGCGCGCTTGGCATCGCGCCCAAGCTGATCGAAGGCGCGTTCGACAGCTTTGCCGGCCTGCCGCACCGCAGCCAACTGGTGGGCGAGCGCGCGGGCGTGCGCTTCATCAACGATTCCAAAGCCACCAATGTGGACAGCGCCGCCAAGGCGCTGCAGGCCTTTCCCCGCATCCGCTGGATCGCGGGCGGCATGGGGAAGGACGGTGGCATTGCCGCGCTGCAACCCTTCCTTGGTGCGGTCGCCAAGGCTTACCTCATCGGCCATTCTGCGCGCGACTTTGCCCTGCAACTGGGCGACACACCCTATGAAATCTGCGAAACGATGCAGCGCGCCGTCACCCGCGCCGCCGAGGAGGCCGAGGCAGGCGATGTCGTCCTTCTAGCCCCCGCCGCCGCCAGCTTTGACCAATACCCCAACTTTGAAAAGCGCGGCGATGACTTCACCGCCCGCGTCAAGGCGCTGATCGGCTGACCGAAACCTTCGGCGTCGTACGCTGCCGCCGGGGCAGGGTGATTGACGTGGCCGCATCCTCTGCCATGGTTGCAGCCGTGTGTCTGGCAATCAGAGGAGCAGGCGGATGCGGGGACAGTGCACCTGTGGCGGGGTCCGCTTCCGGCTGACCGCCCGCCCTTTGTTTGTTCATGCCTGCCACTGCACATGGTGCCAGCGTGAAAGCGGCGGCCCCCATGCGCTGAACGCGCTGATCGAAACTGCCCTGATCGACATAGAGTTCGGCACCCCGGTCGAGGTTCCCTTGCCGTCAAACTCCGGCAAGGGGCAGATCATGCTGCGCTGCCCGCAGTGTCAGGTGGCGCTCTGGTCGCATTATGCCGGGGCAGGGCGGCGCTTTGCCTTTGTCCGGGTCGGCACGCTGGAAGATCCTGCCGCCTGCCCGCCCGACATCCACATTTTCACCACGACCAAACTGCCGTGGTATCACCTGCCCGACGGGGCTGTCGCGATGCCCGAATACTATGATCGCGCGGCACATTGGCCCGAATGGGCACTGGCACGTCGCGCGGCGGCCTTGGCTACAGCCTGACCGCGCCCGCCAGATCGGCCAGCATCCGCGCCGACCGTTCCAGCGCCGCCATCTCGCCCGTATCCAGCGCAGGCATCAGGTCCGCCGTCACACCTTGGCGGCCCACCACACGCGGCAGCGACAGCGTTACATCCGTCACGCCCGCCACCTCGCCCGTGCGGGTGGAGACGGACAGAACCGCCCCTTCATCGCGCAAGATGGCCCGCGTGATCCGCATCAGCCCCGCGCCGATGCCATAGTTTGTGGCCCCCTTGCCCGCGATGATGCGATAGGCCGCGCGCCGCACCCCATCGTCAATGCTGGCGCGCACCGCATCGGTCAATGGCGCGCCGATCTGCGCCGCCGCCTCGGACAGCGCCACAGACCCCGCCCGCGCGTTTGACCAGCCCAACACCTCGGAATCGCCATGTTCGCCAAGGACATAGGCATGCACCGACTGGGGCGAAATGCCCAGATGCCGCCCCAAAAGGCTGCGAAAGCGCGCCGTATCCAGAATGGTGCCCGACCCGATCACCCGCCCCTCGGGCAGCCCCGACAGCCGCAAGGTGATGTCGGTCATCACATCCACCGGGTTTGTCGCCACCAGCAAAATCGCCTCTGGCGCCTCGGTCCGGATCGCGCCCACCACCGCCGCAAACACGGCGGCATTGCGCGCCAGCAGGTCCAGCCGCGTCTCGCCCGGTTTCTGGCTGACCCCGGCGCAGATAATTACCACCTCGGCCCCGCGCAGGCGGTCAAAGCCGCCCGCCTCGATCTGGGTGGATGAGGCAAAGGGCACCGCATGCGCGATATCCTCGGCCTGTGCCACGGCAAGGGCGTCGTTCTGGTCCACCAGCACGATCCGCCCCGCAATGCCCGACAGCGCAATGGCATAGGCCGCCGCCGACCCGACCAGCCCCACGCCCACAATTCCAACCGTCGCAGCCATGTTTCACCCCCGATCCCGATGCACGCAAACTGGCATGGCCATGGGGCGCGGGCCTTGATCCAAAGCAACCCCATAGAACGATTGCAACCGCGATGCTCGCCATCGGCCAGGTATGGCAAGCAGCCCTGATGACGCGCTCGTCACATCTGTCGCATGGCAGGTATCATGTGCCCTCTGGCATCGCCAAGTCCGTGAACATCGAATCCAGCTTGGCATAGGCGTCGTCCATCCCCTCGGCCATGGGCGAGGCCAACGCCCGATCGCGGGCCGCCGCAGTGGTGTACCGCACCACCATCGCAAGCCGAGTCGTCTGCGGCGACAATGGCTGCAACGCTTGCACCACCATCGTCTCGCCATCCGTCCAGTCGTCGTCGAACAACTCGGTGTTCACCAACCGCAGCGGGGCTTCCACCTGCAGAAACCGCCCACCCACGCCCATGTCGGTGCCATCCGGCCGCCGCCAGACCCAGCGGAACCGCCCGCCCACCACGACATCCATCTCGCAGGTGACCATCGGTATGCCATCAGCCCACAGCCAGCGCATCACCAACTCTGCTTCGGTCAGCGCGCGCCACAACACCGCTGCCGGAGCGCGGAAGTCGCGGGTAAAGGCGATTTCGCAGTCCCCCTGCATCTGAACCTGCAATCTGTCACGCATCGGCTGCATGTCCGGCCCACCTTTCCAAGCGTTGATAGCTCGCTTCCATCCCATCGGCCATTCCGGTGGCCAGCATCGCGGCGCGTACGCCTTCCTCTGGCAAAGTCATCGTCATCCGCAGGATCGTGCCGCCGGCATCGGGCTGGAACAGGGTGACCACATGGTTGTCCGGCGTGGGGTCTGGCAGGTGCATCCGCTCGACATGGACAATGCGATGGTGCGGCGTCACTTCGACAGAATGCCCGGTCAGGTGAAACCCGTGGCCCGAAGCATCGGCCCAGCGAAAAAAGATCCGCCCGCCCGGCACCGCCTCGCTGATGCATTCCGGCATCGTCCAGCCGTCTGGGCCAACACACCATTGTTGCAGCAGCGCAGCCTCAGTATGCGCACGCCACAGCAGGGACGGCGGGGCATCAAAACGGCGCGTTACGATGATGTGCCGCTCACCTTCGGTCGTCAGCGTCAGTCTGCTCATGTCCCGTCCTTTCGTTCTGCTGTGCCCTCGTGCTGAATCTGGGCCAGAACCGCATCCAGCCGGGTATAGCGTTCCTCCCACAGCGCGCGGTACTGGCTCAGCCAGTCCCACAGCGCCTCAACCGCCTCGGGCCGCAACCGGCGGGGGCGGGCGGTACCGTCAATCCGCGTCTCGATCAGACCCGCCGTCTCCAGCACCTTCAGATGTCGCGAAATCGCGGGCTGGCTGATGGCAAAAGGTTGCGCCAGCTCTTGCACCGTGGCCTCGCCCGCAGCCAGCCGGGCCACGATGGCGCGCCGCGTCGGATCGGCCAACGCCGCAAACACCGCATCAAGCTGCATTCCGCCCCACCCTTGCGACACCCATTAAATAACCATATCGTTATATAACTGATTCGCGCAACAGCCTTGCCGCAACCGCCCGCAGCCGCCCTGTGTTTCTTCTAGCCATAGGGCCGGAACTTGGTTACAGTTCTTGCCAGACCCGGAAAACCGGGCAATCGGCAGTGCAGGCGTTACAGGCGGTTTTTCCATGACTGAGATGGTCTATGGCTCCAGTCCCGTTCGGGTGACAGAGCCTGTTCTTCCCCGTTGGTGGCGCACCATCGACAAATGGTCGCTGACGGCCATCATGGTGCTGTTCGGCATCGGCCTCTTGCTGGGGCTTGCCGCCTCGGTGCCGCTCGCCTCGCGCAATGGCCTGAACGAATTCTACTATGTCCAGCGGCAGGCCTTTTTCGGCGTGGTCGGGCTTGCCGTCATGGTGGGCATTTCCATGATGCCGCCCTCGATGATCCGCCGCCTTGGCGTCTTGGGCTTTGCCGTTTCGTTTGCTGCGCTGATGCTGCTGCCCTTTGTCGGAACCGACTTTGGCAAGGGCGCCGTGCGCTGGTTCTCCTTTGGCTTTGCCTCGGTGCAACCGTCCGAGTTTCTCAAGCCCGGCTTCATGGTGCTGGTGGCTTGGCTGATGGCGGCCAGTCAGGAACTCAACGGCCCGCCCGGCAAATCGGCCTCCTTTGCCGTGGCCGGGGCCGTAGTGCTACTGCTGGCCATCCAGCCCGACTTTGGCCAGGCCGCCCTGATCCTGTTCGGCTGGGGCGTGATCTATTTCGTGGCCGGTGCGCCCATGACGCTGATCGCCATTGTCGGCGGCATCATCGCCTTTGGCGCGACGGTGGCCTACGAATCCTCGGAACACTTCGCCCGCCGCATCGACGGCTTTCTTAACCCCGACATCGACCCGCGCAGCCAGATCGGCTATGCTACCAACGCCATTCAGGAAGGCGGCTTCTTTGGCGTGGGCGTCGGCGAAGGGCAGGTCAAATGGACATTGCCCGATGCCCACACCGACTTCATCATTGCCGTCGCCGCCGAAGAATATGGCCTGATCCTTGTCCTTCTCATCATCGCGCTTTACGGCACCATCGTCGTGCGCTCGCTGTTCCGGCTGATGCGCGAACGTGATCCCTTCATCCGCCTTGCCGGCACCGGCCTTGCTTGCATCTTTGGCGTGCAGGCCATGATCAACATGGGCGTGGCCGTCCGCCTGTTGCCGGCCAAGGGCATGACCTTGCCCTTCGTGTCTTACGGCGGGTCGTCCGTCATCGCGGCGGGCATCACCGTGGGCATGCTTCTGGCGTTGACCCGCACCCGGCCACAGGGTCAGATCGGCGATATTCTCCGTCGGGGGCGCTGATGGCCAATGAACCGCTTCTGTTGATTGCGGCAGGCGGCACCGGGGGGCACATGTTCCCTGCGCAGGCCTTGGCCGAGGCCATGGTCGCCAAGGGCTGGCGGGTCAAACTCTCGACCGATGCGCGCGGCGCACGCTATGCAGGGGGCTTTCCCTACATGGTCCAGATCGAGGAAGTCTCCAGCGCCACCTTCGCGCGCGGCGGGGCCTTGGCCAAGATTGCCGTGCCCTTTACCGTGGCGGCCGGGGTTCTGTCGGCCGCCGTTGCCATGCTGCGCGACCGCCCGACCGTTGTCGTGGGTTTTGGCGGCTATCCCAGCATTCCGGCCCTTGCCGCCGCGTGGATGCTGCGACTGCCCCGAATGATCCATGAACAAAACGGCGTGCTGGGCCGCGTGAACCAGATTTTCGCCCCCCGCGTGGACCGCGTGGCCTGCGGCACATGGCCCACCACCCTGCCTGCGGGCGTCGAAGGCACACATACCGGCAACCCCGTCCGCCTTGCCGTGCTGGAACGCGCGGGCGCGCCCTATATCGCGCCCGGTGATTATCCGATGTCGATGGTGGTGATCGGCGGCAGCCAAGGCGCGCGCATCCTGTCGGATGTGGTGCCCTCCGCCGTAGCGGCCCTTCCCGATGCCATCCGCCGCAACCTGCGCGTCGCCCATCAGGCGCGCGAGGAAGATCTCGACCGCGTGGTCGCCACCTATGACGAGGGCGGCATTCAGGCGGAAGTGGCCCCCTTCTTCACCGATATTCCCCGCCGCCTGTCCGAGGCGCAGTTGGTCGTGTCACGGTCGGGTGCGTCCTCCATCGCTGATATAAGCGCCATAGGTCGCCCCTCGATCCTGATCCCCTATGCCGCCGCCACGGCAGACCATCAAACCGCCAATGCCCGTGGTCTGGTGCAGGCCGAGGCGGCGATCCTGATCCCGGAAAAGGCGCTTGACGTTGCCACCCTCACATCGCACATGGCAGCCGTGCTTTCGCAACCCGGTGCCGCCGAACGGATGGCCGCGAACGCATTGGCCATGGGCCGCCCGGATGCAACCGACCGCCTCGTCGCCCTTGTCGAAGCCCTCGCTACAGGAGTTCGCGCATGAACGCCGCCACGAAACTGCCCCTTGAACTTGGGCCGATCCACTTTGTCGGCATCGGCGGCATCGGCATGTCCGGCATCGCCGAGGTGCTGATGACCCTTGGCTATACTGTCCAAGGCTCTGACGCCAAGGCCAGCAAGATCACCGACCGCCTCGTGAAACTGGGGGCCACCTTCTTCGAAGGCCAGCGCGCCGAAAATCTGGGCGAGGCGGCTGTCGTCGTCATCTCCTCTGCCATCAAGAAGGGCAACCCCGAGCTTGAGGAAGCCCGCCGCCGCAAGCTGCCCGTCGTGCGCCGGGCCGAAATGCTGGCCGAACTGATGCGGCTGAAATCCAACATCGCCATCGCCGGCACCCACGGCAAGACCACCACCACCACGATGGTCGCCACCCTGCTCGACAAGGGCGGCTTTGACCCCACCGTCATCAACGGCGGCGTCATCCATGCCTATGGCTCCAACGCCCGCGCCGGGGCAGGGGAGTGGATGGTGGTCGAGGCCGACGAATCTGACGGCTCCTTCAACCGCCTGCCCGCCACCATTGCCATCGTCACCAACATCGACCCCGAGCATATGGAGCACTGGCACACCTTCGATGCGCTGCGCAAAGGCTTCCTCGATTTCGTCTCCAACATCCCCTTCTACGGCCTCGCCGTCTGTTGCACCGATCACCCGGAAGTGCAGGCCCTTGTCGGCCGCATCGCTGACCGCCGCGTCGTCACCTTCGGCTTCAACGCGCAGGCCGATGTCCGCGCCATCAACCTGACCTACCGGAATGGAACCGCCCATTTCGACGTTCTCCTGCAGAACGAAGGGAAGGATGCGATGATCGAAGGCTGCACCCTGCCCATGCCGGGCGATCACAACGTCTCCAACGCCCTGTCGGCCATCGCCGTCGCCCGCCACCTCGGCATGAAGCGCGACGAGATCCGCGAGGCGCTCGCCTCCTTCGCCGGGGTCAACCGCCGCTTCACCAAGGTGGCCGAGGTCAACGGCGTCACCATCATCGATGACTACGGCCATCACCCCGTGGAAATCGCCGCCGTCCTGCGCGCCGCGCGCCAAGCCACCAAAGGCCGCGTCATCGCCATCCACCAGCCGCACCGCTATACCCGTCTGTCCAACCTGTTCGAGGATTTCTGCACCTGCTTCAACGAGGCCGATGTGGTGGCGATTGCCGAGGTTTATGCTGCGGGAGAAGACCCCATTCCCGGCGCCTCGCGCGATGATCTGGTGGCGGGCCTCATCGCCCATGGCCACCGCCACGCCCGCGCCCTGCTGGATGAGGCTGACCTTGCCCGTCTGGTCAAGGAACAGGCCCGCCCGGGTGATATGGTCGTCTGCCTTGGCGCGGGCACCATCTCGGCTTGGGCCAACAACCTGCCCGCCAAACTGATGGGGCAGGCGGCATGAGCACCCCACTGATCCTCGGCGCGCTTTGGGTGGTGGCATCGGCCCTTGTGGCCATGCTGCCGATGAAGGCGCAGATGATCCCCGGCGTGGCCCTGTTGATCGCCGCCCCCGTGCTGCTGGTCTGGATCGGCATGGTCCATGGCTGGATGTGGCTGGCCTTCGGCCTCTTTGCCTTTGTCTCGATGTTCCGTAACCCCTTGATCTACTTTGCCCGCCGCGCCCTTGGCCTGCCGGTGCGCGACCCGCGCCAGACCGCGATCCCGGACCCGCATGAGGTGACCCGATGAGCACCCCCCTGATCTGCGCGCTGATCTGGCTGGTTTGCGCCAACCTCATCGCCATGTTCCCCTCGCGCGATCACCACTGGCGCGCGGCCTATGTCCTCATCGCGCTCGGCATCCCGCTGGTCGGCTGGGTCACTTACGTCAACGGCCCCTTCCTTGGCCTGCTGATCCTTGCGGGCGGTGCCAGCGTTCTGCGCTGGCCCCTGATCTACCTCTGGCGCTGGATCAAGGCTCGCACCCAAACCCCGGCGGAATAGGGCAGGGCGCACACCGCCCCATGGTGCGGTGAACCGCACCCTACGCCTACCCCCCCTCCACCACACACAAGGCGGGCTGAACCCCGCCCTACCCCCCGCACCACGGTCGAGCGCCTCCGTAGGGTGCGGTTCACCGCACCACTCCCGACTCCCACCGCCCCGGTAGGGCGGGGTTCACCCCGCCACGCCCCCACGCCACCGATACCAAACCCGTAGGGTGCGGTTCCCCGCACCACTCCCCATGCCTAACTCCCCGTAGGGCGGGGTTCACCCCGCCACCTTTTTCTTGGGTTGTTTCCTGTGGGGCGCCAGTGGGTTGAGTAAGGGGTGAGGCACGCAAAACAATCTGGTAGGAAAGGGTTCGGGGGGATTGACAGCTTTCGGTTGCGTGAGGTCTCGTGAGAACGCAGCTAACGGTTCGGTGCGCGGATGGATGGTGGTGGGGGCGAAGGTGGGGATGCGCGCTGGACGCGGTTGGGACTAATGACGATGCCGATACGCTGGTCGACCGTCCAACACGCTTGCGGCACGTTGTCCATCAGCGACCGTAGAAGAATCCAAGAATGGTCACACAAAGTTGAGGTGCCTGAATTCTATGCACCGATATCCTGGGGCGTGCGCGGCTCCTCATTCGCCCGGCCCTTGATCATTCCATCTTCGCTTGAATGCATACAGCCATGAAGTTGAGGCTTCCTGTCCTACTGTCAATTGTTGCGCTGCTCATGGCCATTCCTCCTGCTTTCAAGAAATACCAGCAGATATCTATAGGAGAAGAGATTCGACTCCGAATTGCGAGCGAACTGATCGACCCTAAAAGATCTGCCTTGGTCTTGAGAGATGGTCGGGTGAAAGGAATTGCAAGTTACCCTTACTTTTCGGGTTTTAGTCTGGAAGAGAACGAGCTCCGAAATTACTTAGAAAGTGGCGAAGCGAAAATCGGTGCAGAATTCTGGGCGGTGCTTCATGTTCACGATCTGCGGCCACAGATTGATATACCGGTCGAAGAAAGACGCATTCCTCGGAAAAAGGAGATCTACCTTTGGCCGAAGGGGCTATGCGCTGGTTTGCCATGTAGGTATGATCCTGCGAAGCTCATTCTAGTTCCAGAAGAGGGTTGGAAGACGTTTGCTCTGACTCCAATAGAAATTTCGTACAGCGTGAAGGAATCGGGCTTCACCTATCAAATCTCGTTGGATGTACTCTTAGATAGAGACGGGTACGCAGTGTCCACCACTATGCGTGTGTTGCGTAATGCAATCAATCCCTTTGACAGAGTTTTCGGAGAGCTGTTTAACTCTAGAGCACCCGAATTCTGGTACGCCTCGAAAAGTTCAAACATTGATCTGTTTACAAAGAAAGTCACGATTTTTCGGTGACTGCAGGAGGTGCCAAAAGTGGATCCAGACCGCCGTCCTGTCGCCCATGAATACAATAGGCTACGGAAGAGTTTTGGCTTGCAATTCCTTTCCCGTTGGGTCTTGCTTTTGGGAAACCTCGGCTCGCAGACAGCAGCCAACACATTAGTTCCCGCGTGTGAGCTTCCAGACTTTGCTTTGTGGGCAGGCTAAGAATGGCTAATGGCAAGTTGATTGCGTTCTCGCTCTGCGTCCTAGGTCTACTCCTAGTAGCAGATGATGGAGTACGATCAACGCTCCAGAACAGTTGGAAACCCGACAAGAATGAAATTACTAGCTTCTCAAGGGGCCTTGCTAGACTTCATAAAGATTTCTCAAAGCTAAGCTTTTCAGAGATGCCCTGTCAGGAAGTTGGCCGCTTTCTATGGTATAAAGCAAAAATATGCGCTGAGTACCTGATAACAAACCGCAATTGTGAACAACCCAGTGCGACAATTGGAGACATTGGGCCCCAATCTGCAATCATGAGTGCCTTCGTTCCCGAAGGTGAACATTACATCCATGCGGCGACTACGGTGGCAATAGTCTCTGCCAGTGGGGATGTATGCGAGTACATAGGAGAATAGGTATGGGAAGCGATCCACTTACGGCAGCTAGGGTCAGGACCCATTGAACTAGGCGTTGCGGCATGATTCAGGCTCCGCAAGGAGACGGATCAATGAGCGGCTTTTTTGGCTGACCGAGGCGCAACAGGATCGAGGTCATGTTCGGCAGCCTCAAAGATTGGCGTAGGATTGCTACCCGTTACGACAGATGTCTCAAGGACTTCGCCATCGCCATCGCCCTCGCAGCCACAGTGCTCTTCTGGCTATGGAAGTTAATGAGTCCAAACCCTAACAAACCCTCAATTCCAAAATCCAACCCCTTGACTCCCCACACAAAAATTTCCGTCCCACGCTGGGACATCCTCTGATCTTGCACCGATCCCCCTGATTTCCTATCAACGGGGAATGACCCATGCCCTCCCCACCCCCCGCGGCACGCTGACCCCGAACCGGCCCTTGGCCGACCTCACATGGCTCAGGGTCGGGGGGCCGGCGGACTGGCTCTTTCAGCCTGCCGATGAGGCTGATCTGGCGGCCTTCCTTGCGGCCCTCGATCCGGGCGTGCCGGTGTTTCCCATGGGGGTCGGCTCCAACCTGATCGTCCGCGACGGCGGCCTGCGCGCCGTGGTCGTCCGGCTGGGGCGGGGGTTCAACGGGATCGAGGTGGCGGGGGACTGCGTGATCGCCGGGGCCGCCGCCCTCGACGCCCACGTGGCCCGCAAGGCCGCCGAGGCGGGGCGAGACCTCACCTTCCTGCGGACCATCCCCGGCAGCATCGGCGGCGCGGTCCGGATGAACGCGGGCTGCTATGGCCATTACGTGGCCGATGTTCTGGAAACCGTCCGCATCGTCACCCGCGACGGCCGGATCGAAACCCTTGCAGCCAAAGACCTGCACCTTGCCTATCGCCAGTCCACCTTGCCCGACGGCGCGGTGATCACCGGGGCCACCTTCCGCGCGCCGGCCGGTGATCCGGCGGCGCTCGAGGCGCAGATGGCCGACCAGATCGCCAAGCGCGACGCCAGCCAACCCACCAAGGACCGCTCGGCCGGCTCCACCTTCCGCAATCCGGTGGGCTATTCCTCTACGGGCCGTGCCGATGACAGCCAGGAGTTGAAGGCGTGGAAGGTCATCGACGACGCCGGAATGCGCGGCGCCACGCTGGGTGGGGCGCAGATGTCGGTCATGCATTCCAACTTTCTGATCAACATCGGGGGGGCAACTGCCGCCGATCTGGAAAATCTGGGGGAGGATGTGCGAAAAAGGGTTTTCCAAAACTCTGGGATCACGCTAGAGTGGGAAATCATGCGTGTCGGTGAACCGGCGGCAAAATAACAAGAAAAAGGGTCGTACAGACCCAAGAGGCAGTAAATGGCGGGTGCATCGAGCAGGATGTCCCGTGTGGCGGTACTGAAAGGCGGCTTCTCGGCGGAACGAGAGGTGTCTTTGGTCACAGGTTCAGCCTGTGCAGCAGCGCTACGCGAGGCGGGGTATGAGGTGGTCGAGGTCGATGCAGGCCGCGATCTTGCCGCGCAACTGCTTGACATCAAACCAGACGTTGTCTTCAACGCGCTGCATGGTCGCTGGGGCGAAGATGGCTGCGTGCAGGGCATTCTGGAATGGCTTCGCATCCCCTACACGCACTCGGGCGTGCTTGCGTCGTCGCTGGCGATGGACAAGCAGCGCACCAAGGATGTCTATGCCGCCGCTGGCCTGCCCATCGTTGCCTCACGCCTTGTGGGCCGGGATGAGGTGGAGCAGGGCCACGTCTTGCCGCCGCCCTATGTGGTAAAACCCAACAACGAAGGGTCCAGCGTCGGCGTCTATATCGTGCATCCGGGGTCGAACGCGCCGCGTCTGGCCAAGACGATGCCGGAAACGGTGATGGTGGAAGCTTACGCGCCGGGCCGCGAGATGACAGTCAGCGTGATGGGCGACCGCGCCTTGTGCGTGACCGACATCATCACCGACGGCTGGTATGACTTTGACGCCAAATACAAGCCCGGCGGCAGCCGTCATGTGCTGCCCGCACAGGTGCCGGACGAGATTGCCGAGGCCTGCATGGATTACGCCCTGCGCGCGCATCGGGCGCTTGGTTGCCGCGGTTTGTCGCGGACAGATTTCCGTTGGGATGAAGCGCAGGGGCTGGCTGGCCTGATCCTGCTTGAAACCAACACGCAACCCGGCATGACGCCGACGTCGTTGTCGCCCGAACAGGCGGCGCATGTGGGCATCAGCTTTCCAGACCTGTGTCACTGGATCGTGGAGGATGCGTCATGCAATCGCTGACCGCCCGTCGCCCGGCCCCGTTGCGCCGTGACCCTGCACCGTCACGCTGGGCCTATCGCATGCAGCGGCTTTGGCTGACCCCGGTGTTCCGGGTGCTGTTCCGGGTGGGTCTGCCGTCGTTTGTGCTGGCGGCGACGGTGGGGCTGGTTCTGGCAGATGCCGACCGGCGCGATGCGATTTCGGGCGGCATTGCCGAGATCCGCGATCGGTTCGAAAACCGGCCCGAGTTCATGGTTGCCCTTGTGTCGGTCGAAGGTGCCTCGCCCGAGTTGGCCGATGCGGTGCGCATGCGGCTGGGGCTGAAGCTGCCCTTGTCGTCGTTCGACATTGACCTTGATGCGGCGCGCAACCGGATTCAGGAACTGGATGCGATTGCAAAGGCTGATCTGGCCGTCAGGTCGGGGGGCGTGTTGCAGGTTACCATCACCGAGCGGGTGCCCGCCCTGTTGTGGCGCACCGAGGCCGGGATTGAAATGCTGGATGAAACAGGGCACCGAGTGGCGAGCCTTGGGTCGCGCGCCGACCGTCCCGACCTGCCGCTGATTGCTGGCGAAGGGGCCGATGCCGCAACGACCGAGGCGCTGCAACTTCTGGCGGCGGCCGAGCCGATCCTGCCGCGCATCCGTGGTTTGGTCCGCGTGGGCATGCGCCGCTGGGATGTGGTGCTGGACCGCAACCAGCGCATCCTGCTGCCGCAGGACCGGCCGGTTGCCGCGCTGGAGCGGCTGATCGCGCTGAATCAGGCCAATGATCTTTTGGGTCGCGACATCTTTGCCGTCGACCTTCGGACCGAACACCGCCCTGTTCTGCGGTTGGCGCCCTATGCGCTGAACCAACTGCGGGCCGCACAGGGCATCGACACCAGCGGGAGCGAGCTATGACCGATCTCTACCAATCCCAACGCGCCATGCGGAACATGCGCCGCGCCGCCATGCAGCGGGGTGTCATCGCCATTCTGGATATCGGCACATCAAAGATTGCCTGTCTGATCCTGCGGTTCGACGGACCTTCGGCAATGGGGGATGATGGCGTCGGGCCCATGGCTGGGCAGTCGTCCTTTCGGGTGATTGGCGCGGCAACCACGAAATCGCGCGGTGTGCGGTTCGGCGAGATCAGCGTGATGGCGGAAACCGAACGCGCCGTCCGCACCGCCGTGCAGGCCGCGCAAAAGATGGCCAACGTGCGGGTTGACCATGTGATCGCCTGCTTTTCGGGGGCGGAACCGCGCAGCTATGGCCTTGCCGGCGAGATTGAGCTGGAAGACAG
Organism: Rhodobacter sp.; assembly: GCA_027484145.1. Classification (GTDB taxonomy): domain Bacteria; phylum Pseudomonadota; class Alphaproteobacteria; order Rhodobacterales; family Rhodobacteraceae; genus Pseudotabrizicola. The sequence continues at coordinate 655,320 of JAIXUH010000026.1, forward strand.
CGTCGTGACCGAACAGGACGTGGCGCGCGCGCTGTCGGCCTGTGATGTGCCAGACATTGGCCAGGGGCGCGAGGTGCTGCATGCGCAGCCCGTGAACTTTGCGCTGGATCACCGCACCGGCCTTGGTGACCCGCGCGGTCAGATCGGCAACCGTCTGGCGACGGACATGCACTTGCTGTCGATTGACGGCACGGTGGTGCAGAACATCCTGCACTGCATTCAGCGCTGCGATCTGGAATTGGCGGGGCTTGCCTCATCCGCCTATGTCTCGGGCATCTCCAGCCTTGTGGAAGATGAACAGGAACTTGGCGCGGCCTGCATCGACATGGGCGGCGGATCGACCGGGATTTCGGTCTTTATCAAGAAGCACATGATCTATGCGGATTCGGTCCGCATGGGCGGCGACCACGTCACCTCTGACATCTCGAAGGGTCTGATGGTGCCGATGGCGGTGGCCGAGCGGATCAAGACCAAGCATGGCGGCGTGCACGCCACCGGCATGGATGACCGCGAGATGATCGAGGTGGGCGGCGATTCCGGCGATTGGGAAAAGGACCGCCGTCAGATCAGCCGGACGGAACTGATCGGGATCATGCGGCCGCGTGTCGAGGAGATTCTGGAAGAGGTGCGCACCCGGCTGGATGCCGCCGGGTTTGACCACCTGCCCAGCCAGCAGATCGTGCTGACGGGGGGCGCAAGCCAGATTCCGGGCCTTGACGGGTTGGCCAGCCGAATCCTTGGCCAGCGGGTTCGCCTTGGCCGCCCGCTGCGGGTGCAGGGGTTGCCGCAGGCGGCGACGGGATCGGCGTTTTCATCGGCGGTGGGGCTGTGTCTGTTCGCGGCGCACCCGCAGGACGAATGGTGGGACTTTGAAATTGCGACCGAGCGCTACCCGGCGCGGTCGCTGAAAAGGGTCGTCAAATGGTTCAAGGACAATTGGTAACCCCAATATCCTGCGTCACTGGCGAAATACCGCTGAAATCGGCGGCCGGAACCCCATATTTTGTGGGTTTTCGGTGTTTTTTTCGTGACGTGCGCCCAACCTATCGGTATTCTAGCGGGTAATTCGGGGGTCGCGCGTCCGGGACAGGCGCGTGCGTTCGGCAATAAACGGTAACGGCAGCAAGAACACTTCTGGCGGCACAACAAAAGACAGGCGGATTGGCAGAATGGCACTCAATCTCATCATGAACGCGCAGCGCGAAGAGCTGAAGCCCCGCATCACCGTGTTTGGCGTTGGCGGCGCAGGGGGCAACGCGGTCAACAACATGATCGACAAGAACCTTGAAGGCGTCGAATTTGTTGTGGCCAACACGGATGCGCAGGCCCTGCAACAGTCGCGGGCCACCGCGCGCATCCAGATGGGCCTGAAGGTCACCGAAGGGTTGGGTGCAGGGGCCCGGCCAACCGTGGGTGCTGCTGCCGCCGAAGAGACCATCGAGGAAATCGTTGACCATCTGGCGGGGGCACATATGTGCTTTATCACCGCCGGGATGGGCGGCGGCACCGGCACAGGTGCGGCCCCGATCATCGCGCAGGCCGCGCGTGAACTGGGTGTGCTGACCGTGGGCGTGGTGACCAAGCCCTTCCAGTTCGAAGGCAACAAGCGCATGAAGCAGGCCGAGGACGGCATCGAAGCGCTGCAAAAGGTTGTCGATACGCTGATCATCATTCCGAACCAGAACCTGTTCCGGCTGGCCAACGAGCGGACCACCTTTACCGAAGCTTTCGCCATGGCCGACGATGTGCTGTATCAGGGCGTCAAGGGTGTGACCGATCTGATGGTGCGCCCCGGTCTCATCAACCTCGACTTTGCCGATGTCCGTGCGGTGATGGACGAGATGGGTAAGGCCATGATGGGCACGGGTGAAGCCACGGGCGACGACCGCGCCGTGCAGGCCGCAGAAAAGGCAATTGCCAACCCGCTGTTGGACGAGATTTCGTTGAACGGGGCAAAGGGCGTTCTGATCAACATCACCGGCGGCCACGATCTGACGCTGTTCGAACTGGACGAAGCCGCCAATATCATCCGCGAAAAGGTGGACCCGGACGCGAATATCATCGTCGGCTCGACCTTGGATGTCACGATGGAAGGCACGCTGCGCGTCTCGGTGGTTGCCACCGGTATCGACGTGACGCAGGCCAAGGCCGAAAGCCCGGTGGCCCGCCGCTCGATGGCCGCACCGCTGCCCAACCACTTTGCCGCAGCCCCGGCCCCCGAACCGCGCCGCGAAATGCCGCTGACGGTTCAGGTTGCCGCAGCGCCCGTCGCCCCTCCGGCTCCGCAGCCGGTGCAGGCACAGGCGCCGCAGCCGCAGTTGTTCGATACCACGGATGACTTTGCCTATGAGGCGCAGGAAGAAGCCACAGACGACGTGCCCGCACCCGTCTATCGCCCGCAGGCTGCAGCACCCGCCCCGCAACAGGCGCGCAACGTGCCGATGTCGGACGAAGCAGCCGCCTTTGTCGCGCCGCGCCCGCGTGCCCCTGGCACGCCTTCGCCCGAGGCGCTTGCCCGGCTGCAGGCCGCCGTGTCCCGCTCGCCCGCGCAGCCCGGCCAACGCCCGGCTGCTGCTGCGGCCCAACCGGCCCGTCAACCTGCGGCACCCGTGGCAAAGCCGGCCGAACAGCGCCCGCGCTTTGGCATCGGGTCGCTGATCAACCGCATGGCCGGTGGCGGCCATAACGAGGCAGCAGAGCGCCCCGCGCCAAGCCGCCAGCAGCCGCCAGTCACCGCCTATGATGACGAGCCGGAATTGAGCGCGGATCAGGAGCGGATCGAGATCCCCGCCTTTCTGCGCCGTCAGGCGAACTGATCAAGTGCTGTAACAATTGACAAAAGGCCCGCTGTTCAGGCGGGCCTTTTTGTTTCAGAACAAGGTGTTGTCTGTTTCAGACCCTGTCATACAAAGTCACAAAGCGTGAGTTGGCAGAACACCTAAACAAACGTTAATTACTCACACGGGAACGGCGGCGCCCAGACGAACGTTTGTGACTAAACCGCCAGAGGTCTGTACGTGCAGAATACGCTGAAATCCGCCGCTGTGTTCGAGGGTCGGGGTCTTCACTCCGGGGCCCCGGTTCGCATGGTTGTGCGCCCGGCTTCGGCTGACTATGGCATCTGGTTCAAGCGCACCGATGTTCCTGCGCGCGACGCCATGATTGCGGCGCTGTGGGATCAGGTGGTGCCGTCTCGACTGTGCACGCTGATCCGCAACGACGCCGGGGTCGAGGTGTCGACGATCGAGCATGTGATGGCCGCCCTTGCCGGGTGCGCCGTGCACAACGCCATCATCGAGATCGACGGGCCCGAGGTTCCGATTCTGGACGGGTCAGCGGTGCCCTTCGTGCAGGGTTTTCTTGCGCGCGGCCTGATCGAACAACGTGCCCCTGTGCGGGCGATCCGCATTCTGAAAACCGTCGAGGTCCGCGAAGGCGAGGCCGTTGCGCGCCTGTCGCCCGCCGACATGCTGGAGATCGATTTCCGCATTCAGTTCGACGAAGCAGCCATTGGTGTGCAGGAAAAGCACCTGAACCTGTCCAACGGGGCCTTTGTGCGCGAGTTGTGTGATAGCCGCACGTTCTGCCGCCAGTCTGACGTGGATGCGATGCGCGCCAATGGGCTGGCCCTTGGTGGCACGCTGGACAATGCGGTGGTCTTTGAAGGTGATCGTGTCCTGTCGCCCGGTGGCTTGCGCCATGCGGATGAACCCGTGCGCCACAAGATGCTGGATGCGATGGGTGACCTGTATCTGGCAGGCGGGCCGATTCTTGGCCGCTATACCGGTATCCGCGCCGGGCATGCCCTGACCAACCGTTTGCTGCGCGCCCTGTTCGCCGATCCTTCGGCGTGGCGGATGATGGAATGCAACGGCCAGACCCTGGGAAAGCTGCCAGGCATGGGCGTGCACCGTCGCGACCTTCCCGCAACGGCTTAACTTCCGCGTGTTCCGGGGTGCAAAGGCGTTTTGCGCCCCGGATTTTTCTGTGCTAGGACGAGTCCAAAGAAGGCAGGTGCGGCCCTGACCGGCCCGCGCCGCGAGGGTTGTTGATGGATAGGCAGGCGATGGCAGGCGGAAAATCAAGCGCGCAATGGATGGGCATCGCGCTTTTCGTCCTTACGCTGTCGGCATGCGGCGGCGGCACGCAAGAGCGTCCGCTTGACAGCTATACGGCTGAAGAAATCTACAAGCAGGGCGAGTTGCAGTTGGAAGCCGGGGCCAAGCCCAAGGATGCCATCCGGTATTTCCAAGAGGTTGAGCGCCTGTATCCCTATTCCGAATGGGCAAAACGCGCGCTGATCATGCAGGCGTTCAGCCAGCACAAGGCCAAGCAATACGAAGAGGCGCGGTCCACGGCACAGCGATTCCTTGACACCTATCCGGGGGACGAGGACGCGGCCTATGCCTCATACCTGATGGCGCTGTCCTATTATGACCAGATCGACGAAGTCGGCCGCGATCAGGGCCTGACCTTTCAGGCGTTGCAGGCCATGCGCGGCGTGATCGAACAATACCCCGACAGCGACTATGCCCGGTCGGCCATGCTGAAGTTCGACCTTGCCTTTGACCATCTGGCTGGCAAGGAAATGGAAATTGGCCGGTTCTACCTGAAACGGCAGAATTACACGGCAGCCATCAACCGCTTCCGCGTGGTGGTGCAGGATTTCCAGACCACGACCCATACCGCCGAAGCCCTACATCGTCTGGTCGAGGCCTATCTGGCGCTTGGTCTGGCAGAAGAGGCGCAGACGGCGGGGGCCATTCTGGGCTATAACTATCAAGCCTCGCCGTTCTATCAGGACAGCTTCAATCTGCTGAAAGGGCGCGGCCTTGCGCCCGAGGCGCGCGGGGACAACTGGCTGCGGGCCGTCTATCGCCAGATGATCAAGGGCGAATGGTTGTAACACTGCGGTGCGCCACTTGCGCACCCGACGGGCCGGTTCATGCTGCGTAGTCTCGACATCCGCGATGTGTTGATCATAGACCGTCTGACGCTGGACCTCGGCGATGGCCTTAACGTGCTTACGGGTGAAACCGGGGCCGGGAAATCGATTCTGCTGGATGCGCTTGGGTTTGTTCTGGGCTGGCGCGGGCGGGCCGAACTGGTGCGTGCCGGGGCCGCACAGGGCGAGGTGACGGCGGTGTTCGACCTGCCGCCGGGCCATGCCGCCCGCGCCGTGCTGGAGGAGGCCGGGATCAAGGCCGAGGATGACCTGATCCTGCGCCGCGTGAACACGGCCGATGGCCGCAAGACCGCTTATGTGAATGATCGCCGGGTATCGGGTGAGGTGTTGCGCGCCCTGTCGGATGTGCTGGTGGAACTGCATGGTCAGCACGATGACCGGGGTCTGTTGAACCCGCGTGGCCACCGGGCGTTGCTGGACAGCTTTGCCCAGCTTGACCTGTCGGCGGCGCGGGCGGCGTGGTCTGCGGCGCGGCAGGCGCGGCAGGCGCTGGAACGGGCCGAGGCCGCCTTGACGGCCGCCCGCGCCGAAGAGGATTTCCTGCGCCATGCTGTGGCCGAACTGGACAAGCTGAACCCCGAGCCGGGTGAAGAGGCGGTGCTGGATTCGCGCCGCCGCGCCATGCAGGGGGCTGAACGGATCAGGGCTGATGTGGCCCGCGCCCTTGCAATGATTTCCGAGGACGGGGCCGAGGCTGCCCTGCGCGATGCGACACGCTGGCTAGAGGGTGCGGTTGACCGTGCCGATGGCAAGCTGGATGCACCATTGGCCGCACTGTCCCGCGCGCTGATCGAGTTGTCCGAGGCGCAGGCGGGGGTCGAGGCCTGCCTGTCCGGGCTGGACGTGAACCCGCGTGAGTTGGAGGCGATGGAAGAACGGTTGTTCGCCATTCGCGCTTTGGCCCGCAAACACAACGTGTTGCCCGATGACCTTGGCACCTTTGCCGTCACCTTGCGGGGGCGTTTGGCCGCGCTGGACAGTGGCGCGGCCGGATTGGGCCGCTTGACCAAGGCGCTTGCCGATGCCGACACCGCATGGCAGGCCGAGGCGGCAGCGCTGACCAAGGCCCGCCGTGCGGCGGCGCTGCGCTTGGACAAGGCGATGGCTGCGGAATTGGCGCCCCTGAAGATGGAACGCGCGGTCTTTGTGACCGAGGTCGCGGCGGGCGAGGCCGGGCCGGATGGCGCGGACGAGGTGACCTTCACCGTGGCCACCAACCCCGGCGCGCCGTCAGGCCCGCTGAACCGCATCGCCTCGGGCGGCGAACTCAGCCGCTTTTTGCTGGCGCTGAAGGTTTGTCTGACGGGCAATACGCCCGGTCTGACCATGATCTTTGACGAGATTGACCGGGGCGTGGGTGGTGCGACCGCCGATGCCGTTGGCCGCAGGCTCAAGGCACTGGCGACCACGGCGCAGGTGCTGGTGGTGACGCACTCGCCGCAGGTGGCGGCCCTTGGCGCGCATCACTGGCGGGTGGAAAAGCGTGTTGTGGCAGGCCAAACCCTGTCCACCGTCACGGCCCTTTCGCCCACAGACCGGATCGAAGAAATCGGGCGCATGTTGTCGGGTGACACGATCAGCGATGCCGCCCGCCATGCCGCCCGCGCGCTGCTGGCCTGAGTTTATCCTTCGATCGGGGCAAAGGTGGCCGTCACGACCTGCCATGCGCTGCCATCCTTGGCCAAGACGGCTGTCAGCATGGCGGCCACGCGCGCAATCTCTCCGCCGTCCGCATCGCGCAGGCCCGTCACCACGAACCGCTGATGCACGATGCAGCCTGTCTCGCCCAACGGTGTCAGCGCGACCTTGCCACTGACCAGCCGGGCCATGCGCGACAGACCGGCAAATTCGGCAGCCTGTCCGTCGCGAATGGCGCGTTGCCCTTCGGCCCACTGGCCGGTCAGGGAATGAAAGGTGCCGGTTTCCGCGAAAAGGGCGGCCATGGCGTCGGCGTCCTGTGCGCCAAAGGCTTGGGCAAAGGCGCGGGACAGATCGGTAGGGTCGGTCATTGCGGCACCACCTTGCCAGGGTTCATCAGCGCCATCGGGTCTAGCGCGTGCTTGATGGCCCCCATGACGGCCCAAGCTGGCCCGTGCTCTGCACTCATGTACCCCAGTTTACCCATGCCAATACCATGCTCCCCCGTGATCGTGCCACCAAGGCGCAAGGCGCGTTCGGCCATGCGCGCCGACAGGCGCTGCGCCACGGCCACCTCTGTCGGGTCATCCGGACGGATCAGCAGAATGGCGTGAAAGTTCCCGTCGCCGACATGGCCCAGAATAGGCCCCGGCACGGGCGATGCGGCGATATCGGCCTGCGTTTCCTCGACTGCTTCGGCAAGGGCCGAAATCGGCACGCAGACATCGGTGACAATCGCCGTGCAGCCGGGGCGGCTGGCCAGAATGGCGCGGTAGGCCCCGTGTCGCATCTTCCACAGGCGGGTGCGGTCTTCCTGCCCTTTGGCCCATTGAAACCCGGATGAGCCAAAGTCGCGCGCCACATCGCCAAAGCGCTGCGCCTGTTCGGCAACCGCCTGCGGGCTGCCGTGAAATTCGACCAAGAGCAGCGGCGAAAGCGGCAATTGCTCGCCCGTAAAGGCATTGCAGGCGGCGACGGTTTCGGCATCCAGAAACTCGATCCGCGCCATCGGCAGGCCGGTCTGAATGGTCGCAATTACACAATCCACCGCACTGGCAATATCGGGAAAGGTGCAAACGGCGGAGGAAACCGCCTCGGGCTGGCCATGCAGGCGCAGGGTCAGTTCGGTCACAAGGCCAAGCGTGCCTTCTGACCCCACGAACAGCGCTGTCAGATCATAGCCCGCGCTGGATTTCGGCGCGGAACTGCCGGTGCGGATGGTCTGGCCATTGGCCAAAACCACCTCCAGCCCCAGAACATTGTCGCGCATCGTGCCATAGCGCACGGCAGTGGTGCCGCTGGCGCGCGTCATCGCCATGCCGCCAAGGCTGGCATTGGCGCCCGGATCGACCGGAAAGAACAGCCCCGTCGCACGCAATTCTTCGTTCAGTCGTTCGCGCGTGATGCCGGGCTGGATGACGGCCAGCATATCCTCGGGGTAAATCGCCAGAACCTTGTCCATCCGGCTGAAATCGACCGTCAGGCCGCCGTGAATGGCAAGCGCGTGGCCTTCAAGGCTGGTGCCTGCGCCCCAGCCGATCATCGGCACGCCGTGGCGCGCACAGGCGGCAACAATGCGCGCGACCTCATCGGTGGACTGCGGAAAGGCGACGGCATCAGGCCTGCGGCTGCGAATATGGGATTCCGACTGGGCGTGCTGGTCCAGCACGGCGCGGGCGCGGCTGATCCGGTCGCCCAGAAACCCGAGTTCGGCAATAAGCTGGTCCATGTCCGGTGCGCCCCCTGTCGCACGGCAGGTTAGGCGAGGGGGGCGTGACCCGCAACCTGCGACAGCGCCACCCGCAGATCGCCGTAGCCGGTAAAGCGCCGTTCATAGGCAAGACCCAGCCTGCGCGCGCAATCTTCCGCCTTGCGGTCCAGCGTGGGGTCATCGGTCTGGGCCTGATAGACCAGTTTGGTGTAATTGCCAAAATACATGTCGCGCAGTTCAGGGTGCCGGTCCAGACCCATGGGACGCCAGACAAAGGCATCAAACTGGCGCACCAGAAAATCGGTCAGGTAAAAGGCGGTGAACTCTTCTCCCGCCTTGGCGGCAAAGGCGGTGTTGCCTTCGAAAAAGCTATAGCAATGCGGGCCTTCGATCATCTCGACACCCAGTTGGGCGCAGCGTGCCTGCAACAGCCCGCCTGTGCCACAATCCGCATACACCACAAAGGCCTGATCGTAGGCGTCGCGTCGCTGGACAAGCGCCGCCTCGACTGCGTCGGGGATGCGGTCCGGCCAGAGGTGGAGGTTTGCGGGCAGGCATTGCAGATCCAGATGATCCCAACCGTTCAGCCGTTTCAGCGCCAAAATCTCATGTGCCAAGGCCCCGCAAGCGATCAGCAGCACCCTCCCGGTTCCGGTGGCATCAAGTCCCGCATCGGTCAGTGTGGCATCATCCGGCGCTAACGCCACTGGCGCACGCCCATCAGCAGGCTGCCAGCCAAGGCGGCAAAGGCAAAGGCGGCCAGCGGCACCTCGGCCCAGAACACCAGAGCAAGGGTGGCCCCGGCCGACACGATCACAAGGGCAAGCATCGCCAGAAACAGGGGCAGGGGCATGGCAGACTCCTCATCCTGCCTTGAATGTGGAGCGTTCATGACAAAATGCCAAGGGGTTGTAACGAAAAAGACCCCGGCAAGGTCTGCGCCTCTGCCGGGGTCTTTGGAGGATTGCCGCGATTTCGGGCAGATCAGGCGCCCAGTTGGTTGTGCTTGCGCGCGACCCAGGCCTTGGCCGTCTCCACCGCAACGGCGGCGTCACGGCAATAGGCATCAGCCCCGATCGCCTTGCCGAATTCTTCGTTCAGCGGCGCGCCACCGACCAGCACGATGTAATCATCGCGCAGGCCCTTTTCCTTCATCGTGTCGATCACGACCTTCATGTAGGGCATCGTGGTCGTCAGGAGGGCCGACATGCCAAGGATATCGGGCTTTTCCGCTTCAAGCGCATCAAGATACTTCTCGACACTGTTGTTGATGCCCAGATCCAGCACTTCGAACCCGGCGCCTTCCATCATCATGGCGACAAGGTTCTTGCCGATGTCGTGGATATCGCCCTTGACCGTGCCGATCACCATCTTGCCCATGCGCGGCGCGCCGGTTTCCACAAGAAGCGGCTTCAGGATGAACATCCCCGCTTTCATAGCATTGGCCGACAACAGCACTTCGGGCACGAACAGGATGCCATCACGGAAGTCGTTTCCGACAATCGTCATGCCTGCAACAAGGGCCTTGGTCAGAACATCATAGGGTGTCCAGCCACGTTCGATCAGGATGTTGACGCCGTCTTCGATTTCCTCTTTCAGGCCATCGTAAAGGTCGTCGTGCATTTGCAGCACAAGTTCGTCATCCGACAGTTCGGACAGGATGATTTCGTCATCGTCGGCCATGGGGCGCTCCTGAAGCGGTATTCTTCCAACTGTGCATGGGGCCAATCGGCCCCCGCCACTTTCCGTTTTACGACATGCCCCGAATGAAAGCCGACAGCAAGCCTTTGTGCAACACGACCCCTTGAACTTCGTTCTCTTTATGTTCACATTTGACGCATGTCAGAGGATCCCTCCAGCCTTCTTCCCGGCCAACGGGTTCGCGCGCGCGGGGCGGGGTCCAACCTGTCGGGGCGGTTCGAACCTGCGCAGCGCATGGCCTTTGCCGATGGCTGGCAGATCGAGGAAGAGGATCACCTGATTCAGACTGAAGTGCGGACCGAAGTGCCCCGTTCGGCCATCAGTTACAACCGCTCGCCCGACCTGCCGTTTGACCGCAGCGTGAACCCCTATCGCGGGTGCGAGCATGGCTGCATCTATTGCTTTGCGCGCCCGACCCATGCCTACCTGAACCTGTCGCCCGGCCTTGATTTCGAAACGAAACTGATCGCGCGCCCCGGCATCGCGGACGTGCTGGTGCGGGAATTGCGGGCCAAGGCCTATCGCCCGGCCACGCTGGCGCTTGGTACCAACACCGACCCCTATCAACCATGCGAGGCGACGTGGGGCCTGATGCGGCAGGTGTTGCAGGTGCTGTCTGACACCGGGCATCCGACCGCCATTACCACCAAGGGCGCGCTGATCCTGCGCGACCTTGATCTGATCGCGCCGATGGCCGCACGGGGGCTGGTGCGGGTTGGCATTTCCATCACCACGCTGGATGCGGACCTGTGCCGCAGGCTGGAGCCGCGCGCGCCGTCACCCGCCCGCCGTTTGGCCATGGTGCGGGCCTTGGCTGATGCAGGGGTGACGATCCGGGTGATGATGTCGCCCGTGATTCCCGGCCTGACCGACCATGAGATTGAACCCCTGTTGACCGCCGCGCGCGATGCAGGCGCCAAAGCGGCCAGTTGGATCGCCCTGCGCCTGCCACAGGAAGTGTCGCCGCTGTTTCAGGATTGGCTGGCCACCCATGTGCCCGACCGTGCGGCCAAGGTCATGGCCCGCGTGCGCGAGATGCATGGCGGCAAGGACTACGATTCCGAATGGGGGCGGCGCATGCGCGGGCAGGGGCTTTGGTCCGACCTGATTGCCCAAAGGTTTGACAAGGCCGTGGCCCGGTTGGGTCTGGCCGTCGCGCTGCCCCCGCTGCGCGACGACCAGTTCCGCCCCCCGTTGCGGTCCGGCGACCAGCTTTCCCTTTGGTAAGGGATGGCCTCCGCAGCGGGGTTCAGCAAAGGGCGGCGCCGCAAACTGGGGTCAGGGTCCGCACTCTGGGCTGTTGCTCGGCGGTCTGTGCCAACCTTGACACGCAATACAATGTTCACACTGGGGACTGCGATCAGCAGGCCAAGGAATTGCCGGGGTGTCGAGGATTCTTGCACGCGGCCGGCGGTTTTCAGACCTTAGTCTGAACCCCCATCAGACCAAGGTCTGCACCGTGCAGGCCAGCCCAACAAAATAGGCGCGGCACCCGGGCAGGGCACCGCGCCTTTGCGATTATGCCGCCTGCCGTCAGGTGCGGCGGCCGCGACGTTCGCGCCGTGGGGCCAGTGCATCATCGCCCGTGCCGTCCGAGGCCGAGGAAAATCCGCCAAGCTTGCCCGCGATATCTTCCAGCGTGGGGCGGGGGCCTTTGGGGCGGCTTTCAAGGGCCGCGCGCATTGCCTTCAGATGTTCGGGCATCGTGCCGCAGCAACCGCCGATGATCCGCACCCCGGCATCGCGCGCCAGAACCGCATATTCCGCCATCAATTCTGGCGTGCCGTCATAATGGATATGGCCATCGTGATACTTGGGGATGCCAGCATTGCCCTTGGCCACGATCGGGCGTTCGGTGCCGGTCGAGACGAAGCCAAGGATCGTCCGCATCAGGTCAGACGCGCCAACCCCGCAGTTTGCGCCAAAGGCCAGTGGCGGATTGGGCAGCTTTTCGACCATTTCCGCCATGCTGGACGAGGTGACGCCCATCATTGTGCGCCCGGCGGTGTCAAAGCTCATGGTGCCGCACCACGGCATTCCGGCAAGGGCGGCGGCTTCGGCGGCGGCCTTGTATTCTTCGGGCGCGCTGATGGTTTCGATCCACAGCACGTCGGCGCCGCCTTCTTTCAGCCCCTCGGCCTGTTCATGGAACATCTCGACCGCCAAGGCATGCGTCAGGTTGCCCATGGGCACAAAAATATCGCCCGTCGGGCCAACCGAGCCTGCAACCACAACCGTGCGGCCCGAGGCATCGGCGATTTCGCGCCCAAGGGCCGCGCCAACCCGGTTCAACTCGCGCACGCGGCTTTGGGCATCGTGCAGCTTCAGTCGGCTGGCATTGCCGCCAAAGGTGTTGGTCAGAAAGATGTCAGACCCAGCCTCGACCGCGTTGCGATAGAGCGTGCGGATATTGTCGGCCTTGTCGACATTCCAGAACTCGGGCGGTTCGCCCGCCGACAGGCCCATGTTGAACAGGTTCGTGCCGGTCGCGCCATCGGCCATGAGCCAGTCGCGGGTGGACAAAAGCTTGGAAAGGGCGTCGTCAGACATCTCGACCTCATGTGGTGCAATGCGCCATTCCCATGCCAGATGGACGCCGGTTAGGCAAACGTATTTCCTGCAAGATCATCATGCATGGGCGGCTGGATCGGGCCGGGGCGATGAATGGCGCGGGTCAGGCTGATAGCGGCCAGCACAAGGCCCAGACGGCTGCCTGCAACCAGATAGCGCGGCTGCCAGACGGGGGCGAAGGCGGATTTGAACTGCCACAACCCCCGGCCGCCCGCAGCCCAAGCCACACCGCGCATGACTGCGTTTGCCCCCGCCGTGACGCCGACAGGCACAGCGGCAAGGCTGAACTCTGGCACGCCAAGACGGTGCGCATCGGTCAGGGCGGCCAGAACAAGGGCGTGCATGGTGCCATCGGGCGCATCGGATGTGTGGCGCATCAGGTCCAGCGTCCAGCCGGCATCGCCTGTCCGCAGGCTGATGAAGGCTACGCTTTCAGCCCCGCAGGTGGCGACATAGACCCTTTGCCCCGCCAGATCGGCGGCACAAAAGCGCCCCATCGAAAACCCGCGCTCGCCGCCATGGGCCCGCGCCCAGACGGTGGCAACCGGGGCAAGGGCCGCCCAGTCGGGATGCGGCGCAAAGCTGGCCACAACGCCCGCCTTGGCAGCCTTGCGCAGCTTGCGGCGCAATCCGGCGCAGGCGGGGGCGGTCAAGTCGAATCGGGCCATCCTGATCACGGCATCATGCGCGACGATCAGGGGAAGCAGACCTTGGGCACGGGCCACAGCGGCAAGGCGCGGCGGCGCCTTGTACAGAACCGCCGCACGCAATTCCTCTGCCGCGATCTGGCGCAATTGCGCAATCGCCGCAGCCTCCTGCCCGCGCGGGACCGACCCCATCGCGGCCACAAGATGCCCGGTGCGACCGAGCGGAAATCCATGGCCTTGGGCCGTGCGGGTTTGCCCCGAGGTGCTGGCACGCCGCTGGACCGGCCCACTGGCCAGCAGCGGCAGCACCAGAAGGGACGGCGCCGCAAAATAGATCATCCGCCACGCCATGACGGCGGCCAGCAAAACCTCGGGCGGGGTGGTAGGCAGATGGCCGAGCAAGACCAGTTCGAACGGGCCCAATCCGGCCGGACTGCCCGAAATCAGGCCCGCACCCAAAGCCAGCAGGAAAGCCGGTGCCAGAGAGGTGGCCGAAACCGTGCCTGGCGGCAACAAGACCCACAGCGCACAGCCCGCAGCCGCGACATCAATCGCGGCAAGGCTGACCATGCCAAAAAGCGCATAAAGGTTCGGCCAGCGAAACCGCGCCAACTGCGGTCGCCAGAGGCAAAGCGCTAGGATCACCCCGATGGCGGCCGTGGCGATCACCGGCATGCCCGCCCCCCCGTTGGCCAGCAAAGCAAGCGCAAGCGCCCCCACAAGACCCGCCGCGAGCAGAAACGACAGGCTTACTGCAAGGGTCAGGCGAAACGCATCGGAAAAGCTAACATTGGGCAGCATGCGCCAGCGGACCAGCGTGCCGCTGAGTAGCCCAAGGCCAAGGGTTTGACTGATGGCAAGGGCACTGATCCCGGCGCGGCGCATCTGCGGTGCGGGGCGCCCCAGACACAGATGGCGACCCACCAGCACATCATATTGCCCGATGGCGGCATAGCTGACCGCGACCGCCAGAGCCGCCGCGCCCCATTGCGCCCAGCCGACAGCCCCAAGGGCGACCGACATGGCGGCCGTGTCGAAACCCGCCAGTTGCGTGGCCAAAACGGCCAGGCACAGCGCGCACAAGCCAAGGCCAAGCCCGGCTTGTACAATAAAGCGCAGGGCCAGCCTTTGGCCTGCTTGTGTCATCTGCATCATCACCCCCGCAGCACCCAACCGGGGGCATAGTGGCGGCTGGGATGCAAACGCGGGCTTAACGTGACAATTCTTCGCAATGCAAAAGGGCCGCCCCATGGAACAACCCGTGGGACGGCCCTGGCAAGATCATCCGTGGCAAAGCCCGGATCAGAGTTCCGACATCAGCTGTGCCTTGGCCTCGGGCATCAGGGCGTGCAGCTTGGCGCGCACCTCGTCGGCGCTTGCCTTGTCGCCCAGATCGGCGACGAGCTTGCGGACAACATCTTCCATCCCGGCTTCTTCAAAGTCGGCGCTGACCACTTCCAGCGCATAGGCGGCGGCGGCATCACCCGTCTTGCCCAGCAGTCCTGCGGCCCACAGGCCCGCCAGCTTGTTGCGCCGTGCCTCGGCGCGGAATTGCATGTCCGCATCATGGGCATATTTGGATTCAAAGGCGTTTTCGCGATCGTCGAAGGTGGTCATGGGCAGGCCCCTTGATTGATGTGACTTTCCCCTCATATGCCCTTCCGAACGCCACCCTTCAAGGCCCGGCGTGGCTTCTTGCGGCACCGCGTTGCGTGCTGTAAGGGCAATCGAAGCAAAGACGGGGTGCGGTTCGCGCCCCTTGTTGTCATTCGCATCGGAGAGTTCATGGCACGGCGCAAGAAAGTCTATGAGGGCAAGACCAAGATCCTCTATGACGGGCCGGAACCCGGCACGCTGATCCAGTATTTCAAGGACGACGGCGCCCCGACCGAAGCGCCCGCCCCGACCGAGGGCAAGGGCGTGCTGAACAACCGGCTGTCGGAATTCTTCATGTCGGGGCTGAACAGCATCGGCGTGCCGACGCATTTCATCAAGCGCATCAACATGCGCGAACAACTGGTGCGCATGGCTGAAATCATCCCGCTGGAGGTGGTGGTGCGCAACTTTGCGGCCGGAGAGATTTCGGCAAAGCTGGGCATTCCCGAAGGCACGTCGCTGCCGCGCCCGATTGTGGAATACTATTACAAGGATGAGCGGCTGAATTCGCCGATGGTATCGGAAGAGCATATCATCGCCTTCGGCTGGGCGACGCAGCAGGACCTTGACGATATCGTGGCGCTTGCGCTGCGGGTGAACGATTTCCTGTCGGGTGTGATGATGGGCGTCGGCATCCGGCTGGCGGACTTCCGCATCGAGGTGGGCCGCATCTGGGAAGGCGACTACATGCGTCTGATCGTGGCAGATGAGATCAGCCCGGATAGCTGCCGGTTGTGGGATCTGCGCGGTCTGGGCGAGCGTGGCGACAACCAGCCCCCTCCTGAGCCGGGGCCCCTGGCTGATGTATACAGCGAGTTGGCGCGGCGCCTGGGGGTGATGCCGTCGAATGTGACGCATACCACCAAACCCACGCTGATCAATTAGCTCAGCCCTGCCGAACGGCGCGCGGGCCTGCGCGTTGTGCCCTTTCGCCCCCTTGCCCCGCGTGGGACGGGGCGCTAAGGGAGTGGGCAAGTTTTGGCCAAACCGGGGGTTCCGATGAAAGCGCGCGTCACCGTCATGCTGAAGAACGGCTTTCTGGACGTTCAGGGCGAAGCTGTGCGCCATGCACTTGGAACGCTTGGCTTTCAGGGTGTGACCGGGGTACGGCAGGGCAAGGTGATCGAACTGGATCTGGCCGGAACCGATGCGGCGGCGGCAGAGACCGAAGTGAAGGCCATGTGCGAAAAGCTGCTGGCCAATACTGTGATCGAGAGCTATCGCGTCGAGATCCTGTAAGCGTCGCTTGTGCGGCAGATGCGGCCGGGGGGCTGTCTGCCCCCCTGCATTGGCCAAGGCCAATGCGCCCCCCGAGGATATTTTCAGACAGAAAATGGTCAGTTTCTGCGGCTGATTTTCAGCCAGATTCCGTCTTTGGCCCGGACCGTCAGATGCGCGACCGGGACCGGTGTGCGCCCGTCGACGACATCAAACCGGAAGGCGCGGGTCAGGAGTGCGAGAAGCAGCGTGCCCTCGACCATCGCAAAGCCGGCACCTGTGCAGACGCGCGGACCGGCGGAAAAAGGCAGATAGGCATCGCGAGCGCCGGCCCGGGTTTCCTCGCGCGACCAGCGGTCGGGATCGAAGCTGTCAGGGTCGGCCCAAAGCCGTTCGTGCCGGTGCAGGTGCCATGGCGACAGCACGATCTGCGCGCCGGGCGCAATGGCGCGGTCGCGCATGGTTTCCGGACCGGCGTTTTCGCGCACCATCATGGGCACGGGCGGATAGAGCCGCAGTGTTTCGCGGAACACATCGCGCGTGAACTTCAGCCGCGAGAGGGCTGAAAAGTCTGGTGTATCGGGCAGGCTTGCCGCTTCGGCGGCGACGCGGGCCTGTGCCTGCGGGTTGCAGGCCAAGAGGTAGAGCGCCCATGACAGGGCGGAGGCGCTGGTTTCATGGCCTGCCAGAAAGAAGATCGCGACCTGATCGACCATTTCGGCCGTGTCGAACCCGGCACCGGTTTCGGGGTCGAGTGTGGTCATGATCTTGGTGGCCAGATCATCGGGGGCAGTGCCTGCGGAAATTTCGCGCACGCGGGATTCCGTCATTGCGGTGATCAATGCCCGGATCCTGTGGGCGGCGCGCAGGGTGGCGCGGCGGTGCAGGCGCGGAAACCAGCGCGGCAAGGGCAGGAAGGCCGCGATGTTCAGAATGGGTTGGGTGCGCTGATAGGCGCGGAATTCGTGGAAGACCGCTTGGGCCGTTTCATGCTGGATCGGGATCGAGAACAGGGTGCGAAAGATCACATCGGCGGCGGCGTGGCTCATTTCCTCTTCAACCTCGACGGTACCGAGGGGCAGGCGGGCCACGGCGGCATCGGCGGCGGCCCACATGGCGGGCAGGGTGTCGCGCAGGCGACCGCCTTCGAAGGCGGGGTCGATGATGCGGCGCTGGTGCTTCCAGACCGCGCCATTGGTGACAAAGACCGAGTTGCCGAGGAGAGGGTTCAGCCCCTCGCGGATGCGGTTCGACTTGGGGAAATCATCGGGCCGTTCGGTCAGAACGCGGGCGATCAGGGCGGGGTCGTTGCACAGATAGCTGCGAAAGAACGGGGTACGGAATTCGGCCATCCACGCGCGGTAAAGCCGTGCGGGCTGGGCGGACAGGATATCTTGCCGAAACAGCCGTAAATGACGCCAGAGCGACACGCGGTCCGGGCGCGGGGTTGGTTTGGGCGCGATCATGACAGGGCGGTGTGGCGGTTCACGGGGGTTTCGATCCGCGACCGCGACGGGGTGCGATTGCGATAGCGGTCGGCGAGCAGCAGCGGGCCCGCAGTGATCTGGAAGTAATCGTAATCACGCGGCCGATCGAAGGAGCAGAGATACTGGAAATGCAGACGGAAAAACTGCCACCGCAGCGCCTTCCACCGCGCGGGCGACAGGGTCTGCGTGAAGGCGGCGGAGATAACCAGCGGCCAGCGCTTGCCGGGGGGGGAGACACCGCTGACCGCGACAGGATCACATAGCGCAAAGGCGCAGCCGTCGCCGGGGGCGGTCACGTCGACCCATGTGATGTCATCACGGGCCGACAGATAGGCCAGATCGGACCGCAGACGGGTGGCAGCGGGCAGAAAGGACACCATCGGCACGACCTGACCCAGCGACAGGAAGGCCAAGGGCGGGTGGCCCTGCGGCGCGCCCTGACGCAACAGGTCTGACAGGATGGACACACCCAGATGCGCGCCGGATGAGTGGCCCACCACCAGCACCTCGTCGCAGTCGCTGTCCAGTGCGTCACGGATTGTGCTGGCGAAACTTGCCATCCGCGCCTCAAGCGCGGGCGGGTTTGCACCGTTCGACTGCGCGGAATAGGCGTAGTCATGCATCAGGTAATAGGCAAAGACCCGGTGATCCTTGGCCTTGAACCAGCGCAAGACAAGCGGCACCGTCGCAAGCCCGGCGATCCAGCCCAAGGCCGGGTGGATGACGGCTGCCACTCCGGCACCGATGGCCCAGCCCAGAAGGCAGGCCAAGACCAGTTCGGCCAGCAAGAACACGATGGGGTAAAGGGCCGCGATCACCGGCCCCTTGCGCAGCCGCATCAGCCGGAACAGCGCGCCCGACCCGATATAGGCCCATGCCGTGCGGACCAGTTGCAGGTAGGTCGCGAGGATGCTGTTCGACATGCTGTCGCGCACGATATCGGACCAGACCAGCACCTGAACATCGGCCTGCACAAGTTGCCCGCCTTGAGTGGACTGCACGTGCCAGCCGTAAGGGCCCTTGGTCTTTTTGGGTTTCAGGTCAAGCGTATAGCCCGAAATCTGCGCCTGTTCCGCGCCTTCCTTGCGATAAAGCTCGCGGTAGCGGCGTGGATGAATGGGGTCATAGCCCGGAATATAGAACACGCGGCGCCGAAACGCTTTCGTCGCCTGCACCTGTTCAGCGGGATCAAACGGTTCCAGTTTCATGCACCCTCTTGCCGCACAGGATAGGCGGTATTTCGGGCAGAAATAAGGGCAAAGACGCGCGCTTAGCCCAAGAGCGGGATGCCGTATTTTGACGACATCTCAAGAATCCAGAAGCTGAAGTCGGTGAAGGCGCCCGTCAAAAGCGCGATGCCCACCAGCAAGAGCAGAACGCCCATGGCGCGTTCGATGGTTTTCATGTGCCGCTTCAGGCGCTGCATCACGCCTTGGGCGCGGTCGATGAAGATGGCGGTCAGCAGGAATGGCACGCCCAGACCCAAGGCATAGGTCGCAAGCAGGGCAGTGCTGCGGGCGGCGGTGCCTTCCTGCAGGGCAAGGGAAAGGATCGCGCCCAGCATTGGCCCCATGCAGGGCGTCCAGCCAAAGGCAAAGGCAAGCCCCAGCACAAAGGCCCCGAGGGACGATCCGCCCCTGTCGCCCACATCGACGCGGGCCTCGCGATAGAGAAACGGAATGCGGAACAGGCCCAGAAAGTGCAGGCCAAATACTGATACGATAATGCCCGAAACCATGGTGAAGGCATCTTTGTTGCGGTTCACGAAATCGCCAAAGGCCGAAGCCGTAAAGCCAAGCAGCATGAACACCGTCGAGAGGCCAAGCACGAAGAACAAGGCGGGCACGACCACGCGGCTGCGCGAGGGGCCACGCATCTCGGACATTTTGATGCCGCCCATATAGGCCAGATAGGGTGGAACGATCGGCAAGACACAAGGCGACAAAAAGGACAGGACACCTGCCAGCAGCGCCGTCAGAAGCGACGGCAGCAGCCCCGCATCAAAGATGTCGATTCCCAGCATGACGGCTCCTTCTTGCCTAAACGTCTTAGCGCGAGGAACCCCCCGCGTCACCGGGGCAAGCTGTCACTTCGGCGTGGCCTGACTGAAACGAAACGGGGCGGCAGATGGTTCTGCCGCCCCGTCTTGTTCAGCGGCCCAAGGACCACCAGCCCTTGCGCTTGGGCTTGGGCGGGCCATCATCACTGTCCCCCTCGGCCTCGGGCGCGGGCTGTTCGGGGTCTGGCGTCAGGTCTGGCGCGTTGGCGATGCCCAGTCCGGGATCGGCCATCAGCGCCGCAGGCGGTGCCACCACTGCGGGAGCAGGGGCGGGTTCCGGTGCCATGTCGGCTTCTTGCATCGCCTGATCTGCCGGATCGGCCACAGGGGCCTCGGCCGGGGCGGCAGGACCCGGATCGGCGGGGAAGGTTTCCGCCTTGGGCTTGGCGCGCGACGTGCGGCTGCGGGTCGGCTTTTTGGGCTTTTCGTCAGCCACGGCAGCCACGTCCGCTTCTGCCGTTGCCTGCGGGGCATCGGCCACTTCGGCGACGGGGTTATCGGTGGCCTTGGCCTTCGACCGTGACCGCGAACTGCGCGACGACGAGGATCGCGACGTGGTCTTTTTCGGTGCTTCGTCGTTGGCAGCGACGGGCACTTCTTCGGCCACAGGAGCGGCTTCGGCGATAGGCTCGCCTTCCGCCTCGGTCACGGCTGCAACCTCATCGTCACCTTCGGCATCGCCATCGGTGTCATCGTCACCATCATCGCCGTCATCCGACGCGCCTTGGCCTTCGCCAGCAGCACCGGTGCCCGAGCCACCTTTGCGGCGACGCCGACGACGGCGCTTTTTCTTGCCGTTTCCGGTGCCATCGCCTTCGGCACGGGCCTCTGGCCGTTCGGCCTTGGCCTCGACCGTGCTGTCGTCTTCATCCTCGATGTCGTCCTCGACCGGGATGTCGGGTTCATCCTCTTCCTCAACTGGGGCACCCATCAGGCTGGCATTGCCCGAGATGACCGAGCCGATGTCAGGCACAACCCGGATCGCGGTCTTGAACTTTTCGATGGAGTAGTCTGGGCTGACCATCGCCGGATCACATTCCAGACGGACCGACATCCCATAGCGGGCTTCGATCAGGGCGATGTGTTCGCGCTTTTGGTTGATCAGGAAGTTGATGATTCCAATCGGCGCCTTCAGCAGCACCTCTTTCGACCGCTTGCGCGTGCCTTCTTCTTCCAGCGCGCGCAGAACTTGCAGGCCAAGGCTGTCGTCGGAACGGATCAGGCCCGTGCCATGGCAATGGCTGCAGGGCTGGGTCGTGCTTTCCAGCATGCCCGGACGCAGACGCTGACGGCTCATCTCCATCAGGCCAAAGCCCGAGATGCGGCCCACCTGAATGCGGGCGCGGTCGGTTTTCAGCTTGTCCTTCAGCCGCTTTTCTACCGCCGCATTGTTGCGACGCTCTTCCATGTCGATGAAGTCAATCACGATCAGACCGGCAAGGTCGCGCAGGCGCAACTGGCGGGCAATCTCCTCGGAGGCTTCAAGGTTGGTCTTGAGGGCGGTTTCCTCGATCGAGCCTTCCTTGGTGGCGCGGCCAGAGTTCACGTCGATGGCGACCAAGGCTTCGGTCACGCCGATGACGATGTAACCACCCGATTTCAGCTGCACCGTCGGGTTGAACATGCCGCCCAGATAGCTTTCCACCTGATAGCGGGCAAACAGCGGCATCTGTTCGGCATAGGGCTGAACGGCCTTGGCGTGCGACGGCATGATCATCTTCATGAAGTCTTTGGCGACGCGATAGCCTTCGATGCCTTCGACCAGAACCTCGTCAATCTCGCGGTTGTAAAGGTCGCGGATCGACCGCTTGATCAGGTTGCCCTCTTCATAGATCTGCGATGGGGCGATGGATTTCAGCGTCAGCTCGCGGATCTGTTCCCACAGGCGCATCAGGTATTCATAGTCGCGCTTGATCTCGGCCTTGGTGCGCTTTGCCCCGGCCGTGCGGATGATCAGACCTGCGCCTTCCGGCACTTCGATCTCTGTCGCGATTTCCTTCAGCTTCTTGCGGTCGGCGGCATTGGTGATCTTGCGGCTGATGCCGCCGCCACGCGCCGTGTTCGGCATCAGAACGCAATAGCGGCCCGCAAGCGACAGATAGGTTGTCAACGCGGCGCCCTTGTTGCCACGCTCTTCCTTGACGACCTGCACCAGCATGATCTGGCGCACCTTGACCACTTCCTGGATCTTGTATTTCCGGGCGCGCGGCTTGCGTGGCTGGCTGATTTCCTCGGCCACGTCCTCTTCGGCGATCGACTCGATCTCGTCATCCGTGTCTGACGCGTGGTCCATCGCGCGGTAAGGCGTATCGCCATTGCCGCCGTTCTGGTCACCGTGGTCATGGGCATGTTCATGGTGGTGATCGTGGTCATGGTCGTGGTCATGATCGGCGTGATCATGGCCGTGATCATGGCCGTGATCCTGCGACGTGCCAGCCGTATCGGCCTCCGCCTCGGGTGCGGCGTCTTCGTCCAGATCAACCACATCCATGCCCGCCGGGCCGTTGGCGACCGCATCGCCCGGACGGGCGTCTTCGGCTTTTGGCCGTTGGCGCTGTTGTGGGGGGCGACGGCGCGAGCGGCGGTTTTCCTCCTCCTCCTCGGCGCGGGCATAGGCGCGTTCTTCTTCGATCAGCGCTTTACGGTCGGCCACCGGAATCTGGTAGTAATCCGGGTGGATTTCGGCAAAGGCCAGAAATCCATGCCGGTTCCCGCCGTAATCGACGAACGCGGCCTGAAGCGAAGGCTCCACGCGCGTTACCTTTGCAAGGTAGATGTTTCCGGCAAGCTGTCGCTTGTTTACCGTTTCAAAGTCAAATTCTTCGACCTTGTTTCCGTCCACCACCACAACCCGAGTTTCCTCGGCATGGGTGGCGTCGATGAGCATTTTCTTAGCCATATCAGTCCATTGCGCCCCAAGCGCAATAAGCCCCCCGGCGGACCGGAAGGGCTTTCAAACGGGGCAGGGCGTCTTGTTCGGGCGGATGCACGCAATGCCGATGGGCAGACTGTGCCCGGTGGGCACCTCTCGCCAGAAATCATCGTCGTCGCGCGCGTCATCGCGGTTCACGTCTGAGGGGCTTTAGACCCCCCACCTATAAAAGCTCGGTCATCCAGGGATTTACGAGCAATGACTACAGCCTTGCGGCCGATCCGGCTGCACATCGGGCGGCGCGGGCCATGGCGCCAGGCAGGATGGGCAGAGAATTTCTTCGCATGGGCCAAACCACGCGTTCTTCAACCCTAGCGGCAAAATCTGTCCAAGGGCAATGGCCAATTTACGCAAGCGGCCCGCCAAAGCGGGCCAGACCTACGAATGTCAGCCGCACGCGGGCACCCCGGCGTGCAGGTGCGTGTTCAGTATTTGGCGGGAACGTAAAGTTCGGGCGGCAGAACGGCGCGCTCATAGTCGGGGTTGAACACGCGTTCGGGCAGGAAGATTTCCTCATGCGGGACCGGCTCATAGGGGAACAGCCCCAGAAGGTGGTCGATGCAGTTCAGCCGCGCGCGCTTTTTGTCGTTGCCCTCGACGATATACCAAGGCGCCTCAGAGATGTTGGTGCGGGCAAACATCTCTTCCTTGGCCTTGGTGTAGTATTCCCAACGGACACGGCTTTGCAGGTCCATGGGCGACAGTTTCCACTGCTTCATCGGGTCATGAATGCGCATCAGAAAGCGCATCTGCTGTTCCTCGTCCGTGATCGAGAACCAGTATTTGACCACAGTGATGCCCGAACGGACCAGCATCCGCTCAAATTCCGGCACGTCGTTGAAGAACTGCTCGACCTGATCGTCGTCGGCAAAGCCCATCACGCGTTCCACACCGGCGCGGTTATACCAGCTGCGGTCAAACAGCACGATTTCGCCACCGGCGGGCAGGTGCGGCACATAGCGCTGGAAATACCACTGGGTCTTTTCGCGGTCAGACGGGGCTGGCAGGGCCACGGTGCGCACAACGCGTGGGTTCAGGCGTTGGGTGATGCGCTTGATCACGCCGCCCTTGCCGGCGCTGTCACGCCCTTCGAACAGCACGACCACCTTTTTCTTGTGATACTGAACCCAATCCTGCAGCTTGATCAGCTCTGACTGCAGCCGGATCAGCGAGCTGAAATAGGTGTGCCGATCAATCGTGTCCGGGTGCCGTTCCTTGTAGATGCGCGAGATTTCAAGCGAAAGCTGGGCGTCTTCCAGTTCGAGCTCATACTCCTCGTCCAGCGTATCGGCCAGTTCGGCCTCAAGCCAGTCTTGTGCGGGGGAGGATTCGGGTTTGGTCACGGCGCACCTCGGGGTTCAATTCGGCAATCCGAACAGCCCATACGCCGCCTTCGGTAACAAGACTGCGACAGGCCGGCGCTTTGGCTGCCATTCTTGCAAGCCCCCCCACGGCAGCCGCAGGGGGGCAGGCCGTCAGACGTAGTCTTGCCGCTGCAGGCTATACTTGGCCATCTTTTCGTTCAGCGTCCGGCGCGGCAGGCACAATTCATCCATGACCGCGACGATGCTGCCCTTGTGGCGGCGCATGGTGTTGTCGATCAGCATCCGCTCGAACGCTTCGACATATTCCTTCAGGGGCTTGCCTTCGGTGGTCATCGCGGGGCCGGTCGCTTCGTTGTCGGCCATCAGCAGCGACGCGATGGAGCCCGAGCCGCGACGGTTCTGCAAAACGGCGCGTTCGGCGATGTTGACCAGTTGGCGCACATTGCCCGGCCATGGGGCCTGCAGCAGTTGCGCGGCCTCTTGCGCAGTTACCTGCGGGGCGTCGCAGCCATATTCTTCGGCAAATTGCTCTGACATCCGGGTGAACAGGGTCAGGATATCCTCGCCACGGGCACGCAGAGGCGGGCAGACGATGGTCATGGCCCCAAGGCGATAGAACAGGTCCGGGCGCAAGGCATCTTCCAGCGTCTTGCCTTGTGCATGTTCGTTGCAGATGGCGATGATCCGCGTCTCGGGCGGGGTGCCCTGCTCGTTGATCAGTGTCAGCAGGCGAGCCTGCATCGACTGGCTCAGTGCCTCGACATCCTCAAGGCACAAGGTGCCGCCGCGCGCCTCTTCCACCAAGGGAATCGCGCCATCATCGGCCGGGCCGAACAGGCGCGCGCCAAGCTGGTCTTCGGACCATGCGGCGCAGGAAATCGTCACAAACTTTTTCGACGCGCGCGGCCCCACAGCATGCAGCGCATGGGCGACAAGGGTCTTGCCGGTGCCGGTTTCCCCATCGATCAGGACGTGGCTGTCGGCCTGGCCCAGATCCAGAATATCCTCGCGCAAGCGCTCCATCGCCGGCGATCCGCCGATCAGCTTTTTCATCAGCACTGACCCGTCGGACAATTCGCGCCGCAGGGCGCGGCTGTCCAAGGTCATGCGGCGCGCCTGTGTGGCACGCTTGGCCAGTTCGGTCATCCGGTCGGGATTGAAAGGCTTTTCCAGAAAGTCATAGGCGCCCACGCGCATCGCCTCGACCGCCATAGGCACGTCACCATGCCCCGTGATCATGATGACCGGCAGGCCGGAATCCATGCTCATCAATCGCTTGAGGAAGGCCATGCCATCCATCCCCGGCATCTTGATATCACTGACCACCACGCCCGCAAAATCGGGGCCGATGCCCTTCAACGCCTCTTCGGCGCTGCCATAGGTTTCCGTATCGAACCCCGACAGGGCCAGCCATTGGCTGATCGACTGCCGCATATCGGCTTCGTCATCGACGATTGCCACTTTCATCGCGCGCGACATGACCACCTCATTCCGCTGCTTCCTGTTCCTTGCCCGGCCCCATCAGGGGCAGTTGCATTTCAAAAACCGCGCCACCACCATCGGCGTTATGGGCGGTCAACCTGCCTCCCAGGTCGTTCACAATGCCGGACGAAATGGCCAGCCCAAGGCCGACCCCCTCGCCGGGTTTTTTGGTCGTGTAGAATGGCTCGAACAGATTATCGAGGTCGCTTATCCCATGGCCATTGTCGCGCACCATCAGCACGGCCGTCTCACCCTGCGACAACAACAGGTCAATCTGCGGGGTCGGGCGGTCCTTGGTGGCATCCAGCGCGTTGCGCAGCAGGTTGATGATCACCTGTTCCAGCCGGATCCGGTCAGCCATGACCATCACTGGCTGACGGGGAAGGGCGCGGCTGATCTTGACGATCCGCGCCTTAAGCTGCGGCTCCATCATCGACAGGGCCGAACTGACCGCCTGCCGCAGATCGACAGGCTCGAATGCCTCGCCACCCTTGCGGGCATAGGACTTCAACTGCCGTGTGATCGCGCCCATCCGTTCGATCAGATCGTCGATCCGCTGGAACGACGACAACGCCTCATCCGGGCGCTTGCGTTGCAGCAACAACCGCGCCCCCGCCAGATAGGTTTTCATGGCGGCCAGCGGCTGGTTCAACTCATGGCTGACGGCGGCCGACATTTCGCCCAAGGCCGCGAGTTTTGACGACTGCGCCAAGGTCAACTCGGCCACGGCAAGGTCTTTTTGCACCTTTTCGCGTTCCGCAATTTCGCGCTGCAACCGGGCGTTCAATAGCCGCAGTTCGGCAGATTCGCGCTGAAAGCTCATGGTTTGTGACCATGCCCGCCGCGACAGCACGTAAAAGGTCAGCGCCAGCAGGATGGCAAAGCCCATGATTTCCAGCGCCAAGACGCCGTTCACCCGTTCGCGCACCGAATCATAGGCGGTAAAGGTGACCATCCGCCACCCGCGAAAGGGCACCCGTGCCTCGGTCTTCATCACGGCCTGACCTTGCAGATAGGCGTCGGGCGGGGTTTGCGCCCAGTCTGCCGTTGCCTGCAGCGCCCGGCCGATGGCCGAAGGCGGCTCTTCCACCGCTAGGGCATCGATCAGCGGCAGCCCGCGCCAGCGGGGTTCGGTCGCAAGAATGACGGTGCCTTCACTGTCGGTGACCAAAACTGCATCCTGAAACCCGGCCCAGGCGCGTTCATATTTCATCAGGTCCACCGACACGGCGATGACCCCGGCATGGCGGCCATCAACCACCACGGCGCGCGAATAGGTAAAGTCGAACCCACCGGTTTCGCGCCGCGCGGCGGTAAACACGGTGTCCTTGCCCCGTAACGCATCGACGTAAAAACCAGCCGTACGATAGGACGTGCCCAAGGTGTTGCGGTTGGTGGCCCCGACCACGCGGCCATCGCCATCCAGCAGCATCATCGACGCCACGCCGATTTCGGATTGCACGTTGATCAGCCGCTGCGAGGTCGACGAAAAGTTGCCCTCGCGCAGCGCATCCCCCAAAAGGGGATCGCCCGCCAGCAACAAGGGCACCACCGACGTGCGCTGCAATTCCGAAATGATGTTGCCGGAGTAAAGGGCAAGGCGCAGGTCGGTCCGGTTGCGGGTGGTTTCGGTAAAGCGTTCCGACAGCCAGCGGTTGGTGACCAGCACCACTCCAATGGCGACCAGCACCAAAAGCGCAATCACCAGTTTCACACGCCAGGTGATTCCCTGCGTGTCCTCGCCTTGATTGCTGTCTTGGTCCTGTGCGTCGGTCATGGCCGGAGTCTAGGCGCAGGCTGGACCCGCCTCAAGCAGTCGGCCCTCAGGCAAGCGCCATCCCGCCCATCAGTGCGGCGAACATTGCGGCACCATCCGTACCGCCATGTGCGGCTTCGCTAGCGCGTTCCGGATGCGGCATCATCCCCAGAACGCGGCGGTTGGCGGACAGTACACCCGCGATATCTGCCATCGATCCGTTGGGGTTCTGCGCATAGGTAAAGGCGATGCGATCCTCACCCTTCAGCTGGGCAAGGCCTTCGGAATCAATGGTGTAATTGCCATCGTGATGCGCGATCGGCACGCTGATCTGCTGGCCCGCCGCATAGCCTGTAGTAAAGGCACTTTCAGCGGTGGCCACGTTCAGCACCACGGTCTTGCAGGCAAACTTCAGGCCCGCATTGCGCATCAGCGCACCGGGCAGCAGGCCCATCTCCGTCAGCACCTGAAAGCCGTTGCAGATGCCCAGAACATAGCCGCCGCGCGCCGCATGGGCCTTGACCGCCGCCCCGATGGGCGACTGTGCCGCAATGGCCCCGCAGCGCAGATAATCGCCAAAGGAAAAGCCGCCCGGCACCCCCACCACATCAACGCCGTCTGGCAAGGTGCTGTCCTTGTGCCAGGCGCGGGTCACGGTGAACCCGGCCCGTTCAAAGGCCACGGCAAGGTCACGGTCGCAGTTCGATCCGGGAAA
This sequence comes from Rhodobacter sp., assembly GCA_027484145.1. Taxonomy (GTDB): domain Bacteria; phylum Pseudomonadota; class Alphaproteobacteria; order Rhodobacterales; family Rhodobacteraceae; genus Pseudotabrizicola. Next base: position 683,184 of record JAIXUH010000026.1, read on the forward strand.
GGTGACGACGGCGGCTTTCATGGGGCACACTCCGGCAGAAAGGAATGCACGCCCTTTAGCGCAAGGCGGCCCGCGCTGCCAGACCCCGCTTGCCGGTGACGCGCGGAAAGCGACGGCGGGCGGGTCAGTGCGCGAAATCGGTGATCACGGCCACGCCCGGCCCCATCGGCCCGTCAAAGGCCCGGAGTTCCGCCGATGCGCCCGACAGCGCCACCTCGCGCGCGACCAGCGGGCGCACGTCCACGCGGCCCGTCTCGATCAACCCCAAAAGCGACGGATAGCGCCACGCCGGCATGCCACGCGTGCCAAACAGCGCCAGTTGCTTCATGTAGACAGCGTTCATGTCGATCTGCATCTGTGCCAAGTGGCCCGTTGGCAGACCTACCTGCACATGGCGCCCCAAGGGGCGCAGGCAGCCGATAGAGCCATTGACGGTTTGCGCAATTCCCAAGGCCTCGACGCTGACATGGGCCCCGCCTTTTGTGATCTCGATGATCTGCGCGGCCACATCGCCCTGCCGCGCATCCACCGCTGCCTCGGCGCCAAGCGACAGGGCATGCTGCAGCTTTTCCGGCACCACATCGACCACAATGACACGCGCGCCCATGGCCCGGCCCAAAAGCAGCAGCGACAGGCCCACCCCGCCCGTGCCATGCACGGCCAGCCATTCGCCCGCCTGCAGGTTTGCCCGCCCGGTCAGTGCGTGCCATGCGGTGGTGACGCGACAGCCAAGACCGGCGGCAAGGGCCGGCGACAGGCTCTCTGGCAGTCGCGTCAGGTTATGGGCATGGGGTGCGCTGACATATTCGGCATAGGCCCCGGGCTCGCCAAACCCCGGCACGCGCTGCGCCCGGCAAGTCGTGGTCTGGCCCGAGTGACACTCAGGGCATTGGCCGCAAGCCAGAATGAAGGGCGCAATGACCCGATCCCCCGGCATCCATTTGGCCAAGGGGCCCGCCTCGACCACCTCGCCACAATACTCGTGGCCGGGAATCGCACCGGGCTTGACCTTGGGATGTTCGCCCACCCAGCCGTGCCAATCGCTGCGGCAAATGCCACAGGCAAGGACCCGCAAGACCACCCCATCGGGCGTACAGACCGGGTCAGGTGTGGTTTCGATCGCAAGGTCGGCTCGATAGGCCCTGAGGATGGCAGCGCGCATGATGGATCTCCCTTGGCGACCAGATCAGCCATCGCAGCGACCAAGGCGTCAACCCCTGTAGTGGTTCAACACGAACACCCGGATGGCCGAGGCCAATCCGGCATCCGGCGGGCGCCCGGCATCGATCTGCGCGGCAAGCGCGTTGATCGTCATCCCTTCAGCAGCCGCGATGTCGCGGAAGGCCTGCCAGAACGCCTCTTCCAAAGACACGCTGGTGCGGTGTCCATGAAGGGTCAGCGAATGTTTGACGGGACGCGCGGTCATGCCCCAGCCTAGCCCCTGGACCGGCACCAAGGCCAGAGGCTTGGCCCACCGGAGTTTTCAAAACTCCGGTCCGGAACCTTGCAAGGTTCCGGCGCGATCCCCAGCGGACGGCGACCAGACCAATTGGCGCAAGGGTTCGCTGTTGCAAAAAATCACGAACTGCCCTGCGTTTTCGATCACGGAAAAGCCGCGGCGCTGCACCTCTTGCAAAAAGGCATCGCGGCCATAGAACCGCTCGATATCGCGGATCTTGCGCCGGATCACACCGCCTTCGCGTGCGGCCTGAGAGGAGAACATGTGCAAGAGCCACGCCTGCGGGCTCATATGCAGCAGCATATCGTTCATTGGCCACCTCCTGCCCACAGGATGCGGCACAGGTTGTTAAGGCGGCGTTAATCGGGTTTGCGTTCATGCCCGTCGAGGTCACGGGCCGCCTTGGCGGCCCGTGCCTGTTCCAGATCGCGCTCGGCTTTGCTGCGCCCAAACCTTGCGGCGTTCTCATCGCCCTTGGCGCGCGCGGCCTTACGGGCCGCTTCCTTGCGTTTGCGCGCCAGATTGATGAGTTCGGCCATGGCTCAGCCCTTGGGTCCGATCATGTCTTCGGGCCGCACCACACGGTCGAAGGTGTCGCCATCGACATAGCCCAGGGCAATCGCTTCTTCGCGCAGGGTCGTGCCGTTCTTGTGCGCGGTCTTGGCGACCTTGGTTGCGGCATCATAGCCGATGGTGGGGGCAAGCGCCGTCACCAGCATCAGCGATTCCTTCATCAGTTTGTCGATCCGCGCCACGTTGGCTTGAGTGCCCACCACCATGTTATCGGTGAACGACCCCGCCGCATCGCCCAGAAGCTGCATGGATTGCAGCACGTTATAGGCCATCATCGGGTTATAGACGTTCAGTTCGAAATGCCCCTGCGATCCGGCAAATCCAACAGCCGCATCATTGCCCATGACCTGGGCGCAGACCATGGTCAGCGCCTCGGCTTGTGTCGGGTTGACCTTGCCCGGCATGATCGACGATCCCGGTTCGTTTTCCGGCAGGATCAGTTCGCCCAGACCCGAGCGCGGGCCAGACCCCAGCAGCCGCAGGTCATTGGCGATCTTAAACAGGCTGGCGGCAACTGTTTTCAGTGCACCCGAGAACATCACCATCGCGTCATGGGCGGCCAAGGCTTCGAACTTGTTGGGCGCAGTGACAAAGGGCAGGTCCGTGATCTGCGCGATAGCCGCAGCAACCCGCGTGTCCCAACCGACGCGCGTGTTCAGCCCGGTGCCGACCGCGGTGCCACCTTGGGCCAGTTCATAAATGTCGGGCAGGCACATCTTGACCCGTGCAATGCCCTTGGCCACCTGCGCGGCATAGCCGCCGAATTCCTGCCCCAGCGTCAGGGGGGTCGCATCCTGCGTGTGGGTGCGGCCGATCTTGATGATATCCTTGAATTCTTCGGATTTCGCGGCAAGGGCGGCATGCAGCTTTTCCAGCCCTGGCAGCAGCACATCGCGGGCCATCATGCCAATCGCCACGTGCATGGCGGTGGGAAAGGTGTCGTTCGACGACTGGCCCATGTTGACGTGGTCATTCGGGTGGACAGGCTTTTTGCTGCCCTTCACCCCGCCCAGCATTTCGATCGCGCGGTTCGAGATCACCTCGTTTGCATTCATGTTCGACTGTGTGCCCGACCCTGTCTGCCACACGACGAGCGGGAAGTTGTCATCGAACTTGCCATCGATCACCTCGGTTGCGGCGGCGATGATCGCGGCACCCAACTCTGGCGAAATGTCGCCTTGCACGATGTTGACCTCGGCACAGGCTTTTTTGATCACGCCCAGTGCGCGGATGATCGCCACAGGCTGGCGTTCCCAGCCGATAGGAAAGTTGATGATCGAGCGCTGCGTCTGCGCGCCCCAATACTTGTCGGCAGGAACCTCAAGCGGGCCAAAGCTGTCGGTTTCAGTGCGGGTGGCGGACATCTGCAAGCCTCCTGATTTTGCTGCCTGTCGTTTAGGGGCAGAAACGGTCAAAATCAATCGGCATACCGTCGCATACAGCAGCGGGCGCAGCCCTATTGTTTGCGGAACTTGTCGAGGCTGACCACTTCTGCATCATGCTGCGGTGGCGGATCATCGTCGCCATCGTCATCATCATCGTCGTCATCCTCTTCGGCGTGGCTTTCAAAGCGCAGGCCGAATTCGACCGACGGATCGACAAAGGTGCGCACCGCATCAAACGGAATCACCAAAGGTTCGGGCTGGTTGCCAAAGTTCAGCGTGACCGAAAAGCCGTCATCCGTAACATTCAGGTTTTCGAACCAGTGCTGAATGACGATGGTCATTTCGGACGGATAGCGCGACTTCAGCCAATCGGCGATATCAACGTCGGGGTGCGTGGTGTCGAAGGTGATAAAGAAATGATGTGCCCCCGGCAGGCCATTCACAGAGACATCTTCCAGAACGGACTGGATCAGGCTCCGCATCGCGCGATGCATCAGATTTCCGTAATCGATCGACCGCGCCATCATAAAACCTCAAGCCACTTGGGTGCAGCATAGGGAATTCCCCTTCGAAGGGAAGGGGGCGTGCGGCGCGAATTTCGTGCCGGGGGCAGGGCGCGTCAAACCGACGCCACAACCACAGACAGAACCGCGCATAGCACCAGCACCTGCCACAACGGGCGGTGCAACCACAGCAGGGCGATGCCAGCGATGATCGCAAGTACAAAGGCCGTCACGTTCAGCGTGGTCAGGTCAGGCCTAAGAATCTGCACCGGGCCAAAACCTGCTGTCCCCAGCGTGCCAAACAACAGGTGCAGCGCAAACCACAGCGACAGGTTCGCAATCACCCCGACCACCGCCGCCATGATGGCTGACAGGGCCCCCGCAAGGCGCGGGTCCGCCGTGATGCGCGCAAGATAAGGCGCGCCGACAAAGATCCACAAAAAGCAGGGCACAAAGGTCATCCACAGCGTGACGACCGCCGCCGCCACTCCCATGGGCCAGCCCCCTTCGCGATGGCCCGCCACATAGCCCACAAATTCGGTAACAAGGATCAGCGGCCCCGGCGTGGTTTCGGCCAGCCCAAGCCCGTCCATCATCTGCTGCAGGGTCAGCCAACCTTTGACCTGCACCACCTCTTGCGTCATCCACGCCAGAACGGCATAGGCGCCGCCAAAGGTCACGACGGCCAGCTTGGAAAAGAACCAGCCGATCTCGAACAACAGGCCGCCCTGCACCCAAAGCGCGGCCAGCGGTACCAACCAGATCGCGCCCCAGATCAGCAGCGTCTGCGCGGTTTTTGGCGCCACCACCACGGGCAGCGGCTCGGTCGTGGCGCGTGCCGTGGCAAAGCCCCACAGGCCCGCCGCCGCGATGATCACCGGAAAGGGCAGGTTCAGGGCGAACAGCCCCAAAAAGGCCAAGACAGCGATCACCATGGCCTGCGTGCCCTTCAGGGCGCGCTTGGACACGCGGATCAGTGCCTCGATCACGATGGCAATCACGGCGGCCTGCACGCCCAGAAAGATGGCTTCCATCAAGGGAAGCGCGCCATAGGCTGCATAGAGGGCTGACAAGGCGAGAACCACCAGCGCACCGGGCAGCACGAACAGGCCACCGGCGATGATCCCGCCAAGGGTGCCATGCAGGCGCCATCCGGCCCATGTGGCCAGTTGCATCGCTTCGGGGCCGGGCAGCAGCATGCAAAACGACAGGGCCGAAAGATAATCCTTTTCCGACAGCCATTTGCGCTGATCCACCAGTTCGCGGTGCATCAGGGCAATCTGGGCGGCAGGCCCGCCAAAGGACAAAACGCCGATCCGGGCAAAGGTGCGCGTCAATTCGCCAAGGCTGACGGTCATGTCATGCGCCCCGGTTCGCGGGCCAATCATGGCCTTCGTCAAACCCGTCGCGCGCCCAGCGATAGAGCGCGTCATACACCATCATTCCGGCCTCCAGTTGGGCAAGATCATCGCGATACATCCGTGACAGGCCCACCGATATGGCCAAAAGCCCCGCCGCTTGGGGCGAAAGGGCATGGCGGTCTGTATCCGCAGCGCGGATGACAAGGGCAAGACGATCCAGCGCCGGCGTGTGCAGGCCAAAGACATCCAGCATGCGGTCAAAGGTGCATTCATCCCCGATATGGCTGAAATCGCACCCTTCGACATCAAAGGGGATGGCGGCAAAACGTGTTGCCACGTCCAGCACCTCGGTCGGGGCGACGAACAGCATTTTGGCCTGCGGGTCCATCCAGCGCCGGATCAGCCACGGGCAGGCGATTCGGTCGATCTTCGGGCGCTGACGCGTCACCCACAGATGGCCTGTGGGGCGGGCGGCGATGGGGGTCATCGGCAGTTCGGCGGCGGCCCAAGCGGCCATGCCTCCCTCCAGCACCTCGGCGGCAATGCCTTGGGTCCGCAGCAGGGCCGCGGCCCCTTCGGACAATTTGCGCCCGCGCGCGCAGACAACCACCGCCCGTGCCACACCCTGCGGCAAGGCAACGCCGTCATGCGGCATGATGCTGGCGGTGGGAACCACAAAGGGCAGGGTTGCGCGATCTTCGGGCAGGCGCACATCGACAACACAAGGCGCATCGGGCGTGCCAATCAGGCGCGCAAGTTGTTGCGAAGAAATCGTAAACGGGTTTGGCATGGCGGCTTCCGTGCTTGAGACAGCTTGCAAGGGGTGCGTGTCTTGGGCCGCAGCCTCATGAGGCGCCCGCGAGCCCCATGTCGGAACCATGCCGGGCGATCCGCGCAGGGTCAACCCGCAAAAAGTGACCCCGCCGGGGAAGGGGCCCGGCGGGGTGGGGTGTGTAACGTGTGATGCAAGCAGCACGTCGATGGAGCCGTTTTAGCCCCGGTGCAAGCAGTCGCGGGCACAAGGCCCTGTTCCGGGGATAGCCGGCAAACCCTACTTTAGCGTTAAACCGCGACCTATAATCCTTCAAAGGCGCACAGGGCATGTACGTCCATTCCCATCGCCTCCAGCTTTTTGCGGCCGCCCAGATCGGGCAGGTCCACCACAAAGGCGCAGCCGATGACCTGCGCGCCCAGCCGTTCGATCAGCTTGATCCCGGCCTCGGCGGTGCCGCCGGTGGCCAAAAGGTCATCAACCAGCAGCACCTTTTCGCCCGGTTGCATGGCGTCATCATGCACCTCGACCACCGCCTCGCCGTATTCCAGCGTATAGGCTTGGCTGATGGTCTGGCCCGGCAGCTTGCCCTTCTTGCGGATGGGGACAAAGCCGGTCGACAACTGGTGCGCGACGGCCCCGCCAAGGATGAAGCCCCGCGCCTCGAGACCCACCACCTTGTCGATCCGCATCCCGGCATAGGGGGCCAGCAACTGGTCGACACACATGCGAAACCCCCGCGGGTCGGCGAACAGGGTGGTGACATCGCGGAACAAGATCCCCTCATGCGGGAAATCCACGATGGTGCGGATATAGTCACGGATTGTTTTCGCCATGGCGGGCCTTTCAAAAGTCGGGTTTGTGTACCATCAGCCAGAATACCGCGACAAGTGCGACAAAGGCAGGCCAGCCGAGGGCGAACCACACCCGGTAGGCGCGCAGGGCCGCAGCAGGCAAATCGGTGCCATTGGCCAGTGCCGCCGCAGCCAGATCGCGGATACGAAGTTGCAGCATCACAACCGGGACCCAGCAGCAGAACGCGAATACATACAGCGCGTAACTCGCCAGCAGCCATGGCGCCGTCAGGGAATGCCCGGCCAGATGGATCAGCCAGAGCCCCGTCACCGGCTGGATCAGACCGGCAGGGGTGGTGAACAGCCAGTCCGCGACAACCACGCCCGATGCGACCGAGTGGATCGTCTCGACCCGCCGGGTGCGCATCGCCCAGACCATCTGGAATGCCGTCCCGATCCCGGTGCCGAACAGCACAGTGGACGACAAGATATGCAGCCAGCGGGCAAGCAGGTAGGAATCCATCAGCGTTCCTCGGCCAGAGCGAGATGGGTCAGGATCAGCGCGAGGATCGGCAAATTCTTCAGCAGTCCGCCGAATGGATCAAGCCAGAGTGCAGGGGCGATCAGCGACAGGCCGACCGTATAGCCGGCGACCATGGCCAATTGCACCAGTGCGACGGCCTTGGGGCGCAGGTTGCGCAGAAGGGCGACGCCGATGGCGAGGTCGATCAGTCCGCCGCCGCGCGCCAGAATCAGGGCGGCTGTTTCAGGAAGACGCGCAACCGCCGGAAGGAAATCCGCCGAAGGCAGAGCAAGACCAACAGCACCCGAGGCGAGCCACAGGGCCGCAAGCGTCAGCCGGATCAGCGGCTTTAGCAGGTAAAGCCGGGCCTGCCAGAGGTCTTGGGTGCCTGCCGGGCGGGCCCGGACAAAGCTGTGAAATCCGCGCGGGCGGGTTGGAATTCGTGCCAGCAATCGGGCGGGGTCCGCCTCGACCCCGGCGGTCAGTTGCGCCACCGATGCTGCCGAAATCGGGCCAAGGCGCAGCGCGTCGCCGACCCTGCCGATCTGATGGGCCAAGGGCAGCGCCAACGGCAGCAGCCGAAGGGCCGGAAGGCCCAGCCAGGCTTGCGTCCCGCGGATCAGTTCGGTCTGGGTCACCCGATCTGGCCCGCCGATGTCCCACGTGCCGGGGCCGGGCGGATGTTGCAGGCAATCCAGCACGATCGCTGCCAGATCGCTGGCGTGAATCGGGTTGAAGGGCTGGGTGCCGTCTCCGATCACCGGAGTCACGAACGGCAAGGCAGCCAAGGCCCGAACCAAGGACGAGCCGCCATAGGATGTGTCGGCAAGGACCAACCCGGCGCGCAGCACCGTCACCCCGGCGGCAAGCGCCACCGCCTCGCCAGAGCGGCGGGCGGCTGAAAACGGGGTGGCAGCGTCGATCCCCACAGCCGAAATCAGCACCGCCGCCGTCTTGGGCGCGCGGGCGGCATAGGCTGCGGCGGGGGCTGCGGCATGGACGGCGTGCAAGGTTGCAGGGCTGCCGGTCAGAACGCCTGCCGCGTTTATCACATGGGTGGCGGGCTGCAGATGTGGCCGCCAGAATGCGGGCGAATGGGTGGCAGGATCGGTAAGGTCAGCCTTGAGTGTGGCAAATCCCATGGTCGCCAGACGACGTGGCTGCCGGGCCTGGGCTGTCACTTCGATGCCGTGGTTGCGCAGGTGAAAGGCCAGATGACGCCCGATAAACCCGTCCGCCCCCAGCACCAGCACTTTCATCCCAGAACCCGGCCCGCCACGGCGCTGAGTTTCGCCAAAACCTCGGGGTCACGTTTGTCGGGGGCGGTCATCACGGCATGGTCCAGGGCGCGGTCACAGCCATGCGGGCAGGGTGTCCGCACTGCGCCCAGCAGGCCCGGCAACAGTGCCACCAGATCGCGCGCATGGCCGGTGTTGGCCGTCAGCGTGCGGATTACCTGCGCCACATCCACCGCGCCATGCGACGGATGCCAGCAGTCATAATCGGTCACCATGGCGATGCAGGCATAACAAAGCTCGGCCTCGCGGGCCAGTTTCGCCTCGGGCATGCCAGTCATGCCGATCAGGTCCGCGCCCCAGCTGCGATACAGTCGCGATTCGGCCAGCGTTGAAAACTGTGGCCCCTCCATCGCGACATAGGTCGCCCCTTCATGCACCGTGACCCCGACCGCGCGGGCCGCCGTTGCCGCCGCCCCCCCAAGGCGCGGGCAGGTCGGGTGCGAAAAGCCGACATGCGCCACACAGCCCGTGCCGAAGAACGATTTTTCGCGGGCAAAGGTCCGGTCGATGTATTGGTCCACGATCATTACATCGCCCGGCACGAAATCCTCACGCAGGCTGCCGACGGCAGACACGGCAAAGACATCGGTGCAGCCAAGCTGCTTCAGTGCATCGATGTTGGCGCGATAGTTCACTGTGCTGGGCGAATGGACATGCCCGCGCCCGTGCCGCGGCAAGAACGCCATCGCCACCCCGTTCAGGCGGCCCACCAGCACATCATCCGATGGCTTGCCCCACGGGGTTTTCACCTTGATCCAACTGGCCCCTTCCAGCCCGTCAATCTGGTAAAGCCCCGATCCGCCAATGATTCCGATCATCGTCTCCAAAGACGCGCCCCTTTTTGTGCAGCCGTGCAACCTTAGGCGGCAGCTTGCCCTGTGGAAAGGGGGCAGTCAGCGGCCATTGCGGGGGATCGGTGGCGAAAACCAGCCTGTCGTTAGGCCCCGCCCAAAAACCCGCCACCGCTTTCGTAAAACGGATAGCGGCATGGCCGGTGCCGCACCAAAACCTTGGGATGACTGTGCCAACCATGCCAACCGAAAAGGGTGAAAGATGTCGCGAATACCATCCATTTTGCTTGTTATGTCGGGTGTGATGCTGTCGGCCTGCGTGACATCCGAGCCGGACATTGCCCCGTTGCCGGTGAATGCCGGATCAAAGGCCGCCGTCGCCTGCCGCGCGGCCATCGCCCGGCAGGTGGGCGTGTCCGTCGGCGATGTGGCTGTGTTTGAAACCATCGAGTCCGAAGCCGGCACCCGCGTGCGCGCCTCGGTGGCTGGGGCGGTGGACCCTTGGGCTTGCCTGTCCAGCAATGACGGGGTGGTGGCCGAAGTGAACTATACCGGCAACGAAGGGTCGCTTTAGGACGATACGATGTTCGGTAACGAGTGACCGCCCCCCGGTTCTGCCGGGGGGTTTTCTTTTGCGCGTGGCTTATCGATCGTCGGGGCGCGCCAGTTCGATCACCTCGCGCACGACCGTATAATCGCGATAGCCAAGCCGCGCGACGGGGTTGAACCGCGTCACGTCAAACCGGCCGCCAACCACGCAATCATCGCGCAGATGCACGCCTGTCACCTCGCCAAAGATCACATAGTTGTCGCGGCCGCGCATTGTGATCACATCAATGACCACACATTCCAGCGTTGCGGGCGCAACGGCGACCCTTGGGCAGGTGATACTGTCGCAGGCCGCCTTGGCGACGCCTGCCACCAGAAATTCGTCCGTGCCGCGCGGCAGGGTCGCGGATGTTGCGCTCATGGTGGCAAACATTGCCTCTTCAACAATGTTCACGGCAAACACCCCGGTTTCGCGCAGGTTATCCAGCGAATCCTTGGCACCGGTCGAGGCGAACATGACCTGTGGCGGCACGTAGGCGACGGCGTTGAAGAAGGAATAGGGAGCGAGGTTGTCGCCCATGCTGCCGGTGGTCGAGATCCAGCCGATGGGGCGGGGTGAGACAATGGCATTGAACGGGTTGTGCGGCAGACCGTGGCCATCCTTGGGGCGATAGAACATGTGCTGGGCTTCCTGTCTTTCCCGATTTGAACCTGACACAATCGCATGTTACGGGGCGTTTCCAGTGGAATCGGGCATGTCGGCCAACCGAATGCACAGCTTGGGGAAAACGCTGCGTGTACAAGCTTGAGGAAGAGACCGAGGCCGACTGGTGGGAGGTGGAGGCGCTGTATGACCTGTGCTTTGCCCCCGGCCGCACGGCCCTGTCCTCCTACCGTTTGCGCGATGGCGTGCCCACGGTGGCGGCGCTGTGTCTGACCCTACGCGATGCCGATGGCGCACTGGCAGCGGTGATCCGCTATTGGCCCGCCCTTGTGGGCGAGCATGACGTTTTGCTGCTGGGGCCTGTGGCCGTTCACCCGACGCGGCAAGGCGAAGGCTTGGGCGGATTGCTGATCAACGAAAGTCTGGCCGAAGCACGCCGCCTTGGCTGGGAGCGGGTTCTGCTGGTGGGCGACGCGCCCTATTACGCCCGTTTCGGGTTTGCCAAGTTGGAGGGCGTGACCATGCCGCCCCCCACCAACCCCGACCGCGTTCTGGGCAAAGCACTGAAGCGCGGCGCGTGGGATGGCGTGCGTGGGACCGTCTCCAAGGCGACCTGACCGCAAAGCCCGCCCGCAGGGATTGCACCCGGCGAATGCGCCCCCATATCAGGGGTATGGACATGACCTTGCCTGACCTTGACACCCAGATTGATGCACTGGCCACGCGCTATCGCCGGGCCAATGGCCCTGTGATGTCCGTCGTGAACCGGTTGGGTGGCACGCTGGAAAACCAGCTTGCGCTGATCCCCGATGCGGTGCGGATGCAGTTGGAACGCGTGGTTGCCGGGGCGCTGGATGGCGCGATGTCGGTGGCCGGGCAGGCAGACCGTATGCCCGACACCGGATCGCGCAGCCGCATCGCCGCCGCGATGGCCACGGGTGCGGCGGGCGGGGCCGGGGGGCTGGCCACATCCATCGCCGAACTGCCCGTGACAATCACGCTGATCCTACATGCCATCCGCCGGGCCGCCCGCGACGAAGGGTTCGATCCCGACACCCCGGCGATCCGCGCCGAATGCTTGCGCGTTTTTGGTGCAGGAAGCCCGCTTGCCACCGATGACGGCATCAACACGTCGTTCCTTTCGGCGCGGCTGACATTGACCGGGCCTGCGGTGCAAAAGATCGTGGCAACTGTCGCCCCGAAACTTGCTGCCGCCCTTAGCCAAAAGCTGGCGGCACAGGCGGTTCCGGTTCTGGGGGCGGTTGCTGGGGCAGCGCTGAACGGGGCGTTTTTGTCCTATTATCAGGAAATCGCCGTAATCCGGTTCCGTCTGCTGCGCCTGGCTGAAACCCATGGCGAAGAGAAGGTTCTGGATGCCTTTCGCCTTGCCGCGCAGGCGCCCAAACTGCGGCGCGCCTGACTGGCGCTATTCGGGTTGGCTGGCAAGCCAGTCGATCAGCGCCGGCCGTGCCGTTTCGTCGCCCGCTGCACGAGAGGCCGCAATCACCGCCTGCGCTTCGCCCAGATCAACACGTCGAATTAGCGCCTTGACCGGACCGACGGAGGCCGGTCGCATGGACAGGCTGCGCAGGCCGATGGCGGCAAGGGCAAGCGCCTCGATCGGGCGGCCCGCATCCTCGCCACAAAAAGACAGCGTGGTTCCCGCCTCTTGGCAGCGCCGCACGATACCTTCCATAAACGACAGGAAGGAATGGTTCAGCGTGTCATAGCGTTTGCGCACGCGCTCATTCTCTCGGTCTGCCGCAAAGAAGAACTGCTTGAGGTCATTGCCGCCGATCGAGATGAAATCCGTTTCCTTGAAAAACGCTTGCGGCGCATAGGCAAGGCTGGGCGTTTCCATCATGGCGCCGATTTCGACCTTGCTGGGCACCACATGGCCCAGTGATTTTTCGCGGTGCAACTCGCGATAGACATGGCTGCGCGCGGCCTGAAACTCGCCAAATTCGGTGATGAACGGGAACATCACGGTCAGCGGGCGCCCGTTTGCGGCCCGGATCAGCGCCTGCACCTGCATCCGCAAGACACCCGGCTTGTCCAGACCCACCCGAATGGCGCGCCAGCCCATGGCGGGGTTCGGCTCGTCGTTGGGCTTCATATAGGGCAGCACCTTGTCTGACCCAATGTCCAAGGTACGAAACGCCACGCGCCGCCCCTTGGCCGCGTCCATCACGCGGGCATAAAGGGCTGCAAGTTCCGCGCGTTGCGGCATCTTGTTGCGCACAAGGAATTGCAGTTCGGTGCGGAACAGGCCCACCCCTTCGGCCCCCGACCCTTCCAGACTGGGCAGGTCGGCCATCAGCCCGGCGTTCATGGCCAGCGAGATCGTGGTACCGCATTTCGCTGTGGCGGGCAGGTTGCGCAGACTGGCATAGCGCTTTTGCGCCTCGGCCTGCATGGCGATTTTATCACGGAACGCGCGCGCCACGGTTTCTTCGGGCCGCAGGTGGGCAATCCCCTGATCGCCGTCCACAAGAATATGATCGCCGTTCAGCGCCTCAGACGTGATGCGGTCGGCGTGGATGACCAGCGGAATGGCAAGGGCACGCGCCACGATTGCGGCATGGCTGCCGACCGAGCCTTCTTCCAGCACCACGCCCTTCAGCTTGCGCCCATATTCCAGCAGTTCGGCAGGCCCGATGTTGCGCGCCACAAGGATCGGGTTTTCCGGCATCTGCGCGCCGGTATCCTGCCCCTGGCCGGTCAGGATGCGCAGCAGGCGGTTCGACAGATCGTCCAGATCATGCAGACGTTCGCGCAAATAAGCGTCGGGCACCTGTTCCAGACGGGCGCGGGTGGCGGATTGTTCCTTTTCCACCGCCGCCTCGGCCGACAGGCCGCGCGCGATGTCATCTTCCATCCGCTTCAACCAGCCCCGGCTGTTGGCGAACATGCGATACGCCTCCAGCACCTGTTTCTGGTCCTTGTCCAGACTTTCGGCCGACAGCAGATCATCCACCGACACGCGCAACTGCCCCACCGCCTCGCGGATACGGTCAATCTCGGTCAGCGGGTCATCGGCCACGGGGTTGGTCACCACCACGCGCGGCTCATGCAGCCAGACATGCCCTTCGGCGGCCCCTTCCTGCCCGGTCGATCCGCGCAGCATCACGGGCTGGCGGTGCAGGGCGCGCATGCCATCCTCATCCGAGGTGAAGGCGCCAAGTTCCGTCATCTCGGCCAGCACCATGGCCACGACTTCCAGCGCGTAAACCTCATCTTCGGAATATTCGCGCGCAATCTTTGACTGCACGACCAGAACGCCCAGCTTTTCGCCAACCCGCTGAATCGGAACCCCGAGGAAGGATGAGAAAATCTCTTCCCCCGTTTCGGGCATATAGCGGAAACCTTTTTCCGCCGGGGCATTGGCGGTATTGACCGGGGTTGTCGTGCGCGCCACCCGGCCCACCAGACCTTCGCCCAGTTTCATCCGCGTCTTGTGCACCGATTCCGGCTTCAGCCCTTCGGTCGCGCAGAGTTCCAGCGTTTCGGCATCACGGAACAGATAGATCGAGCAAACCTCTGTCCCCATCGAATCGGCGATCAGATGGGTGATGCGGTCAAGCCTGTCCTGCCCCTTGCCGGGGATGGCCAGCGTGTCCCGCAGGCGACGCAAAAGCTTGCGGCTGTCACTTTCTGAACGTTCCGGCATTGTCTCTCCGGTTGCCTGTCCGCGCGGCGCGCGGTTTGGGGTCGTTAGATCACACCCATGACGAAAACGGAACGCAATCTGTCGCATGCCGCAATGTCAACGGCGCGCGCCGATCCGGCACGCGCCTTGGGGTGTGCATAAAGAACTGGCGAATGCCTGAAAATCAGGCTTTCTCAAGCTCGAACGCGTCGTGCAGCGCCTGCACGGCCAGTTCCATATACTTGCGGTCGATCAGCACCGAGATCTTGATTTCAGACGTGGCGATGACCTTGATGTTGATGTTTTCGGCGGCAAGCGCCTGAAACGTCTTGGCGGCCACGCCAACCTGGCTGCGCATGCCGATGCCCACGACCGACACCTTGGCCACATCGGTATCTACGTTCAGATCATCATACTTGATCAGCCCGGCAGCGCGGGCATCTTCCATCGCCTTTTGGGCGCGCGCCACCTGATTGGTCGGCACGGAAAAGGTCATGTCCGTCACGGCGCCCGCGTGGTTGCCATAGTTCTTTTCCGAGATGTTCTGCACGATCATGTCGACGTTCACCCCGGCCTCGGCCAAGGGGCCAAAGATGGCGCTTGCCACGCCGGGGCGATCCTCGACCGTGACGAGGGTCATTTTCGCCTCATCGCGGGAATAGGCCACACCAGAGACCACTTTCGATTCCATGATTTCATCCTCGTCGCAGACCAAGGTTCCAGAATTTTCGTCGGTATCCTCGAACGAGGACAGCACGCGCAGCCGCACCTTATAGCGCATCGCCAGTTCGACCGAGCGCGTTTGCAGAACCTTGGCCCCAAGCGAGGCCAGTTCCAGCATTTCCTCGAACGCAATCTTGTCCAGCTTGCGGGCCTTGGACGCGATGCGCGGGTCGGTGGTGTAGATGCCGTCAACATCGGTGTAGATGTCACAACGCTCGGCCGCAAAGGCGGCGGCAAAGGCCACGGCAGTGGTGTCTGACCCACCGCGCCCCAGCGTTGTGATGCGCCCTTCGGCGGACACGCCCTGAAAGCCCGCCACAACGGCAACCTTGAAGCCTTCGGCAAACTTGGCATCGATATTGTCGCGCGGAATGCTGACAAAGCGCGCGCTGCCATGGGCGCTGGTGGTGTTGATCGGCACCTGCCAGCCCTGCCAGCTGCGCGCCGGTATGCCCATTTCCTGCAACCGCAGCGCCATCAGGCCCGCAGTCACATTCTCACCCGCTGCCACGACGGCATCGTACTCGCGGGCGTCATACAGTTTCGACGTGCCCTCGACATAGCCGACAAGTTTGTTCGTCTCGCCCGACATGGCCGAAACAATGACGATCACGTCATAGCCGCGATCCACCTCTTGCTGCACCTTTTTCGCGGCATTCTCGATCCGCGAAAGGTCAGCCACCGAGGTGCCGCCGAATTTCATCACCAGAAGCGGCATGGTCCCTCCCACGGCCCCCAAACACCGGGCGCTTCTTATGCGGGGGCGGGGGCAGGTGCAAGGGGCGGGTGCGCGGCTACAGCGGGTGGGCGCGCCCGTCCCATGTTTCAAAGCAGCCCGTTGTTGCGACTGACAGCGCGGCAAAACGCGCCATCAGGCCATCGCGGGCTTGCTCGATGCTGATGTCGGCATCATCACCGCCCATATCCGTGCGCACCCAGCCGGGATGATAAATGCCGACGGCGATGCCTTCATGGCGCAGGTCGGTCGCCAGATTGCGGCCAAGGTTCAGCACCGCCGCCTTGGACGCGCGATAGATGTAACTGCCCCCCGGCGCACGGGTGTTTGACCCCATCTGCGACGAGATGATGGCGATTTTTCCCTTTGCTGCCCGCAGGTTCGGCAACAGCGCCTGAATGGTCAGGAACACGCCGGTCACATTGACGGAAAAGGTCTCCTCCCACATCTGCGCGGCAAATCCTGTCTCAATGGGCTGGCCCTTGTCGCGGTAAATGCCCGCGTTGCAGACCAGCAAGTCAAGTGGTTGCTCCTGCATCTGCGCGCCCAAAGCGGTGATCGAGGCCGGGTTCGCCATATCGGCAACCAGCCACCGGCCGGGCCCATCTTTCGGCGCGCGGGCGGTGCCGATCACCTCTGACCCCTGCGCCAGATAGCCGCCCATCAGCGCCTGCCCGATGCCGCGCGTGGCCCCGGTGATCAATGTGGTCATGTCCGCCCCCCTGCGCGTCACAGCGCGCGCCAGCCGATGTCGCGGCGGCAAAATCCTTCGGGCCAGTCAATGGCATCGACCATCTCATAGGCCCGTGCCCGCGCGTCCGCCAAGGATTCCCCGCGCGCCGTCACGTTCAGCACACGCCCCCCGTTGGCCAGCACAGCGCTTGCCGCCGCCTTGGTGCCCGCATGAAACACCATTTGCGAAGATGTCTCAGGAATGGCGTCCAATCCTTTGATCTGGCTGCCTTTTGCGTAAGCGCCGGGATAGCCCTTTGCGGCCATCACCACGGTCAGCGCATGGTCGTCGGCCCAGTTGACCTTTGCCTCGTGCAGGCGGCCTTCGGCACAGGCCAGCAGCAGATCAAGCGCCTGCGCGCCAAGACGCATCATCAGCACCTGACATTCCGGGTCGCCAAAGCGGGCGTTGTATTCCACCAGCCGCCCCTGACCATCGCGGATCATCAGGCCCGCATAAAGCACCCCTTGATAGGGCGTGCCGCGCCGCGCCATCTCGGCAATTGTCGGGCGCACAATCTCGGCCATCGCGCGTTCGGCAATGGCGTCGCTCAGCACCGGGGCCGGGGAATAGGCCCCCATGCCGCCGGTGTTCGGCCCGGTGTCGCCATCGCCCACCCGCTTGTGATCTTGCGCGGTGCCGATGGGCAGGGCGGTTGTACCATCGGTCAGGATGAAGAAACTCGCCTCTTCGCCTGTCATGAATTCTTCGATCACCACCTCGGCCCCTGCCGCGCCGAACTCACCGCCGAACATGTCGTCGACAGCGGCAAGTGCTTCGGCCTCGGTCATCGCCACGATCACGCCTTTGCCGGCCGCCAGACCATCAGCCTTAACCACAATGGGCGCGCCCATTCGGCGGATATGGTCGCGGGCGGGGCCAGCTTCGGTAAAGCGTGCATAGGCGGCGGTTGGTGCACCGCAGGCATCACACAGCGCCTTGGTAAACGCTTTCGACGCCTCCAACTGCGCCGCCGCCGCACTGGGGCCAAAGGTCAGCAAACCCGCCGCGCGGGTGGCATCGGCCACACCTGCGGCCAACGGGGCCTCGGGGCCGATGATAACGAAATCAATGGCGTTTTCTTCACAAAACGTCACCACAGTCTGCCCGGAAAGAATGTCGATGTCGGCACATTCGGCCAGCATGGCGATGCCCGCATTTCCGGGGGCCACGATCAGACGGTCTGTTTTGGGGTTCTGCTTGACGGCCCAGGCCAGGGCATGTTCGCGTCCGCCCGATCCGAGAATAAGGATATTCATATCAGTCCCCGCTTGGCTTTGCACTTTGTGCCTCATAAGCTGCCTACATCGTCGGGGCAACCGGAGGCAGCAATGCCGGTCAGATCAACGGATGCGCGGATAAGTTTTGGCGCGCTTGCCGTTGTGATCTTGGGCATTTTTGGCGGTTTGCCCATCCTGTTCTGGCTCGGCCTTGGCGTCCTTGCGGTTCAAGTTGCACGATATGTGATACGCATGATTGCCCAAAATCCGCGTCGAGCCGCCTCTGATGGCGATGGCGCGTCTTTCGGACCCTACTTTGGCTTGGATGACAGCGATCGGCGCGACCGGCCCGCGCCCGACCGCGACGCGCGCAGCGATGATACGCCGGGCACCACTAGTGACGGAGGCGGTGACGGTGGTGGTGACGGCGGAGGCGGCGACTGACCGCGCGGCAGTTGCACCCGTCCCGGCCGTCGGGCACAAAGGGGCATGGACCTGTTCGAAGACACCCCCGCGCCCGTTGGCAACCAGCCTGAATACACCGTCTCGGAGCTGTCCGGCGCGGTAAAACGGGTGATCGAGGGCGAATTTGGCCTTGTCCGCGTGCGCGGCGAGGTGGGGCGTGTATCCAAACCTGCCTCGGGGCACCTGTATTTCGACCTTAAGGATGATCGCAGCGTCATCGCCGCGATCTCGTGGAAAGGGCAGGTCGCCAAGATGCAGGTCCGCCCGGAAGAGGGGATGGAGGTCATCGCCACCGGCCGGATGACCACCTTTCCGGGCCAGTCCAAGTACCAACTGATCGTCGAGGATGTGGCCCCCGCCGGCGCAGGCGCGCTGATGGCGATGCTGGAAAAGCGCCGCGCCGCCCTGCAGGCCGAAGGGTTGTTTGATCCGGATCGTAAAAAGGCCATCCCCTTTCTGCCGGGGGTGATTGGTGTCGTCACTTCGCCCAGTGGCGCTGTGATCCGCGACATCCTGCACCGTTTGCGCGACCGCTTTCCCCGCCATGTGCTGATCTGGCCCGTGGCGGTGCAGGGGCAGGCCTGCGCGCCCGAGGTTGCTGCGGCGATTCGCGGCTTCAACGCGATTGCACCGGGTGGCCCGATTCCGCGCCCCGATCTGATCATCGTGGCGCGCGGGGGCGGCAGTCTTGAGGATTTGTGGGGCTTTAACGAAGAAATCGTGGTCCGTGCCGCTGCGGCCAGCCAGATTCCGCTGATTTCCGCCGTTGGGCACGAAACCGATACTACCCTGATCGACTTTGCCGCCGACCGCCGCGCCCCCACCCCGACCGCGGCGGCAGAAATGGCCGTGCCGGTGCGGCTGGACCTGTTGGCCACGCTGGATGGATTGGCGGCGCGCCTGTCGCGCGGTGTGGTGCAAGGGTTGGGCCTGCGCGGCCAAAGGGTGCGCGATCTGGGCCGCGCTTTGCCGCGCCCGGAAACACTGGTCGCTGGGTCGGCGCAGCGCCTTGATACGGCGGCGGCCCGTCTGGCATCGGGCCTGTCGGTCGCCGTGGCGCAAAAACGCGGTCGCTTTGAACGCCGGGCCGGTCAGCTGCGCCCCGAGGCGCTGTTGTCGCTGGTCCAGCGGCGGGCGGACTGGGTCGAAGGGCGTGGGCAGCTTTTGCTGTCGCTGCTGACCCGCCGGGTCGAGCGGAAGTCCGACCAGTCGCGCGCGCTGTCATCGCGGCTTGCGCCCGCCCTGTCGCGCGTGATTGCCGATGCGGCGCGCCAGTCGGTGCAGGGCCGCGATGCGCTGTCACAGTTGGCCGCACGGCTGGAGGCGGCCCCGGCACAACGCTTGGGCGATCTTGCCCGCCGGCTTGAGGCGCTTGACCGCACCCGCCAGACGCTGGGTTACGCCGAAACGCTCAAACGCGGCTATGCGGTGGTGCGGGGCGATGGCGGGGTTGTCACCTCACGCGCCGAGGCCGAGCGGGCATCGGCGCTTGAGGTTGAATTCCATGATGGACGGATGGCCCTGACCGGCCGGACCGGCACCCGCAAGACCAGTTCGAAACCGCCCGAACAAGGCAGCCTGTTCTGACCGCACATGTTCGAATCTGGCAATTTCGGGTGGCTATTTCAGCGCAATCGCCTGCCTGAATGCGTGAAAGGGTAAAGGGTCAGACCCCGACGTCAGGCCCTGCACAGATCAGCGGGTCGGGGGATTGCGCCACTTCGGACAGTTCCGATGCCGGGCCATCACCTTCAAACCGCGCCTGCAAACCGCCGGTATCACGCCAGAAGGTCCAACATTGCGGCGTGGCGTCATCCTCATAAACAAAGCAGATCTGGCCTGCGTCCTCATACCAGCGGCCCTCGCGGCATTCATCGCCCTTGAACGCCCACAAGACGCGGTTGCCGGGCAGGTATTGCTCGGCCCCGTAAATCTGCCCGCCTTGGGAAAAGGTCAGCGTCTTTCCGGTGGCATAGGCATCAAATTCCGCACCCGACATCGGGTTTTCGGCGGCATAGGCGATGGCCGGGCCAAGGGCCGCCGTCAGGCACACAAACAGGCTCGCGATCTGCATCAAAACCTCCAACGAATGCGATGATGCTGCCACGGGCCTGCCCGCAGCGCCAGTCAAGGTTGCGTCACTTGACAGCCGCCAATGCCTGCCAGCGGGCCAGAGGTTTGCGCATCATGCGCCGCCACAGGCGCGGTGCCATCGCCATGGCACAGGCCACCGGCAGCGGCCATGGCAGCATTGGCGCATCATCCCCCAGCCGAAGCGCGGGATAGGGCCGCGACGGATGGGCGTGGTGGTCGGAATGGCGCGGCGCGTTGAACATCAGGGCCGATGAAAACCAGTGCGGCGTGTTCCATGAATGGCGATCCGTCACCGGCTCATAGCGCCCGTCGGGCAAGGCCGCCCGGCGCAAACCATAATGCTGCACGTAATCGGCCAGCAAAAGCTGCATCTGTGCATGCGCTGACAACCCGATCCACAACAGCACGCCCGGCACACCCGAAAGTGCAAAGGCCACGATCAGCGCAAGGCCAGAGCAGGCAACGTAGATCACATAGGGATGAACGCCCCCACGCCCGGACTTTGCCCTGAGCGCGCTTTCCGCCGCCCAGCCAGCCCGAAACCCGCCCGCCCATGCGCGCGGCGCAAAGCGCCAGAAGCTTTCTCCTTCGGGCGCAGAACTGGGGTCATCGGGCGTGGCGACATGGCGGTGATGCACCAGACGGTGGGCCGAGGCGTGATGGCCGAACAGCATTGCGGCATAGACCGCAACGCCCAGCCGATACAGACCCCGGTTGCCGCGATGGATCAACTCATGCGCCGTCGGGTGGGCCACATGCCCCAGCCAGTAGCCGACCGCCAGAAACAGCAGCACCTTTTCGCCGGTTTCAAGTTGCGCGCGGGTCAGCGCCAGCGTGGCCATGACCATCAGCCCCAGCGCCGACACACCGGCCACCACCAACAACGCGTCCGCTGCCGGAAACTCGGCACCTTCGGGGGCATTGCCCGCCACATAAGGAATCAGCTGGTCCAGCACGATGACCAGAACCGCCATGTAAAGAAACGCGGCCCAGACCCAGACACCGCCCGCCCAGACCGCGGCCAGCATCAAGGCCACGGGCATCAAGGCGGCAGCAGCGAAGAGCGGCATGGGAAGGGCTGATCTGGGCATGGGCAAAGGTCTAGCATGAAATGGCGGCGTTTCCATGGCAGCCCCGGCACATATGGCCAAGAAAGATGCTGTGCCTTGCTGAGCTGGCCGTGCTGCGGCGGTTGTCTGCCGTTTCGGACCTGCCACCGGCGCGATTCCCTCTGACGAAAGGCGCGATTGGCAGCCTTTGCCCGCCGGACGGGCAACTGCGGCTTTTCATGGGGCCGCAAAACCACTAGGTGAACAGAAGCTCATGCCAAAGGTCAAAGATGTCGTTCTTCAAGAAACTCAAAGACCGGATGTTCCGGTCGTCTGACAAGATCGGCGAAGGGCTGGACGCGCTGGTCGGAGATGGGGCAGCGCCCGCGCCCGATGATGCGGCAGCCCCCGTTGCGCCTGCGCCCACGCCCTCTGTATCAGAGCCTGCCTCGCCCGCCGAAGCGGCCAAACCCGGCCTGCTGGGCCGCCTGTTCAGCAAACCTGCCGCTGCCACGCCCGTTGCCGCCGAAGAGCCGCGCCGCGTGCTGGATGACGCAATGCTGGAAAGTCTGGAGGAGGTGCTGATTCAGGCCGATATGGGCGTGGATACCGCCCTGCGCGTGACAGCAAACATTGCCGAAGGTCGCTTTGGCAAACGCATTTCGTCGCATGACCTCCGGCTTGCCCTTGCGGCCGAAGTGGCGCGGATCATGACACCCGTCGCCCGTCCGTTGCCGCTTTATCCGCAAAAGCCGCAGGTCGTGCTGGTGGTGGGGGTCAACGGGTCGGGGAAGACGACCACGATCGGCAAGCTGGCCAGCCAGTTCAAGGCGGCGGGAAAATCGGTTGTGATCGCGGCCGGCGATACCTTCCGCGCGGCTGCGGTCGAGCAGTTGCAGATCTGGGGCACGCGCGCCGGGGTGCCGGTTCTGACCGCGCCCGAAGGGTCGGACCCGGCCTCCTTGGCCTTTGATGCGCTGACCAAAGCGCAGGCCGATGGGGCTGACCTATTGATGATCGACACGGCAGGGCGGCTGCAGAACCGGGCCGACCTGATGGAAGAACTGGCCAAGATCGTGCGGGTTCTGCGCAAGAAAGACCCGACGGCGCCGCACAACACCATCCTTGTGCTGGATGCGACCACGGGCCAGAACGCGGTGACGCAGGTCGAGATTTTCCGCAAGATCGCGGATGTGTCCGGTCTTGTGATGACCAAGCTCGATGGCACCGCAAAGGGGGGTGTCCTTGTCAGTCTGGCCGACAAGTTCGGCCTGCCCATCCATGCCATCGGGATCGGCGAGCAGATCGATGATCTGGCCCCCTTTGACCCCGACGAATTCGCCCGCGCCCTTGTGGGTCTGGACCGCTAAGGTGCAACGGGGCAGGGCGCCTGACAGCACTGGCCAAGGCTAGTCCATGTCGGACTGGCTGATTGCGTTGGAAGGCACGGCTGCCGGGCATGATCTGGCGCTTGGGCTGGCCCTGATGGCGGCCTTTCTGCATGCGCTCTTTGGCGCGCTGCAAAAGGGGCGGCATGATCCGTGGCTGTCGCGCGCGGCCATTGATGCCAGTTACGGCATGATCGCCGCGCCCTTTGCCCTGTTCGTCGTGCCATGGCCAGAGCCGCATTTGTGGCTGGTCTTTGCCGGGGCCTTTGTCATTCATTCGGCCTACAAGGTGTTGCAGGCCATGACCTATACCCGCGGCGCCTATACGGTGGTTTATCCGGTGGTGCGCGGCACAGGGCCGCTGTTCACGGTTCTGGCGGCGGGCGCGGTATTTGGCGAAACCTATGCCCCCGGGCAGTGGCTGGGGGTCGGCGTGCTTGTCGCCGCGATTTTTGGCCTTGCGGCGGTCAACCTGCGCACGGTGACCATCGGGCGCGACACGATGGTGCCCGCCCTTGGCCTTGCGGTGGCGACGGGGGCAATCGTGGCGGCCTATACCACTTATGACGCATGGGGCATTCGCGCGACGGCAGACCCGTTCACCTTTCTGGCGTGGTTTTTTCTGATCGATGCGGTGTTCATCCCTGCGGTCACATGGCGGCGCTGGTCGGTTTTGCCAAGGGCAGAGGTTGCCCCTTTGTTGCGACGCGGTGTATTGGGGGCCGTCGTCGCCTTTTTCTCGTTCGGGGCGATCATGCTGGCCACGCGACTGGACAGCGTGGGCGAGGCGGCGGTGTTGCGGGAAACCTCGACCGTGTTTGCCGCGTTGATCGGGTGGCTGTTGCTGGGCGAACGGGTCGGCCGGACGCAGGCCCTTTTGATGGCGCTGATCGCGGGCGGCGCGGTGATGATGGAATTTGCAGGGTAAGATCATGGCGGAACGCAAGATCAACGGCGTATTGAAACAGGTGCTGGAACTGGGGCCGACGATCGCCTTCTTTCTGCTGTATCTGCGCATCCGCGATGACACCTTTACCCTTGGGGGGGCCGAGTATTCCGGCTTTATCGTGGCGGCGCTGGTGTTCATTCCCATCCTGCTGGCGGCGATGGCCATCCTGTGGGCGCTGACCGGAAAGTTAAGCCGGATGCAGGTCTTTACCGCCTTCATGGTGATCTTCTTCGGCGGCCTGACCGCATGGTTCAACGATGAGCGCTTCTTCAAGATGAAGACGACCATCGTCTATGGTTGCCTTGCCGTCGTCCTTGGCATCGGCATCCTGCGCGGGAAAAGCTGGCTGGAATGGGTCATGGGAGATCTGTTGCCGATGCGCGCCGAAGGCTGGATGATCCTGACCCGCCGTCTGGCGGTCATGTTTCTGGCCCTTGCCGCCGCGAATGAGTTCATCTGGCGCACCATGTCGACCGACACTTGGGTAAAGCTGGAAACCTTTGCGCTGCCCGCCGTGCTGGTGGCGTTCCTGTGGTGGCAGATCTTTGCGCTGCAGCGTTTCCTGATCGAAGACGGAAATCCGCCAAAACAGCCCTGATGTTGCCGTTTTCGTGCCGGAATCAGCCCGTATGACAGACCTGACGCAACCACAGGCTGCTCTATGGATCGTTTTGCAACTGCCTTTCGTGTGCTTCCCCGCCTTGATGCCGGGTTGCTGATGCCGGGTATCATGGCGCTTGGCGTCTATCCGCTGCTGTTGGCGCTGACGAATGATCCATCCGCCTCGTTTGTGACCGCCTTTTTCATGGGGCTTTGGGTCATGCTGGCGCGGCACGCCGAATGGGCGGCGCGGTATTGGTGCAAGCGGTTTTCCGTGCGGGTGGCCAGCCTTCTGGCCGTGGCGGCCGCCATGGGGCCAGCATCCGTGCTGATGATGGCCGGACAGCCCGAATGGTGCCTGCGCCTGTTCAGCGGCTTTGCGGTCGTGGTCTGCATGATCCTGATCAATGACCTGCGCGACGGCGATCATGCCTATGTCCGCTTTCGCCTGCCCGGCTCGAACACACCGGGGGCCGAGGCCCAGTTGGCACAAGCACTTTTGACATGGAACCTGTGCTTTATCCTGCTGAATGAGGCGTTGATCGCCGCCCTCGATGTTTCCGGCTGGATGATCTGGTATGCCGTCCTGCCGCTTGTGGTGCACGCGGTCGAGGCGGCGATTGTTCTCTATGTGATGGGACGGCGTCTGGTCGCCTGACAGCGGTGCACCTGACCCGATGTCTGCGCGTGGCTTTGCCAAGCGGGCATGTTGACCCCGCCGCCCCAAAGGCGTATCTGACCCTCGTGGCGCTTTGTTACCGGATTGCGGGCCACGTTAAATAAACCGCTAAAGAGGTTACGGGCATTGGCCCCGGCACCTCTGGTTTGCCGGGGTTTTTTCTTGGCCGGGGGGCCGCAGGATGACAGACGCTTGGAAGACGCGCACGAAACTGGTGCATGAAGGCAGCCGCCGCAGCCAGTATGGCGAAATGGCCGAGGCGATTTTCCTGACGCAGGGGTTCGTCTATCCCACCGCCGAGGCCGCCGAGGCGCGCTTTGTGAAAGCGGGCGAGGACGAATTCATCTATGCCCGTTACGGCAACCCCACGACCCGCATGTTCGAAGAACGTATTGCCGCACTGGAAGGCACCGAAGACGCCTTTGCTACCGCCAGTGGCATGGCAGCGGTCAGCGGAGCGCTGACCTCGATGCTGCGGGCAGGCGATCATGTCGTGTCGTCGCGGGCGCTGTTCGGGTCATGCCTTTACATCCTCGAAGAGGTTCTGACCCGCTATGGCGTCAAGGTGACCTTTGTCGATGGGGCCAACCTTGCGGCATGGCGCGCGGCGGTCACGCCGGGCACCAAGGCGGTGTTTTTTGAATCGATGTCGAACCCCACGCTGGAACTGGTCGATATCCGCGCGGTCAGCGAGATTGCCCATGCGGTTGGCGCTTTGGTCATTGTGGACAACGTCTTTGCCACCCCGATCTTTTCGCGGGCGGTGGATCAGGGGGCCGATGTCATCGTCTATTCCACGACCAAGCACATCGACGGTCAGGGCCGCGCCCTTGGCGGTGTGATCTGCGGCACGCGTGACTATATCCGCAAGGTGCTGGAACCCTACATGAAACACACCGGCGGCAGCATGAGCCCCTTTACCAGCTGGATCATGCTGAACGGCATGGCCACGCTGGACCTGCGCTGTCGCGCCATGGCCGACAGCGCCGCACGCATTGCCGCCGCGCTGCAAGGCCATGCGAAACTGGGCCGGGTGATCTTTCCGGGGCTGGCCAGCCACCCGCAACACCCATTGGCCATGGCGCAGATGGGGTCAGGCGGCACTTTGGTGACCTTTGACATCACCGCGGGCAAAGAGGCCGCGTTCAAGTTCATGAATACGCTGGAAATCATCAAGATTTCCAACAACTTGGGCGATGCGAAATCGATTGCCACCCACCCGGCCACCACGACCCACCAGCGTCTGCCGCAAGATCAGAAGGATCTGTTGGGCATTACCCCTGGCCTGATCCGTCTTTCGGTGGGGCTGGAAGATGCCGATGACCTGATCGGTGACCTGATGCAGGCGCTTGACGCTACGTAAGGTTGTTTTGCGGGGCCTGCGGCAGGTCAATCAACCTTAAGTATAGTTGATCCAATGTCGGCTTTCGTGCGTAAACTGGCGGCATGGGTTGGACGAGGTGCTGTCACCTCCTACATGATGCCCCTGCGACCACCACGGGAGCCTGCAAAATGAACATCCATACACCAGAGATCGACCGCAAGCCGTCGCGCGCCGAAGCAGAAGCGGCCTTGGCGGTCTTGCGCCAGTGGGCGGGCAAGTCGTCGGATGACGAAATTGCCACCCTTGACACTGCGGTTGGCTATCTGGTGCCGGGGCAGGGCTATCCGGCGCTGTCGCGCGAATATCCGACGGATTTTGTGGTGGATGCCGCCTATAAGGACAGCCTGCCCGACCTGCAGAACGGCCCGTCTAGCCTGATCGTCGGGGCCAAGCAACTGATTCAGCATGTCGGAATCTCGAATTTCCGGCTGCCGATCCAGTATCGCACCCGCGACAACGGCCCCCTGACGCTGGAAACCAGCGTGACCGGCACCGTGTCGCTGGAGGCGGAAAAGAAGGGCATCAACATGAGCCGCATCATGCGGTCGTTCTATGTCCATTCCGAACGCGACTTCAGCTTTGAGGTGATCGAGCACGCGCTGGACGACTACAAGCGTGACCTCGACAGCTTTGATGCCCGCATCCAGATGCGTTTTTCCTTTCCGGTCAAAGTGAACTCGCTGCGGTCGGGCCTGTCGGGGTGGCAGTATTATGACATCGCGCTGGAACTGGTCGATTGCGCCGGTGTGCGCAAAAAGCTGATGCACCTTGATTTCGTCTATTCCAGCACCTGCCCATGCTCGCTGGAACTGTCGGAACATGCCCGCCGGACCCGCGGGCAACTGGCCACGCCGCATTCGCAGCGGTCGGTCGCGCGCATCTCGGTCGAGGTGAAGCAGGGCAAGTGCCTGTGGTTCGAAGACCTGATCGAACTGGCCCGTGCCGCCGTGCCGACCGAAACGCAGGTGATGGTCAAGCGCGAGGATGAACAGGCCTTTGCCGAGTTGAACGCCGCGAACCCGATCTTTGTCGAGGACGCTGCGCGGTCGTTCTGCGCCGTGCTGAAGGGCGATCCGCGCATTGGCGATTTCCGCGTTGTGGCCAGCCATCAGGAATCGCTTCACAGCCATGATGCTGTCAGCGTGCTGACCGAAGGGCGCACCTTTGCGACCGAAAGCCTGGACCCGCGTCTGTTCCAGACCCTGTTCCACGTTGGCTAAGGGCGCAATCCCGGCCTTGCCCGCGCTTGACGCCCGTCAGGCGCGGGCTTAACACCCTCTCATCATGGTCGACTTCCGGCCCATCGCATATCTGATCGGCCGTATGCTGATCGTGCTGGCCATCTTGATGTTGGCGCCGGCCATTATCGATTGGCGCGCAGGCAACGAAAATGGCGCCGACTTTTTTCAATGTGCGATCATCACGGGCGGGATCGGCGGCCTGCTGGCCCTATCCACGCAAAATGCCGTGCGCCTTGGCCTTGATATCCGGCAGGCCTATCTGCTGACAGCGACCATCTGGGTCGGCATCCCCTTGTTTGGCTGCCTGCCCTTCTACATCGGCGCGCCATACCTGTCCTTTACCGACGCCTATTTCGAGGCGGTGTCCGGCATCACCACGACGGGATCAACCGTCATCGTCGGGCTGGATAACCTGCCCGAGGGGATGAACCTTTGGCGCGGCATGCTCAACTGGATGGGCGGTCTTGGTATCGCGTTCATTGCCATGATCTTTCTGCCAATCATGCGGGTGGGGGGCATGCAGTTCTTTCGCACCGAAGGGTTTGATACCTTTGGCAAAGCCCTGCCCAGTGCGACCGACATCGCCAAGGCGCTGCTGTTTGTCTATGCCCTGCTGACGCTGGTCTGCGCGGTGGTTTATCTGGCCATCGGCATGCGCACGCTTGATGCGGTGGTGCATGCCATGGCGACCATCGCAACGGGGGGCTTTTCGCCCAGCGACCAGTCGTTCACCAAGTATCAGGGCGCGGGCGAATATGCGGGCGCGCTGTTCATGCTCTTGGGCAGCTTGCCCTATATCCGGTATGTGCAACTGGTATCGGGCCGCGCGCTGCCCATCCTGCACGACCCACAGGTGCGCGCGCTGTTCGCCTATATCACGATTGCCACGCTGATGGTGGCCGCATGGCGTGTGGCCACATCCGACATGGGAATGGAACCCGCGTTTCGCGAAACCCTGTTCAACCTGACATCAGTGCTGACGGGCACGGGCTTTTTCTCGGGGTCCTTCGTGACATGGGGCAGCTTCGGCATCGCCGTTGCCTTTATCCTTGGCCTGATCGGCGGCTGTTCAGGCTCTTCGTCCGGGGCGCTGACGGTGTTCCGCGTGCAGCTTGCGGCGCGGGCCATCGCGGGCCAGATCGCCAACATCAGCCACCCCGACCGGGTCATCCCCATGCGCTATGACGGCCGCCCGGTCGAGGCTGAGACGATCAACGCCATCATGCTGTTCGTGACCGGCTATATCCTGTCCATCGGGGTGCTGTCAGTTGCCATGACATTGGCGGGAGTTGACACGGTATCAGCCCTGTTCGGGGTTTGGACGTCGATCGGCAATATCGGATATGGCTATGGCCCGATGATGGGCAGCACCGGCACCTTCCGCGATTTTCCCGATGCTGCGAAATGGATCATGACGGGCACCATGTTGCTGGGCCGGCTTGGCCTGCTGGCGTTTCTGGTGCTGTTCCTGCCGCGGTTCTGGATTCGCTAGATCAGCGGCGCAGCTCGCCGGTCATTCCCAGCACGACACCAGCACCGTCATCCCCATGGCGCGGCGTGTCAGATCCTCGGGGGCAAGCGCGCCTTGCGCCGGGGCTTCGGTCAGCGTGACCCCCGCCTGTGCCAGAACCCCGGCAATCGTCGCAGATGCGGCGGCAAACTCCACCCCTTCGGGAAGGACACGGCTGCCACCTTCTGCCCGTGGCAACAGCAAGCCCAGCACGGCGCCGGTGCCATCCAGCACAGGCCCGCCCGCATCCCCCGGCAGGGTCGCAATCCCCAGCCGTTTGATCCCGGCCTCGCCGTTCAGGCCCTTTACATCCTCAAGCGTGCCATAGGTCAGAACCGGCGCGGGCAGGGTGTCCTCATAGGAATATCCCGCCACCGCCACTTCGGCGCCAATCCTGTCGGCGGCCATCTGGAAAGCGGCCACCACCGAAGGCGCCTGTGGCGTCTTTGGCGCCAGAACGGCAAGCCCCGATGCGGCATCGGCCAAGGCCACGGTCGCCTCGGTCACACCATCCAGCGTTACCCGCCCGCATTGATCGACAGCGGCGGCGGTGGTCAGCACATGCCCTTTGGCATCGACAAAGAAGCCCGAGCGCGAGAATTTCGGCCGCCGCAGTTCCAGCCCTGACATCAGGCCACGCCGCGCGACATCGGTCATTGGCACCATGCCGGGGTCAAGTGCGCGGTTGCCCACGGGGCGGAAGCTCGTCTTCATCTGGTCAAGGATGCGGCCCGCGCGATCCGCCTCGGCGGCGGGCCAGACAAGGATGTATCCCTTGACCAGCCCTTGCGACAATTCGGCATAGCTGTAGCTGTTCACCGTGGCCGAGGTGGCGTTGATCTCGAACGACCGCTCGCTGCGGGCCCGTTCGCCCTGCATCGGCACAATCGTCAGCGTCTGCAAGATATCATACAGCCCATAAAGCCCGGCCTTGTCGCCCGGTTGCGAAATCAGGATCACCTTGATCCCATCGGCCACCTTGGGCGCGAAATGCACAAACGGCGGCTCGTAATGGTCAAACTGCACAAGGTTCAGCGGCAGGGTAATCTCGATGCCCGCCTCGGCCTCTGTGATGGTGTCAAAGCCATATTCCGCCAGATCAGCCTGCCAGTTCGCCACCAGCATGGCGCGCTGACGCGTGGTCAAAATGCCCGTCGGCTCGAAGGTCATGGCGCTTTGCCACGCGGCCATCGAATTGCGGGTGCCGGGGCCGAATGCACCATCGATGCCCGAAGTGTAAAAGCCGCCCCATTGCAGGGCGCGCTGCAATTCCTCACGCTCTTCGCGGGTCAGCAAAGCCTCGCTGCGGCGGGCCTCTGCGGGGGTTTCGTCGACAACCTCAGGCTCGGGCGCGGCCACGGGGGCAACGTCCGCCGTTTCGGCGGGTTGTTCGGCCGCCGTCTCGGGCACAGGCTCGGCGGCAGGGGCAGGTTCTACCGGGGCCTCACCCGCAACAGGCCAAAAGGTTTCCCGGAAATTGGCGCCATCGGTCAGATAGCTGTCGTTTGGAATCAGGTTTTCGGCCCGCAGGTCTGCCAGCCGCTGGGCGGCCACTTCACGCGGATAGGGGCCAAGAGCGATGCCATACCAGCGCGACCCCAGACGAAAGCCCTGCACATCGGGAAAGGCCGACGCATAGGCTCGCGCGCGGGTTTCCGCCTCAGTCAGTGTCGGGTGGGCCTCGACCTGAACCCAAGCCTGTTCTTGCGCCGCCGCAAGGCCAGCCCACATCAACACGGTCAGAACCAAGGCACCAATCTTCACACGCATCATTTCCGTCAAAACCCTGTCATAAATCCGGTCGTTGCACCCTAATCAGCCCTGCCGCCGGATGCGAGTGCTTTTCGCCCCGCCCGCGCAGGCCGCATTGACCCTTGCCCGCCTCTTGCCTATGGAGAGCGAGCATTTCAAGGGGTTCCCTGCCATGTCTGCTGCCCAGACCAACGCACCATCACTGCCGCGTTCGTTTCAGGAAATCATCCTGCGGCTGCAGGCCTATTGGGCGAGCAAAGGCTGCGCTATCCTGCAACCCTATGACATGGAAGTGGGGGCGGGCACCTTTCACCCGGCGACCACGCTGCGCAGCCTTGGCACCAAGCCATGGGCCGCCGCCTATGTGCAGCCCTCGCGCCGCCCGACCGACGGGCGCTATGGCGAAAACCCCAACCGCCTGCAGCACTACTACCAGTATCAGGTCATCATCAAACCCTCGCCGCCCGATCTGCAGGATCTTTACCTTGGCAGCCTTGCGGCCATCGGCCTTGATTCCACGCTGCACGACATCCGCTTTGTCGAGGATGACTGGGAATCCCCCACCCTCGGCGCATGGGGCCTTGGCTGGGAGGTGTGGTGCGACGGCATGGAAGTGTCGCAGTTCACCTATTTCCAGCAGGTTGGCGGGCACGATTGCCGCCCCGTGTCGGGTGAGTTGACCTATGGTCTGGAACGGCTGGCCATGTATGTGCTGGGTGTTGACCACGTCATGACCATGCCCTTCAATGATCCGCAAAGCCCGATCGCGCTGACCTACGGCGATATCTTCCGCCAGACCGAGGAAGAATACAGTCGTCACAACTTTGACGGCGCCGATACCGCACAGCTTTTGCGCCATTTCGAGGATGCCGAAGCCGAGTGTGAGCGGCTTCTGGCCTTCCCGCCGGACGATCCGAAATCCGGCAAGCGCATCATCATGGCGCATCCGGCCTATGACCAGACGATTAAGGCCAGCCATCTGTTCAACCTGCTGGATGCGCGCGGCGTCATCTCGGTGACCGAACGGCAGGCCTATATCGGACGCGTGCGGGCCTTGGCCAAGAAATGCGCCGATGCCTTCCGCCAGACCGAGGCCGGGGCCGATGCCCCGGACGCGGCATGAACGGCAAAATCGCAGCGGGGTTCATCGTGATCAGTGCAGCAATCACCGGCGTCGCCATCTGGTATCTACAGGTCTACGCCTTTTACACCCCCGCCAGCTTTCAGCCGGGCCGCGAAATCACTTTGACCACCATCGAAAGCGGCAAGCCCGAACCGATCATCGTGGAAAACGTCCAAGGCATCGACGCCGACAGCAGCCCGCTGCGGTTCCGCGCCTGTTTCACCACGCCCTTGACCCAAGCCATGCTGACGGAAACCTACGTCAGCTACGAAGGGGCCACCCCCCTGATCGCCCCCGGCTGGTTTGATTGCTTTGATGCCAATGCCATCGGCGAAGCCCTTGAAAAGGGAGAGGCTCTGGCCTTCCTGTCGCAATCCGGCATCGCCGACAAGGTCGACCGCGTCGTGGCCGTGTTCCCCGATGGCCGGGCCTATGCCTGGCACCAACTGAATGCCGAGGCGAAGGAGTAACGCCATGCCCGATCTTCTGATCGAACTCTTCTCCGAGGAAATTCCCGCCCGCATGCAAGCGAAGGCCCGCGAAGACCTGAAGCGCATGGTCACCGAAGGGCTGGTGCAGGCGGGCCTGACCTATGCCTCGGCCGGGGCCTTTTCCACGCCGCGCCGCCTGACCCTGACGCTCGAAGGGCTGACCAACGAGTCGCGCCCCGTGCGCGAAGAACGCAAAGGCCCCCGCGTGGATGCGCCTGCCGCCGCTCTCGATGGCTTTTTGCGCTCCACCGGACTGACGCGCGATCAGCTTGAAATTCGCGACGACAAAAAAGCGCAGGTTTACTTTGCTGTGGTCGAAAAGCCCGGCCGCGCCGCCGATGCCATCATCGCTGAGGTGCTGGAAACCACCATCCGCACCTTCCCATGGCCGAAATCCATGCGCTGGGGCAACGGCACGCTGCGGTGGGTGCGCCCCCTGCACAGCATCCTGTGCCTGTTGAACGATGAGGCAGGCAGCCGCATCGTGCCCCTGACCGTCGATGGCATCACCGCCGGCAACACCACGCGCGGCCACCGCTTCCTGTCGCCCGCCGCGTTTTCTGTAACGTCCTTCGAGGATTACACGGTAAAGCTCAAGCGCGCCCACGTAATCCTCGACAGTGCCGAGCGTGAGGCGACCATCTGGCAAACCGCCCAGAACCTTGCCTTCGCCGCCGGGATGGAGGTGGTCGAGGACAAGGGCCTGCTGGCCGAAGTCGCAGGCCTCGTTGAATGGCCGGTGCCCCTGATGGGCCGCATCAATGATGCCTTCCTCGGCCTGCCGCCCGAAGTGCTGCAAACCAGCATGAAGGAACACCAGAAGTTCTTCTCGGTGAAAAACCCGCGCACTGGCCGGATCGAAGGCTTCGTGACCGTGGCCAATACCGAAACCGCCGACCATGGCGAAACGATCCTGAAGGGCAACCAAAAGGTGTTGACCGCCCGCCTGTCGGACGCCAAGTTCTTCTGGGAAAACGATCTGCGCGTGGCCCGTGCGGGCATGGGTGACTGGCTAGATGGCCTCAAGGCCGTGACCTTCCACAACAAACTGGGCTCACAGGCCGACCGCATCGCCCGCATCGCCGCGCTTGCACGCGAGATTGCCCCCTTGGTTGGGGCCGACCCCGACATGGCCGAACAGGCCGCGCGTCTGGCCAAGGCCGACCTGCGCTCGGCCATGGTGGGGGAATTCCCGGAATTGCAGGGCCTGATGGGCATGTACTACGCCCGTGCCGCCGGCCTGCCAGAACCCGTGGCCCTCGCCGCGCGCGACCATTACTCGCCATTGGGTCCGTCGGATGACGTGCCCACCGAACCCGTCAGCGTGGCCGTCGCCTTGGCCGACAAGATCGACACACTCACCGGCTTCTGGGCCATCGACGAAAAGCCCACCGGCAGCAAAGACCCCTTCGCGCTGCGACGGGCGGCGCTTGGGGTTATTCGGTTGGTGTTGTCCAACAACGTGCGCTTCTCCATCGACAAACTCGTCGATGTTCAGATCCTGCGCCACCAACAAGGTGCCATGCCGACAGAGCAAGGCCTGTTTGGCCAGATTCTGAACGCGGCATCCGCGCATGGCATGTTTGGCGATGTCACGCGCCGTCTGATCAAAGCCGCCGAGGACGTCGCACCGAACTGGCTTTCCGCGGTTCGCGATCATGATCCGTCGATCAGCGATGATCTGCGCGATTTCCTGCATGACCGCCTCAAGGTCTATCTCAAGGATCAAGGTATCCGCCATGACGTGATCGACGCCTGCCTCGCCATGCCCGGCAATTGCGACCTCACGCTCCTCGTCAACCGCGCCACCGCCCTGCAGGCCACCCTGCAAACCGAAGACGGCACCAATCTCGTTGCCGCCTTCAAACGCGCCAATAACATCCTCAGCCAGGCCGAAGCCAAGGATGGCGTCGAATACTCCTTCGGCGCCGACCCGAAATACGCCGAAACCGATGAAGAACGCGCCCTCTTCGCGGCCCTCGATCAGGCTGATGCCGCCATCAAACCCGCCATGGCCGCCGAAAACTTCACCGCCGCCATGCAATCCATGGCCGCCTTGCGCGCGCCCATCGACGCCTTCTTCACCGCCGTGCAGATCAACACCGAAAGCCAGATACTTCGCCGCAACCGCCTGAACCTTCTGCACCGCATCCGCGCCATCTGCCTGTCGGTCGCCGATCTCACCAAACTCGACGGCTGACAGGCTTCCCCTTCACCAAGTATCCTCGGGGGAGTCCGCGGCCGCAGGCCGGGGACGGGGGCAGACAGCCCCCTCTTTCCCCCGTTCCCCCACAGCACGGGCCGCAAAGGCATTGCCCCCGCTTGCCACAGGGGCGAATCGGCGTATGGTCGGCAGTCAAGGGAGATGCCGCAGTGCAGAAAATCGACATGACCGCAGACTTTGCCGAAATCACGCCAACGGCGCGCATTGACCGCGCCGCGCATGGCTGGCGGGCCAAATGCCTGCAGCGTCTGGTGCGGCTTGACCTGCCGGTGCCGCAATCGGTGGCGCTGCCAACGGCGACTGTCCGGGCCATTGCGGCGGGCCACTCTTTTGACAGCAAGGCGATCCTGTCGCATTTCGGCGAAGGCTGCCTGATCTCGGTCCGCCCCTCGCCGGAAAACCCCGATTGGGGTGGCCCCGCCACCATCCTCAACGTCGGCCTGAACGCCGCCCGTCACAAGGACCTGGTCGCCCGCCATGGCCAGCAGGCCGCCGACGCGATCTATCTGCGCTTTGTCCAAAGCTATGCCACCCATGTGGCCCGGCTGGACCCGGACATGTTTTCCTCAGCACAGGCCTCGCCCGACTCCATCAAGGATGCGCTGCGCGTCTATGCGCTTGAGATGGAAGAAGAGTTTCCGCAAGACCCCGCGCGTCAACTGTCCGAGGTGCTGCGTTCGATGGCCCGCGCATGGGAAGGCACCACCGCCCGCCTCTTGCGGCAGGCCAAGGGTGCCCCGGTCGAAGCGCCGCTTGGTCTGGTCGTGCAGGCCATGGCGCAGGGCATGGGGCAGGGCATCTCCGGCTCGGGTGTCATCCAGTTTGTCGACCCGCTGACCGGCGTGCAACAGATCACCGGGCGCTATCTGGGGCAGGGGCAGGGGCGTGACGCGCTCAAGGCGGCCAAGGCCATGTATCTGACCCGCGATCCGCGCGGCCCGTCGCTGGAAGACATCGCGCCCGAGATCTTCAACACGCTGGTGCGCCATGGCGCGGCCTGCCGGCAACGGTTGCGCGAAGAGATGCAGATCGAATTCACCATCGAAGACGGGCATCTGGCGGTGCTGGATGCCGTGCGCGTTCAGCGGTCGTCCCGCGCGGGCTTGCGCATCGCGGTGGCGCTTGCGGGGGATGGCGTCATCCCCAAGGGCGAGGCCGTGCTGCGGGTCGAGCCGCGCGCTTTGTCCGAACTCTTGCACCCGCAGGTTGATCCACGCGCCCCGCGCGAGGTGGTGGCGCGCGGCATTGCCGCCAGCCCCGGCGCGGCAGTGGGGCGGATCGTGTTTTCCTCGGCAGCGGCGCAGGCCAGTGCCTCGCGGGGCGAGGCCTGCATCATGGTGCGCCGTGAAACCGCGCCCGAGGATATTCGCGGCATGCATTCGGCGGCGGGCGTGCTGACCGAACGCGGCGGTATGACAAGCCACGCCGCCGTGATCGCACGCGGCCTTGGTCTGCCCTGCGTGGTGGGGGCCGAGATGCGGCTAGACCTGAAGGAAAAGCGCTTTCACGCCGGGGGCCGCACCTTTGTTGAGGGCGATCTGATCACCGTTGACGGCACCACGGGCGAGGTTTTGGCCGGGGCGGCCGATATGCTCGCCCCCGCGCTGGACGAACATTTCCAGACCCTGCTGGGCTGGGCCGATGAATTCCGCGATATCGGCGTGCGCGCCAATGCCGACACCCCGGCTGACGCGGCCACGGCGCGGGCGTTCAAGGCCGAAGGCATCGGTCTGTGCCGGACCGAGCATATGTTCTTTGACGAAGACCGCCTTGTGGTCATGCGCGAGATGATCTTTGCCGACACATCAAAGGATCGTGCCGCTGCCCTTGCCCGCCTGTTGCCCATGCAGCGCGCCGATTTCGTCCAGCTTTTTGAAATCATGGCGGGCCTTCCGGTCTGCATCCGGCTGTTTGACCCGCCGCTGCACGAATTCCTGCCGCACAGCCGCGAAGGTCTGCGCGAACTGGCCGAGGCTTTGGACAAACCCTTGTCCGACGTGACCCGCCGTGCCGAGGCCCTGACCGAATTCAACCCGATGCTGGGCATGCGCGGCGTTCGTCTTGGTGTGGTGCTGCCCGAGATTTACGACATGCAGGCGCAGGCCATCTTTGAGGCGACGGTCGAAGTGGCCCGCCGTGGCGCTGCTGTGGTCCCCGAGGTGATGATTCCGCTGGTCAGCGCGCGGCGCGAGGTCGAGTTGGTCAAGACCCGCATCGATGCTGTCGCGGCCAGTGTCCGGATCAAGGCCGGGTGCGAGTTTGCCTATAAGCTGGGGGTCATGGTCGAAACCCCACGCGCCGCGCTGCGGGCGGGTGAGATCGCGCAGCATGCCGCCTTCTTGTCCTTCGGCACCAATGACCTCACGCAGATGACCTATGGCCTTAGCCGCGATGACGCCGGGCGTTTCATGAATACCTATGTGCAACAAGGCGTTTTCCCTGAAGATCCGTTCCATATTCTGGATGTCGACGGGGTGGGCGAGTTGCTCTTGATCGGGGCCGAACGGGGCCGTCGCACGCGCCCGGACCTGACGGTTTCGATCTGCGGTGAGCATGGCGGCAACCCCGAATCGATTGCCTTTTGCCGCACCGCTGGCTTCGACTATGTCTCGTGTTCGCCCTATCGGGTGCCATTGGCACGGCTTGCGGCGGCACATCTGGCCCTTCGTGACTTGGTGGATAAGTCGAATAGACCCACAATATGAAGTGGTTACACAGCGAAGCTGCTGTGGAATGTTAAGAGTTTGCGCGAAATTCCGCCGATGTTGACGAAAAACGCGTGGCTTTTTTGCAACGCCAATAGACGCATGGATTTGATTGGCCTATTCCCGACGGCTGTTGCGCAGATCACGGCCTTGTGAGGGGTTTGCGCGGCCAGGCAACAGAACGGAACAACAGTCAATGCGCTTGCGACAAGTCTGGGCCATGGCCGCCTTTGCGGTCTTCGCCCAAGGTGGAGCGGCCTTCGCCGATGTGACGGTGAGCCAGTCCAACAGCCCGGAATTGGGCATGGCAGAACAGATGGCGTCCCTGATGGGGGCGGAACATGCGACCGTCGGGGCGATCCCGAAAGTCAAACTGGCGGCTCTTGCCGTTGGGCCGCGTCTGACGGCCCCGTCGAAAAAGGGCGCGGCGGAACCTGTGGTCATCCGCTATGACGACAGCTTCTTGCAGGCGCAAGCGGCCCCGCAGGGCGATGCCGAATGGCAATGCCTGAAAACGGCGCTTTACTTCGAAGCCCGTGGCGAAACGCTGAAAGGTCAGTTTGCGGTGGCCGAGGTCATCCTGAACCGCGTTGACAGCCCCGATTATCCCAAGACAGTTTGTGCCGTCGTCCATCAGGGCGGCCGTCGCGGTTGTCAGTTCAGCTTTGTCTGCGATGGCAACAAGGACGTCATGCGCGAAAAGGGCGCGGCTGATCGGGCAGGTCGCATCGCACGCATCATGCTGGACGGTGCACCGCGCGCACTGACCCAAGGGGCCACGCATTTCCATACCCGCGCTGTGCGCCCGGGTTGGGCACACCGCTTTCCGCGCACGGCCGCCATCGGCGCGCATCTGTTCTATCGCCAGCCCTAAGCAACCGCGTCGCGGGCCTTGCGTCGAGGGTCGCCTTCGGGCAATCGGATAAAGGGGCGGGCGCGTAGCCTGCCCCCAACTTTTTCCGGGTCCGTTGGGGGGCCAGATGACAACCGACATCCGCCTTGCCTTTGCGCATCCCGAAGAGCGCAGCCTTGCCTCGGCCAGCACGGACCCGCGTGACCGCATTTCCCTGCGCGATCACGTGGTCGAGGTCGAGATTGGCGCCTTTCAGAAAGAGCGCGGTCAGAAACAGCGCGTAATGTTCAACGTGGTGGTCGAGGTGCGCCCCGTGACCGGCCCCCTGAACGATGATGTGGACCGAATCCTGTCCTATGACCGGATCACTGAGGCGATTGCCGCCGAACTGGCCGCCGAACGGTTGAACCTGCTGGAAACCCTGTCCGAGCGTGTGGCCGAGCGTATTCTGGCCGAGCCGCAGGCCATGCGCGCTTTTGTGCGAATCGAAAAGCTTGATATCGGCCCCTACAAACTGGGTGTCGAAATCGTCCGCTCGCGCGCCGAGGTGGGGCTGAAGGTCGTCGGGCATGACGGGGTCGAGGCGACGGTGCATCCGCTGGTCGTGCATCTGACCAACGACATGATTTCGGCCCCGGATCTGACCGCGCGTCTGGATGCGCTGATGGCGCGCAAGGTGCCGGTGATCCTGACCGTCGGCCTGCCGGATCTTGCACGCCCTGTCACGGGGCACCGGCCCACGCAGCGCCGCGTCGATCTGCTGGCGATGGAGCAAAACGCCTGGACCCTTGCCGCACGCGATCCGCGCTGCGTTGTGGTGGCCACGCGCACCGAAATTGACTGGGCGATCAAGCGCGGGCAGTCGGTTGTCTGGGCGCCCTCCAAGATGGTGCTGGATGCCGTTGATGGCCCAAAGACCGCCGATCCGGTGGCCCTTGCCCTTTGGTTGGCCGAAACCATGGCGGCCAGTGGCATTGTCGTTCACGAAGATGTTGCATTACCGGCAGGAAGCCGCGTGCCCGTGGAACGGTTTTAGCGTGCCCGCTTGCCACGGCCAAGCTTTGGTCGGTAATCGGTAACCATGCGCTACATCCGCCCCATCCTGTTGACCGACGTTGCCGTGCCGCCAAAGGCCGTGCCGCTTGCCGGTGGCTGGTGCCACTTCACGCATGTCGAAGTGCTGGAACGGCAGCGCGCACCTCAGGTGGTGCCGGTTGACGAGGTGGCAGCAGCCGATCTTGCGCCTCTGATTGCGCCCCGCCCCACTTTTGCCGGCCTGTCGATGGACCA
The DNA here is from genome assembly GCA_027484145.1 of Rhodobacter sp. Lineage (GTDB taxonomy): Bacteria > Pseudomonadota > Alphaproteobacteria > Rhodobacterales > Rhodobacteraceae > Pseudotabrizicola. Next base: position 722,714 of record JAIXUH010000026.1, read on the forward strand.
GACCCGGATCATGGGCATCCTGAACGTGACGCCCGACAGTTTTTCGGATGGGGGTCTGTTCCTGAAGCCCGAGGCCGCGCTGATGGCAGCACGGCGGATGGCGGCGCAGGCTGATATTCTGGACATCGGCGGCGAAAGCACCCGCCCCGGCGCGGTCGAGGTGTCGGTTGACGAAGAAACCGCCCGGACTGCCCCGGTGATTGCGGCGATGCGCGCCGCCGGAATCGTGCGGCAAGTGTCCATCGACACCCGCAAGGCCGCCGTGGCGCGGGCCGCTATCGCGGCCGGGGCCAGCATCGTGAATGATGTGACCGCCCTTGGCTTTGACCCCGACATGGCGGCAACGGTGGCGGCGGCAGGCACGCCCGTGGTCTTGATGCATTCCATCGCCACGCCCGCGACCATGCAGATTGACCCGCACTATGATGATGTCTTGCTGGATGTCTATGATGCCTTGGCCGCGCGCGTGGCGCGGGCCGAAGCGGCCGGAATTGCCCGCGACCGGATCGCGGTTGACCCCGGCATCGGCTTTGGCAAGACATTGCAGCATAACCTTGCCCTCCTTGCCCGGCTGTCGCTGTTCCACAGCCTTGGTCTGCCGCTATTGCTTGGGGCCAGCCGCAAGCGGTTCATCGGGACGCTGACGGGCGAGGAAGAGGCCGCGCGCCGCATGCCCGGATCACTGGCCGTGGCCTTGGCCGGGGTCGCGCAAGGGGCACAGATCATCCGCGTGCACGACGTGGCAGAAACGCGACAGGCACTTTCGCTTTGGCAGGCGGCAACACAAGGGAAAAACCCATGACTCGCAAGCTGTTTGGCACCGATGGCGTGCGTGGACGCGCCAATTCCTTTCCGATGACGGCCGAAATGGCCCTGCGCCTTGGGGCGGCAGCGGGGCGGTTTTTTCGCCGCGACGGCAGTTCCGGCCATCGGGTGGTTATCGGCAAAGATACCCGCCTGTCTGGCTATATGCTGGAAAACGCGCTGACGGCGGGCCTCACCAGCACCGGCATGAACGTGCTGTTGCTGGGCCCTGTGCCCACACCGGCCGTCGGGTTTCTGACCCGCAGCATGCGCGCCGACGTGGGGGTGATGATCAGCGCCAGCCACAACCCGCATCAGGACAACGGGATCAAGTTCTTTGGCCCCGACGGGTTCAAGCTAAGCGATGAGGCCGAGGCCGAGATCGAGTCGATGGTGGCGGGCGAGATTCAGTTGGCGCAGGCCCAGAACATCGGGCGGGCAAAGCGGATCGAAGATGGCCGCGGACGCTATCAGGAGTTCGTGAAGACGACCTTTCCGTCGGGGTTGCGGCTGGATGGTCTGAAGGTGGTGATCGATTGCGCCAATGGCGCGGCCTACAAGGCGGCGCCCGAGGTGTTGTGGGAACTGGGCGCGACCGTGGTGCCGGTGGGGGTGGCGCCCAACGGGACCAACATCAACGACCGCTGCGGATCAACCCATACCCAGACCGCCGCCGAGGCGGTGGTCGCGCATGGGGCGGACGTGGGCATCTGCCTTGATGGCGATGCGGACCGGGTGATGATCCTTGACGAAACCGGCCGCGTGGCGGACGGCGATCAGATCATGGCGATGCTGGCCTCTCGCTGGGCCGAGGATGGCAAGCTGAAGGGCGGCACGCTGGTGGCGACGGTGATGTCGAACCTAGGGCTGGAACGCTACCTTGCCGCGCAGGGCCTGCGGCTGGAGCGGACGGCGGTGGGCGACCGCTATGTGGTCGAGGCGATGCGGCGCGGGGGGTGGAACCTTGGCGGCGAACAGTCGGGCCACATCGTGATGACCGATTATGCCACCACCGGCGACGGGTTGATCGCGGGGCTGCAGTTTCTGGCCGAAAGCGCCCGCACCGGCAAGAAGGCATCCTCGCTGGTCCGGCAGTTTGAAACCGTGCCGCAGATGCTGAAAAACGTCCGCTTTGCCGAAGGGGCCAAGCCCTTGGACAAGGACAGCGTCAAGGCCGTGATCGAGGCCAATGCCCAGCGGATCAAGGGGAAGGGCCGCATCCTGATCCGCAAATCCGGCACCGAACCCCTGATCCGGGTCATGGCCGAATGTGAGGACGAGGGCATGCTGAAATCGGTCGTCGATGAGATCGTGGGCGCGGTGCAGGCGGCGGTCTGACCGGCCTGTCCCATGCAGGGACAATCCCGCACCCCTTAGATTTCAATCCCTTACGGGCGCGACTTTAGGGTTTCTTAACCTTTGGCCGCATCTGAAACCCGCACCGGAAGCCCGCTGGCACAGCCGATGTGTCGCCAGCGGGGACCAGCATGGCGCAGGTCAGGGCGTCTGCGGATCATCGCTGGGGGCGTCTTGCGCCTCCTCCACCTCGGCACTGGGCAGCGCCCGCTGCCACGATGGCTTGCGCCGCGCCCGCATCGGTGCAGGCTCGGCCAGAAACGCAGCCAGATCAAAACGCGGCTTGGGGGTAGAGATACCCATGGATGGCAGTCCTTTCGGGAGAGGGGGTCGAGGTGGGCGGCGCAACATCAGCCGGACGGCGGCTGTCCGCACACACCCTGACGATCTGCCCGTCGGGATCGAGGGGCCTGTGGGGACCATGCGCCTTTGGGGCGGGGAAAGATAGGGGGGCTACATAAGCAGTGTTGCCAAGGTAGCGAGATAAGGTGCAAGCGCGCTACCTACTTCCGCTACTTTTCCTACATCACTCATTACCTCTATCACGCGTTTGATGGATTTTGGGTTGGGATCGTCCTTTGCTGCAGTTACCGCATCTAAGAGAACTTCCTTCTGGCGCGCGTCAATTTGTAGGGAAGGGACTAACTCCTGAATGCTGAACAGATCACTTTGTAGTTTGGCTTTCTGATCGGCAGAGAGCGCTTGATTATGTATCGCTCCATAGTTAGTTGCTTGTCCTCCCCCAAGTGCCACGGCGCCTGCTTGCAGGTTCTGGATAATAATCGGTCCCTTTGCCATTCGATCCTCCATCAAGGAAAAAAGGTCTGCCCCACCGCCAGCGGAAAGGCGCTTTAGCTGAACATAAAGATCAGTGTTTATCGAAGCAGTTTCAAGTGTCTCTCTTGCAACAGATCCTTCTGGTTCTGATTCGTAAATCTGCAACGCAAAGTTTGCATATGCCTGACTGCGATTTGATTGCTTCGCCAAGTGCGTTAACAGTGCAAGGCGTGTTTCACTATCGCCTTCTCGAACGAGCCAATCCGTTATCCATGGCTCCATGATGTCGATGAAAGTGCCTTGGAGACCGCGGGCTAAGCCACGACGCGCTTCAGCAGAGGGATCAGTAGTGCCCTCCAAGATGACTTCCCAGCACTCCTTGGCAGATCTTTCACGCTGCGCAATTAGGCGGTAAATCCAAGATCGCACATTTTCTGGGTGTGCGTTAACATCGCGTATGTCGATTCCTAGATCAGCTACGCTGAGTTGTGTGTTCTCAGCGATCGCCCAAATAGAATACTGGGAAACTATGGGGTCGTGGTGACTTCCCAATGATTTTACCATCTCCGCATCAGTGTGTCGGGGATTAAGAATGTTCCCTGGTGAGTTCCCTAGGCCAACAACGATCAATCCGAGTTTGAGTAACTCTGCATCGGCTGTTTCCACATTTAGAGGTAGACCTTTAAGTGGCAAAGTCGCCGGTGTTTTGTGCTGGAGCGCAGCCAAGGTTGCCAATGCGTCCGAAGCTTGCCATTTTGATAGTGTTTTCTCGAGTGACGAACCTGCGCAGATTTTGTGTGCAGCAGCAACGCAGGCTGCGACCATCTCGGGTTCATGGGAGTACGCGTCGTAAATGAAGTTGATTACAGGCAAGGATTCGGCATGTGAGCCGATCCTAGCGAGAGTGTTGACCACCCATCTTCTGACCTTCTCGTCATTCGTTTGGTATGCGGTACCAATTACACTTAGCCGTATTTTGTGTAACTCGTCTGGCCTGATCAACGCGCCTTTCCGGTAGTGTTCACAAATGGTCTGCAATGCTGATTTTATACGAAGAGGGTTGCCGGAATCGATTTGACTCCGCAAGTAAAGAAACTCAATGCTGGAAAGAAAGAAAGGACGCTTTTTTTATTGCTCATACATACCGTAATTGCCACTTGCTAAAACGGCACGAGACCAGGGATCGAAGTCATCAACATCGTTAACGGCACCGGCATCGACAATCCACCTCACATCATTTAGTGCGAGTCGGCGCTTTGTTGGTTCAAACCAGCTCGGGCATGTAAAGTTTATCACAGCGAGTAGGTCCGTACGGTAAGGTGTTTCAAAGCAAAGAAAGTGGGAAATAAAAGATTTCCAAACTTGCTCTTTGCCGTTACTGTATGGAAGGTCTAAGTCGGTTACAACTGCATTCACACCTGCTTCAACAATCCCCAAATCGCTCTGTGAAAAAAGATTGTTGTCAAATTCATGCACGTAACTCGTAAACCCAATACTCTTCTTTTGAAGAAACGCATCTCGGTTTTCACGATAGCGACCGACTCGATAGGAAAGATATGCGCTCTCACGCCGAACGCAAACAAATGAGTGGACATATGCGAGTTCTTTATTCGGTGTGCGAGGGTCTGAATAAACTGTGTTTTCGTCGTTTAGAATATCCATGATCTCCCGACAAGAGAACTCAAGTCTGTTTTGGTAACTCGAATCAAGAGCTGACTTCTTAACCGAGAGAGCATTTGCCCGCACAAGTTCTCGAAAGCGTCGTTTAGTAGGTACTGGTTGCCTAAACTGTTCAGGGATGCTGACATCGGTAATAAACTCCCTAAGAAAAAACCTGCCCGGCCCAGTACGAAAGAACAAGGAACGTTCCCCGCGGCGAACTATGTCTTCGCTTAGTCTTGCCCCCATCGTCTTGTTCTGTGTGCGGCCGTGCAAGTGTGGGGCGACGATGCCATTTCGATAAGCAATTTCCATCAAACCACGAGGCGTCAATGGCCGTCGTGTTTGCTTCAGTACAGTTTCGGCAATCTCAAGATAGTTGCTCAAGTTGCGACCCCAACCATAACTCCATAAGCCTAGTTTGTCATTCCCTGAGGCGCAAGGGGGACGGCCCTTTGGGACCGCACCCCCACATTCACAAACTGTAACCGACCCGATCAGTTGCGGTCCTTGTCGACAATCTTGCCCTTGGAGATCCACGGCATCATGGCGTGCAGTCTCGCGACCTTCACCGCTCAACCCCCCATCCCCCCTCACACGCCAGATGGCGGAAGCGGATGGTGCAGGTTGTGAGGCTGCCGTCGGGGAGGCGGTAGGTGAAGCGGTAGCCGAAGAGGATGCCTTCGCCGCCCATGCCTTGCGCCTCGCCCTTTGCCGCGTGTGTGCCGGGGGTGGCGATGGGGATGCGGTGGCCGTCGGCGGTGCGGATCAGGGCGCGGGGCGGGTGGTTTGCAACCTCGGCCAAGGCCTGTGCCGCGCCGATGTTGGTGAGCAGACCCCAGCCGATGGCGGCGGCGATCAGGGCAATGATGATCCATTTCTGCATGACAGACCCCGGACAGATGCGCGGGGAGGCTGGCATGAAAAAAGGGCGCCGCTGGGGCGCCCTTTGGGTGGTGCGGTGACGGGCGCGATCAGTTGCGCGATTTGTCGACCATTTTGCCCTTGGAAATCCATGGCATCATGGCGCGCAGCTTTTCGCCGACCTTTTCGATCTGGTGTTCGTCGTTGATGCGGCGGGTCGCCTTGAAGAAGGGCTGGCCAACGGCGTTTTCCTGCATGAAGTCGCGCACGAACTTGCCGGTCTGGATGTCTTTCAGCACGGCTTTCATGCGGGCCTTGGTCTCATCATAAGGCAGGATGCGCGGGCCCGAGACGTATTC
>JAIXUH010000002.1 GCA_027484145.1 Rhodobacter sp.
CCTGACGCTGCGCAATCCGCAAAGCTCCGCGCCAGCCCCCGTTGCCCAACCCGCCCAAACGGGCAAAACTCAATCCCGGAGTCTCGCTCACGCTGGATAAAAGTTGGGGGCAACGTCACTGCCGGACGAGGGTCTGCGTGTGCAGATTCTCAAATCGTTCCCCGAGTTGAACGAAACCGAAATCAAGGAAGTCATCGCAGACACACGGCGAGCGCGAGACAATGATCCACTTGCTTCGGTGCATGACGGACTTCTCGACAAAAAAGGCGGGCAGTTGAATCTTGCGAAGATGGCGCCGAACTTCGAAATGGCGCTCTATATTGCTCAAGCGACCGGTGCAGCGATCATAACTGACTCGCCGCACCGCTGGCAGGAGATTCGGCAAGCTGTCGCACGGCAGGGAGGCGGGCAGCCGAAGCGGCTTCCTGCGTTTGCCGATGCGATGGCAGCGACCTCCATGGCGTTTGTCAACAATGTCGATGACTTCTTCTTCGTAGCGAGTACGCGAGGGCTGGAAGGATATCCAAGTGTTATTGGCGAGGCCTTCAGATACCTTAAGAAGATTGATCAGCGCGGCACCAAGCCAAATTATGAAGCGGGCCTCGCCGCGCGACTGGCGAAGCTGCACCGTACCTCAACGTCCCCGCTGTTCAAAGGAATCCAGGCCCTCACCCATGGACGCGTCCATGGAATGTTTCCAGCGCACAGCATCCAAGACAATACTGTCAACCGGCTACTGCTAATGTCGAGTTCTGAGGGACATCTTCACAGCGTACCAATGGCGTTCTTCATAGAAAAGGTAGCCAAGTAGGCTTCGCTGAGCTTCAAGCTTCGCAGATGCCGCCCGAGTTCAGCTTGCCGAACGAAGAACCGGGACCCGTCAAGCCCGCGTCGGCGGGATACCGCTTCATGTACAATAACAGGTGCATTAATGTGATTCTGGACGGTCCCGAAGCCACCGTTTTCTTTAGTCTTTTCAGGTACTTAAGTATATTGGCGGAGAGGGTGGGATTCGAACCCACGGTGGGCGCAAACCCACAACGGTTTTCGAGACCGCCCCGATCGACCACTCCGGCACCTCTCCGCGCTTGGTGCAGTCATCGTGGGCGGGTCATTACCTGCACCATGGCAGTGATGCAACCCCTGAAATTGCGAAAAGGGGTGGCGCAGGGTGGCGCGGGCCTGCCGTTTCACGCGCCTGTGCGCGGGCCCGGCTTGGCAAGGGCCGGGGAAACCCTTAGCTCTGGGTCAACCCATCCCATCCGGCCACGCGCCTGCGTGGTCATGCAAAGAGGCCCTGCGATGACCCTGTTGCGTTCACGACTTTCCGCCCTTGGGCTGGCCCTTGCGGTTGCCGTTGCCGGGCAGGCGGGGCGGGTCTGGGCACAGACCGACCCCGCCCAGACCGTCACGGCCGACGCCATGACGCGCATCCAGCGCCTGTCGGACACGATGATGATGGGCGCCATCATGGATGTGATGCGCGACGAAGGTCTCGACTACGGGCGCACGCTGGAGGACGAGATGTTTGCCGGGCGCGGCGGTGACCGCTGGGAGGCGATTGTCGGCCTGATCTATGACCCGCAGACCATGCGCGCCCGTTTTGACGCGGCTTTGGCCAAGGAACTGGCCGACGCGGGCGAGGATCTTGCGGCGATCGAGACCTTCTTTGCCTCGCCCCAAGGGCAGATGGCGCTGAAACTGGAGGTGGAGGCCCGCCGGTCGATGCTGGACAAGACGGTCGAGGAAGCCGCCAAGGTGGCGTGGGAGGATATGCGCGCCAAGGATGACCCGCGCGTGGCCAGCCTGACCCGATTTGCAGCCGCCAACGACCTGATCGAATCCAACGTGATGGGGGCGCTGAATTCGAACCTTGCCTTCTATCGCGGCATGGCGGATAGCGGCGCCTTTCCCGAAGAAATGACCGAAGAGCAGATGCTGCAAGACGTCTGGGGGCAGGAGCCCGAGATTCGCCGGGAAACCGAAGATTGGCTCTATCCGTTCCTGGCATTGGCCTACCAGCCTCTGCCCGAGGCGGATCTGGAGGCCTATATCGCCTTTTCCGAAACCCCGGCGGGCAAACGAATGAATGCAGCGCTTTTTGCCGCGTTTGACGTTGTCTTCAGCCAGATTTCCTTTGATCTGGGGCGCGCGGCGGCCCGGCAGATGCAGGGCGAAGATATCTGAACGCAGTCTGGATCGCGGCTTGCTCAGGCCCTTGGCGGCGCTTGACTTGGGCCGTGATATCCCCGATAAGCCCGCATCCCGGCGAAGATGCGAATCTTGGCCGGGCTTATATTTGCAATGACGCCCACAAGGGCGCGCTGTCCAAAGGCGGGGTTCGTCCCCCAAACGCCCGGGTCCGGGGGCCGAACGACGCGGAGATGAAAAGGAAAGACCCATGTTTGCGGTCCTCAAGACCGGCGGCAAGCAATACAAGGTGCAGGCGGGTGACGTTCTGCGCGTTGAAAAGCTGGCGGCCAATGCTGGTGACAAGATCCAGTTCAACGACATCATGATGCTGGGTGGCGAAACCGTCACCGTTGGTGTGCCGATGGTGGCAGGTGCTGCGGTGCAAGCCGAAGTGATCGCGCAGATCAAGGCCGACAAGGTGATTTCCTTTGTCAAACGCCGCCGGAAGCATTCGTCGCAGCGTACCCGTGGTCACCGCCAGCAGCTGACGCTGGTGCGCGTGACAGAGGTTCTCGCCTCGGGCGCCGAAAGCACCGGTGTGGCCGCTGCAACCGGCACGGCCCATGCCCGCCGCGCCGCCCATAACGCTGCCGCTGCACCCGCTGCGGAAGCCCCTGCGAAACCGAAGCGCGCCGCCAAGGCCGCTGCTGCACAGGAGTAATCCCCCATGGCACACAAGAAAGCAGGCGGCTCATCCCGCAACGGTCGTGACTCGGCTGGTCGTCGTCTTGGCGTAAAGCTCTATGGCGGTCAGGTTGCCATTCCGGGCAACATCATCGTGCGCCAGCGCGGCACCACTTGGTTCCCAGGCAATGGCGTTGGCATGGGCGTTGACCATACCATCTTCGCCACGGTCGAAGGCCGCGTGACCTTCAAGAAGGGCCTCAAGGGCCGCACCTTTATTTCGGTCCTCCCGGCTGCGGAGGCAGCCGAGTAAGCCGAACCTTTACACTTCGGATGTAAACGGGGGATCGGCTGCAAGGCCGGTCCCCTTTCTCATTTTTCGGCCCGTCCGGTCGTTAAGGGGAAAGGTTCACGCTTGCGCCAGAAAGCCTTGGCAATCTGGCACATGATACCCATCTGCCCAGCATCATCGTCCGGGCGGGCACGGGCAGGATTTTTCGCGTCGGGTCACACTGGCCCTTCATGCGCTTCAAAGGAGGGAAGCCATGACCTTGGACATGATCGCCGCTGCTGCGGTCGAAGGGCAGATCGGAGCAGGGCGGTTCGTGCTGCGCCCCGTCCGCAAGTCGGATGCGGGTCTGTTTTCGCTTTACGCAGGCGACCGCCGGGTAGCCGAGGCGACGCGCTCGATCCCGCATCCGCTGCCACCGGGCGCGGCCGAGGCGTTTGTGGCCCGCGCCACCAAGGTGCTGAGCGACGAAGATATCTGGGTCATGGATGGCACAGCCTCGGGCCTGCCCGAAGTGCTGGGTGTGATCAGCCTGAAGCGGATGGATGAAAAGAAGTATAACCGCGACCAATCCGAGATCGGCTATTGGGTCGCGCCCGCCTTCTGGAATCTGGGGATCGCATCGGCCGCCGTGCAGGCGCTGATCTTGGCCAATCCGCAGGCCAACCGCACCGTCTTTGCCGAGGTGTTTCAGGACAATGCCGGGTCTGCGCGCGTGCTGACAAATGCCGGGTTCCAGTATCTGGGCGATGCCGAGACGTTCAGCGTGGCCCGCAACGCGCGGGTGCCGACCTGGACCTATATCCGCAAGCTGGGGTAGGGAGATATGCAATCCGCTGGCATCTGGCTTCAGACGGCGCGGCTGCGGCTACGCCCCGTCGCGGCCTCTGATGAGGGCGGGGTGCTGGCTGGCCTGAATGACCCGGAGATTGCAAGCTGGCTGTCAACGGTGCCCTATCCCTATACCGCGCAGGATTTCCGCGCCTATCTGGCCAGTGCGACCGAAGGCGAGACCTTTGCCATTCATGATGACCGGGGCTTTGCGGGGCTGATTGGCGGCGGAACCGAGCTTGGCTTTTGGATCGCACGGCATGCGCAGGGGCGCGGCTATGCGACCGAAGCGGCGGTTGGTCTGTTGCAGGCGATGTTCAGCTTTTGGGACGGGGCAGTACTGTCGGGCTATTTCGTTGGCAATACGGCATCGGCGCGGGTGCTGGCCAAACTCGGCTTTTCCGAAATCGGCCGCGCGCCACGTTTTTGCAGGCCCTTGGGGCAGGACATGCTGCATGTGGATGTGCTGCTGGCGCCATCCACCTTTCGCGCCCTGTACCCGGCGGCCTGACCGCAACCGGCCACAGACCGCCACTGTGTACGCCACCAGCCACCCTCGCTTGAGGTATGTCACCTGATCCTGTATCGGACAGGTTTAACCCCTTTCGAAAGCCCGATCCATGAAGTTCCTTGATCTTGCCAAAGTCTACATCCGCTCGGGCGGCGGCGGTGGGGGCTGTTCGTCATTCCGGCGTGACAAGTATGTGGAATTCGGCGGCCCCGATGGCGGCGATGGCGGCAATGGCGGATCGGTCTATGCCGAGGCGATTGACGGGCTGAATACCTTGATCGACTTTCGCTATCAGCAGCATTTTTTCGCCAAATCAGGCCAGCCCGGCATGGGAAGCCAGCGCACGGGCAAGACCGGCGACGATATCGTGCTGAAAGTGCCCGTCGGCACCGAGATTCTGGATGAAGATGAAGAAACGGTCATTGCCGATCTGACCGAACCGGGCCAGCGCGTTCTGCTGGCGCAGGGTGGCAACGGCGGCTGGGGTAACCTGCGGTTCAAATCTTCGACCAACCGCGCGCCGCAGCGCGCCAATCCGGGGCAGGACGGGGTAGAGCGGACCATCTGGCTGCGGCTGAAGCTGATCGCGGATGCCGGGTTGCTGGGCCTGCCCAATGCGGGCAAGTCGACCTTTCTGGCCGCCGTGTCCAACGCCCGGCCAAAGATCGCTGATTACCCCTTTACCACCTTGGTGCCGAACCTTGGCGTGGTCGGGATCGACGGCAAGGAATTCGTGATGGCCGATATTCCGGGCCTGATCGAGGGCGCAAGCGAGGGGCGAGGCCTTGGCATCCAGTTTCTGGCCCATGTCGAACGTTGCAAGGTGCTGCTGCATCTGGTCGATGGCACCTCTGCGACGATCACCAAGGATTACCGCACCATCGTGGCGGAACTTGAAGCCTATTCCGAGGTTTTGGGTGACAAGCCGCGCGTTCTGGCCCTGAACAAATGCGATGCGATGGATGCCAAGCAGATCAGTGACCGTCGCCGCGCGCTGGAAAAGGCCAGCGGCGGGCCGGTGCATGTGATTTCCGGCGTAGCGGGCAAGGGGTTGCAGGACGTTCTTCGCGTGCTTTACGGCCGCATTCAGGGCGAAGCACCGCAAGAGGATACCGGACCTTGGCAGCCCTGACCCCCCTGATGGCCCCCGATATCCGCAATGCCAAGCGTTTGGTCGTCAAGATCGGCTCGGCCCTGTTGGTGGACCGTGTCTCGGGCCTGAAACAAGGCTGGCTGTCCGCTTTGGCCATGGATGTGGCCGAGGCCAAGGTGCGGGGCGCTGATGTGGTGCTGGTCTCGTCCGGCTCGATCGCACTGGGGCGCAAGGTGCTGGGTCTGGGCGATGGTGTGCTGACGCTGGAGCAGTCACAAGCGGCAGCGGCCGTGGGGCAGATCCGACTTGCCCGCGCCTATGAAGAGGTTTTGGCCCCGCATGGCATCACCACGGCGCAGGTGCTGGTCACGCTGGAAGACACCGAGGATCGCCGCCGCTATCTGAACAGCCGCGCCACGATGGAAACCCTTCTGGGCCTTGGCTGCGTGCCGATCGTGAATGAGAACGACACGGTGGCCACCGACGAAATCCGTTTTGGCGACAATGACCGCTTGGCCGCGCAGATCGCCGTGACGGTGGGGGCGGATCAGTTGATCCTGCTGTCGGATGTGGACGGGTTCTATTCGGCCAATCCGAAGGAAGACCCGACCGCGCAACGCTTTGATCTGGTCGAAACCATCACGCCCGAGATCGAGGCCATGGCGGGTGATCCGATCAGCGGCATGTCCAAAGGCGGGATGAAGACCAAATTGCTGGCGGCCAAGACGGCCGTGGCCGGGGGCTGTGCCATGGCGATCATGGAAGGCTCGACCCTGCGGCCGCTGAAGGCACTGGCCGAGGGCGCGCACCGGACCTGGTTCGTGGCGCAGGGTGACCCGCAGGCCGCGCGCAAGCGCTGGATCAATGCGATGAAGCCGCGGGGCGAGTTGACGCTGGACGCCGGGGCCGTAACGGCGCTGAATGCCGGAAAGTCACTGCTGCCCGCCGGGGTGACCAAGGTGACCGGCAGCTTTGGCCGCGGTGAGCCGGTGGCGATCCTGTCGCCTGCCGGCGTCGTGCTGGGCAAGGGCCTTGTGCGCTATACCGCGGCCGAGGCCAAGGCGATTGCTGGGCACCGCTCGGGAGATATCGAGCGTATTCTGGGGTATCAGGGCCGCGCAGCGCTGGTGCATCGTGATGATATGGTGATCTGAACCAAAGGGCGGGCCGGGGGTTTCACACCCCCGGACCCCCGTGGGATATTTGCAGAAGGGGAAGGCCATGGACGGCCAGATTTCCGATATGATGACGCGGATCGGCACGGCGGCGCGGGCGGCGGCGGCGGAACTGGCCTATGCCGGGTCGGAACGCAAAGTGGCGGCCTTGATCGGAGCGGCGGATGCGGTCTGGCGGCGGCGCGCGGAGATTATGGACGAGAACAGCCTTGACCTTGCCTATGGCGAGGAGAAAGGCCTGTCGCCTGCCATGATGGACCGGTTGCGGCTGGATGAGGCGCGGCTTCGCGGCATTGTCGACGGCCTTCGCACGGTGGCCGAACAGGCCGATCCGGTGGGCCGCGTGCTGGCCGAATGGGACCGCCCGTCGGGCCTGCATATTCAGCGGGTGGCCACACCCTTGGGCGTGGTGGGGGTGATTTACGAATCGCGCCCTAACGTGACCGCAGATGCCGGGGCGCTGTGTCTGAAGGCGGGGAACGCGGTGATCCTGCGCGGCGGGTCCGAAAGCTTTCATTCCTCGACCGCCATTCACGCCTGCGTGGTCGAAGGCCTGCGGCAGGCCGGGTTGCCGGAGGCTGCGATTCAACTGGTGCCCACGCGCGACCGGCAAGCGGTGACGGATATGCTGCATGCGGTGGAGTTCATTGATGTGATCGTGCCGCGCGGGGGCAAGGGGTTGGTGGGCCTTGTGCAGCGCGAGGCGCGGGTGCCGGTGTTCGCGCATCTGGAGGGCATTTGCCATGTCTATGCCGACCGCGATGCCGATCTGGAACAGGCGCGCCGCGTGGTGCTGAATGCCAAGACGCGGCGGACAGGGGTGTGCGGATCAGCCGAGTGCCTGCTGATCGACTGGCCGTTTTACACAAAGCACGGCGCGGTGCTGATCGAGGATCTGCTGAAGGCGGGGGTCGAGGTGCGCACGACGGGCGAATTGCTGAAGGTGTCGGGGACCGTGCCGGCCGCGCCCGAGGATTTCGGCCGCGAGTTTCTGGACATGATCATTGCCGTGAAGCTGGTGGATGGGGTGGATGAGGCGATTGCCCATATCCGCCGCTACGGGTCGAACCATACGGAAAGCATCCTGACCGAGAATGATGCCACGGCGGCGCGGTTCTTTGAGCGATTGGACAGCGCCATTCTGATGCGCAATGCCAGCACCCAGTTTGCCGATGGCGGCGAGTTTGGCATGGGGGCCGAGATCGGGATTGCGACGGGCAAGCTGCATGCGCGCGGGCCGGTGGGGGCCGAGCAACTGACCAGCTTCAAGTATCTGGTGACCGGCCATGGCACCATCCGGCCCTAAAAGCTGAGCCGGATGTCGGTGTCACGGATATCCACCGTCAGGCGGCGATGCTGCCGGGCGAGTTCATCGCGCAGCAGGGCAAAATGGACCTGGGCTGGCCCGATTTCGGGGTGGATGGCGGGGTTTGACAGCATTTCCCACAGGGTAGGATCCACCCTGAGCCGGGCCGCCACGCCGCGCAGGGACCAGCGCGCCTCACCCCGCTCGGCGGTGATGGCGCCGCCTTGCGGCATCGCGGATTCAAGGCACAAGATGATGAGGAAGGCGAGCTTCACCTCGCGCCGGGAGAGATCGACAGGCGTTTGCCAATCCATCGTCATCCGCCCGCCGCGCATCAGGTCTGCCAGAATGCCGGTCACTTCGGGGCGACCCATGCGCTGGTCAGCCGCGCCGACCGCCCCGAAGGCCACCCGGAAGAACCGGATGCGGGCATTGGCATGGGCCACACTGTCGGAAATCAGGGCAAGTTCGGGGCTGCGGCCCGCGCCATCCATCAACAAAAGCTCCACCCCATTGCCGATGGCGCCGATCGGGCTGATAAGGTCATGGCAGATGCGCGAGCCCATCAGGGCCGCAAGGTCGGGCTTTTCGGTCATCGGGGGGTTCCGTCACAAAGGGGCAGGGAGAGCGCGATGATGAACGCATTGCTGGAGCCGGGCATGCTGGTGCGGCATCCAGGCCAGCCAGAGTGGGGTCTGGGGCAGGTGCAGTCAAACATCGGCGGGCGGATCACGGTGAATTTCGAACATGCAGGCAAGGTGGTGATTGACGGTCGCAATGTGGGGTTGCTGCCGGTCTTTGACACTTCGGCCTGATCAGACCGCGGAGCGATGCGTTTTTCAACCATGAAGTGTGCCACGTCCGCCCCTTTGGTCTTTGGACCTTTTCCACTATCTTCTATGCCGTCGCTTCGTTAACTCCGGGTTAAGCATGGTGATGGAACGCGGATGATTGGCGAGGACGGCTTTATCGTCAGGCTAGCGGAAAGTGAGGCGGATGTTTCCGCCGCGCATCGGCTGCGCTATCGGGTGTTTGTCACGGAAATGGGCGCGGATGGGCCCTTTGTGGACCATGACGCACGGATGGAGCGGGATGAGTTTGACCCGTTCTTTGACCAGTTGGTGCTGATTGACCCGCAGCGCGACGCGGCGGATCTGGATCATGTGGTGGGGGTTTACCGCGTGCTGCCCAGCGACCGTCTGGCCAAGGCGGGGCGGTTCTATTCCGAGAGCGAATATGATCTGAGCGTGCTCAAGGCATCGGGGCGCAAGCTCTTGGAACTGGGGCGGTCTTGCGTGCACCCCGACCATCGGGGCGGTGCGGGGCTGTTGCATCTGTGGGCCGGGCTAGCCGATTATGTGCTGGAGCGCGAGATCGAGTTGCTGTTTGGCGTGGCGAGTTTTCATGGCACCGATCTGACCACGCTGGCCGGGCCTTTGGCCCATCTTTACCATGCCCATCTTGCGCCGCCCGATCTGCGAGTGCGGGCGGTGGGGGCGGGGGCTGCGCGGATGGACTTGCTGCCCGCCGATCAGATTGACCGCCGCGCGGCGTTGCTGGGTACGCCGCCGCTGATCAAGGCCTATCTGCGGCTGGGTGGGTTTGTCGGGGACGGGGCCTTTGTTGACCATGCCTTCAACACCACCGATGTCTGTCTGGTGATGGATACGGCGCAGATGAGTGCCAAGCACCGCGAATTCTACACTCGCAAGCGGAGCCTTGGATGAGCGACTGGGTGCAGTCTGACATGCCCATGCCCCGGCCCGGTCCGCTGGGGTGGTTGCGGGCCATGTGGCGTGGCCTGTTGCTGGGGGGGCTGACCTATGCCTGCCTTGTGCTGTTGCTGCTGGTGCGTCTGGTCGAGCGGCCCTTGTTCGGGCTGTCGCGGCCATGGACGCCATACATCACGCAATTTGTCTGCCGGTCGTGCTTTCGCATTCTGAGCCTGCCGTTGCAGATCAGTGGCACCCCGATGCTGCACCGGGGCGCGATGGTGGCCAACCATGCCTCGTGGCTTGATATCTTTGCGCTGAATGCCTGTGCACGGATCTATTTTGTCGCTAAGGCCGAGGTTTCGGGCTGGGCCGCCATCGGCTGGCTGGCGCGGGCGACGGGCACAGTGTTCATCACCCGCAAGGGGACCGAGGCAAAGGCACAGCAAAGGCTGTTCGAGGACCGTTTGCGCGCCGATCATCGGCTGTTGTTCTTTCCCGAAGGCACATCAACCGACAGCATTCGGGTTTTGCCTTTCAAATCAACGCTGTTCGCGGCGTTCTTTTCGCCCGACATGCGCCATTCCATGCATATCCAGCCGGTGACGGTGGTCTATCATCCGCCGCAGGGCAGCGATCCGCGCCATTACGGATGGTGGGGCAATATGGATTTTGCGCCGCATCTGTTCTGGGTGCTGGCCACGCAACCGCAGGGGCGGGTCGAAGTGATCTTTCACCCCGAAGTGCCTGTGGATGCCTTTGAAAACCGCAAGCTGCTGGCGGCCTATTGCGAACAGGTTGTGACCACCAGCCACCCCTATGCGCGGTGATCAGCCCAAAGGCGCCAACAGCGCCTTGATTGTCGCCACGGGGTTCTCGGACCCCCAGATTTCCGGGCCGATACCGAAAAAGTCGGTGACGGGGCCGTATTTGGCGACAAGTTCTGCCGTCAAGTGGCCTTCGGCGATCACCGGCACCTCGATCACCTCGGACCAGAATTCGAACAGGTCGAATTCGACCACGGCGCCATCCCCAAGCGGCGAGGCCCCGATAGGGCCAAAGGCCACATAGTCTGCGCCACCTTCGCCGGCGTTCATGCCCTCATGCCGGGTGACGCCGCAAAAGGCCCCCACGATGGCATCGGCGCCAAGGTCTTTGCGGGCCTTGCGCACCGTTCGCGCGCCGTCCAGCAGATGCACGCCATCCAGACCCAACTGCTCGACCAGCAGAATGTGGCTGTCGATTACCACGGCCACATCGCGGGCATGGGCCAGTTCACGCAGGGCGTCGCCCGCCCGCATCAGATTGTCCTCTTCCTTGCTGGCCAGCGAAATGCGCAGGCAAGCCACCTCGACCGCATCCATCACGGCGGCCAACTGGTCCGGAAACACGGCCAGATCAAAGGTCGGCGGGGTGATCAGGGTGATCTGCGGGCGTTCGTCTGCGGCCATGGTCGGGCTCCGGGAAAGGCTGATGCGGTGCTCTAGCAGCCTTTTTCGGGAATGGCTACGCCTAGGGAACCATGCACCCGCCTTGCCCCATGCGCGCAGGCAGCGTATCAGCCGCGCCAAGCCTTGGGGAGAACCGATGATCCAACCCGCCTTCATCCTTGTGCGTCCGCAGATGGGCGAGAATATCGGCGCGGCGGCCCGTGCCATGCTGAACTTTGGCCTGACGCGCATGCGCATTGTCGATCCGCGCGATGGCTGGCCGAACCCAAAGGCCGTTGCCATGGCCAGCGGGGCAGGTCGTCTGCTGGACCATGCCGGGCTGTTCCCCGATGTGCCGACGGCGATAGCCGATTGCGATTATGTCTTTGCCACCACGGCCCGTGGGCGCGAGTTGGTGAAGCCTGTCGTTACGCCGGAACGCGCGATGGAAATGGCCCGCGCCATGGCGGCCGAGGGCAAAAAGGTGGGTGTCCTGTTCGGACCGGAACGCGCGGGGCTGGAGAATGAGGATGTAGCCCTTGCCAATGCCATCGTCACCGTGCCGGTGAATCCCGAATTTCCCAGCCTGAACCTTGGGCAATGCGCGCTGCTCATGGGCTACGAATGGCAGCGCCAGACCGTGACCACCGCGCCCGAGATCATGGGGCTGGCCCGCACCGATTTTGCGCAACGGGTGGATGTCGAACGCCTTGCCGACCATTTCGAGGAACGTCTGGATGCGGCGGGCTTCTTCTTTCCGCCTGACAAGTCCGAAAACATGCGGCTGAACCTGCGCAACATGTGGGCGCGGCTGAACCTGACGCGGGCCGAGGTGCAGACCTTTCACGGCATGCTGCGCCAGATCGCATGGATGCTGAAGAAACAGGGCGAGTAAGGCCCAAAGCAAAGGCGCGCACCCCTGCGGATGCGCGCCCAGTTCCTTACGCCAAGACGATTACTGCAGCGCCTTGTCGGTGATCACGTGCGACCATGCGCCTTCTGGGGCTTTGCTGATAACGGGGTCAGAGCCGCCCGACATCAGCGAGGCCACGGTCCGCTCATAATCGGCGGGGTCCAGTGCGCCATTGGACCCTGCGGTCAGCTTGGCCACTTCGCCCATCATGCGCTTCTGGTGCGCTTCGGTCTGTGCGCCGGTTTCATCGTTTTCCAGCACGATCATGGCAGCTTCATCCGAATTCTCTTCGGCATATTTCCAGCCTTTCATGCTGGCGCGCACGAACTTGACCATGGTTTCCTGAAACGCCGGATCGGCCAGCTTGTCTTCCATGACGTAAAGGCCGTCTTCCAGCGTGGCCACGCCCTGATCTTCATACTTGAAGGTCACAAGCTGCTCCGGCGTGATGCCCGCGTCGATGACCTGCCAGTATTCGTTATAGGTCATGGTCGAAATGCAGGCCGCCTGCTTTTGCAGCAACGGGTCCACGTTGAAGCCTTGCTTCAGCACGGTCACGCCACCGGCGCTGCCATCGGTTTTCAGGCCAAGCTGGCTCATCCACGACAGGAACGGGTATTCATTGCCAAAGAACCAGACCCCCAGCGTCTTGTCGGCAAAGTCGGTCGGCGCGGCAATGCCAGTTTCCTTGAGGCAGGTCAGCATCATGCCCGAGGATTTGAAAGGCTGCGCGATGTTCACCAAGGGCAGGCCCTTTTCGCGCGCGGCCAAGGCAGCGGGCATCCATTCCACGATCACATCTGCGCCGCCGCCCGCAATCACCTGCGTGGGCGCAATGTCGGGGCCACCCGGCTTGATCGTGACATTCAGGCCTTCTTCTTCATAGAACCCTTTGGCCTGCGCCACATAATACCCGGCGAACTGGGCCTGCGTGACCCATTTCAGTTGCAGCGTCACGTCCTGTGCCTGCGCGCCGCTGGCCATGGCCGCAAACATTGCCCCCGTGAGTAGTTTCTTCATCCGTAAACCTCCGTGTTGTGGCCCTATTTCCGGGCCTGGTTAACCCCGTTGAGACGGATGCCAAAAGGTCATCCGTTTTTCGACAAGAACGATAAGGCCATAAAAGGCCGAACCCGCAAGGGCCGCCACCGCAATCTCGGCCCAGACCATATCAAGGCCCAACCGCCCCACCTCGGTCGAGATGCGAAAGCCCATACCGACGATGGGGCTGCCGAAAAACTCGGCGACGATGGCCCCGATCAAGGCAAGGGTCGAGGCAATTTTCAACCCGTTGAACAGAAACGGCAGCGCGGCGGGAAGCCGCAGTTTCAGCAGCGTCTGCCAATAGCTGGCGGAATAGGTGGCCATCAGGTCGCGCTGCATGCGTTCAGTCGCGGCAAGGCCCGCCACCATGTTCACCAGCACCGGGAAGAACACCATGATGACCACAACCGCCGCCTTGGAATGCCAGTCGAACCCGAACCACATCACCAGAATGGGGGCGACGCCAACGATGGGCAGGGCCGCCACGAAATTGCCCACAGGCAGCAGGCCGCGCTGCAGGAAAGGCGAGCGGTCGATCAGGATGGCCACCACAAAGGCCGCGCCGCAGCCGATCAAATAGCCGGCGACGGCCCCCTTGAAGAACGTCTGCACCACATCGGCCCAGAGTATCGGCAGCGACGTGGCGATCTTTGCCGCAATGGCCGACGGTGGCGGCAGAATGACCGCTGGCACCTGCAACCCGCGCACCACGCCTTCCCAGACCACCAGAATGGTCAGGCCAAACAGCATGGGCACGGCAATCTGTCCAAGGCGGATGCGGGCAAACCGCGCATTGGCCAACCGTACGTTCAGCATCCACGCCAAGGCCCAGAACACCACAGAACCGATCAGCAGGGTCATGCAGGCACCCCCATCCGGCGGCGCAAGGCGCGCTCGACCCCGCCCACCAGAACGATCAGCAGGCCCGCAAGGATGGCGGCGGCAAACAGGGCGGCCCACATATCTAACGGGCGGCCAAACTGGCTGCCCACCAGCATGCGTGCGCCA
Source organism: Rhodobacter sp. (assembly GCA_027484145.1). Lineage (GTDB taxonomy): Bacteria > Pseudomonadota > Alphaproteobacteria > Rhodobacterales > Rhodobacteraceae > Pseudotabrizicola. The sequence continues at coordinate 14,130 of JAIXUH010000002.1, forward strand.
AGGCCCTCGGTGGCCCCCGACGGCAACTCGCCCACGATGGCCCCCACCAGCGCCGCCGCAATCGCCACCTTAAGGGCTGCAAAGAAATAGGGCAGCGACGCGGGCAGGCGCAGTTTCCAGAAGTTCTGCGCCCCGGTCGCGCCATAGGTGCGCAACAGGTCAAGCTGCATGGAATCCGGGCTGCGCAGCCCTTTGACCATACTGACCAGCACCGGAAAGAACGACAGGTAACTGGCGATAATCGCCTTGGGGATCATCTTGCCGTCAATCCCGATGCGGTCTGACAGCACGATAATCATAGGGGCAAGGGCCACCACCGGAATGGTCTGGCTGATGATGGCCCATGGCATCACGCTCATGTCCATCGCGCGGGAATAGACGATGGACACCGCCAATGCGACACCGGCTACAATGCCAAGCGCAAAGCCGAACATGGTGGCCTGCAGCGTGACAAAGCCATGATAGACAAGGCTGCGCTTGGACGTCACCTTTTGCCCGGCAATACCCTTCCACAACTCGGCTGCCACCTGATGCGGCGGCGGAAGCAGCGGGCGTTCCTGCGCCATGGTCTGGGGGATGACCTCGGCAAAGGTCACGGTCTGGCCCGCCCGCTCGGCCTGATCATAGACCCATTGGGCATTCATCAGCACGGATGCGCTATACCACACCACCAGCAGCAGGCCCAGAACGGTCAGCACCGGCAGGGCGCGGCTCATTTCTGGCCCCCTTGCCAATCAAATGTCGGCTGCAGGACGCCCGTGGTGCCGCCGACCTCATCCGTCACCCGCAATTCGACCCCCATGATCCCGGCAGGGTCGGTCAAATCGGGAATAAAGAGCAGATCGGCGTCCAGCAGCGTCCAGCTATTGGCCGTCTTGGCCAGATCGCCGCTGTGGCAGATGGTGTTCATCACTTCGTTGCCGATCCTGCCATCAGCCATCACGAACCGCGCCTGACAACGAAGCCTGACCTTGGACGTAGCCTTGGCATCGGTCCAGAACCCGGCCTGCATCTTGATCGTGGCGGGGGCATCCAGTGCCATGACCAAAGCATCGCCCGTTTCCCCGACAAGGCGCGCGCCCATGCGGATCTCATCCGAAAACACGATCAGCGCCTCGGGGCGGGCCGTCGTTTCGGCCAAAGCGGGCAGGGCGGCCAGAACAGCGGCCACAATCACTCCTCGCAGCATTTCAGCGTGCCCCCTTGCCAGTCAAACGTAACCGTCAACATTGCGAAGTTGCGGGTGTTGGGTTCATGGATGGCGACCTGCATGGCCGATGTGCCACTGGGATCCTTTGCCTCGGGGAAGAACTTGAAGGGCTTGCCGATCGGCACAAAGGTGCCGCCCGTGGCGACGGTGTCATCGTGGCAGGTCTTTTTGTCCTGCAGGAACGTCTTTTCCTCGACCGCGTCGACAAAGACGAATTCGCAATCAAGTTTCAGATTGACCGGCGGCGAAACCTCTGGCGTCGCCACATAGATTTGCACGAAGAGGGCCTGTTGCTTGGCCACGACCGGCATCAGCTTGCCCTTGCGATCCACCAGACGCGCAAGCAACGTCACACCATCCCGCAGATCGGCTTTCTGTTCCGGCTGCGGCTCGGCAAGGCCGATGCCATAGGCTTCAGAAAAAGTTTCGGCAGCAGTGGGGCCAGCAAGTGCCAGAAGGGCCGCCATCAGAATTGCTTTAGTCATCAATATGTCCTGCACGCAGCCCATCGCGCACCCGATGAGCAATCTCGATGAATTCCCGGCTGTCGCGAATGTCGAGGGGGCGCTCGCGCGGCAGCGGGCTGTCGATGATGTCCGTGATCCGCCCCGGACGGGGGGACATCACGACGATCTTGGTAGACAGATACACAGCTTCCGGAATGGAATGTGTCACAAAACCAATGGTTTTGCCGGTCCGGTTCCACAACTTCAACAACTCTTCGTTAAGACGGTCACGAACGATTTCGTCCAAGGCGCCAAAGGGCTCGTCCATCAACAGGATATCGGCATCAAACGACAGCGCCCGTGCAATGCTGGCGCGCTGCTGCATCCCACCCGAAAGCTGCCAAGGAAACTTTCCGCCAAATCCCTGAAGCTCCACCAATTCTAGCACTTTTCGAACACGCTCGTCCTGTTCGGCCTTTGAAAACCCCATAATCTCCAGCGGAAGTTTCACATTTCCCGCAATCGTGCGCCAAGGATACAGTCCCGCCGCCTGAAACACATAGCCATAGGCACGTCGCTGGCGGGCCTGATCGGGCGTCAGCCCGTTCACGGTCAGCGTGCCGCTGGTCGGGTGTTCCAAGGCCGCGATGCATCGCAAAAAGGTGGTCTTGCCGCAGCCGGACGGGCCGATGAAGCTGACAAACTCGCCCTTTCGGATCGACAGATTCACGTCCTTGAGCGCATGCACCGGTCCGTCCCCGGTCTGGAACGTCAGGTTCAGCGCCCGGGCTTCGATCACCGGCAGCGCGGTCGAGAGGGTATCTTTCATGCCGTTTGCGGCCTTCTCGTTATGGTGTGGCGTGCTATGCTGTCCCGGTCCCGGCAAGAGAGGAGACCCGCATGGACAGCAAGGCCCCAACCTGCGTCAAGCTGCACCCTTCGGCGGATCATGCCTATGCCGGCAAACAGGGCTTTTCGTATTTCGAAGGCATCGCGCGCGAAACCACCGGCGCGCAGGCCATTTGCATGCACCTTCTGGCCATTCCACCGGGTGGCCGGGCCAAGGCGCACAAGCACCTGACCCATGAAACCGCGATCTACATGCTGGAAGGCGTGACGGTGATGTATTGGGGCCAAACCCTTGAACACCGGATGGAGGTCGCGGCCGGAGACCTCCTCTACATCCCCGCCGATATGCCTCACCTGCCCTTCAACCCCGGCCCCGGCGTTGCCCGCGCGGTCATTGCCCGCACGGACCCGCATGAGCAGGAAAGCGTGGTGCTTCTGCCAGAGTTGGAGGGGTTGGTGACGGATAGGGCTCATGACAGTGGTGCCTCCGCCCTTTGACGAAAGGCAAAATGCGTCAGAACCCCTGCAAAGCCTGCTGTGCCCAGCAGCCAAGCAACCAGCGTGACAAACGTCCCAAAGCGGGCCCCGCTCAGGTCCACTACAAAGACAAAAAAAATCAACAAGGCCAGCAGCAGGGCCATGGCCATGGCTGACGACAAGATGACCGCACCGCGTAATAACCCGAACTTGCGTTTCATCGGATGCAGAAGCACATTCCAAATCACCATGAGGGGCAGCCATGCCACGGCGGCAATAAGCATGGCCACGACACCCCAAAAAAGGGAGAAGGCCCCCAGTTCAAGCGGAGAAAACTTGTTAATCCCCGCGAAAGCCAACCTAAAGTCTATCAAAAGGCAAAGCAGTGCACCCGACAGGAACGCCGTCCCAAAGCCTACGGGAACGATCCGCCAGAAGAAATTGTCGGTTTGCCCTGCCGCCACCTTAAACCCCCGTCGCCGGAACACCTGTGCGCAACACAGGGCGTGGGGCGGTCAGGTCTTTCCACTGGCTCAGGGCGCGGTTCACGGCGGGCCGGGCTTCGCGGGCGACGAATTTGCCGTGGCCCTCTTGCGTCCGCACCTCGCCATCGTGGATCGCCACATGCCCGCGCGTCAGGGTAAAGCGGGGCAGGCCCTTGACAGTATGCCCCTCGAACACATTGTAATCGATGGCCGATTGCTGCTTTGCGGCGGTGATCGTCTTTTCCTTGTTCGGGTCCAGCACCACCAGATCGGCATCTGCCCCAACCAGAACCGCGCCCTTTTTCGGATAGCAATTCAATATCTTGGCGATGTTTGTTGATGTGACGGCGACGAACTCGTTGGGTGTCAGCCGACCCGTCGCCACGCCATGCGTCCACAGCATTGGCATCCGGTCCTCCAGCCCCCCGGTGCCATTGGGGATCTTGGCAAAATTGCCCACACCGAACCGCTTTTGTTCGGTGGTAAAGGCACAATGGTCAGTCGCAACCACCGACAATGACCCCGACATCAGGCCCGCCCACAGGCTGTCCTGATGCTGCTTGTTGCGAAAGGGCGGCGACATCACGCGCCGCGCCGCATGGTCCCAATCGGGGTTGAAGTATTCGGATTCGTCCAGCGTCAGGTGTTGGATCAACGGCTCACCCCAAACCCGCTTGCCCTGTTGCCGCGCCCGCCGGATCGCCTCATGCGCCTCTTCGCAAGACACATGCACCACATAAAGCGGCACGCCCGCCATGTCGGCAATCATGATGGCACGGTTGGTGGCCTCACCTTCCACCTGCGGCGGGCGGGAATAGGCGTGGGCTTCCGGCCCGGTGTTGCCCTCGGCCAGCAGTTTGGTGGTCAGTTCCGCCACGATATCGCCGTTCTCGGCATGGACCATGGCCAGACCGCCCAACTCGCCCACCCGGCGGAACGAGGCGAACAATTCGTCATCGTTCACCATCAGGGCGCCTTTGTAGGCCATGAAGTGCTTGAAGCTGGTCATGCCCGCCTTCATGGCGTCGGCAATCCCGTCCCAGACCTTCTCGCCCCACCACGTCACCGCCATGTGATAGGAGTAATCGCAATTCGCCCGGCCGGATTTGTTGTGCCACATGCTGGCGGCATCCATCAGCCCCTGACCCTGACCCGGCAGCACGAAATCCACCACCATGGTGGTGCCACCCGAGAGCGCGGCCCGGGTGCCGGATTCAAAGTCATCCGCCGAGTAGGTGCCCATGAAGGGCATCTCCAGATGTGTATGCGGATCAATCCCACCGGGCATGACATAGCAACCCGTGGCGTCAAGCTCGGTCCCGCCTTTGAGGCCCGGTCCGATCTCGGTGATCACCCCGTTCTCAATTCGCACATCGGCCTGATAGGTCAGATCCGCCGTGACAACCGCTCCGCCCTTGATCACTGTGGCCGCCATTCTTCCACTCCTCGTATTTTCTGTCCAAAAATATCCCGCGGGGGTCCGGGGGCGCGAAGCCCCCGGTCGCCAGCCTCACGCGATGACGTCCGCCACTTCCAGCACCGCGTGCAACAGCACATCCGTCCCCGCCGCAGCCCATTCAGGGGAAATCTCCTCCGCCTCGTTGTGCGACAACCCGTCGACACAAGGGCACATGATCATGACGGTGGGGGCAACGCGGTTGATCCAGCAGGCGTCGTGGCCAGCACCACTGATGATGTCCATGTGGGAATAGCCCAGCTTTTCAGCGCTCTGGCGGACGATCTTCACCAACCCTGCATCAAAGGTGACGGGGTCAAAGTGGCCGACTGCCTCGATGCTGCAGCCAAGGCCCAGTTCCTTGGCCATGGCATGGGCGGCGCGCTCCACTTCGGCCCGCATGGCATCCAGCTTCGCCTGTTCGGGGCTGCGGATATCGACCGTAAACACAACCTTTCCGGGGATCACGTTGCGCGAGTTCGGGAAGACCTTCACCTGCCCCACCGCGCCCACCGCGTTCGGCTGGTGGCTCATGGCAATCTGGTGGACGCGTTCAGTGATCCGCGCCATGCCAAGGCCAGCGTTCACCCGCAGGTGCATCGGCGTGCTGCCGGTATGGGCATCCTTGCCGATCAGCGTGATTTCCAGCCACCACAGGCCCTGCCCGTGGGTGACGACGCCAATCTCTTTGCCCTCAGCCTCCAGAATGGGGCCTTGTTCGATGTGCAACTCCAGCATCGCATGCATCTTGCGCGTGCCAACGGCCTCATCCCCGACCCAGCCAATGCGCTGCAGTTCCTCGCCAAAGCGTTTGCCGTCCATATCGGTGCGGCCATAAGCGTAATCTTGGGTGTGAATGCCCGCAAACACGCCCGAGGCGAGCATCGCAGGCGCAAAGCGGGCACCTTCCTCGTTGGTCCAGTTGGTGACCACGATTGGGTGGCGCGTCTTGATGCCAAGGTCGTTCATCGACCGCACCACCTCCAGCGCGCCCAGCACCCCCAGCACGCCATCATAGCGTCCGCCGGTGGGTTGGGTATCCAGATGGCTGCCCATATAGACGGGCAGGGCGTCGGGGTCTGTGCCGGGGCGGGTGGCAAACATGTTGCCCATGGTATCCACGCCCATGGTCATGCCCGCCGCCTCGCACCAGCGCTTGAACAGGTGGCGGCCTTCGCCATCGGCATCGGTCAGGGTTTGACGGTTGCAGCCGCCCGCCACGCCGGGGCCGATCAGCGCCATTTCATTCAGGCTGTCCCACAGCCGTGTTGAATTGATCCGCAGGTTTTCCCCGGGTGCTGGCATCCGCTTGCTCTCCCTGTGGCCGGGGGTGTCTTTGCACCCCTTGCGGCGACTCGTTTCCTGACCGTATGGTCAAGGACGAGCGCACCACAACCTGACCATCCGGTCAACATATTTCCGGCGGGTTCCATGAACGGTAATGCCCAAGTTTCAAGCAACCAAAAGCCCAGACGCACGGATATTCGGCGCGAAAATGAACGCACGATCCTGGATGCCGCCGAAAAGGTCTTTGCCGAAGCGGGCTATGGCGGGGCGACCATGCAGTTGATCGCCGATATGGCAGGCCTGCCCAAGGCGAACCTGCACTACTACTTTCCCACCAAAGAGGCGCTTTATCGGCAGGTAGTGCGCAACATCTTTGAAATCTGGCTGCATGCCGCAGATACGTTTGACCATGCCCCCGGCCCGGTCGAAGGGATCGGCGGCTATATCGAGGCCAAGATGGACATTTCGCGGCGCCATCCTTTTGGCTCAAAGGTCTGGGCCAGCGAGGTGATGCACGGCGCACCCGTGATCCAGGACTATCTGGAGACCACGCTGCAAGACTGGACCGAAGGCCGAATGGCGGCCATTCAGCGCTGGATCGACGAGGGCAAGATGGCCCCGGTCAACCCGCGCCACCTGCTATACATGCTGTGGGCGATGACCCAGCACTATGCCGATTTCGGGCACCAGATTGAAACGCTGAACAATGGCAAACCATTGTCAGACCACCAATGGCGCGAGGCGACCGAGACGGTGAAAACCGTGGTCCTGCGCGGGATTGGCGTGCAAACCTGACCCAGACCTGACTTTGCTTTTCCGATTGACCCGTGCAGGAGCCCCCGATGACCAGTTTTCCCGATAGTGCGGCCCTGATGGACGAGGCGCAGCAGTTGATTTTCCCGCGCTTTACCGAAGACACCGCCCTTGCGCTGGGCCTGCGTCTGGTGGAACTGGCGCGGGCAGGGAATCTGCCGGTGGTCATTGATATCCGAAGTGCCTCGCGCAGCTATTTCCACGCGGCGCTGCCCGGTTCGGCGCCGCTGAATGACCTGTGGGCACAGCGCAAATCAGCCACGACACTGTTGTTTCATGAGGCGTCCTTGCTGGTGGGCGTGCGGCACCGCGAAAAGGGCGAAACGCTGGCCAAACACGGACTGTCGTCTGACGCTTATGCCGACCACGGCGGCGCGGTGCCCATTGTGGTCGAAGGTGTTGGCATGGTGGCCTGTGTCACCGTATCGGGCCTGCCGCAGGTCGAGGATCACCGCCTTGCCGTGCGAGGGATCGAGGCTGTGTTGAAGGCCCGCTAAGCGGTATTTTGGCTGCGGCCAATCCTGTGGTAACCTTTGCAAACAACCGGGGGAGGGCTGCCATGTCGACGCTTGCCGTCGCTTCTGCCGTGATGATGGTGCATACCGCGAACCGCGCAGCGGCCGTGCCGTTTTACCGTGACGTGCTGGGGTTGCCGCTGCTCTCGCAAGATGACTATGCCGCCGTGTTTGACCTGAACGGTGCCACCTTGCGCCTGTCGGATGTCGAGGGGTGGAGGCCGCATCCCCATACGGTTCTGGGCTTTACCGTGCCCGATATCGGCGCCGCCGTTCTGGCCTTGCGCGACAAGGGGCTGCACTGTCTGATCTATCCGGGTTTCGGGCAGGATGCACTTGGCATATGGACAGCCCCCGGCGGCGAGGCAAAGGTAGCGTGGTTCAACGACCCCGATGGCAATAACCTGAGCCTGAACCAGTTCGGCTAGGGATGCGCGCCTCTGGGCATCGACGGCCTCAGGCGACCGGCGTCCACAGCACATCATCGATGCGGGGCGCGCCCGTCGCCAGCATCACCAGACGGTCAAACCCCATGGCACAGCCACTGGCTGGCGGCATCTGGGCAAGAGCGGCCAGAAAATCCTCGTCCAGCGGATAGCGTTCGCCATATATGCGGGCCTTTTCATCCATTTCCGCTTGAAATCTGCGGCGTTGTTCCTGTGGGTCGGTCAACTCGCCAAAGCCGTTCGCAAGTTCCACTCCGCAAGCGTAAAGTTCAAAGCGCTGTGCTTCGCGCGCGTCATCCGGGCAAGGCCGCGCGAGGGCGGCCTCGACCACAGGGTAGCGGTCAAGCAACGTCGGACGGCCAAGGCCGAGGTGTGGCTCGACCCTGTCCGACAGTATGCGGCTGAAGATATCGGACCATGTGTCATCCGCCCCGACCCGAAGGTTGATCGCTTGAGCCTGCCGCGCCAAGGCCGTTCGGTCGGCGCCGCCGTCTGATGTCAGGGTCGACAAAAGATCGACCCCGGCATAGCGCAGCATCGCCTGTTCAACCGAAATCCGTTCGGGCAACTCAAACGGGTCGCAGGACCTGTCCTTGTGGCGCAGCATGGTGGCACCCGTTGCCTTGGCAGCCAGTTGCAGGAAATCACAGCAATCCGCCATCAGTTCCCCATAGTGCTGCCCGACCCGATACCATTCCAGCATGGTAAATTCAGGGCTGTGCAGCGCGCCACGCTCTCTGTTGCGCCAGACATGGCAAAAGGCGTGAATGCGCGTCTCGCCCGCCGCAAGTAGCTTTTTCATCGCGAATTCGGGGCTGGTGTGCAGATACATCGGGCGGGCCTGCCCGTCATTGCCAATGGCCTGCGTTGCAAACCCGTGCAGATGCGCCTCATTGCCGGGGCTGATCTGCAATCCGGCGGGGTCCACTTCGGTAAAACATTCGTCGGCCAGCCGATTTCGCAGTGCCTGCTGGATGCGCGCGCGGGCCAACAGAACGGGGCGGCGGTCGGCGTGACGGGCGGGGCTCCACCACGGGCGGTCGGAAGATTCGGTCATTCGAGGGCCGTCCTTTCACATCCTGTCAGCAAGCGGCTGGAAATTTCCCTTCAGATGCGTTAGGCGCGCATCCAATCGCTGCCGCCTCTACTGCGCGGCCCCCCAAACCACAAGGAAGACCTGTTCGTGAAAGTCATCGCCTCTTCGCTCCGCAAGGGCAACGTCGTCGAGATGGACGGCAAACTCTACGCTGTCCTCAAGGCCGAGAACTTCCACCCCGGCAAAGGCACGCCGACAACCTCGGTGGACATGCGCCGCATTTCCGACGGGGTGAAGGTGTCGGAACGCTGGCGCACGACCGAGATGGTCGAGAAGGCGACGGTGGACGAGCGTGAGTATGATTTTCTCTATGAAGACGGCGAAGGCTACCATTTCATGGAACCCGCCACCTATGACCAGATCACCGTGACCGCCGATGTGGTCGGCGAGGACAAGGTGTTTCTGTCCGAAGGCATCAAGGTCTATCTGCGCACGTTCGAAGGTGTGGCGATTGCCATAGAACTGCCGCAGAAAGTGGTGGTCGAAATCACCGAGACGGAGCCAGTGGTCAAGGGCCAGACGGCTTCGTCCTCCTACAAACCGGCGATCTGTTCAAACGGGTTGCGGGTTCTGGTGCCGCCGCACATCGGGGCGGGCGTGCGCGTGGTGATCAACACCGAAGACTACTCCTACGTCGAACGCGCCAAGGACTAAGCGCAGCGCCAAGGAACGAGTGCTGCGCAAGGTGCAGGCTGCCGTGCACCTACTCGCGGGGCAATATCTTTGCGGGGCTCAAAGATATTGCCCGGTCCGCCCAACGCGACGGCCGGGTAAACTTTTGGGGTGGCGCGCGCCTTTTCCTTTGCCTGAAGAATGCCGGTGTCTGCAGGGCGTCCTACCGTCACTTACCCGACAGCTTCCTTTGCGCGCTCATCCTACCGCTTAAAGGAACGGCCATGGTCTGCCGTGTTGCATGGGTCGGCGGCAAACGGATGTTGCACGAGCGCAATTTTCGACACGCGCCATATCTGCGTTTCTCAACTTCGTTGCCTTGGCGGGTGCCGGTCGCGGCGAAGGGCCGAACATGCGGTTTGCTCTTGCTTGTGTTTCAACAGCGGCCGGAGTTTGCGGTGCGTCCAAGATCACCTGCCGATGGCCTAGAAATCTTCCCAACCTTCTTTGGCATCCTGCGACAGGGCCAAGGCGCTGCGCGCATCGGACCTTGGGGCCACTGCAGGCGCGGGGCTGCGCCGGGCGGATTGGAAGCTTGGGCCGGTGATGGTTGCAGCGCGGGGTGCGCCCCATGATTTCGCGGTCTGGCTGATAGCAGGCGTTTTCTTGATGGCTGCCACCCTTGTTGAAGGGGCAGCAGATGGTGCCGATTTAGCGCCGGTGTCGAACCGTGAGGTCGCATCCGCCAAGGCGCCTGCCGCCTGATTGAGCGCCTGTGCGGCGGCCGAGGTTTCTTCAAACATCGCTGCATTCTGCTGGGTGACATGATCCAGATGTTTGACGGCCGTGTTCAACTCGGCAATGCCGTTTGACTGTTCTTGCGCCGATCCGGCAATATCTGTCACCAGACCATGGATGTCTGTCACTGCCTGCTGGATGCCGGTCAGGCTGCGCCCGGCCTCAGCCACAAGGTTGACGCCACGTTTCACCTGATCAGACGATGCCGTAATCAGCCCGGCGATTTCACGTGCAGCCTCGGACGATCGCTGCGCCAGATCTCGCACTTCCGAGGCGACAACGGCAAAGCCGCGGCCCGCTTCGCCTGCGCGCGCGGCCTCGACCCCGGCATTCAGCGCCAGAAGATTGGTTTGAAAGGCGATTTCATCGATGACCGATGTGATGCGCGAGATTTTCGACGAACTCTTTTCGATCTCGCCCATGGCGGCCACGGCCTGCCGAACGACTTCGCCCGAGGTTTCGGCATTGCCCTTGGCCTCGGTCACCCGGGCATTGGCATGGGTGGCCACATCGGCAGTTGAGCGGACGGAGACCGTGATCTGTTCCAGCGCGGCCGAGGTTTCCTCAAGGGTTGCGGCTTGTTGTTCTGTGCGGCGGCTGAGGTCATCTGCCGCCGAGGTGATTTCGGCCACGTCCGACCGGATCGATGCCGCGCTGTCCACGACATCACGGATGGTCATCTGCAATTGTGTAGTGGCGCCGTTGAAATCATGCCGCAGCTTTTCATACTCGGGGGCAAAGGGCGCGGACAAGGCACAGGCCAGATCTCCGTGGGACAACCGCGCCAGCGCGGCGCTGAGGCTGGATACGACAAGGGCCTGCGCCGCTTCGATACGCTGGCGTTCGGCCTCGGCGGTCACGGCTTGGTCGCGCAGCCGAGTCACATCCGTGCCCAGCAGGATGAAGGCCCGCACTTGCCGGGCATCATCGCGCATCACGCTGACGCTGCCTTCGATCAGAACGGCCTGCCCGCCTTCTGCCAGCAGGCGGAACAGGCCGCTGACCGTTTCACCCGCACGCAGGCGTGGCCAAAGGGCCGATTCGTCCGAGTCGGCCAAGGATAGGTTGGCTGAAAAGTCATACGGCGTTGCACGGTCGCGCTGCGGGACAAATGCCGCCAGAAAACGGTCATTGGCGTTGTGCAGGCGCCCTGAGGGCGAAAATTCCGCCCGGAACTGGCGGGCATCGATGGCCTCCATCACGGCTTTGCTGCGCTGCACTTGGGTCAGGATGCGCCATTCCAGCACATAGCCTATCGTCGCATCCATGGCGTCACGCACCGCGTTGATCGACACTTCGACGGCTTCCTGACCGATGTCCAGGCCCAGTTTGTGCGGCGTTCCGCGGCGAACGACATTGGGCAGGCCGGAAAGGGCCGCGTCCAGCCACATCACCGTGTGGCCGACAAGGCCCTTTTCTGCAACGCTCGGCAGAATCCCCGACAGCAGCGTCGCGGCGGCGGGGTTGGCAAAGAGAATGCTGAAATCCTTGTCGGTCAGCACAAGGGCTGCCGAGGCACCCTGATAGCCCGCGCCTTTGAACATGCTTTCCATGTTGGTCTTGACGGATGCCGCAAGAGACTGGCGAAACCCTTCGACCGCGCGGGCGATATCACCGATCTCATCCCGTGCGGTCAAGCAAGGGATGGTCACCGAGTAGTCGCCCGCCGCGACATCGGATACCGCCGTTTTCAGCCCGATCAGCGGCTTTGCAATGCTGCGACGAAAGGCAAAGGCGGCTGCCGTCAGGCTAAGGACAAAGGCGATCAGGCTGATACCGATGACCTTGACTTGTGCCGCGAGCAGCGCCGCGCGCCGCGCGTCATCGTCCAGTCGCAGCACAAGAACACCAACCGGTATCTTTTCCCCCATAACATAGGCCGGATGGGCAAAGGTGGCCCCTTCGTCGTCCACCAGCAATTCCTGATGATGCTCAAGGCTCTGGCCGGGCTGCAAGGCATTGATCGCCGTAAGGCTTTGGCGCCCCAGTGCCATCATGGCTTCGGTCCGGGCCTGAGCGTTCGGCGCGATGGAATGATAGAATTCCCGCCCGTCGGCTGTCAACAGCAAGGCTTCGCCCACATCACCGCCGGCAAGGTCAAACAGGTTGGCCATGGCGGTTTCCGCAGCAGTTGTATCCTGAAGACGGATCGCGCTGCCAATTTCATGACCGACGTAATTGGCAAAGATCGCACCCAGTTGCTGATCCTGTTTGCGCAGCATCTTCCATTCCGCCGTGTAGCTGAGATAGCTGAGGCAGGCCGTCACCGCCATGACGCAGGCGGCAACGATCAATGTCGATTTGACAAAGACCGACCGTGTTCTGCGTGAGGTGACGGGGGCAGTGCTGGCGTGTGACATGGGGCCGGTCCTTCCTGAAACATCGTGGCGGCGTGCGGGGCACGATCTTGGGCCGTGGGTTGGGCGTTTGCGCAGGGCAGGCGGCAAAAGGTGCCATCGCTGCCCGTACAAACGCGCCAACCTGCTGCAGACAGCTTTCCTGCCACCTTCATTCGGGCCCCGCACCCTTTGGTCCAGCTAAGCCCGTTCCTGTTGCTGATCGCTTAATGTGCTTCGCGATCCCTAAAATTGGCCGCTTTTTTCGGTTTGCTTCCTGCAAGGCTTGGCATTCCGTTCAGATCGGCTATGCAACGCGCTCTACGACCGGAAAGGGCAGGGCGATGGCGCAGGGAGTCAGCTTTCGGCTGGACGCGACCGATGGCAGGGCACGCACAGGGGTGATCAGCACGCCGCGCGGCGATATCCGCACGCCTGCGTTCATGCCTGTCGGCACTGCTGGCACCGTCAAGGCCATGATGCCTGAAAGCGTCCGCGCGACGGGGGCCGATATCCTGCTGGGCAACACCTATCACCTGATGCTGCGCCCCACCGCCGAGCGGATTGCCGCCATGGGCGGGTTGCACCGTTTCATGAACTGGGACCGCCCGATCCTGACGGATTCGGGCGGCTTTCAGGTGATGAGCCTTGCCGCCCTGCGCAAGCTGACCGAAGACGGCGTGCGGTTTTCCAGCCATATCGACGGGTCCAAACACATGCTGTCGCCCGAACGCAGCATGGAGATTCAACGGCTTCTGGGGTCTGACATCGTCATGTGCTTTGACGAATGCCCCGCCTTGCCCGCGACCGAGGCGGAGGTGGCCAAAAGCATGGCGCTGTCGATGCGCTGGGCGCAGCGCAGCCGCGATGCCTTTGGTGACAGGCCGGGCCATGCGCTGTTTGGCATCATGCAAGGTGGCGTGACGCCGGCCCTGCGCGAGGAAAGTGCCAAGGCGCTGACGGCCATCGGCTTTGACGGCTATGCCGTCGGTGGCCTTGCCGTGGGCGAGGGGCAAGACGCGATGTTCGGCGTGCTGGATTATGCGCCGGGGTTCCTGCCGCAGGACAAGCCGCGCTACCTGATGGGCGTGGGCAAGCCTGATGACATCGTGGGTGCGGTCGAGCGTGGAATCGACATGATGGATTGCGTGCTGCCGTCGCGGTCCGGCCGCACCGGGCAGGCCTGGACGACTCGGGGGCAGGTCAACATCAAGAACGCGCGGCATCAGGATGACCCGCGCCCGCTGGACGAGACCTGCACCTGCCCGTGCTGCAAGAATTACAGCCGGGCCTATCTGCACCATGTGTTCAAGGCGCAGGAAATCATCAGTTCCATGCTGATGACATGGCACAACCTGCATTACTACCAGCAGCTTATGCAGGGGCTGCGTGATGCCATTGCCGGGCAGCGGCTGTCAGGCTTTGTCGCCGATTTCCATGCGACGCGCGCTCTTGGCGATATTGATCCGGTCTAGTCGGCCCCCAGCAGTCCGTCGCCAAACGGTGATCCATTCTGGCACAATCGAACCAAAACCCGCCTTGCCCCCGCTGGGCGCAAGGTCCATCATGGCGCATCCGCCGGAAGGCCCCTTCCCGGCACGATGGTTGCACTGGTTGACACCCCCCCTGCAGGACCCCAGATATAGGGTCCGAACAGGGGAAGGCCGGGATGCTGCCGATGATCGGGGCCGTGGCCTTCCTGCCGAGAAAGGAAACGCGATATGAGCGACCAAATCCATACCAGCTACCCGGTGTTGCCGCTGCGCGACATCGTGGTCTTCCCGCACATGATCGTGCCGTTGTTTGTCGGGCGCGAAAAATCCGTGCGGGCGCTGGAAGAGGTCATGCAGGATGACCGTCAGATCCTGCTGTCCAGCCAGATCGACCCTTCGGTCGATGACCCTGCCACCGATGGCATCTATCGCGTCGGCGTCTTGGCCAATGTGCTGCAACTGCTGAAGCTGCCCGATGGCACCGTAAAGGTGTTGGTCGAGGGCAAATCCCGCGTCAAGATCACCGAATTCCTGACGAATCCGTCATTCTTTGAGGCGCGCGCCAGCGAATTGTCTGAATCGCCCGGCGACAAGTCTGCCGTCGATGCGATGCTGCGCGCCGTGGCCGATGAATTCGAGCGTTACGCCAAGATCAAGAAGAACATCCCCGAAGAGGCGCTATCTGCCGTTTCGGAAACGCGCGAGCCTGCGCGGCTGGCTGACCTTGTGGCGGGCCATCTTGGCGTCGACGTGGGCCAAAAGCAGGCGCTTCTGGAAACGCTGGATGTGTCCGAGCGGCTGGAAAAGGTCTATGGCCACATGCAGGGCGAGATGAGCGTTCTGCAGGTGGAGAAAAAGATCAAATCGCGCGTCAAGACCCAGATGGAAAAGACGCAGCGTGAATACTACCTGAACGAACAGATGAAGGCGATTCAGCGCGAACTTGGGGATGGCGAAGAAGGCCAGAACGAGATCGTCGAACTGGAAGAGCGCATTGCCCGCACCAAGCTGACCAAGGAAGCCCGCGAGAAAGCGGATGCCGAGGTGAAAAAGCTGAAATCCATGAGCCCGATGAGCGCGGAAGCGACCGTCGTGCGCAATTATCTGGATTGGCTGTTGGGTGTGCCGTGGGGCGTGAAGTCAAAGGTCAAGAAAGACCTTGGCGCTGCGCAAAAAGTGCTGGATGCCGACCACCACGGTCTGGAAAAGGTCAAGGAACGCATCGTTGAATATCTGGCGGTGCAAGCCCGTTCGACCAAGCTGAAGGGGCCGATCCTTTGCCTCGTCGGCCCTCCGGGCGTGGGCAAAACATCGCTGGGCCGGTCTGTGGCCAAGGCGACGGGGCGTGAATTCATCCGCATCAGCCTTGGCGGCGTGCGCGACGAATCCGAAATCCGTGGTCACCGCCGGACCTATATCGGGTCGATGCCCGGCAAGATCATCCAAAGCCTGAAAAAGGCCAAGACCAACAACCCGTTGATCCTGCTGGATGAGATTGACAAGATGGGGCAGGATTTCCGGGGTGATCCGGCGTCGGCCCTGCTTGAGGTGCTGGACCCGGAGCAGAACAACACATTCGTCGACCACTATCTTGAGGTGGAATACGACCTGTCGAACGTGATGTTCATCACCACGGCCAACTCTTACAACATGCCGGGTCCGCTGTTGGACCGGATGGAGATCATCCCGCTGGCCGGCTACACCGAGGACGAAAAGCGCGAAATCGCCAAGGGTCACCTGATCAAGAAGCAGATCGAGGGGCATGGCCTGAAAAAAGGCGAGTTCAGCATTTCTGACGCGGCGCTGACCGAAATGATCCGCAGCTATACCCGCGAAGCGGGCGTGCGGAACCTTGAGCGTGAAATCGCGAAACTGGCCCGCAAGGCCGTGACCGAGATCGTCAAGGGCACCTCCAAGGTTGTGGATGTTACCCCTGAAACGCTTGAAGGCTATTTGGGCGTGAAGCGGCACCGCTATGGTCTGGCCGAAAAGGAAGACCAGGTCGGCGTGGTGACGGGTCTGGCGTGGACGTCTGTCGGCGGCGATCTCTTGCAGATCGAAGCGCTGAAACTGCCGGGCAAGGGCCGCATGAAGACGACCGGGAAACTGGGCGATGTCATGAAGGAATCGATCGACGCGGCAGCAAGCTATGTTCGTTCGATCAGCCCGCAGATCGGGGTGAAACCGCCGAAGTTCGAGACGATGGACATTCACGTTCACGTGCCCGATGGCGCCACACCCAAAGACGGCCCTTCGGCCGGTCTGGCGATGGTGACATCCATCGTGTCGGTGCTGACCGGAATTCCGGTCCGCAAGGACATTGCGATGACGGGCGAGGTTTCCTTGCGCGGCAACGCCATGCCCATCGGCGGGTTGAAGGAAAAACTGCTGGCGGCGCTGCGCGGCGGGATCAAGACGGTCCTCATTCCCGAAGAGAATGAGAAAGACCTGTCCGAGATTCCGGACAACGTGAAGCAAGGGATGAAGATCATCCCGGTGACCCACGTGCGCGAAGTGCTGATGCACGCCCTTGTGCGCCAGCCAGAGCCG
Organism: Rhodobacter sp.; assembly: GCA_027484145.1. Lineage (GTDB taxonomy): Bacteria > Pseudomonadota > Alphaproteobacteria > Rhodobacterales > Rhodobacteraceae > Pseudotabrizicola. The sequence continues at coordinate 30,999 of JAIXUH010000002.1, forward strand.
GTGGAATGGGACGAGGCGGCAGAAGAAGCCGCCGCCGCCGCCCGGATCAAGGCCAGCGAGCCGCCGTCACAAACCGCGCATTAAGCGGTTCGAACCCGGATCAGACGCGCCCCAGCGGGCGCGTCTTTTCTTTTGCGCAGCTTCAGTGCACCTGCCGCAGCGTCAAGCCAAGGGCCGCATAATCCACCGCCTTGAATCCCCAAGGCAGCGGACGGATCGCCTTGGGGTGCATGATCTCGACATCCTGCGCCATCACGCCTTCAAAAACCTCGGGCAGCCCCTTGTAGCGCCACTGATACAGCGGCAGGCCCAGATGGGTGGTGCCAACGCGGATGATGTCTTCCTTCAGGCGGATGTCGCTGACAGCAACCCCGCCGCCACCCCCACCACTTGACCCTCCGGCTGCGGCGGCAGCGATCAGAACGATCAGCAGCAACGGCACGATGATCCCGGCTGACGAAGACGACGTGGCCTGTTCCACCACCTCGGGCGACATTTCAGGTTCCGGCAATCCACCCGCCTGCGCCATCGTGAAAGGCCCCAGCACAAGGGCCGTCGTCAGAAGCAATGTCTTTTTCATTCTGTTCTCCAAATACCCAACAAACGCGTGCTCCCGGTAGTGACCAGGGCACCGTCCAAAAGGATCAACCAGACCCATAAGTTTGTCTACATTCTTTCAAACTCGGCCGTTGCCCGCGCATTTTGTTGATTTCCCTTGGCTTTGCAGTTTGGGCGTGGATAACCTCTGCACCAATCACGTTTGTTACAGGTTCAAGGAAAGCGGCACATGGCCAGAAAAGCAAAAACACCACCCGCCAAACCGGTCGAAGATGCCCAGCAGGCGGTCAGTGCGGGAACAGTTGCCCCGCCCACAGACCCGGAGCCTGCACCCACCCCCGCGCCAGAGCCGGAGGTTGACGATGCCCCCGGTGCCGCACCGGCGCTGAAAGAGCGTGCAGCATCGCTGAAACTGCGCGAACTGGTCGACCGCGTGTCAGACGCGACGGGCGGAAAGAAGAAAGATATCAAAGAGATCATCGAAGCCACCCTGACACAGTTGGGCGAGGCACTGGCCAAAGGTGAAGAGTTGAACTTGCCCGGTGTTGGCAAGGTGCGCGTGGCGCGGTCCGCCGATAAGGACGGTCGTTCGCTGATGACGCTCAAGGTGCGCGGCGTCGGCGGCGCACAGCGCAAAGGCCAGAAAGATGCGCTTGCAGACGCCGACGAAGACGTCTAAGACACCGCCCATTGGGCGATTAGCTCAGCGGTAGAGCGCTTCGTTCACATCGAAGATGTCAGCGGTTCAAATCCGTTATCGCCCACCATCCATTCCTGTCCAAAAGGCGATCCTGCGGGGTCGCCTTTTGCTTTGGTGGCTTTGCGGCCCGCCTATGCCTGAGCATCGACCCCGAACAAGGGGCCTGTGCCATGGGCGGTGATGGCGTCGTTGTCATGGGTCAGGAACAGGGCATCGATGTGCCGCAACAAGGCAAACGCCCGGCCATCGGCCACCCCCATCACCATCAGGGCCGTGGCCATAGCATCGGCGGCCATGCACGTCTCGGCCCAGACGGTGACCGAAGCCGGAGAGGTGGTCAGCGGCGCGCCGGTGCGTGGGTCCATGGTGTGCGATAGCGACCGGCGGCCCACCTGCACCCGGTGGCGATAATCCCCCGATGTGGCGACCGCGCCTTTTTCCAGCGCCAGTACCGAATGGGCGGCGCGGGTCAGCGGATCGGGCCGCTCGACCGCGACTGGCCACGGCGTGCCATCCGGGCGGGGGCCAATCGCGCGCACCTCGCCGTCGATCGAGACAAGGCCGGACGTAAGGCCCCTTTGCAGCAAGACCTCGGCCAGACAATCCACGCCATAACCCTTGGCGATGCCCGACAGATCAAGGGTGATGTCCTCTTGCCTGCAGGCCATCCGGGCCGGTCCGTTCAGGGCCAGCGTCTGGAACGCGGGCTGTCGTTTGCGCGCGCGCGCGGCCTGAATGCGGGTCACATCTGCCGCTGCCGAGCCAAAGCCCCAGGCCTGCACGGCATCGCCCATGCTGATGTCAAAGGCACCGTTCGTGGCCCGCCCGATGGTCAGGGCATGATCCAGCACCTGCATCAGTTCGGGCGGCACGGCGCACCATGCACCAACCGGGGCCGCGTTCAGACGCATCAGGTCACTGTCGGCGCGCCATGTTGACATCTGGGCATCCACGGCATCGACCGCCCCTTGAAGCGCAACCTGCAGGGCGTCGATGTCATGCCCCGGCCTGGCAAAAACCACGGCCGACCACCGCGTGCCCATCGTGGCCCCGTTCAGGGCATGGCGGGTCGGTTCAATAGACGTCTTCGGCATAGCGACCTTCGGCTTTCATCGTGGCGGGCGAGAGGCCCATGGGCAGCAGGATGACAGACAGGGCTTCGCGGACGCCATCGGCCATATCGCGGCCGCCGCACACCATGATCTGCGCCCCGGCGGCAATCAGTTTGGCCAATCGGGCCGCATCACGGCGCAGCGCATCCTGCACATAGATGCCGCCGGGAACGCGCGAATAGGCGGTGGTCAGGCTGGCAAGCTGGCCCTCTTTGGCCCATTGCGTCAGTTCAGGCGCATAAAGCAGGTCACCCTCGGGCCGGCGCGCGCCGAAAAACAGGTGCAGCGGGCGCATTGCGCGGTTGGCGCGGATGAATCCAGCAAAGGGGCCGATGCCGGTGCCCGCGCTGATCATGATTACCGGCACTTTGCCGGGGTTCAGGCGAAAGGCCGGGTTGTGCCGCACAAAGCCGCGCAGGCTTTGACCCAGCGCAAGATCGACCAATTGCCCCGAACACAAGCCCCCCGGTTGCTTGCGCACGCAAATCTCGGCAAAGCCGTCGCGCGTGGATGAGGCCAGCGAATAGAACCGTGGCACGGTTGACCCTTCGGGCACAATACCCAGCAGGTCACCGGCCTTGAAGGTGGCGAACCCCGTGCCGCGCAGATGCTGCCACAGGCTGCGGCGCGGCAGATCAAAGCGCAAAACGGCCGTCGGGGCCTGCACGTCCGAGCCATAGATGGTGCGCGCCGAAAGCCGCAGCGGCTGGGTCGCCGTGCTGTTGGCGACGGGTGCAAACCGCAGGTCAGTGCCGATCGCCTTGGCAAAATCACGGCCCCATGTGGCAAAATCCTGTGCCGACTGGCGGTCAACCGTGGCCATCGGCAAAAGCTGCGGCCACTGTCGGGCCTGCGCCAAATCAGTCATGGCCTGCGCGAACGCGCAAAAGGCCGGAAAGCTGCGATCGCCAAAGCCAAGGATCGTCAGCGGCATGGTCATGGGGCGGGACATGGCCGCCATTCTGGCCAGAACGTCGCTGCAACTGGCCGGGGCCGCCCCCTCGCCATAGGTGGCGGCAAAGATCACAACACGCTTTGCCCGCCGATATTTGTCGGGCGCAAAGCCGGGCAGGGCGGCGGTGTGTACGGTCTGGCCTGCCGCCAACAGGGCGTTGTGCAGGCTGGCGGCAAAGCCCCATGTGCTGCCACCCTCACTGGCGACAAGGATCACCGTCTCGGCCTGATCAGCGGCGCTGTTGCCGGGCAGTTTGACGGTTGTTGACGGGGCCCGCAGCCAGATCAGCACACCAGTGACGGCCATTCCCGGCACGGCAAGGGCCATGACCCCAAGGATCAGGCCCAGCAGGGCCGCCCCCTGTCCGGTGTGCAGCATGTAGATGGTTTCGCTGATGCGTTCCCAGATTCCCGGCGTGGTCTGGGCCAGCACCATGCCGTTGCCCTGATCGATCAGCGCAATGCCGCTTTCGGTGGTCAGGGTAAAGGCGTCGGTCGGATCCCCGGGGTAGGGAAAGGTCAGTTCCCGCAAGGACGACACTGGCGTATCGGCCAGAAGCGCCATGTCCTGTGGGGCAAAGCCGGTCTGGCCGCTGACCACATCGGGCAGAACCGGGTCTACGGCCTGATCCGGCACCAGTGAAAAGGTCGATGCGGTCATCCATAGGGCGGTGACAGATGAAAGGATCAGGCCCGCCACGGCAAAGCGTGTCAGTTCTACATGCAGCCGCCCCGGCATCGGCCCGCGCACCGGGGCAAACCAGCGGCGAAAGCCGCCCATCCGGCGCGACACCAGCACAATGCCGGACAGGGCCAGCACCAGCAAGACCGCCGCCGCCGCCGCCGTGGTCCAGCGCCCGGCATCGTCCAGAAACAGAGCGCGGTGCAGGTCTGTCAGCCATTGCTGCACCGGCGACGGATCGGCCGAGCCGATGTCTTGCCCCGTGATCGGATCAATCACCGCTGCACCCGGCGTGCCATCGACAAACCAATAGGCCGTGATCCGCCCCGATGGCGCGCGCTTGATCTGTTCCACCCCCGGATGGCTGGCGATGATCCGTGTGGTCAGATCGGCAACCGTCAGATCATAGCCCGGCTGCGGTGTGGACAGACGCTCCAGCATGGGCAGGACGGACAGCGCTGCCCCGCTGAGCGAGATGATGATCAACAATGCCGCGGCAATCAGGCCGGGCCAACGGTGCAGTGTGCGGATCATCATCGCGAGGGCCTCAGAAGCTGTAGGTGAGTGTGTCGATGTAGCGGCGGCCCGAAACTGGCTGACCCGCAGCAGCAGACGTCAGCGGCAGGGAAATCTCGTTCGGGCTGTCGCGCATGTCTTCGACGGCGGCATCGACATGCAGCGTATAGCCCGCGTCAAACAGCGCATCGGCGAGGTCCAGCGTGATCTCCAGCGACCGTCCGGCGCCAACGCTGGCTCCGGTGATGCCCGCAATTTGCGCCGGGTCGTTGCCGGTGGCCGCAGCCCAATCACTCAGGTGTTTGTAATACTTGGCCTTTCCTCCGGCCATCCACAGGCTGCCGGCATAGGCGCCGCTGGCATCGGTGACGTAAAAGGCCAGATAGGCCCCGCGTCCACCATAGGATTGCATGGTTGTGGTCAGGGTCACGGGGCGCGCAAAGGCCAGACCGGGCAGGGTCAGGGCAGTGGTCAGCGCAAGCGTGGCAAGAAGGGATTTCATAAGCACTCTCCGAAGATCAGGGGCATGTCAGGGTGGCGGGCGGGGCCAAGGGGCCTTGGCCCGCCCGATGGTTGCTCAGGGCGGTTGTGGTCAGTTGATCTGGGCCTTGGGCGCCGTGCCGTTCTGGAACAGACCATTGGCCGGGGGTGTCATCGGCTGGCCGGTCGGGGCGGTCTGGGCAGAGGTGTCGCAGGCATTTCCGCCGAACCAGCCGCCATCATCATCGTCGCAATCGTCGTCGTCATCGCCTTCGCCTTCGTCATCGTCATCCTCGCCCTCGTCCTCATCGCTGTCGATCAAGATGATACGCGCGGGGGCTGTGCTGTCCGTCGCGGGCTGTGCTGCAAAGATTGCAGAAGCCTGCGGTGACACGGGGGCCGGGGCGGCCATCACACCAGAAAGCGAGGTGACGAGGGCGGTGCCAAGCACCAGAAGGCTGCGGAAGGATGTCATGATCTTGATCCTGTGTATGGGTCTGGTCCGGTCAGCCTGCACGCTGTGGCTGACATGATCCTGAATGGTTGGGGGTTTGTGGTTCAGCGGGCCGTCATCTTGGGCGGCCTGCCGATCGGCCTTAGTCGCTGCCATGTTCTTCGCGCTCTTCCTCGTCCTCACGCTCGATCCCGAGAACGGCAAGGGTGGCGGGGTTGACGCGAATTTCGATCTGGCGGCCCATGCTGTCGCGGGCATAGATTTCGTAACAGCCGTCGTCGATCTTGATGCGTCGGACGTGCCAGCCGTTGGCCTGCGCCATTTTCTGAACGGCGGCGCGGGGTTGCCAGTCGGCCATGGGCACGGCGCAATCCTCATCCTCGGCGCGGGCCATTGGGGCAAGGCAGGCGATGCACAGCGCAAGACCGAAAAGCCGGGTAACGCGGGGCGGATGATGTGTCACGGTGCCTCCTGCAGGTGGGGTCGATACAACGGGAATGCGCCCGCAACCTGACGCCAGCCTGAAGTGCCGCTGGGTGTTGCTTCAGCTTGCGGTCAGGTGCATGTGCGAACACAGTGACCAGCGCGACGTTTTGGGGCTGGCGCGACAGGTTGGGGTGCCATGCGGATTTTGCTGATCGAGGATGACCATGTGCTTGGTGCGGCGGTCCGCGACCAGATCGCCGCCGATGGCCACTCGGTGGACTGGATGGCGCGGCTTGACCTTGCGCGCGAGGCCCTTGCCCATGCGGCCTATGATCTGGTGCTTTTGGACCTGATGCTGCCCGATGGTCTGGGCCTGCCCTTCCTCAAGGCGCTGCGGGCCAAGGGCGATGTCACGCCCGTCATCATCATGACCGCGCTGGATCAGGTGTCTGACCGCATCGGTGGCCTGAATGCCGGGGCTGATGACTATCTGGTCAAACCCTTTGATCTGGCAGAACTTTCAGCGCGCATCGGGTCGGTTGCGCGGCGCTATGCGGGCAACCCCAACCCGCTGATCACCCTTGGCTCGCTGGACATCGACCTTGCCGGGCGCACGCTTCACAAGGCGGGCCGCACGGTAGCGCTGACCGCGCGGGAATGGGTGTTGCTGGAGGCCTTTTTGCAGCGGCCCGGGCAGATCCTGTCCAAGCCGCAGTTGGAAGAGCGGCTCTATTCCTTTGAGACCGAGGTCGAAAGCAACACGGTCGAGGTGCACATCAGCCGCATCCGCAAGAAACTTGGCGCCGCCATCATCGAAACAGAGCGAGGCCTTGGCTACCGGCTGGGCAAGGGATGAGAGGGCCGCCTTCTATCCAGTCGCGGGCGGCCCTTGCGATTGGCCTACTGGTCACGCTGCTGTGGCTGGTTGCCGCGGGCCTGACCGCGCGCGTTCTGCGCGACGAGATGAACGAAGTGTTCGACTCGGCGCTGGAGGAAACCGCGCAGCGCATCCTGCCGCTAGCGGTCAGCGATGTGCTGGGGCGCGAAACCGAAGGCGTGGCGCAGCGTGTCGCCCCCATCCGCAGCCACGAGGAATACTTCACCTATGTCGTGCGCGATGCGGCGGGGCGCATTCTGCTGCAATCGCACCAAGCCGACCCTGCCGATTTTCCGCCCTATGCAGGGCCCGGCTTTTCGCAGACCGCCACGCACCGCATCTACAGTGACGCCGCCTTGCAGGGCAGTATCATCATTTCGGTGGCCGAACCGCTGAACCACCGGGCCGAGGTCGCGCAAGAGGCACAGACAAGTCTTGCCTTGCCGCTGCTGATTGTCATCCCGCTGGGTCTGGTCGGGATTGTCTGGCTGGTGCGGCAAAGCTTCCGGCCCCTGCGCCGCTTTACGCTTGGCCTGTCCCGTCGCGGGGCGCGCGATCTGTCTGCGGTCGATGTCGCTGACCTTCCCGCCGAAATCCGCCCCATGGGCGAAACGCTAAACGGGGTGCTGCACCGTCTGCACGCCGCGTTCGAGGCCGAGCGCAGTTTTGCCGCCAACGCCGCGCACGAGTTGCGCACGCCGCTGGCGGGGGCCATCGCACAGGCGCAGCGGCTTCGGCAGGAAACGGCTGATCCCGTCGCCGCGGACCGCGCCGCGCAGATCGAGGCCACGCTAAAGCGGTTGACCCGCCTGTCCGAGCGGCTGATGCAACTGGCCCGCGCCGAAGGCGGGCGCCTGCGTCTTGATGCGGCCTCAGACCTGCGGCCCATCCTGCGCTTGCTGGTCGATGATGCACAGCGCAACGGGGCGCAGCTGGAGCTGACTTTGCCCGAGACTGCGGTGATGTCTGACCTTGACCCGGATGTCTTTGGCATCCTGTTCCGCAATCTGGTGGAAAATGCCGTGCGCCACGGCACGCCGGGGCAGCCGATCCTGATCTGTCTGAATGCCAAGGGGCAGTTTTGCGTGACAAATGATTGCGACCCGATCCCGCCCGACCTCTTGGCGCGGCTGGAGACCCGCTTTGCCCGCGCACCCGGCGCGGGTGAGGGCAGCGGCATCGGCCTTGCCATTGTGCGCACCATTGCCACGCGGGCGAAGGCTGACCTGACGCTGCAATCTCCCATTCCGGGGCAGGCACGCGGCTTTGCCGCCTGCTTTGGCCTGTCTCCGCCTACCACTGCTGCGCCCTTGCCCCGCAACCGCCGCAGCACACCTGTTGATCTTTGACCCTGAAAGGGCACGCCATGGACCTTCCCTATACCTCTGCGCACAAGGAACTGCACTTCATCAACCGCTCAGGCTGGTTGCGCGCCGCTGTGCTGGGGGCCAATGACGGCATTGTTTCAGTGGCATCGCTGATCGTCGGTGTCGCGGCGGCGGACCCCAGCCCTTCGGCGGTTCTGATCGCAGGGGCTGCCGGGCTTGCCGCCGGGGCCATGTCGATGGCGGCGGGCGAATATGTCTCGGTCAGTTCGCAATCCGACACCGAAGCGGCCGATATCGCCCGTGAAAAACAGGCCCTGATCGACACGCCCGCCGAAGAAGAGGCGGAACTGGCCTCGATCTATGAATCGCGCGGGCTGTCCGCGGCGACGGCGGCGCTGGTTGCGCGCGAGTTGACGCAGAAAGACGCGCTTGCCGCCCATGTGCGCGAAGAATTGGGCCTGTCCGAAGTGCACACCGCCAACCCTTTGCAGGCGGCCTTTGCCTCGGGTCTGACCTTCAGCGTGGCCGCCGCGCTGCCACTGGCCGCCGCCACGCTTGCCCCTGTGGGTCAGATCATCCCCGTTGTGGTGGGGGCCACGCTGGTGGCTTTGGCGGGATTGGGTGCCTTGGGGGCCTATGCCGGGGGCGCACCCAAAGGGCCGGCCACGTTGCGCGTGCTGTTCTGGGGGGCGGCGGCCATGGCCATCACCGCAGGCGTGGGGCGCATGTTCGGCGTCAGCGTCTGAAACAGGCCGCGCATCTTGGCGTTAGGGCCAAAGAGGCTTAGGTAGGGTCAAACGGAGGCTGCCATGCAGACATTCTCGCTTCTCGACCTCTCGCCCATTCCCGAAGGCAAGACGGCTGCCGATGCCCTGTCCAATACGGTGGAACTGGCGCGTGCAGCCGAAGGCTGGGGCTATCACCGCTATTGGCTGGCCGAGCACCACAACATGCCGGGCATTGCCAGTGCGGCGACGCCCATCGTGATTGGTCACGTGGCGGCGGCCACGTCGACCATCCGGGTCGGGGCAGGCGGCATCATGCTGCCGAACCACGCGCCTTTGGTGGTGGCCGAACAGTTCGGCACGCTGGCCACGCTGTTTCCGGGCCGCATCGACCTTGGCCTTGGCCGTGCGCCGGGCACCGATATGGCAACCGCCCGCGCCCTGCGCCGCCATATGGCCCCCGATGACAGCTTTCCGCAGGATGTACTTGAACTGATTGGCTATTTCGACGATGCTGCTGAGGGCGCCGCGGTGCGGGCCATTCCGGGTGTGGGCACGCATGTGCCGGTCTGGATTCTTGGCTCCAGCCTTTATGGCGCGCAACTGGCGGCCTATCTGGGCCTGCCTTACGCCTTTGCGTCGCATTTCGCGCCCGCCGTGCTGGACGATGCGCTTGCCACCTACCGCGCGACCTTCCGCCCCTCGGTCTGGCTGGACCGGCCCTATGCCATCGTGGCGGCAGGTGTCTGTGCCGCCGAAACGGACGCCGAGGCCGCTTATCTGCGGACGTCGCAAATGCTGGCCTTTGCGCGGCTGCGCACGGGCAACCCCGGCCCGCTGCCCCGCCCGGTGCGCGACCTGTCGGCCGAGGTGCCAGCTCCGGTTCTGGCGCAGGTGCAACAGGCGCTGTCCTGTTCGGCCACCGGGTCCGCTGTGACGATCCGCCAGCAGCTAGGCGCGATCATCGCGCGGTATCAACCCGATGAGTTGATGGTGACCGGCATGATCCATGACCATCAGGCGCGCCTGCGGTCGTTCGAAATGGCCGCCAAAGCCTTGACCGACCTGCGCCACACGTCCGCCGCGGCCTGAGGCCATCCAGCCCCTTGCCAGCGGCAGATGATGCCGCTAAAGCGTGCGGCAAGGGTGATTAGCTCAGTTGGTAGAGCGCCTCGTTTACACCGAGGATGTCGGGAGTTCGAGTCTCTCATCACCCACCATCTTTCCCTTTCGCAGGTTTACCCGGGCTTTTGGCGCGAACCGATTTCGATGTCGAAACGGTCGGCGGATCGGCCGCCAAGGCTGGCATAGCTGTGGCGCACCTGCGTTTGCGGGTGGATCAGCGCACGGAACAGGCTTTCGAAAACACCGACATGCCATATGCTTTCGGGCATTTTCAGGGGGTTTTCTGCGATCTGGATCACAAGCCCAGGCGCGCTTTCTGTGAGGCAGGTTCCGGTTCCGGCAAAGGTCCATGCATGTTTGCGGATCGCCGTCAGCAGGATGGGCGCGGCAATCGCATCAGGCAGCAGCCGCAAGATCAGCCGGGCGGGGCGCGGAATTCGGTTCGCCAGAATATAGGCCCCGGTGCGGCGTCCGGCATCCTGCGCGATGGCACGGGCCTGATCGGGGGGCACCTCACGCCACAGCGCATCGAACAGCGCCGACGGGATGGCCTGATCGATCATCGCGTCGGGGGGTGCGGTCAGCAGGCGCGAAAACCCGGCGCTGGCAAAGATCCGTTCGGCCAGCCCCGGATAGCGCTGTAAGGCTGCGGCCAGTTGCAGCACGGCATTGGGGCCGATCAGCCCCGCCGCGTTGTGCGCCTCGGCTTTTGACTGAAACGTCAGCCCCGTGCTGAGCATGGGTCAGTGCACCGTTTCAGCGGTCGCAGTCGGGGGCATCTGGAATTCGTCCAACTGCTCCACACTGCCCCCGCAAGCCACCAGCGGCGCGCGCGCCTCGCGCCGGGCGCGGGCCTGTGCGGCGCGGTCGGCCGCACCGTCCCAGTCCTCCATCTGGGCGGGCGCAATCTTGCGGGTGCGGTCAAAGTTGAAGTTGACTTTATCCTTGGACTGCGGCCCCCAATAGCCCGCCTTGCCCAGATCATAAAAGGTGCGCTGGAACCCGGCCCGCAAAAATGCTTTCAGACACCCCAGCAGATAACGCCGCCGGAACCCGGTGCCGCGCCACGGATAATGGAACAGCGCCTTGCGCGAATAGAACCGGCGATAGTTCTTCATCACGCCATTCAGAAGTTCGCCTCGCGTCATCGCCTCGGGTGCCATGATGGGGGTGACGAAGTTATATTTCGAGAAATCAAAGATTTCGACCTTGTCCTTCAACTCCTGAAACAAGGGCGTAAAGGGCCAGGGCGTATACATCGCCCAATTGGCCAGATCAGGCTGCCAGTCCCATGCCATCTGGAAGGTTTCTTCCAGTGTTTCGGGGGTTTCATTGTCCAGCCCCACGATGAACTGCGCCTCGGTAAAGATGTCGGCCTCGCGCAACAGCCGGATCGCCTCTTTGTTTTCCTCGACCTTGGTTTCCTTGTTGAACTGGTCCAGCTTTAACTGCGCTGCCGCCTCGGTGCCCAGTGACACATGCACCAGCCCCGCCTTGCGGTAGAATTTCAGCAAGTCGCGGTCGCGGTAAATGTCGGTGACACGGGTGTTGATCCCCCATTTCACCCGATCAGGCAGGCCGCGCGCGATCAGTTCCTCGCAGAAGCGGATGAATTTCTTGCGGTTGATCGTCGGTTCCTCATCGGCAAGGATAAAGAACCCGACGCCGTTTTCATTGACCAGCTTTTCAATCTCGTCGACCACCTTGATCGGGTCGCGCACCCGGTAATCGCGCCAGAACTTCCACTGGCTGCAGAACGAACAGGTGAAGGGGCAGCCGCGCGCCATGTTGGGGATGGCGACGCGCACGCCAAGCGGCACATAGATGTATTTCGACCATTCCAGCAGCGACCAATCCGGGTTGATGGCATCCAGTTCCTTGACGGTGGCCGCGGCTTGGGTGGCCACGATCTGGTCGCCGTCCAGAAAGGCAAGGCCCTTGATGCTGCGGCGGTTGGCGGGCCAGTCACCGGCCGCAATGGTGCGGATCAATTCGCGGAAAATCTCTTCGCCCTCGCCCCGCACGATCACATCGATCCAAGGTGCTTCGGACAAAACCTGTTTGTACATGAAGGTGGCATGGATACCGCCCAGAACCCGCACTGCATGGGGGGCCACCTCTGCGGCGATCTTCAGCACCTCTTCGGCCTTGTAGATGGACGGTGTGATGGCCGTCGTGCCCACCACATCGGGGGCCAGTTCCACCAGACGGGCGCGCAGGGCATCATCATCCATGTGGTTGGTCATGGCATCGATAAAGGTGATGTCAGTGAACCCTGCGTCCTTCAGATGCCCCGCCAGATAGGCCACCCAAGCCGGGGGCCAATTGCCGGCAATCTCGGCGCCGCCAGAGTGATAGTTGGGCTGGACGAGAACGATGCGCATGATTTTCACCCGAATTGTGTAAACCCAGACTTACACATTCCGGCGCAGCGCAGATTGACCTATGTCAAACCGGCGAAAAAGGCGCGCCCGGTGGCCGGACGCGCCCTGCATGTCAGGTCTTGAACACGCGATAGATGGCAGGGATGACCAGCACCGTCAGCAGGGTAGAGCTGATCAGGCCAAACAGCAGCGAAATGGCCAGCCCCTGAAAGATCGGGTCCGTCAGGATCACCACCGCCCCGATCATGGCGGCCAGAGCGGTCAGCAGGATCGGCTTGAAGCGGATGGCCCCCGCCTCGATCAGGATATCGACGGCCGTTTTCCCGGTCTGATCGGCGTTGCGGATGAAATCGACCAGCAGGATCGAGTTGCGCACGATGATACCCGCCAAGGCGATGAACCCGATCATCGACGTGGCCGAAAACGGCGCGTTGAATAGCCAGTGGCCAACCATGATGCCCAAAAACGTCAGCGGAATGGGCGTCAGGATCACCAGCGGCAGACGGAAGCTGCCAAACTGAGCGACCACAAGGATATAGATCGCCAAAAGCGCCACGCCAAAGGCCGCCCCCATGTCGCGGAAGGTAACGAATGTCACCTCCCATTCGCCATCCCACAAGAGGGTGGTGGCCTTGTCATCGGCGGGTTGGCCGTTCAGGCTGATCACGGGTTTGGTGCCCGGTGCCCAATCCATCTGATCCAGCGCGGCACTGACGGCCAGCATGCCGTAAAGCGGGGCCTCGAAATCACCCGCGAGTTCCGCCGTCACCATTTCAGCGGCCCGGCCATTGTGGCGAAAGACCGGGAATGACGCCCGTTCTTCGGTCACGCGCAACACATCGCCCAGTTCCACCACCCCACGCGCGCCCGGCAGGACATTGGCCGGAACGGGGGTCGACAGAAACCGCTCGTCCAGCGCGCGGTCGCCCGTGTTGCGCGCGATCTGGATCGGGATCGGGTCGCGCCCGTTGCCGCGGTGCGAATAGCCGACAGTCGTGTTGCCGTTCAGAATGGCAAGGGTGTCGAACACATCCGATTCTTCCACCCCGAAAAACTCCAGATCATCGGTGCTGATCGTGGCGCGCAGCCGCCGGGGTTGCACACCAAAGCTGTCGTCGACATCGACGATAAAGGGCACCGATTCAAACGCTTCGCGCACCTTGGCTGCGGCATCGCGCCGGGCCTGCGCGTCTGGTCCGTAAACCTCGGCCAACAGGGTCGCCATGACCGGTGGGCCGGGGGGCGGCTCCACGGTTTTCAGGCTGGTGCCTTCGGGCAGGGTCAGCGCGGCAAGACGGGCGCGCAAGTCAAGCGCGATCGTATGGCTGGCCCGGTCACGGTCGGCCTTGGGGGAAAGGTTGATCTGCACCTCGCCCAGATGCGGATCAGAGCGCAGATAATAGTGCCGCACCAGACCGTTGAAGTTGAAGGGTGCTGCGGCCCCGGCATGGGTCTGGGCCGACATCACCTCCGGCAGTTGCAGGGCCACGCGCGCCACATCCTGCGCCACGCGGTCCGTCGCTTCGGTGCTGGACCCTTCGGGCAGGTCGATAACCACGGAGAGTTCGGATTTGTTGTCAAAAGGCAAAAGCTTGACCGTGACATCCTTGGTATAGATCAGCGACAGCGACCCAAAGGACAGGGCAGCCGTGACCAGAAGAAAGGTCAGGCTGCGGGCTTTGCTGGCCAGCAAGGGCCGCGCCACGGCGCCAAAGACCCGGCCCAACACACCGCCGGGATGGCCGCCATAGGTGTCGTCATGCCCATGCGCCGCCATGGGCGCCCGTCCGGCCACCTTGACCATCAGCCACGGGGTGATGATCACCGCCACGAAGAACGAAAAGATCATCGCGGCACTGGCATTGGCGGGGATCGGGCTCATATAAGGCCCCATCAACCCCGTCACGAACAGCATCGGCAAGAGGGCGGCCACGACCGTCAGCGTTGCCACGATGGTGGGGTTGCCCACTTCGGCCACCGCCGCGATGGCACTGTCCACGCGGTTGCGCTTGGGGTTCATGCCCCAGTGGCGGGCGATGTTCTCGATCACCACGATGGCGTCATCCACCAGAATCCCGATGGAAAAGATCAGCGCGAACAGCGACACGCGGTTCAGGGTATAGCCCATGATCCATGCCGCAAACAGCGTCAGCAGGATGGTCACCGGGATGACCACCGCCACCACAACCGCCTCGCGCCAGCCGATGGCCAGCAGCACCAGCCCTATGATGGACAAGGTGGCAAGGCCCAGATGGAACAGCAGTTCATTGGCCTTTTCATTGGCCGTCTCGCCATAATCACGCGTGATGGTCACCGCAACGCTGTCGGGAATGATCGTGCCCTGCATCGCCTCGACCCGCGCCAGAACGGCATGGGCCACCTCGACAGCATTGGCCCCAGCGCGCTTTGCCACCGCAACCGTGATGGCAGGGGTGCGCAAGACCGTGCCATCGGCGCCGCGCGTCAGGTTGGCGACAATGGCATCAGACGTATCGGGCACAAAGGCCACATCCGCCACATCCGCCACATAGACCGGGCGGTCATCGCGGGTGGTGACCAAAAGGTTGGCGACAGCGGCGGGCGAATCCAGCGTCTTACCAGCCACCACCTCGATCTGTTCGCCCGCATCGCGCACGCGGCCAAGGGCAAACGACCGGTTGGCCCCCGCCACCTTGGCGGCCAGTTGCTGCAGCGTGACACCATAAAGCGCAAGACGTTCCGGATCGGGCGCGATGCGGATCGCTTCGGCCGCCTCGCCCACCAGATAGGTCAGCCCGGCATTATCGGTGGTCGCCAGATCGGCCCGCACCGCGCGGGCGATCCGCGTCAGGTCATTGGCGGTCAGCGGGGCACCGGCGGCCGGGGTCAGCGTCAGCGCCACAATCGCCACATCGTCGATCCCGCGCCCCACGATCAGGGGTTCGGCAATGCCCACGGGAATCCGGTCCATATTGGCGCGGATCTTGTCATGCACCCGCAGAACAGCCGCATCGGATGAGGTGCCGACCACGAACCGCACCGTCACCATGGCGTGGTCGTCGCGGGTCTGGGAATAGACGTGTTCAACGCCGTCGATGCCCTTGACGATGCCTTCCAGCGGTTCGGTGATCAGCTTGACCGCGTCTTCGGTCCGTAAACCGGGGGCGGCGATGTGAATATCCACCAGCGGCACGGATATCTGCGGCTCTTCTTCGCGGGGAAGTGACACCAGCGCGACAAGCCCGACAGCAAGGGCCGCAATGATGAACAATGGCGTTAGGGCAGACTGGATGAAGGCCCGTGTCAGGCGGCCAGCAAGGCCAAGGGGGCTGTCATTGGTCATGATCTGTCACCATCACGCGGTCACCAGCCATCAGGCCAGACATCACTTCGATCAGCGTGGCCCCGTCTGATTGATGCGGCTGGCCCAGAACCACCGTCCGTTCCACCGGCCCCGTCGGATCATCCACCATCACGAAGTCAAGGCCCGACCGGGTGATGACCGCATCTTGCGGCACCAAAAGGGCAGGGCGGTTGCCCACCGGCAAACGCACCAGAACGCGCGCATCAACAAAGGCATCGGGCAGGTCCGGCACATCGACATCGGCAATGACGCGGCCATTTTCGATCACCGGATAGACTTTGGCCAAGGTGCCGTTCCCCGTACCTGCCGCTGTTTCGATGGTGATGGCAGCGCCTTGCCTCAGAAAGGCAGCGTGCCGTTCGGGCACGGCGATGCGCAGAAAAAACCCGCCGCCGCCGATGGTGGCCACTGACTCGCCGGGCAAAACAACCGCTCCTGCCGCCACCGGCACATCCAGAACCCGGCCTGCAATGGGGGCAAGGACGGCCCCCTCGGCAGCCTGCTGTTCCACCACCTGCCGGTCGGCCAGCAAGGCCGCGATCTGGCCCGACAGCACATCTACCTGCGTGCGAAGGGCATCCAGCCGCTGCGCAGTCGTCACGCCGCGGGCCAGAAGATCCTCGCCGCGGGTCAGTTCGGTCCGGGCATTGTCCAGTTGCGCCTGCAGCGCGCGGGTTTGCGCATCGATTGCGGCCAGCTGGAAGCCGATCTTGTCATCAACCACCTGCGCCAGCACCTGACCGGCGCTGACCATGTCGCCTTCGGTCACGGCAAGGGTGGTCAGCGTGCCGCCCAGACGCGCGCGGGCCGGAATGCGGTTGCGGGCCTCGATCCGGCCATAGACGGCCTTCCATTCGGTCACGGTCACCACGGCCAAAGGTTCGGTCGCAGGGGCCGCCTGTTGTGCCAGTGCCGCCAAAGGGGTGGTCAGGGCAAGGGCGGCAATCGCCAGCATCAGCCGCATGGTCAAATCCTTCCGAAAACGCGTTTAATGAATTAGTAATTTCGAAATATCTAAAGTACAAGGGGAAAGTCAGAAACAGCTACTTGCGGGGCAGCAGGCAGTTTCAGGCGATTGCGGCGATGGTGGTGATCCGGCGCGGGGCAGGCGGTTCGCGTCAGTCGATGCTTTTCAGGGCAATGTTCCAGCGACGGAAGGAATCCTTCAGCACGGGCACGCGCGCACGCGACACCGCAACAGCGGTGCCATCCTGCAGAATGACGACCATTCCCGTGTCGCGGCCGCGTTCAGCATGCGAAACATGGGCACGGGCAAGCCAGACCGATCGGTTGACCTGCAGGCCCACCTCTGGGCCCAATTGTTCCACCACGCTGGCCAGCTTGCCCCGGATCAGCAGCACGTTCTGAACGGTTGCGATCCGCAGATAATGATCCTCGACCGTGATGGACCTTATGGCATCCATCGGCACCCGGTCCGCGCCAAGCTGGATCGAAGGCTTCATCGGTGTGACCGGACGGATGTTTTCCGTTACCCGGATTTTCATCTGGGGCCGGGGCGGCACAGGCCCGTCAGCCTGCGGTGCGGCAAGGTCCGCAGCAAGCGGCGCGTCGATGGAACGGGCGGCCTGTGGCGCGTCTTCTGGCGCAGGCTGCGGTACAGGGGTCACCGTTTGCGGATGGGATGGCGCGACAAAACTGCCATACAGCACATCCAGCAGCAGGACCGCAGCGCAAATCTTTGACAGATGCACGATCAGCGCGTCCAGGCCGATGGCAGGCCAGCCCCACAGCACGGCAAGCGCCGTCTGGGCCAGATATTCCGCCAGCAAGACCGACGGCAGGGTGATCAGCGGTGTATAGATTGTGCGGATGAAGCCAAGGTTTTTCAGCGACACGCTGACAGCGCCAAGAGCAAAGAACGACAGCAGCGTGCCAGCCGTGATGCTGACCCATGAAAACACATAGCTTGCGCCAACGGACGGGCCTGCGCCGGGGCGTTCGTGCAGCAAAACAATGATGGCAACCGAAATTGCGATAAACTTTAGGAAGAGAGGCGCAAGCAGATAGTCGGGAAGCGAATCACTTTTCAGGCGAAAGGCCGCACCATGGGCAAAGCGCAGTCTGATCGTTTCCCGATTTGAAACAGCGCGGGTAACGATAACCCTTTCGCCCGTTTCAGAATCAAGTTTCACGAAACCATTCATTGATCCGAACCCTTAACACTCACCTTCAGGAGTAATCCGCCCGGTTTACACGGCTGCGGCTTTTGAAGACCTGCAACCTGTGACGGTATCCCGCACCGGCCCGGACAGAATTTAGGCCAATTTCCGACATTTCCATGAACAGATCATCACCTCTCGTGCGGCCTGCGCTTCGTCACACGCAAAATCCGCCCGCTCTGTCCGTTCGCGACAATTCGAAACAGTCGCGAATGGTGCAGTTCGCGCCTTGCGGGTGCGACCTTTGTCGTGAGCTGCGGATTTTCTGTCGCGAGTGGCAGTTGGCGCTATGCCGTATCTCTAGCAGATCCATCGGCGACTTACCGGAACCTTCCCGGTTAGAATGCAGTATCAAAGGGTTGTGATGCGTGGCCATTCGGATGTTCGAGTGTTCTTTGGCACGCCTATGGGGAGGGATTGTGACCTTGGTCTGGAGTCAATGTGGCACACCACTGCCGCACTGACCGCGCAAACTGGCGGCTTTGTGGCCAACCACGGGCCCGCAAAGCGATGTCGCGACACGATCAGACCGCGCCCTTGCCCCATCATTCAACCCTGCTTTTTCGGAAGCACCACCGCTTTGGTTCGCCGCATTCGGGCGAAACTTCATTGAACCCTGCCTGACCGTAACCCCAAGGGCCATGTCGCGCAGACCCAAGATCAAACCGACGCGCAAGGCACCTTGCGACATTTGAAAGTTGAGAGGAAACGACGATGACACTTGCAACCATCTCGGGCCGCGTGGTCCAGGACACGGACCGCGATTTTACCGAGCGACTGGGCCATGGGTTTGAAGGCGGTCTTGGCGGCCAACGCGTGCAACTGGTGAACAGCTTTGGCCATGTGGTCTGCACCGTGACGACAGACGCCAACGGCAACTATTGCTTTGGCAGCGTGTGGCCGGGCGCCTATCGCGTGGTGTTCCCCACGACTGTCGGAAACCTGCAGCTGGCCGACCAGAACGTCGGCAGCGACGGCGAGGACAGCGACGCCAACGTGCATACCGGCAGCACCGATTTCATCCACGTGGGTCTGTTCGGGCGCGTGCACAACGTGGACGCCGTCTATGGCGCCTACCGCGATAACATCGTCAACGGCAGCGACGCGGGCCAGCACATGGGCGTGGGCTTCGTCGATGCGCAGGGCGACCGGATCACCGACGGCAACGACACCATCTTTGGCAACGGCGGCAATGACGAGATCCGTGGCGGCGGCGGCAACGACCTGATCAATGGCGGCAATGACAACGACTACATCGAAGGAAATGCCGGAAACGACACCGTCAACGGCGATGCGGGCGACGATAACCTGCGCGGCAACGAAGGCGACGACCTGATTTCGGGCGGCACTGGCCATGACTATGCCGCAGGCGGCACCGGCAACGACACCATCTTCGGGGGCAACGACAACGATCACCTTGATGGTGAGGATGGCAACGACACCCTCTATCTGGGCGAAGGCAACGACCGCGCCAATGGCGGCAACGGCAACGACGACATCCGTGGCGAAAACGGCAACGACACCATCAACAACGGGACGGGCAGCGACACCGTCTATGGCGGTGCCGGCAATGACGTCATGGATGATCTGAACGGCACCTACGACTCGACCCATCAAGCCGACCTCGTCTATGGCGACGAAGGCAACGACACGATCAACGGCTCTGCCGTCGGTGACACCCTGTTCGGCGGTGCCGACCACGACTACATCAACGGCGAAAGCGGCGACGACCGGATCAACGGCGGCACCGGGGCAGATGCGCTGCGCGGCGACGGCGGCAACGACACGTTCGTTGTGGCAAACGCCGCCGAAGGGCACGGCGACGACATCGCGGGCGGCAATGGTCCGGATCAGCATTGCGACCGTGACGTCCTTGATCTGCGTGGCGCAGGTGCGGTGACAATCGTTGCGGCAGCGGATAGCAGCGATGCTGGCGCGCAGATGGGCACCGTGACCTTTTCGAACGGTTCCGTGCTGAACTTCAGACAGATTGAGCAAATCCTGCGTGATGGCGACGGTCAGGTGGATGGCAGCGATGCCAGCCAATTCATGGGCGTCGGCTTTGCCGATGCACAGGGCGACCGGATCACCGACGGCAACGACATCATCTTTGGCAACGGCGGGCATGACAACATCCGCGCCGGTGGTGGCAACGATCTGGTAAACGGCGGCAACGACAACGACTATATCGAAGGCAATGCCGGGAACGACACCGTCAACGGCGATGCAGGTGACGACAACCTGCGCGGCAACGAAGGTGACGATCTGATTTCGGGCGGCGAAGGGCATGATTATGTCGCTGGCGGCACCGGCAACGACACGGTGTTCGGTGGCAACGGCAATGATTGCGTCGATGCCGAAGACGGCAATGACACCGTCTATCTGGGCAGCGGCCATGACTATGCCAATGGTGGCAACGGCAACGACGACATCCGCGGCGAAGACGGCAATGACTGCATCGTCAACGGTGCAGGCAACGACACCGTCTATGGCGGTGCTGGCAATGACGTGATCGACGATCTGGGCGGTTATAACTCGACCCACCAGTCCGACCTTCTGTTCGGCGACGCGGGCAACGACACGATGTATGGTTCTGCCGTTGGCGACTCGCTCTTTGGCGGCGCGGACCATGACTTTATGCGCGGCGAAAGCGGCAATGACCTGCTGAACGGCGGCACCGGGTCTGACACGGTTCTGGGCGATGGCGGCAACGATACGTTCGTTGTGTCCAGCGCGGCCGAAGGTGCGGGCGACTGCATCATCGGCGGCAACGGCCCCGATCAGCACCGCGATCTTGACGTTCTGGATCTGCGTGGCGCCGGGCAGGTGACCATCAATCGCACGGTTGATCTGCATGATGCAGGCGCATCGCGCGGCACGGTCACCTTCAGCAACGGCACAAGCCTGTCGTTCCAGAACATCGAGTCGATCATCACCGACCCGGTGGCCGTGGCCCCGGTTGCTGTCAACGACAGCGCCGCGACCAATGAGGACACGTCGATCAACATCAACGTGCTGGCCAACGACAGCGATCCGAACGGCGACCCGCTGCGTGTGACCGCAGCATCGGCCGCGAATGGCACCGTCACGGTCAACGCGAACGGCACCCTGACCTATACGCCGAACGCCAACTTCAACGGCAACGACACGATCACCTATACCGTGGCCGACCCGCAGGGGAACACCGCAACCGGCACCGTTGCCGTGGTGGTCGAGGCGGTGGATGACATCCCGGTCGCACAGGATGACATTGCCGATGTGCTTGAAGACGAAAGCGTGGTCATCGATGTGCTGGCCAATGACAGCGATGCCGATGGTGGTCCGCTGTCTGTCACCGAAGCGACCGCCGAAAACGGCACCGTATCGATCAATGCCGATGGCACGCTGACCTATACGCCGAACCCGGACTATTTCGGCCACGATACGATCACCTATACCGTGTCTGACCCGCAGGGGAATGTGGCCACCGGCACCGTGGCAGTCACGGTTGATCCGGCAGGCAATGGCGTGGTTGACGGCAATGACAACAGCGAGACCATCGACGTCGGCTATACCGATCTGCAAGGCGACGAGGTGGATGGCGATGACGGTCTGAATGATGTGATCGAAGCTGCTGGCGGCAACGACACTGTCAATGCAGGCGAGGGGAATGACCTTGTCAACGGCGGCAACGGCAACGATCTGCTGGACGGTGGCAATGGCAGCGACACCCTGAACGGCGGCACGGGGGATGATACCTTCCTGCAGTCGGGCGGCGGCGATGTCATCAACGGCGGCGCAGGCTATGACACCTATGCTGCAACGGGCAACGGCTCGACGGCGGTGCTCGTGTCCAACGGCGGCAACGGTATGGCGGAACTCTTCCCCGAAGGCACCGCCTTCTTCGAAGGCCCCGCCTCTTCGGTCGACCAGATTTCCGGGATCGAGCACATCGTTGCGACCGAGAATGACGAACTCGACAAGATCGCATTTGGCGATGCAATCGGGGCCAGCGAAGTCAACACCGCCATTCAGGGCCTGTCGGATGATGCCACGGGCTTCTTCTTCTCGGAAGAAACCGGGAACGTGGATTTCGGACCCGACAGCGCTTATACCCTGTCGGACATCCTGAACGGTGTGGCGCCTGACGATACCAACCCTGCCGTTGGCCCGGTTGGCCGTTTCGTGATCTTCGGCAACGACGAAGCAGGCGAAATCGGCGGCGTGTCCTTCGAAGGCTTTGAAGAGATCTTCTTCCAGGTCGAGGATGACAGCTATGAAGGCATGATGCGCTCGGCCGCGACCGAAGAAGAAATGGCACCGACCGAAGAGGAAGAAGAAGATCCGGCGCTGAACCCGGCGTTCGACATCTGATCTGTGTGCTGACGGCGGCAGATCTGCCGCTGACGTGAAAAGGAAGCCACCGTGCCTTTCAGGCTATGGTGGCTTTCGCCATTCTGGCGCGGACATGGGGCAGGGTGGCACACCGCGTGCGGCAGACAGGCGCCCATCCGGGCCGATTGAACTTGCCGCGTGCTTGCGGCACAAGGCGGCATCGCCCACCCATTGCCGCAGGTCCGCCAGACCAGAACAGAATGAACACCCTGCATGCCCCAAGCCGCGTTGATGCCCCCCGCTGACCATGCCCACCGTCTGTCCGTCGCCCCGATGATGGACTGGACGGATCGGCATTGCCGCGTGTTTCATCGGCTGATGACGCGCCGGGCGATGCTCTATACCGAGATGGTGACAGCCCCCGCCATTCTGCACGGGCCAAAGCCGCGCCTGTTGGATTTCAGCCCGCAGGAACACCCAGTGGCCCTGCAACTGGGCGGGTCGGTGCCGGGCGAATTGGCGCAGGCGGTCCGCATCGCCCGCGACTGGGGCTATGATGAGATCAACCTGAATGTCGGCTGCCCGTCCGACCGGGTGCAATCGGGTTGCTTTGGCGCGGTGCTGATGGAACGCCCGCAACTGGTGGCCGATTGCGTGGCGGCGATGATGGCCGAAAGCCCGGTGCCGGTGACGGTCAAGTGCCGGATCGGCGTCGATGACCAGACGCCCGAGATTGTGCTGCCCGATTTCATCGAACATATCGCTCGCGCCGGGGTGACCCATGTCATCATCCATGCCCGAAAGGCGTGGCTGCAAGGCCTGTCACCCAAGGAAAACCGCGAGATTCCGCCCCTCGATTACCCGCTGGTGCTGCGGATGAAGCGGCTTTTCCCCGACATGACGATCTGCCTGAACGGCGGCGTCACCCAGCTTTCGCAGGTGCGGACCTTGCTGGATCAGGGGATCGACGGGGTGATGATCGGGCGCGCCGCCTATCATGATCCGGCCTCGATCCTGATCGGGGCCGATGCGCTCTGGGGCGATGCCTTTGCCCCAGACCCGGTGCAAGTGGTGCAGCAGATGAAGCCCTATATCGCCGCGCATCTGGCGTCGGGCGGGCGTTTGCACCAGATCACGCGGCATATGCTGGGACTTTTCACCGCGCGCCCCGGTGCGCGGGGCTGGCGGCGCGTGCTGTCCGAAGGGGCCAGCCGCGATGGCGCGGGGCTGGATCTCTTAGACCGCGCGCTGGATCATGTGCTGGCCGCTGCTGCCTGACGCGGGCGCAGCGTGCGCGACAAGGCAAAGGCAATCAGCGCACAAATCGCAATGGTGACCAGCATCGGCACAGCCGTTCCGTCAAAGAACGGCGCGGCCAGTGCAATCATCACGCCTCCCGCCAGCATTTGCAGCGTGCCGCCGAGGGATGAGGCAAGCCCCGCCATATCGCCGTGGTCATCCAGCGCCAGCACCATGACCGTAGGAATGACCAGCCCCAGAAAGGCATTGGCCATGAACAGGCCCGCAATCACCACAGGCAGGCTGGCCAGCCCCGCAAAGGCACAGGCCGCAAGCGCCAGCGTGCAGATCAGAAACCCGCTGACCGCTACCCGCACCACGCGCATGGCCCCGAACCGCTGCCCCAAGCCTGCCGCAAGCTGTGAGGCGGCGAAAAAGCCTAGGGCGTTGACCGCAAAGGCCAACGAAAACCCGGTCGGGGACAGCCCAAAAGCCTGCGTATAGACAAATGGCCCCGAGGCGATGAACACGAAAAAGCTGGCCATGGCAAAACCGCCCAGAAAGGTCAGCGCCAGAAAACCACGATCGGTCATCAGCACCCGCGTGCCGCGCAAGGTATCTGCCAGATCAAAGGGTTGCCGCTGCGCGGGTGGCAGAGTCTCGACCAGCATCAGCCGCGTCATCAGGAAACTCGCCCCCGCCGCAAGACCCAGCACCGCAAAGATCGCCCGCCAGTCAGCCAATGCCAGCACGGCAGAACCTGCCAGCGGCGCCAGCATGGGCGACACAGAAATCACCAGCATGATGGCGGCCATCAGGCGCGTCGCCTCATGCCCCGTGGCCATGTCACGAATGATCGCGCGCGGCACCACCATCACGGCAGCCCCGCCCAAGCCTTGCACGAAACGCCCAACCGACAAAACCTCACCCGATGGCGCAAAGGCGCAAATGACCGTGCCCAGCACAAAGATCGCCAGCCCGGCATAAAGCGGCGGCTTGCGGCCCGCCTGATCGGCCCAAGGTCCGTAAACCAGCTGCGCCAGACCAAAGGCGATGAAATAGGCCGTGATCGTACCTTGCATCGCCGCCACCGATGCGCCCAGTTCCGCGCCAATCGCCGGCATCGCGGGCAGATACATGTCAATGGCAAAAGGGCCGACGCAAGAGAGAAGTCCCAGCACAAGTGCCGGACGCAACAACGAAGATGCCATGGGAAAGCGCCTTTCAACAAAAGCTGCGGCCAGCCTACATGATTTATGCCGCACCGCAATATCGCCCGTGCGCGACCTCTGGTCCTGCAGCCCCACCCGCGCTATCACAGCGGGGCACAAGGGGAACACGCAATGCCGGAACTGATGGATGTCCTGCCCATGGTCGCGCTTCTGGCGGCAATTGGGGCTTTTGCCGGTGTCATTGCGGGGCTGTTGGGTGTGGGTGGCGGCATCGTTCTGGTGCCCGCGTTCTTTTATACCTTTGCCCATCTGGGCTATGATGGCCCGCAGCTGATGCAGGTCTGCCTTGGCACGTCTCTGGCTACGATCATGGCCACGGCGATGCGGTCAGTGAACGCCCATAACCGCAAAGGGGCGGTGGACTGGGTCTTGCTGAAAAGCTGGGCGCCCGCCATCGGCATTGGCGCCATCCTTGGCTTCCTTCTGGCCACGCAACTCAAATCCGCCACGCTGCAGATGGTGTTCGGGGTGCTGGCGCTGATCGCCGGGCTCTACATGGCCTTTGGCCGCCCTGACTGGCGTCTGGGCGCGGCCATGCCAGACGGGATCGGCAAATGGGGCCTTGGCGGGGGCTTGGGCTTTCTGTCGGTGCTGATGGGCATCGGCGGCGGCACTTTTGGCGTGCCGATGATGACGCTGTTCGGCATGCCCATCCACCGCGCGGTCGGCACAGCCTCGGGCTTCGGGCTGATCATCGCCATCCCCTCGGCCATCGGCTTTCTGACCATGTCGGTCGAAAATGCCCCACCCTTCACCCTCGGCGCGGTCAACCTGCCGGCCTTTGTTGTGATCGTCGCCATGACGCTGCTCACGACGCCCTACGGCGTGCGTCTGGCCCATGCGATGAACCCAAAGCCGCTGAAACGCGCCTTCGCGCTGTTCCTGGTCGTGGTCGCGCTCAACATGCTGCGCAAGGTTGCCGGGTGGTGACAGCGGCAGGCTGGCAGCGCATCGGTCCGCACCCGGCCATCGCGGCCTGGGCGCAGGCCGCCCTGCCGGTGGCCAAGACTGCAATCGCCCAAAGCCCCGAGGACTGGCGCTCTGGCGGCACGTGGTTCGTGGGTGTCGATGCGCTGCCCAATGATCCCGACGGCACCATCAACGGCCAGCCCTTTCCTTGGGCCGCCCTGCCGCTTGCTCCATGTCCCCTGCACCGGGCGCAGTTGTCCACCATCGCACCGGGGTACCCGCAAGCCGACAGCACCGAAACCGCCGCCGCCTTCGCCTATCGTCAATCCCGTGACGCCGCCCATCTGGATGGCCTCTTGCCCGTCGGACCACAGCGCCGCCGCATGGTCCGCGAACCCCACGCCTGGATTCTTGGCCTGCCGCTGAACGCCTGCAGCACCGATGCCGCCCCCCTCACGGTGTGGGAGGGCAGCCATCGCCTCATGCGCGCAGCCCTGACGCAGGCCTTTGCGCCGCATCCACCGGACCGCTGGGCCGATGTCGACATCACCGATGCCTATACTGCCGCGCGCAAAACGGTTTTCGCCACCTGCCGCCGGGTCGAAGTGCCCGCGCAGCCCGGACAAGCCACCTTGCTGCATCGGCTGACCCTGCACGGCGTGGCCCCTTGGGCCCCCGGCGCCACCGCCCCGCCCGAGGGCCGCATCATCGCTTACCTACGCCCGCTCATGGGGTCCGTGCAGGACTGGCTCACCGCCGACTAGACCACGTCTTGCCGCTTCCCCTTCCTGAAATATCCCGGGGGAAAGCGGGCATCTGCCCGCTTGGGGGCAGCGCCCCCCGAATGCATCGCAATGCGGCCCAAAGGGCCGCGCCGCAAGATCAATGCTGTTCTGTGGTCAGCCGCCGAGTCGCGCCGCGCGTCCGCCCCGGCGTTTTTGCAACCGCGGTGCGCGGGCGGGCAATTCGGCCATAATGGCGGCGCGCGCCTCATGAGTCAGCCGCGACCATGCGGTGATCTCGTCGATGCTGCGAAGGCAGCCCACGCAAAGGCGCGCTTCGGGGTGCACGACGCACAGCTTGACGCAGGGCGACTCGATCTCGTCACGCTGCCAGACATCGTCCTTCACGTCGCTGTTCCCGCCTGCTTTGCCATATGCGCCATCCGGTCCAGCGCGCCTTGCAAGATATAGCCCGCCGCCACCTGATCAATCACCTCTTTGCGACGCTTTCGCGACGTATCCGCCTCCAACAGTGCCCTTTCTGCCGCAACGGTCGACAGACGCTCATCCCAGAAGGTAATCGGCAGGTCGGTCAGCCGCAGCAGGTTGCGGGCAAAGGCGCGGGTCGACTGGACCCTCGGCCCCTCGCTGCCATCCATGTTCAGCGGCAGGCCCAGCACGATGCCGTAAGCACCGCGCGCCGCCAGCAGGGTCAGCAGGCGTTCGGCATCCAGCGTGAACTTCTCGCGCCGGATCACCTCGATCGGCGTTGCCACCCCCCGCCGCAGGTCCGACAAGGCCACGCCAATGGTCTTGTCTCCCAGATCCAGCCCCGCAATCGCGCGGTTCTGCGGCAGGGAAGCGACAAACGAGTCCAGGTCTTCGCAGATCATGGGCCAATCCCCGCCTGCGCCGCGGCTTCCGCCAGAACGCTCAGCTCCACAGACTGTCCGGCAAACCGCGTCTGCGCCTCGGCATAGATTTCCTTGGCCTCATCGGTGCGGCCCAGAACACCCAGCGAGGTGATCAGTCTGATCCAGTCTTCCACCTTCCCACCTTCCGTTGCAAGCCGTTCGCCCAACTGGCCGACCATGCCCTCGATCATCGCTTGCCGTTCTTCGGGCGTCATTTCGGCCGCCGCGGCGACATCGGCCTCCGACGGGCCGGGCTGGGCCAGGTCCGGCAAGGTATAGTTCACACCCGCCCGTGCCGCGATGTCCTCCATCTGGCTGCGGATCGGCGCGATCCACGGCGCATCGGGCGGACCTTCGTCCAGCAGCGCGCGCCAAAGAATGAAGGTGCGGTCAAACCGGCCCACCTGCGCGAACATCACACCCGAATAATAGCGCGCCGTGGCATTGCGCTGATCTTTTTGCAGCGCCTCGACCAGCACCGCCTCGGCTTCGGGGGACACATAGCCCCCCGTCGCCACGATCATCAATTCTGCCAGCGCCGCATGATCTGCGGCGGTGGCCGCAGCGGCCTTGGCCGAGATCAGCCCGCGCTGCGCCGTGATGGCCGCACCGATGTTGCCAAGGGCGGCCTCGTTGCGCGCCAGCAGTTCCAGTCCGCGCAGATCATCGGGCCGGTCCTTGACCGCGGCGCGCAGCTTTTCCATCAGGTCTTGGAACGACGCGTCAACATCGGCCCGTGGCGGCGGCAATTGCGCACCCGCCTCGGCCTCGGCCTGCGATGGCCGGTTGACGCGCAGGGCTTCGGATTGTTCAAGCCGCAGTTTCAGCGGCAGGTCAGGATAGCCCGGCGCGCCGATCTGCCAGTAGAGGGCCACTGATCCCACCACCGCCAACGCCACCAAAGCGGACAGACCGCGCCCCGCAGCAGGCCGGGGGGCGGCAGCGACGGCTGCGCCTGCGCGATCCGCTTCCAGCAAACGGCGCGAGACTTCGGTCCGCAGCCGCGCGCCTTCTTCGGCATTGACCGTGCCGCGTGCAATGTCGCGGTCGATTTCGCGCAGCTGGTCGCGGTAAACCGCCAGGTCAAAGGCGGCCGAACTGTCCACTTCGGCCTTTGCCCGCAACATGGCCCGCATCAATGTGGCGCAGACCATCAGCGCCATCACGCCTACGGCCAGCCAAAAGCCCCATTCACCCATCATCCAACCCCTATCCTGCCCGCCCGATGTAATCGCTTGTGCCCTTGGGAAAAAGGCACAATTGGCCGCAGACCGCCCCGATCTGACGCAATTGTGCGACATCATCCCGCGTGCATGTCGCATTTTTCCCTGTTGTGCCGCTTGGCGCTGCGGATAGAACAGCACTCCGGTCCAGAACAAGACAGCCAGCACGCGCCACCGCAGGGGAAGTGTCAGATGAAACGCTATTCGGTCTTTGCCATCGCACGTGAGGCGCTGAATTTCCATCAGGGGTGGGAACGCGCCTGGAAATCGCCGGCACCCAAGGCCAGCTATGATGCCATCATCGTGGGCGCGGGCGGGCACGGCCTTGCCACCGCCCATTACCTTGGCAAGAACCATGGCATCCGCAATGTGGCGATCATCGAAAAAGGCTGGCTCGGCGGTGGCAACACCGGGCGCAACACCACGATCATCCGGTCAAACTATTTGCAGGATTCCTCGGCAGCGATCTATGAAAAGGCGCGCTCACTCTATGAAACGCTCAGCCAGGATCTGAACTACAACGTGATGTTCAGCCCGCGCGGCGTGATGATGCTGGCGCAGACCCATCATGAAGTGCGGGGATATCTTCGCACCGCCCATGCCAACAGCCTGCAGGGCGTACAGACAGAATTCATCAGCCCCCAGCGGGTCAAAGAACTCTGCCCGATCATGAACATCGACGGGCCGCGCTATCCGGTGCTGGGGGCACTGTGGCAGCCGCGCGGCGGCACGGGCCGCCATGATGCCGTGGCCTGGGGCTATGCCCGCGCCTGCTCGGACATGGGGATGGACATCATCCAACAGTGCGAAGTCACCGGTGTGCGGTCGGAAAACGGCAAGGTCACCGGGGTAGAAACCACCAAGGGCTTCATCGGCACCAAGAAGCTGGGCATCGTGGTGGCAGGCCATTCTGGGCAGGTGGCCGATATGGCGGGCTTCCGCCTGCCGGTCGAATCCATGGCCTTGCAGGCGCTGGTGTCCGAACCGATCAAGCCCTGCATGGATGTCGTGGTCATGGCCAACACCGTGCACGGCTATATGTCGCAATCCGACAAGGGCGAAATGGTCATCGGCGGTGGCACCGACGGCTTCAACAACTACACCCAGCGTGGCAGCTTTCAGCATGTCGAGGAAACCCTGCGCGCGCTGATCGAAACTTTCCCCATGCTCAGCCGCCTGAAAATGCTGCGCCAGTGGGGCGGCATCGTCGACATGACGGGCGACCGCTCGCCCATCATCTCCAAAACCCCGCTGGGCAACTGTTTCATCAACTGCGGCTGGGGCACGGGCGGCTTCAAGGCCATTCCGGGTTCGGGCTGGGCCATGGCCGACCTGATGGCCAAGGGCGAACCGGGGCCGCTGGCCGCCGAGTTCGACATGTGGCGCTTCCGCGAGGGCCGCTTCATCGACGAATCCGTCGCAGCAGGGGTGGCACATTGAAGGTGCTGGCTGACGTGGTCCATTTTCTGTCTTCAAATCTCCCGGGGTGCGAACATGGTTGCACCACTGGTTCAAGAAACCATTGGAGCGGGGGGCAAAGCCCCCGGGGGTTCCATAACGCAAAGGCCCTGTCATGCTGATCCTTGAATGCCCCTATTGCGGCGTGAAAGCCGAGGAAACCGAGCTTTCCCCCGGCGGCGAGGCGCATCTGAAGCGCTTCGGTCCCGGATCATCCGACGCCGATTTCGAGGCCTATATGTTCGCCCGCAAGAACCCAAAGGGCGTGCATTTTGAACGCTGGCGCCATGCCTATGGCTGCGGCAAGTGGTTTCTGGCCGCGCGCTGCACCGCCACGCTTGAGGTGTTCGGCACCTATCCCGCCCAAACCTCGGAACCGCCTGCCGAGATCATCGCCAACATCATGGCCAAGCGCCCCGCGTGGAAGGGCTTCAAATGAGCACCCGTCTGAAATCCGGCGGCCGGTTGATCGACCGCTCGGCCAGCCTCGAATTTACGTTCAATGGCAAGCGGCTGAAAGGCTATGCTGGCGACACACTGGCCGCCGCCCTTCTGGCCAATGACCAGATGCTGGTTGGCCGGTCGTTCAAGTATCACCGCCCACGCGGCATCGTCGCCTCCGGGGCTGAGGAGCCGAACGCGCTGGTCAACCTTGGCAGCGGCGCGCGTCTGGAACCCAACCAGCGCGCCACCACGACCGAGGTGTTTGACGGGCTTCAGGCCACCAGCCAGAACCACTGGCCCAGCCTTGAGCATGATGTGGGCGTTCTGAACAATTACGCCGCCCGCTTTCTGCCCGCGGGCTTTTACTACAAGACCTTCATCCATCCGCGCGCCGCGTGGAAGCACGTGTTCGAACCGATCATCCGCCAGTCGGCGGGCCTTGGCCGCGCGCCCAAGGATCGGGATGCCGATCGCTATGAACAGGCCTATGGTTTTGCCGATCTGCTGGTGGCAGGCGGCGGCATCGCGGGCCTGCAGGCCGCCCTTGTGGCGGCGCGGGCCGGGGCAAGGGTCTGGATCGTCGAGCAGACGGCTGTCTGGGGCGGTCGTGCGCCCGTGGACGGTGATGTGATCGATGGTATGCCTGCCGCGACGTGGGTGGATGCGGCGGTCACTGAACTTGCGTCCCTGCCCAACGTCACCCTGCGCGTCCGCACCATGGCCGCAGGGGTCTATGACCACGGCTATGTGCTGCTGGATGAAAAGGTGGCCGACCACACGCCCGGCGATGGCCGCCCGAAGCACCGCCTGTGGCGGATGCGCGTGGGCCGGATCATCAACGCCACCGGCGCGATTGAACGACCCTTGTCTTTTGCCGGCAACGACATTCCCGGTGTCATGCTGGCCAGTGCCGTGCGCGATTATGTGGTGAACTGGGCTGTCTCGCCCGGAGACCGCACGGTGGTGGTCACCAACAACGACGACGGCTATCGCACGGCGATTACCCTGAAAGAGGCGGGGATGGATGTGCCTTGCGTCATCGATGCGCGGGTGCGGGCCGACGGGGCCTTGCCCGCACGCGCACGCGGCCTTGGCATTCGTGTCGAAACCGGGCGTGGCATTGCCAAGGTCAAGGGCGGCAAGCGGGTTGAAGGCATCGAGATGTGCCTGCAAGCCGGCGAAGGGGCGGCATCCAGCTTCATCGCCTGTGATGCGGTCGCCATGTCGGGCGGTTGGTCGCCGGTGGTGCATTTGTGGAGCCATTGCGGCGGCAAGCTGACGTGGGACGACGCCCACGCCTTCTTCCGCCCCGATGCCACGCGCCCGCCGATCACCCATGACGGCAGCGCCATGGTCTATGCCGCAGGGGCCGCCAATGGCGCGCTGCACGAGGCTTTGGCCGATGCCACGCATCGGGCGAAGATAGCCCTGCAATCCCTTGGAATGACGGCTGAAACCGCCACCGCCCCCGCGCATGATCTGCCCGAGGAATCACCGATGGAAGCGGTCTGGATCATGCCGCAGGGCGCGCCGATTGCGCTCAAGGCCAAGATGTGGCTCGACTATCAGAACGACGTCAAGGTCAGCGACGTGCAGCTTGCCGCCCGCGAAGGCTATGAATCGGTCGAACACACCAAGCGTTACACCACCCTTGGGATGGCGACGGATCAGGGCAAGCTGTCCAACATCAACGGTCTGGCGGTTCTGGCGGGCAGTCTGAACACCGAAATTCCGCTGGTGGGCACCACCACCTTCCGCCCGCCCTATACGCCCGTGACCTTGGGCGCTTTGGCCGGTGAAGCGCGGGGCGAGATTTTCCAGCCGCTGCGCAAGACGCCGATGCACGACTGGCATGAAAAGAACGGCGCCTATTTCGAACCAGTGGGCTATTGGCGCCGTCCCTATTGCTTCCCGCGTGCGGGCGAGACGCATGAACAGGCCGTGCACCGCGAGGTGCTGAACACGCGGTCCAACGTGGGCCTTCTGGATGCCTCGACCCTTGGTAAGATCATCGTCAAGGGGCCGGATGCCGGACGTTTCCTTGACATGCTTTACACGGGAGTCATGAGCACGCTGCCCATCGGCAAGTGCCGCTATGGCCTGATGTGCAACGAACAGGGCTTCCTGTCGGATGACGGTGTGGTCGCGCGCATCGATGAAGACACGTGGCTGTGCCATACCACCAGCGGAGGGGCGGACCGGATTCACGGCTGGATGGAAGACTGGCTGCAATGCGAATGGTGGGATTGGCAGGTGTTCACCGCCAATGTGACCGAACAATATGCCCAAGTCGCCGTGGTGGGCCCCAAGGCCCGAAAGGTGCTGGAAAAGCTGGGCGGCATGGATGTCTCGAAAGAGGCGGTGCCCTTCATGGGCTGGGCCGATGGCACGCTGGGTGGCTTTCCGGTGCGGGTCTATCGCATCTCGTTCTCGGGCGAGTTGAGCTATGAGATTGCTGTGCCGGCGAGCCATGGCGCGGCCTTCTGGGCGGCTTGCGTGGCGGCGGGGGCCGAATTCGGCGCCATGCCCTATGGCACCGAAGGGCTGCATGTGATGCGGGCCGAAAAGGGCTTCATCATGATTGGCGACGAAACCGATGGCACGGTGATCCCGCAAGATCTGGGTCTGGACTGGGCGATTTCGAAGAAGAAGGCCGATTTTCTTGGCAAGCGCGGGCAGGAGCGTAGTTTCCTGGCCAGTGCCGACCGCTGGAAACTGGTGGGGTTCGAGACGTTGGACGGATCGGTGATTGCCGATGGTGCCTACATCATTGATGCCGGGGTGAACGCGAACAACCAGCGCAAGGTGCAAGGTCGCGTCACCTCGACCTACCACTCGCCCACGCTGGGGCGGGGGATTGCCATGGGGCTGTTGCGACATGGCCCCGTCCGGATGGGTGAGGTGGTGGAGTTTACCAAGCTGGATGGCAGCACGGTGAAAGCCAAGGTCGTGAACGCAGTGTTCTATGACAAAGACGGGGAGAAGCAGAATGTCTGATCCGGTTTCGCCCCTGTCTGGGGCCCGCTATGACGGCTTTGCCACCGTGCGCGAGATCGGCCCCTTGGGCATGATCACGCTGCGCGCAAAGACCGGAACGCCAGGGCTGGAGGCGTCGGTGATGGCTGCCACCGGCTGCGAAATGCCCGCAGTGCGCCACGTGGTGGTGAACGGCGCCAATGCCGCCGGATGGATGAGCCCGGACGAGACATTGCTGGTGCTGCCTTATGCCGATGTGGCAGGGGCCCTGTCGAAGATTGCGGATGCCATGAAAGGCCAGCATCATCTGGCCGTCGATGTGTCGGATGCGCGGGCGGTGTTCCGGGTGGAGGGCGCAAAAGCGGATCAGGTGATCCGCAAGCTTTCGCCGGTCGATGTCGACCTTTTGCAGCCCGGCGAATTGCGGCGCAGCCGTGCCGCGCAGGTGGCGGCGGCCTTTTGGGCGGATGAAGGCGGGTTCACCGTGGTCTGTTTCCGCTCCGTCGCGGCTTATATGTTCGGGCTACTGTCCACCTCGGCGCGGCCGGGCGCGGAGCTTTGAGCCGCAGGAATGCGGAAAGGCGGGGGGCTGTCTGCCCCCCGACGGCCCTGCGGGCCTGCCCCCCGAGGATATTTTTCGACAGAAAATAGGGGCTGGTGGCGATTACAGGCCAACAAGGCTGCGGATGTCTTGGGGCGTGGCGCCTTCGGCGCGGTATTTGGACATGGCGCGGGCGTCGTCGCGTTTGGCCAGACGCTTGCCCTGATCATCACGGATCAAGGCGTGGTGGTGGTAGGTGGGGGTGGGAAGGCCGAGGAGGTGTTGCAAGATCACCTGCACCGGGGTGAAGTCGAACAGATCCTGTCCCCGGATCACGTGAGTTATGCCCTGATCGGCATCATCGAAGGCCGAGGCAAGGAAATAGGCCACGATATCTTCGCCCTTGCGAGACAGGACCACATCGCCGATCTGGCGTCGGGCTTGGGCGGGGTCAACGCGGTTTTGGCCTGCGTGTGCCGGACCGGTTTCTGTAAAGCTGAGGTCGGATGTGGACAGCGCGTTGAGGGCGGCGTCAAGGTCAAGGCGCAGGGCGTCGCCCGGTTGGCGCGAGGCCATGGGGCGGTTGCGGCAGGTTCCGGGATAGACGTTGAAGGCAACCCCTTCCTGTGGCGCGGAAAGGGCTGCGCGGATGTCTGATCGTGAACAGCCGCAGGGGTAAAGAAGGCCAGCCCTTTCAAGGGCTTCGAGGCGCGTGTTGTAGTCTTTGATATGCTGCGACTGGCGGTGGATCGGACCGTCCCACGCAATGCCCAGCCAAGCCAGATCGTCCTGAATGAGGGCATCGTATTCGGGCTTGCAACGGTCGAGGTCGGTATCCTCCATCCGCAGAAGGAACCTGCCCTCCGCGGCCCGCGCCATGTCATGGGAGAGGAGCGCAGAATAGGCGTGGCCCAGATGCAGAGGGCCGGTGGGGGACGGGGCAAAGCGCGTTACGAAAGCCACGCGGTGAACGCCTCTTTCGCGCGGTCGGTATAGGCCTTGTAGCGGTCTTTGCGGCCCCTTCGGCCACCCTTTGCGTCGATCGGGGGGAAAAGGCCGAAATTGACGTTCATCGGCTGGAAGGTCTTTGCCTCGGCCCCGCCGGTGATGTGGGTGATCAGCGCGCCTGTCGCCGTGTCGGGCGGCGGTGGCGGCAGGGTTCGGCCAAGGATTTCGGCTGCCGCCATACGGCCCGCCAGAAGGCCCATGGCGGCGGATTCGACATAGCCCTCCACCCCGGTGATCTGACCGGCAAAGCGCAGGTTCGGGCGCGATTTCAGGCGCATCTGGTCATCAAGCAGAGTGGGCGAGTTGATGAAGGTGTTGCGGTGAATGCCGCCAAGGCGGGCAAAGCTGGCCTCATGCAGGCCGGGAATGCGGCGCAGCACTTCGGTTTGCGCGCCGTATTTCATCTTGGTCTGAAAGCCCACGATGTTGAACAGCGTGCCAAGTTTGTTGTCGCGGCGCAATTGCACCACGGCATAGGGCTTGATCGTGGGCTGGTGAGGGTTGGTCAGGCCGACAGGCTTCATCGGACCAAAGCGCAGGGTTTCGCGGCCACGTTCGGCCATCACTTCGATCGGCAGGCAGCCGTCGAAATAGCCAGCGGTTTCGCCTTCGTGAAAGGTGGTCTTGTCGGCGGCCATCAGGGCGTCAATGAAGCCTTCGTAATCGTCGCGCGTCATCGGGCAGTTGATATAGGCGGTCTGTTCTTCGACCGTCTCGCCCTTGTCATAGCGCGACTGCATCCAGGCCACCGACATATCCACGCTTTCGGCATAGACGATGGGGGCGATGGCGTCGAAAAAGGCCAAGGCTTCGGCCCCCGTTGCGGCGCGGATGCTTTCGGCCAATGCGCCGCTGGTGAGCGGGCCCGTGGCGATGATCCAGTGGCCGTCTGAGGGAAGCTCCGTAATCTCTTCATATAAGACGGAAATCAGCGGATGGCCCATGATCCGGGCGGTTACGCTTTCGGCAAAAGGGTCGCGGTCCACGGCCAAGGCACCGCCGGCGGGCAGGCGATGGGCGGCGGCCTGTTCCATGATCAGACCACCCGCCGCGCGCATTTCCCAATGCAAAAGACCTACGGCATTGCGTTCGTCATCATCGGACCGGAATGAGTTGGAACAGACCATTTCGGCCAGCATCCCGGTGCGATGGGCAAAGGTGCCGACTTTGGGGCGCATTTCGTGGATCACCACGCGCACGCCCATTGCCGCTGCCTGCCATGCAGCCTCTGATCCGGCCATACCGCCGCCGATGATGTGAAGTGTATTGCTCATCCGCAGGCAGATACCGCTGCCACAGGTGGCTTTCAAGCAAAGGCTTGCGGATTGTGAACATTCGCCGCAGCGGGCGGTGCCTGAGACGCGGGCCTAGATGAGGGCGATGCGTTCGCGCTGTGTCTGGTCGGGGTAGGGGCGGTAAAGCCCCACTTCGACTTGGGCAATCATCTGATGCATCTGGTCATAGCGGCGGGCGGATTCGTCATCTTCTGCCGTGGCAAGCACCAGGAAGGCATTGTCCAGCGCGGCCATGCCCGGAACCTCGATCTCAAGCAGAAAGTCGGGGTGATTGCCCGAAGCGAGGCCGAACTTGCGGCGCATCAGACGCCAACCCGTGATCAGGCCCTGCGCCTGCAAATGGCCCATCCAGCCATCCACAGCTTTCGCAAAGGCAAGTGCCCGACATTCCTGCCGCAATTCGATCATGCAATGATACAGGTTCATCCGCCACTCCTTCGTTCCCTTACCTTTTATAACGTTCAGGTTTCGGGTTTCTTAAGGCCGGTGGCACAAACAAACGGTGGGCGGGCCTTTCAGCCGTGGCTGGGAAGGCCCGCACCCCTTTGCGGTTCAGAGCAGATTACAGGCCCGGAAGCAGGTCTATCAGGCTGCGGCGATCAAAGGTTGCACCGCGTTTTGCGCCGAAGTTCATCTTCAGGCCAATGCCGACATAGCTTTCTGATCCGACGTCTTCAAAGCGAACAGATCCCACCTCGCCGGTCAGCGTGACGTCTTTTGCAACGCCCATTTCGCCGGTCAGGGCAACGCGCGTGGCGTCGAAACCTTCGACGTTCAGATTGTCAAACTTGGCGCCAACGCTAGAGGTCTCGCCCAGTTTATAATCGCCTTTGATGCCCAGAACCGTGCCGTGGCTGCCGTCATCTTCGGCAAAAGTGACATAGGCTTCGGTGCCAAACGCGTTCATCTGATGGCCAACTTCGAAACCGAAATAGCTTTGGTCAATACCGGCAAGACGGTCCTTGCCTACATAAGCGCCGACAGATGTCTGTTCATTCAGATGGCCAATCCCGTGCAGAGCAAGGTTGGTGTTGTCCAGATCGGTCAGACCGAAATTGGCAATGCTGAAATCTGTCTGAAGAGCAAATTGCTGGGTAATGCCGAATTCCAGCGATGCACCAAACGCCAGTTTGTTCACGTCGGTGGCATTGCTTTTGCCGACAAAGCTGGAATAGCCGAGGGAAACGGAGCCGCCGTTCACTTCGAAGGCCTGTGCCGAGGTCACGCAAAGAAAGCTGGCAAGGGCCAGTGGAAGGGACTGCTTCATTCTTGCCTCATCTTTGTTCCGCGCGCCTTTTTTGGCGCGTCACCCAACGCGTAAATCCTTAAAGTTATCAAGTAAATGGACGCAGGGTGCTTTCGACAAGCTG
Organism: Rhodobacter sp.; assembly: GCA_027484145.1. Classification (GTDB taxonomy): domain Bacteria; phylum Pseudomonadota; class Alphaproteobacteria; order Rhodobacterales; family Rhodobacteraceae; genus Pseudotabrizicola. Next base: position 68,488 of record JAIXUH010000002.1, read on the forward strand.
TGATAACGCGGCAACAACTTATGGTTGAGGAGGCGAAAGCAAAGCCCTGCGCTGCGTCTGCACAAAAAGCACGGGATCATCCCAATGCAGGCCAAGAGCGGTGGCCTTTTCGTAAAAGCCCTGTGCCGGCAGACCGCCGTTCAGGCGCCCTTCACAAAGCGCAGCCCGCAAGGGGGCGCCTGCGCGCGCGTCAATGTCCATCAGGACCTCAAGCGCCTGCGTCAGTTCTGCGATCCGCCAGCCCAGATCACGGGCAAGGGCGCCATAGGTGATGGTCTGCCCGGCTGCTGCAAGGGCGGCAAGCCGGGCCTCCAGTTCACTCATCACCCTGTTCGGCCACGCGCGCGACCGAGACAACTTCTTCGCCCGTGCCCACGTTGAACACCCGTACGCCGCCTGCGCTGCGTGAACGGAAGCTGATCTGATCGACAGGCACGCGGATGGATTGGCCGGTGCTGGTGGCCAGCATGATCTGGTCAGACATGTCCACAGGGAAGGACGCGACAAGGCGGCCGCCGCGCATGGCCTTGTCCATCGCCATGACGCCCATGCCGCCGCGCCCGCGCACCGGATAGCCGTGGCTGGACGACAATTTGCCCGCCCCGCCCGAGGTGATCGTCAGGATCAGGTCTTCGATGGCCGACATCTCGGCATAGCGTTCGGGGCTCAGTTGCCCTGCGGCGACGGCCTCTTCATCCTCGTCCACTTCGGCATCATCCTCAACTGCGCCAGCCATCAGACGGCGCTGTTTCAGATAGGCTTCGCGTTCTTCGGGCGTTGCTTCGAAGTGCCGGATGATCGCCATCGACACCACGCTGTCGCCTTCGGCCAGACGGATGCCACGCACACCGGTGGACCCGCGCGATTTGAAGACGCGGATATCGGTGGTGGAAAAGCGGATGGCGCGGCCAAGGGCGGTGACCAGCATCACATCGTCATTTTCATCGGCAATCGCGGCGTTCACAAGGAATACGCCTTCGGGCAGGTTCATCGCGATCTTGCCGTTACGCTTGACGTTGGTGAAATCCGAAAGGTCATTCTGGCGCACGTCGCCATCGCTGGTGGCGAAAACGATCTGCAGGTTTTCCCATTCCTCTTCGGGCACGTCCACCGGCATCAGTGCGGCAATCGACACGCCGGTTTCGATGGGCAGGATGTTGACGATGGCCTTGCCCTTGGCTGTGCGCCCCGCCAGCGGCAGGCGCCATGTCTTGAGCTTGTAAACCATGCCATCGGTGGTGAAGAACAAGAGCCACGTATGGGTATTGGCCACGAACAGCGTGGTCACCACGTCGTCTTCCTTGGTCGCCATCGACGACAGGCCCTTGCCGCCGCGGTTCTGGCTGCGGAATTCGGCGAGTGGGGTGCGCTTGATATAGCCGCCAGAGGTGATGGTCACGACCATATCCTCGCGCTCGATCAGGTCCTCATCCTCCATGTCGCCAGCCCAGTCGACAATCTCGGTCCGGCGCGGTACGGCGAACAACTCTTTCACCTCGCGCAGCTCATCGGCGATGATCGCCATGATGCGCTCACGGCTGCCCAGAATCTCAAGGTAATCCTTGATCTTGCGGGCCAGTTCTTCCAACTCGTCCGTCACTTCCTTGACGCCTAGCGCGGTCAGGCGCTGCAGGCGCAGTTCCAGAATGGCGCGGGCCTGCGCTTCGGACAGGTTATAGGTGCCGTCGTCGTTCATCTTGTGCGTCGGATCGTCGATCAGACGGATGTAGGGCGCAATGTCTGCGGCAGGCCAGCGGCGCGTCATCAGCTTTTCGCGGGCCTCGGCGGCATCGGCACTGGCGCGGATGGTGCGCACCACCTCGTCGACGTTCGACACCGCCACAGCCAGACCGCACAGGATATGGCTGCGCTCGCGCGCTTTTCGCAACTCGAACGCAGTGCGGCGGGCCACCACTTCCTCGCGGAAGGTGATGAAGTGGGTCAGGAAATCGCGCAGCGTGAGTTGTTCGGGACGCCCGCCGTTCAGGGCCAGCATGTTGCAGCCGAAACTGGTCTGCATCGGCGTAAAGCGGAACAGTTGGTTCAGCACCACATCGGGCGTGGCATCGCGCTTCAGCTCGATCACCACGCGAATGCCGATCCGGTCGGATTCGTCGGCCACGGCCGAGATGCCCTCAAGCCTTTTCTCGCGCACCAGCTCGGCGATCTTTTCGATCATCGCGGCCTTGTTCACCTGATAGGGAACCTCGTCGATGATGATGGCGAAACGGTCCTTGCGGACCTCTTCGATATGGGTTTTCGAGCGGATGATGACGCTGCCGCGCCCTTCCAGATAGGCTTTGCGCGCGCCCGACCTGCCAAGGATCGTGGCACCTGTAGGGAAATCAGGGGCGGGAATGATCTCCATCAGCGCTTCGGTCGACAGATCAGGATCAGCGATGAGCGCCAGAGTGCCATCGATCACCTCGCCCAGATTGTGCGGCGGAATGTTGGTCGCCATGCCGACGGCAATGCCGCCCGCGCCGTTGACCAGCATGTTGGGAAAGCGGGCGGGCAGCACCGTGGGTTCACGGTCCTTGCCATCATAATTGTCCTGAAAATCGACCGTATCCTTGTCGATATCGGCCATCAGAAAGGCGGCGGGCTTGTCCATCCGCACTTCGGTATAGCGCATGGCCGCTGCCGAATCGCCGTCCATCGAGCCAAAGTTGCCTTGGCCATCCAGCAGTTTGAGGCTCATCGAAAACGGCTGCGCCATCCGCACCAGCGCGTCGTAAATGGCCGAGTCGCCGTGGGGGTGGTATTTCCCCATGGTGTCGCCCACCGGACGCGCCGATTTGCGATAGGACTTGTCGTGCGTATTGCCCGATTCCTGCATTGCAAAAAGAATGCGCCGATGCACAGGTTTCAGGCCATCGCGCAGATCGGGGATCGCGCGCGACACGATGACCGACATGGCATAGTCAAGATAGGCCGTCTTCATCTCGGTCGTGATGTCGACCTGCGGGCCGTGATAGGCCGGACGTTCTGGCTTTTCGCCTGCGATTTCAGTATCTTCTGGTGTGTCGCTCATGTGGCCGTGGCCTTCCTGTGCGCGGGTCTAGATGTTGTTGGCAAGACCTTACACCATGCAAGGGATGGGGTGCAATGGCGGCCCGGCCGTGGCTTTGGCAGCCAGCGTGGAAGAGTGACAACAGGCTGAAATCATTGATTTTTAATTCGCGCTTGGCATGATTTGTGAAGCGGTTGTGACAGGACCGTGTACAGAGAGGTTCGATATGCGCGGAAACGAGACGGAACTGATGTTGAAAGGCTATGGTCTGACCACGGCCGAGTTGTATTATCGGATGCCCGATCACAAGCGGGTGCTCAACAGCTTCATCTGGCAAGAATACGATCTTGCCCCCGATTACCCCGAGTTGTTCCGGTTCATCGAATTCTGGCAGAGCAATATCGACGGCCCGCTGCATTCGGTCCGGTTCACCCACCGCAAGCTGATCCGGCCTTCTGAATGGCGCAATGTGGTGGGGGAATTCCGGCTGCACTGACGGGCCGGGTCTGTCCACAGCCCTTGCAACCCGCTATGACGGATCATGATTTTCCGGGTGGGGGGCACGGCGATGGCTGGCAAGACGATCCTGATCACAGGGGCAGGGTCCGGCATTGGCCGAGCCACTGCCCGCACCTTTCTCGCGGCAGGCTGGCAGGTTGCCCTGATGGGGCGGCGCGCCGATCCGCTGCAAGAGACAGCCGCCGGGGAAGCCGCGCTGATCCTGCCCGCCGATGTGGGCGATGCCACGCAGGTCGATGCTGCGTTTGACCAGATCAAGGCGGGATGGGGACGGCTGGATGTGGTGTTCAACAACGCCGGGATGGCGCTGAAAGGCGCGCCGATTGACGAAATTGCCGTGGCTGACTGGACGGCACTGTTGTCCGTCAACGTGACTGGGGCCTTTCTGGTGGCCCGCGCGGCCTTTGGGCTGATGCGCCATCAGAAACCGCAGGGCGGGCGCATCATCAACAACGGCTCGGTCTCGGCGCATGTGCCGCGCATCGGGTCTGTGCCCTATACAATGTCGAAACACGCGATCAGCGGCCTGACCAAGACGCTGGCGGTGGATGGGCGGCGGTTCAACATTGCCTGCGGGCAGATCGACATCGGCAATGCCGTGTCGGGCATGACCGACAAGTTCGCCGAAGGCATGCCGCAGGCCGATGGCACTCTGCGGCCTGAACCTTCGATGCCGGTGCAGCACGTGGCCGATGCCGTGATGCAGATGGCGATGCTGCCGCTGGATGTGAACGTGCCCTTCATGACGATCATGGCACGTGACATGCCGTTTCTGGGGCGTGGCTAGGGCAGGGGACTATTCCCCTTTGCAGAACATCTCATAGACCAGTGCGATGGTCCGGCTGACCTTTGGGTCCTGAATGGAATAGTAGATCGCTTTGCCATCGCGGCGGCAGGACACCAGCCCTTCGATCCGCAGACGGGCCAGTTGCTGGCTGACCGCCGCCTGACGCGAATCCAGCAGACGCTCCAGCTCGGTCACCGATTTTTCGCCCGATGACAGATGGCACAGGATCATCAGCCGCCCTTCGTGTGACAACGCCTTGAGGAAATTGGCCGCAAGCGTTGCCTGAACCACCATCTGGTCAACGGCCAGCACGGCGCAACCGTCATCCGTTGCGGTTTGCCGGCCAGTGCGGGCGATGTCGCGGTCCAAAGACATGGTTCCATTCACCTTCCAGCTTATTACAGCATACCATGTTTGCTTTGCGCCTGTCAGATCAAGGCCGAATCTGCGGATTGACCGGATCAGCGGCCCCGGATTCGCGGATCAAGCGCGTCGCGCAGGCCGTCGCCGATATAGTTCACCGACAAAACGGTCAGCGAAATGGCAAGACCCGGCCAGATCACCCGCTCGGGATATAGCTGCATGTATTGCAGCCCATCAAACAGCAAGCGCCCCCATGTCGGGAAATCTGGCGGAAAGCCAAGGCCAAGGAACGACAGCACCGATTCCGTGATGATCGCCTCGGCCACCCCCAGCGTGGCGGCCACCATCACGGGTGACACGACGTTGGGCAGGATATGGCGCAGGATAATCCGGCGCGGCGCCACCCCGATGGACCTCGCGGCCAGCACATATTCGCGTTCCTTGAGCGCCAGCACTTCGCCGCGCACGATCCGGGCGGCCTGCATCCATGACGTGATGCCGATGGCAAAGACGATGAGGGTAAAGGCACCCAGTTCCGGCCCCATCACCGAGGCGATGCGGTCGCGGAACAGCATCACCATCACCAGCAGCAGCGGGATCAGCGGCAGGGCAAGAAACATGTCGGTCATCCGCATCAGCGGCCCGTCAAGACGCCGGAAATAGCCGGCCAGCACGCCGATCAGGGTGCCAACGGTGATCGCAATGATCATGGCGACAAAGCCTACGGCAAGCGAGACCTTGCCCGCCTGCATCATCCGCACCAGCATGTCGCGGCCCAGTTGGTCGGTCCCCAGAGGGAACTGCCAGCTTGGCGGCTGGTTGCGCACCTTCATCGCCTGCGCGACCGACAGCTTTTCGGGTTGCCACAGATAGGGGCCGATCAGCACCGCCAGCACCAGAAAGGTCAGCACCGCCAGCCCGAATACCGCGCCTTTGTGGCTGCGGAACTGCTGCCAGATGGCCCGGCCTGAACCAGCCGGTTTTTCGGGTTTCACCGTCGCCTGCGGGGTCGCGTCAGTCATAGCGGATCCTCGGGTCAAGCAGACCATACAAAATGTCGGCGATCAGGTTGAAGGTCACGATCAGCACCGCAAAGATAAAGGCCAGCGTCTGCACCATCGGCAGGTCGCTGGCATGAATGGCCCCGATCAGGGCAGCACCGATGCCGTTCACCCCGAACAGGTTTTCGGTGATGATCGCACCGCCAAAGATAGAGGGAATGCCAAGCGCAATCACCGTCACCACCGGAATCATCGAATTGCGCAGCACGTGTTTCAGCACGACGGTCCGCTCGGTCATGCCCTTGGCGCGGGCGGTGCGGACGTAATCCTGTGTCATGTTGTCCAGCATTGATGATCGCATGTACCGGCTGATGACGGCGGCATTGGCCAGCCCCAACGTCATCACCGGCAGCGCCATCTGGCGCAACTGTTCCACAAAGCTGGCCCAGTCGGTCACTTCAAGCTGGGTGTCGTATTTGGTGGGAAACCAGCCCAGCCAGACGGCAAAGATGATGATGAACAGCGTGCCCGAAAAGAAGGTGGGCACCGAAAAGCCGATCATCGCAAACAATGTGCCGAATTGGTCAAAGGCCGAATACTGGCGGTAGGCCGAATAGATGCCGATGGGCAGCGCAATCAAGACACCGACAAGATAGGCCGTGCCGATCACGATCAGGGTCTGGGGGATCCGCTCGCCGATGATGGTGAAAACCGGGCTGCGGGCCTGCCATGACAAGATGCGCTGTTCGCCATTGGCCAGATTGGTGCCGAACCAGCCATCCAGCAGATAGGCCGGTTCAACCCAGAAAAACTGCCGCAGCCACAGCACATAACGCACGAACACCGGCTGATCCGCGCCAAGCGCCTCGATCATCCGCTGGCGCACGTCGGGCGGCACGGTCAGCGGGATATCCGAAAGCGGCGATCCGGGTGCAAGGTCGACAAGAAGAAAGATCACCAGCGAAATGAACAAAAGCGTGGGTATCGCGACCAACAGCCTGCGGAGCGTGAAGGTAAGCATGGGCGGCGGTACCTTTGAAAAAGGGGGGGTGGTTTGGCAAATGCGACGGCGGGGCCGATGATCCGGCCCCGCCGCCCCAGATGTGTCAGATCACTTGACGCGGAACCAGTCTGCCACGTTCCACAGTTCCGAATCCCAGGCGTTGATCGCCACGCCGCCCAGGGTCAGCGAATGGGCCGACAGGGTGCCGCGGTGCACCAGCGGGATCACGGTCATGCTGTCCTTGGTGACCATGTCGTTCAGCTTTTTCGCGATCTCCTGACGGGCCGCAATGTCGGTTGTCTTGGTCAGCTCGGCATGCAGAGCGTCATAGGCCGGGTCGCAGAAGCGGTTGATGTTTTCACCCTGCCAGCCGTTCTCGGGCGTTGGGGCGTTCTTGCACTGATACTGGCCCAGATAGGTTTCCGGGTCGGGGTTGTCCGAGTTGTTGGCATACATCTCGACGTCGGCATAGAACTTCTGGAACGTGTCCGGCGAACCGGGGTCACCCCCAAAGAACACGCCCGGATCGATCGCCTTGAGTTCCACCTCGACGCCCAGTTCCGTCCACCAATCCTTGATCAGCGCCTGGAAATCCTGACGGATCGGGTTGACGGTGGTCTGATACAGGATCGACAGTTTCTTGCCGTCCTTGTCGCGGATGCCGTCGCCGTCGCTGTCTTTCCAGCCAGCCTCATCCAGCAGCGCCATGGCGCCCGGCATGTCCTGCGTCAGGCAGCCGGTGTTGTCCGATGCCCAGGCGTCCGGGCCGGGAATGACGTTGCAGGTCGGCTTGCCGCCCGCGCCATAGCCCACTTCGACAAGGATCGAACGGTCAATCGCCTTGGACAGTGCGGTGCGCACCTTGATGTCCGACAGAATCGGGTGCGGGTGCTTGGCGGTCGAACGCTCGCCTTCCGGGAGGTCCGGCGACGGGTTGGTGGTGTTCATTTCAACCCGTTCGACCAGCGTGCCAAAGGCCACGACGAACTGGCCCTTGCCGGCGGCGGTCATCGCGGTCTGGCTGTCGGGCGGAATCTGGGTGTTCCAGGCATAGTCAAACTCGCCCGTTTCCATCACGGCGCGGGCCGAACCTTCGGCGTCGCCGCCGCCCTTGATCACCGCTGTGGCGAAGGCGGGCTTTGCCGGGTCACGGTAATTTGGGTTGGCGGTCAGCGACACGGTGTCGTTCACGGTAAATCCGGTCACCATGAACGGGCCGGTGCCGATGGGCATGTTGTTGGCATCAGTGCAGGTCGGTGCCGCAGCGCCCAAGCAATTGGCGAACTGCGCCTTTTGCAGGATCGGCGCCAGTGCGCCCACGAAAGCGGTATAGGGGTTGGGCTTCGGCCCGGTGAAGGTGACCTTGATCGTGGTTGCATCCACAGCCTCGACCGAGGCGACGCCTTCGTATTTGGTGGCCTGTGCACAGCCGCCAGCGGGGTCCATGCAATAAGCGGCGGTGAAGACCGCGTCATCTGCGGTCACCGGCGTGCCATCCGACCACAAGAGGCCCGGCTGCAGTTTCCAGGTGATCGTGGTCAGGTCAGCCGAGATGCCGCCATTTTCCAGCGTCGGAATTTCGGCAGCAAGTTTCGGCACCAGCACGCCCTGCGGGTCAAGCCCGGCCAGCGGCTCCAGCACCATCGAGGCGGCGTAGATGTCCTTGGTGCCCCCCGACAGGTAGGGGGTCATGATCGACACGGCCTGCGGGAAGGTGAGCTTCAGCTCGCCATCCGCGCCGCGCTCGGCAAAGGCGGCCGGCGCAAAGGCGAAGACGCAGACTGCGCCCAGCAGGGCGGATTTTAGTTTCATTGTGACACTCCTTGTTGGTTGTGCTCTTTGGCCTCGGTCCCGCGGGTTGGCCCCGCGGTCTGGGTATTCGAATACAGATGGCAGGCCACAAAGCGGCCCGGCTCTACCTCTTGCAAGGCGGGTTTATCGGTCAGGCACCGGTCAAACACGCGCGGGCAGCGGGTGCAGAAGTTGCAGCCCTTGGGCGGGTTTGCGGGCGAAGGCACGTCGCCCTTCAGAATGATGCGTGATTTGCGGCGCGCCAGCGTCGGGTCCGGCTCGGGCACGGCAGACAGCAATGCCTCGGCATAGGGGTGCAGCGGACGCGCATACAGATCATCGCGCGGTGACAATTCGGCGATGCGCCCCAGATACATCACCGCCACCCGGTCGGCGATGTGGCGCACCATCGACAGGTCGTGGCTGATGAACAGGTAGGTCAGGCCGAACTGATCCTGCAGGTCTTCCAGCAGGTTCACGACCTGTGCTTGTATCGAGACGTCAAGCGCTGCAATCGGTTCATCGCAAACGATGAATTTCGGCTTGAGCGCAAGGGCGCGCGCAATGCCAATCCGCTGGCGCTGCCCGCCGGAAAACTCGTGCGGAAAGCGGTTGGCAAAGCGCCGGTTCAGACCGACCGCATCCATCAACTCATGGATGCGGGCCAGTCTCTTGGCATTGTCCCAGTCGGTGTGTTCGTTCAGCGGTTCGCCGATGATATCGGCCAGCGTCATCCGCGGGTTCAGGCTGGCCTGCGGGTCCTGAAACACCATCTGCATTTGCGGGCGGGCTTTTCGCAGCGCACCAGCGCCAAGGGTGGCCACGTCGACGCCGTTGATGATGACATTGCCCGCTGTCGGTTCGTATAGGCGCAGCATGGCCCGGCCCACGGTGGATTTGCCACAGCCGGACTCGCCCACCAGACCCAGCGTTTCGCCTTCCATGATGTCAAAGCTGACGCCATCCACCGCCTTGACGTCACCGGTATGGCGGCGCAGCAGGCCCGAATGAATGGGGAAATACATCTTCAGGTCACGCACCTGGATCAATGCGTTGCGGCGGGCGTCAAGCATGCGCGCCCCCGACCATGGCAGGGGCATCCCAGTGGCAGGCCACGTCATGCCCATAGCCAACCGGGCGACGGTCCAGCGCGCGGCGCTGCGGGTTTTCCGTACCGCAGCGATCAAACGCATGGGCACAGCGGGCGCGGAACGGGCAGGCCGTTGGCGCCCCTGACATAATCGGGGGCTGCCCCTCGATCACCTGCAGGCGGGATTCGCGTTCCCCGGTCAGCGAGGGAATCGTTTTGAGCAGCGCCCGCGTATAGGGATGGCGCGGGTTGGCAAACAATTCCGCCACCGGGGCCTGTTCCACCACCTGACCCGCATACATGACCATCACCCGGTCCGCGATGCCGGCAATCACGCCAAGGTCATGGGTGATCCAGACAATCGCCATGCCCAGCTTGCGGCGCAACTCCTTGACCAGTTCGATGATCTGCGCCTGAATCGTCACATCCAGCGCGGTTGTCGGCTCATCCGCAATCAGCACATCAGGGTCGCAGGCAAGGGCGATGGCGATCATCACGCGCTGTCGCATCCCGCCGGAAAACTGGTGCGGATAGGCTTTCAGCCGCTTGGCCGCATCCGGAATGCCGACCAGTGCCAGCAGTTCTGCCGCGCGCCGTTCGGCCTGTGATTTGCTCATCCCCATGTGGCGGATCAGCGGTTCCATGATCTGGTTGCCCACGGTAAACACCGGGTTCAGGCTGGTCATCGGGTCCTGAAACACGAAGCCCACCTTGGCACCGCGCAGATCGCGCAATTCGTCGGCCGAGATTTTCAGGATGTCGCGCCCCGACAGCAGCACCTCGCCTTCGCGGACCTCGGCAGGCGGCGATGGCAGCAGGCCGATCAGCGACATCATCGTGACCGACTTTCCCGACCCGCTTTCGCCCACAACGCCCAACAGTTCACCGGGGTTCAGATGGAAGCTGACGGAATTGACGGCGTGCACCTCACCCCCGCGGGTGCGGAATACGGTCTTCAGCCCCCGGACATCAAGGACGGGCGCGGCCCCATCGGCCATATGACACTCCCCAGGTCTTTGTTTTTCTTTATGATTCCGGCGCCTTCATCGGCATTTTCCCGGGTCTTTGACCAAGTGTTAGATATTTTTACCCATCCCGCAAGACGCTTGTTGCGCGTGACCCGGCGTCATCGGTCGAAGGCTTGACCTTGCCTGTTTTCGTGGCGCAGGTTGCACGAGCACCCTTTGGAACGGAACCATGGCACAGATATTGACCCCGCGGCAGATTCTTGAACGGCTGGTGGCCTTTCCCACCGTCAGCCGTGACACAAACCTGCCTCTGGTCGACTGGGTTGAAGAATACCTTGCCAGTCACGGCATTGCCGCGCATCGCCACTGGCATGATGACCGCACAAAAGCGGCGCTGTTCGCCCATGCCGGGCCTGCGGTTGCGGGGGGCGTGGTGCTGTCGGGCCATACCGATGTTGTCCCCGTGGACGGGCAGGATTGGACCAGCGACCCTTGGGTGGTGACCGAACGCGACGGGCGTCTTTACGGGCGCGGCACCTGCGACATGAAGGGGTTCGATGCGCTTGCCATCTGGGCCGTTGTCGAGGCGCAACGGCGCGGCGTCCAGCGGCCCTTGCAACTGGCGCTGTCCTATGACGAAGAGATTGGCTGCACAGGTGCGCCGCCCATGATTGCCGCCATGCAGGCCGTGCTGCCCAAGGCCGAGCTTGCCATTATCGGCGAGCCAAGCCGCATGAAGGCGGTGAACGGCCACAAAGGCGGCGCGGGCTACAGCGTGCATGTGAAGGGCTTCGAAGTGCATTCGTCGCTTCTGCCGCATGGCGTCAGCGCGATCATGGAGGCGGCGCGGCTGATCATGTGGGCCAATGACCGTAACGCCGAAAATCGGGCCAAGCCTGCTTCCACCCTTGCCGCTTTGTTCGACCCGCCGTTTACCACTCTGCACACCGGCATGATCAAGGGTGGCACGGCGCATAACATCACGGCAGGCGATTGCCGCTATGTGATGGAATTCCGCGTGGTGCCGGGAGAATCACCGCAGGCGTGGTGCGAGGCGTTTGAGGCCGAAGTGGCGAAAGTGCGGGCGGCCATGCAGGCCGTGCGCCCCGAGGCGGATGTGATCCTTGACCGCTTTTTCGACGTGCCACCCCTGACACCCGAAGCATCAGGCGCGGCCGAGTCGCTGGTGCGTCGGCTGACCGGCGACAATGCCACGCATGTGGTCAGCTATGGCACCGAAGCGGGCCAATTTCAGGCCGAAGGCTATTCCGCCATTGTCTGCGGTCCGGGCGACATCGCGCAGGCGCATCAGGTGAACGAATACCTTGAAGTGTCAGAGTTTCTGGCCGCCCAAACCTTCATGGAAAAGCTGTTGGCTGATCTCGCATGACCTTTCCGATCACACTGGCCACGCCCGTCCGGCACCCCGGTCCGGCCCCCGCCGCGACCGAAGTTGTTGTGCTGGGCGGTGGCGTCGTTGGCGTGATGACCGCGCTGTTTCTGGCCGAGGCCGGGGTGCGGGTGGTTGTCTGCGAAAAGGGCCGGGTGGCGGGCGAACAATCCAGCCGCAACTGGGGTTGGGTCCGCCAGCAGGGGCGCGACCCGGATGAACTGCCGATCATGGTTGAATCGATGCGCCTCTGGCAGGGCTTTTCGCAGCGGTTGGGGCAGGGGTTGGGCTTTCGCCAGACCGGCGTGATGTATCTGGCAAACTCGGATCGTGATCTGGAAGGGTTCGAGGGCTGGCTGCCAAATGCCACTGCAAACGGGGTGGACAGCCGCATGCTGGCGCGGTGCGAGGTGGCGGGCATTCTTGGCACCTCGACCCTGTGGAAGGGCGCGTTGTTCACGCCATCGGACGCGCGGGCCGAACCTTGGGTGGCCGTTCCCATGCTGGCCGATCTTGCGGTGCAGGCGGGCGCGGTGATCGTCGAAAACTGCGCCGTGCGTGCGCTGGATGTGCAGGCGGGCCGCGTGGCGGGTGTGGTCACGGAACAGGGCCGCATCGCGTGCGAGCAGGTCGTCGTGGCGGGTGGCGCGTGGTCGCGGCTGTTTCTGGCCGCGCATGGTGTGGCCATTCCGCAGCTTGCGGTTCTGGCCTCTGTCGCGGCGACGGAACCCATGCCCGAGATTTACCCCGGTGCGGCCGCCGACAACGATTTTGCTTTTCGTAGGCGGGCGGATGGCGGCTATTCCCTTGCGCCGGGGGCCGAGCATGACTTTTTCATCGGGCCGGACGCCTTTCGCAGCTTTGGTGCCTATCTGCCTGTGCTGAAAAAGGATTTCCGATCCACAACCTTTCGCGCGGCAGCCCCTGCGGGCTTTCCCGATGGTTGGCGCACAAAGCGCCGCTGGGGCCAAGAGGAAAGCCCGTTCGAGGCCACGCGCATCCTGAACCCCGCGCCGAACATGGCCACGATCGGCCGCGTGCAGGACAGCTTTGCCCGCGCCTTTCCGGCCCTTGGAAGGCCGAGGTTGAAGGCGACATGGGCGGGGATGATCGACACCATGCCCGATGTGGTGCCCGTGATCGACCGTGCACCGATTCCCGGCCTTGTCATCGCCACGGGCATGAGTGGACACGGCTTTGGCATCGGCCCCGGCATCGGGCGGGTGGTGGCCGATCTGGTGCAGGGCCGCGCGGTGGGCCATGACATCACGCGCTTTCGCCTGTCGCGGTTTTCCGATGGCAGCAAAATCGCGCCTGGCCCGTCGCTCTGACTTTACACGGGCCGCGCGACCCCTTAACAGCCGCTCCTTCGCAGACAGGAGCGCCCCATGACCCGAACCGCGTGCGGGATCGACTTTGGCACGTCAAATTCCACCGTCGGCCTTGCTGATTCCACAGCAGCGCGCCTGATTGCGTTGGAAGGCGAGGCCGTCACCCTGCCATCTGCCGTGTTCTGGGATGCCGATGGCGGCAAGCCGCTGTTCGGCCGCGCCGCGATTGCCGCCTATATGGAGGGCGAGGATGGCCGCCTGCTGCGCGCGCTGAAATCGACGCTGGGGTCGGGGCTGATCCACGACCGCACGCGGGTAGGGTCGCGTGCTGTAAGCTTCCGCGAGGTTTTGGCGCGGTTCATGGCGCATCTGCGCGCGCGGGCCGTGGCGGCCGGTGCGGGCAGCCGTGTGGTGCTGGGCCGTCCGGTGCATTTTGTCGACGACGACCCGCAAGCCGATGCCGCCGCCGAAGCCACCTTGGGCGAAATTGCGCGTGAGGTGGGGTTTGACGAGGTGTCGTTCCAGTATGAACCCATCGCAGCGGCGCTGGATTATGAAACCAGCGTTCCGGCAGAGGAGTTGGTGCTGATCGTCGATATCGGCGGCGGCACATCCGACTTTTCCATTGTGCGCGTGGGGCCTGATCGCCGCTCCGCCACCGACCGGGCCGCCGACATTCTGGCCAATGACGGCATCCGCGTGGGCGGCACCGATTTTGACCGCCTGTTTTCGCTGGCCGAAGTGATGCCCGATCTGGGCTATCTGGCCCCGACCAAGGGCGGGCAGGGCACGATGCCGCGCCACTATTACCTCGATCTGGCAACGTGGCACCGCATCAACGCGGTCTACACCGACCGCACCATGGCCGACATCAAGGCGTTGCGGCATGACATCGACCAGCCCGAAAAGCTGGACCGCATGATCCATGTTCTGGCGCAAAGGCAGGGCCATGCCCTTGCCATGGCGGTCGAGGGGGCAAAGATCGCCCTGTCGGAGGCCGATGCCGTGCGGATGACCCTGCGCCCCATCACGGGCGGGGCCAACCCGATGGCCACACGTGCGGGGCTGGACTCGGCCCTTGGCGCGCCCGTGGCCCGCATTCGCGACCGGATCGGTCTGGTGCTGGCGATGGCGGGCGTGACCGCCGACCGGATCGGCACCGTGTTCATGACGGGTGGCTCGTCCGGTTTGCCGCTGTTGCGGGCACAGGTGCAGGCCGCCTTGCCGGGCGTGCGAGTAGCGACGGGCGACATGCTGGGCAGCGTCGGCACCGGCCTTGCGCTGGAGGCGCGGCGGCGCTTTGGCTGAAGGGCTTTGACCGCCGGGTCAAAAAAGTGATCCGACGGTGCGCAAGCAGGGTTGAAGCCGGGGGCAAAGGGTCTCACCATCAGCCATCGCAGAAGGAGATGCCCGATGCCCGTCAAGAACCGCTTTGCCGAGCTTTTGCCCGAAATCACCGCATGGCGGCGCGATTTCCACATGCATCCAGAGCTTTTGTTCGACGTGCACCGCACGGCGGCCAAGGTCACCACGTTGCTGCATGAGTTTGGCTGCGATCAGGTGGTCTCCGGCATTGGCCGCACCGGGGTGGTGGGCGTGATCAAGGGCAAGACCGATACGGCGGGTCGCGTGATCGGCCTGCGGGCCGATATGGATGCGCTGCCGATCATCGAACAAACGGGTGTGGACTATGCCAGCACCGTGCCCGGCAAGATGCACGCCTGTGGCCATGACGGGCATACGGCGATGCTTTTGGGTGCGGCCAAGTATCTGGCCGAGACGCGGAATTTCGACGGCACTGCCGTGGTGATCTTCCAACCTGCCGAAGAGGGCGGCGGTGGCGGGCGTGAGATGGTGGCCGATGGCATGATGGAGCGGTTCGGCGTGCAAGAAGTCTACGGCATGCACAACATGCCCGGCATTCCCGTGGGCCATTTCGCCATTCGCCCCGGCGCAATCATGGCGGCGGCTGATCAGTTCGATGTGGTGGTGACGGGTAAAGGCGGCCATGCCGCCAAGCCGCATGATTGCGTTGATACGACCGTGGTGGCCGCCCACATCATCGTGGCCCTGCAGACCATCGCCAGCCGCAACGTGGACCCGATGAAACAGGTGGTGGTCAGTGTCTGCACCGTGGAAACCGACAGCACCGCGCATAACGTGATCCCGCAGGTGGTGAAGATGAAGGGCACCGTCCGCACCATGGACCCAAAGGTGCAGGATTTTGTCGAACAGCGCATCGCGCAGATCGTCGAGGGCACCGCCATGGCCTTGGGGGCAACAGCGGTGGTGAAGTACAACCGGGGCTATCCGGTCACGATCAACGCAGAGGACAACACCGCCTATGCCGTGCAGGTGGCACAAGATGTTTCGGGGCAGGTGGATGCCAATACACCGCCCCTTATGGGGGCCGAGGATTTCAGCTTTATGCTGAACACCCGGCCGGGTGCCTATATCTTCATGGGCAATGGCGATACGGCGATGGTGCACCACCCCGCCTATAACTTTGACGACAACGCCATTCCCTTCGGCTCCAGCTGGTATGCGGGGATGGTCGAATCCCGCATGCCAGCGGCGTAAGGTTCGCCATGCTGGGGATGGTGGCGGTTGGGCTGATCGCGGCGCTGCATGTCTATATCATGGCGCTGGAAATGCTGCTGTGGGAAACCCCGCGTGCGCGCCGGGCCTTTGGCACAACGTCCGAATTTGCCGCGCAAACGCGGGTGCTTGCGGCCAATCAGGGGCTTTACAACGGGTTTCTTGCGGCGGGGCTGATCTGGGCGCTGATCCTTGGCGTGCCGGGGCAGGGCCGTGACGTGGCGCTGTTCTTTCTGGGCTGCGTGCTGGTGGCGGGCCTCTATGGCGCAGCGACGGCATCGCGCCGTATCCTGTTCATTCAGGCGGTTCCGGCCGCCATCGGCCTTGGCCTAGTGCTAGCCGCGATCTAGCCGCCCGTATGGCTCATGTGGCGGGTCATCTGGCCTGCCACTTTCTGCCGGGAATAATCGAAATCATGCCCCTTGGGCTTGCGGCTGATGGCGGCACGGATGGCGCTTTCCAGTGCCGCGTTGTCGGGGCTGGCGCGCAGGGGCGCGCGTAGGTCGGCCATATCTTCCTGCCCCAGACACATGAACAACTCGCCCGTGCAGGTCAGCCTCACACGGTTGCAGCTTTCGCAGAAGTTATGCGTCATAGGGGTGATGAAGCCGATCTTCTGCCCGGTTTCTTCCAGCCGGACATAGCGTGCAGGCCCACCGGACCGTTCCGCCAGATCGGTGAGGGTAAAGCGTTCGGCGTAACTGGCGCGCAGATCGCGCAGCGACCAATACTGATCCAAGCGGTCTTCGTTACCCAGATCGCCCATCGGCATGACCTCGATCCACGTCAGATCATGGCCTTCGCGGGCGCACCAATCGGTCAGGCTGAACTGCTCGTCCTCGTTGAAGCCCTTCAGCGCCACGGCATTGATCTTGATGCGCAGCCCTGCGGCCTTGGCGGCGGTAATGCCCTCCAGCACCTGTGGCAGTCGGCCCCAGCGGGTGACCTCGGCGAACTTCTTTTCATCAAGTGTATCCAGCGACACATTGATGCGCCGCACCCCGCAATCGACCAACTCGGTCGCATATTTGCCAAGCTGGCTGCCATTGGTGGTCAGCGTCAGTTCTTTCAGCGCGCCCGAGGCAAGGTGGCGCGACATCGCGCGGAAGAACGTCATGATGCCCTTGCGCACCAAAGGCTCGCCCCCGGTGATCCGCAGCTTTTGCACCCCCATGCCGACAAAGGTGCTACACAGGCGATCCAACTCTTCCAGCGTCAGCAAATCCGACTTTGGCAGGAAGGTCATGTTTTCCGACATGCAATAGACACAGCGGAAATCACACCGGTCGGTGACCGAAACGCGCAGATACGAAATCGCGCGGGCAAAAGGGTCGATCAGCGGGGCGATGGCTTGGCTCATGACGTCAAGGTAGGTCGCCGCCGACGATGGCGCAAGCCAAGATGCGGCCATTGCAGGGTGACGCGCGTCATACTATCGTCTGGGGCATGCGTATCCTTGTCCCTCTGTCGTTGGTCCTTCTGCTCGGCTCTGGCTGCGCGGTGATTGACCGTCTGAAACCGAAACCTGCCCCGGCCCCGGAACCAGTGGTGTCCGCCGAACCGTTGACGGCGATTGCGCCGATTGGCGAAGGGACGGCTGCCGCTGCCCTTGATGCCACGTCAGAGGCCGAAAAGCAGGCCGCCCTTGCGGCGCCTGCGGCCACGGGCGAGCGTGAGTTGGGCAAGGTGGCCGCGTCCTTGGGCAGCCCGGCCGAACAGGGCATCTGGCTGCGCACCACGCTGGTCAAGGCCCCGGGCAAGGGGCGCGTGGTCATCGCCAGCGGGAAATCGGTCGCGGTTGACCTGCTGCCGGGCCAGTCTGGCGCGCAGCTTTCGCTTGCCGCCTATCGCGCGCTTGGCCTTGGTCTGACCGACCTGCCCGAAGTGACCGTTTTCGCAAACTGATGCCCGTCAGGCCGGGCGCTTGCGCCCCGCCAGCATCGACGCGGTGTAAAGTGCAAGCGCGGCCCAGATAATCGGAAAGGCGATGGCGCGGGCGTGGCCAAAGGGTTCGTCAAAGACAAAGACCGCTGTCAGAAAGATCATCGTCGGCGCAATGTATTGCATCATGGCGATGGTCGACAGGCGCAGTTTCTTGGCCCCGTTGGCGTAAAGCATCAGGGGCACGGCGGTCACGATTCCGCAGCCGACCAGCAGCAGATTGTCCCGGGCGACGCCTTGCAGAAAATGGCTTTGCCCCTGTGCTACCAGCCACGCCAGATAACCGATGGCGAAGGGCGTCAGGATCAGCACCTCAAGCGTGAAGCCTTGATTTGGGCCTATGGGCAGAGATTTCTTGAGATAGGCGTAAAGACCCCACGTCAGCGTTAGGCTCAATGCAACCAAAGGCAGGCGGCCAGCATCCCATGTCAGCAGGGCCACCGCAAAGGCGGCAAGGGCGATGGCGACCCATTGAGCGGGGTGCAGCCGTTCACCCAACAGCACACGGCCCAGAAATATGCTGAACAACGGGTTGATGTAATAGCCCAAGGCCGCTTCCAGCGCGTGGCCAGACCCGATGGACCAGACATAGATGCCCCAGTTGACCGAGATCAGCGCCGCCGTGGCCGCGCCCATGACCAGCATGCGCGGCGTGCGCAGCGCGGTTTTCAGATCTGCCGTGCGCCCCAGCACCAGCAGCACCCCAAGCGCAATCGGCACTGACCACAGCACGCGGTGGGCGATCACTTCGGTCGGGGGAATATGCGACAGCGCCTTCATGTAAATCGGCAGAAAACCCCATAGCAGATAGGCCGACAGGGCAAAGAGAAACCCGGACAGGGTGTCTTCGTTCTTGATGGTCGCATCTTGTGTCATGCGACCGCTTTACAGGCGCATGTCTCAGGTCGCCAATGCCAAATTGTGCCCCTCACAATGCAGGGGCAGCGATTGGCCTTTGGGCATGGCTCAGCGTGCGGCAAGCGCCTCGATCTGCGGGCGCAGATGGTCAAGCGAATAGCCATAACGCGCCGGAATGCCGATCAGGTCATCCGTCGGGCGCTGCCCGGCACTGGCCAAGGCCCAACAGACCGATGAGCGGTTCCCCGAAGCGCAATAGGCCAGCACCGGGCCGGTTGCCTTGGCCATGGCATCGGCCTGCACCTCGACGTTGGTCATGGTCATGGCCCCGCCGATGATGGGATTGGCCACAAAGGTCAGACCCGCCGCTTCGACAACCTGCTGCATGGCCTGCGTGTGCAGATGGGAGGGAATTTCCCCATCGGGGCGGTTGTCGATGACGGTGGTATACCCAGCAGCCTTTATCGCCGCGACATCGGTAAGGTCGATCTGCGGTGAAACGGCGTAGGTTTCGGTCAGCGGGCGGATGTCCATGCAGTGTCTCCTCGGGCGGTCAGGGCGCGGCGCAGCGCGGGCGTCGCGACCATACCCGCCAGCATGGCAAGAAGAAAGACCAGACCGGAGGTGCCGTTCAAAAGCGTGGCCGCCATCGCAGGGCCCGGGCACAGGCCAACCAGCGCCCAGCCCGCCCCGAACATCACCGATCCGCCGATCAGCCCGGAATCAAGCCGTTGCGCGGGCATTGCGGGCAAGGCCGTGCCCAGAACCGAGGTCTGGCGGCGGGCGGCGATGCGCCAAGCCACCGCCATGGGCACCATCGCGCCCCCCATCACAAAGGCAAGCGTCGGGTCCCAGGCGCCGAACACGTCCAGCCAGCCCTGCACCTTGGCCGTATCCATCATGCCCGAAACCAGAAGGCCCGCCCCGAACAACGCCCCGGCAAGGGCGGCAAAAAGACTGCGCTGCATCAGATCCACCCCAACAGATGACGGGCCACGGCCATGATGATCGCCCCGGCAAGGATATAGAAAACGGTTGCCACGATGCTGCGCCACGACAGGCGCGGTATCCCGCAGACCCCGTGGCCCGAGGTGCAGCCATTGGCCAGTCGTGTGCCAATGCCAACCAGCAGGCCTGCCGCGATCAGCAGGGGCAGGCTGTCGGTCAAATGGGCGTCGAACCCGTCATAAAGCGGCACCAATAGGGGCGGCACCAGCACAAGACCCGCCAGAAACGCCACCCGTTCTGGCCAAGCCTTGCGTTCGGACCCGTCCACCAGACCACCAATGATGCCAGATGCGCCCATGATGCGCCCGTTCATCAGCAAATACAGCGCGCCTGCGCTGCCAATCATCAGGCCGCCGATCAGCCCCCAAATCCAGTCCTGTTCCACGCGTTCTCCTTGCCGTCTGCGGTTCGCTTTTCGGGTGTGCGGGGCCCGTCGCCGATGATGTGGCGTGCCCGCACGGGTCAGATAGGAATTGTAGGGAAATCTAGCATGGCAGATATACATTTAAAACTGTGAATGTGACATCACTGCACCTTGACCTGCATCAAGGCGCGGGCGGACACCGTCGCGTACCATCGGGCTTTCGGATGGAGGATGCCATGACCCCGATCGCAACCCGCAAGGCTCAGCTTTTGACCCGCCTCGGTGACCTGAACGGTCGCCTTGCCCGGATCGAGGCCGAGCTTGACGCCCCCCAGACCGCCGATTGGGAAGATCGCGCCGCCGAGCGTGAGGGCGATGAAGTGCTGGAAGGGGTCGGCCTGACCGGGCAGCAGGAAATCCGCATGATCGAGGCGGCCTTGGACCGGATTGCGGCGGGCACCTATGGCACCTGCGTCACTTGCGGGGCCGAGATTGGTGATGCGCGGCTGGACCTGCTGCCGTTCACACCCTTTTGCCGCGATTGTGCAGCTTGAACCCGGGGGGATATTATGGGAACCGAAGATGATCTGCGTCGCCTGTCCGGTCTGGCGACGGACGCGCTTGCCGCCGTGCAGGCAGGCCAGAACGCTGGCCTTGCGTTGCTCTTGGCCGAGATGAAGGCCCTGTTTGCGCTGTTGCCGACCGGGCTTGAGGATCCGGGCCTGCCCTTGGCCAGGGATGATATGGCCGGGGCCGAGGCGCGCGCCCGTGCCCAAGCGACTGTGGCCGAATCCACCTTTGACAACATGCCGGTCTGATCCTTTTGCGCCGCGCCGTCTTTGTGGCGGGATTATCCTTTCTGCAACGGTGCTTGACCGCGACGGCCTGCTGACGGCACTGTGGCAGCATGACGTCGGGGAACAGGCGCGTGAAGGATCGGGTGTGACAGACGGAGTGCAAGTGGTAAGCGACGGCGCCGTGGTTGAGGTGGTGTTGGATCGCCCACCCGCCGTTCAGTTGAATGCGGCCCTGCGTGCTGCCCTGTTGGCGGCACTGACGGCGCCGGACCGGGCGGCGCGTGCCATCTTGATCCGGGGGCGGGGGCCGTGGTTTGTGACGGGGGCGGATATTCCGACGCCGGACAGCCGGGGTGCCCCCGATCTGGCCGCGCTCTGCCGCGCGATTGAGGGGTGCGCCATTCCTGTTGCCGTTCTGCTGGACGGGCCTGTTGTGGGGCCTGCGGCGGAACTGGCGCTGGCGGCGCACCTGCGGCTGGCACGGCCTTCGGCGCGCTTCGGCTTTCCTGCGGCCAGCCTTGGGCTTGTGTCAGGCGCGGGCGGAACGCAACGCCTGCCGCGCCTTGTCGGGGCCGAACAGGCGCTGCGCCTGTTGCGCGCCAGCCGCAGCACCCCGGCGGCAGAGGCGCTTGCCCTTGGCCTCGTGGATGCGGTGCTGGATGCGCCGAACCATGAGGCCGCCGTGGCACAGGCGCGCGCGCATCTGGCTGATGCCTCTGCGATGTCAGCCACGCGGGACCGGACGGTCGGCGTGCGCGATGGCCGCGCCTTTCTGGCGGCCGTTGCGGCGGCGCGAGAGGGCAACAAGGACGCCTTGACCACGGCGCTTGTTGATTGTGTCGAGGCGGCGCTGCTGCTGCCATTCGATCAGGGGCTGGCGCTGGAATGCGCTTTGGCCGAAGAACGCGCGGAAACCCCCGAGGCGGCGGCGCTGTGCCATCTGCATTTTGCGGAACGGCGCTGCGCCGAGACGCCGCCCTCACGCCCTTTGCCCGCCGATGTTGTGGCGCGGCTGGGTCTGTGCGGTGCGGCCCTGTCGCTGGTATCGCTGGCGCTTGCCGCCCTTGCGCGCGGGGTGCCGGTCACTGTGGCCG
This sequence comes from Rhodobacter sp., assembly GCA_027484145.1. Taxonomy (GTDB): domain Bacteria; phylum Pseudomonadota; class Alphaproteobacteria; order Rhodobacterales; family Rhodobacteraceae; genus Pseudotabrizicola. The sequence continues at coordinate 90,404 of JAIXUH010000002.1, forward strand.
ATCCGGATGCAGAGCGTCTGGTGGCCTTTCTGGAGGCGGTGGCCGCACGGCAGGAGGCGGCGGTGCAGGCCGGGCGGATCACGCCCGCACAGCGCGACGCCGATTGGGCGCGGCTGGTGCCGGCGACCAATACTGCTGTGCTGGCACCCGCCACGTTGCTGGTGGCCGCCCCCGATGCGGTAATTCCGCCGCCGCAGCCGGGGCAGGTGCAACTGGTCATGGGGCAGGGTCCGCTGGGCGATGGTGCCCTGCGACTGGGCCTTCCCGGACGCATGGCCGAAATCGGACTGCCACCTTCGGCTCCGGCCGAAGCTGCAGGGCAGGCGGTGGGGCAATTGCGGCGCTTTGGCCTGATGGTTGTGGCCAATGGCGGGCAGTTTCCCTTTGGCATCGCGGGCCGCATGGCCGCCATCGGGGCCGAGTCGTTGCTGGCACTGCTGGCGATGGGGGTGAACAAGGACGCTGTGGTGTCTGCCCTTGCCGGATTTGGCCAGCCGGTCGCGGGCCTGCCTGATGTGCCCGATGGCGTGCCGGAACTGGCCTTGCCGGGCGATCAGATCGTGCGCCGCTGGCTGGCCGCACTTGCCAACGAAGGAGCGCAGCTTTTGGCATCCGGCATGGCGCGGTCGGCCTTGGACATTGACCTTGTCTGCGTGCACGGCCTTGGCTTTCCGCGCGACAAGGGCGGCCCCATGCATCAGGCCGAACGGCGCGGGGCGCTGGTGGTGCGGCGTGATCTGATGGCCTGGGGCACCGATGCATCCATCTGGAAACCGGCCGCTGCATGGGATGCGATCGTTTCAGCAGGGCGCGGCTTTGATCACGCTGTCAGCCCAGAATAACGCCAATCACCACGGCCATCAGCCCCAGCCCTGATACGGCAAGGGCCCCAAGGTTCAGAGCAACAACCTGTTGCAGCCGTGCCTTCATCTGGTCATCCGGCAGGCCCGAGTTGCGTGCCCGCATGGCCAGAACGATGCACCAGACCAGCCCCGCCACGCCCAGAAGCGTCAGCCCCGCACCGACCCAGATCAGCAGCTCCATCCCGCGCACCCCTGTTGCAATCCGTCTGCCGCCTAGCCTATGGGCGGTCGCCGTGCAAGCCTTGAACCGCCCCACGGCGCAGGCTAGGGAAGGGGCAGGCACCGAATTTTCACTGACATCCCGATGAGGCCAAGATGAGCGATCCGATCGACACCTATAGCGTGACCGCAGATGAACTGCGCCAGTTCATCGAACGGGCAGAACAGCTGTCCGCCGAAAAGAAGGATATCGCCGAGCAGGAAAAGGAACTGTTCGCCGAGGCCAAGGGGCGCGGCTATGACACCAAGGTCATGCGCAAGGTCATCGCCCTGCGCAAGCGCAAGCCCGACGAGATTGCCGAGGAAGAGGCGATCATGGAAATGTACAAGGCCGCTTTGGGCATGGCCTGACCATACCGTCAGGCCGACAGGAACGTGACCCCCGGCAACGACCGGATGCGCGCAATGTCGGCCTGATAAGACGCGCTAAGGGCCGCGACGGTGTCTTCCGTCCAGCCCGGCAGTTCAAGCTCCATCTCCACCCGGTCGGGCATGGCGAACTTGTCCAGAAAGGCCGACACCACGCGGCGGCGCTGCAGGGCGTTTTGTGGCGGGTGGCTTTCCATATAGGCCAGCATCCGCGTCATCCCTTCGGGTGACATGATGGTGGCCAGCAATTCGCCGGTTTCCTCAAGCTTCGTGCCCGGCGCATGGCCTGACACGGCCTGCAACACCTCGGGCCAGATCAGCGGGGTGTCCTCGTCGCACCAGATAGTCAGCGGCACGCCCGGATTGTGCTGCAACACATCCTCGACCACATCTGACCAGTGCAAGAGGAGCGGGTCTGCCCCCAGCATGAATTCTTCATAGCTTTTGTCGCGCTGTTTGGCGAAAAGGTCGGGCAGGAACGTGGCAGGGTTGCGGATGGCAAGGTGAAACTCTGCCTCGTAATCGGGGAAGATGCGGGCAAAGGCACGCACCCGTTCGGCCGCCGCCGGGTAAAGCCGGTCCTTCAGCACCCATTGCGGAAAGCTGAGGAAATTGTCCCACGACAGGATCAGGCGGTTGGCCTGATCTTCGTCCATGATCTGATCCAGAACCAGCGATTGCGTATCGCGGTTGGCAGCCTGACCTTTCAGCGCAATGGCGGTGTCGCGCAGCAGCGCCCGATAGCGCGCCGGGCCGGGCACCGATATGCCTTGCGTCGACAGGGTTTGCCGGTTTTTCAGCAGGCACCGCACCAGCCGTTCTTCGTCGGTGCAATGGGCGCCAAGGTGAAAGACAATACGCATCAGCAACGGACCTGCCATCATGTTTTTGCTTTTGCAGGGACTATAGGCCCTTTTGCGGGGTTTGAAACCGGGCAGGGCAAGAAAACAGGTCAGGCGACGCAGATGCAACGCCCGCCGCTGAAGGGGGCATGACGGCACGCGCCCGTCCGGGCCCGGACTGGACAGGCCCATGGCGCGGGTATATGTCACCACTCTATGACTGAGCAAAACACTAAGGTTCCTGTGCGCGCCTCTGGCAGGCGGCTTGATCTTTGGACGATCGGGGCCATGGCGATTGCCCTGGTCGTGCTTGCGCCCATGGTTTCGGTCATCTGGATCGCCTTTCACCCGACGGAAAACATCTGGCCGCATCTGATGGCGACGGTGCTGCCGCGCTATCTGGCCAATACCCTGATCCTGATGATCGGGGTGGCGGTGCTGACGGCTGCTGTGGGCACCGGGGCTGCGTGGCTGACCACGATGTTCCGCTTTCCCGGCAGCCGCTGGCTGGACTATGCGCTGCTGTTCCCGCTGGCCATACCGGCCTATGTGGGCGCCTATGCAGTGGTGGATTTCCTGCAATATGCCGGACCTTTGCAAACGGGCCTGCGGGCGGCAATGGGCTGGACCTCGGCCCGCGACTACTGGTTCCCCGAAGTGCGATCGCGCGGGTTGGCCATCGTTGTGCTGTCGGCGGCGCTTTATCCTTATGTCTATCTCTTGGCCCGTGCGGCCTTTCGCGAACAATCCGGCGGGTCATATGAGGTGGCGCGGGCCTTGGGCTGCGGGCAATGGGGCCTGTTCTTCCGGGTCGGCCTGCCGCTGGCCCGCCCGGCCATTGCAACCGGCGTTGCCTTGGCGCTGATGGAAACGGTGGCCGACTATGGCACGGTCGTGCATTTCGGGGTGCAGACGCTGACCACAGGTATCTTCAGCACATGGCTGAACGGCAACAACGCCGGTGGTGCGGCGCAGATTGCCGGGGTGGTGCTGGTGCTGATCCTGATGCTGGTGGGGATGGAGCGGATAAGCCGCCGCAACGCGCGCTTTCACCGGCCAAGCCGGTCGTCGCGCCCGGTCGAGCCGGCAGTGCTGCGCGGATTCAGCGCCGGGGCTGCCTTTGGCCTATGTGCCTTGCCCTTTGCCATTGGCTTTGTGCTGCCGGTGGCCGTGATGCTGTGGCACGCGCTGAAAAAGCCCGAAGTCTGGCTGTCGCCCGATCTGGCCCGCGCCTTTGGCAATACGCTGCTGGTGGCAGGCACCGCCGCGATCGTGACCGTGGGGGCCGCGATCTTTCTGGTCTATGGCCTGCGGATGATGGGGCGAAGCGTAGCCAAATTTGTGCTGCCGCTGACAACGCTGGGCTATGCCGCGCCGGGGGCGGTGCTGGCCGTGGGCCTGCTGATCCCGCTGGCGGCGCTGGACCATCGGCTGGCGGACGGCATCCTTGCGCTGACAGGCTGGGACCCCGGCCTGATGCTGACCGGTACGGCGGCGGCCGTGGTTCTGGCCTATGCCGTGCGGTTCTTTGGTGTGGCGCAGGGCGCGGTCGATACCGCCTTTGGCCGGATTTCGCCGTCGCTGCCGATGGCGGCACGGTCACTGGGGCGCAATGCTGGCGGCACTTTGCGGGCGGTGCATCTGCCGCTGATGCGGGCATCGGTGGCTTCGGCGCTGCTGGTGGTGTTTGTCGATTGCGTCAAGGAACTGCCTGCAACCTTGCTGTTGCGGCCCTTCAACTTCAACACCTTGTCGACGCGGGTGTTTGAACTGGCCAGTCTGGAACGGCTGGGCGAGGCAGCACCCGCCGCCCTGCTGGTCATGGCCGTCGGCCTTTTGGCGGTGGCGCTGCTGGCCCGTGCCAACCGCTGACCCTCTTGCACCAGCCCCAAGCTGCCTGTAAAAGGCCCGCACGCCTCTATAGCTCAGCTGGTAGAGCACCTGATTTGTAATCAGGGGGTCGCGGGTTCAAGTCCTGCTGGGGGCACCATAAAATCAATCGTTTATCAATGGTTTGCTGCGGGGCAGTTTTGCCCCTTGCAGGCTGGCGGCACGGTGGTGGCGCGGCTGCGGTTTTGCGGGGCAAGCGCACGTAACTGGTGGCAAAGCCTGCGCGGTTCACCTGCAAAGGCCGGAGCATACTTTCAGACATCGTGGCAATACGTTTGGGCGCTAAGAGTCTTTTCGTCGAAAGGTTAACGTGGCTGGGCTGACTTTCGTCTGTCGCTGCCCATTCGCCTGATACCACCGCGCCTTTTGTTGCCATCCCTCGCCTCCGCCAGCCTTGCGATGGGCGCGCGGGGGATGTTGGCGTCCGACCCCCGTGCCTTTGCAAAGGCCATGCGGGACAGGACGGCGCAAGCAAGCCGGATATCGTGCGACAGGACAGCCTGAGGCGGCCGGGAGTGGAGCGTAACGCACGGTATCTGGTGGGCCGGCGGGCTCGGTCAACAAGGATCAAAAGATGCGACTGTCGATCAAGGCGAAGCTGGTGATTTCCTATCTGATGATCATTCTTGCCATCGGCGTGACGGGGGCCCTGAATGCCCGCAACATTGTTTCTGTGCAGGACGGCATCGGCTGGAACACCCACACCTTCAAGGTGATCGGGACGATGGACAAAATCGTCCAATCGATGGTCAATCAGGAAACCGGCGTGCGTGGCTATCTTGTCAGCCTTGGTGCAGGCACCGTGAAGGAAGAGTTCCTTGAACCCTTCTATGCTGGGAAAAAGGTCTATGAACAAAGCTTTGCTGAGGTGAAGTCCCTGACGTCAGACAATCCGGCACAGCAAATACGTTTGGATGAGTTGGACGCGCTTGCAACGGAATGGCGCACCACCGTGGCCGAGCGTGATATTGCGGCGGTGAAGGCTGGCGACGTGGGCGTTCTGACCCGAATGGTGTTTGGCGACGCTAAACTGATCATGGATGCGTTCCGCGCTAAGGCTGATGAAATCGTTGCCGAAGAACAAACCCTTCTTGTCCAGCGCGAAAGTGCATTGCAGTCAACGCTGGATACCACAACCTTGACCATCCTGATCTCGATTGTTGCCTCGATTGTGATTGCCGTGGTTGCGGCGGGGCTGCTGATCTTGTCGCTGGCCCGCGGACTGAACGTGGCAACAACCTTGGCGAACGCTGTGGCTGCGGGTGATCTGACTACAACAGCAGAACTGCACGGCAACGACGAAATCACCGACCTGACCCGCACGCTGAACCAGATGTGCGACCGTCTGCGCGGCGTTGTCACCGATGTGACGGTTGCGGCCCGCAACGTGGCAACCGGATCGGAAGAGATGTCGGCAACGGCAGGCCAACTGAGCCAGAATGCGACCGAACAGGCCGCGTCGACCGAAGAAGTGTCGGCCACCATGGAAGAAATGGCTGCCAACGTGCGCCAGAATGCGGAAAATGCGTCCGAGACGGATCGTATGGCCCGCACTGCGGCTGTCGAGGCGAAGGGATCGGGTGACGCGGTATTGCAGGCCGTGGACGCCATGCAAACCATCGCCGAGCGGATCATGGTGGTGCAGGAAATCGCGCGGCAGACCGATCTTCTGGCGCTGAACGCGGCCGTCGAGGCGGCGCGCGCCGGGGAACATGGCCGTGGCTTTGCGGTGGTGGCCGCCGAGGTGCGCAAACTGGCCGAACGCAGCCAAAGTGCAGCGGCAGAGATCAGTGTCCTGTCGTCGGGCACGGTGCGGGCCGCACAGGAAGCGGGCAAGATGCTGGCCAGCCTTGTGCCCAATATCGAGCGGACATCCACGCTGGTGGCTTCGATTTCCGCTGCCAGCCAAGAGCAGTCGACGGGCGCCACGCAGGTGAACATGGCGATCCAGAACCTTGACAAGACCACCCAGCAAAACACCACGGCGGCCGAGGAAATGTCGTCCACAGCGGCGGAACTTGCGGCGCAGGCAGAACAGTTGCGCACGGCGATTGCCTTCTTCAGGATTTCGGCTGCGGATGGGGCGACGGGCTATATGTTTGCGCCCGAGGAGCCGGATTATGCCCCGGCCACGCTGTCGCGCCGCAAGATCGGCAGTCGAAACCTGATTGCACTGAACGCGCCAGACCCCGAGGCGCAGGGCCGCGCCGCCTGATCAAGGCCGGGGCCGTAACGGAAGCAAGGGGTACGTCTTCAAGCAGATGCCCCCCGCCCCAATCCTTTGCGTGACGGTGCTGCGACCTGCCTTCTTCCGACCGGATGATATCGCCCGCGCGGGGGCAGGCCGATTGCATGCCCCACAAAACGTCGGCCCGAAAAGATGTGCCCTTGCTGATGTTTGTCGCAACGCGATGGCTTTTCAGCCTGTCATGCGCTGGGTAGGGTCGGGGCAGGCATGGGGCCGGGGACAAAAGGCAAAGAATGACGATCAAGCCAGAGGGCGGCGCGCGCTCCGCCCGGCCGCAAAGGGTGCTGATGCTGGGGGCCACGGGCACCATCGGGCGGGCGACTGCTGCGGCATTGGTCGGGCGCGGGCATGAGGTGATCTGCCTTGTGCGGCCCCGGGTGGGCGATGTTTCGCGCAACCTGCCAGCGGGGGTCATCCTGCGGCAGGCGGATGTGACGGACCCCGGTTCCCTGCAGCGCGATGGCATCCGGGGCGAGCGGTTTGACGCCCTTGTCACCTGCCTTGCCTCGCGCACCGGGGTGCCGCGCGATGCTTGGGCCATCGACCATCAGGCGCATGTCGATGCCTTGCAGGCGGCGCAAGGGGCTGGGGTCAGGCAGGTTGTCTTGCTGTCAGCCATCTGTGTGCAAAAGCCGCTTTTGGCGTTTCAGCACGCCAAACTGGCCTTTGAGCAGGTGCTGCGCGACTCGGGCCTGATCTATTCCATCGTGCGCCCGACCGCCTATTTCAAATCCCTGTCCGGGCAGATGGACCGTCTGCGCCGGGGCAAGCCGTTCTTGCTGTTCGCCGATGGCACCCTGACGGCATGCAAGCCGATCAGCGATGATGACCTTGGGCTGTACATGGCGCTGTGTCTGGATGATCCGGCGCTGCACAACCGCATTCTGCCCATCGGCGGGCCGGGCGCGGCGATGACGCCGCGCGAGCAGGGGATGGCTTTGTTTGCCGCACTGGGCCAAGAGCCAAGGTTCAAACAGGTGCCCGTTGGCATGATGGATGTGATCATCCGGACGCTGGATATGCTGGGTCGGGTGTCACCCAAGCTGAAAGCAAAGGCCGAACTGGCGCGGATCGGCCGCTACTATGCGACCGAATCGATGCTGGTGCTGGACCCGGCGACGGGGAGCTATGATGCCGACGCGACGCCGTCCTTTGGGTCAGAGACGCTGATCGACTTTTACCACAAGCTTGCGCGCGGCGAAGTGACGGTGGACCGGGGCGATCACGCGGTATTCTGATGACGATGCTGCCGGTCAGTCTGTCTGCACGGGCAGGCCATCGACCATGACGATCATGGCGACGCAGGCCCCGGTGCGGTGGGCGCGCGCGGCGGTGTATTCAGCCGAGGCATAGCAGGCGCGGGCGGCGGCCATGTCCGGAAACTCGATCAGCACATGGCGGTCGAATGTGGCGCCTTCGACCGTGGCATGATCGCCGCCGCGCGCCAGAAACCGCGCGCCATGCGCGGCAAAGGCTGCCGGGGCCACGGCCTGATACCCGGCATAGCGGGCGGGGTCGGTGACGGTGATATGGGCAATCCAATAGGCGGGCATCAGCTTTCCCTTTCCCCGGCGGCTTCGGCTTCCAGCAGGCGGCGGGCAATCTCGGCGGCTTCGGTCAGATGGTCCCGCACGGCTTGCGCGGCGGCTGCGGGGTCATTAGCGATGATCGCCTGACAGATTTGCTGCATCCGCGCGGGGCCTGACACACGGCGATCCTGCGCGGCAAGGGTCAGCGCGCGCAGGCGCGAGATGCGGCTGTTCAGGCGCTGCACGATTTCCCACGCGATATAATGGTCAGCGGTGGTGAAAATCACCTCATAAAACGCTGTGGTGGCTTGATAAACTGCAGCACCCCCACCTTGCGACATGGCTGCGTCAAGCGCATGCAGCGCGTCAGTGAGGCGGGCCTTGGTCTGGGCATCGGCGCGTTCGGCGCAGGCACGTGCGGCATGCGATTCCAGCAACAGGCGGATGTCATAAATCTGGCGTGCCTGCGACCAATCCAGCCGCGCCACCATGGGCCCGGCGCGGGGCGCGATCTCGACCAGACCCTCGGCCTCCAGATAGCGGATCGCCTCGCGCACCACCGAACGGCTGACGCCAAGCTGATCGCACAGAGTGCGTTCAACCAAACGCGCGCCAGATTTGAAGCGCCCGTTGATGATGGCCGTGCGCAGCTTTTCCAGCGCGATTTCGCGCAGGGTCTGCGGGATATGGTCGATCTTCAGGTCGGTGTCGTCGGCGGTATGCATGCATTTATGCTAGCCGCTTTGGCTAGGGCTGCCAAGTCGAACTTGACATGCGGTCTTATGGTATACCAACATACCAGGCAGCAGCGCCATGGAGACTCAGATGCCCGCCATTATCCGCAAGACCCTTCTCAATGTGGAAACGACGCTGCTGGAGGGGGGGCGAGCCGGGACGCCGCTGACGCTGATTGCCGCGGCTGCTGTGGTCAAGAACCCATGGGCAGGGCGCGGCTTTGTCGAGGATCTGAAGCCCGAAATTCACGACGTGGCGCCGGAACTGGGGGCTTTGCTGACCGCGATGATCATTGAGCGCGCCGGTTCAGGTGCGGCGGTGGAAGGATATGGCAAAGCTGCGGTGGTGGGGTTGGATGGCGAGGTGGAACATGCCTCGGCGCTGATCCATACGCTGCGGTTCGGCAACCATTACCGCACGGCGGTGGGGGCGAAAAGCTATCTTGCCTTCACCAACACCCGCGGTCCTGCCAATTGCCCGATCATGATTCCGCTGATGGACAAAAACGACGAAGGGCGGCGGTCGCATTACCTGACGATTCAGTTCTCCATTCCCGATGCGCCTTCGGCGGATGAAATCGTGGTGGCGCTTGGGGCATCCATCGGCGGGCGGCCGCATCACCGGATCGGCGACCGCTATCAGGATCTGAAAGACCTTGGGCATGATGCGAAAAACCCTGCGGCTGTCTGACGGCAGCACTGCCACCGCGCTGGTGGCCGGGGCGGGCGCACCGCTTTTGCTGATCCATGGCGTTGGTCTGCGGGCCGAGGCGTGGGGGCCGCAGATGGCGGCTTTGCAGTGCGCCTTTCATGTGGTGGCGGTGGATATGCCGGGGCACGGCGGCAGCGACCTTTTGCCCGATGGCGCGCGGCTGCCCGACTATGTGGCATGGGCGGCGCGGGTGGTGCAGGCGCTGGGGCTTGGCCCGGTGAATGTGGCGGGTCATTCGATGGGGGCGCTGATTGCGGCGGGGCTGGCGGCGGATCATCCGGCGCTGGTGCGGCGGGTGGCGGTACTGAACGGCGTGCATCGCCGGACTGCAGCGGCGCGGGCTGCCGTGGTGGCGCGGGCCGATCAGATTGCCGCCGGGCAGGGTGACACGGCAGCCCCCTTGGCACGCTGGTTTTCTGACGCGCCCGTTGAGGCTCAAGTGCGGGCAGATGTGGGCGGCTGGTTGGCCGGTGTTGATCCGGCAGGCTATGCGGCGGCTTATCGGGCCTTTGCCGAAGGTGATGGCGTTTATGCCGACCGCTGGGCCGACATCCGCTGCCCGGCGCTGGTGCTGACCGGGGATGGCGATGCCAACTCCACCGCCGAGATGGCGCAGGCGATGGCGAAAGCCGCCCCTTTGGGTCAGGTTGTGGTGATTGCGGGGCATCGGCATATGGTCAACCTGACCGCGCCGGATGCTGTAACAGAAAGCCTGCAGCGCTGGTTGCAGCGTGAGGAGACGATGGCATGACAATGGACGCCCGCCGCCTGCTGCGTGATGCCTTTGGCACCTTCATGACAGGGGTCACGGTGGTGACCACGCTAGACGCCGAGGGGCGGCCCATCGGCTTTACGGCCAATTCGTTTTCGTCCGTTTCGTTGGACCCGCCGCTGCTGCTGGTCTCCATCGCCAAGACATCGCAGAACTTTTCGCTGTTCAGCGCAGCGCGGGGCTTTGCGGTCAATATCCTGTCCGAAGGGCAACGCGAGGTGTCCAACACCTTTGCCCGCCCGGTGGTGGATCGGTTTGCGACCGTGAATTGGCGCGAAGGTCCGGCCGGATCGCCGGTGTTGCAGGGTGTGTCGGCGTGGTTTGATTGCACGATGGAGCAGGTGATCGAGGCGGGGGATCACGCCATCCTGTTGGGCCGCGTGCAGGCGTTTGATGCCACGCAAACGGCGGGCTTGGGCTATTGTCGCGGCGGGTATTTCACGCCGGCCCGCACGGGTGGTGCGGTCGCCTCGGGGCCGGATGTGGTGGTTTCGGCACTGATCGAGGCGGCGGGGCAGGTGCTGTTGGTGGATGATGGCGCAGGTGGGCTGACGCTGCCGGTGGCCAAGGCCGGGCGCGATGGGGCGCAAGCGGCGCTTGCCCGGCTGATTGCCGAAGCCGGGATCGAGGCGGCGCCGGGGTTCATCTATGCGGTCTATGAGGATGTGGCGCGCGGGCACCAGCACATTGCGTTCCGCTGTCCGGCGGCCATGGGCACGCCCAAGCGCGGCAGCTTTGTCGAACTGACGGCGGCGGGCGTGGCCGATGTGACCGACCCCGCCATGCGCGTCATGCTGGAACGTCTGGCCGAAGAAAGCCGCGTGGGCAACTACGGCATCTATGTGGGTGATCAGGACCAAGGCCGCGTGGCCAAGGTCGCGGAAGGGACGAGGCCATGAAGTTTTCGCTGTTCGTGCATATGGAGCGGCTGTCGGCGGATGAACCGCAGCAGCGCCTTTATGAAGAGATGATCGAGTTGTGCCAGATCGCCGATGAGGGTGGCATGCATGCCATCTGGACAGGTGAGCATCATGGCATGAACTTTACCATCGCGCCGAACCCGTTTCTGAACCTTGTCGATCTGGCGCGGCGCACCAAGAATGTGCGCCTTGGCACCGGCAACATCATTGCGCCCTTCTGGCACCCGATCCGGCTGGCGGGTGAGGCGGCAATGGCCGACATCATCATGGATGGCAGGCTGGACCTTGGTGTGGCGCGCGGGGCCTATACCTTTGAATATGATCGCCTTTCGCCCGGTCTGGATGCCTGGACCGCAGGCGGCAAGATGCGCGAGCTGGTACCCGCCATCAAGGCGCTGTGGCAGGGCGATTACGAACACAACGGCGAGCACTGGCAGTTTCCGAAATCCACATCCTCGCCCCTGCCGGTGCAGACCCCGCACCCGCCGATCTGGGTGGCGGCGCGCGACCCCAACAGCCATGATTTTGCTGTGGCCAATGGCTGCCATGTGCAGGTGACGCCGCTGCATCTGGGCGATGAAGAAGTGCAAAGCCTGATGGACCGCTTCAACACCGCCTGCGCCAACCATCCCGAACAGCCGCGCCCCAAGATCATGGTGCTGCGCCACGCATATGTGGCCGACAGCGAGGAAGATGCCTTGGTGGCGGCGGAAGAGATCAATCGCTTTTATTGCTACTTTGGCGCATGGTTCAAGAATGAGCGACCCATCTCGATGGGCCTCATTCAGGAACTGACCGAGGCCGAGATGGCCGCGCATCCGTTCTATTCGGCGGCGGCGATGCGCAAAAACCAGATCATCGGCCAGCCGGATGAAGTGATCGCCCGCATCAAGGGCTATGAGGCGATGGGGTATGACGAGTTTTCGTTCTGGATCGACACGGGCATGAGTTTCGCGCGCAAGAAGGCGTCGCTGGAACGCCTGATCCGCGATGTGATGCCCGCTTTTGCCTGAGGATCAGATGGAACGCTTCAAGCTCTATATCGACGGTCAGTTTGACGACGGAGCAGGGGCGTTCGAGAGCCTTGATCCCGCAACAGGTGCACCTTGGGCCCTGATGGCCGAGGCTCGCGAGGCGGAGGTGGACCGCGCTGTTCTGGCGGCGGACCGGGCATTTCGGGCGCCCGCTTGGGCCGGGCTGACCGCCAGTGCGCGCGGCAAGCTGTTGATGCGGCTGGCCGATCTGGTGCAGGCGGCGGCACCGCTCCTGGCCGCACTAGAAACCCGCGATACCGGTAAGATCATTCGTGAGACATCGGCGCAGATCGCCTATGTGGCGGAATACTATCGCTATTACGCTGGCATGGCTGACAAGATCGAAGGCGCGCACCTGCCCATCGACAAGCCGGATATGGAAGTGTGGCTGCGGCGTGAACCCGTTGGGGTGGTTGCAGCCATTGTGCCGTGGAACAGCCAGTTGTTCCTTTCTGCCGTCAAGCTGGGCCCGGCGCTCGCCGCAGGCTGCACGATCGTGCTGAAGGCATCCGAGGATGGGCCGGCACCGCTGTTGGAATTTGCGCGGGTGGTGCATGAGGCCGGGTTTCCGCCCGGTGTGGTCAACATCATCACCGGCTTTGGGCCCACTTGCGGTGCGGTTCTGGCAGCGCATCCGAAGGTTTCGCACATTGCCTTTACCGGCGGGCCGGAAACCGCGCGGCATATCGTGCGCGCCTCGGCCGAGAACCTGTCGCGCACGTCGCTGGAACTGGGGGGGAAGTCGCCCTTCATCGTGTTTGATGATGCCGATCTGGACAGCGCCACCAATGCGCAGGTGTCGGGCATCTTTGCGGCAACGGGGCAATCCTGCGTGGCCGGATCGCGGCTTTTGGTGCAGCGCGGCGTCAAGGACGAGATGCTGGCGCGGCTGAAGGCCAAGGCTGAAGCCGTGCGCATTGCCGCGCCCGACCTGATGACCACCGAAGTGGGGCCGTTGTGCACCGCGCGGCAGCGCGACCGGATTGCCGGGATCATCGCCGCGTCGGTTGCAGCCGGGGCACGGCTGGTGACGGGCGGGCAATTGCCTGCGGGGCCGGGGTTCTTTTTTCCGCCGACGATCCTTGATTGCTCGGATGCCCCTGACGCGCCCTGTGTTCGCCAGGAATTGTTCGGTCCGGTGCTGTCGGTACTGCCATTTGACACCGAGGATGATGCGCTGCGGTTGGCCAATGACACGGCTTACGGCCTTGCCTCGGGCGTGTTCACCCGCAGCCTGACGCGGGCGCACCGGATGATCCGGGGCATCCGGGCGGGGATTGTCTGGGTCAACACTTATCGCGCGGTATCGCCGATTGCGCCCTTTGGTGGGCACGGGCTTTCGGGCCACGGGCGCGAAGGTGGCTTGGCGGCGGCACTGGATTACACCACGGTCAAGGCCGTCTGGCTGCGCACGTCGGATGACCCGATTCCGGACCCATTCGTGATGCGCTGATCCTTTGGCCCGGTCTGGGCGACAAAATGCTGGTCGGGCCGGAATCAGACCAAAGTCCGTTCCATTGGGGGGCTTTGGTGGCTAGTCATAAGGCATGATGATCGACCGCTTTGCCAGAATTCGTCCAACCCGTATGCCTTGGGCCGGGTGGTCGCTTGCAACCCGTTTTGCGGTGGCCGGGGGCATCGTCATGGTGCTGGCGGCTTTGGTGGTGGGCTATATCGTGTCGAACCGCATCCGCGAGGTTGTGGTGCGGAATTCGGCAAACGCCACAGCGCTTTACATGGAAAGCTTCATCTCTCCGCTCAGCCAGGAACTGGCCGAGGCAGACGCCCTTTCCCCCGGCGCAAAACGGGCGCTGGAAGAGATGCTGACCGAGACGACGCTGGGCGAACGGGTTGCGTCGTTCAAGATCTGGAAAGCGGACGGGTTGCTGGTGCACGCGTCCAACAGCGATATCGTCGGCCAAAGGTTCAGCCTGACCGACAATCTGCGCCTTGCTTTTGACGGCAATGTGCGCGCCGATTTCGAAGACCTGCAGGACCCCGAAGATGTCAAGGAAGGTGCGCTTGGCGTGCCGCTGTTGGAGATCTATTCGCCCATCCGCGAGGTCTGGTCAGGCCGGGTGATCGCGGTGGCCGAGTTCTATGAACGGGCCGAGGGGCTGAAGGTCGATCTGGCCCTGGCGCGGCGCAACAGTTGGGCCACGGTCGCCTTGGTGATGGCGGTGATCGGCGGGTCGCTTTATGCGATCGTTCTGGGAGGCAGCCGCACGATTGACCGCCAGTTGGTGACGCTGAAGGAAATGTCGCAGCGCAACAGCGATTTGCGCCTGCGGGTTCAAAGCGCGGCAGGGCGGTTTTCGGCGTTGAACGATCAGGCGCTGCGGCGCGTGGGGGCCGACCTGCACGACGGACCGGCGCAGTTACTGGCCTTTATGGCACTGCGACTGGATTCGTTGCGTAAATCCGTCAGTGCGCCCGAAGGTCTGGCGGAGATTGACGCTGTTGAACATGCGGCGCGCGAAGCCTTGCACGACATTCGCGCCATTGCGCGCGGTCTCTCGCTGCCCGAGATCGAGCGGCGGCCTGTGGCCGATCTGGTGGCATCCGCCGTCAGCGCACACCGGGGCCGAACGGCGTCGGACGTGGTCCTTGTCAGCACTGTGGCGGCGGATGTGATCTTGCCGGCTGCCATCAACATCTGCGCCTATCGATTTGTGCAGGAAGGGCTGACCAACGCCTTCAAGCATGCGGGCGGTCTGGGGCAGGAGGTACGGCTGTCGCTGGACAAAGATGGTTTGCGCCTTGCGGTGCTGGATCGCGGGCCGGGCCTGCCGGACCGCACGGAAAAGACCCACGCCACGGGCGAGGATAGCATGGGTCTGTCGGGGCTGCGCGACCGGGTCGAAAGCTTGGGCGGGCAGTTCGACATTCGCAATCGCGACCCGCATGGCGTTGAAATGACGATGTTTGTTGAAGCAAGGGTATGAGATGACCGTGGTTCGGATCGTGGTGGCAGATGATCATCCCTTGTATCGCGAAGGTGTCGCGCGCAGCCTGAACGACGACCCCGAACTGGAGGTGGTGGGTGAAGCGCAGGATGCCGACGGCGCAGTTGACCTTGCGCTGCGGCTGAAGCCCGATCTGGTGCTTTTGGATGTGTCGATGCCCATGGGCGGCGGCTTGGCCGCGCTCAAGCGGATCATGGAGCAGGAGGCGCCGCCGCATGTGGCGATGCTGACCGCATCCGAGGAGCATGAAGACGTCATGGCCGCGCTGAAGGCTGGCGCGGCGGGGTATATCCTGAAGGGCGTGGGTGGGCGCGAACTGGTGCGTGTGGCCAAGGACATCGTGGCGGGGCAAAGCTTTGTGTCGCCATCGCTGGCCGTACGCATTCTGAACGCGATGCGCACCCGCGCAACTCCGGCCGAACAGCCCGGCAACCCGCTAGACGACCTGAGCAAACGCGAGGAGGACATCCTGCGCCTTGTCGCGGCGGGCAAAAGCAACAAGGAGATCGGGCGCGATCTGGACCTGCAGGAAAAGACGGTCAAGCATTACATGACCTCGATCCTGCAAAAGCTGCGGGTGCGCAACCGGGTCGAAGCGGCGATGCTGGCACGCGAACACCTACCGCGCTGACGCCTTAGTGCTTGAGGTAGCCTTGCAGCCGCGCCACATCCTTGCGGCGGGCCTTGCGGCGGGTCACGACATTGCCGTTCGGGTCAACCAGCAGATAGTTGCTGCCCTTGATCGATTCCGCCCAGCCGCGCGTATCGGTCAGGCGCACCGCCTTGCCGCCATTGCTGACCACGACAACGGCCACGGCATCGGCGCGCCGCGCGGGGGCTAGAATGTCCTGTTCGGCATTGCGCAGGCGGCTGCGGTCTTTTGCCGAAAGGGTGCGGCGGTCTTTCAGGCGGCCGCTTGGGTCACGCCGCTCGACCGCATTACCAACAAGGGTTTCGCTGCTGCCATCTTTGTAGAACACGCGGATGCGGTCGGTTCCAAGGGCAACCTGCACGCTGCCATCCTGACCAGACGAACTTGTGGCCACACCATTGTTGGGGGATGGCCCCGCGTTCTTGTCTGATCCGTCATCGCTGCCCGACCCGTCATCGTCGCGGTCGCTGCTGGACGAGTCGTCATCGGCATCGTCACCGCCTGAATCGTCACTGCCAGAGTTGTCGTCGGAGTCATCGTCTGAATCGTCATCGCCCGCGTCGTCACTGCCTGAGTCATCGCTGCCAGAATCGTCGTCATCGGAATCATCGCTGCCCGAACCGCCGTCGCCGTCCGATCCGCTGCCCTTTTCCGCCCATGCCGCGCCGGATTGATCGGGAGCCAACAGCGCAAGCTGCGGCAGGCCAACCCAGACCGCGACAGCCAAAGCCCAGACGAATGCCTGTGGTGCCGGGCGGGGGGCCGGCAGGCGGGTGGCAAAGGGTGAACGTCTGGGGGGCATCGTGACCGGTTGCTTGTGTGGGCCGGTTGATCAACCGGGTTTCGGTGTTGCGCAAAACGCTGCGCTATCCTTGACCGTTCAATATAAAGCATGGCGGGCCTCTGTCATCGGACCATGGTCTTAGATCTAGGCACCACATGGCCTGAATGTCACGGCCTTCGGTCTGGCCTGCGGGGCGCAACTTGCCCGACCAAGGTCAATGCCCGCAACAGGGGGGGATCGCTAGGGTGAGAGCACGTTCACCATAACCCGGAGTTGACCATGAAAACCCTGATCCTTGCCGCCACCACCTCCATGCTGGCCTTCACCTTTGCCGCGCCCGTTCTGGCCGCTGTGTCGCTGACCGACGGCTTTACCGTGGATGCGGGCCAGTCCAGCATCGACAAGCGCAAGAAGCCGCGCATCAAGGGCGGTTCGGGCTGCGATGATGCCCGCGACGTGATCGAGCACCCCGAGTGCCGCTGATCCGTTAAGGCGCCGCCGTCCCTTCGGCGCGCCTTGATCATGGCTGTGGCGGTCAGAACCCTCTGGCCGCCATCGCCTTTTTGGGTGTTAGGCTGCGCGCAGGATCATGCCGAACAGATCGCGCGGATCATCCGGGTCGGCGATCATGTCAAGCTGGTCAAACAGCCCCGTCGCCTCAAGCTTTGAGCGGATGTAGCGCAGGGCGCTGAAATCCTCGATTGCAAAGCCCACAGAGTCAAACAGGGTGACCTGATCAGCCGAAGTGCGACCCGCGGCCTGACCGACCATGACTTGCCACAACTCGGTCACCGGATGGTCGGGGTCAAGCTGCTGGATTTCGCCTTCGATCCGGGTTTGTGGCGGGTATTCCACAAAAATGGCGGACCGCAACAGAATGTCGCGGTGCAACTCGGTCTTGCCGGGGCAATCACCGCCGACGCCGTTGATGTGTACGCCCGCGCCCACCATGTTGTCGGTCAGGATGGTGGCGTTGGATTTGTCGGCAGTGACGGTGGTGATAATGCCCGCGCCAAGGATCGCTTCTTCGGCACTGCGGCAGGGCACCACAGTCAGGCCGCGCGCGGCAAGGTTCCGGGCGCATTTGGCGGTGGCGGCGGGGTCGATGTCGTAAAGCCGCACCTCGCGGATGCCGCAGATCGCCTTGAAGGCAAGCGCCTGAAATTCAGACTGCGCGCCATTGCCGATCAGGGCCATACAGGCGGTTTTCGGGGCCAGCCATTTGGCGGCCGTGGCACTGGTGGCAGCAGTGCGCAGGGCGGTCAGGATGGTCATTTCCGACAACAGCAGCGGGTATCCGGTGGCGACATCGGCCAAGAGGCCAAAGGCCGTCACCGTCTGCAGCCCCTTTTGCATATTGGACGGGTGCCCGTTGACGTATTTGAAGCCATAGGTCTTGCCATCAGACGTCGGCATCAACTCGATCACGCCAACATCGGAGTGGGAGGCGACGCGCGGGGTCTTGTCAAACTGACCCCAGCGCAGGAAATCGGCCTCAATCTCGGCGGCAAGGTCCACCATGACCTGTTCGATGCCAAGGTGAAGAACAAGCTTCATCATATTGTCAACGCTGACAAAAGGCACAAGGTTCAGCATGGCGGGTCTTTCCTTTGGCGGGTGCTTTCGGGCGTCACTTGGCACGGGTTGGGCGGTCAAAGACCTTTTTGCCCATCAGGCTGCCGACAAGATCGACCATCAGCCGTGCCGTCATGCCCCGGTCATCGAGAAACGGGTTCAACTCGACAAGGTCAAGCGAGGTCACAAGGCCGGATTCGTGCAGCAGTTCCATGACCAGATGTGCCTCGCGGAAGGTGGTGCCGCCGGGCACAGTTGTGCCGACAGCGGGGGCGATGGACGGGTCCAGAAAATCGACGTCAAGGCTGACATGCAGCATGCCGCCTATCGCGCGCACCTTGGCCAGAAATTCGCGCAAGGGGGCGACGATGCCGCGTTCATCGAGAACACGCATGTCATTGATGGCAATGTCATGCTGCAAAAGGGCTGCATGTTCTGCCGGGTCAACCGACCGGATGCCGTAGAGGCAGATGCGGTCGGCGGGAATGGGGGCGGGGAATGCGGGAAAGGCATCAAAACCGGCGCGCCCGGCAATATAGGCCACCGGGGTGCCGTGCAAATTGCCCGACGTGGTGGTCAGTGGCGTGTGAAAATCGGAATGGGCATCCAGCCACAAAAGGAACAGCGGCCGGCCTGAGCGTTCGGCAAAGGCGGCGGCCCCGGCCACAGACCCGAGCGCCAGCGAATGATCGCCGCCAAGGATCACAGGCATCGCGCCTTGCGACAGTGCATCATCGACGCGGTCGGCCAGAAGATCGGTCCAGCCCAAGGTTTCAGCCAAGGAATGTACGGCAGGGTTCGGGCAGGTGGCGTCGGGCAATTCGCCCAAGGCCAGATCGCCCCAATCCTCTAGCCCGTGACCCAGATCGCGGATGGCCGAAGCAAGCCCGGCCACGCGATAGGCGGCGGGGCCCATCAGGCAACCGGGGCGGCGCTGACCGCTGTCAATGGGGGCTCCGATCAGAACGGCTTTGGGCATGGTGTTCTCCTGTTCCGGCAAGGTGGCGCACAAACGCGCTAGAGTCGTTCTACATTATGTGCAAAATGTGCAAGCCATACAGCAAAACGGCAGGGGAACTGCTCATCATGGATGAAATAGACCACCGGATCATTGCCGAGTTGCGCCGTGACGGTCGTGTGGGCATCTCTGATCTGGCGGATCGTCTGACATTGTCGCGCGCAACTGTGCGGGCCCGGATGGAACGGCTGTCAGAGCGTGGCGATATTGTCGGCTTTACGGTGCTGACGCGCGGCGATGGCACGGCACTGCCGGTGCGGGGGCTGATGATGATCGGAATCGAAGGCAAAGGGGGAGAGCGGATCATGGCGCGGCTGGCCGGGATTCCGGCAGTGCAGGCGGTGCATTCCACCAATGGGCGGTGGGATCTGATCGTGGAATTGGGCACGCAAACGCTGGTCGAACTGGACGAGGTGCTGCATCGCATCCGCAACATCGACGGCGTCATGACCAGCGAGACGAACCTGCTGTTGTCGACCCGGCGGCCGGGGCGGCGCTAGCGAAGGGCGGCGCGCCTCACCTTGTTGCGACCAAGCCACGCAGGGCATGGAAAGGCGGCCCGTTTGCCCTTACAGTTCAGCGCAGAACAGGGAGACACCAATGATCGTAGAACTTGGGCATTTCGCACTGGTGCTGGCCTTGGGTGTGGCGCTGGTGCAATCGACCCTGCCGATGTGGGGGGCGTATCGGCGCAATGCGGCGCTGATGGCATTGGCCGAACCGGCGGCGATGATCCAGTTCGTGCTGGTGGCATTCAGCTTTGCGGCCCTGACCTATGCCTTTGTGACCTCAGACTTTTCGTTGCGCCTGGTCGTGATGAACTCGCACACCTTGAAGCCGATGCTATACAAGGTGTCGGGCGTTTGGGGCAACCATGAAGGGTCGCTCTTGCTGTGGGTGCTGATCCTTGCGCTGTTCGGTGCTTGTGCCGCGTGGTTTGGTGACAACCTGCCGCCCACGCTGAAAGCGCGGGTGATTGCGGTGCAGGGCCTGATCGGCGTGGCCTTCCTGTTGTTCATGCTGTTCACGTCGAACCCGTTTTTGCGGCTGGAAGTGCCCCCGCTGGACGGGCAGGATCTGAACCCCCTGTTGCAGGACCCCGGCCTCGCCTTTCACCCGCCGTTTCTATATCTGGGCTATGTGGGGCTGAGCATGGCGTTTTCCTTTGCCGTGGCCGCGCTGATCGAAGGCCGCGTTGATGCGGCTTGGGGTCGTTGGGTGCGGCCTTGGACGCTGGCCGCGTGGATCTTTCTGACCATCGGCATCGCACTGGGCTCTTGGTGGGCCTATTACGAGCTTGGCTGGGGCGGGTTCTGGTTCTGGGACCCGGTCGAAAACGCCAGCTTCATGCCATGGCTGCTGGCGGCGGCTTTGCTGCACAGCGCCATCGTGGTGGAAAAGCGCGAAAGCCTGAAGGCGTGGACGATCCTGCTGGCCATCATGGCCTTTGGGTTCAGCCTGATCGGCACGTTCATCGTGCGGTCGGGCGTCATCACCTCGGTTCCTGCCTTTGCCAATGATCCGGAACGCGGCGTGTTCATCCTGATGATTTTGGCCGTGTTCATGGGCGGGGCGCTGACGTTGTTTGCATTCCGCGCGGGCAGCATGGAGGCGAAGGGCGTGTTTTCCATGGTCAGCCGCGAAAGCGCGCTGGTGGTGAACAACCTGTTGCTGTCGGTGTCGGCCTTTGTGGTGTTCATCGGGACGATCTGGCCACTGGTTGCGGAACTGGCCTTTGATCGCAAGCTGAGCGTGGGCGAACCGTTCTTTAACGCCGCGTTTTCGCCCTTTGTGGTGGGCCTTGCCTTGGTGCTGCCGGTGGGCGCGATGATCCCGTGGAAACGGGGCGAGGTGCGCCGCAGCCTGCGCCCGTTGTGGCCCGCGCTTGTTCTGGCGGTGTCGGTGGGCGCCTTGGTCTGGGCGATGCAGACCGGGCGGTCTGCGCTTGGGCCGGTCGGCGTGATGCTGGGGATTTGGGTGGTTCTGGGGGCCGCCATCGATTTGTGGAGCAAGACCGGACGCGGCACGATTGGCGGGCGGTTCGGGCGGATGTGGCGGGTGCCGCGGGCGGATTGGGGTAAGGTCGTGGCGCATACGGGCCTTGGCGTGACCATCTTTGCCGTTTCGGCCATGCTGGCATGGAAAACCGAAGACATCCGCGTGGTGCAGGTTGGCGAAGCTTTCCCGCTGGGCAGCTATGAGGTCACGCTGAAAGCAGTGGATGAGGTGGAGGGGCCGAACTACCTTTCCACCATGGCCACGATGGAGGTACGGCGTGCGGGCGCGCTGGTGGCAACCTTGACGCCGGAAAAGCGCATCTATCCCGTGCAAGCCATGCCAACAACCGAGGCCGCCATCGACTATGGCTTTTGGCGCGACATCTATCTGGTGATCGGGGATGCGCAAGAAAACGGCGGTTGGGCGGTGCGCAGCTATATAGAGCCCTTTGCCAACTGGCTTTGGGCGGGCACGCTGATCATGGCGCTTGGCGGCTGTCTGAGCCTGAGTGACCGCCGCTATCGGGTGGCGGCAGGCGCGGCACGGCGCACGGCGACAGGGGTTCCGGCGGAATGAGGCTGTTGCGCGCCACGGGCCTGCTGGTCCTGCTGCTGGTCTGGCCGTTGACGGTACAGGCGGTGCAGCCCGATGAGGTTCTGGCCGACGCGGCCCTTGAGGCACGCGCCCGCAGCATCAGCCACAACCTGCGCTGCCCGGTCTGTCAGGGCGAAAGCATCGACGACTCCAACGCCCCGATCAGCCGCGATCTGCGTCTTGTCGTGCGCGAACGTCTTTTGGCCGGTGACAGTGACGATGAGGTGATCGATTTCATCGTTACCCGTTATGGCGAATTCGTGCTGTTCAACCCAAAGCCTGAAGGCGCCAACCTGATCTTGTGGCTGGCAGGGCCAGGGCTGTTGCTGGCGGGTCTTGGCGTGGCCTTCGCCTATGTCCGCCGCCGCGGCGTGCCTGTGCTGGACGTGGGCCTGACGGATGCAGAGCAGTCGCGGCTGGACGATCTTTTGAAGAAGTGACGCGGGGTTCCGCTTTTCCTTTGGCGTCCGGCCAGTAGTCTGACGCAAAGGCAAAAGGGGGACAGGGCCATGGTTTTCGAGACGATCACGCTTTCCATCGCCGATGGCGTGGCCACCATCGCCCTGAACCGACCCGACGTGATGAATGCCCTGTCGCGCCAGATGCGGGCTGAGATGCGTGTCGCCTTGGGCACTGCTGAAGCCGAGGCGCGCGTGATCGTGCTGACCGGAACCGGGCGGGCCTTTTGTTCGGGGCAGGACCTGCAGGATGCCGGCAGCATGGCCGATCTTGATCTGGAACGCACCCTGCGCGAGGAGTACGAGCCGCTGCTGCGCGCGTTGATGGAATGCGCCATTCCCACCATTGCCGCCGTGAACGGGGCCGCGGCCGGGGCAGGGGCAAACCTCGCCTTGGCCTGTGATGTGGTGATTGCCTGCGAAAGCGCCAGCTTCATTCAGGCCTTTACCCGGATTGGCCTGATGCCCGATGCGGGCGGCACCTATTGGCTGCCGCGCCAGGTGGGCTTTGCCCGGGCGATGGGGGCAATGCTGTTTGCCGACAAGATCACCGCGCGGCAGGCCGCCGACTGGGGCATGATCTGGGAGGCGGTGCCCGATGCGGATTTTTCGGGCCATGTTGCGGCGCGGGCCGGCGCCTTGGCCCATGGCCCCACCGTGGCCTATCGCGGGGTCAAGCAGGCGTTGCGTGCCGCCTATACCAATGATCTTGGGGCACAATTGGCCCTGGAGGCCCGGTTGCAAGGGGCCTGCGGCGCGACATCAGACTTTGGCGAAGGTGTTGCCGCGTTCCTGCAAAAGCGTGCGCCACGCTTTACCGGATGCTGATTGCCGTTTCCAAGTTGTTACAATCGCCCTAGCTTACGGGCATTGTTTGGAACATTTCTGGCGCAGGTATGTGGGCGGCACTTCTTGATCAGGTATTGGCGCGGTCCATTGTAACGGGCCAGTTGACCGTCGGTTTCCCCGATGGTCGCAGGCGGATCTACGGTCCGGAGGGCGGGGTTTCCGCCGACATCACGCTGCACTACCCCGATGTGATGCGTCGCCTGCTGATGAACCCGCAGCTTGCCTTGGGTGAGGCCTATATGGACGGCCATCTGACCGTGGCGGGGGATGATATCCGCGCGCTCTTGATCCTTGCCGTGCAGGCCGCGCAAAGCCAACGCTTGCCGTTGCCCATGCGGCTGGCCAATCAACTGCGCGTCCGGACCAAGGCGCTGATGCAGGCGAACTCGGTCTCGGCCTCGGCCGCACGGGTCAAGCATCACTATGATATTCCCGATGCCTTCTATGCGCTCTTTCTGGACACCGACATGCAGTATACCTGCGGCTACTATGCCGATCCGGCCGCAACGCTGGATCAGGCGCAGGCCGCCAAGATGGATCACCTTGCAGCAAAGTTGTTGTTGCGGCCCGGACAGCGCGTGCTGGATATCGGCTGTGGCTGGGGCGGCCTTGCGGTGCGGCTGGCGCAACGCTACGGCGTGCATGTCACAGGGGTAACGCTGTCACGGGTGCAACTTGCCGCCGCACAGGCGCGCGCCGCCGCAGCAGGGCTGACCGGCCGCGTCGACTTTCGTCTGCAGGATTACCGTCACATCCCGGACCGCTTTGACCGCGTGGTGTCGGTCGGCATGATGGAACATGTGGGTGTACCACAATACTCCAGCTATTTCAGCAAGATCGCACAGGTTCTTGAACCAGATGGCGTCGCGGTCGTACATTTTATCGGTCGCTCCACCCCGCCCGGTGTGCTGTCGCCGTGGTTTCAGAAATACATCTTTCCAGGCGGCTATGCGCCAGCCTTGTCCGAAGTGGCACCGGCCATCGAAACCTCGGGCCTTGCCATGGCTGATCTGGAGGTCTGGCGCGGCCATTACGCCCGCACCCTGCGCCACTGGCAGGACAAGTTTGACACCCACCTGCCACAGGTGCGCGCGATGTTCGACGCCCGCTTCGTGCGGATGTGGCGCTGGTATCTGGTCGCCTCAGAGGTGTCGTTCACCCATATGGGCCATGTCGTGTTTCAGATGCAGCTGTCACATGATCCGGCCATGGTGCCGGTGACACGCGATTATCTGTTCCACCGGTCGCAAGCCGCCTGAATCTTGCCGAACCTTGCGCCCGGGGGCCGCGATCACGGCCCCCTGCCGCTTCAGGCCCCGCGGGCCAGGGCTGCCACACCCGTCCGGGCAATCTCGCGCAGGCCCAAGGGGCGCATCAACTCGGCAAAGGCATCAATCTTTTCGGGCGTGCCCGTCATCTCGAACACAAAGCTTTCCAGCGTCGAATCCACCACATTGGCGCGGAAGATCTCGGCCAGACGCAGCGCCTCGATCCGCGCCTCGCCCTTGCCCGCCACCTTGAACAGCGCCAGTTCGCGCTGCACTGATGGCCCATCGGCAGTCAGGTCATGCACGGCATGCACCGGCACCATGCGTGACAGTTGCGCTTCGATCTGGTCGATCACCGCAGGTGTGCCACGCGTCACAATGGTGATGCGGCTCAGGTGCCCTGTATGGTCCACTTCCGCGACCGTCAGGCTGTCGATGTTGTAGCCCCGGCCCGAAAACAGCCCGATCACCCGCGCCAGGACCCCGGGTTCGTTTTCCACGATGACGGCAAGCGTATGGCTTTCCTCGGCCTGCGCATTGCTGTCGCGCAGATCATAGGCCGAGTGGCTGCTGGAGCCCTTTTTGATGTTGAGCGGCGACATCGCCCCTCCCTTCCATTTTCTGTCTAGAAATATCCTGCAGGGGGTCCGGGGGACGCAAAGTCCCCCGGGGCGTTCAGCAAAAGATCACACCAGCACGGCGCCCTTGGCCCCGATCACCCCTTGGGTGTCGGCGTCGCCCAGCAGCATTTCATTGTGCGGCTTGCCGGACGGGATCATGGGGAAGCAGTTCTCGTGCTTTTCCACAAGGCAGTCAAAGATCACCGGTCCGGGATATTTGAGCATATCCATGATCGCGTCATCCAGATCCTTCGGATCGCTGCACTTGATGCCCTTGCAGCCAAAGGCCTCGGCCAGCTTGACGAAATCGGGCAGGGCGTCCGACCAGGAATGGCTATAGCGTTCACCATGCAGCAATTCCTGCCACTGGCGCACCATGCCAAGGCGTTCGTTGTTCAGGATGAATTGCTTGACCGGCGCGCGGAACTGCATGGCCGTGCCCATTTCCTGCATGTTCATCAGCCACGATGCCTCGCCCGCCACGTTGATCACCAGCGCGTCTGGGTGCGCGATCTGCACGCCGATGCTGGCAGGCAGGCCGTAGCCCATGGTGCCAAGGCCGCCCGAGGTCATCCAGCGGTTCGGGTCCTCGAACCCAAGGAACTGCGCCGCCCACATCTGGTGCTGGCCCACTTCGGTGGTGATATAGCGGTTCATGCCCTTGGTCAGGGCCTCCAGCCGCTGCAGCGCATACTGCGGTTTGATCGTCGTGGTGCTGTTCTTATAGCTCAGGCACTTGACGGCGCGCCATTCGTCGATCTGTTTCCACCATTTGGCCAGACCGTCCTTGTTGGTCTTGCGCCCGCGCGACTTCCACACGCGCAGCAGGTCTTCCAGCACATGCCCGACATCGCCGATGATCGGGACATCCACGCGGATCACCTTGTTGATCGACGATGCATCGATGTCGATATGCGCCTTTTTGGATCGCGGGCTGAAGTCCTTGACCCGTCCGGTGATGCGGTCGTCAAAGCGCGCGCCGATGTTGATCATCAGATCGCAGCCATGCATGGCCAGATTGGCCTCATAAAGCCCATGCATCCCCAGCATGCCCAGCCAGTTCTTGCCCGAGGCCGGATAGGCCCCAAGGCCCATCAGGGTCGAGGTCACCGGAAAGTCGGTGGCCGCCGCCAGTTCGCGCAAAAGCTGGCTTGCGCCGGGGCCCGAGTTGATGACGCCGCCACCGGTATACAGGATCGGGCGCTCGGCGGTTTCCATCAGTTCGACCAGCGCCGTGATGGCGTCGATGTCGCCCTTCAGCTTGGGCTGATAGTGGCTGATCTTGATCTTTTCCTTGGTCACATAGGTGCTGGTCGCAAACTGCACATCCTTGGGGATGTCGATCAGCACCGGGCCGGGGCGGCCCGAGCGTGAGACGTGAAAGGCCTGATGGATGGTTTCCGCCAGATTCGCGGTGTCTTTCACCAGCCAGTTCATCTTGGTGCAGGGGCGGGTGATGCCCACGGTATCGGCTTCCTGAAAGCCATCGGTGCCGATCATGAAGGTCGGCACCTGACCCGAGATCACCACGATCGGGATCGAATCCATCAGCGCATCCACCAGACCAGTCACGGCATTGGTCGCGCCCGGGCCGGATGTCACCAGCGCCACGCCAACCTTGCCGGTCGAGCGGGCATAGCCTTCGGCCATGTGAACAGCGCCTTGTTCGTGACGGACAAGAACGTGGCGGATATCGTTTTGCTGAAAGATCGCGTCATAGATCGGCAGCACCGCGCCACCGGGGTAGCCAAACACCACCTCGACGCCCTGATCCTTGAGCGCCTGCACCACCATATCCGCGCCGGTCATCGTCTTTGTCATAGCCGTCTCTCCGCTTCTATCGCGCAACAAAAAGCCCCCGGGGGTTTTCCGGGGGCGCATGGGAACCTGTTATGGTCAACCGTTACCGGCCCATGCGCCTGAATACCCCAACTACGAGAATGTGCAGCATCGCCGCCCCCTCTGGCCTACGGCGGGCAAACTATGGCGGCGAATGGGGGGCGTCAACCGCAAAAGCGAACATAAAGTGTCGCAGGGCTGGCTTGAAACGATGTTTTCTTGCGTTGGATGGAATGTTTGGGGAAGATTCGCAAAATCTGTGCGGTTTTGCGCGTGGACTGCGCGTGGATGAGTCGGTCTTGGCGCTTTCCTTTCGGTCTGATGCAGGGCAAAGACGGGGGCAGGGCTGCGGGGTGCCGCAGTGATTTTTGCAGGAGTCTGCCCATGAAACTGTATTTCTCGCCCGGTGCCTGTTCGCTTGCGTCGCATATCACGCTGGCCGAAAGCGGCGTTGACTATCAGATCGAGCGCGCCGATATCCGCGCCAAGAAGACCGCCTCGGGGGGCGATTTTCTGTCGGTCAGCCCGCGTGGTGCGGTGCCTGTGCTGGTGCTGGACGATGGCGAGGTGCTGACCGAAGGCGTTGCCATCATGCAATATGTGGCTGACAGCGCGACACCGGGCAGCCTGCCGGCGGCGGGCACGCTGGCGCGGGCCCGGTTGCAAGAGGCGCTCAATTTCATCTCGACCGAGGTGCACAAGACCTATTCGCCGTTCTTTCGCGGGCTGGAAGGGGCGGCGCGCGACGCGCAGGTGGCGGTGTTGAATGCTCGACTGGGCCTGATCGAGGCGCGGTTGGCCGATGACCGCACATGGCTGTGCGGCGCTTTCTTTACCCCGGCCGATGCCTATCTGTTCACTGTAACCAACTGGTCCAAGGGCATAGGGCATGATCTTTCGGCCTTTCCCAAGCTTGAAGCCCTGCGCGCGCGCATCGCGGCCCGCCCCGCCGTGCACAAGGCCATGCTGGCCGAGGGGTTGATCACAGCCTGACGGCCTGACCCGCGCGATCCTGAAACAGCGGCCAAGGGGGCTGGGGTGATGCCCCGGCCCTTTTTGCTGTCGTGCGGTCAACCCCTGCCAAAGCGGTTTGGAAGGTGCTAGGTCTGGCGCCAGAGGCTTACATACATAGGGGGAATCAGCCATGCCGATCCGCGTGACGGTCTGGGGTGAGAATGTTCACGAGCAGAAGAACAAGGTCGTGGCCGGGATTTACCCCAATGGGATGCATGCGGCGATTGCCGATGCCTTGAACACAGACCCCGGCATTGTGGCCGGGACAGCGGTGTTGCAAGACGCCGAACATGGCATGACGGCGGAACGGCTGGCTGCCACGGATGTGCTGATCTGGTGGGGGCATGCCGCGCATGGTGATGTGCAGGATGACGTGGTGGAGCGCGTCTGCAATGCGGTTTGGGGCGGAATGGGCGCGATCTTTCTGCATTCGGCGCATTTTTCCAAGCCGTTCAAGCGGTTGATGGGCGCACCGTGCAACCTGACATGGCGCGAGGCGGGTGAGCGTGAGCGCATCTGGCTGACCAGCCGCAGCCACCCGATTGCAGCAGGTTTGCCCGACCACTTCGAGTTGGAACATGAAGAAATGTATGGCGAGCCCTTTGGCGTGCCAGACCCGATGGAGACGGTCTTTGTCTCATGGTTTCAGGGAGGTGAGGTGTTCCGGTCGGGCCTGACCTACAAGCGGGGGGCGGGATCGGTGTTCTATTTCCGTCCCGGTCATGAAACCTATCCGACCTATCACGATGCCAATGTGCAGAAGGTGATCGCGAACGCGGTGAAGTGGGCCTTTAACCCTGCGGTGCGTCTGGCAGACCCGAATGCCGCGCCGAATGTGCCGGTTGATGTTGCGCTGGAGCCGATCGAGGAGCGCGGGCCGCGCCTGCACCATGATGGCGAGGAGGGGTTCCGGTGAGCATTCGCCTATTGATCATTGGCACGGGCGGCATGGCGAACAACCACGCCGAAGGTTTTGCAAAGATTGCCGGGGTAACGTTGGCCGCAGGCGTGGATACGCGCCCCGGCCCGTTGCAGGCGTTTTGCGACAAGCACGGGATTGCGCGGGGGTTTGCGTCGGTGGACGAAGCCTTGGCCTGGGGTGAGTTCGATGCCGTGACCAATGTCACGCCAGATGCTGCACATTTTGCCACGACCATGCCGGTTCTGGCGGCGGGCAAACACATCTTGTGCGAAAAGCCGCTGGCAACATCTGCAGCAGATGCCGAAGCGATGGCCGATGCGGCCAATGCGGCAGGTGTCGTCAATATGGTGAACCTGAGCTATCGCAACGTGGCCGCCTTGCAGCAAGCGGCCAAGATGGTGGCGGCGGGGGCCATCGGGAAGGTGCGCCATTTCGAAGCGTCTTACTTGCAAAGCTGGCTGACCCAGCCGGCATGGGGCGAATGGTCCGAACAGCCGCAATGGCTGTGGCGGTTGTCCAGCAAGCACGGCTCAAAAGGTGTGCTGGGCGATGTAGGAATTCACATCCTTGATTTTGCGACCTTCATTGCGGGCGAGGCGGCGGTCGATGTCTCGGCCCGGCTGGCGACCTTTGACAAGGCACCGGGGGGGCAGATCGGTGAGTATGTGCTGGATGCCAATGACAGCGCCACAATGCAGCTCCGGTTGCAGGGCGGCGCCTTGGGCGTCGTGCATACCACGCGGTTTGCGACGGGGCACATGAATGATCTGCGGCTGCGGATCTATGGCGATCTGGGCGGGCTGGAGGTGGTGTTCGAGAACGCCATCAGCGGCTTGCGGGCCTGTTTGGGCGATGACCGTCTGACCGCGACTTGGGTTCCGGTTGAATGCCCGGTGTTGCCCAATATCTATGAGCGGTTTATTGCGGCGATCCGGGGGGAAGGGGTGGCCGAGCCGACCTTTGCGCGCGGGGCCCAGTTGCAGCGGCTGTTGGACCGCGCCGAGGAAAGTGCGGCCAAGGATGGACTGACGCTGGCGGTCTAGCGGCCATGGGCGGGCGGGGGGCTGCCGCTGCTGGCCCCTGACAGTTGCGAAGCTGCGGGGTGGCGTGTATCACCCGCCTGAGCCTTTTCGTGCAGGGAGATACGGATGCGTCGCGTGGTGGTTACGGGCCTTGGAATGGTGACGCCTCTGGCCTGCGGGGTGGAAGAAACGTGGAGCCGCCTTTTGGCCGGGCAATCGGGTGCCGGGCCGATCACGCGGTTTGATGCCTCGAACGTCGTGACGCAATACGCCTGCGAGATTCCCTTTGGCGACGGCAGCAACGGCACCTTCAATGCCGATGACTGGATGGAGCCGAAAGACCGCCGCAAGGTCGATGACTTTATCCTCTATGGCATGGCGGCAGCGACGCAGGCCGTGCGCGACAGCGGTTGGGTGCCGCAGACGGTTGAGGACCATGAACGCACGGGCGTGATGATCGGGTCAGGGATCGGCGGGTTGACGACGATTGCCGAAACGGCGGTGCTTATCAAGGAAAAGGGGCCGAAGCGGGTTTCGCCGTTTTTCATTCCGGGCAGCCTGATCAACCTTGTGTCGGGGCAGGTTAGCATCCGCTTTGGGTTCAAGGGGCCGAACCATGCGGTGGTGACCGCCTGTTCCACCGGGGCGCATGCCATTGGCGACGCGGCGCGAATGATCGCGTTTGACGACGCCGATGTGATGGTGGCGGGCGGGGCGGAAAGCCCGATTTCCGAGATTGGCATTGCGGGGTTCAACGCCTGCAAGGCGCTGTCGACCAAGCGTGCAGATGACCCGACAAAGGCCAGCCGCCCCTATGACGCGGACCGGGACGGCTTTGTGATGGGTGAGGGCGCGGGCGTGGTGGTGCTGGAGGAATACGAGCATGCCAAGGCGCGCGGGGCCAAGATCTATGCTGAAATCCTAGGCTATGGCATGTCGGGCGATGCCTATCACATTACCGCACCGTCCGAAGATGGCGACGGCGGTTATCGCAGCATGGCGGCGGCGCTGAAACGGGCCGGGCTGACCCCGGCGGACGTGGATTACATTAACGCGCATGGCACCAGCACCATGGCCGATACGATTGAACTGGGCGCGGTCGAGCGGTTGATGGGCGACGCGGCGGCGAAGGCCACCATGTCATCGACCAAATCATCCATCGGGCACCTTCTGGGGGCGGCAGGCGCGGTTGAGGCGATCTTCTGCATTCTGGCGATCCGCGATCAGGTGGCGCCGCCGACGATCAATCTGGACAACCCGGCTGTCGCGCCCAAGCTTGACCTTGCCGCAAACAAAGCGGTGCATCGCAAGATTGACGTGGCGCTGTCAAACTCGTTCGGCTTTGGCGGCACCAACGCCAGCCTTGTCATGGGCAAGGTGCGCTGAGGATGTGGCGGTCGATTGCGTCGAACGCACTGACGCTGTTCATCGTCATCCTTGTGGTGGCGGCGGGTGTGCTGGCCTGGGGGCGCGAAACGTATAAGGGGCCGGGGCCATTGGCCGAGGCGATCTGTTTTCGGGTGGAGCGCGGGGCCAGCCTGAGTGCGGTCAGCCGGTCGCTGGAGGAACAGGGCGCCATTTCGGACGCGCGGATTTTTCGCATTGGCGCGGATTATTCGGACAAGGCGGCGGGTCTGAAGTTCGGCAGCTATCTGCTCTCGCCCGGATCGTCGATGGTTGAGGTGCTGGATGCGCTGACGGCAGGCGGGCAATCCACCTGCGGGCGCGAGGTCAATTTCCGGATCGGGGTGAATGCGGCGGATGTGGTCTTGCGGCAGTTGGACCCGACGACCAACCGCTATGAAGAAGTGGTGAAGTTCGATCCGGCGACCGAAGCGGTGCCTGCGGCCTATCTGGATGTGGCCGAGGAGCCTGACCTGCGCTATCGGGTGACGCTGGCCGAAGGTGTGACAAGCTGGCAGGTGGTCGAAGCGCTGAAGCGGGCGGATTTCCTGAGCGGAGAGGTGGCCGCCGTGCCGCCTGAGGGCAGTCTGGCGCCCGACAGCTATGAGGTGGAAAAAGGGTCTGACCGCGCTGGACTGATTGCGCGGATGACAGAGGCGCAGACGGCCGTGCTTGCTGAGTTGTGGGCGGCGCGTGTGGAAGGGCTGCCCTATGACACGCCCGAAGAAGCGCTGATCATGGCCTCGATCGTGGAAAAGGAAACCGGGATCGCCGATGAGCGCCCGCAGGTGGCCAGCGTGTTCGTCAACCGTCTGGACCGTGGCATGCGATTGCAGACTGACCCGACGGTGATTTACGGGATTACCAATGGCGAAGGTGTTCTGGGGCGGGGTCTGCGGCAAAGCGAATTGCGGCGCGAGACGCCCTATAACACCTATGTCATCGACGGGTTGCCGCCTACACCGGTTGCTAACCCGGGCAGGTTGAGCATTGAGGCGGCGCTGAACCCGGCGACGACGAATTTCGTGTTCTTCGTGGCGGATGGTACGGGTGGCCATGCCTTTGCCGAGACCTTGGAACAGCACAACGAAAACGTAGCCCGCTGGCGCGAGATCGAGGCGCAGCAGGGGCAAGAAGGGTCAACCGGCGTGCAAGGGGAATGATCCCGCGGTGGTGCACGGTTAACAAACCGTAAACGGTGCGCGCGGCAAGCCTTTGTAATTGCTTATTTTTCTGCTTGACTCTGCGGGCGGTCTGACCTATACCTTGTGACATGCTAGAACAAGTGACGAGAGCGGCTGGGGATCACCCCATGCCGCTTTTTTCATTCGCCCCGGAGCTTGGGGCAAGCGATGCGGGTGGCAGCAGGCATGACGTTGAATTTTTCCGGGAATGACACGGGGTCAAGTCAGGCGGGGGGCGCCGGTCAGGACACGGTCCACTTCATTGTCGAGACCGAGAGCCTGTACCGCGAGGCCGCATCGCAACTGTTCGACACGTTGGACCGCGTGAAGAGAGGCAAGATCGACGAGGCGAAGGCGGCTGCTTTGGCAGTGCGGGACCTTCGGCAGGCGATTGAATGGGTTATGGACGAAAGGAACCGCGTTGACAAACTTCGCAAATCGGTTGCCGGGGCTGTCGGAGCCACCGAACTCGACTTTTCAGCCGCGCGCGATGAGATCGGGCGCCGCTTGGCTTGCCTCCGCGGGGCAGGACCAGGTTGACGCATTTCTGGGCGGGCTGAGCCGGGACGCGCTGTTGGCGCTGCCGTGGATGTTTGAATTCTGGGCGCTGCAACACCAGTTGCCCCCCGATGGCGCGTGGAAGACATGGGTCATCATGGGCGGGCGCGGTGCTGGCAAGACGCGGGCCGGGGCCGAGTGGGTGCGCGCGCAAGTGGAGGGTGCGCGACCTTCGGACCCCGGCCGGGCCAAGCGGGTGGCACTGGTAGGCGAAACGGTGGATCAGGTGCGTGAGGTGATGGTGCTGGGCGAAAGCGGTATCCTTGCCTGTTCGCCGCCTGATCGTCGGCCCGAATGGAATGCCACGCGCAAGATGCTGACTTGGCCCAATGGCGCCGTGGCGCAGGTGTTTTCGGCGCATGATCCGGACAGTCTGCGGGGGCCGCAGTTTGATGCCGCATGGGTGGACGAGTTGGCCAAATGGAAGAAGGCCGAGGAGACGTGGGACCAGTTGCAGTTCGCGCTGCGCTTGGGGGC
Source organism: Rhodobacter sp. (assembly GCA_027484145.1). GTDB lineage: Bacteria > Pseudomonadota > Alphaproteobacteria > Rhodobacterales > Rhodobacteraceae > Pseudotabrizicola. The sequence goes on from JAIXUH010000002.1 coordinate 123,738, forward strand.
GAACCCGCAGCAGGTGGTGACCACCACGCCGCAATCGGTGGCCGTGCTGAAGGCCATTCTGAACAACCCGTCCACCGTGATGACCCATGCCCCGACCGAGGCCAACCGCGCCTATCTGGCGGCAAGTTTTCTGGCGGAGGTGGAAACGCGCTATGGTGGCACGCGGCTGGGCCGGCAAGAGCTGGAAGGGTGTCTGATTGAAGATCTGGAAGGGGCGCTGTGGACCACGGCAATGCTGGACTCTGCGCGCGAGGATGAGCCCGTTGAGATGAACCGGATCGTGGTGGCTGTTGACCCGCCGATGACGGGCAAATCGACGTCGGATGAATGCGGGATCGTGGTGGTTGGCGTGAACACCCAAGGCGAGCCGCGCAAGTGGCGGGCGGTCGTGTTGCACGATGCCAGCGTGCGGGGCAGTTCCACCGTCTGGGCCGAGGCGGCGGTGCAGGCCTATTACACCTTTGGGGCCGACCGGATGGTGGCCGAGGTCAATCAGGGGGGATCGCTGGTTGAAGCGATGATCCGGCAGGTTGACCCGCTGATCTCCTATCGCGCTGTTCACGCGGCAGTGGGAAAGGCGGCACGGGCGGAACCTGTGGCTGCCCTGTACGAACAAGGCCGCGTCCGGCATGTGCGGGGATTGGCAGAGCTGGAGGACCAGATGTGCCAGATGACCAGCGGCGGATTTCAGGGCAAGGGCAGTCCGGACCGGGTGGATGCGCTGGTCTGGGCGCTGACTGATGCCATGCTGGAACCGGCGCGGAGCTATGTGGGAAGGCCCAAGGTGCGAACCCTCTAGCCCGGCGCGCGAAAACGGCGGATGGCGGTGGCGATTTCGGTGCCGGTCTTGCCGGTGCCCATGGCCAGCACGGGATAGGGCGGCAGGCGCAGGCCGCGGTAAAGCGCTGCAAGCGGAAGGTAGGGCCAATAGGGCCGGATGGGGTGCTTTGGGCTGATCATCACGGTCTGGTTGGCCTTGGCGCTTTTGACGGCGCGCCAGGTCAGGTCTTTCCAGGCAATGGGGTCGGCGGACAGGCGATGATCTGTCAGGCCGCGCCGGTCGAGCGTCAGAAGGGTAGGCAGGCTAAGGCTTTTGACGCAGATCGCGGTCAGGCAGGCGGAAAGTGGCAGCAAGATCAGGCCACAAAGAAGGCAGGTGAGGATGACGGCCATCTCGGTCTGATGGGCCGGGGCTGCCAGAAGCCACAGTGCAAACAACAGGCTGCCGCCCCAGAAGGCGGAAAGGATGATCAGGCCAAGGCGGCGGGGTGGCAGGACGATGCTTTCCATAAGCCGCATGGACGATCGAATTCTTGTTTTTGTCAATCAGAACGGGCGACGCGCCCGGATGGCAGGCCTTTGGCCGGCGAATGGAGGAAGACGCATGGTGTTCGATTTCCTGCGAAGGGCCGAGCCAACGGTTCCGGTGGTGGAAAAGAAGGCATCGGCCACGGGGCGGGTGGTGGCTTGGGGATCATCTGGCCGGGTCAAGTGGAGCCCGCGTGACACCGGGTCACTGACGCGCACGGGGTTTCTGGCCAACCCGGTCGGGTTTCGGGCTGTGAAGCTGATTGCCGAGGCCGCTGCCGCATTGCCGCTGGTGTGTCAGGATGCTGAGCGGCGCTATGACACCCACCCGATGCTGGCCCTGATCAACCGGCCCAACGGCGCGCAGGGACGGGCCGAGTTTCTTGAGGCGGCCTATGGCTATCTGATGCTGACTGGGAATGCCTATCTGGAGGCGGTTCCTGGTGCGGTGCGGTTGCCGGGGGAATTGCACGTGCTGCGGTCTGACCGGATGAGTCTGGTGCCGGGGCAGGACGGCTGGCCCGTGGCCTATGATTACAACGTGGGCGGGCGCACGCATCGGTTTGACATGACGACGGGGATGCAGCCGATCTGCCATCTGAAATCGTTCCACCCGCAGGATGACCACTATGGCTTGTCGCCGATGCAAGCTGCGGCGGTGGCGGTCGATGTGCACAATGCGGCAAGTGCATGGTCAAAGGCCCTGCTGGACAATGCGGCACGGCCTTCGGGGGCGATTGTTTACAAGGGGGTGGATGGGCAAGGCTCCTTGTCCGCCGACCAATATGACCGTCTGGTGGGCGAGATCGAGGCCAACCATCAAGGCGCACGCAATGCCGGGCGGCCGATGTTGCTGGAAGGCGGTCTGGACTGGAAACCGATGGGGTTTTCGCCAAGCGACATGGAGTTTCAAGAAACCAAGGAGGCTGCCGCGCGCGAGATTGCCATCGCCTTTGGCATTCCGCCGATGCTGCTGGGGATTCCGGGGGATGCAACCTATGCCAATTATCAGGAGGCCAACCGCGCGTTCTATCGCCTGACGGTCTTGCCGCTGGCGGCCAAGGTCATGGCGGATGTCAGCCATTGGCTGGTCTGTCTGACGGGTGAGGCGGTGGAGCTGAAGGTGGATCTGGACCAGATCCCGGCGCTGGCGGCCGAGCGTGATCAGCAATGGGCCCGCGTGGGGGGGGCAGACTTTCTGACGGTGGCCGAAAAGCGGCGTCTGCTGGGTCTGCCCGCCATTCAGGAGGGGGAATGACGACGCGCAAACTGCCGGGGGGATCGCGGTTCCTGTACGACAGTTTTGATGCGGCACAGGCCCGGATCGAGGCGAATGAGCGCGTGGCCGAAGAACGATGGGTCGCGCTGGATTACCGGCTGGGCCAGATCGATGCCGTGTTGGAGCGGTTGGAAAAGCGCATTTGGCTGGGGGTTTACGGCGTTGCGGCCTTTCTGCTGGCGCAGGGGGCCGAGGCACTTTTGCAGGCGGCGATGAGGTGAAGCGATGATGATGGATTGGGGCGCGCCCGAGCGGAAATATCACCGCCCGGAGGCCGGGCTTTTGATGACGGATGGTCATGTGGTCGAAGGTTATGCCAGCCTGTTCGGCCAGAAGGATCAGGGCGGCGATGTGGTTCTTCCAGGTGCTTATGCTGCCAGTCTGAAGCGCCTTGCCATACGGGGCGAGCGGGTCAAACTGCTGTGGCAGCATGATCCGGCGCAGCCGATCGGCGTGTGGGATGAGGTGCGCGAAGATGCCACCGGCCTGCGGGTCAAGGGCCGCATCCTGACCGAAGTGGAGCGCGGACGCGAGGCCGCGGCCTTGCTGGCGGCCGGGGCGATTGATGGGTTGTCGATCGGTTTTCGCACGGTGAAAGCGGAACGCGATGGAAAGGGGCAGCGCCTGCTTTCCGAGCTGGAGCTTTGGGAAGTGTCTCTGGTGACCTTTCCGATGCTTCGTGAGGCACGCGTGGCGGCCAAGTCTGATGACGAGGCAGAGTGCCACTGGCGTGATCTGGCGACGATCCTTGAGGATGCGCGCCACCAACTGGCCGAGCGGTAACGCCCCGGCTTTCGTTCAGACCCGAGGAGAGACGATGACCGAGAGAAAGGCTCTGGCCGGGGAAGCTATGTCCCGCGGCCTGCATCCGGGGGCGGAGGTCAAATCCGCAATGGCCGGATTTCTGAAAGAGTTCAAGGGCTTTCAGGACGATGTGAAACACGCGCTGCAACATCAGGAAGAGCGACTGAGCATGCTGAACCAAAAGACGATGACGTATGGCCGCCCGGCACTGTCGGCGGCGGTGGATCTGGCCGCACCGCATCAGAAGGCGTTTGATGCCTATCTGCGGTCCGGCGATGACGATGGCCTGCGGGGACTTGTGTTGGAAGGCAAGGCCCTGAACACGGCCGTTGCGGCAGATGGCGGCTATCTGGTGGATCCGGTCACGGCTGACATGATCCGCTCCAGCCTGAAGTCGACCGCATCGATCCGGGCGATTGCCAATGTGGTGCAGGTGGAGGCCAGCAGCTTTGACGTGCTGATCGATCATACCGATGTGGGATCGGGCTGGGCCACGGAAACCGGCACCATTGCCGAAACTGCAACCCCGGCGATTGAGCGCATCTCAATCACCCTGCACGAGTTGTCGGCCATGCCGAAGGCAAGCCAGCGGTTGCTGGATGACAGTGCCTTTGATGTCGAAGGCTGGCTGGCCGGGCGCATTGCCGACAAGTTCGCCCGTGCCGAAGCTGCGGCTTTTGTTTCCGGCGACGGTGTCGACAAGCCGAAGGGCTTCCTGACCCATCCGAAGCTGGCGGAAAACCTGTGGGCCTGGGGGAGCCTTGGCTATATCGCCACCGGGGTTGCCGGCGACTTTGCCTCGATCAATCCGGCAGATGCGGTGGTGGATCTGGTCTATGCGCTGGAGGCGAATTATCGCGCCAACGCGTCTTTCGTGATGAACTCGAAAACCGCCGGTGCGGTGCGCAAGATGAAGGATGCCGATGGCCGCTTTTTGTGGTCGGACGGTCTGGCGGCCGGCGAGCCTGCGCGCCTGATGGGGTATCCGGTGCTGATTGCCGAGGATATGCCCGACATTGCCAACAATGCCTTCGCGGTGGCCTTTGGCGATTTTGCGGCGGGCTATACGATTGCAGAACGGCCGGACATGCGGGTGCTGCGCGACCCGTTCAGCGCCAAGCCCCATGTCCTGTTCTATGCCAGCAAGCGGGTCGGCGGTGATGTGTCGGACTTTGCGGCGATCAAGCTGCTGAGGTTCGCGCTGTCGTAAGGCGGCGCAACAGTCCTTCGGCGGGTTCCGAAGGACGGGACGGGCGCGCGCATGACCACCCATGCCGACCAACTGCTTCCCCCTCCGTCCAAGCGGCACGGGGCGCGCGCCCGAACATGACAAGCGGTGGGGCAACCGGAGACAAGACATGATGTTGACCGAGTTGACGGCGGTGCCGGGATCGGCGCTGCCGGTGCAGGTGATGAAAGACCACCTGCGGCTGGGCACCGGCTTTACCGACGTTGGCCTGCAGGATGGGTTGATTGAAACGCACCTGCGTGCTGCGATAGCGGCGATTGAAGGGCGGACGGGCAAGGCCCTGTTGGCCCGGCGCTTCCTGCTGCGGCTGTCACGTTGGCGCGAAACCAAGGCCGGGCATGCCCTGCCGATTGCGCCGATCTCGCTGGTGGTGTCGGTGATGCTGCTGGATGGCAATGGTGTGGCGACGATGGTGCCGCAGGACCGCTATCGGCTGGAACCAGACATGCAGCGCCCGCACTTGAAAGGGGTCGGAACGGCCTTGCCGGTGCTGGCGGAAAGCGGGGCGGTGGAAATCACCTTTGATGCCGGGTTTGGCACTGACTGGGCCACAGTGCCGGATGATCTGGCGCAAGCGGTAATGCTGCTGGCGGCCGAGTTCTATGAACAACGCCATGATGGCGGCCGCGGATTGCCCGCCTTGCCTCTGGCAGTGCAGGCGCTGATCGAACGCTGGCGCACGGTGCGGGTGCTGGGCGGGGGTGGCGCATGAGCAAGGTCAACCTGAACCGCCTGCTGGTGCTGGAGCAATCGGTGCGGCTGTCGGATGGGGCGGGTGGCTTTACACAAAGCTGGGCGCCGGTCGGCAGCCTGTGGGCCGAGATCGTGCCCGGCGCCGGCGGGAACAGCGGCGGCGAGGAGGTGACGCTGTCCAGCGTGCGCTATCGCATCACCGTGCGGGGGGCACCGGAAGGATCGCCGCGCCGCCCAGTGCCCGAACAACGCTTTCGCGAAGGGGCGCGCGTGTTTCTGATTCTGGCGGTGACCGAGCACGATCCGCAGGGGCACCATCTGACCTGCTTTGCGCGCGAGGAGAAACCGTCATGAGTTACGCGGCAGCGGCAGCCCTTCAGGCAGCGGTGTATGGCGTTCTGGCGGCGGATCCCGGTTTGACCGGGGTGGCAGTGGTTGATGCCGTGCCGCCGGGCGAGGGCGCAGGAACCTTTGTGCTGATCGGGCCGGAAGAGGTTGCCGATGCATCCGACCGGTCGGGGGCAGGGGCAGAGCACCGCTTCGTGGTGTCGGTCATCAGCGATGCGACCGGATTTCTGACAGCGAAAACGGTCGCCGCCACGGTGTGCGACGTGCTGGTGGATGCCGCGCCGGCGATGGCACGCGGGCGGATTGTCGGGGTCCGGTTTGTAAAGGCAGTGGCGCGACGGTTGGAGGACGGCGACGTGCGCCGGATTGATCTGACCTTTCGCGCGCGGGTTGAAGTCTGACCGAGGCAGGTCTTTGGGTATCAAGGAGAAGCGGATATGGCGGTGCAGAACGGCAAGGACCTGTTGGTCAAGGTTGATCTGACAGGGGACGGCACATTCGAGACAGTGGCCGGTTTGCGGGCGACGCGCATCAGTTTCAACGCGGAAACGGTGGACGTGACCAGCTTGGAAAGTGCGGGGGGCTGGCGTGAATTGCTGGGCGGGGCGGGGGTCAAGTCCGCCTCGATTTCGGGGTCTGGCGTGTTTCGGGATGCGAACACGGATGAGCGGGTGCGGCAGATCTTCTTTGACGGAGAGGTGCCGGACTTTCAGGTCGTGATCCCGGATTTCGGCATCGTGGAAGGGGCGTTCCAGATCACCTCGATCGAATATGCAGGCAGCCACAATGGCGAGGCGACCTATGAGGTGTCGCTGTCGTCGGCGGGGGCTTTGACCTTTACGGCGCTGTGATGGCGAACCCTTGGGCGGGGGAAGTGGTGGTGCTTCTGGACGGGCAGACCCATGTGGCAAAGCTGACGCTGGGGGCACTTGCCGAACTGGAGACGACCCTTGCGACAGTGTCGCTGTTCGAACTGGTTGAGCGTTTCGAGTCTGGGCGGTTTTCGACGCGCGATGTGCTGGCCTTGCTGGTCGCGGGGTTGCGGGGCGGCGGCTGGCAAGGCACGGCCGCCGATCTGCGTACGGTTCAGATCGGTGGCGGGCCATTGGAGGCGGCGCGGCTGGCGGCGGAACTGCTGGCCCGCGCTTTTGCCCTGCCTGGTGAGCGATGAGCGGGATCGACTGGCCCGGCCTGATCCGGGCGGGGTTGCACGAGTTGCAGCTGCAGCCGGCCGTGTTTTGGCGGCTGAGCCCGGTGGAATTGAAGATCATGTTGGGGGCGGAGGCTGCGGCCCCGCCCATGACGCGCGCAAGGCTTGCCGAACTGGCGGATGCCTATCCGGACATGCGAAGGGAGACGGGACATGGCAGAGATCGAGGACCTGCAGGATCAGGTGGCCGCGCTGGAAGCAACGCTGGGGGCATCCACCGCGATGATTGCGGCGTTTGAGGGCGAACTTGCCCGGATGCAGCAGACGATGGTGTTTACGGGGCGCGAGGTGAACACACTGTCAAGCGGCATTGGCGGCGGTCTGCGGCGGGCCTTTGATGGCCTGATCTTTGACGGGGTTAAGCTGTCAGACGCGCTGAAACTGGTTGCGCAAAGCATGGTCAGCTCTGTCTACAACGTGGCGATGAAGCCGGTTCAGGGTGCCTTGGGCGGACTGGTCGCCAGCGGGATCAATGCGGTCTTGTCCGGGATGATGCCGTTTCAGGCGGGCGGCAGCTTTTCGCAAGGTCGGGTGATGCCCTTTGCCAAAGGGGGCGTTGTTTCGCAGCCGACCAGCTTTCCGATGCGCAATGGCCGCGGCCTGATGGGCGAGGCGGGGCCAGAGGCGATTATGCCACTGGCGCGGGGTGCTGATGGCCGCCTTGGCGTGCAAGCGGCTGGGGCACGGCGTGCCGTCACGGTCGTGATGAACATTCAGACACCGGATGTGCAGGGCTTTCAGCGCAGCCAAAGCCAGATCGCGGCACAGGCTGCGCGGGCCTTGGCCCGCGGGCAACGCAACCGATAGGAGCAGGTCATATGGCATTTCATGACATCAGATTTCCCGCAAACCTGAGCTTTGGGTCGGTCGGTGGGCCAGAACGGCGAACCGAGGTGGTCACCCTGGCCAATGGTTTTGAAGAGCGCAACACGCCTTGGGCCCATTCGCGCCGCCGGTATGAAGCTGGCGCTGGGCTGAGGACGCTGGATGATGTCGAGATGCTGATCGCCTTTTTCGAGGCGCGGCGCGGGCGGATGCACAGTTTCCGCTGGAAGGACTGGTCGGACTACAAATCCTGTGCGCCGTCACAACGGCCTGCACCGCTGGATCAGGTGATCGGAACGGGCGACGGGGTGCAGGCTTCGTTCTTCCTCAGCAAGACCTACCGATCCGGTCACGAGACCTACACCCGCCACATCACCAAGCCGGTTGCCGGCACCGTCACGGCGGCTGTTGCCCGCGACCCAAAGGTCGAGGGGCTGGAGTTCACTGTGGACCACGCACGGGGTGAGATCATTTTTGCCGTTCCACCGGATATCGGGGTGATGGTGTCGGCCGGGTTCGAGTTTGATGTGCCGGTACGGTTTGACACAGATGCCATCGTGACCTCGGTCTCGTCGTTTCAGGCTGGTGAAGTGCCTGATGTGCCGGTGATGGAGGTGCGCGAGTGATGCTGGAGGCTTTTCACAAACACCTTCGCAGCGGATCGACCACGGTGTGCCGCGCGTGGAAGGTGCAGCGCAAGGATGGTCTGATCCTTGGCTTTACCGACCATGACCGTGATCTGACCTTTGACGGGGTGACGTTTGCGGCACGTTCTGGTCTGACCGCACGCGCGCTGCAATCGTCCACCGGGTTGGCGGTCGACAATACCGAAGCTGTCGGTGCATTGTCAGACGCGGCTGTGCGCGAAGAGGATATTCTGGCCGGTCGCTTTGACGGGGCGGAGGTCACGGCCTTTTTGGTCAACTGGGCCGATGTGGAGCAACGCAAAATTCAGTTCCGCGGCACCTTCGGCGAGATTTCCCGCACGGCTGGCGCCTTTCGGGTGGAGTTGCGGGGGCTGACGGAACCGTTGAACACGCCCCGGGGCTTTGTCTTTCACGCCGCGTGTTCTGCCGTGCTGGGCGACCAGCGGTGCAAGGTCGACCTGTCCTTGCCCGACCGTATGGCCGAAGTGCCAGTTCGCCGGATGGAGCAAGGGCGGGTCTTGGGTCTGGACGCAGACGTGCCGATAGTGGCGGGTGCTTTCGAGAATGGTCGTGTGTCGATCCTGACTGGGCGCGCGGCGGGCCTGTCCGGGCATGTGAAATCTGACCGTGTGTCGCAGACCCTGCGCTGGCTGGACCTGTGGCAGGGCCTGACAATTGTGCCCGAAGCGGGGGATATGGTGCGTGTGGTGGTCGGGTGTGACCGGCAAGCGGCCACCTGCCAGACGCGGTTCAGCAACTTTCTGAACTTTCGCGGCTTTCCGCATGTGCCCGGCGAGGACTGGTTGCGGGCGGCACCCCGTGCAAGCGTGCGGTGACCCGGAAATGGCCGAAGGAGATTTTCAGGACGATGCCCGCGGCGCAGAAATTTCAGGTGCGGCCGCGCGCTGGATCGGCACACCCTACCTGCACCAGTCGACGCTTTGCGGCGTTGGCACCGACTGTCTGGGCCTGATCCGGGGGGTCTGGCGCGAGGTTGTCGGCCCCGAGCCTGTCGTGCCCCCGCACTACACCCAAGATTGGGCCGAGCCGTCTGGCGACGAAGTGCTGCTGGCGGCGGCTGGCCGATGGCTGATCCGCAAATCGCGGCGTGAGATTGGTCTTGGTGATGTCGTGCTGTTCCGGATGCGTGCCGGTGCAGTGGCCAAACACTTGGGCATCGTGTCAGCGGTCGGGAAAACCCGCCGACTGGTTCATGCCTATTCGGGCCATGGCGTTGTGGAGAACACATTCTCGGACCCGTGGGTTCGGCGCATGGTTGCGGTGTTCCAGTTTCCGGAAAGGATGATGTGAATGGCGACGATCCTTTTGTCAGCGGCGGGTGCCGCGCTGGGCGCAGGTTTTGGTGGAACGGCGCTGGGTCTTTCCGGGGCAGTGATCGGCCGCGCAGTTGGTGCGACACTTGGCCGGGCGATTGATCAGCGCATTCTTGGTGGCGGGTCAGAGCCGGTCGAGGTGGGTCGCCTTGACCGCTTTTGCGTGATGGGGGCCAGCGAAGGCACGGCCATTCCCCGGCTGTGGGGGCGCAATCGGGTGGCAGGGCAAGTCATCTGGGCCTCGCCGTTCCGCGAAAACCGCCGGTCAAGCGGGGGCGGCAAGGGGGCGCCGCGTCCGAAAACGATCGAATTCTCCTACAGCGTCAGTCTGGCAGTGGCATTGTGCGAGGGCGAGATTCTGGGGGTTGGGCGGATCTGGGCTGACGGCACCGAAATTGCGCCATCAGCGTTTGACCTGCGGATTTATCTGGGAAGCGAATCGCAAGAGCCGGATGCTGCGATCGAGGCTGATGTTGGGATCGGGCAATCGCCTGCCTATCGCGGACTGGCCTATGTGGTGTTTGAAAACCTGGATCTGGCGGCCTTTGGCAACCGTGTGCCGCAACTCAGCTTTGAAGTGATCCGCACGGCCCAAGGCCCTTCGGCCGAAGGGGTTCTGGATTTTCAGCGCTGCATTCGGGCGGTTTCGCTGATTCCCGGAACCGGCGAATATGCCCTCGCCACCTCGGTCGCGCGCAAGCGGACAAGCTTGGCCGGGTATCGCACTCTGAACGTGAACACCGGCAGCGGCATGACGGATTTTCAGGTGTCGTTGGATCAGTTGGGCCGCGAACTGCCGAATTGCGGATCTGTGTCTCTGGTTGTTTCATGGTTTGGCAATGATCTGCGATGCGGTCTTTGCCAGGTAAGACCGAAGGTTGAAGCGACCGGGGTCGATGCGGATGGCATGCCGTGGACAGCTGGCGGTGCGGCGCGCGCCGGGGTGCAGGCGGTTCCGCTGATGCCGGGGGGGCGGTCGGTCTATGGCGGCACCCCGTCTGACGCCTCAGTGATCGAGGCGATTGCAGCCCTGCGCGAGACTGGCCGCGAAGTGATGTTCTATCCCTTCATCCTGATGGATCAGTTGGCGGATAACACCCTGCCGGATCCCTACACGGGGCAGACCGGACAGCCCGCTTTGCCATGGCGTGGACGGATCACCCTGAATCAGGCGCCGGGTCAAATAGGTTCAACTGATCTGACCACAGCCGCAGCGGTTGAGGTTGCGGCTTTCTTTGGGACTGCGTCGGTGACGGATTTCAGCAATGTCGGGGGGCAGGTTGTCTATTCCGGACCGGACCAATGGGGATATCGGCGCTTTATCCTGCACTATGCAATGTTGTGCCAATTGGCCGGTGGGGTTGATGCCTTTTGCATCGGGTCAGAGATGCGTGGTCTGACGCAGATCAGGGGGGCAGGCCATAGCTTTCCGGCGGTGCAGGCTTTGGAGCAATTGGCTGCCGATGTACGTAGTATTCTGGGCCCCCAAACGAAGATCAGTTATGCGGCTGATTGGTCCGAATATTTTGGCTATCATCGGGATGGCAACGTCTATTATCATCTTGACCCCCTCTGGGCCTCGCCGAACATCGATTTTGTTGGCATTGATAACTACATGCCACTGTCTGATTGGCGAGATGGCGTTGACCATGCCGATGCAGGATACGGATCGATTTACGACCTTGGCTATCTGAAATCAAACGTCTGTGGTGGTGAGGGCTTTGATTGGTATTACGACAGCCCGGAAGGCATAGCCGCACAGTTGCGCAAGCCGATTGTGGATGGTGAATTTGGTGAGGATTGGATCTTTCGCTATAAGGATTTGCGGTCTTGGTGGGCGTTGCCACATCACAACCGGATCGGCGGGGTCAGAGAGACAGTGCCGACGGTATGGCTGCCACAATCAAAACCCATCCGATTTACCGAATATGGATGCGCGGCGATTGATAAGGGCACCAATGAACCAAATCGGTTCCTTGACCAGAAATCATCTGAGTCCGGGTTGCCACGGGCCTCTTCCGGTTATCGCGATGACTATATGCAATTGCAGTACTATCGTGCAATGAACGAGTACTGGAACACGACCGAGAATAATCCGGCATCATCACACTACTCTGGCCGGATGCTGGATTTGGAACGGTGCCATGCATGGGCCTGGGATGCGCGACCCTTTCCGACTTTTCCGCGGCAGGAAGATTTGTGGTCGGATGGCGAGAATTACGTCGCCGGACATTGGCTGAATGGGCGCGCCTCATCTGTGCCGCTTGATGCTGTAGTGCGTGAGATCTGTTCGATTAGCACGGTATCAGACGTTGATACCAAAGCGCTGCATGGCACTGTCATGGGTTATTCGATCGCAGAGATTACATCGGCCCGCGCCGATATTCAGCCCTTGTCAATGGTTCATGCCTTTGACGCAGCAGAGGAAAATGGCAGACTTTCCTTTGCGTCGCGCGGGGCTACGGTCCCAAGGCCGGTCACGCAGGATGACATCGTGCTGCAAATGGAAGCGGAGGCGAGCCTTGAACGGACGCGGTTGGCAGATGCGGAAATGCTTGGGAGAACACGCTTGACCTATGTTTCGGCAGAGGGCGATTTTGCCGCCCGCGTGGCCGAGGCGGTTTTTCCCGACAGCGCACTTCAGACTGTGTCGCAAACCGAGTACCCCATGCTCTTGACGGCTCAGACAGCGGCAGCCGTGACTGCCCGTTGGCTATCCGAAGCGCGAAGCGGGCGTGATCTGCTGAAGGCAAAACTTCCGCCGTCCTGGTCTGATCTGGCGCTTGGGTCCACAGTGCGGCTCGAGGCCGCAAATTATCGGATCGATTCGATCGAAGCGGCTGAGGCGATATCGATTAGTGCGGTTCGTGTAGATCAAGCTCAGTATGATGCGCATGAATTTCAGATTGCTCCCACTGGCTGGACGCCCTTTGACCCGCCCGCGCCTGTATCGGCGATTTTTGCCGACCTGCCTTTGTTGCGTGGATCAGAAGTGCCGCATGCCCCGCATCTTGCCGTGACGGCGGTTCCGTGGGTGGGAAGTGTTGGTGTGTGGTCATCGGGGGCGGATGCGGGATACGTTTTGAACACGGTCATTGAAGAGGCCGCAATTGTTGGAACAACGCTGACACCGCTTGCGCCGCATGCGTCCGGATTGTTCGACCGAGGGCCCGCTTTGCGGGTAAAGATCGAATCTGGCGCCTTGTCTTCGGTGTCGACCCAAGAAATCCTGAATGGGGCAAATGCCATTGCAATTGGAGATGGTAGTCCTGACAACTGGGAGATCCTTCAGTTTCAGGAGGCCGTTCTTGTTGCCGACCGGACCTATGATCTGACGCTGCGCTTGCGGGGGCAGTCCGGGACGGATGGATTGGGTCATGCGGAATGGCCCATTGGTAGTATAATCATTGCTCTGACACCTTTCTTGCCGCAGATCGACCTTCTTTCGGCGCAACGTGGAATCCTGCGGTTCTATCGTATGGGTCTGGCCGATCTGGGGCCAAGCAGCCCGGATATCAATCTGCAGACCCATGCGTTCCGTGGAAACGGATTGCGGCCCTATTCTGTGGCGCATCTGTTTGGCACGACGCTTCCCACGGGCGACATTACCCTGAACTGGGTTCGCCGGACGCGAATCGATGGCGACACTTGGGATGCGTTTGATGCACCCTTGGCAGAAGAACGCGAATTATATGAAGTGGTGGTGCGCAACGAGGCCAATGCTGTTCTGCGGCGGACTACCACACCTTCGGCTGCTTATGTGTATTCGATGGCCGACCAGGTGGTCGACGGGGCGGTCTTGCCATTGTCTGTCAGCGTCGCTCAGATTTCGGCGGCTTATGGGGCTGGCCCGGAACGGCGCGTTCAGATCGGCTAGGTTGGCCGACCTGAACGCAAGTCCGGTTCAGCCCAATATGGCGGGCAGGCGCAAGCCATTGACGCGGGCGCAGTCTTTGGCCGCGTCATAGCCCGCGTCGGCATGTCGCCAGACACCTGAGGCGGGATCATTCCACAAGACGCGCTCGATGCGTTTTGCGGCCTCGGGTGTGCCGTCCGCGCAGATGACCACGCCCGCGTGTTGCGAAAACCCCATGCCGACACCGCCGCCGTGGTGGATGCTGACCCAAGTTGCACCGCTGGCCGTATTGACCAGCGCATTGAGCAAAGGCCAATCGCTTACGGCATCTGACCCATCCAACATGGCTTCGGTTTCGCGGTTGGGTGACGCAACAGAGCCTGAGTCAAGGTGGTCGCGGCCAATGACGATAGGGGCCGACAACTCTCCGCTGGCCACCATCTCGTTGAAGGCCAGACCTGCGCGGTGGCGATCCCCCAGCCCGATCCAGCAAATGCGCGCCGGAAGGCCCTGAAACGCAATGCGGTCACGCGCCATATCAAGCCATTTGTGCAAGTGAGCGTTGTCTGGAAACAACTCCTTCATCTTGGCGTCGGTCTTGTAGATGTCTTCGGGATCGCCGCTGAGCGCCACCCAGCGGAACGGTCCGATGCCGCGGCAGAACAGTGGGCGGATATAGGCCGGAACAAAGCCGGGAAAGGCAAAGGCCGTTTCCAACCCTTCGTCTTTTGCGACCTGCCGGATGTTGTTTCCATAGTCTAGCACCGGCACGCCTGCATTCCAGAAATCCACCATTGCCGCGACCTGATCACGCATGCTGGCCTTGGCCGCCTTTTGCACAGAGGCGGGATCAGTTTCTCGTTTGGCCCGCCATTCGGCAACGCTCCAGCCTTTGGGCAGATAACCGTTGAGGGGGTCATGGGCACTTGTCTGGTCGGTCACCATGTCCGGCCGAACGCCGCGTTCATAAAGGGCGGGGAATACTTCGGCCGCGTTGCCCACAAGGCCGACCGATTTTGCCTCACCCGCAGCGGTCCATCGGGCGATCATGTCAAGTGCTTCGTCAATACTGTCTGTCTTTTCATCGACATAGCGCGTGCGGAGGCGAAAATCGATCCGGGTTTCGTCGCATTCCACGGCCATGCAGCACGCGCCGGCCATCACCGCGGCCAAGGGTTGCGCCCCGCCCATGCCACCAAGGCCACCGGTCAGGATCCACCGCCCCTTGAGGCTGCCGCCGTAGTGCTGGCGCCCGGCTTCAGCAAAGGTCTCATAAGTGCCCTGCACAATGCCTTGCGTGCCGATGTAGATCCACGACCCGGCGGTCATCTGGCCATACATCGCCAAACCCTTGCGGTCCAACTCGTTGAAATGGTCCCAAGTGGCCCAATGCGGCACAAGGTTCGAGTTTGCGATCAGAACGCGCGGGGCATCCGGGTGGGTGCGAATGATGGCGATGGGTTTGCCGGATTGAACGACAAGGGTTTCATCTGCCTCCAGCGCCCGCAAACTGTCGACGATCAGATCAAAGTCGCGCCATGTGCGGGCGGCGCGGCCGATTCCGCCATAGACCACCAGTTCATGCGGGTTTTCGGCAACGTCA
Organism: Rhodobacter sp.; assembly: GCA_027484145.1. Lineage (GTDB taxonomy): Bacteria > Pseudomonadota > Alphaproteobacteria > Rhodobacterales > Rhodobacteraceae > Pseudotabrizicola. The sequence continues at coordinate 138,894 of JAIXUH010000002.1, forward strand.
GGGTGCAGGTTGTTCATCAGCATCCGCAGGGCGGCTTCCGTCTGCCATGATTTTGCGGTCAGGTGCGGCCCGGTCGGCGGATAGATGTCGCGGGTGTTTTTGCGCGGGTCGGTCATCGGATCATCCTTTTGCAGTCAACGGGGCAGCGCGAAGGCGGCGGCCAGGGTCATCTCTCCGCCACTGACGATCGCGGCGGCAGCGGCAATGTCATCGGCCATGTAGCGGTCTGTCGTCAGGGCGGGCACGGAGCGGCGCAGTGCCTCTATTGCCGCGCGCAAAGGCGCTGATGTTGTCAGGGGCGCGCGCGCCTCAACGCCTTGCGCGGCACACATCGCTTCTACCCCCAGAATGACCGAAAGGTTGGCACACATGCGCCGCAGCCGAAACGCTGCATGTGCCGCCATGCTGACATGGTCTTCCTGATTGGCTGAAGTTGGCGTGCTGTCGGTCGAGCATGGCATGGCGATGTGCTTGTTTTCGCTCATCAATGCGGCAGTCGTTACCTCGGCGATCATCATGCCCGAATTCAGGCCCGGCGCGGGGGTCAGAAAGGGTGGCAGATCAAAGCTGAGCGTGGGGTCAACCATTAAGGCCACGCGGCGCTGTGCAATTGCACCGATCTCGGATATCGCCAGTGCCATCTGGTCGGCGGCAAAGGCGACGGGTTCGGCGTGAAAGTTCCCACCAGACACAATCTCGCCGCGCTCAACCAGCACCAGCGGATTGTCGGTCACCGCATTGGCCTCAACCTCCAGAACGGCGGCGGCATGGCGCAAAAGGTCCAGTGCGGCGCCCGTGACCTGTGGCTGACAGCGGATGCAGTACGGGTCCTGCACGCGGCTGTCGCCTTCGCGGTGGCTTTCGCGAATGTCGCTTCCGGCCATCAAGGCTGCCATTGCTGCCGCCACATCGATCTGCCCACGATGACCGCGCAGGCGATGGATCTCGGGGGCCAGTGGCGCGGTGGATCCCATGATTGCGTCAGTCGACAGGGCCGAAGTCACCACAGCCGCTTCGGTCAGACGCCACGCCATGAACAGCCCGATCAAGGCGCAGGCCGTGGAAAACTGCGTGCCATTGATCAGGGCCAAGCCTTCCTTGGGGCCAAGTACAATCGGGCGCAGCCCGGCGCGGGCCAAAGCCTCATGTCCCGGCAGGCGCGTGCCGTCAAGATGGGCCCAGCCTTCGCCGATCATGACCGCCGCCATATGCGCCAAGGGGGCCAGATCGCCCGATGCCCCGACAGACCCCTGCGACGGCACATCCGGCGTGACGCCTGCCGCGATCATCCCTTCCAAAAGCGCGCAGATATCCCACCGCACACCCGATGCGCCGCGCCCGAGCGAGATAAGCTTCAGCGCCATCATCAGCCGCACGGTCGCACTGTCCAGCGCCTCGCCGACACCGCAGCAATGCGACAGGATCAGATTGCGCTGCAACTGTGCGGTATCGCCGGGCGCAATCTTGATCGAGGCAAGTTTGCCGAACCCGGTGTTCACGCCATAAACCGCCACATCGCCCGCCGCAGCCTTGGCCACAATGGCGGCGGCGGCCTCAATCTGTGGGCGGGCCTGCGGGTCAAGCCGCACGGCGACGGTGTCGCGCCAGATGGTTTCCAAATCTGCCAGTGTGACAGCGCCCGGCGTCAACGTCAGCATTCCGTTCCCCCGAAAATTCTTTTGAACAAGGGGTTTACCCCAATCCGATAGGCCAGTTCGGCGGGCCCGTCGGCCGACCAGATGGCAAGGTCGGCGCGCAGGCCGGGTTGAATCATTCCACAGTCCGCCAAACCCAAAGCCCGCGCGGCCACCCGGGTGGTTCCGGCCAAGGCTTCTTCCGGTGTCAGGCGAAACAGCGTGCAGGCCATGTTCATGGCCAACAGAAGCGACCCCATGGGCGATGATCCGGGGTTCCAGTCTGTGGCGACTGCCATGGGCACGCCAGCATCGCGAAAGGCCTGAACCGGCGGCATCCGGGTTTCGCGCAAAGTGTAAAACGCCCCCGGCAGCATGACCGCAATTGTTCCAGCCCGCGCCATGGCCACAGCATCCTCGGGGGTCGCATATTCCAGATGGTCCGCCGACAGCGCGCCAAACCGCGCGGCAAGACTTGCGCCGCCCAGATGGCTCAGCTGTTCAGCATGCAGTTTGACGGGCAGGTTCAGCGCCTTTGCCCTTTCAAAGACGCGCGCCACCTGACCCGGCGAAAACGCGATGCCTTCGCAAAACGCATCGACCGCATCAACCAACCCCTCGGCGACCGCCAGATCAAGGCCGGGCAATACCACCTGATCCAGATATGTGTCGCCATCCATGTCCTTGGGGACGGCATGAGCCGCAAGATAAGTGGTCCGCACCCGGACCGGCCGCGCTTGGGCAATCTGACGGGCGACGCGCAGCATTTTCAGTTCGGTCCCGATGTCGAGCCCATAGCCGGACTTGACCTCGATCGTGGCGGCGCCTTCGGACAGCAAGGCATCGACGCGTGTCAGGGCAGACGCCAGCAACACCTCTGGCGTTGCATCGCGCGTGGCCGCGACAGTCGACGCAATGCCCCCGCCGGCGCGGGCCAATTCCTCATAGGTTGCGCCTTGCAACCGCATCTCGAATTCGCGCGCGCGGTGACCGACGTGCACGATGTGGGTATGGCAATCGATCAGGGCAGGGGTCACCAGCCGCCCGCCCATGCTGTGCATCGGCAAGGCGCGCCATTCGGCCGGGCAATCTGCGCGCGGCCCCACCCAGGCAATCCGCCCGTCCTGCACCGCAATGGCCGCATCGTGGATCAGGCCATAGGGGGCACCCCCCGGCGCCATTGTGGCCACGTTGATTTGCGTGAACAGGGCCGCGTCCGCCATCGGCTTTCCTTGCTTATGACCGTTCTTATTATTAATATGTCGCTACATAATATTGTCAACGAAGGGTTGGCTGATGCAGATCATTCATGCGGATCAGGCGCTTACGCCGGATGGTTGGGTGCAAGACGTGCAGATCACCATCGATGCGGGCAGAATCAGTGGCATTGGCGCACAGACGGATGCACCGCATCACCGTTTGGGTCTGGCATTGGCCGCGCCCACCAACCTGCACTCTCACGCCTTTCAACGCGCCATGGCGGGCCTGACCGAAACCCGTGGCCCAGACCCGCGCGATACCTTCTGGACGTGGCGGCGGCTGATGTATCGGTTTCTGGACCAGCTGACGCCGGATCAGATCGAAGCCATCGCCGCGCTTGTGTTCATGGAGATGCAAGAGGCCGGTTATGCCGCCGTCTGCGAGTTCCACTATCTGCACCACGCCGCCGGCGGGCAGGCCTATGCCGATCTGGCCGAATTGTCTTTGCGGGTGATCGCTGCCGCGCAGGAAACCGGCATCGGGCTGACCTTGCTGCCGGTGCTGTATGAACAGGGCGGCTGTGATGGCCGTCCGCTGCAGGGCGGGCAGTTGCGCTTTGCGAACACGCCTGACCGCTTTTGTGATCTGCACGCCAAGGCGGGGCAGGCCCTGACCTTGCCTGACACGCGCCTTGGAACCGCCCCGCATTCCCTGCGCGCGGTCAGCCGCGCTGGTCTGGCGCAGGCTGTCGGCCTTGGTGGCCCCACCCACATGCACCTTGCCGAACAGACCGCCGAGGTGGATGAGGTTCTGGCCGCCTATGGCGCGCGTCCGGCGGAATGGCTGATGGCGAACCATGCCGTCGGCGCCGATTGGTGCCTGATCCATTGCACCCAGATGACTGATGCCGAAACCCGCGCGCTTGCCGCCACCGGGGCGGTTGCGGGCCTGTGCCCGATCACCGAAAGCAATCTGGGCGACGGCATCTTTCCGGCGACCACCTTCCTTGCCGCCAACGGGCGGGTGGGCTTCGGCTCGGACAGCAATATCCACATTACCTTGTTCGAAGAGTTGAAAACGCTGGAGTATTCGCAGCGTTTGCGCGACCGGGGCAGGGCAGTTCTGGCCAGCCCGGCGCAGTCGACCGGGCGCGTGCTCTATGACCATGCGGCGCGCTTTGGCGCACAGGCGGCGGGCCGGGCTTCGGGTACATTGGCGGTCGGCAAATGGGCCGATATCCTTGGGCTGGCATGCGACACGTTGCACCTTGACGGTCGCCAGGGCGATGCGCTGCTGGATACGCTGATCTTCGGGGGCCATGGCGCATCGCATGTGACCGACCTGTGGTCGGCAGGCCGCCACAGCGTGCAGAACGGGCGGCATATGGCCCGTGATGGCATCGTTGCCCGATATCGCACGACCATGGCCCAACTGCAGCAGGTGATTTGATGAAGGAACGCCAGTCCTGGCGTGATGTGCGCGACCAGATTCAGGCCCGGTTGCTGAATGGCACCTATGCCATGGGTGACCGCCTGCCGCGTGACGAAGACATCGCCGCAGAACTGGGATGCGCGCGATCCACAGTGCAGCGCGCGATGCAGGACCTTGCGGATGCGGGCCGGATCGACCGGCGGCGCAAGGGTGGCACGCAGGTCAAGCACAGCCCTGTGACCCGCGCCACCTTTGACATTCCGCTGATCCGGGCCGAGGTGGAGGCAAAGGGCGCGCGCTATGCCTATCGGCTATTGTCGCGCGACCTTGGCCTTCCGCCGCCGACGGTTGCGGCCAGCATGGAATTGCCCACGACCGCGCAGGCCCTGCACGTACGCGCGCTGCATCTGGCGGACACGCGGCCCTATGTGCTGGAGGATCGGTGGATCAACCCCGAAACGGTGCCCGAAATCCTGTCCGTTGATCTTGCCGCCATCTCGGCCAACGAATGGCTGGTGCGCAACCGGCCCTACAGCCGCTTTGACCTTGCCTTTTGTGCCCTGCGTGCCGGGCCCGAAGAGGCCGATCTGCTGCAGATCCCGGTTGGCGAGGCTTTGTTTGTCACCGACCGCACCACGTGGCTGGGCGCGGCGTCGATCACACTGGTCCGCCAGATCGCGGTGCCGGGCTACCGGATTGCCACCCGATCCTGATTGACGTACCTCAATCCTGCGCCAATACTGGGCGGGGATGAAGGGAAAGGGACGATGCGCCCCACCGTGAATGATATCGCCCGCGAGGCGGGGGTCAGTCTGGCTACGGTTGACCGCGTCTTGAACGCGCGTCCCGGCGTGCGCGAGAAAACCATCCTTGCGGTGAATGATGCGATCAGCAAGCTTGGCTATGTCCGCGACGTGGCGGCCGCCAATCTGGCGCGCTCACGCAATTATCGTATGGCCGTGGTCTTGCCCGATACCGAAAGCCAGTTCGTCCAGACCCTGGCCGAGGCGCTGAAGGACGCGGCCGCAACCGCCGCGCAAACGCGGATGTCGGTCACGCTGCTGCGGTTTCCGGCCGAGGATATGCATGCCCTTGCCGCGATGCTGCGCAATCTGGAGGGGCAGGACGTGGCGGGCGTGGCCCTGATGGCGCCGGAAACCCCCGTGGTACGCGATGCGGTCCGTTCCTTGCGAATGCGTGACATTCCGGTTGTGGCCCTTGTGTCCGATTTGCCGAATACTGAACGTGATCATTATGTTGGCATTGATGCCCGCGCCTCGGGCCGGACGGCTGGGATGCTGATGGGGCGGTTTCTGGGCGCGCGTCCGGCGCGCGTGATGGTGATCGCCAATTCGATGCTGCTGCGCGAAAGCATCGAACGCAGGCTGGGCTTTGACGAGGTGATGCTGCGCGCCTTTCCGCAGGTTGAGGTAATGCAGACACTGGAAACCCATGGCTCGGCCACGACGCTGCGCCATGTGGTTGCCGAAATGCTGGCGAACACGGGGCAGGTGGGGGGCATCTATCTGCTGGGCACGGGCCATCGCGCCTTGGCCAGCACCTTGTCGGAACTTGGCCTTCTGGGCCATGTGGTCACCATCGGGCATGAGTTGACACCGCATACCCGCGCTGCGCTTCAGTCCGGCCAGATTGATGCGGTCATTGCGCAGAACGTCGGGCATCTGGCCCGCTCGGCCTTGCGCGTGCTGCGCGCCAAGGCCGACCGAACCCCCATCGACGAATCGCAGGAAACTCTGCGAATCGAGATCATCATCCGTGAAAACCTGCCGCCAAGCCACGGCTGACGCTGCGAAGCCCCTGAAATTGAAGGCCTGTAAGAAGATTTGAGGTACGTCCCTCAAAATGCTGGACAGGCTGCCGCGACCTTGCGTAAGGTCACACCACCAAGAAGGCCCGGCGCAAGCATACCGACCGGGCACGTCCATTCCAGCATCCAAGGGAGGATCCGCGATGAAGGTTAGACTTCTGGCCACGACCACGGTCGCCGCACTGCTGACCGCAGGCGCCGCCGTTGCCCAAGACAAGGAACTGACGCTGTGCTGGGCCGCATGGGACCCGGCGAACGCTCTGGTTGAGCTGAGCAAGGATTTCGAGGCTCAGTCCGGCATCAAGATGAACTTCGAGTTCGTGCCATGGCCCAACTTTGCAGACCGCATGCTGAACGAGTTGAACTCGGGCGGGCAGCTGTGCGATCTGCTGATCGGCGACAGCCAGTGGATCGGCGGCGGTGCCGAGAACGGGCACTACGTCAAGCTGAACGATTTCTTCGATGCCAACAGCATCAGCATGGACGATTTCGCCCCCGCCACGGTGTACGCCTATTCCACATGGCCCAAGGGCACGCCGAACTATTACGCGCTGCCCGCCATGGGGGACGCCAACGGCTGGTTCTATCGCAAGGACTGGTTCGCCCGCCCCGAGATTCAGGCCGACTTCAAAGCCAAGTATGGCCGCGATCTGGCAGAACCCAAGACCCAAAAGGAATTGCTGGAAATCGCCCAGTTCTTCCAGGGCCGTGATATTGACGGCAAGAAGGTCTATGGCGCGTCGATCTTTACCGAGCGCGGGTCCGAAGGCATCACCATGGGTGCCACCGGTGCGCTTTACGCTTGGGGCTTCAAGTATGAAAACACCCCCGGCAAGTATGACATGGAAGGGGCGGTGAACTCGCCCGCCGCTGTCGAAGCGCTGGAGTTCTACAAGGAACTCTACAAGACCGGCACGCCCCCCGGCTATGACAACGCCTATATGGAACAGTCGCTGGATGCGTTCAAATCCGGTCAGGTCGCCATGGCGATGAACTGGTTCGCTTTCTTCCCCGGTCTTTATGCCGACCCGACCACGGGCGGCGACAAGATCGATTTCTTCGTGAACCCGGCCCAGAACGTGGCGGCATCAACGCTTGGCGGGCAGGGGATTTCAGTTGTCTCCTATACCGACAACATGGATGGCGCGCTGGAATACGTGAAGTGGTTCGCCAACCCCGAAGTGCAGAAAAAGTGGTGGTCGATGGGCGGTTATTCCTGCCACAAGGCCGTGCTGGATGACCCGAACTTCGTGAACACCGCGCCTTTCGCCGGTGATTTCCTTGAAGCCATGGGTGGGGTGCAAGACTTCTGGCAAGAGCCGGCCTATGCCTCGCTGCTCTTGGCCATGCAGGAACGCATCCACAACTTCGTGGTGGCCGATCAGGGCACCGCACAAGAGGCCCTGGATGGCTTGATCGCCGACTGGACCGAGGTCTTCGAGGACGAAGGCAAACTCTGACCCTGTGCCGGGGCGAAGGTCCGCCTTCTGCCCCGGCATCTTCCATGCGGCCTTGCCGCCTTTCCATGACCGGAGCGTCGCATGTCCCTTGCCGCACGCCTGATCCGCGCGCTTTTCCAGCCATTGTCTTTGGCGGTGTTTGGGCTTGGCCTGCGCTTTGTGCCGTCGGATACGCCTCGTTCCACCCTGTCCGGTGTGGATTGGCCGCTTTACGCGGGCGTGATCGCCGGGTTTTGGGCGCAGATGGCGGGCTGGCGCGGTCTGCAGCCATCTGCAGCCCTTGCCGCGCTCAGTTATGTGGTGCTCTCGATCGGCTTTGGCCTGATTTATGAGTTGAGCCTGACCGTGGATGGCAGCGGATGGGGCGGCATGCACCCCGACACCCGCACCTCTTTCGTGCTGGCGATTGGCGACTATGCGATGATGGCCCTGTGCTTTGTGGCGGCCATCCGATGGTTTGGATTGACGGCCGCGCAACTGTTCTGGCTGTCCTTCGGGGCCTCGATGACCGAGGGGGCCGTTTTCACCGGCGTCTTGTGGCAGATACCGCCGCTGTGGATGCCGCTGTTTCTGGCCTATTACGGGCTGGCTTATGCGACCTTTCTGGTGCTTCCCGCGCTGCTGGTTGATCCGCGCAGAATGTGGCGGGGAGAAGCGCAAGGCCGGGTCAACCCCCTGACCTTGCTGGCTGCCGGATTTGCCGTCGCTTTCGCCATCCGCATCTTCTGGGGGCTGGTCTACGGCCCCTTCGTGACAGACCTATTCTCCCTCTTGCCCCCGGTGGCCTGACCCATGACGGATACCCCCATCACCCGACTGGCCCGCGCCACCCCACCAAACGTGGCGGCCCGCGTGCGCGGCCTGTCTGACCGCACCATCGCGTGGCTGTTCGTGGCCCCCACCATCTTTTTGCTGTTGGCGATCAACATCTTTCCGCTGATCTGGACGATCCGTCTGTCCTTCACCAACTTTGCCGCGAACAAGCCCAATGCCGAGGTCAAATGGGTGGGCCTGCGAAATTATGAACGTATCCTGACCGACGACGGCATCTGGGCCAACATGCAGAACACGGCCCATTTCCTGATCTGGACCATCGCGCTTCAGGTCGTGATCGGCTTTGCACTGGCCTGGCTGATCAACCGTAAATTCAAGGGAAATGACCTGCTGACCACCCTTATCGTGATCCCGATGATGCTGTCGCCTGCCGTGGTCGGGAACTTCTGGACGTTTCTCTATCAGCCGCAAATCGGCCTGTTCAACTATGCGGTGGAATTCTTTACGGGCACCCCGGCCAACAGCTTTTCCATGCTGGGCTCGGTAACCTTGGCGCCTTGGGCGATCATCATCGTCGACACATGGATGTGGACGCCCTTTGTGATGCTCATCTGCCTTGCCGGGCTGCGCTCGATCCCTGACTATATCTATGAGGCGGCCGAGATCGACCGCGCCTCGAAATGGCGGCAATTCTGGACGATCACCGTGCCGATGGTGCTGCCCTTTCTGATGCTGGCGGTCCTGTTCCGCGGGATCGAAAACTTCAAGATGTTCGATCTTGTGGTGCAACTGACGGGGGGCGGGCCGGGGAATGAGACGCTGCTCGCCTCGATCGATCTCAAGCGCGAGGCGTTTGAAAAGTGGCGCACGGGCTATTCCTCGGCCTATGCCATCATCCTGTTTGTGACCGTCTTTGGCCTTGCCTCGATTTATGTCAAAGCCTTGAACAAGGTAAAGGAAAGATGAGCGCCTATTCCATCACCGAACCAAGCCGTCGCGCCAAACTGGTCGCGGGTGTGCTGGTGTGCCTTTACGCCTTCATCACCTTGCTGCCGCTGCTGTGGATCATCTCGACGGGGTTCAAATCCGGGCCGGACTCCATCAGCTACCCGCCAAAGGTGATCTTTGAGCCGTCGCTGGAAGGCTACGTTAACCTTTTCACCACCCGTACCCGAATTGCACCAGAAGCTTTGGCCGAACTGCCGCCGCCCGAAACCTTCTATGACAAGATCGTGCGCGAGCGCGACATGGTGATCGCAGGCCCATCGCGCTTTGGCGAACGCTTCATGAATTCGGTCATCATCGGGTTTGGGTCAACGTTTCTGTCGATCTTTCTGGGCACGCTGGCGGCTTACGCCTTTTCCCGCTTCAAGGTGCCGCTGAAGGATGACCTTTTGTTCTTCATCCTTTCGACGCGGATGATGCCCCCCATCGCCGTCGCGATCCCGATCTTTCTGATGTATCGCGAACTGGGTCTGTCGGACACGCATCTTGGCATGATCCTGCTGTATACTGGCGTGAACATCTCGCTCGCCGTCTGGCTGCTGAAGGGATTCATCGACGAGATCCCCCGCGAATACGAAGAGGCGGCGCTGATTGACGGCTACACCCGCTTTCAGGCGTTCCGCAAAGTGGTTCTGCCACAGGCGGCCACCGGCATCGCGTCGACCGCGATCTTCTGCCTGATCTTTGCGTGGAACGAATATGCCTTTGCCGTCCTGCTGACCTCGGGCACGGCGCAGACGGCGCCCCCTTTCATTCCCACAATCATCGGTGTGGGCGGGCAGGACTGGCCTGCGGTTGCAGCCGGGGCGACGATCTTCCTGCTGCCGGTAATGATCTTTACCATCTTGCTGCGCAAACATCTGCTGCGCGGGATCACCTTCGGGGCGGTGCGGAAATGACGCGATTTTTCTGCGAAAAATCTCTCTCCGTCACCCGCCAGGAATTTTCGCAGAAAATTCGGGGAGCGCAGTCATGACAACTTTCCTGCAAGGACTTGCCCGCTTTCGCCGCGGTCCATGGGAAAACCTCGCCACGGTGCTGATCGCGCTTGGTGTGGTGATGTTGATGCAGCCATTCTTCCTTTGGGCCTATACATGGTCCTTTATCGTGACGCTGATCGGCACCGTCATGTTCATCATCACCAGCCATTTTCCGCAATGACCATGCTTGAGAAGCTTTCCCCCATCCTGCCCACCAAAGACGTCACTGCCTGCGAGGCGTTCTGGCTGCGGCTTGGGTTTGAGACAATCTACAAGGACGAGGCGGAATATCTGCTGATGAAGCGGGAAGGGGCCGAAGTGCATTTCTGGCTGAACCCCGCGCTCGACCCGTTGAAAAATGACGCCGGCGCCTATCTGCGGCCCGATGATATCCGCGCGCTGCACGCCGAATGGTCGGGTCTTGGCCTGCCAGAGGCCGGCGTTCCCCGATATGTGGCGTTGGAGGAAAAGCCGTGGGGCATGGCCGAACTTGCCTTGATTGACCCTGATGGCAACCTTATCCGCGCCGGACAGGAGACTCCCCTTGGCTGAGATTGTGATCCGTAACTTACGCAAGGAATTCGGGACCTTCACGGCCGTCAAGGAATCGTCCTTTACCATCGGCAACGGCGAATTCTTCATGCTGCTCGGGCCATCCGGCTGCGGCAAGACCACAACCTTGCGGATGATCGCGGGGTTAGAACTGCCGACATCCGGAGAAATCCTGATTGATGGCGAAGACGTCAGCCAAAAGCCCGCCTCACAGCGCGACATCGCCATGGTGTTTCAGATGTTCGCCCTTTATCCGCACATGAATGTGCGCAAGAACATCAGTTATCCGTTGGTGTCCCAAGGCGTGCCACGGGCGCAGGTACAGGCCAAGGTGGCCGAGGTGGCGCGGATCCTCGGCATTGAAAGCATCCTCGACAAGCCTGTGTCCGGCCTGTCGGGGGGGGACCGTCAGCGCGTGGCCCTTGGCCGCGCCATCGTGCGCAACCCCAAGGCCTTCATGATGGACGAACCCCTTGGCGCGCTGGACGCTGAATTCCGCGAGCATATGTCCGAGGAGTTGCGCGCCTTGCATGATCGTATGGGGGCCACCACGGTTTACGTGACCCATGACCAATTGGAAGCCATGCAGATGGGGGACAAGATCGTGGTCATGAACCATGGAGTTGTCGAACAGTTCGGCACCCCGCAAGAGATCTATGATCACCCGGCCACCTTGTTTGTCGCCGATTTCATTGGCAGCCCTTCGATGAACTTCCTGCGCTTTCAGGGCAGTTTCCGCCCCGGTGATCGGGCGGTAACGCTTGGTGGCGTGACGATGGAAACACCCGAACTTCAGGCCGAAGCAGGTGCGCGCGACCTTGTGCTGGGTGTGCGCCCCGAACATGTGACGCTGGTGGATTCCGGGGCCTATCGCGGCCGGATCATCGCGGCGGAATACCTTGGCACCACGCAGATCGTCACGCTGGACACATCGCATGGCACCATCAAGGCGCGTGCCCCGGCAGGGCAGGTGGCACGGGTTGGCGAAACGGTCGGTATGACCTTCCGCGCGCCCACACTGGCCCTGTTCGACGCAGGCTCTGGCCGCGCCTTTCGCACGTCGGCAAATGCGGGGGTGCATCATGGCTGAGGTCCGCTTGACGGGTGTTTCAAAGGCCTTTGGTGCCACCAAAGCCGTGTCTGCCATGACGATGACCATTCCTGACGGGGCATTCGTGGTGCTGCTTGGCCCCACCGGGGCTGGCAAGACCACCACACTGCGGCTGATTGCCGGTCTTGAACGCCCGGATCAGGGCGATATCGCCATCGGCGGGGCTTCCGTGCTGCATGACACGCCCGCGCAGCGCGATGTGGCGATGGTGTTTCAGCAATACTCGCTTTATCCGCACCTCAGCGTGCGCGATAACCTTGCCTTCCCGTTGCGCTCTCCGGTCATCAACATGCCCGAGGCCGAGATTGCCAAACGGGTGGAAGAGGTGGCCAAGGTTCTTCGCATCGCCCACAAGCTCGACAACAAGGCCACGCAACTGTCTGGTGGTGAAATGCAGCGGGTGTCCATCGGGCGTGCGCTGGTGCGCCAGCCCCGCATTTACCTCATGGATGAACCGCTGTCGTCGCTGGATGCCAAACTGCGCTCTGACCTCCGGATCGAGTTGAAGCGCATCCATGCGGATCTTGGCGCGACCTTCCTCTATGTGACGCATGACCAGATCGAAGCGATGACGATGGCCACCCATGTCGGCGTGCTGGATCAGGGGCGGATCGTCCAGTTCGGCACCCCGCGCGAGATCTATGAAGATCCGGTTTCGGCCTATGTGGCCTCGCGCCTTGGTCAGCCGCGCATCAACATGCTGCCCGCCGATGCCTTCGGCCCGGCCCCCGCCGGTGCGACCTCCATTGGCCTGCGCCCCGAGCATATTCTGCAGGGCGAAGGTCGGCCTGCCACCGTGCGGCGGGTCGAGCGACTGGGCGACCAGACACGCCTGCTTCTTGTTCTTGGCCCGCATGAGCTGATCACGCTGGCCGATCCCCACACCCCGCTTTCGGCGGGTGACGCCATTGCCATCCGGCCGCTTTCCCCTTTGTGGTTCGACGCGGACGGACACCGAATCCAAGGAGCATAAGCCCATGAAACAGTTCATGAACAGCAAGGAAACCCTCATCACCGAGGCGATAGATGGGCTTGTTCGCAGCGCAGGTGGCGCCTTGGCGCGGCTGGACGGATTTCCCCACATCAAGGTCGTGGTCCGCGCCGATTGGGACCGTGCCCGCGACGGGGCAGCTAAGGTGGCGCTGGTCTCGGGCGGCGGGTCGGGGCATGAACCCAGCCATGCGGGCTTTGTCGGCAAAGGTATGCTGACAGCCGCTGTCTGCGGCGATGTCTTTGCCAGCCCGTCGGTCGATGCGGTACTGGCGGGTATCCTTGCCGTGACGGGCAAGGCGGGCTGCATCCTGATCGTCAAGAACTATACCGGTGACCGTCTAAACTTTGGCCTTGCGGCCGAACGGGCGCGGGCCTTTGGCCTGAAGGTGTCGATGGTGATTGTCGATGACGACATCGCGCTGCCCGATCTGCCGCAGGCACGCGGGTTGGCGGGCACCTTGTTCGTGCACAAGATTGCAGGCGCCTTGGCCGAGGCGGGGGCCGATCTTGACCGTGTGACCGCCGCCGCTCTTGCCGTGATCCGCAGCACTGTATCGATCGGGATGTCGCTGGATACCTGCACCGTGCCCGGCAGCCCGAAAGAGGATCGGATCACCCCCGGAAAGGCCGAACTTGGCCTTGGCATTCACGGCGAAGCCGGGATCGAGCAAGTGGATTTTTCCGGCGCGCGGGCGGCCATGGGTATGGTGGCCGACCGATTGCTGCCGCACGTCGGCATGGCAGATCATGTGGCGTTGCTGAATAACCTTGGCAGCACGACACCGCTGGAAATGAGTGTTTTGGCCGAAGAACTGGCGCGTTCGTCACTGGGCGCGCGGGTGCGCCACATCATCGGGCCAGCCGCCCTGATGACATCGCTGGACATGCATGGCTTTTCCGTCTCGCTGCTGCCAGTCACGGCCGAGCAGGTTGAGGCACTTGCCGCGCCTGTCGCCCCCCCGGCATGGCCCGGACTTGCCGCGTTTGACACTGTTCCGCTGCGCCCCTTGCCCGATGGGCTGGCCCCGATTCAGCCAGAGCCTTCGTCGCACCCCTTGCGCCGCGCATTGGTGGAACGCTGCTGCAAAGCGCTGATCGCTATCGAGGCCGACTTGAACGCGCTGGATGCGAAATCGGGCGATGGGGATACCGGATCGACGCTGGCAGGTGCTGCGCGTGCACTGATGGGCGCTTTGGACCGCTTGCCGCTGGCTGACCCCACGCAATTGTATCGCGCCGTCGGGGTGGAACTGTCGCAAACGATGGGCGGGTCGTCCGGTGTCTTGCTGGCGATCTTCTTTGCCGCCGCCGGTGATGCGGCTGCCGGCGGGCGCGACTGGATCGGTGCCCTTTCGGCGGGGCTGGACCGGGTGATGCAGGTCGGCGGTGCCAAGGCGGGCGATCGGACCATGATTGATGCGCTTGCCCCCGCGCTTGCCGCCTTGCCGCAGGGTGTGGCCGCAGCCGCCGCCGCCGCGCGGGACGGGGCTGACAGTACGGCCCACATGACCCGCGCCAAGGCGGGCCGTGCCAGCTATCTGTCTGCCGACAAGTTGTCGGGCCACAATGATCCGGGCGCCGAAGGTGTGGCCCGCTTGTTCGAGGATATTGCCCGCGCCTGACGGCCGGACGCCAACCCTTCAAATGCAAGGCGTTTTCGCGCGCACTTTCACCCTTAATTCAGGCTTTGCCGCCAAACCAACAACAACGGGGCGTGCAGACACGCCTCGGTGCGGCAAAGCGAAGGGGTCTGTGCGATGCGGAAGATTGAACTTGTCCCAAGGGTAACACCCGATTCTGCTCAGGCGCTGTGGTATGAGCTTGAGGCTGGGTTTGATACGACGGGGGCAACCCCGGTGATCGAGCTTGATGGCGCGGGCGTTCGTCACCTGAGCGCGGCGGCATTGCAGGTTATCCTCGTCGCACGTCAGCGTGCCTTGCGCGACGGGGGCAGCCTTGTCATCGCGCGGGCTTCCGATGACCTATGCGCCGGTCTGCGCCACATGGGTGCGCTTCACCTTCTGGATGGGGTGCCTGCATGAGCCTGCGTGTCCTTGCGGTGGATGATTCCCTTACGATGCGCGAAATGCTGCGCATTACGCTGACCGAAGCGGGCTTTAACGTGATCCTTGCCGAAGACGGCGTTGATGCCCTGACCCAACTGCCGGGGCTGGACCCTGATCTGATCCTGACCGACCTGAACATGCCGCGCATGGATGGCTTTGGCCTGATCGATGCGGTGCGCAAAGGGGATATCTATGCCCGGGTGCCGATCCTGATCCTGACCACCGAAAGTGCCGCCACGCTGAAGGAACGCGCGCGCAATGCCGGGGCCACCGGCTGGATCACCAAACCCTTCGATGAAGTGTCGCTCGTCTCCACCATCCGCCGCGTCGCGGCAATGTGAGGGCGTCATGGCAGGGTCATCCGATCTGAAGGAAATCTTTTTCGTCGAGGCAGACGAACTCCTTTCGGCGCTCGAAGAAGGTCTGCGCGCCATCCAGACCGGTGTGCAGGAATCCGACACCGTGAATGCGGTCTTTCGGGCCGTCCATTCGATAAAGGGCGGGGCAGGGGCATTCAATCTCAAGGCGCTCGTGGGGTTTGCCCATCGGTTCGAAACAGTGCTGGATGAACTGCGCTCGGGGCGGCTGGCACCGGAACCGCCGCTGCTGAACGCGCTTTTGCATGCCAGCGACCATCTGGCGGATATGGTGTCGGCCTGCCGTCAGGGCCTTGAAACGAATGCCGAGGCAGATGAACGCATCATAATGGCGCTTGAAGCGCAGGCCGGGGGCACTGGATCATCAGCAGACGAAGGGTTTACCTTTGAACCGCTGCCGATGGACGGGAACTTTGGCTTCAGTTTTGGGGCGCTGCCGCCCGCTGGTCGCAGCGTGGCCGTGCATTTCAGGCCGCATGCCTCGGCCTTTGCATCGGGCCATGACCCGTCGTTGCTGCTGCGCGATCTGTGCGGGCTTGGCGAGGCAACGGTCGAGATGGATATGGCCCATCTGCCCGCAGCAGGGGCCTTTGACCCGGGCCAATCCTATCTGTCATGGAAGATCACGCTAGTCACTCAATGCGCAGACCGTGACATTCGGCAGATTTTCGAATTTATCGAAACCTCCTGCGACCTTTTGCTGGAAGATCAGGGCGACGTTGCGGGCAATGCACCCGACCCGGTCGCTACTGCTCCGAAACCGGCACCTTCGCTGGCGATGCCCGCATCCGCCCCCGCCGCTGGTGCTGCTGTCACCCGACCCACTGCGCCGGACACCCGCACCACGGTATCCGCACCACCCTCGGCCGCGCCCACCCCATCCACCGCCACATTGACCCAGCAAGCCACCGGGGCCGCAACATCGGCATCCTCGGGCCCGCGGGCCACGATCCGCGTCGATATCGACCGGGTGGACAGGCTTGTCGATATTCTGGGCGAGTTGGTGATCCATCAGGCGATGTTGACCGAAGCCATTGAACAATCGCCGGGCTTTGGCTCGGTCGAGGTTGACCGCAGTCTGGATCAGTTGCGCCAGTTGTCGCGCCAGATTCAGGAAAGCGTGATGGCCATCCGCGCGCAACCCGTCAAACCGTTGTTTGACCGGATGCACCGCATTGTGCGCGAGGCGTCGATGGCTGCCGGAAAGTCTTGCCGCCTTGTGACCGAAGGCGAAGCGACCGAGGTCGACAAGACGATCATCGAGCGTCTGGCCGATCCCTTGACCCATATGATCCGCAACTCGGTCGACCACGGCATCGAAAAGGCAGAGCGGCGCGAAGCGGCCGGCAAGCCCGTAGAAGGCGTGATCCGCATGTCGGCGGCCCACAGGTCGGGGCGGATTGTTCTGACCATCCAGGATGATGGCGCAGGAATCGACCGTGAAAAGGTGCGGCAGGTTGCCATCGACAAGGGGTTGATTGCCCCGAATGCGGAACTGTCCCCGCAGGAAATCGATGCACTGCTGTTTCTCCCTGGGTTTTCAACCGCCAGCCAGGTCTCCAGCCTGTCCGGGCGCGGGGTTGGGATGGATGTCGTGCGGTCCGAAATCACCGGTCTCGGGGGCCGGGTTGGCATTTCGTCGGTGCGAGGGCAGGGCACAACCTTGACCATCAGCCTGCCGCTGACGCTCGCCGTTCTGGACGGCATGGTATTCGAAGCGGCTGGCCAGACCTTGGTCCTGCCGGTGTCCACCATCATCGAAACCCTGCGCCCCGATGCGGCCATGCGCCACAACATCGGCCATTCCGACAGTGTGCTGGATGTGCGTGGCCGCTGTCTGCCACTGATCGACGTCGGCACCGCCCTTGGCTTTCGCACCCATCTTGGCCCGGGTGAGGGTGAGATTGTTGTGGTTGTCGAACGTGGCGATGATGGCGCCACTGCCCTGATGGTGGATGGCATCCGCGATCAGCGGCAAGTCGTCATCAAGGGGCTTGAAGCGAATTACGGGCAGATCCCCGGCATCGCCGCGGCCACGGTACTGGGCGATGGCTCGGTTGCCCTCATTCTTGACCCGAGCGATCTGGCGGCATCAGTCGCAGCCTCGGTCCGGTCTCCCCTTCAGCTTGCTGCGGAGTAATCCATGCGGTCTTCTGGTTATGCCACCGATCCTGACATTCGCGAACTTGTTGCGTTCCGCACCGCCGGGCAGGACTTCTGTATCGATATCCTGTCTGTGCGCGAAATTCGCGGTTGGAGTCGGCCTGCTTTATTGCCCCATGCACCGTCCTATGTGCAAGGCGTGATCAACCTTCGCGGGGCAGTCGTCCCGATCCTCGATCTGGCGCGGCGTCTTGGACTCGATTCAATCGAAGATACTGATCGCAATGTCATCATAGTGGCGGCAATTCAAAGCCGGATCGTCGGTCTTTTGGTCGAAGCCGTGACTGACATTCTGGGTGTGCCCGCCGCTGGTGTTCAGCCTACGCCGGATCTTGCCTCTGAAACAGCGCGCAATATGCTGCGCGGTGTTGTGGTGCAGGACAGCCGTCTGATCCGCCTGCTGGATGTGGGCCAGTTGCTGCCGCAGACAGACGATGTCGCAGCCTGAGCAGGGCTCGGCCGGCGCGGCGCAGGCCTTTGATCCGGTGCTGGGCGATGAGGATTTTGTCCGGATCGCACGACTGGTGCATGACATGGCCGGCATTGTTCTGGCGCAGAACAAGCGACCTTTGGTGCAGTCGCGCCTTCTCAAACGGGTGCGGGCCCTCAAGCTTGGATGTTTTTCGGCCTATGCCGACCTTGTTTCGCAGCCCGATAGCATTGCCGAACGGCAGGCCCTCGTTTCGGCGGTGACAACCAACGTCACCTCGTTCTTTCGGGAACAGCATCATTTTGTGACGCTGGCTGAACGGGTTCTGGCGCCGCTGGCCGCGTCGATCCGTGCAGGTCGGCGGCTTCGGTTGTGGTCTGCGGCCTGCTCTTCGGGAGAAGAGCCTTACAGCATGGCAGCGGTGGTTGCGTCGATGTTTCCCGATGCCAAGCACCACGACATTCGTATTCTGGCGACCGATATTGACCGGATGATGCTGGACCGGGCCGTTCAGGCAACCTATCCAGCCGAGGCCATCGCAGACCTGGCTGAGGAACATCGGCGCATCCTGTTCGGTGCAGTTCGGGGGACAGCGAATGCCAAGGTCTGTGACCCTGTGGCTGGTCTGGTTAGCTGCCGTCTGTTGAACCTGAATGATGACTGGCCGATGCGCGGGCCGTTCGACGTCATTTTCTGTCGTAACGTCGTCATCTACTTCGACAAGCCGACGCAGGAAAACCTGTGGCAACGCTTTGCGCAGATCATTGCGCCGGGTGGGTATCTGATGGTCGGTCACTCTGAACGCTTGTCCGGACCCGCGCTTGCCGCGTTTGAGCCGGATGGAATCACCACATATCGACGCCGCTGAACGGTGGCCCGACACCTTGGAAAGGGGACGAACAAGATGAAGCGTGAAGATCTCAAGATCATGGTGGTCGATGATACGGCCGTTAGTCGTGGTTTGATCACCCAGGCCCTGGACTGGATGCAGGTTGAGGGATACCGCACCTGCGCCGACGGCGACGAAGCGATGCGCTCGCTTGTGCAAAAGCCCGTCCATCTCGTCATTTCAGACTATCACATGCCGGGGCTTGATGGCTTGGGGCTGCTGGACGGAATCCGGCGCACGCGCGGTATTGAACGGACGGGGTTCATTCTGGTGACCGGGCGCGCCGATGCGGCTGTGGTCGCCAAGGGGCGGGCGCTTGGCATGAACAACATGATCACCAAACCCTTCAGCCGCGAGCAGATGCGCGATTGCATTGAGCGTGTGGTCGGACCCTTGTGATGACACAAGAGGCCGGGTCGCCGATCAACACCTGCCCTGACTTCATGGCAAGGGCAGCAGCCGTAAGCCCGCGTGACCTGATTGATCGATCTGGCAGACATCTGCGGCAGATCGCAGCCGATCTTCAGGCGATCGAGGCCACCGTTCTGGCCGCTCTCGGCCCGACGGCCTCGGCCGCCGTCGGTCGCCGGATTCAATCGCTGGATTTGACCATTCAGCAACTGCACGGCCTTTCAAACATTCTCGCAAGCCTTGCGCCAACGCTTTCGGGGGCAGCCGACCCCAAACTGGTGCCCATGGTTTGCGCACCACGCTTGCAAAGTCTGGCGCAGGCCTTGCTGGCGACAGACGCGGCACCAAACGGCCCATCGGTCGAACTCTTCTGACTGAATCCGAATGGTGCCAGCGGCACCTTGCCAGAATTCAGAACAGAACAATGTCGCTTCGCGGCGCGGGTTTGCGGTAATCTTCCTTGATCTCAGCAACCGGCAGACGCATTTGCTGAACCTGACCGCTGACAGGCCAGACCCTGATCTTGCGCCCTTGATCGCCGCCAAGGCTGCCGCCAAGATACCGTATCTGCTCGCGCTGCAAGAAGCTTTGGGCAAACTGGCCGTTGGCTTCGCCAATATCGGTGAGGCCAGGAACCATTCGTGCGCCGCCAAACAGTTTCGCTTCTAGTCTTTCGCGCTTTGCCCCGGCGCGGATCAGGCCGTTGATCAGCAATTCCATGGCGTTCAGGCCATACTTCATTGCCGTCCGGTCCGATGCATCGCCCCCCGGAAGCAGAAAATGGTTTAACCCACCAATGCCAGCCATGGGGTCGCGCAGAAAGGCTGCCACACATGATCCCAGAACCGTCGTCAGAACATCCGTCGGTTCGGCGGAAATCAGGAATTCGCCCTGGATCACCACCCTGATGCGTTCGCCTGTGCTCATCCGGAAAACCGTCCTTCTTTGGGATTGCTCACGCCATAGCCTGCGGCGGCCAGAAGCGCCGCTCCGATCGCAGGCAAGGGCAGGATTCGATCTGCGGCCTGTAGTTCTTGCGCAGCCTTTGGCATGCCGTAAACCACGCAAGTCTCGCGATCCTGGGCGATGGTCGGCCCGCCGGCGCGGCGAATATCCAGCAACCCTTCGGCCCCGTCGCGCCCCATGCCGGTCAACAAAGCCGCGGCAGGCTTGCAAGGCAAAGCGGCGGCAGATTGAAACAACCGGTCCGCTGCGGGTCTATGCCCATGAACCGGCGCGCTTT
Source organism: Rhodobacter sp. (assembly GCA_027484145.1). Taxonomy (GTDB): domain Bacteria; phylum Pseudomonadota; class Alphaproteobacteria; order Rhodobacterales; family Rhodobacteraceae; genus Pseudotabrizicola. Next base: position 159,441 of record JAIXUH010000002.1, read on the forward strand.
CCATCAGGCGATTGATGATCACACGTTCGCCCCCGGCTGTGGCTTGACTGCAGGCTAGAACCAGATGGGTCTCACCAGGTGGGGCGACATAGACATGCCCGTCCATGGCGAACATGCGGTCTTCTGCCAAAACAACTTTCGGGGCGCAGTTGCGGTTCAGACCGGCGACAAAAGCCTCGACAAAGCCAGGACGCATGTGCTGCACAACGAACACAGGCGGGCAATCGGCCGGAAACGCGGCCAAAACGGTGTAGAGTGCCTCGACCCCGCCGGTTGATGCGCCAATCACGATGGGGCGCAAGGTCAGACGCGGTTGCCCCGACGCCGCAGAGTTTCGGGGAAGTTGGCCGCCCGAAAAAGTGTCAGCCATGAACACGCAAGTCCGTGACGGGGGCGGGGGTCCTATGCCGCACGCTGTGCCCTCCTTGATGACGCGGCACCGGACAGGCGAAACCCTTGCAGCAGGCTCGACAACTCACTGGCTTCCTGCCGCAGCAATTGGCTGGCCGCCGTCGATTGTTCGACCATGGCCGCGTTCTGCTGGGTGACTTTGTCCAACACAGACACGCCGGTGTTGATCTCGGCCAGACCATTGGACTGGTCCTGAGAGGATTGGGAAATCGCCTGCACGATCCGGCTGATTTCGGCAACATCCGCCACGATGGCTTGAACCGCCTCACCGCTGCGCGCGACAAGGCCCGCGCCGGAGCTGACCTGCTCTTCGCTGGCTGTGATCAAATCCTTGATTTCTTTGGCAGCTTCAGACGAACGCTGCGCCAGGGCACGAACTTCTGCCGCAACGACGGCAAAGCCCCGGCCAGCATCACCGGCCCGTGCCGCCTCGACTCCCGCGTTCAGGGCCAGAAGGTTGGTCTGGAACGCAATGTCATCAATAACCGAAATGATCTGCGCGATCTGCTGCGATGACGACTCGATGGCCCCCATCGCCTCGATCGCTTTCTCGACCACCTGACCATTGCTCTTGGCTTCGGCATGGGCTGACAGCACACGCGCCCCGGCTTGCTGAGTGCCGTTGGTTGCAGCGCGAACATTCGATGTCAGAGTATCCAGTGCGGCTGCCGTTTCCTCCAGCGTGGCGGCCTGACTTTCTGTGCGTCGTGACAGATCAGAGGCTGCCCCTGAGATATCCGCGGCCCCTGACACGATGCGCTCGGCAACAGACGCCACACGCGAAAGGGTCTGTTCCAGACTTTCGGCGGCGCGATTGAAGTTTTCGCGCAACACGTCGTATTCGGCTGGCAAGCCATGGGCGAGGCGCGAGGTCAGATCGCCCACGGCGAGGTCCGCCAGAGCCGTGCGAAGGGCATCAACCACCTGTTGCTGCTCAGCCGAGGTCTTACGTTGAAGCCGGTCCACCTCGTGACGGGCGAGCGTTTCGGCGGTCATGTCCGTGCAGATGCCGATCAGACGTGTCACCCGGCCCGCGCGGTTGCGGATCGCGTTGATGTTGCAAAACACCCAAAGCTCACGCCCATCCTTGTTGACCCGGTGGTGGAGCTCGGCCAGCGAGCCGCGTTCCAACACACGCTGCAAGACTGGTGTCGCATCGGCAGTGCCGTTGCGAAAGAGCATCGAGAACGGTTTGCCAACCAGTTCTTCCCGGCTATAGCCGTATAGCAGCAGGCAATTGTCGTTCCCGCCCGAGATAAAGCCCTCGGGCGTCAGTTCCACGAGGGTTTGCATGCGGTCAATGGCGTCGACGATGGCGGCAGTGCGACGCGTCTCTTTCACATTTTCCCAGACAACGACATAGCCTGCGTGACTGTTGTCCTGATCCTTGACCGGGTTGATGCTGAGCGAAAAGGTCTGATCGCCAATCTCGATGTCCGACTCCAGCCGCGCGCCTTCGGATTGGGTAAGTCGGGCCATGTTGTCGTCGTGCGATTTGTGAAACACGCTGATGTTCCGCCCGATCAGGGTGTTCGCATCAAAATCGGGCCAACGGCTTCGCATGGCGGCTTCGTTCATCGTGAAGATCCTGGTGGCCGCCTCATTGAGGTAAAGGATAGTTCCCGCCCGATCGGAAATCACCATTGCGCTGGAGCTTGTGGCGAAAGCCTGGCCCTTGAACAGCATTTCCAGCCGGGCGCCATCGGCAGCAACCTGTTCGGCCCGGAAGTTTTCAAGTCCACGGGCAATGTCGCCCACCTCGTCCCTGCGGTTCAGAAAGTCGATAGCCACCGCCTCGCGCCGTGAGATTTTCTCGATCGTCCGGTTCAGACGGGCCAGAGGATGTGCGATCCAGCGGCCTATCATCAGGCCAAGCGCCAGCAAAACTCCGGCCGTCAGCACTGCCCCCAGCACGGCCGTACGCGTTTTTTCGCGGACCGGGGCCATCAACATCTCAAGGTCAGCCTCGGCCAGAACCGACCAGTTCGACTGAAAGCTGCGGATCTGGCGATAGGCCACCACAACCTGGCGGCCCGATTGACCAATGACATCGGACATGACGCCAGACCGTCCCTGCACCGCCTGCAGCACCTGTGGCGTCTGAACTGGCTTGGCGCCCAGGATATGTCCCTTGTCATCTTCCATGCGATAGGTGCCATCCGGCCCGATCATGGTAATCTCGGCCGACAGGTTTGCGTTTGCCACAGTATCCAGCAGGTCGGTCAGGACAGAACTGGGGATCTGAATGGCCAGAACGCCGACCTTCTCCCCTTTTTCATTCAGGATGGCGGTTGCCAGAAACCCGGCGGGAACATTGCCTGAAAAAACATATGGCTTGAAATCCTCGAACACCACCGTGCCCGGAACGCCTGTCCACGCCCGGGAAAAGGCGCGCCCCAGACCGGTGTCACGCAAGGCGGCGTCATTGGCATTCTGGCCAAGATCACCTTCCTTGACCACCGTATAGATCACCAAGCCATCGGCATCGAACAGGAACATGTCATAGTAGCCATTCTCGCGGCGCAGGCTGCGGAAATAGTCATGCGCGCCGGCATGCACGCTGGAATAGGCGGTCCGGTCGCCAGCATCGTCCACCTTTTCGCGGTCAGACCCCGCATAGGGGTTTGCGGCGACATAATTCTTTTGCAGATAGCTCAGCGCCCCTTCCTTTTGGCCTTTCAGAACGACCGAGAACTGCTTGAGAGCCTTCAGTGTCAGGTCAGACTGCGCCACCGTCTTTATGTTGCGTTCGGTTTGGGTGAACCATGCTTCAATCTGGCTGACGGCAAGGTCAGCCTCTCGTGACAGGTCGCTAGTCGTCTGGCGCAAAAGCGATTTTCGCATGTCCAGCATGACGTAGGTCATGAAGACCGCGAGGACGGACAAGACCGAAATCACGAAAACCGCAGGCAACAGCACGGTCAGGCTAGTGCGTTTCATTCCCAAACCCTCGTTCGAACAACCCACCCGGCAACGGCACCGCGATCAAGGGCGCCGTAATCCGGGATGGAGGGCAGGGTCGCGCAAGGGTCTGAATCTTGTGCTAACGTGCGCGATTTTACGGAACAGGCTTCCCGCAAAGGGCAAGGCCGCCCGCGCAGATCGAGGCAACCGAAGGCAGCGTCGCCGCATAGGCCGGGCCGGTGGCAATGAAACTGTCGTCCGCCGTTACGCGGGCACAGGGCAGTTTTTGCGCCAAAAGGGTCATCAGGGCTTCGGATACATTACCTGACCTGCGACACTCATCCACGATCAGTACCCTGCCAACCCCTTCAACCGACTGAAGAATCTCCGCCTCTGGCAAGGGTGAAAGCCACCGCAGGTCAATCACGCGCAGCGCAAGGCCCGTCGTGGCCAAGGTCCTTGCGGCCTGCAGCGACTGGTGGTGCCCGTTGCCATAGGTGATGATCGCCAGATCACGGCCTTGCCCCGTGACCCCAACTTTGCCAAAGGCAATGCGCTGGTAAGGTTCTGGATACCGGGCCATCCAAAGGCCGTCAGCAGGCGCGTACAGATCGCGCATCGGATAGAGCGCGATCGGTTCGACAAAGACAACAACCCGCTGTTCTTCGGCGGCCAGACGTACTGATTCCCGCAGCATCATGACGGCATCCTCGGGACGTGACGGGCAGGCGACGATCAGCCCCGGAATATCGCGCAGAACGCCAAGCGAATTGTCATTGTGGAAATGCCCGCCAAAGCCCTTCTGATAGCCAAGACCGGCAATCCGCAACACCATCGGGTTGCTGAACTGACCATCGGAAAAGAAGGGCAGGGTGGCCGCCTCGCCGCGGATCTGGTCCTCGGCGTTGTGCAGATAAGCAAGGAACTGAATCTCGGGAATGGGCAGAAATCCGTTTTGCCCCATCCCGATGGCAAGGCCCAGAATGGATTGCTCATCCAGCAGCGTGTCGATCACCCGTTGCGCGCCAAACCGGGCCAACAGCTTTTGCGTGACCCCGTAAACCCCGCCCTTGCGACCGACATCTTCGCCCATCAGCACGGCCTCGGGGCGCTCCAGCATGATGTCGGTCAGTGCCCAGTTGATCAGCCGCGACATCGGCTGCGGCTCGTCCATGGCCTTCAGATCCGACCCGAAGGCCGCCGCGCGCGCCTCGGCTGACGGCCCGTTTGACGGCGCAAGGGCCCGGTGCGGCGGGATCAGGCTGGCCATCACATCCGCAGATGACTGCAGGCGTGGGCGGGTCACGGCGTCGGCGGCCTTCGTGGCCACCTCCTCGGCTGCCGCGTGATAGGCGGCAAGGGCTGCATCGGGGGCCATCACCCCGGCATCGCGCAACAGGCGCACGCTGTGCAGCAGCGGATCATTGGCCTCATCCGCCTCGACCTCGTCGCGCGACAAATAGGTTGTCGGCACATCAGCCCCCGCGTGGCCGTAAAGCCGGACGGTGCGCAGGTGCAGGATCGCCGGTTTGCGGCTGCGTCGAATGAAATCGGCAGCCTCGGTCACCACGCGATAGGTGTCGTAAAGATCCAGACCATCGGCCTGAAAATAGGTCAGTCCGGGACGCGCCCGCAGCACGGCCTCGACCCAACCCTTCGGTGATTTGGTCGAAATGCCAATGCCATTGTCTTCGCAGACAAACAGCATCGGCATGGCGGCCCCCTGCCACGTGGCCCATCCCGCCGAATTCAGCGCACCTTGTGCCGTGGAATGGTTCAGCGATGCATCGCCGAAACTGGCCATCACAAGGCCATCGGCCGCGAGCAATGCATGTGCGGGCCGATGGCGGCGCATCAACCCAATCGAATGAGCGGCCCCAACCGCCTTGGGCAGATGGCTGGCGATGGTCGAGGTTTGCGGCGGGATCATCAGCGCGCGCGACCCCAGCACCTTGTGCCGCCCGCCCGAAATCGGGTCCTCGCGCGAGGCGGCAAAGGACAAAAGCATGTCCCAGACCGGGTCTTGGCCTGCCACGGTCAGGGCGCGACCGATCTGAAAGGCGGCGTCACGGTAATGCAAAAAGGCCATGTCATCGGCCCGCAGCGCAAGTGCCACTGCGGCCATACCTTCGTGCCCAGACGAGCCGATGGTGTAAAACCCCTGTCCTGCCCGCTGCATCACCCGCGCCTGACGGTCCAGCGCGCGCGACAGGCACCCGGCGCGAAAGGCGATGCGGGCAAGGTCTGCGGTCAAGGGCCCAGAGGGCTGGCTGCCCTGCGGCAGGTCGCCTGCAGCAACACGGCGCACAAAGTTGTCGTGCACGATATCTGCGCGATCCATGGCTGACCCCCTGTCAAGCCTGCGCGGGCCGAGGTGGCGCGCGCAAGAATTTTGCAAAATTCTTGACCAATTCCTTTGCAGGAATTGCGCGCCTAGAAAAACGCCTGCAGCCCTGTGATGGCCCGGCCAAGGATCAGCGCGTGGACGTCATGCGTGCCTTCATAGGTGTTCACCGTCTCAAGGTTCACCATGTGGCGCATGATCTGGTAATCTTCCTGAATGCCGTTGCCGCCGTGCATGTCGCGTGACATCCGCGCCGCCTCCAGCGCCTTGCCGCAATTGTTGCGCTTGATGATCGAGATCATCTCTGGCGCGGCATTGGCCTCATCCAGCAAGCGACCCACGCGGAGCGAGGCCTGCAGGCCAAGGCTGATGTCGGTCATCATATCGGCCAGCTTTTTCTGGAACAACTGGGTCTGTGCCAGCGGGCGGTTGAACTGCTTGCGGTCCAGACCATACTGCCGCGCGGCATGCATGCAGAACTCGGCCGCCCCCAGCACACCCCAACTGATGCCATAGCGCGCCCGGTTGAGGCAGCCGAACGGACCTTTCAGCCCCTCGACATTGGGAAGCAGCGCATCTTCGCCCACTTCCACGTCCTTCATCACGATCTCGCCCGTGATGCTCGCGCGCAGTGACAGCTTGCCGCCGATCTTGGGGGCCGACAGGCCTTTCATGCCTTTTTCCAGCACGAAGCCCTTGATCTTGCCGCCATGCGCTTCGGATTTCGCCCAGACCACAAACACATCGGCAATCGGCGCGTTCGAAATCCACATCTTGGCGCCGTTCAGCACATAGCCATTGGCGGTTTTCTTCGCCACCGTCTTCATGCCGGCAGGGTCTGATCCGGCGTCGGGCTCTGTCAGGCCAAAGCAGCCGATCCATTCACCCGAGGCCAATTTCGGCAGGAACTTTGCCCGCTGATGTTCCGTGCCATAGGCATAGATCGGATACATCACGAGGCTGGATTGCACGCTCATCATGCTGCGATAGCCGCTGTCGACCCGCTCCACTTCGCGCGCAACCAGACCGTAAGCCACATAGGATGCGCCGATGCCGCCATACTCTTCGGGGATGGTCACGCCCAAAAGGCCCATTTCACCCATCTCGCGGAAAATCGCAGGGTCAGTGGATTCTTCGCGATAGGCGGCGATGACACGCGGCTGCAGCTTTTCCTGCGCATAGGCCCGCGCCCCGTCGCGCAGCATGCGTTCTTCCTCGGACAGCTGATCGTTCAGACGAAAGGGGTCTTCCCAATCAAACCGGCTGAGATCCGGGGCGTCCTTGGCTTTCAGTTTCGGGGCATCAAGACTCATGGCATCCTCCGGGTTTTGGGTAGTGTGCCACGGGCAAAGCAACGGCGAAACCTATTGACACCTTGCATGACCCGCAGCCAGCGTTTCACGCATATTGCTTGGTTTTCGCTGAAATGCTATCGACCTCTTCTCACCAGTTCATGAGGAAAAGTCATATGTCTGGCCCGCGCCGCCTTTTGCCATCGATCTCGGCGCTTGTTGCGCTGGAGGCTGTTGACCGGCTTGGCAGCGCCTCGGCGGCGGCGGCAGAGTTGGCGTTGACGCAAGGGGCGGTCAGCCGGTCGCTGCAGGCGCTGGAGGGGCAGCTTGGCGTGACCCTTCTGCTACGCGAAAAGCAGCGCCTGCGGTTGACCCCCGCCGCGCAAGACTATGTGCGGCAGGTGCGGGCAAGTCTGACCGCCATTTCGCAGGCGTCCTTGCGACTGCGGACCAATCCGGGCGGCGGAAGCTTGTCGCTTGCCATTCTGCCCGCCTTCGGGGTGCAGTGGCTAGCCCCGCGCCTGCCTGCCTTTACGCGCGCAAACCCCGGTGTCACCGTGAATCTGTCCACCCGCCTCCGGCCCTTTGACTTCGGTACTGAACCCTTTGATGCCGCAATTCATTTTGGCCGGGCCGACTGGCCGGGGGCCGAGCATCTGCTGCTGATGGAGGAAGAGGTGCTGCCCGTTTGCGCGCCGGGTCTGCTGTCGGCGCCGTTGACGGTGGCGGACGATCTGCTGGGGCTGCCGCTTTTGCAACTGGAAAGTCGGCCGGGGGCCTGGGGGCGGTATCTGGCGGCGCAGGGCGTGCCGGGGCAGCGGCCGGGCGGCATGGTGTTTGACCAGTTCGCCACCATGACCATCGGGGCCATTCATGGCCTTGGCGTGGCACTCTTGCCGCGCTTTCTGATCGGCGCCGACTTGGCCGAAGGGCGTTTGGTGCCGGCATGGCCGGCTGTTGGTCATGGCATGGGCAGTTACTATCTGGTCTGGCCGAAGGATACGCCGCCGCGCCCGCCACTGATCGCCTTTTGCAACTGGATCGCCGGTGTGCTGGAGCAAGCACCACCTCTCCCCGTGCAGGCGCGCACAGAATAGGTTCAGCCTTGGGTCTTTTGCGCGGCGGCCCCTAGGGTATAGTGCCAGCGATCCCGCTTCGGGGGTGAAAGGATAAGGCCATGATCACGCGTCACATTCCGGGGGCCGAGGTGGGCATCGTTCTGTTGCACGGGCGGGGCGGGTCAGGCGACGACATCCTGTCTCTGCTCGATCATGCAGGGCTGGCGGAGGTGGCCGCCGTTGCGCCCGAAGCCATGGGCCATTCGTGGTGGCCAACCAGCTTTCTGGCCCCCATCGCCCAGATGGAACCGCATGTGGCGCGCGGTCTGGCCGCCGTGTCGCAGGGGATTGATGCGCTGATTGGCCAAGGGCTGGCGCGCGATGCGATCTGGCTGGGCGGGTTTTCGCAAGGGGCCTGTCTTGCGCTTGAGGCCTATGCGCGCCTTGGGGCAGGTCTGGCTGGCGTGTTCGGCTTTTCCGGCGGTCTGGTCGGCATGGCCGATACCGGGGCGCAGACGCCGCAACTTTATGGTCATGCCGAAAAGCGGTTTGACTATGCCGCAAAACGTCCGGGCAAGGTCTGGCTTTCGGTGCATGAGCGTGACCCGCATATTCCGCTGAAACGCGTGGAAGATTCCGCCACGGCATTTCGGGCCATGGGGGCCGGGGTTCAGGTCAAGGTCTATCCGGGTGCCGGCCACGCCATACTGCGCGATGACGCGGCGGCCTTGCGGTCGGCACTGGTGGTCTGACGCCGAGGCCTCAGGACCGGCCCTCCAGCCGGTCAAGGAAATGGGCCAAGGGGTCAGATGGGGCCAAACCCTTTAGCGACTGGCGCAACAATTCTGCCAGATCAACAGGTTGCGCGGGGGTGGCGGGGAAGGTGGGTTGCTGTGTCATGAAGCCTCCGACAAGAACGGGTCATGGCTTGCATCTTGATCTGCTGGCTTGAGACTAATCTTGACTATTTAAGTATGAAATGTCAATCCTGATGTCAGCGGCCAACCCGCGGGTTTTCCGTTCTGCTGACTGTTGAATCTGCGCCGTATCTGCTATCTTGATGCTCATCCCAGAATGAGGGCCTAGCCATGCCGGAACTAAAACCAAAACTGACGCAGCTTGACCCGGTTTGGTCACGCGTGTGCGAAGAGGCCGAGGCCGCCATCAAGGATGATCCGCTGTTGGGCGGCATGATCCACTCCAGCCTGCTGCACCACCCGACGATGGAACAGGCGCTCGCCTATCGTTTTTCGTTCAAGCTGGCCTCGCCGGAAATGGGCGAGCAGATCCTGCGTGAGATTGCCGATCAGGCCTATCGCGAAGACCCCACGCTGGGCGCCGCCGCGCGGGCTGACCTGATGGCCGTCTATGACCGTGACCCCGCCTGCCACCGTTATTTGCAGCCCATCCTGTTCTTCAAGGGCTATCAGGCGGTGCAGGCCTATCGCATCGGCCATTGGCTATGGATGCGCGGGCGCCGCGACCTTGCCTATTTTGTGCAGATGCGGGTGTCAGAGGCCTTTGGCGTCGACATTCACCCCGGCGCGCGTGTCGGCAAGGGCATCATGATTGACCATGCCCATTCCATCGTCATCGGTGAAACCGCAGTCGTGGGCGACAACGTCTCGATGCTGCATTCGGTCACCCTTGGCGGCACCGGGAAAGAGGATGGCGACCGTCATCCGAAGATCGAGGATGGCGTGCTGATTGGGGCAGGGGCCAAGGTTCTGGGCAACATCACCATTGGCCATTGCAGCCGCATAGCCGCCGGTTCGGTGGTTCTGCAGGATGTGCCGCCGTGCAAGACCGTCGCCGGTGTTCCGGCCCGTGTGGTGGGCGAGGCGGGCTGCTCGCAGCCGTCAATCTCGATGGATCAGGTCATCAAGGCCGTTTGACTAAACCGTTAAAGAAAAGGCCCCGGACAGGTTCAAACCGTCCGGGGCCTTTTTTGTTTTTGCGTGTCAGGCCAGCATCGCCATCGGGTTTTCCAGCGCCTCGATCACCGCCTTGAGGAAGGCCGCGCCAAGGGCGCCGTCAATGACCCGGTGATCGACCGACAGCGTCATTGACATGACCGTGGCCACACCAATGCTGCCATCTGCCAGAACAACCGGCTTTTTCACGCCCGCCCCAACTGCAAGGATCGACCCGTGTGGCGGGTTGATGACGGCGTCAAAATTGTCGATGCCCATCATGCCAAGGTTGGAAATCGCAAAGCTGCCGCCTTGATACTCATGCGGTGCCAGCTTTTTCGTCTTGGCGCGGGTGGCCAGATCTTTCATCTCGCCCGAAAGTGCCGAGAGCGACTTCTTGTCGGCATCGCGCAGCACCGGGGTAAAGAGGCCCCCTTCGATGGCAACCGCCACCGCCACATCCGAAGGCTTCAGCTTCAGGATACGGTCGCCCGCCCAGACGGCGTTGCAATCGGGCACCGCCTGTAGGGCCTGTGCGCAGGCCTTGATGATGAAGTCGTTGACCGACAGCTTCACGCCCCGCGATTCCAGCGATTTGTTCAGCGTCTCGCGGAAGGCCATCAGCGAATCCAGCCGCACGTCACGCCGCAGATAGAAATGCGGAATGGTCTGTTTGGCTTCGGTCAGGCGCGCCGCGATGGTGCGGCGCATGCCATCGAGTGGCACCTCGGTATAGGCGCGGTCGGCATACATCTTCAGCACGGTTTCTGTCGAAGGCCCGGTTGGCATGCCAGCCTTGACCGGTGCTGCCGCAGGTGCGGCTGCCGCGACTGGTGCTGGGGCTGCCGCAACGGCAACCGCCTTCGCCACGGGCTTGGCCCCTTCAACATCCGCGCGCACAATCCGGCCATGCGGGCCAGACCCAGCCACTTGGCTCAGGTCCAGACCCTTTTCCTTGGCGATCCGCCGGGCGAGAGGAGAAGCAAAGACCCGCGCGCCAGCGGCAACAGGTGCTGCCGCAGCAACCGGCGCCGCCGCGACTGGGGCCGCCGCCGCAACCGCCGCGACGGCCACGGGTGCTGCCGCCTTTGGCGCATCCGACAGGCTTTCGCCATCATCCAGCAGCACCGCAATCGGCGTGTTCACCTTGACCCCAGCCGTGCCTTCGGCAATCAGCAGTTTGCCAATCTTGCCCTCATCCACGGCCTCGAACTCCATCGTGGCCTTGTCGGTTTCAATCTCGGCCAGGATCTGGCCCGATTTGACCACATCCCCTTCTTTCACCAGCCATTTGGCCAGCGTCCCCTCTTCCATTGTGGGGGAAAGCGCAGGCATCAGAATCTCAACAGCCATGGCGTCACCTCACCGGTAGCAGACGGATTTGACAGCGGCGACCACTTCGGCGGTCGTCGTCAGGGCAAGTTTTTCAAGGTTGGCCGCATAGGGCATCGGCACATCCTTGCCCGTGCAGTTGATCACGGGCGCATCCAGATAATCAAAGGCGCGCTGCATGATCGTGGCCGAGATGTGGTTGCCGATGGAGCCCACGGGGAAACCCTCTTCGACCGTGACACAGCGGTTGGTCTTCATGACCGAGGCCAGAACCGTGTCATAGTCGATGGGCCGCAAGGTGCGCAGGTTGATCACCTCGGCACTGATGCCTTCCTTCGCCAGTTCCTCTGCGGCCTGCAGCGAATAGGTCAGGCCAATGCCGAAGGACACGATGGTGACATCATTGCCTGCCCGCAGGATGCTGGCCTTGCCGAAGGGAATGGTGAAATCCGGATCGGTCGGCACATCAAAGCTGCGACCGTAGAGGATTTCATTTTCCAGAAAGATAACCGGGTTCGGGTCACGGATCGCGGTTTTCAACAGGCCCTTCGCATCCGCCGCCGAATAGGGCATGCAGACCTTGAGCCCCGGAATGGCCGCATACCACGCCGCATAATCCTGGCTGTGCTGCGCGCCCACACGGGCTGCGGCACCATTCGGGCCGCGGAACACGATCGGGCTGCCCATCTGACCGCCCGACATATAAAGCGTCTTGGCCGCCGAGTTCAGGATGTGGTCAATCGCCTGCATGGCGAAGTTGAATGTCATGAACTCGAGAACCGGGCGCAGGCCACCCCAGCTTGCGCCAACGGCGATCCCGGCAAAGCCGTGCTCGGTGATCGGGGTGTCCACCACGCGCTTGGCACCGAATTCGTCCAGCAGACCTTGGGAGATCTTGTAGGCGCCCTGATATTCGCCGACTTCTTCGCCCATCAAAAAGACGGTGGGATCAGCGCGCATTTCCTCGGCCATCGCTTCACGCAAGGCTTCGCGCACCGTCATGGTCTTGGTCGGACCTTCGGGCAGGTCAGAGTGCGGCCAGCCTTTTGCTGCCACGACCGGGGCAGGGGCCGCTTGCGCAGGAACCGGCGCAGCAGCAGGAACTGCGGCCACGGGGGCGGCTTCGGCCTTGGCTGCAGGCGCTGCGCCGACGCTTTCGCCTTCTTCCACCAACACCGCAATCGGGGTGTTCACCTTCACGCCTGCGGTACCTTCGGCGATCAGCAACTTGCCGACGATGCCTTCGTCAACCGCCTCAAACTCCATCGTAGCCTTGTCGGTTTCGATCTCGGCCAGAATCTGCCCGGATTTGACCTTGTCGCCTTCTTTCACCAGCCACTTGGCCAGCGTGCCCTCTTCCATCGTCGGGGAAAGCGCGGGCATCAATACTTCGGTTGCCATCTGTTTTTTCCCCCTCAGGCGTAGATATCGGTCCAGAGTTCCTCGACCGAGGGCTCCGGGCTGTCTTTCGAGAATTCGGCCGATTCGTTCACCTGCGCCTTGATCTCTTTATCGATGGCCTTCAGGTCGTCGTCGGTGGCTAGCCCGCCTGTCAGCAGCAGGTCGCGCACATGTTCGATCGCGTCCTTTTCCGACCGCATCTTTTCGACTTCCTCGCGGGTGCGATACTTGGCCGGGTCCGACATCGAATGCCCGCGATAGCGATAGGTCATCATTTCAAGGATATAGGGGCCATCTCCGGCGCGGCAGGCGGCAACCGCCTTTTCGCCCGCAGCTTTCACCGCCAGCACATCCATGCCGTCCACGGCTTCGCCCTTGATGCCATAGGCGGCACCGCGTTCCCACAGCGACGGCGACTTGGTGGACCGCTTCACGGATGTGCCCATGGCGTAGCCATTGTTTTCGATCACGAAAATCACCGGCAGGTTCCACAACTGGGCCATGTTGTAGGTCTCATAGACCTGACCCTGGTTGGCGGCACCGTCACCGAAATAGGTGAAGGTCACGTTGTCATTGCCCAGATACTTGTCGGCAAAGGCGAGGCCCGCCCCCAGCGGCACCTGCGCGCCCACGATGCCGTGCCCACCGTAAAAGTGCTTTTCCTTGGAGAACATGTGCATCGAGCCGCCTTTCCCCTTGGAATAGCCGCCAATGCGCCCGGTCAGTTCCGCCATTACGCCCTTGGGGTCCATCCCGCAGGCCAGCATATGCCCGTGGTCACGATAGCTGGTGACGCGCTTGTCACCTTCCTTGGTCGCGGCTTCAAGGCCCACAACCACCGCTTCCTGCCCGATGTAGAGGTGGCAGAACCCGCCGATCAGACCCATGCCATACAATTGGCCTGCCTTTTCCTCGAACCGGCGGATCAGCAGCATCTCGCGGTAGTATTTCAGCAACTCGTCTTTCGACGCATTGGGCCTTTCGGCTGGTTTCTTCGCGGCCATATGCGGCATCCTCCCGTCAGTGGCGTAGATAGTTCAACGTTAAACCATCTTTAGCGCATCGGGATTTGTTGGGCAAAACAAAAAATGCGCAGATTTTCCGCGCATGGCAGCCATGCAAAATGCGAAACGCTTGGGCAAACGCGCCAAATTCCTGCAAAGGAATTTGTCAAAAGTTTTCGAAAACTTTTGACGGGGCGGCGACGGCAACTGCCGGTCTGTCGACCAAAGGCGCAACAGGCAAACGTGCACCTGTCCACCGATGCCGCGCCCAAGGTTCGCAAGCCTAAACTGTGCTCTGCACGTTCCGGAAGCTGTCGGATTGCTCCTTCAGAAACGACTGCAGGGCCCGATCTGCCGTGAGCGTCATGGCAACGGACAGGGCGTCGGCGGCTTTTGCAGGCTGTCCGGCCAAAAGCGCCACGCGGCTTTGTGCCACCCAAAAGGGCAAATGCTGTCTGACACGCTCGGTCGGCAAGGTATCAAGCTCTGCCATTGCCAGGGCAATATCCCCCATTTCGGCAAGCACGACTGCCCGCCCCAGCCTTGCGCCGATGCTGTCTGACTGCGCCACCAGCAGATCGTACAGCATGCGCAACGCGCCAAGGTTCAGCCGCCCCGTGACCGGGCGCTGTATATGCACCGACTGGATGGCTGCCTCGCATTGATAGCGCCCGAAGGTGCCCGCGCGGGCGGCTGCCGTCAGCAGTCCTTCGGCCTCGATGATCTGGTTGCGATCCCACAGCCGAACATCCTGCTGGTCAAGCGGCACGAAGCGGCCCGTTGCATCCCGGCGCGCCTGCCGCCGGGCATTGCAATACAGCATCAGGGCCAAAAGCCCTTTCGGCTCTGGTTCTGCGGGCAATTGGTTCGCGATCAGCCGTGCAAGCCAGATCGCCTCGCCAGTCAGGGCATCCGGGGCCGTTGGTGTGTCAAGACTGTCCCACCCCTGACCAAAGGCCGCATAGATGGCGTCCAGCACGCAGCCAAGGCGTTCGGGCAAATCCTCCGGCTGCGGAATGGCAAAGCGCAGTCCGGCATCCCGGATTCGCGCCTTGGCGCGCACCAACCGCTGCGACATCGCCGCCGGCTCCACAAGGAAGGCGCGGGCGATGGTCGCGGCATCGACCCCAAGCACGGTCTGCAGGATCAAGGGCGCGCGGGCGGCGGTGTCGATGGCCGGATGCGCGCAGACGAACATCAGGGAAAGGCGGTTGTCACCGATGGCTTCGCCCTCTGCGGGCAGCTCAGACCGCCGGATCAGTTCGGGTTCACCGGCCCGGCGCACCATATCGGCTCGGATATCGTTCTTCTGGCGGTTGCGTGCCGCTGTAACCAGCCATGCTTCGGGGTTCACGGGCACCCCGGTTTCCCCCCAGACCCTCAGGGCAGAGACAAACGCTTCGGACAACGCGTCTTCGGCCGCCGCGATGTCGCGGCTGCGCGCCGCCAGGATGGAAACCAGCCGGCCATAGCTGGCGCGGGCCGCCTGTTCGGCGACCCGCTGGGCCTTGTGCTGGTCTGGCGCGCCCGTCACGTGCCCATCACGCCCCGGGGGCGGGCATCGGCGGCAGCACCGGGCGCACCTCGACCGATGCGCTAAAGGCCGATGGGGCCCGCGCCGCCCAGTCGAGTGCCGCGTCCAGATCGGCCACGTCGATCACGAAATAGCCGCCAAGTTGCTCTTTCGTGTCGGCGAAAGGGCCATCTTCGACCACGCGTTTGCCATCGCGGACCCGGACGGTGGTGGCGGCATGGGGGCCGTGCAGACCGTCGCCCTTCACGATGACCCCGGCCTGTGCCATGGCACCGATAAAGGCCGTCCAGCCCCCCCAGTATTCCCCGGCTTGTTGGGGGTCGTTGCGGCGCGAAAAGTCGTCGGCGGTTTCATTCAGGATCAGCATGAATTGCATGGGTTTCTCCTTTGCAGTGAAGGTATCACGGTTGAAATCGCGCCGTCAGGATTTTGCACTTGGATGACGGCTGATGGCGAAGAGGGCGGCGGCAATGGCCACGACCGTTGTCAGAATGATGACCTGCGGCGCACCCATCGCCGCAAAGACGCCATGCACGGCATCCCCCACCCAAAGCGCAACATAGGCGGCCAGTGACACGCCCAGAACCGGCTGTGCGGCGGTTCGGCGCAACAGCAGAAAAAGACTGCCGACAAGTCCGCCGCAGACCCCGACCGCAAAGGCCAGTGTCATCCAGCCCGGATACCCGGTCATGACCTCGGCCTGCGCGGCGGTCAGACCGGCTGCGATGAGGCTTTGTGTGGTGGCGGTGACAGTGCTTGCGAACTGCACCAGGCCAAAAAGGTTCCAGGCGATGCCGCCAAGGCTTGCGCAGATCAGCCAGACCGGCGGACGATGGGACAAGGGGGGAAGGGAAATTGCAGACATCTGTGCCTCCGCTTTGCGCGAAGCCTCCGGACTGGATGCTTCTGACAGGATGACACGCGACGATCAATGATTTCGACACGGCACAAAAGAAAATCTGCGCTCATCCCCGACGTCAGGCAACTTGGGCCTGATCTTGCAACCGTTCGCTTGATGCTTTAGGCAATCTGCCGCTTCACCACAGCTAGTGGTGCCACGGCCCCCCGCAGGGCGATGCAAGGCCCCAGTCGCACGCCCCGGTTGCCGTAGCACCCTACGATCGCCCGCGCCCTGCGCAAAGAGCATACCGGTTATGCTTCCCTATGGCTATCGAGCATGCCTTCGATACAACCCCAGACCAAAATCACCGCGCGGTTCGCCAGACGCGTGTATCGCGCGACTCTTTACGGTCCGCTAGATACCAGTCTCTGGCTGGACATCTGATATGCAACACGCCCTCGCGCCCCATTGTGCGATGGTGCGTCGCGCTATCGCCAGTTGCTGCATAACGCTGGCCCCGCAATAGGAACTGTAAAATGGCAACGTCCCAATCCCCCAAATCGCGCATGCGAACCCGAGTTTCGACCAAGATCCTTGCCATTCAATCCCTCGCGTTTGCGGCGATGCTGCTGATCGGCCTTGGTGGCTATTATGGCATGGATGCCATCACAGCCCGGATGAAGTCTGTCTATGATGACCGGGTCACACCGCTGATCCAACTGGCCGAAGTCGAAAATGCCTATATGTTTGATCTTAACCGCATCGCCGTGGCTGCGTTAACCGGCGACGTGTCGTGGGACGAGGCCAAGGCTGACCTTGCCGATGCCGACCGCATTATTTCCCATAACTGGGACGCTTATCTTGCAACCTTTCTGACGCCAGAAGAAAAGCTGCTGATTGCGGAGGTCGAGGTTGCGCGCACCGACGCAGAGGCCGTCAAGACGGGTTTGCAGAAGATTTTGGATGATCGCGATCAGGCTGCACTTCGCACCTACATCGAGACAGACCTGCAAAGGGCCATCCATCCGCTGCACGTGGCTTTGGAAGAACTGATCGCCTATCAGCAGCAAGAGGCTGGCAACCTGACAAAACAGGGTCTGGCCATCGCAAAAGAGCTTTCCACAGCGATTGCGATCGGCACGATCAGCGTCATCGCGCTTGTGCTTGCCATTGTCCTTGTCTTTGCAGCCCGGATGAAGCGTGCCCTCGGTTCTGCCCTCAACATGGCCGAGCGCGTCGCCGAAGGCGACCTGACCGCCACCTCTACGGTGCAATCGACAGATGAGGTTGGGCAACTTGTGCAGGCGCTCAACGATATGGTGGAACGGCTTCGGTTGGTCATCGGCAATGTGGCGGCCTCGGCGCAGCATTTGGCGGGTGGATCAGAGCAAATGTCGGCGACGGCACAGCAACTCAGCCGCGGCGCCATCGATCAGGCCACTGCCACCCAACAAGCCACCGCGGCCATGGATGAGGTCTTTGCCGGAATCAAATCCGGTTCCAAAGACGCCGCTGCCACGCAGTCCATTGCACAGAACGCGGCCATCGATGCGCGGGCCTCGGGGACGACCGTCGTTAACGTTCTGTCATCGATGGAAATAATCGCTGAACGTATTCTGGTGCTGCAGGATATTGCTCGCCAGACCGATCTTTTGGCTTTGAATGCGGCTGTCGAGGCTGCAAGGGCGGGCGAACATGGGCGCGGATTTGCCGTGGTCGCCACCGAAGTGCGCAGGCTGGCCGAGCGCAGCCAGGCCGCCGCTTCAGACATTTCAGCCCTGTCCCTGCAAACCACCAAGGTCACAGGTTCGGCCGGTGAGATGCTGAAAAAGGTCGTTGCCGCCATTGAACACACCTCAACACTGGTGACCAACGTGTCGGCGGCAGGCCAAGAGCAGGCTGTCGGGGTTGAACAGATCAACAAGGCCCTGCAACAGCTGGATGGCGTGACCCGCAATACGTCGGCCGCCGCTGAAGAAATGTCGTCGACATCCGTGGAACTCGCCAGCCAAGCCGAGCAATTGAATCAGGCCGTCGCGTTCTTCCGGTTGGTTGCACAGCAAAATGACCGCCGCGCCCTGACCAAGGCCACCATCCGGCAGATTGCGGCCCCCAAGTCTGTTGTGCCGATGCGGGAATACCTTCCGCAAGCTGCATAACCGCGCTGCCAAAAGGGCCACACAACCGGCACGCCCGAGAGATTGCATCAGCGGCCAGACTTGGCCTTGGGCAAAATCCCGGGCCAGTGCTGCTTTATCCGTTGGTCAGCGGATCACGACTTCATCGGCGCGGACATAGCCCAGCACGTCGCGCACGCGTTCATCCAGCAGGTCGATGTCAAGATAGCGGTCTGACAGGCGCGTAGTCAGGTTAGTGATCAGCGACAGATCGGTGTAAAGTCGGTCACGCTCAACCCGCAGTTCATCGGCTTCGGCACGGATCTGCACCTGCCGGAACACGCCATAATCGCCCTGCACGGCGGCAAAGGTGAAATAGGCGCCCAGCATGAACGCAAGGATCAGATAAATTGTGCCCCCGATAGCGGGGCGCGCGCCGGATGGTGTCATAGGTCTGCCTCTTTTCCCCCTTGTTTCACGGGGGTTTTAAGAACCATGCCACAGGGTTTGGCCAAAGGGAATCCCCCATTTATGGCGGATTCCCATGTTTTTCAGCGCTCTGCCTTATCCCGCGACCGAGGCGGCGTGAATGCTGCTGACCGCTTCGCCCAGCATCGCATCGAAGGCGGCGTCCGACTGTTGCGCCGACAGCCCTTCAGACAGGGCGCGGCTAAAGCTGGCAATGATGCCGGTGTTGCGGGCCAGAATGGCATTCGCCTCGTCGCGGCTATAGCCGCCGGACAGCGCCACCACTTTCAGCACGGCAGGGTGATTCACCAGCGGCAAGTAGAAGTTGTCCACGCTGGGCAAGGTCAGCTTCAGCATGACTTGTGTGCCAGTGGGCAGGGCGTCCAGATGCTTCAGCAGTTCGGTCTGCAACATCGCTTCGGCCTCGGCCTTGTCGGCGATGGAAATCGTAACCTCGGGCTCAAGGATCGGCATCAGGCCATGGGCGGCCACCTGCGCGCCAACGGCGAACTGCTGCGCCACAATGGCGGCGATTCCCTTGGCATTGGCAGCATTGACCACCGAGCGTTCCTTGGTGCCATAGATGCCGGCCTTCACCGCCCGCGCCAGCAGCGCATCAAGCTCTGGCATCGGCTTCATCAGCTGCACGCCATCCGCTTCGGCCTCTAGCCCCTTGTCGATCTTCAGAAACGGCACAACGCGCCGCTTGTCCCACAGATAGGTGGCGGTGGGGATGCCGTCGATCGTGCGGTCCATGGTTTGTTCAAACAGGATCGCCCCCACGACCTTGTCACCGCTAAAGGCGGGTGACTTGATGATCCGCGCGCGCATGGCGTGGATCAGGTCATACATCTCGGTCTCGTTGGAATAGGCGGTTTCAGCCACGCCATAAAGACGCAGCGCCTTTGGGGTGGACCCGCCACTTTGGTCAAGGGCCGCGATAAAGCCGTTGCCGTTGCGAATCTGGTCGGTCTGCTGTGCCGTCGTCATGTCTGAAAATCCCCAATCTGGTCGTCAAATCTGCGGGCCATGCCCATGATACGCCTCACCGATAGTCGCTGATCCGCTGTCCCGCAATCGTGGTGGCGCTAACACCAACGGACTGCGGGAAAGTGTCACCAGCGCCGCCTGAGAAACACGCCGACCGCCTGCGCCACCACCCGCCGGGGCAGCACGCGCGGCAAAAAGGCGAGAACCTTGTTCATCACGCCCGGCACAACAATGCGCCGGCCCTTCATCATCCCGGCCCAGCCAGCGGCGGCGACTGTGTCTGGCGTGGGCATGGGCAACCATCGCGTGACAAGGGTGCTGCGTTCGGCCCCGTCGGCGGCAAAGAACCCGGTCTCGGTGGCGCCGGGGCACAGGCTAGTGACCAGAACCGCCGCCGGGGCGGATTCCACGGCAACCGCCTCGCCCAGCGACAGAAGATAGGCCTTGCTCGCGTGGTAAACGGCCATGTGCGGCCCCGGCAGAAAGCCAGCGGTCGAGGCCACGTTCAGAATGCGCCCGCCGCCATGTTCGGCCATGTATCCGGCGGCCTTTTTCATCAGGATCGTCGCGGCCACGATGTTGACCATGATCGTCTCTGTTTCGCGCGGCCAGCCATCGGGGGCGGCAAAGGCGCCGTTGTGGCCGAGGCCTGCATTGTTGACCAGCACCGCAACGCGCCGCCCTGTGACGGCTTCGGCCCAGACCTGTTCGGCGGCGTCAGGGTCTGACAGATCGGCGGTCAGGCAAATGGTCGCCACGAAATAGGCGCGCCGCAGGCTTTCGGCATGGGCCTCCAGCCGGTCAGATCTGCGCCCGGTCAGGATCACGTTGAACCCGGCCTTGGCGGCCTCGGTCGCAAGGGCGCGCCCGATTCCGTCCGATGCGCCCGTCACCAGCGCCCAGTCTGCCTTGCGGTAGTCTTGCGCCAGTGACGTATCGCTCATCCCATCAGCGCCGCCACGCCGGGCAGTTCCTTGCCCTCCATCCATTCAAGGAAGGCCCCGCCCGCCGTCGAGATGAAGGTGAAATCTTCGGCCGCCCCCGCTTGATTCAGCGCCGAGACGGTGTCGCCCCCACCCGCGACAGAGATCAGGCTGCCTGTCTTGGTCAGTGCGGCGGCTGATTTTGCAGCGGCATTGGTGGCCGCATCAAAGGGTGCAATCTCGAACGCGCCCAAGGGGCCATTCCAGATCAGGGTTTTGCACGCCTCAAACACCTTGACGATGGCGGCCACTGTCATTGGCCCCGCATCAAGGATCATTGCATCGGCAGGGCAGGCATCTGCCGCCACCACGTCATAGGCGGCGCCGGCCTTGAACTCACGCGCCACAACCACGTCGATGGGCAGGTGAATGGTGCAGCCTGCCGCCTTGGCCTTGACCAGAATCTCGCGCGCCGTATCGGCCATGTCGCGCTCGGCCAGCGATTTGCCCACTTCGATGCCTTGGGCCACAAGGAAGGTGTTGGCCATGCCGCCGCCAATGACCAGATGATCCACCTTGGTGACCAGATTGCCCAGAAGATCGAGCTTGGTCGACACCTTGGCCCCGCCCACCACCGCCACAACCGGGCGCAGCGGCGTGCCAAGGGCGGCGTCCAGCGCCTTCAATTCGGCCTCCATCAGGCGGCCCGCAGCAGCGGGCAACAGCTTGGCCAAACCTTCGGTGGAGGCATGGGCGCGGTGTGCGGCGGAAAAGGCGTCATTCACAAAGACCTGACCCAGCTTTGCCATCTCTGCCGCCAGTTCCGGCGCGTTCTTTTCTTCGCCCGGATGAAAGCGGGTGTTTTCCAAAAGCACCACATCACCCGGTCCGGCGGCCGCAATCGCGGCTTCGGCCGGAGCGCCGATGCAATCGGTGCCGAACACCACTTTGCGGCCAAGGCTGGCCTCTACGGCCCCCACAACATGCGAGAGGCTCATTTCTGGCACGACCTTGCCCTTGGGCCGGTCGAAATGCGCCAGAAGCACAACCTTGCCGCCCTTGGCGATGATCGCCTCGACCGTGGGCTTGATCTTGTCGATGCGGGTGGTGTCCGTCACGCGTCCGGCATCCATCGGCACGTTGATGTCGACACGCGTCAGCACCACCTTGCCTGACAGATCCATGTCATCAAGCGTCTTCCAAGCCATCACGGCCTCCCATCGCAAAGAATTCCGCTCACCTTGTCCGCGACAAACGGCCTTGCGTCAACCGATCCCGCGCTTTGTCCTTTCCCTCGGGCTGCGGCGACATTAGGTTGCGCCGCGACAAACCAAGGAGCCCGACCTGATGGCCGAGATCAAAGACCCCGAGAACACAATCATCGTCACCCTGAAAGATGGTGAAGTCGTGATTGAGCTTTTGCCCGAAATCGCCCCGAAACATGCTGAGCGCATGAAGGCGCTTGCCCGCGCCAAGGCGTATGACAACGTGTGCTTTCACCGTGTGATCGACGGCTTCATGGCGCAGACCGGCGATGTGGCGAATGGCAACATGGAAAAAGACTTCAACCTGCGCCGCGCGGGCACAGGCGGATCGGATCACCCTGATCTTCCGGCTGAATTCTCGGGCATTCCGCATGACCGGGGCACCATTGGTGCGGCCCGCTCATCGAATCCGAACTCGGCCAACAGCCAGTTCTTCATCAACTTCAAGGACAACCACTTTCTGAACCGCCAGTACACGGTGTATGGCCGCGTCGTTTCGGGGATGGAACATGTGGACAAGATCACCCGTGGCGAGCCGCCAGCCTCGCCCGACCGGATGATCACTGTGCGGGTGGCTGCCGATGTCGTCTGAGCGTTTCCTCGTCAGTGGGTTCTTCGCCCTTGGGCTGGCAATACTGGGCGGCTATGCCATCAGCCAGACCGCCACGCCCGTCATGGCACAGGAAGACGGCCCCGGCCCGAACCTTGTGATCGATGTCGGCGGGTCGACCAGCGGCCAGATCGTCATCGACATGCTGTCGGATGTTGCCCCCAACCATGTGGCCCAGATCGTCGCACTGGCCAAGGCGGGCGAGTATGACAACGTTGTCTTTCACCGTGTGATTGACGGGTTCATGGCGCAGACCGGCGATGTGCAGTTCGGCAAGCAGGGTGGCGATACCGCGCAGGCGGGCATGGGCGGATCGGCCATGCCGAACCTTCCGGCCGAGTTTTCCAGCGTCAGCTTTGACCGTGGCGTGGTCGGCATGGCCCGTGCCGCCGACCCGGACAGTGCCAATAGCCAGTTCTTCATCATGTTTGCCCCCGCACCGCACCTTGACGGCCAATACACCGTAGTGGGCCGCGTGGTCTCGGGCATGGATGTTGTGGACGCCATCAAAAAGGGTGCCGGCAGCAATGGCGAAGTGGACGGCCCTGATGTCATGGCCAAAGTGACCGTCGCCGAATAAGCGCCCCAAGGCTTCGTTGCAAAAGGGCCCCCGGTTTGGGGGCCCTTTTTTGTTTTCCGGGCCCGGCAGGCCTTGCCTTTGCAAAGCGCTGCCTGCCACTTATGGCCCGTGGCCGGAAAAGGGGAAGTGCGATGGACAAGGACATGCAGGGGCTGGTGGCGCAGATGCTGCACCATCGTTCGGGCGGGCTGGAAAAGGGTGATCCTGTTGCCCTGCCGCTGACGTCGGCCACTACCTTTCATCTGCCCGATGTTCAGGGCGCGCCCTATATCTATGGCCGCAACGGCACCCCCACATGGGACGCGGTCGAGGCGCAGTTGGCGCTGCTGGAAGAGGCCGAGGTGGTGTCGTTTCCGTCGGGCATGGCCGCTATATCGGCGGCACTGTTCGCCACGCTCAAAGCCGGCGATACGGTGGTCCTGCCCGCCGATGGCTATTATGTGACCCGCGTGCTGGCGTCGGGGTTTCTGGCTCCTTTGGGCGTCAGGGTGGTTGAACTGCCGACGCGGTCTTATGCCACGGCCGATTTCAACGGGGTTGCGGTCGTCTATCTGGAAACACCGTCCAATCCGGGGCTGGACGTGGTGGATATTGCCGATGTGGCGGCCCGCGCGCATGCGGCGGGCGCGCGCGTGATTGCCGACAACACGACGATGACTCCGCTGTTGCAGCGCCCCCTTGATCTGGGGGCCGATCTGGTGGTGGCCGCCGATACCAAGGCGCCCGGGGGCCATTCGGATGCGCTGTTCGGCCATGTGGCGGGGCGCGATGCGGCGCTGATGGCGCGCGTGCGCGACTGGCGCCGGTTGTCAGGCGCGGTGCCTGGCGCGATGGAGGCGTGGCTGGTGCATCGCGGGCTGGAGACGCTGGAGGTGCGGCTGGAGCGGATGTGCGCCACGGCGCGGCTGATTGCGCCGCGATTGGCTGAACATCCCATGGTGCAGGCCCTGCGCTTTCCGGGTCTGCCGGACGATCCGTCTTATGACCTGTCGCGCCGCCAGATGGCGGATTTCGGTTTTCTGATTGGCCTGACGCTGTCCGATGCCACGGTGGCCGAGCGGTTTCTGGAACGCTGCGCCTATCTGGTGCGGTCCACCAGTTTTGGCGGCACGCATTCCACGGCGGAACGTCGCGCCCGCTGGGGCGATGCGGTTCCGGCCGGATTTATCCGCCTGTCGGTCGGGGTTGAACCGGCCGAGGCGCTGTGGGAGGCAATGGCCGAGGCCTTGGCTTAGGCAGCGTCAGATCAGGGCGACCAGACGCGCCGCCTCATCCCGCACTGGGGTCAGTTTGCTGCGGTCTTCGCCCGGATAGAACCGCGCCCGCACGGCAGTGGCCATGGGGGCAGGGGTTTCCACCCGCACGAGTGGCCCGACCTTGGCGGCTTCGGCTGCCCAAGCGCGGGCAAGGCTGATCTGGCCCGCCTTTGACGCCCCATAGGCCGCCGAAAAGGTGCCGCCGATCAGCGGGTCATCGAAGAACATCGCCGTTCCTTCGCCCGCCCGCAGCAGGGGTTCGACCATGGTAATCAGGAAAGACGCGGCGCGCAGGTTGCAGGCGATAGATTTGTCCAGATCCTTCATATCAACCGACCCGGCAGGCGACAGCGCCGTGGTATGCACCGCCGTATGACCCCAAGCCTGCAGGCCGCCCCAGCGGTCATGGATCGACCGGCACAGATGACGCATCGCGTCTTCGTTGGTGATGTCCATGGGCGCCAGCGTCAGGCCCCCGGTGCCGGGCAGTTTTGCGGCCTTGACACGGTCATCCAGATCTTCCAGCCCACCCACGGTGCGCGCAACCGCCACAACATGCCAGCCGCGCAGCGCCAGTTGTTCGGCCATGGCAGCCCCAAGCCCGCGCGAGGCGCCGGTGACAAGGGCGATTTTCTGGGTCATCTGTCAAGGCTCCGCGCTGGACCGGCGACGCGCGGGGGGCTGTCTGCCCCCCGCACCCCCCGAGGATATTTGCAGAAGGGGAAGGAGGGGAGAATGCAGGAAAGGTCAAGGGGGAGAGAAGGTCAGCGGCCGATCCGGGCGATTTCTTCCTGCCGTTTCTGCACGATCAGTGTGATCAACTGCGGCGGAAGGGGGTGGTCGGGCGTGAAGAGGATGCCGCTTTTCGAGGTCTTGTAGCCGCTGCACTGATCCGCGAGGGCCGGAATGATGTTGCCGGAATGCGGGTAGAGGCCAAGGTGTTTTGCGAAGGCCGCATAGCCCACGACCATCTTGCCCTTGGCCCCCGGCTGGCGAAAGCCGGGCATGGCGTAGGACAGGCATTCGAGGTGGTCGGGGAGGAGGGTTTGGAGGCAAGCGCGCAGGCTGGTCAGCGCAGCATGCTGATCGGGAGGCAGGGCGGCGAGATAGATGTCGACGTCACTGGACATGGCCCACCCTCCTGTTTCAGTCCATCTGCAATCGATGACCATACTGCGCATAGATCGCCAAGAGATCATCAAATGTCAGCCCGTCATTCTGAAACTGGTAAAATGGGTGGTCTTTTTCAGCAATCTTCAGGACCGGGCGCTGTCGCCCATCCTGGCCATGAAGCTGCGCGCGCACCGGGGCGTTCGGCGCCTGCGGCAAGCGGTTTGACAGCCAGCTGAACGCCGTGCCGAAGCTGCTGCCATGCAGCGTGTCGAAAACCTCGACAAATTCCAGGAACCGTTGCTGCGACAGCGTGCCCCAAGCTCCGAAGGCGAAAGTTTCGTCTGCACCGATCAGCTTCAGTGGCAGGATGCAGCGGACAAAGTGGTGTTCGCCCATAAGGCAGAAATCCTCGCTAAGGATGACGCGCCCCTCTTCGAGCGCTAGCCGGACTGACCAGTTTGGTTCCTTTTCGATCGGCCCCGTCCATGGATCGGGATAATCAAAAGCGATGTCGAACACACCTTCGTGCCGTTCGCCACAAGATGCGCAGGTGAAACCGTTGGCCAGAAGCTGGCGCAGACGGTCGTCTGACATCCTATTCCGCCGCCTTCATTTCGAACCCTTCGGAAATCTTGTCGGACGGGGCCACCGGGTAATCGCCCGAGAAGCAGGCATCGCAGAACTTTGGTGCAGCCATGTCGCGGCCAGCGGCCTCTCCCGCAGCGCGGTAAAGGCCGTCGAGCGAGATGAATTTCAGGCTGTCGACGCCGATCCAGTCGCGCATCTCATCCTCGGACATGGTGGCGGCAAGGAGTTTGGAGCGTTCGGGCGTATCCACCCCATAAAAGCAGGGCCATGCCGTTGGGGGGGAGGCGATGCGGAAGTGCACCTCGGCCGCCCCCGCCTCAAGGATCATGTCCTTGATCTTGCGGCTGGTGGTGCCGCGCACGACCGAGTCGTCGACCAGAATCACCCTCTTGCCCTTGATCAGCGCGCGGTTGACGTTCAGCTTCAGCCGCACGCCCATGTTGCGGATTGACTCGGTCGGCTCGATAAAGGTGCGCCCCATGTACTGGTTGCGGATGATCCCCATCGCATAAGGAATGCCGGATTGCTGGCTATAGCCGATGGCGGCCGGGGTGCCACTGTCAGGTACGGGGCAGACCAGATCGGCCTCGACCGGGGCCTCGATCGCCAGCTCCACCCCGATCTGGCGGCGGGTTTCATAGACAGAGCGGCCGCCGATGATGCTGTCGGGGCGGCTGAAATAGACCTGCTCGAAAATGCAGAACCGCGAGGGTGCCGGGTGAAAGGGGCGCGAGGAGACGATCTTGTTGCCCTCGATCACCACCATTTCGCCGGGCTCGATCTCGCGGACGAAATCGGCGCCAATGATATCGAGCGCGCAGGTTTCGGAACTGAGCGCCCAGCCGTGGTCAGAAATCCGGCCCAGAACCAGCGGGCGCACGCCCAAGGGATCGCGCACGCCAATCAGTTTGGTGCGGGTCATGGCGACCACGGAAAACGCCCCTTCGACGGCGCGCAGGGCATCCTTGATCCGCTCGGACAGGTTCTTCTGGATTGAGCGCGCCATCAGGTGAATGATGCATTCGCTGTCGGAGGAGGACTGAAAGATCGAGCCGCGTTCAATCAACTCGCGGCGGAGCGCGGCGGCATTGGTCAGGTTGCCATTATGGGCAATGGCACAGCCACCCATCGAAAACTCGCCAAAGAACGGCTGCACGTCGCGGATCGCGGTGGCGCCCTTGGACCCGGCGGTGGAATAGCGCACGTGGCCAATGGCAAGCTGGCCGGGCAGGGTATCCATCACGTCGGCCTTGGTGAAGTTGTCGCGCACATAGCCAAAGCGCCGGGCCGAGTTGAAACCCTGGTCGGGGTGATAGCTGACGATTCCGCCTGCCTCTTGCCCGCGATGTTGCAGGGCGTGCAGGCCAAGCGCCACGAAGTTGGACGCATCGGCAACGCCGATCACGCCGAAAATCCCGCACTCCTCTTTCAGTTTGTCATCATCGAAAGGGTGGGACAGGAAGGGGCGCATGTCGGCTCTCCATCAGGGCAGCTGATGCGCCCATTTAGGGCACTGTCACGCCCGTGTCACGCGCGGAAACGCACCGCGCGCGTTCGAATTTGCTGCAATGCGGCAGATCAGTTGCCTGTGGGGGCCGGTTCCGCAGCGGCAGGTGCGGCAGGGGCCGCGCAGGCGGCGGTCAGGTCGTTGTAACGGTCCACGATCCAGCCCGGCGCATCCTGCGGAATGTTCTTGTCGATGTTGGCCTGAAAGCTGGCGAACACCTTGGCCGAGCGCGACTCGTCAACCATCGGGATCGTGTTGGCTGCAACGGCGCGGTCATAGACAATGAAGGCCACCGCCACCAGAAGCACGCCGCGCACCACGCCGAACAGGAAGCCAAGCGCCTGATCGATCCCGCCAAGGGCCGAGCGCTGCACGACCGACGAAAACAGCGGCGTGAACAGGGCCGCAATCACAAGGCCGATGGCAAAGACCGCCGCAAAGGCGCCGATGATCGACAATTCGCAACTGTCGCCCAGAAATTCGCCGACCACGGGCAATTCCTTGATCAGCGGTTGCGCCGTGGGGGCGAAGAGGAACGCAAGAATGGCTGCACCGACCCAACCTGCAATCGCCATCGATTCCCGCACAAGGCCGCGCGAATAGGCAAGGATCGCAGACAAGACAATGATACCGGCCGCAGCGGCGTCAACGATGGTAAAGCCTTCCATTCCGTACTCCCAGGGGCGTCAGCCCGCACCGAACATCTCGCCCACGAATGCCGTCAAGTCCGGCATTTCGCGCAGCCGCATGCCCTCGGCCGATCCGCATTTGGACCGACTTGGCACGGTGGCCTGTTGAAAACCAAGTTTCGCGGCCTCTTTCAACCTGTTTTCGGTCTGACTGACAGGGCGCAGCGCACCAGACAGCGAGATTTCCCCGAAAAGCACCATGTCTGGCGGAATTGCCACATCCTCGCGCGCACTTAGCAAAGCGGCGGCCACCGCAAGATCGGCGGCTGGTTCGTTGACGCGCAAGCCCCCGGCCACGTTCAGAAACACATCCAATCCGGCAAACGGAATGCCGCAGCGCGCCTCCAGCACGGCCAGAATCGTGGACAAGCGCCCCGAATCAAGGCCGACCACGGTGCGTCGCGGCGTGCCAAGGGTCGAGGGGGCGACCAGCGCCTGAATCTCAGTCAGCACCGGGCGGGTGCCTTCGATCCCGGCAAAGACAGCCGACCCGGGGGCAGGGCGGTCGCGGTCAGACAGGAACAGTGCCGAAGGGTTGGTCACCTGCGCCAATCCCTGACCCGTCATCTCGAACACGCCGATCTCATCCGCCGGGCCAAAGCGATTCTTAACCGCGCGCAGAATGCGGAACTGGTGACCACGCTCGCCTTCGAAATAAAGCACGGTGTCGACCATGTGTTCCACCACACGCGGGCCCGCGATTTGCCCTTCCTTGGTGACATGCCCGACAAGGATCACCGCCACCCCGCGCCTTTTGGCGAATGTCACCAGTTCATGCGCCGTGGCCCGTACCTGACTGACCGATCCGGGGGCCGCCTCGACCGTATCCAGCCACATGGTCTGGATCGAATCGATGATGGCAAGGGCAGGGCGTTCCGCATCCAGCGTGGTCAGGATGTCGCGCAGACTGGTTTCCGCGCCAAGACCGACGGGGGCATCCTGCAGGCCAAGGCGCTGCGCGCGCATCCGCACTTGAGCGGCAGCTTCTTCGCCCGAGATATACAGGCATTTCAATCCGGTGCGGGCGAAACTTGCGGCGGCCTGCAACAGCAGCGTCGATTTGCCGATGCCCGGATCGCCACCCACCAGAATGGCCGATGCTGGCACCAGACCGCCGCCCAGAACGCGGTCCAACTCCTCGATGCCAGAGCTTGCGCGCGGTGGCGGGTCTTCCTCGGTGGCAAGGTCGGTCAGTTGGATCGTCCGGCCTTTGGCGCCAAGCGACTTTGGTCCAGCCGACAAGGGGGCCTCTTCGACAATTGAATTCCATGTGCCGCAGGCTTCGCAGCGCCCGACCCATTTCTTGTGTGCGGCCCCGCAGGCGGTGCAGGAAAATGTTGCGGCTTTGCTCATGCTGCCTGCCTATCGCGGATCGGGCACAGGCTTCAAGCCTGTCGCGCCTCGGCCCGGTGTGACAGGAACAGGCTAAGCAGAATGCAGCCCGTGAACAGATAAAGGCCCCAAGCCACCTCGACCGTTGCCAGCCCCACGCCTTTGACGATCACGATGTAAAGCGCGATCAGGAAGATATCAGCCATCGCCAGCTTGCCCATCACATGCAGGGCGGGCAGCGCTCGCGGCGACAACAGCCCGAAATCCAAGAGTGCCAGCCCGGTCGTCTTGGCCCAAGGCGCAAAGATCGCCATCACCGTCACCACCAAAGCCAAAGCCACATCGCTTTGCCACAGGGCCTGCAACCCGGTCAGGACCGAAATCTCGTCCAGACCAAAGATCGGCAATAGCCCGGCCCGCATCAGCGGTGCGAACCACGACACGGGAAACAAGACCAAAAGGCACAGGTTCAGCCATTTCATGCCCCTTGGTCGCCGGGGCAGGCTGTGCGGTCAAGCCTATTTGTGCGGCTTTGGCAGGCTGACGACATTGGCATCGCGCGCATCGTCCAGATCCACATCATAGCCAAGCATGGGCAGGATTTCCTTCAGGTCAGCCTCAAGGCGGCGCAATTGGGTCTGGGCCACGCGCTCTTCGCGGTCAATGTCCTGCATCCAGCGGCGCAATTCGTCACAGGTGCGCCGCGCAACGGCCAAGCGGTCGGTCAGCGATTGCACTTCCTCTTGTCGCTGGCGCAGGAACACCCGCGCGCGGGCCACCTTGTCGTCGGAATAGGCGCGGGCCAGTTCGCGCGTCTCATGGCTCATCTGCGCGGCGAGTTGTAGCAACTCCGGCTCCAGATGCGCCAGATCGGGGTGGTCGCGCAGATGTTCCATCCGCGCGCGGACCGAGTCGAATTCGGCCGAAAGGGCAAAGACTCCGGCGCGGTCTGACGCATGGGCCTGACGATAGGCGCGCGCCACATCCTCGATCCCCATGGCAAAACTGCGGTGGCTGCGCTCCAGCCGTGTCATCCGGCGGTTGGCGGGCAGATAGAGGGTCAGCAGCACGGCCAGCACCGTCATGGCAATCTGCGCCCACATGCCAGCGGCGGGCAAGGGCGGCCCCCCGAAAGACAGCGCAAGCTCGGGCCAGGGCAGCCAGCCAAGCGCGGCCATCACCGTTGCCGCGACCAGAACAGCGGCAAGTGCCAGAAGCACAAACTGCGCCAAAGCCTGCCCGACGGCCAGAATCAGGGGCAACAGTCCCCCACGATCAAATGACATCCAAACCACCCCAAACCTTACAAAATCCTTTCTTGCCAAGTGCCGCGCGCTTGGCAAATCCTTTCGTATAGGTCTGGAGGAAATATTAACAAATTCAGTGGAATAGCGGGAACTGTTTCTGGTTTGGGAACAAAGTCAACCCTGACTTGAATCTAGGCCAAGCGCATCGCGCAGCAACGCAATCGCCATCACCAGAAACAGCGCGATCATCAAGCCGACAATTCCGCCGTTGACCACCAACAGGCGCGGCTCGTGCCACATCGCCCGCCGGGCCCATGCCCCGATCAGCCAGAACCACCCCAGCACCGACAGCACGCGCACCACGACATCGGCCTGCAACGGCAAGGCGATGGGTTGCAGCACCCAGATCAGGTAAAGCGTCACCCAAGCGATCAGGGACAGGCCCCACTTGTCACCGCAGCGCCATGAAATGAAACCGCTGATGCCGACGGCAAAGGGCAGGGCCGCGACAAGCGCCTCGATTAAACTGCGCCAGAGTGAGGGATGTTCGAACAGGATCGTCAAATCGGCCCCGAACAGCCCCAGCATCACCGCACCGCGGAAATCGGGCCTGTGGCGCGGCCATGGATGAACTGTTGCACATAAGGGTCTGGCGTTGCGTCCATTTCCGCAACGGGCCCTGACCATTTGATGGTGCCTTCGTGCAGCATCGCCACCTGATCGGCGATGGCGCGGACCGAACTCATGTCATGGGTGATGGTCATGGCGGTGGCCCCCATCTCGACCACGATTTCGCGGATCAGTTCGTTGATCACACCGGCCATGATCGGGTCCAGCCCGGTTGTCGGCTCATCAAAAAAGATGATCTCCGGTTCGGCGGCGATGGCGCGCGCCAGACCTACACGCTTTTGCATACCGCCCGACAGTTCGGCGGGAAACTGGTCGGCCACATCGGGCTTAAGGCCCACGCGGCGCAGTTTCTCAATCGCAATCTCACGCGCTTCGGCCTTGGGCCGCTTGGCCGCCCCCCGCATCAGACGAAAGGCCACGTTTTCCCAGACCTTCAGCGAATCAAACAAGGCCCCGCCCTGAAACAGCATGCCGAACCGCGCCAGAAAGGCGTCACGCTCGGCCTTTGTCACGTCTTGCCCGTCCAGCGTGATGGTTCCGGCGTCATGCTGCACCAGACCCAGCACGCATTTGAGCAAGACCGATTTGCCCGTGCCCGACCCGCCGATGATCACCATGGAAGACCCCGACGCGATGGTCAGATCAACGCCGCGCAGCACGCGGTTGGTTCCAAAGGATTTTGTGACGCCCTGCATCTGGATCATGAGGTAAAGAACACCTCTGTCAGCAGGTAATTGGCGGCAAGGATCATCACGCTTGCAGCCACCACGGCAGATTTGGTGGCGCGGCCCACGCCCTGTGCCCCACGGCCCGAATTCATGCCGTGATAGCAGCCCATCAGGGCTACGATAAACCCGAAGGCTGCGCCCTTGATCAGGCCCGAGCCGACATCCCATGCCTCCAGAAAATCCAGCGTGTTCTTGAGGTATGTGGCCGAGTTGAAATCCAGCCGCGTGATGCCCACCAGCCAGCCGCCCATGATGCCGATGGAATCCCCCACCGCCACCAGAACCGGCACCGCCAAGGTGGCAGCCAGCACGCGCGGCACGGCCAGATACTTGATCGGGTTGGTCGACAGGGTGGTCAGTGCGTCAATCTGTTCGGTCACCTTCATGGTGCCCAGTTCGGCCGCAATCGAGGACGCCACCCGTGCGGCCACCATCAACCCGCCCAGAACCGGCCCCAACTCGCGCGCCATGCCGATGGCGACGATGGATGGCACCACCGACTCGGCGTTGAACCGCGCTCCACCGGAATAGATCTGCAAGGCAAGTGCGCCGCCGGTAAACAGGGCGGTCAGGCCGACAACGGGCAGGGAAAACCAACCCACCTGCAACAACTGGTTCAGGAATTCGCGGCCATAGAACGGCGGTCGAACCAGATGGCTGATGATCTGTACCGCAAACAGCGCCACGCGACCGATGGCAGCGACCATGTCAAGCACGGGTCGCCCGATGGACCGCAGCAGCAGGCTTGGGCTCACGCCCCACCCTCCGCATAGCGGCGTGTATAGCGTGCGCCCAGCGAGGTCAGGATCTCATAGCCGATGGTTCCGGCAATATCGGCCAGATCATCAACCGTCTGATTCGGACCCAAGATATCAAGGCTGCGCGGGATCGTTTTCAGATGGCTGACATCCACCGTGATCAGGTCCATCGACACGCGGCCGACCAGCGGGCAGGGCGTGTCGCCATCCCACAGCACCGCCGTGTTGGACAGGCCGCGCAACAGACCATCGGCATAGCCGCCCGACACGGTGGCGATGACCGAAGGGGCCTCGGCCGTCCATGTGCAGGAATAGCCCACCGCCTCGCCCACGGCGACGGGCCGGGTCTGGATCACCGGCAGCGACAGCGTCACCACCCGCAGCGCGTTTTCAAACGGCTGCCCGCCAAACAGGCCAATGCCTGGACGCGTCAGGTCAAAGTGATAGCGCGGCCCCAACAGGATCCCGCCCGTGGCCGCCAGCGACCGCGGCACGCCTGTGCCATCGGTCATCGCGTGGAACGTGGCCAGTTGCAGCTCGTTCAGGCCGTGGTCGGGGTCATCCGCACAGGCAAGGTGCGACATGATCATTTCCGGCCCCGCCTCGAGCACAAAGGGGGCCACGGCCTCCCACTCGGCCTCTTCCATGCCAAGCCGGTTCATGCCGGTGTCAAGCTGAATGCCAAAGGGCAGGCCCGGCAGGCTTTCCAGATGGCGCGTGACCTGATCAATGCTGTTCAGCATCGGCGTCAGGTCAAGGTCATGGATCATTTCGGTATCGCCGGGCATGTGGCCCGACAGGATGTTGATCTGTGGCCCCGGCCCCAGCGCCTGCCGCAGGGCGGCGCCTTCTTCCGATACGGCCACAAAGAACCGCCGCGCGCCCGCCTGTGCCAAGGCGCGGGCCACACGCGTTACGCCAAGGCCATAAGCATCTGCCTTGACCACGGCAGCGGTCTGCACCCCCGACGCAGAGGCACGGTCAAGCGCACGCCAGTTTGCGGCGATTGCGTCAAGGTCGATGGAAAGGGTCGCTGTTGCCATGGGCGCGTTTTTGACAGGCGGACCGGCAGGGTCAAGTGCAATTCGCGCCGTTGGCCTCAGAGTGCGGATATTGCGCCGACCCATGCCCGCGCAACGCCACATGGCGCAAGATCAGATCGGCCAGAGCCTGTCGCTTGAACGGTTTGGTGACGCAATCGGTAAACCCGGCGGCGCGGAATTCGCGCTGCTGGTCCTCCATCGCGTTTGCCGTCAGCGCAATGGCCGGAACAAGCGGCACTTGTGCGGTTGCCCCGATCCTGCGGATTTCGTTCAGCGCGCCCAGGCCGTCAACGCGCGGCATCGAGATATCCAGCAGCAAGACATCATACCCGCCGGGATCGGCGGCAAACAGGTCAATCGCCTGCTGACCATCTTCGGCAAAGGTCAGGTCAAGGCCAAGCGGTGCCATCAGCGCATCAAGGATTTCGCGGTTGATTCCGTTGTCATCGGCCGCAAGACAGCGGATGCCGCGCAGGTCGGCCGTTTCCACAGCGACCGCAGGGCCAACCGGGGCCGCAAGCGGGCGCGCCACGGGCAAAGGCAGTACGATGCGAATCTGCGTGCCCTTGCCAAGCGTCGATTCCACGCTGACCTCACCGCGCATCAGCGCGACCAGTTGCTTGACGATGGCCATGCCAAGGCCGGTGCCGCCAAAGCGCCGGGCAGTGGATTGATCGGCCTGTTCAAACCGGTTGAACACCCGCGACACCTGATCCGCCGTCATCCCGATGCCGGTATCGCGCACGGTCAGGACGATATGGCCAACCAGATTCACGCCCGCCAACAGGGTCACATCCCCCTGTTCGGTGAACTTGACGGCGTTGCTGAGCAGATTGTGCAGCACCTGCGCAATGCGGTGCTCATCGCCCAAAACCCGCTCGGGCAGACCTTGGGCGATCTGCAGGCGCACCGATACGCCTTTTTCACCCGCCTTGATGCGGTGCAGTCCGGCCACCCGGTCCAGCAAGGGGGCAAGGGCAAAGGGGGTCGAGACAAGGTCCATCTTTTCAGCCTCGATCTTGGACAGATCAAGGATGTCGTTCAGCAGTTCCAGCAATGCTTCGCCCGACGTCAGGATGATCCCTGCCATCCGGTGCATGGCCGGGTCCTGCGACAGCGATTTCAGCGCGTCGGCCACACCGATGATGCCGTTCAGCGGGGTCCGCAACTCATGGCTCATCGAGGCCAGAAAGGCGCTTTTTGTGCGGCTGGCGGTTTCTGCATCGCGCCGCGCACGCTCCAACTCGGCGGTGCGCGACCGGATGTCCGCCTCCAGCGCCAGTTTCTGCGCGTTCAGCGCCTGATTGGCGAGGTAAAGCGCGCGGCTTTTTTCCTCTAGCAGATGCTCGGCTTCCTGACGGGCCCGACGCTCCCGCTCATACCGAGCGCGCGACACGGTTTCAGCTTCGTCAGTCTGTGGCAGTGGCCTGAACATGGTCAGTGTCTTGCAACCACGATGACCGCATGGCCGCCGGTGGTCTGGGATTTGTCGTCCAGCGAGACATTCGCCGTTTCGCCAAAGCGTTCGACACAGGCTTCGACAAGGCCATGACAGAAATGCGCCAGCGGGCGCGTGGAATGATAGGTCATTTCCAGCGTTTTGGCATCGACCAGATTCAAATCGAACCGTGGCAGTTCGGCATTGGGATAGATCTTGCGAACCTCGACGTGGATTTCATCCTCAATCGCCTGCAGCATGTCGAACGACCCGGTCCGCTGCGCAAAGAAGCGCGGGTAGTTGCGCGAAAAGCTGTCCATCATCCAGCGGCCGAACAGGCGCTGCAATTCAGGTTCAGGCACCGATGTGTGTTCGGAAAAACCGCGCACCAGTTCCAGCAACTCGGCGCAAGGGTAGTCTCCGACCGCCGTATAGGCCCCGCCCGACGGCAGATCGCAGCCTTCTATCACCTGATCAACCACAGTCTCGCCCAGCATGTCTTCGGCCATGCCCAGCAATTCGACAAAAACGATACCCTTCACAGAACCACCCCTTTGGTCAGCCAAGAAAGGATAGGCGATATTCCTCTTCGCTTCTTTAAGAATTCCGGCGAGTTTTCATTCCGAAAGAACGGGTCAATAGCCCCCTTCGTCACCTTGCCATGGTTTTGCTAGATTTCCAAACCGCGTGAAGCGGCCCTCGAACGACAACTCTACCGAACCAATCGGCCCGTGCCGCTGCTTGCCGATGATGACCTCGGCCTTGCCGTGGACCTGTTCCATCACCTGCTGCCATTGCGCCATCTTTTCCAGATCATGGTCCGAAGGCTTTTCGCGTTCTTTGTAGTATTCGTCGCGGTAGACGAACATGACCACGTCGGCATCCTGTTCGATCGACCCCGATTCCCGCAGGTCCGACAGTTGCGGGCGCTTGTCGTCGCGGCTTTCCACCTGACGGCTCAGCTGCGACAGGGCAATGACGGGGATGTTCAGCTCCTTGGCAATGGCTTTCAGCCCTTGAGTGATTTCCGACACTTCCTGCACACGGTTGCCTTCCGAGCTTCTGGCCGAGCCTTTCAGAAGTTGCAGATAGTCGATCATCAGCACATCAAGCCCATGCGTGCGCTTCAGACGCCGCGCGCGGGCCGCAACCTGACTGATGGGCAGGGCGGGCGTATCGTCGATATAGAGCGGGCAGGATTCCAGTTGCTTGGCCGCTTCGACAAAGCGGCGGAACTCAACCTCGGTCATGTCGCCGCGACGGATCTGTTCCGACGGCACCTCTGACGCTTCGGAGAGAATACGCGCCGCCAATTGCTCGGCGCTCATTTCAAGGCTGAAAAACCCCACGACGCCGCCTTCGACTGCGCCTTCGCTGCCATCGGGCTTGCGGCCGCGCTTGTAGGCCTTGGCAATGTTGAAGGCGATGTTGGTGGCCAGTGACGTCTTGCCCATCGACGGGCGGCCCGCCAGAATCAGCAGGTCGCTTTCATGCAGACCGCCCAATTTCTTGTCCAGATCGACCAGCCCGGTCGAAATGCCCGCAAGGCCGCCACCACGCTGATAGGCGGCGTTGGCCACATTAACCGCGTCGGTTACCGCCTTGAGAAAGCTTTGAAAACCGCGCTCGGCCACACCTTGTTCGCCCAGCTTGTAAAGCCGTTGTTCAGCCTCGGTGATCTGGTCGCGCGGCTCGGACGAGATTTCGACCTTGGCCGCCTTGGCCGAGATGTCGCGCCCCAACGCGATCAACTCGCGCCGCACGGCGAGGTCATAGATCATCTGCGCATAGTCGCGGGTGGCATAGGCCGAGATCGCCGCCCCGGCCAGACGGACCAGATAGGCCGGGCCGCCCAGTTCGCGCAGGCCTTCGTCATCGTCAAAGAACGGCTTGAGCGTGACCGGGCTGGCAAGCGCGTTCTTCTGGATGCGCGCCGCCGCCTTTTCAAAGATCCGCTGGTGCACGGGATCAAAGAAATGCTCAGACTTCACCACACTGGCGATGCGGTCATAGACATCATTGTTGGTCAGAATCGTGCCCAGAAGCTGCTGCTCGGCTTCGATGTTATGGGGCAAAACCTCGGTCTGTTCGGATGTCTCCGGACGTACAGGCATACCCGGCCGAAGCGCGGCAATCTCACTCATTCTTCCCACCTTCATCACTGTCCCGCCGCATGAATGCCCCGGAACGCCCAGCCGCGCAATCGTGGAACAATTCTGTGGATAACGACCATGGTTGGGCCGGTTCCGGCCTAAGCTACGCTAAAACCATACCACA
Source organism: Rhodobacter sp. (assembly GCA_027484145.1). GTDB lineage: Bacteria > Pseudomonadota > Alphaproteobacteria > Rhodobacterales > Rhodobacteraceae > Pseudotabrizicola. The sequence goes on from JAIXUH010000002.1 coordinate 197,034, forward strand.
TCCTGTGGTCGGCTCAAGAAGCGTCGCTATTTGGGCGATTCGGTTTTGCGGTTGTCCCCAGCCTGCGCCGGATCGCAGGGCCGGGTTTACGCAACGTCAGGCAGGTTTTCGCGCATCCTGCCAGGCGCGGGGCGCATTCAGAAACGCCTCGACCTCGGTCAGCGTTGCCGCATCAAAGGCCGCTTGTGCGCGGGCCTCGGCCAGCACATCCCACCACGTGCACAGGTGGTGCAATGTGATGCCATGTTCGGCCAGCCGCTCTTCGGTTCCGGCGAAGATGCCGTAGTAGAAGATCACCGCCGTGTGTGCACAGGTGGCGCCGGTATCGCGAATGGCGTCGACGAACGACAGTTTTGATCCGCCATCGGTGGTCAGATCCTCGACCAAAAGCACCCTTTGACCTTCGCTCATCGCACCTTCGATACGGGCGTTGCGGCCATAGCCTTTGGGCTTTTTGCGCACATAAGTCATTGGAAGCGCAAGACGTTCTGCCACAAGCGCGGCAAAGGGAATGCCGGCCGTCTCGCCCCCGGCGATATTGTCAAACGCCTCGAACCCCGCGTCGCGCATCACGGTGACGGCCATGAAATCCATCAGCATCGACCGGATGCGCGGATAGGAAATCAGCTTGCGGCAGTCGATATAGGTGGGCGACGGCAGGCCGCTGGCCAATGTGAACGGTGTTTCAGCATTGAAGTGAACGGCCTTGATTTCCAGCAGGGCACGGGCGGTCATACGGGCGATCTCGTCGCGCGGCGGAAAGGAGGTCGGGATCATGCTGGGTCCTTTGCAGTGCGGAAAAGGGGCGCGCGGGTCAGGCCTCGACCTGCCAATGCACGGGAAAGCCGGGGTCGAACACGGTGACGGGTCCGGCCTCGGTCAGGATCTTGTCGGGAAAGGTCTGCGCCATCTCGTGCTTGACCAGCCGCATTGGCGCGGTGTTGACCGGCAGGCGGTAAAACGCCGGGCCGTTCAGGCTTGCAAAAGCCTCAAGCCGGGCAAGGGCGCCTTCCTCTTCGAACACATGCGCCAGAAGGGGCATCGTGTTCGTCGCGGTAAAGCAACCGGCGCAGCCGCAGGCATGTTCTTTCAGCGCATCCACATGCGGGGCCGAGTCGGTGCCAAGGAAGAACGCTGCATCGCCACTGGTCGCCGCGGCGCGCAAGGCAAGGCGGTGCTTTTCGCGCTTGGCGACCGGTAGGCAGTAATAATGCGGTTTGATGCCACCAACCAGAATGTGGTTGCGGTTGATGATCAGATGATGCGTCGTGATCGTGGCGCCAAGGTCCGGGCCCCCGGCGCGGGCATAGGCCACGCCCTCCTCGGTCGTGATATGTTCCATCACCACGCGCAGGCCTGGCGTTGCCCGGCGCAAAGGGTCCAGCACGGTGTCAATGAACACAGCCTCGCGGTCAAAGATGTCGACTTCGGGCGTCGTCACCTCGCCATGCACGCAAAGCGGCAGGCCGATTTCGGCCATTTTCTCAAGCACATGGCGAATCTTCTCGATGTCTCTGACCCCGCCATGCGAATTGGTGGTCGCCCCGGCGGGATAAAGCTTGACCGCCTTGACCAAACCGCTGGCATGGGCTGCGGCCACATCGGCAGGGTCGGTCGCCTCGGTCAGATACAGGGTCATCAACGGCTCGAACACGGCACCTTCGGGCAGGGCCACCAGGATGCGCGCGCGGTAGGCCGCGGCCTGCGCAGCCGTCACCACCGGCGGGACAAGGTTCGGCATCACGATGGCGCGGGCAAAATGCCGAGCTGTTTCAGGCAGCACCCCTTGCAGCATCGCGCCGTCGCGCAGGTGCAGGTGCCAGTCATCGGGGCGGCGAAGGATCAGTTCTTGCATCATGGGCTGGCGCGTAGCGCAAAGCTGTGCCGATTTCTAGAGGTTTCGGCCCTGCCACGCTCCGGCCTGACAGGCTTTTCAAGCCCGTGGCGATGGGTCATGGTCGGCTGTGCGGCACAGACCGCCGCCACCAAACAGACCCTGACCATCGGAGACTGCCGTGAAGACCGCGTTTTGCCTGCTGGCCCTGCTGCTGGCCCCTAGTCTTGCTGTTTCCACACCCGCCATGGCGCAAGAGGTTGATTGCGAAGCCGCGCAAACGCAGAACGATCTGAACTGGTGCGCCAAACAGGAATGGTTGATGGCCGATGCCGACCTGAATGAGGCCTATGCGGCGGCGATGGCCTTCATGGCAGAGATTGACGCGAGCCTTCCTGCGGAAGAGCAGGGCGCCAAAGCGGCCCTGCGCGCGGCGCAACGGGCCTGGGTCACGGTCCGGGATGAAAGCTGCGCGGCCGAGGGCTACGTCAATTATGGCGGCAGCATGCAGCCTATGGTGATTTACGGCTGTTCTGCACGCATGTCCGCCGCGCGGGCCGAAGAGCTTTGGAATATGACCGGCGAATGATCAACCGGCCTTAGCCAGCCATAGTATCGGCATCAGCGGCGCGGTTGGCCTCTTCCACCGCTTCGGCAGCCAGAAGGTCGGCAAGGCGTTTGCGAAAGCGCGGGGCCTGCAGCCGTTTGGAAACCGAACGGCAGATCATCAACTCGTGCCGGCGCCGCCCGGCGGTTTCGGCGCGCGACAGCAATTGCCGCAGATAGGGGCCAAAGTTGCGTCTTGCGCGCCACAGACCCGCAAAGGCATTGGCTGACAGCGTGCCGGACACAGCAGCCTCGACCATCGGCTGGATCAACCCCATATGCGACAGGGCCCAATCCACCCGGCCATCAAGGCGCGGGGTACGCAGATGCGTGACGTGTCGGCCACGGAACAGCGCGGCATGCATCGCATCATCCGCCACTTCGGGATCGTGGATGATGAACACCTTGCCCGCCCCTTCGATCATGTCGGGGGCATAGCCATAGCGGGTGGTGAAATCCAGCCGCCGGGCCTTTTTGGCGCGTCGGTCCCAGCCCGCGACGGCGGGGGACATGGTGGCGCGGGGGCTGATGGCGATCACCGTCGCGCCGGGTGCGGCCACGGAAAATGCGGCTGCGGCATAGCCTTGCGCCCCGGCCCCCAGAAACACGACCTGATCGAAATCCTCAAAGAACGCGTCGTCCACCAGCCGGTCAAAATAGCCATAGACCCGCGCATCGCGATACCATGTTTCGCCCTCGGCGATCAGGCACAAGTGCGACCAGCCTTTTGCCTGCGCAATCTGCAAACCCAGCGGCATCTGGTCGGGCCGTGCGCGGATATCCTCCAGCCGTTCAAAGGTCACGATCAGCGTTGGCTCCTGATCGGAAAAGAACGCCCAATGGTGCGCGCCAAGCGGTTCGAAATGCCCTGCTTCCTCGCCGATCTGGTCCATCAGACCCAACCATGAAGCGCGGTCCGTCGCAGCAGAGGCATCGGCAGGGATTGCGTCCATCTGTGGCGAAGTCGGGGTGGTCTGGGGTTCCATCGGGTCCGTCATTGCAATCTCCTGTCGAGTCGCGAAAAGGCGCCTCAAGGAAGCGACATCTGACCGCATTGTCGCGCGGGCGCGCCTTTGGAGCAAGCGGCTGGGACGGGACAGACTGTTTCTTGCCTAACCGCGGCGATATCGGCGGATAAGCGCCGCCTGATCGGCGGTAAGGCTGCGCGCAGGGGGGGTCATCAGCAGGCGGCCAAACAGCGCGCGCCACGGCTCCTCTGCCATAAGCGATTGAAAACGCGTATGTCTCCAATCCACCGCAGCGCGGTGCAGGGCCATCAGCGCCGCATCGGCCCGCAACTCGGCAAGGGATGTGCCAAGGTTCAGCGCCAAGATGCTGTCGTCGGTTTCATCACAAAAGTTGCGGTCACACCAATACGACATGTCAAAGCTGGCCGCCGCCCGGTTGGCACGGCCCCGGTCGCATTTGACGATATAACTTTCCATCGCGCCCAAGGCATAATGGTTCAGTTGCACCAGCCCATAATGATCGCGCCCCGGTTCGGAAAACAGCCGCTCGGCCAGACCGGGGTCGTTCCAGACCACCGGGCGCTCTGCCGCGCCGCGCGGGCGATGCACCCCCAGCTTGCGAAAGCGGCCATCGTTACGGAACAGCGTCTTGACCATCAACGCACGCCACGGCCAATGCAAAACGCGCGGGGCAGCACGGGTAAAGGTCTGCGTGACAGGGCGGTCGTCAAACGCCACCACCCCGGCATTGCCGAACATCCGCCACGTCATCGCAAAGGCATCCACCCCCGGCGCCGCCGCCATCAGCGCGGCAAGGGTGCGGTCGCCCGTATGGATGTTCACAAACTCATCCACATCCAGCACCATCACCCAATCGGCGGCCCGAAAGGCCGGGTGCTTTTCGGCAGCCTTCAGCGCGGCCCATTGCGGGCCTTCCTCCCACGGGCCGGGGTTGCGCACATGGGTCAGCCCCCCCCGCGCGGCCAGATGGTCCAGCATGGCATCGGTGCCATCCTCGCAATCATTGCTGAACACCAGAAAATCGGTGAAGCCGACCGCCCGGTGATGCGCCAGCCATTCCAGCAGGAACGCGCCCTCGTTCTTCACGCAGGTGATGGCAAGGATGCGCGGGCCGCTCAATGCTCGGCCTCGCCCGTGTGTTCGACCGTGAAGAAAAAGTCGCGCGGCAGGTCCTTCTGGTGCAGGTCATCGGGAATGACGCCCGGCCCCGCACTGAACACGGCCGAGCCGAAGTGGTGCTGCAACCGGCACAGGCGCTGCATCCGGTCGCCGGTCAACTCGGCATAAAAGTTGCGGTAATTCTCGGTCTGCATCAATTCCGCAATCTTGGCGCGGTGGCAGGCAACCGAATGTTCATGCGCCGCGCGAATCTCCGGGTCGGCCATCAAGCGGTCATATTCGGCCTGCAGCGCCGGGATCATCCGCTGGATCGACGGGTCACGATCCACGTTGTGGTTCATGCGGAACCAATAGTTCAGCCCCTGATCGCGGTCGACATGGTTCACGCGGCCACGGTCGCGCTTGACCAGAAAGCTTTCCGCTGACCGCACCGCATAGTGGTTCAACTGAACCCAGTCATAGCCATAGGTTTCCAGCGTGCTGCGCCAACCGTTACGGAACATCTCTTTCGGCATCGGCTTGCCCGATCCGTTCAGCCATTTCACCTGATCCCACAGGTCGGGCTTCAGGCCCTTGGGCCGGTGTACGCCCAGTTTCTTGTAGATGTCGATGTTGCGGAACAGCGTCTTGAAGCCCCAAGCCTGATGCGGCTTGCGGATGATCTCGGGCGCGCAGGCGGTGAACTGGTCCAGCAGAAAACGGTCGTGATAGGGCGCGACATCATCATTGCCAAAAAGCCGCCATGTCAGGCTGATCATGTTGGCATCACCCATGGCGGCGTAAAGCGCCGCAAGGGTACCATCCCCGATCTTGATGTTGATGAATTCATCCACGTCCATGCAGATGCCCCAGCCGCAATTCTGCATCACGGGTTCGGATTCAGCGGCCTGCAAGGCGGCGTGCTGGGGCTTCAACTCGCCCCCCGGCTGCCATGGGTTGGGGCGGTGTTGCACCAGACCTTTGTCCTGCAACATCATCAGCATCGTATCGGTGCCATCTGTGCAGTCGTTGGTGTAGATCAGGAAATCGTCGACCCCGATGGCCCGATGATAGGCCAACCATTCCAATATGAACGGCCCTTCGTTTTTCATTGTGGTGACAATCGCCGTGCGCCCGCCCAAGGTTGCGGCTTGCGGCGCGGCTTTTGGCAGCGACACCGGCGCGCGCACCGCCACATGGCCGAACAAGCGGGCTGACATATCCAGCAGCACGGGGTCTTCGATCAGCGATGTTTTGGGTGCAAGTTCCCCCGATTGCCGCCCCGCCACCCGGATCGCCATCGCGCGCAGAAAGGGCACCACGCCCTCATCCCCCGGCTTGGCATAGGCCACGCGCACCATGCGCCACGTATTGGCCAGCCCCGCCTTTTCAGGCGCCACGCCCCAGCGGGCGATGCCACGGCGCGCATCGAACTGGCGGCAAATGTGGTCGCCAAAGCGCGCCTCGCCCCCCGCCTTACCCTTCGGGCGCACCCGCCACGGGTAAATCCGCCGCCCGGCCAGCAGGATCACGCCATGCTCGGCAGCCACGCACAGATCAAAGGCCGGGGGCGCGTCGGGGGCCAGAATATCGGTCACATCCAGCGTCAGGACGGCGCGGGCCTGCGACAGGAAGCGCCACTTCACCACTTCAAAGATCAACTGCTCGCCCATCGGCGCGCGCCAAGCGTCGGGGTCAGGCGCCTCCATCCGGTCTTTGCCGGGGGCGTCCGGGGCCAGATAGGGGTGGTTTTCCGGCCCCAATCCCGGCTTTCCCATCGCGACAGGGCAATCCAGCACAACCACGGTCAGCGCCAGTGGCTCCAACGCGCGCCCCAAGGCCGTGCAAAAGGCCTCAGCCCCCTCCGGCAACCGGTTGACGATCAGGGCCGCCTGCAAGCCGTGGTGCAGCACATGATAGGCCAGCCCTTCGGCCACCTGCGTCGCGGTTTCCTCCAGCCGAAAGGCAAGGATCGTGTTCTTGCCGGCAAACAGGTCCGTTTCGGCGGCCACCGCGTTCACGGCAAAGCGGGTGCCATCGGCAAGGGCCAACGACCCCACATCGGTGGTTGTCACCATGCAAGACCCTGAAACATCGCGCAATTCTTCGGGTCGCGCGCAACCTGCTGCCCCATCGGGCAGAAAACTCGACGTCGGCGTGCCCTGACTGAAAAAACTGCGGATGCGGCCGTCTGGCGTGGCTACGCAATCCAGCAGCGCTGCAAGGCCATGGGCATCAATGCGCCGTCCGCCCATACGGCGGTGAAGGACTACCGTTGCCGAAGTGTCTGATCTGCCTGCCATTATCCCTTGGCCCACGCGGTCTTTCCGGGGCGGTCTGGTCTGCCCTTGCCTGCGATTGGCATAGCATGATGGCCATTTCACGGCAAAGCCACCTCAAGACCGATTTTGCCGAAAGGTTGGCAAAATGCCCAACTTCGGCCAGATTGGTTCGCTACAGGCATCAATAACGCAGAACAAAGGCCGGGTGGGCAAGATGGGCAAAGATTATAGTGTTGGTGCGCTGTGGATCGGGGGCAGCCTCAGCTATCTGGAGCAGTTGTGCCTGAAATCCTTTGTCGATGCTGGTCAGCACATCGTGCTTTACACCTATGAAGGGGTGACCAATGCGCCCGCTGGGGTGGAACTGGCCGATGCCAGCACCATCCTGCCGCAGACCGGATTTCTGCGCCACGAACGCACTGGCAGCCCTGCGCTACATTCCGATGTGTTCCGCTATCACATGCTGGCCAAACACGGTGACATGATCTGGGCTGATACGGATGCCTATTGCGTAAAGCCCTTCACCACGCCGAACGGTCATTTCTACGCGTGGGAATCTGACACGGGCCTGAACGGTGGCGTGCTTGGCCTGCCGCCCGACAGCGAGACCTTGCGGGCGCTGCTGGCATTTACCACGGATGAGTTTGCCATTCCCGAATGGTTCCCCGAGGCCAAACAGGCCGAAATGCGCGCCGCGCGCGAGGCCGGCACCCCGGTTCACGTCTCGGAAATGCCATGGGGTGTCTGGGGGCCTGCCGCGATCACGCATTACCTCAAGAAAACCGGTGAGGTGCGGTTTGCCCTGCCGCAGGTGGCGCTTTATCCGTTCCACTACAAGGATCGCAACCTGATGCTGCGCCCCGCCGTCGACATGGCGCAATTCGTGACGGAAGAGACCTTCTCGATCCACTTCTACGGGCGGCGGATGCGGGCGCGGATTCTGGCACGCGAAGAAACCGGCGTGCCGCGCCCACGCTCAGTGATCGGACGGCTTTTGAAAAAGCACCAGATCGATCCGTCGCTGGCCCCGCTGAAACGCCCTGCGGTGCCGGATGCCGACATGATCGAGGAAAGCGAAGCCGCGTGATGCAAGGCGATGCCCCCGTGCCGCAAAACCTACTGGACAGGCTTGACCTGACCGAGGTCGAAAGCTTTGCCGATGTGGGTGGAAATGCCTTGGACCTTGCCCTTGCGGTGGCGCAGCGGTGGGATTGCGAAATTGCGCTGATCGACATCGATCCACGTGGCAATTGGTGTGCCGAGGCGTCGGATTGGGTGGCGCCTTACAGCGCTGCGCTCATTTCGGCCGGGATTTCTGTCGCCCGCATCCGCCGGGTCCATCAGGTGGCCGATCTGGCGCACTTTGATCTGATCGCCAACCTGTCGATGTTCGGAGATGGCAGCAAGATCAAGCATCTGGAGCCCGTTCTTCAGAAATCACTTCATGCGGCCACGCGCATGGTGACCGATATCCGGAAGGGGTCTGGCGCCTATCCATTGCTCAACGGCTTTGGCGCCTGCGAGACCCTTTCCACCACCGAGGTGGCTGGCAAACCCGTCACGCGCGCCCTGTTCCGGGCCGGGCCGCAGAACGCCGCCGCCCCTGATGAAGGGTCGTGGTCGGCCATCGCGGCGGGCCTTGCCGGGGCGGATGGGTTTTTTCGCGAAAGCGCCGAGCATTCCTTTCTGTTCGTCAAACGCTCTGACACGCTGGTCGTGACCTTTGACAACCTTGATATCGCCATGACCAAGCGTGAGGATCGCCGCCCATGGGGCTTTTCCTTCATCGAAAAGCAGGGCTGGTCCATGCTGGGCGTCATGGCAAACGGCTGGACATGGTATCGCGACCCGTGGGTCTGGAAGCAGTTTGACCAGTTGCGCGACGCTGGCTTTTTCGCGCAGTTCCGGCGTGTTGTGTTTTACGGCGCCTCGATGGGCGGCTATGCGGCGGCGGCCTTTGTGGCGGCTTGCCCGGGCGCGGATGTGGTGGCCATTTCGCCGCAGTCCACCTTGGACAAGACCCTTGTCCCATGGGAAACCCGCTATCACACGGCTTGGGGCCGCGATTTTTCCGGCCATTACGGCGACGCGGCCCATACCAGCGCCGCCGCAGGCCGGGTGTTCCTGCTCTATGACCCCTACGAGCCTTTGGACAGCGGCCATGCCAAGCGCTTTGCCGGGGCCAATGTCACCAAATTGCGTGCGCCGCTCTTGGGCCACCGTCTGGGGTCGTCCTTGCAGCAGATGGGCATTCTCGCCCCCATCACCCTTGCTGCGCTGAACGGCACGCTGACCGAGGCCGAGTTTTATCGCACCCTGCGCGCCCGCAAGACATTCGCCCGTTATCAGCGTGAGTTGTTCAAGCGCGCGCTGGATCGCGGCCGCCCCGGTCTTGCCCGCAAACTGGGACGCTGGGTGCTGACACGTGGCGACAACCGATATATCCGGCAAGGCATGCTGTCGCTTTAGCGGAGGCCGCAGGCCAACGGGGTCATTGTCCATTGGTCGCACCTGCCTCCCATGCCGCTTGACCCCCGCTGGTGGCACCGTAAGCATGGCGCAGGCATTCGGGGGGGAGAACCGCGTTGACCACAATTCCGGCAACGATTGACGCCACAGAGGTGATGCTGGCAGGCCAAGGCTATGTCGCCAGCCGCGCCTTGGCGACGGTTGTGTTCCTGTCGCTGCGTCTTGGCCGCCCGCTGTTTCTGGAAGGTGAGGCTGGCGTCGGCAAGACCGAAATCGCCAAGACCATCGCTCAGGCCCTTGGGCGGCGCCTGATCCGCCTGCAATGCTACGAGGGGCTGGATTCCGCCTCTGCCGTGGCAGAATGGAACTTCGCGGCGCAGATGGTGGCCATTCGCGCCGCCGAGGCCACCGATGGTTCCGCCCCCGAACTGTTTTCGGAACGCTTCCTGATCGAACGCCCGCTTCTCGCTGCCATGCGCCCGCAACCGGGGGGCGCGCCGGTGCTGCTGATTGACGAGCTGGACCGCACGGATGAGCCGTTCGAAGCCTTCCTGCTGGAAGCCTTGTCCGATTTTCAGGTGACCATTCCCGAACTCGGCACAATCTGCGCGCCAGAACCGCCCATCGTGATCGTGACATCCAACCGCACGCGTGAGGTGCATGACGCCCTCAAGCGCCGTTGCCTCTATCACTGGGTCGATTATCCCAGCTTTGACCGGGAGCTCGCCATCCTGAACAGCCGCGCGCCCGAAGCGACCCAGACGCTTAGCCGCGAAATTGTGTCTTTCGTCCAACGCTTGCGGCGCGAAGATCTGTTCAAGAAACCGGGCGTCGCCGAGACCATCGACTGGGCCAAGTGCCTCTTGGCGCTTGATGTCATCGCCCTGTCGCCGGAAGTGATCTCTGACACCTTGGGGGCGATCCTGAAGTATCAGGATGACATCCAGAAAATTCAGGGCTCCGAAGCCAAGCGCCTGCTTGATCAGGTCAAGAAGGAACTGGTGCCGGCATGAAGGGCATCGCCTTCCATTTTCTGTCCTCAAATATCCCACGGGGGGTGCGGGGGGTGTGAAACCCCCCGCAGGCAACGATGGCCACCTACGCCCCGCTCGACATTCCCGAAGACGGCAAACTTGCCCATAATATCACGCACTTCGGCCGGGCCTTGCGCAAGGCGGGTCTGCCCATCGGCCCGGGCAGGGTGATCGACGCCATCCGCGCGGTCGAGGCTGCCGGCTTTTCCGAACGGGTTGATTTCTATTGGACACTGCACGCCTGTTTCGTCAGCCGCCCCGAACAGCGGGCGGTGTTCGAGCAGGTGTTTCGCCTGTTCTGGCGTGACCCGAAATACCTCGATCATATGATGAGCCTCTTGTTGCCCGCCATTCAAGGCGTGCAAGAGGACCGCATGGCCGAGGCCGCAGAAAAGCGCGCGGCCGAGGCCTTGCTGGACGGCGTGGATCGCGACCTTCCCGAACGGCAGGACACACCGGACGAGGATGCGCAGGTCGAGATCGACGCATCCGCCACCATGAGCCACGAAGAACGGCTCAAAACGCTGGATTTCGAACTGATGTCGGTGGCCGAGATAGCCGAGGCCAAGCGCATGCTGGCCCGCCTGTCTCTGCCGGTGCGGCCCTTGATCACCCGGCGCAGCAGTGCCGCGATGACCGGGCGCATTGACCTGCGCCGCACCTTGCGCGCCAGTCTGCGTCAGGGCGGCGAAGTCACCAAACTGTCCTTCAAAGCGCCCCGGGAACGCTGGCCCAATCTGGTGGTGCTGTGCGATATCTCTGGCTCGATGAGCCAGTATTCGCGGCTGGTTCTGCATTTCGTGCATGCCGTTGCCAACCGCAAGGGACAGGGCTGGGCGCGGGTGCATGCCTTTACCTTTGGCACGCGGCTGACCAACATCACCCGTCACCTGGGCAACCGCGATGTCGATGCCAGCCTCAGGGCCGCAGGGGCCGAGGCGCAGGATTGGTCGGGCGGCACCCGCATCGGTGCCTGCCTGCACGAATTCAACCGAGACTGGTCGCGCCGCGTGCTGGGGCAGGGCGCGGTGGTCCTATTGATCACCGACGGGTTGGACCGGGATGATGCCGGCGTTCTGGCCCGCGCGACCGAACGGCTGCACCTGTCGTGCCGCCGCCTGATCTGGCTGAACCCCCTGTTGCGGTGGGAAGGCTTTGCGCCGCGCGCCATGGGCATCCGCGCGATGCTGCCGCATGTCGATGCCTTTCGCGCGGGCCATTCGATCGCCACGCTCGAGGCTTTGGGCCACGCCATTTCCGATGCGGGCGATGGCGGCGAAAAGGCGCGGCTGGTGAAGATGTTGTCGGGAACCTGACCCGGCCTTGAAGCGTTGCCTTTGAAGATCTGGCCGAAGTCAGCCGACCGGAATGGGCATAACAACGCCGTGCTATCGCATATCGCGGGGGCTGGGCTTAGGTTCTGGCCATACCGAATCTTGATGGCGGGCCGTTTCGGGCCGCTGCCATCTTCCGGGAAAGGAAAGACATGAAAAGACTGCTCTCCACAACCGCCGCCTTGTCGCTGGCATTGGCCCCGGTTCAGCCTTGGCCGCTGATGGCCCAGACCCTGGCCGAGGATGGCTCCATCCTCGCCGATGACGGCACAGTCCTGTGCACCCCAACCGCCGAGGTGCCCTGCGATATCGACGCAATCATGGCTGCCATGAAGGAAGCCGCTGCTGCCGCCGAAGCGGAAGCCGCCGCCGCCGCCGAAGCTGAAGCCGCCGCCGCCGCCGAAGCTGAAGCCGCCGCCGCCGCCGAAGCTGAAGCCGCCGCCGCCGCCGAAGCTGAAGCCGCTGCTGCCGCCGAAGCTGAAGCCGCCGTCGCTGCCGAAGCAGAGGCGCAGAAAGCTGCCGAGGATGCCATTGCCGCTCAGGCAGAGGCAGAGGCAAAGGCCGCCGCTGATGCCGAGGCTGCTGCCGCCGCCGAGGCGCAAAAGGCTGCCGAGGCTGCAGCACAAGAGGCCGCCGCAGCGGATGAGGCCGCAAAGGCTGCCGCTGACGAAGCGGCTAAACTGGCTGCAGACGAGGCCGCAAAGGCTGCTGCCGCCGCCGACGAGGCCGCGAAAACCGCAGCGGATGAGGCCGCAAAGCTGGCCGAGGAAGAAGCCGCGAAAACTGCTGCCGACGAGGCCGCAAAGCTAGCCGAAGACGAGGCCGCGAAAACTGCTGCGGATGAGGCCGCAAAGCTGGCCGAGGAAGAAGCCGCGAAAACCGCAGTGGATGAGGCCGCAAAGCTAGCCGAAGACGAGGCCGCGAAAACCGCAGCGGATGAGGCCGCAAAGCTAGCCGAAGACGAGGCCGCGAAGACTGCTGCGGATGAGGCCGCAAAACTGGCCGAAGAAGAGGCTGCGAAGACTGCCGCCGAAGAGGCCGCCAAGGCCGTTGAAACCACGGACCCGGATACGACGACAGCCTCCACTGATGTGCCGGCTCCCGAACAGGTGCCCGTCGAGGTGCCTGTTGTCAGTGCCGAAGAAACCCAGTCCCTGACCGAGATTCTGTCCGATCCGGGCTCCATCACCGAGACGAACCTTGCCGCCGCTGCGGCCGCCGCCGCCGCCGACAGCACCGCAGACCCAGCGAAATCCGTCGAATCTGACAGCGAATTGACGGTGCCCGACCTGCCCAAGCCTGACGTGACCACTGTGACGGTCACGGAGACCGACACGCGCTCATCGGACGAGGAATTTACCGCTGCCCCCACGGCAGTGGGTGAAAACAAGAAATCCGGCCTGTCGGATCTGGAAAAGGTTGGGCTTCTGGCCCTTGGGGCGCTGGTTGTCGGGGCCATTCTGAAAGACGGGCGTGAGGTTGTGTCCAACAGTGGTGACCGCGTGGTGGTGAAAGAGCCGGATGGACGCTACATCGTCTACAAGGATGACGATACCTTGCTGCGCCGCCCCGGTGCCACCGTGCGGACCGAAACCTATGCCGACGGGTCAACCCTTTCGACGGTGGACCGCGAGGATGGCACGCAAGTGGTCACAATTCGCGATGCGTCGGGCCGCGTGCTGCGCCGCGCCACCTATGACAGCCGTGGCAACGAGATCATCCTGATTGATGATCTGGCCCGCGAAGAGGCGATCGACGTCACAACCCTTCCGCGCCCGCGCGCTGATCGGGTCACGATCTCGACCTCGGACAGGGACGCGGCACTGAAAGCTGCCCTTGCCCGCGCCGAGGTGGAGGAACTGGGCCGCACCTTCAGCCTGCGCCAGATCCGTGAGATCAGGCAGGTGCGGGCGCTTGCCGCCACCATTGATGTCGACAACATCACCTTCGAATCGGGGTCTGCCGTCATTCGCGCGACCGAGGCGCGCAAACTGGCTGACCTTGGCCGCCTCATGGGGGATATCCTTGATGAAAACGCCGGTGAGGTGTTCCTGATCGAAGGCCACACCGATGCGGTCGGGTCTGCCTCGTCGAACCTGACGTTGTCAGACCGTCGCGCAGAATCGGTGGCCCTTGCCCTGTCCGAGTATTTCGACATTCCGCCAGAAAACATGGTGGTGCAGGGCTATGGCGAGTCTGACCTGCGCGTCGAAACGCTGTCGGACGAGGTGTTGAACCGCCGCGTGGCCGTGCGTGTGGTGACCCCGCTGATGCGGTCTGCCGACATGCGCTGATTTGATCTGCGTCAAGGCGCAGGGGCGGTGTTCGGTGTTTCTTGGGGCATCGGACACCGCTTTTCCCCTGTCGCACGGCGGGTTCCGGTCAACGGCCTTGGTCATTATCCTTCCCTGTCGTGGCAAGGCGCTATCGCCGCGGGTTCATCAGCCCGCGGCGATTGGCATTTGCGGGGGCACTTTTTGCCAATGGCGAAACTGGCGGCACTGACCCATACTCGGGCCGCAAAGGGGCATGACATGCAGCACGACACGCACGACCGTATTCCCGAAATCGCCTTGGGCTGGCACCAAGAAGGCCGCGGTGCGGCCCTTGCCACCGTGGTGGAAACCTGGGGATCTGCGCCACGGCAGGCGGGCAGCATGCTGGCCATCTCGGGGCATGGGCAGATCATGGGGTCCGTTTCGGGCGGCTGTGTCGAAGGCGCCGTGGTGACCGAGGCGCTGGAGGCCATGCAGGACGGCATCCCCCGGCTGCTGACCTTTGGTGTCAGTGACGACACCGCGTTTGCTGTCGGCCTTGCCTGTGGGGGAACCATCCGCGTGCTGGTTGAACCCGTGGGCGCGGGGGGGGACAGGTTACCCGATGCGGTGCTGATGCAACTGGTGCAGGCGCGCGCCGACCGCCAGCCGCTGGCCTATGCCATTCATCCGGGCACATGGACGCGCCGGTTGCTGGCCCCCGGACAAGACGCTGCTGCCGATGCCCGGTTCCGTGCCGACCGGTCAGGTATGGAAGAGGATGGCCGATTTATCGCGATTCACAATCCGCCCCTGCGGATGATCGTGGTGGGGGCGGTGCACATCGCGCAGCCTTTGCTGACAATGGCGCGCGCCTGTGGCTATGACCCCGTGCTGATCGACCCGCGCGGTGCCTTTGGTTCGGCTGAGCGGTTTCCGGGGGAGACCATCGTCGAGGATTGGCCGGATGAGGCATTGGCCGCGCTGAAGCCCGACACGCGCACCGCGATTGTAACCCTGACGCATGACACCAAGCTGGATGATCCCGCGATCCGGGTGGCACTGGCCTCACCCTGCTTTTACCTTGGGTGTCTGGGGTCGGGGCGCACCCATGCCAAACGGGTTGAGCGGCTGGTTGCGGCAGGCTTTACGGCGGATCAGATCGCCCGCATCCATGCGCCGGTTGGCCTGAACATCTGGGCGAAGACCCCGGCCGAAATCGCCGTGTCGATCATGGGCCAGATCACGCAGCGGTTGAGGCAGGGCTGATGTTCTTCGGCGAGGTTCCTTTGGCGCAGGCAGAGGGGGCGATCCTTGCCCATTCGGTGCTGTATGAGGGCGGGCGGTTCCGCAAGGGCATGGTGCTGGCCGCCGAGGATGTGGCGGCCCTTGCGGCGGCCGGTGTGGCACAGGTGACCGTGGCACGGCCGGAGGCGGGCGATGTGGCCGAGGATGCCGCCGCCGACCGTCTGGCCCACGCCTTGGTGCCTGATCCGGCGGCGGCTGGGCTGTCGCTGTCGGCGGCCTTTACCGGGCGGGTCAATGTCAACGCGGTGGGGCCGGGCATCGTGATGGTCGATGCCGCCGCCGTCAACGCGCTGAACCTGCTGGACCCGTCGATCACCCTTGCGACCCTGACGCAGCATGCCCGTGTTCACGCTGGGTTGCTGGTGGGGACGGTCAAGATCATCAGCTATGCGGTCAGCGCGGCGGCACTGGACCGCGCCTGTGCGGTGGCGCGGGGGGCGCTGCGGGTGCGTCCGGTGGCCTTGCAGGACGCCGCGCTGATCCTGACCGAGGTGCCGGGCCTGCCGGACAAGCTGGCCGACAAGGGTCGGCTCGCGATCGAGGGGCGGTTGCGGATGCTGGGCATGCGGCTGGCGCGGTGCATCAGCGTCGCGCACGAGGAAGAGGCCATTGCGGCGGCGCTGCGGGCCTCGCCACAGGATATGCTGCTGATCCTGACCGGGTCGGCCACGTCGGACCTGTACGACACGGCCCCGCAGGCCTTGCGGCGGGCGGGGGGGCAGGTGGCGCGGTTCGGGATGCCTGTTGATCCGGGCAACCTGCTGTTCCATGGCAAGCTGGGGGATCGCCCGGTCATTGGCCTGCCCGGCTGTGCGCGCAGCCCCGCGCTGAACGGGGCAGACTGGGTACTGGAACGGATGGCCTGCGGGATGGAGGTCACCGACGCCGACATCGCCGGGATGGGGGTGGGGGGATTGCTGAAGGAAATCCCCATCCGCCCGCATCTGAGAGAGCCGAAATAGGCCCCTTGTCCCAGCGTGGGACAAGGTCTGGTCCACTCAAAATCAATGGCTTACGGGCGCATCTTTACGGATTGTTCACCATTGGGCGCCTTTGCCCGCAGGTCAGAAGGCGGTGGCCAGTTCCTGCAGGATACGCGTCCAGCCACGGGTATGGCCGTCGCGCGCGCCTTCGGAGGCGAATTTGTCCTGCCGCAATTCCAGCCGTGTGCCGGTGCCTTCGGCTGTCAGGGTCAGCGTGACGATGCTGCCCTCGACCGAATGGGGCGAGGTCCATGTGAACACCATGCGGTGTGGGCGCGTGAGGTCCAGATAGGTGCCGCGATGGGGAATATCCTTGGTGCCATCGTTCATCACAATCAGGAAATGGCCCCCCACGCGCGGATCAACCGAAACCTCGGGCACGGTGCCGCCATCACAGGCCACCATGAACCGCGACAGGAAGGCCGGATCAAGCCAAGCGTCATAGACGCGGGTCGGTGGGGCAGGAAAGGTGCGCACCACGGTTGTCGTCAGTTCTGCCGTCATGATCTGGGTCATCGTCGCTCTCCTGTGCCAAGGCGGTTGCAAGCGCATCAAGACGAAGCGCCCAGATGGACCGAAGGCCCCCGAACCAGCGGTCAACCTCGGCCAGTGGCGCAAGGTCGATCTCGATCAGATGCGTGCGCCAGACCGTGCGGCGGCGCACCAGACCGGCCCGTTCCAGCACCATGATGTGGCGTGACACGGCGTTCAGGCTTTGCGCGAAGCGTTCGGCAATTTCCGTCACACGGGTGGGGCCGTTCTGGGCAAGAAGCGTCAGGATCGCGCGGCGGGTGGGTTCGCCTGCGGCCCTGAGCACTTCGCTCAGGCGGTCCGTTTCATCCGGGGGTGTATTTCGTTCAACCATGTCTGTGAATAACAGGCCCTGCACTATCATTCAACATGATTCGTGAATGATGGGCGGATGCCGGAAATGAAAGCGGGGGCCGATTGGCCCCCGAAACTTCCCCGTCTGAACTGCCCGCGTTACTTGGGGCCGATCATCATGACCATCTGGCGGCCTTCAAGGCGGGGCATCGATTCCACTTTGCCATTGTCGCCCACATCGGCGGCGACGCGGTTCAGAAGTTCAAGGCCAAGGTCCTGGTGGGCCATTTCGCGGCCCCGAAAGCGCAAGGTGACCTTGACCTTGTCGCCCTCTTCCAGAAACTTCAGCACAGAGCGCATTTTCACATCATAGTCATGGGTATCGGTTCCGGGGCGGAACTTGATTTCCTTGATCTCGATGATCTTTTGCTTTTTGCGCGCTTCGGCCTCGCGCTTTTGGGTCTCATACTTGAACTTGCCGAAATCCATGATCTTGCAAACCGGCGGTTCCGCGTTCGGGCTGATTTCAACCAGATCGAGGCCTGCTTCTTCGGCCATTTGCATGGCGCGGGCAGGGGTAACGACGCCAACGTTTTCGCCATCTGCGCCGATCAAGCGGATCTCGGGGCTGCGGATGCGATCGTTCACACGGGGGCCCGTTTCGCGTTGCGGCGGGGCGTTGTGGGGTCTGCGGGCTATGGTGGTCGTCCTTTTGTGGTTGCAATATGCGTGCGCAAGATAGACGGACCGTGCGCGGCGTTCAATGGCTTAAGCGGTGTCGGGCACGCGCTTTGCTGCCGATGTTGGGCCAACGGGCCGGAACGCCGCCCCGAACGGCGGTGGCAGGTCTTTTCATTCGGGCATGCGACTGCCATATGTGCCGGGCAACCGGGCAAGTTACCCGGCAAAAGGAGTATGTGAGATGAACAAGAACGTCATCATCGGCGCCGTCGTCATTCTGCTGGCTGCGGGTGGCTATTATCAGTTCAGCTATGTTCCGGCGCAGAAAGCCGCCGAAGAAGCCGCCGCCGCCGAGGCCAAGGTTGCCGAAGAAGCTGCGGCCAAGGCTGCCGCTGACGCAGAAGCCGCCGCTGCCGCCGTTGCCGCCGAGGCCGAGGCTGCCGCTGCGAAGGCCGCTGAAGAGGCTGCGGCCGCTGCTGCCACCGCCACCGAGGCGGCCGGTGCTGCTGCCACCGCTGCGACGGATGCCGTGACCGAAACCGCAAATGACGCGGCCGAAGCTGCGGGTGATGCCGCCGCTGCCGCCACCGCTGCGGCCGCGCAGGCCGCTGCTGATGCCGCTGCCGCCACCACCGCTGCGGCCAATCAGGCTGCCGAGGCTTTGGCCGTTCTGGACCCGAGCAAGTTTGACCCGGCGGCTGTGAACCAGCTGATCGAGAATTCGTCGCTGAACGCCGTGGTCAAGGCCACGCTGAAATCTGCCGTGGACGCGGCCGGATCGAACCCCGCTTTGGTGCAGGGCGTTTTGGATCAGGTCAAATCGGCCTTGGGCCTGTAAGGTCTTTTGCCAGAACAGGAAAAGGCCGCGCGGTTTGCGCGGCCTTTTTTCATGGCGCAGGGGCGGTTGGTTTCAGATGCCGTCGCCGACAAAGGCCTTTTCGACGACGTATTCCTTGGGGTCGGAATTGGCACCTTCGCGCAGGCCGAAGCCTTCGAGGATGGCCTTGACGTCGATGTTGAAGGCAAGGCTGCCGCAGACCATGGCGCGGTCGGTGGCGGGGTCGATGGGCGGAAGGTTCAGGTCGGCAAAGACTTTGCCCGACGACAGGTTGTCGGTGACGCGGCCCATGTGGTGGAAATCTTCGCGCGTGGTGGTGGGGTAATACAGCAGTTTGCCGGCCACCATTTCACCGATCAGCGGGTCATCCTTCAGGCTTTCCACCAGTTGGCGGCCGTATTCCAGTTCGGCCACCGTGCGGCAGGTGTGCATCATGATGACCTGTTCGTTCTTCTCATAGGTCTCGGGGTCGCGCATCAGGCTGGCAAAGGGCGCAAGGCCGGTGCCGGTGGCCAGAAACCACACACGTTTGCCCGGCAGCAGCGCGTCATGCACCAGCGTGCCCACGGGTTTGGGGCGCAGGATGATCTCGTCGCCGGGTTGGATGTGCTGCAGTTTGCTGGTCAAAGGGCCATCGGGAACCTTGATCGAATAGAACTCCAACTCCTCATCCCACGACGGCGAGGCGATGGAATAAGCGCGCAGCAAGGGTTTGCCGTTGTCGCCCATCAGGCCGATCATCACAAACTCTCCCGAGCGGAAGCGCAGGGATTTGGGCCGCGAGACGCGGAAGGAAAACAGGTTGTCGGTCCAATGCGTGACCTGCGTCACGGTTTGGGCATCGGGCAGGTGTGGCTTTGACGTTGAAGCCAGTGGCGCATCCATCGTGGTGCTCGCTTGTATCATGTCATTCGGGAATTTGAATACTTCAGGCGGGTGCAGGGGAAAACCCCGTTTTCAGGCCTTGAGCCGCGACTGATAGTCATGGGCCTGCCAGTCGGCACGAAAGACCCATTGGTCTTGCGGCTGGCGGGCGGCGAGGTCATCGGGGATTTCGACCGAGTCAAAGCCCACGCGGCGGGCCATGGCATATTGGTCGGAAATGACCGGGCCAAGGGCGCGCAACTCGCCGGTGTAGCCCATCATCCGCAGACGGCGCGCGATGGTGAAGGCGCGGCCGTCGTTGAAGGCGGGAAAGGCCACGCGGATCAGCGTGAGGTTGCCCAGATGGCCGGTCAGCACCGAAGGATCATCGGTGTGCGACAGATCGAGCGCGCCAGAATGGTTGGCCAGATCGGCCAGCGTGACGGCCTGAACAGGGGCGGCGGGCGCAAAGCCGGTGTCGGTGACAAGCACGCTCATGCTGCGTTATCCTTTGTGATGCGGACGGCCTTGCCATCGATGAAATGGATGCCGCATTCGGTTTTGTCGCTGCCACGCCAGCGGCCCGCGCGCGGGTCTTCGCCGGGTTTCACCGGGCTGGTGCAGGGTGCGCAGCCGATGCTGGGGTAGCCTTTGGCTACAAGTGGGTGGCGGGGCAGGCGGTTGTTGACGATGTATTCCTCAAGGTCGTCGCGGCCCCAATGGGCCAGCGGGTTGACCTTGATGCGGGTGTCGCCTTCGGCCTCGAAAAACTCGACCGTGGTGCGGGTGCTGCCCTGATAGCGTTTGCGCCCGGTGATCCAGCCGTCAAAGGTAGAGAGCGCACGTTCCAAGGGTTCCACCTTGCGCACCGCGCAGCAGGCATCGGTGTTGAACTGGTGCAACGTGTTATCCGGGTCTTCAAACGCCACGCGCGGTTGTGCGGCGCGGATCGTCCGCACATCGCACAGATGCAGCTTTTCAGCCAGTTCGCGCTGATAATCCAGCGTTTCCTGAAACAGCATCCGCGTATCGACAAACAGAACCGGGGTTTCCGGCGCGATGACCGATACGAGGTGCAACAGCACCACCGATTCCGCGCCAAAGGATGACACCAGCGCCACGCGGCCCAGATCGTCATCCTTCAGGCTGTGTTCCAGAACGGCCGTTGCCGAATGGTGGCGATAGCGCGCGTTCAGCGCCGCCACACGTTCGCCGACCGGTCCGCCATGCAGGTCACGCGGCATCACGTTCGCCCGCCCCATCATAAAGGGCTGCCTTGAACGGCTCCATCCCAAGGCGGCGGAAGGTCTGCAGGAAGGTTTCCGCAGCCTCACTCCGCAGGTTCAGATAGGCGCGCACGATCCGTTCGATCGCGGGCACAATCTCATCATAGGCAAAGCCGGGACCGGTCTTGTCGCCGATCACGGCGGTTTCGGTGCCATCGCCGCCAAGGGTGATCTGGTAGTTTTCCACCCCCGCACGGTCCAGCCCCAGAATGCCGATATGGCCCACATGGTGATGCCCGCAGGCATTGATGCAGCCCGAAATCTTGATCTTCAGCGGGCCAATCTCATGCTCTAGCTTCAACTCGTCAAAGCGGGTGGCGATTTGCGTCGCAATCGGAATCGACCGGGCGGTGGCAAGGGCGCAATAGTCCATGCCGGGGCAGGCGATGATGTCAGAGATCAGCCCCACGTTGGCCGTGCCAAGGCCCACCTGCACAAGGGCGGCGTGCAGGGTCGGCAGGTCAGATTTGTGGACATGCGGGAGGATCACGTTCTGTTCATGGCTGATCCGCAGATCACCATGGCCATAGCGTTCGGCCAGATCGGCCATGACGCGCATCTGTTCGGACGTCGCATCGCCGGGCGTTTCGCCATGTGCTTTGATGCTGATGGTAACGATGGCGTATTGATCGTTGCGGTGCTGGGCAAGGTTGGTATCGGCCCAAGCGCGGAACGAAGGATCGGCCTTGTAGAAGGCATCATAGGCGTCAATGGGTGCATTGCGGAAGGCGGGCGGGGCAAAGGCCGCGCGGATATCCTCCAGCAAGGCCTGATCCGCGCCGCCAAACAGCGGGCGCAGTTCTGCAAACCGTTCCTCGACCATGCGGGTGATTTCTTCGACCCCGGTTTCATGCACGGTGATCTTGATGCGCGCCTTATACTTGTTATCGCGCCGACCCAGCGTGTTGTAGACGCTAAGCACGGCCTCGACATAGGGCAGCAGGTCTGCGACGGGCAGGAAGTCGCGCACGGTGTGGCCGATCATCGGGGTGCGGCCAAGGCCGCCGCCAACCATCACCTCGAACCCCGGCTCGCCCGCCGCGTTGCGGTGCATCCGCAGGCCGATGTCATGCGCCTTGGTCACCGCGCGGTCATTGGGCGCGCCGGTGATGGCGATCTTGAACTTGCGCGGCAGGAACTGGAACTCGGGGTGGTCGGTGGACCACTGGCGCAGCAGTTCGGCATAGGGGCGGGGGTCTTCGATTTCATCGGCGGCCGCACCGGCGAAATGGTCAGCGGTGACGTTCCTCACGCAGTTGCCCGAGGTCTGGATGGCGTGCATTTCCACATCGGCCAGTGCCGACAGGATGGCGGGCACATCAGGGAGTTTCGGCCAGTTGAACTGAATGTTCTGCCGGGTGGTAAAGTGGCCGTAACCTTTGTCCCAGGTGTCGGCGATATAAGCAAGTTGGCGCATCTGGTGGGGCGACAACGTGCCATAAGGAATGGCCACCCGCAGCATGTAGGCATGCAGTTGCAGATACAGGCCGTTCATCAGGCGCAGGGGGCGGAATTCATCTTCGGTCAGGCTGCCGTCAAGGCGGCGTTCGACCTGCTGGGTGAACTGGGCCACGCGCGAACGGACGAAGGCTTCGTCAAAGTCGGAATAGGAATACATCTTATGCCCTCAGGTCTGCTTGCTTGCCGTGGTCATAGTTTGATGGGCCGCGGGTGCGGAATGCCTCGCGGAAGTGAACGGGTTCGGGGCCCTTGGCGCCGGGTTTTGCATCGGCCAGATAAGCGCCGACGACCAGCAGTTTTTGCGCCGCCGCATGCAGCAGACGCATCTGGGCATGGGCCTCATCCACGATCAACTCGGCCTCGTGGTGGTGCGGGGTCCAGCGGTCATCGGCGGTCAGATAGACCACATCGCCTTCGCGCAGGCGGTTTGCGGTGACAACTTTCGGTGTGTAAGGGCGGCTCATACCGAAACCTCTTTCTTGGCGGTGTCCGGGGACAGGGCATGCAGGGCATGGGCGGCCTGCCGGGGGGCAAGGCCGAACAGGATCACGGCGGGGCCATCGGCGCGGGCCACGGCCTCGGGCAGGGTCGACAGCGTGGCCGCGTGGATGCGCTGGTTGGCGCGGCTGACGTTTTCCACCACTGTCACCGGGGTGTCGCCAAGCGCGCCGTGCATCATCAGGCGGCCCTGAATGAAGCGGGCGGATTTCTTGCCCATGTAGATCGCGGCCACTTCACCCGCGCGGGCCATGCCGCGCCAGTCCTGCTCGGCGAAGCCTGCCATGTCATGCCCTGTGACGATACGCAGGCTGGCATTGCGGCCACGCCGGGTCAGCGACTGGCCGATGCTGGCGGCGGCCACCGTGGCCGAGGTCAGGCCGGGCAGGATGGAGAAGGACAGGCCCGCCGCATCCAGCGCATCCATCTCTTCGTCCAGACGGCCAAAGATGCCGCAATCACCGCCCTTGAGCCGGACGACGCGCTTGCCGGTCATGGCATGGGCCACAAGGGTGGCGTTGATCGTGGTTTGCGCGGTGGCAGGGCCGAAGCCTTCCTTGCCGACATCCACCATTTGCGCGGTTGGCGGGATCAGGGCCATCACCTCATCGCCGACCAGACGGTCATAGATCACCACTTCGGCCTCTTGCAGGGCGCGAAAGGCCCCCAGCGTCAGGTGTGCGGCTGCGCCGGGGCCGGCACCGACAAAGGTGACGGCGGGAAAGGCAGCGGCAAAGGTGGTGTGGCTGGTCATGGCTGGTTCCGGCAATTGCATGCCCCAATATAGGATATTTTCCCATCTTGGGGCCATGGGGGCTTGCAGATAAGGAAGCTTGTTCCGATGATGGCGGGCAAGGGAACGAAGTTTCCGCAAAACGGGGGGAAAGGCGAATGGCGGCCCAGTTGGATGATCTGGACAGGAAAATTCTTGCTGAACTGCAGACGGATTCCAGCCAGTCACTGGACGAGATCGCGCGCAAGGTGGGGTCCAGCAAGACGCCGGTCTGGAACCGCATCCGCCGCATGAAAGAGGCGGGGGTTATCACCCGCCAGACCGCCATTCTGGATGCCGAGGCTTTGGGGCTGGAGGCGTGTTTCTTTGTGCTGATCCGCACCAGCGAGCATGAGGCCGACTGGCAGCGCAAGTTTCTGGACGTTCTGCGCCGCCGCCCCGAGGTGCTGGAGGCGCATCGTCTGGCCGGCGACATCGACTATATCCTGAAGGTGCGGGTCAAGAACGCGCGGGCCTATGACACGTTCTATCAGGCGCTGATTTCCGAGGTGAAGATCTATAACGTCACCGCGCTTTTGAGCATGGAAGAGATCAAATCGACGACCATGCTGCCCTTGTGACGGGCTTACCAAAGCAGAGAGGGGGTTTCACACCCCCGCACCCCGTACCGAAACAGAGCAGGGGGCTTCACACCCCCCCAGCCGCCGGTTTCTTGAACCGGTGGCGAAACACGGCGGCTACCCCCGTGGGATGTTTTCAGACAGAAAATACGTGAGATTCCGTGGGAGTTGTTGTCGAGTGCCTAGCCAAGCCGACGAAGTAGCAGGCTTTGAGACAGAGGATATTGCGCGGCGTGTCTGCCATTATTCGCCGCCCGCCTCGGCACGAAACCGCGCTGCCCATTCGAGGCTGGTCTTGTCGGCCAGTTTTCTGACGCCGGGCTTGATCCCTTTGGCTGCGGCCGGGTCAAGCCCGAGACTGTCAAGAACATGGTGCAGCATTCCGGCTGGATCCGCCGCGAGATCATCATAGGAGAGCCGCACCGGCGTGAGGCCTTCGCGCAAGAACCAGTCGTTCCACGCGCGGTCGTATGCCGTCAGCATCGTGACCATGGTCCGGAGGGTTGTCCCATCATAGGATGGTTCGCGGCGGGGACCGGTCTGCTCCAGCACCGAGCCGTCCGGTGCCATGTGCCATAGGCCGCTTTGGTTGGCCTTCAGGTAGGAAATTGCCTGCGCGATCTTGTCGGCCCGTGTCAGATGCAAGAACCGGGTTCTCCCAAAGGCGCGGTGGAAACGGGCGGCATCGGTTGCCTCGTCCGGGTAGAGGACAGCGAGTTTTTCACACAGGAACGCCAGCCCATGGGCCTGTTGGCGCAGGCCGAACAGGCCGGTGCCATTGCGGCCCCTGTGCTGTACGGAACGGAATACAGTTGCGAGAACCTCCCGCTCGGGCAGGTTTGCGTCGACCGTGATTCCCAGATCGGCGATCCAGTCGGCCACCGATGGGTCAAAGAAATAGGACTGGGGTTTGCCGGCAACGCCGGTTGCCGCCAGCAAGGAGCACAGAAGGGTGCTGCCACTGCGTGGTGCGGTGCAGATCACATAAGCGTCGTAAGTTGCCATTCGTCAGCCCCTGATGTCAGAGGTTAAGCCCCATATGTCACCGAGCGGACAAGCAGGGGTGAGGTCAAGCCCACCATCACGCATGGTTTTCGGGTTATGGCGTGAAGGCCGCAGTCAGAAAGGGCAGGACCTGTCCCATGATCTGGTCATGCACCGCCGCGCGGTGGTCAAAGCCGATGTCCGAGCAGATGTTGTCATCCCCTGCCACCCCGATGATGACAAACCCAAGGCCTGAGCATTCCGGAAGAAAACTGAAATGATGGGCGTTTGGGATGGCGTGATAGTGGCCGTTTGGAATGTGGGCCGCGATACCATCGGATTTCAGTCCAAGGGGCAGGGTTTCGGGGCCGCCGAGGTTGATGATCAGGGTCTTGGTGGCCAGCGGGGCAAGGCTGTCGGGCTGCATCGCTGCGGGCAGGGCGGGGTCCACTGCGATCACCGTGCCGATGCGGGTGTCGCGGTTGGATTGCTCATAAAGGGTTTGGTCGATGGCCGAAAAATCGACGCCGGCGCGCCGCATCCAGCCGCAATCCAACGTATCGGCTGCGTTGTCGCAATAGGCGATGAACCCGGCCTTGGACAGGCGCACGCCACCCAGACCCAAGGCCGCAGCGCCGCCCAGCGAATAGCCCAGAACGCCGATGCGCGAAGGGTCCGGCGTGATGCTATTGGGTGGCGTGGCAAGGATGAAATCCAGCGCAGCCGACAGGTCTGCCGGGCGTTCCCAGACCTTGACGGTCTGGAAGGGGTCGGAGTCGTTTGACATCGTGCCCGGATGGTTAGGGGCCACGACGACAATGCCCGCTGCGGCCAGTTGGCTTGCGATCCAGCCTAAGCGTTCGGCATTGCCGCCAGACCCGTGTGACAGCAAAAGCAACGGGGCTGGGTCGTGCAGAGCTTTGGCATCGGGCCGGACCCACGCGCCATAGAAGAGCGCGTTCTGCGCCAGAAGTTGCGGCGCGGTGGTGGATGTTGTGGGATACCAGATGTCGAGTTTCACCGGACTTTTGCGGTGCGCCATGGGAATGGTTACGCTGGTGTGGCCCGCGACAACATCGGGCTGCGGGCGTTCCTTGGTCTGATTGGCCAAAGCCACCCCCTATGCCACAACCACCACGGCGGCGACGGCACCAAGCGCAACCAAGACCTTCTTCATGCCGACCCACGCAGACTTATGCCATACCGGGCGAAACTGCCTTGTTCAGCCGGTGGCTGCAACCGGCAATCGAAATTGCCCGTAAGCGTGGTAGAACTTACCGGCGCGCGGCGCGGTTGTTGGGGTTCAGCCCCCGTCGCGCGACCTTGCGGATCAAGGTTGGAGACGTTGCATGACGATCATGGTCAGGCCCGGCACCGACGCCGATGCCAATGCGGCGATCGACACGATTTGCCGTTCGATTTCAGTTTTGTGCGTGTCGGATCATCAGAATGATCCTGTTGCAGTGTCGGATTGGCTTGGCAACAAAACACCTGCCAACTGGGCGGCCTGGGTTGCGCGTGCAGACGCAGTGGTTCTTGTGGCCGAGGTGGGGGCGAAAATCGTGGGTGTTGGGATGATCGACCATGCGGGCACCATCCTGCTCAACTATGTCCACCCAGACGCAAGGTTCATGGGCGTCAGCGCGGCAATTCTTGCTGCTCTGGAGGAGGTTGCACGCAAGCGTGGCCTTGCGGCATGTGTTCTGGAAAGCACCATCACCGCCCGCCGATTTTACCAGCGCCGCGGCTATGTTTCTGCCGGGAGTGGTGGCGTGATGAGCCGCTTTTTGCAGGCGACGGGCAGCTAGGGGCGTTGCGCGCGTTGTGGCACCCTTGGCAAGGTTTGACTTACGCAGATTGCCCTCAGCCCGCCACCATCAGCCGTTCCAGCCCGTGGAAGTGGTAGACGTCGGCGTAGCGGGGGGCTTCGGTCAGGTGCAAGCCCGGCAGGCGCTGGAACAGGATCGGCAGGGCGGTGGCCAGTTCCAGACGCGCCAGCGGGGCACCAACGCAGAAGTGCAGCCCTGCGCCGAAGGTGACGTTGGGCTTGTCGGGGCGCATGGGGCGAAAGGTGGCGGGGGCCTCCCAGGGCCCTGGGTCGCGGTTGGCGGCGGCCAGCAAAAGCGCCACCTGATCGCCACGGCGGAAGGTGTGGCCCATCACCTCCACCTCCTCATAGGCCCAGCGGGTGAACATGTGCAGGGCCGGGTCAAAGCGCAGGATTTCCTCGACCGTCGCCTCGGCCCGGTCGGGGGAGAGGGCGGTGGCGGGCGTGCGGGTTTCCAGCAGGGTTTTGACGCCGTTGCCGATGGTGTGCACCGTGGCCTCGTGCCCCGCGTTCAACAAAAGGATGCAGGTGGTGATCAACTCATCGGTTGTCAGACGTTCGCCCTCCATCTCGGCGGCGATCAGTTGGGTGATCAGGTCATCGGCAGGGGCGGCGCGGCGCTGGTCGACATAGCCGCGTAGAAAATCGGAAAAATCGCGGGCGGCGTCGCTGGCGGCCAGTTCCATGTCATGCGTGCGCCGCGCCTGATACATGCCGACCATCGCGTTGGACCAGCGCAAGAGCTGATCGGCCATGCTTTCGGGCACACCCAGAAGCCGCGCGATGATGATGACGGGCAGGGGCTGGGCAAAGCTGCGGATCAGGTCAAAGGGGCGATCGGGGAAGGCATCAATCAGGCTGTGGCTCAGGCTTGCCACCTCGGGCTGCAGGGCAGCGATGCGGCGCGAGGTGAAGGCCCGCAGCACAAGGCTGCGCAGGCGGGTGTGGCGGGGCGGCTCCAACTCCAGCATCGAATGCGCCTCGACCGCGTAGAAGGGGGCGGTGTGCGGGGCAATGGGTGGCGCCTTTTCGGGTGGCACTTCGCGGCCAAAGCGGCGGTCGCGGAAGATGGCGTTGCAGGCGGCGGATGAGGTGGTGCAGACCAGACCGTAATCTTGCCATAGAAAGAACGGCCCGGCGGCGCGGGCCACCTCATAAAACGGATATGGGTTTTGAACGAAGGCCGGATCGACAGGGGATTGCGACAGCGAAATCAACGGCATCTCCTCTATCCGGCCCGGCGGCCCAGCGGGATCACGCCTTGCGCGATCAGGACGCCAAGGCCCACGATGGCCGCACCGGCGGCTTCGCGCCAATCCCACGCCGCGCCAAGGGCGAAGAAGATCAGCATCACGTAGAACGGCGTCAGGTTGATGTGCAGCGACGACAGGCCAATGCCAAGGCGACCGACAGCGACGATCCACAGCACCTGACTGATGGCAAGGCCGCCGACCGAAAACAGCAACAGCGCCCCGGCTTCGCGCAGGCCAAAGGTTGACAGATCGGGCAGCAGGCCCCCCGCCAAGGCCCAAAGGGTTGCTGCCACCACCGAGGCAATGGCCGCCCCGGTCAGCGTCACGGTGGTGCGGCCCAAGGGGGTCAGCGCGGGAAAGGCGGTGACGGTCCAGCGCGAGCCGATGGTGAACAAGAACACCGACCCAAAGCACAGGGCCGCGCCGAGGCCGATGCCCAGTTGGTCGAACTTGCCCAAAAGCGTCATCATTCCGCCCGCAAGGCTGAGCGCGACACCAAGGACAAGGCCAAGGGTGATCTTGCGCCCGTCAAGGATCACCTCCAGCGACAGGCCGATCACCGGCATGGTGGCCGAGATCACGGCCACGGTCACGGCATCGGTCATGCCCTGACCCACCACCAGCATGAAGGCCCCAAAGCCGATGGTGCCGCCCCCCACGGCGATGCCGCGCAGCCAGCGTGCAGCGCGCAGGGGGGCAAGCCCCTCGATCAGCGCCCAAACCGGCAGCAAGACCAAAGCCGCCAATGCAATCCGCGCCGCCGACAGCGGCAAGGGCTCCACCAGCGGGATCAGCACATCAGCGGCCGGCAGACCCGCCGCCCAGATCAGCATTGAGGCCGTGCACAGCATGTTGGCCGACAGCACCGACAAGGGGGCAACCGGCGGCGTGGCGGGGGGGGTGACAAGCGTGGTCATGCCCATGACCTGCCACGCCCGCAGGCCCGACGCTGTTCCGGCGGCGACACGTCAGGCGGCGGAAAGGGCGGCGACGATGCCGCCAAAGTCTGCCGCCTTCAGGCTGGCCCCGCCGACAAGCGCACCATCCACATGCGGCACGGCGAAAATCTCGGCTGCGTTCGACGGCTTGACCGACCCGCCGTACAGAAGCCGCACGCCCGCAGCCTCGGCCCCGATCTTGGCCGTCAGGCGCGCGCGCAAAAAGGCATGCACATCGGCAATCTCGGCAATCGTGGGGGTGCGGCCGGTGCCGATGGCCCAGACCGGCTCGTAGGCCACGACCAGCGTTGCGGCGGTGGATGCGGCGGGCACGGAGCCTGCCAGTTGCGTGCCGATCACATCCAGCGTGCGACCGGCGTCACGCTCGGCCTCGGTCTCACCGATGCAGACGATGGCGACCAGACCGGCGGCCTGTGCGGCTTCGGCCTTGGCCAACACCTGCGCGTCGGTTTCAGCGTGGTCGGTGCGGCGTTCAGAATGGCCGACGATCACGGCAGTGGCCCCGGCATCCTGCAGCATCAGCGCCGAGATGTCGCCGGTATGGGCGCCCGAGGCCTTGGCGTGGCAATCCTGCCCGCCGACTTGCAGGGCCGTACCCTTGGCGGCTGCAGCCATCTGCGCCACCAGCGTGGCGGGCGGGCACAAAAGCATGTCGCAGGCCGGTGCGGGGTGCGCCGTGCACAGCGCCGCCACCTCGGACAGCGCGGCTGCCGTTCCGTTCATCTTCCAGTTCCCTGCCGCAAGTTTCCGCATCATGCCCTCCTGCACGTCAATCCTTGACCTGCTGTGTGGCAAATCCGATCGCCGCTGGCAATGGCGGAGCCGGTTGCGCGGCACGCGCAGAGGCGACAGAAAAACAATGGCCCCGGAGTTTCCGGGGCCGCAATCTGGTTGATCTGCCAAACGCCTCAGCTGAGAGGTCAGGCGGCGGGAGCGTCCTTGAACTTGATCGACTCGCCGCAACCGCAGGCTTCGGCCACGTTCGGGTTGCGGAACTTGAAGCCTGCGTGCAGCAGGTCCACCTCATAATCGATCTCAGTGCCGATCAGGAACATCTGCGCCATCGGCGCGATCAGCACCCGCGCGCCATCCTGTTCGACGATCTCATCCAGCGGGTTCACGTCGGACACATAGTCCATCGTGTATTCCATGCCCGCGCAGCCGCCCTTCTTGACACCGATCCGCAGGCCTTGGCGGCCATCCTTTTGCATCAGTCGGGCGATCTGTTTCGCAGCGGTCGGGGTCAGGGTGACGGCGGCTTTTCCGGGGATTCCGAACATGGGGACAATCCTTTATCTGCGACAAAGGTAATCTGCCTTGGCCTGCGCTTCAAGGCCGCTCTGCACTGCAAGAAACGGGGGGCGAGGGCGGTGTCAGCTGTAAAGGCCCAAAGGCGCGCGGATCAGGCCGGGGAAAACCTGTCCGGCATCGCCCAGCCCCATGTGGCCCGTCAGCACATCGGCCAGCACATCGCGGTAATCGGTGGTCACGGCCAGATCGGCGCCTTCCTCCAATGCGGCATTGGCAAGGCCGGGCCAGCGGCCCAACAGCCGCCCGCCGCGTGCCTGTGGCCCCAGCACCATCATCGCCCCCGCGCGGCCATGGTCGGTGCCGCCGGATTCGTTGGACCGCAGCCGGCGGCCGAATTCGCTTTGTACCACGACCGCCACATCGCGCTGCTGCGGCCCAAGGTCACGCCAGAAGGCCATCAGTGACCGCGACAGGCCCGACAGCAGGGCCTCGAACACCGGGGCCTGGCCTGCATGGGTGTCCCAGCCACCATAATCAACTGTTGCCACCCGAAGGCCGAGGTCTTCCTTGATGGTCTGCGCCACCGTCATCAGCGGAGCCGAAAGGTCGCTGTCCTCGGGGTAGGGCACCGCTGGCGCATAGGGCCGCGCCGCGCCCTG
Source organism: Rhodobacter sp. (assembly GCA_027484145.1). Classification (GTDB taxonomy): domain Bacteria; phylum Pseudomonadota; class Alphaproteobacteria; order Rhodobacterales; family Rhodobacteraceae; genus Pseudotabrizicola. The sequence continues at coordinate 227,966 of JAIXUH010000002.1, forward strand.
ATCGGCTTGCCAGATCCGTCCCTGCAACAGACCTGACAGCGACACCAGATCCTGCACCGTGGGCGCCAGCGGGCCATGATCGCCAAAGCCTGCCAGCAGACGGGCTTGCAGGGCCGGGGCCCAGTAATGCCCCGGCAGCAGCATCAGATCCTCGAGCGACGGGGCCACCGCCACCTGCGCGCCGCCAAAGGATTCGGGCTGTGCGGTCCCGACGGCAAGGGCGGGCAACGGGCCGCCGGCTTGCACCTGCGCCAGCCAGCGGCCCAGCCACCCCCCGGCCGCGCCTGCTGTGGCGCCGCGTTCGATCCGTGCCTCGGCATCGAAATGGCTGCGCGTGGCATCGCGCAGGCCCGAGGCATGGATCAGCGACAGATCGCCCGCGTTGAACAGCGTCGCCAGATCAGCCGCCGCCGGGTGTAGGCGAAATTCGGCGTCGGCCAGAGATGCGGGCAGGAGATGCCCGGGCCTGTCACCGCTGCGCAGCACACGCAAGGTTTCTGGCCGCGCGGCGATGTAGTCGGGGTCAGTCACCGGCGCGATCAGCGACAGCGAATCCGCCCCGCCGCGCAGAAAGATCACCACAAGGATCGGATCGGCCATGGGCAGCCCCTAGCGGAACATGAATTGCGGCGACAGTGCCGCCGCTGTGATGAAGATGGCGGACAGATCGTGCAACTCGACCGGGTCGGTGGGCAGATCCCACGCAGGATCAAGGCCCGACAGAACCGGCGGCTGCGCTGTCGCCGGACCGTGCAGCAGGTCTGACCAATGGCCCGCCAAATCGGCCATGGTGGACAGGCCCGCAGGCAAGCGGTCAGACAGGCGGTCGCGGACCAGCCCGAACCAGTCATCCTGCGCGTAAAGCGCATTTTCGATCATCCGCAGCACGACGGTGCTGTTGTGCCAGTCGCGGGCCCGGTCAGGGTGGCCGGTCGGGGCGGGATAGGTGTGCTGGCGCCACCCTGCGCGGGTCAACTGAAAGGCCCAGTCGTTGGTGGTGGCCGCAACTTCGGCCCCGCTGGCACGCAAGACGGCAGCCAGCCATTCAAAGGGGCGGCGCATCTTTGTGGCGGGGCTGGCAAATTCCGGCGCGGCGACAAGCGCGCGGATGACCTGTGCAATCTGGTCTGCATCGCCCGCACGGGCAAGGAACACCTGTGCCAGACGCGCGACCAGATCAGGCGGCGGCGTGTCGGCCAACAGGCGGCGGGCGATCTTTTCGCAAACAAAGCGGGCGGTGCCGGGATGGGTGGCCAGCATGTCCAGCACCTCATCGCCATCGGCCATCGGCGCGCGGTGCGAGGGGAATTCGCGGCCCAGCACGCGTTTCTGATAGGGGTCGTGCCAGCCTTCGACGTATTCAAAGCGCCCGGTCTTTGGCGTGTTTGCCCCTTCGGCGACCCAGCGGCCATCGCCCAAGGTCCAGCCGGTAAAGGCGCGCGCGACCTCATAGACATCGTCGTCCAGATACCCAAGGGCGAGGCCCTGTGCCGCCCCCGGCACATCATGCCAGTCGGCAATGCTGTCGTTCAGATAGTTTGCCGCCCCAAGGGTGTGCAGTTCCAGCAGTTCGCGGGCAAAGTTTTCGTTGGCAGGGCTGGCGCGGCTTTCATCGTTGTTCAGATAGGCCAGCATGGCGGGCGAACGGGCAACAAAGCCCAGCATCTGGCGAAAGTTGCCAAAGGCGTGCTGGCGCAAACCCGCATCATAGGCGGGAAAGTAAATGGAAACCATTTCAGACTTTTGCGCGTGTACGTTAAAGTGGTCGTGCCAGAATTGCGTCATCACCTCGCGCAGTTGCGCCGGGGCGTGGACGGCGCGGATCAGGCTGGCGGCGATGACTTCTTCGGCGGGGCGCGTGCGTTCGGCGTAATCCATCGCTGCCTCCCAGTCGATCAGGGGCAGCAGGCTTTGCGGGTCGGCCTGCAGGCTGGTCAGGGGGCGGTGTTCATCCCGCGCGGGCCATGTGCGGCCCGGCCCGTCGGTGCCAGCCGGATAGGCGATCTGCAGGCGGGCGGCGGCAAGGCGAGCCGACAGGCCGGGGTCGGTGGCGGGCAGGGCCAGTTGCAGGTCAAGCCAAGCCGCTGGGCCAAGGCGGGCAAGGTCGTCGCGCAGGGTCGGCGTTGCGCCAAAGGTCAGACGGTTGAGAAGGAGATCCGGCCCGGCGGGTGCCGCCTGCGCGCGTGTGGCACCAAGCGCAAGGGCCGCGAGGGCAGTTTTCAGAAGCGACCTTCGGTCAATCACGCCAATACCCGTTGCACCCATTCACCAGAACCTTAGCATCCGGCGAAAAACGGTGTGCGGTCAACTGACCAGCCTCTGCGCCATCGGCGAAAGGGCGCTTACATGAACCCCAGTTCAAGGCGGGCTTCGTCGGACATCATGTCCATGCCCCATGGCGGATCAAAGGTCATGTGCACCTCGACCTGCTTGACGCCGGCAAGGGGTTCAACCGCATCGGCCACCCAGCCCGGCATTTCACCGGCCACGGGGCAGCCGGGCGCAGTCAGCGTCATGGTGATGTCGACCGCGTTTTCTGCCGTGATCTCGATGGTATAGACCAGACCAAGGTCATAGATGTTGACCGGAATTTCCGGGTCAAACACCGTGCGGCACGCATCCACCACGCTGTCATAGAGCGGGTGATCCGTGGTCGAGGGACGGATCAGGGGTGCGCCTTCGATCTTCGCTTCGGTGTTCATCATTGCCTCGCGGGGAACCTGAGAGATTATATAGGAAATACCGCATGCCGCGTCCAGAGTGCTTTGAAACACCGCGCCCGGCATGACGCTTTGCCGCGCCATCGGGGCCGGATCGGCGCAGATCAGCCGAGCTGACGTGGCTGGATCATGTCCCAGCGGTTGCCGAACGGGTCGCGCCAGACAGCGACGCGGCCATAGGGTTCGTCGCGCGGCGCCTCCTCGAACACCACGCCGCCTGCCAGCATCGCCGCATGGTCGCGGTCAAAATCATCGGTATGAAGGAACAGCCAGACCCGGCCGCTGCCCTGTTGCCCGATCGCGGCGGTTTGCGCCGGACCTTCGGCGCGGGCCAGCACGAGGCGCGTACCACCCCCTGGCGGCTGCACCGTGACCCAACGCTTGGTGCCCTGATCCACGTCTTCGGCCAGATCCCAGCCCATAACACCGCAGTAGAATGCGATGCCCGCCGCATAGTCTGGCACGATGAGGGTGACGGCACCCAGCCGCGCGCCAGACATGCGTCAGTCGCGCGCGGTGCGGGCTTCGGGCAGGTTGATCCGTGCCACCTGTTCGGCAATCGGGTCCATCGACAGCGGATGCAACTCGGCCCGGTGATCCGACGGGTCGCCAATATCCATCCAGCGCCCGGACTTGTAGATTTCCAGTGCCGAAAACCCGGCCTTGTAGCCCATCTTGCGGCTGCCGGGCACCCAATAGCCAAGGTAGACGTAAGGCAGGCCCGCCTCGCGCGCGATTTCGATATGATCAAGGATCACATGGGTGCCAAGCGACAGATCAGCCAGATCGGGGTCATAAAAGCTGTAGACCATGCTGAGCCCGTCATCGAACACATCGGTCAGGCAGACAGCGGCCAGAGGGCGCCCGCGTTCGGTGTCACGCGGGGGGCGGGTATATTCGATCACGCGGCTTTTGATCGGCGTTTCCTCGATCATCGCGGCGAATTCGAAGATGTCCATGTCAGCCATGCCGCCATCGGCGTGGCGCGCATCGAGATAACGGCGGAAAAGGGCAAACTGGTCTTCGGTGGCCCAAGGACTGGTGGCATTGCGGCGCAGGGGTTCCGTTTTGCGAAGCACCTTTTTCTGCGTGCGGTTGGGCGCAAAGTCGGCCACGCGGATGCGGGCAGACAGGCAGGCCGAGCATTCCGCGCAGGACGGGCGGTACAGAACGTTCTGGCTGCGGCGGAACCCTTGCTTGGACAAGGTGTCATTCAGGCGTTGCGCATGCTCACCCTGCAGCGCCGTGAATAGCTTCCGTTCCATGCGCCCGTCCAGATAGGGGCATGGTTGTGGAGCCGTCACATAGAACTGGGGCGCAATGGGCAGCGTGTGGCGCATGGGGGCCTTATTGCAAGCATACAGGCCACGTTAGCAAGACCCGCGCCATCCGCCAAGAAAGGAAATCGCGTGGTCTTGCAGCTTTTGGTTGATAACTGGCGGATTAGCGCGCGGCGGGGCTGTTGATCGCCACGCTGCCCAGCACATGATCGGTCAGACCCTGACCGCGCGACGAGATCAGCATCAGCACCACCGACAGCACCTGCGGCAGCACAAAGGCAACCGACAGCGAATAGCCCAAGGTGTGCAAAAGCGCCGTCGCCCCGTCAAAGCGCAGACCGCCACGATCCAGAAACTCGATGTTCATCAGGCGCATACCCCATGTTGCCGATCGGCCGCTGAGGGTGAACCAGCGATACAGAAAGCCCACGCAAAGATAGAGAAGCGGCAGGAAGAACAGCGCCGTAAAGGCGGTAAACGGCACGATTATGGCCGTGACTAGCGCGATCAGAACCATGTCGATCAGCCATGCAAACAGGCGCTTGGTCGGCACGCCGCTGTAGAAGGCGGCGTGGCGTTCCGGGTCTGGCTGCAGCGAAGGGGTGGCAAAACTCATCTGGCGGGTTCCGTAACAGGAGGGGAAAGGAAACAGAGTGCGGCAGCCCCGGTCTGGGGCTGCCGGTCAGGTGGGGTCAGTATTCGCCGCGCGGGTTGTCTTCGCTGCTGGCGCGGTTGCCCTTGGCCCGGTCTTCCATGAAGCTGTCAAACTCGGCCTTGTCCTTGGCATCACGCAGGCGCTGCAGGAAGGCTTCGAAAGCCTGCTGTTCATCTTCCAGACGGCGCAGCGTATCGACCTTGTAGGCATCGAACGCGGTGTTGCCGGACGAGCGCCATGTGCCACGGTTGGCCCAGTGCTGTTCACGGCGGGCGGCGCAGGACGAGGATTTGAACATGTGTTTGCTCCAGCGATTGGTCAGAGTGATATAGGCGACAAGGGCAAGGCCAACAGGGGGGGCCGCGATGAACCCGGCCACCATGGCGGCAATCCATGCGCCACGGCCCTTGCTGTCCATCCAGGCCTCGGCCCGGCGCAGTTTGTCCATGATGCCGCCGGTCGCCCGAACATAGGCGGGGGCAGAGGCGGGGGTGGTGTTCATCGGCGTCTCTCCATCTGGTTGCGGATGTGAATGTCTTTCACATGACGCAAGATGCACATGCGCTGCCCCCGGTTCAAGAGGGATGTAAAACTATTTTACATTGAAGGCTGCGCCGCGCCTGTCAGCGCGGCAGCAGAGTTTCGCGATGCAACACCACCTCGGCGGTGAAGCCCGGATCGGTGGCATTCAGGGCGGCGCGCAGGGTATAGCGGCCCGCCGATGCGACCCAAGCGCCGCGCGTCACATCAAACCACGCGAAATCGCGCAAGGTGAGGGTTAGCAAAGCCTGATCCTGCCCGCGCGGGGCAAGGTGGCGCTTGGCAAAGGCCTTGAGTTCGGCGGCAGGGCGATCAACGGGCGGGTTGTGCGGGCAGACGTAAAGCTGAACCACCTGACTGCCCGCACGATCACTGTGGTTGGTCAAGTTGACACGCAGGGTCAGTTTGCCGCCATCGGCCAGATCGTCGCTGTCCACCGTCAGTTTGTTCAGCGACACATCGGCATAGCCAAGCCCATGGCCAAAGGCGAACATCGCGGGCGTGTTGCTGCGGTTGTGGTGGCGGTAGCCGATGTAGAGCCCTTCGTCATAACGCACATGGCCGTTGTGGCCGGGGTAAACCTCATCGCCCAAGCCTTGGGTCGGGGTGTCGGTCAGGGCAAAGGGAAAGCTCTGCGGCAGGCGGCCCCCCGGTTCGGCATGGCCCAGCAGGACATCAGCAATGGCATGGCCTGCCTCTTGCCCCGGATACCACGCCTGCAGCACGGCATCGACCTGATCCAGCCAAGGCATTTCCACCGGGCCGCCGGTTTGCAGCACCACGATGGTGCGCTTTGCCACGGCAGCCACGGCGGCAATCAGGGCATCCTGCTGGCCGGGCAGGGTCATGTCGGGCAGATCTTCGCCCTCACTATCCCATTCGGCGCTGCGCCCGACGCAAAGCACGGCGACGTCCGCCGTAGCGGCGGCCTGCACGGCGGCGTCCATCTCGGCCTGACCGGTGGGCAGGCCAAGCCCCGCACGAAATGCCTGCAAGCCCAGCGTCAGGCTGGGGGAGGAGCGGAATTCGATGACCACATCCACCGGAACGCCAAGGGTCAGGTCGATATGGCCGATGCGTTCATCGCAGCCCTGCTCAAAAAAGGTGTGGCCTTGGGTCCAGCTGTCCCAAGCCTCGACGATCTGCGTTCCGGCGATTTTCATCCGCGCGCGTCCGGCGGCAAACAGCCCCGCCTCATAGCGCCCGGTAGCAGGCGGGGTGAAGCTGCCGGTCAGGCGCAGGGAATAGGGTTGAGTTGCGTCAATGTGGCCATCGGCCAACTCGCCGAAGAGGAAGGCCGAGGCGCGGTCCATCGTGGTGGTATGGGCCGGGGTGCCGCTGAAATCGGGGTTGGCGAACCAATCCACCGTAAAGGGGCCGTCCAGCAGGGGACGGAACTTTTCGTTGGTGCAGCCAAGCGCAAAGGTCAGATGATCGGCGCCAATGGCTTCAGACAGACCGTCCCACGGTGAGACGTTGCGATGCGCTGAAAGCTGGGCCGAGCCGCCGCCCATGCTGCGCGCGACGCGGGCATTGGGGCCGATCAGCGCGATGCGGGGCGTGCCAGACAGGGGCAGGGCGCCGGCGTTTTTCAGCAGTACTATGCCCGCAGCACCTGCCTGCCGGATCAGCGCGCGGGTGGCGGGGCGGTCGACGGCCGTTTCCACGCGCGGGGCGATGTTGTCGAGCGCGCCTGTGCGTTCCATCAGCCGCAGGATGTTCAGCGCGGCCCCGCGCACCGTCTCAGACGCCACCTCGCCCGCCTGCACGGCGGCCACCAGTTTGGCCCCCCGGTCGCGGGTTGGCCCCGGCATTTCCAGATCAAGCCCCGCGTTGACGGTGGCGGCGGTGGAGTGGGATCCGAACCAGTCGCTCATGACGATCCCGTCAAAGCCCCAGTCGCCGCGCAGGACATCGGTCAAGAGCCATGGGTTTTCCGAGGCGAAGGTGCCGTTGACCTTGTTGTAGCTGGACATGACCGCCCAAGCGCCGCCATCCTTGACCGCCGCTTCGAAGGGCAAGAGGTACATCTCTCGCAGGGTGCGCTCATCAATGTCAGAGGACATCGAGGTACGCTGAATCTCGCTTTCGTTGCCCGCGAAATGCTTGGGCGTGGCGGCGATGCCATTGTCTTGCAAACCCCGGATATAGGCCGTGGCAAGGCGCGCGGTCAGCACCGGGTCTTCGGAATAGCATTCGAAGTTGCGCCCGTTCAGCGCGCCACGCTGCAGGTTGATCGTGGGGGCCAAAAGGACATGCGCGCCCTTGTCCTTGGCCTCTTCGGCCAAGGCGGCCGCGACGCGGCCCAAAAGGTCCACGTCCCATGTGGCACCAAGCGCGATGCCCACCGGAAAGGCCGCCGCCGTCACCTTGCCATCCAGCGTGCCGCCGCCGCGCGCGCCATTGGGGCCGTCGGTGACCACCAAGCGCCCGATGCCAAGCCGTTCAATGGCGGGAAGCGACCAGAAATCGGCCCCCGACAGCAGGCTGACCTGTTCTTCCAGCATCAACTGATCGACCAACTGAATGGCGGTGCGGTCTGTCATGGCGATGGTCCCCCGTTGCGCGTGCGCAAATGGTGTCGCCTGTTCCGATGGCCGATGCAATCCCGCCGCGAGCGGATTGCCAAACGAGCACAAAGCGGAAAGGGTGGCGGCGATTCCTCTTGCCCGACTGTCCTGCGAAAGCGTGTGCCCCGATGCCAGCCGATGCGACCCTGCCAGAGCTTGTGATCCTTGATTGCGATGGCGTGCTGATTGACAGCGAGATCATCAGCGCCCGCATGCTGGTCGAGGAATTGTCGCGCCTTGGGGTGCACATCGACCTGCCTTACGTGTCGCGGCATTTTCTGGGGCGCAGCTATCCCACGGTGATGGCGCAGATCCGGCGCGAATTCGGGCTGGATCTGCCTGCTGACTTTGAGGCGCAGTATCGCGACCGCCTGCTGGAGGCGTTCGAGCGCGACTTGCGGATCATGCCGGGGGTGGCGGCGGTGATTGATGATCTGCGGGTGCCCTGCTGTGTGGCCACTTCCTCCAGCCCGCGGCGGGTGGAAATGTCGCTGCGCCTTGTGGGGCTGTGGGATCGTTTGCAGGGGCGGATCTTCACGGCCACGCTGGTGGAACGCGGCAAGCCTGCGCCCGACCTGTTCCTTTATGCTGCCAAAGCGATGGGGGCGGAACCTGCGGCCTGTCTGGTGGTCGAGGACAGCCTGACCGGCGTGCGCGCAGGGCTTGCAGCGGGCATGACAGTCTGGCGCTTTATCGGGGGCAGCCATATGGGCGCGGATACCCCGGACGAGCCGGACGATGCGGTGCCACACCTTCGGTTTGCGTCTTTTGCAGATTTCTTTCAGATTGCCCCCGATCTGAGGAGGCAGGCATGAGCCGGATCGAGGCTGAACCGACACAACAGGATGATGCCGCGCGGGCGGGCTGGCTGTATTACGTGGCCGGGATGACGCAGGACCAGATTGCTGCAGAACTGGGCATCAGCCGTCAGCGCGCGCAACGTCTGGTCAGCCGCGCCATGGCCGAAGGGCTGATTCATGTGCGGCTGAACCACCGCATCGGCGCCTGTCTTGATCTGGAGGAATCCCTGCGCGACAGGTTCGGGCTGATCCGATGTCGGGTGGTGCCGTCACCCGGTGTGGGGGCAGACCCGGTGCCCGCCATCGCCAGTGCCGCCGCGACCGAGCTTGAGCGGTTCCTGCGGATGCCGGACCCGCTGGTCATTGCGCTTGGCACCGGGCGGGCCATGCGCGGGATGGTCGATGCGCTGAGCCCGATGGAGGCGGTGCAGCACCGTCTGGTGTCGCTGATCGGGAACATCGCGCCGGACGGGTCGGCCAGTTTCTTTGACGTGGTCATGCGGATTGCCGATAAGGTGCGCGCGCCGCACTATCCGATGCTGGTGCCGGTGATCAGCCCGACCCCGCAGGAAAAGGCCGCCTTTCACGCGCTTGGCCCGGTGCGCCGCGTGGTGGAATTGGCTCGGGCGGCGGATGTGGTGTTTGTGGGGGTGGGCCAGATGTCGGACGATGCGCCGCTGCTGGCCGATGGCTTTGTGACGCGCCGCGAACTGGACGAGATGCAGGCGGCGGGGGCGACCGGGGAAGTGGCGGGCTGGGTCTATGATTCGGACGGGCATTACCTTGACGTCGGCACCAACACGCGGACGGGCGGGGTGCGGGTCGAACAGAAACTTGACCGCCCCGCGATTGGCATTGCTGCGGGCGCATCAAAGGTTCCTGCCATTTTTGCCGCCATTAAATCACGCATCATCAATGGATTGGTGACGGATGAGCTGACGGCAAAAGCCATCCTTGCCCTGACCTGAACCGTGCATCTGCGGCGGAAGAGGGGGCTTGACGACTCTGGTCGTGATGTGAGTAATTGCCCACCAAGCGATGAAATGCTCAATCGCTTCAAAGGGAGGATACCGATGACTATGACGCTTCGCGCGCTGCTTGGCGCGACGGCTTTGCTTACCCTGTCGGGTGCTGCGATGGCCGAAACCACGATCACGGTTGCCACGGTCAACAACGGCGACATGATCCGTATGCAAGGTCTGATGGACGACTTTTACGCCAAGCACCCCGACATCAAGGTCGAGTGGGTGACGCTGGAAGAAAACGTCCTGCGCCAGAACGTGACGACCGACATCGCCACCGGTGGCGGTCAGTATGACGTGCTGACCATTGGCACCTATGAAGTTCCGATCTGGGGCAAACTGGGCTGGCTGGAAAGCCTGAACGACCTGCCCGCCGATTATGACGTGGACGATCTGCTGCCCGCCATCCGTGGCGGCCTGACCGTCGACGGCAACCTTTATGCCTCGCCCTTCTATGGGGAATCGTCCTTTGTGAACTATCGCAAGGATCTGGCGGAAAAGGCTGGCATCACCATTTCCGAAACCCCGACCTGGGACGAGATCAAGGCCGCTGCGGCAGCCATGACCGACACCGAAGCCGGCATCTACGGCATCTGCCTGCGCGGCAAGGCCGGCTGGGGCGAGAACATGGCCTTCCTGACCACCATGGCCAACAGCTATGGCGCGCGCTGGTTCGACGAAAACTGGATGCCCCAGTTCGACCAGCCGGAATGGAAAGCCGTCATGACCGACTATGTCGAGATGCTGACCAAATACGGCCCGCCCGGCGCTTCGAACAACGGCTATAACGAAAACCTGACGCTGTCGTTGCAGGGCAAGTGCGCCATGCGCATGGACGCCACGGTTTCGGCTGGTGCGCTGACCGACCCCAAGCAGTCTGAGTTTGCCGGTCAGGTCGGTTTCGCCCTTGCCCCGGACGCAGGTCTTGGCAAGCGGGCGAACTGGCTCTGGGCGTGGTCGCTGGCCATTCCGGCCTCGTCTGACGCAAAAGAAGCCTCCAAGACCTTCATCAACTGGGCGACCAACAAGGACTATCTGGCTCTTGTCGCGTCGAAAGAAGGCTGGGCCAACGTTCCTCCGGGCACGCGCACCTCGCTTTATGCGAACCCGGAATATGCGGCGCTGCCCTTTGCCAAGCTGACGATCGACTCGATCAACGCGGCTGACCCGACCAACCCGGCCGTGAAGCCCGTGCCTTATGTCGGCGTGCAGTTCGTGGCGATCCCGGAATTTGCGGGCCTTGCCACGTCGGTCGGCGAAATCTTCTCGGCCGCTCTGGCTGGTCAAAAGACGGTTGATGAGGCGCTTGCTGAAGCACAGGCCCTGTCAGTCGAAGAAATGACCGCTGCCGGTTACATCAAGTAAGTCTGAACCCCGGCCCACTGCCGGGCCGGGGTTCTGCGATCCCTTCCGTGTTCCCAAGGGCACGGGAGGGATCTGCACCGGGCGCGCGGCCTCTTGCCGCCTGTCGCCACCATGCCCCACCATCGTTGACTGGAGACCCAAATGGCCACGCAATCATCTCGTGCTGCTGCCCGCCTTATGGTTGCCCCTTCGGTCATCGTGCTGTTCATCTGGATGATCGTGCCACTGGCCATGACCATCTGGTTTTCGTTCCGCATCTATCGGTTGCTGTCGCCCGACCGCACGGGATGGGCCGGGTTTCGCAACTATGCGTGGTTTTTCAACTCGCCCGATTTCTGGCTGGCCATTTCCAACACGCTGCTGTTGGTGGGTGGCGTGCTGGTGATCACCATCGTGCTGGGGGTGCTGATCGCGCTGTTGATCGATCAGCCGGTCTGGGGGCAGGGGCCGTTGCGGATTTTGGTGATTTCACCGTTCTTCGTGATGCCGCCTGTCGCCGCGTCGATCTGGGAAAACCTATTCCTGCATCCGCAGAACGGCCTGTTTGCGGCGGCGGCCATCGGGGTGGGGGCACAGCCGATCTTGTTCATGGAGAGTTATCCCATGGCCTCGGTCATCTTGATCGTGTCGTGGGAATGGCTGCCCTTTGCCACGCTGATCCTGCTGACGGCGCTGCAATCGCTGTCGTCCGAACAGCTTGAGGCGGCCGAGATGGATGGTGCGAGTGCGGTAAACAGGTTCCGCTATATCGTGCTGCCGCATTTGATCCGCGCGATCACCGTGGTTGTGCTGATCCAGACGATTTTCCTGCTGGGCATCTTTGGCGAGATTTTCACCACCACCCAAGGCGGGCCGGGGTCTGCCTCGACCACGCTGCCCTACATGATCTACAAGCAGGCCGTCATTGCCAAGGATATCGGGCGCGCGGCAGCAGGCGGGATCATCGCCGTCATTCTGGCCAATATTGTCGCCTACTTTCTCATGCGCAGCATGGGCAAGCACCTTGACGCCTGAAGGAGCCAGACCCCATGGCACGCAAAGTTTCCACCCGACGCAAGCTCGCCTTTACCGCGGCCGCATGGGCTGTGGCGCTGATCATCTTCTTTCCGGTGCTCTGGACCATCCTGACCAGTTTCAAGACCGAAGCCAGTGCCGTGGCATCGCCGCCCGAGTTTCTGGGCGCGGACTGGACGCTGGAGAATTATGTCGAAGTGTGGGGGCGGTCTGACTATCCACGCTTTTTCTGGAACTCGGTTGTCATCTCGGTCGGCTCCACGCTCTTGGGCCTTTTGATTGCTATTCCGGCGGCATGGTCGATGGCCTTTGTGCCGGGCAAGCGGACCAAAGACCTGCTGATGTGGATGCTGTCGACCAAGATGATGCCGGCGGCGGCGGTGCTGATTCCGATGTATCTGCTCTTTCAGTGGACGGGGCTGTTTGACACCCGGATCGGGCTGGTGCTGGCGCTGATGCTGATGAACCTGCCGGTGATCGTGTGGATGCTTTACACCTATTTCAAGGAAATCCCCGGCGAGATTCTGGAGGCAGCGCGGATGGACGGGGCCAATTTGCGCAACGAAATCATCTATGTGCTGACGCCGATGGCGATCCCTGGCATCGCCTCGACCATGCTTTTGAACATCATCCTTGCGTGGAATGAGGCGTTCTGGACCATCACGCTGACCACGGTGGATGCGGCGCCCTTGTCTGCCTTTATTGCCAGTTTCTCGGCCCCGCAGGGGTTGTTTTACGCGAAGCTTTCGGCGGCCAGCACGATGGCCATTGCGCCGATCCTGATCCTTGGCTGGTTCAGCCAGAAACAATTGGTCCGCGGCCTGACGTTCGGCGCGGTGAAGTGAGGCCAGAATGGGCAAGATCACACTGAAATCGGTTCGCAAATCCTTTGGCGAGGTGGATGTCATTCCCGGCATCGACCTGAGCATCGAGGATGGCGAATTCGTCGTGTTCGTGGGGCCATCGGGCTGCGGGAAATCGACGCTGCTGCGCCTGATTGCGGGGCTGGAAGACGCCAGCGGCGGCAGCATCGCCATTGATGGGGTCGAGGCGACCGACCTGCCGCCCGCCAAGCGGCGTCTGGCGATGGTGTTCCAGTCCTATGCGCTTTACCCGCATATGAGCGTGCGCAAGAACATCGCCTTTCCGCTGAAGATGGCCGGGATGTCGGCGGAGGATCAGGCGAAAAAGGTGGACAACGCGGCGCGCATTCTGAACCTGACCAGCTATCTGGACCGCCGCCCCGGCCAGCTTTCGGGCGGGCAGCGGCAGCGGGTGGCGATTGGCCGCGCCATCGTGCGTGAACCGGCGGCGTTCCTGTTTGACGAGCCCTTGTCGAACCTTGATGCGGCGCTGCGCGTCAGCATGCGGCAGGAAATCAGCGAACTGCACCAGACGCTGAAAACCACGATGATTTACGTCACGCATGACCAGGTCGAGGCGATGACCATGGCCGACAAGATCGTGGTGCTGAATGCAGGCCGGATCGAACAGGTCGGCAGCCCGATGGAGTTGTATCGCAGCCCCGCCAATACCTTTGTCGCGGGCTTTATCGGCAGCCCGAAGATGAACCTGATCGACGGGGCCGAGGCGGCAAAACATGGCGCGCAGACCATCGGCATTCGGCCCGAACATATTGATATTCATGACAGCGGGCCGTGGCAGGGCATGGTGGTGCTGTCGGAACATCTGGGGTCGGATACGTTTCTGAAAGTGAACGCAACCGGGCTTGGCACGCTGACCGTGCGGGCCAGTGGCGAGGTGGCGCTGCGTCACGGGGATACCATCCGGTTCGCCCCACAACCGGGCAAGATGATGCGCTTTGGCAGCGATGGAAAGGCATTGGCATGAGGTTGCATGGCAAAACGGCCCTGATCACGGGCGCTGCACGCGGCATCGGGCTAGAGTTCGCTCGCGCCTATATCGCCGAAGGGGCGAAGGTGGCTTTGGCCGATGTGAATGCCGCTGCGGTGGCACAGGCGGCGAAAGCGCTTGGGCCGCAGGCCATTGCGGTGACCATGGATGTGACGCAGCAGGACAGCATTGATGCAGGCATGGCGGCGGCAGTGGCGCAGATGGGTGGCCTTGATATCCTGATCAACAATGCCGCCCTGTTTTCGGCGGCCCCGATCGTGGAGATTACGCGGGCCGATTATGACAAGCTCTTTGCCGTCAACGTGGCGGGCACGTTGTTCACGCTTCAGGCCGCTGCGCGGCAGATGATCGCGCAAGGACGCGGCGGCAAGATCATCAACATGGCGAGTCAGGCCGGGCGGCGGGGCGAGGGTCTGGTGGCGGTTTACTGCGCGACCAAGGCCGCCGTCATCAGCCTGACCCAATCGGCGGGGCTTGACCTGATCCGCCATGGCATCAACGTCAATGCCATTGCCCCTGGCGTGGTGGATGGCGAGCATTGGGATGGCGTGGACGCGTTTTTCGCCAAGTATGAAAACAAGGCGCCGGGCCAGAAAAAGCGCGAAGTTGGGGCCGCCGTGCCCTTTGGCCGGATGGGCACCGCCGCCGATCTGACAGGCATGGCGATTTTCCTTGCCACACCCGAGGCCGATTACATCGTGGCGCAGTGTTTTGGCGTCGATGGCGGGAACTGGATGGCCTGACATGCTGACGGGAAAGACAGCCCTGATCACTGGCGGCGCGCGGGGCATCGGTTTTGCCATTGCCGAGGCTTACCTGCAAAACGGAGCGCAAGTTGTGGTCGCCGATTTGTCGGCGGCGGCAGTGGATCAGGCCGTGGCGCAACTGGGCGCAGGGGCGCGCGGCGTGGTGATGGATGTCGCCCGGCAGGACAGCATTGATGCGGCGGTGGCCGCGGCAGGGCCGGTGGATATTCTGGTGAACAATGCCGGGGTCTATGACCTTGCCCCGATCACCGACATTACCCGCGCCAGCTATGACAAGCTCTTTGCCGTCAATGTGGCGGGCACGCTGTTCACCCTGCAGGCCGTCGCGCGGCAGATGATCGCACGCGGGCAGGGGGGCAAGATCATCAAACTGTCCAGTCAGGCCGGGCGGCGGGGCGAGCCTTTGGGCGCGGTTTACTGTGCGACCAAGGCCGCCGTCATCAGCCTGACCCAATCGGCGGGGCTGGACCTGATCCGTCACAAGATCAACGTCAACGCCATTGCCCCCGGTGTCATTGAAAGTGACATGTGGACTCATGTGGACGCCCTGTTTGCCGCCGCCGAAGGCCTGCCCATCGGCGAGAAAAAGCGGCAGGTGGGCGCTGCCGTGCCCTTTGGCCGGATGGGTGTGCCTAGCGATATTGCGGGGATGGCGGTGTTTCTGGCCTCGCCCGCATCTGACTATGTCGTCGCCCAGTGTTTCGGGGTCGATGGCGGAAACTGGATGGCCTGAGATGGCCGTGACGACCCCTTCTCCTTCTTGCCCCAGAGGCCCAAGATGAACACTGCCACACTTCCCCCCGTTGCCCTTCCGGCCTATGACCGCGCCGGTCTGACCCCCGGTATTGTCCATATCGGGCTTGGCAATTTTCATCGCGCCCATATGGCCGTCTATCTGGATGACCTGATGGCGATGGGCGAGGCGCGGGATTGGGCGATCCTTGGGGCTGGGGTGCGCGAAGGCGATGCGCGGATGCGCGACGCGCTACGGGCGCAGGATTGCCTGTCGACGGTAATCGAGTTGGACCCCGCCGGCAAACGGGCGCGGCGGGTGGGGTCGATGATCGGGTTCATCGCGGTGGAGCCGGACAATGCCGCGCTGATTGCCGCCATGGCGGACCCAAGCATTCGGATCGTTTCGCTGACCGTGACGGAAGGTGGCTATTTCATCGATGCCACCACGGGGGCGTTCGATCCGACCGCCCCCGAGATTGCCGCCGATGCCGCGCATCCCGATGCGCCTGTCACTGCCTTTGGGGCGATCCTTGCGGCGTTGAAGGCCCGGCGTGCGGCGGGTGTTGCGCCCTTTACGGTGATGTCCTGTGACAACCTGCCGGGCAACGGCCATGTCACGCAGAATGCCATCGTGGGGCTGGCGCGTCTGTCGGACCCGGCCTTGGCCGATTGGGTGGCGGCAAACGTGGCCTTTCCCAATGGCATGGTGGACCGCATCACCCCCGCCACCGGCCCGCGCGAACGCGCACTGGCCGAACGTTTTGGCCTGAACGATCCGGTGCCCGTGACCTGCGAGCCGTTCCGGCAATGGGTGGTTGAGGACAACTTCCCCGCAGGCCGCCCTGCATGGGAAAAGGTGGGGGTGACGTTTACCCCGCATGTCCATGCCTATGAGATGATGAAAATTCGCATCCTGAACGGCGGTCATGCGACGATTGCCTATCCCGGCGGCCTTCTGGACATCGAATATGTGCACGAGGCGATGGCAGAGCCACTGATCACCGGCCTGTTGAACCGGGTGGAGCGGGAGGAGATCATCCCCTATGTGCCGCCGGTGCCGGATACCGACCTAAATGCCTATTTCGATCTGATCCGCGCGCGGTTTTCCAACCCCGAGGTGGCCGATACCGAGCGCCGCCTTTGCCTTGACGGGTCAAACCGCCAGCCAAAGTTCATCGTGCCCTCGCTCCGCGATGCGCTTGCCGCCGGGGGTAGCATCGAGGGGCTGGCCTTGGTGTCGGCGCTGTGGTGCCGCTATTGCTATGGTGAGACAGACAACGGCACGCCGATTGCGCCCAATGACCCGAACTGGGATATGCTGCAGGACCTGTCGCGCCGCGCCAAGGCGGACCCGGCGCTGTGGCTGGGGCTGGAATCGGTGTATGGCGATCTGAAAGACAACGCCCGCCTGCATGACGTCTTTGGCCGGCATCTGGATCGGCTGTGGTCGCTGGGAACGCGGCGGGTGCTGCAAGACTATGTGGGTTAAGGCCCCCGCGTTACTGTGGCGCATTGCATGGCGCTGAAATCTGCGGCATCACACCGCCCATGTTTGGGATAACCCGCCATCGTTTGCTGGGGATCGTGGCTTGCCTGATCCTGTCCGTGGCCCTTGTGGCGGCGGGATTTGGCCATCGTGCGCCAACCGGGGCCGAGCCTGCGCTTGACGCCTTTGTGCTGGCAGGGGGCGATCTGTCGCAGATTTGCGCCGATACGGGCGGGGACGGCATGGCGGGGGAAGATTGCCCTGTGTGCCATCTGACCGCGACCCTGCTGGTGCCACCGCATCATGCCACGGCAAGCATGGCCGACCTGCGGCTTGTGGCGCAGGTGGATGCCCCGCGCGAAAGCCGCGCCCTGCACCGGGTGCGCGATCCGGCGCGTGGCCTGCGGGCACCGCCCGCCCCGATCTGATCAGAACGGTCCTTCCGGACCAATGCACCTGCGGCGCACCCATGCGCCACGCAGGTCTGCCCCCCGATCCCGCCTTCATCAAATTGCGTCTTGCGCCCTTGGCCGACGCCGACCCCAATTGCCCCTGCACCGCATCTGTGCCGTCAGGGTGTGAACCTGAAAAGGAACCTGTCCATGCGTTTTGTTACCAGCCTCGCCACAGCCCTGATGCTTAGCACCGCCGCCTTTGCCCATGGCGTGACAGTGGGTGATCTGGAGATCATTCACCCGCACATTCCCGCCCCGGCGGCCACCGCCAAATCGGCGGGTGGTTTCATGGGCATTGCGAACGACGGATCGTCGGCGGATCGCCTGCTTGGCGTCGAATCCGCCTTTGCCAAGCAGGTGATGCTGCACACAACTGACCACGGTGCCGATGGCGTGGCAGCGATGCGTCATGTCGAGGCGGTGGATATTCCGGCGGGCGAAACCGTGCTGCTGGAGCGCGGGGGCCTGCATGTGATGTTCATGGGCCTGACCACCAAAGTGGCCGAAGGCGATATGGTCCCGGCCACGCTGATCTTTGAAAAGGCGGGGCGGGTGGAGGTCGAGTTCATGGTCGATCCGCCCAACGGGGCCGCCCATGAGGGGATGGATCACGGCACGATGGACCACGGCAGCATGGACCACGGCGCTGCGGCTGATGGTCCGATGTCAACCGCCGGGCTGTCCGACCCGGACGCGATCAGTGCCTTGCTGAAAGCGCAGTTCGACCGCGCCGATGCGCCCTTGACCGTGGCCCCCATCACCGTGCAGGGCACGGTTGCCGTGGCAGGGTGGAGTCAGGACGGGCAGGCGGGCCGTGCATTTCTGCGCAAAGACACGGAAGGTTGGTTTGTCGAAGTCTGCGCGGGCGAAAGCCTTATGCATGCGGCAACCTTCGTGAGCATGGGCTTGTCACAGGCCGAAGCTGACCTTCTGGCCGCTGCCGTGAACGGGGCTGAAGCCGGTGCCGGGGCCGAACTTGTGGCCCGGCTGAACAGCTTTGAAGGCACCGTTGTGATCGGACGCGCGTCGATGGCGGGCCATGGACATGGTGCGGCGCACGGGACGGCGCATGGGGCTGCGTCGAACTGAGGCGGCGTGACGCGATTCAAGCGGTAAAGGGGGCGACGATGGCCCCAGTTGCCCGCTGCAAATCGGCCGGGGGCGTTGCAAAGATGTGTCGCGGCGTTCCTGCCGCGGCCCAGACCACGGCAAAGGTCAACAGGCGCGGGTCCATCCACGTGGGCAACGATGTCAAATGGCCGATGGGGGCCACCCCGCCGATGGCAAAGCCGGTCACTGCGCGCACCACCGCAGGGTCCGCCCGGCCAAGGGGTTCGCCTGCAAGACCGGTGGCAAGGTTTGGATCAACCTGCTGTCCGCCCGGCGTCAGGAACAGGTAAAGCTGGCCGCTTTGGCCCTGAAACAGGATCGATTTCACGATCTGGTCCAGCGTGCAGCCGGCTGCCACGGCCGCCTGTTCGGCGGTGCGCGTTTCCTCTGCCATGGCAAGGGGGGTGGTTCTGATCCCGGCTTGCGTCAGGGCGGCTGTCACGCGGGCAAGGCTTTTCGACATCATTCCCTCTGGGTTTTGCGGGCTGACCATGGCCGCAGACGGGGAGCGCCTGCAAGGGGCATGCATTGACCCTGCAGAATGCCGGGGCCATGCTGCCGCCATGATGACTCTGTTTGCCAGCCGCCTGACCCGCCAGCCCATTGCCTTTGACCGTGCCGCCGGGCACGAGATCTCGCAGGCTTTTGCCGACCTTGGCCCCGAACTTGCCGCCCTGTTGGGCGCTGTGGCCGGGTGCAGCCCCTATCTGAAGCTGTTGATGTGGCGCGAGGCCGACTGGCTGCGCAACGCCCTGTCGCAGGCCCCCGAAACGGCGCTGGACACGGTGCTGGACGCGTTGCAGGAGGTGGCGCTTGACAGGCTCGGCTCGGCCCTGCGGGTGGCCAAGCGACGGGTGGCGCTGTTGACCGCCCTTGCCGATCTGGGCGGCGTCTGGCCGCTGGAGGCGGTGACGGGGGCGCTGACCCGTCTGGCCGACTGCGCCGTGCACCTGTCGATGACGCGGCTGGTGGCCGATGAAATCCGGCGCGGCAAACTGCCCGGCCAGACCGAAGCGGATGTGGCGACCGCCGCAGGGATGGTCACGCTGGCCATGGGCAAGATGGGCGCGGGCGAATTGAACTATTCGTCCGACATCGACCTGATCTGCCTGTTTGATGAGACCCGCTATCCGGGCGCGGAACAAGAGGCGCGCAGCAGCTTTATCCGCGTGACGCGCAAGATGACGGCGCTTTTGTCGGATGTGACGGATGAGGGGTATGTGTTCCGCTCTGACCTGCGGCTGCGCCCTGATGCCGGGGTGACGCCGGTCTGTCTGTCGATGGCGGCGGCAGAGGCCTATTATGAAAGCGTGGGCCGCACATGGGAACGCGCGGCCTATATCAAGGCGCGGCCGTGCGGCGGTGATCTGGCGGCGGGTCAGGCGTTTCTGCAGACGCTGATCCCCTTTGTCTGGCGCAAGCATCTGGATTTTGCCGCCATTCAGGATGCCCATGACATGCGCCTGCGAATCCGCGAGCATCGTGGCCTGAACGGCCCTGTGGTGGTGGAGGGGCATAACCTGAAGCTGGGGCAGGGTGGTATCCGCGAGATCGAGTTCTTTACCCAGACCCGTCAGCTGATTGCCGGGGGGCGCGATCCGGCTTTGCGCGCGCGCACCACCACGGGCGGGCTTGCTGCCTTGGCGCAACAGGGCTGGATTCCGCCCGAAGTGGCGGCAAACCTGACCGCACTTTACCGCGCGCACCGCGAGGTGGAACATCGGCTGCAGATGGTCAACGACGCGCAGACCCATGATCTGCCGGTGACCGCCGAAGGCGTGGCTCGGATTGCTGCCTTTTGCGGGCAGGACAGCGCCCGCTTTCGCACCGACCTGCTGGCGCGGCTGGCCGAGGTAGACCGGTTGACCGAAGGGTTCTTTGCGCCGGGAGCCGCCGAGGCCGGGCCGGAGCTTTCAGACAGCGCCAAGGCCATTGTCGCGGGCTGGTCGCACTATTCGGCGCTGCGGTCAGACCGCGCGCAGACCATTTTCCGCCGTCTGCGTCCGCAACTGTTGAAACAGTTGCACCGGGCGGCCAGTGCGGAAGAGGCGCTGTTGGCGCTGGACGGGTTTCTGGCCGGATTGCCCGCCGGGGTGCAGATCTTTTCGCTGTTCGAGGCGAACCCATCGCTGGTGGAACTGATCATCGATATCGCCGGCACCAGCCCGCAACTGGCGCGCTATCTGTCACGCAATGCCAGCGTGCTGGATGCGGTGATCGGTGGCAGCTTCTGGTCAGCCTGGCCGGGGGCGGACTGGCTGCGCGATGATCTGGCAAAGATGCTGGCGGCGGTGCCCGACTACGAGAAAAAGCTGGATGCGGCGCGGCGATGGATGAAGGAATGGCATTTCCGGGTGGGGGTGCACCATCTGCGCGGCCTGATCGATGCATTCGAGGCGGGAAAAAGCTATGCCGATCTGGCCGGGGCCGTGATTGCGGCGCTGTGGCCGGTGGTGGTGGCCGACTTTGCCCGCCGCCATGGCCCGCCGCCCGGACGCGGCGCCGTGGTGCTGGCCATGGGGTCGCTCGGGGCGGGGCGGCTGAACGCAGGCTCTGATCTGGACCTGATCGTGATCTATGACAATGGCGGGATCGACCAGTCGGATGGCCCGAGGCCACTCGCCTCGCGGCCCTATTACGCGCGGCTGACGCAAAGCCTTGTGACCGCGCTGACGGCGCAGATGCCCGAAGGTCGGCTTTACGAGGTCGATATGCGGCTGCGCCCCTCGGGGCGGCAAGGCCCGGTGGCTACCCATATCGACAGCTTTACCAGCTATCAGACCAACGAAGCCTGGACCTGGGAGCATCTGGCCCTGACCCGTGCCCGCGTGCTGGCCGGTGAGGCAACGCTGGCCGCCGATGTCGAAGCCTTTCGCCGTGACCTGCTTAAGCGTAAGGGACCGGGGCCGTCTGTGCGCCCCGATGTGGCCGCGATGCGCCAGCGTCTGCAGGCCGCGAAACCGGCCAAGGGCATGTGGGAGGCCAAGAATGGCCCCGGCCGTCTGATGGACATTGAGCTTTGCGCGCAGATGCTGGCGCTGTTGGCCGCAAGCCCCGCCCGCAGGGTCGAGCAGCAGATCGCGGCGGGGGCAAGAGTTGGGGTGTCGCAATCAGATCAGACAGCGCTTCTGGACGCCTACAGGCTTTTGTGGCGGTTGCAATGTGCCGTGCGGCTGTTGACCGATGGCACGGTAGACCTGAGCGCCTTGGGCGAGGGTGGTCGGGCGTTTGTGCTGCGCGAGACGGAAGAAAGCACCGCCGAAGGGTTGTCTGACCGCCTTGAACAGTTGATGGGCCTTGCCGAAACGGTCATCGCGGCGCAGGTGAGGGCGGACAATTGATGGGGAGACGGGCGATGCAGGTGGAACAGGCAGATCCGAAAGGGCTGGTGCGGGAAAGCTACCGCATTGACGGGATCACCTATCCCGAATGCCGGTCGATTTTCATGGACTGGGCGTTGAGCGTGCCAATCGGGGTCGACACACCGGATGCGCTGCGTGCCTTGATCGCGCATTATGCGATGCCCCAGCCCGACCATCCGATGAGCAAGGTCCTGCACGAAGCCCTGCTGCCTGCCGACGCGCCCAAGCGCCGCGGTGGCCGCTCGGCCCGCCATGGGGTGTAGCGCCGGTTTTTTCTGAAAAAAAACCGGACCGATCTTTTGCAAAAGATCGGTGGCCTCCCGGCGCAGGCAGGCAGGCGTCAACCGCGCAGGGCGGCGGCTTCGGCGGCAAGCGTTGTGATCGCGTCCCAGTTTCCGCTGGCCATGGCATCCTTGGGGGCGACCCATGATCCGCCGACGCACAGGATGTTTTTCAGGGCCAGATAGTCACGCGCATTCTTCAGGCTGATGCCACCGGTGGGGCAAAAGCTGACCTGCGGGATGGGGGAACCGATGGATTTCAGAAAGGCCGCTCCGCCCGATTGTTCAGCCGGAAAGAACTTCTGCACCGTATAGCCCATTTCCAAAAGCGCCATAACTTCGGATGCAGTGACAGCCCCCGGCAGCAGCGGCAGGTCATGTTCGGCGCAGGCGTCAAGCAGGCGTTGCGTGGCCCCGGGTGACACCCCGAAGGTGGCGCCCGCTGCCTTGGCCGCCTTCACATCGGCGGGCGTCAGCAGGGTTCCGGCTCCGACGCGGCCGCCCGGCACCTCGGCCATCATGCGGATTGCGTCAAGGGCCACAGGGGTGCGCAAGGTCACTTCGAGCGCGGGAAGGCCACCGGCCACAAGGGCCTGCGCCAATGGTTTGGCATGGGCAAGATCGTCGATCACGAGAACCGGCACGACGGGAGCAAGGCGGCAAACCTCAAGCGCGCGGGCGGATTGTTCGGCAGGTGTCATGGGGCTGGTCCTGTGCGGAATGAAAGAGAGGGCAAAAGCGGTCTGTGCCTAGGTGGTCAGGCGAAGTGGGCCTTTTCGCCGCGTCAGACGACGACGGCGCCGCCGGTATCGGCCCCGCCGACCACACGCCGGAATGCGCCAAACAATTCGCGCCCCAGACCAAAGCTGTTGTCCGACAGATCGGCTGTGACCGCAGGGCGCTGGTCGAAGTCGGTGGCCAGCACAGTGAGCGTGCCTGCATCAGCATCAAGGCGGATGATGTCGCCGTCGCGCAGGCGGGCGAGGGGGCCGCCGCAGGCCGCTTCGGGGGCCACATGGATGGCGGCGGGCACCTTGCCCGAGGCGCCGGACATGCGGCCATCGGTCACCAGCGCCACCTTCAGGCCCCGGTCCTGCAGCACCGACAGGGTGGGCGTCAGGGAATGCAACTCGGGCATCCCATTGGCCTGCGGGCCTTGGAACCGCACCACAACGATGGTGTCCGACGTGAATTCCCCGGCCTTGAACGCCTGTTTGACGGCATCTTGGGTGTGAAAGATCCGCGCGGGTGCTTCGATGATGTGGCGTTCGGGGGCCACGGCCGAGACCTTGATCACGCCGCGCCCCAGATTTCCGGTCAACTGTTTCAGCCCGCCCGAGGTGGCAAAGGGATCAGAGGCCGGGCGCAGGATGCGGTCGTTCAGGCTGGCTGCCGCCCCCGGTTCCCAGGTCAGCTTGCCATCTTTCAGCGTTGGTTCCTGCCGGTAGTGGGACAGCCCTTCGCCCGATACGGTCTTGGCATCGGCGTGCAGCAATCCGGCATCCAGCAACTGGCCGATCATGAACTGCAATCCGCCCGCCGCGTGGAAGTGGTTCACATCGGCCAGACCATTGGGATAGACCTTGGCCATCAACGGCACAGCTTCCGAGATATCGGCGAAATCCTGCAGGTCGAGGATGATGCCCGAGGCCCGCGCCATGGCTGGCAGATGGATGACAAGGTTGGTCGATCCGCCTGTGGCCATCAGCCCGACAAGGCCGTTCACATAGGCGCGTTCATCCAGGATTTCGCCCACGGGGCGGAAATCATTGCCAAGTGCTGTCATCTGCGCGGCGCGCTCTACGGCGGCGGTCGTCAATGCTTCACGCAGCGGGGTGCCGGGGTTGACGAAGGACGCGCCGGGCAGGTGCAGGCCCATGAATTCCATCAGCATCTGGTTGGTGTTGGCAGTGCCATAGAAGGTACAGGTGCCGGGGCCATGGTAGCTGGCCATCTCCGCTTGCATCAACTGGTCGCGGGTGGCCTTGCCTTCGGCAAAGGCATTGCGCACTTTCGATTTTTCATCATTGGGAATACCGCTGGTCATGGGGCCTGCGGGCACGAAGACCGAGGGAAGGTGCCCGAATGTGGCGGCGGCGATGATCAGGCCGGGCACGATCTTGTCGCAGACGCCCAGAAAAACTGCCGAGTCAAAGGTGTTGTGGCTGAGCGAGACGCCCGCCGCGAGGGCGATGACATCGCGGGAGAACAGCGAAAGCTCCATGCCCGACTGGCCTTGGGTCACGCCATCACACATGGCGGGCACCCCGCCCGCCACTTGTGCGGTGGCCCCGGCCCGGCGCGCCGCCGCGCGGATCAGCTTGGGGTAATCCTCATAGGGCTGGTGGGCCGAAAGCATATCGTTGAAGGCGGTCACAATGCCGATATTGGGGGCGCGGCCTTCGGTCAGGGGGGCTTTGTCCTGCCCCATGGCGGCGTAGGCATGGGCCTGATTGCCGCACGACAGGTGGCTGCGCGCCGGGCCATTGCCGACGGCCTTTGCCAAACGGTCCAGATAGGCCGTGCGGGTGGCATAGCTGCGTTCACGAATGCGGTCTGTCACACGGGAAATGGATGGATGCAGCGCCATGGCGGACCTCTTTTCAACCTGAGCTTCGGATCAGGTTTAGCAGAATCTGTTAGCGCTAACAACCCGCAGGCGGCGCTTGGTCCGCCAAAATGCGCCGAATCGTCTGAAACCGCGCTGCTTGGTGTCAGGTTACGCGGAGGCGCGCGGTCTGCATAGGGAACTGGCGGCGCTTGGGCATTTCCCTGACGCAGGGCTTGCGCTATGGGAGGGGGATGATGACAGATGCGCATGACCCGACCGAACCCGAAGATGTAACATCCGATGCCCCGCGCGGACGCCCCGTGGTGCGGCTGAAGCCAAAGGCCGAGGCGCGCGCCATTCGCTATGGCTTTCCGTGGGTTTTCGCGGATGAGTTGGTGACCGACCGGCGCACCCAAGGCTTGGCCCCCGGCGCGCTTGCCGTGCTGGAAGATGGCGACCGGCGCCCCTTGGGTCTGGTGACGGTGAACCCGAAATCCAAGATCATCTGCCGGATGCTGGACCGCGACCCCGCGGCCGAGATTGACACGGGCTGGTTCGTAGAGCGGATTGCGCGGGCACAGGAAATGCGCGCACGCCTGTTTGACGCACCCTTTTACCGGCTGATCCATGCCGAGGCGGATGGCCTGCCTGGGGTGGTGATTGACCGTTTCGGTGATGCGGCGGTGGTGCAGCCCAATGCGGCATGGGCCGAGGCGCATCTGGAGGCGCTGGTGGCGGCACTGGTGCAAGTCACGGGTGTGACGGCGGTGGTCAAGAACGGATCGGGCCGCGCGCGTGGCTTGGAAGGTCTGGCCGAGGAAGTGGCCTTGGTGCGCGGCGATCTGGCAGGGCCGGTGGCGGTGCCGATGAATGGCGCGATCTATATGGCCGACCTTGTGGGCGGGCAAAAGACGGGGCTGTTCTATGACCAGCGGCCCAACC
Source organism: Rhodobacter sp. (assembly GCA_027484145.1). GTDB lineage: Bacteria > Pseudomonadota > Alphaproteobacteria > Rhodobacterales > Rhodobacteraceae > Pseudotabrizicola. The sequence continues at coordinate 253,496 of JAIXUH010000002.1, forward strand.
ATGCTTTTGCCGCAGGGCTGGCCAAGGGCGCGCGGGTGCTGGACATGTTCAGCCATGTGGGCGGCTTTGGCTTGGCCTGTCTGGCGGCGGGGGCCGAATCGGCAGTGGCGGTGGATGGATCTGCCCCGGCCCTTGCACTTGCGACCCAAGGGGCTGCGGCCATGGGCGTGGCTGCAAAGCTGACCACGCGGCAGGGCGACGCCTTTGACGTGCTGGAGGCCCTTGGGGCCGAGGCCGCGCAGTTTGAAGTGGTGATCTGCGACCCGCCCGCTTTTGCGCCAGCCAAACCGGCGTTGGAGGCGGGTTTGCGCGCCTATGAGCGTGTGGCGCGGTTGGCGTCGCCTTTGGTAGCGCCGGGGGGATATCTGGTCTTGTGCTCGTGCTCGCATGCGGTGGACCTGATGGCGTTCCGCAATGCTTCGGGCCGGGGAATCGGCCGTGGCGGGCGGCGGGCGCAGCTGATCCACACCGGCTTTGCCGGACCGGACCATCCGATGCTGCCGCAACTGGCAGAAAGCGGCTATCTGAAGTCGCTGGTGTTCCGGCTGGATTGATGAAGGCCGTCCTTGACGCCTGCGTGATCTATCCCACGGTCTTGCGCGAGATTCTGATGGGCTGTGCAGCGGCGGGGCTGTTTGAGCCGGTGCTGTCGGACCGCATTCTGCGCGAATGGACGCGCGCCACGGCCAAGCTGGGGCCCGTGGCGCAGGCGATGGCCGAAGGCGAGGCCGTGCTGCTGCGCGCGGCTTTTCCGCGTGCCATAGTGCGCGAACAGCCCAATATCGAAACGCGTCTGGCGCTGCCGGACGCCAATGATGTGCATGTGCTGGCCATCGCCATCGCGGGCCATGCCGATTGCATCGTGACCTTTAACGCGCAGGATTTTCCGCGCCATCTGCTGGCCGAAGAAGGGCTGGAGCGGCGCGATCCGGACGGCTTCCTGTGGGAGTTGTGGTCACATCACCCCGGCGAGGTGGGCCGCGTGGTGGAGCATGTCCACGCGACCGCCTGCCGCCTGTCGGGGCAAGAGATCACCTTGAAATCACTGCTGAAACGGGCGCAGTTGAACCGGCTGTCAAAGGCGCTTCTGGCGGATCACTCGGGGCGGACCTGAGCCCACCGCGCCTCGGCCGCCTCGATCGCGGCGATGCGTTCGGTGGTGCGGGGGTGGCTGAGAAGCCATGCCGGGATGCCATCGGCGCGGTTCTGGGTCAGCGCCTCCAGCTTGCGGAACAGCGACTTTTGCGGGGCCGTTCCGATGCCAGCCTTGACCAGCAGGGCACTGGCATAGGCGTCGGCCTCAAACTCATCGCGCCGTGACATCCGCGCCATCAGGGCGGTGGAAATCAGGTTGGCGATCCAGACGCCAAAGAAGGGAATGAAGCGGTTCAAGAGTGCCGACAGCATCACGAATACCGCGTTCTGGCCCGTAAAGTCGATCATCCGCCGCCGCGTGTGACCAAGGGCGACGTGGCCCAGTTCATGCGCGATCACGCTTGCCAGTTCTTCGGCCGTCACCTCGCCACGTGCCTTTCGGTTCAGAAAGCCGCGCGTCAGGAAAATGCGCCCGTCCGGCGCGGCAAGGCCGTTGACGGGGTCGACCTCGAACACATGCACCTTGATGGTGGGGACATCCAGTGCGGCGGCCATCCGGTCGGCCAGCCGGGTGATGGCCGGGTCGGTCAGCGGCTGGCTTTGCGCATCCAGCATCTTCGCGGTCCGCCAGACCGAAAAACGGTACATCAGCAGCGCGTAGAGGATGGCAAGGATGACGGGTGTGAACTTCAGCATAGCACGCAATATGGGGTCAGTTTCGGCGTTGGGAAGACCCCTTTGCCCCTTCGCGGCGCAGCAGGGTCAAAAGCCACCAGCCAAGGCCGACCACAGCGGTGCCCGTGGCCAGCAAGCCAAGGATCGAGCCCAGCATATCAGAGGCCGCCGATAGGTTGCCGCCAAAGGCGCGGCCCATCATGACGTAAAGCCCGCACCACACCGCCTCGCCCAGCACTGCCCAGATGGTAAAGGTGGCCCAGCCGTGGCGCATGCTGCCCGAGATGACGTTGACGTAAGGCCCCAGCGGGCTGAACAGCCAGCGTGACAGGAACACGGCAATGGCCCCGCGCGCGCCCATCACCGCTTGCGCCTTTGCGATGATCCCGGCGCGGGCGGGCGATGTGCGCAGCCGGTCCAGCAGCGGGGCGCCCCCTATGCGGCCCGCGTGATAGCCGACCTGATCGCCCGCCACTGCGCCCGCCAAAGCTGCTGCGATCACCTGCCACAGCACCAGATCGCCCGCTGCCGCAAAGCCGCCCGCCGCCAGCATGATGACCGAAGCGGGAAAGGGCAGGGCAAGGCAGGAACAGAAGGTGGTGATGGCAATCAGCCAAAGGCCGTAGGTCGGCACCAGCGCCAGAAGCCAATCGGTCATGGGTCGGACTTTCCGCCATCACCACCGTTGCTCTGATCGCGCCGTGCGGCCTCTTCGGCCTTCATCTCGGCCACGGTCTTTTCCACCAGCGCCACGATGTCGGCCACCGGCACGCCACGGTCGCGGGCGATTTCCTGCAAGGTCAGCGGGTGGCCTTCGGGCAGCGGCAGACCCGCGCGCAGGTCAATCTCGCGCGGGGACAAATCCCAGCTGCGCCCGACATAGCCAACGGTCATCCATGGCTGCACGGCCTCGTTCCGGTGATCGGCCCAATAAACCATGTTCACCACGATGCGCCCGGCAAAGAACAGCGACAGCACAAGGGCAAGGGCAAAGGCCCCGACCAGCACCGGATGGCGGCGGATCAGCGCAATCATCGCAGCACCTTGATCCCGCGTGTGATGCCATCCAGCGTCATTGGCACCATGCGGTTTGCGAAAATCTCGGCGATCAGGCGGGTGGAGTGGGTATAGGACCAATGCGCCTCGGGCACCGGGTTGATCCACAGATGCTGGGGCCATTGCTGGCAGGCGCGCTGCAGCCAGACCTGCCCAGCCTCGGGGTTCCAATGCTCATTGGCGCCGCCGGGGTGCAGGATCTCATAGGGCGACATGCTGGCATCGCCCACGAAAATGCATTTGTAGTCCGCGCCATAGGTGCGCAGCACCTCCCACGTCGGGGTCTGCTGATCCCAGCGGCGGCGGTTGTCGCGCCAGACGCCTTCATAGAGGCAATTGTGAAAGTAAAGGGGCACCAGATGCTTGAATTCGGCGCGCGCGGCGCTGAACAACTCTTCCATCACCTTCACATAGGCATCCATCGAGCCGCCAATATCCAGAAACAGCAGCACCTTGACCGCGTTGCGCCGTTCGGGCCGGGTTTGCACATCCAGCCAGCCATGTTCCGCCGTGGCGCGAATGGTTCCATCCAGATCAAGTTCATCCGCCGCGCCGTCGCGCGCCCATTTGCGCAGGCGGCGCAGCGCCACCTTGATGTTGCGGGTGCCCAGTTCGACCTGATCATCCAGATTGCGGAATTCGCGCTTGTCCCAGACCTTGACCGCGCGCTGGTGGCGCGACTGGTCTTGTCCGATGCGCACGCCTTCGGGGTTGTAACCATAGGCGCCAAAGGGGCTGGTGCCCGCGGTGCCCACCCATTTGTTGCCGCCCTGATGGCGGCCCTTTTGCTCCTCCAGCCGTTTGCGCAATGTCTCCATCAGCGCGTCAAACCCGCCAAGGGCTTGCACGGCGGCGCGTTCTTCGGCGGTCATGTGCCGCTCGGCCAGTTTCTCCAGCCAGTCGCGTGGCAGATCGATCGCCTCCAGCACCTGTTCGGGGGTGATCGCGTCCAACCCCTGAAAGCTGGCGGCAAAGGCGCGGTCAAAGCGGTCAAGGTGCCGCTCATCCTTCACCATGATGGTGCGGGCCAGATAGTAGAACCCTTCCGCATCATAGGTCACCAGACCGGCGGCCATGCCTTCCAGAAAGCCAAGATATTCCCGCACCGAGACGGGCACGCCGGATTTTCGAAGGGTTTCGAAAAACGGCAGGAACATTGGCTTAGCTGACCAGCATGCGTTCAATGAAGATCGTCAGGAACATGCCCAGGAGGCCGAAGGCAATGCCGAACCCTGCCGCATATTGCGCCATGTCCAGCCCCTTGCCGCCGCGCTTTTTTGCCAGCATGGCCCCGAAGAGAGCCCCGAAGGCCAACCCTGCCAGAACGATCATTCCACTTCCCCTGCCTTGGTGGGCGGGGTCGTGGCGACCCCTTTAGCCCCGCGAGCCCTTGGCCGACAGCGCCGCGATGTCAGACATCCGCGCCCGTACCTGAGCATCCGAGCCAAACGCATAGCGTGCCCAGCCCAGACTGTCGAGACGCGCTGCCCGCGCACCTGAGGCATCGCCTTTGGCTTCCAACGCCTCGGCCTTCATGGCCAGCATCGTGGCAAGCAGCGAGGCATTCTGGTGCTGGCGGGCCACCGGAATGGCGCGCTCGGTCAGGGCAAGGGCCTGATCCATCTGGCCCGAGGACAGGGCAAAGGCGGCAAGCTGCATATCCACATGGGCGGCATGGATCTGCCCGCCCGGCTGGCTGCGCCAGATGCGGCCGGCTTCGGTATAGGCGGCGATGGCGCTGCTCATGTCGCTGCCGGTGATGGCGCGGCCCTTGGCAAAGTAGCTGAAGGCAAGGCGGCCATCGGTCCAGCCTTGGGCCTTGGCGATAGACAGCATCCGGTCGGCAGCGGCGGTGCGGCCGGCACCCTTGCCGCCAAAGGCGGCTTCGACCGCCGAAATCCAGCTGCGCGGCGACAGTTGCTTGGGCGATCCGCCACGGCCCTGTCCGGCGGGATTGACCTCGGCCAGCACGGCGGGCAGGCGGGCGGCCACTTCGGCCTCGTTCATGCCAGAGCGCAGTTGCGGCGAGTAATGCGCGCGCAGGATCGCCATATCAAAGCCGGTCAGCACGGCATGGAAGTTGTCGTCGTTGAACACGGAATCGGGCAGGCGGAACAGATCGTTCAGCGGCCCCATGGCCTGCGCCAGTTCTTCATGCAGGCAATCGCGCACCTCTTGCGGGCTGGTGTCGGACGGCACGAAGATGGCCACCTTTTCCCGTTTGGACAGGCGCGCCCAATCGACCGTCGCGGTATTGCGGACCTTCATGTATTCATCGAAGGACCGCACATTGGGCACCACAAAGCAGGCAGCCGACGGCACGGCGCGGCGCAGCGACGATTTGGGGCGGAAATCGATGACGATCGAGGCCGTGTCAGCCGAGGCCGCGGGACCGACGTTCAGCCCGGCCTCGGAGCGGAAGCGCTGGATCAGACGGGACAGTTCCGCGCGGGCCGAGGCCGGAACAGCCCCGGTCATGGCCACGGTGATCGGCCCTTCGAACCGGGTCAGCACCGGCAGGGCGCGCCCACTTTCCATGCGGAATTCAAGATCAAGGAAGTCCGCCGCGATTTCGGCATTGGACCGCATCGATGGCACCACGGAACCACCGCCAAAGCTTTGCATGGCGGGCATGCCCTGATCGGTCGTGCGACCCTCGACAAAGCCCTTTGACACTTGCGCGGGCGGTGTCGCCACGCAGGCGGTCAGAACGCTGGAAAGGGCAAGGCTGGCAAGCAGCGGAATAAGGCGCATGTGAGTGGCAGCTCGTGTGCGAAGGGGGACGCTGTTCGCGCCCCCGGTTTCATTTGGCGACCGCTGTCCGGGCAGAACCGGACAGACAGACCGCGGATCAGGCTACGGGACCCCCCCAGGCCCCGCCCTCCGCTCCGCACTTCGCTTTCGCGCGCGCCGGGCGGTGGGAACTTGTGGGGCTGTCGTGCGGCCCCCGCCGCACGCTGCACCCCGTCCGTCCGAACCTTGCATTTCCGCCCCGCGCCAACCGTCACACCCGAACGGGTATTTGGGTTAATCGCAAGGGTAGCGGCAGTTGCCATTCGGATAGGCCTTGTTACGGGTCGGACACTGTTAAATGAACTCTGCATGAATGTCCGCATCGCGGCGGCTTCGTGTCAATGATGTGGATTCTGCACCCAATGGCCGAGTCTACCCATGGCGGCGTACACGGGTCAAACCACTCGATTTGCCCCACAATATTCACGCGATACTTCAATATGTTTCACTAATTTGCGATCGCGTGAATGCTTTGTGTCGAAACTATGGCTAAACCACGGCAAAAGCGCCCGATTCGGATTTGCACGGCCAACAATCCGCGTGGCCGAGTGGGGCGATACTGTTGTGCTTCCGGCAACTTTTGATCGGACGGGCGCGTCTAGCGCTGACTGCGGCTGGCAAAGGCAAGGCGTTCAAAAAGATGAACATCCTGCTCGTTTTTCAACAGCGCACCATGCAGGCGCGGCAGCAGGGATTTTCCATCCCGCTTCAGGTCTTCGGGCGAAAGATCCTCGGCCAAAAGCAGCTTCAACCAATCCAGCACCTCGCTGGTTGATGGCTTTTTCTTCAGCCCCGGCGCCTCGCGCAGATCAAAGAACTTGGTCAGCGCCGTGGTCAGCAGCGCCTCCTTGATATCGGGGAAGTGCACACGGACGATGGCGCGCATCGTGTCGATGTCGGGGAAGCGGATGTAGTGGAAAAAGCAGCGGCGCAGAAAGGCGTCGGGCAGTTCCTTTTCGTTGTTCGAGGTGATGATGACCACCGGGCGGTGCCGTGCCGCGATGGTTTCACCGGTTTCATAAACGTGAAACTCCATGCGATCCAACTCTTGCAGCAGATCGTTGGGGAATTCGATGTCGGCCTTGTCGACCTCATCAATCAGCAAGACCACGCGGGCCTCGGCTTCGAACGCCTGCCACAGCTTGCCCTTGCGGATATAGTTGCGCACATCGTTTACCCGCGCATCGCCCAACTGGCTGTCGCGCAGGCGGCTGACGGCGTCATATTCGTAAAGTCCCTGCTGCGCCTTGGTGGTGGATTTGACGTTCCATTCGATCAGCGGCATGCCCAGCGAGGCCGCGACCTGGCGTGCAAGTTCCGTCTTGCCGGTGCCGGGTTCACCCTTGACCAGAAGCGGGCGCTGCAGGGTGACCGCCGCATTGACCGCCACCGAAAGGTCGGCCGTGGACACATAGCTTTTGGTACCTTCGAAGCGTGTGGTCATGGCGGCGTGTGTCCTTTGGCGGAATGTGTCTTGGACCTAGCGACCGACCCTGTGCTTGGCAAGGCTTGCGCGGCGGGCTTTGTCACAGCAACGCTCAGTTGCCCCGACCTTTGCCCAATGCTTTTGCCAATCGGATCACAATGCCTTGCGAAAGGCGGGTGCCTAACAAAACGTCGCAACAGCTAGTGACAAGGCCGCTGAAACCCGCTACTTGCACGCCCAACAGGAGAGCGCCATGACAGAAGCCCACCTGTCGCCGCGATCCGACAAGAAGGAGAGTGCTGCGATGAAGCCAGAGACATTCCTCCCGGATGATTATCGTCCTGCCGAGGATGAGCCGTTCATGAACGAGCGGCAGTTGGAATATTTCCGCCGCAAGCTGATTGTGTGGAAGCAGGAACTGCTGGATCAGTCCGCCGAAACCATCGATGCCTTGCAGGACTCGGGGCGCAATGTGCCCGATATTGCCGACCGTGCCTCGGAAGAGACCGACCGTGCGCTGGAACTGCGCACCCGCGACCGTCAGCGCAAGCTGGTGGCCAAGATCGACGCGGCGCTGCGCCGGATCGAGAACAGCGAATACGGCTACTGCGAGATGACGGGCGAACCGATCAGCCTGAAGCGGCTGGATGCCCGCCCAATTGCGACCATGACGCTGGAAGCGCAGGAAAAGCACGAGCGGCGCGAAAAGGTGCACCGCGAGGAATAATAGTCGCGGGGGCAGGCGCCCTTGCGTTGAACGCAAAGCGTGGCAAGAGTTGCGCCGGGCCGAAGGGTCCGGCGTTTTGCATCTGCGGGGACGACATGAGCCTGATCGGACAGCCGGTAACCGTTCTGGGGGCAGGAATTGCCGGGCTTGCGGTTGCCCGCGCGCTTGCCATGCGGGGGGCATCGGTCACGGTGCTGGAACAGGCGGATGCGATCCGCGAGATTGGCGCAGGGTTGCAGGTCAGCCCGAACGGGGCAGCGGTGCTCAGGGCGCTTGGCCTTGGCGATGCGCTGACGGCGGTGTCGATGCGCGCGCAGGCGGTCGAGTTGCGTGACGGGCTGGATGGCTCGGTGGTGACACGGTTGGAGGTGGGGCGGTTGCGCCCCGATCAGGGCTATCACTTTGTGCACCGCGCCGATCTGGTGCAGCTTCTTTTGGACGGCGCGCGCGAGGTGGGTGTTGACCTGCGGCTTTTGCAAAAGATCGAGACGGTTGACTTGTCAGGTGCGCGGCCCCGCTGGCGCACCGCACAGGCGGCCGAGGGGCGGCCGTCGCTGCTGATCGGGGCAGATGGCATCCATTCGCGTGTGCGTGAGGCGCTGGTTGGCCGGGTGGCGCCGTTCTTTACCCATCAGGTGGCATGGCGTGCGCTTATCCCCTGCGAGCCCGGCGCCCCGGATGTGGCCGAGGTGCATATGGGGCCGGGCCGGCATCTGGTCAGCTATCCGCTGCGCGGGGGCACGATGCGCAACATCGTGGCGGTCGAGGAGCGTCGCCGCTGGGTGGATGAGGGCTGGAACATCCGCGATGACGCGATGGAACTGCAACTTGCCTTTCGTGACTTTTCCCCGCGTGTGCGCGGCTGGCTGGACGCGGTGCAGGACGTCTGGTTGTGGGGGCTGTTCCGGCACCCTGTGGCGCGTGAGTGGCACAAGATTTTGCCCGAAGGCGCGGTGGCCCTGTTGGGCGATGCGGCCCATCCGACGCTGCCGTTTCTGGCGCAGGGGGCCAGCATGGGGCTGGAGGATGCGTGGGTTCTGGCAGACAGCCTGTCGCGCCATGATACGGTTGCGGCAGCGCTTGCGTGGTATCAGGCGGCGCGTCTGCCACGCTGCACGCGGATTGTCGCGGCATCAACCCGCAACGCGCGCGCCTATCATCTGTCCGGACCGCTGCGTGCGATGGCCCATGTCGGGCTGCGGCTGGGCGGGTTTTTGGCACCCGGCATGGCGCTGAAACGGTTTGACTGGCTTTATGGGCATGATGTGACGGCAGCCTGACCGGAACTTGGGGGCAGGTACCGAAGCCTCGAAGTTGGGGTCAGGCGTCCAGATTAACCCAGACCGGCACATGGTCAGATGGCTTGTCGCCCGCGCGCACATCCTTGTCGATGCCCACATCGACCAGCATGTCGGCGGCCTGCGGGCTGAGCAGCAGATGGTCAATCCGGATGCCGTTGTTGCGTTCCCACGAATTGGCCTGATAGTCCCAAAAGCTGTAATGCCCCGGCCCCTGCACACGGGCGCGGAAGGCATCGGTCAGGCCAAGATGCACGATTCGGCGCAGCGCGTCGCGGCTTTGCGGCAGGTAAAGCGCGTCTGTCACCCATGCCTCGGGGCGGGCGGCATCTTCGGCCTGCGGAATCACGTTGTAGTCGCCGATGCACAAGAACGGCTCTTCGCTGGCCAGCAGCGATTTCACCCGCGCTTCCAGCCGCGCCATCCATGCCAGCTTGTAGTCATACTTCGGGCCAGGGGCAGGGTTGCCGTTGGGCAGATAAAGGCCGCACAGCCGCACCGGGCGTTTGCCCATCACGGTCGCCTCGATCCAGCGGGCCTGTTCATCGGCGGGGTCGCCATCCAGCCCGCGCGTGACATCCTCCAGCGGCAGACGAGACAGGATCGCCACGCCGTTGAAGCTTTTCTGCCCATGTGTTTCCACACGATAGCCCAAATCTTCGAATAGCTGCCGGGGAAAGCCCTCATCGACCGATTTGATTTCCTGAAGGCACACCACATCCGGTTTTGTGCTTTCCAACCAGCGGGGCAATGCTTCTATTCTGGCCTTGATGCCGTTGATGTTGAAGGTGGCGATGATCATCGGCGTTCACTCCGTCTTTAGAAAGGTTTTCCTGATGTCGCGCCAAAGGGCAAGGCATAGTGCGAAATACCGCCGTTTTAATGCTTGCGCGAGTAAAGCATGGAAAATACATCCATAAGTAGAAGAGTTTCCATTTTACAACCTTAACGCGAATTTTCTTGCGAGAATCATTTTTGGGTTGCTAGCGTGCGGTTATCGGATCGCCTGAAACGCTTCTCAAACCGCTTCGCAAACCAAGGAGACTTAAAATGAAAACCACCGTGAACGCCCTTCGTCTGGAAACCGTTGCCGCCGCCAAATCGGCTGACATGATCTCGGGCCGTGACACCACGCTGATGACCAGTGTGGCGCAGGACGTGCTGGTTGCCCGTTCGGGCCGTGCCGACATGCTGTCGGGCGAGAACACCTGCCTGATGACCTCGGTCGCCGACCGCTGATGCCTGTTGGGGATGGCGTGTGGCCTGACCGGGCCATGCCCATCCCCCCACCCTTAGCTATGGGCGCATGATGACCAATATCGTTTCCCTGCGACGCCACGCCACGCAACCGTCGCTGTGTGCCGTTCCGGCGCTGATCAACCTGTTTGCCACTCGTCGCCGCGACCGGCACGATGCCTTTTGGTTGAAGGAAAACGCCGAGCTTGCTTCCGTTCTGGTGGCAACGGGTCTGCGCCCGGGGGCAGGGGACGTGCAGCCCTATGCCGCGATTGGCCGGGGGTTGCTGAACGAATTGCAGTTCTTTCCGCAGTACTATCGCATGATGCTGGGCTTTGCGCTGGATCTGGCGGCCTTGGGCGTGCCCGATGTGCCGGTTGCCGCCATGGCCACCCATGTGGTGAACGAAGGTCTGGCCGGGGCCGAGGTGTCGGACATTCACCGTGCCGAAGCGCGCTTGCTGTTGGTGCGCGCCGGGGTGGATGTGGCGGCGGATGATGGGCTTGACGCCCGGATGGCACGGTTCACGCGGCAGTCTGCGACCTTTTGCCTGCCGAACCGCCGTGCCGCCTATGACCTGACACATGCCGTGTTCTATGCCGCTGATTATGGCCGTGTGCCGCTGTTGCCCGATGCTGACCGCAGGCTGAGCCTGATCCATACCGGGATGGTGGCATGGCTGGATGGCAACCTTGATCTTCTGGCCGAAGTGACCGTTGCCCTGCGACTGGGCGGAGATATCGTGCCGGGCCTGTGGGCCGATGCCGTGGCCCGCGCGGCGGGGCGCGTTGACTACGCCCCCGGTTCGGCCGAGGGGCCGTTTGATGACGACTATCATCAGGTGCTGGTGCTGAACTGGGCCTTGGCGGCGGCGGGGGGGCAACCCTTTGCCGGTGATGTGCCGGCGGCAGCGCGGATCATGCGCCAATCGCCCCGGCAATCGGTGGCCTTGCGCGAACTGTCGGTTCAGTTGCTGGACCTTGCCGATGCCCGCACCTCCGACTGGGATCGCATGCGGTGGCGCATCTGGCCAAGGCTGAGCGAGCCTGCCCGCGCCTGCATTTCCGCCATCGAAGGATGGGCCGAGTTCGAAGGGTTCTTCGCCGGGTTTTCCCGTGCCGGACAGCGGGCGAGGGCTGCATGATGCGCAACGCTCTGAAAAATCCGCTTCTGATCGGCGTGGCGCTCTTGTGTGCCAGCACCCTCGCCGCAACGCTTGCTGATGGCACCGTCAAAGAGCTTTCGGCCCGGTTGCAGGCGCCGCAGGTGTTCTTTCTGTCGGGCCTGATGATGGCGGGGCTTAGCCTGATGGCGGCCCATGCCGGGTCGCGGGTTGGGATGTTTGCAACGACCTGCCTGCGCACCTCGGCCCCATGGCTGATGGCAATGCGGTCGCTGGCCACGGTTCTGGCGTCGCTTGGGTTCTTTTACGCCATCAAGCTGATCCCGCTGGCCGAGGTGTTCCTGTTCGTCGGGCTGATGCCCTTGATGTCGGCGCTGCTGTCGCGGCCCCTGCTTGGCGAAACGGTGCAGCCTGCGGCGTGGGGCGGCCTTGTGATTGGCCTGATCGGGGTGGCAATGCTGTTTCCCGAAGGCTTTTCGGGCCTGACGGCGGGGCATCTGGCGGGCTTTGGCGGCGCCTTCATGGGAACGGTATCGCTGGTTGTGTCGCGGATGATCGGGCGGCGCGAGATGAACACGCTGGTGCAGGTGTTTTACCCCAACCTTGCGCTTGCCATGGCGGCGATGGCGCTGCTGCCCAGCCTGTGGCAGCCGATGGCTTGGGGCGATATTGCGCTGATCGGGCTGTATTCGGGGCTGCTGTTCTTGGCCCGCTGGGCGATGGTCATGGTGATGCAGCGCCTGCGTGCCCCGGTGGCGCTGCCCCTGATGAACGTGCAGTTCGTCTGGATGGTGGCGGTTGGCTTCCTGTTCTTTGGCGAGGTGCCGGCGATGGCCACCCTGATCGGGGCCGGGTTGGTGATGGCGGCGGGCGTGATTGCGCTGACCGAACAAGCCCGCACCGAACGCAAGGCCCGTCTGGCACAGAGCAACCATGTGATCCCCGCCGAATGATCGGCCCGGAAACAGCAAAGGCCCGCAGCACCCCGGCTGCGGGCCTTTTGCATGAAGCACGGCTTAAGCGTGACCTGTCAGGATCACTCTGTTAGATTGAGAATGAGGTGCCGCAGCCGCAGCTGCTGGAGGCATTTGGGTTTTCGATCACAAAGCGCGCGCCGATCAGCTCATCGGTAAAGTCGATGACAGCGTTTTGCAGGAAGGGCAGCGAGATCTGGTCGACCAGCACCCGGAAGCCGTCTTTCTCCAGCACCAGATCATCGGGCAGCGCGTCGTCCAGCTTGATCTCATACTGAAAGCCGGAACAACCGCCGCCTTCGACGGCCACGCGCAAGGCCTTTGCCTCGCCCGTCAGTTCGGCAATCTCGGCCAGCCGGGCATAGGCACGGTCGGTCACGCGGGGCGCAAAAGCATCGGCGGGAAGCGTCAGGTCCATGGTTTTTGACATATCCTTGGGCGTATCAGTGCAATATAAGGCCGATCAAAGGCTTCAACAAGAACAGGCAGACACATGCTCGCCCCCTTTGCCTGCCTGCCCGAAGGTTCGCGTGGCAGACTTCATGCGGAACGGATGTCGTCGTTCCGCTCTCCCTTTCAGCGCGACCGCGACCGGATCATCCATTCAAGCGCCTTTCGGCGGCTGAAACACAAGACCCAAGTGTTCGTGGAACACGAAGGTGATTACTATCGCACTCGTCTGACCCATTCGATCGAGGTGGCACAGGTGGCGCGCACCATTTCCGGCGTGCTGGGGCTGAACACCGATCTGGCCGAGGCGATTGCTTTGGCGCATGACCTTGGCCATACGCCCTTTGGCCACACCGGCGAAGATGCCTTGGGCGCGCTGATGGAACCCTTTGGCGGGTTTGACCATAATGCGCAGGCGCTGCGTATCGTGAGTCGGCTGGAACAGCACTACGCCGATTTCGACGGGCTGAACCTGACGTGGGAGTCGCTGGAGGGCATTGCCAAGCACAATGGTCCTGTCACCGGCCCCAATGCGGACAAGAAACATGACGGCCCGCTGCCCTATGCCTTGGCCGAGGTGAACGCGGCGTGGGACCTTGAACTGCACACCCATGCCAGTGCCGAGGCGCAGGTGGCGGCCATTGCCGATGACGTCGCCTATTCGCACCATGACCTGCATGATGGCCTTCGCTCGGGCCTGTTCACCGAAGATGACCTGATGGCGCTGCCGGTGACGGGCCCGGCCTTTGCCGAGGTCGATGCACTTTATCCCGGCCTTGAAAAGATGCGGCGCCGGCACGAGGCGTTGCGCCGCGTCTTTGGCCGGATGGTCGAGGATGTGATTGCCGTCGCCAAGAACCGGCTGGATGCGGCGCAGCCGAAATCGGTGGATGACATCCGCCTGATGGGCACCACGGTCATCCGGTTTTCCAAACCGCTGTATCAGGAGTTGAAAGTGATCCGGTCGTTCCTGTTTCACCGGATGTATCGCGCGCCTTCGGTGATGGAGGTGCGCGCCAAGGTGACCCTTGTGGTGCAAGATCTGTTCGCGGCCTATATGGCGGACCCGACGCTGTTGCCCGATGGTTGGCAAGCCGAATTGCGCGCGGCGCAGGGGCAGGTCGAGGTGGCGCGGCGGGTGGCCGATTATGTGGCTGGCATGACCGACCGCTTTGCCATTCAGGAACATGCGCGGCTGTGCGGCGGCGGGCTGGCAGGCCTGCCGCGCGGGCCAGAGTTTCCGGCCTGAGAAATCGCCTAGCTGCGCCGGATCGCCATGGCCCAGACCGCCGCAAGGCCCAGCGAGACGATCATGTTCCATCCCGCCATCGAGATGCCGAACATCTGCCAAGCAATCGCATCACAGCGGATGGGGGCGGCCACGTCCACGTCGGGGTTCAGCAGGTCAGATACGCTGACCCCGCCCAACGAACTGGCGGTGCAAGAGGCGAGCCCTTCCCACCAGCCCTGTTCGACACCAACGTGAAAGCCACCGATGCCCGCCGTTGCCAAGGCTGCCAGCAGCCCCAGCAGCGGAAGCAACCGCCCCGGCAAGGCAAGGGCCAGCACCATGATGACCACCGCCGCGGCATGGGGCCAGCGTTGCCACAGGCACAACTGGCACGGGGCAAGTCCGCCGACATACTGGAATGCAAAGGCCCCGGCCAGCATGGCGGCCGATCCTGCGCCAGCAAGGGCGACAAGCAGCGTGCGGCTGGAGGAATTGAACATGGCGTGTCCTTTGGACGTTGGCGTTGGCACGTGCTTGCCCATGCGGCAGGCGAAGGTCAAGCATCCTTCCCGTCCGGTCACGCGGGCGTTATGGTGACCTTGGGCACAAGACAGGGGTGGGTGAATGGATTGGCGTGGTCGTCGCGGCAGCAACAATATCGAAGATCGTCGGGGCCGTAGCGGCGGCGGGGGCGGGGCCCGCATCGGCGGGGTTGGCCTGCTGGCGGTGGTGGTGATCGGCTATTTCCTTGGCATCGACGTCACGCCTTTGCTGCAAGACCCCGGTGCGCAGACATCTGCCCCGGCTGAGCTGACCGAAGCTGACCGTGCGGCGGGAGAATTCGTGTCTGTCACACTTGCCGATACCGAAGAAGTCTGGGCCGCGGTGTTCCGCGAACAACTGGGCCGCACCTATAGGCCTGCAACGCTGGTGTTGTTCAAGGGCACTACCAGCAGCCCCTGCGGCAGCGCATCCGGGGCGACGGGGCCATTCTACTGCCCCGGTGACAAGAAAGCCTATCTCGACACCGACTTTTTCGTGACGATGGAACGCCGCCTTGGCGCCAAGGGCGATTTCGCGGCGGCCTATGTGGTGGCGCATGAGATCGGGCACCATGTGCAAAACGAGTTGGGCATTCTGGGCAAGGCCAACCAGATCCGCCAACAGGTGAGCCAAGAGGAAAGCAACGCGATTTCGGTGCGGGTCGAGTTGCAGGCCGATTGCCTGTCGGGCATCTGGGCGCGTGAGGCGGCGCAGAGCTTTGGCTCGATCGACCGGGGCGATCTGGAAGAAGCGGTGAATGCGGCGCGTCAGATCGGGGATGACACCTTGCAGGCCAATGCCGGGCAGCGCCCCATGCCGCACACCTTTACGCATGGCACATCGGAACAACGCTCGCGCTGGTTCGTGACGGGGCTGCAATCGGGCAAACTGGCTGATTGCGATACCTTTGCGACCGACGATCTGTAATGACCGGATGCAGTTGACGTCCCTTTGCGGGGCGGCTAAACAGCGCGAACGTGGCCCGAGTGGTGGAATGGTAGACGCAGCGGATTCAAAATCCGCCGCCGCAAGGCTTGTCGGTTCGAGTCCGACCTCGGGTACCACATCCCAGAACATCGTCAGACGAATCTGCTGCGGTAACGCGGCAATTTCGCGTGCCTGATTCGCGCTTCGATAGGGCGATTTCGTCTGTGCAGCGCAGCAAAATCGCCAGAATCATCCTATTGGTGCATCCGCGTGGACGACCACGGCACGCGCGCCGTGCCAATAGGGCAGAACTGTGTCGATGGTTAACGCAGGGTCACTGTGCCCCGACTGTTCGCGCCCAATCATCAAAGAACATATCGTTTTTGCCGCCAAACGGGCCGCCTCGGCGGTTTTCCCCAAGAATCCTTGGGCTTCTGGCCGGGGTCGGTTTTCAGATTGTTGCGACAGTGGCAACGACCCGGCTTTGGTCATGCAATTCATGGGTGTAAATGGGCAGAAGGGGTGTCCCGATACATCCGTTTGGATGTCGCGTTCTCGCCTTTTTTTACTTTCCGTAAGCCTTAATGAGAGGTATTCATGCTTTTGTCTTGCTGGGTAAGACAAAAGGCCGTGGGGGCGGTCGTCTTGTGACAGTGTGCTGCCAAGCACCTTGACAGGGAAAGTGGTGAGCCAAGGGTCAAGTGACCCGAACGTTCGCACAAGCGGTTCGCAAGGGGGAGATACCCTTTTGCGAAATCACCTCTGTATGTCTCAGGCGATAGGTCTCGTGGCGCAAAGCTGCGGGCCTTGTGTCCGCAAGTCAGCGCCGATGTATCGGCCGTTTTTCATGGGCCGATGATGTTGGATCGGATGGGCACGCCTTGTGCCCCGCTGCTATGAGGACGAACAGATGCCGGTTATCGCGCTTTACAACCTGAACGATCCGTCGACCGTCGCTGCAGACAGTGCAGTGGGCAATGGGGCGCAGGACGGCACCTACTTCAACGGGGCAACATCCGTCGGCGGGCGCGCGGTGCTGGACGGGGTCAACGACCTTGTCAAGTTCGTGAACGACCCGGTGTTCCAGATGGATCGCGGCACGCTGGAGATCCAGTTCAGCCTCGATGCGGGCACCACGCTGACCGAACCGCGCACCATCCTGTCGCGTGACAGTGAGGGCACCACCGATGGCGGCTATCGCATCGAAAGCCTGCCCGATGGTTCGATCCGGATCACCCACGAAGGTGTGGCCGGGACCGAGACATTCACCACCGGACCGGGCTTTCAGAACCCGGGCGATGAGATCAAGATCAGCTATTCCTGGGATCAGGGTGGCACGGGTGGCTATCTGCAGATCGAAAACCAGACCACCGGAACCAATTTCGCCGACACCGTGCCGAACACCGTCACGATGGACATGGGCGCCATCAGCCGCAACTGGGTGATCGGGGCCAGCCAGGAAACCTCGCCCGTCGGCACGCTGCAATACCTTGATGAAAACTATCCCGGCTCGGTCGAGTATTTCTCGCTGTCCGACACTGTGGACAACCCGCCGCAGGACAATGATCCGGTTGCAAACCCGGACACCGCCACCACGGACGAAGATGTGCCGGTGGTGATTGACGTATTGACCAACGACACAGATCCCAACGGCGATACTTTGACCGTGACAGGGGGCTCTTCGCCAAACGGCACCGTTACGGTGAACCCGAATGGCACAATCACGTATACTCCGAACCCGGATTTCAACGGCACTGATACAATTACGTATATCATTGAGGATCCGGCCGGGAACACTGCCACGTCATTCGTGACTGTGACGGTGGTCCCGGTCGATGATCCGACCCGTGACGGCATCGTGCGTGGCACCACGGGCGATGACCTGATCGACCTTGGCTACACCGGCGACAATGACGGCGATTTCATCGACCGCAACGACGCGCTTCTGCCCGGCGAGGCCCCGCAGGACGACATCGTTCTGGCAGGCGCCGGCAACGACACCGTGTTTTCGCTGGAAGGCAACGACGAGGTCACCGGCGCAGCCGGCAATGACGTGATTTACACCGGTGTGGGCGATGATGCCGCCACCGGCGATACCGGCGACGACCAGATGTTTGGCGGCGACGGCAATGACTCGCTTTCGGGCGGGCAGGACAATGACACCGTGGAGGGTGGCAATGGCGATGATAGCCTTGTTGGCGGCCTTGGCTTTGACATCGTTGATGGCGGCGCAGGCAATGACACCATCGAAGCGGGCGAAGGTGGCGGCGCGCTGATTGGCGGCGCGGGCAACGACTCGGCCATTGGCGGCAACGACAACGACCTGATCGATACCGCAGACCACGGCACCGGACAGTCGCCGGACCGCAGCTTCCCCGGCCTTTACACGGCTGATGCCAACCCGTCCGATGACCGCGACACCGTTTCGGCAGGCGCAGGTGATGACACCATCCTGACCGGCGATGACCGCGACGTGGTGACTGCAGGCGGCGGCAATGACTCGGTCGAAGCTGGTGATGACAACGACAGCGTCACCGCGAATGATGGCAATGACACCATTCAGGCGGGCGAAGGCAACGACACCGTTACCGGCGACATCGGCAATGACGTGATCTATGGCGGCACCACCAATGTCGGGCAGGACCCGACGCATCTGGTGGATGCGACAGACCCCGATGCCGACAACAACCGCGACGTTCTGGCTGGTGGTGAAGGCAACGACACGATCTATGGTCAGGACGACGACGACACCGTGACCGGCGGTCTGGGCAATGACTACCTTGACGGCGGCATCGACGAAGACGTGATCGGCGGCGAGGCTGGCAACGACACCATCGTGGGCGGGCAGGGTGCCGACTCTATGGTGGGTGGCGGCGACCGTGACGTGTTCCTTGGCGCCACGGCAGGCGACTCGATCGACGGCTCGGCCGCGGGCGACGACTTTGACACGCTGGATCTGCGTGGCGTTGGCCCGGTGCGGGTGACCTATGACCCGGCCAATGCTGAAAATGGCACGGTCGACTTCCTTGATGATCTGGGCAACACCACCGGCACGATGACCTTTGTGGAAATCGAAAACGTGCTGGTGCAGGACGGCGCGCCGGATGCGAACCCCGACACCGCGACCACGCCGGAAGACACCGATGCCGTGATCAACGTTATTGGCAACGACACGGACCCGGATGGCGACCCGCTGACCGTTACCACCGCCACCGCCGAAAACGGCGAAGTGACCGTGAACTCGGACGGCACCATCACCTACTCGCCGTTCATGGATTTCAACGGCACCGACACGATCACCTATACGGTGCGCGACCCCGACGGCAACACGGCCACTTCGACCGTGACGGTGACGGTGACCCCCGTCAACGATCTGCCCGAGGCCGAGGATGACTTTGCCGAAACGCCGGTTGACACCCCGGTTGTGATCAACGTTCTGGAAAATGACACCGATCTGGACGGCGACACGCTGTCGGTTCTGGGCACGCCGACGACTGCGCAGGGCACGGTTGTGGTGAACCCGAACGGCACGCTGACCTTTACGCCGAACCCTGGCTTCACCGGTGCGGCCGTGATCAGCTACGAGATCACCGACAACAACGGCGGCACGGACACGGCGCAAGTGACGGTTCTGGTGGGCGTTGATGACCGTGACGGCATCGTGCGCGGTACCACCGGCGGTGATCTGATCGACGCGGTCTATGTGGACCCGACCGATGGCGATGTGGTCGATGGCAATGACGCGATCATTCCGGGCGACGCGCTGAACGATGACCGCATCGTGGCGGGCGACGGCAATGACACGATCTTTGCTGGCGCGGCGAACGACACGATCTATGCCGGAACCGGCGATGATCAGGTTTATGGCGGCGAAGGCTTTGAAACCGTGCATGGCGGCGATGGCAATGACACCGTGTTCGGTGGCAATGGCCAGGAAGTGGTGTATGGCGAGGCGGGCGATGACTTCATCGACACGCGCGGCCCGAACCCGCTGCCCGATATCGATTATCCGGGTCTTTACGCAGCGGATACCGACCCGACCAATGATTTGGACACGGTCTACGGCGGCTACGGCAACGACACGATCTTGACCGGCGACGACGCCGACCGCGTGTTCGGCCGCAATGGCGATGACAGCATCGACGGCGGGTTTGACGATGACTCGCTGTTCGGCGGGGCCGGGTTCGACACGATCATCGGTTCCGAAGGCAACGACAGCATCGACGGCGGTCGCGGCAATGACTTGATCTTCGGTGGTCTGGACCTGTCCTTCCCCGATTTCATCAACATTCCGGACTCGTCCGATCTGCGCCCCAACAACAACGGCGACTTCATCACCGGCAACTTCGGCAACGACACCATCTATGGCATGGATGATGACGACACGCTGGATGGTGGTCTGGGCAACGACCTGATGTTTGGCGGTGTCGACGACGACAGTATGACCGGCGGCGACGGCAACGACGTCATGGGCGGCGAGGACGGCGACGACTTCATCGAAGGCAACACCGGCAACGACATCGGTGCAGGTGGTCTGGGCAACGACACGCTGGATGGCGGTCTGGGCAACGACTTCCTGATCGGCGAAGCGGGCAATGACAGCATCGGCGGGTCCGATGGCGTTGACATCCTTGATGGCGGCGATGGCAATGACACGCTGGAGGGCGGCAACGAAACCGACCTCGTGCTGGGTGATGCGGGCGATGACTCGATCAACGGCGGCGCGGGCGATGACCTGTTGTCGGGCGGTCTTGGCAATGACTCGGTGGATGCCGGGTTGTCGGATGACTTTGTCCTTGGCGATGAGGGCGATGATACGCTGTTCGGCGGCGCGGGAATCGACATTGTCGACGGCGGTGCGGATGACGACATCATCCACGGTGACGGCACGGTGAACGGTGGCAACACTGCAGATGGCCGGTCTGACATTCTGCTTGGCGAAGAGGGCAACGACACCATCTTCGGCGGCTCGGGCGCAGACCTGATCATCGGCGGCGACGGCACCGACAGCATGTCGGGCGGCGATGACGAGGATACGTTCCTTGAAGTTGGCCCCGGCGATGTGGTGGATGGCGGCGAAGGCACGACCTTCGGCATCGACCGCGACACGCTGGAAATCGTTGGCCCGGCCCTGATCGAATACGATCCGGCGAACCCAGAAAACGGCACGATCTTCCATCTTGATCTGGCCACGCAGACGATCATCGGCACCAGCACCTTCACCAACATCGAAAACATCGTCTTCGTGAACGAAGAGCCGGAAACGGAATCGGAAGAACCTGATGTCGATGTGACCGACCCCGATGGTGTGACGGTTCCGCCGCCACCGCCGCCGGTGGGCACCCGCCCGCTGGATGGTGTGGTCGATGGCACTGCCGCTGGTGAAGTGATCGACCTGACCTATACCGGCGATCCTGATGGTGACCAGATTGACAACAGCGATGCGCTGCTGCCGGGCGAAGCCCCGCAGGATGACATCGTCGAAGCTGGTGGCGGCAACGACACCATCAACTCGGGTGACGGCAACGACGACATCTCGTCGGGTGACGGCGATGACCGCGCGTTTGGTGGTGCAGGCAGCGACGACATCCGCGGCGAGGCCGGAAGCGACTATCTGGAAGGCAACGCAGGCGACGATGGTCTGGATGGTGGTGTTGGCAACGACACCATGAATGCGGGTATCGGCAACGATACGCTGGATGGTCAGGATGGCAATGACTCGGCCATCGGTGGCGCAGGCAACGACTTCTTGGCTGGCGAAGCTGGCGATGACACGATGTATGGCGGGTCGGGCAATGATGCGCTGATCGGCGGCACCGGCAACGACCTGCTGAGTGCTGGCGACGAAGACTTCCCCGGCGACGACGGTAACCCCGATCTGGTCTATGGCGGCGATGACTCTGAGCGGATTGTCGATACGGGCGTCGGTGACACAGTGTTCGGCGGCGCGGGCGGTGTTGATGAAGACACACTCGTGTTGGGCGGCGACAGCACGCTGCGCCGGGTGGTGATTGCCGGGCCGGATAGCGATGGCAACGGCTTTGACGGAACGGTCGAATATCTGGATGCCGATGGCAACGTCACTGGGACCACGACCTTCACCAACATCGAAAACATCGTCTGCTTTACCCCCGGCACGCTGATCGCGACGCCGCGTGGTGAAGTGCCGGTCGAGAACCTGCGTGTGGGTGACAAGGTCATTACCCGTGACAACGGCATTCAGGAAATTCGCTGGATGGGCGCCAAGGACATGGGCTGGCACGACTTTGCCGCCAACCCGCACCTGAAGCCTGTGATGGTCAAGGCCGGTTCGCTGGGCAATGGTCTGCCGGAACGTGACATGATGCTGTCGCCAAACCACCGCCTTCTGGTCGCCAACGATCGCACCGCGCTTTACTTCGACGAACACGAAGTGCTGGTGGCGGCCAAGCATCTGCTGGGTGGTCAGGGCGTGCAGCAGGTGGACTCGGTCGGCACGACCTATATCCACTTCATGTTCGACCAGCACGAAGTGGTGCTGTCGAACGGCGCATGGACCGAAAGCTTCCAGCCCGGCGACTTTACCCTCAAAGGGTTGGGCAACGCGCAACGCAATGAAATCTTTGAACTCTTCCCGGAACTGAAATCCGAAGCTGGGGTCGAAGCCTATCAGGCGGCACGCAAGACGCTGAAGAAACACGAAGCACGACTGCTGGTGCGGTAACAAGTTATGCAGCGCGGGACGGGTCCGCGATAGCATACCGTTCCGCGGACAAAGGGGCCCCTTGTTGGGCCCCTTTGTTCATTCATGGGTTGCATGGCGCGCAACCCTTGGCTGTTTCCTTGCCAGAAACAAAACCGCCCTTCGCCACAATTTTGCCATGTTTGGCCCAAGTCGTGCCGCCATCCAAAAGTATACCAGCATTTGACTTAAGTCTTATGGGTATGGCCGAATGGCGACTTTCAATGGCGATAACAATAACAACACGATCAACGCCGATCCGACGGCCGACGATATCTTTGCAGGCGGCGGTGCTGATACCGTCAATGCCGGCAATGGCGACGACACCATTTATGGCGGCAATGGAAACGATAGCCTTCTGGGGCAGGCCGACAACGACCTGATCTTTGGCGAAGCGGGTGCTGACCGCCTGTTTGGCGGCACCGGAAACGATTCCCTGTTTGGCGGCAACGATGCGGATTCGCTGGAAGGTGGCGATGGCAATGACTCGCTCAATGGCGGGGCGGGCAACGACACGCTGAATGGTGGCATCGGCATCGACACCGCCACCTATTATGAATCCACCTCCGGCGTGACCGTCAACCTTGCCACCGGCACTGCAACGGGCACCGCGATTGGCACGGATACGCTGACGCTTGTTGAAAACGTCATCACGTCGACCTCCGCCGATAACGTCACTGGCTCAGACCTTGCCAACGTGATCACCACGGGGCAGGGCAACGATACCGTTGCTGCGGGCCTCGGCAATGACACGGTGTTTGGCGGGCGGGGCGCCGACTCGATCTCGGGTGGGGCCGACAACGATCTTGTGAACGGCGGCGAAGGCAACGACACGCTGGATGGCGCGGCCGGAAACGACACGGTCGATTACTCCAACGCAGGCTCGGGCGTCACGATCAACCTTGCCACCGGATCGGCCACCGGCACCTCATCGGGCACCGATGTTCTGACTGCCTTTGAAAATGCCAACGGCAGCGATTTTGCCGACAACATCACCGGAACCACCGGCGACAACATCCTGTCGGGCGATACGGGCGACGATACGATCAACGCAGGCACCGGCAATGACACAGTGTCGGGTGGGGTCGGCAATGACTCGATCCTTGGCGGTGACGGCAACGATGTCATCACCGCAGGTTCAGGCAGCGTCACCAACGCCACGCTTGATTTCAACTGGGGCCTTGGCCGGGACGATGAGGCGGATGTCTCTGGCGGCCTGACCCAGAACGTCGGCGGCATCAACGTCGCCGTCAGTTTTGCCAACGACCGCAATGCCACCGAGTTTTCGGTCGAGACCTCGGATCCCACCTATGTGGCCCCTGGTGAAGCCTTTGATCAGGCGTCGAACCTGTTTTTGGGCGGCACCGGCCAAGGCAACACCTCGACCACATTTGTCAACTTTTCCGCGGCGCCGGGGTCGAACCTTGGGTCGACCGTGCAGAACGTGCAGTTCCGCATCAACGACGTCGATATGTCCGGCACCTCGTGGCAGGATATCATCAACATCCGGGCCTATGATGCGGCAGGCAACCTTGTGCCGGTCACGATCACCATTTCGGGCAACGACAGCGCCACGGGCAGCACGATCTCGGCCGCCAATACGTCAGACGTGGCCATTTCCAGCCGTGGTTCGGTGCTGGTCACCATAGCCGGGCCGATTGCCCGGTTCGAGATTGACTATGACAACACCGGCACCTCGGGCCAGCTGATCTATGTGTCGGACATCCACTTTGAAACCACCAGTCCGGACAATGACACCGTCGATGGCGGCATCGGCAACGACAGCATCTTGGGCGGGGCGGGCAATGACAGCCTGATCGGCGGCACGGGTCTGGATACGCTGGATGGTGGCATCGGCAACGACAGCCTGTATGGCGGCAGCGAAAATGACGTGCTTTCCGGCGATATCGGCGATGACTTCCTGTTCGGCGGCGATGGCCTTGATACGCTGAATGCAGGCGACGGCAACGATATCGTGCTGGGCGGGCTGGGCAACGATAGCATCACCGGCGGCCTTGGGTCAGACACGCTGCTGGGCGAAGATGGCAACGACACCATCGATGGTGGTGAAGATGGCGATTCCATCGAAGGCGGCATTGGTGACGACAGTCTGCTTGGCGTAAACGGCAACGACACCCTTTGGGGCGGGGCCGGATTTGACCAGTTGTTCGGCGGCGCGGGCACCGACACGCTGGATGGCGGTGCCGACGACGACACCTTGTATGGCGGCAACGAAAACGACGTTCTGACCGGCGATATTGGGGATGACTGGCTGTTCGGCGACGCGGGCGATGACACCTTGTTCGGTGGCGCCGATCTTGACGAACTTAACGGTGGTCAGGGCAACGACAGTATTGATGGCGGGGCCGGTGCTGACTCGCTGTCGGGTGAGGATGGCAACGACACGCTGCTGGGTGCCGAAGGCAATGACACGATCAACTTCGGCATCGGTCAGAATCTTGTTTACGGTGGTATCGGCAACGATTTCATCGACGACGTGGGCGGCGGTTCGCTGACCAGCACCAGCTTGATCTATGCCGGTGAGGGCGAGGATACGGTCTATTTCGGGTCCGGAAACTCCACCGTCTATGGTGATGAAGGCAATGACCTGATCGACGATACCGCGGGCACCCAGCTGGGTGGGTTCAACCTGCTGGATGGTGGCGCGGGCAATGACACGATCTTTGCCGGGCTGGATGACGACACGGTCTTTGGCGGCGACGACAACGATCAGCTTTACGGACAGGATGGCCTTGATCAATTATCGGGCGGGGCAGGCCTTGACACATTGTTCGGGGGCATTGGCAACGACACGTTGCTGGGCGGCGGCGGCAATGACAACCTGAACGGCGACGACGGCAACGACAGCCTGCTTGGTGAAGCTGGGGCCGACCTGTTGAACGGCGGAGTCGGGGTGGATTCGCTGTTCGGGGGCGATGACAACGACACGGCTTTTGGCGGCGCAGAGGCCGACATCCTGTTTGGCGGTCTGGGCGACGATTCCCTGTCTGGTGATGCCGGCAACGACACGCTGACGGGCGATGGCGGGGCCGACACCCTTTCCGGGGGCGATGACCGCGACCTGTTCTTTGGCGGGGCGGGCGATGTCATCTTTGGCGGCGGCCTTGGCGATGATTTCGATACGCTGGATCTGACCGCCTGGGGCAAGACCAACACGAACATCATCTATGACCCGATGGATCGCGAAAACGGCACTGTCCAGTTTCTGGACAACACCGGCGCGGTCATCGGGACGATGACGTTCACCAACATCGAGGACGTCATCCCCTGCTTTACGCCGGGCACGATGATCACCACGCCGCTGGGTCCGCGCCGGGTTGAGGATTTGCGCCCCGGCGATCTGGTGCTGACGCGCGACAGCGGGCTGCAACCCATCCGCTGGGTCGGGCGGCGTGATCTGACGCTGGCCGATCTGGTGGCGCAGCCTTGCCTGCGCCCGGTGCTGATCGAGGCCGGGGCCTTGGGCCGCGATGCGCCGACCCGTCCGATGATGGTGTCGCCGCAACACCGGATGCTGGTTGAGGGCAGAACGCCCGAAATCCTGTTTGGCGAACGTGAGGTTCTGGTCGCAGCCCAACACCTGATCGGCCGCCCCGGCAT
Source organism: Rhodobacter sp. (assembly GCA_027484145.1). Lineage (GTDB taxonomy): Bacteria > Pseudomonadota > Alphaproteobacteria > Rhodobacterales > Rhodobacteraceae > Pseudotabrizicola. The sequence continues at coordinate 279,392 of JAIXUH010000002.1, forward strand.
TCGCCAGATTCTGCCGCCACGGGTCAGCTACATTCATGTGATGTGTGATCAGCACGAGATTCTGAGCGCCGACGGCTGCTGGACCGAAAGCTTTCAGCCGGGCGGGCAGGTGCTGAACGGCATGCCCGATGCGCAACGGGCTGAACTTTTGATGCTGTTCCCGGAATTGGGCGATCTGGGCGGAGTGGCCTATCCGGCGGCACGGCTGACGCTGAAGGCGCATGAGGCGCGGGTGGTTCTGGCGGCCTAATCGCGCCGCGCCGCACGCCACGCAGCCCAGTCTTCGGGGGTGTCAAGGTCGGTCGTGGCATGGGCATGGGGCAGGGGCACAAGGCGCACCTGTGCGGCATGGTCTTTCAGCACCGCACGGGCCCCTTCATCGCCACGGATATGCTGCAACATGTCGCGCGCCCATGGCGGAAAGCAGACCGGATGTCCGGGCGTGCCATCGGCAGCGGCCCCCCGCAGGATCAGGTCGGGTGTCTGCGCCCATGCGTGCAGCATCGTGGTCAGGTCTTGGGACGTGATTTCCGGCAGATCGGCCAAAAGCAGCATGACCGGGGTCTGTGCCGGAAGGGCCGCAAGCCCGGCACTCAGGCTGGCCGACAGACCCGACGCCGCATCTGGCACGACGACCTGCGACACCGCCAACCCATCCAACGCCGCCCTTCGCAAGGGACGGTCTGTCGGCAGAGCGACCGTCACCGGCACGCCGGTGGAAAGGGCAAAGCGCGCGATCCGTGTCAGAAGCGGCTCGCCCCCGACAGGTTCCAAAAGCTTGTCGCCCCCGCGCATCCGCGACGACGACCCGGCCGCAAGGATCAGGATGTGAGGCAGCATGGGCAAAGCCTAGCAAGGAAGACGGGGGGCTGTCTGCCCCCCAAAGCATTTGCCAAAAGGCAAATGCACCCCCCGAGGATATTTGTCGAAGGGGAAGCCGGAAAGGCTTGCCCGATCATCCCCGCATGCGGGCGCCGTCGGCATCCCACAAGGGTGCCAGATGCACCGTGGCGGCGCGGCGTTCGCCAAGGATTTCAATCTCGCAGGCGAGGCCGTCTTGTACGCGATCGGCGGGCAGGAAGCCCATGGCCACGGACTTGCCCGTCCAGTGGCTGAACCCGCCGCTGGTGCACCAGCCGACAACGGCGCCGTCCAGCCAGATCGGCTCCCATGCCACAACGTCGGCATCCTGCGCGTCGACGATGAAACTGACGAGGCGGCGCTTTGGCCCGGCGGCTTTTTCGGCAGTGGCGGCGGCGCGGCCGATCCAGTCGGCGTCCTTGTTCCAGCGGATGAAGCGGTCAAGGCCGGTTTCGCAGGGGGTGTAATCGGGGCTGAACTCGCGCCCCCATGATCCGAACCATTTGTCCAGACGCAGGGACATCATCGCGCGCATGCCAAAGGGACGCAGGCCAAGGTCGGCACCATGGGCATTCAGCACATCCCACAGGTGGCGGACCGACATGTGGTCGGTGAAGATTTCAAAACCGAGATCCGCCGTATAGCTGACACGCTGTACGATGCAGTTGGCCATGCCCACGGTCATGCGGCGCACATCCATGAACTTGAACGCATCGGCGCTGACATCGCTGCGGGTGACGCGCGACAAAAGCTCGCGTGCCTTTGGCCCGGCAATCTGAAAGCCCGAGCGGGCGTCGGAGATGTTGTCCACCGTGCAGCCCGGCATCGCGTTCTGTTCGAACCAGCGGCTGTGCCAGCCTTGCGCGCCATAGCTGGCGGTCAGCTGGAATTCGGTTTCCGACAGGCAGGACACGGTGAAATCGCCGATGATCTTGCCGGAATGGGCCAGCATCGGGGTCAGCGACAGGCGGCCCGGCTTGGGGATGTTGCCGGCCATGATCCGGTCGAGCCATGCGCGGGCATTCGGCCCGGTGACACGGTATTTGCCGAAGTTCTGCACCTCGTTGATGCCGACGCCTGTCCGCACCGCGAGCACCTCTTGACGCGCCGCCTCCCACGCGTTGGAGCGTTTGAAGGTGGGCTCCTCGTAGCGCGCATCCCCCGGCAGGGCGTGGTAGTTCACCACCTCCAGCCCGTATTGCTGGCCCCAGACGGCGTTCATGCCATCAAAGACCTCATACATGGGGGTGGTGCGGAAGGGGCGGGCGGCGGGGCGTTCTTCGTTGGGGTAAGAGACGCTGAAGCGCATCTGGTAGTTTTCGATGACCTTCGGGACGGTATAGCCCGGCGAGGTCCATGTGCCAAAGCGCGAGACGTCAAAGCCGCGCGGATCACGCTCGACCTCGCCCTGAATCATCCATTGTGCAAGGGCCAGACCCATGCCGCCGCCCTGCGAGAAGCCCGCCATGACGGCGCAGGCCGACCAATAGTTGCGCAGGCCCTGCACCGGGCCGATCAGCGGGTTGCCATCCGGTGCAAAGGTGAAGGGGCCGTGGATCACGCGTTTGACGCCCGAGCGTTCAAGCACCGGGAAACGGCGATAGGCAAAGTTCACGCTGTCTTCGATCTTGTCGAACTGTTCGTTCAAAAGCTCGTGGCCAAAGGTCCATGGCGTACCATCGACGGCCCAAGGCTCGCACGGTTTTTCATAGAACCCGATGCACAAGCCCCTGCCTTCCTGCCGCAGATAGGATTCGCCGCCGGGGTCCATCACATGCGGAAACTCGCGGCCCGATTTCAGGATATCCATGATTTCGGGGATGTCGTCGGTGACAAGGTATTGGTGGGCCATCGGCAAAAGCGGCAGGTAAACACCCGCCATCGCGCCGATTTCGCGCGCCCAAAGACCACCTGCGTTCACCAGATGCTCACAATACACCGTGCCTTTTTCAGTCACCACTTCCCAGCCTTCGGGCGTGGGATTGGTTTCCAGCACACGGTTGTGCAGCACGATCTCGGCCCCGCCCATCCGGGCCGCCTTGGCATAGGCGTGTGTCGTGCCCGAGGGGTCAAGGTGGCCGTCGAGGGGGTCGTAAAGTGCGCCGACGATCCCTTCGAGGTTGACCATGCCATCGGTCAGTTTGCGGATTTCGTCATGGCCGATGATCTCGGTATCCAGCCCCATATAGCGGTGCTTGGCCCGTTCGGCCTTCAGCTGCTCAAAGCGCGCGGCGTTATCGGCAAGGGTGATGCCGCCGACGTGGTGCAGCCCGCAAGACATGCCGGTGATTGCCTCCAACTCTTTGTAAAGCCGGATTGTATAGCCCTGCAGTGCAGCCATGTTGGTGTCGCCGTTCAGGGTGTGAAAGCCGCCTGCCGCATGCCATGTTGACCCCGAGGTCAATTCCGAACGTTCAATCAGCATCACGTCTGACCAGCCGAGTTTGGTCAGGTGATACAGGACCGAACAGCCGACGACACCGCCGCCGATCACGACCACGCGGGTATGGGTTTTCATGGGGGCACTCCGTTTCGCTTTTACGCCGCAGACTCGCGCCGCATAGGCGGAAAAACATTCGCGTTTGCGACAAAGTGTGTCGCAAACGCGAGGTGCTGTTGGCCGGTGTCAGATCGCCTGAATCCGCCGGACGAACGAGGTCAGCGCCCGGTCCATCTCGACTGCCGATGTGCCGACTCGCTGCATTTCGCCCAGCATGTCATTGGCCGCGTTGGCCGCATCGGTGGACGCCACCTCGACGCCTTTGATGTTGCGGTCGACATCGGCCACCTTGGTCGCTGTATCGGCCATGCGGGTGGCGATTTCGGTCGTCACTTCGCCCTGCTGGCTGGCATTGGCGGAAATCGCGCGGGCCTGATCGCTGACCTGTTCGATGGCGGTCGAGATCGAGCGGATGGCCTCGGCATTGCCGTTGACAGTGGTCAGCACGGTGCGCACCTCGGCCGAGATCATCTCGGTCGACTCGGCGGTGCGTGAGGCCAATTTGCGAATCTCGCCCGCCACCACCGCAAAGCCGCGCCCGGCGTTGCCGGCATGGGCCGCTTCGACGGCCGCGTTCAGGGCCAGAAGGTTGGTCCGGTTGGCAATGTCGTTGATCAGGCCGACCATGCCGGTGATCCGTTCGGCCACGGTTTCCAGTTGCGTCAGCAGGATGCTGGCATCACGTGCACGCGTTGCGGCATGATCGACCAGATCGGCGGTGGTGCGGATGCCTTCAACCACCTCGGTGATCGACGATGACAGTTGCTCAACCGACCCTGCGACGTTCGTCACGTTCCCCGATGTCAGGCGCGAACTTTCCTTGGCCGCGCCCGATTGGCGACTGGTTTCTTCGGCCGTCTGCGCCATGGCTTCGGCGGCAGTGCGGGCGTTTTCGGCGGCGGTCTTTAGGGCGGTGACCACATCCGCCGCCTGTTCCTGCACCTCGGTCCCCAGTTTGCGAATGGGGGCCAGAAGCCATTGGGCAATGCCAAGGCCAGCGACAAGGATCGTCGCGGCCACGATGGCGGCGGCCAGAGTGGCCGCCTTTTTGTTGGCTGTGGCAGAGGCCAAGGCTTCGGACACGCCAAGTTCCGTGACGATGTTCCACTTCAGGCCCGGCAGGGGCACCGGCGCAAAGGCGGAAATCACCTCTTCGCCGCGGTGGTTGCTGGCCCGGATGACGCCTGTTTCGCCTTTGGCGGCCCGTTCGACGGCCTCGCTTTGCAAAGGGGTGCCAACCTTCATGCCTTCGCCAAAGCGCGGCACCGAGCGCAGGGTCTGGTCTTGCCCCACCAGAAAACTGTCGCCCGTTTCAGACTGTTCCAGCGAATGGGACAACATCTCATCCACAAAGTTCAGGGGAATCTGGAAGGCAATGATGCCGATAAAGACCCCCTCGTCATGCATCGGGGTCAGGATGAAAGCCGCCTGATCGTTGAACGACGGCTCGTAGGGTTCGAAATCGACGACGGTAAAGGGATCCTTGCCCTGATTGGCGATCATGGCGGCGGCGGCCTTGGCAAAGCTGCTGTCCTTGTAGGGGCCGTTCAGCAATGAGGTGCCGAAATCTGGCTCCTTCATCACGGTATAGACGATCGAGCCGTCTTGCGGTTCGATCAGGAAGATATCGTAAAAGCCGTACACCTTCAGATAGTCGCGGAAGTAGGGGTGGTGGCTCATGTGTGTGCCGCCATAGATACCCGCGCCAGTCACCTTGACGGTGTCCATGCGCGGGGCCGACTTGTCCTCAAGGCCAAAGATGAACAACTGCTGCAAGGTGCGGGCCTTGATATCAAGGCTGGTCCAACGCGCCTTGGCATCGGCGGCGGGGTCTTTGGTCCGCTTCACCTGCTGGTCGTAAAAGGCCGACAACACCGTTTCGTCCACGGCAACCGGCTCTTTCGTGGCGTAAGATGCTGTTGCCGTTGTGAAGGCAAGCAGGGCGTTCTCTGTCGCCGGGGCGACGGCCAGACCGCGCGCGGCATTCAAAAGGTGCTTGAACTCTGTCTGCACCGAGGCCGACTTCAGCGCCAGATCAGATTGAAGCTGACCCTCGGCTGTCTCGTTGGCGAAGGTTGTCAGCCGGTCCAGATCAAGGCCCGACACAATGAGAGTGGGAAGCAGGCCGACCAACAGAAGGGCGGCAGTGACTTTGAGTTTGAAACGCATGGCACCGCTGATTGTGATGTTGTGACAAACCGCTGGCTGATGGGCACGGTCTTTGTGCCTAACGACCGTGGCGGCTGTTTTTTCAGCGGTTGCCGAAGCAACTTTGGTCAGGGTGGACCATCCGGAAGCATGGGCCGGTCGGGCAGGGTGCCACACAACGCAAAGGGCCGGCAAATCCCCGCAGGATCACGCCGGCCCCAAGGCTGCGCAAGGGCTTGGTTGAGTCAGCGTTCCGGCATCAACCCCTTCGGGCTGAACCGCAGCACCAAAAGCAGAACCATGCCCATGGTCAAAAGCCGCATATGGGCCGCACTTTCCAGAAGATGGGTCTTAAGCGTGCCATCGGCCATCCCATAGGTGATGGCCCCCATCAGCCAAAGCCCGATCGGTTCGACCATGACCCATAGCCACCAGATCAGGAACCCGCCCAGAACCGAGCCCCAGTTGTTGCCGGACCCGCCGACAATGACCATCACCCAGACCAGAAAGGTAAAGCGCAACGGGTTATAGGTGCCGGGGGTCAACTGACCATCCAGCGTGGTCATCATTGCGCCTGCCAGACCAATCACGGCAGAGCCAAGGATGAAGACCTGCAAATGACGGCGGGTCACGTCCTTGCCCATGGCTTCGGCCGACACTTCGTTGTCACGAATGGCCCGCATCATGCGGCCCCACGGGCTTTTCAGCGCGGCTTCGGTCAGCCAGATCAGGATCAGAAGTACGGTCAGGAACAGCCCGGCATAGGCCAGCTTGACAATGATCGACGATGTTGTTGCCGGATCAAGGCCCCAGCGCGCCGTCCAGTCCAGAAAGGCCGCCTCCTTCTGCATGTCCACTTCATAGGGAACAGGGCGCGGCAACTGGATCACGTTCTTGACGCCACGCGCCAGCCAATCCTCATTCTTCAGCACGGCAATGATGATCTCGGCGATGCCAAGGGTGGCAATCGCCAGATAGTCTGACCGCAGGCCAAGGGCGGTCTTGCCAATCGCCCAAGCCGCCGCCGCCGCCAGAAGGCCACCGGCAGGCCATGCCAGCAACACGGGCCAGCCCAGACCGCCAAGGTTTCCGGCGGTGGCGGGATCATTCGCCTCGACCGCCAGCACGGCAGGGTCAAAGGTCATGCGAAACACCAGAACGCCCGCCACAAGGATCACGCCGACGCCAATGTTGCGGACCCGCCCCTTTGGCAGCCGCTTGTAGGCCTGCACAGCCGCCGCAATCGTGGCCACGCCAAGGATCAGGCTGATCAGGATGCCCGTGCCCCCTGCCGTCCATGCGCCCGGAACAGGGGCCGCCGAAACCAGCACCACCGCCAGACCGCCAAGCGCCACAAACCCCATGGTGCCCACCGAGAACAGCCCGGCATAGCCCCACTGCATGTTCACCCCAAGCGCCATGATCGATGAGATCAACGCCATGTTCGCGATGTTCAGCGCAAGGTTCCAACTTTGGAACACCCCCGTCAGCACGAACAAAAGCGCCACCGCGCCGAACAGCATCATGGTGCGCCCCGGCCCGCCTACCGCCTTGGCGGCTGTCATGTTTGCCCCGCTCATACCGATTTCCCCTTGAACAGACCTGTGGGCATGAACAGCAGCACGATGATCAGGATCGCGAAGCTGACGGCGAATTTATAGTCGGTGGACATCAGTTGCAGCAGGGCATCCGGCACCATGTCTGCGGGCACCAGATAGGTCACCACCTTTTTCCACGCGTAAGTGACCATCACTTCGGAAAAGGCGATGACAAAGCCGCCCGCGATGGCCCCCAGCGGGTTGCCAAGGCCGCCCACGATGGCCGCTGCAAAGATCGGCATCAAAAGCTGGAAATAGGTGAAGGCTTTGAACGACTTGTCCAGCCCATAAAGCGTGCCCGCCGTGGTGGCCAAGGCCGCCGCGATCACCCAAGTGACGGCCACCACCTTGTCGGGGTTGATGCCCGACAAAAGCGCCAGATCTTCGTTGTCGGCAAAGGCGCGCATCGATTTGCCGGTGCGGGTCTTTTGCAGGAACCAGAACAACGCCGCCACGGCAAGGATCGCCACGCCAAGGGTCACGCCTTGGGTGGCCTTGACGGCCAATCCTTCGTTCAGGCCTGTCCATGTCTTGAAATCACCGGCGCTGATGATGAACCGCGCCCCATCGGCAAAGCCGATATCCTCGACCCCGATGATGAATCGCGTCAGGCCGTTCATGATGAACATCACCCCCAGCGACACGATCACCAGAATGACCGGCGGCGCCTTCACCTTGCGGTAATAGCGGTACACCACACGGTCGGTCAGCAACAGGAACGCAGCCGTCACCGCAATGCCAAAGGGCAGGGCCAGCAGGGCAGTGGGCAGCACGCCCCCTGTGATGCCTGCCGTCTGAAACGCCCATGTGAACAGGATTACCGCCATGGTCCCAAAGGCCATGGTGTCGCCATGGGCAAAGTTGGAAAACCGCAGGATGCCGTAAATCAGCGTGGCCCCAAGGGCGCCAAGGGCAAGCTGCGCACCATAGGCAAGACCCGGCACAAAGACGAAGTTGAGAAAGGCCACAAGGGCGTTCAGGATATCCATGCCTCAGGCACCTTTCGTCTCGATACAGGTTCCGCGCTGCGCACTCCACGCCACTTCGCCACTCGGCAAAAGGCTGTGCTTCGACAGGATTGCGCTCCCGGTGGAATCATAGCTGATCATCGCAAAGATCCCGCCCAGATCGGCCGAACTGACCGAGGTCATGGCATCTTGCAGGTCTGGGTGTCGAAACGCCGCCAGAACGGGCAGGGGCGGGGCCCCGCCCTCCAGCCAGATGTAGCCAAGCGTCTGGTTCGGGTCGCGGATCAGATCAACCGCCGTTGCCGCGATCACAGGCTTGCTGACCGCACGGAACGTGCAAGCGATCGAGGCAAGGTCGGGCGTTGCCGCCTGATAGCTTTGCGCCATGGCGGGTCCCGCGACCAAAAGCGACATGAGGAGGCTGAAGCGCATTCCCTCAGCCCCCCAGAAAGCTGCGGCGAACCTCGGGGTCCGCCAGCAGTGCCTTGCCGCTATCCGTAAAGCGGTTCGCCCCCTGCACCAGCACAAAGCCGCGGTCGGCAATATCCAGCGCCTGACGCGCGTTCTGTTCCACCATCAGGATCGAAATCCCGGTGCGGGCCACTTCGATGATGCGGTCAAACAACTCGTCCATCACGATGGGCGATACGCCAGCGGTGGGTTCATCCAGCATCAGCACTTTGGGTTGCGTCATCAGCGCGCGACCGACGGCCACTTGCTGACGCTGCCCGCCGGACAGTTCCCCTGCTGCCTGCAGACGCTTTTGCTTCAGGATTGGAAACAATCCATAGACCTGCTCCAGCGTGCCCTTGATGTCATCGCGCCGCAGAAACGCGCCCATCTCAAGGTTTTCTTCCACCGTCATCGAGGTAAAGATGTTGTGGGTTTGCGGCACAAAGGCCATGCCCTTGGCCACCCGGTCCTGCGGTGACAGCTTGGTGATGTCCTCGCCCGCCAGACGAACCGCACCCGAGCGCAGTTTCAGCATGCCGAACACGGCCTTCATCGCCGTCGATTTGCCCGCGCCATTGGGGCCGACAATCACGGCAATCTGGCCCGGCTCTACGGCGATTGTGCAGGCATGCAGAATATCCGCGCCGCCATAGCCGCCCGTCATCGCCTCGCCGATCAGGAATGCCTCAGCCATGTGCGGCTTCCTCCTTGATCTTGTTCTTCAGGCCGGTGCCCAGATAGGCCTCGATCACGCGCTCGTTGTTCTTGACCTCATCCGCCGTGCCTTGGGCCAGAACCTTGCCCTCGGCCATGCAGATCACCGGGTTGCACAAGCGGCCAATGAAATCCATGTCGTGTTCGATCACGCAGAACGTATAGCCGCGCTCTTGGTTCAGCCGCACGATGGCATCGCCGATCGTGTTCAACAGCGTCCGGTTCACGCCCGCGCCCACCTCGTCCAGAAACACGATCTTGGCGTCCACCATCATGGTGCGCCCCAGTTCCAGCAGTTTTTTCTGCCCGCCGGAAATCTGGCCCGCCTTTTGGTCGGCCAGATGGTCGATGGTCAGGAACCGCAGCACATCCATCGCCTTTTCGCGCAAGGCAGCTTCTTCGGTCTGCACCGCGCCGCGCCGGAACCACGCGTTCCACAGCGTCTCGCCCAGTTGCCGCGCCGGAACCATCATCAGGTTCTCGACACAGGTCATTGACCCGAATTCGTGCGCAATCTGAAACGTGCGCAACAGGCCCTTGTGAAACAGCGCATGCGGCGGCAGCCCGGTGATATCTTCGCCCGCCATCCGCACCGTGCCGCTGGTGGGCGGCAGACGCCCCGCCACCACGTTGAACAAGGTGGTTTTTCCGGCCCCGTTCGGCCCGATCAGGCCGGTGATGGACCCCGTGCCAATGGTCAGAGATGCGCCATCAACAGCGCGAAAGCCGCCAAAATGCCGGTGGAGGTTTTCAACCTCGATCATGCGATGTTCCCCTGTCACGCCCCCCGGTCAGCGCTCCGGGTTTGCCCGGCTGCGAGGGGTTTTCTTAATGGCAGCGGCCCGGAGCATTGGGTCCGGGCCGCGCCAGCTTTAGCTTAGCAAAGGATCAACGGAAGGTGACCGTCTCATACTTGCCGCCCTTGACCTCGAACTGGCGGTAGCGGCCAGCCGATTCGCCAGGGCCGATCAGTTGCACGGCGGAAGCGCCTTCGTAATCGATGGCGGTACCGGCGCGGATCAACTCCAGTGCCTTGGCGATTTCACCGGGATAGATCTTTTCGCCCGGGCCATTTGCCAGTTCCAGAACCTTGTCCTTGTAGACCTTCGGATCGGTCGACTTGGCCGCTTCCATCGCCAGCATGATCAGGGCAGCCGCGTCATAGCTTTCCATCGTGTAGGGCGAGGTTGCGTCGAAGTTGTTGGCCTTGCCGATTTCGGTCAGCGTGGCAGCGCCCTGGCTGTCCGACTGTGCGACCTGACCGTAGGAGCCATCAAGCGCCGGGCCAATGGCGATCGGCAGGTTGTCACCCACCATGCCGCCGGGCAGACCAAAGGTCGTGTAGGCGCCGGTGTCCAGCGAAGCCTGGATGATGCCCTTGCCGCCCTGATCGAGGTAGCCCGCCACAACCAGAAGGTCGCCGCCCGCTGCGGCCAGTGCGGCCACTTCGGCCGAATAGTCGGCTTTGCCGTCTTCGTGGCTGGTGTTGATCGTCACAACGCCGCCCTTGGCGGTAAAGCTGGTGGCAATCGCTTCGGCCAGACCCTTGCCGTAGTCGTTGTTGGTATAGGTCAGGGCGATCGACTTGACGCCCTTTTCCATCAGGATGTCGGCCATGACTTCGCCTTCGCGCGCATCCGACGGTGCGGTGCGGAAGAACAGGCCGTCATCTTCGGCGCTGGTCAGCGCGGGCGAGGTGGCCGAGGGCGAGATCATGACGATGCCGTTCGGGCGGGCCACGTTCTGCAAGACAGCGCCGGTCACACCCGAGCAGTCGCCGCCGATGATGCCCTTGACGCCATCTGCGGTAACAAGGCGTTCCGCTGCAGCAGTGGCTGCCGCGCTGTCGATACAGGTCGAGTCGGCGCGCACTGCCGACACCTGACCACCAAGGATGCCGCCTGCAGCGTTGGCTTCGGAAATCGCCAGTTCAGCCGCAGCCGCCATATGGCCGGTCAGCGATTCGATGGGGCCGGTGAAGCCGATCAGAATGCCCAGCTTGATATCTTCGGCAGAGGCCGCGCCCGCCATCAGGGCCGAGGCGGCGGTTGCCAGAAGCAGCTTTTTCATTGGTTGTCTCCCATGTTGGATCATTGTCCTGTGGGTGAAACTAAAGGGCACATTCGCAAAAGAAAAGCGCCTTCGATGACGCTGAAATGCGGCATGACGCTGGGTCAATCCCAAGGGCCGAAAAACCTGCAACCGTGGCGCGCATCCGGTCACGCCTGCGCGAGGCGGGGCGGCATTTGCGCCAACGGCGATTATGTTAATCTGCATGAACAATCGAAAGGACAGCCCATGCCGCATCCCCGCCATCGCTCTGCCGTAGCCGTTGCCGTTGCGGCGCTGACAGGGGGATTGCTCAGCGGGGCCACAGCGGGCCTTGCCGACAGCACCCTTGCCACATCTGCTGGGCCGATGGCGATCAGCGCCATTGCGACGGGGTTTGACGAACCCTGGGCCATCGCCTTTTTACCCGATGGCGGTGTATTGGTGACAGAACGCGCGGGGCGGTTGGTACTGTTGCGCGACGGAAAGCAAACCGAAGTCATCGGTGGGCCAGAGGTCTGGGAAGAAGGGCAGGGCGGCCTACTGGATGTCATGGTGCCACGCGACTTTGCCCAATCGCGCGAGGTCTGGCTGTCTTATGCAGCGCCGCTGGAAGGTGGCGGCGGCACGGCGGTGGGCAAAGGGCGGCTGTCGGCGGATGGCACGGCGCTTGAAGGGTTTACCATGCTTTATGCCGCGGATGCTCTTGGCGGCGGGCGGCATTTCGGCTCGCGCATTGTCGAGGCTGCGGATGGCACCGTGTTCATCACCACGGGCGACCGGGGCACCGGCCCCGATGGGATGGAGGCGCAAGACCCCGCCCGCGTTGAGGGCAAGGTGATCCACCTGAACCGCAACGGCACCCCGGCCACGTCTCAGGCGGGCTGGCGCGCGGGGCTATACTCCATCGGGCACCGCAATGCCCAAGGGGCGACGCTTGGCCCTGACGGGGCACTATGGCTGGTCGAACATGGCGCGCAGGGCGGGGATGAGGTGAACCGTGTGGCACCGGGGCTGAACTATGGCTGGCCGATCATCACCTATGGTGAAAACTATGGCGGCGGCCAGATTGGCGAAGGCACGGCGAAACCGGGGCTGGAGCAGCCCTTGCACTATTGGGTGCCGTCCATCGCGCCATCGGGGCTGTTGCTTTACAGCGGCGATCTGATCCCTGCCTGGCAGGGTGATCTGTTCACCGGCAGCCTGAACAGCGATTTCATCAGCCGCCTTGACCTTGAGGCCTCTGCGGAAAATGGCTTTGCCGAGGAGCGCATCGCCGGGCCGGAAACCGGGCGGGTGCGCGATATCGTGCAGGCGCCGGACGGGTCGATCTGGTTTCTGTCGGTCTATGATGGCGCGATTTACCGGATGGCCCCCGAATCCTGACGGCACAGGCGTGCGTGTCAGCGGACCGGGAAATCCTGCGGTGTCTTGGCCGCGTCTTTGGTCTGGCGAAAGTGCCACCATTCCTTGGCATAGCCCTTGAAGCCTTCGGCCTGCATGGCGGCGGTCAGTCGCGCACGGTTGGCCGTGGCTTCGGGCGAAACCTTGGCCCCGATGGCGGACAAGGGCGAAAAGCAGTCAAAGGCGGTGCCCAGATCAAGGCTGCTTTCACGGATGCGCGCGTCAAAGGGCGCATCGCAACGGCCTGCATCGGCAAAGCCGGGGCGCAAAGGCGGGTCATCCGCACGGCGCAGGCCCACATCAACGGTGGTGCCCAGCGAATGGCCTGACGTTCGGGCGATAAAGCCCTTGGCAAACAATTCATCCCGCCGCAGCGCCGGAAAAAAGATCGCGCCGGGCTCTGCACCATCGGGCGGGGTATCGCCGGCCGGAATGGTATCGGGGGGTGTCTCGGGCGCAGCTTCGGCCCAATCGGCAAAGAATTCCACCGCGCGGGTCGGGCGATAGCAATCGAACACGATCAGGCCATAGCCATCCTTGGTCAGCCGCGCCTCAACCCGTGCAAGTGCCGCCGCCGTTGGGGCCGACAGGATGCACTCTGCCGCCGCATAGCCCGGCACCGGGCCACTGGTGAAATTGAAGTCGCGCGCATAGCGAATGTCTTGGCGGATATGGGGCGCTGTATCGGACAAGCGCACAAACCCGCCCGGCAGATCATCGGCACTGGCCATCGTGGGCAGGGCCAGCAGGGCCGTGGCCCAAAGCCTTATCATTCCGGCTCGATCCCGTTTTTGGACACCCACGCCACATTGCCCTGCAGGTCAACGCGGCACCAGTCAAAGCGGCCACCGCCGGGGTCTGGCGGGCGGCATTCCAGCACCGTCATCCCGCTTGTGCCTGCGTTCACGCGAAACAGGATGTCGTGCATGGTGCCGGGGCCGCTGCGCGCGTTCAGATAGCCGTCCGAGACATTGCCCTTGACCCGCCATGACGTTGGGGCCTTTGGGGCTGTCTTGGCGGGCGGGGCCACAATGGCCGCCTGAACCAGTTCGCCTGCCTTCCACAACCCGGAATCAACAGAACCATCAGGGCCGGTCATGCTGCCCTGACCCTCGGGCTCGCCATTGCGGAACTCGCCCACGTACACCGTGCCATCGGCATATTCCGCCCGGCCAAGGCCGGATTCGGCATCTTCGATCCAGCCGCCGGTATAGGTGTATTGGTTGGGCACGGTGTAGGTGCCCTGTCCGTGCCTTTTGTCGGCCAGATAGTCGCCCTCATAGACCGCGCCATCGGCAAAGGCGAACACACCGCGCCCTTCGATGCGGTCATCGACCCAATCGCCTTCGTATACCGCGCCATCGGGCCATTCATAGCGGCCCTTGCCGTTCTGTTTGTCGTTCGAAAACGCCCCCGTATAGGTGCCGTTTTCCGGGTGGCTGATCGTGCCGGTGCCGCTGCGCTTGCCGTCCACATAGCTGCCCACATAGACATAGCCGTCAGGCTCGACCGACTTGCCCTGACCATGCACATCGCCGTTGCGCCATTCCCCCTCATAGGTGCCGCCATCGGCAAAGGTCATGAAGCCAAAGCCATGCGGATCGCCATCCTTCAACTCGCCCACATAGCGCGACCCGTCCTTGTAGGTGACGGATTGCTGCGCCGGGTCGGCGGGGGGCGCGCTTAACTGAAGCGCACGGTCAGTGGCCGCAAGGGCAAGCGCATCGCAGGCGGCGTGCGTGGTGGCAAAGGCGCGCAGCACGGCAGGGTCGTTCAGGGCAGAGACGGCAGCCCAGTCCCGGGCGGCCTTGGTGCAGGCACTGGTGTCGGCGGGGGCTACCTCTGTGGCTGGCAAGGGCGCCTCGGCCCCGGCGGGGACCAGCAGGAAATCACCCGTCAGTTCGTCATAATAGGCAGGGCGCTGCTTGTGCTTGACGCGGGCGGCAGTCGCCTCCACCTCAGACTTCAAGTCGCGGGCAAGGTCTTGCAGCGGCTTGCCGGGGGTTTTCAGCAAGGGCAGCAGCGCGCGGGTAAAGACCGAATTGGGGTCGCTGTCGCCTTCGCCCAATGTGTCGAGCGCGGTTTGCCCGGCACCGGCCGAGAACAGGATGAAAGCGCCTTCGGGGGCAACCACCGGGGCAAGGCCGCGCGTGCCGCCGGTGGATCGCGTGCCATCCTTGGGGAACGGGTTGTCGCGGCAGGCATCAAGGATCATTACCGTGACCCGCGCGCCGCGCGTCTGCAACGTATCCATCACCTCATCCACGGCAAGGCTCTCGGCGGTCAGGAACGCCTCATCTCCCGGGCGGGCGGCAGGGGCATCGGCGGGCAGCAGGTAATTGCGGCCAAGGATTTCAACCCCATGGCCCGCATAATAGAACATCACCTCGTCGCCCGGCTGAATCGCGGTGGCAAGGTCTGACACCGCGCGCGTCATGCTGCGGCGGTCGGCATCGGTCAGCAAGGTGACGCCAAAACCCATGCCACCCAGCGTATCGGCCACCGCCTGCGCATCATTGCGGGCTTTTTTCAGCACCGGCAGGCTTTCATAAGTGTCGTTTCCGATCACCAGCGCCAACCGCTGCGGCGCGGCCATGGCGGTTCCGGCGAGGGCCGCGCAAAGCATGGCCACGATTGCAATGAAAAAGCGTCGCATCATGTTGCTGAAACACCCTTGCCTGAATGGCGAAAGGCTACCACGCTGCATTCCGCTGCGGCAAGTGTCGCAACGCGAGCCTCAGATCGACAAACGCTTGGTGGTGGCAGCACCCGGTGTGGGCATCCCTTGGGTGCCTCGCTCGCGGTAGGGGGTGGTGTTGTAGTGGCTGCGGTAGCATTTGGAAAAATGCGACGGGCTGGCAAAGCCGCAGGCAAGGGCAACGTTGATCACGCTCATATCCGTCTGCATCAAAAGGTTGCGCGCCTTTTGCAGCCGCAACTCCATGTAATACCGCTTTGGGCTGCGGTTCAGATAGCGGCGGAACAGGCGCTCCAGTTGCCGTGTTGACATGCCCACCTGATCGGCCAGATCGGCGGGCGACAGCGGGTCTTCGATATTGCCCTCCATCATCTGGATGACCTGAGACAGCTTGGGGTGGCGCACGCCTATGCGCGTGGGGATCGACAGGCGTTGCGTGTCCTGATCAGTGCGGATGGTGGAATAAATCAAAAGGTCGGCCACCGTATTGGCCAGATCATTGCCATGGTCTGCGGCGATGATCTTGAGCACAAGGTCGATGGAGGACGTGCCGCCTGCGGTGGTGAACCGGTTGCCATCCATCACGAAGACCGATTTCGTCAGCTTGACCTGCTCGAACTCCTCCAGAAAACCATCCTGATTTTCCCAGTGGATCGTCGCCTTCTTGCCATCCAGAAGCCCGGCCTTGGCAAGGGCATATGCCCCGGTGCACATGCCGCCGATGGTGGTGCCGCGCCGCGCCTCGCGCCGCAGCCAGTTCAGGATGGGCTTTGTAGTGGTGCGCTGAATGTCCAGCCCGCCGCAGACCAGAATGGTGTCATCGCGGTCCACCTCATCCAGCGCCATGTCCACCTTGAAGGTGGCCCCGTTGGAACAGGTGGCCTCGACGCCGTTTTCACCCGCCAGTTTCCATGTGTAAAGCGGCTTGCCCGCCACGTAATTGGCAAGGCGCAAGGGTTCGATCGCGCAGGAAAACGACAGCATGGTGAACTTGTCCAACAGGACAAAGACAAACCGCTTTGGCGTGTCGGCCTGTGCGGTATTGCGGGCTTTGGTGCTGGACGTGGACATCTTGCGACCTGTTTATGTCGGTAATGCACCTATCAGACAGGAATTCTGGCAATCCGCAAGGGGAGACAGCGCGCCATTTGCCCCTTTCGCCCTTTGCATTCGCTGGGGCAGACCTTATACAGCGCCGGTGTTGCTTACCACGTGTCGTGAATGACCCGTCTGGGCGACCTTAAAGAAACGACCCACAGATCGGAGTGGACCCATGACCAAGGGCTGGCAAAAATCGGACTGGCGCGTCAAGCCGCGTATCCAGATGCCCGATTACCCGGATAACGCGGCACTGACCTCTGTCGAGGCGCAGTTGGCGAAGTATCCGCCTTTGGTTTTTGCGGGCGAGGCGCGCAAGCTCAAAAAGCAGCTTGCTCTTGCCGCCGAAGGCAAGGCGTTCCTGCTGCAAGGCGGCGACTGTGCCGAATCCTTCGCTGAATTCTCGGCCGACAACATCCGTGACACGTTCCGTGTGATGCTGCAGATGGCGGTGGTGCTGACTTATGGCGCCAAAGTGCCGGTCATCAAGGTGGGCCGCATGGCCGGGCAATTTGCCAAGCCGCGTTCCACCCCGACCGAAGTAATCGGCGGCGTGGAATACCCGTCTTACCGCGGCGACATCATCAACGGCTTTGATGCCACGGAAGAGTCGCGTCGCCCTGATCCGGCCCGGATGCTGCAGGCCTATACGCAGGCCGCCGCCAGCCTGAACCTGCTGCGCGCTTTCAGCACGGGCGGCTTTGCCGACATTCACCGCGTGCATTCGTGGACCCTTGGCTTTGCCGAAAGCGACAAGGCCGAACGCTATCGGGAACTGTCCAACCGTATTTCTGACGCGCTGGATTTCATGACGGCAGCGGGCGTGAACGCTGATACCGCACATACACTGTCGGTGGTGGATTTCTACACCAGCCACGAGGCGCTGCTTCTGGAATACGAAGAGGCTTTGTGCCGCATCGATTCGCTGACCGGCCAGCCCGTTGCTGGGTCGGGCCACATGATCTGGATCGGGGATCGCACCCGCCAGCCCGATGGCGCGCATGTGGAGTTTGCACGCGGTGTTCTGAACCCGATCGGCCTGAAGTGCGGGCCGACCACCACGGTCGAGGACCTGAAGGTGCTGATGGCCAAGCTGAACCCGCAAAACGAAGCGGGCCGCCTGACGCTGATCGCGCGGTTCGGGGCGGGCAAGGTGGGCGAGCATCTGCCGCGTCTGGTCAAGGCCGTGCAGGAAGAAGGCGCCAACGTCGTCTGGTCGTGTGACCCGATGCACGGCAACACGATCAAGTCTTCGTCCGGCTACAAGACGCGGCCTTTCAACGCCGTTCTGTCCGAGGTGCGTGAGTTCTTTGCCGTGCACAAGGCCGAAGGGACCATTCCCGGCGGCGTGCATTTCGAGATGACGGGCAAGGATGTGACGGAATGCACCGGCGGTCTGCGCGCCGTGACGGATGAAGATCTGTCCGACCGTTACCATACCGCCTGTGATCCGCGTCTGAACGCGTCGCAGTCGCTGGAACTGGCTTTCCTTGTCGCCGAAGAACTGCTGTCGCTGCGCCATGAAGGGCGTCGCATCGCGCTGTGATCGGACGATCATCTGAATGATTAAAGGGCGGCCCCGGTGGCCGCCCTTTTTTGCTGTGTCAGCCCTTGACCAGCCGCAGGTGCGGCACGCCGATGGTCGCGCGCGGCGGGCGCAGCATCGGGGCCGGGTCTTCGGCAAAGGCTGTCGCCGGATGCCGGGTCTGTGCACCCACGCCCTCGTGCCGCGCAGAGGCGATCGCAAAGCGGCGCGGGGCGCGGCCAATGTCGCCCGCAGGTTCGATGCAGCCAATGGCCAGGTCCGTCTCATCCGACTGGCCCAGCATCGGCAGCATCACCATGCGGGCCGCAAGGGCAGGGCGGCCCAACCCGCGCTCGGCCTCCAGATCCAGCGTCAGGATCGAAGGCGCGCGAAACACTGCCTCAAGATCGGTTTGCAGGCGGGTGCGGGCTGCGCCCAGAAACAGGCACGACAGTGGCATGCCGCGAATATCCATGCCCATCAGATCGCTATAGATCATGCCCGCAATGCGGAACCGCGCAAGGCCGGGGCCGATGCGTTCAATCAGAAAGCTGTGTTCCAGCGCGCCGGCAATGCCGCGCGGGTCAACCTTTTCGCGGCGTGGCAACATATCGCCATCGCGCAACGCTTCCCAATAGGCCCGCACTTCGGCGATCATACCCAAATCTATCCGTTCCGGGCCGCCTGTGCCGCGGCCGGTGAATCCCAAAACCATCCCATCCACTCCACTTTGACCCAAGCGCCACCCCGCCCAAAGGGTGTGCATGGTTGCCCCCCTGAACCCGCCCATGATATGCGACGCCTGCCCAAGGGCACCGCAGGGGGGATCAGAGTTAACGTTGCACCAAGATTCCTTACTCAATTCTTAACCTACACCAAAGCGATGTTGGCTTTGGCAAGAATCTGAACAAATGGTAAACGCCTGCGCGGCGGGGAGTGGCTGATGACCGTTTCAATGACCGGATTTGCCGCCCGACGCGGGCAGGCCGCAGGCCATGTCTGGACATGGGACATCCGGTCGGTCAACGGCAAGGGGCTGGATCTGCGCCTGCGCCTCCCAGACTGGATTGACGGGCTGGAACTGGCCTTGCGGGCCGAACTGCAAAAGGCGCTCAGCCGGGGAAATGTCAGCCTGTCGCTGAAGGTCAGCCGCGATTCAGAGACCCCTGAGGCGGGCTTGCAGGTCAACCAAACCGTGTTGCCCGCCGTTTTGCAGGCGCTGCGCGTGGTCGAAGACGCCGCCATGGCCGCCGGGGTGACCTTGGCGCAGGCCACGGCGGCCGATGTGCTAGCGGTGCGGGGCGTTCTGGAAACCGCTTCTGCAGATGAAGATACCGGGCCACTGCGCGCGGCGCTGCTGGCGGATCTGCCCGATTTGCTGGCCGATTTCGCAGCGATGCGGGGCGCCGAAGGGGCAGCCCTTCAGGCTGTGATCGCAGCACAACTGGACCGGATTGCCACCCTTGTGTCGGAAGCCAAAGGGGAAGCCGATGCCCGCCGCAATGCCGCCGCCGGTCTGCTGCGTGACTCTCTTGCGCGGGTGCTGGCCAATGCGGATGGCGTGGATGAGGGGCGTCTGGCACAGGAACTGGCGCTGATTGCCGTCAAGACCGATGTCACCGAAGAACTGGATCGTCTGATCGCGCATATTGACGCCGCCCGCACGCTTTTGGCGGAACCGGGGTCGGTGGGGCGCAAGTATGATTTCCTGATGCAGGAATTCATGCGCGAGGCGAATACGCTGTGCTCCAAGGCGCAAAGTCTGGCGCTGACCCGCATCGGGCTTGACCTCAAGACCGTCATCGACCAGATGCGCGAACAGGTTCAGAACGTGGAATGACGATGCAACGCCGTGGCCTTTTGCTGATCTTGTCCTCGCCTTCCGGCGCGGGGAAATCCACCCTCGCGCGCCGCCTTATGGCGTGGGACCCGACCTTGCGCTTTTCGGTATCGGCCACGACTCGCGCCCCGCGTCCCGGCGAAGAGGATGGGCGTGAATACTATTTCAAGACCCGCGCGGAATTCGAGGCCATGGTCGCAGCCGGTGACATGCTGGAACATGCTGAGGTGTTTGCGAACCTGTACGGCAGCCCGCGCGGCCCGGTCGAAGCCGCGATGAAGGAAGGGCGCGACACGCTTTTTGACATCGACTGGCAAGGTGGCCAGCAAATCCGCAACTCGGCGCTTGGGCGTGATGTGGTGTCGATTTTTGTGTTGCCGCCATCGATTGCCGAACTGGACCGCCGCCTGCGCGGCCGCGCGCAGGACAGCGACGAGGTGATTGCCGGGCGCATGGCGAAAAGCCGCGATGAAATCAGCCATTGGGCGGAATATGATTATGTTTTGGTCAATGACGATCTTGACCACACATTCAATGACTTGCTGACCATTCTTCAAGCCGAGCGGATGCGCCGTGACCGCCAGCCCTATCTGTCGGATTTTGTCCGCACCCTGAACCGGGAGTTTGAGTCGCGATGATCTATGCCCTTGGTGACGTTGCCCCGCAGATCGACCCTACGGCATGGGTTGCCGCCGATGCCAATGTGATCGGGCGCGTGGTGTTGCACCCCGAAAGCTCGGTCTGGTTCGGGGCCACTTTGCGCGGCGACAATGAGGAAATCTGCATCGGCGCAGGATCGAATGTGCAAGAGGCTTGCGTTCTGCATACCGATCTTGGCTATCCGCTGACCATCGGCGCGCAATGCACCATCGGCCACAGGGCAACGCTGCATGGCTGCACGATCGGCGATGGCAGCCTGATCGGGATGGGTGCTACGATCCTGAATGGCGCGGTGATCGGGCGTGGGTGCCTGATCGGGGCTTGCGCACTGATCACCGAAGGCAAGGTCATTCCCGATTTCAGCCTTGTCATGGGCAGCCCTGGCCGTGTTGTCCGTGAACTGGATGCCGCGGCGCAGGCCCGGTTGCTGCAATCGGCGGCCGGATATCAGGCCAATGCCCGGCGCTTCCGGGCGGGATTGCGCCTTATAGCGGCACAAGATTGACGCGAAAGCCACGCGCCGCCACGCGCAATTCCCGCTCGACCATTGCAGGGTTGGGCAGTCGCGGCGAAATCACCGTCAACTGCCCGGCAAACCCGGCGGCGCCAAGCGCCTGTATCACCGAAATCGCATCGGCAGGCGGCCCCAGCAAGGGGCAGGCCAGAACCGCCGTCGGATAAGCCGCCAAGGACGCGGCGGTGATATCCTCGACGCTCATTGTCCTGATCTGACGGGTGCCCGCAAAGGCCCGTGCCAAATTTTCCGGTAGATCAATCGCAAGAAAAATCTGGCTTTGGTCTGCCGTGTTGTCGTCGGGGCCGTTCTTTTGCGCAGACATGTATGGTGCCGATCCAGATATTCGGGGCCGGTGAGTGACTCAGCCCGCTGGCGGCAAGTCATGCACGCAATGATTGATTTGCAAAGGCATTTACATGCGTATCAGGCGATGATTGCGGTCATTTGGCAACAGGCGTGGCTGCGCGCCCTCGCTATCTGCGGCACAACTGGCTAAATCCTGTGCGGGCGACTCGGGTAAAGTGGTGGGTGACGGATGACGAGCGAGGCTTTGATTGCGGCCGTGTTGCAAGGCGTGCCGACGCCCGCGATGGTCATCGGACGAGACGAGCGTGTGGCGGCGATGAATGCGGGGGCTGCGGCGCTGTTGGGCGCGGCGATGCAGGGCCGCCACCACGCCATCGCCCTGCGCCACCCCGAAGTGCAGACAGCCCTTGCCGGCGCGCTGAACGATGGTGTGGCCAGCACGGCGCGCCATGTGGTGCCGGGTCCGTCGCAAGATGCCGTGCACCGTGTGACCGTGACCCCCTTGCCCAATGGGGTCGGCGTCCTGCTGGTGTTCGAGGATCTGACGGCGGTGGAACAGATGATCCAGATGCGGCGCGATTTCGTGGCCAATGTCAGCCATGAACTGCGCTCGCCCCTGACGGCTTTGCTTGGGTTTATCGAAACGCTGAAAGGACCGGCCCGCGACGATGCAACGGCCCGCGACCGGTTTTTGGGGATCATGGAGCGTGAAGCGGGGCGCATGAACCGGCTGATCCACGATCTGTTGCACCTGAGCCGTGTCGAAGCGGATGAGCGCGTGCGCCCTACAAGCCGTGTCGATCTGGAGGAACTGCTGCGATCCACCATGGCGACCCTGCGGCCCTTGGCGGAAGGTGCGCGCGTGGCCATCGAGCTTGAGGTGTCGCCGGGGCCGTGGGTTGTTCCGGGGGATGCTGATCAGTTGGTGCAGGTGTTTCAGAACCTGATCGAGAACGCGGTCAAATACGGCGGGGCCACGGCCCCTGTCACGCTGCGGGTCAGCCCCGATCAACTGCCCAAAAGCCCCGCCGTTCGGGTGGATGTGATCGACCGCGGCGAAGGGATTGATCCGGTGCATCTGCCGCGCCTGACCGAACGGTTTTACCGGGTCGATGACCATCGTTCGCGCGAAAAGGGCGGCACCGGGCTGGGTCTTGCCATCGTTAAGCATATCGTGCAGCGCCATCGCGGTCGGCTGAAGATCGACAGCCGCAAAGGCGTGGGCAGCACCTTTACGGTGATCCTGCCGCTGCTTTAGGTTTGATCATCAGGCCCTTGATATAACGTGATATACGCCGTTAAAGGCGGCCAATGCGTTCGGTCAGCAGGGCGAAAAAGCCATCTGCATCCACCTGTCCCATGAACAGCGCGTTGGCCGGCCGTGCGGTCACGCCCCACCAGTCGGCGACCGTCATGCCTAGGGTCAGGTCAGACTGAGTCTCGACCTCGACGTTGATGTGGCGGCCTTGAAACAGGTCAGGACGGATCAGATAGGCAATTACGCAGGGGTCATGCAGCGGCGCGCCTTCGCTGCCGTACTTCGCCATGTCGAACCGCTCAAAGAAATCGGTCCATTCTGCCACCATGCGCCCCGGTTCGGTGCCAAGCGCGCGAAACGCCTCAACCCGTTTGCGGTTGGTCAGCGCCTTGTGGGTGACGTCCAGCGGCATGACCACAAGGGGGACACCAGATTTGAACACGATATCAGCGGCTTCTGGATCGACATAAATGTTGAACTCGGCCGCGGGGGTGATATTGCCCACCTCGAAATAGGCGCCGCCCATCAGCACGATCTGCTGCACCCGCCCGATGATGTCGGGCGCACGCTGAAATGCCACGGCAATATTGGTCAGCGGGCCAAGCGGGCAAAGGGTCACCGAATGCGGCGTTTGGGCGCGCAGCGTTCTGATAATAAAATCAACGGCATGCTCGGCTTGAAGCGGCACTGTCGGATCGGCCATCTGCGGGCCGTCCAAACCGGTCTTGCCGTGAACATGCTCGGCCGTGACCAACTTGCGCCGGATCGGCGCGTCACAGCCGGCAAAAACCGGTGTCTCGGGCTTACCGGCAAGTTCGCAGATGATGCGGGCATTCTTTTCCGTCAGTGGCAGCGGCACGTTGCCCGCAACGGCGGTGATGCCCAGAACCTCAACATCCTCGGGGCTGGCAAGGGCCAACAGGATGGCGACGGCATCATCTTGTCCGGGGTCAGTGTCGATGATGATCTTGCGCGGCGTTCTGGTCATGGACGACTCCCTCTGCACCCTCAGAGAACGCGGGCCGCGCGAAATTGTCCAGCGCGGAAACAGAGGTTTGCAATTTGCCATCGCGTCATCCGTCACGCGCCGTCACGGAAAACGTTGGTTTTTTTGCGCCGGATCCTGCCGAGGTGATGGTCAAGGGTGTGACGCAGCAAACAGAAAGGCCCAAGAAAACCTTGGGCCTTTCATTCGGTTCTTCAGACGATCAGCCGTCGAAGTTCACTTCTTCGATCAGCTTCAGGGCGGCCGGGCGCAGTTTTGCCACTTCGGTCAGGGGTTTGCTGTCGGGGGTGAATTCGCCCCATGATGCCACCAGCGCTGACCGCGCCACACCTGCCTTGACCGGATATTCAAAGTTGGTTTCGGCATAGATGGCCTGTGCCTGATCGCCCGACAGCCATTCCATGAACTTCAGCGCGTTGTCCTTGTTCGGGGCCGCTTTCGTCATGGCCACGCCCGAGACGTTTACATGGGTGCCGTCGCCTTCAAAGCTGGGGAACACGATGCGCACGGTTTCAGCCGCCGCTTTCTGCTCGGGATCGGCCAGCATCTGCCCGATGTAATAGGTGTTGCCCACGGCGATGTCACATTCGCCCGCCGCAATCGCCTTGACCTGATCACGGTCGCCGCCATCGGGTTTACGGGCAAGGTTGGCCTTGACCCCCTCAAGCCAGGCTTTCGTTGCCTCTTCGCCATGGTGCGCCAATACTGCTGCGGTCAGGGCAACGTTGTAATCATTGGTGCCCGAGCGGATGCAGATACGGCCTTTCCACTTCGGGTCGGCCAGATCTTCATAGGTGGTCACTTCGCCATCGGCCACGCGGTCCTTGCTGGCGTAGACGATCCGCGCCCGCGCGGTCAGGCCGAACCATTGGTCGGCTTCGTCGCGCATGGCCGCGGGGATGTTGGCCTCCAGCACATCAGATTGCACGGGCTGGATCACACCTGCCTCGACGATCTGGGTCAGGCGCGCGATGTCGACGGTCAGCACCAGATCGGCCGGTGAACGGTCGCCTTCGGCCACCAGACGTTCTGCCATGCCCTTGTCAACAAAGGCCACGTTGACCGCAATGCCCGTTTCGGCTGTGAACGCATCGACCAGTGGCTGAATCAGTTCCGGCTGGCGGTGCGAATAGACGTTGATCTCTTGTGCCAAGGCGGGGGCCGAAACGGAGGCCAGCAGCAGAGAGGCAAGGGCAAGGCGGGTTCTCATGGTCGAGTCCTTTTGTCAGAATATGCCGCAGCTTAAACCTGACTAATTTACTTTGGTCAATAGGCGACAGAAAAAATCGGGAAATTTTCAGGCAGATCGAAATGCAAAAGGCCGACCCAAGCGGGCCGGCCTTTCACGCATGCAAATGATGCGTCAGATCAGAACGGGTTGGTGTCGAAGTACGTTACGGTGATGTCCGCGATTTCGACGTTCAGGATCGTTGCAAGTTGCACCTGAACACCGTTCAACTCGGCGAACACGTCAACGCCGGTGCCGTTGTCGACAAACGACGCCGAGCCAACGTCGAAACCGACCAGAGCAAGGTTGTCGTTTGCTTCGTAGTCAGAGATGGTGTCGACCGAGCCGTCGGCAGCAAAGTCAAAGAAGGCGAACGTGTCGTCGCCCGTGCCGCCGATCAGCGTGTCGGTGCCCTGATCGCCGCTCAGGACGTCGTGGCCCGAACCGCCGAACACTTCGTCATCGCCAACGCCACCCAGAACGGTGTCGCGGCCTGCGCCACCCTTGACGGTGTCGTTGCCCTTGCCACCCATCAGGAAGTCGGCGCCGCCGTTCCCGAGGATAGAGTCATCGCCCGCGTTCCCGACGATCAGGTCAGACCCGTCAAGACCAACAAGAACGTCTGCGGCGCTGGAGCCGACCAGAGTGTCGGCGAAGATGGTTGATGCGACCATTTTGATTGCCCTTCGTTAAATGCTCATGCGCAATATGAACGAGGCACAGTGCCTCGGCCCTGTGATGCTTATCCTGCAACTGTAACGACTTGTAAACGAATTGGGGGCCCAAAGTGCCCCGCAAGTCAGAGTTCGGGCGTTTTTTGCCCAATAAGAATGCGCCAGAAATACGTCAGCGGGCAGGAAAGAACAGGGAAAGTAAGGATAGGCCACCCATACCATCGATAGCAGTCCTACTCAGACGGATATTCCATGCCCCTTCACCCTCGGTGATTCGAAAGTTAACACGCGAGTAGGTTAACAATAATTCAACCTTGACGCGAGTTCTTTTCGTCGCGCTTGGCGCGGTTCCACAGGGCGTCCATCTCGGGCAGGTCGGATTGCGCCGGCGTGCGCCCATCTTCGGCCAGCCAGTCCTCGATGCGCTGAAAGCGGCGGGTGAATTTGGCGTTGGCTGCACGCAAGGCGGCCTCGGGGTCGACCTGCAGATGCCGCGCCAGATTGGCCATGACGAACAGCAGATCGCCAAACTCTTCGGCCACCTCGGCCTCGGTCAGCGTGCTGCGCGCCTCGACCAGTTCGGCGGTTTCTTCGACGATCTTGGCCAGAACCTCATCGGTGGACGGCCAGTCAAACCCGACCCGCGCCGCGCGTTTTTGCAACTTGACCGCGCGGGTCAGGGCAGGAAGCCCGATCGCCACACCATCCAGCACGCGCGCGGGGCCGCGTTCGGCGGCCTTCATCGCCTCCCAGTCCACTGTCTGCTGCGCGGCCGTTTTGGCGTTTGAAGCAGGGCCGAACACATGCGGGTGGCGTGAAACCATCTTGTCGCTGATGGCGCGGATCACATCATCAAGGTCGAAATATCCAGCTTCGTCAGCCATTTGCGCGTGAAAGACCGACTGGAACAGCAGATCGCCCAACTCTCCCTTCAACTCGGACCACGCCTTGCGTTCGATCGCATCGGCCACTTCATAGGCCTCTTCGATCGTGTAGGGCGCGATGCTGGCGAAATCCTGCTCCAGATCCCAGGGACAACCGTTTGTCGGGTGGCGCAAGCGGGCCATGATCGCGCGCAACCGCGCAAGGCCGCCCTGCGGGTCGTGGATCAATTGATCCTGTTCCGTCGGGTCATCCGGGGTAGGGGGCATTGCGGCTCACTCCGTTTTCCGATTTGATCAAAGCATAAGCAAAGGAGACCAGCATATGCCTGTCCTGAACCGTATCGCGGCTTTTGCCGAGGAAATGAAGGGCTGGCGTCGCCATCTGCATGCGAATCCGGAACTGGAATTCGACTGCCACCAGACCGCCGCTTTCATCACGGCCCGCCTGCGCGAAATGGGTGTGGACGAGATTCACGAAGGGGTCGCGCAGTCCGGGATTGTGGCCATCATCAACGGTCAGGGCGCGGGGCCGACCATCGGCCTGCGCGCCGACATGGATGCGCTGCCGATCACTGAGATCACCGGGGCCGACTATGCCTCGACCGTGCCGGGGCGGATGCACGCCTGCGGCCATGACGGTCACGTTACCATGTTGCTGGGTGCCGCCAAATATCTGGCCGAGACGCGAAATTTTTCCGGCCGCGTGGCCCTGCTGTTCCAGCCTGCCGAAGAAGAGGGCGGCGGCGGTCAGGTCATGGTGCAGGAAGGTGTCATGGACCGGTTCAACATTGCCCGCGTCTTTGGTATCCACAATGCCCCCAACGTGCCCTTTGGCCATTTCCAGACGACGCCGGGGCCGCTGATGGCGGCGGTGGATACGGCATGGGTCACGGTCACCGGCAAGGGCGGCCACGGTGCCACGCCGCATGAATGCGTCGATCCGGTTGTGGCGGTGGTTGGCATGGTCGGTGCCATCCAGACCATCATTCCGCGCAACGTCTATGCCCTTGATGAGGCGGTGATTTCCGTTACGCAAATTCATGCGGGCACCGCCAGCAACATCATCCCCGAAGTGGCCACCTTTTGCGCCACCATTCGCTCGTTCAAGCCCGATGTGCGCGCCCTGTTGAAAAGGCGGGTGTTCGAAATCGTCGAAGGCCATGCAGCAGCCTATGGGGTCAGCGCCGACATCGACTATGACTGGGGCTATCCGGCCACCGTGAACACGCCGGAAGAGGCCGATTTTGCGGCCTCGGTCGCCGTGGAAGTGTCGGGCGAGGCTGCGGTCAATGCAAGGTCGGGCCGCGAGATGGGGTCCGAAGATTTCTCTTACATGCTCGAGGCGCGGCCGGGGGCCTATCTTTTCCTTGGCATCGGGCCGGGGGCGGGCTTGCACCACGCGGCCTATGATTTCAACGATGACGCTGCCCCGATCGGGGCCAGTTTCTTTGCCCGTCTGGTCGAACGGGCGCAACCGACGGTGTCGTGAATGCGGATACTCGCTGTGCTTCTTCTGGTTGCCACGCCCGTGCAGGCCACGGATGTCACTCTGTTCGAATCCCCCAGCGGCAACATCGCCTGCATGTTGGCCGAGGGCGAAGGCAACTGGGCCTCGTGCGAGATTGCCGATTTCGTGCCCAGCTTTACCCAACGGCCTGCCGATTGCGATCTGGACTGGGGCCATATGTTCACCATTCTGGCCGGGGCCGAAGGCGCCATTCTTGATTGCGCGGGTGATACCCTGCGGGGGAACGAGTCGCAGGTGCTTGACTATGGCCAAAGCATCACCGGCGGCAGCGTGACCTGCCGCTCGGAACGGGCGGGCATGTTGTGCGAAAACTCCGAAGGCCACGGGTTTCGTTTGTCACGCAATCTCCAATCGGTGTTCTAAGGCGGCCGGTGCGGGCAATTTGATCAAATCCCTTGACAATCGTCCCGCATCAACGACATCTCGGCCATCCGGATTCGGCGCGTCTCCGAGGCAAAGAATGACGACCGCAGCATCCGAGGATTGCGTTCCATGGCATTGGAAGACGCCAAGAGCGACGTTGACACCGCATTCACCCGCACCGGCCCCCGTGGCTATGCTTTCGAGAACGCCTTTGGTGGCGCCACATCCTTTCTGCGCCGCACCTATACCAAGGACCTGACCGGCGTTGATCTGGCGATCACCGGTGTGCCCTTTGATCAGGCCGTGACTCACCGCGCCGGCACCCGCTTTGGCCCCCGCGCCATCCGCGAGGCAAGCACGTTACAGGCCTATGATCCACCTTATGGCTGGCCCACCAACCCGCTGCTCGACATGAACATTGTCGATTATGGCGATTGCGCCTTTGACTATGCAAAGGTCGCCGATTTCCCGCAGACGCTGACCGCGCATATCCGCAAGATTCTGAATGCCGGGGCAGGGACCATCACCCTTGGCGGCGATCATTACATCACCCTGCCGATCCTGCGCGCCTATGCAGAAAAGCATGGCCCCCTTGGCCTGATCCACTTTGATGCCCATTCCGACCTCTGGCCCGATGACGACATGACCCGGATCGATCATGGCACCATGCTGTACAAGGCGGTGAAAACCGGGCTGATCGATCCGGACCGGTCGGTGCAGATCGGTATCCGCACCACCACCGAAGATTATCTTGGCGTCCATGTCATCGACGCCCGCGAGGTGCATGAAAAAGGTGTTGCCGCCGCGGTTGCCAAGGCGCGGGCCATCGTGGGCGATGCACCCACCTATGTGACCTTTGACATCGACTGCCTTGATCCCGCCTATGCGCCGGGAACCGGAACTCCGGTTTGGGGCGGGCTGCATTCGTGGCAGGCCGCCGCCCTCCTGCGCGATCTGGCGGGCATCAACATGGTCGGCGGCGATGTTGTCGAAGTGTCGCCCCCCTATGACACCACAGGTGCCACCGCCATCGCAGGCGCGCATGTGGCTTATGAACTGATCTGCCTTTACCATTGGGCCAGAACGCAGCGATGACCAGAAAAGGACGCGCCATGCTGATCGGGTTCTCTGTCATTGTGGCGCTTGTCCTTGCCCTCATGGGCTATGTCCGGCTGGCCCCGGTTGACGTGGCGCAGTGGCACATCAATCTGCAAACTACCCGCCCGCCCGGACTGCCAACCGTGCCAGCGGTGGCGGGGGCAGACCCGGTGCTGGCCGTCGCTGGCGGCGCTTATGCCGATCTTGCCACCGCCGACCCCGCTGCCACGCTGGCCCGACTCGATGCCACAGCTCTCGCCACGCCGCGCACAAGGCGCATCGCCGGATCGGTGGCAGAGGGCCACGTCACATGGGAAACCCGCTCGGCCCTTTGGGGCTTTCCCGACTATACCACGGCCCAGATCACCCCGAGCGGACTGTTGCTTTACGCCCGCCTGCGCTTTGGCAGCAGCGACCTTGGTGTGAATGCCGCCCGCCTGCGCCAGTGGCTGGCACAACTGTAAGGCTTTCCCTTCCTCATATATCCCACGAGGGGGGACCTGCACTGCGCCATAGGTTCAAGCACCGCTGGCGACGGGTGTGAACCCTCCGGCGCCCGACGCCACACCGCTGCCCGGAACAACAGCCCCTTGACCCCGCGCAGGCTTCACGCCAAACCCCCCACCCATGGTCCCGCTCGACAAACTCGCCCAGATCACCGCCCGTTTCGAGTTTCTCGAGGCCCGTCTCAACGACGGCGCAGCCCCGGCCGAGATTGCCACCCTCAGCCGCGAATACTCCGACCTCAAGCCTGTGGTCGATGAAATCGCCGCTTACCGGCAGGCGCTGGACGATCTGGCCGAGGCTGAAGGCTGGCTTTCTGACCCCGAGATGAAAGCCCTTGCCGAAGAAGAGGTACCCCGCCTGCGGGCCCGCATTCCGGTCATGGAACAGGCCCTGCGCGTGGCGCTTTTGCCCAAGGACGCCGCAGATGCGCGTCCCGCTATCCTTGAAATCCGCCCCGGCACCGGCGGGGACGAGGCGGCGCTGTTCGCCGCTGACTTGTTGCGCATGTATCAGCGCTTTGCCGAACGCATGGGCTGGACCTTCGAGGTGCTGGAACAGCAAGACAGCGAACTTGGCGGCATCAAGGATGTCTCGGTCCATATCGCAGGCGAAGGGGTGTTTTCCCGGCTGAAATTTGAATCCGGTGTCCACCGCGTGCAGCGCGTGCCGGAAACCGAGGCGCAAGGCCGCATCCATACTTCGGCCGCAACCGTCGCCGTGCTGCCCGAGGCCGAAGAGGTTGATCTGCACATTCCGCCATCTGACATCCGCATCGATACGATGCGCGCGTCCGGCGCAGGCGGGCAGCATGTCAACACCACCGATTCGGCCGTGCGGATCACCCACCTGCCGACAGGCATGATCGTGACCTCGGCGCAAAAATCGCAGCACCGCAACCGCGAGATGGCGATGCAGGTCCTGCGCGCGCGTCTTTATGATCTGGAACGCGCCCGTGTGGATGATGCCCGCGCGGCGGATCGCAAGGCGCAGGTCGGCTCGGGCGACCGGTCCGAGCGCATCCGGACCTACAACTTCCCGCAAGGCCGTATGACCGACCACCGCATCAACCTGACGCTCTATTCGCTGAACCAGATCATGCAGGGCGATCTGGGCGATATCGTCGATGCGCTGGTTGCCCATGATCAGGCTGAAAAACTGGCGGAGATGGAGGGGTGAGCCCCAAGAGCCTGCAGGATCTGCTGGATCGGGCCACCACGACCCTTGCCGCCGCTGGAATCCAAGACGCCGCGCGTGATGCCCGCCGTCTGATGGCCTTTGTTCTGAACCTTCCCGCGCATGAAATTGCGTTTCAGCGCGACCGGGTCTTGACCCTTGCAGAACAGGGCCGGTTTGGCGATGCCATTCAGGCCCGCGCCGCCCACAAACCCGTCAGCAAGATCATCGGGCAGCGCAGCTTCTGGAAACATGACTTTTTGGTCACAAACGACACGCTCGATCCCCGCCCCGAAACCGAAATGCTGGTGGCCGAGGCGCTGTCGCACCCCTTTGCGACGATGCTTGACCTTGGCACCGGCACCGGATGCATCCTGATCTCTTGCCTGCTTGACCGGCCGCAGGCACAGGGCACGGGCACCGATCTGTCCGCTGCGGCCCTTGCCGTGGCCACGCGCAACGCGCAGCATCTGGGCGCCGCCCCGCGGGCGCATTTCCTGCAGGCGGATTGGTTCAATGGGGTGTCAGGCCGTTTTGATCTGATCGTGTCGAACCCGCCCTACATCGCCGCCGATGAAATGGCGCTGCTTTCCCCCGACGTTCACGCATGGGACCCGCATCTGGCGCTGTCTCCGGGCGGGGATGGGCTGGCAGCCTATCGCCGCATCGCAGAGGGTGCTGCGGCGCATCTTGTGGCCAGCGGTCGCCTTCTGCTGGAGATCGGCCCGACGCAAGGGCAGGCGGTGGTGGCCTTGCTGGCCGCGCACGGCTTTGCGGCCATCCGCATCTTGCCCGATCTTGACGGGCGCGACCGGGTCGTGGCCTGCCAACTGCCCGATCCCCGCTAAGAGGGCGCACAGGCACCGGGCTGCACCGGAATCCGCCGATGCTGCGCAATTACTGCTTGTCAGTGCGGCCTGCCTGTGTTTATTGGACCCTGCAAGGGCGGGGGATGCACCCCGGCCCGGCAAAATGCCAGCCACTTCTGCCGTAAAATTTGATCGCCCCACAGGGCGCAGGCAGAAGGATAAAGCCATCAAAGGACAAGATGCGCTCTTCCAAATCCCGCTCGCGTTCAAAGCAGAACCGCCCGCGCACCCTTGGCAATATTGTCAACCGTGTCTTCGACAGCTCTGGCCCGGAAGGCAAGGTCCGGGGCACGCCGCAACAGATCATCGAGAAGTATCAGGTTCTCGCCCGTGATGCGCAGCTGTCCAATGACCGCGTCGCTGCCGAAAACTTCCTGCAGCATGCCGAGCATTACACCCGCCTTCTGGGCGAGGCGATGCGCGAAATGGCCGCCGAACAGGAAGCCCGCCAGCAGCAATATGGCCAGAACGGCAATGGCCAGAATGGTGCACCATCGTCCGGCAATGCCGGGCAGGGCGGGTATCAGGGCAACAGCGGGCAGGGGGGCGGCCAAGGCAACGCTGGTCAGGGCAATGGCGGCCAGGGCAATGGCGGCCAGGGCAATGGCGGCCAAGGTGGCGGTAACCAGAATGGCAACCGTGACCGTGATGTCCGCAATGACCGTGACAACCGGAATAACTGGCGCGATGATCGTCCATCGGACGGCAATGACCAGCCCTATATCCCTGCCGTAATGGATTATGCGCAGGATGATGATACGGGTCTGGTGGAAACCCCCGAAGCCCGCGCCCCGCGTCCTGATCCGTCCGAAGGCGAGCCGCGCCGCGAACCGCGCCCGCCGCGCCCAGAAGGCGAGCGGAATGAGCGCAACAACAACCGCCCGCGCGATGAGAACCGTCGTGACCGTGGTCCGCGCCCGCCTCGCGCAGACCGCGCCGGTGAGCGTGCGCCCGCCGATGCCCCTGCTGTGGCGCCAGAACCCGCCCCTGTTGTGGCTGCGCCCGCGGCCGTCGTTGTGGATGTGGCCCCCGCTGCTGCTGCAACCGAAGCTGCCGCCAAGCCGGCCCGCCGCCCGCGCGCGCCGAAAAAGCCCAAGGAAGGCGAGGCTGCCGCAGACGCTGCCAAAGGCGATGGTGGCCCGCTCGAGGCCGCAGAATAGCATCTCTCTCTTCTCTGCGCGGCCCGGTGAACGGCGGCGCAGAGGAACCGCTTAGGCAGGTGCTGCCGCCCGCTCCTGATCGCGCCGCGCAACCGCGCGGGCCAGGGCACAAAACCCCTCCAGCCCGATCTCTTCTGCCCGTGCCGTGGGCGCAATGCCAACATCGGTAAGCAAGGCTTCGACATCGCCCCCCAGACCCTTCAGGCTGGAGCGCAGCATCTTGCGGCGCTGATTGAACGCCATGGCCGTGACCCGCGACAAGACCCCCGCCTCCGCGTCAAAGCGCGGCACTTCCAGCCGGGTCAGATGCACCACCGCCGAATGTACCTTCGGGGCGGGCGTAAAGGCTTCGGGTGGCAGGTGCATCACGATCTTCGCATCCGTGCGCCATTGCGACAGCAACGCCAGACGGCCGTAATGCTCCCCTTTGGGCTTTGCCACGATCCGCTCGGCCACTTCCTTTTGAAACATCAAGGTCAGCGATGTCCAGAATGGCGGCCAGACCTTGGGCGACAGCCAGCGGATCAGCAATTCGGTGCCAACGTTATAGGGCAGGTTTGCCACAATGCGGATCGGCCCCGTCAACCGCCCCGTCAGGTCAAGGTCCAGCGCATCGCCCAGCACAATCTCTACCCGGCCCGGATGTGCCGCCGCAATCTCTTCCAGTGCCGGCACACAGCGCGGGTCCTTTTCCACCACCAGCACCCGCCGCGCGCCTTCGGCCAAAAGCCCGCGCGTCAATCCTCCCGGCCCGGGCCCCACCTCCAGCACGTCGCAGGCCGACAGATCGCCCGCCATCCGGGCAATCTTGGCCGTCAGGTTCAGGTCCAGCAGAAAATTCTGCCCCAATTGTTTCTTCGCCACCAGATCATGCGCACGGATCACCTCGCGCAGCGGTGGCAAGCCATCGATCGTGCCCATTATGCTCCGGCTCTTGTCATTTTCTGTCCCAAAATATCCCGGGGGTCCGGGGGCTGGCCCCCGGTCGCCCTTACCGCCGGCCCGACATCGCCATCTTCCATGCCATCCTGCAGGCCGCAACCAGCGAATCCGGCAGGGCCACCCCCTTGCCCGCAATGTCAAAGGCCGTGCCATGGTCTGGCGAGGTGCGGATGAAGGGCAGGCCAAGGGTCACATTCACCCCGCCATCGAAATCCAGCGTCTTGATCGGGATCAGGGCCTGATCGTGATAGGCGCAGATGGCCGCGTCATAGCTTTCCCGGGCGCGCGCATGAAACATCGTGTCGGCCGGCAGCGGGCCGCGCAGGTCAAACCCCGCAGCGCGCAGACGCTCTACCACCGGGCGGATCACCGCCTCATCCTCTCCACCCATCGCGCCACCTTCGCCCGCATGCGGGTTCAGCCCGGCCACGGCAATCCGGGGGGCCGCAATCCCAAAGCTGCGGATCAGGCCCGCATGGGTGACGCGGATCACCTGTTCCAGCAGGGCAGGGGTCAGGGCCTGCGGTACATCGGCCAGCGGAATATGGATCGTGGCGGGCACCACGCGCAGCATGTCGCTGGCCAGCATCATCACCACCGGAACATCCCCCGCCAGATGGGCCAGAAATTCGGTATGGCCCGGAAAGGCAAATCCGGCCCCGTCCTTCAGCGCCTTCTTGTTGATCGGTGCGGTCACGATGGCGCTGGCCTCACCCTGCTGCACAAGGTTCACCGCGCGGGCAATCACTTCGATCACGCCCCGCGCATTGGCCGGGTCTGCGAGGCCCGGGGTGGCGGGCGCGGCAAAGCTATGCGGCAGCACTGGCAGCAGATCGGCCGGCACGTCATGCGCGGCGGCAGGGCTCTCCACCACCGCCATGGCCGTGCCCGCAGGCAAGTGCCGCGGGTCGCCCAGCCAGACAAAGGGCACATTACGGCCAAGCCTCTGACGGGCGGCCACGGCAAGCTCGGGGCCGATACCGGCCGGTTCGCCACAGGTCATGACCAGAGGCGCGGGGGTGTGGGTCATCGGCGGATAAGTCCGTTCTGCAAGGGGGGCTGCGACAGCCTGCGCCGTCACGGCGTCTCGATCACGGCTTCCGAACGCAATTCTTCCAAAAAGCCCTCGGACAGCAGGGTCAGCTGCTGCGCGATCAGCTGTTCACGCACGGCATTGCGGTCAATGGCCACATCGCTTTTCGGCCCGCGCGAACACAGCATCAGGAACACCCGCCAGCCCCCGCGCACCAGCGCCGTCGAGCTTTCGCCGGGGTCAAGCTGCGCCAGTTGCAGGCCGACATCGGCAGGCAGTTCACCCACGGTTTTCGTGGCAATGGTCAGCCGGTTTTCCGGCAGGCCACGCGCCTCTTCGAACAGGTCCTTGCAGGTGTCTACCCGGTTTTCCAGCGCAACCGCATCGGCCTGAACCGTGGGGGTATTGGGCAACAGGTATTCGGCATATTCGACCTGTGCCACCGGTGGCGCGGTCGACTGGTCTTCGCCCACATCGCGCAACTGGAAAATTGCCACAGCATTGGGCAGGGTGACCGGATCAGACACCTGCCCCGGCGCAAGGCCCAGCACAAGCTGCACGATCTGCGCCGGCAATTCCGAAGCGGGCGTCCAGTCCAGCCGCCCGCCGCGCCCGGCCGAGGGCGAGGCAGAATAGGTGCGCGCCGCACGGGCGAAATCTTCTTCCGACGCAATCTCACCCTTCAGCCGCCGGGCAAGCGCCAGTTCATCAGCCGGGTCGCCCTCGACCGGGATGACCAGTTCGGACACCAGCAATTGAATGGCGCTGCGCACAGCGCCCGAGGCAATGGCGCGGTCCACCTCGGCCTCGGTCACCGAAACCAAAGGCAGGTATTTCGCCCGCACCAGTTCGCGCCAGATCAGACCATTTCCGGCAAAATCGCGGAAGGTTTCAGGGGCGACGCCGCCCTGAGCCAAAGCCTCCAGAAACTGTTCAACCGTCAGATTGGCACGGCCGGCAAATTCGGTCATGCCCTGTTCAAGCTGTTCGCGCGTCAGCTTCAGGCCCACGCGGCGTGCTTCGCCCCCGGCAAGGCGGTCTTGCAACAGGCCGCGCAACGCCTCTTTCTCGGGGTCGCCGGGCGCCCGCAGCAAGGCGAGGAACTGCATCCGCTGCTCAAGCTCATATTGCGTGATCACCGACCCGTTGATCCGCATGACCGGTGCAAAGGGTGATCCGCCGGTCTGTGCGGACGCGGGGGATATCACAAGCGTCAATGCCACTGCCGCGGCTGCCACACATTTCTGCCAAGTCATCATTTGCTTTGCCGTCACTTGCCTTGTGCCCACACCTTGCCCGGACCCTTGTTTCCCGCCGCGATCATCGGCACATCCGCGCAGGGCCCGCCTTCGAGCCACTGCCGAAGCCCACCAGATCGACAGAAAGGCCGAAATCCGTTGTCGGCCTTACACTAGTCGAGGATGTGAACCGACGCGAGAGAGAAAGATCGACCAGCACGCATTCGTTCTTGAACCGAAAGCCAAGGCCCGCCCGGTTGGCGCGGTCGGCCTGAAAATCATAGCGCGCGCCTGCGGTCGCGGTCCAGTTGCCGGTCACCTCATAACTGCCATCGACCGCAAGTTCCGAAATCGGCTCCAGACGGTCCTCCTGCTGATCGGCCACCAGCCAGATATAGGACCCGGCCACGTCAAAGCGCCCCGTGGTCAGGTCAAGCCGGGATTCGGATTTGGTCAGCTTGAAGTCATCCGAGAATAGCATCCGATGGCTAAGCCCCATGCCCTCCGGCAGGCTCAGTTGCAGGGCGGCCAGCCAGTCGGACCTGTCGCCATCCAGCCCGGAGGCCGCCGAGAACTGGCCCAGATCATCGGTCCGGATCACCCGTCCTACAGCGGTCGACAGGGTCCAGCCCGCCGGATCGACGCGCGTGTAGGCCAGCCCAAGGTTCAGCCGCCCGCCGCGTTCCGTTGCGTCAGAGCCGGGATAGCGGTTCAGCGCAAACAAATTGGCCTCATCAAACTCGACAAGGATCGAGTCTTCGTTGGGAAAGGTTTCCGTTCCCTTGGGCGACCAGACGGCCTGCACCACGGGTTCAATCACATGCGACACGCCCCCCGCGCCGACCTTGGCCCAAGGCCACCGCAATTCAGCCGCCACGCCGCCATGGAAGCGCGAGCGGTTGCCGCCATAGACGCTGTCCTGCCCGATGCTATAGGCGTCAGACGACACTTCGGCCACGGCGGCCCCCTGAATGCCCATCGGCAGGGTCCAGTTGCGCCGCCAATCCAGCCGCAGAGAGGCCCGGCTGACATCGCGCCCGTCGGAAATGCCGTCGCTGTCAAGGTCAAGCGCATTGTCCGAACTGCGGTAATGCGAATGGGTCTGAAACCGCAGTCCGGCCTCGCCCCCCAAGGGCCCACCCGAAAAGCGGCGGTGAAAGGTGAAATCGGCAATGACAGACGGCAGGGTGGAATTCACCTCTCCGGCGCGAATGGACCGGATGCCGATCAGCCGCCCCGAGATGTGTTCGTTGCGCCGCGTGCGGCTGACCTCAAGTCGGCTGTCGAGCCGGTCCTTGGCGGGCAGTCCGTAATCCAGCAGATAGGCCGGGTCGCTGACCACTTCGCCGGCGAAGGTCAGCTTGAAATCACGCGGCAAATCGAAGGTGCCTTCGGCATCAAGGTGATAGCGCGTGATACCGGGCACCAGATCATCGCGCGACAACGCACCCTGCAGGGCGATTTCGCCGGTACGGAACGCCTGACGATAGCGCAATTCCACCGTACGCCCGGCCTTGGTTGAAAGGTAGGGCGTGATCGTCAGATCGCGGTGCGGCCCAAGCGCGATGAAATAGGGCAGCTTGATCCCGGTCCCTAGGCCCGAGGTGGTGCGGATGCGCGGCATCAGAAAGCCGGTGGACCGCGCCAAGGTGGGGTCGGGCATGCGCAGGCGCGGAAAGTATAGGACCGGAATGCCCGCCACACGGAATTGCGCGTTGTCGAAATAGATCTGGCGTTCCTGCTGATCATGGATCACCCGCCGCGCCCGGATTTCCCACAAGGGGGTGGTGTCGCCTGCACAGACCTTGCACGACGAGGCCACGCTGTTGTTCAGTTGCGTATACCGCCCGCCCACGCGCTGAATCTGCGATGCGGCCAGTTGCAGTTCCCGGTTCAGAACAAGGCGGGCACTGTCCAGCACCCCTTCGGTCAGGTC
Source organism: Rhodobacter sp. (assembly GCA_027484145.1). Lineage (GTDB taxonomy): Bacteria > Pseudomonadota > Alphaproteobacteria > Rhodobacterales > Rhodobacteraceae > Pseudotabrizicola. Next base: position 317,628 of record JAIXUH010000002.1, read on the forward strand.
GGCAGAGAGTTCGGCCTGCGACGCGATCAGGACCGTATCGCTGCCATCGACAATGACAATGGGGCCGGAAATGGTCAGCCGGTCACCAGCGCGGTCATAGACGATGCGCGACGCGCGCAGCGTGGTGCGACGGTAAAACACCTCGACCCCGCCATCGGCAATCAGTTGCCCGGCGGCATCCACACGCACCTGATCGGCGACCAAGGCGGCCATGTCCTGCGCCTGTGGGGCCGAGAGCGGCGCCAAGGCGATGAAAGCGGCGGCCAGTAGGGCCAGAAGCGGACGGCGCGCCATGTCAGCCATCCTCCAGATGCAACAAGAGGCCAAGCGCCAGTAAGGTTGCGGCAACGGGCGCGGCCCAAGCCGATAGCAGTATGGGGATTTGCCCGTTCACGCCAAGGACTTGGGCGAAGTTGCGCAAAAAGAAGATCGCGAACCCGCCCAGAACTGCCATCAGCACCAGCACCCCGGTCTTGCCAAAGCGGGCGTGGCGCATGGTGAAACCCGCCGCCACCAGCACCATCGCAACCAGCAAAAGCGGTTGGGCGAGTTCCATCTGATACCATACGCGATGTGCCCGCGCGGAAAAGCCCGCACGTTCAAGTCCGGCGATATAATCGGGCAGGCCCCAGAAGGGAACGGCGGATGGTTCGCCAAAGCTGTCCCGAATGCCTTCGCGCGTCAGGTTTGACGCGATAAGGGCCCCGTCAGGCAATTGTGTGGCGCCGCGTTCGGGGTTTGCCCCCGACAAGGCCCATTCCTTGGCCCCGGTCAATGACCATGCGCCCGGCTCCAGACTCGCGCGTTCTGCCTCGATCCGCGATTGGGGCAGGCCGGTGGCATCAAAGGTCAGAAAGGTGACCCCGAAAATCTCGGTCCCGTCCGTATTGGCCCTGATCGCCCGGATCACCGTTTGCCCCTCACTCCCGCCTTGGCGCAGCCACAGACCGGTTTCGGTCAGCGACAGTGTGCTTTCCGCGCCCTGTGCAATCCGCGCCCATAGGCGATCGTATTCTTTCTGGGTTGCCGCGACCAGCGGGTTCAGCACCGCAATCGCCGCCAGACCGATGACAAAGGACACCAGCACGGGGGCCAGCAGAAAGCGCAGGCCCGACCGCCCCGCCGCCCGGATCACCACCAGTTCCGACGACCGCGCGAGTGACAAGAACAGCGTGATCGCCGAAAGGATCGTGATCAACGGCAAGATGCGATAGAGGCCCGACGGCGTGTTCATCGCTGCCAGCCGCAGCGCCGCGCCCGTGCTGATGCCCTGATCGGAAAAGCGGCGCAATTGTTCGACCACGTCGATCAGCAGCATGATCGCCAGAAAGACCATGAACACCTGCACGAAGGACCAGAAGAACCGCCGCCCGATGTAGCGTGACAGGATCATGCAGCCATCCTTTGCCCGGCGCCGGCCCGCAACCAGCGGGGCCGTTGCGACAGCCACAGCAGGAACGCGCCGATCCCCACCCCGGTCGCCGGGGCCACATAGACGGCCATCCACGCCGATGCATTCTGCATGGCCAGTCCGGTGCCTTGGGTGTTGATCAGCTGCACAAGGATCAGCAGCAGGATCGCAACCCCGATCTGCCGCCACAGGCCAAAGCGGCTGAACGCCCCCAAGAGCAGCGCAGAAAAGCCGATCAGCGCCGCTGCAAGCGCCAGAAACGGCAGCGCGATACGGGCATGCCCCTCTTGCAGCATCGCCGCGCGGGTCGCCCCGGTTTCGGCCATCAGCGCGTCGGTCGGGGCCAGCAGGTCCAGCGTCGGCAATTCATCCATCGTGCGGCCATCGCGGATGCCGCCTGCCAACATGGACCCGAGGTCATAGGTGACATCGGCAAAGCGGGTGACCGAAAGCTTGCGCCGCGTCTGGTCAAGGGTCTGGGTCATGCCATCGAACATCAGAAGCTTGGGCCCATGATCGCCGCGTGCCAGCAGGGCGCGACGTGCGGTATAGGTCACGCTTTCACCCGCCGTGCGGTCATCGCTCAGGAACACATCGCGCAGCTCGCCGTTCTGCGAAATCTCGCGGATATACAGCGTGACGCCCTCTGCGGGGTGCATGAACTGCCCGTCACGCAAAAAGCGCGCGGTGACATTGTCGGAAATCTCGGCGCTGCGGTCGGCCAAGGTGGCGCGGCTTGCGGGCACCAGCACATGCGTCAGCACCGACAGCATCACCACCACGATCAGCCCGAAATAGATCACCGGACGTGCCAGCCGGACGGACGAAAACCCCGTTGCCTGCATCACCACCAACTCGCTGTCACCCATCAGGCGGTTGGTCACATAGACCGCCGCCGCAAACGCCGAAATCGGCAGCACAAGGCGGATGACATTGGGCAGGGTCAAAAGCGAGAATTCGACAAAGACCAAGGCCGACTGCCCGTCACCGATCAACTGGTCAAACAGGCCGACGGCCCTGTTGATCCAATAGACGGACACAAGCAGTAGCGAGAAGAAACCGAAAAGCGCAAGGAGTTGCGACAGCAGATATCTGTCGAATTTCGACACAGCCTGAAACTCTCCTCACGCGCCCATGAGCGACACTAACCAAATCGGCACGGCTTGGAAACTCATATCTGGTCATTGCCGGGCCTGCGGGCTAGCCTTTGCCGACGCTGGCCGCCATATCTGCGGCATTGACGCGCAAGGAAGAAGGTCCCCATGTCCCATCCGGTTCCGATCCAGTTTCAAGCCACCGATGCCGAAGCCCTGTCCGGGGCAAAAGGCCGGATTGCCGTGTTTGCCGATGCCGGTGGCACGCTGTCGGCCACGCTGCGGCGGCTGGACCGCATGACCAAGGGGGCGTTCGGGCGATTTCTGGCATCGGATACCTTTGCCAAGCTGAAGCCGGGTGAAGCGCAGGACCTGGCCTATCCCGCCGGGATCGAGGCGGAGGCCATTCAGGTGATCCGCCTGCCGCGCAAAGCGACCGTGGCCGAGGCCCGCAAGGCCGGCGCCGCGATTGGCAAGGCCCTGTCGCCCCTGCATACCGTGGTGATGGCCGAGGCGCACCCGATGGCGGCCGAGATTGCCTTTGGACTGGCCATGCGCGCCTATGACTTCCTGCCGCACAAGACGGCCGAACCAAAGCCCGTGGGGCCGGTCACGATGATGGTGGCCAACCCCGAGGCGGTGGCCGCTGCCGCCGCACCGGGGGCCGCCGTCGCCGAAGGTGTGTTCTTTACCCGCGATCTGGTGAATGAACCGGCCAACGTGCTGACCACCTATGATTTTGCCGCCCGTCTGGCCGCGATGCATGAACTGGGTCTGGATGTCGAGATTCTGGAAGAGGAAGACCTGACCCGCCTTGGAATGGGCGCGCTCTTGGGCGTTGGCATGGGGTCGGAAACGCCATCAAAAGTTGTGGTCATGCAATGGCATGGCGGCAAGAAAGGCGAGGCCCCCTTGGCCCTGATCGGCAAGGGCGTGGTGTTCGACACCGGCGGCATTTCCATCAAGCCTGCCGCCGGGATGGAAGAAATGACGATGGACATGGGTGGCGCAGGCGTTGTGGCGGGTGTCATGCGGACCTTGGCCCTGCGCAAGGCCAAGGCCAATGTGGTGGGTCTTGTGGGCCTTGTCGAAAACATGCCCGATGGCCGCGCACAGCGCCCCGGCGACGTGGTGAAATCGATGAAGGGCGACACGATCGAGGTCATCAACACCGATGCCGAAGGCCGCCTCGTGCTGGCCGATGTGCTTTGGTATGCACAGGAACGCTTCAAACCCACGGCGATGATTGACCTTGCCACCCTGACCGGGGCCATCATCATCGCCTTGGGCCACGAAAACACCGGCGTGTTTTCCAACAATGACGACTTGTGCAACGCCTTTCTGAAGGCGGCGGGGCATGAGGGAGAGGGTGCATGGCGGATGCCGATGGGTGACGCCTATGATGCCAAGCTGAAATCGCGCATTGCCGACATGATGAACGTGGGCGGGCGTGATGGCGGTGCGATCACGGCGGCGCAATTCCTGCAGCGGTTCGTCAAGCCCGATGTGCCGTGGTGCCATCTGGATATCGCGGGCACCGCATTGGTGAAATCTGACACGACCCTTGCGCCCAAAGGGGCCACGGGCTGGGGCGTGATGGCGCTGAACCGACTGATCCGCGACCGGTATGAGGCGAAGTAACGCCATTGGGGCAGGGGGCGCGTCATGGGAATTGTGATGTTCTATCACCTGACCCGGTCCACCGCCGAACAGACGGCCCGTACGTTGGTAGAGCGGGCCGTGACCCAAGGCTGGCGGGTGATGATCCGCAGCCCGGATGCGGTGTCGCTGGATCAATTGGATGCCCGTTTCTGGCTTGTACCCGAGGATGGCTTCTTGCCACACGGGCAGGCCGGTGGACCGCATGACGCGGACCAACCTGTTTTGCTGGGTCCGGGGCCTGCAACCAACGGGGCCAAGGCGCTTGTCCTGCTGGACGGGGCCGATGTCAGCGATGACGAGGCCCGCGCGATGGAGCGGGTCTGGATCATCTTCGACGGTGCCGATACGCCAAGACTAACGCAGGCGCGCGAGATGTGGAAGCGGATCACCGCTGCGGGGCATCCGGCGCAATACTGGTCGGAAGACTCGGGCCGCTGGGAGAAGAAGGCCGAAAAACCCTAGCGCCGCAGCACCATTTCGTTGCCCGCCATCTCGATCCGGTAGCGGCCCAGATAATCCATGCCCAAGAGCGAGATATCCATTTCGCCCTCGTTCACCCAAGCGGTCAGGTCGGCGTCCTGATAGGGGCCAAGCGTCACTTCGGGCAGGGTGACGCGGGCGGTGCGGACGGTGCCATTGGCGGTGCGCGCCTCGCCCATATACAGCAGAGACGCAGGATCAATGCCAAGGCGGCGCGCATCTTCGGTGGACAGAACCACGTTGCTGGCACCGGTATCGGCCATGAACTGCACGGTTGTGCCATTCACCTCGACCATCAGGTAATAATGCCCGTCCTCGGCGCGGGGCACGCGGATCTCTCCCCCTTCGGCGACCGATTGGCGCGGCAAGATATCAGTGCGGATGTCCTGCCACAGGCCGTAGCCCGCCACGGCACCCACAAAGATCATGCCCCATGCAGCGGCGGCGCGCATGGCCACGCCAAGCCGACCGCGATATTCCACCAGCACCCAACCCCCAAGGGCGGCAAGCAGCAGCCCCAGATAGGCCAGTCTGGCCCAGACATCACCGTCCATCAGCGTCTCCTGCCCGATTGCAGAACAGGTGGGGGCCAATGGGGCCGGATGCAAGCCACCTTACGCATCTGTCAGATCAGGCCAGTCTGGCGCACACCGTCGATGACGAATTGCACCGAAAGCGCGGCCAACAACATCCCCAAGAGGCGGGTGATCACGATGGTGCCGGTGCGGCCCAGCAAGCGCTCCAGCGGCGGAGAGGCCAGAAGGAACAGATAGGTCACGACGATCATGCCCCAAAGCAAACCCAGCACCGCCAATGCGGCGGGCCAGCTTCCGCCCGATTGCCCCATCAGCAGGATCATGGTCGCAATCGCCCCCGGCCCGGCAATCAGCGGCGTGGCAAGAGGAAACACAGAAGGGTCATGATCGGGGTCGGGGTGTTGCCCTTCGCGGCGTTGCGTGCGGCGTTCAAACAGCATGTCCAGCGCGGTCAGGAACAACAGGATACCGCCCGCGATGCGAAACGCGGGCATCGAGATACCGATGAAGCCAAGAATGGCCTCGCCTGCAAGGCCGAACAGCGTCAGGAGAACCGCCGCGATGATACAGGCCCGCAAGGCCATGGCGCGGCGGCGGTCGTTTGACATGCCTTGGGTCAGCGCAATGAACAAGGGCACCAGCCCGGGCGGGTCGATCACCACGAACAAGGTGGCAAAGGCGGTGATCAGAAACGCGCTATCCATGACGGCAGGCTAGGGCGCGCCGCAGGTTGCGGCAAGGGGAAATCCCGTCAGACGATGCGCGGGCCAAGGGTGGCAGGGTCGATGCCGGGGGTGGACCAGAACTCAGCCGCAAAGGGGGGCAGTTCGGCCAGAACACGTTCCAGATCCTGCTGCAGGACGGCGCGACGCAGGGCAATGGCGGTGGCCGCGACACAGTTTTCCGGGGCGATGTTGTGCTGGTGACGCAAGGCGCGGGCCTCTGCCGTCCAATCCTCCCGCGTGCCGGGGGGCAGGATCGGGGCCGACAGATCCCACCGCGCCACGAAGAGCGCGCGCAGCACCGATGGCAGCACTTGGGCAAAGTCGATGGCCTGCTGCGGCGTCAGCCGCGCGCGAAAGGCCCGCAGCACACCTTCGACGGCGGTAAAGGTGGTGTGGTCGGTGACCAAACCCATTTCGTCGCGCGCATCGGCAAGAAAGGCCTGCCATTCCCGCGTTGCCTGCCGATATGTCCAGGGCATTGGCATGGCTTAACCTGCGGCGGTTTCCAGCTTTTCCTGCGCGCTGATCCACATTGCCTCGGCCCGGTCCAGACCATCCATCAACTCGGCGTATTTCTTGTTCCATGTCTCCAACTCGCCGATGCGGTCGGATTCATAAAGGGCCGGATCTGCCAGTTTCTTGGCCAGTTTGTCGCGCATTTCGTTCAGCTTGTTCAGCCGTTCTTCGCATTTGCGCACTTCGGCCTTCAGGGCAAGCACTTCGTCGCGGCTGGCTTTCTTTGGCTTTTCAACGGGTTTTGGGGCGACCTTTACGTCTTCGTCGCCCGCAAGCAGCATCTTGCGATAGGCTTCCAGATCGTCCGTATAGGGTGTCACAGCGCCACCCTTGACCAGCCACAACCGGTCGGCCACCAGAGACAGCAGGTGCATATCGTGGCTGACAAGGATCACCGCACCGGTGTATTCGGTCAGCGCCTCGACCAGTGCTTCGCGGCTTTCGATATCAAGGTGGTTGGTCGGTTCGTCCAGGATCAGAAGGTGCGGCGCATCCAGCGTGGCCAACAAGAGCGACAGCCGCGCCTTTTGCCCGCCCGAAAGCCGCCCCACCACGGTTTCCGCCTGTTCGGCCATCAGGCCAAAGCCCGCAAGCCGGGCGCGCAAGCGGGGCTGGCCTTCTGCGGGGCGCAGGCGTTGCAGGTGCTGCAGCGGGGTTTCGTCGATGTAAAGCTCATCCACCTGATGCTGCGCGAAATAGCCGATCCGCAGTTTGGATGACCGGGTGATACGCCCCTCGGCCGTTTCCAGCTTGCCCGCCAGCAGCTTCGACAGGGTCGATTTCCCCTCGCCGTTGCGGCCCAAAAGGGCGATGCGGTCATCCTGATCGATCCGCAGGCTGAGTTTCTTCAGCACAGGCGGGCCGCCATAGCCCACGGCCCCGCCCTCGATGTTGATGATCGGGGGCGACAGTTCTTCGGGCGCGGGGAAGGTGAAGACGACCTTCTTCGCCTCTTCCGGGGCGGTGATCGGCGTCATCTTTTCCAGCATCTTCACGCGGCTTTGTGCCTGCACAGCCTTGGAGGCCTTGGCCTTGAACCGGTCGACAAAGCTTTGCAGATGCGCGCGGCGGGCGTCTTGCTTTTTCGCCTCGGCCTGCAACACGGCACGGCGTTCGGCCATCTGGCGGGCGAACTGGTCGTAAGGGCCGTTCCAATAGGTCAGCTTCTTGGCATCCAGATGCAGAATGCCCTGCACGGCGCGGTTCAACAGGCCACGGTCATGGCTGATGATCAGCACGGTGTGGGGATATTTGGCCAGATAGCTTTCCAGCCACAACGCGCCTTCAAGATCAAGGTAGTTGGTCGGTTCGTCCAAGAGCAAAAGGTCGGGCTGGGCGAACAGCACACCAGCAAGCGCCACCCGCATCCGCCAACCGCCTGAAAAGTCAGAGCAAGGCCGCCGCTGCGCCTCGGCATCAAAGCCAAGGCCTTTGAGGATGGCTGATGCGCGGCCTTCGGCACTCCACGCGTCAATGTCCGACAGGCGGGCCTGAATTTCGGCAATGCGGTGCGCATCCTTTGCCGTCTCAGACTCGGTCAGCAGGGCGGTGCGTTCTTCATCCGCCTGCAGAACGGTGTCGAGCAGCGAGGTGGACGAAGACGGCACCTCTTGCGCGACACCCCCGATGCGGGACCGGGTGGGAAGGCTGATCTCGCCGCCTTCCAGGGCCAGTTCGCCCCGGATCAGGCGGAACAGCGTGGTTTTACCGGCACCATTGCGGCCGACAAGACCCACCTTGTGGCCCGTTGGAATGGTGGCCGACGCCCCTTCGAACAGGGGGCGGCCTTCGACATTGTAGGTGATGTTTTCAATGCGCAGCATGCCCGGTGCCTTGCCCCAGCCACGCGGTGCCGTCAAGCGTCAGAGCGCGGCGGGGCGGCGATACCACGCATAGGCGGTGATCGCCGCCATAGCCGCCGCTGCCGCCACAGCAGCGAGTGCCACCAAAAGGTTGCTTTGCACATTGGCAACCACAATCCCGATCAGAGCCCAGACAACCGTGATGCCATAAACCGGCATCTGCGGGCGAACCCATTGCACTGCGCCCGCCAAAACCAGCACGATGGCCACCATCGCCAAGGCGCTGGTGGTATCGCCCAGCAAGCCATAGCCCGCCAGAACGACCCCGGTGGAAACAGCCGCCGCCGCCGACAGCCAGCCTGCGTAAATGGCAAGCGGGGCCGACAACATCCAGCGGTCGGTAAACTCATCCGCCTGCACAAAGGCTGCCAATGCCGTGGCCCACATCAGCAAAATGCCAAAGGTCGCCACCAGCGGAAAGCGCGCCGCAATGGCCAGCCAAACTGCGCCGATGACCAGAGACACCATCAGCGCCACGCGCACCTGATCCCAGTCATCGCTATGCGCGCGCCGCCAGAAACCAAAGGCGGCATGGGCAATCAGCCACAGATAGATGATCGACCAGATCGAAAAGGCGTAGCCCGCCGGCTGCACCGCAGGATCGGTGATCTGCACGGGAAACTGCGACGGGTCATAGCCGGTGAAGGGCGCAGTCACAAAGGGCGCCACGCCAAAGGCAATGGTGGCAAGCAACAGAAAAAGCGCGCGAAGGGTCATGGTCAGCCTTGAAAATGGGTCAGTGACACAACGCCAAAGGTGCGGTTCGGTTTCACGCCAACTGCCCTTCGGGGGTGATCTTTGTCTTGCCGCCCAGATAGGGGTGCAACACGGCGGGAAGGTCCACCGAGCCATCGACTTGCTGGCCGTTTTCCAGCACGGCAATCAGGCAGCGCCCAACCGCAAGGCCCGATCCGTTCAGCGTGGCCAGAAACTCGGGCTTGCCACCTGCCGGGCGATAGCGCGCATTCATGCGGCGCGCCTGAAAGGTGCCGCAGGTCGAGCAGGACGAGATTTCGCGGAAACGGTTCTGCCCCGGCAACCAGACCTCAAGGTCATGGGTCTTCTGGCTGCCAAAGCCCATGTCGCCGGTGCAGAGCACGATGGTGCGATAGGGCAGGCCGAGTTTCTCCAGGATCGCCTCGGCGCATTTGGTCATGCGCTCATGTTCGGCAAGCGCCGACTCTGGCGTGCAGATCGTCACCATCTCGACCTTTTCGAACTGGTGCTGGCGCAGCATGCCGGTGGTATCCTTGCCCGAGGACCCGGCTTCTGACCGGAAGCATTGGGTGTGCGCTGTCATGCGGATGGGAAGCGTGGCCTCGTCCAGAAGTTCTCCCGCGACGGTATTGGTCAGCGTGACCTCGGACGTGGGGATCAGCCACCAGCCATTGGTGGTCTGGTAGCTGTCCTCGGCAAACTTCGGCAACTGGTTGGTGCCATACATGGCCTCGTCCTTCACCAGCACCGGCGTCCACATTTCGGTCAGGCCGTGGTCGGTGATGTGGGTATCCAGCATGAACTGCGCGAGCGCGCGGTGCACCCGGATCACCGCACCTTTCAATACCACAAATCGGCTGCCCGACAGTTTGGCCGCCGTTTCGAAATCCATCCCCGGCTTCACGCCCGGAATTTCGAAGTGTTCGACCGGGGCAAAGTTGAACTGCCGCGGTGTGCCCCAGCGGCGCACTTCAACGTTGCCATCCTCATCATGGCCAAAGGGCACTTCGTCCAAGGGCAGGTTGGGGATGCGCATCAGCATGTCGCGCAGACGGTCGTCTTCCTCGGCGGCTTCGCTGGTCAGACGGGCAATCTCGGCCTTTTTGTCGGCCACAATGGCGCGCAGACGCTCGAATTCCGCATCATCCCCACGGGCCTTGGCGGCGCCCACCTCTTTGCTGGCGCGGTTCTGTTCGGCCTGTGCGGTTTCGGCGGCGGCAATCTTGGCCCGGCGGTCGGCATCCAGCGCCAGAATCTCGGGCGATGCCGCTGGCAGGCCCCGGCGCGACAGCGCGGCATCAAATGCAGCGGGGTTTTCGCGGATGGCGCGGATGTCATGCATGATGGGCCTCGTCCTTTCAGGTCTGTGGGCGGCTTATGCCTGATTTGGCACCGCGCGAAAAGGTGCTGCGAAAACACGTCTCGGGGGCTGTCATTCCGGGTAGTCCGGTCATATATGCGGCTTTGGCCGGGCCAGACCTGCCCGCCTTGCCTTGCCTATCACCCGCCTGTAGGGTGCCCGCCGACCGAACCCGACGAGAGATAACCGGGGCCGGACCCCGACCGACAGACAAGAGGATGCCCATGTTCGCAACCCCCGCCTTTGCACAGGCCGCCGCTGGCGGTGGTGCCGCCGCTGCCTTCACGTCCTTCATGCCGCTTATTCTGATCTTCGGGATCATGTATTTCCTGCTGATCCGTCCGCAGCAGAAAAAACTGAAAGAGCACAAGGCCATGGTGGAAGCACTGCGCCGGGGTGATCAGGTGCTGACCCAAGGCGGCATCGTCGGCAAGGTGACGCATGTGAACGAAGATGGCACCATCGTTGTGGACATCGCCGAAGGGGTGAAGGTCAAGGTCATCAAGTCGACAATCGTTCAGGTGATGAACAAGACCGAACCTGCTGCGTCGTAAGGACAATCTGTCATGAACGCCATGTCGCTGTGGAAGCGGTTGCTGATCCTCGCTGTGTGTAGCTGGGGAATTCTGGCGGCAGTGCCCAACTTCTTTTATCCGCAGGTCGAGGCGCATAATGACGCCGCCGCTGCGATCGAAGCCGCCGGGGGCACTGCCAGCGAAGAACAGTCCGCAGCCCTTGCGCAGTGGCCGTCTTTCCTGCCATCGGCGCTGATGAGCCTTGGCCTTGACCTGCGGGGCGGTGCGCATCTGCTGGCCGAAGTGCAGGTCGAGGATGTGTACAAAGCCCGCATGGATGCTCTCTGGCCCGATGTGCGCGATGCTTTGCGCGATCTGCGCGATCAGGTGGGCAATGTGCGCCGTCAGCCCAGCCCCGATGGCACGCTGCGGGTGGCCATTACCAATGCGGCCGGGATGCCGGCGGCAGTGGCGGCCATCAATGCCTTGGCGACGCCCGTGGTCAGCCTGACCGGGGTCGGCCAGAATGACATTGCTGTAACATCCGAAGGCAACGACATAGTCGTGCAGTTGTCCGATGCGGAAAAGACAGCGACCGACGGGCGCACGATTCAGCAGTCGCTGGAAATCATCCGTCGCCGCGTCGACGAGGTGGGCACACGAGAGCCGACGATCCAGCGGCAGGGCACCGACCGCATCCTGATTCAGGTGCCCGGCATCGGCTCGGCGGCCGAGTTGAAGGCGCTGATCGGCACCACGGCGAAACTGACCTTCAACCCGGTTGTGGGCCGCACCACCGATGCGGGCGCATCGCCTGGCGCGCGCAATCTGCTGTTGCCTTCGATGGATGAAGACGGCGTTTACTACATTGTCGAAGAAACCCCGGTTGTGACCGGCGAAGAACTGGTGGATGCGCAGCCCGCGTTTGACACCAACAACCGGCCCGCCGTCAACTTCCGCTTCAACCCGACCGGGGCCCGCAAGTTCGGCGACTATACTGCCGCCAACATCGGGGCACCTTTCGCCATCGTGCTGGACCAGGAGGTGATTTCGGCCCCTGTGATTCAAAGCCATATTCCCGGCGGGTCGGGCATCATCACCGGGTCATTCTCGGTTGAGGAGAGCACGCAACTTGCCATTTTGCTGCGGGCCGGGGCCTTGCCGGCTGAAATGACCTTTCTGGAAGAACGAACCATCGGCCCCGAGTTGGGGGCCGACTCGATTGATGCGGGCCAACGCGCGGCCATCATCGGGATGATCTGTGTTCTGACCTATATGATCGCCTGTTATGGCTGGTTCGGTGTGATGGCCAACGTGGCGCTTGTGGTAAACATAGCACTTCTGGTGGCGCTCTTGTCCACCATCGGGGCCACGCTCACCTTACCCGGCATCGCGGGTATCGTGCTGACCATGGGGATGGCGGTTGACGCCAACGTGCTGATCTTTGAGCGGATACGCGAGGAATTGCGCGCAGGCCAATCGCCCGCCCGCGCCGTGGAAATCGGGTTTGAACGGGCGTTCTCCGCGATCATGGATTCGAACGTGACAGGCCTGTTGACCGCCCTGATCATGTTCTGGATCGGCTCTGGCCCGGTGCGCGGCTTTGCCGTTACCCTTGGCCTTGGCATCATCACCTCGATGTTCACGGCCGTTTACGTAACGCGTTTCATCATCGAAACTTGGATGGTTGCCCGCCGTCCGAAAACCATCGTAGTCTAAGGGGAAAACGGTCATGGCATGGCGTCTGCGGCTGGTTCCCGAAAAGACCAACATCGATTTTTTCAAACTTCAGTTCGTCACCTTTGGCCTGTCGGTGTTTCTGGTGCTGGCCAGCTTTGCGCTGGTTGCCACGATGGGGCTGAACTATGGCATCGACTTCAAAGGCGGCACCACGATCCGCACCGAAAGCACGCAGGCGGTGGATGTGGGCGTTTACCGTGAGGCGTTGTCGACGCTGAACCTTGGCGATGTGTCGATCAGCGAAGTGTTCGACCCTGCCTTCCGCGACGACCAGCACATCGCAATGATCCGCATTTCGGCGCGTGAGGGCGAAGAGGCGGTGACACCCGAAGTGATTGCCGAGGTGGAGGCCGCGCTGAAGGTGATTGATCCGGCCATCACCTTCCCGGCGGTCGAATCCGTGGGGCCAAAGGTATCGGCCGAACTGATCTGGCAAGCCTTGCTGGCCGTGGCCGCTGCGTCCATCGGGATTCTGATCTATGTGTGGACGCGGTTCGAATGGCAGTTCGCTGTCGGCACCGTGGCGGCGCTGTTGCATGATGTGATCGTGACGGTGGGCGTGTTCGCGCTGTTCCAACTGAAGTTTGACCTGACCATTGTGGCGGCCTTGCTGACCATCCTTGGCTATTCTGTCAACGACACGGTCGTGATCTTTGACCGTCTGCGAGAGAATCTTGCCAAATACAAGGCGATGCCGCTGCGCGAGATGATGAACCTGACCGCGAATGAGACGTTGTCGCGCACGATCATGACGGCCTCGACCACGCTGATCGCGCTGATCGTGCTCCTTATCTGGGGCGGTGACGTGATCCGGGGCTTTGTGTTCGCCATGACCTTTGGTGTGGTGATCGGCACCTATTCCACCTTGTATGTGGCCAAGAACATCGTGCTGTTCCTTGGACTTGACCGCAGCGAAAAGCCAAAGGGCGGCAAAAAGGGCGGCGGGTCCAACCACGAATTTGCCAATATCGACGCGTGAGCGACATGCGCCTGACCGAAATCAGCTATGGCACCGCCAAACCGATTGATGGCTATGGACCCGGCTTTTTCCGGGTGGGCGGGCATCTGATCCGGGGGGCCTGTCTGGTGACCCCGTGGGATGCAGGCCCTTGGGGTGGCATCACCGATACTGCTGGCCCCTTGTCACTGATCGGGCGCATCGATGTGTTGTTTGTGGGCATGGGGACCGAGATTGCCCATGTTCCGATGGCGTTTCGTGCCACGCTGGAAAACGCGGGCATCGGGGTTGAGGTCATGAATTCCCCTGCGGCCTGCCGCACCTATAACGTGCTGCTGTCCGAAGGGCGCCGGATCGCCGCCGCCCTTTTGCCGGTTGGCAGCGACGGCTGACCCGTATCGCAGGGGTCGTCAGCCCTGATGTGGTTTCACCACAAGTGGTGCACATGGGGCGCGATGATGCGGGCATAAACCTCACGCGCGGCTTGCATCGTATCGGGGCCAAGCGGCGGCAGGCTGCCTGCCGCGGCATTGGCGCGGGATTGTTCGGGCGTTTTCGCGCCGGGAATCACCACGGTGACGGCATCCTCCATCAGAATCCAGCGCAGCGCAAAGGCGGCCATGCTGGCCCCCTGCGGCACCAGCGGGCGCAAGGCCTCGACCGCCTCAAGCGCCACATCGAAGGGCACGCCGGAAAACGTCTCGCCCTTGTCAAAGGCGGCACCTTCGCGGTTGAAACTGCGGTGGTCATCGGCGGCAAACTGCGACGCAGCAGTCATCTTGCCTGTCAGCAGACCCGAGGCCAGCGGCACCCGCGCAATCACGGCCACCCGTTGCGCCTTGGCGGCAGCAAAGAACGCCTCGGCCGGTTTCTGGCGGAACAGGTTGTAGATGATCTGCACCGACACGACACCGGGTTGGCGGATGGCCATCATCGCCTCGTCCACCGTTTCCACCGACACGCCGAAATGCGCGATCTTGCCCTTTTGCCGGATGGCTGCAAGGTCTGCGAACAACGCGTCATCGCCATATACCGCTGTTGGTGGGCAGTGCAGTTGCACCAGATCCAGACATTCGACCCGCAGGTTTTGCAGACTGCGGTCAATAAAGGCTTCGATATTGGCCCCGGTATACCCCGCCGCCACATGCGGGTTCAGGCGGCGCCCGGCCTTGGTGGCCACAAAGGGGCGCGGTCCGTCCCGTTCGGCCAGCACTTCGGCAATGATGTGCTCTGACCGGCCATCGCCGTACACATCGGCGGTGTCGATAAAGGTCATGCCCGCATCAAGGGCTGCGTGCAGCGTGGCCTTGGCATCGTCATGCGTGACCTCACCCCATGTGCCGCCAATGGCCCAAGCGCCAAAGCCGATAGCGGTTGTGGTCTGGCCGGTCTGGCCAAAGGGGCGCGTCTGCATGCTGTATCCTTTTCTGCTGTTCCCGGCGGAACCTAATCAGGCAGGCGTGAATGTCCATGCGCCGGGGGGCCTTTTCCGCACGACGGGGTTCAGATAGGGATTTGCCATGGAGTTGGTGGTGGCAGATATTGCGGTGGCGCGCGGCGGTTTGACCGTGCTGGAGGGGGTAAGCTTTCGCTTGTCTTCCGGGCAGGCCTTGGTGCTGCGCGGGCCGAATGGTGTGGGCAAGACCACGCTTTTGCGCACCCTTGCCGGGTTGCAGCCTGCGGTTGGCGGCACGGTCAACATGGCCCCCGAAAGCCTGTGCTACGGCGCGCATGCTGATGGGCTGAAGGCGGTGCTGACCGTCGCGGAAAACCTGCGGTTCTGGGCAGCGATCCATGGGGTTGATGGCGTGGATGATGCCATGGCGCAGATGAACCTGACAGCGCTGCGTGACCGGCGTGCCGCGAACCTGTCGGCTGGGCAAAAGCGGCGGCTGGGTTTGGCGCGGCTGTTGGTCACCGGCAGGCCGATTTGGGTGCTGGATGAACCGACCGTGTCGCTGGATGCGGCATCGGTGCAGTTGTTCGCCGGGGTTTTGCGCGGCCATCTGGCGGCGGGCGGCATGGCGCTGATTGCCACGCACATTGACCTTGGGCTGGATGAGGCAGCGGTGCTGGACCTGTCGCCGTTCAAGGCGGCCCTGCCAAAGGTGGCGCGCGGCGGCGGCTTTGACGAGGCCTTCGCATGATCGCCCTTCTGACGCGTGACCTGCAACTGGCGTTCCGGGCAGGGGGCGGCTTTGGCCTTGGTCTGGCGTTCTTTCTGCTGGCGGCCGTGCTGGTGCCCTTGGGCGTGGGTCCCGAAGGGGCAACGCTGGCCAAGATTGCGCCGGGGATTCTGTGGGTGGGGGCGCTGCTGGCGTGCCTTTTGTCTTTGGACCGCATTTTCGCACTGGATTTCGAAGATGGCTCGCTGGACCTGTTGGCCACATCGCCCATTCCGCTGGAAGGGGTGGTTGCGGTCAAGGCCTTGGCGCATTGGCTGGTGACCGGGTTGCCGCTGACGCTTGTGGCGCCCGTGCTGGGGGTTTTGCTGAACCTGCCGGGGCCGGGCTACCCTTGGCTGGTGGCCTCGCTTGCGGCGGGCACTCCGGCTCTGTCGGTGATCGGTGCCTTTGGGGCGGCGCTGACGGTGGGGATCAAGCGGGGTGGTCTGCTGCTGTCACTTCTGGTCTTGCCACTTTACGTGCCGACGCTGATCTTCGGGGCCGAGGTGGTGCGCCGCGGCGCGATGGGGGTTGATGTGGCGGTGCCGATTTTGTTGCTGTCGGGCATCACGGCGGGGGCCTTGGCGCTGCTGCCCTTTGCCGCGGCTGCGGCAATCCGCGTGAACCTGCGCTAAGTCTGACGTGATAGTGAGTTGAGAAGATGGAAAAGAGAGGCTAGGCCGCGATCCATGTCGATCTGGGAATATGCCAACCCGAAGAAGTTTATGCAGACCTCGGCCTGGGCCTTGCCCTGGGTGGCGGGGCTGTCGGTCGTGACCTTGGTCATGGGTCTGATCTGGGGGTTCTTCTTTACCCCGGATGATTACAAGCAGGGATCAACGGTCAAGATCATCTACCTGCATGTGCCGGCGGCCATGATGGCCATCAATGCCTGGGTGATGATGTTGTTGGCCAGCCTGATCTGGCTGATCCGGCGGCATCATGTCAGCGCGCTTGCGGCCAAGGCGGCCGCGCCTGTCGGGCTGACCTTTACCTTTATCGCCCTTGTCACCGGGGCGCTGTGGGGCCAGCCCATGTGGGGCACTTGGTGGGCGTGGGACCCGCGCCTGACCTCGTTCCTGATCCTGTGCCTGTTCTATCTGGGCTATATCGCCCTGTGGCAGGCAGTAGATGATCCCGATACCGCCGCCGATCTGACGGGTGTGCTGTGCATCGTGGGGTCGGTCTTTGCCGTGTTGTCGCGCTATGCGGTGAACTTCTGGAATCAGGGTCTGCATCAGGGGGCGTCGCTGTCGCTGGACAAGGAAGAGAACGTGTCAGACGTGTTCTGGCTGCCCTTGGTGGTTTGCATCGTCGGCTTTATCCTGATGTTTCTGGCGCTTGTCCTGATGCGGACGCGCACCGAAATAAGGGCGCGCCGTTTGCAGGCGCTGCTGACGCGGGAGCGGATCGCATGATGCCGGAACTTGGGAAATACGCCTTTGCGGTGCTGTCGTCCTATGGGGCGTCATTGGCGCTGATCGTGGCACTGGTGGGGTGGTCCATCTTGCGCGGGCGGCAGGTGAAACGGCAATTGGCCGAGGTCGAGGCCCGCCAGAAGGGGACGGAGAGAAGCGATGGCTAAGTGGTTGATGGTGTTGCCGCCCGTGATCTTCGCGGCCTTGGCGGGCACCTTTTACGTTGGCATGATGCGCGACAACCCGAACGATCTGCCATCCACCTTTATCGACCGCGCAGCCCCCGTTGTGCCGACCACTGCCCTTGCCGGGGTGCCGTTGCTGACGGACGCTGATCTGCGGACAGGCGCGGTGACGGTGGTGAATTTCTGGGCCACGTGGTGCCCGCCCTGCCGCGCCGAACATCCCACCCTGCTGGAGTTGCAAAAGCAGGGCGTCCGGGTGGTGGGCATCAACCTGCGTGATGATGATGCCAAGGCCGTTGCCTATCTGCAGGAAGAGGGCAATCCTTTTCTGGCGGTTGCCACCGACCCCATGGGCCGCAATGCCGTGGAATGGGGTGTGACCGCCCCACCCGAAACCTTTATCCTGCGAGGCGACGGCACGGTGGCGTTCAAGTTCATCGGGCCGCTGGTGGGATCTGACTATGAACAGCGGTTCGTGCCGCAGTTGCAAAAGGCGCTGTCGGAATGATCCGCCCCGGCGCCATCGCCTTAGTGCTGGTGGCGCTGACGGTGCAGGTCAGTGCAGAGCAGGCCTTGGCCAAGCCCGGAACGCCGGGCGCCGCCTATTTCGCCCGGTCCTATGACCGGGTGGGGCGCGACGGGGCAGGTGCTTTGCTGAATGATCAAGTGACCATTGCCCCCTTTGGTGACGGGCTGGAGATTGCGGCCTGCGCGGGGCGGGACAGTGTGTTGTCCTTTGGCCCGGCGTTCGAAATCGTGAACCTGCTGTCGGGGCAGCGCGGGCCGGCGCAGATTGCGTGCCTCTTTCACAACAACGGCTATTCCCGTCCGATCCTGACCTGTCAGGCCGAAGATGGGGCCGCATTCACCCTGTGGCCGCTGGACGAGGGGCAGGAGACCCCCTGTTGACCGCAAGAAAAAACGCCCCCGTTGCAGGGGGCGTTTTCTGTCAGCAGACGTTTGCTGTGGCTACTTTGCCAGATCGCGCAGAACATAGTGCAGCACGCCACCATGTTCGACGTACTCAATCTCGATCTCGGTATCGATGCGGCACTTGATCTGGATGGTCTTGGTGCTGCCATCGGCAAAGGTGATGGTACAGGGCACAAGGCTGAGCGGTTTCAGATCGCCCGAGAGGCCGCTGATCGACACGACCTCGTCGCCCTTCAGGCCCAATGACTTGCGCGTCATGCCTTCGGTAAACTCAAACGGGATGACACCCATGCCGACAAGGTTTGATCGGTGGATGCGTTCGAACGATTCCGCAATCACCGCCTTGACGCCCAGCAGGGCCGTGCCCTTGGCCGCCCAGTCGCGGCTGGAGCCTGCGCCATATTCGATGCCGCCAAAGATCACCAGCGGCGTGCCAGCCGCCTGATATGCCATCGAGGCGTCATAGATGCTGGTCTGTGCCCCATCCGGCCCCTTGGTGTAGCCACCTTCAACGCCATCCAGCATCTCGTTCTTGATGCGGATGTTGGCGAAGGTGCCGCGCATCATCACCTCGTGGTTGCCGCGCCGCGCGCCATAGCTGTTGAACTCGGACACCGGAACCTGACGCTCGGTCAGATACTTGCCTGCCGGAGTTCCAGCTTTGAATGAACCTGCCGGGCTGATGTGGTCGGTGGTGATCATGTCGCCCAACAGCGCAAGGATACGCGCGCCTTCGATATTCTCGATCACACCCGGAGTCTTGGACATTCCCCGGAAATAGGGTGGGTTCTGGATGTAGGTCGAGGTGGCGGGCCAGTCGTAGGTTTCCGAGTCGGTCACCTCGACCGCCTGCCACTTGGCATCGCCCTTGAACACATCGGCGTATTTCTTCTGGAAGGCGGCGCGGGTGACCGTCGCTTCGACCAGATCGGAAATTTCCTTGTTCGTCGGCCACACGTCCTTCAGGTAAACCGGGCCATTGGTGCCCATACCCAGCGGTTCGGTGGTGATGTCGATGTTCATGTCGCCCGCAAGCGCATAAGCAACGACCAGCGGCGGAGAGGCCAGATAGTTGGCACGCACATCCGGGCTGATGCGCCCTTCAAAGTTGCGGTTGCCCGACAGCACGGCGGTGGCGACAAGATCGCCTTCGCCGATGGCG
This sequence comes from Rhodobacter sp., assembly GCA_027484145.1. Lineage (GTDB taxonomy): Bacteria > Pseudomonadota > Alphaproteobacteria > Rhodobacterales > Rhodobacteraceae > Pseudotabrizicola. The sequence continues at coordinate 337,067 of JAIXUH010000002.1, forward strand.
GCGGAAATCGCCGGGTCCAGCGGGCCCGAGTTGCCGATGCAGGTGGTGCAGCCATAGCCCACAAGGTTGAAGCCGACGGCATCAAGGTCTTCTTGCAGGTTGGCGGCGGTCAGGTATTCCGACACAACCTGCGAGCCCGGCGCGAGCGAGGTCTTGACCCAAGGCTTTGATTTCAGGCCAAGCGCACGCGCCTTGCGCGCCACAAGGCCCGCGCCGATCATGACATAAGGGTTCGAGGTGTTGGTGCAGGACGTGATTGAGGCGATCACCACCTTGCCAGATGACATGGTGAAGTCATGCCCTTTGACGGCCACTTCGGTGCCCATCGGGCGCTTGAAGGACGCGTCCATTTCCTTGGCGAACGAGGCTTTGGCGTCGGTCAGCGGGAGGAAATCCTGCGGGCGCTTGGGGCCGGAGATCGCCGGAACGATGGTGCCCATGTCAAGGTGCAGGGTGCTGGTATAGACCGGGTCATACGACGCGTCGCGCCACATGCCGTTGGCCTTTGCATAGGCCTCGACCAAGGCGATGCGCGATTCTTCGCGGCCGGTGCCGCGCAGATATCGGATGGTCTCATTATCAATCGGGAAGAAGCCGCATGTGGCGCCATATTCCGGGGCCATGTTGGCGATCGTGGCGCGGTCGGCCAGCGGCAGGTGATCCAGCCCTTCGCCGTAGAATTCGACGAACTTGTTCACCACGCCATGTTTGCGCAGCATCTGCACAACCTTCAGCACCAGATCAGTGGCTGTGGTGCCTTCGGTCATCGTACCGGTCAGCTTGAAGCCCACAACCTCGGGGATCAGCATGGAAACCGGTTGGCCCAGCATCGCGGCCTCTGCCTCGATCCCGCCGACGCCCCAGCCCAGAACGGCCAGACCGTTGACCATTGTGGTGTGGCTGTCGGTGCCCACCAGCGTATCAGGATAGGCCACCATGTTGCCGTCCTGATCGGTGTCGGTCCAGACGGTCTGCGCCAGATATTCAAGGTTCACCTGATGGCAGATGCCAGTGCCCGGCGGCACGACGCGGAAGTTGTTAAAGGCGTTCTGGCCCCATTTCAGGAACACATAGCGTTCCATGTTCCGCTCATATTCACGGTCGACGTTGGCCTGAAACGCGCGGGGGGTGCCGAATTCGTCGATCATCACCGAGTGGTCGATGACAAGGTCAACCGGGTTCAGCGGGTTGATCTTTTGCGCATTGCCACCAAGCCCAAGGATACCGTCGCGCATGGCGGCAAGGTCCACCACCGCCGGAACGCCGGTGAAATCCTGCATCAAGACGCGGGCCGGGCGATAGGCGATTTCGCGTGGGTTCTTGCCGCCCATCTTGCCCCAGTCGGAAAACGCCTTGATGTCATCGACCGAGACGGTCTTGCCATCTTCAAAGCGCAGCATGTTTTCCAGCACCACCTTCAGTGCGGCGGGAAGGTTGGCAAACTGGCCCAGACCCGCCGCTTCGGCTGCTGGGATCGAATAATAGCTGACGGTCTGGCCGCCCGCAGTCAGGGTTTGTCTGGTCTTTTGGCTGTCATGTCCGACGGTGACGGTCATCTGTCGCCTCCTGGCTGTTGGCTGTCTGACGGAATCGGGCCGGAGCATCCGGACCGGGGTGAAGGGGTTGGGGGCGTTGTATGCAATTGTATGCCAAAAATCCAGCCCCCGTTTCATTCAAATGTGTCGTGCCTTGGCTGCCCCAGTATCAAGGGCAAACATGACATTCGCCTCTCAAAACCTTGATTGGCGCTGTGACTTTGCCTTCTGTAGAACCAAAGGACAGACTTGGGGATGAAGAAGACGATGATGCGACATTTGGTCAGCGCCGCCAGCGGCCTGTTTTTTGGTCTTGCAGGTGTGGCCGTGGCGCAGACTCAGCCTGTGCTTGTGGAACTTTACACATCGCAAGGGTGTTCGTCATGCCCCCCCGCTGATGAATTCATGGCCCATCTGGCCAAGGATCCGGACGTGATCGCATTGTCGCTGCATGTCGATTACTGGGATTACATCGGCTGGAAAGACACCTTTGGCAGCCCGCAATTCACCAACCGCCAAAAGGCCTATGCGCGCGCCATCGGCAGCCGCACCGTCTATACCCCGCAGATGATTGTCGACGGGGAAGGGCGGGTCGAGGGGATGGACCCGATGACGCTGGCCGATCTGGTGCGCGAACATCTGGCAAAGGAAAGCCCGGTAGAGTTGACCATCCGCCGCGTTGGCGATGACATCATCATCCGCGCGGTGGCCAACCCACCCTTGGAGCGCGGCGCGCGGGTGCAGATGGTGCGCTATACGCCCGAGGAAAAGGTGACCATCGAACGGGGCGAGAATGCGGGCAAGGAAGTGACCTATTACAACGTGGTCACCAGTTGGCAGCCCTTGGCCGACTGGCCCGGCAATGCGCCTTTTGAGATGCAGGCCGAAGCGCTTGGCAGCCAGCCTGTCGTGGTGATCGTGCAGCAGGAAGGCCCGTCCGAGGTGCTTGCCGCCGCGCGCTTGCCATAAGTCAGGGTTTCCACCGACGGTGTATCCAGAACCACTGATCGGGGTATTCCCGGACAAGACGCTCAAGGTTGTCGTTCAGCGCCTGTGTCATGCCTTCGGCTGTGGCATGTGCAATCGGTGCATCAATGACAATGCGGAAACTGAGGCCGTCGGGCTGGCGGATGGCATAAGTCGGGATCAGCATCGCGTTGTATTTCAGAGCCATCTCTGCCGCTGACAGGGCTGTCAGCGCCTCGGCCCCAAAAAAGGTCAGCTTGACCCCTGCGGCCATGCGCTGATCGGGCAGAATCCCCAGCATGCCACCGGACTTCAGATGCCGCAGCATCTGCCCCATGCCATGACGACCGCGTTCGAACAGCGGCTGGCCGATGGTGCCGATGGCGCGAACGTAATGGTCATTCACCCAAGGGTTGGCCATGGGACGGTACAGGGCGCCCAAGGGATAACCCCGCGCGATCAGCGCTGCGCGCACGGCATCGTAATTGCCAAAATGCCCCGTCGCCAGAATGACAGGCCGGTTTTCGCGGCGCGCTGCTTCCAAGGCATCAACCCCTTCGCCTGTCAGCGGCAGGCTAGTGGCGCGCGCAATGAACTCGGGCCCCGAATAGATCTCGATGATGGTGCGGCCAATGTTGTCGGGCACATGCGCCACAAGGCGGGCAATGTCCTCGGCAGGCATGTCGGGCTGTGCGATGGCAAGGTTGTCGCGAATCCGCTTTGGCCAGCCAGCAAGCGGGGCCGCAACATGCGCCATGACCCAGCCGCAAAACGGCACCCGCCAACGATAGGGCAGGGCCAGCAACACCCACAGCACAGCCCGGATCAGCCGATCCGCCAGCCATTGCGTGGTGGTGCCTTTGCGGGCGGGGCGGGCGTTGGTCATCCGTTCATCAGCGTTTCGCAGTGCGGGTTGCCCGCGTTTCACGATGCCAGACATAAAGTCCCGCCCCTGCGATCACAAGCGCACCAATCACTGTTGGCAGGTCGGGCCATTCACCGAACAGCAAAATCCCCCAGCCAGTGGCAAACACCAGCCCGACATAGGCAAAGGGCGCCACGGCCCCCGCCTCGGCCAGCGAAAACGACCGGATGATGCATAGCTGCCCGGCCGTGCCAAGGCAGCCGACCAGCACGAACAGCGGCAGATCCGCTGTCGCCACCGGTTGCCAGACAAAGGGCATGGCCACGCCCAGAACCACCGTCGAAAACAGGGCACCATGGGCAAGCGAGGTCCAGTAGCTTTCGCTGGGGCCAACGCGGCGGGTGATCAGGGCGTTGACGGTATAGCATAGTGCCGAGCCGATGGGCAAAAGCGCGGCCGGACTGAACACTGACAACCCCGGCCGGATGACGATCAGTGCCCCCACCATGGCCACCAGAACCCCGGCAATCCGGTGCGGCCCGAGTTTCTCGCCCAGAAACAGCGCGGCCCCAAGCGTGATGAGCAAGGGGTTCAGGTCAGCCAGTGCGGTGGCTTCGGCCAGCCCGATGAAAGGAAGCGCCGCAAAGAAGAACGCCGATGCCCCCAACTGGCAGGCGGAACGCAGCATATGCAGCCCCGGGTATTGCGTCCGCAACATTTGCGGCACCCGCTGGCGCAGCAACAGCGCCACGATCACCGCTTGTCCGGCAAAGCGCGACCAGACCACCTGCGCCACGGGATAGGTCTGGAGCAGGCCCTTGGCCGCTGCATCCATGGCGGTGAACACCAGAATGGCCAGCAGCATCAGCAAGATGCCGCGCCGTATGGCGCCCGAGTCTGTTTGCTGCATCGCGCGCCCCTGTCCGTCGCGGCGGACGCTATGCCGGGCCGGGGCGCCGCGCAAGGGTTGCAAGGGCGGCTGACGCCGGGTCGTGCCGCAGATCACCCAACAACACCCATGTGTTCCGGCCGACGATTTTCGAAAAGAAAGCGCCGCAGGGTTTGGCGCGCCTGTCCTTTTGTCAGATAGCACAGCCTTGATTAATAGCGGCAATGGAACGCCGGGCCATGTGCAAAAGTGGCAACCTGTCGTCCCGCAACAAATCCCCTGTGCCGCGCCCGCACTTTCTGGCTGGTGTTCGGCCAAACCAAGACGCCGCAGGATACGGCGTGGAGTGGGCGCAGCGCCCTTGTACCCCCACGGCAGAGGGAAAGCCGGGGGGTGGCCCGCGTATCACCCTTGCGTCCGCTGCTATTCCTCTTCGCGGATCAGTACCAATTCGCCGGCGCCTTCCAGTTGCCGGATGGCCGACACGACGGCTGTCATCGCCTCTTCCGCGTCCTTCTCCTTGACCTTGCCACGGGTTGCCATTTCCTCGCGGATGCCCTGCGCCAAACGCTGTGACATGTTCGCCAGCAGGAATTCTACCGTCGGCGCCAGCTTGGGCTGGGGCACGGCTGCGGCAAAGGCGGTAACAAGGGTCGGCTGATCCACCATCCGCACGATCTTGGGCACATCGCGGGGCGCAATCCGGGTGGCGATGTGGTTAAAGGTAAAGATCGCCTTGCGCACCTGTTCGGCAAAATCGGCGTCCTCCACCTCCAGCCCCTGCAAGACATCTTCGCGGGTAGCGGCGGTCGAGATGTTCAGGATGGCCCCCACCCGTTCGACCGGGCCGGCATCAAAGGCGCGGGGGGGCTGCGCGTCCAGCTGGGTGGCCAGCGACATACCGATGCGGCGAACGGTTTCGGGATCAACGCCGCCGGTCATCGACACGGCATAGGCGACGCGGCGGGCCTTTTCGCCCGGCAGTTTGCCCAAAAGTTCAGCCGCCTTAGGCACCGGCAGCTTGGACAGCATCACTGCCGCAACTTCGGTGCTTTCCGCCTCGATCACCGGCAACAGCCGGTCAACAGGCAAGGCGGTCAGCCTGTCCCACGGGTCTGCCATGCCCGATGCGCCCGCCAGACGGCGCAGGCGGCTGGCGGCAGTGGGGCTGATATGGCCATCCATCATCGTCAGCGCCGCATCTATCCCGCCGGGGAAGGCAAGGCCCACCTCTTCTAGCTCGGCCAGAAACTCCTCAACCACCGCCCACAGCGTGGCCCGATCCACCAGCCGCATCTGGCCGATCTGTTCCGTCAGGGAGGCCTGCATATGTTCGGGCAGCAATGCCACCGGGATCGACGCCCCTTCGGCCAGCATCAGCCGCACAATGATGGCCGCCTTTTCGCGCGCCGTCGGCACGCGCGGCTGACCGCCAGCAAGATCGACGCTTTGACCCGGCATAATCCGGGCCAAAGCGTGGCCGTAATCCTGTGACATCCGATTCCCCGTTCTGGTGACATGCGTCTTGGGGACAGGATGGCAGAGCGGCGTTAACGGGCGCTTACGCCCGTCGCGGCATCAGGCAGAGGGTTTGGGCAGGCATTCGCCTGTCGCCGCATCCCATGTGGTGCCGTCCTTGCACGATGCCTTAGCCCTATCTTCGCACGCCTGTGCGAGGACAAGGCCAGGCATCAAGGTCAGCATGACGGCAGTGATCAAAGCCTTCATCCAGTATCCTTTCGCTTGGTGTCAGTAGTTCATCGTCTTTCCAGTGGCGATGGCAGAGGCAAGGCTCGCCTCGGCCCAGGTTCCTTCGCCGCCACGGGCGCGGATTTCGTCAAGCTGCAGCTTTGCGGCGTCGATCTCCCCCATCTCCACGAACATCTGGCCCATGTAGCTGCGGGTTAGGATGTTGTCGGGGTTCAGCGCAAGCGCCTGATTGTAAAAGGCCAGACCTTCTTCCAGACGCCCGGCCTTGCGGTTGGCAAAGCCCTTGTAGGTCAAGACGCGGTCGGTATCCCCCTCGGTCATGGTGGCCAGAATCAACAGCGCTTCTTCCGGACGACCGGCATAGGCCAGTTCGCGCACCGCGCGGAACCGCTGGTCATCATTCAGGCTGCTGTCCTCGGCCTTCAGGCACTTTTTCTCTTCCTCGTCGAAAACCTCGCCCTCTTTGCATTCGGTCGTGGTCTCGGTCGTCGCCGGCGGTTCGGTCGTGTCAGCTGCATCTTCGGTGCCCGCGGCAAAAACCGTGGCCGGCATGCAGATCATCATCGCGCAAAGCAGGGTGCGTGCATCAAACATCGAAATCTCCGTGTTATCCAAAGTCACAAAATGAGACTCAACGATAGCACGGATTCCGGCGCGGCAAGCGCCGAAATGTTGCGCAGGCGGCGCGGGGCTGCCTAGCTGTTCCCGGCGGAACCGAACACGCGGGCAAATATCGTATCGACATGCTTGGTGTGATAGCCAAGGTCGAACTTTTCCTCGATCTCGGCCGCCGACAAGGCGCGCGTCACATCCGGGTCAGCCAAAAGCTCGGTCTTGAAATCGGCGCCCTGTTCCCAGACCCGCATCGCGTTGCGCTGGACAAGGCGATAGGCGTCCTCACGGCTGACACCGGCTTGCGTCAACGCCAGAAGAACGCGCTGGCTCATCACAAGCCCCCGGAACTTGTTCATGTTCTTCAACATGGTGTCGGGATAGACCAGCAGTTTTTCGATCACGCCCGCCAGACGGTGCAGCGCGAAATCCAGCGTGATGGTGGTATCGGGGCCAATCGCGCGCTCAACGCTCGAATGGCTGATGTCCCGCTCATGCCACAGGGCCACGTTTTCCATCGCGGGCACCACGGCCATGCGCACCAACCGGGCAAGGCCGGTCAGGTTTTCGGTCAGCACCGGGTTGCGCTTGTGCGGCATCGCGCTTGACCCTTTTTGGCCGGGCGAGAAGAACTCCTCCGCCTCAAGCACTTCTGTGCGCTGCATGTGGCGAATCTCGATCGCGATGTTCTCGATGGAACTTGCGATGACGCCAAGGGTCGCAAAGAACATCGCATGGCGATCGCGCGGAATGACCTGCGTGCTGATGGGCTCTGGCGTCAGGCCAAGCTGGGCACAGACATGCTCTTCCACCGCCGGGTCGATGTTGGCGAATGTGCCAACGGCGCCGGAAATCGCCCCCGTGGCCACTTCGGCGCGTGCGGTCACCAACCGGGTGCGGTTGCGCGCCATCTCGGCATAAAAGCGGGCAAAGGTCAGGCCCATGGTGGTGGGCTCGGCATGAATGCCATGGCTGCGGCCAATGCGGACGCTGTCCTTATGCTCAAAGGCACGCGCCTTCAGCGCGGCCAGAACGCGGTCCACACCGACCAAGAGCAGATCTGCCGCTCGCACCAGTTGGATGTTGAAGGTCGTGTCCAGCACGTCAGAACTGGTCATACCCTGATGCACGAATCGCGCATCTTCGGCCCCGATATGTTCGGCCAGATGGGTCAGAAAGGCGATGACATCATGCTTGGTCACCGCTTCAATCTCGTCGATCCGCGCCACGTCAAAGGTTACATCCTTGGCCCGCCACACCGCTTCGGCATTGGCCTTTGGGATCACGCCAAGGGCGACCTGTGCGTCACAGGCATGGGCCTCGATCTCGAACCAGATGCGGAACTTCGTCTCGGGCGACCAGATGGCTACCATGTCGGGGCGGGAATAGCGCGGGATCATCGGGGCGGGCCTCCGGGCGGCAAATGGCGGTTTCGGCCCCCTTAGCCCCATGGATGCTGCGTTGCAAGCCGCCTACAGCACCAGCCGATAACGGATATGCCCATCCTCTTGCACGACGCTGTCGTAAAGACGGCGCGCCGTGGCGTTGTCACGGTCGGTGTGCCAGTAAAGCCGCTTCCAGCCTTTCGCCCGCCCCAGCGCCATCAGATCCTCAATCAAGGCCCGGCCCACGCCCTTGCCGCGTGCCTCTGCCGCCACGAACAGATCCTCCAGATAAACATCATCGCCCATCACCCAGGTCGAGGCATGCGAATGATGCACGGCAAAGCCCAGAACCTGCGCCCCGTCACAGGCCAGACGGCACTGCATCAGATGCGCAGGGTCCATGATCCGTGCCCAGGTATGGTCCGTCACCTCCGCAGCCAGATCGACGTCATAAAATGCAAGGTAATCCGCCCAAAGCGCACCCCAGACCGCACGGTCCGAAGCCGCCGCATCGCGCAACGTCAACACTGTCGTCCCTGTCATTTTCTGTCCTCAAATATCCCGGGGGTCCGGGGGCAGCGCCCCCGGCCTTCTCTTGAAACCCTAGCCCGCCAGTCGCGCCAGAACGCGCGCCCAGGACCGGATGCCTTTGTGAAAGCACTCCAGATCATACTTTTCATTGGGAGAATGGATCTGGTCGTCGTCGCGGCCAAAGCCGATCAGCATGGCGTCCATGCCCAGATAGGTCTTGAAATACCCCGCAATCGGAATCGATCCGCCCGCGCCGATGAATGCCGCCGGGCGGCCCCATTCCTCGCTCAGCGCCTGACGCGCCGCCTCAAAGGCCGGGTCAGCAATCGACATCACCGAAGCCGGGTTACCTTCAATCTCGTCATGCCATTCGATCCGGCAATCGGCGGGCAATTGCGCTTCGGCCCAGGCGCGGAAGGCGGTCATGATCTTGACGGGGTCCTGATCTGACACCAGCCGGAAGCTGACCTTGGCACTGGCCTCGGCGGGCAGCACCGTCTTGAATCCGGCGCCAGTATAGCCGCCCCAGATGCCATTCACCTCGGCGGTCGGGCGTGACCAGATCATTTCCAGCGGCGTGCGGTCCGGCTCTCCGGCGGGCAGGTGCAACCCGATGTCGCCCAGATAGCGCGCATGGTCAAAGGCAAGGCCTTGCCATTGCTGGCGCAGCGCATCGGGCAATTCGGCCACGTCGTCGTAAAACCCCGGAATCGTCACCCGGCCATGGTCATCGTGCAGGCCCGCCAGAATCCGGGTCAGCACATGGATCGGATTGCGCGCCAGCCCGCCGTATGAGCCCGAGTGCAAGTCCCGGTCGGCGGCATGCAGGGTGAATTCCGATTTCGCCAGCCCGCGCAGCATGGTGGTGATTGCGGGTATGTTGTCTTCGAACATGCCCGTGTCACAGATCAAGGCCAGATCGGCGCGCAACTCGGCCGCGTTTTGCTGCAGGAAAGGGATTAGCGAGGGCGAGCCTGATTCCTCTTCGCCTTCCAGAAAGATCGTCAGCTTTCCGGGCAGGCTGCCATGCACGGCCTTCCACGCGCGGCAGGCCTCGACAAAGGTCATCAACTGGCCCTTGTCATCCGCCGACCCACGGGCGCGGATCACGCGGCCCTTGGCAGTCTCCTGAATTTCTGGGTCAAAGGGGTCACGCTCCCACAGCGAAAGAGGGTCGACCGGCTGCACGTCATAATGTCCGTAAAACAGCAAGTGCCGCCCGCCACCACCGGCATGGCCCACCACCATGGGGTGACCGGGCGTGGGGCGGGCGCTGGCGTCAAAGCCAAGGCTTTGCAGATCGGCGGCCAGCCAGTCGGCGGCACGAGCGCAATCGGCCTTGAAGGCAGGGTCGGTCGAGATCGACGGAATGCGCAACAAGTCCATCAAGCGGTCCAGCGATTGCGGCAGGTCTGCGTCGATGCGGGCAAGGACGGCGTCGAGTGTCATCAGTTCTTTTTCCTGCCATTCTAAAGATTGTTATCAGCTTGCCGAAGGTAACAGGTGGCAAGGCACTGTCCAGAGGCAGGGCTTTGCGCTAAGTGACGCCCGCGAGGGCGGTTTGGGTTTGGGTCAAGGGAAAAGCGTGATGACGGTCAAAGGCGCGGTGGTGGTGGCAGGACTTTTGGCAGCGGGCTTGGTCGGCGGCGTTCTGGGCGCGGCCGGCCCGGTCATGGCGCAGGCCGAAGTACCGGTCGAGGTGGGCACGCTGGGCGCGTCCGAAGTGGCGCTCCATATCCACCCCTTTCTGAGCGATGAGGAACTGACGGCCCTGCGGCTGGTGGCCACCAACGAACAGGCGCTGGCGCTGTTCGTCCCCGATGCCAGCAAGGGGCATTCGGCCATGGCCGCCTCGCCCGATGACGGCGTGTTCCGCGATGGCAAGCCGGTGGCTTCGGCCATGGCGCTGGCAGGCTTGCCCGATGCAGCCACGGCGCGGACCAATGCGCTGGCCGCCTGTGACAAGGCCCGTAGCGGCAAGGCGGCCTGCGTGGTGGTGCTGGAAGTGGCGCCTGCGCCATAAGGCAACGGCGCCGCAGTGCCGTGGGGAACTGCGGCAGGCGGGCGAAGGGGCGTCAAATTGCCCTCTGTCCGCCGCTTGGCATTTGACACATGTCAAGGCCACGATCAGAGCGCGCAGTCAGGATAAGCGCGGTCCGGCCTAAGCCGGACAAGGAAAAGCCCGTTCGGACAAGCAAAGGCTTGGCCGGACAAGCCAAGACGGAGATGACGATGAGCTATGATGCCGCCCTCGATACCGCGCTGAAACGTCTGCATGACGAAGGGCGCTATCGCACATTCATCGACATCGAGCGCCGCAAGGACCATTTTCCGCACGCCACATGGACCCGCCCCGATGGCAGCCAGAAGGATATTACCGTCTGGTGCGGCAATGATTACCTTGGCATGGGGCAGCATCCGGCCGTTCTGGCCGCGATGCATGAGGCGCTGGAGGCCACCGGCGCAGGGTCGGGCGGCACGCGCAACATCTCGGGCACCACAGTCTATCACAAGCGGCTTGAGGCGGAACTGGCCGACCTGCATGGCAAAGAGGCGGCCTTGGTCTTCACCAGCGCCTATATCGCCAATGACGCCACGCTGAGCACATTGCGGCTGATCTTTCCGGGCCTGATCATCTATTCCGACGCGCTGAACCATGCCTCGATGATCGAAGGCGTGCGGCGCGGCGGGGGCGAAAAGCGCATCTTCCGGCACAATGACGTCGCACATCTGCGCGCGCTGATGGCTGCCGATGATCCGGCTGCGCCGAAGCTGATCGCCTTTGAGTCGATCTATTCGATGGATGGTGATTTCGGCCCGATTGCCGCGATCTGTGATGTGGCGGATGAATTTGGCGCCCTGACCTATATCGACGAGGTGCATGCCGTGGGCATGTATGGGCCGCGCGGGGCAGGGGTGGCGGAACGTGACCGCCAGATGCACCGGATTGACCTGATCAACGGTACCTTGGCCAAGGCTTACGGCGTTTTCGGGGGCTATATTGCTGCAAGTGCGAAGATGGTGGATGCCATCCGCAGCTATGCTCCGGGCTTTATCTTTACCACCTCTCTGCCCCCTGCCGTGGCGGCGGGCGCAGCGGCTTCGGTGCGCTTTCTGAAGACCTCTGAGGGGCAGAAACTGCGGGACGCCCAGCAGTTGCATGCACGGGTCCTGAAGTTGCGCTTGAAGGGAATGGGCCTGCCGATCATCGACCACGGGTCGCATATTGTGCCGGTGCACGTCGGCGACCCCATCCATTGCAAGATGCTGTCTGATATGCTGCTGGATACCTTTGGCATTTATGTGCAGCCGATCAACTTTCCCACTGTGCCGCGCGGCACCGAACGGCTGCGCTTTACCCCGTCGCCAGTGCATGATTCCGCGCAGATCGAGGCGCTGGTAAAGGCGATGGATACGCTTTGGCGGCACTGTGCGCTGAATCGTGCCGAGGTTTCTGCCTGACGTTCCTCTCGCTTGTGCAAAAGCACTTGTGCTGTGCTAGCGTTTGTCCAATACGAACGAATATGAGTCGACATCCATACGACTCAGGGGACACGGGGACGACATGAGGCAGGTCGCATGATCGGGCGGAGGGCAAAACCTTCGGCGCCAGACGCGGACAAACCCAAAGGGTTTGACGATTATGACCTGCGTCTGGGTGACCTGATGCGGGGCGAACGCGCCACGCTGGGAAAATCACTTCTGGATGTCCAGCGCGAGTTGAAAATCAAGGCGGCCTATATCGCTGCAATTGAGAATGCCGATGTGTCCGCCTTTGAAACGCAGGGTTTTGTGGCGGGATATGTCCGTTCCTATGCCCGCTATCTGGGCATGGACCCGGACTGGGCCTTTCAGCGGTTCTGCAAGGAAGCGAACTTTGAAGTCGCGCATGGCATGAGTGCGGCCGCGTCGTCTGCGGTAATGACCGCCGCGCGCACGCGCAGCACGCAGGAATTCCGCGATCCGCTGGCCAACCCGAATGCCACCTTTGTGCCGCGCGGCGAAAGCATGTTCGCGCGGGTGGAACCGGGTGCGGTTGGGTCGCTCTTGGTGTTGGTCGCGCTGATCGGGGCCATCGGCTATGGCGGCTGGTCCGTTCTGCAAGAGGTGCAACGCGTGCAGCTTGCGCCAGTGGATCAGGCCCCGTCGGTGGTGGCGGAAATTGACCCGTTGGGCAATGTGTCCGAAAATGCGCCCCTTGTCCGCAGCGCGCCTGCAGTGGACGAAACCACCGATCTGGCCTCGACCGATCCGGTCAAGCAGGCCGAAGGGCTTGACCGCATCTATCGGCCACAGGCGCTGGATGTGCCGGTGCTGACATCGCGCGACGGGCCAATTGCCGCGATTGACCCCGGCGTGACCGGTACACTTGCGACTGATGTCTCTGCCGCTGTGGCCGAAGCAACGCAATCCACGCCTGCGCCCGCCGAGGGTGGGGTGCAGGTTGTGGCCGATGCCAAGCCGGGTGTTGAAATCATTGCCGTGCGCCCGTCTTGGGTGCGTGTATCGGCGGCGGATGGCACGGTGCTGTTCGAAAAGATCCTTGATGCCGGTGAACGCTGGGCCGTGCCGCAGTTGGAAGAAGCGCCGCTTTTGCGCTCGGGCAACTCTGGCTCGGTCTACTTTGCCGTCAATGGCCAGACCTATGGACCGGCGGCCCCCGGCGCGCAGGTCATCAAGAACGTGGCGTTGTCGCCCGAGGCGCTGACCGGCAAATACACCCTTGCCGACCTGACGCAGGATGCCGATCTTGCGGCCATCGTGAATGTGGCGCAGGCCGATCAGGCGGTTCAGCCCGCAACCCCAAGCGAATAATCCCCGCGTCGATGGCCGATTGCTGCGGCGGGCATTGCCCGCGCGGCACACAGGCTTTATCTGTGGGGCAACCGCAAAGGATGCCTGACCATGACCCACAATCCCGTCCGTCCCTGGCGCAACATTGACCGTCGCGTGTCACGGCAAATCCGGGTGGGCAAGGTTCTGGTGGGCGGTGATGCCCCGATCAGCGTGCAGACAATGACGAACACGCTGACGACTGACGTGGCGGCGACCATCGAACAGATCCAGCGCTGTGCCGTGGCAGGCGCAGATATCGTACGGGTCTCTACTCCGGACGAGGAAAGCACCCGCGCGCTGCGTGAGATCGTGGCGGAAAGCCCGGTGCCGATCGTGGCGGATATCCATTTTCACTATAAACGCGCGATCGAAGCTGCCGAAGCGGGCGCAGCCTGTCTGCGGATCAACCCCGGCAATATTGGTGATGCCAAGCGCGTGGCCGAAGTGGTGCGCGCGGCCAAGGATCATGGGTGTTCCATTCGCATTGGTGTGAACGCGGGTTCACTTGAACGGCATCTGCTGGAAAAATACGGTGAGCCGTGCCCCGATGCGATGGTGGAAAGCGGGCTTGATCACATCAAGCTGCTGCAAGACAACGATTTTCACGAATTCAAGATCAGCGTGAAAGCATCGGATGTGTTCCTTGCCTCGGCGGCCTATCTGCAACTTGCCGCTGCCACCGACGCGCCGATCCATCTGGGCATCACCGAGGCCGGGGGCCTGACCTCGGGCACGGTAAAGTCGGCCATTGGCCTTGGGCAGTTGTTGTGGATGGGCATTGGCGACACGATCCGCGTTTCGCTGTCGGCCGATCCGGTCGAAGAGGTGAAGGTCGGGTTCGAGATTCTGAAATCATTGGGCCTGCGACACCGGGGGGTGACCATCATTTCCTGCCCGTCTTGTGCGCGGCAAGGGTTTGACGTGATCAAGACCGTCTCGGCGCTGGAAGATCGCTTGGCCCACATCACCACCAGCCTGTCGCTGTCGATCATTGGCTGTGTCGTGAACGGCCCCGGTGAAGCGTTGATGACCGACATCGGCTTTACCGGCGGTGGGGCCGGGTCTGGCATGGTCTATCTGGCGGGCAAGCAAAGCCACAAGCTGGGCAATGACAAGATGATTGACCATATCGTCGAACTGGTCGAGGCGAAGGCCGCCGAGATTGACGCCGCTGAAAAGGCCGAAGCCGCCGAATAGCTTAGGCCGAATAGTTCAGGGCGCGGCGGCCTCCACCTCGGCCAGATGCAGAGCCAAGAAATCGATCAGGGCGCGCAGGCGTGCTGTGACCGACTGTGCCGACGGATAGACAAAGTAAAGCCCCCGGCGCGGCGTGGACCATTCGGGCAAAACCCGCACCAGTTGCCCCGTGGCAAGATAGGGGCGGGCCAGCATGTAGGGCAGAAGCGCACAGCCGGCACCGGCCAGCGCCGCATCGCGGATGGCAAGGAACGACCCCAGCGTCAGCGCGGGCCTCACCTGCACATCGACGCTTTCGCCCGGACGTTCCAGCGGCCAGCCCCCCGGCCATGGCACGGCCATGCCGACCAGCGGTGTGTGCAGCAGATCATCGGGATGCCGGATGTCAGTTAGCCCCGGCAGCGCCGGATGCGCCGTCAAAACAGCGTGGCCGTGCATCAGCAGGCGCGCCACCTGACTGCTGTCCTCAAGCGGGCCAAGGCGGATACAGCCGTCAAACCCTTCTTCCAGAAGGTCGGGCGCGCGGTCAAGGAAGTGAACCTCCAGCGTCACCTCGGGAAAGGCCTTGCGGAAGGCCGCAGCGGTGGCCCCCATGACGATGTGCCCCAGAACCTGCGGCACGGAAATCCTGATATGCCCGCGCGGCACGCCAGACGATTCGCCAAGCGCGCGGCGGATGTCATCGGCATCGCCCAAAAGACGGTCGGCGCGGGCAGCAAGGATTTCGCCTTCTTGCGTGACGCGGACATGGCGGGTGGTGCGCTCAATCAGATGGGCGCCCAACCCTGCCTCCAGATCGGCCACACGCTTGGACAGGGTGGATTTCGGCACCCGCAGCGCAAGGGCCGCGCGCGAGAACGACCCTTCTCGCACGACGGCCCGAAAAGCGCGCAGGGCGCCAAGGTCAATGTCTTTGTCCATGATTCGGGATAGTCATTCCAGTTTTGCCAATCTTGTGCATGAAACTGATCTTTGGCAAGCAGAGGACTGACGCTGCACAAAGATTGAGGCTACCCATGACAGAGGCACCCACGCCGGGCTTGCGGCTGACCGTTTCGGTCTTGTTGCTGGCCTCCATGACCATCATGGCCAATGCCACGATTGCACCGTCACTGCCGGGGCTGCGCGCGCATTACGCCGATGTCGAGGGGATTGATACCTTGGCCGGTTTGATCCTGACCCTGCCATCCGTTGCCATCGTGCTGACCGCCGGGTTGATGGGGTGGCTGGCCGACCGGGTGGACCGGCAGGCGATCTTGCTGATTTCGGCTGCACTTTACGCCCTTGGGGGTACATCCGGCCTGTGGGTTGACAGCCTGCCCGCGCTTTTGGCGGGGCGGGTAGCGCTGGGGGTTGGTGTTGCCGGCACCATGACGCTGGGCATGACATGGGCCGCCGATTTGTGGGTTGGTCCGGCGCGCGCCCGGTTTCTGGGCCTGCAGGGGGCGTCGATGTCGGCGGGGGGAATCGTGGTCATGTTGCTGGGCGGGGCAGCGGCGACGCTGCACTGGCGCGGGGCCTTTGCCGTTTATGCGCTGGTGGTTCCGGTGGCGCTGCTGGCCTTTGTCTCGCTGGCGCCGCATGCCCGCGCCCTGAAGGCGCGTCGCGCCGCCCGTGAGGCTGAGGGCACACCGACGATGCGCGGCACCGATGGCGCATTTCCTTGGGGGGCTTATGCCCTTGTCGGGCCGATGGCGTTCTTCTTCATGGCGGCATTCTATGTGATGCCGACGCGCTTGCCCTTTTTGCTGGAGGGTTTGGGCGTGAACAACACGCTGGCGGTGGGGGCCATCATGGCCTCGATGACGTTGGCATCGGTTCCGGGGGCTTTGGCTTATGGTCGCATCCGGCGTTTTGCCTCGGCCTTTGCGGTCTTTGCCTTCAGTTATGTGGCCATGGGCGTAGGGCTTATCACAGTAGCCTTTGCCGATGGCGCGGCGGGTGTGATCCTCGGGTCGGTGATTGCGGGTATCGGCATGGGGCCGTCGATGCCGAACTATACGACCTGGTTCATGGGGCAGGTGCCGCCGTCACAACGCGGACGAGCCTCGGGGCTGCTGACAACGGCGTTTTTCGTGGGGCAATTCGCCTCGCCGTTGATGTCGGCACCCTTGGTGACCGCATGGGGTTTGGCGGGGGCGTTCATCGGCCTTGGCGTGGCGCTGATCGGCTTTGGCGTTCTGGTGGCCAGTGTAGGGGCCCTGCGCCGCGAAAGCCTGGCCGTCTGAACGGGCAGACTGAACGGGCAGAAATGAAAAAAGGGCGGTCCCGCATGGGCCGCCCTTTTTCTGTGCCGTATCGTTGAGTCTTGCGGCTTAGCCGCGCTGCCCTTCGACGATTTGGCGCATGCTGTCCAAGGGGACATAGCCACGCACCATGGTCTGATCGATGACAAAGGTTGGCGTGCCGTTGATTTCCATCAGGCTGGCAAGCGCGTGGTTGGCGTCTATGATCGCTTTCACTTCGGGCGTCTGCATCTGGGCCAGCACGGCACCCGGGTCGTGCCCCAGATCGGCGGCCAATCGCGCCAGCGTTTCGGGCGTGGCATCGCCGCGCAGGGCGATCAACTGGTCATGCACAGCCTTATAGGCATCGTCGCCATAAAGCTGGCGTACCGCGATGGCGAATTGTGACGAGATCAGCGATTGCTCTCCAAGGATGGGGAATTCCTTGATGACAAAACGGATGTTGCCATCGGTCTTGACCAGTTCCGCCACTTCGTCATGCGCCTTGCGGCAATAGCCACAGCGGTAATCGACGAATTCCACCACTGTGATATCGCCCGACGGGTTGCCGCCGACCCATGAGTTCGGGTCGTTGAAGATTTTGCCCTGATTGTCGGCCAGCATCTGCAGGTCACGCTCGGCGGCGGCCTGTTCCTGCTGGCCTTGCAGAATATCCATCGCCTCGACAATCACTTCGGGGTTTTCCAGCAGATAGGCGCGCACTTCGGCACGAAAGGCCTCACGCTCGGCGGCAGTCATTTCGGCCGCTACGGGAAGAGCGGTCAGCAGCAGGGCGGCAAGGCCGAACAAAGGGGTGCGCATCGAAAACTCCACGATGGGACAGGCAGGCAGGATCGGGTCAGGGTTGACCTTGCCCCGCGAACCGGGACACATCGGCGTGAGCATAAGGGTGGCACGATGCAGAGTTCAAGACGGGGTGATGTCGATCCCTTCATTGTGATGGATGTCATGGAAGAGGCGCGGCGTCTGGAAAGCGCGGGCCAATCGATCATTCACATGGAGGTGGGCCAGCCCGGCACGCCTGCCCCGGCCGGTGCCCGCGCAGCCTTGGCCGATGCCATGCAACAGGGCGCGCTTGGCTATACGGTGGCCCTTGGGCTGCCGGAATTGCGCGCCGCAATCGCACGGCTGTATCAGCGCTGGTATGGGGTGGATCTGGACCCCGCGCGCGTGGTGGTGACATCAGGCTCATCCGCCGCATTCCTGTTGGCCTTTACCGCGCTTTTTGATGCTGGTGATCGCGTTGGCATGGGCGAGCCCGGATACCCCAGCTATCGCCAGATCTTGCGTGCGCTGTCGTTGCAGCCTGTCGGCATTGCCGCGCGCCCTGAAAACCGCCTGCAACCTGTTCCTGCCGATTTGGCCGGGGTGGATGTAGCGGGGCTGATCGTGGCCTCGCCCGGCAACCCGACGGGTACGATGCTGAACCGCGGCGCATTGTCGGCCCTGATGGCGCATTGTGCGGGGCGGGGCATCCGCTTTATCTCGGACGAGATTTACCATGGGCTGCATTACGGTGACCGTGCCGTATCGGCTTTGGAAATCGGGGATGAGGCCTATGTCATCAACTCGTTCTCCAAGTACTTCAGCATGACGGGGTGGCGCATCGGCTGGATGGTGGTGCCCGATGACCACGTCCGCAAGATCGAGCGGTTGGCGCAGAACATGTTCATCTGCCCGCCGCATGCCAGCCAGATCGCCGCCCTTGCCGCGCTGGATTGCGTGGATGAGCTTGAGGCGAACCGGGCCGTTTACGCCGAAAACCGCAGGCTGATGCTGGAGGGGTTGCCCTTGGCCGGGTTTAACAAGATCGCGCCGCCGGATGGGGCTTTCTATATCTATGCCGATGTGTCCGACCTGACGCGTGACAGCCTTGACCTTGCCGGGCGAATCTTGCGCGAAGCGGGGGTTGCGGTTACCCCGGGGGTGGATTTCGACCCCCTGCGCGGGCGGCAGACCTTGCGGTTTTCCTATGCGCGCGCCACGGCAGACATTGCCGAAGGCTTGGCGCGGCTCCAGCGTTTTATGGCTGACAGGGGTGTGAATTGACGCGGCCCACCATGCAGGCAACCATCGTCTCGGCCATGATCCGCGGGGGCGGGATGCGAACGTTTCTTCTTGCGTTGATGTGCAGCCTGTGGGGGGCCGTGGCGATGGGGCAGGAACTGTCCGCCCTTGCGCGGCTGGATGCCCCGGCCTCTTCGATTGAACCAGCAGGCGGCGGCGTGGCCGTGACGCTGGCCATCAGCCAGCCTGTGCCGTGGCGGGTCAGGGTTCTGGACCAGCCGCCGCGCCTGATCCTTGACATGCGCGAGGTGGACTGGACCGGTCTTGCCACCATCCGGCAGGACAGTGCCGCCGTGGCAGGCCTGCGCGCCGGTGTGGTGCGCGAGGGGTGGTCGCGTCTGGTGATGGAACTGACGGGGCCACTTCTGGTTGCGACATCAGAAATGACCACAGCCGGAGAAGGGGCCGTGGTTCGCCTGCACCTTAAGCCTGCGTCGCAAGCTGAATTTGCCGCCGCCGCCGCGCTGCCGGAACCCGCGGAATGGGCCACGCCAAAGGCCGCCGACCTGCCACGCCCGCAACCCCGCGGTGATGGCCCGGTGATCGTGGTGCTGGACCCCGGCCATGGCGGCATTGATCCGGGGGCCGAGCGTGACGGGTACAGCGAGGCAAACCTGATGCTGACATTCGCGCGCGAATTCAAGGAAGTGCTGCTGCGCGACGGTGGCTTTCAGGTTGTGATGACGCGCGAGGAAGATGTCTTCGTGCCGCTTGAGACGAGGATTTCGGTGGCCCGCGCGGCGGGGGGGCATGTGTTCTTGTCGTTGCACGCCGATGCCCTTGCCGAGGGCGAAGCAGTTGGTGCCACCCTTTACACCCTGTCTGAAGATGCCAGCGATGCGGCGGCGCAAGCCTTGGCCGAACGCCATGACCGCGATGATCTGCTGTCGGGCGTTGACCTTTCGGCGCAGGATGATCTGGTGGCCACAGTGCTGATGGACATGGCGCGCACCGAAACCGCGCCGCGCATTGAACGGCTGACCTTGGCGCTGGAAAGCGCGATCAAGGGGGCCGAGATCAAGATGCACCGTCACCCCCGGCAGACGGCTGGCTTTTCGGTGCTGAAATCACCCGATATCCCCTCGGTTCTGGTGGAGTTGGGCTTTTTATCTTCGGCCCGTGATCTGGCACGGCTGACCGACCCGGACTGGCGCGCGCGCATGGCAGGGGCGTTGCGCGACGGGCTGAAGGCATGGGCTGCCGAAGATGCGGCACTGGCGGCGTTGCGGCGCGAGTGACACAAAAGTGTCGGCGGTCGGGCGCTTTGCGGGGCCGTTCGTTTTGACCCTGCTGCCGGGGCGATGTATAAGGCCGCCACGGAATGCAGGGGTGGGCGCTTGATCAGGTTTGTCGGATCGTTTTTCGGTGGCATCTTCACGATGGTCACGATGGGCGTGCTGTTCGCAGCACTGTCCATCGGCGCGATTTTCTATATGTATTCCAGCGATTTGCCCAGCCATGAGCGTCTTGCCCAATACACGCCGCCCACGATCAGCCGGATCTACTCGGCAGAAGGGCGCATCATCGACGAATTCGCGCAGGAACGCCGTCTGTTCGTGCCGATTGATGATATTCCCGATCTGGTCAAGCACGCCTTCATCAGCGCCGAGGACAAGAATTTCTACACGCACCATGGCTATGACGTCACCAGCATGGCCAGTGCCTTTCGCGATGCGGTCCTCAGCCGGGGGCAGAACCTGCGCGGGGCCTCAACGATCACGCAGCAGGTGATGAAGAACTTCCTGCTGTCGGGCGACCGTACGGGCGAGCGCAAGGTCAAGGAACTGATCCTGGCCAGCCGTCTGGAAGAAACGCTGAGCAAGGACCAGATCCTTGAACTCTATCTGAACGAGATTTTTCTGGGCCAGAACAGCTATGGCGTGGCAGCAGCGGCGCAGACCTATTTCAACAAGCCGTTGACCGAACTTGCCCCGCACGAGGCGGCGATGCTGGCCGCGATGCCGCAGGCCCCCAGCCAGTATCACCCCGTGCGCGCGATGAAGCGGGTGACCGAACGGCGCAACTATGTGCTGCGCGAGATGTGGCAGAACGGCTATATCGACGAAGCGACGTTTGCTGCCGAGGCGGCGCTGCCGCTGAAATCGGTGCAGAACGGCGATTATGGCGCGTTCCGTGTGGCGCTGCCGCCGCGCGATTACTTCACCGATGAAATCCGCCGCCAGCTTTCGGGCACCTTTGGCGAGGCCGAGTTTTTCGGCGGTGGCCTGTCGATCCGCGCGACCGTTGACCCCGAATTGCAGGCCGAAGCGGCGCGCGCCCTGCGGCGCGGGCTGGAACGCTATGACCGGGGGCAGGGCGTCTGGCGCGGCACCCGCAAGACCATTTCGCCCGACAAGCTGACGTCCGAGGCTGACTGGCGGGCGGCTTTGGCCGAAACCGAAGTGCCGCGCGACATCGAAGGCTGGTTCCCTGCTGTGGTGCTGGAGGTGGGCGAATCCTCGGCCCGCATCGGGATCGAGGGGCAGGCCGAGGACGAAGACGGCCACTTTATCCCGGCTGATGATGTGACGTGGGCCCGCAAGCGCCTTGACGACGGCAAACTTGGCCCCAAGGCAAACAGTGCGGGCGATCTGGTTTCGGTGGGCGACGTAGTTCTGGTGCGTGCGGTCACCAGCGATGACGACGGCAGCTTTGTGCGCTGGTCACTGCGGCAGGTGCCCGAGGTGCAGGGCGGCTTCATGGCGATGGACGTGTTCACCGGGCGCGTTCTGGCCATGCAGGGCGGCTTTTCCTATCAAGATTCGGTCTTTAACCGCGCCACACAGGCGACGCGCCAACCCGGCTCCAGCTTCAAGCCCTTTGTCTATGCGGCGGCGCTGGACAGCGGCTTTACCCCGGCCACCATTGTGGTTGACGCCCCGATCGAGGTGAACACGCCCGAAGGCATCTGGCGGCCCAAAAACGCGTCGAACAAGTTCTATGGCCCCACGACTATCCGCACCGGGATTGAACAATCGCGGAACCTGATGACGGTGCGTATTGCCGAAGAGATCGGGATGGATACCGTCGCGGGCTATGCCGAGCGCTTTGGTGTCTATGACCGGATGAAGCCGTTTTTGGCCAATGCGCTTGGGTCGCAGGAAACCACCCTGTTCAAGATGGTGGCGGCCTATGCCATGTTTGCCAACGGCGGCGAGCGAGTGGAGCCAACGCTGGTAGACCGGGTGCAAGACCGTTTTGGCCGCACGGTCTATCGCCACGATCAGCGCATCTGCGAGGATTGCCAGTTGGCCAGCTTGGACAGCGGCGCAGCGCTGACGCTGAAATCCAACCGCGAACGGGTGATGGATGCGATCACCGCCTATCAGCTGACCAGCATGATGGAAGGCGTGGTCCAGCGGGGCACGGCGCGCGGCATCAACCTGCCCGTTCCCGTTGCGGGAAAGACCGGTACCACCAATGATGCCAAGGACGTGTGGTTTATCGGCTATACATCCAACATCGTGGCGGGCTGCTACATCGGCTATGACCAGCCGCGCACGCTGGGGTCGGGGGCTTCGGGTGGTGGATTCTGCGGCCCGGTGTTCGAGCAGTTCATGGGCACGGCGATCAAGAAGTACGGCGGTGCCAAGTTTGCCGTGCCGCCGGGCGGCTACTTCATCAACATCGACCGTTTCAGCGGCGCGCGCCTGTCGGACGACGCCTCGGGCGAGAATGTCGTGGCCGAATATTTCCGCGAAGGCGAAGAGCCGATCTTTGGCCTTGGTGCGATGGTGGATGGCGGCTTTGAAATGGGCGGCAACTTGCCCCTGTTTGCCTATGGCGAAACCGACCGTGGGGGTGAGACGGCAACCGTCACCACCGCCACGGGGGAACGCAAGGCCATTCCCAAGAAAGCCGATTTCGGCACGCTCAGTTCGGGCGGCCTGTACTGACCAAAGCACGGTCCTGCGCGGCGGGGGCATCCCTTGCCGTGCGTGGCCGTTTTCGCTAATCACGCGGGGCACCAGCCCGGGGGAAGCCAACATGCGCGCCGAGACGCAGAACAACATCACCGCCATCGAAAAATCGCTGAAGCTTTTGGCCCAGCGGATGGATTGGGACACGGCCCCCCACCGGCTGGAAGAATTCAACGCCATGATCGAGGACCCTAACCTGTGGAACGATCCGGCTAAGGCGCAAAAGCTGATGCGCGAACGGCAGGGGCTCTTGGACGCAATCTCGACCTACAAGCTGATCGACAGCGGGTTGCGCGACAATCTTGAACTGATCGAGATGGGCGAGGCCGAGAATGACGCAGAGATTGTGGCCGAGGCTGAGGCCGCCATCAAGGAACTGGTTCCTTTGGCAGCGGCCAAGGAGTTGGAGGCCTTGCTCGATGGCGAAGCCGATGGCAACGACACCTTTCTGGAGATCAACGCCGGGGCTGGTGGCACTGAAAGCTGTGACTGGGCCAATATGCTGGCGCGGATGTATGTTCGCTGGGCCGAGAAAAAGGGCTACAAGGTTGAACTGCAATCGGAAAGCCCGGGCGAAGAAGCGGGGATCAAGTCTGCTGCCTACAAGATTTCGGGTCACAATGCCTATGGTTGGCTGAAGTCGGAGTCCGGCGTGCACCGTCTGGTGCGGATCAGCCCCTATGACTCGGCAGCGCGACGGCACACATCATTCTCGTCGGTCTGGGTCTATCCGGTGGTGGATGACAACATAGACATCGTGATCCCGGACAACGAGATCCGGATTGATACCTATCGGTCTTCGGGTGCTGGCGGCCAGCACGTGAACACAACCGACTCGGCGGTGCGGATCACCCACCTGCCGACGAATATCGTGGTGACCAGTTCGATGAAGTCGCAGCACCAGAACCGCGAGATTGCGATGAATGCGCTGCGCTCGCGGCTGTATCAGATGGAACTGGACCGGCGGAATGCCGAAGTGAACGCCCAGCATGCCGCCAAAGGTGAGGCGGGCTGGGGCAACCAGATCCGGTCTTATGTGTTGCAGCCCTATCAGATGGTGAAAGATCTGCGGACCAGCGTCGAGACATCGGACACCCAAGGTGTGCTGGATGGCGATCTGGACCAGTTCATGGCGGCGACCCTGGCCATGGATGTGGCTGGCAAAAGCCGCGCCGAAGCAAACGCCGACTAACGGGGGCGGGGTGCCGCTGACAGATGCGCCGCCCTGTTGCAACCTTGGCAGGGGGCGCTGCCCCCTGGCCCATTGGTTCAAGAACCAATGGGCCACCCCCGGGATATTTGCAGAAGGGGAAGCTGATAAAGCGCGGTATCAGAAACATCTTTTCCCACAGGCGGCAAGGCGGCTAGTCTGGCAGCAGTGGGGGAGAACCTTGATGCAGACCGAACCGGTGGGCCCTGCGGCGCCCGAGATCATGATCGTGGAGTTTTCCGACATTCGCGCGGCCCTTGCCGATGGCTGGCGCGATTTCCGGCGTGCGCCGATGCTTGGCCTGTTCTTTGCGGCGGTCTATGTGGCGGGCGGCTGGCTGATCACCTGGGCCATGACAGCGCAGGGGCAATTGTGGTGGACGTTGATCGCGGGGGCGGGGTTTCCGATTCTGGGCCCCTTCATCGCCTGTGGCTTTTATGAGATTTCGCGGCGTCTGGAAGCGGGCGAACCGCTGGATTGGCCGGGCGTGCTGGGCGTGATTTTCCGGCAGAAGGACAGGCAGATTCCCTCGATGGCCGTTGTGGTGGTGGTGTTCTTTTTGTTCTGGAACTTTCTGGCCCATATGATCTTTGCGCTGTTTCTGGGGCGGGCCACGCTGACAAATATCACCAGCAGCTTTGAGGTTTTTGCGACGCCGGAAGGGATAGCGATGATCGTGGTGGGTACGGCGGTCGGGGCTGTGTTTGCGGGTGTGCTGTTCGCGCTGACGGTGGTGAGCTTGCCGATGCTGTTGGACCGCGAGGTGGATTTCATCACGGCGATGATCACCAGTTTTTCAGTGGTGACGCATAGCCCTGTGGTGATGCTGGTGTGGGCGGCGCTGATTGCCAGCCTGTTGTTCGTGGGGATGGCGACGGCGTTTTTGGGGCTGTTCGTTGTGCTGCCCTTGTTGGGGCATGCAAGTTGGCATCTCTACCGCCGCGCGTTGGCATGACAAAAGGCGCGCCGCTGGGGCGCGCCTGAACAGACATGTGAACGATGATCAGACGGTCAGATACCGTCGGCCGGTTTCTGCGCCGGGGCGGTGGGGGTTGGCGGGGCCAATTGCGGCTGCGCGATCGGGGCCGAGATGCGGCCCTGCGCCAGCGGGTCATCCTGACGCTGTACGGAGCCTTCGAAATGGGCCCCCGATTCAATGGCGATGGTCTTGTGGATGATGTCGCCTTCGACGCGTGCGGTTGCTGTCAGGCGCACCTTGAGGCCGCGCACGCGGCCAATCACCCGGCCATTGACCACGATATCATCAGCGACGATTTCGCCGCGGATCGTGGCGCTTTCGCCCACGGTCAGCAGGTGCGCGCGGATATCACCTTCGACGGTGCCTTCGACCTGAATGTCGCCGGTGGTGCGGAGGTTGCCGACGATTGTGAGGTCCGACGAAAGAATCGATGCGGAAACTTTGCCCTTGGGGGCGGTGGGCGTGAAGTCCATGCTGGGTTTTGCCGGTGTTTCGGGGGCTTTCGGCTTGTCGTCCGCCTTGGGCCCGGGTTCGTTGATTCGGCTCTTAGAAAACATGGTTCGCTGCCTTTATGAAGGTCATCGGATTCACGGCTCTGCCGCCGATGCGGATTTCGTAGTGGAGGTGTGTGCCGGTTGACCGGCCCGAATTGCCCATATCACCGACGCGTTCGCCACGCGATACCCTATCGCCGACATTTACGCGGATCGCAGACAAGTGAGCATAGCGCGTTTCGAGACCGAATTCATGCTTGATTTTCACCAGACGGCCATAACCCGAATCCCAGCCCGCATGGGTCACAACACCATCGGCGGTGGCATAGATCGGCATGCCATAGGCGCCGGCCATATCGGTGCCTTCGTGCATGCGGGTGCCAGCCCCCTTGGGGTCACGGCGATAGCCAAAACCGCTGGTCCAACGGAAGGCACCGTTGACCGGCATGGCAAAGGGCGCCTTGAACGCCGCCAGACGATACAGGTTCATCCGGTCCAGCCCGGACAGAATGGCGTTGGCGCGCACTTCATCGGCGTGGGCATCAGAACCCTTGGTCGACAGTTGAAGCGGGGTCAGCGGGCCACCAGCACCAGAATAGCCGCGGCGCACAGCATCCAGCAGGTCATCCGGGGACATGCCCGCCTCGCGGAACATCTTGTCCAGCGGCTCCATGGAAACGGTCACCGCTTCTTCCAGCTTGGTGAAGATTTCGTTGTTGCGCGTCTGCAGGGCCTTTTTCTCGGCCATGATGGTATCGGCGCGCTCGGCCGCCTTTTCGGCGGCTCCCTCCATCAGGTCACGCTCTTGCGCGGTGTTGGCAAGTGCGTCGGACAGGATATCCAGCGTTTCCAGCGCGTCACGGGCGCGGCCGGCTTCGGTGCGCGGGGTGCCGGTCTGCGAGGCGAGGGCGACATTCGCCTCATCCACCTTGGCACGCGCCTCATCCCGTTCCTTGATGGTGCGGCGCAGGGTGTTCTGGATCACGTCGATGCCTGTTTCCAACTCGCGCCGGCTGTCTTCAGAGGCGAGCAGGCGGGCCTGCATCTCGGCCACCTGTTGCAGTGCGAGATTGAAGCGTTCCTGCGCCCCTGCGGCCTCATCGGCGCGGGCATCGCGGTCTTGCGACAGGGCGTTCAGGCGTTGCTCATAGAGGGCCTGCTGGCGCAGCGCCTGATCACGGCCCGAGCCTGCGCTGATCGA
The DNA here is from genome assembly GCA_027484145.1 of Rhodobacter sp. Lineage (GTDB taxonomy): Bacteria > Pseudomonadota > Alphaproteobacteria > Rhodobacterales > Rhodobacteraceae > Pseudotabrizicola. The sequence goes on from JAIXUH010000002.1 coordinate 363,710, forward strand.
ATCCATCAAGATGATCGCTGTGGCAAGGATCATCCATCCAACGGCAAGGCTGCCACCGGCAATGGCAATCGCCTGCGTTGCCGGGCGCAGACGGATGAAGCGCGTTTCCGTATCGGACTTCAGGAACAGGCGTTGTTCCGGGAAGTAGCGTTCAAGCGTGGTATTGATCCGGTAGGCTAGGCGCGTCAGCACTGGGGCATTCCGTTGGTGACCTCTGAAAAGAGCGAATGACCCCGTTTGCGAAGACGCGTCGGCAGGGCAGGTTCTGATTACCGACGAGCTTACACTATCGCAACAAATTTGACCGATCCGGCATAGAGTTGCGGCAAAAGCCCGCCAAGATCGGCAAAAATCTGCCGATCTAGCCGGTCTGTTCGGGGTTCCGGGCCGCCATCTCATCGGCAAGGGGCCAATAGAAGTCGGGCGGCAGGCCGGCATCGGCGCGCTTTGCCTCGTTGAACGGCGGCTTCAGGGCCCCGTGAAAGTAGTGCCGGACAAGGCGGTGGAAGGTGTCTTTCGGGTCGGTCCCGTCACGGCCGCAGAGCCAGTTGAACCATTTCGACCCATAGGCGACATGCGCCACTTCTTCGGCATAGATGACTTCCATCGCCGCAACGGCGCCGGTTTCCCCGGCCTTGCGGAACACGTCGATCATGCCGGGGGTCACGTCGAGGCCGCGCGCCTCGAGCACCATCGGAACAACGGCAAGTCGGCCATGCAGGTCTGTGGCGGTGTCTGATGCGGCGCGCCACATGCCCGCATGGGCCGGCATGGCCCCGTAGTGGCTGCCAAGCGCTTCAAGGCAATCGCAGATCAGGTTGAAATGCTTGGCTTCTTCGTCAGCGGCCTTGACCCAGTCATCATAGAACCCAAGCGGCATGGGATGATGCGTGAAGCGGGCGATGATATCCCAGTGCAGGTCAACGGCGTTGAGTTCTATATGCGCCACGGCATGCAGAAGGGCGATGCGGCCCAAGGGTGATCCGGGGCGGCGGCGCGGCACATCGCGGGGCGACAAAAGCTCGGGTCGGGGCGGGCGGGCCGGTGCATCGGGCGGCATGGCGGACCCGATCGGCAAGGGCGCGTTCGCGGCCCGCGCGGCAAACCATGTGGCGGCATGGCGGCGGCCAAGCGCGGTCTTGGTGCGGCCATCGGCGGTGGTCAGCACCTCAACCGCCATTTCGGCAAGTGTCTGCGTCATCCGATGCGCTTTCGTTGGTCAGGGGCGCTGCAAATCTTTTGCAAAAGATTTGACCTGTTCCTTGGAAGGAACAGGCGTCGCGCTGTCGGCAGGGGGGCGTTACAACGCCTTGGCGGCTGCCAGAACCTCATCGGCGTGTCCCTTCACGCTGACCTTGTTCCAGACCTGTGCCACAGTGCCGTCGCCCGCGATCAGCACAGTCGTCCGTTCGATCCCCATATAGGTCTTGCCATACATGCTTTTCTCGACCCAGACGCCATAGTCTTCGCAGGTATGGCCCGCCTCGTCTGACGCAAGGATGATGCCCAGCCCGTGCTTCTTGCAGAACTTGTCATGCGCCTTGACGCTGTCTTTGCTGACGCCGATCACCGTGGTGCCAGCAGCTGTGAATTCGGCCAGACGGGCGGTGAAATCCTGCGCCTCCAGCGTGCAGCCGGGGGTGTCGTCCTTGGGGTAGAAATAGAGCACCACCTTGCCCGGTGCCAGGGCCGAAAGCGTGACCATCGCGCCACCGTCGCGCGGCAGGGTGAAATCGGGGGCGGGCGATCCAACGGTCGGGGTGGGCATGTGCGGCTCCTTGCTTGCCAGGGGATGACCCTTTGCGTTTTAGTTGCCTTCAGACAAAGATAAAGGCAAGGCCACGTCGAGAAAAGAAAATCCGTTCAGGCATGTGGCGCAGGGGGTGGCAGAAGGCGCGGTGGCAGGCAATGAGGCGCAGGATGAGGGGCTTTTGCCCCTGACGCAACGCGCGGCCGAGAATATGCCGCCCGCGCCGCCTGATCCGCCGCGCGGGCGCCGCAGGCATGTCGTGGTGCGGGCCGGGCGCCGTGTCGGTCGGGCGGGGCTGGTGCTGGTCGGGGTGCTGGCGCTTATGGCCGCCGTCGGCGCGCTGACCGTGCTGGCCTTGACGGGCAAGCCGATGCGGCTGCCGGTTTGGGCGGTTGCCGAACTGGAAATGCGCGCCAATGATGCCTTGGGCGCGGCCTTGCCGGGGGCGGCCCTTTCGGTGGGCAGCATCGAGATCATGCTGGAAGAAGACTGGACTCCCCGTCTGCGGCTGGAGGATCTGCGGCTGTTGCAAGGGCAGGGCGCGACGGTTCTGGCGCTGCCGGATCTGCGCGTGGCCTTTGATGCCGGGGCTTTTGTGTCTGAGCGCGCATTGCGCCCGCAAACGTTGCGGCTGATCGGCGGCAATATCGCGCTGAAACGGCAGGCCGATGGCAAGCTGGACCTGCGGTTTGGCGCGGCAGGGGCGGCACCGACGATCGATGGCGTGCCCGCGCTCTTGGCGGCCATCGACCGGGCTTTGGCGACACCACTGCTGTCGCGGTTACAGATGATCGAGGCCGAGGCCGCCACCCTGACGCTGGAAGATGCGCGCACGGGGCGGGTCTGGTCGGTGGGGGATGGCCGGTTGCGGGTGGACAACCGCGCAGATGCCCTTGCTGCCGAAGTCGGGCTGACATTGGTCGGCGGTGGCGTGACCCCGGCACAGGCCTTGGTCACCGTGCTGCGCCCCAAGGGCAAGACCGAGGCGCGCATCACTGCATCGGTGGATCAGGTGGCCGCCAGCGACCTTGCTGCACAAGCGCCGGTTCTGGGTTGGCTTGGCATTCTGGACGCGCCGATTTCGGGCAAGATCGCGGCGGAAGTCACACAGGATGGTTTGACAGCGCTGAGTGCGGAAATCGTGATTGGCGCCGGGGCCTTGCGTCCGGATGATGCGGCGCGGCCCATTGCCTTTGACCGCGCCGCCATGACGCTTGGCTATGATCCGGCGCGCGGGCGCATCGCCCTGACCGATTTGCGGGTGGAAAGCCGGAGCCTGCGCTTGCGCGCGTCGGGCCATTCCTATCCGCTGGATGCGCGGGGCCAGATCATGACCGGGGCCTTGGGTGCGCTGCTGCCGGATGCGTTTCTGGGGCAGGTGAACATTACCGAGGCGCTGATCGACCCTGAGGGGCTGTTCGAGCGCCCGCTGGTGTTTACGGCCGGGGCGATCGATGCGCGGCTGTCGCTGCGGCCGTTCCGCCTTGATATCGGGCAGGTGGCGCTGGTCGAAGAACAGGGGCGGCGCGTCAGCCTGAAGGGCCGGGCCGAAGTGCTGCCCGAGGGCTGGAAGCTGGCGCTGGACGTGGGGCTGGACGCCATCGGCAATGACCAGTTGCTGCAGCTTTGGCCGAAATCGGCGGTGGCGCAGACGCGGGCATGGGTCGGGCAGAATGTGGCCAAGGGGCTGCTCAAGAACGTCAAGGCCGCGCTGAGGGTGGTTCCGGGGCAAGAGCCGCGCCTGTCACTGGGCTATGAGTTTGACGGGGCCGAGGTTACCTTCTTGCGGACCTTGCCGCCCATCCAGAACGGGCGCGGGCGATCCAGCATCGAAGGGCGGGCCTATACGGTTGTGCTGGACGAAGGCACGGTCGTGGCCCCTTTGGGCGGCGAGATTGCAGTGGGTGGTTCGGTCTTTGGCGTGCCCGACATTCTGGCAAAGCCGTCGCGGGCCGAGATCCGACTGAAAACCGAAAGCTCGATCACGGCGGCGCTGTCGCTTCTGGACCTGCCGCCGTTCGGATTCATGGCAAAGGCAGGCCGCACGCCCGAATTGGGCGACGGGCGCGCGCTGGTGGACACGACCTTGTCGCTGCCCTTGGTGCGTCGGGTGGAACTGAAGGATGTGACCTATCAGGTGCGCGGGCAACTCTTGGGGCTGACGTCGGATGTGCTGGTGCCGGGCCGTGTGGTGACAGCGGATCAGCTGACGCTGCTGGCAAGCCCGGAGGGTTTGACGATTGCAGGGCCGGGCCGCATCGGGGCTGTGCCGTTTGACGTGACTTTTTCACAAGGGTTTGGCGCGGCGGCGCGGGGGCGCTCGCAGATCGAAGGCACGGTCGAATTGTCCCCGGCAACGGTGGCCGAATTCGGCATCGGCTTGCCGCAAGGGGCGGTTGGCGGAAAGGGCCGGGCCGAAGTGACCATCGCCCTGCAAAAGGACGCGCCGGGCACATTGACGCTGCGTTCTGACCTTGCAGGGCTCTCGCTGCGTCTGCCGCAGGTCGGCTGGCAAAAGGGGGCGGCCACGCGCGGCAAACTGGAGGTCGAGGCCACCCTTGGCGCGCCACCCGTCATTTCGCGCCTGACACTGGATGCGCCGGGGCTGCAGGCCACCGGCAGGATCGACCTGCAAAAGGGTGGCGGTCTGGACGTGGCGCGGTTTGACTCGGTTTCGCTGAACGGCTGGCTGGATGCCCCGGTGGAATTGCGCGGCCGTGGCAAGGCCCGCGCGCCCGAGGTGCGGGTGACAGGCGGCAGCGTTGATCTGCGTCGGCTTGACCGGGGCAACAGCGGCGGTGGCGATGATGCCGACGGCGGGCCGATCGTGGTGGCGCTGGACCGTCTGATCGTGACCGATGGAATCGCACTGACCGGTTTTGAGGGTGAATTTGCGTCGCGCGGGGGCCTGAACGGCGGGTTTCGGGCGCGTGTGAATGGCGGACCGGTGGTGAACGGCACGGTGGTGCCGTCACGCCATGGCACAGCGGTGCGGATTCTGTCGGATGACGCCGGGGGCACGCTGGCGGCGGCGGGGGTCTTTGCCTCGGCCCGCGGCGGCAAGATGGACCTTCGCCTGACGCCGCGCCCCGCAGAAGGGGTCTATGACGGCACGGTGCAGATTGCGCGGGTGCGCGTGCGCGACGCCAATGTGCTGGCAGAACTGCTGTCGGCCATTTCGGTGGTGGGGATGCTGGAACAACTGAACGGCGAAGGCATTCCGTTTTCCGAAGCGACGGCCGATTTCATCCTGACCCCGAATGCGGTTGAAATCACACGCGGGTCGGCCATCGGGGCCTCTTTGGGAGTGTCGATGGCGGGGTTGTATGGGGTCAAGACCAAACGGCTGGACTTGCAGGGCGTCATCTCACCGGTCTATCTGCTGAACGGTATCGGTGCGGCATTGACGCGCAAGGGCGAAGGGCTGTTCGGCTTTAACTATGCGCTTGGCGGCACGTCGGATGATCCGCAGGTGCAGGTGAACCCGTTGTCGATTCTGACGCCGGGCATGTTCCGCGAGATTTTCCGGCGACCGCCGCCGGTGCTGAATGAGGGCGGGGGTTGAGGTTGCTGTGAAACTGTCTGATTTCGATTTTGACCTGCCCGAGCGGCTGATTGCCACGCGGCCTGCACGTCCGCGCACATCGGCCCGGCTGTTGCTGGCCGAAGGCGACAGCATTCGCGATCTGCATGTGCGCGATCTGGTGGATGTGTTCCGGCCGGGTGATCGTTTGGTGCTGAACAATACACGTGTGATTCCGGCGCGTCTGGTGGGGCACCGCACGCGCGGCGATGCGCAGGCCAAGATTGAGGTCACGCTGATGGAGCCGGCCGCCGAAGGGTGGCGCGCCATGGCCAAGCCCCTGCGCAAGGTGAACACGGGCGAGGCGATCGTGTTTTCTGATGCCCTGAGCGCGGTTGTTGCCGATAAGACTGACTCAGACCTGCAGCTGGTGTTCAACCTGAAGGGGGACGATTTTGATGCCGCCTTGGCGCAGGCGGGGGGGATGCCGCTACCGCCCTACATCGCGGCCAAACGTGCGCCGGATGCGCAGGATGAACAGGATTATCAGACCGTCTTTGCCCGCCACGCCGGGGCGGTCGCGGCACCAACGGCCAGCCTGCATTTTGATCAGCCCTTGCTGGAGGCGCTGCGAGACAAAGGCGTCGCCTTTACAGAAGTGACGCTGCATGTGGGTGCGGGCACCTTTCTGCCGGTCAAGGTCGAGGATGTGGCAACCCACAAGATGCATGCCGAATGGGGGCAGGTGACCCCGGCCGCGGCTGATGCGATCAACGCCACCAAAGACGCAGGCGGCAGGGTCATACCCGTTGGAACCACGGCGTTGCGGCTGATCGAATCGGCGGCGCGATCGGGCCGGATGGCACCTTGGCAGGGGCCGACCGACATTTTCATCTATCCCGGCTTTCGCTTTCACGTCACCGACGCGCTGATGACCAACTTTCACCTGCCCAAGTCCACGCTGTTGATGCTGGTGTCAGCCTTGATGGGCAAAGATCGGATGGATCGGGTCTATGCCCATGCCATTGCCTCGGACTACCGATTTTTCAGCTATGGCGACGCATCGCTGTTGATTCCCTAAGAGGCGGATGCGAGCCCAAGTTCGGCCCGCGCTGTCAGAAGGTCGGTCTGCGGCCTTTCTCTGACCGCCCGCGCAGCCTATGCTGGCGCGGCATGCAGGAGTGAACCATGATCAAAGTCTTGACCACGACATGGCCCCTGCTGCTGGGCGTGATGCTGTTGATGGTGGGCAACGGCATTCAGGGTACGATCCTTGGCATTCGGGGAAATACGGCGGGGTTCACGACCTTTCAGTTGTCGGTCGTCATGTCGTCTTATTTCGCCGGTTTTTTGCTTGGCAGCCGCATGGCCCCCGACATGCTGCGGCGCGTGGGCCATGTGCGGGTGTTTGCGGCCCTTGGCTCGCTGATCTCGGCCATTCTGGTGGTGTATCCGGTGTTCCCCGATTGGGTGACGTGGTCGGTTCTGCGTGTTTTGGTCGGGTTTTGCTTTTCCGGCATCTATATCACCGCCGAAAGCTGGCTGAACAACGTCGCCACCAATGAGACGCGCGGGCAGGCGTTGTCGGCCTATATGATCGTGCAGATGCTGGGCATCATCTCCAGTCAGGTGCTGTTGAACCTGCCCGATCCGTCGGGCTTTGTGCTGTTCATCCTGCCGTCGGTTCTGGTGTCTCTGGCCTTTATGCCGATGCTGCTGGCCGCCACGCCAAGCCCGGTATTCGAATCAACGCGGCCCTTGTCCTTTGCTGCGCTGTTCCGCATCTCTCCTCTGGGCTGTGTGGGCATGCTGCTGACCGGCGGGGTGTTTGCGGCGATGTTCGGCATGGCGTCGGTCTGGGGCGCGCAGATCGGGCTGACGCTGCAACAGATTTCGATGTTCGTGGGCGCGCTTTATGTGGGCGGCCTTGTGTTGCAGTACCCGATCGGCTGGTTTTCCGACCGGATGGACCGCCGCACGCTGATCACCGGGCTGTCGTTTGTGGCGGCCGCGGTCATGCTGGTGGCCACGCTGGCGCCGCTGCCGTTTGTGGCGTTGCTGGTGGTGGCGCTGTTGCTGGGGGGGATCACGAACCCGGTCTATGCGCTGCTGATCGCCTATACCAACGACTTTCTCAGCCGCGAGGATATGGCCGCCGCAAGTGCGGGGCTGATCTTTCTGAACGGGTTCGGCGCGATTTTCGGACCGCTGGTGACGGGCTGGATGATGGAGCAGTTCGGCTCTTACGGGTTCTTCCTGTTCATCGGGGTGCTGTATGTGGCGCTTGGCGGCTATGGCCTGTGGCGGATGCTGCGCCGTCGGGTCACGCCGAGTGCGACCGGCAGCTATACGGCGCTGTCGCCCAATGCTTCGGCCATGGCGGTCGAGGCGGCCTTGGGCGAAGGGGGCGGTTCGCGGCGCTAAGCCAAACCACGGGTTGCGCCGCAGGGGGTGGCCTGTCACCCTGCTACAAAATGGCAGGAGGTGCCGATGTCTGACCCGATGGAGGTTCTGGAGTTCTGGTTGAACGAAATCGGACCGGATGGCTGGTATTCCGGCACGCCCGAGGTGGATGACGCCTGCGCTGTGCGGTTTGCCGAAGTCTGGCAGGCCTTGCAGGACGAGAATCTGGAGCACTGGATTGATGGCACGGTGGGGGCCTTGGCCTATATCATCATTGCTGACCAGTTTGCCCGCAACATCCACCGGGGCACGGCTTTGGCCTTTGCCACCGATGCGCGCGCCCGCGCTGCCGCCGAACGTGCCCTTGCCGAAGGCTGGGATCTGGGGGCGCCCGAGCCGGACCGGCAGTTTTTCTACATGCCGTTCGAACATTCCGAGGACCCCGTCGATCAGGCCCGCGCTGTGGCTTTGATGGAGGAGCGGATGTCCAGCGACCCCGAGATGGCGCTGCATGCCCGCGCGCATCAGGCGGTGATCGGGCGGTTCGGCCGGTTTCCGTTCCGCAATGCCGCCCTTGGCCGCGACACCACCCCCGAGGAGGCGGCCTTTCTGGCCGATGGTGGTTACGGGGCGATTGTGCGGGCGATGCAGGCCGACCGTCCAAGCCATGCATCTGATGCATAGGCCCCCGGCATAGCCTGCGTTGCTTGATTTCGAAATATAGTTTAATGCCAAACTACTTTTTCTGAGGGAGGGAAAGATGGCTGCCCAAGGCTTTGACGTGATCGTGATCGGTGCAGGACCGGGGGGCTATGTGGCCGCCATCCGCGCGTCGCAACTGGGCCTGAAGGTGGCCATTGTGGAACGTGAACATCTGGGCGGTATCTGCCTGAACTGGGGCTGCATCCCGACCAAGGCGATGCTGCGCAGCGCCGAAGTCTTTCACCTGATGCACCGGGCCAAGGAGTTCGGGCTGGGGGCGACGGGCATCAGCTATGACCTGCCGGCCGTCGTCTCGCGGTCGCGTGGCGTTGCGAAACAACTGTCGGGCGGCATTGGCCATCTGATGAAAAAGAACAAGGTCACGGTGTTTATGGGTGCCGCGACGCTGCCCAAGGCAGGTACGGTTTCCGTCAAAACCGACAAGGGCACGGAAGAGCTGACCGCGCCCCATATCATCCTTGCCACTGGCGCGCGTGCCCGCGAACTGCCGGGGCTGGAGGCGGATGGCGATCTGGTCTGGTCCTACAAGCACGCTTTGGTGGCCAAGCGGATGCCAAAGCGGCTGCTGGTGATCGGGTCGGGTGCCATCGGGATCGAATTTGCCAGCTTCTTCAACACGCTGGGCGCCGATACGACGGTGGTTGAAGTCATGGACCGTATTCTTCCGGTCGAGGATGCCGAGATTTCGGCCTTTGCCAAGAAATCCTTCCTGAAGCAGGGCATGAAGATTCTGGAAAAGGCGGCCGTCAAGAAACTGGATCGCAAGCCCGGCGTGGGCGTGACCGCGCATATCGAAGTGGGCGGCAAGGTCGAGACGCAGGATTTTGACACGGTCATTTCCGCCGTCGGCATCGTGGGCAACGTCGAAAACCTTGGGCTAGAGGCTTTGGGCGTCAAGATCGACCGCACCCATGTGGTCACGGACGAATTCTGCCGCACCGGTGTGCCGGGGCTTTATGCGATTGGTGACATTGCGGGTGCCCCGTGGCTTGCCCACAAGGCCAGCCACGAGGGCGTGATGGTGGCCGAGTTGATCGCGGGCAAGCACCCGCATCCGATCAAGCCGGGCAGTATTGCCGGCTGCACCTATTGCCAGCCGCAGATTGCCTCGGTCGGGATGACCGAAGCCAAGGCGAAAGAGGCGGGGTTCGACATCAAGGTTGGCCGCTTCCCCTTTATCGGCAACGGCAAGGCCATTGCGCTTGGCGAAAGTGAAGGTCTGATCAAGACGATTTTCGATGCCAAGACGGGCGAGCTTTTGGGCGCGCATATGGTGGGGGCCGAAGTGACCGAGCTGATTCAGGGCTATGTCATCGGGCGCGCGCTGGAGACGACCGAGGAAGATCTGATGAACACGGTCTTCCCGCACCCGACGCTGTCAGAAATGATGCACGAGGCCGTGCTGGACGCATACGGCCGCGCGCTGCACTTCTAGTAATCCAGATCGCCCGCGCCGCAGGTGCCAAGCTGGTTTGCCAGCATGCGCATCATCACCGCGTCGCGCATCAGGCCGTGTGCCTGCAAGAAATCGGCCTGCACATGATAGGCTTCTGCCTCGAGCGCGGCGGGGCAAGGCACGGATTTATCCTTGCCTGCCCGATACTGCGCGGCATGCACCAGTTCGTGCAGCAGATAGCTTTGGCCGACGACGCTGTTCAGATCCAGATCCGGAGCAAGGTCGATGCGCCCGCTGCCGGGATGGTAGGCCCCGGCCTGAGACCGGGCCAGACCTGCCTCGACCGGAATGGCAAAGCCGATGGGGGGGCACGATGGTGCTGCCGGGATTCCGGTTGCCGCCGCAACGGTCATCTCCAGCTTCTGTGCAAGAGTGCAGGCAAGCATGGCTTTGTCGGTGCCAGCCTGCGCAGGCGCGCTGAAAGTGACAAGAAACAGCCATAAAACCTTCATGTGATGACGATACGCTGTCATCAAATTATTGCAAAACATTTACGCCGCGCGCGGCTTGCGGCAGGTGGGGCAAAAGAATAGCGTCGCGCGGCCATGGTCCTGCGCGCATCTTCGCCCCTCATCATCATTCTGCTTTGGTTCGCGGGCCTTGGGGCGGCTGCGCAGTTTGGCAAGATTTCCGTGTTGTTCGAACAGCTTGGCGTGCATTATGCGGGCCAGTCTGCCGTCGCCATGGGGCTGATCGTTTCTATCGTCGGGGTGGTTGGGCTGGTGTTTGGCACCACTGCGGGGCTGGTGATCGCCCGGATCGGGCCGCGACTCGCCATCGTGACGGCGCTGGTCATGGGGGCGGCGATGTCGCTTTTTCAGGCATTGTGGCTACCCTATCCGCTGATGATTCTGACCCGCGTCGTCGAAGGCGTGTCACATCTGGCCATTGTTGTGGTCGGGCCAACCATGATCGCGGGCCTTGCCAGCGAACGGTATCGCGGTTTGGCGATGACCCTGTGGTCCAGCTTCTTTGGCGTCACCTATGCAGCGTTGGCGCTGTTGGCCCCTTGGGTGATTGTACGCTTTGGCGAAAGCGGAGTGTTTGTCGGGCACGCCGGGTTCATGGCTGTGGTCGGGGTGGGGCTGGCGCTGATTCTGCCCCCTGATCCAAAGGCTGACGGGGTGGCGCGCAAGGGAGGGCTGTGGGCGCAGCATGTGGAAATCTACGCCTCGCCACGGCTCTCGGCCCCGGCTATGGGATTTTTCTGCTATACATTTCTGTATGTTGCGGTTTTGACGCTGCTTCCGCCGGAAATTCCTGTGGCGCAGCGCGCGCTTGCCGCAGCGGGTATGCCGCTGATGTCCATCGCCGTGTCGCTGACCCTTGGCGTCTGGCTGTTGGGCCGGATGCGGGCGGTCAATCTGGTGCAATGGGGCTATGCGGTGTCGGCCCCGGCCTTTGTGCTGCTGGCGATTGGCTGGGGAGATGGCTGGCTGATGACGCTGGCCGGGTTCTGGCTGTCCAGTGCCTTGGGGCTGGTGCAGGGGGCAAGTTTCGCGTCGATCCCCGAACTGAACGCGTCCGGCGATGACCGGGCGCGGGCGGCGGGGGCCATTGCACAACTGGGCAACCTTGGCACCACCACCGGAACTCCGGTTCTGGCGGCAGTTCTGGCGGCAGCAGGGCCTTGGGGCATGGCTGGTGTTGCGGTGGCCGCTGCCGTGCTTGGCATTGGCCTGCACGCCATGCAGGCGCAACGGCGTCAGGCCCGCTCGACCTGACCGCCTGCGGCGTGCCAGTCGGCAAAGCCGCCAACGTTGTGCACCTGATCATAGCCCAAGGCCTGCAACGCACGCACCGCCATGCCGGACCGGCCCCCGGATGCGCAGTAGACGGCAATCGGCAAACCGGCAGGCAATGGGCAGTCGGGGGCCGCCGGATTGGCACGAAGTGACACAAGCGCGAGCGGAATATGATGCGCGCCCTTGGCCTTGCCTGTGGCGCGCAGTTCGGTTTCTTCGCGCACATCGATTAGGGCCATTCGGCCTTCGCTGACGGCGGTCATGACGTCGCGCAGCGATGGCGCGTGCGAGGCGGGGTTTGGGCGGAGGTCGTTCAGCATGGCGTGTCCAGTCATATTGGGATGTGCTTTATATATAGAATAAATTGAATGTGTAAAGGGGTGTTCCCCCGATGACGCACCACAATCTGCCCGATCCTTGGCCGCGATGCGCATTTTGCTGCGTTTGTTTACTTTATGTTCTCACTTCTTCATTGGAGACTCGGGCGTTTCCCTCTATCTGTGACATTGGGTTTTGAGGTGTGACATGGCCGAGCAGAAGTTCATCGAAGTGCGTGGCGCGCGGGAACACAACCTGAAGGGCGTGGACGTCGATATTCCGCGCGATCAGTTCGTGGTCATCACAGGGTTGTCCGGGTCGGGCAAGTCGAGCCTCGCCTTTGATACGATCTATGCCGAAGGTCAGCGGCGCTATGTCGAAAGCCTGTCGGCCTACGCGCGGCAGTTTCTGGACATGATGGGCAAGCCCGATGTGGACCACATCAGCGGCCTGTCACCCGCCATTTCCATTGAACAAAAGACCACCAGCAAGAACCCGCGTTCGACCGTTGGCACGGTGACCGAGATCTATGACTATCTGCGCCTGTTGTTCGCGCGCGTCGGCACACCATTCAGCCCCGCCACGGGCCTGCCGATCACGGCCATGCAGGTGCAGGACATGGTCGATGCCGTGATGGCGATGGAAGAGGGCACCCGCGCCTATCTGCTGGCGCCCATCGTCCGGGACCGCAAGGGTGAATACAAGAAAGAGTTTCTGGACCTGCGCAAGCAAGGCTTTCAGCGCATCAAGGTCAACGGTACCTTCTACGAGTTGGAAGAGCCCCCCGTTCTGGACAAGAAGTTCCGCCACAACATTGATGTGGTCGTTGACCGGATCGTGGTGAAGGAAGGCATCGAGACTCGGCTTGCCGACAGTTTCCGCACCGCACTGAACCTTGCCGAGGGGATTGCCGTGATTGAAACGGCGCCGGCAGAGGGCGAACCCGAGCGCATCACCTATTCCGAGAAATTTGCCTGCCCCGTCTCCGGCTTTACGATTGCCGAGATCGAGCCGCGGCTGTTTTCGTTTAACGCGCCCTTCGGGGCCTGCCCGGTCTGCGATGGCCTTGGGATGGAGTTGTTTTTTGACGAACGCCTTGTGGTACCGGACCAAGGCCTGACGCTGATGCAAGGGGCCATCGCGCCATGGGCCAAATCAAAAAGCCCGTACTTTACCCAGACCATCGACGCTTTGGCCAAGCACTATGATTTTGACAAGAAAAAGAAATGGAAAGACCTGCCCGAAGCGGTGCAGCAGGTGTTCCTCTATGGCTCGGGCGGCGCTGAGATCGACTTTCGCTATGACGAGGGTGGCCGCGTCTATCAGGTACGGCGCGTGTTCGAAGGTGTCATCCCGAACATGGAACGGCGCTATAAAGAGACTGACAGCACCTGGAGCCGCGAGGATATGGAGCGGTTCCAGAACAACCGCAACTGCGGCAGTTGCCAAGGCTATCGTCTGAAGCCCGAGGCTTTGGCCGTCAAGATTGCCGGGCTGCACATCGGTCAGGTGGTGCGCATGTCAATTGCCGAGGCGCATGAGTGGATCGGGTCGGTGCCACAGACGCTGGGCACGCAAAAGAACGAGATTGCCCGCGCCATCCTGAAGGAAATTCGCGAACGCCTTGGATTCCTTGTGAATGTCGGCCTGAACTATCTGACGATGAGCCGCAATGCCGGCACGCTTTCGGGTGGGGAATCGCAGCGCATCCGTCTGGCCAGCCAGATCGGTTCCGGGCTGACGGGCGTGCTTTATGTGCTGGACGAACCCAGCATTGGCCTGCACCAACGTGACAACGACCGTCTTTTGACGACGCTGAAACGGCTGCGCGATACTGGGAATTCGGTGCTGGTGGTTGAGCATGACGAAGACGCGATCCGCGAGGCGGATTATGTGTTCGACATGGGGCCGGGGGCGGGCGTGCATGGCGGCACGGTTGTCGCCCATGGCACACCCGCGCAGATCGCGGCCGACCCGGCCAGCCTGACCGGGCAGTACCTGTCCGGCGCGCGTGAGGTTGCCGTGCCGAAGTCGCGGCGCAAGGGCAATGGCAAAAAGCTGACGATCGAGGGCGCCACCGGCAACAACCTCAAGAACCTGACCGTCGATTTTCCACTGGGCATGTTTGTCTGCGTGACGGGGGTGTCGGGGGGCGGCAAATCCACGCTGACCATCGAGACCCTGTTCAAAACGGCGGCGACAAAGCTGAACGGCGCGCATGAAACACCTGCGCCGTGCGAGACGATCCGCGGGTTCGAACATCTGGACAAGGTGATCGACATTGACCAGCGCGCCATTGGCCGCACGCCACGGTCAAACCCCGCCACCTATACCGGGGCGTTTACCCCGATCCGCGACTGGTTCGCCGGTCTGCCCGAGGCCAAGGCTCGCGGCTATCAGTCGGGGCGGTTCAGCTTTAACGTCAAGGGCGGGCGGTGTGAGGCCTGTCAGGGTGACGGTGTTCTGAAGATTGAGATGAACTTTCTGCCCGATGTTTATGTGACCTGCGAAACCTGCAAGGGGCATCGCTATAACCGCGAGACGCTGGAAGTGAAGTTCAAGAACAAGAACATATCCGACGTTCTTGATATGACATGTGAAGAAGCGCAGGTGTTCTTTCAGGCGGTGCCAGCGATCCGCGAAAAGATGGATGCGCTGTGCCAAGTTGGGCTTGGCTACATCAAGGTGGGGCAGCAGGCCACGACTCTTTCGGGCGGCGAGGCGCAAAGGGTCAAGCTGTCCAAGGAACTGTCACGCCGCGCGACTGGGCGCACACTGTATATTCTGGATGAACCGACCACCGGCCTGCACTTTGAAGATGTCCGCAAGCTGTTGGAGGTGCTGCATGAATTGGTCGAGCAGGGCAATACGGTCGTGGTGATTGAGCATAACCTTGACGTGATCAAGACGGCCGACTGGATCATCGACATTGGCCCGGAAGGCGGCGATGCCGGTGGAGAAATCGTGGCGCAAGGCACGCCCGAAGCGATTGCCAAGGTAGAGGGCAGCCACACCGGGCGTTATCTGAAAGACATGCTGAAGCCAAAGCGTGTGGCAGCCGAATAGGCGTGCCGTGGCCGGGAAGCCGCTAACGGCCCCCGGCCAAGGGTCAGGCCTGTTTCATGGGACAGGTCGACATACCCAGGATCGAATAGAGCGGGCAGGTTGACATCAAGCCCGTGGCCAGCGGCACGACGCCGATCAGTTTGGCCCAGTGCCAAAAGCCCGCGCCCTGATCCAAGAAGAACCATGCCAACAGCGCAAGACCCACGGCGATGCGCAGAATGCGGTCGATGCCGCCAACATTTGTTTTGAACATGGCGTTTCCTTTCAAGGGTTTGCACCCGAAGTCTCGGGTGCTTCATGAGGAGAGGTTACCAAGGTCTTTCACCTTGGTCTGTGACCACATCACACAAGGCTAGACCAAAGCCGAGGCCAGATGTCGCAGGGCCTCGACATCGCACAGGTCAACCTCGCCACGTTCGGTGCGCACCCAGCCTTGGCGCGCAAAGGCATCGAGTTGGCGCGTGACCACCTCGCGCGCCGACCCAATCCGCACCGCCAGATCCGCTTGTGTGGCGACCACGCGACCTTCCTTGTTCAGGTCCAGCAATGCTGCTGCAAGTCGGCTGTCGATCTTGCCGAACGCCACCCGCTCCAGCAGGCGGGTCATGTCATGCATGCGGCGGGCAAAGGCCTGCAGAACAAAGCGGCGAAAGGCGGCATCCTGATCCATCAGGTGCAAGAACAAAGGCTTAGGGATCAGGACCACCTGTGCATCCGTCGCTGTAATGCCTTCGCCGCCATAGGGTTCATCGCCCATCAGGCCGAGGGTCGTCTGCACACAGGACTGACCGGGTTCGACGCTGTAAAGCAGGATCTCGCGCCCCGTGGGGCCGGTCAGGAACACGTCAATCCGGCCGGAAACGACGATGACAAAGCCATTTGCCGCGTCGCCCGCACGAAACATTACCGTGCCTTTGGCAATCAAGCGGCTGTGAAGGGCCGACAGGCTGACCCGCGCCGTAGGGGAAAGGTAAGCAATCGCATCTGACCAGTTCATGCTGCCCCCCGCCATTTGAATGCAAGCCTAAGGCGTGATGACGCCGGAAACAAGACAACCGCCCCGATGGGGGCGGTTGCATGATTTTGCGATGATGCCTTGCTTAGTCCATCGGCTTGAAGTTCAGGCTTGCGCCTTCCTTGATGCCCGATGGCCACCGCGCTGTGATGGTCTTGGTGCGCGTGTAAAAGCGGAAGGCATCGGGGCCGTGCTGGTTCAGGTCCCCAAAGGCCGATTTCTTCCAACCGCCGAAGGTGTGATAGGCCAGCGGCACCGGGATCGGCACGTTGATCCCGATCATGCCCACGTTCACACGGTTCGCAAAGTCGCGCGCCGTGTCGCCATCGCGGGTAAAAATCGCAGTGCCGTTGCCATATTCATGGTCCATGGCATAGCCCAAGGCCTCTTCGTAGCTTTTGGCGCGGACGGTCGACAGAACGGGGCCGAAGATTTCCTTGCGGTAAATGTCCATGTCCGTGGTGACGTGGTCAAACAGATGCGGGCCGACAAAAAAGCCGTCTTCATAGCCCTGCAGCTTGAAGCCACGGCCATCGACCACCAGTTTCGCGCCTTGGGCCACGCCCGATTCCACCAGTTTCAGGATATTGGCCTTTGCCGCAGCCGTGACGACCGGGCCATAATCCACATCGTTTCCAGCGGTATAGGGGCCGACCTTCAGCTTTTCGATCCGCGGGATCAGCTTGGCGATCAGCGCATCGGCGGTGGCGTCACCCACCGGAACGGCAACAGAAATCGCCATGCAGCGTTCACCCGCCGCCCCATAGCCTGCGCCCACCAGCGCATCGGCAGCCTGGTCCAGATCGGCGTCTGGCATGATGATCATGTGGTTCTTGGCGCCGCCAAAGCATTGCACACGCTTGCCGTTCGAACAGCCGCGCCCATAGATGTATTCGGCAATGGGGGTCGAGCCGACAAAGCCGATGCCAGAGATGATCGGGTTATCCAGAATCGCATCGACCGATTCCTTGTCACCATTGATGACCTGCAGCACGCCATCGGGCAGGCCAGCCTCCTGGAACAACTCGGCCAGCATCAGCGGCACCGAAGGGTCGCGCTCGGATGGCTTCAGGATGAAGGCGTTGCCGCAGGCAAGGGCGGGGCCCATCTTCCACAGGGGGATCATGGCCGGAAAGTTGAACGGCGTGATTCCAGCCGCAACACCAATGGGTTGGCGCATAGAATACATGTCAATGCCGGGGCCGGCGCTATCGGTGAATTCGCCTTTGAGCATTTGTGGCGCCCCGATGCAGAATTCGATCACCTCAAGCCCGCGCTGAATGTCGCCCTTGGCGTCGGGCACGGTCTTGCCATGCTCGCTGGACAACACCTCGGCCAGTTTCTGCATGTCGCGGTTCAGAAGGCGCACGAATTCCATCATCACCCGCGCGCGGCGCTGCGGGTTGGTGGCGCCCCATTTCACCTGTGCGGCGGCGGCATCCGCAGTGGCGGCGTCAAGCTCTGCCTTGGTGGCCAAGGCCACGCGGGCCTGAACCTCGCCTGTGGCGGGGTTGAACACATCGGCAAAGCGGCCCGATGTGCCTGCGACATGCTTGCCGTTGATCCAGTGACCGATCTCTTTCATCGAAAGCCTCCCTTGCTGTTGGCGCACAATAGCCTTGCACAAACGCCAGATACAGGGGCATCATTTCAAAAGCGTTTTGCGTTTTTGCAAAGGTGTCAGATGGACTGGGATGATCTGCGGATCTTTCTGGCGGTGGCGCGGGCGGACAGCCTGTCAGGCGCGGGCCGCCGATTGGCGTTGGACCCGGCGACCGTGGGGCGACGGATTCAGCGGCTGGAGGAGGTAACCGGCGCGCGGCTGTTCGCCAAAAGCCCGCAAGGCTATGCCCTGACGGAGGAGGGCGCGCGGCTGATCCCGCATGCCGAACGGGCCGAGGCCGCGATGGAGGGCGCGCGCGAGGCCCTGACTGGACCCGAAGGCCTGTCGGGGCAGATTCGCATCGGTGCGCCGGACGGCTGCGCCAATTACCTGTTGCCGCAGGTGCTGGCTGCGATCTGCGACGCAAATCCGGGGCTGGAGGTGCAGATCGTGGCCCTGCCGCGCGTGTTCAACCTGTCCAAGCGCGAGGCGGACATGGCCATCGCCGTCAGCCGTCCCGAGGCGGGTCGCCTGACAGTGCAAAAGCTGACCGATTACCGCCTGCATCTCGCGGCGCACGAAACCTATCTGCGGCAGGCCCCCCCGTTGACCAGCCTTGGCGATCTGCGTCTGCACCGGATTGTCGGTTATATCCCCGACATGATCTTTGACAAGGAACTGGATTATCTCGCGCAGGTGGGCGTGACGTCGGTGCCGATGGCGTCGAACTCGGTTTCGGTGCAACTGAACTGGCTGCGTGCCGGGGCAGGGGTCGGGGTGGTGCATGATTTCGCGCTGCCCTTTGCCCCCGGTGTGCAGCGCGTTCTGATGGCCGAGGTCAGCCTGACGCGGGCCTTCTGGCTGATCCGGCACGAAGGCGACGGGCGGGTGGAACGGCTGAATCGCTTTGCCGACCTGCTGGCGCAAGGCTTGCGGCGCGAGGTGCAGCGTCTGGAATCGCTGACCATGGGGCCGCCTTTTGTTCAGAACGCTTGACAGACGTCTGGGGCAGGAGGACGCTTTGTAAATATTTTGAACGGGAGGCTCAGAATGATTGTTCAGCAGATCTTGAAGTCAAAAGCCGATGATGGCGTGGTCACCGTGCCGCCGGGCACCGATGTCAGCCACGTGGCCGAAATCCTTGCAACCCGCAAAATCGGGACGGTGATCGTTTCGGTTGATGGCAAGACCATTCTGGGCATCGTGTCCGAACGGGATATCGTTGCCGAAGTGGCGCGCAACGGCAACGTGTGCCTGATTGCCCCGGTTGAGGCGATCATGACCAAAGAGGTGCAGTGCTGTGACCGTGGCGACAGCGCCGACTCGGTGCTGGAGCGGATGACGGCAGGGCGGTTCCGGCACATGCCGGTTGTCGATGGGGCTGAGATGGTCGGCCTGATTTCCATCGGTGACGTGGTCAAATCGCGGCTGTCGCAGCTGGCGATGGAAAAAGACGCGCTGGAAGGCATGATCAAAGGCTTTTGAGCCTTCGGTCTGCAGACGACCTTGGTGCCGTTTCGCGGTGGCTGTGTGGTTTGGCTCTTGCATCGCCGCGCGCAATATTGTTGCGTGCCGATACGGCGGCCGCGCGGAACGGCATTGCCCTGACCTTGGGGGACCTGCATGCGGATCGGCCTTTATCCCGGAACCTTTGACCCGGTCACTTTGGGGCATGTAGATATCATCCAGCGCGCCATGGCCTTGGTGGACAGGCTGGTGATCGGGGTGGCGATCAACCGCGACAAGGGGCCGCTCTTCAGCTTGGAAGAGCGGGTAAAGATGGTTGAGGCCGAATGTGCTGCGATCATAGCCAAGACGGGGGGCGAGGTTGTCGTGCACCCGTTTGAAAACCTGCTGATTGATTGCGCCCGCGATGTGGGGGCCACGGTCATCGTGCGCGGTCTGCGGGCGGTTGCTGATTTCGAGTATGAATTTCAGATGGTTGGCATGAACCGCGCCTTGGATGCCAGCATCGAGACGGTGTTCATGATGGCCGACGCCCGTCGACAGGCGATTGCGTCGAAACTGGTGAAGGAAATTGCCCGTCTGGGCGGCGACGTTTCAAAGTTCGTGACACCTGCCGTCAATCAGGCGCTGCGCGACCGCTATCCGATCAAGCCCTGATACGAAAAAGAGGGGCAGATGCCCCTCTTTCACACAATCGTCGGGCCGGGTCGCCGGCTGACCCTGTGCCCGTGGCCATCGCCTGATCCCCAGAACAGGCAGGCCGTTCCTATTCCATCAGGCTGCGCGCCCATAGACCGCCAACCTGGCAATCTTTTCGGCATCCGCCGGATAGATGTTCAGGTCAAGCGCCACATCAAGCGGCAGGTTCGCGATTTCATCGCGGGTTTTGCGATAGCGTGCATAGGTTGCAGCAGCGTCGCGGATCAGTCCAATCACAGAGAACATCATGTCTCTCCTTTTCATCAGGGCAGCGGACCGGATGTCCTTGCTGCCTGTTCAGTATGTGGGGGAAATGATTGCGCTAACAACCCGGCGGGCAGGGATGCCGCCATGCGCCTGGCGCATGGCTACTGCGTTCGGCGCAACCCTGCACGAAAGCGGTTCAGCCAAGGATCCTCGGACGGGGCGCCCAAGGGCAACTGGTCATTGTCCAGCGCCACGCCGCGCTTATGGGCACTGGCCTGCACTGCGGCGCAAAGTTCCGGAGACCGCCGCAGCAGATCAATAAAGCGGGCTTCCTCCAGCGACAGCAGGGTGGTGTGGCTGATTGCCGTCACCTTGGCGCGGCGCGGACGTTTGAGAAGCAGCGACAGGTGCCCGAACATATCGCCCCGGCCCAAGAGATAGCGGTTGCCCGCCTGTTCCGCCTCGACAGCGCCAGTGGCCACGAACCACACACGGCTCGGCTTATCATCCTTGCCCATCAACACATCGCCCGGCTTGGCATAGACGGTGGTCATCCGTGCGGCGAGTTTTGAAAGCGAATCCTCGTCCAGCCCCGAAAACAGAGGAAAGCCCCGCACGATATCCACGCGCTGCAACCGCAGATCAAGGCGCGGACGGCGCGACAGTGCGGCGCGCTGGTCGGCATTGCGGGCCTGCAGCGACAGGCGCAGTTCCGGCCCGATCAGGCCATCTTGCGTCAGTTGATCGTATTCGCGTTCCTCTTGCTGAAAGATCAGGCGGCGGATCAGGCGGCGTTCCAACTCCTCGGCATAGCCGGGAAACTGGGTGCGCAGACCCTCCAACTCGCGCCCGGTGTCTTCGACGCGGCGTTTGATCAGGTCATGCAGCAGGCCCGCAACCCGGCGGCCGTGGATGCGCACGATCCGCGCCTCGACAAACCCGGCAAGGGCCTTCAGCATCTGACGATGGCCCACCAGAAACTCGAACCGATCCGCCATAAGCTGCTCCAGCGGGCGCTTGATGCCGGCGCGGTTGTGCAGCCATTCGGCGGCGCGCAACATGCGCCCCGGCGCAAGCGCGCGGCGGGCCTGTGCGCGATAACCTGCGCGCCCTTCCAGCCGTGTGGTTTCGATCAGGCGGTCGGCATCGGCCAGCAGGCGGTCGGCCAGCCGGTCGGTGACCAGATCGTTGCGAAAGGCCTGCAGGATCAGGTCACGCTCATGCCCGGCAAGGGCGACAAGGCCAAGGGTGACACGGTCTTTGTCGAGGATGTTTTGCGCCTCATCCGCGCGATCGACGGCATCATTCAGCCGGTCGCCAAAGCGCACAGCCTCTTCGCGGGTGATGGCCGGGGTCAGGTCAAGCTGGCGCGTGGTTTCGGAAACCGTTTCGCGCACCTCTTGCAAGGCGACGGCCACCACCTGATCGGAAAGCGCACGGTCCAGCGCTGACAGCCGGTCAAGCCCCAGCCAGCCGATGACCATGCGCAAGGTCGTGCCCTGCACGATCAGCGTGAACAGCATGAAGCCGGTGGCAATGATGCCAACCTGACGCTTGGTTTCGACAAAGATGGCGGGGCTTTCGGTCACGCCAAGGGCCAGGGCCAGTGTGACCGCGCCGCGCAGACCGCCCCACAGAATCGCGATGCGATAGGGCCGTTCCACCCGCGGTGACAGGCGCAATGCAGTCAGAAGTGGCATCAATCCATAGAGGATGATCGCCCGCGCCACAAATGCGGCAAAGACGGTGATGGCGATCAGCCCGATGTCAGACAGGCGAATATCGGCAAGGATGCGAGGCACCAAAAGTGCACCCAAAAGGAAGATCAAGCCGCCCGCCCAATAGGCCAGCAACGACCATGCGCTGCGCAATTGTTCCAGCGCTGGTGGCGACACCCGCCCCGGCGCCGCGAAGTTGACCGTCATCCCCGCTGCCACCACCGCCACCACACCAGAGGCGCCCGCAAGGTGGTCTGCCACCAGAAAGGCCGAGAACGGCACCGCAAATGACACCGACACCTGCGCCAAGGGCCAAGGGTTCAAAAGGCCCATCAGCATGACCCCCAGCCGCCCCATGACCCCGCCAATCACCGCGCCAGCCCCGATCAGCCATGGCAGACGCAACAGGGCGGCGGCAATGTCGGGTTCGGTTTCACGTGCGGCAACGGCGGTCACGAACACCGCCGAAAGGGCAATGGCGGCCGCGTCGTTCAGCAGGCTTTCCCCTTCGACGATGCGGGCCAGCCGTTGCGGCGCGGGTGTTGCGCGAAAGATGCTGACCACCGCAGATGGGTCTGTCGTGGACACGATGGCCCCGATCAGCAGGCAGGCGATCAGCGGCAGCGAGGTAAAAGGTTTCAGCGCCATGCCGATCAGGAAGGTGGCCACAATGACAGCGATCACCGCCAGCACAAGAATGGGAACCCAATCATCCAGCAGGCGCCGCAAGTTCAGCATCAGCGCAATCTGAAACACCAGAATGGGCAGAAAGACATACAAGAACAGATCGGATGAGATCGGCAGCGTCAGGATGGCAAGGGCCATCGGGTTCAGCGCATCGGTGACATCCGTTGTCCAGAACCACGAGGCCGCCGCGCCAAGCCCGATGCCAATGGCGGCGTGAATCACCGTGCCGGGCAAGCCCAAGCGTTCGGCCAACGGCTCGGACAGCGCGATGGCAACGAAAAGCAATGAAATAATGCCGAGAAGAACAACCAGATCCATGAGATAACGATAGCCAATGTGACGGCGATGAAAAGGAACGCGCAGTCACGATTGATGACTTTTGCGAAACAATAAGCTGGCGCCCGAACTGGGCTGCCGACGAATGAAAAAACCCGCGGCCGTGGTGGCCGCGGGCGTTTGTGCGGGCG
Organism: Rhodobacter sp.; assembly: GCA_027484145.1. Lineage (GTDB taxonomy): Bacteria > Pseudomonadota > Alphaproteobacteria > Rhodobacterales > Rhodobacteraceae > Pseudotabrizicola. The sequence continues at coordinate 386,557 of JAIXUH010000002.1, forward strand.
GTCAGGCCGTCAGGTCAGATCAGCTTGCCCATGGCCACGGCGGTATCGGCCATGCGGTTCGAGAAACCCCATTCATTGTCATACCACGACAGGACCGACACAAAGGTGCCGTCCATCACCTTGGTCTGGTCCATGTGGAACACCGACGAATGCGGATCATGGTTGAAGTCGGCCGAGACGTTCTTGAACTCGGTATAGCCAAGGATGCCTTTCAGCGGGCCTTCGGTGGCGGCAGCCTTGATGGCGGCGTTGACCTCTTCCACGGTCGTGGCACGTTTGGCGATGAACTTGAGGTCCACGACCGAGACGTTCGGCGTGGGCACGCGGATGGCGAAACCATCGAGTTTGCCCTTCAGTTCCGGCAGCACCAGACCCACGGCCTTGGCCGCACCCGTGCTGGTCGGGATCATCGACAGGGCGGCGGCACGGCCGCGATACAGATCCTTGTGCATGGTATCCAGCGTGGGCTGGTCGCCCGTGTAGCTGTGGATCGTGGTCATCATGCCTTTTTCAATACCGATGACATCGTTCACTACCTTGGCAAAGGGCGACAGGCAGTTGGTGGTGCACGATGCGTTGGACACGATCAGATCGGCGCTGGTCAGCGTGTCATGGTTCACACCATAGACAATCGTCTTGTCTGCGTTTTCGCCCGGCGCCGAGATCAGCACGCGCTTGGCGCCATTTTCCAGATGCGCCTGGCACTTTTCCTTGCTGGTGAAGATGCCCGTGCATTCCATCACGATATCCACATCCGACCATGGCAGGTCGGCGGGGTTCTTCATGGCGGTCACGCGCATCCGGCCGCGGCCCGCATCGATCCAGTCATCCCCCGTGGTCACGGTGCCTGGAAAACGGCCATGCACGCTGTCAAAGCGCAGAAGGTGGGCGTTGGTTTCCACCGGACCCAGATCGTTGATGGCAATCACCTCGATGTCGGTGCGACCCGACTCGATAATGGCACGCAGCACGTTCCGCCCAATGCGGCCAAATCCGTTGATCGCAACTTTGACTGTCATGGCAATCTCCTATTCCAAGCGACTCGACTGTTGGTTTAGCGCTAACATCGCCAGATAACGCTGGAACGCAACGGCAGTTTGACGCGATCAGCGCCAGAATGCCATCCATTCCACCATATCAGCGAATTTTCGGAGCAGGAATAACATCGCCTGCCCCCCGTTTGCCAGCAGATCTGCCGCGATGGCAGCAAGGATGATCAGGCCAAGGGCCAAGGCGATGCGGTCTGTCACACGGTCCTCATGGGGCGGGTGCCCTTAGTTGAGAAGCCGCCCCATCACGCCTGCCACGTCGGCCATGCGGCAAGAGAAGCCCCATTCATTGTCATACCATGCCAGAACGCGGACCGAACGGCCCACAACCTTGGTCTGGTCGGGGGCGAAGATAGACGAATGTGGCGTGTGGTTGAAGTCGATTGAGACCTTGGGTTCCGGATCATAGGCCATGACCATGCCCATGTAGCCTGCAGCGGCCTCACGCACGATGTCGTTCACATCGGCCACGGTGACGGATTTCTGCGCGATGAAGGTCAGATCCACGGCCGAGACATTGGGGGTTGGCACGCGGATGGCGGTGCCGTCCAGCTTTCCGGCAAGTTCCGGCAGCACCTCGCCCAAGGCTTTTGCCGCACCGGTCGAGGTGGGAATCATGGCCATCGCCGCGGCGCGGGCGCGGTAAAGATCGGCATGGCGGCGGTCCAGCGTGGGCTGATCGCCGGTGTAGGAATGGATCGTGGTCATGATGCCGGATTCGATGCCGATGGCATCGTTCAGCACCTTGGCCAAGGGGGCAAGGCAGTTGGTCGTGCACGACCCGTTCGACACCACCAGATGATCGGGCGCAAGACTGCGGTGATTGACGCCGTAAACCACCGTCTTGTCGGCCCGTTTGGCCGGGGCCGAGATCAGCACCCGTTTGGCCCCGCGCCCCAGATGCACGGCGGCCTTGTCGCGGTCGTTGAATTGGCCCGTGCATTCCAGCACCACATCGACGCCGTCCCAATCAAGCTCTTGCGGGGTATAGGTCGACATCACACGGATTGGCCCGCGCCCAAGGTCCAGCAGGCCTTCGCGCACCCGGACCGTGCCGGGAAAGCGACCGTGCACGCTGTCATATTTCAACAGATGGGCATTCGTCTCAATCGGGCCGGTGGCATTGATGGCCACGACCTGAACATCGTTGCGGTTTGATTCTGCGATATGGGCCAAAGTGCAGCGCCCGATCCGGCCAAAGCCGTTGATGCCGACGGTGATGGTCATGGTTGTGCCCCTGTTTCCTGCGGTCAGGCCCCGGCTTAGCGCCCCTTTCTGCATGTGCAAAGTATAAAATATGCGCTATTTCATGGTGTTAGCGCAAACCTTGGGTGGTTGCGCTAACGGCGGCCTTTGCCTTGGGCGCAATGCCACGCTACAAAGCAGGAATTAAACCGGGGGATGACTGCATGAGCGGACTGCTGGCTTTGCTGGATGACGTGGCCGCGATTGCCAAGGTCGCCGCGTCTTCGGTGGATGATATCGCGGCAGCGGCGGCCAAGGCCGGGTCAAAGGCGGCAGGGGTCGTCATTGACGACGCAGCCGTGACGCCAAAATATGTCACAGGCTTTTCCGCTGAACGCGAGTTGCCGATCATCTGGCGCATCTCGCTGGGGTCGTTGAAGAACAAGCTTATCTTGCTGTTGCCAGGTCTTTTGCTGCTGGAGCAGTTCCTGCCGCAGGCGATCACGCCGCTCTTGATGATCGGTGGGGCCTATCTGTGCTTTGAAGGCGCGGAAAAGGTCTTCCACAAACTGTTCCCGCATGGCGACGACACGGTCGAGAAGGATTTTGAAACCGGCGATCCGGCCCATCTGGAGGAAGAAAAGGTCGCGGGCGCCATCAAGACCGACTTCATTCTGTCGGCCGAGATCATGACCATTGCATTGGCCGAAATTCCGCAATCGAACCTGTGGACGGAGGCGATTACGCTGGCGGTTGTGGGTATCTTGATCACGGTCGTGGTTTACGGCGCGGTGGCGCTGATCGTTAAAATGGATGACATCGGCCTGCATCTGGCCAAGACGGGCCGCACCGGGGCAGGGCGCGCCATTGGGCGCGGGCTGGTGACGGGCATGCCAAAGCTTTTGGCCGTTCTGTCCACCGTCGGCACGCTGGCGATGCTGTGGGTGGGCGGGTCGATCGTTGTGCATGGGCTGGAGGTTCTGGGTTGGCCGTGGCTGGGCCATCTGATCCACGACTGGGCCCTTGCTGTGGCGCATCTGGTGCCGCAAGCGACAGGCTTTGTCGAATGGCTGGCCAAGGCGGCCATGGATGGTGTGATTGGTCTGGCCTTGGGGATCGTGCTGATTCCCGTGGCGACCCGCATCATCTTGCCCGCCTATGCGATGGTGACGGGCAAAAAGACGGCAGATCACTAAGGCAGTTCAGGCAACCTTCAGCAACCCGTGCAACTGGGTGTTGTCTTTCATCAGATCGGCAAGGGTGACACTGTCAAGCTTGGCATAAAAGGCGGCCAAAGCATCGCTCAGAAGGCATTTCAGGCGGCATGCACACGCCAGCGGACAATGGTTTTCGGCGCCAGCAAAGCATTCGGCAAAGGGCAACACCGCCTCAAAGGCCCGAAACACCTCGCCCACGCGGATCTTTTCGGTCGGGCGCCCCAGCATCAGCCCGCCGGACCGGCCGCGGATGGTCTTGAGAAACCCTTTCTGCGCCAAAAGGTGAATCACCTGCGCCAGATGGTTTTCACTGGCGTTGCAGGCATGGGCCACCTCTTGCTTGCGCACGATCCTGTCCGGGTTCGCGGCGCAGACCATCAAGGTCCTCATGGCAAGATTGGTTCGTGTGGTCAATCGCATGAAAGGCCCCCCACAGCTTCTGACGGCGATGGGAACAAGACCTAGCGGCACCCGCAGGTTCTGCGTTGATCTGGATCATGCCGCGCGAAAACATGCGCCGAATCCCTTTCTTTTGCGTCGCCGCTGTGACAGTTTTTTCACCCGAGCCACGCAGAACCGCGCAAGATTGCTGCAGGCTGGCTGTTTTCGCTGCACTGTGCCGGGTTCAAATCAGACGTTGCCGAAGAACAGCGAGAATGACCCTGCTGAAGTTCCAAAGCGCTTTGAAACGTATAATTCATTGAAATATAAGTAATTTATTATCGTGCTTTCGCAGGTTGTTTGCGGTAACACTTGTGGGAAGGGCATCGTGCCAACGTGATGGCGGCGGGGTGTCGGAACAACGGGCATGCTTGACCCCGGCGCGACGGGACGTAGCCTTTGGTGCAATGCATCCGGCCAATACATGGCCGCCCTGATGGTGGATTTCGAATTGAACGACCTTAGCCTTTCCCCAAACCTTCTCAAGTCAGACATTCTGCGGCATCTGACCTTTACGCTGGGCAAGGACGCTGACCATGCCAGCCTGTATGATTGGCGCATGGCGCTGTCCTATGCCTTGCGTGACCGGATTGTCGAGCCGTGGTTTGCCTCAACCCGCAAGACGTGGGCGACCGCGCACAAGCGCGTCTATTACCTGTCGATGGAGTTTCTGATTGGCCGTATCATGGAAGATGCGACGGTTAATCTGGGGCTGCGCGACATGGCCGAAGAGGCGATGGCAAGCTTTGGGCAGGACTTCCGCCTGATGGTCGAGGATGAACCCGACGCCGCCCTTGGCAACGGCGGTCTGGGTCGTCTGGCCGCCTGCTTTATGGAAAGCATGGCAACGCTGGGGTGCCCGGCCTATGGCTATGGCATCCGGTATGAACATGGCCTGTTCCGTCAGCGGTTCGAAGCGGGCCGTCAGGTGGAAACCCCCGAAGACTGGCTGAAGCAGACCCATCCTTGGGAATTTGCCCGTCCCGAGGCCGCCTATACCATCCCGTTCAAGGGGGTGATCGAGCATCGGGGCGGCAAGGACATCTGGGTGCCGGGCGAGACCGTTATTGCCAGTGCCCATGACACGCCCGTGATCGGCTGGCAGGGGAAATGGGCCAATACGCTGCGCCTGTGGGCCGCACAGCCCACCACGATGTTTGATCTGGAGCGGTTCAACCGTGGAGACTATGCCGCCGCTGCGGAACCTGAAGCCTTGGCGCGGACATTGTCGCGCGTGCTGTATCCTGATGACACCACCTATCAGGGCAAGGAATTGCGCCTGAAGCAGGAATTCTTCCTGACCTCGGCCGCGCTGCAAGACATTTTGCGCCGTTTCCTTGCGTCGAACACAGATCTGCGCCAATTGCCGAACTTTGTCGCCATCCAGATGAACGACACCCATCCGGCCATCGCCGGGCCGGAACTGATCCGTCTGCTGGTGGATGACCATGGCATGACATTCGAAGAGGCGCTGCCGATTGCGCGCGCCTGCCTTGGCTATACCAACCATACCCTGCTGCCCGAGGCGTTGGAGCGGTGGGCCACCTTTACCTTTGGCAACGTGTTGCCGCGCCATATGCAGATCGTCGAACAGATCGACCATTGGCACAAAGACGAATACCACTCTCGCCCGCATTATGTGGGCATCGTCAAGCACCACGAAGTGCGGATGGGCGAGTTGGCCTTTGTGATGTCGCACAAGGTGAACGGTGTCTCGGCGCTGCATTCCGATCTGGTCAAGAAGAACCTGTTCCCGGAATTGCACGCCCTGCACCCGGACCGCATCATTAACCAGACCAATGGCGTGACCCCGCGCCGCTGGCTGAAAATGTGCAACCGCCCGCTGTCCAAGCTGATCACCAAGACGATTGGCGATGGTTGGGAAGATGACCTTGATCGCCTGAAGGGTTTGGAAAAGGCCATCGGAACCAAGACCTTCCGCAAGGAGTTTGACGCAGCCAAACGCGCCAACAAGGTGCAGTTGTCGAACTGGATCGCCCAGACCCAAGGGGTCAAGGTGAGCCCCGACGCGCTGTTTGATGTGCAGATCAAGCGCATTCATGAATACAAGCGTCAGTTGCTGAACATTCTGGAAACCATCGCGCATTGGCAGAAAATCCGGGAAAACCCGAATGCAAACTGGGTGCCGCGGGTCAAGATTTTTGGCGGCAAAGCGGCCCCCGGCTATGCCGTGGCCAAGGAAATCATCCGCCTGATCAATGACGTGGCAACCGTTGTGAACAATGATGCCGCAACCGGCGACCTGCTGAAGATCATCTATCCGGCCAACTATAACGTCAGCATGGCCGAACGTCTGGTTCCAGCCGCCGACCTGTCGGAACAGATTTCGACTGCGGGCAAGGAAGCGTCGGGCACCGGCAACATGAAGTTCATGATGAACGGCGCGCCGACCATCGGCACGCTTGACGGGGCCAATGTGGAAATCCTGCAAGAGGTTGGGGCCGAAAACTTCTTCCTGTTTGGGCTGACCGCTGAGGAAGTGATGATCCGTCGCCAAGACCCGGACCATTCGCGCAAGGCGATCGAGGCCAGCAAGCCGCTGCAGGACGTGCTGCAGATGATTGCCGAAGGTCGCTTTTCGCCGGATCAGAAAGATCGCTACCATGATCTGGTGCACCGTGTCTGGCACCACGACTATTTCCTCGTGGCAGCGGATTTCGATGCCTATCACGCGGCCCAGAACGAGGTTGACGCGGCTTTTGCCGACCGTGACCGCTGGATCCGGATGGCAGCGATGAACACGGCCCGGTCAGGCTTCTTTTCGTCGGATCGCACGATCCGCAGCTACATGGATGAGATTTGGTCCGTCACATCTGCGCTGTAGGACAGCGTTGATTGACGGACGGCTGGACTTTGGGAGGAGGCAGCATGGCCGACACTTTGATCGACGACAGCGCAGCTTGGGCGATTGTTGAAGGGCGGCATGGTGATCCGTTTTCGGTGCTGGGCTTGCACCAGCGCGGGGGCAGTTGGGTCGTTACGGCCTTTGTTCCCGGCGCTGAAAAGCTGTGGGTGCTGACGGGCAAGGCCGCCAAGCCACATGAGGCCCAGCATTGGGGGCAGGGGCTGTTTGTCTGCGCGCTGCCGCGCAAGGCCGATTATCGCCTGCGTGCCGAAGGGCATGGCACGACGTGGGAGTTTGATGATCCCTTTGCCTTTGGCCCGGTGTTGGGCGAGTTGGACGAATATCTGCTGGGCGAGGGTACGCTGCAACGCCTGTGGAAAGTGCTTGGCGCGCATCTGATCACACATGAGGGAGTCGAGGGTACGCGCTTTGCGGTCTGGGCCCCGAATGCGGAGCGGGTTTCGGTGGTGGGCGATTTCAACATCTGGGATGGCCGCCGCCACCCGATGCGCCGCCGCGGGGCCACGGGCGTGTGGGAAATTTTCGTGCCCGGATTGGGCGAGGGCGCCACCTACAAATACGAAATTCGTGGCCCCGGTGGCATGCTTTTGCCGCTGAAGGCCGATCCTGTGGGCTTTGGGTCCGAACATCCGCCAGCGAATGCGTCGGTGGTGCGGCGTATCGCCGGGAGGTTCCACGATGAGGCATGGATGGCCTCACGTCACAAGCGGCAGAACGTGGATGCGCCGATTTCGGTTTACGAGGTGCATCTTGGCAGTTGGCGGCGGGCACCCGGCGACCGGATGCTTTCGTATCATGAACTGGCCGACCAACTGGTGACGTATGCCGCCGAGATGGGGTTCACGCATATCGAACTTCTGCCGGTGTCTGAGTTTCCGTTCGACGGCAGCTGGGGCTATCAGCCGGTTGGCCTGTTTGCGCCGACCATCCGCCACGGCACGCCCGAGGAATTCCGCGCTTTTGTTGATGCTGCGCACCGCAAGGGGCTGGGTATCCTGCTGGATTGGGTGCCGGGCCATTTTCCGACCGATGCCCATGGCCTTGGCCACTTTGACGGCACCGCACTTTATGAACATCAAGACCCGCGCGAAGGCTTTCATCAGGACTGGAACACCCTGATCTACAACTACGGCCGGACCGAGGTGCAAAACTTCCTCGTGTCCAACGCATTGTATTGGCTGGAGGAATACCACGTCGATGGGCTGCGCGTGGATGCTGTCGCCTCCATGCTCTATCGCGACTACAGCCGCAAAAGTGGCGAGTGGATTCCCAACCGTGATGGCGGGCGCGAAAATTACGAAGCCATCGCCATGCTGCAGCGCATGAACATCGTGGCCTATGGCGAAAGCCCCGGTGTGATGACGGTGGCCGAAGAAAGCACGGCATTTCCCGGTGTGTCGCGCCCGGTGAACCATGGGGGCCTTGGCTTTGGGTTCAAGTGGAACATGGGGTGGATGAACGACACCCTATCCTACATGCAGAAAGACCCGATCTATCGCCGCCATCATCACCACCAGATGACCTTTGGCCTGCATTACGCGTGGTCGGAAAACTATATCCTGCCGATCAGCCATGATGAGGTTGTGCACGGCAAGGGCAGCATGCTGGGCAAGATGCCGGGGGATGGTGAACAAAAGTTCGCAAACTTGCGCGCCTATTACGGGTTCATGTGGGCGCATCCGGGCAAAAAGCTTTTGTTCATGGGGCAAGAGTTTGCCCAAGGCGCGGAGTGGAACCACAACCAAAGCCTTGACTGGCATCAGCTTGAGGTGCCGGCCCATGCCGGGGTCAAGGCGCTGGTCAGTGATCTGAACCGCGTCTATCGCGATACGCCCGCGCTTTACCGCAACGATTGCCGCGCCGAGGGGTTCGAGTGGATCGAATCCAACGATGCCGATGCCTCGGTCTATGCTTGGGTCCGCAAGGGCACTGTTGATGACCCGATGGTGGTGGCGATTGTGAACATGACCCCGGTCGAACGGCGCTATCGCGTGGGTCTGCCCGCGCTTGGGCACTGGTCCGAGCTTTTGAACACCGATGCTGAGGTTTACGGCGGCCACAACCGCGGAAATCTGGGGGGGGTCACGGCAGAGGAGGTGCCGTGGCACGGCAGGCCACACTCGGCGCTTGTCACGCTGCCGCCGCTTTCGGCAGTGTATCTGAAACAGGGCTGACCAATTTGGGATGACGGGCGGCGCAGCCGCCTTAAGGGAGGGGATCATGAAGGCAAGAGCAAACCAGAGGTTGTCAAGCCAGGCTATGGCATTCGTGCTGGCAGGTGGGCGCGGCAGCCGGTTGAAGGAACTGACCGACAGGCGCGCAAAGCCGGCGGTCTATTTCGGCGGCAAGACGCGGATCATCGATTTCGCGCTGTCAAATGCCCTGAACAGTGGCATCCGCAAAATGGCCGTGGCCACCCAATACAAGGCGCACAGCCTGATCCGGCATTGCCAGCGAGGCTGGAACTTCTTCCGCGCCGAGCGGAACGAATACCTCGACATCCTGCCCGCCAGTCAGCGGATGGATGAGACGAACTGGTATCGCGGCACCGCCGATGCTGTGGCGCAGAACATCGACATCATCGACAGCTATGGCATCAAGTATGTCGTGGTTCTGGCGGGTGACCATATCTACAAAATGGATTACGAGATCATGCTGCGCCAGCATGTCGATACTGGCGCCGATGTGACCATCGGCTGCCTGACCGTGCCGCGCATGGAAGCGACCGCCTTTGGTGTGATGCATGTGGACAAGGATATGCGGATCACGCAATTCCTTGAAAAACCCAAGGATCCGCCCGCCATTCCGGGCGATCCGGACCATGCGCTTGCCTCGATGGGCATCTATGTCTTTGACTGGGCCTTCCTGCGCGATCTGCTTTTGCGCGATATGCAGGACGACAATTCCAGCCATGATTTCGGCAACGACCTGATCCCCGAGATCGTGAAGAACGGCAAGGCGATGGCGCACAAGTTCTCTGACAGCTGCGTCACCAGCGGGCTGGAGGATGAGCCATACTGGCGCGATGTGGGAACGATCGATGCCTTCTGGCAGGCCAACATCGACCTGACCGATTTCGTGCCAAAGCTGGACATCTACGACAACTCCTGGCCGATCTGGACCTATTCCGAAATCGTGCCACCCGCCAAGTTCATCCATGACGAAGATGACCGGCGCGGCATGGCTGTGTCCTCGCTGATTTCGGGCGATTGCATCGTGTCGGGGTCCGAGGTGCGCAATAGCCTGCTGTTCACCGGCTGCCGGACCCATTCGTTCAGCAGCCTTGAATATGTGGTGGCGCTGCCGCGCGTGATCGTGAACCGCAAGGTCGAGTTGCGCAATTGCGTGATCGACAGTGGTGTGATCATTCCCGAAGGCCTTGTCGTCGGGCAAGACCCGGTGGAAGATGCCAAGTGGTTCCGGCGGACGGAAACAGGTATCGTGCTGATCACGCAAGACATGCTTGATGCGCGCGCCCGCGCGATGTCTTGAGTGACCACGGAGATGGCTTGCGTGGGCAATTGCCCGCCCGGCCATCTCCGGCCACAAGTGGCGCGCGGCGATTTTGAACAACAGCAAGACGGGGACGGGCATGCAGATCAGGGGTCGGGTTCTTTCGGTGGCCTCGGAATGTGTGCCGTTCATCAAGACCGGCGGATTGGCCGATGTGGTCGGCGCCTTGCCTTCGGCCCTTGCCGGGGCGGGTTGGGAAACGCGCGTGCTGATTCCGGCCTATCGCGCCCTGCGCGGCCATCTGGCAGCGATGGAGGAGGTCTGGCACGAAGGCGCTTTGTTCGGCGGTGACGGTCGGGTGTACTTTGGCCGCATCGATGGGGTTGACCTTTACCTTCTGGATGCGCCGCATCTCTATGACCGCGACGGCGGCCCCTACAGCGGGCCGGGCGGCGACTGGTGGGATAACCCGCAGCGGTTTGCCGCCCTGTCTTGGGTGGGCGCGCGGATGGCCCGCGAAGGGGTTTCCGGCTGGAAGCCCGATGTGCTGCATGCGCATGACTGGCAGGCCGGTTTCGCTCCGGCCTATCTGGCCTATCATGGGGCGGGCGGCGTCAAGTCGGTTCTGACCATTCACAACATCGCCTTTCAAGGCTGGGCAAATGTGGGGTTGCTGTCCGACCTGCGCCTGCCGCGAGAACAATTCCATCCCGGCGCGCTGGAGTATTTCGGCAATCTGTCGAGCCTGAAGGCGGGGTTGGTTACGGCAGACTGGATCACCACCGTTTCACCCACCTATGCCGAGGAGTTGATGCGCCCTGCCTTTGGCATGGGGCTGGAAGGGGTGATTGCTGCGCGCCGCGACCGGGTGTCGGGTATTCTGAACGGGGTCGATACCGCCGTCTGGTCGCCCGAGGCTGAAGAGCCCGCGTTTTCAGTCAAGACCCTGTCGGGAAAGGCCAAGGCGCGTGCCGCCCTTTCGGCTGAATTTGGCGTGGATGTACCGGGGCCGCTGGCGATTGTGGTCAGCCGCCTGACCGACCAAAAGGGCATTGACCTGTTGCCGCTGGTCATCCCAGACTTTGTGGCGGCGGGGGGCGGTCTGATCGTGCTGGGGTCAGGCGATCCAGCACTGGAAGGCGCAATGCGCGCGCTTGCCGCGCGGCATCCGGGCCGCGTGGCCGTGCGGATCGGCTATGATGAGGGGCTGTCGCACCGCCTGTTTTCAGGGGCCGATGCGGTGCTGGTGCCCAGCCGGTTTGAACCCTGTGGCCTGACCCAGATGTACGGGCTGCGCTATGGCACGTTGCCCGTGGTTGCGGCAACCGGGGGGCTGGCCGATACGGTGATCAGCGCATCGCCCGCGACACTTGCGGCGGGCGTTGCCACCGGCATCACCTTTTACCCGACCGATGCCTTGGCCTTTGGGCAGGCGCTGTCGAAGCTGCTGGCCTTGCACGCCGATGCAAAGGCCTGGGCGCAGACGCAAAAGAACGCCATGCGCCACCCGGTGGGCTGGGAAACCTCGGCCGCGGCCTATGCTGACCTGTTTGCAGGGCTGGTCCGGTGAAAACCGGCGGCGCGAAAACCAGCCCGCCGCCGCTGCCACAGCGGCTACACGGCCATGCGATCGGGCCGGGGCGGCCTTGGCCTATGGGTGCCTCGTTCGACGGGGATGGTGTCAATTTCGCTGTGTTTTCGGCCAATGCCGAGATGCTTGAACTGTGCCTGTTTTCGCCTGATGGCCGCAAGGAACTGGCGCGCCTGCCGTTTCGCGAACGCGATGGCGATGTCTGGCACATGCATCTGGGCGGGCTGACACCCGGCACGGTCTACGGCTTTCGCGCCCATGGGCCCTATCAGCCCGAACGCGGGCACCGGTTCAACCCGCACAAGCTTTTGCTGGACCCCTATGCCCGCGCGCTGGAAGGGCGGCTCAGATGGTCTGATGCGGTGATGGGGTACAAGATCGGCTCGCCGCGCGGTGATTTGTCCTATGACACCCGCGACAGCGCCTTTGCGGTGCCCAAGGCGGTGGTCACCGATACCTCGTTCACTTGGGGGGGCGATCTGCCGCCGCGGCGCCCCTTGTCGGAAACGGTGATCTATGAGGCGCATGTCAAGGCGCTGACGCAGTTGCACCCGGGCGTCGACCGGCCCTTGCGCGGCACTTATCTGGGGCTGGCCAGTGACCCGATGATTGAACATCTGCTGAAGATCGGGGTCACGGCTGTTGAGCTGATGCCCGTGCAGGCCTTTGTCGATGACCGCTTTCTGGTGGCCAAGGGTCTGAAGAACCACTGGGGATACAACACGCTTGCCTTCTTCGCGCCCGAGCCGCGCTACATGTCGCAAGGCGCGTTGTGGGAGTTTCAAAGCATGGTCCGCCGCCTGCACGCGGCGGGCATCGAGGTTATTCTGGATGTGGTCTACAACCATTCCGCCGAAGGCGATCAGTGGGGGCCAACCCTTTCCTTCCGCGGGCTTGATAATGCCAGCTATTATCGTCTGTCCGATGGCGGGCGGTTCTATGCCAATGACGCAGGTACCGGCAACACGCTGAACCTGACGCATCCGATGGTGTTGCGGATGGTGATGGATTCGCTGCGCTATTGGGTTGAGGTCGGGCATGTCGACGGGTTTCGCTTTGACCTTGCCACCGTGTTGGGGCGCGAGTCGCAGGGGTTTGACCCCAACGGCGGGTTCTTTGACGCGCTGCGCCAAGACCCGGTGCTGAACAAGGTCAAGCTGATCGCCGAGCCATGGGATATCGGCCCCGGTGGATATCAGTTGGGATCTTACCCGCATCCGATGCAGGAATGGAACGACAAGTATCGCGATACCGTGCGGCGGTTCTGGCGCGGCGATGCTGGGCTCACGTCCGATCTTGCGAACCGCCTTTTGGGCAGTGCCGAACGGTTTGACCATTCGGGCCGCGCCGCAACATCATCGGTGAATTTCGTCACCGCCCATGACGGGTTCACGCTGGAAGATCTGGTCAGCTATACCGTCAAGCGCAACCTCGACAATGGCGAGGATAACCGCGACGGCCATTCCGACAACCACTCTGACAATCTGGGGACCGAAGGGCCGACGGATGACCCTTTGATCCTTGCCGCGCGCGACCTGCGCAAGCGCAATCTCTTGGCCACGCTGATGGTCAGCCAAGGGGTGCCAATGCTGCTTGCAGGTGATGAGATCGGCCACACGCAGGGCGGCAACAACAATGCCTATGCGCAGGACAACGAGGTGACGTGGCTGAACTGGGCCAAGGCAGACCACGGCCTCGCGGCCTTTGTGGCGCGGCTTGTGGCCTTGCGCCAAGCTCATCCTGTGCTGCGGCAACGGCGCTTCTTGCACGGTCGCCCGCGCGGTGTGGATGGTGCGCCTGATGTGCGGTGGCTGAAGCCTGATGGCACCGTGCCCGCCCCGCATGACTGGCACAATCCGGCGTTCCGTGCGGTTGGGGTTGAATTGCGCATGGCCGCCGAAGGGGGCGATGCTGATGCTGGCGCTGTCCTTGTCTATTTCAATTGCGGCGCGGCGGTTCCGCTGAAGCTGCCGGCGACCGCGATATGGGAGCGTATTCTGGATACGACCCAGCCCCTTCTGGCGCGCGGCGCGGCCCCGGCAGAACTGCCCGCGCAATCTGTCTTGATGTTTCGATCCGTCTCAGCCGAGGTGCGATCAAAGGGAGGAACTGCATGATCACCACCGTCACCACGGCCCCGATCGCGGGGCAGAAACCCGGCACCAGCGGTCTGCGCAAGAAAACACCCGTTTTCATGGCGCGGCATTATCTGGAGAACTTCGTCCAGTCGATCTTTGATGTGGTGGGGGCCGCAGGAAAAACCTTTGTTTTGGGCGGTGACGGGCGTTACTTCAACGACCGGGCGGCGCAGGTGATCTTGCGGATGGCCGCAGCCAATGGGGCCGCGCGGATGATCGTGGGGCAGGGGGCGATCCTGTCCACCCCAGCCGCCAGCCACCTGATCCGGCTGAACAAGACCGATGGCGGCATCATCATGTCGGCCAGCCACAACCCCGGCGGCCCTGATGAGGATTTTGGCGTGAAGTTCAACATGCCCAACGGTGGCCCGGCCCCCGAAGGCGTGACCGAGGCCATGTTCAAACGCACCACCGAAATCACCGAGTACAAGATGATGGAGGCGCAGGACGTGGACCTCTCGGCCATCGGGCGCCATCAGCTTGGCCCGATGATCGTGGATGTGGTTGATCCGGTGACAGATTACGCCGCTCTGATGGAAACCCTGTTCGATTTCCCGGCAATCCGCGCGATGTTCGCGGGTGGGTTCCGCATGCGGATGGACAGCATGTGCGCGGTCACTGGCCCCTATGCTGTGGAAATTCTGGAAAACCGTCTTGGTGCGGCCAAGGGCACCTGCGTCAACGCCACGCCCTTGCCCGATTTCGGCGGCATGCACCCCGACCCGAACCCGACATGGGCCAAGGCGCTGATGGATGAGATGTTCGGTGCCAATGCGCCCGATTTCGGCGCGGCCTCTGACGGGGATGGCGACCGCAACATGGTGGTAGGGCGCGGGATCTATGTCTCGCCCTCGGACTCGCTGGCCGTATTGGCGGCGAACGCACAGCTTGCCCCCGGCTATGCCAAGGGTCTGGCAGGTGTGGCGCGGTCGATGCCCACCTCTGCCGCCGCAGACCGTGTGGCCGATGCCTTGGGGATCGGCAAGTTTGAAACGCCGACGGGGTGGAAGTTCTTTGGCAACCTGCTGGATGCAGGAAAGGCCACGCTGTGCGGTGAGGAATCCTTTGGCACCGGGTCTGACCATGTGCGCGAAAAGGATGGTCTTTGGGCCATTCTGCTTTGGCTGAACGTACTGGCCGTGCGCAAGCAGTCGGTGGCCGAGATTTTGACCGAACACTGGGCCAAGTATGGGCGCAACTACTACAGCCGCCATGATTTCGAGGCGATTGCGACTGACAAGGCTGATGCCATGATCACCGCCTTGCGGGGCAGTCTTGCCAGCCTGCCGGGCAAGGTGGTCGAAGGGATGACGATCGCCGCTGCCGATGATTTTGCCTATACCGATCCCGTCGATGGTTCGGTAAGCCAAAAGCAGGGCGTGCGCATCCTGTTTGGCGATGGCAGCCGGATCGTGCTGCGCCTGTCCGGCACGGGCACCGAAGGGGCCACGTTGCGGCTCTATCTGGAGCGCTATGCGGCGGGGCCGGACGGCCTTGGCCTTGACGCGCAAGAGGCTTTGGCCCCCGTGATCCGTGCCGCGCATGATCTGGCGCAGATCACCGCCTTTACCGGCCGCACCGAACCCGATGTCGTGACCTGACGCCTTTTCGTGTATCCGCGCACCCAAGGGCGCGAACAGACCTTTAACCGTCGCGCCCGATGCGGACTTGGCCCCGCATCGGGCGTTGTCATTGGGGGCAGGCATAGGGGGGTGGCGATGAACGAACAACGCGCAAGATCGGGTCGTCAGGCACGGCAGGCCGAACGGGCCCAAAAGGGCACCAAGCCGGGGCACCCCTATATCATTCGCAACATCCCGACCTATGACATTCTGTCCGAAGAAAACCTGCTGCGGATCGAAGCCGCGGCAGACCGTATTCTGGCCGAAACCGGGATCGAGTTCCGCGATGACCCGGTGGCCTTGGAGTTGTGGCGCCGTGCAGGTGCCGATGTGCAGGGGCTGTTGGTGAAGTTCCCGCCCGGCCTTTTGCGCGAAGTGCTGAAAACAGCGCCGCCCGAGTTTACCCAGCATGCCCGCAACCCGGCAAATTCGGTGCAGATCGGTGGCCGGAACGTCGTGTTCTCGCCCGCCTATGGCAGCCCCTTCGTGATGGATCTCGACCGGGGCCGCCGCTTTGGCACGCTGGAGGATTTCCGGAACTTCATCAAGCTGGCGCAATCCAGCCCCAACTTTCACCATTCCGGCGGCACGATCTGCGAGCCGACGGATGTGGCGGTGAACAAGCGCCATCTGGACATGGTGATGGCGCATATCGAACTCAGCGACCGGCCCTTTATGGGGTCTGTTACCGCCGAAGAACGGTCGGAAGACAATATCGAGATGTGCCGCATTCTGTTCGGCGCTGATTTCGTTGATCAGAATTGTGTCATCCTTGGCAATGTGAACGTAAATTCACCATTGGTCTGGGATGGCACCATGACCAAATCGCTGCGCGCCTATGCGCGGGCCAATCAGGCGGCGGTGGTGGTGCCCTTCATCCTTGGCGGGGCCATGGGGCCGGTGACGAATGCCGGTGGCATCGCCCAATCCTTGGCCGAAACCATGGTGGGCTGCGCGCTGACGCAGCTGGAACGCCCCGGCGCGCCTGTGATCTTTGGCAACTTCCTGTCGTCGATGTCGCTCCGCTCGGGCAGCCCCACCTTTGGCACGCCGGAACCGGCGATCGGCAGCATGGTCATTGGCCAGCTTGCGCGGCGGCTGAACCTGCCCTTGCGCTGTTCGGGCAACTTTACAACGTCAAAACTGCCCGATGCGCAGGCGATGATGGAGGGCACGATGAGCATGCTGGCCGCCATCCATTGCGGGGCTAATTTCATCCTGCATTCGGCGGGGTTCCTCGACGGCCTGCTGAGCATGTCCTACGAGAAGTTCATGTTGGACGCTGACCTGTGCGGGTCGCTGCACAGCTATCTTGATGGCGTGAAGATCGACGACGACCAACTGGCAGTAGACGCTTTTGCCGAAGTCGGCCCCGGCAACCATTTCTTTGGCTGCAGTCATACCATGGCGCATTATCAGACGGCGTTCTGGGATTCCGACCTGTCGGACAACGAACCCTTCGAGAAATGGGAGGCTGCTGGCAGCACCGATGCCGCCACGCGCGCCAATCGCTTGTGGAAAAGGCGGCTGGCCGAGTATGAGGCCCCGCTGCTGGATGCCGGCATCAAGGATGGATTGCGCGATTTCATCGCCCGAAAGAAGGCGTCAGCC
The DNA here is from genome assembly GCA_027484145.1 of Rhodobacter sp. Taxonomy (GTDB): domain Bacteria; phylum Pseudomonadota; class Alphaproteobacteria; order Rhodobacterales; family Rhodobacteraceae; genus Pseudotabrizicola. The sequence goes on from JAIXUH010000002.1 coordinate 403,751, forward strand.
CCCGATGCCTGGTACTGATCTACGACCATCGCAGGGGTGATCGGCGGCCCGCTTTGCTTTAGCCTGATGGCAGCGGAGGACCGAACATGCGCCTGACCCTTGCCATCTGCCTCTTGGCCTTTCCGGCCTGTGCCGAAACGGACCTCGGCACGCTGAACCCCGACGAGATGAGCCTTGGTCGCGTGCTGGACGGAATCGCTCAAGGCGAGACCAGCATGACCAATTGCGCGGCGGGCTACATGATTACCAAGTCAGGCCGCCACGATCAGGCGCGCGCGGTGTTCGGGGCCTGTGCCGACGCAGGCTATACAGGTGCCATGACATGGATGAGCCAGCTGGATGACAACGGTCTGGGGGCATCGGAGGACCCTGATGCCGCCGCCATGTGGGACCGCCGTGCGGCTGAGGCGGGCGATCCGGTGGGTATGTTCAACCACGGGCTTGACCTGATGCGCGGGCGGGGGGTCGTGCAGGATGTAGACGCGGGCAAGCGCATGGTGGACCGGGCGGCCAGCCTTGGCCTGCCGGTCGCCAAACGCCTGCAAGGCGCGGGCTATGATCTGGATGAAGTGACGCCCGACGCTGACAACTGGAAATACGCGCCGATGTTCTGACGTGGGTGGGCCGGGCGCAAAATCCTTCAAAGGATTTTGTCAATTTCCTCGCAGGAAATTGGTGCTCTGCACCTCTGGCGGCTGCTGGGCGGTGACGGTAGCAGGGGTTCCGGCCAAGCGCAGGGTCCGTGTCGCCAGTCGTCTGGCTTCCGCCTCGGAATGTGTGACAAGAACCGTTGCCACGGGCCGCGCCGCGCGCAGGGTTTCGAACAGTGTCATCATCTCATCCGCCAGTTGCGGGTCGAGTGAGACGAAGGGTTCATCCATCAAGAGCACATCAGGACTCGCGCCAAAAGCGCGGGCCAGTGACAGCCGCCGCTGCTGGCCGCCAGACAGAGCGCCCGGATAGCGGTCTTCCAGATCTGCCAGCCCAACCTCGGCCAAAAGGTCGCGGGCCACGTCGGGCGTGCAGCCCAGCGTCAGTTCAAGGTTTTCGGCGGCTGTCCGCCATGGCATGAGCACCGGGTCTTGGAACACCATCGCAATGCGACCGGGCAACGTCAGCGTGCCGCGCCAAGTGGCATGCAATCCGGCGATGATCCGCAGCAGCGTGGTCTTGCCCACACCTGAGGGGCCGGTGACGGCAACGGTTTCTCCGGGCAAGACATCGAGGGCAAGGCCCCCGAGGATATGGGCCTTGCCATGGCTTGCCGAGATCAACTGCAAGGACAGCGCGGGGGATGCGGCCATCAGCTGCCCGGCTGCACGAAGACGCCCGCAGGCAGCGTCGTGGTCTTGCCCATCAACTCTTCGCCGCCCAACTGCGCCATAATTTCCAGCATTTTCGCGGCGGCGGCTTCGTCGACCGGGCCTGCCGCCGGAATGCCGGCACGGAAGCCCGCCTTTAGCGCGGCAAACTGGGCGTCATCCTTGGCGTTCATGATCGGGCGCAGTGCGTCCCATGCAGCATCATCCGTGGCCAGAATGTCCTTCGCCGCGCGGCTGGCCGCTGCAAGGCCTGCGACCAATTCCGGCTTTTCGCGCAAAAGATCGCCGGTGACGACATATCCCAGCAGTGGCGTATCGGGCGACAGGCCCAAGGCGGCGGCCGCCTCGCTGACCGTGATCAGGGGGCGCATTCCGGCGGCTTCGGCCTTGGCGTTGAAGTGCCAGAAGTTGATTGCCCCATCCGTTTCGCCCGACAATGCCGTTTCAAAGATCAGTGGCGGCGCGCCGAACACCTGTTCGGTTTCACCCGCCAAATCCATGCCCTGCGATTGCGCAAAGGCGCGCAGGATCAGCCAGCTTTTGTCGACCGGGCCACCTGCGATGCCGATTTTCTTGCCTGCAAGGTCAGACAGGCTCTTGGCCGGGCTATCGGCCTTGACCATCAGGGCGCCAACAGCGCGGGAATAGGGGATGAACACATAGTCCGCCCCTTCGGCACGCTGCCGCGCCACCCAAAGCCAGTCAGACACGATCACATCCGCCTCGCCGCCCTGAAAGGCCACCTGCGCGGCCGGGCCAGCGGCCACATCCTGCACGACCATCGTAAAGCCATTGGCCTTGTCCAGCCCGTTTGCGGCGATCGTGGTCAGTTCCCAGTTTACCGTGCCCGAAACCTGCGTTGCGATGCGAAGGGTGGCATCCTGCGCAAAGGCCACGCTGCCATAGGCCAGCACACCTGCACATAGGAATCCGCGCCCAAGGGCTCTGCGTGTCAGCGTCATGATGATCTCCTCCCGATCCTTGATGGGCACCCTATCAGCCCGTGGCAAGTGCGAAATGCGACCTTCGCAGGGGGAGCGCAGGGCAAGCACCGTGACGTTCTACGACCTTGGTCGGGGCAGGGCCTACGACCACGCCGCCCGGTTCATTTGACCTGCATCAAGTTGCTGGGCGCGGTGCGGGTTCATCAAGACAGGACGAGGGGTCAAAAAGGAGAGACAGATGAAACGGATGCTTACGGCGCTGCTGCTGGTGACAGCGGCCCCTGCCTTGGCTGACGAGCCAAAGGTTTTTGACCAGATCAAGGTCAATGCAGGGGCAGCCCTGTTTGATGCCGAATGTCGGCGCTGCCATGCAACGGATGCAGACCGCGCCTCTTACGGTCCGCCGCTGGAAGGTGTGATCGGGCGGGCGGCAGGCTCGGTGGCGGGCTATCCCTATTCGCCTGCGCTGCAATCTGCGGCCTTTGTCTGGACGCGGCCCGCCCTCAAGGCATGGATCGAGGACAATCAGGGCTTTGTTCCGGGCACCAAGATGCGCCATGTCGGCATCACGGACCCCGTCGTGCAAGACTTCATTCTGGCCTATCTCGCCTCGGTTCCGCAGTGAGGCGGGGCTCTGCGCCTTTGTCTGAGGGACGGGTCTGGTCGATGCTCCGACAGTGTCGCCAGCCCTTGGGCCTGTCCGTCATGGGCGGGCCTGCCGCCCTGTCCAATGGTCTTACGACCAATGTGCAATACCCCGAAACAGCGGCGACGCGGATGATGCCGCCAGACCGGGGCTCTTCGCAAGAGGGGGCAAAGTGGCCGCCTGTCATCACGGAACAACCCGAGGGAGGAGACCGGATGAACCGCTTTATCATCGCCGTCACTGCTGCACTGATTGCCGGAACACCGGCATTTTCGGCTGGCGTGACCGAAGAAGACATCGCCAATGACGCCACGACGGTGGGCGACGTTGTGACCAATGGCATGGGCCGCACCTTGCAGCGGTTCAGCCCGCTGGCCACGCTGAACAAGGACAACGTCAAGAACCTTGTCCCGGCATGGGCCTTCAGCCTTGGCGGCGAAAAGCAGCGCGGGCAGGAAACCCAGCCGCTGGTGCGCGATGGCGTGATGTATATCACCGGCTCTTACAGCCGCCTTTATGCCATCGACATCAAGACCGGCAAAGAGCTGTGGCAGTATGATGCCCGCTTGCCCGAAGGCATTCTGCCCTGCTGCGACGTGGTCAACCGTGGGGCGGCACTTTATGGCGACAACATCTATTTCGGCACGCTGGATGCCCGGATGGTGGCGCTGAATGCGGCCACGGGTGATGTGGTCTGGAACAAGAAAATCGCGGAATACAAGGAAGGCTATTCCTACACCGCAGCGCCGCTGATCGTGAACGGGCTGGTGATCACCGGCAATTCGGGCGGTGAGTTCGGCATTGTGGGCGAAGTGCAGGCGCGTGACGCGCTGACGGGTGAGACTGTCTGGACCCGCCCGGTGATCGAAGGCCACATGGGCACGCTGAACGGCAAGGAAAGCACCATGACCGGGACGCTGAACGCGACTTGGCCGGGAGATCTGTGGAAGACCGGGGGCGGGGCCACATGGCTTGGCGGCTCGTATGACATTGAAACCGATACGCTGGTGTTTGGCGCAGGCAACCCGGCACCTTGGAACAGCCACCTGCGCAACGCAGGCGCGCCGACCGAAGGCAATGTGGGTGACAACCTTTATGCGGCCGGCCGCATCGGGCTTGACCCCAAGACGGGCGAGATCAAGTGGCACTTCCAAAGCACGCCGCGCGAAGGCTGGGACTATGACGGCGTGAACGAAGTGGTGGCCTTTGCCGACAAGGATGGCGCCAAGAAATTCGCCACGGCCGACCGGAACGGCTTTTTCTATGTTCTGAACCGCGAGGATGGCAAGTTCCAGAACGCATGGCCTTTTGTGAAAGACATCACCTGGGCCAGCGGGATCGATGAGAATGGCCGCCCGATCTATGTCGAGGAAAACCGCCCCGGCGATCCGGCCAAGGCCGCTGACGGTGCCAAGGGCGATGTGGTGTTTTCCTCGCCCTCCTTCCTCGGTGGCAAGAACTGGATGCCGATGGCCTATAGCCAGAACACGGGCCTGTTCTATGTGCCCTCCAACGAATGGGGCATGGATATCTGGAACGAGCCGATCACTTACAAGAAAGGTGCCGCCTACCTTGGGTCGGGCTTTACCATCAAGCCGAACTACGAAGACCACATCGGCAGCCTGAAGGCGATTGATCCGGCCACGGGCGAATGGAAGTGGGAATACAAGAACGAGGCCCCGCTTTGGGGTGGCGTGATGACCACGGCGGGTGGCCTTGTGTTCTTCGGCACGCCCGAGGGTGAGTTCCTTGCGCTGGATGATACCACCGGCGAAACCCTGTGGTCGTTCCAGACCGGGTCGGGCATCGTGGGCCAGCCCGTCACATGGGAGCAGGACGGCGAGCAGTACGTGACCGTCGTGTCGGGCTGGGGTGGCGCTGTTCCGCTGTGGGGCGGCGAAGTGGCCAAAAAGGTCAACTACCTCAATCAGGGTGGCATGGTCTGGACGTTCCGCCTGCCGAAACAACTTGCCATGGCGGACTGATCCCCTCTGATCAGGCTGGTGCGGCAGGGCGCGCCTCGGGAAACCGGGGCGCGCTTTGCCTTTGGGTGTTTATGTGGAGGGATCGGTGTACGTATGCTGTTTGCCTTGCGGGTCGGTCACAACCCATGCTGCGCCATCCGCCTGCACATAGCCCGGACCAATCGGCACCTTGCCGTGACCACCCGGAATATCAAGGACATAGGTCGGCAGGCAGGTTCCCGATAGCCGTCCGCGCAGGGCCGCCATCAGCGCTTGCCCTTGCGCGATCGTGGTGCGGAAATGCCCGGCCCCGCGCGCCATGTCGCAATGATGCAGGTAATAGGGTTTGACGCGCAGCCGGATCAGGGCACGGAACAGATCCTCCAGCGCGGCCACGTTGTCATTCACCCCGCGCAACAGCACCGATTGCGACAAAAGCGGGATGCCGGCCCTGACCAGCCGTTGCAACGCCGCTGCGGCATTGGGGGTCAGTTCATCGGCGTGGTTTGTGTGCACCACGACCCATACTGCCAGCCGCGAGTCGAGCGCTGCCAGCAAAGCATCGTTGATCCGCTGGGGGGCCACCACCGGCACGCGGGTGTGCAGGCGCACCACCTGCACATGGGCAATCGCCTCCAGCCGCCGCAACAGATCAGCGATTCGGCGCGGCGACAACACCAGCGGATCGCCCCCTGTCAGAATAACCTCCCAGATCGCGGGGGTGGCGGCGATATGATTCAGCGCCCGGTCAAGCGCGTCGGGCGGCAGATGCCCCGTGTCGCCCACGGTTTCGCGGCGAAAGCAAAAGCGACAATAGACCTCGCATGTCTTGGTCACATGCAGGATGGCACGGTCCGGGTAGCGGTGCGTCAGACCGGGCACCGGGGCGTGCACGTCATCGCCAATGGGGTCGGCCATATCTTCGGGCCGCACCAGCAACTCATCCGCCGATGGCACAAACTGCCGTGCGACACCTGCAGATGTGGCGGCCTCCAGCATCTCTGGCGTGATCCGTAGCCGGAAATCCTGCGCCACGCGCTCCAGTACTTGGGCCTGAGCGGGCAGGGCAAATCCATGCTGCACAAGATCACGCACAGAGACGATGGCACGCCCGGAGGTGGCCTCGTCCGCCAGATCGTTGGAAAATCCCATCAGCTGCGCAGGCCGGTTTCTTCCAGAAGGCCAAGGCGCTTGGCTTCGTAATAATAGCCGCTGGCATACCACTTCACCGCGCGCTCTTCTGACCCGTTCGATACCAGCCACGCGCCACGCAGGTATTTGCCCGCGTATTTCAGGTTGGTTTCGGCATCCAGCAATTCAGACGCTGGCCCGCGATGCCCCATGGTGCGGGCGGTTTGCGGCAAGATCTGCATCAACCCCCAGTAAGGTCCGTTGCGCGCGCCGGGGTTATAGTCACTTTCGCGCTGCACCACACGGTGTATCAGGCTGGCGGGAATGTCATATTCGGTGGCATAGCGGTTGATCAGCGCGCGCAGTTCCGGTGTTTCCCCCGGATGCAGGGCGCCCCGATGCGCGGTATCGTCAGTGCTGCGCGGCCGCCCGCAGGCCGACAAGGCGGCAGCAAGGGCAAGCGACAGGGCGGCGCGGCGGCTCAGCAGCATAGGGTCCTCCTTGGTTTTCCGCGCTATAGCGCAAGGTCCGGGCGTGCTCCACCCCGCGTGGCGGTCGCTTGCGGAAAACCGCAAAGCCTATAGGACTTAAGCCGTGCTTTGCCACAACCTCGATGCTTGCTAGCATGGCGGCAGAGTAAGGATGAAAGGCATATCATGACCGCGCATCCGGGGTTCGGGGAACGCCAATTGAATTCAGCCTTGATCGTGGACGATCATCCGCTGTTCTGTGACGCCTTGTCGATGACACTGAAGGCCGTTGCCGGAATCCTGCGCATCGAAACCGCAGACCGGCTGGAAAGCGCCATCGAGCGGCTGGACCGTGCGCCATTTCCCGATGTGGTGGTGCTGGACCTGAACCTGCCCGATGTCGATGGGCTTGATGGGTTGATCCGCCTGAAATCAGTCGTGGGGGCAGTGCCGGTGGTGGTGGTGTCGTCGCTGGCCGATAACCGGGTCATCGGCGCGGCCTTGCGGGCTGGTGCGGCGGGCTTTGTGCCCAAGCATAGCCATCGCGATGTGTTCCGCGCCGCGTTTGAAACCATCCGGCAGGGCGGGGCCTATGTGCCCGACGGCTTTACCCCACAGAATGACCCGAACACCCCGGCTAGCCAACGCGAGGCCGCGATTGCACGGTTGTCGCTGCTGACCCGCCAACAGGCCAAGATCCTGCAACTGATCTGCGAGGGGATGCTGAACAAGCAAATCGCCTATGATCTGTCGATTGCGGAAACAACGGTAAAGGCGCATGTGACGGCAATCATGCGCAAACTTGGGGTGCAAAGCCGGACACAAGCCGTTCTGATCTCGCGGGGGGCGAGTTTCGAAAGCCTGATGCCGGAAAACGACTAAGGCCCGCACGGCAGGGCACATAACCGGCAGGCCAGAACCTGCCGGACGGGGGGGAGAATCGGTTGGACGAGGCGTGGGATCAAGGCCCCGCGACGCCATCCCGCGCGCCATCAGGTGCTGCGGGCCTTTCGGCGTTTCCCTTGGTTTGCACCGCATCGGTTTCAGCCCGCGCGCCCGACGCGGCCCAACAGTTGCGCGCGGCGCTTGGACCCGGCCCCTTTGCCCAAGTGATCGTGTTCATCTCGCCCGAGGCAGACCTGACCGCCCTGAACCAACAATTGCAACAAGCCTTCGCGCAGGATCTGGTGATTGGCTGCACCACGGCGGGCGAGATTTCCGCCCAAGGCTATGCCGAAGGCGAAATTGTCGCCGTTGCTCTACCCTGCGCGCATTTCGCAACCGATTGCCTGCTGATTCCGGACCTGACGGCGATCGACCCGCAGGCCCTGATCGGGCAACTGATCCGGCGGCGGGCAGCATTGACAGCCGCACACGAAGGGTGGGATCACGAATTTGCCTTTCTGCTGGTGGATGGCCTGTCCACGCGCGAAGATGAGTTGACCTCGGCGCTTGCGTCGGGACTGGGGCCCTTGCCACTCTTTGGCGGGTCCGCGGGCGATGGCACCAACTTTGCTGCCACCTTCATTCTCTATCAGGGCCAAGTCCTTGGAAACGCGGCCGTCCTGATGCTGACGCGGACAGATTGCCGCGTCAGGGTGTTCAACCTTGACCATCTGGTGCCCACCGACCGCCGCATGGTGGTGACCGAGGCTGATCCAAGACGACGCATCGTCCGCCAGATCAATGCCGAGCCCGCCGCACGTGAATATGCGCGCCTGTTGGGCAAGGATCCGGGCCAGTTGACCACCTTTACGTTTGCCGCGCACCCCGTGGTGGTGCGGATTGGCGGCAAGCACCATGTCCGCGCAATTCAGCGGGTGGATGAAAACGGCGATCTGATCTTTTTCTCGGCCATAGACGAAGGGCTGGTGCTGACCCTTGCCGAGCCGCAGGACATGGTCGCGCATCTGGATCACGAATTGTCGCGCCTGTCCGAAGGGGGGGCACCTGCGGCCATTCTGGCCTGCGACTGCATCTTGCGGCGGATGGAGGCGCTGGAGAAACAAAAATACGGCGCTTTGTCGAAAGTGTTGCAAGATCATAATGTTGTCGGGTTTTCTACATATGGCGAGCAGTGGAATTCCATGCATGTCAACCAGACGATGACAGGGGTCGCCATCTATCCGCCCCCGGAACCACAGGCGGGGCCTGCGGATGATTGACACGCTGATCAACCCCGCCGATCCGCCGCAGCGGCAGATGGAAAAGCTGCTGACGATTGCGCAGGTCCTGATGCGCCGCGTGGAACAGGCCACCGATGACGGCGGTGCCGCCTATGCCCAGTTTCAGCGCGCCGCCATGCTGGAGGATCAGGTCCGCGACCGCACGCGCGATCTGGAACGCGCGCTTGACCTTTTGAACGAATCGAATGCCCGACTGGGCGAGGCGAACCGCAGCGCCGAGGCCGCGCGCCAGAACCTTGCCAACGCGATCGAGACGATTCAGGAAGGCTTTGCCCTGTTTGATGCCGCCGATGTGCTGGTGCTGTGCAACTCTCGCTTTGGCACGCATATGGTTGATATCCATGAGGATCTGAAGCCAGGCCTGACGTTTGATGCCTATGTCGACCGGGTGAGTCGTTCCCGCTATCTGGCCTTGCCCGACAATGAACGCCCCGAAGACTGGGCCGTGCGGCGCAAGCGGCGGCATCAGGATCGCCACGTCATCTTTAACGTGCGCATGATCTGGGACCGCTGGATGCAGGTCAGCGAACACCGCACGCTGGATGGTGGCACGGTGATCTTGCAGACGGATGTCACCGATATCATCCGCGCCGAACGGCATGAGCGTGGCAAGATGCTGGACGATCAGGCCCGCGTCATCCGCGCCACGCTGGACCACATCAATCAGGGCGTGTCGATCTTTGACCTGCAGGCGCGTCTGGTGGGTTGGAACGAACGGCTGGGCCAGTTGCTGGCGATTCCGATGGCGCGGTTCCGTATCGGGGCCTCGTTTGACTATCTCCTGCAGCGGTTCCGCGCCGAGATCGGGTTTTCCGATGGCATGACCGACGACATGTTGGAGGAATGGGTGCATGGCGCGCGCGGGCGCGCCCCCTTGTCGTTCGAGGTGCGTCGCGGCGATGATCTGATCTTGGCGGTCTTTGCGCAGGAAATGCCCGACGGTGGCTTTGTGATGAGCTTTACCGACGTTACCGCAGAGCGCGCCGCGATCGAGGCGCTGAGTCGCGCCAATGAAACGCTTGAGGCCCGCGTGATGGAGCGCACGCTGGAACTGGAAGATGCGCTTGGCAATGCCGAACGCGCCAATGCCAGCCGATCCCGTTTTGTGGCGGCGGCCAGCCATGACCTGCTGCAACCGTTGTCTGCGGCCAAACTGTTCATCTCCTCGATCGGGGATGAAGCGATTGCCCCGCAGGCGCGTGAGGCGCTGGAAAAGGCCCAGAATGCGCTGGTGTCGGTCGAAGGCATTCTGGATGCGCTGCTGGATATCTCAAAGCTAGAATCGGGCCGCGCCGCCGTATCGGTGGGGCATGTGTCGCTGGGCCGCTTGCTGTCGCAACTGCGCGAGGAATTCGGCGCCATCGCGGCGGCCAAGGGGCTGCGCCTGACCATCCGCCCGGTGGATGCAGTAGTGGTATCTGACCCGGCCTATCTTCGCCGTATCCTGCAAAATCTGATCGGCAATGCCATCCGTTATACCATGCGCGGCCGAGTGCTGGTGGGCGCGCGCAAACGGGGCGGTATGGTCCGGCTGGAGGTTTGGGATACCGGCCCCGGCATTCCCGAAGAGGAACAGGACAATATCTTCAAGGAGTTCCACCGTCTGAACGCCCGCGCCTCGGCCAGCGAAGGCATGGGGCTTGGCCTTGCCATCGTTGAACGCGCCTGCGCGCTGCTGGGGCATCCCTTGGGCCTGGCCTCGACCGTTGGAAAGGGCACCTGCTTTATGCTGCAGGTGCCGCTGGCCGACGTCGGCGAAAGCCATTTCGCCCGTCCGGCCCCACATGTGCCCGAACCCCGCGTGAACCTGCACGACAAGATCGGCTTTCTGGTCGAGAATGACGAAGATTTGCGCCGGGCGATGTCGCTGTTGCTGGAAAAATGGGGCATCAGCGTTCTGGATGCCAGCAACGGCGAAGAAGCTCTTGCACTGATTGAAGAGTTGGGGATCTTGCCCGACTTTTTCCTTGTCGATCATCAGTTGGGCGACGGGATCACGGGCGTTGATTTCATTCTGGCGGTGCGCGCGCGCTATGGCGACGTGCCCTCACGCCTTGTCACGGCCAACCGCAGCGCCGAGGTGCGCAACATGGCCCGCGCCGCCGGGGTAGAGATGCTGATGAAACCCATCGACGCGCGCGCTCTTGAGGCGTTTCTGAGCGCCCTGTCCTAATCAGGCCTTGGCCTTCATCTGGCCGCGCACCGGATCATACCCCCACAAGGCCGCCGCGCCAAAGATGACCGTCGCCAGCAAGGTCCAGCCAAGGGCGGGCAGATTGGCCTGCGCATAAAGGGCAAAACGGATCATCTCGACCGCTTGGGTAAAGGGGTTCAGCGCGCAGGCAGTTGCCAAAGCGGGCGAGGCTTCGGCCATTTTCCAAAGCGGGTATAGGGCCGAAGACAGGAAGAACATCGGAAAGATCACAAAGTTCATGACACCGGCAAAGTTCTCAAGCTGCTGGATCAGCGATGACAACAACAGCCCAAGAGCCCCCAGCATCAGCCCTGACAGCAGCAACGCCGGGACAATCGTCAGAAAGCCCAAGGGCGGCACGCGCACCCCCCACAGGGCCGCGATCCCCAGAAAGGCCATGCATTGCAGCAATGACACCACGGTGCCCGCCAGCAACTTGCTGAACAGCAGCCACCAGCGTGGCAAGGGAGAGGTCAGCAACAGCCGCATCGACCCCATCTCGCGGTCGTAGACCAGTGAAAGAGACGACTGCATGCCGTTGAAAAGGCATATCATTCCCAAAAGTCCAGGCACGATGTAAGTCTCATAGGTGATATAGGTCTGATAGGGCGGCGTGATCGAAAGTCCAAGCGCCGCCCGAAACCCGGCGGCAAAGATGAAAAGCCATACCAAAGGCCGCACCATTGCGGCAACCAGCCGCCCCTTTTGGCCAACAAAGCGCAAGGCCTCACGGTGCAGAATGGCGCGCAGGGCGATCAGCGCGGTCATGCGGGGGCACCTGTCAGCGCCAGAAACGTCTCGGTCAGCGGGCGACCCGCGGCGATGGCGCGCGCAGTGTCATCGGCCAGAATCCGCCCCTTGTGCAGGATCAGCAGACCGTCATCCGGGCGCACCTCATCGGTCAGATGGGTGGCCCACAGAACCGTCAGCCCCTCGGCCGCAAGGTCATGCACATGATCCACGATGGCGGCCCGCGACGCCGCGTCCAGCCCCACGGTTGGTTCATCCAGCAACAGAACGGCGGGCCTGTGAATCAAGGCGCGCGCTATCTCCATCCGGCGGCGATGACCGCCGTTCAGCGCGCGCGCAGGTTCATTTGCACGCTCTGCCATCCCAAGGCGTTCCAGCGTGGCCTGGATGCGCAGGTCTGCCTCGCGCCCTGCGATGCCATGCAGGGCGGCGAAATACACAAGATTGCGCCGTACGGTCAGGTCAAGGTCGATGGTGGGCTGCTGAAACACCACACCCATCCGGGCAAGGGCCGCGCGTGGCGCACGTGCCAGATCATGCCCGGCCATCACGATGATTCCCGAAGGCGCGGTGAACAGCCGGGTCAACAGACCAAACAGCGTGGATTTGCCCGCTCCGTTCGGCCCCAGCAGCGCCGTAAACCCCGGCGCAACCGAAAAGCTGACCTGATCCAGCGCCAGTTTTGCGCCATAGCGGAACGACAGGCCTGTGACCGCGATTGTCACTGGATCGTTATCTCAAGACGCTGGCTGTTGCCGGTCGATCCGGGCACCTTCAGGGCATAGGTGCCGGGTTTGATGGCGATAAAGCCGATTTCCATGGTGCCAGCCTCATCAAATTCGATCGAGTCGAGGGCTAAGGGGCGGATTTCCAAGCCTTCGACCACGATCTCGTCGATCCAAATCGCCCGAAAGAACTCTGCCCCTGCCAGACCCAGTTCCTGTGAGCCGTCGCCCTGAATTTCAACGTCGTAATAGCGGCCCGATTGCAGAACCCAAGGGGCAGACGTCAGCGGCGCGCCCGCCGACAGAATGATGGGTTCAAGGTCCGCCTTGTTGCTGCCCGACAGCAGGCCCGCGAGGCCCATTTCCTCTTGCGCCCAGAGTGTTGCAGGAAGAAGTGACAGCGCCGTAGCAAGAAGGATACGCATGTTTCAGCCTTTTGTTGGCCGCATCGCGGCACCCCATGGAAAACGCCCGACCTTGATGGATTTGATCGCCTGACGTGATGCGACATCAATCACCGTCACATCGCCCGATACACCGTTGGTTGTGAACAGTTTTGTATGGTCGGGGGAAAAGGCCATGTGCCAGACGCGGCGGCCGACCAGAATATAGCTCTCAACCTGCAGGGTCTTTGCATTGACCACGGCCACATGGTTCGACGGCCCAAGGGCGACGAAGGCGGTGGCTTCATCCGGGGTGAATTCGAACCCGACCGGTTGGATCAGATCCGCGTTCACGCCATTGATTTCAAAACGGATCTTGCCCTTTTCCGTCTGGTCGGCGGTGTTGAAGACCGTCACCGTACCGCCGATTTCAGAACTGACCCACAATTCCTGCCCCCCTGCCGCGAATTCGGCGTGTCTGGGGCGGCTGTCCACCAGGGTGTTGGCAAACAGCTTTTGGGTTGCCGTATCGATCCAATGCGCCATGTTCGTCGTTTCAGACGTGGTAATGGCCACCTTGCCATCGGGGGACACGGCCATGCCTTCGGGTTCGATGCCCACATTGATTTGAGCCACGACCGTGCGGGTTTGCGTGTCCACAACTGTGGTTACCGCATCATCTTCATTCGCGATGTAAAGGTGGCGGTCATCGGGGTGCAGCACGAATTGCTCGGGGTCTTCGCCCGACGGCAGGTCGTAAAGAACCTCGCCCGTTGTCGGGTCCATCACCTGAACGGTGTCGCTATCGGACGCGCAGATGTAGACGCGGCTGAAATCTTGCGAAAACGTAATCCCGCGCGGGCGCTCGCCGGTCGGGATGGTGCGGGTAACTTCCAGCGTGTCGACATCTATCACGCTGATCGTGTCATCCTTTTCATTCGTGACCCAGATTTCGCCCGCGCTGAGCGGCAGGGCCACGGTGGTCAGCAACAGTGCAAGTTTCAGCATTTCATCCCCCAAAGGCTGTGCAGCCGCTTTCCGGCTGGTCAAGGCCAAGGCTGTCCGTCTCGTTGCGCTGATGCAGGAACCCGTCGACCGGGGCCAAAGCCACAAGGGCGCGCGCGTTGACCACGGCAATGGGCTGGCGCAACTGTCCGTTCCATGTGCGAAAGGTCAGTGCCCGGCCCTTGAAGCCATCCAACTGGAACGCATCGCCCAGCATGAAGGCGCGCAGCGTTGCCGGATCGGCGCTGTTGGTCCGCGTAACCGCCTCTCCCACCGCGCGAATGGCCAGCCATGCGGCATAGTCGCGGCTTTTCATGGGGCGGGCGTGATCGTCCTCAAAGCGGTTTTGCAACTGCACTGCACCCCATGCCTCGATCACAGAGGCCCAGCCTTCGGCGTGCAACCCGTCGCTGCCCGCAACCGGGCGCGGCAGCCAGGTGTTGTGTTCGACATAGCGGCCGAAATCATCAGTCGGATCGGCCAGCAGCAGCACGTCGTGATCCGGAAAATCCTGCGTGAACCGGGGAATTTCCTGCATGGTCGATTCGCGAAGATCGGTGTCAAAGGTCCAGGCCTTTTCTGCCGCGATCGTCATGCCGAACTTGGTGGCAGAGGACCGCAGCGCATCGGCAAAGGCTGCATCGGCGGGGTGCGGGCCGATGATCATCACCAGATCCTGCCATTGCTTGGCCACCAGAACCTGCATCAGCGCATCGGTGCGGGCCGCATCTTCGACGACCGTGTGCAACAGGTTCTTCCGGCAATCGCCTGATCGCAGGTTCGCATCCCCCGATGAGACATTGAACAAAAGCGCATGTTCCGCAGCCGGCAGATCGGCCACCGACAACATCTGTGCGGCAGGGGCGTCGAGCAAAAGGATCTGCGACCGGGTCAGCGCCTCACGGGCCGCGGCCAGCACATCACCCCCCGGCGCAACCGACATTACCTCCAGCGCATAGGCATGCCCCAGAAAGCTGCCTGTCGTCAGGTTGTCCTTCAGCGCCACGGCGGCACCGGCAAGGCCAAGGTCCTGCGGCACGGGGTCAAGGTTCGACAGGACCGGTGGCTGTTCCACCTCGGCCCGCAGATAGATGATCGGAACATCGGTCTGCGCGACCGCCATGGATGGCAGCAGCATCGCGGCGCAGGCCATGGTGCGAATGGCGTGGTTCATCCGGTCCTCCCTGCGGGCAACATGGTCGCGATCGAGGTGGCCGGGAATACGACCATGGTCTGACATGGTTTTGCCGCAGGGGACACCAAGGTCGAATGGCGCAAGAGGGCAGGGCGGCGCTATCCCGAAAAGGCGACAGGATGGAGGAGCGCCGCATGACCCGCCGTAACACGACAGCACGCATGACCCTTGGCCTTGTGCTGGTGGCGTCACTGGCCCACGCCCATGGCGACGTAAGCCCGCAGCCGGTGAACACCGATGCCCTGCCCGAGGTGGGCGAGGAATGGCTGACCGAAAACCCCTATCGCGCGGCCAAGGCGGGCGATGACGTCTGGTGGCAAGCGGTGGTCATCGGCGACTCGGGCTATAACCAGAACTGCGCGCGCTGCCATGGTCTGGGCGTGGTTTCAGGTGGCCTTGCCCCGGACCTGCGCTTTCTGGAAGCCGAGGAATATGGGGACGAGTGGTTCATGGAACGCTTTCAGCACGGCTATACGCAGGAAGGCACCACAAAGATGCCGGCCTTTGGCGAGGTCTTGGGCCAAAAGGCGGCATGGGCCATCCGCACCTACATTGAGACGCGCCCCGAGGATGGCGCGTTGGATGCCCATCAGGACCGTCTGTCGGCCATTCGCGATGATTTGGTTGCCGGAAATGGCGACGAGACTGCCCTGAAGGCCGAGTTGATGGAGATTGCCGGGCAGGTGGTGACGGCATCTGGGGCACCAAAGGCAGATTCGGCGGCCCTGCGCGCGGCCCTTGCCCTGAACGGCACGCCCGAGGCGAAAAAGCATGCCGGAGAGATGTTGACCATCGGCCTTTCGGCGGCACACTGACGCCATGCTGCGCGCGTTGGTCCTGTGTCTTGCCTTGCTGCCCGGTCTGGCTTTTGCCCGGTGCGAAGGGGTTGTACCGGGACAGCGCCCGCAAAACACATCGCGCGAGTTTGTGGGCCATACGCTGGACGAGATCGTGGCACGCGGCTGGATCGAGTTTGCGGTCTATGAGGCGTTTCCCCCTTACAGCTGGGACGATTCTGGCAACCCGCGCGGCATCGACATCGAGGTGGGCAAGGTCATCGCGAAAAGCCTTGGCGTGGCCCCGCGCTTTCGGTTTGTGCAGGCGGGCGAGACGCTGGAGGCCGATCTTCTGAACTATGTCTGGAAAGGCGCGGCAGTGGACGGGCGTGTTTCGAACGTCATGCTGCGGGTGCCTTACAATTCCGACTTTACCTGCCGCGTCGAACAGGTGGTGTTTACGGGGCAATATGGGGCCGAAGAAATCGGGATTGCCTATGCCCTGGCCGCCTACCCTGATGCTGTGCAGACGCCGGGCGAAGATGGCCGTCATCCCGATGCTCCGATACCGGCATTCTTTCGCTATGATACGGTTGCGGTCGAGAACGATTCGATTGCAGACTTTTATCTGACGTCGTTGCCGGGGGGTGGTTTGGCCGACAAGATCAAGCGCTTTCCCACGATGCAGGCCGCGATGGCGGCGCTGAACGCGGGTGACGTGATGGCCGCCATGGGCCCGATGGCACAGTTGCAGGCTGATGCCGGACCGGGCGTTGCCGTACACCGCCCACCGATGCCGGGCTTTGCGGCGGGGCACTGGACCTTGGGTCTGGCCGTGCATCACAGCCATCGCGATCTGGGCTATGCCGTTGATGATGCGGTGGCGGCGGCACTGGCGGATGGCACGATGGCGCGTATCTTTGCCGGCTATGGGGTTGATTTTCGTCCGCCCGACCGTTGAACCAAGACTTTAGTTTCATAGCGGGGTGCGGGTGTGCGCCTTAAGCTAGCGTCCCAAGGGAGAACCACCGATGCAGATGAGTGACACGCGTGAGATCAAGGCCAGTCCGTCGGATGTCTGGGCCGCGATCTTGAACCCCGAGGTGCTGAAGGCCTGCATTCCTGGCTGCACCGACATCACCGGATCACCCGAAGCCGGGTTCGAGGCGACGGTGACGCAAAAGGTCGGGCCGGTGAAAGCAACCTTCAAGGGTGTGGTCACGCTGTCGGATATGGTGGTGAATCAGGGCCTGAAAATCTCGGGCGAGGGCAAGGGTGGACCTGCCGGGTTTGCCAAAGGCGGCGCGATCGTCGGTCTTGCCGCAATCGAGGGGGGCACGCGGCTGACCTATGAGGTTGACGCACAGGTGGGTGGCAAGATCGCCCAGTTGGGCAGCCGGATCATCGACGGATTTGCCAAGAAGATGGCGGATGAGTTTTTCAACCGGTTTCAGGAGGCCGTCGAAGGCCCCGATGCCGAAGATGCCGCAGAAGAAGCTGTTGCCGAAACGGCCGAAGGCGGCGAAGGTGGTGCCAAAAAAGGATGGTTCAAACGCCTGATCGGCGGCTGAACCGGATAAGAGACCTAGGGAAATTCCAAGGGAGGAATCCATGACGAAAGTCACGATGACCGTGAACGGCAAGTCCGTTTCGGCCGAAACCGAAGGGCGGACCTTGCTGTCGTCCTACCTGCGCGAAGGGCTGGGGCTGACCGGCACCCATATCGGCTGCGACACCAGCCAATGCGGTGCCTGTGTGGTTCATCTGAACGGCCGGGCCGTGAAATCCTGCACCGTGTTTGCGCAGGATGTGGCAGGTGCCGAGGTGCGCACGATCGAAGGTATGGCCAATGCGGATGGCAGCCTTGGCGTGGTGCAGCAGGCGTTTCAGGACCACCACGGATTGCAGTGCGGGTTCTGCACGCCGGGCATGGTGATGGCGTCGGCTGCCCTTCTGGCCGAAAACCCCAAGCCGACCGAGGCAGAAGTGCGCCACGGGCTTGAGGGCAATATCTGCCGCTGCACGGGCTATCATAACATCGTCAAGGCAGTGCTTGCTGCGTCCGGTCAGGACGTGGCCGCCGTTGCTGCCGAATAAGGGGGAAAAGATGCCGAAAGATACCGGGATCGGCGCGTCCTCAAAGCGCCGCGAAGACATCCGCTTTCTGACAGGGAAGGGGCTTTATACCGACGATCTGGCACTGCACGCGCAGGCGCATGCGGTCATGGTGCGGTCCAACGTGGCGCATGGCAAGATCGTGTCCATCGACACCGCAGCAACCGAGGCGATGCCCGGCGTTCTGGCCGTATTCACCGGCGAGGATTTCGTGGCCGTTGGCGGCAACCCGGCGGGTTGGCTGATCAAGAGCCGTGACGGCACGCCGATGCGCGAACCCAAGCGCCCCGTGCTGGCGCATGGCAAGGTGCGCCACGTGGGCGACGCCTATGCCGCTGTCGTGGCCGAAACCTATCAGCAGGCGCGCGATGCGGCCCAGCAACTTGCCGATGACACCGTCATCGAAGAATTGCCCGCCGTGGTCGACATGAAGGCCGCCGTGGCCAATGCCGACAACCGCGTGCATGACGAGATTCCGGACAACGTCTGCTTTGACTGGGGCTGGATCGAGGATAACCGCGCCGCCGTGGACGCCGCCATGAAGGCAGCACCCCATGTGGTGACGCTGGAACTGACGAACAACCGCCTTGTCCCCAACGCGATGGAACCGCGCGCCAGCATCGGTGAATACAACACCGGGACGGGTGATTACAAACTGACCACCACCAGCCAGAACCCGCACCTGACGCGGCTTCTTGTGGCGGCCTTTGTGATGGGCATTCCGGAAAACAAGCTGACCGTGGTTGCCCCCGATGTGGGCGGCGGCTTCGGCTCCAAGATCTATCACTATGGTGAAGAAGCGCTGGTTCTGGCGGCGGCGAAGAAACTGGGCCGCCCCGTACGCTGGACGGCTGAGCGGACGGAAAGCTTCCTGTCCGATGCCCATGGCCGTGACCATGTGACCAAGATCGAGCTTGGTTGCACCAAGGATGGCGAAATCCTTGCCATCCGCACCGAAACCCATGCCAACGTGGGCGCTTACCTTTCGAACTTCTCGACCGCGACGCCCACCTTCCTGCATGGCACGCTGATGTCTGGCCCCTACAAGGTGCCGCATGTCTATGTGAACGTGAAGGCCGTGTTCACCAACACCGCCCCGGTTGACGCCTATCGCGGTGCGGGCCGCCCCGAGGCGACCTATAGCCTTGAGCGCGTGATCGACATGATGTGCCGCGAGCTAAACCTTGACCCGTTCGAAGTGCGGCGCAAGAACCTGCTGACGCCGGACCAGTTCCCCTATCAGTCGCCAGTCGGCCTGATGTATGACACCGGCAATTATCAGGCGACGCTGGACAAGGCTTGTGATCTTGGCGATGTGGCGGGTTTTGAAGCCCGTCGCGCCGAAAGCGCCAAGAAGGGCAAGCTGCGCGGCATGGGGCTTTCCACATGGATCGAAGCCTGCGGCATCGCGCCATCGCACCTTGTAGGTATCCTTGGCAGCCGCGTTGGCCTTTATGACGCTGCGACCGTGCGGGTGAATGCCACCGGCAACATCAGCGTGATGGTCGGCGCACACAGCCACGGGCAGGGGCATGAAACCGTGTTCCCGCAGATCGTGGCGGACAAGCTGGGCATCCCGGAATCTTCGGTTGAAATCGTGCACGGCGATACATCCAAGATCCCGTTCGGCATGGGGTCATATGGCTCGCGTTCGCTGGCTGTCTGCGGCTCGGCCATGGACCGGGCGATGGACAAGATCATTGCCAAGGGCAAGAAGATTGCCGCCCACATGCTGGAGGCAGCCGAAGGGGACATCACATTCGCCGATGGCAAGTTCAGCGTTGCTGGCACCGACAAGGCCAAGACCTTTGGCGAAATCGCCTTCTCGGCCTATGTCCCGCACAACTATCCGCTGGAAACGCTGGAACCGGGTCTGGAAGAAACCGCCTTCTATGACCCGGCCAACTTCACCTATCCGGCAGGCGCCTATATCTGCGAGGTCGAGGTAGACCCCGACACCGGCAAGGTTGACATCTGTTCCTTCACCGCAGCCGATGACTTTGGCAACGTGATGAACCCGATGATCGTCGAAGGTCAGGTTCATGGCGGCGTGGGGCAAGGCATCGGTCAGGCTCTGCTGGAAAACACCAGCTACGACGAAACGGGCCAGCTTCTGACAGGTTCGTTCATGGACTATGCAATGCCGCGCGCCGATGACGTGCCGTTCTATACGGTCGATCATTCGTGCAGCACGCCCTGCACCCACAACCCGCTTGGGGTCAAGGGCTGCGGCGAGGCTGGGGCCATCGGTTCGCCTCCGGCTGTGGTAAACGCGGTGATTGATGCGCTGCACCGTGGTGGGATCACCCACGTCAAACACATTGACATGCCCGTCTCGCCCGGTCGGGTGTGGCAGGCGATCAACGGTTAAGGGGAGGGATCACCATGCATAACTTCGAATTCGTCAAACCCTCCACCATCGCCGATGCGGTGAAAGCTATGGCTCAGGACGGCGCTCAGGCGTTGTCCGGTGGCCAGACCCTGCTGCCCACGATGAAGCAGCGCCTTGCACAACCGGAAACGCTGGTCTCGCTGACCGGTATTCCAGAGATGCAGGGCGTCTGCATGGGCGAAGGTGGTCTGCACGTCGGTGCGGCCACTTTGCACGTCACCGTCGCGCAGGACGCCAAGGCCCTTTATCCGGCGCTGTCGACCCTTGCCGGTGGCATTGGTGACCCGGCCGTGCGCAACCGTGGCACGATCGGCGGCAGCCTTGCCAACAACGACCCCGCAGCTTGCTATCCGGCGGCAGTGTTGGCCTCGGGGGCAACCGTGGTGACCAACAAACGGAAGATTGCAGCGGATGACTACTTTCAGGGCATGTTCACGACGGCCCTTGATGACGGCGAGATCATCACCTCGGTGATCTTTCCGGTTCCGCAAAAGGCGGCCTATGTGAAGTTCAACCAGCCCGCCAGCCGCTTTGCCCTGACCGCCGTGTTTGTGGCCAAGCATGCGGGTGGTGTTCGGGTTGCGGTGACTGGCGCCTCGAATGATGGCGTGTTCCGCTGGACCGAGGCGGAAACCGCCCTGTCGGCAGACTTCTCGCCTTCGGCCATTTCCGGGCTGACGGTGGACCCGACCGGCATGATCGCCGATCTGCATGGCACAGCCGCTTATCGCGCCAATCTGGTCAAGGTTCTGACCGGTCGCGCGGTGGCAGCCGCCCACTAAGCAACGCGATCAAAACAGAAAGAAACCCCCGGTCAAAAGGCCGGGGGTTTTGCTTTGCCTTGCGTCAGATCAGCGGAACTGTTTGGCCAGTTTCAGGCCCTGGCCTTGATAATTGGAGGCGATCTTTTCACCATAGAGCGCATCCGGGCGTTCGGCCATTCGCTCATAGACCAGACGGCCCACCACCTGCCCATGCTCCAGGACGAAGGGCGCTTCGTGGCAGCGCACCTCCAGCACACCGCGGCTGCCCGCGCCACCTGCCGCCGCATGGCCAAAGCCGGGGTCAAAGAAACCAGCGTAGTGCACACGGAATTCCCCGACCATCGCCAGATATGGCGCCATTTCGGCGGCGTAATCGGGGGGAATGGTCACTGCCTCACGGCTGACAAGAATGTAGAACGCGCCGGGGTCAAGGATGATGCGCCCCTCGGTGGTGCGAATCTCCTCCCAGAACTCGGCCGCCGGATAGTGGCCGATCCGGTCCAGATCTACGACTCCAGCATGGGGTTTGGCGCGATAGCCGACCAGATCACCCGTCCTGGGGCGCAGATCGACGGAAAATCCCAAACCTTCGGAAATGACCGCCTGACCCGATACCAGAGGTTCGGCGGCGTGAAGCGTGGTCAGTTCGGCATCTGACAGCACGGCCTGACCGTGGCGAAAGCGGATCTGGTTCAGCCGCTGCCCCGCGCGCACCAGCACGCTGAACGAACGGGGGCACACTTCGGCATACAAGGGGCCATCATACCCATCGGGGATGCGGTCAAATTCGGTGCCGCCATCGGTGATTGTCCGCGTCAGCAGGTCCAGCCGCCCGGTCGAGCTTTTGGCATTGGCCACAGCAGACAGGCCCGCAGGCAAACGCAACCGCTCCATCAGGGGGATCACATAGACGCAGCCCTTTTCCAGAACGGCGCCGTCGGTCAGGTCCATACGGTGCATCTCGAATTCGGCCAGACGCTCTGCCACCGGGCGACCTTTGCCCGCCAGAAATGAGGCGCGCACGCGGTAAGCCACGGGCCCCAACCGCAGGTCAAGGCTGGCGGGCTGGATCTGCGCCGGGATGATCGGGGTGTCTGCCGACAGCCCCTCCGATGCGATCAGTGCCCTGAGTGCCTGAGCAGGCAGGACGCCGGTGCCAATGGTCACGGTCATGGTCAAGACACCTCATCCAGTCAAAGATCGGCAGGGCCAAAAAGGAACCGCCCGCAAGGCCGGGGGCCAAGCGGGCGGGTTTCTTTGGTCGGGCCGGTGAGATTCGAACTCACGACCTCCCGCCCCCCAGACGGACGCGCTAACCAGGCTGCGCTACGGCCCGACACGCGGGATACATACTGATATTCCCGGGCGGCACAAGCGATAAAGCGACGGAAAAGGCCACCAAATCTTTGCCCTGCCATCCTGTGCCGTGTCACCCTCTCATGGCGGTGGACAACGCGCGAACGCGGCCCAAAAGCGCAAAAAGATCAGCCCGTGCTGCACCGTCCACATCGGCGGGCCGCATCGACCGCAACCGCCGTGCCATCTGCGGCAAATCGTGAAGAGGGGCCTCTGCGCTGTCAGACGGACCTTCGGGGGCTGTATCTGCCATGTCGGCCACTGCGGCCTCCATGGGGGGCCCCACAGGCTCTGGCGATGCTACAACATCCGGCGCAGGCGCCTCGGAAACCGGGGCTTCGGTGACTGGGGCGGAAGGTGCGATGATGCGGGTGATTTTCAGCGTCGTCGGCGCTGATGGCGCAGGCACGGGGTCTTCAGGCGCTTCGGCCCAGACCTCCATTGGGGCCTCTTCGGCGGGTGTCTCGGGAACCAGCGCCTCGAACAGGCTGGCCTGCACCAGACGCGGCTGGGCGGCCTCAGCCTCGGGATGGCGCAGGGCGGATTGCAGGGCAATGATCTGGGCCGTCTCGGCTTCGGCCGGGGGCAGGGTGGGGGCCATGGCCTCATCCGGCAGGGCGGCAACAAGCGCGGCCTCGATGGCGGCATCGTCATCGGCGACGGAACTGTCATCGATGGCACCGGCAACATGGCGCACGCCCTGTTCGCGCAGAATCTTCTGCACACCGCGGATTGTCATACCTTCGTCGTGCAGCAGCCGCTTGATGCCGGTCAGCAACGACACATCAGCGGGGCGGTAATACCGCCGCCCGCCTGCGCGCTTGACCGGACGGATTTGCGGAAAACGACTTTCCCAGAACCGCAGCACATGTGCCGGGGTTTCTAGCAGTTCAGCGACTTCACTGATCGTGCGGAACGCGTCTGGCGATTTTTCCATGCGCCCCGGACCCCGTTACTTCTTCTTGCCGGCAGCGACCTGATCCCGCATCAGATGCGACGGGCGAAAGGTCAGAACGCGGCGCGGGCTGATCGGCACCTCGTCGCCGGTTTTCGGGTTGCGGCCAACACGGGCCGACTTGTCGCGCACCGAGAAGGTCCCGAAGGATGAGATCTTGACCTGTTCCCCCTGAACAAGCGCGTCGGACATGTGCTGCAGCACTGCTTCGACAAGTTGTGCCGATTCATTTCGGCTCAGTCCAACCTCGCGGAACACCGCTTCGGACAGATCCATACGCGTCAAGGTCTTTTCGCTCATTCGCAATCCCCCCCGGGCTGTTGCACGCCAAGATGCGCCGGGGAAATTTGCGAGTCAATATCAGAGGCTTGGGCGACGTAGTTGAAATGCACTACCAGCGCAAAAGCACCGATCCCCAAGCAAGGCCACCACCAATGGCCTCGGTCACGATCAGATCGCCGGCCTTGATCTGCCCGCGCGTCTTGCCCACCGACAGTGCGAGGGGAATCGATGCGGCCGATGTGTTGCCGTGATCTTGCACGGTCACAACCACCCGATCCATCGCCACCTGCATGCGTTTTGCGGTGGCTTCGATGATGCGAATATTGGCCTGATGAGGCACGATCCAGTCAACATCATCACTGGTCAGACCCGCCTTATCAAGGGCGGTATGGGCTGTTTCTGCAAGCTTTTCAACGGCATGGCGGAAAACTTCTTTCCCGGCCATCCGCAGGTGCCCGGTCGTGCCGGTGCTGGTGCCACCGTCGACGTAAAGAATATCCTTAAAGCGGCCGTCCGAATGCAGGTCGGTCGCCAGAATGCCCCGGTCAGACGGCGCACCGGTGCCTGTGGCCGCCTCCAGAATCAGGGCCCCCGCGCCATCGCCGAACAGAACGCAGGTCGTGCGGTCAGTCCAGTCCATCAGGCGGCTGAAGGTTTCAGCCCCGATCACCAGCACGCGCGTCGCCTGCCCCGACAGGATCAGTGCGTTGGCATTGGCCATCGCATAAACGAATCCCGCACAGACGGCCTGCACGTCAAAGGCAAAGCCGCGGGTCATGCCCAAGGCCGCCTGCACCATTGTGGCGGCAGAGGGAAAGGTCAGATCGGCGGTCGAGGTTGCCAGCACGATGGCGTCAATGTCATCGGCCTGTATTCCGGCATCGGCAAGGGCGGCACGCGCGGCATGGGTGGCCAGCATCGATGTTGTCTCGCCTTCGGCCGCAAAGTGACGCCGCTCAATCCCGGAACGGCTGCGAATCCACTCATCCGTGGTGTCCACCAGCGACTCGAGTTCGACATTGGGAACAACCCGCGCGGGCAGATAATGCCCGACACCCCTGACAACGGCGCGTATCGTCATTCGCTTTTACCGTCTCCTCGGGCGTCTTTGGACAGCAACGCAGGGCCGCCCATTATTTCAGCATTCTGCCCTGCACGACCCGCCGATGCAACCCGTGCCGCAAGACGCTCGACAAAGCCGCTTTGCGACAGCCGGATCGCCAGTTCGATGGCCGCCGCCACGCCGGTTTCGTCGGCAGAGCCGTGTGATTTGACCACCGTGCCGTTCAGGCCAAGGAAAACGCCGCCGTTCACCCGGCGCGGATCAATCCGCCGTTGCAGCCGTTTCAACGAGTTCATCGCCAAAAGGGCGGCAAACTTTGACAAAAGGCCTGCATTGAACGCCTCGCGCAGAAAATCTGCGATCAGTTTGGCCGTGCCTTCGCCGGTTTTCAGCGCGATGTTCCCAGTAAAACCATCGGTCACGATCACATCAACCCGGCCCGAAGGGATATCGCCGCCTTCGACAAAGCCCACGAAATCATAGCCACCCGCCTCGGCCGCAGTCGCCATCCGGTCATGCGCCAGCTTCAGTTCGGCGCGGCCCTTGTGTTCTTCGGTGCCAACGTTCAGCAGGCCCACGCGCGGGCGTTCCAGCGACAGCCCATCGCGGGCATAGGACGCGCCCATGGCAGCAAACTGCAACAGGTCCGTGGCATCCGCCTCGATCCCGGCGCCCACATCCAGCATCACGTTAAAGCCACCGGGGCTGCGGCTGGGCCAGAGGCAGGCAATGGCGGGGCGGTTCAGGCCGGCAATCTTGCGCAACCGCACCATGGCCACGGCCATCAGCGCGCCCGTATTGCCGCAGGACACAGCGGCCTGCGCCTGCCCTTGCTTGACGCTGTCAATCGTGGACCACATTGAGGTGCCGTCGCCATGGCGCATCACCTGGCTGGGCTTGTCACTCATGGTGACGATCCGTTCGGCGTGAATCACACTGACGCGGCCTGCAATATCCGATTGCTTGGCCAACAGGCGGTTCAGAACCGCTTGATCGCCATGCAAAAGGAACCGGACACCCGGATTGCGGCGCGCACAAATGCCAAGGCCGGCGACAACAGCCGCCGGGCCACGGTCGCCGCCCATGGCGTCAACCGATACGACAATGGCTTGTGGCACGGCAGCCCCAACGTGAAGGCCTCCGGTCGTCGGATTTTCAGGTCCGTTCGCCATGGGCGGGGGCTGCGTGGAGCGGCTTACGCCGCGTCCTCGTCCAGATCGACTTCTTTCGCGGTCGCCACAACTTCGCGCGCGTCATAATGGCCGCAAGCGCCGCAGACGTGGTGCGGGCGCTTCAGCTCGCCGCAGTTGGAGCATTCTGCCGGGTTTCCGGCGACAAGCGCATCATGCGCACGACGCATGTTGCGGCGGGATTTGGTGACTCGGTTCTGAGGGACAGCCATGTCGCATCCTCGGGGTAGCGGGGACATGCCCCTGATTTCTTTGACGTTTCACAAGCGGACAAAGCCGCCGGGGGCGTGTTTCCACACCCCGGATGAGGCGCGGAACATACCCGGATTCCGGCGCGGTGCAAGCCCTATTCTGGCCTGTCCGAACCAGCCTTGCCATCAGCCGTCATCCTTGCTTTCCAGCTGCTGTTTCAGGGCGGCCAAACCGGCAAAGGGCTTAAGATCATCATCACGCAGGGGTTCTGCACCGGGGGGGGCAAACACCGCTTCGCCCAGATCAACCCCCTCGGCGCGCGGATAAAGCGGCAGGCCCAGCAGCAAAGCCTCCATCGCGACGCCGCCCACATCAATCACCTCGGGTACGGGTTCAAAGCTGTCGTCCTCGGGCATTTCCACTTCATCCGCCTCGGGCTCGACCCAATCGGCAAGATAGCGGCGCAGGGCGGTTTCCTTCAGGCCGGACTTGACCGGCGCAAGGCTGATGGAACACGCCTGCACCACCGTCGCCTCCAGCACCGCCTCCAGCATAAAGTCGCGGTGGCCGGCGGGGCGGATTTCGCCCTTGAACCGAAAGTATGGCAGGTCGATCAGCCCAAGCTCTTGCGCCATCGCCTTGCGGGTGGCGGCGTCGGGGGCCAGATCGAACCGCGTCGGCTTGCGCGTCGACAGGGCGCCAGTGCGCAGCGGGTGGCTGAGGGCAAGCGCAGGGGTCTGTTCACGGGTCGGGTCGGTCTGGGCCATTGTTCTGTTGTCCTTCGGACGGGCAACGGCAACTTGCCGCCGTCGTGTGCGCGTTCCATTCTTGAACCGGCACGCTTCCTTCTGTAAGCCTTTATCCAAGGAGGCGGTCCGTCATCCGGCAGGTAAGCGGCCATGGGCCGGTTGGCAAGCCGGAAGGGACCGCAAACCGGCACAGGGCCGATGGCTGGGCCGGAACGTGTTGCAAGGTAGGGCAGGAATGGCTTTCAGAACGGGTGCAGGCGGGCGGGGGCCAATGATGGCAGGCGCACGCATTTGGCTGCGCGGCCTTTTTCTGGGCCTGATCGCCGCGACTTTGGTGGCCTGCTCTCCGGTGTATCGCAACCATGGCTATGTGCCGAACGAAGAGGAACTTGCCTCTTTGGTGGTGGGCAAGGATACGCGCGAGACGGCCGCGCCCAAGGTGGGCCGCCCCTCTGCTGCGGGTCTGCTGAATGATACCGGCTGGTATTTCGTGCAAAGCCGGTGGGAGCACAAAGGGGCCTTCCCGCCCAAAGAGCTTGACCGTCAGGTTGTGGCGCTGACCTTCAGCGAAAACGGTGTGCTGCAAAACGTCGAACGGTTTGGCCTTGAACGCGGGCAGATTGTGCCGCTGTCACGCCGCGTCACCGAAAGCAGCGTCAAGGGCATGAGCATCCTGCGCCAGCTCTTCTCGAACTTCGGGCGGCTGAATGCCGGGGCCTTGTTGGACAACTGATAGGTGCTGCGGGCGCAAGGGTATAGCTTGGCGCCCGCAAGCATTTGATCTTATTCCGTTTCGTCGAACTTCAGGGCAACGCCGTTGATGCAGTAGCGCAGACCTGTCGGGGCCGGGCCATCGGGAAAGACGTGGCCCAGATGGGCATCGCATCGGTTGCAGTGAACTTCGGTCCGGCGCATGAAAAAGCTGCGATCCACCGTTTCACCCACCATTTCGGCATCCACCGGTGCCCAGAACGACGGCCAACCCGTGCCCGACTCGAACTTGGTGGCCGCATCAAACAACGGGGCGTCGCAGCAGATGCAGCGGAACATGCCCGGTGCCTTGGGAAAATTGTCGTGGGTAAACGCACGTTCGGTGGCGTGCTTACGGGTCACCTTGAAGGCCAACTCGGACAAGGCACCACGCCATTCGTCATCAGACTTTACGATTTTCTCCATAGACTTCTCCTTGGTGGGGCGAGAGTTCCGTCAGGCCGGTCCGGGGTTCATCCGGGCAGGCGCCGGTGTGGCTCGCAGGGTCGGGCGACAGACTGGCGGCTTGTCAGCGATGCGCGTCCGTGACGAAATGCAATGTAGGGTGCGCGGCTTCGGTCGCCAAGGAGCGAAAGGGGAATGCGGTGCAGGCACTGACGCGCGGGCGCTATGTTGCGCGCCTGGCACGATCCGCCGATGATCTGGAGGCCGCCCAACGGCTGCGGCATCTGGCGTTTCACGCGGCGCGCGGGCGCGCGGTTGCGGATGGCCGCGACAGCGACAACTTTGATGAACAGGCGCGCCACATGCTGATTCTTGATCCGGCGGGGCGCGGCCCTGTGGCCTGCTATCGGTTGCAATGCTTTCGCGGTGCCGGGGTTGCCGACAGCTATTCGGCGCAGTTCTATGATTTGTCGCGCTTGTCGGTCTTTCCGGGGCCGATGATGGAACTGGGCCGGTTCTGCCTGCACCCCGAGGTGCATGACCCGGATGTTCTGCGTCTGGCATGGGCGGCGATGACGCGTCTGGTGGACGCGGAGGGGATCGCGCTTTTGTTCGGGTGTTCCAGTTTCGCAGGTGCGGACCCTGCCGTGCATGCCGTGGCCCTGTCATCCCTTGGCACGCGGGCCGCGCCTGACCAGTGGCGCCCGGGGGCCCGCGCGTCAGACCGGGTCAGCCTTGGGCAACAGCCAATGTCGCCGATTGCCCTTGCCGGAGTGCCGCCTTTGCTGCGCACCTATCTGTCAATGGGGGGCTGGGTCAGCGACCATGCGGTGATTGATCGGGCAATGGATACGCTGCATGTCTTTACCGGGGTCGAGATTGCCGCAATTCCGGCGGCGCGGGCACAGGCGCTGCGCCTGATCGCCGGTCAATCAGTGGGGTAATATGATACCTTTTATGTAAGTATATGTTTTTCAATACTATTTTGTAACTTGTTACTCTTGACGATGCGCGGTGCATCGGCGATAAGCCCCCATCCGAGATTCCGGGGGCCAACCCCCGCCATTCCTCATGGGACACGACGATGAAAACCTTTACCGCTACTCCGGCGGACATCGAGAAGAAGTGGATCCTGATCGACGCTGAAGGCGTTGTTCTGGGCCGCCTTGCCACGATCGTCGCCAACATTCTGCGCGGCAAGAACAAGCCGACATTCACACCGCACATGGATATGGGCGACAATGTGATCATCATCAACGCCGACAAGGTGCAGATGACTGGCAACAAGCGCAACGACAAGATCTACTACTGGCACACCGGCCACCCGGGCGGTATCAAGCAGCGCACCGCGCGCCAAGTGCTTGAGGGCAACCACCCCGAGCGTGTGGTCGTCAAAGCCGTTGAGCGTATGATCACCCGCAACCGTCTGGGCCGCCAGCAGATGACCAACCTGCGCGTTTACGCCGGGGTCGCACATCCGCACGAAGCCCAGCAGCCCACTGTTCTGGACCTCAAGGTCCTGAACCCGAAGAACACCCGGAGCGCGTGATCATGGCTGACATCAAATCCCTCGACGATCTGAAATCCGCCGTTGCCGGCGCTTCGGCCGATCCGGTTGCTGCTGTTGCCGCACCGCGCACCCCGGTTCGCGATGCCTTGGGCCGCTCCTATGCGACGGGCAAGCGCAAGAACGCCGTCGCCCGCGTCTGGGTCAAGCCCGGCACTGGCAAGGTTGTGGTGAACGGCAAGGAAATGGCAGCTTACTTTGCGCGCCCCGTGCTGCAGATGATCCTGAAGCAGCCCTTCACGATTGCCAATGTCGAAGGCCAGTTCGACGTGATGGCCACGGTTGTTGGCGGTGGTCTGTCGGGCCAGGCTGGTGCTGTCAAGCACGGCATCTCCAAGGCGCTGCAGCTTTATGAACCCGGCCTGCGTGCCGCGCTCAAGGCCGCTGGCTTCCTGACCCGCGACAGCCGCGTTGTGGAACGCAAGAAGTACGGCAAGCGCAAGGCCCGCCGGTCCTTCCAGTTCTCGAAGCGCTGATCGGTTCAACATTCCGGAAAGGCCCGCTCCCCTGTGGCGGGCCTTTTCATTTGCATACACCTGTTTGCGGTCAAGCCGCAAAAGCAAATGGCGCGCCCTTGTTGGGGCGCACCACTTTTCTACTTGCGGCTCTGGCAGGTGCTGGGGGCTATTCGCGCCAGAACGGGCGCGACGCCTCGGCCGCGGCCGACATCGGGTCAAGGCCAATATCACGCAAAAGATGGGCATCCAGCCGTTTCAGGCCCTGTCGGGTGCGGTGGCGTGTCTCCCACGTCACAACGCGGACCGCAGCGGCCAGAACCAGCCGCGACAGCGGTGGAAGCGAGGCGGGGCGGAAAACCAGCGTTTCGGCGGGAGACATGATATGGACCTTTTTTGTGTTGATACAATCGGCGAACTTGCCGTAAGTTAAGGATACAAAATCCCGTGAGTGAATCGCCAGAGGAACATTGTGGCTGATACAATATGGTGCCCTGATCTATCACAGCAGGATGGTCCGAAGTATTTGGCGCTGACCCGCGCCTTGCGCGATGCCATTCGTTCAGGGGATCTGGCCGAGGGCGCGCAGTTACCCACGGTGCGCGATCTGGCGTGGCACCTGAAGGTAACCCCCGGAACGGTAGCGCGGGCCTATAGCCTTGCCACGCAAGAGGGGATGTTGGCGGCCACGGTCGGGCGCGGCACCTTTGTGGCCTCGCGCGCACCCCGCCTTGGCCCGACGCAACCCCTTTACATTGAACGCGATCCGGCGATGGACCGTGGCCGGGCTGATCTGCGCGCGCCGATTTTGCCGGATGTGGGGCAGGGTGAGGCGATTTCCGCCGCGCTGCGCGCCATCGCCGATCAGCCGCATGACTGGATTGATTACCCCAGCCAGCGGGCCGAACTGCCCTTGCGCGATGCGGTCTGCGGCTGGCTGTCTGACCGCGTTCTGGGCAGTTTCGGGCCAGATGACATTGTGCTGACACATGGCGGGCAGAATGCGATCAATCTGATCTTCTTGTGTTGCTTGCGCGGGGATCGCCCTGTCGTGCTGACCGAAGAACTGGCCTATCCGGGGTTCCGCCACGCGGCCCGTCTGGCGCGGGCCGAGGTTGTGGCGGTCGAGATGGATGGCGAAGGCGTGATCCCTGCCGCGCTGGAACAAGCCTGCCGTCGCCATGGCGCGCAGGTCCTGTGCCTGACGACCGAGGCGCAGAACCCCACCACTGGCCGCATGAGCCCTGAGCGGCGGATGCAGGTGGCCGCGATCGCACGGCGGCATGATCTGCAGATCATCGAGGATGACTGCTATTCCCTGTCGCACAGCAACTGGCCCTCGATCCGCGCGCTGATCCCCGAGCGGACGTGGCACGTTGGCAGCCTGTCCAAGACCATTTCGGCGGGCCTGCGCTTTGGCTATATCGTGGCACCCACGGGGATGGGGCAGGCGGGACGTCTGACGGCGCAACATGCCTTCTTTGCGCTTGCTCGTCCGATCGAGGCTTTGGTGACCCATCTGCTGGAGTCGGGTGCCGCGGCCCGTCTACGGGGGCTTGTCCAAGATGATCTGGACGCGCGGTTGCAGGAAACTGTGAATGCTTTGGGCGCGTTTGATCTGCTCTGGCAACCTGGTCTGCGCTTTGTTTTCCTGCGTCTGCCCTCGGGCTGGCGGGCGTCGACCTTTGTGCTGCGGGCCGAAGGCGAGGGGGTTCTGGTGCGGTCTGCCGATGAATATGCGTTAGTGCACGGGCGGGCGCCGAATGCCGTCCGGCTGGCACTTGCAGGCAACTTGTCGATGCCAGCCTTTACAGCGGCCTTGCAACGGTTGGCACGGCTGTTGGCGCAGCCACCGTCCGACCTGATGGTCTGATCCGGCCCCGCGTCTGAATATGGCTGAAATGTGGCATCGATATGTCGCATGTATGACCGTTCTGGCCCGTCTGTTGCCAAAGGGGCGCAATCTGGCGACGCAGCGTCACCTGTTGGGGCCGCATGCTTGACCAGTGCCGCGAAATGGCCTCATTTTCAAAGGTATAAAGAGCAGCAGCGCGCAACGTCGTGCAAGAATAACAGGACAAACCCACACATGGGACATCAGGCATCCTTTCATGCCCCACATGGGGGCGCGGATTTTCTCGGCTGGCGTCGTCGCGCCGGAACCACGGAAATCGTCTATGATGATGGCGTGGCGCGCCGGATGATCTGGCGGGTGGCGGGCGATGTGGCCAACAACAGCGCCAGCGAAGAGCGTTTGTCAGATGCCTTGCGGGCGGCTGTCGGGTCTGTGCGCGTGGTGCCGTCGCTGTATGACGAGTTGAAAAAGCGCGCCATTGCGATTGAACGCGTGGCGGGCTGACCGCTTTCTCTGGCGTTTGGCAGTTTCTGCCCAAGGAAACGGCAAAGTCGGGCCTTGCGCCCGGCTTTTTGCACAGAATAGGGCAACGTTCCCCTTGTCAGCACGAACCGCTTGTGCCTAGTTTTGATCAAAGACAAGAACAGCGGGTCTAACAGGGGGCACCATGGCGCAATCGAACCGCTCCGGTCTCGGACGTTCCGAGGCCGCGTCCGGACTGCTTTTGATAAGTCCGACAGCCATTTACGCGATCCTGTTGCTGGCCGCGCCCTTGGCGACGGTCCTGATCTATTCAGTGCTTCAGGGCAGTCAGGGCCAGATCACCTGGGACTTCAGCCTGCAGAACTATTACGAGGTCTGGACCGGCCCCGTGTATCGCGCCATCATGCTGCGGTCGCTGCTGGTGGCCATGGGCGTGACACTGGTCACAGTGCTGATCGCTTATCCCATCGCCTATTTCGTCAGCTTTCATGTCGAGCCGTCGAAAAAGTCGATCTGGCTGTTCCTGATCACCATCCCGTTCTGGACCAGCTATCTGATCCGGGTGTTCCTGTGGAAGGTGATCCTTGGCTACAACGGCGTGATCAATTCGGGCCTGATGAGCATTGGCATCATCGATGAGCCGCTCACATGGATCAACTATAACGTCGGCGCACTGATCATGACGCTGGCCCATGCCTATGCGCCCTTTGCCATTCTGCCGATCTTTGTCAGCCTTGAAAAGATTGACCGCAGCCTGCTGGAGGCGGGGCAAGATCTGGGCGAGTCCAAACTGCGCACCTTCTGGCGCGTGACCCTGCCGTTGTCGATGGCGGGGGTGATCGCGGCCGTGATGATCGTGTTCATTCCGACCATAGGCGACTACGTCACGCCAGACCTGATTGGCGGGGGCAAACTGCCGATGATCGCGAACATGATGGAAGTGCAGATGCTGAAGGTGAATGACAAGCCTTTGGGCAGTGCCATCGCCGTATCGGCCATGTTCATCGTCGCGCTGATCGCGCTGTTGTTCCTGTTCGTCAACCGTCGCTTCCTGGGGGTTCCAAAATGAAGTCACCCGGATTGCGCGCCTATGCCATCGGCTATCTGATCTTTCTTTACGCCCCGATCCTGCTGCTGCCCGTCTTTGCCTTCAACGACTCAAAAGTCATCGCCTTTCCGCTGTCGGGCTTTACCACGGGCTGGTTCGTCGAAATGTGGTCCGATGCGCAGCTGTTTAACGCGCTGAAGAATTCGATGATCATTTCGATGTCGACATCAGTCCTTGCAACAACCTTTGGGATCTTTGCCGCACGCGCCACGACGCGGTTCAGCTTTCCGGCCAAGGGCGGCCTGATCGGGTTGATCATGCTGCCGCTGGTCTTGCCCGAAATGATCGTGGCCATGTCCCTTCTCGTGGTGTTGTTGGCGGTAGGTGTGCCGCTGTCGATCTTTACGGTCATTCTGGGCCATGTGCTGATCTGCACGCCCTTTGCCGTGGCGATCCTGTCCTCGGCGTTCCAGTCGCTGGATAAGTCGCTGGAAGAGGCGGCTTATGACCTTGGCGAAACGCCACTTTCCACCTTTCGGCTGATCATTCTGCCGTTGGTGATGCCGGGCATCATCTCATCCTTGCTGATCTGCTTTACCATCAGCCTTGATGAATTCATCATTTCGTACTTTCTGGCCGGGGCTGACACCGTATTGTCGGCCTATATCTACGGCCAATTCCGCTTTCCGGCCCGCGTGCCGGCAATGCTCGCCCTTGGCACGATCCTCGTGCTTGTCTCGATCACCCTGCTGACCATTGCAGAATATTTCCGCCGTCGCGGCATCGCGAAAACCGGCGGCAAGGATACCGGAGGCTTCCTGTGACAACGACCAAGCCAACCATGATCGAGTTCCGGGATGTCCATAAATACTATGGCGATTACCATGCCTTGCGGGGCATCACCGCCTCGATCCGGGCGGGAGAGTTCTTCTCTCTGCTGGGGCCGTCGGGCTGTGGCAAGACCACCTTGCTGCGCACCATCGCTGGGTTCGAAGGCATCTCTTCGGGTGCCGTGCTGCTTGACGGCAAGGATATGTCGAACGTGCCTGCGAACAAGCGGCCGACGAACATGGTGTTCCAAAGCTATGCCATCTTTCCGCACCTGAGCGTCGAGGAAAACGTGGGTTTTGGCCTGCGCCGCGACTCACGGTCTGCGGCCGACAAGGCCAAGGCGGTGGCAGAAGCGTTGGAGATGGTGGGCCTGAAGGGTTATGGCAAGCGGGCGGCACATGCGCTGTCGGGTGGCCAGCGCCAGCGGGTGGCCCTTGCACGCGCGCTGATCCTGAAGCCAAAGGTGCTGCTGCTGGATGAACCGCTGTCGGCCTTGGACAAGAAGATGCGCGAACAGATGCAGGTCGAACTGATCCGCCTGCAGCGTCAGGTTGGCATTACCTTTGTGTTGGTGACCCATGACCAGGAAGAAGCCTTGGTCATGTCGGACCGTATTGCCGTGATGTTCGAAGGCGAAATCGCGCAACTGGCCGATCCCGAAACGCTGTATCGCCGCCCGCACAGCCGCAAGGTGGCGGATTTCATCGGCACAATGAACTTTTTGCCCGCAAAGATACTGTCCGAAGCGGCAAACGTGGTCGAGGTCGAGGCACCGGGATTTGGCCGTTTTGCGCTGGATGCCGGTCAATGCATGGGGGCGGCCACCGGGCAGGGTGCCAGCGTCGGGTTCCGCCCCGAAACGCTGACCATTTTGTTCGAAGGGCAGCAGCCCACCGACCGCGAAAGCATGGCGACGGTCGAAGAGGTCGTCTATTACGGCGACATGACCTATTACGACGTTCGCCTTGACGGCACCGAAGCGCCGGTTCGCATTTCGATGCGCAACGTCTTTGGCCGCCCGGTGCTGGACATCAAGACGCGCACCCGCGTGGCGTGGAGCCCCGGCGCGCTGGTGCTGTTCCGCTGACCGGCCTAGCGGTCGGGCGGCAGCAGCCCAAGGCCGCGCAGGTAAATGCCAATTCCGGCCTCGAGCAGGTCTTCGGGGGAAAACGGGCCGCGGTTGCCGGGATTGCCACGCATGTAAAGCTCGACCACGCCATGGCTCATGGCCCAGATATGGGCCGAAAACATCGTGGCGGGGGGGCGCTGACCGGGCGGCAAATGCTGGCTCAGGCTTTCTGCGGCGCGTTCCAGAACCGCCCGCGCCTTGCCGGCCACCAGCGCCAGTTCGGGGTGATCGGCCATCGACAGGCCCGATTCGAACATGGCCATGTAATGCCCCGGATATTTGCGCGCAAAAGCCAGATAAGCGCGGCCCGTCGCCTCGAATGCGGCAAGGGCCGATGGTTTGCCCCCGTTGAAGGCAAACTCCATCAGGGCAGCAAAGATATCATAACCTTGGCGCGCCACCTCGGCCAGCAAGTCCTCGCGCCCGGCGAAGTGGCGATAAACGGCGGCGGGAGTCACATCCACCGCCTTGGCCGCCTCGGACAGGGTAAAGCCCGTGGGCCCGTTTTCCGCAATCAGCGAAAGGGCTGCATCGACAAGGGCTTGTCGCAGATTGCCGTGGTGATATCCGCGCTTCACGCCTTGTCCTTGCCAGCCCGCAGCTTTGGCCCGCCGCAGATGGCCGCGTCAGGCGCGCCGATCAGGGCCAGATCGCGGCCCTTGTAGTCCACGCAGGCAAGGATCTTCTGGATTGCCGCGATGCGCGCGCGCTTTTTGTCATCCGACAAGATCACCGTCCATGGCGCATAGTCAAAGTTCGACAATTCCATCGTCTCATCAATGGCCTCGCAATAGGCATCCCATTTGCCCAGACCATCAATGTCGATCGACGAAAGCTTCCAGTGTTTCAGCGGGTCCTTCTCGCGGTCGAGAAACCGCTTGAGCTGTTCTGCACGCCCCACCTCTAGCCATATCTTCAGAACGATGATGCCTTCATCCACGATCATCCGTTCAAAATCAGGAAGTTGGCGAAAGAACTTTGCGCGCTGGTCGGGGGTGCAGAAACCGAACACATGCTCAATCATCGCTCGGTTGTACCAGCTGCGGTCGAACAGCGCGATTTCACCCTTGGCCGGCAACCAGTCGACATAGCGCTGGAAATACCATTGCGCGGCCTCACGGTCTGATGGCTTGGACAGCGCTACAACGCTGCACACACGCGGGTTCATGTTCATGCGCACGGCATCAATCGTGCCGCCTTTGCCCGCGGCATCGCGCCCTTCGAACACCACGATCATGCGTTTGCCGGTGGCTTTCAGATCAGCCTGCATCTTGGCCAGTTCGATCTGCAACATCTCCATCTGCGGATCAAAGACCTTTGACTTTATCTCTTCGCGATAAGGATATGATTTCGTAAGGATATCGTCCTTACCAGCCTTTTCGATCGCCTTGCGGATCTCTTTCGGTGCGCCTTCGCGGAAGAACCGGCTGATAGCGCCGTCAAACGGCAGATTGGCAGTATCCATGGCAAAGACCCCCTCGTTATGCAAACATCAGTATGGCGATTGGCTGGCCTAGCGCAATCCGGCGCGGGTGGCGGCCCGGTCAATCGCGGCAATCACGGCCTCGGGGTGGGTGTGGTGCGGCATGTGGCCCACGCCCTCCAGCACGGTCAGGGCGGCATTCGGCATCCGCTCCGCAAAGGGTTGTGCGTGAATATGCAGCGGAACCACCGTATCAGCCGTGCCATGCACCAGTTCGATGGGCATGGTCAGGGTTGGATAATCCGCCTCCATGCGGGACACTTCGTCGCGCAAGCTGTTGACCTGCCGCACATTTGCCGCCATCGCCCCCCGGCGCAGCGTCAGGTCGATGCCAAGGTGTTCGGCATAACCTGCGGGTGGCTCTTGCGGGGCAAAGACCCGTTGGATGGCGTTTCGCACATAGCTTTCCGGCACAAAGGCCGAAGCAAGGGGCACCAAGGTGGCCCGACCCAAGGGCGATGATGTGGTGCGATACCAGATGTCCAATTCGCCCGGCCATGGCAGGCTGGGGGCCGAGATCAGGACAAGCGCCTTGGGCGCGGCCTGCAACGCCCATTCCAGCGCAACCGCGCCGCCATAGCTTTGCCCCAGCACGATGGGCGCGGTGACACCGACTTGTGCCACCGCCGCCCGCAACACCTGTGCCTGTCCGGTCAGCGATGGGTCACCATCCGGCATCGGGTCGGAATGGCCAAGGCCCGGACGATCCACCGCGATCACGCGGTAGCGACTGCTGAGCTGGCCCATCAGCGAAAAGGTGAATTCCCGCAGATTGCCCGATGCGCCATGAATCAGCACCAGATCAGGGCCTTGGCCCGCGACTTGAAGGTGGATGCGTTGCCCCGCCACCACGACAAACTGCCCCGTCGGCGGATGCGCCGCCAAGGCCTGTGCATCGCGCGCGGCAAGCTTCCACGCCGTTACCCCGGCAAGGCCAAATCCGACAACAGTAAGGCTAGCGGCAAGGCTAGCGGCCAATCTGGTCAATGTCATAGGGTGTTGACTGGTATATCTCGTTGATCCAGTTTCCATATAGAAGGTGCGCGTGGCTTCGCCAGCGGTTCAGCGGTGCCTTCGCAGGATTGTCATCGGGATAGTAGTTCATCGGCACATTGATCGGGGTGCCATTGGCCACGTCGCGATCATATTCCTGTTTCAGCGTGTCGCTGTCATATTCCAGATGGTTGATCAGATAGACTGCCCGGTGGGCCGGATCATCCACCATGCAGGGCCCCGACTCATCCGACGTCAGCAAAGTAGACAGGCCGGCACGGTCGATGTCGTCTTGCCGCATTTCCGTCCATCGGCTGACGGGCAGAACGAATTCATCCGAAAAACCGCGCAACAGGGGCGAGGCCGGAGCCAGATTGCGGTGCGGAAAACAGCCAAACGCTTTGGCAGGAAGGTCGTGCTTGGGCAGGCGATGGAAATGCCAGGCAAGGGCCATCCCGCCCCAGCAGACCCCAAAGGTCGATTGCACGTTGGTCTGCGTCCAGTCCATCACCCGGCGCAATTCATCCCAATAGGTCACCTCCTCGAACGGCAGATGCTCGATCGGGGCGCCGGTGATGATCAGCCCGTCAAACTTCTCGCCCGATGCCTGAACCTCGCGGAAGGGGCGATAGAAGGTGGCCATGTGTTCGGCGGCGGTGTTCTTGGTCTGGTGTTCGGTCATGCGGATCAACTGAAAGTCGATTTGCAGGGGCGTGGAGCCAATCAGCCGCGCAAACTGGTTCTCGGTCTGAATCTTCTTGGGCATCAGGTTCAGCAGGCCAATCCGCAGCGGGCGGATTTCCTGCGTCGCGGCCCGCTCGGGCGTCATGACCATGACGCCTTCGTTCCGCAGAACGTCAAAGGCGGGCAGGGTGGCGGGCAAGGTGATGGGCATGGTTCGCGTCCTTTGGAAGCGCGTTATCTATGACAGGTGTCAGCGGCGATCAATGGCGCGGGCGATCAATGCGTCAAAGGTCTCGGGCGTGTTGGCGGCGGAAACCTCATCGGCTGTGATGGTCACGCCCCATTCGGCCATGGCGGCATATCGCGGTTGCCGATGTGCGAGCGCACGCGCATAGGTCCAGCGGACAAAGGCATCGGGATCGCAGGTTTCTTCCGTGACGGAATGGGTTGCGCGGTATTCCTCCCACGCGGCATGAAGAAATGCCGGCTGGTAATACATGGGCTTTGGGGCCCGATCAAACCGCTGGATCAGGTCTGCCGTATGGGACTCGGATCCCTTGATCCAGACCAGAAGCAAGGTTTCGGACAGTTGCTTCATCACCGGGTCGGCCGGATCAGTGGGTTCGACCACCTCACAGATCGAACCCGAGGTATCGCAGACAAAATTTTGATAGGCATAGATATCTTCGGCCCGCTGCATGAAACGTGCAGTGTCCAGCATCGCCGCAACCTCGGCCTCGCGGTGCTGCGCCTGCCGCTGCATGTAATCGGCAAAGGGCAGGCCACCCTTGGCCGGATTGCCGGGCTTGCCCAGATAGGTGGACAGGGGCGCCAGATTGTCAAAGGTGATGTTCGACGCGATATAGACCGAATCCGACAAGAGCAGTTCGCGCAACAGCGGAACCTTCATCGCCTCGCGCTTGAAATTGTCGGCAATGTATTCGCCCATGTAGCGGGTGCCGATGCGGTAATCGACCGAGTAGTGGAACCACCGCCCACGATCACGCAACATATTGGACAAATGGGTTTTGCCCAAGCCAGACATGCCGAACAGAAGCACGCGCTTGCGCGGGGCATTCAGGAAATCGGTTCCGCTGCGGTAGATCATGCTTCACCCATGGGACGGTTCGCGGCCACAGTTATCGCCGCCCCGGCCGCCTTTCAATGCAAAAACCCCGCCCGAATGGGGCGGGGTTTGCAAAGGTTCGCAAGCCAGACGGCGATCAGAACTTGAAGCCGACGCTGATGCCCACACCAACGGCCTTGCCGCCGGAAAAGCGCGTGCCGGAGCCGTCGATGGCATCGCCGAGTTCGGCATATTCAACGCCAGCGGTGACCTTCATCTTGTCCTTGGTGTAGGTTCCGCCGATCCCGATGCTGCGCATGCCGTCGGTGGGTGACAGACGCGAGGCGACGCCTCCGTTGGCCTTTTCATAGCTGGCCCGCGCGAAAACCGACAGATTCTCGTTCAGGCGGCGGCCAATGCCCAGCTGATAGGTCATGACGTTATTGTCGATCGAGGTCACATCCTCGCCGGTCAGGCCTTCATAGCCGCGCGGGCGCACTTCCCAGACCGACCAGTTGGAATAGCGGATCGAGCCGAACAGCAGCGTGTCTTTGGCAATGCCTGACTGGAAATCAAGGGTCAGGGCATAAGGCATCTTGATCTCGGTGGTCGAGGCCGGGAACGGAGCCGTACCGGGCAGCAGGCCAAAGGCCGGGATGACTTCGGTCGTCGCAAACTTGTGCGTGAAGCCACTTTCATAGGTCAGGCCGACACGCAGTGCGATCTCGGGCTTTTCATAGGCCGCGCCAAGGATCACACCAGCCGCAAGGTCTTTGCTGGCCGTGGCCGAATAGCGCAGCGTGCCAGCGGGCGCATTGGTGGCGATTGCTATCCCGGTCGGGTTGCCTGACGCAGCAAGGCCACCGCGGATCAGCGCATCGGGAATGTTGATGGTGGCCGAGGATTGCACAAGTTTCGCACCGCCATAGACCGAGACGGCAGGCGTCACTTCGTACCGCAGAATCACGGCAAGTTGCGTGCTGTTCCATTCGGCGTTCAGGCCGTTGTAAGGCCCAAGCTGGTAATTTGCGTTCGC
Source organism: Rhodobacter sp. (assembly GCA_027484145.1). GTDB lineage: Bacteria > Pseudomonadota > Alphaproteobacteria > Rhodobacterales > Rhodobacteraceae > Pseudotabrizicola. Next base: position 444,285 of record JAIXUH010000002.1, read on the forward strand.
TCCATAAGGCGTGTTGATGAACACGCCATAGGACAGGGTTTCGTTGATGTCGCGCTTATAGCTGAACGACATCGTCAGATAGTCATCGGCCATGTCGCCCGTCGAACCGCCGCCCAGACCTGCCGCAAAACGACCGGTGACTTTTGGGCTGACCGACGAAAAGCCCAGTTCGGCATAGGTTCCCTGTTCGAACAGGGTGCCAAAGGACAGTCGGCTGCGATCAATGCCCCCGGCCTGTGCGGCGCCTGCGGCAAGTGCCAGCACGCTGGCAACCATCATTGTGTTCTTCATCGTCCTCATCCCTGTTCCAAGGATTTCCCCTGCTGTCCACGCTACGGAGAACGACAAATCGGGTCAATCAATGACGCCGCGTCACAGACTTGTGATGAATCGCACTGTGACTTTTGTAACGGTCAATGAGCCTTTGCCTCGGCGCGGATGTTGATCCAGTTGCCCAGCACGATCAACACCGCCCCAACGAACAACAGCGCATCCAAAGGCTCGCCGTAGAACAGCGCGCCGATAATCGCGATCAGCGGCAGCCGAATGAAATCAATGGGCATGACAAATGACGCCGGGGCGAGTCGCAGGGCATTGGTCAGGCACAGATGTGCCAGAACGCCCGCGCCGCCGATCAGCAAAAGCCAAGGCGCGGTGATCGCGGTGGGAAGGGCGATGCGCCCGTCGGCCAGTGTCAGCACCAGACCAAAACAGAACTGCATCAGCGTCAGCCAGAACAGGATCGACACGATGCTTTCGTTGCGGGTCAGCGCCCGTGTGGCAAGGCTGGTCAGCGCAAAACAGACCGCCGCTGCCGCCGCGGCCAGAACACCGGGGTGAATCGCCGTGAAATCCGGTCGCGCCACCACAAGAATGCCCGCAAATCCGATGATCGCGCCAAAGACCTGCGCCGGGGTCAGCCTGTCGCGCAAGATCAGCGGCGACAGGATCATCACCCAGATGGGCGAGGTGAATTCCAGCGCGAACACCTGCGCCAGCGGAATCATCGTCAGCGCCCAGAACCACAGGTTCTGCCCGGCAAAGTGAATGGTGTTGCGCAAGAAATGCCCGCTCAGGCGGGTGGCGTGAATGTCGCCGAACAATCCCATGGCCTTGGCCACCACCACAACAATGATGAACCCGACCAGAGAGCGTGCGGTCATGATTTCGAACGTGTCGTGCAGGCCCTGAATTTGCCGCGCCGCGACTGCCATCGCGGTAAACGCGGCGATAGAACCGCTCATCCACACGGCAGCGGCAAGAGGGCGCAACGGGGGCCTGTCCATGCGCCCCTTGTGTGGCTTCAACCCCGGCTTGTCCAGTCCATTGCCCGGCAAAAGCGCGGTGCTTGTCCGCACATGCGCCTTGTGTCTATCGTCAGCAACGGCTTGCGCAAGGAGGACCTGCGATGGCGACCCGGATAATGCGGTCTGACAGTGGTCGGGTCGGCTTTGCCGAACTGTTCTATGATCTGGTCTTTGTGTTTGCGATCACCCAGATCAGCCATGGCCTGCTCTATCACTATGATCTTGCGGGGGCGATGCAGACGGCATTCCTGTTTCTGGCGGTCTGGTGGGTCTGGATTTATACCACCTGGGTGTTGAACCGCCTTGACCCGGAACAGGCGATGGTCCGGTTGCTTTTGTTCGCGCTGATGATTGGCGGTTTGTTCCTTTCGATGGCGTTGCCCAAGGCATTTGACGACCGCGGGCTTGTCTTTGCCATTGCCTTTGTTGCCATGCAGGTGGGGCGGACGCTGTTTGTGCTGCTGTCGTCTGACGGCGCGATGCGGCAGACCTATGTCCGCATTCTGATCTGGTTTCTGGTGTCCGCCGTGTTCTGGCTGGCCGGCGGAATGGCCGAAGGAAACAGCCGCGTTGTCTTGTGGGTTGTGGCCCTTGGGGTTGAATATCTTGGCCCGGTCTTTGGCTATCTGGTGCCGGGCTTGGGCCGTGATACGACCACCAACTGGCAGGTCCGCGGTGACCACATGGCCGAACGCTGCGGCCTGTTCGTCATCATCTGTCTGGGCGAGACGCTGCTGGTTTCAGGCGCAACCTTTGCCGAAATGGCATGGACGCCCGATGGTCTGGGCGCGTTTCTGGGGGCGGTGCTGTCGACCATTGCCATGTGGTGGGTTTACTTCAACATCGGGCATAAACGCGGTGCGCATCAGATCGAACACTCCGATGATCCGGGGCGTTTGGCGCGCATCGCCTTTACCTATGTGCATATCCCCATTGTGGCCGGAGTGGTCCTGTCCGCCGTCGGGTCGGAACGTGCGATCGCCCATCCGCTGCACCACGGGACATTGGCCGAAACGCTTTCGGTCATCGTCGGGGTGGTGATCTTTCTGCTGGGCAATGGCTGGTTCAAGGCGATTTCCGGCAAGTGGTTCCCGCTGTCGCATCTGGTGGGCATCGGCCTGTGCGCCCTTGCCATGCTGGCCGGGCCATGGCTGTCCTTGATGGTGCTCAGCCTGCTGGCGGCGGCGATTCTGGCGCTGGTAGCCGTCTGGGAAAGCCTTTCTCTGCGCGCCATCGCCTAGCGGGATCAATCCGGCACCGCCAGAACCCTGATTTCATCTGATCGCGCGGGGTTGCCAATGGCCTCGGCCATATCTGACAGGCCGATCACGCGTGAAATCAGGGGGGCCACCTGCACCTTGCCGGCCGCAATCATCTGCGCGGCGCGGGCCTGCGTGAAGGGGTTCAGAAAGCTGTAAAGCATCTGGATTTCGCGAAACAGCAGGTCAAAGGGTTCGATCCGGACCTTTTCGCCCTTGGGCAGCACGCCCAGAATCACGATGCGCCCGCCAGACCGCGTCAGGGCAGGGGCCTGTTCCACCGTGTCGGCAACACCGGCACATTCGATCACGGCATCAGCCCCTTGTGGCCAGATCGCCAAGGCCTGCGACAGCGAGGCGGCGGTATGATCGGCCCCCAAAGCGTGACCAAGGTCACGCTTGGCGGGGCTGCGCGTCAGCAACATCACCTCGGCCCCGGCATTGCGCGCCAGTTGCACCGCCAGCATGCCGATGACACCGCCCCCCAGCACCATGCACCGCTCTCCCGGGCGCAAGGCGGCCATATCCAGGCCGTGCAGCGTGCAGGACAGTGGCTCGCAGAATGCCCCCCAGAGTGGGTCCAGATCGGCGGGAAGGACAATGGCCTTGCGCGCGGCAAAGGTGGCAAACTGGGCAAAACCGCCATCACAGGTCACACCGGGAATTGTGCTGCGCCCGCACAAGTTGACCCGCCCGCGCAGGCATTGATCGCAGGTCAGACAGGGATCGTTGGGGTCACACGCCACGCGCGTGCCCAAGGGAAGATCCACCCCCGCCCCCACGGCGGTAACGATTCCGGAAAACTCGTGACCCAGCGTGATCGGCGGGGTGCAGGGAAATTCGCCACGAAACAAATGCCTGTCGGTGCCGCACAGGCCCGCCGCTTCGACCCGGATCTGCACCTGCCCGGCAAGGGGCGCGCGGACATCCACCGCATCCATCCGCACATCGCCCACACCGTAAAGCCTGACTGCCTGCATCCGCCTGTCCCCCGTTTCCGGGCCAGATTTGCGCGGTCAGGCGGCGGGTGACAAGCGGGAAAAGATCAGGTCAGTCGCCGATCTCTTCAATCCGGAAATCGCGCAGAATGCCACGCGTGGCGGCAAACCATGCGCTGTCGCGGGTCCGGGTCTGATGGGCGTCAAAGGCTGCACGGTCGCGAAAGGCTTCCATCACCTCCCACACCATGGGGTCGTCGGTTGGCGTCAGGTCAAAGGTCAGGCAACCCTCTTCGGCCCGGCTAAGACGGATATGCTCGGCAGCATGGCTCCGGACCAGCGCCGCCTCTTCATCGCTGGTGCACACCAGTTGCCCGCGCAGTCTGATCATCATGCCCTCTTGTGCCGCATCTTGCGTCCCGTGGTACGCAGGCCGTGGCGACCTGCGTTATTCCAGTTCGATCGTGCCCGGCGGCTTTGAGGTGACGTCATAAAACACCCTGTTCACGCCCGGCACCTCATTGATGATGCGGGTCATGGTTTCGCCCAGAAACTCATGCGTGAAGGGATAGTAGTCTGCTGTCATCCCGTCCACCGACGTGACCGCCCGCAAGGCAAGCGCATAGTCATAGGTGCGCCCGTCGCCCATCACACCAACCGTGCGCATCGGCAAGATGGCGGCAAAAGCCTGCCAAATCTCGTCATAAAGCCCATGCTTGCGGATCTGGTCGATATAGACGGCGTCGGCCTTGCGCAGGATGTCCAGCTTTTCCGCCGTAATCTCGCCGGGGCAGCGAATGGCAAGGCCGGGGCCGGGAAAGGGGTGGCGGCCAATGAAACTTGCGGGCAGACCAAGCTCGCGCCCCAAAGCGCGCACTTCATCCTTGAACAATTCGCGCAGGGGTTCGACCAGCTTCAGCCCCATCTTTGCAGGCAAGCCGCCGACGTTGTGGTGTGACTTGATCGTCACCGAAGGCCCGCCTGAAAAGCTGACACTTTCAATGACATCGGGGTAAAGCGTGCCTTGGGCCAGAAACTCGGCCCCTTCGATCCCGTTGGCGTATTTCTGGAAAACGTCGATGAACAGCCCGCCGATGATCTTGCGCTTGGTCTCGGGGTCGGACACGCCCTCTAGGCGGCCAAGGAACAGCGCGGATTCATCGGCATGGATCAGGTTCAGATTGTAGTTGTCGCGGAACATGGCGACGACCTGTTCGGCCTCACCCAGCCGCAGCAGGCCGTGGTCCACGAACACGCAGGTCAACTGGTCGCCAATCGCCTCGTGGATCAGGATCGCGGTCACCGAACTGTCCACGCCACCCGACAGGGCGCAGATCACCTTTTTGTCGCCAACCTGTGCGCGGATATTGGCAATGGCCTGTTCGCGGTAGGCGTCCATCGTCCAGTCGCCCGAAAACCCGGCGAGGCGCACGAAGTTTTCGTAAAGTTTCGCGCCCTTGGGCGTGTGGTGCACCTCGGGGTGGAACTGCACGGCATAGAAATGCCGCGACACATCGGCCGTAATGGCAAAGGGCGCGTTGGGCGAGGTGCCGTAAACTTCAAACCCCGGTGCGATCCTTGAGACATGGTCGCCGTGGCTCATCCAGACCTGTTCACGCCCCTCGGCAAACCAGCCGTCCAGGATCGACAGGCTTGATGGCGTCGGCGTGACATAGGCGCGCCCAAATTCGGCGGTGCCATGGCCCCGTTCCACATGACCGCCAAGGCAGTGCATCATCACCTGCTGGCCATAGCAGATGCCAAGGATCGGCACGCCCATCTCGAACACACCCTTTGGCGGCATCGGCGCGCCATCGGCAAAGACCGACGCTGGACCACCAGAAAAGATGATGGCCTTTGGCGCGAATGCCTTCAGAAACGCGTCATCCACTTTGTTGAACGGATGGATTTCGCAATAGACATTCAACTCGCGCAGGCGGCGCGCAATCAGTTGCGTTACCTGTGAGCCGAAGTCGATGATGAGCAGGCGATCATGATCTTTTGACATGCGCCCGCGTAGCCTGAGGGGCGCAAAATCGCAAGAGGGGGGCATAGGCCAATTCGCGGGCCGCGTGCATTTTGCCCGGTTTCGCCTGATCGGGCGGCAACTGGGTCTGTCTCCAGCCGACCCGCCCGGCGATGTCCGGAAGCGACATGTCGTTTTTCGGCGGCAAGTGACGCAATCGGGGGGCGGGCTTGTTGCCTTTGGCTGCATAAGAACGGCAAAGATGGCCTTCGAAAAGGGTAAAGCGATGAATGAAGTGGCAGCAGGGCGCAGGGCACGGGGTGGTGGCGGTTCGGCCCGCCGGGCAGAACGGACAGCCGTTTCGCTGGACACCGCCAAGTTCATTCAGCGCAACATTCCGAACTTCGAGATTCTGAACGAAGAGGCGCTTGCCATCATCGAGTGGAATGCCGACACGGTTCTGGAAGAAATCGGCGTCAACTTTGTGGAAAATCCCGGCGCACTGGACCTGTGGCGTGCTGCAGGCGCCGATGTGCGGGGCGAACGTGTTCACATTCCGCGCGGACTTGCCCGCAAACTGTGCAGCACGGCACCCAAGACCTTTACCCAACATGCCCGCAACCCCGAGCGAAACGTCGACGTGGGCGGGCGCAATCTGGTGCTTGCCCCGGTCTATGGCCCGCCCTTCGTGCGCGATATCGAAGGTGGCCGCCGTTACGCCACGATCCACGATTTCCAGAACTTCGTGAAACTGGGCTATATGTCGAAATGGCTGCACCATTCGGGCGGCACGGTGTGCGAGCCGACCGATGTTCCGGTGAACAAGCGCCATCTCGACATGCTGCACGCCCATATGGTGCTGTCGGACAAGCCCTATATGGGCTCGGTGACCGAACCCAGCCGCGCCGAAGATTCGGTGGCGATGTCCAAACTGCTGTTCGGGTCTGATTTCGTGGATCAGAACACGGTGATGACCTCACTCATCAACATCAACAGCCCGCTGACCTTTGACGGCATCATGATGGGTGCGCTTGAAGTTTATGCAAAGGCCAATCAGGCCGCCATTATCAGCCCCTTCATCGTCGGCGGGGCCATGGCGCCTGTGACGGTGGCGGGCACGCTGACGCAGGTTCTGGCCGAGGTTCTGGCCGGTGTCGCCTATTCCCAGCTTGTGCGCCCCGGTGCGCCGGTGATCTTTGGCGCCTTCGTGACCAGCATCGACATGAACAGTGGCGCGCCGACTTTTGGCACGCCAGAGGCTGCGCACATTACCTATGGCGCCGGGCAACTGGCCCGGCGTCTGGGTCTGCCCTATCGCAGCGGCGGGTCCTTCTGCGGATCGAAACTGCCCGATGCGCAGGCGGCCTATGAAACCGCCAACAGCCTGAACATGGCGCTTTTGGCGGGCGTCAACTTCATGCTTCATGCCTGTGGCTGGCTGGAGGGGGGCCTTGTGTCGTCTTATGAGAAGTTCGTCATGGACGCCGACCAGTTGGGCACGCTGCACCATCTGGCCCAAGGCATCATGATGGACACCAACGGACAGGCGATGGACGCGCTGCGCGAAGTAGGCCCGGGTGGGCACTTCCTTGGGTGCGAACATACGCAGGCCAATTTCAAATCGGCTTTCTGGCGGTCGGATCTGTTTGACTACAAACCCTTCGAGACCTGGGCCGAAGAAGGCGCGCGCGACACGCAGACCCTTGCGGCCGAGCGGGTGAAAAAGCAACTGGGCGATTACCAGCAGCCTGCCCTTGATGAAGGCATCCGCGAGGCGCTGGATGCCTATGTTGCGCGGCGGAAATCGGAAATGCCCGACGCGTTCATCTAGGCCAAACGAATGACGGGAAACGGCCCGCCGCAGATGTGGCGGGCCGTTTTGCGTTCAGATACCGCGACCGATCAGCCTTGATTCCGCCAGCAGGGCAATCAGCACCTCGATGTGGCGAGACAGCGAGTAGCACGCATCGCCCTTGCGGCGGTGTTCTTCCATCCGCTCTTCCTCATGCAGCAAACGCGCCACCGTCACCTCGGGTGAGGTCGCCCCTTCGATCAGGCGGCGCAGGTCACGCTCGCGGCGGTAATCGGTCAGGCCGAAACGGGCGGCACGGATCAAAAGACGGGGACGGCGCAGGTTCGACAGGATGGCGCGAAAGTCGGTCATGTCAGGCTCCGGGATTGTTTCCAAAGCCACCATAAATGATACAACCCTGCGTTGCGTATCTTGGGGATAAACCGCACGGTGCCTAAGAAATTGTTTCAGAATTCTGATAAATTATCCACAACACCGCTAATTTTAACCATTGCGTAACCGATTCCGCAAAAGGGTGCGATGGCACTGACTGGAAGAGGAAACCGCACGGCGGCCCCGGAAACGACGATGAAACCGAACCTGTCCGCTGACTTCACATTGCCCGCCTGGCTTCCCGATGCGGTCAGGCTTTACCTTGACCATACGGGTGAGGGGGTCTCGATCCGGGAACTTGCGCGGCGCGAAGGGGCGCATGCCTCGACCGTGATGCGCAAGGTCCGCCGTTGCGAAATGCGGCGCGAGGATCCGCTGGTGGATGAGGCATTGGCCCTGTGTGCGGACAGATCGCCCGACCCAGCCAGAGAGGATAGTCCAGCCATGACCGCCCCCATCCGTACCCCTGTCCTGACCCTTGATGATGCCACGCTGTCACGCGAAGGGCGGCGTATCCTGCGCCGTCTTGCCGAACCGAACGCGGTTCTGGCGATTGCGCCGGATATGGAAAAGGCCGTGGTGCTGCGCGAATACCCTGATGGCAAGACCGCGCGCACTGCCGTGGTGGAGCGGACAGTGGCGCAGGCCTTTGCTCTGCAAGACTGGATCGTATGCCGCAAACAGGGGCGGGTCACGGCCTATGAGATCACGGCTGCGGGCCGGGCCGCGCTGAAACGCATGATCGACGAGGCTGATCTTTCGCGCCACGCCCATGCGCAAGGGATGGCTGAAGCCGCGATGCCCTTTGCCAATCAGCACCGCGTCTGGGATGACCGGACCATCACGGAAAACGGCACGGCACGGCGGCTTCGCTATAATCTGGCCGAAAGCCCGATAGCCGTGCTGGGGCGGCGGCGTGACAAGGAGGGCGCGCCGTTCCTTGAGCCCGAACTGGTGCAGGCGGCAGAGCGGCTTCGCGAAGATTTCGAACTGGCGCAGATGGGGCCGCGCGTCGCGCAGAACTGGGAGCGGTTCCTGACTGGCGGTGATCGTGGCGCGTTCCGTCAGGATCAGGGGCTTGCCGAAGGGCCGCGCGCCGCACGCGACCGCGTGGCCGCCGCCTTGCGCGACCTTGGCCCCGGTCTGGGCGATGTGGCGTTACGGGTCTGCTGTTTTCTGGAAGGGATCGAAATGGCGGAGAAACGCATGGGCTGGGCGGCGCGGTCGGGCAAGATCGTGCTGCGGATCGCCCTGCAACGCCTGCGGCGGCACTATGAGGAAACCTATGGCCAGCACGCCCCGCTGATCGGCTAGGCGGGCCAAGCGCCGACCCCGCGCGCGATCAGTGTGACCGAGACTGCGGCCAGCCAAACGGCCGCGATCCGGCGGATCAGGGGCAGGGCGGCAGACTGGCCCTGATCCTTGCGGGCAAATGACGCGCCAAACGTGGCCCATGCGCCGCCAATCACAAAGACCTGCGCCACGAACATGGCGATGTTTTGCACAGCATGTGTGGCCGATGGCAGCAAGACCAGTCCAAAGATCAGCGCCTTGGGGTTCAAAACCGTGGTCACATAGACCATGCGGGCTGTCACCCGGGCATGGGCCTCGCCCGCCTTCGGCAGACGCCACAGGCCAAACGCCAGCCAAGCCACCCAGACCCCTGCAGCAAGGGCGATGATCTGCCGCGCTTCAGGATAGCGCGCGATCAGGGTCGTTCCGATCACCATCAGCGGCACAACCGTGGTCAGATAGCCCGCCACCTCGGCCGGAACACAGCGCAGGCCCCCCAACAGGCCACGCTCGCTGCCCGCCAAAAACAACAGCGTGTTGGTCGGCCCGGGCGTGATCAGCAACACGCAAATGGCAAGCGCAAATTCTGTGACTGTCATCATATCCATCAGGGGGCCTGTTTGCCAAAGTCTGCACGCCCACGCCTGCCACTGACGATGATTTGAATCAAGACGCTGATCTGCCGCAAGGCGGGGGGCAAGGTCTGCCCCCCGCTGCATTGATAGCGTCGTCAGTCTGTCAGGCGCGGGTCAGACCCATCTGGTGCACGATCCCGGCCAGAAGGCCGCCTGCAAGGGGGGCCGCAATGAACACCCACAGATCCGCAAGGGCTTTGCCGCCAACAAAGATGGCCGGGCCGATCGACCGCGCCGGGTTGACCGAAACCCCGGTGACGTTGATCCCGACCAAATGAATTGCGGCCAGTGTCAGGCCAATGGCAAGGCCTGCCATTGCGCCGGGGGCGCCGTCATCGGTTGCGCCCAAGATCACGGTGACGAACAGGAAGGACATAACGAATTCAAAGACCAAGGCTGCGGTCAGGGAATACTCGCCCAAGTATCCCGCGCCAAAACCGTTCTGTCCCAGACCATTGGTGGCAAGGCTGTAGTCGGCCTTGCCGCTGGCAATGGCCAGCAGGATTGCCGCCCCCGCGATGGCCCCAATGGTTTGCGCAACAGCATAGGCACCAAAATCGGCCAGCGACATCCGCCCTGCCGCCACCATCCCCAGACTGACGGCCGGGTTCAGATGCGCCCCCGAAATCGCGCCAAGGCCATAGGCCGCCGCCACAATGGCCAGACCAAAGGCCAGCGATATCCCTGTCATCCCGATCTGCGCGCCCATCAGAACCGCCGCACCACAGCCGAACAGCACCAGGATCATGGTCCCCAGCACCTCGGCAATCATCTTCTTACCCATTGTTCCGCATTCCCTTTTGAACCTTTGCATTTTTCACATGGGGCCAAATCGCACATGCATGGTGTCAAAGATTGCCTTGCCCCCAATTCAAGCATATGTCGGAACCATCAGAACGTGAGGGGGAAAAACAACGTGCGCGATCTGAAATTGCCCGAGCAGCGCCACCCCGAAAAGGCGCATCGGCCTGACAATGCCCAGCCGAAAAAGCCGGATTGGATTCGCGTCAAGGCGCCCACGTCCGAAGGCTATAAAAAGACGCGCGACATTCTGAAGGAAAAGAAACTCGTCACGGTGTGTGAGGAGGCGGGCTGCCCCAACGTCGGCGAATGCTGGAGCCAGGGCCACGCCACCATGATGATCATGGGGGAAATCTGCACCCGTGGCTGTACCTTCTGCAATGTGGCGACCGGCAAGCCGCAAACCCTTGATGCGTTCGAACCCGGTCGTGTGGCGCATGCCGTGGCCGAACTGGGGCTGAAGCATGTGGTCATCACGTCGGTGGACCGTGACGATCTGGAAGATGGCGGGGCCGAGCATTTCGCCCAGACCATCCGGGCGATCCGCCATCGCGCACCTGCCACCACCATCGAGATTCTGACGCCCGATTTCCTGAAATGCCCGCCGTCCGCCTTGGAAAAGGTGGTCGAGGCCCGGCCCGATGTGTTCAACCACAATCTGGAAACCGTGCCCGGCCTATATCTGGAGGTGCGCCCCGGCGCGCGCTACTTCCATTCGTTGCGGCTGTTGCAAAAGGTCAAAGAGCTTGACCCCACCATTTTTACAAAATCGGGCATCATGGTGGGCTTGGGCGAAGACCGCGCCGGGGTACTGCAAGTGATGGATGATATGCGCAGCGCCGATGTCGATTTCCTGACCATTGGCCAGTATCTGCAACCCACGCCCAAGCATCACCGGATTGACCGGTTCGTGACCCCGGATGAATTCAAGGGCTATGAATCCTCGGCCTATGGCAAGGGGTTCCTGATGGTTTCGGCCACGCCGCTGACTCGGTCGTCCTATCACGCGGGCGATGATTTCGAGCGTTTGCGCGCCGCCCGTCTGGCCAAACTGGGCCGGGTCTGACGCCAGCCCAAGCGGGCCACAGCATCGGCACGCCCGTGCCGTTGCGTCAATGCGCGATTCTCTCGCGCCTTTGGATGAAACTGCACTAGGCTTACTGCCGCAGGGGCCGAGGGAAGCGGCACCTGCCTTGGCTTGGGAGGGCCGTTCATGACCATACACACCAGCCCGATGGGCGGCTTTGCCGTGCCGGATGTTTCCATTTCGGACCTTGTTTTGTCTGGTCTGGCTGTTTCTGGTGATCGCGTTGTGCTGCGGTGTGATGCTTCGGGCTATGCGTTGACAGGGCATGTCTTGGCCGACCGGATTCGGCGGTTAGCCGGGGGGCTTGCCGCAAGGGGCATGGGGCCGGGGTCGGTGGTGGCCATCATGTCGGGCAATACGCCTGATTTTGCCACGGTGTTTCACGGCGTGGCGCTTGCCGGGGCAACGATGACCACGGTCAATCCGACCTATACCGCGCCGGAGCTTTCCCACCAGTTAAGGGATTCGGGGGCCAGCGTTTTGATCGTGCCATCTGCGCTGCTGGCGGTGGCAGAAGAGGCTGCAAAGGGCACGGCTGTCACGCTGGTGGCTACGCTTGATCGTGCCGAAGGTGTGACGTCGATTGATGATCTGATGGGCCCGCCGATACAGGCGCAGGTTCCGGTTGATCTGGTTGGGCATGCGGTGGTTCTGCCCTATTCTTCGGGCACGACGGGTCTGCCCAAAGGGGTCAGGCTCAGCCATCGCAACCTCGTCGCCAATGTGCTGCAGGTGCAGGCGCTGATTGGGGTCAGACCGGGTGATGTGACGCTTGCCATTTTGCCGTTCTTCCACATCTACGGCATGCAAGTGCTTATGAACATGTATCTTTCTCATGGGGCGGGGTTGGTGACGCTGCCGCGCTTTGATCTGGCGCAGGCGCTGTCGGTTCTGGCGGCGGAACGGGTGGAAAAGCTGTTCGTGGCCCCCCCCGTGGTGGTGGCATTGGCCAAGCATCCGATGGTGGCGGACCATGACCTGTCGGCGTTGCGCTTCATGCTGTCGGGCGCTGCGCCCTTGGGCGGCGATGTCGCGCAGGCGGCCTCGGCGCGGCTGGGGGCCGAGGTGACGCAAGGTTACGGCATGACCGAAGCCAGCCCCGTGACCCACTTCACCGCCCCCTCCAGCAATCGCCCCGGCACAGTGGGTCAGTTGGTGCCCGGCACCGAGGCGCGACTGGTGGACCCCGCCACCGGCCTTGATGCCGAGGAAGGCGAGGTCTGGGTGCGCGGCCCGCAGGTGATGCTGGGCTATCACAACAACGATGAGGCGACAGCGCGCACGCTGACGGCGGATGGCTGGTTGAAAACCGGCGATCTGGCACGGGTGCAGGCCGATGGCTATTTCGAGATTCTGGACCGCGTGAAGGAACTGATCAAGGTGTCAGGCTTTCAGGTTGCCCCGGCCGAAGTGGAGGCCGCCCTTCTGGCGCATCCCGATATTGCCGATGCGGCCGTTACGGCGATTGCCGATGAGGAAAGCGGCGAACGCCCCAAGGCGCATGTCGTGCGCCGCGCCGGGGTTGACCTGGGCGTAGAGGCAGTTCTGGCCCATCTGGCCGGGCGGCTTGCCCCCTACAAGCGGCCCACGGAGGTGGTGTTCGTGGACAGCATTCCGAAATCGGCCAGCGGTAAGATCCTGCGCAGGCTCTTGAAGTCTTAGGCGAAGTTTGGCCTGCAAGCCATTGACTGATATCAGGCGCGGCGGCCGTAAAGTTCGACGGCCCGCCGCTCGAACGCCCGCACAACCCGCTGCATGGCATCGTTGAACACCACGCCGATGATGCCCTGCAGAATCGCATTCCGAAATTCGAAATCGACAAAGAAATCAACATCACAGCCGCAGGTTGCATCCTGAAACGACCATGTCGATTTCATGTATTTGAACGGCCCGTCAAGGTATTCCGTGTCGATCTTCTTTTGTGCGGGCCACAGGATGACCCGGCTGCCAAAGCGTTCGCGGAACACCTTGAATGAGATCACAAGATCCGCCTCCATCACCTCGGCCCCATCATCGCGCGGCGTACGCGACCGGATGCGCGCGGCAGAATTCCACGGCAGGAACTTGGGGTAAGACGCCACATCGGACACAAGATTGTACATCTCGTCCGCCGAGTAGGGCATGAAACGTTTTTCGTGATGTGTCGGCATGAGGCTTTCCGTGACTTGGGAACTGTTCTTGGGTAGAACCCGGACGGAAATCAAGAGGTCCCCATGCCGGAACGAAGCTATGTGATTGACCAGATGATCAGCGCCAAGGCCATTGCGGCGCGGGTCGAGGCTTTGGCGCGCGACATTACCCAGCATTTCAAGGGCACCGACAAACTGGTGGTCGTGGGCCTGCTGCGGGGGTCTTTCGTGTTCATTGCAGATCTGGTGCGCGAAATCGACCTTCCGGTCGAGGTCGACTTTCTGGAGGCCTCAAGCTATGGCGATGCCATGCAATCCAGCCGCGAGGTACGGATTCTGAAGGATATCCGGGGCGAGATTGCGGGCCGCGACGTGCTGGTGGTCGAAGACATCGTCGATACCGGCTTTACGCTGCATCATGTGAAGACGCTGCTGATGGCGCGCCAGCCTGCACGGCTGGAAATCTGTGCGCTGCTGGACAAGCCGTCGCGCCGCGAGGCCGACATTCGTGCCACATGGACAGGTTTCGAGATTCCCGACGAATTTGTAGTGGGTTACGGGATCGACTTCGCGCAGCGCAACCGCAACCTGCCCTTTATCGGCAAGGTGCGCTTTACGGATGGTGCGGCATGAACCTGACGTGGCTTTTGCGCATGGCAAATTGGGTGCGCCATCCGCCAAGTCCGCAGCGGGTGAAACTGGTATTGGGTGTGATCGTGGTTTGTGTCGTCCTTGTCGGGATCGAGCATTTCGTGGGCTGGCCCGAGGCTTTGCGTGTGGAAAAGGTGGGGCGCGGCGTGCCATAGCGCGGCCTCGCAAAAACTTAACTCGACCGAACACGCCTTTTGGATAGGATGGGCCACAGAAACGGGCATGCTGCCCGCTGTTCAAAGGTGCCCAGATGAAACGCCTTGCTTATCTTGCCCTGACGGCTGCCGTGATCGGTGGCGCGGTTTTCTGGGTTGTGACCATGCCAAAGACGGTTGACGCCGCGGCCTTTGCCGGGATCACGGCTGATGCAGCGCGGGGCGAGGCGGTGTTTACCGCCGCAGGCTGTGCGTCGTGCCATACGGCGCCGGGGGCAGCCAGCGATGCACAACTGGTTCTGGCGGGCGGGCAAAGCTTTGCCTCTGATTTCGGCACTTTCATCGCCCCCAACATTAGCCCCGACCCGACCCATGGCATCGGCGACTGGCCGGTCGAGGCGCTTGCCACCGCCATCATGGCCGGGGTGTCGCCCGAGGGCGCACATTACTACCCAGCCTTGCCCTATTGGTCCTATGAACGGCTGGAACTGCAGGATGTGGCCGATCTGCACGCCTATATGCAGACGCTGCCGCCCTCTGCCACTCCCAGCCAGCCGCATCAGGTTGGCTTTCCGTTTTCGATCCGCAGAATGGTGGGCGGGTGGAAGTTCCTGAACATGCGCCCCGATTTCGTGGTGCAGGGCGATCTGACGGAGGCCGAGACCCGTGGGCGCTATATCTCCGAAGCCATGGCGCATTGTGGCGAGTGCCATACCCCGCGCGATCCGCTGGGGGGGCTGGACACCAGCCGTTGGCTGGCAGGCGCGCCAAACCCGTCGGGGCAGGGCACCATTCCCAACATCACCCCGGCCAAGCTGACCTGGTCCGAAGATGAGATCGTGGAATACCTGACCAGCGGCTTTACGCCCGAATTCGATTCGGTGGGCGGGCATATGGCGCATGTGGTGGAAAACATGTCAAAGCTGCCGGAATCAGACCGCCGTGCCGTGGCGGCCTATCTGAAAAAGGTGCCAGCGTCGGAATAGCCGCGCGCTGCGTTCAGCGGTTCAGCGCTGCGGCCAGAAGGCCAAGTGCATGCCGAACGGTGGCTGCGCGCACCTGTGCGCGGCCCAAGGCACCAAAGTCGATCGTCTGAGTCTGCGTGGCGCGGCCCTTTTGTGCCAGGCCGAAGCACACGCGCCCCTCTGGCTTGAACTCGGACCCGCCCGGCCCGGCGATGCCCGTGACCGAAACGGCAAGCGTCGCCTCAGACCGCGACAGGGCCCCTTCGGCCATTTCGGCAGCAATCTCTTCGCTGACCGCCCCGACGCGGGCGAGAGTCGCAGGCAGAACTCCCAGCATCTGCACCTTGGCCGCGTTGGAATAGGTGATGAAGCCACGGTCGAACACATCGGACGATCCGGCGATATCGGTCAGAGCCGCGCCAATCATGCCGCCGGTGCAGCTTTCTGCGGTGGCGATCCTGTCGCCGGAGGCGCGAGCAAGGGCCAACACCTGTTCGGCTGTCATCGCATCAAGACCCCATGCGCCAGCCCTGCGGCCACAATCGTTGCCACCCCGGCAAAAAGGCCGGCCCACAGATCATCAAGCATCACGCCAGCGGCATCATGGCGGCGGTCCGCACGCCCAACCAGCCAAGGCTTCCAGATATCGAACAGCCGAAAGAACACAAAGGCCACGACCCACCCCGGATAGGCGGTCAACCACCAATCCTCCATCCCGCGGCTCCAGAAAGCGGCGGCGGGGAACAGCAGCGCCAGCCATTGGCCCGCCACCTCATCAATCACGATCTCGGACGGGTCTTCGCCGGGCCGGTCCCGCAACGCGGCGGCGCAGGCCCAAAAGCCAAGCGCCGTCACCGCGACTGTGGCCAGAACCAGTGCGGGAAAGCCAAGCATATGGTCGATCGCCACGCCCAGCCCGATGGCCGCCGCCGAGCCCCATGTTCCCGGTGCCGGGCGCAACAGGCCGACGTAGCCAAAGGTCGTGATGGCGCGGATCATGCCCGTTGCACCAGACAAGCCGTTGCCATCGCGGCAATTCCCTCTTCGCGCCCGGTAAAGCCAAGCCGTTCGGATGTGGTGGCCTTGACGCTGATGCGCGCGGCATCAACGCCCATGATCTGCGCCAGTGCATCGCGCATCGCGGCCTGATGCGGGCCGATCTTTGGCCGTTCACAAATCAGGGTGACGTCGCAGTTGGCCAGTTGAAAGCCCCGCGCGGCGACCCGGGCCATGGCATGGCGCAAAAAGATATGGCTTTCGGCCCCTTTCCACTGCGGGTCACTTGGCGGGAAATGCACGCCGATGTCGCCTTCGGCCAAGGCGCCATAGATGGCATCGGTCAGGGCGTGCATGCCCACGTCGGCATCGGAATGGCCCAGCAGAGCCTTGCCATGCGGCACGCGGACCCCGCAGAGCCAGACATGGTCGCCTTCGGTAAAGGCATGCACGTCAAAGCCGTTGCCAAGCCGGATATCCATGCCAAGCCCCTTCAGGATATGTTCCGCACGGGCAAAGTCCTGCGGGTAGGTGAGTTTCAGGTTGTTTTCGTGGCCCAGCACGATGGCCACCTCATGACCGGCCCAGCGCGCCACCTCGACATCATCAGCGGCGCGGCCCGGATGGGCGCGATGCGCGCTGAGGATGGTGTCGAAATGAAACCCTTGCGGTGTTTGCGCGCGCCACAACCCGTCGCGATTCTGGGTGCCCACAACACGGCCTTGCTGGCCGACCCAAAGCGCATCTGACACCGGCAGCGCGGGGGCGGCACCGGGGTGATCCTCGAGCGCGCCGATCACGGCGGCAATCACGTCCTGCGGCACAAGCGGGCGGGCGGCGTCGTGGATCAGCACCTTTGTGATTCCGCGATTTTCAAGGGTTTCCAGAGCCTTGCGCACAGAATCTGACCTCGTTTCGCCGCCCAAGGCCAGTTCCACCCCGAAATCGGCGGCCAGATCGCGGTCATCAGGGTGAATGGCCAGCACGATCACATCAACAACGCCACGAAAGGCATCAAGGGTATAGGCGACAACCGGGCGACCAGCCAGCAATTGCCATTGCTTTGGCACCGCACCCCCGGCGCGCGTGCCGCGCCCTGCGGCAACAATGATGGCGGCTGACGTCATGGAACCCCTCTGCTTCTGCCTTGCATAGAACAGGGGACAATCTTACGCAACTTGGGCAGAAAGCACGCTAAGTTGCCTAATAAATAGGCATTGCTGTTTTTTCAGCCATTTCGGGCATGATGCGGATTTGTTATCCCGCTCTGGCAGGATTATCTCAAACTGTGCGCACAAGGATTAGGCAATTGCCGCTCGCTCCCGTCCAACTCGACTCACTGACAATTGACCCACCTGTACTGCTGGCACCTTTGGCCGGAATCACAGACCTGCCATTCCGGCGGATCGTGTCGCGGTTCGGGGCTGGCCTTGTGGTGTCCGAGATGGTGGCCAGCCAAGAGGTTGTGCAGGCGCGGCCTTTGGCACGGGCACGGGCAGAACTGGGCTTTGGTGAGGGCGCGACCAGCGTTCAGCTTGCCGGGCGCGAGGCCTATTGGATGGCCGAGGCCGCGCGTTTTGTCGAAGCGCAGGGCGCGCAGGTCATCGACATCAACATGGGCTGTCCGGCCAAGAAGGTGACCAACGGCTATTCCGGTTCGGCCTTGATGAAGGATCTGGATCATGCCCTGACCCTGATCGAGGCGGTGGTGGGCGCGGTCAAGGTGCCGGTCACCCTCAAGACCCGGCTGGGGTGGGATGATGATCTGCTGAACGCCCCGATCCTTGCGCAAAGGGCCGAAGGAGCGGGGATCGCCATGATTACCATTCATGGCCGCACGCGCTGCCAGTTCTACAAAGGCCATGCTGACTGGTCCGCGATCCGGCGGGTCAAAGAGGCGGTGGCGATTCCGGTGATTGCCAACGGCGATATCGTGACACCGGCTGATGCGGCCATGGCGCTGGAACAGTCGGGGGCCGATGGCGTGATGGTCGGGCGCGGGGCACAGGGCGCACCGTGGCGGCTGGCCCAGATCGCCAGTGCGCTGACCGGGCGCCCAGCGCCACTGGTGCCCACGGGGCAGGCTTTGGCTGATCTGATCATTGAACATTATGAGGCGATTCTGGCGTTTTACGGCCGCGAGTTGGGAATCAAGACCGCGCGCAAACATCTGTCATGGTATCTGGAGGAAGCGGGGGCCATGACGCACCGGGCAGCCATCGTCACGTCAGATGATCCGGCGGTGGTGATCGGCCTGCTGCGGGCCTCCTTTCCCGTTGCCGGAAAGGCCGCCGCATGACGCCGTATCGCACGCCTTATCCGGTGCCGGGGGTTGTATGGGCCTCGCTTCCCATTCCCGCCCTGATCCTTGCGCGTGATACCCGGATTCTGGAGGTGAACCCCGCCGCCGAAACCTTCCTGAACGCGTCAAGCAAAAGCCTTATGGGCCAGCCTGCCTTTGATCGGCTGTCGATCGACGCGCCGATGGAAGAGGCGATTGCCCGCGCCCGCACCAACCAGTCGCCGATCTTTATCAATGATGTGGATGTGACGACGGGCGAACGCGCGCCGGTGCAGTGCAACATTCAGGTGGCACCCATGCATGACAACGCCGATTTCGTCATGCTCTTGATGTCGCCGCGCGATATCGCCGACCGTCTGGGCCGGTCGATGAGCGTGAAGTCCGCGGCAAAGTCTGCCATCGGCATGGCCGAGATGCTGGCGCATGAGATCAAGAACCCGCTGGCCGGTATTTCGGGTGCGGCGCAACTGATCTCGATGAACGCCAGTGCTGAAGATCGCGAGTTGACGGACCTGATCGTCGAGGAAACACGCCGCATCGTGAAGCTTCTGGAACAGGTGGAACAGTTCGGCAACATTCGCCCGCCGGACCGCAAGGCCGTGAACATCCATGATGCGCTGGATCGCGCCCGCAAATCGGCGATGGTTGGCTTTGCGGCACATCTGACGATCATCGAGGATTACGACCCTTCGCTTCCGCCTACGCTGGCGGATGCTGACCAGTTGATGCAGGTCTTTCTGAACCTGATCAAGAACGCTGCCGAAGCCTGCCGCACCGAAGGGCATGTCATCCGGCTGCGGACATTCTACGACCTGTCGCTGCGGTTGCGGCGCAAGACGGGGGGGCCATCGGTCCTGCCGTTGAACATTGAAGTGATCGATGACGGCCCGGGAATCCCGGCCGACATTGCCGGCAACATTTTCGAACCCTTCGTATCAGGGCGCGAGAACGGCACGGGGCTTGGCTTGGCCCTCGTGTCGAAAATCATTTCCGACCACGAAGGATGGATACAGGTGGACTCGGTGCCGGGGCGCACCGTTTTCCGCGTATCGCTTCCTGTGGCACCCAAGAAGATGGAGGTTAAGTGATGGATGGCACCGTATTGGTGGCTGACGACGATCGCACGATCCGCACGGTTCTGACGCAGGCGCTGACCCGCGCGGGCTGCAAGGTTCATGCGACCTCCTCTCTCATGACGCTGATGCGCTGGGTCGAGGAAGGAAAGGGCGATCTGGTCATTTCCGACGTGATCATGCCGGATGGCAATGGTCTGGATGCGCTGCCGCGAATCGGCAAGCTGCGCCCCGGCCTGCCAGTGATCGTGATTTCGGCGCAGAACACGATCATGACCGCCATTCAGGCCGCCGAGGCCGAGGCTTTTGACTATCTGCCCAAACCGTTTGACCTGCCCGATCTGATGAAACGCTCGGCACGGGCGCTGGAACAAAAGCGACGCGCGCCGAAGGTGGCTTTGCAGCCGCAGCGCGAAGCCGGTGACGACCTGCCGCTGGTGGGCCGCACCCCGGCCATGCAGGCGCTGTACCGGCTTGTCGCACGGGTGATGAACACCGATCTTGCGGTGTTGATCACTGGTGAAAGCGGCACCGGCAAAAGCCTGATCGCCAAGGCCATTCATGATTTCTCGGACCGGCGCAATTCACCCTTCGTGGTTGCGCAAGCCGCCGATCTGGCCGGGATCGATGGGCCTTCCACGCTTTTGGCGCGGGCCAAGGGCGGCAGCCTGGTGTTTGACGAGGTGGCCGATTACGACGAGGACACGCAGGCGCGGATCGTGCGGATGCTGGACCTGATGGGTGATACAGCGCCCCGCGTGATGGCGACCAGTCAGGTGGATCTTTCGGCGCGGATGGAGTCGGGGGCTTTCCGGCAGGACCTTTATTATCGCCTGTCCGGCGTCACGCTGCATGTGCCGTCTCTGCGCGAACGGGTGGATGACATTCCCTTGCTGGCCGATCACTTCCTTGCCAAGGGCGAGCGTGACGTGGGCACGGTGCGTCGGCTGTCGAATGATGCGCGCGAACTCGTGCGCAGCTACAGCTGGCCCGGCAACGTGCGGCAGTTGGAAAACACGCTGCGCCGACTGATGGTCACCTCGTCCGAGGCCGAGATCACGAAGATCGAGGTCGAATCAGTGCTGGGCAACCAGCCTGCGATGGAGCCGTTGAAGGGCGGTGGCGAGGGCGAAAAGCTGTCAGCCTCGGTAGCGCGGCATCTGAAGCGCTACTTCGATCTGCACGGCGGACAATTGCCACCCGCCGGTGTTTACCAGAGGATTCTGCGCGAAGTTGAGATGCCGCTTATTGAAATCGCGTTGGACGCGACGGCGGGCAACCAAGCCAAATGTGCCGATTTGCTTGGCATCAACCGCAATACCTTGCGCAAGAAGATCACCGACCTCGATATCCGCGTGACACGGCGGCGCAAGCTGATGTAAAACAGCAACATCAAGCGTGTCCCGGTCGCCCCATGGCGCAAGGCGCGCGGTGTGGCATTTGGGGCGCGCAAGCAGGCCCCGCATCGGGGGCCTTGGGTTGGTGCAACGCGGTTTCGGTACTGCGGCGGGTGGAGCTGCATGGGAACGGCTGCTGCGCATGCGGCGGACGCGGCGCATGCAAACCACGACGACCTTTGGCCTTGTGTTTCTGGGGCCATTGCTTGCAGTGGCGACCTTTCTGGCGCTGGGGCCGTTCAGCCAAGGGGCCAGCAGCCCGTCTCTGCGGCTGATCTTGCTGTCGGACCTTGTTTATATTCTCGTGGTGGCCGCGCTGGTTCTGGCGCGCGTGGCACGGCTGGTGGCCGACCGGCGCAGCCAGTCGGCGGGGTCGCGGCTGCATTTGCGGCTGTCGGGAGTCTTTGCACTGGTGGCGCTGGTGCCGACGGTTCTGGTGGCGGTCTTTGCGGTGCTAACGGTCAACATCGGGCTGGAGGGCTGGTTTTCCGAACGGGTCCGGTCGGTTGTGGGCACATCGCTTTCAGCGGCCGAGGCCTATGAGCGGCAAAGCCGCGATGATCTGATCGAAGATGCCGTTGCCCTTGCCGCCTATCTGAACGTGGCCAAGCAATCGACGTTCTTTCTGGCCGATGACCAGTTGCGCCCCTTGCTGACGGAAGGGCAGGGCGCAGTGCAGCGCGGTCTGAAAGAGGCCTATCTGATTGACGGTTCGGGTGCGTTGCAGACGCGGGGCGAGCGGTCGTATCTCTTCGATTTCGAAAAGCCCTCGGCACAGGATCTGCAACAGGCGCGCGAGGCTGGTCCGCAGGTCATCGAGGATTGGGGCAACAACGAATTCCGGGCGCTGATCCATCTGGATGCCTATGCGGACCGCTATCTTTATGTCAGCCGGGTTGTGGACGGGCAGTTGCTTTCACTGCTGGACGACACGCAGGAAACGGTGCGTCTTTACAACCAGCTTGAGGCTGAACGTGGCAGCATCCTGTTCAACTTTGGTCTGATCTATCTGGGCTTTGCGATCATCCTGATCCTTGCCGCCACATGGCTGGGCCTGTGGTTCGCCGAACGCCTGAGCCGCCCTGTGGGCCGCTTGGCGGGGGCGGCGCAACGCGTGGGCGGGGGCGATCTGGATGTGCAGGTCACCGAAGAGGCGGGCGATGATGAGATCGCCATGCTGGGGCGCCTGTTCAACCAGATGACGCGCCAGTTGAAGGGCCAGCGTGAGGCGCTGATGGACGGCCACCGCCAGACCGAACGGCGGCGGCGGCTGTTCGATTCGGTTCTGTCCAGCGTGACGGCGGGCGTTATTGGCCTGACGCCCGACGGCAAGGTTGATTTCGTGAACCGTGCCGCCGAGCGCCTGCTCGACATGACCGATGGCGGCGTCGATGTGGCCTTGGCCGAAGCGGTGCCCGAATTTGCCGGGTTGTTCGAGCGGTTGCGCGAGGGCGGGACGACGGCCGTGCAGGAAGAGGTGCGCCTGACCCGCAAGGGCAAGCTGGAAAGCCTACTGGTGCGGATGAGCGTGCGCAGCACCGATAGCGGGCGGCTGGAAGGCTATGTGGTGGCCTTTGATGACGTGACCGAACTGGTCAGCGCCCAGCGGATGGCCGCTTGGGGCGATGTGGCTCGCCGGATCGCGCATGAGATCAAGAACCCGCTGACCCCCATTGCTCTGTCCGCCGAACGGATCAAGCGCAAGTTCCGTGATCAGGTGAACGAACCGGCGGATCTGGAGCAGTACACCGATGTGATTGTGCGCCAGACCAACGACCTGCGCCGAATCGTGGATGAGTTTTCTAAGTTTGCGCGTATGCCCGAACCTGACCGTCGCGAAAATGACCTGACCCAGTTGCTGAAGGATGCGATCACCTTGCAGGAAAGCGGTCAGCCGGGAGTGCTGTTCGTAACCGCCATCCCGACCAGACCGCAGATCATGGAACTGGATGCGACGATGATTGCGCAGGCGTTGACCAACCTGATCAAGAACGCGGGTGAAGCCATTGAATCGCTGCAGGAAAAGGGTTCGCCATCGGGTTTTGTGCCGGAAATTCGCGTCAGGATGGACGCCGACGAGACCGAGGCCGTTATCCGCATCATGGACAACGGAACCGGCCTGCCACCCGACCGCGCACGGCTGTTCGAGCCCTACGTGACCACGCGCGAAAAGGGCACAGGCCTTGGCCTGCCCATCGTCAAGAAGATCATCGAAGAACACGGTGGCACGCTGGCTCTGCTGGATGCCCCGATTTTTGAAGGATGCGCCCATGCAGGCGCGATGGCAGAAATCCGTCTGCCACGCCTTGCCCGCCGACGGGCGCGCAACAACATGGCCACAGGCCAGGGAGGCTGACTTGAGCATTTTGATCGTAGATGACGAAAAGGATATCCGTGAACTGATCGGTGATATTCTGAAGGACGAAGGCTATGCCGTTCGTCTTGCAGGAAATTCCGACGACTGCATGGCCGAGATCAACGCAGATCCGCCCAGCCTGATGATTCTGGATATCTGGCTGAAAGACAGCCGGATGGATGGCATCGACATTCTGAAAACGGTCAAGCGCGACAACCCCGACGTGCCTGTTGTCATCATCTCTGGGCATGGCAACATTGAAATCGCGGTGGCCGCAATCAAGCAGGGCGCTTACGACTTTATCGAAAAACCCTTTAACATCGATCAGTTGATGGTCGTTGTTGCGCGCGCGATGGAAACGAGCCGCCTGCGGCGCGAAAATGCTGACCTGCGGCGGCGCGATGTGTCCAGCACCGAAATGCTGGGGTCATCGCCCGCGTTCCGCGCGCTGAAAGCACAGTTGGAAAAGGTGACCAAGTCGAACGGGCGGGTCATGCTGACCGGGCCCTCGGGGTCTGGCAAGGAAATGGCCGCGCGCTTTATCCATGCCAATTCCAACCGCGCCTCGGCGCCCTTTGTTTCGGTGTCATCGGCCACTGTCGAACCGGAGCGGATGGAAGAGGTTTTGTTCGGCCGCGAGACGGCAGAGCGCGGCATCGAGAAAGGCCTTCTGGAACAGGCCCATGGCGGCGTTGTCTATTTCGATGAAGTGGCCGACATGCCGCTTGGCACGCAATCCAAGATCCTGCGTGTGCTGGTGGAACAGCAATTCACCCGTGCCGGCGGCACGGACAAGGTTCGCGTTGATCTGCGTGTGATTTCGTCCACAACCCGCGATTTGCGCACCGAAATTTCTTCCGGGCGGTTCCGGCAGGAACTCTATGACCGCCTGAACGTGGTGCCAATTCCAGTGCCGAGCCTTGAAGAACGGCGCGAGGATATTCCTGAACTGACGCGCCATTTCATCGACATGTTCCACCGCACCCAAGGCCTTCCGCTGCGGCAACTGACGTCCGAGGCCGAAGCGATGCTGCAAACCTCGGCCTGGCCGGGGAATGTGCGGCAATTGCGCAATGTGATCGAACGGGTGCTGATTCTGGGCGATGGTTCAGGGGCGATCGAGGCGACGGAACTGCCCGGTCAGGAAACGCCTGTGGATGGCACCGGGCGGCTGGTCTTGGGTGGGGCGATGGCCACCTTGCCGCTGCGCGAGGCGCGTGAAGTGTTTGAGCGCGAGTACCTGCTGACCCAGATCAACCGCTTTGGCGGCAACATCAGCCGGACCGCGAACTTTGTCGGCATGGAACGCAGTGCATTGCACCGCAAGCTAAAGTCGCTGGGGGTGGTCACCACGTCGAAGGCAGGCGCACGGTCGGCGCATTTCGATGACGACGACGATGACCTGTGACCAAGGCCAGCCAGTTGTGGGCGCATTGACCATCGGGCCGGGGTCTGCGATGCAGAAGGTGACGTGCCGGGTTCGTCCTTGCCCGCGCCAAAATTGAGGCTGACATGAAAGTCATCATCTGCGGCGCCGGTCAGGTGGGCTGGCAAATCGCACGGCAATTGTCGAGCGAGCGCAACGAAGTCACCGTGGTGGATGTGAACCCTGATCTGGTGCGGCGCGCGACAGATACGCTGGATGTTCAAGGGGTTGTAGGCTTTGCCTCATACCCGGATGTGCTGGAGCGGGCCAATGCCCGCGACGCCGATCTGATCATCGCGGCCACCTATTCCGATGAGGTGAACATGATCACCTGTCAGGTGGCGGATGCGATCTTTTCGGTGCCGCGCAAGATTGCGCGCCTGCGGGCACAGAACTATCTGGATGCGCTGTATTCCGATCTTTACAGCCGCGATCACTTGCCGATCGACGTAATCATCAGCCCCGAGCGGGAAGTGGCCGAAGCAGCGCTGCAGCGTCTTGCAGCACCTGCGACCTTTGACACGGAAAGCTTCATGCTGGGCAAGGCGCAGCTTTTGGGCATGGCACTGGACGAAGACTGCCCGGTGCTGAACACGCCCTTGCGGCAGTTGAGCGATCTGTTTTCCACCCTGCGGGCCATCGTTGTGGGCGTGCGGCGCGAGGGTCGCCTGTTTGCCCCCGAACCCGGCGATCAGTTGTTTGCCAGCGATCAGATTTACGTCTTTACCCATTCGGAAGACGTGAACCGCGCCTTGGAAATCTTTGGCAAGAAAACGAAAAAGCAAGAACGCATCGTGATTGTGGGCGGTGGGAACGTGGGCCTTGCTGTGGCCCGCGCACTGGAGGCGCGGACAGACCGCGTGCGCGCAAAGATCATCGAAAAGTCGCGCCCCGTGGCCGAACGGGCGGCTGACAGTCTGGAACGGACCATCGTGCTGCATGGCGACGGCATGGATATGGACATTCTGACCGAAGCCGCAGTGGAACGCGCGGATGCGGTTCTGGTGGTCACCGATGATGACAAGACCAACCTGCTGGTCGCCGTGCGCGCCAAACAGGCCGGGTGCAGCATGGCGATTGCACTGGTCAACGACCCGACGCTGGCCCCGCTGATGGGGCCCTTGGACATTGACGCCTATATCAACCCGCGCGCCACGACCGTCTCGTCGATTCTTCGCCATATCCGCCATGGCAAGGTGCGCGCGATCTATTCCATCGGCGATTCCGAGGCCGAGATGATCGAGGCGCAGATCCTGTCCACCTCGCCTATGGCAGGTCGGCAGATCCGCGACATCGAGTTTCCCGAAGGCGTTCTGGTCGGCGGTGTGATGAAGGGGGAAAAGGTGGTCAAGCCGACGGGTGACTTGCGTCTTGATGCAGGCGATGTGATTGCCCTGTTCGCGCTGACCAAGGACGTGCGCGAGGTGGAACGCCTGCTGCAAGTGTCGATCAACTTTTTCTGATGCGCGCGCTAATCCTCTCGACCCCGTTGCTGGTTATTCTGTCCGGGTTGTCGGGGGTGGCCATGTTTCTGCCGGCGGCCCATGCGTCGGTGCTGGATGATCACCATGTGGCGCAGGCTTTCCTGTATTCCGGCGTTCTGATTCTGATCCTGACGGCGATGGTGGGCGTGGCCACGTCAAACTGGCGGCCGCGCAATGTGGCGCGCAGCCAGTTGATCTCGCTCGCCGGGGCCTATGCCCTGTTGCCGGTGCTGTTCGCGGTTCCGCTGGCCCAGGCACTGCCAGACACCACATTTGCCAATGCGTGGTTCGAAATGGTGTCCTGCTTCACCACCACCGGGGCCACCTTGTATGACCAGCCCGACCGTCTGACCGCCTCGCTGCATCTGTGGCGGGCCTTTGTGGGCTGGATGGGCGGGTTGTTCACACTTGTCACCGCCACGGCCATTCTGGCACCGATGAATCTGGGCGGGATCGAGGTCATATCGGGTCGCTCACCGGGGCGGGGTGCGGATGGTTTGACGCAGATCACCCGCGTGGCAGACCCGGCTGAGCGATTTTTGCGGCATACCGAAATGCTGCTGCCGATCTATGCTGGCCTGACGGTCGCCTTGTGGCTGCTGTTGATGATGGCGGGCGAGGTCAATCTTGTGGCCGTGATCCACGCCATGAGCACACTTTCCACTTCGGGCATCGGGATGAGTGGCGACTTGACGGTGCTGACATCGGGCCTGTGGGGCGAGGTGCTGATTTTTGGGTTCATGGCGCTTGCCCTGACGCGGCGCAGTCTGCCGGGGACAACGATGGTGGCCGCGCCCGGACCCTTGCGCCGCGACCCCGAGGTGCAGCTTGCGCTGGTTCTTCTGGCGGTGGTGACGGTGACCTTGTTCTTGCGCCAGTATGTGGCGGCGATCGAGCGGTCAGAAGGGCGCGATATCCTTGGGGCCTTGCGGGCGCTGTGGGGCGCGATGTTCACGGCTGTCAGCTTTCTGTCGACCACCGGCTTTCAGTCGGGCGAATGGGATTCGACGCGCGACTGGTCTGGCCTTGGGGCGCCCGGCCTTTTGCTGGCGGGCCTTGCGATCATTGGCGGCGGCGTGGCCACGACGGCGGGCGGCGTCAAGCTGTTGCGGGTCTATGCCCTGTTTCGCCATGGCGAGCGTGAGCTGGAGCGTCTTGTCCACCCCAACTCGGTTGGCGGGTCAGGGGATCAGGCCCGGCGGCTGCGGCGCGAAGGGGCCTATTTTGCATGGCTGTTCTTCATGCTGTTCACGCTGTCTGTCGGGGTGGTGGTGGCCTTGCTGGCGCTCTTGGGCTTGGATTTTGAAACCGCGCTGGTTCTGGCCCTGTCGGCGCTGACCACAACGGGGCAGCTTGCTGCCCTTGGGGCGGAAAACCCAATCAGCTTTGCCGATCTTTCGATAGCGGCAAAGTCGCTTTTGGCCGTTGCCATGGTGGTGGGGCGGCTGGAAACGCTTGCCGTTCTGGCACTGTTTTCGCCATCGGTGTGGCGGCGATAACGGCACACCTTGGGATTGGCACCGTAACGGCCTGATTTTGGGGCTGGAATCTCGGCGATTCCCGCACCATACTCGCCCATAATGCGCCACCGGCAGCTAATAAGCCGTGGGACAGGGGTGAAACGCGCAAGAATAAAGGCAAAAAGACCATGGCCGGCGATAAACAAAATCTGCAGGACGCTTTTCTCAATCATGTCCGAAAAGCGAAAGTTCCGGTAACGATCTTTCTGATCAATGGGGTGAAACTTCAGGGCGTGATCACCTGGTTTGACAATTTTTGCGTGCTATTGCGCCGGGATGGACAATCCCAGCTTGTTTACAAGCATGCGATTTCGACGATTATGCCCGGTGCACCGATCAACCTTTATGAAGGTGAAGACTGATTTCCAGTCTGCCGCCAGACACGTCTGAGGACGAGGATGATGATCTCTGGCCCCATGATGAGGGCACAGGGATTGGTGCCTATGAAAGCGAAGGCCCCGCGATGCGGGCCTTTGTGCTGCACCCCGATATCCGCAGCCAGCACAACCGGCGCCTGCCCGAGCATGGCTTGGCCGAAGCGGTAAGCCTTGCCGCGGCGCTACCGTCAATGGAGGTGGTGGGGGCCGAAGTTGTGCGCCTGCCTCGGCTGCACCCCGGCATGCTGTTCGGGTCGGGCAAGGTCGAAGAGTTGAAGGCGCGGTTCAAGGCGGCGGACGTGGGTCTTGTGCTGGTGGATGGCCCGGTCAGCCCCGTGCAGCAGCGCAATCTGGAAAAGGAATGGGGCGTCAAGCTTCTGGATCGGACGGGACTGATCCTTGAGATCTTTGCTGACCGTGCCCGCACCCGTGAAGGCGTGTTGCAGGTGGAATTGGCGGCGCTGTCGTTCCAGCGCACCCGCCTTGTGCGGGCGTGGACCCACCTTGAACGCCAGCGGGGCGGTTTTGGCTTTGTCGGTGGTCCGGGCGAGACGCAGATCGAAGCCGACCGCCGCGCGATTGACGATCAGGTGATCCGCCTGAAACGGCAACTGGCCAAGGTGGTGAAGACGCGCGAATTGCACCGTGCGTCACGCGCCAAGGTGCCATTCCCGATTGTTGCTTTGGTTGGCTACACCAACGCGGGCAAAAGCACGCTTTTCAACCGCATGACCGGGGCCGATGTGCTGGCCAAGGACATGCTGTTTGCTACGCTGGACCCGACGATGCGCGGCGTGGTGCTGCCCGACAGGTCGGGCGGGGCAGGGCGCAAGATCATTCTGTCAGATACGGTGGGCTTTATCTCGGACCTGCCGACGCAACTGGTCGCCGCCTTTCGCGCCACGCTGGAAGAGGTGCTTTCTGCCAACCTGATCTTGCATGTGCGCGATATTGCCCACCCCGAGTCTGCCGAACAGGCGGCGGATGTGATGGATATCCTGACCTCGTTGGGTGTGAACAAGGCCACACCGATGATCGAGGTGTGGAACAAGCTGGACTTGGTCGAAGGGTCGGCGCGCGAGTCACTGATCGTTCAGGCCACCCAGCGGCCCGATGTGCTAGCAGTGTCTGCGCTGACCGGTGAGGGGATGGAGCGGCTGTATGACGTCGTCTCCTTGGCCTTTGACGAGGAAAAGACGACGCGCACAGTTGTGCTGCCGTTCTCTGATGGCAAGAAGCACGCATGGCTGCACGCGCAGGGAGTGGTTGAACACGAAGATCAGGGTGAGGATGGCTGGCATCTGACCCTGCGCTGGACCGCCCGGCAGGAAAAACGTTACCGCGACCTGTAAGGCGCGTGTGTCAGATCAGCCCAACCCAGGCCCGCGCAACCGCCAGACCGTGCGCGTCGGCGGCAACACCCTCGACCGCAGCGCGCGCGGGCCATGCTTTGCCCCAGCCCGGCTCATTGCGTTCAGTCAGATCGGGAAAGGTGCGCGTCCAGTCGGCAACCACGGCGCGGCTCGCCTCGAAATGAAACTGTGTGCCATAGGTGGCGCGCCCGATGCGAAACGCTTGGGAATTGGCCACAGGTGAGGTTGCCAGATGGGCGGCCCCTTCGGGCAGGCTGAAGGTATCGGAATGCCACTGAAAGATCGGGAAAGTTGCGGGCAGGTGGCCCAGAACCGGGTCGTCGCGGCCCTGATCGGTCAGTGTGATGCCGCGCCAGCCAAACTCGGGCGCCACGCCAAGGCGGTTCTCGGCCCCGAAGGCGCGGGCCAGAACCTGACTTCCAAGGCAGATGCCCAGAACGGCGCGGCCGGTGGCAGAGGTGTCGCGCATCAACGCCGCCAGTTCGGGAAGATAGGGATGGGTGTGGTCATCCGTGGCCGCCTGTTCGCCGCCAAACACCACGAGCGCATCATGCGCGCCAGCCTGCGGCAGCTTTCCATCGCGCCATGGTGTGAACACCTCGATCCGCGCGGCGGCTTCGTGCAGGGCCACGCCCACCTGTCCGTGGTGGGTGATGGCCGTGTTTTCAACGATGGCAACCCGCATGATCTGTCCCGCCCAATGCCGTTGCGCACAAGATGCACGGGGCGGGTGTGGCATCAAGCGCAAATGCTGGCATTTCCCCTTGCATCCCTTGGCCGCCCGTGAAACAGGGAACCGCCAAACGATCACTCCTTTGGAGGCTCCCATGGAGATTCGCGAGGCCCTGACTTTTGACGATGTTTTGCTGGTTCCTGCAGCGTCCAGCGTGTTGCCGTCTGACGCAGACACATCGACATTTGTAACCAAATCCATCCGCATGAACATTCCGCTATTGTCCAGCGCAATGGACACGGTGACCGAGGCGCGCATGGCCATTGCCATGGCGCAGGCGGGTGGCATCGGGGTGATCCACCGCAACCTTGATCTGGAAGCGCAGGCGCGTGAGGTGCGGCGTGTTAAGCGGTTTGAATCGGGTGTCGTCTATTCGCCGATCACCCTGCGCCCTGACCAGACCCTTGCCGATGCCAAAGCCTTGATGGAACGCTACAACATCACCGGCTTTCCGGTGGTGGACGGCGATAACCGCGTGGTGGGGATCGTCACCAACCGCGACATGCGCTTTGCGTCCGATGACAAGACCCCGGTTTCGGTGATGATGTCCTCTGACAACCTTGCGCTGTTGCGCGAACCCGTTGACCGCGATCAGGCGATCAGCCTGA
The DNA here is from genome assembly GCA_027484145.1 of Rhodobacter sp. Lineage (GTDB taxonomy): Bacteria > Pseudomonadota > Alphaproteobacteria > Rhodobacterales > Rhodobacteraceae > Pseudotabrizicola. Next base: position 475,301 of record JAIXUH010000002.1, read on the forward strand.
TGAAGTCGCGCCGGATCGAAAAGCTGTTGGTCACCGACGGCAAGGGTGTGCTGACCGGGTTGTTGACGCTGAAGGATACGGAACAATCGGTGCTGAACCCCCACGCCTGCAAGGATGAGTTGGGCCGCCTGCGTGTGGCTGCGGCCAGCACGGTGGGGGATGCGGGCTTTGAACGCTCGCAAGCGCTGATCGATGCAGGGGTGGATATGGTGGTGATCGACACCGCGCATGGCCATTCCGAAGGTGTGGCGCGCGCGGTAGAACGTATCAAATCGCTGTCGAACGCGGTGCAAGTGGTGGCCGGCAACGTCGCGACCGGTGAGGCGACGCGCGCGCTGATCGGGGCGGGCGCGGATGCGGTCAAGGTGGGCATCGGCCCGGGTTCGATCTGCACTACGCGGATCGTGGCGGGTGTGGGTGTGCCGCAACTGACCGCGATCATGGATAGCGCGCGCGCGGCGGGCGACATTCCGGTGATCGCCGATGGTGGGATCAAGTATTCCGGCGATTTTGCAAAGGCGATAGCGGCAGGGGCGTCCTGCGCCATGGTCGGCAGCGCCATCGCCGGCACCGATGAATCGCCCGGCGAGGTGATTTTGTGGAACGGGCGGTCATTCAAGGCGTATCGCGGCATGGGCAGCCTTGGTGCCATGGCGCGCGGATCGGCCGACCGCTATTTCCAAAAGGATGCAGCCAGCGACAAGCTGGTGCCCGAGGGGATTGAAGGGCAGGTGCCCTACAAGGGCTCTGCCGCCGCCGTGGTGCACCAGATGGTCGGTGGGTTGCGCGCGGCCATGGGTTATACCGGCAACCGTACGGTGGCCGAGATGCGCGCCAACTGCCAGTTCGTCCGCATCACGGGCGCGGGGCTGAAGGAAAGCCACGTGCATGATGTGCAGATCACGCGCGAATCCCCGAACTATCGCATCGGTTAAGGCTTGCGTGCTGACCCTTTGCCCGTTTGGCGGCAAGGGGTCAGGCACAGGCCTTTCTGGCCAAAGGCGCGCGCATTCCGTCAGTTGCGTGGCAATTCGTACGCTTTTCCGGGATCAGAACACCCAGTTCAGCAAGCCGCGGCTGATGTTTTCGCGTGACAGCGAGGCGAGAAACGCAGGTTTCAGCAGCACTCGCGGGGCAGGGGTGCCGGCGGGTTGGGGCGGTTGTGGTCCGGCCTCTCCGGCGCGGATCGGGCGGTCATCGCGGCCTGCGGCCTGTGATGATTGCGGCGGGCGGGTAATTCTGACTTTGGTCGACATGCAGCAAACCCTTCTGAACGGATGGTACGTGTCAGAGGGATGGCAAAAAATATGCCATCCGTCGGGGTGGCGCGCTGATCGGGTGCGATGACCTTGCCCCGCCGCGCGTAACGGGTGGCTTAACTTGTGTGCAACGGACGGCTATAGCGGCAAACATCCGAAGAGGAGGGCGTCTGCATGGTCAGCGGTCGGCTGGCATTGATCACGGGCGCGGGTGCTGCGGGTGGCGTGGGCCTTGCCACGGCGCGGGCCCTTGCGTTAGCAGGATGCCGTCTGGCGATCACCGACAGCACCGGGCGCATCCACACGCGCGCGGCCGAGTTGTTGGCCGAAGGCCACGCGGTAAACGCGCATCAGGTTGACCTGAGCGAGCCGTCGCAGGTGCAGCGTTTGCTGGATGCAGTGGGTCCGATCGATATACTGATCACCACAGCGGACCTAGACACCCTGGCCGACCATCCAGAGCGCGACGCCGCGGACAGGCAGCGCCGGCGGTATGCCGACCTGACCGCCTGTGTTTTGGTCACACGCGCGTTTTTGCCGGGCATGGTGACCCGCCGCTGGGGGCGTGTGGTGATGATCGCACCTTTGACCGGGCCGCTATCCGCCCCTGTGGCGGACCCTTCCCATGCCGCAGACGGGGCTGGTCTTACGGGTCTGGCACGCACTGTGGCGCAAGAGGTGGCCGCCTTTGGCGTGACCGTAAACATGATTGCCGCCAGCCATGGCGGACGGCCCGAAGACCTTGCCGCAGGTGCAGCACTCATCGCTTCGCAGGCGGCAGCGGGGGTAACAGGGGCTGTTCTGGTTTTTGACCAAGGCCATATGGCGCAGGAGAGCAAGGCATGACACCGGGGGCGCGCGTGGCGGCGGCGATCAGCGTTCTGGATCAGGTTCTGTCCGGTGAACCGGTTGAACGGGCCCTGACCAACTGGGGGCGCGCCAGCCGGTTTGCCGGCTCGGGCGACCGGGGCGCGGTGCGGGACCTTGTCTTTTCCGCCCTGCGCTGCCGTAGGTCTTATGGCGAAATTGGGGGGGCAGGGTCCGCTGTCCCGACGGGGCGGCAGTTGATGCTGGGCCACGCCCGTGCCGCAGGACTGGACGTCGACATGCTGTTTTCCGGCATTGGCCATGCCCCGTCGCCGGTGCAGGCGGAAGAGGCCGGGCATCCTGCCACCGGCAATGCCGCGCTTGACCTGCCCGATTGGCTGGCCGATCGCATGGCCCCCGCGTTTGGCCCGGCCTTTGCCGATGTTGCCCAAGCCTTGCGCCAAAGGGCGCCGGTGTTCTTGCGGGCCAACATGGCGCGCACCACCCGCGACGGTGCGATAGCGGCCCTTGCGCAAGATGACATCGTGGCCCGCCCACATTCCTTGTGCGACACAGCGCTTGAAGTGACCGAGGGCGCCAAGCGGATTCAGACCTCGGCCGCCTATCTGCAAGGGTTGGTCGAGTTGCAAGATGCGGCCTCGCAGGCGGTGGTGCGCGCCTTGCCCTTGCAGGACGGGATGCGGGTGCTGGATCATTGCGCCGGAGGCGGGGGTAAGACGCTTGCCATGGCCGCCTTGGCGCGGCTGCAGATCTTTGCCCATGATGCCAGCCCCAACCGCATGCGCGACCTGCCTGCCCGCGCCGCGCGGGCCGGGGCGCGGATCACCCAGACCGATGCGCCGGAACGACATGCGCCCTATGATCTGGTCGTTGCCGATGCGCCGTGTTCCGGCTCGGGCAGCTGGCGGCGTGATCCTCAGGGAAAATGGACGCTGACGCCCGAACGGCTGGCACAGATCGGTCAGGCGCAGACCCAAATCCTTGACCGGATCGCGCCGATGGTCGCGGCCAAGGGCTGGCTGGCCTATGCCACATGCTCGTTGCTGGAGGAGGAGAACGGCGGCCGTGTGACGTCGTTCCTGCAGCGGCACCCGGAATGGCAGTGCGCGCGCGAGGTGCGGCTGACGCCGCTTCAGGGCGGCGACGGGTTCTATCTGGCGTTGTTGACGCGTTAGATTTCCCGATTTACACAACCTGAAAGGGAATATTGGGACAATCCGGGCGCGGTTAAGCACGGCTTAACGAATTCCGTGTTGTCGTTCCGCAGGATGAAAACCAAGCGGGGACGGAACGTGGCAGCGGTCTGGGCAGGTCTGGACGAAATCGTTGCGGTGGCACGGCGATTGTCGGCGCGGGCGGGTCTTCTGCTGGCGGGGGCGGTGGTGGCCGGTCTCGTGGTGGTTTTGTCCGACGATCCCATGCTGCGGTTTGCCGCCATGTCCGCCGCTGCAACGCTTGTGACCGTGGTGCTGCTGCTGCGGCTGGGGCTCTACCTGTCTGACCATGCCGAACGTGCACTGAATGCCGCTATCGTGAAGGTGGTGGATGATGATGCAACCCCTTGTTTTACAACCAATTCACTTGGCCATATCCGGTATCGCAATGCCGCCGCCAAGGCGCGTTTCGGCCTTGTGCCGGAAACCATGGTGGCCGCCCTGCAAGACCATTTTGCCAGCCCTTCCTCGGTGTTGTACCGCCTGCAATCGCGCGCCGCACAGGTGGGGGCCGCGCGGGAAGAGGTGGTCACCCGGCGCGGCCATTCGCGTCTGGCCGTGCATCGGGCCGCACCTGACCGGTTCTTGTGGCGGCTGGAAGAGTTTGTTGACCGCAGCGTGACCGGTCGCGGGGCCGAAACGCTCAGCTTGCCCATGCTGGTGGCCAACAAAAGCGGGGTGATCCTGTTTTCGAACGAAGCGATGCGCCGCTTGCTGGGGGGGCGGCCAAAACATCTGGACCGGGTGTTTACCACCGCCAACCCCAGGTCTGGCGAAGAGGTGGATGTGACTGGGGCGACCGGATCGATTCGCGCCATCTTGGCCGAGGTTGAAGGCGCCGGAGAGCGGCGCGAGATTTACCTGCTGCCCTCACCCGAACGCGCCGATCCGGACCAGATTCTTGAGGATTTTGAGCATGTTCCCGTGGCGCTTTTGCGGTTTTCACCCGATGGGGCGTTGCAGGTGGCCAATCGCGCCGCGCGCGAATTGACGGGGGTTCAACAGGGCGAAAGCCGCAATTTCCATGACCTTTACGAGGGGTTGGGGCGCCCTGTTCAGGATTGGCTGTCTGACGTCGTGGCCGAACGCCATCAGGGCGGGTCCGAAGTGCTGCGTCCGCGCGCCGCCGCACCAGACAGTTTTCATCAGGTGACCTTGCGCCGTGTTGTTGACCTGGGCCGCCCCGGTGTTCTGGCCGTGGTGCAGGATGCAACCGCCATGAAACTTCTGGAAGCGCAGTTCGTGCAAAGCCAGAAAATGCAGGCCATCGGCCAGCTTGCCGGTGGAATTGCGCATGATTTCAACAATTTGCTGACTGCGATTTCGGGCCATTGTGATCTGCTTTTGCTGCGCCATGGCAGCGAGGATTCGGATTTTGCCGATCTGGTCCAGATCCACCAGAACGCGAATCGTGCGGCCTCGCTGGTCAGTCAGTTGCTGGCGTTCTCGCGCAAACAAACCCTCAAGGCCGAACGGATTGACCTGCAAGAGGTTCTGTCGGATCTGACGCATCTGCTGAACCGTCTGGTGGGTGAAAAGGTGCGTCTGCGGCTGGCGCATGCTCCCGACCTCGGGATGATCCGCGCCGACAAGCGGCAATTTGAACAGGTGTTGATGAACCTTGTGGTCAATGCGCGCGACGCCATGCCCGATGGCGGTACGATCCGGATCGAGACCGAAAGCCTGCGCTTGCCAGAGGAGATGCGCCGCGACCGCGCCGTTGTGCCACCTGGCGATTATGCGGTGATCCGTGTCTGCGACACCGGCTGCGGCATCGCACCCGAACGGCTGGACAAGATCTTTGAGCCATTCTTCACCACCAAGCGCCCCGGCGAAGGGACAGGGCTTGGCCTGTCCACGGTTTACGGAATCGTCAAGCAATCAGGTGGTTTTGTCTTTGTCGATTCGACTCTGGGCGAAGGCAGCGTGTTCCAGCTTTACTTCCCGATCCACCACGACCTGCCCGAAGCGGTCATCGCCGCAGAACCGGCGCGAAAGGCCATGGTGCGCCCCGGTGAGGGTGTTGTGCTGCTGGTCGAGGATGAGGCCCCGGTGCGCGCCTTTGCCAGCCGCGCCCTGCGGATGCGCGGCTATACCGTACTGGAGGCGGAAAGCGCCGAGGATGCTTTGCGCACGCTGGAGGACCCGACGCTTGAGATTGATGTCTTTGTCACCGATGTGGTGATGCCGGGGTTGGATGGGCCCACTTGGGTGAAGCAAGCGCTTGAAGCGCGCCCCAATGTGCGCGTGGTCTTTGTTTCGGGCTATGCCGAAGATTGCCTGTCTGAAGAACAGGGGCGCATCCCGAACTCGGTCTTTCTGCCAAAACCCTTCTCGCTCAATGACCTTGCGGCCACCGTGCAGGGGCAATTGCATTGACCCGCTGCCGCACCTGCCGGCGCGGGTCAGGCGAGCAGGCCCTAAGTCAGAGAGCGATACAGTGCAAAATCTTCGGCCGCAGCTTCGGCAAGGCGCTGCTCGGTTGCGGCTGACAAATCCATTTCAGCCTGCGGCGAGACGTTTAGCCGTGGCAAGTGAATGTGGAAATCCAGCCGGTCTTCCAGAAAATCCATGAAACTGCCGATATCCTCATAGCGGAAAATCCGGTCAACCGCGCCGCCATGGCCGGGCTGCAGAAACCGCGCCTGCGAGCCAACGTCGGCAAAGGCTGGGCGCGGCGTCTGGCACCAGCCTGAAACAAAGGCATCAAAGGACATGCCAAGCGTGCTTTTGTCCTGATCGGGAATATCGTCGCGCTGTCGATACCGATACCAGCTGCCCAGCCAGTCGCGCGGCTCTCGCATCAGGGCGACGACGGTAAAGGGCTCACCCGCCGCGGCCTCCAGATAGGGGCCGAAAAACCGGTGGAACCGCGCTGCATTCGTGTGTTTCAGCAAGGGCGGCCGCTGGATCGATACCGCGGCCAGTGATTCGAGCGCCGCCTCAATCGCCGTGCTGCCTGTTTTTGGGGTGGCCAGAACCACCAGACGCTGTTCCCAGAACACAAGCATAACTGTTCCTTTTTTGTCTTTCGGCCTCTGTCACGGCCCTTTGCGCCACCAATGTGGCAACGGCGTAAACTAACCCTTAACCAAAGCATGAAAAAGCTGGTTTTGCGAAAATGCGATTGAATTGTTCCTGTTTTGATCCCATAAGGGTGAGAACACTTGGGGAACATTTGCAGAGATTGCCGCCGTGTCGCGGCTGTGGAATAAGGGAGAACGGGTTATGGCGGTGGCGAACCTCCTCGATTTGAACGGGAAGCGCGATATGGACAAGGCAAAGGCGCTGGAAAGCGCTCTGGCTCAGATCGAACGTCAGTTCGGCAAGGGCTCGATCATGAAACTGGGCGCGAACAACCCGGCGATGGATGTCGAGGCAACCTCGACCGGGTCCTTGGGGCTGGACATTGCGCTTGGCATCGGTGGCCTGCCGAAGGGCCGGATCATCGAGATTTACGGGCCGGAATCCTCTGGCAAAACCACGCTGACGCTGCACGTTGTGGCCGAAGAACAGAAAAAAGGCGGCGTTTGCGCCTTTGTCGATGCTGAACATGCGCTTGACCCGCAGTACGCCAAGAAACTGGGCGTCAACCTTGATGAGTTGCTGATCAGCCAGCCCGACACGGGTGAACAGGCCCTGGAGATTGTCGATACGCTGGTGCGTTCCGGCGCGGTCAGCCTTGTGGTCGTGGACTCGGTGGCTGCACTGACCCCCAAGTCGGAACTTGAGGGCGACATGGGTGACATGCAGATGGGAGCACAGGCCCGCCTGATGAGCCAGGCCATGCGCAAGCTGACCGCCAGCATCGGCCGCAGCAATTGCATGGTCATCTTCATCAACCAGATCCGCATGAAGATTGGCGTGATGTTCGGCAGCCCCGAAACCACCACCGGCGGCAATGCGCTGAAATTCTATGCTTCTGTGCGCCTTGATATCCGCCGCATCGGCTCGATCAAGGAAAAGGATGATGTGGTTGGCAACACGACGCGGGTGAAGGTGGTCAAGAACAAGGTGGCGCCACCTTTCAAGCAGGTGGAATTCGACATCATGTATGGCGAAGGCATCTCGAAGACGGGCGAGTTGATTGACATCGGCGTCAAGGCGGGCGTGGTCGAGAAATCGGGCAGCTGGTATTCCTATGGTGATGAGCGGATCGGGCAGGGGCGCGAAAATGCCAAGCTCTTCCTCAAGTCCAACCCCGCAATTGCGGCGGATATCGAAGAGAAGATCCGCAGCGCCAATGGTCTGGACTTCCACATGGCCGCCGAAACCGGCGAGTCGGACGACGTGATGGATATGTAACCCCGGCTTCGGGACAATCGCATGAAAACGCTGGGCCGGGGCATTGTCTCCGGCCCTTTTGCATTCCGGCGCCTTCCGCTGTGGACAGGCCCGCTACAGGGGGCTACATGAGGAACCAATTTCGCATGAACCCTCAGCCGAAGGTCAAAATCCGACATGGCGTCGCTGAACGATATCCGCTCCACCTATCTCGATTTCTTTGCCCGCAATGGCCACAAAGTGGTGGACTCGTCCCCGCTCGTGCCGCGCAACGACCCGACGCTGATGTTCGCGAACTCGGGTATGGTGCAGTTCAAGAACCTGTTCACCGGGGTGGAAACGCGCGATTACAAACGTGCGACGACAGCTCAGAAATGTGTGCGCGCCGGCGGCAAGCACAATGATCTGGACAACGTGGGCTATACCGCGCGCCACCACACGTTTTTTGAGATGCTGGGCAACTTCAGCTTTGGCGACTATTTCAAGGATCAGGCGATTGCCTTTGCTTGGGAATTGCTGACCAAGGATTTCGGTCTGAACCCGGAAAAGCTTCTGGTCACGGTCTATCACACCGATGACGAGGCGGCAGGCATCTGGAAAAAGGTGGCCGGTCTGCCCGACAGCCGGATTATCCGCATCGCCAGCGACGACAACTTCTGGCGTATGGGGCCGACCGGCCCTTGCGGGCCTTGCACGGAAATCTTCTACGACCATGGCCCGCACATCTGGGGCGGGCCGCCCGGCAGCGCCGAAGAGGATGGCGACCGCTTTATCGAGATCTGGAACAACGTCTTCATGCAGAACGAACAATTCGCCGACGGGCGTCTTGTTCCGCTGGAGATGCAGTCGATCGACACTGGCATGGGTCTGGAGCGGATCGGCGCGCTGTTGCAGGGCAAGCACGACAATTACGACACCGACCTGATGCGCAGCCTGATCGAGGCATCGGCCCATGCGACGAGTTCGGAACCGGACGGGCCGGGCAAGACGCATCACCGCGTGATTGCTGACCACTTGCGCTCGACCTCGTTCCTGATTGCAGACGGGGTGATGCCGTCCAATGAAGGGCGCGGCTATGTGCTGCGCCGGATCATGCGCCGCGCCATGCGCCACGCCCACATGCTTGGCAGCCAGGACCCGGTGATGTTCAAGCTGGTGCCCGCACTGGTGCGTCAGATGGGCGCCGCCTATCCAGAACTGTCGCGCGCGCAAAGCCTGATCGAGGAAACGCTGAAGCTGGAGGAGACCCGGTTCAAGCAGACGCTGGATCGTGGCCTAAAGCTCTTGGACGATGAGCTTTCGCGCCTGCCTGAAGGCGGCGATCTGCCGGGGGCGGCGGCGTTCAAGCTCTATGATACCTACGGCTTCCCACTGGACCTGACGCAGGATGCGCTGCGCGAAAAGGGCCGGTCGGTTGATGTGGCGGGGTTTGACGCCGCGATGCAGGACCAAAAGACCAAGGCGCGGGCCGCATGGTCGGGCACCGGGGCGTCAGCGGACCAGAAGATCTGGTTTGAACTGGCCGAAGCTGATGGTGTGACCGAATTCTTGGGCTATGACACCGAAACCGCCGAGGGCGTGATTACCGCGCTTGTGCGTGACGGTTCGGCCATTGGGTCGGCGCAAACCGGCGAAGAGGTGATGATCGTTGTCAACCAGACGCCGTTCTATGCGGAATCGGGTGGGCAGTTGGGTGACTCGGGCCTTGTCCGTACGGCGACCGGTCTGGCCGAGGTGACGGATACCAAGAAAACTGCAGGCGTTTTCCTGCATATCGCCAAAGTGATCGATGGGGCCATTGCCAAGGGTCAGCCCGCCAAGCTGGAGGTGTCGCACACGCGCCGCGCCCAGATCAGGGCCAACCATTCGGCCACGCACCTGCTGCATGAGGCGCTGCGCCGTGCCTTGGGCGACCATGTCGCGCAAAAGGGCAGCCTGAACGCGCCGGATCGCCTGCGCTTTGACTTCAGCCATTCGCATGCGCTGTCGGGCAGTGAACTGGTGCAGGTCGAGGGGGAAGTGAACAGCTTTATCCGCCAGAACTCGGCCGTCGATACCCGCATCATGACGCCGGATGATGCCCGCGCCTTGGGCGCACAGGCGCTGTTTGGTGAAAAGTATGGGGATGAGGTGCGTGTCGTTTCCATGGGGGTGCTGGACGGCTCTGGCAAGGGGACCGATGGCAACACCTATTCGCTGGAACTGTGCGGCGGCACGCATGTGGCGCGCACGGGTGACATGGGGGCCTTCGTTCTGCTAGGCGATTCCGCCTCTTCGGCGGGCGTGCGACGGATCGAGGCGTTGACGGGACAGGCGGCGCTGGACCATCTGCGCCTGCAAGAGGCGCGTCTGGTCGAGATTGCCGCTACGCTGAAGGCCCCACCCGCCGAGATCGTGGAACGGGTCAAGGCGCTGTTTGATGAACGCCGCGCCTTGCAGAACGAAGTGGCGCAACTGCGCCGCGACGTGGCGATGGGTGGCAAGGCCAACGGGCCAGAGGCCAAGGAAATCAACGGCGTAAAGTTCCTTGCTCAGGTACTTTCCGGCGTGTCGGGCAAGGATTTGCCCGCGCTGATTGATGAGATGAAGGGCCGCATCGGCAGCGGTGCCGTGCTTCTGATTGCTGATACCGGGGCCAAACCTGCGGTTGCCGCTGGGGTGACGGCGGATCTGACTGGCAGGGTCAGCGCCGTGACGCTGGTCAAGGCTGCTGCTGAAGCGATGGGTGGCAAGGGCGGCGGCGGGCGGCCGGATATGGCGCAAGCGGGCGGTTCCGATATCGCACTGGCCGATGCAGCCATTGCCGCGGCCGAAGCCGCATTGGGGGCCTGAGCCATGCCATCAGCCCTGTGGATCGCCCATGTCACCGTGACTGACGCCGAGGCTTATGGCCGCTATGCCAAACTGGCGGGTGCGCCGATTGCGGCGCATGGCGGTGTGTTTCTGGCCCGTGGTGGCCGCTATGTGCAGCTTGAAGGCAAGGACCGCGCGCGCAACGTGGTGGCGCGGTTCCCTTCGGTCGAGGCCGCCGTCGCCTGCTATCACAGCCCAGCCTATCAAGAGGCGCTGTCACATGCCAAAGGTGCCAGTGTGCGCGACCTTGTGGTGGTAGAAGAGATTGAATAGGCGGCAAAGCCCCGCCCATCATGACATTTTGATAAAGCCGTGGGCTGACAGCCTGCGGCTTTTGCCATATTGTGACCAAAAAACAATGAGGCAGAGCATGTTCGTAACAGGTAGGGGTCGATAGATGTGCCGTTGGGCTGCCTATTCTGGCGCGCCGATCTTTCTGGAAGAGATCATCAGCCGCCCGGGCCATTCGCTGATTCATCAAAGCCATTGTGCCACCCAATGCCATAGCGCAATCAACGCTGATGGGTTTGGCATTGCATGGTATGGGGAACGCGATGAGCCGGGCCTTTTTCGCGATGTCTTGCCCGCGTGGTCTGACCCGAACCTGCGTAGCCTTACGGCGCAGGTGAAAAGCCGCCTCTTTCTGGCCCATGTGCGCGCCAGCACGGGGACGGCCACAAGCCGCAACAATTGCCATCCCTTCACACATGGCCGCTGGTCGTTCATGCACAACGGGCAGGTCGGGGGCTATGACGCCTTTCGCCGTGACGCCGATATGATGATCCCGGACACGCTTTATACGCAGCGCAAAGGTGCAACGGATAGTGAGGCGCTGTTCCTTGTTGCCTTGGCCGAGGGGCTTGACCAAGACCCGCGCGGCGCGATGGAACGGGCCTGCGCACGGTTTATTCGCCTCGCCCGCGAAAAGGGGGCGGCCCCGCATCTGCGGCTGACGGCGGCCTTGTCCGATGGTCAGCGGCTGTTTGCCATCCGCTATGCCACCGATGATCTGGCCCCGTCGCTTTATCACCGCTGGTCTGACACGCGCGGAGGCCGTGCCATTGTATCAGAACCGCTGGAGACGGATGAGGGGGGCTGGGAAGAGGTTCCTCCAGCCAGTTTCTGCACCTTTGACGGGGACGATGTCCGGGTCGAGGATTTTCACCCCTGCCGGTTGCTGGCGCAGGCTGCATGATCGCAGTGTCGCAGGGCGGCCGGCGATGGCTGACCATGCTTTGGACGATCGCGCTTTTGCTGGCGTCCCCGGCATGGGCAGACCCTTTGGCGACCGCCCGCGCGCCCGGCACCATTTTGCTGATGCGGCAAACCCTGCCGCCGGGCGTGGGCGAGGCTGGCGGATTTGGCGTGGCCGATTGCCCGCCACCCAGCCGTGCCGATGACACAGGACAGGATCTGGCGCGCCGCATGGGCAACCGCTTGATCACCGCGAAGATTCGGCCAGATATCGTGGCGACGGGGCCGGGGTGTGCTGCGCAAGAAACGGCTGCGTTGATGGGATTTCGAAAGGCAACGCCTTGGGCGGAACTGTTCAGCCTGTTGCGCGACCGCAACCGCGCGCCCACACAATCAGCAGCACTTCTCGCGCGGTTGTCAGCCTTGCCTCCTGAGACACGCGTGCTGCTGATCAGCCATCAGGTGAATATTGCCGCCCTGACAGGGATCACACCCGCCAATGGCGAAGTGATCGTGGGCCGGCTGCGGAACGGGGCGCTTGTGGTGCAAGACCGACTGCGCCTGAAATGAAAAACGCCCCCGAAGGGGCGGTTTTCCTTAGTCTTTCTTGCTTTGGCGCTTACGCTCGTTCGGGTCCAGATAGCGTTTGCGCATCCGGACCGATTTGGGCGTGACCTCGACCAGTTCGTCATCGTCGATATAGGCAATGCACTGCTCAAGGCTGAGCTTGACCGGCGTGGTCAGGCGCACGGCTTCATCCGTGCCGCTGGCTCGGACGTTGGTCAGTTGCTTGCCCTTCAACGGGTTCACTTCCAGATCGTTGTCGCGGCTGTGTTCGCCAATGATCATGCCGGTGTAGACAGGTTCCTGCACGCCAATGAAGAAGTGGCCGCGATCTTCCAGCTTCCACATCGCATAGGCCACCGAAATGCCGGTTTCCATGCTGATCAGCACACCCTGACGGCGGCCTTCGATGGCACCCTTGTGCGGAGCCCAGCCATGGAACACACGGTTCAGCACGCCGGTGCCGCGCGTATCGGTCATGAACTGGCCGTGATAGCCGATCAGCCCGCGCGATGGCACATGGGCGATGATGCGGGTCTTGCCTGCGCCTGCGGGTTTCATTTCCAGAAGGTCGCCCTTGCGCGGGCCCGTCAGCTTTTCGATCACCGGTCCGGTGTATTCGTCATCCACGTCAATGGTGACTTCCTCGATCGGCTCGTGGCGCACGCCGTCGATTTCCTGAAAGATCACGCGCGGGCGGCTGATCGAAAGTTCGAACCCCTCGCGGCGCATGTTTTCGATCAGAACGCCCATCTGAAGTTCGCCACGACCGGCAACTTCAAATGCATCGCCGCCGGGGGTGTCTGTCACCTTGATGGCCACGTTGATCTCGGCCTCTTTCATCAGACGTTCGCGGATCACGCGCGACTGTACCTTTGAACCTTCCTTGCCGGCCAATGGGCTGTCGTTGATGCCAAAGGTTACGGAAATGGTTGGCGGATCAATCGGTTGTGCGGGGATCGCCGTCTCGATTTCCAACGCGCAAAGCGTATCTGCGACGGTCGCCTTCGACATGCCCGCCAGTGTCACGATATCGCCTGCTTCGGCCACGTCGATCGGGGTTTGGGTCAGGCCACGATAGGCCAGCACCTTGGACACCCGGAATTGCTCCAGCTTTTCGCCATCGCGGCTAAGCGCCTTGATGGTTTCGCCTGCACGCAGGGTGCCCGCTTCAACCCGGCCCGTCAGGATACGCCCGATGAAAGGGTCTGCCGACAGGGTGGTGGCCAGCATCTGGAAGGGTTCCGCCCGGCGTGACAGTTGTGCCGGTTGCGGCACATGCTTCAGCACCAGATTATAGAGCGCCGACAGGTCCTTGCGCGGGCCGTCAAGGTTTTCGTCTGCCCAGCCCGAACGGCCCGACGCATAAAGCACCGGGAAATCAAGCTGGTCGTCATCGGCGCCAAGGTTGGCGAACAGGTCAAACACCTCGTTCAGCGCGCGCGCGGGTTCGGCATCAGGCTTGTCGACCTTGTTCAGCACCACGATGGGGCGCAGGCCAAGGGCAAGCGCCTTTGACGTCACGAACTTGGTCTGAGGCATCGGCCCTTCGGCAGCGTCCACCAGCAGCACCACGCCGTCCACCATGCTCAGGATACGTTCCACTTCGCCACCAAAGTCGGCGTGGCCGGGGGTGTCGACGATGTTGATCCGCGCGCCAGCCCATTCCAGCGAGGTGCACTTTGCCAGAATGGTGATGCCGCGTTCACGTTCGATATCGTTGCTGTCCATGGCCCGTTCAGCCACGGCCTGATTGTCACGAAATGCGCCGGATTGCTTCAAAAGCTCATCAACGAGCGTGGTTTTGCCATGGTCGACGTGCGCGATGATGGCGATGTTGCGGAGCTCCATCGGGAGGGTCACTTTCAAGATTTTCTGCGGTTGCGAGGCGCATACAAGCTTTCCCCGCTCTTGACCAGTGGGCTTGACCGTTCGGTGTCAGGTTGCGACGTAACGGTCTCGCCGGTGGTTGATGGCGATGATCAGATTCAAGACCAGCGCGCCCAGCACAGACCACATCACCACCTGCGGCGGAAACAGGAAAAGTGCGATGGAAAAGATGACCGCATCTGCCGCAAGCTGGACATAGCCCGCGCGGTAGCCAAAGCGGTCTTGCATCAGCAAAGCCAGCACCCCCAGCCCGCCAAGCGAGCCGTTGTGCCGGAACATCGCCAGAAGGCCAAGGCCCGTCAGACTGCCAAACATCACGGCGGCCAAGGGGGTTGCAAGGTATTCGATTGTAAACCCTTTGGGCAGCAGCACCGACCCGACCGATAGCAAACTGACCGAGATCAGCGATTTGACCGTGAACGCCGGACCCAGCCGGAAATAGGCAAGGGCATAGAAGGGCAGGTTGATGGCAAAGAACATGAGGCCAAACGACCATCCAGTCAGATACGACAGGATGACGGCAATGCCCGCGGTCTGTCCCGTGATCAGCCCGGCAAAGGTCAGGACATGAATGCCAATGGTGCACAGAAAAATCCCAAGGCCAAGGCCCTGAACATCTTCGATCAGACTGTGCTGTGTGGGGGGTGACATGGGGCGATGATAGGGCAGGTATGCTGACCTGTCTAGCCGGGATTGCCGCAAATGACAAAGGGCCGGACAAACCGGCCCCCCGTTCGCGTTGCGCTGCTTAAATGACGTGCGGCCTTAGCCTTGCAGCGCCTTGTTCAGGTATTCATCGACCTTCTCAAGGTAACCCATCGTGGTCAGCCATTTCTGATCGGGGCCAACCAGCAGGGCCAGATCCTTGGTCATCCAGCCGTCTTCGACGGTGTCAACGGTCACCTTTTCCAGCGTGGTGGCAAAGCGCATCAGCTGTTCATTGTTGTCCAGCTTCGCGCGGTGCTTCAGGCCGCCGGTCCAGGCATAGATCGACGCGACCGAGTTGGTGCTGGTCTGCTGACCCTTCTGGTGCTGGCGGAAGTGGCGCGTGACCGTGCCGTGTGCGGCTTCGGCTTCTACGATCTTGCCATCGGGGGTCATCAGGACCGAGGTCATCATGCCCAGCGAGCCAAACCCTTGGGCCACAAGGTCAGACTGCACGTCGCCGTCATAGTTCTTGCAGGCCCAGACATAGCCACCTGCCCACTTCATCGACGACGCAACCATGTCATCGATCAAGCGGTGTTCGTAGGTGATGCCCAGTTTCTTGTACTGGTCCTGGAACTCTTCTTCGTAGATCTTCTGGAACAGGTCCTTGAAGCGGCCATCATAGGCTTTGAGGATGGTGTTCTTGGTGGAAAGGTACACGGGCCAGCCAAGGTTGAGGCCATAGTTCAGCGAGGCGCGGGCAAAGTCGATGATAGAGTCATCGAGGTTGTACATGCCCATGTAAACGCCTGAAGACGGGGCGGAATAGACGTCCTTCTCGATGACCGTGCCATCTTCGCCCTCGAATTTCATCGTCAGCTTGCCCTTGCCGGGGAAACGGAAATCGGTGGCGCGGTACTGGTCGCCAAAGGCATGGCGGCCGATGACAATGGGCTTGGTCCAGCCGGGCACAAGGCGGGGCACGTTGGTGCAGATGATCGGCTGGCGGAAAATCACGCCGCCAAGGATGTCGCGGATGGTGCCGTTGGGCGATTTCCACATCTGCTTCAGGCCGAATTCCTCGACCCGCTGCTCATCGGGTGTGATCGTCGCGCATTTCACGCCCACGCCGTATTGCTTGATCGCTTCGGCCGAGTCGATGGTGATCTGGTCGTTGGTGCGGTCACGCTCTTCGATCCCAAGGTCGTAATACTTCAGGTCGATGTCGAGGTAGGGCAGGATCAGCTTTTGCTTGATGAAATCCCAGATGATCCGGGTCATCTCGTCGCCGTCGAGTTCGACGACCGGGTTCGCCACCTTGATCTTTGTCATTCGTCCGCCCTTTCGGTGTTGGATTCGGTTGACCGCGTCTTAGCCGAAAACGGGCTGCCGGGGAAGATAGTATGCAATTGCATACCGAATTGTCACAGGCTCAGCCAAAAAAGGCTTGCGTCTTGGCGCGCACCCACGTCCACAACCGTGGAGCGCCACGTGCGATCTTTGAGCCGACGCGGGTTTCGAGTTGCTCGGCGGTCACATTGTAAGTGACCCAGGTGCCGCCGCCCGACATCAGGTTGGCCAGCACCGGCTGCACGCGGTCAAGGCTTTTGGCAAAGACGGCATCCGGTGTTTCAGCCGCTTCGAACTCGTCCCACAGGGCGCGAAGATCGCGGGCCAGATCATTGGGAAGAAGGCCGAAAATGCGATCCGCGGCGCGGGCTTCGGCAGCCTGCGTGTCATGGCTGGCATGGGCCTGACCATTGGCCGAATGGATCGGCACATCGCCCACGTCAATCTCGACCAGATCATGGATCAGCAGCATCTTGATCACGCGGTTGATGTCGACGTCAGGGCCTGCGTGATCGGCCAGCACCAGCGCATAAAGGCCAAGGTGCCACGAATGCTCGCCCGAGTTTTCGCGCCGTGATCCATCACACAAGGTGGTGGCCCGCAGCACGGACTTCAGGCGATCCGCCTCATTCAAAAAGGCGAATTGGGCTTCAAGACGGTCCGCCTCGGTGCCGGTCAATGCCCACCTTTTTCAGCTTCGCGCGGGGCATCTGGTAGTTTAGCCCCGGTGCGCTTGGCGGACAGGGCTTTTTCCAGAAACTCGCGCCCACGCCGTTCGGCAAGACGAATGCGCACCGATGTCATGAACGCCTCTTGCAGCGTGGGCGAGGATGCGCCCACAACCTTCGAGATTTGCTCATAAAAGTAGTCATCCTTCAGTTCGACCTGACTGGCCAGCACATCGCGTGCAAGGCTGTCGGCAAGATCCATGATGAAATCGGCCATCGGTGACGCCCCTTAGCGTGTCGCTTCGCCCAACCGGCGGCGAACATAATCCGACACCGTTTCGATCATCGGACGCATATGCGCTTCTTCATCCTTGAAGAAGTGATCGGCGCCTTCAACCTCAGTATGGGTGATGGTGATGCCCTTCTGCTCATGCAGTTTGTTCACCAGCGACCGCGTATCCTTGGGCGGTGCGACCTTGTCGGCCGACCCGTTGATGATCAAGCCCGAAGACGGGCAGGGCGCCAGAAACGAGAAATCATAGAGGTTCGCCGGCGGTGCGACGGACACAAACCCGGTGATTTCCGGACGGCGCATCAAAAGCTGCATGCCGATCCATGCGCCGAAACTAAAGCCTGCCACCCAGCAGTGCTTGGCGTTCTGGTTCATGGATTGCAGGTAATCGAGGGCCGACGCTGCATCGGACAACTCGCCAATGCCCTGATCATACTCACCCTGGCTGCGCCCGACGCCGCGGAAGTTGAACCGCAGTACCGTAAAGCCCAGATTGTAAAAGGCGTAATGCAGGTTGTAGACCACCTTGTTGTTCATCGTCCCGCCATAGGCAGGATGCGGATGAAGAACGATGGCGATCGGGGCGTCCTTGTCCTTTTGCGGGTGGTATCTGCCTTCGAGACGGCCCTCGGGGCCAGCGAAGATGACTTCGGGCATGTGCGTCCTGTCTGTCTTTCCCGCGAGCGATTTCTTGACTGTTTCGCTCGGTGTATCTAGAACCATTCTAAGGGTGGCGCCGGGGCCACCTCTTGGGTCGGAATTCAGGTAATGGCCCCGGTGCCCCGCGTCAATCCATTTGCGGCATTTGCATGCCGCTGTTCGCGAATTGCGGGGAAACGGTATGAAACTTTCGACCAAAGGGCGCTATGCCATGGTGGCCTTGGCCGACCTTGCACTGGTTGAAGGGCGCGGCGGCCCTGCCGATCTGGTGTCCTTGGCCGAAATTGCAAAGCGGCAGGATATCTCGCTGCCCTATCTGGAACAGTTGTTCGTCAAACTGCGCCGCGCTGGTCTGGTCGAGGCGGTGCGTGGCCCCGGCGGCGGCTACAAGCTGGCCAAGAGCGCAGATGCCATTCGCGTGTCCGAAGTGATGCAGGCCGTTGAGGAAACGGTGGATGCCATGCATTCCGGGGCAGGGGCGAGTGGCGGTGTCTCGGGCACGCGGGCGCAATCCCTGACCAACCGGCTGTGGGAAGGGCTGTCAGCGCATGTCTATGTGTTCCTGCACCAGACGCGGCTGTCGGATGTGATCCGCAATGAAATGCAGCCTTGCCCTGCGGTGCCCGCGTTGTTCCGCGTGGTGGATGACGAATGACTGCGCGGCTCTATCTGGATTGGAACGCCACCACACCGCTGCGACCTGAGGCGCGGGCCGCAATGATTGCGGCGATGGATGTGGTGGGCAACCCATCCTCGGTGCACGCCGAAGGGCGTGCGGCCAAGGCGCTGATGGAAAAGGCCCGCGCCCAGATTGCCGCGGCTTTGGGGGCGGATGGCGCGGATATCGTGTTCACCTCGGGCGCAACAGAAGGGGCGGCTCTGGCCTGCACGGGCCGGGATCTGGTCTGTGCCGCGGTTGAGCATGAGGCGGTTGCAGTATGGTGCCAGCCCGAACTGGCGGTCACGACCGATGGCGCGGTTCAGGTCGTGAATCCGGGGCAATCTGCCGTGCAACTGGCCAATTCGGAAACCGGCATCCTGCAGACCCTGCCGCAGGGCGTTGCGGTCTGTGATCTGACCCAGGCCTTTGGAAAGGTTCCTTTTGCTTTCAACTGGTTGGGCTGCGACATCGGACTTGTTTCGGCGCATAAACTGGGTGGGCCAAAAGGAATTGGCGCCTTGGTTGTGCGACGCGGACTTGAGGTTGCGGCGCAACTGAAGGGCGGCGGTCAGGAAATGGGCCGCCGCGCCGGAACTGAAAACCTGATCGGCATTGCGGGCTTTGCTGCCGCTGCCGAGGCTGCCGCGCGCGATCTGGCCAATGGCGTCTGGGACGAGGTGCTTGAACTTAGAAATATTCTAGATTCAGCATTGTCCGCGCAGGCGGAGCAGACTATTTTGGTCGGGAAAGGCGTGGCGCGTCTTGCGAATACGGTTTGCGTGATTGCCCCCGGCTGGAAGGGTGAGACGCAGGTAATGGCAATGGATCTTGCGGGCTATGCCATCTCGGCCGGGTCAGCATGCTCCAGCGGAAAGGTTCGGGCCAGCAAGGTGTTGCGGGCAATGGGCTATAACGACGACCTTGCAGGGCAGGCGATCCGCGTCTCGCTTGGGCCGGGGGTGACGCGCGACGAGGTTTTGCGTTTTGCCGACCAGTGGGGCAGGGCCTATGCGCGGGCCCGGGCTCGCGCCGCATAAAGAATTGGGCGCAGGCCCTTGAACGATAAGGATGAAGCCGATGGCTGTTTTGGAAACGGATGTGCGTGAAGGTGTCGATCGGGAAACCATCGAGACGGTTCAGGCCATGGCCGGCAAATACAAATACGGCTGGGAAACCGACATCGAGATGGACTACGCCCCCAAGGGCCTGTCCGAAGATATCGTGCGGCTGATTTCGTCCAAAAATGGCGAGCCTGAGTGGATGCTGGACTGGCGACTGGCGGCCTACAGGCGCTGGTTGCAGATGGAAGAACCGACTTGGGCGATGATCAACTACCCCAAGATCGACTATCAGGATCAGTATTACTACGCCAAACCCAAAAGCATGGCCGTCAAGCCGAAAAGCCTTGATGACGTGGACCCCAAGCTGTTGGCCACCTATGCCAAGTTGGGGATTCCTTTGAAGGAACAGATGCTTCTAGCCGGGGTTGAAGGTTCGGATGAACCGCGCCGCGTGGCCGTGGATGCGGTGTTTGACAGCGTATCCGTGGGCACGACCTTCAAGGCGGAACTGGCCAAGGCCGGGGTTATCTTCTGCTCGATCTCAGAGGCGGTGAAAGAGCACCCTGAACTGATCAAGAAATACATCGGGTCGGTGGTGCCGCAATCGGACAACTTCTTTGCCACGCTGAATTCGGCTGTGTTTTCCGACGGTTCCTTCGTCTACATCCCGCCGGGCGTGCGCTGCCCGATGGAGCTTTCGACCTATTTCCGGATCAATGCCGAAAACACCGGGCAGTTTGAGCGCACCCTGATCATCGCGGATGAAGGGTCTTATGTCAGCTATCTGGAGGGCTGCACCGCGCCCAAGCGCGATACCCACCAATTGCATGCGGCGGTTGTGGAACTGGTGATCCTGAAGGACGCCGAGATCAAGTATTCCACCGTGCAGAACTGGTATCCGGGCGATGAGGAAGGGCGCGGCGGCATCTATAACTTTGTGACCAAGCGTGCCGATTGCCGGGGCGACCGTGCGAAGGTGATGTGGACCCAAGTGGAAACCGGCTCGGCTATCACGTGGAAGTATCCGTCCTGCATCCTGCGCGGCGATGACAGCCAAGGCGAATTCTACTCCATCGCCATCGCCAACAACGCCCAGCAGGCCGATACCGGCACCAAGATGATCCATTTGGGCAAGCGCACCAAGTCGCGGATCGTGTCCAAAGGTATTTCGGCGGGCCGGGCGCAGAACACCTATCGCGGTCTGGTCACGATGCACCCCAAGGCGACCGACAGCCGCAACTATACCCAGTGCGACAGCCTGCTGATTGGCGACAAGTGCGGGGCGCATACCGTGCCCTACATCGAGGTCAAGAACAACTCGAGCCGGGTAGAACATGAGGCGACCACCAGCAAGGTGGATGATGACCAACTGTTCTATTGCCGTTCGCGCGGGATGGATGAGGAAGAAGCCGTCGCACTTGTGGTGAATGGCTTTTGCAAAGAGGTGCTGCAGGCCCTTCCGATGGAATTTGCCATGGAAGCGCAAAGCCTTGTGGCGATTTCCTTGGAAGGTTCCGTGGGATGAAAGACGACGCGGCGGCACGCAAAAAGGCACGTCGGCAAAAGGGCGTGTTTGTCTCGCCCTTGGCGCAGGTGGTGCGGACAACCGTGCTGGGTGAGCCGGTGTTCTTTACCGTGGTCAACCGCCGCGATGAGATTCAGAAGCATCACCTGATGGGCGCGTTCTATGAGCCCGAGGAACTGGCGATCATCGCACGCCATTTCCCCATGGGCGGGCGGTTTCTGGACATTGGCACCAACATTGGCAACCACACGCTCTATGTGGCAAAATTTCTGCGGGCCAGCAGGGTCGTGTGCATTGAACCGAACCCCGCCGCGATTGCGGTGCTCGAAAGCAACATCATGCTGAACGGCATTCACCGCGTGGTGGATGGTGCGTTTCTGGGGATTGGCCTGACCGATCACGCTGCGGAAGCAGCGTCGATGCGGGTGCCGGCCAAGAACCTTGGCGGCAGCCGGGTGATCGAAGGCGAAGGCGATATCCGTCTGGAACGCGCCGATGTGCTGCTGGCGGGGCAAGAGTTCGATCTGGTCAAGATCGATGTGGAAGGCATGGAATTGTCTGTGCTTTCTGGCATGGCGGGGTTGCTTTCCACACATCGGCCCAAAATGTTTGTCGAGGTTGATAACCGCAATGCCGACGGGTTCGAAGCCTGGCGCGTGGCGGCGGGATATCAGGTTCTGGAACGCTTTCAGCGCTATCCGAGCAACGTCAACTATCTGGTCGGCCCGCAGGCATGACCACAATCGTTGCCATCCGCACCCATCGCTGGGACGAGGACGCCGCGCGGTTGCATGCGGAACTGGCGCCCGTTTTCGGTGATGCGCTGGTGGTGGCGTTTCACAACCGGCCGCGCGACCTGCAACTTCCCGCCCCTGTGGTGGATCTCGACGATGCATGGCTGGCGCGGAACGGTCTGCGTCATGTGGCGGATTGGGGTTGGCGCTGCGGCGACTATTTCCTGTACGCCGTGCGGCAGGCCTATCCTGACGCAAGCCATATCTGGCTGATTGAACCGGATGTACACTTCACCGGGAAAGTGGCTGATTTCTTTTCGCTTATGGCAAAGCGTAGCGATGACTTCCTTGGCGTGCAGATCGAGCCGATGGACAAGGGCCACCGCTTTGGCCGTGGCTTGCCAGGGATGGATCTGTGGCGCGCGATCTTTGCCCTGACGCGGTTTTCGGGGCGGGCGGCGGATATGCTGCTGCCGTTGCGGCAGGCTTACGGCAAAGGCAATGTGGCCCCGCGGTTCTATACCAATGATGAGACGTTTTGCGTCTCGCACCTGCGGGCCAACCCCGACATGACCATGGCCAGCATGGCCACACTGGCGCCGGATTGGTTTCCCGAAGGCAGCGTCGCCACCGACCCGGATGTTCTGATTGACGCGTTGCATGGTCGCACGGCACCGGGGGTGTTTCATCCGGTGCGCGGGCACGCAGGCTTTGCAGGCGCTGTGGCGTCGCGCGTTACGCAGAACATGGGGTTTCTGGGGGCCATGCGCGGGTCGCTGGCGTTGTTGTCCGAAGAGGAACTGGCCGCGATTGCGGCTGATGTGGGCCGCCGTTGCCACGAGGCCCTTTTGCGCGCAAGGAGGGCTTGAGCCATGATCATTACCACAACGGGCAGTGTCGAAGGCTATCAGATTGCCGAATACAAGGGCATCGTCGCGGGCGAGGCCATTATGGGCGCGAATGTCATTCGTGACCTATTTGCCAGTGTGACTGATATTATTGGCGGAAGATCAGGGACTTATGAGGCAAAGTTGGCAGATGCCCGCGAAACCGCCCTGCGCGAGATGCAGGAAAAGGCGGCAGCACTGGGCGCAACAGCCGTGGTTGGCGTTGACCTTGATTATGAAGTGATCGGACAGATGTTGATGGTGTCAGCTTCGGGCACGGCGGTGCGCCTTGGCTGATCTGATGGACCGCCCGGTTCTGACCCTGCCCGAAGCCGAGGCGGCGGCGGTTGCCGCGGCTTTTGGCAAGGCAGGGATCGTGTTGGAATATGGCTCGGGCGGGTCAACGGTTCTGGCGGCTGATCTGGGCTGCACGGTGTTTTCGGTGGAGAGTGATGCGCTGTGGATGGGCAAGATGCTGGGCTGGTTCGCGGCCAACCCGGCCAAGGGAAAGGTCATGCTGCACCATGCCGATGTCGGCCCGACCGGAAAATGGGGTATGCCGCGTAACCCACGGGCCTTTCGCAATTTTCCCGATTACGCTCTTTCAGTCTGGGACAGGGACGATTTTGAACATCCCGACCTTGTGCTGATTGACGGGCGCTTTCGTCCGGCCTGTTTGCTGGCAACTGCCTTTCGGATCAGCCGCCCGGTGACGGTGCTGTTTGACGATTACGCTGACCGTGGCAATTACCATGGGATCGAAGGCTTTGCCGAACCTGTGGCCATGCATGGCCGCATGGCCGAATTCCGCCTGTCGCCCACCGCCATTCCCGCTGACCGCCTGTCGTGGGTGATCAGTTGGTTCCTGAAACCGCAATAGGGGGCAGACATGACATATTTTGCCGCGGTTTCATCATCTTCATGCCCGTTTCGCACGGCAGGGTCATCCGCGCATCGCATTGGGTTCGGTGGTTGTCGTTGGGGGCATCATGACCGTTCATGTCAACGATTTTTCGGCCAGGCTCGCCCGGATCGAGGCGAACGGCGCGAAGGTTCAGCAGCGCCTGTTTGTGGGCGCGGACGAATCTTATCTGATTCCGAAAAAAGCCAGCGACGCGCCGGCGCAATCGGAAGCACTGTCAAATGCTGCCTATCCGGCTACGGCCGTGCTGGCGATGCTGTGGGGCGGCGTTGCGTTTTGGGTGATCAAACTGCTGCGGTGGCATTTGACCCACGATGCACCCATCGGTCAGGAACCGCTGAATACCTTTGCTGTCGAATTGCTGTTGGCCTTCGCGCTCAGCCTGACGGTGGGGCGGTGGATCTGGCAAGATCACATGCGCCTGCGCTCGGTGCAGGCCATGGGGGCGCTGATCATGTCGCTGACCTGGCACAATCTGGTGCATCTGGCGCCGGAGCTGTTCAACCGCATCTTTTCAGAAATGTGGACCGCCGGCGTTCTGTTCGGCACCGATTTTCGCACGATCGTGATCCGGGGTTTCGAAATCCCGTTCTGACCCGACCTTCCAACACCGTGGTGCCTGTGTGGCCCGCAACGGGGACGGCTTGTGCCGTGCCCCGCCTTCCTGTTTTCGAATGAGGCCTGAAAATGCTTGAGATCAAGAACCTGCACGTCAAACTTCAAGAAGAGGACAAGATCATCCTGCGCGGGGTGGACCTGTCGATCAAGGCGGGTGAGGTCCATGCCATCATGGGGCCGAACGGGTCGGGCAAATCGACGCTTTCCTATGTTCTGGCGGGCCGCGACGGGTATGAGGTAACGGATGGCTCGGCGACCCTTGAAGGTGCCGAACTGCTCGAGATGGAACCCGAGGAACGGGCGGCGGCGGGCCTGTTTCTGGCCTTTCAATACCCGGTGGAAATTCCGGGCGTGGGCAACATGACTTTTCTGCGCACTGCCGTGAATGCACAGCGCAAGGCGCGTGGCGAAGAAGAGTTGAGCGCGGGTGATTTCCTGAAGGTGGTGCGCGCCAAGGCAAAGACGCTGAAGATCGACGCCGATATGCTCAAGCGCCCGGTCAATGTGGGCTTTTCGGGCGGCGAGAAAAAGCGCAACGAAATTCTACAGATGGCCATGCTTGAACCCAAGATGTGCATCCTTGACGAAACCGACTCGGGCCTTGACGTTGATGCGATGAAACTGGTGGCCGAGGGCGTGAACGCGCTGCGCGATGCGGGGCGGTCGTTCCTTGTTATCACGCATTATCAGCGGCTTCTGGACCATATCAAACCTGATGTCGTGCATATCATGGCCGCGGGCCGCATCATCCGCACCGGCGGGCCGGAACTGGCGCTGGAAGTGGAACATAACGGCTATGCCGATCTGCTGGCGGAGGTGAAGTGATGGCTTTGGCGCAAGCAAAAGCCGATGCCTTGGCCGCGCGCATTGCCGGGCTGTCGTTGCCGCAAGGCGGTTGGCTAGGGGCGGCACGGGCAGACGCTTTGGCGCGGCTGTCCACCATGGGCCTGCCCGGTAAGCGCGATGAGTATTGGCGCTATACCGACCCGTCCAGCCTGAACCAGCCCGAAGCGCCACATGCAGCCCTGTTTGATGCGGGCGATGAGGCGCCGATCTTTGACGCGATCGCCCGGCTGAAGATCGTGTTTACCGATGGCGTGTTTGACGCAGGCGCCTCTGACCCGCTGACGCTCGCAGGGGTTGAGATCATTCGTCTGGCTGATGCGGGCGCAACCGACATCCACTGGGCGCGGGAAATCTATGGTGTGCTTGAGGCGCGGGGGCAGACCCCGGTGCAGCGGCCCTTTGCGGCGCTGAACACGGCTTTTGCCACCGATGGCGTGCTGGTGCGTGTCACGGGGCGGGCGGCTTTGCCGATCTCGCTGATCTATAATCATGCGTCCGAGTCATCCGACGCCATGCTGCACCATTGCATCAAGGTCGAGGCGGGGGCCGAACTGACCGTTCTGGAGAATGGTCCGGGTGCGGCGCGGCTGACCAAGGTGCTGGAGGTTGATCTGGCCGAAGGCGCCACCTTCCACCATATCCGCGCGCAGGGCAGGGACCATCAGCGCCGCGCCTGCACGCATGTCTTTGCCCGCCTGGCGCGCAATGCCCTGTTCAAATCCTTTACCCTGACCGCCAATGGCAGGCTGACGCGCAATGATGCCGTGATCGAACTTCTGGGGGATGATGCCGCGGCGCATGTGGCCGGGGCAGCCGTCGGCGATGGCGACTTTCACCACGATGATACGGTGTTCATCACCCATGCCGGCCAGCGCTGCGAAAGCCGACAGGTGTTCAAGAAGGTGCTGATGAACGGGGCCGTCGGCGTGTTTCAGGGCAAGATCCTTGTCAAACAGGGCGCGCAAAAAACCGATGGGTATCAGATCTCGCAATCCTTGCTGCTGGATGGCGACAGCCAGTTTCTGGCCAAGCCGGAACTGGAAATCTATGCCGATGACGTGAAGTGCAGCCACGGTTCTACCTCGGGTGCCATCGATGATGTGGCGCTGTTCTACCTGCAGTCGCGGGGCGTGCCGAAACGGGCGGCGCAATCCCTGCTGGTGCTGGCCTTTCTGGCCGAGGCGATTGCCGAGGTGGCGGATGAAGCCATTGCCGAAGATATCCGTTCCCGTCTGGAAGGCTGGCTTGCCCGGCATGAGCATTGAATGAGCGTTACCACCGATATCGTGCAAAGCTGGCGGCAACCCCGTCAGGTGATCCGCCGCCATCTGGCGCGCGGCAAGTCTGAACCTTTTGCCTTTAGCCTGTTGATCGCCTTTCTGATTCTGGCCTTTATCGCGCAATGGCCGCGCCTGTCGCGCCTTGCGACGATGACCCCCGAAGTGCCGATGGTGCAGGGCCTTGTCGGCTCTGGCCTCGCACTGCTGGCGGCGATTCCGCTGCTTTATGGTCTTGCGGCACTGGGGCATCTGGTGGCACGGGCCATGGGCGGGAAGGGGGGCTTTTACGGCGCTCGGCTGGCCCTGTTTCTGGCGCTGCTGGGGGCTAGTCCGTTTGTCCTGCTGCATGGCATGGTGCTTGGCTTGCTGGGAACGGGGTTGCAGGCCACACTTGTAGGTAGTGTTGCCTTTGCCGTGTTTGCGACCCTGTGGCTGATCATGCTGAGCGAGGCGGAACGTTAATCATGGAACTGTCTTTGCGCAACTTGCTGATGATGGCGCGGTTTACCGTGCAACGCCCGCGCGACGGGGCCCGCATGGTCATGGCTTCGGGCATCCCGATGCCGGCGCGGTGGCTGGCATTGGTGCTGATGGCGGTAGTATCGTCGGTATTGGCGCATCTCGCCTTTGGCCTGATGCCGGCGGAAACGCGCGCCAGCATGGAAGAGGCGATGTCCAGCCCGATTGGCACGGCCTTGCTGCAGTTTGTGCTGATGGTGATCTCGGTTCAGGCCGTGTTCTGGGTCGGGCGTTGGCGCGGGGGCAAGGGCACTTTTGCCGATGCTATGTTGCTGATGGTGTGGTTGCAGTTCATTCTGGTGGTGCTGCAGGTGATCCAGATCGTCGTGCAGGTGCTGCTGCCGCCTGTGGCCGATGTGATCGGACTGGCATCCGTTGGGCTTTTCATGTGGCTGATCAGTAACTTCGTGGCCGAACTGCATGGGTTTGCATCGGTCGGCAAGACCTTTCTGGGCGTGCTGGCCACCTTGCTGGTGGCAGGCTTTGCCTTGGCGGTTCTGATGCTTTCGGTTTATGGGGCAGGGGTTTAGGCCATGTATGACATCCACGCCATCCGGGCCGACTTTCCCATTCTGTCGCGGCAGGTCAACGGCAAGCCGCTGGTCTATCTGGACAACGGGGCCAGTGCGCAAAAGCCGCAAGTCGTGATTGATGCCGTCACGCAGGCCTATTCCATGGAATATGCCAATGTTCACCGTGGCTTGCACTATCTTTCCAATCTTGCGACCGACAAGTACGAAGCCGTGCGCGGCATCATTGCCCGATTCCTGAATGCGCCATCGGCCGATGAAATCGTGTTTACCTCAGGCACGACCGAGGCGATCAATCTTGTCTCCTATGGCTGGGCCGCGCCTCGTCTCAGCGCCGGCGATGAGATTGTGCTCAGCGTGCTGGAGCACCACGCCAACATCGTGCCGTGGCATTTTCTGCGCGAACGCCAAGGGGTTGTGCTGAAGTGGGTGGACTGCGACGCCAATGGTGACCTTGATCCGCAGGCCATGCTGGATGCAATCGGCCCCCGCACGAAACTGGTGGCGGTGACCCATATGTCAAATGTTCTGGGCACCGTAGTCGATGTGCAAAGCATCTGTCAGGGCGCGCGAGAAAAGGGCGTGCCGGTGCTGGTGGACGGATCACAGGCGGCGGTGCACATGGCGGTGGATGTGGTCGCGATGGGGTGCGATTTCTATGCCGTGACCGGGCATAAGCTATACGGTCCAAGCGGTTCCGGCGCGATCTTCATACGTCGTGACAGGATGGAGGAAATGCGCCCGTTTCTGGGTGGCGGCGACATGATCCGTGAGGTCGGGCGTGATACCGTCACATGGAATGACCCGCCGATGAAGTTCGAGGCCGGCACGCCCGGCATTGTGCAGCAGATCGGGCTTGGTGTCGCGCTGGAGTATATGCAGAGGCTGGGCATGGATCAGATATCGGCACATGAGCGGCAACTGCGCGATTACGCCCAAAAGCGGCTTTCGGGCCTGAACTGGCTGAACATACAGGGAAATTCGGCGTCAAAGGGCGCGATATTCAGCTTTACGCTGGATGGTGCGGCTCATGCGCATGACATCTCAACAGTGCTGGACAAGCGTGGCATTGCGGTGCGCGCGGGCACGCATTGCGCGATGCCGCTGATGGAGCATATGGGCGTTGGTGCCACATGCCGCGCATCGTTCGGGCTTTATAACACGGTCGAGGAAGTGGATGCGCTGGTCTCGGCGCTGGAACTGTGCCACGAGCTTTTCGCATAAGCCCAGTTGCAGGCCTTGCCACTTGCCGCTATAGACGCGGGCAGGCACCCATAGCTCAGCTGGATAGAGCGTTGCCCTCCGAAGGCAAAGGTCGCACGTTCGAATCGTGCTGGGTGCACCAAATTTCCACAGTTAACGCAATGGGTTTGGCTCTGGCGGGGTTCTGTCTGGCAGTATCGATTTATCCTATAATGCATATTATGTAATGCGATTGGAGTTGCTTGGGCTGCTAGGACAACATTTGCGCTGCGCTTTACTAGACCACAGCACGTTCCAGAAAGGCTTTTCCGTCAACCATGCGCTGTACCGATAAGTCTGACAGATCAATGGTTTGCCATGCGCCGGTGAGAATATGTTCAGCAATGCCGCGGCCAACAGCTGGCGATTGCTGCAGGCCATGGCCTGAAAAGCCATTCATCAGGAACAGGTTTGCGATTTCCGGGTGCGGCCCCAGAATGGCGTTCTGATCCAAGGTGTTATAGGCATAGTGTCCTACCCAGTGACGCACCACCTTGACCGCATCAAACCCGGGTGCCCGTGCATAAAGCTGTTCCCAGATCACCTCTTCGAACAAATGCAGGTCGGGTTCGAAATCATCGGCAGCACAAGGGCCATCTTGGTGCGGCACGGTTGCGGTGATCCAGTGCGCCTGTTCGGGCCGCAGGTAGAAACCTGCATCCACCAAAAGCGGCGCATCCGGATGCCGGGCATTGGGCGCGTCGATCACAAAGACTGTGCGTTTGCGCGGTTCGACCGCCAGATCAAGCCCGGCCATGCGGCACACCTCGGCGGCCCGTGTTCCGGCGGCATTCACCGCCGTATCGCAATCGACTTTGCCCGCCTTTTCCAGCGTGACACCCACCACCCGCCCATTGGTCACGCGAATGCCCGTCACCCGGTCGGTGACAAAGCGCACGCCCTTGGCCTTGGCCCCGCTGCGAAACCCGGCCAGCAGGCCCATGTTGTCAAACCAGCCTTCATCACGCGCACCAAAGGTGCCGGCGGTCAGATCCTCCACGTTCAGCCAGGGAAAACGGGCCTGAATGGCGGCTGGATCCCACACTTCGGTCGCGGCCCCATGGGTGCGCTGCATCGCCGCCACCTCGGCCAAGGTTTGCGCCCCTTCGGCCGTCTGCGCCAGAAACAGATAGCCGTTCTCTTTCAACCCAAGGTCCAGACCAAGGCGCCTCTTGAAGTCGCGGATAAAGCCGATGCCAAAGCGCGAAATCTCGACGTTGACGGCGGTAGTGAACTGCTGGCGGATCGAAGCCACCGACAAGGCGGTCGAGGCGCGCGCAAAGCTGGGGTCTTGTTCCACCACCAGGATCTCAAGCGCGGGGTTCATCTCGCTGAGCCACCACGCCACCGAAGACCCCATGACCGCGCCGCCGATCACCACCACATTTGCCCGCATGACAACTCCATCGTTCGGGAATCGCACACCTTTGACCGGGCGATCCAAATTGGTTAGAACAATTGTCAGGGATGAGGACAAGCTGCCGCTTTGGCAGGGAAACCGGGGAAAGACATGACGGCAGTTCTGCCGCTTCTATCACGCATTGCCGAGGCCGAGACGGTTGATCAGGTCTGGGCCATGGTCGCAGACTTTTACCGTGATCTTGGGTTTTCGCGGATCAACTATGGTTTCACCCGGTTCTTGCACGAACGCACCAATGTGGGCGATCCTGATGATGCGATCTTTCTGACCACCGGCGATTCCGACTATGCCCGCAAGTATTTTCACAACGGGTTTTATGCAAAGACACCGGTTTATCGCTGGGCCGTTGCCAATGTGGGCGCCTGTACGTGGCGTTGGGTCAAAGAGGCGTTCGAAGCCGGCAAGTTGACCCCGGAAGAAGCCGATGCCGTGCGGCAAAACGTGATCATGGGGGTGCGCGCCGGTATCTCGATCAGCTTTCCGGAATCGTCGACACGGTCCAAAGGGGCCTTGGGTCTGGTCGCGGATGAACCGATGGACCATGATCAGGTCGAGGCTGTGTGGGAGGCCCGGCAGGCCGAAATGCTGGCCGTGGCGCATATGATGCACCTCAAGATCATCACCCTGCCCCAGCCCGCCGCGCGGCGCAGCCTGACCGAACGGCAAAGGCAAGCGCTGGAATGGGTCGCCGATGGCAAGACCACGCAGGATGTGGCGATGCTGATGGAAGTATCGCCGGCGATGATCGAAAAGCACCTGCGCCTTGCCCGTGAAGCGCTGTCGGTTGAAACGACGACACAGGCCGTGGCCAAGGCATCGCTCCTGAACCTGATCTTTCAGCGGGTGGCGCGTTCGCCGGTGAGTGGGAAATCCTGATACAACCGTGGGTTAGCGCGCGGTCTGAAACGTTCACTTTTTGGTAGGGAAATCCCTACTTACCTTGCGTCAACTTCTGTTCCATCCTGATCTTGTTCCGTGAGTGGTGGCCTTCGGGCTTGGAACGGCAGGCGGCAGACGATGCATTTTCATCGACCCTGACGCCTGCCTGACGGGAAAATGCGGTGGTGGTCCCCTCCCCCGTATGCGCCCCTGCTGGCTTGCCTGTCTATTGTGACAGGCAGAACAGACCCCTGACTGCGCTTGGTCCTCATCCCCATGGGAAAGGCGCAAACAGAAAAACGGTGCGTCCCTGGGGGGCGCACCGTTGCTGTTTCAGGGCTGATCACGCCGCCCGTATCGTCGGCTTGCGCCAAGAAAAAAGGCGGCCCGTTCGGACCGCCTTTTGCCAAAAGATGATGGGTGAGGCTTAACCCTGAACCATCTTCGCCACTTCGGCAGCGAAATCTTCTTCTTTCTTCTCGACACCTTCGCCAACCATCACGCGGGCAAACCCGGTGATCTCGACGCCCGCTTCCTTGGCGGCGGCTTCCACCGTCAGGTCGGGGTTGATGACAAAAGCCTGACCCAGCAATGTGTTTTCCGACAGGAAACGCTTCATGCGGCCCGGGATGATGTTGTTGTGGATCACCTGTTCGGGCTTCGGCTTGGCCGAGGTGGCATTTTCTTCCAGCGCTTTGGCGGTCTGCACAGCCAGTTCACGTTCAACCACAACCGGGTCCAGCGTCGCTTCGGACAAGGACAGCGGGTTGGTTGCGGCGATGTGCATGGCGAATTGCTTGCCAATCTCTTCAGCCTTGGCTGCGTCACCGTTCAGGGCCACCAGAACGCCGATCTTGCCCATGCCCGCCGATGCGGCGTTGTGGACGTAAGACACAACGGTCGTGCCTTCCAGAATGTGCAGGCGGCGGAAGTTCAGGTTTTCGCCAATGCGGGCAATGGCTTCCTGAATGACTTCGTCAACCTTCTTGCCGTTCAGATGTGCGGCCTTGACCACCTCGACCGAGTCACCGGTCGTCAGGGCGATATTTGCCACATCGCGCACCAACGCCTGAAAGTCGGCGTTCTTGGCCACGAAGTCGGTTTCCGAGTTGATCTCGACGGCAACGCCGCGACCGTTCGACACGGCCACGCCCACCAGACCTTCGGCGGCCACGCGATCAGCCTTCTTGGCGGCTTTGGCAAGACCCTTGGTCCGCAGCCAGTCAACGGCGGCGTCCATGTCGCCGCCGACTTCCGTCAGCGCCTTTTTGGCGTCCATCATGCCTGCGCCAGTCGACTCGCGCAGTTCCTTCACCATTTGTGCGGTGATCGTCATGTTTCGCTCCTGAATTTCAAACGGGTCGGCGGGGCCTTAACCCCGCCGCGTAACAGTCCTGCAACGGCGCCGGATCAGGCGCCCGTTCACGCGTCTGCGACAGCTTCTTCCACGGGCGCATCTTCCAGCGCACCAAGGTCAACGCCAGCAGCGCCCATCTGGGCCGACATGCCGTCAAGAGCGGCACGGCTGATGAGGTCGCAATACAGTTGGATCGCACGCGCCGCATCGTCGTTGCCGGGGATCACATAATCCACGCCCTTGGGCGAGCAGTTGGTATCCACCACGCCAACAACCGGAATGCCCAGCTTTTTGGCCTCCAGAATGGCGAGGTCTTCCTTGCCAACATCAATGATGAAGATCAGGTCGGGGGTGCCGCCCATTTCCCGGATGCCGCCCAGCGAAGCCTGCAGCTTGCCCTGATCGCGTTCCATCATCAGACGCTCTTTCTTGGTCAGGCCTTCGCCGCCCTGCCCCAGAATTTCGTCGATCTGCTTCAACCGCTGGATCGATTTCGACACGGTCTGCCAGTTGGTCAGCGTGCCGCCCAGCCAGCGGTGGTTCATGTAGAACTGCGCGCAACGCTCTGCGGCTTCAGCGATCGGCTTTTGTGCCTGACGCTTGGTGCCGACGAACAGAATGCGGCCGCCCTTGGCGACGGTGTCGCGCACAACCTTCAGCGCCTGATCCAGCATCGGAACAGTCTGCGTCAGGTCAAGGATGTGAATGCCGTTGCGGTCGCCGTAGATGTATTCACCCATCTTCGGGTTCCAGCGTTGCGTCTGGTGACCATAGTGAACGCCAGCTTCAAGCAGCTGACGCATGGAAAACTCGGGGAGCGCCATGTCCAAATTCCTTTCCGGTTTGCGCCTCGGCACAGCCATGCGAGGGTTTCCCCCCAACCGGCGGACTCGTCAGGATTTCTCCCTGAAAAGCCCAAGCTGTACCTGTGAAGTGGCGCGTCCTTATCCTGCTCTTGGCGCAGTGACAACCCCTGACGTCGCAATTTGGGCTTCTGGGGCGGCTAAGGGCAGGATGTCCGGACCTTGCTTGCCCGGCGATGTGCCAGTAGCCTGCCAGCATTAAAGGGCCTTTCGGCGTTTTTCGACCATGTGTGCGGGGAACCATGCGGATTTTGCCAATTTTGATCCATTTCATCATGCTGCTGGGTCTTGTGGTGCCAGTATGGGCCGAGCGTTCGGCACAACATGGCGATACGCAAAGCCCGACCACCTTGCAATCGGTGCAGGATCAAGCGCTTGGCGGTGAAACCTCTTGCGCTGCCCTGCGTGACAATGGGTTGTATAACGCAGCGGGTGCCCCGCATCCCGTGTGTCTTTATCTGGCTGAGATCACCAGCGAACCACCCGCGCAGCCTGGGGCGCAGACGGCCCTGCCTGAAGCAGGTGCAACCGTGTTGCCGGATGCCCCCAAGGCGGCCGGCGGTTCCACCACTACGCTGCCGCCCGGCCTGCCCCCCTATGTTGCGGCCTTTGCCAATGCCGCCGATGCCGCGTTGCGCTATCGCAGCATCACCCTGCCCGCCCCTGCGCCAAAACCCGGCAGGCAACCGGACATCCGGATGACATTGCTGGCCTCGGCACCGGACCTGCTATCGCTGGCAGAGACAAGCCCAGACCTTTCGCCCGCACTGGAGGCCGCGATCGGGCGTTTTTGCCGCTACGTCTTTGGCTGTTCGTTGCGCGATGCCGGCACTGCTGCAACCCTGACGCCGATCATCGGAGGCTTGGGTTTACCTGAACCGGTGGATTTTTCGTTCAAGTTCTTTGCCCCACACCGCATTTCATCGGACCGGGGCGAGGTGTTTTGCGAGTTGGATGATGCCGCAAACCTGTATCTCTTCCGTCCCGAAGATGATGCCTTTGTGCTGTCAGGGGTCGTTGCCCTTGGCTTACCTGCGATTTTCCCGGCCAATGCGCCCGCAAACTATGTTCTCACCGGTTGTGATATGGATGATCAGGGGCAGGTCTATGTGGCGATTTCGGAAAACGTGTTCAGCGGGTCTGACGGGGTGGCGCTGAAGTTTGCGCCCGGTCTGGCCCAGCTTTCGTGGATCAGCCCGCACGGTACCGCAAACTCCGGTCTTCATTGGGTCGAGGGGCGGCTTTTCTCGGCCCATGGAGGCACAGGCGTGACCGACTACCTGTTCGAACTTGACCCCGAAACCGGGGCCGTTCTGGGACGCGACAAGATGCAGACCGCAGTTGAGGCGATCTTTTCTGATCGTGGCCGTTTGGTGCTGGCCGGATATGACTTTGGCAGAGTCTATGCCCTGAAATGACGAACCCTTTTGCGCAGCGGGGTCATAAATGCTGCAGCAGGAAACGACACAAGGGGCTTGCAGATGGTGACGCGGATCAACATGGCCCTGCAGGGCGGCGGCGCGCATGGGGCCTTTACATGGGGTGTGCTTGACCGGCTGCTGGAAGACAAGGATCTTGCCATTGCCGGGGTTTCGGGCACTTCCGCTGGTGCGCTGAACGGGGCCGCGCTGAAGGCAGGCCTGATCGCAGATGGCGTTACCGGGGCGCGGGCCAGCCTTGATGCGCTGTGGGCCGATGTGGCGCGCCTGACCGATTTCCGGCTTTCGGCTTGGATGCAGCCGATCTTTCCCGGCATTCAGGAATGGAACCGGCAGATGCAGGAACTGTTGCCCGTCTCGACCCAAGGGATCGCGGCGCAGATGTTCTCGCCCTATTCTTGGGGGCCAGCCTGGAAGAACCCGCTGGAACCCGTGGTCCGGCACCTTGATTTCAGCCGGGTCTGCGCGATTGGTGGCTTTCGGCTGTTTGTCGGTGCCACCAATGTGCGCACCGGCCGCAGCCGGATATTCGAGGGCGAGGAAATCACGCCCAAGGCGCTGATGGCCTCGGCCTGCCTGCCCACCGTGTTTCAGGCGGTCGAGATCGAGGGCGAGACCTATTGGGATGGCGGCTATTCCGGCAACCCCGCACTCTATCCGCTTTATCGCCCCGGGTTGGCCGATGACATCATCATCGTGTCGATCAATCCGCTGTTGCGCGATGAGGTGCCCAAAACCCCGATCGACATTCAGAACCGGGTCAATGAGATCAGCTTCAACTCGGCCCTTTTGGGTGAGTTGCGGGCCATCAACTTCGTGCGCCGTCTGATCGGCGAGGGGCGCATTGAAAAGGGCCAGATGCGGCAGGTCAACGTGCACCTGATTTCGGACGATGATCTGATGACCAGCCTGTCGGCCACGACCAAGCTTTCACCGTCGCCTGCGCTGTTTGATCGGCTGAAACAGGCGGGGCGGGCGGCGGCGGACAGGTTCCTGACCGAACACAGGGCCAAGCTGACGCACGAAAGCAGCTTTGACCTGCAGGCGTTGTTTGGCTGATGGCCGCTATTCGCTGTCCTTGGGCTGCGGATAGACCAGACCGGCGGATACGATCAGCTTGACCGCCTCATCGGCCTTGAGGTCCAGGAACACCACCTCACGCGCCGGAACAAAGACCAGAAAGCCTGACGTCATCGGCGTCAGCCCCAGAAAGACGGCCACCATATCTTCGCCACCCGGCAGCTTTCCCGCAATCTCGCCCTTTGGCACGCTGGACACCAGCCCCACCGTCCAGCAGCCGGGGCGCGGAAACTCGACAAGGCAGGTCCGCTCGAACGTCTTTTCCGACTTGGCAAAGAAGGTTTCGGTGATCTGTTTCAGACCCGAATAGACCGACCGCACCAAGGGCACGCGGTCCACCACATTTTCGGCCCTGCGCACGATGGTGCGGCCGATCAGGCCGCGCGCGATCCAGCCGATCAGCGCGGTGAACACCAGAAACACCAGAACACCAACGCCGCGCACCGGAAAATCCGCCTCGGGGCCGAAGATGCGCTTCATCACCGCTTCGGGCTGCCAGAACGCGGGGATCAAGGGAAGGATCCATGCATCGATCCAGCCGACCACCCCCCAGACGACATAGATCGTCAGGCCCACGGGTAGGACTACAACAAGTCCCGTCAGGAACGAGGCGCGCAAGGCACCGAAAACAGAGCGGCGATGAGACGAATGTTCTGACATAAGCGCGCTGGGGCTTTCACGAGGGACAGGTCAATCTAGGTGCCATATTTCGGCGTCGCAATGGGCTAAAGCACCATGGCCCGCGCGATGGCCGCCGCCAGACGCGCATTGTTCAGCACCAGTGCGATGTTCGATTGCAAGGATCGGCCTTCGGTCAGTTCGAAAATCCGCTGCAATAGAAACGGCGTCACGGCCTTGGCGCTGATTCCCTTGGCCTGCGCCTCCTGCAATGCGGCTTCGATCACCGGCATGATCTGGTCGCGCGCAATCTCGGCCTCGGGAGGGATCGGGTTCGCTACCAGTTGCCCCCCCGGCAGGCCAAGCCGCGCCCGCATCTTTTGCGCCGCTGCTATCAGCGCCGGGTCATCCATCCGCAGCGGTGCCTTTAGCCCCGACGAGCGCGACCAGAAGGCCGGAAAGTCATCCTGACCAAAGGCAATGACTGGAACGCCATGGGTTTCCAGCACCTCAAGCGTCTTGGGCAGGTCCAGAATGGCCTTGGCCCCCGCCGCCACCACGGTCACCGGCGTGGCGGCCAGTTCCAGCAGATCGGCCGAGATGTCAAAGCTAAGCTCGGCGCCGCGATGCACGCCCCCGATGCCACCCGTGGCAAAGACCGAGATGCCCGCCCGATGCGCACAGATCATCGTGGCCGCCACCGTGGTGGCCCCCACACCCCCCGAGGCAAGACAGGCCGCCAGATCGGCGCGGCTGAGTTTTGCCACGCCCTTGGCCTGCCCCAGCTGTTCCAGTTCGGCATCGGTCAGTCCGATGTGAATTTGCCCCGCCATGATGGCAATGGTGGCCGGCACGGCACCGGCAGCGCGCACCTCGGCCTCAACCCGGCGGGCGGTTTCCACGTTTTGTGGCCATGGCATGCCATGGGTGATGATGGTGGATTCCAGCGCCACAATGGCGCGGCCATCAGTGCGTGCGGCGGCAACCTCGGGCGAAAACATCAGCGGAAGTGTCATCCTGATCCTCTTCTCGGCGGGGCCATCGTCCTGATCTGCGCAACCGCGCCGTCAGGACCCGATGTCACCCGAAACATAGTCTGCTGCGGCCCGCAGCGCCTGCTGGAGCGCATCCTGCCGGTCGGCCCCGCGCCCTTCGGCCACGATATGTGCGGCCATGAACGTATCACCGGCACCTGTCACCCGTGTGACCAGCACCTGCGGCGGCATGCCAACGATAATGCCCTGCCCGCGCGTGCCTTCGGCAGCTGCACGGCCCCCATCGGTCACCAGCACCCGTGCCGCCCCGCGGGCCAGCAGCGCCGCCGCCGCGTCGGCCGCTGTGTCGAAGCGGCCCTTGGCGATAATGCCCGCCTCTTCCAGATTGACGTACAGCGTGGCCTTGCCATGGTTCATCAGCGGGGTAAGGCGTTCCGCCTTGCCGGGGCTGGCCGGGGCCACCCGCAGATCGGCCCGCGCAAACAAGGGCGACTGCGCAATGTCTGACAGCAGCGCCTCGGTCAGGTTGCCATCCAACGCGATCAGCCCGGCAAATGGAGCGTCCAGGGTGCCAAGGCGGCCATCTTCCAAGGGGCGCAGGATCTTGGCGCCTGCCGCCTCAAGACTATGGGCATCGGCCACCGCCGCAATCAGGCCATTGGCCCCTTCGACCGCCATATAGCGATCGGTTGGCAGATCGTCCGAGCGGTAGATGTGGCTGCACTCCATGCCCATGCGGGTGCAGGCAGCCACAAGCTCATCGCCTTCGGCATCGCGGCCAATGGCGGTCAAAAGGCCGGGGCGCAGGCCAAAGCGCGCCAACGTCATTGCGATGTTCATGGCCACGCCACCGGGCAGGCGCGTGATGCGTCCCGGCACATCGGAACCCACCCGCATCGATGCGGAGGAGCGACCGATGATGTCCCACAGGACAGACCCGATGCAAAGGATGTCAGCGTTCATGCCCATGGTCGTGCCAGAGGCACCGTGCATCGGCAAGACCCGCGCGCGTTTTTTTCCGGCGCGCGGGCGAAATCGCCTTACATCGCGGTCCAGCCACCATCGACCGAGATGGTCGTGCCGGTGACCTGTGCCGCCGCATCACTGCACAGATAGACCGCGGTGCCGCCAAGCTGTTCCACCGTCGCAAACTGGCGGCTGGGCTGGCGTTCCAGCATGACCTGCTTGATGACCGTGTCGCGGTCCATGTTGTGCTTTTTCATCTGGTCGGGAATCTGCGCCTCGACCAATGGGGTCAGCACATAGCCGGGGCAGATGGCGTTGCAGGTGATGCCCTGCCCCGCGCATTCCAGTGCGGTAACCTTGGACAGCCCCACCACGCCATGCTTGGCCGCCACATAGGCCGACTTGAAGGGGCTGGCCGTCAACCCGTGCGCCGAGGCGATATTGATGACCCGCCCCCAGCCCTTGGCCCGCATCATCGGCAAGGCGACCGCAGTGGTGTGAAAGGCAGAACTCAGGTTGATGGCAATGATGGCGTTCCATTTGTCGACCGGGAATTCCTCGATCCCCGCTACGAACTGAATGCCCGCGTTGTTGACCAGAATGTCGCAGGCACCCGCCTGTTCCACCAGCGCGCGGCAGGCATCGCCGTTCGACATGTCGGCGGCAATGTAGCGCGCGGTCACGCCATGGCGTTTGCCGATGTCGGCGGCCAGTGCATGATCTTCGGGCCGGTCGGTAAAGCTGTTGATCACGACATCGGCACCGGCACGTGCCAGTTCTTCGGCCACACCCAACCCGATTCCACTGTTTGATCCGGTGATGATGGCTGTCTTGCCCTTCAGCATGGTGAAATCCTCTCGTGCTGCGATGGCCAAAGGCTACATGCTGCAAACGCGAAAGGCACCAACATCGACAGGGCGAACGCCAAAAAAAACGCCAGCACAAGGCTGGCGTTCAGTTATTGAGGCAGGTTTCATACAGGCAAGAAACCTATCGAGCAGTAAGCACTATATACGCGCCCTTGCGCCGGGGGCCAAGTTAAAAGTTTGAAAAGCCACGAAACCCCTCGTAGTCTGAGGCCCAAGAAAAACAGGACACAGGGGATTGTTGCGACGATGGGACAGTTTTTTTTCCGCAAACTTGCAGGAATCGGGGTCGCGCTGACCCTGTCGGCATGGGTGCCAATGGCACAGGCTGAGTCGGCCCCGCAGACCACACATGGCATAGCTATGTATGGCCAGCCCGCCCTCCCCCCGGATTTTGTGTCCCTGCCGCAGGTCAACCCCGATGCCCCAAAGGGCGGGCGCATCGTTTTCGGGGAATCGGGCAGCTTTGATTCTCTCAACCCGTTCATCGTGAAAGGCCGTGCGCCGGCGGGGCTGGCTGCCCTGACGGTTGAGACACTTATGGGCCGTTCCTACGACGAACCCTTCACCCTGTACGGTCTTTTGGCCGAATCGATCACCACCGACGAGGCGCGGACATACGCAGAATTTACTCTTCGTGAAGAGGCCCGATTCTCGGACGGATCGCCGGTCACGGTTGAAGATGTGATCTGGTCGTTTGAAACGCTCGGCACGTTGGGCAACCCGCGCTATCACGGCGCTTGGGCCAAGATCGGCAAATCCGAAGTCACCGGTCCACGAAGCGTGAAATTCACGTTCAACACGCAAGACCGCGAGTTGCCGCTGATCCTTGGTCTGCGCCCGATCCTGCAAAAGGCGCAATGGGCGAGCAAGACCTTTGACGAAAGCTCGATGGATGTGGTGATCGGGTCGGGCCCCTATGTCGTGGGTGAAGTCGAGGCCGGAAAGTTCGTCACCTACAAGAAGAACCCCGACTGGTGGGGCAAGGACCTTCCGTTCAACCGTGGTCAGCACAACTTTGACGAAGTGCGCTATGACTACTTCGGTGACGGCGGCGTGGTGTTCGAGGCGTTCAAGGGCGGCATCATCACCAGCTGGCGCGAGGCCAACCCCTCGAAATGGGAAACGGTCTATGACTGGCCCGAAGTGGCCGATGGCACCATTGTCAAATCGGTGATCCCGCACAAGCGGCCTTCGGGGATTGAAGGCTTTGCCATGAACACCCGCAAGCCGCTGTTTCAGGATTGGCGCGTGCGCGATGCGCTGATCCATGCCTTTAACTTTGAACTGGTGAACCAGACCCTGAACGCCGGGCTGAACCCGCGCATCCAGTCTTTCTACTCCAACTCACCCTTGGGTTTTGCGCCCGGAACACCTGCCGAGGGCGCGGTTCTGGCCCTGCTGGAGCCGTTCAAGGCCGATCTCGTGCCCGGCACCATCGAAGGTTACAGTGTACCGCAAGGCGATGGGTCCGAAGCCAACCGCGCCAATATCCGCAAGGCCACCGCGCTGCTGGAAAAGGCCGGCTGGTCGGTGCAGGA
Organism: Rhodobacter sp.; assembly: GCA_027484145.1. Classification (GTDB taxonomy): domain Bacteria; phylum Pseudomonadota; class Alphaproteobacteria; order Rhodobacterales; family Rhodobacteraceae; genus Pseudotabrizicola. The sequence goes on from JAIXUH010000002.1 coordinate 515,854, forward strand.
CGGTGTTCTGAAGAATGCAGCGGGCGAACCCTTTGCCTTTGAAATCCTGCTGGTCAATGGCGCCAACGACACAATCGCTGCTGCTGATATCTATGTCGAAAGCCTGAAACGGCTGGGAATCGAAGCAAAAGTGACGACTGTAGACGATGCGCAGTATAAAGAGCGCACGAATGCCTATGATTTCGAGATGACCCACTACATCCGGTCACTGTCGCTGTCGCCGGGCAATGAGCAGATGCTCTATTGGGGATCAGCAGGGGTGACGGAACCGGGCACCCGTAACTGGATGGGCATCAATTCCCCCGCTGCCGAGGCGATGATCAACACCATGGTCAATGCCAAGGATCAGGAAGGCTTTGCATCCGCGACACAGGCGCTGGACCGTATCCTTACGGCTGGTAGATATGTCGTTCCGTTGTGGTATTCTGATGTCTCGCGGCTGGCGCATCGCAAGGAACTCAAATACCCCGAGCGCCTGCCCCTCTATGGCGATTGGCTGGGCTTTCAGCCAGACGTCTGGTGGTACCAAGAGTAAGAACAAGAACGGGCAGTCAGAATGCAGAACTTTCTTCGTGTGGTGGTCATGGCGGCCACGCTTGCCCTTGCGGGCTGTGCAACGGTGGACGGGATCGGTCGTGATATCTCGGGCGGCGCAAACCGCGTTTCGGGCTGGCTGAACTGACGCCTTCTGCCACCGGGTCCAAACGCAAAGGCCGCCCCAAACCGGGCGGCCTTTGTGCAGAGCAACTGCAAGGGGTCACGGATCGCGCGCGCCGGTGGCCTCAGTATCCCCATCCCTTGGCACTTTGCCGTGCAACCTGTGTCGGCTGCCCATAGATCAGGCGGTCAGACAGGCTCATGGGTTTTGGAGCCTCTGCCAACAGCAATGGGCTGGTGATTTCAGGTTCGGACGACAAGGTGGCCCAGGCCCGTTCGGGCCCCGATCTTGGCAGGCCAAGCAGAACAGACATCGAAAAGACAGAGGGCGTTTCTCGTTTCGTCATCTTGTTCTCTTTTCCTTAAGCCAAGTTCAGGAAAGGTATGCAGACCAACGGAAGAATTCACGATACGTTTACCATTCCTCATCATTGGTCGATGTCCTTACGTATGGGAAGCGTTCAAAGGGATTAATGCATATCCTGATGGATAGTGATGATCGTATACAGCCCGCGCGGCCCTGATTTTGGCCGAGCAGAACCGTGGCGGGCTACGCTGCGCGGTGCTTGCGGGTGCTTTTCTGTGGTCGCCGCCTTGCAACGCCCGTCGGCCGCGCGTAACGCTGCATGCCATGCTTTCGATCGTTGATCTTGGCCCTGCGCCTGCGGTTCCGCCTGCTTTCAACCTTGCCGCCCACGTGCTTGGCGCAAGTGCCGCGCGGCTGGCCGACAAGATGGCCCTTCAGATCATCCGCCCTACCGGGGCCGAACGCTGGAGCTATGCCCGCCTGCTTGCCGCAGTGCAGGGCTGCGCCACGGGGCTGCTGGCACAGGGGCTTGTGCCCGGTGACAGGATCCTGATCCGGCTGGGCAATCAGGTCGAGATGCCGATCCTGTTTCTGGGGGCCATCGCGGCCGGACTCGTGCCCGTCGTGACCTCGGCGCAGTTGACGGTGGCAGAGATCACCCCGATGGCGCAGCGCATCGCGCCGCGTCTGATTGTGGCGGCGGCGGGGATTGCGCTGCCCGACCCTGCCCCCTGCCCGGTCATCCACGATACAGACATCCGCGCGATGGAGGCGCTGCCCCCGACACCGTTTCAAATGGGCGATGCGCACCGCGTGGCCTATATCATCTTTACCTCGGGCACTTCAGGCACACCAATGGCGGTGGTGCATGCCCATCGGGCCATTCTGGCGCGCCAGATGATGCATCAGGGCTGGGAAGGTTTGCAGGAAAGCGACAGGTTGCTGCATGCCGGGGCGTTCAACTGGACCTACACCCTTGGCACCGGGTTGATGGACCCGTGGAGCTTGGGCGCGACAGCCCTGATCCCCGGAAAGGGGGTTGAGGTGTCGCATCTGCCGCTTTTGCTCAAGCGGTTTGATGCCACCATCTTTGCCGCAGCCCCCGGCGTTTACCGCCAGTTGCTGCGCGCGCCCCTGCCTGCGCTGCCGCGCCTGCGCCATGGGCTGTCAGCGGGCGAAACCTTGCCGCCCGACAGCCGTGCCGCGTGGCGCGCCGTAACTGGCACGCCGGTCTGTCAGGCGCTTGGCATGTCAGAGATTTCGACCTTCATCTCGGAATCCCCGCAGCGCCCCGCGCCGGATGGGGCCACAGGCTTTGCCCAGCCGGGGCGATCCATAGCCGCCCTTGGCCCGGATCTGCAGCCCATTGCGATCGATACCCCCGGCCAGCTTGCGGTCAGCCGGCATGACCCCGGTCTGATGCTGGGCTATCTGGATGCCCCCGAGGCAACCGTCGCACGCCTGTCGGGCGACTGGTTCCTGACCGGCGACATGGTGCAGATCGGCACTGACGGGGCGGTTACCTATCTGGGGCGGTCAGATGACCAGATCAACGCTGGGGGCTATCGCGTCAGCCCGATGGAGGTTGAGGCCGCCATGGCCCTCTTCCCCGGCATAACCGATGTCGCCGTGGCAGAGGTCGAGGCCAAGCCAGGCGTTACCATCATCGGCTGTTTCTACACGGCCGAGACCACCTTGCCGGAAGCTGACCTTGCCGCCCATGCGGCGGCGCGTCTGGCCCGTTACAAACAGCCCCGGATGTTCCGCCACCTTGCTGCGCTACCACGCGGGGCCAATGCAAAACTCAACCGCCGCGCCTTGCGCCAGATGGGACCGACATGATCAAGCTTGATATCTTCTCCGACCCGGTTTGCCCGTGGTGCTATATTGGCAAAACCAACCTTGACCGTGCACTGGAAGCGCGGCCCGACCATCCCTTTGCCATCGAATGGCATCCGTTCCAGTTGAACCCCGACATGCCGCCCGAAGGGGCCGACCGCATGGCCTATCTGACGGCCAAGTTCGGCGCGGCGGGTCTGGGGCCCATGCACGAACGTCTGTCCGGCATCGCGCGCGAGGCGGGGCTGTCGATCGACTTTGATGCCGTGCCGCGCATTCCCAACACCTTGAACGCGCATCGCCTGATTCACTGGGCCGGGCTTGAGGAACGGCAAAGCGCCATGGTCAGCCGCCTGTTCCGCGCCTATTGGCGCGAGGGCAAGGATATCGGTGACACCGCCACGCTGGCGGCCCTTGCTGGCGATGTCGGCATGGACCCGGCCCTTGCCGAACGCCTGCTGGCCAGTGACGCCGATACGGATGACATCCGCGCACGCGACCGTCACGCCCGCGAACGGGGGGTGACGGGGGTGCCCTGCTTTATCATTGCCAACCAATATGTTGTTTCAGGCGCGCAGCCGCCGCAAGTCTGGTCACAGGTTCTGGACGAACTGGCCGCCCAAGGCACGGACAATGCGCAAGGCTGACTTGCACGAATGACACTGGTTGCATTTGCCCTGCCATGTTAGCCGCGGACGGCAGAATAGCCGAGGCAACGGGCAGATGAACACAAGCGTGACACAACCTCTGGGGCAACGAGAATTCGTTGCCCTGATCGCCATGCTCTTTGCAACCATTGCTTTTTCCATCGACTCGATGTTGCCCGCCCTGCCCCAGATCGCGGCAGAATTGTCGCCATCCGCACCGAACCGCGCGCAATTGATCATCACAAGCTTTGTTCTGGGCATGGGGCTGGGCACGCTTGTGGCAGGGCCGTTGTCCGACAGCTTTGGGCGACGCAACATTATCGTGGCGGGGGCCGCGCTTTACTGTCTGGCTGCGCTTGCCGCGTGTTTCGCCCCATCACTGGAAACGCTGCTTATGGCGCGTGTGGTGCAGGGTCTTGGCGCAGCCGGGCCTCGGGTCGTGTCGCTTGCACTGGTGCGCGACCTGTATTCCGGGCGGCAGATGGCGCGGATCGTCAGCTTTGCGATGATGATCTTTACCCTCGTGCCCGCAATTGCACCGTTTCTGGGGCAAATCGTGATCGATCAGGCCGGATGGCGGGCGCTGTTCGTCTCGTTTATCGTGTTTTCGGTCATCTCGATCCTCTGGACCCTGCTGCGCCAACCCGAATCCCTGCCGCGCGACCTGCGTCGCCCGTTTCAAGCCGCCCAGCTTTGGGCCGCACTGCGCGAAGTTCTGTCGCATCGGCTGATCCGGCTGTCGATTGCGGCGCAATCGCTGGCCTTTGGGTCGCTGTTTGCGGTGCTGTCCTCGATTCAGCCGATCTTTGAAGGAACGTTTGACCGGGCAGAGAGTTTTCCGGCCTATTTCGCCCTGATCGCGGTGCTGGCGGGGCTGTCAAGCGTGCTGAACGCGGCCTTGGTGGTGCGGTTGGGCATGCGGCGGCTGGTGACATGGGCCTTTGGCGGGCTGGCGCTGCTGTCGCTGTTTGCATTGGTCACAACGCAGTCGGGCATCTGGCCGCCATCCTTTGCCTTTGCGGTCTATTTCTCATGGACCGTCTCGGTATTCTTTGCCGTGGGCATGACCATTGGCAACCTCAACGCGCTGGGTCTGGAACCCGTCGGGCATATCGCGGGCATGGCGGCCTCGGTCATCGGGTCGGTGTCGACGGTGGCATCGGTGCTTTTGGCCGTTCCGGTTGGCCTTGCCTTTGATGGCACCGCGCTGCCGGTCATGGCGGCTGTGACCCTGTTTTCGTTCGTGGCCTATCTGACCATGCGCCGCATCGACTGAAGCTTAGCCTGCCATCTTGGGCCGCACCACCTTTTCGGCCAGATCGCGCGCAATGGCAAAGGCCCCCTTGATACGGTCGGCATCCGATTTCCAGTCGCGCATCAGCACGATCTTGTTGCCCTGCACCTTTGCCCCCACCCCTTCGGCCTTGATGAATTCCACCAACCCCGCCGGATTGGCGAACTTGTCATTGTGAAACTGCACCGTGGCCCCCTTTGGCCCGGCGTCGATCCGACTGACTCCGGCGCGCTTGCACATCGCCTTGATCCGCACGATCAGCATCAGCGTGTTCACTTCCTTGGGCAAGGGGCCGAACCGGTCGATCAGTTCGGCGGCAAACCCCTCAAGCTCTACCTTGGTGGTCAGGCCAGACAGGCGGCGGTAAAGGCCAAGCCGCACGTCAAGGTCGGTGACATAATCTTCCGGAATCATCACCGGCAGGCCAAGGTTAAGCGTGGGGGACCACGCATCATCAATCGGCGCCAAGCCGTTGATCTCACCCGATTTGATCTTGGCAATCGTTTCTTCCAGCATCTGCTGATAAAGCTCATACCCCACTTCCTTGATATGGCCCGATTGCTCTTCGCCCAGCAGGTTGCCCGCGCCACGCAAATCAAGGTCGTGGCTGGCAAGGTTGAAGCCTGCACCAAGGTTATCAAGGCTGCCCAAGAGCTTCAGCCGCTTCATCGCCTGCGGGGTCAGCGGCGCGCGGGGTTTGGTCGTAAGGTAACAATAAGCGCGGGTCTTGGACCGGCCCACCCGCCCGCGGATCTGATAGAGCTGGCTTAGCCCAAACATATCGGCGCGATGAATGATCATCGTGTTGGCGGTTGGAATATCCAAGCCGCTTTCTACAATGGTCGTGGCCAGCAGCACATCATACTTGCCATCGTAGAACTGGTTCATCCGGTCATCCAACTCACCCGCCGCCATCTGGCCATGGGCAATGGCATAAGACACCTCGGGAACATGGGTTTTCAGAAAATCCTCGACCGTCGGCAGGTCAGAGATTCGGGGCACCACATAGAACGACTGCCCACCCCGGAACCGTTCACGCAACAGCGCTTCGCGGATGGTGACGGTATCAAATTCCGACACATAGGTGCGGATGGCCAGACGATCCACCGGCGGCGTGGCGATGATCGACAGATCGCGCACGCCGGTCAGCGACAGTTGCAGCGTGCGCGGAATAGGCGTGGCAGTCAGGGTCAGCACATGCACCTCGGACCGCATTTCCTTTAGCCGTTCCTTGTGGCCCACGCCAAAATGCTGTTCTTCGTCAATGACCAGCAGGCCAAGGTTCTTGAACTTGACCCCCTTGGCCAAAAGCGCATGGGTGCCCACCACGATATCGACGGTGCCCGCAGTCATCGCGTCCCGCGTGGCATTGGCGTCCTTCACACTCACAAAGCGCGACAAGGGCTTGATGGTGATGGGAAAACCCCGAAACCGTTCCACAAAGCTGCGGTAATGCTGCCGCGCCAGCAGCGTTGTGGGGCAAATGACCGCCACCTGCATCCCCGAAAGGGCCGCCACAAAGGCCGCGCGCATGGCGACCTCGGTCTTGCCAAAGCCCACGTCGCCCACAATCAGGCGGTCCATCGGGCTGCCCTTTTCAAGGTCGGCCACCACATCGGCAATCGCTGACAGCTGGTCGTCGGTTTCCTGATAGGGAAAGCGCGCGGCAAAAGCCTCCCATATGCTGTGCGGTGCTTCTAGAACCGGCGCATGGCGCAGGGCACGTTCGGCCGCGATCCGCATCAGACGGTCAGCGATTTCCTTGATGCGTTCTTTCAGCTTGGCCTTCTTGGCCTGCCATGCGCCCCCGCCCAAACGGTCCAGCAGCCCCTCTTCGTGGCCATAGCGGCTGAGGAGTTCGATATTCTCGACCGGCAGGTAAAGCTTTGCGTTCTCGGCATATTCCAGCGCCACGCAGGCATGCGGCGCCCCAAGGGCGGTGATGGTTTCAAGGCCCAGATAACGGCCCACACCATGTTCGACATGCACCACCAGATCGCCGGGCGATAGTGTATCAACTTCGCGCAGGAAGTTATCGGCTTTGCGGCGTTTTTTCGGCTTTCCCACCAGCCGTTCGCCCAACACATCCTGTTCCGAGATCACGGCAAGGCCGGGGGCGGTAAACCCCTGTTCCAGCGCCCAGACCATCAGGAACAGCCCGCCGCGCCCGTCGGGCACATCGCGCATATCCTTGACTTCGGTCACCGCCGTCAGGCCCTGATCGACCAGCAGCCCCCGCAACCGTTCGCGCGCGCCATCCGACCAACTGGCAATCACCACCTGATGATCGGCCCGCAGCGCGCGAACATGGTCGGCCAAAGCCCCGAAAAGGCTGATGCTTTCGACCTGCCGTTCCGGCGCGAAGCTGCGGCCCATCCGCCCTTGAGCATCCAACACAAAGGGGCCGGGGCTTTGCGGCAAGGGCGAAAGCTGCACCACCCGATGCGCCGCCACTGCCGCTTCCCATGCGGCGTCGTCCAGATACAACAACCCCGGTGCCGCAGGCTTATAGACCGAATCCATTCGCCCCTTGGCAGTCATCGCCTCAAATCTGGAGTCATAGGCATCATCGATGCCATCCCACCGCGACAGCCGTGCTGGCGTGACCTGATCATCCAGCATGACCGAAGCGGTTGGCAGATAGTCAAAGATCGTCTCAAGCCGCCCATGAAAGAAGGGCAGCCAATGCTCCATACCCTGATGCTTGCGGCCGGCGCTGACCGCCTCATACAAGGGGTCCTCTGACCCGCCGGCACCAAACTCGATGCGATAGGTCTGGCGAAACCGGGTGATCGCAGCCTCGTCCAGAATCACTTCGGACACTGGGGCGAATTCAACCGCCTTCAGCTTTTCCGTCGTGCGCTGCGTATCTGGGTCGAACCGCCGCGCGCCATCCAGCACGTCACCAAAGAAGTCAAGCCGCACCGGCCCCCCCGGCCCCGGCGGATAGACATCGACGATGCCGCCGCGCAGGGCATAATCGCCCGGTTCCGCCACTGTGGACACCGGCGAAAACCCCATGCGCGCCAGAAACCCACGCAACCGCGCCTCATCCACCCGGTCGCCGACCCGCGCGCGGAACGAAGATGCCGCGACCAGATCCTTGGCCGGCACCCGCTGCGTGGCGGCGTTCAGCGTGGTCAGCAGCACGAAAGGCCCCGGCACGCCATCAGCCAGTGCGGCCAGTGTCGCCATGCGCCGGGCCGCAATCTCAGGGTTGGGCGACACACGGTCATAGGGCAGGCAATCCCATGCCGGAAAGTCCAGCACCACCGTTTTGGGCGCCATCGCCGCCAAAGCCGCGCGCATCGCCTCCATCCGCTTGTCGTCGCGCGCAATGTGAATGACAGGCGCGCCGCGATCCAGTTCGCGGGCAACAAGGCGGGCGTCAAACCCTTCCGGCGCGCCGCCAAGGATGATGCGGTTTTGTGATGTATGGCTCATGACGGCGTAACTACCCTTGGGCTGACCAGCGTCAAGCCCCGGTTCAGCCCGAATAGGCAAAGTTCTGATACATGCCAAACATAGACGTGACGAAGATTGCCAGCATGCCAATCAATTGCACGACAAAGCGATGCCGCATCAACCGCCGGATCAAGGCATCGCCTTCGGGGTTCTCCTGCTCGATCCGATAGGCGGTCCGCAAGGTAAGGTAACCCACCAGAACCATGGGCGCGAACATCAGCAAGACGGCTTGGGCGAATTCCACATGATACAGCACCGAAAGCAGCGTCAGCAGGGTCAGCATGAAGAAGGTAAAGGCAATCACCCAGATGCCCGCCTGACGCGAAATAAAGAGCATGCGGTTGGCGTTGATCCGGGTCAGCACCGCCAGATCCGCCGCCGCTTCGCCGCCGTGGCGCCGTGCGCGGGTGATCATGTCAAACGGCACACCCATGACCCAATGGCTGACAGATGACCACAAGACGGCCAGACCGATCCAATACCACAGGTTGGAAAATGACCGCATGTCGATCAGCACGAAGATCAGTTCATACCATTCCACTTGATCGGCCCTTCGCCCCCGACTGCAGCAAGGCTTGCCACACGCTGCCTTTCCATGGCAGGCAAGAAGGCAACCTGCAAGCCCCTGCCCTGATCAAGAGCCAGCCATGCGCCTGACCGTTGCCCCGACGCCCGCCCTTCGTTTTCGCCGCCTGCGCCGGACGGCCGCACTGCGTGCCCTGGCACAGGAAAACACGCTGTCCGTGAATGACCTGATCTGGCCGGTGTTCGTGCGCGATGGGGTGGGTTTGCGCGAACCCATCGCGTCGATGCCGGGGGTTGACCGGCTTTCGGTGGATCTGGTGGTCAAGGCGGCGGAAGAGGCGGCCAGCCTTGGCATTCCCGCCATCTGCATCTTTCCCTACACCGACCCCAGCAAAAAGACAGAAGGCTGCGAGGAAGCGTGGAACCCAGACAACCTTGCCAACCGCGCGATCCGCGCGGTCAAGGCAGCAGTGTCCGAGGTTGCCGTGATGACGGACGTGGCGCTGGACCCCTATAACGCCAATGGCCATGACGGTCTGGTGCGCGATGGCATCATCCTGAACGATGAGACCATCGAGGCGCTGGTCAAGATGAGTTTGGCGCAGGCTGACAGCGGTGCCGATATCCTTGGCCCGTCCGACATGATGGATGGCCGCATTGGCGCGATGCGATCGGCGCTTGAGGGCGCGGGCCACAAGGATGTGGCGATCATGTCCTATTCGGCCAAATACGCGAGTGCCTTTTACGGCCCTTTCCGCGATGCCGTTGGGGCGACAGGGGCGCTGAAAGGCGACAAGAAGACCTATCAGATGAACCCCGCCAACAGCGACGAAGCCCTGCGCCTGATCGAGCGTGATCTGGCCGAAGGCGCGGATATGGTGATGGTCAAGCCGGGGATGCCCTATCTTGATATCTGCCGCCGGGTCAAAGACACGTTTGGGGCCCCAACATATGCCTATCAGGTGTCGGGCGAATATGCGATGATTCAGGCGGCTGCGCAAAACGGCTGGATTGATGGGGAAAAGGCGATGCTGGAAAGCCTGATGGCGTTTCGCAGGGCCGGGTGCGATGGGGTTTTGACCTATTTCGCGCCCGCCGTCGCGCGCATTCTGTGCCGAGGCTAAAGATGCAGCGGCGCGCGGTCCTTTCGGGACTGGCCGCGCTGCCCTTTGCCACGCCACTTGCCGCAACATCGCCAACTCGCTCCTTCCGCATCGGAACAACGCGTTGGCCGCCGGACCTTACGTTGAAGGCCTTGGGTCAGGTCGAAAATTTCCTGAACACGCAGGCCGATATGGCCGCCCCTATGATCCTTGGTGGCGTGCCATGGGTCGACGCTGCCGCCGAGGCCCCGTTTTCTCTCAGGTTGTCGTCAGAACTTGGCTGGCGCGCGCCCAAAGGCCACCCGGTGCTTTTGTCGCTGGGTGCGCTGGACATGGCCCGCAGTGGTCTGGCCCCGCTTTATGCCACTACCGACAACCTGCCCTTGCCACCGGAATGGGCTGGTCGCGCCTTTGATGACCCCGAGGTGATCCGCGCCTATTCCGCCTTTTGCGTGCGTGCCGCTGACACGATGCGCCCCGATTGGCTGGCCATCGGGATCGAGGTCAACCTGCTGCTGCAGTTCGCGCCCGACCTTTGGCCTGCCTACAAACGCTTGCACCGCGCCACGTATGAGGCTGTAAAGACAGCGTTTCCTGATATGCCCGTGGTCCTCAGCATTGCGGCGCAAACCTTCATGGGTATGGCCGATGACGCGGACGCGGCGGTTCAGGCGCGCGGCATGGCCGAGTTGATGAGCCACACCGATCTTGTCGCCTATTCGATTTACCCGCACCTCTCGTCGGATGTGCCAGACCCCATCCCTGCCGGATTCTACGATCCCCTGTCAAACTTTGCGGCGCGTTTCGGCAAGCCTGCGGCGATCAGCGAAAGCGGCACCGCATCAGACCCGGTCTGGTGGGGCTGGTGGCGTATCCCCGGTTCGGACGAGCGGCAGGTGCAGGCGACCGAAGCGCTGTTCCAGACCGCGCGTGACGGCGGCTACAGCTTTGTGGTGAACTTCACCAGCCACGATTATCCGGCCCTGCTGAAGCATATTCCGGCCGAAGCGCGGGATCTGGCAGGCCTTTGGGTCAGCACCGGAATTGTCGACGGCAATGGGGACGACAAGGCTGTGACGCCCCTGTGGCGCAACACGCTGGCACAACCCTTCGGGTGACGGCGAAACCCCGCGCAACATGTGCAAACCACATGACAGATCGGCCAAAACACGCTACCCCTAGTGCAACAAGGGCCGCAGAGCCCGACCAGAGGCTTATGAGGGCAGAATTCATGGATCATATCGTTACCCGTCGCATTCTGTTGCTGGGCGCGGGCGCAAGCGCCGCCCTGACTGCCGCTTGTGGCAATGGCATCGGCAGTTCGGGGGGCGCGCAGATTGACGCCCGGGTGGATGCAACCCGCGACTACCTGTTCAACAGCTATCCCGGCACGCGCGACCTTGCGTCTAATGCGGCGGGCGTCTTGTTCATGCCGCTGATCACCGAGGCGGGCTTTGGCATTGGCGGTGGTTATGGGCGCGGTGCGCTGCGGGTGGCGGGGGCGACGGTCGATTACTATTCGGCCACGCGGGCGACCTTTGGCTTTCAGATCGGCGCGCAACAATATGCCCACGCTCTGTTTTTCATGACAGAGGCCGCCTTGGGCCAGTTCCGCCGTTCGCTCGGCTGGGCGGTTGGTGCCGACGTGCGCTATGCAACGCCCGCGCAAGGGGCCAGCCTTGGCAAGGAATCCACCGAGCTTGATCCTGTCATCGCGCTGGTGTTCGGCCAGCAGGGCCTGATCGCCGGTGCCACGCTGGCCGGCACGAAATACACAAGGATCATCCCGTAAGCCGTTGGCATACGGGTTATTTCAGGCGGCGGATCAGGCTTGATGTGTCGTTCCGCCCGCCGCCCATGCGCTGTATATCCTTGTAGAATTGATCGACCAACGCCGTCACAGGCAGCGAAGCGCCGATCTCGTTAGCGGTGGCAAGGCAAATGCCCAGATCCTTGCGCATCCAGTCCACCGCAAAGCCGAAATCAAACTTGTCTGCCAGCATGGTTTTGTGCCGGTTGGCCATCTGCCATGATCCAGCGGCGCCTTGACTGATCACCTCGACCACCGCCTCTCCATCAAGCCCCGCTTTTTCGCCAAAGGCCAAAGCTTCGGCCAGCCCCTGCACCAACCCGGCGATGCAAATCTGGTTCATCATCTTGGCAATCTGCCCCGATCCTGATGGCCCCAACAGGCGACACACCCGCGCATAGGCGGCGATCATGGGTTCCGCCGCCGCATAATGCGCAGCATCGCCGCCGCACATCACCGACAGCACACCATTTTCCGCGCCCGCCTGCCCGCCCGACACTGGTGCATCGACAAAGCCCAGCCCCATGAAGGCCGCAACCGACGACATTTCCCGCGTGACCTGCGCCGAAACCGTTGTGTGATCCACAAACACGGCGCCTTTGGTCATGCCAGCAAAAGCCCCGTCAGGCCCGATGCAAACGTCACGCAGATCCTCATCATTGCCGACGCAGGCCATGACGAACTCTTGCCCCAGGGCCGCCTCGCGCGGGGTGGCTGCGGCTTGGCCGCCGAACTGTGCCACCCAAGCCTCGGCCTTGGCGACCGTGCGGTTATAGACTGTCACCGTGTGACCTTTGGCTGCCAGATGGCGCGCCATCGGAAAGCCCATCACGCCCAAACCCAGAAATGCCACCCGTGCCATGCTCACCGCCCTTTGCATTGCCCTTTGCCGTCGGATGTCCTAGGTAACAGGCCCACCCCTGCCGTCAAGAACAGGCCCCTCATGCTTACCCTTTTCCGTTGGCTCTTGCGGCTTTTCACCGGGCTGGTCGCAATCGGGCTGCTGGGCCTGATCGGCATCTATTACTTCCTGAACCGCTCGATTCCCGATTATTCGGAATCTTTCACCATTTCAGGGATTTCTGCGCCGATCGAAATTGTGCGCAACAACGATAACGTGCCGCACATCTTTGGCGCAACCGATGACGATGTGTTCTTCGCGCTTGGGTTTGCCCATGCGCAGGACAGGTTGTGGCAGATGACGATGCTGCGACGCACATCGCAGGGCCGCTTATCGGAACTCTTCGGCAACCAGACGGTCAAGATCGACGAACTTTTGCGCCGCTATGACCTGTACACCCTTGCATTGGAGTCGGTGGCGGCCCAAGACCCCCGCACCCTTGCGGCGCTGGAGGCCTATTCGCGCGGCGTCAACGCCTGGATCACCCAGATCAATGAGGGTGCACGCGGGCGTGGCGCACCGGAATTCTTTCTGTTTTCCAACGAGATCGCAGCCTGGGCTCCGGCAGATTCGATTGCCATCATCAAGCTGATGGCGCTGCAACTCTCCGGCCATCTGGAGGCCGAGGTTTTGCGGGCGCGCACGTCGCTTTTGCTGCCGCCCGAACGGCTGCGCGACATTCTGCCCGATGACACCAGCCGCGCCATTGCCGCCCTGCCCGATTATGCCAGCCTGATGCCAGGCGTGCTGCCGACGGCGGGGCCGATGCGAGTGGCCGACCTTGGGCCGCTGTCGCCCTTTCCGCGCCTGCCGCTGGCCGGGGCCTCGAACGCTTGGGCCGCCACGCCAGACCGGTCGGCGGCGGGGGGGTCTTTGCTCGCCAGTGATCCGCACCTTGGCTTTACCGCGCCGGCGCTGTGGTATCTGGCGCGGCTGGAGTTGCAGTCCGGCGGTGTGATCGGGGCCAGCATTCCGGGCGTGCCTGCGGTGATGGTGGGGCGGTCGTCGGCCCTTGGGTGGGGTCTGACCACGGCCTATGTCGATGATCAGGACGTGGTGATGGAACGCCTGAACCCTGCCAACCCCGAGGAATATGAGACAGCGACAGGCTTCAAACCCTTTCTGACCCGCCGTTCGATCATTCAGGTCAAGGATGGCACGCCCGTTACCATTACCCTGCGCTGGTCCGAGGCGGGGCCGATCCTGCCCGGATCGCATTATGATCTGGCCTCGGTCACGCCGGGGGGGCATGTGGCGGCACTGGCATGGACGGCGCTGTCGGGGGCCGATACGTCGATGTCGGCGGCGATTGGCCTGATGCAGTCAAAATCCATCGCCGAGGCGTTGGAGGCCGGGCGTCTGTTCGTGGCCCCCGCCCAGAACCTGATGCTGGCCGACAAGGATGGCATTGCGCTGCAGGTGATAGGCGCGGTGCCCCGCCGCGATGCCGCCCACCCCACCCAAGGCCGGATGCCCGCTCTTGGCGTCACTGCCGCGACCCGCTGGCAGGGCATGTTCCCCTATGAGACGAACCCCCGCATCCAGAACCCCGCTACTGGCATTCTGGGCAATACCAACAACAAGACGGTTGACCGCCCCTTCCCCGACCATCTGTCGTTTGAATGGGGCGATACGCAGCGCATTCAACGCTGGCTGACGCTGATGAAAACGCGTGGCGTGCATACGCGCGAAAGCTTTATCGAGGCGCAGCTTGATACAGTGTCGCCAACGGCGCGGATGATCCTGCCGCTGATTGGGGCCGATCTGTGGTTCACGGGCGAGGCCGCCCCCGAAGGCACGCCCGAACGCCTGCGGCAGCGCGCGCTGGACCTGCTGGCCAAGTGGAACGGCGAGATGAACGAGCATTTGCCTGAACCGCTGATCTATCAGGCGTGGTTCCGGGCCTTGAATGACCGCCTGATCCGCGATGAACTGGGGCCGCTGGCCGACAGCTTTACCCACCCAGACCCGGTGTTCATGGAACGTGTCTACCGCAACACCGACGGCGCTGCCGTGTGGTGCGATGTGATCCAGTCTGCCGCGATTGAAAGCTGCGCCGATCTGGCCCGCATCGCCCTGGATGAGGCCTTAATCTCGCTGACCGAAACCTATGGCCCGAATCCTGAAAGCTGGCGGTGGGGCACGGCGCACCAAGCCACGCATGATCACCCGGTGTTGGGCGATGTGCCGATCCTGCGGTATTTCGTGAACATCCGGCAAAGCACCAGTGGTGATGACCACACCTTGCAGCGCGCCGTCACCAAAGGGACAGGGCCGAACCCGTTTTTGAACGTGCACGGCGCGGGGTATCGCGGGGTCTACGATTTTGCCGATCCTGATTCGTCGGTGTTCATCACATCAACGGGACAGTCGGGCCACCCCTTGTCGCGCCACTATGATGATCTGGGTGAGTTGTGGCGGCGTGGCGAATATGTGCCGATGAGCCTTGACCCCGCACTCGCCCGCGCGGCCGCCGTCGGGATCACCCGCTTGCAGCCCAACTGATCAGGCTTTCGCTGCATTCGTTTTGGCGGCCAGCGTGCCGCCGGGCCACATCTTCAACACCCGCCACGCAATAGCCGGAATCGCGCCAAGGGCCAGCACGGTCAGCAAGACGCCGGGTACCACCCAGTCATTGATCAGCAAAGCTGTGGCAAAGGCCGACAGCGGAAAGGTGAAGGCCCCCCACAGCGGCGAAAAGCCCGAGGCCATGATCCATCGGCCCGCAGCCAGAAGCGCAATCAGGATCACGGCCCCCAAGGCCACCATGCCTTGCGCAAGGGAATTCATCCCCAGCAGCCCGGCCACCGAAGCAAACAGGCTGGCAGGCGCCAGATGAATGGCCAAGAGAGGCCGCAAGGGTGCAGGCGGAATGCGCTTGACCAGTTGCCACAGGCTGACCGCCCAGATGGCCACCGCCATGGCAAGGGTCGCCCACAGAATATTGGTGGCAAGACCGGCCCACCCCAGCGATACGGCCGCAAGCGCGCCTACGATAAACCCGACAAAGGCCAGATGCCATGCAGGCGTCACCTCGCGCCCCTCAGGCGGGGCGGCGATCAGGGCGCGCACCATCAGCACAGCCAAGGCCGCGTGCAGGCCCAGTGACAACACCAGAACCACCTGCGCCACCACCGGGGCAAAGTTCCCCAGCACCGAGGCAAAGGCCATGGCCCCGACCGTGGCCGCTGCCAACCCCGTGCGCCCCGGCAAAATCCGCAGATCCTCCATCACCACGGCGGGCCTGCGGGCAATCTTGGCCGCGTAAGCCCCGGCCCCGAACAGCCATAGGACGGACACCACCCCCATCACCAGATCAGCCAGCCCGACCGGCACCTGCGCCACAACCGAAGCCCGCTTCAGCGCCAGTGCCAGCCCCAGAAGCCCAAGCAGCACCGGAAAGATCGCAGGCGGCGTGGTGGAAAACATGGCGGGCTTTTGCGGCGGAAACTCCGGCGGCGGAAAGATCTTGGGGCGGATACGCTTTGGCTCGATGGTCATCGGATGCTCCTTGCCCCGCCAACACCACCCGATTTGGGCGCCGCAGACAAGCACTGTCGGTCACGCATAGCCGAATGGTCAGGGTTTCAGAACCGGAAACCAGTCCTCACGTAACCTTTCCCCCGGCGTCATGCCATGCCCTGGAAACGGCGGCGAGGTCGGCCCCGGGCGGCTGACATAGCGCGCATCATCCCCCACCAGCCGCAGCGAAAAGGCCCGGCGTCGGTTTGCCGTGGTATTCCCGCGCGCACCATGCAGCGTGCGATAGTGAAAGGCGACGGCATCGCCCGGCTCCATCTCCCATTCCAGCACCCGCAAGCCTTCGGCATCAGGGTCCGGGATGGGCATGTAGTCGCCCGCGTCGGGGTAGAAATCGGTCTGGCTGAGCCAGCGGGTCGGCAGCACATCCTTTTCCCACAGATGGCTTCCCGCCACACAGCGCAGGCTGGCCTCGCGCACGGGGTCCAGCGGCGACCAGAAGCTGACGGTCTGCCGCCCCTGCACAAAGTAATAGGGCCCATCCGTGTGCCACGGCGTCGGCTTGGCGGTGCCCGGTTCCTTGACCAGCACATGGTCGTGAAACAACTGCACCGTTTCGCTTTGCATCAGGCGGGCGGCAACATCGGCCACGTCCGATTGCCGGATCACTTGCTCAAACTCGGGGATCCGGGTCCAGTTGCAATAATCGTCAAAAAACAGGCCAGGCTCGCCGGGTTTGAGCGTGGCCATTTGCGCGGCACTGGGGTTTTCCATATTGCGTGCGACCCCGGCCCGCAACGTTTCCACCCATTCGGCCCACAGACCCTTGACCAGCACTGCGCCGTCGCGCTGGAAAGCTGCCACCATCGCCTCTGTCACTACGGCTGCCATGTCATTCCCTTTGCTCCCCACCCATATGTGCCGGGAAAGGCCCGGTGCGCCAAGCTCTTTTGCGCCGCTTGCAGGGGCATCTGCGGCACGCCACGATCACGCCGCAGAACAGGAGATTCGCATGAGTGGGCACAGCTATGAACAAGGGCGGCTCAATCTGCCGTTCGTCGGGATTTCGACTTTTGGCAAGCGGCCCTATGTCGGCGATTGGTCTGCGATCAAGGCCGACGTGGCGATCCTTGGCGCGCCCTTTGATTTTGGCACCCAGTTTCGGGCCGGCGCGCGCTTTGGCCCCCGCGCGGTGCGCGAGGCCTCGACCCTGTTCAGCTTTGGCCATGCCGGGGCCTATGACCACGAGGATGACTGCACCTATCTTGGGGCCGATGTGACCATCGTGGATATTGGTGACGCCGACATTGTGCATACCGATACCGAATCCAGCCATGCCAACATCGAAACCGGGGTGCGGGCCATTCTGGCGGCGGGCGCCCTGCCCGTCACCATTGGCGGCGACCATTCGATCAACATTCCCTGCATCCGCGCCTTTGATGATCAGGGGCCGATCCATATTCTGCAGATCGATGCGCACCTTGATTTCGTCGATATCCGCCACGGTGTGCGGCATGGGCACGGCAACCCGATGCGACGCGCGGCGGAAAAGGAATATGTGAGCGGAATCACAGCCCTTGGCATCCGCAATGTCAGCAGCACCGCCAAGGATGGCTATGACGCGGCCCGCGCCATGGGGGATGATATCCTATCGGTCCGGCAGGTGCGCAAACTGGGAACCGAAGGCGTGCTGGCGCGCATCCCGCAGGGTGCACGGCTTTACGTCACGATCGACATAGATGGGTTTTGTCCCTCGATCGCGCCGGGCACCGGCACGCCCAGCCACGGAGGCTTCCTCTACTACGAGGTGCTTGAGATCCTGCAGGGTGTTGCCCGCGCGCATGACATCGTGGGCATCGACCTTGTCGAGGTGGCCCCGGATTATGACCGCGACGGCACCACCGCCATTCTGGCGGCGCAGGTGCTGTTGAACTTCCTTGGCTTTATCTTTCACGCCCGCGCACAGCGGGCCTGACGATCAGCCCTTGTTCTTGTTCTGGCTGTCCGAAATGCGCGAGGCGGACGTGCTTGGCACCGCAACGGCGGGCTTTGCCTTGTCTTTCTTCGGCTTTTTGACTTCTTTGTTCGAACGCAACTGACCCTTGGCCATGGTGTTTCCCTTCGGCTGAACGGGGGCTGACCTATCGATTGGTTTTTGGCAGCCCTTAGCGGTCAGGTCTGCGCCTTGGGGGCGGCCCCGTCAACCCAAAACCCGGTGCGTTGCGGGAAACGACATTCGGGGGACAAGTGGCTGCGCGCGGCCAAACCATGACCCGCGAAAAGAAAAACCCCCGCAATATGCGGGGGTTGGTGGCAAATATTCACCTCGTTAGCGGTAGAGCAGGCTGGTGCCATTGGCAAACAGATGCACCTTTTCCGGCACCGCCGTCAGCGACACCAGTTTGCGGCGCAGATCGGCGTGAATCCCTGGCAGCTTTGCCACCACTTGCGCGGCATCGCCCTGCCGCTTGAAATACAGCAGCGTCACTTCGCCCAGGGCTTCGGTGATTTCCACCTCGCCCTTGAAGATGGCTTCGCCTTCGGTGCCGACCATGTCTTCCGGGCGCACACCGATGTTGACCTTTAGCCCCTTGTCGGCGGCAAGTGTTGGCACGGCAGAGCGGGCCATTCCGCCATTGGCCAGCTTGACCGTGGTCACGCTGCCAGTTTCCACCACTTCGCCCGGCAACAGGTTCATGGCAGGCGAGCCGATGAACTGCGCCACGAATTCATTCTGCGGGCGTTCATAGAGTGTAAGCGGGCTGCCAACCTGGCTGATCCCGCCCCCGGCAAGCACAACAATGCGGCTGGCCAAAGTCATCGCCTCGACCTGATCATGGGTCACATAGATCATGGTCGAATTGGGCATCGACTCTTTCAGTTGCGCAATCTCGATCCGGGTGGCCACGCGCAGCGCCGCATCAAGGTTCGACAGGGGTTCGTCGAACAGATAAACCTTCGGGTCGCGCACGATGCTGCGCCCGATGGCAACCCGCTGCCGCTGCCCGCCGGACAAGGCCTTTGGCAGACGGTCAAGATAGGGTTCCAACTGCAGAATACGCGCTGCCTTGGCAACGGCCGCATCAATATCGGCCTGCGATTTCTTGGCGATTTTCAGCGCAAAGCTCATGTTGTCGCGCACAGTCATGTGCGGATAGAGCGCGTAAGACTGGAACACCATGGCGATCCCGCGCTGCGCGGGCGGCACGTCGTTCATCCGCACGCCATCGATGCTGAAATCACCGCCCGTGATCCGCTCCAGCCCCGCGATCATGCGCAACAGCGTTGACTTGCCACAGCCAGAGGGGCCGACGAACACGATCAACTCGCCCGTCTTGATATCAAGGTTGATGTTTTTCAACACCTTGACTTCACCATACGCCTTTTCGACGTTCGTCAGTTTCAGTTCGGCCATTGCGGGTCCCCTCCCTTATTCTTTCTGCATCAGGCAAAACCCCCAGCGGCCAAGGGTAACCTTGCCCTGAACGGCTGCACTGCTGCCAAGCGCCCCGGCGACGGGGGCCCATGATCCGGTTGGCAAGGTGGTCGAGACCTCGCCCTCGCCAAGATTGAAGGCGCAGAATATTGCACCCTCACCGTTTCGCATGAACTGCACCAGATCACCGGTTGCGGTGATTTCGGTCATATCGCCGTCGCGCAGCACCTTGTTGGCGCGCCGGAAGGCAAGCGCCCGGCGGTAGTGGTTCAGCATCGAGTCGACGGCCTGATCCTGTGCGGCGACCGACCGGCTTAGATGAGAAGCGGTCACCGGAAGCCAAGGCTTGGCCTCACTGAACCCGCCGTTTCCGTTGTCGGAGACCCAGACCATTGGCGTGCGGCAGCCATCGCGGCCCTTGAACTCGGGCCAGAACTGGATTCCGTAAGGGTCTTGCAGATCTTCAAAGGCGATGTCTGCTTCCGGCAGACCCAGTTCTTCGCCCTGATACAGGCACAAAGACCCGCGCAGGCACATCAGCAGAACCGTGTAAGTCTTTGCTGCGGTGTCCGAAAGACCCCAACGGGTGACATGACGGATGGTATCATGGTTGGAATAGGCCCAGCAGGGCCATGCATCCGGCGCCACCGCTGTCATCCGGGAAAAGGTCTGCTCCAGCAACCCTGCCGACAGTCGGGTGGGTTGCAGCATTTCGAACGGATAGCACATCTGCACCTTGTCACCGCCCGAGGTATACTCGGCCATGATCTCAAGCCCGCGCTGTGCATCGCCCACCTCGCCCACGGCGGCGGCGTTGTAGGGGTTCAGAACGGCCCGGAAGCGTTGCAGGAAGGCAAGGTTTTCCGGCTGGTTCTTGGAAAACAGGTGAATCTGGTGATTGTAGGGGTTCACCTTTGGCGCAATCGAGTCGTTGCGCAACCCTGCCGGCAACGAAGGATTGTCGCGCAAGTATTTGTCGGCAAAGTAGAAATTGATAGTGTCCAGACGGAAGCCATCGACCCCGCGTTCCAGCCAGAACCGTGCCACGTCCAGCAGGGCATCTTGCACAGGGGCGTGGTGCAGGTTCAGGTCCGGCTGGCTGGTCAGGAAGTTGTGCAGGTAGTACTGTTCGCGACGCCCGTCCCAAGCCCATGCCGACCCGCCGAACACCGACAGCCAGTTGTTGGGCGGTGTACCATCGGGCTTTGCATCGGCCCAGACAAACCAGTCGGCCTTGTCATTGCTGCGGTTCTGGCGGCTTTGCTGGAACCATGGGTGCTGGTCACTGGTGTGCGACAGCACCAGATCGATCAGCACCTTCAGGCCAAGGCCATGCGCCCGTGCCACCAATGCGTCGAAATCAGCAAGTGCACCAAACATCGGGTCTACGTCGCAATAATTGCTGACGTCATAGCCGAAGTCCTTCATCGGGCTTGTGAAGAAAGGGCTGATCCAGATCACATCGGCGCCAAGGCTGGCGATATGGTCCAGCCGCTGGGTGATGCCTTGCAGGTCACCCACGCCATCGCCATTGCTGTCTTGATAGCTGCGGGGGTAGATCTGATAGATCACCGCCCCGCGCCACCAATCCGCCTGCCCTGCCATCACGTTCCGTTCCACAGTCATGTCCGTCTTACTTCACCGAGCCGGCCAACAGGCCGCGCACAAGGTATTTCTGCATCGCAAAGAACACGATCAGTGGCACCGCGATCGACACAAAGGCCGAGGCTGACAGAATTTCCCAATCGCCGCCACGTGACCCCATCAGGTTGACGATATTGCCCGTCAGCACCTGCTGATCGTTCGAGGTGCCAAGGAACACCAGCGCCACCAAAAGGTCATTCCATGTCCACAGGAACTGGAAGATCGCAAAGGATGCGAGCGCCGGAAAGGACAGCGGCAGGATGATCTTGGTGAAAATCTGGAAATCGGTGGCGCCATCCACCTTGGCGCATTCAATGATGTCCTTTGGCAGGCCGACCATATAGTTTCGCAAAAGGTATATCGCGAGCGGCAGGCCAAAGCCGGTATGGGCCAGCCAGATGCCCAGATAGCCCTTGCCGATGCCGATGGCATTGTGGATCTGCAACAGCGGGATCAGCGCCAGTTGCAGCGGCACGACCAGAAGGCCGACGATGGCCGCGATCAGCAGCGCCCGGCCCGGAAACTCCATCCACGCAAGGGCATAGGCGGCAAAGGCCGCAATCAGGATCGGGATGATGGTGGCCGGAATGGCTACGGTCGCCGTGTTCATGAAGGCCTGAAAGATCGACTGACCGGCCAGAGGACTGAACAGCACGAGGTTGTAGTTGGCCGTCGAAAACTCGGGCGGGGTTGCGGCCGTCGTGAAGATACGCGGCAGGCGCATGCCTTCGGTTGTGACGGGCGAGGTCAGGGCATAGGCCCCATCGGCCTGTACGGTGACTGATATCCCATCATCCAGCGAAGCGGTATCCCCCGGCGCATAGGCCGTGGGTTCGCGCGATGACGTGCCCCATGCGCTCACGGTCACCCCGTCGGTGCCAAACAGGCGGCCCTCCACAACGAACACGCCGTCTTTGGCCACTTCCGCCCCTTCGACGCGGATCGGCGACATCTGCTGTTCTTGCGTGAACAGCGCATTCCACCAGCCGGACGAGACGATCTGATCGCCAGAACGGAAGGATGAAACCAGAAGGCCAATGGTCGGGATCACCCACAGCAGGACGAGAAGCCCGACCGAAATGTGAACAGCCCAGGTGAGTGCGGGTTTTTTGCCGGCAATGTTTTCCATGTCGTTCCCCTCCCGCGCCTCAGCGCATTTCCTTGCGCGCGTTGTAGACGTTCCAGACCAGGATCGGCGTGACCAACAGCAGGATCACCATGGCCGAGGCCGAGCCGACGCCCCAATCCACCGCGACAAACAGCTTGTCATACATGTAGTTGGCCAGAACCTGCGTTTCTTGCTGGCCACCCGACATGGCACGGACGATATCAAACACCTTCAGCACGGTGATGGTGATGGTGGTCCAGACCACGACGATGGTGCCCATGATCTGCGGCACCTTGATCTTGAAGAAAATCTGGAACGGGTTCGCGCCGTCGATGATGGCGGCCTCAATCGTGTCTTCGGGCACACCACGCAGCGCCGCCGAAAGGATCACCATGGCAAAACCGGTTTGCAGCCAGATCAGCACCGCCATCAGGAAGAAGTTGTTCCAGAACGGGATTTGCAGCCAGAATTGCGGCTGACCATAGGGCAGTTGCGCGGTTGCCGCGCCAAAGCCCCATGACACGGCCACATAGGCCAGCCATGCCCCGACCACGATGCCAAGAACGCGCAGCGCCTTGGCCATCGTGCCTCCGTCCGACAAAGCCCGCACCTGCCCCCAGACCACCCACAGGATCGCTGCGGCCCCTGCCAGCAGGATCAGCGCAGGAAGCACCCGCAACAACAGGAACGACCCTGCCCCGCCATCAAATTTCAGCCAGATCGCGTTCAGAATGCCGATCTGGGTCTGACCAGCTTCGCGTGTGTCATAGATCAGCTTCCAGATCACCGAGGCGCCGACAAAGGAAATCGCCATCGGCATGAAGATCATGGATTTGGCGATATTGCCCCAACGGATGCGGTCGGTCAGTTGTGCGGCCAGCAGACCAAAGGCGGTTGCCATGGCGGGCACGACGATCAGCCAGATGGCGTTGTTGCGCAGGGATTCCCAGAATTTGTCCTCGCCCAGCATCTGGCGATAGTTGTCAAATCCCACGAAGACCAATTCGCCCGCTTCGTTGCGGTTCAGCGACAGCCAAGCTGTCGCGAACACCGGATAGGCAAGGTAAAGGCCCAGGGCAAGAACGGCAGGCAACAGAAACAGCCACGGGCGAACCGCATTTGCGCGGGTGATGTTTCGGTTGGCATTCGGGCCGCCGACCGGAAAGATGGCCTTATCAAGCACGATGTTCGACAGCCAGAAGTAGCCAACGCAGCCACCAACGCCGATAACAATGGTCAACAGTGCCAGAAATGCCTGTTCCATTCCGTCCCCTCCCGAAATTTTGTGCTGGTCTTTCCCCGTCCGGTTTTCCCGGATCTGTCGTCTTGGTGGGTCCGGCCCGGCATTGTGCCGGACCGGATCATCGCAGCCCCGGTTACGGGATTACTTCGGCCAGCTGGACTGGATCGTGTCGGCCACTTCTTGTGCCGATTTGCCGCCGACATAGTCGACCATGCCGGTCCAGAACGAACCTGCGCCAACAGCGCCCGGCATCAGGTCAGAGCCGTCAAAGCGGAAGGTGGTGGCGTTTGCCAGAATCTCACCCTGCTTTTTCAGTGCAGCCGAACCATACAGCTCGGTGTTCACGGCCTTGTGCGGCGTGACGAAACCGGTCTGCGCCATCCAAACTTCGTGCGCGATCGGGGTCTTCAGCCATTCGATGAAGGCACGAGCGGCTTCGGAGTCTTTCATGATGAAGGCAAGCGTGCCTGCACCCAGAACCGGCTGACCCAGATCCTTGCCCGCATAGGCCGGGAAGTAGAAGAAGTCAGCATCGGTGCCCAGTTCCGTGCCTTCGGGGAAGAACGACGGAATGAACGACGCCTGGCGGTGCATGTAGCAACCGGGGGGCGACGAGAAGAGGCCCTTGGGGCTGTCGCGGAAGTCGGTCGAGGCCACGGCAGCAGCGCCACCCTGAACATAGGCATCGTTCTTGGCGAATGCGCCGAACTCGTCGATAGCAGCCACGACTTCGGGGCTGTTGAACGGCAGTTCGTTCTTGACCCATGCGTCATAGACCGACGGCGGCTGCGTGCGCAGCATCATGTCTTCGACCCAGTCTGTCGCCGGCCAGCCGGTAGCACCACCTGAACCCAGACCGATGCACCACGGCGTGCCACCATCAGCCACGATCTTGTCGGTCAGGGCCTTCAGGTCTTCCATCGTGGTCGGAACGGCATAGCCTGCGTCTTCAAAGTTCTCGGGGCTGTACCAGACCAGCGACTTCACGTCGGCCTTGTAGGGGAAGGCGAACAGGGCTTCGGCCCCGTCCTTGCCTTTGGCGGTGCCAAGGGCAGCCCATGACGCGCCTGCGCCATAGTTGTCGGTCAGCCACTGTGCGGTTTCAGCACCCAGCGGGGTGATGAAACCCTTGCCAGCCAGATCGGCGATCAGGCCCGGCTGCGGCAGAACCGCGACGTCCGGGGGCGAACCGGCTTCGGCGTCGATGATGATCTGCTGCTCATAGCCTTCCGACGACGAGTAATTCACGGCAACGCCAGAGGCGGCGGTGAAATAGGCCAGCATGGTTTCGACCAGAACCTGGTCTTCGCCGCGCCATGGCCCGAAGAGCGAGATTGACTGGCCTTCCAGATTGGTGGCCTCGTCAAACGCCTTGTAGCTGTCCCAGTTGAACGCGCCTTCGCCAACAGGAAACTTCAGGTCCTGCGCATGTGCGCCACCTGCAAAGATCGCCAGCGCGGCGGCGCTGACATAAAGCTTGGATTTCATATGTAGTCCTCCCGGATAACCCCGCCCATCTTGCGGGGCGTTTTGCCAACAGTAGCCTGTCGGCGACAAAAAAGAATCGCCTTCAAACCGCTTTGGATGGCGCACAATTGCCGAACCCATGGGGCAAGTCAATCCAAAGCGCCTTCAATCTGGCGCTTCTGCCAAGTTTGCAGGCGCAGCAATTTGCTATAACGATTACGCTGGCCGACGATAGGCTTTGACCTCTTGGTGCAGTCTGGCTAAGGTCCGGCTCGATTGAAACCGTTTTGGGCGCCTGCCGCGCGATGAATCTAAAGGAACTCTCCTCGAAACTGGGCCTTTCGCCCACAACCGTCAGTCGTGCGCTGAACGGTTACCCCGAGGTCAATGAGGCCACCCGTGAACGGGTCATGGCGGCGGCAAAACGGCACAACTATCACCCAAACACCCGCGCCATCCGTCTTGCCACAGGGCGGGCCATGGCGGTGGGGCACGTCATTCCGATTGCGACGCGCCATGAAATCGTGAACCCTGTCTTTGCCGATTTCATCGCCGGCGCGGGCGAGACCTACAGCCGCAATGACTATGACATGGTGCTGTCGGTGGTGCCCGATGATCAGGAAGAAAACACCTATCGCGGGCTGAAATCCAAGGGCAATGTCGATGGCGTCATCGTGCATGCGCCCAAGATGAACGATCCACGCATTGCCCTGTTGCGCGATGTTGGCCTGCCCTTTGTTGTGCATGGCCGCGCCACGGGCACCGCCCTGCCCTATAGCTGGCTGGATGTGAACAACCGCCGGGCCTTTCAGCGTGCCACCGAGTTCTTGCTGGACCTTGGGCATCTGCGCATCGGTCTGGTCAATGGCCTGGAATTCATGGATTTCGCCATTCGCCGCCGGACCGGATATGTGGATGCCCTGACCCAGCGTGGCATCGCCATTGATCCGCCGCTGATGTCATCGGACGAGATGACCGAAGTGGCGGGCTATCGGGCCGCGCGCACCATGCTGAACCTGTCTGCGCCGCCGACAGCGTTTCTGGTGGCGTCGATGATCTCGGGCATGGGGGTCCGCCGCGCTGTTGAAGAGCGCGGTCTTGCCATGGGCCGCGATATCTCGGTCATCATTCATGATGACGATCTGAGCTACATGAAGAACGGCGAAGACCTGCCCATTTTCACCGCCACCCGGTCTTCGGTGCGTGAGGCGGGCCGTCTGACCGCCGAGATGCTGCTGGAACTGATCGCGCACCCTGACATCGGCCCGCAGAACCGCTTGCTGGAGGCAGAATTGATTATCGGTCAATCCACTGGCCCCGCCCCCCGACCCTGACCTCGCCCTTAACCTCAAGGCCCGCTGCCATGTCCCTCTCCCGCTTCGATTTTCCCGAAGGTTTTGTTTTTGGCGCGGCGACCGCAGCCTATCAGATCGAAGGCAGCGCCTTTGGCGGCTGCGGGTCAAGCCATTGGGATACGTTTGCCGCCACCCCCGGCAATGTGGTCAAGGCCGAAGGCGGTGCGCGGGCCTGCGATCACTACCACCAATGGCCGGCCGACCTTGACCTGCTCCGGGCGGCAAACATGGATGGCTACCGTTTTTCCACCTCATGGGCGCGGGTCATGCCCGATGGTGTGACGGTGAACCCCAAAGGCCTCGATTTCTATGACCGTCTGGTTGATGGGATGTTGGCGCGTGGGCTGAAACCCTTCCAGACGTTGTATCATTGGGAAATGCCCTCGGCGCTTGCCGACAAGGGCGGCTGGACCAACCGCGACACCTGTTTCCGTTTCGCCGATTTTGCCGAGGCGATCACCCGCCGGATCGGGGACCGTGTCGCCTCGATTGCCACGATCAATGAACCGTGGTGCGTGGCGTGGCTGTCGCATTTCATCGGGGCGCATGCGCCGGGTTTGCGTGACATTCGTGCAGCAGCGCGGGCCATGCACCACATTCTGCTCGCACATGGCGCGGCGGTTGAGCGGTTGCGCGGAATGGGGCAGCCCAACCTTGGCATCGTGCTGAACTTTGACCATGCCACCCCCGCCTCTCCCGCGGCGAAGGATCAGGAGGCCGCAGCCCGCTGGGACGGCATCTTCAACCGCTGGTTCATCGAAGGCATCACCCGGCAGGCCTATCCCGAAATCGTGCTGGAGGGGTTGGGCCCCCATATGCCGCAGGGCTGGCAAGACGATATGGCCCTGATCGGTCAGAAGCTGGATTGGCTGGGCGTCAACTATTACACCCGCCACCTGCATGCCCATGACGAGACCGCCGCATGGCCGCATCTGAAGGACGTGCCGGGCAATTTGCCGAAAACCCAGATGGGCTGGGAAATCTACCCTGATGGTCTGCACCATTTTCTGACCCGCATGGCGCGCGACTATGTGGGTGACCTGCCGATCTATGTCACCGAAAATGGTATGGCCAATGCCGATGTGGTGGAAGACGGCGCCGTAACCGATGCCGTGCGCGAGGATTTTCTGTTTTCGCACCTGGCCGCCACCCGCCGCGCCATTGCCGATGGGGCCAATGTAAGGGGCTTCTTCTATTGGTCGCTTCTGGACAATTATGAATGGGCCGAAGGCTATGCCAAGCGGTTTGGTCTGGTGCATGTCGACTATGACAGCTTGAAGCGCACCCCGAAATCCTCGTATCACGCGCTCGCCCGTGCACTTGCGCGCAATGACTGAGGGATCACCATGACGCTTGCCATCCTTGCCGATATCGGTGGAACCAACACCCGCGTGGCCCTTGCCGAAGGCGTGGTTGTGCATCCGGCCTCGATCCGCCGCTTTTCCAACGCCGAATACAAAGCGCGCGGTCAGGACATCGCGCATATTCTGGCCGATTACCTGCGCGACAGCGCAACACAGGTGTCAGGCGTCTGCGTCGCTGCTGCAGGACCGGTCCAAGATGGTGTCGCCACGATGACCAATCTGGATTGGGTCATGGATGCGGCCAAACTGACAGGCGCCACCGGAGCGGCCAAAGTGGCTATTCTGAACGACCTGCAGGCGCAGGGTCAGGCGCTTGGCCATATCGCACCGGCCAACCTGCGCCGGGTTGTGGATGGGCCCGAGGTTGCTGGCTCCATGCTGGTGGTGGGCCTTGGAACCGGCGTGAATGCAGCTCCCGTGCATGGGCGGGGGGCGGCGCGTGTGGTGCCTGCCTCGGAATGCGGGCATGTCAATATGCCGGTGCGCAGTTCAGATGATCTGGCGTTGATGCGGTTCATCGAGACCGTGCTGTCCAACCGGGGCGAGGTTGCGCATTGCGGCGTTGAAGAAGTGCTTTCCGGCCGTGGACTCGCCAATCTTTATGCCTTCGCCGCAGATGATCCTGCCAGCACAACCACATCCGCGCAGGTGTTTGAACGGTTGGCCACCCACGAGGCAATCGCCAGCCGTGCCGCAAGCATTTACACGCGCATCTTGGGGCAAACGCTTGCGGATCTTGCACTGATCCACTTGCCCTATGGCGGCATCTACCTGATCGGTGGAATGGCGCGTGCCATGACCCCACATTTTGCAACCTATGGCCTGGGCACCACCTTCCGCGAAAAACGCCGGGTGGATCTGCTGGAAAAGGACTTTTCGGTGACGGTGGTCGAAGATGATTTCGCCGCACTGACTGGCTGCGCCGCCTATCTGGCCGCGCAGCCCTGACGCCGTCAGGCGGGCAAGCGTTCCTTTAAAAACTGCAGCGTCACCCCCAAACCATCGGGGGCGATGCCGTGGCCCGTGCCTTTCATGACATGGCCAAAGGTGTCAAAACCTGCGGCGACCAGCGCCTCGCCGGCAAGGCCCATGTCGGCAAAGGGCACCACGGGGTCCTGATCGCCGTGCACCAACAGAACGGGCGGCTTGACCACCGCTTCTGCCGACAGCCGTTCGGGCGCCAGAAGCCGCCCCGAGATGGCCACCACACCCGCCATGGCCAAGGGTCGGCGCGGTGCGATATGCAGGCTGATCATGGCGCCCTGAGAAAAGCCGACAAGGGCAAGCGCCTCTGCGCCCAAATCTTCGTCTTCTAGACGCTCATCCAGAAAGGCGTTCAAATCCTTGGCCGATTGCGCCAATCCGGCGGCACTGTCCGCCTCGCTTGACCCGTCCAGCCACGGAATCGGAAACCACTGAAAGCCAAAGGGATTGCCCGCGCAGGGTTCGGGCGCATCGGGGGCCAGAAACACCGTATCGGGCAGATGCGGCCCCAAGGGATCCGCCAGCCCCAGCAAATCCTCGCCATTGGCTCCATAGCCGTGTACAAAGACCACCATCCGCCGGGCCTTGCCCTTTGGGGCGCCTTTGCGCCCGAACTGCAGTTCCCTCATTGCCTGATCCCCTCACGTTCCTTCGCAACCCTGTAGTAGGCCCACAGAAGGCGCGCCGCAACGGCCCGCCACGGGGCCCAGTCTTGCGCCATGGCCCGCAACACCTTTTCCGAAGGCCGCGCCTCCAGCCCGAACAACAGGCGCGCCGCCTCCTGCAGCGCCAGATCGGCGGGGGCAAACACATCAGCGCGGCCAAGGGCGAACATGGCATAAATCTCGGCTGTCCAAGGACCTATGCCCGGAACTTCAACCAAAGTGGCAATCACCTTGTCGGTCGGCATCACGCGCAGGGCAGCATAGTCTATGCCAGACTGTGCCAAGGCCCGGCCATAGCGCGCCTTTTGCCGGCTAAGGCCCGCCGCGCGCAGATCCTCATCACTGGCCGCCGCCATCACTTCGGCCTGTGTGAGCCCAGCCGCCGCCATCCGCGCCCAGATTGCGTTGGCCGAGGCCACCGAAACCTGCTGGCTGACGATCGATGACAACAGCGCCCCGAACCCGTCCTCACTGCGGCGCAGGGGCAAGGGCCCGGTCAACACCAAAGCCTGAGCAAACCGCGCATCCTGTGCGGCAAGCCAGTCGGCGCCCTCGGCCACGCAGGCCGGGCTGTGGATGATCCGTTCTATCATGGCGTGACCCTGCCGCAGCCGATGCGGCGTTTCAACCCGAACCTTGCGCAGAAACACCCCTTGCCGTGCGCAGGCGAACCCCCTACCGATGGGCATATGAGCACCGACGCCCTTGCCAAACGCAATGTTCTTGTCCTAGTGGCCGCCCAGGCGATCCTTGGCGCCCAGATGCCGATGATCTTCACCATCGCGGGGTTGGCCGGGCAAAGCCTTGCACCCAATGCCTGTTGGGCCACGCTGCCGATCAGCTTTACGGTCATCGGGTCCATGCTGACCGCCACGCCGATTTCCGCCTTCATGCAGAAATTCGGGCGGCGTGCGGGCTTTGTGGTGGGCGCCTTGGGTGGTGCTATCGGTGCGTCCATCGGGGCGTATGGCCTTTACACGCAATCCTTTCTTTTGTTCCTGCTGGGGGCGTTCTTCACCGGGATCTATATGAGCGCGCAGGGGTTTTATCGCTTTGCCGCCGCTGATACCGCATCGGATTCCTTCCGCCCCAAGGCGATTTCATGGGTCATGGCGGGGGGGTTGCTGTCAGCCGTGCTGGGGCCGCAACTGGTCAAGGCAACGGCGCAGGCTTTTGTCGTGCCGTTCCTTGGCACCTATCTGGCCGTGATCGCGCTGAACCTGACGGGCATGTTCCTGTTCGCAGGCCTGTCGATTCCCAAGCCGAAACCACCTGTGCTCGGTTCACCTGTCGGCCGTACGCGGGCCGAACTGATCCGCACCCCCGCTATCGCCGTCGCCATGATCTGCGCCACGGTGTCCTATGCGCTGATGAACCTCGTGATGACCTCATCACCCCTTGCCGTGGTCGGCTGCGGGTTTGAAACCGCTGATGCGGCCGATGTGGTGACGGCCCATGTTCTGGCGATGTATGCGCCCAGCTTCGTGACCGGCCACATCATTGCGCGCATCGGCGTGGAAAAGGTCATCGCACTTGGCCTGACCATTCTTGCCGCTGCCGGGGCTGTGGCCATGGCGGGGGTAGAGCTTGAGAATTTCTTTATCGCCCTGATTCTGCTGGGCATCGGCTGGAACTTTGGCTTTATCGGGGCCACCACCATGCTGACCACGGCGCAGCGTCCCGAAGAGCGTGGCCGCCTGCAGGGGTTGAACGACCTGATCGTTTTTGGCGGCGTCACCATGGCCAGCTTTTCATCGGGCGGGCTGATGAACTGCGCCGGCGGGTCGGTGCAACAAGGCTGGCAGATGGTCAATATGGCCATGCTGCCCTTCCTTGTCGCGGCCGGCGGCGCCCTTATCTGGCTCTGGCTGCAACCGCGCGAGATGCGCAGTTAATCGCAGCTGCCCGCCAGTTCGACGCGATAGATCACCATCCCCGCCGAATCGGGGGCCTCATCATCGTCTGCAATGCCGATGACATGCACATTCAGATCACACTCCTGCGTCTGAATCTGCCAGATATCAAAGCCTTCTGGCGTGGTGCCAATATTGCTGATGGCACGGATCGGCCCTTGCCGCAGGGCATCGGCCACGTCACGGCTGGCCAGAATGGTTTCGATCTTTTCGCCGCTGTCATAAAAGCCTGACAGCATCGCCATGGCAGGGCTTGCAGCCAAGATCGCGGCCAGACCCAGAAGTGCCTTCATTGCTTTCAACTCCGAGATTGCTATCGGCAAGCCTACCAACGGCCCGAGAGGGTTTGCCACAACAGACGGCCCCGTCGCGAAAACTCTGACAGGCCAAGCTGCCCTTCCGCCACAGCTGCCGGGTCTTTAACAGCTTGGGTCAGCAGACCCTCGGCTTGCCACCCGGCCAGCAAGGCCGCAGTGGCAGCGCGCGGCACGGTGGACCGATGGTCACGCGCCTGTGCCAACCCGTCCAGCCCGCGCTGCGCAAGGGCACGCACGCCGTCGGCCCGGCCATTCAACAAGGGCACCCTGCCCCGCGCCTCCAGTTCAGGCACTGCGCGCAAGAATGCTGCCAGACCGGCCGCCCAACCATAGCCGCGGATCGCCACTTCGGCCCTGTCGGGCGCGCCAAGGGACCGCGCGGCCAGCCACATCAGGCCCGCAGCCGTATCCTCAAGATAGGCATCCATGGCCGCCTGATCGGCAAAGGCGTCGCGGTAGATATCCCACCGCCGCGCCTCTACCAAGCGGTCCAGCACGTCCAGCGGCAGGTTTACCGCGCGGATCAGATCATGCAAGGGCGCGGCCACCTCATGCGCGCGGGGGGTCGGTTCCGCCACGACGTCGCGCCACCATTGCAGCCGCATCTCGGCAATCATCGGCTCTTTCGCCACCCATGGTGCCCGCGCCACCTCAAGGTTAAAGGCATAAAGCGGAAACAGCCGCGCGCGCGCCGCCACCGGTGCCGCCATCACCGCGGCAAACCTGTCGGGGTCGCCGCGGGCCACCAGACCGGCACAGGCCTCGACGCTCACGCAGGCACCCCGACCGGCATGCCGACATCGCGGATCAACTTCCACTGCAGCGCATCGAGCAAGGCCTCGAAACTGGCGTCCACAATATTGGCCGAAACCCCCACGGTCGACCAACGGCGGCCCTGCCCATCTTCGCTGTCGATGATGACGCGCGTCACTGCATCGGTGCCGCCTTGGGTGATCCGCACCTTGAAATCGACCAGCTTCATATCGTCAATGCAGGTCTGATAGGGGCCCAGATCCTTGGCCAGGGCCTTGTACAGCGCATTCACTGGCCCGCGATCCAGCCCCGAGCCATCCATGCTGTCCGACACCGACATCATCTTGTCGGCCCCGACCTTGACCACCACCACTGCCTCTGAAAGGCTGATCATCCGGTCATACTTGTTCTTGCGCCGCTCTACCGTCACCCGATAGCGCTTTACCTCAAAGAACACCGGGTTCAGCCCCAGTTCACGGCGCGCCACCAGCTCAAAGCTGGCCTGCGCCCCGTCATAGGCATAGCCCTGATCCTCGCGCTCTTTCACAATCTCCAGAATCCGGCCCAGACGCGGGTCCTTGGCCGCCACCACAATCCCCGCCGCTTCCAGCCGCGCGCGCAGGTTCGATTGCCCCGCCTGATTGGACATCGGGATCACCCGCTCATTGCCCACCAGCGCAGGATCAATGTGCTCATAGGTCGAGGGGTCTTTCAGAATCGCACTGGCGTGCAAGCCTGCTTTATGCGCAAAGGCAGAGGCCCCCACATAGGCAGCCGCCCGCCGTGGCACGCGGTTCAGAATGTCATCCAGCATGCGGCTGGTCTTCAGCATGGTCTTCAGCGCATCGCGCGTGATCCCGGTTTCAAACCGGCTGGTGTATGGCTCTTTCAACAGCAGCGTCGGGATCAGTGTGGTCAGGTTGGCATTGCCGCACCGCTCGCCCAGTCCATTCAGCGTGCCCTGAATCTGGCGCGCCCCTGCATCCACAGCCGCCAGCGAATTGGCCACTGCATTGCCGGTATCGTCATGGCAATGAATGCCCAAACGCTCCCCCGGAATGCCCGCCGCCACCACCTCGGCCACCACGCGGCCCACCTCGGATGGAAGGGTGCCGCCATTGGTGTCGCACAGCACAACCCAGCGTGCCCCCGCCTTCAGTGCCACCCGCAGACAGGACAAGGCATAGCCGGGGTTGGCCCGGTAGCCATCAAAGAAGTGCTCGGCGTCCAACAGCGCCTCTCGGCCCTTGCCCACCACATGCGTGATGCTGTCGGCAATGGCCTGAAGGTTCTCCTCAAGGCTGACACCAAGGGCGGTGGTCACGTGAAACTCGTGCGTCTTGCCCACAAGGCACACTGCCGGTGTGCCCGCATCCAGCACCGCCGCCAGCACATCATCATTGGCCGCCGACCGCCCCACCCGTTTGGTCATCCCGAACGCCGTCATCGTGGCACGGGTCTGCGGTGCATGGGCAAAGAACTCGCTGTCCGTCGGGTTCGCCCCCGGCCAACCGCCTTCGATGTGATCAATCCCCAGCCCATCCAGCGCGCGGGCTATCGTCACCTTCTCTGCTGTCGAGAACTGCACCCCTTGGGTTTGCTGGCCGTCGCGGAGCGTTGTGTCGAAGAGGTAAAGACGCTCGCGGGTCATGCCAAGCCACCTACCTGCTGACAGAGGGCCGCGACCGACCCGGGGTGGGCGCCATCGCGCCCGCCCATGGGGCGGGTCGGGCGCGGCCCGGAGGCTTTGGGCCTCCGGGCGGGACAGTGATCTGGAACCATCATTTCAGAGCCTCCAGTTTGGCAGGGTCGAAATTGGGGCCGGGAGAGAGTTCGACCCCCGTCTTGGACATGCGGACTTCGACGCCTGCGGCAATGAGGGCAGATTTCAATGCATCGACGGAGGAGAAGTCTTTGGAAACTATTGCGGCGGTGCGGAGGTTAGAAAGAAGAGCGGTTGGAACAGAAAGATCGATCAATTGCTTTCGCTCCCAGCCAGCGAGAGAAACCGTGAGCAAGCCAAGCAGATTCGCAGAAGCCAAGAAATTGGCCTTAACTTCTTCCACCTTTGAACTTGACGTATCAGACGAAATCCCTGGCCCCCCTTCGTTGCCGATCACTCTTGCAAGCAAGTGAAGTGCGGAGAGTGCTCCTGCCGTGTTGAGGTCATCACTTAGGGCGTCGACAACTGAATAGTCTGGCTTTGATGGCGAAACTCCAGCGGTCAACTCGCGCCATTTCCGCAAAGTAGCGTCGGCCTGCCGCGCCTTTTCTGCGGTCCAATCCATCGGGCTACGGTAATTGGTACTCAGCAGCACGAACCGGATCACCTCGCCCGGTATCCCCTGATCCAGCAAATCCCGCACGGTGAAGAAGTTGCCCAAGGACTTGGACATCTTCTTGCCCTCAACCTGCAGCATCTCGTTGTGCAGCCAATAGCGGGCGAACTCACCATGGGGGTGGGCGCAGGCGGATTGGGCGATTTCGTTTTCGTGGTGCGGGAACTGAAGGTCCAGGCCCCCGCCATGGATGTCAAAGCTTTCGCCCAGCAGTTCTTGCGCCATGGCGCTGCATTCGATGTGCCAGCCGGGGCGGCCTTTTCCCCAAGGGCTGTCCCATCCCGGTTCCTCGCCCGAAGACGGCTTCCACAGCACGAAATCCATCGGGTTGCGCTTGTAGGGGGCAATCTCGACCCGCGCGCCTGCAATCATATCTTCGACGCTGCGACCCGAGAGTTTGCCATAGTCTTTATAGCTGTCGACGGCGAACAGCACATGGCCTTCGGCGGCATAGGCATGGCCCGTCGCGATCAGCCCTTCGATCATGCCGATCATCTGGCCGATAAACTCGGTAGCCCTCGGCTCATGGTTCGGCCGCATGGCCCCCAAGGCATCCATATCCGCATGGTACCAGGCGATGGTTTCCTCGGTCCGTTCGTGGATCAGATCCTCCAGCGTGCCGGGGCTGCCAGCCTTCTGGCGGCGCAGCGCCTCGGCGTTGATCTTGTCATCCACGTCGGTGAAGTTGCGCACATAGGTCACATGATCCGCCCCATAGACATGGCGAAGCAGGCGATACAGCACGTCAAACACCACCACAGGCCGGGCGTTCCCCAGGTGCGCGCGGTCATAGACGGTGGGCCCGCAGACATACATCCGCACATTGGCGGGGTCCAAGGGGACAAAGTCCTCTTTCTTGCGGGTCTTGGAATTCGTCAGCCTGATCGTCATGGTCTAAGCCTTCAAGCACGGCGGCACCCCGCGCGGTCTGGCTTCTTCATCCGGTGGAATGACGAGGCAACCGCGCGACCGAAGTCAGCGGGTAATGCAGCAGATGCAGATGTTGCGCAATGTCGTCATGGGTGGCACGAATACACCATGCCCACCCGGCAGCCAAGGAAAAACCATGCAGGACCGCGCCTTCGCCAATGCCCTGTGCGCCCCCTATCCGGGGGCCGAAGTGTCACAGCCCTTTGCGCCGGACTATGATGTCTGGAAGGTGGGGGGCAAGATTTTCGCCGTGGCGGGCCGGGATGGTGACGGCGTCGCGGTGAAGACCGATAGCGTGGAAACCGCAAGGTTGGTGATCGAGATGGGTCGCGCCACCCGCGCACCCTATTTCCACGCCAGCTGGCTGCGCATTCCCTTTGGTCTGGTCAGCGATGCCGAACTGGCCGAGCGGATTGCCACCTCCTATGCGCTGATCCGCGCCAGCCTGCCGAAAAAACTGCAAGCCGGGTTGGGGGGCTGAATGGATCACGATGACCTGCGCCATTGGTCCAAACGCGCCGCCGACTGGGCGCATGACTATCATGAGGGTTTGCGCGACCGCCCGGTGCGGGCCGAGTTAACGCACGGTAAGATCGCGTCACAACTGCCTGATACGCCGCCGGAAAACCCGGAAAGCATGGAGGCGATCTGGGACGATTTCACCCGCATCGTGCCCCCCGGTATCACCCATTGGCAGCATCCCCGCTTCTTTGCCTATTTCCCGGCCAATGCGTCGCCGGCCTCGATGCTGGCCGAACAACTGGCCAACGCCATCGCGGCGCAGGGGATGATCTGGCAAACCTCGCCCGCTGTGACAGAAGTGGAGCAGGTGATGATGAAGTGGCTGGCCCAAGCCATTGGCCTGCCGAATGAATTCACCGGAACCATCCACGATTCCGCCACAACCGCCACCCTGTCGGCCGTGCTGACCATGCGCGAAAAGGCACTCGATTGGACGGGTTTGCAGCAAGGTCTTTCGGGGGCCCCACGCCTTCGGCTTTATGCCAGTGCCCAAACCCATTCCTCGGTCGACAAGGCCGCGCGGATTGCCGGGATCGGGCAGGAAAACCTTGTGAAAGTGCCCACCGATTCCACCCTCTCGATGCGGCCCGGCGCATTGGCAGGGGCCATCGCCGCAGATCGTGCCGCCGGATACCTGCCCATCGGGGTGATCCTGTGCGCGGGGGGAACCAGTGTCGGGGCTTTTGACCGGATGGCGGATTGCATCGGCGTCGCCCGTGCGGCGGGCCTGCCCACCCATGTGGATGCCGCTTGGGCCGGATCAGCCATGATCTGCCCGGAATTCAGGCGCTTGTGGGCTGGTGTTGAGGGCGCCGACAGCATTGTCTTCAACCCGCACAAATGGTTGGGCGCACAGTTTGATTGCGCGGTGCAGTTCCTGCGCGATCCCGGCCCACAGGTGCGCACCCTTGGCCTGCGGCCTAGCTATCTTGAGACGGCGGGGCGCGAGGAGATTGTCAATTTCAACGAATGGACAGTGCCCCTTGGCCGCCGGTTCCGCGCGCTGAAGCTTTGGTTCACCCTGCGCGCCTATGGGCTGGAAGGGCTGCGCACCCGCATCCGCAACCATGTGAACTGGGCAGAGGAGGTCTGTGCGCAGATTGCGCTGATTCCCGGCATTCACATCGTGACCCCGCCTGCGCTGTCGCTGTTTACCTTTGCCTGCGATGATGCCGCCCGGACTGAACACCTTTTGGCCCGCATCAATGATGACGGGCGCATTTACCTGACACAAACCCGCCACGCGGGGCGGTTGGTGATCCGCATGCAGGTCGGACAGTTTGACTGCACCCGCGACGATGTCATGATGGCCGCACAGGTCATCGCTGAACTGGCAGGGAAATGATGCGCTATCTTCTGGTTTGTCTGTTTCTTTTTCTGCCGTTACCGGCCCTTTCGCAAGAACTACCGCAACCCCTTTCCGATACGGTCAGCGACTTTGCCAACATCCTGACGCCCGAGGAAGAAGCACGGATTGCCGCTGCGCTGACCGAAGGGCGTGCCACAACTGGCGCGCATGTCGTTGTGGCCACGATGGCGCGGATCGCTGACCATGGCGGTGCGGGAGAGCGGATCGAGGATTATGCCAAACGCCTGTTCAATCTGTGGGGCATTGGCGACGCCGACCGCGACGATGGCATTCTGATTCTGGTCGCCAAGGATGACCGCGAAGTGCGGATTGCCCTTGGCGCGGGGTATGAGGTGATCTGGGACAATGCCGCGCAACGGGTGATCAACCGCGACCTGCTGCCCGCCTTCCGCGAGGATCGCTATCCGCAGGGAATTGAGGCTGCGGTGTCAGGGGTTTATGAGACGATCGTGAAGCCGCATCAGGCTGGCCAGCCCGCACCAACACCCGAACAATCCAACCCGATGGATATTCTGATGCTGATTTTCGTCGCTGTTTTCGCGGTTTTGGCCGTGATCGGCGGATGGTCAGCGTCGATTCTGGGGGCGTTCGACCGTTTTCGCAAATGCTCAAGTTGTGGCAAGCGCACGCTGGATCACGTGCGCCATGTCGTTGTGGAACCCACCCAAACCGTCAAGGGTGCAGGCGAGCGTCGTGAAAGCTGCCGCAGTTGTGGCATGGTGCATGTCGTCCCCTATGACATCATGCACTTGCGTGCCCATTCAATATCGGACGATGGCAATTCCGGCGGGTTTGGTGGCGGTTCATCCTCGGGTGGCGGGGCCAGCGGGCGTTGGTAGGCCCGGTCAGGCGCGCTCGGCCAGCTCCAGCCAATCAGCCTCGGCTTGTGCAAGGGCCGTCTGGCGTTCGCTCAGGGCATCGGTCGCCTTGCGAAACTTGATCGGTTCCTTGTCGTAAAGGTCTGGCACCGAAAGAAATTCGGTCAGTTTGGCAATCTCTGCCTCAAGCCGTTCAATCTGCGCGGGCAGGTCATCAAGGCGTTTGCGTTCGGTAAAGGTCAAGCCCGCCTTTGGCTTTTCCACCGGCTTGTCGCGCGACACCGGGGCCGCGCCCTTGACCGTTGGCACGAAGATGCCCGCCCCGCCTGCAGGGCGCTGCGACGCATAATCAGACCAACCGCCCGGATAAACCGTGGCGCGCCCATTGCCTTCCATCGCCACGGTGGCGGTGGCGATGCGGTCAATGAAATCGCGGTCGTGGCTGACCAACAGCACGGTGCCGTCGTATTCGCCAAGGATGTCCTGCAGCAGATCCAGCGTTTCCACATCCAGATCGTTGGTCGGTTCGTCAAGGATCAGCAGGTTCGACGGTTTCGCCATCAGTTTGGCCAGCAACAACCGCGCCTTTTCACCACCCGATAGCGATGACACCGGCGCGCGGGCCTGACGCTCATCGAACAGGAAATCCTTCAGGTAAGCCACCACATGCTTGGGCGTGCCCCGCACCATCACCTGATCGGATGCACCCGACACACGCATGCTGGGATCGCCTGTCATGTTGTCCCACAGGCTGGCGGTCGGGTCCAACTGGGCGCGGGTCTGGTCAAAGACCGCAATCTCAAGGTTGGTGCCAAGGGTAATGGTGCCGGAATCGGGTGCAACTTCGCCCGTCAACATCTTGAGAACGGTGGTTTTTCCCACGCCATTCGGCCCGACAAAGGCGATTCGGTCACCGCGCAGGATGCGCAGATCAAAGCCCATCACAATGTCCTTGTCGCCAAAGGCTTTTCCGACATTCTTCGCTTCGACCACACGTTTTCCGCTGGTCTGGCCGCTTTCAAACTCCATCGCCGCGGTGCCCTGACGGCGAATCTGTGACGAACGTTCGTCGCGCAGCGCAGCAAGGGCCCGTACGCGCCCCATGTTGCGCTTGCGGCGGGCAGAAATGCCTTCGACGGCCCACTTCGCCTCGGCCTTGATCTTGCGGTCCAGCTTGTGGCGGGCCTCATCCTCTTCGGCCCAGACCGTTTCGCGCCATTCTTCGAACCCGTCAAAGCCGGATTCGCGGCGGCGCACATCGCCCCGGTCAATCCACAGCGTCGCTTTGGTCAGCGCGCGCAGGAAGGCGCGGTCGTGGCTGATCAGCACGAATGCCGTGCGTGTTTCGGACAGTTCGTTTTCCAGCCATTCAATGGCCTGAATATCAAGGTGGTTGGTCGGTTCGTCCAGCAACATCAACTCAGGCGCCTCGGCCAGCAGCTTGGCCAATGCCGCGCGCCGCTTTTCGCCGCCCGAGGCCGTGGCCACCGGAGTGTCGGGCCGGAACTTCAGCCCTTCGGCCACCACATCCACTTTGTAGCCCTCACCTTCAGGCAGGTTCGAGGCGGCAAAATCACCCAAGGTAGCAAAGCCAGACAGATCGGGGTCCTGCTCCATATAGCCGACAACGGTACCCGGCGGCACCACGCGCAGGCCGCGATCCGGTTCGACCAAACCGGCCATCACCTTCATCAAGGTGGATTTGCCCGACCCGTTGCGCCCGACAAGGGCCACCCGATCACCGGGCTGCACAACCAGCGACAGCCCGTCAAACACGGGGTTGCCACCAAAGGTCAACGAAATATCAGAGAGCTGAAGAAGGGGTGCGCGTGCCATGGCGGTGAGCTAGTCGGGGACAAGCGCGGCGTCAAGCCACCGCGGTTCAGACAAGGCGCGGCGGGCGCTTTGGGTCCATGCCGGGGGCCGTGGGGGCGGCAGGTTCGGCCACCACCACGGCAGGCAAATCAAAGCGCAGGGCCACACGCGCTATCGCCACAGCGGACGGATCGGCAGATGCCAGAAACGCCACATCCATCTCGCCCGCGTCGATGCCGGAAAACACCAGCGCTTCGGAGGCTGCGCGGGCAAGGGCGGCGTGCGCCCCGGCATCGGCATCCAGAAACGCCAGCATGTGCCCGCGCCGCCCGCCGTGATAGGTCACGCCCGCCAAAAGCACCGAACTGGCCAGACCGCCCGCACGCGCCAGCTTGGCATCCAAACCCGCCAGCAGCGCATCGGGCAGGCCCAGCGGTTTGTGAAACGACTCGGGCCGCGCCTCAACCTCTTCGAGGGCCTCGTCCAGCGCCATTGCCAGCCAATCCATTGCTTCGGGCGGCAACAGCATTTCGGACGGCGCACCGCCAAGGTTGACGCCAAG
The DNA here is from genome assembly GCA_027484145.1 of Rhodobacter sp. Classification (GTDB taxonomy): domain Bacteria; phylum Pseudomonadota; class Alphaproteobacteria; order Rhodobacterales; family Rhodobacteraceae; genus Pseudotabrizicola. The sequence goes on from JAIXUH010000002.1 coordinate 556,486, forward strand.
GCCGATGCCCTGCCCTTTGAGCAGCCCGGCAATCACCCGGCCGGGCAACGCTGCATAAGGCGCGATACCCCCGGTAAAGGCGGACAGACGTTCTTCGCGATCAAAGACAAGCACATAGGGGCCCATCTCAAGCTCGAACACCTGTGGGTCCAGCGTTTCGCCGACCGCCTCTTTTGCCAGAAGCAAAAACATCTCGCCATCCGCCAGCCGTTCATAGAACCGCAGACGCAGCGTCTCGTTGTCAGGGTCAGCCGACACGGCGGCATGGGCGGCATCCAGCAAGGTGACAATGGTCATTCGGCCTCCAGCACGGCATGAACTGCGGCGCGCAGGTCTGGCAGAAGCTCTGCACCGAACCACGGATTGCGCGCCAGCCACCCGGTATTCCGCCACGACGGATGCGGCAAGGGAAAGATGCCCCGCGCGGCAGGCCCGCGCCATCCTGCCACGGTCTGGGTCACGTTGCGTTCGCCCAGATGCCAGCGGATCGCAGCGCCGCCCACCAGCAGCGTCAGCCGCACCTGCGGCAGCGCGGCCATCACCGCATCGCGCCAAGTTGCCGCACACCGGGCGGGTGGCGGCAGATCAGCGCCCTTGGTGTCATAGCCGGGAAAGCAAAACGCCATCGGCACAATGGCAATTCTGCTGCGGTCGTAAAAGGTTGCTGCATCCAGTTGCAGCCAGTCACGCAACCGGTCCCCCGATGGATCGGTGAAGGGCCGACCCGAGGCATGCACCCGCGCACCCGGTGCCTGCCCTGCGATCAGAATGCGCGCGTCAGGCCCGAACCAAACCACGGGCCGCGGCGCATGGGCGGTTGCGGTGCGGGCAAAATCTGCCGCACAAAGCTGGCAGCCGGAAATCCGGGAGCCAAGATCCGCCGGATCGCCTTGCATGATCATCATCCGCGCATTGTAGCCTGTTCGCGCTTTACCTTGCCCAAGCCCGTGCGATGCGGCAACACCCCGCCGCAATCCTTATGGTGGCATTGAAGAAGGCCCGTGCCAAAGCTAGAGGACGGGCATTGTGATTGGGCCAGTCCCGCGCCCCGGAGCGGTTTTGATGTATCGCGTCTCGCCCTTTGTCCGTCGGTTTGCGTGGGCCCTTCTGGCTGGCGTGTCGGTGGCAACTGTCTGGGTCAACGCATCGCCGGCCAGCTATTACGATGCCATCGAATGGCGTCTGGCCGAAATCGCCCTGCCCGCCTGGATGGCCCCGTTTCCGGTGGCCTTTACCCCTTTGGCCGTGGTGGCCGACGGGCTGATGGCGCTGTTCTTGTTCTTTATCGGCAAGGAGTTGTGGGAGGCACTGTGTCTAGAGCGCGGCGCCTTGGCCATGGGCCGCGTGGCCTTGCCAGCGGGTGCCATTCTGGGCGGCTGGGTTGGCGCGGTTCTGGGCTGGGTTGTCACCGGGGCCTTGGTGGAAACCGCGCTTGAGGCGACACCTGCCGCAGGCTGGCCGGTGCCTGTGGGGTCTGATGTGGTGCTGGGTTATCTGGTCGGGCGCGCCATCTTTGGTGCCGGGCATCCGGCGCTACATCTGTTGCTGCTGATCACGATCGCCAATGACATCATGGGGTTGCTGCTGTTGGGTGTCACCTTTCCCTCAACCGGGTTGCGGCTGGTCTGGCTGGTGCTGCCGCTGGTGGCGGCCTTTGGGGTCTGGGCGTGGTCTGGCAGGCTGGCCCGTCCGGGCCTGACCGAACGTGACCATCGCCGTGCCTTTGCGCTGTGGCCCTATGTGCTGGCGGGGGCCGTGTCGTGGATCGGGGTCATGCTGGCGGGCCTGCCGGGGGCCTTGGGGCTGTTGCCGATCATCCCGGCCATTCCGCACGCCGACCGCGCTTTTGGCTTGTTCGCCGAGGCAGAAGAATACCTGCACGATCCGTTGAACCGTCTGGCGCATCTGCTGGTCAAGCCGTTGACCTTGGTCTTGTTCCTGTTCGGCCTGACCCGTGGTGGTATTGATCTGGGGGCCATCGCGCCAACGACGGCCACGGTTTTGGGCGCCTTCTGGCTTGGCAAGCCCTTGGGCGTCATGGTGGGGGCGGTGCTGGCCGCGCGCTTTCTGGATGCAGAACTGCCTGCCGGGGTGCGGGTGCGCGACCTTCTGATCGTTGCCGTGATCACCGGCATGGGGTTTACCGTGCCCGTTCTGGCGCTGGACGGTGCGCTGCCGGGCGGCGGCATGGCCGAAGCGGCACGGGCGGGCCTTGCGCTGTCGCTGTTGGCCGGGCCCTTCGCCATCGGTCTTGCGCGTCTTTTGCGGCGCCCTTAGCGAACCTGTTCCGCCGTCGGGAAAACGGACATAATGCTGCCCGAATGGCCGCGTAGGTGATGCAGGTTGGCGCGGCTCTTGCAGGGGCCCGGCAAGGCATCGTTAACTGGGGATGGCTATCTTTGCGTGTCACCCATGGAAACGTTGCCGCGCAGGCACCACGTCAATGGTGACAGAAGTCTTGCCCGGGGGGCGCAGGTGATCGAATTCGATAACGTCTCAAAGTCCTTCTGGACCGGCAAGACCCGCAAGGTCATTCTGGATCAGGCGTCGTTTCGGGTTGATATCGGCAATTCCCTTGGCATCCTTGCGCCGAACGGTGCCGGAAAGACCACGATCATCAACATGATGGCCGGGCTGGAAAAACCCGACGAGGGCATCGTTACCCGGACCAGCCGGATTTCCTTTCCGCTCGGGTTTATGGGCGGTGTTGTCTCGAAACATACGGCCACTGAAAATTCGCGTTACATCGCGCGGCTTTACGGGCTGGACCCTGACTATGTGGAAAGCTTTTGCCGCTGGCTGTGCGGGATTGAAGAGTATTTTGACATGCCCATCGGCACCTATAGCCAAGGCATGCGGGCGCGCTTTTCCTTCTCGCTGATGCTGGCGCTGGAGTTTGATATTTACCTGATCGACGAAGGCATGCCCTCGACCACCGATGTCGAGTTCAACCGCAAGGCGGGCAAGATCCTGCGCGAACGTTTGCAGAATGCGACAGTGGTGGTGGTCAGCCATCAGGCGCAGACGCTGGAAAAGTTCTGCAAGCAGGCCGCCGTATTGCGCCATGGGCAGGTCTATATGTTCGATACCTTGGAAGAGGCGAAGCGGCTTTATGATTACGAAACTCAAGGTTAAGCGCTACAACCTGCGCCGCCCCGACCCGACGGCGCCACAGGTGGCGCTGGTGACGCCGCATCTGGTGCACACCAACCCTGCCCCGGCCGCGCCTCCCGCAACGCCCGTGCCGCCGCAGGCCGCCACGATCCGCACTGTTGCCGCCGCAGGTGCCGCGCGACCAACGCCCCCCCAACGGCCCGCATCCGCTCAGCCGGTGGTCGAGGATGGCTTTGGTAATGACCCGTTCCCCACCGCGACTGATCAGGTTGTGGCGATGATGGACGATTCGGTGCAAACCGGTGCTGCAGGCGGGACGCAAAAGGCCACGACAGACCTTGATGCCATCCGCAAAGAGGGGCTGACGGGCCGCCAGCTTCGCCTTGCCCGCCGTCTGGCCCAGAAATACGGTCTGCCCGCCACGTCGGATTTCGATGCCGTGCGTCTGCTGCGCGCGGCAGGCATCGACCCGTTCCAAAAGAACTCTGTGCTGGAACTGATCGCGTCCGATGAAGATGAGGCCGCGGCGCAGTCGCGTGCGCTGACGGTGCCGCCCGCTGGCGAAGGGGTGCAACTGCCGCAGACCATCAAGCCGATCAAGGTGCCCTCAACCGAAGTGCGGGCAGAACAAAGCCATGCCACGGACATTCTGAAGATTCAGAAAGACCTTGCCCGCCGCCGCCGTCGCCGGTCAGCGCTTTTGGCGGCACGGCTGTTCTTCTTTGTGTTTTTGCCGACGCTGCTGGCAGGATGGTATTACTATGTGGTGGCAACACCCCTTTATGCCACCAAAGCGGAATTCGTGATTCAACAGGCCGATCCGGCGGGCGCCGCCGGCATGGGCGGCTTGCTGTCAGGCACACAATTCGCCACGTCGCAGGATTCCATCGCCGTGCAGGGCTATCTGCAGTCCCGTGATGCCATGCTGCGCCTGGATCAGGATCTGGGGTTCCGCGCACATTTCGCCAACCCCGAGATTGACCCCATTCAACGCCTGCAATCGGATACCTCGGTCGAAGCGGCCTACAAGATCTACAAGCGCAACGTGAAGATCGCTTATGACCCGACCGAAGGCATCATCAAGATGGAGGTGATCGCGGCTGACCCGCAAGTTTCGGCCCAGTTCAGCCAGGCGCTGATTGGATATGCCGAAGAACAGGTGGATCACCTGACGCAGCGTTTGCGCGAAGATCAGATGCAGGGCGCGCGCGAAGCCTATGAATCGGCAGAAAAATCCATGCTGGACGCGCAGCGCAAGGTGGTTGATCTGCAAGAGCGGTTCAAGGTGCTGTCGTCTGAGGTTGAGGTCACATTGATCACGTCGCAGATCGGCCAGCTGGAAACACAGCTGAGTCAGGAACGCCTGAGCCTTGCGCAGATGGAATCGAACGCCAACCCGAACGCTGCGCGGATGGAACCGCTGAAGCGCCGGATCGAGACGCTGGAGAATGAGATTTCCATCCTGCGCTCGCGCCTGACCGTGGGCGAAAACGGCGGCGAGTCGCTGGCGCAGGTGCAGTCGCAACTGCTGGTCGCGCAGGCCGATGTGCAGACGCGTCAGTTGCTGTTGGGCCAGTCCTTGCAGGCGATGGAAACCGCCCGCACCGATGCCAACCGGCAAGTGCGCTATCTCTCAATCTCGGTCAGCCCGATTCCGCCGGATGAGGCGACCTATCCGCGGGCGTTTGAAAACACGATGGTGGCCCTGCTGGTGTTTGCGGGCATCTATCTGATGATCTCGATGACCGCCGCGATCTTGCGCGAGCAGGTCACGGCCTGATTCCGGTCCGGGGGCTGCGGCCCCCGGCACCCCGAAGCCTCGGCTCAGGCGACCTGCCCTGCGGCCCAGCCCGATGACCAGGCCCACTGAAAGTTATAGCCGCCAAGCCAGCCGGTGACATCGACCACCTCGCCCACGAAATAAAGACCGGGCGTTGACCGGGCCTCCATCGTGCGGGCGTCAAGGGCAGTAGTATCCACCCCGCCCAAGGTGACTTCGGCCGTGCGATAGCCTTCGGACCCGACCGGCATCAGCCACCATGCCGAAATCATCGCCGCCGCCTTGTCCAGCAAGGCATTCGGCATCCCGCCCAGCGGACCTGTGGCCCCAAGGACGGCCTCCAGATGGCGGGCCAGACGTTCGGGCACCAATGCGGCCAGTGCCGTCCGCAAAGCGGCCTTTGGCGTGGCGGCGCGGGCTGCGCGCAAGATCGCCGCCCCGTCGCGCCCAAGGCTCAGGTCAAGGGTGATCGCCTCGCCCTCGCGCCAATAGCTGGAGATTTGCAGGATCGCAGGGCCAGACAGGCCACGATGGGTAAACAGCATGGCTTCGGCAAAGGCGGTCTTGCCGTGGCGCACACGCCCGTCCAGCGCCAGCCCCGCCAAGGGCTGCATCCATACCAGTTCCTGTTCGGCAAAAGTAAGCGGTACCAGCGCGGGCCGGGTTTCCACCAGCGGCAGGCCAAACTGTTCCGCCAGTTTGTAGCCAAACCCGGTAGCCCCCATTTTGGGAATGGATTTGCCGCCTGTTGCTACGATGACCGATTGCCCGCGCACCGGACCGCGCGCCGTTGCCACCTCGAACCGGGGCAGGCCCGTGCCGGGCAACTGCCGCAGATCGCCCACTTCAACACCCAGCCACAACACCCCGCCCGCTTTGGATAAATCGCGCACAAGCATATCGACGACCTGTGTCGCCGGACCATCGCAGAACAACTGGCCGAGAGTCTTTTCGTGCCACGCGATGCCTGCCGCATCCATACGGGCGATGAAATCCCATTGCGTGTAGCGCTTGAGCGCCGACAGCGCAAAGCGCGGATTCTGCGACAAAAAGCGGTCGGGCGCGATGCCAAGGTTGGTGAAATTGCACCGCCCGCCGCCCGAGATCCGGATCTTTTCACCGGGGGCTTTGGCATGATCGATCACCAGCACCCGGCGCCCGCGGCGTGCCGCCTCGATCGCGGCAAACAGACCTGCTGCACCCGCCCCCAGAACGATGACATCAACATTTTCCATGCGGCTTTGCTTACCCTTCCGGACAGGTGGCAGCAATCATGACATTTTTTTCGCATGGCCCGACCCAAGGCCCCTTGCACCTGCAAACGGCCTTGGCTAAACACCGCCGCACGGTTGGGGCGTCGCCAAGTGGTAAGGCAGCGGTTTTTGGTACCGCCATACCTAGGTTCGAATCCTAGCGCCCCAGCCAAGTTTTCCTTCGGGAAAGCCAACTGGAAAAGACCCGCTTCTGGCGGGTCTTTTGTTTTTCAGGCTGCGGATCACAGATCAGCGGCGCGCGGCAAGGGCTTCTGACAAGACGGTTTCCACCAGTGCCGGTGGCACGTTGTCGGCCACAAAGGCTTCGCCCACGCCGCGCACCAGAATGAACCGCAACTGGCCATCCACCACCTTCTTGTCTTGCCCCATCAGGGCAACAAGGTCGCTGGCCGAGGGCAGATCGCCCGCAATATCAGCAAGATCCACCTTCAGGCCCATGGCCCGCAGATGTGCACGCACGCGGCTTGGGGCTTCCTGACTGCACAGCCCAAGGCGCTGCGACAGCTCAAACGCAAGGGCGCAGCCGATGGCGACCCCTTCGCCATGCAGCAGCCGGTCGGAATAGCCCGTGGCCTTTTCCAGCGCGTGACAAAAGGTGTGGCCCAGATTCAGAAGCGCGCGTTCCCCTTCTTCGGTTTCATCGCGCGATACGATGCCGGCCTTCATCTCGACCGACCGGCGCACGGCATATTGCCGCTTGGTCGCGTCGTGGTGCATGTCGGCGGCGTTGGCTTCAAGCCAGTCATAGAACGCAGCGTCGCCCAACAGGCCGTACTTGACGACCTCGCCATAGCCCGCGCGGAAATCGCGCGGTGCCAGCGTTTCCAGCACACCAATATCGGCAAGCACCAGCGACGGCTGATGGAAGGCGCCGACAAGGTTCTTGCCCTGCGGCGTGTTTATCCCGGTCTTGCCGCCTACTGACGAATCGACCTGCGCCAAAAGCGTGGTGGGAATCTGCACAAAGCGCACGCCACGCCGCAGGATAGCCGAGGCAAAGCCAATCAGATCGCCGATCACACCACCGCCAAGGGCGATAACGATATCGCGCCGCTCGATCTTTTGCTCCAGCAGCCATTCGGTGGCGCGGGCCAGTTGCGCCCAGCCCTTTGTCGCCTCGCCTGATGGCAGGGTCAGTGCTGTGGCCGCAATGCCAGAGGCTGCAAAGGCGGCCAGCAGGCGATCAAGGTGCAGCGGTGCCACGGTGTCATCGGTGACGACGGCCACCTTCTTTCTCCGCAACAAGGGCATCACTTCGACCCCGGCCCGGTCGATCAGGCCCGGACCGATCCGCACCTCATAGGACCGTGTGCCAAGGTCGACCGGAACAACATCGGTGGTCATGCCTCATCTCCTTCAAGAACGTCGGGCCGTGCAGCAAGGGCTGCCACGACGCGTTCCGCCATGCCCTCGACCGAAAGGTCAGGAATGGCGTCCACCACCACATCGGCAAGGCTGTAAAACGGCACCCGCGATTCATACAGCGCGCGCAACGTCTCGCGCGGGTTGGCGGTGCGCAACAAGGGGCGCGTGGTCTTGTGGCGCACACGTTGCCACAACAGGTTCAGGTCGGCCCGCAACCACACGGCAACGCCATTTTCTGCGATCATCTGCCGGTTCACCTCGGACAGAAACGCCCCGCCCCCGGTGGACAGAATGCACGGCTCGCCGCGCAACAGCCGGCCCAGCACTTCGGTCTCGCGGGCGCGAAAAAACGGTTCGCCATCACGGTCGAAAATCTCGGCAATGCTGCGGTTGGCAGCGCGCACGATCTCGTCGTCCGAATCAAGAAAGGGCACGCCCAGTTGCCGCGCAACGGCTGTGCCAACGGCGGTCTTGCCCGCACCCATCATTCCCACCATGGCGACCGTCTTTTTCAGCCGTGGCATGGTGCCTCCTTTGTCTGTGGCGGTGCGCTGTGGCATTCTTTCGCCCGCACCACGCGCTTTTTTCCTGTCATGGCGTGAACTCGCCGCGATTGCCATATATATTCCGGCCAAAAGCTGCCAGAGGCGTAGCCAATGGCGATAACAAAGACCGTCCCCGGGCCTGTGCCAGGGGGCAGGACGTCGGGCAAAAAGGGGCAACGGGCTGTGATTGGGCGGATCTTCAAACTGGTGGTCGTGTTGGTTATCCTCGGCTTTGCAGGCTTGACCGGGTATGCCTATCTGGCCGATCTTTCGCCCAAACAGGAACAGGTCACGGTTCCGGTGACATTGAATGCGGATTGACCTTCGACAGCTTTGTGTCTGTGTCACCTTGTGCGGCGCGCCGGCAGCGGGACTGGCGCAGGATGACCCGCTTTCCGCGATTGACTGGCTGTCGCAATCGGTAACCACTCCGGCCGGGGCCGCCGTCGGCAAGGCCGCCACTGCCCCCAGCAAACCCGAAACCCCGGTCACCGAAGGTGGCGCCCTGCCCGAAGATGTGGCCGTCAGCGTTCTGGACGCGCCTTCAGCCGATGCTGCGGGCCTGTTGTCGCCTTCGGTCACCGGCCTGCCGCGCACGCTTTGGGGCCTCGGGCTTGAGGGCGAGATCATTGCGCAGATTCAGGCCAAGACACCAGAACCCCTGCCCGCCTTGCAAGGGCTGCTGATGACCCTCTTGTTGGCCGAAGCCGCCCCTCCGGCCGATTCCGAAGGGGTGGGCAAGCTGTTGTTGGCGCGGGTGGACAAGTTGCTGGACATAGGCGCGCTGGATCAAGCGGCAGAGTTGCTGGATGCGGCGGGTCAACCCGATGCAGAGGCCTTTCGCCGGGCTTTTGACGTGGCCCTGCTGACGGGCAACGAAGACCGCGGGTGCGAGATGATGCGCGCCTCGCCCGATCTGGCCCCCACCTTTCCCGCGCGGATCTTTTGCCTTGCCCGGTCAGGCGATTGGAACGCGGCCGCGCTGACCTTGCGCACGGCGCAGGCGCTTGGCTATGTGACGGATGAGGAAAACGCCCTGCTGTCGCGGTTCCTTGATCCCGATCTTTATGAAGGCGATGGCCTTCCGCCCGTTCCGCAGCGCATGACGCCGCTGTCATGGCGTATGTTCGAAGCGATCGGAGAGCCGCAATCCACGGCATCCCTGCCGCTGGCCTTTGCCCATGCCGAACTGCGCGAAACGGCTGGCTGGAAAGGCCAGATCGAGGCTGCCGAACGGTTGGCGCGGGTGGGTGCCATCGGGCCGAATGTGCTGCTGGGGCTTTATACCGAACGGCTGCCGGCGGCATCGGGTGGCGTCTGGGACCGGGTCGATACTTTTCAGCGCTTTGAGTCGGCCTTGCAAAAGGCGGATGTCGAGCTTTTGGGCCAGACCCTGCCCGCCGTCTGGGCCCAGATGACACAGGCCGAGCTTGAGGTGCCCTTTGCGCTGCTGTTCGCAACCGAACTTGGTCGCGTGACGTTGACGGGGGATGCCGCGCGTATCGCCTTTGAGGTGGGCCTGTTGTCCCCACAGTATGAGGCGACAGCGCAAAAGCACGTTCCCACGACCCCGCGCGAAGCCTTTCTGGTGGGTCTTGCCAAGGGCAATGTCACCGGAACCACCCCACCGGATTCGCTGGGCCGTGCAATTGCGCCCGCCTTTGTCACGCCCGGCACGCGCGGCGAATTTGAACCCCTGATGGCGCAGGGCCGTCTGGGTGAGGCGATCCTGCTGGCCGTCGACAAGATCAGCCGTGGCGTGCAGGGCGAATTGTCCGGCGTGACCGACGGGCTGGCCTTTCTGCGGGCGGTCGGGTTGGAGGATGCGGCCCGCCGCACCGCATTGGAGTTGATGCTGCTGGAGCGGCGCGGATGACAGCGCCTGCCGCAATGGTGCAGTGGATTTCGACCTTTCTCGAAGCACAGGCCGCCGAACTGGATGCGGCACAGAATACCCGACTGGCTTATGGCCGCGACCTGAAGGACTTCGCCGATTGGCTGGATCATCGCGGCGCGCATTTCAGCCAAGCCACGCGCGACGATGTCGAAGCCTATCTGGTGTCTTGCGATGCCTCGGGGCTGAGCAAGGCCACGCGGGCGCGGCGGCTGTCGTCCATCCGCCAGTTGTATCGCTTTGCCCACGAAGAAGGCTGGCGCGAGGACAATCCGGCCATCCGGATCAAGGGGCCGGGTGCGATGCAACGCCTGCCCGACGCGCTGCACAAGGATGAGGTCGCGCGCCTGCTGGACGTGGCGCAAGGTTTTGGCCGGACCGAGGCAGACCGCGCCCGCAATCTGGCGCTGCTCGAACTGGTCTATGCCACCGGCCTGCGGGTCAGCGAACTGGTTGGCTTGCCCGTGGCTGCGGTGCGCGGCGACCCGCGTATGATTCTGGTGCGCGGCAAGGGCAACAAGGAACGCATGGTGCCGCTGTCTGGCCCCGCGCGGGCCGCTGTGACCGCTTGGCTCGCGCATCGCGACGCTGCTGATGACGCGGCGCGCAAGGCAGGGCATGCGCCGTCGCGCCACCTGTTCCCCGGCACCGGCGCCGAAGGCCACCTGACGCGGCAGCACGTGCACCTGATGCTCAAGGACATGGCCGTTCTGGCCGGACTTTCGCCCGGACGTGTCAGTCCGCATGCGTTGCGCCATGCCTTTGCCACGCATTTGTTGGCCGGCGGTGCCGATCTGCGGGTGATTCAGACCCTGCTGGGCCATGCCGATGTCGCCACGACCGAGATTTACACGCATGTTCTGGACGAGCATCTGAAAACACTGGTGCTTGACCATCATCCCTTGGCGCGCAAGCCTGCGAAACGCTGACCCGGCGCCTGCCATGCCGGGCCTACCCTGCCACCACAAACGGACCTGACCCTGATGGACGCGATCGCCCTTGATTCCACATTCTGGCTGACGATTGCCGCCATTCTGGCGCTTCTCGTGCTGTCGGCCTTTTTCTCGGGGTCGGAAACCGCGCTGACGGCGGCGTCACGCGGCAAACTCAAGTCACTGGCCGACAAAGGATCATCCGGTGCGCAGACCGCCATGTCGGTGACCGAGGATAGCGAGCGCATGATCGGCGCGCTTTTGTTGGGCAACAACGTCGTCAATATTCTGGCGGCCTCGCTTGCGACGGCGCTGTTGATCCGTGTGTTCGGCGACAATGGCGTCGTGGTGGCGACCCTTGGAATGACCGCGCTTGTGCTGATCTTTGGCGAGGTTCTGCCCAAGACCCTTGCCATCACCTTTCCCGAATCCGTGGCCTTGCGGGTGGCCCCGGTGGTGCGGGTCCTGATCCCGGTGTTTTCGCCGATTGTCCGCGTGGTGCGCGCCTTGGTGCGGCTGATCCTGCGCGGCTTTGGCGTCAGGGCAGACCCTGACTCGAAGTTCCTCGCCTTGCGCGATGAAATTGCAGGCGCAATCGCGCTTGGCCATTTTGAAGGCGCGGTCGAGAAAGAGGATCGTGACCGCCTGTTGGGCGCGCTGGACCTGAACACCCGCACGGTCGATGAAATCATGCGCCGCCGTCACAACATCGAGATGATCGATGCAGACCTGCCGCCCGGAGAGTTGATCAGCCGGGTGCTCGCCTCGGCCCACACGCGACTGCCGCTCTATCGTGGCGATGAGGAAAACATTCTGGGTGTCCTGCATGCCAAGGATCTGCTGCGCGAGGTGGATCGGCTGATGAATGGCGAAGGTGGCACGGTCGAGGGGCTGGATATCGTCAAGGTGGCGATGAAGCCCTATTTCATTCCCGAAACGACCGCACTTGATGAACAGATGCGCGAATTTCTCAAGCGGCGCACGCACTTCGCCCTAGTTGTTGATGAATATGGCTCGTTGCAAGGGCTCATCACGCTTGAGGATATTCTGGAAGAAATCGTCGGCGACATCACCGATGAATTCGATGTGGTGCACAAGGACAGTGCGCTGAAGCGGGCCGAGAACGGCGACTATCTGGTGGAAGGCGCAATGACGATCCGCGACCTGAACCGAGCCATGGAATGGAACCTGCCCGATGACGAGGCGAACACGATTGCGGGGCTGGTGATCCATGAGGCCCAGACCATTCCAACCGAAGGACAGGTGTTCAGCTTTCACGGGTTCCGGTTCGAGGTGACGTTGCGGCGGGAAAACCGCATCGCGAAACTGCGGATGCGGCCGCTGTAAGGCGGGCGGCGGAGCGCGCCGCCCACCACGGTTCAACGCTTTTTGAACAGCGACCCCAAGACGCCGCGCACGATGGCCTGCCCGGATTTGGTGCCCAACTGGCGCGCAAAGCTTTTGGCAAAGGTCTCGCCGATGGAATCGCTGCGGCTGGATGGCTTTCGAACCGCCACAGTTTCGCGTGCTGGCCCGCCATCATAGCGGCGCGCCCGGCTGAATTCGTCAGGGTCGATCCGCAGGCTGGTATCTCCACGTGTGGGGGCCGTTGGCGCATCGGCCTGCGCCGCTGCATCGGCTGCAGCCTTTTCGCGGGCGCGCAACCGCTCATAGGCGCTGTCGCGGTCTATGGTGGTGTCGTATTTGCCCTTGAGCGGTGATTGCACCATCAGTTGCGCGCGCAAGGCCGGGTCAATGGGGCCAAGCTGGCTGAACGGCGGTCGGATCAGCGTCCGCTCCACAATGCCGGGAATGCCTTTCAGTTCCAGGAATGACGTCACAGCCTCGCCCGTGCCCACATCGCGGATGGCATCTTCGGTCTTGAACCGCGGGTTCGCGCGATAGGTTTCCGACGCCATTTTCAGGTCTTTCTGATCCTTGGCGGTAAAGGCGCGCAGGGCATGCTGCACGCGGTTGCCCAACTGGCCCAGAATGTTTTCGGGTACATCGGCAGGGTTCTGGGTGATGAAATAGATACCAACCCCCTTTGACCGGATCAGGCGCGCCACCTGTTCTACCTTTTGCACCAAGGCTTTGGGCGCATCATTGAACAAAAGATGCGCCTCGTCGAAAAAGAACACGAGCTTTGGTTTGTCCGGATCGCCCACCTCGGGCAGCGTCTCGAACAACTCGGACAGCATCCACAACAGGAAGGTTGCATAGAGGCGCGGGCTGTTCATCAGCTTGTCGGCGGCCAGAATATTGATGCGGCCCAGTCCGGCGGCATCGGTCAGCATCAGGTCGTCCAGATCCAGCGCAGGCTCGCCAAACAACTGGCCGCCGCCTTCGTTCTCCAGCACCAGAAGGCGGCGCTGGATCGCCCCGATCGACGCCGTGGCCACCAGACCATAGCGGGTCGAGATCGCTTCGGCATTCTCGCCCACATAGACCAGCAGCGCCTGCAGGTCCTTCAGATCCAGAAGTGGCAGTTCTTCTTCGTCAGCCAACCGGAAGGCCACGTTCAGTACGCCTTCTTGCGGTTCGGTCAGTTCTAGCAGACGGCTCAGCAGCAAGGGCCCCATTTCGGCCACCGTGGCGCGGATCGGGTGGCCCTGCTGGCCGAACAGATCCCAATAGGTGACCGGAAAGGCGCGATACTGCATATCAAGCCCGATGGTGGCCGCGCGCTTCATGAAGGGTTCGTGCAGCTTGGCACTGGCCGAGCCTGAGGCGCCGATGCCCGACAGATCGCCCTTGATGTCCGACAGGAAGACCGGCACGCCCGCCGCCGAGAACCCTTCGGCCAGCACCTGTAGCGTCACCGTCTTACCCGTGCCGGTGGCCCCGGCGATCAGCCCGTGGCGATTGCCATACTTCAGCAACAACTGTTGCGGCAGGCCGTAACCCTCACCCCCGCCGCCGACAAAAATGCTCGGTTCGTCCGTCACACCCTATCCCCTTTACCGTACCCGTTCGGGCGACCCATCTGCCCTTTGCGCGCCAAACATACTATGTTCACCCATCTGCGCCAGCCTTGATGTCGGGCGGATGGGTCTGCCCCCCGCGCATGGACACAATGCCCCCGCAAACGACATGCCGCGTTGAAAATGCGCGTTTTTTCCCGACCTTTCACATCTTCATATGTTGTCAATTTCCCAGTTGACGCATTTATGAAACCGCCGTAGCGTCTGCGCCATGAAGTCGGCCAGTCCGACAGGGAGCAAAAAAAGAATTGTTGAAGGGCCGGTTTGCCGGCCCTTTTTCATGTGCGGCGCATTGCCATATATGGTCTGTGATGCGCCTCGCCGGCAAAAACCGCCCGTTCCAAAGCGGTCTGGCAAAACCCACCTGACAGCGCCCGATGCCCGTGCTAGACGGGCCGCGTGACAGGGGTGCGATTGCTGCCGACCCGTTGCCCCAAGATAGACAAATGGACCAGACATGACCTTTGTAGCGAACCTGACAGTACCCAAATCCCTTCCGCTGGCCTTGGCCCTGATCATGGGCTTTGGCGTTGCTGGCTTTGCCCAGGAAACGACCGCACCCGCCGCCGAAGCCCCCGTCACCGAAGTGCCGGCGGATACCGCAACACCGTCTGACCTTTCGATGGGCACCGAGGTGGATGCGACAGGCGCCCCCGCTGCCGATGGCATCGGGTCATCTTATGTTCAGGCCAGTTTCGACGCCTGGGAACAGCGTTGTGTCAAAACCGAAGACGGGTCTGACCCGTGCCAGCTGTATCAACTGCTGAAAGATGCGCAGGGCAATGCCGTGGCGGAATTCAGCATGTTCAACCTGCCTGCGGGTGGCGAGGCGGCAGCGGGTGCGACGATCATCGTGCCGCTGGAAACGCTGCTGACCGAAAACCTGCTTCTGGCCGTGGATGGCAGCAAGCCCAAGATCTATCCCTTCACCTTTTGCTCGACCATCGGCTGTGTCGCGCGGGTGGGCTTTACGGGGGGCGAGGTGGACCAGTTCCGCAAGGGCGCCAAGGCCACGGTCACCATCGTTCCGGTCGTGGCGCCGGATCAGAAGGTCGTCGTCGATCTGTCGCTCAAGGGCTTTACGGCCGGGTTTGAGGCTGTGTCGAAAACCAACCCCTGAGGCATCTGCCAATCGGTGGAAGATGAGGCCGCGCCAAAGGGTGCGGCCTTTTGTTTGGCATTGCGCCATGGGTGCAGGTCAATCGGCCCGCCGCAGAACCAGCACGGCGTTCAAACCGCCAAAGGCAAAGGCGTTTGACACGGCCACCTCGACCTGCGCGCGGCGCGCGACATTGGGCACGACATCAAGGTCGCACTCTGGGTCATCTTCCTGATGCCCCACCGTCGGCGCGATAACACCGTCTTGCAAGGCCATGAGACAGGCCAACAATTCGATAGCACCGGTGCCGCCGATGACGTGCCCGTGCATGGATTTCGTCGAGGATACAAGCAGCTTGCCGCTGTGTGCGCCAAACACCTGCCGGATGGCGGCGCATTCGGTGCGGTCATTCGCCGCGGTGCCGGTGCCATGGGCGTTGATATAGCCCACCTCGGGCCCGGCCAGGCCGGCATCATCCAACGCACCACGAATGGCCCGCACCGCACCATCGATCGATGGCATGACGATGTCAGAGGCATCGGCGGTCATGGCAAAGCCGGTCACCTCGGCCAGAATTGTGCCCCCACGGGCAAGGGCGTGATCACGATCCTCGAACACAAAGACCGCCGCCCCTTCGCCCTGCACCATGCCCGAGCGGTCGCGCGAAAACGGACGACATGCATCGCGCGCCATCACACGCAGGCCTTCCCACGCCTTGATGCCGCCAAAGGTCAGCATCGCCTCGGCCCCGCCGGTCAGGACAAAGGGGGCTGCCCCGCTTTTCACCAGTTGGAACGCCAACCCCATGGCATGGTTGGCGCTGGCACAGGCGGTGGATACCGTAAAGGTCGGCCCGCGCAGCCCGTGGATCATGCTGATGTGGCTGGCGGCGGCCGAATTCATCAGGCGCGGCACCACAAAGGGATGCACACGGTTCTTGCCCTCTTCATAGACGGTGCGGAAATTGTCATCGGTCGTGGTCATGCCGCCGCCGGCGTTGCCAAGGATGACCCCGGCCCGCGCGGTTTCCGGCAGGGTCAGATCAAGGCCGGATTGCTCCATGGCCTGCTGAGCCGCCACAACGGCAAACTGGGTGACCCGGTCAAACAACGACAGTTGCGCCCGGTCAAACCGCGCTTCGCAATCCCAGCCACGCACCTGTGCGCCGATTTGGATGGAAAGGCGATCCGCATCACGGATATCCAGCGGGCCGATGCCACAGGTTCCGGCGCAGAAAGCTGCAAAGGTGCCCGCAACATCATTGGCAAGTGCGTTGACCGTGCCCGTCCCGGTGATAACGACCCGCCCCATCCGTGCTCAGGCAGCCTGCTGCCGGATCAGTCCTTCGACAGCCGCAATCACCGCCCCGACCGAGGACAGATCGAAATCGGATTTGCCCGGTTCGTTGGCGTTGAAGGGGATCGAGATGTTGAAGGCTTCTTCAATGGCAAAGATCGCCTCGACCAGACCAAGGCTGTCGATGCCAAGGTCCTGAAAGGTCATGTCGGCGGTAACTTCGGCCGGATCAAGCATCGCGTTTTCAGCGATGATGGCGATAATCGTGTCAGCGATGCTGCTCATGCGAAAGGCCCTTCTGTTTTGCGAAGGATGTAGTGAGCTTTCATGACTTTTGAATGACTTTCTCGATTTCTGCAACCTTTGCCGCAAGGCGCGGCAGGCGGCGCAGGGCCTTTTGCATCTCGATATGGGTTTCCATTTTCACGGCAGGATAACCCAAAAGCACGCGCCCGGCCGGGGCATTGGTGAAAATCTTGGTCGCGCCGCCGCAGATCACGTCATCGCCGACAAAGATATTGTCATTGACGCCACATTGCCCGGCCATGACCACCCGGTCGCCAATCCGCGCCGACCCGGCGATGCCCACCTGCCCGCACAACAGACAATCGCGGCCGATCTGCACGTTGTGGCCCACATGCACAAGGTTATCAAGCTTGGTGCCCGCGCCAATGGTCGTATCGCGGATCGTGCCACGGTCGATACAGGCATTCGCGCCAATTTCCACGTCATCGCCAATGGTCACAGCGCCGACAGAATGAATGCGTGTCCAGCTTTGCGCGCGAATATCCTCGCGTTTTCCAAGGGTTTCGCGAATTTCCTCAACCCCGGATTTTTCGGGGGTGACAAAGGAAAACCCGTCAGAGCCGATCACGGCACCGGGCTGGCAGATAAATCGCGCGCCGATGGTCACGCGCGCGCCGATGCGTGCCCCGTGCAGGATCAGGGCATCTGGCCCGATGCGTGCGCCATCCCCGATCGAGACATGGCTGGCGATGCGGGCATTCGCGCCGATCACCACGCCCGCACCGATGGTGACAAAGGGGCCGATGGCCGCGCCAAGGGCGATCTGAGCGGTGGGGTCGATCACACAAAGCGGATGGATGCCCGGCGCAATGCCGGGTCCGGGGTCCAGCATCGCGGTCAGGCCTGCCATGGCCAACCGCCCGCGCGGTGCAAAGATCGCTGCCTTCAGGCCCAAGGACTGCCAGTCGGCGCCGGGCCAGACCATGGCCGCACGGGCCTGCCCTGCGGCCAATCCGTCGGCAAACTTGGGGCTCATGGCCAAGGCAAGGTCATCAGGCCCCGCCTGCTCGGGTTCTGCCGCGCGCGCCACAAGAATGGCAACGTCGCCCGCGCAATCCGCCCCAAGGGCCTGAGCAATTTCGGCAATGGTATGCGGCATGACAACGTCCTTGGGCGCAGGGGCGGACACGACGGTCCGCCGATAGCTTTAGCCGCGAACGCTGTTCAGGGCCACCCCGGCTGCCTCAAGCGCCTGAAACAACAGCGCATCGCGGCCATAGATGTCGTTGCGATAGGTCATCTGCCCTTTTGCCCCCGGATAGGCGGTGAAATAGACCAGATGAACCGGCAGCGGCTGTTCCAGTTTCACCACGCTTTCGCGGCCGGTCTGCAGGTGCGATTCAAACTCGGCCTTCGGGTCATCGGATTGCAAGGCCAGCAGCGCATAGGCAAAATCGAACGGGTCCGCCAGACGAATGCAGCCGTGGCTATAGGCGCGCACTTCATGGCTGAACAGGTTTTTCGCAGGCGTATCATGAAGATAGATGTTGTATTGATTGGGGAACATGAACTTCACCTTCCCCAGGGCATTGCCGTCTGACGGCGGTTGGCGCAAGCCAAAAGGAAAGGTCCGCGCCGAATAGGCCGCAAAGTTCACCGCACCGCGCGGCACAACCCGGCCGTTGCCATCAATCACCTGCAGATGCCCGACCGCATTCGGATTGCGCTGCAACAGCGGCAGGTATTCCTTCACGATGATCGACCGCGGCACCCCCCATGACGGGTTGATGACCATATGCTCCATTACATCCGAGAACTCGGGCGTGTGCTGGTCGGCCACATCTTTGCCGATCACGGCGCGTGTTTCAAAGGTGACCTTGCCATGATCAATGATCTTGGCCGTGAAATCCGGCTGGTTGACCCAGATGTGACGGTCACCCAAGGGCGCATCACCCATCCAGCGCATCCGCTCCATCGCCACCACAACCGTTTTCAGCCGCTGTTCCGGCGCCACGTTCAGCGCATCAATCGTGCCGTCATAGGCGCTGCCATCGGCGATCAGACCATGATCCACCTGAAACCGCTGCACGGCAGACTGCATGGCGCGGTCATAAAGGCTGGTGGCCGAGCGTGCCATATAGCCCATCGCGATCAAGCGGTTGCGAAGCGCAACGACATCTGCGCCGGTATCGCCCGGCACCAGGGCCTTCGCCGGGACCGTTGGCCCCCAGCCGCCGGCGGCAATCGTCGCATCCAGCCCGATCTTGGCCCGCATCAGCTGGGCATATTGCGGGGCTTTGGGGGCAATGTCGCGCAGCACACGGGCCGGGTCCGCCCCGGCCACCGCTGTCAGCAAGACCACCGGATCGGTCCGCGTGATCTCGCGCACGATGCCACTGTCAATCGACTTGGGGTCAAGGATGCCCGAGCCGAGGTCATTGGCATAGGCAAGATAGGCACGGGTCATGGCAACCTCGACGCGCGCCCGATCGCCTTCGGTCTGGGCTACAGTCAATTGCGCCGCCAACTGCGCCGCATCATAGCGCCGCACCGGCAACGCGTGATCGGACGCGCGCGACAGTGCCGAAAGCAAGGCCGCGCGTCGTTCGGCATCGGCCTCGCCGGTCCAGATCGGGGCATAGTTGCGGCTGCGGTAGAAGGCTGCGATTGCCTCATCGGCCGAGGCTTCGGCAGCCACCACCTGCACGAACGGGCTCGGCAACTCCTGCGCCACCCCCGGGCTGCCAAGTGACACAGCGAAAATGGCGACCGAGGCCAAAAGCCCCCCAAACCGGCGACCTTGCTTGCAACGCGTCATCACACCCCCGAAATCGGCAATCTTATGCAATGCCAGAAACTTTCCTAGAAAGCAGCGCAAGTGTCCATCGCGATCAACAGGGCCTGTGCGCTGCGAAAGCCTGATAAGATGCATTTCGGCAACGATCTTATCGGAAAAATGCAGCGTATTCTTCTGGTCACTTTCAGCAGTTTTTTGCCTATCTCGCCTAAAAGGGCCACGGGCGTGGAATCTGCGCTTGGGTTGCGAATCGAGCTATGGCATAAGGTTTGCACACTTGGGGATGAGTGTGGCCGAACTGCCGACACAGGCGGAAAAGATACGACGGGACAGGCGTTCAGAATGGCAGACAATAATACGTTGGGGATCACGCGGCGGGGCCTGCTCGGTGCGTTTGCAGCAACGCTGGTTGTGGCAGCCCCCACCTACTCGAACGCGTTCGGGTTGCTGAAGGGTGCTGGCGATATTCGCAGGGTCCGGATGTATTCGGGCCGCACCGGGGAAAGCATCGACACCATCTATTGGATCGAAGGCGAGTACATTCCCGAAGTATTGAAGGAAATCAACCACTTCATGCGCGACTGGCGGTCTGATGAGACGGTCAAGATGGATGCGCGCACGGTGGACATCATGGCGGCGGCGCATCGCCTGATGGATGTGTCTGAACCCTATATGCTGCTGTCTGGCTATCGCAGCCCTGGCACCAATGCGATGCTGCGGTCAAAGTCGCGCGGCGTTGCCAAGAACTCGCTTCACATGAAGGGTCAGGCGGCAGACCTGCGGCTGAAGTCGCGGTCGGTGGGCCAGATGGCCAAGGCGGCGGCAGCCTGCGCGTCGGGCGGCGTTGGCCGCTATTCGCGGTCAAACTTTGTCCACATGGATTGCGGCCCTGTCCGCAGCTGGGGCGGCTGACGCCACGATCCTTCGGATTTTCACGATAAAGGCGCCCTTCGGGGCGCCTTTTGTCTGAAAGTACTGACGTTTGGTTGTTGCCGACCCTGCACCAATAGCAGTGCATTAATCCATGTCTTCCGCATCGTCCGCGTCGTCACCTTCGGCTTGGCGGCCCCGGAATCCCATCGCCACCACAAACTTTTCCGAACTGTCAGAGCGACTCGCCGGGGGTTTCACATTGGCCACCTTGCGGAAGTTTTTCTTCAGCATGGTTTGCATCTGGCTTTCCGCCCCACCGGCCAGAACCTTTGCCACAAACGTGCCGTCATCTTCCAGCACGTCAAAGGCAAAGGCCAAGGCCGCCTCGACCAGGGCCACAATGCGCAAATGGTCGGTCGCCTTGTGCCCCGATGCCGCTGCCGCCATGTCTGACATCACCACATCCGCACGCCCGCCCAACCAGCCTTTGACCAACCCGTCCGCCTCATCGGTCAGGAAATCAAGCTGGTGCAGTTCGGCGCCGGAAATTGCCTCCACCTCTTGCAGGTCAATCCCCAGGACGGTGCCCACCGGCTTTTTCGGGTTCTGCGCCAAGGCATTCACCCGCTCGACCGCCACCTGACACCACCCGCCGGGGGCACAGCCAAGATCAACCACCCGCGCGCCCGGTTTCAGAAACCCGTAGCGATCATCGAGTTCAAGGATCTTGTAGGCCGCACGCCCGCGATAGCCTTCCTTCTTGGCCCGGATTACGTAAGGGTCGTTCAACTGCCGTTCCAGCCACAAGGTGGACGACAGCTTTCGTCCCTTGGCGGTCTTGACCCGAACGCGCAGTTCGCGCTGCCCCCGGCCAGAGGTGTTCTTTTCGGTCATGCAAATGGTCCTTCGGTCAACACGCCATCGGCGGTCATCTGGGCATACAGCAGCCCCTCGCGCAGGCCCCGGTCGGCCACGGACAGGCGGTCCGTTGGCCAGATCCGCATCAGGGCCTGAAGAATGGCCGCACCCGACATGATCAGGGCATGCCTGTCGCGTCCGATGCGCGGGTCCGTGCGCCGCCCCTCTGGCCCCAAGGCCAGATAGTCGCGGATCACAAAGTCGATCTGGTCGCTGGTCATCTGCAACCCGTCCACCTTGGTGCGGTCATAGCGCCGCAGGCCAAGATAGCTGGCCGCAACCGTGGTAACCGTGCCCGAGGTGCCGATGATCTGAAACCCCTCGCGGCGTTGCTGCGCGTTGTAGGGGGAAAAGCTCGCAAGCTGTTCTTCGAAAAACCAACTCATCAGCGCGAAGCGGGCGGCATCATCATCCACATCGCCGAACTGGTCACGCAAGGTGGCAACCCCCAGCGGCACCGAAATCCAGTCCACCACCCGCGCGCCACCTTCGGGCTGCGCATCGAACCCGGCATGAAGGCCCATGATCGCGCGGGGCCGGTTTTCCGGCACCACACCCGACAAGTCGATCCACACCAGTTCGGTTGATCCGCCGCCGATATCTACCACCAGCAACTGTTCGGTGCGGGTGTTCACCAGCGGCGCGCAGGAAATCACAGCAAGGCGCGCTTCTTCCTCGGGTGAGATGATTTCAAGCTGAAGCCCGGTTTCGCGCCGCACCTGACGGATGAAATCCCGCGCGTTGCGGGCGCGGCGGCAGGCTTCGGTCGCCACCAGCCGCATGCGCCGCACGCCGTGCCGTTCGATCTTTTTCTGACAGATGCGCAGCGCCTGCACCGTACGCCCCATCGACGCACGCGACAGCCGGCCCGAGGCTTCCAGCCCCACGCCAAGCTGGACAGTCTTGGAAAAACTGTCCACTACCGTGAACTGACTGCCCTTCGGTTGGGCAATCAGCATCCGGCAACTGTTCGTGCCAAGGTCCAGAGCCGCATATAGCGTGCCCTGCCCCGGCTTTGGAGGGGGTGACGACTCGTCAACACGGGAGCCTGTTTCCGGCTCGACCGATGCATGCGACGCGTCCCCCCCTCGGGGACGCTCGGGCGTCATAGCCGCCCTCCATATGTGGTTGACAGCAAAAGTAGTCCGCTTCCCCCCTCGGTGCAAGCATCTATCGGAACCGCGCGCCCCGCCAATCGTCTGGCCACATGATCTGCATGAGAAATTTTCCGATCTGCCCCCGTCGCCAGCGTGGCCACAATGCGATAGTTTCGCCACCATCGTGGCAGGGGTCGGGTTTACGACCTGCCATGTCGAAAACGCACCCTCTTGTCGCAATCGGGCGATTAGAACGGGGTCAGAACGGCAAAGAGGAATCGGACGAATGGTTGATGTTACCGTGGTCTATTGGCGCGACATTCCGGCCCAGGTCATCGTGGGCAAAGGGCGGCGCGGGGCCAAGGTGCAACTGTCCGAACGGTTCGAACAAGCCATCGATCGTTGCGCCATGAAAGTTGGCGCCAAGGATGCCGATGCTTATCTTGCCGAGTGGCGAAAGGCTGCGCCGTATGAGGTGGAGGGGGAACAGGAAGATGTTGCCCGCGCCGAAGCCGCGCGTCTGGAGGCCGAGTTTGACACCGCGCGCATCAAGGCGCTGATCGCAACCGACGGCTGGGCCGAGCCCCGCACCTGACGCCATGCACCTGAGGGAGACACTGATGGCCTTGTTCAACTTTCGCGGCAAGAAAGAAGCCCCTGCCGCCACGCCCACCAATCAGGTCGAGGCGTTTTTGCAAGGCTATTCGGTCGAGGTGATGCCGCGCACGGCGGAAAAGGTCGAAGATTTCCGCACCCTTTTGCCCGCGCATACCCGCGTCTACATTGCCCATATCGACGGTACGCCGATTGAAGACATGGTCGCCACGGCAAAGCGGCTTGCCGACGAAGGCTTTACCGCCATGCCGCATTTCCCGGCACGGATCATCAAGGATAAGGCCACGCTTGCAGACTGGGTCGGGCGCTACAAGGACGTGGGCGTACGGCAGGGCCTGTTGTTGGCCGGTGGTGTAGCAGCGCCGATTGGCGAGTTCCACACCTCGATGCAACTGCTGGAATCTGGCGCCTTTGATGGGTTTGACCGCCTGCACGTGGCGGGCCACCCTGAGGGCAACAAGGATATTGATCCCGATGGCTCGGACCGCATGGTCATGGAAGCCGCGCGCTGGAAGTCGGCCTTCACCGAGCGTACTGATGCCAAGATGGCGATGGCCACGCAGTTCTGTTTCGAGGCCGCCCCTGTGATCGACTGGGTCAACCGCCTGCAGGCCGAGAACATCAAGTTGCCGGTGCATATCGGGGTTGCCGGGCCGGCCAAGTTGCAGACGCTGATCAAGTTTGCCATTGCTTGCGGCGTTGGACCATCGCTCAAGGTGCTGCAAAAGCGCGCCATGGATGTGACCAAGCTGTTGCTGCCCTATGAGCCGACCGATTTCATCGCCGATCTGGCCGCCCACAAGGCCGCGCATCCGGGCTTTGGCATTGAACAGGTCCATTTCTTTCCGCTGGGTGGCATCAAGACCTGCGCACAATGGGTCACGGAACACGGCGGCGCGGCTGGCCGACCGGCAAAAGCCGCCTGAGCACTTCACACAAAGGTTGAACTATGACCCGCACCGTTATTGAATCGAAGACGAAAACCGTCATCATCGGCTTTGACGAGCCGTTCTGCGTGATCGGTGAGCGGATCAACCCGACGGGGCGCAAGAAGCTGGCCGCAGAGCTGGAGGCCGGAAATTTCGATACGGTGATCAAGGATGCGCTGGAACAGGTGGCCTGCGGGGCCACGGTGCTCGATGTGAATTCCGGCGCAGTCTTTACCAACAAGATGGCCGAAGACCCGCGCTATGCCGACAACAACTTTGTCGAACCGCCCCTGATGAAGGCGCTGATCGAGATCATCCAGCAAACCGTTGACGTGCCCTTGTGCATCGATTCGTCGGTGCCGGGTGCGCTGGAGTCCGGGTTGATGGCCTGCGAAGGCCGCCCCTTGCTGAACTCGGTCACCGGGGAAGAGCATCGCCTGGAACTCGTTCTGCCTTTGGTCAAGAAATACAACGTGCCGGTCGTCGCCATCTCGAACGACGATACCGGCATTTCAGAGGACCCCGATGTGCGCTTTGCCGTGGCCAAGAAGATCGTCGAACGCGCGGCGGATTTCGGCATTCCGGCGCATGACATCGTGGTGGACCCGCTGGTGATGCCGGTGGGTGCCATGGGCACGGCGGGGCAGCAGGTCTTTACGCTCGTCCGTCGCCTGCGCGAAGAACTGGGCGTGAACACGACTTGCGGCGCGTCGAACATCAGCTTTGGCCTGCCGCACCGCCATGGCATCAACGCGGCGTTCCTGCCCATGGCCATCGGCGCGGGCATGACCTCCGCCATCATGAACCCGGTGCGCCAAGTCGAGATGGAGGCCATTCGTGCCGCCAACTTCCTGATGAACCACGACTCGAACGGCGGCGAATGGATCCGCTTTGCCAAGGTGCTGGAAGCGGTCGAAGGCGGCATGACCTTTGCTGAAGCCTCGGCTGCGGCCAGTCAGGCTGCCGGCGGGCGCCGGGGGGGCCGTCGCGGGCGTGCGTGATAACATCCTGTTAACCATGGGGCAGGTAAAGCTGCTCTATGGGAACCATCGTCAGACACAGCAACGCCGACTACTGGATTGGTCAGGTCTTTTCGGCCAAACAGGCACGGGGCGGTGTTGTTCGCCGGGCCGTGCACTGGGTGGACCGCGAGATCGGGCAGGACCGTTTTGTGCACGAGGTTCGCGCGCGCGGGTTTCATCTGTTGCGGGCGGGAGATCAGTTCATCGTGATCTGCGATGCCCGGCCGGTCCAGGTCCTGTTCTGACGAGTTTTCTGCGAAAACTCATTTGCTGCCAGACGTCGCGCGATCTTTCGCAGAACGATCGTTTTGTTGATTTTTCGCCGAAAAATCAATTGCCCCATCCCATTGCCGCTGCGCCAAAAGCCGCTAGAACGACGCAGGCAGGAGTAACCCCATGACCGACCACCCCCTTGTGATCTTTACCCCCTCAGGCAAGCGGGGGCGTTTCCCCGTTGGCACGCCAGTGCTGACGGCAGCACGGCAATTGGGGGTTGATCTCGATTCGGTTTGTGGCGGGCGCGGCATTTGCTCCAAATGCCAGATCACGCCGGGCTATGGCGAGTTCTCCAAGCATGGCGTGACGGTCGCCTCAGATGCCCTGTCGGGCTGGAATTCGGTCGAAGAGCGCTACAAGTCAAAGCGTGGCCTGATCGACGGGCGCCGGCTTGGCTGTCAGGCGCAGGTCATGGGCGATGTCGTGATTGACGTGCCGCCCGAAAGCCAGGTGCACAAGCAGGTCATCCGCAAATCGGCCACCGAACGCCACATCGAGATGGACCCGGCCACGCGCCTCTATTTCGTGTCGGTGGCAGAGCCCGACATGCACGAACCGACGGGCGATTTTGAACGTCTCGCTTTGGCGCTGCGCGACCAATGGCAGATTGAGGATATCGAGGCTGATCTGGCCATCATGCGGCGGCTGCAACCGGCGCTGCGCAAGGGCGCTTGGTCGGTGACCGTGGCGCTGCACAAGGGCAATCATGACATGCGCCACCGGGTGCTGGATATCTGGCCCGGTTTTCACGATGCGCCGATCCATGGTCTTGCCATCGACCTTGGCTCGACGACCATTGCCGCACACTTGTGCGATCTGGGGGATGGCCGTGTTCTGGCCTCTTCTGGCCTGATGAACCCGCAGATCCGCTTTGGCGAAGATCTGATGAGCCGCGTCAGTTATGCGATGATGAACCCCGGCGGCGATGTGGAAATGACCCGCGCGGTGCGCGAGGCGATCAATGCCCTGGCCGTTTCTATCGCTGCCGAAGGTGGGGTCGAGGCCGCGTCGGTCTATGAGGTGGTGATCGTCTGCAACCCGGTCATGCACCATCTGTTGTTGGGGATCGACCCGGTCGAGTTGGGACAGGCGCCCTTTGCCTTGGCAACCAGCGGCAGCCTGTCTCTCGATGCCCGCGATCTGGACTTTGCGGCGCTGAACCGTGCGGCGCGGGTGTACCTGCTGCCTTGCATTGCGGGCCATGTGGGCGCAGATGCAGCCGCCGTAGCGCTGTCGGAACAGCCTGACCAGTCGGATGATATGGTGCTGATCGTGGATGTCGGCACGAATGCCGAAATTCTTCTGGGCAACAAGCACCGGGTTCTGGCCTGTTCT
This sequence comes from Rhodobacter sp., assembly GCA_027484145.1. Lineage (GTDB taxonomy): Bacteria > Pseudomonadota > Alphaproteobacteria > Rhodobacterales > Rhodobacteraceae > Pseudotabrizicola. Next base: position 582,877 of record JAIXUH010000002.1, read on the forward strand.
TCGCCCACAGGACCAGCCTTTGAAGGCGCACAGATTTCGAGCGGGCAGCGCGCTGCACCGGGCGCGATCGAGCGGGTGCAGATTGATCCACTGACCAAGGAACCGCGCTTCAAGGTGATTGGCAGCGACCTTTGGTCCACCGATGCGGGCTTTGCCGAGGCAACGGCCACAACCGGAATCAGTGGCATTTGCGGCAGCGGCATCATCGAAGCCGTGGCCGAAATGCGGATGGCGGGTCTGGTGGATCAGGGCGGCCTGATTGGCAGCCCCGAACAGACCGGCACTTGGCGCACCACGCCTGAGGGGCGCACGCACAGCTATGTGCTGCACGACGGCACCGCCGAGGGCGGGCCAAAGATCATGGTCACCCAAGGTGACATCCGCGCCATTCAACTGGCCAAATCGGCGCTTTATGCCGGCGCGCGCCTGCTGATGGATGAAATGGGTATCGACAAGGTGGATCGCGTGACCCTTGCCGGGGCCTTTGGCGCGCACATCAGCCCCAAGCATGCGATGGTGCTGGGGATGATCCCGGATGCGCCGCTGGATCACGTGACCAGCGCCGGAAACGCGGCCGGAACCGGCGCGCGCATCGCGTTGTGCAATGTGGCGGCCCGCTCGCAGATCGAGGCGACGGTGCACCAGATTCACAAGGTGGAAACCGCGATCGAGCCGCGCTTTCAGGAGCATTTCGTGAACGCCAGTGCGATTCCGCACGCCGTGGATCCCTTCCCCGAGCTTTCGGCCATCGTCACTTTGCCAAATGTGTCGTTCAACACATCCGGTGGCGGGGCGGATGGGCGGCGTCGGCGGCGCGGGTGATTGCAGGATTGATTGCCCGCCGGGCCTGCGCTACCCATGGTCGCCATGGATGACCCTGTTGGACAATTGCTGTTTCGGATCGCCGCACAGGACCGTGCCGCGTTTGCCGAGGTCTATTCCGCAACGTCCTCGAAACTAATGGGTGTTCTCCTCCGTATCCTTGGTCAGAGAGCCGAAGCGGAGGATGCGTTGCAAGAGGTTTATACCAGAGTGTGGCTGCGGGCGGGGCGTTACGACGCCAGCAAAGGCGCAGGCATGACGTGGTTGATCGCCCTTGCCCGCAACCATGCGATTGATCGCCTGCGCGCCCGCCGCCCTGAACAATCTGACGATGGCGAAGCAGAACTGGTGGTCGATCAGTCGCCGCGCGCAGAAACCCGGCTGATTGCGCAAGGCGAGGCGCGCCGCGTGGGCGATTGCTTTGATGCGCTGGAACCGGACCGTGCCGATGCTGTGCGTGGGGCCTATCTGTCTGGCCTGTCCTATCAGGACCTGGCCGCGCGGCATGATGTGCCGATCAACACCATGCGGACATGGTTACGTCGCAGCCTTCTGAAGCTGAAGGAGTGTCTTGACGAATGACTGACATTCCAACCGCCGAGTCCCCGATGACCCCTGAAGAGGCTGATGACGCCTTGGCCGCAGAATATGTGCTGGGTGTGCTGGATCATGCCGAGCGTCTGCAAGTGGCGTCGCGCATCAAGACGGATGCCACCTTTGCCGCACGCGTTGTCGCGTGGGAAGGCCGCCTTGCCGGGCTGAATGACGATTTTGCCGAAGCCCCGGCCCCGAACCTTTTGCCGCAGATCGAGGCGCGTCTGTTCCCGAAGCCGGCCAAGCCGCGTTCCAACTGGATGCGCTGGTTTGCCGGGGCTTTGGTTGCGGCCAGCCTTGTGGCGGGGGCGCTGCTGCTGATGCCGGGCACGCCACAGGCCACTTTGGTGGCCGAACTGGGCACGCAATCCGAAGGTCTGGTCTATCTGGCCCGCCACGACGGCACCCGGCTGGAAGTGACCCGTGCCGCCGGCACACGCCCGGCCGCAGGGCAAGACCATGAGTTGTGGATCATCGCCCCCGGTGCGGCACCTGTGTCGCTGGGCCTGTTGCGGGATGCGCCTCTGAGCGTGGAATATCCGCGCCCGCCCGCCGGTTGGGTTCTGGCCGTTTCGGTGGAACCCGAAGGCGGTTCCACCACAGGCGCACCCACCGGCCCCGTCATTCTGACGGCTGAGGTAAGCCTTTGATCACGCGTGCGTGATCGCACTAAAGTTTTCCTGGTCGGTGAAACTTCGGCGCGAACCCTCTCGTAACTCCCTCGAAGGCAGGATGGTCCTGCCTCTTCCAAGGGAGACGATCCATGAAATTCACACTCGCCGCATCCATTCTGGCCCTGTCCGTCACCGCCGCTTTTGCAGAATCGCACAGCGAAGCAAACCCGATGGTGGGTGGTGCCGAGATGTTCGCCGAAAAGAACATCATCGAAAACGCCGTGAATTCGGCTGACCACACCACGTTGGTTGCCGCCGTGCAAGCCGCAGGTCTGGTGGAAACGCTGTCGGGTGCAGGCCCGTTCACCGTTTTCGCCCCCACGAACGATGCCTTCGCCAAACTGCCGGCCGGCACGGTCGAGACGCTGCTGAAACCGGAAAACAAGGATCAGCTGACCAAGATCCTGACCTGCCATGTGGTGGCCGCCAATGCGATGTCGGATGCGATCATGAAGATGGTTGACGATGACAAGGGCGCGCACCCGGTCAAGACCGTGGGTGGCTGCGAATTCACCGCGATGTACGAAGGCGACAAGATCATGATCAAGGATGGCATGGGCAACGTGGCCAATGTGACCATCGCGGATGTCAAGCAGTCGAACGGCGTGATCCACGTCATCGACACCGTTCTGATGCCCGCCATGTAATCTGCCGTTGTGGCGGCCACGGGCCGGGGTGTGTCACTGCGCCCTGACCCGTGGCCTGCCAGAACGATAGGCCGCACGTGCGTCGGATCATCAATGTCCCCGCAGGTCAGGCGTGCGGGCGTGCTTTTCCCCCGGTCCGGATGGGCCGGGGGTTTTCCGTTGCCTGCGGCTGTGATCAGATCGTGTCATGGAACGACATGTCCTTTTTCTCTTGTCCTCGGCCCGCCCTGCGGGCAACACACAGGCGCTTGCCCGGCAGGCGGCCTCTGGGCTGCGCGGAACCTGTGATTGGGTCGATCTGGCACAGGTGGCCCTGCCCGGCTTTGCGGACCCGCGCCCTGCCCCGATGCCGCCGCCCGAGGGTGCTTTGGCAGACATCTTGGGCCGGATGACTCTTGCCAGCGACATCGTCTTTGCCGCCCCGGTCTATTGGTATGCCCTGCCCGCCCCGGCCAAGCTGCTGCTGGATCATTGGTCGGGCTTTCTGGATGCGCCCGGTCTGAACTTTGCCGCGATGATGCGGGGCAAACGGCTGTGGCTGATCACCGTGCGCGCTGACCCCGACCCGGCGGTTCCCGTCGCGATGGAACAGGCGATGGAGCGCACAGCGGCGTGGCTTGGCATGGTCTGGGGTGGCGCGTTGCATGGGCTTGGCGATGCGCCCGGCGATGTCTGCGCCGATGCTTCATGGCACCGTGCGCCCGATTTCCTGACCCTGTGACTGCTTGACGAAGCCGCAGGCTTGGCTTACCTGATGTCGCACGCGGGTGTAGCTCAATGGTAGAGCCGCAGCTTCCCAAGCTGATGACGAGGGTTCGATTCCCTTCACCCGCTCCATCGCTTTCCATAGAACGCGTTCGCCCTTTCCTTCGCTGGCCCAACTGGCTAGCAACGCGGCATCTGTTTGGCGAAGGAGGCCTTCTTGAACACTGACATCACACGTATCGGCACCGGCCCGCGCATGAGCGAGGGCGTGTGCTACAACGGCATCATCTGGGTGGCCGGACAGGTTGGCACGCCGGGCGACAGCGTGGCCGACCAGACCCGCCAATGCCTGGCCGAGGTGGACCGCATTCTGGCCGAAGCGGGCACGGACAAGACGCGCATCCTGTCGGCCCAGATCTGGCTGGCCGATATGGCCGATTTTCCGGCCATGAACAGCGTCTGGGATGCATGGGTGCCGCAGGGCCACACGCCCGCCCGCGCCACGGGCGAGGCCAAGCTGGCCGCCCCCGCCTATCTGGTCGAGGTGATTGTCACCGCCGCCCTGCGCTAAGCTGTCATCGCCCCCGCCCACACACCAAAAGGGCGGGGGTCATGATCCCCTTACTTTTCAACTCCATAAAAATCGTTATGGTAAAAGGCATTAGAGTAATGGCTTGATCGGAACCCCGGTTTAGGCCTGACAATTGGAGATGATGATGAAGCCTTTACCAACAGTATCCGCCGCAGCGGTGACATTGTTGCTTTTGAGTGCACAGGTTCACGCGCAAGACACGCTGGTAACGCGCTGCTCTGTCAACGTGAACGGTACCTTTGTTCCCGCCCTGATCCTTCGGGTGAACGGCGCGCAAAAGGTCTTTAAGGTGGGTGAAGCTGGTTTGACCCACAGCATCGTGTTCAATGAACAAAAAGCCATCGGCTTTGCCCAGACCCTGCTGGACGATTCTGCCGGGCCACTGGTCTATGTGGATTGCGGCGGTCTGAGTGATGGGTCAGATGGGGCGGACAGCCCGGTTGTCGTGCCGGTGACAACCACAACTCCCCCGCCGCCGCCGCCACCGCCCGTGGATGACGGGGGGGACGACAGCCCGCCCGGTGGTGGTTGCGGATACGATCAATAACCCCCATGGCCCGACCCCGGATTTTGCTTGCGAATGAATTCGGGGCCGGGCGCGGCCATCTGGTGACGCTGCGCCAACTGGCCCGTGCCTTTGGCGATGGTTTCGTGTTTGACGCGGCCCTTGGCCGACGCGAACATGATGACGTGATGACAAGCTTTGGCGCTGATGTTTATGACGGCCCGCGCCTGAACTATCGCAACGCCCGCCGCATCGGCCCCGACGGTGTGCGCACCGCCACATGGGGCGAGTTTCTGGGCGATCTGGGCTTTGACCGGGAAAAGCGCGTGGGCGACATTGTCGCGTGGTGGCGGCATGTGATCAGCAGCCGCGCCATCGCTATGGTGGTGGCCGATTATGCGCCGCTAGCCCTGTTGGCTGCGCGCAGCCTTGGCGTGCCAACGCTGGCCACAGGCACCGGCTATGGGTTGCCGCCCTGGCAGATGCCCGACTTCCCGATGCTGCGCCCGGAAAACCATGTCCGCCTGCATGATGAAGCTGAACTGCTGGCAAATGTGAACCGGGTGATGGGCGGCTATAGCTTTGCGCCGCTTGCTGGCCTGCCCGAAGTGTATCGCGCCGATCTGACCCTTGTCCGCACGCTGCCGTTTCTGGACCCTTACCATCCGTGGCGGCGCGATGCCTATCTGCCCCCTGTCGCCGACATCAGCCCGCTGACGGCCGCGTCGGGGGATGAGGTATTCATCTACTTTTCCACCAGCGAGATGGAAGATGACGCCGTGGTCGAGGCCGTTTCGCAACTGCGGATGCCGCGCCGGGGCTATCTGCCCGCGCCGCCGCCGGGGGTGGCGGAAAAGCTGGCCGCCTCGGGTATGATCCTTGAGGCAGGCCCCTTGCCTGTGGCGCAAATTGCGGCGCGGTCGCGGCTGGTGCTGAATGCGGGGCAGCATGGGATTATGTCGCTGGCGCTGTATGCTGGCGTGCCGCAGGTGTGCCTGCCGCAGCATCAAGAGCAAATGTGGCACGCCCGCGCCGCCGAACGAAAGGGCGTTGCGCGGGTTGTGCCAAAGCAAGGGCTTGTCGCCGAAGCGCTGATCGCCGCGATCGAGGATAGCTATGCCGACGACGCGATGTTTGACCGCGCACGCCACCTTGCCGACACGCTGAAGGCCGCTCTGCCGGGCGATCCGGACGCGATGACCGCCGCCATGCTGCGCCCGATGACCGCCCGCTTGCGGGGCTGAAGGTCAGACCTTCAGAAATTCCACCAGCGCCGAGGTCGAGCCGTCTTTGCCTGCGGTGCCCATCTTGCCCTCAAGGATCGGTTGCAGCGCAAGCGCCAGTTCCTTGCCCAATTCCACGCCCCATTGGTCATAGGAATTCACACCAAGGATCACCCCTTCGACAAAGACGCGGTGTTCGTACAGCGCGATGATCTGGCCAAGGGTAAAGGGCGTCAACTGTTCGTAAGCCAAGGTGGTGGACGGACGGTTGCCCGGAAACACGCGGTGCCGGGCCTGACGCTCCAACTCGGCCCCGGTCAGGCCCTTTTTGGCCATGATCGCGCTCGCCTCGGCCAGACTGCGGCCACGCAGCAGCGCCTCGGATTGGGCAAGGCAGTTCGACACCAGCAGCAAGTGCTGATGCGCCAGATGGGGTTCATGGCCGCGCCGGGCCACCAGAAACTCGCACGGCACCACGCGCGTGCCCTGATGGATCAGTTGATAGAACGCATGCTGGCCGTTGGTGCCGGGTTCCCCCCAGACCACGGGGCCCGAATGATAGGGCAAGTCCTTGCCATCCATCGACACGCGCTTGCCGTTCGATTCCATCTCAAGCTGTTGAAGATAGGCGGGCAGACGGCTGAGCCGCTGGTCATAGGGCAGCACCGCGCGGGTGGCATGGCCGCAGACCTGATTGTGCCAAAGCCCGACCAGCGCCAGCAGCACCGGCAGGTTGTGGCCAAAGTCTGCTGTGCGGAAATGCGCATCCATCGCCGCACCGCCCGCAAGAAATTGCGCGAAATCATCCGGCCCGATGGCCAGCATGATGGCAAGGCCGATCGGCCCCCACATGGAATAGCGCCCGCCGACCCAGTCTTCGAAACCGAACACCCGTTCACTTGAAATGCCAAAGGCCGATGTCTTGTCTGCTGCCGTCGACACAGCGGCGAATTGCGCCGCCGGGTTGGCCACCTGTTCTGCCATCCAAGCACGCACCGTTTCGGCATTGGTCATCGTCTCGATGGTCGTAAAGGTCTTGGAGGCGATGATGACCAGTGTGGTTTGCGGGTTCAGCCCGCGCAGCACATCTGCCGCATGTGCCCCATCGACGTTCGAGATGAAGTGGCAGCGCGGCCCGTCATGGAACGGCGCCAAAGCCAGTACCGCCATGGCAGGCCCAAGGTCAGACCCGCCGATGCCGATGTTGACCACATCGGTGATCTTGCCGCCCTGCCCCGCAAACCGCCCTTCGCGCACGTCATCGCAAAAGGCGCGCATCCGGGCATAGGTCTCGCGCACCGGTGGCATCACATCCTTGCCATCCACCACGACATTGGCGGACAGGTTGCGCAAAGCCGTGTGCAGCACGGCGCGGCCTTCGGTTTCGTTGATCTTTGTGCCGGAAAACATCGCCTCGCGCTTTTCCGCAACACCTGCGGCCTTGGCAAGTGCCAGCAACAGAGACAGACCTGTGGCATCGATGTTGGTCTTGGAATAGTCGAACAGCATGCCATCGGACGCGGCCGAAAAAGTCTTGGCGCGTGCAGGATCGCTGAACAGATCCAAGATGCGGCGCTGCTCGATGGTGGCGTGATGCGACGTCAGGTCTGCCCAGTGCTGGTTCATGTCATTCGGCCCAATGGATTGTTGCAGAATCAAGCACCACGCGAACCGGTGCTTCGGCGGGGGAAAGATGCCGCGCGCGTTCGATGGCCGCGCGTTTTTCGGCACCGCGGATCAGGATATGCGTGCGCAACGCCCCCTTCAGTACGGGGGCAGTCAGGGTAATCCGCGGCTCGCCCGCCGCTTCGGCGCGCAGGGCCATCAGGATCGGGGCGTTGTGGTCCAAGGCCTCGGCCAGCAGATCGGCACCGGGAAACAGGCTGGCCGTATGCATGTCGGCGCCCATACCCAAAAGCAGCACCGAAATCGGCAGATGTGGGCGAAGCCCGCCGGACAAAGCGTCCAGCATATCTTCGGGCTGAGCGGCAGGGGCATAAAGCGGCACAAGGCGCGCGCGCGATGCAGGGCCGCGCAACAGGCGTTCGCGCAGCAACCGGGTGTTTGACCGGGGGCTGTCTTCGGGCACCCAGCGTTCGTCGTTCAGGAAAACACTGACATTGGCCCAGTCCAGATCAACACCCGACAGAATGTCGAACACCGGCCCCGGCGTTGTGCCCCCCGGCACGCACAGCGATGCCTGGCCTTCGCGGCGCAGGATTTCGCCCAATTCACCGGCGATCAGGTCAGCCAGACGCAGAAACAGGAAATCCGCATCCGGGTATTCGATGACCTGCATCACCGGATCTCCCGCCAGCGGCGGCCGTCACGATGCATCAGCATCAGCGCATCTTCGGGCCCCGACGAGCCTGCGTCATAACCTTGCGGACGGTCGCCGCGCGCCTCCCAGCCATTGATGATTGGGTCGGTCCAGGCCCAGGCGGCCTCGACCTCATCCCCGCGCATGAACAGCGTCTGGTTGCCCCGGATGACATCCATTATCAGCCGTTCATAGGCATCGGGAATATCCTCGGCCTCGGCCCCCAGCACGCCCGCAAATGACATGTCCAGCGGCACCTGCATCAGGCGCATGCCGCCCGGTCCCGGTTCCTTGATCATCACCATCAGGTTCATGCCTTCGTCCGGCTGCAAACGGATCACCAGCACATTTTCGCGCCAACCGCGCGCGTCGTCAAAGATCGAATGCGGCGGTTCTTTGAAGGTGATGGCGATTTCGCTGGCCCGCGCCCGCAAGCGTTTGCCGGTGCGCAGGTAGAACGGTGTGCCCTTCCACCGCCAATTCGACACGTTCACCTTCAGCGCGATATAGCTTTCGGTCTTGCTCTGCGGGTTTTCGGAATGCTCGACATAGCCGCCTTCGCCGCCCCCCGGCAGATATTGCCCGCGCACGATGTCTTCGGGCCGCACGGCATCCAGCGCGCGGATGACCTTTAGCTTTTCATCGCGCACGGCATTGGGGTCAAAGTGATAGGGCGGCTCCATCGCGATCAGGCACAACAACTGCATCATATGGTTCTGCACCATATCCCGCATCGCACCGGATTTGTCGTAATAGGCACCGCGCCCCTCGACCCCGACCGTTTCGGCGACGGTGATCTGGACGTGGTCGATGTATTGCGCCTTCCAGATCGGTTCGAACAGGATGTTGGCAAAGCGGACCGCCATCAGGTTCTGCACCGTCTCTTTGCCCAGATAGTGGTCGATCCGGTAAATCTGGCGTTCGTCAAAATGCTGCGCCAGCGTCGCGTTCAAGGTGCGGGCCGAGGCAAGGTCGCGGCCAAAAGGCTTTTCCACAACGATCCGCGCCTCGGAATCGGCCACGCCATGTGACTTCAGACGCAGTGCAATGTCGCCGAACAGGGCGGGCGCCACGGAAAAGTAGAAGGCCCGGACCACACCGGGGCGCATCATGGCCTTCAGCACATCCCAGCCACCCTCGCCCTTGGCGTCGATGGTCACATAGTGCAGATGCGCCAGAAAATCGGCGATGACCTTGGGGTCGCGGCGCTCCTCGGGAACAAATTCGTCAATCGCTTCGGCCACTGACTGGCGAAAGGCTTCGTCGGTCAGGTCCGCCCGCGCGGCCCCGATGATCCGGCTGCCGCCCGTCATCTGACCCGACAGGAAGCGCCGATACAGCCCCGGCAGGATCTTGCGGCGGGCAAGGTCGCCAGTGCCACCAAAGATCACAAGGTCGAACACTTCGACCGGGATCACACGCGAAACCATGACTACCTCTTTGTCTGCCAAGTGCCGTTAGCGCTAACGTGGCCGTTCTAACCGCCGCCGCCCGGAAAGTCTAGCATTGCATCCGACACACTCAAAGCGCTTTGGGGCGCTGTGCAACACCATAAGGACGGTTTGCAAAAGCAGGTCCGGCCGCAGCATTCCGCCTAGCATCGGCCCAACACGGGGCGGCTGGCAACCACAAAACGCAAGCATTATGGGCCCGATGGGTGCCGCCACCAGTGAAACCGATCACGCGTCCAGTTCCGCATCCCAATACAAGTAATCCATCCAGCTTTGATGCAGATGGTTGGGCGGAAAGCGGCGGCCATGCGCCTGCATCTCTTCGGTCGTGGGTTGGCGCGGTGGACGGTTCAGGTGCATCGCGGCCTGCCGCAGGGTTTTTGACCCTTTGCGCAGGTTGCACGGGCTGCAGGCCGCCACCACGTTTTCCCAACTGGTGATGCCGCCGCGCGAGCGGGGAACCACATGGTCAAAGGTCAATTCCCCCTTCGCCCCGCAGTACTGGCAGCAGAATTCGTCCCGCAGAAAAAGATTGAAGCGCGTGAATGCCACGCGCTTCTGGGGTTTGACGAATTCTTTCAGCACCACGACCGAGGGTATGCGAAATTCGGCTCTCTGGCTTCGCACCACTTCGTCATATTCTGCGACGATCTGCACCCTGTCCAGAAACGCGGCCTTGATCGCTTCCTGCCAAGGCCAAAGCGACAGCGGGTAGTAACTCAGCGGCCTGTAATCGGCATTCAGCACCAAAGCAGGATAATGCTTCAGCGCGGCCGGGTCGCGTACAAACTGTGTCCTGAAATCGCCGTCCATAGATCGAAAGACTCCACCCCTGCCCCGTTCCCGGTCGGCACCGCGGCGCGGAGCCCCACCCCGGTCACGTGGACTATATCTGGCGGATTGTGTCTGGCAAGCCCCCCAAAGCCTGTGCCTGCCCCACAACCCCCACCGGCGCCTCTGTCGCACAGGAAAGTGACATCCCCATGAAAGAATCGCGCCCCGTGCCCTAGGCCACCGGCTCGGACACCCGCCGCCAACGGCTGGCCCGGCGTTCCCATGGCTGAATGACGCCGTAGTCGATGATCAGCATGACCACGACAAAGCTCATGGCATAGGCCATGACCCCGGCAATATCGAAAAGCTGGAACTTCAGATGAATCTGAAACCCAACCCCGGACGACCGGCCCAGAAACTCGACCACCAGCACGATCTTCCAGATCACGGCCAGCCCGTTGCGCGCAGCCGCTGCCATGTAAGGGGCCAATTGCGGCAAGGTCAGGTGGCGCAGCCGTGCCCCCCATGACATGCGATAGATGCGCGCCATCTCGTCCAACTTTGGGTCCATCACCCGCGCGCCTTCGCGCAAGGTGACCAGCACCATCGCGGTCTTGTTCAGGGTGACAGCGGTAATGGCCGCGACTTCGTTCAAGCCGATCCACAAATAGCATAGCACGATCACGACCAGCGCGGGAATGTTCAGAAACACCACCACCCACGGGTCGGCCCAACGGTCCAGCCACCGCATGCGCCCCAGTGCCACCCCAAGGGCAGAGCCGATCAGCATGGCCAGCGTGAAGGCCACAGCCACCCGCGCCAGCGTGGCTGCCATGTGCCGCCACAGCGCGCCCGTTGCCGCCTCGTGCATGATGGCCTCGGCCACCAGAACAGGCCCCGGCAATATCCGGGGGTCGCCGCGCAACTGCGCCAACACCGCCCAAAAGGCGATGAACGCCAGCAAGGACAGGACAAAGATGGCGGGGTTGCGCGTATGCCTGCTCATCCCTTGACCTTAGCCCCTTGCATCACAGCTTGCGCCCCCACTTTGGTCGGATGGCCCGATGCCTTTGGCAGACCTAATGTCGAGCGATGCACCTGATCTTTTCCTTCGTTCTTCTGCTGGTCTCGGCGCTGACTTGCGCCGCAGCACCGCTGACACGCGATCAGATCGCGCCCTTTGTGGTGCCACCCTATGCCTTGGGTGAGCCGCTGAATGATCTTGGTGTCTGGAGCCTGCGAAACTCGGGCGGGGCCGAGGCGGGGTATGTGTTCGAGACTGAACCGATGGCCCCCCTGCCCGGATTCTCTGGCGCGCCTATCAACATGCTGGTGATGCTGGATCTTTCCGGGGCCTTCATTGAAGTGCGCCTGATCAGCCACAATGAGCCGATCTTCGTTTCCGGCCTTGGTGAGGCGCCGTTTCACAAGTTCTTTGAACAGTATCGCGGCCATTCGATCAACGAGCCCCTTGTCGTCGGAACACCCTATGGCGCGGCCGGCGCGGGCACCGATCTGGTCTATCTGGATGGGGTGACAAAGGCAACGGCATCAGTCCGCATCGCGCATGAGTCCCTGTTGGCCGCAGCCTTGCAAGTGGCGCGCGAAAAGATGCAAGGCGTCAGCACCGTGCCCCCGGCCTTTCCCGACCCTGCACATACCGAAGCGCTGACCTGGGCCGATCTGGTGGATCAGGGCATGGCGCGCAACCTGAAGGTCACCAATGCCGCGCTGGATGCGGCCTTTGCGGGCACACTCTGGGCTACGGACGACCCCGAAGCACAGGCCAACCCTGATGATCTGTTCCTTGATCTGTGGGTGGTCGACCTTGGCCCCCCGTCCATTGCCGCCGCCGTGCTGACCGACGACAGCATCCGCGATCTGCAGCGGTTTTTGTCGGTATCAACCACGGAAGAACCCATTCTGGTGATCGATACCGCCCGCCATGGGCTGGTCTCACCCAATTTCGTGCGCAACACCGCGCCGGACCGGCTGGCAGCCGTGCAAGACGGCTTGCCTGTGCAGTTGCGCGATGCCGACCTGTTGTTTGAAACCTTGACCGATGTGCCGCAAGGCACTGCCATGATCTTGCGGACTGACCGCCGCCTAGGTTTTGACCCCGCCCGCGAATGGGTGCTGACGGCGCAGGCCGTGCGCGAACACGGCATGTTCCAGCCCGAGGTCGGCTCGACCCATTTCAGCCTGACCGTTGTCACGCCCGAGCGCTTTTTTGCCCGGCCCGCGGTGGTGGAAAAGCTGCCGCCGTGGCGCGAGGCGATCCTGAACCGGCAATCTGATCTGCTGATCCTTGCCGGATTGCTGGTGGTATTGCTGCTGGCTTTGGGGCCGGGTCAGGACAGGCTGGCCGCCCTTGCCGCCTTTACCCCGGTTCGTCTGGGCGTTCTGGCGGTTGTCACCTTATTTGTCGGCTGGTGGGGTCAGGGTCAGTTGTCGATCGTGACACCGCTGGCCATCCTCCGCACGGTTGTTCAGGGGGGCAATCTGTCCTTTCTGTTGTATGACCCGTTTTCCCTGCTGATCTGGGCTGTAACGATCCTTGGTTTTGTCGCATGGGGGCGCGGGCTTTTTTGTGGCTGGCTCTGCCCTTTTGGCGCGTTGCAGGAATTTGCCCATCACCTTGGCCGCCTGCTGCACCTGCCGCAGTGGGAGCCTTCTGCGCTATGGGACCGCCGTCTGAAAACGGTGAAATACATCCTGCTGGCCGGCATGGTCGCGGCTGTGCTGATCCGGCCCGACAGCATCGACACCGTGGCCGAGGTGGAACCCTTCAAGACCGCGATCACCACCTTCTTTCTGCGCGAATGGTGGTTCGTGGCCTATGCCGTATTCTGGCTGATCTTGGGCATGGTCATGTTCAAGGGCTTTTGCCGCTATGTCTGCCCCTTGGGGGCCATCATGGCCATCGGCGGGGTGTTGCGGGGGCGCGACTGGATCGCCCGGCGCAAGGAATGCGGCAGCCCGTGCCAATTGTGCCGCGTGCGCTGCCGTTACGGGGCCATCGAACCCTCGGGCAAGGTTCAGTATTCCGAATGTTTCCAGTGTCTTGATTGTGTGACCATCCACAATGATGCCGCCACCTGTGTGCCCTTGGTGCTTGCCGCCAAGGGCCGCGCGCGGCTGCGGGTTGCCAAATGAAGCGCAGGCGGTTCATCCAGATCATGGCGGCCTGCGCCTTTGGTCCGGCCCCGGCCCATGCCACGTTGCCGGATTGGCAGGGCACGGGGTTCGGGGCCGATCTGTCGCTGCACCTGACGGGTGCGGGTGACCGCCGTGCTGTTCTGGCCGCCCTTCCCCTGCTGATCGCGGCCATAGAGGCCGAGTTCAGCCTATACCGCGCCGATTCGGCCCTGTCGCGGCTGAATCGTTCGGGCCTTCTCGACCAGCCCTCTGGCATGTTCCGCGCGGTGGTAGAGCTTAGCACCCTTGTGCATGGCCTGACGGATGGCATCTTTGACCCGAGCGTGCAGGCCATATGGCAGGCCTATGCTAAGGGGCACGGGCGTGACACGGCGCGCATCGGCTGGTCACAGGTAGGCTGGGGCGATACCATCACCTTGCCGCACGGCATGGCGCTGACGTTTAACGGGGTGGCACAGGGCTTTGCGGCGGATGCGGTCTGCCATTTGCTTTCGGCGCACGGGTTTCACAGCGCCTTGGTCAATATGGGGGAACTTGCGGCCATGGGCGGCCCCTATCGGGTGGGAATCGCGGACCCGGACTTTGGTATTCTGGCCGAACGCCAGCTTTCGGGCGGGGCCATCGCAACCTCGTCGCTGGCAGCGACAATGGTGAACGGCCATCCGCACCTGATCCATCCGGCAAATCTGCCGCCGCAGTTTTCAACCGTGTCGGTCGAGGCGGATACAGCAGCCCTTGCGGATGCCATTTCCACCGCGGCTGTGTTGATGCCGCAAGATCGGCTGGCACAGCTTTTGGCCAAGATGCCGCAAGTGCGGCGTATGGTTCTGGTCAAGGACGGGAACCTGACAACGCTGGAACGCTAAGGCAATGTCTGAAGGCCGCTGCGCAACGAATTGATCTAGCGACCTATTCTGCGGGTCAGTCGGGCGGCTTTGCGCGCGCGCTTGACCATGTCGCGGGCATGATTGGCCTGCTGGTGATCTGCCTGTGTCATCTCGGCGGGTGATTTGCCGCGCCGCGCAGCAAGATCAATGGTCTTGTTCACGCCCCAGTTCACGCCTTTGCGAACGAAGATATTGACGATCATGTTGATGATGCGGTTCAGGTCCATCTCAATCCTCGAAAAGTTCGCTTTGCCCGACGGTTGCCTCATCTTCATCGTCGTCCTTGTCGCGCAGACCACCCGGCAAGGGGCGGTTGTCCAACAGACCCGCCGCGCGCAACTCCTTGATTCCGGGCAGGTCACGCGCTGATTCCAGCCCGAAATGATCAAGGAAATGCTCGGTCACCACAAAGGTTACCGGCCGCCCCGGTGTCATCCGCCGCCGCCCCAGCCTGATCCAATCCAGTTCCAGCAACTGGTCAATCGTGCCGCGTGACACTGCCACGCCCCTGATCTCTTCAATCTCGGCGCGCGTGACGGGTTGGTGATAGGCGACGATGGCGAGCGTTTCGATCGCCGCGCGCGAAAGTTTGCGCTGTTCGACCGTTTCCTTGCGCATCAGATGGCCAAGATCGGGCGCGGTGCGAAAGGCATAGGCATCGCCTACGCGCACCAATTGCACGCCGCGCCCTTCATAGCGTTTGCGGACATAGACCAAAGCCTCGGCCGGGTCACAGCCGTGAGGCAAGCGGGCCGACAATTCGTTCACCGTTACCGGATCGGCACTGGCGAACAAAATGGCCTCGACCATCCGCTCCTGCTCGCCCATCGGCGGGGCTTCGAACAGGCTTTTTTCAATGGGTTCTGGCGCAGAGTTCATGTGTCTTTGCGCCGTATCTGGATTGCGGAGAACGTATCGCCCTGCCGGAGGGTGACCTGCCCGCGCTTGGCCAGTTCCAGAACGGCAGCAAAATGCGCCGCGGTCGATGATCGCCGCCGCATCGGGTTGGTATCCCAGCCATCGGGAAGGAAGGTGGTCAGATCTGCCCAATCCCCGGCATAGCCGATCAGGCCGCGCATACGCTCCAGCGCCTGTTCCATGGTGAACACATGGTTGCGGTCCATGACAAAGGGCCGAAACTCATCCTTGGTACGTATACGGGCATAGGCGCGCATCAGGTCCAGCAACGTGGCGCTGTAGGTGACATTCCGGTGCGCGGTCACGGTTTCGGGTACACCGCGCGCAAAGAAATCACGGCCCAGCTGATCACGCGCCATTAACCGTGCCGCCGCTTCGCGCATGGCTTGCAGGCGTTCGAGTTGAAAGGCGAGATGGGCTGCCAGTTCCTCGGCCGACGGACCATCGTCACCGGGTTCGGGCGGCAACAGCAGGCGCGACTTAAGAAAGGCAAGCCACGCCGCCATCACCAGATAGTCAGCGGCCAGTTCGATCCGCAGGGCACGGGCCTTTTCGACAAAGCCAAGGTATTGCTCGGCCAAGTGCAGCACCGAGATGCGGCGCAGGTCCACCTTTTGCGTCCGGCTCAGGGTCAGCAACAGGTCAAGCGGGCCTTCGAACCCGTCAACATCAACAATCAAAGCCTCGGCTGCCATGCGGTCAGCCGGGGCAAGGCGGTCATCGCCCCAATCGTCGGCTATCGGGCCTTGTTCATTGGCCATGCACGCCCCCGGACATCAGGCCCCGAAATTCGGCTTCCAAGGCGTCGATGTCAACGGGTTCGGGCGCGCGCCGTTGCGCCAGTGCCGCCTGCGCGCGGGCCTGTGTTGCGGGCGACTGGTCTCCGCAGGCCCCGGCCACCGCCAGCATTTCGTCCATCACGCCCTTGCAATGCAGCGCAAGATCGCAACCCGCCGCCATCGACCGCGCCGTGCGCGTGGCCAGATCACCGTCCAGCGCGTTCATGTTCAGATCATCGGTCATCAAGAGGCCGCCGAACCCGATCTCATCACGGATCACGCCGATCATGGCGGCCGACTGGGTGGCGGGCAGACTGTCATAGGCCGAAAAGATGATATGCGCGGTCATCGCCATGGGCATGTCGTTCAGGGCACGAAACGGCGCAAAATCGGTGCGCGCCAGTTCATCGCGATCAGCCGTTACCGTGGGCAGGTCATGGTGCGTGTCTGCCGTGGCCCGACCATGGCCTGGCAAATGCTTGATCACCGGCAGAACGCCCCCGGCCAAAAGTCCATCCGCCACCGCACGCGAGATTTGCGCCACGACTTCCGGCGCCGTGCCATAGCAGCGGTTTTTCAGAAACGGATGGGTCTGGTCACCGGCGATATCGGCGCAAGGCGCGCAATTGGCATCAAGGCCCACGCCGCGCAATTCATGCGCCATCAAGCGCGAGCGCACCCACATGGCGCGGCTTGGATTGCGGGCCGTGGCGACCGTATCCAGAGGCGGCGCCCATTCGCGCCAGTGCGGGGCCCGCAAACGCTGCACACGTCCGCCTTCCTGATCCACCAGAATGGGGGCATCGCGCCCGACAGCCTCGCGCAGATCATAGGTCAGGCGGCGCAACTGGCTGGGCGAATCCACGTTGCGGGCAAAGACGATAAAGCCGAAAGGATCGGCATCACGAAAGAAATCACGTTCAACCGGCAAAAGCTCGGGGCCAAGACAGCCGAAGATCGCAGCCAAACGTCCGGTTGCCCCCCCGGTCATGGCAAGTGTCATCTGTGGGCAACCGGGATGCAGGCTGCATCCTCGGCCAGAAGGGCGGCGCAAAAGCGGCGCGCGTCATCTTCACCATCAAAGCCATGCGCGCGTAGCCTGTAGAAGGTGCGCCCCCCCGATTCCGCAGCCTGAACCACAATCGACTTGGCCGTCATCAGATCACCAAAGCGATCCGCAAGCTTGGCCCATTCGCCCTTGGCCAGTTCAGGCGTGTCAAAGGCCCCCAGTTGCACAAGGCGCGTGCCAGCGGCCAGGGTTGACGAGTCCACTTCGGCAAAGGTCGAAGGGGCGGCAACCGTTTCCATGTTGGTCACCGCAGCGGCTTCGGACATGCGGGCCGGGCGCGATTGCGGGCGGGGAGAACGGGCAAGCCCATCGCCGGGGTCTTCCTCAACGCCGATCTCGGCTGCAAGGGCCAAGGCAACAGCCTCATCCGTGGATTCAACCGTCTGGACTTCGGGTGCCGCCGCAGGCAACGCAGGCTGCGTCGGGTCAAACACAAGGGCCGAGTCGTCCACCGGAAACAGGCTGTCGGCATTCACCATTGGTGTGGCGGCAACCTCGGCCGGGGCCAGGTTTTCGACCGGTGCTTCGGTTGCGGCGACCATCGGCGGTTCAACCACTTCGGGGGTTTGCGGCTCTGCGCTGACCACGGCAGGCGCGGGCGCGGCGGTTTCCTCAGGCTTTGGTTTTGCGACCGTCTGCGGATCAACGCCATAGGCGGGGGCGGTCAATTCCAGCACCGGTTCGGGCGCGGGCAAAGGCGCGCTCAGGCCAGGGGCATCTTCTTCGGCAAGGTCCAGCGGGGCCGGTGCCAGCACAATTTCGTCAGGCATGGCACCCGCCGTTCCGACAGAGGCAACGATGTTCACCGCCATGCC
This sequence comes from Rhodobacter sp., assembly GCA_027484145.1. Taxonomy (GTDB): domain Bacteria; phylum Pseudomonadota; class Alphaproteobacteria; order Rhodobacterales; family Rhodobacteraceae; genus Pseudotabrizicola. Next base: position 600,811 of record JAIXUH010000002.1, read on the forward strand.
CTGATGGTCGGCAACCTCTCCCCCAGGATTGTCGGGGGCCACGCGCATCGGCCCTTCGACCGCCCGCATCACCGGAATGCCCGACACATCGCGCACCGCCAAGCGATAGCCCCAGACCCCAAGGCCAAGGATCAGCGCAACCGAACAGGCTGCACCTGCCAGATGGAACAGGCGTTGCGCCTGCTGGCCCGAGAAACGGGGCGTCTGCCCGTATTCATCAAAGTCGATATCCGCCATGCTCTGCCTCGATGGGGCGGGTTGATCCCGCCCTTTTTCGCCTGCGTCACCAGCGGGGCACTTGTATCAGCGCATTTCCTCGACCGGCGTCACACCCAAGATACCCAAACCAGCGCAAATGACAACGGTCACGGCCCGTGCAAGGGCGATTTTCGCCTGCGAAACGGCAGTATCTTCCTGCAAAAAGCGCAAGGACGGCTCGTCATTGCCACGGTTCCACAGGGCATGCAGGTCGGACGCCAGTTCATACAGATAGAATGACACCCGGTGCGGTTCATTTCCGCGCGCCGCAATTTCCACCAGACGCGGCCATTCGGCAATCTTGCGGGCCACCTCGACCTCGGCCGGGTGGGCAAGCTGGCTAAGGTCAGCAGCGGCCAGAACCTCCTCCGACACGTTCACGCCTGCCTCGCGCGCCTTGCGCAAGATCGAATTCACGCGCGCATTGGCGTATTGCACGTAAAAGACCGGGTTGTCTTTTGACTGTTCCAGCACCTTGTCAAAGTCGAAATCCAGCGCGACGTCATTCTTGCGAGTCAGCATGATAAAGCGGGTCACATCGGCCCCCGCCATTTCAACCACATCGCGCAGCGTGACAAAGGTGCCGGCGCGCTTGCTCATCTTGAACGGCTCGCCATTCTTCCACAGCTTGACCAACTGAATCAGCTTGATGTCCAGCGGCACGCGCCCGCCTGACAGCGCCGAGACGGCCGCCTTCATCCGCTTGACGTAACCGCCGTGGTCTGCGCCAAAGATGTCGATCAGCTGGTCATAACCCCGGCTGACCTTGTCATAGTGATAGGCGATGTCGGGCGCGAAATAGGTCCACGAGCCATCAGATTTCATGACCGGCCTGTCCACATCATCGCCATGCGCGGTGGAGCGGAACAGTGTCTGCATGCGCGGTTCCCAATCTTCGGGCAACTGGCCCTTGGGCGGTTCCAGAGTGCCTTCATAGATCAGGTCCATGTTGCGCAGGGTATCGATCGCCGCTTCGATCTTGCCGGTGCCGTAAAGCGCCTTTTCACTGGAATACAGATCCATCGACACGCCAAGGGCGGCCAGATCGGCGCGGATCATTTCCATCATCATGGCAGTGGCGAAATCGCGCACGTCCGCCAGCCACACCGCTTCGGGCTGATCAAGCAGAGTATTGCCATACTTGGCCTTCAGCGCCTCGCCCACCGGAATCAGATAATCGCCGGGATAAAGCCCCTCGCGGATTTCCGGCTCCAGCCCATGCGCTTCGCGGTAACGCTCAAAGGCCGACCGCGCCAGCACATCCACCTGCGCGCCGCCGTCGTTGATGTAATACTCGCGCGTCACATCCCACCCGGCAAAGGCAAGCAGGTTGGCAAGCGCGTCGCCCACCACGGCGCCGCGCACATGGCCCACGTGCATAGGGCCGGTCGGGTTGGCGGACACGAATTCGACATTGACCTTTTGCCCGGCCCCCACCGCGCAGCGCCCGAAATCCTTGCCTGCCAAAAGTGCGGCCCGCACCACGCCCTGCCACATCGCAGGCGCAAGGCGCAGGTTCAAAAATCCTGGGCCTGCTACGACAGCCGCCAAAAGACGCGGGTCTGCCATCAGCCGTGCCGCCAGAATCTCGGCAATGGCACGGGGCTGCATCGCGGCGGGCTTGGCCAGCACCATAGCCGCATTTGTGGCCATATCGCCATGCGCGGCATCGCGAGGCGGTTCGACCGCAACGGCGGTGAAATCAAGGCCTGTGGGCAAGTGACCTTCGGCCTGAAGGGCGGTCAGCGCATCGATCACCAGCGCACGGATATCGGCGAAGAGGTTCATCTGATCAAATCCTGTCTTGTGCCCAAGGCCATGCCAGAGGGCGCAAGACAGGTCAAGTTCAGGTGCTGAAAAGCCGCTTTGTCCGGTTGTTTTGCTGCTCCTTGCGCGGGCTGGTCAGCCCTGCCCGCCCCCGGCCCGCCAATCGGCAAGCGCGGGATTGGCGTCTGGTGCAGCGGCCGCGCCTGCGACGGGCACGGCTACCACGGGTTCGGTCACCTGACGGTTGCGAAAGTAATGTGTCTCGCGTGCGCCAAAGTAGAAGGCCACCACCGCCCCCAGTAACCACCACAAGGGTTCGGGCACGGCATTCAGCCCGACCATCCGCTGGGCAAAGGAAACCGGGTCAAACATCGCAAAGACGAACAACCCCAGTGTGCCAAAGGCCAGCAATGGCCGTGGCAAACGGTTCAGGCCGTTGACAAGCCTGTCAAACCAGCTTTGCGGCGCAAGCGAAAACTCTTCGCCCAGCTGGTTCAGGGCCGCCATCTGCGCCTCGGCCGACAATTCCATTTTGCGGGTAGCCGAAGGCACGAAGACCTCGGCCACGCCCTTGGCCGCCTGCCCAAGCGCCGACACGGCACCCGGCGCGCCGATCACCTTTTCGATCACGCCCATTTTGCCACCCGTGCGCTGTGCTGTGCTGCGGTCAGGTGATAGCGCGGGCTGATGAACGCCTCGGCGCGGGTGATCCATCCGCCTTTGCTACCGTCCCGGCGCCGGGCAAACTTGCGGCTTTGCGGGCGGACATCGGCCAGTCCGTAGTAGTAATTGCGCCGCGCGATCCCATAGGCATCCACCAGATGCGACGGCGCTGCCTCCCACGCCAGTTGCGCGGCACGGCGGGTCATCGGGCCGATCTGGCCATCGGGTTGGCAGGGAAACCCCATGTCGGTCAGCAGCTTTTGCAAAATCTTCACGGCATTGCTGCCCGCATTGACATACATGTCGAACACCGAAGGCTGCAGCGGATCTGGCAACCCGCCGATGCCTGGGCGTTCAAAGTAGTGCTCGACATAAATGTCGGTGGCCTGAGCCGGCGTCAGGCGGCGGACATCCTGTGCATCGGTGCGGCCATCGCCCGTCAGGTCAAGGCCAAGGCGGCGCAGGGTATGAATGGTGACCCCGTGGTTTGTGGCCCCGCCCGGATCATCAGGGTCATTCACAAAACCGCCTTCACGGGCGACAATGTCTTCGGCAATCTGTCGGACAGTCTGCATCGGCAATCCCCAAAGCATGAATGCTTCCCCCGGGGAAAACTGCCGCGTGCAGGTTAACGCGCGCCAAACCCTGCGGGCGGGCCTGCATCAGCTTTCGGGTTTGTCTTCCTTGTAAACGCCCTGTTCCTTCAGCGCGTCGATCACTTCCTTGGGCATGTAAGTTTCATCATGCTTGGCAAGGATTTCAGTCGCCACAAAGGTTTCGCCCTGCATCGATCCGGTCCCGACCATGCCTTGGCCTTCGGAGAACAGGTCGGGCAGAATGCCGGTAAAGGTGACGGGAATGGTCTTGTTGGTATCGGTCACGCGAAAGCTGACCGTTTCGCCCTGCCCGCGCTGGATCGAGCCTTCTTCGACCAGACCACCGATGCGGAACACCTCACCCGCACGTGGCGGTTCTTCAACCACCTGCGTGGGTGAGCGGAAAAAGTTGATGCCATCCTTCATCGCATAGCCGATCAACGCCGTAGAAACGGCCAGTGCCGCGAAAGCCAAAAGGACAATCTGGATTCTGCGCTGCTTTTTCAGCCCCTTCATGCCTGCCATGACACCCTCCTGTCTGTGGCCCTGAATGTGGTCATTCGCAGGCCCCTTGTCGAGGGGGTGTGGCCAATGGTGGCATCACGCCCCGGCGCCGATCAGGCCGCCTCGAACGTAATGCGGCGGCGCAGGAACTGGGTGGCCTTGTTGGATACAGCCTTTGGATCACCCGTCGTCAAAAACTTCGACGCCTGTCCACTGCCAAGGAATTCCGGCCGCCGCGTCAGATAATCGGCCAAAGATTCGGCCACCAGATTGGCTTGTGAATAAACCTTCACATTGTCGCCCAAGGCATCCTGGAAGGCGTCAGCCATCAGCGGATAATGCGTGCACCCCAGAATGGCGGCCTGCGGATGCGGCATCCGGCGTTTCAGCGCCTCGACATGGCTGCGCACCAAAGCCTCGGCCAGAATTTCATCGCCCTGCTCGATCGCGTCCACCACTCCCCCACAAGGCTGCGCCTCGACATCAACGCCAATGGCGCGAAAGGCAAGTTCGCGCTGAAAGGCGCGGCTGGCCACGGTGGCGGGGGTGGCAAACAGCGCAACGTGCTTCACCGCAACTTCCCGCGGGGGGGAATTGTCGCCCCATTGCCGTTCGGTCAGCGCCTCGATCAGCGGAACAAACACGCCCAGCACGCGCTTGTTCGGCGGGACCCATGTTTCCTGCATCCGCTTCAGCGCCGCCGCCGAGGCGGTGTTGCAGGCCAGAATGACCAGATCACAGCCTTCGGACCACAGCCGTTCCGTGGCCGCACAGGTCAGGTTGAAAATGTCATCATGCGTGCGCACACCATAGGGCGCATGGGCGTTGTCACCAAAATAGACGAAAGGCACATCGGGCAGGCGCTTTGTTACAGCATCCAGCACCGTCAGCCCGCCCAAACCGGAATCGAACACCCCAACCGCCATGACACTGCCCCTTTGCCTGCGCCGTTCCCGGCCCGGGCATGCAACCGGGGGCCGTCAGCGCGATTTGTATTTCGCCTCGAACTCGTAGCCCAGATCATAGGACCGAAGTGGCTCTGGCGAAAGATCGTATGTCGCGCGGCGCAGGAATTCCATCATCGCCTTGGGGTCAGACTTCAAGGGCGCCAGCGTGGCCGCTGCAATCGGCTGGCCGATGACAACCCGCACAGGCTCGTCAATCCGGCGGCGGAATTCCTTGATCAACAGCCCCAACCGCAGATTGGAATGCACATGGCTGGCAATCTGGAACAGGCGCGAGTTGTGGCCGGTAAAGAAAATCGGCACCACGGTCGCATCCGAGCGTGCAATCATCTTGGCGGTAAAGTTGCGCCAGCCCGGATCCATGGGGCGCGAAAATGGCTTGGCGCTGGTCGACACCGTGCCGCCCGGAAACACACCGATGGCCCCACCGTCACCCAGATATTGCAAGGCCGTGGCACGGGTCGAAAGGTTCAGCTTGACCGCCTCTTTGGTTTCATCGAACGAAATCGGCAGGATGACGCGGTTCAACTCTTCGGCACGGCGAAACACCGAATTGGCCAGAATGCGGAAATCACCACGCACCTTGTCCAGCAGATGCCCCATCATCAGGCCATCCAGAATGCCGTATGGGTGGTTTGCGATCAGCACCAAAGGCCCGTTCGCGGGAATGTTTTCCAGCCGCCCGCCGACAATGTCCAGCGACAGGCCATAGCGTTCGGGCAGCACCTGCCAGAAACTGCGGCCAAGGGCGACCTCATGCTCATAGCCTTCTGCGCGGCGGATAAGCGACAATCGCCCGGTCACATTCTCCAGCACGCGGATCAGCGTGGCACCGGCGCGCGACGTGGCAGACGATGCATAAGAGATATCCCGTGCCACATCACTATGCGCTCTTTCCATGGCCTCACCCTTATCCCAACAGCGCGTCCTGACGCCGCCAAGCTTTTCTTATCCGTAATCCTGCATTTTCACCAGCAATGATGACGTTTGAGTGACGCCCTCTGAGCAGCGCACTTGCGCCACAAGATCGCGTGCAATCCGCCACCGGCCCGGAAATCGACGCTAGTGCACAAGGTTTTTCCCTGCCGCAGCATTTACTTGTGATTGATTCTCCCCACATGACCGTCAACGTGATAGCGTTGTGCGCGACAGTGACAGGTGACCGGATGGATTGGGATAAGCTGCGGATTTTTCATGCGGTTGCCGAAAAAGGCAGCCTTACTCATGCCGGTGATGTTCTGCATCTGAGCCAGTCTGCGGTCAGCCGCCAGATCCGCGCGCTGGAGGAAAGCCTGAACGTGACGCTGTTTCACCGCCACGCGCGCGGTCTGATCCTGACCGAACAGGGCGAGTTGCTGTATGATGCGACGCAAGCCATGGTCAAACGGCTGGAAGCCACGGCCGCCCGAATCCGCGATTCGGAAGATGAAGTGTTTGGCGAATTGCGCGTGACCACCACCACGGGCTTTGGCACCTTGTGGCTGGCTCCGCGCCTTGCCAACCTTTACCGCAAGTACCCCAGCCTGAAGATTGATCTGATGCTGGAAGAGCGGGTGCTTGACCTGCCGATGCGCGAGGCGGACGTGGCCATCCGCATGAAAGAGCCGTCGCAGGCGGACCTGATCCGCAAACGGTTGATGCAAATCCGGATGCGGCTTTACGCAACGCCCGAGTATCTGGCCGAAAACGGCACGCCGGTCACGATGGATGATTTCAGCCAGCACCGTCTGATCTGTCAGCACGCCGGGGTGGCGCAGGTCGCGGCCGGGGCGCTGCTGGTGGCCGAACTGATGAGCCATGACATCCCGTCGACACTGACGGTGAACAACTATTTCGGGGTGCTGCAGGCGGTCCTGAACCATCTGGGCATCGGGGTGCTGCCCGACTACGTGACCGAGGATTTCCCGCATCTGGTCAGGGTCTTGCCGGAAACGGAAAGTGGCGAAGTGCCGGTCTTTCTCGCTTATCCCGAAGAACTGCGCCATTCAAAGCGGGTGGCCGCGTTCCGCGACTTTGTGACAGACGAAATCACGAATTACCGCCGCCGCCATCTGGCCGAACAGCAAGCCATGTAAGAAATGCATATCGGGAATGCTGCATGCGCAGCATGATCTCTCTTGCCCCGACTCATTTGCATGCCTACATCCGACCTCGAAGGCAGTAATCGAGTTCGCTCTTGCCGCCTTCATACCTCCCTGTTGGACTTGGGCCGAGCTTCTGCTCGGCCTTTTTTTTCGCGTTGCCGTGTTTTCTGTGCGACTGCCCGTCAAAGCGGCAGCATCGCCCGCCGTTTGATCAAAAACGCAACGTCGGCGGGCGACAGAGCCAAGGCAATTGCCCGGTCATATGCGGCGCGCGATTCGTCATGCCGGCCCGCGCGACCCATGTATTCGGCCATCGCTGCGTGAAACGGCTGATAGTCCTGCAATTCGTCAGCCAAGGGCACCATCAGCCTCAGCCCGACATCCGGCCGCTGCCCTTCGGCCATGGCGACGGCGTGGTTCAGCCGGATCACGGGCGTGGGTTCATACTGATGTAGTGCCGCGTAAAGGGCGGCAATCTGCGGCCAGTCTGACCCGTCCGGCAAGGCATGGCAGGCGGAAATGGCGGCCTTGATCTGAAACGGCCCGGCTGATCGTCGCGCGATCGCCCGGTCAAGAAAGCGGTGCCCTTCCGCCATCATCGCCGTGTCCCACAAGCTGCGGTCATGGTCGGCCAGCGGAATCGTCTCGCCCGTGGCAGACAGCCGCGCGGGGCTGCGGGCATGCGTCAGCAAAAGAAGGGCAAGCGTGCCTTCAATCTCGGCGTCACCGGGGCGCAACTCATTCAGCAGGCGCGCCAAAAACACTGCCTCGGCGCACAGATCGCGTTCAGACCTCGGGCCAAGGGCATGCCCGGTCGTGAAGATCAGGTAAACCACCGTCAGGACCGAGTTCAGCCGGGCCTGCCATTCTTCAGGCCCCGGAACGGCAAAAGGAATGCCAGCCGCCGCGATCTTGGTCTTGGCGCGTGTCAGGCGTTGGCCCATCGTCGTTTCGACATCCAGAAAGACACGGGCAATTTCCGGCGTGGTCAGGCCGCCAAGGGTGCGCAGCGTCAGGGCTACACGCGACTTTGCCTCGATGGCCGGGTGGCAGCAGGTAAAGATCAGCCGCAGGCGTTCATCGACGATCATGTCGGGTTCCGTTTCATCCGCCTCATCCGCTGCAAGCACACTCATCTCGGCGGCGCGGCGGCTGTCGCGCTTGGCCCCGCGCAGCCGGTCAATGGCTTTGCGCATCGCCACCCGCAGCAGCCACCCTTGCGGCGATGATGGCAGTCCGGTTCTGCTCCAATGCGTCAGGGCGGAAACGCCGGCTTCCTGAAGAACCTCTTCGGCCAATTGAAAATCGCGCAACCGCGCGATCAGGGCGGCAAGCAGCCGCCCCCGGTCATTGCGCATCACATCGCTTAGCGCTTTGGTGACGGCAATGCCCTGCGAGGCGGCTGACATGGTATCAGTTTCCGGTGGGGTTGTAGTTCATCAGAGGCCGCACTTCGACCGTGCCCCACTGCGCCACCGGCATCATCTCACCATAGCGCAGGGCGGCATCCAGATCGGGCACGTCAATCACATAGTAGCCGCCCAAGTGTTCCTTTGTGGTCGCAAAGGGGCCATCCATGGTTTCCACCTTGCCGCCGCGGACCCGCAAGGATGTTGCCGTTTCAACGCCTTGCAGACCTTCGCCCGACACCAGCACACCATCGGCGATCATCTTTTCGTTGATGGCGCTGAATTCCGCCATCATCTTCCCGAATTCCGGGGTGCCATATGCGGGTTCGACATCGGGGCTACCATACAGCAGGATCATGTATTTCATCGTTTTTGTCCTTTGTCCTTGGGTTAAAGTCACGTCAGGTTTGGGTCAGGTGTTGATGAGGTTCATGGCAAGGCAAACCATCAGGTTCACCGTGGCCAGAATGTTGGTGCCATTGCCGACATAGCGCAGCGGATGCGCCGCATTGTCGATGGCGCCCAGACCGAAAGGATGCGCGATCCGCCCGATCAGAAGCAGCGCGCCCGAGATGTGCAGATAGAGTGCTGGCGCTCCCATGCCTTCGGCAATGATCATAAGGATCAGCACGAAGGTGGTCCATTCGACAAAGTTTCCGTGCTGGCGCACGCGGCGCAGCAGATCAACATTGCCACCATCCCCGAAGGAGATTTTCGTGTTTGCCCGCACACCGCTGATGCGGAACCACAGGATCAGGTAAATCAGGGCAAGCGGCAGGGCATAGATCGGGGTCACGGCAAAGGTCATGGTCGTTCCTCTTTGTGTTTCGTGTTTCGATAACCCAAGGACGCTGGCACCTTGTGGTTTTCGACATGGCCCGAAAAGTATTTTGAGTTTTTTTTCGCGGCTTCTTATCCAGCGTGGCACAACTGCATCTAACATATTAGAATCGCTGCATTTATATCTGCCAACTGCGCGTAACAATTTCTTAGGGCATTTGGCTGGCCTGTTGTGCCGCCTCCGGCTATCTGGGCCCGGGTGCCATTTTGCAGGCTGTTCCGGCCTAGGCCCTTCCCCTTGGCGCGCCTTTGTCTTATCAGCACGCCAACCCCGAAATGCATGAGGATGCGGTCATGACTGAGCCTGCAATCACCCCAGAGCTTGTGGCCGCGCATGGTTTGAAACCGGATGAATACCAGCGTTTGCTGGGCATCATCGGGCGCGAGCCGACCTTTACCGAACTGGGTATCTTCAGCGCGATGTGGAACGAACATTGTTCCTACAAGTCATCGAAGAAATGGCTGCGCACGCTGCCGACAACCGGGCCTCAGGTGATCTGCGGGCCGGGCGAAAATGCGGGCGTGGTCGATATTGGCGACGGGCAGGCCGTGATCTTCAAGATGGAGAGCCACAACCACCCCAGCTATATCGAACCGCATCAGGGCGCGGCCACCGGTGTGGGCGGCATCCTGCGCGATGTGTTCACCATGGGCGCGCGTCCGATTGCCGCGATGAACGCACTGTCCTTTGGCGAACCGTCGCACCCCAAGACTGCCTATCTGGTCAAGGGCGTGGTCGAGGGGGTCGGCGGCTATGGCAATGCCTTTGGCGTGCCGACCGTGGGCGGAGAGGTGCGCTTTCACCGCAGCTATAACGGCAACTGCCTTGTAAATGCTTTTGCCGCCGGGTTGGCGGATGCCGACAAGATCTTTTATTCGGTCGCAAGCGGTGTGGGCATGCCGGTGGTTTATCTGGGGGCCAAGACAGGGCGTGACGGCGTGGGCGGTGCCACGATGGCATCGGCCGAATTTGACGACACCATAGAGGAAAAGCGCCCCACCGTTCAGGTGGGCGACCCCTTTACCGAAAAGCGCCTGCTGGAAGCCTGCCTTGAACTGATGGCCTCCGGCGCCGTGATTTCCATTCAGGATATGGGCGCGGCGGGCCTGACCTGTTCGGCGGTGGAAATGGGTGACAAGGGTGGCCTTGGCATCAAGCTGCAACTGGACGACGTCCCGCAGCGCGAAACCAACATGACGGCGTATGAGATGATGCTATCAGAGTCGCAAGAACGCATGCTGATGGTGTTGAAGCCCGAGCTTGAGGATATTGCCCGCGCCATTTTCGTCAAATGGGACCTCGACTTTGCCATCGTGGGCGAGACCATCCCCGAAGACCGCTTCCTGATTATGCACGGCAATGAGATCAAGGCAGACCTGCCACTGTCCAAGTTGTCATCCAGCGCACCCGAATATGACCGCCCGTGGATCGAAACGCCAAAGGCAGCGCCGCTGACCGATCTGCCCGGCATTGGAGCTATCGCCGGATTGCGCGCGCTGATCAGCAGCCCGTCCTATGCCCACAAGGCCTGGGTCTGGGAGCAGTATGACAGCCAGGTCGGCGCCGATACCTTGGTCACCCCCGGCCTGCCCGCTGGCGTGGTGCGGGTGCACGGCACGCGCAAGGCGCTTGCCTTTACCAGCGATGTGACCCCGCGTTACGTCAAGGCGAACCCGTTCGAGGGCGGCAAGCAAGCCGTGGCCGAAGCCTATCGCAACCTGACCGCCATGGGCGCCATGCCCCTTGCCACCACCGACAACCTGAATTTCGGCAACCCCGAAAAGCCCGAGATCATGGGCCAGTTGGTCGGCGCGTTGAAAGGCATCGGGGCCGCCTGCCTTGCGCTCGACATGCCGATCGTGTCCGGCAACGTGTCCTTGTATAACGAAACTGATGGCAAGGGCATCTTGCCAACCCCCACCATCGGTGCGGTTGGCATCCTGCGCGATCTGGACGATGTCATTCACAGCCGCCCGGCCGCTGGTCAGGTTCTTATGCTTGTGGGCCAGACCAAGGGACATATGGGCCAATCGGCCCTCTTGGCAGAGGCATTCGGAATCGAGGCGGGCGATGCCCCGCCGGTTGATCTGGTAGCCGAGAAAAAGCATGGCGACTTTATCCGCGCCAACCGGGCACATATCCGTGCCTGCAGCGACTTGAGTGATGGCGGGCTTGCTCTTGCCGCCTTTGAGATGGCCGAAGCAGCAGGCCTTGGCCTGATCCTCGACAGTGACGATATCCTTGCGCTCTTCGGTGAAGATCAGGCGCGTTATCTTGTGGCGACCGACGCACCCGATGCACTGCTTGCTGCGGCCGTGGCGGCGGGCGTGCCGATGGCAGTCGCGGGCCGCTTGGGTGGCGGCGCTGTCGATCTGGGTGGTGATACCGCCCCGATGGCCGAGTTGTCGGCGCTGTATCGCTCTGCCTTCCTGCAGGCGGTGGCATGACATTGCGGGCGGCAGGATTTGCGGATTTTGCCTTTATCCGTGATCTTGTCCGCAGCCCGGATTGTGCGCCCTATCTGACGGATGAAGATGAATCCGGCCTTGCGGCATATCTGGCAGACTCCTCTGCCCGCCTGCAGATTTGGGACATCGCCGGTCAACCCGCCGGGTTTGCCCTGTGGTGCGATGTGGGTGCGCCCGGCGGGGTGATCGAGTTGCGCCGCCTTGCCCTGTCGCAGACCGGCCAAGGCGCGGGCCTTGGTTTTGTGCAGGCGCTGACGGATTATGGGTTCACCGACCTGAACGCGTCGCGCATCTGGCTGGATGCCATTGGTGAAAACATCCGCGCGCAAAAGACCTATGTCCGCGCAGGCTATGTGGTCGAAGGCTGTCTGCGCGCCCATGACTTCCGCCCTGCCTTGGGCCGCGTGTCGGATATGGTCCTGTTCGGGATGCTGCGCGACGAATGGCTGCAACGCCGCACGCCCGCCGCGCAAGCACACCTTGCAGCCCCGCCCGGCGCCAACTAGATTTACCGCAAGACAAACGCAGGAGAGCCGGATGGCCATTGACGCCGCCACGATCGAATCTCTGATCCGCCAAGCCTTTCCCAAGGCGAAAATCAGCGTCCAAGGCGACGATGGGCAGCATTTCGCCGCCGAAGTCGTAGACGAGTCGTTTCGCGGACAGAACCGTGTGCAGCAACAACGCGCGGTGTATTCCGCGCTGAAAGGCAAGATGGATGGCGCGCATGGGGAACTTCACGCCCTTGCGCTGACAACACGGGCGCCAGACTAAGCGCAGGAAAGGACTGACCATGACCGCTACCGACCAAATCCGCGATACCGTCGCAAAGAACGATGTTGTTCTGTTCATGAAGGGCACCAAGATGATGCCGCAGTGCGGGTTTTCATCCCGCGTGGCGGGTGTCTTGAATTACATGGGCGTTGAATTTGCCGATGTGAACGTGCTGGCTGATCCGGAAATCCGGCAGGGCATCAAGGATTTCAGCGACTGGCCGACCATCCCGCAGCTTTACGTCAAAGGCGAATTTGTCGGTGGTTGCGACATCGTGACAGAGATGACCCTGTCGGGTGAGCTTGACGCGCTGTTCGAGTCCAAGGGCGTGACCTTTGACAAGGACGCCGCCAACAAGATCCGCGAAGCCAACGGCTGATCTAGGCAATCACAACGCCGCGAAAAAGCCGCCGCGCCATCGAGCGCGGCGGCTTTGTATATGATCAGGACGTGCGGCAGTTGGTTGCCACGGTTACTTCGGTGCCCCGTTCGCCATCGCGATAGTTCAGCGTGCCGATAGCGCCATTCAAGAGCCATACATTGTATGACCCGTCTGAGGGCCACGCATAGCGCAGGCCCTGCGCCACCGGTTCGCTGATCAGCAGGTTCTTTTCGCCGTCAACCACGATATTCACCACGGCCTCGTCATTCTCGGTGCCATAAGTCACCGGAACCTGCAGGCCGCCATCACAGGTGTAAACGAACGATCCGGCGGGCACGGCTGTGGCGACAGGCGCTTTTGGTGCCGGCGCAGCCACCGGGTTGCAGGCGGGCAACAGCGCAAGTGCAACCAAAAAACCGCGGCGCATCAGCCTACCCTTTCTTCCAGCCGTGCGGCCAAGGCTTCGGCACGGGCCGCGATTTCCGCCAGCGTTTCGGTGACCTGCGATGGAATCACCGGCACCTCGACCCGTTCCGGAGCGGGCGTTGCGCGCTGTTCCAGTTCGCTGATCCGCGCCTTCATCTGGCGATTTTCGTCCTCGACCGCGGCTGTCTTGTCGGCCAGCATCAGCCCCGCCATCAACAGCATCCGCGCTTCGGGCAAGCGGCCCATCTGCTGCACAAGCGGGCGTGCCTCGCCGTCCAGCAACTGGGCAGCCGCGCGCAGGAAATGCTCTTCGCCCGGCTGGCAAGCGACCTGAAAATCGCGCCCGCCTATGGAAATGGTGACATCAGGCATGCTGTGTGCCCTCCCCGGCCTTGTCTTGCGCGGCAAGCGGTTCCAGCGCCACGATGATCTCCTCCAGATCGGCCAGATCGGCCGACCGCAAGGCGCGCAGCGCCTCCAGTTCGGTCAGCATCGCCTTGTTGATCAGATGCGGCTCGATCCGGCCTTCGGCCTGCGCATCGGTCATGTTGCGCAGTTGTTCGCGCAAAGATGACACGGTCATTTTCAGCCGCTGGGTTTCAAGCCCCTGAACATCCAGCAGTTTCACATGCTTTTCAACCTCGGCCTGCAAGGCGGCGCGTTCGGCGGCTTCACGGTCGCGCACGGCCCGCAGCCGTTCTTGCAACTGCGCCGTCAACATCCGCTCTTCATCCAACGCCTCATTCAGACGGGCAATTTCCGCCTCTGCCTCGCCATCCGCCAAGCTGGCGACCGTGGCTGCGCCATTGCCGGATGGAATGGCCCCGCTCAAGGCTGTCAGCCCTTCGATCCCCGATCCGATGCGTTCCAGCGCGGCCGTGATGCGCCGTTCGAGTTCAGCGATAGAGTCCATGCCCCCTCTTTCCCGGGTTTGCCGGTGATTGTTCCGCCGATGACAGCGGCAGAGTGCGAATCGCTGCCAGCCGCGTCAAGCCCGATCTTAACCCAAAGCGAAGATGGGGGCTGCGCCTTATCGTTCAACGGCTTGTCAGATGGGGGATCATGGCGCGCTTGATCTTGGCGCGAAGGGTGATAAGGAACCGTGAACTTCATTTTTCCAGCACGAGGACACGGCTTTGGACATCCAGACCCTGCGCAGCACCCACCCGGATCACTGGATGCGCGCGACCGCGATCCGCACGCTGACGCTTGATGCGGTCGCTGCGGCAAACTCGGGCCATTCCGGCATGCCGATGGGCATGGCCGATGTGGCGACCGTGCTGTTTTCCAAGCACCTGAAATTTGACGCCAGTGCGCCGCGTTGGCCCGACCGCGACCGCTTCATCCTATCGGCAGGCCACGGGTCGATGTTGATCTATTCGCTCCTGTATCTGACCGGCTATACCGACATGACGCTGGATCAGATCCGCAACTTCCGCCAATGGGGGGCCATCACGGCAGGCCATCCGGAATTCGGTCATGTGGCGGGCGTGGAAACCACCACGGGCCCACTGGGCCAAGGCATTGCCAATGCCGTCGGCTTTGCCATGGCCGAAGAATCCCTGCGCGCCCGCTGGGGGGCCAAGGTGCAGGATCACTATACCTATGTCATCGCAGGCGACGGCTGTCTGATGGAGGGTGTCAGCCAAGAGGCGATCGGTCTGGCAGGCAAACACCAGTTGTCGCGCCTGATCGTGCTGTGGGACAACAACGGCATCACCATCGACGGCAAGGTCAGCATTGCCGATATCACCGACCAAAAGGCGCGCTTTGCCGCCAGTGGCTGGGATGTGTTCGACTGTGATGGTCATGATCCGGTGGCCATTGATGCAGCGATCACGGCGGCAAAAGCGTCGCCCCGCCCGGCGATGATTGCCTGCAAGACGCACATCGCCATCGGCCATGCCGCGCAGGACACATCAAAGGGCCACGGTGCGCTGACGGACAAGGGCCAGATGCAGGCCGCAAAGGACGGCTATGGCTGGACGGCTGCCCCGTTTGAGGTGCCCGCCGACATCAAGGCATGGTGGGAAGCCGTGGGTGCCCGCGGCGCTGAGGCACGCGCCGCGTGGGAGACCCGCCTTGCCGCCCTCTCGCCGGCAAAGCAGGCGGAATTTGCCCGCATCTTTGCGCTGGATGTGCCGAACAAGCTGGGGGCTGCCATCCGCACCCTGAAAAAGCAGGCCTCGGCCGATGCGCCGAAAATCGCCACCCGCGCCGCATCGGAAAAGGTGCTGCAGGCGGTGAACCCCATCCTTGGCGAAACCATCGGCGGCTCGGCCGACCTGACGGGATCGAACAACACCAAGACGGCCGATCTGGGCGTTTTCAGCCCCGAGGATCGCAAGGGCCGCTACGTCTATTTCGGCATCCGTGAACATGGCATGGCCGCTGCGATGAACGGCATGGCCCTGCACGGCGGTGTGCGCCCCTATGGCGGCACCTTCATGTGCTTTACCGATTATGCCCGCCCGTCGATGCGCCTGTCGGCCCTGATGGGCATTCCAGTGGTCTATGTCATGACGCATGACAGCATCGGTCTTGGCGAAGATGGCCCGACCCACCAGCCAGTAGAGCATCTGGCGATCAGCCGCGCCACGCCCAACACGCTGGTGTTCCGCCCTGCCGATCTGGTGGAAACCGCCGAAGCCTGGGAAATCGCGCTGACGCAGAAAACCACGCCATCGGTTTTGGCCCTGTCGCGCCAGAACCTGCCCACGGTGCGCAAGACCCACTTGAACCAGAACATGGTGGCCAAAGGCGCCTATGTGCTGGCCGACGCCACGGGCAAACGTCAGGTCATTCTGATGGCCACGGGTTCGGAAGTGGAAATCGCGCTGAAGGCCCGCGACATGCTGGAGGCCGAAGGCATTGGCACCCGTGTCGTCTCGATGCCGTCGATGGAACTCTTCGCGCAGCAGGATGAGGCATGGCGCAAGAAGGTGCTGCCCGCAGGTCCGGTGCGCATCGCCATCGAAGCGGGCGTTCGCATGGGATGGGACCGCTGGCTCTTGGGCGAACGCGGCCGCGATGGCAAAGCTGATTTCGTTGGCATGTCCAGCTTTGGCGCCTCGGCCCCCATGGAACGGCTTTACAAGGAATTCGGAATCACCGCCGAAGCCACGGTTGCAAAGGCCAAGGCGCTGCTCTGACAGTTTGGTAAAGATTTTACAACTTTCGGCCGCCCCAACCGGGCGGCCGTTTTGTTTCTGCACATGCACAATGCAGGTCATGCTGTTTTTGGCAGAACTCCGCCTATTTTAGTGCCAAAATGGCAAAAAGACATGCGTTCAGCGCATGACGGGGTTCTTCCCGCGCGGTATTGTGCAGGTGCAGCATTTCCCACATGTTAGCGGCAACAGGGGCAAGCATGTAAACACTTGCCCACCACATGACATGAGGTTGCAGAAAATGGCTCTTGCTTCGAACCGCACATCTTCGGCGTCTGACGTTTTTGCCTTGCTGGGCGCACCGCTGCTTCGCCTGCGCACCGCCCTTGGCCGTCGCGCTGTGTATCAACAGACCCTGCGCGAATTGCAGGCTTTGTCGGACCGTGAACTGGCCGATCTTGGCATCAGCCAGCACAACATCCGCGCCTTGGCGCATGAGGCGGCTTACGGCAGATAACACCTGCCCGCTGTCAGGCGCCCCAAGTGCGGCGCAGGACAGCGACCCAGTTGCCCCAAGCCAGCTTGTGCATCAGCGCATCGTTCACCCCATGCGCTGACATCGCCGCCAAAAGGCGCGGCAGCCGTGTGACATCGCCAATATCCTTGGGCACAGTTGCCCCGTCAAAGTCAGAGCCAAAGCCGACATGATCTTCGCCCAGATGGCGGATCAGGTGATCCAGATGGCGCATGAACGGATCAAGCGTCATCTCGGGTGATTTGCGGCCATCTTCGCGCAGAAACACCGTCGCAAAGTTGATGCCCACCATACCGCCACTGTCGCGGATCATGCCAAGCTGCCGGTCGGTCAGGTTGCGCGTGGACGGCGTCACCTCCCAGGCGTTGGAATGGGTCGCGACCAGCGGCGCGTCTGACAGGCGCGCCACATCCTCGACGCCCTTGGCGTTCAGATGGCTCAGGTCGATCAACACGCGCAATTCGTTGCAGACCCGCACGAGGCGTTTGCCCGCTTCGGTCAGCCCCGGCCCGGTATCGGGATCACCTGGAAAGCGGAAAGGCACGCCATGGCCAAAGACGGTTGGCCTGCTCCACACCGGGCCAAGCGAGCGCAAGCCCATGGCGTGAAAGCTGTAAAGCGCATCGCAGCCTCCATCAATCGCCTCGGCCCCCTCCATATGCATCACCCCGGCGATGGCACCAGCGGCGCGCGCAGCCTCGATCTCGGCGGCAGTGCGGCACAGCCGGAACGCCCCCTTGGCCGCGCGCTCCATCCACAGCAAATGCCCGGCCGCGGCCATCGCCATCGGCAATGCTTCGGCCTGTGTCAGCAGCGCGGGCAGCGCAATGTCATAGGGCGGTGCGTCCATCAGCGCATCCAGATCCTCGACCTTTGCCATCGACGCGGATGGCACATAGATCGCGAACATCCCCCCTGCAAATCCGCCCTTTTGCATGCGCGGCAGGTCAAGGTGGCCCTTGCCTTCCGCACCCAGCCAAATCGCCTCGCGGCGGTCGGGCGCGCGCAAAAGGTGCATCAGAATGTCATTGTGACCATCGAAAACAGGCGTGGGTTCGGGCATGGCGCGCTAGGGCTCCGCTGTGTGCTCTGGCAATCAGGAACAGCATTCCGCTGCAACCGCAAGCCCGGCTTGCGGCTTTGCTCCATCGCCAAGGCCTGCCAGAATCGGGCAATCGGGGCGGCCATCCCCGGCGCAGGACTGCACTAGATGTGACAGCGTCGCCTCCATGGCCCGAAGCTCGGCAATCTTCTCGGCGATCTTGTGCAGATGAGCCTCGGCCACCGCCTTGACGTCGGAACTGGCACGGCTGCGATCTTCGTACAGCGCCAAGAGCGTGCGGCAATCCTCGATCGAAAAGCCAAGCGAGCGGGCACGCGCCAAGAACGCCAGCTTGTGCAGATCGCTTTCGCGAAAACTGCGATAGCCGTTGGCCGACCGCAAAGGCCGGATCAGGCCGATGTCCTCATAATACCGGATCGTCTTGGCTGGCAGGCCCGACCGCTCGGCCACATCTTTGATGTTCATCGCCGCACCCCTTTCACGACCTTCAGCCGCAACGCATTTGACAGAACAAAGATCGACGACAGCGCCATGGCCCCCGCCGCCAACATCGGCGAAAGCTGCGGCCCGCCAAAGGGCACAAGGGCCCCTGCCGCCACCGGAATCAGCGCCGCATTATACCCAAAGGCCCAGACAAGGTTCTGCCGGATGTTGCCCAGCGTGGCGCGGGCCATGATAACCGCATCTGCCACGGCAAGCGGATCGCCTGTCATCAGCACGACATCCCCCGCCTCGATGGCGATATCGGTGCCCGTGCCCATGGCGATGCCAACGCCAGCCGCCGCAAGGGCGGGCGCGTCGTTGATGCCGTCACCGACAAAAGCCGTGGCATCCCCCATCGCGCGTATGGCGGCCAGTTTGCCGTCGGGCAGCACACCGGCCTGCACATCGGTGATCCCCAGACGCGCCGCGATTGCCC
Organism: Rhodobacter sp.; assembly: GCA_027484145.1. Taxonomy (GTDB): domain Bacteria; phylum Pseudomonadota; class Alphaproteobacteria; order Rhodobacterales; family Rhodobacteraceae; genus Pseudotabrizicola. The sequence continues at coordinate 619,575 of JAIXUH010000002.1, forward strand.
GCGCCGCCGCCTCGGTATCGCCGGAGATCATCGAGGCGCTGACCTTCAGATCCTGAAGGGCGGCAATGGCCGCCGCTGCGTGCGGCTTGATCGTGTCACTGACGGTGATCAGCCCGATCACCTGCCCCGCGCGACCAACATAAAGCACCGACTGGCCCTGCGCCGCCGCGGTGGCCGCCTGCTGCGACAAAGCCGGTGGCAGGGCAGCAAACATCCGCGCCGCACCAACGCTGATCTGCGCCCCATCGACCATCGCTTCGGCGCCCCAACCGGGCCGCGCGACAAAGCCTGTGGCGGCGGGCACGGCCACGGCTTGCCGCGTCGCCTCAGCCAGTACCGCCTGTGCCAACGGGTGCTCTGACGCCGCCTCCACTGCAGCAGCAAGCGCCAGAGTCTCGGGGGCGCCCTCGATCTGCGTCACCTTGGGGTGGCCTTCGGTCAGGGTGCCGGTTTTGTCAAAAGCGATCTTCTGCACACCGGCCAGCCGCTGCAGCGCCTCGCCGCGCCGGAACAATACCCCCATTTCGGCCGCGCGTCCTGTTCCCACCAGAATGGACACGGGCGTTGCCAGCCCCATGGCGCAGGGGCAGGCGATGATCAGCACCGACACGCCCGCCACCAATGCCTCGGCCAGACCGGGGCCGAAGGCCAGCCACAGGCCGGCGGTCACCACGGCAAGGCCCATCACCACTGGCACGAACCACAGCGTCACCCGATCCACCAGCGCCTGCACCGGCAGCTTGCCGCCCTGCGCCTGTTCCACAAGGGCAGTGATCCGCGCCAGTACCGTGCCAGCCCCCACCTGACTGATCTGCAGACGCAAGGTGCCATTGCCGTTGACCGTGCCACCTGTTGCCGCATCGCCCGGACCCTTGGCCACAGGCAGGGGCTCTCCGGTCAGCATCGCCTCATCCACGGCGGACTGACCTTCCAGCACGATCCCGTCCACGGGGATACGCTCGCCCGGCCGGATCTGCACCACCATGCCGGGGGTCAGCGTGGCCACCGGCTGGTCCACGACCACACCATCCACCCCTTCAACCCGCGCCGTCTTTGGCTGCAGCCGCACCAGCCGCGCAATGGCGGCACCCGCTTGTCCGCGCGCCCGCGCCTCCAGTGTGCGGCCCACTAGCACCAGCGTCACGATCACGGCGGCGGCCTCGAAATACACCGCGCGCGCGGCTTCGGGGACCAGCCCCGGCACAAAGACCACGACCGACGAATAGGCCCATGCCGACAGCGTGCCAACGGCGACCAGCGAATTCATGTCCGGCCCGCCACGCAAAAGCGCAGGCACCCCCTTGGTCAGAAAGTGCCGCCCCGGAAAGGCCAGAACCAGCGTTGTAAGCACAAACTGCATCAACCACAGCGGCTGCGCGCCAAAGGTGCCCAAAAGCCAATGGTGAAACGGCGCAAAGACGTGGCCGCCCATTTCGGTCACGAACACCGGCAGGGTCAGGATGGCCGCCAGCCCCGCCTGCCGGGCCAGCCTGCCCACCTCATCGTCGGCCCCACCGGATTGCCCCGCACCCTCCTCGGCACCCTGAGGATGCGCGCTGTAACCGGCCCGCCCCACCGCAGCAGCCAACCCTGCCACATCTGTACCGGCCAGCACAGTCACACTGGCCTGCCGCAGCGCCAGATTGGCCGTCGCGGCAAGCACACCCGGTTGGGCCTGCAAGACGCGCTCAACACGCCCGGTGCAGGCGGCACAGGTCATCCCGTCCACCGACAGGGTGATGTGATCCTGCTTTGCCGGATACCCCGCCTGATCCAGCGCCGCCATCAGGGTCGGCGCCAAGCCACGCGCCGTTGTGGGGGCAATGAACCGCACATCGGACGTGTTGGTGGACAGATTCACCGTGGCCCGCACCACACCCGGCACGGCAGAGACGGCGCGTTCCGCCCGCAACACGCAAGAGGCGCAAGACAACCCCTCAAGCGTCAGACGCAGGCTGTGTTCTGTCGGGGGGGCAGGCAATTCCGTCATGATCCATCCTTTGATGCCTACCACACATGGGGGTTCCAGCGTTGGGAAGGTCAAGGCCCTGACCAAGACAAAAGACGGGCTGCCAGAGATATCGAAAAAACTGCTGCCGACATCTTGACCTTCCGGTTACTGGAACCGCCAGATGAAGGCATGAAGGAGAACACCATGATCACGCTTTTCGTTCCCGACATGACCTGCGGCCACTGCAAGGCCTCGGTCGAAGCGGCCCTTGGCCCGATTGCCAGTGCCGTCAAGGTTGATCTGCCCAACCACCGCGTCACCATCGAGGACGCCGCATCCTCCGCCCGCGCAATCGCGGCACTTGATGCGATCGGCTTTCCCGCCCAAGTGGTTGACGCATAACGCAACGGCAACTGCGCGGCCTGTCGCTGATGTGAACGGGACAGGCGTTGCCCTTTCCACACATCCCGGCTAAGCCGTCATCGTTTTGTCACCTTTCCGGCTTGGAAACGCCACGCGCGTCTCCCATCCTGAAGGGCAGGCAATCGCATAACGGTCAGACGGAGCAGAACATGGCCTCGCAGCAGAATTCGACAGCCCAAAAGGGTGAAAGCCAACAGCAACAAGGCGGCAGCAAACCTGCTCCGCAGCAGCAGGGCGGCGCGCCTGTATTCAAGGACTGGGCCTCGATCTGAGGCGAGGTTCGTTTGGGGCTTGATGGAAACGGGGTCAGCGGTCACGCTGGCCCCGTTTCGATTCCTCGCTGCCGTCTTTTGCTTTGGAACCACCATGCCAAACCCCGTGTCCACCATTCGCAATCTTGGTCCGGCCTCGGAGGCGGCCTTTGCCCGTGCGGGGGTGCACAGCGCCGAAGAGATTGAGGACATGGGCCCGGACGAAGCCTATCGCCGCCTTCTGCTTTCCGGCGCGCAACCGCATTTCATCGGCTATTATGTGCTGGTGATGGGCTTGCAAGGCCGCCCATGGACCGATTGCAAGGGCGATGAGAAAAAGGCACTGCGGACCCGTTTTGATGCCATCAAGGCCAGCATCATCGGGACAAAGGAAAAGGGCCGCTCCGATCTGGAGGCGGCCCTTCAGTTCTTTGGCGTTGTGGAACGCCGGGGCTAGGCGCAAATTTCTTCCAAGAAATTTGTCCAGATCCTTTGAAGGATCTGGCCCGCGCCCCGCATCGGCCTTAGCCGACCAGTTCGAGGCCCGAGAAGAAGAAAGCGATTTCGCGCGCCGCGGCTTCGGGGCTGTCCGAGCCATGGACAGAGTTTTCGCCCTTCGACAGGGCAAATTCCTTACGGATCGTGCCTTCGGCAGCGGCGGCCGGGTCGGTGGCACCCATCACTTCACGGTTCTTGGCAATGGCGCCTTCGCCTTCCAGCACCTGCACGACGACGGGTTCCGAGGCCATGAAGGCCACCAGTTCGCCGTAGAAGCCGCGCTCTTTATGCTCGGCATAAAACGCGCCAGCCTGAGCCGGGGTCAGGTGAATGCGCTTGGACGCCACCACGCGCAGGCCCGCCTCTTCAAACTTGGCGACGATTTTGCCCGTCAGGTTGCGCTTGGTTGCGTCGGGTTTCACGATGGAAAAGGTGCGTTCGATGGCCATGAAAGGCGTCTCCTGTATGGGGGTGGGGCAGATCAGCCCCACGCCGTGAATTGCGGCGCGTGCCTAGCATGGCGCGGACGCGATGAAAAGACTGTGACGGACAGGCCCCTCGCCGACTTCTTGGTCAGCCTACTTCTTGTCCATATGCTTGCGCAGGCGCGACGGTGTGTGGAACTTGCGCTCGCGCCACGGGTTGTCGGTGGCCTGGCTGCGGAAAAACAGCCGGATCGGTGTGCCTGGCATGTCAAAGTGATCGCGCAAGCCATTGACCAGATAGCGCTTATAGCTTTCGGGCAATTCGTCCGGACGCGAGCATTTGATGACAAACCCCGGCGGGCGTGTCTTGGCCTGTGTGATATAGCGCAGCTTGATCCGGTGGCCGCCCGGGGCTGGTGGCGGGTGCGCCTCGGTCATCGCCCCCAGCCATGTGTTCAGCCGGTTGGTGGCGATGCGGCGGTTCCACGTATCATGCGCGCGGCGGATGGCATCATGCAGGCGGTCCAGCCCCCGGCCCGTTTTGGCCGAGACGGTCACCAGCGGCGCGCCGCGCAATTGCGGCAGCAGGCGGTCGAACATCTCTTTCAGTTCAGCCAGCTTTTCCTGCTTTTCGCCTTCCAGATCCCATTTGTTGACGGCCAGCACCACGGCCCGGCCTTCGGATTCGGCATAATCGGCAATCCGCAGATCCTGCTGTTCGAACGGGATGTCCACATCCAGCAGCACCACCACCACTTCGGCAAAACGCACCGCGCGCAGACCATCGGCCACAGACAGCTTTTCCAGCTTTTCCACGACCTTGGCCTTCTTGCGCATGCCCGCCGTATCAAAGATCCGGATCGGGGTGCCCAGCCAGTCAGACCGCACCGAAATCGCGTCGCGGGTGATTCCGGCCTCGGGGCCGGTCAGCAGGCGGTCTTCGCCGATGATCTTGTTGATCAGCGTCGATTTGCCCGCATTGGGCCGGCCGATCACCGCAATCTGCAGTGGTTTCTTGGCGGTCGGCTTGTGGGCGTTTTCGTCCGCGTCCAGTTCTGCATCTTCTTCCGAGATATCCACGTCGGTGACAGGGGTATTCTCGGCCTCACGCTCGGCAAACTCGCCTTCCAGCGGTTTGAGCAGGCGATAGAGGTCATCCATGCCTTCGCCATGTTCGGCCGAAATCCGCAGCGGTTCGCCCAGACCAAGGCTCCATGCCTCGATGGCGCCACCTTCTCCGGCGCGCCCTTCGGCCTTGTTCACCCCAAGGATCACGCGCGCGGCACGTTTGCGCAGGATATCGGCAAACACCTCATCCGAAGGCATCACGCCGACCCGCCCGTCGATCAGGAACAGGCAGATATCGGCCATGTCCACGGCGCGTTCGGTCAGGCGGCGCATCCGGCCCTGAAGGCTGTCATCGGTGACTTCCTCGAGCCCGGCGGTATCGATCACGGTAAAGCGCAGGTCATACAGCCGGGCATCGCCTTCGCGCAAATCCCGCGTCACCCCCGGCTGGTCATCGACCAAGGCAAGCTTCCGCCCTACAAGGCGGTTGAACAATGTGGACTTGCCCACATTGGGGCGCCCCACGATAGCAAGGGTGAAACTCATGTCTGGTGTCCGTCTACATCAAGCCGACCCCTCTACAGGGGTTTGACGCTAACGGAAAGCGTGAAGTTGCCCGTTGCCACCCACGACATACATCACGCCCCCGGCAAGGGCGGGTGCCGCCGCAGCGCCGCCCGGAATCTCCGCCGTGGCGACCATGGTGCCGTCGGTGGGGTTGAACAACCGCACCAGCCCGTCAGAAGAAACCACGACAATGCGCCCGCCTGCCAGAACCGGCCCGTAATGGGCATAGATCGACTTCTGCCGCTTTGGCTTGTCCTTGACGAAATAGGGCATGTCGGCTTGCCAGATCACCTCGCCCGTCGCGGCATCAAGACGCACCAGACGCGCCTCGTCATTCACGACAAAGACCGATCCGCCCACCACCAGCGGCGGGTTCAGCGCCCCTTCGACGGCGGTCCAGATCCGCTCACCCGTGCCCGCGTTGATCGCGGCGGTGCGGCCCGCTGCGGTGCCGGCATAGATCACATCGCCCACAACGACCGGATCGCCGGTAACGTCGGTCAGCCCCTGATAGCCCCGCCCGACCCGTTGTCCGGTCACGGGTGCGCCCCAGATGCGGCTGCCGTTCAATGGCAAGGCAGCGGCCAGATCACCGGTGTTGAAGGCAAAGATCACGGCTTGGTCGGCGATGGCGGGTGCCGAAGAGCCTGCCACCGACAAGGGCCCCTTGGCCCCGGTCATCGTCCAACGGACCTTGCCGTTCTTGCTGTCCACCGCCCAGCCCGACCCGTCGCGGGTGGCAACATAGACAGTATCACCATCCACGGCCGGCGCGCCTGCCACGGGGCTGCCAAGGCGCTGCCGCCAGACCACGGCCCCCGAACTTGCGTCAAGTGCGATCAACTCGCCATAGCCGGTTGCCGCAAAGACGCGCCCCGCCGCCACGGCAAGGCCGCCGCCCGACACATCGCCGCCCCGGTCAAAGGGTGCGGTCACGTCGGCCTGCCACGCTGTGGCGCCATTGGTGGCCGTGGCCACCACAAGCGCCTTGCTGTCCATCGTGAAGATGCGGCCATTGGCAACCACAGGCGACGCGCTCAGCCTGTTCTTGCGGTTTGATCCGGCGCCGATGTTCGAGCTCCAGATGCGTTGCGGTGCAGCCGAAAGCACACCGTGAGGCGAGGTATGGCGCACATTGCCGCCCCGATGCGACCATTCGGCCAAGGCAGCGGCCGCGGGCAGCGAAATCGGAACGCTTTGGTTTTCGACACGGTCGTCAGGGGCGGTTGGCGCAGGGTTTTCTTCGGTGGCCACCGATGCCGCCAGATCAGCCCGCACCGGAAACCGCTCGCCCGGCAGGATCAGTTCCCGCTCGCAGGCGGACAAGGCCAGTATGGCAGCAAGTGCGGCAGCGCCCGCCTTTACATTCCGCTTCACCACCCGCTCCACCCCTTTGCCATGTTCCGTCACAACGCCGTCAGCCCGCATCTGCCGGGGCATTCGCCGCTGGCGGCACTTCGCCCCCCAGTGCGACAATCATCTGCGACGCACGACCGCGCAGGCCCGCCGGGGCTTGCTGATCTTGCATCAAGGCCTGCAAGGCGCTGATCGCCTCGGCCGTCTTGCCCTCTTCGACCAGAAGGTAGGCCAGTTGTTCCAGCGCGAGGGGACGGAACGCACGGCCTGCGGCAGAAATCCCCTCCAGCGCGGTGCGGCGGTCTGCTACCGGCATGTCGGCACCGGCCACGATCACGCGGCGCAGGGTGGCAAGGTCACGATAGCTTTGCGGCTGCGTGCCATCGGCAATCAGCGTGTCCAAGGCGGCCAGCGTGCCTTCCCGGTCTTCGGACGGGTCCGAGGCCAGAATCAGGTTCAGCACCGCGCGCTGCGATCCGTCGGCCGGTGCGCCTGTCAGGGCAGTCCGGCGTTCTTCCGGCCCCCCCAGATCCAAGGCATCCAGAACCGCATCGCCAAAGGCCTGCGCACGCTGTGCATCGCGTACCTTGGTGTATTCGGTCCAGGCCGTGCCACCGACAACGCCCAGCACGATCAGCGCGCCGATCCAGCCGTATTTGCGGAACAACGAAAACAATCGATCACGGCGCACTTCTTCCGTGACTTCGTTGATGAAACTATCGGGATTGCTCACGCGCTCGGGCCTTCGGTTGGCATCTGTTGCCCCTGTCTTACACGCAAGGGCAAGGCGTTGCCAAGGCCTTGACGGGCCGGTTCAGCCGCCAACGCGCGCTGTGACCGGCCGAATGGGCAAGGTCATGCCGCCTGTGCATCTTCCTCTTCCGACGACTGCCGTGCCCACATCGCCGCATAGCGCCCGCCCTGCCCCAACAACACCTCATGCGTGCCGCGTTCGACGATCTCTCCCGCCTCCAGCACGATGATGACATCGGCATCGGCGATGGTCGACAGACGGTGGGCAATGGTGATGACCGACCGGCCCTCGCCCATCTTGCGCAAGCTGTCCTGAATGTCGCGCTCGGTCTGGGTGTCAAGTGCGGATGTCGCCTCATCAAGAATCAGGATCGGCGGGTTTTTCAGCAAGGTTCGGGCAATACCGACGCGCTGCTTTTCACCACCCGAGAGTTTCAGTCCACGCTCGCCCACCGTGGTGTCATAGCCATCGGGAAGCGAGATGATGAAGTCATGAATGCGCGCGGCGCGGGCCGCCTCTTCAATCTCGGCCCGGCTGGCATCGGGGCGACCGTAAGCAATGTTGTAAAGCACGGTGTCGTTGAACAGAACCGTATCCTGCGGCACCACCCCAATCGAGGCATGGATCGAGCTTTGCGTCACATCGCGCAGATCCTGCCCATCAATCCGGATACTGCCACCGGTCACGTCATAGAACCGGAACAACAGCCGCGCGATGGTGGATTTGCCAGAGCCGGACGGCCCGACCAAAGCCACACGCTGTCCCGGCGCCACGGTAAAACTGATGCCTTTCAGGATCGCGCGCGCTGGGTCGTAGTCAAAGCGCACATCGTCAAACACGACCTCGCCGCCTGCCACGCGCAGCGCGGGGGCATTGGGCTTGTCCAGCACTTCGGCCGGTTGGTTCAGCAGGCCGAACATCTCGCCCATATCAACCAGTGCCTGCCGGATTTCGCGGTACACCGTGCCCAGAAAGTTCAGCGGCATAGTGATTTGGATCATATAGGCGTTCACCATGACGAAATCGCCCACGGTCAACGTGCCTGCCTGCACTCCCTTTGCCGCCATCACCATCACGATCACCAGACCCGTCGTGATCAGCGCACTTTGACCGACGTTCAGGAATGACAGCGACAGGCCGGTTTTGACCGCCGCCGCCTCATAGCGCTGCATGGCGCGGTCATAACGGCTGGCCTCCAGTTCCTCGGCGTTGAAATACTTGACGGTTTCATAGTTCAGCAGGCTGTCGATGGCCTTTTGGTTGGCATCCGTGTCCTGCTCATTCATCTCGCGCCGGATCTTCACCCGCCATTCGGTGACCTTCAGCGTGAACACGATATAGATCGTGATGACCACGATCACCACGGCAGCATAGGCCCAGCCAAAAACCAGCGCAAAGATCACCGCCACCATCGACAATTCAAGGATCAGCGGCCCGATCGACAACAGCATGAATCGCAACAGGAAATCGACACCCTTGACCCCGCGTTCGATGATCCGGCTAAGCCCCCCTGTCTTGCGCGTGATGTGATAGCGCAGGCTAAGGCGGTGAATATGGCCAAAGGTTTCGAGTGCCAGTTGACGCAGGGCGCGTTGCCCCACCCGTACGAACACCGCATCGCGCAGTTCCTGAAACCCCACGGTCAGCAGCCGCGCCATGCCATAGGCAATCGTCAGCCCCACCGCCGACAGCGCCAGAAGCGTGCCTGTATCGGGTGTGTCGCCCGCAAGCGCATCAACCGCCTGCTTGTAAAGCGCGGGCGTCGAGACCGAGATGATCTTGGCCATCACCAACATCGACAAGGACAAAACGACCCGCCGTTTCACCCATGCCTGACCATCGGGCCAAAGATAGGGGATAACACGGGAAATGGTTTGCCAGCCGGTTGCCGGGCGATCTGTGCGTGCAGGTTCTGTCATGGGGTGCCTCTTTCGGGCACTACACCTAGGCTTTCAGAACGGAAATGGCCAGAGGTCGGCTGCGCAGACTATTGTTCGACTGGCAGGCTGAACACCTGCCCCGGGTAGATCAAGTCAGGGTTGCGGATCTTGTCCTTGTTGGCCTCATAGACCTGAACATACAGAACCCCGTCGCCAAAGGTTTCCTTGGCAATGCCCCACAGCGTAAAGCCCGGCTGCACCGTAATGCTGATAGGTGCCGGCGCGGCCACGGGCGCAGGCTCGGGGGCCGGGGCTGTCGTTGTGGCTGGCACAGCCGCTGCTGCGGGTGCGTCGACGGCGGCTGTGGCGGTGGGGGGGGCATCGGTCGCGGGCGCTGTGGCAGGCGCGGCCGGATCGGCGGCGGCAACCTCAGGCGCTTGCGGCGCGGTCTCTGCGGTTTGTGTTTCGGGTGCTAGAGGAGCCGGAGTCTCCGCCTCGGCGGGCTCTGCGGCTTGGGTGGCAGTGGCAACAGGTGCCTGCGTGCCCTGCTCGGCGGTTGCGGCCACTTCTGCCGTCGCGGCAGGCGCTGCAGTGGCGGTTTCGGTCACGGTGGCAGAGGTTGCCGCTGCCGGGGCTTCGGCGGCAGGGGCATCGGGTGCCGGGGTGGCGGATTCGGTCGCGGCGGTGTCCGTTGCGGGCGCTGGGTCAGCCGCAGCCGGTGCTGTTTCTGCCTGTGCCGTCTCTGCGGGTGCCGTCTCTGCGGGTGCAGTGTCCGCCACTGCTGTTTCTGCCGGTGCTGTTTCTGCCGGTGCCGTTTCTACCGGGGCCGTCGCAGAGTCCGCCTCTGGCGCCGTCGGTTCCGGGTTGGCCACAACGGCCGGCTCTTGCGCCGCAGCAGCAAGTTCTGTCGGTGCCGCCTCCGGATCAGGGGCCGTTTGCGTGATTGGGGCCGCAGCCATTTCGGCCAGAACCTCACGCGTCTCGCGCTTGAACGGCGTTTCAAACCGCGCCGTGACCTTGCCCGACGCATCCAACTGATCTGCCCGCAGTGTATAGATGCCAGGTGCCGTATCGGCCAACGTCACTTGCCATTGCCCGGCGGCAGATACCACCGCGTCAGCAACAGCCGTGTTGTCAAGGTAAAGCCGAACCGTCTGCCCGACAGCCCCCCCCCCCGAAAGCTGCACATCCCCTGCCGCGTTATAGGCAATGACATCCAGCGTCACGCCTTGCTCGGTCACTGATGTTTCGGCGGTGCCGGGTTGCAGAACGGAAACACCTTCATCCGTCACGAGCAAGGCTGCAGGTGGCGCTGCGGGTTCAGGCACTGCGGGTTCGGGCTCGGCAGGTTCGGGTGCATTTGGCACCTGCGTGGCATCTGCGGCCTCGGGCACGGCATCCGCTGCTGCCACAACATCAGGCGTGGGCGCTTCTGCCGGACCGGCAATGGCCGCGATGGCAACCGTTTGTGACGACAGCAGCTTGGTTCCATCCGGCAAAATGGCCTGCAACGTCATCAGGCTGGGCTTGGGGTTCGGCGGCAAGGTGAAGAGCGCCGCAAACTCGCCCGCGCCACTGGCGACGGTTTCGGCGACCGGCTTGCCATCCACCAGAACCACCACCTTTGCATCCGGTTCGGCGCGACCAGCCACAACCACATCACCATTCGCATCCACGCGCGAATTGTCAAAGCTGGGCGTCATTGGCGCAGGCGGAGCAACGGGTGCCGCAGGTTCAGGCTGGACCGCTGCCGTTTGAGGGGCGGCAGGCTGTTCCGCAGGGGCAGCGGCATCGTTGGCGGCGGGGGCCGGGTCGCCCTTGCGGTCAGGCTGCCACAGCAGGCTGCCAAACGCGGCAACGCCGACAACACCCAACACCACGACAGCGACACGCGCGCCGCCGCCAAGCTCCGACCAAACCGCCATCGTCTTCCCCGTTCATTCCCCTTGCCCGGTGAAACCGGGCCGCGCGGCCTGTTCCCGGCCCCTGCTTTCCTTCACATAGAAACCCCGATATCACTGCGACATGCAACAGATTTTCAAGGAATCCGCACGATGACCGCCCTTCGTTCCGTCTGTGTCTTTTGCGGATCACGTCCGGGGCACAATCCGGCCCATGTACAGGCCGCGCGCGACCTTGGCGCAGGGCTTGCCGAGAAAGGCTGGCGATTGGTCTATGGGGCGGGCGATGTTGGCCTGATGGGCGAAGTGGCGCGCGCGGCGCAAACCGCTGGTGCCCGCACGTTGGGTGTGATTCCCACCCACCTGATCGGGCGCGAAAAGGGTAAACGTGACCTCAGCCAGTTCATCATCACCGAAGACATGCATGAACGCAAAAAGGTGATGTTCATGAACTCAGACGCCATTGTGGTGATGCCGGGCGGGGCCGGGTCACTGGATGAATTCTTCGAGGTCCTGACCTGGGCGCAGATCGGGCTGCATGGAAAGCCGATCTTCTTGCTGGACGTGGAAGGCTACTGGCAGCCCCTGCTGGCGCTGATCGACCATACTGTGGCTGAGGGTTTCGCCGACGCCAGTATCCGCACCCTTTTTACCGCCCTGCCCGATGTAGAAGCACTGACCGCAGCCTTAAGCGCCGGTTAGGAAAGGTCCACCACCGTAATCTCGGGCGGCACGCCAAAGCGCACAGGCAGAATCGAGCAGCCGATCCCGCCAGAAACCACTAGATTGCGGTCATCCTCAACAATATGGCCATAGGCAAACCGGCCGCCAAAGCGTGAAGGCACGATGGGCGACCAGCCGAACAGCCGCACTTGCCCGCCATGGGTATGGCCGGAAAGGGTAAGCGCCACTTGGTGCGGGACTTTCGGGAAGATGTCCGGCTCATGCGCCATCAGGATGATGGGGGCATCATCGGTCACGTGTTCCAAGGTGGCAGGCAGATCGTCAAGGCCGATGATCCCCTTCTCTTTGCGCAAAAGAGCCAGCTGATCTTCTAGGCCTGCCAACCAGAAACCGCCGATCTTAATGGCCCGGTTTGACAGCACAGGAATGCCTGCCGCCTCAAGCGCGGTCGCATAAAGATTGGGGTAGCCCCCGGTCTTTTGCGCTGTCCGGTCATCCCACCAGTCGTGATTACCAAGAATGGCATAGGTCCCAAGCCGCCCCTTCGCCTTGCCAAGGATCGGCGCGGCGTCGGCGATCTTCACGGGCTTCGAGACGAATTTGTGCCCCGCCGCATAGTCGCCAAGGAACAGCACTAGATCAGCCTCCAGCCGGTTCACCTGGGCGACTATACGTTCCAGCCGGGCAAGGCCCACATAGGGTTCGCCGACGTGGATGTCCGAGACGATGGCCAAGCGCAGTTTGCCAGCTGTCCAACCCTTGGGGCTGATGGCCCAACGTTGAATGCGCAAGCGCAATCCGGGCTCAATAGCAAAGGCATAAACGCAAGAAGTAAGGGCGGCCGCCGTTGCCAGCAGCAGCCCCTTGAAAAATCCGCGCCGCGTCAGCTTCACAGCTTGGAAGCGACCGCTTCCCAGTTGACCAGCTTTTCAAGGAAGTTGGCCAGGTACGCCGGGCGCTTGTTGCGGAAGTCGATGTAATAGGAATGCTCCCACACATCGCAGCCCAAAAGGGCCGTCTGGCCAAAGCACAGCGGGTTCACGCCGTTTTCGGTCTTGGTCACCTTAAGTGCGCCGTCGTTATCCTTGACCAGCCACGCCCAGCCCGAACCGAACTGGCCCGCGCCCGCTGCTGCGAAATCTTCCTTGAACTTGGCAACCGATCCAAAGGCTTCGACCAGTGCCTTTTCCAGCTCGCCGGGCATCGCCTTGCCAGCTGGGCCCATCACTTCCCAGAACAGGTTGTGGTTCCAGTGCTGCGAGGCATTGTTGAAAATGCCATTTTGCGCAACGGCACCAGACTGATAGGTGCCCTTGACGATGTCATCGAGCGATTTCGACTCCCACTCGGTGCCGGCAATCAGCTTGTTGCCGTTGTCGACATAGGCCTTGTGGTGCAGGTCGTGGTGGAACTCGAGCGTCTCTTTCGACATTCCGAGGGCCGCCAAAGCATCATGGGCATAAGGCAGATCGGGAAGGGTAAAAGCCATGGGAAAATTCCTCTTGGGGGTGTGAAGCTCTGCCGCAGATAAGAGTTTTATCCACGCCAAGGTCAAGTGTCGTTCTGGTAACGCCCGGCTGGGGCATGCGGTTCCGTCTCGCCCATCGGCTGCATCAGTTCCACCTCTGCGCCATCGCGCAAGGCAGTGTAAAAGCAACTGCGCCGGTTGGTGTGGCAGGCGGGGCCGGTCTGATCGACAACTGCCAACAGGCAATCGCGGTCACAATCCACGCGCAGTTCGATCAGGCGCTGCACGTGGCCCGACGACTCGCCCTTGACCCAAAAGGCTGCGCGCGACCGCGACCAGTAGGTGACCTTGCCGCTGGCCAGCGTTTGCGCCACTGAGTCGGCGTTCATCCATGCCATCATCAGCACCTCGCCCGTCGCATGATCTTGCGCGATGCACGGAATCAGGCCCATGGCGTCATACTTTAGGCTTGCAGGGTCAAAGGTCACGGGAACTCTCCTTGGCGGATGCAGGCACTGGCCCTATCTATGGTGCAGATAACGGGAAAGCGAGCCATGAGCGATACCGACCTGATCAAACTGTACTCCGGGCGCATTCTGGAACTCGCGGCTGATATTCCCCATGTCGGGCGCTTGCCGGCCCCGGATGCCACGTCACGCCGCCGCTCACCCTTGTGCGGGTCGACGGTCACGGTTGATCTGGCGCTGACAGATGGGCGCGTTTCAGCCTTTGCACAGGATGTCAAAGCCTGCGCCCTTGGTCAGGCGGCGGCCTCTGTTCTGGGCCGCGCCGTGATCGGACGCAGCCCGGCGGAACTGGCACAGGCCCGCGACGCGCTGCAAGCGATGCTCAAGACCGCAGGCCCGGTGCCCCCCGCGCCCTTTGACGGGTTCGAGGTTCTGCTTCCCGCCCGCGATTACAAGAATCGCCATGCCTCGATTCTTCTGGCCATCGAAGCGGCCGCCGAGGCGGCTCAGGCGGCAAATTTGTCCAAAACGGCCTCTGGCGCTTAACTTCATCATCAGTTTTGCCGTTGTAAGCTGTGGGTCGGGGCAAAAGGGGCCATGATGAACGCCTGCAGCAGTGTTACACCGTCGATTCAGGTGGCAAAAGGTCTTGACGAGATTGGCGAAAGTGCCATCCGCCTTGGCCATGATATCGTGTCTGTCGCTGGCTTTGTGGACCTGCTGGATCAGCGCACCCAGTCGCAACTCCAGTTGATGAAACGCGCCGAATCAGCGGTTGAAGAGGTGGGGCTTTCCAACACCTCGGTGCGCGAGGCAGCCGAACAGCTTGTGGCGGCCGTTGATGCATCGATGCAGGCGGTGACCCATTCGACCAACCGCATTCAGACCAATTCCGAAAACAGCCGCCATGTGGCCGGTTGGGTGCAAACCCTTGATGACCAGATGGGTACCATCTCGGGCACGCTGAAAACCATGCAATCCAGCGCGATGCAAATCGGTGAAATTGCGTTGCAAGTCAATATTCTGGCCATCAATGCCAAGATCGAGGCTGCCCGTGCCGGGGCAGCTGGCCGCGGGTTTTCCGTGGTGGCCGAAGAAATCAACAATCTGTCGCGCAAAACGGCAACGGCCACCGACGGCATTCGCCGGGCCATTGAGGGCCTGTCTGCGGCAATCGGGTCGCTGCGGCGCGAGGCGGAAGATGTCAGTTCCATCGCCGCCGGAACCTTGTCGGAATATGAAGGCATTGATGCGGCGCTGCGCGACATGTCCACCCATGTGCGCAACGGTCAGGGTGCAGCGCGCCAGATCGCCCAAAAAGCGTTCGAGGTTCAGGCTGCCAACGAAAGTTTTGCGCCCGTCTTTGCCGAAGTGATCGCCGCCAGCGGCGAGACGGCGCAGCAGGTGGCCACCGCGCGCGACCAGATCTCGGGCCTGATCGACAACAGCGAATCCATGGTGCAGACGGCGGTCGAACTGGGCGCCTCCACTGGCGACACACCGATGATCATTCTGGCGCAGGAAACGGCGTTCAACATGGGCGAGGCTTTGGCCAAGGCGGTCGAAGCTGGTCAGATCACGATGTCGCAGTTGTTTGACATGCGCTATCGCGCGGTGCAGGGCAGCAATCCGCAACAGGTTCTGGCGCCTTTCACCGACCTGACCGACCGCTTGTTTCCCGCGTTCCAAGAGGCGGTTCTGGCAAAAGACCCGCGCATCGTTTTTTGCGCGGCGGTTGATCAGAACGGCTATCTGCCCACGCACAACCGCAAATTCTCGGCACCCCAGGGGTCTGATCCGGTGTGGAACGCTGCCAACTGCCGCAACCGCCGCATCTTCAATGACCGGGTCGGCCTTGGCGCCGGGCGCAACACCCTGCCCTTCCTGATGCAGATCTATCGTCGCGACATGGGCGGTGGTGTCTTTAGCATGATGAAGGACGTCTCGGCCCCGATCCGCGTCAATGGTCGCCATTGGGGCGGCCTGCGGGTAGCCTACAAGTTCTGACGCAGGCGACCGCGCGCAAGAAAAAACCGCCGCGCATCACAGGGATGGCGGCGGCAAGTCGCGTATCTGGGGCGCAGGCAGGTCACATCACTTGGGGACAGATGCAACGGGCGCCGGGGAACAGACCGCAGGCAGTGCTCAGAACGTCAGACAGAAAAACAGGGCGGCAAACAGGGCCGTGACACCCAACAGATCCTCGATCAGCGTAGCGTGCGACCGTACGACGATTTCCTTGGCTTGGGCGATCATGGCAACCTCCTGTTCTGTGTTGCCTTATTGTTCTCATTTTTGTCGCGCCCTGTAAAGAACTTTTTAAGAACATACAGGAACATTCTGTGAAAATTGGTCAGCCAACGCCAATCAGCCGGATGGCCCGATCCTGATCCAGCAGCCACAGCAGCACGCGCGCGGCCTGACCACGTGGCCCGCTCAGGGCCGGGTCCATCGCCAGCAGGGTCCGCGCATCGGACTGGGCCACCGCCATCAGCCCGGCCTGCCGTTCCAGATCCGCCACCCGAAACCGCGGCAGCCCCGATTGCGCGGTGCCGATCAGATCGCCCGCGCCGCGCATGGCCAGATCTTCCTCGGCAATCCGAAAACCATCTTCGGTATCACGGATGGTTTTCAGACGCCGCTCTCCCGACTCACTCAAGGGCGCCTGATACAAAAGCAGACAGGTCGACTCGGCCGTGCCCCGGCCGACCCTGCCGCGCAACTGGTGCAATTGAGCAAGGCCAAAGATCTCGGCCCGCTCAATCACCATGATACTGGCATTGGGGACGTTCACCCCCACCTCGATCACCGTGGTTGCCACCAGCACCCGGGTCTGACCCGACACGAACCGTGCCATGGCGGCATCCTTTTCGGCCGCGGGCATCTGCCCGTGCACCAGCCCCACCACATCACCCAAAGCCGCCCGGAGGCTGGCAAAGCGGGCCTCGGAACTCGCGTAATCCAGCACCTCGGAATCCTCGACCAAGGGGCAGACCCAATAGGCCTGCCGCCCCTCGGCCACGGCGCGCGCCAGATGCGCCACCACCTCATCCATCCGGCTGGACGCCACCAGCGCGGTGCGAATCGGTTTGCGTCCTGCCGGCTTTTCATCCAGCACCGACACATCCATGTCGCCATAGCTGGCAAGGGCGAGTGAGCGCGGAATGGGCGTCGCGGTCATAACCAGCACATCAACGGCGCGGCCCTTGGCCCCTAACTCCATGCGCTGCGACACGCCAAAACGGTGCTGTTCGTCCACCACCGCCAGACGCAGATCGTGAAAGACCACGTCCTTTTGAAACACTGCATGGGTGCCGACCAGAATGTCGATCCGCCCCTCGGCTAGATCGTTCAGTTTGGCCGCCCGTTCCGTGCCCTTGTCGCGCCCCGTCAACACCACCAGACGCACGCCAGCAGCGGCGGCCAGCGGCTCCAGCCCTTCATGGTGCTGGCGGGCCAGTATCTCGGTCGGGGCCATCATCACGCCCTGCCCGCCCGCCTCCACCGCCGTCAGCAGTGCCAAGAACGCCACCAGCGTCTTGCCCGCCCCGACGTCTCCCTGCAGCAAGCGGTTCATCCGCAACGGCGTGGCCATGTCGGCGGAAATCTCAGCCACTGCCCGCGTCTGGGCCGCCGTGGCGGCATAGGGCAAACTATGCAGCACCTTGCCTTGCAACACACCGGTGCCGATGGTCGCGATGCCCTTTGTCTTTCTCAAAGATGCGCGCGCCAGCGACAATGTCAGTTGATGGGCGAACAACTCGTCATAGGCCAGACGCATCCGCGATGGATCACCGGAGGCCAGGGCCGCCGCATCGCCGGGCCGGTGCACCGCGCGCACCGCATCACCCCACCTTGGCCAACCCTCCTTGGCCAAAAGCCCCGGATCAATCCATTCCGGCAGGTCAGGCGCGCGCAGCAGGGCAGCATCAACCGCCTTTGACACCATTTTCTGCGTCAATCCCGCAACCAGCGGATAGACCGGCTCGTAGGCGGGCAGATCACCCGCCTCCTCGGGGCGCAGCACATGGTCGGGGTGCACCATCTGCGCCACGCCATCGAACAGGTCCACCTTGCCCGAGATCACGCGCCGCTGGCCCGTTGGCAAAAGGTTTTGCAGGTAGTCCGCGCGGGCGTGAAAGAACACCAGCATCCATTCCAGCGCCGCATCCCGCACCATCACCCGGTAGCGCCCACCCTTGCGATGAGGTGGGAAATGCGCGCCAACCTCAACCTCCACCGTCAGGGTTGCGGGCGGCACCACGTCGTGCACGCTGGCCTTGCGGCTACGATCCATGCCGGAATGGGGCAAAAGAAACAGCAGATCCTTGGGCCGGGTCACGCCCAAGCCTTCAAAAGCGCGCGCCGATTTCGGGCCCACGCCCTCCAGCGTTTCCAAGCCCGCAAACAGCGGGAACAAGAGTTCCGGGCGGCTCATGCCTCGCCGATGAGGGCGAGCCAAGCGTCCTCGTCAATGGTCTGGACACCCAGTTTCGCCGCTTCTTTCGCCTTGCTGCCCGCACCGGGGCCAGCCACCAGAAGGTCGGTCTTGGCGCTGACCGATCCGGCCACCTTTGCGCCCAAAGCCTCGGCCCGCGCCTTGGCCTCGGCCCGGGTCATCTTTTCCAACGTGCCGGTGAACACCACCGTCTTTCCCGCCACCGGGCTGTCGGTGGAGGCCCGCCAGACCACAGGCTGCACGTCCAATTGCGCAACAAGCGCGTCAATGGCCGCGCGTTCGGCCGGATTCTGAAAGGCTGCCGTCACGCTTTCGGCCATGGTGCGTCCCACGCCGTCAATGGCCATCAGTTCGGTCCAGGCTGGGGTTCCCTCGGTCGCATGGGTGACGGCTGCTTCGAACGCGGTCCAGCTTGAATAGTGCCGCGCCAGAAGTCCGGCACCCACCTCACCAAGATGACGGATGCCAAGGGCGAAGAGCAACCGATCCAGCGCAATGGTCCGCTTCGCCTCGATCGCGGCGAACAGCTTTGTCACCGACGTCGCGCCAAATCCGTCACGATTTTTTAGCTTTTTCAACGGGTTTTCGGCGTCTCTTTGCGCAAGCGTGAAGATGTCGGCGGGGGCTTTGACCGGCAGATCGGCATCATTGAAGAACATCTCGACCTGCTTTGCCCCAAGCCCTTCGATGTCAAAGGCATTGCGCGACACGAAGTGTTTCAGCCTTTCAACGGCTTGCGCGGGACAGATCAAGCCGCCTGTGCAACGGCGCACGGCATCGCCTTCCTCTCGCACAGCGGGGCTACCACATTCCGGGCATACGTCTGGAAAAACATAGGCTTGCGCATCGATGTTGCGGCGCGAGAGATCGACGTCGGCCACTTTGGGAATGACATCACCCGCACGATAGACCTGCACCCAATCGCCCACACGAATGTCCTTGCCGCCACGGATCACCTGCCCCTTGGCATCCCGCCCGGCGATGTAATCCTCATTGTGCAATGTCGCGTTCGACACCACCACACCGCCCACAGTCACCGGATGCAACCGCGCCACCGGCGACAGCGCCCCGGTGCGGCCCACCTGAATGTCGATGCCCAAAAGCGTGGTCCATGCCAGTTCTGCGGGAAACTTGTGGGCAATCGCCCATCGCGGGGTCGAGGACCGAAATCCCAGTCGCGCCTGCAACGCCAGATCATTGGCCTTGTAGACCACGCCGTCGATATCATAGCCCAAGGTCGCGCGCTGCGCCTCGATCAGCCGATACTGTGCCAGCAGGGCGGCAGGACTGTCACACAACACCGTCAGCGGGTTGGTCTGAAAGCCCAAGTCCGCCAGCCGCTGAATGGCCCCATACTGCGTTGCGGCAAGGGGTTCCGACACCTGACCCCAGCTATAGGCAAAGAACCGCAACGGACGCGCAGCGGTGATGGTGGCATCCAATTGCCGCAGTGACCCGGCCGCCGCGTTGCGTGGGTTGGCAAAGGTCTTGTCGCCGCGTTCCGCTTGCCGTGCGTTCAGCGCCGCAAAATCGGCATGCGACATATAGACCTCGCCGCGCACCTCCAGCACCGCAGGTGCCCCGGTCAGCTTTTGTGGAATATCGGTAATGGTGTGGGCATTCTCGGTGACGTTCTCACCCACCTCGCCATCGCCGCGCGTGGCGGCCTGCACCAGCAGACCATTTTCATAGCGCAAGGAAAGCGACAGTCCGTCAATCTTTGGTTCGGCGGTAAAAGCAAGTGGGCCGCTATGGTTCAGATACTTGCGGATGCGATCGTCAAAATCAGCGACATCCGCATCCTCAAAGGCGTTTTCAAGGCTCAGCATCCGGACCGCGTGGGCAACCTTGCCAAAGCCGTCCGCAACGGCCGCGCCGATCTGGTCACTTGGGCTGTCGGTGCGCTTTAGCGCGGGAAAAGCGGCCTCGATCGCGGCATTTCGCTGCTTCATCGCATCATAGGCCGAATCGGTCAGGTCGGGCGCATCCAGCGTGTGATAGGCTGCATTCGCTGTGGCAATGGCCTGCGCCAAACGCTCCAACTCGGCCTTTGCTTCGGCCTCGGTCAACTGATCGACGGTCTTGTCAGTCATCCGCCCTCTCCCCGGTTTGCCCCCCTTGGTTTAGGGGGCCATCCGGGCAAGGTAAAGATCAGGCCGAAGCAGCAAGCTTGCGCGCATCGCCCGGACCCGGATCACGCAGCACATAGCCGCGTCCCCAGACGGTTTCGATGTAGTTCTGGCCCCCCGTCGCCTCGGCCAGCTTCTTGCGCAGTTTACAGATGAACACGTCAATGATCTTGAGCTCTGGCTCGTCCATTCCGCCATAAAGATGGTTGAGGAACATTTCCTTGGTCAGGGTCGTGCCTTTGCGCAGGCTCAGCAGTTCCAGCATCTGATATTCCTTGCCCGTCAGATGCACTGACTTGCCTTCGACATCCACCGTCTTGGCATCAAGGTTCACGTTCACCCGCCCGGTGGCGATCACCGACTGGCTGTGCCCCTTGGACCGGCGAATAATGGCGTGGATACGGGCCACCAGTTCTTCGCGATGAAAGGGCTTGGTCAGATAATCATCAGCCCCGAATCCGAACCCCTTCAGCTTGCTTTCTGTATCGTCAGAACCGGAGAGAATCAGGATGGGTGTTTCGATCCGGGCAAGACGGATCTGGCGCAACACCTCATGCCCCGACATATCTGGCAGGTTCAGGTCCAGCAGGATCAGATCGTAATCATAGAGCTTTGCCAGATCGATCCCGTCTTCGCCCATATCAGTGCAATAGACGTTCAGGTTGGCATGGGTCAGCATCAGTTCAATGCTGCGCGAGGTCGTGGGGTCATCCTCCACCAGAAGTATACGCATCTCTCTCAAACTCCACGTCGGGCCAGGTTCGTTAACGACTGTGGGGCGCAATGGTTAACTACGGGTTACTCTGCCAGAGCGAGACACAAAAACAACTTAAAGTTGTCTATATTTTTGGATCGTGGTCACCTTCAATGCTTTCTCACCATGGCGTTCCACCGCGCCGCGCCACAGGGCAAACTCTTCTTCCGACAGGGCATACCGTTCCAGCGCCTCGGCCTCGCTCAGCAATCCATGGGTCACGGCCTTGACCACCACAGCCTTGCGACTGGCCACCCAGCGGCGGGTTTCGGGCGGGGGCAGATCGGCGCGGGTCAGAATGCTGCCATCGGGCAGAGTCACCTGCCTTGGGCCATCAACACGCTTGAGATACATGGGCACGGCTTTCCACATTGGCTTTGTGGCGGGCAGGGTCGCGCATCAGCCTTAAGCATCCGTGAAGCGAGGGCGTCAGCAGGGCTTGAGAGTATCACGCATTTTCCTATATTGCATCGGTTCCCCTGAAAGGCCGCGCCATGCTTGATCACCCGCTCAATTCGCTGGGTTTGCCCAAACCCCCTTCGGCCACGCGTGTTGTGGTGGCGATGTCGGGTGGCGTTGATTCGTCCGTGGTGGCAGCCATGCTGGCCGAAGAGGGCTATGATGTGGTCGGGGTGACGCTGCAGCTTTACGACCATGGCGCAGCGCTTGCGAAAAAGGGCGCCTGCTGTGCGGGGCGTGACATTCATGATGCCCGCCGCGTGGCCGAAACCATGGGCTTTCCGCATTACGTGCTGGATTATGAGAATACCTTCCGTGAGGCGGTGATTGAGGAATTCGCCGATGCCTATCTGTCCGGCGCAACGCCGGTTCCTTGCATCCGCTGCAATGAGCGGGTGAAGTTCAAGGATCTATTGGCAACCGCCAAGGATCTGGAGGCCGATTGCATGGCCACGGGGCATTATATCCAACGCAAGATGGGGCTTTCGGGGCCAGAACTGCACTGTGCGGCGGATGCGGCGCGCGACCAAAGCTATTTCCTATTCTCGACCACGCCCGAGCAACTGTCTTACCTGCGCTTTCCCTTGGGCCATCTGGGCAGCAAGGCCGAAACCCGTGCCTTGGCCGCAAAGTATGGCCTGCCCGTAGCCGACAAGCCCGATAGCCAGGACATCTGCTTTGTGCCCAACGGCAATTATGCGGCGGTGATCGAAAAGCTGCGTCCCGGTGCTGCCGATCCGGGGCAGATCGTCGATCTGTCGGGCAATGTGCTGGCCGAACATCGTGGCGTGATCCATTACACCATCGGGCAGCGAAAGGGGCTTGGCATTGGTGGTCTGGGCGAGCCGCTTTATGTGGTGCGGCTGGACCCGGCCACGCGGCAAGTCATCGTCGGCCCGAAAGAGGCGCTTGCCACCCGCCGCGTTCCGGTGCGTGAGATAAACTGGCTGGGCGACGTGGCCCTGACCAGCGCGCCGGAATGGCATGTGAACGTCAAGGTCCGCTCGACCCGCCCGCCGTTGCCTGCGGTCATCCGCCCGCTTTCGGCGACAGAGGCGGAGGTAGAGTTGCTGAACCCCGAAGATGGCGTCAGCGCAGGGCAGGCTTGCGTGTTCTATGCGCCCGACAGCAGCCGCATTCTTGGCGGCGGCTGGGTCTGGCGCGGGCGCTAAGCGCTGGCAATGCTGGCCAGCACCGACTGCGCCGCGCGCAGGCCAGGGGCCTGACCACCACGGCCAAGGCGATCCATCGTCACATCCATCGCTTGTTGCTGCGCCGAGCCATCCTGCATCAGGTGCAACACCTCAGGCGCGATCAGGTCTGGGCGGCAACGCTCGCCGATGAATTCCGGCACGGCGCGGGTGTCTGACACCAGATTGACCAGCGTTACCGTATCAACCAGCGCCGCCCGCCGCATCAGCCACAGCGTCACGGGGTGCATGTCATAGGCGATGACCATCGGGCAACCATTCGCCGCCAATTCAAGCGATACGGTCCCCGAGGCCGCAATCGCCACATCTGCCGCGGCAAAGGCCGCGCGTTTGCGCGTAGCATCCATGATGATCTCGGGGCGGATCGGCCAATCGTCGGTCAATGTCCGCACCAGATCAGCTACCCCACGCACCGTGGGCAGGGCCACACGCGCCTTGGGATGTGCCAGCTTGACCAAGGCAAGGGTCTGCCCCAGCACCGGCGCAAGGCGCGTGACCTCGCCTTTGCGCGATCCGGGTAGCGCAAGGATCAGTGGCCCCTCGCCCGCGAACATCGCTACCTCTTCCGGGCTGGCCAAGGGTTCGGCCACCACCGGGTGCCCCACGAAATCGCAGGTCATGCCCGCCGCCTGCATCAAGGGCGGCTCAAACGGCAGCAGCGCCAGAACATGGTCAATCACCCGCGCCATCTTGGCCGCGCGGCCCGGCCGCCACGCCCAGACCGAAGGGGCGACATAGTGGATCGTCCGCAATCGGGGCGCGGATGCCTTGACCATTTTGGCCACGCGCAGGCAGAAATCCGGGCTGTCGATGGTGATCATCGCATCGGGCTGCGCGGCAAGGGCCGCAGCGGCGGCCTCAGCAATGCGGCGCTTCAGGGCAAAGTACTTCGGCAGCACCTCGGCAATCCCCATCACCGAAAGCTCTTCCATCGGGAACAGGCTCTGCATCCCTTCGGCCTGCATCAGGGGGCCGCCCACGCCGGAAAAAGCCACATCCGGGTGCAGGGCCTTTAGTCCCGCCATCAGTGCTGCGCCAAGGCGATCCCCTGAAGGCTCGCCCGCGATCAGGAACAGCTTCAAGGCCGCGCCCAGAGGTAAAGACCGGCATCATCGGCGGCCTGAACCATCTGCGGCAGATCAAGGCAGATCACCGCACCCGCCTGCCATGCAATCCCACCAAGGCCAGCGGCGGCCACGCGGGCAACCGTGGCCGGGCCAATCGCCGGAAGGTCGATCCGGCAGTCCTGTCCGGGCTTGGGCGCCTTGTAGAACAGCCCGCGCCCACGGGCCGGATCAGGGCGCAAACCGGTCGGAAGGGCGGCAACGCCCGCCAACATCGCGTCCGTGCCGGGAAGCGCCTCGACCCCAAGGCACAGGCCCTGCTGCACCACAGCGCCCTGCCCCACATCGACTGCGCCCAAAGCCGCCACGATGGCCGCCGCCCGCGCGGCGTCACGTTCATCCGGCGCGGTCAGGGCACCGGCCAATACCCCGGCCCCCGGCACAAGCGCAGGGGCAATGTCAGCAGTCCCAACAACGGCAAAGTCTGCCTCTTCGAACAGCGCGATCACCTCGCGCAGGGTGGCGTCATCGCCCGCCTGCATCGCTGCCAGCAGACGCGGCACGAGTTGCGCTGTTGCGGGATCAAACAGCGCCGGGTCCAGCCTTGGGCGTTGCACCGCCCCGGCAAAGGTCACCTTGTCCACCCCCGCATCACCAAGCGCGCGCAAAAACGGCACCAGCCGTTCGATCCGGAAGGTTATGTCAACCTGCACGCCATCCGGTGCAAACCCATCCAGCGCGCAGATCAAAGGCGCATCAAGGACCCCGGCCACGGCCGCAGGCAAGCGCCCCTTGCCAGCAATGATCGCGGTTCGGGTCATTTTGGGGTCAGGAAACTGCGGTCAGAGGCCGACAGGATGAATTCCGTCATCTCCTGCACATGCGGGCTGTCACTCTCGTCGGCAAGACGGCGGGCACGGTCCAGAAAACTGCCCTCACCCTGCGCCAGCATCTGATAGGCGGCGCGCATGGCCGTAATCTCGGACCGGTCCACGCCACGCCGCTTCAGGCCCACAAGGTTCAGCCCATCCAGCACACCCCGCGGCCCCTGCACAAGGCCATGCGGCACCACATCATTGGTCACCATGGTAACGGCACCGATGATCGCCCCGCGACCGATGCGGACCCATTGATGAATGCCCGACAATCCACCGATGATGACATCATCGCCGATCTGGCAATGGCCCGCGATGGCAACCTGATTGGCCAAAATCACCCGGTTGCCCAAGGTGGCGTCATGGCCCACATGCGCGCCTGTCATCAGCAGGCAATCATCGCCCACGCGGGTGATACCGCCACCACCTTCGGTGCCGGTGTTCAGCGTGGCCCCTTCGCGGATCTTGCAGCGTGCGCCGACGATCAGCTGCGTGCGCTCACCCTTGAACTTGAGATCCTGCGGCACCTCGCCCACGCAGGCAAAGGGAAAGATCACCGTGCCTTCGCCGATCCGGGTCCAGCCGGTGACCACGGCATGCGATTTGACCACAACCCCGGCTGCAAGCTCCACTTCCGGCCCGATCAGCGCAAAGGGCCCGATCTCACACCCCGCGCCGATCTTGGCGCCTGCCTCGATCACCGCAGCCGGGTGGATTTTGGCACTGGGGTCGATGCCCATCTGGTCAGGCCTTTTTCTTTGGAACATCGAACATAGCGGTAAACTCGGCCTCGCAGGCCAGTTCATCCCCCACCATCGCACGGCCCGAGAATTTCCACACACGCCCGCCCCCGCGCAGCGCTTTCACGTGCAACTCCAGCACATCGCCCGGCACGACCTTGCGGCGGAACTTCACGCCATCCACGCTCATGAAAAACACATTGGGGTTTTTGTCCACCAGATCCATCGACAGGCCCACCAGAATGCCGCTGGTCTGCGCCATGGCTTCGATGATCATCACGCCCGGAAAAATCGGCATGTCCGGAAAGTGCCCGGTGAACTGCGGCTCATTGACGGTGATGCATTTGATGCCCACGCAGGATTCGTTCAGATAGATATCACGTACCTTGTCGACCAGCAGGAACGGATAACGATGCGGCAAAATCCGCTGAATCAAGGAAAGGTCCGCGTGCAGTGCCGGGGCCACGGTGGCGGGGGCATCGTTCATTGTCTGTCCCTGTGTCGGTGTCATAAAGCCGTTGCTAGCAACTCGGCCTGCTGCGGGCAAGGCGGTGTGGAGCAGCTTATGGCGCAGGTGTGGTGTCGGTGGCTTGCGGCACCGGGGCTGCGGCCGGGCCTTCGCCCAATTCCTGATCCAGCCGCGCCAAAGCGGCGTCGGTGATATCCAACTGATCGAAAATCAGGATCACGGCGGAACGGTCGATGATCGCCACCGCCCCGATCTCGGCCATCATGTTGGCCAGAACGGGCACCGCAGCCTCGAAGAACGTCTGGCGATCCGCTTCTTGCTGCCGTGTCAGGGCCCGGCTTTTGGCATCCTGGGCTTGACGCAACTCTTCCACGCGGCCGTCAAACTCTTCGGCCAGCACCCGAAATTCATCGGCAGGCAGCACCTGCCGCGACGCGGTCAGCCGGCGCTCCTCATCCTCAAGCGCCACTTCAAGGCGGCGATTCTCGGCAATCAGGTCTTCTGACTGTGCCTCGATCCGGCGCACCATGGCCTTGCCCATCTTGGACTCAGCAAACAGGCGATCCCGGTCAATCGTCACGACGGGAGAGGTGAAATTCAGCGCACCCGCCGGTGTTCCTGCCTCGGACGTCGAAGGTTCCGGCGCAGGCGATGGCGGGCTGGCCGTTTCCTGCGCAAAAACAGATAATCCTGCCAGCCACAAGGCCACGCACAGCAGACCGCGCGTCACGCCAAGGCGCAGCATCAGAACTTAGTCGAAATCGTCAGATCGAACGGCTGTTCCTTGTCATAGGTCTCTTTCTTCAACGACTTCGAGAAGTTGAATCGCAGCGGTCCGATGGGCGCATTCCACAATACCGAAAGACCCACCGCCGCACGCGGCTGGAACGAGTCGTCAACCGTGCCCGCATTGTCGAGACCCCAGACCGAGCCTACGTCAAGGAACATGCCCCCCGTGATGCCGTATTCTTCGGGCAAGCCAAGCGGAAAGTCCGCTTCGAACCGCGCCACGGCAAAGAAGTTCCCGCCAAGCGCATCGTCGGTCGCCAGATCGCGCGGACCGATCCCGTTGCTTTCAAAACCACGGATATCTCCGTTGCCAAAGAAGCGGTCGGTCACACGGCTGTTGAACCCGCCCAGCGACGACACCGCACCGCCTTCAAAGATGGCGCGCAGGGTCACATCCTCGTTCAGCACCTTGCGTTCGGTCAGGGCCAGAATGCTGGTCTTGACATATTTGCCATCGCCGCCCAGGCCCGCGAAATCCTGCCCAAAGCGCAACAGCAAGGCCGAGTTCGGGCTCAGCCCGCCCACACGCGAATCGTAGGTATAGGTATAGCCGATGGAGGAGTTGATTTCCCCGCCGCGGGCCGCTTCGGCCTGCAGTATCGGGTTAAACACCGTGGCGCCGCCAACGGTTGCGCCGACGTAGTTCTTAATGGTGTTTTCGGACAGATTGTAGCGCAGTTCAAGGCGGCTGAACTCGCCCACAGGGAAACCAAGCGAGGTTTCAAAGCCCACGAATCCCGTGTCATAGCGCGAATTCTGCTGGTCGGTCTGGTTGTAGAAGGCACCCACCGAGAACGCCAGATCGCGGCCAAGGAAGGCAGGTTCCGTGAACGAGATGCTGGAATTCGAATTGTCGGCCCCGGTCGAGATATTCACAGACAGCGCTTGCCCGCGACCAAGGAAGTTGGTTTCGGAAAACCCGATGTTCAGGCCGACACCGGCCTCCAGCCCGTAGGTCGCGCCAAAGGAGAGCGACCCTGTCGGCTGTTCTTCGACGTTCACATCGACGATCACCTGATCGGCACCCGAACCCGGCCGCGCCTCAACCTCGGCATTGGCAAAGAAGCCAAGCGCGCGGATGCGTTCGGCAGACTGGCGGATTTCACGGGCATTGAAGGGGTCACCTTCGGCGCTGCGGAACTGCCGCCGCACCACCTGATCCAGCGTCGAAGTATTGCCCTCGATATCGATCCGCTCAACAAAAATCCGGTCACCGCGCACCAGCGCGAATTCGATGTCCAGCGTGCCATCACGGTCATTGCGCGTGATCCGCGGATCGACCCGCACAAAGTTCAAGCCCTTGCGCAGGGCAAGATTTTCCATGCGTGCGATGTTGTTTTCCACCACCGACGGCGAATAGGTCACGCCAGAGCGGATTTTCTGAACCGCCTCAAACTCACCCGATTCGACGCCCTCAACCTCGGACACGGTCGAGATTTTGCCGAACTTGAAGCTGCGGCCTTCTTGAATGTTGAAGCTGACGAAAACGGCATCACGTTCACGCGCCACTTCGGCCGAAGCATCAGTCACCTGAACATCGACATAGCCGCGCGCCAGATAGAAATCGCGCAGCAGTTGCTTGTCCACTTCCAGCCGTTCCGCGACGAATGTATCGCGCTGGATCAACTGACGCAGCAGACCTGCCTGCTTGGTTTCCAGAACCTGACGCAGACGCCGGTCGCTGAAGGCACGGTTGCCCACAAAGGACAGACGTTCGATTTCGGTCACGCGGCCTTCGGTGATTTCGAACACCAGATCGACGCGGCTTGCATCGCGGCGGATCAGGCGCGGCGTCACGGTTGCAGCAATGCGGCCGCGTGCGCGGTAAACCTCGGCAATCGTGGCGGCGTCCGCCTCGGCCGCCGCAGGAGAATAGACGCGGCGCTGTTTCGAGCTGATGAATTCCGCCAGCTCTTCGTCTTTCAGGCGCTTGTTGCCCTCAAAGTTGATGATGTTGACAATCGGGTATTCCTTGACCCGGATCACCAGTTGCCCGCCTTGCGGCACAATTTCGACTTCTTCGAACAAACCTGACCGCACGAGCCCCTGATAGGCATCGTTCAACTGGGCTGTTGACAGCTGCTGGCCGCGCTTGATTCCCGCAAAACCAAGGATCGTGGCCGGGTCTACCAGCACGTTGCCTTCGATTGACACCTGATCAAAACTGTAGTCCTGCGCCAGAACCGGCGTGAGGAAAGCTGCCGAAGCCGTTGCGGCAGAAAGGAAAAGCGCAGTGGCGACTGAACGCCGTGCCTTTGCCTTGTCACGCTTGGCTTTCGCCCCGCCAACTGCTGTATCGTGCATGACAAGCCCCATAATCAACAATCTCTTGTGTCTTCACTACTTGGAAGCATTAGCCTTGTCAAAGCGTTGGAGGTGTCTTGGCGCAACCTTGCGGCAAGCGTTGCGCCGCTGCCATGCATGACAAAGCCCCGCAACCATCGGTTGGCGGGGCTTGGGTCGGCGCAGCCTTTGCAGGCAGGCCGTCAGGGGTTGATGATCGCGGTCCCCAGAAAGGCGCCAGCCAGCAGGCCGACGATCACTGTCCCCAGGGTAAAGAGCCGGTCTGCATTAAGCAAAACCAGAAAAGACAGCCCGCGATAGCCCTTCATCACCGTTTGCATGATCGATTCCTCGTAAAACCTGACCAAACATGGGCCATGAATGTGGCCCCATTATGGCATCTGATCAGCCTTGCGCAGCGCAGGACGGCGCGTCAGGGGCAGAAGATATCGTTGGTCAGGGCAAAGACCATCAGGGTCAGCAAAAGCGCAAGGCCCGCGCTCATCATCACCTTCAGCGCCTTGTCGGTCGGTGGCCGTCCGGTCACGGCTTCCCAGGCGTGAAACAGCAGATGTCCGCCATCCAGCACAGGCACCGGGAACAGGTTCATCAGACCCACGGCAACCGACAGCATGGCGATGAACCAGACAAAGCTTTCTACCCCTTGGCTGGCCGCTGCGCCCGAGCTTTCGGCAATGCCGATGGGACCGCGCAGGTTGCAGCTTGAAATGGCACCGGTCACCATATGCCATAGCCCCGAAAGCGATGTTTTCGTCAGGAACCATGTCTGCTGCGCGCTCAGGCTGATCACCTCCAGCGGGCCGGGTGTGCGGGTTTCCGGTTCGAACCCGACGCCGCCGGTCAGGCCGATCAGCCAGCGTGTTTCAAAGCCACCTTCGGCCACAGGCAAATCCATGCGGCGCGGCGTCAGGTCGGCCTCGAACGTCGTGCCCGCCCTCCAGACCGTCAGGCGCAGGGCCTTGCCATCCGATGCCCCCACAAGATCGCGCAGTTGCGAAAAGGCATAGATTGGCGCGCCATCCACCGCCACAATCACGTCATCTGCCTGCAAACCGGCCTCGAAGGCAGCGGTTTGCGGCTGCACACCTTCGGCCACCGGCGGGAAGGGATAGGGCCCGTCAAACGCAATCTCGGACCCTGCACGTTCCACAACATAGGGCACCGAAGCCGTTGGTGGCAGGGCCTGCGCCACCTCGACCAACCGCGTCAGGTCGGGTGTTTCCTGCCCGGCCAGTGAAACGATGCGGTCACCGGGCTGCAGGGTCTGCCCTTCGAACGGCACGGTCTTGATCTTGCCGACGACGGGTTCTTCGGTGGCAATGCCGTTGACCAGCATCATCCCCATGAAAATCAGCATCGCCATGGCAAAGTTGAAGGCAGGGCCAGCGGCGACCGTGGCCGCGCGTGCCCAAAGCGGCGCACCATGCATCGTGTGGCGCCGCTCATCGTTGGACATCGCGCCAATCGCCTCGCCATCCTTGCCAGATGCGGCGTTGCTGTCGCCCAGAAACTTCACATATCCGCCAAAGGGCAGCGCTGCCACTTGCCAGCGGGTTCCCCGCCGGTCCACCCGCGAAAACAGCACCGGGCCAAAGCCAAGGCTGAACACCTCGGCATGAATGCCGGACCATCGGCCAACGATGTAGTGGCCATATTCATGGACCGCCACGATGATGGACAAGGCCACGACAAAGGCCACTAGCGTCCAAAGGGCGCCGCCGAAACTGGGTATGAGGCTGATCAGATCCAAGTGTCCGCCCTTTGTTCAAGTCTGCTGCGCTATACCCCGGACTTTCCCTTGGCAAGCGCCTGTACGGACTCATCTGCCCGCCTCCGTGCGAGATGGTCTGTGCCAAGGATGTCCTCAAGGGTCATCGCGTCAGTTTCAAGGCGCATATCCGACAAAAGACGGGCAAGCGTGTCCTCCACGACATGCCCCATGTCCATGAACCCGATCGCCCCCGCCAGAAAATGGTCCAGCGCGCGTTCTTTTGCCGCGTTGAATGCCGCCCCCGCAAGACCCCGCGTCTGCATGACATCGCGGCACAAGCGCAGCGCAGGATAGCGGGCCAGATCGGGCGCGCGAAAGGTCATGCTGGCGATTTTTGCCAGATCCAGCCGCGCCACGGGCAAATCCTGCCGCTGCGGCCAGTTCAGCGCATAACCGATGGAATGGCGCATATCGGGCGCGCCCATGTGCGCCATGATCGCCCCGTCACGAAAACCCACCATGGAATGGATCAGGCTTTCGGGGTGAATGATCACTTCGATTTGATCGGGGCGCACATCGAAATATTCGCGGGTTTCAATGACCTCAAGTGCCTTGTTGAACATCGAGGCCGAATCGATGGTGATGCGCTGCCCCATCGCCCAGTTCGGGTGGGCCAAAGCCTCGGCCACGGTGGCGCGGGCCAGTTTCTCCATCGGCCAATCGCGCAGTGCTCCACCTGATGCTGTCAGGATGATGCGTTCGACCGCCGCGATATCTTCGCCCGCCATGGCCTGAAAGATGGCGGAATGCTCGCTGTCCACCGGAAGGATGCGTGCACCGTAGCGTGCGGCCTCGGCCATCAGCAGCGGGCCTGCGGTCACAAGGCTTTCCTTGTTGGCAAGGGCCAGCGTGCGCCCGTGCCGCAGTGCGCGCAGACCCGGCACCAGCCCCGCCGCGCCAACAATCGCGCTCATCACCCAGTCGGCCGGGCGGTCTGCCGCTTCGGCAATCGCGGAATCCCCCGCCGCAACAGCAACGCCGGACCCGGCAAGCGCGTCGCGCAGCGCGGGCAGGCTTTGCTCATCAGCACAGACGGCGACGTCGGCCCGCAAGGTGCGTGCCATTTCGGCCAGGCGCGCCACGTTGCGCCCGCCAGTCAGTGCGACAGTGCGAAACGCCTCGGCGCCGCCCGCCCGCAGGATCAGGTCATACGTGCTTTCGCCAATGGACCCGGTGGCCCCGAAAATGGAGATGCTGCGCATGACCCTAGCCCCCTGCCGGCACGGGAATGGGCAGCGATGTCAGCAGCCCCAGCAGCATCACCAGCACGATGGCCCCCGTCAGCGCATCAAACCGGTCCAGAACCCCGCCATGGCCGGGGATCAGGTTGGAACTGTCCTTGACCCCTGCCCGGCGCTTGATCCAGCTTTCAGCAATATCGCCCAACTGGCCCGCAAATGACACAACCGGCGCCAGCAGCAGCACATGCCACGGTGCATAGCCCATCAGAACAAACACCAGCGAGACGAGCACAGCGCCGACCCAGCCTGCCACCGTGCCGGACCACGTTTTCTTGGGGCTGATCGCGGGCCAGAACTTTGGCCCCCCCACTGCGCGCCCGACGAAATACCCCGCGACGTCTGACACGATGACAACCGAGATCAGCCACAAGATGCCCGGCGTGCCGTCGTGGCGCAAATCGACCAGACCATAGCCCGCCACCATGATCGCCACGCCGTAGGCTGTACTGATGCGCCGGTCGCGCCGCGGTGTCAGGGCAAGTGCAAAGCCCGGCAACAGCAGCAAGGCCGGGGCCAGATCGTCCCGAAACAGCAAGGCCCCTGCAAGGCACACCGCCGCAATCAGGCCCATCAGCACCGGCGTGCCGCGCCTCTGCGGAGAGGTCATCTTTGCCAGTTCCCAGATCATCAGCGCCGTCAGCACGATGACCAGAACCGAAAACGATTTCCCGCCAAGCCACAACTCTGCGGCCCCGACAGAAAGCATGACGATGGCGGACAAAAGACGCTTTCGCAGGTCGCCCCACCGCCCTGCCGCCGCCGCCGGATCATCCGTCATCCTGCGACGACTCCGCCAAAGCGGCGCTCGCGGTTGCCAAAGCGCGCCACGATCTGCGCCAGTTCGTCGGGCGAAAAATCGGGCCACAGGGTCTGTGTGAACTCGTATTCGGCATAGGCGGTCTGCCACAGCAGAAAGTTGGATGTCCGGGTTTCGCCACTGGTGCGGATCACCAGATCCGGGTCAGGCAGATCGCCCGTGTCCAGCCGTGACGAAATCAGCGCATCCGTCACCGCCGCCGCGGCAAGGCGGCCTGCGGCAACATCCTCGGCAATCTCGCGCACTGCGCGTGCCACCTCATCACGGCCGCCATAATTGATGGCAACGGTGAAATTCAGCCGCGTCAGATTGGCCGTCCGCGCTTCGATCCCGGTCATCAGGCGTTGCAGCTTTGCATCCAGCCGCGAGCGGTCACCGATGAACCGCATCCGCACCCCTTCCGCGGCAAGGCGGTCAGCCTCACGTTCGATATAGCGGGCGAAAATCGACATCAGACCAAGCACTTCTTCGGTCGAACGTTTCCAGTTCTCGGTGGAAAAGGCATAGACGGTCAGCCAGCGAATGCCCAGATCAGGCGCGCAGCGGACGATTTCCTTCACCCGCTCGGCCCCCTTGCGGTGCCCCACAAGGCGCGGCCACCCCCGGTTGGTCGCCCAGCGACCGTTGCCATCCATGATGATTGCCACATGGTCGGCAGTGCGCGGGGTGGCGCCGTGCAGATGGGCGGGATGTTTTGGATCCGTCTTTTCGGTGGAAGCCAAGCCCCTACCCCTTTTCGTTGCCGATGGCGGGGCTGGCGTCCCGCATTTGGGTCTTTACGAAAACCAAAGGAACCTGAGCACGTTCGTTCACAATCAGACCTGCATGATCTCGGCCTGTTTTCCGTCCAGCGTCTGATCGACCAATTTGATGTACTTGTCGGTCATATCCTGAACTTCGCTTTCCCAGAACTTCACATCATCTTCGGACACGCCATCCGCCTTGGCCTTCTTCAGCTTGTCCATCCCGTCGCGGCGCAGGTTGCGGATCGCAACGCGCGCATGTTCGGCATATTGGGCGGCGACTTTGGTCAATTCACGGCGGCGCTGTTCGTTCAGTTCAGGGATCGGCAGCATGATAATCGGCCCATTCAGCTGCGGGTTGATCCCAAGGCCAGATTCGCGGATGGCCTTTTCCACTTTGCCGACCATCCCCTTGTCCCAGACGTTGATCGTGACCATGCGCGGTTCGGGAACGTTGATGGTGCCCAACTGGTTGATCGGCGTCATCTGCCCGTAGGCATCCACCTGAATAGGGTCCAGCATGGACCCCGACGCGCGGCCTGTCCGCAAGGACGCGAATTCGTTGCGCAGTGCCGTGATGGCGCCATCCATGCGGCGGGTCAGATCATCAGTATCAAGTTCGAAATCGTCTGCCATGTCGTCATTCCTTGGGCACCGCAACCTGAGGGAAAGCAGGCGCTGCGCGGCGTTTTCTTGTCTCTATATGCGATGCGGTGCAGCCGGTATAGCCCTGCGCGTCAGTCTTGCACGCGGGTATAGGTGCCGCGCCCCGCCAGAATGCCCCGGAAACCGCCCGGTTCATCCAGCGAAAACACGATGATCGGCAGATCATTGTCACGCGCCAAGGCAATGGCCGAAGCATCCATGACGCCAAGGTGCTTTTGCAGCACTTCGTCATAGGTCACGACATCATAGCGTTTGGCATCGGCGTGTTTCTTGGGATCCTTGTCATAGACACCATCCACCTTTGTGCCCTTAAAAATCGCCTGACAGGCCATTTCATTGGCTCGCAGCGTGGCCGCCGTATCGGTGGTGAAATAGGGGTTGCCAGTGCCGGCAGCGAAGATGCAGACACGCTTTTTCTCAAGGTGCCGGACCGCACGGCGGCGGATGTAGGGCTCGCACACCTGATCCATGGGAATGGCGCTGATCACGCGGGTATAGACGCCCAGCGATTCGAGCGCGGCCTGCATGGCAAGCGCGTTCATCACCGTGGCCAGCATGCCCATGTAATCGGCCGTGGTCCGCTCCATCCCCTGCGCGCTGCCCTGCAGGCCGCGAAAGATATTGCCGCCGCCGATGACCATGCAGATTTCAACCCCAAGATCATGCACCGACTTTACCTCGTTGGCGATGCGCTGCACGGTCGGCGGGTGAAGCCCATATCCAAGGTCGCCCATCAGCGCCTCGCCCGATATCTTGAGCATCACGCGGCTATACGTCACGCCTGCGTCGTCGGCTGGCTTGGACATGGGTGTTCCCCCGTATTTCGTTTTGGAATTGGACTGCGCCGCAAAATGTCGCAAAACGGCGTCAGGTTCAACCTGTCACATCAGGGTGGCAAAGCTTGCTGCACCTTGGAGGCTGCGGCAAAGACAGCGCCGCCTGCAATCCGCACAAAAAGGGGTCGTGCACAGAACATGAAGGCGGATGTGCTGCAGGCAATTTCACGCGAAGCGCCAGTGCTGCTGGCCGGGCCAACCGCCAGTGGCAAGTCCGATCTGGCCATGGCGCTTGCTGCGCGTGACGGACGGCTGATCGTGAACGCCGATGCGCTGCAGGTTTACGGCTGCTGGCGCATCCTCACGGCCCGCCCGTCGATCGCGGATGAGGCGGCGTTGCAGCATGCGCTTTACGGCCACATCGCCCGCGATTCGGATTACAGCGTCGGCCATTGGTTGCGGGAGGTGGTGCCGCTGCTGGACCGGCCTGTCGTGATCGTGGGGGGCACCGGGCTGAACTTCAGCGCGCTGACCGAAGGGCTTGCCCAGATACCGCCCGTTCCGCCCGACGTCAGGGCAAGGGGCGACGCGCTTTGCCAGCATGACTTCGCGGCCATGGTGGCAGCGCTGGATGGCGAAACCGCCGCGCGCATTGATCTGAACAATCCGGCCCGCGTACAGCGCGCCTGGGAGGTCTTGCAGACGACCGGACAAGGACTTGCCGCATGGCAGCGCCAGACACCCCTGCCCGCCGTGCCACGCGCAAAGGCCGAAGCCTTGGTGCTGCGCCCTGAAACCGAATGGCTGAATGCCCGGATTGACCGCCGATTCGACCAGATGATTGCCATGGGCGCGCTGGAGGAGGTCAGGGCGGAACTGCCGTTCTGGCAGCCTACGCGGCCCTCGGCGCGCGCCATTGGTGCGCCCGAACTCGTGGCGCATCTGCGTGGCGAGCTCACCCTGCCCGATGCGGTGGCGGCGGCGAAACTTTCGTCGCGCCAATATGCCAAACGACAGCGGACATGGTTCCGAAACCGGATGAAAGACTGGCGCGAACTGCCCTTGCCATAGGCGGAAACTGGCCAAGACCCCAAAGTTATCCACAGGCATGCAGATGGCTTGTGGATATTGACATAATTTCGCTTGGGTTGTGGGCCACGGGCTGCTTATCTGTGCTCTGACCTCAAATGGCCTTTTGCTCCGCATGAACGATCTGACGTCCGTTACCCAACTTCGACTTGTTGCCATCCCTCGGCTTGCCGCCGGTGGCCGTTGGCGCGTGGAAGCCATGCGCGCGATTTCCGAGCCGATGTTCTTGTGGTTCACCAAAGGTCAGGGGCGCATGACCATTGCAGGCGTGACCCGTGGCTATACCGCGCACAACGCCGTGTTCATCCCGCCGGGCGTGATGCACGGGTTTGAGGTTGGCCCGCAGGTTTTCGGCACAGCCGTGTTCTTTGGCCGTGACACAAAGGTGACGCTGCCTGAAACGCCGCAGCACCTGCGAATCCGCGAAGTGCATTGCCAGCAAGAGGTGAACATCATCCTCGACTCGCTGCAGCGCGAGATGGAAAGCGACGTGCCCGCCCATGACCGTGCCACACGGCATTATCTGGGCCTCTTGGGGGTGTGGCTGGAACGTCAGGCCGTGAAGGCGGCCCCTGAAACACCCAAGCCCGATGCCGCCCGCCGCCTTGTTGCGCGCTATACTGCGCTTTTGGAGCGTGAGTTCCGCAAAGGCACGGGCGTCGGTGAATTTGCCGCCGCCCTTGGCGTGACGCCCACGCATCTGACGCGCTGCTGCCGAGCTGCCTGCGGGCGCTCGGCGATCGAGGTGCTGCAGGACCGCCGCATTTTCGAGGCGCGCAAGATGCTGGCAGAAACCACCATGCCTGTCGCCCGCATCGGCGAGGCGCTCGGCTTTACCTCTCCGGCCTATTTCACGCGGTCATTCCAGCACCTGACCGGGCGGACACCCACCGCATTCCGGCGCGAAATCTGACGCTTCCGGCTTGGCTGGGCCGGATTGCGCGCTTGTCCTTCAAAATCTTGTCGCAAAAGCCAGTCGAAGTGGCGAGTTCGGGCGTTGACGCGCGACACAAAGTGTTGCGCTATAGCAAGGTGCGACCCCGCGTCGCGCGGCAGCACCCGGTGATCCGGGGGCGGTCATGACTTCGGGGACGAACCAAAACAAGACGCTTATAAAACAAGACGGCAACCGCCACAGGGAGACACATATGAAAGACACATTGAGCGCGCGGTCTGATCTGCACCCGGCCGCCACGATGTATGCAGACGAAGTCCGCGCCGGCACCTTGAGCCGCCGCGAATTTCTGGCCCGCACCACCGCACTGGGCGTAAGTGCTGCCGCCGCTTATGGCTTGCTGGGCCTGTCGGCTCCGGTTCAGGCCCAAGAGGCAAAGGCAGGCGGCACGCTTCGCATGTCCATGGAAACCAAAGGTGTCAAGGACCCGCGCACGGCTGACTGGAGCCAGATCTCGAACTTTACCCGCGGCTGGCTGGAATACCTTGTCGAATACAACAACGACGGGTCGATCCGCGGCATGCTGCTGGAATCGTGGGAGGCCAATGCCGATGCCAGCGAATACACCCTGAAGGTGCGTCCGGGCGTCAAATGGAACAACGGCGACGATTTCACCGCCGATGACGTGGCCAACAACATCAACCGCTGGGCCGATGGCAACGTCGAAGGCAACTCGATGGCCGGTCGCGTGGCCAGCCTGATGAACGCCGAAGCCAAAACGATCCGCGACGGCGCGGTGACCGTGGTTGACCCGATGACGGTGAAACTGGTGCTGAACGCACCCGACATCACGCTGATTGTCGGTTTTGCCGACTATCCTGCTGCTGTCGTGCACAAATCCTATGACAACGGCGATCCGGCCGCGAACCCCATCGGCACCGGCCCCTATCTGCCGGAAACCAACGAAGTGGGCGTGCGGCAGGTTCTGGCCAAGAACGCCAACCACACCTGGTGGGGCACTGCTGTCTATGGCGGCCCGTACCTCGACAAGATCGAATACATCGACCTTGGCACCGACCCTGCCGCCGAAGTGGCCGCCGCTGGTTCGGGCGAAATAGACGCGACCTATCAGTCGGTTGGCGAATTCATCGATGTGCTTGATGGCCTTGGCTGGAACAAATCCGAAGCCGTGACGGCCTCGACCCTTGCCGTTCGCTTCAACCAACTGGCGGAAGAGTACAAGGACGTGAACGTTCGTCGCGGCCTGACCATGGCCGTCGACAACAAGGTCGTTCTGGAACTTGGCTATTCCAACCTGGGCACCGTGGCCGAAAACCACCACGTCTGCCCGATCCACCCGGAGTATGCCGAACTGCCGCCGCTGGTGGTTGACCCCGCCAAGGCCAAGCAGATGATCGCTGATGCCGGCAAGGCCGATTTCGAGTTCGAGCTGATTTCGCTGGATGACGCATGGCAAGCGGCAAGCTGCGATGCGGTCGCAGCGCAAATCCGCGACGCAGGCATCAAGATCAAGCGGACGGTTCTGCCGGGTTCCACCTTCTGGAACGACTGGACGAAGTATCCGTTCTCGGCCACCGAATGGAACATGCGTCCGCTGGGTGTGCAGATCCTTGCCCTTGCCTATCGCTCGGGCGAAGCATGGAACGAATCCGCCTTCTCGAACGCCGAGTTTGACTCTGAGCTTGCCAAAGCCCTGTCGATTTCGGACGCCGAGGCCCGCAAGGTCGTGATGAAGCGTCTGGAAGAGATCATGCAGGAACAAGGCGTGATGGTTCAGCCCTACTGGCGCTCGATCTATCGCCATGTCGATCCCAAGGTGAAGGGTGCAGAAATGCACGCCACCTTTGAACACCATCACTACAAGTGGTGGATCGACGCATAATCGCGTCTGACCAAACACCCTCGGGCGCGTCTGACCGCGCGCCCGAGGTCACCGCGGCCGATGCCTGAACCGGCCCGCCTTGCCCCGTTCCCCGCATCTGCCGAATGCCCCTTGCCCCTTCGGGAAAAGGAAGTGACATGCTTTTGTTCACCCTGCGCCGTCTGGGGGTGATGTTGTTGACCGCGTTGGCCCTGACCTTCGTCGTCTTCTTCATGACCAACCTGGCACCAAATCTGGAAAAGCTTGCCAAATCCGAAGCTTCGGTGCGGATGTCTGATGAAGACGTGACGCTATGGCTTGATCGCAACGGCTTTACCCGTCCTCTGCTGGTGCGCTACGGCGAATGGCTTGGGGCCGTGCCCGGCTGGACCCGCACCGCCGAGGATGGCGTCATTACCGGCCGCTGCATCCGCAATGGCCTGACCGCCGAGACAGCGCCGCGCTATTGCGGTGTGCTGCAGGGCGATTGGGGCCAATCGACGGTGTTCAAACAACCTGTCACCGAAATCCTGTCGCGCAGCCTTGGCGCCACCGGCTGGCTGATGTTCTGGGTCATGGCGCTGATGGTGCCCACCTCACTCATTCTGGGCGTGCTGTCGGGCATGCGCGAGGGCTCACGCACCGACCGGGTGCTGTCCTCCTTTGCCATCGCCTCAACCGCAACCCCGGAATACGTCTCTGGTGTGATCCTGATCGTGCTCCTTGGTTCCGCAACGGCTGGCATCTCGCCTGTCCTTGCCTCATGGGGCTGGATCGAAGGCAAGACCCTGTTTCAGGGCACCGCCACCAGCGCCATGGACAAGATCACCTT
Organism: Rhodobacter sp.; assembly: GCA_027484145.1. Classification (GTDB taxonomy): domain Bacteria; phylum Pseudomonadota; class Alphaproteobacteria; order Rhodobacterales; family Rhodobacteraceae; genus Pseudotabrizicola. The sequence continues at coordinate 659,233 of JAIXUH010000002.1, forward strand.
CTGGAACTTCGCTCTGCCCGTCCTGACCATCGCGCTTTACGGCATCGGCTATATCGCCCGCATGACCCGCGCCTCGATGACCGAGGTGATGACCCAGCAATACATCCGCACCGCGCGTCTGAAAGGCGTCAGCTTTGGCCAGGTGATCATGCGCCACGCGCTGCGGAACGCCCTGATCGCCCCCTTTACGGTGATCATGCTGCAATTCCCGTGGCTTTTGAACGGCGTGGTCATTGTCGAGACCCTCTTCAACTACAAGGGCTTTGGTTGGACATTGGTTCAGGCCGCCGGAAACAACGACATCCAGCTTCTTCTGGGCTGCTCGGTGGTTGCTGTGTTCGTCGTCCTGATCACGCAGCTGATCTCCGATATCGGCTACGTCTTCCTCAATCCCCGCATCCGGCTCAGCTAAGGGCACCCTCATGGAAGAACTCTCCTGGCCCGTGATCTTTGCCAAGATGGCCTGGCACCTGCTGCCGGTCTGGATCGCACTGGTCGTGACCTTTGCGCTGTCAATCCGGTTCAAGCGCCGCCTCGGGCTTTACGGCAAACTGTTTGATTCTACGGTGGCGATGTCCGGCTTTGCCCTTGTGATGTTCTGGGTGTTCACGGCCATCTTCGCCGATATCATCATCACCCATGACCCCTTGGGCCAGATCTCGGGCATGAAGAACGCCCTGCCCGGCAGCCCCGTCAAGGGGGCCGAGGGTACGTGGTATCTGCTTGGCGGCGACAGCCTGGCCCGCGATGTGTTCAGCCGCGTGGTGATGGGCGCACGCCGCGTGCTGGCCATTGCCCCGGCGGCCACGGTCATCGCCTTCATGGTCGGCATTACCCTTGGCCTGCCCGCGGGTTATTTCGGCGGCAAGCTTGATACGCTGTTGTCCTTCGTCGCCAACCTCGTGCTCGCCTTCCCGGTCATCTTGCTGTTCTACCTGCTGGTCACGCCGGAAATCCGCGTTACCGGTATTCCGATCATCCTTGCCGCCGTGCTGTTCCTCTTCCCGGTGATCTTCATCTGCGTGCTGCTGAACAGCCGCTATTTCACCAACCCGCCACAGCGCAACCTCTACGTCGGTGTGTCGCTGGTCATCGGCCTCTGGGCCTATTCCGGCCTTGCCTTCAACCTTGACCCCCTTGGCGTCTGGTCGATGGACCCCAACCTGCTCAACGTCTTCGTCTCGGTCGTCTTCGTGAACGCCCCCACCGTGTTCCGCATCGTGCGCGGCATCGTCATGGACCTCAAGTCGCGCGATTACGTCGCCGCCGGCCAGACACGCGGCGAGGGGCCATGGTACATCATGCTGTGGGAAATCCTGCCCAATGCCCGTGGCCCGCTCATCGTCGATTTCTGCCTGCGCATTGGCTACACCACCATCCTGCTCGGCACGCTCGGCTTCTTCGGCCTTGGCGTCAGCCCGGAATCACCCGATTGGGGCTCCACCATCGACGATGGCCGCCGCCTTCTCGCCGTGTTCCCGCATCCGGCCGTGGTGCCCGCCCTTGCCTTGATGAGCCTTGTGCTGGGCCTCAACCTGCTGGCCGACGGCCTGCGCGAAGAAAGCTTGCGGGATTGAGGCCGCTTTCGCCCTTCCCCTTCTGAAAATATCCCGGGGGTGCGGGGGCTGGCCCCCGCTCCCGAACCCGCCGCAACCGCGAGGCCGACATGTCTGACACCACCTGGGACCCCTCGAAGCCGATCCTTGAAATCGAGAACCTGTCGATTTCCTTTTTCACGCGACTGCGCGAAATCCCAGCGGTGATGGATTTTTCCTGCACCGTGATGCCGGGCGAAGCGATGGGTCTGGTGGGCGAATCCGGCTGTGGCAAATCCACCGTGGCTTTGGCGGTGATGCGCGATCTGGGCAAGAACGGGCGCATCGTGGCAGGCTCGATCCGGTTCAAGGGCCGTGATCTGACGACGATGACCGAGGAAGAGTTGCGCCATATCCGCGGCTCTGAAATCGCGATGATCTATCAGGAACCCATGGCCAGCCTGAACCCGGCGATGAAGGTGGGCGAACAACTGGCCGAAGTGCCGATGATCCATCAGGGCATGTCGCGCGCCGAGGCTTGGGCCTTGGCCCGCCAGATCGTGGCCGATGTGCGCCTGCCCGACCCCGACCGCATCATCAATGCCTATCCGCACCAGCTTTCGGGTGGCCAGCAGCAGCGCATCGTCATCGCCATGGCGCTGATGGCCAAACCTGCGCTTTTGATCCTTGATGAACCCACCACCGCGCTTGACGTGACGGTCGAGGCCGGTATCGTCGATCTGGTCAAGGATCTGGGCACCAAATACGGCACCTCGATGCTGTTCATCAGCCACAACCTTGGCCTTGTGCTGGATGTCTGCGACAGGCTTTGCGTGATGTATTCCGGCGAAGCTGTCGAAACAGGCGATGTCCGGCAAGTGTTCGACAAGATGCGCCACCCCTATACGCAGGCGCTGTTCCGGTCGATTCCGTTGCCGGGGGCAGACAAGAACTCCAGCCCCCTCATCGCCATTCCGGGCAACTTCCCCTTGCCGCACGAACGGCCAAAGGGCTGCAACTTCGGCCCGCGCTGCGACTATTTTCAGGATGGCCGCTGCAACGCCGGCGATGTGCCGATGTCGGTCGTGCCGGGCGATGACCGCCACGCCAGTCGCTGCGTGAAATGGGCCGAGATCGACTGGGCCGCCCCGCCCAAGGCCGGCAAGACCACGACGAAACTGGAACCCGGCCGCCTTGTGCTCAAGATGGACGATCTGAAGAAATACTACGCCGTCTCGACCGGGGCCTTTGGCGGTGGCCTGAAGAAAGTGGTCAAGGCCAACGAAACCCTCAGCTTTGAAGCGCGCGAGAATGAGACGCTTGCCATCGTCGGAGAATCTGGTTGCGGCAAGTCGACCTTTGCCAAGGTCTTGATGGGTCTGGAAACCGCGACCAGCGGCCAGATCATGCTGTTCGATGAAAACGTGCAGAATACACCGATTCAGTCGCGCCACCCCGGCACCGTGTCAAAACTGCAGATGGTGTTCCAGAACCCCTTCGACACGCTGAACCCGTCCATGAACGTGGGCCGACAGATCATTCGCGCGCTGGAGATTTTCCAGAAGGGCTCGTCTGACGCCGACCGCTCCGAGATGATGCTCAAGCTTTTGGATATGGTCAAACTGCCACGCGCCTTTGCCGAACGCATGCCGCGCCAGTTGTCCGGCGGGCAAAAGCAGCGCGTTGGCATCGCGCGGGCCTTTGCAGGCGGCGCCAAGGTGGTTGTGGCGGATGAACCGGTCAGCGCGCTGGACGTGTCGGTGCAGGCGGCGGTGACCGACCTGTTGATGGACATTCAGCGCGAAAACCGCACCACGCTTTTGTTCATCAGCCATGACCTGTCCATCGTGCGTTACCTGTCCGACCGGGTGATGGTGATGTATCTGGGCCATGTGGTGGAACTGGGCAGCACCGATCAGGTTTTCTCGCCCCCCTACCACCCCTATACCGAGGCGCTGCTGTCCGCCGTGCCCATTGCCGATACCCGTGTGAAAAAGCGCCGGATCGTGCTGGAGGGCGACATTCCTTCGGCCATGAATCCCCCGCCCGGCTGCCCCTTCCAGACGCGCTGCCGCTGGAAATCGCAAGTACCCGGTGGTTTGTGCGAAAAGGAAGTCCCGCCCGTTCAGGTGCTTGCGGGCGGTCACCAGATCAAATGCCACCTCAGCGCCGATGTGCTGGCCAAGATGGAACCGGTAATCACCATCGCGGCCGAGTAACGAAAAAGGCCCCCGTCACAGCGGGGGCCGAAGCCTTGCGTCTTTGTTCGGCCTGACCAGTCCGGCAGAGACTTAGCCCAGAATGGCCTTCACGTAATTCTTGGTTTCGGTATAGGGCGGAATGCCGTCATGCTTTTCGACCGCACCCGGCCCGGCGTTATAGGCGGCAAGGGCCAGACGCCAGCTGCCAAACTTGTCATACATCATCTTCAGATAGCGCGCGCCGCCCTCAAGGTTCTGCTTGGGATCATTGATGTCAACGCCCAGCGTCTTGGCCGTGCCCGGCATCAGCTGCGCCAGCCCGGTCGCGCCCTTGTTGCTGACAGCACCGGGGTTCCAGCCTGATTCCTGCTGCACCAGACGCAAGAACAGATCTTCGGGCACGCCATGCGCACGCGCCACGGCCTTGGCAGCTTCCAGATACTCACCCTTGTAGCGCCCGGCATAGCGCGGCGCTACCTCGCCACCGGCCGGCTTGGCCGTCTTGCCCTTGGGTGTCAGCCGGACCGATGCTTCGTATTGCTTGGACAGACGGCCATCCAGCAGCTTGGTCTGCGATTTGAACAGAGCGGCGCGATTCTTGGTGGACCCCGACAGGTTAAGGCCTTCGGCCGACACCGGCTCTGCGGCGTGAACCACAAGGAACAGCCCCAAAAGGGTTGCACAAACCGATATCGGAAAATTCATCGAATGGATCCGTCCAAACCAGCACCACGAGGGACTATACAAAAAAATCGCCCGCTTGCCAGCACCCTATGTCACCCGACCGCTGACTTTGCGTCATCGGCGGCTTCCTGCCGATGGGCAGAGGCATCGCCTGGCACCGCCCCTCCGGCCACCAAGGGCGCATTCAACAGATCCTCGACCAGCAGGCTGACCAGTTGCGCCCGACCCGCGACACCCGATTTGCGATAGATGGCGTTCAGATGGGTCTTGATGGTGCCCTCGGCTGATCCGCGCAGTTCGGCAATCTCGGCGATGCTGAAGCCCTTGATGGTGAACCGCGCCACATCGCTTTCCGCCGGGGTCAACCCCCAGGTCTGGAAATAGCCCTCCATGACATCTGCCAAGGCCCCGGCCGCCACACTCAGGCCCCGCCGCATATCGGCCTCGCGGCCCAGAAAATACCGCAAGGCAATAATCTCGAAGATGATTCCCAGAATCAAACCCAGCGTCGCCGCCACTTCGGGCACCAGATGCAGCAACAGGGCATCGCCTTCGTTGAAATCTTCGACCACGTCAAAGATGAAGAACAGTGTGCACAGCATCTGAAACAGGATCAGCGCCACCAGAAAACGCAGCTCCGCCAGCCGTTTCAGAACCGACCGCGTTGCCCGCTGTTTTTGCCCGGCTGAAGTTGTCATAAATCTGTTTCTAGCGGCTGATGGCCTGCCGCGAAAGAGGCATGGCCCGCATCGGCGTTTGGTTGCAGCCCTTTCTCCAGAACGCTATAGGCTTTGTTAACCAGAACCGGCGATGCTGCCGGTCGTTCGTTGCACAGGGAGAGGTCCATGGCGGGTTCGGTCAACAAGGTCATCATCGTCGGCAATCTTGGCCGCGACCCCGAGGTGCGCAATTTCCAGAATGGCGGCAAGGTGGTCAACCTGCGCATCGCCACGTCCGAGACTTGGCGCGACCGCAACTCGGGCGAGCGCAAAGAGCGGACGGAATGGCATTCCGTCGCCATCTTCAGCGAACCGCTCGCCAAGATCGCCGAGCAATACCTGCGCAAAGGCTCAAAGGTCTATATCGAAGGGGCGCTTGAAACCCGCAAATGGCAAGATCAATCGGGGGCCGACAAGTACACGACCGAAATCGTGCTGCGCCCCTATCGCGGCGAATTGACGTTGCTGGATGGCCGCGAAGGCGGTGGTGGCGGCGGCGGGGCCGCATCGGGCGGCGGGTATGATGACCGCGGCGGCTATGACGACTATCAGGGCGGCGGCGCAGCCTCTGGCGGCAGCTTTGGTGGCGGTGGCGGCGGGCGTGGCGGCGACCGTGCCCCGGCCGGCGGCGGTGGCGCGCGCCCCGACATGGACGATGAAATCCCGTTCTGATCGTCCCGCAACAGATCATTAAGGCCCCGGTTCACACCGGGGCCTTTTTCATGCGCGCCCCTGCGCAGGGCTGCATCCGTCGCCAAAGGGGCAAGCCTTATGGCGCGCGTCCATCGCGGCGCCTTCCCAAACAAAAAGAGCGCCCCAGAAGGGCGCCCTTTTGCGGATCACAAGATCCGGACCGATCAGGCCGCTTCGGTGATGAACTTCACCGCATCGCCGAAGGTCTGGATGGTTTCTGCCGCATCGTCCGGAATCTCGATCCCGAACTCTTCTTCAAAAGCCATCACAAGTTCCACGGTATCCAGCGAGTCCGCGCCCAGATCATCGATGAACGAGGCATTCTCGGTCACCTTGTCCTCTTCGACGCCAAGATGCTCGACGACGATCTTCTTAACGCGGTCGGCGATGTCGCTCATGTCACTTCCTCTTTCAACCTTGCGGGAGACTTCCCGGCATGTGTTCATGCCCCTTTTGAGGGCGCTTTCCGCCGCGCAAGGCGCGACGACACCGGTTTGCCCCGGCGATTTACTGCGCGCCTATAGCAAGGGCGCGGTCATTAGGCAAACGCTTTCCCCCGTGCCTTCGCGGGTGTCGTCTCAGACCATGTCCATGCCGCCATTCACATGCAGCGTAGACCCCGTCACATAGGCCGCTTCCGGTGCCGCAAGATACAGCACAGCCGCGGCAATCTCATCTGGCCGCCCCATGCGGCCTGCAGGCACCACCCCAAGAATCGCCCCGTGCTGTGCCTCGTTCAGTTTATCCGTCATTGCGGTTTCGATGAAGCCCGGCGCCACACAGTTCACCGTAATCCCGCGGCTCGCCACTTCGGCGGCCAGCGATTTCGAGAACCCCACCATCCCCGCCTTCGACGCGGCATAGTTGACCTGCCCCGCGTTGCCGGTGGTGCCGACGACGGAGCTGATGTTGATGATCCGCCCCCAGCGTGCCTTCATCATCCCCCGGATCGCGGCACGGCACAGCCGGAAGGTGGCGGTCAGGTTCACGTCGATCACCGCCTGCCAGTCCTCATCGGACATCCGCATCACCAGACCGTCCCGCGTGATGCCGGCATTGTTGACCAGAATGTCCACAGCCCCCATCGCTTCGACACCGCGCTTGACCAGACCTTCCACCTCTTCGGGCTTCGACAGGTTGCACGGCAAGACATGCGCGCGCGCGCCCAACGTGGCGGCCAAGGCCTCCAGCGGCTCAACCCGCGTGCCCGACAACCCCACCGCCGCCCCGGCACCATGCAGCACAGTGGCAATCTCTGCCCCGATCCCGCCCGAGGCGCCCGTGATCAGCGCCACCTTTCCCGTCAGATCGAACATCCCTCAACTTCCCCTTCTCCAAATATCCTCGGGGGGTCCGGGGGGCAGACAGCCCCCCGGGGCGCGCCCCGTCCCGCGCAGCGCTCAGCCCTTCAGTGCCGTCACGTCCTCGGGCGTGCCGACGGCGCGGGTCACGGCGCCGCTCGCGATCCGCTTGATCATGCCCGACAGAGCCTTGCCCGCCCCGATTTCCCAATACTCGGTCACACCGGCCCGCTCCATCCACAGCACACTTTCCCGCCAGCGGACCGATCCTGTCACCTGCGCCACCAGAAGGTCACGGAACCGGTCCGGCTCTTCCACCGCTTCGGCGCGCACATTCACCACCACCGGCACCACAGGCTTCGAAATCACCACCCCAGCAAAGGCTTCGGACATCACCGCCGCCGCCGGATGCATCAGTGCGCAATGGAACGGCGCCGATACCGGCAGCGGCAGGGCCCGCTTGGCCCCCCTTGCCTTGGCAAGCTCCATCGCCCGTTCCACGGCGGCCTTGTGCCCGGAAATCACCACCTGCGCGGGATCATTGTCATTCGCCGCCTGACAGACCTCATCCCCCGCCGCCTCTGCCGCAATCGCCGTCACGGCCTCGAAGTCAAGCCCAAGGATCGCCGCCATGGCCCCAACGCCCACTGGCACGGCCTCTTGCATCGCATGGCCGCGTGTCCGCAAAAGCCGCGCGGTATCGGCAAGGGTCAGGGCCCCCGCGGCACAGAGCGCCGAGTATTCCCCCAAGGAATGGCCCGCCACAAAGGTGGCGTCGTGGATGCCAAAGCCTTCTGCCTCCAGCGCACGCATTGCCGCGATTGAGGTGGCCATCAGTGCAGGCTGCGCGTTCTGCGTCAGGGTCAGCTCGGCAATGTCCCCCTCCCAGATCAGCGCCGACAGCTTTTGACCCAAAGCCTCGTCCACCTCATCGAACACGGCCTTTGCAGCCGGATAGACCTCGGCCAAGGCGCGGCCCATGCCGATGGTCTGCGCCCCCTGTCCGGGGAAAACGAATGCGCGGCTCATGGATTGTCTCCCGTCTCTATACTGCTTTGGCATAACCTGCGCCCGTTACTTGTGCAATCCGCACAGCATCCGCCTGCCGCGCGCACAGGTGCTGTGCACGTCCGCAAGTGCGAAGTTGCCCCTCATGGTGCTACGTTCCGCATCAAACACACGTATCAGCCGGAGTCCCAGATGCCCGCCCGCAATACCACACAGAGCTTCGGCTCGATTGCCCGAAGCTTTCATTGGCTGACGGCGCTGCTGATCCTGACCGCCATTCCCTTGGGCGTGATCGCCAACCAGTTGCCTTATGACACGGCCGAGGCTTTGGCCATCAAGGCGCAGTTGTTTTCCATTCACAAGACCATTGGCGTTGCCGCTTTCTTCGTGGCGCTTGGACGTATACTGTGGGCGCTGATGGAAACCCGCCCGGTGCCCTTGCATCCCGACCGCAAGGGCGAGTTGCGTCTGGCCGAAGCGGTGCACTGGATGCTTTACATCAGCCTTCTGGCGGTGCCGCTGACCGGCTGGGTGCACCACGCCGCGCTGACGGGTTTTGCCCCCATCCTGTGGCCTTTTGGCCAGACCCTGCCCTTTGTGCCACAAACCGCTGAAATGGCCGCCATGGCCGGCGCCGCGCATTGGGTGTTCACCAAATTGCTGGCCCTTGCCATCGTGCTGCATGTGGCAGGCGCCTTGAAGCATCACATCGTCGACAAGGACAGCACCCTGCGCCGCATGACCCGTGGCGAAGCCGCACCGGCGGACCCGCGCCATCCGCCCAAATCTGCACTGCCCGTGGCCGCGGCCTTTGCCCTCTATGCACTTGGCGCGGGCATCGCCGGCCTGCTGGTGCCTCAGGGCGAGGCGGTTCAGGCTGCCCCTGCGCCAGTGGCAAGCGCGCCCCCGGCGGCCGCAGGCAACTGGACCGTCGCCAGCGGCACCCTTGGCTTTACCGTCAAGCAGATGGGACAGGATGTTCAGGGCCAGTTCGGCACTTGGACCGCCGACATCACCTTTGACGAGGCAGCCACCGACGGCAAACATGGCAAGGTCACCGTCACTATCGACACAGGCTCGATGACGCTGGGGTCGGTCACCGATCAGGCCAAGGGGGCGGACTTCTTTGACAGTGCCGCCTTCCCACAGGCCGTGTTCACCGCCGACATCCTGCCTGCGGCCACGGGCTATGTGGCGCAGGGCACGCTGGACCTGCGCGGGGCCAAAGTGCCGGTCGCCCTGCCCTTCACGCTGACCATAGCGGGCGACACGGCCACCATGGCGGGCACCGCCCAACTGGACCGCCGCGATTTTGCGATGGGGGCCACCTACAAGGATGAAAGCACCATCGGCTTTGGCGTGGCTGTCACGGTCGCGCTCACTGCCACGCGCGCAAGATAACCTGCCGCTCGCCCAAGAAAAAGGCCGCCGGGGGTTTCCCGGCGGCCCTTGTCGTTGCTGTGGCAGAGGCGGCTTACTGTGCCTTCATCGCCTCGACCGAGATCTGAACCTTGACCTCGTCCGAGATGAACGGGGTAAACATGCCAAGGTTGTAGTCCGACCGCAGCAGGGTGGTGCTGGCGGTGAAGCCTGCCCAAGGCTGCTTCATCATCGGATGCTCGCCCGCCTGATTCAGCGTGGCCTCCAGCACGACCGATTTGGTCACATCATTCAGGGTCAGATCGCCGGTGATCTTGGCGGTCTTTTCGCCGGTCACTTCGATGGCGGTCGAGGTGAAGGTCACCATCTCTTCGTCGGTCGCGCCGAAGAAATCGGGCGACATGAAATGATCAAAGCGTTCCTGCCAGCCGGTCAGCATGGTCTTCACCGGGAAGGACACGGTCACGCTGGACGCGGCCGGATCGGCCTGGTCGAACATGATTTCGCCAGCAAAGCCCGAGAACATGCCAAAACCGGTGGAATAGCCAAGGTGATCATAGCTGAACACGATCTGGCTGTGGCTGCTGTCCAGTGTGTACTTTTCGGGCGCGGCAAAGGCGGGGGCGGCAACAAGGGCTGCGATCAGGGCAACAGAGGCGAAACGGGTCATCAAACTCTCCAGCGAACGAGGACCGACATGGCCCTGCGACTACAGCGGCAAAGGTGCAGGTGATGCTGCATGTGCACAACTGCCCATGGGCGAACAGAAATTGTTCATTCATGAACGCTTTTCGCGGCGCGCACACGCAATTGTCATGATGGGTGATGGCGGCCGCAAAACGGGCAAAAGGCCTTGCGTTACAGGGGGTCTGCGTATAACAGGTCCCATCCTTTCCGCTCTCACGTAATTGGCGTCGCCTCTCGTGTCCGGACCGCGGAAAGGCCAAATGCCCGGACTATGAAGCCGCCCGAGACGAAAAGGAACGCACATGCCGCTTTACGAGCATGTCTTTATTGCGCGTCAGGATCTTTCCAACACGCAGGCCGAAGGCCTTGTCGAACACTTCACCGCAGTTCTTTCCGACAATGGCGGCAAGGTCGTCGAATCGGAATACTGGGGCGTCAAGACGATGGCCTACAAGATCAACAAGAACCGCAAGGGCCACTACGCCTTCCTGCGCTCGGACGCACCGTCGTCTGCCGTACAGGAAATGGAGCGTCTGATGCGCCTGCATGACGACGTGATGCGCGTGATGACCATCAAGGTTGACGTGCATGGCGAAGGCCCGTCGGTGCAGATGCAAAAGCGTGACGAGCGTGAGCGCGGCGACCGTGATGACCGCGGCGGCTTTGGCGGCGAACGTCGCGAACGCCCCAGCTTCGGTGATCGTCCGGACCGTGGCGATCGCGGTGATCGTGGTGGCGACCGCGGTGCAGACCGCGGCCCGCGTCGTTGATCATCAGCCTCAGGAAAGGACCATAAACCATGGCGAACAAACCGTTTTTCCGCCGCCGCAAGGTTTGCCCCTTCTCGGGCGACAATGCACCGGCCATCGACTACAAAGACACGCGTCTGCTGCAGCGCTACATCTCCGAGCGTGGCAAGATCGTGCCAAGCCGTATCACCGCCGTCTCGGCCAAGAAGCAGCGCGAACTGGCCACGGCCATCAAGCGTGCCCGCTTCCTCGCCCTGCTGCCCTATGCCGTGAAATAAGGAGCACAGAACATGCAAGTGATCCTTCTTCAGCGCGTGGCCAAACTTGGCCAGATGGGCGACGTTGTGAACGTCAAGGACGGCTACGGCCGCAACTACCTCTTGCCGCAGGGCAAGGCGCTGCGCGCCAACGAATCGAACATCAAGTCGTTCGAAGCGAAAAAAGCACAGCTTGAGGCGAACAACCTCGAGACCAAGAAAGAAGCCGAAGCCGCTGGCGCCAAGATCGATGGTCAGACCTTTGTGATCATCCGCTCGGCCTCTGATTCGGGCGCGCTTTACGGGTCGGTCACCACGCGTGACGCCGCCGAAGCCGCAACCGAGGCTGGTTTCACCGTGAACCGCGCCCAAGTGGTACTGGACAAGCCGATCAAGGATCTTGGCATTCACACCGTTTCGGTTGTTCTGCACCCGGAAGTGACTGTCAAGGTTCAGCTGAACGTCGCACGTTCGGCCGAAGAAGCCGTGCTGCAAGCCTCGGGCAAGTCGATCCAGGAACTGGCCGCCGAGGCCGAAGCTGCCGCCGATTTCGAGATTGCCGAACTGTTCGACGATCTGGGCGCTGCTGCGCAAGACGATTGATCCAGCCCCGCATAGGGCACCCAAAAGAACCGCATCGGGCAACCGGTGCGGTTTTTTCATGCGCTGCGTTTGGCACTACGCTGGTCCCGGATTTGGCGCAATTATGCCATGTTCTGCGGGTATCCCCTTGGGCGGTTCAACCCAGAGGCTGAGCATGCGCCCCATGATGATCGCTGTGACCGTTGTTTCAATCACCGGACTTTTCCTGTTCCGCCTGCATCTGATGGAACAGGCCGACTCGACGGTGGCCGCCGCGACCCAATCGGGCACATCCGAGGGGTTTACGGCACAGGCCATGGGCGCAGCGACCGCCAGCTTTGCCGCCATCGCGGCCATGGCGGGCATGGGTGGTGATGGGGCAAAACCCTCAGCCAGTTCCGGGATCACCGCATCGCTCGGCGGCTCCAAATCAGGCGCGCCTGATCTGACCGGGTCATCGCTGAACGTCTATAAGCAAATCGAATCTGAACTGTCCAAGCAGACCGCAGGCATGGCAAAGGGCGGGTCATCCTTTTCCCGACCGTCAAATTTCAAGCCGCGTTTTGTCAAGGCGCGCACCAACGACTGACAGCGCCAGGTCACGCCGGCACGTCCGGCGCGGCGAGCCAAGTCCGACAGCGCTATGTCGCAAAGGGGGGCGAAAATCCGCCCGTCACATGTCTGATGGCGGCACACTTCCGCCAGAAGGCCAGATGACCGCCACGCCATTTTCCCCCCGCCGCGATACGACCCTTGGCATCCTGTGCCTTTGTGCGGGTTTGGGTCTGTTTTCTGTGCAGGACCTGATTCTGAAGCTGTTGTCCGGCAGCTATCCGCTGTCGCAGGCGATGGTGTTCCGCAGCCTGACGGCGATGCCGCTGATCTTTCTGCTGACCTATCAGGAGGGTGGCCCCGCCCGCCTGTTCACGCCGGGCACCAGGGCGATGATCCTGCGCGGGCTGGTGATGTTCACGGCCTATGCCGCCTATTACCTTGCCCTGCCCGCCCTGCCCCTTGCCACAACGGTTGCGCTGTACTTTTCGGCACCGCTGTTCATCACCGTGCTGTCCGTGTTCCTGCTGCGCGAAACGGTGGCCTGGCATCGTTGGCTGGCGGTTCTGGGCGGGTTTGGCGGCGTTGTGCTGATGGTGCGGCCCGGAGGCAACCTGTTCGAATGGGCCGCCTTGCTCTCGGTGGTGTCGGGGCTGTCTTACGGCCTGTCGATGGTGATGGCGCGGCAGATGGGCACGCGTGAGACGGCCGCCGCCATGGCGTTCTGGGGCAACTTCGTTTTTCTGGCCATTGCCCTTCTGATGGCCTTTGCTTTTGGCGATGGCCGTTTTGCGGGGGATGTGCACCCGTCACTGGCGTTTCTGCTGCGCGGCTGGGTCTGGCCCTCTGCACTGGATGCCGCGCTGATGTGTGGCTGCGGCGTGATCGCCGCATTGGGGCTGACCCTGCTGACCCAAGCCTACCGCATCGCGGATGCCAATGCCGTGGCACCCTTTGAATACACCGCCATGTTGTGGGGCGTGATCTGGGGCTGGTTCTTCTTTGCAGAATGGCCCGATACCATCGCTTGGCTGGGCATTGCCATCATCATGGCGGCGGGCCTTGCCGTGGTCTGGCGCGGGCCTGCGCCACGTGACGGTGCCGATTAACCGGCCGAGGACAAAAGCATGCGCGAACGGGCAAGGGTCTGGGCAAAAGCCGTGCGCGCCGCCGTGGGAACCTGCGGCAACAAGCCCACCACCTCTTCTGCCCACGACAGATAAGCGGCGCGTCGCTCAGCCGGCCAATGGACAGGGGGTGTTTCGCCGACCGCCCGCACGTTCGACATCTTGTCACACAGCTTGACCAAGGCCGCATCGGCCGATTTGCCGGGGGCGTTGACCAGTTGCATCTGCTTGCGCTGTGGTTTGGACAAGGACTTGTCGTCGGTCAACTCCATCACCACCGCTGCGATCTGCGCCCCGAAACGCGCGCTGATCTGCTCGGGCATGACGCTGCAATCCTCAACAGTGTCGTGCAGCCAAGCTGCCGCAATTGCGGTTTCAGTGCCGCCAAAGCGGGTCACAAGTTCGGCCACTTCTTCAAGGTGAACGACATAGGGTTCTTGTCCCGCGCTTTTGCGGGTCTGGCCTGCGTGGGCTGTTTCGGCAAATTGTCGGGCTTGGGCGATGATATCCATCCATCTCTCCGGTTCAGGCCAGACCAGGCATCATGCGGCCCGATTGGGTCACATCCATGCACATCCAGCGATTTGGGGAAAATGTGAGGCATGCTCACGATGAAAGGTTAGCCCTATGGGCCCGTCACCTCAAGAAAAAAGGGCCGCGCCAGATTGGCGCAGCCCCAAAACTGTCGCGGGTCTGAAACCTGACCTCAGATTTCGTCCAGCGCGTCGATCGCCTTTTGCAACTCGTCCTTGTCGACTGATTTGTCGGAAACCGTTGCCTGCGCCACGATGTGATCCACAACCTTGTCTTCGAACAAAGGCGCGCGCAGTTGCTGTTGCATCTGCTGATTCTTTTGCACGAATTCAAAGAACTGACGTTCCTGCCCCGGATACTGGCGGGCGGCGTTCAGCACGGCTTGGGTCATCTCGGCATCGGTCACGGTGACTTCGGCCTTGCGACCGATCTCGGCCAGCAAAAGGCCAAGGCGCACACGGCGTTCGGCCAGCGACTTGTGCTCATCCGTCGGTTCAATCGTATCATGGTTGTGGCCATGATCTTCAGGATGCTCTTCGTGCCACAGCTGGTGGGCAATCTGGGCAGCCTCTGCCTCAACCAAGGCGACGGGCAGGTCAAACTTGACCAGACCGTCCAATTGATCCAGCAGCGAACGCTTGAGGACAGCGCGCGACGCCCCCTTATACTCCGCTTCCAGACGCTCGGCGATTTGGGCCTTCAGCGCGGCAAGGTCTTCCGCGCCATACTTTTTAGCCAGCTCGTCATTCAGTTCGGCAGGCTTGGGCTCTTTGACTGCCTTGATCGTGCATTCGAACACGGCAGCTTTGCCCGCCAGATGGGCTGCGCCATAGTTTTCCGGGAAGGACACGTCGACCTTGACCTCGTCGCCCGCTTTCGCGCCGACAAGCTGGGCCTCGAACCCCGGAATGAACGAGTTGGAGCCCAGAACCAGCGGATAATCTTCGGCGGTGCCGCCTTCGAAATAGTCGCCATCCACCGAGCCTTTGAAGTCGATCACGACCTGATCGCCATCCTTGGCCTTGGACCCCTTCTTGCGGTCATCGAACGACTGCGCCGTTGCGGCAAGGTTTGCCAGGGCTTCGTCAACGGCCGAGTCTTCGGCTTTTACGATCAAACGCTCCAGAGTGATCTTGCTGGCATCCAGATCCGGGATCGGGGGCAGCTTGTCATAGGTCATCTCGACCACAACGTCCTGACCTTCGGCCCAGGTATCGCCGCCCACCATCTTGACGTCGGGCTGCAGGGCCGGACGGTCGCCCGTCTTGTCAAAGTGGTCCTTCATGGCCGTGTCGATGGCATCCTGCATCGCATCGCCAATCAGGCGCTGACCAAACTGCTTGCGCAGAATCGCCATAGGCACCTTGCCCTTGCGGAAGCCCTTCATTTCGATCTCGGGCTGCGCCTCGACCAGCTTTTCCTGAACCTTGGCTTCCAGCTCAGTCGCCGTCACCGTGATGGTGTAGCCGCGCTTCAGCCCTTCGTTCAGGGTTTCGGTGACCTGCATCTTCTCGTCCTTCTCATCCATACTGGTGCGGGTAGAGGGACTTGAACCCCCACGCCTTGCGGCGCCAGAACCTAAATCTGGTGCGTCTACCAGTTTCGCCACACCCGCGAATTGCCCAAAGCGCGCCCCCGTCCCCCTCCGGCCGGTTGGAACGCGCGATGAAATTCCGCGCCCTTCTAACAAAGGGCAAAGCGGGATGCGAGAGGAAAAAAACCACCGCCAAACGGATGGGCTGCCAGCCGTTTGGAACTGAAAAAGCCCCATTTGCGCGGAAGAATTCCTCACGTCCGCCGTTATGCTGCCACAGTCTGGCGTGAAAACGCAGATACATCCGAAAGAATGGCTCAGGAGGTTGCAATGGTGGAAATGACGCTCGGCACGAATGCAGGTGAAATCCTTGCGAAAACGTCGATGCCCCGCTGTGGTCTGGCCGCCGGAACCACCGTTCTGACGCTGATGGGTGCGGTTCCTGTCGAATTCATCGCACCGGGCGACCGCGTGATCACCCGCAATGGTGCACGCACTGTCACTGCCGTTGATATTTCGGTCGTGAAGAATGCCCGCGTTGTCCGGATCTCCGAAGGCGTGCTGGGCAAGGATCGCCCCGAGGCGGACATGCTGGTGTCGCCCGATCAGCCGATCCTGATCCGCGACTGGCGCGCCAAGGCGCTTGCTGGTGCTACGCAGGCGATCGTCAGCGCCGAGAAACTGGCCGATGGCGAATACATCAAGGTCGAGACGCTGGCCGAGGCCCGCCTTGTGACCCTGCGCTTTGCAACGGCCGAAGTGATCTACGCCGCCGGTCTGGAACTGGGCTGCGAGCCTGCGTTGATCGACGCCTGATCCCTTGATCCCATTCTGAACCACAGGCCGCCTTCCGGGCGGCCTTTTCACATGCCAAGGGCGCGAAACACCTTGGGCAATTCTTCGGGCAGATCCTCGGCAATTAACCCCGGCCCAAAGGACCGCGCGGCCTGTGCGTGCAGCCATGCCGCGTTCTGCGCGGCGGCAAAGGGGCCAAACCCGCGCGCCAGAAGCCCGGCAATCATGCCCGCCAAAACATCGCCTGCACCAGCCGTTGCGAGCCATGGCGCAGCATCTGCCCGGACGGCGGCGTTGATCACACATGCCCCCGATGGTGCTGCAATCACCGTATCCGCCCCCTTGAACAGGACCGTGCACCCAGACCGACGCGCCGCATCGCGTGTGGCATCCACCTTGGAATAGGCCGCGCCTTCGCCCGCAGGCGCCGACAGGCGTGCCGCAAGGTCGGGGAACAGGCGCGCAAACTCCCCCCCATGCGGAGTCAGAACACAGCTGTCATGCAGCTTTGCGAAAAGGTCCGGCGCTTGCGACAGGGCTGTCAGGGCATCGGCATCCAGCACCACATGCCTTTGCGGCCCCTTGGGCTGGCCAATCAGTTGCGCCAAAAGGTCATGCGCCTGCGGCACGCCCAGTCCCGGCCCAAGGCACAGGGCCGTGATGCGCGGGTCTGACAGGGTGGCCCGCAGATCATCTGCCGTGCCAATCGGGCGGATCATGATGGCCGTCAGTTGCGCCGCATGCTCGGCCACCGCGTCGGGCGGGCATCCCAGCGTGACAAGCCCCGCACCTACCCGCAGCGCCCCGCGCGCTGCCAGACGCGCCGCACCGCCCTGCCCCGGCGGCCCGGACAGCACCAAGGCGTGGCCATGGCTGAACTTGTGGCCCGCCATCTTTCCCAGCCAAGACGCGGAGGCCGACGCCGCATCCACCACCGAGTCGGCATCTGGCCCGCGCAGCAGGGCGTCAATCTCGGCGTCCAGACCAAGGTCGACCACACGCAGCGCACCGGAAAGGGCAGCCCCATCGGCCAGCATATGGCCCAGTTTCGGCCGCTGAAAGGTGACGGTCAGCGCGGCCGGATGGTCCAGATAGCCACCTTCGGCCCGGATGCGCCCGGAATCGCCGCAGATGCCGCTGAGGATATCGACGGCCACCAGCCGCGCCCCGCTTTCCTGCGCCATTATCAGGCTACCCCAAATGCCCGGCGCAATGTCGCGGCGCAAACCTATGCCAAAGACCGCGTCCACAACCACATCCGCCGCGCGCATATCCGGCCAATCCACCTGCGATAGGGGCCGCACCGAACCGCCGCCTGACACCCACAGGTTTTGCTGAACCACGGAATCAGGCGTTTGCGCAGGCCCGGTGGCAAACACCGCCACGCCCCACCCAAGCGCCGCCAAAAGCCGCGCCACGACATAGCCGTCGCCGCCATTGTTGCCCGGCCCGCACAGCACCACCGCCTGCGACCCGTCGCCAAGGTCGGGCCACGCGGCGCAGATCGCATCGACCACGCCTTGCCCGGCATGCTCCATCAGCGCACGGCCCGTGATGCCCCCGGCATTGATCGCCGCCGCTTCGATGGCGCGCATTTGGGCAGTTGAAAGCAGTTCCGTCATGCAATTGCCGTCATAGTTTTCATTTCGCCTATTTTATAACCTTAATGATTGATTTTTGATCGCATACTTCGGAAACCCGCGCCGGATCGTTCCCGCCCTACCCTAGCCAATTGTCCCCGCCTGCGGGAAGTGGTCAGAGGGCTAAAGACAATAAACGGGGGGAGTCGGCCCATGAAGAAGATCGAGGCGATCATCAAGCCCTTCAAGCTCGACGAGGTGAAGGAAGCGCTGCAAGAAGCAGGCATCCAGGGCCTTAGCGTGACAGAAGTAAAGGGCTTTGGCCGCCAAAAGGGCCATACCGAACTGTATCGCGGCGCTGAATATGTCGTGGACTTCCTGCCCAAGGTGAAAATCGAAGTCGTGCTGACCGACGACATGGTGGATCAGGCAGTCGCCGCCATCATCGCCGCGGCCCGCACGGACAAGATCGGTGACGGCAAGATCTTCGTATCTTCCGTTGAACAGGCGATCCGCATCCGCACCGGCGAAACCGGCGACGACGCGGTCTGATCCTCGCGTCAAAGCAGGTGGCCAAATGGCGAAATCAAAAGAGAAAAACCCCAAACCGAAAGGCAGCATGATGAGCGCAGTCAAGAATGCTCTGAAACTGATGAAGGACGAGGAGGTCGAATATGTCGACGTCCGCTTTACCGACCCGAAGGGCAAGCTTCAGCACGTCACGCTGATTGCTGACCTGGTCGATGAAGATTTCTTCGAAGAAGGCTTCATGTTCGATGGTTCGTCCATCGCAGGCTGGAAGTCGATCGATCAGTCAGACATGAAGCTGATCCCCGATGCGACTTCGGTCTACATCGACCCCTTCTATGCCGAGAAAACGCTCTGCGTGCATTGCGATGTGGTCGAGCCGGACACGGGCGAAGCCTATGACCGCTGCCCGCGCCAGATCGCCAAGAAGGCCGAAGCCTACATGAAATCGTCGGGCGTGGGCGACAACGCCTTCTTCGGGCCGGAAGCAGAATTCTTCCTGTTTGACGATGTCCGCTATCAGGTCAGCCCGCGCAAGGTTTCCTATGAAATCGACGCCGAGGCCGCATCGTGGAACACCGACACCGTGATGGAAGGTGGCAACCTTGCCCACCGCGCCCCGCACAAGGGCGGCTACTTCCCCGTCAACCCGATTGACGAGGCGCAGGACATCCGCGGCGAGATGCTGTCGACCATGAAGCGCATGGGCATCAAGGTGGACAAACACCACCATGAAGTGGCGACCTGCCAGCACGAACTGGGCATGATCTTCGGTGGTCTGGTCGAACAGGCCGACAACATCCAGAAATACAAATACGTGATTCACAACGTCGCGGCTGCCTATGGCAAGACCGTGACCTTCATGCCCAAGCCCATGAAGGGCGACAACGGGTCGGGCATGCACGTGAACATGTCGATCTGGAAAGACGGCAAGCCGCTGTTCGCTGGCGACAAGTATGCAGACCTGTCGCAGGAAGCGCTGTATTTCATCGGCGGCATCATCAAGCATGCCAAGGCGCTGAACGCCCTGACCAACCCCGGCACCAACAGCTACAAGCGCCTGATCCCGGGCTTTGAAGCACCGGTTCTGCTGGCCTATTCGGCCCGCAACCGCTCGGGCGCTGTGCGTATTCCGTGGACGGAATCGCCGAAAGCCAAGCGTGTGGAAGCCCGCTTCCCCGATCCGTCGGCAAACCCCTATCTGGCCTTTGCAGCGCTGCTGATGGCCGGTCTTGACGGCATCAAGAACAAGATCGATCCGGGCCCGGCATCGGACAAGGATCTGTATGATCTGCCGCCGGAAGAACTGGCCGAAATTCCAACCGTCTGCGGATCGCTCCGTGAGGCCTTGGAAGAGCTGGAAAAGGACATGGACTTCCTGCTGGCCGGTGACGTCTTCACCAAGCCGCAGCTGGAAGCTTATATGGCGCTGAAGTGGGAAGAGGTTTACGCCTATGAACACACACCGCACCCGATCGAGTACGCGATGTATTACAGCTGCTGATTGGCGGCTGTCATCGGACGAATGAACAGAAAGGGTGCCCTCGCGGCACCCTTTCGCATGTGGGGGCAGCGCGCAGTCAACAGGGCCGCCACGCACCTTCGCCCGCTGGCGTCGCGGGCAGGCCCAGACAAGCTGGTGATGGGCTGGCAGGCATGCGCCAACTGATTCTGGGCCTTGCCATGCTTTTTCCCAAAAATTGCCGCCGATTCGTGGAAATTGCCCTAAATTGTCTGCAAATTATGTCGGCCCCGTATCCCAATGGCGTGGTTCTTGCCCCTGCTTTCGTAACAGGGCACCAAAAGACAGCGCGCTTGGGTTGTACGACATACCCCCTTGGATAGGGGGCTGGATCGCTTTACCCCAGCCGGGTAGGCGCTTGACGAATGGCTGGGCCACTTCTGCCTTTTGCCTTCGTGACGTTACGTCGCCGTGGGGGCAGACTTCCTTTCGTGGGTAACACCACCGCCCGTTCAGAAAGGAACATCCCATGACACAGGTCCGCCGCGTCACCCGTCTTTCCGGCACCTCGCGCACCAGCCGTCCGGATGGCATCACACGCTCCGTCGCGCGTGATGTCGAAGTTGCCCGCACTGCGGTTGTAACACCCTTGTTCCCGACCCATGCCCCGGCCCGCCCGAAGGGCCTGTCACCGGTCGAGGCCGCGCAGGTCACCAACATCTTCGCCGACCTTGATGACGATGCCACCCGCCCCGCTGCAAGCCCGCTGGCCCGTGCCCGTGCGCGTATGGCCGCCCGCCTGCCGGGCGCTGACGTGCCGGTGATCACCAACATCTTCGTCGAAGACTGCCCCGATGTGTCGGACGAGATGATGACCGAGGTCGAGGCAAAGCTGCGCCGTCACCCGCGCAAGCTGACCCGCGCCCGCGCTGAGTTGCGCGCCGCCCATGCCGAACGTCTGGAGCAGTCGCGCACCCTGGCCAACATCGGCCCGCGTGAGGCTGGCCGCATCGCCGCTGGCATGATGATGGCGCTGGCCATGCTGCACCTTGTGCCGATGCCGCACGCCTAAGACTTGTCCCACCGGGCCCTATGCGGCGCGGTGGATCGGAAACGCGATCAACGCCTCGGCTTGTTCCGCCGTCAGATCGCAGCGTCGCACCACATAGGTGTGAATGGAAAACAGCACGGCCCGGCTGACGGGCAGGCGGATAAGGCACTGCCGCTCGGACCGGATAAACGGCATGTCATCCTGCGCCACCATGTCTTTCGGCGCATTTTCCGGCAAAGGGTTGAACAACGGCGCACGCGAATGGTGCGCATTGGCCCGCCACAGGGGCGCATCAGGGCGCACCGCATCCATCAACCGCTGCACGCGTTTGCCCACATCATCGGTGTATTTCTCGACCGGCGCGTGAATCCTCAGCATCGGGCGACCCAGTTTCTCCGCCAGCCGCCACCCGGCCGGAAAGCACAGCACTGCCGCCGACAGCAGGTGTTCGCCCTGCCCGTCTTCCTGCATCAGGCACAGGTCCTCTTGCACCAGACGGCCCAGCGTGCGCAGCGGGTTCGATCTGTCCAGCCCGACCACCTGACCATCCGGTCGACGCACCTGCGCGCCATCGTGGTCAAAATCATCGGGCAGCCGTGTCAGAACGAAATCATAAAGCTCCTCTACCGCCGCTGCGGCCATCGGCGTCACGCCCACCACATCTGCAGGTCGTGTGGCCAGCAAATGGTCGCGCAGCGCCATCTGAGCGGCGTAAGCCTCGTCCACCCGCAACCAATCGGCCATGTCCAGCGGCAATATCCCCGGCAAACGCCGGGTGCGCGGGTCGGCCCAAGGGGCAAAGGGCAGGTGTTGTTGCAAGATCGTGTCCATGCCCCTTGTCTAGCGCAATCCTCGCCGGGCAGGCCAGAGGTGGCCGCAGTCGCCCTTCGCAAATGTTGCGGCCCCAGCAAAGCGACGCGTGGCCTGTCGCGAACCGACAAGCACCACCGCGTCTTTGCCACACATCCTTGACCATCAGCCGGAGGGTCCCATGAACCAGCACTACGCCGATCGCCGCAAGATAGACCCTGCCCGCGGGGCAACGCTGGCTGATGGCACGCCAAACGACAATGACCGTGTCGAAATCGGGCCCACGCAACTTGCCTTTGGCGAATGGGCGGCGGCGGGTCTGGAATTGCCGAACCTTGAGCGGATGCGCCACCATCGCTGGCACGCGCTGACGCAGGCGCTTGTGGCACAGGATATCGGTGGCCTGCTGATGTTTGACCCGCTGAACATCCGCTATGCGACAGACACCACCAACATGCAGCTTTGGAACAGCCACAACCCGTTCCGCGCCTGCCTTTTGTGCGCTGATGGCCACATGGTGATGTGGGAATACAAGAACAGCCCCTTTCTTGTGACCTTCAACCCACTGGTGAAGGAACTGCGCAGCGGGGCGTCGTTCTTCTACAACGTCTGCGGCGATGCCACGGCCAGCGATGCCCGCGCCTTTGCCGCGCAGGTGGATGAGGTGATGCGCGCCCATGCCGGCACCAACCGCCGCATCGCGGTGGACAAGATCATGGTGCATGGCCTGCGCGCACTGGAACGTGCGGGGTTTGAGGTGATGGAAGGCGAGGTTGTGACCGAACGCACCCGCGCCATCAAAGGGCCGGACGAGATTTTGGCAATGAAGGCCGCGCATCGGGCCTGTGAGGCCGCGATTGCCGAGATGGAGAGCTTCACCCGCGAAAACGTGCCGCGTGGTGGCGTCAGCGAAGATGATATCTGGGCCGAGTTGCACAAGGGCAATATCCGCCGCGGGGGCGAGTGGATCGAGACCCGGCTTCTGGCATCAGGCCCGCGCACCAACCCGTGGTTTCAGGAATGCGGCCCGCGCCTTGTGCAGAACAACGAAATCGTCGCCTTCGACACCGATCTGATCGGCTGCTATGGCATCTGTATCGACATCAGCCGCACATGGTGGGTGGGCGATGCCCGGCCCACCAATGCGATGGTCAGCGCGATGCATCACGCAAAGGATCATATCGCAACCAACATGGAGATGCTGAAACCCGGCGTATCCATTCGGGAACTGACACACGGAGGCCACCAGTTGGCCCCCGAATACTGGGCGCAAAAGTATTCGTGCAAGATGCATGGCGTGGGCCTGTGCGACGAATGGCCCTTTGTGCCCTATGCGGATGGCTGGGTCGAAGGGGCCTTTGACGTAGAACTGCAGCCCGGCATGGTGCTCTGTGTCGAGGCGCTGGTGTCGCCCGAGGGCGGCGATTTCTCGATCAAGCTGGAAGATCAGGTCCTGATCACCGAGACGGGCTTCGAGAACCTGACCTGCTATCCCTTCGACGCCCGGCTTCTGGGCGGGTGAAGGGGAGTTGTCCGAGCTCGGACAAAGTTACCGGGACAGGAATTTCAATGGGTTACGGGCGAGACTTTACGATTTGTTAAGGGTTTGCTGATGATTGCTTTTCTTGCTTCTTCATTTTCCGCTCCATTAATCTCTTGACGGCGAACCGCGCTACTGACGCCAGTCCGAATACGCCCGCAAGCAAGAAACCCAGTCCATGCACAAGCTGAGTTGAGAGGAAAATGGAGACCAACGCAGCAACAAAGCCAATCAACAGAAATATCGCCTCGTTCCTTTTCATTGCCTTCCTTCGACAGCAAAAGGGTTATGCATCATCTGGCCAAAGCTAATCTGGGTACTTTGGGTTTGCAATGGCCTCTCCCAGCACTGTGTCCACAATGACAACGCATGGCCTCCCAAGTCACCGTGCTCCTGCGAAAAGGTCGGTAAGGGAGGAGAATAATCCGAAAGGCGATGTTATACTTCGCGTACCCTAGGCTGCAATTATGTCTGCTAGGGCAATCGCTGCCTCGTAAGAAGTCGCCTTCCCAAATATGGTAATCCCGTTCCTGTCGGGTAGATCGGAAGTCTCAAAGACGAAGTAACCCTCGTAACCCAAGTGCGCGGCCCCACAATCTTCGATTGTGTGACGAGCCAGACTTGCGATATGCAGGCTGCGTCCGTTCCCGATTGCTTTCGTCGCGAGGAAGTCATCCATGCCTAACCCTCCCAGAATTTCAGCAAATGACCTTGCCCTGTTTATGGTCTCGTCCACCACCGCCCAGTTGGGGATCGTGAAGCGGGCAAAGACCCCGATCATCCCGCCCATCATCCGTTACAAGGACGCTCGACCAGCGATCACGGGCTATCTTACCGATCCAGCCAAGAAGTTGAATCCCCTAGTCACTGCCGAACAAATGTTCCAGCAAAGGGTGGCCGATATGTCGGAAAGCACCCTTCGTCGCGACGATGCCGCAAAGTCCATCGAAGTGCTGCACGCGATCCAAGGCATGCAGAACCAGCTTTCCATCTACAACTTCGTCCAATCCCCAGCCAAACAGGGGAAACTGGTCGTAGCCGGGGTCGAGGTTTCTGTCTATGCGGACATGCTCGTGTACAGCAAAGAAAACATCGGTGCTGCTCTTCTTCGAATGACGCAGGACGACGCTTCAACAGAAGCCGCGATTGAAAAGCGCAAGCAGATGGGGCTGTACGTCGCCACAATGGTCAGGCTGCACGTTGACCAGAACATTACAACCGACCGAAAGCCTGCGAACAAGCTCTGCATGTCCATCGACGTTCAACATGGGGAAATATTTGTTGCGCCGAATTCAAATACACGGCGCGTGAACGACCTCACCGCTGCGTGTCAGATGATCGCCGCCCTGTGGCCGGGGGCGTAGCGTCCGGCTTCTTGGTCAAGTCCAGCTTGCCCATGACCCGGTCAAGCGATTCGGCGTCATCACCCGCCAAACCGAGATCAGACGCAAGCTTTCTGAAGCGCTCAATCTGGGTATGGTCTTCCATATTCTCGCTACTCACTTGATAACGCTCCATTTTTATCGCGTCAAAACCCGCGAAACATTGCAAACGCCCCTGCCTTGACTCTAACGCGCACGTCCCTCAGATTGGGCGACGTGGCGGCCGAGCCACTAACTGTAGAGGCCCCGTGGCGAAACTGGCAGACGCAGCGGTTTTTAAAACCGATACCTTCGCAGGGTGTGCGGGTTCGAACCCCGCCGGGGCCACCACTTTGGAGAGAAGATATGGCAAGAGGACCAACAATGCAAAGTCTCCAGGATCGGCTTTCCGACATCCTGCGCGACCTCGACCTCGCTATGCGAGAGGTTGAGAAGATCAAGGCACAGGAAGAACTTATCCGCGACATGATACGCGAGGCGAAGGGCGAACCGAAGGTCAAACTCCGCGCGCCACGATCCAACGTTAAACAGACAATTCTTGACCTTCTTGAGCAAGCTGGCACGTCTGGCCTAAATGGTGCCTCCGCAGTGGAAACGGCAGCAAAAGCTGGCGTGTCGCTTGAGCGTGGTACGGTCTCTAGCCTCTTGTCGCGCCTCAAGAATGAGGGCGTCGTTGCGTATGACGGTTCAGTCTACCGTCTAGCAAAACACAAGGTGGACGGCGTCCCAAACGTCCATCCCCTTAGAACTTCGGGCGTTTTCTCATGATGGTGAGCGCCGAGAAGCCCGCCCCCCTAGCATCTAGCCGTCCAAAGCAGACTAGGGGAGCGGTTTATCGTCCAAAAGGAGAACCCTATGGACACTCACGAAGAGCGGTTCATCTACCGCGCATCTATCCGGCTTCGTAACGGAACCCGGATTTTTGCTTGGCAGTATGGTCTGAAAGCATTCCGGATCAAGGTATCCGGAGATATCGATCAGCCCAGACTGCCCGGACTTTGAACAACCGGAGGGGCGGGAAACCGCCCCTTCTTTTTTTGCAAGTGGCAGACGCAACGGGGTTAGCCGTTACCTTCGCAGGGGTTTGACCACCACTTCCGATTCGGACAATGGCTCAGAGTCTTCTTGCGTACCATTGACAAATGACTCACTTGCAGTTTGCGCAATTTATTGCGCGTACGTTAGCCGCTTGCCAACAATCGACTGCAACGCGATGTCAGCGCGCATCACGTCGCTGATGTCTAGAGCAACGCGATTGCTGTAGCGGAAAGCAAACTCTGCTGCGTAGCGGTGCAGATGCTTCTTGCCGCAGTGCTGGTAGACGCCCTTCATGCCGCGCTTGAAGATGGAGAAGTAGCCTTCCACGGTGTTTGTGGTCACGGCGCCGCGCACGTACTCTTCCGCGCCATGGTTCACGCTGTCATGCACAGCGAAGTGCTTGCCAAGGTTGTCGTACTGCATGGCCTCGTCGGTGTAGACGGTGGCTTCTGCGGCGATGTTCGCCTTGAGGATCGGCAACAGCGTTGCGATCTTGAGGTCGTCAACAACCATGGACTTGGCGCGGCCTGTAGCGCGATCAACAAGGGTCAAGACTTTCATCTTGTGGCCGACGCCGCGACGGACAGGCTTGCCGGGTTCACGACCAATGAAGGTTTCGTCAACCTCGACGGTGCCGCCGCCAGCACCGAAAGCGCCGAGCGTGTCGTCGCGCATTGCTTCACGGATGCGGTGAGACATGAACCAAGCGGTCTTGAGCGTCACGCCCAAGGTGCGGTGCAGTTGGTTGCTGCTGATGCCCTTCTTGCTGGCGCACATCAGGTAGATGGCTTGCAGCCACAGGTTCATCGGAACGTGGCTGGCCTCGAAGATGGTGCCGATCTTGACGGTGAACGGCTTGCGGCAACCGTAGCACTTATAGGTGCCAATGCGGGTAGACTTGCCGCCCATTTTGCTGGTGCGATCTGCTTCGCCGCAATGCGGGCAAACCCGACCGTTCGCCCAAACGCGCGCTTCCACATAGGCGTATGCGGCTTCTTCGTTGTGGAACTCGGGGCGGGACAGGATGGACATGGCGCGTACTCTCTTGCTTGCCCCTTATATCTAAGGGTTTCGAGTGGGTACGTCAAGTATAATATCGCCATCCGAAAAGCAGAATGGAATTGGCGACAAGGCAGAACAAAGCCATTTCGCCGTCGAAAGCAAGGTCAAGCTTGGCAAACCAGCCGTGTAATTCAACTAGTCCCGTAAGTCTAAGAAAAGAAATTGGGCCAAACTGCGGGACTACAGCCCAGGCAAATGAAAAGAATGCGAGTCTGAAAAGGGGGTGTGACTTTGATGTTCTTTCCTCAATTGGGAGGAGGAAGAAAATTGCGAAATTCGCACCAAAAACTAGGATCCAAAATGTAGCGGTCATTTCATTTTCACCGAATGCAATACATGAGCCCGCTGTTGATCTGAACGGTTGGAACGGAGCTGGAAGTCGACTCTTGTCGCGCTCAACTCACAATCCCCCTAACATCCGATGAACGAAAGTTAACAAACCATTGCGATTTCGCTAATTTCAAAACTGTCCGCATGTGGACACTTCCAGACTTAGGATCCCGGCCTGAGGAATGAACAATAAAGGCAATGCGATAATCAGTCATTTGCGCGAAGCCTCAAATTTGAATGCAGCAAAACCATCACAGTATTCCACATCTGATATTGTGACTACAAAGGAATCTAGCTCCCCTAACAGGGCACCGTACCCCATTCCCATGACCCCCTTGAGTTTATCCTTTGTAGGCTGTGCAATAGAACCATCTGGACTGATGAAATCTGTTGGAACCGTCCCATCGTCGATTGCTATTGCAGCTATCGCCTTTGCTCCCGTAAGCTTTCCAAACAGGCCAGCATCGAAGCGAAGCTCAACTGTGGCGGGTCGATCAAAAGTAACCCACGAGTCTATGATCTTCTGTATTCTACCAATTTCTTTCCAGTCATCATAAGAAGCAAGGCGGAAGTACTCGCACAAACTCTTGCCAACGAGTGCATGAAAATCCGAAGGGATTTGCGAAGTATATATCGCTGTTCGGATTGTTCTATCTTGGGGAGGCGCGGTAATCGCTCCGCTCGCTTGATTCACATCATTTATTCGATCTAGAGACCAAAGTTGGAGGACCAGTGCATCTTCAAACAGTCGCCCCAGATTTATGTAGGGTTCGCCACCAAGTGCTTGACCTGGGAAAAGTCCGCAACACATGAGGGAGATTGATTTCAACAAGATTGAAGTCCCGCTTGATGCATCTGAACCATGCTGTTCCTGCATTTGGGGCATGTTGAAACTAAACCGGCTTTCGAGTAGGCGCAGGACGGCCGGAACGCATGGCTTCCCGCGATCCTTTACATCTGCAACACGGCCATTTCCAAATTTCTTCGCCATCATTCGCCCCCCCAACTCAAATCGCCCAATTCACAATGTCCCTAACATCCGATGAACAAAAGTTAACAGACTCTTGCAATTCCGTTAATTTCCAAACTGTCCACATGTGGACACTCCCTGCCACCCTGCGCCGCCCCTCCGCCCTCGCCCCATCACGCTCCCCG
This sequence comes from Rhodobacter sp., assembly GCA_027484145.1. Lineage (GTDB taxonomy): Bacteria > Pseudomonadota > Alphaproteobacteria > Rhodobacterales > Rhodobacteraceae > Pseudotabrizicola. Next base: position 687,509 of record JAIXUH010000002.1, read on the forward strand.
CCTCATATCCCTGCACCCCTTCCCCCTCGACCGCCCCACGGACCCAACCATCCCTCTCCCCCCCCTTCCCCGCCGCACTCCCCACACCCCCAACTCGCCCCATCCCCCGCTCGATCAGAGGTGCCACGTCGGCATAGAAGGGGGTCCGTTCGGCTGTGACTTAGCCAAGCGCGCCCGAGGCCACGACGAACTTTGCGCTGCCGGTGCTAACGTGAAATTCTTCAGGTCCATTGATCGCCATTAACCGCAGAGCCAAAGCAATTCCCAATCTAACCGAACCCAATTCATTCCTGCTGCGCCCAACGCGCACGCTGTTGATCCCTGATGGCAAAAGGAACCGACCCACCTTCGGGGCGATGCCTTTGGCGAATGATAGCACCCTTGCTAGCCATCAAAGGGAAGCATTTCCGGCAAAGGGGCCGTTCGGGATATCGGGGAACGTGTCGGTGGCATGGAGTGTCAGGTTCAGGGTGCCACTCCACGCGCGAAACGCCGAAAGCCGCAGATTGCGGCCCGGTGTCATGCGATGAAGGGATGAAACTGGCGCGGTGGACGGGGCTCGAACCCGCGACCCCCGGCGTGACAGGCCGGTACTCTAACCAACTGAGCTACCACCGCGCAGGATCAGCGTTCGGGGCGGGCGACGGTGGCGCGGTGGACGGGGCTCGAACCCGCGACCCCCGGCGTGACAGGCCGGTACTCTAACCAACTGAGCTACCACCGCACATCGCCGCCCGGTTCCCCGAACGTGTTGGGGGTATTACGGAAGGCGGCAGGCGCCGTCAAGCGCCCTTTCGCAGGAAATCGTGCAAGCGCTTAACGTTCTGGCGCCGGGATGAATTCACCCGCATCCCCCGGCGGCAGGCGGAACCGGCCATGCGCCCAGTCTCCGGCGCGCCATGCCTCTTTCGCGGCATCAATACGTTCGCGGCTGGAGGCGACAAAGTTCCACCAGATGTGGCGCGGGCCATCCATCGTGGCCCCGCCTAGCAGCATTATCCGTGCGCCCGCATCACCCGCGCGCAGCGAGATGCGGTCGCCGGGGCGGAACACCAGCATGTTGCCCACACCAAAGGTCTGGCCACCCACGCTGACCTCGCCCGCCAGCACATAGGCGCCACGGTCCTCATGATCATCAGGCAGCGGCACAGCAGCGCGCGGCTGCAGGATGGCATCGGCATAGAACGTCTCGAACCCCAGATCGACCGGGCCCCGTTCACCCCAGGCCGTGCCCAGAATCAGCCGCACTTCCTTGCCCTCGCCCTCCAGCACCGGCAGGCTGTCCCGTGGCGCATGCACAAAGGCGGCGGGGTCATCCTCGCGCGCCTTTGGCAGGGCAAGCCACGTCTGCAGACCGAACAGACCATGCGGCGCGCTGCGGATATCGCCATCTTGCCGTTCGGAATGGGTGATGCCATGCCCGGCCAGCATCCAGTTCACCGCCCCCGGTTCAATCCAGGAATCGGTGCCAAGGGAATCGCGATGGTGAATGCGCCCCTTCATCAGATAGGTGACCGTGCCCAGCCCGATATGCGGGTGCGGCCGCACGTCAATACCGGTGCCGGTCAGAAACTCGGCCGGGCCCATTTGGTCGAAAAAGATGAAGGGCCCCACCATCTGCCGCGCCGCCGATGGCAAGGCGCGCCGCACCTCGAACCCGCCCAGATCGCGGGCGCGCGGCACAATCACGGTTTCGATGGCGTCGATGGCATCGCCAATCGGGATGGACGGGTCAAGCGCGGGGTTCCAGCTCATGATATCTCTCCTGCTGCACGACAGATAGGCGCGTCAGCGCGGCCTGTCATTGCCCATGCGCGCGCGGCATCTGTGCGCCGTCGCAGCCCTGGTTCAAAAGATCGCGCACAAGCCGGTGAAACATCACAACCCCCGGCCCGATCAGGGCATCAGGGAAATCATAGTCCGGGTTGTGCAGCGCGGGACGCCCCTCGCCCGCGCCCAGAAGGAACATCGCGGCCCGTGCCCCGGTTTGCGCAAAACGCCCGAAATCCTCGGACGCGCGCATCGGAGCGTCAGGCAGGGCAAAGGGAGTCTGGGTAGCGGCCGCCGCCGCCCGGATCTGGTCAACGGCGGCCGGATCATTGGTGCAGGCGGCGAAATCGTCATGCCAGCTGACGGCAAGGCCAAGGCCATGCTGTCTGGCCTGATCCTGCGCCAGACCCACGGCCATTTGCCGCAAGGGCACCATATCCGCGTCACCAAGTGTGCGCAGCGTGACCCAAAGCTCGGCAAAGCCGGGGGCGATGCCAAAGGCAGGCTCACCCAGACGCGCATGGGTGACGGTTACCAGCCGAAACCCTTCACCCAGCGTGCCGCCCGGGCCAAGGGCCGTCAGCGCCGGCATCAGCGCGGCCAATGCCGGGGCGGGCGAGATGCCGTCCCCCGGCATCGACGCATGGGCGGTGCGCCCCGACAAGGTGATGCGCAGGCCGACCGACGCGCAGTTCGCAGGCCCCGCCGCCGCGCGCACCTGCCCCAAGGGAAGTCCCGGCATGTTGTGCAGCGCAAAGGCCCAATCTGGGCGCAGCGCGGCAAATGCCGGGTCGGCGATGACTGCTGCCGCCCCGGCCCCGTTTTCCTCGGCCGGTTGAAACAGCAAGACCACCCGGCCGCAGTCCGGGCGCTGCCGCGACAATTCGCGCGCCACGCCCAGCAGAATCGCGCTGTGATCATCATGCCCGCACAGATGCGCCTGCCGCGGCACCACCGAGCGATGCACAGGGCCCGGAAGTTCCTGAATGGGCAGGGCATCGAGTTCTGCGCGCAACATCACCGTCGGCCCCGCCACCGCACCGGAAAAGACGGCCGCCACCCCATGTCCGCCAAGGCCCGCCACCACCTGATCGGGGCCGCAGGGCGCAAGGGCCGCCACCACGGCCGCTGCCGTGGCCGCCTCATGCCCCGACAGTTCGGGGTGGCGGTGGCGATCCTGCCGCCATGCCGTCAGCGCGGCCATATCTTCGGGCAAAAGCACCGCATATCCCCTATCGGTCCGGTGCCGCCACGTTTTGCCTGTGCCGCCACAATGTCAACCTTGCAACGCCTGCACGATCATCCTTGGCGCAGCATGCGGCACCGCTTGCCGCCCTTGCGCCCCTCGTCTAAGCAGAAGGAAAGGACGGGGTTTCATGCGCATACTGATCACGAACGACGACGGCATCAACGCCCCCGGGCTAGAGGTTCTGTTGGCCATCGCTACCGAAATCGCGGGCCCCGGCGGCGAAGTCTGGACCGTGGCGCCCGCCTTTGAACAATCGGGCGTGGGCCATTGCATCAGCTACAGCCGCCCGATGATGATCGCCAAGATGGCCGAGCGCCGTTTTGCCGCCGAAGGCAGCCCCGCCGATTGCGTTCTGGCGGGCATGTTTGACGTGCTGCAGGGCGCCAAGCCCGATCTGGTGCTGTCGGGCGTGAACCGCGGCAATAACTCGGCGGAAAATGTGCTGTACTCCGGCACCATTGGCGGCGCGATGGAAGCCGCACTTCACGGTGTGCCGGCCATTGCGATGTCGCAGTTCATGGGGCCGAAAACCGATGATCTGGCCAGCCCGTTCGAGGCATCGGCCGCACATGGCGTGGCCGTGGTGCGCGCGCTTTTGGACCGTGGCATCTGGACCAAGGATGATTACCGCGTGTTCTATAACGTGAACTTTCCGCCGATGCCGTCAAAGGACGTCAAGGGCATGAAAGTGGCCGCGCAAGGCTTTCGCCGCGACACCGCCTTTGGGGTGGAGCCGCAGCATTCACCCTCGGGACGCAAGTTCCTGTGGATCAAGGGCGGCCCGCAGCAAACGCCCACCTTGCCCGGCACCGATGCAGCCGTGAACCTTGAGGGGTGGATTTCGATTACCCCGATGCGCGCCGATCTGACCGCGCATGATCTGTTGTCTGATCTGGGGGCGCGACTGGCATGATGGGCGAAGGCGATCCGGCCGAGACGGACGCCGAACGCAAGATGCGGTTTCTTTATGCCCTGCGCTCTCGTGGTGTGACAGACACCCGCGTGCTGACCGCCATGGAAAAGGTGGATCGTGGCCTGTTCGTGCGCGGCCATTTTGCCGGGCGTGCCTATGATGACATGCCGTTGCCGATTGCGGCGGGCCAGACCATCAGCCAGCCGTCGGTGGTGGGGTTGATGACGCAGGCTTTGAACGTGCAGCCGCGCGATACCGTGCTGGAGGTGGGCACAGGGTCGGGCTATCAGGCCGCCATCCTGAGCCAGCTTGCCCGCCGCGTCTATACAGTGGACCGCCACAAGCGCCTTGTGCGCGACGCACAGGATGTGTTCCGCGAGCTTGGCCTTGTGAACATCACCGCCTTTACCGCAGACGGCAGCCACGGCCTGCCCGATCAGGCACCCTTTGATCGTATCATCGTGACCGCCGCCGCCGAAGACCCGCCCGGCCCCCTCTTGGCGCAACTCAAGATCGGGGGTATCATGGTGTTGCCGGTGGGGCAGTCTGATACGGTGCAAAGCCTGATCAAGGTCACGCGCGGCGAACGCGGCTATGACTACGAGGAACTTCGCCCAGTGCGGTTCGTGCCACTGGTCGAAGGACTGGGGACAGAGTAAAGCGCCTTGTGACGGCGCACGGTTTACGGCGCAGAGGCGGGACACACCGCCCGGATGGACGAGAGGCAGAGCATGACCCGCATTTCCCCGGCGTTTCGGGCCCTTGGCATATCCTGCGGCATTGCCGCCCTTTCCGCTTGCACCCCCACCACGGGTGGCAGCCCCTTTGGCGGCCTTGACTGGGATTTTCGCGGCGGCAACGGGGTGCTTGACACAACCGAGGCGGCGCGTCAGGCCACCGAAAGCCGCCCCGGCGCTGATGCACGCGGCGTGATCTCCTACCCCGGCTATCAGGTGGCGGTGGCGCGGCGCGGTGACACAATTGCATCCGTGGCAGCGCGCGTCGGCGTGGGCGCGGACGAATTGGCCCGCTATAATGCGCTGATGCCCACCGACACCCTGCGCGACGGTGAAGTTGTCGCCCTGCCCCGCCGCGTGGCGGATTCGGGCATCGTTGCCGGATCGGGCAGCGTTGTTGGCGGTAGCACGTCGCCTGCGCCGGTTGACGTATCCTCCATCGCCACAACCGCGCTGGACCGTGTGGGCTCCCCTGCCCCCACCAGCACGCCAGTGCAGCCGACGGGCAAGGAACCCGTGCGCCATCAGGTGCGTCGTGGTGAAACGGCCTTCTCGATCGCGCGCACCTACAACGTCTCGGCCAAGGCTTTGGGTGAATGGAACGGGTTGGGGTCTGACCTTTCCGTGCGCGAAGGCCAGTTCCTGATCATTCCGGTCGCGTCAGAGGCGCCGCCCAGCACGGCAACAGCCGTGACCAAGCCGGGGGTTGGCTCTGCCACCCCGACACCGCCTTCGGCAACCAAGCCGCTGCCCGATGAAAAGACAGCACCTGCGGCGACCAAGCCCAAGGATACGCCGAAATCGCCTGAACTTGCGACCGAGAGAACCGGTGCAACCGCTGCCAAAATGGTCATGCCCGTGCCCGGCAGCATCATCCGCCCCTACTCCAAGGGCAAGAACGATGGCATCGACATTGCCGCAAGTGCCGGAACACCCGTCAAGGCGGCGGATGCGGGCACCGTGGCGGCCATCACCAAAGATACCGAACAGACCCCGATCATCGTGATCCGCCACGCCAACAACCTGCTGACGGTTTACGCCGGGGTTGATGCGATTGCGGTCAAGAAGGGCGACAAGGTCAGCCGTGGCCAAAGCATCGCCAAGGTGCGCTCGGGCAGCCCCGCTTTCCTGCACTTTGAGGTGCGGCGCGGCGTTGACAGCACGGACCCCGTGCCCTTCGTTCAGTAACCGCAGCGCGTGACCACAAGACGCAAAAGGCCACCTGCAACAGGTGGCCCTTTCCATCCGGTCTATTGCCTGGTCGCCAGAACCTTGTCGATCCGCAAGCCATCCATATCGATGATCTCAAACGTCCAGCCATCGGCCTTGACCGTTTCACCAAGGCGCGGCAAGCGCCCCATCAGGTGCAGCATCAGACCCGCCACGGTATCATAATCCCCCGCCAGTTCGCGGCGAATGCCGATCCGGTCGGCAAATTCGTCGACCGGCATCCAGCCCGCCACCAGCAGGCTGCCATCGGCGCGCTCCACCATGGGCTCTTCGCCTTCTTCGGCGGATGCAATCGTGCCGGTGATCGCCTCCAGCACATCGCCGGTGGTGATGATCCCTTCGAAATGGCCGTATTCATCATAGACCAGCGCCATGTGATGCGGCGTCGAGGCGATGATGCCCATCACATCCAGCGCATCGGCGCGGTCTGAAACGGCGGGCACCTCGCGCACAAGGGCGCGGATGTTCAACGGCTCGCGCCGCGACACGGCATCAAAGGCTTCGGACAATAGCACGATCCCCACCACATCGCCCGACTCGCGGCTTTGCACCGGCATGCGGGGGCGGGAAATGCGGCGAATGGCACCGATGGCTTCGGCCGGTGTCGATTCCAGATCCAGCATGGCCACCTCATGGCGCGGGGTCATCAGCGCCTTGGCGGTGCGGTCGCCCAGACGCATCACCCCCGCCATCAGTGCGCGTTCCTCAACCTCGATCACGCCAATCTCTGCGGCTTCGGACAGCAGGCTTTTCACCTCTTCTTCGGTCACGCGGGCGTTGCCGCTGCCGCGCTGCCCCATCAGCCACAGCACCGCCCGCCCCGAGATATCCAGAAACCACACGATGGGCGCCGCCACCTTGGACAGAATCGCCATGGGGGGGGCCACAAGAATGGCAATCCCCTCGGGGTCGCGCAGTGCAATTTGCTTGGGAACCAACTCACCCGCGATCAGCGACACATAGGTGATGATCACCACCACGCCGCCTACGCCCAGCGTCTGCGCCAGTTCCAGATCAACGCCCCAGCCGTGCAGGCTGCTGGCCAGCCGCGCGCCAAGGGTTGCCCCCGAAATGGCCCCCGACAAGACACCCACCAGCGTGATGCCAATCTGCACCGTCGACAAGAACCGCCCCGGATGTTCGGCCAGCCGCAACGCCGCCGCCGCACCGCGGCTGGTCTCCTGCAGGTGCTTCAGACGGCCGGGCTTGGCGGAAACGATGGCCATTTCAGACATGGCAAGACAGCCGTTCAACGCAATCAGCGCAACGACGATGAGAATCTCAAGATACATGGGGTCCTGAATCAGGCGTGGGGGACATGGGCAAAGGTTGTTGCTCGGTGCAGATGCATAGCATAGCGCGTCGACAGGTGCACGCCGTCAGATTCGCACACCTTCGCGCGCGGCCAGATCGCAGAAGAACTGCCACGCCACCCGGCCTGACCGTGCGCCGCGCGTGGCCTGCCATTCAATCGCTTCTGCCCGAAGACGCGCCGCAGGCACCGAAAGGCCATGCGCCGCACAATAGCCGTCGATCATGGCAAGGTATTCGTCCTGCGTGCAGGAATGAAAGCCCAGCCACAGGCCAAAGCGGTCGGACAGCGACACCTTTTCCTCGACCGCCTCGGTCGAATGAATCGCGGCCTGCGTCTCGTTTTCGATCATGTCACGTGGCATCAGGTGCCGGCGGTTCGACGTGGCATAGAACACCACATTCTCGGGCCGCCCCTCGATGCCACCATCCAGAACCGCCTTGAGCGATTTATAGTGCTGGTCATCATGGCTGAACGACAGATCGTCGCAAAACAGGATAAAGCGATGCTCGGACCGGCGCAGATGCGCCAGCAGGCGCTGCACCGACGGCAGGTCTTCGCGGCTCAACTCAACGATCTTCAGCGCAAGCCCTTCGGCGCGCACCTGCGCATGCACCGCCTTGACCAAGGACGACTTGCCCATGCCGCGTGCGCCCCACAACAACGCATTGTTCGCAGGCAACCCCGCCGCAAAGTGGCGGGTGTTTTCCAAAAGCGTATCGCGCGACCGGTTCACCCCCACCAGAAGCCCGATATCGACGCGCGACACCCGCAGCACAGGTTCCAGCCGATCTGGCGCTGTGTGCCAGGCAAAGGCGTCAGCGGCGGCAAAATCGGGCGCTGGCATCGGCGCGGGGGCCATACGCTCCAGCGCGGCGGCAATACGGTCCAGCGGGTCGACGGTCATTTTGCTTTGGCTTCGGCTTCGTCGTCTTCTTCCGGCTCGACCCACAGGCCTTGTGCGCGCAGATCAGCCTCGCGCTTCTTTTCGATCCGGCGGATCAGAAAGATTGACACTTCATACAACGGATAGACGGCGGCGAAGAGCACGATCTGCGACATGAAATCGGGCGGGGTCACAATCGCGGCCACGATCAGGATAATCACGATGGCATAGCGGCGCATCCCCGCCAGACCGGCAGACGACACCAGCCCCGCCGTGCCCATCAGCGTCAGTAGCACAGGAAGCTGAAAGCACAGGCCAAAGGCGATGATGAGCTTGAGCGAGATATCCAGTGTCTCGTTCACCTTGCCCTGAAAGACGATGTCGATGCCTTCCTTTGGCACAACAGGCGCATCGGCAATTGGCGCATCCGACACGATCGGAAGGATGGCGCTGACGACCGAGGATGCATCCGCAAAGCCAAGGAAAAAGGTCATCGCCATGGGCGTGACGATGTAATGCGAAAACAACGCGCCCAAGATGAACAAGACCGGCGAGGCGATCAGGAACGGCAGAAATGCGTTCTTTTCGTTCTTGTAGAGGCCCGGCGCCACAAAGCGCCACAACTGATAGCCGATAAACGGAAACGACAGCGCCAGCCCGCCCACGACCGAGATATGCACCAAGGTAAAGAAATACTCTTGCGGTGCCGTGTATTGCATCACCGGGTTGGGGTCACCCAAGGCGCGCATCGAATCTTCGATGGGCCCCAGCAGGAAATCAAGGATCGGCTCGGCCACCACAAAGCACAGGATCATCGCCACCACAAAGGCGGTCAGCGCCCACATCAGCCGGTTGCGAAGTTCGGCCAGATGCTCGATCAGCGGGGCCGAGCTGTCGTCGATGTCGTCCTTGGTGGTCATGCGTCAGCCTTGGGCGTTGATTTCGGTTTACGCGGGGCGCGGGGCTTTTTGGCAGGCTCGGCTGCGGCGACCTCGGCCACAGGGACGGCAGCCGCAGGGGCAGCCGCCTGGCGCACGGGCTTTTTCAGCTTTTCCGCTGCCTCAAGGGCCACAGCCTTGCGTTCGGCCTGTTGCTCGGCCAAGGCATGCGTTGCCGGGCCCATGGCAGGCGCCACGACGGGTTCCGGCACTGTGACCGGCGCCGCGGGGTCAGGCGTGACAGAGGCTGCCGCCGTCATCACCGCCGGTGGCGCAGCGGTCACCACGGATGGGGTTGACGGGCGCGCGGCGTTCTTCAGCGGGTCCCACTTTTCGAACTTGGAGGCGGCGTCCTTGACGGCATCTAGCCCCATGGCTTTGGCCGAAGTTGCGGTCTTTAGGTCCTTTGCCACATCCTTGACGCCCGTTTCATCTGCTGCCGCTTCCATCGCACGCGAAAAATCCCGCGCCATGACCCGCATTTTGGCAGTTACCCGCCCCACGCTGCGGAACATCTCGGGAAGATCCTTCGGGCCAATCACGATCAGCGCGACAACGCCGATCACCAGAAGTTCGGACATGCCGAGGTCAAACATGGCGCTGGGTATCCTTTGCGGTCAGGGGGCGGGTCCGGGCGATCAGACCTTGTCCTTCTCGGCGTTCGGCGTCACGTCACGGGCAGCGGTTGCGGTATTGCTTTCAATCGCTTCCGTCTCTTCCTTCACGCCTTTCTTGAAGGCGTTGATGCCCTTGCCCACTTCCCCCATCATGGTGCTGATCTTGCCGCGTCCGAACAGGACCAGCACAACGACCGCGATAAGAAGAAGGCCGGGAAGGCCGATGTTGTTCAGCATGTCAGTTCTCCTGCAAGGTCGGGGATGATCTGCCCCGGTGCGTGTTCCATTCCAATTAGCCCTGTGTGCGGCGGCTTGACAGCCTGATTCCGGCGTCACAGGCGGGCGTTCGGCGTTGATAGCTGACAGCTATATGTCAGTTGCCCTCTGTCATGAAGCCCACACGCAACCTGACGGAGGATTTCATGCGTTTTCACGTATCGCCCTTTTCGCAACCCGCCCAAAAATTGGCCATGCCTTCTGACACCGCCCGTGGCACCCCAGCCGCGCAAGCGGTGATCGAGGTGGTCCAGTTCCGCAGCCTGCCGGAATATGCCGCCGCGGATGTGGCGACCGCAGCCCAAGGGACCGCTGCATTGCTGCGCCACCAACCGGGCTTTCGCGCCCGCTGGCTGCTGGCCGGTGCCGATGGCGACTGGACCGACCTTGTGCTGTGGGACAGCCTTCATCAGGCCCATAAGGCCGCCGATGTGGTCATCGCAAGCCCATCCTTTACACCCTTCATGGGCATGATTGATGGGCCGACGGTGCGCATGGCGCATCATGCCGTGGTGTGGCAGATGGATTGACCTTGCCCGCGCGCAAGGTCACTTTGGCCTCATGCGCCGCACCGACCGCCTGTTTGACCTGATCCAGATCCTGCGCGACGGGCGGTTGCATCGCGCATCCGAAATGGCGGACCGGCTGGAAGTGTCGGTCCGCACCATCTGGCGCGACATGGCCACGCTGATGGCCTCGGGCCTGCCGGTCGAGGGCGAGCGTGGCGTGGGCTATATCCTGCGCGCGCCCATCACCCTGCCCCCCATGATTCTGACCGGGGCCGAGTTGGAGGCGCTGCGCCTTGGCGTGCGGCTGGTGGCTCAAGGCGCCGACCCCGGCCTTGCCCGCGCGGCGCGGATGCTGGCGACAAAGATCGCCAGCGTCACCCCCGCCCCGCCCGAAGGCGATGAGGACGATCTGTTCGTCTTTACCGGGCAAGAGGCCAAGCGTGCCGCACCCCACCTGCCCGCCATCCGCAAGGCCATTCGGGCAAAGCAGCGTCTGACCATCACCTATATCGACCCCGAAGGCCACGAAACCCACCGTGACATCCGCCCCTTGCAACTGGAATTCTGGGGCCGGGTCTGGACGCTGGCCGCGTGGTGCGAGGCACGCCATGATTTCCGCAGCTTTCGCGTGGACCGGATCATGGGCCTGACCGAAACCGGCGAGACCTTTCCCGTCGAGGCCGGGCGCGGCGTGGAGGATTACCGCGCGCGCATCGCCGCCGAAGCGGCGACCTAGGCCTTGGCCGGAAACACAAAGCAGCGGTCACGCCGGATCATCAGCCACAGCGCGGTGCCGGCCTTGGGCAGGAACACACCCGGAACCGAAGTTGTCAGCGTGCTGCCGTCAAATTCCATGCGAAATTCCACAAGGCTTTCCCGCCCCAGATAACGCGCCCGCACCACTGTGCCGCGTGCTGGTGTGCCCTCGATCGGCGTCGGGTTTGGCCCGCGCCCGGCACGGTCAAAATCGATCTTCAGATGTTGCGGGCGAATGACGATATCCACGGCTGCGCCATCGGCATGGCCGGGGGTGAGGAAGGCACCAAAGGGTGTATCGGTCAGCGCCCCCCTAGAAATTCCCCGGATCACATTGATATCGCTGAAAAACGCCGCTGCCGCCTTGTCGACGGGCGCGTTGTAGACGTTATAGGGCGCGCCCTTTTGCATCACCCGCCCGGCCCGCATCAGCGCAATCTCATCGGCCATCCGCATCGCCTCATCCGGCTCGTGCGTGACCAGAACCACGGCGGCACCTTCCTCTTTCAGAATGTCCAGCGTGGTATCGCGGATGCCATCGCGCAAGCGGTTGTCGAGGCCGGAAAACGGCTCGTCCATCAGCATGACCTTGGGGCGCGGCGCAAGGGCGCGGGCAAGGGCCACGCGCTGCTGTTCGCCCCCCGACAACTGGTGCGGATGCTTGGCGGCAAAACCGTGCAGGTTGACACGCTCCAGCAACTCCTCCACCCGGCGCGCCTTGGCGCTGCGGTCGCCTTTCAGCCCGAAAGCCACATTTTCGGCCACCGTCAGATGCGGAAACAGCGCAAAGTCCTGAAACATCAGTCCCACGCCACGCGCTTCGGGCGGGGTATGCCCATTGGGGCCCGCCACTTCGGTGCCGTCAATGATGATGCGGCCACCATTCAGCCGCTCAACCCCGGCAATCATCCGCAAGGTGGTGGATTTGCCGCAACCCGATGGCCCCAAAAGGCAGGTCACCTGCCCCGAGGCCACTTCAAGACACACGTCATCCACCACCTTTTGCCCGGAAAAACTGCGGCTCAGGTGTTCAACGACCAGACGGGGGGCAAGACGGGCGGCATACTGCGGCATGGTTGACCAAGCATTTCAATCGGGATTCTGCCTAGCAGCCGCCGCACCGCCGGGCAAGCCCACGCGGTGCCACGCCATTTCCGGCAGAACGCCACACCATGACCCCGGCAAATGGCTGCGGCCTACATCGTGACGTTTGTTGCCCCACCATCCAGCAGGATGTTCTGACCCACGATGAACCCCGCCTGCTGGCTGCACAAAAAGGCGCAGGTCGCCCCGAATTCTTCAATAGACCCATAGCGGCGCGCCGGGATCGAGGCCATGCGGCGGCGGCGCGCCTCTTCCATCGTGATGCCTTCGGCCTGCGTCACGCCCGTATCGAGTGACACGGCACGGTCGGTATCGTGAATCCCCGGCAGCAGGTTGTTGATCACCACACCATGCGGCGCCACCTGACGGCTGGTCCCGGCCACATAGCCGGTCAGTCCGGCGCGGGCGGAGTTCGACAGGCCAAGTTGCGCGACAGGCGCCTTGACCGACTGGCTGGTGATGTTCACCACACGGCCCCAGCCCTTGGCGATCATGCCGGGCAAGAGCGCCTTCATCAGGGCAATCGGCGTCAGCATATTGGCATCCAGCGCGCGGATGAAATCATCCCTGTCCCAATCCGACCACATCCCCGGTGGCGGGCCGCCTGCATTGGTCACAAGGATATCGACATCGCCCGCCACCGCCAGAACAGCAGCGCGCCCGGCTTCGGTCGTGATATCCGCCGCGATGGTCACAACCTGCACGGCATGGGCCTGACGGATCACGGCCGCCGTCGCCTCAAGCGCCTCAACGCCGCGCGCGTTCAGCACAAGATCAACGCCGGCCGCCGCCAAAGCCTCGGCACAGCCACGGCCCAACCCTTTTGATCCCGCGCAGACGAGGGCCCGCTTGCCCTTGATGCCCAAATCCATTGATCTCTCTCCCCTGTTGGCTTGTGCATTGACTAGCAGGCGGCGGCCTGCGGCGAAAGACGGCACGGCAGTATAGCGTGCCGGTCGGGGATGCGTCTTTGGGGGAAACACCGCTGGTCTGGCGGGGCAAATTGTTTCCCGCATATGGGCGTGATCCATGCTGCGGGGTTGCAAGCGTTGACGTTGACCTTGTGTCAGTCTATCTGCAAAGGGCTGGTTTGGGGTCCAGCACGCCACCACCATGTTCCGCGCAGGACCATTGCCCAGCCATGCCACCGCTTGCCGATGCCCCCCGCCCCCATCCCCCCGGTCACGCCTGTCAGGTGTTCGAGGCTGAGTCGGTCTATGTCATCCATGGCGTCAATGCCGGCGACGGGTTGCTTGGCCCTGACGAGGTGTGTGAAGGCGACATCTATGCTTTGGAAGAAGAGGCCGCGCCAAAACGCCTGATCCTGAGCCATGGCGCGAACGGGCAGCGCGTGGCCGAGGGCAGCCAGATCGGGCAGGCCGGACAGGCAGTTCGCCTGATCGCGCGCTATACGCTGATGGCCCCGGATGGCGACCGGATCGAAATGCTTTTGATGCAGATCGCGGGCGGCCCGCATGTGGCACTGCCGCTTTCCCCGATCAGCAACACCGCCGACTATACCCTTGTGGCGATCGACAGCGAACCGGACGAGGTGCCGCTGGCTGACCTGTTGTGTGTGTCTTTTGCGCGCGGCACCATGATCACGCTGGCCGATGGCCGCCAATGTGCGATCGAGGCGCTGTCGGCGGGCGACCGTGTTCTGACCCGCGACCATGGCCCGCAAGAGGTGCGCTGGCTGGGCAAGGCCACGCTGCGCGCGCTGGGGGCGTTTGCGCCCGTGGTCATCACGGCCGGAACGCTTGGCAATGCGGGGGATCTGATCGTCAGCCCCCACCACCGCATTTTCCTCTATCAGCGTCGCCGCCATGCCGGTCTGCAAACTTCGGAACTTTTGGTGCAGGCCAAACATCTGATTGATGGCGAACGGGTCTTTCAGCGCGACGGCGGCTTTGTCGATTACTTCAGCCTCGTCTTTGACCGGCACGAAATCATCTATGCCGAAGGGGTGCCTGCCGAAAGCCTGATGGTGAATGATGCCACGCTGAGCCGCCTGCCATCGGATTTGGCCGAGGATGTGAAGGCGCGCTTTCCGGGGTTGGCGCAGATCCAGCACTTTGGCACCGAGGCCAGCCGCGAGTTTCTGGACGAAGTTGGCCGAGACGCCTTGTATCAACGCAAGGGTGCGGCGGGCGCGCGATAGGGCGAGCCGTCTGGCAGGATCAGTCGCCGCACAGTGGACGCCGCGCGCGCTTTGCGCTACACGCCCGGCATGCTGGACAATCGCCCCACCCTTCCGCCCGAAATCGCCCGCCGCCGGACGTTCGCCATCATCGCGCACCCCGATGCGGGCAAGACGACGCTGACCGAAAAGTTCCTGCTGTTTGGCGGGGCGATCCAAATGGCAGGCCAAGTGCGTGCCAAGGGCGAGGCGCGGCGCACGCGGTCGGACTTCATCAAGATGGAGCAAGAGCGCGGCATTTCCGTCTCGGCCTCGGCGATGTCGTTCGACTTTCAGCAGTATCGCTTCAATCTGGTCGATACGCCCGGCCACTCGGACTTTTCCGAAGATACCTATCGCACGCTGACGGCTGTCGATTGCGCGGTCATGGTGATTGACGGCGCCAAGGGCGTGGAAAGCCAGACGCGCAAATTGTTCGAGGTGTGCCGTCTGCGCGACCTGCCGATCCTGACGTTTTGCAACAAGATGGACCGCGAGGCCCGCGACACGTTCGAGATCATTGATGAGATTCAGGAAAATCTGGCCATCGATGTCTCGCCCGCCTCATGGCCCATCGGTCAGGGGCGTGAGTTTCTGGGCTGCTATGACATTCTGAACGACCGTCTGGAACTGATGGACCGCGCTGACCGCAACCGCGTGGCCGAAACCATTCAGATCAACGGGTTGAACGACCCCCGGTTGGCCGAACATGTGCCAGCCGAACTGTTGGCCAAACTGCGCGAAGAGCTTGAGATGGCCCGCGAATTGCTGCCAGCCTTTGACCGCAACGCCCTCTTGAACGGGTCGATGACCCCGATCTGGTTTGGATCGGCGATCAATTCGTTCGGCGTCAAGGAGTTGATGGATGGTATAGGCAAGTTCGGCCCTGAACCGCAGCCGCAGCCCACCTCCACCCGCAAGGTTGCCCCAGAAGAAACGCCGGTGACCGGGGTCGTGTTCAAGGTGCAGGCCAACATGGACCCAAAGCACCGCGACCGTGTGGCCTTTGTCCGCTTGGCTTCGGGCCATTTTGAGCGCGGCATGAAGCTTATGCATGTGCGCAGCAAAAAACCGATGGCGGTGGCCAACCCTGTGATGTTTCTGGCCGCCGACCGCGAACTGGCCGAAGAGGCTTGGGCCGGCGATATCATTGGCATTCCAAACCACGGGCAGTTGCGCATTGGTGATGCGCTGACCGAGGGCGAGATGCTGCGCTTTACCGGCATTCCGTCCTTCGCGCCGGAACTGCTGCAAGGTGTGCGCGCGGGCGACCCGATGAAGGCCAAGCA
Organism: Rhodobacter sp.; assembly: GCA_027484145.1. GTDB lineage: Bacteria > Pseudomonadota > Alphaproteobacteria > Rhodobacterales > Rhodobacteraceae > Pseudotabrizicola. The sequence goes on from JAIXUH010000002.1 coordinate 703,274, forward strand.
TCTGGAAAAGGCGCTGATGCAATTCGCCGAAGAAGGTGCCGCCAAGGTGTTCAAACCGATGATCGGTTCGGGCTTTATCGTGGGTGTCGTGGGCGCGCTGCAGTTTGACGTGCTGGCTAGCCGGATCGAAGCGGAATATTCCTTGCCCGTGCGCTTTGAAGGGTCGGCCTTCAAATCTGCCCGCTGGATTTCGGGCGACAAGGCCGAGATTGAAAAGCTGGTCAACGTGAACAAGCAGCACATCGCGCATGACAGCGATGGGGATCTTGTGTTCCTGACCCGTCTGCAATGGGACATTGACCGTGTGCAGCGCGACTATCCGGCGCTGCAACTGACCGCGACCAAGGAAATGATGGTGTGACGCGCCAGAACCGCGTGCTGCCCACGGGCGAGATCGTCGCCACCCCGGCGCGCGGCCTGTTCATGGGCAACCGGGGCATCCTGCATGATGACGCTGGCAACCTTGGCGCGGCACGGTGGCGGCACAAGTCTTGGGTCACTTGTGTGTTGTCCTTCAAGGACCGCAAGCGCCCCCTGATGGCACCGGGACATTACACCGAGTTGTTTTTCCATGATGAGGCGGTGGCCCTTGCCGCCGGGCATCGCCCCTGTGCCGAATGCCGTCGCGCCGATTACACGGCCTTTCGCACGGCTTGGGCGGCAGCGCATGGCGCCGAAGGCGGGGCCAAGGCCATGGATGCCACTTTGCACAACAGTCGTGCCATTGCGCGCAAAGCCCAGCAACGCCGCTATCAGGTGGCCTGCGCCAACCTGCCGGACGGAACCTTCATCCTGTGGAATGAAACGCCGCATCTGTGCCATGGCGGGGCATTGCACCCGTTTTCCCCGGCAGGCTACGGTTTGGCCATTCCCCGGCCAGAGGCTGTTGTCACAGTGCTGACCCCGCAGGCCACGGTGGCCTGCCTGCGCGCCGGATACTGCCCGCAGATATCCCTGTAATCGCGCAGAGAAAAGGGCGGCCAGACACATCTGGCCACCCCTGAGCTTGTCCCGTCGTGTTACTTGGCGGCCAGAAACTCTGGCACGGCCAGCAGGATGGCCTCATTGTCTGCAGCCGCATCCAGTTTGCGCCCCGACGAATAGGGCAAGTTGTTGTCGTTGCCGACCATGATGTGGGTATCATCCACCTTCATCACGTCTTCGATGGTGAAGAACGGAAAGGTCATGATCCCCTTCAGGTCGCGGTTCGCCACCGTTTCCAGCCGGTTCTTGCCCTCGGGGTCGGGAATGTTCATCAGGTCGATATGGCCGATGCGGCGCACAAAGCCATCGGCATCCACGGTCGCGGTATCCACCATCACAATGCGCTTCAGCATGGCGGGCAGCGGGAAGCAATCCGGGGCCGGATCGCCCGCGCATTTCAACGAGGGATCGCCTTCGCCATTGTCACGCTCGATGATCAGGGCGCGAGTCTCATCAACAAAGTTGAAATCACCAATTGCCGTCGCACCTTCGGCCAAGGCGAACTTGAATTCGGCCCCGGTCCACTTGCCAGCGGCAGGGTCAAAGGCGAGTGCGCGCAGGAACGTGCCCTCGGGTTTGCCATCCTCACCCAGTAGGGGCTTTTCGAACATCACCCACAGCAGGTTGGTGCCGGGTTGCAGCGCCATGCCCTCATACCCGCCAGACCGCTGCACCACCCAATCCTTGCCCATGACCGAAACCGCCGAAATGCCGGGGGTATCGGGGCCCTTCAGGACCACGTCGCCCTTCATCGTGGGGAACACGTCCAGCACCTTGCCATCCAGCCCGGCGCGGATCACGTAGGGGCCGAATTCGTCGCCAAACCAAAGCTCTCCGTTCAGGAACTGCACGCTTTCAATGTCGAAATCGCCGCCCGTCAGATAGCGCTTGTCCGAGCCTTCATAGGCGATGCGGAACGGCACCTTCATGTCGGGGTCGTGCAGAAACACGGTTTCCTTGATCTCGATGGCGCCAGAGTCGAAGTTCGGATTCATCTTGTGGAACATCAGCAGCGCGTCCGGGCTGTTGGCCTTGGTGCCAAAGCCATTGTCGGTCAGCATGTAGACCGACCCGTCTTCGGCTTTGTTCATCGCATAGCCCGAAAAACCCTGCACGGGCTGGCCCTTGAACGGCAGCATCAGCCCGGTCGGGCGTTTGCCATGCGTGCCGCCCGTATCCCCCATCACGGTTTCGGGTTGCATGTTGCGGGCAGCCCCCGTGAACTTGCCCGAAACCTGCGCATCCGCCGGGGCATCGGCCGGCGGCGCGATCAGCGTCAGCGCGGGCAGCATCGCGTGACCGGCCAAGGTGGCGGGAAAGCTGTCTTCCGCAAGGGCGGGCATAGCAACAGTTGCGGCAAGAAGCGCAAGGGTGGTGGTCAAGCGAAAGGACATGGTCAGGCTCCGATACCAGAGGGGAAACTGAGGCAGGCTAGAAAGCCCGCACGACAGATTGGCGACGCGGCCGCGACAGCCGTGCAAAAGACGGAACAACATTTGCCAACATCCGCGTGACACAGGACCAAGTGATGTGGCGTCCTTGACCTTTGGCCGAAATTCCTTTATCGCGCCTACAGGTCCTTTTTGGGGACCATTGACGCCGGGGCGCCCGGAACACTGCGTCCCTTCATCTTTTGCGGGCCGATCCCGCATCTTAAGGACGCTGATGACCAAATTTTCCGACCTCGCGCTGGACCCGCGCGTTCTGCAAGCCGTAATCGACGCTGGCTATGAAACGCCGACTCCGATCCAGGAACAGGCCATTCCCTACGCCCTTGAAGGGCGCGATGTTCTGGGTATTGCCCAGACCGGCACCGGCAAGACCGCAAGCTTTACCCTGCCGATGATCACGCGCCTTGGCCGTGGCCGGGCCCGCGCGCGCATGCCACGCAGCCTTGTTCTGGCGCCCACGCGCGAACTGGCGGCCCAAGTCGCCGAAAACTTTGACACCTATGCCAAATACACCAAGCTAACCAAGGCCTTGCTGATTGGCGGCGTGTCATTCGGTGAACAGGACAAGCTGATCGACCGTGGCGTTGACGTGCTGATCGCCACCCCCGGCCGACTGCTGGACCATTTCGAGCGTGGCAAACTTCTGCTGACCGGCGTCGAGATCATGGTGGTGGATGAGGCCGACCGTATGCTGGACATGGGGTTCATCCCCGATATCGAGCGTATCTTCCAACTGACGCCGTTTACCCGCCAAACGCTGTTCTTCAGCGCGACCATGGCGCCCGAGATCGAGCGGATCACCAACACCTTCCTGACCAACCCTGCCAAGATCGAAGTGGCGCGGCAGGCAACGGCGTCGCTGACCATTGAACAAAAGCTGTTCCAGTTCACGCCCACCCGCAAAGACCGCAGCTTTACCGAAAAGCGCGCGGTCCTGCGGTCGCTAATCAAGGGCGAAGGGGAAAGCTGCACCAACGCGATCATCTTCTGCAACCGCAAGATGGATGTGGACGTTGTGGCCAAATCGCTGAAATCGCACGGTTTCAACGCGGCCCCGATCCATGGGGATCTGGAACAGTCGCAGCGCATGAAAACACTGGATGCCTTCCGCGACGGGGAATTGCACCTGCTGGTCGCCTCGGATGTGGCGGCGCGTGGCCTTGATATTCCGGCGGTCAGCCATGTGTTCAACTTTGACGTGCCGTCGCACCCCGAAGATTATGTGCACCGCATCGGGCGCACGGGTCGCGCAGGGCGGCTTGGCAAGGCCTATACGATTGCCGTGCCGTCGGATGACAAATATCTGGGTGCCATCGAATCCCTTGTAAAGCTGGCAATTCCGCGCGGCGCCCTGCCCGAAGGCGCGCTGGAAGATGCTGGTGCCGCCGCAGACCGCCCGCGTGAAGAACGCCGGGGGGGCAGCGATGAAAAGCGTGGTGGCAGCAGCCGCAGCCGTGATCGCACGCGCGACCGCAAGCCCCGCCGCGACGAAAATGCAGAACCCGCCAGCATGGAACCGCTGCCGCAGGCCGTGGTGGCCGAGGTTTTCGCCGAAGCGGCGGCCCCTGCCCCCCGTCGCGACGAAAACCGTCGCGATGAACCGCGCCGTGACCAGCCGCGCGAAGAGCGTCGTGATCAACCACGCGATGACCGCCGCGACCAGCCGCGTGCAGAGCGCCGCGATGACCGGCGTGACGACCGGCGCGATGATCGCCGGGGCGACCGCCGCGATGATCGCCGCGATTCACAGGTGGTCGGCATGGGCGACCATGTACCCGATTTCATTCTGCGCAGCTTCAAGATTGCCGCGCCGACCCTTGACGATGTCGAGGATGAACCCGCGACCGGGACGGAAGGCTGAACACAGCCGCCTCCCTGCCCAAACACAAAGGCCCCGCAGCGATGCGGGGCCTTTTGCTGTTCTGGTTGGGGCGGGTTACTCCGCCTGCAGACGGCTGACCACAATAGTGACCTCGGGCTTTTTGCCGATCTCTTCCATTGTCACCTGCCGCACGACGCGGCGCAGGGCCTCGTCCAGCTTGTCATCATCCTTCAGCACCTTGGCACCGGCGGAATCAAGGAACTGGGTCAGATCACCTTCAAGCGTTTCGGCCAAGGCCCGTTCGCCCCGCCCGACCTGCGGCAGACCCATCAACTCGACCCAAGCCTCGCCCAAAGGCTCATCAGACTCGTCCATGATGACCGTCACCATCACATGACCGTTCAGCGCCATCCGGATCCGGTCGCGCACCACACCATCCAGCGCGCCGATCAGCACATTGCCATCCAGATAGACGCGCCCGGTTTCAATGTACTCTGCCACCTGCGGCACTTCGCCGGTGATGTCCATCATCATGCCGTTGGTCGCAATCTCGGACGCAATGCCAGCCTCGGACGCGATCTTCACATGCTCCCGCAAGTGACGATGTTCGCCGTGCATCGGGATCAGCATGTCGGGCAACAGCAGGCGGTGCACATGTTCCAGATCCGGACGGTTGGCGTGGCCCGAGACGTGATATTTGCCGCCAGCATCATCCATCACATCGACGCCCATTTCCGAGAAGGCGTTCATGATCTTGCCGACGTCACGTTCATTGCCCGGAATGGTTTTCGACGAAAACAGGAACAGATCGCCTGCCTTCATCGACAGGCCCAGATACTTGCCACGGCTGAGTTGGGCCGAGGCGGCGCGACGCTCGCCCTGGCTGCCCGTGACCAGCAGCATCAGGTTTCCGCGCGGAATTTCAGCAGCCTCTTCGGGCGATACGGTGCGCGGAAAGTTCTTCAGAACCCCCGCCTCTTCCGCCGCCGACAGCATCCGCCGCATCGACCGGCCCAGCACGCAGACTGATCGGTCTGCCGCGCGGGCAGCCTCGGCCAGCGTTTTCAGGCGTGCCACGTTCGACCCAAAGGTCGTGGCCACCACCATCCCGCCCTGACTTTTGATCAGGTCACGGATCGGTTCCTTGATCGTGCTTTCCGACCGCCCCGCATGCAACGAGAACACGTTGGTGGAGTCGCACATCAGCGCCTTGATCGGGCGTTCGGCCACGATGGATTGCAGCAGCGCATCATCCCAAGCCTCGCCCACCACCGGATCGGGGTCGATCTTGAAGTCAGCCGAGTGGAACACGCGCCCGGCAGGCGTGTCGATCACCAGCGCACTTGATTCCGGAATCGAATGGCTGACCGGCACAAACCCGACCGAGAACGGCCCCGCTTCGGTTTTCGCGGGCCAAGGCTCAACCGTGGTCAGCGAATCCAGCGGCAGGCCCATTTCATCCATCTTTAGCCGCCCGATGGTGGCGGTAAAGCGGCGGGCATAGACCTTCTTCTTCAGCTTCGGCCACAACAGGCCAAGCGCGCCAATGTGGTCTTCATGTGCGTGGGTGATGAAGATGGCCTCGATCCGGTCCACCCGCGCCTCCAGCCACGAGATGTCGGCCATGATCAGGTCTACACCGGGCGAGCCGTCCATGTCGGGGAAGGTGACCCCCAGATCAACCACGATCAGGCGTTCCTTGCCCTCGGGCCCATAGCCATAGACGTAACAGTTCATTCCGATCTCGCCTGCGCCGCCAAGGGGAAGGTAGATCAGTCGGTTCGATATCATGCGGTTTCCTTGTTGAAGTCGTTGATCAGGACAAGGCCATGCATGGTCAAGTCGTCCTCGATCGAATGAAATAGTTCGGTTCCCTGCGCGAACAGGCTGGCAAGGCCGCCTGTCGCAATAACTTTCATGGGCCGTTCGCGTTCGCGGCGCACTTCGCGCACAATGCCTTCGACCAGCCCCACATAACCCCAATACACGCCAGACTGCATGCAGGCTATCGTATTCGTGCCGATCGCGCGCTGCGGCTTGGCCACATCGATATGCGGCAGGGCGGCAGCGGCCATATGCAGCGCCTCAAGGGACAGGTTCACCCCCGGCGCAATCACGCCCCCCACATAGGCCCCATCGAAATCTACAACGTCAAAGGTGGTGGCAGTGCCGAAATCCACCACGATCAGGTCGCCGCCATGACGGTCAAACCCCGCCACCGTATTGACCAGCCGGTCAGGCCCCACGGTCGTGCCCTGATCCACGCGCGGGGCCACGGGCAGGCGGCATTCGGGCTTGCCCACCACCAGCGGGCGGCAATCGAAATAGCGCCCGCACAGCACACGCAGGTTGAACACCACGCGCGGAACGGTGGATGAGATGATAGCCTCAGTCACAACAGCTTCGGTCTTGGTCATTGCCAACAGTGAGGACAGCCAGACGAAATACTCATCCGCCGTGCGCTTGTGGTCCGTTGCAATCCGCCAGGTTGCAACAAAGCGACTGCCATTCCAGATGGAAAACACTGTGTTGGTGTTGCCGCAGTCGATGGCAAGAAGCATGGTTTTCCCCCGTTTTGCCGTCAGAAGAACACTTCTGCCGCCGGAATGGCAATGGTTTGCGTGGCTTGTCGCAAGATCAGGTTGCCCTCGGCGTCGATGGTTTCAAAGATGCCTTCGCGGGTCTGGTTGCCCGTGCGCGCCCGGATCGGCTCTCCCAGACGCGCCGCGCGGGCCAGCCAGTCCGCACGCAGGGCGGCAAAGCCAAGGGACACGAATTGCGCCTCGCGCCGGGCATAGGCAGGGGCCAGCAGATCCAGAAATGCCTCGGGCGTGACGCGCTCACCTGTTTCGGACAGCACGGAAACGGGCGGAACGGCCCCCGGTTCCACTTGTGATGCATCCGGATGGCCGATCAAGTTGACGCCGATGCCGATGGCAAGGGCCGATATCCCCTGCCCGGTGCTTTGGCTTTCCAGCAAGATGCCAGCCACCTTGCCCCCGGCCAGCAGCACATCATTGGGCCATTTCAGCGCAAGGGCCTGCGGCGTGCCGGTCGTCTGCACAAGCGCATCATGCAGGGCGAGGGCGGCAGCAAAGCTGCGCAACGCCACCGTTTGCGGCGCCTCAGTCGGCCTCATCACCAGCGTGGCGTAGAAGTTCCCGCGTGGGCTGGCCCATGGCCGCGCCCGGCGCCCCCGCCCTGCCGTCTGTTCAGCCGCCAGAATCCAGCAGGGCCCCGACAGATGCGGGGCCCTTCGGAATGCTTCGGCATTGGTCGAGTCGACCGAGGGCAGGACAATGCGCCCTACGCCCTCTGGCCACGGATCAGCGGACAAGGGCTTCTGCCGCAACGGCAGCCATCGGCTCGATCCCGAACAGGTTGATGATGCCCAGCACCATGATGGCCGACACCGCCACCATCACCACCCACTGCACCGGGGCCATGTTGCTGTCGGCCGTGTCGGTCTCCTTGCCGAAATACATGAAGAACACGATCCGCAGATAGTAGAACGCGCCGATCACCGATGCGACCGCGCCCGCCACGGCAAGCCACGTCATGCCGGCATCAACTGCGGCCTGCAGCACGTAGAATTTGCCGAAAAAGCCCACCATCGGCGGCACACCGGCAAGGCTGAACATCAGCACCAGCAGGGCAAGCGCCTTCAGCGGTTCCTTGCGGGAAAACATGTTCAGGCTGTTGATGTCTGTCACCGGGCGGCCATCGCGCTCCATCGACAGGATAAAGGCAAAGGTGCCGACGTTCATGGTGACGTAGATCGCCATGTAGATCAGCATGGCCTGCACCCCTTCGGCCGTGCCGCTGGCCAGACCGACCAGAGCAAAGCCCATGTGTGCGATCGAGGAATAGGCCATCAGACGCTTGATGTCGCGCTGCCCGATGGCGGCCACTGCGCCAAGGAACATCGACACTACGGCAAGGGCGGCCAGAACCTGCCCCCAATCGCCGCTGACCGTGCCAAAGGCATCATGCGTCAGACGCGCAATCAGCGCCATCGCCGCCACCTTTGGCGCCGTGGCAAAGAACGCCGTCACCGGGGTGGGCGAGCCTTCGTAGACGTCCGGTGTCCACATGTGGAACGGCGCAGCAGAAACCTTGAATGCCAAGGCCGACAGCATGAACACCAGACCGAAGGTCAGCCCTACCGGAACCTCGCCCGCCACCAAGGTGGACAAGATTCCCGCAAAGCTGGTGGTGCCGGCAAAGCCATAGGTCAGAGATGCACCATACAGGAACAGGCCCGACGACAACGCGCCCAGCACGAAATACTTCAGGCCTGCTTCTGACGATTTCTGACTGTCCCGCCGCATTGCTGCCACCACGTAAAGCGACAGCGACTGCAACTCCAACCCCATGTAAAGCGACATCAGGTCACCGGCGGAGACCATCATCATCATGCCGATTGTGGCCAGCGAGATCAGGATCGGGAATTCAAAGCGCAACAGATCGCGGCGCGTCATGTAATCCTGCGACATCAGCATCACGGCCGCACCCGACACAAGGATGATCACCTTGGCAAAGCGGGCAAACGGATCATCGATGAACATGCCGCCAAAGGCCGCCCGCTCGCCCTCGCCCGCCAGACCGATGTAAAGGGCCAGGGCCAAGAACAGGCCGGACGTGGCCCAGACCAGCATGGGCGCGGTCTTGTCCTTGCCGGTATAGACCCCGAACAAAAGCGCGGCCATGGCATAGGCCGCCAGCACGAATTCCGGCAGAACGGTGTTGAAATCAACTGCGGTCATCGTCCGCTCCTTCAGTGCTGGGCAAGCTGCGCCTCGGCCGAAGCCGGGATCGCAGCGTGGTAGTCGGTGATCAGTGCCGAAACACTCGGCCCGATGATATCGGTCACAAGGGCGGGATAGATGCCCAAGAGCAGGGTCATGGCCACCAAGGGAGCAAAGATCGCCTTTTCGCGCTTGGTCATGTCGGTGATGGATTTCAGCGCCTCTTTCAGCAACTCACCCATCACGACGCGGCGATACAGCCACAACGCATAGGCGGCTGACAGGATCACGCCTGTTGTCGCCACGACCGCAACCCAAGTGTTGACCTGGAAAATCCCCATCAGCACAAGGAATTCCCCGATGAACCCGCTGGTGCCCGGCAGGCCCACGTTGGCCATCGTGAAGAACATGAAGATCATCGCATAGGCGGGCATCCGGTTGACCAGACCGCCATAGGCATCAATCTCACGCGTGTGCATCCGGTCATAGATCACGCCCACGCACAGGAAGAGCGCGCCCGAGATAAAGCCGTGCGACAGCATCTGAAAGATGGCGCCGTCAATGCCTTGCTGGTTTGCGGTGAAAATCCCCATCGTCACATAGCCCATGTGGGCCACCGACGAATAAGCGATCAGCTTTTTCATGTCAGACTGCGCGAGTGCGACAAGGCTGGTGTAGACGATGGCGATGGCCGACATCCAGAACACCAAAGGTGCCAGCAGGTCAGAGGCTATCGGGAACATCGGCAGGCTAAAGCGCAGGAAGCCATAGCCCCCCATCTTAAGCAAGATCGCCGCCAGCACAACCGACCCCGCCGTCGGGGCCTGCACGTGTGCGTCTGGCAACCAAGTGTGCACCGGCCACATCGGCATCTTCACCGCGAAAGACGCAAAGAACGCCAGCCACAGCATGGTCTGCAAGCCGCCTACAACGTGGACCCCTAGGATGCTGAACGATTCAGACCCGAAGGTGTGCGCCAGAAGGCTGGGAATATCGGTCGTGCCCGCATCCCAATACATCATGATCATGGCGACCAGCATCAGGACCGAGCCGAGGAAAGTGTAAAGGAAGAACTTGAACGCGGCATAGATGCGTTCCTTGCCGCCCCAGATGCCGATGATCAGGAACATCGGAATCAACCCAGCCTCGAAGAACAGATAGAACAGCACCAGATCCAGCGCGCAGAACACGCCCAGCATCAGCGTTTCCAGCATCAGGAAGGCGATCATGTATTCCTTGACGCGGGTCTCCACCTCCCAGCAGGCCGCAATCGTGATCGGCATCAGGAAGGTGGTCAGCATCACGAACAGCACCGAAATGCCGTCGACGCCCATCTTGTATTTCAAGCCAAGGATCCAGTCGAATTCCTCGACAAACTGGAAGTCGGTATTGGCCGGGTCAAACCCCACCAGCACGAACAGCGACACAAGGAAGGTCGCAGTGGTGGCCAAGAGGGCAAGCCATTTGGCGTTGCGCTGTGCGGCGGCATCCTCACCCCGCAGGAACAGCGCAAGAATGCCCGCAGCCACAGCCGGAATGAAGGTGATGATCGAAAGCAGGTTGTCCATGGTTACTCTTTCGCCCCCTCAATTGCCGCTTGTCAGCGTCATCCAGGTGATGAGGACAACAATCCCCAACACCATGGCGAAGGCATAATGGAACATGTAGCCGGATTGCGCCCGACCGGCGAGGCGGGTGAAGAAGGGAATGATCCCCAACGCCACGCCGTTGATCGACCCGTCGATGACCGCACCATCGCCCTGTTTCCACAGGAAACGCCCCAACCACTTGGCCGGGCGAACAAAGATCCAGTCATAGAGTTCGTCGAAATACCACTTGTTCAGCAGGAACAGATAAAGCGGGCGCTGGTTTGCCGCCAGACGGCCCGGCAGCGACGGGTTCTTGATGTAGAACAGCCACGCCAGTGCAAAGCCCAGCACCATGGCCACAAAGGGGCTGACCTTGACCCACTTGGGCACCAGATGCGCCTCGTGCAGAACATGGTTATCGGGGCCGATGTAGATGGCGCCTTTCGGCGGCTCAAAGGCGTGGTGATCCTCGTCAACCGCTTCTTCTGCGGCCGCGGGGTCAGTGGCAGCCGCATGATCCGCTGCCGGGGCAGCGTGCCCTTCGGCAGGTGCGGCTTCGGTGGTTGCTGCGGCACCTTCGGCCGGAGCAGCGGAATGCCCGGCATCGCCTTCGGCCTTGGCCTCGTCATGCGGAGCGGCCTCGCCATGAGCGGCGGCTTCCAGACCGAACCAATTGCGCACTTTGGCCTCTTCGCCAAAGAACACATTGTACCAGATCATCCCCGAGAACATTGCACCAAGGGCCAGCACACCCAGCGGGATCAGCATCACAACCGGGCTTTCATGCGGCTCGTGATGGTGGTCATCATGCCCATGTCCGGTGTCGTGCCCATGGCCGTGCCCATGCCCGACGGTTCCGGCGCGGTTCTGGCCGTAGAAGGTCATGAACATCAGACGCCACGAATAAAAGCTGGTCATGCCCGCCGCGACCACCAGAAGCCAGAAGGCATAGTGTGAGCCGACATAGGCGCTTTCGATCACCGCATCTTTCGACAGGAACCCGGCAAACCCGTAATGCGTCAGCGGGATACCCACGCCGGTGATGGCCAAGGTGCCGATCATCATCGCGGCAAAGGTATAGGGGATCTTTTTCCGCAGCCCGCCATAGTTCCGCATGTCCTGCTCATGGTGCGTGGCATGGATGACCGAACCCGCGCCAAGAAACAGCATCGCCTTGAAGAAGGCGTGGGTGAAAAGGTGGAACATCGCCACCGAATAGACGCCCACACCCGCCGCCACGAACATGTAACCCAGTTGCGAACAGGTCGAATAGGCGATCACGCGCTTGATGTCGTTCTGCACAAGGCCAACCGTCGCGGCAAAGAAGGCCGTCGTTGCCCCGACCACCACGATCATCGTCTTGGCATCCGGCGCGAATTCAAAGACGGGCGACATCCGGCAGACCAGAAACACCCCCGCCGTCACCATGGTCGCCGCGTGGATCAGTGCCGAAACCGGTGTCGGCCCTTCCATCGCGTCGGGCAGCCATGTGTGCAGGAACAGCTGCGCTGATTTGCCCATGGCCCCGATGAACAACAGGACACCGATCAGGTTGGCCGCGTTCCATTCGGCCCACAGGAAGGTGATGTTGGTCGTCTCCAGCGTCGGCGCGGCCGCGAACACATCGTCAAAGCGGATGCTGTCGGTCAGATAGAACAGCGCAAAGATGCCAAGCGCAAAGCCGAAGTCACCCACGCGGTTGACCACAAAGGCCTTGATCGCTGCGGCATTGGCCGAGGGTTTCTTGTAGTAGAAGCCGATCAGCAGATAGGACGCGACACCCACACCTTCCCAGCCAAAGAACATCTGCACAAGGTTGTCAGATGTGACCAGTGTCAGCATCGCAAAGGTGAAGAACGACAGATAGGCAAAGAACCGGGCACGGTAATGCTCGCGGTCGGTCCAGTTGTCGTCGTGCGCCATGTAGCCAAAGGAATAAAGGTGCACGAGCGCCGAAACCGAGTTCACCACGACCAGCATGATGGCGGTCAGGCGGTCGATGCGGATGGCCCATTCCGTGGCAAGGCTGCCGGATTCGATCCAGCGCAGCAGCACCACCTTGTAGGTTTCCCCGTCAAAGCCAAGGAAGATGATCCACGACAGAAAGGCTGCCAGAAACACAAGCCCGGTCGCGATGACCTGCCCTGCGCGTTCCCCGATGATCCGCCAGCCAAAGCCACAGATCAGCGCCCCGACCAAGGGGGCAAGAAGGATGATCGTTGCCATGGGTCAGCCTTTCATCACGTTGACGTCTTCGACGTCGATCGTTCCGCGGTTGCGGAAGAACACCACAAGGATGGCAAGGCCGATGGCGGCCTCGGCGGCGGCGACGGTCAGGATGAACATGGTGAACACCTGTCCAACCAGATCACCCAGATGGCTTGAAAAGGCGACCATGTTGATGTTCACCGCCAAGAGCATCAGTTCGATCGACATCAGGATGACGATCACGTTCTTCCGGTTCAGGAAGATGCCAAAGATGCCGATGACGAACAGCGCCGCCGCGACCGCAAGGTAATGTTCCAGTCCAACCATTCTTTCGTCCCTCCGGGTATGCGCCCGTTTTGTTTTTGTCGCAGGGGCGGGGTGAACCCCGCCCTACCGTGCTTGATTTCGCTTAGAGCCCCTGCCCCGGCTTGACGTCTTTCAACTCCATCGCCTTGGCCGGGTCGCGCCACATCTGCTGCAGCACGTTCTGGCGCTTTACATCCTTGCGGTGGCGCAGGGTCAGCAGAATGGCGCCAATCATGGCCACCAGCAGGATCAGACCCGAAAGCTGGAACAAGAGCAGATACTTGTCATAGATCAGCAGGCCGATGGCTCGGGTGTTTTCCACCTGTGCGGCATCCGGGGCCACGGCCTGGCGAAGGCCCATGGCCCCGTCCGCCTGCACCCATGCGCCAATGCCTAACGAAAGTTGCATCAGCAACACCACGCCGATCAGAAGGCCCAGCGGCATGTATTTCACGAACTCGCCCTTCAGTTCCGCAAAGTCGATGTCCAGCATCATGACCACGAACAGGAACAGAACCGCGACAGCGCCGACATAGACGATGATTAACAGCATCGCCACGAACTCGGCCCCCAGCAGCACGAAAAGGCCCGCCGAGGAGAGAAAGGCAAGGATCAGCCACAGCACCGAATGCACCGGGTTTCGGCTCATGGTCACCAGAAGGCCCGCCACTACCGTGACACTGGCAAACGCGTAAAAGGCATAATCGGCGACGGTCATGCGTCTTTCTCCTCAACTTCCGCAAAGACGGCCTGAGCAAGCTCAAGCGCCTTTTGCATGGCGGGCAAGCCGCCGAACATGGACATCTGCCAGATCACTTCCGCAATCTCGCGTTGGGTGGCACCCGCCTCAAGCGCGTGGCGCACGGTCATTTTCAATTGCGGCTCGGCCTGCGCGCCCAGCACCGTCAGCGCGGCGATAGTGACTAGAAGCCGCGTCTTGGCATCCAGCCCTTCGCGGTTGAAGGTGCGGCCAAACCACATTTCCATCATGTCCTTCGACATGGTGGGAAACATCTTGTCCAGCCCCACAGCCTTCATCTGCTCCAGCGCCGGATTGAACGCCCGCATCATCTCTTGCGAGCTTTCCATCATCTGTTGCAGCATCTTGGTATAGGGCTCGTTCATCCCGGTCACCGATACGGCGCGTCGAGTTCAAGGTTGCGGGCAATTTCCGCTTCCCACCGCTCGCCATTCGCCAGCAGCTTGTCCTTGTTGTAGAACAGCTCTTCGCGCGTCTCGGTCGAGAATTCGAAGTTCGGCCCTTCGACAATCGCATCCACCGGGCAGGCCTCTTGGCAAAAGCCGCAGTAGATGCACTTGGTCATGTCGATGTCATAGCGCGTGGTGCGGCGGCTGCCGTCTTCGCGCGGTTCGGCGTCGATGGTGATGGCCTGCGCGGGGCATACGGCCTCGCACAGCTTGCAGGCGATGCAGCGCTCTTCACCGTTCGGGTAACGCCGCAACGCATGTTCACCGCGGAACCGGGGCGACAGCGGCCCCTTTTCATGCGGATAGTTCAGCGTGCTTTTCGGCGCGAAGAAGTATTTCATCCCAAGGGCAAAGCCTTTGATGAAATCCTGCAGCAGGAAATACTTGGTCGCGCGGGTCCAGTCGATGTTTGCCATCGGCCTCAGCCTCCAATCGTCCAGCGCGCCCACAGGCCGCCGAATACTTCGAATTTCGCAAGGAACGCCACGATCACAACCCAAGCCAGCGACAGCGGCAGGAACACTTTCCAGCCAATCCGCATCAGCTGGTCATAGCGGTAGCGCGGCACGATGGCCTTCACCATCGCGAAGAGGAAGAAGAAGAAGGCCATCTTGATGATCATCCACCACCAGCCATCGGGCAGGAAGGGGAAGGGTGACAGCCAGCCGCCAAAGAACAGCAGGCTCATCAGCGCGCACATCAGGTAGATGGCAATGTATTCGCCGGCCATGAACAGCAGGAACGGGGTCGAGGAATATTCCACCATAAACCCGGCAACCAGTTCCGATTCCGCTTCGGGAAGGTCAAACGGCGGGCGGTTGGTTTCGGCCAGAGCCGAGATGAAGAACAGCACCACCATCGGCAGGTGCGGCAGCCAATACCAGTTGAACAGGCCGTAATCGCCTTCCTGCGCCGCCACAATGGCCGACAGGTTCATCGACCCGGTCGAGATGATGATCCCGATGATGATCAGGCCCAGCGACACCTCATACGAGATCATCTGCGCGGCGGATCGCAACGAGCCAAGGAACGGGTATTTGGAGTTGGACGCCCAGCCCCCCATGATCACGCCGTAAACTTCAAGGCTGGACATGGCAAAGACGAACAGGATGGCCACGTTGATGTTGGACAACACCCAGCCATCATCAAACGGGATCACGGCCCAAGCCATCATGGCCAGAACGAACGACAGCATCGGCGCAAGGAAGAACACCGGGCGGTCAGCCCCCGCCGGAATGACGATTTCCTTGACCACATATTTCAGCGCGTCGGCCACGGTTTGCAGCAGGCCAAAGGCCCCCACCACGTTCGGGCCCCGCCGCATCTGGACGGCGGCCCAGATCTTGCGGTCACCATAGACCAGAAACAGCATCGAGATCATGACGAAGCCGATGACCAGCAGCGTCTGCGCCGCGATCAGCACCGCCGTCCCCAAGCCTGTTGAAAGAAATTCCGCCATTCTCAGCCTCTCATCCTCAAACCGTCGGTATCCCGAGTTCGCCGCAATCGCGCACCGCAACCTCGGCGTCGATTGTCTTCAAACCACGGGGAAGTGACGCGCTGATCACATAGACCGCGTCGCCACGCCAGAGATTTCCGTTCTGCGCCACTGTTGTGCGCACATGCCGTGCAAACCCAAAGCCACGGATCAGCGCATATTGCGCCGCCGCGCAGCGGCCATAGGATTCCACATCCGTATTGCCCCGCGCGCCCGTCATGGCCACACGGAAATTGACCAGTTCACCATCCAGCAAGATCGTCTCGATCCCCTGATAGGTCGGTGAAAAATCGCCCCGCGCCACCGCGCCGCCATCCGCGCAGGACGACAGGGCCGCAAATGCGGCTGTCGCTGCAAGAATGTTGGCGGTTTTGCGCATGAATCACTCGGCCGCCAAGGGGGTGTCGACACGCGCCTTAGACAGCGCCGACAACTCTGCCATCACCTGGCTGGACCGCGCGATCGGGTTGGTCAGGTAAAAGTCCGTGACCGCCGTGCGGAATTCGGCGCGCGCAGGGTCACGCAGCGGAATGCGGTTCCACGCATTTTCGGCCACCACATCGATCCGGCCCAGATGCGGGTGCGCGGCAATCAGCGCCTTGCGCAATCCTGCCAGACTGTCCCATGGCAACGTCGCCCCCAGTTCTGCCGACAGGGCGCGCAGAATGGCCCAGTTTTCCTTGGCCTCACCGGGCGCAAAGCCGGCACGCATGGCCAGTTGCGGGCGGCCTTCGGTGTTGACGAACAGGCCGTTTTCCTCGGTATAGGCGGCACCCGGCAGGATGATGTCGGCGCGGTGTGCGCCCCGGTCACCATGGCTGCCCTGATAAATCACGAAGGGGCCCTTGGCGATGTCCACCTCATCGGCGCCAAGGTTATAGATCACATCGGCCCCGTCCAACGCCGCTGTCAGGCCGCCATCGGTGGCGGCTCCGACATCCAGCGCGCCCACGCGGGCAGCGGCGGTGTGCAGTACCAAAAGCCCTGCCCCGGTGACTTCGGCCAGTTTCATGGCTTGGCTCAGCACAGCTTCGCCGTCTGCCTCGTTCAGGGCACCCTGCCCCACGATTACGACAGCGGCTTTGCCATCCGCCCCGGCATTTTCAGCCTCGGCAATCAGGCCAAGCAGCGCCGCCCGGTCGGTGCCGGCATGGTAATAGTCATAGGTCAGGTCGGCCGCAGGCCCGATCAGCGCCACGGTTGCCCCGTTCGACCATGCCTTGCGGATGCGCGCGTTCAGCACCGGTGCCTCAAGGCGCGGGTTGGTGCCGATCAGCAGGATCGACTTGGCGCTGTCGATGTCTTCGATCGCGGCCGTGCCGACATAGGCCGAGCGGTTGCCCGCCGTCACCTTGGTGCCATCCGTGCGGCACTCGACTTTGCCACCCAGACCTTCGATCAGGGTTTTCAGGCTGAACACGGCCTCGACCGGGGCCAGATCACCGATGATGCCCGCAACCTTGCGGCCCTTCATCGCGGCGGCGACGGCCACCAAAGCCTCATTCCAGCCTGCTTTGCGCAGCTTGCCGTTTTCTCGGATATAGGGCGTGTCCAGACGCTGGCGGCGCAAGCCATCCCAGATGAAGCGGGTCTTGTCGGAGATCCACTCTTCGTTCACGCCGTCATGGTTGCGCGGAATGATCCGCATCACTTCGCGGCCCTTGGTGTCGATGCGGATGTTGCTGCCAAGCGCATCCATCACGTCGATGGATTCGGTCTTGGTCAGTTCCCACGGACGGGCGGTAAAGGCATAGGGTTTGCTGGTCAGCGCGCCAACCGGGCAGAGGTCGATGATGTTGCCCTGCAGGTTGGAATTCAGCGTCTCGTTCAGATAGCTGGTAATCTCGCTATCCTCACCCCGGCCCGTTTGGCCCATCTGGGTGATGCCCGCCACTTCGGTTGTAAAGCGCACGCAACGGGTGCAGGAAATGCAGCGCGTCATCGTGGTTTCGACCAAGGGGCCAAGGTTCAGGTCCTCGCTTGCCCGCTTTGGTTCGCGGTAGCGGCTGAAATCCACGCCATAGGCCATGGCCTGATCCTGCAGGTCACATTCGCCGCCCTGATCGCAGATCGGGCAATCCAGCGGGTGGTTGATCAGCAGGAATTCCATCACGCCTTCGCGGGCCTTTTTGACCATGGGCGAGTTGGTCTTGACCAAAGGCGCCTCGCCATTCGGTCCGGGGCGCAGATCGCGCACCTGCATGGCGCAGCTTGCGGCGGGCTTGGGCGGGCCGCCCACCACCTCGACCAGACACATCCGGCAGTTGCCCGCGATGGTCAGACGTTCGTGATAGCAAAAACGCGGAATTTCCACCCCGGCGACTTCGGCCGCCTGAATGATGGTCATTGCGCCGTCGACCTCGACCTCGATGCCATCGATGCTGATTTTCTTGAGGTTAGACATGTGCCCGGTCCTTTCGCAGCAGCCAAAGCGCCGCGTCGCGTAGCCGGGCGAACAGCCCCGCTTGCGGCACGGGGGCGGCATTTTTCTTCGTATCCTGTTCAAATGACAGGTGCTTCACGCGCGCTTCGATGTCGCGCAACTGGTATTTCGGGTCAAGACTGCCGTAACACATCGCCCCTACTCCGCAGCCAATCGGGTGCAGCCATGGGTTTTCCACAACTGCGCCTCTTTCAGATACGACCAGCCAAAAGCATGGTCGCTGTCGCCTTGCGCCCGAAGGTGGTCCAGACGGGCCAGACCTTCCTCAAGCGTTGGCCGGTGACCCGCAGGCACCCACCACATCACGAAATGCATCCGCCCCAGAACCTCGAACCATTCGGCCCGCCGCTCATAGAACGCGCGGTGCACGGTGTTCCAGACGAAATGTTCAAGGGTCTGCACAGATTCCCAGACCGTCAGGTTCGACACATACTGCGGGTCGCCGCCAATCGCGGTTTCCGTATTGCCGGTGCCGGGTTCGCCCGAACCTTCCATCATCCAGACAAAGCCGGGGCTGCGCTTGCCAATGCCGTTGACCGCATCCAGCGCGCGCATGAAATCCCCCACGCGTGGGTCGTCAGTGGGCGCCAACAGTCGCCCCACGTTCAATTCGGCCAGATGCATCCCGGCTGGTGTCATCTGGAGGACCTCAGCAATTCGCCAATCAGGCTGCCCTTGGCAATTTCGGCCTCGCCCACGGCGCAATAGGTTTCAGGCTGCCCCGCCACGGCCCCGGCCTGTTTCAGATAGGCATCCGCCTCGGCCTTCAGCCGCGCCTTCTGCTCGGGGTTCTTGATGAACGCCTCGACATCAGCGCGCGCATAGCCCTTGTCCAGCGCATAGGCCTTCAGATCCTCGATCTTGCCCAGCACCACGAACATGCGGGCCTTGATCGTCGGGCAGGTCTTGCGGATCACATCACCGATGCGGCCTGCACGCAGGCTGTCATTGATGTGCTTTTCCTGCGGCAGCGGGTCTAGCGCCAGAACCGGCGTGGCCGACAGCATCAGGGCGACGGACAGGCATTTGAACAGTTTGGTCATCGTGGCCTCCTTGGCATTGACTGCCAAGAACGGTGAGGCCGATGCCGCTGATATGCCATGACGGGCGGGGTCAACAGGCCGTGATAGGCGATAGCACGTCATGCACACCCCTCCACATAAACCCAAGTGCCCGCATCAAAGCGGTCATAGATGCTGGGACGCAGCCGCTTGCCCTGCCCTGCGCAGGTGGCATCGGCCAGTTTGCGCGCCGCAGCTCCTTCGAACATCTGGAACGGCGCGCCGTTATTGGTGACGCGCAAAGGTGACGGCGCAGCCGTGCCCTGTCCGGCCCCCTGCGGGGCTGGTTGAACGCAAGCCCCCAGTGCCAGCGTCAGGGAAAGGGCTGCGGCCATCCGCATCACTCTGCAGCAACCGCGCTGACGCGCCCGGTCTTCTTGTACTTGATGCGGTCCTCGATCTCATTCCGGAAGGCGCGGATCAGCCCCTGAATGGGCCATGCGGCGGCATCGCCAAGGGCGCAAATCGTGTGTCCCTCGACCTGCTTTGTCACCGACAGCAACATGTCGATTTCCTCGACCTCCGCTTCGCCGCGCACAAGGCGGTCCATCACGCGCATCATCCAGCCCGTGCCTTCACGGCAGGGCGTGCACTGGCCGCAGCTTTCGTGCTTGTAGAATTTGGACAAGCGCCAGATCGCCTTGATGACGTCCGTGCTTTGGTCCATCACGATCACCGCCGCCGTGCCGAGGCCCGAGCGCTGCTCACGCAGCCAGTCGAAATCCATGATCGCATCATCACACTGCGCCTGCGTCAGCAAGGGCACCGATGACCCGCCCGGAATGACCGCCTTCAGGTTCTTCCAGCCGCCGCGCACACCGCCGCAGTGCCGGTCGAGCAGTTCCTTAAGCGGAATCGACATCGCCTCTTCGACCACACAGGGGTTCATCACATGGCCCGAAATGCCAAAGAGTTTGGTGCCGCAGTTGTTGGGCCGCCCGAACGACGAAAACCACTCCGGCCCGCGCCGCAAGATCGTGGGCACCACAGCAATGGATTCGACGTTGTTCACAGTGGTCGGGCAGCCATACAGCCCCGACCCAGCCGGGAACGGCGGCTTCATCCGGGGCATGCCCTTCTTGCCTTCAAGGCTTTCAAGCAGCGCGGTTTCCTCGCCGCAGATATAGGCGCCAGCGCCATGGTGCAGGAAGCAGTCAAAATCCCAGCCCGACTTGGCCGCGTTTTTGCCCAGCAAACCTGCGTCATAGCATTCGTCGATCGCAGCCTGCAGCGCTTCACGCTCACGGATGTATTCGCCGCGAATGTATATATAGCAGGTATTCGCATTCATCGCGAAGCTTGCGATCAGCGCCCCTTCGATCAGGGTGTGCGGATCATGACGCATGATCTCGCGGTCTTTGCAGGTTCCGGGCTCCGACTCGTCGGCGTTGATCACCAGATAGGCCGGGCGACCATCGGATTGTTTGGGCATGAAGCTCCACTTCAGGCCGGTCGGAAAACCGGCCCCGCCGCGCCCACGCAAGCCACTTTGCTTCATCTGCTCGATGATCTTGTCGCGCCCGCGCGAGATGATCTCGGCGGTGCCGTCCCAATGGCCGCGCGCCTTTGCCCCCGCAAGGGTGCGGTCATGCATCCCGTAAAGGTTGGTAAAGATGCGGTCCTGATCCTTGAGCATTGCTTGCCCTCTCCTTCAACCCTGACGATTGCGCCAGATCTGATACGTCACCACCAGCGCCCACAAGAACGCGGCTATCGCAGCAAAATCGAACAGAAAGACATAACGGGCCTCAAGCCCAATCTCTCCGCCGAACCACTGCGCGCCCATCCACAGGATCATCGTTCCGGCGATGACAAAGGCGACCAACCGGGCCTGCCGCGCCATCTTGCGTTCCGTGTCTGGGTCGGGCCGGGCCATCTGACCCGCCTCAGTAATCATTCGTCTTGGCGCGAACCCGGAATGCTTCCAGCCCCTCGCTGACGATCAGTTTTGCCTGTGCCACCCATTTGTCGCGGGTGATACGGCCTTTGAACCCCTTCATGTTGGCGTCAACCCACGCCACGTCGGCCTCGGACCAACCGGCAATCTGGTCGAAGTGCCAAAAGCCCAGTTCGTTGACCAGTTTCTCCATCGCTGGGCCAATGCCCTCGATCTCTTTCAAATCGTCGCCCTTGCCATTTCTGGGGGCCGTCATCCGCACCGGGCCATCAGACGAAGCCTCGGCCGGCGCGACGGCCGCAGGTGCAGGTTCAGCAGGCATCGACACGAAAGCCGCCGGGACCGCCACCGGAGCGGCTGCAACGGGTGCGGCGGGGGCGACTGCCGCAACTGGCGCGGCAGCGTGTTGTGACGGAACCGCAACGGCAGATCGGCGCGCAGCAGTGGACGCAGACCACGGCATGCCCAAGATCAGACCCACCACCGCAGCAATCATCGCACCAATGAAGGCAGAGGTGGTCAAGTCAAACTTACCCACCACAATGGACACGCCAAAGGCAACAAGGCCTGCCGCAGCACCGATGCCCCAACCTTCAAGATTGGGTGTATTCGTCGACTCTGTCACAGCCATTCCACGTCACTCCCCTCATGGCCCGGTGTACCGGGCACGATTGCACCTAGTTCCTTACTCCCACTTGCTGCCCTGGAGGGTTCCTCCGGCTGCCAGAATCTTTGCTTGTGCCACCCATTCATCACGGGTCACGCGGCCCCTGAACCCCTCCAGATTGTCGTCAACCCACGCGATCTCGTCCGCGCTCCAGTTGGCAATCTGGTCAAAGTGGAAAAAGCCCAGACGGTGGCACAAAGCCTCCAGCTTGGGGCCGATCCCCTTGATGATCTTCAGGTCATCCGCCTTGCCGCCTCGCGCCTCGGTCAAGCCGGCAGGCTTCACCCCTGCCACCGTCGCCGGGGCTGCGGGGTCATCTTTCGACACCGGCTTTGCATTCGATTCCGCCGGCGCTTCCTGCACCGTCACGCCCGTGCTGTCGGCCACCGCGTTCTTGCCGGGCTTCGGCTCGGTCGGGGTGCCGCTGGCCGGGGTCACTTCGGCCTGAACGGCGGCCTTGCCCAGCCAAGGCGTCAGGATCGGCACTTCGGTCCCGTCAATCCGCTTGACCGTATCGCCAATATCCACCGCGAATTGCGCGCTGGCGTTATAGGGTTTACGGCCCTGTTCGTATTCCTTGAGCGAAGTCAGGCCCGACAAGGGTTCCGCCGCATAGCGCCCGTTTTGTGGGCCGGGTACCGGGACCTCACCGTTCGAAAACCGCGCAATCAACTCGCGCAGTTTCGCGGGCGTAAGATCTTCGTAGTAATCTTTGCCGATCTGGGCCATCGGGGCATTGGCGCAAGCCCCCATGCACTCTACCTCTTCCCAGCTGAACTTGCCATCCGCCGAAACGGTATGCGCTTTTGGCGAAATCAGTTCCTTGCAGACGGCCACCAGATCCTCGGCACCGCAGATCATGCACGACGTGGTGCCACAGATCTGCACATGGGCAATGGACCCAACGGGCTGCAACTGGAACATGAAGTAGAACGTCGCCACTTCCAGCGCACGGATATAGGCCATGCCCAGCATCCCTGCCACATGCTCGATCGCGGGACGGGACAGCCACCCTTCCTGTTCTTGCGCGCGCCAGAGCAGCGGGATGATCGCCGATGCCTGACGACCTTCAGGGTATTTCGAAATCTGCCCCTGCGCCCATTCAAGGTTCTTGGGCGTAAAGGCAAACGAGGTGGGCTGGTCTTTGTGCAGACGACGGAGCATTAGCGGTCGATCTCCCCGAACACGACGTCCATCGTGCCGATGATGGCTGAGACGTCAGCAAGCTGATGCCCCTTGCAGATGTAGTCCATGGATTGCAGGTGCTGGAACCCCGGCGCGCGGATCTTTGCGCGGTAGGGCCGGTTGGTGCCATCAGCGATCAGGTAAACGCCGAATTCGCCCTTCGGCGCCTCGACAGATGCGTAAACCTCGCCCGCAGGCACGTGGAAGCCTTCGGTATAAAGCTTGAAGTGATGGATCAGCGCTTCCATGCTGGTTTTCATCTCGCCGCGTTTCGGCGGCGTGATCTTGCCACGGGCCAGAATATCGCCCCTTTCCACCTTCAGCTTGGCAATCGCCTGCCGGATGATGCTGGTCGACTCGCGCATTTCCTGCATGCGGCACAGGTAACGATCATAGCAGTCGCCGTTCTTGCCGACGGGAATCTTGAAATCGAACTCGTCATAGCATTCGTAGGGCTGGCTGCGGCGCAAGTCCCACGCAAGGCCAGACCCGCGCACCATGACCCCCGAATAGCCCCAGGTCAGGATATCCGCCTCGGTCACAATGCCGATGTCCGCATTGCGCTGCTTGAAGATGCGGTTTTCGGTCAGCAGACCGTCGATATCATCCAGCACCTTCGGAAAGGCGACGGCCCAGTCGTCGATGTCAGACAACAGATCGTCCGTCAGGTCCTGATGCACACCACCGGGGCGGAAATAAGCGGCGTGCAGACGGGCGCCACAGGCCCGCTCATAGAACACCATCAGCTTTTCACGCTCTTCGAACCCCCACAGCGGCGGGGTCAATGCGCCCACGTCCATGGCTTGCGTCGTCACGTTCAGCAAATGGTTCAGCACGCGACCGATTTCGCAATACAGCACCCGGATCAGGCTGGCGCGACGCGGCACGGCCGTTCCGGTCAGCTTTTCAATCGCCAGGCACCAGGCATGTTCCTGATTCATCGGCGCCACATAATCCAGCCGGTCGAAATACGGCAGGTTCTGCAGATAAGTCCGGCTTTCCATCAGCTTTTCGGTGCCGCGATGCAGCAGCCCGATATGCGGGTCGCAGCGTTCGACAATCTCGCCGTCCAGCTCCAGCACCAAACGCAAAACACCATGCGCAGCAGGGTGTTGCGGGCCGAAGTTGATGTTGAAGTTGCGAATGCGCTGCTCGCCCGTCTCAAAATCGCTTGAGCCGTCGTCATAGGTGTTCTTGCGGATATCGCCGTCCATCAGACTGCTCCCCTGCGGTCGCGGGCCATCACTTGGCTCCCGCTTTCTGGTCGCCCGGAAGCACATAATGCGCGCCTTCCCATGGGCTCATGAAATCGAACTGACGGTATTCCTGCACCAGGCTGACAGGCTCATAGACCACGCGCTTTTGCGCCTCGTCATAGCGCACTTCGGTATAGCCCGTGGTCGGGAAATCCTTGCGCAGCGGATGGCCGCGAAAGCCATAATCCGTCAGGATGCGGCGCAGATCGGGATGGCCCGAGAACAGGATGCCGAACATGTCGAAGACTTCGCGCTCGAACCAGTTGGCACTGGGGTGCACGTTGATCAGCGACGGCACCATCTCGTCCTCGCCCACGGCCACCTTCACGCGGATGCGGTGGTTCTGGTACATCGACAGGAAATGATAAACCACATCGAACCGCTTTTCGCGCGTCGGGTGGTCAACGGCGGTGATGTCGATCAACGTGGAAAAGCGACAGACCGGGTCGGTCAACAGCAGTTCCACCACATCTTCGATGTGCGGCGTCACGACCTCAATCGTCAACTCGCCAAAGGCGACCTGGCTTGCCACCACATCATTCGGCCGTTTCATCGCAATATGCGCGGCCAGTTCATTCAGCGCTTCGGACATCTCGCCTCCTCAGCGGGTCAGGGTGCCGGTGCGGCGGATTTTGCGTTGCAACTGCAGGATGCCATAGAGCAGCGCCTCGGCCGAGGGCGGGCAGCCCGGCACATAGATGTCAACCGGAACGATCCGGTCACAGCCGCGCACCACGGAATAGCTGTAGTGGTAATAGCCGCCGCCATTGGCGCAGGACCCCATGCTGATCACATAGCGGGGTTCCGGCATTTGGTCATAGACCTTGCGCAGCGCCGGGGCCATCTTGTTGGTCAGCGTGCCTGCCACGATCATCACGTCAGACTGGCGCGGGCTGGCACGCGGGGCAAAGCCGAAGCGTTCCACATCATAGCGCGGCATGGCGGTGTGCATCATTTCCACCGCACAGCAGGCCAAACCAAAGGTCATCCAGTGCAGCGAACCCGTGCGCGCCCAATTGATGATGTCCTCGGTTGAGGTCAGCAGAAACCCCTTGTCCTGCAAGTCGCGGTTCAGCGCCTGAACGGCAAACTCATGGTCGCCCCCGGCGGTGTTGGCCCCAGCCATCACTCCCATTCCAGCGCTCCTTTTTTCCATTCATAGGCAAAGCCCACCGTCAGCACGCCAAGGAACACCATCATGGACCAGAAGGCCGTCATGCTGATTTCCCCAAAGGCCACCGCCCATGGGAACAGGAAGGCCACTTCCAGATCGAATATGATGAACAGGATCGAGACGAGGTAGAACCGCACGTCAAACTTCATCCGCGCATCGTCAAAGGCGTTGAACCCGCATTCATAGGCGGACACCTTTTCCGGGTCGGGGTTGCGAACCGCGATCAGGGCCGCCGACAGCATCAGCACAAGGCCAAGCCCCACGGCAAGCGCAAGTAGAACAAGAATAGGAAGATACTCTCGGAGAAGTATGTCCACGAGGTGCTCCTTCGGCTGGCGACTGGCGAGCTGCGGGTGCTGGCGACCCGCTTGCACTCTTGGAACCCCGTTTACTCTGCCCCCCGGTCGGGGTCAACGGAGGGCGGACTGAAAAGACGTCGCATCCCCTCGGGAATCTTGCATTTGTATGCGAATGGATACCACAAAAACGCTTTGCACTGTCTGCACTTGCTGCAATGCAGCGCCAAATCTGCGCGCCGCCGTCAGGCAGGCAAGAAAGTTTCGCCGAAAGTGCCCCTTGCAGCAATTTGTTGCGCGCCGAACGGGCGGAATCCTGCGGTCAATCGGCCAGACGCATCAGCGCGGCGGCCCCTTGCAGCGCCCCTGCGTCAGCTTGCCCCACAAGCAGCGCCTCGGCGCGGATGATGCGGGCAATCAGGGCGGCATCGTCGGGCGAAAAGGTCAGCGGCAGGCGCATGTCGATCAGCCCGGCCAAAACCCGGTCGGTCTGCGGCAGGGGGTCGGGGTTGGCATAGCGCCAGTGGTCATAGCGGCTGGTAAAGGCCACGGGGTCCGGCGCGCCGAACCACTTCAACTCGACCCCGCGCGCGCCACAGCGGGCCACAAAGGCACGCACCCGGCTGTCATCCCAACCCGGCAAGGTGAACTGAAAGCTGGAGGCGACGTAGGTTTCCGCCACGGGGCGTGGAATCAGCCGCAGGCCCGGCGTCGCTGCCAACCCCGCCTCAATGGTGCGATACAGCGCATTCCAGCGGCTGCGCCGATCATCCAGCATCGCAATCTGTGGGCGAAGGATCGCGGCGCGCAGGTTGTCCATCCGCCCCGAGATATTCGGTACATCCAGCCGGATGTAATCATAAACCTCAGCCGGAGGCGCCGCGCGATGGCGCGGATACAGCATATAGCTGCCCGACAGCAGCACCGCGCGCGCCGCCAGATCAGCATCATCGGTGGTGATGAAACCACCCTCTCCAGCGTTCATGTGCTTGTAGGTCTGCATCGAAAAGCAAGCGACCTTGCCAAATCGGCCCGACGGTATGCCACCCCACGCGGCCCCCATCGTGTGCGCGCAATCCTCGATCACCGTCACACCCAGATCGTCGCAAAGCGCCATGAGACGTGGCATGTCGGCCAAATGCCCGCGCATATGGCTGAGCATCAAAAGACGCGCCCCCGTGCTGCGCGCCATGGCGGCCA
Source organism: Rhodobacter sp. (assembly GCA_027484145.1). GTDB lineage: Bacteria > Pseudomonadota > Alphaproteobacteria > Rhodobacterales > Rhodobacteraceae > Pseudotabrizicola. The sequence continues at coordinate 730,268 of JAIXUH010000002.1, forward strand.
GATGGTCCAGATCAATCGTCAGGTCGGCAGTGGTTTCCACGAACACCGGGCGCGCGCCGACGGCGGCAATCGCCCCCGGCACTGGTGCCAGTGTGAAGGCGTTGGTCAGCACAGGCTCAGCCGCACGCACGGTCAGCGCCCGCAGCGCCGTGGCCATGGCATACCCGCCCGATGCCACGGCAAGGCAATAGCGCGCCCCCAGATAGGCGGCGAATTCCTCTTCCAGCAGCGCGGTTTCCGCGATTTCGTCGGGGGCTGTGTTATAGCGGTGCAGCCGCCCATGCCGCAGCACGGCAATGGCGGCCTCAATCCCTGCCTCGGGGATGGGTTCCTGTTGGGTAAAGCTTCCCGTATAGCGTTCCATGTGCCTTTCATGGCCATAGGCTCCGCCTTCGTCAATGGCTTGGCGGCGGCTGCGGCCTGTGACACCTTGACGTCAGCATAAAGGAACACCCGATGCAGCGCACCCTTGCCGCCCTTGCCACCTTGATCTGGGCCAGCAGCCCCGTGCAGGCCGAGCTGGTGATTGAAGGCCGCGCGGCACAGGCGCTGCATTGTTCGGCCATGCTGTTCATGATGTCGGCGGTCATGTATGACGCGGGCCTTGTTGCCCGCATCTCGCGCGACAGCGCCCAGCAGGCGGCGCTGGTCATGCTTGATTCCGTGCCGGGCGACGAGGCGCAGCGCCGCCAGGCCATGGCACAAAGGTTTGACCGCATCATGGCCAGCCGCACACCTGACCAGTTGTTCACCGAATACAACGACACCGCCCGCTGGTGCCGACGGGCCTTTCTGCCCTAGGGCAACAGCCGCGCAGCAAGTGGCGGCAGATCGTCGAAATGATCCAGCAGCGCCTCGGGCGACAGGCGGGACACGCCCTGCCCCTCGGGCCCAAAGGTGACCAGCGCCACCGGCACGCCGACGGCAAGCCCTGTCTTGCGGTCGGTTTCGGTGTCGCCAATCAGCATTGACCGCGCCACGACACCCCCCGCCCGTTCCACCGCCGCCACATAAGGCGCAGCATCGGGCTTGCGGGTGGCCAGCGTATCAGCGCCGACCAAGGCCCCGAACAAGTCACGAATCCCAAGGCGGCGGGTCAATTCCTCGGCCAGACCTTCGGGCTTGTTGGTGCAGATCGACACGGCAAAGCCGGCGCGACGCAATTCCTCGACCGCCTCTACCGCGCCGGGATAAAGCCGCGTATGCACATCGATCGCCTCGGCATAGGCGCGCAGCAACACGGGGTATTGCGCATCCACCATCGCCTCGGACACCGGGCCTAGGCGGGAAAAGCCAAGCCGCAGCATAGCCCGCCCGCCGTGAAACGCGGTCAGCGTATCGGCAGAGGTCAGCATGTCGGAATGACCCATGGCCCGGAAACAGGCGTTGGCCGAGGCCAGAAGATCGGCACTGGTATCGGCCAAAGTGCCATCCAGATCAAAGACGACGCAGCGCATGACTGTAACCTTGCGTGAAAACAGGCCCCCTTGCGGCCACATGGCCCTTCGGTAAAACGGGGGCAACAAGAAGGAAAGGGGCAGCATGTCGGTATCTTTGGTCATTCTGGCGGCCGGACAAGGCACGCGGATGAATTCGGAACGGCCCAAGGTGCTGCATCATGTGGCGGGTAGCCCGCTGTTGCATCATGCCATGGCCGCAGGCCGCGCGCTGGACCCGGTACGCACCGTGGTCGTCACCGGGCATGGCGCCGACGAGGTGGCCAAGGCCGCCCGCAGCTTTGACGACACTGCCGAATTCGTGCTGCAGGCCGAGCAGAAGGGCACAGGCCATGCCGTGGCGCAAGCCGCACCCCTGCTGGCCAATGCGGGTGGCGATACCATCGTGCTATACGGCGACACGCCCTTTATCCGCGCCGAAACGCTCGAGGCGATGCAGGCCGCGCGCGCCAAGCATGCGGTGGTGGTGCTGGGTTTTCATGCCGCTGACCCGGGCCGTTATGGCCGCCTGATCGCCGATGGCGAGAACCTTTACCGCATCGTGGAATACAAGGATGCAACGGATGAGGTTCGCAGCATAAACCTTTGCAATTCTGGCGTCATTTGCGCAGACACGCGCATTCTGTTCGATCTGGTCGCCGAAGTGGGCAACGACAATGCCTCGGGTGAACACTACCTGACCGACATCGTCGGCATTGCGCGCGCCAAGGGTCTGTCGGCAGGCGTTGTGATCTGCCCCGAGGCGGAAACGCTGGGTGTGAACACCCGCGCCCAATTGGCCGAGGCCGAACAGGCTTTTCAAGCCCGTGCGCGGGCCGATGCGCTGGAAAACGGCGTCACGCTGACCGCGCCCGAAACGGTATTCTTTGCCTTGGATACCGTGGTGGGGCGCGATGCGATCATCGGGCCGAACGTGATCTTCGGGCCGGGCGTTACGGTGGAATCGGGCGCGCAAATCCTGCCGTTTTGCCATCTGGAAGGCTGCCACATCAGCCGTGGCGCCACCGTGGGGCCCTTTGCCCGCCTGCGCCCCGGTGCCGAACTGGCCGAAGATGTGCATATCGGCAACTTTGTCGAGATCAAGAACTCCATCCTCGACGAAGGCGTCAAGGTCGGCCACCTGAGCTATATCGGCGATGCCGATGTGGGCGAATTCACCAATATCGGCGCGGGCACGGTCACCTGTAACTATGATGGCGTGATGAAGCACCGCACGACAATCGGCAAACGGGCCTTCATCGGCTCTGACACCATGCTTGTCGCGCCGGTGCGCGTGGGCGATGGTGCGCTGACGGGGTCGGGATCGGTCATCACCGAGGACGTGCCTGCCGAGGCGATTGCTTTGGCACGCGCCCGCCAAGTCAACAAGGCCGGGTTGGCCACGAAATTGTTTGAACGTCTGCGCAGCATCAAGGCGCAGAAATCCAAGGGATTGTAAGATGTGTGGCATTATCGGCGTTTTGGGCAACCACGAAGTGGCCCCCCTGCTGGTCGAGGCGTTGAAGCGGCTGGAATATCGCGGCTATGACTCGGCCGGGATTGCCACCGTCAACAACGGGCGGCTCGACCGCCGTCGCGCCGTGGGCAAACTGGTGAACCTGTCGGACCTTCTGGTTCATGAACCCTTGGCGGGCAAGGCCGGCATCGGCCATACCCGCTGGGCCACCCATGGTGCGGCCACCGTCACCAATGCGCATCCGCACAAGGCTGGCCCCGTGGCCGTGGTGCACAACGGAATCATCGAGAATTTCCGTGAGTTGCGCGAAGAACTTGCCGCCGCAGGTTACGCTCAGGAAAGCCAGACCGATACTGAAACGGTGGCCCTTCTGGTGCGTCAGTCGATGGACGGCGGCGCCAAACCGATCGAGGCAGCGCGCGCCACGCTGAAGCGCCTGAACGGGGCCTTTGCGCTGTGCTTTCTGTTCGATGGCGAAGGCGATCTGATGATTGCCGCGCGCAAAGGCAGCCCCTTGGCCATCGGACATGGCGATGGTGAGATGTTCGTCGGTTCCGATGCCATTGCTTTGGCCCCGATGACCGACCGCATCACCTATCTGGAAGAGGGCGATTGGGCCGTCATCACCCGCAAGGGCGCCGAGATTTTCGATGCCCATGACCGCCGCGCCAACCGGGCGGAAACGCGCATCCAGATCGATGCCACCCGTATCGAAAAAGCGGGCTACAAGCACTTCATGGCAAAGGAAATTGCCGAGCAACCTGTAGTGCTGGCCGACGGGCTGAAGCGCTATTCCCGCCATGGGGCGCTGACCCTGCCCGAAGGGGTGGATTTCGCGGGAGTTGACCGGCTGGTGCTGGTCGCCTGCGGCACGGCCTCTTATGCCTGCCATGTCGCGAAATACTGGTTCGAGCAGATCGCGGGCCTGCCCTGCGACATCGATATCGCGTCCGAGTTCCGCTATCGCGAACCGCCATTGTCGCCCGCACAATGGGCCGTGTTTGTCAGCCAGTCGGGCGAAACCGCCGATACGCTGGCCGCCCTGCGCTATGCCAAGGAACGTGTGGCCAAGGTGGTGTCGGTGGTCAACGTGCCCACCTCCTCCATCGCGCGCGAATCCGACCTGACCTTGCCGATCATGGCCGGGGTCGAGGTGGGCGTCGCCTCGACCAAAGCCTTTACCTGTCAGTTGATGGTGCTGGCCCTGATGGCGCTGAAAGCGGGCGTGGACCGTGGCCGCCTGACGCCGGCCGATCTTGCCGGGCACTTGGAGGCTTTGCATGCGCTTCCGGGGCTGATGAACCACGCGCTTCGCCTTTCGGGTGACATCGCCAAACTGGCCGAAGATCTGGCGCGCGCGCAGGATATTCTGTTCCTTGGTCGCGGGCCGATGTATCCGATGGCGCTTGAGGGTGCGCTTAAGCTGAAAGAAATCAGCTACATACACGCCGAAGGTTATGCATCAGGTGAACTGAAGCATGGCCCTATCGCCTTGATCGACGCCAAAGTGCCGGTAATCGTGATGGCCCCGCGCGATGGTCTGTTCGACAAGACGGTGTCGAACATGCAAGAGGTGATGGCCCGCCACGGCAAGGTGCTGTTGATCTCGGACGCCGCCGGTCTGGCCGAGGCGGGTTCGGGCACTTGGGCCCAGCTGGCGATGCCTGAGGTGGCCGCGATGTTCGCGCCTATCCTCTATGCCATTCCGGCGCAGCTTTTGGCCTATCACACCGCTATCGCCAAGGGCACCGATGTGGACCAACCCCGCAATCTGGCGAAATCCGTGACTGTGGAATAGGTTATGGGCAAACGTTACAGCGAGCTTCAGCCCGATCAAACCGCCTTTATCGCGGAGCAACACCTTTTCTTTGTGGCCACAGCACCTGTGCAAGGCCGCGTGAACCTGTCCCCAAAGGGCATGGATGCATTGCGCGTGATGTCGCCAACGCGCATTCTGTGGCTCAACGTGACAGGATCCGGCAATGAAACGGCGGCCCATGTGGCGCAAGATCCGCGCATCACGCTGATGTGGTGCGGATTTGCGGCGCGCCCCCTGATCCTGCGCGCCTATGGCACAGCCCGCGTGACCCACCGCGATGATGCGGACTGGCTCAGCCTTGCCGCGCATCTGCCCGGCATTCCCGGTGCACGGCAGATTTTTGACGTGGCAATCGACCTTGTGCAATCCTCGTGCGGCTTTGCCGTGCCCTTCATGGATTTTGTCGCAGACCGCCCTGTCCTGCATAAATGGGCCGAGGATAAGGGCGACGAAGGCCTGCGGGAATACTGGGCCACGCGCAACACCACCACCATTGACGGCGCGCCAACCGGAATAGTGCCATGATCATGGATGCGCTGGCCCAACTGGAGGCGCAGGCAGACGCCACCAAGGCCGCCGAGATGGCCGCCTATCACAAGGCACCCCGCCGCTATCTTGGCCTTGCCGTGCCAGAGGTCGAGGCTTTGGTCGCCGAATGGCGGGCCGCCGCCACGCTTGATCAGCGCATCCAACTTGCCGCAGACCTGTGGGAGACCGACATCCACGAGGCGCGTGTGGCCGCCGCCAAACTGCTGACGCAGGCGCGCATCCGCCCGGATGATGGTGCCTGGGCGCTGATTGCCGAATGGACCCAAGGGTTTGATGCCTGGGCTTTGGCCGATCACGCCACGATTGCCGGGCAAAAGCGGGTGGTGGCAGACCCGACCCGGCTGGATGAAGTTGAGGGCTGGACCCAAAGCGAAAACCTGTGGACCCGCCGCGCTGCGCTAGTGATTACACTCCCTTGGGCCAAGATGGCCTTTCCCAAGGCCGATGATCTGGCGGTGCGTGAACGTGTGCTGGGCTGGGCCGAAACCTATGTGCCCGATCGAGACTGGTTCATGCAAAAGGTCGTCGCATGGTGGCTGCGCGATCTGTCCAAGAAAGACCCCGCCCGCGTGCGCGAGTTTCTTTACGGCCCCGGCGCGGGGCTGAAAGCATTCGCCCGCAAGGAGGCCGCGCAGTATCTGGAGGATTAAGGGCTATGGGCGGCTGATCTTGCCGCCCCCCACCGCCGCCCCGACGCCGGTCGTGCCGGGGGCCGAGGTGGGCAGGCCATGCAGCACCCTCACGGCAAGATAGGCAAAGGCCTGCGCCTCCAGCATATCGCCGTTCAGGCCCGCCGCTTCCACCGGTTGCACCTCGCAGCGCAAACGGGCGGCAAGCGCCTTCATCATCGCCACGTTGTGCCTCCCGCCGCCGCAAACCAGCATCCGCGCCACGGATGCCGGAAAATGCTCGGCCCCCCGCGCGACAGCTGCGGCGGCACAGGCCGTCAAAGTGGCCGCGGCATCGGCATCTGAAAGCCCCTCAACCGCCGCCAGAACCGCATGAAACTCATTTCTGTCCAGTGACTTCGGCGGCATCTTGAAGAAATAGGCGTGGCGCAGGAAGTCTTTGACAACCGCCGCATCCACCGTTCCGCCAGCCGCCAGAGCACCGCCCTCATCCTGCGCCAGCCCACGCCGCCGCAACATCAGGTCATTGATCGGCGCATTCGCAGGCCCAGTGTCAAAGGCCAGCAAGGCACCCGGCGCCTCGGGCGTGCCATGGCGCGGATCAACCCACGTCAGGTTGCCAACGCCCCCAAGGTTCAGGAAAGCCACCGGCATCACCTCACCCGCGAACCGCGCGCAGGCATGGTGAAAGAACGGCACCAAAGGCGCGCCCTGCCCGCCCATCGCCACATCATTGCTACGAAAATCCCAGACCACCGGCAGGCCCAGCACCTGCGCCAGCAAGCCACCGTTGCCCGCCTGATGTGTGCCCCGCCCGCGCGGATCATGCGCTAGCGTCTGGCCGTGAAAGCCGACAATCTCAACCCCGGAAAACCGGCTCAGCACCTCGGCATGCGCGGTTTCCACCACCTCGGCCGCCTCGGCCACGCCCGCCTCGCCCGGCCAGCGGCCAAAGGAGGCGCGGATCACCGCCTGTTCTGCCTGCGTATAGGGGCGATAGGCATGGGGCCCGAACTCCAGCACCATCTGGCCATCGGTCAGCACCATGGCGGCATCGACACCATCCAGCGACGTCCCCGACATTGCCCCCAGTGCCCAGACCGGTCCCCCCTTCACCATCTTCCCTTACGCCCCTTGCCCCGATATACCGCCCCCATTCTATGACATGAGGCTGTGATGACCTACCACCCGAAATCCGATTTCATCCGCGTGATGATGACCCGTGGCTTTCTGGCCGATTGTACGGATTATCAGGCGCTGGACGAGGCTTTTGCGGCTGGGGTGGTTCCGGGCTATATCGGCTTTGACGCAACGGCAAAGTCGCTTCACGTCGGCAGCCTCATCCAGATCATGATGCTGCGGTGGCTGCAAAAATGCGGCGGAAAACCCATTGTTCTGATGGGCGGCGGCACCACCAAGATCGGCGATCCCTCGTTCCGTGCCGAGGAACGCCCGCTGCTGACCGATGACCAGATCAACGCCAACATCGCCGGCATCAAACGCGCTTTCTCGCCTTATGTCACCTTTGGCGACGGGGCGACGGATGCCATCATGGTCAACAATGCCGAATGGCTCGACAGCCTGAATTACATCGGCTTTCTGCGCGACATCGGGCGGCACTTCAGCGTGAACCGCATGCTGTCATTTGAATCGGTGAAATCGCGGCTGGACCGGGAACAATCCCTGTCCTTCCTCGAATTCAACTACATGATCCTGCAGGCCTATGATTTCCTTGAGCTGAACCGCCGCTATGGCTGCCTGTTGCAGATGGGCGGCTCTGACCAGTGGGGCAACATCGTCAATGGCGTCGATCTGACCCGAAGGGTGATCTCGGGCGAGGTGTTTGGCCTGACCTCTCACCTTCTGACGACAAGCGACGGCAAGAAGATGGGCAAAACCGCCGGGGGGGCCGTCTGGCTCAACGGCGACATGTTCTCGTCCTACGAATTCTGGCAATACTGGCGCAACACCACAGATGCTGATGTCGGCCGGTTCCTGAAGCTTTACACCGACCTGCCGCTGGACGAATGCAATCGTCTGGGCGCGCTGCAAGGGTCCGAGATCAACGCAGCCAAGGTGATCCTCGCCAATGAAGTGACTACGCTTCTGCACGGTGCCGAAGCCGCCGCCGCCGCCGAAGCCACCGCCCGCGCGGTGTTCGAAGGCGGTGGCGTGGGCGATGACCTGCCCACGGTGGCCCTTGCGCCGGAAGAGGTCGCCGATGGTGTCGGCATCGTTCAGCTTCTGGTGCGCGCGGGGCTCGCTGGTTCAGGCAAGGATGCCAAGCGCCTGATCGCCGAAGGCGGCGCGCGCATGAATGACGAGATCATTATCGATGCGGGTCTGCGTCTGGGCGCAGGCGATCTGGCCGAACCCGTCAAGCTGACTGCAGGCAAAAAGCGCCACGCGCTGGTCACGCTGGGCTGAGGGCGCATTGAAACCGTTACCTGCCCCGGCTAGCGTGCCTGGGTAGCTCCCTCTTTCTGAAAGCCCACCGTCATGCGCCCATCCGCTTTCACCGCCCCCGGCCGCTTCTGGCGCGGCAACCTGCACACACACTCCACCCGGTCTGACGGTATCCTGTCGCCCGAAGAGGTCTGCCGCCGCTACCGCGCCGAAGGCTATGATTTTCTGGCGCTGACGGATCATTTCATCGGCAGCTATGGCTACCCCATCGTTGATACCCTGCCCTACCGCAGCGAAGGATTCACCACCATCCTCGGCGCCGAACTCCATTCCGGCGCCATGGCCAATGGTGAGCTGTGGCATATCCTCGCCGTTGGCCTGCCCCCTGATTTCGCCCCGTCCGATAGCCCCGATTTTCACCCCAAGCCGGGGCAGGAAACCGGGCCCGAACTTGCTGCCCGCGCCGTGGCCGCCGGGGCCTTTGTCGCCATCGCCCATCCGCAATGGTCGGGCCTGACCTTGGCCGATGCGCGCAGCATCACAGCCGCCCACGCGGTCGAGGTCTATAACCACGGTTGCGCCACGGGCTGCGACCGCCCCGATGGCTTTGCGATTGCGGACCTCCTGCTCACCGAAGGCCGCCATCTGACGATGATCGCCACCGACGATGCTCATTTCTCGGAACCCGATCATTTCGGCGGCTGGGTCATGGTCAAGGCCAGCGAAAACACCCCCGAAGCCTTGCTGGCCGCGCTCAAGGCGGGCGACTTCTATTCTTCGCAAGGGCCAAGCCTGCACGACATCCGGGTCGAGGGCGACAAGGTGATCGTCGACTCCTCCGCCGTCGTCTCCGTCATCGCCCAAGGGGCTGGCACCGGCGCACGCGGCGTGCACGGCCATTCCATGACCCGCACCGAAGTGCCCCTGCAGCGGCTGAACAACAGCCCATGGCTGCGTGTCAGCGTCATCGATGCTGCGGGCAAACGCGCCTGGTCCAACCCGATCTGGCGCTAAGCAAAAGGCCGGAACTCTCGCCCCGGCCTTCTTCATTTTCTGTCTGAAATATCCCGGGGGTGAGCCCCGCAGGGGCGAGGGGGCAGCGCCCCCTACTCCAGCCGCGCCGGAAACCCTGTGGCCCGCAGGTCCGTGCCCAGCACGTCCTCCAGCAGTTTCACGATCTGGGTCGATTGCGCGCCGCCGCCATAGGCCGCGCGGCCCTTGAGGAAGGTCTGGTTGGTCAGCGAGGCCAGATCCAGAGGCACGCCGAATTCGCGCCCGAACCCCATGGCAAAGCCCAGATCCTTCAGCGCCAGATCCATTGTAAAGGCAATGTCATAGCTGCCGTTCAGGATCAGTTGCCCTTCGGTTTCATGCACGAAACTGGTGCCGGAGGACGCGCTAATCGCCTCCCAGGCCGTTTTCAGATCCAGCCCGCCGCGCTTGGCCAGCATCAGCGCCTCGCCATCCGCCACAAGATGGATGAACGCCAGCATGTTGGTGATCACCTTGATGATCGCCGCACTGCCCAAGGGACCCATGTGGAAGATACGGTTGCCGATGGCCTGCACCGCATCACGATGCTGGGCGAACAGCGCATCCGGCCCCCCCACCAGCACCGTGATCTCGCCCCGTGCCGCAAGATGCACGCCACCCGTCACGGGCGCTTCCAGCAGGTTCACACCCGACTGTTCGGCCAACCCCCCCAGTCGCAAAATGTCTTCGCGCCCAAGCGTCGAGTTTTCGATCCATGTCGATCCTGGCTTGAGCCGGGTCAGCAACTCAGCCAGCACGGCCTCGGATACGGCGGGTGACGGCAGACAAGTGAACACGTGGTCCACCTGTGCGGCCAGATCGGCGGCTGATGTGGCCACCTTGGCACCCATCGCCGCATGCCGGGCCGAAAGGGCGGGGTCGCGGTCATAGACCACCACGTCAAACCCCTTGCGGATCAGGCTGGCGGCAAGATGCCCCCCCAGATTGCCCAGACCGACATAGCCGTAAATCATGCGCCATACCCCACGATCGCCTTGACCTCGCAAAAGTCATGAATGCCCCAACCGGCGTATTCCCGCCCGTTGCCCGATTGCTTGTAGCCGCCAAATGGCGCGAAGGTATCCCAGTCGGGGTAGTTCAGGTTCACCTGCCCTGCCCGCAATTGCCGCCCAACCGCGCGCGCCTCGTCCACCGCGCCTTGCACATAGGCGGCGAGGCCGTAAGGCGTGTCATTGGCCATCGCGACCGCCTCGGCCACCGTGTCATAGGGCAGGATCGCCAGAACCGGGCCGAAGATTTCTTCGCGCGATATGGTCATCTCATTGGTCACATCGCCAAAAATTGTCGGGCGCGCAAACCAGCCACGGTTCAGGCCCGCCGGGCGGCCTATGCCGCCGCACAGCAACGTGGCGCCTTCGTCGATGCCCTTCTGGATCAGCCCCTGAACCTTGTCGAACTGGGTTTTGGAGATCAGCGGCCCCATCGTTGTGCCCGCTTCGGTCGGGTCACCTACGACCACCGCCTCGGCTGTTGCGCGCGCCACGGCATAGGCCTCGGCCGCCTTGGCGCGGGGCACGAACATCCGTGTTGGCGCATCGCAGGATTGCCCGGTATTGCCAAAGCAGCCCTCGACCCCGCCCTTCACCGCCGCCGCCAGATCGGCGGATGGCAGGATGATGTTGGCCGACTTGCCGCCCAACTCTTGCGCCACCCGCTTGACCGTGGGTGCCGCCAAAGCTGCCACTGCCGTCCCTGCGCGGGTCGACCCGGTGAACGACACCATGTCCACTTCCGGGTGCTGGGCCAGATGGGCGCCCACTTCGGGGCCCGTGCCATTCACCAGATTGAACACGCCTGCAGGCACACCTGCGGCATGGCAAACCTCGGCGAACAATGCGCCAGACAAGGGCGCGATTTCCGATGGCTTCAACACCATCGTGCAGCCCGCCACCAGCGCCGGGGCGACCTTGCAGGCGATCTGGTTCATCGGCCAGTTCCATGGCGTGATCAGCGCGCAGACCCCGATGCCTTCATAGATGATCCGGCTATTGCCGCGGCTGTATTCCCAGACCATTTCCTCGGCAGCCGTCAGCGTGCTTTCGATATGCACCTGCCCCGCCCAAGCCTGCGCGCCGCGCGCCCATTCCACAGGGGCACCCATCTCGATCCGCATCGCTTGAGCAAAGTCTTCATAGCGGTCGTTGTAGATCTCCAGCACACGGCGCAGCAGGGCGATCCGCTCGGCCACCGGCCAAGTGGTAAAGGCCGGAAAGGCCGCGCGGGCCGCGGCAACCGCCCGGTCGGCATCGCGCACCGACCCAAGCGCCACCTCGGCCACCATTTCTTCGGTCGCCGGATTCTCGACCCCCACGCGGCTGCCGCCCAAGGGCTCAACCCATTCACCGTTGATGTAGAACTTGAGAAGATTAGCCGAGATCATTGAAACCTCACCGGAAATGGATGTTGAAGCGGGCGCGGATGGCAGCGTCGATTTCGGGTTCCACCTGACAACCGGCCTTGGACAGGATGTCATTCTTGCGCGCAATCGCCGTATCCAGCAACAGGGGTTTTCCGGCCTCGTTCCATTCCTTCGGGCTCATCCGGTTGCCGACCTTGGGATAGATATATTCCGTCTGCATCAGCTTCAGCGTCTGGTCAGACCCCAGATAGTGCCCCGGCCCGCCAAGGCAGACCTCTTTCATCGCCTCGATGCTGGTGGAATCTGGCGTGACATCGATGCCGCGTACCAGCCGCATCGCTTGGCCCAACAGGTCATCGCCCAGCACAAGGCTTTCAAGGCAGAACCCCAAAAGGCTGGCATGCATCCCCACCGCCTCGTAGCACATGTTCAGCCCCGACAGACCGGCGAGCGAGTTGGTAATGCCCTGCTCCCACCCGGCCTGCATGTCGGGCAGCTTGCTGTCAGAAATCCCGCTCGCGGCCCCACCGGGCAGGTCGTAAAAGCGGTGCATCTGCGCGCAGCCTGCCGTCAGCAGCGCCTGTTCCGCGCTGCCCCCGCTCATCGCGCCCGTCCGCAGATCTGACACGAAGGGCCATGTGCCAAAGATGCAGGGCGCACCCTTGCGGATCGCGTTGGCATAGACAACGCCAGCCAGACATTCTGCCATGGCCTGCACGATGGTCAGGGCAATGGGTGCAGGCGCAGTGGCCCCGGCCTGCCCGGCCGACAGCAGCAGCATCGGCATACCGCGCCGGATGCAATCTTCCATGGTGATGCAGGATTCTTCGGCAAACTTCATCGGTGGCACGACGAAGCAATTGGAATTGCTGACAAATGGCCGCTCGCGCCACTTATCCTCGCCCCCTGCCACCATATACAGCATCTCAAAGCAATCGGCGACATGCGAGGGGTCGCTAAAGCTGGTGCCTACATGCTTTTTGGTGCCGGCAAGGCAACCATAGAGCGTGTTCAGGTCCATGTCCTTGTTGTCCACCACATCGCGGCAAACCATGGTGCGCTGGTAGAAATGGATGTTGTCAAGATTGTCGACCAGACGCGCCGCATCATAAAGATCCTGCGCAGTGGAATCGCGATAGGTCAGGTTGATCGGGTCCACGATATGCACCGCAGCCCCCGCCGTGCCGAAATGCACATTGGTGCCAGTCAGATGCAGGTCGTGCTTGGGGTCGCGCGCATGCAAGGTGATGCCCCGCGCCGCCACCGCCAGCATATCCTCGACCAATGCACGGGGAAAGCGGATGCGCCCGTCATCGCCCTGAATGGCCCCGGCGCCCGTCAGCAGTTCCACGCCTGACTTCGGTGCCTGAGACAGGCCGATCACCTCCAGCGCCTGCAACGCACTTTCGTGGATCTGCGCCATGCCCGCCTCGGTCAAAGGGCGATACTGCCCCCCCGCCATGCCGCCGCGCACCGGGCGCATTTCATCTGACAAGGGGGCCGCGCGCAGGGCCACCCGCGCGCCACGCCCGCCCGACCGCCGCGCCCGTGCCGGTTCGCAGATATCGCCCGTTTCGGCTGCAAGTTCGTTCATCGCATTCCCCTTCCGGCTTTTGTTGTCATTCATGTCATCCCGGGGTCGCTTCAGTGCCCCGGCCCACCGTCAGGTCAGGCCCGCATGCGCAGGGATTTGGGATCATACATCGGCACCAAGGATGCCTCTGCCGTAAACCGCCGCCCCGCAATCTCGATCTGATAGGTTGAGGCCAGCACCTCCGCCTCGCTTTCGCCCGCGCAGGGCACATAGCCCATCCCCACAGCCCCGCCCAAGGCATGGCCATAGTTGCCGCTGGTCACCGGCCCGACGATGCGGCCATCGCGCACGATGGCCTCGTTGTGAAAGATCATCGCATCCGGGTCGCGCGCCAGAAACTGCACCATCCGCCGGGTCAGGCCCTGCTGTTCTTTCCGCAGCACCGCATCGCGCCCAATGAAACCCGCCTTCTTGCGGCTGACCGCAAAGCCAAGCCCCGCCTCCAGCACATGATCTTCATCGGTGATGTCATGGCCCCAGTGGCGATAGGCCTTCTCGATCCGGCAGGAATCGAGCGTATGGATGCCACAGAGTTTCATCTCGGGCGCGGCCTCGACCAGCGTCTCGAAGACATGGGCCGTCTGGTCAGATGAGACGTAAAGCTCCCACCCCAATTCACCGACATAAGACACGCGGTGCGCGCGGGCGAGGCCCATGCCCACCTCGATTTCACGCGCCTGCCCAAAGGGATGCGCGGCATTGCTGAAGTCATTGGGCGAAACCCGTTGCATCACCTCACGCGCCAGTGGCCCCATCACGCACAGCACCGATTCCGCCGCTGTCACATCGGTGATCACGGCAAAATCATCGCCGACCAGCCGCCGCAACCGCGCCAGATCACGCTGCAAGGTCGCCCCCGGCACCACCAGCAGATAGGCTGTCTCGGAAAGCCGGGTCACGGTCAGATCGCTTTCGATCCCGCCCTTGTCGTTCAGAAGCGGCGTATAGACGATCCGTCCCGCCGCCACATCCACCTCGGCCGCGCAGACCCGGTTCAGGAAAGCCGCTGCATCGCGCCCCTCAACCCGGATCTTGCCAAAGCTGGTCATGTCGAAAATGCCCACGCTCGTGCGCACGGCCATATGCTCGGCCTGCTGATTGGCAAACCAGTTCTGCCGGTGCCAGCCATAGCGATACTCGGCCGCTTGTCCGGCCTCGGCAAACCAGTTCGCCCGCTCCCACCCCGCCACCTCGCCAAAGACGGCACCACGCGCTTTTAGGTGTTCGTGCAGGGGGCTGCGCCGCACCCCCCGGCTGGTTACCACCTGCCGGTAAGGGTAGTGGTCGGCGTAAAGCAGCCCCAGCGTCTCGCTTACCCGCTCTTTCAGATAGCGGCGGTTCTTCTGGAACGGCTGCGCGCGGCGGATATCCACCTCCCACAGGTCAAACGGCGGCTCGCCGGTGGTGATCCATTCGGCCAGCGCCATGCCTGCCCCGCCGCTCGACGCAATCCCGATGGAGTTATAGCCCGCTGCCACCCAATAGCCGCGCAAGGCAGGTGCCTCGCCAAGGTAATAGCGGTCATCGGGGGTAAAGCTTTCCGGCCCATTGAAGAACGTGTGAATCCCTGCCGTCTGAAACAGTGGCATCCGGTTCATCGCCGCCTCAAGGATCGGCTGGAAATGGTCCCAATCCTCGGGCAGGGTATCGAACTCGAAATCCTCACGGATGCCGTTCATACCCCAAGGCTTGGCTTTCGGCTCGAACGCCCCCACCATCATCTTGCCCGCGTCCGATTTGTAATAGGCGCACTCATCCGGCACGCGCAGCACCGGCAGATGCCCAAGGCCCGGC
The DNA here is from genome assembly GCA_027484145.1 of Rhodobacter sp. Lineage (GTDB taxonomy): Bacteria > Pseudomonadota > Alphaproteobacteria > Rhodobacterales > Rhodobacteraceae > Pseudotabrizicola. The sequence goes on from JAIXUH010000002.1 coordinate 745,384, forward strand.
ACGGGTTCGGTGACCAGATAGAAATGCTCGCAGGCATGCAGCGGCACGGTGACGCCATTCTGCGCCGCCAGATCGCGCCCCCACATGCCGCCACAGTTCACCACCACATCGGCGTCAATGTGGCCCGGCCCTTCCGGCCCTTCATAGTCCACTCCGGTCACGCGGCCTCCGGCCTCCACCACCCGCGTCACCTTCACGCCCTCGGCAATGGTGGCACCATGCATCCGAGCGCCCTTGGCCAGGGCCATGGCGATATTGGCCGGGTCACATTGACCGTCCAGCGGCAGATGCACCGCCCCCACAACGTCGCCCACTTCCAGATGCGGATACATCGCCTTCACCTCGGCGGGCGAGATTTCGTTGACATCCACGCCAAAGATCCGCGCCATCGTGGCCTGCCGCAGCAACTCCTCATGCCGGTCCTTGGTCAGCGCAACGGAGATCGAGCCCACCTGCCGCATGCCTGTCGAAATGCCGGTCTCCGCCTCCAGCCCCACATAAAGCCCCGCCGAATAGCGCGCCAACCGCGTCATGTTGGCACTGGCCCGCAACTGCCCGATCAACCCCGCCGCATGCCATGTGGTCCCCGAGGTCAGCTTGCGCCGCTCCAAAAGCACGATGTCCGTCCATCCCGCCTTGGCCAGATGATAGGCCACCGAACAGCCCGAAATGCCGCCCCCGATGATCACCGCCCGTGCCTTGTCCGGCAGACCCATTCCCGTCATCCTCATTTTCTGTCGTCAAATATCCTCGGGGGTCCGGGGGCAGACAGCCCCCGGGCATCGCCCGTCACGCACGCAGGCGTTCGTTCCTTGCGTCCCAGACCGGCGCATCGGCCAGAACCTCGGCCGCAACCCGTTCCCCGAAAATCTCGACCTGCACCTGCGTCCCCGCCACCGCCAGATCGGCGCGCAGCATAGCAAGGGCAAGGCAGGCCCCCACCCGGTGGCCCCAATAGCCGCTGGTGGTTTCACCTACCACTGCCCCATCATGCCACAGCGTCGACATATAGGGCGGATCATACGCACCCGCCGCCACCCGCAGGGTGACAAAGCGCTTGGCCACACCGCGTTGCTTTTCCGCTTCCAATGCCGCCTTGCCACGGAACGCGGGTTTCGCCCAGTCGACAAACCGCTCCAACCCGCCCTGCAAGACCGTGTAATCGGTGGACAGATCACCCTTCCAGGCACGATATCCTTTTTCGATCCGCAGGGAATTCAGCGCAAACATGCCAAAGGGGCGCAGGCCATGCGCCGCCCCTGCCGTCATCACCGCATCCCAGACCGCAGGCGTATCGCCAACGGGGCTGTGAATCTCCCAGCCCAACTCGCCCGCAAAGCTGACCCGCATCAACATGACCTCGGCCCCGGCAATCCGCGCCATCTGCCAGGTCAGCCAGCCCTTGCCCAGATCGCCGTCGCAGACCTGCGCCATAACCTGCCGCGCGTGCGGGCCGGTCAGGATCTGGGTGCTCCAGTCCCGCGTGTGGTCTGCCAAAGACAATCCGGGCGCCAGATGGCGCATCAGCCATGCCTGATCATGGCCCTGCGCCGTGGCGGCGGTGATCAGCAACAGATCATCCTCGGCCATCCGTGCCACCGACATCTCGGTCACGATCCGGCCTTTGTCATCGGCGAAATAGGCCAACCCTAACCGACCAACAGGCGGCACCTTGCCGGTGATCTGCTGAGCCAGCCACTCCGCCGCGCCCGCCCCCGTCAGACGGAACCGCGAAAACCCGGGCAGGTCGAGGATGCCGCAGGCGTCGCGCACGGCAAGGCATTCTTCGCGGACCGCTTCGAACCACGGCCCCTGACGGGCCCAAGTCTTTTGCGACGCCTCGGCGGTGTCGTCACCGGGCCGCGCATACCACAGCGCCCGCTCCCAGCCGTTATAGGGCCCGAACTGCGCCCCCATAGCCGCCGTTCTGTCATGCACCGCCGACAGCTTTTTCATCCGGCCCTCAGGCCAGGTGTGGTGCGGGAAATGGATGGCATATTCGTGGCCGTACACTTCCTTGCCCTTGGCCACGCAGTAATCGTGATCCTCGAACCCGGTAAAGCGGCGCGGGTCGCACGACCACATGTCCCATTCGGTGGCCCCTTCGGTCACCCATTCCGCCAGCACCTTGCCTGCGCCACCGGCCTGACAGATGCCAAAAGTAAAGACGCAGGCCTCGAACGCATTGGGCACCCCCGGCATCGGCCCGATCAGCGGGTTGCCATCCGGTGTATAGGGGATGGGCCCGTTGATCACCTTTTGCAGATTGGCCTTGGCCAGCAGGGGCACCCGCGCCATGGCATCATTGATATGCCATTCCAGACGGTCCAGATCATCGGGGAACAACTGAAAGCTGAAATCCTCGGGCATGGGATCATCAGGCGTAGCCCAATGCGCGCGACAAGGGTTTTCATAGGGGCCAAGGTTGAAGCCCATCTTTTCCTGCCGCAGGTAATAGCTTGAGTCCACATCACGCAACAGCGGCAGCTTGTGGCCCACAGACTCGGTCCATTGCGCGAGTTCGGGAATGGTATCGAACAACAGATACTGATGGCTCATCACCATCATCGGCACCCGGCGGCCAAACATTCGGCCCACTTCGGCTGCGTAGTAGCCGCCCGCATTGACCACGTATTCGCAGCGGATCTCGCCCTTGGGCGTCGTCAGCACCCATTCGGTGCCGGTCCAGCGCGCCGCCGTCACCGGGCAGAACCGCTCGATATGCGCGCCCATGTTGCGCGCGCCCTTGGCAAGCGCCTGCGTCAGTTGGGCCGGATCAATGTCCCCATCATAGGGGTCGTAAAGTGCGCCGCTCAGATCATGGGTTTCAAGGAACGGATACCGGCTGGTAATCTCATCCGGGCTCAGAATATCAAGGTCCATCCCCTGATAGCGGCCCATGCCAACAACCTTCTTGAACTCCAGCAGGCGTTCGGCGCCATGCCCCAGACGGACCGAGCCGGTGACATGGTAATTCATCGGATAGTCGACCTCGGCCCCCAGACCACGATAGAGGCCCGCCGAATAGCGCTGCATGTTCATGATCGACCAGCTTGCCGAAAACGTGGGCACATTGCCCGCCGCATGCCATGTGCTGCCCGCCGTCAACTCGTTCTTTTCCAGCAGAACGCAGTCTGTCCATCCAGCTTTTGCCAGATGATACAGGCTGGATGCGCCGACGGCACCCCCGCCGATGATGACCACACGGGCCGATGTCGGCATGTCAGCCATAGCGCATTCTCCTTCTTACGTCGGGCGCAGTATCCGCCTGCGGCCCCCCGCTTACAATTCGGCATGATACGGGCTATTGATCGGAAAAAGCGATTAGCAGGGTGCCATGCAGATCGAACTGATCGACACGTTTCTGGACCTGATCGAAAGCCGCAGTTTCAACCGCACGGCCGAACGGATGCGGGTCACGCAATCAACGGTGTCGGCCCGCGTGGTTGCGCTGGAAGAGGCGGTCGGCGCGCGCCTATTCATCCGCTCGCGGGCGGGAACCGAGCTTTCGACCGAAGGGTTGAAGTTCGAACCCCATGCCCGCCTGATCCGGCAGGACTGGACACAGGCCCGCCGCGCTGTGGCCGAACAGGGCACCGCTGCGCTGACCGTGCGGCTTGGCATTCAGAACGACCTTGCGGCGCTGCATCTGGGCGAGTTGACCGCCCAATTCCGCCGCGCCCTGCCACAGACGGCCTTTTATATCGAACCGGACTATTCCACCCAGATGTGCGCTGACCTTGTCTCGGGTCTTTTGGATTTTGCCGTGATGTTCACGCCAAAGCCGCATCCGGATGTGTTCTTCACCTCGGTCGGGGAACTGACCTATCGGCTGGTGTCATCGCATACTGACCATCTGTCCGGGCTGGATGTGGAACGTTATGTCATGGCCAATTTTTCACCCGCGTTCGAGGCCGCGCATCGCCAATTGCTGCCGGATCTTTCGGCCGCGCCGCTGTCTGTGGGGCAAAGCAGTGCGGTCGGGGCCTTGCTGCTGGCTTTGGGCGGATCGGGGTATGTGATCGAGGCGCAGGCCAGTGCGCTTGAAACCAGCGGCACCTTTTACCGCGTCAAGGATGCGCCGCGCATACGCCAACCAGTTTATGCTGCGATGCATATTCGCAATCGGTTGTCGAAACTGAACGGGCAGCTTTTGCGCGTTGTGCGCCAACAATTCATTTCAGAAGATTTCAGTTCATCACCATAATCCGCGCGTGACCCAAAGATTGGCGCTGTGCGATCAACGGTCTGTATCAATTCCGTATTCTACCCATACGAATGATTGTATACATGATACAACTTTGTGGATAGATCGAATGCCAAATTCCACATAAAACCAAATGAAAGGCGTGGCTCTTATCCGGTTGCGAAGATTTGGCCCACCCTTTGCATAGGACAGGCGAACCCAAAGACAGCATGCATGGCAAACCGTGCATGACCAAGACGAAGGAGTGCGGGCGATATGCTCGGGAATGACGTGGCCCGCTTGGTAAGCGGCAGGGCGGAACCGGACCGGGTCGAGAGTGGGGCCGTTGCGCCTGACACGAACCTGTCGCTGCCCGACCTTGGCATGCTGGTGCATGACCTTCGCACGCCGCTGATTGCCATCCTGGGCTTCAACCAGCATCAGATGATCGTCGATGATGCTGAAACCCGCGCGGATTGCGCCCGCAAGATCGACATCGCCGGGCGGTATCTGCTGGATCTGGTCAATGACATTCTGACCCTGTCCAAGGCCGAGTCCGGCAAGATGGAAGTCCGGCAGGTGCGGGTGGATTCGATGCGCTTGCTGCAAGACTGCATCAGCGTTGTCTCGACCATGTCGCGCGCCAAGACGGTGCCAGTGGCACTTGAGGTTGCGCCGGATTTCCCGGCCGAATTTGTGGGCGATCCGCAAAAGCTGCGGCAAGTGCTGATCAACCTGCTCAGCAATGCGGTCAAGTTCACCGAACGCGGCGTGGTGACCTTGCGCGCAAGGCCAGACCTGCTCAGCGGCATGATCTGCTTTGCGGTCGAGGACAGCGGCACCGGCATGACCCCGGATCAGGTCAGCGGCCTGTTCCAGCCGTTCCACCAATGCGGGCGGCAGGTTGAGCGGCAGAACGGCGGCACCGGGCTGGGCCTTGCCATTAGCCGCAGCATGGCCCGCGCCATGGGCGGCGAAATCACCGTCTCCAGCACGCCGGGGGTGGGCAGCCAGTTCTGTGTCAACCTGCCGCGCAGCCTGCGCAGCGCCGAGGCCATTGCAGATTATCCTGCCCCCCACCGCGTCTGGCCGGCCAACATTCCCGCAGGGCCGCCGCGGGCCGGGCAAGACAACATTCTGGTGGTCGATGACGGCGCCCTGATGCGCGACCTGTTCTCGGCGCTGCTGACACGGCAGGGCTATCGCGTGCGCACCGCCTGTTCAGGCAGCGAAGCGCTGCAGATCATCGCACGCGAACGTTTTGACGTTGTCTTGCTGGACCAGCACATGGATGACATGGACGGCCCAGAAACCGCGCAGCGCATCCGAAAAATGGAGTCGGTCGCGCAGCCGCTGATCATTGGCCTGACCGCGAACGTGACCGACGACAACCGCGCTGCGGCCCGTGCGGCAGGAATGGATGAATACCTGTGCAAGACCACGGCACCCGCTGAACTTGCGCGTCATCTGCACAACCTGCAACATCAGCGTCAGGGTGCCAACGGCGCCACAAGATAGGGGCGAAACCGTTCCGGAATTGCGTCCACAGAGCAAATCCCCGATTGGCGCGCGGCGCGCAGCACTTCGGCTGTACGTTGGCGCAAGATTGACAGCACCACCGGCACCCGGCGCGCTTCGTCCGGCTGCGACGGGCGGAATATCTCATATGTTCCGCGAAAGGCGCCCGTAGCGGTGACATAGCTGTGTGACACGAAATGCGCGGTCGCCAGAAACGGATAGCGGCCAGTGCCAAAGATCTGCACCACCACGCCATCGGGCGTTGTCATGGCGATGCCACGGAAACTGCGGTCACGCAGGCTGTCGGCATCGACACGCGCCGTCCCTTCGGGTGGGGCATCATGGCTTTTCACCAGCACCTTGCCAGCCTTGCGCTGCACAAGCAAAGGCATGGCGACGAACTTGCCCGGCAGGGTAAAGGCAGGGCGGTAAAGCATATGCACCCCGTCCGGCAAAGGATTGGGCGCGGCAAGATACGGGTCCAGCCCCAAGCCGGACAGATCGGCCAAGGATGGGGCGGCAGGGCCCTGCACCAGCGGCATTGGCGCGCGCAGAACGTGCAATGCTTCGGTCAGAATGCGCGCGTCCACCGCAAAATACTGGCAGATCCGCTGCAACTGGTGGGGCTTTGGAAAGGACTCGCCCTTCAGCATCCGTGTCATCTGGATTCGTCCGATGTCCAGCGCCTTTGCGGCATCGGTAATGGTGCCACGCCCTTCGCACAGCTTTCGCAGATTCCGGCCGAAAACGAGGTTGACGCTGTCGGCCATCCCCTCCTCCCTTCATTCTGCGCTACGCCGCATTGACCTCATTGCAAGGCACGCATCGACTACAACCTAAAGGCGATTTCCTGCGGTTACCATCCCTCGTTTGTGCGCATTTCAAAGATGGTGTGTTGACCAGACCGAAAGACCCGAGCCACGACAAAGGGGCCCCGGGAGGGCCCCTTGTTTTCGACAATGGCGAAGGCTGGCTTATTCTGCCGCGTGCGCGCCGGGATTGTTGGGGTGCTGCGTCCAGTTGGCATAGTCGCCGACGGGCGTCTTGGTGCGCGGGTCTACGGTGCCCTTGGGCAGTTCCACCATGGTGATGCAGTTTTCCACCGGGCAGACGTTGACGCACAGGTTGCAGGCCACGCATTCGTCATCCAGCACTTCGAACACGCGGCCGGGCTTCATGGCGATGGCCTGATGGCTGGTGTCTTCGCAGGCCGCATAGCAGCGCCCGCATTTGATGCAGGCATCCGGATCAATCCGCGCCTTGGTGACATAGTTCAGGTTCAGGTCCTGCCATTCGACAAAGTTCGGCACCGCGCGGCCAATCAGATCGGACAGCGCCATGTCCTTTTCATCCAGATACTGCGACAGGCCGGAAATCATTTCCTGCACGATCTTGAAGCCATAGGTCATTGCTGCCGTGCAGACCTGCACGTTGCCTGCACCAAGCGCCATGAATTCCGCCGCGTCACGCCATGTGGTCACACCACCAATGCCTGAAATCGGCAGGCCGCGCGTTTCATGGTGGCGGGCAATCTCGGCTACCATATTCAGCGCGATGGGTTTCACCGCCGGGCCGCAATAGCCGCCGTGGCTGCCCTTGCCATCGATCATCGGGAAGGGTGAGAAGTGGTCAAGATCCACATTCGTGATCGACTTGACCGTGTTGATCAGGCTGACCGCATCCGCCCCGCCCCGATGCGCCGCCTGTGCTGGCGGCAGGATCGAGGTGACGTTTGGCGTCAGCTTCACGATGCAGGGCATGCGGCTGTATTGCTTGACCCAGCGGGTGACCATCTCGATGTATTCCGGCACCTGCCCCACGGCAGATCCCATACCGCGCTCGGCCATGCCGTGCGGGCAGCCGAAGTTCAGTTCCACCCCGTCGGCCTCGGTATCTTCGATCTGGCCAAGGATGGCTTTCCAGCTTTCCTCGTCACAGGGCACCATCAGGCTGATGATCATCGCCCGGTCGCGCCACTTGCGCTTGACCTCCTTGATCTCGCGCAGGTTCACCTCCAGCGGGCGGTCAGTGATCAACTCGATGTTGTTCAGCCCCAACAGGCGGCGATCAGCGCCCCAGATCGCGCCATAACGCGGGCCATTGACGTTCACGATGGGCGGCCCTTCGGAACCGAGGGTTTTCCACACCACGCCGCCCCAGCCCGCCTCGAACGCGCGCTCGACGTTGTATTTCTTGTCGGTGGGCGGGGCCGAGGCCAGCCAGAACGGGTTGGGGGATTTGATGCCGATGAAGTTTGAGGTCAGGTCAGCCATGATGATGATCCCTTTGGACATGCGGAACGGGTGGCCCCAAAGGCCCCGGCACCCGCGTCAGAACGATGAATAAAGGTCAGGCGCCGAACAGGCCCCAAAGCCAGCCGATCAGCAGGCCGCCGACCTCGCCGAACTTTGGCACCACATAGGCCCAGCCCAGTGATCCCGCGACATTGTAGAGTTGGAACTGCAAGAACGGCATCCGCGCCATCCCGCACATCAGAAACACAACTGGGCGAAGCGGTCCGAAGAAGTGACCGATGATGATGGCGGCGGGCCCCCATTTGGCAAAGGCCTCGGTTCCGCGCTGCATCAGATCGGGGTGGTTGCGCAGAGGCCAAAGCTTCAGGATCGCCTCGCCATAGCGCAGGCCAAGCCACCACGAAAACGTCGACCCCAGCACAGCGCCCAAGGACGCCCCCAGAAACAGCGGCAGAAAGTCGATGCTGCCGGTGGCAACCAATGCGCCCACCCCGACCAGAATGGCCGTGGACGGGATGATGATCGAGATCAGCGCCATGTTCTCGCCAAAGGCGAACAGAAGCGCAATCCAGAACGCCCATCCCCGGTTGGCCGCGATAAAGTCGATGATCGATGCGATGGCCGCGTCCATGGGCATCCCTTGAGTTGTTGCCCGGTTTGACTATCGCCCCCATGTCAGGCGCGCAAGCCATGGTCAGCCCTTTGCCATCAAGCTGGCGTGGATCGCCTCGGCAGCGTCTCTTCCTTGTGCAACGGCAGTGACGGTCAGGTCTTCACCGCCCGTTGCACAATCGCCCCCCACCCAGACACCCGCCGGGGCAGCAGCGATCTTGCCCTGCTCCACCACCAGCCCAGTCTCAGCCAGTGTCAGGGTCTGGCCGATGGCTTTGAACACCTGATCGGCTTTCAGGCGGAATGTCTCGCCCGTCTGTTTCAGGCCCTCGGGCGTGTCGATCGTATAGGCAAACTCGACCTCGCGCACGGAACCGTTGCCATGGACCGCCAGGGGTGCCGCATTGCAGATGATACGAACGCCCGCATTGGTGGCGTGGTCCTGCTCATAACCCGAGGCGGACATCTTCTCTTGCTCGCGACGGTAAACGATCGTCACGTTCTCGGCCCCCAACAGCTTGGATTGCACAGCGGCGTCGACCGCCGTCATGCCGCCGCCGATCACCACCACGTTGCGGCCCACTGGCAAGGTGGTCAGATCCGCCGTCTGACGCAGCACCGAGATAAAGTCGACCGCATCTTGCACGCCGGCCTTGTCTTCACCCGGGGCGCGCAGGGCATTCACGCCGCCCAGACCAATGCCCAGAAACACGGCGTCATAATCAGCCCGCAACCCGTCGACCGAGATGTCGCGGCCAAGGCTGACACCGGTGCGAATCTCGATCCCGCCGATCTGCAGCAGCCAGTCAACCTCACGCTGCGCAAAGTTCTCGGTCGCCTTGTAGCTGGCGATGCCGTATTCGTTCAGCCCCCCGGCCTTTGGGCGGCGCTCAAAGACCACGACATCATGCCCGTGCATCGCCAGGCGATGCGCGCAGGCCAGACCCGCGGGCCCTGCCCCAACGACAGCGACCTTTTTGCCAGTGCTTGGCGCGCGGGAGAACGGGTGCTGACCCTTGGCCATGGCCGTATCGGTGGCAAAGCGCTGCAACTGCCCGATCTCTACCGGCTTGCCCTCGGCGGCCTCGCGCACGCAGGCCTCTTCGCACAGGGTTTCGGTGGGGCAGACACGGGCGCACATGCCACCCAAGATATTGGCCTGCCAGATGGTTTTCGCCGCCGCGTCGGGCGTGCCCGTGGCGATCTGGCGAATGAACAGCGGAATGTCGATGCTCGTCGGGCACGCCGTGATGCAGGGCGCATCATGGCAGAAATAGCACCTGTCCGCGGCAACGCGGGCCTCATGCGGGTCCAACGCAGCGGCGTGGTCGGCAAAGTTTGCAGCGATGTTGTCGGCTGGCAAGCGCGCGGGCACGATCCCCGGCGTCAGCGGGCTGTTGGTCATGGGCTGGACACCCTCCCTGTTATTGTCTTTCGAAAAAGCTGGCACAGGATAATTTTTTTATCAAATGGTAAATTTTATCTCTGGCCAAAAAACCCCTGCATGACACAGGCGGTGCACAATTCTTCCGCAGTCGAATGGGCGCTTTTCACCCCCACGCGCGCAGGCTATAAGCGCACAGCCCCGGCCGGGGCGCAGTGACAAACCTTGACCCCGGCCAAGACGGCCACCAACTGGCGAAGAACAGCCAACAGAGGACCGCATGAGCAAACATTCCCCTGACGCAGACGTAGCCTTTATCTCGGCCCTTGCGGAACTGCTGAACAAGAACGACCTGACCGAGTTGTCGGTCAAACGCGAATATGGCGAAGACGACAGTCTTGAGGTGCGCGTGGTCAAACAATCCAACATCGTGACCACCACGATGGCGGCCCCCGCCCCGGTTTACGCGGCAGCCCCGGCGGCTGTTGCGGCCCCAGCAGCCCCTGCGGCGGTGAATGATGACCCGGCCCAGCACCCCGGCGCCGTGACGTCGCCCATGGTCGGCACCTGCTATCTGGCAGCCGAACCGGGGGCGACGCCCTTCATCACCATCGGCGCGACTGTGGCCGAAGGCCAAACCGTGCTGATCATCGAAGCCATGAAAACCATGAACCACATCCCGGCCCCGCGTGCCGGCACGGTCAAACGCATTCTTGTCGAAGACGGCACGCCTGTCGAATTTGGCGCGCCCCTGATGATCATCGAGTAAGCGCGCATGTTCGAGAAAATCCTGATCGCCAACCGGGGTGAGATTGCGCTGCGTGTGATCCGCGCCTGCCAAGAGATGGGGATCAAATCGGTCGCCGTGCATTCCACGGCCGATGCCGACGCGATGCATGTCCGCATGGCTGATGAATCGGTCTGCATCGGGCCTGCGCCCTCGTCCGAAAGCTATCTGAACAAGGCAGCCATTATCTCGGCCTGCGAAATCACCGGCGCGCAGGCGGTTCACCCCGGCTATGGGTTCCTGTCGGAAAACGCCAGTTTCGCGCAGGCGCTGCAAGATCATGGGCTGACGTTCATTGGCCCCAACGCCCAGCACATCCGCATCATGGGCGACAAGATCACCGCCAAGGAAACCGCCAAGGAACTGGGGATTCCGGTCGTGCCGGGGTCTGACGGTGGCGTGCCCGATTTTGAAACCGCCATTGGCGTGGCGCAATCCATCGGCTTTCCGGTCATCATCAAGGCCACCGCAGGCGGCGGCGGGCGCGGGATGAAGGTCGCCAAGACCCCTGAAGAGCTGGAAGTGGCCTTCCGCACCGCGCGCAGCGAGGCGAAGGCCGCGTTTGGCAACGACGAAGTCTATATCGAGAAATACCTGCAACGCCCCCGCCACATCGAAATTCAGGTGTTTGGCGACGGCAAGGGCAAGGCTGTGCACCTGGGCGAGCGTGATTGCAGCCTACAGCGCCGCCACCAGAAGGTGTTCGAGGAAGCCCCCGGCCCCGCCATTACCCCGGAAATGCGCGCCCGCATCGGCAAAGTCTGTGCGGATGCCGTGGCCAAGATCAACTACATTGGCGCGGGCACCATCGAGTTCCTGTATGAGGACGGCGAGTTCTACTTCATCGAGATGAACACGCGCCTTCAGGTCGAACACCCCGTCACCGAGTATATCTTTGGCGTCGATCTGGTGCGCGAACAGATCCGTGTTGCGGCGGGCATGGAGATGTCATTCGGGCAGGATGATCTGGTCATCAACGGCCATGCGATCGAGGTGCGGATCAATGCCGAACGGCTGCCGAACTTTTCACCCTGCCCCGGCAAGGTGAAGATGTTCCATGCACCCGGTGGCTTTGGCGTGCGGATGGATTCGGCGCTCTATTCGGGCTATTCGATCCCGCCCTATTACGACAGCCTGATCGGCAAGCTGATCGTGCATGGCCGCGACCGGCCCGAAGCCTTGGCCCGTCTGCGCCGCGCGCTTGGCGAGTTGATCGTGGACGGTGTCGATACCACGGTGCCACTGTTCCACGCGCTGCTGGCCGAACCGGATGTGCTGTCGGGGGACTATAACATCCACTGGCTGGAAAAATGGCTGGCGGCCAAATTTGGTCAGGCCTGATAGGGTTTGTTTCGGGGGCGCCTTCGGGCGCCCTTTTCAGTGCGGCGGCGCGACCTCCCACGGCTTGACCCAATCGCCCGCCACGCGCAGGTCAATACCTGCATCATCCTCGATCACCTTGCACACGGTCATCTCTCCGGCCCCCATGCCATAGCGGCGGCCCGCCTCGCGGAACCTCTCGTGCGTGGCGGCAGTCAGGGTATCGGTGGTGCCAACCTTGTCCATCAACTCCTTGATCAGGCTCAGATCCTTCAGGCACAGCGCAATGGGAAAGGACGGGTCATAGTGCCCGGCAAAGATGCTTGGCACATCGTGTGACAACACGAAGCTATCGGCCGCACCGCCCTTCATCACCTCCCACCACACGGCCGGATCAAGGCCCGCCAACTTGGCCGTCACCATCGCTTCGCCAATGGCGGCGGCGTGGATCTTCCACAGCTGGTTGTTGACCAGCTTTGCGACATAGCCGTTGCCATATGCCCCCACCTTGCGCAGAACGCCCATCGCCTCGATCACCGGGCGGACATTTTCGATCACGGCATCATCACCGCCCACGAACATCGGCATGTCACCCCGAATGGCCGCATCAACCGAACCTGTCACGGGGGCATCGACCGCACCCCCGCCCGCTGCCGCAAAGGCTGCCGCAAGGTCGCGCATCAGGAACGGGCTGGAGGTGGTCATGTCAATCCACGTCTTGCCGGTGCAATCGCCCGACAGAAAGCCACCCGGCCCGCGCAGGACCTGCGCAATTTCAGCGGGGCCAAAGACCATGGTGACCGTCACATCTGCCTGTGCCATCACCTCAGCCGGGCTGGTGGCAGCGGTCGCTCCCATCTCCAATAACGGCCCCATCGCCTCAGGGCGGATGTCATGAACCACCAGCGCAAACCCCTTGCGGCGCAGATTGGCCGCCGCGTTTTTACCCATGGTGCCCAGTCCGATGAAACCAACCCGCATTCTGCATACCCCTGTTGAGCCTGTTGGAAGCCTGCGCCGGGGGGTGTAGCCTTGGCAAACAAAAGCCCCTGAAGGGTGCATCAGCCGGGGTTATGGCATGGACATCGAACTGAGGTTGCTGCGGTCCTTCGTTGCCATTCACGAGGCTGGCAGCATCAGCCGCGCCGCAGACCGCATGGCCTGCACGCAGGCGGCCATGTCGATGCGCCTGAAAATGATCGAGACCGAGATCGGCGCCCCGCTGTTCCTGCGCCGCCCGCAGGGCCTCTTGCCCACACCGCGCGGGGCCGAACTTTATGCCAAGGCGCTTGGGGTGCTGTCGGCCTATGACGAGATGATGTCACTGACGCGCACAGGGGCAGATCATCAAAAGGTGCGGATCGGCATGCCCGACGACTATGCACTTGGGTGGCTGGGTCAGGTGCTGCACCAACTTTGCCCGGATCTGGCCCGGATCGAGCTTGAGGTGGTTTGCGATCTGTCGGCCAATCTGATGGCGGCGGTCCAGCGGGCCGAGGTCGACATGGCGCTGGTCACGCTGGCCGCCCGCCCGGCACAGGCAAGGGCCGCGATCGAGGTTCCACTGCACTGGGTGCGCCGCGCGGGGAGTGCCGCAACGAACGCTGATCTGGCCGCCTATGCCGAAGGCTGTGTGTTCCGCCGCGCCATGATCCGCGCGCTGGACGCAGCCCAAGTGCCGTGGCGGGTGTCGGTGCAAAGCAACAGCCACGCAGGCATCTTTGCTGCTGTGCGTGCTGGCGTCTGCGTCACATCCGTTGCGGCAGGAACCGCACCCGATGATCTGGTCGAATTTGCGTCAGCCCCCGGCTTTCCGCCCCTTGGTGCCATTCCGGTCTATCTGGTGACCACGACCCCGCTTTCACCTGCGGCATCACAGGTAGAGATCGCCCTGCGCGGGGCACTGGCACAAGGTGGCGTGGCTGCGTAAAAGGGGGGGCCATGACGACACAACCCTTCCCGACGACGATCACCCCCGAAATCCTGCTGCGGGCCTATGCGATGGGAATTTTCCCCATGGCCGAATCGCGCGAGGACCCGGTCATTCATTGGGTGGATCCCCGCCGCCGTGGCATTTTTCCACTCGACAGCTTTCACATCTCACGCTCACTGCGGCGGGCGCTGCTGAAAGATGATTACCGCGTGACGGTGGACAGCGATTTTGGCGGCGTCGTGCAGGGCTGTGCCGACCGGGAAGAGACATGGATCAACGCTGAAATCTTTGCGCTGTACGAAACGCTGCACCGCGCAGGCTTTGCCCATAGCGTTGAAGTGCGCGACGACTCTGGCCTGATCGGCGGGGTTTATGGCGTGGTTCTGGGCAGCGCGTTCTTTGGCGAGTCGATGTTTTCGCGCCGCAAGGATGCCTCGAAGATCGCCCTCGCCTGGCTGGTGCATCGCCTGCGGGCGGGGGGGTTTACGCTGTTTGACACGCAATTCCTGACCCCGCATCTTGCCAGCCTTGGCGCGGTCGAAATCCGTCGCGGCGATTATCACCAGCGCCTGCGCGATGCCCTTGGCCGCAAGGCCCGCTTTGCGCCGGCCGGTTATGCGCCTTACCCTTCGTTGATCACTTCTTCCGGGGTATCTGTCTCTTCTTCGACCGGATCGGTGGCTTCGGGCGCCACAAAGCCCGAGTCGCACGACAACACCCAGACATCATAGCGCGGGTGATCCATCGCCGACAGCGCGGGCGATGACGCCATCATCCAGCCGGCAAACACAGGCTCGGTATTGCGATCATCCAGCACCGTCACGTGCGCCTGTGCATCTGCTGCAGGGTTGGCCTTTGGGAACCGGCATTCATCCAGTTGGATGGTCAGATGACCCTCTTTCATCGACTGCCCGCGCGACAGCGGCAGATCGGCCACCTTGCCCGTGATCTTGTCCAGAAAGCGCAAGGTGCCGCCGGGTGCTGCTTCCATCTCTTGCGCCTGCGCCACCACGGGCAGGGCCAAGGCGGCCAATACGACAAGCCGCTTCATTCGGTGGCACCTGCGGTATCGGATTTGCCACCGACAAACTTCATCAGAAGTGACACCAGACTGACCGACCCTTGGGTATCTTCGATCTCGTCGCCCGGACCCAGATTGTCGGGCGACCCGCCCGGCTGAATCTCGACGAAATTGCCACCCAGCAGGCCTTCGGATGAAATCAGGATCGCGCTGTCATCCGGCAGGACAATGTCATTGCGCAACATGATCGTGGCATCGGCGAAAAAGGTCTGCGGGTTCAGCGAAAGCGCGGTGATGGTGCCGACCTTCAGCCCCGCCAGACGCACGTCAGAGCCGACGGTAATGCCATCAACCCCGCGAAAGCTGGCCTTCAGCGGATAGCTTCCTGCATCAGAGCCAAAGCCTGACGCATTGCCCGCATAGACCAGAAAGCCCAAGGCGACCGCCAGAACAATGCCCCCGGCCAGAATTTCGCTGCGTTCGCTTGCCATCGGTGGTGGTGTCCCGTTTCTGGCCCGGCCCCGTTATTCGGGACGCCACGCCTCATAATCCGTGCGTGCCACGGGGGCCGCGCGGCGCAACGATCCTGCCGGGGCATAGGCGGCATCGGTGCCGGTCAGGTTTTCCTGATGCGGCTTTTCCCAGGCCTTGTGCTTGAGCGGGGTCTTGGTCGGCGGGTCATTCCATGTGAAATGCAGCCAGCCATGCCAGTCGGGTGACACGCGGCTGGCCTCGGATTCGCCGTTGTAGATGACCCAGCGGCGTTTGGCATCGCGGGTCTGGTAATAGATGTTGCCCTGATCATCCTCGCCCACCTTGGTGCCATTGCGCGCGGTAAAGATCTGGGTGCCAAGAGTCTGGCTGTTCCACCACGTCACAAGGCGCAAAAGAAAGGACATCAGGCACTCCTTCGGTTTGGTTCTCTATGGCTTAAAGACCGCGCCACGGCAAGCCCTGCCCCGGCGCGCCCCGGTCAGATCAGAAGCTGTTGGCCGATTTCCACCACCCGGTCGGTCGGCAATCCGTAAAAGTTGGTCGCATCGGCCGAGGATTTGGACATGCTGATGAACAGACGTTCCTGCCACGCGGGCAGTCCTTCGCGCGGGTGTGAACGGAACGATCGGCGGTTCAAAAAGAACGACGTGCTCATGATGTCGAATTTCAACCCCTTACGGCGGGCAAGGGCCAAGGCCTTGGGCACATTGGGTTCTTCCATATAGCCAAAGGCCATGTCCACCTTGGTGAAGCGGTCGGTCAGCGGCGTGATCGTCACCCGGTCCGCCGCCGCAACATAGGGCCGCGTGTCCATCGACACCGTCACGATCAGGTTTTGGGCATGCAGCACCTGATTGTGCTTGATGTTGTGGGTCAGCGCCGCCGGGGCCGACTCGGGATCGGACGTCAGGAACACCGCCGTGCCCGACACATTCTTCAGACGCTCGGACTTGGCCAGCATGGCGGCCAGTTTCTCGATCGACACCGCCCCCTTGCGCGATTGCTGGATCACGTGGCGGGTGCCGCGCACCCATGTCCACATCAAGAGCACCATCACCGCCGCCATCACCATGGGCACATAGCCGCCATGGAAGAACTTGGTGGCATTGGCCGCAAAGAAGAACAATTCGATCAGCAAAAGTGGGGCCATCACGGCAATCGCCTGCCACAGTTTCCACTTCCACGCCCGCCAGAACAGCACAAAGGCAAGGATCGAGGTGATGACCATATCGCCGGTCACAGCAATCCCATAGGCCGAGGCCAGATTGGCCGAAGAGCCAAAGATCAGGACAAGGATCACGACGCCAAGGAACAGGATCGTGTTGACCTTGGGCAGATAGATCTGCCCTTCCTGCGTTTCGGATGTGTGCAAGATTTCAAGGCGCGGCAGCAGGCCCATGCGAACCGCCTGCTTCATCATGGAAAACGCGCCTGAAATCACGGCTTGGCTGGCAATCACGGTGGCGGCGGTGGCAAGGATCACCAGCGGCAGCAAGAACCAGTCCGGCGCCATCAGAAAGAACGGGTTCTCTGCCCGCTCGGGGTGGGCCAACACCAAGGCGCCCTGCCCCAGATAGGACAACGTCAGCGCCGGAAACACCAGAATGGCCCAGGCAATGCGAATGGGTGTGCGCCCGAAATGGCCCATGTCGGCATATAGCGCCTCGCCCCCCGTCACAGCCAGAAACACCGACCCCATCACGATGAATGACGCCCAGCCATTGTGGATCAGGAAAGACGCCGCATGTGTTGGGACCAGTGCCCCAAGGATCGACCAGTCATCGCCGATATGGCTCAGACCCAGCCACGCCATGACCAGAAACCACACCACCATAATGGGTCCAAACGCCACCGAGACCGCCGCCGTGCCATGCCGCTGCACCAAAAACAGCCCGGCAATAATGGCCAGTGTCATCGGCACCACATAGGGCGCAAAGGTCGGAGTCACCAGCGACATCCCCTCGACCGCCGACAGAACCGACATCGCGGGCGTAATCACGGCATCGCCGAAGAACAGCGAAATGCCAACCATGCCCAAGGCCAAAAGCCACCCCGGACGCCGCCCCATGGCCCCTTGCACCAGGGCGACCAGCGACAGCGTGCCGCCTTCGCCCCGGTTGTCTGCCCGCATCACCAGAAGAACGTATTTGACCGACACGATCAGGATAAGGGTCCAGATCAGCAGGGAAATCACCCCCAGCACATCATCGCGGGTCAGCCCGTCATGCGATGCGGCGTGCAGCGATTCCCGCATTGCATACAGGGGGCTGGTCCCGATATCGCCATAGACCACACCAATGGCCCCCAGAACCAAGGTACGCAGGTTGCCGTGGCCTCCGTGCGATTGCTCTGCAGCGGTTTCCTCGGTCGTCGGAAGATCACTCACAAGATTCGCTCCTGCATCTTGCAGACCCTCTTACGCTGCAACTGCACCATCGACAAGCAAACCAGACCCTGCGCCAAACATGCAAAAAGGGGCGGGTCCATGACCCACCCCCCTGACCTTGCTCTTTGCCATCGGCTTATCCGGCCGACGCTGGCACTTTCTTTTTCACATCATGGTGGACCAAAAGCGGTTGCGCCCCGGCATTCACCGCCTCTTCCTTGACGACAACCTCTTGCACGCCCTCCATGCCCGGCAGTTCGAACATGGTGTTCAGCAGGATGTCTTCCATGATCGACCGCAGGCCGCGCGCCCCGGTCTTGCGCTTGATGGCGCGCTTTGCGATGGCAATCAGCGCATCCCCGGTAAAGGTCAGCTTGACGCCTTCGATCTCGAACAGGCGCTGATATTGCTTGACCAGCGCATTCTTCGGTTCGGTCAGGATGGTGACCAGCGCTGCCTCATCCAGATCGGTCAGGGTGGCCAGCACTGGCAGACGGCCCACGAATTCCGGGATCAACCCGAACTTCAGCAGATCCTCGGGCTCCAGTTCCTTGAACAACTCCCCTGCGCCGCGTTCTTCGGGGCCTTTCACATCGGCACCAAAGCCGATGCCCGACCCTTTGCCGCGCTGCGCAATGATCTTTTCCAGACCCGCAAAGGCCCCACCACAGATGAACAGGATGTTCGTCGTGTCCACCTGCAGGAATTCCTGCTGCGGATGCTTGCGCCCGCCCTGCGGCGGCACCGATGCCACGGTGCCTTCCATGATCTTCAAGAGTGCCTGCTGCACGCCTTCGCCCGAAACATCGCGCGTGATGCTTGGGTTGTCGGACTTGCGGGTGATCTTGTCGACCTCGTCGATATAGACGATCCCGCGCTGTGCGCGTTCGACGTTGTATTCGCTGGCCTGAAGCAGTTTCAGGATGATGTTTTCCACATCCTCGCCCACATAACCGGCTTCGGTCAGCGTGGTGGCATCGGCCATGGTGAAGGGCACATCCAGAATTCGTGCCAGCGTCTGGGCCAGAAGTGTCTTGCCGCAGCCGGTGGGTCCGATCAGCAGGATGTTCGACTTCGACAGTTCGATATCTGTCTTGGACGAATGGTTCAGCCGCTTGTAGTGGTTGTGCACTGCCACCGACAGCACGCGCTTGGCATGCTCCTGACCGGTA
Source organism: Rhodobacter sp. (assembly GCA_027484145.1). Taxonomy (GTDB): domain Bacteria; phylum Pseudomonadota; class Alphaproteobacteria; order Rhodobacterales; family Rhodobacteraceae; genus Pseudotabrizicola. The sequence continues at coordinate 764,453 of JAIXUH010000002.1, forward strand.
ACATAATGATCCAGCGCCTTGCAGATATCGCGCGGCGTCGGCACACCGTCGGATGATTTCAGCCCGGTTGTCTTTGTCTCTTCACGGATGATGTCCATACAGAGTTCGACGCATTCGTCGCAGATGAACACCGTCGGACCAGCGATCAGCTTGCGAACCTCATGCTGGCTTTTGCCGCAGAAGGAACAATAGAGGGTGTTCTTGCTGTCGCCGGAATTGTTCGCCATCGGTGTCCTCAACCTTCTTCGATGCAAAGTCTAGGACAAGCCTAGAGGCTCCACAATGTCAAATCGCCCCCGGCTTATGGGTGACCGGGGGCGAATTCGGTTACTTTGCCGTGTCATCCGCCTTGCCGCGGCTGGCCACGATCTCATCGATCAGGCCCCATTCCTTGGCATCTTCGGCCGACATGAAGTTGTCACGCTCCAGCGCGGCTTCGACTTTGTCATAATCATTGCCCGTATGCTTGACGTAGATTTCGTTCAGGCGCCGCTTCAGCTTTTCGGTTTCGCGTGCATGAATCATGATGTCGGTCGCCTGCCCCTGATACCCGCCCGAAGGCTGGTGCACCATGACGCGGCTGTTCGGCAGCGAAAAGCGCATGCCCTTTTCGCCAGCGGTCAGCAGCAGCGAGCCCATCGATGCGGCCTGCCCGATGACCAGCGTGCTGACCTTGGGCTTGATGTATTGCATGGTGTCATAGATCGACAGGCCGCTGGTCACGACACCACCGGGGCTGTTGATGTACATGCTGATTTCCTTGGACGGGTTCTCCGCCTCTAGGAACAGAAGCTGTGCGCAGATCAGGCTGGACATGCCGTCATGCACGGGGCCGGACAGGAAGATGATCCGCTCCTTCAGCATGCGGCTGAAAATGTCATAGGCCCGCTCGCCCCGGCTTGTCTGTTCGACAACCATGGGCACCAGCGTGTTCATGTAGTGTTCAACGGGATCGCGCATCTCGGGCCTGCCTCTCGGGGTCTCGTGGAATGGAATATCGGGCGTTGCTTACCAGAGTCTTAGTTGTGCGCCGCGGGGGCTGCAAGGGCACCTCTGAATTCCGTTCACCCGACAGGAAAAAGGCTTGATCGGGAAAAGGCCGGGTCTAATTCCTTGTCGCATGACATCCCAACAGCTTTCCTTCGCCCCAACCCGCGCCGCGGGCCTGCAGCACCTTGCAGCATTCGTGCCGCGTGCCGGCATCGCCTATGCACGGCGCCGCAACCACGATCTTCCGGGCCACCCGCATGTGTCGTTGCTGTCGCCCTATATCCGCCACCGGATGATCACCGAAGGTGAGGTGATTGCTGCTGCCAGACAGGCGTATGGGGCCGCCGCTGCCAAGTTTGTGGATGAGGTTCTTTGGCGAAGCTATTGGAAAGGTTACATGGAGTTGCGCCCCGCCCTGTGGCGCGACTATCGGCAAAGCGTTGTGTCCGGACTGGATGGTCTGGCCACGCAGTCCGGGTAACGCACCCTGTGGGAGGCGGCGTGTAACGGCACGACCGGCATCGAAGGGTTCGACGAATGGGCGAAGGAATTGGTCGCCACGGGCTATCTGCACAACCACGCCCGAATGTGGTTCGCCTCGATCTGGGTCTTTACGCTTGGCCTGCCATGGGCCTTGGGGGCCGATTTCTTTATGCGCCACCTGTTGGACGGTGACCTAGCCAGCAACACGCTGTCGTGGCGATGGGTGGCCGGATTGCACACGCCGGGCAAAACCTATCTTGCAACGGCCGATACGATCGCAGCCAACACGGACGGTCGGTTTCACCCGCAAGGTCTGGCGCGGCAAGCGCATCGGGTTGAAGGTCTGGCCAACCCCGCCCCGAAACAGCCGCCTGCACTGGCCGATTGGGATGCCACGCGCCCCTTTGCGGTTCTGCTGCACGAAGAGGATCTGACACCCGATTGGTTGCTGCCCGCCACAGCGCAGCCCATCGCCGCGGCCTTTGCGTTGGCGATGGCGGCGCGCTCTCCACTGATCGTGGCAGAGCGGGTGCAAGCATTTGTGAAAGACGCGGTGGATGATGCGGCTCAACGTCTGGCCAAGCGGATCGCGACTAAGGCCGAACGGTTGACTGCGGACGAGGTGCTTAAGGATTGGGCAGTTTCCACCGGGGCATCTCAGATCGTCACGCCCTATGCGCCCCTTGGCCCGGTGTCTGAAATGCTTGATCGGCTGCAAAGGGCGCTGGAGCCTAAGGGAATCAGCCTGATCTGGTTGATGCGGCCGTGGGACGCCGGGCTTTGGCCCCATGCTACACAGGGGTTCTTCCGTTTTCGCGACGCCGTGCAATCGACCTAGCCGAACCTGCGCCACGCCAGCACAACCCGCGCCGTAGCTGTCATAAGGCACAGCGCGGCGAACACCCATGCGGCCGGGACAAAGATGGCGGGCCACAGGCACAAGACCACGAAGAACAGGATGGTTTCGGTCCCTTCCAGCAAACCCGCCGCGTAATACAGCGACTTTTCCCCCTGCGCGCGCGTCTGCAAACCGCGTTTTTCCGCCAGAACGGCATAGCCAAGGAAAGACGCGGCGTTGACGTAAAACGAGGCCAGCAGCAGCACCCCGGCCATGGCATTCGCAGGATCGCGCAGCACGAAAGCCACGGGAATGGCGGCATAAAAGATGAAATCGCAAAAGATGTCGAGGTAGCCACCAAAATCGGTCTTGCGGCTGGCGCGGGCCACGGCCCCATCCAGCCCATCGGCCAAACGCCCCGCCAAAAGCGCCACCAGTGCGACCCACCACGGCCCGCCCAAGGCCAGCACCGCCGCCGACACCAGACCGCAGGCCAAACCGGCAAGCGTGACCCCGTTTGCGGTGATGCCGCGCGCAGCCAGCAGCCTGCCCACCCGGTTCAGAGGCGGGTCGATCAGCGGCCGCAGCCATGAATCCAGCATGTTCACTCCACCGCGATGCTTGCCCATTCAGAACAATACGTTCGACCGGCCAAGAAGTTACGCCCGTTCACGCAGCTGTGCAAAAGCCCGTCACGAACCCGTTTTCCGGTCGAAACACCCTTGCGCGACAGGCCCATGGTTGCCTATCCCGAAGTCAACCGCGATAGCAAGCCAACGCCGCCACACAAGGGATTTGCGATGATCAGACGCCACTTTCTTCTGGCCGCCACAGCCCTTGCTGCCGCCACGGCCTTTCCAGTTCTGGCCCAGACATCAGACTGGCAGGCGGTTCTGGACAAAGCCAAGGGGCAAACCGTCTATTGGCATGCTTGGGGCGGTGACCCCAAGATCAATGATTTCATCGAATGGGTCGGGGAACAGGCCCTGTCGCGGCATGGCGTGACGCTGGAGCACGTCAAGCTGGCGGCCACCTCTGACGCCGTGGCGCGGGTTCTGGCCGAACGGGACGCGGGCACGACAAGCGACGGCGCAGTGGATCTGATCTGGATCAACGGCGAAAACTTTGCCGCGATGAAGGCACAAGGCCTGCTGTTCGGCCCCTTTGCCGAAACGCTGCCGAACTGGCCCCTTGTCGACACCGTTGGCAAACCTGCGGTCTCGACCGATTTCACCCTGCCGACCGAAGGCTTTGAAAGCCCATGGGCCATGGCGCAACTGGTATTCGAATATGACAGCGCCCGTGTCAGCCAGCCGCCCCGCAGCCTGCGCGCGCTGAAAGACTGGGTGATGACCAACCCGGGCCGCTTTACCTATCCGCAACCCCCTGATTACCTTGGGACCACCTTCCTCAAGCAGGTCGCTTACGGCACCTTGGCTGATCCGATGGTGATGCAGCAGCCAGTCGATGATGCCACCTATGCCGCCACGGTGGCGCCGATCTGGGCCTATCTGGACCAGATCACCCCGCATCTGTGGCGCGACGGGCGGGCCTATCCGCAGAACGAACCCGCCTTGGGGCAATTGCTCGCCGATGCCGAGGTGGACATCGGCCTTTCCTTCAACCCCGGCCGGGCCAGTGCGGAAATCGCCGCCGGCATCTTGCCTGATACGGTGCGCACCTTCACGCTGGAGGGTGGCACCATTGCCAATGCCTCGTTCGTGGCGATCCCGTTCAACGCGGCCCATACAGCCGGGGCACAGGTTGTGGCAAACCTGCTGCTGGACCCCGCGGTGCAGGCCCGCGCGCAAGACCCCGGCATCCTTGGGTTTCAGACGGTGCTGAACGTGGCCGCCCTGCCCCCGGCTGACCGCGCGCGTTTTGATGCCCTTGATCTGGGTGTGGCCACGCTGGCCCCGGCCGATCTTGGCCCTGCCCTGCTGGAACCCCATGCAAGCTGGATGGTGCGGATCGGGCAAGATTGGATCGAACGTTACGGAGTGGCCCAGTGACAGGCGATGGCTTGCTGCGGCAGGCCCCCCGGCTGACACTTCTTCTGTTGACGGCCCCGGTTGCGGCGGGCGTGCTGGGCACCTTGCTGCCTGCTTTTGCCGATTCTGCCGCCGGGATGCGGCAGTTATTCGCGTGGAAGGGGTTGGCAGCGTCGGCGGCCTTGTCGCTGACAACGGGTTTGCTGGCCACGGCGCTGTCTTTGGGCATCGCCCTGCTGATCGTGGCCAGCCAGCACGGCACGCGGGGTTTTGCCCGCCTGCAACATCTGTTGTCGCCCCTGCTGTCGGTTCCGCATGCGGCAGCGGCCCTTGGGATCGCCTTTCTGATTGCGCCTTCGGGCTGGATCGCGCGGCTGTTGTCGCCTTGGGCCACGGGCTGGACATCGCCACCAGACCTGCTGATCCTGAATGATCCGATGGGGCTGGCATTGACCTTGGGGCTGGTGGCAAAAGAACTGCCGTTTCTGTTGCTCATGGCGCTTGCCGCCCTGCCGCAGACCGATTCCGCCCGCAGCCTTGCCGTAGCGCAAAGCCTTGGGGCCGGGCGGGTGGTGGGGTTTTTGGTGGCGGTTCTGCCGCGCCTTTACCGCCAGATGCGGCTGCCGGTTTATGCCGTCTTGGCCTATTCAATGACCGCCGTGGAAATGGCGATGATCCTTGGCCCCACGCGGCCCCTGACCCTTTCCGCGCAAATCGTGGTCTGGATGGCGGACCCGTCACTGCGTGATCGCGCCACGGCCGCTGCGGGGGCCATCGTGCAACTGAGTCTGGTGATCGCAGCCCTTGGCCTGTGGCGACTGGCCGAGATTGCGGCGAAACGGGCGCTGACCGGCGCCGCCGAGGCGGGCTTGCGCGGCCCTAAGCTGGATGCCCCTTCGCGCGCGCTGTCACAGGTGACCGCGGGTTGTCTGGTGGGGGTTCTGGGTTTTGGACTGGCGGGGCTTGCGGTCTGGTCAGTGGCGGGCCTGTGGCAGTTTCCCGATGCCTTGCCCCGCAGCCTGACACTGGACCACTGGGCCAAGGCCGCACCTGATCTGGCGCAGTCCGCCGGTGTCACGGCGGCCATCGCGCTGGTTGCCACGGCGGTTGCACTGGTCCTTGTCCTTGCCTGCCTGCAGGCCGAGCATCGCTTTGGCCTTGCACCCGGCGCGCGGTCCTACTGGATCTTGTATCTGCCGCTGATCGTGCCGCAGGTTGCGTTTCTGCCGGGACTAAGCGTTCTGGCCCTTGCCGCAGGCGGAGGTCAGGGATGGGTGTCCGTGGCGGCGGTGCATTTGGTCTTTGTTTTGCCCTATGTCTTCTTGTCCCTGTCACAGCCTTTTCGGGCGTGGGATGACCGTATCGCAACCTCGGGCGCGGCGCTTGGGGCCAGCCCCGCACGGGTATTCTGGCGTCTGCGCCTGCCCATGTTGTTGCGCCCGATCCTGACGGCGGCGGCGGTCGGCATGGCTGTGTCGGTCGGGCAGTATCTGCCCACGCTGATGCTGGGCGGCGGGCGGGTCGAGACGCTGACCACAGAAGCCGTCGCCCTGTCATCGGGGGGCAATCGCCGCCTGATCGGGGCCTATGCACTGTTGCAGATGTTGTTGCCGGGCCTTGCCTTCTGGTTGGCCCTGATGCTGCCTACCTTGGCCTTTCGCCACCGTCGCGGCATGGAGGTGGCCCGATGAACAGCGGGCTTTGCCTTGACGGGCTGCAAGTCCGGCGCGACGATCAGGTGCTGGTGGCCCTGTCGCTGACCATTGCGCCGGGCGAGGTGGTGACGCTGATGGCACCATCGGGCGCGGGCAAATCCACCGCCCTCGCCGCCATTATGGGCACAACGGCGCCGGGGTTCCGCGTGACGGGCCATGTGCTGCTGAACGGGCGCGACGTGACGGGCCTGCCGCCGCATCTGCGGCGGATCGGCATGCTGTTTCAAGATGATGTCCTGTTCCCGCACCTTTCTGTCGGCGGCAATCTGGCCTTTGCCATCCCCCCCAGCATCACCGGGCGCGCAGCACGGCGCGCGCTGATCGACGCAGCCCTTGCCACGGCGGGCCTGCCGGGCTTTGCCGCGCGTGACCCGGCCACCTTGTCTGGCGGGCAGCGTGCGCGCGTGGCCCTGATGCGGACGTTGTTGGCAAAGCCTGCCGCCCTTTTGCTGGACGAGCCGTTTTCCCGTCTGGACGCCGCTTTGCGCGGACAGATCCGCAGCTTTGTGCTGGACCAGATCCGCGCCGAAGGCCTGCCCGCCCTTCTGGTCACCCATAATGCCGAAGATGCCCGCGCCGCCGGCGGGCGGGTGATCACGCCGCTTGGCCTGCCGGTCACGCCTTAACGCGCCACCCGCAATTCGGCCCGCAGCCCGCCCAGACGCTCGCTTTGCCCAAGGGTAAGGTTGCCGCCGTGGCTGCGCGCCACATCGGCCGCAATCGTCAACCCCAGACCCACACCGCCCCCCCGGTTGGGGTCTCGGGCGCTGTCCAACCGGGCAAACGGCGCAAGCGCCGCATCGCGCTGCGTTGCCGGAATGCCGGGGCCATCATCCTCGATCACGAACCGCACCGCGCGTTCATTGGCAATCACAGTCAGATCAACCGTGCCCGCATGACGCAACGCGTTGCCAACAAGGTTCTCAATCGCCCGCTGCACCGCCTGTGGCCGCAGCCGCAGGCGCAACGGCTCGGCCACCGCGTGCAACGTGACCAACCGCCCGGACCGGGCTGCGTTCTCCACAACCCGGCCTGCAACGTGCATCGGGTCCACCTCTTCGGGTTCTTCCATCGCATCGCCACGGGCAAAGGCCAGAAACTCATCCACCAGCCGTTCCATTTCCAGAACGTCCGACAACAGGGCCGTCACATCCTCATCCTCGGGCAGCATCGACAGGCCAAGGCGCAGGCGCGTCAGCGGCGTGCGCAGATCATGGCTGATCCCTGACAGCATCAGCGTGCGCGTCTCGATCGCGCGGTCGATCCGGGCGCGCATGTCTAGGAAGGCGGCACCTGCTGCGCGCACCTCCAGCGCACCGCGCGGACGGTATGGCACGGTTTCACCCTTGCCAAAGGCCTCGGCCGCCTCGGCCAGCTTCTTGATCGGCCGCAACTGATTGCGCAGAAAGGCATAGGCGATCAGGGTCATCAGCGCCGATGCCACGATCATGATCACCAGCAACTGATGTGGGTTCGATGCGGAAAAACGGCCCCGTTCCACCGCGATTTCCAAGGGGCCATGCGGTGTTTCCACCGCCAGAACCACCGTGCGCCGCACGGTTTGCAGATCAACCGAGATCACGCGCGCCAACCCTTCACGCAGGGTTTGGGTGACCACGTCGCCCGTCAGATCATCCCAGTTGATCAGATCGCCGGTCGCAACCCCGGTCGCGGGCAGAACCGCCTCCATCGAGAAGGCGCGCGACAGATCACGCACCTCGGCAGCAGCATCTGCCAGCAACGGATTCTGCGCCGCCTTCACGATCAGCGCCAGTTCGACCATCACCCCCCGGGTCAATTGGCGTGTGACACCTTCGAAGTAACGCTGGATAAAAGCGATGGACACGATCAACTGGATCGTGACGATGGGCACGATCAGGATCAGCGCAGCGCGGCCAAACAGGCTGCGGGGCAAAAATGGTTTCAGGCTCAGGCGCATGGACGAAAGCCTAGCCTTGGGTGTGGGCAAAGGAAAGCGGGCATGCAAGTTGGTGTGGCAGACTGGCTGGACGATGGCACAGCCCCGGGCCGGGTCGCGATCCGGCGGATTCTGGCGCCCAACCCCTCTCCCATGACGGGGGCCGGCACGAACAGCTATCTGCTGGGTCAGGGCAAAGGCGTGGCGCTGGTCGACCCCGGCCCGGACATTGACGCCCATGTTGCCGCGATCATGACCGCATTGCAGCCCGGCGAAGCGATTGCCGCCATTGTGGTCACGCATGCACACCTTGACCATTCAGCGGCAGCACCCCGCCTGTCTGCCCTGACGGGCGCGCCCATGCTGGCCTTTGGCGGTGCTACTTCGGGGCGCAGTCCGGCAAAGGAGCGGCTGGCAAAGACAGGTCTGACCGGCGGCGGCGAAGGGTTGGATCTGCAGTTCCAGCCTGACCGCACCCTGCGCGATGGTGACCATATTGAGGTCAGTCAGGGCGCGGCTCAGGACCGGGCTGAGGTGATCCATACGCCGGGCCACCTTGGCGGGCACATCGCCCTTGGTATCGGTGGGTATCTGCTGTCGGGCGATCATGCGATGGGCTGGTCCACCAGCCTTGTCTCTCCGCCCGATGGCTGCATGCAGGCCTATATGCAGTCGCTGCGAATACTGGCCGCGCGCCCATGGCGGATGATGTTGCCCGGCCATGGCCCGGAGGTGGCCGATGTCGCAGCACGGCTGGCTGACCTGATCACCCACCGCCAGCAGCGCGAGGCCGAGGTGCTGGCCGCGCTTGCCCAGACGCCTGCCAGCCTGTCCACGCTGACCGCACAGATCTATGCGCAAACGCCTGCACACCTGCTGGCCGCCGCCAGCCGCAATGTGCTGGCACATCTCATTGATCTGACGGACAGAAATCTGGTCCGCGCCGATGGTTTTCCCGGCCCCGGGGCCACATTCTCACGGATCTAGACTTTCCGCTGATTTTTCCGCCCAGCCCCTTGCCCCCCCCGGAATCGCTTGCTATACGGCCCCCGTGTTCCGGCGTAGCTCAGCGGTAGAGCAGTTGACTGTTAATCAATTGGTCGTAGGTTCGATCCCTACCGCCGGAGCCAAAAATCCCTGAAAATCCGGTTGCTTGTCGAAAGTCTTTTGACTTCGGCGAGCACCGCATTTGGGTTGTGAGCGTTCCGCGAACAGCCGCTGCAAATCGATGACTCCATTGGCGTTTCATGTCGGAGATGATCCTTCGGACCTGAAGGCGTGCCCCCGGCAGCCTTGTCAGGCGGCTAGATCGGGAAGTGCACCGCGATTGACCCGAAGGTCTGGCGTTCCCCGCAAAGCGGAATCCGCAGCTTTCTTCAGCGCGGCGGTTCGCCCAGCTGTGGCTTGACCGGCCCGGTTCCGCTGCACCGGCTGTGCAATTCTCCCGGCAGCTTCGTTGTTTCCGACGCCCGTACCGTCGCCATGGCCGAGCGCCCGGGCGGTATCGGTCGGGCACGCCATAAACCGGTGCGCTTGTCATGCAAAAGCCCGGCGCAGGGGCCGGGCTTTTGTCGTGCTGTGGGTGGCGGGCCTATCGGGCCGCCGAGAAGTCAGAGGCCCTGAAGATCAGGTGTTGCCCTCGTCGCCTTCATCATCCTCGTCGCCTTCGTTGCCTTCGTCGTTTTCGTCGCCTTCATCGTTTTCGTCGTTCTCGTCGTCCTCGTCACCTTCGGTGCCTTCGTTCAACTCGTTGCCTTCGTCGCTTTCGTCGGACTCGTCGCCTTCATCGGTTTCGTCGCCTTCGTCGGACTCGTCGCTCTCATCGTGCTCGTCGTCCTCGTCCGATTCATCGTTCTCGTCACCCTCATCGCCTTCGTCGGCTTCATCGCCTTCGTCGGCTTCGTCGCCTTCGTCGGCTTCATCGCCTTCGTCGCCTTCGTCGCCTTCGTCGTTCTCGTCACCCAGCACGCTATGGGCGGTGGCACCTTCGTCGAGTTCGTTGCCTTCGTCGCCTTCGTTGCCCTGGTTGTCCTCGTCACCTTCGTTGGACTCGTTGCTTTCGTCGTCTTCGTCGCCTTCGTCGCCCTCATCGCCTTCGTTGGCTTCGTCGCCTTCGTCGAGTTCGTCAGCTTCGTCGTTTTCGTTGCCTTCGTCGGCTTCGTCGCCTTCGTCGGCTTCGTCACCTTCGTCGCCTTCGTCGCCTTCATCGCCCTCGTCGTTGCCGACAAGATCGAAATCGACAAGGACCTCGTCCGACTCGTTGCCTTCGTCGTTTTCGTTGCCTTCGTCGTTTTCGTTGCCTTCGTTGGCTTCGTTGCCTTCGTCGCCTTCGTCGCCTTCGTTGTTTTCGTTGCCTTCGTCGTCGCCGGCTTCAATGCCACCTTCATCGGCAACTTCGTCGCCTTCGTCACCCTCGTTGGTTTCGTCGCCTTCGTCGCCTTCGGTGCCTTCGTCCGCCTCATCGCCTTCGTCACCCTCGTCGCCTTCAAGGCCAGAGTTGATCAGGTCTTCAGCCAGAAGCGCTTCGTTGGATTCGTTGCCTTCGTCGGCTTCGTCACTCTCGTCGTTTTCGTCGGACTCGTCGCCCTCGTCGCCTTCGTCGCCTTCGTCATTCTCAAGGCCTTCGTCAGCTTCGTCGCCTTCGTCGCTCTCGTCGTTCTCGTCGCCTTCGTTGTCTTCGTCGCCTTCGTCGCCTTCGGCGTTCTCGTCGCCTTCGTTGCTTTCGTTATCCTCGTCGCCTTCGTCGCCGTCGTTGGTTTCGTCGTTCTCGTCGCCTTCGTTGCCTTCGTCGGCTTCGTCGTTCTCGTCGTTTTCGTTGGCTTCGTTGGATTCGTTGCCTTCGTCGTTTTCGTCGCCTTCGTTGCTCTCGTTGCCTTCGTCGGCACCAAGTTCAACGCCCCCCTCATCGAAGACTTCGTTGCCTTCGTCGCCTTCGTCGTTCTCGTCGCCTTCGTCGTTCTCAAGGCCCTCATCGGCCTCGTTGTTCTCGTCGCCTTCGTCGCTTTCGTTCAGTTCGTCGCTTTCATCGCCCTCGTTGCCTTCGTCATCTTCGTTGTCGAGGAACAGAACGCCTTCGTCGCCTTCGTTGTTCTCGTTGCCCTCATCGCCCTCGTCATCGGACAATTGAACGGAACCACTGGTCTCATTGCCTTCGTTGCCTTCGTCTTCCTCGTCGCCTTCGTCGCCTTCGTCGTTCTCGTTGCCTTCGTCGATTTCGTCGTTCTCATCGCCTTCGTCGGCTTCGTCGCCTTCGTCGCCTTCGTCGGTCTCATCACCCTCGTCGGATTCGTCGTCTTCGTTGCCTTCGTCGTTCTCGTCGCTCTCGTCGCCCTCGTCGAATTCGTTGCCTTCGTCGTTTTCGTCGCCTTCGTCGCCTTCGTCGCTTTCGTCGTCTTCGTTGTTTTCGTCGTTTTCGTTGTCTTCGTTGCCTTCGTCGCCTTCGTTGCCTTCGTTGTCTTCGTTGTCTTCGTCGGCTTCGTTGCCCTCATCGCCCTCATCATTGTCACTCGGGTTGGGCGTAGGGAAAAAGCTGATGGCGGCCATCAGGCCGGGGGCATTCATCATGCGGGTGATGCCAGCCTCTTCCAGCAAGGCGGCAAGGCTGGTGGCGGATACGAAATTCGTCACGTTGATCTCCAAATTGTGCTTAACCGGCCGCATTATGCGCGGCGCCGGCATGACTGAACGACTGCTCGGGAACGGGTCAGGGGGCCTGATGCGCAACTTTGGCGCACACCGGGCCACTGGCTGCCCATGTCTTCAAACCCGGCCAAAAGGCCGGCAGCGATGCTTGATCAGGTTCGGCCAAAAGTGCACAAGCGGCACGACCGGAGGTCTCTTAACGGTGCCGTGATGGTGTGTGTGCGAAAGTTACCTGTCAAGCTGTCTGGGTGGCGAAAGTACATATAAGTTGATCGAAGTCGCCTTGCTGCAACAGCATTTGGTATGTGCCGCGGCGCCATACTCTTGCCATCAATCAGGCTGATACTATTTTCCCCCTGAGTCTTTGGCCCGAATTTGAGGCTGGCTGGCCACAGAAATTCCGCCGCTTGACAGGGGTAGGTTCGACCGCAGTTTAGCCGTCGCGCAGCGCCCGCGTCAGATAATCCGACACGGGTCGCAGCACATAATCCAGCGGGGTGCGATCCTCGGTGGTGATAAAGGCTTCGACGGGCATGCCCGGCACCAACTCCCCCGCATCGAGCAGCGCCAGATGGCTGGCATCCAGCGAAATCGTCGCCTCGTAATAGGTGCCGCGACTGGTGGAATCCAGAAAGGCATCCGGCGAGACGCGGTCGATCCTGCCAAGGATCAATGGCTGGCTGCGGCGGTTAAAGGCCAGAAACTTCAGCGACGCCTCTTGCCCGGCAAAGACCTGATCGACATCGCCCGCCGCGATGCGGATCACCGCCACCACCGGCACGTCGGTCGGCACCACAGACAGCAGAGGGCTGGCCGCCACCACAACCGACCGAAGGCCCATGACCCGACTGTCATGCACACGCCCGCTGATCGGGCTGCGGATTTCGGTCTTGGACAGCGCATCCAGCAGGCTGGCGCGTTTTTCCTGATGCCGGGTGCGTTCGGGGCGCAGCTTGTTCAGCTCGGTCGCCGCCGCCTCGCGCGCAGTGGGGCGCAGCTTGTGGCGCGCCAGATCCAGTTCCGACAGACGGCCGCGCAATTCCGCCGCCCGTGCCGTCAGCCGGGCAATATCGCCCGCCGTCTGAATCCTGTCCTTTTCCAACGCAAAAAGTTGCGCCGTCGTGCTCAGCCCTTTGTCGGCCAGCGACTGTATCTGCGTCAATTCGCGGTCAACGAAACCGGCGCGGGCTTGCTGTGCCGCCAGTTCGGCATCATTGCCAAGGATCTGGTCATTGACCTGCCGGATCTGTTCCCCGATCAGCCGCCATTCAACATCCATCGCGGCAAGCTGGTTGGCAAGTTGGCGTTGCTGCCGGTCCAGCAATGCGCGAATCTCGGGGTGCCTGTCTGCCATTTCCGTCATGAACGGATCGAGCCGCAGGGTCGCGCCATCGTCGATCACCGCTTCCAGCCGCGCGATGTTGGCAAGGGTTTCCAGCAACTCGCCTTCGGTCACCATCAGGTCTGACCGGACTTGCCGGTCATCCAGACGCAGCAGAACCTGCCCCGCGTGCACAACATCACCATTGCGCGCAAGGATCTCGGTCACGACACCGCCGACCGGATGCTGCACGGCTGTGCTTTCCGTTGACACTTCGATGGTCCCGGTTCCCAGCACCGCGCCAGAAATCGTGACGTTCGCGCCCCAGAAACCAATCGCAGCAACCAAAGCGACAATCGTTCCCAACCCAAGCGCCAAGGGAAACCCGTTTTGCCACGTCCGGCGCATCAGGTTCCGCCCCCGCGGATCAGGGGTGAAACCTTGGCAGTCCGGACCGGAGCCGTAGGCGACGGGGCAGAATTTGCCGATGCCGTTTGGGCCGAAGGCGCGACCGCCTTCACAGCGGACTGTGGTTTGACAAGCTTCAGCTTGCCATTTTCCAGCGACAGGCGGGCGGTGGCATAGGCCAGTTTCAGCGGATCGCGCGAAAAGACCAACAGCAGGTGCCCTTTGGCCTTTTTCGCAAGCATCTCATCAGCCAGAGGGCCGCGCAGCAATCCGCGCAGCGCATCATCCGCTTCGTCAATGATCAGAACTTCGGGCTGGTGATACAGGGCACGCGCCAAGGCAAGGCGGTGCCGCTCCCCGCGCGAAAAGCCGCTGGCATTGCGGTCAAGCCGGGTCTGATAGCCATCGGGCATGGCCAGAATACGGTCATGCAGGGCGACCAGCCGGCACACCTCCATGACGCGCTCCCGATCTGGGCCGGGCACCATGCGGGTGATGTTCTCTTCGATCGACACAGACAGAAACGACGGGGCTTCTGGCACATAGCCGAAGATGCGCGTGCTTTCCGCTTCGCTGAGCCGGGCCGTGTTCATGCCATTGTAAAGCACGCAACCGCTGCTGCGGCGCCAGATCCCCAACAGGGTTTCCGCCAGAACCGTCTTGCCCGCCCCGCTTGCCCCCGTAATCTCAACCACCTGCCCGGCCGCAATGTTCAGCGACACGCCGCGCAAGACGGGTGTTGCATCCAGCCCGGTCCGCACCGAGATGTTGACAAGCGACAGGCGCGCCCGTTCAGGCACGGTGTGATCGGCGTAAAGATCATCGTCGGCCGTTGTCTTGGCCTCAAGGATACGCTTCAGACCACGCCAGTTCTGCAGGGCCACACGCATGGCCGGGAGGTCTTCGAAGAAGCTGTCGGCAATGGACAGACAGCGCACGGCAACAAAGGTGCAGGCCACCATCGCGCCTACGGTCATTTCGCCACGCAGCGCGAACCATGCCCCGACCGCAAGGACGGCATAATGCACCAGTTGCTTGGATTGTCGGGAAAAGGTGTCGAACCATCCGGTGAAATCGCGCAAGGTAATGGCTTGGTCACGCGACTGACGCCGCGCCTGCAACCAGCGCGCCTTGAACGGGGCCGTCATCTCTTGCGTGCGCAGCACGTCGCGCGACGACACCAGCATGTGCTTGAGTTCGCCAATCCGCCCCGTCGCGGCGCGGGCCTCGTCCTCCAGATCGCGGGCAAAGACAATCCGCAAGAGGACGTCAGCCAAAAGCAAGGCCATGCCGCCGATCAACACCCATCCGATCGTGGGATGCAGGATGAAGATGAACGCCACGAACATCGGCAACCAGAAGAAATCCATCATCGCCAGCAAGGCACCCGAATGGAAAAAGCTGCGCAGGCCATCGACTTCGTCCAGCCCGGAGGTTGGCTTGACCGCGCCGCGCTGCAAAAACTCTTCGCGTGGCGTGCGCTGAAAAATCTGCGTCTCGATGCGTTCCTGAAACTGCGCGCCGAAACGCGCAATGATCCGGCGCCGGGCATGATCGATCAGGCCAGAGGCCACAACCAGCAGCACCAGCATGAAAAACAGCGCGACGAGGGTTTCTTCGGACCGCGATGGCAGCACGCGGTCATAGACCAAAATCATGAACAAGGGCCCGGCCAGGCGCAGCAGGCTAAGGACAAAGCTCATGCCAAAGGTGGCCAGCAGCAGGCCCCGGCCTTTGCCGCCCGTTCGCGGGCTTTGGGGCGCATCTGCAAGGCGCGGGTCGTCTTCGGCCATCATTCCTGACGCATCCCATTCGCTGCCGGCAGGCACCAATTAAGGCAATGAATTGTGCCATAACGATGGCACAACTTGCCGGACAGACCGATGTTTTCGGATGTCACGCGCCGCTGACAATGCGGCGACATGCGATCACCCCTTCTTCACTTGGTTCAAGTTGAAGCTGATGATGACACGGTTCGCCTTGTCGCCCGGTTCGGTCGACATGTTCGTATCCACGGCATGATAAAGCCAGCTTGGGAAAATCAGCATCCGGCCCGGTTCGGGCGTAAAGCGGATCTTGGTCCAACAATCCTTCAGCCGCTTGGCGTTGGCGGCATATTTTGGCTGGTTCATCAGATTGGCCGTGCGCGGCTCAACAAATTCGATGTTTCCGCACTTTTCGGGGGCCTGAATGTAATAGACCCCGCTCCACAGACAGCCCGGATGCACATGGGCGCGGTTCGAACCGCCCGGCGGGTTGATGATCGACCACATCGTCCCGATCTTGATCGTATGGTCGCGCGAATACCCCAACTCTTCCGACATCTTGTCGGTGGCCATGCCGATCTGGGCCACAAGCGGGGCATAATCGGATGATTTATGCAGGTCGTTGTGGCTGTGCCATCCCCCAAGTTCGGGAATGTTCGACCGGGTGATTCCCTTCAGATCGCGGGCGCGCTCTCGGTAGATCATGTCCAGAAGATTGGCGTTAAGCTCTTGTGGATCCGTCAAATCGATCTGGAACACCAAGGTCGGGAAGTAAGACTTCTTCGAGAAAACCATCGAGCTCATTTACAGCATACCCATGCATGTCGCTACATCTTGAGGCAGATACGGCAGCCAACCGCATCATCATGACGGTCGGGGTAGCACACCGCTTTCCATATTTCAATTCTACATTGCACAGCACAACTTTGTTAGGGTGCGACGATGCCCTCCCGCCCCAGAGGCCCAGATGCAAACGGTCCCATGCCGAATTCACCGCAGTGCTGCCCAACGGATCGCCACCTTGATCTGTGCCTTGTCCGTAGCAGGACCGCTGTCGGCACAGGCGGCGGATGAGCCGCCCTTTGGTGATACGGCGGGAACGGTTTTCGATATCGTGCGGCGTGATGACCCATCGGCCTTTGTCTGTCTGGAACCCGCCGGGCGCGGGGAACGCCAGATTTGGGACAAGCGGGTTGACGGGGAACCTGTTGTCAGCGCGCATCTTTTCGTCGCGCGCTATAGCGATGGCGCTGTGATCGAAATCCGGGTCAACCCCGAATTTGACACGGACGCGGCCGTAGCACAGGCGCGGCGGCATGCCTTTCCTTTGGGTCAGTTGCCCACAACGCTGCGGCAAGGCATCAATGCGTTCAGCATTCACGGCGGGCGACAGGGGTTTCACGCCGGAACAGGGCAGATCGTGGTTTACACCGAAACCTCGGACCATCGGGAAAGCTATGCCCACCTGGAAGAATCGCTGTTTCACGAAGCGGTGCATGCATCATGGGATCAGACGCACCGCCTTGCCCCAGACTGGGTTGCAGCCCAGCAGGCTGACGGCGGCTTTCTGACCCGCTATGGTCAAGACAGCCCTGATCGCGAAGATCTGGCCGAAACTGCGCTTTTCGCCTTTGCCATTCTGCACCATCCCGACCGATTCCCCCCGGCGGATACCAAGGCAACGCTGGCGGCCGTTCCGCATCGTATCGCCTATATTGAAGGGTTGTTGCCACGCGGGCAGCCCCTGATTCTTGCAACAGACCCGAGTCCCGCCTGCGCAGACGGGGCACTGCGGTGACAGAAGCGGTGCAGCAAGATCGCCTATCCGATTGGCTGGCGTTGCATGGGCTGTCGGCGGCAACCTGTCTTGCCCTTCTGGATGCGGCCCTTCCGCAAACCGATACCGCCGTGTCAGATCGCGGACCGCCGCCAGTGGACCTACTGTCCAGCCTGTCGGCCAGCGATGCCTGGGCGAAGGTATCGGAAGCTGTGGCAAGCATCCTTCCCGACGTCGCCCCCCGTGTCCTGCAGCAGTGCGGGACCTGTTTTGACCCACCGCAAGGGCGGTCCTTTACCCTGCATGATGGCGGCAACGGGGTGCCGCTGGTGGCCTGCGTCTGGTCGGGCCGCCCCCATGATCTGCTGACGATGGCGCACGAATTTGGCCACGCCGCCCAAATCATGGCCAGCCCGCCCGGCATGGCCATGACACCGGTGATGCGCGAAACCTGCGCCTTTCTGGCCGAGGCGGCGTTGGTATCCCATCTGCAAGCGGGTCCTGCAAAAGACCTTGCGGCGGTCTTGCAGTCCCTGTGGCAGGCTGAAACCCTGCGGCTTCTGGGGCGGTCAGCCCGCACCCTGCGACAGGCGCTGAGCCACCCCGACGCCGCCTATGACTATGGCTGGAATTACCCCATTGCACGGCGTCTGGCCTTGCGACTGTGGCAAGACCAGCGTGCGGCCATTCCGGCGCTGTTTGCCGGTGGCCTGACCCTTTCGCAGGTGCTGGGGCATTTCGCCACCGAAGATAGAAACCTTCGGGTCCCTCAGCGATAAGGTCACCGCCATCAGACCCGGCTGTGCCCTTTGGCCTTAGATCACCAGAAAATCATCAGCGGTCAGCGTCGGGCTGGTTCTGACTTGCGCGAATTGAACGGCGGCCTCGGACCCGGTGCCATCAACGTCATAGAGCAGACGACCTGTATCCGATTCATAGATCACGCGGTCATCCGCATCGATGGCCAACCCGCTGGTGTTGCTGGCAAAGGCTGCGCCCGACAGTAGCCCGACGGAAAAGTCCGCAAAAACGGCATGATCCAGCACGATCGTATCTGCGGCCACGTCGAAATCCATGATCGTGTCGACATTGCCTGCCCCAAGCGCCGTGTTGAACACAAAGCTGTCGGCCCCGCCGCCGCCGGTCAGCGTGTCGTTGCCGTCCAGCCCCGACAGCGTATTGGCACCCGCATTACCAATGACGCTTTGCGACACGGCATTGCCGGTCAGGTTGATGGCTGTCGTCGCGCCGAAAGAGGTGGTCGTCAGGCTTTCGATATGGTCATCCGAGGCCAGAACAAAGCTGACGCTGGCCGAAACGCGGTCTGCCGTGCCTTCGCCCACACCTTCGACGATCTGGGAACCGGAATTGCGCACGATATAGCTGTCGCTGCCCGCACCGCCGGTCAGCGTATCCGCGCCTGTCCCACCGCCATCTGACAGCACGTTCGCGCCAGCATTACCGGTGATTGATTGTGCAAGCCGGTTGCCGGTCAGGTTGATTGCATCCGTTCCTGCGGCATCGGTGGTGGTCAGCAATTCGATATGGTCCGTTACCTCGAGCACAAAGCTGACGCTCGCCATGATGACGTCGGCACTGCCCTGCCCTGCGCCTTCAACAACCTGCGTGGTGCCCGTGCTCACGATATAGGTATCGTTGCCCAAACCGCCGCTCATCGTATCCACACCTGCGCCGCCGCCATCTGACAAGGTGTTCGCGCCCGCGTTGCCGGTGATGGTCTGCGCAAAACCGTTGCCGGTCAGGTTGATGGCATCAGTCCCAACCGACGACGTCGTGGTCATCACCTCGATATGGTCATCTGCTGCCAGCACAAAGCTGGCGCCCGCCGCAACACGGTCGGCCGTTCCGCCGCCCACGTCTTCGACAATCTGGGTGGCCGCATGGCGCACGATATAGGTGTCGTTGCCTTCAAGGCCGGTCAAAGTGTCGGCCCCGCCGCCGCCATCCGACAAGACGTTCGCGCCCGCATTGCCGGTGATGGCCTGCGAAAAACGGTTGCCCGTAAGATTGATCGCGCCGGTTCCAGCCGCATCGGTGGTGGTCATCACCTCGATGTAGTCATCCGCGGCAAGGGTAAAGCTGACGGATGCCGCCACGGTATCGGCCGTGCCTTGACCCATGCCCTCGACGATGATGTCCAGCGCGTTATCCACGATATAGCGGTCGTTGTCGGCACCGCCCTCCATCGTATCGGCCCCGGCCCCGCCATCCAGCGTGTCAAACCCGGCAAAACCCAGCAGCGTGTCTGCCGCACCGGTTCCGACAAGGTCATCGTCAATACCCGAACCGCTGATCGGGTCGGCTTCGGCCGTGACTGTGACGGCGATGATCGATCCCCGTGGCGTGGTGTTCTGGTACAAGCGCAAGCCGTTGAAGTAATCGCCCACCACGGCATCCATGTCGCCGTCGCTGTCGATATCCACAAAGGTCGGCATGTTGTAGGTGCCGTTCACACTGTTCAACGGGTTTGCAGAGCCTGTCAGTTCGGTGAAGCCACCCGCACCGTTGTTTACGAAGGCGCGCAGATTGCCCCAGTATTGCCCCATGACGACGTCCATGTCGCCGTCGCCATCAAGGTCAACAATGCTGGGGGCACTGTACCAGCTGGCGCTCACGCTGCTCAGTGGATTTGACCCGCCAGTCAGTTCAGTGAACACACCCACGCCGTTGTTGGCAAAGGTTCGCAGCGTGCCGCTTTGCGTGCCCACAACGGCATCAATATCGCCGTCGCCGTCAATATCCCCAAAGCTGGGGCGGCAGTAACTGCCCACATCGACACCGTTGAACGGGTTGGAAGCGCCTGTCAGTTCGGTGAACACGCCAGATCCGTTATTGGCAAAGGATTTGAGCAGACCGTCGCGGGTACCCATCACGACGTCCATGTCGCCGTCGCTATCAAGGTCGACAAGACTTGGAGTGGGCGCCTGAAATGAGATAAGCCCGTTGAAAGGGTTGGACGTACCGGTCAGTTCGCTGAAAACGCCCGAGCCGTTATTGGTAAAGGTTCGAACCGCGTTCCCGCTCGAACTCCACGGCGTCCCGGTGCCCACCACAAGGTCGACGTCACCGTCGCCATCGATGTCGGCAAAGGTTGGGGCGGGTGCGGTACCGGAACCATAGCTTGAGAATGGATTGGACGCCCCGGTCAGCTGGCTGAACGTCGCCATCTGCGCGTTCAGACCGTCGCCATCGGCATCGATGATGTTCAGGGTCAGCGAACGGCTGAGGGTTGGGCTGTCGCTGACATTGGCATAGGTCAGGTTCTGGATCAGCGCGTCGATGCCCGCCGTGCTGGCCGAGGCGTTGAAGGTGATGGTCAGCGTATTGCCGACCCCGCCCGACAGCGTGCCGATGGTGACACCGCCATACAAGACATCTGACCCCGAAAGCTGGATCTGCCCTGCGTCCATGCCCTCGGAGTTGACCGACACCCGGTCTTCGGCCAGCAGCCCCGAAACGGTCAATGTGCCACCGTTAAAGGTGCCCTCGGCATCATTGAACACAACGGCTGTATCCAGCAGTTGCGGTGCGCCGTTGACCAGCGTTTCACCAAAGGTAATTGTCGGGCTAAAGCCAGTCAGGGTGGGTGACGTCACGGGGCGTTCTCCTCGCGGAAATGGTCATGCAGGTCCGCATCGTGATGCAAAAACCTTGCCAACCCTTTCGCTAACGCCGCTGCCCCCAGCGGACAACACAACCAAAAGTATGTTTTCACACCGCATTTTCATGACCTGAAGACGGATTGACATGGCGCTACCCTTCATGAACAGGTTTCTGACCAAGACGTGCCAAACTCGACCAAAGGGATCACATGGCAGAACCAACGCCCCCTGAACCCTCTGCAAAGGGCCCGATGCTTCTGGTATCGCCCGGCTTTGTGGGCTGGCTGGCGGCGCAGGATTGCGCCCTTGCGCTGACCACCTATCAGGCCGGGCGGTTGATGCTGATCGGACGCAAGGATGACGGCACCCTGCGCGCCCATGAACGGATGATCGAACAGTGTCAGGGCCTGTGGACCGATGGCCAGACGCTGTGGGCCAGCGGTCTGCACACCCTGTGGCGGTTTCAGAATGACAGGTCTGGCCCGCCGCCCGTGACCGGACCTGACCGCCGCTTTGTCCCACGCGAAGGCCGGGTAACGGGCACCATTGATATCCACGATATCGGCATGGGCGATCTTGGCGCGTTCGGCGGGCCACCCGTCCGTGGTCCGATCTTCGTCACCACCGCTTTCAACTGCCTTGCCACGATCAGCGACACCGCAAGTTTCCGCCCGTTGTGGTGCCCGCCCTTCATCAGCCAGATCGTGCAAGAGGACCGTTGCCACCTGAACGGTCTGGCCATGGACGGCGACCGGGCCGCCTTTGTCACCGCCGTCAGCCGGTCAGATGTGGCCGATGGCTGGCGTGAACGGCGGCAAGATGGCGGGGTGGTAATTGATGTCGCGTCGGGCGCGGTGGTGGCAAAGGGCCTGTCGATGCCCCATTCGCCGCGGCTTTACGACGGGCGGCTTTGGGTGCTGAACTCGGGTCAGGGCGAATTGCTGACCATCGATCCGCAGACCGGACAGAAGACCGCCGTTGCGTTTCTGCCCGGCTATGCGCGCGGTTTGTCTTTTGTCGGCCGGTTCGCCGTGATCGGCCTGTCACGGCCGCGGCACAACCAGACCTTTGCAGGGCTTGGGCTGGATGCGGCCCTTGCGGCCAAGGATGCGGCCCCCCGTTGCGGTCTGGTCATCGTTGATATCGACACCGGCAGGATGGTCGAATGGCTGCGCTTTGAACATACGATTGACGAACTTTATGACGTCGGCATCATGCCCGGCACCCGGCAACCAGAAGCGATCGGCTTCAAGGGCGACGGCATTGGCACCGCCATCAGCGTCGAAACCCATCACACTGTAAGCGGCGATCGGTCCGTGAACGTTTAACCGCACGCGCCAATCAACGGTGGCGCACGTGCCGCCACCATGGATCCCACCCGCACAGGTCGTTGCCCAAACGCAATCAGGCAGGCACCATCGTTTCAAGGATGCGGGGGATCTGCAGCTTGACCTTGAAAAACCCCGCCGTTGCATGCGGCCAGATTGTCGAATCCCAGTCGCGCCGCCATTCGGTCAAGACAATGCCCCGCGCCGCAAGGATCGGTCGCGCCTCCTCCAGCCAGTCAAACAGCGGCCCGCGCGTGATATAGGGCGTCACGATCTGCGTGGCCCCGGCCGCCGTGGCCCATTTGGCCAGCTCATCCGGCGCATCGGCGCAAAGCTGCACCGCACCACCGCCCACCCGCGCGGCCGCATCCCGCAGCGCACCATCTTCGAACACCTGCACAGCCTCGGCCACGCCAAGGGGTGATCGCAGGTGGCTTGCGGCCAGAGTGGCGATGCCGCGCAGGTCAAGCGATGACAGCGCAAAATCCTCGGCCCGGCAATCCTCGTCCGTGATCAGCAGAACCGAAGGCTTTGACGGATCGGGCACCGCATAGACGCGCAATGGCAGCGCAGACGGCAGGCCATCGGGTTCCGTCGCCTCAAGCCCTGCATCCACCTCGGCCAGATCGGCGGGGCGCGGGGTGAACCTGCCACCTGTGAAGGTGGTGATGTTGTCGGCCCGCGCGGGATAGGGCTTGCCCCGCGTATGCAGACCCGCCGCCCATCGCCAGCCCAGCGTGTTGGATGCCGCATCCCCGTCCAGCAGATGACGGTAAAAGAAATCCGCCCCCAACCGCCACGGCAAACCCAGTGTAAAGATCCAGATCGAGGCGAACCACATCCGCGCGTGGTTGTGCAGATAGCCGGTTTCCACCAGTTCCGCCGCCCAGGCATCAAAGCAGTCCAGCCCCGTTTGCCCGTCCATCGCGCGGCTGACATCCCGGCGCAAGCGACGGTCGCGGTCAAGTGCCGTCAGATCAGCCTGCAAACCGCTGCGATAGCTGCCCCATATCTGCGGGCGTCGTTCCAGCCAGCCCTTGAAATAGCCGCGCCAGATCACCTCTTCGATGAATTTTTCGGCCCCCTCCGGCCCATGCGCGGCAAGCGCGACCTGCACCAGTTCCTGCTCGGTCACCAGACGACGCCGGACATAGGGCGACAGCATCGACACGGCCTTGTGCTTGCCGGGGCCGTGGTCGTAGTTGCGACCGTTGGCGTAGCGGCGCCCCATGGCCGGCGCAAAGGCCTGCACCGCCGCTAGCCCAGCGGCCCGGGTCGGAGTGAATGTCAAAGCCATGGTGCCACCTTCCTTGCGTGAATGCGGGAAGTGGCGCGCTTTGATGCGAAATCAATGCGCTGCGGCACACTGGCCCCTTGGCCCCGCAGCAGTTCCGGCGCGTCCTCTTCCGCCCGGCCTGCGCAAGCAGTTCCCTGCGCCAGCCCGGAAATGCCAGATTTCACTCGCGGCGCACAGCCCCAGCCGCTTACGCCCGCGCAAGACCAATCACAGCGATGGCTCGGCCAGCCATTCCCGCACAATCCGGGCGGGAAGAACGCGCGACGATCAGGCTGTCGGGCCAGCCTGACCATCCTGCAACTGTGCCCGGCAGTCGACGCCGATCAAGCGATGCGCCACATCGCAAGGCACCCTCCCTCGCAAGGCTTCGTCGCGAAGGCCTGTTTGCTGCGGGCTCCAGTTGGGCAGATCAACGTCGCGATATGCAATACCCCCACCCCATTCCGCCCCAAAACGGATGGGTCGCAGGCGCTGCGGTCACGGATCGGGCCATCTGCCACCGACCGCAGCGTTTGTGATTGCTTATGTCCCTAGGCATGGCATGCCAGACGGGTTAACGCCGCCGCGGCCCTTGGCTGACAGTCCAGCCAATCGGAATAGTCCGCCACAAAGTTTCGCAGCAACGCGGTTGTAACATTGGGCATCACCACCGCACGCGCCCGCCCGTTCTGGCAGGCAAGCTGATATCTTTGCACCAGGTCGTCATCCGGCTGGTCAAAGACAACCGTCAGGGAATGCGGGTTGCACAACACATCGGCCCCCGCCCGCCGCAACTGGCCAGCCAGCCATTGCGCGCGCTGCGTGCAGGTTTGCGCGTCCCGCGCAAACCCCTGATGGCCATGGCCAAAGAACCGCGCCCACATCGCCAGCACTGCGTGGCCATTGCGCGACCCCATCAGCGTAGGATCGTGGGGCAATGAACCTGTCACCGCCCGTGCCATGCGGTCGACATGCACCTTGCGCGCAACCATCGCGCCACAAGGCATCGGCGCGCCGATCATCTTGTGGCCCGAGGTCGAGATGCTGTCGATGCCATGGTCGAACATCGGGCGAATGCCATCGGGCGCGTCCGGCAGAAACGGCACCACCATCGCGCTCAGCGCGCCATCGACATGCACAAACCGGCGGTCCGGACCAAGGCCCGCCGCTTCCAGCACGGCGATGGCCCCGGCGATATCATCATGCGCGCCCTTCATCGTGGTACCGCAGGTCAGCACCATAATCACGGGCCGCCCGCCCAGACCGGGCAAGACATCGGCAAGGGCCTGCAGGTCAATCTCCCCCGACGGGGTTGAACTGACGGGCACCGCGTCGATGCGCAAAAGGCGCGCCGCCTTTGGAACCGAACAATGGGCATCGGCGCTATGCAGCACCACCGCATCGGGAAAGGCTTCGCGCCCAAGATGCAGGCCCCAGATATTGCCCTCGGTGCCACTGGCCCCGACCGACCCCCAGAAATTCTGCGAATTTCCTGCCCCCCACAGGCGCATCAGCCACGCCATCGCCTCGCGCTCTAACTCATGCACATTCGCGCCATAGGTCGATCCCCCATAGGGATCGCCAAGGTTGTTGATCAGGAACGGGGAAAGCGCCGCCGGCACTGGCGGGTCGAGGGTCAGGTTATAGGGATACCCCAGATGGGTCTGGTGCGCCGCCTCCATCCGGCATTCCGTTTCCAGCAAACGCTCTTCGATGTAATCCGGCAGCGATGGCCGGTTGAAACGGCCAAGAAACAAGGCGTGTGACATCTATCTGCTCCTGAAAAGGGAGGCGGCAAATCCCTCTGCCGACCTGAAGAACGCCCAAGCCATTGTCTAATGCCCGGACGTTCCCAGCTTTTTGTGCACGAACCCGGCACAGATCAGATGATCTGTCCTGTGGGTCCGGGCCGAAACATCCATGATCGCGCCACTGGCCAAATCCGCCGCCCGCTTGCGACCAACCACGCAGCGATAGAGTTCAACCCGGTAGGCGTGACGCAAGGCAGCACAATCGGCCAAGGGTGCGCCGGGTGCGTCCGGCCCGATACAGCGGCGAAAGAGATCAGCCGCCGTATCCGCTCGTGCCACCGGCGCCGCGCACCAAAGTGCCAGAACGGCAACGGCGGCAATCCTGCCCGACAACCATGTGCAACCTTTGTCGCAGGGGCGCATATCAGAGCCCCCCCTCAGCGCGGCGCGACATAGATGGCGCGCATCTCGCGCCGGCACAGCAGATAGCGCGCGCGATAGACATGCTCGCTGAGCACGTCTCCGGCCAGTTGGTCATCTGCGGCACTGAGATGGCGCGCGGTCATGCAGTTGCGCAGCCGTTCGGCATAATCTGCCTTCAGGGAGTCACAGTTACGGGCGGTGCCAGCGGCCAATCCACCGGTGGCGCACAACTGCGTGGCAAGGACAGACGCTTCGGCACAGGCCATCAGCGGCAGGCTGGCCAGCCCAAAGGCAAGGCCAAGGATCGTCGGCTTCATGGTCGTCTCCGTGAAAAATGATCGGAACTATGGTTTGAAAATGTCGATGTGCGGCCTTGCCCGGGGTCAGCTGTCTGCGACGTTCAGGGCCAAGGACAGATTGGCATGGCCCGCGTGATGGCGGTGTGATTGCGGGGCCATCGCGCGCCCATCACGCCAAAGCCAGACCAACACCCTTAAACCTATGCCTTCAATCGCCCACAGCGGCAGGACAGGCGCTGTTTGGGGCTGTCGTCCCGGCAGTGCGGTTTCACGCACGCCTCACAACCAATTCACACCGCTTCGGCAAGCTCTGTTCCATGCCCGCCATTTTGCGGGCCGCCACCGATTCTGGCCGACGAAGGGATTTTCACGATGACACCTGCGCCATCCAAGGGCCCTGCCCTGCCCAACCCCACCAAGGCTTGCCCCGGCCTGCCTTGGACCTGCGCGCGGGATGCCCGCGGACCACAGCCAAAGTAGCGCGCGCCTTCCCCTGATCCGAAGTCCCGGCACAGCACCCATTTGCACACAAGGATTACACAGCATGACCCACGCACTTCGCGACGAGCCCTCCCTACCGCAAAGGGGGGTCCGGCCAACGCCCCTTCAGGCCAAGGGGCTGCTGTTGCTGGCCGCACTGGCTTGGGGGATGGGCAATGTGGCGCAGAAGACCATCCTTGACCATCTTGATGCCTATGCTGCCAACGGCATCACCTGCTGTGTCGGGGCGCTGATCTTGTGGCCGCTGGCCGCGCGCGAAACCCGGCTGAGCACCCGCGCGACCACCGGCGATTGGCCGCTGCTTTTGCTTGTGGCGGCAAGCTTTACGCTGGCGGCCACGCTGATGCAGCTTGGCTATGGGCACACCACCGTGACGAATGCCGGGTTTCTGGTCAACACCGCCGCCGTGCTGACCCCGATCCTGGCCTGGCTGCTGTTTCGCCAACGCTCGCCTTTCATGATCTGGCCTGCCAGCCTGTGTGCGCTAAGCGGGGTTTACCTGATGGGCGGCGGCCGGTTTTCCGCGCTCAGCCATGGCGATCTGCTGTGCCTTGCGGCCGCCTTGGCCTTTGCGATCTGGACGCTGCTGGTGGGCCGCTATGTCATGCAGTATCGCCGCCCCATCCGGCTGACCGTGGTGCAACTGGCCGGTTGCGGGGTTGTCTGCATCGTCTTGGGCGGGCTGATCCATGGTTTGCCAACCGGTACAGCCCTGCTGGCCGCCCTGCCCGAGATCCTGATCCTTGGCGGGCTTTCCAAAGGCTTGGCCTATGTGCTGATGGCCTGTGCGCAGCAACACGTCGCCCCCAGCACCGCCGCCGTGATCGTCAGCGCGGAATCGGTCTTTGGTGCCATCGGGGCCATCCTTTTGCTGGATGAAACCCTTGGCCTGATGCGGGCCATCGGGGCGCTATGCATCATCGGCGCGGTCGTGCTCGCCTCCCGGCTTCCGATGCCCGATCAGACGGCGCCCCACCCGGTCAAGGCGCCCCGCCGCTGGCTCGGAATTGTCAGCTGAAAGCTGAGGGGCCGGACGTGCATCCTGCCGCCATCATTTGCTAAGCAGGTTCCTGGCTTTGGCGCGGATTAAGGTTGACCTTCTGGGTGGCTGCCGCATCGCTGATGCGCAAACCGGGGCAGAAGCCGGGTTCCGGGCGCGCAACGCCAAAAGTCTGCTGGCCCTGCTTGTCCTTCGCTCGTCCGGCTCCATGAACCGCGAACAACTCGCCTTCCTGCTGTAGGAGTTCGCGCTCTGGGAACTGACCCACGGTTCGATGCGCAAATCGGTCAAGGCACTGCGCGATGCCCTCGGGCCCGCCGGTGCCGTTGCGGTGAACCCGGGACGCTTCAGCATTTCGGCGCGGCTGGACGCCTTTGATGTTGATATGCGCCACTTTCACGGCCTGCCCGACACCGCCAAGGCCGACACAGAGGCGGTGTTGCAGGTCGCCGCGCTGTAGGAGGGCGAGTTGTTCGGCCACCTGTTGCCCAATGCCCCGGTGTTCGAGGCTTGGGCGCAGGTGGAACGTCGGCCGCCTTGCGACAGTACGCCCTCATGTAGCGCGCGCTGAAGGAAGAACTGGACAGCGAGCCGAGCGAGGATTCGGTCGCCGTGTTGGTCGAAATCAAGCGCGGTGACATCGTGCCGTATCGCTCGCCCGCCGCTGACCCGCCATACCGCTTCCAACAAGGTTTATCATGGCGAAGGCTTTGCCGATCTTGCCCGCACCTGCCTGTCACGGTTCCGGTCGTGGATGGTGATCCTGTAACCACCGGCCGATCTTGACGGGACCAAGGCGATTTATTGCACCGCCTTGGGTCAGGTCATCAGCGCAGATTTCGCCATCGACTACGTGCTGGATTGGCGCAGTCACTAGGGTAAGATGTTCGTGACGCTGATCTTTTGCCGCGATGCCAATGGGTGTGATCGCGCATCTTTGTGGTGTCCGAACTGGAGGTGCAGGAGATCGGCGCCAATATGGTGGGCGCAGTTGCCGCCAACCATGCCTCGCAGGTGAATGAAATAACGCTGCTTTGCCATGCATGGCAGTTGCATTCCTGCCCCGCCGCCCATGACCTGTGGCTCAGGGCGCACCAACTGTCGCAGCTGCGGACCGCCAAGGCCGAGGCTGCTGATGAAAGTCATCGATTGCTGATGAAAGTCATCGATATGGACCCCGGCCCCGCCTGTGGCCATGACGTGCTGGCCCAGATCCAAAGCACACTCAGGATAGTCCGGCTCGGACATCCCGCACAGGCGTCCGACTTGGCCCTGTCGTTTCGCAACGCCCAGCGGGCCGTGGCGCGAGACCCCTATGGCTCGTGCTGTCACATCCGCATGGCGTGGAACTGGCTGATCGCAAAATCGGCCGAACGGGCGAAGTCGCCCTTCCGGCTGGCGGTCGATCTGACCCCCATGATGCGGAACCGCTGATCGCGGCGGCCAGTGGCATGGCGTTTTGGGGCATCTGTCCGACGCTGCGGGCTGGGCACAGTTGGCCGTGCAACTGAACGCGATCTACCCCGAATACCATCTCGGCTATCTGGCCAGAATGGATTTTCTGCAAGGCGATGATGCCGCGGCAATACGCAAGGTCGACTCTTGCCCTGACGAGTTTCCGCTTCTGGCCCTCTGGAAGGCCGCGTCTCATGCCCGATTTGGCCAGCCAGACGGAGAGCGCCTTGCCTATGGTACCTTTCGCACCATCACCACGTCGGTCTGGGAAGGCGACACCGACCCGGATAATGCCGCGCTTGACGGCTGGCTCTTGAACACGCTGCCGATCATCTGGCCGACGGGCCGCGCCAGCCTTTCGCAAGCGATCCACCTCGCTCCGACCGCTCCGGACGAGGTGACGATGCCTAGCGGCAGTGCCGCGTCAAGTATGGGGCCAGAAAGGCCGGCAGATCGTTTGCATAAGGGATGAAGTCGTTCGGCGGATTGACCGTTGCACCAATGAAATCAACCCACGGACCCCTCAGATGCAGGGTGGTGAGGCTGCCGTGCGCCGGCCCGATCCGCAGCAGGCTCGCCGGAACAGAGCCATCAACCGGAACGGCGGGGTCATTCGGTGCCCCGGCGGTGGACCGCAGCCGATAGCCCCCAGCGGTGCAAGGCGGCGGTCAGATCTTCTTCCAACGCCTGCCACGCGGTCAAGGGGCCACCGGGCGCGTCCTTTTGAAACGCGCTCTGGCGGACATTGATGATTTCTTTCGCGGCGCGCGACAATGTCGGCCCATCAATGGACCGCTGGACAAAGATCATGAAATGGCTCTCTGTTCGGTGGATCGCGTCGTTGCAAAGGCAGGATCAGGTTCTTGGCCCTGCGTGAAACCAGCGCGAAATGCGCGGCTGGTGCCCGCCACGGTCCAGCCGCCACGGCTGCACCACCCGGAACCTTTGTCGGAATTTGGTGATGCCAGGATTTAACCTTGGCAGTTTTATCCGCAAACATGATCTTGACAGATTTCGCGAAGCGGCAGACCGGGCAGAAACCAAGGGCCGCGCCGCCTATTGCTATCTGCCCCCGACCCTTGCCAACGATGGCAGGGCCGAAATCTTTGCCGGCTCGGCCGATGACAAGAATACAATAGACCGCCTGATTGCCTTTGCCCTGTGGCTGACGCGCCAGATCAACCGCAGCCTTCCCTACGCCCGCAACGCGGACCGCGAAGAGCAGGACGGTCTGTCGCGCCGCCTGCCCCTGCCAGCCGCCTAAACTCGTTTGGGCCAGTTCGTGAACCACGATATCTCGGCCCCGGTTGGTGGCATGCTGAACGATCTGGGTGCGGTGCTGGGGAAGGCGATCATCCGCGATGAGCCGCTGCCCGGCGTGGCCAAGATGTGGCGTGCAACTGCAGCCGAGATGCTGGACAAGTTCCGCACTTAACATGACACCCCGCTGAACCTTGACATCCTCTATCGCCCCGGCCCCTTTGCGCCATCTGGCGAGCCGGTCGATCCCGACACCCGGCACGACCATGAAACGTTCATGCCATTCTTTGGTCTGCCGGTAGCGGAGGCCCAGCATTACGGGGCCGCAAAGGACATTCGGCGCGGAACAGACAGCAAGGCCCCGGTTGGCACCCTGATCGCTGACCGGCGCAATGACCAGAACCTGCTTTTGTCACAACTGCACCTTGCCCTCATGCCGCTGCACACCAAGGTCATCGATGCACTGCACCCCGAAAAGCCAGATGCGTCCACCTGCTTTGCCGAGGCACGGCGGCTGGTCACGCAGTATTGTCACTGGTGCCTGCGGCATGATTTTCTGACGCAGATCCTGTCGGACGGGTTTCTGAAGGGGCGGCCCATCGCACAGGCGGTCACCAGACCACATCGCGAAACCGATGCAAAAGGCCGGTTCAAACTGCCGTTCGAATTTACCGCGGCCGCCTTTCGCTTTGGTCATTCGATGGCGTGTTCAAGCCATGACTTCGACGCGAACTTCAGGCAGGAAGCCATTGTTCAGAAATGGGAAAAGCTGATTGACCTGGTCCAGTCCACCACCTCCAAGGGCATGAACGGGCTTGGCACCGACAGCCAGCTTCCCGACATTTGGGTGGTGGATTCGAACCGTCTGACCGACCCTGTCCGCGCGGGCAAGCATCTCGGCGACCAGATTGATCTGTTCTTTGCCGGAATGATGCAGAACCTTGTGCCGGAACTGCGGCTCAGGCATGCGTCGATCATCTTCACCGCTGTATCCCCTTTGGTCAGGCCCTTGCCGCCGACGACACTGAAAGCGATGGCCTGCCGCTGCTGTCGGGTGACGATATCCGCATGGCAAAGCCAAACCTGAACCTTGCCAGCCACGCAAAGGACAGCGAACAACCGGGCAAAGAAGCCCAGCATCAGGCCTTTGCCGGGTTCACACCAGCATGGCTTTGTTTCCTTTGCGAAGCATGCATTCTGGAACAGGGGCAGCGCGTCGGCCCGGTGGCCGGTGGCATCATCGCCGAAACCTTCGTGGGCCTGTTGCAGCATGGCCCCGACGCAAGTCTGGGACAACGCGGCCGGACATGGACGCCGCAAGACAGTCCATTTCGGACAGCGGATGACCGGCCGCTGACCAGCCTGTGTGACCTTCTGCCCTGCGCCACCGCAGGGCAAGAGAGCCCGTCACGCGGCGCGGCGGGTCAGTCCCGCCACCACGCACCCCGATTGGCACGCAATTTGCTGCTTTGGCGGAAAAACAGTCCCGGTTTCGCTGAAGGAGCCCTGATGATGGCCGAACCCACCATGCCGTGCAAAACCTGCCGCACCATCCGCCGTTTGTCGTTATTGTTCGTTCTTGTGGGTGGTCTTGCCCTCATGGTGTCAGGCACATTGCCCGTGACGGCCAGTGATCCCGCTGCCGTCAGGGGGTTCCTGATCGTTGCCATCCTGTTCGTCGCGCTGAACCTGATGGCCAAGATGATCGGCGTCCGCCGCAACCTGCAAGAGGGTCTGCGTCAGACCCGCGATTAACCCGCCGCTTCAGGCAAAGGGCGCAACCAGCGGACCAATGGCCACCCGTGCGCCAAGCCGGGCACCCAGCAGATACATGCCGGCCACCTTGCGCTGCACAAACAGCGTATCCACCGGGGGCACATGCCAGAAATCCCGCTCTGACCCGATGGCCATGCCCATATCGCGCAAACGGTTGGCAAGGTCACTTTTGCCAAAATCAAAGGGAGCGTTTTGCCGGACCGGAGCCATGGCCAGATCGAACATGTCCAGCACAATCTCCTGATGGCGGGCATCTGTGATGGTCCCGAACAGGCCCGCGTCCAGACAGGCAAGGCGGGCCTCATCGCGGTTGCCCGCCAGCCCCGCACGCATCAGGCGACGAAACTGCGCCGACACCGCAGGGGAAAGCGCCCGCGTGGCCCCGAAATCCAGCAGGACGATTTGTCCGCTGGTCGGGTTGAACCGGTAGTTGGCAAAGTTCGGGTCGGTCTGCATCAGGCCAAAGGTGAACAATTCCTTCAAGACCAGCGTGATCATCCGCGCCATCACCTGATCGCGCAGGTCTTGTGCGGCATCGGCCAGATGTTCAATTGGCACACTGTCCATGAAATCCATCGCCAGCACATTGGCCGTGGAAAAATCGGCATGCAGGCGCGGCACGGCAAAGGCGGGGTTATCCGCCAGACAAGTGCCGAATTGCGACAAAAACCCCGCCTCGCGCAGATAATCCGCCTCGTCATGCAACTGGCGTTTGGCATCGTTCAGCATCGGCGACCAGTCCATCCCCTTGGGCAGGGCACCGGACATGCGGATGATCGCGGCCACGTTGTTGACATCGCTGTCAATGCTGTTGCGGATGCCGGGATACTGCACCTTGATCGCCAGATCGCGTCCATCCTTGGTGCGGGCGCGGTGCACCTGCCCGATGGAGGCCGCCGCAATCGGCCGCACGTCAAAGCGGGAAAACCGGCTGATCCAACCTGTGCCCCATTCGGCATTCAGGGCGGTCTGCAACTGCTTGGGCGGCATGTGTTCGGCATCGGCGCGCAGGCGGGCAAAGATCGTTGCCATCTCGGGCGGCAGAACATCGCCCGCATCCATCGACAGCAACTGCCCGACCTTCATCGCGGCGCCCCGCATCTGCGCCAGTTGCTGGGTGACCTTGCGGGCATTGGACGGTGTCAGCAACAGGTCCGGCAGGCTGGGCCGCCGCCCCGAGGCAAACTGGCGTAGCCCATCCACGACCATGCCACCTGCAATGCCCCCTGCCAGCCCACCCAGCCGGACCATGCGGGAAAACCGGTCTGCTGGCACGTTCACGCCGCGCGGGTCGGGCCTGTCTTCGGACGGCATCCTACCAATGCTCCGTGCCGCGGGCCCCTTTGGGAATACCGTCAAGGTTCGCTGTGACCCACCCGCCATAGAAATCGCCGGGTTGCGGGATCACCCGTTCATCGCCGACAAAACACGCCTCCATCTTGCCCGCGTAAAAGGCGATGAACCCAGAAAGTGCGGCAAAACCGGGTGTTGGCGCATCATAGGCCCATGCCGCGCGCCGGGCCATCGTGCCACCGGCCGACACATCGTAATAGCGCGCGCGGCCCTTCCATTCGCATGAGGTCTGCCCCGGCGCGGGGATCAGACAGCCCGCCACAACATCCTGCGGCGGCAGGTAATAGGTGGGCGCATGGTGGGTTTCCAGCACACGCACCGCCGCCGTGGTCTGCGCCACAACCATGCCCCCCAACCGGACCACAAGGGTCTGCGGCACCGGCATGACCACCGGCGGGCGCGGATAGGTCTGCACATCTTCCCAGGTCAAACTGGTCACGTGATGGCCCCTTGGCTGAAACGGCCATGCACACTGGCCCCGTTTGCGGTGGCGCACAGGTAACGCGCCGCCACCCCAAGTCAAACGCCGCCGGTTCCGCCCGATGACAACAGCGGCAGCATCAGCGCGAACAACTCGGCCTGCGAAGAGATTGCGCATTTGGCATAAAGCTGGCGGCGGAACACCTTGACCGTCTGCGCCGACAGCCCAAGGCGCAGCCCGATAGAGGGGGTGGAATGTCCGCGCAAAATCAAAAGCGCGACTTCGGCCTGACGCGGCGACAGGCGGATGCCATGCGAATCCTGCGCGGCCCGTACAAGCTGTGCCGCCACATCGCCCGCCGGTGTGCCGGTCGCAGCAAGGGCGGACCAATGCGCCTCGGCCATGGCGATCACGATGGGCGACAGGCGTTGGCAGACCTCCAACTCGCGCGCGGTGAAAATGTGCCCCGAACTGGCATCGCGGCCAAGGCAGATGTTCAGCGACAGGTTCTGCTGCGGATAGGCGATAAAGCTGATCTCATCAATCAGGGTGGTCTGCTGGTAATAATCCATGAAATAGCGGCTGCGGTGAAAGGCATCGGGGGCCACATCGCGCAGCCGATAGGCCCCGGCTGCCACCCGCATCACATGCAGGTCGTGATAGGGGTCCAACAGATACGCCCCCTGCAGATACACCGTGTCCAGTTGTGCAAAGACATTCGGGCGCGTCGACTGGCGGAACAACACCTGCGGCGGGCCTGCATCGCGATAGGCAAGGATGATCAGGTTATCGGGTGCCACACAGCGCAAAAACCAGTCATGCAGCGCGCTTTCAAAGCCGGGCGCCCCCAAACGACGGATCGCTTGGGCCAATTGCCCCTCGGCAGCGTTGGGAAAGTGCTGCATCATACCTCTCTGGGGGTATATACCCCCCGGATTGCGCGATCTTAACCTGTCAAGACTTTCCAAGGGGTATGGGCCTGATGTCAACCGCCATCGATGTCCAGAACGTCATCAAGAAATATGGCCAAAGCACCGCGCTGCAGGGCGTGTCGCTGGCGATTGCGGACAACGAGTTCTTTACGCTGCTGGGCCCGTCCGGATGTGGCAAGACCACCCTGTTGCGCTGCATCGCCGGGTTCGAAGACGTGACAGCCGGCGAAATTCACCTCTTTGGCCAGAACATCGCGTCGCTGGAGCCGAACCTGCGACCGGTGAACACCGTCTTCCAGCAATATGCGCTGTTCCCGCACATGACCGTGCTGGAAAACGTGGCCTTCGGCCTGCGGATGAAGCGCGTCCCCCCCGAGGCCCGCCGCGCCCGTGCAGGCAAGATGCTGGAAATGGTGCATCTTTCGTCATTCGCCGACCGTCTGCCTGCCCAGCTTTCGGGCGGCCAGCAGCAGCGCGTGGCACTGGCGCGTGCCTTGGCGCCAGAGCCGAAGGTGCTGCTCTTGGATGAACCCCTGTCCGCCCTTGACCTGAAACTGCGACAGGCGATGCGGGTCGAGTTGAAGCAGTTGCAGGAAGACACCGGCATCACCTTCATCTTTGTCACGCATGACCAGGAGGAGGCGCTGACGATGTCAGACCGCATTGCTGTGATGTCGCAAGGCCGCGTGCAACAGATCGGCGCGGCGCGTGAAATCTATGAGGCCCCGGTCAACCGTTTTGTTGCCGATTTCATCGGTGAGACGAACCTCTTGGAGGTGCAGGTGGAACGCGTGCTGGATGGCATCGCACAGGTCATTCTGCCCGGCGGCCACCGGCTGACCTGCCCCGCCGCGATGATGGCAGCGGGTCCGGCATCGGGCGCGGGACGGCACCACCTGTCGATCCGCCCGGAACGGCTGCGGCTGACGCCAAGCGGCCCGCTTGTGGCCGAGGTGGAGCGGATCGTCTATCTGGGCACCGACCTGCACCTGCTAGCCCGCCTGCAAGACAAGACCGCCGTGACCGTGCGCATCCAGAACAACACGCGCGAAGGGCTGCCCGCCCCCGGCACATGGGTCACCTTGACGCCCGAGGACGGCGCCGCCCGCCTGTTGGCCGACTGATGGCGGGCGCAGCACCACAGGGCCCACCGCAAGGTTCAGGGCAGGCTTCCGGCGGCAGCACCGGCTATCGCCAGATCGTGGGGCCGCTGCTGTTGCCCACATGGGCGGTGATCGGGGTGTTCTTGTTGCTGCCCGTGCTGCTGATGGGCGTCTATTCCTTTCTGACCAAGGAGTTTCGCGGCGGCGTGATCTGGGATTTCACCCTTGCCGCCTATGACCAATTCTTCGTGACACGCGGGCTGTTCGGGGATGAGCCGCCGCAAATCGAATGGACCTATATCGCCATCTTCTGGCGGTCGATCTGGCAGGCGGGCGTCTGTACCCTCATCTGCCTGATCGTGGGCTTTCCTACCGCGTGGTTCATCGCCACCCGCCCACCTGCACAGCGGTCGGTCTGGCTGTTCCTGATCACCGTGCCCTATTGGGTCAACCTGTTGATCCGCACGGTCAGCCTGAAATTCCTGCTGCGCGACAATGGCCCGCTGAACGAAGGGCTGATGGCCATCGGCCTGATCAGTGATCCGCTGCCCTTGGTCAACACCAACCTCGCAGTGCAATTGGGCCTGTTCTACAGCTATCTGCCCTTCATGGTGCTGCCGATCTATGCCGCTGTGGAACGCTACAACTTCGCACTTTCCGAGGCCGCCGCCGACCTTTACGCCACTCGCTGGACCATTCTGCGCGA
Organism: Rhodobacter sp.; assembly: GCA_027484145.1. Lineage (GTDB taxonomy): Bacteria > Pseudomonadota > Alphaproteobacteria > Rhodobacterales > Rhodobacteraceae > Pseudotabrizicola. Next base: position 800,509 of record JAIXUH010000002.1, read on the forward strand.
AATCGTGCTGCCCGTGGTCAAACCCGGCATCGTGGCGGGCTGCATCCTTGTGTTTGTCCCGTCGCTCGGGGCGTTTCTGGCGCCAGACCTGTTGGGCGGGGCCAAGACCTTCATGATCGGCAGCCTGATTGACGAACAGTTCAAGGGAAGCCAAGGCAACTGGCCCTTTGGCGCGGCAGTATCGATGATCCTGATGGCGCTGGTCCTGCTGGTCTTGCTGGTGCAGGCCCGCGCCGCCGGAAAGGCAGGGGCGCGATGAAGGGAGTTCGGCACTATCCGGGGTTTCTGGCACTGGCGGTGGGGTGCCTTGTCATTCTCTATGCGCCTCTGGCCGTCGTGGCGGCCTACAGCTTCAACGACTCTGCGTCGATCACGCAATGGGGCGGCTTTTCGTGGCGCTGGTATGTCGATGTCTTTACCGGCCCCGAGGCTGAGCGTTTCGGCGCCGCCGCGTGGAATTCGCTGACTATCGCCGTGCTGGCCGCAACCGCCTCCACCGCCATCGCGGTTGCTGCCGCCGTTGCCATGGTGCGCGGCGGGCAGTTCCGGGGCCGCACCGCCACCTATGCGCTAATCAACCTGCCGCTGATGGTGCCCGAGATCGTGACCGCCGTGGCCGCGCTGATCTTCTTCACGATGGTCGGCATCACCACGGGGTATCTGACGATCCTGATCGCGCACATCACCTTTTGCATCCCCTTTGCCTTTCTGCCCATTGCCGCCCGCTTGTCGGGGATCGAAGAGGTCTATGAACAGGCGGCCCGCGATCTTTATGCCACCCGAGCGCAGGCCTTCTGGCTTATCCTGCTGCCGCTGATGATGCCGGGCGTGATTTCGGGCTATCTGCTGGCCTTCATCATCAGCCTTGATGACTTCATCATCACCAACTTCGTCAAGGGCGCGGGCATGGAAACCCTGCCCACCGCCATCTTCGGCTCGGTCAAACAGGGCATCAAGCCCAACATCATGGCCATCTCGACCATGATGCTGGCCGTCTCCGTGCTTTTCGTCACGCTGTCCTACATCGCCAACCGTATCGGGCAAAAGACCCGCACCTGAACAGGGAGTATCCCCATGACCAAACTGATGACCACCGCTGCCGCCCTTGCCCTGATGGCCGGGGCCGCGCAGGCCGAAGGCAAGCTTTCCGTCTACCACTGGTTCGAATACATCCCGCAAGAACTGGTCGACAAGTTCGAGGCCGAAACCGGCATCGACGTCACGATCGACACCTATGACAGCAACGAGGCGATGCTGGCCGCGCTCAAGGCGGGTAAGCTGGGCCAGTATGACGTGGCCGTGCCCGCCGACTTCATGGTGGGCATCATGGCCGCCGACGGCATGCTTGATACCTTCACGCCGGAGGAGGTGCCAAACCACGCCAACATCGCCGCGCAATGGATGGATGTGCCCTTTGATGCGGGCCGCAAATCCTCCATCCCCTATCAGTGGGGCTCCACGTCCTTTTCGGTGAACCGCGATGTCTACGCGGGCGATATCTCCAGCCTTGGCATTATCTTCAACCCGCCGGATGAGCTGAAGGGCAAGATCAACGTGCTCGACAGCCAGAACGAGGTGCTGATTCTGGGCTCGCTTTACCTCGGCATCCCGCAATGCTCGACCGACCGCGCCCAACTCACGGCGCTGAATGACATGCTGCAGGCCGCCAAGCCGCATTGGGCCAGCTTCGGCTCTGACACATCAAAAGACGTGCTGGTATCGGGCGATGCGGCCGCGGGGATGATCTACAACGGCTTCTCCGCCAAGGCCCGCGCTGAAGGCGCCAATGTCGAATACGTCTACCCCAAGGAAGGCCATGTGCTGTGGATGGACAACGTGGTGCTGCTGAAAGACGCCCCCAACCGCGACAATGCGCTGAAATTCATGAACTTCCTCTTGGTGCCGGAAAACGCCGCTGCCGTAACCAATTATGCCGCCTACACCTCGGGCGTGACGGGGGTTGAGCCTTTCCTTGATGAGGCCATCAAGAACAGCCCCGAAAACAACCCGCCCGCCGGCATCACCCCCGGCGCCTTTGCCCAAGCCTGCGATGCCGAAACCCAGAAGCTTTATGATGCGATCTGGACCAACCTGAAGAAATGAACCCAAAGGGGGGCCGCCGACTCTGATCGCTCCGTCGGCCCCCCAATTTCTGTCTCCAAGCATCCCGGGGTGCGAAAATGGTTGCACCACTGGTTCAAGAAACCATTGGAGCGGGGGGCTGGTCCCCGGTAAGGCAAAGCATGAAACTGGCACTCTGGCAGGGGCAATCCCCCGCAGGCGACGACACCTTTGCCCTTTCGCAGATCAACTCTGCCCTGACCGCCTCCGCTGCCCTGGGCGCGGTCACGCTGGTCGCCCCCGAGGTGTTCCTGCCGGGCTACAATCACGCCACCATCGCCGCCCTTGCCCAGCCGCGCGGCGGGCCTTGGCACCAGCAGCTTTCGGCGCTATGTCGCGCGGCAGGCTGCGGCCTTGTGCTGGGCTATGCCGAACGCGCGGGTGATCTGGTCTATAACGCCGCTGTTGCCTTTGACGCCACGGGTACCGAGGTCGCGCATTACCGCAAGCTGCAACTCTTCGGCCCGCGCGAAAAAGCCATCTATGCGCCCGGTGACAGCCTTTGCACCTTTGACCTGCAGGGCGTGAAATGCGGGCTTCTGATCTGTTATGACATTGAATTTGCCCATCTTGTGCGGGCCTATGCCGAACAGGGCGCGCAGCTGATTCTGGTGCCAACCGCCAACCCCGTGCCCAACCTGCACGTCAGCCGCCTTGTGGTGCCCGCCCATGCGATCAATCACGGTGTGACCATCGTCTATGCCAATTATGCAGGGCAAGACGGCGACATCACCTATTGCGGCGGCTCTACCATCGTGGCCCCCGACGCCGAGGTGCTGGCCTATGCCGGGCCCACGCCGGCGCTTTTGGTCGCCGACATTTCCCGTGCACCCGACCGTGCCCTGCTGCAGACGCAGCTTGCCGATTACCGCCCGCTTAGGTGAGTCATGCCCAAAGACACCCGCCCCACTCGCTATGACGTCCTGTTTGAGCCCGTTCGCATCGGGCCAAAACTGGCCAAGAACCGCTTTTATCAGGTGCCCCATTGCAATGGCGGCGGCTATCGCGACCCTTCGGCCGTGGTGGAAATGCGCCGGACAAAGGCCGAGGGCGGCTGGGGCGTGATCTTCACCGAACAGACCGAGATTCACCCCACCTCGGAAATCACCCCCTTCATCGAACAGCACCTGTGGGATGACCGGGATATTCCCGCCCTTGCCCGCATGGCCGAGGCGATGAAGTCACACGGTGCCCTTGCGGGGATCCAACTGGCCTACAGCGGCATCAATGGCCCCAACCTTTACAGCCGCGAGGTGCCCTTGGCCGTTACGGGCGGGCCGATTCTGACCTTTACCTCAGACCCCGTTCAGGCCCGCACGATGGACCGCGCCGATATCCGCGATCTGCGCCGCTGGTTCCGCAATGCGTTCCGACGCAGCCAGCAGGCGGGGTTTGACCTGATCTGCCTTTATGGCGCGCATGGCTTTGGCATCCTCCAACACTTCCTGTCGCGCGCCACCAACCAGCGCACCGATGAATACGGCGGCAGCCTTGAAAATCGCGCGCGGTTCTTGCGTGAAGTCATTGAAGATGCCCGCGAAGAAACCAAGGGCGAGATGGCCATTTCCCTGCGCCTATCGCTTCACGAAGCCGGTGATCTTGGCTTTTCCAACGCCGAGGTGCGCGATTTCATCGAAATGCACGGCGACCTGCCCGATATCTGGGATCTGGCCCATGGCACGTGGGAGGCCTGCTCTGGCACATCGCGCTTCAAGCCCGAAGCCGCACAAGAAGACCTTGTACGCGGCATCAAGGCGCTAACCTCCAAACCCGTTGTCGGCGTGGGGCGCTTTACCAGCGCGGATGAGATGGTGCGGCAAATCCGGTCCGGCATCCTTGATTTCATTGGGGCCGCCCGCCCATCCATCGCCGACCCGTTCCTGCCGAAAAAGATCGAGGAAGGCCGCTTCGATGACATCCGCGAATGCATCGGCTGCAACATCTGTGTCAGCGGTGACATGACGGGCGGCATTTCCCGCTGCACCCAGAACACCGCCTTCATGGAAGAATGGCGCAAGGGTTGGCACCCCGAACGCATGGCCCCAAAGGGCCGGTCCGACAGCGTGCTGATCATCGGCGCAGGCCCTGCGGGGCTGGAGGCCGCGCATATTCTTGGCAAGCGCGGCTATCAGGTGACTCTGGCCGAGACTGGCACAACCCTTGGCGGGCGCGTCGCGCGCGAACGCACCCTGCCGGGGCTGTCGGCTTGGGGCCGGGTGGCCGACTACCGCACAGGCCAGATCGCACCCTTGCCCAATGTGCAGACTTACCTCGACAGCCGCCTTTCGGCCGATGATGTGCTGGCCATGGGCGCGCAGCATGTGGCGATTGCGACAGGCGCGCACTGGCGGCGCGATGCGGTGGCGCGGCTGCATCTGCACCCGATCCCGACCGATGCCGCCATGCCGGTCTTTTCCCCCGATGACATCATGGCGGGCGGCGGCCCCATGGGCGGGCGCGTTGTGCTTTATGATGATGACCATTTCTACATGGGCTCGGTCATCGCCGAGGTGCTGGTGGCGCGCGGCTGCCGGGTCGAATTCGTCTGCCCCGCCGTCAAGGTGGCGGAATGGGCCGAAAACACGTTGGAACAGGCAACGATCCAGCGCCGGTTGATGGAGCTGGACGTGACACTGCACCTCTCCAAAGCACCCGAGGCGGTGCTGGGCGACGCCGTCACCCTTGCCTGCCTGTGGACAGGCCGCACCAGCACCCTTCCCTGTGACGCCGTGGTCATGGTCACCTCGCGCCGCCCTGACGACGCCCTCTATCACGCCGTGCGCGCCCGCAACTGGGCTGCAGCGGGCATCCAAAGCGTCACGCTGATCGGCGACGCCGCCGCCCCCGCCCCCATCGCATGGGCCACCTATGCCGGTCGCCGCTACGCCGAGGAACTTGACGCGCCAGATCGGGGCGACGCCCTGCCCTTCCGCCGCGAAATCGCAGAGCTTTTGCCGCAAGACCCAGCCTGACCATCTGCCACCGCGCACCATATGAAAAAGGCCCACCATTCCGGCGGGCCTTTTCACTACCGTGATCCGCAGCCTCAGATCAGCTGCAGCCGCTCGTGCCGCCGCAGGTGTTGCACTTCATGCAGGTGCCGTTGCGCACCAGCGTGTAGTTGCCGCACTCGCCGCAGGGGTCACCCTCGTAGCCCTGCATCTTGGCCTTCACGCGGGCGTCCATGCTGCCTGCGCCAAGGGCATAGGCCGAGGTGCTTTCTGAAAAGCCCGTCAGGCGGGTTTCCGGCACCAGCGTGTTCAGCACCGACACCGGGTCTGTGCCGGTGGCAAGCGCTGTCGCCCCCATGCCGCCCTGCAGCACCACCAGTTCCTGCGGCAGACGCTTGCGCAGATAGCCGGTCGAGCTGATCTGACGCAGCACTTCCAACCCCCGCGTGGCGGCGGCATCGTTCACAGGGGCCACGTTGGGTTTGCCCTCGTCATCACCGCGACCAAGGTCGTCAAAGGATGCTCCGGTCGGCTTCACATGCGCCAGATCGGTGCGGTCCAGATAGGATACGGCCAGTTCGCGGAAGATGTAGTCAAGGATCGAGGTCGCATTCTTGATGCTGTCGTTGCCCTGCACCATGCCTGCCGGTTCAAAGCGGGTGAAGGTGAAGGCTTCGACAAACTCTTCCAGCGGCACGCCGTATTGCAGGCCAACCGACACCGCGATGGCAAAGTTGTTCATCATGGCGCGGAAGCCCGCACCTTCCTTGTGCATGTCGATGAATATCTCGCCCAGAGAGCCGTCCTGATACTCGCCGGTCCGCAGATACACTTTGTGACCGCCGACAATCGCCTTCTGGGTATAGCCCTTGCGCCGCTCGGGCAGCTTTTCGCGGTGGCTGCGGACGATTTCCTTGACGATGACCTTTTCCACGATCTTTTCGGCCAAGACAGCCGCCTTTTCGTGCAAGGAGCCGTTGAGCAGAACCTCTTCGGCCTCTTCGTCGTCTTCGATCAACGCCGCTGCCAAGGGCTGGCTCAGCTTGGACCCGTCGCGATAGAGCGCGTTGGCCTTGATCCCCAGCGAATGCGACAGCTCATAGGCCGACAGCGTTTCCTCGATCGTGGCCGAGTTTGGCATGTTGATCGTCTTGGAGATCGCGCCCGAGATGAAGGATTGCGCCGCCGCCATCATGTAGATGTGGCTGTCAACCGACAGATAACGCTTGCCTTTCTTCCCGCAAGGGTTGGCGCAGTCAAACACGCTCAGGTGCTTTTCCTTCAGGAACGGCGCGCCTTCCAGAGTCATCGTGCCGCAAACATGGTCATTGGCGGCATCGATCTGCGCCTTGGTAAAGCCAAGGTGACGCAGCAGGTCAAAGGTCGGGTCGTTCAGCTTGTCTGCCGGAATGCCCAGCGTGCCCTTGCAGAAGTCTTCGCCCAGCGTCCACTGGTTGAACACAAAGCGGATGTCAAAGGCCGAAGGCAGCGCGGCCTCGATCTTCTCAATCTCGCGCGGGCCAAAGCCGTGGCCGATCAGCGCGGTGTGGTTGATCGCCGGGGCTTGCGCGATGGAGCCGTGGCCGACAGCATAGGCCACAATCTCGGCCACCTGATGGCCGGGATAGCCCAAAGCCTCCAGCGCGCCGGGAACCGACTGGTTGATGATCTTGAAGTAACCGCCACCGGCCAGCTTCTTGAACTTCACCAGCGCGAAATCTGGCTCGATCCCCGTCGTGTCGCAATCCATCACCAGACCAATGGTGCCGGTCGGCGCAATAACGGTGGTCTGGGCGTTGCGGAAACCATGCGCCTCGCCCAAGGCAAGCGCCTCGTCCCATGCGCTGCGGGCCAAAGCCACCAGCGTCTTGTCGGGGCAGTTTGCATAGTCCAGCGGCACCGGGGCCACGTTGACGGCCTCATACCCCGCCCGTTCGCCAAAGGCGGCGCGGCGGTGGTTGCGGATCACGCGCAGCATATGCGCGGCGTTGCGGCCATAGCCCGGGAAAGCGCCCAATTCGCGCGCCATTTCGGCGCTGGTGGCATAGGCCACGCCGGTCATCACAGCAGACAATGCGCCACACAGGGCACGGCCTTCGGCCGAGTCATAGCCAAGGCCCATGTTCATCAGCAGACCGCCGATGTTGGCATAGCCAAGGCCCAAGGTGCGGAAGTCATAGGACCGCTGCGCGATTTCCTTGGACGGGAACTGCGCCATCATCACGCTGATTTCCAGCGTGACCGTCCACAGCCGGCTGGCGTGGATATAGCCATCGGCATCGAACTTGGCGTCCTTGAAGAAGGTCAGCAGGTTCATCGACGCAAGGTTGCAGGCGGTATCATCCAGGAACATGTATTCCGAGCAAGGGTTCGATCCGCGGATCGCGCCATCTTCGGGGCAGGTGTGCCATGCGTTGACGGTGTCATGGAACTGGATGCCCGGGTCGGCGCAGGCCCATGCGGCATGACCCACCTGATCCCACAGATCGCGCGCCTTGATCACCTTGGCGTTCTTGCCATCGGTGCGGCGGATCAGCGCCCAGTCGGCGTCATCCTTCACGGCCTTCAGGAAAGCATCCGTCACGCGGACCGAGTTGTTCGAGTTCTGGCCCGACACGGTGATATAGGCCTCGGAATCCCAGTCCACATCATAGGTCGGGAATTCGATCGCGGTGTAACCCTGCTTTGCGTACTGCAGGATGCGATTGGTATAGGTGTCGGGGATCATCGACTTCTTGGCCGATTTGATCGCCGCCTTCAGGGCCGGGTTCTTGGCCGGATCCACCGAATCCTCAGCCGACCCATCCCATGTACGGATTGCGGTGAAGATCTCGTTCAGGCGCACCTCGTGCAGCTTCGACCCTGCCACAAGGCTGGCCACCTTCTGCTCTTCGATAACCTTCCAGTTGATGAAGGCCTCGATATCGGGGTGATCCATGTCACAGATCACCATCTTGGCCGCGCGGCGCGTGGTGCCGCCCGACTTGATCGCGCCTGCGGCCCGGTCACCGATCTTCAGGAACCCCATCAGGCCGCTGGATTTGCCGCCGCCCGACAGCTTTTCGCCCTCGCCGCGCAAAGACGAAAAGTTGGTGCCGGTACCTGAGCCATATTTGAACAGACGTGCCTCGCGCACCCACAGGTCCATGATCCCGCCATCGCCCACAAGGTCATCCTTGACCGACTGGATAAAGCAGGCATGCGGCTGCGGGTGTTCATAGGCGCTGGAGGATTTCGTCAGCTTGCCCGTTTCGTGGTCCACATAGAAATGCCCCTGCGATGGGCCGTCGATGCCGTAAGCCCAATGCAGGCCGGTGTTGAACCACTGCGGACTGTTCGGTGCGGCCATCTGACGGGCCAGCATGAAGCGCATCTCGTCGTAATAGGCGCGGGCATCAGCCTCGGTGGTGAAATAGCCACCCTTCCAGCCCCAATACGCCCATGCACCCGCCAGACGGTCAAACACCTGTTTAGCTGAGGTTTCGCCGACAATGCGTTGATCTTGCGGCATTTCTGCCAAAGCTGCTTCATCGGGAACAGACCGCCACAAGAATTCGGGCACGCCCTTTTCCTTGACCTTCTTCAGACGGGCCGGAACGCCAGCCTTGCGGAAATACTTTTGCGCCAGAACGTCCGACGCGACTTGGCTCCAGCCTTCCGGCACTTCGACCGCGTCGTTGCGAAACACGACCGTGCCATCGGGGTTGCGGATTTCCGAGATGGTCTTGCTGAACCCCATCGCGCCATAGGCGCCGGTTGCTTCGGTCGTGAACTTACGCTCAATCTTCATCTGCCCCGTCCTTACTGATTTTGGCCCCCGGTTGTGCCGGGTTGGCTGCATGGTCTCTCTTGGCCCGCACGGCGAGAAGGGCACAAGAAAAGCGGGCCTTGCCTGTATCGACAGGCAAGACAGCAGCGCCGGGTGGCACCAACCTGAACTGGTTCAGCTTTTCTTTTGTCCCCTCCCGCCAGACACAACATTTAGTGTCCGTCCGGGTTGTTTCGTCAAATTGTCGTAATCCGCGGCCGGGGGCAATGGATTTTTTTGCCGCAGCGAAACGTTTTCAGGCTTGACGCGAACACGGCGTTTTCACGGCGGCGTTAACATACGATTCACCGCCCGCTGCGGCCTGTGGGCCGGTCTGGGGATAAGCCGGGGGATGACTGTGGGATGATTGGATGAACTTGCCCAGTTTCGCCAAGAACACGGCACACTTGCGCCAAGCCGTTCAGAACCTGCGTGAATCTGTGGATGAAATCAAAGCTCAGGCGCGGCGGTTGATCAGCACGATTCCCGCTGCCACCAGTGCCGCTGCAAGGGCAAGGCCAAGTGTGACTTCCTCGCCATAGAAAAGCACGCCGAAGGCCATCGCGAAAACAGGCGTCATGAACGAAAAAGAGGCAACGGTGGCGGATGGGTAGGTCGACAGCAGCCACAGCCACATCGCAAAGCCCCCTGCCACCACTATGGATGCCTGAAACAACAGCCCCCATATGTGGTAGATGTTCAGGTCACGGATCAGCGGGCCAAAGAAGGGTGCGGCCAAAATCAGGATCGGCCCCGATACCAGCACCATCCAGAACAACTGCATTTCCGACCCCGCTTCGCGCAGCACCGTCCGCCGCGCCAGAAACGCCGTCAAGGCCCAGCCAAGCGCCGCCCCAAGGGCTGCCAGATCGCCGGGCAGACTGCCCCCGCTTGCCGATTGACGCGACAGAATCGCCGTAGCGGTACCGGCAAAGGCCAGCAGCAGCCCGATGCCCTTTGTCGGCGTGATCCGTTCGTTCGGCAGGCCGAAATGTGCCAGCAGCGCAAACCACAGCGGCATGGAATAGAAGATGACAGATGCCCGCCCCAGCGCGGTCAGGTCCAGCGCGACAAACAGGCACAGAAACTCGATCGCGAACATTGTGCCAATGGCCAGCCCTGCCAGCAGATGCGCACGCCGCAGAACCGGCGGCCGCCCGTTCCAGCGCAACCACGCCCAGACAAAGCCCACCGCCAGCACAGACCGCAGCCCGGCAAAGAACACGGGTTGAATGCCCTTGTTCACCTCGACGACCACGACCTGATTGATCGCCAGCAGCAGCGCCACCCCTGTCAACGCCGCAAACCCGGTTCCGTCCAGCCTGTCTTTGCGCACGCTTTACCCCTGCCCTGATCCCCCGGTGTGGCGCTCGCGCCGCGCGGGGTCAAGGCCGCTTGTGCAGGGCGGCCCCCGCCTTGGCGGTTGACGGGGCGGCGAACAGCGGCAAGGTTGGTAATGCGTGCCGCGCCAGGCCGCGTGTGACAGGGAGCCATTTCCATGAGTCTGATGAAAACGCTGACACGGGTTGCCATCGGCATCGTGATCGCCAAGGGCGTGCAGCATGTGACCAGCCGCTCACGCGGGGCTTCGACCCCCGCGCCGCGAACCAATGCCGGAACAGGCCGCAGCTACGCGCCCGACACCAAGGGCATGGGCGGCATCATGGACGAAATCCTGAACGCGGGGAAAAGCCGCAAGAGCAGCACCCGGTCCTCTGGCGGGCTGGATGACCTTTTGGGCACCAGCCGCAACACCAGCCGGACCCGCAGCAGCACGCCAAAAGGCGGATTGGGCGATCTGCTGGGCAGCCGGTCCGGCGGTGGTGGTCTGGGCGATCTGTTGGGCGCGGTTCTGGGCGGGGCCGCAGGGGGCGCCGCAGGTGGCGCCGTCCTCGGGCAATCCACCCGCCGCACCCCCGAACCGGAACAAGAGGATGAGGCCGAGGCCGCCGTCCTGCTGCGCGCCATGATCATGGCCGCGAAATCCGACGGCACGCTGGATGACGCCGAAAAGGCCAAGCTGATGGATCAGGTGGGCGATGCCACCCGCGCCGAGATCGACTTCATCAACGCCGAACTGTCCGCCCCCGTTGATATTGACGGGCTCTTGCGCGACGTGCCCCGCGGGATGGAGGAGAAGGTCTATATGGTGTCGCTGATGGCCATCGATCTTGATGAGCGCGCCGAGGCCGAGTATCTGCACCAGCTTGCCCAAGCGCTGGGTCTGAGCGAGGCCGAAGTGAACGCCCTGCACGATCACGCCCAAGCCCCCCGCATCTATAGCTGAGCCATGCGGGGTGGCGCCCTGCGCGCCACTTCGCTAAAGCGTCCGCAAAAAGGACCGACGGACTTGACCATGACCGATATCATCGCCCGCTGCGAGGCAAAGGGTCTGCGAATGACCGACCAGCGCCGCATTGTGGCGCGGGTCGTGGGCGATTCCGATGACCACCCCGATGTGGAAGAGCTTTACGCCCGCGCTGCCAAGATCGACCCGCGCATCTCACTCGCCACGGTCTATCGCACGGTCAAGCTGTTCGAAGAGGCGGGCATTCTGGAAAAGCTGGAATTCGGCGATGGTCGCGCCCGCTATGAAGACGCCGAGCGTGATCACCATGACCACCTGATCGACGTGAACTCGGGCGAGGTGATCGAATTTGTCGACCCCGAGATCGAGGCCCTTCAGGAACGCATCGCTGCGCGCCTTGGTTATCGGCTGATCGGTCACCGGCTGGAACTATTGGGCGTACCCGTCAAGAAATCATCCAAGTGAACGCACAAGACAACCGGCGCGGCGCGCTTTTGATGGTCGCCAGCATGGCGGCCTTTGCGTTCGAGGATCTGTTCCTGAAGCGCGCGGCCATGGAACTGCCCCCCGGTCAGGTGATCGCGATGATTGGCGCCGTGGGGGCGCTTTGCTTTTGGGCCATCGCCGCCAGCCGGGGCGAGGCGATCCTGATCCGCGCCGCCCTGTCGCCACCCGCGCTGATCAGAAGCCTGTCCGAAGCTGGTGCGACCATGCTTTACATCACCGCCCTTGCCCTGATCCCGCTGTCGATGAACGCTGCACTTTTGCAGGCGTCTCCCTTGGTGGTCACCATGGCCGCCGCACTTTTCCTGGGGGAAAAGGTCGGCTGGCGGCGCTGGACAGCCATTTGCGTGGGCTTTGTCGGCGTGCTGGTCATCCTGCGCCCCACCACCGAAGGCTGGCAACCCGCTGGCCTGTTGACCGTGCTTTGCGTTGTCATCCTTGCGGCGCGCGACCTTGCCACCCGCGTCATGCCCGCCAGCATCGGCACGTTCCAGCTCACGACATGGGCCTATATCGCGCTGGTTCCGGCGGGGCTTGCCCTCATGGTGTTGCATGACACGCCTGTTGCACCAATCAACCCCGCCGATTGGGTCAACCTGACCGGCGCGCTGCTTACCGGGCTTGTGGGCTATTGGGCGATCACCGCCGCCATGCGGCAGGGTGACGTGTCCTATGTAGCCCCGTTCCGCTATACACGGCTGGTCTTTGCCCTGATCCTGTCGGCCATTTTCCTGAACGAACGCCCCGATGCATGGATGCTGACCGGGGCGGCGCTTGTCATCGGTTCGGGCCTTTACACCTTTGCCCGCGAGGCACAGCGCAACCGCCGGATCAAAGCCGCAAACCAACCGTAACGCGGCCCACCAGACCGCTGGCCGGATCACCTGTCACCGCAATGGTCTGCGCCGCCAGTTCCGCAGCGCTGTTGTTGCGAAAGATGCCATCGCGCTTTAGCGACAGGCGGCCAAGGTGCGCCAGACTTTCGCCGTAAGCCCCGCCGCCGGTATAAACGGCCTCGCACATGTCCTGCGGCAGGGCGAACTGCGCCGTCAGCAGCGCATCGCGTCCGGTGGCCGCAGCATCGCGGCTGGCAAAGACCTGAAAGTGGATATGCGGCCAGCGACCCGCGTAACAGCCCGGAAAGACGGTGGTAAACCGCAGCATGCCATCGGCCCCGCTGACCTGCAGCCCGCGCTGATAATTCACTTCGGGCAACTCATACAGCGAATAGGCCCCTGCGGCATCGCAGGCCCACAGATAGACCGCAAGATCGGTCAGCGGCGCACAGGCAGCATCGACATCAACCAACCGGATCGTCAGGTCCAGCGGCACGCCCGATGCCCGCCCCTGCAGCCCGGCAAAGCTGTCGCGCAGGTCCACCCGCTCCACCCCGGTCTCGGCCAAAACGTTCAGCGTCCGCCCCGCACTTGCATTGGTGCCATCGGCGGGAAAGGGCCCAGCCGTCTCCGCCGGGGGCACCACGCAAACCGCACCATCCGCCGCCGTGCCGGACACGGTCGCCCCGGCGCGCGCGCCCATCATCCACCACAGGGCCGCGGCCCCGCCGGCCACACCAAACACACCAAGCGCCGCGCGCCGCCCCATTGTCCGGCGCATATCTTCGGCGAACCCGCCGTCTGCATGGTCATCATCCTGTTGCATCAAAGTGGCTCCTATAGCTTGCGTCACCCTTAACGCGCGAACCCGCACCTTCCGTCGCCCCACACCTTCCGTTGCGTCGTCTGCACCCTTTCCATGTGGGCACGCGCAGGGTAAAGACAACCGCGAGAGCACAATCCGCATTTCGGAGCCCCCCATGAGCACCATCATTGACATCCACGCGCGCGAAATTCTCGACAGCCGCGGCAACCCCACGGTCGAGGTCGACGTCACGCTGGAAAGCGGCGCCATGGGCCGCGCCGCCGTGCCCTCGGGGGCCTCGACAGGCGCACACGAGGCGAACGAACGCCGCGATGGCGACAAGAACCGCTACAAGGGCAAGGGCGTGCTGGAAGCCGTCGCTGCCGTGAACGGCGAATTGGCCGAAGAACTGGTCGGCTTTGATGCGACTGAACAGGTCGGCATCGACCGCACCATGATTGAAATGGACGGCACGCCGAACAAGTCGCGCCTTGGCGCCAATGCCATCCTCGGCATCTCGCTGGCCGTGGCAAAGGCTGCCGCCGAATTCACCGCCCAGCCCTTGTTCCGCTATGTTGGCGGCACCAGCGCCCGGATGCTGCCCGTGCCAATGATGAACATCATCAACGGCGGCGAACATGCTGATAACCCGATCGATATTCAGGAATTCATGATCATGCCGGTGGGCGCGGACAATATCCGCGAGGCCATCCGCATGGGGTCGGAAGTATTCCATACGCTGAAGAAAGAGTTGCAGAACGCGGGCCACAACACCGGCATCGGCGATGAGGGCGGCTTTGCCCCCAACCTGAGCTCTGCCCGAGACGCGCTTGATTTCATTCTGAAATCCATTGAGAAGGCAGGCTACACGCCGGGTGAGGATATCTTCCTTGCACTGGATTGTGCTGCCACCGAATACTTCAAGGGTGGCAAGTATGAGATGAAGGGCGAAGGCAAATCGCTGACCATTGAAGAAAACGTGGCTTTCCTTGCAGGTCTTGCCGCCGATTACCCGATCATCAGCATCGAGGACGGCTGTTCCGAGGATGACTGGGCGGGCTGGAAACTGTTGACCGACACGCTGGGCAGCAAGATCCAGCTTGTGGGCGACGATCTGTTCGTGACCAACCCGCGCCGTCTGGCCGAAGGCATCAAGGCCGGTTGCGCCAACTCGATGCTCGTCAAGGTCAACCAGATCGGCACCCTGACCGAAACGCTGCAAGCCGTCGATATGGCGCATCGCGCGCGCTATACCAACGTGATGTCGCACCGTTCGGGCGAGACCGAGGACAGCACGATTGCCGATCTGGCGGTTGCCACCAACTGCGGCCAGATCAAGACCGGCTCGCTGTCACGTTCGGACCGTCTGGCGAAGTATAACCAGTTGATCCGGATCGAGGAAATGCTGGGCGAAACGGCAGAATACGCCGGCCGCAGCATCCTGAAGGGCTAAGTCATCTGCGGTCAGCCCCCATGTGGGCTGGCCGCACCCCTACCCCGGCAGCGCCACCTTGAATTCCTGCAAGGTGTTGCCGCCATCGACCACGATCAACTGCCCGGTGATATAGCTCGCCTCTTCCGCCGCCAGAAACAGCACCGCATGCGCCACTTCGGCCGGGGTTCCGGGGCGGCCAAGCGGTGTGAAGCGCCCGGCAACCAACTCCCCTTCGGATGAGCTTTCGGTGGCAATCCACCCCGGCCCCACGGCGTTGACCGTGATGCCCTGCGCGCCGGTTTCAATCGCCATCACCCGCGTCATGCCCATCAATCCGGCTTTTGCTGCGGCATAGGTCCCCGAACCGTCAATGCCCACCAGCGGCCCTGTCACCGATGACATCTGTACGATGCGCCCATACCCGCGTGCGCGCATCCCCGGCAGCACGGCGCGGCACATCCGGAACGTCGAGGTCAGCGAAATCGCAATGCCATGCTCCCATTGTGCATCCGGCAGATCGGCCAGTTGCGCGCGCGGAAAGTCCACACCCGTCTGCTGCATGCCCGCGTTGTTCACCAGAATGTCAATCGGGCCAAGGGCCGCTTCGACGCCAGACACCAACGCATCGATTTCGGCCTGCCGCGTCAGATCGGCGGTCATGGCGAAAACTTCGGGCCCCAGTTCCGCCGCCCGCGCATGAATCCGCTCTGTGGTCGAGGTGATGGCCACCCTTGCCCCGGCATCGCGCAGCGCCCGCGCGCACCCCATGCCGATGCCGCCCGCGCTGCCCGCGCCTGTCACCAGCGCCACCTTGCCCTTGACCCCTGCCATTGCCGCCCCCTCAGATGTTCGGTCACGCTAGCGCGGTTGCGGGCGCATCGAAAGGGTGTTGCACGCCAAAGCGCCGCGTCGGATACTGCCGCCATGCAGACCGCAGACCAGTTAATCACCCATCTGAACCTTGCCCCACATCCCGAAGGCGGCTGGTATCGGCAAACCTGGCAAGGGCCCGTCGTGCAAGGCCGCGCCACGGGCACGGCGATCCTGTTCCTGCTTCGGACGGGCGAGCGCAGCCATTGGCACCGGGTGGACGCGGACGAGATCTGGCTATGGCACGCGGGCGCGCCCCTGATCCTGTCGATGGGCGATACCCACGCCACCGATGTGGTGCTCGGCCCCGATGTTCTGGGCGGGCAGATGCCGCAAATCCTTGTTCCGACAGGGCATTGGCAGGCCGCACGGTCCACGGGAGACTATACGCTGGTGTCCTGCACCGTCAGTCCCGGCTTTCAGTTTGACGGGTTTGAGCTTGCCGCGCCCGAGTTTGATCTGCCGCGCGGCTGACCCCGCCTATGTGCCGGTCGCGGCCAGATCATCCGCAGCGGGATAGGCCGCGCCAAAGTCAAAGGCGGGCAACTCTTCCACCAGCATGCCTGCCGCAGCAAGGGCTGTAGCCGCCTCATTCATGGTCGGATGTCTGGCATCAGCCTCGGACATCCGCACGGCGCGCATGCCTCGGTGCTGGCCCAAGGTGCCCTCGGCCACCCGGCGGCCATCGAGTCCTTCAAAACTGATCCGGTCCAGCGCCGCATCGCGCAGGGGCAGCACCATGCCTTCTTGCAGCGCCATGGTTTGCATCAGCGGCATCGACAGGCGGGACAGAACTGCCTGCAGCACGCATTCCGCCGCCTCGACCCGCGCGGCAAGAGCGGCGGTAAAGGCCGGTCGCGCAACCGAATCGTGCACGGCGTTGCGTCGCAGCTTTGGCTTGCGGCCACGCCCGTCTGCCGGAAGCACGAGAACCATATCACCAACACGCGCGCCCTGTTGCAGCGACAGCTTGGCGCTGAGCGCGCGGTACGGCACATCTTCCAGCAAAAGCCCCAGCGGGCGCGGTTCTTCGATGAAGGACGCATAGCGAAAGCCGCTGGTCCAGACCAGATCGCCTTCACAGTCCAGCGCCTCTTCCAGATTGGACAGGGCAAGATCGGCCAGCGGAGAGATCATGGCCGCATCGGTGCGGGTGGGCTTGCGCGATTCGGGGGGCTGCGCCCCGCAGCGGCCCATCGTCAACACCTCGACCATCCCGGTCAAAAGCTCGGGCGACATGACCAGAAGGCCCAAGCCATCTTCCGGCCCTTCCAGCATCAGGATCAGCGCGCGTTCAGGCGGCAGATCCAGCAGTTCGGCCAGCGACAGGCGCTGCACGGTCTGGCCCACGAAATCCAGCGGCAGTTGCATCATGTCGCGCGCGGCGCGGGCAAAGGCCAGCCGCCATGCGCGGTCGGCCCCCGGCCCCCCTTCGGCTGCAGATTGTGTTGCGGCCAAAAGCTTCTTGCGTAGAACATCCCCTGCCAAAACAACGCCTCCGCCATGCACCGCCCATGGCAGCAGACTGCCTCAGAAATCTTGCCAAATGGTTGATGAATTACGCGGCTTTTCGGTCAAGCCGCAGTGGCACCGTCACCCGAAACGCCCCGCCGCCCTGCCCCGGCAGATAGGTAATGGTGCCACCCAGATTGGCCATCACCTCGCGGCAGATGGCAAGGCCAAGACCCGCCCCGCCCGCGCGGGTCTGATCTGACAGCCGCGCGAACTTTTCGAACACAAGCGCTTGGCTGACCTTCGGAATCCCGCTGCCATTGTCGATAAAGTCGATGGTCACCCGCCCCAAGCGCTGCCGCACGGCAATCTTCAGTTCCGGCGCCGTTGCATCGCAGTATTTTCGCGCGTTCGAGATGAGGTTAATGAACACCTGCGACAGCCGGTCGGCATCGGTGCGGATGAACAGGTTCTCCATCGGCAGATCGCGGGTGATGACAAAGTCGCGCTCGGGCTTGGTGTGGCTGGCCGAAGCAAGCGCGCGGTCGATCATCTGGCTCAGGTTTGCCAGCCCAAGGTTCAGCTGCACCGTGCCGTTTTCAAGCACGCTCAGATCCAGAAGATCATCCAGCAGGCGCGTCAGCCGCTTGGCCTCATCATGGATGATGCGGCCATAATTCGCCACCATCATGGGCGGCAAATCGCCTTCGGTCAGAATCTCGGAAAACGCCCGGATCGAGGTCATCGGCGTGCGCAATTCATGGCTGATCTGGCTTAGGAACGCATCCTTTTGCACCGAAAGCTGGGTCAGCTTTTCATTGGCCTCGCGCAGTTGGCGCGCGGTGCGGGTCAACTCGCCCTGCTGGCTTTCCAGACGGGCGGAATACTCCATGATCTGCGCAGCCTCACTGGCCACGGCCATCAATTCTTCCACCGTCACCGTGGCCCGCCCGGCAAGCTGGCTCATCATCGCATGGGCCGTGGCCGCGCCCACCGACCCGGCCAGACGGCGTTCCAGCCGGGCCATGAATTCGGGCGTGGGGTCGGGCAGATAGCCGGCCTTGCCCTGCCCTTTCGCCTCGGCCTCGAAAAACGCCAGCGCGTCATCATCGCCCAGAATTCGCTGCGCCATGACCAGCAACTGCTCAGGCTCGGCGCGCCCGCGCGTCCAGCCCCGCGCGCCAGTGCCGGTGGCATCAAACACCCGTACAAAGGCCGCGCCCTGCATCCGTTCCACCGGGCCAGGAAAGGTCAGGATCGACCCGATCAGAAAGGTGGCGGTGTTCAGCACCAAGGACCAGAACAGCGCATGCAGCAGCGGATCCATGCCATCAACCCAGAACATCGCCCGTGGCCGCAGCCATGACAGGCCAAAGGGACCATTGGCCAGAACCTGCCCGGACAAGACCGCATCCGCCCCGAAAGATGGCAGAAACAGCGTATAGGCCCAGACCGCAAAGCCGACGCATAGCCCCAGCACCGCCCCCGCCCGCGTGGCCCCGCGCCAGAAGATGCCAAACACCATTGCCGGCAGAAACTGCACCACCCCGACAAAGGCGATCAGCCCGATGGCCGCCAGCGCCGTTGAACCGCCCGACATGCGGTAATAGGCATAGCCAAGCGCCAGCACCGCAACGATCGACAGCCGCCGCGACAACAGAACCAGACGGCGCACATCGCCCGACACCGCCTTGGCCGGCCGCAGCCGCAGCCAGACCGGCATCACCACATGGTTTGAAAGCATCGTGGCCAGCGCGATGGATTCGACGATCACCATCGACGTGGCCGAAGAAAACCCGCCCAGAAACGCCAGCATGGCAAGACCGCCCTGCCCTTCGGCCAAGGGCAGCGTCAGCACGAACATATCGGGGTTCGACCCCGCCGGCAGCCGTTCCAGCCCCATCACCGCGATCGGCACGATGAACAGGCTCATCGCGAACAGATAGAGGGGAAAGGCCCATGACGCCGTCGCCAGATGCCGCTCATCGGCGTTTTCCACCACCAGCACCTGAAACATGCGCGGCAGGCAAATGACCGCCGCCGCCGACACGAATATCAGCCCGGCCCAACGCCCCGGCTCCAACTGCCAGTCGGCGATGGGCGAGGCATGGATGCGCGCCACGATATCGGCCGGGCCATCCGCCATGCCCCAGACGACAAAGCCGCCCACCGCCAAAAGGGCCACCAGCTTGACCACCGCTTCCACCGCGATGGCTGTCACGATGCCATGGTGCTGTTCCTTGGCATCCAGATTGCGCGTGCCGAACAGGATGGTGAACAGCGCCAGCCCCGCTGCCACCCAGATCGCCGTCGCCCCCGTGCCGGGCCGGGCAAAGCCGTCGTCCGAAGGGCTGGCAAAGACGTCAAACGACAGGACCACCGATTGCAGTTGCAGCGCGATATAGGGGGTGGCCGCAATCACCGCGATCACCGTCACGATCACGCCCAACAGGTTGGACTTGCCATAGCGCGACGAGATCAGGTCGGCGATGGATGTCACGCGCTGCTGCCGCCCGATCCGCACCAGCTTGCGCAACACCCACCACCACCCGATGAACACCAGCGTCGGGCCCAGATAGATCGTCAGAAACTCCAGCCCCGACCGCGCGGCATAGCCCACAGCGCCATAAAACGTCCACGCGGTGCAATAGATTGACAGCGAAAGCGTGTAGACAAGGGGCGACCGCAGAATGCCCAACAGCCCCCGGTCGGCCCGCCGTTCCGCCGCCCAAGCCACACCGAACAGACAAATGACATAGGCCAGACAGGACAGGACAAGCACATTGAACGGCATGCCGGCGCCCTACCTGCTGTCGTCGGGATCAAGGGCCGAGTCGGGGTCATCCTCATCCGACGGGGCCGAAAGCGTGCGCGAAATGACGGCGCACAGCACGATCAGCACGGCCCAGCTTGCAAACAGGAAAATCCCGTCCGGCGCGGTATCGCGGGCCTCTGTTTCAGCCGGGGCCCACAGGATCGGCAGCAGGAACAGGAACGCGCCAAAGAACGGCAGCATCCGCGCGGCATCCCGCCGCCGCCGCAGCCGGTAACTGGCAGGCCGCAGGAACAGGGGCATGCGTGGCGCGGCCATCTTGGCCTATCGCGCGGTCAGGGCGCGCACGGCGGCGCGCATGTCATCATTGGAAAACGGTTTGGTCATGAACCGGCTGACGCCTGCGCGCTCCGCCGCCTCGCGGTCGCGGCCCTGCCCTTTGGCCGTCAGCATCAGAACCGGCAGGTTATGCGTTTCGGGGTCTGCGCGCAAAGCAACCAGAATATCAAGCCCGCTGATCCCCGGCAGCATCAGGTCCAAGATCACCAGATCAGGCCGATGCGCGCGCACATGATCCATGGCCGCCGACCCGTCAGTCAGGGCCGTCACATCGCAGCCATCGCGCGACAGGATAAAGCGGATCGCTTCGCTGATGTTCGGCTCGTCCTCGATCAGCAGCACTTGGCTGGACATCGGTTCTGGTTCCCCTCCCTCCGGTCTGTGCCGGGTTTGTCGCAACTATCCGGCCAATCGGGGCCGCTGTCAAAGGAACCGTGACAGGCATCAGCCCACTTCCGGCAAAATCGATGGCTCGCGTCGCGCCGGACATCCGCCGCGCGGGCAGATGCGGCAACTGGTGCCGACGCGATGCACCGGCGCCGCCACCACCGCGCCGGGGTCAAGGGGCAGCAGCAACATCCCCGCCTCGCGCAGGTCGGGGCCGGAAAAGCCGCGCGGCAGATGCACCTCGCAGATGGCAAGCGCCCGGAACCGCCGCGCGGCGCGGCCCGCCATTTCGACCACCGCTTCCATCGCGGCCATCGGGCGGCCAAGGGCTGCAAACAGCGGCCACAGCGGACAGGCCGTGCCAAAGCGCGGCAAGGCAAACCCCTCGACCGGCTTGCGAAACAGCATGGTGCCCGAGGCATCGCACACCACCAGCCCCGCCCGCGACCCCGGCTGCAGGGCCATGCGCCGCATCACCGTCAGCACCGATACCCCTGCCGCCCGCGCAATCAGCGCAGGGTCCTGCGCCCAGTCCTGCGACAACTCTGCCAACCGCGCCTGTGGCAAGGCGGCCGCTTCGGCCTGCGCACGGGCCAGAAAGGCCCCGGCCATGGCGCGCGCATCGGCCGAGGCAAGCTGCGCCACTTCCTCTTGCAGCACCGTGGCACCATCGGGCGTCTCAACCTCGGCGACCTGCCAACCGCGCGCCGCCAGCCACGCCTCCATCTCTTCCTGCGGGGCGGCGACCGTTTGGTCGCGCAAGGCGTCAGAGCCATCCAGATAGGCCACCAGCGACTCGGCCCCGGCGGCAAGGCGTTCGCTGTCCTGATGCAGGTTGCGCAGGAACCGCGCCCGCCATTCCGGCGCGATCTCTTCGGTCTCGGCCAGAATCGCGGCGGTGGACCGCACCGAGGACACCGACGACAACACCTCATGCAGCGAGGCCGACAAATGCGGGTCGTGGGTGATGCGGTCATTCAGGGCGGCAACGGCGTGCTCCAACTGGCCCGACCGTCGGTGTTGCGCCACAACGACCGCCGCCCAACCGGGAAAGCGGCCAACGAAATCTTCGACCCGGTCAAGCTCGGGCGTGGCCTCGGCCACAGCGGCGGCGGCGGCGCGTACCTCCTCGACCAAAGCCCCACCCGCGCCTTCGGCCAACGTTTCGGCGGCAACGCCCAGCACCATGGCCAGACGGTCCAGCGCCACCCCCCCAACCTTGCGGCGGTTATGTTCGATCAGGTTCAGATAGGGCGCCGAAAGACCCGCAGCCTGCGCCACATCAGACTGTTTCAACCCCAGCGCAAGCCGGCGTTCACGGATCAGCGTTCCGGTCAGGGCATTTGGCATGGTCAGGCCTCCATGCGGATTTACACAAAGGTGTAAAGTTTCCCACGTCTGAAAACAAGCGCCCCTAAGGGGCCAGAAGCCGCCGATACAGCGTTTCCAGAAACACCCCGGCTTCGGCATAGGGGTCATGGCCTGCGCCCAGCACCGCCTGCACCTGCACATCAAAGTCGGCATAGTGCTGGGTCAGCGCCCAGATCGAAAAGATCAGGTGCACCGGGTCCAGCCGCGCAATCCGCCCCTCATCCATCCACAGGCGCAGCACACCCGCCTTTTCATCAACCAACCGCTTCAGATCACCCTCGATCGCCTCGCGCATGCGCGGCGCGCCTTGCAGGATCTCGTTAGCAAACAGTCGGCTTTCGCGCGGGTAATCGCGGCTCAGTTCCAGCTTGCGGCGGACATAGGCCATGATCTCGACCACCGGGTCGCCCCCCGCATCCATGTCACGCAGCGGATCAAGCCATGTGTCCAGCAATTGCGTCAAAAGCGTCTGATGGATGGCTTCCTTTGAGGCGAAGTAATACAGCAGGTTCGGCTTGGACAGGCCGGCACCATCGGCAATCTGGTCCAGTGTTGCCCCGCGAAAGCCGTGGGCGGAAAACACATCCAGCGCCGCCTCCAGAATGGTTTCCGAGTTCTTTTGCTGGATGCGGGTCTTGGGTCTGGGCATCTTCGGCTTCCGGCATCCTGTCGTCTGGCACGCGGCCCAAGGTGGCGCAGAATTGGGCGCATTGCAAACGGTTGCCACGGTCCAGCGCCACGACGACCAACGCAGAGGCATAGCCACGGTGCTTGGCCTTGACTGGCCTTGCCGTGGTGATAGCAACTGTGGATCACCCGGTCAAAACCCATTCGCAGGTGCCCGCCGCCCTGCCCCAGCAAGGAACCCCCGGCCATGCCGCTGGACCGCAAAGCCCCGAACGACCTGAACGCCTTCTGGATGCCGTTTACCGCGAACCGGCAGTTCAAGAAGAACCCGCGCATGTTCGTGGGGGCCAAGGACATGCACTATACCACGTCCGATGGCCGTCAGGTGCTGGACGGCACAGCGGGCCTGTGGTGCTGCAACGCGGGCCATTGCCGCCCCAAGATCACCGAAGCCATCCAGAAACAGGCTGCTGAACTCGACTATGCGCCCGCCTTCCAGATGGGCCATCCGGTTGCCTTTGAACTGGCCAACCGCATCATCGAAATCGCGCCCAAGGGTATCGAGCATGTGTTTTACACCAACTCCGGCTCGGAAAGCGTTGAAACGGCGCTGAAACTCGCCATCGCCTATCACCGCGCAAAGGGTCAGGCCAGCCGCACCCGCCTGATCGGGCGCGAACGTGGCTATCACGGCGTGAACTTCGGCGGCATTTCCGTGGGCGGCATCGTCAACAACCGCCGCCACTTTGGCACGCTTTTGAACGGCGTGGATCACCTGCCCCACACCCACCTGCCCGAGCAGAACCGCTGGTCCAAGGGCCAGCCGGAACATGGCGCCTACCTTGCCGACGATCTGGAAAAGCTAGTGGCATTGCACGGCGCGGAAACCATCGCCGCCGTGATCGTGGAACCTGTTGCAGGCTCCACCGGTGTGATCCTGCCGCCGAAGGGCTATCTGGAAAAGCTGCGTGCGATCACCAAAAAGCACGGCATCCTGTTGATCTTTGATGAGGTCATCACCGGCTTTGGCCGCCTTGGCGCACCCTTTGCCGCGCAATACTTCGATGTGCTGCCCGACATGATGACCACCGCCAAGGGCCTGACCAATGGCGTCATCCCGATGGGCGCGGTGCTGACCACGGCAGATATCCACGATGCCTTCATGCAGGGCCCGGAAAACCTGATCGAGCTTTTCCACGGCTATACCTATTCCGGCAACCCCATCGCATCCGCCGCCGGGATCGCCACCTTGGAAACCTACAAGGAAGAGGGCCTCTTCGAACGCGCCGCCGCCATTGCGCCCTATTGGGAAGAGGCGCTGCATTCTCTGCGCTCCTCACGCCACGTGATTGATGTGCGCAACATGGGCCTGATCGGTGCGGTGGAGCTTGACCCGATTGCGGGCGAACCGACCAAGCGCGCCTTCAGTGCCTTCCTTGCGGCCTATGACCGGAACATCCTGATCCGCACCACGGGCGACATCATCGCCATGTCGCCGCCCCTGATGATCGAAAAGCATCATATCGACACGCTGATCGGCACGCTGGCCGACGTGCTGGCGAAACTCGACTGACGGCCGTTTTGCCCCCCGCCCTGTTCCGGGGCCGGGGGCTTTCGGCTTGCGAAATCGCGGGGCCAGATTCGCCAAACGGCTAGTCTGGCACCTGCTTTCCAGTTGTACTGGGCGCAGTGATTCCCGAAGCAGGAGATTGCCATGCGCCGCCTGACCCTGACGATCATGCTTGCCGTTTCAGCCTTGATGCTGGCCCATCCCATGGTGCAAGCGCAGGATATCCGCACCGAAGCTGTCCGTTTCCCGGCCGGGTCCAGCGGCGCGCTGCTGTCGGGCCGCATCACGGGGCGCGATTCGGTGTCCTATACCCTTGCCGCCGAGGCGGGTCAGGTCATGAATGTGGCGCTGACCTCGGCCAATACCTCGCTTTACTTCAACGTCTACGAACCCGGCCGTGGCCCGGGTGACGAGGCGCTGGCCGTCAGCGAAATTGTCGGCCCTATGGTGCCAGACATGAACAAGTTTTCGGCGACGCTGCCCACTTCGGGCACCTACACCGTGTCCGTCTACCTTTACCGCAATGCCGCGCGTGATGGGCAAACCGCCGACTACAGCCTTGATCTGTCGATCACAGGGGCGACCGGCGCCGTGGTCAAGGGCGACTTTGCCGATGGCATGGCGGGCGGGCCGGATTTCTGGCAGGTGGCCACCGAAGGCGGGCAACTGATCATTCATGACGCACCGTCAACCGGCGCACCAAAGTTGGGCGCAGTCTGGAACGGCGATCCCCTGCGCAATCTTGGCTGTCGCGCCAGTGAAGGGCGCACGTGGTGCAACGTCGCAACCCTTGCCGATCCCGGCATCGAAGGCTGGGCCGCAGCCGAGTTTCTGGTCGAAGGCAATGGCATGGTCAGCGATGCGCCCGCCAATGCCGGCACCAGCGGCACGACGGATGCTTTGGTGCCGGGGACCGCGTTCAATGCCACCGGGCAAATCCCCTGCAGCATGGATGCCTTTAGCGGCAACTGCGATTTCGGCGTGGTGCGGGCAGGCAATGGCAATGGCTATGTCAGCATCACCCTGCCCGATGGTTCGGGTGCCACCATCTATTTCGAAGGCGGCAATGCGGCGTCCTATGACCTGTCAACTGGCGCATCAGATGCGGCGATGGGCGTCACCCGCGATGGCGACACCAGTTTTGTCAGCATCGGCACCATGCAGTTCACCTTGCCCGATGCGGTCATCAACGGCGGCTGAGGCGGCGCATGTGCCGCGTCGGGAAATGACGAATTTTCGTCAGGAACATCTGTCATTTTTCGTCAGGAATGACGGATAGTGCGACGCGCCCCGTTGACCCGCGCCACGCTCTGACGCAGGGTCCGCGCAACCCGCAGCAGGGAGGCCGCGTCGTTGCAGACCCCTCATACCCACACCACAGCCTTGATCTTTGGCGGCTCGCAAGGGCTGGGTCTGGCGATAGCCGAACAAATGCGCGACGAAGGCTGCACCCGCATGGTGATCGTCGGGCGCGATCAGGCCAAGGGCGAGGCGGCGGCCACACGCCTTGGCGCGCACTTCCTTGCTTGCGATCTGGCCGATGTGGCGCAGGTCACCGCCTGCGTTGACCGCGCGGCCGAACGGATGGGCAGCATCACCGCCCTGTGCCTGTCGGCAGCAAGTACCGAACGCGGCTCGATCCTTGATACCACGCCTGCAGATTTTGACCGCATGTTTGCGATCAACACCAAGGGTCCGTTCTTTGCCATTCAGCGCGTGGCACAACTGGCCCGCGCCGCTGGCCATCCGGCCAGCATTGTCACCATCCTGTCGATGTCGGCCCATGTCGGCCAATCCTTTCTGGCGCCCTATGCCGCGTCAAAGGCGGCGCTGTCGAACATCACCAAGAACACCGCCAACGCGCTGCGGCATGACCGTATCCGCGCCAATGGCATCAACTGCGGCTGGATGGATACCCCCGGCGAAGATGCCATCCAGCGCGGCTTTCACAACGCACCCGCCGATTGGCTAGCGCAGGCCGAGGCTGCGCAACCCTTTGGCATGCTTGTCAAACCGCTGCATGTGGCGGGGCTTGCCAGTTTCATGCTTGGCCCCCAGTCCGGTGTGATGACCGGGGCCATCGTCGATTTCGATCAAAACGTCTCGGGCGCTTCACCCGAGTAAGAAAGGACTATCATGACCGTCAAATTCGCAATCCTTGGCGCGGGCCGCATCGGCAAGGTTCACGCGGCCGCCGTGGCATCGGTGCCCGGTGCCACCCTCGTCGCCATTGCAGACCCGATGCCAGCCGCAGCCGAAGCGATCAAGGCCGCCTATGGCTGCGATATCCGGACGATTGATGCGATTGCCGCCAGTGCCGATGTCGATGCCGTGGTGATCTGCACCCCCACCGACACCCACGCCGACCTGATCGAGCAGTTCACCAAACTGGGCAAGGCCGTGTTCTGCGAAAAGCCGGTCGATCTGTCCTTGTCGCGCGTCAAGGACTGCATCGCCACCGTTGCGGCCAACAAGGGCACGCTGATGGTCGGCTTCAACCGCCGCTTTGACCCCGACTTCATGGCCGTCAAGGCCGCCATTGACGCAGGGCGCATCGGCGCGGTGGAAATGGTCACCATCACCAGCCGCGACCCCGGCGCCCCGCCGCCGGAATACATCACCCGGTCGGGTGGCATGTTCCGTGACATGACGATCCATGATTTTGACATGGCCCGCTGGCTGTTGGGCGAGGAAGTGGAGTCGGTCTTCGCCTCGGCCTCGGTGCTGGTGGACCCGCGCATTGGCGAATTGGGCGATTTCGACAGCGCCAACGTCATCCTGCGCACCGCCAGCGGCAAGCAGGCCATCATCACCAACACCCGCCGCGCCAGCTATGGTTATGACCAGCGGATCGAGGTTCTGGGCTCGCTTGGCATGGTCAGCGCCGAAAACCACGGCGAAAACCGCATCACGCTGGCCGACAAGGATGGCTTCCACGCCGCCCCCCTTCTGAACTTCTTCATGTCGCGCTACACTGCCGCCTATGCCAACGAGATCGCGGCCTTTGTCGCCTCGGTGGCCGAAGGCGCCACAACCCCCACCACGGGCCATGACGGGATGATGGCCCTTGCCTTGGCCGAGGCTGCTTTGGCATCCGTCGCATCGGGCCGCGCCGTCAAGGTGTCTGAGGTTCTGTGATGACAAAGGATCTGGATCTCATCACCATCGGCCGCGCGTCGGTTGACCTTTATGGCGCGCAGGTCGGCGGGCGGCTGGAGGATATGGCGAGCTTCCAGAAGTACGTCGGCGGCTCGCCCACCAACATGGCGGTGGGCACCGCGCGGCTGGGGCTGAAATCGGCGCTCATCACCCGTGTGGGGGATGAGCATATGGGCCGCTTCATCCGCGAGGAACTGGCCCGCGAAGGCGTGGCGGTCGATGGCATCACGACCGACCCCACACGGCTGACCGCGCTGGTGTTGCTGGGTATCCGCGACGAACATCGCTTTCCGCTGATCTTCTACCGCGAAAACTGCGCCGACATGGCGCTGTGCGAAGATGACATCGACCCCGCCCTGATTGCACGCAGCCGCGCCGTGGTGGCCACGGGTACCCACCTTTCGCATCCGCGCACCGAGGCTGCCGTTCTCAAGGCCCTGACCCTGGCGCGGGCCAATGGCGCGCAAACCGCCCTTGATATCGACTATCGCCCCAACCTCTGGGGTCTGGCCGGGCATGGCGATGGCGAAAGCCGTTTCATCGAAAGCGCGCAGGTCACGGCAAAGCTGCAATCGACGCTGCACCTGTTCGACCTGATCGTCGGCACCGAGGAAGAGTTCCACATCGCCGGCGGCACCACCGACACCATCGCCGCCCTGCGCGCGGTGCGGGCGGTCAGCGCGGCCACGCTGGTGTGCAAGCGCGGGCCGATGGGGGCCGTGGCCTTTACCGGCGACGTGCCCGATACGCTGGACGAAGGGCAATCCGGCCCCGGCTTTCCGATCGAGGTGTTCAACGTGCTGGGCGCGGGCGACGGCTTCATGTCGGGCCTGCTCAAGGGCTGGCTCGATGGCGAGGAATGGCCGCGCGCGTTGACCTATGCCAATGCCTGCGGGGCCTTTGCCGTCAGCCGCCATGGTTGCGCGCCCGCTTATCCGTCGTGGGAAGAGTTGCAGTTCTTCCTGCGGCGCGGCGTGGTGACCAAAGCCTTGCGGAAAGACCAACCACTGGAGCAAATCCACTGGTCGACAAACCGCAAAGATGACTGGTCCACGATGCGCGTCTTTGCCTTTGACCACCGCATGCAACTGGAATCCCTGCCCGGCGCAAATGCTGAAAAGATATCTGATTTCAAGCTGCTGTGCCTGAAAGCTGCGACGCAGGTTCAACAGGGCCGCGCAGGGTATGGCATCCTGTGCGACAGTCGTCTGGGGCGTGATGCGCTGTATGCGGCGGCGGAAACCGGGCTCTGGATTGGCCGACCCGTCGAATGGCCCGGCTCTCGCCCCTTGGTGCTGGAGCCGGAGATCGGCCCCGATTTCGGCGGGCTGTCGGAATGGCCTTTGGCGCATGTGGTCAAGGTCTTGTGCTTTTACCACCCCGACGACAGCGCCGAGATGAAGGCCGAGCAAGAGGCCACCGTTACGCGCCTTTACCACGCCGCGCGGCGCAACCGATTGGAATTC
Organism: Rhodobacter sp.; assembly: GCA_027484145.1. Classification (GTDB taxonomy): domain Bacteria; phylum Pseudomonadota; class Alphaproteobacteria; order Rhodobacterales; family Rhodobacteraceae; genus Pseudotabrizicola. The sequence goes on from JAIXUH010000002.1 coordinate 829,291, forward strand.
CTGCTGGAGGTGATCCCGTCCAAGGTGGGGCAAGTCGATGACACGACCACGGCAGCGGTGATCCAGCGGTTCTATGACATTGGCATCTACCCCGACTGGTGGAAGTTGGAACCCCTGCAGACCCAAGCCGCATGGGCCGCCGCCTGCGACGCCATCACACGCAACGATGCCCATACCCGTGGCATCGTGGTGTTGGGTCTGGGCGAAAGCGAAGACCTTTTGGCCGCATCCTTTGCCACGGCGGCGGCCTTCGATCTGGTCAAGGGCTTTGCCGTTGGCCGCACCATCTTTGCCGATGCCGCAGCGGGTTACATGGCGGGCAGCATAACGCCAGAGGCGGCGGTGACGCTGATGGCACAGAATTACGCACGGCTTTGCACCCTGTGGGATGCGGCGCGCGAACAGGCGAAAGGATAAGTCCATGGCCACGATCAGACTGACCGCCGCACAGGCGATGGTACGTTATCTGTCGGTGCAGATGACCGAAAACAACGAACCCTACATGGCCGGGTGCTGGGCCATCTTTGGCCATGGCAACGTCGCCGGTCTGGGCGAGGCGTTGCAGGACGCGGGCGACAGCCTGCCCACCTATCGCGGGCAGAACGAGCAATCGATGGCCCATACCGCGATCGCCTATGCCAAGCAGTTGCGCCGCACGCGGGCGATGATGGTCACCTCCTCCATCGGGCCGGGGGCGCTGAACATGGTCACCGCCGCTGCCCTTGCGCATGTGAACCGTCTGCCGGTGCTGTTCGTGCCGGGCGATGTCTTTGCCAGCCGTGGCCCCGACCCGGTGCTGCAGCAGATCGAGGATTTCGGCGATGGCTCAGTCACCGCCAATGATTGCTTCAAGCCGGTCAGCCGCTACTTCGACCGCATTACCCGCCCCGAACACTTGCTGACCGCCCTGCCGCGCGCCATGCGCACGATGACCGACCCCGCCGATTGCGGGCCGGTGACGCTGTCCTTCTGTCAGGACGTGCAGGCCGAGGCATATGACTGGCCCGAGGCGTTCTTTGCGCCACGCGTCTGGCGCATCCGCCGCCCCTATCCCGACATGGTCGAAGTGCAGCGCGTGGCCGAGATGATCCGCGCCGCCAAACATCCGGTGATCGTGGCCGGTGGCGGCGTGCACTTCTCGGATGCCGCCGACAACCTGCAATACTTTGCCCAGACCTTCCGCATTCCGGTCGTGGAAACGCAGGCGGGCAAATCGGCACTTCCATGGGACAACGACTGGAACTTTGGCCCCGTCGGCGTGACCGGGGCCAGCAGCGCCAATGCGGTCTGTGAGGCTGCCGATCTGGTGATTGGCGTCGGCACGCGCTTTCAGGATTTCACCACCGGGTCATGGTCGCTGTTTAAGAACAAGGCGCGCAAACTGGTGTCGATCAACGTGGCGGCCTATGACGCCATGAAGCATGGCGCTGAACCGCTATGCGGCGATGCGGGCATTTCGCTGGCCCTCTTGCACGAACAATTGGCCGGCTTCCGGGCCAAGCCGCCAAAGGCCGGGCTGAAGGCGGCGTGGTTTGCTGCCGTCGACCCGCTGACCGACGCGCCCACCGACAGCAACGCCCTGCCGACCGACCAGCAGGTGATCGGCGCGGTGCAGCGCGCCAGCCACGATGACACCGTGGTGATGTGCGCCGCTGGCACCATGCCGGGCGAGTTGCACAAGTTGTGGAAGGCCCCCAAGGCGGGCGCTTATCACATGGAATACGGTTTCTCCTGCATGGGATACGAAATCGCCGGGGCCATCGGCATCAAGATGGCGCAGCCCGAACGTGACGTGATCTGCATGGTCGGCGACGGCAGCTATATGATGATGAACAGCGAAATGGCGACGGCGGCCATGCAGGGCATCACCTTTACCACCGTCATCACCGACAACCGGGGTTTTGGCTGCATCAACCGCCTGCAGATGGGCACCGGCGGGGCCGAGTTCAACAATCTTTACGCCCATGCAAGGATCGAGAACGCGCCGCAGATCAACTTTGCTGCCCATGCCGCCGCCATGGGGGCGACGGCTGTCAAGGTGGCATCCGTGGCCGAGTTAGAAGCCGCCCTTGCCAAACGCAGCACAATCAAGGGGCCTTACGTCATCGTCATTGACACCGACCCTTATCCCAGCACGCCCCACGGCGGCACATGGTGGGAAGTGGCCGTGCCCGAAGTCTCTGCGCGCGATCAGGTGAAGGTCGCCCGCAAACGCTATGAAACGAAACGGAAAGAACGGACAAACGCATGATCCGCTTTGGAACCAACCCCATCGCATGGGCCAATGACGACGACCGCAGCATCGGCGCCGACATCCCCACCACCCGCATTCTGGATGAGGCCGGCCGTCAGATCGGCTTTGACGGCATCGAGAACGGCCACCGCTGGCCCGATGAGCCAGAGGCCCTGCGCGCCCTGCTGGCCGAATACGGTCTGGCCTTTATCTCGGGCTGGTATTCGACTGAACTCCTCGTCCGCTCGGTCGCAGCAGAGATTGCCGCATGCCAGCACCACCTTGCCAAGCTCAAGCACAATGGCTGCGCGGTGATGATCGTCTGCGAAACCTCGAACGCCATTCATGGCGACGCGGGCCGCGCCGTGAACGACCGCCCGCGCCTGACGGCTTCCGAAATGGTGGCCTTTGGCGCAAAACTGGAGGAATTCGCCGCCTATCTGGCAGGTCAGGGTGTGACGCTGGTCTATCACCACCACATGGGCACCATCGTGGAAAGCCCCGATGAGATTGACGCCCTGATGGCCGCCACCGGCCCGCACACCCACCTGTTGTTCGACGCGGGCCATTGCGCCTTTGGCGGCGGCGATCCGGTGGCCGTGCTGACCCGGCACGCCGCCCGCGTGCGCCATTTCCACGCCAAGAACATCCGCCCCGCTGTGACCGCACAGGTGCGCGCGCAGGGCTGGTCGTTCCTGAGGGGCGTGGTTGCGGGGGCCTTTACCGTGCCGGGCGATCAGGATGGCGGCGTCGATTTCGCGCCCTTGCTGCAGATTCTGGCAGACCACCACTATGACGGCTGGATCGTGATCGAGGCCGAGCAAGACCCCACGGTCCGCAACCCGCTGCTGTATCAGACCCTTGGTCTGGCCACCTTGAAGCGTCTGTCCCGTCAGGCCGGTCTGATCTGAAAGGAAAAGCATGAAGGGTCACGCGCGCAAGATGTCGGGTCTGAATCAAACCTCTGGTCCCCCGCACTGGGGCTATGTCTCGGCCAAGGTGATTGGGCTTGACGCAGGCCAGACCATGATCCTGCCGTCGGATGGCGCGCGCCTAGTGCTGATCTCGGGCATCGTGCGGATGGCGGCAGCCGGTCTGGCCCCGCTTGAACTGATGGCGCAGCCTGATGGCAGTGACTCTGCAAGCCTTGACATCCCGGCCGGTGGCGGGTCGCTGACCGCGCAGACCGCCGCCCGCGTGGTCCTTTATTCCCAAGCCCGGCCCTGAAAGGCACTCCCATGACCCTGCTGCGCCATCCCACTGCCACCCATGGCAAAGTTCATCACATCACGCCGGAAAGCGCGGGCTGGGGCTATGTCGGCTTTGGGCTTTATCGCCTTGCGGCAGGCGAGTCCGTGGCGGAACAGACCGGCAGCACCGAGGTGATCCTTGTGCTGGTCGAAGGCAAGGCCCGGATCACCGCCTCGGGGCAGGACTGGGGCGAGATGGGCGAACGCCTGAGCGTGTTCGAAAAGACCCCGCCACATTGCCTCTATGTGCCCAATGATGATGGCTGGACCGCCACCGCCACCACAGCCTGCACGCTGGCGGTCTGCGCCGCCCCCGGCAAGGGCGGGCACAAGGCGCAACGGTTGGGGCCGGATGGCATCACCCTCACTCCGCGCGGCAAGGGCACCAACACGCGCCACATCAACAACATCGCCATGGAAGGCCGCGATGTGGCTGACAGCCTGCTGGTGACCGAGGTGTTTACCCCGGCGGGCCATTGGTCCAGCTATCCACCGCATCGGCATGATGAGGATGATTATCCCAACATGACCTATCTGGAGGAAACCTATTACCACCGCCTGAATCCGTCCCAAGGCTTTGGCATCCAGCGGGTCTGGACCGAAGACGGGAGTCTGGACGAGACGATGGCCGTGTCAGACCATGATGTCGTGCTGGTGCCCAAGGGTCATCATCCCTGCGGCGCGCCCTATGGCTATGAGATGTATTATCTGAATGTCATGGCGGGGCCGATCCGCAAATGGCGGTTCAAGAACCACCCCGATCATGACTGGATCGCGCAGCGCGATGCCTGACCGACAACAGCCAATGACAACGGCCCCGGATCACCTCCGGGGCCGTTTGCCTTTGTCGGTGCCTTACGCCCAATCGGCGGGCAACAAGGCGGCGGGCATGTTCTGATAGCACACCGGGCGCAGCCAGCGCCGGATCGACAACGTGCCAACCGATGTCGCGCCAAAGTTGGTGCTGGCGGGGTATGGCCCGCCATGCACCATGGCATCGGCCACCTCGACCCCCGTCGGAAAGCCATTGGCCAGAACGCGGCCGGCCTTGCGCTCCAAAAGCGGCATCAGGTTGCGGGCAAGGTCGGTGTCACCGTCATCCAGATGCAGGGTGCAGGTCAGTTGCCCCTGCAGGCTGGCGGCGATCTCCTGCATCTCGGCAGCATGGCGCACCCGCACGATCAGGCCGAGGGGGCCAAAGACCTCTTCTGCCAAGGCGTGGTTGGCCAGCCAGTCGGCGCCCGACACTTCGAAAAGATAGGGCGTCGCTTGCCGCTGGTCGCACATCGTGGCCAGCACGGCACGCACACCCTGCCCTGCGGCCACGCGGTCGCGGCCCGCGCGATAGGCGGCGGCGATGCCATCGGTCAGCATCGTTTGCGGGCCGACCTGCGCCACGGCCTCATGCGCGGCGGCAACAAAGGCATCCGCCTCGGGCCCGTCGATCACCACGGCGATGCCCGGATTGGTGCAGAACTGGCCCGCCCCCATGGTCAATGACCCGGCCCAGCCCTTGCCGATGGCCGCCCCGCGCGCGGCAACGGCCGCGGGCAACAGGAACATCGGGTTGACAGAGCCCAATTCGCCAAAGAACGGGATCGGGTCAGGGCGCGCGGCGCAAAGGTCATAAAGCGCGCGGCCCCCGGCGAGCGAGCCGGTAAAGCCCACGGCGCGGATGAAGTGGTTCTGCACCAGCGCCTCGCCCACGGCGCGGTTGCCGCCCTGAATCAGCGAGAACACGCCTTTGGGCATGTTGCAGGCATCGATTGCCGCCGCGATGGCCTGGGCCACGATTTCGCCCGTGCCGGGGTGGGCCGAGTGGCCCTTGACCACCACGGGGCAACCGGCCGCAAGGGCCGAGGCGGTGTCGCCCCCCGCCACCGAAAAGGCCAAGGGGAAGTTGGAGGCCCCAAACACCGCCACGGGGCCAATCGGGCGCTGGATCATCTTGAGGTCGGGGCGCGGCAAGGGCTGACGCTCGGGCAAGGCCGCGTCATGGCGCAGGTCCAGCCAACCGTCCTTGAGGATATGGGCCGCGAACAGGCGCAACTGCCCCGTCGTGCGCCCGCGCTCGCCTTCAAGCCGGGCGGCTGGCAGGCCGGTTTCCTGTGTGCCAATCTCGGTGATGCCGGCACCCCGGGCCTCGATCTCATCAGCGATGCGGTTCAGGAACGCGGCGCGGTCCGCCCGCGAGGTGGCGGCAAAGGCGGGGAATGCCGCTTCGGCGGCGGCACACGCGGCTGCGACATGGGCCGGGGTGCCGATGGCAAAGGCGTGCGCGGGGCCATGGGCAGGGCTGGAGGCAAAGGTGGCGTCCCCCGCAACCCATGTGCCTGCGATAAGGTGATGTCCGGTCAGCATGTTAGTCTCCGGTGGCTGGCAGGGCACCGGGGGTTTCACACCCCCGGACCCCCGTGGGATATTTCAGGACAGAAAATTCAGAAGAAGAACGGGTCGGTTTCGATGCGGCGCCCAAGGGTGAGCGCGTCGGCCACATGGACCATGGGGGCAAGATCCACCTCGGACTCGCCGGTGGCGACGAGTTCGGCCATCCGGGCATAAAGGGCTGGATATTCGCCCATGATCGAGTTTTCACCCGCCATGGTCTTGCCGTTGATCTCCAGCACATTGCCGCCCATGCGCAGGGCCATCATCCCGGCTGTGGTGTCAACCTCGATATCCCAGGTCTGCGGCCCGGTCTGGCGCCAGTCGAAATCGGCGGTGACCGTGCCGCTGAAGGCAAGGCGGGCAGCGATCGGGGTCTGGCGGTTGGCGGGAAATTCGAGGCTGGCGGCGGTCAAATGCACCGGGGCGGGCAGGATATGGGTCAGGATCGACAGCGCGTTGATGCCGGGATCGAAGACGCCCATGCCGCCGGGTTCGAACACCCAGTCCTGACCGGGATGCCATTTGCGGACATCCTCGCGCCAGGTGATATGGGCGCGGGTGATGGTTTTGTCGGCAAGCCATACCTTGGCCGGGGCCACCGCATGGGCCATCCGGCTGTGCCATGTGGTGTAGAGCGTCAGGCCCCGCGCGGCCGCCATAGCCTGCAGGGCATGCACCTCGGCCAATGTGGCGCCGGGGGGTTTTTCCAGCATCACGTGCCGCCCGGCCTGAAGGGCGGCTTCGGCATAGGCATAGCGCGGCACCGGGGGCACGCAGAGCGACACGACCCCAATGTCAGGCCGTTCGGCCAGCATGGTGGCGAAATCGGTATAGGCGTCGATCCCCTCCACCGATCCCTTGCGGCTGACCGTGGCCGCGAGTTCCCAATCCGGCGAGGCGGCAATCGCGGGGACGTGCTGGTCCACCGCGATCTTGCCGATGCCGACGAGCGCAACCTTGCGGGACATCAGTGCGAATCCTTGCCCACCGGGTTGCCGCGGCAACCTTTCAGGAAATCGAGATCGGCCCCGGTATCAGCCCCTTCGACATGCTGCTGGTGAAGCCAGGCATAGCCTGAATCCGGCCGCTCATGGTGCGGCTGCCATTTGGCAAGGCGCGCGGCCAGTTCGGCATCGGACACTTCCAGATGCAGACGGCGGTTGGGCACGTCCAACTCGATCATGTCGCCGTTCTGCACCACGGCGAGCGGGCCACCGGCCGCAGCCTCGGGCGAGGTGTGCAGGCACACCGTGCCATAAGCTGTGCCCGACATCCGCGCATCGGAAATCCGCACCATATCGGTGATGCCTTTGCGCAGCACCTTCGGCGGCAGCCCCATGTTGCCGACCTCGGCCATGCCGGGATAGCCCTTAGGCCCGCAGTTCTTCAGCACCATCACGCAGGTCTCATCGATATCCAGCGCCTCGTCGTTGATCTTGGCCTTGTAGTCGTCGATATCCTCGAACACGACCGCGCGGCCACGATGCACCATCAGGTGCGGAGACGCGGCGGAGGGTTTGAGGACCGCCCCTTTCGGCGCAAGGTTGCCTTTCAGCACGACCACGCCGCCCGATTGCGTCAGCGCCTTGTCGGCCGGAAGGATCACGTCGTCGTTGTGGTTCACCACATCCTTGACCTGATCCCACATGGTTTCGCCCGAAACGGTCAGCGCGTCCTTGTGCAGCACGCCCATCTCGCCCAGTCGCTTGATGACGACGGGCAGGCCACCGGCATAGAAGAACTCTTCCATCAGGTACTTGCCCGACGGCATCAGGTTCACGATCGTCGGCACATCGCGCCCGCAGCGATCCCAGTCGTCCAGCGTCAGGTCGATGCCGACACGGCCTGCGATGGCCAAAAGGTGGATCACCGCGTTGGTGGAGCCGCCAATGGCCGCGTTGGTGCGGATGGCGTTCTCGAACGCTTCTTTCGTCATCACGTCGGATGGCTTCAGATCATCCTTGACCATTTGCACGATGCGCCGCCCCGTCAGGTGCGCCATCACGCGGCGACGGCTGTCCACCGCCGGAATCGCGGCATTGCCCGACAGCGCCATCCCCAAAGACTCGGCCATGGAGGCCATGGTGCTGGCGGTGCCCATGGTGTTGCACGACCCCGGAGAGCGCGACATCGACGCCTCGGCCTCGACGAATTCTTCCTTGGACATCTCGCCCGCCTTCACAGCTTCGGAGAATTTCCACAGATGGGTGCCCGACCCCACGCGTTCATTCTTGTAATAGCCGTTCAGCATCGGCCCGCCAGTCACGATGATGGACGGAATGTCGGTGCTGGCCGCCCCCATCAAAAGGCTGGGCGTGGTCTTGTCGCAGCCCACCAGCAGCACGGCGCCATCCATCGGCTGGCCGCGCATCGCCTCTTCGACCTGCATGGCCGCAAGGTTGCGGAACATCATTGCCGTCGGGCGGAAGGCGGATTCGCTGACGCTGAACACCGGAACCTCGACCGGAAAGCCACCCGCCTCATAGATCCCGTACTTCACCTTTTCCGCCAGATCACGCAGGTGGGCGTTGCAGGGCGTTAGTTCCGACCACGTGTTCAGAATGCCGATCACCGGACGGCCATCGAACAGGTCCGGCGGCAGGCCCTGATTCTTCATCCAGCCCCGGTGATAGATCGCGTCCTTGTGCGTTCCGGCGAACCACTTGCGCGACCGCAGATCACGGGGCCATTTGGCGGGCTTGAAGGTCATGTCATCCTCACAATGCGTAAACGGCCACGGCGCCGGTATCGGGCGCAAAGGCAAGCGGGTTGATCAGCGGCAGGCCAAAATCGGGGGCCTCGATTTCGAACACATCGCCACTTTGCGTCTTGATGCCATCGGCAAAGGACAGCGTGGCTGTGCCGAACATGTGCACATGCACATCGCCGGGTTGGCAGAACAGCGCGTATTTGAAGTGGTGATGTTCCAGATTGGCCAAGGTGTGGGACATGTTGGCCTCGCCGCTCAGGAACGGCTTTTCCCAGATCACCGCGCCATTGCGGCGGATGCGGCTCGTGCCGCGCACATCCTGCGGGGCCGCGCCAAGCCGGATTTCGGGGCCGTATGAGGCGACGCGAAGCTTGGAATGCGCCAGCCACAGGTAATTCACCCGCTCGGTTACATGGTCGGAAAACTCATTGCCAAGCGCAAAGCCAAGGCGGCAAGGCGTGCCATCCGGCGCAATCACATAAATGCCCGCCAGTTCCGGCTCCTCGCCGCCATCCTCGGCAAAGCCGGGGGCGGTCAGTGGAGCGCCGGGGGCCACGGCAGCATGGCCGTTGCCCTTGTAGAACCATTCGGGCTGCGCGCCGATCTGGCCTGCGGCGGGCCGCCCGCCTTCCAGCCCCATGCGGAACATGCGCATCGAGTCAGTCAGGGTTTCTGCCCCTTCCAGCTTGGCATGCATCGCGTCACGCGCGGCGGCAGAACCAAGGTGCGTCAGCCCCGTGCCGGTCACATGCAGGTGCGCGGGGTCGGCATGGGTGATCGGCAGCACAAGGCGGCCCGCGGCGGCAAGGGCGGGCAGATCGACGCCTTCCCCCTGCCCGCGCGCCGCGATCACATCGGCCAAGGGGCGGCGGTGGCTTGCCGCCTCCATCGCCAGATCATGCACCGTCGCACCGGGAATTGTGTAGGCGACGTCGCCCTTGCGGAAGATGGCCTGAACGCCGCCATCAGGGCGCTTTGCTTGGGAAAGGAACATCATTTGCTCTTGTTGTAGACGTCAAAAATGACGGCGGCCAAAAGCACAAGGCCCTTGATCACCTGCTGATAGTCGATGCCGATGCCAAGGATCGACATGCCGTTGTTCATCACACCCATGATCAGGGCGCCCACGACAACGCCCACGATCTTGCCCGAACCGCCCGTCATCGACGCGCCACCGATGAACACGGCCGCAATCACATCCAGCTCGAACCCGACCCCAGCCTTGGGGGTAGAAGAGTTCAGGCGCGCCGCCACGATCATGCCCGCCAGCGCCGCCAGCACGCCCATGTTCACAAAGCAGAAGAACACCAGCCGTTCGGTCTTGATCCCCGACAGCTTGGCCGCCTTTTCGTTGCCACCAAGCGCATAGATGCGGCGGCCAGACGTGGTTTGCTCGGTGAAGAAGGCATAGATTACCGTCAGCACCGCCAGCACCATCAGCACGTTGGGCAGGCCGCGGAAGATCGCCAGCTTATAGCCCACAAAGATCAGCGCGCCCGCCACGATGGCGTTTCGGATCCAGAACACGGTGGTGGGTTCCGGCGTAATGCCGAACGAGGCATCGCGCTGCCGTTTCTGCCAGCCGGTCCAGATCACCACCACAGCGGCAATCAGCACGATCAACAGGCCCGTGCCGTTCAACCGCTCCATCCCCAGTGCCACCTGATCGGCGTCACCAAACAAATCCGGCAGGAACCCCGTCGACAGCGCCTGAAACGACTTGGGAAATGGCCCGATGTTCTGGCCGTTCAGCAACCATAGCGTCAGGCCGCGAAACACCAGCATCCCGGCCAAGGTCACGATGAACGACGGAATCCGCCAGAAGGCCACCCAATAGCCCTGGGCCGCACCAATCAGGCCACCCACGATCAGACAGGTCGGGATCACGGCAATCACCGGCCAGCCCAGATTCACCGTCAGCACCGCCGCCACGGCCCCGGTAAAGCCCACGACCGAGCCCACCGACAGGTCGATATGCCCCGCCACGATCACCAGCAGCATCCCCAACGCCATGATGATGACGTAAGAGTTCTGCAAGAACAGGTTGGTGATGTTCTGCGCGGACAGGAAATCCACGTCGATGGTGGCGCGCACAATCACGGTAAAGAAGAACACGATGGCGACCAGCGCCATGATCATTCCGTATTCGCGCAGGTGGCTGCCCATATAGCCTTTGTTGTTTGCCTCAGACATTACGCTGCTTTCCCCGTGCTGTTCAGGATCATGGCCATGATGCGCTCTTGCGTCGCCTCTGCGCGGGACAACTCGCCCACGATCCGGCCTTCGTTCATCACATAGATGCGGTCACACATGCCCAGAAGTTCGGGCATCTCGCTGCTGATCATCACGATGCTCCGGCCATCAGCGGCCAGTTGGTTCATGATGTTATAGATTTCGAACTTGGCACCCACGTCGATGCCACGCGTCGGCTCATCCAAAATCAGAACCTGAGGATCGGTGAACAACCACTTGGACAAGACCACTTTTTGCTGGTTGCCGCCCGACAGGTTCATCACCTTTTGGTGCACCCCCGGCGTGCGGATCGCCATGGCCTTGCGGTAACCTTCGGCCACCTGCGCCTCGCGCCCGTGGCTGATGATGCCGCGCGCCGCGATCCCGGCAAGGTTGGCAAGGCTGATGTTGCGTAGGATCGGCTCCTCAAGGATCAGGCCAAGCGCCTTGCGGTCCTCGGTCACATAGGCCAGCCCCGCATCCACCGCCTTTGCCACGGTCGAGGTATCAACGACCTTGCCGCCCATCGACACGGTGCCCGTGATATTGCGGCCATAGCTGCGGCCAAACAGGCTCATGGCCAGTTCGGTGCGCCCGGCACCCATCAGGCCCGCGATCCCCACGATCTCGCCCTTGCGCACACTCAGCGCGGCATCGCGGATCATCTGGCGGCCCTTTTGCTCCGGGTGCCAGACGTTCCAGCCCTGCACCTGCAACAGAACTTCGCCGATCTTCGGCGTGCGCTCAGGGTAACGGTGCGCCATATCGCGGCCCACCATATCGCGGATGATGCGGTCTTCGGAAATCTCGTCGCGGTTCAGCGTCGACACCGTGGTGCCATCGCGGATAATCGTGATGCGGTCGGCCACGCGGCCGATTTCGTTCAGCTTGTGGCTGATGATGATGCTGGTCACGCCCTGCGCTTTCAATTCCAGCAGCAGGTCCAAAAGCTTTTGGCTGTCGTTTTCCTGCAAGGCGGCGGTGGGTTCGTCCAAAATCAGCAGGCGCACATCCTTGGCCAGCGCCTTGGCAATCTCGATCAGTTGCTGCTTGCCCACGCCCAGCTTGCCGACCTGCGTGCCCGGCGGTTCATCAAGCCCCACCTTGCCCAGCAAATCGCGTGTTTTGGCAAAGGCTTGCGGCCAGTTGATCACACCGTTCTTCGCCACTTCGTTGCCCAGAAACAGGTTCTCGGCAATCGAAAGCAGCGGCACCAGCGCAAGTTCCTGATGGATGATAATGATGCCCTCACGCTCAGAGTCCGAGATGGACCTCATCTGCAGTGTGCGGCCTTCGTAAATGATGTCGCCTTCATAGCTGCCATGCGGGTAAACCCCCGACAGCACCTTCATCAGCGTTGATTTTCCGGCCCCGTTCTCGCCGCAGATCGCATGAATCTCGCCGGCTTCCACGTTCAGGTTCACCTGATCCAAGGCGCGTACGCCCGGAAACAGTTTGCAGATGCCACGCATCTCAAGAAGGGTCGCCATTGCCGCCCTACTCCCCCTTCAGGAAATACCCATCCCGCCGCCACCGGATCACCGGGGCGGCGGGCGGGCCTTGATGTCAGCTTATTTCAGCTGGTCAGCGGTGTAATAGCCCGAACCGACGAGAAGCTCTTCGTAGTTCGACACATCCACCGGCAGCGGCTCCAGCAGATAGGACGGAACCACTTTCACGCCGTTGTCATAGGTCGAGGTATCGTTGATCTCCGGCTCGGACCCGGTCAGCAGGGCATCAACCATTTTCACGGTGACGCCAGCCAAGGCACGGGTATCCTTGAAGATCGTCGAATACTGCTCGCCCGCGATCATCGACTTGACCGATGGGATTTCGGCGTCTTGGCCGGTCACGATCGGCATCTTCAGATCGCCCGAGCCATAGCCCACGCCCTTGACCGACGACAGGATGCCGATCGACAGCCCGTCATAGGGCGACAGCGCGCCGTGCAGCGTCTTGTCACCATAGTTGGCGGACAGCAGGTTATCCATGCGGGCCTGTGCCACAGCACCATCCCAACGCAGCGTGCCGACCACGTCCATGCCCATCTGGCCCGACGGAATGGCAATCTCGCCCGAGTCGATCATCGGCTGCAGAACCGACATCGCCCCGTTGTAGAAGAAGAAGGCGTTGTTGTCGTCGGGCGAGCCGCCGAACAGTTCCACGTTCCACGGCTTCGCATCCGGGAAGCGCTCTTTCAGGCCTTTCACAAGCGATTCAGCCTGTTGCACGCCAACCTTGAAGTTGTCGAAGGTGGCATAATAGTCGACGTTACCGCTGTCGCGGATCAGGCGGTCATAGGCGATGACCTTGATCCCCGAGGCTGCAGCGTTGTCCAGCGCGTTCGACAGCGTGGTGCCGTCAATGGCGGCAATGACCAGAACCTTCACACCCTTGGTGATCATGTTCTCGATCTGGGCCAACTGGTTCGGGATATCATCTTCTGCATACTGCAGGTCGGTGCCATAGCCCGCTTCGGTGAACTGCTTCACCATCGAATCGCCGTCCGAAATCCAGCGGGCCGACGATTTGGTGGGCATCGAAATGCCGATCGTGCCCTTGTCCTGTGCCATGACAGGGCTGAAGGCCAGCGTTGTGGCAAGACCAGTGGCCAGCGCCAGCATGGTGCGTCTTGAGAAATTCATTCCGTTTCCTCCCGAAGTGAAAAGCATTCGCTTTTGGTCCAAGGCATTTGGGCCGGACGCGCCACTCTTGACGCGCGCTTGCATGGCTGTCAAATGATGAAAATGCGACGAAACATAAGGTTTTCGTTATGATTCAACCCCGAAGTGCCGCGTCCCCCTCCCTGCGCGGGCTGAAACTGACCCATCTGCGCCTGATGGCCGAATTGCACGGCACCGGCCAGCTTGGCTTTGCCGCCGAAAAGCTGGGGCTGGCGCAACCGGCCGCCTCGCGCCTGCTGGCCGAGGTCGAGCGCATCGTCGGCCACCCGCTGCACGAACGCGATGGCCGGGGCCTGCGGCTGACACAGGCCGGGGTAGCCCTTGCCCGGCGCGCGGCACGTATCGATCTGGAACTGCATGATGCCGCCCGCGAAATTGCCGAAGCCGTTTCAGGCGAAGAGGGGCATGTGCGCATCGGGTCGGTCACCGGGCCTGCACTGAACCACGTGCTGCCCGCCCTGAACGACACACGCCTCGCCTCGCCCAATGTGTCGGTCGAGGTGACGGTGGGCACGTCTGATCTGTTGTGCGACCAGATGTTGTCGGGCCGCATCGACTTTGCCCTTGGCCGCCTGAATGACCCGTCGCTGGCGCAAAGCCTGAGCATTCAGATGATCGGCGACGAACCTCTTGCGCTGATCGTGCGGCGCGGCCACCCGCTGCTGATGCGCCCCACTCTGACCCCGGCCGATACATTGGCGCATGACTGGGTGCTGCCCGAGGATGAAACCCTGCTGACCAAGACCGTGTTTCAGCGCCTTGGCGCACTTGGCCTGCCCTTGCCACGGCGGCAGGTCTCTACCTCATCCTTCCTTTTCACGCTGGCGCTTTTGCAAGACAGCAATGCCATCGCCCCCTTGGCCGAGCCTGTGGCGGAAAGCTTTGCCAAGGGCCCGTCGATGCCCTTTGTGCAATTGCCGGTCGACATGGGGCTGCGGGTGGGCGCCTTTGGCCTGATCCGGCGGCGCAATGCCGACCTGCCCCCGGCAGCGGCACGGCTGGCCGCGCGCATTCTGGCGGCATCCTTGGCGGGAACGTACGCCTAGCCCGGCGTCCGCGCCGCGCCCGTGCGTTCGATGATGTCCACGTGGTGCGACCCGGATTGCCCGCCATCCACCCGCATGATGCCGGTCACCGGGGCCACATCGGAATAATCGCGCCCATACCCCACAATCAGATGGTCGCCCCCCACAAAGCAGCGGTTGGTCGGGTCATATTCAACCCAGCCCATCCGCGTGCCGGTCCAGGCCCGCACCCAGGCGTGCATGGCATCTGCCCCCTCCAGTCGCTTCATGCCGGGGGGTGGTTCAGTGCGCAAATAACCGGCGGCATAGGCCGCAGGCACGCCCAAGGCGCGCAAGCCCCCGATCATGATCTGCGCGAAATCCTGACAGACCCCGCGCCGTGCGGCAAAGGCCTCGGCAGGCGGGGTGTCGACCTCGGTCGCCTCGGCATCAAAGGTCATAGCGGCATGGATCGCCTCACCCAACTGCGCCACGGTTTCCTGCACCGTCACCGCCCCCGCGCAGGCAGCACGGGAAAATTCCGAAATCGCAGCATCCCCCGGAATGCGGGGCGAGGCCAGCACGAAATGGTGCGGGGCATCGGCCCCGATCCCTTCATAAGCGTCGATCTCATCGGCCAGGGCCGCGCGGGCGGGCGTGAAATCAAGGCCATCCTCGCTGGCCTTGCGTTCCACGACCGCCGTCAGCGTCAGCTTCAACTCGGTCAGCCCCGGCGGCATGGCGGCTTCAATCACTTGGGTGCCGAAGAAATCGGCAAAGGACAGTTGCTCGACCGGTTCGGGATGGATCGCCACCTCGAACTGCGTCACCCGCTGCACCCCCGCCACATCGGCGGGCATCACGCGGAACAATTGCCGCCCGCTGCCGGTGGGGCGGTCAAAGTCGTAATGCACCGTCATGCGCAGGTCATAGACTGTCACCGCAAGTACGCCTCGGTCAAAAGATCAGACAGGCCGGCGATGCGCAGACGCATGGCCTCCAGCACCTCGGTCGACAGCGACTCAGGCGTTTGCGTTGCCATCTCGGCCTGACAGCGCAGCATCGCCCGGCCCAATTCCGACAACTCGCCATAGGTCGACACGCCGGGCAGCGCGAGAATCTGCTCCAGCATGCCATCGACCTGATGGCGCAGCGAGCGCGGGTTCATCGGGTCCAGCGCCAGCAGATCCACCACCGTCTCGCGCGAGGCGGCGACGGTAAAGCGGCGACGGTGGGTCAGGATGCTGTCGCCCACCTCGATCGCCAGATCAAGGGCACCGGGGGGCGCTTCGGGGTCGGCCAGCACGCAAAGCATTTCGGCCATCCCCATCGCGCGTTCATGCAGACGGCCAATCGACAGGAACCGCCAGCCGAAAAAGCGATACATGTTCTCGTGCACCAGCCCCGAAAACCCTGCGAGTTTTCGCAAGAGGGCGGACAGCGCACGCGCCGCATCATCGCCCGGCGTCACCCGCTGCGCCATGCGCCGCGCCGATTTTTCCAAATCGGCCAGCGCCGACCACGCATCGGGCGAAAAGCGGTCACGCACCTGCCCTGCACTGCCCACGGCGGCGCTGAGCGTGGCGATCAGGCCCTGCGGAATCCCCTCCTCGGGGTCGATGCCATAGCCGAGCAGAATGGGATCAACCGTTTCCAGCAGGGGCGTGGCTGGCCCGGTTTCGGCCACGCGGATGTTACGCGCCCGCAAAAGCCGCACCATGCCTTCGGTGCGCTCCACATAGCGGCCAAGCCAGAACAGGTTGTCCGCCGCGCGCGAGGGCAGCGCACCGGGGGCCGACCGCCGATAGGGGCCGGTGGTTTTCGGCAGGATCGACACGGCCGGCACTTCGTCGCGGCTCATGATCCAGACATCCGCTGCATTGCCGCCGCGCTGCATGGCCAGTGCCGTCGGGTCGGGCGAGGCCCCGATGCGGGCAAAGCCCCCCGGCATCACCTGCCAGCCATCGCCCGTGCGCGCCAGAAACACCCGCAGGCTCATCGGGCGCGGCTCCAGCTTACCCTTCACCAGCATCGGCGTGGTGGACAAGGTCACGGCCTCTTGCGCCACAAGGTTCGGCCCGTCAGCGGCCAGCCGCGCCGCCAGTTCCGCCGCCGTCAAGCCTGCGGCGGCTGTCGTCTCGCCCGCCTTGTCAAACGGCAGGCCGGTGCCCAGCGCGGGCGACAGCACCATGCGCTTGGGCGCGGCCAGCACCGCCGCGCGTTCCGCAGCCCCACCACACCACCATGTGGCTATGTTGGGCAGCGCCAACGTCTGGCCAATCAGGTGCGGCGCAAGCTTTGGTAAGAACGCCATCAGCGCCCTTGTCTCCAGCACGCCAGAGCCCAGCGCATTGACCATGGTCAGGCCCTGCCGCCGCAGCGCAGACAGCATCCCCGGCGTGCCGATGCGCGATTGCGGGTTCAACTCCAAGGGATCGGCGTAGCTGCCATCCAGCCGCCGCCACAGCACATCCAACGGGCGCAGGCCCGACACGGTGCGCACCATCAGGCGGCCACGGTCCACCGCCAGATCTTCGCCCTGCACCAGCGTAAAGCCAAGGTAGCGCGCGATATAGGCGTGTTCGTAGTAGGTTTCGTTCAGGGGCCCGGGCGTCAGGATCGCAACCCGCCCGTCACGATCACGGCGCAAGGCCAGAAGTGCATCACGAAACTCGCGGAAGAACCCGGCAAGGCGATGCACATTCTGTTCGGCAAACACGGTGGAAAAGGCGCGCGACGTGGCCACCCGGTTTTCCAGCGCGAACCCTGCGCCCGATGGGGCCTGCGTGCGGTCGGCCAGCACCCACCATTTGCCATCCGGCCCGCGCCCGATTTCAAAGGCCACGAAATGCAGATGGTGCCCGCTGGCCGGTTCGATCCCCACCATGGGGCGCAGCCATTCGGGGTTGCCTGCAACCAGCGACGGCGGCAGATGTCCTTCGGTCACCATTCGGTTGGGGCCATAAAGATCGGCCATCAGCGCTTCCAGCAGATGCGCACGCTGGACCAGCGCGGCAGACAGCCGATCCCATTCCTCTTGGTCAATCAGCACCGGCACATGGCTCAATGGCCATGGGCGCTCGGTCGACTGGCCCAAGCCGTATTGCCGATAAAACACCCCGGAATCCAGAAGGTACTGATCCGCCCGCCCCGTGGCGCGAACCAGTTCCTCGGCGGTCAGGTCATGCAGATGGTCGATAAAGGGCTGCCAGTGCGGGCGCACCTTGCCATCGGCATCCACCAATTCATCGGGCACCGATTCGGGCGGGTGATAGCCGCTCAGCCCGGCAAAGCGCGC
This sequence comes from Rhodobacter sp., assembly GCA_027484145.1. Lineage (GTDB taxonomy): Bacteria > Pseudomonadota > Alphaproteobacteria > Rhodobacterales > Rhodobacteraceae > Pseudotabrizicola. The sequence continues at coordinate 847,090 of JAIXUH010000002.1, forward strand.
ACCCTTGCCCGCGTCCGCCGCGCCCTGCCCTGTCTTGACCGCCTCTGTGCTGTCCATACCAAGGTTAGACCCCGACCTTGCGACGCAGGTCAAGCGTCAGCGGAAACTCGCGGTGCACCCGTTCGGTCGGGATGATCTGGCCATGTCCGGGGCGGTGGCCATAGGGGGCGAACCGCGCAAGGCGGCGCGCTTCGGCCTCATTCCCGTTCACCGGGAAGGTATCATAGTTGCGCCCCCCCGGATGGGCGACGTGATAGACGCAGCCCCCCAAGGGCCGCCCCGACCACAGATCAAACAGGTCAAAGGTCAGCGGCGCATCCACCGGCAGAACCGGGTGAATGGCGGATGCGGGCTGCCACGCCTTGTATCGCACACCTGCCACGGCCGCGCCGCCGCCCACATCGGTCAACGGTACACGGCGGCCATTGCACAGCACGGCATAACGCGACGGATCGGCCCCGCTCAGCTTCACCTGCAACCGTTCGGTGGAACTGTCGGTATAGCGCACCGTGCCACCAATGGCCCCGGTTTCGCCCAGCACATGCCACGGCTCCAACGCTTGGCGGATTTCCAGATGCGCGCCCTCATACTCCACCTCGCCACAGAACGGAAAGCGGAACTCGCCCTGCGCCGTGAACCATTCCTCGCGCAGCATAAAGCCATGCTGCGCGAGGTCCGCAAGCACATCACGGAAATCCTGCCAGACGAAATGCGGCAGCATGAAGCGGTCATGCAGCGCCGTGCCCCAGCGCGTCATCTCACCCTGCGCCGGATTGGCCCAGAACCGCGCGATCAGCGCCCGGATCAAGAGTTGTTGCGCCAGACTCATCCGCGCATCCGGTGGCATCTCAAAGCCGCGGAATTCCACCAGCCCAAGGCGCCCTGTCGGCCCATCGGGGGAATAGAGCTTGTCGATGCAGATCTCGGCCCGGTGAGTGTTGCCGGTGACATCGGTCAGCATGTTGCGCAGCAGGCGGTCAACCAGCCAAGGCATCGGCGGCACGCCCTGCCCCGGTGCGGGAATCTGCGCCAGCGCAATCTCCATCTCATAGAGCGCATCATGCCGCGCCTCGTCCATGCGCGGGGCCTGCGAGGTTGGCCCAATGAACAGGCCCGAGAAGAGGTAAGACAGGCTCGGGTGCCGGTTCCAGTGCAGGATCAGGCTGGCCAGCAGGTCCGGGCGGCGCAGGAACGGGCTGTCATTGGGCGTGCTGCCCCCCACAACCACATGGTTGCCGCCCCCGGTGCCGCAATGCTTGCCGTCGATCATGAACTTGTCGGCCCCCAGACGGGTCTGGCGCGCCTCCTCATAAACCGCCGTCGTGATATCCACGCAATCCTGCCAATTGTGCGCGGGGTGAATGTTCACTTCGATCACACCCGGATCGGGGGCCACGCGGATCACGTTCAGGCGTGGGTCATGCGGGGGGGCATAGCCTTCGATATGCACTTTCAGGCCCAGCCGCGCTGCCGCCGCTTCGGCCGCGCGCAACAGGTCAAGGTAATCCTCCACCGACACCACCGGCGGCATGAACACACACAACCGCCCGTCTCGCGGTTCCACCGACAGCGCGGTGCGGATATGGCCATCCACCTCGGCCAAGGGCGAGCCTTGGGCCACCTGCGCGCCTTGCGGCGATGACGCGGTAAAGCTGGCCGAAGATTGCGGCCGCGCCTCGGTCACGGCAGGGCTGTCGGCCTTGATCGGCGGCGGCACCGGCAGGGGCGCGCGCTCGACCGTCGGGTCCACGGGGTTGATAAAGGGGTATTGCGACGGCGGCAGCCACGGCAGGCTTGCCAGCGGCAGGCGATAGCCCACGGGGCTGTCCCCCGGTACAAGGAACATATGCCCGCGCCGCAACCGCCACTTTTCAGTGCGCCACTTGGTGCCGAACGCCCGCGACTGCCAGCTTTGCACCGGCAGCACAAAGCCCGAAGGCTTGGTCAGACCCCGGTTGAACACCGTGGCAAGGCGGTGGCGTTCCTCGGCATCTTCCAGCTTGGAATTGGCGGGCGTCACGTTTTCAGGCAGGTTCGCTTCTTTGACCAGCCACTGTGCCGGGTCTTCAAAGGCGGGCAGGATACACTCCGCATCCAACTCCAACTCTGCCGCCATACCCGCCAGCAGGCGCTGCGCATCATCGGTGCCCACGCCCGTCTGTGCGCCCTCTTCGGCAATCAGCGCGGCGTTTGACCAGATCGGTTGCCCGTCGTTGCGCCAATAGAGCGAAAAGGTCCAGCGCGGCAGGGTTTCGCCCGGATACCACTTGCCCTGCCCGTAATGCAGGAACCCCCCCGGCGCAAAGCGGTCACGCAAGCGGCGGATCAACTGATCGGCCAGCCTGCGCTTGGTCGGGCCCACGGCCCCGGTGTTCCACTCCGCACTTTCGAAATCGTCGATCGAAACGAATGTCGGCTCGCCCCCCATGGTCAGCCGCACATCGCCGGCGGCCAGGGCGGCATCCACCTTGTGGCCCAGCGCATTCAACTCATCCCACGCAGCATCGCTGAACGGCTTGGTGATGCGCGGATGTTCCGCCACCCGCCGCACCTTCATGTCAAAGGCGAAATCCACCTCGGCAAAGCTGGCAAGCCCGGAAATCGGCGCGGCATTGCGGTAGTGCGGGGTCGCGGCCAGCGGGATGTGGCTTTCGCCCGTCAGCAACCCCGATGTCGGGTCCAGCCCCACCCATCCCGCGCCGGGCAGATAGACCTCGCACCATGCGTGCAGGTCGGTGAAATCCACCTCGGTGCCCGAGGGGCCGTCCAGCGCCTTCAGGTCCGGCTTCAACTGGATCAGATAGCCCGAGACAAAGCGCGCCGCAAAACCAAGGTGGCGCAGCGCATTGACCAATAGCCAGCTTGAATCGCGGCACGAACCACTCAGCAACCCCAGCGTTTCTTCGGGCGTATACACCCCCGGCTCCATCCGGATCGTGTAGTTGACGGTGCGCGCCACTTGGGCATTCAGCGCCACAATGAAATCCACCGTCCGCAGCGGGGTTTTCGGCACGCTATCCAGAAACGCCTGCAACAAGGGCCCGGCAGGGGCGCAGGCGCGATAAATCGCCAGATCCTCGGTCAGATCGGCGGGGTATTCAAAGGGCCATTCCTCGGCACTCGCCTCGACGAAGAAATCGAACGGGTTATAGACGGTCATATCCGCCACCAGATCGACCTCGATCTTGAACTCGCGCACCGGTTCGGGAAACACGAACCGCGCCAGCCAGTTACCGAACGGGTCTTGCTGATGGTTCACGAAATGCCCGCCGGGGCTGACCTTCAGCGCATGCGAGATCACCCGCGTCCGGCTGTGCGGCGCGGGGCGCAGACGAATGACCTGCGGGCCCAAAGTGACCGGGCGGTCATAGCGATAATGGGTCAGATGATAGATGCTGGCTTTGATCGACATATGCTCTTCCGCGATGCTTCATCTTCGTTAGCAGCCAGATCGGCCGGGGCGGAAGGTCCACCCGCCCTGACCACCCGATCCACTGGTTTTCGCCCAAACTTTAGGCAGTAATGCCACCGCTTCCCATCTTTCAGGCGAAAGCACAACCAGTGGGGCGCAACCTGCGGGCCATGCGGGCGATCACCCTTCCGCACCAGACAGGGCATCGCCGACAGATGCAAGCCATCTTGCCGCCACCCGTTCCGATGGGGCGGCAACAGCACGGGTTGACGCCGGGGGGCATTCCCCCTTACGCGCCACTCACGCATCCGCACGAAAGACCCCAGCTTCGAGGCACGCCATGACCCCTGCCACCACCTTTGACCGCTCCATCAAGATTGCCCCGTCGATTCTGTCTGCCGATTTCGCCGATTTCGGGCGCGAAATTCAGGCGATCGAGGCGCAGGGCTGCGACTGGGTGCATGTCGATGTGATGGACGGGCATTTCGTGCCCAACCTGACCTTCGGCCCGCCGCTGGTAAAGGCCATCCGCCGCCACATCACCACGGTGATGGATGTGCACCTGATGATCGCGCCCGTCGACCCCTATATCGATGCCTATGCCGCAGCGGGTGCCGATTACATCACCGCGCATCTAGAGGCCGGGCCGCATATCCACCGCACCTTGCAGGCCATCCGTGGCGCGGGCTGCAAGGCTGGTCTTGCGCTGAACCCCGGAACCCCGGTCGAAGCGGCCACCGCCGTGCTCGATCTGTGTGACATGGTCTGCGTGATGACGGTGAACCCCGGCTTTGGCGGGCAGAAGTTCATCCACAGCCAGTTGGATCAGGTGCGCCGCCTGCGAACCATGATCGGCGACCGCCCGATCCATATTCAGGTCGATGGCGGTGTTGACACCACCACTGCACCACTGGTCGCGGCGGCCGGGGCCGATGTGCTGGTGGCAGGTTCTGCCGTGTTCCGGGGCGGATCGGTCGCGGACCCTGCCCCTTATGGCGCCAATATCCGCGCCATCCGTACCGCCGCACAGGGGCTCTGACATGGCCCGCATCGCCTTTGACCTTGACGGCACGCTGATCGACAGCGCCCCCGACATTCAGGCCAATGCCAATGCGGTGCTGGCCCAGATGGGTGCGGCCCCCATCACATTGGCGCAAACGCGCGACTTCATCGGCAACGGGGCGGCTGTGTTCGTGGCACGGATGCGGGCGGCGGCGGGCATTCCCGACAGCGAACAGGCGCAGATGTATGCCGCCTTCATCCGCCATTACGATGAGGCCGTCACGCTGACCAAGCCCTATCCGGGCGTGGACGAGGCCTTGGCCAGCTTGCGCCGCGATGGCCATGTGCTGGGCCTGTGCACCAACAAGCCCCTTGGCGCCGCGCGCGCCGTTCTACGCTATCTGGGCCTTGACCAGCATTTTGCCGTGGCCATCGGTGGCGACAGCTTGCCCGTGCACAAGCCCGATCCCGCCCCCCTCCACGCCACGCTTGCCAGCATGGGCGATGGCCCCTGCCTCTATGTCGGCGACAGCGAGGTGGATGCAGAAACCGCCCTCCGCGCCGGGGTGCCGTTCCTCTTGTTCACCGAAGGCTACCGCAAAACCCCCGTGGCCGCCCTGCCCCATGCCGCCACCTTTGACAGCTTTGCCGCCCTGCCCGGCCTGATCCGCGCTCACCTGCCGCAGGCCTGAGGCGCAGGTCAGCCTTCGAACCCGGTGCCACGCAGCGTTTCACTGGGCGATTCGCCAAAAGCACGCCGATAGGCCTGTGAAAACCGTCCCAAATGCGAAAACCCGCAATCCAGCGCGATGCTGGTCACGGTGTCGCCCTCTTTCGGCTTGGTCAGCAGCAGGCGCGCGCGCTGCAGACGGATGTCGTTCAGCACATCGCGCGGCCCCATGCCGCGCAACTTCTGAAACGCCAGTTGCAGGCTGCGCAGGCCCACGCCGACATCGCGCGCAATATCCACCACCGACAGCGCCTCATCGCTGCGCGCCCGCATGATGTCTTCGGCCGCGCGCACCTTCTGAAACGGAATGTCGTGCGAAAAATTGCCCTCGGCATCCCCCGGCAACCCCTGCAGTAGGGGCGTCACCAGTTCCTCCAGCATGATCCCCATGGTGTCCCCCGCCCGCTTGCTCAGCGGTGGCCCCTGCTCCAGCGCAAATTCATCCACCATCAGCCGCAAAAAGGCATTCAACCGCCGGCGGGCTAGGTTGCGTTCGGCCAGAATCTTGCCGCTTGGCGCCATCCACAGGCTGCCCTTGGTGGCAAGCGGCGCCTCCTCTGTCAGCGTCACGGCCTGCATTTCGGGCAACAAGACCACAAAGGCTTCGAACATCCCGTGTTCGCGGCACATTACCCGCGTGCGCCGCATGTTCGGCCGAAAGAACAGGCCCTCACCGGGCCGCGCCGAAAAGATCGCGCCGTTGGACTGCACCTCGATCCGGCCCGCCTGCGGAAACAGCATCGAGACATTGTCCAACTCGGCCAAAGCCACCTCGTGCCCGGTCGACACCACCTTGCCAAACCGCAAGCCCGCCCGACCAAGGGATGCCATCGAAATCTCAAGCGCACCCTTGCCGCCGGTGAACTGAAACGCGCGCGTGTCGCGAAACATGCCTGGAACAAAGCTTTCGCCAGCGTTGTCGGTCGAATGCGTCATGACGTCGAACCGAAAACTCTGCATCGCAACCACCTGCGGTCAACGTGGCAAAAAACGAAGGAAAATCAAAAACACCAGCTACCAACACCCAAAACCTAACCTTGGGTATAGGTCCATGTCACCATGTTTCCATACCCTAATCGCGTTAAGCGCGAGTGACGCCGTTTTTTCGCGTTCCGGATAGCCGGGTGCCGCAAAACTTTGCAGGCTTCGGGCGCAAGGTCCCACCCCTCCAGAAAGGAGACGACATGCGCCTGTCCCGTCTTTCAACCTTGACCGCCACCGCCGTGGTCACCCTGTCTTTGATGGCCGCCGCACCGCAGCCCGCCGTTGCCATGAACAAAAAAGAAGAGCAGGCCGTGGGCACCATCTTGGGTGTTCTGGCCGCCGCCGCCCTCGCCGGCAAAATCAAAAAAGAACGCGAAAAGCACTACCTCAACCGGGGCGACGGCTATGTCGAACCCGCACCGGGCGTCATTTGCTATGACGAGGATCGTGCCTGCTATCGCGGCGGGAACTACTCGCCCCGCTGGTCGCATTCCGTCTACGGCTACTAAGGGAGAACCGCCATGATCCGCACCACAACGCTTTGCCTTGCGCTTTTCTCTGCAACCTCAGCCCTTGCCCAAGACGCCGCCACCCCGGGCCACGGCCAACTGGTCGATTCGGCTGTTTCGACCATGGTCGAGGAAACCACCGGCAAGATGCTGTCGCCCGAGCAGCTCACGATTCTGAAATCCATCGCCCACCAGCTTGCCGTCACCACGGTCTGCCCCGGCTTTGCCGTGGATGAGGCGCGCCGCAGCGAAGAGCTGATGCGCCTTGCCCCCACCGGCGAAGGCAAGCCAGAACGAACCCCCGAAGAAAGCGCGGCCCTGCAAGCCGTGGCCGTTTTCGCCATCGGTGCCCATATGGGGGCCACCATGGCCGTCGCGATCAATGACGAAGCCGCCTTCTGCGCCCATGCCGAAGAAGAGCGGGCCGAACCCGGCGCCCACCTGATCTACGCACCCAAGTCGTAAATCTTCCGCGCGCCGGGCGCATCCCGTCCCGGCGCGCGCTTTGCTGAAAGGAACAGCACATGTCCCTTCGCCGCCTTCTGACCGGCCTCGGCCTTGTCACCCTCATGCTGCTGGGACAGCCCGCGCCCACGATGGCGCAAGAGGTCGAGCGTGTGCGCTTCGCCCCCGGCCGCGACGGTGCCGTGCTTCAGGGCGGTGTCACCGGTTATGACGACATCACCTATCTTGTCGGCGCGAATGCGGGTCAGCACATGGTGATCGATTTCGGCAGCTCGAATGCCAGCGCCGCGTTCAACGTCTTTGCCCCAGGCAGCAGCGACGAGGCCATTTTCATCGGCTCGGTCTCTGGCAGCCGCTTTGACATGATCCTGCCCGAAAGCGGCACTTACCGGGTGCAGGTCTATCTGATGCGCAACGCCGCCCGCCGCAATGAATCAACGAATTACGTGCTGGACCTGCGCATCCGCGCCGCCAGACCCGACTTTGCCGATGGCCTGTCCGGCGGGCCGGACTGGTGGGTCGTCACCGGCGTGGCCGCAGGGGACCTGTTGAACCTCCGCGAAGGGCCGGGCACCCGCTTTGCCCGCGTGGCCAGCCTTGCCAACGGGCAGGTGATGCAGAACCGGGGCTGCAGGCAGGTGGGCAGCACCCGCTGGTGCCGCATCTCCACCCCCGATGGCGTGGTGTCGGGCTGGGCCGCAGGCCGCTTCCTGCGCGAAAGTGCTGGCCCCTGACCCAGCCACGCCTGACCCTTTCGGCCACCCCACAACGCCTGCCGTTACAAAACATTCATTGGCCCCGTCCTGATATTTCCAATATTCCGGAAATATGGAATCGTTCAACCCTCCCTCCCCTGCGCCCGCCGCAGACACCGCCATCGCCGCCTTCGCCGCGCTGGCCCATCCGGACCGTCTGGCCGTCTTTCGGCTCCTGATGCGCTTTGCCCCGCAAGGCGCCCGCCCCACCGAAATCGCCCTTGCCCTGAATCTGCGGCCAAACACGCTGTCGCATCACCTCTCCGACCTTTCCGCGGCTGGCCTGGTGCAGGCCGAACGGCAGGGCCGCTCGCTCTACTACAGCGTCAATCTTGACCGGACCGAGGGGCTGATCGGCTACCTCGCCCTTGATGTCGGCCGTGCCCGGCCCGACCTTCTTTCCCCCCTGCGCCTTACGCAAAAGGACTCCGCCATGCGCGATACTGATTTCGACGTGCTCTTCATCTGCACCGGAAACTCCGCCCGCTCCATCTTTGCCGAAGCTCTGCTGCGCGACCTTGGCCGTGGCAAGTTTCAGGCCTTCTCCGCCGGCACCCGCGCGGGCACCAGCCTGCACCCCTTCGCGCTCGACGTGCTGCAGCGCAACGGGCACGCCATCACCGGCCTGCGCGCCAAACATATGTCCGAGTTTCAGCAGCCCGGTTCCATCGTGATGGACTTCGTCTTTACCGTCTGCGACACGGCGGCGTCCGAGGAATGCCCGCCATGGCCCGGCCAGCCCATCACCGGCCATTGGGGCCTGCCCGACCCGGTCAAGGCCACCGGCACCGATGCGGAAAAGGCCCTCGTCTTCGCCCAGACCTATGCCGCCCTGCGCCGCCGCATCTCGGCCTTCGTCGCCCTGCCCTTCGAAAGCCTCAGCCGCCTGTCGCTGCAATCGCACATCGACGACATCAGCCGGGGGGCCCACCCATGACCCGCATCGCCCTCAACGGTCTTGGCCGCATCGGCAAACTGGCGCTGCGAAACCTTGTCGATGCCGGCGCGGGCGGCCAGATCGTCCTTATCAACGATCCCGCAGGCACCGCCGAACAACATGCGCTCCTGATGGAGTTCGACTCGGTGCACGGCCGCTGGCCGGCCCGCATCAGCCATGACGACGGCAGCCTCACCCTCAATGACAGCCACATGGCGCTGACCCAGACCCGCCGGATCGAGGATCTGCCGCTGGCCGCCATGGGCATCGATCTGGTGATCGACTGCACCGGCGTGTTCAAGACCGCAGAAAAGGTGAAACCTTACTTCGACGCCGGCGTGAAAAAGGTGGTCGTCTCCGCCCCGGTCAAGGACGACAGCGCCCTCAACCTCGTCTATGGCATCAACCACCATCTCTATGACGCGGCCCGGCACCATCTGATCACTGCCGCCAGCTGCACCACCAATTGCCTCGCCCCCGTGGTCAAGGTCATCCACGAAAGCCTTGGCATCCGGCATGGCTCCATCACCACGATCCATGACGTGACCAATACCCAGACCATCGTCGACCGCCCTGCCAAGGACATGCGCCGCGCCCGTTCGGCCCTGACCAACCTCATCCCCACCTCGACCGGCAGCGCCACCGCCATCACGCTGATCTACCCCGAACTCAAGGGCCGCCTGAACGGCCACGCCGTCCGAGTGCCCCTCCTGAACGCCTCGCTCACCGATTGCGTGTTCGAGGTCGAGCGCCCGACCACCGTCGAAGAGGTCAATGCCCTGTTCAAGGCCGCCGCCGAAGGCCCGCTTCTGGGCATCCTCGGCTATGAAACCCGCGCCCTCGTCTCCTCCGATTACACCAATGATCCGCGCTCAAGCATCATCGATGCGCAAAGCACCATGGTCATCAACGGCACGCAGGTGAAGATCTACGCCTGGTATGACAATGAATGGGGCTATGCCTGCCGTCTGGCCGATATCGCCCGCATGGTCGCGGCCAAGCTTTAACCCCCAAACCCACCACTCCCACAAAACACCACCACAAGACCCCTTCCCGCTTCCCCTTCTCCAAATATCCTCGGGGGTCCGGGGGCAGACAGCCCCCGGCCCGCCCCCGCCGCCTTTCCGGAGTCTCCGCCATGCCTTCGCAGCCCCTTCGCGCCTATGCTGCCGTCACGGCAGCCTACTGGGCCTTCATGCTGTCGGATGGCGCGCTCCGGATGCTGGTCCTGTTGCACTTCAACGCGCTTGGCTTCACGCCGCTGCAACTGGCTTGGCTGTTCCTGCTCTATGAGGTGGCGGGCATCGTCACCAACCTTGCCGCAGGCTGGATCGCACAGCGCTTCGGGCTGGCAGCCACGCTTTATGCCGGGCTTGTCCTGCAGATTGCGGCCCTTCTGGCCCTGACGCAGCTTGATCCGGGCTGGGGCATCGCGGCCTCGGTCGGCTTTGTCATGGCCGTGCAGGGTGTGTCGGGGGTGGCCAAGGATCTGGCCAAGATGGCCTCGAAATCCGCCGTCAAGCGTCTGGCCCCGCAGGGCGATGGCACCCTGTTCCGCTGGGTGGCGCTGCTGACCGGGTCCAAGAATGCGGTCAAGGGTCTGGGTTTCTTTCTGGGCGCGGTCTTTTTGGCTCTGGCCGGGTTCACCGCCGCCATCTGGGGCATGGCGCTGGTGCTGGCGGTGATCCTGATTGCCACCCTTTTGTTCCTGCCCAAGGGCCTGCCCACCGGCGAAAAGGGCGCAAAGTTCGCGGGCTGGCGCTCGCCCGATGCGCGCGTGAACCAGTTGTCGCTGGCGCGGCTGTTCCTGTTCGGTGCGCGCGACGTCTGGTTCGTGGTGGGCGTGCCGATCTATTTCCAGATGGTGCTGTCCGATGGCACGCCCGAAGGGCGGCGCTGGGCCTTCTTCCTGATCGGCGGGTTTCTGGCGGTCTGGATCATCGCTTATGGCGCGGTGCAAGCCGCCGCGCCCCGCCTGTTGCGCGCCAAGGGCGAAGATCTGCGCGCCACCATCGCGCAGGCCATCCGCTGGGCGGGCTATCTGGTGCCGCTGCCCTTTGCCTTGGCCGCCGCCGCATGGGCCTCGGGTGAACCCTCGGTCTGGCTGACGGGCGCGCTGGTCGCGGGCCTGATGGCCTTCGGCTTTGTCTTTGCCATCAATTCTTCGGTCCACTCCTATCTGATCCTCGCCTTTTCGGCGGCCGACCGTGTCACGCGGGATGTCGGGTTCTATTACATGTCCAATGCGGCGGGGCGGCTTCTGGGCACGCTTCTGTCGGGCCTCAGCTATCAGGTGGGCGGGCTGCCCCTCTGCCTTGCCACGGCCGGAACCCTTGCCGCCCTCAGCTTCTGGGCCGTGGCACGGCTCAGACCGCCGTCCCTCTGATCTTCCCCCCCAACAGGCTGCGGTTGCGCCGCCACCTTGCGCCAGATTTTGAGGCCTGCCCCGAAATCTTCGCCGCTTTGCAGCAAATCTGTCATCAAACCGAATCCGTCGCAGACCTAAGAACGCGCAACCGCAATCCATGACGGAGACGGGCTGTGCCGCATACCACCGCCACCCGCACGGCGCTGCATCACCACCGCAGCCTGTTCATGTCAGACCTGCATCTGGGCTCGCTGGGCTGCCGCGCCGATCTGATCCTCGGCTTTCTGCGCGAACATCAGGCGGACACCTACTTTCTGGTCGGCGACATCCTTGATCTGTGGCACCCGCTTGTGCCGCACTGGACCGCCGATCATCAGGCCATCGTCGATCATTTCGCCGCGCGTCAGGCCGCAGGCGCCCGCGTCGTCTATCTGACTGGCAATCACGACCCCGAACCGCAATCCGCCCCCGCCCCGGTGCAGATCGCGGCCAGCCCTGTGCGCGACGTGCTGCACACAACCGCGGCTGGCCGCACCCTTTTGGTCATGCATGGCGATCAGTGCGACAACCGCGTGCTGCGCGGCCATACCCTGACCCGCATCGGCAGCCGCATCGACTTTGTCCTGCGCTGGATGGACCGGCGGCTGACCAGCCTGCGCCGCCGCGCGCGGGGTGAACAGCGCACCCTGATCGAATGGTCGCTGTCGCGCATCAACATCCTGATGTATCTGGGCCGCGCCCATGAACGCCGCCTGATCGCCGTGGCCAAGGGCCGGGGCGTCGATGGCGTGGTCTGCGGCCATTTCCACATGGCCGAATTGCACAATGACCATGGCTTGACCTATGCCAATTGCGGCGACTGGGTCGACAGCTTTACCGCCCTGGCCGAAGACCCCGACGGCGCCCTGCGCCTTGTCGGCGGGCGCAAGGCCCTTGGCGCCCCCTCACTTCCCGCCCCCGCCACGGGTCTGGGCGGCACCTTGGTGGGCACATGACAGGGACGGCCCTTGCCATCCTTGCGGCCCTGCTGCTGGCGATTCACCTCGCCAGCATTGGTCTTTATCTGTATCGCCTGCGCCGCCCGACGCGCCCCGCAGGGCTGATCGGCCAACCCTTTGTCACCCTGCTGCGCCCAGTCTGCGGCCTTGACCCGTTTGACGCGGAAACGCTGCGCAGCAGCTTTCACCTCGATTATCCGGGGTATGAGGTCATCTTCTGCGTCGACAGCGCCGATGACCCGGTGGTCCGCCTTGTGAACCGGCTGATCGCCGAATACCCGCGGGTGCCGGCACGCCTCCTGATCGGTCGCGACACGGTTTCGGGCAACCCCAAGCTGAACAATCTGGTCAAGGGCTGGCACGCCGCGCGGGCCGACTGGGTCTGCATGGCCGACAGCAACCTGCTGTTGCCCCGCGATTATCTGACCCGCATCGTCGCCGCTTGGGGCCCAAAGACCGGGCTGGTGTCCTCGCCCCCCATCGGCATCCGCCCCCAAGGCTTTGGCGGCCATCTGGAATGCGCGATCCTGAACAGCAATCAGGCGCGCCTGCAGGCCGCAGTCGATACGCTTGGCTTTGGCTTTGCCCAAGGCAAGACCCTGTTCTGGAACAAGGCGCTTTTGAACCGTGCCGGGGGCATCGCCGCCCTTGGCCGCCATCTGGCCGAAGATGTGACCGCCACCCGCATCATCCGCCGCTTCGGCCTGCAGATCACCCTGATCGTGCCGCCCTTTGCCCAACCCATCGGGCACCGCACCCCCCGTCAGGTCTGGGATCGCCACCTGCGGTGGAGCCGGGTGCGCCGCGACGGCTTTTCCCTGCTGTTTCTGGCCGAAGTGTTCAACGGCGCCGTCGTGCCCGCCCTTGCCTGCGCCGGGGCGGTGGCCATGTCCGGTGCCCCGCCGCTGTGGCTGCCCGCCTATCTGGCGCTGTGGTATGTGGCCGAGGCCGCGCTGATGCGCTTTGCCAAATGGCCCTCTGGCCTTGCCGACATCGCGCTGTTGCCTCTGCGCGACCTGATGCTGGTGGCCATTTGGATCACCACCTTTGCCGGGCGCGGGTTTGAATGGCGGGGCACCGCCATGGCCCCTGACAAACCACCCGTCATAGAACCCGCCGAATAGCCCGCAGCCCCATGATCGAAACGCCTGAACTGATTTCACTGATCCGGACATGGGGCCTTGGCATGCTGGCACCGCTTGCGCTGCTGGAAGGCCCCATGGTCAGCGTTGTGGCGGGCTATGCGGTCAGTCTGGGCGCACTGCCCCTGCGCGGGGTGCTGATTACGCTGGTGCTGGCCGATCTGGCGGGCGACGCCATCCTTTACGCCATCGGGCGCTTTGGCGCGGGCCGCATCCCGCCGCATTGGCTGCGCCGGGCCGGGGTCACCCGGCGGCACTTGGCGCGTCTGACCCTTGGCTTTCGCAGCCATGACCTGCGGCTTTTGATGCTGGGCAAACTGACCCATGCCGCAGGCTTTGCCGTCCTCTTGGCAGCGGGGGCCGCGCGCATGCCATTTGCGCGCTTCCTCTTGGCCAACCTTGTGCTGACCATCCCCAAATCGGCGGCCTTTGTCATGATCGGCTGGGTCTTCGGCCTTGCCCTGCCCTTGGGCGACGGCTGGCTTTGGCCTGCTCTGACCCTTGCCGCTATCGCCTTGTTCCTGCTGTCAATCCTGCCTTTGTTCCGGCCAAGGAGGGCCACCCCATGACCCACCGGCGTTTCGCCTGCCTGATCCCCGCCCATAATGAGGTGTCGCGCTTGCCGGGCGTGCTGCGCGCCGTGCTGCGCCACCCGATGCTGGACGAGGTGATCGTGATTGATGACGGATCAACCGACGGCACCGGGGATCTGGCCCGCACCATGGGCGCGCGGGTCATCCGGTCCGAGGTGAACCGGGGCAAGACCCATGCCCTGACCTTGGGGATCGAGGCGACAACCGCCAGCCACCTTGTGCTGATCGACGCCGATCTGCAGGGCTTGACCCCGCGCGACATCACCCGCCTGATCCTGCCCGTCGCCGGGTCCGAGGCGATGGCCTCGCTGTCGCTGCGCGGCAATGCTCCGGCGCTGTGGCGGCTGATCGGGGTTGATTACATCACGGGCGAGCGGGTGATTCCCCGCGCCCTTGTCGCCGACCAGACCCACCGCCTGCGTGCACTTGCCCGCTTCGGGTTCGAGGTGTTCCTGAACCGTCACCTGATCGCCGCCGACCAGCCCATTGCCGTGGTGCACTGGCCCGGCGTGACCAGCCCCGCCAAGGTAGCAAAACGCGGTCTGTGGCATGGCTTGCGCGCCGATCTGGCCATGCTGGGCGATATCTTCGCCACCATCACACCATGGATGGCCCTGCAACAGGTCACGCGTCTGCGCCGTCACGCCTATCGCCCCGGCGGGCGCCACGCGGCCCGCGCCACCGAAGACCCGATCCTTCACGCCCGCCGTGGTCCCTGGCCATAGGTCTGGGTCCATAAGTCTGGGGCGAGCGTTCCGAAAGCCGGGGCGTCACGCAAATTTCACATGATTGCGACGTGTCTGTCATGCAGGACCACTACGCAGCGTTCAACCAAACGGAGGCTGCTGCGTGCTGGAAGTTAAGAATGTGACCCGCATGTTCGGGCAAAAGGCAGCTGTTGACCGGATTTCCTTCTCGGTGGATCGCCCGGCCTTTGTCGGCATCATCGGGCGTTCGGGCGCGGGCAAATCCACCTTTCTGCGGATGATGAACCGTCTGACCGATGCGTCATCGGGCGAAATCCTCGTTGATGGCCGCAATATTCTGGCACTGCAAGGAGCGCAAAAGCGGGCATGGCAAAGCCAGTGCGCCATGATTTTCCAGCAGTTCAACCTTGTGCCGCGCATGGATGTCGCCTCGAACGTGCTGCACGGCATCCTGAACCGCCGCTCTACCCTGCAGACCATGTTCAACCTGTGGTCGCGCGACGATATCCTGAAAGCCATTGATATCCTTGATCGTCTGGGCATCGCCGAACAGGCCCCCAAACGGGCCGAGGCGCTGTCAGGCGGCCAGCAGCAGCGCGTCGCCATTGCCCGCGCGCTGATGCAGGACCCCAAGATCATTCTGGCCGACGAACCCATCGCCAGCCTTGACCCGATGAACGCGCAGATCGTCATGGATGCCCTGCGCCGCATCAACGTCGAAGACGGCCGCATGGTCGTGGCCAACCTGCACACGCTGGATACCGCGCGCCGCTACTGCGACCGCGTCATTGGCATGCGCGACGGCCGCATCGTGTTCGACGGCAGCCCGGACCAGCTGTCAACCGGCGTTGCGCGCGACATCTACGGCGCCGACGCTTCGTTCAACGAAGCCGCCACCTCAACCTCGATCGATGCCGCAGGCTCGCAGGCGGACAAGGTCTACGCCAGCACCATGCTGGCCTGAGTTTACCCCGAAGCCCCGGAAAAAACCGGGCGAAACCCCACATGGAGACGACCATGAAAACGCTGCTCATCGCTGCACTTGCCGCCAGCACCGCCCTTGTTGGCGCTGCTCAGGCTCAGGACATCACGGAATTCAACATCGGCATCCTCGGCGGCGAAAACGCCCAGGACCGTCTGACCTCGACCGAATGCTTCCGCGCAAAGACGGAAGAGCTTTTGGGCGTTCCGGTTAAGCTGTTCACCCCCGCCGACTATGACGGCGTGATCCAGGGCCTGCTCGGCGGCACGCTGGACTATGCATGGCTGGGTGCCTCGGCCTATGCCAAGACCTATCTGACCAACCCGGACGCAGTTGACGTCGTGCTGACCAAGCAGAACGTCGATGGTTCGACCGGCTACTACTCGATCGGTTTCGCCCGCAAGGACTCTGGGATCACCAACATGGACGAAGCCAAGGGCAAGACCTTTGCTTTCGCCGACCCGAACTCCACCTCGGGCTATCTGGTCCCCGGCGCAGAACTGACCGCCAAGTATGGCAAGCTGGAAGACTACTTCTCTGAAGTCAAAATGTCGGGCGGTCATGAGCAGACCATCGTCGGCGTGGCAAACGGCGATTTCGCTGCTGGCGTGTCGTGGGCTGACGGTCTGGGTGCTTGGGAAGATGGCTTCACCTCGGGCGCTTTCCGCAAGGCTGCTGATGCTGGTCTCGTCGACATGAACAACATCGTCGAAATCTGGCGCTCCAAACTGATCCCCGAAGGCCCGATGGTTCTGCGCCGCACCCTGCCGCAGGACGTCAAGGACAAGATGACCGCGATGCTCGACACGATGTGGGCAGACGACAAGGAATGCGCCTACAACGTGGCCGCCGGTGATGCACAGGATTTCGTTCCCGTGAAGCATGAAGATTATCTGGGCATCATCGACGCCCGTAAATTGCAAGAAGGCATGTAATTTTCAAATCTGATGCCGGGTCGCCCGTTCGCGGGCGGCCCGGTTTTTCTTTGCAGGACCGGGGATTACAATGGTCGACATCGCCTACGGGCCACAGGGCGGACAGCGCCCCGACATGACCAGCACCAGCGCCTCCTATATGGAAATGGTGCGCCGCAAGCGCATGTATGGCGGCATCCTGATGGTGCTGTTCATCGCCGTCTTCGCCTCGGGCTGGGTCTTGGCCGACCATCGCAATGCAGGCGGCTTTTGGAATGGCTTGCCGCAGATTGATGATTTCGCAGGCGAAGTGATCTCCGAGGCCTGGACGAACCGCGCCAATCTGCCCGAACTCTTCCTCGAATTCCTGCCGTCGCTGATCGAAACCATCAACATCGCCGCCGTGGCCACCCTGCTGGGCGCGCTTGCTGCCGTAATCCTGTCGCTCCTCTCTACCCGCGGCCTTGCCCGCTGGCCCGCGCTGATCCCGGTGTTTCGCCGGTCGATGGATGCATTGCGGGCCATCCCCGAAATCGTCATCGCTTTGATGCTGATCTATATCCTTGGCGGCGGCCCGGTGCCTGCGGTCATCGCCATTGCGCTGCACACTGCCGGCGCGCTTGGCAAGTTGTTCTCGGAAGTGGCTGAAAACGCTGATCTTAAGCCGGTTGAAGGGCTTTCATCCGTGGGCGCCACATGGGGGCAGCGCATGTGGCTGGGGGTTATCCCGCAGGTGGCCCCGAACTGGCTGTCCTATACATTGCTGCGCTTTGAAATCAACGTCCGCGCCAGTGCCATCCTTGGCTTTGTCGGCGAAGGCGGCATCGGCCATGATCTGAAACTGGCCATGCAATGGGGTCAGGGCCGCTATGATCAGGTTGTCGCCATCTTCATTCTGCTGTTCCTGACCATCGTCGCCATTGATCGTTTGTCCGACCACTATCGCAGCCGCATGGTAAAGGGGCACTGACATGACCACCGCCACCCTGTCATCCTCGGATGTTGCCCGCGATATCACCGCCACCTTCGCCCGCCGCCGCATGTTTGCCTTCGGCATCCCCGCCGTCATCCTGCTGTATCTGACCTATACCTTCTTTGCCTTTGACCTGCCGGGCCTTGCCGCCCGCGCGCGCCTTGATAACGCCGCCATCCTGCTGTCCGACTTCTGGTCGCACAAAACCCACGTCACCCGCGACAACCGCTCGGGCGAACTGGTCGTGGCGATCGAGGGCGAAAACAAGGGCACCTATCCCGAGGGTATGCTGCCCGAATGGGTCACCCGCGAAGGCGACGTAACGCGCATCGACCTTGGCACTGGCCATATGGTCACCTACGATGATGCGGGCGCGCGCTTTGTCGTGCCGGGTTATGGCACCATCGACGTCCGCCCCGTGGATGGCAAACTTGCCCTGACCGCGCCGGAACCCCTGCCCGCATGGATCAACGCCGCCGACAACAAGGTGACCGTCACCACCGATGCCGGGCGCTTCAACTATACCCGTTCAAAGGTTGAGACATTCCGCTATCAGGCCGGGTGGGAATTGTTCTTTTTCACGCTCGACAGCCCGTTCTTTGGCAAAGGGCCGCTGGAACTCGCCTCCCTTGCCATGACGGGCGACCGTGTGGACCCCGCCCGCAGCAACATCGGCTATATGCTGTCCGAATTCTGGACCAACAAGATGTGGCGGCATGGCGATGTGGCTTGGGCCATCTTTGAGACCATCCTGATGGCTTTCCTTGGCACCTTTGGCGCGGCGATCATCGCCCTGCCGCTGGGGTTCATGGCGGCCTCCAACATGATGCCCTTTGCCGCCCTGCGCTTTGCGATCCGCCGCGTGTTCGACTTCATCCGTGGCGTCGATGGCCTGATCTGGACAATCATCCTCAGCCGCGCCTTTGGCCCGGGGCCAATGACCGGGGCCTTGGCGCTGGTCATCACCGACACCGGTTCCTTTGGCAAGTTGTTCTCTGAGGCGCTT
This sequence comes from Rhodobacter sp., assembly GCA_027484145.1. Taxonomy (GTDB): domain Bacteria; phylum Pseudomonadota; class Alphaproteobacteria; order Rhodobacterales; family Rhodobacteraceae; genus Pseudotabrizicola. Next base: position 865,567 of record JAIXUH010000002.1, read on the forward strand.
GAGAATATTGATGAAAAACAGGTCGAAGGCGTGCGCTCCACCGGGGCGGGCACCCTGCAACGCGCCCGCTTTGGCGTGATCCCGCAGATCACACCGGTCCTGCTCAGCCAAGTGCTCTATTATCTCGAATCCAACACCCGCAGCGCCACCGTGATCGGTGCCATTGTCGGTGGCGGCATCGGGTTGTTGCTGACACAGGCCATCATCACCCAGAAAGACTGGGAAGAGGTGGCCTATTACATGACGCTGATCGTGCTGATGGTCATGCTGATGGATTCACTTTCGGGCTGGCTGCGCCGCCACCTGATCAAGGGGTAAAGGTTAATGCGGGGTAAACGTCGCCCCGCAAGCCATTGATCTGATTGCCGTGATACTCTGTCCCAGCATGGGACACCCTAGGATGCCATGCCCAAACTCTCTGCCACCACGCCCTTCATCCACCCCGATTGCCAGATCACCCACAGCACCTTCGGGGCCTTTGTCGAGGTGGGTCAGGGCAGCCGCGTCTCCCATTCCACGTTTGAGGACTACGCCTACTGCGACCGCCTGTCCGACATCGCCAACACGACCGTGGGCAAGTTCGCCAACATCGCAGCCCTCACCCGCATCGGCCCGACCGACCACCCGATGGATCACGCCTCGCTGCATCATTTTCTCTACCGATCCAGCTATTACTGGGAAGACGCCGCCGACGACCCCGCCTTCTTCGCCGCTCGCGAAGCACGCCGCACGGTCATCGGACCAGACACATGGATCGGTCACGGCGCGATCATCAAGCCCGAGGTGACCATCGGCGCAGGCGCCGTCATCGCTTCGGGCGCGGTGGTGACCAAGGATGTGCCGCCCTACATGATCGTGGCCGGCCTGCCCGCTACACCCCTGCGCCCCCGGTTTGCCAAGGGCATCGCCGACCGGATGATGGCGCTTGCATGGTGGGACTGGGACCACAGCCGCCTGCGCAAGGCATTGACGGATTTCCGCAGCCTGAAGGCCGAAGCGTTTCTTGAGAAATACAACGGCTAACAGTCGGCTTTACCCAGAAGGTTATTCCGCCGCCAACCGCAGCATCGGCTGCTGCGGCACGAACCGCCGCGCCGCCTCGCCCGCCAGATAGGTCAGCCGCCCGCCCGCGATGGTCATCTCAACCGCGCGCGTTTCGGCATTGACGGCCACCAGATCGGCCCGCAGGCCGGGGTCAAGGCGCCCACGGTCGGCCAGACGCAGAACCTCGGCCGCCTTGGACGAAATCATGGCCCATGCCTTGGGCAAGGTTGCCAGCCGCATGTCAACCAAGGTCCATGCCGCCATGGCAAGCGCGGGCAGGTGATAGTCCGACACCAGCACATCGCACAGACCTTCGGCAATCAACTCGGCGGCGGCAATGTTGCCGGACTGGCTTTTGCCGCGCACCACATTGGGCGCCCCCATCACCACGGGGTTCATCATCGCATGGGCCGCCGCTGCTGCCTTGCGGGTCAGCGGAAACTCGGCGATCCGTGCGCCGATCATCGAATAGAACTCGCGCGTTTCACCATCGGGGTCATCATGGCTGCCGTAGGACACGCCCATGGTATCAAACGCCTCGGCCAGCGTGCACAGATGGCGCGGCACGGCGCGGCGGCTGTCCTGCGCAATCCGCAGCCGCCCCACCAGCGCCTCGGGGGTCAGGCCAACCTTGCGGGCCCACAGGGCAAAGTCCGGCGGGTTCAGCCGGCTCATCCGCAGACCTTCTTCCAGATGGTCGTTGAAGACCACATAGCCGATGCGGTGCCGCCGCACGGCCGCCAGAAGGCGCGCACCCTGATCGACCAGATGGGTTTCGGCCCGGATCTGCAGGCGCAGGTCGGTCATCGCGCGGGGGCGATAATCATCGAGCGCCAGCATCAGCGCCTCGGCCTGGTCGGGGCCGCGCGGGCCACCTTCCCAGCTCCACCCCTGCGCCAGATAGGCAGTTGTGATACCATGCGCGGCGGCTTCACGGTCCACCGATGCCAGACCGGCAGCAATCGGAAATGGGGCCGACGGTCGCGGCGCGATATGGCGTTCAAAGCTGTCGCCGTGCAGGTCGATGATGCCCGGAAGAATCAGGTAGCCCGACATGTCCACCTCGGGCAGCGGGCCACGGGTGATGCGACCATCCGCGATGGCGATGGAACGGCGCTGCATTTCGCCGTCGCGCAGGATTTCGGCGCCTGTCAGGCGCAGCGGGGGCAACATGGGGGACATGACCTGACTCGGGCTGCTCGGGTTTGATTGGGCATGTGGATAACCGATAAAAGCAACGGGGACGTGACGACTTAGCCTTCGGAAGCGGAAACTGTGAGGGTGACGCGATCCCCCGCAAACCATGTTTTGCCGAATTCCAGCGGGCGGCCCGACAGGTCGGCGTTGACGGATTCGGCCCGCAGGATTGGCGCGCCGTCGGACAACCGCAGCGCAAGTGCCAGCGTGCCGTGCGCAATCTTTGCGGTCAGGCGGGTCGAGACGCGGGTGTAATCGGCCACCCCGCTTTCGGCCAAAGCCGCCGTGATGGAGCCCAGCCTGCGCACCGCTTCGGGCAGATCCGGCAATCCGGCGGCGGGAAAGACCGACCGAAAGGCCGCCAGGGGAGTGCCGTCGGCCAGCGACACGCCTTCGATGACATGGACCGCCGCGCCGGGGGAAAGCTGTAGGGCGCTCGCCTCGACCCCGTCGCAGGGCCGGGTTTCGACGCGGTTGATCTGGCGCGAGGCGATGCGGCCCGATGCCGCGATGTTCTGGTGAAAGCGGACCCGGCGCCCAAGCGGATAGTCGGTGGGCCGCCCGGCCACGAACACCCCCGCCCCGCGCCGCGTGTGCACCACCCCTTCGGCCGCAAGGTCCGCCAAGGCATGACGCACGGTATGACGGTTCACGCCAAAGCGCGCCGAAAGCTGTGCCTCGGTCGGCAGTTTGCTGCCCGCGGGATAATGCCCTTCGGCAATGTCCCCGCGCAGGGTATCGGCGATGGATTTCCAGATCGGGCTGCGCGCCACGGGGCACCTGTCATCAAAGTTTCACAACTCACACCTTGCCGCGACTCGCCGGGAGGGGTAAGGATTTGTCTAGTTGTATAGTATACTAGACAAATCTGCAAGCTGTCGAGATGCCGATGAAAAGGAACGAAACCATGTCCGAACCGGCGGCCCGCAAGGGCTGGATGGGCCTTCTGGCCCGCGCTGAGGCTGGTCGTCTGGCCAGCCTTGTGCCCGACCTGCCCGCGCATCAGGTGCTGCGCGCGCCCGAAGTGGGTGCCGTGATGGTGCAGGGCCGCGTCGGCGGCACTGGTGGGCCGTTCAACCTTGGTGAAATGACGGTCACGCGCTGTTCAGTGCGACTGGATGGCGGGGTTGTGGGCCATGCGTATGTGCAGGGGCGCGACCGTGACCATGCGACCCGAGCGGCGGTCGTGGATGCGCTGATGCAGACCGACGATGCGCCAAGGGTGCAGGCCGATGTTCTGGCCCCCTTGCGCGCCGAGGAAGACGCCCGTCGCCAGACCCGTGCGGCCAAGGCTGCCGCCACGCGGGTCGAGTTTTTCACGATGGTGCGGGGAGAGGATAAATGAGCGGCTTTGCCCCGGATGCACTTTTGGGCGGCTTTGCCGATGCGCCCCTGCAATCGTCACATGCGTTTCGCGCCATTCTGACTGCCCTGTCGCGCCCCGGCACGTTGGCCGAGGTATCGGGTGCCACGCCGCCCGCGCCGTTGTCGCCCGCCGCCGGTGCGGTGCTGCTGACGCTGGTCGATGGCACCACGCCCTTGCACCTTGCCGGCGATGCCGATTGCGCGGCGGTGCGCGCTTGGGTGACCTTTCACTGTGGCGCCCCACTGGTGGCTGCGGGTGATGCGGCCTTTGCCATCGGGACATGGGCCGCGCTGTGCCCGGTGGACCGATTTGCCATTGGCACCGGGGCTTACCCGGACCGTGCGGCCACGCTGATCGTCGAGATGCCCACGCTTTCGGCCACCGGCCCGCGCCTGACCGGCCCCGGCATTGAAAGCGCGGCACATCTTTCGCTGCCCGAGGTTGCGGCCTTTCGCGAGAACCGCGCGCTGTTCCCGCTGGGGTTTGACACCATCCTGACCTGTGGCACGCGCATCGCCGCCCTGCCCCGGTCCACCGTTGTGGAGGCTGTCTGATGTATGTTGCCGTCAAGGGTGGCGAACGCGCCATCGACAATGCCCATGCCTTTCTGGCCGAAGAGCGCCGGGGCGACCCGTTGGTGCCGGAACTGTCGGTTGCGCAGATCCGCGAGCAGATGGCGCTGGCGGTGAACCGGGTAATGGCCGAAGGTTCGTTGTATGACCCCGATCTGGCTGCACTGGCGATCAAACAATCGCGCGGCGACCTGATCGAGGCGGTATTCCTGATCCGCGCCTATCGTACCACCTTGCCGCGCATCGGGGCTTCGCGCCCGATTGATACGGCAGACATGGCCGTCTGCCGCCGCGTGTCGGCCACCTTTAAGGATTTGCCCGGCGGGCAGGTTCTGGGGCCGACCTTCGATTACACCCATCGTTTGCTGGATTTCGCGTTGGCTGCCGAAGGGCTGCCCCCGGTGGCCCCCACCGCACCTGTGCGCGATGAGGCGGTGCCGCATGTGACGGGTCTGCTGGACCGTGACGGGCTGATCGAACAGGCGCTGACCGATGACACGGCCCCGCCCGACCTGACGCGTGAACCGCTGGAACTGCCCGCCTCCCGTGCCCTGCGCTTGCAGGCCCTGACGCGCGGGGATGAAGGGTTCATCCTTGGCCTCGCCTATTCCACTCAGCGTGGCTATGGCCGCACCCACGCCTTTGTCGGCGAGTTGCGGATTGGCACCGTGGCGGTGGAAATGGACATTCCCGAACTGGGGTTCGCAATCGAAATTGGCGAAGTTGAAGTGACGGAATGTGAGACCGTCAACCAGTTCAAGGGATCAAAGACCGAACCACCGCAATTCACGCGCGGCTATGGGCTGGTCTTTGGTCAGACCGAGCGCAAAGCCATTTCCATGAGTCTGGTGGACCGTGCCCTGCGCTGGAAGGAACTGGGCGAGGATTATGATGGCGTGCCCGCACAGGATGAGGAGTTTGTCCTGTATCACTGCGACAACATTCAGGCGACGGGGTTCCTCGAACATATCAAGCTGCCGCACTACGTTGATTTTCAGGCAGAACTTGAACTTGTCCGCCGCCTGCGGTCTGAGGCCATGGCGCTGCGCGAGGCTGCCGAATGACCCCCTGTTCAAGGCCAGTGGGTGGTGCGGTCAATCTTGTCGCGCAGGCGGATCATGGCGCGAAAGAACGCCCGCCCACGCAACCACAGCAAAAACAGCATAGGCCCCAAGACCACCGCCGCGATCAGCGCCAAGAGCCCAATGCTGGCCACGGTATCAAAGCTGAACCCCTGCACGGCTTCCCCCATTTGCCACAACGGACGGCGTGACATGACCGAGTATAACTTCGCCTATCTGGATGAACAGACCAAACGCATGATCCGCCGCGCTATCCTGAAAGGGGTGGCTGTGCCGGGCTATCAGGTGCCCTTTGCCAGCCGCGAGATGCCGATGCCTTACGGCTGGGGCACGGGCGGTGTGCAGGTGACGGCGGCGTGCCTGACGCCCGATGACACGCTGAAGGTGATCGATCAGGGTGCAGATGACACCACAAACGCGGTCAGCATCCGCAAGTTCTTTCAGCGCACGGCCGGGGTTGCGGTCACGGAATCGACGCCCGAGGCGACGATGATCCAGACCCGCCACCGCATTCCGGAAACCGCGCTGACCGAAGGGCAGATCCTTGTCTATCAGGTGCCGATCCCGGAACCCCTGCGCTTTCTGGAACCGCGCGAGACGGAAACCCGCAAGATGCACGAGTTGGAAGAATACGGCCTGATGCATGTGAAGCTGTATGAAGATATCGCGCGGCATGGCGAGATTGCCACCAGCTATGCCTATCCGGTCAAGGTAGAGGGTCGCTATGTGATGGACCCTTCGCCCATTCCAAAGTTCGACAACCCCAAACTTGGCGGCTCGGCCGCGCTGCAACTGTTCGGCGCAGGGCGCGAACAACGTATCTATGCGCTGCCGCCGTATACGCAGGTCGTCAGCCTCGATTTTGACGACCACCCCTTTGCCGCCAGCAAGGCGCCGCATGACTGCGATCTGTGCGGCGCCAAGGAAAGCTATCTGGATGAGGTCATCACCGATGACCGGGGCAGCCGGATGTATGTCTGCTCGGACACCGACTTTTGCGCCGGGCGGCGTGGGCATGGCCATGTCGGGCGGCTTGGCGTGCCGATGGAAGGAACCGCATGATGGGACAATTGGCAATCACCCCGATGGCGCAGGATGTGCCGCTGTTGCAGGTGGATGGCGTGACCAAACGCTATGGTCAGCGGATCGGCTGCGCGGATGTGTCGTTCGACCTGTTCCCCGGCGAGGTGCTGGGGATCGTGGGCGAATCCGGCTCTGGTAAATCGACGCTGCTGTCCTGTCTTGCCGGGCATCTGCGCCCCGATCTGGGCCGCGTGATGTTTGATACCGCGCAGGGGCCAAAAGACACGCTGACCATGTCGGAAACCGAACGCCGCCGCCTGATGCGCACCGACTGGGCCTATGTCCACCAGAACCCGCGCGACGGGTTGCGGATGGGCGTCTCCGCCGGTGGCAACGTGGGTGAGCGGCTGATGGCCGTGGGGGCGCGCCACTATGGCAGCATCCGCGATTCGGCAACCGACTGGCTGACCCGTGTCGAGATTTCCGCCGAACGCATCGATGACCGTCCTTCGGCTTTTTCCGGCGGCATGCAGCAACGCCTGCAGATCGCGCGCAATCTGGTGACCGGCCCGCGCCTTGTGTTCATGGACGAACCCACGGGCGGCCTTGATGTTTCGGTGCAGGCGCGGCTTTTGGACCTGTTGCGCGGACTTGTGCGCGACATGGGGCTGTCGGCCATCATCGTCACGCATGACCTTGCCGTGGTGCGCCTTTTGGCCGACCGGCTCATGGTGATGAAATCGGGCCGCGTGGTGGAACAGGGCTTGACCGATCAGGTCTTGGATGACCCGCAACATGCCTATACGCAACTGCTGGTATCGTCCGTCCTGCAGGTGTGACCCCATGATGTTTGCCTATACCCAAGATGGCGCGCGGCTGCGCAAGCTGCCCGTCGACAGCCCCCCGACCGATGCGCAGTGGATCGATCTGTATCGCCCACTTCCCGCGCAGGTCGAGGTGGTGCGCGCCCTTGGGGTCGATGTGCCCACCCTTGCCGATATGGAAGAGATCGAAATCTCCAACCGGCTCTATCGGGAAAATGGCATCGACTATCTGACTGTCGTGCTGCCGGGGATGAGCGAATCCAAGCAGCCCACGTCTGGGCCGGTGTGCTTTATCTTGGCAGCAGATCGGCTGATTACCGTGCGCCATCATGCGCCGCGCCCGTTCGAAACCTATCCTGACCGCGCCGACAAGGTCGGTCCGGGTTGCCACGGGCCGCACCAGATTTTCCTGTCGCTGATCGAGGAAATCGTGGGGCGTCTGGCTGACATTCTTGAAAATGCTGGCCGCGCGCTGGATGGGCTGACGGCCAAGATGTTTGAGGAAGGTGCCCGCGCCACCGATCAGGTCCTGCAAGAGGGGCTGAAGGCGGTCGCGCGCGAGGCCGACTTGCTGGGCCGCGTGCGGCTTGGGCTTTTGACCGTGGAACGCGCGGTCAGCTATTTCGGGCAGTCACTGGGCACAGCCGACCTTTTGCGCCCGGTGGTCAAAGGGATCATGCGCGATATTCAGGCGCTAGAGGTGCATGCCGACTACTTGAATGGTCGCCTTGCCATGGCATCCGATGTGACACTGGGCATGGTGAACCTGACCCAGAACAAAACGGTCAAGATCGTGTCGGTCGTGGCAGTGATCTTCCTGCCGCCGACGGTGATCGCCTCGGCCTATGGCATGAACTTCGCCAATATGCCCGAGTTGGACTGGCGCTTTGGCTATCCGATGGCGATTGCGATGATGGTCGCCTCGGCCGTCGGAACCTATCTTTTCTTCAAATGGAGGCGTTGGCTATGACGCAAGCATCCGGCCCGATGATCGAGATTTCCGGCCTGTCCAAGACGTTCACGTTGCACAATCAGAACGCCGCGCAAATCCCTGTTATGGCAGGAGGATCGCTGTCGGTGGCGGCGGGAGAATGTGTGGGGTTGATTGGCCAGTCGGGGGCCGGAAAGTCCACCCTGATGCGGATGATCTATGGCAATTACCTTGCCGCCAGTGGGCAGATCGTGGTGGCCGGGGTCAATGTGGCGCAGGCAGAACCGCGCCAGATCATCCGGCTCCGGCGCGAAACGCTGGGCTATGTGAGCCAGTTCCTGCGCGTGGTGCCGCGCGTGCCCACCGTGGATGTGGTGGCCGAACCACTCTTGGTGCTGGGGGTTGCCGCCGATGTGGCCCGCGCCCGTGCCGAAAGCCTGCTGGCCCGGCTGAACATTCCGCAGCGTTTGTGGTCCTTATCGCCCACGACCTTTTCGGGGGGCGAACAGCAGCGCGTGAACATCGCACGCGGCTTTGCCCATGGCTATCCGGTGCTGCTTTTGGACGAACCCACCGCCAGTCTTGACGCCACCAACCGCGAGGTGGTGCTGACCCTGATCGAAGAGGCCAAGGCGCGAGGCGCGGCGATCGTCGGCATCTTTCACGACGAAGGCGCGCGCAACCGTGTTTGCGACCGCGTTGTCGATGTCACGGGCTTTACCCCCAAGGCCGCTGCATGACACGGCTGATTGCCATCGTCGGCCCTTCGGGGGCGGGCAAGGATACGCTGATCAACGGCGCTTGCGCGGCGATGCCGCAGGTGCGCCGGGTGCGGCGCGTCATCACCCGCCCGGAATCAGCAGGGGGCGAGGATTTCGAGGGCGTGACGGAGGCTGTTTTCTCGGATCGGCTGGCAGCAGGAGAGTTTGCCCTGCACTGGCCCGCGCATGGCCTGCGTTATGGCATCCCGCGTGCAGCGCTGCAGGAACCGGGCATCGTGGTGTTCAACGGCAGCCGCGCCGGGCTGGAGGACGCAAAGGCCCAGTTCCCGGCGTTGGAGGTGATCCTGATCACCGCGCCGCGCGATGTGCTGATGGGGCGACTGCTGGCACGGGGGCGCGAGACGGCTGAGGATGTGGCCCGCCGGCTGGACAGGTCAGACCTGCCGCTGCCCGAAGCCCTGTCGCCGCGCGTTGTGGTGAACGATGCCGATGAAGCCACCGGCATTGCGCGCCTGATCGCCGCCCTTCAGCCCGACAGGGGCACGCGGTGAAGCAGGATGAAACGGCCATCCTCTGCCTCGCCGAACAGGCACAGGTCCGAGATGATGAAGGGCACCGGCAAGACCCCGGCGAAATGCTGCTGGGCCATGGCCTCGACCGCAGCGATCCGGTCATCGGGCACGCGGTCGGTCAGCGTCAGGTGGAACTTGAACTCTTCACAAACGTAAGGATAGCCCCAGCGATCGAGCAACTCGCGCTGACGTTGGGTCAGCTTTTCGGGGTTGCGGCGGGCGCGGTCCGCCTCGCTCAGCGGGGCGCGGAACACATCCAGCCCCACCACGATTTCATCGGCCAGATCGGACAGCGGCCCCAGATCGCCGGTGGGCGTCAGCGCGAGCCAGCGGCCGATGCGTTCCAGATGCAGACCATCCAGCCAGACCGGGTTCAGTCGCGACGCCAAAAGCCGCAGCGCCGCCAGCAGGTTGTCGGGGCCCTGCCCTTCGGCCAACCGGAACGGAGGCTTGATGGTGCCGTGAAAGCCGTATTTGCGCGGCGCCTGTGTCAGATCACGCAGGTCGGCAAAGGTGGGGTTTTGCGCAGGCTCTGTGCCGGTATCGGGGTTCCATCCCAGCCACTCGGCCGCGTGATCGGCAAAGGCGCCTTTGGGCGGAGCATAATAGACGGCAAATCGAACATAGTTTTCCATGGCAGGCCACCTAGCGCAGGGATGTCACAGGGCTGTGACGCCCTTGTGCCATCAGGCGCCTTTCCGGCCCTCGCCGCAAGACAGGACAGACAGGAATGACCGAGACAATCCTTGCCAATGCCACCCTTGTGCTGCCGCAGGAAACCCTGCGCGGCAGTTTGCGGATGGTGGATGGCCACATCACCGACATCGCGGGCGGAACGGATGTGCCAAACGGCGCCATGGATTGCGACGGCGATCTGGTGATGCCGGGGCTGATCGAGTTGCACACCGACAACCTTGAACGCCATATCGAGCCGCGCCCGCGCGTGAACTGGCCCCATGCCGCCGCCATCATTGCCCATGACGCGGAACTGGCCAGCGTGGGCATCACCACGGTGTTCGATGCGCTGCGGGTCGGCTCTGTCGTGTCCAACACCAAGGCGAATTACGGCGAGTATGCCCGTGCTTTGGCAGATGAAATTCTTGATCTGCGGGCCAAGGGCGCGCTGCGGATCAGCCACTTCCTGCACCTGCGGGCCGAGGTCTGCTCGGAAACGCTGGTGGCCGAGATGGCCAAGTTCGGCGCAGGCGACCGTATCGGGATCGTCAGCCTGATGGACCACACGCCCGGAGAGCGGCAATTCCGCGATGTAAACAAACTGCGCGATTATGTCTGCGGCAAGCAGGGGCTGAGCGAGGCCGAGTTTCAGGACCATATCGCCGATCAGCGCGCCTTGCGCGACCGACTGGGGGCCCTGCACGAAGCCACCGCCGTGGCCGAGGCGCGCCGCTATGGCGCGGTGCTGGCCAGCCATGATGACACCACCGCCGGGCAGGTAGCCATTTCAGCCAGCCACGGCGCGGGGTTTGCCGAGTTTCCGACCACACACGAGGCAGCGCAGGCCTGCCGCGACCATGGCATTGCGGTGATGATGGGCGCGCCGAACCTGATCCGGGGCGGGTCCCATTCCGGCAATGTCGCGGCGCAGGATCTGGCAGAAGCGGGGCTGCTGGACATCGTCTCCTCCGACTATGTGCCTTCGGCCCTGTTGTCGGCGGCGCTGATGCTGGGCGATCTGTGGGGCAACCTGCCGCGCGGTGTGGCCACCGTGACCGCGGCACCGGGGGCCGCCACCGGGCTGAAGGATCGCGGGCATCTGGATATCGGCGCGCGGGCCGATGTGATCCGCGTGGCACGGGTTGCTGGCGCGGGCGCCGTGCGCGGCACGTGGGTTCAGGGGCGGCGCGTTGCGTGAAGGCGTAAAGAGCGCGCCGCAATACATTGATAAATTGCTATAATGGTTGAAATGACATGCGGCTGAACCGTTCAGCCGCGTGGAAAAACAGGTCGACCAGCGGGTTGCGTTCGTCGGTCAGGGCAAACACGGTTTCCTCGACCGGCGCGCCCATGCCGTCGACAGTGATCCGGCGCACCAGATCGTTGCGGTGCGACCCGTAGCGCCACATGAAGCCAACCCCCACCCCTGCGGCGACCGCCTCGAACACCGCATCGCGGGTATCGGCCACAAGCCGCGGATCGGGTGCCAGACCGGCAAGGCGAAAGGCGCGGTCTACCACCCGCTGCGTCGACGATCCGCGACTGCGAAAGATCAGCGCCGTCTCGGCAAGGCTGGGCAGGCTGACGCGCGGCTGTCCGGCAAAAGCAGACGAGGGCGAGACGATCGCCACCACCTCTTGGCGCAGAACCGCAAGGCGGCGGAACCGCGTGTCCCCCGGCACGTCGGGCAACACGCCCACATCGACATCACGACGCAGCACCGCCGCAAGAATCTCGGAATGCGAGCCGCTGCGCAGGTTGACCGACAACCCGCCATGCGCCGCCATGACCGAGGCGATGATCTCCATCCCCGGCATCGAATTGCCCAGCCCCACCCGCAGGCGCGCGCGCCCCGCCATGTCGCGGCGGGCCACGACTCGGGCGGCTTCACGCTCGGCATCCAGCACGCGTTCACCGATCTCGCACAACTCCTGCCCGACAGGGGTCGGGATCAGGCGGCCTTGGGCACGGTCGAACAGGCGCAGGCCAAAGGCGGCCTCCATCTCGCGAATCTGCTGGGCGATGGCCGAGTGCGACAGCGAGAGACGCCGTGCCGCGGCGGCATAGGTGCCCTCTTCGGCAACCGCCGTCAGCGCCCTGAGGCGCGAGATCGTCAGCCCAAACGTGATGTCCGCAGGTAAAACCTTCATGGAACGAAGGTTTATCTTTCGCCTGTAACGGCTGGGTTACATCTGGCGGTCACCGATTGCGCCACCCGTGCCGCCACAGGGTGGAATGACGGCTTCTGATACCCGCTGCCATGACCGCACCATGGCTCTGCGGCCCCACCTTTGGCCGCGCCCCAAGGAGACCCATGCCAGACCCAACGCCCGATCCTGTCGTGACGCGCCTCTCGCTGGGGGCGGCCTTGCCCCGGCTGGTGGCCGGACATCGGGCCATTCTGGCCGATCTGGATGGCAGCCTGATCTCGGGAGATACCGTGCTGCCCGATGTCGAGGGCCTTTTCGCGCAGGCGGGTCTGCGGTTGTGGATCGTGTCGAACAATTCCAGCGATACGGCGATGTCCCTTTCCACGCGGCTGGCCGGTCACGGGCTGGCTATTCCGCCTGACCGTATTCTGTTGGCGGGCGAACAGACGCTGGTGCTGTTTGCCGAGAACCGGCCCGGCGCCCGCATCGCGCTTTATGCCAACCCCACGATCAAGACCGCCGCGCGCGCCTTGGGTCTGGTGATTGACCATACTCTGCCCGAGTTTGTCATTCTGGCCCGTGACCGTGCGTTCAGTTTGGCGGCGCTGACCGAACTGGCCCGCTTCATCCATCGCGGCGTGCCGGTCTGGATCACCAACCCCGACGCCAGCCACCCAGGCCCCGATGGCCTGCCAGTGCCCGATACCGGCGCGCTGTTTGCTGCCGTGCAGGCCATGGTGCCGGGCTGCCGCGCCAAGTCGCTGGGAAAGCCATCGCCCGACCTGCTGCACCTTGCGCTGAAGCGCGCCGGGGTGGCGCCGTCTCAGGCCATTTTTGTGGGCGACTCTCCGGCGACCGACGGGCTGGCCGCGGGGCGCGCGGGCGTGCCCTTTGTCTGCCTTTTGCCACCCGGCCCGGCCCGCGCGGCTGGGGCGGTCTGATGCCCTTGCCGATCCGAACCTCTGCTCTTGGCAGACTTACGCATTAAAAACCCCCGAAAGGAACTGACCGATGACTTTGCCTGTTCTTGGCGCCGCCCTTGGCCTTGAAGACCTGCCCGCTCACGCCGCTTGGCTGCGCGAGGCGCCCCGCGATCTGGAACTGCAGAGTTTTGTCGATGCCGAGGTGCTGAATGGCGACTGGACCGCGCGCGCGGAGGAGGCGAAGCGCCTGCTGGACGGTCACGAAGGCCGCCTTGGCATTCATGGCCCGTTCTGGGGCTGGACGATTTCCAGCTATGACCCCGATGTGCGCGCCGTGGTGCGCAAGCGGATGGCGCAGGCGCTGGATGTTTGCGCGGCCATCGGCGGCACGCATGTCGTGATCCATTCACCCTTCACCACATGGGGCTACAATCACAAGGGCATGTATCCGGCCGATGTGGACCGCACGCTTTCGGCCGTGCGCGACACGATGCAGGCGGCACTTGACCGCGCCGAGGATATGGGCATGACCTTTGTGCTGGAAAACATCGAGGACATCGACCCGTCCGACCGCGCCAATCTGTGCGAGGCGCTTGGCTGGCAGGCTCTGGCCCTGTCGGTCGATACCGGCCACGCGCATTATGCCCATGGGTCCACGGGTGCACCGCCAGTGGACAGCTTCATCCGCGCGGCGGGCAACCGTCTGGGCCATGTGCACCTGCAGGATGCCGATGGCTATGCCGACCGGCACTGGCAGATCGGGCATGGCACCATCCTGTGGCATTCGGTGTTTGGCGCGCTTGCCGACATCACCAGTGCGCCGCGCCTGATCCTTGAACTGCGCGACAAGGCAGGGGTGATCCCGTCGGCGCAATACCTCAAGTCGCTGGGGCTGGCCGAATGAAGTTCATCGTCTTGTCTGACCTGCATCTGGGCCCGCCCGGAGAGCCGGTGAATGGCCTTGACACAGGCGCGCGTCTGGCCGCGGCGGTAGAAACCATCAACCGCGACCATTCCAACGCCGATTTCGTGCTGCTGGCCGGTGATCTGGCCGATCAGGGGCAAGAGGTCGCCTATCATGCCCTGCGCGACCTGCTGGCCCCACTGGTGCCGCCGGTGCACATCACCCTTGGCAACCATGATGACCGCAGTACCTTTCTGTCGGTCTGGGGCACCGAGCGGGACGACCCGCAGGGCCGGGTGTCCGAGGTGATCGACAGGGGCGGCTACCGGGTGATCCTTCTGGACACGTCCGAGCCTGGGCTGGTGAGCGGTCGCCTGTGCGAAGGACGGCAGGCCTGGTTGGTGGAACGTCTGGTCGAGGCCGAGGACAAGCCGGTCATCGTGGTCATGCACCACCACGCCAACCGCCTGTCGCTGCCGGTGGATGCGATTGCGCTGGAAGACGGCCCGCGCTTTTCGCAGATTCTGGGCGCGCACCCCGATGTGAGGCAGGTCATCGCGGGGCATGTCCACATCCCCACGACGGGGGTCTGGCATGGCCTGCCGATGACCACGATTGCCGGCAGCCATTACAGCGTCAGCCCGCATTTGCCGGGCATGTCGGGCCGCCAGAAATGCCTTGAGGGCCCCGCCCAGATGGCGGTCGTCCTTGCCGATGATGAGGGCGTGACGGTCCATTTCCATGACTATCTGGACCGGCACCTGACGCTTGCCCCCGGACTGTTCCGCCACGGCTGAACGGCGCGGGAAAAACACGGGCGCACCGCGGAGGGCAACTTCCGCGGGCGCTTTCGTTTCGCTGTTTAAACATATGTTTTTGCTTCATAAAACTGTGTTTATCGTTTCGTTAACCTGTCATTGTTTCCTGTCATAGGCCGCTCCATGCCGCGCCGACGTTGCGGCATCCACCCTTTACGGAGACAGGGATGATGAACAACAAACTCGCGACCGCAGCGCTTGCGCTGTTGGCGACAGCCGGGGCCGCTTCGGCGGAGAAGGCAAAGTTCGAATACTGGTACGGCCTGACGGGCGATCTGGGTGAAGTGGTTGCCGAAACCTGCAACCGTTTCAACGCCAGCCAAGACCAGTATGAGGCTGTTTGCGTCGGTCAGGACGGCTATGAAAAGGCCGTGCAGAACACCATCGCCGCCTTCCGCGCCCAAAAGCACCCGACGCTGCTGCAGTCGTTCGACGCCGGCACCGCCGACCTGATGCTCTCGGGCGAATTCTACCCGGTGACCAAGCTGATGGCCGACACCGGCGTGAACGTCGACTGGGCCGACTACTTCCCCGGCATCGCCAACTATTACTCGTCCAAGTCGGGCGAATTCTTCTCGATGCCTTGGAACTCTTCGACCCCGGTCTACTATTTCAACAAGGACATCTTCGCCAAGGCCGGGATAACCGAAGCTCCGCTGACCTGGGAAGGCATGGAAGCCGCCCTTGTGAAGGTCAAGGAGTCGGGTGCCGCCTGCGGTCTGGCCTATGCGCCCTCGTCGTGGATCGACCTCGAGCAGTTCTCGATGGTTCACAACGTTCCGGTCGCCTCGAACAACAACGGCTATGACGGTCTGGACACTGAACTGCTGTTCAACACCACGCTGCACGTCAAGCACATGGAAAACATCCAGCGCTGGATCGAAGGCGGCTTTGCCACGATCCGCACGCAGGCCGCTGGCAAAACCGCACGCGACAGCTTTGTCGAAGGCGAATGCGCCGTGTTCTTCTCTTCGATCGCCGACCACAACACGATCCACAAGCTGAAGCCGGCCTTTGGCTGGGACGTTCAGATCATCCCGACCTATGAAGGCGTCGAGCGCAAGAATTCGGTCGTGGGCGGTGCTTCGCTCTGGGTTCTGTCGGGCAAGACCGAAGACGAATACAAGGCCGCTGCTGCCTATCTGGCCTTCCTTGCCACCAAGCCGGAACAGCAGTTCCTGCTGGAAAACTCGGGCTACATTCCGGTCACCAAGTCGACCTATGACGCGCTGCTGGCCGAAGGCTTCTACGCCAAAGAGCCCTTCATCAACCGCGATATCGCGATGAAGTCGCTGACCTACAGCGAGCCGACCGAACTGACCCGTGGCATCCGTCTGGGTGGCATGATCCAGATCCGCGCCGAATGGACCGCCGAGGTTGAGGCTGCGCTTGCTGGTCAGAAGACGATGAAAGAGGCCCTCGACACCGCAACGACCCGCGGCAACGAGATCCTGACCCGCTTTGCCAAGACCTATCCGGGCAAAGCTTTCCCCTGATCCGGCCTGAACAGACCAAAGGGCGCGGCGGTTCTCTGCCGCGCCCATCCCCATGCCGGAGAATGCCATGCGCCGCGCCTATTTCAAGACAAGCTGGATTGCCTTCGCCCTGTTGGCCCCGCAACTGCTGATCATTTTCGTGTTCTTCTACTGGCCGTCGGCGCAGGCGCTGTACTGGGCCTTCACGCTGGAACAGCCATGGGGCGGCGGCAACACATGGGTCGGGTTCGAGAATTTCGCCAAGGTGCTGTCTGACCCCTATTACTGGAGTTCGGTGCGCGTGTCGGTGATCTATGCACTGGCCACCACGGTTCTGGCGATGGCCATGGCGCTGACGCTGGCCGTGTTCGTGGACCGCCAACTTTCGGGCTACAGCGCCTATCGCGTGGCCTTCATCTGGCCCTATGCCGTGGCAGCCCCCGCCGTTGGCCTTGCCTTTCAGTTCGTGTTCAATCCTGGCGCCGGCATCTTTTCCTACATCAACGCCGTCAGCCCCGGCATGTGGAACCCGTCGCAATACCCCTCGCAGGCGATCCTTTCCATCGTCATCGCAGGCGCATGGAAACAGGTGGCCTATAGCTTCATCTTCTTTCTGGCCGCCCTGCAGTCGATCCCCCGCAGCCTGACCGAGGCGGCGGCCATGGATGGCGCGCGCCCCTTGCGCCGTGTGCTGGACCTGCAATTGCCGCTGCTGACGCCCACCTTCTTTTTCCTGCTGGTCATCAACATCACCGACAGCTTCACCGACAGCTTCGGCATTGTCGACACGCTAACAGGCGGCGGGCCGTTCCGCGCCACCGACCTTCTGGTCTACAAGATCTACGCCGATGGCTTCCGGGGCTTTGACTACTCGGGCGCTGCCGCCCAATCCATCATCCTGATGTGCCTTGTCATGGCGCTGACCTTTGTTCAGTTCCGCTATGTCGAGCGGCGCGTGCATTACACCTGAGGTGACGCCATGATTGAACGCACGCCCATTCTGAACATCGTCACCCATCTTATCCTGATCTTTGGTCTGGTGGTGATCCTGACCCCGATCTGGCTGGCCTTTGTGGCCGCCACCCATACGCTTCAGGCCGTCAACTCCCACCCGATCGAGATGTGGCCGGGCGATCAGTTGCTGATCAACCTGCGCGAGGCTTGGGCGCAATCAGACTTCGGCCCCAAGTTCGTGAATACCCTGATCGTGTCCACCGGCGTTGTGCTGGGCAAGATCACGCTGGCCTGCATCACCGCCTTCAGCCTTGTGTTCTTCAACTATCGCGGGCGGATCGTGATCTTCTGGATGATCTTCATCACCCTGATGCTGCCGCTTGAGGTGCGGATCGTGCCCACCTATGCGGTTGCTGCCAATGCGCTGTCGCCGTTTCAGACCATCATGGATGCCATCGGCCTGACCAGCCTGATCAACATGATCTCTGGCATCGAGGTCGCGCTGGAATGGAACCTGCTCAATTCCTACACCGGGTTGATCCTGCCGCTGGTGGCGACGGCCACCGGCACATTCCTCTATCGCCAGTTCTTCCTGACCATTCCGGATGAGTTGGTCGAGGCCGCGCGGATGGATGGCGCAGGCCCCTTGCGGTTCTTGTGGGATGTCCTGATCCCGCTGTCGAAAACCAACATCGCGGCACTGGCCACCATCATGTTCGTCTATGCGTGGAACCAGTATCTGTGGCCCCTTCTGGTGATCACCGACCGCGCGAACTACGGCATGGTCGTGGTGCAGCTGTCCGACCTTGTGCCCGATCAGCTGACCACCGGCGGCGGCACACCAACCTGGCACCTTGCGATGGCGGCCACGCTGGTTGTCATGCTGCCCCCCATCGCCATCGTCATCTTCATGCAGCGCTGGTTCGTGCGCGGCCTGATCAACACCGACAAGTGAGGCAATCATGGCCGAAATCAGCATTCGCGACATCTCGAAAACCTATGGCAAGAACACGATCATGCAAGGCGTCAACCTTGAGATCCGCCAGAAGGAATTCGTGGTCATCCTTGGCCCGTCGGGCTGTGGCAAATCCACCCTGCTGCGGATGATCGCAGGGCTGGAGGATATCACCAAGGGTGAGATTTCCATTGATGGCACCGTGGTGAACGCGCTGGAACCGCGCCAGCGGGGTTGCGCCATGGTGTTCCAGAACTATGCGCTTTACCCGCACATGACGGTGGCCGAAAACATCGGCTATGCGCTGAAGGTGGCGGGCGTACCCAAGGCCGCCCGGCTGGAGCGGGTGGCGGGCGTGGCAAAATCGGTGGGTCTGGGCGAGTTTCTGGACCGCAAGCCCGGCCAGCTTTCGGGCGGGCAGCGGCAGCGGGTCGCCATGGCCCGCGCCATCATCCGCGAGCCGAAGGTGTTTTTGTTCGACGAACCGCTGTCGAACCTTGATGCGAAACTCCGCGTTCAGATGCGCCACGAAATCCGTCGCATCCACAATCAGATCGGGGCCACCAGCGTGTTCGTCACGCACGACCAGCACGAAGGCATGACCTTGGCCGACCGACTGGTGGTGATGAACAAGGGCACTATCGAACAGGTCGGGACCCCGGAAGAGATTTATGAGCGTCCCGCTTCGGTCTATGTGGCGGGCTTCATCGGCAGCCCGGCGATGAACATGTTGCCCGGTCGCGTCGATGCCAGCCGTGGCGCGGTGCTGTTGGACAATGGCCAGTCGGTGCCCCTTCCCGCGCAACAGGCGCGTGCGGCCAATGGCAATCTGGTGCAGGTCGGTCTGCGCCCGGAACAGTTGTTCCTTGCCTCCCCCGCTTCCGCCCAGTTGACCGCAACCTATGTGTTCCAAGAGGAATTGGGGTCGGGCCGCGTGTATCATCTGCAGATCGAAGATATCCCGCTGTGCGTGGTCAGCACCGAAAAGCGCCAGATGACCGAGGGCGACACGGTGGGTCTTTCCTTTGCGGCCGACGCGGTGCATCTGTTTGATGCCAAATCCGGGCGCCGTGTGGCGCGCGGCACGGCGGACCGGGTGCTTGAGGTGACGGCATGACAGCACAGCCCGCCCATCTGCGCGAGGCCAGCCTGCGCTATCTGACAGGTGCTGGCAGCGCCCTGCCCCGCCCGTCGGCGGTGGGGGAAAAGTTCACCGAAACAGGGGCCGTGCTGTCTTTTGCCGGCAACACCTTTATCTGCCACATTCCGCCCGATGGGGCCGCCCATGCCGCGCTGACCCATGCGCAGGCGCGGCTGCAGGCGGGGCCATTGGCGGGGGCCTTTACGTTTCTGCCACCGTCCAGCTTTCACATGACAGTGTTCGAAGGCATCTGCGACGCGCACCGCCATGATGACCGCTGGCCGCAGGACGTGGACCCGGCGCTTTCGGTTGATGCCGTCTCGGCGCAGTTCCTGCCACAGGTGCAAGGCCTGCCCCTGCCGGTGGCTAGCATGGTGCGCGCGCATGGCATCTTTGGCGGCTTTTCCGTGTCGCTGACCGGGGCAACACCTGCCGAAGATGCGGCGTTGCGCGCAGCCCGCGATACGTTGGCCGCAGCCACTGGCATTCACCGCGCCAACCATGACGCCTATGAGTTCCACATCACCCTTGCCTATCTGATCCGCTGGCTGACGGCGGATGAGGCGGCGCAGGTCATGGACCTTGCCGCAGATGTGCATGCAGACCTGCTGCTGGCCGCGCCGGGCATTGCATTGGCGGGGGTCGAGTTCTGCCGTTTTGACGACATGCACGCCTTTCCCCTGCTGGAACGGCTGTCCTGAACGGCTTGGCAACCGCGCGCAAGTGGTGTTGAAAGGCCCGGACAACCGAACGGGGGCAACAGGGGATGGCCATGATGACGGGCAATGCCACGCAGATCGTCGACCGCCTGACAGATGTGGCGCCGGGTGTGCGTGCGGCGTGGCACGATGGCCCGCAAGGCATGGCCGCCTTCCGCGCGGCCCTTGCCGCCGTGCCTGCCCTGCACCAGATCGAGGTGGGCGGCCCGGCACCGCAGGCTGGTGGGGCAACGGGGCAGTTGCGGGTGGTGGCGTGGAACGTGGAACGCTTGCGCCACATCGACCCGATTTCCGAAACCCTTGTGCGGCTGGCCCCTGATGTCTGCCTGTTGTCGGAAATCGACAAGGGCATGGCGCGCAGCGGCAATTCGCACCGCACCGAAGATCTGGCCCAACGGCTGGGTCAGGGCTATGCCTATGGCGTCGAGTTCGTGGAACTGGGCCGCGGCAATGATGAAGAACGACGCGCGGCGGGTAATGTGGAAAACAGCCACGGCTTTCACGGCAACGCCATCCTGTCGCGTCTTGCCTTGCAACGCCCGGCCCTGTTCCGACTGGAAACTGATGGCGCGTGGTGGGGCCATGATCGCGGCCAACCGCGCGTGGGCGGGCGCATGGCCATGGCAGGTCAGGTCATGCTGGACGGTCAGGCGGTCACGGTGGTGACCGTGCATCTGGAAAGCCATTCCGGCCCTCAGATGCGGCTGGATCAGATGGTCCGGTTGGCCGATCTGGTCGATGCCTATGCCCCCGGTGCGCCTGTGGTCATTGGTGGTGATCTGAACACATCAACCTATGAATGGCCGCGCACAGGCCGCGATATGGAAGATGCGGCCGACCCCACCCGCCGCCTGCGCCCACCCGAGTTTGAGCCTTTGTTCGACCACATGCAGGCGCTCGGCTATGACTGGCAGTCGTGCAACCTGCCGCAGACTGCCACCCAACGCCTGTGGGAACCGGACCCGGCCCGCCGCCTTGGCCAGATCGACTGGTTCCTGACGCGCGGCCTTGTGGCCAATGCGCCGCAGGTCATTCCCGCGACATATGCCGATGGCAGCACCGCATCGGACCACGAGGCGATCATGGTCACCCTGACCCTGCGGCAACAGCGCTAGCTCCGGCCGGAAAGCACTCTGTCCATGATGGAATAAAGGACGGGCGCCAGCACGATTACCAGCAGGATGCGCACCACATGGTGCAGCGCGACAAAGGCCACGTCCGCATGTATGGCAAGGGCGATCAGGCCCATTTCCGTCAGGCCCCCCGGTGCTAGTGCCAGCAGCCCCTGATCGGTTCCCGCCCCGATCAGGACATGGATCACCCAGGCAAACCCCAGGGCCAAAGCCAGCGTCAAGAGCGTGGCCCCAAGGCTGAGCACCGAGGCGCGGGCCAGTTCGCGCACCCCGATGCCCAAGAACCGGCACCCCAGCACCGTACCAAGGATCACCTGCGCCGCATTGACCAGCAAGGTGGGC
Source organism: Rhodobacter sp. (assembly GCA_027484145.1). Classification (GTDB taxonomy): domain Bacteria; phylum Pseudomonadota; class Alphaproteobacteria; order Rhodobacterales; family Rhodobacteraceae; genus Pseudotabrizicola. The sequence goes on from JAIXUH010000002.1 coordinate 887,089, forward strand.
GGCACGCTTTCGGTAAAGCCCACCAGATGCAGCACCGCCGACAGCGCCATCGGCCCCAGAAAGGTGGGCGCGGGGAATTTCAGCGCCTTGCCCGCCACGCTGCCCAGAACCGCGCAGGCCAGCATGACCATCGCATCATACAGGGTCAGCGGATGGGCGGGGCCCGCCGGGGCGGTGCCCACATCATAGCCTTCGACCACGCGAAACCAGACCGCGATCAGGGCGATCGTCACCACAATCCGCAGCGAATGGGCCAGCACAAGGGCATGGACATTCGCCCCCTTGGATTCGCCGATTTCGATCATCTCGGTCAGACCGCCGGGCATGCCTGCGAAATAGGCCGTGGTCCGGTCGAACCGCCCCACAACAATGTAGAACGGCACCACCACCGCCCCGACGGCCAAAAGATAGATCAGCAACAGGCTGAGTGAGCCAAGCCACGCCGCCGCCTGCCCCACGACATCCGGCGTAAAGCGCGACCCCAGCAAGACCCCGATCACCGCCACAACCGCAGGCCGGATCCGCACCGGTGCAAGAACCGGCAGGCGCGCAACAGATGCCACCATGCTGGCCGTCAGCGCACCCAGCATCCATGGCAGCGGCAGCGACAGCAGCGCAAACAGGAAACCGCCCGCCGCCCCAATGGCAAGTCCCAGTGCGACGCGGGGCAAATTCGGCACAGGCTTGGGCTTTCTGCAAACGTCCTTGGCCTTCAGTGTTTTCGAACCGTGCGGCAATGTCCAGCCATCGGCCCATACCAAAGGCAAAGAAATCGGTGCGGACTCCCCAGAGCTTGTGTTTTGTTCCCCGACAATCACCGTGTTTTGCCATCCGCTTGCCAAAGCGTTACAAAAGCGATGCGCCCCTGTCATGCAGCCGCGATAATCCGGCAACCGATTGTTCGAAGGAGTCTTTCATGCCCGATGACGGCGCCCCCAGCCTTGTGCGTGACCTGTCGCTTTCGGGTCCAGAGCCCTTTGTGATCGAAGGGGCCAGTGTCCTGTTGCCCGACCGTGCTGAACAGATGGCCGTGCGTGTGGAAGGCGGGGTCATCACCGGGCTGGACATGGCGGTTGATGGCGCGCGGCGGGTGCCGGCCCCCGGCATGATCCTTGCGCCAGCCATGGTCGACATTCACGGCGATGCCTTCGAACGCCAGTTGATGCCGCGCCCCGGCGTGATGCTGCCGATGGAAGCCGCCTTGCTGGAGACCGACCGCCAGCTTGCCGCCAATGGGATTGCGACCGCCTATCACGCCCTGACGCTCAGCTGGGAGCCGGGCCTGCGGTCGGTCGCCACCGGGTGGGAGATGTTTCGCGCATTGTCCGCCCTCGCTCCGCGCCTGACGGTCGAGCATCGGCTGCAATTGCGGTGGGAAACGTTCTGCCACGAGGCCATTCCGCTGATCGAGGCCGCGTTGTCCGGCCCGGTCAGGCCTTCAATCGCCTTCAATGACCACACTTCGATGGCCCTGCTGCACCCCGACACCCCCTTGCAGGATCGCCCCTTTGACCATGATCCCGCGTTTCCCGTGGTGGACATGGACAGCGCGGCCTTTCTGGAAAAGATGGATGCACGGGCCAAACGGTCGCACACCACACCAGCAGCCTTTGTCGCGCAGATCCGCGAGATCTGGGCGCGTCGGCCATCCGTTCCCGGTGTGATTGCCGATGTTGCGGCGCTTGGGCGGGCAGCGGGCGTGCCGATGCTCAGCCATGATGACAGCCGCCCCGAAACCCGCCGCTTTTACCGTGATCTGGGGGCGCGCACCTCGGAGTTTCCAATGAACATGGCGACAGCGCAGGCGGCGCGCGATGCGGGCGACGCCATCATTTTCGGGGCCCCGAACGCGGCGCGCGGCGGCAGCCATCTGGGCTCGCCGGGGGCGGCTGACATGATCCGCGCCGGGCTGTGCGACATTCTGGCGTCGGATTACTATTACCCTGCCATGCTGGGTGCCGTCGCGCGACTTTTGTCAGATGGCGTTGGCACGCTGGCACAGTTGTGGCCGCTGATCGCGGCCAACCCGGCACGGGCCAGCGGCCTGCACGACCGCGGCACGATTGCGCCGGGGTTGCGGGCCGATCTGGTGCTGCTGGACTGGCCCACAGGCGCCACACCCGTGGTGCGCCAGACATGGGTGCAGGGGCGCGCGGCCTATGGGGCCATCGCCTCAGGCCCGCAAAGCCTTGGGTAAGGCACGCAAGCTGGCCAGCACCGCAAGACCGGCCACCCGCAGGATGCGCGGCGATTGTTTTGCCGGGGCAAGCGCAAAGAGCTTGTGCAGCACCACCGCAACACTGGCCCCCAACACCGCCCCGGCCAGCACATCGCTGAGCCAATGCGCGCCGATCAGCGCCCGGCTGAGCGCGACCCAGACCCCGATGGCAAGGAACGCAGGCCCCAGACGCGGCAGCACCAGCATCAGCGCCACCGCAAGGGCGATGGCGGTCGTCGCATGACCTGACGGAAAGCTGGCCCAGTTCGCCTCGATCGCCAAGGGGCGAAAGGCCAGCACCGTGCCGGGGTCGGGCACCAAGGGACGCGCGCGCCCGATCAGGTTCTTCAGCACCAGCGCCGCGCCGCCACTGACCAGAACCGTCGTCAGCACATAAAGGCCCATCCGCCGTGCCTGCCACAGGGTCGCCTGCCGTGGCCCCTTGGTCCGCCCCGCGGCCCAGCCACACAGGGCCGCGAACAGCCCGAAGGTCACAATGGCCCAGCCCGAATTGCCAAGCGCGGTAAAGGTCGACAGCAGCGTATTGAGCGAGGGGTCCAGCGCCCGCGCCCATGACCGTAGCGGGGCATCCAGCCCGACCACCACTGTCAGCAAGGCCGCCCCGCACAGCACCAGTTGCACCGCCCCAGGCTGCCCCCTGCCCCAGACCCACAGCCGCTGGTACCATGGGGCCTTGGCTGACTCTGGCAGCACGAACAACGGCGCGTGTTTCAAGGCGTGCCTCCCGCAATCAGGATATCAAGGTCAACCCACCGCCCCGCCCCAAGGGCAAAGCCCGAGACCTGCGCCACCTTGCGCAGCCCCGCAGGCGGCGGCGGCGTCGATGTGTTGCGTATCACCACCGTGCAAAGGTTGCGTGTCAGCCCGATGTCCAACGCCGCCGCAGCGGGCAAAAGCACCGTGTCGCGCCCCGCGCGCCAGACCAGCGACGGCTCGGTATAGCCCCAGCCGATGATTGCGGGCTTTGCGCAGCCTTGTCGCGCTGCCGCCGTGGTGGCCGCGGCCATGGCCGCTTCGGTCGGCCACAAGACGGGTTGCCGGGCAAGGCCCATGACAAGCCCGCCATGCACACAGGCCGCACAGGCCACCAGCGACAGCACGGCGGCATGGCGCGGGCCCCGCCGCATGGACATCAGCGCCACGCCCCCGGCCACGCCGCCTATCCCCAAGCCCGCCGCAACGGGCAAGACCGACGCCATCGGCTCGCCAAGCCACAACAGCACAAGCGCAGGCAGCGCCCCGATCATCAGCGCAACTGCAGCCGCCAGCAGCGACAGGCCCGCCACCCCACCGGCCCCCGCCAGAAAGGCGGGCACCACCAGCAAGGCAAGCGCGGGATAGACCGGCAGCGTGTAGTGGATCAGTTTTGTCGGCACCGCCTCGAACACCAGCCATGTCGGCACCAGCCAGCACAGCAGAAAGACCGACGCGGCGCTGCGGCGGTTGCGCCAGATGGCAGGCAGCGACGCGGCAAGCAGCACCGACACCGGCCAGAACGTGACCCACAGCGCCAAAAGATAGGTGCCCGGCGGGGCGCCCTTGCCCTCTTGCCCGGCGGCCGCCTTGGCCATCAGGTCGGCCCCGACCGAGGCCTGCCAGAACGCCCCTCCGCTTTTGACCGTGATCGCAATCAGCCACGGCAGGACGATGGCCAGACCGACCGCAATGGCCGGCCCATGCGCCAAGGGGCGCAGCCACCCGGCCTGCCGGTGCCAAAGGCACAGGGCCAGCACCGTCAGGCCCACAACCATGGGCCCGATCGGCCCCTTGATCAGCACCGACAAACCCAAGGCTGACCAGAACAGCCACACCACCCATCGCTTTGGCGTGCCCTCCATCCCTACTTTCGCCGCGTAAACCCGCGCAAGGGCCAGTTGCGCCGCCAGAATGGTGGCCAGCAGCACGGCATCGGTCTTGGCAATCCGCGCCTCGCCCTGCAGCACAAAGCAGGCCGCAAAGGCAAGCGCGGCCATCGTCGCTGGCCCTGCCCCCACCCACGGTGTGCCCAGACCTGCCACCAAAAGCACCGCCGCCACCGCCCCCAGCAGCGATGGCAACCGCCAGACCCACAATGGCGCCTCGGCCCCCTGCCCAAAGGTGACGGCTGACAGCGATTGCAACCAGTAAATGCCGACCGGCTTTTTGTGCCGGGCCTCATCCTGAAAGCGGATGTCGATCAGATCACCCGATTGCACCATCTGACGGCTGGCCTGTACGAACCGCGCCTCGTCGCGGTCCATGACTGGCAATTGCGCCAGCCCCGGCAGCATCATCGCAAGCGCCAGCCCCATAAGCAGCGTCAGACGCAGCGGCCACGCCGCCCCGCACAGCCGCCGGACGCCTGCATTCAGCGCGGTCAGCGCGGCCACAGCACCAGTTCCACCTGACCCCAAAGGTTGCGCAGAACCAGCGCGGCCCGATCAGCCCCACGGCTGGCCCCCCGCGCCAGAACCTGCCGCAGCGTGACAAAATCCTGCGCAATCGCCCCGGCGGTAAAGCTGTGCCGCGCCTGTGCCATGCCCATCAGCCGATAGAGCGCAAGGCAGACAAAGGCCGAAATCAGGGTCGAGGCAAGGACATCCGACACGAAATGCCGCCCCAATGCCACACGCAAGAACATCACCAGCGCCGTCAGGCCAACCCCAACAAGCACGGCATTGCGCCGCCCCCGCGGGCCAAAATGCGGCCAGCCAAGGGCCAGTGCGGCAAAGACCATGGCCGAGGTCAGCGCCGCCTCGCCCGAGGTGAACGAGCAGTTGGTCAAGCATTGATCGGCCACCCGCAGCATGGGCGAAAACAGATGATCGCCGCCGAACGCCTCAATGTGCATCGGGCGGGCGCGGCCGGAGTGTTCCTTCAGGATGAGGTTCACGATCAGCCCCGGCCCGATCAGGATGGCGGCCGCCAGAAAGGCCCAACACCGCAGGCCAGAGGCCGGGCGTACCCGCAGGAGCGCCGCGCCAAAGGCCAGAACAACCAGCCCCAGCGCCACCAGTTCGAAACTACGCCGCAGAACCGCGTTCAGGACCTGCGGCCAGCCCATCTGGGCGGCAATGAACCCGCCAGCCCTATCCGTCAGCAGGGCAGACAGCGCAATGTCCACCTCGGGCACAGCAGCAAAGACCACCAGCACCACCACTGCACAGGTCAGCGTCAGGGTATGCAGGCGGGTAAACAGCGGGTCAGTCACGGGTTTGATCCTTTGGCAAAGCAGCGGGCAGGCAGCAGCAGCAGGGAAATCGGCCTGCCTTGGGCGAACCCCGGACCGGCAGTGAAATCATCGCGGGCCAAGGGCGGCGGCGTGCAGGGCGCAGGCTCTGCCAGCAGCACCACCGGGCCAGTTTCGGCAGCAGGATCAAAGCGGTGCGCCATATCCCAATGGTGGCGCGGCGCGGTATCGACGGGGGCCGCCATCACCGCGATATCACTGGTGCGCCCGGTCCATGCCAGATCGGCCAGCAGCGCGCGGTCGCCGGACAGGATCACCCTCGCACCGGTCTGCCGGGCAAAATCGATGGCGCGCAGGCTGACCTCGGCATGACCCAGATAGCGATAGAGCATCCGCCGCCCATCGGGCAGAACCAAGTCGGTGCCCACCACCTTGACCACGGGCAGGCCAAGGCTGACTACCCCACCCAGCAGCAGCGATGCCAGCATGACGCGCGGGTGGTGATCCAAGATCCACGCCGCCACGATCACACCCGCCACCACAAAACCCACACCCCAGTTGGCCAAAGCCCGCCCCGCCAAGGCCTGCACCACCACTACCGCCAGAATGGTGGCAGACCCGGCCATCAGGCCACGCAGGCCGTCGGGCAACTGGCGCAACCGCCACAGGGCCAGCAGCCAGACGGCAAAGACCATGGGCCCCGCCACAGCGAACTGTTCGGCCACAAAGCGCAGCGCCACCAGCAGGTGCAGGCTTGGCCCCGTCCACTGCGCGGTGGCCGCCAGATGGTCAAAAATCACGAAATCCCGCTGGGTCAGCCAGACCGCATGCGGCACCAACCCCAGAACGCAGACCAACACCACCAGACCCAGCCTGTCGCGCGGCACCCGCCATGTCCGGTCGACCAGTGCCGCCAGACACATGGCCCCGATGGCATAGATCATCGCATATTTGGCCAGCAGCCCAAGGGCCAGCACTGCGCCAAGGGCGACAGCCGCCCCCCGCCCGGCCCCGGCGGCCAGTTGGTGCTGCAGCAACAAGGCAAGCGCGATGCACAGCAAAAGGGGGGTATCGACGGTCATCAGCGCCGAACCAAGCGCCACCGAAGGCAAGGTGGCATAGGTCAGCGCTGCAAGCGCGGCCACCCGCTCCGGCAACAGACGGGCGGAAAGGATCAGCACCACCGTGGCGGTGGCCCCATGCAGCACCGGCGCCGCCAGACGCACGGAAAACACGCTGTCCGGCAGAACCGTGGTGACCGCCCCGATGATCCAGCCAATCAGCGGCGGTTTGGAATAGCCTCCAAGCGCAAAGGACTGGCCCCAGAACCAGTATTGCGCCTCATCGGTGGAAAGCTCGGTCGCGTCATGGGCCAGCCACACCACCCGCCAAAGGGTGATGGCGACAATCCCCAAAAGGGCTGCCGCACGCCAGCCGATGACGGCATCAGGCCGCGCTGCCAAGCTGCCGCTTCTCGCCATGGATCAACCAAAGATTGCGGATGTAGATCACAAGGCCCGTGGATTGCCCGATGATGAACACCGGATCACGCCGCCACAGCGCATAGGAAAACAGCACCAACCCGCCAGCCAGCGAGAAATACCAAAATGCCAGCGGAATGACCGACCGCCGTTGCCGTTCGGACGCGACCCATTGCACGATGAACCGCATGGTGAATAGCAACTGGCCGGTCAGACCCACCATCACCCAAGTAAACTCGGCCCAGTTCGCCACATGCAGCGCCGACCAGATTGCCTCTCGTGTCATGATGTCGCCTCTCTGCCGTGCACGTCCATCGTGTGCAATTCCACAGGCTGCGCCCGCTTGCGCCGCCGGATCAGCCAAGCCACCCCGATCAGGTCAGACACGCCGACAATGGCCCGCTGAAGATTTCCATATTTGGACCGCCCCGACAGGCGCGGCGCATGGGTCACGTCCACATGCGCCACCTGCCAGCCATCGCGCGCAAACAGCGCGGGCAAAAAGCGGTGCTGGTGGTTGAAGAACGGCAAGGCCAGATAGGCCGCCCGGTCAAAGGCCTTCAGGCCACAGCCGGTGTCGCGGGTGCCGTCGTTCAGCATCCTGCGGCGCAGCGCATTGGCAAAAGTCGATGCCATGCGCTTTGACCAAGTGTCACGGCGGCCCACGCGCTGCCCGGCCACAAGGGCAAGGCTGGTGCTGCGAAGGGGCGACAACAGCGGCGCCACAAGGGCAGGCAGGTTTTCAGGAGGGTTTTGTCCGTCGCCATCCAGCGTGCAGATGAGGGGTGCACGCGCGGCAAGCACACCGGAATGCACGGCCGCCGATTGTCCCGCCGCCGCGGCATGGCCCACCACCCGAAGTGCGGAGTATTGGCTGGCAAGCTGCAGCGACAGCGCACGAGTGCCATCGCGCGATCCGTCATCAACCAGAATGACCTCGAACCGGGCAACAGGCGCAAGCGCGCGATAGATGCCCGCCACAAGCGCGGCAATATTGCCCTCTTCGTCATGCATCGGCACAACCACGGAAATCTCGGGCGGCGTGGCCCCTGCTGCCTGTGGCGTCTGGGTCAGCCGCAGTGCGGCGTCCTGATCAAAACCGGAAGACAGCGAGACGAGCATGTGGCGGGGCCTGATCCATCCCGGCGACACGCCGGTTGGTGCAGGCCTAGTCCCGAAAGATCACCGTTGCGTGACGCATGGGCGACAGTTCCGCATCATAGGCCGCCCTGTTGTGAAACGGCAAAGCTTTGCCGATGCGGCGGGCAGCGGGTCTGCCACCGGCCCCGATCACGAAAAATGGCGTCACCGCAGTGCCAAAGTGCATTGACGCCCCCCCGCGAAGACCCTAATGAAACCGCGACGGCGGGTGGGCAGGCAGGCTATGCACCGGATTGCAAATCCGTGAAGATCGGTTCGATTCCGATACCCGCCTCCAGCATACCCCAACCTTGCGCTTTCCTTTTCGCAATCGGCCGTTCTAGCGGGTCCGTGCGGCGGATGGTTGTGCCGGGGCGGCCCAGGCATCTACATCATTCAACCGGAAAACGAAGACGGCCCGCCCGTGATGTCACAGGGCGGGCCGTATTGGGATTGGGCGGTCAGGCGTTCAGGCGGCCTTGAGCAGGCGCAGGCGCGGGCGGGCATACTCGGGGGGCGCGACCTCTTCTTCGTCAACCTCGGCATAGCGCGCTACGCGGTCGGCGTTTGTCTGGAAGAACCCGATGGCCGATTGCAACTGTGCCGCCTGCCCCGATAGTTCGGTCGCCGCCGACGCCAGTTCCTCGGCCGCCGAAGAATTGGTCTGCGTCACCTTGTCTAGCGACTGGATCGACAGGCTGATCTGGCTGCTGCCGGTCGCCATTTCACGCGACGCCACGGTGATTTCCGACACCAGATCGGCCGTCCGTTCGATGCTGGGCACAAGGGCTGCCAGCATCTCTCCGGCGCTGGAGGCCGTCCGCAAGGTGTTCGACGACAGCGCCGAGATTTCGGCCGCCGCGGTCTGGCTGCGTTCGGCCAGTTTGCGCACCTCGGCCGCCACCACCGCAAAGCCACGGCCATGTTCCCCGGCCCGCGCCGCCTCGACCGCCGCGTTCAGCGCCAGAAGATCGGTCTGCCGCGCAATTTCCTGCACGAACATGATCCGGTCGGCAATCTTTTGCATCGCCTGAACCGCATCGTTGACCGCCCCACCGGACGCAAGCGCATCCTTGGCCGACTTCAGGGCAATCCCTTCGGTCGTCGTGGCGTTTTCGGCGCTTTGCTTGATGCCAGCCGACATCTGTTCCACGGCCGATGAGACCTCTTCGGTGGCCGAGGCCTGTTCGGTCGCCCCTTCGGCAAGCGCTTCGGCGGTGGATGCCATCTGCAGGCTGCCCGCCGACACGTTGCGCACGGCCACCTCGACATTGCCCACCACGTCACGCAGACGCACCACCATCTGGTTTTGCGCCCGCATCAGGTCGGTCAACTCGTCATTGCCCCGCAGCGGCATGGTGTTGCGCAGATCGCCCGCCGCAACCGCCGTGGCAAGCCCGATGGTGCTGTTCAATCCGCGTGACAGCGACCGGATGATCAGTGTCGCCGCTACGGCGGCAAGCGCGGCTGCAAAGGCCAGCAGCAGGATCAGGTTGCGCTGCGCAATCGCGACCAGTTCGCCTTCTTCGCTGGCTACAAGATCCATGTCCTCGACCAGATGTTCGCCCATGTCGGTCAGGCCGGCCTGCGACTCGGCGGTCAGATCGACACCTTCCGACAGCAGCAATGCATGCGACTGGTCCCGGGCGCCCTGCGTCTCAAGGGTCAGGATACGGTCTTCGACATCATTCAGCTCACGCATGACCTTCAGATGCACATCAAGCTTTTCAAGGTCTTCCTTGTCACCCGTCACACGCAGGCGTTCCACAAGCGCGGCAATCTTGCTGTCCTTGTCCGCCAGCTTGTCACGATACCGTGCCACCCGGCCCGGCTCTTCAATCGGCGGAGGAATCAGCGCATCCCGCGTCAGGATGCGCTTTTCCAGTTCCATGATCTGCATGTGCTGCAGGTTCAGAACCTCGCGCACGTTTTCCTCGACAACACGCTCGAACGCGGCCTGCGACTGGCGCAGTTCGCGCACCGCGACAAGAACCGCAGCGACCATCAGTATGATGACGCCGGCGAACGTCGCAGCTAGCTTGATCTTCAACGTCAATCTCATGGTCTCTCTCTTTCCTTTCAAGCCCAGTTCCGCAGGGCCCGCACCGGGCCGCAAAAGGCGAAAGAGGGCGGCATCCCAAAAACGGGCAGCCGACTATCACAAGGGGGCAAACAGCGGCCTGTCCTGCCGCTGTCGTCCCCACCCACCCCCAGGGCGGTCCGGCATCGCCGGATCAGCCACTGGCCTTTGTTCCTGCGCCCATGGCGCCGGGTGCGGCAAAAGCCACCCATGGCGCCATCGGCTGTGCTTGGGCTTCGGCCTGTTGCCTTGTTTCCACAAAGGGTGACAAAAGCGCATCATCAAGGCCGCTGCTGGGTCACAGCTTTGCAAAGGGCATGCCACCCAAAGCAGGATAGGGCTGACAAAGGTCAGCCCTATCCTGCACCATAGGTCATTGATCCGTTCGGTTAGGCTGTTGTCCCTGACCTGCTGGAAAGGGTCAGCCCCAATCCAGCACCACCTTGCCCGATTGCCCCGACCGCATCGCGGCAAAGCCGTCCTCAAACCGGTCAACGCCCATGCGATGGGTAATCACCCCCCGCACATCCAGCCCGTTTTCCAGCATGGCGATCATCTTGTACCAAGTCTCAAAGATCTCGCGGCCATAGACACCCTTGATGGTGATCGCCTTGAACACGATGCGGCTCCAGTCCACTGGCGATTTGCCCGGCGGAATGCCCAGCATGGCAATGCGCCCGCCCATCGTCATCGCCTCGACCATCTGGTCCAGCGCCCGCTGGTTGCCCGACATCTCCATCCCGACGTCAAAGCCCTGCTTCATTTTCAGCCGTGGGAAGCAGTCACGCAACTCCTCGCGCGCCACGTTCACCGGCACCACATCCGCCACCCGCGCCGCCAGATCCAGCCGCGCCTGATTGACGTCGGTGATCACCACATGGCGCGCGCCCACATGCCGCGCCACCGCCGCCGCCATGATGCCGATGGGCCCCGCCCCGGTGATCAGCACATCCTCACCCACCAGATCGAACGACAGCGCGGTGTGCACCGCATTGCCCAAGGGATCAAGGATCGCCCCGATCTCATCATCCACCGCGTCGGGCAAGGGCACCACGTTGAAGGCAGGCAATCGCAGGTATTCGGCAAAGGCACCCGGCTCATTCACGCCAATCCCGCGCGTGGCCGGGTCAAGGTGGAACTTGCCCGCCCGGCTTTGCCGGCTGGTGCGGCCAATCAGATGCCCCTCGCCCGAACAGCGCTGCCCCACCGCCAGATCGCGCACATCGCGCCCCAAGGCCACGATCTCGCCCGCAAATTCATGCCCGGTGACCAGTGGCACCGGCACCGTGGCCTGCGCCCAGTCATCCCAGTTCCAGATATGCACATCCGTGCCGCAGATGCCCGTCTTGCGGATGCGGATCAGCACATCCTCGGGGCCAATCTCGGGCACCGGGCGCTCCTCCATCCACAGCCCCGGCTCCGCCTTGGCCTTGACCAGCGCCTTCATGCCAACACCCCCACCGCACGCCCGGTCCCGGCAAAGGCCTCAAGCGCAAAATCCAGATCATCCCGCGTCAACGCCGCATTCATCTGCGTCCGGATCCGCGCCTTGCCCCGTGGCACCACCGGGAAAAAGAACCCCGCCACATGCACCCCCCGCTGCGCCAGTTCCCGCGCCATCGCTTGCGCCAGCGGGGCCTCATCCACCATCACCGGCACAATCGGGTGCGCGCCCGGCAACAGCCGGAACCCCGCCGCTTCCAGCCCCGCCCGCCAATACCGCGCGTTGTCAAACAGCTGCGCGCGCAGATCATCCGCGCCCTCGACAATATCCAGCGCGGCAAGCGCGGCCCCCACCACCGCCGGCGGCAAGGCGTTGGAAAACAGATAGGGCCGCGCCCTTTGCCGCAAGAGATCAATCACCACCTGCGGCCCCGCAACATAGCCACCCAGCGCGCCGCCAAGGGCCTTGCCCAAGGTCCCGGTCAACAGATCCACGCTCACCCCGAAATGCGCGGGTGTCCCGCGCCCCTGCGGCCCCATGAACCCCGTCGCATGGCAATCATCCACCAGCACCATCGCGCCATAGGCATCGGCCAGCGCCCGGATCTCGGGCAGTTTGGCCAGATAGCCATCCATGGAAAACACGCCATCCGTGGCAATCAGGATGAACCGCGCGCCCCCGTCGCGCGCCGCGCGCAACTGTGCCTCCAGATCATCCATGTCCGCATTGGCATAGCGAAAGCGCCGCGCCTTGCACAGCCGGATGCCGTCGATGATCGAGGCATGGTTCAGACTGTCCGAAATCACCGCATCCTCCGGCCCCAACAACGGCTCGAACACCCCGCCATTGGCATCAAAACAGGCCGCGAACAGGATGGAATCCTCCATCCCCAAGAATTCCGCCAACCGCGCCTCCAGCCTGCGGTGGCTGGTCTCGGTCCCGCAGATGAACCGCACGCTCGCCATCCCATAGCCATCTGCATCCATCGCCGCCTTCGCCGCCGCAATCAGGCGCGCATCATCAGCCAGACCCAGATAGTTGTTGGCGCAAAGGTTCAGCATCCGCCGCCCCTCCATCTCCACATGCGCGCCTTGCGGCCCGCTGATCTGGCGCTCGCGCTTCATCAGCCCTTCCGCCTCAATGCCGCGCAGCGTCTCCGCCAGATGCACTAGAAATGCCGCTCTATCCGCCATGACAGATTCCCTTCCGCTATCACGCACAGTATCGCAGGCCGCAAAGCTTCCGTCAACATCACGGACGATTATCCGTCATCGCGGAAATCCTGCAGCTTCCCCTTCTCCAAATATCCTCGGGGGGTGCGGGGGGCAGACAGCCCCCCGCGTGCTCCGCTTAACTGCCCTGCACAATCAGGATCGCCCGCGCCGCGCCAACTGCCCGGATCTCGTGCCCCCGGTCGGCGGCATAGCGCGCCACATCCCCCGGCCCCAGATCCTCGGCCTCATCGCCCGACCGCACGGTGACCTGCCCTTCCAGCACCGTCAGATGCTCGCGGCAACCTGCGCTATGCGCGTCTGACACCAGCGCCGCTCCGGCGGCAAAGGTCAGATCATAGACCTCATGTTCCCCTACGGCTTCGGCGGGGGAAAGGATGCGGATGCGCACTCCCGGCGCGCGCTGCATCACGGGTGCGGCCCCGGCGCGGGTCACCTCGATGCCCGGTGCGGGCCGCCCTTCCAGCAAGCCCGCAAAATCCACCTGCAGGGCTTGCGTCAGGTTCCACAGGATGGCCACGGTGGGCGAGGACTCGCCCCGCTCAATCTGGCTGACCATCGACCGGCTGACACCTGACAGCTTGGCCACCGCATCCAGCGACAGGCCACGCGCCTTGCGCGCCTCGCGCAGGCTGGCGGCCAGACGGTCGTGAATGTCGGATCTCGGGTTCATGCGGTCAGACTGCCCCCGGATGCGCCCCGTCGTCAATCAGGTGCCGCAAAAGGTGATGTAATCGCCAAAACCCTGTGGTGCGGGCAGGCTGAAGGGTTCGCGCGCGCCGTCGCGGTAGGGGTCGGTCACCTCGGCCAACAGCGCCCGGAACGGGGCGATGTCGCCGTCCTCCTGCGCAGCCGTCAGTGCCGCCTCGACCAGATGGTTGCGCGGAATCACCGCCGGGTTGACCGCCCGCATCAGCACAGCCGCCTCCGGGGCCAGCCGCGCGCGCCAGCGGGGCAACCATTCCGCCATCGCGGTGAAATCTGCAAACAGCGGGCGCAAGCTGCTGTCATCCCCCGCCGCCGCATCGGCAAGGCGGCGGAAGGTTAGCGTCCAGTCGGCCCCCTGCCCCGCCATCGCGACCAACAACGCATCGGCCAGATCGCCATCGCCCGCATCTGCACCCGCCAGCCCCAGTTTCGCGCGCATCAACGCGACCCAGGCCTCGCGATACCGCCCCGCGATCCCACCAAGGGCTGTGTTCAGCACGGCAACCGCCGCCTCCTGATCCTCGCCCATCAGCGGCAGCAGTGCTTCGGCCAGACGGGCCAGATTCCAGCCCAAAATCAACGGCTGGTTGGCATAGGCATAGCGCCCCTGCCGGTCGATCGACGAAAACACCGTCCCCGGCGCATAGCCTTCCATAAAGGCGCAGGGGCCATAGTCGATGGTTTCCCCCGACAGCGCCATGTTGTCGGTGTTCATCACACCATGCACAAAGCCAAGGCCCATCCAATGCGCAATCAGCCGCGCCTGCCGGTCGATCACCCGGTCAAGGAACGCCAGATACCGCCCGTCTTGCCCCGCCAGATCGGGGTCATGCCGCGCAATCGCGTATTCGGCCAGCGCGCGCAGCTTTTCGACCTCGCCCCGCGCGGCAAAGAATTGAAAACTGCCGACGCGGATGTGGCTGGCCGCCACCCGCGCCACCACCGCGCCCGGCAGACGGCCCGCCTCGCGCCAGATATCCTCGCCCGTCAGCGCCACGGCAAGACTGCGCGTCGTGGGCACGCCAAGGGCCGCCATTGCCTCGGAAATCAGGTATTCGCGCAGCATCGGCCCTAGCGCGGCCTTGCCATCGCCCCCACGCGAAAACGGCGTGCGGCCCGACCCCTTCAGTTGCAGATCGCGGCGCGCCCCATCCGGCCCGATGAATTCACCCAGCAGATGCGCACGGCCATCCCCCAGTTGCGGCGAGAACCCGCCAAACTGATGCCCGGCATAGGCCAGCGCAATCGGCTCGGCCCCCGGCGGCAGGCTGCCCCCGGCAAACCAGCCTGGGTTGGCGGCCAGAACATCGGCATCAAGGCCCAGTTCCGCCGCCAGGGCATGGTTCAGCACCACAATCTGTGGCTGCGGGGCCGCGTCAGGTGGCAAGGGCAGGAAACTGCCCGGCAGGCTGCGCGCCCACGAGTTGTCAAAGCGGAATCCGGCTTCCTGCGGTGCGGCCATGGCACTTTGATCCGTCATGTTTCCTCGCGCGCTGAACATCCCCTTCAGGATATGACGTCAGACCGCGCGGCGAACAAGCCCGCCTGATGCGCCCCTAGGGCAGCACCTCCAGGTGGTGCAACTGCCAGATCGAGCGGGAATAGATCACCTCGGTCTGATACGCGGTCGAGGCATCATAGGGATAGACCAGCCAGATCGGCCCCTTGTCGCGCGGCGACAGGTCCACGCCGTTCACGCGAAAAGCCAGAATGGGGCCACCGGGCACCGCATCGGTTGCGGGAATGTCCACGGCATAGTCATTCAGCGCCGTCGCCCGCAACGTGTGGCCATCGGCCTTCAGCGCATTGACCAGCGTGGCCACGGGCACGCCCTCAAATTCTTGCGGGCCATCGGTCCAGATCGTCTTGGTGGTGATCGTGACAGTGCCAAGTCCTTGCAGCAACCCAATGTCAAACAAGGCCTGCCCATCGGCATTGGTTAGGCCGATGGCGCCTGTCACCGTCAAAAGCACCTCGCCTGTCGGGGGGGCCAGCGTTTCCACCGGTGGGGTCGTCTGGGCATTTAGCGCAAGGGTTGACGCCAACAGCGCACAAACCGCCAGAGCGGGCGAAAAACAATCAAGCTTCACCATAGCAACTCCCACATCCACAGCTTGTGCTTACATGAAGGTGACGCGCCCTGCTTCTATTCTTTCGAATAGGACAGAGGCGCAGGTGCGGCGGTGCGACCCGCGATACGACCCGCACGGCGATGTTCGCCCAACCTTTCGGCGGAAATCATCCGAAAGGTTGCATCGAAACGCCCCGCACAACCCAAGGCGCAGTGCGCCCAAGCCGCAGCAGCGGCCCAAAGCACGGGCCATGGCGATGCGGATGTTCAAAAAGGGAAAAGTGGTCGGGGCGGAGGGATTCGAACTCTCGACCTACGGTACCCAAAACCGTCGCGCTACCAGGCTGCGCTACGCCCCGACTGGCGGCTTCCTATCCAAAGGCGGCGGGCTTGAAAAGGCCTATTCGGCACCGCAGGGCCAAACACCGTCTTCGATTGCCGGATGGCGCATTTCCGCCCCCGGCCCGATGCCCATGCGTTTGGCCAGACCGCCGTTGATTTCAAGCACAAAGCGCACGCCCGGCCCGCCATCAATGGTTGTGGTGTCCTGCGGAATGGCATTGGAATGCACCTGCGTCACCCGCCCCTGTTCATCGGCAAAGATCATGTCCAGCGGGATCAGCGTGTTCTTCATCCAGAATGTCGCACGGCGCGGAGTCTCATAGACGAACAGCATCCCCGACGATCGCGGCATTGCCTCGACGAACATCAGACCCTTTGCCCGCTCGGCATCTGTATCGGCCACCTCGACCGCGAATTGCGCCTTGCCGCCAGACCAGCGCAGTTCGACCTGGGCCTCGCTGCAGGCGGCTTGCGCGGCACCCGCCGCCAAACACGCCATCGCAAGGATCAGGCCGGCCGCCGCTGTCATGCCGTGCCGCGTGCCGCGGCCTCCCATGAGACAACCTGCACCGCCATACGGCCCCGCTTGCCTTCCATGATGCGCAGGCCCACGGCCTCGCCGGCCTGAAGGTCGGCAAAGCCCGACATCCGCAGCACCTCGATGTGAATGAACACATCTTCCGGCCGCCCGAACACATTGGCAAAGCCAAAGCCCTTGGATTTGTCGAACCACTTCACGCGCGCCGGTTCGATCACCAGTTCGGCAATCTCGTCCGACGACATCTGGTTGGCATCATCACTCAGCGTGATGGTCATCAACGCCGGCGCCTGCACGGAAATCACCTCGACCGCCTGCACCCCGCGCTGCGTCTGCTGCACACGCACCGAAATGGTGGCCCCATCCGCGACCGAGTTCTGGCCATAGTTCCGCAGCACATTGGCATGCAGCAGAATATCCGACTCAGCCTCATCCGATACGATGAAACCGAACCCTTTGGCCGGGTCAAACCACTTCACGCGGCCATGCACAGTGCGCATGACCTGATCTTCGTCTGTCATTGAGAGTCTTTCCCCAGAATTGACCCCGCCTTCAACCAATCGCGCGAATTGGTGGCCTGATACAAGAGCAAATTCTTGACGTACCGCATCTTATTCCATTCACGAAGCGTGAGATACACGCAGAATTGCGTGCCCTTTCACGGGTTCAACCTTTGGACCGTCCATCCCTCCGAAACCTGTCCCCGCGTCCAGCGAAACCGGTCATGCAACCGGAACGCGCCGTCGGCCCAGAACTCTATTTCAATGGGTTGTATTCGGATCCCACCCCAAAACGCAGGTCTGGGCGGGTTGGTTCCCTTGGTCAGGGTAAATTTTGCAACCTCCGCCATCAAGGCTTCGCGACTGCTCAGCGGTTGCGACTGCTGGCTGGCCCAGGCACCCAGTCGGCTCTTCAGGCTGCGGCTGGCGTAGTATTCGTCCGCCTTCGGCCCTTCCTCCCGGCTGGTCAGGCCCCGCACCCGGATTTGCCGCCGCAAAGACTTCCAGTGCATCACAAAGGCCGCCTTGCCCGCAGCCTCGATCTCTTGCGCCTTTTTCGACTGATAGTTGGTGTAGAACACAAAGGCATCGTCCTCGATCTCTTTCAAAAGCACCATCCGGGCATTCGGCATGCCCGATGCGTCCACTGTCGACAGGGCTAT
The DNA here is from genome assembly GCA_027484145.1 of Rhodobacter sp. Lineage (GTDB taxonomy): Bacteria > Pseudomonadota > Alphaproteobacteria > Rhodobacterales > Rhodobacteraceae > Pseudotabrizicola. The sequence continues at coordinate 904,695 of JAIXUH010000002.1, forward strand.
GGCGTTGGGATCATTCACTTCGGCCGCCTCCGCCTCTCCCAACCATGCCCGCGCAATAGCAAACGGGTCATCGCCCGCGAATATTCCACCACGATCCATGAGAGTTCTTCCTTTCCCGGCACAAAACCCCTGCCCTTGAACGGCAAAGGGCTTTCGCCTACACGTCTTTGTCAAAGCACAAAAGTGGATGAGGGACAGGGAATGTCAACCAACGCAGCGGCCGGCGGCCTGATGGCCGGCAAGCGCGGCCTGATCATGGGCCTTGCCAACGACAAATCCATTGCCTGGGGTATCGCCAAGACCCTTGCCGACCATGGCGCTTCGCTCGCGTTCTCCTATCAGGGCGAGGCCCTGAAGAAACGCGTCGAACCTTTGGCCGCGTCGCTTGGCACGCCCATGCTGTTCGAATGCGACGTGGCCAGCGAACCATCGATGGATGCGCTGTTCGCCTGGCTGCAGGCCGAATGGGGCACGATCGATTTCGTCGTCCACGCCATCGGCTTTTCCGACAAGAACGAGTTGCGCGGCCGCTATGTCGATACCAGCCGGGCCAACTTCCTGATGTCGATGGATATTTCGGTCTACAGCTTCACCGCCATCTGCCAGCGGGCAGCCGCCCTGATGCCAAATGGCGGCAGCCTCCTGACGCTCACTTATTATGGCGCCGAAAAGGTCATGCCGCATTACAATGTGATGGGCCTGTGCAAGGCAGCGCTTGAGGCGTCGGTCAAGTATATCGCCGAGGATCTGGGCAAGGACGGCATCCGCGTCAATGCCATCAGCGCAGGGCCCATCAAGACCCTTGCCGCCAGCGGCATCGGTGATTTCCGCTACATCATGAAGTGGAACGAGTTGAACAGCCCCCTGCGCCGCAACGTGACGCAAGAAGAGGTGGGCAAGGCCGCGCTCTATCTGCTCTCTGATCTCGGCTCGGGCACCACCGGCGAAAACCTGCACGTCGATGCTGGCTATCATGTCGTGGGCATGAAGGCCGTCGATGCCCCCGACATCGACGCCACCCGGAAGGACAGTCAATGACCCTTGCCGCCTTTCTGGCCGTGGCCTTCCTGCATCTGATGGCCGCGATCAGCCCCGGCCCTGCCGTCCTGATGGCCGCGCGCACCGGCGTGACCGAAGGGTTGCGCACCGGCTTCTTCCTCGCGGCGGGCATTGGCATCGGTGGCGTGATCTGGGCCGCTGCCGCGCTCTTTGGCCTCCAGCTGGTGTTTCAGGCAGCGCCCTCGCTCCTCTGGGCGCTCAAGATCGGTGGCGCCGCCTACCTGATCTGGATGGCCTGGGGCATGTGGCGCGACGCCGATCGCCCGCTTGACACCACAACTGCGCAAAGCACACCGCGCAGCGCAGGCTCGGCCTTCCGCCTTGGCCTCTTCACGAACCTCGCCAACCCGAAACCGGCGGTCCTGTTCAGCGCCATCTTCATCGGCACCGTGCCGCCGGGCACCGCGCTGTGGGTCTACGCCGCCCTATTGCTGGTGGTATTCCTGAACGAAACCATCTGGAACACCTTGGTCGCGCGCATCTTTTCCCTGGACCGCACCCGCGCCGCCTATATCAGCCTGAAATCCATCATCGACCGCACGTTCGGCGGGCTCCTGGCCCTGCTCGGGGTCAAGATCGCCGCCACCTGAGGAGACGCACCATGAACGCCGAACGCCTGCCACATGAAAAGGGCTTCCACGTCAGCTGGGACCAGATCCACCGCGATTCCCGGGCACTCGCTTGGCGGCTGGATGGCAAGGGCCCCGACAATGGCGTCTGGAAAGCCGTGGTCGGTATCACCCGCGGCGGCCTTGTGCCCGCGATGATCGTCAGCCGCGAACTCGACATCCGTGTGGTCGATACCATCAGCGTGAAATCCTACAACCATCAGGCCCAGACCGAGGCCAAGGTAACCAAGGCCCCGCAACAAGACCTGATGGGCGATGGCACCGGCATTCTCATCGTCGACGATCTGGTCGACAGCGGCAAAACGCTGGAACTGGTCCGCCGCCTCTACCCCAAGGCGCATTTCGCCACCGTCTACGCCAAACCCTCGGGCCGCCCGCAGGTTGACACCTACATCACCGAAGTCAGCCAGGACACCTGGATCTTCTTTCCCTGGGACATGGCCCTGCAATACGTCCAGCCCTTCCGCGGCACCGATTGACCGCAGCCCGCTGCCAAATTCCCCTTCCCCAAATATCCCACGGGGGTCCGGGGGTGTGAAACCCCCGGCGCCTTCGGGATCGGAGCGCCCCGATGACCCTTCTCGTGAACCCACGCATGGCCGCGACCGAAGCCCCCCCGGTGATGGAGGCGCGGCGCTGGTTGCAGGGCGCGGTGTTTCCCGCCGACCGTCCGCTGATCAACGTCAGCCAAGCGGCGCCGGTGGACCCGCCCCCCCTCGCCTTGCGTCAGGCCATAGCCGATGCAGCATTGACCGATGATGCCGCGCATCTTTACGGCCCCGTGCTGGGCCTGCCCGCCCTGCGCGCCGAAATTGCCAGCCAATGGTCAGCCAGCTATGGTGGTACCATCACCCCAGATCAGGTCGCCATCACCCAAGGCTGCAATCAGGCCTTCACCGCCGTGATGTCCACCCTCGCCGGTGCGGGGGATGAGGTGATGCTGCCAACCCCTTGGTATTTCAACCATAAAATGTGGCTCGACATGCAGGGTGTCACCACCTTGCCGCTGGAAACCGGGCCTGACCTTTTGCCCGATGCCGCCCGCGCTGCCAGCCTGATCACCGACCGCACCCGCGCCATCGTGCTGGTCTCGCCCAATAATCCGGGTGGCGTGGAATACCCTGCCGCCACTTTGGCCGCCTTCCGCGATCTGTGCCGCGACCGGGGCCTTGCGCTGATCGTCGATGAAACCTACCGCGATTTCGACAGCCGGACGGGGCGGCCACATGATCTGTTCACCGATGCGGATTGGTCGGATACGCTGATCCAGCTTTACAGCTTCTCCAAGGCCTACCGGCTGACCGGGCATCGCGTGGGGGCCATCGTGGCCAGCGCCGCCCGTTTGGCCGAGGTGGAGAAATTCCTCGACACCGTCGCCATTTGCCCCAGCCAGTTGGGCCAGATCGCGGCCCTTTGGGGCATGCGGAACCTGTCGCAATGGGTGGCCGGGGAACGTGACGAAATCCTGCGCCGGCGCGCTGCCATGACCAGTGGCTTTGCCGCGCTGACCGGGTGGAAGCTTCTGGGCTGCGGCGCCTATTTCGCCTATGTCGAACATCCCTTCGACATGGCCTCGGATCAGCTGTGCAAGCGTCTGGTGCATGAGGCTTCGCTTCTGATGCTGCCCGGCACCATGTTCCAGCCCGAAGGCTCGGCCGCGGGCAAACGGCAGATCCGCATTGCCTTTGCCAATGTCGATGCGGCGGGTATCGCAGAATTGTTCCGCCGCCTTGCTGCGTTCAAACCCTGAGGGCAAGCCGCATCTTGCCCCCCCGGCCCTGACCGCATAGACAATCGCAATCAATCCGGCGCAACCCGACCGGGCGCAACCTTTCTTCCAAAGGGCATCTGCCATGGCCACCGACCCCGAGAATACCCCCCGCAAAAAGGGAAAGGGCAATCAGATCGTGGTCTGGACCCTGATGGCGATGCTGGTCCTGGGTCTTGGCGGCTTTGGCGTCACCAACTTTGGCGGTGGCGTCACCTCGATCGGGCGCGTGGGCGAGCGTGATATTGACGTGAACGATTACGCGCGCGCCATGCAGCAGGAACTCAGCGCCCTGTCGGCCCAGTTCGGCACCACGATCTCGTTCAGTCAGGCACAGGCCTTTGGCATTGACCAGACCGTGCTGCAGCGCCTTGTTGCGCAGGCCGCTCTTGACAACGAAGCGGCCCGCACGGGCCTGTCGGTCGGGGATGAAACGGTGGCTGGCGAAATCACCCGCACCCCGGCCTTTCAGGGCACGGCGGGCGGATTTGACCGCGACACCTATCGCTTTGCCCTCAATCAGGCCAACCTGACCGAAAGCACGTTCGAGACGAACCTGCGCGCCGATATTGCGCGCCAGTTGCTGACAGGCGCCGTCGCAGGTGGCTTTGCGGCCCCGGCGGCCCTGACCGATACGCTTTACGCCTGGGTGGGCGAACGGCGTGGCTTTTCGCTCTTGCGCCTGTCGCAGGCCGATCTGACCGCACCGCTGCCCGAGCCTGCCGAAGCCGACCTCAAGGCCTTTTACGAGGCGAATATCCCAACCTTCACAGCCCCCGAAGCCAAGCGCATCACCTATGTCTCGCTCTTGCCCGAGGCGATTGCCACCGAGCAACCCGTCGATGACGCGGCGCTGAAGGCGATCTATGACCAGCGCATTGCCGAATACGTGTTGCCGGAAAAGCGTCTGGTCGAACGGCTGGTCTATCCTAGCACCGAAGAGGCCGCTGCCGCCAAGGCCCGGCTGGATGCGGGCGAAACCTTCGAAACGCTGGTCAAGGAACGCGGTCTGGACCTGACCGATATCGACCTTGGCGAAGCCGCCAAGGAAGATCTGGGCACGGCAGCCGAAGCTATCTTTGCCCTGACCGAACCGGGCGTGGTTGGCCCGATTGACAGCGAACTGGGGCCTGCGCTGTTCCGGATGAACGCGATTCTGGCCGCGCAGGAAACCACCTTTGAACAGGCCAAGGCCGATCTTGCGGTGGAAATGCAGACCGATACCGCCCGTCGGCTGATTGCCGACAAGGTCGAGGCGATTGATGACCTGCTGGCAGGCGGTGCTACGCTGGAAGATCTGGCCAAGGAACAGGGCATGACCCTTGCCACCATGGATTATGTCAGCGGCGCCGCTGCGCCCGAAGGCATCGCCGCTTACACTGATTTCCGCACCGCTGCCGATGCCGTGGCCGTGGGTGATTTCCCCGAAGCGGTGTTGCTGGATGATGGCGGCGTGGTCGTCCTGCGGCTGGATGAGATCGTGCCCCCCGCGCCGATCCCGTTTGACACGGCGCGCGACGACGTGGCCACCGCATGGTCTGCCGACGCGCTGACCAAGGCCTTGTCGGCCCGCGCGGTCGAGGTGAAGGCCGCAGTCGAGGGCGGGCAGCCCCTTGGCGCCTTTGGCATCGTCGAACGCACCGCCGCCATTGCCCGCGAAGGCTTTGTCGAAGGCGCGCCCCCCAGCCTGATGGAAGCCGTCTTTGCGATGGCACCGGGCGAGATGCGGGTGGTCGAAGGGCCGGGCTTTACCGCGCTGGTACGTCTGGACGAAATCAGCCCGGCGGCAACGACAGGCGAAGAGGCCGACGCCCTGAAAGGCGCGATTGCCGCACAGGTGGAACAGGCGCTGTCGCAGGATGCGCTGACGCTGTTCACCAACGCCCTGACCGACGAGGCTGGCATTTTTCTGGACCAGCAGGCCATCTCGGCCGTCCAAGCCCAGTTCAACTGAAAGCCTGACGCATGACCCTTTCCCCCACGTTTGAAGAGTTCGAGCGGAATTGGTCGGCGGGAAAGAACCAGTTGATCTGGACGCGCCTTGCCGCCGACCTTGATACGCCTGTCAGCCTGATGCTGAAACTGGGCGAGGCGCGCACCGATACCTTCATGCTGGAATCGGTCACGGGGGGCGAGGTGCGGGGCCGATACTCCATCGTCGGCATGAAGCCCGACCTGATCTGGCGCTGCAACGGCACGCAGTCCGAAATCAACCGAGAGGCCCGCTTTGACGCGCAGGCCTTTCACCCGCTTGAGGGCCACCCGCTTGCCACCCTGCGCACCCTGATTGCGGAATGCGCCATCGAGATGCCAGATGGCCTGCCCCCCGTATCATCCGGCCTGTTCGGCTATCTCGGCTATGACATGATCCGGCTGGTCGAAACCCTGCCGAACGTGAACCCCGATCCTATCGGCCTGCCCGATGCGGTGCTGATGCGCCCCTCGGTCGTGGCGGTGCTGGATGGGGTCAAGGGCGATGTCACGCTGGTCTCGCCCGCATGGCATGCCACGGGCCAGTCGGCCCGCGCCGCCTATGCCCAGGCGGCCGAGCGGGTTATGGATGCGCTGCGCGATCTGGACCGCGCGCCCCCCGCCCCCCGCGATCTGGGCGAAGCGACGCCGGTGGGCGAGGCGCGCTCGAACTTTACCCATGACGGCTATAAGCAGGCCGTCGAGCGGGCCAAGGATTACATCCGCGCGGGCGATATCTTTCAGGTCGTGCCCAGCCAACGCTGGGCGCAGCGGTTTGAACTGCCGCCCTTCGCCCTCTATCGCAGCCTGCGGCGCACCAACCCGTCGCCCTTCATGTTCTTCTTCAACTTCGGCGGCTTTCAGGTGATCGGGGCCAGCCCCGAGATTCTGGTCCGCCTGCGCGATGGCGAGGTGACCATCCGCCCCATCGCCGGCACCCGCAAGCGCGGCGCCACCCCAGAAGAGGACAAGGCGCTGGAACTGGACCTGCTGTCTGACCAGAAAGAGCTTGCCGAACACCTGATGTTGCTGGATCTGGGGCGCAATGATGTGGGCCGCGTCGCCCGTGTGGGCACCGTAAAGCCCACCGAAAAGTTCATCATCGAACGCTATTCCCACGTCATGCACATCGTCTCGAACGTCATCGGGCAAATCGCACCGGGCGAAGATGCGCTGTCGGCCCTGCTGGCGGGCCTGCCCGCGGGCACTGTTTCCGGCGCGCCCAAGGTGCGGGCCATGGAAATCATTGACGAGCTGGAGCCGGAAAAGCGCGGCGTCTATGGCGGCGGCGTGGGGTATTTCGCCGCAAACGGTGAAATGGATTTCTGCATCGCCCTGCGCACGGCGGTGCTGAAAGATGACCAACTTTACATTCAGGCGGGGGGTGGTGTCGTCTATGACAGCGACCCCGAGGCCGAATATCAGGAAACCGTCAACAAATCCCGTGCCTTGCGCCGCGCTGCCGAAGATGCCGGGCTGTTTGCGCGGCGCGGCAACCGCTGACCCGCTGTTCCCTTTGGAACTGACGACAACCACACCGCGCTTCACAAGGCTTTGAGGCGCCGTAACAGGGTTTGCATTGCATTGCGCCGTGCTTAGCTGATGATACGTGTCATGCTTCAGGGGCGCCACATATGCGGTGCGGCCCCGTTTTCGAAAAGGAGTTCGGGAGTGCAGTCGAAAGCCATCACCCTTTCCCAGCCGCTGGGGATCACGGCGCGCAGCCGTTCCGCCCTGCTGGCCATCGGGCTGGGCCTAGCGCTTGCCTTGGGACAGGCCCAAGGCGCCTTTGCGCGGGGCACGCCGGAAAGCTTTGCCGATCTGGCAGAACAGATCAGCCCGTCGGTCGTCAACATCACCACCTCGGCCGTGGTCGCCAGCCCTGCCGAAGGCGGGCCAATCGTGCCCGAGGGCAGCCCCTTTGAAGATTTCTTCCGCGACTTCATGGATCGCAACGGTCAGGGCGGCGGCGAAGACGCGCCCCGCCGGTCTGAGGCCCTCGGCTCGGGTTTCGTGATCTCGGAAGACGGCTATATCGTCACCAACAACCACGTCATCGAAAACGCCGATGAGATCGAGATCGAGTTCTTCTCGGGCAAGCGTCTGGATGCCAAACTGGTCGGCACCGACCCCAAGACCGACATTGCGCTATTGAAGGTCGAAAGCCCCGAACCGCTGCCCTTCGTGGCCTTCGGCAACTCTGACCTGATGCGCGTGGGCGACTGGGTCGTGGCCATGGGCAACCCCTTGGGTCAGGGCTTCTCGGTTTCGGCAGGTATCGTGTCGGCCCGCAACCGCGCCCTGTCGGGCACCTATGACGACTACATCCAGACCGACGCCGCCATCAACCGCGGCAACTCGGGTGGTCCCTTGTTCAACACCGACGGTCAGGTGATTGGCGTCAACACCGCCATCCTGTCGCCCAACGGTGGTTCCATCGGCATCGGCTTCTCCATGGCCTCAAACGTGGTGACCAAGGTTGTCGATCAGCTGAAACAGTTCGGCGAAACCCGTCGCGGCTGGCTGGGCGTGCGCATTCAGGACGTCACCCCCGACGTCGCCGAAGCCATGGGCCTGACCGAAGCCTCGGGTGCCCTTGTGACCGACGTGCCCGATGGCCCGGCGAAAGATGCCGGCATCGTCGCCGGTGACGTGATCACGCAGTTTGACAGCAAGCCTGTGGCTGATACCCGCGATCTGACCCGCCGCGTGGCCGATAGCCCGATTGGCGAGGCTGTGCCGGTGATCGTGCTGCGCGACGGCAAGACGGAAACGCTCAGCGTGATGCTGGGCCGCCGCGAAGAGGCCGAAGCCGCCGAATCCGTGCCCGCCGTTGCCGCCGCCCCGGAAGAGCCGAAAGAGGCCGAAATTCTGGGCCTGACGGTGATGCCGGTGACGGATGAGATGATCAAGACCCTGAACCTGCCCGCCGATACCGAAGGTCTGGCCGTGGGCAAGGTTGATCCGGCATCCGAAGCCTATGCCAAAGGTCTGCGCGATGGCGACATCATCACCGAAGCTGGTCAGCAGAAAGTGGTCCGCGTCAAGGATCTGGAGGAGCGCATCGCCGAAGCCAAAGAGGCGGGCCGCAAGTCGATCCTGCTGCTGGTACGCCGCGACGGTGACCCGCGTTTCGTGGCGCTTGCCATCGAGTAACCGTCCCTGAAAACACGACAAAAGAACGCGCGGCAGCCCCCTGCAGCGCGTTTTGCCTTCCACGTAACGGTCAGCCGATTTCTGTCAACAGCCGCGTCCGGAACGATGCCATCCAATCCGCGCGTTCTGCCGCAATGGCGCGGCCCGTCGGCGTGGTCATGCTGTCGGCAACCGGGAACAGCTTCACATCCAGATGGTCCAGCGCAAACCGCTTGTCATCACGCGGGCGGTGCAGCGCCATCGGATCATCGGCATCAAACAGCGCCGTCCCCATCGCCCCGGCCACCGCGAACATCCGCGCAAGGCCGATGGCCCCCAAGGCCTCCAGCCGGTCGGCATCCTGCAGGATGCGCGCCTCGGGCGTGCGGGGCGCAATACCTGCCGAAAAGCTGTGCGCCTCGACCGCATGGGTGACGCGTGCAATCCGCGCCGCATCCCACCCTTGCGCCGTCAGCCAATCGCCCGCCACCTGCGCTGACAGGCGCGAGGCCTGTGCCCGGTCTGGCGCGTTCTTGGGCAGGTTCACCACATCATGAAAGATCGCGGCAAGTTCAACCGCTTCGGCATCGGCCTGCGGCTCATCCGGCAGGATCAGGCGGCAATTGGCACGCACGCGGTGGATATGGCCCAGATCATGCGCTGCATCCGTCTGGCGGTCCCAATGCCGCAAAAGTTCAGCCTCGGCGGCGCGGAACAGCGCGCTCACAGCTTGTCCAGATCGGTTGCCACGATCCCCAACTCGCGCGCGGCGGCGAGTGACAAGCGGTCGCTTTCCAGCCCGCGGTCCGCCTGAAAACGGCGGATGGCGGCCCGTGTCGGCATGTCCAACTCGCCCGACAGCGGCAACAGATACAGCCCCCGCGCTTTCAGCGCGCGCTGCAAGGTGGCCACGAAATCCACCGTCATCTCTTCCGGGCAAGGGCTGCGGAACCAGATTTCCTCGCGCTCCTGCACAATCCGCTGATGGGTTTCGCTGCGGAACGACGCGGGTTCCACCACCGTGCCATCCTCGGCAATCGTTTCGGGCGCCAGCATCACCTGCTCGCTGACCGTTTCCACCACAAGGGGCGTCACATCCGATTGCCAGCATTCCCCGGCCTCTGCCGCAGGGGGCCCGGCATGGTCCAGCCGCACCAATTCGCCCGACAGATCGGCACGCGAAGGCGCTTCTGGCCTGCCCGCCGATTGGCAGCCGATCAACAGCAGCAGGCCTGCGCCTGCGCACAAAAGTCGTTTGTGGGTCATTCTGCCCATTCTGCTCTGCCTTGTCGCCGGGTCGTTCTGGTGCCCGCCGAAACGTCGCACAAACCCTAGCGCGAAACATCGCCCGCGCAAAGCATGACAAAGGCATGACCCCCACAGCCATGCCGCCGCGTGACCTTGGCGCAACCCTTGGTGTCGTTACGGCTGATCGCCCGCACGCACGCCATCAAAGCGAAAGGCGGGGTCCAGCAACCTGTCCAGCATGGCCGAGATATCCTCGATCTGCTCAGCCACCACATGCACCACGCCAGACTCGCGCTGCACCCGCCCGGTCACCCGCAACAACCGCCCTGCAATCACCGCGCGCCGATAGCGCTCATAGACCGAGGCCCAGACCACCACATTGCAGGTGCCCGTCTCATCCTCCAGCGTCACGAAGATCACGCCCTTGGCGGTGCCCGGCCTTTGGCGTACCAGCACCAACCCCGCCACGCAGACCCGCGCGCCCACCGAAGGTTCCACCAGACGCGCCGCCGGAATGGCCGCCGGCGGGCGGGGCCATGTATTGGGCGGCGGGGTGGTGGCAAGCCAGTTTGCAACGGGTCTCATGAGAACGAATATAGAACATCGCCGCAAAAAGGCCAAGCCCGCCCCTCTGGCAAAGCCGCGCGTTTTCGCCTATGTCAAAACGAACGCGCGACACTGCGAAGGGACATGGACGGACAATGGCGAAAATCACCTATGTGGAATTTGGCGGCAAGCAACATGTGATCGACGTGGCCAATGGCCTGACCGTCATGGAAGGCGCCCGCGACAACGGCATCCCCGGAATCGAGGCGGATTGCGGCGGTGCCTGTGCCTGCTCCACCTGCCACGTCTATGTCGCGCCCGAATGGGTCGCCAAACTGCCCAAGAAAGACAGCATGGAAGAGGACATGCTTGATTTCGCATGGAAGCCCGATCCAGCCCGGTCGCGCCTGACCTGCCAGTTGAAGGTGAGCGATGCGCTGGAAGGTCTGGTCGTCCAAATGCCGGAAAAGCAGATCTGATCCGGCTGGTCACCCTTTGTCTGGTGCTGCTGGCGGCCTCTGCCGCCGGGGCGCAGACCGTGACCGAGGTTGAAACGCGCGGCGATGCCCCCAAAGGGCGTGACCGTGACAGGCCCGCATGGCCCGTTTATGCGCGCCTAGACACCCCGACAGATCGCTATACCCACGGCGTTCTGGGCCCGATCCCGATGTTTTCGCGGCTGAATGTCGGCGCGCAATCTTGCGGGGCGTGCCGCAGCGGATCGACGGGCGATGAAGTGGCGCTGCCCGACACTCTGGTGTTCGAAGACGTGGCCCCGCGCCTGTGGGATGTCACGGGCGATGGCCGGCCCGAGATTGTGGTTGTCGAAGCCGACGTTGCAAAAGGCGCCCGCCTTGCCGTCTGGGCCTTTGCGGCCGAACCGGGCCAGTCTGGCGGCGATCTGCAACGCCTTGCCACCACCCCCTTCATCGGGCAACCGCAACGCTGGCTTGCCCCGGCGGGCGTGGGTGATTTTGACGGCGATGGCCGGATCGAACTTGCTTACGTCGACCGCCCGCATCTGGCTCGCGAACTGGTGTTCGTGCGTCTGAACGGCAAACGGCTGCAGGAAATCGCCCGCGCCCCCGGCCTGACCAACCACCGCATTGGCGATACCGAGATTTTCGGCGGCACCCGGCGCTGTGGCGGGCAGGATCAAGTGATTGTCACCTCGGCCGACGGGTCACAGATCATGGCGGTGCAGCTTTCGGGGCGGGATATCGTGGCCACGCCCCTTGGCCCGTTGCGCAACCGCACGGGTCCATTGCCCCCCTGCCCCTGACGGTCAGAACAGCGCGCCCACGCCCAACCACCGTGCCAGCGCGACCAAAGCCACCCCGATGGCCAGCGCTGTTAGCCCCAGAAACCGCTGCTGATCGCGGCTGAGTGCGGCAATAAAGGCCAGCGCATCCTTCAAACGCGAAGGGGCCAGCGCAAGCGCCAGCCCCTCCACAACCAAAACCAGCCCGATGGCGGCCAGAACCAGACTCATTGCCCTTCGACGGGCGCTGGCACGGCCGGACGGTCTGCCGGGGCCTGTTCGCTGCGCAGATATTCAAAGAACACGCTGTTTGGCTGCATCACGATGGACGAATTGCTGCCCTGCAACGACCGCTCGTAGGAGGTGAGCGACCGTGTGAAGGCAAAGAACTCCGGATCGCGGCCAAAGGCTTCGGCGTAGATGCCGTTGCGCTGTGCGTCGGCCTCACCGCGGATGACTTCGGCGTTCTTGCGCGCCTCGGAGGTCAGTTCCACCACCGTCCGGTCTGCCGCAGCCCGCACCCTTTGCGCCGCTTCGCCACCACGGGCGATTTCGTCTGCCGCCTCGCGCTCACGCTCGGCCCGCATCCGGGCAAAGGTGGCGGCAAGGTTCTGCTCGGGCAAATCCGTCCGCGTCAGACGCACGTCGATCACTTCGATCCCAAGGGCCGAAGATTCCGTGCGCGCCCGGTCGCGGATCTGGTTCATCAGCGCGGTCCGGTCTTCGGACAGCACCCGGCCTGACGGCACCGAACCCAAGACCTCGCGGATGGCCGCGTTCAGGATCCGGTCAAGCCGGGTCAGCGCGGCATCCACACCACCGGCACCCACCGCTTCGCGGAAGGTGACCAGTTCGGCAATCCGCCAGCGGGCAAAGGCATCAACCACCAGACGGCGGTCATCCAGCGGCGTTACTTCGATCGGTTGCGTCGGCAGGCCCAGAATGCGCCCGTCATAGCGCACCACTTCCTGAATCAGCGGGATCTTGAAGCCAAGGCCCGGCTCCTCCTTCACCTGCTTGACCTGACCGAACTGCAAGACCAGCACCTTTTCGCGTTCATCCACGATGAACAGCGACGACAGCACCACAGCCCCCACGACCGCAATCGCGGGCAAAATCAGTTGCATCTTCATCAGTTGGTCCCTCCGGCGGCAGCGGCACCCGTGGCAGGCACCGGCGGCCGCCCGATTTCGTTCAGCGGCAGGAAGGGCACCACGCCCTGTCCGGCCTCGCCCCCCGACACGCCATCAAGGATGACCTTGTTCATGCCACCCAAGACCCGCTCCATCGTTTCCAGATACATCCGCTTGCGCGTCACATCCGGGGCCTTGATGTATTCCTCATAGACCGACAGGAAGCGGCTGGCTTCACCCTGCGCGTTGTTCACGACCTGCGCGCGATAGGCTTCCGATTCTTCCAGCAAACGCGCCGCCTCACCGCGTGCCCCAGCGGTCACACGGTTGGCATAGGCGTCGGCTTCTTTTTCCAGACGGTCACGCTCTTGTTGTGCGGCCTGCACGGCGCGGAAGGCGTCAATCACCTCACGCGGCGGGTCGGCCTTTTCAAAGTTGACCCGGATCACATTGATGCCGGACTCATAGGAATCCAGCGTCTGCTGCACAGCGGCCAGAAGGTCGGTCGCAATGACACCCCGGTCACGGTTCAGCACGGGCGCCAGTTCCGACCGCGCGATGATGTCGCGCATGGCCGATTCCGAAACCGCGCGGATCGTGTCAGCCGGATCGTTCAAGTTGAACAGATACTTGGCCGGATCGTCGATGTTCCAGACCACCTGAAACCCGATGTCCACGATGTTCTGGTCGCGGGTAAGCATCAGCCCGCCATCCTCGCCCGAACGGCCAACGCCGATATCGGTCTGGCGTTCGTTGGTCACCTGCACGATTTCGGCCGTCACCACAGGCCACGGCGCAAAGTTCAGACCCGGCGCGCCAAGGGTCGAAAACTCACCCAGGAACAACTCGACCGAGCGTTCTTCGGGCTTGACCGTATAAAAGCTCATATAGGACCACAGGGCCACCAGCGCCAAAGCACCCAAGGCCACGCCCTGCTTGGTCACGCGCGGGCCATCGGGGCCACGCGATCCGCCGCCATTGCCACCGCCAAAGTTGCCCTTGCCGCGCCCGCCCATCAGGACGCGCAGTTGCTCTTGGCCCTTCTTCACGATTTCGTCGATCTCGGGGATCTGCGGACCACCCTCACCCGGCTTTCGCCCGCCTCGACGCTCTTCGTCGCGGTCCTTACCGCGATCATCTCCGCCCGAGCCGCCACCGCCGCCCCAGGGACCTCCGCTTGCCATCCGTCGAAACCCTTCTTCTTTTTTGATCTTCGGTTCTTAACTGGTCATTTTCGCGCAGAAATCAAGCAACCTGCGTCACGCTTTCCGCACTGGTGCACGCATTGTGACCAGTTCTTCGGCCATCGTCGGATGGACAGCCACTGTTCTGTCGAAATCTTCCTTGGTCGCCCCCATCTTGACCGCAATGGCGGCCAACTGGATCATCTCGCCCGCATCTGGTGCCACGATGTGGCAGCCCAGAACCCGGCGCGTGGCTTGCGACACCACCAGTTTCATCAAGACACGGTCGCTTGACCCGGCAAAGGCGCTGCGCATCGGCTTGAACGATGTCGCGTAAACCTCGATCGGTTCGAGATCACGCGCCTGCTCTTCGGTCAGGCCCACCGTGCCCAGTTCCGGCTGGGTGAACACGGCCGAAGGGATCAGGTCATGATCCACTGGCGTGGGTACGCCCTCGAACACCGTACGGACAAAGGCCATCCCCTCGCGGATCGCCACAGGAGTCAGGTTGACCCGGTTGGTCAGATCGCCCACCGCAAAGATCGAAGGCACCGCCGTCTGGCTATAGGCGTCCACCACAACCTCGCCACGCCGCCCGATCTGCACGCCCAAATCCTCCAGCCCCAGATTGCGGCTGTTGGGGGCGCGGCCCGTGGCAAACAGCACCGCATCGAACACCCGTTCGGTGCCGTTCGATGCTTTCACCCGGACCGGCCCACGCGGCAGCGGCGCGGCAGGTTCGGGTGCTGCATCGGCCATGTTGTCGCCCACAGCACCTTGCCACATCACCTGATCGGCTGGCCCCATCTCAAGGATATTGGTGCCCACATGCAGATCAATCCCCTTGGCCTTCATCGCCTCGGCCACCAGACCGCGCGCCTCGTCGTCAAAGCCGCGCAGGATCTGCGCGCCGCGATAAAACTGCGTCACCGCAACGCCCAGCCCGTTCAGGATGCAGGCCATCTCGCAGGCGATGAACCCGCCGCCAACAATCAGCATCGATTTCGGCAGCGTCTCCATCAGGAACACGTCATCCGACACGATGCCCAACTCGGCATGGCGCATCTCGGGGCGTTCGGGCCGCCCGCCGGTGGCCAGCAGAATGTGCTTGGCGCTGACCTCGGTGCCATCGGCAAGGGCAACCCGATGGGCCGCCACCAGATGCGCGCGCTGGTCATGGATCATCACGCCCGAACCTTCCAGCAGACGGCGGTAAATCCCCTCCAGCCGGTCCAGTTCGCCATGCAGCGTCTTGCGAAAGCTGGGCCAGTCGAACCGGCCATCGGCAATGTCCCAGCCATAGGCCCGCGCCTCGCCCGGCATCTCGCGGAAAGCCGACGCATAGACCATCAACTTTTTCGGCACACACCCCCGGATGACGCAGGTGCCGCCCAGACGGCTGTCTTCGGCCAGTGCCACCTTGGCCCCGGTCGCCGCCGCCATGCGCGCGGCGCGCACGCCACCAGAGCCGCCGCCGATCACGAACAGATCAACGTCAAAGCTCATCAGTCCAGATCCGCAAACACGTTGTCGGTGGGCAGAACATCCATCCGTTCATCCTCGACCGACCCTGCGTTGATGTCCTTGACCCGCACCCGCCCATCGGCATGGCCGATCACCACGATATCGCAGATGTCGATGAACAGCCCGTTTTCCACCACGCCCGGAATCTGGTTCAAGACCAAGGCGAGTTGGCGCGGGTTGCCGATCCGTTTCAGGTGCAGATCAAGGATGTAATTCGACTCGTCCGTCACCAGCGGCGCCGCGCCGTTCATCCGCAGGGTCACATCCCGGCTCATCACATCCAGCGACACCAGCATTTCCTCGACCAGCGCCTTGCTGGTCTGCCAGCCAAAGGGGATCACCTCAATCGGCAGCGGAAAGGCACCCAAAGCCGCCACTTCCTTGGCCGCATCGGCAATCACGATCATCTGGTCCGATGCCGTGGCCACGATCTTTTCCTGCAACAGCGCCGCCCCGCCGCCCTTGATCAGGTTCAGGTCGGGGTCGAATTCATCGGCGCCATCAATCGTCAGATCCAGCCACTTGGCCTCATCCAGCGTTGCAATCGGCACGCCCACCTGCCGCGCCAGTTGCGCGGTGCGGGTGGATGTCGGCACGCCAATCACGCGCAACCCCTCTTCGCGCACCCGCTCACCCAAACAGCGCACCATCCATGCCGCGGTCGATCCAGTGCCAAGCCCCACCTTCATGCCATCCTCGACAAACTCCGTCGCGCGCTTGGCAGCCAGAAACTTGGCCTTGTCGATGGGCGAAAGATCGGCGGGCATGGCAGACTCCTTGGCAGGTTGGCCAAGGTATAAGCACTCACGCGCCCGCGTGCGAGGGGCAATGTTGCCGCTTGGCGCGCAGATCGGCACAGGATAACCGTTTCTGGTCGGCAAATGTCGCTTTCAGCAGGGTGAACCGCACAAGGGCACCGCATTCTGAGGGGGGCAAGAACGGGGGCGAGTGATGACCTATATCCTTTACGGTGTGCCGGATTTCGCAAATCTGGCGGTGCATATCGTGCTTGAAGAGATCGGCGCGCCCTACAGGGTCGATTTTCTAGAGGATATGGAGGCGTTGAAGGCGCCCGACCATCTGGCCCGCCATCCGCTGGGGCTGGTTCCCGCCATGGAAACGCACGACGGCATGCTGTTTGAAACCGCCGCCATTCTCCTGTGGCTGGCCGACCGGCATGGTCTGGCCCCCGCCCCGCAGGATGCCGACCGGGGCGCGTTCCTGTCGTGGCTGTTCTACGCCAGCAACACCCTGCATACGGGCGCGATCGACCTGATCCACCCCTACCGCCCGGCGGGCGAAGACCACAGCGCCACCGTCGCCGCCGAGGCGCACGCCCGCCTGCTGACGCGCCTTGCCCCGCTGGAGGCTATCGCCGCCACCCGCCCGCGCTGGATGTCGCCCGATGCGCCGGGGGTCATGGGTCCCTACATCGGCATGTTGATGCGTTGGCTTCGCGCCTTTCCGTGGGACCCGTCCCACGCTTTGGCCATCACCGATTACCCGGCCCTGCACGCCCTTGTGTCGGCAACCGAAATGCGCCCCGCCACACAAAGGGCCGGCGCGGCCAACGGATTGTCGGGCCGTTTCCTGACGGCCCCCGACACGCAAGCAGATCAGGCATAACCAGATGTTCCTTTCCGTCTTCGACATGTTCAAGGTGGGCATCGGCCCCTCTTCCAGCCACACGATGGGGCCGATGGTCGCCGCCGCGATGTTCCTTGACCGGCTGCGCGCCTCGCCCTTTCACGCTCATGGGCTGAAAGCCTCGCTGCACGGCAGCCTTGCCTTCACCGGGGTGGGCCATGCGACCGACCGCGCCACCATCCTTGGCCTTGCCGGGTTCGCGCCCGATACCTATGACGCCGAAAAGGCCGATGCCGCGCTGCATGACATCCGCATCCGCCGCAGCATCACCCCGCCGGGGTTGCCCGAACTGCGCTTTGACCCCGAGCGTGATCTGGTGTTCGACTATGGCCCCGCCCTGCCCGGCCATGCCAATGGCATGGTGCTGCGCGCGACCGACGCGCAGGGCGACGTGATCTTGCAGGAAACCTACTACTCCATCGGCGGCGGCTTCGTTCTGACCGCAGACCAGATGGCAAGTGCCGGCGGCACCAAATCCCGCGCCCGCGCCGATGTGCCCTATCCCTTTGAAACCGCCGCCGAAATGCTGCACATGGCCGCGCAAAGCGGGCTGTCGATTGCCGCGATGAAGCGCGCGAATGAGTTGAAGTTCCGCTCAGCCGCCGAGCTTGACCGTGGCATGGCCCGCATATGGGAAGTGATGAATGACTGCATCACCCGTGGCATGGCCGGAACCGGCATCCTGCCCGGCGGGCTGAAGGTGCGCCGCCGTGCCAAGGGCATCCATGACAAGCTGATGGCCGAACGCGGGCTGAACATGACCGCACCCCATACCATCAACGACTGGATGAGCCTTTATGCCATGGCGGTAAACGAAGAAAACGCCGCCGGGGGCCAAGTCGTGACCGCCCCCACCAATGGCGCGGCAGGCGTAGTGCCCGCCGTCATCCGCTATTGGCTGGATCATGTGCCCGGCGCCAATGCCGCACGTGTGGGGGATTTCCTGCTGACCGCCGCCGCCATTGGCGGGCTTTGCAAGCACAACGCCAGCATCTCGGGCGCGGAATGTGGCTGTCAGGCCGAAGTGGGCAGCGCCGCCGCCATGGCCGCCGCAGGCTTTGCCGAAGTCATGGGGGCCACCCCCGAACAGGTGGAAAACGCCGCCGAAATTGCGCTGGAGCACCACCTTGGCATGACCTGCGACCCGGTCAAAGGGCTGGTGCAGGTGCCTTGCATCGAACGCAACGGTCTGGGCGCGATCAAGGCCATCTCGGCGGCATCGCTGTCGCTGCGCGGCGATGGCCAGCATCTGGTCAGCCTTGACGCCTGTATTGAGACGATGCGCCAGACGGGCCGCGACATGCATGAGAAATACAAGGAAACCTCGCTGGGCGGGCTGGCCGTGAACGTGCCCAACTGCTGAACCGCCCGCAGCCGTGAACGGCTGACCTTGCGGCGCGCCTGCGGCGCAAGGTTATGTCTCGTCGCGCGCCTGCGGCGCGTCTCCTCGGGTGGGGTCAGGCGGGCAGCGGCGTAACCAGATGCCCCGTGGCCGCCACCCGCGCGTGCAGCGCAAACTCGGCCGCCCGCGCGGTGCGCAGCGCCTGTTCCACATCCACAGGCAGGGTCAGCGCCGCCGTATCGGCTGTGGGCGAGACATTGCGCAGCGGCAGGCTGAGCGTCGTGCCAAGCTGGCCCGACAGAAAAGCCATCAGCAGATCCAGCCGGTCATAATCGAAGATGTGGTTCACCGGCGGCCCGCCATCCAGAAAGCCCAGAAAACGGTCTTGCCGCCCGATCCGCGCAAAAGGGGGCGGGTCATCGGACAGAGTGGCCTGAATGAAGGTGGCAAAATCAATGTCGCGGGTCGAGTTTTCGTGCCCCACCAGATCATCACGCTGGCGATAGCGGAACCAACTGCCCAAGTGGGCCAGAGGCTCGCGCATCACCGCCACGGTCTGCGGCGGCGCACCCAGCATCCGCGTCAGTTTCGGCGCCCATTTGCGCCCGTAAGCGATGGCATTGACGTGCTTGTGCTTGGTTTCTTCTGGAGTGGCCCCTGCATAGGGCCCCAACATGGCCCGGATCGATTGTGTCGCGGTCTTGGGGTTCGCCAGATAGACCAGACCCGCAGCTTTCAAAAACAGCACCGACGCATCCCCTGCTGACTGGGCCAAAGCTAGCCGCGTTTGGCGGCGGGCTGCAAGGGCGCTTGGCCTGAACCGTCGCGGATATGTCGTTTTCGCGATGGACGCGCTGGCGTGGACCGCATAGCCACGGTGCATGACCCGTCAACCTGACCGCATCCTTCCGGGCGTCGTCCTGATGCTCGCCTTCTGCACGCTTGCGCCCTTGCTGGACGTCTCGGCCAAGCTGGCCTCGGCGACCATTCCGGTGGGTCAGATCGTGACCGCCCGTTTTGTGGTGCAGTTCGCTTTGATGTTGCCGGTGCTGTGGCTGATGGCCATTCCCATGGCCCTGTCGCCGCGCGCCATTGGCCTGATCGCCCTGCGCGCGGCCTTTCTGATGCTGTCGACCTACAGTTTTGTCGCGGCTATTTCCGTGATGCCGGTGGCCGATGCGCTGGCCATCGCCTTTGTGGAACCCTTCATCCTGTTGATCCTCGGCCGCCTGCTATTTGGTGATGAGGTCGGCCCCCGCCGTATCGCAGCCTCCATCGTCGGCTTTTGCGGTGCACTGCTGGTGATCCAGCCGTCGCTGGCCGCCTTTGGCCTTGTGGCGCTGTGGCCGCTTGGCACGGCGTTCTTCTTTGCCTTCTACATGCTGTCGACGCGTCAGGTGGCGGGGTTCATGCACCCGGTGGCCATGCAAGTCCACACCTCATGGACCGGCATCCTGATGTGCCTGCCGGTCATGCTTCTGTCAGAAGGCACCGGCTGGGCCGAGTTCGACCCGGTGATGCCGCAGGGCTTTGCCTGGCTGTGGCTCTTCGGCGTGGGCTTCTGGGCGGCACTGTCACACATGTGCATGACCTATGCGCTGAAATTCGCGCCCTCGGCCACGCTGGCCCCGCTCCACTACCTCGAAATCGTCGCCGCCGTAGCGCTTGGCTACGCCATCTTCGGCGATTTCCCCAATGCGCTGACATGGGCGGGTATCGTGGTGATCGTCGCCTCGGGGCTGTATATCATCTACCGCGAGCGGGTGGCGGCACGGGGGCGGCGCGTCAGCGCGGCGAGATAAGCACCGTCTCAAATTCACCGGCAGTATAGATCAGAAATCTCAGGGAAGTTCCTTGCTGATCCGCCTCTTGGACCAGTGGGGCCAATTCTTCCTGTGATGTTACCGGAACCCCATCAACCGAAATGATGACTGCGCCAGCCCGCAATTCTTCATGACGCGACGCGGCGCTTCCGCGCGCGATGTCCAGAACATACAGACGTTGGTCCTGTTGAAGTGACGCAGGCAGTTCGGACAAGACCGATTTGGGCGCGCCAGCAAGCGGACGAAGTGTAAGCCCCAGCGTCAGATCGACCCGGCCTGACACCGATTTACCCCCGGAAAATGCGAATGAGGCGGCAGCTTCGCGTGCCTCATATTCCTTGATGACCTGTTTGGCCCAAGCCACATCCTCGGCGCATTCGGTGGCATCCGTCTTTTGAATCAGCCCCTTGATCTGGTTTATCCGTGTACGAACCGAGGTCTTTGCGTTTGCAACAGCCTGAACTTCTTTCCTGAGCGTTCCACAGGTACGAATTTGCATCGCGATCCCTGCCAGAACAGCGTTCAAGCTGCTTCCTGCTACATCAATGGCAGCGTCGCAATTGGACTTTGCCGCGCGGTTCAGCATCTCTTGCAACTGCTTCGCTTTTTCCCTTTCGCTTGTACCGCTTTGCAGGGCAGCCTCGACACCTTGCATCAACGTGTCACAGACTGATGTATCTTGCCCGGAAGCCAGATCAGAGGCAGGCGGTTGCCCGACAACCGGCGTGACCGGCACGGCGTTTCGCTCAACCGCCCCCCCCGCCAACACAAAATCCCCTGCCAACTGGTCATAGATCGCGGGGAACTGGTCGTGGCCGATGCTGCGGGCGGTTTCGTCCACCTCCATCCGCACCTCTTGCGCCAGATCGCGGATCGACAGGCCGGGCTCTGCCAACCTTGGCAACAGCGCGCGGGTAAAGACCGAGTTGGGGTTATTGTCCCCCTCGCCCAGACGGTCCAGCGCGGTCTGCCCCTCACCCGCCGCATAGATCACATAGGTGCCGCGCGGTGCATCCAGCCGCGACAGGCCGCGCGTGTTGCCCACTGACCGCGTGCCCTGCCGCGGAAACGGGTTGTCGCGGCAGGCGTCCAGGATCAGTACCGCCACCGAAGTGCCCCGCGCCGTGATCTCGGCCATCAGATCATCGGTGGCAAGGGCCGCGCGCCGCAGCTTGACCTCTTGCCCCGGCTGCAAGGCGGGCGTGTCCGACGGCAGTAGCCAGTTGCGCCCCTCAACCTGCACACCATGGCCGGCAAAGAACACCACCGCCTCATCGCCGGGTTTGATCTGGCCGGTAAAGCTGGCCAGCGCGTCAAACAGCGCATCGCCATCGGCATCCAGCGCCCGCGTCACGCGAAAGCCCGTCGCCTCCAGCACGTCACCCACGGCCCGGGCATCGTTGCGCGCCTTTTGCAGCGGCTCCAGCGCGTCATAGCCGTCAATCCCCACCACCAGCGCATGCCGTTCGGCCCAAGCGGGGGCCGCCACCATCACCAGTATCGCCACAAGCTGACCAAGCCGCATACCCGCCCCCAACGTCACCATGCGGGCAGCCTAACACATCACCCCCGCGCGCCCCAAGTTCCCGGCGGCACAGCCAGCACCGCGCCCAGCCGTGCACGCGGCAGGATGCACAGCATGCCCGGCCCCGACAGGCGCAGGTGCACCGGGCCATCCGTCACGCGGTTTGAGGTGCCGATCATGCCCATCGGCGAAAAGCGCAGGCCCTGCAGCGGCCAGTCCAGCCCCTCGCTTTCCCCCGTCATCTCGGCCATGGGGAACAGGCTGAACCGATCCCCCCGCCGCATTTCCAGCCGCAGATCGGGCGGCGCGTGAAAGACCACGTCGCGCGGCCCCATCAGCACACAGCGCGCGGGGCTGCGCACCAGCGCGTTCAGCACCGCAAGGCCATGGTCCAGCCGTGCCCCGATAAACCCCACCGCCAGCACGAACGGCGCATCAATCGACCGCAACGCCTTGTCAAAATCGGTCGTCTCCTGCTCGGCAATATGGTGCATCCGCCCTGCGCCAAGGGTGGCGCGCGCCGTGGCCGAAATCGAATCCATGTCGCCGATCACGGCTTCGGGTGCGAATCCCATGGCAAGGCAGCGGTCTGCCCCGCTGTCGGCCGCCACAATCCGTGGGGCGATCTGGCGCGCTTCTCGAAACAATGCAGGGCTGACCGGCCCCCCCCCAACCAGCGTGATTCCGGCCAAGGATTGCACAATAACCTGATTCATGCGGATACTGTCCTTTGAATTGCGGCAAAACCACAGGTGCGGGGCCACAATCAATCCTTCAAATTACCCTGATCTGTCCATGGATTCGAACAGGTGAGGGATAAGAAAGGGCCATCGAGTTTGGCAGAAAGCGAGCATCCGAATGAACGGTGCGAGTAAGATCCTCACGGTGTCCTATGGGACATTCTCTTGTACGTTGGAAGGGTTTGACGACCCCTTCAACACGATGAAGGCCATTGCGGAGTATTTCCGCGATCTGGCCGCCGAGGACAGGTATTTCGGCGCGGAACCCCCGCAGCCCGATGCCGCGATGCTCCACCGCATTGCCGAGCGCGAAATTCAGCGCCGGGTCGAGGCCAAGATTCAGGAAAATGGTGTGATCCTGCGGGCTGGCGACATGGTCGTGTCAGCCCCTGCGCCATTGGTCGGAACATCGCCGCAACCCCTTGAAAACACAAACGCTATTGCGGCACCCGTGGCCGATCAGGCCGCGCCGCCGCCGGTCAGGGTCAGCATGCCCGCAGCCCCCCGGCCCGACCCGCGGCCAGAGCCGCGCCCCGAGCCAAAGGTCAGCGGCGCCGACACTTTGTCCTCCTCGGTGGCAGAGCGACTCTCTCGCCTGCGCCATGCCGCTGAAGCTGCCTCTGCCGCATCGGTTGTCACACTTGCCGTTCCGGCCGCCCCCGCCGCATCCATTGCGGATGCCTTCGAAGATGAATCCTTCAGCGAGGATGAACATGCCGGCGTGATCGAATCGGTCGCCGTGGACACGGCCTTCGACTCCGACGACGAGGGCGCCACCACGATTGAGGCTTTTGCCGTCACCGAATCTGCCCCGGTTGATCTTCCCGCCGAAGTGTCGGCTGTGGATGAAGCCGCTGTTGCCTCGTCTGCCACGGACGACGCCCTGCCCGAAGAAACGGCACCATCATCGGCCGAGGTTAAGGCCGACGACCTGCTGCCCGAAGATCAGGCGATTGAGACCGCCCCCGAGGGTGTGCTGGCTGACCTTGTCGAAAGTGCCGAAAACGCCGAACCCGTTGCCGCAACCATGGCGGCCATGGACCAGGACGGTGATGATGGCATTGACGAAGATGCACTTCTGGCCGCGCTGTCGGACGACATCGCCGATGACGTGACCAACGACGTCGCCAATGTTGTGGCCCCGGTTGTGGCCGATGACATGCCCGTGGCCGCCGACCTGCCCGAAGCCATCGCTGAGCAGATGGACGATGTCGCCGAAGCAGCTGTTGACCCCGCCCCAGAGCATTTGGCTGACATCCAAAGCGACGCCGTGGCCGAACCTGCCATGGTAGAACCAACCGAACCGCCGATGGCCGCCAACGATGATGATGCTCTGCTGGCCTCGCTTGGTCAGTTGATCGACCCCGAAGACAGCGCCGATGCCCCTGCACAGGAAGCGCAAACGCTGGCCGATCAGGAAGAACTTGTCGAAGCCGCCCTGCGCACAACCGATCTGCCAGAGCCAACGGCGACCGAAACGCTGGTCGACCCCGAAGCCGACAGCAACGACACCGAAGCGCTGATGGAGGCGGTGTTCCGCACGCCGGACGAACCGATGGCCATCGTCGCGGCCGCCGATCCGGCCCCGGAGCCCGCTTCAGAGCTTGCTGCAGACATTGCCGAAGCAGATGCCGCACAGGATGCCTCCGACAGCGTCGCAGCCATGAACGGCGCGGACCTGGCCGAAGCCGCCTTTGCGGGTGACGGCCTGTCCACCGACCCCGCCGGGATCGAACCCTTTGACGACAGCCAGTTCGCCGCTGCCGCCGCCCCGGTTGCCCCAGTCGCCGCCGCCGCAGTTGCCGCCGCCGCAACAGCGGATGCAGAGGACGGCACCGTGCGCCCGGTGCGCCCCATGCGTCCGGCCCGCGCCGGTCGGGGCGAGGCCATGCCTGCGGCCGATGAACGCCCGGCCCCGCTGCCCGTCGCCGCCCCGGCCCCTGCCGCAGCCGAAGACGCCGCAGATGCCGAACCCGTCTCGGTGGAAAAGATCCAGCGTGCCCGCGCCCGCGTAATCAAGATCCGCCGCAGCGACCTGATCGCTGGCATGACGACACCAGCAGCCCCGGCTGCCCCCACGCTGCCCGCCATCACCGCCGCGTCCACGATCACGTCCACTGCCGAGGCAACCCTGCCCCCCGAGGCCGAAGCCGCCCTTGCCGCCGAACTCGCCGCGGTCGAGGCCGACACGCCGGCCCCGCAGCCCGCCGCCGCGAATGACGAGGCTGAACCGCGCAAGCGCATCAGCCCCGCCGGTGATGATGCGGTGACGCGCCTGATGGCCGAAGCTTCGACCCAGATGGAAGGTGCCGATACCAAGCGCCGCCAGTCGGCCATCGCGCATCTGAAGGCCGCCGTTGCCGCCACAATCGCCGAACGCCGCGCCACGGGCAGCACGCTTGCGGCCAACCCGGCGGGCAAGATGGAAGCCTACCGCGATGACCTGTCGCGCGCCGTGCGCCCCGTCGCCGCCCCGCAACCCACCGAACGCCCGGCCCCGCTTGTGCTGGTGTCCGAACAGCGCATCGACCGGCCCGTCGCCGACTCTGCCCCCACCATGGTGCAGCCGGTGCGCCCGCGCCGCCCCGCAGGCTCTGGCGCGCAGATGGCCGTGGCCACACAGGCCGTCGCCAGCCATGACCTGATGGATGACGAGGACGAAGACCTTGATGCCGACGCCGAGAATATCTTCGGCGCCGACTCAGGCTTTGGTGATTTTGCCGAACGTCTTGGCGCCACTGAACTGCCTGACCTTTTGGAAGCCGCCGCCGCCTATATGGCGACCGTCGAAGGGCGCGACAGCTTTACCCGCCCGCAACTGATGCGTTGCCTCGGTCCTACGGCCGACCGGCTGACGCGTGAAGATGGCCTGCGCAGCTTTGGCACGCTGCTGCGCGATGGCAAGATCGAGAAAAGCCGTCGGGGCCAGTTCGCCCTGAGTGCCACTTCGCCCGTTTTGGCAAAGGCAAAGAAACTGGCAGGCTGACACCAGCCTGATCGCATCGTGGGCCGAGGCTGCCATCAAGGCCCCAAAGACAGGCGAAGGAGATGATCCTTCGCCTGTTTTCCTTTTCGACGAACGGCTTAACGATCCTCAGGGTCGCGCGGGGCATCGGGGTCGGGCTGACCCACGCCCAGAAACACCCGCCGCATCGGCAGCATCCACAAGAACCCAAGGCCCACATAGATGGCCAGTTCCACCGGCATCGAGGGCCGGTCGATCCAGCCCACAACGGTTGCCGCCACCACGATGTACAGCGGCAAACCCACCAGCAGAACCACCAGCGACCACCGCCGCCGCGCCTTGTAACTCAGTGCCATAGGCCCCCCAGATCAGTCCTCGAACGGGTCCGTGACAAGGATCGTGTCATCCCGCTCGGGCGAGGTGGACAGTAGCGCGACAGGGCACTGGATCAACTCTTCAATCCGCCGCACATACTTGATCGCGGCCCCCGGCAGTTGCGCCCAAGACCGCGCCCCGGCGGTCGACTCGCTCCAGCCTTCCATTTCCTCATAGATCGGCGTGCAGCGCGCCTGTTGGTCGGCGGCGGTGGGCAGATAATCCAGCCGCTTGCCATCCAGATCATAGCCCACGCAGATTTTCAGCGTGCGGAACCCGTCCAGCACATCCAGCTTGGTCAGTGCAATGCCGGAAACTCCGCTGGTGGCACAGGTTTGCCGCACCAGCACCGCATCAAACCAGCCGCAGCGGCGCTTGCGCCCCGTGACAGTGCCGAACTCGTGTCCGCGCTCGCCCAGACGCTCGCCATCGGCATCCTTCAACTCGGCCGGGAACGGGCCTTCGCCCACGCGGGTGGTATAGGCCTTGACGATGCCCAGCACGAAATCAATCGCCGTCGGGCCAAGGCCCACACCCGTGGCCGCCTGCCCGGCAATCACGTTGGAACTGGTGACAAAGGGGTAGGTGCCGAAATCAATGTCCAGAAGCGCGCCCTGCGCCCCCTCGAACAGAATGCGCTTTCCGGCCCGGCGGGCATCGGTCATCACCTTCCAAACCGGCGCGGCATAGGGCAGCACCTGCGGCGCAATCTCATGCAGTTGTGCCAGCAATCCAGCACGGTCCACCGGCTCCATCCCCAGACCCCGGCGCAGCGCGTCGTGGTGCGCCAACAGGCGGTCCACCCGCAACTCCAGCGTCTTGGCATCGGCCAGATCGGCCACGCGAATGGCGCGACGGCCGACCTTGTCCTCATAGGCAGGGCCAATGCCGCGCCCGGTGGTGCCGATCTTGGCCACACCCACAGCGCCTTCGCGGGCGCGGTCCAATTCGCCGTGCAAGGGCAGGATCAGGGGGGCGTTTTCCGCCACCATCAGGTTTTCCGGATTTATCTCAACGCCCTGATCGCGCAGCTTGGCAATCTCCATCACCAGATGCCACGGGTCCAGCACCACGCCATTGCCGATCACGCTCAGCTTGCCGCCGCGCACAATGCCCGAAGGCAGCAGGCTCAGCTTGTAAACCTTGCCGTCAATCACAAGGGTATGCCCGGCATTATGCCCGCCCTGAAAGCGCGCGATCACATCGGCGCGTTCAGAAAGCCAGTCGACGATCTTGCCCTTGCCCTCGTCGCCCCATTGGGCGCCCACGACAACCACGTTGGCCATGTCTGCGGTCCTTGCATCGGATGAAAACCGTGGCACTCATAGCGACCGGCGGGCCTGAGCGAAACAGCTAAATGTCCGCAGCCCGCATCTGCGCCGCCCGCATCACGCCGGACCGCGCGGCGCAAACAAGATCACCGCCGCGCCAATCAGGCAAAGCGCCCCGCCCGCCAGATCCCACAGGTCGGGCCGCCGCCCCTCCACCGCCCACATCCATGCCAGCGAGGCCACGATGTATACTCCGCCGTACACGGCAAAGGCGCGCCCCGCCTGATCGGCCGGGCTTTGTGCCAGCAGCCATGCAAACAGCCCCAGCGCTGTCATACCCGGCCCCAGCCACCAGACAGGCGCGCCCGAACGCACCACGGCCCAAACCGCAAAGCAGCCCGCGATCTCGAACAGCGCCGCAAGAAGGTAAAGGCCAAAGGCAAACATCGCGCCACCTTATCGGCGCGCAAAGCACGGGTCCAGCACCTGCCCCTGCCGAAGGGCTTGCACCCTTGCCGTCATGCGCCTAGATAGGCGCGTCAGCTTCGGGAAAGCCCATGGAAAACGTCATCCTCACCATCCACCTTATCCTCGCCCTTCTTCTGATCGGCGTGGTTCTGCTGCAGCGCTCCGAAGGTGGTGGCCTTGGCATGGGCGGCGGCGGCGGTGGCGCGATGTCGGGCCGCAGTGCCGCCACGGCACTGGCCAAGCTGACATGGGTGTTTGCGGCGATGTTCATCGCCACATCGATCACCCTCACGATCCTTGCGGCACAAAGTGCGGGCACCTCGTCGGTCATCGACCAGATCGGCGCGACCGCCCCCGCAAGCGACGAACCGGCCGCACCGGCGGGCGCTGACCTCTTGCCCCCCGCCGCGTCTGATGCGCCGCTGGCCCCGCCAAAAGCCGAAAACTGACCACAATCGCTTGTCGCGCCCCCAGATTGTCCAACAGCATCTAGCGGTGCTGTTGCCATAAGGCTTTTGGTCGGTTAAGGCCTGAGTCCCGTGGTGCCGCGATTCCCACAGCCCGAATCGCCTAGTTCACGGGAGGCCAGCCATGGCTCGCTACATCTTCATTACCGGCGGCGTTGTCTCCTCCCTCGGCAAGGGTCTGGCCTCCGCCGCCCTCGGCGCGCTGTTGCAGGCCCGTGGCTATACCGTCCGCCTGCGCAAGCTTGACCCCTACCTGAACGTCGACCCCGGCACGATGTCGCCGTTCGAGCATGGCGAGGTTTTCGTTACCGACGACGGCGCTGAAACCGACCTTGACCTTGGCCATTACGAACGCTTCACCGGCGTCTCGGCCCGCCAGACCGACTCCATCTCCTCGGGGCGCATCTACTCTAACGTGCTGGAAAAGGAACGCCGCGGCGATTACCTCGGCAAAACCATTCAGGTCATTCCTCACGTCACCAACGAAATCAAGGATTTCCTCCGCATCGGCGCCGACGAAGTCGACTTCATGCTCTGCGAAATCGGCGGCACCGTGGGCGATATCGAAGGCCTGCCCTTCTTTGAAGCCATCCGCCAGTTCATCCACGAACGCACGCGCGGCCAGTCCATCCTGATGCACCTCACCCTCTTGCCCTATCTCGCCGCCAGTGGTGAACTCAAAACCAAACCCACACAGCACTCGGTCAAGGAACTGCAATCCATCGGCCTTGCCCCTGATGTCCTCGTCTGCCGCTCCGAACACCCGATCCCGGAAAAAGAGCGCGAGAAAATCGCCCTCTTCTGCAACGTCCGCAAAGACTCCGTCATCCCCGCCTATGATCTGAAAACCATCTACGAGGCCCCGCTCGCCTATCACCGCGCGGGCCTTGATCAGGCGGTGCTCGATGCCTTCCAGATCACCCCCGCCCCGCGCCCCAACCTGACCCGCTGGGAAGACGTGATGGACCGCCTGACCAATGCCGAAGGCACGGTCAAGGTGGCCATCGTCGGCAAATACACCCAGCTCGAAGACGCCTACAAATCCATCGCCGAGGCGTTGACCCATGGCGGCATGGCCAACCGCACCCGCGTCAAAGCCGAATGGATCGACGCCGAGATTTTCGAGCGCGAAGACCCCGCCCCCTATCTCGAAAACTTCCACGCCATCCTCGTCCCCGGCGGCTTTGGCGAGCGTGGCACCGAAGGCAAGATCAAGGCCGCCCAATTCGCGCGTGAGAAAAAGATCCCCTACCTTGGCATCTGCCTTGGCATGCAGATGGCGGTCATCGAATCCGCCCGCAACCTTGCCGGCCTTGCCAATGCGGGGTCCGAGGAATTTGACCACGAGGCCGGCGAAAAGCGGTTCACCCCCGTGGTCTATCACCTCAAGGAATGGGTGCAGGGCAACCACACCGTGCGCCGCAAGGCCGATGACGCCAAGGGCGGCACCATGCGCCTTGGCGCCTATACCGCGAACCTCAAACCCGGCTCCCACGTCGCTGCCGTCTATGGCAGCACCACCATCGAAGAACGCCACCGCCACCGCTATGAGGTGGACATCCAATACCGCGACAAACTGGAATCCTGCGGGCTGATTTTCTCCGGCATGTCCCCGGATGGCAGGCTGCCCGAGATTGTCGAGGTGCGCGACCACCCCTGGTTCATCGGCGTCCAGTTCCACCCGGAGTTGAAGTCAAAGCCGTTTGCGCCCCATCCGCTGTTTGCGGATTTCGTGCGGGCTGCTAAAGAGGTTGAGCGGTTGGTGTGAGGATGAGATCAGAAAAATGACTTACCATATTAACGAGGTTTTTGGAATTTCCACTAGTATTCTACAGCCTTCGTACGTAGACAGAGGAAATCTAGATGCAGACATTCAACGACTATTGGGGCGCAACACTCACATTGCGCTAAGAGGCGAATCCAAATGTGGCAAGAGTTGGCTGCGCCAGAAGAATTTGCCGGAAGCAATAGTAATTCAATGCCGACTAAACAAAAAAGTGAAGGACATTTTTGTTGAAGCGCTTGCAAATCTAGGGCTTAGCGTTCAATCTGAACACACATCGTCAGGAGCGATCAAAACTTCTCTTTCTGCTTCGAGCGATGTATCTATTCCTTTGCTCTCCAGAATAAAAGTTGCACTTGGATTGGATTACACAAGCACAACTACAATAAAATCTATCTATATTTCAAATGGCGTTGACGATTTAAAGTTTTTTGCAGAGGCGATTAATGAATCTGGCAGACGCCTTGTGATTGAAGACTTTCATTATCTTCATCCAACTGAGCGTCGGGCATTCGCGACGGATTTGAAAGCACTATGGGATTATAAAACCTTCGTTGTGATTATAGGGATATGGGCAGAAAATAACTTGTTGCTCCATCTCAATCCTGATTTGGCTGCGCGAGTAGAAGAGATGTCCATTTACTGGTCTGACCCAGAGCTGAAGGCCGTACTGTCCAAGGGCGCGGAATCAATGAACATTGTGTTCAGCAAAGACATATGTAGTAATTTGGTTGCTGACTCATTTGGAACCGTTGGCATCCTTCAGAAACTAACTTTGTCTTTACTTGACGCCGCGAATATTGAGCGATCCATCCCCGGATCACCAAAATTGATTGAAAGCCAAAGCGCCTATCTTGATGTTGCACTCGCGTATGCAGAACAATTGAATGCACTCTATCAAACATTTGCCACACGTTTGGCAAAGGGTATCCGACAAAGAAAGCGTGCTACTGGAATCTACGCACATATGTTAAAAGTAGTAATGGATAGCACAGATAAAGAGCTAACTGATGGTTTGCACACTGATACGATATTTTCCAAGGCAAGGCAGCGTGAACCGCGAATACAAAAGGCAAACCTTCGAATAATTTTGGCTAAAATAGATGAGTTGCAAGTCGACGAAGAAGGAAGAGGGCTGGTTATTAGTTATGACGAGAACAAAGATGAGGTGTCAATCGTCGACAAGCAGCTTTTCCTTTATCGCAAATATGCAACAGTCGGTTGGCCTTGGGAGAAAATCATCGAAGACGTTGCATCCGATGATAGTCGCTACTCCAATGAAGATGAGTAGCACGTCATAGGGTGCGCCTCAGCGCACCACTTGCCACCCGCCCCCCGTTAGATTTGCCTAAAGCAAATCTGACCGCGCCCGAACCGCCCTACCGGGGCGGGCGCGACAATGGTCGCACCCCAAGAGCCCCGTCGGTCCGGGCGCGGTCAGCTTTGCACCCCGGCGAGGGAAGGGTGGATAGGGCGCAAAGGGCCTGCTGCATCAAAGGCCCGGCCCGCGCAGGCTTGCGCGGGCGTTCGGGGCTGGAAAGGGTCCACTGGACCCTTTCCGCGGCGCTGCGCGCCGCCGCCCCTCACCCCAAACCAACTCCGCCCGTGCCCGAACCGCCCCACCGGGGCGGGCGTGACGATGGTCGCACCCCAAGTGCGCCGTCGGTCCGGGCGCGGTCAGCTTTGCACCCCGGCGAGGGAAGGGTGTATAGGGCAGAAAGGGTCTGCTGCATCGACAGCCCGGCCCGCGAAAGCGTTCGCGGGCGTTCGGGGCTGAAAACAGTCCACTGGACTGTTTTCGCGGCTACGCCGCCGCCCCTCACCCCACAAACCCCATTTACCCCCCGCAAATCTGCCCTATCTCTCCCCCATGACCCAAGACACCCGCGTGCTTTACAACCAGACCTGCCCGATCTGCCGGGCCGAGATTACGGCCTATCAGCGCCGTGCCATCCGCGATGGCCTACCCATTGCCTTTGACCAGCTGGAGCGGGCCGAGGATTGGGGCCTGACGCCCGATCAGGCGGCGCGGCGGCTGCATGTCTGGCATCAGGGGCGCGTGCTCTCGGGCCTGCCCGCCTTTCGCGCGCTGTGGGATCAGATGCCGCATCTGCGCTGGCTCGCGCGCCTCACCAGCCTGCCGGTGATCGCGCCACTTGCGACCTTCACCTACGACCGCATCCTTGCGCCCATTCTCTACCGCGCCCACCTGCGGCGGACCAAAAGGTTGACAAACGGTTAATCTGCGTTGCCAAGCCATTGATTAAATTGGCCCAGAGGAACGTCCCAGCATGGGACAGGGCAATGAAAAAGACCGGCCCCCTGCGGCGCCGGTCTTGTTCTTGGGCGAAAGGGTAGGCTTAAAGCATCCCCAGCACGAAGGGCTGCACCTCGTGCCAGCCCTCCCAGATCATTTTCAGCGCCACATAGACGATGATCAGGAGGCCCACATAAGCGATCCAGCGGTGCTTGTTCAAAAGCCGCGCGATGAAGGTCGCCGCCAGACCCATCAGCGCGATGGACAGGATCAACCCGATCACCAGCACGGTCGGGTGGTCCTTTGCCGCCCCGGCAACGGCCAGCACGTTATCAAGGCTCATCGAGACGTCGGCGATGACGATCTGCGTCGCGGCTTGGGCAAAGGTCTTCTTCGGCGCGCCCCCGGCAATGGTTCCGTCGGCGTTCAGGTCCTGATTGGTCAGCGCCTCTTCGGCGGCATCCTCGGCACCATGGCCGTTGCTCAACTCGCGCCACATCTTCCAGCAGACCCACAAGAGCAGGATGCCCCCGGCCAGCAACAGGCCCACGATGGCCAGAAGCTGCACCGTGATGGCGGCAAAGCCGATCCGCATGATGGTGGCGGCGATGATGCCGACAAGGATCGCCTTGCCGCGCTGTTCCTTGGGCAGCCCCGCAGCGGCCAAACCGATGACGATGGCGTTGTCCCCGGCAAGGACAAGGTCAATGCCGATGACGGCCAGAAGGGCGGAAAAGCCCTCGGGTGTGAAAATCTCCAGCATAACGCCTCCGTGATTGCCCGCGCTTGGTATGCCCGACAAGGGCGCTTTGCAACCTTTCGCACCTATGGCCCGCCATGTTTCGCGCAAGCTTGCGGCAGCGCAGCATCACTGCCCATCTCTTGCGGCACAGGCCAAAGGTCGCTAGACCAGCCCCATGCTGTCATACCAACACCTGTATCACGCCGGAAATCTGGCCGATGTGCAAAAGCACGCGGTGCTGGCCTGGACGCTGGATTATCTGATCCAGAAGGACAAGCCGGTCACCTATATCGAGTCCCACGCCGGGCGGGGCCTGTATGACCTGACTGCCCCCGAGGCGGTCAAGACAGGCGAGGCCGCAAAGGGCATCAGCATTGCTGAAGGCTGGTTTCCCAAGGACCACCCCTATCGCCGCGCGCTGGACCAGACGCGTGTTGATCGTGGCGCAACGGCCTATCCCGGCTCACCCATGATCGCGGGGCAAATTCTGCGCGACAGCGATACGATCCACCTTTGCGAGTTGCACCCGCAGGAACGCGCGGCGCTGGAATACGCGATGGCCCCCTTTGGCGCGCATGTTCATGATGCCGAAGGATTGGCCAAAGCGCTGAGCATCTGCCCCCCCACACCACGGCGGGGCATGTTGCTGATTGACCCCTCCTACGAGATCAAGACCGATTACGAGACGATCCCGCGGATCATCGGCCAGTTGCACCGCAAGTGGAATGTGGGGCTGATTTACCTGTGGTATCCGATCCTTGACGACTGCCCGCACCGCCCCATGCTGAACATGCTGCGCCAAGACCACCCTGACGCGCTGGTGCATGAGGTGCGGTTTCCGCCGGTGCGGGACGGTCATCGCATGGTGGGATCGGGCCTGTTCATGTTGAACCCACCCTATGGCATCGAGACCGAACTGAAGCGGTTGACGGACCGGTTCCGCGCCTTGCGCTAAGACGCGCGCATGCGGCCCGCCATCTCGGTCAGGTCGCGGCTAAGGCCCGGCGTGGCAAGGATGCGCGACAACTCAGCGCGGATCAGATCCTGCCGGTCGGCATCATAGCGGCGCCACGTCTCGAACGCGGTCGACATACGCGCGGCCGTTTGCGGGTTCAGCGGATCAAGCCGCAAGAGCCAGTCCGCGACCAGACGGTAGCCAAGGCCGCTGCCATCATGGAACCCCGCATGGTTGGCCGACAATGCCCCGATCACGCTGCGAAAGCGGTTCGGGTTTTTCCAGTCGAAATCGGGGTGTGCGGTCAGGGTGCGGGTCACATCAACCGCCCGCGCCGGGGCGGCCATACCGATCTGCACGGCAAACCACTTGTCCATCACGTTGCGGTCATGCCCCCAGCGTTTGGCAAAGCGGGCGAGTTGTTCCTGCCCCTGCCCGACATCCAAAAGGCAAACCAGCGCGCCCATTTCTTCGGTCATGTTGTCGGCCGCGGCAAAGGCCGCATCGGCGGCGGCGCCCCCGTCTACCCGCGACAGCAACGCAAGCGCCGCCATCCGCAGGGCGCGACGGCCTGCCGCGCGCGCATCGGGTGTAAAGGGGCCTGGTTCGGCCAGACCGCCAAACAGGCCGGTCAGCCCCTGTGACAGGCGGTTTGCAAGTGCATCGCCCATCTTGCGCCGGGCCGCATGGATGCGGTCAGGGTCTGGCACATGGCCCGAGGCGAAAAGGGTTTGCGCCATGTCATCTTCGGACGGCAGGCGCAGCGCGAGGGCGCGAAAGGCCGGATCAAGGCTGTCATCAAAGGCCACGCGGGCCAAGGCATCCAGCCAGTCCGGGCCGGGCGTGGCATTGTCGGTGATCATCCGCGACAGCACATCCTTGGCCAAAGCGCGGCCAGCCTCCCACTTGTTGAAGGGGTCGGTGTCGTGGGCCAGAAGGAAGGCGCGTTGCTCCGAAGTGACCGCATGATCCAGCATCACGGGGGCGGAAAATCCCCGCAGCAGTGAGGGCACAGGCCGTGTGGCAAGGCCGTCAAATCGGAAACTCTGGCGTGCATCGATCATTTCCAGTACCGTGGTCGGCACCATCTCATCGCCATTGGGGTTCAACAGGCCAACCGCAATCGGCAGCACCTTTGCGCCTTTGTTCGGCTGGTCGGGCGTGGCCGGGTTTTCCTGTTCGAAATGAAGGGTATAGACGCCGTCCTTCCAGTCATCTGTTACCTTCAGGCGCGGGGTGCCCGCTTCGGTATACCAGCGTTTGAATTGGGTCAGATCCCGGTTGCAGGCATCTTCGAACACCTTCAGCCAATCCTCAATGGTGGCGGCCTGCCCGTCGTGGCGGTCAAAATAGAGGTCAAGCGCGCGGGCATAGCCATCGTCGCCCACGAGGCACTTGAGCATGCCAATCACCTCGGCGCCCTTTTCATAAATCGTGGCAGTGTAGAAGTTGTTGATTTCCTGATAGGAATCGGGCCGCACCGCATGGGCCAGCGGGCCCTGATCCTCGCGGAACTGGCGGGCGCGCAGCATCAGCACATCTTCGATCCGCTTTACCGCATGGCTGCGCATGTCCCCCGAAAACTGCTGATCGCGGAACACGGTCAGACCTTCCTTGAGGCACAGTTGAAACCAGTCGCGGCAGGTGATGCGGTTGCCAGTCCAGTTGTGGAAATACTCATGCGCGATGATCGCCTCGATCCGGGCAAAATCATCATCGGTGGCGGTTTCGGGGCTGGCCAGCACGAATTTGGAGTTGAAGATGTTCAGCCCCTTGTTCTCCATCGCGCCCATGTTGAAATCATCGACGGCCACGATGTTGAAGACATCAAGGTCATACTCGCGCCCGTAAACCTGTTCATCCCACCGCATCGACCGGATCAGGCTGTCCATCGCATAGGCGCAGCGGTCCTGATCGCCGGGGCGGACCCAGATGTTCAGCGCGACCGCACGGCCCGACGCTGTGGTAAAGGGCGCGGAATGCGCCACCAGATCGCCCGCCACCAGTGCGAAGAGGTAAGCAGGCTTGGGCCAGGGATCGTGCCATTCGGCCCAACCCGGACCCTGCCCCACCGGATTGCCGTTGGACAGCAGCACCTGCAGATCGGCCTCCACCCGCACGCGGAACGGGGCCATCACATCGGGGCGGTCAGGGTAAAAGGTGATCTTGCGAAAGCCCTCGGCCTCGCACTGGGTGCAATACATGCCGCGCGACATGTAAAGCCCCTCCAGCGCGGTGTTGGCATCGGGGGCAATCTCGACCTCGGTCTGCAACACAAAGGGGCCATCGGGCAGCGCATGGGCCGGCAGGGTCAGGCCGGTGGCATCGGGCGTGGCGTCAAGGGGTTTGCCGTCGATCATCAGCGACAACAGCCGCAACCCTTCGCCATCCAGACGCAAGTCATGCCCGGCCCCCCGCGCGGGGTTCGGCGCAAGCTGCAGGCGGGCCAGCACGCGGGTGGCCATGGGTGACAGGCGAAACGTCAGGTCGACCTGCGCCACGATGTGGGTAAACGGCTGATAATCCGACAGATAAACGCTTTTATGCACATCAGGGGCGTTGGTTTGCATGTTCACTTCCCGTCCTGCGCTGCTGCTTCCAAGGCCTTAACCTAGTGTGCAAAGCCGCTGGCAGCAACACAGGACACCCGCGGCAACAGCAATCAGGGGTTTACGAATCTGAAAGCATCGCTAGATCATATGTTCCATGAATGTTCTTGTCTGGTTCAAACGCGATCTTCGCCCCCACGACCACGCCGCGCTGACCCGTGCAGCAGGGATGGGCCGGGTGTTGCCGCTTTATATCGTCGAGCCGGAGTTGTGGCAGCAGCCCGATGCGGCGGCACGGCACTGGGATTTTGTCGCCGAGTCGCTGGTGGCCTTGCGCGCCGATCTGGCGGCCCTTGGTGCGCCTTTGGTGGTGCGGGTGGGCGATGCGGTGCAGGTCCTGGACCGGTTGTGCCGCCAGAACGATATCCGCCACATCCTGAGCCATGAGGAGGTCGGCAACCTGTGGACCTTTGCCCGTGATCGCCGCGTGGGGGCATGGGCGCGGGCCAGCGGGATTGCGTGGGAGGAACTGCCGCAGTCGGGCGTGGTCAGGCGGTTGCAGGGGCGCAATGGCTGGGCACGGCAGCGCGACGCCTTTACCGCCGCCGACCAACTGCCTGCCCCCGGATTGCAGGCCATTCACGGGATGGAACCGGGGGCAATTCCATCTGCGCGGGCGCTGCGCCTGACCGACGACCGCTGCCCGCACCGCCAGACGGGGGGGCGGGCACAGGGCCTGTTGCTGCTGGACAGTTTCCTGACCAAGCGGGGCGAGCCCTATCGCGCGGCGATGTCGTCGCCCGTTGGGGGCGAACGCGCCTGTTCGCGCCTGTCGCCGCATCTGGCCTATGGCACGCTGTCGGGACGCGAGGTGGCGCAGGCCACAAGCTTGAGGTTGGCCGAACGCCCCGGCGGGCGATGGCCGGGGGCATTGGCCAGTTTTCAAAGCCGCCTCGCGTGGCGCGATCACTTCATGCAAAAGCTGGAGGATGAGCCGCAGATCGAACGGCGCAGCCTGCACCGTGCTGCCGATAACCTGCGCCCGCGCGACCCCGATGCCGAGCGGCTGGCGGCCTGGGCCACGGGGCAAACAGGGCTGCCCTTTGTCGATGCCTGCATGCGCTATCTGCAGGCCACGGGCTGGCTGAACTTTCGCATGCGGTCGATGGTGATGGCGACGGCCTCTTATCATCTTTGGCTCGACTGGCGGGCCACGGGGACGGTTCTGGCGCAGTTGTTCACCGATTATGAGCCGGGGATTCACTGGCCACAGGTGCAGATGCAGTCAGGCACCACCGGCATTAACACGCCGCGGATTTATAACCCGGTCAAGCAGGGCTTTGATCAGGACCCGACGGGTGTGTTTACCCGCCGCTGGGTGCCCGAACTGGCCGAGGTGCCGGATGTGTTCTTGCAAACCCCGTGGAAATGGGAGGGGGCGCATGGCTTTCTGGGTCGCCGCTACCCCGAACCGGTGGTGGACGTGGCCGCCAGTGCCCGCGCCGCGCGCGATGCGGTGTTTGGTCTGCGCAAAGAGGCCAACCGCACAGAAATTGACGAGATCATCGAACGGCATGCCAGTCGCGCCGACCCGCGCTTTGTGAACGACCGTAGCCCGCGCCGCCGCGTGCCGGCGCCGTCGGCGCAACTGACGTTGGACCTGTAGCCATGGGCAAGATGGTCAAGAAGGGCGACCTGCCCACCAAGGTTTGCGCCACCTGCGGGCGACCTTTCACCTGGCGCAAGGCCTGGGCCAAGGTCTGGGACGAGGTGAAGTATTGCTCGGACCGCTGCCGGGGCACGCGCAAACAGACCTAGGGGGCGCTGCCCCCCGGTCCCTGCGGGCCCTTCCCCCCGGGATATTTGGAGAAGGGGAAGCGCCAGGCGTGGCGCAAGTCTGGCGCGGTGGAGGCCAAGCGACCGAAGGGTCAGCCTTGGGGCACGGGCCGCGCCGCGCGATGCTGGCCTGCTTGCAAAAGATGCAGGCGGCGATTCGGGGGCCGGTCCGGTGCGGACCTTCGGGGCCTGAGAGCGCGCACCGCCTGCCTAGTCGACACCGATGAAGGCAGCCAGTTTGCCAAGTGTCTGCAGGCCGAGTTCCACTGCGCCAAAACCCTTGGCCTCGTCGTATTCGCGGGCGGTTGCGAAGACCATGCAGAGCGTGAGCCGGGTTTGTGGGCCAAGGTCGGTGAAAATGGCCGAGGCATCGGCATGTTTGGGGCCGTTTTCGCCCCAATGCAGCGTGTAATCGAGGCGCTGTTCCGGCGTCACCCGCGTGTAGCGATGGTGATTGGGAAAGACCGTGCCATCGGGGGCGATCATGTCGAACACCCATTCCCCGCCTTCGCGCAGATCAATGCGCGTGGTGCGGCAAGTGAACCCGTCCGGCCCCCACCACAGGGGCAGGGTCAGCGGATTCATCCACGCGCCCCAGACCACGGCGACGGGCGCCCGGATCACGCGTTCGATGATCATCGTCCGGTCGGCCGCAGCCTCGCCTTGCGGACCCCCGGTCATGCCAGCCCCAAGGCATAGTCTTCAAGCTGCGTGGCCACGGTGCCCCAGCCATCGTAAAAGCCCATATCGCGGTGGTTCTTTGCCGCCTCTGCCGTGCGGTGGCGGACGACAGCGGTGTAGAGGGTGCGACCCTGACCAAGATCGTCGAAGGTGATGATCGCGGTCATGAAGGGTTCGGGCGATGGTTTCCAGCCCTCGGTGTAGGTGTCGGTAAAGACCAGCTTTTCCTGCGGGACCACCTCCAGATAAACGCCCTTGTTTTCCATTTCATGGCCATCAACGTCAAATGTGGTGTTGCAGGCCCCACCGGGACGCACGTCCAGATGGCAGGCGACCACTTTGTGTGGCCGGGGAACAAACCACTGCACCAGATGTTCGGGCTGCGTCCAGCAGGCCCACAGAACATCGCGCGGGGCGCGGATTTCGCGGGTCAGGACAAGATCGAGGTCTGGATCAAGATCGGGGTCATGGGCCATTCTGGCGGTCCTTCATCAGGGTCATTACATAGGTCTCAAGCCGGTCGGTCCGCGCCT
Source organism: Rhodobacter sp. (assembly GCA_027484145.1). Classification (GTDB taxonomy): domain Bacteria; phylum Pseudomonadota; class Alphaproteobacteria; order Rhodobacterales; family Rhodobacteraceae; genus Pseudotabrizicola. Next base: position 944,112 of record JAIXUH010000002.1, read on the forward strand.
CCCACTGCGCGCGCTGGTCGGCCAGCCAGTCCGCAGTGGCGGCCAGCGTGTCCGGGCGAGCCCGGCACAGGCGGGTGCGGCCCTGCTTTTCGGTGATGATCAGTTGCGCCGCCTCCAGCACCGAGAGGTGGCGCAGGATGGTTGGCAGGGCCATGCCGGTGGGGCGGGCCAGTTCGCTGACCGGGACAGCACCCGGTCCGATGCGGGCCAGCATGCCGCGCCGGGTGGGGTCAGAGAGGGCCTGAAAGATCAGGTCAAGGTCAGGATCATGTTTAGCCATATGGCTAAGTAAACGCGCCATGCGCGGCGGTGCAATCGGAATATGCGTGGCACGGGCAAATTCTTCGGGGATTTCTGAAAGTGTCATGCTGTGACGCAGCAAATACCCTGCAGGCTCATGTTGCCGCCGCAGCAATTTATCCCTACCCCTTAGGCTTGGCGCGGAAGCCACAAAGGATGATGACACCAATGCGGATCACAAAGAGCGGGCTGAGCGTCGACAGCGGGTTGGTGACGTTCATCGAGACGGCGGCCCTTCCGGGCACGGGTGTCAGCCCGGCCGACTTCTGGGGTGGTCTGGCGGCGGCGGTGGCCGAATTGATGCCGCAAAACCGCGCTTTGCTGGCCACGCGCGATCAGATGCAGGCACGGATTGATGCGTGGCATGTCGCACGGCAGGGCAAGCCGCAGGATCGGGACGCTTACATGGCCTTTCTGCGCGAGATTGGCTATCTGGTGCCGGAGGGGCCGGATTTCGCCATCAGCACACCGCCCACCGACCCCGAAATTGCCGATGTGCCGGGGCCGCAACTGGTGGTGCCTGTGATGAACGCCCGCTATGCGCTGAACGCGGCCAATGCGCGGTGGGGCAGCCTTTATGATGCGCTCTATGGCACGGATGCCTTGGGTGACATGCCGCAGGGCAAGGGGTTTGACCCGGGCCGCGGCGCGCGGGTCATCGCTTGGGGGCGCGCGCATCTGGATGCGGTGGCACCGCTGGCGGGGGCAAGCTGGGCGGATGCCGTGGCGCTGCAGGTGAGGGGCGGCGCGTTCCATGTGACCACGGCCAATGGCATCACCCATCTGGCCGATCCGCGCCAATTTGCCGGATATCTGCAGAATGATTTGGGCGAATTGCAGGTTCTGCTGCGGGTGAACCATCTGCTGATCGAAATCATCGTGGACCGGAGCACCCCGATCGGGGCTGCGGACCGCGCTGGAATTTCGCAGATCTGGGTGGAATCCGCCCTGTCGGCGATCATGGACTGCGAAGATTCCGTGGCGGCGGTTGATGCCGAGGACAAGGTTCTGGCCTATGCCAACTGGCTGGGCCTGATGCGCGGTGACCTGTCAGAGCAGGTGGAAAAATCCGGCAAGGTGCTGACGCGGCGCCTGAATCCTGATGTGGTCTATTCCGCGCCGGATGGGTCTGACCTGACGGTGAAGTGTCGCGCGCTGATGCTGGTGCGCAATGTGGGCCATCTGATGACGACGCCCGCCATTCTGGATGCCGACGGGCAAGAGGTGGGCGAAGGGCTGATGGATGGCTTTGTCACCACCTTGTGCGCGATGCATGATCTGAAAAAGACCGATGGCGCGCGCAACTCGGTCACCGGGTCGGTCTATGTGGTCAAGCCAAAGATGCATGGCCCTGATGAGGTAGCTTTCGCCTGCACCATCTTTGACCGGGTGGAACAGGTGCTGGGCCTGCCACGCTGCACCGTGAAACTGGGCATCATGGATGAAGAACGCCGCACCAGCGTGAACCTGAAGGAGTGTATCCGCGCGGCCAAGGACCGGGTGGCGTTCATCAACACCGGGTTCCTTGATCGCACGGGCGACGAGATCCATACCAGCATGAACGCGGGGCCCATGGTGCGGAAGGGCGACATGAAGGCCGCGGCGTGGATCGCTGCCTATGAAGATCGCAATGTGGACATCGGCCTTGCCTGCGGATTGCGCGGGCGGGCGCAGATTGGCAAGGGTATGTGGGCGGCACCGGACCGGATGGCCGAGATGCTGGCGGTCAAGATCGTGCATCCGATGGCAGGGGCAAATTGCGCTTGGGTGCCCTCTCCCACGGCGGCCACGTTGCACGCCACGCATTACCACCGGGTTGACGTTCTGGCCCGGCAAGAGGCGATTGCGCAAGGCGGCGCGCGCGGGACATTGGCGGCGCTGCTGACCCTTCCGCTGGCCGAAGGCGTGAACTGGTCGGATGACGATATCCGGCAAGAGGTGGAAAACAACGCCCAAGGCATTCTGGGCTATGTGGTGCGGTGGGTGGATCAAGGTATCGGCTGCTCGAAAGTGCCCGATATTCATGACGTTGCCCTGATGGAGGATCGCGCCACCTGCCGGATCAGCGCGCAGGCCTTGGCGAACTGGCTGCATCATGGCGTTGTGACCGAAGCACAGGTGATGACCGCCATGCAGAAAATGGCGGCGGTGGTGGACCGGCAAAACGCTGATGATCCGGCCTATCAACCGATGGCGCCCGAGTTTGACGGCGTGGCGTTTCGGGCGGCCTGTGATCTGGTCTTCCGGGGCCGCGAACAGCCCTCGGGCTATACGGAACCCGTGCTGCATGCGCGGCGTCTGGAAAAGAAGGCGGGCGCGAAATGACACTGACACTGGCTGCAGCGCGGCAGATCATCACCACGACACTGGCAGCCGGGCGAGCGGCGGGGCTGAAGCCCCTTGCCGTGCTGGTGGTTGATTCGGGCGGGCATCCCATCGCCTTTGACCGCGAGGATGGCGCGCCTGCGGGCCGCTTTGCCATTGCCCATGGCAAGGCCAATGCCTGCATCATGCTGGGCGCACCGGGCAGCAACCTGCAGGCCGCCGCCGCGTCGGACGGTGCGTTTTTCGGTGCATTGACAGGGGCTTATGGCGGAACGTTCCTGCCGCGCAAGGGGGGCGTGCTGATCCGCGATGCGGCGGGCCAGATCATCGGCGCCATCGGTGTGACCGGCGATACGGCCGACAATGACATGGCCGTTGGCATGGCCGCGATCGAGGCGGCAGGCTTCACCGCCGAAGGTTAAGCGATATCCAGCGCGATGGCATGCACCCGCGTGTTGATATCGCCCAAGGCCGCATGGACGGCACGGTGGCGCGCGACCCGCGACATGGGCTGAAATGCCACAGCCCTGATGACAATGCGGAAATGGCTTTCCCCGGTGCCGTCATCGCCGGAATGTCCTGCATGCTTGTAGCTTTCGTTGACTATTTCCAGCGTGTCGGGGGAAAAGGCCGCGGTTAGCCGTGTCTCGATTTCGTCCTTCACAGGCATTTTTCCCATCTCCCTCTTCTATCTGCCGCTCAAACCCCTAAACTGTAGCGCCCGAGTCGAGAAGCCGCGTCAGCCCTGTCTGACGCCATGCCATGTGAAAGTCGCGCGATGCCCACGAAGCCCCCTTTCGAATTCGACATTCGCGTGTCGTCTGACAAGAAACGCAAAAAGACCACGCGCCGCGGCATGTCGGGGGCCTTTGACACCTCGAACAAGCCCTGCGACTTTCCCGATTGCAAGGAAATGGGGGCTTACCGTGCCCCCAAATCGCCCGATCTGCTGGATGAGTTCTTCTGGTTCTGCAAGGATCACGTCCGCGAGTACAATCTGAAGTGGAACTTCTTTCAGGGCACCTCGGACGATGACTTTCAGAAGTTTCTGGACAAGGACCGCGTCTGGGGCCGCGAAACCAAGCCGTTCAGTCAGAAAGACGATGGCCGCGCCTGGGCGCGCCTTGGGGTAGATGACCCGATGGCCCTGCTGGGGGAAAAGGCCACGCAGAATCCGGGGCGCCCGGCCGGGATGGCCACGCGCAAGCTGCCGTCCACCGAACGCAAGGCGCTGGAGATCCTTGACTGCCGCGACACGATGACAAAGGCGGAAATTCGCAAGGCCTATAAGGGGCTGATCAAGGTGTTGCACCCTGACATGAACGGCGGCGACCGCAGCCATGAAGAACAGTTGCAAGAGGTGGTCTGGGCTTGGGACCAGATCAAGGACAGCCGCTACTTCCGCGAATGATGCGGACCATCGGCTCGATGCCCGCACCATGACGGCGCGGGCATCTGACGGTCTGAACCTGCCCTAGCGCCCCGATCAGGCAGCCTTGAACACCAAGGCCGCGCCGTTCATGCAAAAGCGCTTGCCAGTTGGCTGGGGACCATCGTCGAACACATGCCCGAAATGCCCGCCGCAGCGGCGGCAATGCACCTCGGTGCGGGTGCCGAACAGGCCACGGTCGGGTTTGGTGCGGGTGGCATTGGGCAGGGCATCCCAAAAGCTGGGCCAACCGGTGCCGCTGTCATACTTCTGCTCGGACGAAAACGCCGCCAGATCGCAGCCCGCGCAATGATAGGTTCCCGCGCGCTTTTCCTTGTCCAGCGGGCTGGTTCCGGCGCGCTCGGTCTCTTCCTCGCGCAGAACCTCGTACTGCAGATCGGTCAGTTTGGCGCGCCATTCCTCATCGGTCAGCGTGATTTCAAAGGTTTCCGCCCGCGCGGGCGACGCCAGCAGCAGCGCAGCCGTGCCAAACAGCATATTGCGACGATTCATCATACCCTCCATCATTGGTTACCCGTCGTAGAGCACTACGTCGCCAAGGGTGCGAAAGTTTCACCGCTTTTCACAAACTATCCGCGCGGTACCGAAGAATACCGCCCTTCCCCTTGAACCCCCCTGCGTTATGTTCCACAACTCGCGGGATTGATTTGCCCCTCGGGGCTGGAACTGGACCTGACACGATGCTGGATCACGCCATGAAACCGACTGAAGACATCTCTGTGCGTGACGTGTTCGGCATCGACACCGACATGAAGGTCAAGGCCTTTGCCGACCGCACCGATCGCGTGCCCGAGATTGACCCCACCTACAAGTTCGACCCCGACACCACCTTGGCCATCCTTGCGGGCTTTGCCTATAACCGCCGCGTGATGATCCAAGGCTATCACGGCACGGGGAAATCGACGCATATCGAACAGGTTGCGGCTTTGCTGAACTGGCCTTGCGTGCGCGTCAACCTTGACAGCCACATCAGCCGGATCGACCTGATCGGCAAGGATGCGATCAAGCTGCGCGACGGCAAACAGGTGACCGAATTCCACGAGGGCATCCTGCCTTGGGCATTGCGCAACCCGGTTGCCATCGTGTTCGACGAATATGATGCGGGCCGCGCCGACGTTATGTTCGTGATCCAGCGCGTGCTGGAGCATGATGGCAAGCTGACGCTGCTCGATCAGAACGAGATCATCACCCCGCACCCGTCGTTCCGCCTGTTCGCCACGGCAAACACGGTCGGTCTGGGCGATACCACGGGCCTCTATCACGGCACACAGCAGATCAACCAAGCCCAGATGGACCGTTGGTCGCTTGTGGCAACGCTGAACTATCTGAGCCATGACGCCGAGGCGGCGATCATTCTGGCCAAGAATTCGCACTACAACACAGAAAAAGGCCGCAAGGTCATCAACCAGATGGTCACCGTGGCCGACCTGACGCGGACGGCCTTCATGAACGGCGATCTGTCCACCGTGATGTCGCCGCGCACCGTGCTGAACTGGGCGCAAAACGCCGAGATCTTCCGCAATGTGGGCTACGCCTTCCGCCTGACGTTCCTGAACAAATGCGACGAGTTGGAGCGCAGCACGGTCGCCGAGTTCTATCAGCGCTGCTTTGCCGAAGAACTGCCCGAAAGTGCCGCCAGCATGGCGATGCGCTAAGTCGCATCCCCTGCCCTGTCAGCATCGCGCCGCCCTGACCGGGGCGGCGTTTTGCATTTGGGCCTGACGCACCGGCGCAACATTGTAACCGTTTTACAAAATAGTTTTCAAAACGCCCTATTGTTGGGCGAAAATGCTGCCGTAATGATCTTATCATGGGCACAACGCGAACATCTCTTTGCACCCTGACCCTTGGCCTGATGGCGCTGTTCCAGGCCCCTGCGCTGTCTGCCCAATCGTTGCCGACCCAATCGCTGGAAGATCCGTTCCCTGTCTTTGCCACCTGCGCCGGGCGCCTGTCCGCAGTAATGGAACACCAGTGGCTGACCGATGGCCCCGCGTCTGACCGCACCAAGGGGCAAAGAGAGGCGATGCTGGCGTTGGTTGATGCGGTGATGCCAGCCGACGGGGCCGCGATGGCGCTGAACCTGCGGATCGAGGCAAAGGCCGCCCACGCCGATCTGCTGCGTCAGGCGATGTTCACGGGTCAGGGCCAGCGGGCGCAGGATCGCGCAGACCTGCTGCTGGGCCAATGCATCGCGCTGATCGGGCAAAGCTGACAACAAAAAGGGGCGGTCGCCCGCCCCTTTCGCCATAGCTTTTGGCCGCGATATCAGCCGCGTGCGGCTTTGGTCGCGTTGGCCCACCATGCCAGATCATCCAGCGTCGCCTTGGCCGAAGGCAGCAGTGCGCCTTCGATGTCGGCCAGGTTGCCCGAACCGCCCACGCCAGGGTGAACCTTCCAGAAGTCGCCGCCGCCAATGTGCACGGCGTTGCGGGTCGGGACCATTTGAAGCTCAACCGCGATGTTACGCAGATGCTCCAGCGCGCGGGCACCGCCCATGCTGCCATAGGCAATAGCGGCCATCGGCTTGCGCGCCCAAGCGACATAGGCCTGATCCAGCGCGTTCTTCAGCGGCCCGGTGACCGAGTGGTTGTATTCGGCCACCACAAAGATGTAGCCGTCATAGCCCGAGATTTTCTTCTGCCAAGCGACGGCGGCGGCGTTGGACGACGGCATATAGGCATCCGATGCCGGTTCATCAAACATCGGCAGGGCGAAGTCACGCAGGTCGACAATCTCGACATCCATGTCGCCGCGGGCTTGCGCCTGTGCAAGCATCCACTGGGCGGGGATATCGGCGAAACGGGTGGCGCGGGTCGAGCCGATGATCAGTGCAATTTTCGGGTTTGCCATGGCGATGGTCCTTCATCATGAGGGCGAATGTTGTGGGCCTAACATGATGGAAATCCGCTTCCGCTCAAGTCCACGCAGCAGCGCCGCTTCTGTGCATCAGCGCACCGAATTGCCGCATCTTGACCTTGCAAACCCGCGGACGACCCTTGCCCCCGCCGTTGCCCGGTGCCACATTCGCCGCATGAGCAAGCCGACAGACAACCCCGCCGATCCGTTCAAGAAGGCCCTCGCCGAGGCCACGAAAACCATGGCCGATGACCCGGACATGACCGTGTCCTATTCGGTCGATCCGCCGGGCATGAACCGCGAAGGCGTGCGCCTGCCACAGGTGAGCCGCCGCATGACCCGAGATGAGGTTTTGCTGGCCCGAGGCACGGCCGATGCCTTTGCGCTGCGCCGCAAGTTTCATGACGAGGGCGTGTCGAACCGCTATGCCCCCACCGGGCAACTGGCGCGCGACATTTATGATGCGATGGAAACCGCGCGCTGTGAGGCGGTGGGGGCCCGCGCCATGCCCGGCACCGCCGGCAACATCGACGCCAAGATCCAGAACGAGGCCGACCGTAAAGGCTATGGCCAGATCACCAACGCGCAGGATGCGCCGCTGCCGGTGGCGGCGGGCTATCTGGTGCGGCATCTGTCGACAGGGCGCGATCTGCCCGCTTCGGCCGGAAACGTGATGAACCTGTGGCGCGGCTTTATCGAAGAACAGGCCAGCGGCACGTTGGAAAACCTTGACCATGTGCTGGACGATCAGGCCGCCTTTGCCCGTATGGCGCGCAAGGTGATTGCCGATCTGGGCTATGGAGATCAGTTGGGCGATGACCCCGATGCGCCAGACGATCAGGACAATGGCGACGAGGCGCAGGAGGATCAGGACTCGCCCGATCAGCAGGGCGAAGAGCAAAGTCAGGAGGACGACGCCGAGGCCACGCCCGAGCGCAGTCAGGAGGAACAGCAGGACCAGAGTCAGGCGCAGGTGTCGATGGAAGACAGCGCCGACATGGAACAGGGCGACGAGACCGAGATGCCCGAGGGCGAGGCTCCACTCGAGCCGCCACCGCCTGCCGCGCATTCGGATGCCGACCCGAACTACACCGTCTATACCACGGACTTTGATGAGGAAATCCGTGCCGAGGATTTGGCCGAACCGGCCGAGCTGGAACGGCTGCGCGCCTATCTGGACCAGCAGCTTGAACCGCTGAAAGGGGCCGTGAGCCGCCTTGCCAACAAGCTGCAGCGGCGTCTGCAGGCCCAGCAGAACCGCAGTTGGCTGTTTGACCTGGAGGAAGGCACGCTGGATGCGGGCCGCCTTGCCCGCGTGGTGGCCAACCCGACCACGCCCCTGAGTTTCAAGCAGGAAAAGGACACCGAGTTCCGCGATACCTGCGTGACGCTGTTGCTCGATAACTCCGGGTCCATGCGCGGCCGCCCGATCAGCATTGCGGCGATCTGCGCCGATGTTCTGGCGCGCACGCTGGAGCGCTGCTCGGTCAAGGTCGAGATCCTTGGCTTTACCACCCGGGCGTGGAAAGGCGGGCAAAGCCGCGAACGCTGGCTGGCACAGGGCCGCCCGCAGCAGCCGGGCCGCCTGAACGACCTGCGCCACATCATCTACAAAGGGGCGGATGCGCCATGGCGGCGCGCGCGGCCCAACCTTGGCCTGATGATGAAAGAAGGCTTGCTGAAGGAAAACATTGACGGCGAGGCGCTGGAATGGGCGCACCGCCGCGCGATGGCCCGCCCCGAGGCGCGCAAGATCATGATGGTGATTTCCGACGGTGCGCCGGTGGACGATTCGACGCTTTCCGTGAACCCGGCCAATTTTCTGGAAAAACATCTGCGCGATGTGATTGCCATGGTCGAACGCCGCCGCGCGGTGGAACTGATTGCCATCGGCATCGGGCATGACGTGACGCGCTATTACCAGCGCGCCGTGACGATCACCGATGTCGAGCAACTGGCTGGGGCCATGACCGAGCAACTGGCCGGTTTGTTTGATGCCGATCCGAAGAAACGCGCCAAGGCCGCGGGCCAGCGGCGAACGGGGTAAAGGAGACAGGGGGCTGTCTGCCCCCTCTTGGCCTGCGGCCAATTCACCCCCGAGGATATTTGAGGAAGGGGAAGCCCCGGATGTTTCAAAGCTTTGACAGCCATGCCTCGCCCGATCAGGGGCCTGCCCGACTGGCAGCGCTGCGGGAAGTGATGCGCCGCGAGGGGCTGTCGGGGTTCATCATTCCGCGGTCGGACGCGCATCAGGGCGAATATGTTGCGGCGCGTGACGAGCGGCTGCAATGGTTGACAGGGTTTACCGGGTCGGCCGGGTTCTGCATCGTTCTGCCAGAGATTGCCGGGGTGTTCATCGACGGGCGCTATCGCGTGCAGGTGAAGGCGCAGGTGGATCTGCGGGTCTTTACGCCGGTGCCATGGCCCGAGGTGAAACCGGGCGACTGGCTGCGGGACCATCTGGTGGCGGGTCGTGTGGGCTTTGACCCCTGGTTACACACGGCGGAAGAGATGGCCCGGATTGGTGCGGCGCTGAAGGGCACGCAGGTGCAAGTGCAGCCGTGCCGCAATCTGGTGGATGCGATCTGGCCCGACCAGCCCGCCCCGCCCATGGGCCGGGCCTTTGCGCATCCCGATGCGCTTGCCGGGGAACCATCGGCTGACAAGCGCGCACGACTGGCCGAGACGTTGCGGCAGGCAGGGCAGCGGGCGGCAGTGATCACGCTGCCGGATTCGCTGTGCTGGCTGCTGAACATCCGGGGGGCGGATGTGCCGCGCAACCCGGTGCTGCACGGCTTTGCGGTGCTGCATGATGATGCGCGGGTGACGCTGTTTGCCGATCCGGCCAAGTTTGACGAGGCGACGCGGGCCCATATGGGGGGCCATGTGACCCTGCGGCCGCCATCCGCCTTTGTACCGGCGCTGCACACCTTGCCGGGCCCCGTGCGGGTGGACAGGGCAACGGCGCCGCTTGCGGTGCGTGACGAGTTGGAGGAGGCGGGCATTGCCGTGGTTTGGGGCGATGATCCCTGCCGCCTGCCCAAGGCCTGCAAGACCGCAGCCGAGGTACAGGGGATGCGTGACGCCCATCTGCGCGACGGGGCGGCGATGGTGGAATTTCTGTGCTGGCTGGATCGTCAGCCCGCCGGTGGCCTGACCGAGATTGACGTTGTACGGGCGCTGGAGGGGTTCCGGCGCGCCACGAATGTGCTGCATGACATCAGCTTTGACACGATCTGCGGGGCTGGGCCAAACGGCGCCATCATGCATTACCGCGTGACCGCGCAGACCAACCGCAAGGTCAGGGCGGACGACGTGTTGCTGGTGGATTCCGGTGCGCAGTACCGCGATGGCACCACGGACATCACCCGCACAGTGGCCATTGGCGATCCGGGGGAAGAGGCGCGCATCTGTTACACCCGCGTTCTGCAGGGGATGATAGCGATCAGCCGCGTGCGCTTTCCCAAAGGGCTGGCGGGGCGCGATCTGGACCCCTTGGCGCGGTTTCCGCTGTGGGTGGCGGGGCAGGATTTCGACCATGGCACGGGCCATGGTGTAGGGGCCTTTCTGTCGGTGCATGAGGGGCCGCAGCGGCTGAGCCGGATTTCCGAGGTGCCGCTGGAGCCGGGGATGATCTTGTCGAACGAGCCGGGCTATTATCGCGAGGGGGCCTTTGGCATTCGGCTGGAGAATCTGATCGTGGTGCAGGTGGCACCTGATCTGGGGGACAAGCGTGCGCATTATGGCTTTGAGACGTTGACCTTTGTGCCCTTTGACCGCCGCATGATCGTGGTGATCATGCTGTCGCCGGATGAACGGTCGTGGCTGGATGCCTATCATGCACAGGTGCGCGACAAGATCGGCCCGCGTGTGGCGGGGCCTGTGCTGGACTGGCTGGCAGCGGCCTGCGCGCCGCTCTGACCGGCTGGGCCAGCTGCTGGTGTTGGCGTAGCGCGCCACAATCACGTCGAAATTGGACGCGGGCCGCTCAACCCCGTCCAGAGTGGTGACCGTGCCTTCGCCACCTGCCACAGCGACACCGACACGCAGGTTAACCGCGCCCTGCACTGTCACGAGAACGGCGCCGCCCCCCAGAATCCGGGTATTTCCCTCGGTGGTGGTAAGGTGATATTGTCAGTCAGGTCCGAGTCACCTGTGTTTCTGTTGGCATCGATGGCGCCGAAAAGCACCGTGACCTGTTCGGTGGCCGGATCAAAATCGGTGATCGCGGCGGCAGGGCTGGCGTCGCCTTCGTTCAGGTACGGGGTGAAAGAGTCCGTGCCCGCACCACCGGAAAGCCTGTCGCCGTGGCTGGCCGATAGCTGGTCAGTGCCAGTGCCGCCGTCCAGCGTGTCGCTGTGATGTTGGTAAAGAACGACAACCGATCCGTGGCCGAAGGAAAGAAGGCGTTTGGCGGAGATCGGCATGGATAATGTCATTGCCTTTGCCGCCCGAAAGCCACGCTGACCCGCCCATATCGCGGATGACATCATCCCCTGCCCAGTCAGGGCAAGGATGTCATTTCCCGCGCCATCCCTGACGGTCAGGGGCGCTTCGGCATCTGTCGTATCCCATGCCTGCTGCAGCGGCGTGATATCGGACAGGATGTTGTCAGACCGGGCATTTACGGTGCTCGTGTCATGATCGGCGCCGGCATCAACCTTACCAAAGGCCGTTGGCGTGATGTTCAGGATGTCATCTTTGCTGTCGGTGGCGGGCGGGGGTCGTTGTCGGCGTTCGCGTCCTGATCGTCATTTGACCCGTTGCCGAACAGAGAAAATCCCAAAAGCGAAAGGCCCGGCAAAGGCAAGAGCAAAAGTTCCAGTATAAACACACCCCGTCACCACCTATGCAGGGAAGCATCTGCCCGGCGGTGGCTCGCGCAGAACCAAATCCGCAGCACGGCCCTGATCAGGCCGCAGCCTCGGCGGCTACGCTGCGGATGCGTTCCACCATGGCGCGCACGCCGTTTGACCGCTGCGCCGACAGATGTTCATTCAGCCCCAGCCGCCCCAGTTCGGCCAAGGCATCGACGCGCGTCACCTGATCGACCGGGACGCCGGAATAAAGCGCATGCAGAATGGCGATCAGGCCGCGCACGATCATGGCGTCGCTGTCACCCTGAAAATCAAAGGCGCCGTCGGTGATCACCGGGCGCAGCCAGACCTGACTGGCACAGCCATTGACCTTGAGCGCGGGCACCTTGAGGTCATCGGGCAAGGATGGCATCGCCTTGCCAAGTTCGATGACATGGCGATACCTGTCTTCCCAATCCTCCAGAAAATCGAAGGTTTCGGCGATGTCTTCAAAGGCGGGTGTGGCCATGCGGGGGCTCCTTGTCTGTGCAATGAGGTAATTCGCACCATGATGAAGGTCCAGCCCTGCCAGACCACGATGCGCAGCCTTTTCAAACCCCGATCCATCGGCTACCCAAGAGCAAAGCGGATTATGGAAGTTGTGATGACACGTTCCCTGACGATGGCCCTTGCTGCAATCATGTTCCTGACATCTTGCGGCGCAATCCGGGACTCGCGCTTGAACCCGTTCAACTGGTTTGGCCGGTCAGAGCGCGTTGAAACGACCACGGCGGTGGTCGAACCGGGCGATCCGCGGCCCTTGGTCGAAGATGTGGTGTCGATGAGCGTGGAGCCCTACAGCGGCGGGGCCATCGTGCGCGCCACAGGCATCACGCCGACCCAAGGCTGGTGGGACGCCGAACTGGTCGAGGTGGCGCAGGATGACCCCGGCCATCTGGTGCTGGAATTCCGGTTGTTTCCGCCGGTGACCGGCACGCCTTCGGGCACGCCCCGGTCGCGTGAGGTGACGGTGGCCACGACCTTTAGCCCGGTCAAGCTGGAAAACATCAGCCGGATCACCGTGCAAGGGGCCAAAAACGCCCGCAGCAGCGGGCGTTAAGGCGCATTGCGTTTCATGAATTGAAGGGTGATCCGCCCTAAAGCCGGATCACCCGCACTTCGCTGCCTTTGGCCGACAGGGCGATTTCGCCCCGGCACAGGCGCAGTGCGTCCTCGCCAAAGGCTTCCATGCGCCAGCCGCTCAGGGCTTCGACGTTGCGCCCGCCGGCGGCAATCGAATCCAGTTCCGCCGATGAGGCGATCAGCCGCGGGGCCACCCCAAGACTTTCGGACTTGGCCTTCAGCAGCACGCGCAAGAGGTCGGCCAAAGCCGGGTTGACCTGCATCTGTTCCTTGTCAGAATCGACGCGCGGCATATCCTCGGATCGCATCTCAAGGCCAGCCTTCACGGCGGCAAGGATGCCTTCTGCGATTTCGGTCTTGCGGCCTTCGCGCTGCAGCAGGCGTGAACGGCCCAGTTCCTCCATCGTCTGCGGACGGGTCGAAGCCAATTCCAGCAGCGCATCGTCCTTCATCACCCGCGCGCGCGGCACATTGTTGCGCTGTGCGTAATCTTCGCGAAACCGGGCCAATTCCTTGACCACGGCCAGAAACCGCCCCGATGTCGTGCGGGTCTTGATCCGCAGCCATGCCTCATCCGGTGTGGTGGTATAGGTGGCGGGGTCGATCAGGATGTTCAACTCTTCCTCGACCCAGCGGGCGCGGCCATTCTTTTGCAACTGCGCGGCCAGCCATTCATAGATCACCCGCAGATGGGTGACATCGGCAATGGCATATTCCTTTTGCGCGGTGCTCAGCGGGCGGCGTGACCAATCGGTAAAGCGGCTGGTCTTGTCCAGATTTTCCTTTGCGATCTTGCGCACCAGCGTCTCATACCCGACCTGTTCGCCAAAACCGCAGACCATGGCGGCAATCTGCGTGTCGAACAGGGGTTTGGGAAAGACGTTGCCTTCGACGAAGAATATCTCAAGATCCTGCCGCGCGGCATGAAACACCTTGACCGTCGCCTCGTGGCGGAACAGGTCATAGAGCGGTTCCATGCTCATGGCCTCGCCCTCGATGGGGTCCACCAGAACAGCGTCGCCGTTTTTGCCCGGCAGCGCCATCTGGATCAGGCACAGCTTGGACCAATAGGTCCGCTCGCGCAGAAACTCGGTATCGATGGTCACATAAGGGGCGGCCTTGGCGGCGTCACAAAAGGCGGCGAGGTCTTCGGTTGTCGTGATCGTTCGCATCAGCCGTCCTTTCGGCGTCGCGGGGGCATCCCGCAGCAATCTTTTCGGCATATACGGCAATTGCGGCCTTGAAAAGACCTGTGCAAAGGCATGGCCTTGTCTGGCGTTGGTCAGGCATTGGTGTGGGTGTTCCTTGCGGCACGGGGCTTGCAGGCTATATCCCCGATAACGCCGCCGGACGACCCCGGCCGGAGACCGCCGTCATGCCCACCGATACGCCCCCTGCCGCGATGGCCCCGATGCGTTTCGTCTGGATGGCCCTTGGCTGGGGCGCGGTTCTGCTGGGCCTTGCAGGGGTCATCCTTCCGGTGCTGCCCACGACACCCTTCATGCTGCTGGCCGCGGCCTGCTTTGCCAAATCCTCGCCGCGCCTGCACCATTGGCTGCACAACCATCCGACTTTTGGCCCGCCCATCCGCAACTGGCAGGGCCATGGTGCCATTGCCCCGCGCGCCAAACGGATGGCAGCACTCGCCATGGGCGGGGTGTTTCTGGTCAGTCTTGTGGCCGGGGCGCCGGTCTTGGTGCTGGTTTTTCAGGGTGCAGCGATGGCTGGCGCCCTGACCTTTATCCTGACACGCCCGTCGGGGCCGGGGGCAGGTTGACCATACGCCGGTCACCCACGGCATAGCGGCGCAGCACGGCCGGATAGAGACGGTGCTCCTGCACCAGAACCCGAGCGGCCAGCGTGTCGGCGGTGTCACACGGCAAGACGGGCACTCGCGCCTGCCCCAGCAAGGGGCCAGCATCCAACTCTGCCGTGACCTCATGCACCGAGCAGCCCGCCTCAGCATCGCCCGCATCCAGCGCCCGCTGGTGGGTGTGCAGGCCCGGATACTTGGGCAGCAATGATGGGTGGATGTTCAGCATCCGCCCTTCGAACTGGCGCACGAAATCAGGCGTCAGCACGCGCATGAAGCCTGCAAGGCACAGAATATCAGGCTTTGCCGCAAGGATCGGCTGGATCAGCGCTGCCTCGAACGCGGCGCGATCGCGGCCATAGGCGCGGTGATCTACCGCCGCCACCGGCACCCCCATCTGGGCCGCCCGTGCAAGGCCCGTTGCAGCAGGGTCGTTCGCCGCCACCAGAACGGGCCGCGCCGGATGGTCGCCCGACAGCATGTCGCGCACCAAGGCCAGCATGTTGGAGCCACCCCCCGAAATCAGGATGGCGACGCGTGTCACAGAAGGCGGCCTGTGTAGATCACGCACTCGCCCGGCACGATCTGGCCAAGGCGCGACACCGTTTCGCCCGCCTCGACAAGCAGTGCGGTCAGCGCATCGGCGCGGTCGGGTGCTACCACAAGGATCAGCCCGATGCCGCAGTTGAAGGTCTTGAGCAATTCGGGTTCCGACATGTTGGCCGTCGTCGCCAGCCAGCGGAACACCGGAGGCAAGGTCCACGCGCCAAGGTCAATCTCGCAGGCCAGCCCTTCGGGCAGCACACGCGGCGGATTTTCCGTCAGCCCGCCGCCGGTGATATGCGCCAGACCATGCACGCCGCCCGCACGGATGGCGGCAAGGGCCTGCTTGACATACAGCCGTGTCGGGGCCAGCAGCGCCGCGCCAAGGCTGCCCTCGCCAAAGGGGCATGGCGCATCCCAGCCAAGGCCGGACAGTTCCACCACCTTGCGGACAAAGGAATAGCCGTTGGAATGCACGCCATTCGACGCAAGGCCCAGCAGCACATCGCCCTCGGCCACACCCTTGGGCAGGTCACTTCCCCGCTCCATCGCCCCCACGGCAAAACCGGCAAGGTCAAAGTCGCCGCCATGGTACATCCCCGGCATTTCCGCCGTCTCGCCGCCCACCAGCGCGCAGCCCGACTGCACGCAGCCTTCGGCGATGCCGGTCACGATGCGCGTGGCCTGCTCCACCTCCAACTTGCCAGTGGCGAAATAGTCCAGAAAGAACAACGGCTCTGCCCCTTGGCAGACAAGGTCATTGACGCACATGGCGACAAGGTCGATCCCGATCGTATCCACATTGCCGGTGTCGATGGCGATGCGCAACTTGGTGCCCACGCCGTCAGTGGCGGCTACAAGGATGGGGTCGCTGTAGCCCGCAGCCTTCAGGTCGAACAGCGCGCCAAAGCCACCCAAGCCACCCATCGTGCCGGTGCGGTTGGTCCTCTTGGCCGCCGGCTTGATCCGTTCGACCAGCGCATTGCCCGCGTCGATATCCACGCCCGCATCGGCATAGGTCAGCCCGTTGTGGCCCGTCATCTGTGACTCCTGCGCTTCACCCATTTCGCGCCCCGAATAATCCAACTCGGCAAGGTCTACCAGAAGCGATTTTTGCAAACCCGACAACAGGCAAAACCCCACGCCCCCGCGCTGCAAAGGTTGACCGTTCCAGCCAGATATGGCAGGGAACGCCCACTCTGGGCCTGTAGCTCAATGGTTAGAGCAGGGCGCTCATAACGCCTTGGTTGGGGGTTCGAGTCCCTCCGGGCCTACCAAATCGCTTTTGCCGTTTCCCATTCCGCAGTTTGTGCAGAAGGATCGGTCGGCTATCTAAGGCCGCGTAGCCCTTTCCATGCGGCAAGGTCGGCCCCTGATGGCGGCGTCAAGGCATTGACATGCAGGACACGCAGCGCCGGGAATGCGGCTTTGGTCAGAAACGCGGCGGGAAGTGTGTACAGCGCATCCTCATCCGCGACCTCAAGGTCCAGATCGCAGGTCGCCAGGTTTGGAAACGTCGATGACAACAGGCTTGAAACCGTCACCTGATTCAGCGGCCCATCCGTGATGCCGATGTCATCCACCTCGACGCAAAGCTCTTCGAGGCGGGAATGACGGACCGGCGCGGGCAGCCGGAAATGCCCTTGCAGCCACAATCGGGTCAGGGCCGGGGCTGCGTCGAAAACATAGGTGATATCGCCCAAGGTGCCAAACATCCTGTGGCCGTTAAACAGGCACTCCATATCGCCCAAGGACAGCCCCTTGAGCGCGGGAAGGCTTGCCCCCTTCAGCGCCGCGACCGGGGCGGTCATGTCATACCCTGCCGGGCGCTTTGCGGCATAGTCATGTGAAGTGCCGATGAACAGATACTCCAACCATCGTGCGCGGGGGCCGTTCAAAAAGGCGCGGATGAGGTCAGCCTGCAAGGGCGCGTCGAAAAAGCCGATTCTGCGGGGTTTGGCAGGAATGCTGTCCAGCGGAAGGCGCTTGCCATCCGGGTCCGGGGCAAGACCCACGCACATCGTCTCGCCGCTCCATGAGCACCGGCCAAGGCCGAACGCGTTCAGCGCAGTGGCGAAACCGTCTGGTCGCAACCAATCGAACAACATGCAGCCCACTTCGTACGCATGGATTGACCAAACACACCTGCACGATCCCGAATGTCGCGCACCGGATCAACCACCGCCTGATCGTTCAACCGGGTCGTGCCCTGAGTCAAACAATACCCATCGCGCCGGAGGGCCTTGGTGCCGAAAAGAACACATGCGCGCCGGACTCAGGGGGTTGCCTGACCCGTTCGAATTCGAAGCAGGTCATGGCCAGCCACCACAATGGGCCCGATACCTCCCCTGCCCGTTTCATCGGGCTGCCGGGGCCATTATCGGCGGTGCGCCAATCCCGCGATCACGCCGCGCAATTCCGCCAGACCGCGCAGGCGGCCGATCAGCGGATAGCCGGGGTGGGTGCCGCGCCCCAGATCATCCAGCAATTCATGCCCGTGGTCGGGCCGGAACGGAATCGGCGGGCGGCCCTGCAGCACGCGGCGCGCGTCTTCGCCCAACAGCACCTCGATCAGGGCGACCATGTCGGTGTCGCCTTCCAGATGCGCGGCTTCCTCGAACGACCCGTCAGCCTCTTTGCGGACATTGCGCAGATGGGCAAAGGCGATGCGGTCGGCAAAACGGGCGGCAATCGCGGGTACGTCATTGGCCGGATTGGCCCCCAGCGAACCCGAGCACAGCGTCAGGCCATTGGCAGGGCTGTCGGCGGCAGCCATGATCCATGCGATGTCATCGGCATCCGACACGATGCGCGGCAGGCCCAGAATATCACGCGGCGGATCGTCGGGGTGCACGCAGAGTGCCATGCCCAGATCCGCGGCGGCGGGCACCACCTCATCCAGAAACCGCTTGTAGTTTTGCCGCAGCGTGGCGGCATCGATCCCGGCATAGCCGGCCAGACCCTTGCGCAACCCCGCCAGATCATAACGGTCAAAGGCGCCCGGCAGGCCGGACATGATGGCATGCAGCAGGGCCTGCCGATCGGCTTCCGTTGCTTGCTGGAACCATGCTGCCGCTGCGGCAAGGGCCTCGGGCGGATAATCAGCCTCGGCCTCGCGCCGGCCCAGCATGTGAATCTCGAACGCCGCCATCCGGGGTGCCGAAAACCGCAGGCAGGTGCCACCACGTGCCACGGGCGCGGCCAGATCAGTGCGCGTCCAATCCAGAAGCGGCATGAAGTTGTAGCAGATGGTGCGAATGCCCTCAGCCGCCAGATTGGCCATCGACTGTCGATAGGCGCTGAACAGCGGGGCCAGATCGCCCTCGCCCCGCTTGATCGCCTCATGGATCGGCAGGCTTTCCACCACAACCCAGTCAAAGCCCGCCGCCATGATCTGCGCCCGGCGTGCGGCAATCGCCTGGCGCGGCCAGACCACACCATAGGGAATGTCATGCAACGCGGTCACGATGCCGCGCGCACCGGTCTGCGCGATTTCGGGCAAGGTGATGCGGTCATGGTCGCCAAACCAGCGCCAGCTTTCGATCATTCCACCGTCTCCATCGCAGCGCGGGCACCCTGTGCCACCAAACGCTCCATCGCCTGCGTCACGCCCGGACGCAAGGCCTGTGCAAGGTCGGCAGGAAACACCTCGGTCACCGCCAGCAAGGCCGCCACCCGCGCGGCCGGATTGGGGGCCGCATCGCTCAGGGCACGCAAGCGCGCCTCCAGCGGGTCGCGCACATCAATCGGCTGACCGCGCAGATCCACCCCGCCGACATAGGTCATCCACGCTGCCACGGCGAGGCTGAGGCGCGGCACCGCGCGCCCCGTGGCAAGGTTGGTGGCAAGCGTTCCCAAGATGCGTTGCGGCAGTTTCTGGCTGCCATCCATGGCAATCTGCCATGTGCGGTGGCGGATGGCGGGGTTGGCAAAGCGCGCCTCCAACGCGGCGGCATAGGCCGCCAGATCAACGCCGCGCGGCGGAGTCAGCGCGGGAATAATCTCGTCCTGCCAAAGGCCGCGGGCAAAGCGCGCCAGCACCGGGTCGGCCATGCAATCGGCAATCGTTTCATGCCCCGCCAGATAGCCCAGATAGGCCAGCGATGAATGCACCCCGTTCAGCATACGCAGCTTCATCAACTCATAGGGCGCCACGTCCGCCACCATCTGCACGCCAACGGCGCCCAGGTCGGGCCGGACGCCACCCACGAAATCATCCTCGATCACCCATTGCCGGAACGGTTCATGCACCACGGGCGCCGCATCATTACGGCCAGTCAGAGCGATGACCTGCGCGATATCCTCGGGCTTGGTTGCGGGCACGATGCGGTCCACCATGGTGGCGGGAAAGCGGGCGTTGGTTTCGATCCAGTCCCCCAAAGCCGGGTCGACGCGACGGGCCAGATCGGTCACCAGCCCGGCCACCAAGGCCCCGTTGTGGGGAAGGTTGTCACAGGTCAGCACCGTAAAGGGCGACAGGCCCCGCGCGCGCCGCTGCTGCATGGCCCGCACGACAAACCCAATGGCAGACCGTGGCAGCGGATGGGCCAGATCATGCAGGATGTCAGGGTGGTTCAGGTTCAGCCGCCCCGTCGCCGGTTCGTGGCAATAGCCCTTTTCCGTGACGGTCAGGCTGACGATGCGGATTGCGGGGTCTGCCATCAGCCGCAGCACGGCGCCTGGGTCTTCGGGCGCGACCATCACCCGCTGCACACTATCAACCACCCGCGCCACCGGGCCATCCGGCCCCTGTTCCAGTGCGGTGTAGCAGCCCCCTTGCGGCGCAAGCGCATCGCGCACCGACGGGCTTTGCAGGCTGACGCCGACGATCCCCCAGTCACCGCCCGACGCGGCCATGGCCTCGGCGATATAGATCGCGCCATGGGCCCGAAAAAACGCCCCCAGCCCCAGATGCACGATGCCGATGCGGGGCACAGCCCCCGGCCCGCGTGTCAGTCGTTCAACGGGCAAGCCAGCCTCCATCAACGGGCAAAATCGCCCCGTGAATATAGCCTGCGGCGGGCGAGGCAAGGAAAACCGCCGCCGTGCCGATATCGCCTGCTTTGCCCCAGCGACCGGCGGGAATGCGATCCTGGATCTGGCGCGACCGCTCAGTGTCTGCGCGCAGGTCTGCGGTGTTGGCAGTCTCGATATAGCCCGGGGCAATGGCGTTCACGTTGATGCCGCGCCCCGCCCATTCGTTGGCCAAAAGTCTGGTGATCCCGGCCAGCCCATGCTTGGCAGCGGTATAGCTTGGCACGCGAATGCCCCCCTGAAACGCCAGAAGTGAGGCGATGTTGACCACCGCGCCCTGCCCCTGACGGTCAAAGATGGCCCGCGCAAAAGCCTGCGCCGTAAAGAACGCCGCCTTCAGGTTCAGGTCCATCACATCATCCCAGTCTTTTTCGGTGAAATCCACCGCATCGGCGCGGCGGATGGTTCCGGCGTTGTTGACCAGTATATCCACGGACTCATCCGCGAATACCCCCTGCGCCGCCATCGGGTCGGACAAGTCCAGCGGCAGCCATTGGCCACCCTGCAAACCTGCCAGAGTCTCGGTCGGGTCAGAGCGCGCGGCACAGATCACCCGCGCGCCCGCCCGCCCCATGGCCAAGGCAATGGCCTGCCCAATGCCACTGTTGGCCCCGGTCACAAGCGCCGTCCGGCCCGCAAGCGAAAACGGGTCGTTCACCGCAGCGCCCCCATCGGCACCATCTCGACATCGCGGTAATCGACATTGTCGCCAGCCATGGCCCAGACAAAGGCATAAGACCCCGTCCCCGCCCCGCAATGGATGGACCATGGCGGCGACAACACGGCCTCTTCGTTGGCCATCACCAGATGGCGCGTTTCGTCTGGCTCACCCATCATGTGAAACACGCGGCGGTCCTCGGGCATGTCAAAGTAAAGATAGGCCTCCATCCGCCGATCATGCAGATGGGCGGGCATGGTGTTCCAGACCGAGCCGCCATGGAACCGGGTGTAGCCGACGACCAGTTGGCAAGACGGCATCACATCAGGATGCACGAATTGGTGGATTGTGCGGTCATTGGCGGTCTCGGCGCTGCCGATGCGAAAGCTTTTGGCCTGTTCCGGGGTAATCAGACGGGCCGGATGCACGGCATGGGCCGGGGCCGACAGAATGTAAAACCGACCCTCGCCTGCAAAACTGACTGGGCCGGACCCCATCGGCAGATAGAGCACATCGCCCGGCCCCATCGCAAAGCTTTGCCCCGCCGTCACGGTTCCGGCCCCGCCGATATTGACCACCGCCATTTCGCGTCGGTCCAGAATGCTGGCCGTCCCGCATTCGGCCACATGATCCAGCACCAGCGTGCCGCCATCAGGCACCGCGCCCCCCACGATCATGCGGTCATAATGGGTGTAGCACAGCCGCACCTCGCCCGGGCGGAACAGGCCGCCCACATGAAATGCTGCGCGCAAGGCTTTGGTATCCATCGACCTTATGGCAGCGGGGGGGTGGGCATGGCGGGTTTCAACAAACAGCATCGGGGCAGCCTTTCACAGAAAATCATCGCGACGCGGGGTGAAACTGTCGATCAACACCCCCGCCTCAAGACAGATGCAGCCATGGGGCAGCATCGAGGGAATCACAAAACTGTCGCCCGGCCCCACGTCGCGTACCGCATCGCCCAAGGCAAAGCGGAACCGCCCGGACTGGACATAGGTTGCTTGCACATGCGGGTGGTGGTGCAGAGCGCCTTCGCCCCCCTGCTCAAAGCAAAAGGCGACAACCATCAGTTCGGGACGTTCGGACAGAACCTGCCGGGTCACGCCGGGGCCGGTGGCAACGATGGGAAATGTCATGCGCTCACCGGAACACCGACGGCAGCCACAGCGAGACGGCGGGCACATAGGTGACCAGCATCAGCACTGCGAACCCCGCGCCATAGAACGGCCAGATCGTCTTCATCGACTCGCCCACGCTGATCTTGCCAACCGCGCAGGTCACGAACTGCACCGCGCCGACGGGGGGCGTGTTCAGCCCGATGCCGCAATTCAGGATCATGATGATGCCGAACTGCACGGGGTCGATGCCATAAGCTTGGGCAATCGGCAGGAAAATCGGCGTTGTGATGATGATCGTCGGACCCATGTCCATGAAGGTGCCAAGGATCAGCAGGATCAGGTTGATCATCATCAGGATCACGATGGGGTTGTCGGAAATCTCCTTCATCGCCGCGATCAGGGCCGCCGGCACCTGATGATAGGCCATCAGCCACGAAAACGCGCTGGCCGTGCCGATGATCAGCAGCACCATCGCTGTGGTCCGCACCGCATTGGCGGTGGCTTCCAGAAAGCTTTTCCAATCCAGCTCACGATACACAAAATAGGTGATGATCGCCGCGTAAAGCACTGCCACACAAGAGCTTTCCGTGGCCGTAAAGATGCCGGACCGCACCCCGCCGAAAATGATGGCGATCAGGAGCAGCCCCGGCACCGCCACCGCCGCCAGATGGGCCACGACCGACCAGCCCGGAAAAGCCTCGGTCGGATAGCCGCGCTGACGGGCCACGATATAGGCCGCGACCATCAGCGCTCCGGCCAAGAGCAACCCTGGAATGATCCCGGCCGTAAACAGATCGGCAATCGAGATCGAGCCGCCAGCCGAGATCGAGTAGATGATCATGTTGTGCGACGGCGGCACCAGAATGGCGATCAGCGATGCCATGGCGGTGACGTTCACCGCATAATCGGCATCATAGCCGCGCGCCTTCATTTGCGGGATCATCAGCCCCCCCACAGCAGCGGCTTCGGCAACCGCCGACCCGGAAATGCCGCCGAACAAGGTAGAGGCCGCGATATTCACCTGCCCCAGACCGCCGCGGACATGCCCGATCAGGGAGCCCGCAAAGGCCACGATGCGGGTGGCGATGCCGCCACGCACCATCAGGTCACCCGCAAAGATGAACAGCGGAATGGCCATCAGGGAAAACACGCTGACGCCGGAATTCATGCGCTGGAACACCACAACGGGCGGCAGTTCCATAAACACCACCGTCAAGAGCGATGCCGCACCCAAACAATAGGCCACCGGCGTGCCAATCAGCAGCAGAACCGTGAACGATCCGAACAAAACCCACAATTCCATGGTCTTAAACCTCGCTGACGGCGTGTTGTGTGGCGGATGTGCTGGCATTCGGCAGGCCTGCTGCCCGCCGCGCCAGACGTTCCAGCGAAAACAGCGCGACCATCACGCCGCCAAGGATCACCGGGATAAAACCTGCACCATCCGGCAGCCCGACGGCGGGTATCTTTGACCCCCATGCCGCCACGCACAGTTGCAGGCTGTAATAGGCCATGGCCGCGCCAAAAAGCAGCACCACAAGATCCGACAGGTTTTCCATCATCCGCCGCAGAGGGGGCGACATCATATGGGTCAGCAAATCAAAGCTCATATGGAACCCTTCGCGCGTGCCAACCGCGCTGCCCAGAAAGATGAACCAGCCCATCAGCAGCACCGAGATCGGCTCGCTCCAGACCAATGAGGAGTTGAGCGCATAGCGAAAGATCACCTGTGCGCCCACGATCAGCGTCATGGCAATCAGGGCAAAGCCGGCCAGCCACAAGGCAAGGGTGGACAACGCGCCAAGACCGCGCGCGACGGGGGAAAGAATGTCTTGCAAACCAAGCCTCCTGCAAGATGCCGGGGGAACTGTTGCCAGCCCCCCGGCGATACGTCAGATCATTCGGTCGCCTGAATGCGGGTGACGAGGTCTTTCAGCTTTGGCGTGTTGGCGTGCTTTTCATAGACAGGCACCATCGCCTCGATGAAGGGGGTCTTGTCGATGCTGTCGATGATCTGCACTCCGGCGGCGCGGACCTTTTCTTCCGACACCTTTTCACGCGCAGCCCAAAGCTCGCGGTTGATCGGCGTCACATCCTTGGCGGCTTGACGGATCAGCGCCTGATCTTCCGGGGTCAGCTTGTCCCAGCTGACCTTGGACATCACCAGCGCTTCGGGCACGATCAGGTGTTCGTTCAGCGTGTAATACCCCGCCACCTCAAAGTGGCCCGAACTTTCGAAAGAGGGCCAGTTGTTCTCGGCCCCGTCGATCACGCCCGTCTGCAGCGCGGAATAGACCTCGCCATAAGGCATCGGCGTGGCATTCGCGCCAAGGGCTGACATCATGTCGACGAACACGTCAGACTGCATGACGCGCACCTTCATACCCGCCAGATCGGCCACCGAGGTGATCGGCTTTTTCGAGTTGTAAAAGCTGCGCGACCCGCCGTCGAAATAGGCCAGTCCGATAAAGCCGTGCGGTTCAAAGGCCGCAAGGATTTCTTCGCCAATCGGGCCATCCATCACGCGGTGCATGTGGTCGGTGCCGCGGAAGATGAACGGCAGCGACACAACCTTGGTCTCTTCGACGGTGCTGTTGAACGGCCCCATCGACACGCGGTTCATGTCAATCACGCCGAACTTGGTCTGTTCGATCGTGTCCTTTTCCTCGCCCAACTGGGCGGAATGGAGCACCTCGATGCAGATGCGCCCGCCAGAGCGTTCTTTGACCATCGCGCCCATCTGCTTGACGGCCTCGACCGTTGGATAGCCATCAGGATGCGTGTCGGATGACCGCAAGGTCACCTCACACTCGGCAGCCGCCGCACCGGCAAAGGCAACACTGGCCAACAGTGCTGCCGACAGGGTTTTCATATAAGTCATTGGTCGTCCTCCCTTATGGTTTTCTTTCAAAGCCGGTAGGCCGTTTTGGCCAGCCGGTAGGCAAGGTCGTGGGCCACCTCGTGCGCTTCGTCGTGATCCAGCCGTCCTGTGGCGACCAGACCCGCCAGAAACGCGCAATCCACGCGCCGCGACACGTCATGGCGGGCCGGGATCGACAGATAGGCGCGGGTGTCATCATTGAAGCCGACGGTGTTGTAGAACCCCGCCGTTTCGGTGGTCATTTCGCGATAGCGCTGCATGCCCTCGGGGCTGTCGTGAAACCACCACGCGGGCCCTAGTTTCAGCGCAGGGTAAGCCCCGGCCAAGGGCGCCAGTTCGCGGGCATAGGCGGACTCGTCCAGAGTGAACAGGATCACGGTCAGGCGCGGGTCCATCCCCACCGCCTCCAGCAAGGGGCGCAACGCATGGACATAATCGGTGCGCGTGGGAATATCGAAGCCCTTGTCGCGACCATGTGCAGCCATGACGGCCGGCGAATGGTTCCGGAATGATCCGGGGTGAATCTGCATCACCATGCCGTCCTCAAGGCTCATCCGCGCCATTTCGGTCAGCATCTGGCCGCGAAACGCCTCGGCCTCATCGGCGCTGAAGCGGCCCGAACGGATGCGGGCATAGAGGCTGGCCGCAGCACCAGGATCAAGATTTTCGGTCCGCGCAGTCGGGTGGCCATGGTCGGTCGAGGTGGCCCCGAACTGCCGGAAATAGGCGCGGCGGTGGCGGTGCGCCTCCAGATACCCCGCCCATGTGGCGGTATCACAGCCCGTCAGCGCACCGAACACCTCCAGATTGCTGGCAAACCCCTCAAACTCCGGATCAACCACCGGATCGGGCCTGTAAGCGGTGATCACGCGGCCATCCCAGCCAGACTCGGCAATCATCCGGTGCCACTGCAAGTCATCCAGCGGGCTTTCGGTGGTGGCGATCACCTCGATGTTGAACCGCTTGAACAGCGCGCGGGGGCGGAACGCCGGTTGGGCCAGACAATCGGCGATGTGGTCATAGACGGCATCGGCATTTCCCGCGCTCAGCCGCTCGGTCAGGCCAAAGACTTCTGAAAAGGCATGGTCCAGCCACAGCCGCGACGGCGTGCCCCGGAACAAGTGGAAATGTTCGGCAAACAACCGCCAGATGGCGCGAGGGTCGTTTTCGACCGGGCCACCATCCACACGCGGCACACCCAAAGATGCCAGCGACAGCCCCTGCGAACACAACATCCGGAACACATAATGATCCGGCGTCACGAACAGTGCGGCCGGGTCGGGAAAGGCCGCATCGGTGGCAAACCAGCGCGGATCAGTATGGCCATGCGGGCTGACAATCGGAAGGTCGCGCACCCCGGCATAAAGCGCACGGGCCAGATCCCGTGTACCGGGGCCTGCTGGAAACAACCTGTCTGGGTTGAGAATCGTCACACGCCGCCCTCCCCGCGATTGTGCCGTTCACTCGACACTGCCCCAATTCTGATATGCTGGTCAACTAATATTCTAGTTGAAGATCGAAAGACGCCCGACTATGCTGACCACAGTCAAAAGGACAACCAACATGACGCTTCAGTCCGGCCTTGGATTGCTGGAACCCATCGCGCGCCCTTCGGTGGCAGACTCGGTGTTTGATGAGTTGCATCGGCAGATCCTGAAACTGGACCTGCCCCCCGGCACCCGCATGTCCGAGGCGGATGTGGCCCGCGCCCTTGGCGTGTCGCGCCAGCCCGTGCGCGATGCCTTTTACCGCCTGTCCAAACTTGGCTTTCTGACCATCCGCCCGCAGCGGGCCACCACGGTATCCGCCATATCGGAACGCGCCGTCATGCAAGCGCGGTTTATCCGGATGGCGCTGGAGGTCGAGATTGCCCGCATCGCCTGCGCCAAACTGACCGATGATGATATTGCGGCACTGGATGCGGTGCTGGAGCGTCAGTCGGTCATGGTGACCACGCGCAATGCCGAAGGGTTCCATGCGCTTGACGACCAGTTTCACCGTGAAATCTGTGAACGCACCGGCAATGGCTTTGCCTGGGATTTGATCCGCGAAAACAAAAGCCACATGGACCGGGTGCGCATGCTGTCGCTGTCCTTTGCCTCGGAAAAGGCCTATGGCGAACACCGTGCGATCCTGACGGCCTTTCGGGCGCGCGACGCTGATCTTGCCGCCGAAAACGTGCGCCAACACCTTAGCCGCATCCTTGACCAGATCGTGCGGATACGGGCCGAACACGCCCCCTATTTCGCGGATGAATCGTGAGCGGCACGATCCTTTGCATCGGCGAATGCATGGTGGAACTGGCCCCGGCGGGGGATGGCCTGTTTGCCATGGGCTTTGCGGGCGACACCTTCAACACCGCGTGGTATCTGCGGCGTCTGCTGCCGCCCGCATATGACGCGGGCTATTTGTCGGCAGTGGGCCAAGACGCCACTTCTGACCGGATGCTCGCCTTCATGGCCGATCAGGGCATTGGCACGGCCCAAGTGGCCCGTTTGCCGGGCTTGGGCGTCGGGCTTTACATGATTCATCTGAACGGGGCCGAGCGCAGCTTTTCCTATTGGCGCAACGCATCGGCGGCGCGACAACTCGCGGCGGATGACGGGCGGCTGGCGCGGGCGCTGCAAGGCGTGCAACTGGCCTATCTGTCTGGCATCACGCTTGCGATTTTGTCACCGGGCGACCGCGATCGCCTGTTTGCGGCGCTGAATGCGGCCAAGGCGCAAGGCACCCGTATCGCCTTTGACCCCAATATGCGCCCCGCCCTTTGGCCCGATGCTGTGTCGATGCGCCAGACCATCGCCAAGGGGGCAGCACTGGCCGATATCGTGCTGCCATCCTTCGACGAAGAGGCGCTGCATTGCGCCGATGCCACGCCCGAAGCCACGGTACAGCGCTATCTGGCCTTGGGCGCAGGCATGGTGGTGGTCAAGAACGGGGCGGCAGAGGTTCTGGCGGGCCGGGGGGGCCAGCGGTGGACCTATCAGCCCCCGCCCGCGCGCCAGATCGTTGACACCACCGCCGCAGGCGACAGCTTCAACGCGGGGTTTTTGGCGGCGGAACTGGCCGGCGCTACGGTTGAGCAAGCTATGTCGCATGGGGCAGCGGTTGCCGTCCGCGTGATCGGCGCGCGCGGTGCCTTGGTGGCGTTTGCGCCCGATGGCGTGCTGACCTCAGTCGGCTAGGGCACCCAGTCCGCGCGGGGCTTTGGCATGCCGCCGTTCCGCCATCGGGCTTGCCCCAAAGCATTCGGCATAGTGGCGCGCCATTGGGGCGGCACGGGCATAACCGATGGAGGCCGCGATTTCGGTCAGCGATTCATCGGAGTAAAGCACCCGCTGCCGCGCCTTTGACAGCCGAAGCAGCCGGTAATATCGCAAGGGGCTTTGCCCGGTTTCACGCTTGAACTGCCGCTCGAAATGGCGCTCCGACATCTGCACCGCCGCCGCCACATCGGGAATGCGCAACGGATCTTCGATATGGCTGTCAAACAAACGAATGGCCTCGCGGATCGCGGTTGGCAGCGCATCTTGCGTGCCGGTGCCCTGCGCCACGGGGACCTTTTGCAAGGCATCTTCGTCACGTACGAACGGATGCTGGAACCAGCAGGCTACTTCGGTCATGCAATCGCGGCCAAGGCGTTCCTCGATCAGCTTCAGCATCAGGTCAAACACCGCCGCCGCACCAGACACCGTGATACGCCGCCTTTCGCGCAGGATCACGGCATTGCGGGCCGGAACCAGCGGAAATTCGGCCTTGAACGCAGCGTCATAGCACCAATGCACGGAACAATCGTGCCCCTGCATCACGCCTGCGCGGGCCAGCGGGAAGATGCCGCCCGAAAACGCCCCCAGCACCACGCCCCGGCTGTCCAGCCACCGCAGGCGCGCGGGGCCGCGCCGCGGGTCGGCAAACTGGCCCGTTGGTGGCGACAATAGGTAAAGCTGATCCATCGCTCCGCAATCGGCCAGCGTGACATCCGGCTCGAACCGCACCTCGGCCGAGGACCGCACGGGCGCGCGGGTTTCGGCAACCAAGGTCCAGGTAAACTCTTGCGTTCCGGCGATTTCATTCGCCGCGCGCAAGGGTTCGATCGCCGATGTCAGGCAGGCCATGGGAAAGCCCGGAAACATCAGGAACCCAAGACGCAGCGGCGGCAGGTCTGGCATGGCTACCTCAGCGGATCAGACGTCCAGCGTGGTTTCAGTTTCCCAGCGTGAGAAATGGGCGGCATAGCTGTTCCATTCCTGCTGTTTCAGCTTCAGATAGGCGGTCGAGAATTCTTCGCCCATCATCGACTTCAAGGTCTTGTCCTTGTCATATTCGCGCAAGGCATCCAGCAGGTTCAGCGGCAGTTTCGGCCCTGTCTTGACCGTATGGCCCATCTGATACATGTCAATGTCGCTGCGCTTGCCCGGATCGGCCTTGGTGCGCACGCCGTCCAGACCCGCTGCGATGATGACCGCCTGCAGAAGATATGGGTTGGCCGCGCCATCCGGCAGGCGCAACTCAAACCGTCCGGGCCCCGGCACGCGCACCATATGGGTGCGGTTGTTCCCGGTCCACGTCACCGTGTTGGGCGCCCATGTCGCACCTGATGACGTGCGCGGCGCGTTGATCCGCTTGTAGCTGTTCACAGTGGGGTTGCAGATCGCCGCAAGTGCACTGGCATGTTTCATGATGCCGCCAAGGAAGGTGCGGCCCTGATCAGACAGGCTCAACTCCTTGGTCTTGTCGGCAAAGGCATTGGTCTGTCCGTCCAGCGACCAGACCGAGATATGCGCGTGGCAGCCCGACCCTGTCAGCCCCTTGAAGGGCTTGGGCATGAAGGTCGCGCGAAAGCCGTGCTTTTCGCTGATCGATTTGACCATGAACTTGAAAAAGCTGTGCTTGTCCGCGGTTTGCAAGGCGTCGTCATACTTCCAGTTCATCTCGAACTGGCCAATCGCATCCTCGTGGTCGTTCTGATACGGCTCCCACCCAAGTTCCAGCATGTGATCGCAGATTTCACTGATCACATCATAGCGCCGCATCAGCGCCTGTTGGTCATAGCAGGGCTTTTCCGCCAGATCGAAGGGGTCTGAAACGGTGGTGCCGTCGGCCGACAGGATAAAGAACTCGGGCTCGACCCCGGTTTTCACCCGCAACCCGTCTTTCGCGGCATCAGCAATCAGCTTTTCCAGCACATTGCGCGGGGCCTGCGCGACCAGCGCGCCTTCCATCGTGGCACGGGCCGCCACCCAAGCCACGTCCTTTTTCCACGGAAGTTGGATGGCCGAGGACGGGTCTGGCACCGCCATCAGGTCGGGGTGGGCGGGCGTCAGGTCAAGCCATGTGGCAAACCCGGCAAACCCCGCGCCATCTTCGGCCATCTCGTTGATCGCCTGCGCGGGCACCAGTTTCGCACGCTGGCCACCGAACAGATCGGTGTAGGAGATCATGAAGTACCTGACCCCCTTTTCCTTGGCCCATTTGGCAAGATCCTTCACCATGTCAGTGTCCCCTGTCGGTTCTTTGTTGTGTCAAAAGCCGCCGTTACGGCCCGGAATCCAGTTTGTTCCCGCCAGCGGCACGCCCGCCATGGCCGCCGCTTCGATGGTCAGCGCGCACAGGTCTTCGGGTTCAAGGTTGTGCAGATGGTTCTTGCCGCAGGCCCGTGCGATGGTCTGGGCCTCCAGCGTCATCACCTTGAGGTAGTTCTTCAGCCGCCGCCCACCCAAGACCGGGTCCAGCCGGGCCGCAAGTTCGGGGTCTTGCGTGGTGATGCCGGCGGGATCGCGGCCTTCGTGCCAGTCGTCATAGGCATCGGCGGTGGTGCCCAGCTTTTGATATTCGCCTTCCCATTTCGGGTCATTATCGCCCAAGGCAATCAGCGCCGCCGTGCCGATCGAAACGGCATCTGCCCCCAGTGCCATGGCTTTGGCGACATCGGCCCCGGTGCGAATGCCACCCGAGACAATCAGCTGCACCTTGCGGTGCATGCCAAGGTCTTGCAGCGCCTTTACCGCCTGCGGGATGCAGGCCAGAATGGGCATGCCCACATGTTCGATGAACACATCCT
Source organism: Rhodobacter sp. (assembly GCA_027484145.1). GTDB lineage: Bacteria > Pseudomonadota > Alphaproteobacteria > Rhodobacterales > Rhodobacteraceae > Pseudotabrizicola. Next base: position 975,093 of record JAIXUH010000002.1, read on the forward strand.
GCGTGGCCGCCGTGCCGCCCTGCATACCGTCCAGCACCACCACATCGGCGCCCGCCTTCACCGCCAAAGCGGTGTCGTAATAGGGCCGCGCGCCGCCGATCTTCACATAGATCGGCTTTTCCCAATCGGTGATCTCGCGCAGTTCCATGATCTTGATTTCAAGGTCATCTGGCCCAGTCCAGTCCGGGTGGCGGCAGGCTGACCGCTGGTCAATGCCTTTGGGCAGGTTGCGCATGTTTGCCACGCGGTCGGAAATCTTTTGCCCCAAGAGCATACCGCCGCCGCCGGGTTTCGCGCCCTGCCCCACCACAACCTCAATCGCATCGGCGCGGCGCAGATCGTCGGGGTTCATGCCATAGCGGCTGGGCAGGTATTGATAGACCAGAGTCTTTGAATGCCCACGCTCTTCTTCGGTCATGCCACCATCGCCTGTGGTGGTCGAGGTGCCCGCATCGGTGGCCCCCCGCCCCAAGGCTTCTTTCGCGGGGCCGGACAGCGCGCCGAACGACATGCCGGCAATCGTGATCGGGATGTCCAGATGGATGGGCTTTTTGGCAAAGCGGGTGCCCAGCCAGACATCGGTCGCGCATTTCTCGCGGTAGCCTTCCAGCGGATAGCGGCTGATCGAGGCACCAAGGAACAGCAAGTCATCGAAATGCGGCAGGTGCCGCTTCGTGCCCCCTCCGCGAATATCGTAAATGCCGGTTGCGGCAGCGCGGCGGATTTCGGCATTCACCGCAGGGGTGAACGTGGCCGAATAGCGGGGCGGGGTGCGGGGAAAATCGGTCATTCTTCTGCCTCAGTAGGAGGACGCATTGTCGATGTTGAACGAATAGAGCGTGCGGGCGCTGCCATAGCGGCGGAATTCTTCAGGCCGCGCCTTGGCATCGGCCTCGCCGCGCGAAAGCAAATCCTCAAGGATTGCAATGTGTTCCGGGCGCATTTCCTTTTCCACGCAATCGGCACCCAGCGATTTGACAGACCCGCGCACGAACAACCGCGCCTCATACAAACTGTCGCCAAGCGCCTCGCCCGCATCGCCAAGGCAGACCAGATTGCCCGACTGCGCCATGAAGGCCGACATATGGCCGATGTTGCCATGCACCACGATATCTATGCCCTTCATCGAAATGCCGCAGCGGCTGGACGCATTGCCCTTGATAACCAAGAGGCCACCCCGCCCTGTGGCGCCCGCATATTGGCTGGCGTCGCCATCGATGATGACGGTGCCCGACATCATGTTTTCGGCCACGCCCGGCCCTGCGCTGCCCTTGATACGGATCGTCGCTTGCTTGTTCATGCCCGCGCAATAGTACCCGGTCGATCCGCGCACAGTGATGTCCACCGGCGCATCAACTCCGGCGGCAATCGCATGCGCACCCTTGGGGTTGACTACCTCCCACGCGGTCATGTTGGTCTGGCCCTTCAGGCCATGCAGCGCGGAATTGAGCGCGCGCAACCCCTCGGCGCCAAGGTCAAAGGTCTGCATTCGCTTAACGCTCCCAGAAATAGACGGTGGCGGGTTCAGGCTCCCACACGCGGGCGGTTTCGATCCCCGGCAGGTTCACCAAGGCGCGGTATTCGCTGCCAAATGCCACATACTGATCCGTTTCCGCCATGACGGCAGGCTTGCAGGCGATGGGGTCGCGCACCACGCCAAAACCGTTCTTGGTGCCGACAACAAAGGTGAAAAAGCCATCCAGATCGGTCAGCGTCGCCTCAAGCGCATTGCCGAGTGTCTCGCCGGTTTTCAGCTTGTGGCTGATGAAGGCCGCACCGACTTCGGTGTCATTCTCGGTTTCAAACGTCATGCCTTGACGCTTCAACTCACGCCGCACGCCATTGTGGTTGGAAAGTGACCCGTTGTGCACAAGGCACTGGTCCGCCCCCGTGGAAAACGGGTGCGCGCCCATGGTGGTCACAGCAGATTCGGTGGCCATACGGGTGTGGCCAATGCCATGGGTGCCCGACATCTGGGCCAGGTCAAAGCGCGCTGCCACGTCGCGGGGCAGGCCCACCTCCTTGAAAATCTCGATGCTTTCGCCCGCGCTCATTACCTTGATGCCGGGGCGCAGCGCAGTCACAGCGGCGCGCGCGTCATCCAATGCGGCCATCGGAACATCCAGCACGATGTGGGTATCCTTGACCTCGGCTGTCAGGGTCACGCCGAGGCGGGCTGAAAGATCGTCCGCCAGCCCCTTGAAATCATTTACAGGATCGGCCGACTGCAGGGTCAACTTGGCGCGGCCCTGTTCGGGGCGGCCGTAAATGGCGATACCTGCGGAATCGGGGCCACGGTCGGTCATGGTGATCAGCATGTCGGTCAGCATCGCGCCCAACTGCGACTCAAGCTTGGGGTCTTTCAGGAATAATCCAACGATTCCACACATCGGGTCGTCTCCTCATCATCTTGAGGAAAGGCTAGCCGTCCGCGGGACAAACTTCAACTGCTAAGAAACATTTTCACCTTAAGGGAAATTTCCCGCTGACAGATCGCACAATCCTTGGGCAAGGCCCGCAGACCGCGCCCCCGGTGCACGCACCTTCGGTGGTATCACCCCTGCGGATAGCAGATGACCGACAGATAGCGCGCGGGCAGCTTCACCAGCACCTCGGGGCCATGCGGGGCATCGGCGTCAAAGAACAGGCTGTCGCCGGGTTTCAGGGCAAAGACCTGATCGCCGTGGCGATAATCCACCTCGCCCTCCAGCATATACAGCAGTTCCAGCCCCTCATGCTGAAAGGCAGGAAAGGTGTCGCTCTCGGTGGTCAGGGTGATCAAATAGGGTTCCACCACCACACCCGAGGCGTTTGATCCGATATGCCCCAACAGGTTATACTGGTGCCCTGCCCGCGTGCCGCGCCGCTCAATCTCGACATGCTGGCCAGCCTTGACATGCTGCGCCTCGCGCCGTTCCTCATAGCTTTTGAAGAACGCGGTCACGGGCACGGAAAAGGCGTGGCTCAGCACTTGCAAGGTGGTCAGCGACGGCGAAGTCTGGCCATTCTCGATCTTTGACAGCATCCCGATGGACAGCCCGGTTACAGCCGCCAGATCGGCCACGGTCATGCCTTGCTGCCGGCGGAAATTCCGCACCTCACGGCCAATCGCTGCCTCCAGATTGCGCTCGGAAATCTCGCGCACACGATGGGGGTCCTGATCAAAGGCCGGTTTGCCGCGTGGCAAGATGGACGGGTCGTCTGGCACGAAGATGCCCCTGAAATAGCGAAAACGCTCAAAGATTTTCACTACAGGGAAACATGCGCAGCGGCAAGCCGCCTCAGATCACGGACCGAGCCGCCACGTCGATTGCATGCCACAGGCTTTGCGCCGAAGATCGCGGGCCATAAAGCGTCACCTGATCCGCCGCCCGCTTGATCAGATAGCACCCCAGATGGTCAATCACCGTGCGTGTGGCAAACCCCACCGGCGCCACTGGCAAGTCCACATTGCACAGCCGCGCAAACAGCGGGTGCAGGTCCGGGGCAGACAGATCAAACCGCACCCATGCGTCGGTCTGTTCCGTAACCGATGCCGCATCCCCGAAAATCGTGCGCAGATGCGCGGCAATATCCTCGTGGCTGGCAAAGGGTGCTTCGACAAACCACATCTCGGGGGCCACCCAAAAGGCTGACCACTGCCCCCCAAATTCGGCCTTTCCAGGCGGCGGCAAAGGCAGACCAGCGTCTGACGCCCCGCGCACCACATCGGCGGCCCTGCCCCGGCGCGTGGCAACCGACCCCAAGGCCACGTCAAACCGTTCGGTGATGCTGATGGGGCCGATCTCGGCCATTCTTGGCGCGGCGCCGCCAAGGGCCGTCACTGCGTGCAATCCATGTTCAGCCACGAAGACGCTCCCCCATCGGGTCAAGGAAATGCGGGCTCACAATCTCGACCTCGGTATCGACCTTGGTCAGCAGGTTCACTGCCCGCATCCGGCGGCCAATCTTCTGATCGCCTGCCTTCAGATAGCCAAGCGCGATCTGGCTGTTCAGATGCGGGGAATAGACGACCGAGGTCAGCCACCCGCCGTCATTCGCGGCCACGGGCGCGGCCCCGATCTCCAGAAAATGGCTGCCCGCCGAAATGGCCCTTGCCGGATCAACGGGCTTGACCCCCACCAGACGGTATCCGTCCGGTTCCGTCATCCCGTCGCGCTGCGACAGGACCATGCCGATGCTGTCTTTCTTGCGCGACACCATCTTGCCCAGACCCATGTTCAGGGCCGTTGATTGACCGTTCAACTCGTTCCCGGCCACATGCCCCTTTTCCACCCGCATCACGCCAAGGGCTTCGGTTCCATAGACCACCGCGTCAAAGGCGGCCCCTTCCTGCATCAAGCGGCGGATCAGCGCATCGCCATAGCGGGTCGGCACCGCGATTTCATAGGCCAACTCGCCCGAGAAACTGATGCGGAACAGCCGCGCCCGCAGCCCGCCGCAAACGGTGATATGGCCCGCCGCCATATAGGGGAAGGCGGCGTCCGAAATATCCTGATCCACCAGCTTTTCCAGCAGTTTGCGCGCATTGGGCCCCGCCACCGAATACTGCGCCCAGGCTTCGGTGGTGGATATCAGTTGCACATCCATGTCCGGAAACAGGCACTGACGCACATATTCCAGATGCCGGAAGACGGGCACCGCATTGGCGGTGGTGGTGGTCATCACGTATTCATGCGGGCCAAGGCGCGCAGTGGTGCCGTCATCCATCACCATGCCATCTTCGCGCAGCATCAGGCCATAGCGGCACTTGCCCACCGGCAGGGTCGAGAAGGTGTTGGCATAGACCCGGTCCAGAAACGCCCCCGCATCAGTGCCCTGAATGTCGATCTTGCCCAATGTCGTCACATCGCAGATGCCGACCGACCGGCGGGTCGCTAGCACCTCGCGATCCACGCTTTGCCGCCACGTCGTCTCACCCGGCTTTGGCAGCCATTGCGTCCGCAGCCAGTTGCCCACCTCGACGAACACAGCACCCTGTTCCTTGGCCCACAAATGGCTGGGCGTCAGGCGCACCGGCTTGAACTCTGGCCCGCGCGACCGCCCGGCCAGTGCACCCATCGCCACCGGGGTATAGGGCGGGCGGTAGATGGTGGTGCCAGTTTCGGGAATGGTCTGGCCCGTCAGCCCCGCCATGACAGCGATCCCCAGCACATTGCCGGTCTTGCCCTGATCCGTGGCCATGCCAAGGGTGGTATAGCGTTTCAGATGCTCAACGGAGGTGAAGTTTTCCTGATGCGCCAGCACAACATCCTTCACCGTCACATCGTTCTGTTGGTCAATCCACGCGCGACCCTTGCCACCCGCCACATGCCACAGCGGGCTGATCCGCACCGGCGCATCCTCGGCCTGCGGCAGGTCGGCGGGCTTGGTTAGCCGTCCAAGGCTTTCCAGTACTGCCAAAGCCTGCGCCTGCCCCGTGTGCAGGGCGCCCTGCGTTGACATGACCCCCGCTGCCGCCCCGGCGACGCTTAGCCCCGAAGGACCACCCTCACCCGGAACAAAGGCGAGGAGACCCTCATCCCAGCGGGGTTTGCTGCGGTGATGCGAGGTGATGTTGACGTTGGGGTTCCAGCCGCCCGATACGGCCAACGCATCAACCTGCAGCGTTTCCGCCCGGCCATTAGCCTGCCGCAAGGTGATGCCCGTCAGCCCAAGACGTCCCGCGGTATCCGTCACCACTGCACCGCGCAGGTGCCGGATGCCGGGCAAAAGATCGCCCCCTTCGCGGCTGTCGATCACCGCGACCACATCCACGCCTTTAGACGCCATATCAACAGCGGTGCGCAAACCATCGTCATTGTTGGTGAAAACGGCAATGCGGTCACCTGCCTTTGCGCCCCAGCGGTTGGCGTAGGCCCGCATGGCCCCCGCCAGCATGATGCCCGGGCGGTCGTTGTTCTCGAACGCAATCGGCCGCTCGGTCGCGCCGCCGGCCAGAATGGCGCGGGCAGAATAGATGCGCCAAAGCGTCTGGCGCGGCTTGCCGGGCAAGGGTTCAGGCAAATGGTCGCTGACCCGTTCAACCGCGCTGTAAATTCCATGGTCCATTGGTCCCAGCACGGTGGTTCGCGGCATCAGGCGCACATTGGGCAGGCTGGCGAGTTCTGCTACCGCCGCCGCGGCCCAACTGGCCGCCGTCTGATCCCCCACGGCATGGGTTTCGGCGTTCAGCCGCCCACCCATTCGAAAATCCTCATCCGCCAGAATGACCCGCACCCCCGCACGCCCGGCGGTTAGTGCGGCCATCAGGCCCGCAGGCCCCGCGCCGATGATGAGCAGATCGCAGTGCAGGAACCCCTTGTCATATTCATCAGGATCCTCTTCGCGCGACAGCGACCCAAGCCCCGCCGCGCGCCGGATGATCGGCTCATAGACCTTTTCCCAGAACGAGGCAGGCCACATGAAGGTCTTGTAGTAAAACCCTGCCGTAAAAAAGGAATTCAGCCTGTCGTTGATCGCCATCGCATCAAAGCGCAGGGATGGCCAGCGATTCTGGCTGCTGGCTTGCAACCCATCAAACACCTCGACCACCGTCGCCCGCGTGTTGGGTTCGCGCCGCGCGCCGGTCCGCAACTCGACCAGCGCATTCGGCTCCTCACTTCCCGCTGACAAAGGCCCGCGCGGGCGGTGATACTTGAAGCTTCGCCCCATCAGCCGCACGCCATTCGCCAAAAGGGCCGAGGCGAGCGTATCACCGGGATGCGCGGCAAAGGACTGTCCGTCAAAGGAAAAACGCAATGTGGTGCTGCGGTCGATCTGGCCGCCTGCAATACGGTGGGATTGGGTCATTTGCTGCGCCGCAAGGCAAGGGCCACATCGCGCGCCAGTTCCACTTGGGTAATCTCATGCGTCAGTGTGTTGCGCGTGACCACCAGCCACGACCTGTCGCCCTGTTCATGATACCACAATTCGCGGTGCAGACCCGCCGGGTTGTCACGGGTGTAAAGCCAGTCGTGAAACGCCTCGATTCCCGCCGTCATAGTATCGGGGCGGTTCATAAGGCTGGCATCGCCCAGATAGACGAATTCCTGCGCGTCACGCGGGCCAAGGATCGGGTGGTTGATGATCATCTTCTGGCCCTCAATGCAGGTTCGGCTGGGCGCCCTGGCCCTTTTCATCGATCATCCGGCCCTTGAGGAACCGGTCAAAGCGATAGGCGGTGGCGGTGGGGTGCGGCACATCACGTGCGAGCAGGTGGGCAAAGCACCAGCCACTGGCGGGCGTGGCCTTGAACCCGCCATAGCACCAACCGCCGTTGAAATAGAGTCCGTCGATATGCGTCTTGTCGATGATCGGGCTGCCATCCATCGACATGTCCATGATCCCGCCCCAGGCCCGCAACAGGCGTGCGCGGCCAATCATCGGCATCAGGGCCATGCCGCCTTCGGCCACATCCTCGATCACCGGCAGGTTGCCGCGTTGGGCGTAAGAGTTGTAGCCGTCGATGTCGCCGCCGAAGACCAGACCACCCTTGTCGGACTGGCTGACATAAAAGTGCCCCGCGCCAAAGGTCATCACGCCATCAATTACGGGCTTTAGTCCTTCGGACACAAAGGCTTGCAGCACATGGCTTTCAATCGGCAACCGCATGCCAGCATGGGCCATCACCCGCGACGATGACCCTGCGACCGCCACGCCCACCTTTTTCGCGCCGATAAAGCCGCGACTGGTTTCCACCCCAAGGATACGGCCATTCTCGATCCGCATTCCCGTCACTTCACAGTTCTGAATCAGGTCAACGCCCCGGCTGTCCGCCCCCCGCGCATAGCCCCATGCCACCGCATCGTGGCGCACGGTGCCGCCCCGGCGCTGCATCAGGGCGCCCTTGATGGGAAAGCGCGCATTGTCAAAGTTCAGGAACGGATACATCGCCCGCACCTGATCGCGGTTCAGCAGTTCCGCATCCGCGCCATGCATCATCATGGCATTGCCGCGCCGGGTATAGGCATCGCGCTGACCATCCGTGTGGATCAGGTTGATGATCCCGCGTTGGCTGACCATGGCGTTGTAGTTGAAGTCCTGCTCCAACCCCTCCCACAGCTTCAGGCTGAACTCGTAAAAGGGTTGGTTCCCATCCAGCAGATAGTTGCTACGGATGATGGTGGTGTTGCGGCCCACGTTGCCGCCGCCCAGATAGCCCTTTTCCAGCACGGCAATCCGCGCCTGACCAAATTCTTTCGCCAAGTAATGGGCGGTGGCCAGACCATGCCCGCCGCCACCTACAATCACATAGTCATAGGCCGCTTGCGGCACCGGGTCGCGCCATGCCGGGGTCCAGCCCTTGTGGCCCCGCAAGGCCTCGGCGATCACCCGGAAACCGGAATAGCGCATGTGGTGCATCCTTTGCCGCATCGTGCCGGGCAATGTGGCCCGTTCGCGGGCGGCGACCAACCCCATTTCCGCCATCATGGTTCGTATTTCCGCCAAAGCCTGCCCTGCACGGCAGATCAGCTGGCATGGCGCAGTCCGCTTGCCCTTCATCAGGGCTTCGCGCAGGCTTGCTATGACAAAGCGGCAGATTGCACCCGCAGACACCCACCACAGGGACCGCACGATGAAACTGGTCAACCGCACTTTTGACGAACTCAACCCCGGCGATACCGCAGAACTACGCCGCCTGATCACGCCAGATGATCTGTATGGATTTGCCTCGGTCTCGGGCAACTTCAACCCGATGCACCTGCCGGGCGAAGATGGCGATGGCGACGGCCGCCCCGATGGCATCGCGCCGGGCATGTTCGTGGCCTCGCTGATCTCGGCGGTGCTGGGCACGCTCTTGCCGGGGCCGGGCACGCTTTATCGCCACCAGAGGCTGGATTTTCATGGCCGTGCCGTGGCGGGGGATGAATTGCTGTGCCGGGTCCGTGTCACGCGCAAAACGGATACGGGCGATGTGACCCTTGCCACCGAAGTGCGCCGCGTGGCCGACGATGCGCTGATCCTTTCGGGTGAGGCGGTGGTGGTGGCCCCACACGTGAAGTTCGACCGCGATGATGTTGATGTGCCAGGGCTTATTGTGCAGCGCCACCGGCATTTCGAGGCGCTGCTGGAACGCGCCAAACCCCTGCCTGCGCTTGTGACAGCGGTGGTCTGCCCGGATGAGGCGAATTCACTGGGCGGTGCGCTTTTGGCAATGCGCGAAGGGATCATCACACCGGTTCTGGTGGGCGATACTGTCGCCATCCGGGCCGCGGCCGCCACCTTGGAGGCTGATCTGGCGGGGATCGAGATTGTCGATGTGCAAGGCGACGTGGCCGCCGCCGCCATGGCCTGCCGTCTGGTGCACCAAGGGCGGGTTGCCGCTGTGATGAAGGGGCATCTGCACACCGATGACCTGCTGCGCCCCATGGTCGAGCGGGACACCGGCCTTCGGATCGGCCGCAGGTTCACCCATGTCTTTGTGATGGATGTGCCCGGACAGCCATATCCGGTGATGGTGACCGATGCCGCGATCAACATTGCACCCGACCTGCCCACCAAGGTGGATATCGTGCAGAACGCCATCGACCTCGCCCTGTCGCTGGGGATCGAGCCGCGCGTGGGCGTGCTGTCGGCGGTTGAAACGATCAACCCCGCCATCCAATCCTCTATCGATGCGGCGCTGTTGTCGAAAATGGCCGAGCGTGGGCAGATCACCGGCGGGCTGGTCGATGGCCCGCTGGCGATGGACAACGCGGTTGATCTGGCCGCCGCGCGCACCAAAGGGCTGAAGGGTGGCGTTGCGGGCCGTGCCAATATACTGGTGGTGCCGGGCATCGATGCAGGCAACATGCTGGCCAAACAACTGGCCTTCATCAGCCATGCTGAAGGGGCGGGTCTGGTGGTGGGCGCCAAGGTGCCGGTCATCCTGAACTCGCGATCCGACAGCGCGATGTCGCGGCTTGCCTCCTGTGCCGTGGCGGCGATCCACCATTTTGCCAAGAAACAGGTTTGACGGCGGGGGCATGCAGATGGCGCAGGACGTGGAATACTTCATGGCCGAGGATGGGGCAAAGCTGGCTTACCGCGATCACGGCAGCGGCTTGGCCGTGGTCTGCCTTGCCGGGTTGACGCGCGATGGTCGGGATTTTGAGGTGCTGCGGCCCCTGCTGCCCGGTCTGCGGCTGATCCGGCTGGATGCGCGCGGGCGCGGCGCGTCGGATCGGACGGGGGCCGAAACCTATACCGTGGGGCAAGAAGCGCGCGATGTGCTGGCCCTGCTGGATCACCTTGGTCTGGCGCAGGTGGCGCTGATCGGGTCGTCACGCGGGGGACTGTTGGGCATGGTCTTGGCTGCCACGGCCCGCCCGCGCCTGATGGGCCTATGCCTGAACGACGTGGGCCCGGCCTTGGAACGCGCGGGTCTGGAGCGCATCGGCGCCTATGTCGGGCTGCGCCCCGCCGCCACGACCCATGCCGAGATGGCCGCGCAACTGGCGCAGACGCCGGGCTTTGCCAACGTGCCCCCATCGCGGTGGCTGGCCGAGGCCGAGCGGCTGTTCATCCAGGCCGATGACGGTCTGCATCTGCCCTATGATCCGGCGCTGCGCGACTCCTTCGCCACGGCCATGGCCGCCCCACCGGTGGACCTGTGGCCCCTGTTCGATCTGGGCGCGGGCTTGCCCTTGGCCCTGATCCGTGGCGCAAATTCTGATGTTTTGTCGGCGGCCACAACGCAAGAGATGTACCGCCGCCGCCCCGACATGATCTGGACCGAGGTGCCGGACCGCGCTCATATTCCGTTTCTGGATGAACCCGCATCCGTTGCGGCGATATCGCGGTGGCTGGCTTTGCTGACCCCTTAAGCCGCGCGGAAACGGACACTGGCGCACAAGCCCGCGCCCGTCTGGCCCAGCCCCAGCACCAGTTCGGCCCCGAAAAGGCTGGCGATTTCGGCCACGATCGACAGGCCAAGGCCATAGCCCACCTGCGGCGCATCCGGGCCGGGGGCCGCGCGCAGGCTGCGCCGCTTGGACAGCACCGCCGCCACCCGGTCTGGCGGCAGGCCGGGGCCGTTATCCTCGACCTCGACCAGCACACCGCCCGCATCGCGGCGCACTCTGACCGTCACCTCGGCCCCTGCCCCGGCATAGGTGATGGCATTGTCGATCAGGTTGCGCAGCAGTTCGGAAAACAGCACAGGCTCGGCCGCCGCAATGGCTGTATCGGGGCCATCATAGCCCAGATCAACGCCGAACCGCAAAGCAGCAGGCACCATTTCGGCACTCAACGCCTTGGCCTCGGCGGCCAGATCGGCGGTGGCGGGGGCCGATGTGCCAACCGCCGCATCCACCCTTGCAAGGGCCAGAAGCTGCGCCAGAACCCGCTCAGCCCGCACCAGCGCCGTTTCGGCCTTGCGCGCCGCCTCATCCGCCTGCGCGGGGCTGGTGCTGCGGGCGGCAAGCGCCAGTTGCGTGCGCACCACGGCCAAGGGCGTGCGAAGCTGATGGCTGGCGTTGCCCGTGAAATTCTTTAACGCGCCCAAAGCCGTATCCAGCCGCTGCATGAAGGAATTGATCGCCTCGACCAGCAGCTCCACCTCTTGCACAGTCCGCGCGGTCACAGGGCGCAGGTCATCGGGCGATCTTTGGGCAATCGCCTCGACCAGACGGTCCAGCGGGCGCAGGGCCAGTGTCACCGCCACCCAGACAATGCCAACCACCGCCATGAACATCACCATCAACCGCACCGCCGAGCGCAACAGGATCGTGCGGGCAAGGGCGTCGCGCGCAAGGGTCGATTCCGCCACGGTCACGGTAAAGGCAATCGGGGCCGCCCCTGTGGACAATTCGCGCCGCAAGGTGGCACTGCGGATGCGGACATCCTGATAAACCCCGTCGGCAAAGGCGATGCCAACCTCGCCCACCGGCACCACGGCCAGATCCTGATACCCGGTCAGAAACCGGTCAGACGGCGCATCGACCCGGTAAAACACCCGGTCCTGCGCGGTTGATGCCAGCATTTCCAGTGAGGAATACGGCAGATCAACCTCCAGCCCGCCGGTTTCATCGACGGTGACCCGTTCGGCAATGGCAAGCGCCGATCCGGCCAGCACGCGGTCTGACACGCCCTGAGCGGTTCGCAGCGCCTCGCGCCATGTATCGGCAAGGGCAATCACCCCGATCACAGCTGTGGCCAGAAACAGCCACAGCAGAAGACGGCGGCGCAGCGAATAGGTGACTGTCATCCGCCCTCGGCCGTCTTTTCCAGCAGATAACCAAGGCCACGCGCGGTGCGCAATCCAAGCCCGTGCGGCGCAATGCGGCGGCGCAAGCGCGAGACGTATTGCTCGATCGCGTTGTCGGACAAGATGTCATCCAGCGAGGTCAGCGACTGCACGATGGCCTCCTTCGCCACCACCTTGCCCGCCCGCGTGATCAGCAATTCCAAAAGCGCTCGCTCACGCGGCGGCAGGTCCATCGGCTGGCCTGCCGCCGAAAACTGGCGGGTGGTCAGGTCCAGCGTGACCCCGCCAAAGGTCACTACCGACGAACGAAGCCCTGCCTGTCGGCGCAACAACGACCGCACCCGCGCCTCGAACTCGCGCACATCGAACGGTTTGGCCATGTAGTCATCGGCACCAAGGTCCAGCCCCAGCACACGTTCGGGCGGGGTGGCGCGCGCGGTCAGAATCATCACTGCCGCCGGATTGGACCGTGCGCGCATGGCCCGCAACACCGACAGGCCATCCATCTCGGGCAGGTTCAGGTCAAGGATCACCAGATCGAACCGTTCGGCCACGGCAAGCGCTTCGGCCGAGGCGCCGTCATGCACGCAATCCACCGCATAGCCCGCCGCGACCAGAAGGGTGGTCAGCGCTTCGGCCAATGGCAGGTCGTCTTCAACCAGCAAGATCCGCATTCCACCCCCTTTCGCCGCCCAAGACTAGGGCCAACGGGGGCCGTTGTGAACCGGGTGCAGTTGCGGCAAGCTTGGCCGATGCGAACCTGGCTGTTCATCCTGTCCCTGCTGGTGCCATGCCTGCCCGCGCAGGCGGATGTGACGCTGTTTCCTGCGCCGTCGGGGCAGGATGCGCGGCAGATGGTGGTCTATTCCACCCTCGACACCCGGCTCGCCAGCCCGCTGATCAGCGCGTTTCAGGCAACCATGCCCGATGTCGCCGTGCGCTATGAGGATTTTCTCGCGACCGAGATTGCGACCCGCGTGATGCAAGAGACCGATTCCGGCCAGCCTTCGGCAGATTTCGTCTTTTCCTCGGCCATGGACCTGCAGATCAAACTGGCGAATGATGGCTATGCCCTGCCCGTTCAGGTGCCGCAGGCTGCAAGGTGGCCCCGCTGGGCCAACTGGCGCGACACGGCCTATGCGCTGACGCTGGAACCTGGTGTGCTGGTCTATCACAAGCCATCGTTTCCCGACGGGCCGCCCGTTTCACGGTTGGACCTGATCGACTGGCTTAACCGCGCGCCGCCTGATCTGCGCGGGCGGATCGGTACATATGACATCACCCGCTCGGCGGTGGGGTATCTGTATCTGGCGCGCGATGTCGAACATTTCGCCGACATCTGGTCGCTGTTGCGGACCATGGCGCGGGCGGGCCTGCAGACCTTTGCCACCAGCCAAGAGATCATCGACCGCGTGGCCGATGGCCGTCTGGTGCTGGGCTATAACATCCTCGGCTCCTATGCGGCGGATCAGGCCCTGCAGCACCCTGATCTGGGGCTGGTCCTGTTGCGCGACTTCACGGTCGTGATTTCGCGCGTGGCGCTGGTGCCACGCGCTGCCCCGGCACCTGATCTGGGGGCGGCCTTTCTGGGGTTCCTGATGGGGGCCGAAGGGCAAAGTCTCTTGGCCGACAAGCTGCGCCTGCCCGCGGTCAGCCTTGGGGTGCAATCCATCGGGACAGATTCGGGCCGTTTGCGGGTGGGTCTGGGCGATCCGCTGCGCCCGGTGGCAGTCAGCCCCGGCCTTCTGGTCTATCTGGATCAGGAAAAACGGCGCAAACTGGTTCGCAAATGGGAACAGGCCCTGTCTGCCGACTGATCCCTGTCAGGTAGCTGACAGGTTCTTGTGATGACTGGATGGCAAGGGCCGCACGAGGAGGTGCGCCCTGTCAGAAAAGGGCACGCCTGTGCCCATGGGAGGAGTTTACAATGAAACACACGCTTTGGGGCGCGGCCCTTTGCTTTGCGCTGGCCACACCGGCCCTTGCGACCGATTACATGATCATGGCCCCGGCAGCACCGGGCGGCGGCTGGGATTCGACCGCCCGCACCATGCAAGAGGTGATGCAGGCCGAAGGCATCGCCGGCAATGTTCAGGTGCAAAACGTTCCCGGTGCCGGTGGCACGGTGGGTCTGGCACAGTTCGCCTCGACCGCCGCAGGTGATCCGGCGCAACTGATCGTGGGCGGCTATGTGATGGTCGGTGCTATCCTGACCAATGCCTCGCCCGTGTCGCTGGCCGATGTGACCCCGATTGCCCGCCTGACCGGCGAAGCCGTCGGCATTGCCGTTTCCGCCTCATCGCCCATCCAGAACATTGGCGAGCTGGTCGAAATGATGAAGGCTGATCCGGGTTCGGTGTCGTGGGCCGGTGGTTCGGCGGGCGGCGTTGACCACATCACCGTGGGCCTTCTGGCCAAGGCGGCTGGTGTTGATCCGACCAAGATCAACTATGTCGCGTTTTCCGGCGGTGGTGAGGCTTTGGCCGCCATCCTTGGCAATCAGGTGACCGTGGGCATTTCCGGCGTGGGTGAATTCCTGCCGCAGGTCGAGGCTGGCACCATGCGGATGCTGGCCGTGTCGACCGCCGACAAATGGCCGGGCACCGATGCGCCGACGCTGATGGAATCGGGCTATGACGTGAACGTGCAGAACTGGCGCATGATCGCAGCCGCGCCCGGCCTGTCGGATGAACAGAAAGCCGCCGTGGCTGCTGATGTCGACAAGCTGGTGAACTCAGCCGGCTGGAAGGCCGCGCTGGAAACCAAGGGCTGGGCCAACACCTACCTTGCGGGCGCTGACTTCGATGCGCAGCTTGCCAAGGAGATCGAGGCCACGACCGCCATCCTCAAGGACGTCGGTCTGGTGAAATGACCGGATTCACCCCCGGAACCGGACGCCGCCCCGATGGGGCGGCGTTCATCATAGCGGCCTGCCTTGCGGCGCTTGGCCTGCTCCTGTTGCGCGAAGGCTTTGCCATCCCCGACAAGGGCGGCTACGCGGGCGTGGGGTCGGGCGGCATGCCAAAGGTCATCGGCGCGGGCCTGATCGGCCTTGCCCTGTGGCATGTGGCGGCGGCCTTCCGCTCGCGCGAGCCGTCGCGCCCGCGCCAGCAGCCTGTGCCGCTGATGTGGATCATCGGCGGCCTTGCCTTGCAACTGATCCTGCTGAAACCCTTGGGCTTTTCCGTGGCATCGGGCCTTTTGTTCGCCTGCACGGCGGCGGGCTTTGGCAAACGCAACCTGTGGCTAACGCTGCCGGTCGGAGTTGCTTTTGCCTTGGGCGTTTATGGGGTGTTCGACCGCCTGCTGCAGCTGAACCTGCCGGCGGGCTGGATTGAAACCCTGATCTTTGGGGGCTGAGATGGGCACGTTCGATTTTCTTCTGCAAGGTCTGAGCGTCGCGCTGCAGCCCATGATCCTGCTTTATGCGCTGATCGGTGTCACCCTTGGCACGGCGGTGGGCGTTCTGCCCGGCATCGGGCCTGCGCTGACGGTGGCGCTGCTGTTGCCTGTGACCTATGGCCTTGATCCGGCCGGGTCGCTGATCATGTTCGCGGGCATTTATTATGGCGGCATGTATGGCGGCTCGACCACATCAATCCTTTTGAACACGCCGGGAGAGAGCGCCAGTATCGTGACGGCGCTCGAGGGCAACAAGATGGCCCGTGCCGGGCGCGGCGGCCCTGCCCTTGCCACCGCTGCCATCGGGTCGTTCGTGGCGGGTCTGCTCGCCACGCTGGCCCTCGCCTTTCTGGCCCCGCATATCGTGAAGCTGGCGCTGGTCTTTGGCCCGCGCGAGTATTTCGCGCTGATGGTGCTGGCCTTTGTCACCGTCTCGGCCGCCTTTGGCGACAGCACGATGAAGGGGCTGACCTCGCTCTTCGTCGGTCTTGCGCTTGCGCTTGTCGGCATTGACGGGCTGACCGGACAGGCGCGCCTGTCGTTCGATGTGCCGCAACTTCTGGACGGGATCGAGGTGACGACACTGGCCGTGGCCATGTTCGCCGTGGGCGAGGCGCTGTTCGTCGCGGGGCAAGGGATGCGCCCCGATGATACCGTGCATTCGCTGAAAGGGTCGGTCCGCATGACGAAAACCGACTGGTCCCGCTCGTGGCGGGCATGGCTGCGCGGCACGGCCATCGGCTTTCCCATTGGCGCGATGCCGGCAGGCGGGGCCGACATTGCCAGCTTCCTGAGTTACGGCACCGAAAAGCGCATGTCCAAACACCCCGAGGAATTCGGCCATGGCGCCATCGAAGGGGTGGCGGGGCCAGAGGCTGCCAACAATGCCGCCGCCGCAGGCACGCTGGTCCCCTTGCTGACGCTGGGCCTGCCGACCACGGCCACGGCGGCCATCATGCTGGCGGGATTCCAGCAATTCGGCCTGCAACCCGGGCCGCTGCTGTTTGCCACCGCGCCGCAACTGGTCTGGGGGCTGATTGCCAGCCTGCTGATTGCCAACGTGATGCTGCTGGTGCTGAACCTGCCGTTGATCCGGCTATGGGTCAAACTGCTGACCATTCCGCGCCATTGGCTTTACGCAGGCATTCTGTTGTTTGCCACGCTTGGCACCATCGGCGTCAACCCCTCGCCCGTTGAGCTCAGCATGCTGCTGATCTTTGGCGTCATGGGTTACCTCATGCGGCTGTTCGGCTATCCCATCGCGCCGGTCGTCGTGGGCCTGATCTTGGGGCCGATGGCGGAACAGCAACTGCGCCGGGCTTTGGCGATTGCGCAGGGCGATTGGACCACGCTGGTGTCGACCCCGGTTTCGGCAACGCTGTTGGGAATTGCCGTGCTGGCGCTGGTGGTGCCCATCATCCTGCGCCTGCGCGACAAGGGCGCCGTCCTGTCGCAAATCGCCAGCGACGCCGACTGATCATCCGGGCGGGCCTGATCCCAAAAGGCTCGCCCTATTCCCCTTCGGCCAGTTTGCGCAGG
This sequence comes from Rhodobacter sp., assembly GCA_027484145.1. Taxonomy (GTDB): domain Bacteria; phylum Pseudomonadota; class Alphaproteobacteria; order Rhodobacterales; family Rhodobacteraceae; genus Pseudotabrizicola. The sequence continues at coordinate 992,203 of JAIXUH010000002.1, forward strand.
TCCTGCATCACGCGCGTACGTATCTGATTGCGCATCGCCTCATCCGGTACTGCCCGCATCAGGGCCAGTGCGCCGGACATCATCGCAAAAACACCCCAAGCTGCCTCACCGGGATAGATCCGGGCCAATGTGTTGGCCGCAGCTTCGGCCCCGGTGGCAAAGGCATCGCGCACCGGCGCATCCTGACGGCCCACCTCACTGGCCAAGGCCGCCGCCGCGCAGCCCTGCCCCGGATGCGCCACATGGTGATCCGATAGATAGGCCCGCGCCACCTGTGACGGATCGTCCGCCGCGGCTGCCGCCGTTGTCCAGCGGTCAAACCTTTCGACTGTGGGGATCAACGCCTGCGTCATCGCAGCGGCCAGCAGATCGGCCTTGTCGGTGAAATGGGCGTAAAAACCGCCATGCGTCAGCCCCACCGCCTTCATCACTGAGCCGACAGAAACACCGTCGAACCCATGCTCGCGGATCAGGTCGGCCGCAGCCTGCAGAATGGCCGCATGGGTCTGTTCATGATGTTCCGCCGTATATCGCGCCATCTGGACTGCCCTGTTGACAGGTGAAAATTTATATGATGACCATAATACAATACGACTGAACCTGCAACCCCCCTGCCGCCCCTGCTGCAAAGACCTGTTTTTGCCGCCCGATGACGGCCATCCAGATCGGACCCCTGCCATGCGCGCCTTTTGGGCCATTGCCTTGCTATGCCTTGTCGTTCCCGCCACTACCTTTGCGCAAACCACAGACCCCGCGCTGACCGTTCAGGAACGCGCTCTGTGCCGCCCAGATGCCCTGCGGCTGTGCCTGTTCAAGCTGGGCAACGCCGGTGCCCTGCGCCAATGCCTGCGCGACAACCGGGACAACTTGTCCGCCCCTTGCCTTGACCTGTTGAAAACGCGGGGGAATTAATGATGCAACCGTTCCTTCACGCCGCCTTCCTGATCTGCACCGCCCTGATCGCGCTGAGCCCGTTGATGCTGGCGCGGGACAGGGGCTTTGCGCTGGTCTGGCTGGGCTGGATCGCAGTCTGGGGCACGCTTGCAGTGCTGACAGCCCGTGGTATCTTTGTGTTCAGCCCGCAGGTCTTGCGCCTTGCTGCGCTTTTCGGCGGGCAGGTCACCATCGGGGTTTTGTTGTTTGCCATGGTTCCTGCCGTACGGGCTGCGGTGCGGCGCATTCCGCTGGACTGGTTGGTGCGGTGGCAGATGGCGCGGGTGGTCGGCGGGTTCTTCCTGATCGGCGCGGCAATGGGCGAGGTGTCGGTGCCCTTTGCCCTGATCGCGGGCGTGGGTGATATCAGCGTGGGCGTGGCGGCCCTGCTGACCGCGCGCGCCATGCGAACGGGCCATGGGCCACGTCTGGCCGTCCGTCATACGGCCATGGGCCTGACAGATTTCGCAATCGCCATCAGCACGGCCATTCTGACCGGGGCAAACATCGGCGGGCCTTACCTACTGATCCCGCTGTTTCTGGTACCAATGGCGGTTCTCGGCCATCTGGCCGTGCTCGACCGTGTTCGCCCATGGCGCCACGACGCCGAATTCAGGTTGGCAGATGCACCGCAGTAAAGGTGGCAATGGCTCCCGCCACCAGCGACATCGGGCCTTTGGCCGCGATGTAGCGGGGTTCCCAGACGGGGGCAAAGGTCGCCTTGAACTGCTCCAGCCCGCGCATCCGCCGCAGCACGCGCCGCCCGGCCCGCTGCACCCACAGCGGCAGGCCAAAGGTCTTGTGCGGCACAGCCGCCAGCGTCAGGCGTGGCACTTTGCAGCGGGCTGCCGCCCGGATCGCCTCATGGATCAGGGCGTAAAGCGTGCCGTCTGGCAACCCGTCGCCATAGCGCACCAGATCCAGCACCCATTCGGCAGAGGTGGCATGGAAGGTCACAAAGGCCACCACCTCGCCGGTGCTGTCGCGTGCGACGAACACCTTTTGCCCCGTCACATAGCCCGCGTCCCACCGCCCCATGGAAAAGCCGCGCTCGCCCCCGTTGCGGGCTGCCCACCGGGCCGACACCCGCGCCAGATCCGCCAGCGGCAGCATGACCGGCGCCTCGACAGTGATGCCCGCTTTCTGGGCGTGGCGCAATTTGCGGCGCAGACCCGCCTTGGCCGGGCCATCGGTGACAAAGGTCAGCGGCGCCAGCACAGCCTCATGCGCGACAGGCAGTGTCATCAGGCCCATGGTCCGCGCGGTGGCTGCCGTGCGCGGGCCGATCTTGTACAGGAACGCCGATTTCGTTTCGCGCCGCGACACATCCAGCGCGGCGCTGATCATCGACCGCGCACAGGCCTTGCGGCCCAGCACCCGCATCGGATCGCCCAGAAATACCCGCGTGCCCGACAGGCTGCCACTGGTCCAGAAGCTGTGGTCGTCTGAGGCCAGCAACTCCAGCTCTCCCTGCCGGATCAACTGCGCCTCGGCCTGCGGCAGGGCGGTCAGCGCAATATCGGCATCGGGGCGCAAGGGCACCTCGGCCGGCGCGCGCAACAGCTTGGGCGCCACCAGCACCCAGATGCCACCACAGACAGCCGGACCGGCATAGACCACCGCCCGAAAGGCCAGAATCCCTGCGACCAGCCCATGCTGATCGGCCTGCGGCAGATACATCAGCAACGTCGCCTCGAACGGCCCGGCCCCCGCCGGGCTGCCCGAACTCAGCCCGATCCCAAGCGCCAGCAGAAAGACCGGCAGCACCGCCATCAGCGGCGGCGAGGCTGCGGACGGCAGCAGCACCCAGAAGGCCACACCAAGGGCCAACAGGTCGATGCCGACCCAGAACACAAGGCGCTGCACGGTCAGCATGCCCGGAAAGCGAAAGCCAAAAGCCCGCCGCATTGGCAACAGCACATAGGCCGCCACCAGAATGGCCAGAACGGCCAGCAGGCTCTGCGCCAGATCGGCCATCGGCATGCCGGGCACAAAGGCCATGCAGGCCAGCCCGAACAGACCAAGGCCCGCAAAGAACGCCAGTGTGATACCCAGCGAGATTGAGAAGGATTGGGTGATCGTCAGGTTGGGCAGCAACCGCCGCCGCACAATCGCCCCGACGAACGGGCCAAAGCCCACGGTCTGTGAAATCGACGCCGTGGCAAGGGCCGCAGCCTGTGCCCGGCGCGGTTCGGGTGCCAGCCCCAGATGACCGACAATCGCCCGCTCTTGTTGGGCGGCGGCAAACATGGCCACCATGGTCGCACCCAACGCGCCCAGCCATTGCGGCCAAGACAGATCGGCAAGGCTTCGCCAGACGGCGGTGGCGTCAATGGCCGAAAGTTGTGCCGCACTGAACCACAGGCCGACGCCGATGATCGACAGCGTGAACGCCAGTCGCGCGGCCAAGCGGCGCCCGGCTGAAGGGCGAAGAGAGGTATTCAGGGTTTTCAGGGCAAGTCTCCACCATGACGTTCTTGTCATTACGGCGGCCTTGACGCGCGCGTTAGGGACTTGGACGAATGCTGCCGAAACCTGTCCTTGCGGACTAATCCGCCCTTATTTTTGCCAGCGGCGCCGCATGTTCTTCATCCGCATGAAGACGCTCAGGAATGAAAACAGGATCACCACCCCGACCATACCCTGTAGCGGCTTTGGGTCAGACACGGCAAAGGGCAATGTTCCGGTCACCTGCCACGCGATCACGCCACCGACCACAAAGGCCAGAATAAAGCGGCGGATCATCCGGCAGGTCATGCATGACAGGGCATCAGGTGACATGTTCATTCTTCCTCGAATTCGATTTCAATTTCGATTCTGCGATTCTTGGCGCGGCCTTCTTCGGTTGTGTTATCGGCAATCGGTTCCGCCTCGCCCTTGCTGGTGGCGACAAGTTCCGCATCCGGCACCACGCCGCTTTCCTCGATCGCGCGCACCACGGATGCCGCCCGCGCCGAGGCAAGTTCCCAGTTGTCGCGATAAATGCCGCCGCTAAGCGGGACGTTGTCGGTATGCCCGGTGACAACGATCCGCGTGGCCTTGCGTGAGATCTTTTCCAGTTCGGCAATGATCTTTTGCGCCTCTTCGGTCAGGTCAGCCGACCCCGAGGAGAAAGCCCCGCCCGCGCCGACGGTCACCACAACGGCCCCGTCGCGCTGTTCAACCGTGACCGCGCCATCGGCCATTTGTTCATCCAGCAGCATGCCAGCCTGTGTGGCGGCCATCTTGGCACGGATCGCCCCCGTTCCGGACCCTGCACCACTGTTGCCCGTGGTGCCAACCGCGCCACCCGTGCCCGCGCCCGCCGCCGGATCGGTTGCCCCGCCCGCAGTTGCCTGCGCCTGCGCCGCGGCGGCCGCAACATCGCCTGCGGCCGATGGCTGCTGCCCTGCAGCTTTGGCGATTGCTTCGGCAATCTCTTGTGCCTCTTTCGCGCCTGAACCCGCTGGCAGACGCACGGTGACGCTGCCTTCGTCGCTTTCAATGGTGACAGCGCCCTTGGCCATGGCTTCCTGCATCGCCTTGGCCAGCAGTTCAGCCGCCTCTTTGTTGCCCTGCATCGTGCCGCCGCCGGGGTTGTCGATGCCTTCGGCCTGATCGGCCTGCGGCGATGTCGGATCGCCCGATTGTGGCGTGGTCGAGGGCGGGTCATCGGTCTGCTCGCCCGATTGCGGCCCGTATTTCAGTTCCAGAATGGATTTGCCACCATTCATGCTGTCACTGGTCGGCGTGCCAAAAGTTTGACGCATGGTCGAGGCAAAGGCGTTGAATTTTGGCGTGTCGGTGTTCGCGGTCATCAGCATGATCACGAAGAACGCCATCAGCAGCGTCGCCATATCGGCAAAGGTAATGATCCACGGCGGCGGGCAATGTCCGCCGCCGCCGTGGTCATCATGTCCACCGCCGCCATGATCATCGTGATCATCAGGGCCGTGGTGGGCCGGGGCCGCATGGGCCGCCTTGGATGTTCCCTTTGCCATGACCTGCCCTTATGCCGCCGCTGCCAGTTTTTCACGCTCGGCTGCCGGAACGCGGGCCAGCAACTTATCTTGAATGGCGCGCGGGGCATCGGCGCGGGCAATGCCGCGCAGGCCCTCGATGGCGGCTTCGCAAAAGGCCACTTCGCGCGCCGTGTTGCTTTTCAGCTTGGATGCCATCGGGCCAAAGCAGACGTTGGCGGCAATGGCGCCATACATCGTGCCCACAAGCGCCGTCGCCATGCCCTTGCCCACAAGGGTGGGGTCTGACATGTTGCCCATCATTTCCACCAGGCCGATCAGCGTGCCGATCATGCCATAGGCAGGCCCCAGTTCGACCCAGGCCTTGACGACATCCTGCTTGCCCTGATGGCGCACCTTCAGCGCGGCCAATTCGTCACGCAACAGGCCCGTCATCTTGGCTTCATCCGCGCCGTCAATCAGCATCTGGATGCCACGCTCCAGAAACTTGTGCGGCAGGGCAGTGCCTTCCAGCGACATCAGGCCATCCTTGCGGGCTCGCGCCGCAAGGTCGGACATCAGGTTCGCCAGCGGGGCAATGTCATACTTATGCGCCTTGAATGCGGTTCCCATGGCCTTGAACGACCCCAGAAACACATTCATCGGCGCGGTATACATCACCGCGAAAAAACCGCCCACGAACACGATGATGAACCCGTGCAACGACACAAAGGGCGCGATGTGCCCCCCCATCAGCATGGTTCCGACCACGGCGATGATGCCGCCGAAGAACCCGATTGTTGTCGCCAAATCCATGTGCTGTGACCTCTGAGTGCGATGTAAGCCCCCTTGGCAGGCAAGTTCCGTGCCAGCAGCGGCGCAAGGGGCGGGGCGCGGTGACGTCGCAGCACCTGAGTGCAGAAAGGGCGGCCAAGGGGTCATCAGCGGCAGACCGCGGACCAAACGCCCCGAAATCCTTGTGCAATTTGCAGACCTGACCCGAAGCTGCGCCCCGCTTTTGGCAATACGGGGCCGATGCGGGGGCAGAAAACGCACGGCACTTGACCTAAATCAGTGCCGAAAGACAGCATGCCGTTAGCGTCTGGCCATGCCTGATGCAGACAAAAGCAAACCAGCGCCCGTTCCGGATGCGCCCGCCACCACCGGCGGGGCAAAGCGCGGCCTGTGGATCGCGGCAGCCCTTGCCGTGGCCCTTGCACTTGCGGGGGGCATCTGGTGGCAAAGAACTGCCTCGGCCGACCCCTCGGTGCAGGCTGAAACCATGGCCCTTGGCCCGGTCACGCTGGTGCTGGCGGTCAGCGGCAAGATTGCCGCCCATGATCAGGTGCAAATCCGCTCTGCCGTCAGCGGCACCCTGCAAGAAGTCTTGGGCAAAGAGGGCGCGCTGGTCACGGCGGGTGACATTCTGGCCCGCATCGACCCCAGCCAGCAAGAGGCCATCGTGCGACAGGCGGCCTCTGCGCTGGGGCAAGGGCAGGCCCTGCAGGCGCAGGCCGAAGCCACCTATGCCCGCAGTCTGGAACTGGGGCCGCTTGTGGCGCGGACCAAACTGCAAGAGGCCAAACTGGCGCTTGACGGGGCCACGCAGGACGTGGCGCGTCTGGCCGCACTTTTGGATCAGGCCACGATCCAACTGGCCCGCTTTACCCTGCGCGCGCCGATGGATGGCACCTTGCTGACGCGGTCGGTCGATCCGGGGCAACTGGTTGATCCGGCCACCGCGCTGTTCACGCTGGCCGATTTGACGGTTCTGGTCGTGGAAACGGATGTTGACGAAGCCTATGCCACCTCCATCGCGCCGGGGCAGGCCGCAACCCTGCAACTGGTGGGAAGCCGCGCCACCCTGCCCGGCCATGTCATCTTTGTTTCCCCCCGCGTCACGCCGGAAACCGGGGGGCTTGCGGTCAAGATCGGCTTTGACGACCCGCTGACCGCCCCTGTCGGGCTGACGATCACCGCAAATATCGTGGTCCGCACAACGCAGGCGCTGACTGTGCCGCGCAGCGCGCTGCAAGGGGATGCCGTGTTCCGGCTGATTGGCGGGCGCGCGGTCAAGACCCCGGTTCTGGTGACCGATTGGCCCGCTGCCCGCCTGATCGTGACAACCGGCCTTGCGGCGGGCGAGCGTGTCATCATCGACAGCACGGGCCTGACCGATGGTCTGGCCGTCAGCGAAACCGCCCCCTGATGCTTTACGCCCTCAAGATCGCCACCCGCTATCTGACGGCGTCCAAGGCGCAGACGGCGCTTTTGGTGCTGGGCGTGGCCGTCGGCGTGTTCATCTTCATCTTCATGTCGGCCCTGATCGGCGGTCTGGCCGAATTCATCCTGTCGCGCACCGCAGGCGACATCAGCCATGTCACCATCGAGGCCGAGGATACCACCCCTGCCCTGTTGCTGACCCTGCCCGGCACGGTGCTTTTGGTGCAGGAAACCGCCACCGAAACGGCGAAACTGCGCGAAGCCACCAGTTTCGTGCCGCTGATCGAGGCGCTGCCCGAGGTCAAGGCCGTGTCGCCCCAGATCACCGGGGCCGGATTTTTGCGCCGGGGCACGCAGGTGCAGCAGATGACCATCGTGGGGCTGGAACCGGGGCGGGAATCCGCGATCCTTGATCTGGATGGCTATCTGGTCGCGGGCGACGCGCGCCTGCGCAGCGGCGCGGTTCTTCTGGGGCGTGCACTGGTGCAGGACATGGGGCTGGTGCTGGGCCAGACGGTGCAGTTGCAGTCGTCAAACGGGGTCACCGCAGCCCTGACGCTGACAGGCATCTACCAGATCGGAAGCGGCGGCGGGCCGGACAGGCGCATGGCCTATGTCAGCCTTGCCACCGCGCGCACCCTGTTTGCCATGCCGCAAGGCGTCAGCCGGATCGAGATCAAGCTGTTTGATCTTTACGCCGCCGATGCCGTCACACTGCGCGTCGAAGGTCTGACCGGCCTGCCCGCGAAATCATGGACCGAGGATGGCGCTCAACTGCTTGAGGCGCTGAAGGCTCAGGCGCAGACGGGGTATTTCCTGAAAACCTTTGCGATGATTACCATCATCATCGGCGTCGCTTCGGCGCTTTTGCTGTCGACCTATCGCCGCCGCCCCGAGATTGGCATCATGCGGGCGATGGGGGCGTCGCGGCTGTTCGTGGTCGGGGTGTTCGTCACCCAAGGCGCGCTGATCGGCGTCATGGGCGGGCTGTTCGGCGCGGGCATCGGCTATCTGGCGCTGCTGCCCTTTCCCACGCGCGATGCCTTTCGGTCGGGCACCCTGCCGATGGATATCACCCAAGGGTCTTACGGGCTGGCCATCACGCTGACGGTGATCGGGGCCATCCTTGCCTCGATCCTGCCCGCGCGGGCGGCTGCGCGGGTTGATCCGGTGACGGCCATCGGACAATGACCGCAGCGCCGCTTTTGACCGTCACCGATCTGGTCAAGACCTTTGGTGAAGGTGACACCGCCACGCGCGTTCTGCGCGGGTTGAACCTGACCCTTGCCAAAGGGGAAATGGCTGCCCTCCTCGGACCGTCGGGATCGGGCAAAAGCACGCTGCTCACCATTCTTGGCACGCTGATGCAGCCCACATCCGGCGCGCATCAGATGCTGGGGGTGGACCTGACCACCGCCACGGATGCGGCACTGACACAGTTTCGCAACCGCCATATCGGCTTTGTGTTCCAGTTCCACAATCTGCTGCCGGACTTTACCGCGCTGGAGAACGTGATCTTTCCCACGGCCATCCGCGAAGGCCGCGAAACCGCCGCAGCCCGCACGCGCGGGGCCGACCTGTTGACGCGGATGGGTCTGGCCGAACGGATCAACTTTCCCTCGGCCAACCTGTCTGGCGGGCAGAAGCAGCGCGTGGCCGTCGCCCGCGCCCTGATGAATGCGCCCGAACTGGTGCTGGCCGATGAGCCGACGGGCAACCTTGACCGCGCCTCGGCGCTGCAGGTGATGGAGTTGATCGCCCAGATCAACCGGGACGAAGGCACGACCTTTCTGATCTCGACCCATGATGAAAAGATCGCCGCCACCTGTCAGCGGCAGATCGTGGTGGGCGATGGTCTGGTGACGGGCTAGGCGCATCCGCATGCTGCCCGCCAATCCGCGTGCCGCAGTGGCGCGGGTCAGATCAGCAACGGCCCTTCGTGGTCAAGATAGGCCCGGTCGAACCCGGACATTTCCACCAGCGCATCAAAGTCATCAAACACGACGCGGCCCTTCTGAAAGGTGACCAGCCCTTCTTCGCGCAATTCGCGCAGCACGCGGTTGACGTGTACCGCACTCAGCCCCAGCGTATCGGCCAGACGGTATTGCGACAGCGGGCACAAGAACCCCTTGCGGTCGCCCAGACCCACCAGCCGCAGCCGTGCGCCCAGTTCCAGCAGGAAATGCGCCGTGCGTTCGGTCGCGGTGCGGCGCCCCAGATCAACCAGATGCTCGACCACCATCGCCTCATCGCGCGACGCGGCCCACAGAACCGCAGTTGCAAGGCGCGGCGTCTGGGAAAAGGCGGCGATCAGGTCGCGCTGACGCACCTCGGATGCCTGAACCGGCGTAATCGGCTCGACATTGTGGTCTGAGGTGCGGAACAGGATCGACCGCAACCCCAGAAAATCGCCCGGAATCTGGATATCGACAATCTGCCGCCCCCCCCCTGGCAACAGCTTGTAGGAACAGGCCCACCCCGACGCCAGAACATAGGCGCACTGGTCGGTCTGGCCTTGATGGATCATGTCCACCCCGACTGCAAACCTTCGCCTGCGGCGATAAAGGTCTGACATTATGGCAAGATCGGCGTCCGACAGGCGGACAAAGGCCAATAGCTTGCGGGCAAACGGACTGTCTTGAATCGACAGCGCCACGTTTGTCTCGTTCATGTTTCACCTCATCCGGGCTGGCCGATGCCTGTTTGCTGGTCTCTGCCTTATTCTGCAGAAAAAGCCCGCAACTCCTAACCCAGATCAGTTTTCCGCACCAATTCCGCGCCGTGATCGCAGGCCAGTGCGGCACCCTAGCATCGATGCCGGGGATTTGCGCGCCCCGCCGCAAAACCCGTCAGCGGCGAACGGCCCATCGCCAAACCGGCTTGAGTGCTTCCAGAACCAAGAGGATGGCAAGCGCCGCCACGGGTGGCACGGCCAGCGCCATGGCATCCAGTGGCGCAAAGCCGAACAGATCACCTGCAGGCGACCATGACAGCGTCACGCCCAGCAGGCCCACGATCACCACAAGCACCACACCCAGCGTGCGGTTGGGGCGGCGGATCGCGGTCAGGACCGACGATGACAGCGACCGATCCACAAAGATCAGCGCCACAATTCCCAGCACCAGCGTGGCAAAGGTCACGCCGCGCACCTGATCAACCGACAGCCCGTAACCGGGGGCCAGCGCAAAGATCGCCCCGGTCACGGCCAGCACCAGCACACCCTGCACCAGCGACCAGACCACGGTCGGGCCGGAAAACAACGGCTCGGCCGAGGGGCGCGGCGGGCGGTCCATCACGCCGGCTTCCTCCGTCTCGGCCTCGAACACCAGCGAACAGACCGGATCAATCACCATTTCAAGGAACGCGATATGCACCGGGCCGAACAGGATCGGCATCCCGAACAAAAGCGGCATCAGCGCCAGCCCGGCAATGGGCACATGCACGGCCAGAATAAAGCTCATCGCCTTGCGCAGGTTGTCATAGATGCGCCGACCCAGCCGGATCGTCGTGACGATCGAGCCGAAGTCATCATCCAAAAGCACGATGCTGGCCGCCTCACGCGCCACATCGGTGCCCCGTCCGCCCATCGCAACGCCAATATGCGCGGCCTTCAGCGACGGCGCGTCATTGACCCCGTCGCCCGTCATTGCCACCACGTCACCGTTCGCCTTGAACGCCTGAACGATCCGCAGCTTCTGCTCGGGCATGATGCGGGCAAAGATGGTGACGCTTTTCACCGCCTGCGCCAGATCGGCGTCCGACATCTGCGCCAGTTGGTCGCCGTCAATCACCCGGTCCCCCGCCAGACCAGCCTGCGCGGCAATGGCCTGCGCGGTGGCCGGATAATCACCGGTGATCATGATCACCTTGATGCCAGCGGTGCGGCATTGGGCCACCGCGCCGGGCACTGCGGCCCGAAGCGGATCGGCCATGCCCACCAAACCCAGCCAGCGAAAGATGAAATCCTGCTGACCCGGCGGCAGTTGCGCACCAGCGTATGCGGCCTCGGCCACCGCCAGAACCCGCAGGCCAGACTGCGCCATCTGGTCAATCTGCTGCGTCATCGCGGCGCGCGGTCCCGGCGCAAGCCGGCACAGATCGGCAATGGCTTCGGGCGCGCCCTTTGCCGCAACCTGCCACCCCTGCCCCTCCGCGCCAGGCGCTGCCCAAGCCTGTGACATCGCCAGCAGGCGCGGCGACAGGGCATAGGTCTTCACCAGCCGCCGCCCTGCCCCCGGCAGCGTTTCGTCCGCGCGCAGATCAGCCTGCGCCAACACGTGAAACGCCTTTTCCATCGGATCGAACGGGTCACGGGCCGACGCCATCACCCCGGCCGCAACCAGTTCGCGAAACGCTTCGGGCAAGGCCGTGCCCACCGTGACCTGCGCCCCGTCGGGCAGCCGCAGTTGCGCAATCGTCATGCGGTTTTCGGTCAGCGTGCCGGTCTTGTCGGTGCACAAGACACTTGCCGCCCCCAGCGTCTCGATGGCCGAGGCCCGGCGCGTCAGCACCCGCACCTTGGAAATGCGCCACGCGCCCATCGCCATGAACACGGCCAGAACCATCGGAAACTCTTCGGGCAGCATCGACATGCCCACCGCGATGCCCGCCAGCACCCCCTCCAGCCAGCCGCCCCGCAAAAGGGCATAAAGCACCACAACGGCCAGACTGACCACGCCCCCCACCGCCCCGAACACGATCACCAGTTTGCGCATCTGGCGCTGCAGATGCGGCGTTTCGACATCCAGCGCGGCCAGCGATGTGCCGATGCGGCCAATCTCGCTTTTCGCACCGGTGGCGGTGACCTCGGCAATCGCGGTGCCGCCGACAATCAGGCTGCCCGAAAACACCACCGGCAGATCTTCGCCGCCCGGACGCGTTCCCTTGATGGCGCGGCCCACCCGTTTGCGCACAGGGACCGCTTCGCCCGTCAGCAGGGATTCGTCGGCCGTCAGGCCCTCGGCCTCCAGCAGCAGCGCATCGGCGGGCACCCTGTCGCCTTCGGACAGCACGATGACATCGCCGCGCGCCACCTCTCGCCCCGCGATGCGGCGGCGGGTGCCGTCGCGGATCACCAGCGCGCGCGGACTGGTCAGATCGCGCAACGCCTCCAGCGCGCGTTCCGTCCGGGCCTCTTGCACCACGGTAATCCCCACCGACAAGCAGGCAAAAGCCAGCAGAATCAACGCTTCTTCCCGGTTGCCAAGCAGCAGGTAGACGATCCCCCCCGCCAGCAGCAGCGTCAGCATCGGTTCCTTCAGCACATCCAGCACGATCCGCAAGGGCGAACGGCGCTGGGTCCGGGCCAGTTCGTTGAACCCTTCTGCCGCCAGCCGCGCCTGCGCCGCCACCTCGGTCAGGCCCTGCGGCGTTGCGGGAACGGTCAGGTCGGTCTGGGCAATCTTGGTCAATGTCTGGCCTTTCGCGGCAAGAAAGCATCCTGACACACCATGGCGTGGGGCTGTGCTAACGTGCGTCAACTCAACTTCGCCGCGTCTGGCTTAGGGTCACCCCAGACCTTTCAGCCGCAGGAGTTGCCATGCGTCCAGCCTTCACAACGGGCCTTCGCGACCCCACGGCATCGCTGCGTTATCTTGTTCTGCTCTGTGTGGTGGTGGCCTTGATCTGGATCATCCCGCTTGGCCTTTTGACCCGGATCGCCATGACGGACCTTGGCGATCTCCTGCCTACCGCCCGCGCCGCCGACACACCGGATGCGCAGACCCACAGCCTGTTCTTTGTCTTTGCCGCGCCCTGACAGCCTGCCGCCGCCGTGCCACTGACCACACTGTGGCGACATAGGTTTTTCTTGGTCAGCCGCGTTTGCAGCGGGCGGCACTGATCTGCCTCAGTTCATCGGGCGCCATTTCTGCGACAGTGGCGCGGGGTTTGAATGTGACGGGCGTTCTGTCCCGTGATCAAACCTTCCCGCAAAAGGTCAGCGCCATGCCTGATGTTCCTGATGTTCCCGATGTTGCCGGAACAGCCGCACTTGCCATCTGCGAGTCGCTGTTGCTTGCCTTGAATGACCGCAACGTCCTGCCTGAAAACGAGATTGTCGGCATCCTGCGCGATGCCGCCGCCGCCCATGCCCATGATCCGGGCGAAGATGGACAGGCTGCTTTGCACACAGCCGTGGCCGCGCTGATCAACAAAATTCTTGCCGGCGGCAATTCGGTGCGGCGGCGCTAGGCCTTATCGCGCTGCACCGACGTTTTCCTGCGCCACCGACACGGCCTTCAGCACAGCAAAGACCGCACGACCCGGCGCAAGGCCCAGCGCCTCGGCAGAGCGCCGGGTCACGCGCGCCAGCATCGCCTCGCCCCCGACATCCAGCCGGACAAGCGCGCCCGGCCCCTCGCCCATGCGGATATCGCGCACCGTGGCGGGCAGGATGTTCAGCGCCGAAATCCCCTCGGGCCGGGTTGTGGCAAGCATCACATCCTGCGCCAAGATCCGCACCCGCAGGCTTGCCCCCAAAGGCGAGGTGACGCGCGGCAACCACAAAGGCCCCGCTGCACAATCCAGACGCGTCAGCCCATCGGCATCATGGGCCATCACCACCGTGGTCAGAACCGCCCCCACTTCGCGCAGGCCAAGGCCCGGCGCATTGGCGGGGTCGGACAGCATTTGCGCCACGGGACCAATGGCAGCCACCTTGCCTGCCTCGATCAGCACGACCGTGCTGGCCAGACGTGCCACTTCGGCCATGGCATGGCTGACGTACAGGATCGGCAGATGAAGATCGTCGCGCAACCGTTCCAGATAGGGCAATATTTCGGCCTTGCGCGCGTCATCCAGCGCGGCCAGCGGTTCGTCCAGCGCCAGAAGGCGCGGGCTGGACAGGATCGCGCGGCCAATCGCGACCCTCTGCCGCTCGCCCCCCGACAGGCTGCCGGGGCGGCGGGACAAAAGCGGGCCAATGCCCAGCATGTCTACAATCCGCGCAAGGCTGACCTGTGGCCCCTTGGGCGCGAACCACTGGCCATAAAGCAGGTTCTGCCGCACCGTCAGATGCGGAAACAGGCGTGAGTCCTGAAACACATAGCCGACGCGCCGCCGATGCGGCGGCAGGTTCACTCCAGCGTCGGTATCCAGCAAGGTCACACCATCGGCGCGGATCTGGCCCTGATCGGGGCGCAAAAGGCCCGCCACGGCGTTGATGATGGTGGATTTGCCCGACCCCGACCGCCCGAACAGCGCCGTCACGCCAGACGGCGCATCAAACGCCACCTCCAGGGCAAACCCGGCGAACTGATGTCGAAGGCGGACATGCAGGCTCATGCGCCGGATATCCTGCGCGCGACCGACCGCGCCACCCATTCCGACAACAAGAGCGCCGTCATGGCGATGATGATCGCCACCCAGACCAGACGCGCCGCCTGCGCCTCGCCCCCCGGCACCTGCAGGAAGGCGTAGATGGCCGAAGGCAACGTCTGCGTCTGGCCGGGAATGTTCGACACGAATGTGATCGTCGCGCCAAATTCCCCCATCGCCTTGGCAAAGGCCAATATGGCCCCGGCAATCACGCCGGGCAGGATCAGGGGCAGCGTCACCGTGGCAAAGACCCACAGCGGCGGCGCCCCCAAAGTGCCCGCCGCCTGTTCCAGCTTTGGATCAACCGCCTCGATCGCCAGCCGGATCGCCCGCACCATCAGCGGAAAGGCCATGACCGCCGCCGCAAGCGCTGCCCCTGTCCAGCGAAAGGCAAGGACAATGCCGAACCACTGGTCCAGATACTGGCCGACCGTGCCTTTGCGACCGAATGTCATCAGCAGCAGATACCCCGTCACCACCGGCGGCAATATCAGCGGCAGATGCACAAGACCGTTCAGCAATTGCTTGCCCCAGAATGTCCAGCGTGCCAGCGCATAGGCCACCAGAATGCCCAAGGGCAGGCTGACCAGCGTGGCCCAGAACGAGACGCGCAGCGACAAGGCCACAGCACGCCATTCATCGGGGGAAAGCCAGTCTGTCATGCCACCTTTGGTCCGGACCTGTTCAGTTCAGTATGATGAAACCTTGCGCGGCAAACCTCGCATCACCCGCATCTGACGACAAGGCATCAAGAAACGCCGCGTCTGCCGCATCGGCCGCCGCGGTCAATAGCGCGCCGGGATAGACGATGGCCGGATGGCTGTCTGCGGGAAAGGTGCCCACAACCGTCACCGCATCATCTGCCGAGGCGTCCGTGGCATAGACAATGCCCAAGGGCGCCTCGCCCGACGCAACAAGCGTCAGCGCCGCGCGCACGTTTTCCGATTGCGCCACCCGCGCCTCGACCGATGGCCAGACCCCCAGCGATTGCAGCGCCGCCTTGCCGTATTGGCCCGCAGGCACGGCATCGACCATGGCCATCGACAACCTGCCCTCCTCCCCCAGCAGGCCCGCCAGATCGAACCCCCGCCCGATCTCGACCTTTGCCGCGTCGGTGCCATGCGCCACCAGCACCAGACTGTTGCTCAACAGATCCCGGCGCGTGCCTGGCACCACCAATCCCTCCGCTTCGACCTCATCCATCCAGTTGACCGCCGCCGACAGGAAGATATCGGCAGGCGCACCTTCGATGATCTGCTTGGCAAGGGCGTTTGACCCGCCATAGCTGATCACCACCTGATGCCCCGTCGCGGCCTGAAAATCGGCAGCCACGGCATCCAGTGCAGTTTTCAGCGAGGCAGCAGCAAAGACCACCACCTCTTCGGCCTGGGCCGGGGCCGCAAAGGGCGCGCACAGGCAAAGGGCAAGCATCAGGCGGCGGGGCATGCGTCCTCCGGTCGATATGGTTTTGAAAACATATCAGCCGGTTTTGCCCGATCTGGCAACCGTTATCTTCCCTCGGGAATATCGCCCGGCACGGGCCGCAGCATCGCCTTAAGCGCCGCAATCTGCGGCGCAGCAGCGGTCTGCGCGGTCTCGACGATGCTGTGATACAGCCGCAAGGTTTCGCGGCCCGCGTCGGTCAATTGCGCGCCGCCGCCCCCCGGCCCGCCGCGCACACTGGCCACAAGCGGCACCTGAAACGCCGCGTTCATTTCCTCGACCAGCATCCACGCGCGCTTGTAACTCATCCCCATCTGGCGCCCGGCTGCGGCGATGGAGCCTGTGTCGGCAATATGGCCCAGCAATTCCGCCTTGCCGGGGCCAAGCATGGTGCCATCAAACAGGATACGCAGGCGCAAAGTCGTCATCCGTGGCCCCCAAGGCTGCTGCGCGCCATAGTCTTGCAGCCAAGGGGCCAAGACAAGGTCCGTCACAGCCCCGCTCGCAGGGTCTTGCCCCCCCGCCACCGCCATGGTCATGTGCCGTGACGTTTTGCGCGGGGGGCAAGAGATGCAGCGGATCGCCGTGGTGACAGGGGCGGCAGGGGGGTTGGGCCGCGCCATTTGTGCCAAACTCATGGCCGACGGGCTGCTGGTGGTTGGCCTTGATATCGACGCAGATGGCCTGACCAGCATGGCCGGGGCTGGCTTTACCGGCCATGTGGTTGATCTTACCGACCCCGAGGCCATCACAACAGCCTTTGCCCGCGTGGCGCAAAATCACGGCGGCCTTGATGCCTTGGTCAACAATGCCGGAACCTGCTTCATGTCAGACTTCCCGCATATTCCGGCGCAAGAACTTGACCGGCAGATGCAACTGAACTTTTCCGGCGCGTTCCATTGCTGTCAGGCTGCCATTCCGCTGATGGCAGGGCGCGAAGGCGTGCGCAAGATCGTCAACATCAGCTCGAACGGGGCGTATAACTTTGATGTCTTTGATCCGCCCCATTATCGCGCCTCAAAGGCCGCGCTGGATACGCTGACCAAGGATCTGGCCCGCCGCTATGCGCGCGACAAGATCGCCGTAAACTCGGTCGCCCCCGCCATGACCGAAACCCCCTTGTTCAAGGTGCTGACCGAGGATGTTCTGGCCCGCGCCATTGCCGCCATGCCGCACGGCCATGCCATGCAACCGGCTGAAATTGCGAACTGGGTCGGTTTTCTGATCTCCTCCGCAGGCGACATTTGCAGCGGCAATGTCATCATCCTGAACCAAGGGCGGGATGTGCGATGAACGACGGCCCGTACGGCAAGGCGCGCCGATGAAAGTCCTGATCCATGATCTGTTCCAGTATCTGCTGGAAACCACAGACTCCGCCCCCGAGGCGATTGTCGGCTTTTCCCTGTCAGCCTCGCCGCGTCTGGGGGATTTTCTGGCCGATCTGGACCCCAACCAGTCGCTGGACTGGAACAGCCGCGATTTTCGCGGCCTGCCGGAACTGCGCGACCATGTGCTGGCGCAGGCCGGGTTGACCGGGCACTGCACGCCTGCCGATGTGCTGATCACCGCTGGCGCGGCCGAGGCGAATTACCTTGCCATCATGCAGCTTTTGCAACCCGGCGACCGCATCGTCATCGAAGCCCCCGGCTGGCCGCAGGCCGAGGTGCTGGCCAAGGCCAAGGGCGCCGAGATCGTCAAGGTGCACCGCCTTGAGGCCGAAGGCTGGCGCCTGCCGCTGGACCGGCTGGCCGAAGCCGTCACCCCCGGCACGCGGATGGTGTTTCTGACCAACCCCAACAATCCGACCGGCGATCTGCTGTCCGGGTCCGAGGTGGCCGAAGTCGTCCGCATCGCAGACCGGGCAGGTGCTTGGCTGCTGGTGGATGAGGTTTACGCCGGTCTTGAATGGACGGGCCCGCGTGCCCCCGCCGTGGCGGGTCTTTACGCGCGCGGCATTACCACCGGGTCCGTCAGCAAGGCGCTTGGGCTTCAGGGCCTGCGCACCGGCTGGATCATCAGCCCCGATGCGGGGCTGATGCGCGACGCGCTGATCCTGCGCGAAAACTCCAGCGAAATCATGAATATCATGGGCGAAGTTATTGCGGAAATCGCGTTGCGGCCCGCGCGATACGCCGCCTCTCTGGCCCGCGCGCGGCGGGAAGGTGCGAATAATCTGGCCCAGATGAACGCTTGGCTGGCCGATCAGGACCGCCTGTCTTGGGTGCCGCCCAAGGCAGGGCTGATTGGCCTTGCGCGGCTGGCCGATGGCATGGACAGCGCGGCCTTCGCACGGTTCCTCCTGAAACCGCCCTACCGGACGTTCCTGATGCCCGGCCCTGCCTATGACCTGCCCAACCATATCCGGCTTGGCGTGGGCGGCGGGGCCGAGGTGCGGCTGCACGACGGCCTTGACCGCCTGTCGCAGGCCTTGCGCGACTGGCCCCTGCCCAAGGTATCCCCATGATCACAGACCCCGCCGCCTTTCTGCACAGCCTGTTCGACCGCGCCGTTGCGGTGGCTGATCCGATGCGCTCACTCGCGCGGTTTCTGCCCGAGCGTCCCAACGGAAGGGTGGTCGTGGTGGGGGCCGGCAAAGCATCGGCCCGGATGGCCGAAGCGGTCGAGGCGGCATGGGGGCCCTGCGATGGACTGGTCATCACGCGCTACGGCTATGCCCGCCCCTGCACCGGGATCGAGGTGGTTGAGGCCGCGCACCCGGTGCCCGATGCCGCAGGTCTGGCCGCGACGGCGCGGATGCTGGCACTGCTTCAGGGTCTGGGCGCCGGTGATTTTGTGCTGGCGCTGATCTCGGGCGGGGCCTCGGCCCTGCTGACCGCCCCGCGCGAAGGCATCACGCTGGCCGAAAAACAGGCGGTGAATGCGGCACTTCTGGCCTCGGGCGCGCCCATCGACAAGATGAACACCGTGCGCAAGCACCTGTCCTGCGTCAAAGGGGGCCAATTGGCCGCCGCGGCCTATCCGGCGCAGATGCTGTGCCTGATGATCTCGGACGTGCCGGGCGATGACCCGGCCTTCATCGGCTCTGGCCCCACGGTGGGCGATGACAGCACACCTGCCGACGCGCGTGCCATTCTGGCGCAGTGGCAGATTGCCGTACCGCCCTCGGTGCTTGCGGCCCTTGACCAGCCCGCGCGCGTGGTGCCGCCCCATGATATCCGCCTGTCGCGGGTGCAGAACACCATCTACGCCGCCCCAGCGCAATCGCTGTCCTCCGCTGCCGAACTGGCGCAACAGGCCGGTTGCCGTGTGCAGATCTTGGGTGACGCGGTCGAAGGCGAGGCGCGTGATGTGGCCGCGGCACAGGCCGCGCAGGCCCTTGCCATTCAAGCAGCATTGCGCCCCGACGACGCCCCGGTGCTGTTGTTGTCGGGCGGCGAGTTGACGGTGACGCGGCGCGGCGACGGGATCGGCGGCCCCAATGCCGAATTCTGCCTTGCCCTTGCGCTGGCCCTGAAGGGTGCGCCCGGCATTCATGCCATTGCCTGCGATACCGATGGCGTTGATGGCGCGGCCGAAGTGTCAGGCGCCATCATTTCCCCCGACACATTGCCGCGCGCCACCATGACCGGTGTCAGCGCCGCAGAGGCCCTTGCCCGCAATGACGCGCACAGCTTTTTCGCGGCCATCGGCGGGCAGGTCGTCACGGGCCCCACACTGACCAACGTCAACGATTTTCGCGCAATCCTGATCCAGCCCTGACCCTTGGCTCCTGCACAAAGGCCCACCCATCGGGCGGGCCTTTGCATCCGATCCGTGAATGCCTTAGCCTTCGAATTTCGGCATGGCTTCAAGCTCTTCCTTGGTCTTGCTCAGGTAAACGCGCACCTCTTCTCCGGCTTGTGCACGCAGAATGTCGACGTCGGCCATGCCAAGGGCGACCGGCTTTTCGCCCATGCCCAGAAATCCGCCGACATCGACCACGGCTTGCGTGATCTTGCCATCTTCGGCCAGAACGAGGTTGCTGACATCGCCGATCCATTCATCGTTCGCATCGTAAACCTTGGCACCCGTCAGTTTTTCCGAGGTCAGGTATTCAGCCTCGGCGGCAACATAGCCGTCACGCATCATCGGCGTGCGGGCCGGATCCTGCGTATCGGCCATGGCTTCGCCCTTTGTGGCTGCCGCATCGCTGCCGGCAACCGGGGTCATCATATAGCCCGGCGCACCTTCCAGATCGGCTCGCGCGGCCGACATCACCAGAAAGAAATCATCCGCCGCATCGGCGGTTGATCCGTCGGCCACAAAGCGGATGGCCTCCATCCCGACCGCCACCTGACGCTCGCCCGCGCCCAGAAAGCCGCCGATATCCACCAGCACGGCATCAACCCGGCCATCGCGCGAAAGGATCACATCGTTGATCTCGCCGATGTCATTCCAGCCATCCTGCGTGCCGTTGTATTCGTTGGCGTCGAGCGGTGTATCGGAGGCATAGACGCGCATCCCGATAAAGTCTGAGGCCCGAATATCCGTCGCGTTCGGCGCGGTGCGAAACAGGCCCGTTGCTGCGTCCTGTGCCACGGCAGCACCGGCAAAGGCAGCAAGGATCGCCGTTGAAAGCATGAGGTTTTTCATCATAGTCTCCTGATATCACTGGACATGGTCACGCAGTGTTGCGCTGCCAGTAAAACGCCCCTTACCCCCCATGGTTCCAGCCTTTATCTGCAACCACAGCGGGAACCGATGGTCCCCTTGGGCGTTCGGGCGGGGCTGAACAGGGGCAAGCGGCACATGGGCACTGGGCCCAAGCGATCAGGCGGCGTCGGTCTTTTTCATCCGGCGCTGCACGTTGCGCCCGATGGCAATAAAGCGCTTTTCGACCAGATACCACGAGATGACGCCTGCCACCGTTGCCACGGGCAATGACACCATCTGATTGACCAGCGGGCCCGCCTGCGGCCAGCTTTCGGCAAAGACCTGCTGCACCGGAAAACCCCACAGATAAACGCCATAAGCCACATCGCGCTTGTCCAGCAGGCTGTTCACCACCACCAGACCGCTGAGGAAAAAGAACAGCTTGACCGCCATCGACCCCGAATAGTCAAAGCCCAAAAGCCGCAAGATCGGGTCTTGCTGCCCGGCCTGTGGCGCCAGTGCATAGGCATGGCCTATGATGACCAAATAGGCCGCGATCAGGCGGAACAGGTCAAGGTTGTTGTTTTCCCGCCTGAGCACGTCGTGCAGCGTCATCCGGCCACCCACTTTGTCACCGCGCACCCGATTGCCGGCCCGCCCCGCCTGTGGTGTTGCGTATCGCCTTGCGCGGAAAACCCGTCAAGGTCCGATGGCAATCCATGGCCTGCAAGACCACCGCAGGCTTGACCCACGGCGCTTTCGCGTCATGCTGACCTATAGTCATCGTGCGGGGAGGCCGATGCGCGACACCGAGCATGTCAAGGAAATCGGCTCTGTCGTCAGCGGACGGGGCAGCAGCGCCCGCGACGCCGTGGTCGCGCAATCGTGGCTGCGTTGCGTCGAGGAATATGGCCTTGACCCCGCGCGGCCCAGCCCTGCGCATATCGTGACCGAAGCACGCCTTCGCGAACATCGCGAACAATCCGAAAAGCTCATCGCCATTGCCCGCAGCGGGCTTGAGGCTCTGTTTCGCCAGATTGCCGGTCACAAATACGTTCTGCTTCTTGCCGATGCGCAGGGCGTGACGGTCGATTACTTTGGCGATCCGCAGTTCGAGGATGAGTTACGTCAGGCCGGGCTATACCTTGGCTCTGACTGGTCCGAAGATCTGGCGGGCACCTGTGGCGTCGGGTCATGCATCGTGACCAAACGCGCTGTCACCATCCACCAAAGCGACCACTTCGATCTGACCCATACGCCACTGTCATGCACCGCCGCCCCGATCTTTGACATGGTGGGCAACCTTGCGGCGGTGCTGGATATCTCGCTTTTGCGTTCGCCCCAGCCCAAGATCAGCCAAAGCCTTGCGCTAAACCTTGTGCAAGCCAGCGTACGGCGGGTGGAAATGGCCAACCTGATGGCGATGAGCCGCGGCGAATGGGTGTTGAGGTTTTCGACCATGCCCGAGTTTCTGGATGTCGATCCCGAAGCCGCCATTGCCCTTGACGGGTCTGGCCGCATTCTTGGCATGACGCATGGCGCGCAGACGGTGCTGGCACGCCAGAACGGGCCTTTGGGCGGTCCGGTAATCGGCGAACGGCTGGACCGCTTTTTTGATATGTCCATCGACAGCCTGCCTGATCTGATGCGCGGCCGCCCGACCGAGGACCGCCTGATCACCCTGCGTGACGGCCAGGCCCTGTTCGGCCATGCCATTGCCCCGCAGACCGAACGTGTGGCCCGCGCGCCTGCATCTGCCGGCCTGCCGCCTGCCTTGCACAATTTTGCGGGGCCCGACCCTGCTCTGCGCTGCCTGCTCGACGATGCGGCACGGCTGGCGCCCACCAAGATCGCGCTCTTGATCACGGGCGAGACGGGCACCGGAAAGGAACGGCTGGCTCGGGCCATTCACACCTGCCAGCCCGCAAACCGCCCCTTTGTGACGGTGAACTGCGCCGCACTTGGCCCTGACAATCTGGACGCTGTGGTGCTGGGTGCCATGGGCGGGGCCGAAGGTGCTGCGGGCGGCACGCTTTTTCTGGACAATCTGGCCGATCTTTCGCCCGCCGCGCAGGGCCTGATGCTGCGCCTTCTGGCCGAAGGCGAGGGGCGGCCGGGCCGGGGCCGCCTACGGCTGATCTCGTCTTGCGCCGAAGACCTGTCACAGGCGGTGCGCGAGGGGCGTTTCCGCGCCGATCTGTTCTTTCGGCTGGCGGCGGTAACTCTGTCGCTGCCCCCCTTGCGACTACGGCAGGATTTCGATTGGCTGCTGGACCGCCTCCTTAGGCAAAGCACCCATGCACGGCCCCAAAGCTTTCGCCTGTCGCCTGCCGCGCGGGCCGCTCTCAAGGCACGGGCATGGCCCGGCAATGTGCGCGAACTGGCCAACACACTGGACGTGGCCCTTGCGCTGTCCGTCAGCGGCGTGATCGACTTGCCGGATCTGCCCTTGGCCCCGCTTGACCCCGTGGCGCAGGCCGAGGATCTGGCTGATGTGCTGGGGGCCTGCAACGGCAACATGTCGCTTGCGGCGCGGCGACTGGGGGTCAACCGATCCACCATCCTGCGCCGTGCGCGCCGTGAAGGGCTGATCGGCGGCTAAGGCGGTTTGGTTGCGCCTTGTTGCGCGCGCAACAGCGGCGGCCACTTTCTGCGCTCCTTTGGCACATCGCCTGCATTTGGCGGTGCAGTGCGGGCAATCGTGCCTTTTGCTCAAGGTTCAAGACGACACGTCAAAGGGAGGAACGCATGCTCGACACGTCACCACAGGCCGGGGTCAACCAGCTTTTGTCAGATTTCGGCGCGGCCTTGGCGGCCGGCGACATTGCCGCCACAACGGCCTTTTTTCAGGATGATTGCTATTGGCGCGATCTGGTCAGCTTTACCTGGAACATCAAGACCTGCGAAGGCAAGGCCGAGATTGCCGATATGCTGACCCATCAGTTGGCCGCAACCCAGCCCAGCAACTGGCGCGTCGCCGAAGGCGAAGTGGCCAGCGAAGATGGCGGGGTGACCACGGCATGGATTCAGTTTGAAACCGCCCTGTCGCGCGGCTTTGGCCTGATCCGGCTGAAGGGTGACAAGATCTGGACGCTTCTGACCACGATGGTCGAGTTGAAGGGGCATGAAGAACACAAGGGATTTTCCCGCCCCTTGGGCGCCAAGCACGGCGCCGACAAGCATCGCCCCACTTGGAAAGAGGAACGCGAGGCCGAGGCCCGCGATCTGGGCTATACCGCGCAGCCATATGTCGTCATCATCGGCGGCGGTCAGGGCGGCATCGCCCTTGGCGCGCGGCTGCGGCAGTTGGGCGTGCCCGCCATCATTCTGGAAAAGAACGACAAACCCGGCGACAGCTGGCGCAACCGCTACAAGTCGCTCTGCCTGCATGACCCGGTCTGGTACGATCACCTGCCCTATATCAAGTTCCCGGAAAACTGGCCGGTCTTTGCCCCCAAGGACAAGATCGGCGACTGGCTTGAGATGTACACCAAGGTGATGGAGCTGAACTACTGGTCCAAGTCCACCTGTAAATCCGCCAAGTTTGACGAGGCCACCAAGGAATGGACGGTTGTGGTGGATCGCGACGGGCAGGAAGTCACCCTGCGCCCCAAGCAACTGGTTCTGGCCACCGGCATGTCGGCCAAGGCGAACATGCCCAGCTATCCGGGAATGGACACATTCAAAGGCGATCAGCACCATTCGTCCAAACACCCCGGCCCTGATGCCTACAAGGGCAAAAAGGCGGTGGTGATCGGCTCCAACAACTCGGCCCACGATATCTGTGCCGCCTTGTGGGAAAACGATGTGGACGTGACCATGGTGCAGCGGTCATCCACCCATATCGTGCGGTCGGAACCGTTGATGGAATATGGCCTTGCCGGGCTTTACTCCGAACAGGCGGTGCTGTCGGGCATGACCACCGAAAAGGCTGATTTGATCTTTGCCAGCCTTCCCTACAAGATCCTGCACGAATTCCAGATCCCGATCTATGACAAGATCAAGGAGGTGGATGCCGACTTCTATGCGGGTCTGGAAAAGGCGGGGTTCTGGCTGGATTGGGGCGCCGATGGCTCGGGCCTGTTCATGAAATACCTGCGCCGCGGCTCGGGCTATTACATCGACGTGGGCGCAAGCCAACTCATCATCGACGGCAAGATCAAACTGGCGCATGGCAACGTGAAGGAAATCGTTCCCGATGGCGTGGTGCTGGAAGACGGCACCAAGCTGGAGGCCGATCTGATCGTTTATGCCACTGGCTATGGCTCGATGAACGGCTGGGCGGCAGACCTGATCGGGAAAGACGTGGCCGACAAGGTGGGCAAATGCTGGGGCCTTGGCTCTGACACACCGAAAGACCCCGGCCCATGGGTGGGCGAGCAGCGCAACATGTGGAAACCCACCCAGCAAGAGGCGCTGTGGTTCCACGGCGGCAACCTGCACCAGTCGCGCCACTATAGCCAGTTCCTGTCCTTGCAACTGAAGGCCCGGATGGAGGGGATCGACACGCCCGTTTACGGCCTGCCCGACACCTATCATCTGGGCTAAGCGCCGGGTCTGACACGCGCGCCGGCGGGATGACCGCCGGTGCGCCTTCAGCTTGCCTGCATCTGCAACTGGTCGCGGATATGGCGCATCCCCAGTTCCGGGCTGGTCAGCACCGGCAGATCGCCCATCGCCTCGGCAATCGACGGCAGCACCCGCGCCATCGACGCCTGCGCCAGAACAATCACATCCACCTTTTGCGCCAGATCGCGCAAGGCATCGGCCACCATCACATCATGCGCGGCCGTCTCACCCGCCGCCAACCGGGCAAAGGCCCCTTCGGCCAAGGCGCGGACAATGGTGCAATCGCGGCCATGCGCAGCGGCGGTGCGGGCCAGCAAATCGCTGGTCGGGTCCAGCGTGGTTTGCAAGGTCGCCGCCACCCCGATCCGCCCGCCCATGGCAACGGCGGCCATCGCCATCCCCTCATCAATGCGGAACAAAGGCACCGGGCATAGCCCCCGTGCCGCATCCACCGCTGGGCCCAAGGAGGAACAGGTGACCACCACCGCCGTCGCCCCGGCATCCACCGCCGACCAGATCTGCCCCGCCAGCCGCCGCATGGTCAGCGTTGACAGATGCCCTTCGCGGATCGTGGTTTTCAACAGGCTTTCATCCACCATGTTGAATCGCTGAAACCCCGGCAATTCGGCCTGCGCCAGACCGTCAAACAGCGGCACCAAACCGGCAACCGTGTGGATCATGGCAAGGGTCGGCGTGGCAGTCGTCATGGCGGCACCTATCTGAGGGGCAATGGCCCCGATCCTGCGCTGCACGGCCAGGGGCTGCAATCACAAACCACCGTCGACCCTTGCGCGCGCAGACGCGACCTGCTGTGCTGCGCCAAACCACAAAGGGGCCAAGCCATGCATCCAGCCATTCAACCCGGACATACGGCCGTCATCACGGGTGCCGCCTCGGGCCTTGGGCTGGCAGCGGCCCATCATCTGGCGCGGGCGGGCCTGCGGCTGTGCCTTGCCGATGTCAGCGAATCTGGCCTTGCCGCCGCGCGTGACGGCCTGATCGCATCCGGCATTGCAGCGGCAGATGTGGTGACCCGTGTCACCGATGTGGCCGACCCGGCGCACCTGACCGCCCTTGCCGATCTGGCCTATGCCCAGTTCGGTGCCGTGCATGTGCTGATGAACAACGCGGGCATCCAGCCCGGCAGCAGCATCTTTGATGCCGAAGGCCGGTGGGACCGTATCCTTGGCGTCAACCTCTTTGGCGTGGTGCATGGATCGCAGATTTTCGTGCCCCGTATGATCGCCTCGGGCCAGCCAGGGCTCATCATCAACACAGGCTCCAAACAGGGCATCACAACACCCCCCGGCGATCCGGCCTATAACCTGTCGAAAGCCGGGGTGAAGGTGTTCACCGAAAGCCTGCAACACCACCTGCGCGGCCTGCCCGACGCAAAGGTCGAGGCAAAGCTGTTCATCCCCGGCTTTGTCTTTACCGCGCTGACTGCCCATGGCCGCTCCGAGCGACCCGCAGGTGCATGGACCCCCGAAGAAACGGTGGATTTCCTGTTCCAGTCGGTCGCGCGTGGTGACTTCTACATCCTGTGCCCGGATAATGAGGTCACGCGCCGCATCGACGAAAAACGCATCCTCTGGGCCGCGGGCGACATCGCTGAAAACCGCCCGCCCCTGTCTCGCTGGCACGGCGATTACGGCGATGCCTTCGCCACTTGGCTGAAGGACTAGGTCTTGGCGGCCTGCACGCCATAGCTGGCAAAGCCGCGCGCCGTATCGGCCAGTTCGGCCTCGGTCAGAATATGCCCACCGCCGATGTGCAGCACATGGTAATACTGGTGCGCCAATGCCTCCAACTCATGCGCCAGCCACGTGGCCCGGGTCAGGTTCGGCCCGCCCACGATCATGCCATGATTGGCCATCAGGCAGCCCGCCCGCCCCTCCATCGCCGCAACAACCTCGGCCGACAGCGCGGCAGTTCCATAGGTGGCATAGCCCGAACAGCGGATTTCCGGCCCGCCAAAGGCCGCCATCATGTAATGCACCGCCGGAATCGGTTTGCGCGCGATGGACAGAATGGTGGAAAATGGCGCATGGGTATGAACCAGCGCATGGAACTCGGGCCGCGCGCGCATCAGGTCCAGATGAAAGCGCCACTCGGACGAGGGTTTCATCGGCCCCTCATACACCCCATCGTCCCGGTCCAACGGCATGCGGGCCAGCATCTGCGGCTCCAGCCGCGACGCTGGCACCCCGGATGGCGTGACCAGTAAAGCATCCCCCAAACGGGCCGAGATATTGCCCGATGACCCCCGGTTCAGCCCCGAGGCATCCAGCGCACGCGCCGCATTCACAATCTCGTCGCGCAGGGCCTGATCGCTCATCTGCCGACCACGCGGTCGGGGAACATCGCGGCCAGTCCGGCGGCAGTCGCGGGCGCAATCCCGCGCTCGGTGATCAGGCCCGTCACCAGCCGCGCGGGCGTCACGTCAAAGGCGGGGTTGGTGGCAAGCGTCGCTTCCGGGCTGATGCGTAGCCGCGTGACCGTGCCATCGGTCAGCTTGCCCTGCACGAACGACACTTCATCGCCCGAACGTTCCTCGATCGGAATCTCGCGCACACCATCCTGCACACGCCAGTCGATGGTGGGCGATGGCAGCGCCACATAGAACGGCACGCCATTGTCATGCGCGGCCAAGGCCTTGAGGTAGGTGCCGATCTTGTTGCACACATCGCCGCGCGCCGTGGTGCGGTCGGTGCCGACGATCACCATATCCACCTGCCCGTGCTGCATCAGATGCCCGCCAGCATTGTCCACGATCAGGCGGTGCGAAATCCCGTTGCCCGCCATCTCCCACGCCGTCAGATGCGCACCCTGATTGCGGGGGCGGGTTTCATCCACCCAGACATGCAGGGGAATGCCCGCCTGATGCGCCTTGTAGATGGGTGCCGTCGCCGTGCCCCAATCCACCGTGGCCAGCCATCCTGCGTTGCAATGGGTCAGGATGTTCACCGGCCCGCCCTTGCGCGCGGCAATCTGGCGGATCACGGTCAGGCCATGCTCGCCAATGGCTGCGTTGATCGCGACATCCTCATCCGCGATCTGGCCCGCCCGTTCCATCGCCGCCGCCGCGCGGTCCTCTGGCGCAACAGGGCCAAGGAAGGCCGCCATCTCCTCCAGCGCCCAGCGCAGGTTCACCGCCGTGGGCCGGGTTTCGATCAGCACGTCATGCGCCCGCGCCAGCCCCGCGTCCGACGCATCGGCCCGCATGGCGATGGCCACGCCATACGCCGCCGTTGCCCCGATCAAGGGCGCGCCGCGCACCCACATGTCACGGATGGATGTCGCCGCCTGTTCCAGCGTGTCCAGCGTGACCACGACAAACTCATGCGGCAGGCGGGTCTGGTCAATGATCCGTACCGCGCCCCCCTCCAACCAGATCGAGCGGTAATGGTCCGTTCCCACCTTCATCGTGCAACGCTCCTGTCGATATCCGTGGCAAGGGCTGGCAGATCGGCCAGCGAAAGGGAAGCACGGCGGGTGGCGATGATCCGCCCCGCCTCCAGCGCACGCGCCTCGGCCAGCACGCGGCGGGCGGGGTCGGCCATCGCCTCAAGGTCCTCGACATGGGCCAGCCCAAGGATGCGGCGGTGCATTTCCACCCCGCAGAACCCCATCGCATCGACCCAGATGCCGCGCAGCACCCCCACAAGCGCCGCATCGGCCCCCGGCTTGTCGCCCGCATCTTCAAACAGGCTGCGCTCATACAGAATGCCCGTGCGTTCTGCCTGCCACAGCACACGGATCTCCCCCGCGAACACCTGCCAGACCTGCGTCAGCTGCCCCAGCAGATAGGCGCGATAGCCGTCGCGCCCGCCGGGGGTATCCTCGTGCCCCGACTGGGCAAAGAACGCCAGCAGCAGGTTGGCCATGAACATGCCCACGTCAAAACCAAAGGGGCCATAGATCGCAAACTCAGGGTCGATGACTTGCGTATCCTCGGCCGTCACCATGAGTGATCCGGAATGCAGATCGCCATGCACCAGCGTTTCCGTTTTGGAAACAAAGGCATGCTTTGCTTCCTGCGCGGCAATCCGCAAGGCCCGGTCGGCCCGCAGGGGGGCGATGAACGGCTCCAGCCCCGGGGTGTGCCGGTTCAGCTTGGCCGCGAAATAGGGGTCTGAAAACACAAGGTTTTCCGAGATATCGGCCAGCGCATGATTGGCCGCGAACAACGCCATATCCTCGCGTAGCACCCGCCCCGACAGCGACAGCGCCGATCCGCGAAACAGGCTGCGCGCCAGAAACACGCCCATATGCCGAGCCAGGTTCGGATGCTGAACCCCCTTCACCACCGATTTGCGCAAGATCACATGTGGCGAAAGATACCGCATGACAATCAGCGCCTGCCCCTCGTCAAAATGATACACCTCGGGCACGCGGCCTGGGTCGCGCGCGGCATGGCGGGTCAGCGCATGGTATTCAAAGAACGCCCGGTTCAGCGGCAAGGGCCAGCTATCCCCGACCAGCCGGATATAGGGCAAGGCCTGCTTGACGATGATCTTGCCCAAACTGCCCGTCACGATGAACACAAGGTTCAGGTTGCCATCCCCCACCTCGGCCACCTGCCAACCCGATGAGGGGCCGATCCGGTCGGTCAGCGCGGGCAGGCCGCCCAACCGGGCGGCCAAGGTGTCGGGCGTCAGGGGCGCATAGTCCATCACCACCCCCGTCAGATCAGGCCATATTGGCGGGCCTTGTTGCGCAGGAAGGGCAGCCCTTCATCCAGCACAACATCCCGACTGGCCGCCACGGGCCGCCATACGGCAAGGCCGTAGGCCACCTCGGGCGGCATGTCGATGAAGCTTTCCATCGCCAGCCCGCCCTTGAAGTTCACCGCCTTCAGCGCGCCGTAAATCTCGTCCCAGCGCACATTGCCAGATCCGGGCGTGCCCCGGTCACTTTCCGACAGGTGGATATATCGTAGCAGATCCCCGGCATCGAGGATGCCCAGCGCAAGGCCCCGCTCTTCGATGTTCATGTGGTAGGTGTCCAGATGGACAAAGATATTGTCCGCTCCCACGCGGTGAATCATCTCCACCGCCTGCCAGCCCGTGTTCAGGATGTGGTTTTCATAGCGGTTCACCGGTTCGATCCCGAAGGCCAGCCCCAGCTTGCGGGCATGCGCCGCCGCGTCGGCCAAGACACGCGCCACGTTGTCCCGCTCACCTTCGGTCGGCGGCACACCCGTCCGCTCACCAATCCCGCCATAGGTGACACCCGTCAGCGCGGTGGCACCAATCGCCGCCGTCTGGTCCAGCGCAAAGCGCAAGAACGCCATTGCCCCCTCAGGGTTCGATGAGGCGCGCACCCCTTCGGGCAGGCCCAGCGAACAGACCGCTGGCATCCCCTTGGCCTCCAACAGGCGGCGCGAATGGGCGGTGTCCACCTTGTCGGGTGACAACAGCGCGATCTCGATAAAATCCATCTTGTAGTCCAGTGCCGCCGCCACCGCGCGTTCGGCCCCGGCGTGATCCCACGCCATCGTCCACATCGAGGTGTGAACCCCAAAACCCTTCATGCTGCATCCCCCTCCAACAATGCCACGGCCAACGCCTCATCCACGATCAGCCGATCCACGAACCCCGCGCGCAACACCGCCTGTGTTGCCCGCGCCTTGCCCACCCCCGCCGACAGCAAGACCACGTCTGACCGCCGCAGGTCTGCCACCCCAATGGACGGCGAGCGCGCATTCAGGTCCGTCTCGGCCAAGGCGCCATCGGCCCGAAAGAATTTGCCCGTGGTATCGGCCACGGCCCCGGCGGCCCCCAGTGCCGCCACCTCATCCTTGGTCAGCACGCCGCTGGTTTGCAACAGCGACTCGGCCGTGCATTCGCCCACCGAGATGAACATATGCGCCGCCCCCTGTGCCGCATCCACCGCCTCGCGCACCATCCGCTGGCGCAAGATCATGGCCGCATCCTCGGCGCTGTCGGCCAGAAACGGCGCGGGCAGAAACACCGCCCGCCCCCCGGTCAGCGCCGCCAGCCTGACGCACACGTCAAACGGGCTGGTGGCCGAGGTGCGCGTCATCGACCCCATCAGCGACACGAAACACAGGTCCGGGTTGCGCAGTCCGGTCAGTGCATCCGACATCGCTGCCACCGTGCGCCCCCAGCCTACACCCACCGTCAGCGACCCTTCGCGCGCCACCCGCGTCAGGTATCCGGCGGCCAGTTGCCCTACGGCACGGCGCGCCGCCTCATCTCCCTCGCCCGGATCGGGGGCCACCAGCACCTCGGTCAGGCCAAAGCGTTCGGACAGCCGCCCCGCCAGCAGCAACGTCGCCGCCGACCCGTGTTCGATGCTGATCCGCACAAGGCCCTGCTCGCGTGCCTCGGCCAGCAGGCGCAGCACCTTGAACCGCGACAGGCCCATGCGGCGGCTGACCTCCTCCTGGCTCATCTGGCCAATGTGATACAGCCACGCGGCCTGAATCACATCATCCCGCTCTGCGCGCACAGCCATGCCTGCTGCCTCCCGTCTGCCCGCATTTAGACCCTTGACCGGGGCCTTCGTCAACGCATATCAACATTTGTGCAAGCAATGCACAATATTGCAGATGCAGCATTGCAAGTGCAGAAACCGTCAGGGGAGAGATGGGTTCGCATGGCCTATGTGATCGGCATTGATGGCGGAACAGAAAGCCTGCGCGCGCATGTCTTTGACTTGTCGGGCCGCTCACGCGGTGTGGGCAAATGCGCCTACACCACCACCTTCCCCGAACCCGGACAGGCCGAACAGAACCCCGATGACTGGTGGCATGCCTGCGGCGTTGCGGTGCGCGAGGCGCTGATTGCCGCCGATGTGCCCGCCGACCAGATCACCGCCATTTCCTGCGACACCACCTCGTGCACCGTCATCGCGCTGGATGCCGAGGGCCGCCCCCTGCGCCCGTGTCTGTTGTGGATGGATGTGCGCGCCCATCATGAGGCCGCCGAGATTGCCGCCTGTGGCGACCCGGCCCTGCGGCTGAATGGCGGCGGTGCGGGTCCGGTCAGCCCGGAATGGATGCTACCCAAGGCGCTGTGGATCAAGCGCAACCAGCCCGACCTTTGGGCCCGCGCTGCGATGGTGGGCGAATATCAGGATTACTTGACGCTGCGCCTGACCGGCCTTTGGGCCGCCAGCCTGAACAACGTGACCATGCGCTGGCATTACCAGACCCAGCACGGCGGCTGGCCCACGTCAATGCTGGCCACCCTTGGCCTGTCCGACATTCTGACCCGCTGGCCCAGCCAGATCGTCGCCCCCGGCCAGATCATCGGCCCACTGACCGAAAGCGCCGCGCACCACCTCGGCCTGAACGCGGGCACACCCGTGGTGCAGGGCGGGGCCGATGCCTTTATCGGCATGATCGGCCTTGGCGTCACCCAACCGGGCGATCTAGCCCTCATCACCGGCTCCAGCCACCTGCAACTGGGCGTGGCCGACCGCACGGTGCATGCGCCGGGGGTCTGGGGCACCTATATGGATTGCGTGTATCCCGCCCGCCCGGTCATCGAAGGCGGTCAAACCTCGACCGGGTCGGTTATCGCGTGGTTCAAGCGCAACTTTGCCGAACATCTGGATTTCGACACCCTGAACGCGCAGGCCGATACCATCCCGCCGGGGGCCGAGGGGCTGCTGGCCGTTGACCATTTCCAAGGCAACCGCACCCCGCACACCGACCCGCTGGCGCGCGGGGCCATCATGGGGCTGTCGCTGAAGCACACGCCCGCGCATGTCTACCGCGCGCTGGTGGAATCCATCTGCCTTGGCACCCGCGCCATCGTCGAAGCATTTGGCGATGCTTTTGATGCCAAGCGCATTGTCGTCGCAGGTGGGGCCACCCGCTCGCCCTTCTGGCTGCAGGTGCATGCCGATACCCTTGGCCTGCCGCTGGAGTTGACCGAAGAAACCGAGGCCTGCGCCCTTGGCTCGGCCATCCTTGCCGCCCATGGCGCGGGCCATTTCGCCACCATCGACGAAGCCTGCGCTGCCATGGTGCGCACCGCCCGGCGGATCGAGCCAGACATGGACGCCCACGCCGCCTATGCGCCCATCTATGCCCGCTACCGCGCGGCCTATCACGCGCTCAAACCCTTGCGGGAGTCTGCATGACACTGCCCACAAACAGCGCCCCCCTTGCCCGTTACCGCACCATGCGGCGGATCCGTTCGTTCGAAGAACGGGTGGGCGAGTTGTTCCTGAAGGGTGAAAGCGCGGGCTCCATGCTGCATCTCTCCATCGGCGAAGAGGCGGTGGTCGGCATGACCGATGCCATGCAGCCGGGCGATACCTTTACCACCCATCACCGCGGGCACGGCGTGTTTCTGGGCCGTGGGGCCGACCCCGCCCGCATGATGGCCGAAATTGCGGGCAAGGAAGACGGCTATTGCCGGGGCAAGGGCGGGTCGATGCATATCGCCGACCGCGCGCTTGGCCATCTGGGGGCCAATGCCATTGTCGGCGGCGGCATCCCGCATATCGTGGGCGCGGGCATCAGCTATCGCAACACCCGCTCGGGGCAGATCTCCGTGGCCTTCTTTGGCGACGGGGCGATGTCGCAGGGCATCTTGTATGAATCGATGAACATGGCCGCGCTCTGGCATCTGCCGGTGATCTTTTGCTGCATCAACAACCAGTATGGCATGGGCACACGGGTGGATCGGTCCGCCGGGAACCGCGACTTTCCGGCCCGCGCCACCGCCTTTGGCCTGAACGCCGCCCGCGCGGATGGCGCCGATGTCGAGGCCGTGCATGACGCCGCCCGCAGCCTTGCCGCCGCCGCGCGTGATGGCCGCCCGGGCTATCTGGAGATCGACGCCTACCGCTTTTTCGGCCATGCCCGCATGGACAAATCGCCCTACCGCACGCCGGAAGAGGAGGTCGAGGGCCGCGCCCGCGACCCCATAGCCCGCGCCCGCGCCCGTCTGGCCGAAACCGATGCCGCCACAGCCGCCGATCTGGACCGCATCGACGGCGACGCGGCGGTCGAGATGGACCTTGCGCTTGCACATGCCATCGGGGCCAAACCCCCGGCGCTGTCCACCATGTTCGAAGATGTCTATGCCCCCGGCACCCCTGCCCCGCGCCCGCAGGCCGAACGGCTGGCCGCAATCCTTGGCGAAGGGGCGCGCGCATGACCGAAACCACCTATCGCGATGCGATCCGCCAAGCGCTGCTTGATGCCATGCAGGCCGACCCATCCGTGATCCTGATTGGCGAGGAGGTGGGCCTTTATGGCGGCGCTTATGGCGTGACCAAGGGGTTGATCGACCTTTTCGGAGCCGAGCGTGTGATCGACGCCCCGATTTCCGAACCCGCCATCGTGGGCGCCGCCGTCGGTGCCGCGATGACTGGCCTGCGCCCAGTGGCCGAATTGATGTATGTCGATTTCATCGGCATGACGATGGACCAGTTGGCCAATCAGGCCGCCAAAAGCCGCTATATGTTCGGCGGGCAGATCGGCGTGCCGATGGTCCTGCGCACCCAAGGCGGCACAGGCCGATCCGCCGCCGCCCAGCACAGCCAAAGCCTTGAGGCTTGGGTGCTGCATACCCCCGGCCTGCGCCTTGTGATGCCCGCCACGGTGAACGACGCCTATCACCTGTTGCGCCAGTCGCTGACGCAACCGGACCCCGTGGTGTTCATTGAGCACAAGGGGCTTTACACCATGAAGGGCGATCTGGACGTGGCCACGCCAGATGGCGCATGGGGCCAGCCGGTCATTCGCCGCGACGGCCATGATCTGGTGATCTTGTCCTACAGCCGCATGCTGCACGAAAGCCTTGCCGCCGCCGAACGGCTGGCCGAGTCCGGGGTCGATGCCTGCGTGATCGACCTGCGCTGCCTGAACCCGATGGATGAGGCCCCGCTGATCGAAGCGGTCAAGCGGACGGGCCGTGCCATGGTGGTGACCGAAGGCGTGGTGACAGGCTCCGTCGCCTCAGACATCGCGGCACGGCTGACCGAGGTTTGCTTTGACTGGCTGGAGGAACCGATCCTGCGGGTCGGGGGCGAAGATATCCCGATCCCGGTTTCCCCCCTGCTGGAACGGGCATCGATCCCGACGGCCACGTTGATCCACGACACCGCTCTGTGGCTGGTCACACGAAAGGCCCCGCCATGGGCCGCGTGATCCTGACCCTGCCCCGTCTGGGCGAAACCATGGAAGAGGCCAAGGTCGTCGAGTGGCTGGTCGCGCCCGGCACCGCGTTCCAGCGCGGCGACGTGCTGTTGGAGGTGGAAACCGACAAGACCGTAGTCGAGGTTCCGGCCCTGACGGCAGGCATGCTGATGGCGCAACTGGTGGCGCCGGGCGACACGGTGGCGCTGGACCAGCCGATTGCCGAGGTGGAGGTTGCAGGGGAACACCCGGCGACGCCACCACCCCAAGCGCCAGACGCACAGCGCGCCTCCCCTCCCCCCCGTGGGGAGGGGATGGGGGCGGGGGGCCTGACGGTTGTCGCCGCACCTCCCGCATCCACAGGCGGGCGGCCCATGGCCAGTCCGGCGGCCCGTGCGGCCGCGCGTCGCGGGGGCGTGGACCTTACGGCGGTGCAGGGGTCCGGTCGCCGGGGCCGTGTCACCGCCGCCGATGTTGCGGGCACCACCGCGGGGCATGGCGCGGGCGGTGAAACCCTTGTGCTGCTGCACGGCCTCTTTGATGACGCCCGCGGCTGGCGTGACCTGCCTGCCCGGCTGGCCCGCGCGGGCCACCGGGTTCTGGCGCCAGACCTGCCCGGCCATGCCGCAGGCCTGCCCCCGGCCACCAGCCTTGACGATGCCGTGGCGCAGATCATAGCCACCTTGCCGCCAGGGCCGATCCGCCTGATCGGCCATTCGCTGGGGGCGGTGCTGGCGGTGCGGGTGGCCCTTGCTATCGGGGCACGGGCAACAGGGCTGATCCTGTCGGCCCCCGCCGGTCTGGGGCCGCGCATCAATGCCGACTTCATCGATGGCATGCTCGCCGCGCAAACCACCGCCGCCTTGTCACAGGCACTGTCATTGCTGGATGCGGGCCCACTCTCCACCACTGCGCTGACAGCCGAACTGGCGCGGCTGCAAAGCCTGCGCCCCGGACACGCGGCCCTTGCGGCCGGCCTGTCGACCAAGGGCTTTCAGCAGACCGACATCACCGCCGATCTGGCGCGCCTGACGTGCCCGGTCAGCGTGATCTTCGGCACGGCGGACCGCATCCTTGACTGGCATGACATTGCGCGCCTGCCGCAGGATGTGGCGATCCATCTGGTCCGTGGCGCGGGGCACCTGCCCCATCTGGCCGCGACCGAGCTTGTTCTTCGGCTGGCCGCACAGGACCATGCCCCGCAACGAAGGAGGGCACAGGCCTAAGCCGGCCCGCCCGGCGGGTGATCCGGCCCCCTTTTGCCGATGCAGACACAAACCTGCCCTTGAGGGAGGGGTGCAGGTTTTGTTGAGACCGCAGAACGCCGTTATATCATTGATAATACAATGAATAATCGGCGCCCTGCGTTGAAAGCCACTAGAACGGCAAGCAATTTTGCCTAAAGTGGTGACCAAATGAACCGCCCCCAAGGGCGATAATGGGAGGAGACGACACGATGACCAAGAAGACACTCGTTCTGCTTGCTGCTTCGGCCTC
This sequence comes from Rhodobacter sp., assembly GCA_027484145.1. Classification (GTDB taxonomy): domain Bacteria; phylum Pseudomonadota; class Alphaproteobacteria; order Rhodobacterales; family Rhodobacteraceae; genus Pseudotabrizicola. Next base: position 1,028,842 of record JAIXUH010000002.1, read on the forward strand.
GCTGCTGGCGATGCCCGCCATGGCGCAAGACGCCAAGAAGATTGCCACGGTGGTCAAGATCGCCGGGATCCAGTGGTTCAACCGCATGGAAGAAGGCGTCAAGAAATATGCCGCCGACACCGGCACCGATGCGTTTCAGGTAGGCCCGGCTCAGGCCGACCCGCAGCAGCAGGCTGCCCTGATCGAGGACATGATCGCCCAAGGCGTGAATGCCCTTGCCGTGGTGCCGATGTCGCCAGAAGCGCTGGAGCCCGTGCTCAAGCGCGCCATGGACGCAGGCATTGCCGTGGTCACCCACGAAGCGGCCAGCCAGCAGAACACCACCTATGACCTCGAAGCCTTTGTGAACGAAGACTTCGGTGCCAACCTGATGGAACAGATGGCCACCTGCATGGGCGGCGAAGGCGAATATGCGGTGTTCGTCGGCTCGCTGACCAGCCAGACCCACAACCAGTGGGTTGACGGCGCCATCGCCTATCAGAAGGAAAAGTATCCGAACATGGTTCTGGTCGGCGACAAGAACGAAACTTTCGACGACCAGCAGAAAGCCTATGAAAAGGCACAGGAAGTGCTGCGTGCCTTCCCGAACATCAAGGGTCTGCAGGGCTCGGCCTCGACCGACGTGGCTGGCATCGGCCTTGCGGTGGAAGAGCGCGGAATTGGCGACAAGACCTGCGTGTTCGGCACCTCGCTGCCCTCGATCGCAGGGCAATATCTGGAAACCGGCGCTGTTGATGGCATCGGCTTCTGGGACCCGTCGGTGGCAGGCTATGCGATGAACAAGCTGGCCACGATGGTGATGAACGGCGAAACCGTGACCGATGGCATGGACCTTGGCCTGCCGGGCTATGAGAAGATCAAACTCGACGGCAAGGTCATCTACGGTCAGGCATGGGTGAACGTGAACAAGGCCAATATGGCCGAATATCCCTTCTGATCGGGATACATTCGGGGGCGGGTTGCACAGACCCGCCCCTTTTTCTGTCTGCCCCGTCCTTTGTCTGCTGCCGCAAGACTACGTTTGAAAGACCACCATGGCCGATGCACTTGTCACGCTGGACGGCGTGACCAAAACCTATTCCGGGATCACGGCGCTCGACAGCGTGGGCTTCACCATCGCGGCGGGCGAGGCGGTTTGTCTGGCCGGGGAAAACGGCTCTGGCAAATCGACGCTGATCAAAATCCTTGCCGGGGTGGAACAGCCCGACCGGGGCCGCATCACCTTTGGCGGCACACAACAGGGCGCGCTGAACCCGCGCCTGTCAGCCGAGGCCGGGATCAAGGTAATCTTTCAGGATTTCAGCCTGTTTCCGAACCTGACCGTCGCCGAAAACATCGCCTTTTCCGCCGAGATCGGCGCAGGTGCGCGTCTGGTCCACAAGGCCCGCGTGCAAGATACCGCGCGGCGCACATTGGCGCGCATCGGCGTCGACATTCCGCTGGGTGCGGCAGTCGAGACGCTGTCCGTCGCGCACAAGCAATTGGTGGCCATCTGCCGGGCGCTTGCGACCGAGGCGCGGCTCATCATCATGGATGAACCCACCACCGCGCTGACCGAGCGTGAGGTGAGGGTGCTTTTGGACATCATCCGCAGGCTCAAGGCAGATGGCGTGGCCGTCCTGTTCGTCAGCCACAAACTGGCCGAGGTGCTGGAGGTCTGCGAAAAGGTGGTCGTGCTGCGCAACGGCCAAAAGGTCGCCGAAGGTCCGGCGCATGACTTTGATGCAGCTTCCCTGACGCGCCACATGACCGGGCGCGATGTGGCGGCCACACCGCCTACCCCCCTGCCCGCTTCGGCCCCCGAACTGATGCGCGTCCAAGGGCTGCACAAGGACGGCGCCTTTGCCGATGTCAGCTTTACCCTGCGCGCGGGCGAGGTGTTGGGTGTGTCTGGCCTGCTCGGCTCGGGGCGCACGGCCTTGGCCAAGGCTCTGTTTGGCCTTGTCGCCCCCGAACGCGGAACGATCACGCTGGATGGCAAATCCATCGCCCTTGGCAACCCGCTGGCGGCGGCCGAGGCGGGCATCGGATACGTGCCCGAAGACCGGCTGACCGAAGGGTTGTTCCTGACCCAAAGCATATTGCAGAACATCTCCATCGGGCGGCTTGGGGCCCATGCCGGCGCGTCGGGCGTGCTGAACCTGGCTGGACTCATCGATGAGGCGCGCGATTGGCTCAAACGCCTGTCGGTCAAGGCGCCCGATCCCGATGCGCCCGTCCGCTCCCTTTCGGGCGGCAACCAGCAGCGCGTCGTGCTGGCCCGCTGGATGGCCCGCAGTCCCCGCGTTCTGGTCCTGAACGGGCCATCGGTGGGCGTGGATGTGGGGTCGAAATCCGAAATCCACGGCATCATCGCGCAACTCGCCGCCCAAGGCCTAGGCGTGATCGTCATTTCCGATGACCTGCCCGAGGTGTTGGCCACCTGCCACCGCATTCTGGTGATGAAGGCGGGCAAACTGGTCGATGACCTGCCCACCGGACAGGTGAGTGAAACCGACCTTGCCCACAGGCTTGCATCATGAAGATCGACTGGACCCGCAACGAAACCCTCGTGGCGCTGGTGATCGCGGCCTTTTGCCTGGCGGCAGCCATCGCTGACCCCGGCTTTTTGTCCATCGCCACGCTGACGGATCTTTTGCGCGGCGGTATCGTGCTGGGCATCTTTGCCGTGGCCGCGCTGATTGTGCTGATCTCGGGCGGCATCGACGTGTCCTTCACCGCCATCGCGGCATTCACCATGTACGTCACCGCCATGGTGCTGAACGCGGCCCTGCCGTGGCTGCCATGGTGGGCCGCCCTTGGCTTTGGCATGGCCATCGGTGCCTGCCTTGGCGCCATCAACGGCGTGCTGATCGCGGGCTTTGGCCTGCCCACGCTGATCGTGACCCTTGGCACCCTGTCGATCTTCCGCGGCTTCATGCTTACCTTCATCGGGCAGAAGCAGATCACCACCCTGCCGCCGGGCATGCGCGAATTTGGCCGGATGATGCTGGTGCGCGGCGAAAATGCGGATGGGTCGTTCTATTCGCTTCACGGGGCATTCGCGGTCACGGTGCTGGTTATCATCCTGACATGGGCGATCCTGCACCGCACGATGCTGGGCCGCCAGATCTTTGCCATCGGCGGCTCGGTGGAAAGCGCGCGGCGCATCGGCATCAAGGTGCGCGGCGTGCAGTTCTTCGTCTATGTCTATGTCGGCATTCTGGCGGGCCTTGCTGGCGTGATCCATGCCAGCATGGCGCGCGTCGCCAACCCGTTCGATCTGGTGGGGCTGGAGCTTTCGGTGATCGCCGCCGTGGTGCTGGGGGGCGCGCGTCTGGCAGGAGGGCATGGCACGCTGACCGGCACCGTCTTGGGCGTGGCGCTGATCGTTCTGGTGCGCAACAGCCTGATCGTGCTGGGCATTCCGTCCACGTGGCAATCGGTGGCCATCGGCATTTTGATCCTGATCGGCACCGGCCTGCCCGCTTGGCAGGCCAAACGCGCCGCCGCACGGTCGGCCTAAGGGGGGCATGATGACAACCGCCACGCAAGCAACCCCGATGACCCGCCTCTTCGCCTCGACCGAGGGGCGTCTCGCCCTGATCACGCTTGTCGTCTTTGTGCTGATGTCGGCGCTCTCGCCCGACAAGTTCCTCAGCCTGCAGAACTTCACGTCGATGGCCTTCCAGTTCCCGGAATTCGCCATTCTGGCCCTTGCTATGACGCTGACCATGCTGACCGGGGGCATCGACCTTTCCGTTGTGGGCATCGCCAACCTGTCCGCCATCGTCGCCGCCATGATCCTGACCCAGGTGACAGGGTCGGGCGACGGGGTGGCCGTGCTGATGATGGCCTATGCGGCCGCCTTGGCGGTGGGGCTGGTGGCGGGGCTCTTCAACGGCGTGCTCGTCGCCACTTTGGGCCTGCCGCCCATTCTGGCCACGCTGGGGTCCGGCCTCATCTTCACCGGCATTGCCATCGCGCTGACCGGGGGCTCGGCCATGATGGGCTTTCCGCCCGCCACCGCGTGGATCGGCAATGCCACGCTCTTGGGTATCCCCGCGCCACTGGTCCTGTTCGCGGCGCTGGCCTTTGCCATGTCGCTCCTGCTCACCCGCACCGCCTTTGGCGTCAAGGTGCGGATGTATGGCGCCAACCCCCTCGCCGCCCGCTTTGCCGCCATCAACATCGACGCCATGCTGATCAAGGTCTATGTGATCTCGGGCGCACTTGGCGCCATCGCGGGCATGGTGGTGATGAGCCGCGCCAATTCCGCCAAGGCCGACTACGGCTCCAGCTACCTGCTGCTGGCCGTGCTGATCGCGGTCTTGGGCGGCGTGAACCCCTATGGCGGCTATGGCCGGGTGATCGGCGTCGTGCTGGCCGTGCTGTCGATGCAGTTCCTGTCCTCGGGGCTAAACATGATCGGCGTGTCGAACTTTGCGCGCGAGCTGATCTGGGGCAGCCTGCTGATTTTCGTGATGATCGTGAACACATGGCGCGCCAAGGGCCGCCGCAGCTGACAACCGGAGAATGCCATGAAGAAAATCCTCAACAACCCCGTGGATTATGTGGATGAAATGCTGGCGGGCCTGACCGCCGCGCACCCGGAATTCTATCGTCTGGCGGGCGACTCGGGCCGTGTGGTCGCGCGCGCCATTCCGGGCAAGCCGGGCAAGGTCGGCATCGTCACCGGCGGCGGGTCGGGCCACCTGCCGGTGTTCACAGGCTATGTCGGCCCCGGCCTTCTGGATGCCTGCGCCATCGGCGATGTCTTTGCCAGCCCCTCGGCCGAACAGATGGCCGATGCGATGCGCGCCGCTGATTCCGGTGCGGGCGTGCTGCGCCTTTACGGCAATTACGGCGGCGATATCATGAACTTCGACATGGCGGGCGATCTGGTCGAATTCGACGACATCCGCTGCACCACTGTCATTCTGGCCGATGACGTGGCCTCGGCCCCCCCGGCCGAGGCGGCAAAGCGGCGCGGCGTGGCCGGTATGGTCTATGCCTTCAAGATCGCGGGGGCCGCAGCCGAGGCTGAGCATGATCTGGACGGCGTCACCCGCGTTGCGCAAAAGGCCGCCGATGCCTGCCGTTCGGTCGGGGCGGCGCTCTCGCCCTGCACCGTGCCGCAAGCGGGCAAACCCACCTTCACCATCGCCGAGGATGAGATGGAGATGGGCATGGGCATCCATGGCGAACCCGGCGTCTGGCGCGGCAAGTTGCAAACCGCCGATGCCATCGCGGGCGAGATGATCGACCGCCTTCTGTCGGATATGCCGCTCTCTGCTGGCGACCGCGTGTCCGTCATGGTCAACAGCCTTGGTGCAACACCGCCCGAGGAACTCTATATCCTTTACCGCATCGTCAAGGCGCGGCTGGATGCGGCGGGGGCCGAGGTCGTGATGCCGCTGGTGGGCCGCTACGCCACCAGCATGGAAATGACCGGCGTCTCCTTTACCCTGATCAAGCTGGATGCGGAACTGGAAGGCTTCCTGAAAGCCCCCTGCGATTGCGCGTTCTGGAGCGTGAAATGACGCTGACGGTCCATGACCTGCGGGGCGCGATCACCCGCCTGACCGCAGCTATGGAGCGGGAGTTCGACGCGCTGAACAGTGCTGACGGCGCGCTTGGCGATGGTGACCTTGGCGTGACGCTGACGCGCGGCATGCGTGCGATCACCGAGCTTTCCCCCGGCCTGCCCGACGATCTGGGTCAGGCCCTGCTGGCCTGCGCGCAGGCGTTTACCAAGACCTCGGGCTCGTCCTACGGCACGCTGATGGCCACGGGCCTGATGTCGATGGCCAAAACCCTGCGCGGGCGTACAGGTGTCGAGGCCTCCGAGGTGTCGGCCCTGATCGCCGGCGCGCGCGATGCCATGCAGGCGCGCGGCAAGGCCGACCTTGGCGGCAAGACCGTGCTGGACAGCCTCGATGCCATGGCCAAGGCCACCGTAGGGCTGGCTGATCCTGCCGCCGTGGGCAAGGCCGCGGCGGAAAGTGCCGCAACGGCCCAGGCCGAGATGAAGGGCAAGATCGCCACCATCGGTCGGGCGCGGATCTTTGGCGAAAAGACCATCGGCATGGATGATCCCGGAATGCTGGCGATGACCGCGATCGCCGCCGCGATAGCCGGGCAAGGCTGACAGCCCTCGCGGGCCATTTCCTTCAAAGGAAATGGTCAAAATCCTTTGAAGGATTTTGCGGCCCGCCCTGTGGCAGGCCTTGTTCGGTTACCATGCCGGGGGCGGGTTCCCGTCATGCATCGCGTGGTCGGCCGGGCTGAAGCGGTCCACCGCGAACTGGCCCTGATGCCAATAGGGATAGATCAGCGGCGGGCGGCTCACCTCGTTCAGCCGGGTCAGATCCTCATCCGTCAGCTTCAGGTTCACCGCCGCGATGTTGTCGCGGAACTGTGCTTCCGTCCGCCCCCCCACCACCAGCGACGACACCGCAGGCCGCGTCAGCAGCCATGCCAGTGCCACCTGCGCCGCAGACACCCCGTGTGCCGCCCCCACATCGACCAGCACGTCGATGATGTTCCACAACCGCTCTTCATCGCGGATCGGTGGTTCGGTCCAGCCGGCAAACTGGCGGCTACCCTCGGGCGTCGGCTGCCCGCGCCGGTGCTTGCCGGTCAAGAGACCCGCGGCCAGCGGCGACCAGACCAGTACGCCCAACCCTTGATCCACGCTGATCGGCAAAAGCTCATACTCGGCCTCCCGCGCCTCCAGCGTATAGTGGATCTGCTGGGTCACGAACCGCACCCGCCGGTCCCGCTCGGATGCCATCAGCGACTTCATGACATGCCAGCCCGAGTAGTTGGAGCAGCCCACATAGCGCACCTTGCCTTGGGTCACGAGCGTATCAAGCGCCGCCATCGTTTCCTCGACCGGGGTCGTGCCATCCCATTCATGCATGTAATAGATGTCGATGTAATCGGTCCGCAGCCGCTTCAGGCTGCGCTCGCATTCGCGGATCAGGTGAAAGCGGCTGGTGCCTTCGTCATTCGGCCCCGGCCCGGTGCGCATCCGGGCCTTGGATGTTACAATCACCTGGTCGCGGCGGCCTTCCAGCACCTCGCCCAGGGTCTGTTCGGCCACGCCGCTGGAATACATATTGGCGCAATCGAACACATTCACCCCATGGTCGATGCACAGATCGACCAAAGCGCGCGCCTGCGTCACGTCCTGATTGCCGACACGGCCAAAGGGGCCGACGCCGCCAAAGGTGAACGTGCCCATGGCAATCGCCGAAACCTTCAGGCCGGATCGCCCAAGTGTCCTGTATTCCATCATTATTCCCCCCTGCGCGACCCCGGCCGCACTGCGCGTGATCAGACATCAGCGCCGCTGCGGGGTCAACTGAATCCACAAGGCGCGGGGCGGCAATTGCCGGGTTGGCAGCGCTGACCTCCCCTTGCGGCGGCCCGCGAAACAACCCTCACGGGCATTCATCCGGACGTCCCGGCCCGTAGGAAACCGGCCACAGAGGTTGTCATCCAACTGTCACAAAACTTTGCCATATCTGTCATCCCGCGCCGCTATCCCCATCGGCAGGCCGACTCGCAGGCCAACCGATCAACAGGAGTGATCCATGAAATTGTTCAAACTGACCGCCTCGGCGCTGGCCATGGCCGCTGCCGCGACCGCCGCTGACGCACGCGACCAGATTCAGGTCACCGGCTCGTCGACCGTTCTGCCCTATGCCACCATCGTGGCCGAAGCCTTTGGTGAGAACTTCGACTTCCCGTCGCCGGTGGTTGAAGGCGGTGGTTCGGGTGCCGGCCGCAAGAAGCTGTGCGAAGGCGTTGGCGAAACCACCGTCGACATCGCAAACTCGTCGTCGCGCATCTCGCAGTCGGACATCGACCTGTGCAAGACCAACGGCGTTGAAGAAATCATGGAAGTCCGCTTCGGCTATGATGGCATCGTGTTCGCCACTGCCGTTGACGGCCCGGAATTCGCCCTGACCCAGGCTGACGTCTACAATGCTCTGGCTGCCAAGGTCGTCAAGGATGGCGCGCTGGTCGACAATACCAACGCTACCTGGGCTGATGCGAACGCCGCCCTGCCGGCACAGGCGATCCTGGGCCTCGTCCCCGGCACCAAGCACGGCACGCGCGAAGTGTTCGACACCAAGGTGATCATTCAGGGCTGCAAGGATAGCGGCGCCCATGACCTTTACCTTGCCACCGCTGAAGGCGCGGATGAAAAGGAAAAGAAAGCCGCTGCTGACAAGTCCTGCATGGAACTGCGCACGGACGGCAAATCGGTCGACATCGACGGCGACTACACCGAAACGCTGGCCCGCCTTGACGCTGACAAGACCGCCGTTGGCGTGTTCGGCCTGTCGTTCTACCAGAACAACACCGACAAGCTGCGCGTCGCCACCATGGCTGGCGTTGTCCCCTCGACCGAATCCATCGCCTCGGGTGACTATCCGGTGTCGCGTCCGCTGTACTTCTACGTCAAGAAGGCCCACATCGGCGTGATCCCCGGCCTGCAGGAATACATCGACTTCTTCGTGTCGGATGACATGGCTGGCCCCGATGGCCCGCTGGCTGCCTATGGTCTGGTGTCCGATCCGGAACTGGCCGCAACGCAGGCCGCCGTGGCCGCTGGCACCCCGATGGGCCCGCTGGAATAAGTCGACTGCACCGGATCGGGGGCCCCAGCGGCCCCCGATCACTCTTTGCCAAATCGAGTCATTTTCCCTTACGCCAAAGGCAAGCACATGACCGTGTTATTCCTTGTCGCTATTGTTCTTGCACTGGCCGTTGTCGGCTATGTCGTCGCGCGCGGACGCGCCCTGTCGAGTGTCAAGGGCAACGTGCGCGAGTTGCATTCCCTGCCCGGATATTATGGCTGGCACGGCTTTATCATGGCCTCGCTGCCCGCACTGGCGCTCTTGTCCGTATGGCTGATCGTGCAGCCCATGGTGCTGGAACGCACCGTGGCCACGCTGATGCCGACCGAGACAACGGCCGACCAGACCGCCTTCAAGCTGGCCGTCGCCGATATCCGCCGCCTTGCCGCCGGTCTGGATGTGGCCGTGGCCCAAGGGGCGATGACCGAAGAAGAGGCGCGCAGCCTGAACAGCGAAAGCAGCAATGTGCGTGACACGCTGGCAGGGGTCGGCGTGGCCTTGGGGTCTGACGTATCGCCCGAAACGCTGCTGGCCGCACAGGAATACCGCGTGAAGTCCGCCACCGGCACGCTATGGCGCATGATTGCCGTCATTGCCGTCGCCGTCGCTGGCCTTGCCTACGCCGTATCGGTCACCAATGCCGCCTTCCGCGCCCGCAACCGGGTGGAAAAGGTCGTCCTTGCGCTGCTGATCGCCTCGGCCTCGGTCGCCATTCTGACCACCATCGGCATCATCTGGTCGATGCTGTCGGAAAGCATCAACTTCTTCCGCCAATACCCTGTTTTCGATTTCTTCTTCGGCCTGACATGGTCGCCGAACTTCCGTGGTGGGTCCGAACTGGGCTTCCTGCCGCTGCTCTGGGGCACGCTCTACATCACCGCCGTGTCGATGGTGGTGTCGGTGCCGCTGGGCATGTTCACCGCGATCTATCTGGCCGAATATGCCTCGCCCCGCGCCCGGGCCTGGATCAAACCGGTGATCGAAGTCATCGCCGGTATCCCGACCGTCGTGTTCGGCCTCTTCGCCCTGATCACAGTCGGCCCCTTCCTTCGCGACTGGTTCGCCCAGCCCCTTGGCCTTGGCAACTCAGGCTCGTCGGTCATGACGGCGGGCATCGTCATCGGCATCCTGAACATCCCCTTCATCTCGTCGCTGGCCGATGACATCATCAACGCCGTGCCGCAATCGCTGCGCGACGGGTCTTACGGTCTGGGTGCCACGAAATCGGAAACCATCAAGCAGGTGGTGCTGCCCGCAGCCCTGCCCGGCATCGTGGGTGCCATCCTGCTGGCCGCCAGCCGTGCCATCGGCGAGACCATGGTCGTGACCATGGGCGCCGGTGCCGCCGCGAAACTTGACCTCAACCCGTTCGAGGCGATGACGACGATGACCGTCAAGATCGTGGGTCAGTTGACCGGCGATACCGACTTTGCCTCGCCCGAAACCCTTGTCGCCTTTGCGCTTGGCATGACGCTCTTCGTCATCACGCTGGGGCTGAACATCATCGCGCTCATGATTGTCCGCAAATACCGGGAGCAGTACGAATGACCGATGCATCCTCGGCCGCTCCGGCCTTGCCGAACCGGGTCCACTCCATCCTGACCGAAAGCGCCGACATGCGCCGCCGGAACGCCGCCGAAGGCCGCTTCAAGCTCTATGGCATGGCCGCGATTGCCGTCAGCTTCATCGTGCTGGGCATCATGCTGTGGACGATCTTCTCGGATGGTCTGTCCGGCTTTCAGCAGGCGAAACTGACCTTCCCAGTCACGCTGACCGCCGAAACCCTTGATCCCAAGGGCAACAAGAACCGCGATGAGATGGCCAAGGTCACCACCGTGGGCTACGGCAAGGTTCTGGCCGCCTCGTTCAAGGCGGAACTGGCGGCACGCAACATCCCCACCGATGGCGTCACCGAAAAGGAACTGGTCGAGATCATCTCGAAAGACGCGCCGGGCGGATTGCGCGCCCGCGTTCTGGCTGACCCCTCGCTGTTGGGCCAGACCATCGAGATGACGATGCTGGCCACCGGGCGGATCGACGGCTATCTCAAGGGCCGCGTCACCATGCAAACCGCCGAGCGTGACGGCAACGTCAGCCCCGCGCAGTTGCAATTCGCCGATCTGCTGATTGATGCGGGCATCCTGAAAACTGGGTTCAACCGTGAATTCCTGACCAACCCCGATGCCTCGGACCAGCGCCCCGAAGCCGCCGGTCTGGGCGTGGCGATCCTCGGCTCGGCCTACATGATGCTTCTGGTGCTGATCATGTGCGTGCCGGTCGGTGTGGCCGCCTCGATCTATCTTGAGGAATTCGCCCCCAAGAACCGCTGGACCGATCTGGTCGAGGTCAACATCTCGAACCTCGCTGCCGTGCCGTCGATCGTGTTCGGTATCCTTGGCCTTGCGATCTTCATCAACTTCATGGGCCTGCCGCAATCCTCCTCGGTCGTGGGCGCATTGGTGATCAGCCTGATGACCCTGCCCACCATCATCATCGCCACCCGTGCGTCGATCCGCGCCGTGCCGCCGTCGATCCGCGATGCCGCCCTTGGCATCGGCGCGTCGAAAATGCAGACCGTGTTCCACCATGTGCTGCCGCTGGCCATGCCCGGCATCCTGACAGGCACCATTCTGGGGCTTGCCTCGGCACTTGGGGAAACCGCACCCCTCCTGCTGATCGGGATGGTGGCATTCGTTGACAACTACCCCTCGGCCCCGGTTGAAGGGTTCTTCGACCCTGCCACTGCCCTGCCCGTGCAGGTTTACTCCTGGGCCTCGCGCTCGGACCCTGCCTTTATCGAACGCTCCAGCGCGGCTATCATCGTGCTTCTTGTGTTCCTCGTCATCATGAACGTCACCGCGATCATCCTGCGCCGCAAGTTCGAGCGCCGGTGGTAAGAGATCCATGGAAGGCCGTGTTCCCATGAAAGATATCAATATCGAGGAGAGGGTCGTGAGCGACCACAAAGTCAAAATCACCGCCCGTGGCGTGCAGGTCCATTATGGAACAACCCATGCCCTGAAGGATGTCGATGTCGATATCCTGTCGGGCACCGTGACCGCCTTCATCGGCCCGTCGGGCTGCGGCAAATCCACCTTCCTGCGCTGCCTGAACCGGATGAACGATACCGTGTCCTCGGCGCGCGTGTCGGGCAGCATCTTGCTGGATGGCGAAGACATCTATGACAAGCGTGTGGACCCTGTGCAGTTGCGCGCCAAGGTCGGCATGGTGTTCCAAAAGCCGAACCCCTTCCCCAAGTCGATCTATGACAACGTGGCTTATGGCCCGAAAATCCACGGCCTGACCCGTTCGAAGGCCGAACTTGACGCCATCGTGGAAAGCTCGCTGAAAAAGGCCGCCCTGTGGAACGAGGTGAAAGACCGCCTTGCCGCCCCCGGCACCGGCCTTTCGGGTGGCCAGCAGCAGCGCCTGTGCATCGCACGCGCCATCGCGACCAGCCCCGAAGTGCTGTTGATGGACGAACCCTGCTCGGCGCTGGACCCCATCGCCACCGCACAGGTCGAAGAACTGATCGATGAACTCCGCAGCCAGTTTTCGGTGGTCATCGTGACCCACTCGATGCAGCAGGCCGCCCGCGTCAGCCAGCGGACCGCCTTCTTTCACCTCGGCCATCTGGTCGAATATGGCGAAACCGGACAGGTCTTTACCACCCCCAAAGACCCGCGCACGGAAAGCTACATCACCGGACGGATCGGGTAAGGAGAACTTGATGGAACCGCATATCCGCTCGGCCTTTGACAAGGACCTCGAGGGCGTTCAGGCGTTGGTTATGAAAATGGGCGGCCTTGTCGAACACGCCCTGCTGCGCGCCGCCGAGGCGCTGGAAAAGCGCGACGAAGCCTTGGCCGAAGAAATCCGGCAGGGCGACCGCGCGATTGACGAACTGGAAGATCTGGTCAACGTCGAATGTGCCCGGATCATCGCCCTGCGCGCGCCCACGGCGTCTGACCTGCGCACCGTTCTGACGGTGATGCGGATCGTGGCCAGCCTTGAACGCTCGGGCGATTACGCCAAGAACCTTGCCAAACGGTCGCTGGTTCTGGCGCAGATGCGCCCGATCAACGGCGCAAACGGCTCGATCGCCCGCATGGCACGCTCGGTCGTGGGCCTGCTGAAAGACTCGCTGGATGCCTATATCACGCGCGATCTGTCGCTGGCACAGGACGTGCGCAACCGCGACGCCGAAGTTGACCAGATGTATAACGCATTGTTCCGGGAATTCCTGACCCACATGATGGAAGACCCGCGCAACATCACGGCCTGCATGCATCTGCACTTCATCGCCAAGAACATCGAACGCGTGGGCGACCATGCCACCGGGATCGCCGAACAGGTGATCTATCTGGTCAGTGGCACGGCCCCCGCCGATGACCGCCCCAAGAATGACCTGACCTCGCTCCCGATAAGCGAGACGAACAGCTAAGGACAGTCACTATGGCGATTTCCTCCCAACCGACCGTCCTTCTTGTCGAAGACGAGCCTGCGCAACGCGAAGTCCTGGCCTATAACCTTGAGGCCGAGGGTTTTCGCGTGATGCAGGCCGGCAACGGCGAAGATGCGCTGCTGCTGATCGACGAAGAGGCCCCCGATATCATCATCCTTGACTGGATGATGCCCAACCTGTCGGGCATCGAAGTGTGCCGCCGCCTGAAGATCCGCCCCGAAACGCGCGGCATTCCGATCATCATGCTGTCGGCCCGCGCCGAAGAGGTGGACCGCATCCGTGGCCTTGAAACCGGGGCCGATGACTATGTGATCAAGCCCTATTCCGTGCTGGAACTGATGGCACGCGCCCGGGTGCAGTTGCGCCGCGTGCGCCCTTCGACCATCGGGGTCACGCTGGAATGGGACAATATCCGCCTTGATCCCGAAACCCACCGGGTTTACCGCGGTGAAAAGGTGCTGAAACTGGGCCCGACCGAGTTTCGCCTGCTGTCGACATTCATGGAAAAACCCGGCCGTGTCTGGAGCCGCGAGCAACTGCTCGACCGTGTCTGGGGCCGTGACATCTATGTCGATACCCGCACGGTTGATGTCCACATCGGCCGCTTGCGCAAATCCTTGTGCCAGTTTGGTGGCGATGACCCGCTGCGCACCGTGCGCGGCGCGGGCTATGCGCTTGGCTGACGCGCCGCGTCAGCCCCTATAGCCAGTTGCGGTGCTTGAAATACAGATACGGCAGCACAGCCGACAGCAGCATCCCGATCAATGCCGCCGGATAGCCCCATTTGGCCGTCAGTTCCGGCATGACCTCGAAATTCATGCCGTAAATCGATGCGACCAGCGTCGGCGGCAGGAACACCACCGACACGACCGAGAAGATCTTGATGATGGCATTCTGTTCAATGCCGATCAGCCCCAGCGTGGCATCCAGCAGAAACGTCACCTTCTGCGCGGCAAAGGTGGAATGGTCGGCAAGGCTGTGAATATCGGTCGTGATATCCTTCAGCCGCGCCCGCACCACCGATGAATCGGCCTCGGCGCGCAGGCGTTGGCCGAAAAACACCGTCATGCGGTCCAGCGTGCCCAGACTGTCGCGGATGGTCGAGATCAGGTCACCCTTGCGACCGATCGCCTCCAGCGTCGGCTGCCACCCCTTGCCGCGCCGCGCCTTGGCGCCGTCCTTGGCAAAGACCGCGCGCGAAATCCCTTCGATATCGCGGCCCACCCGCTCCAGCACATCGGCCAGCCGGTCAACGATGGTGTCCAACAGCCCGCACAGCACATCTTCGCCGGTGTCCAGATCATTGGTGCCACGCGTGGACCGCTGGCAGAACAGCGCAAAGGCCTTGGGTTCGTGATAGCGGATGGTGATCAGCCGCCGCCCGGTCAGCACAAAGGTCACCGGGGCCACCACCGGGGCGTCATCCTCGGTATTGGCCGGGATCAGCGCCGTCATGAACAGCGCCCCATCCTCGTCATACAGCCGCGAGGTCTGTTCGATCTCGTCCATCTCTTCGCGCGTCGGCAGGTTCAGGCCAATCGCCGCCTCAAGCTGGCGTTCCTCGTCCCGACTGGGGTTGATCAGGTCAATCCAGACAAGGCCATCCAGCACATCGGCGCTGATCGGCAATTGCACCAACCTGCCGCTTTCGCTGCCATATCCCGCAATCATTGCCACCGCCCCCTGCCCTGTCCGTCGCCCGGATCTGCGCGCAAGCTACACGGGCCACACCGGCGCGAACAGACCCGGTGACAGCGGCGCGCGGCTTGATCGGCGCCTCAGGGGCCAAACCCGCCGGTGATCGTCACCTTGGGCTTGCGTTTCAGCCGCACCGCCAGCACGGCTTCGTCAATCAGCGCCTTGCATTCGGGGCAGGTCGTATAGCGCACCTCGGCCGGATGGTCGGCGCCCAAGGCATCCGGGCGAACCCAACGCCCCTCGTCTTGGCTGACCGCGCAGCAAAACGAACACTTGCAATGCGCCGCCGTTTCCGACGCGGTCCACGGCTTCAGCGGCTGGGTGAAATACTGCGCGTCCCGCAGATCATGCACCATCAGCACGCGGTCATCCTTCATCGGCTGAATGGTCAGTTGAAACCGGCGCATGATCTCGGGCGAGTCGCAGCGATAATCAATCCGCAGCGCATCATGCGACGCCAGAACCGCCTGCACCATCTCGACCACGCATTTCGTGGTCTCCTCGTCATGAATATGCGTATCCAGCGGGGTGGCCAGAACATCATTGGCCAGCGCCTTGGTGCCGCCATTGCTCAACGCGAATTCGTCCCATTCACCGCCGATCCACAGCAAGCGAAGGTCTGCATCAAGGACACAGTATGCTTGTTGGAACTTCAAGTCTCAGGCCCGGCAAGGTGATTGATTCCGCCGCAACCTTAACAGGCTTCTGCACAGACTTCTCGGTTTAGTTTACACTTTTTGTGTCGATCTGATATCACATGGCGGCAAGTGTCAGGACAGCCGGACAACCTTTCCCGTCGTGCGCGACGGCGCAAAGGCCGCACGGGCCGTGGTGCGGATGTCCTCGGCCCGCAATCCGGCCCATTCATACATCTGCGCCGGCGCGCCCTGATCGATAAAGCGGTCCGGCAGCGTCATCGTGCGAATGGCGCGGCCCTTTTCCAACTGGCCCGACCCGGCCAGATAATGCAGGACCAGCGCGCCAAACCCGCCCGTCGACCCCTGCTCGATGGTGATCAGCACGCGGTGTTCATCCAGCAACTGGTCAATCAGCGCGGTATCCAGCGGCTTGGCAAAACGGGCATCTGCAACCGTGGCCGAAATCCCCTCGCCCTGCAGCATCTCGGCGGCGGCCAGAACCTCGGGCAGATGCGCGCCAAAGGACAACAGCGCCACATCGCGCCCGTTGCGCAGGATGCGGCCCTTGCCCAGCGGCAGAACCTGCCCGCGTTCCGGCATCTCGACCCCCGACCCTTCACCACGCGGATAGCGGAAGGCAATCGGCCCGCTGTCATGCGCCGCCGCCGTGGCGATCATGTGGCACAGGTCGGCCTCATCGCCCGCGGCCATCACGGTCATGTTGGGCAGGTTGGCCAGAAAGTTGATGTCAAAGGCCCCGGCATGCGTGGCCCCGTCCTGCCCCACCAGCCCCGCCCGGTCGATGGCAAAGCGCACGGGCAGGTTCTGCAGCGCCACATCATGCACGATCTGGTCATAGCCGCGCTGCAGGAAACTGGAGTAGATCGCACAGAACGGCTTCATCCCGCTGGCGGCAAGGCCTGCCGCAAAGGTGATGCCGTGCTGTTCGGCAATGCCCACATCAAACACCCGCGCCGGAAAGCGCCGCGCCATGATGTCCAGCCCCGTGCCCCCCGGCATCGCCGCCGTGATCGCCACGATGCGCGGGTCACGCGCGGCCTCATCCGTCAGGCGCTGGCCAAAAACAGCGGTATAGGACGGCGCGTTCGACTTGGCCTTGACCTGCTGGCCTGTCGCCACATCAAACTTGGCCACACCGTGATACTTGTCATCCGCCCCTTCGGCAGGGGCATAGCCCTTGCCCTTGACGGTGACGGCATGAATCAGCACCGGCCCCGTCGCCCGCGCCCGCGCCGCCCGCAAGGTGGCCAGAAGCTGCGGCATGTCATGCCCGTCCACCGGGCCGATGTATTCAAACCCGAATTCCTCGAACAAGGTGCTGCCACCCGGCATGCCCGTCACCATCTGCCGCGCCCGCCGTGCGCCATCGCGCACCGGCCCCGGCAAATGCTGATCCACCCCTTCGGCCACCGCCTTCAGCGCCGCCACCGGCCCCTTGGCCGCGATATCGTTCAGGTATTTCTGCAAGGCCCCCACAGGTGGCGCAATGCTCATGTCATTGTCGTTCAGGATCACGAACAACCGGCTTTTCAGATGGCCCGCGTGGTTCATCGCCTCATAGGCCATGCCAGCGGTAATGGCCCCGTCGCCGATCACCGCAATCGTGTCGCCCACCGGCATCCCCATCTCGCGCCCCACCGCAAAGCCGAGGGCCGCCGAGATCGAGGTCGACGAATGTGCCGCGCCAAAGGGATCGTATTCGCTTTCGCTGCGCTTGGTAAAGCCCGACAAGCCCCCCGCCTGCCGAAGGGTCAGCATCCGGTCTCGCCGCCCCGTGATAATCTTGTGCGGATAGCACTGGTGGCCCACATCCCAGATCAGCTTGTCCATCGGCGTGTTGAACACCGCGTGGATGGCCACGGTCAGTTCGACCACCCCCAACGAAGACCCCAGATGCCCGCCCGTCTTGCTGACCACCTCGATGGTTTCGCGGCGCAACTCTTGCGCCAGCAGGCACAGTTCCGGGTCAGTCAGCACCCGCAAATCCGACGGGCCTGACACCCGGTCCAGCGTTGGGGTCAAAGTCGCGCAGACGTGGTCGCTCATGGTCGCGTCCTCCCATAGCAGATGTCGTGCATGCGGCCGGATCGACGGAACTGCCGCCAAAGGGGTCACGGTGAAAAAAGTGCCGTGTGGGTGTCGCCCACACGGCACCAGGTCCCTGTCGCCAACAGGAAGGGAACCGGGCTGTGGTTGCGCCCCGGATCCGGGCCGGCGTTTGGCCCGAATGATTGGGGGGGCAGGCAGCGCGACCGCCTGCCCCGTTGTTCTTAGGCCAGATCGTGGCCTTCAACGGTCAAGGGTTGCTCCAGCGCGCCATAGGGCGATGGCTGTTGCTTGCTTTCTTCGGGCAACAGCAGGCCCACGGCATAGATGGCCGCCAGTACCACGCCAATCCCGATCACAGCGACCCCGGCCAGAAACGCACCCCAGACCATTTGGCCCAAGGCCCAGACCCGCAGCCGGATCGTCGGATTGTCTTCCACATAGAAGTGCTTGTCAGACATGGCTTTCCCTTATCAAAGCGGCGCGTAGCCGTGTTCCTGTGCCCAGACATACCAGTTGTCCACCACGGTGCCCGTCAGCAAGATGCCGATGCCGCCGGTCAGTGTCACCAGAACCGCGAACCACCACGCCCAACGGTGGATACCCTCCATCGTGGCGTTAAAGCCCATGGTCCAGCGCCAGAACAAGGCCGCACGTTCCGAAGCGGTGCCGCGGTCAGCGATCTGTTCCAGTTCCCGGTCGCCGCCAAAACGGCTGACGGCAAGGATGGTGGCCCCGTGCATGGCGAACAGCAGGGCGGACCCGTAAAGGAACACAATGCTCAGCGCGTGGAAGGGGTTATAGAACAGGTTGCCATAGGTCAGGCTGAAGTTGTTGGTCCAGTCGAGGTGGCTGAAGATACCGTAAGGCACGGCATGGCTCCATGACCCCATCAGGATCGGCCGGATCAGACCCAGCACAAGGAACAGCCAGATGGCGCTGGCAAAAGCCCATGCCACATGTTTGCCCATCCCAAGCGCCTGCGCCCGAAGCCAGGTCCGCACCCACCAGGCGCAGACCGAGATCAGCAGGAAGAAGCTCGAGATCAGCCACATCCCGCCTTCGGCCATCGGCGCAAAGCCAAGGCCGTATTCTTCGGCTGGCGGCTCCAGCGAGAACCAGAACAGATCCCGCAGAAACACCGCCGGGTTAAAGCCGGCCTGATACCAGAACCAGGCCCCCACCATCGTGAACCACACCGCACCAGCGGCAAGACTGATCACACCCATCGTGCCCAGATAGATCGGGCCCAACTGTGCGTTGCCAAACCAGCCCGCAAGGTTCGAAAAGGACGCGCCCTTGCCACGGTTGGAAAGCTCGACGCTTTCGACCATTCCCATTTCAGGCGCGGCGCGGACCTGAACCTGAGTAAAGATGTTCTGATACTCAGCCATTTACGCCTCCCTCAATTCCGGCCCACCACGGCAGGTTCAGCCACCAATCCCACCAGACGACCCACTGGTCGAACCAGATCGTTCCCGAGATCACGATACAGACGGCCGACCAGAACCCGGCATTCAGGGCCAGCAACAGGCCGATCCGGTGAATGCCAAGCGTGCCGACCGAATAGCCGATCAGATCGCGGAAATAGGTGTCTTCGTGGTCAGGCGTCCGCATTTCCTTGCCCTTTTCAGGGTTGGCCGCCGAAAGGATCAGCGCGCCATGCAAGGCCAGTGCAAGCGATGTGGTGAAAAAGAAGCTCACCGCAATCATGTGCGCCGGGTTATAGTGAAAGTTTCCATAGGCATAGCCGGTGTTCGACACCCAATCGAGGTGCGTCCAGATCCCGTAAGGGAAGGCATAGCCCCACGATCCCATCAGGATCGGGCGGATCACGACAAGCGTCACATAGGCAAAGATCGCCACGGCAAAGGCAAAGGGCACATGATAGCCCATGCCCAGTTTGCGGCAGATCTCCACCTCACGCAGTGCCCAGCTGACAAAGGCGCCAATCGCACAGATCGTGATGATCTGCCACAGCCCCCCCTCGCGCAATGGCGCGGCGGCCAGCCCCATTTCAACAGGGGGCGGGTTGATGGAAATCAGCCATGGGTTCCAGACGCCCTGCAGGGTGGCGCCGTAAAAGATCAGGATCGTGCCAAGCGCTGCGAAGAAGAATGCCGTGACGCCAAAGAAGCCGACATAGAAAGGGCCGACCCAGAAGTCGAACAGGTTTCCGCCGACAAGCGTGCCACCCGGCACGCGATATTTTCGTTCGAAGCTGAGCAGAGCCATGCTTCCCTCTCCGCGGTTGTGGAGGCGGCCCCCGGCCTGCGCAGGACTGCGTCAGGCGGAGCCGTCTTTGAATTGGGATGATTTGTTGCGGGCGGCCCCATTCAAAGGTCGCCCGCAACGGGTCAGCCGATCACTCGGCCGGAGCAACACGATTGTACTTCGCCGCTGCAATGTCGAACCAGTTGTAGGACGGGTTGGACAGCAGGACGAGATGGATCATGGCCGCGAGGAGGAACAGGAACACGCCCTGTGCCACGAACACGCGACGGGGATCAAAGATCAGCCAGATTTTGTAGAATTTCGACATGTCTTGATCCTCCTCAGAACCACGGGCGCCAGATGTAGACCGCCAGGTGAGCAACCACGGCGATGGCAGCAAAAAGCCAAAGCCCGCTCATGTAGACGGAGTGCAGTTCTTGCGCCTGCTCGTCGGTGAGACCTGTGAAACTCAGGTCGGATTTATCAGCCATACTATCCTCCGGATGGGCAGACTGACGCCGCATGCCCTGCGGCGGGGTAACGGTTCGGCGGAATGCCTCCCCGCATTTCGATCCTGGCCGGGGCCGAAGCCCCGCCCAGAACGAACTCGTGATCACCTGACGGGCGGGCGCACCGCGTCGGGAAGAAACCTCCTCCCCCTTAGGGGCGGAAGATGGCGGGCGTGATGGCCCCGGCTTCGCGCCATGCGCGTGCCAGAGGTCCATGCACGGGAAACTTGCGGTCGCGGGCCAGCGTCCAGACCCAGGCAATCAATGCCAAGGGGATGGCCACGATGAAGATCAGCGCGAAGTAAACGTAGAACTCGGCGCGCGGGGTGCGGTGGGCATGACCACCCGAATAGGGTGCGCCTGAGCCGCCGGCTGTATGATCACTCATTTCGTCTCTCCCTTTGACATGGTGTCGGCCCGGCGATCAGCGCCGCCCAGACCCTCGACGAATTCCAGAACCACCCGTTCGGCACCCTGATCGAGGGCGACTTTTTCGGCGGCGTCACGCAGCGCTCGGGCTGCGGAAATCTGTGTCAGCACCGGATGTGTGGCCACGATCCGGTCCAGCGCCATCTGCGCGTCACCGTCCCACGGCATGTCGCGGCGCAAGGTGGTGGGGGTGGCCGCGGCACTGTCCATCTCGGTGCCCAGCGGCAGGATATGGAACAGCGCCTCGAACAGGCCGTTGCACACTTCCTGCAAGATCCACACGGCCCCGCCATAGCCCATGAAGGGCGTCCCGGTATGGCGGCGGATCGCAGCCCCCGGAAAGGATGCGGCGATAAAGCTGGGGGCCGGGCCGTGCCCGCCCTTCAGCTCGGCCATATACATCTTCTCGTTGATCGACCCCATCACGATCAGCGGCCGGTGCTGCTTCAGCTTAGCCCGCACTGCCTCGTTGTTGGTCTTGGCCCCGGCAATGCGCGACACGGCGAAGGCGCAGGGCAGACCCAGATCATCCTCCAGATAAGCGCGGATGCCACGGGCATAGGTATCATTGGCTACCACGGCAAAACTGGCGGTGGCAAAGAAATCCTGCGTCACACTGCGCCACAGATCCCAGACCGGCTTCAGCGTGGAATGCTTTTCGCGCGCAATGAAGGGCTCGGGGTCCAGCTCTAGCAATTCGCCCAGCTTGCGCAGGAACTTTGTCGTGCTGTCCAAGCCAATGGGCGCCTGAAGATAGGGTTTGCCCAGAACCTCGGCCAGACTGCGGCCAAACTCGCGGTACATCACGATGTTGACGTCGGCATCGACCAGATGGCGCATCTCGGCCAGATGGGCGCCCAAGGGCATCACCATATTGACCTCGGCCCCGATGCCTTCGACCAGACGGCGGATCTCGAACAGATCTGACGCCATGTTGAACACGCCATACATCGGCCCAAGGATATTGACCCGCGGCTTGGCCCCCGGCACGCGCTTGGCCTCTATCGGCATCCGGCCCTTGGTCATGCCGAATTCGGTAAAGATCCACGTCATCGCGCGATCGGCGCATTGCCATTGGTCTTCGTCGATGGTGCGCGGCAGGAAGCGCTGGATGTTGGTGCCCGCCGGTGTGACGCCGCCGCCGATCATCTCGGCAATCGATCCGGTCACCACCACAGCCGGCAGCGCCGGGTCGAGCGTTTTCCACGCCCGCGCCATCGACGCTTCGGTGCCCGAACTCATTTCGTCTTCGCCAAGGCCAGTCACCACGATGGGCAACTCGTGCGGCGGCAGCGCGTCGGTGTAATGCAGAACGGATGTTACGGGCAGGTTCTCGCAACCAACGGGGCCGTCGATCACCACCTGCAAGCCCTTGACGGCGCAGAAGGCATAGATCGCCCCCCAATAGCCGCCCGCACGATCATGGTCCTGGATCAGCATGACGCACCCCCGGCAAAGGGCACGGCAGCGGGGGTTTCACACCCCCGCACCCCCGTGGGATATTTGCAGAAGGGGAAGGTGAAAGGAGTCATATCATCTCCTCCGCCTTGGCCGCTTTCGCCAGCTTGTCGAGTTTCTTCTGGTGCGCGGCGCGGAAATCGGGGCGCAGATTGGGGCTGCCCTCCCAGATGCCAGCCGTATCGCCAGACCCGACACCATCAAAGAACGCCTTCATCCCGGCCATGCGGGCCTTGTTGCCCATGGCGGCATTGATGACAGTCGCCAGCGACCCAGCCCCTGCCGGCCCCATCAGGGGGCGCGCCGAGATCAGGTTGGTGAAGTAAAGTGCTGGAATGCCCAGCTGTTTTGCCTTTTGCACAACAGGAGTGGTGCCAATCGCCAGATCAGGCTGGAACCCCGCCATCGCGGCGCAATCGTCTTCCAGCGAGGCGCGATAGGTCACGGCGACGCCACGGGCCGCAAGCCAGGCGCGGTCGGCCTCGCTCCATGCGGTGCGGCCACAGGCGGTGCCCACATAGACGACATCGGCGCCACTCTCGATCAACAGCCGCGCCACCAGCAATTCGCTGCCCTCATAGCCGCTAAGCGTGATGCGGCCCTTGATCGGGTTGGCGGCAAGCGCTCCACGGATCGCGCCACCAAAGGCGTTCTGGCTGGCGGCGATGCGGTCGGCGGCAACGCCATAGGCGTCACCGATGTTCTGCAGCCAATCCATCGTGCCGTCAAAACCCACCGGGGCCGAGCCGACGATGGCGCGCCCTGCCGCCTGAAACTCGCGGATGGCAGCGGTGTAAAAGGGGTGGATGGCCGCCACGACCTTGGAATCGAGGGCGGCATACAATTCGCGCCATTCGCGGCAGGGCACAACCGGGCCCGCAGCAAGGCCCATCGGGGCCAGCATCGCGCCAATCATCATCGGGTCGGCGGGGAACATCTCGCCCAACAGCGCCACGGTCGGGCGGTCAGAGCGGCCCGTGGCAGGGGCCGCCACGGGGCCAGCCTCCACTTCGGTGCGGGCGTATTTCAGCATGGCACCGGCCAGAACATCCTTGGCCTCGGCATGTGTGGGCACGCCAAAGCCGGGCACATCAATGCCGACGATCCGCACACCGTTGATCTCGCTGGGCAACAGCTTCAGCGGCACGCCGCTTGCTGTGGGCACGCACAGGTTGGTCACCACCACCGCATCATAACGGTCCGGATCGGCCAGTTCATGCACGGCATCGCGGATGTCTTCGAACAATTTGCCCGTTACCAGCGACTCGCTGTTGAATGGCACATAGCCGACAGACCGGCGCGCACCGTAGAAATGCGACACAAAGGTCAGCCCATAGACGCAGCAGGCCGAGCCTGACAGGACCGTGGCCACCCGCCGCATCCGCAGACCCACGCGCAGGGACCCAAAGGCCGGGCACATGGATTGCGGTTTGTCATGCGGGCCTTGCGGATAATCGGCGGCATATTGGTCCAACAGCGCAGAATTGCCTGCCGCCCGCGCGGCCGCAGCCATCTGACCGGCCCCGGCGTGGCATCCCATGCCATCCGTCACCTGCGACGG
Source organism: Rhodobacter sp. (assembly GCA_027484145.1). Lineage (GTDB taxonomy): Bacteria > Pseudomonadota > Alphaproteobacteria > Rhodobacterales > Rhodobacteraceae > Pseudotabrizicola. Next base: position 1,052,514 of record JAIXUH010000002.1, read on the forward strand.
CGCAAGGCCGGCGGTCAGGTCAAGGGTCTGATCCTGCGGGGCATCGGTCATTTCGACACCACCTTGCGCTCTTGCAGGGCGCGCAACGCCTCTTCCAACTGGGCGAGGGTGCTGAGGTCAAACATTGTCATACACCACTTCCAGCGACACCTTCACACCAGCGTATTTGCCGCGCATGTCGGCATCGGTGGCGGGGGTCAGGACGAAGTCCTTGCCCGTGGTTTCGGCGCTGAACAGGTTCAGCAGGCCATCCTGCGACAGGGGCGCCGGGCGCACCGGCGGGGCCCCGGCTACCGCTTCGGCCAGTTCGGCGAACAGGGTGCCCCATTGGCTGGAATAGCTGCCAACAATCTGATAATTCGCCGATTTCTTGCGCAGATCATCATCTTGCGGAATGGCTGCCAGCACCGGGATCTTCACCGCCGCAGCAAAGGCCGCCGCTTCCCCCGTGCCGTCATCCTTGTTGATCACCAACCCGGCGATGCCGACGTTGCCACCCAGCTTGCGGAAGTATTCCACCGCCGAGCAGACGTTGTTGGCCACATACAGGCTTTGCAGATCGTTCGATCCGACAAGGATCACCTTTTGCGCCATGTCGCGGGCAATCGGCAGGCCGAACCCGCCGCAGACCACGTCGCCCAGGAAATCCAAGAGCACATAGTCGAAATCCCAGTCATGGAACCCCAGCTTTTCCAGCAATTCAAAGCCGTGGATGATCCCGCGCCCGCCGCAACCGCGCCCCACTTCCGGGCCGCCCAGTTCCATCGCGAAGACACCGCCGCGCTTGAAGCAGACGTCGCCGATCTTGACCTCTTCCCCCGCCAGTTTCTTGCGGGTCGAGGTTTCGATGATCGTCGGGCAGGCCTTGCCGCCAAACAGCAGGCTGGTCGTATCCGATTTCGGGTCACAGCCGATCAGCAGCACGCGCTTGCCCATCTCGGCCATCATGTGGCTCAGGTTGGCCAGCGTGAACGACTTGCCGATGCCGCCCTTGCCATAGATCGCGATGATCTGCGTCTTTTTCGTGGGCTCGCCGTGCGGAATCTCCAGCGTCGGCTCTTCATGGGCTTCTTCACGCAGACGGGTGTCGAAATCCTTCAGGTTCGGAATATCGAGGGTCATGCAGCGTCCTTCCAATCGAGTATCATCTTGAGGCAGGCAGAGTCTTCAAACGCGGTCTGATAGGCAGCCTTGGCGTCCGCGACGGCGCTTTGATGGGTGATCAGACCCGCCAGCGACAGCGCCCCGCTGTCCAACAGCGCCCGTGTGGCCACCAGATCGGCAGGCTGCCATTCGGCGGCAATGCGCAGGCGCATTTCCTTCATGAAGGCGGCCGGAAAGGTAAAGGCGACCTGCTGGGTATAGAACCCGCACAGCACAACCTCGCCGCCGCGCGCCAACCGGGGCACCAGCGTATCCAGAAGGTTCGCCGCACCCGAGGCGTCATAGATCGCCCGATAGTCGCGGCGCGTGTCCGCCTCTGGCGCGATCACGTCATAGCCGATGGCCCCATGTCGGCGGTCGGGGTTCACTTCCCACACCGACGGTGCAGGCCCGCCTGCAGCCAGAGTCAGACGCGCCAGCAACCGGCCCAGCACGCCATGGCCAATGATCAGGTCAGGCAAAGCGGTGTCAAACCCGGCAATCGCATGGCGCGCGGTCGCCGCCAGCGCCAGCAGCGCGCCTTCGGCCCCTGCCCCCTTGTCCATCCGCTGCACGCGGTTGGCCGCCGTTACCAGATGCCGCGCAGCACCGCCAAACAGGCCGCGCACATCGCCGTCAAAGCAATTGGCGCCGGGCACAAACACATGATCGCCCACGGTAAATCCGGTGTCGGCACCCGCCTCGACCACTTCGCCAAAGCTTTCGTAGCCGGGAACCAGCGGATAGCCCATGCCGGGAAAGGGCGGCATCGTGCCCAGCCAGAACAGCTTTTCCGTGCCTGTCGAAATGCCGGAATAGCGAACCTCAACCACAAGATCGTTGCCGCCCGGACCCTTCAGCCCAGGCGTGCCAAGACCAATGTCCTGCGGGCCTGAAAGGATAACGGCGGTCGTTCTCACTGTGATCTTCCCCTCCAATGGGCGTGTTCCGGGCCCTTGTCGGTCGCCGCGCCGGTGCGGCGAGAGTCGATACCAGGGTCTGTTCTTCGTTATGTGTAAGTTTATCCTTACATTCTGCAGTGTCAATTTTATTAGACACATTTTGGTCAATTGACCAAATAATTCTCAGCGCGCGGGCTATTCGCGCCGCGCCGTCACCACCGAAGTCACATAAGACCGCGCGCCGGGATGCGATTGAATCTGAGAAAACCCTGCTTTCGCAAGGCGTTGCGAAATCTCGTCCGCCGACCGCGTGCGCCCGGTGCCCATGGCCATGGTGTACAGTGCAAAATACACATCCGTGGCCGGGTCCGGATTGCGCCCGCCCGACATGGGTTCCGACACCACGATCATCCCGCCTGCAGGCAAGGCGCGATAGGCCGAGGCCAGCAGGGCATCCACCGTCGCATCGGCATGGTCATAGAGCACCCGCACAAGGCTGATCGTATCCGCTCCATCGGGCAAAGGGTCGGTGCGAAAGCTGCCCGGATGCAGTGTGATGCGCGCCGCCAGCGGCCCAAGCCGCGCCGCCGCCCCGGCCAGAACCTCGGGCAGATCGAACAGCGTCAGGCCCAGCTTGGGGTGCGCCGCCGCCACCGCCGCCAGAAACGCGCCCGTGCCGCCGCCCACATCCACCAGATGCGCGCGGCGCGACAGGTCCACCAGCCGCAGCGTATCGGCCGCCACCAGCGCCTGACTTTCCGCCATCAGCGTGCTGTAACGCGCGGCAAGGGCGGGGTCCGCCTGATGGGCCGCCCCAAAGACATAGGGCCAGAACCCGGCAAGCTCGGGCTGCGTCTCGCCGCGCAAAAAGGCCACCGGGTCCGCCAGATCGCGGTAAAGCACGTCATGATGGCGCACCATCGATTCCAGCCCCGGCACCGCCAGAAACGCGCCGCCCCGTGGGCACAGCCGCCACAGATCGCCCCGCGCCGCCACCAGTTTCAGCGCTGCCCCCGCCTGCAACAACACCGCCAGCCGCGCCGGATCAACCCCGGCCCCATGTGCCAGCGCCGCCGTCGTGGCCGATCCTTCGGCCAGCCGTCGCAACACGCCGGTTTCCACCAGCGCCATCAACGCCTGCGACTGCACAAAGCCCGAAACGACCGAAAACAGCGCAGCACCTTCGCGACGGGCATGGCCACGCACAAAGGGCAATCGCTCGGCCAGCGCGTGAAAACGCGGTGACATCGCCAGACGGGTCAGCAGACCGGGGCGATCCCGCCGCGCAGAAACGCCGGGTTGTGAAAAGGGCACATCCGCCACGTTTATTTGCCGGCCACGCTGACAGGCATCTCGGTCATCTTGCGGGCATAGGCCAGCACCATCTGCGCCAGACGCGCCTCGCCCGGACAGGACGGGATCGAGGCGATGGCCCCGCCAAGAATGTCCTTCATGTAGCGCACCGCGCCCTCGACACCCATGCTTTGCACCGCCGAGGGGCGTTGATGCGCCGCATCCTGCCCGCTGGGCTTGCCCGTCGTCTCGGATGTTTCCAGCGCATCCTTCAGGTCATCGGCCACCTGAAACGCCTCACCGATCCGCGCGCCAAGATCTTCCCACGGTTCGGGGTCATGCCCCGCCGCGATGGCCCCCATCTGGGTGGCCGCAATGAACAAGGCCCCGGTCTTGGCCTGATGATAGGCCGACAGGTTCACCTGCGGCTCGGCCTCCCACGCTTGGCCCGCACAGATGCCAAAGGGTGACCCCGTGCGCCGCGCCAGCGTTGACACAAGCCGCAAGGCCCGGTCGGGCGCAGCCCCACCGGCCCGCGCCAGCACATCAAAGGCCAGCACGATCAGGCTGTCGCCCGCCAGCACCGCCAAAGGCTCGCCAAAGGCGCGGTGCAGCGTCGGCTTGCCCCGGCGCAGATCGGCGTCATCAAAGGCGGGCAGATCGTCATGCACCAGACTGGCGCAATGGATCAGTTCCAGCGCCGCCGCCGCCGAATCGGCGATCTCGGGGCGGTCATCACCACAGGCCTGCGCCACCGACAACAGAATCGTCGGACGGATTCGCGCACCCCCCGGAAACACGGCATAGGGCAGCGCCGCCCCCAGTTGCGGCGGCACCAAAGGCCCCTGCGCCCCGGAAATGGCCTGATGAAGCGCCGTGTCGATGCGTCGGTCCAATGACATTCCGCAGTCCTTTCCTCAGTCCTGTGCCGATTCAGTTTGGCACTCGCGCCGCAATGTGTAAATTGAAACTTACAGTTTGGTGTAATTTCTGCATTACACATAAAGGACACAGCATGGGGCCCGCAGGGGGCAAAGCCGAAAAGGCGGTGGTGATCGGGGCCGGCATGGGGGGCCTTGCCGCCGCCATCCGCCTGTCTGCGCTTGGGTTTGATGTCACCGTCATCGACATGGCCGAAGGTCCGGGCGGCAAGGCCCGCGCCCTGCCCTCGGCTGCAGGCCCGGTGGATACCGGCCCCACCGTCCTGACCATGCGCGCGGTGCTGGATGAGCTGTTCATCCTCTGCGGCACCCGCACCGACGATTGCCTTGACCTTGTGCCCCTGCCGGAACTGGCGCGGCACTGGTGGCCCGATGGCAGCCAGCTTGACCTGTTCACCAACGTCGACGCCAACATGGCCGCCATCACCGCTTTTGCCGGTGCGCGTGAAGCGGATGCCTTCCGCCGCTTTGACCGTCTGGCCAGCGCGCTCTTCGCCGCATTTGACGCACCCGTCATGCAAGCCGCCAAACCACGCCTTAGCACCATCGCTGCCACGGCCCTGCGCCAGCCGCGCCTCTGGCCCGCCCTTGTGCCCGGCCTGTCACTGACCGGTCTGTTGCGGCAGTTCTTCCGCGACCCGCGCCTTGTGCAACTGTTCGGGCGCTACGCCACCTATGTCGGCGGTCGCCCCGACCATACCCCCGCCGTTCTGTCCCTTGTCTGGCGGGCCGAGGCGGCGGGCGTCTGGGCCGCGCGTCAAGGCATGCACGGCGTCGCCCTTGCCCTGTCCCGCGCAGCCGAATCACGCGGCGTGCGCTTTCGCTATGCCACCCGCGCGCGGCGGATCGTCCGCCAATCCGGCCGCGTCTCGGGCGTGGAAATCGAGGGCGGCGCCACCCTGCCCTGCGCCGTCTGCGTGTTCAACGGCGATCCCGCCGCCCTGCGCACCGGCCACTTGGGCCCCGCCGCACAAGATGCCCTGCCCGGCCGTGCAGCCAAACCCAGCCTGTCGGCATGGGTCTGGGCCTTTGCGGCCCAACCAAAAGGCGCTGACCTGTGCCATCACAACGTGTTCTTCACGGCTGACCCTGCGGCCGAATTCGGCCCCATCGCCAAGGGGTCCATGCCCACCGACCCCACGCTTTACATCTGCGCGCAGGATCGCGGTCTTGGCCCCGCAACCGCCACCGCGCACACCGAACGCTTTGAAATCATCATGAACGGCCCCGCAGGCCACGCCCCCCCGCCCCAAGAGGAAGACCAATGTCGCACGCGGACATTCCAGCGCCTGAAAACCTTCGGCCTGACCTTTACCCCCGATCCGGACTCCGCGGCCCTGACCACGCCCGCAACACTGGCCCGGCGCTATCCGGGGTCGCAGGGGGCGATCTACGGCCAGACGCCCGAGGGCAGCTTGGCCGCCTTTCAACGTCCGACAGCCCGGACAACCCTGCCCGGACTGTTTCTGGCGGGGGGCGGGGCGCATCCGGGGGCGGGGGTGCCCATGGCCATCCTCTCCGCGAGGCACGTGGCCGCGGCGATCACGCAAGACCGGATTTCCGCGTCGAAGTCGGCCCCGACGGCTACGCCTGGTGGTATGTCGACGGCATCTCGCACGACGGGACGCGCGCCGTCTCGGTGATCGGCTTCATCGGCTCGGTCTTTTCGCCGTGGTATCGCTGGAGCGGGCGGCGCGACCCGCAAAATCACTGTTGCATCAACGTGGTGACCTCAGGCGCCAATGGCCGCTTTACCATGACAGACCGGGGCCGCAGCGCCCTGCGCCAAAGCCGTGACACGTTCGAGGTCGGCCCCAGCCGCATGCATTGGACCGGGCAGGAACTGGTGATCGACGTCAATGAATGGGGGGCACCCCCCATGGTGACGCCCGTGCGCGGCCAGATCGTGCTGACCCCGCAGGCTGTGACCGGGGCCGAGGTGATGCTCACCCCCGAAGGCACCCATCTGTGGCGGCCTTTTGCCCCCATGGCCCATATTTCGGTGCGCCTGTCACAGGGGCACAACTGGGAAGGTCACGGTTACTTTGACGCGAATTTCGGCACCCGTGCCTTGGAACAAGATTTCCAGTTCTGGACATGGGGCCGCTATCCGCTGCGCGACCGCGCCTTGTGCTTTTACGATGCCACCCGCCGCGATGGCAGCGTTCTGGCGCTTGGCGTGGAAATCGATGCATCGGGCACCGTGCGCGAGGTGACGCCCCAGCCGCTGACCCGGTTCCGCCGCTCGCTCTGGCAAGTGCGGCGCGAAACGCGGGCCGATCCGGGCTTTGTGCCGCGCCACAAGATGTCGCTTCTGGAAGCGCCCTTCTACAGCCGCGCCCTTGTCGAGACGCAGCTTGATGGGGAAACCACCGTTGGCATGCACGAAGCCCTTGATCTGACGCGCTTTCGTCAGCCTGTGCTGAAACCGATGCTGGCACTGCGGGTGCCGCGCCGCGCCGGATTCCGCTTTACCGACTGATCGGCTTACGACGCGGCACTGCCCGCCGGGTTGCGCCAATAGACCGAACGATTCAGCGCGCCTGCAATCGTGACCCACAGCAGATAAGGCGCGAACAGATAGCCCGCCACCGGGTCAACCTGCCAGAACGCCATCATCGTGCCCGCCACCGCCAGCCACAGCATGGCAATGATGACCAGCCCGGCCCCAATCCGCCGCAGGCCGAAAAAGACCGGAGTCCACAATGTGTTGAGCGCAATCTGCACCGACCACAGCGCCAGTGCCTGCCCCACCCGCGCATCTGATCCGGCAAGTATCGCCACCCGCATCGCGGCCCATGACATGCAGATGTAAAGGATTGTCCAGGCCACCGGAAACACCCAGTCCTTCGGGGTCCACCACGGCTTGGCAAGGCTCTTGTACCAATCGCCCGGCTGGAACATCGCCCCGGTCGCCGCTGCCGCTCCGCAAGCAGCCAGATAGGTAAAAAACAACGCAAAATCCATGCGACCGCCCCTTATGTGCCCTCATGTATCTAGCGCACCGGGCGCAAACCGCAACCAATCGTCGCCCCACAGCCGACCGGCCTGCACAGCACCCGCGCGATCAGGGCAGGTCCTACCCGCCATCTGGCGGGATCAAAGTATTAACGAAATCTGAAGATCGGCCGCCAAGCCCTTGAATTCATGCAGAGGAGTGCATGTCCCTGCATGGGACAAGCCCCCGTCACGCGGCGCCGCGCGACCGGGCTTCCAACTGGGCCAGCACCTCGAACAGCGCATCGGACCGGCCCCGCGCGTTTGCCCGGCGGGCCGCCGCGTCGACCAGAAAGGCCACCTCGGGGGCGGGCCGGGCATGCAGGGTCGCCGCGTGTGGCAGCAGGGGCGACACCCCCGCCCGCAGCCCCGACAGCATCAGCCACGCCATCTTCTGGCCCTTGCCGGTGCGGGCGCGACGGGTCACGCTGTCAAAGCCAGCCCCCGCCACCTGCCGCCCGATCCCGGCATAGATATGTCGGGCCGCAAAGATCCCCGTCCGGCATGATAGCGGCAGCCGCGCAATGCCCGCCTCGGACCGCCGATAAAGCTTGTCCGCCTGCGTCAACAGCCGCGCCGTTACCCGCCGCACCCCCTCACTCGGCTCGGGGGTCCGCAACAGCGCCTCGGGATCGACGCCTTCCTCGCGCAGCCAGTCCAGCGGCAGAAACAACCGCCCCGCCCGCGCATCCTCGCCTACATCGCGGGCGATGTTGGTCAGTTGCATGGCAAGCCCCAGATCGCAGGCCCGCGCTAAGGCATCCGCCTCGCGGACCCGCATCAGAACGCACATCATCGCCCCAACCGCCGCCGCCACGCGCGCGGAATAATCCATCACGCCGGAGAGGTTATCATACCGCCGCCCCACCGCATCCCACGCCAACCCCTCCAGCAAAGCCTCGGGCAAGGCGCGCGGCATCTCGAAGGCCTCGACCACCCCCGCAAAGGCGCGGTCAGCGGGCGCGTTGCGCGGGCGCCCGTCATAGATCTGCTCCAGCCGGTCCCGCAGCGACAGCACGGCGCGGGCCTTGTCGTGGCCCTCATCCACCTCGTCATCCGCAACGCGGCAAAAGGCATAAAGGGCGAGGGCCGGGTCGCGCACCCGGGCCGGCAGGCAACGCGAGGCGGCATGAAACGAAAGGCTGCCCGTGCGGATCATCGCGCGGCAGGCCTCCATATCGGCGGGCGCGATCATTCTGCGGCCATCCGGAATGCAGCCGCCGCGCGGCCGGGTGCATCGGGAACCAGCTTGCCCAGAACCTCGGCCGTGCCGACCACCCCCGGCACACCTGCACCCGGATGCGTGCCCGCCCCGGCAAGGAACAGGCCCGGCAATTCCTCGGACACATTGTGCGGGCGGAACCATGCCGACTGGAAGATGCGCGGCTCGATCGAGAACCCTGCGCCAAAGGGCGAGAGATAACGGTCGCGGAAGGTCTCGGGCGTGAACACAAGGCTTTCGGTGATGCGCGATGTCAGCCCCGGCAGCAGCCGTTCCTCCAGCACCTTCAGCATCTTCTCGCGATACCGCTCCCCCTCGGCCTGCCAATCCACGCCATTGTCATGGCCCAGATGCGGCACGGGCGACAGGGCATAGAAGGTATCATCCCCTGCCGGCGCGCAACTTGGATCGGTGACGGATGGGCGGTGAACATAAAGGCTCATGTCATCGGCCAGTTTGCCGCGAATGAAGATATCCTTGATGTGCTCGCGGTAGCGGGGGCCCACGACGATGGAATGGTGCCCCACATCGCGCCACATCTCGCGCGTGCCCTTGGTGCCGAAATACCAGACGAACAGCCCCATCGACCAACGCGCCCGCTTCAGCTTGGGCGGGGTCCAGCGTTTGCGGGGCTGGTTGCGCAAAAGGCGGTCATAGGTGTGGCCCGCATCGGCGTTTGACACCACGACGGCGGCCGGAATCTCGGCCCCCGACACCAGACGCACGCCGGATGCGCGCCCCTTTTGCACCAGAACCTCATCGACCTCGGCGCCCTGCACCACAGTGCCGCCCTGCGCACGGATCACGCGCACCATCGCCTCGGCAATCGCCTGCACGCCACCCATGGCATAGTGCACGCCGAACGCCTTTTCGAGGTGGCTGACAAGGATATACATCGAGGTCACGTTGAACGGATCACCGCCGATGAAAAGCGGGTGAAACGACAGGGCAAAGCGAAGGCGCGGATCAGACACCCGCCGCGCCGCATGGGCATATACGGAACGATCGGCCCGAAGCCATGCAAAGCGGGGCAGTACCTTGATCAGGTCCAAAAGCTTATGCATCGGGCGGCGGCCCAGATCCTCATAGCCGAACCAGTAGCGGGCCTCGCTGTCTTTCAGAAACTTCTCATAGCCCGCAACATCCTTGGGGCTCAGGCGCGCCACCTCGGCCCGCATGGCCGCATCATCCTGCCGTGCAGCAAAGGTGCTGCCATCGGGCCAACGGATTTCATAATAGGGCGTCATCGGAACAAGGTTGACGTCATCATCAAAGCGCCGCCCACAGGCCGCCCACAACTCACGCAGACCTTGCGGCACGGTCACGATAGTGGGGCCCAGATCGAACCTGTGGCCGCCTTGCGTGATGGAAGAGCCGCGGCCGCCGGGGCGGTCAAGACGGTCAAGAACGGTGACATTGTACCCCTTGGCCCCCAGCCGCATGGCCGAGGCAAGGCCCCCCAAACCCGCGCCGATGACGACCGCCTGGTTGGGTGTTGGCGTAAGGGGATTCACGGGGCTTTGAGGGCGAACGACTTGCATGGTTTGATGATAGAACGTCCACTCAAGTTTACAATCTTTCTTTTCGACACTGTTAAGAATGGATTTTGCACTTTCATTGTCGGCACCCATCTGTAACACTAAACTTACACTTCGTGCGGAGGATCGCGCCCATTTCCGTCGCTACACTCAGCCTTTTTCGGTTCCGGGGGGTCCTGCCCCGGCTATGGGTCATCAGCCAGATGGCCCTTGCGCCGCTGACATTGCGGCGCGACCAGCGGTTGTTGTTCTGGAAGCTGTGCGGATCGGGCACGGGCGAGGGCTTTACGCCGCGCCCCAACTGGCAGGTCTGGGCGATTCTGGCGGTGTGGCGCGATGAACGCGCGGCGCGTGAAGGCACACTCGAAAGCCCGGTCTGGCAAAAGTGGCGCGACCATGCCGATGAGGACTGGACGATGTTCCTGTCCCCCACCGCCGGGCGCGGCAGTTGGGCCGGGGTCAACCCGTTCCTGCCCGATACCGCGCCAAACCCGGCTGATCCGCCGGGGATGATTGCCGCGCTAACCCGTGCCAGCGTGCGCCCGCACGCCGCGCTGCGATTCTGGCGCCGCGTGCCCGATATCTCGGGCATGATCGGGCGCAACCCCGATGTGCGGTTCAAGATCGGGATCGGCGAGGTGCCTTTGCTGCATCAGGTCACGTTTTCGGTCTGGCCCGATGCGGCGGCCATGGCGGCCTTTGCCCGCGCCGATGGCCCCCATGCCCGTGCCATCCGCGCCGTGCGCGAAGGCAACTGGTTTTCCGAAGAGCTTTACGCCCGGTTCCGCCTGATCGGCACGGCAGGCACCTGGGGTGGCATTGATCCGCTGGCGCCCGAACTGGCCGCCCAACGGGCCCCCGAAACCAAAACGAGGGACGTCGCATGACACCTGCACCCGATACATCCGCGCGTGTTCACGCCTTGCCCGAACGCAACCGTACCCGGCAACCCTATCCGTTTTCGGCCATCGTCGGGCAGGATGACATGAAGCGCGCGCTTGTCCTGACGGCGGTTGATCCCGCCATCGGTGGTGTGCTGATCTTTGGCGACCGGGGCACCGGGAAATCGACTGCCGTGCGCGCACTGGCTGCCTTGCTGCCCGAGATCGAGGCCGTGGAAAGCTGCCCGGTGAATGCGGCGCGACCCGAGCAATGCCCCGACTGGGCGCGCCTCACCTCGACCGCGATCATCCGCAAGCCGACACCAGTGGTTGATCTGCCGCTGGGAGTCAGCGAGGACCGCGTGGTGGGTGCGCTGGACATCGAGCGTGCGATCAGCCGTGGCGAGAAGGCATTCGAGCCGGGGCTTCTGGCGCGCGCGAACCGGGGTTACCTTTACATCGACGAGGTGAACCTGCTGGAGGATCACATCGTCGACCTGCTGCTAGATGTGGCGCAATCGGGCGAGAACGTGGTGGAACGCGACGGCCTGTCGATCCGCCACGCCGCACGCTTTGTGCTGGTCGGATCGGGCAACCCCGAAGAGGGCGAGTTGCGCCCGCAGTTGTTGGACCGGTTCGGCCTATCGGTCGATGTCGCGTCGCCGCGTGATGTGGAAACGCGGGTCGAAGTAATCATCCGCCGCGACGCCTATGAAACCAGCTATGACACCTTTATGCCGGACTGGGTGGCGCAGGATGCGCAGTTGCGTGCCCGGATTCTGGAGGCGCGGGCAGCGCTGCCCACCCTGAAAACGCCCAATACCGTGCTGCATGACTGTGCGTCGCTGTGCATTGCCATCGGGTCAGACGGTTTGCGGGGGGAGTTGACCTTGCTGCGCGCCGCGCGGGCACTGGCCGCGTTCGAAGGGGCGGCGGCGGTCAGCCGCGCGCATCTGCGGTCCGTCGCGGGCATGGCGCTTGGGCACCGGATGCGCCGTGACCCGCTGGATGAGGCGGGCGCCGGCGCCCGAATCGCCCGCGCTGTGGATGAGGTCTTGCCCTGACATGCCATGGGACCGTGCCCGCCTTGCGCTTGCCGTGCTGGCCGTAGACCCGACCGGGTTGCGCGGTCTGTGGCTGCGCGCGCGCGCCTGTCCCGTGCGTGATCTGGTGACGGATGCGCTGACTGCCCTGCCGCTGTCCCTGCGGCGGCTGCACTGCGGCATCGGCGACGAAGCGCTGTTTGGCGGCCTTGATCTGGCAAATACGCTGGCTGCCGGGCGCCCAGTGATGCGTCCGGGTCTGCTGGACCGTCCGGCGGCCCTGATCCTGCCCATGGCCGAGCGGTGCCCGCCGGGTCTGGCCGCACGTCTGGCGCTGGCGCTGGATGGTGGTCGGCACAGCCTTGTCGCGCTGGATGAAGCGGCGGATGCAGACGAAACGCTGCCTGCCGCGATGGCTGACAGGTTGGGCCTGTTCATCAACCTTGATGGCGCGCGCCTGCCCGATGATCCCGACCTGACCACCCCGATGGCAGAAGTTCTGGCAGCACGACAGGTGCTCTCACACGTGACGCTGCCGCGGCAGGGCCTGACGGCGCTGGTGGCCACGGCGGCAGAACTGGGCATCACCTCGCCGCGCGCGCCGCTTTTGGCGCTGGCTGCTGCGCGGGCCGTGGCCGCCCTAGCCGGGCGATCCGCGGTCAGCGCCGATGATCTGACCCGTGCGGCCGAGCTGGTCTATGCCCACCGTGCCGCCCCGGCGGCCGCCGAGGCCCCGCAACCCCCGCTGCCGGACGAAGCCCCGCCCCCGCCTGACATCGGGCAGGACGAGGCCAAAGCCGAACCACAAGACGGCATTCCGCTTGAGATTCTGGTGGATGCCGTGCGCGCCAGCCTGCCGGATTCGCTGTTGCGCCAACTGGCGGTCGGGCGGGCGGATCGCGCGGCCAAAGGGGCCAGCGGCACCGGATCGGTCAAGGCGGGCAACCGCCACGGTCGCCCTCTGCCCTCGCGCCACGGTAAGCCGGAAAATGGCGCGCGGCTGGATATCGTGGCCACGCTGCGGGCTGCTGCCCCGTGGCAAACCGTACGCCGGACCGAACGCCCCGATGCCCCCGAAGGCGGGCTGTTGCTGGCCACGTCGGATTTCCGCCTGCGCCGCAGCAAGGAAATGTCGGACCGCGTGCTGATTTTTGCGGTCGATGCCTCGGGCTCGTCCGCCGTGGCGCGTCTGGCCGAAGCCAAGGGCGCGGTTGAATTGCTGCTGGCCGAAGCCTATAGCCGCCGCGACCATGTGGCGCTGTTGTCGTTTCGCGGCGCGCGGGCCGAACTGATCCTGCCGCCGACCCGCAGCCTTGTGCAGACCAAGATGCGCCTGCGCGGCCTGCCCGGAGGTGGCGGCACGCCGTTGGCATCGGCGCTGGAACTGGCCTTGTTGACGGCGCGGCGCGCAAGGGCGCGGGGCATGACCCCGACGATTGCGCTTTTGACCGACGGGCGCGGCAATATCGCGCTGGACGGATCGGCCAACCGTGAACGCGCCGAAGGCGATGCGCTGACGCTTGCCCGCGCGATCCGGGCGGCAGGCACGCCCGCCGTGGTGATCGACGTGTCGAACCGGCCCCAGCCAAAACTGGCGGAACTGGCGCTTGGCATGGCCGCCCGTTATGTGGCCCTGCCCCGCGCGGGGGCCGCGCGCATTGCGGCCACGCTGGGTGCAGCCCTCGAGGCATAGGGGATGGACCCGCGCCATTTGCCACAGGACTGGCCGTTTCGGGCCAATGCCCGGCGCACGCGCGCGGGCACGCATGACTGGTGGGTCATCGACACAGGCCCGCGTGACGCGCCTGTTGTGCTGCTTTTGCATGGGGTCGGGGCGTCGGGCCACAGTTTTCGCCATCTGATCGCGCCCCTTTCCGACCGGTATCGGGTGGTGGTGCCAGATCTGCCGGGTCAGGGCTGCAGCCGCGCCGGCAGCCTGCGACGGCTGGGCCTTGACCCGATGGCCGAAGATATCTTGACCTTGTGCAAGACGCTGGATGTGAAACCGGCTGCGGTGATCGGCCATTCTGCCGGGGCGGCATTGGCGCTGCGCCTGTGCGAGATTGCGCCGCTGCGGACCGTAGTAGGTGTGAACGCGGCCCTTGGGGCGTTCGACGGGGCGGCGGGCCTGCTGTTTCCGGTTCTGGCGCAGGGTCTGGCGGCCGCCCCCTTTGCGGGCCGGGTGTTTTCGCGGCTGTTCGGATCATCGCGCGCGGTCGACAAGTTGCTGGCCAGCACGGGATCAACCCTCACTCCGGCGGGGCGGGCCATGTATCTGCGGCTGGTGCAGAACCCCGCCCATATTGAAGGGGCCTTGGGCATGATGGCGCAATGGAACCTTGACGGCTTGCTGCGCCGCCTGCCCCAGATCACCCAACCCGTGCTGCTGATTGCCGCCGAAGGTGACCGGACCGTGCCCTGCGATGTATCGCGCAAGGCGGCGGTGCGGTTGCCTGCCGCCGAACTGCGCCTGCTGCCCGGTCTGGGCCATCTGCCGCATGAGGAACTGCCGGATGGGCTGGCAAGTGTGATCCTGCCGTGGCTTGCCGACCGGATCTAGCTGTTGGCGAAGGCCGGGCCAAAGATCATCTGGCGGTGTTCGGCCAAATAGATGCGCAGCCATGGGGTGAACTGCGCAGGGCTCTGTTCAACCTCGGTGGCCAATGTGTCCAGATCAACCCAGCGAGTGGCGCGCACTTCTTCGGGGTCGGGCGCAAGGCGCAGGTCGGCTTGCGCCTCGGCACAGAAAATCTCGACCAATTCATGCTCGATCAGTCCGCGCTGCACATCGGCGCGGTATTCCACCTGCCCGACATGCTGCAGCGTAAGGCCAGTGATGCCCAATTCCTCTGTCAGGCGGCGCTGCGCGCAGGTCGCGGCATTCTCGCCCCAATGCGGGTGGGTGCAGCAGGTATTCGTCCACAGGCCCGGCGTGTGATACTTGCCCATGGCGCGCTGTTGGAGCAGCACGCGCGGCCCATCGGTCACAAAGACCGAAATCGCCGGATGGCGCAGGCCACGACGATGCGCCTCAAGCTTGTCCATCGGAACAAGCCGCCCTTCAACCCAGACTGGAATCAAGCCAACCATCATGACCACTTCGGTGAAACGATGCCCAACAGATGCGCCACATTCTTGACGCCGATTTTCAGATGCGCCATCGGGCGCGCCTTGACCAGAGACTTGTTCATATAAGCCTCGAACGTCAGCTTTTGCACGTCGATATCATGGCACAGGCTGACAAAACGCTCGCGCCGTTCGTCACTGCGGTAATAGGCATCCTGCATCGACCGCAAGACCCGGAACACCGTGCCATGTTCGCGCATGAACATCTTGCGCGCCAGTTTCAGATCGCGCACGCGGCCCGACCGCAGGCAGGCCTGTGCCGCCGTCGCGGCCACCCGGCCCCCGGCCATGGCGTAAAAGATCCCCTCGCCCGAAGAGGGCGCGACGACGCCCGCCGCATCACCTGCCAACACCACATCGCGGCCATTGTCCCAGCGATCCAGCGGTTTCAGGGGAATGGGGGCGCCTTCGCGGCGTATGGTTTCGCAGCCCGACAGCCCCGACATGGCGCGCAGGGCGGCGGTGGCGACCTTCAGATCGACGCCATCCTTTTCGGTGCCCATGCCCACGCTGGCATTGGCCCCGTGCGGGAACACCCAGCCATAGAAATCGGGGCTGATGCGGCCATCATAGATCACGTCGCAACGTTTGGGATCGTAATCGGCATTGGCAGCAAAGCCGCCTTCGGGGGCCTTGATGATTTCGTGATAGGCGATGACATACGGGATCTTGTCGCCGCCCGGCACTTCGGCCCGTGCTACGCCTGACCGCGCCCCATCGGCCCCGATGACCAGACAGGTCTGGCTGCGCTCTTCGCGGCCATCGGTCTTGTTGCGCCAGACTACATGAGTGCCCTTGCTGTCCCGCTCGACCCGCAGAAAGGTGCCGGTCAGACGCTCGGCCCCATGCATGGCCGCGCGGTCGCGCAGGTATTCGTCAAAATCCTCACGGTCCACCATGCCGACATAGCCGCCTTCGATATGGATATCGACCGACCGCCCCGTGGGCGAAATCATGCGCGCAACATCGATACGGGCGACGATCAGATGATCGGGAATGGCGAAATCACGGATCGCACGGGGTGGAATGGCACCCCCGCAGGGCTTGATGCGGCCTGCCCGGTCCAGCAGGGCCACGCGATAGCCCGCGCGGGCCAGATCCTCGGCCGCTGTTGCCCCTGAGGGGCCACCGCCCACGACAAACACATCATAGCTCATGTCATTCTCCTGGTATGGCGGCGGGCAAGGGTGCATGCACCCGACCCCCGATGATGCGCAGGGCCATGGCGGCCGCGATCAGGAACAAAAACGCCTCGGCCAGGAACACCAGACCAAAGGCAGATGCATCGGGCAGCACCAGCCGCAAAAGATCGACCGCCGCCGCACCGCTTAGGCCGCCAAACCCGGCGGCAAGGGCCTGCGCCGCGCCCCAAAGGCCCATGCGGGTGCCTTCGCGGGCCTGACGCCCCTCGCCCGCAAGGGCCATCATCGCGCCGATGGCCCCCACGGCAAAGATTCCGTTGAACAGGCCAAGGGCGATGACCGCCGCCTGCAAGAGGCCCGTATCGGTTTGCCCGATGGCCGCAATCGCGCCAAGCGCCGCCGCCGACCCAAGGCAGCCCGTCACCACCCAGCCGCGCAAGGTGCCGATGCCAAAGCCCGACAGCGCCACCCCTACGGCCAGCATGCCGACAAACACCCCACCGTTCTGCGCGCCCGACAATTGCGTCGACTGGCCGGGCGTATAGGCGAACACCAGACCGGCATAGGGCTCAAGGATCAGTTCCTGCAGGAAATAGGCAGTCATCGACAGGAAGATGAAAATGGTAAAGGACCGTGCGCGCGGCTCGGCCCAGACCTCGGCCAGACCGGCGCGGAACGGGACGTGACCCGCCGCAAGGGCAGGCGCGCGCCCGGCCATGACCCTGCGTTCGATGCCCGCAACCGAAACAGCCGTCACCACCACGGCGCCTAGCGTGACCACGCTGACGATCCGCATCAGCAATCCGGGGGAATAGGGTGTCAGCAGGCCGCCGACGATGCCGGCGGTCAGCGCGATGCCGAAGATCATCATCAGCCAAGTGATGGTCGCTGCCGCCGCCCTGCGCCGCACATCCGTGGCGGTGGCCAAAAGCGCCAGAAGCGATGTGCCCGAGGCCCCGACCCCGCCCCCGATCATGGCATAGGCCAGAACCGAGGCCGCTATCCACAGCACCGGCGCATCTGGCATCATCACCACGGCAAGGGCCGCAAGCCACGCGCCGAAACCCAGCACCGCCATGCCGCCGATGATGAAACGCGTGCGATTGCCCTTGGTATCAGACCGGAAGCCCCAGTTTGGCCGGGTGATCTGAATGCCGTAGTGCAGCGCCACCAAGGCACCGGGCACGACAGCGGGAAAGGCAAGTTCAACGACCATCAGGCGGTTCAGGGTGGATGTGGTCAGCACCACGATCGCGCCAAGGCACATCTGCACCAGCCCCAGACGGACAATCTGGAACCACCCCAAAGTCATGCCATCCCCCGCAGGGCAAAGGCGGCAATCATCATACCGGCGACATAGAATACAACGCCTGTGCCATTATACCATGGCGCCTTGCCCTTCGGGTCGCGGAACAGCACGCGCATAGCAAAGATCTGCGCGATCAGCAGCGCCAGAATGGCAAGCGCATGATAGCCCGCGCCCCAGATCACCAAGAGCGCGATGACCACTGCCTGCGCCATGGCCATTACCGTACAGGCGATGCGCGCCGCCACATCCGGCCCTAGCACCACGGGAAGCGAGCGCACGCCATGCTGGCGGTCGCCCTCCAGTGCCTTGAAATCATTGAGCGTCATGATGCCATGCGCCCCAAAGGCATAGAGCAGCGCGATCACCACCACCTCGAACCGGGGGGCCGCACCCAGCAGAACGGCAGCCCCGGTAAACCACGGCAGGCCCTCATAACTCAGCCCCACCAGCCCCGGCCCCCACCAGCCCGACCGTTTCAGCCGGATGGGTTCGGCCGAATAGGCCCAGGCCGCCAGCACGCCCACAACGGTGGCGCCAAATCCCCAAGGGCCAAGGAACCAGCCCATGGCAAGGCTGAGAACCGTCATGGCCAAGGCGATCCACAGGCCCCAACGGCCCGGAATGCGGCCCGACGGAATGGGGCGATGCGGTTCGTTGATGGCATCGACATGGCGGTCGCACCAATCATTGGCGGCCTGACTCATGCCGCAGACCACTGGCCCCGACAGGACCATGCCAAACAGCACCCACGACCAGTTCCCGGCCAGAGGCACGCCCGCCGACACAGATCCGCACAGATAGGCCCAGATCGGCGGAAACCACGTGATCGGCTTGATCAGCGTGAGCATCGCGCGCGGTTGCGGGTAAGATCGTGGCGTGAGGGTGAAGGTGGCTGTCATGTGTCAATTACACAGGACATTGACCTGTCTGGCAAGCAATACAATCGCCAAAGGTGTAAATTTTACCTGACACATTGCAGAAGGCAATCAGTCAAGGCCGCATATGCGTTTCAGCCGCGCCATGGCAAAGCCCATGGGCGGGTCATCAGCCGCTCGCTGCGGGCCATATCAGTCGGTTTCCTTGCTGAGCAGCCCGAACTTGCGCAGTTTGACGTAAAGCGACTGGCGCGACAGACTCAGCAACTCGGCCGCGGCGACGCGGTTGTTACCCGTCAGTTCCAGCGCAGTCTCGATGCACATTTTCTCAATGATTTCGGTGGTCTCGGCCACGATATCCTTCAACGTGGAATAGCCGACCAGTTCCATCACATTGCGCAGCCCCTCGTTTCCGGGCACGCCAGCGGGCCAACGCATCCCTTCCGAGGTGCTGGAATCGCGGATCATCAGCCCGATGATGGGGTTGGCACGATCCTGGAAATAGCTGGCCGACAGTTCCACCGACACCTGCCCCGAATAATCCGTGTTCAGGCGGGTGGCATAGTGGCGCAGATGGCCCACGCGTTTGACGTTGTCCAGCAACACGCGCAGATCGACACTGCCGCGCGACAGGAATTCCGCAAAGGAACGGCCCGCCACGTGCGACAGGCTGGGGCTGTCGGTCAGGTTCAGGAAAGACTCGTTGGCCGCCTTGATGGTGCCGTCTGCGTCCAGAAACACGATGCTGTCGATTCCGTTGTGGAACAGACGCCCCAGAATTTCGGTCATGTCGTCGTTCTGCGCCTTGGCACTTTCGGCAAGGTCGATTCGGCACAGCAACAGCTTGTCGCCCGCCGCGCGGAACATGGTTGAGCGGACCTGCACACGGCGCTTTGACCGGCGCACCGTCAGCTCGATCGGCCCCGCATTCTCGGCGCCCGACACATTTGCAAGGCTTTCCAGAAACTCGCCCCGGCGGCGGCCGTCAAATTCCTGCGCAATCGGCGCATCGACCAGATCGCTGCGCGAGGCACCGATCAGTTGTGTGGCCAGCGAGTTAAGGTCGACAATCCGCCCCGAGGTCATCGAGATGATCATGATCGGTACGGGGCTGACTTCCATCAGCACGCGGTAGCGGGTTTCAAGCTCGCGCTGCGATTCGTAATCGCGTTCCAGTGCCAGTTGGGCATGCACCAGTTGCTGCTGCACTTCGGCCAAGGGCCGCAAGTCGCGCCCCACCATCAGGAACGACCCGTCACGATCCGTACGTGAGATGAAGTAACGGATCGGAAACTCGAACTTTGTCTTGTCCGAATGGTTCAACTCCAACGCCGAAGGTGCCGACGGCGCGCTGTCGGTTTCAACCAGACGCGCGCTCAGCTTGCGCCAGCTTTCCGGCGCAAAGATATCCTGCAATGACGCGCCCTGCCATTCGGCAACCTTTCCGCCCAAACCCATCTGCGGGTTCACAAGGACGGACTCGACAATCATCTGTGGCGATACGACCAAAGCTAGGTCGCAGGCTGACGCGACAATATCGACCAGCAGGTCAGGCGATATCGCCGGTAGAGTGCCACGTCGAAGCACGTAGCGTCCATCTGATGTCACAGCGCAACCTTCCTTGGATGCAAAATACGGTCAGTCTAGCCCCCCATGCTTACTGCGTCATGATCTCTCTTTCGATCAGTAAGTCCCATCATACTGATCGCCTCCTCGAGGTCATTCGTCACAATATCGGCATCGGTCATCGACAGAACCTCTCGGCCCACCTCAACCGCTGCCCCACCGACCGCCACACGGAGCGTGCCTTTGCTTAGCGCGTGCAGGGTCTTTATCAGTTTCACAGAAATTTCAACCCTATCTGCGCTACCAATCGAAACGAAAGCGCCATCGAAGCGACGCGAGGTCAAAAGAGATGCAAGTTCCGCCGGGGTAGGCGAAATTCGCAAGCATACCGAAATCCCACGGCGCCGCAGCCACCCGGTGGCCACCATCGCCCCCAGCGTGTGCTGCTCACCCGGCGGCACAAGCATCAGGACCATTCCACTGCCGGATAGACCATTGTCATCCGCCACCCAGCCAAACCCGACATCCCGCAGCATTGCCTGCAGTCGGGCCACGCCGATCGTCACATCGGCGAACGAGGCCGTGTCATCTTCCCATGCTACACCAAGACGACGCGCGGCTTCAGGAATATAGCCGTCCGCGATGCGCGCCGGAGAAATCTTTGCCAGCCGAAAGGCGTCAGACATCGCTTCCATGGCCTGCGGGTCACTTGACGTGACAGTGTCTACCAAACGCGACAGCAGGGCATCTTGCAAGGCGACCTCGCCGCAGACTCTTTGCGCTGCAAGCCGCCCGATCACTTCAAGCGCCAGATTGAGGACGCCGCCAGAGGAATAACCGTCACCATCAGAACCATTGCCCACATCGCGCATGTGCTTCCCCGGACAGCAAGTCCGCAGGCGCCCTCGGTGAGTAGCACGAGCGGGAGTGACACGATAGTCATTCTCTACACCCTCCATGACACCCGACATCGGCAAAAATGTCTAGGGAAATTGACATCTGTTACATATTCCGCCGCTTTTTCCGCCTAAATGTCTGATTGGCAATTGATAAATGCGTTACTGTTGCGCTCGCGCGGGGCTGGCCGCTCCAAAAATGGCAGATTCGTTTGACGCCAATGTGTAAGTTTGTGTTGACACTCCAGCCCCTGTAACTAACCTAAGCAGTAAGGCACTCCGGAAGAAAGGGATCTGCACCATGCCGGTTCAGTCCACCAAATCAAGGCGGAAGCCTCTGTACACCCCCGACGAGCGCGCCCGTCGCGACGCGACGAAATGGACAGTCGTGCAAGGTCTGCTTGCCCCGCTGCAGTTTCTGGCCTTTGCCGTTTCGCTGGTTTTGGTGCTGCGCTACATGGTGTCAGGCGAAGGTTACACTGCCGCCACGGTGTCAATCCTGATCAAGACCGGATTTCTGTATCTGATCATGGTCACGGGCGCGATTTGGGAAAAAGTCGTGTTCGGCCAGTATCTTTTCGCGCCTGCCTTCTTCTGGGAAGACGTGTTCAGCTTTGCCGTGATCGGCCTGCACACCTGGTATCTTGTCGGCCTGCTGACCGGCGCGCTGAGCGCGGATGCGCAGATGCTGGTCGCGCTTGCGGCCTATGCGACCTATGTCATCAATGCGGGCCAATTCCTGTGGAAGCTGCGCGTGGCGCGGCTGGATGCTGCGGCCAGTGCCGCACCGACCGGACTGTCGCAGGTGGCGGCATGAGCCTTGATTTGCCACCGTCAGGATGCAGCACCGCCCCTGTCCTGAAAGAGCGTGGCCAGCGTGAGGTCTTCTGTGGGCTGACCGGAATCATCTGGCTGCACCGCAAAATGCAAGACGCCTTCTTTCTGGTGGTGGGCAGCCGCACCTGTGCGCACCTGCTGCAATCCGCCGCTGGCGTGATGATCTTTGCCGAGCCGCGCTTTGGCACGGCGATCCTTGAGGAAAAGGATCTGGCCGGTCTGGCAGATGCCAATGCCGAACTTGACCGCGAGGTGGCCCGCCTGCTGGCCCGCCGCCCCGATATCCGGCAGTTGTTCTTGGTGGGGTCGTGCCCGTCCGAAGTGATCAAGCTGGACCTGTCGCGGGCGGCAGAGCGGCTGAACGGCATGCATGCCCCCCATGTGCGGGTCTATAACTACTCCGGCTCTGGCATCGAGACGACGTTTACCCAAGGCGAAGATGCCTGCCTTGCCGCGATGGTGCCAACGCTGCCTGCCACACAGGCGGCTGAATTGCTGGTCGTGGGGGCGCTGCCCGATGTGGTGGAAGATCAATGCCTTGCCCTGCTGTCTGCCCTTGGCGTGGGTCCGGTGCGCATGCTGCCGGCCCGCCGCGCGGCAGACCTGCCCGCCGTGGGGCCGAACACCCGCTATATCCTGACCCAGCCGTTTCTGGCCGATACGGCCGTTGCGCTGGACCGCCGGGGCGGCACGCGGATCACGGCCCCCTTCCCCTTTGGCGAAGAAGGCACGACGCTGTGGCTGCAGGCTGTGGCCGATGCCTTTGGCGTGCCGCAGGCCCGGTTCGATAGCGTTACTGCGGCGCCGCGTGCCCGTGCCCGCAAGGCGGTTGCCGCCCATAGCGCAACTTTGGCCGGGAAGAGCGTGTTCTTCTTTCCCGACAGCCAGCTGGAAATTCCGCTGGCACGGTTCCTGGCACGCGAATGCGGGATGCGCCCGCTGGAGGTGGGAAGCCCCTTCCTGCACCGCGCACTGATGGAGAACGAACTTGCCCTGCTGCCCGCCGGGCCGATCATTTCCGAAGGGCAGGATGTGGACCGCCAGCTTGACCGCCATGCGGGGCTGTCGCCCGACCTGACGGTCTGCGGCCTTGGCCTTGCCAACCCGCTGGAGGCGCGCGGCTTTGCCACCAAATGGGCGATCGAACTGGTGTTCACGCCTGTGCATTTTTACGAACAGGCCGGTGATCTGGCCGCCTTGTTCAGCCGCCCCCTGCGCCGCCGTGCCATTCTGGAACAAGGGGTTACGGCATGAAGCTTACCTTGTGGACCTATGAAGGCCCGCCCCATGTGGGGGCCATGCGCGTGGCCACGGGCATGAAGGGTCTGCACTATGTGCTGCACGCCCCCCAAGGTGATACCTACGCCGACCTTTTGTTCACGATGATCGAGCGGCGCAACCATCGCCCGCCCGTCACCTACACCACCTTTCAGGCCAGCGATCTGGGGGCCGATACCGCAACGCTGTTCAAATCGGCGGCCAAGGCGGCTTATGACCGGTTTCAGCCGCAGGCGATGATTGTGGGCGCAAGCTGCACGGCGGAATTGATTCAGGATGATCCGGGCGGGCTTGCCACAGCATTGGACCTGCCCTGCCCGGTCATTCCGCTGGACCTGCCGTCCTATAGCCGCAAGGAAACCTTTGGCGCGGACGAGACGTTCCACGCGATTGTCCGCGCCTTGGCCAAGCCGATGGCGCGCACGGCTGACATCACCTGCAACCTGCTGGGGGCCACCGCCCTTGGCTTTCGCCACCGCGATGACGTGGCCGAGGTGACGCGGCTTTTGGCGCTGATGGGGGTGCGGGTCAATGTGGCCGCACCCTTGGGTGCCTCGCCCGCCGATATTGCCCGGATGGGACAGGCGCATTTCAACGTGCTCTTGTATCCCGAAACCGGCGAGGGGGCCGCACGCTATCTGGAACGCGCCTGCGGCCAGCCCTTTACCAAAGTTGTGCCGATCGGCGTAGGGGCAACCCGGGACTTCCTGCACGAAGTGGCGGGGATCACGGGCCTGTCGCCATCGGTGGACGAAAGCGGGCTGCGCCTGCCGTGGTGGTCTGCATCCGTGGACAGCACCTATCTGACCGGCAAGCGCGTGTTCCTGTTCGGCGATGCGACCCATGTGATGGCCGCCGCCCGCATTGCCGCCACCGAGATCGGCTTCGAGGTGGTGGGCATGGGCTGCTATAACCGCGAGTTTGCGCGGCCCATGCGCGCCGCCGCCAAGGCTTACGGTCTGGAGGCACTGATCACCGACGATTATCTGGAGGTGGAAGACGCAATTGCGGCCGCCGCCCCCGAACTGATCCTGGGCACGCAGCAGGAACGCCATATCGGCAAGCGACTTGGCATTCCCTGCGCTGTCATCTCGAGCCCCGTGCATGTGCAGGACTTCCCGGCGCGCTATAGCCCGCAGATGGGCTTCGAAGGCGCGAACGTGATCTTCGACACCTGGATCCACCCGCTGGTGATGGGGCTGGAAGAGCATCTGCTGACGATGTTCCGCGAGGATTTCGAATTTCATGATGCCGCAGGGGCCAGCCATCATGGTGGCAAGGCAGAAGCGCGCGTCATGCCAGCGGAAGCCCCGGTGGCCGAGGCTGCGGAGGGGGCTCTGCCCCCCGGCTTCGCCCCCCCCCGGGATATTTCAGGACAGAAAATGCCAGAAGCGGCGGCACCCGCACCGCAGACCGCAGGCACGGTGATGGCCCCTGTCTGGCTGGCCGAGGCAGAGGCCGAGTTGCGCAAGATTCCATTCTTTGTGCGCGGCAAGGCGAAGCGAAACACGGAAACCTACGCCGCCGGTCGCGGACTTGCCGCGATCAGCATTGAAACCCTGTATGAGGCAAAAGCCCATTATGCGCGATGACCGCTTTCCATCGCCGGGGATGACTGCGCCGAAAGGCGACGGGGTCTATCGCTTTGTGATCGTGACGCTGGATGCCCATGCGGCGGGGCCCGCCGCGCGGATTGCGCCACGACTGGCAAAGGATTTCCCGGGCATCGAGGTTTCGGTGCATGCCTCGGCGGAATGGGCGGAGAACCCGGCGGCTTTGGCGCGGGCGAAGGCGGCGGTCAATTCCGCCGATTTTGTGGTGGCGAACCTGCTGTTCATCGAGGAGCACCTCACCGCGATCCTGCCCGAACTGACGGCGGCACGCGACCGTGCTGACGCATTTGTCGGCATGATTGCCGACCCGCAGATCGTCAAGCTGACCAAGATGGGCGATCTGGACATGTCGCAGCCGGCCAGCGGTGCCATGGCGCTCTTGAAAAAGCTGCGTGGCACCAAGGCGCCATCGGGCGGATCGGGCCAGAAGCAGATGACGATGCTGCGGCGACTGCCCAAGATCTTGCGGTTCCTGCCGGGCAAGGCGCAGGATCTTCGCGCGTGGTTTCTGTCGATGCAGTACTGGCTGGGCGGGTCGGACGACAACATCGAGTCGATGGTGCGCTATCTGGTCAGCCGGTATTCGGGCAACCGCGCCTGGCAGGCCGTGCGGGCGGCGGCCCCGGTCGAATACCCCGAGGTGGGCCTTTACCATCCGAGCCTGGCTGGCCGCATCACAACTGACCCGGCGGCCATTCCGCGCCCTGAGGGGGCTGTGGCGACGGTCGGCCTGTTGATGCTGCGCTCTTACATCCTTGCGTCAGACACGGCGCATTACGACGCGGTGATTGCCGCCTTTGAAGCTTCGGGCGTGGCGGTGTTGCCGGCCTTTGCCGGGGGGCTGGATGGCCGCCCGGCGATTGAGGCGTTCTTCCGCGGCCCGAACGGCCCGAAGATTGATGCCTTGGTGTCGCTGACGGGGTTCAGCCTTGTTGGCGGGCCGGCCTACAACGACAGCCCGGCGGCGGTGGCAGCGCTTGAGACGCTGGATGTGCCTTATGTTGCTGCACATCCGCTGGAGTTTCAGACACTTGGCCAATGGGCGGCGTCGGGCGGCGGTCTGGGGCCGGTGGAAACCACGATGCTGGTGGCGCTGCCCGAGATTGACGGCGCGACCAATCCGACCGTGTTTGCCGGGCGGCATGACAGCAGCGGCTGTGCGGGCTGCAAGCACCGCTGTCAGGCGGTGGCGGCCACAGCCGAGACCCGGGCCATGGCCCCCTGCCACGAGCGCATTGGTGCGTTGGTCGACAAGACCGCACGATTGGCCCGGTTGCGCCGGTCGGATGTGGCGGCGCGCAAGGTGGCGATCGTTCTTTATGGCTTTCCGCCCAATGCCGGGGCGGCCGGTACGGCGGCCTATCTGGGTGTGTTCGAAAGCCTGTTCAATATGATGCAGGCGATGAAGGCGGAGGGTTATGATCTGGAGCCGCCGGCCAGTGTCGAGGATCTGCGCGCAGCCGTGCTGGCGGCGCCGGGATCGTGGCATGGTCAGCCGGGACAGATTGCGGCCCGTGTCAGCGCTTCAGAGATCGTGGCCAAGTCACGTTGGCTGCCGGATGTCGAGGCCGCATGGGGGGCTGCCCCCGGACGGGCGCAATCGGACGGGCGCGACGTTTATGTGCTGGGGTGCCGGTTCGGGAATGTCTTTGTCGGGCTGCAGCCGGTGTTCGGCTATGAAGGCGATCCGATGCGCCTTTTGTTCGAAAAGGGGTTTGCGCCGACCCATGCCTTCACCACGTTCTACCGCTGGATGCGCGATGACTTTGGCGCTGATGCGCTGCTCCATTTCGGCATGCATGGCGCGCTGGAATTCATGCCGGGCAAGCAGTCGGGGATGGGCGAGGCCTGCTGGCCCGACCGTCTGATCGGCAACTTGCCGAACATCTATCTCTATGCCGCCAACAACCCGTCCGAGGCGACGCTGGCCAAGCGGCGGTCAAACGCGATTACCGTTACACATCTGACGCCGCCCTTGGCGCAATCTGGGCTTTACAAGGGTCTGGCCGACCTGAAGGACAGCCTGTCGCGCTATCGCGCCGGGTCAGATGATGCGCCCGACCGTGCCGATCTGCTGGCGCTGGTGGTTGAGCAGGCCCGTGCGGTGGACCTTGATGCCAGCGACATCGGGAAGCTGTGGCTAAAGCTTCTGGAAACCGAAGGCGCGCTGATCACCGATGGCCTGCATGTGGTGGGCCGCCGGATGGATGATGCGGCGCGTGCCGCCATGATCGATCTGATGCCCGAAGGGGCCGAGGCACGGGCGCGGGCCAACCGGATCTTGCAGGAAGACCATGAGGTTCCGGCGATCCTGCGGGCGCTTTCGGGGCGGTTCATCAGCCCGGTGCCGGGCGGTGACCTGATCCGTGCCCCCGAGATTTTGCCAACGGGGCGCAACATCCACGCGTTTGATCCGTTCCGCATGCCGACGGCCCATGCCCTGCGCGATGGTGCGGCGCAGGCGGCGCGGCTTCTGGACGCGCATCCGCGCCTGCCGCGCACGGTGGCGCTGGTGCTGTGGGGGTCGGACAACATCAAATCCGACGGTGGCCCGATTGCGCAGGCCTTGGCCCTGTTGGGCGCGCGGCCGCGGTTTGACCATTACGGCCGCCTGTGCGGTGCCGATCTGATCCCGCTGCCGGAACTGGGACGCCCGCGCATTGATGTGGTGATGACCCTGTCGGGCATATTCCGCGATCTGCTGCCCTTGCAGACCCGGATGCTGGCCGAAGCCGCGTTCAAGGCCGCGATGGCCGAGGACGAGCCCCTGGCGCAGAACTTTGTGCGTGCGCACACGCTGGATTATGCGGCACGCATGGGCGTTGACATGGAAACCGCCGCGCTGCGGGTGTTTTCCAATGCCGAAGGCGCCTATGGGTCGAACGTCAATGTGCTGGTCGGGTCCTCTGCCTTTGGGGCCGAGGATGAACTGGCCGACGCCTATGAGGCACGCAAATCCTTTGCCTATGGCCGGTCGGGCAAGCCGGTGCAGAACGCCAAGCTTTTGCAGCAGGCGCTGAAGGATGTGGATCTGGCCTATCAGAACCTGGAATCGGTCGAGTTGGGCGTCACCTCGGTGGACCACTACTTTGACACCCTGGGCGGCATTGCGCGGGCGGCACGGCGGGCGCGCGGCGGCGAGGAAACCCCGGTCTATATCGGCGATCAAACCCGTGGCGCCGGGGTTGTGCGCACGCTGAAGGATCAGATCGCACTGGAAACTCGCTCGCGCAGCCTGAACCCGAAGTTCTATGAAGGGCTATTGCGCCATGGCGCCGAGGGCGTGCGCCAGATCGAAGCGCATGTGACCAATACGCTGGGCTGGTCGGCCACGACATCGCAGGTTGACCCTTGGGTCTATCAGCGGCTGTCGGAGACCTTTGTGCTGGACGATGTGATGCGCGATCGGCTGGCCTCGCTGAACTCGGAAGCCTCGTCGCGCATGGCGCAGAAACTGCTGGAAGCTTCGGACCGCAACTACTGGCAGCCGGATCCGGCAACCCTGGCTGCCCTGCAGCGCGCGGCAGACGAGTTGGAAGACCGCATGGAAGGGATTGCCGCAGAATGACAGCTGGATCCCACATGACCGCACTTGACGCCGGGGGGGCAGCCCCCCGGACCACGCCTAAAGCCGGGGGGCCAGCCCCCCGGACCCCCCGGGATATTTTTCGACAGAAAATGAAGAGGACAACCGCATGAGCCCGCGTGACGAGATACCGGATCTGCGTGGCCTTGATGGCGACGGGTCTGTTCAGGTACATCAGGATGCTGCCGTAAAGATCGAAGGGGCCAAGGTCTTTTCGGTTTATGGCAAAGGCGGGATCGGGAAATCGACCACCAGTTCCAACCTGTCGGCGGCGTTTTCGATGATGGGCAAGCGCGTGCTGCAGATCGGCTGCGACCCCAAGCATGACAGCACCTTCACCCTGACCGGGCGCCTGCAGGCCACCGTGATCGACATCCTGAAGGAGGTCGACTTTCATTCGGAAGAGTTGCGCCCCGAGGACTATGTCGCCACCGGATTTAACGGCGTGAAATGTGTCGAGGCGGGTGGACCGCCGGCCGGTACGGGCTGCGGCGGCTATGTCGTGGGGCAGACCGTGAAGCTGCTGAAACAGCACCACCTGCTGGAAGACACCGATGTGGTGATCTTTGACGTGCTGGGCGATGTGGTCTGCGGCGGCTTTGCGGCCCCCCTGCAGCATGCGGACCGGGCTGTGATCGTGACCGCCAACGATTTTGACAGCATCTATGCGATGAACCGCATCATCGCGGCGGTGCAGGCCAAGGCAGGCAACTACAAGGTGCGGCTGGCCGGCTGCGTGGCCAACCGGTCGCGCGAGACGGATGAGGTGGACCGCTATTGCGCGCGCGTCGGGTTCAACCGGCTGGCGCATATGCCCGACATCGACGCCATCCGCCGGTCGCGCCTGAAGAAAAAAACGCTGTTCGAGATGGATGACAGCGAGGACATCGTGATGGCACGGGCCGAATACATGCGGCTGGCCGATACACTGTGGCGCTCGGTGAATGGCGAGGGATCATCGCCCGCGCCGCTGCCTGACCGCGAGATTTTCGAATTGCTGGGGTTCGACTGAGATGCAGACCTATTCCGCCACCCGCGCCAGGGTTGAGGATTATTTTGACCGCAGTGCCACGAAGGTGTGGGAGCGTCTGACCTCGGACGAGAAGGTCAGCCGCATCCGCCAGACTGTGCGCGAGGGCCGTGACCGGATGCGGGCACTGATGCTGTCGCGCCTGCCCGACGATCTGACCGGCGCGCGCGTGCTGGATGCCGGCTGCGGCACCGGCGTGATGACGGCGGAACTGGCGGCGCGCGGGGCCAGCGTGGTGGCTGTTGATATCTCGCCCCAACTGATCGGCATTGCGCAGCAGCGGCTGGACCCGGCCCTGCGCCACCGCGTGGCTTTTGCGGCGGGCGACATGACGGATGCGGCCTTTGGCCGGTTCGATTTTGTCATGGCGATGGACAGCCTGATCTATTACCGCAGCGAGGATATCGTGGCGGTTCTGGGCGATCTGGGCAAGCGCACGCACGGCCGGATCGTGTTTACCGTGGCCCCGCGCACGCCGTTTCTGATGGCGTTCTGGAGCATGGGAAAGCTGTTTCCGCGGGCGGACCGGTCACCCGTGATGATCCCGCAGGATCACCGCAAGCTGTCCAAACTGACGGCGGGCGCGGTGTCGTCTGTCGGACGCGTAAGCCGGGGCTTTTACATCTCGGAATGCCTCGAGGTGCGGACATGATCCTGCGCCGCAAGGATGTTGCCAAGCTGGGTGCTGCGTGGATGCCCTTTGCGGATGCCGCGTCGGATGCCCTGCCGCTGGGACAACTGATGCGGCTGTCGTTGTTCCAGATCTCGGTTGGCATGGCGCAGGTTCTGCTGCTGGGCACGCTGAACCGGGTGATGATTGTGGAACTGTCGATCCCGGCACTGCTGGTGGCAGCGATGATCGCCATTCCGGTGCTGGTGGCGCCGTTCCGGGCGCTTTTGGGGCATCGGTCGGACACGCACCGCAGTGCCATTGGCTGGAAGCGGGTGCCTTACCTGTGGTTTGGCAGCCTTTGGCAGATGGGTGGCCTTGCCGTGATGCCATTCGCGCTGATCGTGCTGTCGGGTGATCAATATCTTGGTCCGGCCTGGGCGGGTGAGGTGCTGGCGGCACTGGCCTTTCTGATGGCCGGTCTTGGCATGCACATGACCCAGACGGCGGGGCTGGCCCTTGCCGCCGACCGCGCCAGCGATGAGACGCGGCCACGCGTGGTGGCGCTGCTGTACATCATGTATCTGGCTGGCATGGGTGTGTCGGCGCTGATCGTGGGCTTTTTGCTGCGCGACTACGACCCGATCCTGCTGGTGCAGGTGGTGCAGGGCTGTGGCGCGGCCACACTGGTGCTGAACGTCATCGCGCTGTGGAAGCAGGAAAAGGTGCGCCCGATGAGCCGCGATGAGCGGGCGTCACCGCGCCCCTTGTTCCGCGATGCCTGGGCCGATCTGATGGCCGGGGGTACGGCGGGGCGTCTTTTGGCGGTGGTTGTTCTGGGCACGCTGGCGTTCAACATGCAAGACGTGCTGCTGGAGCCCTATGGCGGGCAGATCCTTGGCCTGTCGGTCGGGGCGACGACTCTGCTGACGGCCATGTGGTCGGCCGGGGCTTTGGCAGGTTTTCTGATGGCGGCGCGGGCCTTGTCGCAGGGGGTTGACCCCTATCGGCTGGCGGCGCGGGGCATCCTGACCGGGATCGGGGCCTTTTCCGCGGTGATCTTTGCCAGCCCGCTGGACAGTGCGGCGCTGTTCTATGCCGGGGCCTGTGCCATCGGCTATGGCGGCGGCGTCTTTGGCATTGCCACGCTGACCGCAGCCATGACCATGCCCACGGGCGGAAAATCCGGGGCGGGCCTCGCGCTTGGCGCCTGGGGTGCCGCGCAGGCCACCGCGGCGGGCCTGTCGATTTTCCTCGGCGGGGCCCTGCGCGACGGCATCGATCACGCGGCAAGCGCAGGCTTCATGGGCCTGATCAGCGATGCCAGCCTGGGCTATTCCGTTGTTTACCATACGGAAATCGGACTTTTGTTTGCTACTCTTGCCGTCTTGGGCCCGCTTGTCCGCCTCGGCACACTATCCCCAACGAAATCGGCTGACGGTTCGGCGCGACTGCGCCTGACCGAATTCCCAACCTGACAGCGGAGGAGACCAACCCTATGGTCGGCGTCAATTTTTTCGGAAACTTCGATCTGGCCAGCCTGTCGATCTGGCTGTTCTGGGGCTTTTTCGCCCTTCTTGTCTATTACCTGCAAACCGAAAACATGCGTGAAGGCTATCCGCTGGAAACCGAAGACGGTCTGCCCGCACCGAACCAGGGCCCCTTTCCGGTGCCCATGGCCAAGACGTTCAAGCTGCCCCATGGCCAAGGCGATGTGACGGTACCGTCGGCCGCGAATGAGGCAGCGCACCGCCGCAGCGATCTGGCGATGGCGCGCACAGCGACGTCAGACGGCTTTCCGCATGCGCCAACCGGCAACCCGCTGGCTGATGGCGTCGGCCCTGCCTCGTGGGTGCCGCGTCGCGATGATCCGGAACTGGATGGTCATGGCCACGTGAAGATCGTCCCGATGGCACAGACGCCCGCATTCGTGATGGCTGCCGGGCGCGATCCGCGCGGCTTGCCGGTGCAGGCGGGCGATCTGGAAGTGGTCGGTCGCATCTCGGACATGTGGGTCGATGCGCCGGAACAACTGGTGCGCTACCTGGAGGTTGAACTGAACTCTGGCTCGCGCCGTCTGCTGCCGATGACCATGGTCAAGATCTGGGCCGACCGCGTGCGGATCAACGCCCTGACATCCGACCTGTTCGAAGGCATTCCGGCGACCAAGTCGCTGACACAGGTGACGAAACTGGAAGAAGACAAGATCTCTGGCTACGTGGCCGGGGGCTGGCTTTATGCAACAGGCCGCAAGCGCGGTTTCTAAAGGAAAGCGGGGATGGCACGCGCCCGTGCCATCCCGTCTTACCCTGACTGACGGAGGGTCTGAAATGTCAGACCGTGATTTCGACTTTGAGACGTCCCCCGGTATTCCGGCCCCGCTGCCAAAAGGCGAAGAAATCCTTTGGCAAGGCAGCCCCGATGCCAAGGCCCTTGCGCGTGAAGCGTTTTCGATCAACTGGATCGCGGGCTATATGGCCGCAGTGGTGCTGTTGCGCGGCCTGCTTGCCTTTTACGATGGCGGCTTTGTCCTGATGGTGGCCGTAGCCGTGCCCTATGTCGTTCTGGCCTTTGCCGCTTATGCCGTGATCTATGCTCTGGCCTGGGCTCAGGCGCGGGCGGCGATTTACACCATCACATCGGCCCGCGTGATCCTGCGGATCGGGGCGGCGCTGCCGGTGACCTATAACGTGCCCTTCACCTGCATAACGGCTGCCAGCCTTGCGACAACGCCGAGCGGCACCGGCACCATTGCGCTTGAGACGAAGGGCAACATGCGGCTATCCTTTGCCGTGCTGTGGCCGCATGTGCGCCCATGGCATGCCCGCCACACGCAACCTGCGTTCCGGGCGATTCCCGATGCCACGCGCGTGGCGCGGATCCTTGCTGATGCCGCGCAGTCGAAACTGAACGAACCCGTGATCGAACGCCGCACTGCGGGTGCTGCATCCGGCATGGTCGCGGCCGAGTAGCGGGGAAAGCATCATGCCATACATCTCATCTTCCAGCCCCCGCCAACACGAACGCGAAATGATCCCGCGCGTGCTGCTGTGGGGCATGTTCGCCCTTGCCATGGCGGCGCTGGTGATCACCTCGGTTTCCGTCATGACCGGACGCGACCGCGTGGGTGTGCCCGCCCCGTCGACCCCGGTGGCCGAACGCATGCTGATCCTTGAAGGCAAAAGCGCGCAATCGGTGGTCGTGCGCGATGCTGATGGCACCGTGCTGCTGGACCTGCCCCATGGCGGCTTCATCACGGTGATCCAGTCCGCCATGGCCCGCGCCCGTCTGGTGGCGCGGATCGAAGGCAATCCGCCCATGCGGATCGTCAAATACCAAAACGGCCGCCTTGTGGCCGAAGACCCCGCCACGGGCTGGAGCGCAGAACTCTATGCCTTTGGGGGCGATAACAAAGCCGCGTTCGAACGGCTGCTTGCTGAATAACAAAAATAGGGAACCACATCATGCCACTCTTCGCCAAAGAAAAGGAACAGGTGCCCTGCACCGTCGAGGTCAGCCACCGCTTTGAATCGCTTCACGCCCATGTCCGCTTTAACAACGGGGCGGTTGTCCACCCCGGAGACGAAGTTCTGGTGCATGGCGCGCCCATCGTCGCCGCCTATGGAGAGCTTATCGTCGAGGATCGTGTTGCCACCATCACCCGCGCCAACTGGCTGGAACGCCAGTGGACCCGCCTGACCGGCGATCTGGGGTTCATGGAGCTGTGCGAGTTTTCCTTTAGCGAGGAGTTGGCGGTATGAAAGACGTCTCAGCCGAGGACACCACACACGGCGAGTTGCACGCCGAGTTGTCGGGCACCTTTAACACCACTGCGATGGCCACCGAAGCCACGCTTCTGAACCCGCGGTTTTACACCACCGACTTTGACGAGATGGACCGCGTCGATGTCACGCCGGTGCGCGCGGAATGGGATGCGCTGCTGGCCCAGATGAAAAGCGACCCGAACAAGGGTCACTTCAAGAAGAACGCCGATTGGGACCATGTGGATTGGGCCGGAATGGACCCTGCCCTGCGGGCCGAGTTCATCGATTTTCTGGTGTCAAGCTGCACGGCCGAGTTTTCAGGCTGCGTGCTTTACAAGGAAATGAAACGGCGCGGCAACAACCCCGATATCTGCGAGCTGTTCAACTACATGGCCCGCGATGAGGCTCGCCACGCCGGGTTCATCAACGATGCCCTGCGCGAAGCAGGTGTTGCGGTGAACCTTGGCTTTCTGACCAAGGCCAAGAAATACACCTATTTCCGGCCGAAGTTCATCTACTATGCCACGTATCTGTCTGAAAAGATTGGATATGCGCGCTATATCACCATCTATCGCCACCTTGAGGCGCACCCAGAGCACCGCTTTCACCCGATCTTCAAGTGGTTCCGCGAATGGTGCAACGACGAGTTCAGCCATGGCGAGGCCTTTGCGCTTTTGATGCGGACCGATCCGAAGCTGACCACGTCCTTTGCCAACAAGCTGTGGATCCGGTTCTTTCTGACGGCGGTCTATTCCACCATGTGGGTGCGCGACCATGCCCGCACCGATTTCCACAACGCCCTTGGGGTGGATATCGACTGGTATGACCAAGAGGTGTTCCGCAAGACCAGCGCAATTGCGCGGCAGGTGTTCCCGGTCGAGTTGGACATTGACCACCCGCGCTGGATTCCCGGCCTGCGCCGGATGAATGCTGCCATGCTGGACATGGAGCGCGCCCAGAAGAAGGGCGGCGTCATGGGCCGTCTGGCCCACGTGGCGGCCTCATCGCGCGCGCTGTTGGCCTTTGCGGGCCTTTACCTGATCCCGGTCAAGCACACGACTCCCCCGGCAAATGTCCGGATGGAGCCGTCGTATTGACCGCGCAGCAACAGAACATCGCCCTCAGGGCGGTGCGGCCTGTCGGATGGGCGCGTCCGATGGGCCGGTGCGGCCCCCCTTCACCGGGGGGCCGCGCATGACGAACCCATGGATTGTCGCCCTGTCTGCCGTGTTCCTGTGGTGGTTTTCCACAGGCATCATCCTGTGGCGGGTCAAGCGGGCTGATCTGGGTGGGCCAGACGACCATATCTGGTCGGTCCTGCTGGGCCTGCCCTTGCTGCTGGGCGGCGTTCTGGGGGTGCATTCCACGGCGGGCGATCCCTCGGTGCAGGGCGTCTACATCGCCTTTCTGTCGGCCCTTGCCATCTGGGGCTGGATCGAGCTTTCGTTCCTGTCCGGCATTGTGACGGGCCCGGTGCGGGTGAATTGCCCGCCTTTCGCGCCCATGGGCGAACGGTTCTGGCGGGCCATCGGCACGATCCTATGGCACGAGATGCTGCTGATCGCCGCAGTGCTGGTGATTGCCAAGATCAGCTGGGGCGCCGAAAACGCCTTTGCGCTGTGGACCTTTGTCATCCTGTTCTTTGCGCGCATATCGGCCAAGCTGAACCTGTTCTTTGGCGTGCCGCGCATT
The DNA here is from genome assembly GCA_027484145.1 of Rhodobacter sp. Lineage (GTDB taxonomy): Bacteria > Pseudomonadota > Alphaproteobacteria > Rhodobacterales > Rhodobacteraceae > Pseudotabrizicola. The sequence continues at coordinate 1,087,798 of JAIXUH010000002.1, forward strand.
CACACCGATTTTCTGCCGCGTCCGCTGTCGCATCTGGCCAGCCACTTCCGGTTGGCCCCGATGAACGGTGTCTTTCCGCTGTCCATCACGGCCCTGTCCTTTGCCTCGGCCTGCTGGATGGAGCGCGCCTATAGCGCGACAACGGACGGCAGTTTTGTGGGCTATGTCCTGCTGAGCGCGCTGACGCTGCTGGCGCTTCTGGAACATTGGTTCATGGTTCTCCGCCTCCCCGACCAAAAGCTCTGGCGCTGGCTTTTGCCCGATGCCGCCGGACCCAAACCAACCGGGCACCCCGACCCGACCCTGACAGGAAGAAAGTAACGCCATGGATTTCGACAGCCACTTCCGCATGGAACTCGCCCATCTGAAAGCGGAAGGCAACTACCGCGTCTTTGCCGATCTGGAACGGCGCTGCGGATCGTTTCCGCAAGCGGGCCGTCACTCTGGCGGCGGCGTGTCTGATGTGACGGTCTGGTGCTCGAACGACTATCTGGGCATGGGCCAGAACCCGACCGTCGTTCAGGCGATGGTGGATACCGTGCAGGCCTGTGGCACAGGGGCAGGCGGCACACGCAACATCTCGGGCAACTCGGTGCATCACCTTGGGCTGGAAAGTGAACTGGCGGACCTGCACGGCAAGGAAGCCGCGCTGCTGTTCACCAGCGGCTATGTGTCGAACTGGGCGGCCCTGTCAACGCTTGGCTCTCGCATTCCCAATGCGGTCATCCTGTCAGACTCGGGCAACCACGCCAGCATGATCGAAGGAATCCGTCACAGCCGCGCCGACAAGGTGCTGTGGAAGCATAACGACTGGCGCGATCTGGACCGCAAGATGAAGGCGGTGGGCGACCGCCCCAAGATTGTGGCCTTTGAGTCGGTCTATTCCATGGACGGCGACGTGGCCCCGATCCGCGAGATTGTCGAGGTGTGCGAGGCACATGGCGCGCTGTCCTATATCGATGAGGTGCATGCCGTCGGCATGTATGGCCCGCGCGGCGGCGGCATGACCGAGGAACTGGGCCTTGCCCACCGGATCGACCTGATCGAAGGCACGCTGGGCAAGGCCTTTGGCGTGGTCGGCGGCTATATCACCGGCACCACGGCGCTGTGTGATTTCATCCGCAGCTTTGCCAGCGGCTTCATCTTTACCACCGCCCTGCCCCCTGCGGTGGCGGCGGCGGCAACGGCATCGATCCAGCACCTGAAGGTCAGCGGCACCGAACGCGCGGCGCAAAAGGCCAATGTGGCCAAGCTTCGCGCAAAGCTCGACAAGGCTGGCATTCCCCATATGGCCAATGACAGCCACATCATTCCGGTTCTGATCGGCGATCCGGTCAAGTGCCGGATGATCAGCGACATCCTGATGAACGACTGGGGCATTTACGTGCAGCCCATCAACTATCCGACCGTGCCAAAAGGCACCGAACGGCTGCGCATCACCCCCGGCCCGCTGCATACGGATGCCGATATCGACCGTCTGGTTGTGGCCCTGACCCAGTTGTGGCATCGCTGTGCACTGGCGCATGCGGTAGCCTAACGCGGGATCAAACAAGCACGCTGGATTGATTTGATTTTTCCACCCTGAATAACATATGCCTGACATCGAGGCATCCAACGGAGGACGGGATGAAAGCTAAACTGACTGGCTTGGCGCTAGGCGCGCTGATGATGGCACTGCCTGCACAAGCCCAAGACGCAACCGGAGATGTGGAAGCAGGCGCAAAGGTTTTCGCCAAGTGCCAGACCTGCCACGTCATCGCTGACGCCGAAGGCAAAGTGCTGGCTGGCAAGAATTCGAAAACCGGGCCGAACCTGTTTGGTCTGCCGGGCCGCGTGGCTGGCACTTATGCAGAATTCGGTGGCTACGGCGAGTCGATCAAGGCGCTGGGGGCCACGGGTTTTGCATGGGACGAAGCAAACTTCGTCGAATATGTCGCAGACCCGGCCAAGTTCCTGAAGGCCAAACTGGACGACAAAGGCGCGAAGTCGAAGATGAGCTTCAAGCTGGGCAAGGAAGAAGACGCCAAGAATGTCTGGGCGTTCATTCAGTCGCTCTCGCCCGCACCAGCCGCGACGAACTGACCGTCTCTCCCTTTCGGGGCAGCAGACCAAAACAGCAGGCCCGCCGGCCTGCTGTTTTTTTTTCGGAATGAAAAAGGCCCCGGATACGTCCGGAGCCCTTTGCGTTGCATTCAGGTCAGTCAGACCAGAAAGATATCCAGCGCCGTGATGGCAAGCCCTGCGGTAAACCGCACCACCGCCACCTGCGCGCCGCCACCATTGCCGTCGGCATCATGGAACAACGTGCCGCTTGCCTGATCGTAAATCAGGAAGTCATCGGCATCCTGCGCCACAGTGCCAAAGCGCAGCATGCTGCCCTGCACATTGCCCAAGGCATCCGCCGCCAATCCGCCAAACCCTGCAAGGCCAAGCACAACCGCATCTGCCCCCACGGTAAAGTCGGTGATGCGATCCATGCCTTCGCCCGGCGCGGCAAAGACAAAGCTGTCAGCCCCGCCACCGCCGCCCAGTTGGTCAGCCCCGGCGCCGCCGGTCAGCGTGTCATCGCCGTCACCGCCCGTGATGGTATCCGCCCCGCCCAGACCGGACAGCACGTTGCCTTCGGCATTGCCGCGGATCGTGTTGGACAAATCATTGCCCGTGCCGTTGACCGCAGCACCCGTGAGGATCAGCGTTTCGACAAAGTCACCCAAAGTGAAATCGACAGCGGAGTAGACACGGTCAATGCCACCCGCATCAAGGCCGGTTCCGGAATCGAGTTCAGACACGATATCGCCGGCATCATCGACGTAATAGGTATCGTTGCCCGTTCCGCCGTTCATCTGGTCGGCGCCGGCACCGCCCGACAAGGCATCATTGCCGCCGCCACCTGTCAGGATGTTGTTCAGACCGTTGCCGCGGATCACGTTGTCAGATGCGTTGCCCGTGCCCACAACCGCGCTGCCCGAAAGGGTCAGATCCTCAAAGAACGTATCAAGCGTCAGATCAAACCTGGAAATGATCCTGTCCCGGCCGCCAAGATCGGCGCCCGTCACCACATCCGCTTCGGAAAGCACATCTGTCAGATCATCCAGATAATACAGGTCGTTGCCCGCACCACCGCGCATGGTGTCGGCCCCGGCCCCGCCGATCAGCACATCATCCCCCGCTTCGCCGGACAGAATGTTGTTCTGGCCGTTGCCACGCAGGGTGTTGTTGCCGTTGTTGCCGGTGCCCCGGATGGCACCCCCGGTCAGCACCAGCCGTTCGACAAAGGTCGATAGCGTGTGATCGACCGAGCTTTCGACACGATCGTTCCCGCCCTGATCCGCGCCCGTGACCGAGTCAGCCTCGCTGACCACATCGCCCAGATCATCCACGATATAGACGTCGCTGCCCGACCCGCCGAACATGGTGTCCTGCCCGTTGCCGCCCGTCAGCACATCATTGCCGCCTGCCCCGGACAGGATGTTGTTCTGCCCGTTGCCGCGGATGTTGTTGCCCAGATCGTTGCCGGTGCCGCGGATCGCCCCGCCCGTCAGGACCAGACGTTCGACAAACGCACCAAGCGTAAAGTCGACCGAGGCATCCACCCGGTCATTGCCGCCGGTGTTCGCCCCTGTCACCGGGTCGGTTTCCGACGCGACATCGCCGGTGTTGTCGACGGTATAGACATCGTTGCCCGCCCCGCCAAACATCGAGTCCGCACCGGCGCCGCCCGACAGACTGTCGTTCCCGCCAAGCCCATAGATCACGTCGCTGCCCGCCGTCGGCAAGCCCTGACCGGGGACCGTGCGGGTTGGGCTGATCACGTCATTACCAGCCGTCCCGATGATCGCCCCACCCGGACCGGCGGTCACAACCACCGTCACCGTAGCGGTGTCCACACCGCCAAAGCCGTCAGACACCTGATAGGTAAAGGTGTCGGTACCGACAAAACCTGCGGTCGGCGTATAGACAAAGGCCGTGCCATCAAAGCTGACCGTGCCATTGGCCGCACCGGTAAAGCTGGAAACGGTCAGCGGGTCGCCATTGGCATCAGTGTCATTTGCCAGAAGGCTTGCCGCCGTGATCGACAAAGGCTGGACTTCGGCAACCGTGCGGCTGTCGTCGCCCGCAACGGGGGCCGTGTTGATCACGTTGACCGTGACCGTGGCTGTATCGGTGCCGCCCTGCCCGTCACTGACGGTATAGGTAAAGCTGTCCGTCCCGGTAAAGCCCGCCGTCGGGGTATAGACAAAGGCCGTGCCGTCAAAGCTGACCGTGCCGTTGGCCGCACCGGTAAAGCCGCTGACTGTCAGCGTGTCGCCATTGGCATCACTGTCATTGGTCAGAAGATCGACCGCCAGAATGGACAGGGGTTGACCGGGCCGGGTGGTCACCGTGTCATCGCCGGCCACCGGCGGGGCGTTGACGCCGACCGAGATGGTGACGAGGCCGGTGTCGGTGCCGCCCTGACCGTCGCTGACGGTATAGGTAAAGCTCGCCGTGCCCGA
>JAIXUH010000020.1 GCA_027484145.1 Rhodobacter sp.
ACCAGAGTTGCGCCGGTAAAATCAACCGTCTGCCCCGCGCGGACGATCAAGGCAGGATCTGCGACGGCAACGGGTAGGGCATTTGCCACAACATTGATGGTCAGAGTGGTCGTGGCAAAACCGCCAAACCCGTCCGAGATGACATAGGAAAAGGTGTCCGACCCGCTGAACCCATTTGCTGGCGTATAGCGAAATGTGTCGAACCCGATGTTCTGCACACTGCCGCCCTGTGCAGTGCTGGCAAAGAATTGCGTAATCTGCAGCGCGTCGCCATCGGCATCAGTGTCGTTGGCCACAAGGCTGGCCCCTGTAAAGTTTACCGTTTGCCCTGCCCGCAGGCTCAGCGGAGTGTCGGCAACAGCAACCGGGTCACGGTTGACCACGTTGATGGTCAGTGTGGTCGTTGCAAACCCGCCGTTTCCATCTGAGACGACATAGGTAAAGGTATCGCTGCCAACAAATCCGTCCGGCGGGGTATAGGTAAAGGTGTCAAACGCTGAGTTCTGAACCGTGCCACCCTGTGCTGTTGTGGCAAAGAACTGCGTCACGCTCAGCGGGTCGCCATCGGGATCCTGATCATTGGCGACAAGTCTTGCGCCCGTGAACACAGCGGTCTGATCAGGGCGAGTATTGATTGGTCGATCCGCTCTTGGCACAGGGTCACCATTGCCGCCCAATGCTGCGATCGCGCCCACGCCGTCTGGGTCGGGCAGCGGCACCGATGCATGGTCCTCACGGTCCACATCTCCTGAACGTGCCGCGAAGCCAAGGAAACCGAGTGTCGGGACCGACGACGCAAGGCCGCTATCTGAATCAGGCATTACGTTGATCCAAAATGCAAACTGTCCCAATGGGCCATTCGGCAAAAGTGGCACGTTGCCGGGCATCGACAACAGCCTGTACTTCCAATTCAACAATCAGCATTGCTAGGCATCCAATAGTGTCACCGACCAATATGTACGCCCTGTCAGCATGAAGCTGTCAGCCTTGGTCGGTTTTGACAATATCTCTGCGGAGGCCAGTGACAGGTCTCGATAGTGCGGGCCCCGGTGGAGAAGGTAGGGTAGGCGCGACCAATGTGCGGCTGTGGCAGTTGCGACATGTGGGCGACCCATTGGCAATCGTCCAATTTGGGTAGGGCCCCTTTCTCGAAAGTCGGCACCTTGACCACATCGCGGCGCACCCTCACCGCGATACCGATCGCCAGATGGGACAGATTTAATGTCAGCCTTGCCTTGTAGGAGTGTCGGGAACAGGCACTGAGCGAACAGGTGTCCAGCTTGGTTGCGCATCAGAACACCAGGAAATCGAGGTTAGTCAACACGAGTTCCATATCCAGCACCGCAAATCGCACACGGCCACCTGCGCCGGTGCCGTCGGCGTCAAAGTAGAGGTTGCCTGTATCAGTTTCATAGATGATCCGGTCGCTGCTGTCGCCCGCAATGCCGGTGTCATTGCGCCGGAATGCGGCAGACGATAGCGAGCCCGCAGCAAGGCCAGTGAAGACTGCGTTTTCCAACCGGATTGTATCGGCGGCTACGTTGAAATCGGTGATGGTATCGATGTTGCCCGCGCCCAGTGCCGTGCTGAACTGGAAGCTATCCGCCCCGGCACCACCCGTCATCGTGTCGTTACCGCCCTTGCCGTCCAGCAGGTTGGTCCCTGCATTGCCGACGAGTGTCTGCGACACTTCGTTGCCAGTGATGTCGATCCGGGTTGTGCCGGCGCTGTTTGTGGTGGTCAGCAGTTCGATGCTGACCCCCGTCGCAACCGCAAAACTTGCCGAACTGGATGCACGATCCGTTCCCTCGCCTGCAACTTCTGTCACCAGGTCATTGTCACGCAAGATGTACGTGTCATTCCCGACTCCGCCGATCAACTCATCCGCTTCGATACCGCCATCCAGAGTATCGTCGCCACTGCCGCCTTCTATCCAATCGCCCTGCGCGCCGCCATAAAGCCGATCATTGCCGGTACCGCCCTGAATGTCGTCGATCCCGCCATCGCCCGCGATATTGTCGTCGCCAGCATCGCCCTGAAGCACATCTGCCCCATTGCCGCCGGCCAGCTTGTCATTCCCGGACCGACCTTGGATCGTGTCGTCGAGGAAAGTTCCGACAAGATCATCGGCCCCCGCCTGCCCGCGCAGGTTGACGGCAGCGTTGCGGGGATCGAAGATCTGGGCGCGGACCGCGGAATCGAACAGATCGCCGCCGGTCGCGTTGAAGTCTGTCCATGTGATGACGAACCGACCGTCAGCGAGCGTTGCGACCTGGCTGTCCCATTGAACGTTGCCTGCGGCTCCATTCACCCGAAACTCCGGGCCCGATTTGCTGCCATCGATGTTGAAGACCTGGGCCTTGATATCGGGAGCAAACCCGTCACCTGGCGCCGAAGAAAAGGTCGTCCAGGAAACGACAAAGCGACCATCCGGCAAGGCAGCAATAGACGATTCCGACTGTTCGCCCAATGTTGACGTCGGAACCAGAAACTCTGTCCCCGACCGGATCCCGTCGGCGTTGAACACTTGGCCGCGCACCGCTCCGCTGGAAGTGTCACCAGCGTTCTGGCCAAAATCCGACCATGTCACCACAAATCGCCCGTCGGCAAGCGTGGTCACCGCGGGCCGGGTCTGGACACCCTGCACGGATGTATTCACCAGAAATTCTGTGCCAATCTTCGCGCCATTCGCGGCAAAGATCTGAGCCTTGATCGCTGACGACGATCCGTCGCCCTCTGCCACCGAAGGGGCGGAGTCGACCCAGACGACGACAAAGCCGCCATCTTGGAGTGCTGCCGCCCTGGCACCTCCTTGCGCCCCATCGGTTTCTGTGTTGATCAGGAATTCCGGTCCGGATTTCGCGCCGTCTGCCGTCAGGATCTGCCCCCGGATCGCATAATCGCTCGTATCTCCGGTTATTTGGCTCTGGTCAGCCCAGGCCACGAGGATTCGCCCATCGGCCAGTTCTGTGATCGTTGATCCATCCTGCGATAGGGCGGTCGTGGTCGGGATCAGAAACTCGGTTCCAACCTTGGTCCCGTCCGCGTTGAAGATCTGCCCCTGAACGTCCGGAACCGGCGCCCCCTGTTGCGTCAACTGGTTGGTCCATGTGACCATGAAGCGGCCACCGGACAATCCGGTGATCGCACTTTCATATTGGAGCCCGGGCGTGAACGTGTTGACAGCCAGCTCTGGGCCAATTCGGCTTCCGTTGGATGCAAAGATCTGCGCCCGGATCCCGCCGTCCGACGGATCACCGCCCAAGGGGCTGGTATTGTTCCAACTGACCACGAACCGTCCGTCTGACAATTGTGCGACAGCGCTGTTGTCCTGAAACCCGACAACAATCGTGTTTACGAGAATCTCGGCACCAAATCTCCGGGTGACTGTCATGATGTGCGTCCAATACTGTTCTCAAATTCAATTATCACAGGCTGCCACAGAGTCGCGTTTTGTCAACCGCTCCGCTAGGGTCAGGACCCATTGATATTGCTTGTGCGGCATGATTCAGCCTCCGTAAGGAGACCGAATGATGAGCAACCTTTTCTGGCTGACCGAGGCGCAGATGGCGCGGCTCGAGCCCTTCT
>JAIXUH010000012.1 GCA_027484145.1 Rhodobacter sp.
CTCGACCACAAGCGCCGTCTTACGCTTGGCCGTCCACCGTTTGATGCTGTCGTCCATCGTCACACTCATCGCTACCTTCTCCTTTGTAGCATAAGCAGATTTTCACGGGGTCGATACATGCACCCCTAAATCACGTGCAGACAAGCCAAAGACACAAACGGGGTGAGGATGGGGTTTAGAGCCAAAATCCCGAAATCATCTAATGATATCAAGGGCTATTGGCGGACAGAGAGGGATTCGAACCCTCGAGACGGTTCCCCGCCTACACACTTTCCAGGCGTGCGCCTTCGACCACTCGGCCACCTGTCCATGGGCGCTCATTAATCGCGGCTGGCGCAAAGATGCAAGGGGGGATTTCCGGAAATTCCCTTGGCGCGGCGGCCAAGATCGCGGATGGCGCCGATCAGCGTCGGGGCGGCTTTGCGCTCCAGCACGTGGATGTCATGGCAGCGCCGGTCATGCCCCGAACCGTCGACGTGGAAGGCGACGAAATCCCCGATCTCTACCGGGGTCACCGGATGACGCCATGCCGCAGGACCAAGCGCCATGCCAAGCTCTTGCGAGTCCTCGCACCAGATCACGGCCCGCAAATCCTGCTTGGAATACCAGATGACGACACCCTTCATCTTTCTTTCCCTTCCGTATCAAAACTGTGGCCAGATGGCGTATTGTTCACAAGCATCAGTCTAGTCGGACGACCTGCACAGCAAAAGACGATGAAATGTATCAGCTTGACGCACTTTAGCGTCAGCACGGGCTGGACATGACGCTAAAGCGCATCAAATAGTATGCGAGACGCGCCCAGAATTGCCCTTTGGCACCCCAAACTTGCCGGATCGCCCGATGAATGACAGCCCTTCGCCCAATCCTGCCCAGCTCAGAATGATTCTGGGTGACAATCTGCGTGAGCTTTGCCGCAATGTACCGTCGGTCAGCGAGCTGTGCCGCGAAATTGGCGTGAACCGCACCCAGTTCAACCGCTATCTCTCCGGCACCGCCTTCCCGCGGCCCGACATTCTGTTCCGCATCTGCCGGCACTTCCGGGTGGATGCGAATATCCTGTTGTTGCCGCTGGACGAAATCCGCCGGATGTCAGAGCGGCAAGAGCCGGTCGCCTTTGGCTTTCCGACCGAAACGCAGCGCCCCTTTGACCATTATCTGCTGCCCGACGGCATGTATCGCTACTGGCGGCGGTCGTTCCGGCAACCGGATCGCGCCTATCAGGGCATGGCGCTGATCCGCACCAAGGGCACGGCAAAACTGTGGAAAGGATACGATACCCACGATCTGCCGATCCGCAGCGGCACCCGGCGCCATGCGCGCAGCAGTTCCTACGAAGGGCACCTGATCCAACAGTTTGACGGTTTCGCCCTGCTGTCGCGCACGCCCTATAACGACCAGATGAACATGACGTTCTTCGAATATGGTCTGGATGCCCTGCCCGATTATTACAGCGGCATCTCCTTCGTGACGCGGCGCAGATTGCCGGATGCCAACCGCCTGAGCGCGATCGTGATGCAGCGCCTGCCCAACAAGTTTTCGGCCTGGCTGGCTGCGGGCCGCGCCGCCGGAACCACGGCCTTTGACGCTGTGCCAAAGCACGTGCAGGACGCCTTGCTGCGGATGCCCGAACGGCTTTAGCGCGGGGCGGCAGGCAAGCCCTGCCCCTCACCGCCATTCGTCAATCCAGCAATGTCAGCACGACGCGGCGGTTCTGGCGGCCCTTCTTTTCGATCTTCGTCACTTCGACCCCGCCCACTTCGGAGGTGCGGGCCACATGGGTGCCGCCACAGGGTTGCAGGTCGATCTGCCCCGCGCTGTGACCAATGCGGACAAGCCGTACACGGCCCTGCCCGGTGGGTGGGGCCACGGACATTGTCTTGATCAGGCCGGGGTTGGCGGCCAAAGCCTCATCCGTGATCCAGTCGTCGGTGACGGGCAAGTCACGCGCCACCAACTCGTTCAGCGCGCGCTGCAAGCGGGCCACATCGGCGGGCGCTTCGGGCATGTCAAAATCCAACCGCCCGCGCTCGGACCCGATCTGCCCGCCGGTCACCGGCAAGGGGATCACCACCGACAGCAGATGCAGGGCGGTGTGCATCCGCATATGGCGGTGACGGCGCACCCAATCCAGTCGGTGCAGCACCGGCGTGCCGCGTGGTGGCATGGCCAGTGGTTCGGCCGGCACCAGCGCCACATGGCCGCCCTCGACCTTGACGGCGGTGGCAATGGACAACTGGCCGCCGTCCCACGACATCCAGCCCGAATCTCCGGGCTGCCCGCCGCCTGTGGGGTAAAACACGGTGCGGTCCAGAAGGATGCCACCTTCGGGGGTATGGCCCAGCACTGTCGCATTGGCTTCTTGCAGATAGGCGTCGGCACGGAACAGCAGTTCGGTCGTCATGTCTTGTCCTCGGGGTGGGTGCCATAACCGCCGGACAGGCCGGCCTGCGGAACCAGCCCTTCGCCCGGCATCATGTCTGGTCGCATCGGCAGGGCGGCACCGGGCCCGGCGGCAGGCGATGTCGCCGCTGCCGCCTGCCGGGTTTCACGCAACATGGCCGCAATTTCATTGGCATTGCGGATGGTGATTTCGCTTTGGGCAAAGGGAATCTCGACCCCTTCGGCGGCAAAGCGTTCCACGATCTGGTGGTTGATCTCGGTCCGTACGGCCAGACTGAAGTTCACGTCACGAATGATGACGCGGATTTCGAAGTTCATGGAATCCGGCCCGAACCCCATGAGGGCCACCAAGGGCGGCGGGTTCATCAGGGTCATCGGCTGCGCTTCGGCAATCTCGCGCAAGATGCGCTCTACCTTGCGGGTATCGGTGCCAAAGGCCACGCCGATGGGAACGATCAGCCGCCCCGACAGGCTGAACCGCGTCCAGTTGGTGACCTTGCCCGCCACCAGATCAGTGTTGGGCACAATCACATCGGTCCGGTCAAATGTCTGGATCCGGGTCGAGCGGACGGAGATTGACTTCACGATCCCCTGCGCACCGCCAACCTCGATCCAGTCGCCTTCGGACACCGGCCGTTCGATCAGCAGAATGATGCCGGACACAAAGTTCGACACGATGTTCTGCATGCCAAAGCCGATGCCCAGCGACAGGCCGCCCGCCACGATGGCAAGGCCCGACAGATCGATGCCCGCGCTGTTGATGGCAATCAACGCGGCAATCAGGATGCCAGTATAGCCGACCCCGGCCGTCAGCGCATTGCGCGCGCCCTGATCCAGACGGGTGCGCGGCAGGATGGTGCCCTTCAGCGCGCCCTGAAACAGCCGCGTGGCCAGCAAACCAACCGTAAACAGCACGGCAAAGACCAGAAAGTTCGTGGGCGAAATGCGGGTTTCCCCGAACTGGAACCCTTCCCGCGAGCGGTTCCACAATTCGCTCAGATCGGCAACCCGCGCCCCCCACAGAAGCGCAAACAGCGGCACAGAGGCCAGAACCAGCGCAAAGCCGATCAGCACCGGCACAAGGGCGTTTTTGCCATTATCCTCGGACCGCGTCAGCAGCACGTAAATGTCACGGACCAGCACCTGCACAATGACCAAAAGGCCCAGCAGGCCCAATGACGAGGCTGCCGGATAGATCACCGCACTCGCGGCCGCGATATAGCCAAGCCCCCCCAGAACCGGACCCACCACCGCAATGGCGATGGCCCCCCGGCCCAAAAGCCCGACAAGGCGGTTGCCATAGCTGGCCTCTTCGTCCGCCGCGATTTCACTGGCCGCGTGCAGCTTCAGCAGGCGGCCCATGCGATACAGCAACAGAGCCGCAAGCGCCAAGGTGGGAAAGCCCAGCACAGAACGCGCCGCTTCGGACAGGGTCTGGTGTTCCAGAATGGCGCCCCGCAGCCCATCCAGCCCCAGAAGCAACCCGTAAAGCGTGGTCAGAAACCGCCCTTCGGCCCGCCGCTCTACTGACAGGCGCAACAGGTGCAGTTCCTCGCCCTTGGGAAACAGACGCCCGCCCAGCCAGTGGATCGTAAAGACCACAAGCCCCAGCACCGGAAGCGTGTCAGCCACGACTGTTCCTGTGATGCCCAGCATCCCGCTCAGCAGCAGCGCCACACTCAGCGCAATCACCCCGAATGTGGGAATGACAATCTGCCCCAAGGACAGCACCAATGCCCAGATCCGCAAGCCGCGCACCGATGATTGCTGCATCAGGCGTTGGATCAGCGCTTCGATCACATGCCGCCCGCGCCAGATCAGCACCAGCGCCAAGGCCAGCAGCAACACGATGGCCGGAAGGTTATCCACCAACTGCTCCCGCGCGGCGGGTAGGGTGGTGCGAATGGAAATCTCGCGCACGATCGAGGCGACGCCCGCGCGCATCGCGCCATAGGCCGCAGGCCAGTTCGCCGGGTTGATCGGCGATGGCAGCAGTTCCAGCAACTCGTCAGTCTGCCGCTCACGCAGGACACGGTCAATTTCGCGGATCAGGCCATCGGCCCGCCGATAGGCCTCCTCGGCGGCAATCCCCGGTGCCTGCAAACGGTTGAGTTGATCACCCAGTTCGGCGCGCCGCGCCGCAATCTCGACCGCTTCGGTCTGTCCTTCGGCGGGCACAGGCCCCAGCGCGGCAATCTGCTGGCGCAGGGTGGCGATCCGGGCCGAATTTGTGTTTTGCGCGACCAGAAATGCCTCGCGCCAATCCACCATCTGCGCCCGCAGCAGGTCCAGCGATGCATCGGTGGTGGTCGGCTCGCCCAAGGCGGTTTCGGTTCGGTTGGCGGTTTCTTCCCACGCCACCAGATCAAGGTCGGCAGGTTGCCCTTCGGCTGACGTTGGTAGCGCAGCCGTGCCGGGCGCCGTGGTAGCCGGGGGTCGGGCCTGCGCCGGGGGGGGAACGGTGGGTGGCGCAGGCTGCGCGTTTTGTGCGGGCGCGTCCTGCACAGCCTGTGCCACGCCCGCAACCGGCGCTGCCATCGCCCCCAGACACAGCCCCAGAACAATGCCGCGAAAGGTTGCCAACATGGCAGCCAGCCGCGTCATGCGTCCTCAAAAACCGTCGGAATGGCGCGGGGCGCGCGGTCCAGCCAATCTGGCACGGGCAGGCCCTTTTCCTTCAGGAACGCCGGGTTATAGAGTTTGGATTGATAGCGGTTGCCGTAATCGCACAGAATGGTCACGATCGTCTTGCCCGGCCCCATATCCTTGGCCATCCGCATCGCACCGGCAATGTTGATCCCCGATGACCCGCCAAGGCAGATGCCTTCCTCCAGCAGCATCTCGAACACCAAAGGCAAGGCTTCGGCGTCAGAGATGCGATAGCTGAAATCGGGCGTGAACCCTTCAAGGTTGGCTGTGATCCGCCCCTGCCCGATCCCTTCGGTGATCGAGGTGCCGGGGCTGTCCAGCTTACCGGTGGTATAGAACGCATGCAGCGCCGCGCCCTCGGGGTCGGCCAGACCGATCTTCACACCTTTGGGCTGCAAGGCCATGCCGACGCCCGCCAAGGTGCCGCCAGACCCCACGGCGCAGATAAAGCCATCCACCTTGCCGCCGGTCTGATCCCAGATTTCCGGCCCCGTGGTTTCGATATGCGCCAGTCGGTTGGCCACGTTGTCAAACTGGTTGGCCCAGATCGCCCCGTTCGGTTCGGTGCGGGCCAAAGCCTCGGCCAGACGGCCCGAATAGCGGACATAGTTGTTGGGGTTCTTGTAAGGCGCTGCGGGCACCTGCACCAGTTCGGCCCCTGCCAGACGCAGCATGTCCTTCTTTTCCTGACTCTGCGTTTCGGGGATCACGATCACGGTCTTGAATCCCATGCTGGCCCCCACCAGCGCAAGGCCGATGCCGGTGTTTCCGGCTGTGCCTTCGACAATCGTGCCGCCGGGTTTCAGCAGGCCCTTCGCCACCGCATCACGGATGATATACAGCGCCGCCCGATCCTTGACCGATTGGCCGGGGTTCAGAAACTCGCATTTGCCCAGAATGGTGCAGCCTGTCTCCTCGGACGCCCGCTTCAACTTGATCAGGGGCGTGTTTCCGATGGTATCGGCAAGGTCAGAGTGAATCCGCATCAGGCTGTTCCTTCTCGTTCGCCATCAGGTGTAGGCAAACCCTGCGCCGAACTCAAGCGGACCTGTCGGTTGGTCTTTCCTACGTCAGTTTTGCTGCGCACACGGCGACCGCGTGGAGGTCATGCGCGATACGGGGCCTTTGCCCGGGCATCCGATGGCGTCATCTGATACCTCTCCTTGAACCGTCGGTTGAAATAGGAGAGGTCGCCGAAACCTGCCTCCAGCGCAACCGCCGTGATGGACCAGTCCGCAAAGCGCGGACTGCCCAGCATGGCGCGTGCTGCATTAAGCCGACGATCCAGCACAAAGCCTGAAAACGTCGTCCCCTCCTCCTCGAACAGCATCTGCACAAAGCGTGGAGAAACGCCTTGGCGCTGTGCCACCTGTTGCAGCGTCAGCTCGGTATTGCGCAGCAGATCGGCCTTGATCGCCTGCAACCGACCCGCACGCAGGCCCCGCGCTGCGGCCTGCGCGCGACCCTCTGGAGTGACCCCGATCGCCAGTGCCATAAGGTCATAGACATGCGACGTCACCAGACGACCAAGTTGCGGGTCCAAGGGCTTGGTCGGCAGGGTCGCCAGATAGGTTTGCAACAACCCAAGCGCGGCCGTCTCCCGGCGCACCAGATGGGCGGCTTTGGATTCGATATTGGGGCTCATCGGAGCCAGCGCCTTGAAGGGCACCCGGATGGCCACATAATTCATCGCGACAAAATCCAGAACAGCTGCCTCGCGGTAGACCAGCAGCACACCGTCGCCCGGCCGCGCCACCGTCTGCTGACGACGCTGTTCGATACACAGACCCCCACCGGTATTGATGATCAGGCACACGTCGTCCTCGCCGTCCGCCAGCATCGCGGCCTGGCGCCGCAAACGCACATCGGCTGTCGATACCATACTGGCGCGGCGCAACCCAGGCAGGCCCTGTACCGAAAGCTCGGCGTCAATCATTTGCCCCGGCTTTGCTTCGAAGTTGAGCTGCACTTTGCGGTCGAACACCTCTTGCAGGCTCGAAAGTCCCTGCTTTGGAGACAGACCGCGCGTGGTCAGCCGAAAGGATGATCCGACTTGAAGTTCTTGCGACATGGCGCCTCGCCAAGGGCTGAACACACCATGGGATTTACCATGAAAACGTGTGTGCCGCCAGCGGACAGCATGGGTCAGATTCGGCTGGCTACTTCGTTCCACGCCGCATTGCGTTGCGCCCGCGTCCAAGACCCTGCCCGCGGAATCGGCCAGACTGCCCGCACGCTCCTTCCTTGGAACAGCAAAGGATTATCATGAAACACCGCTTTCCCCTCCTCATTGCCGCCACCCTGTGCGCACTTTCGGCCACCATCGGTCGCGCGCAAGACGACTCCCCCGTACCGACCGCCGCTCCGGCGGACATCCAGCGCACCCTTCTACAAAGCTTTCCGGTCCCCGAGCCCGGTCATCAGACGGTCTTTGTGCGTGTCGATCTCGCGCCGAATGTGCAGACGGGTCGCCACACCCATCCGGGTCCGGTGGCAGCCTATGTGATGTATGGCAGCATCGAGGTGTTCATCGACGGCGAACCGCCACGCCTGTTCCGGGCAGGCGAGTCCTTCATGATGCCCGCAGGTGTCGTGCATGACGAACGGACCGCTGCAACCGGGGCCAAAATTATCGCAAGCTTTGTCGTCCCCGAAGGCGCACCACTTGCGGTGCCGGTACAGTGACACCCATCTTGCCCTGATACGCCAAAGAAAGGGCCGCCCCGCTGGGGCGGCTCTCGCAGCCAGAGCGGACACCATAAAGGTGGGCTCGAAAGGTGGGCTCGGGCGCATCAAAGCGAGAGGTCTGAGCCGCAATCAGCAGATGCTCAGACCTCTCAGGCACGTCGAACGCCAGACACCCCTCAGGCCGGAACGAACAGGCCTTCCGCCTTCAGGCTGGCATAGCTTTCGTCCAGGCTCTTTTTCGCCCGCTCGATCAGGATGTCGATTTCCGCCGTGGTGATGACCAAGGGTGGCGCAATGATCATCCGGTCGCCCACCGCCCGCATGATCAGGTTATTGGCAAAGCACCGTTCGCGCGTCCGATAGCCCACATTCGACGACTCGGCGAACTTGGCCCGCTTGGCCTTGTCCGGCGTCAGCGCGATCGAGCCCATCAGCCCCACCAGCTTTGCCTCGCCCACCAAAGGATGGTCGGTCAGCGCATCCCAGCGTTCCTTGAGGTAAGGGTGCGCCACGTTGCGGACATGGTCCACGATATGTTCTTCTTGCAGGATCCGCAGGTTCTCCAAGGCGACCGCCGCCGCAACCGGATGGCCGGAATAGGTATATCCATGGAAGAACTCGCCCCCCTCGCCGATCACCCGCGCCACCTCGTCACAGATGATCGACCCGCCGATGGGCTGATAACCCGAGGACAGGCCCTTGGCGATGGTCATGATATGCGGGCGAATGCCAAAGGTCTGGCTGCCGAACCAGTTTCCGGTGCGACCAAAGCCGGTGATGACCTCATCGGCGATCAACAAGATGCCATAGGTGTCGCAGATGCGCTGAATCTCGGGCCAATAGGTGCTGGGCGGCACGATCACGCCCCCCGCGCCCTGAATAGGCTCACCGATAAAGGCGGCCACATTCTCGACCCCCAGTTCAAGGATCTTGTCCTCCAACTGCTTGGCACGGGCCAGACCGAAGGCTTCTTCGGTCATATCCTCGCCCTCGCCCCACCAATAGGGTTGGTCGATGTGCACGATCCCGTCGATCATGCCGCCATGGGCATGGATCGGCGCCATGCCACCCAAAGACCCGCCGCCCATGGTGGACCCATGATAGCCGTTCTTGCGCGAGATGATCACCCGCTTTTGCGGCTGGCCTTTTACATCCCAATAGCGCCGCACAAGGCGGATGTTGGTGTCATTCGCCTCGGACCCCGAGCCTGCAAAGAACACATGGTTCAGATCGCCCGGTGCCAGTTCGGCAATCTTTGCGGCAAGGGCAATGGCGGGCACATGCGTCGTCTGAAAGAAGGTGTTGTAATAGGCCAACTCTTCCATCTGCCGCGCGGCCACTTCGGCCAGTTCCTTGCGGCCATAGCCGATGTTGACGCACCAAAGCCCGGCCATCCCGTCAATGATCTGGTGGCCTTCGCTGTCGGTCAGCCAGACACCCTTGCCCCGCGTGATCACCCGCGCCCCCTTGCGCGCAAGGCCCGGCGCATCGGTGAACGGGTGCATGTGATGCGCTGCGTCCAGCGCCTGAAGTTCAGCCGTCGGCAAATGGTTTGTGATCATGTTCATGGAACGATACCTCGGAATCAGCAGGGCATCCGGCCCCGGCTTTTCCCAAGGATATGATCAAACGAAGACCGGTTCAAGAAATTTGATCAAATTATTGAGGTCCGGTCACGAGGCCGCAGCAAATGCTCAGATATTGCCCTGTTCCAGCGCAAGGCGCACCTGATCCACCCCCTGCGCCAGATCCAACTCGATGGCCGCCTTCAACCCGGCGGCATCTCCTGCGCGCATTGCGGCAAGGGCCTGGCCGTGCTGGTCGGGCAAGGCATCCGCGCCATGCTGGGCGCAGACCACGCGCAGCGACGGGCCAAAGCGCAGCCACATCGACCGCGCCATATCCACCAGAACCGGCGCATCCGACGCTTCGTAAAGGCAGAAGTGAAAGGCGTGGTTGGCCTCCAGATAGGCGGGAATATCGCCCTTGCGGATGGCGCGGTCCACCTGCGCGTCAATGCTTTCCAGCCGCAGGATCAGCGCCGGCGTCAGATTGGCCGCCGCCATTTCAGCCAGCTTCGGCTCGATCGTCAGGCGCGCAAAGGCCACCTGATCCAGCATCCCGGCGGTCATCTTCGGCACCGACACACGACGGTTGCCTTGGGCCTCCAGCGCACCTTCGGCCGACAGGCGCCGGATCGCTTCACGCACCGGGGTCATCCCGGCGCCCAGATCGCTGACCAGTCCCTGAATGGTCACAGCCGCACCCGGTTCCAGATGCCCATAGAGGATCATGTCGCGCAACCGCGCGTAAGTGACCTCATGGGTCGGAATCTTCCGGCTTTCCGCGTCCATCCAGTCCCCCGCCGCGCCTGACCGGACCATTACGCCGGGAAAGCCGATGCAATCAAGATCTGATCAAATGCGGGTCGAATAATCAAACCGCGTCACATCGGCCGTCCAGCCCTGTCCGGTCATGTCATAGGCCACCATGCCGACAAAAGCCCCGGTAAAGCTGGCATGCTCGCCCTTGCCCCCCTCGTCCGAGATCAGAGCCGCATTCAGCGGCGCACCAATCGCGCGGCCGTTCAGAAAGAACTGCTGCGTGGCACCCCGGACCTCCACCTCCAGATGTACCGCGCCATCGGGGCAGGACACCGTCTCGCCAAAGGTCAGCCGTTCACGCTGCCAATCCCCATCGCACGAGACGATGGTCACCACGCGGCGCGCCCCCTCCCGCGTGATCAGCGCCGCATGGAACTTGTGGCGGTTGTAATAGGTGGTCAGCCCGATGGCCTGCTGCCATGTCGGCGGATCGGCCTCGAACACCGCCCCTGCCCGATAGGACGCCTCATCCTGCCGCCGCGCCACAAGGCTTTGCTCATACCACGACCCAAGGCTTTCGCGCCCCGTCATGCGCAGGCACTGGCCCGTCAGCGTGAACAAACGTTCGGGGTGCGGGGTGCGAAGCCACTGGAAATCAAGCGGAAGATCGGGGCCGCTGAAATCATACGACACCTCGGTCTGAAACACCTGCGCGCTGTCCAGCGGCAGGACGGTCGGGGCAACCCGCCCGCCTGCCATCAGCCACAGCCAGCCATCGCGCCACTCTACCTCGGCCAGACCCGACTCACGCCCCGTCGCGCAGAACGGCTTGCCATCCGGCCCCGGCAACGGGCGTCCGCACAGAAAGCTGTGCCAATGCCGCCCGTCATGGCCTTCGACATACTGGCCATGCCCCATGCGTTGGATCGGGTTGGCGGGGTCAAATCGGGCGGTGATCACATGCTTCGCCGGGTGCGACTCATAAGGCCCGGCAATCTGGCGCGACCGGGCCAAGGTCACCGCATGGTCATAGCCGGTGCCTCCCTCAGCCGTCGTCAGGTAATACCAGCCATCACGCTTGAACAGATGCGGTGCCTCGGTCAGGCCAAGGTCGGTGCCGGGGTAAATGTCGTACACCGGCCCAAACAGCCCCCGGTCGGGCGACCATTCCTGCAATTCGATCCCGTCAAAGCGGTCATTGGCGGGGTTGATGCCGCTGCCGGGGCCACGATGGTTCCAGCGCATATTGGCAAACCATTTGCGGCCGTCATCATCGTGAAACAACGTCGGATCAAAGCCCGACGAATTCACATACCACGGGTCCGACCATGCACCGTCGATGCTGGCACAGGTGGTGATATAGTTGTGGGCATCCTTGAAGTTGCCGTCCAGCCGCTTCACATCCGTATAGACCAGCCAGAACGTTCCGTCGGCAAAAGACAGGCACGGCGCCCAGATACCCCCTGAATCCGGATTGCCCCGCATATCCAGAAGTGCTGCACGGTTCAGCGGGCGCGCCACCAGCCGCCAGTTCACCAGATCGCGGCTGTGGTGAATCTGCACCCCCGGATACCATTCGAAGGTCGAGGTCGCGATGTAGTAATCCTCGCCCACCCGGCAAAAGCTGGGGTCAGGGTTGAATCCGCGCAGGATCGGGTTCTGGGCCATCTGTCTCACCGAGTTGTCCGGTTCAGAGCAGCGCGGCGTCACAGACGAGTCCGCCCTAATCTGCTCATTTTCTGTCTCAAAATATCCCGCAGGGGGTCTGGGGGGCGCGAAGCCCCCCAGCCTTCGGGGGAAAGAGCAAACTCACACCATCAGCGCCCGTGCCTCGGCTATACCAAGCGCGGCGGGGCGGGTGCAGGTGGTCGTCAGGGTGATGAACGCCCCAGAAGCGCCCGACGTCAGGCAGGCAGTCATCACGTCGACCCCGTGCAGGGTGCGGTCGAGCGAACAGCGGGCATCGCGCCCCGCCATCACGGCCTGCACCATATCAGCAAGACCTGCAGTACGGTAATTGGCCAAGGGCCCGTGCTTGGGATGCTCGGCATTGGGCACGCCAAAGGGGTGATCCCATGGGGCCACCTGCGTCAGCACCCCGTCGCGCCCCGCCACCTCGACCACACCGCCAAAGAAGTTGGGGTCAGGCACATACATCGTGCCCTCGGTGCCATAGAACTCGAAATGGTTGCGCTTGTGGTGCCAGACATCCCAGCTGGTGGTCAGGTTCACCATGGCGCCGGAATGGAACTCCAGCAGCGCATGAATGTTCGTGGGCGTCTTGACCGGAATCTCCTGCCCCGCCCGCGCGCCCGACCCGATGGTGCGCGTCGGCGTGGCCGAGGAGGTGACGGCCCCCACCCGTTTGACCGGACCAAGGAAGTTGATCAGGTTGGCCACGTAATAGGGGCCAAGGTCCAGCATCGGGCCTGCGCCCGGCAGGAAAAAGAACTCGGGGCTGGGGTGCCAGCCTTCGGGGCCATGGTTCTGCACGCAGGCCACGGCGGCAGTGATCGCGCCAATGCGGCCTTCGTCAATCAGTGCACGCGCCTGCTGATGCGCGCCGCCAAGGAACGTGTCGGGCGCACAGCCCACGGCCAGCCCCTTGCTGGCCGCAAGGGCGCGCAGAGTTTCGCCTTCCTCCAGCGTCAGGACCAGCGGCTTTTCGGAATAGGCATGCTTGCCCGCCTCCAGTATCCGCTTGGTGATGCTGTAATGCGCATCCGGAATGGTCAGGTTGATGACCACGTCCAAGTCCTTGTTGGCCAGCAGGTCATCAACCGACTGCGCCTTCACGTTGAACTCGGCCGCGCGGGCGGTGGCTGCCTCCATGTTCATATCGGCGACCGCCCGCACTTCCAGCCCCTTGAACAAGGGCGCAAGGCGCAGGTAGGCCGAGGAGATATTGCCGCATCCGATGATGCCGATACCCAGATTAGCCATGTTTCAGAACCCCTTGGCCGATGCGATGGCGCGGGTTGCGAACCGCGCGTGATCTGACGGATTGTCATGCTCCATCACGAAATGCTTGACCCCGATGGCGCGCAGTGCCGCCATGATCGCGGGCCAATCCACGGTGCCGTGCCCCACATCGGCCCAGCCATCCTCATCCGTGTTCTCGCCCGCAGGGGCAATGTCCTTGACATGGGCGGCGGTGATCCGGTCCTTGTAGCGCTCGATCCACGCCAAGGGGTCCGCGCCGCCACGGATGACCCATGCCACATCCATTTCCCATTCCAGATGCGGGCCGCCATCAAAGATCTCTTCCTGCGGAATGGCCCCATCGGTGGTGGGGCGAAACTCGAAATCATGGTTGTGCCAGCCAAAGCCATAGCCTTCGGCACGGTAGACATGCGCCACCTTTTCCAACCGCGCGCCAAAAGCGTGCCAGCCCGCGCCATCTGTCGGGCGGTCATCGGGCATCAGATAAGGGCAATACAGCTTTTGCATCTTCAGCGCGGATGCAATCGACAGCACCTTGGCCACTTCGCCTTCCAGCATCGCAAGGCTGAAATGGCCCGTCGGCATGGTCAGCCCCGTGGCCGCAAGGCCCGCCTTCGTTGCCTCAACCGCCGCATCATCGGCGTAAAGCGCGCCGTAACCCTCGACCGCCGTATAGCCCGCCTGTGCCAGCATCTCGAACGTGGCCGACATCGGCGGGAAGTTGCGCGAGGAATAGAGTTGGTAAGAGAACATCTTACGTCCTTTCAGAAGCGCCATAGGTGGCGGCATGAAGATGGCGAAGGGTAAAGGCAGGGGTCGGCCCCGGCGCATCGGGCACAAAGCGGATCACGCGGTCCCGTCCGGGGATCAGCGCAAAGGCATTGTCGGAAAAGCGGCCCGGCACATCCGCCTCCAGCGCGGCAAACGGGGCCAAGGCCTGCGCCGTCAGGGTAATGCGCCAATCCGTGCCATCGGGCGCGGCCACAAGTCGGGCCGCCGGATCAACAAGGTCATGCGCCTTCCATGGCTTGATCGCATAGACATCTTCACCCGAGACATCCTGGGTCAGGCCGGAGTCGGCGATTTCTCCCTGCCATTCCCAGTGCAGAACCTCATCGGGGTTCAGGCGGTCCAGCGGCACCTGACAGCACACGACCGCACCCTTGTTGCACAACAGCGTTTCGGTTTCGATCAGCGGGCGCAATTGTCCGGCCATGTTCAGGGCAGAAACGTGCAGGGAAATGGTCATTTCATCTGCGGTATCGTTCACGGCCTTGAGGCTGACCACATCGCCTTCGGGCAGGGCAAAGACGCTGACGGGCGCATAAAAACGGCGCGCCATATGATGCAAGAGTTTCCAATTGCCACCATGGTCAAGGCTGGACCACGAACACACGGGCCATGTGTCGTTCAACTGCCAGAACAGCGTGCCCATGCAATGCGGCTTCAGCGCGCGCCACGCAGTGACGGCCGTATGAATGGCAAGGCCCTGCTGCACCTGGCTGAGATAGACGAAGTTCGGGAAATCCACCGGAAAGCGGAAATAGCGGAACATGGTTTCCGCGATGCGCGCATTGCCACCCGCGTTCTTCTGGTGGCTTTCCATTACGGGCGCGGCAATGTTGAAATCCGCGGGGTCGGCAAAGCGGCGGATGGCCGACAGCGAGGGGTAAGACTGAAATCCAAACTCCGAACAGAACCGGGGTTTCACATCGCGGTAATGGTCAAAGTTGCGGCCTTCGTGCCAGACCGACCAGAAGTGCATGTCGCCGCTGCTGTCATCGTGCCACGCATCGCCAAAGGCCATCGGGCCTGGGCTGGGGGATGACGGCCACCAGTTTGCACCGGGCAAAACGGCGTGCAGCGCGGCTTCGATCGTGCGGTTCAGCCGGTCATAGTTGACAAGGTAACGGTCACGGTCCTTGCGGCTTTCGTCAAACCAGCCCAAGGCACCGATCAACTCGTTATCCCCGCACCACAGCGCCATGCAGGCATGGTGATTGATGCGGCCCACCACATCGCGCACCTCGGCATCTACCTCGGCCAGAAACGCTGGGGTCGAGGGGTAAAGATGGCAGGCGAACATGAAGTCCTGCCAGACCATCAGCCCCATCTCGTCGCACAGGTCATAGAACCAGTCCGGCTCATACCGGCCACCGCCCCAGATGCGGATCATGTTCATGTTGGCATCGACCGCCGATTGCAGCAGGGCGCGCACCTCGGCTTGCGTGATGCGGCCATGCAGGGCGTCGGCCGGAATCCAGTTCGCGCCCTTGGCAAAGACGGGGCGGCCATTGACATGGAACACGAAGGACCGCCCCACGGCATCCGCCTCGGCGACAAGGCGCAGGTCGCGCAAGCCGATTTGCCGGGTGGCCGTGGCCCCGCCACTGGTGACGACAAGGCTGTGCAGAACCTGCGCTCCCTGCCCCGCCGGCCACCACAGCACCGGGTTTTCGATCCGCAGCACCACCACCGCCACGCCGCCCACCGCTGGTGCGGTTGCGGTGACGCCGCACAGGGTGGCGGTCGCATCTTCGCCGGGCGCTTCGATCCGCAGGGTCACCTCGCACTGGCCATCGTCGTGGCGCTGGTCCACGAAAATGTCACCGATCCGCGGGGCCACGGCGGCCAGCCGGATGCTGCCCCAGACGCCAAAGGTCGGCAGAGCAATGTTCCAGTCCCAGCCAAAGTCGCACTGCGGTTTGCGCAGCATGTTGCCATCGGGAATGGGACAATTGCCCGCATGATAGGGAATGCGGAAGGGTTGCGCCGCCTGTCGCGCCGCCGCCTCGCGCACCGGACTGCGGAAGGTGATCTCGATCTGGTTGGTCCCGCGCCGGACCAGCCCCGAAACCGGAATCCGCCAACGGCGAAAGGCATTCGCGGCTTTCAGCACGGTCATCCCGTTCAGCCGCACCTCGGCCACGGTATCCAGCCCCTCGATCACCAGTTCTGACGCCGCACCATCATGCGTAAAGCTGCGCGTGGCGATCCAGTCGCAGCCCGCGATCCAGCGCAGGTCATATTCGTTCTGTCCCCAGTAGGGGTCGGCAATCGCCCCGGCCGCCCGCAGTGCCGTTATCCCGTCACCGGGCAGGGCAAAGGCAACATCGAACTGCCCTGCTTCATCGCGCAGGCGCCATTCGCCAGACAAATCCATGACGTCAGACCCTTAGCTCGCTTGCAGTATCGAAGATGCTCGCCTTGGCGATATCCACCTTAAGATGCACCGTCGTGCCCGGTGCCATGCGTTGTTCGACCGGTACACGCACCGACATCTGCGCGCCCGCGGCCTTGAGCCAGACAAGGCTGTCAGCGCCCATGGGTTCGTCAATCTCGACCACCGCCGGAATCGTCTGACCCGGTTCGGCATGGTCCTGCACGGTCAGATGTTCGGGACGCAGGCCGATGATGGCCCTGTCGCGCGTGCCGACGGCCCCGCCCTCATACCCCGTCAAATCCAGCCGCGTGCCCTGCAACTGGAACGCGCGGCCGCCGTCGATGGTAGACCCGTGCAGAAAGTTCATCGACGGGCTGCCGATGAAGCCCGCCACAAACAGGTTCGACGGGCGGTTGTAGATTTCCTGCGGCGCGGCCAGTTGCTGGATCACCCCGCCGCGCATCACGGCAATGCGGTCGGCCAGTGTCAGCGCCTCGATCTGGTCATGCGTGACGTAAACCATGGTGTTTTTCAGTTGCGCATGCAGGCGTTTGATTTCCACCCGAAGCTCGGACCGCAGCTTTGCGTCTAGGTTCGACAGCGGCTCGTCGAACAGGAACACGTCCACATCCCGCACCAAGGCGCGCCCGATGGCCACACGCTGCCGCTGCCCGCCCGACAAGGCACCGGGCTTGCGGTCCAGAAGCGGCTGAATCTGCAGAATTTCGGCCGCGCGGGCGATCCGCTTGTCGATCTCGGATTGCGCCATTCGGGCGTTTTTCAGCCCGAAGGACAGGTTTCCCCGCACCGTCATCTGCGGATACAGCGCATAAGACTGGAACACCATGCCGATGCCACGCTCGCTTGGCTCGGCCCATGTCACGTTCTTGCCCTTGATCCAGATTTGGCCATCGGTGATGTCCAACAACCCGGCCAGACAGTTCAGCAGCGTGGATTTGCCACAGCCCGATGGCCCCAGCAGAACGATGAACTCGCCCTCTGCCACATCAAGGTTCAGCTTTTTCAGCACCGACACGGCACCGAAATCAAGCGTCAGGTCT
Source organism: Rhodobacter sp. (assembly GCA_027484145.1). Classification (GTDB taxonomy): domain Bacteria; phylum Pseudomonadota; class Alphaproteobacteria; order Rhodobacterales; family Rhodobacteraceae; genus Pseudotabrizicola. The sequence goes on from JAIXUH010000012.1 coordinate 17,232, forward strand.
TTGACTTGGATGGAATGGGTCATGCGAGGTCAGCCTTTCACAGCACCGGCGGCGATGCCGCGAACGAAGAGTTTGCCGGAGACGAAGTAGACGATCAGCGGAACAAGCCCGGTCAGCAGGGTTGCCGCCATGTTGACGTTGTATTCCTTGACCCCCTGCACCGAGTTGACGATGTTGTTCAACTGCACGGTCATCGGGTAAAGATCGGGCTTGGTGTAGACGACGCCGAACAGGAAGTCGTTCCAGATGCCGGTCACCTGCAGGATGATGGCCACCACAAAGATCGGCAGGCTCATCGGCAGCATGATCTGGAAATAGATGCCCCAGAACCCCGCGCCATCCACCCGTGCCGCCTTGAACAACTCTTCCGGCAGACTGCTGAAATAGTTGCGAAACAGCAGGGTCAGGATCGGCATCCCAAAGATCGTGTGCACCAGCACAAGACCCCACAGCGTGCCGTAGATGCCCATTTCACGCAGCAAGATCACGATCGGATAAAGCATCACCTGATAGGGGATGAATGAGCCAAAGATCAGGATGGTAAAGAACACATCCGACCCTTTGAAGCGCCAGTTGACCAGCGCATAGCCGTTGACCGACGCCACGATGATCGACAGCACGACCGACGGGATCAAAATCTGGACCGAGTTCCAGAAGCCCCGGCTTAGGCCATCGCAGTTCAGGCCCGTGCAGGCCTCGGACCACGCCTTGACCCAAGGCTGGAACGTCACCTCGACCGGCGGGGCAAAGATATTGCCAAGACGGATTTCCGGCATGCCCTTCAGGCTGGTCATCACCATGACCCAAAGGGGAAGGATGTAATACAGGCTGACCACGATCAGCGTGCCGTAAACCATGATGTTGCGGCCAGACAGCACGCGGCGCGGTTTGGCCCCGCGCGGCCCGGTCATGGTGGCGGATAGGTCAGCCATGCTTTTTCCCCCCGAATTCCAGATAGGCCCAAGGGATCAGCACGATCAGAACAGACAGCAGCATCATGGTCGATGCGGCAAAGCCCTGCCCAAGGTTCTGTGCCTGAAACATATAGTCATAGACATACATCGCGGGCACCTGACTTGCATTGCCCGGCCCGCCCGAGGTTTGCGCCACGACCAGATCATAAAGCTTGATGATGCCACTGGCGACCAGCACCAGCGTGGTGATGAACACCGGCCGCATCATCGGAATGATGATCAGAACATAGGTTTTCCATGTGGGAATGCCGTCCACGCGCGCGGCTTTCCAGATATCCTCGTCAATGCCGCGCAGACCCGCCAGCATGATGCACATCACAAAGCCCGTGCCTTGCCACAGCCCCGCAATCAACAGGCCATACAGAACCACCTCGGGGTTGTTCAGCGGGTCAAAGGCGAAACTCTCCCACCCCCACGACCGCACGATGGATTCGATGCCGAACTCGGGGTTCAAAATCCATTGCCAGACCAGCCCCGTCACGATGAACGACAGGGCAAAGGGATACAGCATGATGGTGCGGAACGTGTCCTCAAACCGGATCTTCTGATCCATCAACACGGCAAGGACAAAGCCCATCACGATGGTAAAGACCAGCGAGAGCACGCCAAACACCAGCAGGTTCTGGATCGACACGATCCAGCGGCTGGAATCCCACAGCCGCTCGTACTGGTCAAAGCCGACAAAGTTGGTGCGCGGCAAAAGCTTCGAATTGGTGAAGGAGTAAACCACCGTCCAGATGGTGCCCCCCAGAAAGACCACCAGCGTGGTCAAGACCATCGGCACTGCTGCGATTTTCGCATTCAGATTTCGCAGCAACCTGCCCGGATGCTTGGCCTGCGCCATGTCGACTCTCCCCCTGCCGTCGTGGTCCAAGATGAAAGAGCCGCCCCCGATCAGGGCGGCCCTTCCGTCAGTTCATCCGATCACATGCCGGATTTCAGGTTCTCGACCCACTTGGCCTGCGCATCAGCGGCCGTCATGTCAGACTTCCAGAATTCGACCATCAGGTCTTCGTTCTGCTTGACCACGTCCGGCGACCAGAGCTGGTCACCCGATGGCACCACGTTGCCCGAGGCAAGGATCTCAAGGCCCTTCTTCATGCAGTCGTTGGCCGCGGCCAGATCGACGTCACCACGAATGGGCAGCGAGCCTTTTTTCAGGTTGAAGGCGACCTGCACGGCGGGGCTGACCAGTTGGGCGGCCAGACGCTTTTGTGCGGCTTCCTTTTCCGGATCATCCAGTTTCGGGAAGTAGAACGCATCGCCACCGGTCGACAGGTAGGCGTTCAGGCCAAGACCCGGCAGGCAGGTATAGTCGGTGCCGGCCACCTGGCCTGCAACCTGGAATTCGCCCTGCGCCCAGTCACCCATGATCTGACCGCCAGCTTCGCCGGTGATCACAAGGTTGGTGGCCTGGTTCCAGTCCTGCACGGTCGATTTTGCGGCCAGTTTGCGCGCATCGGCAGCAGCCGCGAACACGGCGGCAATCTCCGGTCCGGCAGCAACATCCATGTCCTTGTCGATGTTGACCTTTTTCCAGACGTCAAGGCCAGCTACGGCCACGGTCATGGCACCAAAGGCAAGGTTCGACTGCCAGGCCTGGTTGCCCAGTGCCAGCGGGATCTTGCCAGCGGCTTCCAGCGCCGGGGCCGAGGCCACGAATTCATTCCAGTTCGCCGGAACCGGGATGCCCGCATCGGCATAGGCCTTGTTCGACAGCCACAGCCACTCGGGCGAGTGGATGTTGACCGGGGCGCAATAGATCTTGCCATCCACGGTGCAGGCATCCAGCAGCGACGGCGGGAACACTTTTTCCTTCCAGCCCTCTGCCTCGGCCACGTCGGTCAGGTCCAGCATCAGGCCAGCCTCGACCAGTTCCAGCGCCTGCTGGCCGTGGTTGAACTGGGTGGCCCCCATCGGGTCACCACCGGTGATGCGGGAAATCATGATCGGGCGGGCTGTGCTGCCGCCACCGGCAATCGCGCCGTCGATCCACTTGTCGCCGCTGGCGTCAAATGCCTTGGCCAGTTCAGCCACGGCTGCGGCTTCGCCACCCGACGTCCACCAGTGCGTCACTTCAAGTTCCGTCGCCAAGGCAACGGTCGGCAGTGCCACCGACGCGAAAAGCGCCGTGGCCAGCTTAAGGGTTTTCATGCAGTCCTCCCGGTTTCTAAATCGTTATAGTGGAAGCCTATAACGTTATAGATTTTGCAATCAAGCAATCTTTTCGCTTGTGAAGCAGGGGCGGCGTGGCATTCAATGGCCTGTAATTCCGCGCTTGCGCGGCCCCCTGAACCCCTTCAGAAACGCAACATGCTGCACTGCCGCACACCGCGCAACCACCCGCAAAGCAAGGCTGCCACGGCCCTGCCGTCGTGGGACGATTTCGCACCTGCGGCAAGGCCCCAACCCGCCGAATCATGGCGCGCCGGGGCAGCAGCGATTCGCCGGATCGGGGGAAATTCATGACCGGGCCAGCCGCACCAACCATCATTCCACTTCCCGTTGATTCGGAGCCGGAGCGCCCCACCCTCAAAACCATCGCCGCCGAGACCGGCTTTGCCGTGGCCACGGTCAGCCGCGCGCTGAAAGATGCCCCCGACATTGGCGAAGAGACCAAGCGCCGCGTGCGCGAGGCGGCGGCCCGGCTGGGCTACCGCCCGAACCGCGCGGGCGTGCGCCTGCGCACCGGCAAGACCAACGTGATCGCGCTGGTGCTGTCCACCGAAGCCGACATGATGAACCACACCTCGCGGCTGATCTATTCCATCGCCAATGCGCTGCGCGGCACTGCCTACCACATGATCGTGATGCCGTTCTTTCCCGATCAGGACCCGATGGACCCGATCCGCTATATCGTGGAAACCGAAAGCGCCGATGCGGTCATCCTGAACCAGACCAAACCCGAAGACCCGCGCGTGCGGTATATGGCGGACCGGGGCTTTCCTTTTGCCACGCATGGGCGCACGGAAATGGGGATCGAACACCCCTATTTCGATTTCGACAACGAGGCTTATGCCCGCATCGGTGTAAAGGCCCTTGCCGCCTGTGGGCGCAAGCGGCTGATCCTGATTCCGCCGCCGCGCGCCCATTCCTATGCCCGGCACATGACGACAGGCTTTGCCGAGGGAGCAGCCGAAGCTGGCCTGACCTTCGAATTGGTCGCCGACGTCACCTCTGACAGCGGCGCCGCTGCGGTCGAGGCCGCCATTCAGGACCGCATGTCGCGCCTGCCGCGCCCGGATGGCATTCTGGCGGGGTCCACCACCTCTGCCATGGCCGCGATCAGCGGGGCTGAGCGCTGCGGACTGGTCATAGGCCGAGATTTCGATCTGGTGGCGAAAGAAGCAATCCGGTTTCTGCACCGGTTCCGACGCGAGATCCTGCTGGTACACGAAGATGTCGGCCGTGCCGGTGATTTTCTGGCCCGCGCCACCGTGGCAGCAATCGAACGGCGCGCCGCTGATCTGGGACAATGCCTTGACCGCCCCGACAGGGTGGAGCGGGCCTGACACAAGGGGAGAGGACAAAGATGAAAACGATGAAGGGGCCTGCGCTGTTTCTGGCGCAGTTTGCCGGGGATGCGGCACCGTTCAATTCATGGGCGTCCATCACGAAATGGGCGTCCGACTGTGGCTATGTCGGGGTGCAGGTGCCAAGCTGGGACGGCCGTCTGTTCGATCTGGACAAGGCCGCCACGTCAAAGACATGGTGCGATGACTTCAAGGGCGTGGCCGCGGACAGCGGCATTACGGTGACCGAGCTTTCGACCCACCTGCAAGGCCAGCTTGTGGCAGTGCACCCGGCCTATGACACCGCCTTTGACGGCTTTGCCGCCCCTGCCGTGCGCGGCAACCCCAAGGCCCGTCAGGAATGGGCGGTGGATCAGGTGAAAAAGGCCCTCTCCGCCTCAAGGAACCTTGGCCTGACGGCGCATGCCACCTTTTCGGGGGCCTTGGCCTGGCCCTACCTTTACCCTTGGCCACAGCGCCCGGCGGGGCTGGTGGAAGAGGCGTTTGACGAGTTGGCGCGGCGCTGGACACCCATCCTTGACCATGCCGAGGATTGCGGCGTCGATGTGGCTTACGAGATTCACCCCGGCGAAGACCTGCATGACGGCATCAGTTTCGAGATGTTCCTCGACCGCGTCAAAGGCCATACACGGGCCAACATGCTGTACGACCCAAGCCACTACGTTCTGCAACACCTTGATTACCTTGATCATATCGATATCTATCATGACCGGATCCGGATGTTCCATGTCAAGGATGCTGAATTGAACCCAACGGGGCGGCAGGGCGTTTACGGCGGCTTTCAATCATGGGTCAACCGCGCAGGCCGCTTCCGCAGCCCCGGCGACGGGCAGGTGGATTTCGGCGGCATCTTCTCGAAACTCACGCAATACAGCTTTGACGGCTGGGCCGTGGTGGAATGGGAATGCTGCCTGAAACACCCCGAGGACGGCGCCCGCGAAGGGGCCGATTTCGTGCGCGCCCATATGATCCGGGTGACGGAAAAGGCGTTTGACGATTTCGCCGATGCGGGCACCGATCGCGCCGCGAACCGCCGGATGCTGGGACTGGACTGAACCGGCGGCGGCGGGGGTTTCACACCCCCGCACCCCCGTGGGATATTTTTGGACAGAAAATGAGGGAGGGTTCGCATGGCCATTACAGGGGCACATGTGGCGCGGGCACCGCGCATCCGGCTGGGCATGGTGGGCGGCGGGCGCGATGCCTTTATCGGGGCAGTCCACCGGATTGCCGCGCGGATTGATGATCAGTACGAGTTGGTGGCGGGGTGCTTTTCGTCGGATGCCGAAAAAAGCCTTGCCTCGGCGGCGGACCTTGGGGTGGCGCGGGCCTATGCCTCTTTTGCCGAGATGGCCGCCAAGGAAGCGCGGCGCCGTGACGGGATCGAAGTGGTGGCGATTGTCACGCCCAACCACATGCATGCACCGGTGGCGCTGCAATTTCTCAAACGCGGCATTCATGTGATCTGCGACAAACCGCTGACCGCGACCCTGAGCGAGGCAAAAAAGCTGGCCAAAGCGGCAGAGGCATCGGGCGTGGTGTTCGCGCTGACGCACAATTACACCGGCTATCCGATGATCCGGCAGGCCAAGGCCATGGTCGAGGCCGGGGAACTGGGCACCTTGCGGCTTGTGCAGGTGGAATATGCGCAGGACTGGCTGGCCGAACCGCTGGAAGCCTCGGGGCAAAAGCAGGCCGGTTGGCGCACTGACCCCGCGCGGTCGGGGGCGGGCGGATCGACGGGCGACATCGGCACCCATGCCTTCAACCTTGCCAATTTCGTGTCCGGCCTGCGGGTGGCGGAACTGGCGGCGGATCTGCAGGCCTTTGTGCCGGGGCGGCGGGTGGACGACAACGGCCATGTTCTGCTGCGCTATGAGGGTGGCGCGCGCGGGATGCTATGGTGTTCGCAGGTGGCGTCGGGCTGCGAAAATGGCCTCAGGCTGCGGATCTTTGGCACCAAGGCCGGGATCGAGTGGGAGCAGGAGAACCCCAACCACCTGTGGGTCACGCCTTTGGGTCAGCCGCGCTATCGGCTGACGCGCGGGGGGGCGGGGACGGGTGACGCAGCGGGCCGGATGACGCGAATCCCGGCAGGCCATCCGGAGGGTTATCTGGAAGGCTTTGCCAATATCTATGCCGAAGCCGCCCGTGCCATCACGGCCCGGCGCGATTGCACGGTACTGGATGCGGCGGTGACCTTTCCCGGCCTGAAGGAAGGCGTGGAGGGCGTGGCCTTTGTCGATGCCTGCGTGCGGTCATCGGCGCGCAATGCAGCTTGGGTCACGCTGAACCTGTAACGTCACCAGCGCGCCGGTCAGGCCCCTGGCCCGGCGCGCAGGCGGGCGCGTTCGCGTTGCAGCCAGAGCACCGAGATCAAAAGCGGCGCATTGGCCACCTCACCGCTGGTGACCATCTGCATCAGCCGGTCAAAACCGACCAGATGCGTGCGGATATCCTCGGCCTCGTCGGCCACGCCGAACACGCCCGTCACCGAAGGCGGCAGGTCGGCAAGGGCGACGTAGGAGTACAGAAACTCGGTCTTTGCCCCCGGTGTCGGGTAATATCCCGCCACAGGCAACAGGGCGCCAAGGGTCAGACCCGCCTCTTCCTCGGCCTCGCGGCGGCCCGCCTCCTCGGGGGTTTCACCCGGATCGACGCGGCCGGCGATGGCCTCCAGCAGCCAAGGCTGGGTGTCACCGCGCGCAAACGGCCCGGCGCGGAACTGTTCGACCAGAAGCACGCAGTCGCGGACCGGATCGTAAGGCAGGACCGTGACCGCATCACCCGAGACAAAGACCGCACGGTTGATCTGCGGGCTTTGGCCCCCGGCAAAGCGGCGGTGGCGCAGTTCGTATTCCTCGATCGCGAAAAACCGCGCATAGGGCAGATCGACATGGTCCACCACCACATCGCCTGCCCCGGCGTGAAAGCGCACATCGGTCGGCGCGGGGGCGATGGCGGCGCGCGCGCGGCTGGCCCCGCGCACCAGCATCATGCCATAGCGCGCGGCCACACGTTCTGCCGGGACGCGGCCGTAAAGCGCCATCACGTCTTGGGCGGTGGCGACACAGGTCGTGGCAAGGCGGGCCTGCCAGTCGGACAGCGACCACGGTGCTGCATCGGCGGGCGCGGACCGGGCGGGCAGATAGGTGTCAACCGGCCCGACGCCCGAGGCACGTTGCACCAGGACCGATTGCGGGTGCAGGTCCAGACAAGCGGCATAAAACGACAGCCGCGCCCGCGCATCGGGGCCAAGGCCCGTTACCAGGATCCCCGGGAAGGTAGCCTGCGGGTCCGGCAGGGCAACGGCATGGCTCGCCCCAGCGGATGAAACGGCGCGATGGCCCGGCAGATCAGCCGGTTGGCCTTCGGCCGCATAGCCCAGCACCACCGCCAGCAGCGGCCCATGGCACAGCGTGCCATACAAAAAAACGTCCGAACCCATCTGTCTTGTTCCTGATCCTTGTGTCGGGCCGTAGAAGTGGCGGCCCTATCTCCAGGTGCGGCCCGCCCAATGGGAAATGGCCCCGCCCATCAGCCCGCCAAGCAGCAACACACCAATGATGTCGGCCTGCAGCACCGGCGAGCCGAGTTCAAGGGCCTGCTCGAAAATGCCAAGGATCGCATCCATCGGCGCATCGTAGCGGCCCTTCATCGACCGTTGCAGCATGTCGCGGATCGAAAACACCAGCACGACCAGAATGGCAATGGTCAGCGATGTGCGCACGCCCGTACCCATGGCCTCGATGCGCCCACGGTCGCCTCCGGCCAGGGGCCCCATAATCATCCAGCCGCAAAAGGCACCGATCAGGCCGCTGATCTCGCGCAGGTAACCCGCAGGGCGCCCATCTGGCATGGCCAGCACGTAAAGGTGGGCGGCAAGCGCCGCGACGATGGCAAATGCGATGGCGGCAACGAGTTTGGCGGCGGTCGGCATCCTGTCCCCTTCACGCGCCCTTGGTCAGGAGGGGCGCGTCACCGTGATCTGTGTCACATCACAGTTTCCGCCGCGGAACGCGCCCGCGCAAGAGGTGAGGTAAAAATTCCACATCCGGCGAAAGCGGTCGTCAAAGCCCAGTTTGGCCACGTCTTCCCAGCGGTCGTTGAACACCTCATGCCAGCGGCGCAGGGTCTGGCTGTAGCTTTCGCCAAACTCGATCGAGCCTTTGACATGCAGGCCCGCCCGCTCCACCTCGGCGCGCAAGACGCCGGGAGCGGGCAACATGCCACCCGGAAAGATGTATTTCTGAATGAAATCAACACCGCGCTTGTAGATATGCCAGCGATGGTCGGGCACGGTGATGATCTGCAGCGTGGCGTGGCGGCCCGGTTTCAGACGCTCGCGCAGCACACGGAAATAGGTGGGCCAATAACGCTCCCCCACGGCTTCGAACATCTCGATCGATGCGATGCCGTCGTAAGTGCCAGCCTCATCGCGATAATCTTGCAACTTGATCTCGACAAGGTCAGACAGCCCCGCCTTGGCAATCCGGTCCACTGCATAGTCATATTGTGCCTGACTGATGGTCAGCCCTGTCACCCGCAGGCCACGCTCCTTGGCGGCGTATTCGGCGAATCCACCCCAGCCACAGCCGATTTCCAGCACATGGTCACCCGGAACCGCGCCCATCTGGTCCACCATGCTGGCGTATTTCAGGGTCTGGGCGCGCTCCAGCGACTCTTGCCCCGTCTGAAACAGGGCGCTGGAATAGCTCATCGTGTCGTCCAGCCACAGGCGGTAAAAGTCATTGCCCAAATCGTAATGGGCGTGAATGTTCTTGCGGGCCTGCCGGCGGCTGTTCGACTGCAGCCAAAAGCGGAACTTCTCAAAGGCGCGCACAAAGCCCATGCCGGGAAAGCCATCCTGCACAACGTTGTTGTCGGGGGTCTGGATCAGGTCAAGGAAGGCCTGCAGATCAGGGCTGGACCACCAGCCATCCAGATAGGCATCGCAAAACCCCAGATCGCCTTCGCGGATCATCCGCGCGAACAGGTCGTTGTTATGGATATGCACCTCTGCCACGGGGCCGGGACGTTTGCCTTCCAGCCGAAACCTGCGTCCGTCGGGCAAGACAAAATCAATCCGCCCCTCGCCCAGACGCTTGGCCACCTCCATCACATGCCCGAAATATCGCGGCAGGCCGGATTGGCCTTTGGTCGTCGTCAGTACGTCCATCTTCCCCCCCACGGGATCTTCACTTGCGTCTACAGTTTCAGATACGTGCAGCCCGCTCAAGAGTTTCGTCCCGCATAGGCTTCCAGCGCGCGGGCGCGCCCGGCGGCCAGATCGACCATCGGGGCCGGATAGGCCGCCGCAGGATCCAGCGCCCAAGACTTGGGCATTGCGTCGAAGTAAGACAACGCAAGCTGGCCGGGGCGGCGCGACATCTCTGCGATGAAGCGGCGGCGATACTCGGCCTTTGGATCAAACTTTTCGGCCTGCGACGCCGGGTTGAAAATGCGAAAGAACGGGGCCGCATCGGGGCCAGACCCGGCAGCCCATTGCCAGCCCATCGCATTGGCGGCAGGGTCCCAGTCCACAAGACATTCGGCAAACCAGTCAAGGCCCACCTTCCAATGCGTCATCAGATGCTTGGTCAGATAGCTGGCCGCGATCATCCGCGCGCGGTTGTGCATGCGGCCCGTCACATACATCTCGCGCATGGCGGCATCGACAAACGGCTCGCCCGTCCGCCCGCGCCGCCAGCGTTCGGCATCCGGGTTATCGCCGCGCCATGGAAAGCTGTCCCATTCCGGCTTCCAGTTGGCCTGCACGATATGCGGCGTGTGGTGCACCAGATGGTAGGAGAATTCGCGCCACACCAGTTCCTTCAGGAAGGTTTCGGCGTCGCCCTTCCCTTCGTGCAAGGCGCGCCAGCCAGCATGCCAGATCATGCGCGGGCCGATTTCGCCATAGGTCAGGTTCTCGGACAGGCCCGATGTACCGTCGACGGCGGGCAGATCACGCGCCGCGACATAGCCCGCCACCGGACCAGCAAGGAAACGGTGCAGACGGGCAAGAGCCGCCGCTTCGCCCACCTGAACATGGGCTTGCACTACCCCGGCGCCCCGGCGCATCGCCGCGCCAAGTTCCCAGTCAGCCAAGCGGTCACTGGCGGGGGCGGGTGCGGCGCGCAGATGGGTGGGCGCGGCGGCGGGTGCGTCGACATCGCGGCCCCTCACCGCACGCCAGAACGGCGTGAACACACGGTAGAACCCACCCGTGCCGGTTTCCACCGACCATGGCTCGAACAACAGATGCCCGGAAAAGCTTTTGGGCGCAGGCCCTTGCTCCTTGAGCGCGGATTTCACGGCAGTATCGCGCGCCACCGACGCTGGGTCATACAGGCGTGACCACCAGACGCCTGTCGCCCCGGTTTCCGCAGCAACCGCCTGCAAGACCGCCAGTGCCGGCCCACGCCGCAGCGTCAGCGACAGGCCAAGACGTGCAAGATCATCGGCAAAGGACGCGATCGACAGGCCAAGACGCCACTTCGGCGCGGCGCCCAAAGCCTCGGTCTCTGGGTCCAATATGAAAAGGGCGACCAGCGGCCGCCCTGATGCCACCGCTTCAGCCACCATTGGCTGGTCCGACAAGCGCAGGTCGCGCCGGAACCACAGGATCAAAGGGGCATCAGTCATGAGGGCGGCAAGCATCCTTGTTTTGTCATTATACGGCGCAGCGGTTCAAACGGATCACCCGCACCCCATTCACCGGATATCAGGATCTGGATCGGCCCGCAGCAGCAGCAGGCCAAAGATGAGGGACGACAGGGCGGCGGTCAAAAAGCCAGCCCCCGCCCTGCCCCCGCTACAACGCGCGGTCCAGCGCCGCGATCAGGCGCGTCACGTCATCGGCGCTGGTGTAGTGCGCCGCACTCATCCGCAAAACACCCTTGTTCAGGTCGATGCCCATCGCCGTCAACGGGCGGACGGCATAGAAATGCCCCCCCCAGCAGGCAATGCCATCCTGCCCCAAAGCCACCGATACCGGCTCTGCCGGGCGATCCAGTTCCACCGCCACGGTTGGCGCGCGCCGTGCCGCATCGCGCGGCCCCAACAGACGCAGGTCATTGCGCCCCGCCAGATAGTCCAACAGGGGCGCGATCACCGCCACCTCTTGCGCACGCATCAGATCATGCACCGCGCTATTGCGGCTGGCCGCATCCCCTGTGACCCCATGCGCCGCAGCCATGGCATCCACATAATCGGCCATCCCGGCACAGGCCGCGATCTGCGCATGGTCGGGCCCGGCCGGGGTGTGCCGTTTATAGAGCGTGCCATGGTTGAAGTAATGCCCCTGCCCCGGCAGTTCCATCCCGAACCCCTCGCGCAGCACCATGATCCCCTGATGCGGGCCAAAGGTCTTGTAAGCCGAGAACAGGTAAACATCGCAGCCCAAGGCCGCTACGTCAGGAAAGCCATGGGGGGCGTAGCTCACGCCATCCACCACCGTGCGCGCACCTGCCGCCTGCGCCATGGCGCTGATTGCCGCCACATCGTTGATCTCGGCAATCACGTTGGAACAATGCGGAAAGCAGACCAGCCGCACCCGGCCATCGGCAAGCAGTGCACCCAGATCGGCCGGGTCCAGCGAGCCTGTCGCCGGATCAATCTGCCATTCGCGCACCTCGATCCCGTCGTCGGCCAACCGCCGCCAGACGCCCGAATTTGCCTCGTGGTCCTGATTGGTGACCACAACCGCCCCGGTTCCGCCCTTCAGCCAGCCACGCACGGCCTGTGCCAGCACATAAGTGTTCGCACTGGTCGACGGACCAAACGACACCTCTTCGCGCGCCACATTCATCATCGCGGCAAGGCGGGTGCGCGCCTCGTCCATCTCGGCCCCGCCCGCCTGCGCCCCCGGATAGGGGCCATAGGGCTGCACCTTGCGGTCGGTGAAAAAGCGGGTCAGCCGATCCACCACCTGACGGCAGGGATAGCTGCCGCCCGCATTCTCGAAAAACGCATGCGACGACAGCACCGGGCTGGAAAACGCCGGGAACTGCGCGCGCACAAAATCCATATTCATCTGGGTCATAGGGGCCCCTCTTGCCACTTGTCGCCTCATCCACCCGGAACGCAAGACCTGCCCGCAGTATACGCATCCCGAACTTTGGCAGGTCTTCCAGCCGAGCCGACAGGGGCACCAAAACCCATGACCGGCAGACCCGCCTGCCCGGTCCGGGCGCGCAGATCAGGGCAAGGCTACCCCGCCCCCGTTGGCCGTGTAAAGACCTTCAAAGGGTGACATCCACCACAATGCGGCCCTGCACCTCACCCTTCAGGATCGCCGCCCCCAGATCGGGCAGATCGCCCAGACCGACGGTGCGGATCATGCCTTCCAGCTTGTCCAGCGGCAACTCGCGCGACAGCCTGTCCCATGCCACCACCCGCCGCGCATAGGGCACAAAGACCGAGTTGATGCCCAGCAGGTTGATGCCGCGCAACAGGAACGGCACCACGCTGGCGGGTAGCGCTGATCCCCCCGCCAGACCCACCGCCGCCACGCTCGCATCCATCTTCATCTGGCCCAGCACCCGCGCCAGCATCGCGCCACCCACGGCATCAATGCAGCCCGCCCAGGTTTCGCTTTCCAAGGGGCGCTTGACCGTATCGGCAAGGTCCGCGCGCGGCACGATCCGCGCCGCGCCAAGATCGCGCAAGTAACCTTCGGTCTCGGGCCGCCCGGTCACCGCCGCCACCTGATAGCCAAGATGCGCCAGAATCGCCACCGCAACCGACCCGACGCCCCCCGCCGCCCCGGTCGCCAGCACCTCACCCTTGGCGGGGGTCAGGCCATGTTCCTCCAGCGCCATCACCGCCAGCATCGACGTGAACCCCGCCGTGCCGATCGCCATCGCTGCCCGCGCGGTCAGCCCGTCGGGTAAGGGCACCAGCCAATCCGCCTTGACCCGTGCCTTTTCGGCATATCCGCCCCAATGCGACTCGCCCACCCGCCATCCGGTCAGCACCACCCGATCACCGGGGCGATAGCGCGCATCATCCGACGCCTCGACCACGCCCGCGAAATCAATGCCCGCCACATGCGGCCATGTCCGCACCAGACCGCCACCCGTGCCCGACAGGCACAGGCCGTCCTTGTAGTTCAGCGTGGAAAACTCCACCCTTACCGTGACATCCCCGGCCGGCAAGGCGGTCTCGGGCACCTCGGCCAGACGCGCCAGCGCCGGCTCATCGCCGGTCTTTTCCATCACCAAGGCACGCATTTTCTTTCCTCCGGTTTTCTGGGCACAGCGCCGAAACCTGCAGCACCGATGCCCCAATTTGCGCGCCTAACAGGCAATGCGCCACGGCTGACGTCAAGTCACGCAAACCTCTTTCACACCCTCTTGCCAATCCGGCCCACCCGCACCACTTTTAGCACGCTTGCGCAAAGTGGTTTGCTTTGCAAGCATGCCACAGAAAGGCCCGCGCAGGGGACGCAACGGCCCAAGAACCAACACCGAGGAGAACCGATGACCCACTCGAAACTTTTCTTCGCCGGCGCCGTTTCCGCCATCGCCATTGCCACTGCCGCACAGGCCGCAGACCCTGAACTGCTGGTTTTTGATTGGGCAGGTTGGGAAATCGATGGCGCGCTCACGCAATATGTCGCCAAGCATGGCGACAAACCCACCTATTCCTTCTACGGCGATGATGACGAGGCTTTCCAGAAGGTCAGCTCCGGTTTTCAGGCCGATGTCGCCCACCCCTGTGCCGCTTCGATTCCACGCTATCGCGACGCTGGCCTGATCGAGCCGTGGGATACCTCAAAGATCACCGCCTTTGCCGACATTGACCCGCGCATGTATGCCTCGCCCATTCTGAAGGACGACGGCGGCCAGTGGTTCCTGCCGCTCGACACCGCCTTCGCGGCCATCGCCTACAACACCAAGGACGTGCCGGTCGAGGATGTGTCCACCCTTCAGGTCTTTGCCGACCCGAAATATGCTGGCCGTGTCTCGCTGCCCGACAGCAATGATGACGTCTGGTCGCTGGCCTTCCTCGCCACCGGCGTCACCTCATGGGACAATGTGACCGATGAGCAGTTCAAGGCCGCCGCCGACTGGCTGCGCAAGGTCCACCCGAACGTGCGCGCCTATTGGGCCGACCCGGCCGAGATGACGCAGTTGATGGCCTCAGGCGAGGTTCTGGTCAGCTGGTCCTGGAACGACGGCGTCGCCCTCTTGAAGGAAGAAGGCTTCCCGGTCGAATTCAACCGCTCGCCCAAGGAAGGTGCCGCCACCTTCTTCTGCGGTCTGGTCAAGCTCAAGGACGGTCCGGGCAATGATGACAAGGCCTATGACTTTGCCAACTCGCTCCTCTCGAACGAAGGCGCAGCGGCCATTGTCGATGCCATCGGCTACGCCACCTCGAACACGGCGGCCATGGCCACGCTTCCGGCCGAGGCGCTGAAAGACGCCTACCTCGACCCGGTTACCACGACGCTGTTCATGCAGTCGCCCACGTCGGCCGAATTCCGCGAAAAGATGATCTCCGAGTTCGAGCTGATCAAGTCAGGCTTCTGATCAACATCTACTTCACCTCGCAACCCTTTGAACCGCCGGCCGAAAGGTCGGCGGTTCTTCTTTTGCGCGCACCCGGCCACGCGGACAGATCCCGCCATCTTTTGGCCCGCAAATCCCGAACGCCCCTTCGCTTTCCGCCCTTGCTGATGCCGCCAGGGCTGCCTATATTCATTCTTGTTCGGGGCAACCCGGACTATGGTGATAAACGCACCTGCAATAGGCGGCTCGGACCCGGGGGCGGTACCCGGCGGCTCCACCAATCCACCCGTTCGTTTCGGGGGTCAGGGGCCGAAATAGGATCGACGAACGTTCAAAGAGGCCAGCTTTCACTCGGTGAGGTACCACCGTTATCGGTCCAAAAGTACAGTTGCAAACGACAACCGTGCTCCGATGGCTCTGGCTGCGTAAGCAGTTCGAACATCGAAACTTAAGTCCTTGCGCTTAGCCGCGTAAGGCGGGGTTCGCAGGTACCTGGCAACAGAAACCTGCACCTTCCCCGTCGCCAATTGCCGAAAATTCAATTCAAATTTGCGGCTTCCCCTTCTCCAAATATCCCGGGGGGAAGGCTTTGCCCTTGGGGCAAAGACGGGGGGCAGCGCCCCCCAAACCGACCATCACGCCCGCAGCATCGCGCCGGGATTCATGATGCCCTGCGGGTCCAGTGCCGCCTTGATCGCGCGCATCGCCGCCAGTTTTGCAGGGTCGCCATAGCGTTCCAGATCGCCCACCTTCAGCCGCCCAATGCCATGCTCGGCGCTGACCGATCCGCCCATGTCATGCACGATGTCATGCACCGTCTCCTTGATCGCGTCGCGCTGATTTTCGTGGTCCTTGCGCGAACGGCCACGCAGCGGGAACACGTTGTAATGCAGGTTGCCATCGCCCAGATGGCCAAAGCAATTGACCCGCCATTCCCCCAGTGCCGCCAAGGCCGCTCCGGCCCGCGGGATGAACGCGGCCACCGCCGACAGCGGCAGACTGATGTCATGGCTGGAAACGGCCCCAATTCTCCGGTTCGCCTCGGGAATACTCTCGCGGATCTTCCACAGCGCTGCCCGCTGGCTTTCACTGGCGGCAATCACCCCGTCCAGCACCAGCCCCGCATCATCTGCTTCAGCGTAAAGCGCCGCCATCGCCTCTTCGGGGGCAATTTCGCGCGGCAGGCCCAGCTCGATCAGCACAGACCACTCCGGGACGGGCGACAGCGGCACCGTCACCTCGGGCATTACCTCGGCCAGAAAGTCAAAACCCATCCGGTGGATCAGTTCAAAGGCCGAGATCATGCCCGACAGCCGCCCCTCGGCCAGTTCCAGCAGGCGCAGCGCCGCCGCGGGCGATGGTACGGCCAACAACGCGGTGACCTGCGCGGCCGGGCGCGGGAACAGCCGCAGGCTGGCCGCCGTGATCACCCCCAAAGTGCCCTCTGACCCGATCAGCAGGTGGCGCAGGTCATAGCCGGTGTTGTCCTTCCGCAGCCGCTTCAGCCCGTGCAGGATGCTGCCATCGGGCAAGACCGCCTCCAGCCCCAGACACAGATCGCGCGTATTGCCATAGCGCAGCACGTTCAGCCCGCCCGCATTGGCCGCCAGATTGCCCCCGATGCGCGCCGACCCTTCGGATGCCAGCGACAAGGGAAACAACCGCCCCACCCCTGCCGCATGGGCCTGCACATCGGCCAGAATCATCCCGGCTTCGACCTGCATCACGTTTTCATCCGCGAACATCCCGCGCAGCGCCGTCATCCGTTCCAGCGACAGGATCAGCGGGGCCGGACCTTCGGGCATGATCTGCCCGCCCACAAGGCCGGTGCCGCCGCCCATCGGCACAATCCCCACCCGCGCCGCCGCACAGGCCCGCACCACATCGGCCACCTCGGCGGTGCTGCGCGGCGCAGCGATGGCCCCGGCCACCCCGCGCCAACGACCGCGCGGTTCTTCCAGATCGCGCGGCGCGGGCGGCCGCAACACACCCGGCAGGCGGTTCGACAGGTCTTGGGCAAAATCAGCGGTGCAAGCGTTCAGCATCAGGGCCTCCATCACGGCCCTTTCCTATGCCAGTGCCGCACAGAAGGAAACGCCGCTCAATTGATCGGCTCTGGCTCCAGCACCATGATCGTGGGTCGCCCCGGCAGATCCTTCAGCGAAAGTTCCAGTTCCGACAGCCCGGTTTCCACGATCTCGAACTCACCGCCGCGCATATCGGCCAGAAACATCTCCAGCGAGGCCCCGCTGAACCAATGCATCGGCACCACGACCGATGACCGCAGCCGCCGCACCACCTCGGCCATCTCGGTAACCGACATCGTATAGCCGCCATCCACCGGCACCATCACCACATCCAGCCGCCCGATGGACGCATATTGCGCATCATCGGGCGCATGGTGCAGGTGGCCCAGATGGCCCACGCACAGGCCCGCCACCTCGAACACGAAGATCGAGTTGCCATTGCGCCGCGTATCATCGCCAAAGCGCGACCGCACATCCGTGGGCACGTTGCGCACCAGCATTTCGCCAAGGTCCAGTTCATGCAGCTTCGGCTCGCCATCGTCGGACCAGCCCTCCAGCACGTTGGGGATTCGCGGGTCGGGCGAGGCTGTCCAATGCGTGCTGTGCGCGTTGTTCATGGTCACCACATCGGGCACCCAGTCGCGCATGCCGGTAAAGCCGGTGTAATCGGTCACCGCCTGCACGCCACCGGGGGTTTCGATGGCGAAACTGGCATGGTTGATATAGCGGATGCGCACATGATCCGCCTCAAGCGCGTCGCCAAACCCGGCCCGCATGATCGTCTCGGGCCCCTCGGCCACCGCAAAGCAATGCGACGGAATTCGTTCCTGCGCCATCGCGGGCACAGCAAGAAACAGCGCGGGAAGGATGGTCAGTCGCATCGGGCACCTCCGGGTTGTGACAAAGGTTAGCACGCTCTTGCCAAAGTCAGCCCCGGTGCCCGATCACGCCTGCGTCATCAGGCCCCTGCCATCCGACAACGCCCGAAAAACGGGCATCGGCGGCCGGTCAGCCAACATCTGTCCGGCCCCGCCGGTCGGGGCGCAGCGACGAATACAGCACATGGTTGCGCCAGCGCCCGTTGATCTGCAGATAGCTTTGCGCGACGCCCTCATACTTGAAACCGGTCTTTTCCAGCAACCCGCGCGAGGCTACGTTTTCCGGCAGGCAGGCAGCCTCGATCCGGCTCAGGTCCAGCACGCTGTAAGCGTGATGGACCACCGCGGCAATCGCTTCGCGCATATAGCCACGGCGGCTGAATTGCTCACCGATCCAGTAGCCGATGGTGCCGCATTGCGCCGGGCCACGGCGGATGTTGTCCAGCGTGATGGCCCCCAGAAGGACTTGGTCATGCTGCCGGAACACAAAGAACGGCAGCGCCGTGCCCTGTGCCTCGGCCCGCTGCGCCCAATAGACCCGGTTGGTAAAGGCTCGCCGTGTCAGATGGTCGGGCGCCCACAGCGGCTCCCACGGGGTCAGGAACCCTGCCCCTTCTTCGCGCAGATCAGCCCACGGCTTCCAGTCTGCGTGCTGTGGCAACCGCAGGGTCAGACGCTCGGTTTCAAGTTTTGGGCGGCGGCGAAACGGAATCATCAGGCGGCCAGCCGCTCGCGGATCGCCTCCAGACCGGGCGCTTTGGCCACCGGGCCATACAGCGCCAGCGCCGATTTTGCCCCCGCCAGTTCCGCCGCAAACCGCCGCACATCTGCGGTGGTCACGGCATCGATCTTGGCAACTGCCTCTGCGGCATCGGGCACGCGGCCCCAGACGGCCAGCAGCCGCGCATTGCGCTCGGCCCGGTTCGACGGGCTTTCCAGCCCCATCAGCAGCCCCGCCTTCAACTGTGACCGCGCGCGTGCCACCTCGGCCTCGGTCATGTCATCGGCGGCCCGCTTCATTTCGTCCATCGTCAACCGGGCCAAATCGCCGATCTCTTCCTTTGACGTGCCCGCATAAAGCGTGATCGAGCCTGTGTCCTCATAAGCCCCCGACTGGGCAAAAATCGAATAGCACAGCCCCCGCTCTTCGCGGATCTTCTGGAACAACCGGCTGGACATGCCGCCGCCCATGGCCATGGCATAAACCTGTGCGGCATGGACATCGGGGTGACGATAGCCCGGCGCCTCGAACGCCATGGCGAAATGCACCTGCTCCAGCTTTTTCACCTGCCGCCGTTCACCGCCGACAAAGGCCGCCACGTCCATGCCCCCGGCCCCAATCGCCGCCAGCCCGCCAAACAGCGCTTCGGCCTGCGCCACGATGGCCGCATGATCCACCCCGCCCGAGGCGGAAATTATCATCTGGTCCGGCCCATAATGCTGCGCCACAAAAGCCCGCAGATCATCGCGCGAAAACGCCCCGACCCGTTCCGCCGGGCCAAGGATGGTGCGGCCAAACGGCTGGTCGGGGTAACTCACCTCTTGCAGCCAGTCAAAGATGATGTCGTCGGGCGTATCCAGCGCCTGCCCGATTTCCTGCAAGATCACGTGACGCTCTGTCTCGATTTCCTTGGGGTCGAACACCGGGTTCAGCACGATGTCGGAAATCACATCCAGCGCCAGCGCCACATCCGCGCTCAGGCACCGCGCGTAATAGGCCGTCATTTCCTTGGACGTATAGGCGTTGATGTAGCCGCCCACATCCTCGATCTCTTCGGCAATTTGCAAAGGTGTGCGCTTGGTCGTGCCCTTGAACGCCATGTGTTCCAGAAAATGCGCGATGCCGTTCTGTTCGGGGCGTTCATGCCGCCCCCCGGCCAGAACCCACACCCCGACCGAGGCAGACAAAAGCCCCGGCATATGTTCGGTCACCACACGCAATCCGTTGGGCAGCGTCGAGATCTGAAGGCTCAACCATTCATCCTTTCGCGGATCAGCGCCTGAAGGGCGCCAAGGTCATTTGCAACGCGGGTCATGCGTTCGGGCCGGTCAAAAAGGTCTGCCATCCGGGGCGGCAGAGCGGGGCGCACACCCATGGCTGCCTCAACCGCATCGGGGAACTTGGCCGGATGCGCGGTGGCCAGCGTGATCATCGGTGTGGTGCCAAGATGTTCGTTCGCCACCTTCACGCCAACGGCGGAATGCGGGCACAGCACCTCGCCCGTCTGGGCAAAGGTGGTGCGGATCGTAGCCGTCGTCTCATCTTCCGAACAGCGGCCCGAGGCAAAGGTGCCCCGCAACGTCTGCAACGCGCCTTGGCTGATGTGAAAGCCGCCCGCCTTTAACTCGGCCATCAACTGCGCCACCGCAACCCCATCGCGGCCATAGGCATCAAACAGCGCGCGTTCAAAGTTGGATGACACCTGAATGTCCATCGACGGGCTGATCGAGGGTCGCACACCATCGGTCACATAGTCGCCCGAGGTCAGCGCGCGGTGCAGAATGTCGTTGTGGTTGGTGGCGATCACCAGCTTTTCAATCGGCAGGCCCATCTTGCGCGCGATGTATCCGGCAAAGATGTCGCCGAAATTGCCTGTGGGCACGGTAAAGCTGACCGGGCGATGCGGCGCGCCAAGGCTGACGGCGGACGAAAAGTAATAGACCACCTGCGCCAGAACCCGCGCCCAGTTGATGCTGTTCACCCCTGCCAGCCGCACGCCATCACGGAAGGCGAAATCGTTGAACATGTCCTTCACGCGGGCCTGCGCATCGTCAAATGACCCGTCGATCGCCAGCGCATGCACATTCGCCTCATTCGGCGTCGTCATCTGGCGGCGCTGCACGTCCGAAACGCGGCCATGCGGATAAAGGATGAACAGGTCCACATTCGACAGGCCCCGAAACGCCTCCATCGCGGCAGACCCTGTATCGCCGCTGGTGGCGCCGACTATGGTGATGCGCTGCCCGGTCTTGGCCAAAGCCGCCTGCATCATCTGCCCGATCAGCTGCATGGCAAAGTCTTTGAACGCCAGCGTCGGGCCGTGGAACAATTCCAGCAGGAAATGATTGGGTCCAAGCTGCACCAGCGGCGCGCGCGCCGCATGGCCAAAACCCTGATAGGCCGCCGCAATCAGCCCACGAAACTCATCATCGGCAAAGGTGTCGCCCATAAAGGGGCGCATCACGCGAAAGGCGATCTCTTCGTAAGACTGCCCCGCCATCGCCGCGATATCACCCGCCGACAGCGCCGGAATGGTCTGGGGCACATAAAGCCCCCCGTCGCGCGCCAGCCCCGTCATCATGGCTTCGCTGAAACTCAGGACGGGGGCCGCCCCACGGGTCGAGATGTAGTGCATCTGTGTCATGCCTTGAAACATCCGGCTTTCAAGCCGTCCGGCGACTGATACGCCAGAGAAGATACGCTGTCATCCCCAGCCATACGGCTGCCAGCGAAAACCACTGCACCGCGTAGCCGAAATGATCATTGGGAATATTGGCCGTGTCCACCGGCACGGGTTCAATGCCCGCCGCTGTCGACTCGCGCGCCACAATCAGCAAAGGCTCGGTCTTCAGCGCGGCCGCCATCGCCGGCACATCGCGCGCAAACCACAGCCCCGTCTTGGCATCGGGAGCCGGGGTAAAGCTGTCCACCTCGGCGGGCCAGTGAAGATTGCCCACCACCCGCGTCGCGGCTTCATCGCGCGGCGCGGCCCGTTCATCATCGGTAACAAAGCCGCGGTCCACCAGAATGCGCCGCCCCTCCGTCTCGAACACCTCGATCACCCGCACGCCCGCGCCAATCTGCTTGCGGCTGACCAGCACATCCAGCGACTCGGCGGTAAATCGACCTTCGGCGAAGACTGGCAGATAGCGGTCACGCTCGGCCTCGGGTACAGCGGGCAAGGCCACCGGCGCGGCACTGATGCGGCTTTCGATCTGGGCCAGAATCGCTTCTTTCCATGCCAGACGCTGCATTTGCCACATACCAAGGCTGATCAGCACCGCAGCCCCGATCAGGCCGAATAAAAGGGGAAGGATCATCCGTCGCGTCATCGCGCACCTGCCAGTTCAAAGCAAAAGCGCAGGCCCATGGCCCGCGCTTGCCAGATGATGAAGACCGCGCCGAGGGGGGGCGGCCTGTAACGGCTTACTGGCCCCAGACGTAGATCGCTGCGAACAAGAACAGCCAGACCACATCCACAAAGTGCCAGTACCAGGCGGCGGCCTCAAAGCCGATGTGCTTTTCCGGGGTGAAATGCCCCTTCAGCGCGCGGATCAGGCAGACCGTCAGGAAGATCGTGCCGATCACGACGTGAAATCCGTGAAACCCCGTCGCCATGAAGAAGTTGGCGCCATAGATATTGCCCGCAAAACCAAAGGCCGCGTGGCTGTATTCGTAGGCTTGCAGAATGGTGAAGAACACACCCAGCACGATGGCCAGAATCAGACCGTTCACCAGATCCTTGCGGTTGTTCTCATGCACCAGCGCATGGTGCGCCCAGGTGGCAGCCGCGCCCGAGCACAGCAGGATCAACGTGTTGATCAAGGGCAGGTGCCACGGGTCAAACGTCTCGATCCCGGCAGGTGGCCATACGCCGTCAACTGCGGGCGACAGCGGCCCCATCGGGTACATCGCGTGTTTGAAGAACGACCAGAACCATGCGGCAAAGAACATGACTTCCGACATGATGAACATGATGAAGCCATAGCGCAGACCAATGCTGACCACCGGGGTATGATCCCCCACTTGGCTTTCAGCGACCACGTCCGACCACCAGCCGAACATCACATACAGCACGCCGACAAAGCCGATCAGCCCCATCCATGGGCCCGAACCGTGCATCCACAGCACTGCGCCAAACAGCATGATAAACGCCATCAACGCCCCAAGGAAGGGCCAGATCGACGGCGGAAGAATGTGGTAGTCGTGGTTCTTGGCGTGGGCCATGGTCGGTTCCCTCGGTTCTTTTTATCAGTTTAGCTTGTCTGCGGGTGCCGCTTCAAGGGCGGCTTGGTCCTCAGTCAACGGTGTTTCGTAGAAAGTGTAAGACAGCGTGATTTCCTTCACGAACTTGCCTTCGGCATCGGTCACAATCGCGGGGTCCACGAAAAAGCTGACCGGCATGGTCACACGTTCGCCGGGTTTCAGGACCTGCTCGGTAAAGCAGAAACACGCGATCTTGGAAAAGTAGCCCCCGGCGGCATCGGGTGTCACGTTATAGGTGGCGGTTCCGGCCACGGTGCGCTCGGTCGGGTTATACGCCTCATAAAAGGCAAGGGCGTTTTCGCCGATCCGCACCGTCATGGTGCGCTGCACCGGTGTGAACTGCCACGGCATCCCCAAATCGACCGACGCGTCAAAGCGGACCTGAATGGTCTGGTCCAGAATCTGATCCGGGGCCTGATCGGCCACCAGCGTCGCGCCGCCATATCCGGTGACGCGGCAGAACCAGTCGTAGAAGGGCACGGCAGCAAACGACAACGAGGCCATGGTCACCACCACCGCCACCAGTTTTGCCGCTGTCTTGCCCTGCGCACTCACTGGTCTGTCCCCTTTTGTTCAATCATCTCAGGGCGCGCGACATGGTCAAACGCCTGCATCGGGTCACCGCGCGTCACCTTGACCACGGTCAAGGCAAAGACGAGACCGACAAACCCGGCCAAGCACACCCCAAGGCCGACATTACGCGAAAAGCGACGGCGGTGCAGTTCGTGATCGGGACGAAAGCTCATCTCACCACCCCCCGATCCCTTGGGCCTTCAAGGCCGCTTCAACCAGAAAGGCGGTGAAATGCAGGAACAGATAGGCGAGCGAGAATTTGAACACCTTCTTTTCCACGGCATATTTGTCCGCCTCGGCCATGGTTTCATCCCGACGATAGATGTCCCACGCGCCCTTCAGGAACACGGCATTCAGCACCAGCGCCGCCGCAAGGGTGAACGGCCCCCCGATTGAGGTGCAGGCCGCCCAGATCGCCACCGGCGCCAGCAAAACCGTATAGATCAGGATCTGACGGCGCGTTTCCTTGCGGCCATGCGTCACGGTCAGCATCGGCACGCCCGCGTTGGAATAATCTTCCTTCATGAACAGCGCCAAGGCCCAGAAATGCGGCGGCGTCCACATGAAGATCAGCCCGAACATCAACGCAGATTCGATGGACACGCCACCCGTCGCCACGGCCCAGCCGATCATGGGCGGAAACGCCCCTGCCGCGCCACCGATCACGATGTTCTGCGGCGTCGCCCGTTTCAGCCACATCGAATAGACGACGGCGTAAAAGAAGATGGTAAAGGCCAGCAGACCCGCCGCAAACAGGTTGGCCGCCAGCGCCAGCATCACGACCGCGATCCCCGACAGCGCCAGCCCAACGGCCAGCGCCTCGCCCGCCTCGACCTTGCCAGCCGGAACCGGGCGCGACTTGGTGCGCTTCATCACGGCATCAATATCGGCATCCCACCACATGTTCAGCGCGCCCGACGCCCCGGCCCCCAGCGCGATGAACAGGATCGACGCAAAGCCGATCACCGGATGCACCGGCACCGGCGCCACCAGCAGACCCACCAGCGCCGTGAACACGACCAGCGACATCACCCGCGGTTTCAAAAGCGCGACGTAATCGCCAAACTGCGCTTCGCCCGTTGGCTGATAGCTGTGAACATCGCTCATCGTAGGTCTTTCTGGGCATTTCCGGCTTAGGGAAATGGCCCCGATCGCCGGGGCCAATCCATCAACGTGTCGCCTGAGGGGCGATCAGCAGGCAGGCGATCAGTTGTTCGCCGCAACCTGCACGGTCGAATAGGCTTCGACATCGGCCGCCGACAGCACCACGTCACCCGCCTTTGCGGCCTCAAGCCACTTGGCATAGACTTCTTCCGACACGACCTTCACCGTGATCGGCATGTAGGCGTGGGCCAGCCCGCACAGTTCCGAGCACTGGCCGAAATACACGCCCTCACGCTCGGCCTTGAACCAAAGCTGCGCCAGACGGCCGGGCACCGCATCCTGCTTCACGCCAAAGGCCGGGATCGTCCACGAATGGATCACGTCAGCCCCGGTCACCTGCATCACAACGGTCTTGCCGATCGGCACCACAACGGCGGTATCGGTCGCCAGCAGGAATTCGTCATCCGTGTAACCGGCCTCGGCCAGTTGCTTTGACACTTCGGGGGTCAGGCGGTTGTCACCACCCGTGGCTGGTGCCCCAAGCATGTAGCTGTCGAAGGACACGCCCGCGTCAACGTATTCATAGCCCCAGTACCACTGATAGCCGGTCACCTTGATGGTGATGTCGCCCACCGGAATTTCCTGCTGCTTGAACAGCACGGGCAGCGAAAACGCCCCGATGAACACCAGAATGACAATCGGCACCACAGTCCACGCAACCTCAAGCGGCGAGTTGTGGGTGAATGTTGCCGGGGTCTTGTTGCGCGACGCACTATAGCGATAGGCCACCCACAGCAGCAGCGCCGTCACGAAAATGCTGATCACGGTGATGATGATCAGCAGCATGTGGTCCAGACCCTGCAGGTCACGGGCCAGTTCGGTGGCGGCGGGCTGAAAGCCCATCAGGCCATCAACCGGGCGGCCCACAATCTCAAGCCCCTGCGCCGAAGCGGCAGTGCCTGCCAGAGCGGCCGCAGTGCTGGCGGCGATCCCGCCCAACGAAGTCCAAAGACGCATGTTCATATCCCGTTCTCTGTCGCGGCTTGGGATGCCGCTTGTCGGGGACCGCCCCGCCGCGCAACATGGCCTTGGGCAGAATCCCGTTGTTTCCGCCGATGGTGAAACCATATTAGAGGCAAAGCTACAAGCAAAACCGTTGCGACAAAGCAGCGCCATTTGACACAGATCAAGGACAACCGCCCATGACAGACGCGCCCTTCCGTCCCTTCGAGACGCACCTTGACGAAGGCACGGCGCTGACCATCCTGCGGGCCGCAACGGCCGGTGCCGAAGATGGCGAGTTGTTCTTTGAACGCCGCCGCAGCGAGGCCATCGTACTGGATGACGGTCGAATCAAGACCGCGTCCTATGACGCTTCCGAAGGCTTTGGCCTGCGCGCAGTGAAGGGAGAGGTGGCAGGCTATGCCCATTCCACCGAGATTTCCGAAAAAGCGCTGCGCCGTGCCTCGGAAACCGCGCGCCTTGCCGTGGGCGATGGCGGCGGCACGCTGGCCGACGCGCCACAGGGCACCAACGTCAAGCTTTACGGCGATGCCGACCCGATGGCGGATGCCACCTTTGCCGTCAAGATCGACATGCTGCGCGAAATCGATGCCTTCGCCCGCGCGCTTGACCCCCGTGTGGTGCAAGTATCGGCCACCATTTCCGCCTCGTATCAAGAGGTTGAGATTTTGCGCCCCGAAGGTTTGCGCTTTACCGACATCCGCCCGATGGCGCGGCTGAACGTGTCGGTGATCGTGGAACAGAACGGGCGGCGCGAACAGGGCGGCATGGGCGGCGGCGGGCGCTATGGCCTTGCCGGGTTGATGGTCGCAGACCGCTGGCAACCCATGGTGCGTGAGGCGTTGCGGATCGCTTGCGTGAACCTTGAGGCGGTGGCGGCCCCCGCGGGCATGATGGATGTGGTGCTTGGCCCGGGCTGGCCCGGCATCCTGCTGCACGAGGCGATTGGCCACGGGCTGGAAGGCGACTTCAACCGCAAGAAAACCTCGGCCTTTGCCGGCCTGATGGGCCAGCAGATCGCCGCGCGCGGTGTGACCGTGCTGGATGATGGCACCATCCCCGACCGGCGCGGATCAATCAGCGTCGATGACGAAGGCACCGCCAGCGCGCGCAACGTGCTGATCGACGATGGCGTTCTGGTGGGCTACATGCAGGACCGCCAGAATGCCCGCCTGATGGGTGTCACCCCCACGGGCAACGGGCGGCGCGAAAGCTTTGCCCATATCCCGATGCCGCGCATGACCAACACCTACATGCTGGCCGGAACCGATGACCCCAAGGATATTCTGGCCGGGCTGAAAGATGGCATCTATGCCGTAGGCTTTGGCGGCGGCCAGGTCGACATCACCAACGGCAAGTTCGTGTTTTCCTGCACCGAAGCCTACCGCGTGCAGAACGGCCGCGTCGGCGCCCCGGTCAAGGGGGCCACGCTGATCGGCGACGGCGCCACCTCGCTGCGCCACATCCGCGCCATCGGCAACGACCTCGCCCTCGATCCTGGCATCGGCAATTGTGGCAAGGCGGGCCAATGGGTGCCCGTGGGCGTGGGCCAGCCCACCCTCATGATCGGTGGCCTGACGGTGGGTGGGTCTGCGGCATGAGCCTTCTGCGGTCGCAACCGACCGATGGCATTCCGTGGAAACACCTGCTGATTGCCGCCCTGTTTGCTTGGGCGGTGCCATCCCTGATCGGGGTGGCCCTGCTGGGCCTGTTTCATGCGGGCGGCGACCAGTTGCCCGGCAATGCGCCGCTCTATCTGTGGAGCGGATCGGTCATGATGCTGCTCTCGCCGATGCTCAGCTTTGCGGGGCTGGTGCTGGCGGTGCCGCTGTCGGGCCTCCTCTTGCGCGCCGGGTGGTTCGGCTGGCTGATCGCCGCCGCCATCGGCGCGGGCGTGGGCGCGCTGATGAGCGGCATGATCGAATTTCCGGCCGCCGCGCCCTTTGGCGTGGTGATCCTGCTGCTGTTGCGCTTTGTGCTGGGGCGGTTGCGCCCGCTGTCGTAATCGGATGGCGCGATCAGTTGGCCATCAGCGCCGACACCGGCGCCAAAGCCACCGTCGACGACCGCCCTTCGACCGACCATTCCAAGATGGCGGCCACGGTTTCGGGGCGCAGCGCGCCGATGACGGCCACCTCACCCTCTTGCGCGGCCTTGAACGCCGCCCGGTCCAGATAGCGGCGGATCAAGGGGCTGTCCTCGCCCTCGGCATCCAACTGGCGAAAGATCATCGTCGCGGGCAGGTTTTCGCGCCGTGCCACCTGATCGGCGGCGTTCAACCCCCGGTCAAACGTCACCAGACCGCGCCCCTGCCCGGCCAGAATCGGCACGACCTGCGTGGCCAGCGGGCGGTTGTCCTGAAACACCGCGCCCGCCGGGTCGATCACGGCCACCGCTTCGGGCAGGCGCGTCGCCAGTTCCTGAAAACTTTGCTCCAGATCCGATGGGGCCGCCCCTTCGGGAATGCCGGTGGCGGCCATCACCACCTCTTGCCCGCCCGCGCGCCAGATCGCGGCCCGGTCTGCCGCCCCGTCTGACAAGGGATCAATCACGATCGACAGCGCAAGGGGCAGCGCCGCCAGCTCCTGCCGGTTCACATCGGTCGCCCCGTCATCCACCAAAAGGATCGCGTAAAGCGGCTTTCCGGCGGCATTCTCATAGGGCCGCGCAAAGCGCTGCAACGGCGGCAGATCGGGGTCATCGGCGGCAGGCAAGATTTCGGCTTCGGCGGCAGGAATCTCCGCCTCGGCCGCCGGGGGTTCGGCCCCGATGCGCGGCAAGCGGTTTGTCACCACCCCGGTCGCCTGATCGGACAGGCCCGGCGTCGTTGGCAGGGCCGGTGCAGGCTCTACGGTCTGAACAGGCTCGGGCTGCGCGGCGGGGGCCGGTTCGGGCATGGTCCCGGCGTCAGGCACAGGTGCGGGGGCAATAGCGGCGGGCGGCGTCGGCTCGCTTTCCGGCAAAGGCTGCAACAACGCCTCTTCCTCGGGCGTCAGGGGCGGCGGCGGCGGCAGATCCGCCGCACCCGGCGCAGGCTCGGCCAGCAGCACGCCGGGTGCGGCGGGCGTTTCGGCGGCGGGCTGCCCGGTTGTCACCGAGGGGGTGGCCGCAGGACCATTCTGCTGCGCCTGCAACAGCACTTCGGACGGCGCATCCGTCGGCGGCGGCACGGGCGGCTTTGCCGGGGCAACGGCGGCCACGGCGGGGGCATCCGCCACCTCGGGTGTGGCGGGTGGCACAGGTTGCGCGGGGCTAGGTGCATCGCCCGTGGCTGCAGCAGGGGCAAGCGGGGCCGTCACCTCGGCCACGGCATCCGCAGGGGCGGCAGGCGCATCGCTGGCTGCCACAGGTTTTGCCGCAAGCGCATCGGCAGCCGGTTTTTCGGCGGACGTTTCAGCCACAGGCGGCGCGTCTGCGGCCGGGGCTTCGGCAACGGGCGCAGCTTTGACGGGCGCGGGCGCGATAGGGGCAGGCTTGGCAGGCTCGGGTGTCACGGGCGCAGTGACCGCAGCATTTGCCGCCGGATCGGCAGCCTTGGCGGTGGCATCGGCGGGCGCTGCCTTGGTCGGCGCGGGCTTTGCCGCCAAGGCGGGGGCGGCATCCTTGGCAACGGTGGCCGGGGCGGCGGCAGTTGGCGCAGGGGCCTTGGCCGAACCACCCGGCCCCGCCATCTGCGACAAGGCGGCCAGACCGCCGACGGCAAACACGCCACCCAAAAGCACGCCTCGAACGAAACCAGCCACCCTGCTGCCCCTTTTGTCCATGTCACCCGGACGGCCTTTCAGCCCCGGCGCAAACCCCACCACGCCAACGCCAGCTGCGCCCTCTATACCCCGGCGCACGCCCGTCTTCATCCCCTATCGCGCGGCGGCGGGCAAGATACCGCCGCAGCACCCGCCATCGTTTTGCACGCAAGGCGGCAGCTTTGCCCCGGTTCCCGCACCGCCTTTGCGCTGCAGGCCACCGCTTTGTGCCCCCCGGTGGCTGCAGCACGGCCCCCACGCGCCCGGCGGTTTACACGCCACGGCGGATCGGCGATAACAACCGCGATACCCCCGCCCCGCAGGGCAGGCCTGTGGCGCCCCGTGCCGGGACCGCAGGCACAAGTTCAACAAGACCAAACGGTTGTGCCATCCATGCTGCTTCTGATCGACAACTACGACAGCTTTACCTACAACCTCGTCCACTATTTTGGCGAGCTTGGAGCCGATGTCGTGGTCAAGCGCAATGATGCGCTGAACGTGCAGGACGTGCTGGCCATGGCCCCGCAGGCGATCATCCTGTCACCGGGCCCTTGCGATCCGGCACAGGCGGGCATCTGCTTGCCGCTAACCACCGCCGCCTATGAGGCGAAGATCCCCCTTTTGGGCGTCTGCCTTGGCCACCAGACGATCGGTGAAGCTTTTGGCGGAAACGTCGTCCGCTGCCACGAGATTGTGCACGGCAAGATGGGCGCGATGCACCATGCGGGCAAAGGCGTGTTCCGTGGCCTGCCCTCGCCTTTCCTTGCCACGCGCTATCATTCCCTGATCGTCGACCGCGCCACCCTGCCCGATTGCCTTGAGGTCACGGCATGGCTTGAGGATGGCACGATCATGGGCCTGCGCCACAAGACCGCGCTGATCGAAGGCGTGCAGTTCCACCCCGAATCCATTGCATCCGAACACGGCCATCAGCTTTTGCGGAACTTTCTGGAAGACGCCCGCGTGACGGTGCCGGCATGAGCGATATCCTCAAACCCCTGATCGGCATCGCCGCCACCCGCCCCCTGACCCGGGCCGAGGCCGAGGCCGCCTTTGCCGCCCTGTTCGAAGGGCAGGGCACCCCGGCCCAGATGGGCGGCTTTCTGATGGCGCTGCGCACACGCGGCGAAACGGTCGATGAATACGCCGCCGCTGCCTCGGTCATGCGCGCCAAATGCAATGCCGTGCGCGCACCCGAAGGTGCCATGGACATCGTCGGCACCGGCGGTGACGGCAAGGGCACGCTGAACATCTCCACCGCCACGGCCTTTGTTGTGGCGGGTGCGGGCGTTGTGGTGGCCAAACACGGCAACCGGAACCTGTCGTCCAAATCCGGTGCGGCCGATGCGCTGACCGAAATGGGCCTGAACGTCATGGTCGGCCCGGATGTGGTGGAACGGTGCCTCGCACAGGCGGGCATCGGCTTCATGATGGCCCCCATGCACCACCCGGCCATCCGCCACGTGATGCCAGTGCGCGCCGAACTGGGCACGCGCACGATTTTCAACATCCTTGGTCCCCTGACCAACCCCGCAGGCGTGCGGCGGCAGTTGACCGGGGCCTTCAGCGCCGCCCTGATCCGCCCGATGGCCGAAACGCTGCTGGCGCTTGGCAGCATCAAGGCGTGGCTGGTGCATGGTGGCGATGGCACGGATGAAATCTCGATTGCCGCCCCCACCCATGTGGCTGCCGTAGAAAACGGCATGGTGCGGGAATTCACTTTGCGCCCCGAAGATGCGGGCCTGCCCTACCACCCGTTTGAACATATCATGGGTGGCACGCCCGCCGAAAACGCGGTGGCCTTCCGCGCGCTGCTGGATGGCGCGTCAGGGGCTTACCGCGATGCGGTGCTGTTCAACGCCGCCGCCGCCCTTGTCGTGGCGGACAAGGCCGCAACCCTTGCCGAAGGGGTGGCACTGGCCCGGACCT
Source organism: Rhodobacter sp. (assembly GCA_027484145.1). Classification (GTDB taxonomy): domain Bacteria; phylum Pseudomonadota; class Alphaproteobacteria; order Rhodobacterales; family Rhodobacteraceae; genus Pseudotabrizicola. Next base: position 48,517 of record JAIXUH010000012.1, read on the forward strand.
CCATCGATTCGGGGGCGGCCAAGGCCAAGGTCGCGGCCCTTGCCCGCCTGACCCACGCCTGAATCGGCATGAACAGGCCAGCCCCGCCCGAAAGCTGGGCCAACCTGCCGTTCTTTGCCACGCACTGGCCCGCCCTCTGGGACAGGCTTTCTGCCACAACCGGCTGGCAACCCGCGCCGGACGCCATCTTCCGCGCCCTGACCCTGACCCCGCGCGGGTCCGTGCGGGTGGTGATCCTGGGGCAAGACCCCTATCACACCCCCGGCCGCGCCACCGGCCTTGCGTTTTCCTTTCCCGATGGCACCCCGCCCCGCGATTCCCTGAAAAACATTCTGGCCGAGGTGCAGTCTGACACCGGCCACGCCCATCCGTCCGGCGATCTGACCGGCTGGGCACGGCAAGGGGTGCTGCTTTTGAACACCGTGCTGACCGTGCCCGTGGGGCAGGCCCATGGCCACAAGGGCTGGGGCTGGGAACATCTGGTCGCCCAAGTGTTGCAGGCCGTCGCCGCCGATGGCCCCTGCGCCTTTGTCCTGTGGGGGGCCCCGGCGCAAAAGGCCTGCGCCGCCCTTCCCCTTGCGGGCCATCTGGTCCTGACCGCGCCGCACCCTTCGCCCCTGTCCGTCTATCGCGGCTTTTTCGGATCGCGGCCATTTACCGCCATCAACCGCTGGCTAGCCGACCGGGGCGAAGCTGAAATCGACTGGTCGGCCTGACGGCTGCCGCCTTTCCTTCACCGCGCGCCCGCGCTAGGACTAGGCCCAAGGAGACGCCCGATGAGCACCATTCTTGACCGGATCAAAGCCTATAAACTGGACGAAGTCGCCGCGCGCAAGGCGGCCCGCCCCCTGTCCGAGGTTGAGGCCGAGGCCCGCAATGCCCCAGCCCCGCGCGGCTTTGCCAAGGCGCTGTCCGCGGCGGCCACCACCGGCTATGGCCTGATCGCAGAGATCAAGAAAGCCAGCCCGTCCAAAGGGTTGATCCGCGCCGATTTCGACCCGCCCGCCCTTGCCCGCGCCTATGAGGCCGGGGGGGCAACCTGTCTTTCGGTGCTGACCGATGGCCCGTCGTTTCAGGGGGCCGACGAATTTCTGGTGCAGGCACGCGCGGGAACCGCCCTGCCCTGTCTGCGCAAGGACTTCATCTATGACACCTATCAGGTCACTGAGGCCCGCGCCCTGACTGCCGATTGCATCCTGATCATCATGGCGTCGCTGTCCGACGATCAGGCGCAAGAGATTGAGGCCGCCGCGATGGCATGGGGCATGGATGTCCTGATCGAAGTGCATGACAAGGCTGAACTGGAGCGCGCGGCCCTGCTCAAATCCCCCCTCATCGGCATCAACAACCGCAATCTGCATACGTTCGAAGTGACGCTCGACACCACCCGCGATCTGGCGCGCCGCGTGCCCGATGACCGGCTTTTGGTGTCGGAATCCGGCCTTTACACCCCGGCCGATCTGGCAGACCTCGCGCAATACGGCGCACGCTGTTTTCTGATCGGCGAAAGCCTGATGCGTCAGGCCGATGTCACCGCCGCCACCCGCGCCATCCTGGCCAACCCGCTGACCGCGCAAGGTGGGACATGACCGCCAAGGAAACCCCGTCCGGACTGACCCATTTCGACGGTCAGGGCCACGCGCATATGGTCGATGTGTCGGCCAAGCCCGTCACCGACCGCGTGGCCGTGGCGCGCGGCCATGTGGTGATGTCCGCCGAAACGCTGGCGCTCATCACCTCGGGGCAGGCGAAAAAGGGCGATGTTCTGGGTGTGGCGCGTCTGGCGGGCATCATGGCGGCCAAGCGCACCGCCGACCTGATCCCTTTGTGCCACCCGCTGCCCATCACCAAAGTCTCGGTCGATCTGACCCCGGACGCCACCCTGCCGGGCATCATCGTCGAGGCGACCGTGAAAACCGGCGGCCAGACCGGGGTCGAGATGGAGGCGCTGACCGCCGTTTCCGTCGCCTGCCTGACGATCTATGACATGGTCAAGGCGGTGGAAAAATCCATGCGCATCGAAGGCATCCGCCTGATGCTGAAAGACGGCGGCAAATCCGGGCGGTTCGAGGCAGGCACATGATTTCGGTCGCGCAGGCATTGGCCGAATGCCTTGCCCTTGTGCAGCCCTTGGGGCGCGAGGCTGTGCCGCTGACCGCCGCCGCCGGGCGCTATATGCCCGCCCCCGCCCTTGCCAGCCGCGACCAGCCACCCTTTGATGCCTCGGCCATGGATGGCTATGCCGTGCCCGGCAGACCCGCCGCAGGCGATAGCCTTGAAGTGGTGGGCGAAGCCGGTGCCGGCCATGCATGGCCCGGCACGCTGACCACCGGGCAGGCCCTGCGCATTTTCACCGGCGCCCCCCTGCCGCAGGGCGCATCGCGCGTAGTGATCCAAGAGGATGTTACCCGCGACGGCGCCCGCATCACCATTAAGCCAGGGGCCGACACCGCCACCCATATCCGCCCTGCAGGCCAAGATTTCCGCGCGGGCGACGCGCTGTCACCCCGCCTGTTGCGCCCCAATGATCTGGCGCTTTTGGCGTCGATGAACCACGCATCCGTCACGGTGACCCGCCGCCCCGTGGTGGCGCTGATCGCCACGGGCGACGAATTGGTGATGCCGGGAGAGGCCCCCGCCCCCGACCAGATCATCGCGTCAAACTCCTTTGCCCTCAAGGCGTTGTGCGAGGGTGAGGGGGCAAAGGTGCGCCTTTTGCCCATCGCGCGCGACACCACCGCCGACCTGTCCACCGTGCTTAGCCTTGCCCAAGGGGCTGACCTGATCCTGACCACAGGCGGCGCATCGGTGGGCGATCATGACCTTGTGGCGCAGGTCGCGCAAAGCATGGGCCTGCAGCGCAGCTTCTGGAAAATCTCCATGCGCCCCGGCAAGCCGCTGATGGCAGGCCGTCTGGGCGATGCCGCCATGCTGGGCCTTCCGGGAAACCCCGTATCTTCAATCGTTTGCGCGCATCTCTTCGTGTTACCCATGATCCGCGCCATGCTGGGATTGCCGCCACAAGCACTGCCCCCGCAGCCACGCTTGGCACAGCTTGCGACCAGCGTCGAAGCGAATGGCCCGCGCACCCACTACATGCGCGCGCGGCTGACTCAGACCGATGGTCTGCCGCTGATCGCGCCCTTTGACCATCAGGACAGCTCGCTCCTCTCGGTGCTGGCCGCCGCCGACGCGCTTTTGATCCGCCCCATCGGTGATCCGGCGCGCGGCGCGGGCGAAACGGTCACCTATCTGCCGCTGTAATCTGCCTTTCGTGCAGGGATTCCCAGGGTGATTCGCATTTTTCTTGACACAAACCGGGAACACGGACAGAACATAGCGTTAACGAATTGCCAACGGGGTTGCCCATGCTCACGCGCAAACAGCTTGAACTTCTGGACTTCATCAAACAGCGCACCGACCGCGACGGCGTGCCCCCGTCGTTTGACGAGATGAAGGATGCGCTGGACCTGCGCTCCAAGTCCGGCATCCACCGTCTGATCACGGCGCTGGAGGAACGCGGCTTCATCCGCCGTCTGGCCCACCGCGCCCGCGCGCTGGAAATCATCAAGCTGCCCGACGCGATGGAAAAGCCCGGCTTTACCCCACGCGTCGTCTCGGGCAGCCGCCCCGAAGCACCCGCCCCGCGCAACGCCATGCCGGTGCAGGCCGTGCACGCCATGGAACTGCCGGTCATGGGCCGCATCGCCGCCGGTGTGCCAATCGAGGCGATCTCGGAAATCTCGCACCATGTCTCGGTCCCCGGCTCGATGCTCTCCGGCCGCGGCAACCACTATGCGCTTGAGGTCAAGGGCGACTCGATGATCGAGGCCGGGATCAATGATGGCGACATCGTCGTGATCCGCGAACAGAACACCGCCGAAAATGGCGATATCGTCGTGGCATTGGTCGAAGATCACGAAGCCACGCTGAAACGGTTCCGCCGCAAGGGCAGCATGATCGCGCTCGAGGCCGCCAACCCGGCCTATGAGACCCGCGTGTTCCCCGACCATCTGGTCAAGGTGCAGGGCCGCCTTGTCGGGCTGATCCGCAGCTACTGACCCACGGGCGCCGCGGCCAGTTGTGCCGCGCGCGGGCGCAGGGGGGCAAGGTCGATGTCGCCGCGCACCGGCGCTGACCAGACCCTGCCTTGCGCCTTTGTCGCGACAATCCGCAACCCGGTCCCATCGGGATACAGCGCCAGCGTGCCGGTGCGGGCCAGCAACGCCTCATCCAGCACGCGGCACCCCGGCGGCGGGTCGGGCACCGGCACCGATACCACCACCACTTCGGCCACCGCACAGGCCGCAGCCACCCGCGCGGCGGCACCCTTGCCCTTCAGCGCGACCCCGGTGACACCCGCCACGGTGAAACGCTTCTCCCCTTCCACACCCTCAAATCCGGGGCGGCTGGCAGCCTCGGTCTGCGGGGCCAGATCGCCGTCATTTTCCAGCCAGTTCTGTGCGGCAAACCCGGCCCCCCGCCCTGCCGACAGGGCACGCCCCTCTGGCCCCATGACGCCGACCAGCGCTCCGTCATCCGACACCAGCACGACCGGCCGCGCCGTGGCCCCCCACAGTAGCACGGCCAACAGCGCCGGGGCCAAAGCACCCCAACGCCACGCCCCCCGGCCCAGTGTCAGCCAAGCCCCTGCCGCAGCAATAAGAGGCAGGACCACCGGACCGGGGGCTGCAATCGCCGTCACCGCGCCCTCCAGCCCCGCAATCCAATGCGCCACGAACAAGATCCACGCCGACCCCATCTCCATCAGCCACAGCGGCAGGGCGGCAAGGCCAAAAGGGGCGAGCAGCGCCGCCATCGCCCCGGCGGGCATGACCACCGCGCCCATCACTGGCACGGTCATCAGGTTGGCCAGCAACCCATAATCGGTAAAGCGGTTGAAATGCGCCGCCGCAAAGGGGGCCGTGGCAAAGCCGCCGATCAGCGACGACAGCACCAGCGTGAACACCGGCAGCATCCACGGTGACAACCGCCCCCGCATCACCTGCCGGTCCACCGCCTGGAACCCCACGATCAGCGCCACGGTGGCCGCGAACGACATCTGGAACCCGGGGTCCAACAGGCTTTCTGGCTTCCACAGCAGCAAAATCGTGCCCGCCACCGCGACCGACCGCAGGGTCAGCGCCCGGCGGTCCAGAAGCACCGCCCCCAGCATGACCGACACCATGATAAAGGCGCGTTCCGTCGCCACATTCGCGCCCGACAGCAAAAGATAAAACGCCGCAACCGCCAGTGACACCGCCGCCGCCACCTTCTTGGTGTTCACCCGCAAGGCCACGGGCGGCACCAGCGCAAGGCCATAGCGGATCAGCCCAAAGATAAAGGCGATCAGGAAGGCAAGGTTCATCCCCGAAATCGCCAGCAGATGCGCCAGCGAGGAATCGCGCAAGGCCTGCACCGTATCGGCGGTAATGCCAGACCTGTCGCCCGTCATGGCCCCCGCCGCAAAGGCCCCGTCCTGTCCGGGCATCGCGGCCCGCATCTCGGCGGCCAGATAGCTGCGCAAGCGATCCACAGGCCGGGCACCGGGGGCAGTCGGTTCCCAAAGCATCACCGGCGCGGTGGTATAGCCCACGGCCCCCAGCCGGTCAAAGAACGCCATCCGGCGAAAGTCAAACGCCCCCGGTTCCACCGGGCCTTCGGGCGCGGCCAGATGCGCGGTGACCATGACGATCTGCCCCGGCAAGGGCGCGTGCCCCGGTGTCTTGCTGCGAAGCGCCACCCGCACCCGTTCCGGCGGGTCACGCACCCGGTCCAGCCAGACCTGATCCAGCGTGATGCGCAGGGCGTCGGTCTGGCTGCGGTCAATCCCCACCACGCGGCCCGTCACTGGCCCGTAATAGCGAAAGTCCAGCATCGGGGCCTGCACCATCTGTACCCGCACGCCGCAGGCCAGCACCCCCGCTGCCACGCAAAGCACGGCAATGGCGGGCGCATGGAACACCTCGGGGGCCCACAGCCGCAGCGCGACGGCCAGCGCCAGCAGCGCAACGGCCACCGCATAAAGCGGCAGACCCGGCTCTGTCGGCAAGGCGAACCACCCGCCAACCCCGCAGCCGATCAACAGCGGCACCCAAGGAAACAGCGCCGCACCTGCCCCTTGCAGTGACACCATGGGCCGGGTCAGCCGCCCGATCAGCATCTGCGTCTGGACCGCCACCTTGTGTGTTGCCCCATCCCGTCCTAGAACCGCCGCAAGCCTACCGCCGTCATGGTTTCCGAAAGGTTAATCTGCCCGATGTCCCAGATCGTCACCCGCTTTGCCCCTTCGCCCACCGGTTATCTGCACATCGGCGGCGCGCGCACGGCGCTGTTCAACTGGCTGTTCGCGCGCGGGCGTGGCGGCAAGTTCCTCTTGCGCATCGAGGATACCGACCGCGACCGTTCGACGCCCGAGGCGACGGCGGCCATCCTCCAAGGTCTGACATGGCTGGGTCTGGATTGGGATGGCGAGGCTGTCAGCCAGTTTGACCGCAAGGACCGCCACGCCGAAGTGGCGCATCAGATGCTGGCGCGCGGCACAGCCTACAAATGCTTTTCCACCGCCGAGGAAATCGCCGCCTTCCGCGCCGACCAAGAGGCGAAGGGGGCAAGCTATGCGGTCTTTCTCAGCCCATGGCGCGACGCCGACCCCGCCACCCACCCCGATGCGCCCTTTGCCATCCGCATGAAGGCCCCGCGCACGGGGGAAACGATTATAAATGATGCCGTTCAGGGAATCGTTACATTCAGGAACGATCAACTGGACGACATGATTGTACTTCGCTCGGATGGCACCCCCACCTACATGCTGGCCGTCGTGGTTGATGACCACGATATGGGCGTGACCCACGTCATCCGCGGCGATGACCACCTGAACAATGCCGCACGCCAGACGATGGTTTATCAGGCCATGGGCTGGGACATTCCGGTTTGGGCACATATCCCGCTGATCCATGGCCCTGATGGCAAGAAACTCTCCAAACGCCACGGGGCGACAGCCGTGGGCGACTATCAGGCGCAGGGCTTTCCGGCGGCTGGCATGCGCAATTACCTGACCCGCCTTGGCTGGGCACATGGCGATGATGAGTTGTTCACCAGTGAACAGGCCATGGCCATGTTCGGGCTGGAGGGAATCGGTCGCAGCCCGGCGCGGCTGGATTTCAAGAAGCTGGAGTCGACCAGCGGCTGGCACATTGCCCGCACCGATGATGCTGCACTGCTGCATGAAGTTCAGGGCTATCTGACAGCCTCTGGTCAGCCCGCCCTGACGAAAGGACAGCATGACCTGCTGTTGCGCGCCATGTATTGCGTCAAGGACAGGGCAAAGACCTTCCCCGAACTCATTGAAAAGGCACACTTCGCGCTGATTTCGCGGCCCGTTGCGGCGGATGAGGCGGCGGCAAAGGCGCTCGATACGGTATCCCGTGGTATACTGAAAGAATTGACGCCGCGCCTGCAAACTGCTAACTGGACGAAAGACGCGTTGGAGGCCATTCTCAATGATGTCGCCGCAGCGCACGGTATCGGATTCGGAAAACTTGCGGCACCCTTACGGTCGGCACTGGCCGGACGTACCGCAACACCCAGCGTCTATGACATGATGCTTGTCATTGGTCAGGACGAAACGATTGCGCGGCTGAACGACGCGGCGGCCTGAACGCTCCGTCCCCTTGCCGCTGCCAAGGCTTACGCCGCTTCCCGGTGCTGCCAGCCGGGTTCGGTCCGCAAAACAAGGCCCTGATCGGGCCACAAAGCGAGGGATGTGAGAGATGGCCGAACAGACAAGAACCGCGACACTTTCGTTGGATGGCAAGTCTTACGACCTGCCCGTGCTCAGCCCGGTGCTTGGCCCCGATGTGATCGACATCCGCAAGCTTTACGCCGAGGCGGATGTCTTCACCTTTGATCCGGGCTTCACCTCGACCGCGTCTTGCGAAAGCGCCATCACCTATATCGACGGCGACAAGGGGGAACTCTTGCACCGCGGCTATCCCATTGACCAGCTTGCCAATAATTCGCATTTCCTTGAGGTCTGCTATCTGCTGCTTTACGCGGAACTGCCGACCGCCGCACAACTGGCCGATTTCGAATTCCGCGTGACCCGCCACACCATGGTGCATGAACAGATGCACTATTTCTTCCGTGGCTTCCGCCGTGACAGCCACCCAATGGCCACCATGGTGGGCGTGGTCGGCGCCATGTCGGCCTTCTATCACGACAGCCTTGACATCAACGATCCGTGGCAGCGCGAAGTGGCCGCGATCCGCATGATCGCTAAGCTGCCGACCATCGCCGCGATGGCCTACAAGTATTCGGTGGGCCAGCCCTTCGTGTACCCCAAGAATTCGCTCAGCTACGCGGGCAACTTCCTGCACATGTGCTTCTCGGTTCCGGCCGAGGATTACGTGGTCAATCCGGTGCTGGAAAAGGCGCTGGACCGCATCATGATGCTGCACGCCGACCATGAGCAGAACGCCTCCACCAGCACGGTGCGTCTTGCGGGCTCATCGGGTGCCAACCCGTTCGCCTGCGTGGCGGCGGGCATCGCCTGCCTTTGGGGCCCCGCGCACGGCGGCGCGAACCAGGCCTGCCTTGAGATGCTGCGCGAAATCGGCACCGTTGACCGCATTCCGGAATACGTGGCCAAGGCCAAGGACAAGACCTCAGGCTTCCGCCTGATGGGCTTTGGCCACCGCGTCTACAAGAACTTTGACCCCCGCGCCAAGGTCATGAAGGAATCCGCCGATGAGGTGCTGGGCCTTCTGGGCGTCGAGAACAACCCGCTGTTGCAGGTCGCCAAGGAACTGGAGCGTATCGCGCTTGAGGATGAGTATTTCGTCTCCAAAAAGCTCTACCCCAACGTCGACTTCTATTCCGGCATCATCCTTGAGGCGATGGGCTTCCCCACCTCGATGTTCACCCCGATCTTTGCGCTGTCGCGCACCGTCGGCTGGATTTCGCAGTGGAAGGAAATGATCGGCGAAAAGAACCAGAAGATCGGCCGCCCGCGCCAGCTTTATGTCGGCGAAAAGCCCCGCGATTATGTGGATGTGCGCCACCGCTGAGCGCGCAGAATTCCGTCAGTGCAACAAGGGCCGCAGATTACTGCGGCCCTTCGTTTTTCTATGCCCGCGCGCGCGCGCCACACTGCGCCCGGGCTGCGCGCGTGTGTCGCAGTTTATACGGGGCGAAATCAGGCCCCACGCCTCCTACATGATGCGGTGTGAAAACATCGTTGTAACCAAAGAGAAACGCCATGAAGGACTCGCTGATCGGGCCGGACCTGTCCGCCCACCACGCCCCGCAAACCCTGAGCGACCGGATCGCTTTTCGCGTCGTCAAATTCATGCGTTTCTTTGCCGATGCCTTCTTTTCCAAACGCTATGGCCATCGCGCTGTTGTGCTGGAAACCGTCGCCGCCGTGCCCGGCATGGTGGGGGGGTTGCTGCAGCACCTCAAGGCTTTGCGCCAGATCCGGGATGATCAGGGCTGGATCCGCGAGTTGCTGGACGAGGCCGAGAATGAGCGGATGCACCTGATGACCTTCATCCAGATCGCGCAACCCACGCGGCTGGAACGGTTGATCATCATGTTCGGGCAGGCCATTTTCTATAACCTCTACTTCTTCCTCTACCTTCTGGCCCCGCGCACGGCGCACCGCATCGTGGGATATCTGGAGGAGGAAGCCGTTGTCAGCTACACCCACTATCTGGCCGAAATCGAGGAAGGCCGCGTCGAAAACGTGCTCGCCCCCAAGATCGCGCTGGACTACTGGCACCTGCCCGAAGGGTCGCGGCTGATTGACGTGGTCCGCGTTGTGCGCGCCGACGAGGCCGGCCACCGCGACCGCAACCACCAGATGGCCGACGAACTCGGCATCCCCGCCAAGGCCTGAGGTCAGGCCCGCCCGTCCAGCGTCGCCACCGCCCCATAAAGCGCGGGGCGGCGGTCACGGAACAGACCCCATGACCCGCGTAGGGCGGCCACGGCATCTAGGTCAATCGTGGCCGTCAGCACCTCTTCGTCGCTGCGCCCGGCCTTCGTCAAAAGCTGGCCGGTATGGTCCGACACAAAGGATGAGCCATAGAAGGTGACATCCACCCCTTCGGGCGCCACCTCGCGCCCGATCCGGTTCGACGCGATCACCGGCATGATGTTGGCCGCCGCATGGCCGCGCATCACCATTTCCCAATGCGGCTGGCTGTCATAGCCGGGCGCAGGCGGTTCAGATCCGATCGCGGTCGGATAGAGCAGCATCTCAGCCCCCATGAGCGCCATTGACCGCGCGGCCTCGGGGAACCACTGGTCCCAACAGATGCCAAGGCCGATGCGGCCAAAAGCGGTGTCCCAAACCCGAAACCCGGTATCGCCGGGCGAGAAATAGTATTTCTCCTCATACCCCGGCCCCTGCGGGATGTGGCTTTTGCGGTAAATCCCCAGCATCCGGCCATCGGCATCAATCATCGCCACGCTGTTGAAATGCGCCTGCCCCGCGCGTTCAAAGAACGAACAGGGCAACACCACGCCCAATTCCAGCGCCAGATCCTGAAACCGCGCAATCACCGGGTGCCCCTCGGCCGGTTGCGCAAGGTCGAAATACTGTGCGCGCTGCGTGATGCAGAAATAGGGTGCGGCGAACAATTCCTGCACCAGAATGACCTGCGCGCCCTTTGCAGCGGCGGCGCGGATCACCCGTTCGGCCGCCTCGATGTTGCGCGGCAAATCCCACGAGCAGGTAAATTGCGTGGCAGCGACAGTGACATTGCGCATCGGACCCTCCGGCAGTTTTCGCCAATCTAGCGGCCTGCCGCCCCGGCGAAAGCCCAAAACCGTCACTCTGCGGGCTTTGCCGCCCGCCCCAGCGCGACAATCCGGTCGCGCCACGTTGCCTTGGCCGGAACCTGCGGCACTGTTGGATGCAGCCGTTCGGACCCATCCCGCCCGATGCGCCGCCGCTTGCGCAGCAGAAAGGCCTTGCCCCAACTGCGCCACGTGCCCACCATCGGCGCCATCGGATCACAGGGAAACCGTGCGCGCCAATCGGCGGGCAGGGTCAGCCCGCAGGTTTCCACCCGCTCCAGCATCCAGACCAACGGGATATTGGCCAAGGTTCGCGCCGCCCGGAAATCGCCGATCTGGCCGCCCACATCGCCATGCGCGCCCCGGAACCACACCTGTTCCACATTCCCTTCCCATCCCGGCGGGCAATCCCACAGCACCGGCTCAAACGCGCGCCGGGTTTCATTCATCGCCAGCGCGTGAAAGCCGTGGCGAATGCTGGGCCCAAGGTGGTGGTTGTGGAACGAATGCGCCTTGTCCGTCAGCATCCACAGCAAGGGAATCCGCAGGCCCAGCGCCTTGACCGTGTCCCACACGCCCACCATCTGCACCGGCGATTCAATGTGGCAATGCGCATAGGAAAACGCCCGCGCCGCGCGAGTATCCGGCCCCGCGCGATAATGCCGGTAGGCCATCGTCACATTGCGTTCCGTGGCGAAGTCGTGCCGCAACAGCCCGATCCGGTCAATCACCCCTGCCAGTGACCGCACCGCAAAGGCCCCGCGCGAATAGCCCAAAAGGTAAATGCGGTCGCCCTCGCGGTAGTGGCTGGCCAGCCAGCCATAGGCCCGGCGGATCTGGCGGTTGATGCCGCGCCCCTGCACCACATCCATGCAATGCCGCCAGCCTTCCCATTGCAGGCCCGGCTCATAATACACCCGCCGCCGCGCGCCCGGCACCTGTTCGCACAACAGCAGGAACGCCAGCCCCGCATTGGTTTCGCGCCCCGGTTCCATCGTGGACATCGTGCCATCCAGAATGATGACATGATCCACCGCCCCACGCTGCACACCCGCCGCACCGAAGGGCGGTTGCGCCCCGTCGGTTTCCACCACCGGATGGCGGCGGAACCAGTGGCCAAGGCGTTTAAGCAGCGTCGTGGCGTGCCCCCTTTGCGTCCTGCAACCAATGCCAGATTCGCGCGGGCGTAAACGGCATGTCTACATGCGCCACGCCCGCCGGGGCCAGCGCATCACGCACCGCGTTGGAAATCGCGCCCAGCGCCCCAACGGTGCCCGCCTCGCCACAGCCCTTCATGCCAAGCGGGTTCATGATCGACGGCACGGGTTCACTGGCAAAGCGGATCATCGGCAGATCATCCGCGCGCGGCATGGCGTAATCCATGAAACTCGCCGTAAGCAGTTGTCCTTGCGCATCATAGACCGCCCCTTCGGTCACCGCCTGACCAAAGCCCTGTGCAATGCCGCCATGCACCTGACCAATCGCCAGTTCCGGTGCAATCAACGTGCCAAAATCATCGACCACCGTATAGCGGTCCATCACCAGCGCGCCGGTGTCGGGGTCAATTTCCACCTCGGCGATATGGGTGCCATTGGGAAAGCTGCGCCCCTCCAGCGTGATCTTGCGCGAGGTGTCCAGCAGATCAGCCCGCCCCTTTTGCCGCGCCAGTTCCGCCGCCTCGGCCAAGGTCAGGCGCAAGTTGGTGCCCGGCGCGCCAAAGGCCAGCCCGTCAAAGGCCACACCGTCCTGCCCCCATTCGCCCTGCAAGAACCCGGAGAACCCGGCAATCACCGCCTCGACTGTCGCCTTGGTCGCTGTGCCCTGCACCGTCACCGACCGTGACCCGCCTGTGCCGCCGCCCATCGGGATCGCATCGGAATCACCCTGCACGATGCGCACCATGTCGGGCGGCAACCCGGTCTGCGCCGCCACCATGCGGGCATAGACCGTCTCATGCCCTTGCCCGTTCGATTGCGTGCCAACGTACAGTGTCGCCCCGCCATCGGCATCCAGCGTCAGCCGCGCCGTTTCGGTTGCATCACCCAGAATGCATTCGATATAGGTCGCAACCCCCATGCCGCGCAGCAGACCCTTGGCCGCCGACGCCGCCTTGCGCGCGGCAAAGCCCGCCACATCGGCATCATCCTTGGCGCGGGCAATCACACGCGGGAAATCGCCTACGTCAATCAATTCATCCGCCACGGTGCGATAGGGAAAACGGCGGATGGCGTTGCGGGTGCGCAGATCAAACGGGTCCGCCCCCAGCACCCGCGCCGCCTCATCCATCACCCGCTCAAGCGTCAGAATGGCCTCGGGCCGCCCCGCGCCACGATAGGCATCGACGGGCGTGGTGTTGGTATAAACCCCCACTGCACGCATCGCCGCCACTTCGATATCGTAGATTCCCGTCAACACCTTGGAAAACAACTCCGACTGAATCGGTTGCCCGAACTGCGAGTTATAGGCGCCAAGATTGGAAACGAGATTAACATGGTATGCAGTAATCTTCAGATTTTCGTCGAAACCGATCTCGGCCTTTGCCACCAGATCGCGCCCGGCATTGTCCGATAGCATGGCCTCGGTCCGCTCGCTCATCCACCGCACGGGACGGCCCAGCGCACGGGCGGCCGCGGCAACCGGCACATATTCGGGATAGGTCATCGCCTTCATGCCAAAGCCGCCCCCCACATCGGGGTTGGTCACCCGCACCGCATCGCGGGGCAGACCCAGCATCCGCGCCAATTCGTTGCGCTGCCCCCAGACGCCCTGCCCGTTCACCGACAGATGCAGCCGCCCCTCCTGCCAATCGGCCCATGCGCCGCGCGGCTCCATCGCATTCACGATGATCCGGTTGTGCAGCACCTGCAGCGTGATGCGGTGGCGTGATGCGGCCAATGCCGCCTCGACCGCCATGTCATCGCCCACCCGCCAGTCATAGGCAAAGGTGTTGGCCGCACCGGGATGAATGGGCGCGCCATCCGCCGAAAGGTCCAGTGTGGCAGGCCGTTCGTCCACGTCGAACACAATGGCCTCGGCCGCATCCTTTGCCGCAGCCACCGTATCGGCCACGATCATCGCCACGGCCTCGCCCACAAACCGCACCACGCCATCGGCCAGCACCGGGCGTTCCGGCCCGGCCCCCGGCGTGCCATCCCAGTTGGTCAGCCGCGCACCCTTCATGCCAATCGTCACACCCATGCCGCGCAGATCATCCGCCGTCAGCACCATATGCACGCCCGGCATTTCACGCGCCGCCGCACAATCCAGCCGGGTAATGGCCCCGTGCGCCTGCATCGACCGCAGGAACACCGCATGCAGTGCGCCGGGCGGGGCAATGTCATCGACATAACGCCCCATGCCGGTCAGAAACCGGATATCTTCCATCCGCCCGCCAGACATCCCGAACTTCATCCCGCATCCTCCTGCACGCTTCTGCGCCCGAGACTAGAGTGGCCTGCCGCGCTGTCCAGTCACCCTTTGGCTCGCGTCATCGTGGTGGCAGACGGAAACCGCATTTCATGCTATCATCAGGGTGATTTTGTGACGAACAGGCGCGATTTTGCCCTGCAAGCCCCTGTCAGGGTTTTGCTTTCAGGCAAGAATCGGCGTCTGGCTGATGGATTTGGTGGCTTTTGCAACGGGGCGGGATGCCCGTGGCACATAGGGAGTGGTGATTTTGGCCCAACTCTTTCGTGACGATGGTGCCGTCCTGGACGATGCCGATGGCGACGGGGTGTTCGAAACCATCTGGATCCCCGGCAGCTACACCGAAACGCCGATCGATCTGGTTGGCTTCATCGTGATGGAAACTGTGGCCGACCTCGGCGAATACCGCTTCGTTCTGGCGGGCGAAGATTCACTGTCGTCGGTCTTTGTGGATTTCGGCTATCAGATGACACGCACCTCTGACACGACGCTGTTGGCGAACACATGGTTCGAAGGTGGCGAGCGTGTCTATGATCTTTCGAACGGCAATATTGTGCTGGTCCATCAAGACCCCTCGACGGAAGGCATCGCCCGCAATGCTGGGCAAGAGCCGGACACGTGGTTCATCGGAACTGGCTACGATGCCGTCGATAATGATGACGACGGCAACTACGACACCTTCGTGATCTCGCCCAACCAAACGCTCCAGGACACCGATCTGGATGGCGTGGCAGACCAACGTGATACCGGCATCAGCTTCATCGGCTTTGATCAGGATGGTGATGGCAGCATCGAGTTGCTGTTCATCTACCATGCCAGAAGCGAAGAGTTGCAAGCAGATGGCACGTGGCGCGACGTCTTTGAACCGTCTGCGGATGACTACAGCATAGACCCTGACTACATCCGTTCGGTTTTTGAAGCTTACGGGCCATTCTGACCCGCCGCGGTGGCGGCATGGCATCGGGCATAGCGTCCCGCTGAACCCGTGCCATGATCAAGACGCGACTAACCTTTTGGCAAAACAGGCATCCGGCCTTGATCTGCATCATCCAGCAAACAGGCAATCCCCATGCAGACGACCAACGAAAACGGCGACATCATTGACGACAGTGACGATGACGGTGTGATCAACGCACTCTTGCGCAGCATCGGCACGGTGGAAAGTTTCTGGGAGGCGGAAGATGGCAATGCAGGTTCCATCTGGACCTATCCCGGCGACCTGCTGATCGATCTGGATCAAGACGGCTCTTTCGATCTGGAAACGGCGTATGAGCCCGCAACCGGAATCCTCGACCGCAACGATGATGGCGTGATCGACGAATGGTATACCGGCAGCCTGTCCGTGATGGAACTAACCAGCAGCGCCGGCCTGAGGACAGTCCATTCCACGGCGTGGTCACGCCAGTTCGACGACAATTTCGATGGCACCGCCGACGCATGGATCACCGGCTACAGCCGTGATGCGGTCGATTCCGATGATGACGGGCTTTATGACACTTTCGTTCTGACAGCCACCATCACCGAGGTTGATACCGACGACGACGGCATCATCGATCTGCGCACCGCCACGGACGGTTATGTGGGTTTTGATCTGGACGGGGATGAGCTGGTCGATCTGACCTATATCTACGGTGGCATGATTGAAACCCTTCAGCCCGACGGCACATGGTCAAGAGACTCTCTGCCCGACGACTTCACCTTCGACGCGGCCCGGCAGTTCGATCTGTGGGGCGCCTACGGCTTCGCCTGACCGCACCGACCGCACCCGCAAAAGCAAAGGCCCCACGCAGCGCGCAGGGCCTTTCACCGTCTTGGGAACGGGGTGTCAGATCTTCAGGCTCAGCACCGTCGCCATGCCCAACTCGCCAAAGCCGTTGAAGCGGGTGTTGGTCACGGTCGAATAGGCGCCCATGCCGTGCACCACCACAAAGTCGCCCTCGGCAATGTCGTCGGGCAGCGGAATCTCGCCCGGCAGACGGTCCACCGAATCGCAGGTCGGGCCAAAGACGATGCGCGGCAGCACATCGCCGGTGCGCTTGTGACCCTCGGGCGACAGCACCTCAATCCGGTCGATCACGCCGATCAGCGGCAGTTCGGTCAGCGCGCCATAGACACCGTCGTTCAGGAACACATGCATGTCGTCGCGCACCGCCTTGACCCGTGCGGCCAGCGTGAACCCGTCGCCGCACAGCGCGCGGCCCGGCTCGCATACCAGAAGCGGGCGGTCGGCGCCAAAGGCCTGCGTGGCCACCCGGTCGATCAGTGCAAAGGTTTCCTCGATCTGCGGCACGACGCCATGCAAACGATGGTTCGGGAATCCGCCGCCGACGTTCAGCCGGGCAATCGTCACCCCGGCATCGCGGGCAATATCGGCCGCCGTCAGGATATAGGTCTCCCACGCTGCCGGATCGGTGCACTGCGTGCCCGGGTGGAACGTGATCGACGGAATGAACCCGGCTTCGGCAACGGTCTTCAGCAATTCGACCGCCAGTTCAGCCGTCGCGCCGAACTTGGCACCAAAGTTATAGGCCGCACCCGCCACCGGCAGCTTGAAGCGAACCGAAATTTCGACGCCTTCCGCCGGCACCATCTCGACCAGCTTGGCCAGTTCCGATTTGGAATCAACGGAGTAGGATTTCACCCCACGCTCGACCGCATAGGCAATCTCGTGGCGCGCGCGCACCGGGTTGTTGTAGTGGATGGCCGCATCGGGGGCCAGACGGCGGATCAGGTCGATTTCGAACGGCGATGCACAATCATAGCCGCGCACGCCAGCCGCCGACAGGTTGTCCACCACTTCTTCCAGCGGGTTCGACTTGACGGCATAGGTCACCATGCCGGGGAAAGAGTCGATGAACCGACGCGCCGCCGCCTGCAGTACGGTCGGCGCGAAAAACAGCACCGGAGTCTCGGGCTGCTGCACGCGCAAAAATTCGGTTGGATTGGTCCAGATTGTCTTAGAAAGTCCCATCGGCGTTTCCCTTCCTGCCAACAAGACGCATAGCCCTTGACCGTTGCAACGAACGGGGCCGGGCACCAGCGTGGTTATTTAAAACCAGGCCAGGTGCGTATGAACCGCCCTTTTCCTGCAACGTAGGATGCGCGATATGGGGCACAATCTCACCGAACAAAACTGTATAAATGTAGCGAAACATCGTTATAATGACGAAAACATCGGTCAAAATGCATGGATGAACTCGATCGCAACATTCTGGGCCTGCTGGGGGCTGACGCCCGTATGTCGGTGGCGACTTTGGCACGCCGACTAAAGGTTGCGCGCTCGACCATTCAGGCCCGGCTGGAACGTCTGGAAACCTCGGGCACCATCGCGGGCTACACCCTGCGGTTGGGCGAAGGGGCGCAACCGAATCGTTTGCGGGCCTCGGTCCTGCTGACAATCGAGCCGCGCGCACAGGCTGGCGTGCTGACGCGCCTGAAGTCGATTGCCGAGGTTGAGCGGGTTTTTACCACCTCGGGCCGCGTCGATCTGCTGCTTCAGATCGCCTGCCCGAACACGCAGGTGCTGGATCAGGTGCTGGACCAGATCGGTGCCATGACGGGGGTCCGTTCCTCCGAAAGCCTGATACACTTGTCGACAAAAATCGACCGCGCGGTTTAACGGGCGCGGCCCTCATTCTGCCCGGCGGGGGTTGCCCGCCCAGACCCTGAAAGGCGCATGCGATGTATATCGACGGCTTCCTCATCCCCGTCCCCACCGCCAACAAGGAGATCTACCGCGCGCACGAAACGACGTGGTGGCCCGCCTTCCGCGCCAAGGGGGCGCAATCTTTGGTCATCGGCTGGGCCGATGATGTGGCCCCCGGCACGCAGACCGATTTTCTGCGCGCGGTCGATCTGCGCGCCGATGAAACCGTCGTCTTTGCCTGGATGATCTGGCCGGACAAGGCCACCCGCGACGCCTGCTATGCGGCGATGATGGCAGACCCCGAAATGTCGACGATGGAGTTCCCCTTTGACGGCAAGCGCCTTGTCTATGGCGGCTTCCAGCCCATCGTTGTGGAAAGCTGACGGCCCGGTCGGCGACCCGGTTACAGGATCAGGCCGCCAGCGCCCGCAGCATCAGCCGAAACACGGTACCGGGGCGGTCAATCTGATTGACCGTGGCGGCAACCGACAGCCCAAGGTCCGGCGCATGAAACAGCGCTGCCCCCGAATGGCCAGAATGGCCATAGAACGCGGGCACCCGGCGAAACCCGGTCATCCACCGGGGCAACGCAAACCGCATGATGCCCGTGCCATAATGCAGCGGAAAGAACACAGGCCGGAACGGCGCTTCGATCAGGGTTGCCGCATCGCAGAACCGCCCCGCAAAGATCGCCTGCACAAGGGCGACCCCGTCGCGCACCGATGTCACCAGCCCGCCATCGGCCTGAAACGACGCCATGGCCTGCGGAATAGGCAGCGCCGCGCGGCGATAGCGCAGCGTCGCAGGCCGGGTGTCACTGGCATCATGACAA
Source organism: Rhodobacter sp. (assembly GCA_027484145.1). Lineage (GTDB taxonomy): Bacteria > Pseudomonadota > Alphaproteobacteria > Rhodobacterales > Rhodobacteraceae > Pseudotabrizicola. Next base: position 67,224 of record JAIXUH010000012.1, read on the forward strand.
AGCCACGTCTGCTGCAGCCCCAGCGGCGCAAACAGCCGCGCCTGCATCACCTGCGCCAAGGGGGCCTTGTCCACCGCTTCGATCACCTGCCCCAGAATCTGAAAGTTGGTGTCGGCATAGAACGCGCGCCGCATCTGCCCCGGTTGGCCGACGGGCGCCATCGCGCGGGCCATCTCCATCGCATCGGCAAACTGCCAGCCCCTGTCCGCGCCGCGCAGCAGTTGGCCCATCAGGCCGGCGCGTGGTCTGGCCGAGTTGAAATAGTCGGGTAACCCCGACACATGCTGCAGCAGATGCCGCAGCGTGATCTCGCCGGTGGCATCGCGCCCACCTGTCACCAAAAGCCGCGCCGTGGCAGGGCCGGGCAACAGGTCACGAAACGGCTGATCCAGCGACAGCCGCCCTTCCTCTGCCAGCTGGCGCAGAATCACCGTTACCGGCAGTTTGGTGGCAGATGCGAAATAGCACGGAGTCTCGCCGGTCAGATCGCCCGCTGCAGCCACGCGCATGCCATGCCGGTCCAGCACGGCCACCGCTGCCCCGGTGTGATAGGCCCCGCCCACCAATCGGTCGACGGCGGCCTGCAGGCTCATAGGGCCCGCCCGCCAAAACTGCGGGCAAGCATCGCCGCAATGGCGGCATCCCGTTCGGCCAGTGTCAGCCCGTGCATCGACTGCAACCGCCCCGCCGCCAGCAGGTCGGCCAGACCATGCGCCATCGCCCAGACCGGGGCGACGTCGGCATCAGTTCCGCCCATGGCATGCACCTGCGTCACCAGATGGGCATAGGCCGCATCTGCCGCCTCCAGCAGCGCAGGGTCGCCGAAGTTCGGCTTGTCCGACGAAAAGATCAGCCGGAACAGCGCCGGACGCGCCAGCGCGAAATCGACATAGCCCAAGCCTGCCGCAATCATCTGCGCCGCGGGCGTTTTTGCCGCCACCGCCTCGCGCGCGGCTTGCGCGGCCAAAAAGCGGCGAAACCCCTCGGCGGCAAGCGCTGTCAGCAACCCGGCCGCATCGCCAAAGTGGTGCGCGGGGGCGGCATGGCTGACCCCGGCCCGCTTGGCGACCGATCGCAGCGAAAATCCCTCGATGCCCTTTTCGGCAAGCTCGGCCTCGGCCGCCAGCAAAAGGGCCGCGTGCAGGTCACCGTGGTGATAAGGGCGTTCGGTCATATCGCTTGCCTATCCGATCATCTTTCCACTGTAAAGATTTCCGTTGACAGCGCGCAAGGGGCCTGCAATCTTATCTTTACACTGGCAAGATAGGTCATTTCTCATGTCTGTTCCCACACCTGAAAGTCTATTTCAACTGTCCTCTCCCCTTGCCCTGCTGGGCTGGCTGGCCCTTGCCCTGAATCCTTTTGCCCCGCGCCTCGTACAGGGGGTGGCCATGGCGATCCCGCTGGTGCTGTCGCTGCTCTATTCCGGGCTGATCCTTGTGCATTGGGCACAGGCCGAAGGCGGCTTTGGCAGCCTTGCCGATGTGCAGCGCCTGTTCACCCAAGCGCCCGTGGCACTTGCGGGCTGGGTCCACTACCTCGCCTTTGATCTGTTCGTCGGCGCGTGGATCGCCCGCACCGCGCAGGCCGAAGGCATCAACCACCTGTTCATCCTGCCCTGCCTTGCCCTCACGTTTCTGTTCGGCCCTGCCGGGCTGATCGCTTTTGCCATCCTCCGCCTCACCCTTTCCGGAAAGGTATTGCCATGACCGCCGCCCCCCTCGCTCAGCTGACCATGCCCCTCAGCCTCTTCCGCACTTGGCCCAACGCCTCTGCCCTCCTCGCGCTGACCGTCCTCATCGCGCTTGCCGCGCTGCCGATCCTTGCCGCGCATCTGCTGGACACGCGCATCGTCTCGGATGAGGCTGTCTGGCTCAAACCGCTGAAGTTCCACGCAGCCCTTGCCATCTACCTTTTGACACTCGCCTACTTCGCCCGCTGGCTGCCCGACACATGGGTCACCTCGCGCGGGTGGAGCATCTACCTCGGCGTCGTCATGACCTGCATCGTGCTCGAACTGATCTGGATCGACGGCGCCGCCGCCCTAGGCGTGCGCTCGCACTTCAACATCACCTCGCCCTTGTGGAACGCCATCTACGGCGCCATGGGCATCGCCGCCGTCACGCTGACCTCGGCCGCGCTGGTCATGGGCATCGGCATCTGGCGCAATGCGGCCACCGGCCTGCCAGCCGCCCTGCAGCTTTCCATCGCGCTTGGCCTGATCCTGACCTTTGTGCTGACCGTCCCCGTCGCCGGCACCATGGCAAATGCGCTGTCGCACCATGTGGGCACCCCCATCACCGGGGCCACACTGCCGATCATGGGCTGGTCGAGAGAGGTGGGCGATCTGCGCGCCCCGCACTTCCTCGCCACCCATGCCCTGCACGCCGTGCCATTGGCAGGCCTTGCCGCCCTTGCCCTGCCCGCCTCGTGGCAAACCCCCGCCGTCTGGGCCGCCGCCGCAGGCTTTGCTGCCCTCACCCTCTGGGCCTTCCTGCGCGCAATGTCAGGCCTGCCCCCGCTCTGACTATCCCTGCGGGTGCGCCCTTTGGCGCACCTGCCACTGCAACCACCCCGCCAAGCCAAGACAAAGCAGCGACAACACCCCCATTGCCATCGCCAACCCGCGCGAGACCTCCGCCTCTGCCGCCAACTCCCCCGGCACGAACTCGATCACATGCGGCGCCGACGGCACATGCATCGCCGCGATCTCATCCCCCTCGCGCCACGCCTCATACTGCGCCCGGTCAATCATGATCCGCTCCAGCCCCTGTGTGCCATCCGCCTTCTGATAGCCAAAGGTCGCGTGAAACTCATAACTGGTCAGCGTCTTGCCAGCCTCGCGCCGCTCCGTTTCACGCCGCTCCAGCGTCAGCACGGTCAGCGTCACCGGCACCCCTTCCGCCGCGATCAGCCGCGCATGGCCACCCGAGACATAGCCGATCAGCCCGCTCACCCCCGCGATAAAGCCAAAGACCACCGCAAAGATCAGCGCCACCCAGCGCCCCACTTCCGCCCCGCCCTGTATCGTCTTGCCCTGCCACCGCATCCCAACCCCCTGCCAACAGCCACCCCACATTGGCACGCCGCCGCATCGAATCCAGCGAAATATCCCCCCGCCGCCACCTGCCCCTTGGCCTTTCGGGCCGCTTTCGCTAAGTCCCAAGCGACGCCCAAAGAACCTGCCCGCCAACCTGCCCAAGGACGCCCCCATGCCGATGGAAAAGACCTTCTCCCCCGCCGAGGCCGAAGCCCGCATCACCGCTGCGTGGATCAGCGAAAAGGTCGGCGCGGCAGGGGCCAATGCCAAACCCGGCGCGCCCGCCTTTTCCATCATGATCCCGCCACCCAACGTGACGGGCAGCCTGCACATGGGCCACGCCTTCAACAACACCCTGCAAGATATCCTGATCCGCTGGCACCGCATGCAGGGGCATGACACGCTCTGGCAGGTGGGCACAGATCATGCGGGCATCGCCACGCAAATGGTCACCGAACGCGACATGGCGCTCAATCAGGAACCCAACCGCCGCGACATGGGGCGCGAGAAATTCACCGCCCGCGTCTGGCAGCAAAAGGTCAAATCGCGCGGCACCATCATCGGCCAGTTGCAGCGCCTTGGCGCCTCCTGCGATTGGGACCGTGAGGCCTTCACCATGTCCGGCGCCCCCGGCGCGCCCGCAGGCGAGGATGGCAATTTCCACGACGCCGTGATCAAGGTCTTCGTGGATATGTACAACAAGGGCCTGATCTATCGCGGCAAACGCCTCGTGAACTGGGACCCGCATTTCGAAACCGCGATTTCTGACCTTGAGGTCGAGAATACCGAAGTCGCGGGCCACATGTGGCACTTCAAATACATTCTCGCCAATGGCGAAACCTATGAATACATTGAAAAAGACGAAGAAGGTAACGTGACCCTGCGTGAGCGGCGCGACTACATCTCCATCGCCACCACCCGGCCCGAAACCATGCTGGGCGATGGTGCCGTGGCCGTGCACCCGTCCGATGCGCGCTATGCCGCCATCGTGGGCAAGATGGTCCACCTGCCGCTCTGCGACCGCCTGATCCCGATCATCAGTGACGAATACCCCGACCCGACCTTCGGCTCGGGCGCGGTGAAAATCACCGGCGCGCATGATTTCAACGACTATCAGGTGGCCAAGCGCAACAACCTGCCCTGCTACCGCCTGATGGACACGCGCGCCCAGATGCGCGCCGACGGTGCCCCCTATGCCGAAGCCGTCGCCCGCGCCCGCGAAATCGCCGCAGGCAGCCCCACCAATGAATCCGAGGTCGACAGCCTGAACCTCGTCCCCGAAAAGTACCGCGGCCTCGATCGGTTCGAGGCGCGCAAAGCAGTCGTGGCCGACATCAACGCGCTCGGCCTCTGCGTCTCCACCCTCATCTCCGAAATCGACCCCGAGACGGGCAGCGAACACCTGACCCGCGAACCCTTTGTCGAAGACAAAAAGATCATGCAGCCCTTCGGCGACCGCTCCAAAGTGGTGATCGAACCGATGCTGACCGACCAGTGGTTCGTGGATACGGCGAAGATCGTGGAACCAGCACTGGAAGCCGTGCGCACGGGCAAGACCAAGATCATCCCGGAGTCGGGCGAGAAAACCTATTACCATTGGCTGGAGAATATCGAGCCCTGGTGCATCAGCCGCCAGCTTTGGTGGGGGCACCAGATCCCAGTTTGGTATGATCGGTTTGGAAACACCTTCTGCGCAGCGACTTTTGAGAGTGCGGCCGAAAAGGCGGTTGCCTTGCGCTCAAAAGACTATGGTGGAAGAAAGATCGTTGTGGCGGAATTGCCCGACGAGAAAAGCTTGACGTCGCCTGACATTATTGGCGGTTCGAACACTGCGCAGGTTTCTGCAGCAGTTTGGGGCGATGACGACGAGTCTGACCTTCTTGAAGTCACTCTCTTCCTCCGCCGTGACCCCGACGTCCTCGACACCTGGTTCTCCTCCGGCCTCTGGCCCATCGGCACCCTCGGCTGGCCCGAACCCACGCCGGAACTGGCAAAATACTTCCCCACCTCCGTCCTCGTGACAGGGGCAGACATCCTTTTCTTCTGGGTCGCCCGAATGATGATGATGCAGCTTGCCGTCGTGGACGAAATCCCCTTCCACACCGTATACCTGCACGGCCTCGTCCGCGACGCCAAGGGCAAGAAGATGTCGAAATCCCTCGGCAACGTCATCGACCCGTTGGAGATCATCGACGAATACGGCGCCGACGCCCTGCGCTTTTCCAACGCCGCCATGGCCTCCCTCGGCGGCGTGCTGAAACTCGACACCGCCCGCATCGCCGGCTACCGCAACTTCGGCACCAAACTCTGGAACGCCTGCCGCTTTGCCGAGATGAACGGCGTGTGGGAGGGGCACATCACCCAGACCCAACCGCCGCATGCCACCGCCACCGTCAACCGCTGGATCATCGGCGAAACCACTCGCACGCTCACGGAAGTCAACGCCGCCCTCACCGACTACCGCTTCGACCAAGCCGCCGATGCGCTTTACAAATTCGTCTGGGGCAAGGTCTGCGACTGGTACGTCGAATTCGCCAAACCCCTGTTTGACGGCCCCGAAGCCGCCGAGACCCGCGCCACCATGGCATGGGTCCTCGACCAATCCATGATCCTCCTCCACCCCTTCATGCCCTTCATCACCGAAGAGCTTTGGTCCACCACTGGCACCCGCTCCAAACGCCTCGTCCACACCGACTGGCCCACCCTTCCGCAATCCCTCATCGACGCCCCCGCCATGGCCGAGATGACATGGGTCACCACCCTGATCGACGACATCCGCTCCGCCCGCGCGCAGATGCACGTCCCCGTCGGCCTGAAACTCGACATGCTCGCCACCACGATGGACCCCGCCGCCACCGAAGCCTGGACACGGAACGAGGTGCTGATCAAACGCCTCGCCCGCATTGAAAGCCTCACCACGGCGACAACCGCCCCCAAGGGCGCCATCACCATCGCCGCCGAAGGCGCCAGCTTCGCCATCCCGCTCGACGGCATCATCGACATCGCCGCCGAAAAATCCCGCCTGCAGAAATCGCTCGACAAACTGGCCAAGGAAATCGGCGGCCTCAAGGGCCGGCTCGACAACCCCAACTTCGTCAAATCCGCCCCCGAAGACGTCATCGACGAGGCCCGCGCCAACCTCGAGGCCCGTCAGGACGAATCCGCCAAACTCACCGCCGCCCTCGCGCGACTGGCCGAGATCGGCTGACATTTTCTGTCCTCAAATATCCTGCGGGGGGTGGCGGTCCTGCCCCCGGCAGGGCCGCAGGGGGGCGCAAAGCCCCCCTTTTCTTTTCCCCTGCCCGGGCGCACCATACCCCCGACAGGAGGCCCCCATGTCATGGCTCGCCCGCCTCGCCGAACGCCAGATGCAACTCTTCCGCCTCAAGGGCGGCCTGCAGGGCCTGCCCGGTGAGGGCAAACCCCTGCCCGACCACACCGCCGACGCCTTCGTCAGCGCAGGCGATGCCGTGGGGTTCCGCATCATGGCCCAGGCCGGTGTCCTGCCCGAGGAAATCGTCCTCAAAAAACAGGTCATCGCCCAACGCGCCCACCTCGCCACCCTCACAGATGAGGCCGCCCGCAAAGAGGCCATGGCCGAACTCGCCCGCCTCGAAATGCGCCAAGCCATCGCCGAAGAAGCCCGCCGCCGCTTCATGAAGGGCTGACCCCGCCGGGCCTGCGCCCCCCGCACCAACCTCCCCTCACGGCCGCCCCCGTAGGGCGGGGTTCACCCCGCCCCCCCACAAAACCATAGGGCGGGGTTAACCCCGCCCTACCTGCAACTTGCCACCACCCGCAAATTGCATCAAATTTGCCTTGTAATCAGGGGGCGCGGATGTTTGGTGACAAACTCGACAAGATCGGCAACGGCGCCAACCTGCTGGTCACGGTCGCCTCTTGCGCGGTCGATCCCACCGGACTTGCGCTGACCGGTGCCGCCGTTTCCGGCACGCTCTCGCTCAACACGATCTTCCGCTCGTCCACCAAAGACGCCAAGGCCCTCATCGCCGCCATCACTGTGCAGCTTGAAAAAGACCTGACAGGGCTGCACATCTCCGAAGATCGCCGCCGCCTTCTGCCGCAAATGCTCGAAGCCGCCCTTCCCGCCCCACACGACATTGCGCACTGTGCCCTTGATCCTGATGCCATCGTGGCGCTGATGGCTTCCCGCCTCACCCATATCGAACACCGCGACCCCGCCACCCTCGCCGCCTTCACGAAATGGCTGCGGCCCAGCCTTGCTATGCTGCTGGCAGACACAACCTTCATCTCCGCCATCGCACCACAGATCGCCCGCGAAACACTGTCCCGCCTCCAAGACGTGGCCGATGGCCTGCTCAGCCTGTCGAAAACCTACAGCAGCCTCGCCGCGTCACTTGATGATCTGCGCAACCTGCGTGCCAGCGAACTGCGGGCGCTCGTCGCGCGTTTTGGCCTCAACCCACCCCGCGACGCCAAGCCCGAGGCGCTGATTGCCCTTCTGGAAGAGCAGATCGAACCCGTCCGCGCCATGCGCGCGCAGATCGCCAACATCGACCACCGCATTCCCGCCCTGCACAACCTCAAGGCCGCAGCCCAAGATGCCGCCAACAAACTGGACTTTGCCGAAGTCGAATCCCTCATCGCCCAGGTCGACCAGATCGAAACCGAAACCGCCGCCGAAACCAAGGAACTCCGCGCCGCCAACCTCCTCCTGATGGGCCGCGCCGACGACGCCTACCGCCACTACAAAGCCGCCGCCGAAAGCTATGGCGGGATTGATGAACAGGCGGTTTTTCTTCGACGTGAAACCTACGCGCAAACTCTCGCCGACCACGGCAAGCGCTTCGGCGGCACTGGCTTTCAGCGCGCAATCGACCTCTGGGAAGCCACGCTCGCCAATATCGACCGAGGCGACGATCCATTGCTTTGGGCTAGGACTCAACACAACCTCGCAGTAGCGTTCGTAGGTCAGGCCGCGCGAGTCGATGGCCCCGCCGGTGCTGGACTTTTGGCCAAAGCGATCACGGCCTATCGAGCCGTGCTAGAGGTAAACACCCTCGACGATCATCCGATCGCTTGGGCAAAAACCCAAAACAGCATCGGCATTGCCCTGCGAAATCAGGCGACCCGTGTGGCAGGTGTCACAGCGACAGAATTGCTGGCACAGGCAGTTAAGGCCTACGAGGACGCCTTGCAGGTTTACACGCTCCAACAAAATCCAATCGATTGGGCCTCAACACAAAATAACCTCGCCATAGCACTTTCTGAGCAGGCAAAGCGGATCGAAGGTAGGAACGGGGCAGATTTGCGGGCGCGGGCGGTCAATGCAAACATGGCATCGCTTGAAGTTTATATTCAAGAAGACTTTCCGATTGAATGGGCTAGGTCCATGAACAACCTCGCGCTCAATCTCGTCGATTGGGCATCGCAGGTCAAAAAAGCTGAGGCTGCTGAACTTTTGGCAGAGGCGATCTGGGCGTATGAGTCCGCATTATTAGTCCGCACGCGACAGGAACTTCCAGTGGATTGGGCTACAACTCAAAACAATCTCGGTTTTGCCTATCGACAACAGGCAGCACTGGTAAAGGACAAAGAGTCCGTTGATTTGCTTGCGAGCTCCATTGCTGCATTTAGTTCAGCCTTACAGTTCCGCTGCCCGCAGGATCATCCACTGGATTGGGCAACATCACAAATGGGCCTTGCGGTAACCTTAACCGATCAAGCAAATCTCCTCGAAGGAGTTTTTGGGGCCGATGTATTGCGGCAAGCAATCAAGGAACACAATGCAGTTCTGCAGGTCTACACAGAGGAGGATCATCCTTTACAATGGGCCATGACGAATAACAATTTGGCGGTGACCATCTTTCGATTGGCAAATCACCCATCTACTTTGGACGCGCTACTCAACCTTCGCGCCGCTCTGCACAACGTCGATGCCGCCTTGACGGTCTTTGATCCCGTCCATACGGCCCGCTACCATGCGAAGGCCTCAGCCCTCCGCGACAACATCCTCTCCGCCATCGCCGCCGCCGAAAACCCCTAACAACTCGTTAACGCGGCCCGCCAACCCCCTGATATCATTGCCCCCCAACCCTGTCCCACGCAGGGACACCCTCCATAACCTCCGGAAAATCCCCTTGCCAGAGCGGCGGGAAACAGGCCAGATCGCGGGATGAGCCGTTTTCTGACCCCCCATGCCGCCACCCTGCCCCAGTCCGTGCCCTTTGTCGGCCCCGAGGCGCAGGAGCGCGCCCTTGGCCGCCCCTTTCGGGCGCGTCTGGGCGCGAATGAAAGCCTCTTCGGCCCCTCCCCCGCCGCCCTCGCCGCGATGAAGGCGGCAGTCGAGGGGGTCTGGATGTATGCCGACCCCGAGAACCATGATCTGAAGGCGGCCTTGGCCGCCCACCACGGGGTGACGCCCCAGCATATCGCCGTGGGGGGCGGGATTGACGGGCTTCTGGGCCTGATCTGCCGCCTGACCCTTTCCCCCGGCGATGCCGTGGTCACCTCGCTCGGGGCCTATCCCACCTTCAATTTCCATGTGACCGGTTTCGGCGGCACCCTCACCCGCGTGCCCTATCGCGGCGATCATGAAGACCTCGCCGCCCTGCTGAACGCCGCGCGGGGAACGCGGGCGAAGCTCATTTACCTCGCCAACCCCGACAACCCGATGGGCAGCCACCACCCGGCGGCAGTGATCGAGGATATGGTGGCCAACCTGCCCGACCATGCGCTGCTGATCCTTGACGAGGCCTATGCCGACCTCGCGCCTGCGGGCTGCATCCCTGAAATCGCGGCCGACCATCCGCAGGTCATCCGCCTGCGGACCTTTTCCAAGGGCTACGGCATGGCTGGCGCGCGGGTCGGCTATGCCTTGGCCGATCCGACGCTCGCCTGGGCCTTCGACAAGGTGCGCAATCATTTCGGGATGGGGCGCGTCGGCCAGATCGGCGCGCTTGCCGCGCTGCGCGATCAGGCGTGGCTGGAACAAGTGCGGGCAAGGATCATACATGCACGGGCGCGGGTGGGCGCCATCGCGCAGGCCAACGGTCTGATACCCCTGCCGTCCGCCACCAATTTTGTGACGGTCGATTGCGGGCGCGACGGCGACTTTGCCCGCGCAGTGCTGCGCGAAACCGTATCGCGCGGGGTGTTCATCCGCATGCCCGGGGTGGCCCCATTGGACCGCTGCATCCGGATCAGCCTTGGCGACGATGCCGCCCTGGATGTGCTGGAAGAGGTGCTACCCGCCGCCGTGAAAGCGGCAGGCTGATCACTCGGCCGCGACGTCGTGTTTGGCGGGCCCAAGCGATGGGGCTGCCCCCAAGGGCACGTGGGCCGAGCCAAGCGACAAGGGGGCGGCTTCGGCGACAGGCGCGGCCCGCAGCGTTGCAAAGGCAACCGGTTCGGGCTGCTCGCGTGCGGCTTCATCGATCACGCGGCGGAACACCAGCATGTTCTGATAGGTTGTCTTGGTGCCGGTCAGCCCGACGCGTTCATCACAGGGCAAGGTATCGGCGCGGACATAGTCCCAGCCATCGCGGCCCAGATCATTCATCATCTGGGTCAGGGCAAAGGCGAACCGCTCTTCGGTCGTCTTGACGCCCCGTGCCTTTTCTCCGCGCTTTGGCGCAGGAACGACCTTGTATTCGAAACGCTGCATCGCAGACTCCCCCAAACCAGCGAAATCAGCATAGCGGGATTCGTCCCGCAACACCAAGTAAGGCAACGATTTTCCCGGCAAGACGGGGCATCGCCGCAACAGCCGCAGGATATGGTGGGGTAAAGCGCGCATCGCGCTATGAATGGTAGATCAACCCGATGCTTTTGTGCCATTCTGGTGCCGTTGTATGAGTGGGGAACGATCATGCGGCCAAGTTTTGCCTATGTGGTGCTATCACTTTCACTTGGGACGATCGCGGTTTGGGGGTCTGAGGTGATGTTCTGGTCTGCCGCCCCGGCTGACCTGACACTGCCGATCTTTCTTCTGACCATCGTGATGTACAGCGTCTGCTGTGCCGGCGCTTTGTCGGCGGTGCTTCTGACGGGATCACGCGGACTTATGGCACTGGTGGGGGGTGGAGCGCTGCTGGGGTGGCTGACCGAAGGGGTCATCGTTGCGACCGCCTATGATGCCTTCCCCGTGCAACTGGTCTGGACCGGGCTTGCCTGGCATATGCTGATCACCACCGTCGCGATGCTGGGCCTTTTCCGAGCGGGGCCGCACTGGCCGCTATGGCAACAGGTGTTGGGATGGACGGGCCTTGGTATCCTGTTTGGGGTCTGGGCAATGTTCTGGCCCACCGAGCGCACAGATCTGACCGCCGCCCCCGCCCTTTACATGATCGGGTCTGGTGTGGTCGCCATCATCGCCAACATTGCCATCGACAAGCTGGGGCCTTCCCTGACGCGCCCGCCGCGCTGGGTGCTATGGATTGCGCCTGTGCTGCTAATCCTGCTTTGGATCGCGCAGCGGGTTGCTGCGCCGAACCCGATCACTCTTTCGGTGCCTGCGCTTTTGATTCTGACAGTCTGGGCCATGCGTCGGCTGGGCGACAGCCAGTCCCTGCCCGACTGGCGGCCCGCGCCGCACGTGTGGCGGCACGGGGTGCCGGTCATCGCGCCGGTGATCGCCACCTTCATGGCCGCCTACGGCTGGGAGAACTTTGGGGCCGTCGGATCGAACATCCCTATCGCCATCGGATCGGGCCTGATCAGCCTGATCCTGTGGGGATGGCTCATCTGGCGCGGGGTCAGAGACCCAGTTTCTGCGCCACCATCGCGTTGACAACCGCAGGGTTGGCCTTGCCGCCCGTGGCCTTAAGCACCTGACCGGTAAACCATCCGGCCAGTTTGGCGTTGACCTTGGCCTTTTCCACCTGATCGGGGTTCGCCGCAATCAGGGCGTCCAACGCGCGCTCAATCTCGCCCGTGTCGGTCACGGCTTTCATGCCATGCTTTGCGGCCTGCTCGGCCGGATCGCCGCCCTCGGTCCACAGGATTTCGAACAGATCCTTGGCCATTTTGCCCGTGATCTCGCCCTTGCCCAGCAGATCCAGCATCCCGCCCAGTTGCGCGGCAGATAGCGGGCTGTCGGCAATGGCGCGGCCTTCCTTGTTCAGACGACCGAACAGTTCGTTGATCACCCAGTTCGCCGCAATCTTGCCATCGCGCCCTTGGGCGACCGCTTCGAAAAAGCTGGCGGCTTCCAGTTCGGCGGTCAGCACGTTGGCATCATAATCGGTCAGGCCAAAATCACCCATGAAGCGGGCCTTCTTGGCATCGGGCAATTCGGGCATGCGGGCGGCAATGTCATCGACCCATGCCTGCTCGATCTCCAGCGGCAAAAGATCAGGGCACGGGAAATAGCGGTAATCGAACGCCTCTTCCTTGGACCGCATCGACCGCGTCTCGCCCTTGTCGGGGTCATAAAGCCGGGTTTCCTGCACCACCTTGCCGCCATCTTCCAGAATGGCGATCTGGCGGCGCGCCTCATATTCAATGGCCTGCACCATGAACCGCATCGAGTTCATGTTCTTGATCTCGCACCTTGTGCCGAGATGGGAAAAGTCCTGCGTGGCCTGATACTTTTCATACTGGCCAGGGCGGCAGACCGAGACGTTGACGTCGGCGCGCAGGTTGCCGTTCTGCATGTTGCCGTCGCAGGTGCCCAGATAGCGCAGGATCTGGCGCAGCTTGGCGACATAGGCCGCCGCTTCTTCGGGGCCACGGATATCGGGGCGGCTGACGATTTCCATCAACGCAACGCCGGTGCGGTTGAAGTCGACGAAAGACATCGCGGGGTCCATGTCGTGGATGGATTTGCCGGCGTCTTGTTCCAGATGGATGCGTTCAACCCGCACAAGGCGCGCAATGCCGGGCGCCAGTTCCACGAGCACTTCGCCCTCGCCCACAATGGGGTGATAAAGCTGGCTGATCTGATAGCCCTGCGGCAGGTCGGGGTAGAAGTAATTCTTGCGATCAAAGGCCGAGCGCAGGTTGATCTGCGCCTTGAGGCCCAGACCGGACCGCACGGCCTGTTCCACACAGAATTCGTTGATGACGGGCAGCATGCCGGGCATCGCCGCATCCACAAAGGCCACGTTGGCATTGGGTTCGGCGCCGAATTGCGTCGAGGCCCCCGAAAACAGCTTGGCGTTGGACGACACCTGCGCGTGGATTTCCATGCCGATGACAAGTTCCCAATCGTGCTTGGCCCCGGCAATCACCTTGGGTTTGGGCGCGGTGTAGGTCAGGTCAAGCATGGTCAACTCCATCAGCGTCAGGCTGTTGTTTAGGCGGCGCGGGCCAGCAGGGCAAGGGGTGCGGCACTGCCGGAAAACGGCGGAATGCTGCCGATGACAGCAGCGCAAGCTTGCCAGACCGGGGCAGGACAGTCCATGCCCGGCCCGTCGCGCGGGTTGGCGTGTCGCTGCACGGTAGTTCTTCATGCGGTTCACTCTGGGCAGTGCCCTTGTCATCATGCTGGCCGTTGCCGGCTGCGCCAATGGTGTAACCCTTGACCGGACCAAGGACGATGCCCTTCGCCCTGCGATGCGGTGGGATCACCGCCCCGAGGCCGCTGGCTGGACCGCTTCCACGCTGAAGACCCTTGTCGCGCATGATGCGACACTGGCGCAGACCGTGCCCGCCGATATCGAGACTTTCTGCCCCGGCTATCCCGATGCGTCGGTCGAGGCGCGTCGTGCCTTTTGGGCGGGGCTGTTGTCGGCAACGGCCAAATACGAAAGCTCGTGGAACCCGGCGGCGGCGGGAGGCGGTGGCAAGTATATCGGCCTGATGCAGATTTCGCCATCAACCGCACGGCACCATGGCTGCGAAGCCGAGTCCAGCGGGGCGCTGAAGGATGGGGCGGCGAACCTGTCCTGCGCTGTGCGGATCATGTCCACACAAGTGGGCCGCGATGGATTGGTCGCCGGCAAAGGCAACCGTGGCATCGGGCGGGATTGGATGCCGTTCCGCAGTGCCGCCAAACGGGCCGAGATCGCAGGCTGGACCCGCCAGCAAGCCTATTGCGCGGGCTGACCACAAGCCGCCCGCCCCTTCACGCCAAGATGACAGGCCCGCCGAGCGCGCATTGCTTGCCGCCTGCGATGCACGGGACTATGTCTTTGGCCATGATCGAATCCCTGTTGCGCCGTCTGACGGCCCCCCGCCCCGAACGTCTGCCCGACCCTGACGCGCGCATCGCCCTTGCGGCGCTGATGGTGCGCGTGGCCCGGTCTGATGGCAGCTTTGCCCCCGAGGAAATGGCGCGGATCGACCGGGTTTTGGGCCAGTGCTATGCCCTGTCACCCTTTGCGGCCGCGGCCCTGCGCGCCGAGGCCGAGGCATTTGAAGCCTCAGCCCCCGATACGGTGCGCTTTACCCGTGCGCTGAAGACGGCCACGCAGGTGGAGGACCGCGCCAACCTGATGCAGGCGATGTGGTCCGTGGCGCTTGCCGATGGCGAACGCAATGCCGAGGAGGACCGCCTGCTGCGGCTGGTCGCCAATCTGCTGGGGTTGACGGATGTCGACTCGGCCCTTGCCCGGCAAAAGGCGTCCAAGGCGTGATCGCGTCCCTTGGCATGTATGACCGCCCGGAAACGGCCGGGGCGAATGATCGTCTGTGGGCCCTGATCCGCGATGGCCTGCGCGCCCGTGGTCTGGCCGCGCCCGATGCGCTGACGCGCGGCGACGCGGCCTATTGGCCGGCATGGCAGGCACCCGATCTGGTGTTGTCGCAGACCTGCGGCTTTCCCTTTCGCGCGAAACTGCACCGCGACGTGACCCTGATCGGCACGCCGGACCTGAGGTTGCCCGGATGCCCGCCGGGACACTATCATTCGGTGATCATCGCGCGGTCAGACGACGCGCGCCACACCCCGCCGGAGTTTGCCGCGGCACGCTTTGCCTTTAACGAAGACCTGTCGCAATCGGGCTGGGCGGCCCCGTGGCAGTTCTTTGCGGATCGTGGTCTGGCGCTGACGGCCCCCTTTGCCACCGGCAGCCATCGGGAATCGGCCCGCGCTGTTGCCGAAGGGCGCGCCGATTTTGCCGCCATTGATGCCCTGACATGGGCCTTGCTGACGCGGTGGGATGCGTGGACGCAGGGCCTGCGCGTGATCGCCCGAACCCAGCCGACACCAACGCTGCCCTTTATTTCAGCAAAAGGCGCAAATCGCGCCGCCACATTCGCCGCGGTTGCCGAAGGTATCGAAGCGCTAGACGAGGCTGACCGCCAAACGCTGCATCTGTTCGGGATCGTCGATATTGCGGCAGAGCGCTATCTTTCCGTGCCCATCCCTCCGGCACCTGACCGGATCGGGCAGCTGGTTTGACCATTTCGTAGGCTGATGCCGTCGCGTTCGCCATAAAGGGCGTTGCAAAGGCGCAAATCTTGCGTCCTATTTGGGCATCTGATGAAAACGAGCCGCGAGCCGACGTGACCCCCAGCGAAACACCCGTCATCCAGATCCGTGACCTGCACAAGAGCTATGGCAGCCTTGAGGTTCTCAAGGGTGTCGACCTTGTGGCGCCGCGAGGCCACGTCGTATCGCTGATCGGATCATCGGGGTCTGGCAAATCAACGCTTCTGCGCTGCTGCAACCTGCTGGAGGACAGCCAGCAGGGCGACATTCAGTTTGAAGGCGAAGCCGTGCGCTGGAAAGGCGAGGGCCTGTCGCGCCGTCCTTCTGACAAGGCGCAGGTCACGCGGATGCGGACCAACCTGTCGATGGTGTTTCAGCAGTTCAATCTGTGGTCGCACATGACCATTTTGCAAAACGTGATGGAAGCCCCGCTGACTGTCATGCGCCGAGACCCCAAAGAGGTCGAGGAAAAGGCGCGCGGCTATCTGGCCAAGGTCGGCATCGTGGAAAAATGCGATGCTTGGCCCGCCCAACTGTCGGGCGGCCAGCAACAGCGCGCCGCCATCGCGCGGGCGCTGTGTATGGAACCGCGCGCCCTGTTGTTTGACGAACCCACCAGCGCGCTGGACCCGGAACTGGAACAAGAGGTGGTCAAGGTCATCAAGGCACTTGCCGAAGAGGGGCGCACGATGATCTTGGTCACGCATGACATGAAACTGGCCGCCGATGTGTCAGACCATGTGATCTTTCTGCACAAGGGCAAGATCGAAGAACAAGGCCCGCCGTCCGCCGTCTTTGGGAACCCCCAGACGGAACGGCTGCGGGGCTTTCTGTCCGCGACCGCCTGAACACCAAAACCAACAACAGCTTCACCAAAGGGGAGACTTCCATGAAAAAGCTGATGCTTGCCACCGCGCTTCTGGCGCTGACCGCCGGGGCATCCTTTGCCCAGACCGTGCGTATGGGCACCGAAGGGGCTTACCCTCCCTACAACTTCATCAACGACAAGGGCGAAATCGACGGCTTCGAAAAGGAGTTGGGCGATGAGCTGTGCAAGCGCGCGGCCCTGACCTGCGAATGGGTGCAGAACGACTGGGATTCGATCATCCCGAACCTGCAGTCGGGTAACTATGACACCATCATCGCCGGGATGAGCATCACCGAAGAGCGCGACAAGGTGATCGACTTCACCCAGAACTACATTCCGCCCGCCTCGTCCGCCTATATGGCGCTGACGGCGGATGCGAAGGTTGGCGAAGGTGCGGTCGTGGCGGCGCAGGTCGGCACCATTCAGGCCGGCTATGTGGCCGAGTCGGGTGCGACCCTGCTGGAATTCGCAACGCCGGACGAAACCGTGGCGGCGGTCAAGAATGGCGAAGCTGACGCCGTTTTTGCCGACAAGGACTATCTGGCCCCGGTGGCGGCAGAATCGGGCGGTGCGCTGGTGCTGCTGGCGAACGAAGTGCAGCTTGGCGGTGGTGTGGGCATGGGCCTGCGCGAATCGGACACCGAGTTGAAGGGCAAGTTCGACGCTGCCATTCAGGCGATGAAGGATGACGGCACGCTGAACACCATGATCAAGAAGTGGTTCGGCGACGCAGCCGTCGTGTTCTGATGACAGGCCCCCGCCAGCCACTCTGGCGGGGGTACATTCACGATGTTCGCATTTTGCGCTGATCCGAAATCAATCGAAGGCCTGTCTTGGCTGATGTGCTACCTGACCACAGGCAAGCACTTTGATTTTTATTGGTCTTTTGTCACTGTGCTGACCCTGCTGGCCATCACCGCCCCCGTGGCGCTGTCCTTTGGCTTTGTCGGTGCCATGGCCGCGCGCAGCCAGTTTCTGCCGGCGCGGATCATCGGCAAGGGCTACACCGCAATGGTGCGCGGCGTGCCGGATATCGTGTTTTTTCTGTTCTTCGTCATCGCCCTTGATCAGGGGCTGGAATGGCTGAACCACCAGATCCGGTGCCCGGAATGGACCGAACCCATTCGTCAGGGCCTTGAATTCCGCGTCTGCCCCGAGGCGAAGGTGCCTTTGGGCTCGGCCCCGCAGGCTGTGCATCAGGCTTACGGCTTTGCTCTTGCCGTCGTGACCTTTGCGCTGGTCTTTGGCGCCTTCGCGGCCAACGTGCTTTATGGGGCGATGCAGGCCGTGCCGCGCGCGCAGCTTGAAACCGCCGAAGCTTATGGCATGTCGCACCGTCAGGTGTTCCGCCGCATCCTCGTGCCGCAGATGTGGGTCTATGCCCTGCCCGGCCTGTCGAATCTGTGGATGATCCTGATCAAGGCCACACCCTTGCTGTTCCTGTTGGGCGTGCAGGACATTGTCTATTGGTCGCGCGAACTGGGCGGGTCAAAGACCAGTGCCTATGAATATCCGCACGGCGACTGGCGACTGTATTACTTCCTGTTCCTGCTGGTGTTCTACCTGTCATTCACCCGCCTGTCCGAGGTGGTGCTGGCCCGAATCTCGGCCAAGCTGTCGCGCGGGCAGGCCACTGCGGCGGGCGAAGCCATGCGAAAGGCCGGCGCATGAGTTGCTGGCAGACGATCAACGACTATGCCTTCCGCAGCCTTGGCTATGGCGAACGGCTGTTGCCGCGCACCGATTTCACCCTGTGCCAGCAGTTCACGCTGATCGGGTCGGGGCTGATCTGGAACATCTACTTTGGCCTCTTTGCCCTGATCACAGGCTTTTTTCTGGCCAATGCCATTGCCTTGGCCAAGTCGGCGCAGAACCCGTGGTTTCGAAAACCGGCCGAATGGTTCATCTTTGTCTTTCGCGGCTCGCCCCTCTTTATCCAGTTCTTTCTGGCCTATGAGGCGCTGCAGATCCTACCCAAGACCGGGATCAACCTGTTCGGCATCACGGTTGAAACGGCATGGACTACCAAGGCATGGGCGGGGGCGCTTTTCGTTTTGTTCCTGAACACCGCCGCCTATTCGGCCGAGATTTTCCACGGTGCCCTGCGATCCATTCCCAAGGGCGATCTGGAGGCCGCAGATGCCTATGGCATCACCGGATGGGCGCGGTTTCGCCGCATCCAATGGCCCACGATGATGCGTCTGGCCTGGCCCGCCTATACCAACGAAGCCATCTTTTTGTTCCACTCCACCACGCTTGTCTACTTCTCGGGCTTTCCGGCATTTCAGCAGCGCGGCGATGCGCTTTATTATGCCAACTATTTTGCGGACAAGACGTTCAACCCTTTTGTCCCCTATCCCATTGTTGCGGTTTACTTCATCGTCCTGACCCTGATCCTGATCTGGGTGTTCGGGATCATGAACCGCCGGTTGAACCGCCATCTGCCGTCGAACATGGTCAGCAGAATTCGCTTGCGTCCGCAGTTGATCCGATAGTAGCGTTGATTTGATCAAATTATTCGGGCACCCGCCCGGACCCGGCGCAGGAATGCCCTGCACGCGGGAGGAAAGATCAAACCAGGGATGGACACCGGGCCCTGCCCAGCATGGGACCCGACCAAAACGATCATGATGAAGGACTATCTGCGTAAGCACCCGCAAGTGCGCACTATCCGTGTGGCAGCCGCCGATCTGAACGGACAGGCCCGTGGCAAACGTATCCCCGCCCGATTTGCCGACAAGGTGGTCAAGGACGGAACCCGCTTTCCCTTTTCGGTTCTGAACCTCGACATCTGGGGCGAAGATATTGATGACAGCCCGATGGTCTTTGAACAGGGCGATCAGGATGGCGTTCTGAAACCCACCGAACGTGGCTTCATGCCGATGCCATGGCTGGAGGCCCCGACAGCCCTGCTGCCGATCTGGATGTTCCGCGAAAACGGCCAGCCCTATGATGGCGATCCGCGCCATGTACTGCGCATGGTCGTGGACCAATACAAGGCCAAGGGCCTGACCCCCGTTGTCGCGATGGAGCTTGAGTTCTTTCTGATCGACGACTCGGGCAAGACGCTGCAAGTGCCACCAAGCCCACGGTCGGGCAAGCGCCGCAAGGCCGCCGAGACCCTGTCGATCCGGGCACTGGATGCCTTTGACACCTTCTTTACCGATCTTTACGACGCCTGCGAGGCGATGGACATTCCGGCTGATACCTCGACCTCGGAAACCGGGCTTGGCCAGTTCGAAGTGAACCTGATGCACTCCGAAGACGCAATGCGCGCGGCGGATGATGCGTGGCTGTTCAAGATGCTGGTCAAGGGTCTGGCGCGGCGCCATGGCTTTGCCGCCAGTTTCATGGCCAAACCCTATGCGGAATACTCTGGCTCTGGCCTGCACACGCATTTTTCCGTGCTGGATGAGCGGGGCGAGAACATCTTCGACAGTGGCGGCCCGAAGGGCACGTCGGTGCTGAAGAATGCGGTGGCAGGGTGCCTTGCCGCAATGCATGACAGCACGTTGGTCTTTGCACCGCACCAGAACAGCTATGAACGGCTGGTGCCGGGCAAACATGCGCCAACCTCGATCTGCTGGGGCTATGAAAACCGCACGGCGGCCATTCGTATTCCCGCCGGAAACCCGGCAGCGCGGCGGATCGAACATCGCGTCGCGGGAGGCGACGTGAACCCCTATGTCATGCTCGCCACGATCCTTGGGGCAGCATTGATGGGCATCGAAGACCAGTTGGAACCGGCAGCGCCTGTGTCGGGCAATGCCTATGCGATGGACCTGCCGCAGATTCCGACGAACTGGGAAGCGGCGATCGATGCGTTCGAGCATAGCGATATCCTCTATCGCTTTTTGCCCAAGGAGTTGATCCGCAACCTTGTGCAGACCAAGCGGCAAGAACTGCATTACATCGCGGAACTGACGCCCGAGGAACGTGTCGAACTGTATCTCGATACGGTGTGACGCTACAGCCTTTTCCGGGGGGTGGATGACGGCATGTCATCTGCCCCGCGGAACCGGGCGGCGGGCAATTGCGGAAACGTGATCGTTCTGCTTGACCGCCCCCCAGTGCCTTGCGCTAGCCTGACCCAGACCCAACATAACGGACCGCCATGCTGATTGGTATTTTGCAAACCGGCCTTGCACCCGACATGCTTGCCCCGGACATGGGCGATTATCCCGACATGTTCGCGCGCCTGCTGGATGGACATGGCTTTACCTTCAAGACCTATCGGGTGGTCGATGGTGTGTTTCCGGCTGGCGTGAGCGCCTGTGACGGCTGGCTGATCACCGGGTCGCGGCACGGCGCTTATGAAGACCACGCATGGATTCCGCCGCTGGAACAGTTCATCCGCGATGCCTTTGCGGCGCGCGTGCCGGTTGTCGGCATCTGCTTTGGCCACCAGATCGTGGCGCAAGCCATGGGCGGCAAGGTCGAGCGCTATGCAGGGGGCTGGGCCGTGGGGGCCACGACCTATGATTTCGGTGGCGAGGCGTTGACGTTGAACGCCTGGCACCGCGATCAGGTGACCGTTGTCCCCGATGGGGCCACGGTCATTGCCAGCAACGATTTTTGTGTCAATGCTGCCCTTTTGTATGACGACCGTGCCCTGACCGTTCAGGCCCACCCCGAGTTCCGCCCCGAGTTTGTGGACGGGCTGATGAAGACTCGCGGCAAGGGGGTGGTGCCGGATGATCTGATGGCGCAGGCTGCGGATCGGTTGTCGGCCCCATTGCAAGACAAGACCATGGCCGCCCGCATTGCGGCCTTTTTCAAGGCGCCGCGGGTCTAAGCGGGCCCCGGCCAGAACCAAGAGTGTGATTCATGTCCAAATGGACCGATAAACTGCCCGAAGCCGCACGCGATTTCATCGGTGGCCGGCGCGTGGACGAAGTGGAATGCATCATCGGTGACATTGCCGGGGTGGCGCGCGGCAAGGCGATGCCGGCGGCCAAGTTTGGCAAGCAGACCAACTACTTCCTGCCCAACTCGATCTTTTTGCAGACCATCACCGGCGAATGGGCCGATAACCCCTTTGATGCCTTTACCGAACCCGACATGATCCTTGAGCCGGATTTCACCACGGCCACGGCGGCCCCGTGGACGGCGGATGTGACCTTGCAGGTGATCCATGACGCCAAGGACCAAGAGGGCAACCTGATCCCCTTTGCCCCGCGCAATGTGCTGCGGCGCATCATGGATCTTTACGCGGCCCAAGGCTGGACACCCGTCGTTGCGCCCGAGATGGAGTTCTTTCTGACCGCCCGCAACATCGACCCGAACCAGCCGGTTCTGCCCCCGATGGGACGCAGTGGCCGCCGGGCAGCGGGCAAACAGGCCTATTCGCTGTCGGCAGTCGATGAATACGGCAAGGTGATCGACGACATCTATGATTTCGCCGAGGCGCAGGGGCTGGAGATCGATGGCATCCTGCAGGAAGGCGGCGCCGGGCAGATCGAGTTGAACCTTGCCCATGGCGACCCGATCCGTCTGGCGGATGAGGTGTTCTTCTTCAAGCGGCTGATCCGCGAAGCCGCCCTGCGTCATGATTGCTTTGCGACGTTCATGGCAAAGCCGATCGCGGGCGAACCCGGATCGGCCATGCACATCCACACTTCGGTGGTGGAAACGCGCAACGGCAAGAACATCTTCTCTGGGCCCAAAGGGGCCGAGACCGAGGCTTTCCTGCATTTCATTGGCGGGATGCAGAACCACCTTTCGGCCGGGATCGCGCTGCTGGCCCCTTATGTGAACAGCTATCGGCGCTACGTTCCCGATTTTGCCGCACCCATCAATTTGGAATGGGGCCGTGACAACCGCACCACGGGCTTGCGGATTCCGATCTCATCCCATGCAGGACGGCGGGTCGAAAACCGCCTGCCCGGTATGGATTGCAACCCCTATCTGGGTATCGCGGCCACCTTGGCCTGCGGCTATCTGGGGTTGATGGAAAAGAAGAACCCCCGCGCCGAATTCAGCGGGTCAGCCTATATCGACAGTGACGAAATTCCTGCGAACCTAGGCGATGCGCTTGACCTGCTGGATGAGGATGCCGCGCTGAAGGAGATTTTGGGCGAAGGGTTCTGCAAGGTCTACGACAGCGTAAAGCGTAACGAATACAAAGAGTTCCTTCAGGTCATCAGCCCATGGGAACGCGAACACCTGCTGCTGAACGTATGAATCTGCTGCACGCCAACGACAAGGCAGGGCATTATCCGGCCAGCTTTTACGCTGCGACCGCTGCCCCGCTTGCGGCTTTTCCCATGCTCAAGGGGGACCGCCGGGCCGATGTCTGCATCATCGGGGGCGGCTACACGGGCCTGTCAGCGGCGCTGCACTTGGCGGAACTGGGCTATGACGTCGTATTGCTGGAAGCGCATCGTGTGGGCTTTGGCGCATCGGGGCGAAACGGCGGGCAAGTGGGGTCCGGCCAGCGGCAGGATCAGGACTGGCTGGAAAAGGCCGCAGGCACGGCCAATGCGCGCAAGATGTGGGACATGGCGCAGGATGCAAAGGCGCTGGTCCGCGATCTGATCGCGCGTCACGCCATGCCCGTCACCTTTTACCCCGGCATCGCCCATGCCTGCCGCACAGAGGCCGAAGTGCGCGCGGCCCATGCCTATGCCGAAAAACTGCAGCGCGACTATGGCTATAGCCAGTTGGAACCGCTGGACCGTGCGGGCATCCGCCGCCTGATCGGGTCCGAGGCCTATGCCGGGGGCGAGATTGATCGCGGGGCCGGGCATCTGCACCCGCTGAACCTTGCCATCGGTCTGGCACAGGCGGCGGCGAAAGCCGGGGCGCACCTGTTCGAAAGGTCAGAAGTGCATCAGGTGCGCCATGGGTCCAAGGTTGTGGTCAGCACGACATCGGGCAAGGTAACCTGCGACCATCTGATCCTTGCGGCCAACGGCTATCTGGGCGGGCTGGAGCCGCAGATTGCCGCGCGGGTCATGCCGATCAACAACTTTATCGTGGCGACGGAACCCTTGCGTGACCGCGCCGCGCAGATTCTGTCGGAACCCATCGCCGTGGCGGATACCCGTTTTGTGGTCAACTACTGGCGGCTTTCGGAAGATAACCGCCTGCTGTTTGGCGGCGGCGAAAGCTATGGCTGGCGCTTTCCCGACATCATCAAAACCGTCACCAAGCCGATGCTGCAGGTTTACCCGCAGTTGGCTGACGTGAAGATTGATTACGCATGGGGCGGCACGCTGGCGATAACTATGAATCGAATGCCATGCTTTGCGCGGCCCGCGCCCAACATCCTGTCGGCCTCGGGCTATTCCGGTCATGGGGTGGCGATGGCCACGATGGCGGGAAAGGTCTTGGCCCATGCGGTTGACGGGCAGGCCGGGCAGTTCGATCTGCTGGCAAAACTGCCGCAACCGCGCTTTCCCGGCGGGGTCGCATTCCGCTGGCCGATGCTGGTTCTTGCGATGACATGGTATTCCATGCGCGACAGGTTGGGTCTGTAGACGCAGATTCGTGCGTTTCATGGAATTGTCACTGGATTTGTGACAATCCACACCTTAAGGGTTCCTTAAACTGATCTTAAGGAAATGCCCCATGTCACCCGATGGCCAGACCCTTGCCCCGAATGTCTATGATGCCGAGCCGATCCCCGATGCCGCACGGGCCGAGATTGATCGTCTGCTGAGCAGTGGTGATCTTTTCCGCTATACCGCCGCCGCCAATGCGCCGGTGACGCTGTTGGAGGAAGAATTCGCCGCGCTGATGGGCACCCGCTATGCGCTTGCGGTATCGTCCTGTTCGGCGGCGCTGTTCCTGTCGCTCAAGGCGCTGGATTTGCCGCGCGGGGCAAAGGTGCTGATCCCGGCCTTTACCTTTGCCGCCGTGCCCTCGTCCATCGTGCATGCCGATTGCGTGCCGATTCTGGTTGAGGTGGGCGCGAACTACCGCATCGACATGGATGATTTCGCCGCAAAACTGCCTGAGGCTGACGCAGTGATGATCAGCCACATGCGCGGGCATACGTCTGACATGGATGCGATCATGGCGCTTGCCGATGCGGCGGGTGTGCCGGTGATCGAAGACGCCGCGCATTCGCTGGGTACGCTTTGGCATGGCCGGAACATCGGCACCATCGGGCGCGTCGGCTGCTTCAGCTTTCAGTCCTACAAGATGGTGAACGCGGGCGAAGGCGGCATCCTGATCACCGATGACCCCGAGATTGCGGCGCGTGCCGTCATCATGTCGGGCGCCTATGAGGAAAACTGGAAAAAGCACCCCGGTTTTCAGAACAGCTATTGCGAATGGCAGAACAAGCTGCCGCTCTATAACCTGCGGATGCAGAACCTGTCGGCGGCTGTGATCCGCCCGCAACTGCCCGAAGTCGCCCGCCGTGTGGCGCAGGGCCGTGCCAACCACGACCATGTGGCCGATCGCCTGAACGGCTGCGGTCTGCTGGCGGTGCCCCCTGCCCTGTCGCCGGAATTGCGCGCACCGGATTCGATCCAGTTCAACCTTGCCGGGGCCTGGACCGACGAACAGGCCCGCGCCTTCCAGTATGCTGCGAAAAAGGCCGGTGTGTCGGTGCAGATCTTTGGCCTGTCCGAAGGCAATGCGCGGGCGTTCTGGAACTGGCAGTTCCTGACGGATGTGCCAGACCTGCCGCAGACCCGTGACATGCTGATGCGCGCCTGCGATGTGCGCCTGCCGGCCCGCCTGACGATGCCGGAACTCGACTATATCGCCGATGCGCTGATCGACGCCGCCCGCAGCGCGCGCAGCTAAAGCACGGTCAGGGTGGCGCTCAGCCACGGCCAGCGGGCCGTGGCGGGGGCGACCACACGGTCGGTCAGCAGACCGCGCAGGGTTGCCGCCACCTCGGCCGGAATATCCCCCAGCATGCCCGCACGGGCCGACAGGGAAATCATCCGCTCCAGCGATGCGCCGGGCAGTGGCGTCACATCGACCGCATCCAGAAACCGCGCGGCATGGTGCAGGGCCAGCGGGGTCAGGATCGTCCAGCCCGCCCCTTGCGCGACCATGGCGAGGATGGCGTTGTAGCTGTCCAGTTCGAACCGCACCGGAAAGCGCATGTTCTGCCGTTCCAGATGCGCCGCGATCTGCCGCCCCATCAGATGCCGCGCCGAATAGAGGATCAGCGGCACCTCGCCGCCCGCGCGCGGCCGCACGGCGACAAAGGGTTCAGCCAGCACGGGGTGCACCTCGCGCCAGCCGGATTCCGCCCCCTGCACGCCCAGTTCGGCCGCTACGGCAAGGTCAAGGGCGCGTGCTTCCAACTGATCCAGCAGCCGATGGCTTGCCCCGGTTTCCAGCAGAAAGCGACATTCCGTCATTGACGCAGCCAGCCCCGACAGCAGGGCGGGCGTCACCTCGGCATCGAAATCCTCGATCATGCCAAAGCGCAGGGTGGTCAGGCGCGACAGGTCGGCGCGGGCCAGATCGGCGCGCGCCTCGGCCTCGGCGTTCAGGATCACCTGCGCATGGCGGCGGAACATGGCCCCGGCAGGCGTCAGCCGGAACGGCCGCGCCGCGCGGTCAATCAGCGTGGTGCCAAGGGCCGCCTCGACCCCGGCCACCTGCTGGCTGACGGCGGGCGCGCTGACCCCCAGCCGCCGCGCCGCAGCAGAAATCGTGCCCTCTTCGGCCACGGCCAGAAAGACCTCGATCCCCCACAGCGTGACCCTGCCCTGAACATCGGGCATGCCAGGTTACAGCTTTGACAGTTTTTTCTGAAGGTCGGCCAGCTGCTTTTTGATCTGGGCCAGTTCTTCGGCGCTGGTCGCTTCGGTCACCGGCTCGACCTCGGGGCCAGACGACGACCAGCCGGGCATGCCGCCCATGATGCCCTTCAGAAAGGCTTCCTGCTGCTTGCGCATCGCCTCGAACCCCGGCATCGCCGACATCGGGTTCGGAATGGCCGTCAGGTTTTCCATCATCTTGGACTGGCCTTCGCGCAGCATGTCAAAGCTGGCGGCCAGAAACTGCGGCACAACGGAATGCACGTTGGTGGTATAGCTGCGGACAAGATCGGTCAGCACCGCAATCGGCAGGACATTTTCGCCCTTCGATTCATGTTCGGCCACGATCTGCAGCAGATATTGCCGGGTCAGATCGTCACCAGACTTCAGATCCACGATCTGAACTTCGCGCCCCGCGCGGATAAAGCCCGCGATGTCTTCCAGCGTGACGTAGTCAGACGTCTCGGTGTTGTACAGGCGGCGGCTGGCGTAGCGCTTGATCAGCAGCGGCTTGTCGGTATCGGCCATAGGCCACCCTCCCGGTCTTTTTTATGCGTGTGCAGCAGACTATGGCAGGTCTGCAGAAAAAAGAAAGGGCGGGCCACGATGGGCCCGCCTTGCATTTCATCCCGGTTGGGAGGAGGGGGTTGGGATGAAAGGCAAATCCTGTGCGGATCACTTGGCGGCGGCAGCGGCCTTCTTGGCAGCAGTCGTCACTTCGGTGGTGGCTTTCTTGACAGCGGCGGTCGCGTCTTCCGACATGTCCTTGCCAGCAGCCAGCATCAGTTCAACGGTTTCCATCTGAACCTTCTTCGCAACTTCTGCGAAGGCGGCCATGTTCTCGGCAGCCATTTCAGCAGCGGCCGATGCGAAATCGCTCGCAGCTTTGGAGTAATCGGTCGGCTCGGACTTGACCTTCGACACATCGCCCAGCTTGGCCAGGGTGTCCTTGGTCCACTTTGCGGTGATCTCGGTCGACTTTTCTGCAGCTTCAAGAGCGACCTTGGCCAGCTTTTCAGCCATTGCAGCCTGGGTTTTGAATGCGTTCTGCATGGCCGAGGCATCAACCGGGAAGGACGCCATCATATCCTGCATAACTTTGGTGAAGTCGGGGGTCTTGGTCATTTCATCGCTCCTGGTGATCCGGGTGTGTCGCCCGATTTCTATGACCAGAATATAGATGCTGCAGCGCAGCATTGCAAGATGTTTCTGCAATGCAGCATTTCTTTAAGTTGTGTCTCGGTAACCTGTTGAGGCGACGCTGTTTCACGCGCCCGGCGTTGCCGTCACGTAAGTTCCGGGGGCCGGACACAGCACAGGATTCGTCGAATCGCCCGGCTGTCGCGCCGCAATCAGCTTGCCCGAACGGCCCTTCAGCCATGCGCCCCAACGCGGCCACCAACTGCCCTTGTTGAAGGTGGCGGCGGCCTTCCAGTCCTCGGGCGTGCCATCGATGGGGCCGTCATTCGTGTAGTGGCCATACTTGTCCTTCGACGGCGGATTGATGATCCCCGCGATATGGCCAGACTCGGACAGGATAAAGGTTTTGTCCTTTGACCCCATCTGCCGGATGCTGTTGAAGCTGCCGCGCCAATGGGCGATGTGGTCCGTCTCGCAGGCAATGGCGCACAGGGGCACCTTGACGCCCGACAGGCTGACCGGCTCGCCAAAGACCGGGAATGTGCCCTTGGCAAAGCCGTCGTCCTGACACAACCCGCGCAGATATTCGACCGCCATTCTGGCCGGAAGGTTGGTGCCGTCACCGTTCCAGAACAACAGGTCAAACGCAGGCGGCGCCTCGCCCAGCATGTAGCTTTTGATGGCAGGCTGATAGATCAGGTCGTTGGACCGCAGAAAGCTGAACGTGCGCCCCATGAAGAACTTGGACAAGATGCCATCGCGCGCCGATTGTCGTTCGATGCCGTCGACAAAGTCGTCCTCCAGAAACACGCCCACTTCGCCCGGATCGGAAAAATCGGCGAGGGTGGTAAAGAACGTGGCCGATTTGACCGAAGTATCGCCCGCCCGGTCCAGATGCGCCAAGGTCAGGCCAAGGGTGGTGCCCGCGATGCAATAGCCGACCACGTTGATCTGCTTTTCGCCCGTGATGCGCCGCACCTCGGCCATGGCGCGCAGATAGCCGTCGCGCATGTAGTCATCCATGCCGACATCGGCATAGCTGGCATCGGGGTTGACCCAGCTGACCACGAACAGCGTAAAGCCCTGATCGACGATCCACTTGATCAGCGAATTCATCGGCTTCATGTCCATGATGTAGAACTTGTTGATCCACGGCGGAAAGATCAGCAAGGGCGTGGTATGCACCTTTTCAGTGGTCGGCGCATACTGGATTAGCTCCAGCATCCGGTTGCGATAGACGACAGAGCCCGGTGTGGTGGCGATGTTCTGGCCCACATGAAAGGCGTTTGCATCGGACAGCGTCACCAACAGGTCGCCGTTGTTGGCCTCCATGTCGCGCACAAGGTTTTCCAGACCCTGCACAAGGCTGGCACCATCGGTAGCCACGGCCTTTTCCAGCGCATCGGGGTTGGTGCCCAGAAAGTTGGTGGGCGAAAACATGTCGACGATCTGTTTGGTGAAGTATTCGGCGCGGCGGCGGTCAACAGGGTCCAGCGTTTCCAGATCGCCAAGAGCTGACGTTACGGCCTCGGAATTCAGCATGTATTGCTGCTTGATGTAGTTGAACACCGGGTGGGTTTCCCACAGCGGGTTCGAAAACCGGCGGTCCTTGGGCGTCGGATCGGGCGGGGCCTTGAATTCGCCGGTCGAAAGCGCCTGCTGCGCGTCAACATAGTGTTTCAGGCTTTTGCCCCAGTAGCTGATCTGATGCTCCAGAATCTTGGAGGGGTTTTGCATCATTTCGGCCACATAGGCTGCCGCCGCCTTCATATAGACCTCGGAAGAGGGGCCCTGAAGGGCATTATCGGCCTGTTTGCGCTTGGCAAGGGCCGACATCAACCGCTGAGTCAACTCTTCGATCTTGACCAGATTGGCCTGAAGCCTATCCAACTTTGGTCCTGCGTCGTTCTCATCGGTTGTCATGTTAAGATTTCCCCCCTATCCTGCCGCTATGCAGCATAACGTCGCCAATCTTGGGGGGAAAGCGACGAATTGGCCGGGCCCTCCCGGGGATGGAGACGCGATTGAAATACATGCTGACCTACGACATCATGGAAAGTGCCCGAAACACCAATGAGTGGCTTGGGGCAACAGCCCGTGCGATGGCGTCTTACCCCGCTTTTGCGCTGTCGATGAACCCGATGCTGCAACTGACCGCAGCATGGGGCGAAGTGACTGAGCGCACCTTTGGCCGTATGGTCGCCAAGCCCGACTGGGGCATCCGCTCGATCGTCGGCTCTGATGGCACTGACCATCTGGTCGACATCAAGACGGTTGTCGAACGGCCCTTTGGCAACCTTGTGCAATTCTTCGTCCGCCGTCGCCCGCCAACCAGCCGCAAGGTACTGCTGGTGGCCCCCATGTCGGGCCACTATGCCACGCTGTTGCGTTCCACTGTGTCATCGCTACTGCCCGACTGCGACGTCTACGTGACAGACTGGCACAATGCACGTGACATCCCGGTTAGCGCCGGGAAATTCGACATCGAGGATTACACCCTCTACCTTGCCGATTTCATGCGCCATCTGGGGCCGGATACCAATGTGATCGCGGTGTGCCAGCCGGTGCCGCTGACCCTTGCCGCGACGGCCTATCTGGCCGCCGAAGACCCGTCGGCCCAACCGCGCAGCCTGACCCTGATCGGTGGCCCCGTTGACCCCGATGCTGCCGCGACCGAGGTGACCGATTTTGGCCGCCGCATCACCATGGGCCAGTTGGAACAGATGGCCATTCAGCGCGTCGGCTTCAAATACAAGGGCGCGGGGCGCTTGGTCTATCCGGGGCTGTTGCAACTGCAAAGCTTCATCTCGATGAACGGCGATCGCCATTCCAAGGCGTTCAGCGAACAAATCATGCGCGCCGCGCGCGGCGAGTCGCGCGACAATGACGCGCACAACCGTTTCTACGACGAATACCTTGCTGTGATGGACATGACGGCCGAGTTTTACCTGTCCACGGTGGAACGCATCTTCAAGAACCGTGAGATTGCGCGGAACGAATTCGTGGTCGCAGGCAAGAAGGTCGATTTCGGCGCCATCACCAATGTGGCCGTCAAGATCGTCGAAGGCGCGAATGACGATATCTCGGCCCCCGGTCAATGCCTTGCGGCGCTTGACCTGCTGACCAACCTGCCCGCATCGAAAAAGGCGGCGCATCTGGAACCGGGTGCCGGCCATTATGGCATCTTTGCCGGCAAGTCGTGGCGGCTGAACATCCGCCCGCTGGTGCTGAACTTTATCGACGCAAACGCAGGCGAAGGCGCAGTGAAACCCGCACGCGGCAAGCCTGCGATGAAATTGGCGTCATCGTAAGATCATCGGCCCGGCAAGAAAGCCCTCGATGGCGGCGGTCACCGCCTCGGGGGCTTCCAGCATGGGCAGGTGCCCCGCGTCCTCGATCACCTTCAGCGCGGAACTGGCCATCAGATCGCGCGCAAATTCCTGCCGCCGCAAGGGCACCACAGTGTCATGCGCCCCGGCAATGAAGAGTGCCGGAATGGCCGCACGGCGCAGGGTCTTTTGCTGATCGGGCCGCCGTTGCAGGGCGCGCGACTGGCGCAAGAACACCCCTTCCCCAAGGCCAAGCGCCATATCCTCGACCAGATCCAGCACCGCGCGCCGGTCTGGCGTGTCGGCAAGCGCCGCCTCTGGTACCTCTTCGGCCATGGCCTGCTTCAGCCGCCCCGTGCGTGCGGCCACCATGCGCACCTCACGCCCGGCGGCGGTTTGCGGCGCCTCTGACAGCGGGTCCGTCGCCAGCAGGATCACCCGCAACACCCGTTCGGGCGCACGCCGGATGACATCCAGCGCCACGATCCCGCCCAACCCATGACCGACCAGCACAAAGCGGGGGGGCGCATGCACAAGCGCATCTTCCGACAAACGCTCGACCGTCTCACCAATCGGGATCACGACCTGCACCGCATGTTTCGTGCCCAGCCCGACGATCTGGGGCAAAAAGGCGCGGGCGTCCTGCATCAGACCGGGAATGAAAAGGATCGGATCCGCCATCATAAGTCCTTTGCCCATGCCACGATACCAGCCGCCACATCCTGCGTCTGGCCGGGGCTGAGGATATCGCCCGCAATCACATGGGAATAGGGGTCATCCCCCGGCCCCATCACACGCAGAACTTCCGTCACCGCCCCGCCCCAGGCATCGCGCACCGCGGCAATGGCAAAGGGATCAATCACCTGATCGGCATCCGAATAGATGAACAAAGCCGGGGCCTTGGCGGCGCTGTATTCCTGCGACCGTGCCTCGCGCACCAATGCGGCCATCGGGAACAACGCGACCGTGGGGTAATCAGTGGTCCAGAACCGGGCGTGTTGTTCGTTCGTTGGCGTAAAGGACCGGCGCGCCCCTGCCACCAGCGGGCCCCACCAGCGCGCAAGTGGCAGGTCCAGAATCCGCCCGGCCACACTGCGCAGCCCAAAGTTGGGAGAGATCATGACCACGCCCGCCACCCCGTTTGACAGTTGCGGATCGGTCGCGGCAATTGCGGCAAGGGTTGCCCCGGTCGAGGTGGAGATGACAAGCACCCGATCACCGATCCGGCGGCCAATCGCCATGGCCTCGGCCATATCCTCGATCCAGTCGCCCGCCGCAGGTTCCGCCATGGCATCGCCTGTGCGCCCATGCCCGGCCAACCGCGTGAAGTAAAGGTTGGCCCCCATTGCCGTGGCGACCAGATCAGGCACCGGGCGCACCTCTTCCGAGGTGGCGGAAAAGCCATGCACGTAAACCACGGCCAGCGGGGTTTTCTGCCCCTTTGCCCCCGCCCAGATGATCCGTTTTTCGGTGCCGGGGCGAATGTCGGGAAATGACACTTCATGCTGAGCCAACCATGCATCAGGATCGCCGCCGATGACGTTCTCATCAAACGATATTTCCCGATCTACGGCTTCCAGTGGCGCGAACAGATAGATCGCCCCAATTGTCACAATAAGGAAAGCCAGCAGCCGCCCCAGTAGCTTACCGAACTGCCGCATCGGCCCCCCCTGTCAGCACGTCCTCGATGGCGGCTGTGATCAGCCCAAGGCAGTGCGGCGTTGAAAAGCGGTGATCAACACCCTTGACCAGTGTCAGGTGAATGTCGGGCCCGGAGGCATGATCCAGCAGGCGCAGCGCAACCGATGGCGGCACATCCGCATCTGCCGTGCCCTGCAACAACCGCACCGGAAACGGCAGCGGCAACGGGTCGCGCAAGACCAGATGCCCCCGGCCTTCGTCGATCAGGCGGCGGGTGATGATATAGTGCGCATCGGAATACTCGGAGGGCAACGCCACCTGCCCTTGCGTCATCAGCATGTCGCGTTGCTCGAGCGAAAAGCCCGCCCACATGCTGTCTTCGGTAAAATCGGGGGCCGCAGCGATACCAACCAGCCCGGCCACGCGGTTCGGCATCGCCCGCGCCAGCAACAGCGCAATCCAGCCGCCCATCGACGACCCCACCAGCACCTGTGGCCCGGCGGTCAGGGCGGTGATGACGGCCGCCGCATCCTCGAACCAGTCGCCAATGGCACCGTCGAGAAAATCGCCCGACGATGACCCATGGCCCGAATAGTCGAACCGCAGAAAGGCTTGCCCCCGCGCGTTGGCCCAATCCTCCAGATGGAAGGCCTTTGTGCCGGTCATATCGGATTTGAAGCCGCCCAGAAACACCACCCCTGGCCCGGCCCCATGGGTCTGGTGATAGGCGATCTGGCGGCCTTGGGGTGTGGTCAGAATGTCTGGATCGGGCATGGATACCTCCGGCCCGATCCTTCTAGCGCCGCGCGGTTGACTTTGCCATGGCCCCGGCGCAAAACACCGCCCGACATAACCCGCAACCGGGCGTTTCGTAGGCGCCAAAACGACGAGGAGGCCGATATGGCACAAATCTCACTCACCTTTCCCGACGGCAACGTGCGCAGCTATGCGGCGGGTGTCACCCCTGCCGAAGTGGCAGCCAGCATTGCGCCCTCGCTCGCCAAGGCGGCGATTTCCGCGCAGGTCAACGGCACGCATTGGGATATGGCCTGGCCCATCCACAGTGACGCCAACCTGTCGATCAATACGCTGAAGGATGACACCCCCGCGCTGGAACTGATCCGCCATGACCTTGCCCACATCATGGCGCGCGCGGTGCAGGAAATCTGGCCCGAGGTGAAGGTCACCATCGGCCCGGTGCGCGATTACGGCTGGTTCTATGATTTTGACCGCGCCGAACCCTTTACCCCCGATGACCTTGGCCAGATCGAGGCCAAGATGAAGCAGATCATCAACGCCCGCGATCCGGTGAAAACCGAAGTATGGGACCGCGCCCGCGCCATCGCCTATTATGAGGAGCGGGGTGAGCCCTATAAAGTGGAACTGGTCCACAAGATCCCCGAGGGCCAAGACCTGCGGATGTACTGGCACGGGCCATGGCAAGACCTGTGCCGCGGTCCGCATTTGCAGCACACGGGCCAGGTGCCTGCAGATGCCTTCAAGCTGACGCATGTGGCCGGGGCCTATTGGCTGGGCGATGCGACGCGGCCCATGTTGCAGCGCATTTATGGCGTGGCGTTCAAGAACCGCGATGACCTGAAAGCCCACATGACCATGCTGGAAGAGGCCGCCAAGCGCGACCACCGCAAGCTGGGCCGTGAAATGGGTCTGTTTCACATGCAGGAAGAAGCGCCGGGCCAGATCTTCTGGCACCCCAACGGCTGGACGATCTATACCCAGTTGCAGGATTACATGCGCCGCCAGCAGCGCCGCGATGGCTATGTCGAGGTGAACACCCCGCAGGTGGTGAACCGCAAGCTGTGGGAAGCTTCGGGGCACTGGGAAAACTACCGCGAGAACATGTTCATCGTCGAGGTGGACGAAGAAGGCGCGCGTGAAAAGGTCATCAACGCGCTGAAGCCAATGAACTGCCCCTGCCATGTGCAGATCTTTAACGTGGGCCTGAAATCCTATCGTGACCTGCCGCTGCGGATGGCGGAATTTGGCTCTTGCGCCCGCTATGAGCCCAGTGGCGCGCTGCACGGCATCATGCGGGTGCGCGGGTTTACCCAAGATGACGCGCATATCTTCTGCACGCTGGATCAGGTCGAATCCGAATCCAAGAAATTCATCGAATTTCTAGCCCGCATCTATTCCGACCTTGGCTTTGACAAGTGGCGCGTCAAGCTCTCGACGCGCCCCGAAAAGCGGGTGGGGTCTAACGAGATCTGGGACGTGATGGAAGCGGCCCTTGCCAATGCCTGCACGGCGGCGGGCTATGCCTATGAGCTGTTCCCCGGTGAAGGCGCGTTCTATGCACCCAAGCTGGAGTTTGTGCTGACCGACGCGATCGGGCGTGACTGGCAGTGCGGCACCCTGCAGCTTGACCCCAACCTGCCCGAGCGGCTGGATGCCAGCTATATCGGCGAGGATGGCGCAAAGCACCGCCCCTTCATGCTGCACCGGGCCTGCCTTGGCTCGTTCGAGCGGTTCATCGGCATCCTGATCGAAAACTACGCGGGCAAGCTGCCCTTCTGGCTGGCCCCGCGTCAGGTGGTGGTGGCCAGCATCGTGTCAGACGCCGACCCGTTTGTGGAAGAGGTCGTCACCGCCCTTACCCTTGCCGGAGTACGGGCCGAGGCCGACATGCGCAACGAGAAGATCAACTACAAGGTTCGCGAACACTCGGTCGGCAAGGTTCCGGTCATTCTGGCCATCGGGATGAAGGAAGTGGAAGAACGAACTGTTTCAGTCCGCCGCTTGGGTGAAACACAAACCCGCGCCGCATCCTTGGCCGACATCGTGGCCGAACTTGCGGCCGAGGCGCTGCCGCCTGACCTGCGCTAGCCAACCTATTGATCTGAAATGAAAAGCGTCGGGCGATCCGGCGCTTTTCGTTTGGTGCAGACGCGAACATTCCAGACGGGATTCGTTACACCCATCACCCATGTTTTTCTTCACGGGCCTGTGATTCACGCCAGGCGGAAAAAGACGGCTACCTCATCCCTGTCGCCGCAAACCGGGCGATCCGAAACAAACCAAGGGATGAACCGATGACCTATCATGTCAAGACCCTCGCCGCCGCCGGGATGCTGGCCGCCGCCCTGACCGCACAAGTTGCAGGCCCAGCCGCTGCCGAAGGCGCGATGGAAAAGTGCTTTGGCGTTTCGCTGGCTGGCAAGAATGATTGCGCCGCCGGCCCCGGCACCACCTGCGCCGGCACGTCGAAGGTTGATTTTCAGGGCAACGCATGGAAGCTGGTTCCGGCAGGCACCTGCGTCACGATGGAGCTGCCCGAAGGCCGCATGGGCAGCCTTGAAGCCCTTGAGCGTGATCTTCCCGCATAAGGCGCGCCTGTCACATGACGTTGAACCGGGGGGGCTTCGCGCCCCCCCAGACCCCCCTGCGGGATATTTTCAGACAGAAAATGAAAAGGGTCCGTGATGCTGGATACCGGGGCGCGAGATTTGCCGGCTGTGCCGGGGGTGGGCTACAAACCGCAGCATTTTGCGGCCCTTGTGGCCGATGCCGGGCCTGTCGGCTGGTTGGAAATTCATGCCGAGAATTACATGGGCGCGGGCGGGCGACCACTGGCCCAACTGCGCGCCCTGTCCGAGCGGTTTGCCATATCAGTGCATGGGGTGGGCCTGTCGATCGGGGGCGAAGGCCCGCTGGATCGAGAGCACCTGATGCGCCTGCAGACCCTGTGCCACTGGCTGAATCCTGCCAGTTTTTCCGAACATCTGGCATGGTCGACCCATGACGGTGCCTTTCTGAATGACCTGTTGCCCCTGCCCTATACCGACCGCACCTTGACCCGTGTTGCCGACCACATCGATCAGGTGCAAGGGGTTCTGGGACGAAGGATGCTTTTGGAAAACCCCTCGACCTATCTGGCCTTTGCCGAAACAGAGATGGACGAGGTGACCTTTTTGACCGAAATCGCCCGCCGCACCGGCTGCGGGCTGCTCTTGGATGTCAACAACGTCCATGTTTCGGCCATCAATCAGGGCACGGATGCCGATGACTATATCCGCCGCTTTCCCATGGCACTGGTGGGTGAGGTTCACCTTGGCGGGCACGAGTCGGATGTGGCAGATCATGGCGCGCCCCTGCTGATTGACGCGCATGGCACGCCTGTGGCCGACCCGGTCTGGCAGCTTTATGCCCGGACCATCACCTTGTCCGGGCCAAAGCCAACGCTGATCGAATGGGACAATGATGTGCCCGAGTGGCCGGTTCTGGTCCACGAAGCCCAGCTTGCGGCGCAGGTTCTGGCGGCTGTGCCATGACCCAGTCGCTGTTCACCGCGGCGTTGCTTGCGCCCGATGCCGCCTTGCCCGATGGCCTGATCGACCCGCAAGGCCGCCCGGCGCCACAACGCTTTGCCGTCTATCGCAACAATGTGGTGGCTGGTCTGACAAAGGCGCTGGAGGAGGGCTTTCCCGTCCTGCGCGCGCTGTTGGGCGACGCCTTTTTCGCCGCCATGGCAGGTGATTTTCTGCGCCAGCATCCGCCCACCTCGCCCAGACTGATGCTCTACGGTGATGCTCTGCCGCAGTATCTGGAACACTTCGCCCCCGTGGCCCACCTTGGCTATCTGCCCGACATGGCGCGGCTGGAACTGGCGATGCGCGACAGTTACCACGCCGCGGATGCCGCGCCCCTCGCCGCGGATGCCCTTGCCCGCCTGTCGCCCGAGGATTTGGTGCGGTCACGGATCAGCCTTGCCCCGGCGGTGCGTCTGGTGCGGTCAGCCTGGCCGATCCATGCGATCTGGCTGGCCCATACGGGCGATGGCCCGCCCCCGCTGATGGCGGCACAGGATGTGCTGATCCTGCGCCCCGCCTTTGACCCCCAGCCGCATGCCTTGCCCCCCGGCACGGCGGCGCTGGTAAGGGCCCTGCAGGAAGGGCAAAGCCTTGGCGCTGCGATCGAGGCGGCGGGGACCGGCGATGTTCAGACGGTTTTGGCCGTCCTCGTGGCGGGCGGCGGAATTCAGGGAATACACCCATGCGACTGATGGAACGGATCGACACGCTGAATTCGCGGCTGGACCGCGCGGCCCCTGTTATTTTGCCAACCCTGTGCCGAATGGTCTTTGCCGCCGTGCTCTTGATGTATTTCTGGTCATCGGGCCTGACAAAGCTGGGGGATGGCCTGTTTTCGCCTGCTGCCGGTGGCTTTATCCAGATCTTCCCGCGCCTGACCGAAGCGGCCGGCTATGATACCAGCCAGCTTGGTCTGTGGCCGCGCCTTGTGGTTCTGGCCGGAACCTGGGCCGAGTTCATCCTGCCCGCCCTGATTGTCGCAGGATGTCTGACCCGGCTTGCTGCCCTTGGCATGATCGGCTTTGTCCTGATGCAAAGCCTGACCGACGTGTTTGGCCATTTGGCAGACCCGGTGACCATTGGCCGTTGGTTTGATGCGGCATCAGACGCCATCATTCTGGATCAGCGGGCGCTTTGGCTGGGCTTGCTGGCGACGCTTGTTCTGATGGGCGCAGGGCCGATTTCCGGCGACAGGCTTATGCGCAAGTGGCGCGCGAAATAGCGTCAGCCCCAGCTTTCCTTGGCGTTTTCGTCGGCTTACGCCAAGGCCCCGGTTTGATTCGGCTTGATTTTGACAAAAGCTGAGGCATCCTGACGCCACGTTGCAGACGATGAGTATGGCGCTTTTCCACAGGCCGCAACCGACCGTGCTGCGCGATCAGCAAGTCCGTCCAAGGCGGACAAGGAAGGAGAAACGGTATGGCGACCGGCACCGTAAAATGGTTCAACGCCACGAAAGGCTATGGGTTCATCGCGCCCGACGACGGCGGCAAGGACATTTTCGTTCACATTTCCGCAGTCGAAAAAGCCGGGCTCAAGGGCCTGAACGACAATCAGAAAATCGCCTTTGAACTGCAATCAGGCCGGGATGGCCGGTCTTCTGCATCGGACCTGCGGCTGCTTTAGGCTGCAAGACACCGCGGGTAACGCCGGGTGGCGCGGGTCAGAGGATCGCGTCCTGAACCGACTGGTCCCAGCCCAGGTACCACGCGGCATCTTTCCTGATGATCGGCCGTTTCATCACGGTCGGCTGCGCCTCGATCTGTTCTTCGGGATCAGATGCCTTGAGGAAATCGTTGAAGGCGCGATAGGTGGTTGATGTCTTGTTGATCACCCGGTCGCCAAACTCGCCGACGATCTGCTCAACCTCGGCCCGGGACAGCGGGTCTTTGCGGATGTCGCGAAAGGTAACGTCGTGGCCGGCAGCCTCAATCGCCTTCAGCGCCTTTTTGCAGGTGTCGCAGGTGGGAATGCCATACAGGATCATCGGCGTGCCTTTCGGTGTCGTACTGGCCTTGGTCTACACGTCACCGCGCCGCCGGAAAAGCCCTAAGCCGTCAGCAGGCGCGTGATCGTCACGCCCCCCCATGCGGCAAAGGCGGTCAGAACCGTGCCCCACAGCGTATCGGTAACGACCATCGTCCAATGCCAGTCGCGCATGATGGAATAGCTGGTGAATTCATAGGTGCCATAGGCCATGGCCCCGATGATCGCCGCTGGGAAGATCACTGGCGCCCCCGTTTTCAGCGCGGGCCAAGACACCAGCCAGACCAGACCCGCCACATAGGCCAGATAGAACACAGCCGCCGGGGCGAAGCGGATCGGGTCTGCCATCAGGGGCCCGATATGGCGCGTGAACAGCGGCTTCATCACAAGGCCCAGCATGATGGCATCAACCACCAGAAAGATGACGGCGGTCGAGATGTAGAGGATGGCGGGCTGCATTGATCACTCCTGTGCTTGTCACAGGACCTAGCACCGCAATCGACAAGGGAAAGAGGTCTTGACCACGGCGCAATCGCACAACCGCGCAACCACAGGCCGTTATCCTGCCAAGCGGATGCGCGCCACAGCAGGTATGATCCGAAAGGCTAGGTTTTCTGTCTTTCCGGTGGTTTTGCGCTGACTGGCTAAATCTGCCCTTCTTTCGGACGTTCAAAGTGTCAGGTTCAGCCGGTGCGCCATGGTCTGCCAGCCAGTTGCACAGGTGACCTGACGCAAAAGAATGCCATCTGGGAAGACATCATGCAGTTCAGCAGCCTCTCATCAAAAAAGGTCAAGCATCTGGTCCGTGGCCGCGATCTTTATCAGGTTCCGCCGACAGCAACGGTCGCCGAAGCCTCTGCTCTGATGGCCGAACGCAACATCGGGGCGCTTGCGGTCATGGATGACACCCGCCTTGTCGGCATCCTCAGCGAACGTGACGTGGTGCAGCGCTGCGTGGGCAAGGGCATTGACCCCAAGGTCTGCCTCGTGTCGGCCATCATGTCGTTCCCGCCCATCACAATCGACCGCAACATGTCGATGGGGGTTGCCGTGGTCATGATGATGGAGGCCAATATCCGCCACCTGCCCGTGATGAACGGCACGCGGGTTCTGGGCATGATCTCGATCCGTCAACTGGTCAGCGAGTTCCGCAAGGGGCTGGAAACCTCGATGTTCCGGATTGCCGCCTGATCAGGGCTTTTGCAGCGTCATCAGGTGTTCGGCAATCTGGGCCAGCCGGATCGGCGTTGGCGTCATGATGCCGTCGCCGCCATCATAGGGCACCGTCTCGCTGTCCAGCAGCGGGCCAAAGTTCGGCATGATCGTCGATCCGCCCTTGCCACCTGTATAGCCCCAGATCTTGGCCATGACCCGCGTCGTCGGGAACTGCCCGCCGTTGCGCTTGGCAAGCCCTGTCAAATCTGCCGGGCGCTTTGACAAGGTGCTGGCAATCTCGCCATTTCCGGTGCCACCAACCCCATGGCAGGCCGCACAGTATTCGACAAAATCCTGCGCCCCTGAAGGCAGGGGCGTGACCTTTGCAGGCAGCACGCAGGCTGCAAGGACGACAAGGGTGATCGGGGCGATATAGCGAAGGGCGGTCATGGTCGGCCTCTCAAGCTGATGGGTCAGAGTCGCACGTGCCGCAGCAAGGGGCAAGCGCCTTACCACCCCCGCCCTGCCTTCAGGCAACGCGCCCCTGATCCAGCCGCACGATCCGGTCCATCCTTGCGGCCAGTTCCATGTTATGCGTCGCGATCAGCGCCGACAGGCCCGTTGCGCGCACCAGATCCATCAACGCGCCAAACACCTGATCCGATGTTGCCGGGTCAAGGTTGCCCGTCGGCTCATCCGCCAGCAAAAGCCGCGGCGCATTGGCGAGTGAGCGGCAGAACGCCACCCGCTGCTGTTCGCCCCCCGACAAGGCCGCCGGACGATGCTGCGCCCGCGCGGCCACGCCCACACGGCCCAACAGGTCCATCGCCCGCGCCTCGGCCACCTTTTGGGTAACGCCATTGGCCAGTTGTGGGATCACAATGTTTTCCAGGGCGCTGAACTCGGGCAGCAGATGGTGGAACTGGTAGATGAATCCCACCTCCTCGCGCCGCGCTTCGGTGCGGGCCTTGTCGCCCAAACCAACCATATCGCGCCCGGCCAGCCGGACCTGCCCCTTGTCCGGCGTATCCAGCAGCCCCGCAATGTGCAGAAGCGTGGATTTCCCGGCACCCGAAGGGGCGACCAAAGCCACCACCTCGCCCACCTTCACCGAAATGCTGGCCCCGCGCAGAACCATCACTTCCGACGGCTTGCCCTTGTTATAGGCCTTTTCGATCCCCTCCAGTTCCAGCGCAAACTCACTCATAGCGCAGCGCCTCGACCGGGTTCATGCGGGCGGCGCGCCGGGCCGGAAAGATCGTCACGATGAACGACAGGCCCAGCGACAGACCCACCGCCGACATCACATCGTTCCATTGCAGCTTGGCGGGCAAGGCATAGATGCCGCGGATCGACGGGTCCCAGACCCCGCCCCCGGCCAGATAATTCACCGCCGAAAAGATCGGGTCGATGTACAGCGCAAAAAGGCAGCCCAGAACCACCCCCATCAGCGTGCCAACAATGCCGGTAAACGCCCCGCACAGAAAGAAGATCCGCAGCACCGCCGCCTCGGTCAGGCCCATCGTGCGCAAGATGCCGATGTCACGCCCCTTGTTCTTGACCAGCATGATCAGCCCCGACACGATGTTCATCGTCGCAATCAGCACCAGTATGGACAGGATGATGAACATCACATTGTCCTCGATATCCAGTGCGCGCAAGAACGCCCCCGACGAGTCGCGCCAAGTCCACAAAATGGCAGTATCGCCTCCCGCCTGCATCAACGGCCCGGCAAGGCTGTCTACCGCATCCGGCTTTTCCACCATTACCTCGAACTCGTCAGCAAAGCCTTCGCGGTTGAAATAGGCCTGCGCCTCGGCAAAGGGCATGTACAGGCGCGTGCGGTCAATGTCATAGCGCCCGGCGGTGAACACATAGACCACCTCATAGGCATTGACCCGCGGGCTGGTGCCAAAGGCGGTCTTGACCCCTGTGGGCGAGATCACGCGGATACGGTCCCCGACTCCAACCCCCAATTCGCGCGCCAGCCCCGACCCGATGGCGATGCCCTCGTCGAACCGGGCAATATCCCCCACCGCATCGGCCCCGATTCCCACACGCGGGATCGTCGCCAGATCCTTTTGTGACAGGCCGAACACCTCGGCCCCCATGGTGGCATCGCCCGCCGTTACCATCACCTGCCCCCGCACCATGGGTGCGGCACGCGTTACCCCCGGCACGGCCGCAAGGCGGGCCGCAATCGCGTCATACTCGGCAAAGCCTTTGATCTCGCGCCCGTTTTCATCCAGCGTGCCCGCCGCGTAAACCGTGACATGGGCATTTGCCCCCAGAATGGTGTCAACAAACTCGGCCCGGAACCCGGCCCGCACGGCCAGCGTCGCAATCAGCGCGAAAACCGCCAGCGTAATGCCGATCAGGCTGATCCATGTCATCACGGAAACGCCGCCCTCGGCCCGCTTGGCCCGCAGGTAACGCCAGGCAATCATCCGTTCGAAATGGGAAAAGGGGGCTGTCTGGGCCAAGGTCTGCTCTTTCCGGTTTTGCGCGCGACCATGGCCTTCGCCGCCGCCATCGTCAAGCAACCCGCCGCGCCATGGCAAAACACCGCAGACGATGCTCCTGGTCCTGCGTCAGTCCATCGTGGCCTCTCCCACCGCCACAACCACCATGGCCTGCCCGTGCCCCGGCCCGAAGTCAGCCTTCACCCGGTCGGCCATCTGCCTGAGCCGCTACGCTGGGGTCAGACCATGCACCAAGCCAAAGCCGCGCACCAATGAACGGGCGCGCCCTGCCTCACGCGATGTCGCAGGCTTTTCCCGACGCCTGTCCACACCGGCCTGAACCGGCTTGCCCGCCGCCTATCGCGCCGCCCAGACCAGACCGCGCCTGATCATCTCGGCCGCCGGCCCCTCTGCGATCACCGATGCCTGATGCCCAAGCGCGTTGTAATAGACCCGCCCCTCACCCCACAGCTTGGTAAAAACGACCGGCATCTCGACCGGCCCGTTTGCCGCATGCGGCCCCGCCACAAGCGGAAAATCACACACAGCATGCACCTTCACCGCCGGGTCGACGTGCAGGTAATACTGCTCCGTCTCCACCTCGAAATCCGCCATCCCGGCCACCACGGCGTGGTCCGAGGTGACCCGCACCCGATAGCGCACCCCGTCGTTGCCCGGATGCGCCACCCATTGCGCCCCGGTCATGAACTGCCAGACCACATTGGTGCGGAAACTGTCGCACATGCCACCATGACACCCCGCCAGCCCTACGCCCGCGGCCACGGCCGCCGCCACATGATCGGCCTGCTCTTTGCCGATCTCCGACATGGTCCAGACCGGCACGATCAGCGACAGGTCCGACAGGCGCGCCGGATCGTCAAAACAGGCCAGCGTGTCGGTGACCTCCACCGCAAAGCCTGCGTCGCGCAGCCACCCCGCGAACAGCGCCGCCACCTTGTCCGGCTCATGCCCGACCCAGCCGCCCCATGTGATCAATGCTTTCGCCATCATGCTTTCCCCTTCTGCAAATATCCTCGGGGGGTGAGCCCGACAGGGCGAGGGGGGCAGACAGCCCCCCTCTTTCCCGGGTCACCGGTGGGCAGCGTAAATCTGGGCAATCCGGTCCACCGCCGCC
Source organism: Rhodobacter sp. (assembly GCA_027484145.1). Taxonomy (GTDB): domain Bacteria; phylum Pseudomonadota; class Alphaproteobacteria; order Rhodobacterales; family Rhodobacteraceae; genus Pseudotabrizicola. The sequence goes on from JAIXUH010000012.1 coordinate 110,403, forward strand.
GCGGGTGACATCTCTTCGCTCTCGCCCGTGCGGCGGCTGGTCACCTCCACCACGCCGTTGGCAAGGCCGCGCGGCCCCACCGTAATGCGCCAGGGCAGTCCGATCAGGTCCATGGTGGCGAACTTGGCCCCTGCCCGCTCATCGCGGTCATCATACAGCGCCTCCAGTCCCTTGGCCGCCAAAGCCTTGTATAGGCCATTGCAAGCCGCGTCCGCTGCCGCATCGCCTTGCTTGAGGTTGACAATCCCCACTGGAAACGGCGTCACACCCTCGGGCCAGATGATCCCCTTGTCGTCATGGCTGGCCTCAATGATCGCCCCCAAAAGGCGCGACACACCAATCCCGTGCGACCCCATCTCGACCGGCACCTTGGTCCCCTCGGCGGTCACCACGGTGGCCCCCATGCTGTCGGAATACTTGGTGCCGAAATAGAAGATCTGGCCCACTTCGATCCCGCGCGCCACTTTGCGGCGCTCTTCGGGGATGGCGTCGAACAGTGCCGGATCATGCGTTTCATCGGTGCGGGCGTAAAGGGTGGTGAATTCCTTGCACACGGCCGCCACAGCGTCGCGGTCATCGTAGTCCACGTCCCGCTGACCCAGCTTCAACTCGGTCACCGCCGAGTCAAAGAACACCTCCGACTCCCCCGTCGCGGCCAGAACGAGGAATTCATGCGTATCATCCCCGCCGATCGGGCCAGAGTCGGCGCGCATCGGGATGGCGGTCAGGCCCATCCGCTCATAGGTCCGCAGATAGCTGACCATGTGGCGGTTATAGGCGTGCAGGGCCGAGGCTTTGTCGACGTCAAAGTTGTAGCCGTCCTTCATCAGGAACTCGCGGCCCCGCATCACGCCGAAACGGGGGCGCATCTCGTCGCGGAATTTCCACTGGATATGATACAGCGTCATCGGCAGATCTTTGTAGCTGTTCACATGGGCGCGGAAGATGTCGGTGATCATCTCCTCGTTCGTCGGCCCGTAGAGCATCTCGCGGTCCTGACGGTCCTTGATGCGCAGCATTTCCTGACCGTAGTCGTCATACCGCCCCGACTCTCGCCACAGGTCGGCGGGTTGCAGGGTGGGCATCAACAGCGGGATATGGCCCGCGCGGACCTGTTCTTCGTGGACGATCTGTTCGATCCGCTTCAGAACCCGGTACCCCAGCGGCAGCCACGAATAGATGCCCGCCGCCTGCTGTTTGATCATGCCCGCCCGCAGCATGTAGCGATGCGAGACGATCTGCGCCTCGGCCGGGTTTTCCTTGAGGACGGGGAGGAAGTAACGGGACAGACGCATGGATGGCGGCCTTCGCATGAATGGGATCGCCCGTTTCCTAGCCGCTTCGGGGGGTTCAAGCAAGGGCGCTGCCTTGTCCCTGCATGGGACAGCGGGGGCCGCAAAGGATTCCAATGGGTTACGATTCCGTTTTAACCCTTTGGTAAGATTTGGGGGCTTTCCCGCCGGCAAGGGTTGAGGCAACCTGCGGGGGAGTGGCGGGTGGTGGAGCGGTGGATGAACGGGGATAGCGGCAAGCCAGACCCAAAGCCAAAGAACGTGCTGGATTGGCTGGGCGTCAGCGAAGCGCCGGATTGGGCCAAGGCCCGCTGGCTGGGCGCAGGCGTTGGCGCGCTGATCTTTCTGTTGTTCGGCTTGGCGCTGGCCGCATTGTTCGGAGTGCTGATCCATACGATCGTCCAAGCCTTTTCCCCTGGCACCGAAGGCCCCAACCTAGGCGCAGGTGCACTGATCGCCGCCCTGCTGGGTGCGCCCTTTGTGATCTGGGGCACATGGCTGAAACACCAGACCGTCCGCTATCAGAAAGAAGGGCATATCACCGACCGGATCAACAAGGCGGTGGAGATGCTGGGGGCGGAGAAGAGTGTGGATCGAATTGGACGCCCTGTTACGATCTGGACAGGGAAACCGGAAATTTCTGAATGCAAGAAGGCAGATGTCACAACTTGGGAGGCGCGCCCAAGGACCAAGATAACGCCGAAGGAATGGAAAGGTGAGTTTCCTGAATACGGCGCGGCGGTTGAGCAGATTGAAAGCGAGAGCGAAAACGGCAGAACCTATGAAGTGCGAACTTGGCCCGCTGCGCGCACGGTTGTGGAGTATCAAGGAACACCCATAGAGCTGGCCGAAAATGAAATTGTCGGCATTGAGGGCGACTGGGACGTGTTCTCGGAATCCGTTCCCAACATCGAGGTGCGGATCGGGGCGATCTTGTCTTTGGAACGCATCGCACAGGATTCCACGAACCACGACAAGGGCCGCGATCATGTGCGGGTGATGGAAATCCTATGTGCCTACATTCGTGAGAATGCACCAGCAAGTGGGGTAACGGAACCTCCTTTCTGGGGTTGGAATTGGACACCACCAAAGAAGGGAGCGACCAACGTAGAAATTCAATCAAGCCTTTCCAGACGAATAAAGAGCATTGGAAGCTACGTTCCGACGCGGGAACTAGAGGAATGGGTAGCGGAACTTCCTCGGCCGCGAGAGGACGTTGCTCTAGCCTTGGCTGTAATTGCAAGGAGAACCGATAGACAGCGTATCGTAGAAGCTCTCTGGAGTAACATACCCACAACCGATATACGATGGGTCTTTGACCATAGCTTTGCAACGTTGTCGAGAATCGATTTTGCGACGAAGGAAGCAGATTTTTCTGCGCGGATCAGAATGATCAGGGCGTACAGCGGCTATAGAATTGACTTGCAAAGGACTAACCTACAAAAGGCAGACCTGTCTTCGGGTGCCTTTAGTGGCGCATGTCTGGCGGGCGCACGCCTTGAAGGCGCAAATCTAGCCCATATACGGTTGGAAGGCGCAAACCTTGAAAGGGCGAGACTGGATAAAGCAAACTTGTCTGAAGCAAGACTAGACGGAGCAAATCTCAAATATTCACAAGTCAATGAAACAATCTTTAGATCTGCAAAAATGAGCGGAGTAGAATTTCATTCTGCCAAAGGAAACGGTGCAATTTTTGAAAGCGCTCAGCTTTTTTGGGCAAACCTAGATGGGGCGACTATGTGCTACGCAGACTTCGATTCAGCCGAGATGAGTGGTGCGAGTCTAGAGCAATCTCATTTGATGGGGGCAAACATGGAGGGAGCGCAGATGGAAGGAGTATCCCTCTATCGAGCGAATCTGAAAAGAGCAAACCTCAAAAAAGGGCAGCTGAAGAAAGCGAACATTTCTAATGTTGAAATGGATGGAGCAACTTTATATAAAGCGCATCTTGAAGGCGCGAACCTATCTGGGGCCCTGCTAAAAGAGGCAAATCTCAGTCGGGCTTTAATGCCTGGAGCAAATCTAAAAGGTGCAAATCTAGAGCGTGCAGACCTTAGCGCGGCAATGATGTACGGTGCTGACCTTAGTTGGGCCAAGATTGACGGCGCGAACTTCAAAAATGCCCGACTTCGAGGCGCAGCATTGCGCGGCGCCACGCCAAAGCTTGCTACCTTTAGTGCCGAACAATTGACTTCGTTCTTCGCAGACGGAACCGTAGTACTTGCCAATGATGCGAAGCGTCCACCGCAGTGGTCTAACCTAATGTTATTTGATGATGAGTTCTACGAAAAATGGCGCAAGTGGCAGGCTGATCCTGAGAATTACACGCCGCCGCCGAAGCCTTGAGGGTGGCCCCCCTCCCCCATCCCCTCCCCACGAGGGGGAGGGGAGGTGCCGGGTGGGATATGGTGCGGCGGGGGGGATGCCGGGTGCCTCCCTCCCCCCTGTGTGGGGGAGGGATGGGGTGGGGGGCCTTGGCGGGCGCGTGCAAGCCGATGCCTTCACCCTTGCGCCGCAGCGCGGCAGGGGTGATATCTGGGGCGGCAGGCAGGGGCGGGTGGCATGGCATTACCGATTTCACAGCAGGCGAAATACTGGGGGATTGCGGCGGCGGTGCTGCTGTTCCTTCTGTGGTTCATGGGCGATGTGCTCTTGCCCTTTCTTGTGGGCGGCGCGATTGCCTATTTCCTTGACCCCCTCGCCGACCGGCTGGAGCGGTTGGGCCTAAGCCGGGTGATGGCGACGACGGTGATCATGCTGCTGATGGTGCTGATCATGGTGCTGCTGGTGCTGGCGGTGATCCCGACGCTGATCCAGCAGACCGGGGCCTTGGTGAATGCGGCGCCCGAGATTGCCAAGAACCTGCAGACCTTTCTGACCGAGCAATTCCCCGAGCTTTCCGACGAAACCTCGATCATGCGGAAAACCTTGGCCGATATCGCGGCCTTTGTGCAGTCAAAGGGGGCGGCGCTGGCGCAGGGGCTCGTCACCTCGGCGATGTCGGTGATCTCGGCCCTGATCTTTATCGTCGTGGTGCCGGTGGTGGCGTTCTATCTGCTTCTGGACTGGGACAAGATGGTGGCGCGGGTCGACAACCTGTTGCCGCGTGACCATCAGGGCACGCTCAGGGCACTGGCGCGCGAGATTGACAAGGTGCTGGCCGATTTCGTGCGCGGGCAGTTGTCGGTCTGTCTGGTGCTGGGCACGTATTATTCGGTCGCGCTGATGCTGGCAGGGCTGCAGTTCGGCCTTGTGGTGGGGGCGATTGCCGGGGCGATCACCTTCATTCCCTATGTCGGGGCCTTGGTGGGCGGGGTGCTGGCCATCGGCCTTGCGCTGTTCCAGTTCTGGGGCGAGTGGGTGTCGATCGGGATTGTGGCGGCGATCTTTGCCTTTGGCCAGTTCATCGAAGGCAATGTGCTGACGCCCAAGCTGGTGGGGCAATCGGTGGGGCTGCATCCGGTATGGCTGTTGCTGGCGCTGTCGGCGTTTGGGTCGGTCTTCGGGTTCGTGGGGATGCTGGTGGCGGTGCCGGTTGCGGCCTCGATGGGGGTGCTGACGCGGTTCGCGATCCGGCAGTATCAGGCGAGCCTGCTGTATCAGGGGCTGGAGGGGCGGCGGGCCACAGGGGACGATCTCGTGGACGATCCACCCGACGAGGACCGCGCGTGAGCCGGCAACTGGCCTTTGACCTGCCCGCGCGGGAGGGTTTCCGGCGCGAGGATTTCTTTGTGTCGCCTGCCAATGCAATCGCCATGGCGGCGCTGGAGGCGTGGCGCGACTGGCCGGGGGGAAAGCTGCTGCTGGTGGGGCCTTTAGGGGCGGGCAAGACGCATCTGGCGCATGTCTGGGCCGCCGAGACGGGGGCGGTGCTGGTGCAGGGCGGCGATCTGGGCACGGCGGATGTGCCGGGGCTGGCCGAGGCGGGGGCAGTGGCGGTGGAGGATGCCTGCGACGTGGCAGGCGATGCTGCGGCCGAGGAAGCCCTGTTCCACCTGCACAACATGGTGGTGCAGAACGGGCACCTCTTGATGACGGCGGACCGCCCAGTGCGCGATTGGGGCCTGCGTCTGCCCGACCTGAAAAGCCGGGTCGAGGCGGCGGGCGTGGCGCGGCTGGAAGCGCCAGATGATGCGCTGCTGGCGGCAGTGCTGGTGAAGCTGTTTGCCGACCGGCAGGTGACGGTGGCGCCGACGCTGATCCCGTGGCTGGTGGCGCGGATGGAACGGTCGATCGATGCGGCGCGGTCGCTGGTGGCGGCGCTTGACGCAAAGGCATTGCGCGAAGGCAGACCGATTACGCGGGCGATGGCCGAAGGGTTGCTGGACACGGGTCACGCAGAGTGAAACACTGCGCCAAAAGGCGTAACCCATGCACAGAACAAGCCAAAAATGACCCAAGCCGATTTTCTGATTGCCCCGTTTGCGAAACCTGTCAGCCTGACCGATGCCGAAATTCAGGGGCAGCGGCGGTTTTTCAACAGGGAGTTGAGCTGGCTGGCCTTTAACTGGCGGGTGCTGGATGAGGCGTCGAACCCGGATGTGCCCTTGCTGGAACGGCTGCGGTTTCTGTCGATCTCGGCCACCAACCTTGACGAATTCTACACCGTTCGCGTGGCGGGCCTGCGGGCGCTGGTGCGCAATGGCAATGCGACCCTGTCCGAGGATGGGCGCAACCCGGCAGAGCAACTGGTGCTGATCCACGCCGATGCACGCCGCCTGATGCAAAAGCAGCAGGCGGTGCTGAACGGGCTGAAAAAGCAGATGGAGGCGACGGGGATCACGATCCTGACGCGGTCAAAGCTGACGGGCCGCGATCTGAAGCATCTGGAGGACCACTTTCTGAATAAGGTGTTCCCGGTGCTGTCACCGCTGGCGATTGACCCGGCGCATCCGTTTCCGTTCATTCCCAACACCGGCTTTTCTTTGGCGCTGGAACTGGAGCGGGCGTCTGACCGGCGCACGCTGAAGGCCCTGTTGCCCATTCCGCAGCAGATTGCCCGTTTCGTGCCGCTGCCGGGCAAAGAGGGCGAGCATCGGTTCCTGCCGCTGGAAGAATTGCTGCTGCTGCATCTGAACATGCTGTTCCCCGGCTACACCGACCGGGGCCATTGCGCATTCCGGGTGCTGCGTGACAGCGATCTGGAAGTGGAGGACGAGGCCGAAGATCTGGTCCGCGAGTTTGAGACAGCGCTGAAACGCCGCCGCCGGGGCGAGGTGATCCGCCTGAAGATGACGGCCGGCGCGCCCGATGAGTTGCGCGCGCTGATCATGGAAGAACTGACTGTGACCGAGGAAGAAGTGGTCGAGGTGCGGGGCCTGCTGGGCATTGCCGACCTGAAGGAGTTGGTGCTGTCCGCGCGCCCCGATCTGCTTTGGCCCGTCTTTACCCCGCGCGTACCGGAACGGGTGCAGGACCATGATGGCGACCTGTTCGCCGCGATCAAGCAGAAGGATATTCTGCTGCACCACCCCTATGAAACCTTTGACCTTGTGATCCGGTTTCTGGAACAGGCGGCACGCGACCCCAATGTGCTGGCCATCAAGCAGACGCTCTACCGCACCAGTTGGGACAGCCCGGTGGTTTCGGCGCTGTGCGAGGCGGCCGAGGCGGGCAAGTCGGTGACGGCGCTGGTGGAGTTGAAGGCGCGGTTCGACGAGGCAGCGAACATCCGGCAAAGCCGGCGGCTGGAACGGTCAGGCGCGCATGTGGTGTATGGCTTTATCCATTATAAGACTCACGCCAAGATCAGCACAGTGGTGCGGCGCGAGGGCGACAATCTGGTGACCTATACCCATTACGGCACCGGGAATTATCACCCGATCACCGCGCGGATTTACACCGACCTGTCGTTTTTCACCTGTGATGCGGCCCTTGGGCGGGATGCGACCAAGGTGTTCAATTATCTGTCGGGCTATGTGCAGCCCGAGGGGCTGGAAAACATTGCCATTTCGCCGATCACGCTGAAGCCGCGTCTGCTTGAACTGATCGCGGCCGAAGCCGATCATGCCCGCGCGGGCCGCCCGGCCGAAATCTGGGCCAAGATGAACAGCCTGATCGAACCCGAGGTGATTGATGCGCTTTATGCGGCCAGTCAGGCCGGGGTGAAGATCAGCCTGATTATTCGCGGCATTTGCGGATTGCGCCCCGGCATCAAGGGGTTGAGCGAGAGTATCCGCGTCAAATCCATCGTCGGGCGGTTTCTGGAACACAGCCGCATCGTGTGTTTCGGGTCTGGCCATGGCCTGCCCGGCACCAAGGCGCGGGTGTTCTTGTCCAGCGCCGACTGGATGGGCCGCAACCTGACGCGGCGGGTGGAAACGCTGGTGGAGACGCTGAACCCGACCGTCAAGGAACAGATCGTCGGCCAGATCATGGCGGCCAATCTGGCGGATGAGGCGCAATCATGGGTGCTGCGCCCAGACGGCAGCTATCAGCGGGAATTGCAGCCCGCCGATGGCAACCTGTTCAGTTGCCACCGCTTTTTCATGGAAAACCCATCGCTTTCGGGGCGTGGTACCGCCGGGGCAAAGGATGTGCCCAAACTGGCCCAGTTGCGCACAGACAATGTGAGCTGACACGGGAGCCGACACGGAGGCTGACACGGAGGCTGAACCAAAGGCCGCCGGAATCGTTGACCTGACGCCGGACCTTGGACAAGGTCGGGCTGCTGCCACTTTCGAGGAATGAATGACTGATCACGACACCAGCGCCCAAGGGGCGGCCGATGAAGACTTTGGCCCTTTTGGCAGACCTCTGTTCGAAGACCCCTCTGCCCGCGCGTTAAGCCGGGTGGGTGTGGTTGACGTCGGCTCAAACTCGGTCCGGATGGTGGTGTTTGACGGCGCGGCGCGGTCACCGGCCTATTTCTACAACGAAAAGATCATGTGCGGTCTGGGCAAGGGTCTGGCTGAGACAGGGATGCTGAACCCCGAAGGCAAGGTGCGCGCGCTGGCCGCGCTGAAGCGGTTTGCGCAACTGGCCGAAGGGATGGGGGCGACGCCGCTGACCGTGGTGGCGACGGCCGCCACGCGTGAGGCCAAGGATGGCCCGGCGTTTCAGGCCGAGGTGCTGCACGAAACCGGGCTGCGGCTTTGGGTGATTGACGGCAACGAAGAGGCGCGGCTTTCGGCGCAGGGCGTGCTGCTGGGCTGGCCTGAGGCGCAGGGGATTGTGTGTGACATCGGCGGCAACTCGATGGAGTTTGCGCGGCTGGGCGGCGGCAAGGTGGGAGATCGCGTGTCCACACAACTGGGTCCGTTCCGCCTGCAACAGATCGAGGGCGGGGTGGAAAAGCGCCGCGCGCATATCCAGCGCATCCTGCGCGATGCGCAGGCGCGAATGAAATCCGACGGCGAGCGGTTCTATCTGGTGGGGGGCAGTTGGCGGGTGATCGCGCGGCTGGACATGGAGCGGCGGAATTACCCGCTGACGGTGCTGCACGAATACCGGATGCCGACAAAATCGCTGGTCGATACGCTGGACTGGCTGTCGACATCGGACCTGACCTTGCTGCGCGCCCGCACCGGGACGAGTGCGGAACGCATGGAACTGGTGCCCCTTGCCTGCGAGGTGCTGCGCGAGGTGGTGCAGGTGTTCAAGCCGTCGGAACTGGACGTGTCGGCCTATGGCATCCGCGAGGGGCTGCTATATGAGCATATGCCTTCGCGCCTGCGCAGCCGAGATCCGCTGATCGAAGCGGCGCGGATGGCCGAGCAAACCTCGGCCCGGATTCCGGGGACCGGGAAAAAGCTGTTCGAATTCCTGCAGCCCTTGTTCAAGGATGCACCGATGGAGCGGCTGCGGCTGATCAAGGCCGCGTGCCTTTTGCATGACACGGCGTGGCGGGCGCACCCCGATTACCGGGCCGAAGTGTGCTTTGACAATGCCACACGGGCCAACCTTGGCGGCCTTGACCATCCGGGGCGGGTGTTCTTGGGGCTGGCGCTGCTGCACCGCTACAAGAACTCGCGCTCAGGCTCGCGGATGGAGTTGTTGTTCCGGCTGCTGAGCGAGGATGACATTCAGGAGGCCGAAGTATTGGGCAAGGCGATGCGCTTTGGTGCGATGCTGGCGGCGGGCGATCCGTCCACTGCCGGGGCGCTGACGTGGAAGCCAAAGCGCCGCGCGCTGGAATTGAAGCTGACGCCACTGGGCCTGTCGCTGTTTGGCGAGGTGGCGCAGGCACGGTTCACGTCGCTGGCGCAAGCGATGAAGGCGCAGCAGATGGTTCTGGCCCCTGATGTTGCGGCTTGACCATCTGGCCGTCAGCGCCCTGACGCTGGAGGAAGGCGTGGCGGCGGTCGAGGCCGCGCTTGGCCTGCCTTTGGCGGGTGGGGGGCGGCATGACCACATGGCCACGCACAACCGCCTGCTTGGGTTAGGGGATGTCTACCTTGAGGTCATTGCCGCCGACCCTGCCGCCGTCAGACCGGCATGGCCGCGTTGGTTCGACCTTGACCGGTTTCAGGGTGCGCCCCGGCTGACCAATTGGATTGCCGCCTGTGACGATCTGGAGGCCGCCGTGGCCGCTGCACCCGATGGGGTTGGCGTGCCGGTGGATCTGGCACGGGGGGATTTTCGGTGGCGCATGGCGGTGCCCGCTGATGGCTGTCTGCCGTTTGATGGGGCCTATCCTGCGCTGATTCAATGGCTTGGCGCCCACCCTGCCGCGCGGCTGCCGGATGTGGGCGCGCGCCTGCGCAGGCTGGAAATCCTGCACCCCGCCGCCGAGGCCTTGCGTGCGGCCGTGGGTCCGGCCATAGCCGACCCGCGCGTTGTGCTGCTGCACGGCCCCGAAAAGCGACTGCGGGCCGAAATTGACACCCCGCATGGCCTGCGGGTGCTGGAATGATCCGCGCTGCCGCGCCGGGTGATGCGCCCGCGATTGCCGCCCTGTGGAACCACGCCATCCGCGAAACGGCCATCACCTTTAACGCCACCGAAAAATCGGACGCTGATGTTGCCGCCACCATTGCCGACCGACAGGCCGCGGGGCGGGCGTTTCTGGTGGCAGAGGTTGGCCAGGGACTGCTGGGCTTTGTCACCTATGACCAGTTCCGCGGCGGGGTCGGCTATCGGTTCAGCATGGAGCATACCATTCACCTTGCGCCGCAAGCACGCGGGCAGGGTCTTGGGCGGGCCTTGATGACGGCGATGGAAGATCACGCGCGCGGTGCGGGTGTGCATGCCATGCTAGCAGGCGTGTCGTCGGAAAACCCGGAAGGGCAGGCCTTTCACGCCGCCATCGGCTATCATCTTGTCGGCACCCTGCCCGAGGTGGGCCACAAGTTCGGCCGCTGGATGCATCTTCTGCTGATGCAGAAAATCCTCTCCTGACACCGCGATGCGGCTGCGCTAAAGTTCGCGCCATGTCGATCTGGACCCGCATCGCCGCTGCCCTGTCCGCCCTTGCTCAGGGCGAACCTTTGTCTGTTGTGTTTGACCGTATGCGCGGGATCGAGATGGATTCCCCCGAACGCTCGGTCGGGTTCACCATTGCCGTCATTGCCCTTGGCGCCAAGATGGCAAAAGCCGATGGCGAAGTGACGCGCGACGAGGTGGCGGCCTTTCGCCAGATCTTTGCCATCGACAGGGACGAAGAGGCCAATGCCGCGCGGGTGTTCAATCTGGCACGGCAGGATGTGGCAGGGTTTGACGCCTATGCGCGCAAGGTTTCGGCCATGTTCCGCAGTGAACAGGAACGGCTGTGCGCCGATGACCGCAATGTGCTGATCGACGTGCTGGAAGGGCTGTTCCAGATTGCCACGGCAGATGGGTCGTTCCATCCGGGCGAGGATGAGTTTCTGGCCGAGGTCGCGCGGATTTTTGGCTTGGACCAAAGCTGCTATGGCATGATGCGGGCGCGGTTGGTCGAAGGGGCGCCGCGCAACCCCTATGACGTGCTGGGCATTGCCCCCGGTGCGCCCGTCGATGTGGCGCGCGCCGCGTGGCGGCAGGCGGTCAAGGACAGCCACCCCGATGCGATGATCGCGCGCGGCGTGCCGGTCGAGGCGATCAAGCTGGCCGAACGGCGGCTGATTGCCATCAATGCGGCGTGGGAAGAGATTTCCGGCAAGCGGGCCGCCTGATGCAAGACGGCAGGTTGCGGATTGCCACCTATAACGTCGAATGGTTCAACGCGCTGTTTGATGATGCCGGGCGGCCGTGGGATGATGACCAGCCCTCGGCCCGGCACAATACCACGCGGGCCGAGCAGTTGGGCGCGCTTGGCATCGTGTTCACGGCGATGGATGCCGATGCGGTGCTGGTGGTCGAGGCACCCGATACCGGATCACGGCGGTCATCGGTGACCGCGCTGGAGAGCTTTGCCCACCTGTTCGGGCTGCGGGCGCGGCGGGCGGTGACGGGGTTTGCCTCGGACTCCGAGCAGGAGTTGACGTTGCTGTTTGATCCGGACCACCTGCGCGCGGTGCATGACCCGCAAGGTGCGCCCGTGGGCCGCCATGGCAGTGCCGATGCGCCGCGCTTTGACGGCACCTTCCGCTATGATCTGAATGCAGATATCTCGCCCGAGGTGATCCGGTTTTCCAAGCCACCGCTAGAACTGGCGCTGACCACGGCAACCGGGCGCCGTCTTCGGCTGATCGGCGTGCATGCCAAATCAAAGGCGCCGCATGGGGCCAAGGGGGCCGAGGCGACGCGCCTGTCGATCGAGAACCGCCGCAAGCAACTGGCGCAGTGCATCTGGCTGCGGCAAAGGGTTGAGGGGCATCTTGCGGCGGGCGACAGCCTGATCGTGCTGGGCGATTTCAACGACGGCCCCGGCATTGACGAATACGAAAAGCTGTTTGGTCATTCCGGGGTCGAGATTGTGCTGGGGGTGGACGTCCCGCCCGAACGCCGGATGTATGACCCGCATGCCGCGATGGCCCTGACCGGGCGCATGGGCCTTTCGCCCACCACGGCACGGTTCTGGCTGGCCCCGCAAAAGCGCTATTTCGAGGCGCTGCTGGATTTCATCATGCTGTCGCCCGATCTGGTGGCCACAGCGCCAGAGTGGCGGATCTGGCACCCGTGGAATGACCCCGCCTGCCTTGCCACGCCGGAACTGCATGCGGCGTTGCTGCAGGCGTCGGATCATTTTCCGGTGACGGTGGATCTTGTGGCAGATTCTGGCGCGCGGCCGCCCGCATGAATTGAAATGGTTACGGTTGATGCCCATATTTGGCGCATGAAACACCTTGCCCTTGCCCTGATGCTGATCACCGCCGCCCCTGCCACCGCGCAAGAGGCCCCGCCCGCCCCCCCGGCGGACGAAGGCTTCAGCCTGATGGAGGAAGGGGCCAAGATGCTGCTGCGTGGCCTGATGTCCGAGGTGGAGCCCGCCATGAATGAGATGGGCCGCGCCCTGCAAGAGGTGCAGCCCGCGATGCAGGAGTTGCTGGCGCTGATCGATGATCTGCGCAACTACGATGCGCCGCGGCGGCTGGAAAACGGCGACATCCTGATCCCGCGCCGCAAGGATGCGCCCGCCCCTGCCCCCGCCACACCTTTGCCGCCCCCTTCAACGGGCGACATCGAGCTTTGACCTGAGCGCCCCGCGCCCGCCGGAGGCCCTGCGCCGCAGGCGCGGGGGCGACAGGAAAAGAACACCCCCGCCATTTGGCGGGGGTTCCGTTTGAAAACCGTTGGGCGAACGATCAGGCCCTTGCGGCGCGGATCAGCGTCAGAATGTCCTTGGCCGCCGCCGGGATATTGGTGCCCGGGCCAAAGATGGCCTTCACGCCCGCATCTTGCAGGAACTTGTAGTCCTGCTGCGGGATCACGCCGCCGCAGATCACCAGAATATCCCCGGCCCCTGCGGCCTTGAGCGCCTGAATAAGCTTTGGCGCCAAGGTCTTGTGACCTGCGGCCTGACTGCTGATGCCGATCACATGCACATCATTGTCGATGGCATCCTGCGCCGCCTCTTCCGGGGTCTGGAACAAGGGGCCCACATCCACATCAAAGCCGATGTCGGCAAAGGCGGTGGCAATGACCTTGGCGCCGCGATCGTGCCCGTCCTGCCCCATCTTGACCACCAGCATGCGCGGGCGGCGGCCTTCCTCGGCGGCAAAGGCCTCGACATCGCGCTGGATCGCTTCGAACCCGGCGTCGCCCTCATAGGCAGCCCCATAAACCCCGGCAAGGGTTTTGACTTCCGCGCGGTGGCGGCCAAAGACCTTTTCCATGGCGTCCGAAATCTCTCCGACTGTGGCGCGGGCGCGGGCGGCGACCACGGCTGCTTCCAGAATATTGCCCCCCGCCTGGGCACGGCGGGTGATCTCGGCCAAGGCAGCGGTGCAGGCCGCCTCGTCGCGCGCGGCGCGGGTGGCGTGCAGACGCGCGACCTGTGACTCGCGCACCGCGACATTGTCGATGTCCAGAATGTCGATCGCGTCTTCGCTGGCCTTGCGGTATTTGTTGACGCCGACGATCACCTCTTCACCCCGGTCAATCGCGGCTTGGCGGCGCGCGGCGGATTCCTCGATCCTGAGCTTGGGCATGCCGGTGGCCACGGCCTTGGTCATGCCCCCCATTTCCTCGATCTCTTCGATCAGCTTCCACGCTTCTTCGGCCAGTTGATGCGTCAGGGTTTCCAAGTAATAGCTGCCCGCCAGCGGGTCGACGACATGGGTGATCCCGGTTTCTTCCTGCAAGATCAATTGGGTGTTGCGCGCGATGCGGGCGGAAAATTCGGTGGGCAAGGCAATCGCTTCATCCAGCGCATTGGTGTGCAGGCTTTGCGTGCCCCCCAAGGCAGCCGCCATCGCCTCATAGGCGGTGCGGATGACGTTGTTGTAGGGGTCTGCCTCTTGCAACGACACGCCCGAGGTCTGGCAATGCGTCCGCAGCATCAGCGACACCGGATTTTTCGCAGAAAAATCGCTCATGATCCGGTGCCACAGCAGGCGCGCGGCGCGCAGTTTGGCGACCTCCATGAAGAAGTTCATGCCAATGGCGAAAAAGAAACTCAGCCGCCCGGCAAAGGCATCGACATCCATGCCGCGGGCAAGGGCCGCGCGCACGTATTCGCGCCCGTCGGCCAGGGTAAAGGCCAATTCCTGCACAAGGTTCGCGCCAGCCTCTTGCATGTGATAGCCGGAAATCGAGATCGAGTTGAACTTCGGCATTTCTTTCGCGGTGTATTCGATGATGTCCGCGATCAGCCGCATCGAAGGTTCCGGCGGGTAGATATAGGTGTTGCGAACCATGAATTCCTTCAGAATGTCATTCTGAATGGTCCCTGACAGCAGATGGCGCGCCACGCCCTGTTCTTCGCCCGTCACGATGAAACTGGCCAGAATGGGGATGACCGCGCCATTCATCGTCATCGACACCGAAACCTTGTCCAGCGGGATGCCGTCGAACAGGATCTTCATATCCTCGACGCTGTCGATGGCCACACCGGCCTTGCCCACATCGCCCACCACGCGGGGGTGGTCGCTGTCATAGCCGCGGTGGGTGGCCAGATCAAAGGCGACCGACACGCCCTGTTGACCCGCCGCAAGCGCCTTGCGGTAAAAGGCGTTCGATTCCTCGGCCGTGGAAAACCCCGCATATTGCCGGATGGTCCAGGGCCTGCCCGCATACATCGTGGCCTTGACCCCGCGGGTAAAGGGCGCCAGTCCCGGCAAGCTGCCCATATGCGGCAGGGCGGCGGTATCGGCAGCGGTATAGAGCGGCTTGACCGGAATGCCTTCCAGCGTGTGCCACGTCAGGCTGTCCGGGGACGCGCCTTTCAACTCTTTGGAAGCCAATGCTTCCCATGCCGTGGTGTCTGTCATCACATTCTCTCCGTCCTGTGCCGGGGGGCCATCCCGAGCGGCTTGGGGTTTCGCGGAACCCGCCCTATATCAAGGGCATGAGCATTCCCATGAAACCGTTCCTCATTCTGTGTGCGGCCCTTTGGCCGCTGATGGCACAGGCGGCTGACCCCGCCTTTGCCCCGGTTCCGGCCAGCACGGTGGTGCAGGCCGACCTTCTGTATCAACGCCGTCCGGTCATCGTCTTTGCCGATACCCCGGACGACCCTGCCTTTGTCCGGCAGATGGAGCTTTTGGTCCGCTATTACCCCGATCTGGCCGAGCGTGACGTGATCCTGATCACCGACACCGACCCTGCGGCAAAATCAGACCTGCGCCAGATGCTGCGGCCACGGGGCTTTTCGCTGGTGCTGATGGACAAGGACTGGAAGCCGTCGATCCGCAAACCCCTGCCGTGGGACGGGCGCGAGATTGCGCGGGCCATCGACAAGATGCCGATGGCCCGCACCGAAGAGTTGGAGCGGCATCCTTCGGGTCGGTAAGCGGCGGGGCGACAGCCGGTCATTCGAACTCCATGATCACGTCGTCGACCCTGAGGCTGGCCCCTGCGGCGGCGGTGATTTTCTTGACCACGCCGCGGCGTTCGGCCTTGAGGATGTTTTCCATCTTCATCGCCTCGACCGTGGCAAGGGACTGACCTTCCTGCACTTCTTCGCCTTCGGCCACGTTGATCTTTACCACCAGTCCCGGCATCGGGCACAGCAGGAAGCGTGAGGTATCGGGTGGCAGCTTTTCGGGCATCAAGAGGTGCAGACGCGCCTGTGCGGGCGATTGCACCAGCACCTTGAGGTCGGCACCGCGCACCCGCAACCGGAACCCCATCGGGATTTTCCCGACCTTCAGCACCAAGGGGGTGCCATCCACGGTCAGCCGGGCAAGGCTGTCGCCGGGGGTCCAGTCCGATTCAATCCGGATCGCCTGACCGTCGGGGAAGGTGACGGTCGAGCCTGCACGATCCGCCGCGATGGTGACGGGCTGCGCCGCCCCTTGCAGCGTCACGACCCAATCGTCGCCCACACGGCGCTGGTGGTTGTCCATGGTGCCGGAAATCTTGGTGCGGCGAATTTCGGCCACACGGTTCATCGCGGCGGCAGCGGCGGCCACGCGGCGCAGCATGGCCGCGTCCAGCGTGACGCCCTGGAAGCCTTCGGGGAATTCTTCGGCGATGAAGGCGGTGGTGATGTTGCCCGACACAAAGCGCGGGTGGTCCATCACGGCGGCGCAGAACGGCAGGTTGTGGCCGATGCCTTCCACCTCGAACGTATCAAGGGCCACGCGCATCTCTTCAATCGCCTGTGCGCGGGTGGGGGCCCAAGTGCAGAGTTTGGCGATCATCGGGTCATAGAACATGCTGATCTCGCCGCCTTCGAACACGCCGGTATCGTTGCGGACGATACCGGTGGCGGTGGCCCCTTCGACGGGCGGGCGATAGCGGGTCAGACGCCCGATGGAGGGCAGGAAGTTGCGGTAGGGGTCTTCGGCATAAAGGCGGCTTTCCATGGCCCAGCCGTTGATCTTCAGATCACTTTGCGCAAAGGGCAGTTTTTCGCCATGCGCCACGCGGATCATCTGTTCCACCAGATCAACCCCGGTGATCAGTTCGGTGACGGGATGTTCCACCTGCAAGCGGGTGTTCATCTCAAGGAAATAGAAGTTGCGGTTGCCATCGACGATGAACTCCACCGTCCCGGCACTGGTATACCCCACCGCGCGGGCAAGGGCGCAGGCCTGTTCGCCCATCGCCTTGCGCGTCGCCTCGTCAAGGAAGGGTGACGGGGCCTCTTCGATGACCTTCTGGTTCCGGCGCTGAATGCTGCATTCGCGTTCGTGCAGATAGACATAGTTGCCGTGCTTGTCGGCCAGCACCTGAATCTCGATGTGACGCGGCTGGGTCACGAATTTTTCGATGAAAATGCGGTCATCGCCAAAGCTGTTCGCCGCTTCGTTCTTCGACGACTGAAAGCCTTCGCGGGCCTCGGCGTCGTTCCATGCGATGCGCATGCCCTTGCCACCGCCGCCCGCGCTGGCCTTGATCATCACCGGATAGCCGATCTGGGCGGCGATCTTGGCCGCCTCGTCCGCGTCGGCAATCAGGCCCATATGCCCCGGCACGGTGGACACGCCCGCCTGCATGGCGATTTTCTTTGAGGTGATCTTGTCGCCCATCGCTTCAATCGCGGGGGACGGCGGGCCGATAAACACCACGCCCGCAGCTTCCAGTGCAGCGGCGAAGTTCATGTTTTCGCTAAGGAAACCATAGCCCGGATGCACGGCTTCGGCACCCGTCTGGCGGATGGCATCCATGATCTTGTCGATGACGATATAGCTTTGATTGGCAGGCGCGGGCCCGATGTGCACGGCCTCATCCGCCATCTTGACGTGCAAGGCGTTGCGGTCGGCATCGGAATAGACCGCCACCGTCTTGATCCCCATCTTGCGCGCCGTCTTGATCACGCGGCAGGCAATCTCGCCACGGTTGGCGATCAGGATTTTCTTGAACACGTCTCTCTCCCCCTGTTGCGCCCGGGCCGGGGCGCCAAATGCGAAAAGGCCACCCGGAGCATTGCCCCGGATGGCCTTTGATCTTGGTTTGGGCCGCGCGAGGCGGCGGTGGTCAGGTCAGCGGCAGGCTGGCAGGCCGGGAACGCCGCAGCTTGCAGCCCCCGCCAATGCGCCAAGTGCGCCACCGGCCACGATGTTCTGGTCTGTTGCATCAGCAATCGCAACGCCTGCAAGCGCGCCGACAAGACCACGTTCCTGTGGTGTTGCCATGCAGCCGGCAAGGGAAGACGCCAAAAGGGCGGCAAGAAGAATGGGTTTGTTAAACATTTTTGACTGCCTCGTGTCTGGGTTGTTATTGCCCGACAGTTTAGCTGATCCAGCAACCGGCGAAAGGTAAATTTCCCGTCATTGCCCCGCGGGGCCTCCGCGTCGGCAAGGCTTTGCCAAAGGCGAAAAACCGGCCCGGCCCAAAGGTGGCCGGACCGGAGGAAAGGGGAAAGGGTACGCGCGTGGATATCCACGGCCGCAGAAGGCAAAGACCGGGGACAAGACCAGATCGTGCCAGAGCCACCCGCAAAATCAACTGTCGCGGCAGACCCCGGCCAAGCATGGGCCAAGGTTTGCCAGACGGCCGAAATGGCGGGCGGAAACACGCTCATTCGTCGTCATCCCCCCAATCATCTTCGTCCCAGTCCATAGCGGGGGCGTCGGCGGCAAAAACCTCGGGGAAGGCGACTTGCGCCTTTTTGAGGTCGATCTTGAGCAGCGCCTCATAGCTTTGCGGATCGAACGGGTCCTCGGCGGGCACCACCTCGCGGCCAAACAGCCACGACAGGCGCCCGGCATCCAGATTGCCGCGTTCAAAGGGTTCTTCGCCGAAGCATTGCCAAAGAGCGGCCATAAAGCCCTGATCGGCCTTGCGATCCGCATGCTTGCGGTCGGCGTAACGCTCGCGCCGGATGATCTTTGCGGGACCGTCCTTCTTGTTCGCGCGGCGGATGGTGAATTGGAAATCTGTGCCGGGTAGGCGGCCGGGAAAGCCGCGATGCTTCAGCATGACGCATCCTCCTGCCCGGCAGAGTGGATGCGAAAGCGGGCGGACCTTGCCGGGCCGAAGCCCGCGGCCCGCCCGATTGTCTTACTTGTATTTGCCGGTGTAGGTCGGCTCAACCGAAACAGGTTCGTCCACATAGACGACTTCTTCGGCTTTCTTCGCACAAGCGGCAACAAAGGCCACCATGCACAGAGCCATAACGATCTTGGTGCTCTTCGACATCCTCTACTCCTATTTTCTTGGAAGGCTGCATCGGAGAGTCCGATAGCACACCCTCTTTGCGAGGCAAAGGCCGCTTGGGTTCGGCCTCGGCCAATCATAGCCGATGGGTTTGCCAAGCGATATGCAAAAACCGTCAAGTTTGCTGCCTGTGACTCTGCTACATCAGGGGTGCGGCGGGCACGCTGCGGGTGCACAAGATATGGTAGGGTCATCAAAAGATCTCCCAGATGCAGGTGCCATCCTGAAGCGAGAATGCCTCGAAGAACTGGGTCGCATCCGGCGCAGTTTCGCCGAAGGGCACCGGACGGTCGGCAAACGTGATGACGATCTGGGCGGGCGTCGGGCCAAAATCACTCAATCGGGGAAGGACATAGGTGGTGCAGAGGTGCATCATATCCGTGGCGGCCGTGTCATAGGGGATGTCGCCGCCATCGCGCGAAATCCGCGGCGCCAGAAAGCGGAAGCGCAGGGTCAGCCCCTCTGGCCCCGGTTCATTCCAGATGACATCCAGCAGGCGCACCTCTTGCCCCGAGGGCACGGGGATCACCTCATCCGTGCCGGATGCCCGGATCACGCCACCCGTCATTTTTCATCCCCTGCGGTGGGGCGGCGGGCGATGCAGTCCACCTCGACCAAAGCACCGACGGCAAGGGCGGTGACGCCGATGGTGGTGCGGGCGGGGCGGCGGTCTGGCGGAAAGTAGGATTGGTAGACCTCATTGAAGGCCGCGAAATCACGCTCGAATTCCGTCAGAAAGCAGCGGCATTGCAGCACATGGCTCCAGTCCAGCCCAATACCGGCAAGGACAACGGCCAAGTTGTCCATCACACGGGCGGTCTGCGCCTGAATGCCTTCGGGCAAGGGCGCGTCAGGGGCGGCGGGATCGGTCGGCATCTGGCCGGTCAACAGCACCCAGCCATCGGCCTCAACCGCGTGGCTGAACGGGGCAACTGGGCGCGGTCCGCCCGAAATCATGTGGAACAGTGGCATCTTGGCCCTCCTATGGATCACAGGGGGATGTTATCGTGCTTTTTCCACGGGTTCGTCAGCTTTTTCGACCGCAGGCTTGCAAAGGCGCGCGCCACGCGGCGGCGGGTGGAATGAGGCATGATGACCTCGTCGATAAAGCCCTTTTCGGCGGCGACGAAGGGGTTGGCAAAGCGATCCTCATAATCCTTGACCCGGCCCGCGATCTTTTCCTTGTCGCCCAGTTCGCTGCGATACAGGATTTCAACCGCGCCCTTTGCGCCCATTACCGCCACTTCGGCCGTGGGCCAGGCATAGTTGAAGTCGCCGCGCAGGTGTTTGGAGGACATCACCACATAGGCCCCGCCATAGGTTTTGCGGGTCAGCACCGTGACCTTTGGCACCGTCGCCTCGCCATAGGCGAACAGCAGTTTCGCGCCATGCTTGATGACGCCGCCATATTCCTGCGAGGTGCCCGGCAGGAACCCCGGCACATCGACAAGCGTCAGGATCGGAATTTCAAAGGCATCGCAAAAGCGCACAAAGCGCGCAGCCTTGCGGCTGGCGTCGATGTCAAGACAGCCTGCCAGAACCATCGGCTGGTTGGCGACAACGCCGATGCTTTGCCCTTCCAGCCGGATGAAGCCGGTGATGATATTGGCCGCGAAATCACGCTGAATCTCAAAGAAATCCGCCTCATCCGCCAGTTTGAGGATCAATTCCTTCATGTCGTAGGGCTGGTTCGGGTTGTCGGGCACCAGCGTGTCAAGGCTGGGCTCGATGCGCGCGGGATCATCGAAGAAGGGCCGCACCGGGGCCTTTTCGCGATTGTTCAGCGGCAGAAAGTCAATCAGGCGGCGGGTTTCGGCAAGCGCCTCGACATCATTCTCGAACGCGCCATCGGCCACCGAGGATTTGCGGGTATGGGTTGAGGCGCCGCCCAGTTCTTCGGCGGTGACCTGTTCGTTGGTGACCGTTTTCACCACATCGGGGCCGGTCACGAACATATAGCTCGAATCCTTCACCATGAAGATGAAGTCAGTCATGGCGGGCGAATAGACAGCCCCCCCGGCACAGGGGCCCATGATCAGGCTGATCTGTGGCACCACACCGCTGGCAAGGATGTTGCGCTGAAACACCTCGCCATAGGCGGCAAGGCTGGCCACCCCTTCCTGAATGCGTGCGCCGCCGGAATCGTTCATGCCGATCACCGGCGCGCCGTTTTGCAGGGCCATGTCCATGATCTTGCAGATCTTGGCGGCGTGGGTTTCGGAGACGGAGCCACCCATGACAGTGAAATCCTGCGCAAAGACATAGACCATGCGGCCGTTGACCGTGCCCCAGCCTGTCACCACGCCGTCACCGGCGGGGCGGTCGGCCTCCATCCCGAAATCGGTGCAGCGATGGGCCACGAACATGTCGAACTCTTCGAAGCTGCCCTCGTCCAGCAGCAACTCGATCCGTTCGCGCGCGGTCAGCTTGCCCTTGGCGTGCTGGGCATCAATGCGGCGCTGACCGCCCCCCAGACGTGCCGTGGCGCGGCGATCCTCAAGCTGTTGCAGGATATCCTTCATGGTGGCCCCTCCCCTTTCGGATTTGGAGCAACATAGGGGGGTGCGGGCATGCGGGGAAGCGGATTCGGGTAAATTTGCATAAGTATTGAAGCACTAATAATGCGAATTGCAAATCTGCATAGCACCCAGTGCCGCGTGGGTGATGGCGGGCGGTTGCATCATGCGCCTTGCCGCTTATACCGGGACCACCGCCACCAACCCCGGACGCCGCACCATGACCCTTTCCGTTCCCGTGATGACCATTGGTCTGCTGATCGCATCAAACGTGTTCATGACCTTTGCGTGGTATGGCCACCTGAAGTTCAAGGAAACCGCGCTGATCACCGTAATCCTTGTCAGCTGGGGCATCGCGTTCTTTGAGTATGTCTTGCAGGTGCCCGCCAACCGCATCGGCCACGGCCATTTCTCGGCGGCCGAGCTAAAGACAATACAGGAAATCATTACCCTGACGGTTTTTGCCATCTTTTCTGTGGTGTACCTGAAGGAGCCCTTGTCGTGGAACCATTTCGTCGGCTTTGGTTTTATCGCGGCGGGCGGGTTTTTCATCTTTCACAAATGGGCCTGACGGCTGTTTCTCCTGGCACAGACGCACCATGACCCCGCAGGAATGGCGTGGACATCCGCCCGCCACAGGCATAGCGAGGGCACATGCCAACCGTTCGTTTTCTTGACCGCACGACACCGCCGCATATTGCGACGCTGATCCTGCTCGCGGGTCTTTCGGCCCTGACCATGAACATCTTTCTGCCGTCGCTGCCCAAGATGGCGGCGTGGTTTGAGGTGCCCTATGGCCTGATGCAGCTTTCCGTAGCGCTCTATCTGGCACTGTCGGCGGTGTTGCAGGTGGTGATCGGGCCGATTTCGGACCGCTATGGCCGCCGCAAAGTGCTGTTGGGCACGCTGATCGTGTTCCTGATCGCCACGGTCGGCACGCTGCTTGCGCCCAATGCCACCGTCTTTCTGGTGTTCCGCATGGCGCAGGCGGTCATCGCCTCGGGCTTTGTGCTCAGCCGCGCGGTCGTGCGCGATATGGTGCCGGGCGCGCAGGCGGCCAGCATGATCGGCTATGTCACCATGGGGATGAGCGTGGTGCCGATGATCGGCCCGGTGATCGGCGGCATGCTGGATGAGGCGCTTGGCTGGCAGGCGAACTTTGGCCTACTGCTGGTTCTGGGCGTGGTGGTGCTTTGGCTGGTCTGGGCCGATCTGGGCGAGACAGCCACCATTCGCCCGGTCACCGTTCTGGAACAGGTCAAGCAATACCCGCTTTTGCTGAAATCGCAGCGGTTCTGGGGCTATACTCTGTGTGCGGCCTTTGCCTCGGGGGCTTTCTTTGCCTATCTGGGCGGCGCGCCTTTTGTGGGAACCGAGGTGTTCGGCCTGTCGTCCACCGGCGTGGGATCGCTGTTCGCGCTGACAGCGGTGGGCTACGCGGCGGGGAACTTCATCGCGGGACGGTTTTCGGTGCGGCTGGGGATGAACCGCATGGTCTATCTGGGGTCGCTGGTCACCGTGGTGGGGCTGGGGCTGCTGACCGCTGTTACATTGGCTGGCGTTCACTCGGCGTATGTCTTCTTCGGCTTTACCATTCTGGTGGGTCTGGGCAACGGAATGACCCTGCCCAATGCCAATGCCGGGATGCTGTCGATCCGCCCGGAACTGGCGGGCACGGCCTCTGGCCTTGGCGGGGCGATCACCATTGGCGGTGGGGCCGCGCTGGCCGCCCTTGCCGGCGTGATCCTGCCGCCGGGATCGGACGAACTGCCCCTGGTGCTGTTGATGCTGGCCTCGGCCGTGGCATCGCTGTTTGCCATCCTGTGGGTCATGCGCCGCGCCCGCAAGCTGGGCTTGTCCGGCTGAGCCAGGACAATTTTCCGCGCGGATAATTGACAAAATCCTTCCAAGGATTTTGCGCCCTGCCCCGGCGTTGCGGCGCTTGACGCGGGCTTTGCAAAGGGGATGATTACTTTGCAAAACCGGGGGACCCGAATGGCCACGCAAAAGCTTTATGCCGGGGCGAAGCTGCGCGAGATGCGCACGCGGCTGGGCCTGACGCAGAAATCCTTTGCCGACAAACTGTCGGTCTCGCTGCCTTACCTCAACCAGATGGAAAACAACCACCGCCCGGTATCGGCGGCTGTTGTTCTGGCCCTGGCGCAGGAATTCGGGCTGGATGTCACCGAACTGACCGTGGGCGAAAGTGAGCGTCTGGTCAGTGACATGCGCGAGGCTTTGGCGGACCCGGTCTTTGCCAGTGCCGCCCCACCTTTGGCTGATCTGCGGCTGGCGGCGTCGAATGCCCCTGCCCTTGCCCGCGCCTTTCTGGACCTGCACCGCGCCTATCGCCAGACGCATGAGCGGCTTGCCTCCTTGGACGAGGCGTTGGGGCGTGACGATGCCTCATTGCGGCCCAGCCCGTGGGAAGAGGTGCGGGACTTCTTCCATTACTGCGACAACTATATCGACGCGGTGGATCGCGCGGCCGAGCATTTCATCAACCAGCCGCAAGGTCGCCGCGACGTGATCGCCGCCGCGCGCGAGGCCTTGGACCGCCGCGGGATCACCCTGCACTTCACCGATACCGCGGCCATGCGGCGCTATGATCCGGCGGCGCGGCGGCTGGACGTGTCGGCCCGTGCGGCGGGGCCGACGCAGCGGTTTCAACTGCTGCATCAGGTGGCGCTGATCACCCAGAATGATCTGTTCGAGGCCACGCTGGACCTTGCCCGCTTTCAGACGCCCGAGGCGCGCGACATCGCCAAGATCGGCTTGGCCAATTACTTTGCCGGAGCGGCGTTGTTGCCCTATCGGGCGCTGATGGCCGCGGCACAAGAGACGCGCCATGATCTGGAGCGGTTGGCCGATATCTTTGGCGCATCGATCGAGCAGGTGGCGCATCGGTTGTCGACCCTGCAACGGCCTGGCGCCAAGGGGATTCCGTTCTTTTTTGTGCGGGTGGATCAGGCGGGCACCATCACCAAGCGCCATTCGGCGACACGGTTGCAGTTCGCGCGCTTTGGCGGGGCCTGCCCCTTGTGGAACGTGCACCGCGCGTTCGAGACACCGGGGCGGTTCCTGCGCCAACTGGCCGAGACACCGGATGGCGTGCGCTATCTGTGTCTTGCGCGCGATGTGTCAAAGCCGGGGGGGTCGTTCCATTCGCCCACGCGGCGCTATGCCATCGGGTTGGGGTGCGAGGTGCAGCACGCGGGCGCTTTGGTTTATGCCGATGGGCTTGACCTGAAGGGGCGGTTCGAACCGATCGGCATTTCCTGCCGCATCTGCGAACGGCCCGATTGCCACCAGCGATCTGTGCCACCGCTGGAGCGCCGGCTGCGGGTGAACCCTGACAAGCGCGATGTGCTGCCCTATGAGATTGCGCCCTGAGCGCCGAAGGGGCGGCCTTTGCGGACCGCCCCTTTGCCGATGCGCCTTGGTCTGCACCTAGTTGTGTGCGGCACCATGCGTCAGGTGATAGGCGATGTGATCCTTCAGATGGGTCCGCTTGCGCCGCAGTTCGGTTTCCAGTTCTTCCGAGATCGCTTCGACGCGGGTTTCGGCACGATGCACGGCGCGGTTGACGTCGTGGTATTGATCCAGAAGCTTGGCAAAGTGCTGGTCCTGTGCCTTTAGCGCCGAAATGGCTTCACCTGCACCGGGAAATTCTTCAGCCAGTTCATGGGGGGTATTCGACATATGCGCGTCCTTCCTCGTTGATGAAAGAAGGTTAGCACCGCCCAGACTGGCGCACTTTGACACGGATCAAATCAGCGCAGGGCCGCGCGAAAACCGGCGGCCTGTGCCGCGGCCTCGGTGCAGAACATCGCTTCGCCCTTGGCTGTCGAGATGCGGACGGCGGCATAATCGCGTTGGCCGGGGATGTGATAGACCTTGCCGGATGCGCCAATATTGCCTTTGATCGCACAGCCTTGGGTGATTTCGGGCTGCGGAGCATCTGCCTTGTGGCGATGCGCTTCGGGGGTAATCATATGGGTATCCCAGATGCCACGCCGGGCCGATCTGGCTTTGGCCTGATCCTCGGCATAGCGGCCGGAATAGCGCAGATAGGCTTGCGCCGCCCCGGCCTGAACCTGTGCCGCAGCCACATCCACGCCGCGCGATTCGCCGGATGTCACAGGTCGCGCAACATGGCAGATCGCCACGGTGCGGCCATAACGGTCGCGGTCCTGCGCCACGCAATGCACCGCGCCTTGCGCAATTGTTTCGGCCAGCATGCGCGTGGCCCAGATGCCGCACTTCCACGATTGGCCGTTGCGGTCGCAGGTCTGATTGCGTTCGGGCGCGTCGATCCCGAACAGCCTGATCCGTTCGCCCCCCAGTTCCAGGGTATCGCCGTCAATCGCGCGCGCCGACGGTTCCACCGAAAGGGCCGCAAAGGGCGCGGCCAGCAACGCGAGAACGAGAAGGGAACGAAGTGTTAACATCCCCTTGAGATCAGGCTTTTTCCCGCGCCGATCAAGGGCAATCTTAAGACTTCGTTAACACTTGCTGTCGGCGCGACAGGTTTTTGTCACCCTCGCCGCCCCACCCCGCCTCGCAGGGGCAGGATTCCCGGCCTCAGCGTTGGGCGGTGCGCCAGTTCGGGTTGATCCACGCTTGCTGGTTCAGCGGCGTCAGGGGCGCGCGGCCAAGGATGTGGTCGGCGGCCTTTTCGCCCACCATGATGGATGGCGCGTTCAGGTTGCCATTGGTCACCTGCGGAAACACCGAACTGTCGGCCAGCCGCAACCCTTCAACGCCGATCACGCGGCATTCCGGGTCCACCACTGCCATTGGGTCACCCCGCCGCCCCATGCGCGCGGTGCCGCAGGGGTGATAGGCGCTTTCGACATGTTCGCGCAGGAAGGCGTCGATTTCGTCATCCGACTGCACGCCAAGACCGGGCTGGATTTCCGACTTTACAAAGCCTGCCATGGCGGATTGGGCGAAAATCTCGCGCGTCAGCCGGATGCAGGCGCGGAAATCCTCCCAATCCGTAGGGTCGGACATGTAGTTGAAGCGGATCACCGGATTGTCCTTGGGATCGGCCGACCGCAGGCTGACCGACCCGCGCGATTTGGACCGCATCGGCCCGACATGGGCCTGAAAGCCATGCCCTTCGGCGGCGGCGCGGCCATCG
The DNA here is from genome assembly GCA_027484145.1 of Rhodobacter sp. GTDB lineage: Bacteria > Pseudomonadota > Alphaproteobacteria > Rhodobacterales > Rhodobacteraceae > Pseudotabrizicola. Next base: position 136,982 of record JAIXUH010000012.1, read on the forward strand.
TAGCGCACGGCTATGGGCAGGAAGTGATACTGGATGTCAGGGTATTCGACCCCCGGCTTCGAGCGGATGAAGGCGCAGGATTCAAACTGGTTGCTGGCCCCAAGCCCTTTGCCGGTAAACAGCCATTGCGCGCCGATGGTCGCCTTGCCCCAGAGGTTCCAGTATTTGAACAAGGTCACGGGTTTGGAGGCGGCGAATTGGAAGTAGATCTCCAGATGGTCTTGCAGGTTGGCCCCCACGCCGGGGCGGTCGGCCACCAGCGGGATACCATGCTGCGCCAGATGCGCGGCAGGGCCGATGCCCGACAACATCAGGATCTTGGGGCTGTTCAGGCTGGAGGCGGCGACGATGACCTCGCGCTTGGCCTTGATGACAAAGGGGGCCGCGCCCTGATCGACCTCGACCCCGCTGGCGTGGCCGTTTTCGATCACCACGCGGCGGGCAAAGGCGCGCACCAGATGCACGTTGCCGCTGGCCATGGCGGGCTTGAGATAGGCATTGGCCGCCGACCAGCGCCGCCCTTTCCAGATCGTCGCTTCCATCGGGCCGAAGCCCTCTTGCTGCGCGCCGTTGTAATCTTGCGTGACCGGATAGCCCGCCTGTTCGCCCGACCGGATGAAGGCATCGAACAAGGGGTTGGACCGCGGGCCACGGGTGATGTGCAAGGGGCCGTCGGTGCCGCGATACTCGGGGCCCGACCCGCCGTGCGAGGTTTCCATGCGCTTGAAATAGGGCAGCACATCGGCATAGCCCCAGCCATCGGCCCCCATCTCGGCCCATGTGTCAAAGTCACGGCCATGGCCCCGGACATAGACCATGCCGTTGATGCTGGACGACCCGCCCACCACCTTGCCGCGCGGCGTGGCAAGCCGGCGTCCGCCCAGATGCGGCTCGGGTTCCGATTCCAGACCCCAGTCATACAGGCCCATGCCCATGGGATAAGACAGGGCGGCGGGCATCTGGATGAAGGGGCCTGCGTCGCTGCCACCATGTTCGATCACCACGACGCGGCGCCCGGCCTCGGCCAGACGATAGGCCATGGCACAGCCCGCCGACCCCGCCCCGATGATCACATAATCCGCATGCATCGCCCGACCTGTCCTTCTTCTGTCATGATTGGCCCCCCGCCCCGCACCACGCAGCGCCCCAAAGTGCCGGGGTGGGTGGGTGGGAGGCGCTTTGGGGCGCGTCTTAGTAAGGCGCGTCGACCGGGCCCATGCCGACGTAAACGCTTTTGACCTGCGTATAATGTTCAACCGCCGCGTGGCCGTTTTCGCGGCCCACACCCGATTGCTTTGACCCGCCAAAGGGCGCTTCGACTGGGGTCAGGTTATAGGCGTTGATCCAGCAGGTGCCCGCCTGCAACTGCCCGATCACCCTGTGACCGCGTGTCAGGTCGGCGGTGAACACTCCTGCCGCCAGCCCGAATTCGGTGTCATTGGCGCGGGAGATCACCTCGTCTTCGCTGTCGAAATCCAGCACCGCCATCACCGGGCCGAACACCTCTTCACGGGCCAGTGTCATGGCATCGGTCACATCGGCAAAGACGGTGGGCTGCACATAGTAGCCGCTGTTCAGCGCCGCACGCCCCCCGCCCGTGATCAGCCGCGCGCCTTCGGATTTGGCGGTGGCGATATAGCCCAGTACCTTGTCCAGTTGCACGGCCGAAACCAGCGGTCCCATCTGCGTGGCGTCATCCAGCGGGTCGCCCAGCAGGATTTTCGCGGTGCGCGCGGCCAGACGGTCAAGGAAGCGGTCCTTGATGCCCTTTTGCACGAACACCCGCGTTCCGTTGCTGCAGACCTGCCCGGCGGAATAGAAATTGCCCAGCATGGCCGCACCCACGGCATCTTCGACACTGGCATCATCGAACACGATCAAGGGCGATTTGCCGCCCAACTCCATCGTCACATGCCGCACCCCGGCGGCAGCGGCGGCATAGACCTTGCGCCCGGTGGGCACCGATCCGGTCAGCGAGACCTTGGCCACGCGCGAATCTGTGGCAAGGGCCGCGCCCACGCCGCCCCGTCCCTGCACCACGTTGAACAGACCCGGCGGCAAGCCCGCCTCGACAAAGATCTCTGCCAGTTGCAGCGCGCCAAGGGGCGTCACCTCGGAGGGTTTGAACACCATCGCATTGCCAAAGGCCAAAGCGGGGGCCGATTTCCAGCAGGCGATCTGGCTGGGATAGTTCCACGCGCCGATGCCCACGCAAACGCCAAGTGCTTCGCGAAGGGTATAAACGAAGTCTCGGCCAAGGGGGATGGTCTGGCCCACCACCGTGGGGGCAAGGCCCGCGAAGTATTCCAGCGCATCCGCGCCCGAAGGCCAGTCGGCCACCAGCGTTTCCTGCAGGGGTTTGCCGGTATCCAGCGTTTCCAGACGCGCCAGATCGGGGTTGCGCTCGCGGATGATGTCTGCAGCGCGGCGCAGGATGCGGGCGCGTTCGACCGGTCGCGTGGCAGCCCATGCGGTTTGCGCACGCGCTGCAGAGGCAAGCGCGCGATCTACCAGCGCGGGCGTCGCCTCATGCAGCACGGCGATCACCTCGCCCGTGGCGGGATATATCACCTCGATCGTGGCCCCAGCCGTATCTTCGGCATAGGCCCCGTCGATGAAATGGCTGGCGGTTGGTTGCGCCTTCATTTTGCCCCCTCGGCCAGTTTTGCATTGAAATAGTCCAGCGCGGTTGCCACGGCCGCCGCGCCATCGGGCGGGCCGAATTTCAGCACCTCACGCAGGTAAAGCCCGTCGATCATGGCCCCCAGCCCATCGGCCAGTTTGGCCGCGCGGTCGCCTGCGATGGGGCGCAGGCACGACAGGAGGTTGGATTTCAGCCGCCGCTGATAGATCGCAAGCAGGCGCCGCGCTTCGGGCACGCTTTGCGCCAGCACCCAGAAGTTCAACCATGCGCTGACCGCTTCGCGGCGAAAGTTGCCGGGGCTGAAGGAGGCATGAAGGATCGCGCGCAACCGCGCCTCGGGGTCTTTGGACGTGCAAAGCGCGCCGCGCACCTCGGCCCCATACAAGGTCAGGATATGGCGCATGGCGGCCAGAAACATGTCTTCCTTCGAGCCAAAGTAGTGGTGCGCCAAGGCACTGGACATGCCGGCCCGTTTGGCAATCTGGCTGACTGTCACGTCAAGCGAGCCAGCGCGCCCGATCTCGACGATCGTCGCTTTGACCAGCGCTTCCTTTCGGATAGGCTCCATTCCTAACTTCGGCATCAGCACGGGTTCCTGACAAAACTCTTGCAATTTCGTGCTAGCTTGAAGTTTATTGACTCGTCAATCAACAAAAAACAGGGATGACCTAATGAAACGTCGCACCACCCTTCTTGCATCCTGCGTCACCTTTGCCATGGCCGGTTCGGCCTTTGCCGAAGGCTGCGACAAGGTGATTTTCTCGGATGTGGGTTGGACCGATATCACCGCCACGACCGCCGCCACCAGCGTGATCCTGAACGGTCTGGGATACGAGACAGAGACCAAGGTTCTGTCGGTTCCTGTGACCTATACCGGATTGGCCGAGGGGGACATTGACGTGTTCCTTGGCAACTGGATGCCGACGATGGAGGCCGACCTTGCCCCCTATCGCGATGCCGGCACCGTTGAAACGGTTCGCACGAACCTTGAAGGCGCGAAATACACGCTGGCCACCAACGAGGCCGGTGCGGCGCTTGGTATCAAGGATTTCAAGGACATCGCCGCCCACAAGGACGCGCTGGAAGGCCAGATCTACGGGATCGAGCCCGGCAATGACGGCAACCGCCTGATCATGGACATGATCGCAAGCGGCCCCTTCGGTTTGGACGGGTTCGAGATTGTCGAATCGTCCGAACAGGGGATGCTGGCCGAGGTGAAGAAAGCCACCGAGGACGCCAAGCCGATCATCTTCCTTGGTTGGGAACCCCACCCAATGAATGCCAACTTCAAGATGACCTATCTGACCGGCGGGGACGATTTCTTTGGCCCGAACCTTGGCGGTGCCACCGTCGCCACCAACGTGCGCAAGGGCTATGTCGCGGAATGCCCGAACACCGGCAAACTGCTCTCGAACCTCGTCTTCTCGTTGCCGATGGAGAACGAGATCATGGGCGCGATTCTGAACGATGGCACCGATCCAATGGAAGCTGCAAAGACGTGGCTGGCCGCGAACCCCACCGCCTGGGAGCCATGGCTGGACGGCGTGACCGCGAAAGACGGGTCTGACGCGAAAGCGGCCGTCGCGGCGGCGCTGCAGTAAACCTGAAGCAAAGGCCCCGGCAATGACCGGGGCCTTCCTCTATCTGACGGCGGGGGCGCATGGACTGGCTGACTGATCACAAGATTCCCGTAGGCAAAGCCGCCAAGGCGGTATTTGACTGGATGAACGACAACCTTGGCGGCCTGTTCGACGCCATCTCGCTGGTCATGGAAGCCATGATCGAGGGCATTTTGTGGCTGTTGCAGACGCCGCACCCCCTGATCATCGTGGCGCTTTTCCTTGCCATGACGTGGTTTTTGCAGCGCAACTGGAAGGTCTGCCTTGGTGTGCTGCTGGGGTTTTTGTTCATCCTGAACCAAGGCTATTGGGATGAGACGATGGAAAGCCTGACGCTGATCCTGTCGGCCTGCGTGGTGTGCATGGGGTTGGGCGTGCCGATCGGGATTGCCGCCGCGCACCGCCCGCGTCTGTATCAGGCGATGGTGCCTGTGCTGGACCTGATGCAGACGCTGCCCACCTTTGTTTACCTGATACCGGCCATCGTGTTCTTTGGCCTTGGGATGGTGCCGGGGCTGATTGCGACGGTGATCTTTGTGCTGCCCGCGCCGATAAGGTTGACGCAACTGGGCGTGGCATCGACCCCAAATGCCTTGCTGGAGGCTGCGACCGCCTTTGGTGCCACCCCCAGCCAGCGGCTGTGGAAGGTGGAATTGCCATGGGCGATGCCGCAAATCATGGCGGGGCTGAACCAGACCATCATGCTGTCGCTGTCGATGGTGGTGATTGCGGCGCTGGTCGGGGCCAATGGCCTTGGCGTGCCGGTGGTGCGGGCGCTGAACAGCGTGAACACCGCGCTTGGCTTTGAATCGGGGTTCATCATCGTGGTGGTGGCCATTCTTCTGGACCGCAGCCTGCGGGTGACACGCAAATGACCAACCCTAAGGTTTCCACCGCCGGCCTGCCCGCCGTAGAATTTGATCGCGTCTCCATCGTGTTCGGCGATCACCCTGAACGCGCCCTGCCCCTTATGGACAAGGGGATGACCCGCGCCGAGGTGCAGGCAAAGACGGGGCAAGTGCTGGGCGTGCATGATTGCAGCCTGACCGTGGCCACGGGCGAAATTCTTGTGCTGATGGGGCTGTCGGGGTCTGGCAAATCGACCCTGCTGCGCGGAGTGAACGCGCTGAACCCCGTGGTGCGGGGCGAGGTGCGGGTGAATGACGGCGAACGGATGGTGTCTGTCACCAAGGCCGCGCCGGATGAGTTGCGCCGTATGCGCGCCACGCGGATTGCCATGGTGTTTCAGCAGTTTGGCCTGCTGCCTTGGCGCACGGTGCGCGAAAATGTGGGCCTTGGCCTAGAGCTTGCGGGGCAAACCCCGGCGCAGCGCAAAGACCGGGTGGATGCGCAACTGGCGCTGGTCAACCTGACGCAATGGGCCGACCGCAAGGTGGGAGAGCTTTCGGGCGGGATGCAGCAACGCGTGGGTCTGGCCCGCGCCTTTGTGACCGAAGCGCCGACCCTGCTGATGGACGAACCGTTTTCGGCGCTGGACCCTTTGATTCGTGCCAAATTGCAGGACGAACTGCTTGATCTGCAGGCAAAGCTGAAACGGACCATCATTTTTGTCAGCCACGATCTGGACGAGGCGTTCAAGATCGGCAACCGCATCGCGCTGATGGAAGGCGGGCGCATCGTGCAATGCGGCACCGCGCGCGAGATCATCGCCAACCCTGTCGACGCCTATGTGCAGGATTTCGTGGCCCACATGAACCCGCTGTCGGTGCTGACCGCGCGCGACGTGATGGAGGCGGGAGAGACCACCTCTGCCATTGCGATGGACGCCGAAGCCCCGGTCAAGGATGTGATGGCCGCCATGCGCGATGGTGCGGCAGAAATCGCCGTGACCGATGCCGGCGCGCGCATCGGTGTGCTGCGCGCCGGGACCGTAATGGGGCGGTTGTTGAACCCGCGCGGAGTATAGGCCGCTATTGGCGGATATAGGAAAGCAAGTTTCCGCGCGGCAGATAGAACAGGTCCATCCTGTCGGCGGTCACTTCGGCCACCTCATAGCACATGACCGAGTCCGGATCGCCGCCCATTTCCTGCTTGAGCAGGACATTGGTGGCGGCGGGGGCATCGGGGCAGCTGTCGGCGAACATCAGGACCGACACCCTCATCACCTCGTCGCCATAGATGTCGGTTTCTTCCGACCCGACGATCTGCAGGCGGCTTTGCGGATCATCCACCGAGACCCAGTTGCCCTGCATCATGTCGCGGGTAAAGGCGTTGGGGTCCGGCTCGCCGGGTTCGATCTGGGCCACGGCGGCATCTACGGTCATGTCGCCGAAAAAGATCATGTCGCCGGTAACGGCCACTGAGGTGTTGACCGGCAGGCTGGCCATGTAGGCAAGGGCCGTCGGGTTGCTGGGGCCATTGGCATCCACCACCCAGCGGGCCCCTTCGGCGTAAAAGGCGCAGCCCTGCACGTCACCAAACATGCCACAGCCCTGCATCACACCTTGCACATAGAACGGCTCGCCGAGTGATCCGCTGGCAAAGGGCACATAGGCCGAGACGGCTGCGGGGGGTTCCGTGACAGCGGGCTCTTCAATCACGGCGGGTTCTTCGATCACAGCGGGCGCTTCGACAACGGCGGCCTCATCGCTGCGCGGGGCCTCATCAGCGGATTTGCCCTGTTCCGGTGCCGCAGCGACCGCGGCCAGATCAAAGCGGAAGTCTGACGCGGTTTCGCCGGTGTCGATGTGGCGGAATGTGCGCCGATCGGCGGTCAGGGCCGCGCAATCGCCATCAGCGCCGCGCAGGGTAAAGGCGGCGTTCTGGACGCAAAAGGCATAGCCATCGCCTTCGAACCCGTCCTCGATCAATGTGTAGTAGTAGTGCCGCTGTTTCAGCGCGCCGCTGACCACGGTCTTGCAGCTTTGCGGGGCGACTTTCCACCAGCCTTCAGTGACCCATTCGCCCGAATCGGAATAGGCGATGCCAACCGTGCGCTCGGCATCGGTGGTGTTGCACAAGTTAAGCTCGGCCTGTGCCGCCCCGGCCAAAGCCAAGGTCCAAAAGACCGCCCCAAAAGTCGCTTTCCGCATGAATTCCCTGCACATCGCTGTTGATTGCAGCAGTCGTAGCAGAGCGTTCGGGCAAATCCATGGCAAAAACGGCCGCAGGACGCGGCCATTTGCACCGGTTTACGCGATGTCTGTTGCGGCGGCAGGCTTGGCCTTGGCCTTCGCGACGGGCTTGGCCTTTGGCTTGGCGGCAGGCTTGGCCTTGGCGGCAGCTTTGGGTTTCGCGGTGGAAGCAGCCTTTTCGGCCGCGGGTTTCGCAACAGCCTTTTTCGGGACGGCCTTTTTCTTGCCGCCCGATTTGCCCGCCTTTTCCGTGATCAGTTCCAGCGCCTGTTCCATCGTCACCTCTTCGGGCGCAATGTCCTTGGGCAGGGTCGCATTCACCTTTTCCCACTTTACATAAGGCCCGTAACGCCCCGGCATCACTTGAATTTCGCCGCCATCCGGATGCGCGCCCAACACCTTGAGCGGCCCGGCGGGCGCCGCTGCGCCACGGCCACGGCTGGCCTTTTGCGCCAGCACTTCCATCGCGCGGTTCATGCCGATGATGAACACCTCTTCGACATCGGGGATGTTGGCATAGGTGGTGCCGTATTTGATGTAGGGCCCGTAGCGGCCAATCCCGGCCTCGACCGGTTGGCCATCATCGGGGTGCGGGCCAACCAGACGCGGCAGCGACAAAAGCTCGATCGCGCGCTCCAGCGTCAGGCTTTCGGCGGACCAGCCTTTGGGCAAGCTGGACCGGTCCGGCTTTGGCACGGCTTCGGTCGCCTCGCCGCGCTGGACATAAGGCCCAAAGCGACCGGCGCGCACCGAAATGTCATTGCCCGCCACATCCTGCCCCAAGATCCGGCCATCGGCCGACATGGCATCTTCGCCGCCCGAGATGGGCCGCGTATAGCGGCATTCGGGGTAATTGCCGCAGCCGATGAAGGCGCTGCCCGAACGCGCGGTTTTCAGGTGCAACCGGCCCGTGCCGCAGGTGGGGCATGACCGCGGGTCAGAGCCATCGGCACGCACGGGGTAAAGGTGCGGCGACAGGAATTCGTCAATCTTGTCCAGCACTTCACCAATCCGCAGATCGGCGGTTTCGGCAATGGCGGCAGAGAAATCGCGCCAGAACCGGGCCAGCACATCCTTGTAGTTCCGCTCACCCGCCGAAACATCGTCCAACTCGTTTTCCAGATCGGCAGTGAAATCGTATTCGACATAGCGGCGGAAATAGTTGGTCAGAAACGCCGTCACCAGACGGCCCTTGTCCTCGGGAATCAGGCGGTTCTTGTCCTTGCGGACATATTCCCGGTCCTGAATCGTGGACAGCACCGAGGCATAGGTCGAGGGGCGACCGATGCCCAATTCTTCCATCCGCTTGACCAAGGTCGCCTCGGTGTAACGCGGCGGCGGCTGGGTAAAATGTTGTTCCGGCGCGATCTTGCGCTTTTCGGCGGCCTCGCCCTGCATGATCTGCGGCAGGCGGGCGTCATCTTCGCCCTCGTCGTCGCGGCCTTCGTCGTAAACCTTGAGGAACCCGTCAAACAGCACGACCTGCCCCGTGGCGCGCAGGCCCACCTGCCCATCGGGGCTGCCCACATCTACCGTGGTGCGTTCCATACGGGCTGCAGACATCTGGCTGGCAAGGGTGCGCTTCCAGATCAAATCATAAAGGTTGGCCTGATCCTTTTCGGCAAAGCGCAGTTTTTCCGGGGCGGCCGCCATATCGGTCGGGCGGATGCATTCGTGGGCTTCCTGCGCGTTCTTGGCCTTGTTTTTATAGATGCGCGGGGTGTCGGGCACGTAGGCCGCGCCGAAACGGTCCTTGATCGCATCGCGGGCCGAGGCCACGGCTTCGGGTGCCATGTCGATGCCATCGGTCCGCATATAGGTGATGTGGCCCGCCTCATACAGGCGCTGTGCCGTGCTCATGCATTGCTTGGCGCCCATACCGAACTTGCGGCTGGCTTCCTGCTGCAGAGTCGAGGTCATGAAGGGCGGGTGCGGGTTGCGGGTGGCGGGCTTTGCCTCCACCGATTGCACGGTCAATGTTCGGGAAGTGACAGCCTGCACCGCTATTTCGGCTGCTTCGGCTGTTGGAATGTCGAATTTTTGCAGTTTGCGGCCGCCCAAGATCGTCAGCGTCGCCTCAAATTCCTGCCCGCGCGGGGTGACCAGAACCGCTTTGACCGACCAGTATTCCTGCGAGCGGAAGGCCTCGATCTCCATCTCGCGCTCGACGATCAGGCGTAGGCAGACCGATTGCACGCGGCCCGCCGATTTGGCACCGGGGAGTTTGCGCCACAGCACCGGCGACAGGGTGAAGCCCACAAGATAATCCAGCGCGCGGCGGGCGAGGTAAGCCTCGACCAGCGGCGTGTCGATTTCGCGCGGTTCCTTCATCGCCTTGGTCACCGCATCCTTGGTGATGGCGTTGAAGGTGACGCGCGAGACTTTCTTGCCCTTTTTCAGCGATGAGGCGAGGGCCTCGCGCAGGTGCCACGAAATCGCCTCGCCCTCACGATCAGGGGCGGTGGCAAGGATCAGGGTGTCGTCGGTTTTCAGGGCCTCGGCAATGGCGCGGACGTGCTTTTTCGACTCGGCCGCCACCTCCCATGTCATGTCGAAATCATGCTCGGTGTCCACCGACCCATCCTTGGCGGGCAGGTCGCGGACATGGCCATACGAAGCAAGAACCGTATAGTCGGAGCCGAGATATTTGTTGATTGTCTTGGCCTTGGCCGGAGACTCGACAACGACGACTGCCATGAAATTCCCTTTTCCGCTGGGGCCGTAAGAGGCGCGGCAAGATGTGGGTGTAGCAGCGGGATTGTCAATGCAGCATTCCGCGCATGAAACCTTGGGTTGATCCGCGACCCGCAAATGACCGGCGGATCAGTCGGCGCGCGACAGCAGGCCCCCCGGCGCGCGCAGCACCCTGCCCTCCAACTCCAGGGTCAGAAGTTGCGAGGCCACCATGGCGGGCGGCATCGCCAGATCACGGATCAACTGATCCTCGGCCAGGGGGCTGGGGCCCAGACGGGCGAGGATCTGGCTGTGCAGGGCGGCGATATCGGCCAAAGGGCGACGCGGCGGAACAGGGCCGGGCAGGGGATCGGGCAATGGGTCGGCCGGAGAATCGTCAACCAAGGGCGACGCGGCAGGCACAAAGGGCACAACAGCGCCGCCAATCGCCTCAAGCACATCGGCGGGGCCGCGCACAAGGGTGGCGCCGTCCCGGATCAGCATGTTGCAGCCTGCGGCGCGGGCATCGAAGGGATGGCCGGGCACCACCAGCACATCGCGCCCCTGATCCAGCGCCGTGCGCGCGGTGATCAGCGAGCCGGACCGCGCCGCAGCCTCGACCACCACAACGGCGCGCGACAGGCCCGCGACAATGCGGTTGCGCAACGGGAAATGGCGGGCTTGCGGTTGCAGGCCCATGGGTTGTTCCGACACGCGGCAGCCCTGCGCCAGAATATCGGCGGCCAGTTTCGCGTTTTCTTCCGGATAAATCACATCGACCCCGCCCGCCTGCACCGCCACGGTGCCGGTGGACAGCGTGGCCTGATGCGCCTCGGCATCAATGCCGCGCGCAAGGCCGGAAACGACGACCAGCCCCGCCTGCCCCAGCCCTTCGGCCAAACGGCGCGCCATCCGCAGCCCGAGGGACGAGGCATTGCGCGCGCCCACCATGGCCACCATGGGGCGCTGCAACAGCGCGGCGTCACCCTGCACCCATAGCACCGGGGGCGCATCGGGCAGGTCCACCAGCGACATGGGATAGGCGGCATCACCCCAGATGATCAGCCGCGCCCCGGCAAGGCGGCCCTGTGCCAGTTCGTGGCGCGCCACCTCAACCGGGCAAGGGGCATAGTTGTCAACGCCCGCACTGCGCGCCACTTCGGGCAACTGGCGCAAGGCATCGGCCACCGAGCCGTGTTCGGCCAACAGCCGGTGCCAAGTAACCGCGCCAACCCTGCGGGAGCGAATGAGGCGCAGGCAATCCAGTGGATCATTGTCCAGGGGTGTGGGGTGGGGTGTGGGTTTGGAGTTCTGGCCCATGTCCGCCTTGCCTCATTCGCAGGGCCACGTTGCACCGGCCAAGGTTAACAGGAGGTTTATGATTCCCCCCCCTGCCCCACAAATCCGCGCAGATTTCGCGAAGTGGCGTTTTCCCGCCATTCTGCGTCGTGATCGCAATTGCCCTTTGCCGCGCGATTTGATCAAATGGCGCAAAGGGTCCGTGCCGGGCCGTGAGGGAGCCATTGCCATGCTGAATGCTGACGTCGCCCGCCGCCGTGATGATGCCATCTCGCGCGGGGTGGGCATGATGACCCAGATCTATGCCGACCGCGCGCTGAATGCCGAGGTCTGGGATATCGAGGGCAACCGCTATATCGACTTTGCCGCCGGGATTGCCGTGGTGAACACCGGGCATTGCCACCCCAAGGTGATGGCGGCTGTGGCCAACCAGATGACCAAGTTCACGCATACCTGCCATCAGGTGATGCCCTATGAGCCCTACATCCGCTTGGCCGAACGCCTGAACGCGCTGGTGCCCGGCGATTTCACCAAGAAAACCATCTTCGTGACCACGGGCGCCGAGGCCTGCGAGAATGCGGTCAAGATCGCCCGCATCTCGACGGGCCGCAACGCGGTTATCGCCTTTGGCGGCGGCTTCCATGGCCGGACCTTCATGGGCATGTCGCTGACCGGCAAGGTGGAGCCCTACAAGAAGGGTTTCGGGTCGATGATGCCCGATGTCTATCACGTGCCTTTCCCCATGGATGTGCATGGCATTTCCACCAAGGACGCGATGGCGGGCATGGAAAAGCTGTTCAAGGCCGATCTGGACCCGGCCCGCGTGGCCGCGATCATCTTTGAACCCGTGCAGGGCGAAGGCGGCTTTTACGTGGCACCGCGCGATCTGGTCGTGGCCATCCGCGCGCTGTGCGACAAGCATGGCATCGTGATGATCGCGGACGAGGTGCAGACTGGTTTCGCCCGCACCGGCGCGCTGTTTGCGATGGAAGCCTATGGTGTGGCGGCTGACCTGACGACGATGGCAAAGGGTCTGGCCGGTGGTCTGCCTTTGGCTGCCGTAACGGGCAAGGCCGAGATCATGGATGCGGCAAACCCCGGCGGTCTGGGCGGCACCTATGCGGGCAACCCATTGGGCATTGCGGCCAGCCATGCCGTGCTGGACGTGATCGAGGAAGAAAACCTGTGTGCCCGCGCCAACGAACTCGGCAGCCGTCTGAAGCAAAAGCTGGAGGCGATCCGGTCCACCACGCCCGAGATCATGGATATCCGCGGCCCCGGTTTCATGGTGGCGGTCGAGTTTGGCGTGCCGGGCACGCATGAACCCGACGCAGGCTTTACCGGCCGCGTGCGGATGGAGGCACAAAAGCGCGGGCTGATCCTGTTGACCTGCGGCGTCTACGGCAACGTGGTGCGCTTCCTTGCCCCGATCACCATTCCCGACGCCCATTTCGCCGAGGCGATGGACATTCTGGAAGACTCGATCGCCGCCGCACGGCAGGCGTAAGTCCTGTCGGCCGTTGGGCCAAGACAGACACAAAGTGGTGATGCGGGCGGCAATGTGCCGCCCGTTCGCATGTTCGGGGGAACGAATCTCAGGGTGCCGCGTTGTCTGGCAGCAACAATGCCGCCACCTAGCTGCCCCTGTGAGGACACCATGAACAAGATCGTGCTGACGATGACCCTTTTGACCCTGCCGCTGGCCGCCTGCCAGACGGCCAACCAGAATGCCGCTGCAGGTGCGCTTGGCGGGGCTGCCTTGGGTGCGGCCGTTTCGGGCAGTGATGACCGTCTGACCGGTGCGCTGGTTGGTGCCGCGGTTGGCGTTGCGGCTTCGACCCTGATCGGCCCGGCCCAGCAACAAGGCCAGTGCTACTATCGTAACTCACGCGGCGAGCGGTTCATCGCGGCCTGCTGATCGCATTTCGGCCGGGCGATCCGTCGCCCGGCTTTCGCTGGCCGGCTTTCGCTTGGCAGGACCATCAGTGACAGGTATCACCCGGCCTGAACCGACCAAAGGCCCGTGGCATGACCGCCCCCGTTTCCCCGCCAGACTCATCTGCCCCGGCCTTCGCTGACCGGGGCACAGGTCTGTTTTTGCAAGGGGCGGGCGTGGTCTTGTTGGGCAAGCCGGTGCTGCATGACATCACGCTGCATATCACCGAACGGCGGGTGGCAGTGATCGGGCGCAACGGGTCTGGGAAATCGACCTTGCTGCGCCTGATGGCGGGGCTGATCGCGCCAACCTGCGGCACGGTGCGGGTGGACGGGATCGATCCCGCGCGCGACCGCAAGGCCATACTAGCGCGCCTTGGCATCCTGTTTCAGAACCCCGACCATCAGATCCTGTTCCCCACCGTGGCCGAGGAACTGGCCTTTGGCCTGATCCAACAGGGCCTGCCCAAGGCGCAGGCGATGGCGCAAGCCCGCGCAAGGCTGGCCGCCGAGGGCCGCGCCGGTTGGGCGGATGCGGCGATTTCGACGCTGAGCCAAGGGCAGCGGCACTGGCTTTGCCTTGTGTCGGTGCTGATGATGCAGCCCGCCACGATTTTGCTGGACGAACCCCTTGCCGGGCTGGACCTGCCGACGCAAGCCCGCCTGTCGCGCGCCTTTGCCGCCCTGCCCCAACGGCTGGTCACCATCACGCATGACCCCGCCATGGCCGACGCAGCCGAGCGGGTGATCTGGCTGGAAGGGGGGCACGTCGCGGCGGACGGGGCCGCGCAGGAGGTGGTGCCGCGTTTTCGCGCCCGGATGGAGGAATTGGGGGCACAGGATGCTGACACTAACCTCGCCCCATAAGACGGCGCTGCACGCCTTGCCTGCCGGGCGCAAGCTGGCGGTGTTGGCGGTGTTCACGGTGGTGCTGTTCGCGCTGAACAGCCCCGTGGCGCTGGGGATGGCCCTTGGCGGGGTGGCTGGGATCTATGCCCTTGGGGGTGGCGGCTTTGCGCGGCACGGGCTGCGGATGCTGTGGCCACTGTGGCCATTCGTGGCGGTGGTCGCGCTGTGGCATGGCTGGACGGGGGAATTGCAGACGGGCGCGGTGGTGATCCTGCGGATGCTGGCGGCGGTGGCGGCGGCGAACCTTGTCACCATGACCACCCGCCTGTCGGACATGATGGCCGTGATGGAACGGCTGGCGCGCCCGCTGTCGCCCGTGCTGCCGCCGCGGCGTCTGGCCTTGGCAGTGGCGCTGGTGATCCGGTTCATTCCGGTGCTGTCTGACCGGGTGGCGCAGATTTCCGACGCGTGGCAGGCCCGCAGCGCACGACGGGCCGGTTGGCGGGTCGTGGCTCCTGCCGCATGGGCCGCCCTTGACGACGCCGAGCGCGTGGCCGAGGCCTTGCGCGCACGGGGTGGCGCAGGCTAGATGCGCCAGCCATGAAAAGGACCCCCCGATGGAACGCAGCCTGACCCATATCGCCCTCTTTGCCGCGCTGATTGCTGTCTTGGGTTTTGTGCCGCAGATGACCTTGCCGGGGGGCGTGCCGATCACTGCGCAATCCATGGGGATCATGCTGTGCGGCACCGTTCTGGGCGCGCGGCGCGGGGCTTTGGCGGTGCTGCTGTTTCTGGCGCTGGTGGCGCTTGGGCTGCCACTGTTGTCCGGCGGGCGCGGGGGGCTGGGGGTGTTTGCCAGCCCGTCGGTGGGGTTCCTGATCGGGTTTCCGATTGCGGCCTTTGTGGCGGGTTTGATCGTGGAACGCTGGCGCGCGCCGATCCTGCCTGCAGCCACGGCTGGGGCCGTCATGGGCGGTATGGTCGTGCTTTATGCCTTTGGCGCAACGGGTTGGGCGCTGATGCTGGGCAAATCGCTTGCCGAGGTGCAGGTGTTTTTGCTGGCCTTTGTGCCGGGTGACCTGATCAAGGCCGTGCTGGCCGGACTGGTGACGCAGGCGATTGCCACGGCCCGCCCCGGCGCGCTGTTGTCACGTGCCTGAGCGCTGCACGAGAAGCGCCGTCCCCACCCCCCCGGCAGAGGCGATGGCCGCCAGACCATAGCCATAGCGCAGCCCGTGGAACAGCCGCACCGCAAGGATGGCACCCGAGGCCCCGATGGGATGGCCGCGCGCCAAGGCCCCGCCTGACGGGTTGACGATGGCGGGCGACAGGTTGGTCCCGGCCACACAGGCCATGGCCTGAACGGCATAGGCCTCCATGATCTCGGCCATCTGCAGCTCGCCGGGGGTGATATGCCCCATGGCAAGCGCTGCATGGATGGCCGGAACGGGGGCAAGCCCCGGCTGCATTGGATCACCGCCCAAGGTGGTGCCTGCCACGATGTGCAAGCCACTGGCCCGTGCCATCCGGTCCGAGGCGACGATGCAAAAGGCCGCCGCATCCGCCGCCACCGCCGCCGTTGCCGCCGTGATGCTGCCCGACACCACGGGTGCCCGCGCGGCAAGGGCGACTGTCAGATGCCGCGCAAAGGGATCGCGCCCCTGCCCTGCCACAGGTACGATCTCGGGCCAGTGGGGCACGGCCATGGCCTTGGCGTGGCTGACGATGGCCCATGCCTCTTGCGCGCCCCGCGCGATCCCTTGCGTGGTGGCCAGATCGGCGGCGGCGTCGGCCATCGCGGGGTCGCGGTCGGGCCACGGCGTAAAGGGGGCCTGTTCATAGGGCACCGGGGGGCCGCCCGCCGGATCTGTCATGGCGCGCAGGGGGCGGCGGGAATAGCTTTCCACGCCGCCTGCCAGCACCACATCCGCAGCACCAGAATCGACCAGCGCCCGCGCCACCAGGATGGCATCCAGCCCGCCCGCGCATTGGCGGTCGATGCTCAGCCCCGCCACACGGAGGGGCAGGCCCGCGGCTAGCGCGATGCGCCGGGCCGGGTTGCCGCCCGGACCGATGGCATTGGCACAGATCACCTCATCCACCGCCGCAAGCCCGGCCTCGGCAAGACAGGCCAGCACCACGGGCACCGCAAGTTCCTCCAGCGACAGCCGGGCAAAGGCCCCGCCGCGCGGCACCACGGCGGTACGGCGGGCCGACAGGATCACGGCCATGGCGGCATCTCGTCCAAGATGGCGGCAAGATCGGTCTTGCCCGAGGGCAGCACCGGCCAATCCAGCCGCCAGATCAGCGCCCGCGGGGCGATCAGGGGGCCAAGGCTGGTGCGCGCCGCCGCCATGATGGCATCCGTCTGCGCCGCATCGCCTTGCATCACCGCCACCAGAACAACGCCGCGCGCGGCATCGGCGCGGGGTACGACTGCCACCTGCCGCACGCCGGGCAGGGTTGCAAGGAAAGCTTCGATCTGTTCGGGAAACACGTTGCGGTCGGCAATCGTGACCATGCGCCCGGCCCGGCCCTTCAGATAAAGGCCGCCAGCGGTCAACACGCCGATTTCACCCACGCACAGCCAGCCGTCCGCCCAACGGGCACTGCCCCGGTCATCGCCGGCATAATCTTGGAACAGATAGGGGCTGCGCATCCAGACCTCGCCCTCGGCCCCCAGTCCCAGCGGTTGCCCGGAGGAATCGCGGATGGACAGATCCACCCCCGGATAGGGCTGGCCCACGCTGTCAGGGGGGTCCGCCGCGCCGGTCAGGGTGATAAAGCTGGTTTCGGCGGCCCCATAGAACTCACGCACATCGGCCTGCGCGGCCATGGCTGCCATGCCGTCGCGCAAGGCGGCATCTAGTTTTGCGCCACCGACAAGAACCAGCCGCAGCGCAGGGCAGGATGGGCCAGCCGCCTGCACCAGCAGGCGCAGTTGCGCAGGCGTGGCATAGATGACCTGAATGGCCCGCGCCGCAAGGGCCGCACGTTGGCGATCAGGGCGCAATCCATCCAACATATGCACCTCGGCGCCCAGACACATCCCTTCCAGCGCGCCATAAAGGGCAAGGGAATGCGACAGGCGGCCAAGGACAGCCACGCGGCACCCCGGCCCAAGGCCGAACACCCCCGCATTGACGGTGAAACTGGCACACCACGACGCCTGACTGCGCAGGATACGGCGCGGCGCGGCAAGGCTGCCGCCGGTCAGGGTCTCGAACTGTCCCGGCATCACATCGCAGGGGCCGTGGCCGCCGATCCGAAACCCCCGGCCCCGCCCCGCAAGGCAGGCGGCAAGGGCCGCCGTGGCCGGACGGTCCTCCAGCGTGGCGGCAAAGGGCTGGTCAGGCCCCTGCTCGCGGCCATCCGCCGCAAAAAGCCGCGCGGCGGGGTGCCAACGGAACACCTGCTGGTCGGTTGGCCCAACAGGGCCTACCAACCGCAAGGCCCGCCCGTCAGCGGGCACAGGGACCCCGGCGCATCATGCCGCAACCAGTGTCGCCATGCGGCGCAATGCAAGCGCATAGCCTTGGGTGCCAAAGCCCGCAATCACACCATCGGCCCGCAAAGAGACGTAGGAGTGATGGCGAAACGCCTCGCGCTTGTGCACGTTCGAGATATGCACCTCAAGCACCGGGCCATCAAAGGCGTTCAGCGCATCAAGAATCGCCACAGAGGTATGGGTAAAGGCACCGGGGTTGATGATGATGCCCGACGCCGCATCGCGCGCCTCGTGAATCCAGTCGATCAACTGGCCCTCCCAGTTCGATTGCTCGAACCGCACGGCATGGCCCAGTTCATCGCCCAAAGCAGCGCAGGTGGCGGCGACATCAGCAAGGGTTTCGGACCCGTAGATTTCGGGCTGGCGCTTGCCCAGCAGGTTCAGGTTAGGGCCGTTCAGAATGAAGATGGGTTTCGGCATGGGCTGTCCCTTTGCAGTCCGGGCGACGATACTGTGACAGCGCGCGGGTGGGAACCGGATTTGTTGGACCAAAGCCTCAGGGCCGCGATGTGACCCGCAACACACAAAAAGAGGCCCCGACATTGCTGCGCGGGGCCTTCAGGGAGACGGGTTTGGCCTGATGTCAGGCGACCTTTTCCAGCACAAGCTCGGGCTGGATGCCCAAGGCACGCACCACTTCGCGGGTCAGGTGCGGGCGGTTCAGGGTATAGAAGTGCAGGTCCTGCACGCCGCCTTCCAGCAGCTTGTCGCAAAGCTGGGTGCAATGGGCGAGGGCGTAAAGCTCTTCACGGCCGTCGCGGGCAGCGGTGGTAAAGGCTTCGTCCAGCTTGGCAGGCACAGCCGAGCCGCAGCGCAGGGCGAATTTCTTAGCCCCTTGCCAGCTGGTGATCGGCAGGATGCCCGGAATGATTGGCGCGGTGATGCCTTCCTTGACGCACAGGTCGCGGAAACGGAAGAAGGTGTCCGCCTCAAAGAAAAACTGGGTGATGGCGCTGGTGGCACCGGCATCGATCTTGCGCTTGAGAAAGCGCACGTCGGCCAGCGTATCGGCGGCATCGGGGTGCGGTTCGGGATAGGCGCCGACGCGCAGGGTGAATTTTCCGGTGGCGGCCAGTGCCTCGATCAGCTCCACCGAGGAGGCAAAGCCTTCGGGATGGGGCGTGAAGCGATCAGCCCCTTTGGGCGCATCGCCGCGCAGGGCGACAATCTCGGTCACGCCAGCTTCGGCATAGGCGGCGGCGATTTCCATGGTTTCGGCGCGGGTGGCATCGACGCAGGTCAGGTGCGCGGCAACGTTCAGCCCATAATTGCGGTGGATGGTCGACACGGCCTCATGCGTCAGCTTGCGGGTGGTGCCGCCGGCGCCGTAGGTGACCGACACGAATGCAGGCTGCATGGGGGCAAGCGCCTGCACGGTTTCCCACAGCCGGAACGACGCATCCAGCGTCTGCGGCGGAAAGAACTCAAAGCTGATGCGGGGCGAAGCCATGGGGATCATCCTTTTCTGATGTTCCCCTTGTCGCAGAGTTTTCTTTGTGAGACCAATTCATAATCTTCAAGATAAATATGTGGTCAACCTCATGTACATCGAACTGCGCCATCTGCGGACCATCCGCGCCATTCATCAGGCAGGCGGCCTTGCCCGCGCGGCCGAGATTCTGAACATGACCCAATCCGCATTGAGCCATCAGGTGGCGGGGCTGGAGGATCAGGCGGGGATGGAGCTGTTCGTGCGCCGGTCCAAGCCGATGCGCCTGTCGGCGGCGGGGGTGCGGATGCTGCGCGCGGCAGACCGTATCCTGCCCGAGATCGAGTTGATGGAGGAAGAGTTCCGCTCACTCCGCTCGGGCAAGACCGGGCGGCTGCACATCGCCATTCAGTGCCACGCCTGTTTTGACTGGCTGTTCCCGGTGTTGGAACTGTTCCGCCACGCCTGGCCCGAGGTGGATGTGGACATTCGCGCGGGCCTTGCCTTTGACAGCTTTCCCGCGCTGCAACGCGAAGAGGTGGATCTGGTCATCACCTCGAACCCCGAACCGCTGCCGGGCATCACCTATAACCCGCTGTTCGACTATCACCCCGTCTTTCTGGCCTCGGCGCAGAACCCGCTGTCGGCCAAGGATTTTATCGGGGCCGAGGATTTTCGCGATCAGGTGCTGATCACCTATCCAGTGGGGCGCGACAAGCTGGATGTGTTCACCGAGCTGCTGACTCCCGCCAAGGTGGAACCCCGCGCGCAGCGGCCCGTGGAACTGACGGCGGTGATCCTGATGCTGGTGGGCAGCAACCGCGGTGTGGCAGTGCTGCCCGACTGGGTGCTGCGCGACGTGAAATCCAACGCCGACTATGTGACCCGCCCTTTGGGGCCAGAGGTGGTGACCAAGCGGCTGTTTGCCGCCACGCGCGAAGATGACGTGGCCAAGCCCTATATGGCGCATTTCCTGCGACTGGGGCGCAGCGAACCCGTCAAGTTGCAGCGCGATCTGTAGCAAAGGTTGGGGTGGTCAGCAGCGATGCCCCTTCGCCGATCAGGGTCAGAGTGAGCAACAGATAGCCCGCGATGGTGCCCAGACTGAACACCGCGCCATTGGCCCCCAGCGCCAGCGCCAACCCTTCGCCGGTGCCAAAGCCGATGGCGATGGCCGCCAGACCTGCAGTCACGCCAACGAAACGGCGGCGTTCGGACCATGCCAGCGCGGCAAGGCTGATCAGAAAGCCCACGGTCAGCCATTGGCCCAAGTGTTCGCCAATGGCGACCCCGCCATAAAGGTTCAGAATGTCAAAGGCGGCCTCGGCCCCGGCGCGGGTGGCCTCGGTCGCATCCGGCGCGGCATGCGCCTGTGCAAGGCCGGGCACCACAAAAACCCAGCGCCACAGGCCGATGGCCTGCACCACCCCGGCCAAAGCCCCCGTCAGCGCCAATGACAAGGCAAGGCCGGGCCTGCGCCACATCCGCCCGCGCACGGCCGCAAGGGCAAGGGCGACAGGCACCAGCGCCAGCGCCGTCAGCGCGAATGCATGCCAGGTCAGGATCAGCGTGGCCCCGCCTTCGGCAAAGCGTGTCAGCGCCTCGGCCGCAGGGCGGCGCAGGATATCGGGATAATCATAGATCGCCACAAGGGCGGCATAGGGTCCGTTGAACCCAACCCCGAGGGCGAGGGTGGCAAGCCCCGTGGCCAGCGCGGCGATTGGTTTTGGCACGGCCGGGTGGCCGGAGGTAATGGTGGCAGACATGGGGTGTCCTTTGCGATGTCCCTTACTGGTGACAATCGTATATCACCCATCGGTGACAATCTCAAGTCACCGGATGGTGATATTTTGCGTGGCCTTTATCCTGTGCCCCGCCAATGTCCTGTCTCGCCGACCCACAGCCTGCCCTTTGGGGTGCCCCCCATGGCCGGGGATGCCCATGCAGGAACGACATGGCCTTTGCAGCAGCGCGCTGATCTGCCGGGCTTTTGTGGCCCTGTGCCGGTGCCCCTATACCGCGCGTTGCTGCCCCTGATGGGCGACCTTACGCGCGACGGCCAAGGTCCGAACCCATTGTGATGCAGCCTGACCGGGGCCTTGGGGTGGCGGGTTGATTCGCCAGTTGTGCCAGCACGGATCATCGGGGCCGCGCTGCGACGCCACGGGTCAGGGCTGTGTCGCTGTTGATCACCCTGCCCGATGTGTCCGGCCATCCCCAAACAGGTCAGGTTTTGCCGACCTTTGCATAAATTCCATTGACGTCAGGGGTTTCGGGCGAAACTCTGCCCCTTGGGGGTGCTGCGGTCTGTGGGAGAGCGAAGATGCGCGGTTTCGTGTTGCTGCTGCTGTGCACGATGGGTCTGGCCCTTTTGAGCGTTGGTCAGGCGCAGGCCGAACGGGTTCTGGCAAGGGTCAGCATTTCCAAGCAGATGATGGAAGTCTGGCATGAGGGGCGCAAGCTGTACGAATGGCCTGTGTCCACAGCGCGCCAAGGCAAGTTGACGCCGACGGGTGAATGGTCGGCGCAGTTCCTGTCCAAGAACCACCGCTCCAGCCGGTACAACAACGCACCCATGCCCTATGCCATCTTTTACAACGGCCATTACGCCATCCATGGCACGGACCAGATCAAGAAACTGGGGCGTCCGGCCAGTGCGGGTTGCGTGCGTCTGCACCCCGACAATGCCCGCATCCTGTTCAACATGGTCCGCGCCGAGGGTAAGGACAATCTGCGCGTGGTCGTGTTCCAGTAACCGCGCCCGCAGCCCTGCGCCGCCGCAGCAGACCAAGTGTTTGACACCTCGCAAAGGATGTTTGCGGCCGCCCAGTGGTTTGGCCGCATCGGGCCTTCACATCCCGGTGCCTTCCGTGTAAGCCACGCGGCTTGAACCCGGCCCCCACGCCAGACGGAGATACCCCATGCAGGGCAGCGCGAACCTGAACCTGATGATCAAGGCGGCACGCCGCGCCGGCCGCAGCCTTGTCAAGGATTTCCGCGAGGTGGAAAACCTTCAAGTCTCGATGAAAGGTCCCGGCGATTTTGTGACGAAGGCGGACCAGGAAGCCGAACGCATGATCCGCGAAGACCTGATGACCGGCCGCCCGACCTATGGCTGGCTGGGCGAGGAAACCGGCGGGGCCGATGGGGCCGACCCCACCCGCCGCTGGATCGTTGACCCGCTGGATGGCACCACGAACTTTCTGCATGGGATGCCGCATTGGTCTGTCTCCATCGCGCTGGAGCACAAGGGCGAGATTGTGTCAGCCGTGGTCTATGACCCCGCCAAGGACGAGATGTTCTGGGCCGAAAAAGGCTCGGGCGCATGGCTGAACGACAGCCGCCGCATCCGCGTGTCGGGCCGCCGCCAGATGACTGAGGCCGTGTTTGCGACTGGCGTGCCCTATGCCGCCAAGAAAACCCTGCCCGCCATGATGCAGGATCTGGCCCGCCTGATGCCCACCTGTTCGGGCATGCGGCAATGGGGGTCGGCGGCGCTTGACCTGTCTTATGTGGCCGCAGGCCGCTTTGACGGGTTCTGGGAGCGTGAGTTGAAGCCATGGGATGTGGCCGCAGGCGTGCTTTTGGTGCGCGAGGCGGGCGGCATGGTTTCAGGCCTGCGCGACGGTCAGGACCCAGTCGAAGATGGCGCGCTGGTTGCCGCCAACGAAGGGCTGTTCGAACCCTTCCGCAAGATCATCCGCAACGCCTGACGACGATCGCTGCAGGTCGCTAACCGGCGACCACCGCCGCTGCAATACCAAAAGGGCGGTCCTGCGGGGCCGCCTTTTTGCCCTGCAGCGCGCCTTAGCGGCGCACGCGGGGAATACGGCTGGTGGACAGTTTGTATTCGGCCTTTGGGTGCGGCGGCTCGCCGTGTGTGCGGCTCCAGAACTCCACACCGCCCCGCCGCAGCCAGACGGGCAGTGTCAGGGCCAGCCCCGCGATGAACCCGCCCGCATGGGCCCAATAGGCCACGCCGCCGCCATCGGTTGGCGTGACCACACCGCTGAAAACCTGAATGGCGAACCACAGGCCCAGCACGATCCAGGCCGGAATCGGGAAGATGCGGAAGAAGATGATGAAGATGAACAGCACATCAACCCGCGCCTTGGGAAACAGCAACAGATAGCCACCCATCACCCCGGCAATCGCGCCCGAAGCGCCCACCATCGGAATTTCAGACATGGGGGCTGCCGCATATTGCAGCCCCGCCGCCGCCAGCCCTGCGGCCAGATAGAACAGCAAAAAGCCGACATGCCCCATTTCATCTTCAAGGTTATCCCCAAAGATGAACAAAAACAGCATATTGCCGATCAAGTGCATCCAGCCGCCATGCAGGAACATATGGGTGATCAGGCCATGCAGGCCCACCCCTTCGGACACAAAGCGCGGCACCATGCCCCAGTCATAGAAGAAATAGCTCAGCGCTGGTTCCTGCAACGACAGGAAATAGGACAGGAACACCACCACATTCGCCAAAATCAGCGCATAGGTGACAAAGGCCAGCCGCCCCGAGGGGTTATGATCGCGTATCGGAAACATGGGCCCAGCCTTTCCGATCCGGACCCCGCCGTCAAGTCAGCGCATCCCCTGCGCCGCAGGCGCCGTCGAGGCGGCGCGCGCAGCGCAAAGCCGAGGGGAAGAGAATGCGCCGCAGGCGCGCGATTTGGTCCGCCGCCTCAGCCCGCGACGGTGGCCAGCAGTTGGGCATTCCCACCCGATGCGGTGGTGTCGATGCAGGCATGGCGTTCCAGCACCGCATGGCCCTTGTCCGGCCGGTCGGTGATCAGCGGCAGGATCGGGCCCTTGCGGCTTGCCAAGGTCGCAGCATGTTGGCGCGCGGTTGTGGCGTCGCCCCACCAGAGGGCACCGGAAAATCCCCCCAGCCGTGCCAGCGCCGCAGGGGCAAGGCCGGGCAATTCAACCGCCAGCCCGCCCAGCGCCCGCACGGCCTCGGCCTGATCCAGCGCAGCGGCGGCGGTCGGGCCAAGACACAAAATCGGCAAACGGGCGAGGGATGTCAGCCGGTTTGACTCGCCCGTCGGGCCGGGCAGGTCCAGCACCATGGGCTGCGGGCGGCCCTGCGGCGCGGCCAAGGCCCGCTTTGCGGCATCCCCATCGGTCAACGTGCCGTCATCGGGCAGAACCGGCGCTGCGTTGCGGGTAAAGCGTGTCAGGTAGTGCGGCCCGCCTGCCTTTGGCCCGGTGCCCGACAGCCCTTCGCCACCAAAGGGTTGGCTGCCCACCACCGCGCCAATCTGGTTGCGGTTGACGTAGATATTGCCCACCTGCAGCGTCTCGATCACATGCTGCACCCGGTCGTCGATCCGGCTGTGCAGGCCAAAGGTCAGGCCATAGCCGGTAGCATTTACCGCCCCCAAAACGCGGTCAAGGTCGCCTGCGCGAAAGGTCGCCACATGCAGGACAGGCCCGAAAATCTCGTGCGGCATATCGGCGATCCCGCGCACGCGGATCACGGCCGGGGCCACGAAGGTGCCCGCCTGCGGCACGGCAAGTTCCTTCATCACCCGGCCCTCGGCCCGCGCGGCCTCGACATAGGCGCGGATGCCGGCCTGCGCCTCGGCGTCGATCACGGGGCCAAGGTCGGTGGACAGATCCCACGGGTGGCCGGCCTGCAGGTCATCCATCGCGCCGAACAGCATTTCGGTCACGGTTTCCGCCACGTCTTCCTGCACATAGAGGCAACGCAGGGCCGAACAGCGTTGCCCGGCCGATTGGAAGCTGGCGGCCAGAATATCGCGCACCGCCTGCTCGGGCAGGGCGGTGGAATCCACCAGCATGGCGTTCAGCCCGCCGGTTTCCGCAATCAGCGGCGCGCCGGGGGCCAGATGGGCGGCCATGCTGGCGCGGATTTTCAGCGCGGTGTCAGTGCCGCCGGTAAAGGCCACCCCCGCCACGCGGGAATCCGCCGTCAGAGCCGCCCCCACCGTGCCATCGCCCGGCAAAAGCTGCAGCGCGGTCAGCGGCACACCTGCGCGGTGCATCAGGTCAACGGCAAGGGCCGCGATCAGCGGGGTCTGTTCGGCCGGTTTGGCCACCACGCCATTGCCTGCCGCCAAGGCCGCTGCAATCTGGCCCGTGAAGATGGCCAGAGGAAAATTCCATGGGCTGATGCAGGCAAAGACGCCGCGCGCCGGATGGGTCAGCCCGGCCACGCCATCGGCGTAATAGCGCAGGAAATCCACCGCCTCGCGCAGTTCGGCCACGGCATCGGCAAGGGTCTTGCCAGCCTCACGTGCTAGTAGGGCGAAGATCGGGCCGAAAGCGTCTTCGTAAAGATCCGCGGCACGGCGCAGCACTTCGGCCCGCTCGGCCCCGGCGGCGGTCCATGGCTCGGCCAGTCGCAGGGCAGTGTCCACATCAACGGCCCCGGCATCCACAACATGTCCCACCAGTGCGCCCGAGGCGGGATCGCGCACCTCGTGCCGCATTGCACCGGCTGCACGGCCCGCCAATTTGGGTGCGGCCTCGAACAGATGGTCGCGGTGGGGGGCGCGTGCGGCCTCGATCGCGGCAAGGTCGACGGCGCTGGTCAGATCCCAGCCCTTGGCGTTGCGGCGCGTTCCAAAGAGGTTCGGACCGGTCAACAGCGCCTTGTTCGGCAGGGCTAGCCCCTCAATCGCCATCAGCGGGCACGCGGCGACCCGTTCGGGGGGCACCTCGGCATCAACGATCTGGTTGACGAAGCTGGAGTTGGCGCCGTTTTCCAAAAGCCGCCGCACGAGGTAAGCCAACAGGTCGCGGTGCGCGCCCACCGGCGCATAGATGCGGCAGCGGGTGCCATGGTCGGTCAGCACGATGTCATGCAGGCGTTCACCCATGCCGTGCAGGCGCTGAAACTCGAACGCCATGCGGTCAACGCCATGCTGTTCGGCCAGATGCAGCACAGCGGCGACGGTATGGGCATTGTGGGTGGCGAATTGCGGATAGATCCGGTCTGTCATCTGCAACAGCTTGGCGGCATTGGCGATGTAGCTTGCATCCGTCGCCTCCTTGCGGGTGAACACCGGAAAGCTCTCCAGCCCCAGCACCTGTGCGCGCTTGACCTCGGAATCCCAGTAGGCACCCTTGACCAGCCGCACCATGATGCGCCGCCCCAGCCGCGCCGACAGCGCATAAAGCCAGTCGATCACGGCATCGGCCCGGCGGCCATAGGCCTGCACCACCACGCCAAAGCCATCCCAGCCCGCCAGCGACGGGTCGCGCAGCACTTCTTCGATCACCTCCAGCGACAGGGCCAGACGATCCGCCTCTTCGGCATCGATGTTGAAGCCAAGACCTGCGGCACGCGCAAGCCCCGCCAATGCCCGCACGCGGGGCACCAGTTCCTCCATCACGCGGGCACGCTTTGCCACCTCATAGCGCGGATGCAGCGCCGACAGCTTGACCGAAATGCCGGGATTTGCGCGGATGTCATTGCCGCGCGCAGCGGCGGCGATGGCTGTGATGGCCTTGGAATAGGACAGATGATAGCGCCGGGCATCGCCTTCGGTGCGCGCCGCCTCGCCCAGCATGTCATAGCTATAGGTATAGCCCTTCCCTTCCAGCTCTCGCGCGCGGTCCATCGCCTTTTCGATGGTTTCGCCCAGCACGAACTGACGGCCCATTTCCTTCATCGCCCGCGACACGGCGGTGCGGATCACCGGCTCGCCCAGACGTTTGACTGCGGCGCGCAGGTGGCCAACCACGCCGGGTTCGCGGTCATCCAGAACGCGGCCTGTCAGCATCAGCGCCCATGTGGAGGCGTTAACAAGGCTGGAGGACGAGCGGCCCAGATGCCGCCCCCAATCGCTTGGCGCGATCTTGTCCTCAATCAACGCATCCATGGTTTCGGCATCGGGCACGCGCAAAAGCGCCTCGGCGAGACACATCAGGGCGATGCCTTCATCGGTGGACAGGCCATATTCGGCCAGAAACACCTCCATCAGCCCCGGTCGCGCGCTGGCGCGGATCTGGCGCACCAGATCGGCCCCCGCCGCGACGATCGCGGCCCTTGCCGCAGGGTCCAGCCCCGCCTGCGCCACCAGTTCGCGCACCAAGGCCGCCTCATCCCGCAGGCTGCCGGTGGTGATGGTCTGCCATGCAGCATCTGACGGTTGGGGCGCGGCAAGGGTGTTGTGGGGCATGGCATTCTCCTGTTCGCCCCATGATACTGCGAACTTGGCAGGCTGTTCTCCTGAACATCCATGATATGACAGGCGGATCGCCTGCAAATCAGGGAAATGACATGCCGAATGGGAAACCCGCACTGGACCGCTTTGATGACGCGATTCTGCGCGTTCTGGCCACCGAAGGGCGGATCAGCGCAACCGAACTGGCCCGCCGCATCGGCCTGTCGAAAAGCCCGACTCAGGCGCGCATCAAACGGCTGGAGGAGGAGGGCATCATCACCGGCTATCGTGCCGGGCTGAACCCGATCCGCATGGGGCTGTCGCATGTGGCGTTTGTCGAGGTGCGGCTGTCGGACACGCGTGAAGCGGCGCTGCAGGCGTTCAACCGCGCGGTGCTGGCCATTGCGGAGGTGGAACAATGCCACATGATCGCCAGTCGTTTTGACTATCTGCTCAAGGTCAGGACCAGCGACATACAGGACTATCGCCGCGTGCTGGCCGAACGGATCAGCGCCCTGCCCCATGTGGCCGGCACCTCGACCTATGTGGCGATGGAGGCGGTAAAGGAAAGCTTCTGACCCTGCGTCACCCTTGCGCGGGCAGCGATGGGGTCACAAAGCCGCTTGGCCCCCCCGCGCGCCTGCGGTAGCGTGCGGCAACCACATGATCGAGGCACTTCATGAACGTGATCGCACAGGCAACCGCCCTTGTTGGCGGGGCAATGGTTCTTCTGCGCCGGATGGGCGCACCCAGAACGCAAGCCATGGGCGCGCAGCCCACGATTCCGGAGGCGAAAAAACAGGGCATCATGACCCTGAAAATGCCGACAGCAAAAGGCTGGGCCCCCGGCCAAAAGCCGATGGCGGCGGCGGGGCTGAAGGTAAATGCCTTTGCTACCAACCTGTTGCATCCGCGCTGGATCGAGGTTCTGCCAAACGGTGATGTTCTGGTGGCCGAGGCGCTGCAAGAGGCCGATCCGCCCAAGACCCTGATGGATCATGCCATGCAGGCGACGATGCGCCGCGCCCGCGCCCTTGGTGTCAGTGCCAACCGGATCACGCTGTGGCGCGACCCCGATGGCGATGGCGTGGCCGAGGTGCGCGAGGTCTTTGTCGAAAACCAGCGCCAGCCCTTTGGCATGGCCCTTGTCGGCGACACGTTCTATGTGGGCAATACCGATGGGATCGCGGCCTTTCCCTATACCACCGGGGCCACGCGGCTGACCGGGCCGGGGCAAAAGCTGGTGTCGTTCAAGCCCGGTGGGCACTGGACGCGGAGCCTGATCGCCTCGCCCGACCAGCGCAAGATTTATGCGGGCGTCGGCTCACTCAGCAACATCGGGGATAGCGGGATGGAGGCCGAGGAAGGCCGCGCCGCGATCTGGGAGTTGGACATTGCCACAGGTCAGTCGCGCATCTTCGCCTCGGGCCTTCGCAATGCGGTGGGCACGGCATGGGAACCCACCACGGGGGCCCTGTGGACGGTGGTCAACGAACGCGATGGTCTGGGCGACGAGACGCCGCCCGATTATCTGACTTCGGTGCAGGATGGCGGCTTTTATGGCTGGCCCTATTCCTATTGGGGCAAGACGGTCGATGACCGCGTGCCACAGGATGCCGCATTGGTGGCCAGTGCCATCACCCCCGACTATGCGCTTGGCGGCCACACGGCTTCGCTGGGCCTGTGCTGGATGCCGGCGGGCACCCTGCCGGGCTTTGGCGAGGGCATGGTGATCGGACAGCACGGATCGTGGAACCGATCCACACTCAGCGGTTACAAGCTGATCTTCGTGCCCTTTGACAATGGCCGTCCCGCTGGCCCGCCGCGTGACATTCTGTGGGGCTTCTTGTCCGAGGATGAGAAAACATCCTATGGGCGGCCAGTTGGCGTCAAGGTCGGTCCGGACCAGCGGTCCTTGCTGATGGCCGACGACGTGGGCGATGTTATCTGGCGCGTGACAGCGGCCTGAAGGCGCGTCACGCCCCACACGTTGCCCCAAAGCCGCTGCCCGCGGCCGGATCAGTAGCACCATATTGGAACAAATCGGACGGCTTCACGGTGGTTAGGACCGATATGCGCCTGATGGATTTGTGAATGGTTCAGTATCTTTGGCTGTCTTCCGCCTCTGACCTTCTCGGCAATTCCTTGACCAAGACGGGGATAGGATGGCGGCTCACAAGCTCACGACCCAATGGGTAAATGGCGCTGAACACGGCAAACCTTGCAATGGTGGCGGGCGCGGGCTGCGCCAGCCCGTCCCCCAGAGCGAAGCCGGAAAACCCTGCCTTCAGGCGGTCCAACCTTTGGGAGCCGATCAGTCGCCGGACAACCCACTGAATCGGCAAAGACTTACCACCGCGCTTCCCAGAACGCCAAGGGATCGGTTTGCATGATCTGTGTGATACCCGGCGGCACGACGCTGATCTTTTGGTGCCCAACCCGCCGTGCAAGTTCAGCCCTTGCCGCGACGATCTTCTCCGGCTGAGCAAGCAGTTCAACCGCCGCCAATGCAAGAGCCTCGGTCGCCATCAGCGGCCCTGCATCGCTGGCCGCATGTCCCGAAAGCGCAGTCCAAGCCCAGTGGTGGATTGGGACACCCGTCGGGTAGGCCCAGTTCACCCGGCCAAGCGGTACGATCCAACTCGCATCACCATCGTCTTGCCCGTAATAGTCGATGCCATCGTCAAAAAAAGCGATCTCGCGGTGCAGATCGAAGGGTTTGCCGGGCGACGCGACATCCGACAGGGCGGCCATGAAGGCCATATCCTGTTCAGACCATGCGGGCGGTCCGATGTGGTGCAGACAGTCATCCAGCAGATGGCCCAGCACCTCATTGGCAAGGTAGCCACGGCAGGCCGCAATAAAACGTTCTTCCACCGTGACCCCGGTCTTGGCGGCGATATGCAGAAAGGTCTCCTTCATGCCCTGATAGGCCTGAAGCACCGCCTCAAAATCCTGATGCCGCAGCGAACCCCACAAGCGCACTTCCTCGGGCATCACGCCGGGCATGATCCCGGCGCTGCGGAAGACGTGCTTTTCGTTGATGCCGGGGAAACGCCCGGGCATCAGGGCCAGAAAAGCGGCGATGGCGTCTTCGGCAGACTTGAGCGCGTTGCGCGCAGCCCCCATCCCGGCATGAGCACTGTCGCCGCGGAAAATGAACTCACCCATAGCGACGGCGTGGCAGGGTCGTGACAGCGCGCCGTTCTGGTAATCGCCATGCGAAGTAAGCAAAGCGTCAAACCCGTCAAAAACACCCGCCCCTTGCAGCGCGATCTTGCCCCAAAGGATCTCTTCTGCCGGGCAACCGATCACGCAGATCTCGCCGGGCAGGCCCAGCTTGGCGGCAACAACGGCCGCCGCGATGGCAGCGCCGCAATTTGCAGGGCCGATGTGGTTATGACCACAGCCATGGCCGGGACGCCGCCCGCTGCCCTGCCGCGCCGCCGAGGCCGTGTTGTCAAGGCCGGGCAAGGCATCATACTCGGCAAGAATTCCGATGCGTGGCCCGGCGGGATCCCCCCGGCGGGCCAGAAAGGCCGTGGGGACACCGCCCGTGCCAAGCTCGACCACGAAGCCTTGCGATTGCAAAAAGCCTGTCAGATGGGCGACGCTTTCATACTCCATCCCCGGCAGTTCGGGGCAGCCCCAAAGTGTGCGAAAAAGTCCGGTCAAAGTGGGCTGAAGCTGATTGACTTCGGTTTTGACCATGCTTGCCCGTGTTTGATCCAAGGCCATCGTTCCCATCCCGTTGCAAGAGTTCCCGTCACACGCCACTGCACTGTATTCCGCCCAGCTTGCAGGCTTGCCGCCATCCGCTGTCAGCCCGGCAAGTAGCCCAAGGTCTCATCCGCTGACATGACGGCGCCGTCGAACATGCTCTGCACCACTCGCTCTCGGTCATGCCGAGACGTTTGGCCTGCGGCAGCGGCAATAGGCAACACCATCACCTTAGGGCCCTCATCAGCCAGACTGCGCGCAGTCGAGGGCAGGCATGGGGCAGTGAAGATACCAGTGCAGACAACATGAGTGATGCCAAGCTTGGCCAAGATCAGCCGGGGGTTCTTGCAAGTGAAAGCAGAGTCGGTGAACTTGGTCCCTTGGGTTTCGTCACCCTTGGGCGTGAGTTCAGGCACGATCTGCGAAGCAGGGTCGTTGTTCGGCAGGGTCAGATTGTTTCGTCCGGGCCTGCGCTGGCTGAGTGAGTGGTCGCGGCCCGTCTCCATCCGGCAAGCGATGCGGGCGTTGAAGGGGCCACGGCGGGCGACCACTGCCGGGTCGGCGTCTGTGTGTGCCCCGTCAAGACAGCGGTTCTGAACATCTTTCACCCGCGTTGCCACTTTGCCCGTACGCAGACCCAGATCCGCAGGTTCCGGGGTGGTTGGATCAT
This sequence comes from Rhodobacter sp., assembly GCA_027484145.1. Lineage (GTDB taxonomy): Bacteria > Pseudomonadota > Alphaproteobacteria > Rhodobacterales > Rhodobacteraceae > Pseudotabrizicola. The sequence continues at coordinate 168,558 of JAIXUH010000012.1, forward strand.
GGAATGGTTGATGAACGGTCTGCACGCGCACGGTCAGGGTTGGTCCTTTTGCGCGCGGCTTAGTCTTGCGGGCGCTTGTCGTTGACGTGCCAGTCATATTGCCCCCCGGGTGGCAGCCACGGGTCAAGCCATGCCGCAAGCAGCGGCTGAAAGGCCGCCAGACGCGCCATTCGCTCGGGGCTGTCGGCCAGCCACAGGTAGATGTCGCCGCGCCGCCGCTCTCCCGGCTTGGGAAAGACATAGGCGCAGCCAAGGTAGGTGGCCGCGTGATCCCGAAGGATCCAGGATAGCGACCGGCAGGTGGTGAACTCTCGTTCATGCCAGGCAAGGTCGATCCGGTTTTCGGCCAAGGTCAGGCCATCGGGCCAAGTGCTGCCGAAAAACCCGCGCAGCACGGGCGCTGACCTTGTGACGACCGCGAAATCTTCCTCGGCGCATTCTGGTGACAATGGCGACAGCCGGAACAGCCCCAGATCAGCACTTCGCGGCGGCATGCGCCCGTCAAGGTCAGGATGCGGCTGCATCCGGCCCCCCGTGCACGCGGGCTTCGCGCTTGAAGGGGTTTTCCTCGGGCACCTCGTATTCGGGCACCAGCGCACCCTTCTCCTTCGCATCCGCCATGTAGCGGAAGGCATTGACCGTCATGCGCATCAGATGCTCACCCGCCTTCATCGGCGGATACTTGGCTTCGGTTTCCGGGGTGCGGAATTTTTCCAAGGGTTCGACAATGGAATGATAGTCGAGGCCAAAGAACAGCGGGAAGGAAAACCGCTCGCGCCCGATGTTGACCACGCGGTGCTGGGTGGATTTGAACTGCCCGCCCGACCACGTCTCGAAGATATCGCCGATGTTGACGAAGAAGCAGCCGGGAATCGGCGGCGCTTCGATCCAGTCATCCTCGGCGTTCATCACCTGCAAACCGGGGCCGCCCTGCAGCAGGATCGTAAAGCACTCGAAATCCGAATGCGCCGCAATGCCGACGATATCCTTGGTTGCTGGCAGGTCGTTGGGCACATAGCGCAACAGCCGCAGTTGCGAGGTGGGATAGGTGATGTGGCGCGTCAGCTCTTCTGTCTCGACGCCTAGTTCCAAGGCCAGCGCATCCAGCAGCCGCAGGCCAAGGCCAAAGACCGCGTCATAATAGCCCGCGACCGTTTCCTTCCAGCCGGGCAGATCAGGCCAGACATTCGGGCCCGTCATCCGCCACTGGGCCAGATAGTCCGGGTGGTCGGCAGGGGCCTCATAGGACATGTCCCAAGCTTCGTTCATGTTGATCGACTTGGGGAAGTTCGACCCGTTTTCCTCGAACGGAACATAGCCGCGATGATGGGTGGTGAACCCCGACCACCAGCGCATCTTGAACGACCTTGGCATACCGTGGAACTGCCTTGAGGCCGCCATGACGCCATCGATCACCTCTTGCGGCACGCCATGGCCGGTGATGTAGAAAAAGCCCGAGCTGCGCGCCGCACGGCCAAGTTCGGCGGCAATGCGGGCCTTGTCGGCAGGCAGGCCCGTGAAAAGACCGCTCAGGTCAATCACTGGCAGGCTGGCATCCTCAACGGTCAGGGCACGTTGATCGCTGGAAACGTCGGCTCGCATGGTCCACTCCCGTTATGCGTCTTGCATTGGAAAACGCTGCCTTGCGCAAAGGCCGCGACATACAGGAATCGACCAGATTTCCACTTGGGTCTGCCGCGATTGATTAAAACACAGGCGTAGTGGCGCAGCCGTGGTGCAATGCATTGCAAAACTGTCTTGGCGCGTCCCGATCCGCCCTTAACGATTCCCTCAGGCAGGTGGGGGGCTTGTCCATGGCGCAATCCGTGGCCCCGGCTGACCTCAGCACAACACAAAGCGGCCGTGAACGCCGCCCAGATGGGGAGACGACACGATGACATCACTCAACAGACGCGCATTGCTAAAGCGTGGCGGGGCTTTTGCGGCGGTTTCGGCAGCTTCGACCGTCATGGGCACGCCGCTGATCGCGCAGGCCAGAACCCTGCGGGTCGGGTCCTATGGCGGCTATTTCGAGAACAGCTTCAAGGAACATGTCTACACCGCCTTTACCGCCGCAACCGGCATCACCGTGGAAAGCGTCACACAGCCCAATTCGAACGATTGGCTGGTCACGATGCAGCAGGCCACGGCGGCAGGGTCGATCCCGACCGACATCTCGCTTTACGCGCGTGATACCATGATCAAGGCCAGTCGCCTTGGCGGGCTGATCAAGCCGCTGGATATGGCAAAGATCCCGGCCTCGTCCAACCTTGACCCCTATTTCCTGTTCGATGCTGGCCAAGGCGTGCTGGGCGTGGGCGCGATGTCGTGGTTCAGCGCCATGGTCATCAACCCGACAGAAGTAAAAGAAGCCCCGGCAAGCTGGGCAGATTTCTGGGACACCTCGAAATATGAGGCAAGCCTTGGCCTGTCCAAGAACTATAACGCGCAGTTCATGGACATCACCGCCGCCACTTTCTTTGACGGCGCGGCGACCTTTGAAACCGACGAGGGCATTCTGGCCATCATCGCCAAGGTGGCGGAACTGAAGCCGAACGTGGCGCTGTGGTGGTCGGCCGAAAGCCAGATGGAACAGGCCATGAAGAATGGCGATGTGATCGGTGGGCAGTATTACCTTGATGTGTCGAACCTGATGGCCTCCGAGGGCTTCCCGATCAAGCCGATCTTCCCGAAAGAGGGCAACCCGCAAGACTATGGCTCGTGGTGCCTGTCGGCCCTGTCTGACAAGGATGCAGAAGCCGCAGAGTTCATGAACTTCTCGTCTGACCCGGCAACACAGGCGCTGATGTCGCGCAAGATCGGCACGGCACCGCTGGTCGCCAAGGACAAGACTGACCTGACTGCCGACGAATTCGCCTTTGTCTCGGGCACGCCGGCGATCAAGCCAGCTTATGAGGCCTATCTCGACAAGGAAACCTTCATGAAGGAAGCTTGGGACAAAATGGTCGCGGGGGCCTGACCAGCGCCATGTGTGCCCTTGCCCTGAAAGACATCCGCAAGACCTATGGTGACGCGCGCGCGGTCGATGACGTGTCGATCAACTTTCCGCAAGGAGAGTTGACGGCGCTGCTGGGGCCTTCGGGCTGCGGAAAGACCACGCTGTTGCGGATGATCGCGGGGCTGGAGGTTCCGACGGCGGGCACGATCAACTTGGGGGGCCGCGACATTACGCGGCTTCCTGCCCACCGACGCAAGTTCGGTATGGTTTTTCAAAGCTTTGCGCTGTTTCCGCATCTGACGGTGCGTGAAAACGTGGGCTATGCGCTGACCATTGCGGGCACGCCAAAGGCCGAAGTGGTGGCGCGGGCCAACAAGCTTTTGGACCTTGTGCAGTTGAAAGGCTTTGGCGACCGCCAGATCGGGCAGTTGTCGGGCGGGCAACGTCAGCGCGTGGCGATTGCGCGGGCCTTGGCGCAAGAACCAGAGGTGTTCTTGCTGGACGAACCGATGTCGGCACTTGATGCCAAGCTGCGCGAAGAAATGCAGGTCGAGTTGCGCCTGCTGCAACAGCGGTTGGGGATCACGACCATCGTCGTGACGCATGACCAGCGCGAGGCGATGACCATGGCCGACCGCATCGTTGTGATGGCAAAGGGCCGGGTCGAGCAGGCGGGCAGCCCGCAAGAGATTTACCAATGGCCCGCCACCGGTTTTGTCGCGGGCTTCATCGGGCGCGCGAATTTCATGGATGGGCTGGCCGAGAACGGGAAAATCCGTGTTGGCGACGTCGCACTGGCTTTGCCGAAGCCCGCGAATTTCGTGAACGGCGCTTCCGTTCAGCTTGCCTGCCGCCCCGAAGCGATCCGGCTGGATGCTGCGGAAAGCGTCAACCGGGTGCAGGGAACCATCACCTTTGTCCGTGATCTTGGGCCCGTGCGCGACCTTCACCTTGATACCCCGATTGGCAAGCTGGTGGCCGAACAAGGGGCCGATCAGGGCCGCAATCACAGGCTTGGTGACACGGTGTATCTGACCCTGCCGCCCGAGGCACTGCGGATCTATCCGCGCGTCCCCGCAGAGCTACAGACGGGGATGGATGCCAAATGAGCGTGGCCGACGACCTTGCCTATGGTGCAGAAAAAGCGGCTGTCGCGATTGCCGCACCAAAAGCTGCAGTTGTCGGGCGTGTTTCATTGGCTGTTCACGTCGTGCTGTGGGCGGCGGTGCTGGCCTTTTGTCTGGTGCCGTTGCTTCTGGTGCTGATCATCTCGTTTGGCCACAAGGTCGAAGGGGCGGGCTGGGAATGGGCGCTGACGCTTGAAAACTATAAGCGCTTTTTCGTGGGGGCGAACTGGCCGGCGGAAAGCACTTCGCTTTATCTCGGTCAGCTTTATTGGTCGATGCGCTATGCGGTGTCGGCGGCACTTCTGGCCATCGTGACGGCCCTGCCGTTCACCTATCTCATGACGCGCCAGTCGCGCCGGGCGCAGGCGGTGTGGCTGGTGTTTCTGCTGGCCACCGTGTCCCTGTCTGAAGTGTTTTCGGTGATGGGTTGGGATATCATCCTGTCCAACAATTCGGGCCTGCCGATGCTGTTTGCGGCGTCGGGCCTGACCGATTGGCTGAAGGAAACCGGCTGGTTTGATGTACTGCGCGACTGGGGCCTTGCGAACCCGCGCAACGTCAAGTTCAAGCCGTCCGAAGTGGCGACGGTGCTGACGCTGTCCTACCTCGTCTGGCCTTATGCGGTGATCCTGCTTTATCCCGCGCTATCGCGGTTGGATCCATCGTTGGCCGAGGCTGCGCGCACCATGGGTGCCGGACCCTGGACGGTCGCGCGCACCGTCATCCTGCCCTCCGTGCGCCTGCCGTTGATCGGTACAACGTTGCTCTTGTTCGTCTTTTTGCTGGGCGCCTATGTGGCGATCACGGTTTTTGCCGACCCGTCCCAGCACACCACCGCCGTATCGGTCTATGAACATGTGCGCGGCAGCACGCTGAATGCGCCCTTTGGTGCTGCGCAATCGGTGATCCTGTTGGTCACAGCCACGGCGTTTCTGCTGCTTGGGCAATGGCTGACCCGCAAAGCAGCGAGGCCTTCGTAATGCTCCGTGTTCTGGGAACAATCTTCATGTCACTGGCGGCTGTGGTGGTGGCCTTGCCGATCGTGATCGTCTGTTCGGCGGCCCTGAATGGCGGGCGCACGATGTTCTTTCCACCGCAAGATTCGACACTTGCCCGCTTTGGCGAGTTCTTCATCTCTGAACCGGTCTGGACACGCGCCTTGACCAATTCGGTGATTGTGGCCATCGGCGCGGCCACTCTGTCGGTGCTCTTGGCGTGGCCCATTGCTTACCGCCTGTGGAAAACCGGTTCGCGCGCATCGGCGTTGCTTGCCACCTTGGGGTCAATACCCTTTGCGGTGCCGCCGATTGTATTTGGCGTGGGACTGGGCTTCTTCTGGTCCTTCATGGGCGGGCTTGGGACAATAACGGCAGGCATTATCAGCCACGCCGTGCTGTTTTTGGCCTTGCCGCTGGTCACCATCTCGATCGGATTGCAGGCCATCGACCGCGCATATCTGGATGCTGCGGCCACAATGGGTGCCACTGAAACCGTGACTTTTCGCACAATCGTGCTGCCGCAAACGCTGCCCTACACGATTTCGGGGTTCTTCTTTGCTCTGGTGCTGTCCTTCAACGAATTCATCGTGATGTTTTTCGTCTCGGCTTCGGCCTTTGCGACCGTCACGCTGCAGATCTTCAACTCATTGCGGAACGGCTACACCCCCACCATGGCCGTGGCGGCGGTGGCTTTCATCGCCGTGTCCATCGCTGTCTTTTCCGCCGTTGCCCGATGGGGCGACCTGCCGCGCCTGATGGGCGCTGACCAATCCCGTAGCTGAGAAAGGAACCGCCATGCCGCGCCAGCCTACACTTGTCGGAAACCCTGTCCTGATCGTTGTCGATATCCAGAAGGGCGCCTTCATGGACCATGTGGCCGGCATTCCCGTCATGCCCGGCCACCGCGAGAACATGGAACGCGCGCGGTCCGTTGTTGATGCCGCGCATGGGGCGGGTATCCCGGTGGTCTTCATTCAGGAAATCCACCGTCGCGACATGGTGGACTATGGCCGCGAACTGGACGGAACCGAGGATGTGCATTGCCACGAAGATGACCCGGGCACCCCGGTCGCGTTCGAGGAAATGGGCCGCAAGCCGACGGATTATTTCATCCACAAGCGGCGCTACTCGGCCTTCTACGGCACGGAATTGGAGATTCTGCTGAAGGGGCTCAAGGCCCAGACGCTGATCCTGATCGGCGGGCTGACCGATGTCTGTGTGCATTACACCTTCGTCGATGGCCATCAGGGCGACTATTATTGTCGGGTGATCAAGGATTGTGTGGGCGGGTCCAGCACGGCGGCACATGACGCCGCGCTGAACGCAATGGAATATCTGCAGGAAGGCGCCGTGCTGACCGCAGACCAGATCATCAGCGCCCTCGGCGCCCGGCGCGCGGCGGCAGCGTGATTTCGGAAGGCGATCTACAGGGCCACTGGCAGCGCAACTGGCTGCGCGCGCCGGGGTTCAAAGACACCACAACACGCGTGCACTGGGTGCAGGCGGGGCCATGGTGCGCGGATATCCGTGTACCGTTGCAACGGCCATCGCTTGAAGCCGGTTCGCTTGCGGCCATGTCCCCGGCCGATCTGGCGGTGTTGCTGTCAGCCGAAGGGTTTGCTGGCCGCACAACGCTGGAAGGCGATATCTGCACGTGGCACCGCGATTGGAATTGGCGCGGCTTTCCCTGCCCGGTCGACGCAGGCACCCTGTGGTTCGATCCGACAGGCCGGTTGATCGAAGACGGCGTGCATGCTGACTACCGCGAGGAATGGCAGGCCGTTCCGGGCAACGCGTGGACGGCCATGTCCGCAGAGGCCGCCGGGGGAACAGGGCTGTTGATCGCCAGTGACAGGCAGTTCTTGCTTTGCCTTGGCCAACCGAATGCGCCCGCCTGGGTCGGGCTTGCCGCCGCGCTGTGCGATGGGACGGCTGGGGTGAACGATGCGGAACTGGCCTTTGCCTCGGTCTACGTAATGGGCCATTGGCACGAAGGCGCAGGCATCGCAGACCTTTCGACCCAGCCGTTTTGCGAAGGCCATGCGGTGCTGCAGCGCGATCACGCCACCACTCGTTTGACCCTTCCCGATTTCCATGGCCGGATGCAGGAGCATATCTTGCGCCTGACACCGCTGTCCCAACCCTAAGGATCAAGCATGACCCTGCCCATCGCTGGCAATTGGTACCGCGCGACCCGCATCGATGCTGACACCACGCTGATCATCGAGCCGCACATTCATGTGCTGGAGCAGGCCAATCTGTGGCTGGTGGAAGGGCGCGATCGTGACATGATCCTTGATACCGGTATGGGCGTTGTGCCACTGAAACCCTTCCTCGACACGCTGCGCCGCGACCCAGACAAGCCGATCATATGTGTCTCGTCGCACACCCATATCGACCATATCGGTGCCGTGCATGAGTTTGACACACGGCTTGTGCATCCCTTGGAGGCCGATGAGATGGCCCGCCCCTCGGGCCTGCATTCGCTGTTCAAGCGCGATATGCCCGAGCGGTTGCTCCAGACCTTTCTCGATGCAGGTTACCCTCCCATTGGCGAAATGCTGATCGAGGCCCTGCCCTTTGCCGGTTACGACCCCGAAAACTATCGTTTGCGCGGCGCGCCCGCGACCGGGCTGTTGAACGAGGGCGATACGGTCAATCTTGGCAATCATCTTTATGAGGTCTGGCATCTGCCCGGCCATTCCCCCGGCGGAATCGGACTTTTCGAACGCGCCACCGGCATCCTGTTCGCCGCCGATGCCATCTACGATGGCCCGCTGATCTATAGCGGCCCGGGGATGAGTGTCGCCGCCTACCGCGAGACCTTTGCCAAACTCCGCACCCTGCCGGTAACGCGGGTGCATGGCGGCCATGATCCGAGCTTTGACCGCGCACGCATGCTGGAGATCATTGACGCCTACGAAAAACGCTGGGATGCCGAAGCGTGACACCGTGAAGGATCAGGCAAACAAATGTAGACAATCAGGTGGGCTTCGGCTGGCCCATACCAAACAAATTCTTGATTTTTAAACATTTTTTGTGTTTTTCTGGTGCCCGCGGCCGGACTTGAACCGGCACGACCTTTCGGCCTAGGGATTTTAAGTCCCCTGTGTCTACCATTTCACCACGCGGGCAGGCTGGCGCACCATAGCGAAGCGTGCGGCGGGGGAAAGGGGGGCGGGCGATCTGCACCGACAAAGTCTGCGCCGCTGCATGCCGGATTGGCCAGACGCCGCAGCGCGGCAATTGACAGCGCGGCGGTTCATCCGCTTTATGGCAGCACATGTTTTGCAAAGAAGGTCGCCATGAAGAAGGTCTATCCTGATGCCAAGACGGCCCTTGATGGCCTGTTGTTCGACGGCATGTTCATCGCCTCGGGCGGGTTTGGCCTCTGCGGCATCCCCGAGCTTTTGATCAACGCCATCCGCGATGCGGGCACCAAGGGTCTGACGGTGGCTTCGAACAACGCGGGCGTTGACGGGTTCGGCCTTGGCATCCTGCTGGCGACACGGCAGGTCAAAAAGATGATCTCGTCCTATGTGGGCGAAAATGCTGAATTCATGCGGCAGTATCTGAGCGGTGAGCTGGAGTTGGAGTTCAACCCCCAAGGCACGTTGGCCGAACGGATGCGGGCGGGGGGCGCGGGCATTCCGGGCTTTTACACAAAGACGGGTGTGGGCACGGTGATTGCCGATGGCAAAGAGGTGAAGTCCTTCAACGGGCAGGATTACATCCTGGAAACCGGCATCGTGGCGGATCTGTCGATCGTCAAGGCGTGGAAGGCCGACCCGTCGGGCAACCTTGTGTTCCGCAAGACTGCGCGCAACTTCAACCCGCCTGCCGCGACCTGCGGCAAGGTCTGCGTGGCCGAAGTCGAAGAGATTGTGCCGCTGGGCAGCCTTGACCCCGACAGCATCCACCTGCCCGGCATTTATGTGCATCGCCTGATTCAGGGCGACCATGAGAAACGCATCGAACAGCGCACCGTGCGCAAACGCGCGTAACGGAGCGACAGGGTGGCCGCGTCGCCCTATGACGGACTCGATGCGCGCGCCTATTGGCGCACGGCGGTGGCCACACGCGGCCCCGGTCGCTTGCGCGGGCTGCACGACCCGCGCTTTGCCATTGACCGCGACACGCCGATCTTTACGGCGGGAAGCTGTTTTGCCCAGCATGTGCATCGTGCGCTGAAAGGCGCGGGCTTTGCGGTGATCGAAGCCGAACCTGCGCCTGATGGTGTGTCAGAGGCGGTGGCGGCGCAGCATTTCTACGGCACGTTTTCGGCGCGCTATGGCAATATCTATAACCCCCGCCAGTTCCTGCACCTGCTGCAAGAAGCGGCCGGACAGCGCGTGCCCGGCCACCCCGTCTGGCAGCGTGACGGGCGGTTCTTTGATGCGCTGCGCCCGAATGTCGACCCCGACGGCCATGCCAGCGCCGAGTCGGTGCGACTGGCGCGGCAAGACCATCTGGAAGCCGTGGCCCATGGCATCGCCCGCGCGGGTGTGGTGGTCTTTACGCTGGGTCTGACCGAAACATGGGAGGATCGGGCCACAGGCACCGTCTACCCAACCGCGCCTGGTGTGCTGGCCGACGCGCCCGATGGGGCCGACATCGGGCTGCTGACGCTGGGACATAACGCGATTGTCGATGATGTGCGGGCCGTGCAGGCGCATCTGCGCGCGACCAATCCGGGCGTCAAGCTGCTGCTGACCGTGGCCCCCGGCCCCCTTGTCGCCACGGCCGCAGGCGGGCACGTGCTGGTCGCCTCGACCGCGTGCAAGGCCATTCTGCGCGCCGCCGCCGATACCCTAACCGAGGCTGACCGCGACATCGACTATTTCCCGTCTTACGAGATCATCACCAACCCAGCGGCCAAGGGGGCGTTCTTTCAGCCCAATCTGCGCAACCCCACGCCAAAGGGGGTGGCGGTGGTGATGAAGCAGTTCATGGCCGCTTATGGTGTGGACAGCCAGCCCGAGCGGTCGCTCCCCGCGCCCGACGACAGGCCCGCGGACGAAGACGACAATGCCGTGATCTGCGAAGAGCTGATGAATGACCCTGCGGCGCGCGGCCGGGGCGGTGCGGCATGATGCGGGTGCTGGTCTTGGGCAATTCACACGCGGCCACCTTGCGGCGGGCCTTTCCGGCCTTTGGCACGGCGGTGTCGGACGTGCAGCTTGGTTTTTGGGGCCTTCCTGGGGCCGCTTTTGCCAAGGCGGCGACGGGCCCGGATGGTCATGTGCGCCCCGACCCCACCGACCGGGTGTCGCGCCGCAAGGTCACCACCTGGAACGATGCCGAGAGTGTAAATCTGGCGGGTTTTGACCGGATTTTTCTGGTGGGCCTGCGCTATGGCCTGCGCAACGTGCTGCAGATGATGCGCCGCCTGCAGCCCCTGAACTGGGGCCGACGGTCGGGTGCCCTTGGCGTGTCGGACCGCTTTTTGCGCGCCGCCGTGCGGGCCGAGGTGGAGACATCGCTGACCGCGCAGGTGGCGCGCACGCCGTTTGATGCGCGCTTTGTGGCGATGCCTGCCCCCTATCCGGCCGTGTCGGCCACCGCTTTGGGGGCATTGCACGACCCCGCATTGACTGCCGTCGCGGCCCTTGAGCATGCAGCCGCCCTGTTGGACCTTTTCGAGGACGAGATTGCCGCCGCCCATGCCGCACTGGGCGTGCCGGTTGTCATGCAGCCGCGAACCACTCTTGCGCGGCCATGGCTTTCGGCGGACGATTATCTGGAAGAACCGGGCCGCGATGCCCGTCACCTGAATGCCAGCTACGGCCTTGTCGCGCTCAAGGCGCTGATGGCCGCCCCCCCTGCCCTTTCCGCCGCGCCCGTCGCGGTTCACACCACTGTCTGAACAAGGAGTTTTCGTCATGCCATGGGATCGTAACCAGATGGCCGCCCGCGCCGCGCAGGAACTGCAGGACGGCTGGTATGTCAACCTTGGCATCGGCATCCCGACGCTGGTGTCGAACTATATCCCCGAGGGGATCGAGGTCACGCTGCAATCGGAAAACGGGATGCTGGGCATGGGGCCGTTCCCGTATGAGGGTGAAGAGGATGCCGACCTGATCAACGCGGGCAAGCAGACCATCACCGAACTGCCGCAGACCGCGTTTTTCGACAGCGCCCAATCCTTTGCGATGATCCGCGGCGGCAAGATTGCGATGGCGATCCTTGGCGCCATGGAGGTGGCCGAAAACGGTGATCTGGCCAACTGGATGATCCCCGGCAAACTGGTCAAGGGCATGGGCGGCGCGATGGACCTTGTGGCCGGCGTCGGCCGCGTGGTCGTGGTGATGGACCACACCAGCAAGCATGGCGAATCCAAGGTGCTGAAGGCTTGCACCCTGCCCCTGACGGGCAAGGCTGTGGTCAACCGCATCATCACCAATTTGGGTGTGCTGGACGTGGTGCCCGGCGGGCTGAAGCTGATCGAACTTGCCGATGGCGTCACCGAGGCCGAATTCCGCGCAGCGACCGAGGCCACGCTTGTCAACTGAGTTCGACATCCAGCGCGAACTGGCGGGCCACAAGGGGCGCTATGTCATTCGCCAGAACGGCGAGGAGGCGGAACTGACGTGGTCGGTGACCACGCCCACGCTGGTGATTGCCGATCATACCAGCGTGCCCGACAGTTTTCGCGGCACCGGGGCCGGTCTGGCACTGGTGACGCGGTTGGTGGATGACGCCCGCGCCGAAGGGTTCAAGATCATGCCACTGTGCCCCTTTGTGAATGCACAGCGCAAGCGGCACCCGGAATGGGCGGATGTGTTCGCCGTCTGACGCGCGTCAGGGTCTGGCTTGGCTTACAGGTCGCCCGAGGCGATGATCCGGAACACGCAAGGATCGGTGACCAGTTCGGGCGGCGTCTGGCACAGACCCTGCGCCACCTGCCACGCTGCCAGCACCTTGGGCACATAATCGCGCGTTTCAGCATAGGGGGGGATGCCGTCATTGGCGGCAACCGCACCTTCGCCTGCGTTATAGGCGGCCAGCACCATGAGCGGATCGCGGTCAAATTCCTTCAGGAGCCAGTCCAGATAGGCCACACCGCCCTTGATGTTCTGGGCAGGGTCGGTGGAATCTGTCACGCCAAAGCGCTCGGCGGTGGCGGGGATCAGTTGCATCAGCCCCTGCGCGCCCGCCTTTGACAGCGCATCCGGCCTGCCGCCGCTTTCTACCCCGATGACGGCCAGCACAAGCGCCGGGGAAACCTCGGTCCCGATGGTGGCGGCAAGGATATGCTTGCCATAGTCCGACGCGATTTCCTGCATGTTCTGCAGGCGCGGCGCGCGCACTGATGAACCGGACGGCCCCTTTGACAGGGTGGCCATGGCAAGGGGAAAGCGGTCCTGCACCGCGCCACGCGACGTCGGCACGGTTTGCCAGAACCAGTCATATGAGGCCGACTTCACGGCGGGCACCGGGGCCAGCGGGCCGGGCGCCGCCGCGGGTTGGGCATCGGCCACGCCGGGTTCGGGCGTGGGTTCGCGTTTCTTGACCTTGGGCGCAAGCGCCAAAAGCCGCGCCTGTTCGGCCGGGTCGATCTGCACGATGATGCGTTTGCCACTCCCTTCACCGACCTTGACGCGCTTGAACGAAAAGTCCCGTTCCCCGCTCAAGCCTTCGGCCACGCCCATAAGGGGCGCGAGTGTGATTCCCGCGATAAAGACGCCTGCTGTGATCCGCATCGGTGTTCGATGCCTGCCCATTGTTTTTATTGCGATCAGCATCGCATGGAATCGCAGTTCAAGGAATACACACAGGGCAAAATCGAACTGAATTCTGGCACTTTTGCCCCATTTTACATTCTTTCGTATGCCCGCACATCCGAAAGTAAGACAAAATTCTCTTTCAGAACAATATCTTATAAAAAATTTCGGGTTATCGTCATCAGACAGAAAAAGACCTGATCCTCGGCCATAAGTTGCCACGATTGGAGGGGATAACACTGACATACCGAACGGCAGACGGCGCGGAACAGAGGCCAGACCGAAACAGAGCCCGAACGGTTGGAACGACCAGAGCAACTCGAGAAAGAGAGAATGACCATGAAACTGCTGAACATCTTCAAGAACTTCAAGAACGACGAATCTGGCGCCGTGACCGTTGACTGGGTGGTTCTGACCGCTGCTGTCGTTGGCCTGGGCCTGATCGTGATCAACGCTGTGCAGCCGCAAATCGAAGCCGCTGGCACCCAGATCGCCACCGACCTGCAGAACGCAACCGCGCTCGGCCGCGAATAATAATGCCCAAGGACAACACGCTGTTGTCCGCCTGAGCTTGGGGGCGCTGACCGGCTTGTCGGTCGGCGCCCTTTTCGCTTGATGGGGAGGCGCCTACGGCACGTTGACGACCAGGGGGATAAACGTGGGTGACCCGTTTCTCGGCGAGGCATGCCCTTTTCGGATCGGGACGTTGAACGGAGAGACGAAGATGAAGCTGCTATTTGTCCGTCCGGCTGCTACCCTGACACGCTTTCTCAAGCGTGAAGATGGGGCAGTGACCGTGGATTGGGTCGTGCTGACCGCAGCAATTGTCGGCATGGCCATGTGGCTCTTCACCGTGATTACGGAAGAGCAATTCCGCCAGGCTGCTGAATCGATCAACGCTGACATCGGTGATGCGGTGGCGGTGGGACGCGAGTAACGACGGACAAGGACCGGGGCGCAAAATCGCGACCCGGTCTGCGTTATTGGGAAAGGGGTAAGTCATGCGTGCAATGTTTGGACTTGTTCTGGTTGCGGGTGTCGCCCTCGCCGGATCGGCCGTCTATCTGGCCCAAGGCTATATCGGAAAAACTCAGACCGCACTTGATCAGGAACGCCAGCTTCGTGCCAAGGTGGGTCCGGTCGTGCAGGTCTATGTCGTCAACAAACCAAAAGCCTATGGCGATTCGTTGACGAAGGAAGATGTCGAACTGGTCTACTGGCCAGAGAAATCGCTGCCGGAAGGCGTGTTCCGCGATGAGGTCGAATTGTTCCCTGTCGGAAACAATCAGGGCCGGTTCGTGCTGCGCCAGATGGAGAAATTCGAGCCCCTGATGGCGGTCAAAGTGACCGAACCGGGCGAAGCCGCTGGCCTGACCGGCCAGTTGGAAAAGGGGATGCGCGCCTTTGCCATCAAGGTTGACGTGGCCTCAGGTGTATCCGGCTTTGTACAGCCGGGCGACCATGTCGACGTTTACTGGACTGGTACGGTTGACGGCACCGGCGGTGATCTGACGCGCCTGATCGAAAGCACGATCCGCGTCATCGCGGTTGACCAGCAAGCCGGCGCATCGTCGGGCGCCACGGTCGCGCGCACGGTCACTGTTGCCGCGTCGCCCGAAGAGGTGGCGCGTCTTGCCCAGGCCCAGGCAACCGGACGTCTGGCCCTGTCGCTGGTTGGAAACGGCGATGACAGCGTCAACGGCACGGTCGAGGTTGACTCGACCAAACTGCTTGGCATTGAGGAACAGGAAATCGTGGTCGTTGAAGAGGAAAAGGTGTGCACCATCCGTAACCGCAAGGGCGGTGAGGTGGTGGAAATCCCGATCCCCTGCACGAACTGAGATCGAAGACGGCCAAGGGCGGCACCGAATATGGTGGCCGCCCTTTGCAATAGCGCCAGCCGTTGCGACTAGTTGCAAGTTATCCACACAAGGTTCGGCTAATAAGCGTTTGATTCTTGCAATAAAAGGCCAATGCAGGCATCTTGACTGACAATACGGGCAAAAAAGACCCGGAATGAGGCGTGATCGAAAGGGCAGGTCACATGAGCATGAAGCATATTTTTGGGGCGGGCCTGCTGGCCGCGGCCTTGGCGACGACGGCACTTGTTAGTGTTGCGTCAGCCGAAACACTTCGGGTCATGCAGGGCTCCGTTTCCGCGCCCCTGAATGTTCCGATGAACCGGGCGGTGGTGGTCGAAAGTGACACCCCCTTCGCCGAACTTTCCATCGCCAACCCTGGTATCGCCGATATCTCGACGCTGTCGGATCGGTCGATCTATGTGTTGGGCAAAACGCCGGGGCGCACGACGCTGACGCTGCTTGCGCCCGATGGCACGCTGATTTCGAACGTCGACGTGCATGTCACGCCCGACATCGCCGAATTCAAGGAACGCCTACAGCAGATCCTGCCCGGCGAAACCATTGAAGTGCGCACCGCCAACGACGGCATCGTACTGTCGGGTGTGGTGTCATCCTCGGCCAAGTTGGACCGCGCACTTGATCTGGCCGAACGTTATGCGCCGGAACGGGTGTCCAACCTGATGAGCGTGGGCGGCACCCAGCAGGTGATGCTCAAGGTCCGCTTTGCCGAAATGCAGCGCTCGGTCGCCAAGAACCTTGGCGTGTCGCTGGCGGCACAGGGCGGCAGCAAGATCGGCATCGCAGGCGAAACCGGCACATGGCTGGCCGAAGGCAACGGCATCGGCAGCCCGGTGACAGTGGAGCAAGGCGTGCGCGGTGCGCTTGGCCTTGGGTTCACCGCCGGATCGGTGCAGTTTGCCGTGCTGCTGGAAGCGCTTGAATCCAAAGGCGTGGTCCGCACACTGGCCGAACCGAACCTGACCGCCCTGTCGGGTCAGGAAGCGCGGTTTCTGGGCGGTGGCGAATACCCTATCCCGGTGCTGACATCGGATGGCATCGGCATCGACTACAAGCCGTTCGGCGTGGAGCTGACCTTTACCCCGACGGTGGTGGATGGCGACATCATCAACCTGCAAATGAACGCCGCGGTGTCGTCGATCGACACCACGATCACGGTCGAAGCGGGCGGTTTCTCGATCAACGCGTTCAAACGGCGCGAAACATCGACCACCGTGGAAATGCGCGACGGCGAAAGCTTTGCCGTCGCGGGCCTGTTGCAGGACGATTTCCGCAACCTGAACAGCCAGTTGCCGTGGATTGGCGATGTGCCGATCCTTGGCACCCTGTTCCGCAGCGCCGACTATCAGCGCAACCAGTCGGAACTGGTGATCATCATCACCCCGCATCTGGTGACGCCCACGGTGGGCGATTCCTTCGCCCTGCCGACCGACCGCGTCCGTCTGCCGACCGAGCGTGAATTCTTCCTGAACGGCGAAGTTGCCATGTCCCCGAAATCGGGGGCGGCGGGCGAAGTGGCCCGTCAGGACTTCAGCAGTTCCTATGGCTATGTGATGGAGTAAGTCATGACGCTCACTTCAAAACCGCTTCTCGCCTTTGCGCTGATCGGCACCTTGGCCGGATGCCAGAACTCTCCGTCTTTCGACCGCCAGTTGGGCTTTGAGGTGGACGAAGGTGGCTTCGGGCAAGTCACCCGCGACAACAGCCGCGTCATGTCGGGCGAGATCAGCGCAACGCAGGCCCTTGCCACGCGCTTTGCCAGCGAAGTGCCGAACACCATCACCTTCCCGTTCAACAGCGCGCAGCTGACCCCGCAGGCCCAGCAAGTGCTGGCCAAGCAGGCTGACTGGATCCGTCAGTTCCCCGAACTGCGCTTCTCGGTCTATGGCCATGCCGATGCCGTCGGGTCGAACGGGTATAACCAAAGCCTTGGCAAGCGCCGCGCGCAAGCCGTGGTCGCCTATTTCGCAAGCCAGGGCATCAGCCGCAGCCGGCTGGAGGCGCTGGTCTCCTTTGGCGAAACCCGCCCCGTCGTGGCAAGCCAAGGCCCCGAAGAGGCGAACCGCCGCACCGTCACCGAAGTTTCGGGGTTCCACAAGCGCAAGGGCACTTTGCTGAACGGCAAATATGCTGCGATCATCTTCCGCGAATATGTGGAAAGTGCCACAACGCCGCACCGTCAGCCTGTGCAGATTGCCACGCAGGTCAACCCTGGCGAGAACTGAGTTTCGGAAACGATCACCTGTTCGTTCCGCAAGACAGGGCCGGGAAACCGGCCCTGTTTCGTTTCAGTGTCGTCCTTTTGGGCAACAGTGTTGACGAATGCGAAAGAAATCAAAGAATCACGATTTTTTAGCCCCATTCCTGCCACCATTTCCCAGCACCTTCATCCGCAATGGAAACAGTCGCGTGGATAATCCATGCACGGACCAAAGGCGAATTGTTGTTTGTTTTCCGCATTCTATGGAAAGCATGGTTTTGCCAAGATCCGTCTGATGAAGGACAAGAGGCGAGATGACGAGCGTGGCAACCCTTCAGCCTGATCCGGCGCCGATCGTGGCATGCACGATTTCGCGCGATGTTCAGAATTTCGATCTGCTGATCGACGATATGGAAAACGAGCTTGGCGAAAGCTGGGGCGATCTTTCCTTTGAGGATGCACTGGTCTTTCTGGGCCAGCCCGATGCGGCAACGCTGGAATTCGTGGCCATCGCCGTGAACGCCGAGGATGAGGCCGACCTGACCCGCATCAGCGAGATCATCCGCACGGCCAAGGCCAAGGGCGTAAAGGTTGTGCTGATTGCCGACCAGATCAGTCCCATCGCCCTGCATCAGTTGTTGCGTCTGGGGGCCGATGACTTTGTGCCCTATCCGCTGCCCGAAGGGGCGCTGCACGACGCGATCGAACGGATGCGCCTGCCGCCGCCAGTCGTCGCGGCCCCTGCCCCGCTGCCCGAATTGATGGCCGATGCGGTGGCCACGCCAAAGTTCAAGGCCAAGGGCGACCGCGAAGGCGTGGTGTTGCCGGTGCATGGCCTTGCGGGGGGTACAGGTGCCTCGACCTTTGCCGTGAACCTCGCCTGGGAACTGGCAACGATCACCAAGACCGATGCGCCACGCGTCTGCCTGCTGGACTTTGACTTCCAGTATGGCTCGGTCGCCACATATCTGGATCTGCCGCGCAAAGAGATCGTGTTCGAGGTGTTGTCTGACACCAACAGCATCGACAGCGATGCCTTCCTGCAATCGATGCTGACCTTCAACGACAAGCTGCATGTGTTCACGGCACCTGCCGACATGCTGCCCTTGGATATCATCGGGCCAGAGGATATCGGCAAGATCATCGACATGGCGGCGGCGAACTTTGACTATGTCATCGTCGACATGCCGAAAACCATCGTCGCGTGGACCGAGGCCGTGTTGACCCGCGCTCATGTGTACTTTGCACTGCTGGAGCTTGACCTGCGGTCGGCCCAGAACGTGCTTCGCCTGATCCGCGCGCTGAAGGCCGAAGCGCTGCCGCATGAAAAGCTGCGCTATGTGCTGAACCGCGCGCCGAAATTCACCGATCTTTCGGGCAAAAGCCGAGTCAAGCGCATGGCGGAAAGCCTGGATATCGGGATCGAGATTCAGCTGCCCGATGGCAGCGTGCAGGTGACACAGGCCAATGACCATGGCCTGCCTCTTGCAGAGACAGCGGCGAAGAATCCGCTGCGTAAGGAAATCATGAAGTTGGCCAAGTCGCTGCACGACCTGAACAAGGGCGTTGAAGCCGGCAAAGCGTGACGGTTCGAGGGGGCTTATACTGATGTTTTCGCGTTTCAAAAAGCCAGAGGCCGGCCCGGCACCATCCGGGATGAAGCCTGTGCAATCATCGGGGCCGGTGGCACCCGTTGCCGCCAGCACGCCAAAGCCGCAGGCATCCATGTCGCGGCCGATGCCTGCTGCGCCGCCGCCAAAGACCCCTGCCGAGGCCATGGCCTTTGACAAGGAAAAGAAGAAAAAGGAAAAGATGCAGGAGCTGAAGGTCGAACTTCACAAGCGCCTGCTCGACAACCTGAACCTTGCTGCGCTGGAAAAAGCGTCTGAATCCAGCCTGAAATCGGAAATCGCATCAATCACCGCCGAAGCGCTGGACGAAATGAGCGTGGCCCTGAATGCTCAGGACCGCGGCGTTCTGCATCAGGAGCTTTATGACGAGGTGATGGGCCTTGGCCCGCTGGAAGCGCTGCTCAAGGATGAAACTGTCAACGATATTCTGGTGAACGGGCCACGGCGGATTTTCGTCGAACGTTCGGGCAAGCTGCAACTGACCGACATCACCTTCAAGGACGAACGCCACCTGTTGCGGATCATCGACAAGATCGTGTCCGCCGTGGGCCGCCGCGTTGATGAATCGAACCCCTATTGCGACGCCCGCCTTGCCGATGGCTCGCGTTTCAACTGCATGGTGCCGCCGGTGGCGGTGGATGGCTCGCTCGTCTCGATTCGTAAGTTCAAAAAGGAAAAGCTGGGCGTTCCCGACCTTGTCCGCTTTGGCGCCTTTACCGAAGAAATGGCCGCCTATCTGCAGGCCGCAGTGGCCACCCGCCTGAACGTGATCGTGTCGGGCGGTACGGGTTCGGGCAAGACCACAACGCTGAACGCGCTGTCGTCTTTCATCGACAACACGGAACGCATCCTGACCATCGAAGACACGGCCGAACTTCAGCTGCAGCAGGTTCACGTGGGCCGGATGGAAAGCCGCCCGCCGAACGTCGAAGGCAAGGGCGCCGTCACCCAGCGTGACTGCTTGCGCAACGCCCTTCGTATGCGTCCTGACCGCATCATCGTGGGGGAAACGCGCGGCGAGGAAGTGATCGACATGTTGCAGGCCATGAACACAGGCCACGACGGGTCAATGACCACAATCCACGCCAACTCATCGCGTGACGCAGTGTCGCGTCTGGAAAACATGATCGCCATGTCGGGCATCGAAATGCCGATCAAGGCCATGCGCAGCCAGATCGCCTCGGCTGTGAACCTGATCGTGCAGGCCTCGCGCCTTCAGGATGGTTCGCGCCGCATGGTGTCGATCACCGAGGTGACCGGCATGGAAGGCGAAGTCATCTCGATGCAGGAAATCTTCCGCTACGAGCGGCTTGGCGTCGAATCCTCGGGCAAGATCATTGGCCGCTTCAACGCCACGGGCATCCGGTCGGCCTATTCCGACCGCTTCCGCCAGTGGGGCTATGACCTGCCCGCCGCCATTTACGAACCGATCGTGTAAGGACAAGACAGATGGAAATTTCGGCTGCCCCGCTCATCTATGTCCTGATCTTTGTTGCCGTCGTCGTGATCGTCGAAGGCGTTTATCTGACTGTCTTTGGCAAATCGATCAGCCTTGACAGCCGCGTCAGCCGCCGCCTTGCGCTGATGCAAAAGAACGGCAACCGCGAACAGGTGCTGGAACAACTGCGCAAAGAGATGAGCCAGCACATGGCCTCTCGCGGTATTCCACTTTATTCGCTGCTGGCGTCCAAGGCGCAAAAGGCCAACATCGCCTTTACCCCCAAGCAACTGATCATGATTATGATCGGCCTGTCGGTGTTTTCCTATTTCGGTCTGACCCTTGCGACCGAGGCGGAAACCCCTGTGCGGATCGTGATCGCAGCCCTGATGGGCATTGGCGGCGTCTATTTCTGGGTCAACAAAAAGGCCAAGAAGCGCGTCTCGATGATGGAAGAACAGCTTGCCGACGCCGTCGAGTTGATGGTGCGGTCGCTACGCGTGGGGCACCCCTTTGCCTCGGCCATCGGGATCGTCGCCAAGGAAGTGCCTGACCCGCTTGGCACCGAATTCGGCCTGATCGCCGACGAATCCGCCTATGGCCGCAACGTGGGCGACAGCCTGAAATCCTTTGCCGAACGCATGGACAACCAGGATTTGCGCTTTCTGGCAGTGGCCGTGTCGATCCAGCAGCAATCGGGCGGCAACCTTGCCGAAATCCTTGAAGGTTTGTCCAAGGTGGTCCGCGCGCGCTACAAACTGTTCCGCCGTGTGCGCGCCATCACCGCTGAGGCGAAGTGGTCGGGTATGTTCCTGTCGGCCTTCCCGCTGGCAGCGCTGGTCGCGATCAACATGATCGACCCGAATTATTATGAAGACGTCAAGGAAACCACCGCCTTCATCCCGGCGGCGATTTTCGTGGGCGTCATGCTGACGATCAACGTGATCTACATGAAGATCATGACAAACATCAAAGTCTGAGGCGCAAAATGCAGTTCATCGACTCTATCAATGCGATGCTGACCAATGCGCTTGGCC
Source organism: Rhodobacter sp. (assembly GCA_027484145.1). Taxonomy (GTDB): domain Bacteria; phylum Pseudomonadota; class Alphaproteobacteria; order Rhodobacterales; family Rhodobacteraceae; genus Pseudotabrizicola. The sequence continues at coordinate 189,552 of JAIXUH010000012.1, forward strand.
CGATGGGGCCGCTTCTGGCGCTTGGCGGTGTGGGTATCGTGCTGATCGTGGTGGCCCTGCCCACCATGATGAAAAAGCAAATAGACCCGCTGGACCGGATTCGCGCGCAACGCAGCGGCAAGCCCGAAGAGGTGCAGGCCTTGCGGCGCGGCGGCAATAATGTCGGCGCCGACAAACTGGAACGCTATGCCCAGTATCTGGAACCCAAAAGCGCCGAAGAGCTTGGCGCGACCAAGCTGAAGCTGTTGCGCGCAGGCTATCGCGGCAAAAGTGCGGTGCGGATGTTCCACTTTTCACAGTTCGCGCTTGGCCTTGGCGTTTTGGTGATCGGCCTGATCTATGCCCTTGTGAAGGCATCACAGACCGAGATGACGACCCAGACCATGATCATGTACACGATCCTGCCGGCAGCCATAGGCTATTACCTGCCGCAGTATTGGGTGCAGCGGCGCATCCAGTCGCGCCAGCAGGAAATCACCGAAGGTTTCCCCGATGCGCTGGATATGATGCTGGTCTGCGTCGAGGCGGGCCAGTCGCTGGACCAATCCATCATCCGCGTCGGCAACGAGGCCCGCGCCGGCTATCCGGCCCTAGCAGAAGAGTTCGAGATGGTCGCGCATGAGGTGAAGGCCGGCAAGGAACGGGTCACGGTTCTGCGTGACATGTCCGAACGCGTGGGCCTGCCTGACATCACCTCCTTCGTGACGACGCTGATCCAATCCACCAGCTTTGGCACCTCGATCGCAGATGCGCTGCGGGTCTATTCCTCGGAAATGCGTGACAAACGTATCATGCGTGCCGAAGAAAAGGCCAATACCATCCCAACCAAGCTGACGTTGGGCACAATGCTCTTCACCCTGCCGCCGCTTCTGGTTATTCTAATCGGGCCGTCCTTGTTCAAATTCGCATCCCAAATGGGGGGTGGAGGCTGATATTTCCCGCCCGATCTTTCGGTCCCTTGCCGTAATCCTTGTGCTTGGTCTTGTTGCCGCCTGTGGAAACACCGGCGGCAAAGGCATGTTTGGCGGGACGGATGTGTCGCGCAATACGCCCTTTGGCGTTGACCCAAAAGAACAGGGCATTGACGGGCTAATCGTAGGCCACCGCCTGATGCAGGCGGGCGAATATGAACTGGCGCTGAAAGCCTATCTGCGCGGTGCCGCAGAGCATGGCTTCACCGCCGATGTGCTCTCGGCCCTTGGATCGGCCAACCTGCACCTTGGCCGCCTGAATCAGGCCGAAGACCTGTTGCGCAAGGCCACGGTTGAAGACGCCAATTTTGTGCCCGCCCTGAACAATCTGGGCGTTGTGCTGATGGAGCGCGGCCAATACGGCGAAGCGAAGGTGTTTTTTCAGCGGGCTTTTGCCGCCGATAGTGGCCAAACGGACTCCATCCGCGAAAATCTGAAGCGCGCTATCGCGAAAACCGAAGATGCGGTATATGCTGAACCCGAGGAAACACCAAAGTTCACCCTCGTTCGGCGCGGGCAAAGCACATATGAGCTTTTGTCCGAGCTGTAAGGGGCGCGAACCCGAGCAGTAAAAAGAGGACGCATAAATGCGCCGACCGATGTTGACGGCACTGTGCCTGGGTGGCGCGGTGGCCCTGAGTGCATGTCAGAAGAACTCTGACGCCGAAGTGCAGCGCGCCCTGAAGGACGTGAATGTCATCGATGAAAGCAACCTGTCAGACATCATGCTGACAGTGGGCGACCCGGAAGAAGCGGTGTCTTACTTCAACCGGACCGCAGAACAAAACCCAGACCGGATTGATCTGAAACGCGGCCTTGGCAAATCGCTGGTCCGCGCGGGCCGCCAGCAAGAGGCGGTGACGGTCTGGCGCACGGTCGTGGCCCACCCCGAAGCCAACAGCGATGACCGGATTCAACTGGCTGATGCCCTGATCCGCAGCAACGACTGGACCAATGCCGAAGCCGAGTTGAACAAGGTGCCCCCGACCCACGAAACGTTCGAGCGTTATCGGCTGGAAGCGATGGTTGCGGATTCCAAGAAGAACTGGAAAAAGGCCGACAGCTTTTACGAAATCGCCGCAGGCATGACGTCAAAGCCTGCAGGCGTGCTGAACAACTGGGGCTTTTCCAAACTGTCGCGCGGCGATGCGGCGGGGGCGGAAAAGCTGTTCGTACAGGCGCTGACCTATGATCCGTCGATGTTCACCACCAAGAACAACCTTGTTCTGGCGCGCGGGTCACAGCGCAAATACGACCTGCCCGTCGTCAAGATGAGTCAGGCCGAACGCGCCGAGCTTCTGTACACGCTTGCCCTTGCCGCGATCAAACAGAACGATGTGCAGGTGGGCAAGGAACTGCTGCGCGAGGCGGTCGAAACCCATCCGCAGCATTTCGAGGCTGCCGCGCGTAGCCTTGCAGCACTTGAGGCCTGATCCGTGACGCCCGGCGCCGCGACGGCCCTGCTGCCCTTTGCCCTCGCCATCGGCATCTGGGTATCGTGGAGCGATATGAAGTTCATGAAGATACCCAACAAGGCGGTTATCGCCTTGTTGCTGGTCTGGCTGATCCCCGGCCTTTTGGCGGTGCCCCTGACCGGGTTGCCGCTGATGACGTGGCTGTGGGGCTGGGCGCTTGCCGGCATTGTACTGGTGGCGGGGTTTGTCGCCAATATGGTGCGGCTGATCGGGGCGGGTGACGCCAAGTTTGCCGCCGCCATGGCGCCTTTCTTTGTGGGGGCCGACATGCGCCTTGTCTTTGCGCTGTTCGCGGCCTGCCTGCTGGGGGCCTTTACCGCCCATCGCGGGGCGCGGTTGATCGGGCCGTTCCGCAATGCCGTGGCAGATTGGGCGAGTTGGACGAACAAGGATTTTCCCATGGGCCTTGCCCTATCGGGAACACTGGTCTTCCATCTTTTGCTCACAATTCGGGGTGCATTCTAGGGCACGATTCCTGCACTTCGGGCAGGATTGTTTCCCGATGCCGGAACCAAACGCAGGATTTGCCCGCATGAACATGCAGATGACGCCGAACGTGATCGCCCCGCCCGCGCCAAAGTCGCTGGCCGAAACGGGGCTGTCGATGGTGATGATGCGCGACATCCTTCTCAAGACCATGTTCCGCATGAACCTTGATCTGGTGTCGGACATCAGCCGCGTCATCAGCCTTGGCGTGCCACTGACGCAGGAAATTGTGGACGTTGCCCGCAGCCAGAAACTGATCGAGGCAACGGGTACCCTGCATGCCACCAGTGGCAACGAAATGGGCTATCAACTAACCGAAAGCGGCAAGTCGCGCGCCCTGGATGCGCTGTCGCAATCGGAATACTACGGCGCCATGCCGGTGCCCCTTGCGGACTACGGCATTCAGATGAAGCGCCAGTCGGTGCGCGACATCCGCCTCACGCGCGATCAGCTTGTGGGGGCCATGGGCCACCTGATCCTGCCGCCCGACCTGCTCGGCCACCTTGGCCCGGCCATCACCTCGGGCCGGTCGATCCTGCTCTATGGCCCGCCCGGCAACGGCAAATCCTCCATCTCGAACGGCATCCGCGCAGCGATGGGCGACAAGATCTATATCCCCCGCGCCATTGAATATTCCGGTCAGGTCATCACTGTATATGACCCCATCGTGCATTCGGCGGCGGAAGAGGCGTTCGATGACCCCAATTCGCTGCGCCGCACGTCAAATCGCTTTGATGGCCGCTATGTCTATTGCGAACGCCCCACCGTGATCACCGGCGGTGAATTGACGCTGGACATGCTGGATCTGAAGTACAACCCCGTGGCGCGCACCTATCAGGCACCGCTGCAGCTGAAAGCCTCGGGCGGCATCTTCATCGTCGACGACCTTGGCCGTCAGGTGGACCCGCCGCAGAAACTGGTGAACCGCTGGATCGTGCCGCTGGAAGAAGCGCGCGATATTCTGGCGCTGCAATCGGGTGAAAAGTTCACAGTGCCCTTTGACACGCTGGTGATCTTTTCCACCAACTTCCACCCCAACGAAATCTTCGACGGCGCCGCCCTGCGCCGTATCTTCTTCAAGATCAAGATCGACGGCCCGACGCAGGAAATGTTCCTGAAGATCTTTGCCATGGTCGCCCGCAAGAAGAAGGTGCCGCTGGACGAAAAGGCGCTGGTTCACCTGCTGAAGGTGAAATACCCCACAATCAACGGCGTCTTTGCCAACTATCAGCCGGTCTTCCTGATCGACCAGATGATCGCCATCTGCGAATTTGAAGGCATCCCCTATCAGATGACGCCCGACCTGATTGACCGCGCGTGGTCGAACATGTTCGTCAAGGACGAAAAGATCGCCAAGTAATGGCCGTGATCAGGCCAGTCCTGATCTCGACAGCACTCGCCATGTGGCTCGAAGCATTTTACCGCTTCGGGGCCACGTGGGCACCAGAGATCCTGCCCGGCGCCATGGCCGTTTATCTGGTGTGGACAGGCATCTTTCATATGCTGCGCCGCGCCCTGCCCCATGTGCGCGACATGATCTGGATGCTGATTGCTGGTCTGGCCGGACTTGCGTTCGAATGGGTCGCGGTGGGCAACTCGCCATGTGGAAATCCCGACGCGCTGCAATCGGGAATGTTCCTGTTCCACGCGACCTATCCGCTCTGGGGCGCGATCCTGTGGGATCAGACGGATCAACGCCGAAAGGCAGGGCTGCCGCTGATCGCCGTCTTTACTGCCCTCGGGATGCTCGGATTTTTGCTGCCCATGGGGGATGCGCGCATGGGGTGGTTTCTGTTCGTGCCACTTGCGCTATACCCGATCCTCTTTGTGCTTGCCCTTATCCGAGGGAAAACGAGCGTACGCCCGCTTCGGTGATGATCATGTCAAGGCGCTGGTCCGTCGGCTCGATCGGCACTTCGGGCAATTCCTGTGCGGCAAAGGCAAAGCCCACCGCCAGCACCTTGTGACGCGCCCGCAAGCCTTCCAGCGTGCGGTCGTAAAAGCCGCCGCCATAGCCCAGCCGATAGCCCCGCGCATCAAACCCAACCAAGGGCACGATCAACACCTGCGGTTCAACCCATGCCCCTTCGGCCGGAACCCACGCGCCGAACTCACCTTCCTGCATCGCGCAACCGGGCGTCCATTCGCGAAAGCGCAGCGCCATGCCCTTGCCCATGATGACCGGCACCGCCACCGGCCCCTGATGCGCGGCCATCGCGGGCAGCGGGTCAATCTCGGTCCGCATCGGCATGTATCCGGCCAAAGCCTGCCCGCGATAACCTGCCAGCACATCAGCCAGCAGTTCCGCCGCCTGCCCCTGCCCGGCGGCAAAGGCAGCCTTGCGCGCCGCAAAAGCTGCCTTGCGCGCCGCCGCCTTTACGGATGTCAGATCAGCATCCATGTCGCCAGCCCCAGAAATGCAAAGAACCCGACCACATCGGTCAGCGTGGTGACAAAAGTGCCAGAAGCAAGCGCCGGGTCCGCCCCCAGCCGTTCCAGCGTCAGGGGAACCGCCACCCCCGCAAGGGCGGCCACCAACAGGTTGATCACCAGCGCCATGCCAATGACAAGGCCAAGTGCGGCCCAGCCAAACACCAGCCACCCGACCATGCCCATGACAACCGCGAAGAACGCGCCGTTGACCAGCCCCACCATCGCCTCGCGCCGCACCACGCGCAGCGCATTCGACGACGTCAGATCGCGCGTGGCAAGTGCCCGCACCGCCACCGTCAGCGATTGGGTTCCGGCATTGCCGCCCATCGACGCAACAATCGGCATCAGCGCCGCCAGCACCACCACCGCCGAAATCGTCGCCTCGAACCGCGTGATCACAAAGGCCGAGATGTTTGCCGTCAGCATGTTGATGAACAGCCACGGCAGACGGCCCTTCACGGTGGCCAGAACACCATCCGACACGCTGGCATCATCGCCCACCCCGGCAAGGCGCAGCATGTCTTCCTCGTGCTCTTCGTCCAGCACGTTCATCGCGTCATCGATCGTGATCACGCCGACCAGACGCCCCGCCTCATCCACCACGGGGCAGGAAATCAGGTGATACTGGTTGAACACATAGGCCACGTCCGCCTCAGGCTCGGTCGCCTCCAGCGTGCGGAAACTGTCCTCTGTGATATCCTGCAGCCGGACCTCGCGGCGCGACGACAACAACCGCCCAAGGGTGACATAGGCCACCGGCTTCATCCGCGGGTCCACAAGGATCACATGATAGAACTGATCGGGCAGCCAGTCGGCATCGCGCAGATGGTCAATCGCATCGCCCACCGTCCAATGCGCAGGCGCCACGACGACCTCGCGCTGCATCAGACGACCGGCCGAGTATTCCGGGTAAGACAGTGCCCGTTCCACCGCCGCGCGGTCGGCACTGGTCAGGGCCGACAGGATGATGGCCTGGGCCGGCTCTTCAAGGTCTTCCAGAATATCGACAACGTCATCTGTCTCAAGATCGCGCATCGCCTCGGCCACCACTTCGGGCGGCAGGGCTTCGATCACATCCTCGCGGATCGCATCGGAAATCTCGGACAGAATCTCGCCATCAATCTCGCCCGACCACAGCGCAAGCAGGTCGTTGCGCTCCTCGGTGCCGATCTGTTCCAACAGGTCGGCAACATCGGCAGGGTGCAGGGGGGCCATCAGAAGGGTCAGGCGCGCCGAATCCCGTGCGGCAACAGCCTCTAGCACAGCGCTGACACGACGGCTGTCCAGCCCGTCCTCTTCGCTGTCTGCCATGTCTTGTGCCATTGCGCCGCCTTTTCAGATTACCCTGACCTTAGCGAAAGCTGTTTCCCGTAAACAGGGGCAGCGGGCAAATTTACCCAAGGGCCAAAAGGCGATAGGCTGACATCCGCAACAAGGGAAACCCATGTCAGACCTGATCCTTGGCCAAGTGCTGTATTTCACCGCAGACCCGTTTGACAACGGCGTTGATGCCGCCCGTCACATCCGCCGTGGCGGCGTGCTGGTCGAAGGCGGCCACATCATGGCGGTGGGTGAGGCAGACGATCTGCGCGCTGCACACCCCACGGCCCGGATCACCGATTATGGCCAAGACCTCATCAGTGCGGGCTTTGTCGATGCGCATGCCCATTACCCGCAAACCGCCATCATCGCATCATGGGGCAAACGGCTGATCGACTGGCTGAACAGCTACACCTTCCCCGAAGAGATGCGCTTTTCGAACAAAGCATACGCGCAACAGGTGGCGAAACGCTACTTTGACTTGACCATTTCGAACGGAACCACCTCGGTCTGTTCCTATTGCACCATTCACCCCGAAAGCGTGGATGCCTTCTTTCAGGCCGCCGCAACGCGCAACCAAAGGGTCTGGGCCGGAAAGACCTGCATGGACCGCAATGCCCCCGATGGCTTGCGCGACACGGCGCAATCGGCTTTTGACGACTCGGCCCGCCTGCTGGCTACATGGCATGGCACCGGGCGCGCGGGCTATGTCATCACGCCCCGGTTTTCCCCGACCTCGACCGAAGATCAGCTTGCCGCCATGGGGGCGCTCTGGTCCGCAAACCCCGATTGCCTCATGCAAACCCACCTCAGCGAACAGACCGATGAGATTGCCTGGGTCAAATCCTTGTTCCCCACGGCCCGCGACTACCTTGACACATATGAACGCCACGGCCTCTTGGGCAAGGGCGCGCTTTATGGCCACGCCATCTGGCTGGAAGACCGCGAGAAAGCCCGGATCAAAGAGGTGGATGCCGCGCTGATCCATTGCCCCACCTCCAACACCTTCATCGGATCGGGCCTGTTCGATATGGCCGGGCTCAAGGCTTCGGGCCATCGCATCGGCCTTGCCACCGATACGGGCGGCGGGTCGTCCTTTTCCATGCTGCGGACCATGGCCTCGGCCTACGAGGTGGCGCAACTGCGCGGCCGCGCCCTGCATCCGGCCGAGTTGTGGTGGCTGGCCACCCAAGGCTCGGCCCGCGCCTTGCGCGCAGATCACCTGATCGGCAACATCGCACCGGGGATGGAGGCGGATCTGACCATCGTCAACCTGTCCTCAACCCCGGCCATCGCGCAGGCCACAGCGCGGGCCGAGTCACTGTGGCAGGCCCTCTTTCCCACCATCATGATGGGCGACGACCGCGCCATCCGTGACGTCTGGGTGGCCGGGCAGCGGGTCATCTGAAAGACCGCTTACTTGTCGTCGAACCCGAATTCCCAACCATCGGGATAAAAGTCATAAGACAGGCCGATCTCGCTGACGATGCGCTCCTGCTCCCAGATCACGTCGGGGGCAATACGCAGCGCGGTTTTCGTGGCCACGATCAGGGTATCTTCGCCCTCATCGCGCTCGGTCGCAAAGCCCTTGGCCCGCAACGCCTTTTCTGCGCCCGCCCAGTTGGCATCATCGCCATCGACCAGCAGATAGAACTCCACCACCGACATCGCGGGCAGCTTTTGCCCGCCCTTCGTCAGTTCCGCAAAGGTGTCAAAGGTTTCGCGCCGCTGCGCCTCAAAATCGTGGCTCATCTGTCCCTCAGGGCTGCTGCCAGCCGGTTCTGGTGCGCCACGACGGCGGGCAGATCGATCGTAACCATCTGCCCATCGGCAACCACCTGTTTTCCATCCACAAAAAGGTCACGCACCCGCGTCGGCCCGCACAAGATCAGCGCCGCCACCGGATCCCATGACCCCGCCGCCTCTATGCCAGACACATCCCAAATGGCAAGGTCGGCCCGCTTGCCCGGCGCAATCGACCCGCAATCGTCGCGCCCCAGCACCTGCGCCCCGCCCAGTGTGGCAATCTCCAGCGCCTCGCGTGCGGCCATGGCATCGGCCCCGCGCGCCACGCGCTGCAACAGCAGGGCCTGCCGCGCCTCGGCCATCAGATTGCCCGCGTCGTTGCTGGCCGAGCCATCCACCCCCAGCCCGACATTCACCCCCGCATCCCGCATCGCGCGCACCGGCGCAATGCCCGACCCAAGCCGGCAGTTCGAGCACGGGCAATGCGCCACACCCGTACCGCTGCGGGCAAAGAGGTCAATCTCACCCGCATCCAGCTTCACGCAATGCGCATGCCAGACATCGGCACCCGTCCAGCCCAGATCTTCGGCATATTGCCCCGGCCGCACGCCGAACTGCGCCAGCGAATAGGCAATATCCTCGTCATTCTCGGCCAGATGGGTGTGCAGCATCACCCCCTTGTCGCGCGCCAGCAAGGCCGTGTCGCGCATCAACTCGCGGCTGACCGAAAACGGCGAACAGGGCGCCAGCCCCACCCGCACCATCGCGCCCTCGCGCGGGTCATGAAAGGCATCCACCACCCGGATCATGTCATTCAGAATGGCGCGCTCCTCCTCGACCAGCGCATCGGGTGGCAGACCGCCTTTGGTTTCGCCAATACTCATCGCGCCCCGCGTCGGGTGAAAGCGCAGGCCCACTTCGGCGGCGGCATGGATGGTATCCTCCAGCCGCGAGCCATTGGGATAAAGATACAGGTGGTCCGAGGTCAGCGTGCACCCCGACAGCGCAAGTTCGGCAAGGCCCACTTGCGCCGAGGTAAACATTTCCCGCGGGCCAAAGCGTGCCCAGATCGGGTACAGCGTTTTCAGCCAGCCGAACAGCAGCGCGTCCTGCCCCCCCGGCACCGCCCGTGTCAGGGTCTGGTAAAGGTGATGGTGCGTGTTGACCAACCCCGGCGTCACCACGCAGCCCCGCGACTCGACCACGCGCGCGCCAGGCGCCTGAAGGCCGGCACCAACCCCCACGATAACCCCGTCGCGCAACAGAACATCCGCCCCGGCCCATTCGTCCCGGCGCGGGTTCATCGTCACCACCACTTCGGCGTTTCGGATCAGGATGTCGGCCATATGTCCCCCAGAACCCCTTCGGTGGACCGAACCCGCAGCGGCGACAGAAGGGGGCAAAGGACTCGCGCGCCGGACCGGGATAGCCGCCCCCAGCCCCTCGATGCAAGCACCTTCCAGCTTCCCCTTCTCCAAATATCCTCGGGGGGTTGGGGGGGCAGACAGCCCCCCCGGCTAACCATTCAGCAGCGCCAAAGCCTCGGCATGAATCGCCGCATTCGCCGCCGCCAGCACCTGCCCGCCCGCATGACTGGGCCGCCCTTGCCAGTCGGTCATGATGCCGCCCGCCGCTTCAATCACCGCAATCGGGGCCTGCACGTCATAGGCCTGCAATCCCGCCTCGATCACCAGATCAATCTGGCCAGCCGCGATCAGCGCATAGCCATAGCAATCCATGCCATAGCGCACCAGCCGCACCCGGTCCGCCACCCGGCGGAACGCGGCATGCTCCGCCGCCGTGCCCACTTCGGGAAAGGTCGACAGCAAGATCGCCTCCGCCATGGGCCGCGCGGGGCGGCAGCGCAACGCGGCTTCTCCCGATGGCCCGACCACGCGCGCCACACCGAACCCACCTTCAAACCGCTCGCGAATGTAGGGCTGGTCGATGAGGCCATAGATCGGCCCGCTTTCATCCGCGACCGAGATCAGCACCCCCCAGGTCGGTGTACCCGCAAGATAGCCGCGGGTTCCATCGATCGGGTCCAGCACCCATGTCAGGCCGCTTTGCCCGGACTGGCTGCCGTACTCCTCGCCCAGAATGCCATCCTGCGGGCGGCGGGCGGCCAGCACAGCGCGCATCCGCTCCTCGGACAGCCTGTCCGCCACAGTGACCGGATCAAAGCGGTCCTGCTCCTTGGTCTCGGCAGACAGACCTGCGGCACGGAAATGCAGCAACGTCGCCTCACGCGCGACATCGGCCATGGCATGCGCCGTGGCTTTCAGGTCAGAGATAGTCTCGGGGGAAAGTCTGGCCATCGGAACCCACCCTGCACGAAGCACAGGGACAGACCCCTGCCCGAAGGGCGCTAACCGCGCCCCTCGTCCGGGTCAAGAGGGTCAATAGCCCCTGCCGCCCCTCAGGCGGCGTCGCTCAGCACGCGGGCCAGATCGAACAGGCGGCGGCGCTGCGCTTCGGGGATCGAGTAGTAGGACCGCACCAGTTCCAGTGCTTCCTTGTCGGCAAGGATATCCCCTGCCGGAGCCTGCGCCGTGGCACCTTCGCCCGACAGGCCTTCGAAGAAGAACGAGATCGCCACACCCAGCGCCTCGGCAATGTCCCACAGGCGCGACGCGCTGACGCGGTTCATGCCGGTTTCATATTTCTGAATCTGCTGGAACTTGATCCCGACCTTGTCGGCAAGCTGCTGCTGGGTCATTCCCACCATCCAACGGCGGTGGCGGATACGCTTACCCACATGGGCATCGACAGGGTGTTTCATTCCATACTCCGAACGACGATACGACTGTAACATCATAAGCAACACGTGTGCCAAAATCCAGAACTTCGAAAAAATCTGAAATTTCCCAAGGCCGCTGAAAGAAACCTGTCTTTTTCGACAGGTTGAATTGTACAGTTGGACAAATCGACCCATCCTTCCCGCACAAGCAGCAGCATTAACCATTTACTCGCCCGTAACGCGTTTCCCATTTCGCAATGCATTTTGCAATACACAACAGTGTTCATCGCATTTTGCAACTCAAAGCCACTGGTGCGCCACCCCTGCGCGCAGTATATCATGCAGATGCACGGATGAGGACACATGCGCGTTTGGCAAATGACCGACATCAACGGCCCGGCGGTCCTGACCACGGGCGAGCGGCCCTTGCCCGCGAAAGGACAGGCGCTTGTCCGCGTTCACGCCTGCGGGTTGAACTTTGCTGATATCCTGATGGCCAAGGGCACCTATCAGGTCAAGCCTGACCTGCCCTTCGTGCCCGGCATGGAAATCGCCGGCGTGGTCGAGGCGCTTGGCCCCGGCACCACGGGCCCCGCACCGGGCACCCGCGTTGCCTGCTATCTGGGCTACGGTGGTCTGGCCGAATGGGTCAGCGCCCAGGCAGACCAGCTTTTGCCCATCCCCGAGTCCATGCCCTTTTCCCATGCTGCCGCCTTTCCCATCGCCTATGGCACCAGCCATCTTGCACTGACATGGAAGGCCAACCTGCACCCGGGCGAGACGTTGTTTGTCAGCGGGGCCGCAGGTGGTGTCGGGCTGACCGCGGTCGAAATAGGCAAGCGCCTTGGCGCGCGCGTCATCGCTGCGGCACGCGGGGCCGACAAACTGGCCATTGCGCAGAACGCCGGGGCAGATGTGCTGATCGACAGCGACGCCCCCGACCTGAAAGACCAGTTGCGCGCCCATGGCGGTGTTGACGTCGTCTATGACACCGTCGGCGGCGCGGTGTTCGATGCTGCCTTGCGCGCCACCCGCCCGGATGGGCGCCTGCTGGCCATCGGCTTTGCCGGGGGCGATGTGCCCAAACCCGCCGCCAACCTGCTGCTGGTCAAGAACCTGACCGTCATCGGCTTCTGGTGGGGGGCTTACCGAACCTTGGCCCCGCGGCGGCTGGCGGACAGCCTGACCACGCTGCTTGGCTGGTATGCCGAGGGCGGCTTGCGGCCACATGTCTCGAACATCCTGCCGATGGAGGCCTTTCCCGGAGGCCTTGACCTGCTGCGCGACCGTAAGGCCACGGGCAAGGTCGTCATCACCCTTGCCTGAACGGATCAGCCCGCCGCAACCGCCGTGCGCCCGTTGCGCGCGGCATAGGCCCGACGGATCAGCGCCGCCATTTCCAGCACAGCCGGGCTGTGCGCGGGGTCAGCAACGTAAAGATTGACCTTCATCCGCTGCAATTCCGGCAGCGTGCCGCCATGGCTGATCCGCTCAACATAGGGCGGCTCTGACCCCGCCAGCACGGTATGCACGGCAAGGTCAGCGCTGACGCTGGCCTCAATCGTCCGGGTACTGTCGCTTTCCACCGCCATCTGCCAGCGAATGCCCGCCGCATCCAGCGCCGCCTGCACGCCCTGCCGAAAGATGCAGTTATGCTCATAGGCCAGTTTCAGCGGCCTGCCCTTCCATGCCACGCCTCCCGGCGCGCCAACCCAGACCAGCGGCAGTTCAGCCAAGGTTTCGCCCTCCGGCTCTACCGCCTCTTCCGTAGTCAGGATCACATCACATTCGCCGCGCGCAAACTGGGCCTTCAGCACGCGGGTAAAGGACGAAATCAACGACACCTTCATGCGCGGATAAGTCCGGGCAAAGTGCTGCAACACCTGCGGAATCACCGGATAGACAATGTCATGCGGCACGCCCAGCACAATCTCGCCCTCATGCGGGTCGCGGGTCAGCCGGTCCAGCACCTCGTCATTCAGCACAAGCATCCGCCGCGCATAGCCCAAAAGCTGCTCACCCGCCGCCGTCAGGCCCACCTTGCGGCTGGACCTGTCCAGCAATTCCACACCCAACATCTCCTCCAACCGCTTGATCTGCATCGACACGGCTGATTGCGTCAGGTTGAGGAACCCCGAGGCGCGCGTCACCCCCCCGGCATCGGCCACCGCCACGAAAGACCGCAGGGCCGTCAGATCCAGATTGCGCGGCATATCACAATTCCTGATGCGAGAGTTCAAAAGCATTCACTTCACTAATACACGCGATTCGCGTATCAGGATCAAGTGATTTGATGGCGCATGTGCGTCACATCACCAGATCAGATGAAACCTGAAAGGAAAGACCATGTTTGCCTCGCTCCATACCGCGACACTCGCCACCCGGCGGGTCCAGTCGGGTGGCAGCGCCGCGCGCCTGCTGACGTTCGTGCGCGATGCGCTTGCCGCGCACCGCCAACGCCAGACGCTTGCCCGCCTTGATGACCGCACCCTGGCCGATATCGGCCTGACCCGCGCCGATGTGGCGCAGGAACTGGACCGCCCGTTCTGGGATTTGCCCACGATCGGCAACGCCCGCTGGGCCGCCTGACACCGTCGACGCCTGCGATGACAAAAAATGCATCGCAGGCTCCGGTTTTTTCCCAAGATCCTTGAAAACGCCCAACTGCTTTCCGATATTCATGTGTGAACCCGTCTGACACCCGTCGTGCGGGTCAAAAGTTCAACTTCGGAGGCTTAAGATGGCTGACTACACCACGATCCGCTCGGCCGGCATAGGCGCCCGGGCCGTCCAGATCGACGAGGGCTTGCGCGCCCACATGAACAAGGTCTACGGACTGATGTCCGTGGGCATGATCCTCACCGGCGGCGTTGCTTGGGCCGTCGGCACGAACGAGGCGATGGTCAATGCCATCTTCGCGACCCCGCTGAAATGGGTTGTGATGTTTGCGCCCCTGATCATGGTGTTCGCGTTCAGCGCGATGATCAACCGTCTGTCGGTGGCCGCAGCGCAACTGTTCTTCTACGTCTACGCCGCCCTGATGGGGCTGTCGCTCAGCTTCATCTTCGCGGTCTACACCGGCGTGTCCATCGCCCAGACGTTCCTGATCACCGCAATCGCCTTTGCGGCCCTGTCGCTCTATGGTTACACCACGAAAAAGAACCTGTCGGGTCTTGGCACGTTCCTGATGATGGGTGTGATCGGCCTGCTCGTTGCTTCGGTCGTGAACATCTTCCTCGCCTCGTCGGCTCTGGCCTTCGCGATCTCGGCCATCGGCGTGCTGATCTTCTCGGGCCTGACTGCCTATGACACGCAGAACATCAAGAACACCTATCTTGAGCATGCGATGGCGGCCGATCAGGAATGGCTGGGCAAAGCCGCCATAATGGGCGCGCTGCAGCTCTACCTCGACTTCATCAACCTGTTCATGTTCCTGCTGCAGTTCATGGGCAACCGCGAATAAGCGACAGGCAACGACTGACAGAAGCGGGGGCCGGTGGAAACACCGGCCCTTTGCCTGTCTGGGGCCTCTGTCGCCCGATATGCGCGCCCCAGGCGGACAGCCGAACACTCCGTCACCTTGGCGAACCGCGCCTCGTCCAATCGCCCCAAAGCCAACCAAAGACCCACCCGCACCAAAGCAAAAGGCCGCGCAGAACATGCGCGGCCCCAAACACGTTCCGGTCGGCAGATCTTACTTGATCTTGCCTTCCTTGTATTCCACATGCTCCCGCTTCACGGGATCGTACTTCCGCACGGTCATCTTTTCGGTCATGGTACGGGCGTTCTTCTTGGTCACATAGAAGTGCCCGGTGCCAGCCGTCGAGTTCAGACGGATCTTGATCGTCGCCGGTTTGGCCATAGTCGTCTCTCCTGAATCGGGGGAACAGCGCTCCCCCGCGAAATCTCTTGAAGCCCGCCTTTTACCCGTGCAACCGTCAGAGTCAACAGCCAAACACCGGCGCTGTCATCAAATTGCGCGCCTGCGGCGCAAGCCATTGCGTGCGGTCGCATCCGCGCCCGCGCGTGCCTCCGGCGGGGATATTTGAAGAAGGGGAATTGGGGCCGCTTGCCGCTTCCCCTTCTTCAAATATCCCGGGGGAAAGGTCCGGAACGGGCCTTGGGGGCAGAGCCCCCACCCTGTTTTCGCATGGGTCGTTCCAGGTGCGCGGATGGCCTGTAAGCCGGATTCTGTCCCGGGGTTGCCCCCATGGATGACCATTCCTCTGCCGCATCCGTTACCGGAGCGGTCAAGCTGCCAACCCGGACCTCTGGGCTGAAACGTCCCTGCGGAGGTCTCTGCTGTTGCCGTCAGGCTTGCGCCGTTCAGCTGTCGCAGACCTTTCCGCGCGAGGCCCCTATTCGGCGTTGCTCCGGGTGGGGCTTGCCGTGCCGTCCCGGTTGCCCGGTCCGCGGTGGGCTCTTACCCCACCGTTTCACCATCACCTGTGCAAACGCGCAGGCTGTCTCTTCTCTGTGGCGCTTTCCCTGGGGTTGCCCCCGCCGGGCGTTACCCGGCACCCTTGCTTCATGGAGTCCGGACTTTCCTCGAAGGTTGCCCCCCGCGGTCATCCAGCCATCCGCGCGGGGTGCGGCTTACGCCTGTGCTGGCCCTGCGTCAACGGCAAAGCGCAGGGCCAGGTCTGTGGCAAGGGCGGCATCAACCGGGTCCATCGGGCCAGACGCCCAAGGCCGAAAGCGCATCCGGAATGCCGTCAGCACAAGGGCGGGGTCGGTTTCGGCGTAGCCGAAACGTCGTGCCGCAGCGACAAAGTCGTGTGTCGGCACGGCCCCATGTAGATCAGGCCAGACCGACAGACCGCCGCGCGCAAGGCGCTGCCAGTCAAAGCGCGGGCCGGGATCGCGTTTGCGCGCAGGCGCCATGTCGGAATGCCCAATGACGCGATGCGCCGGAATGTTCCACCGGGACATGATGTCTGCCAGCAGGATCTCCAGCGCGGTCATCTGAGCCGCGGCAAAGGGGTGGCTGCCCGTATTGGAAAGTTCGATCCCGATCGAGTGTGAGTTCACATCGGTGATCCCGGCCCATTCGCCTGCGCCAGCGTGCCAAGCGCGGGCCGCTTCGGGCACGAGCGCCTCGGCGGTGCCGTCCTCGGCCACCAGCCAATGCGCCGAGACCTCGGCCGCGGGATCACACAGTCGTGCGCGGGCCGCAGCACAGCTTGCCATACCTGTATAATGAATCACGATCAGCGATGGCTGCACGCCGCCCCGGCGCGCGCCAAAGTTCGGCGACGACGCCTGCCGATCATCGCCTTGCGATGACGGCTCGATCACCGCAGGCGGAAGGGCGACGGGTCCCAAGCGCAGGCATAGCCATCGCCATCGGGGTCAAGGCCCAGACGGTCACGCTCGGGGCCGCCCTTGGCAAGGAAGGCCTGCTGCGCCAGATCGGGCGAGGCATAGCCGCCGCATTTGGCCGCGGCATTGCCGCCGCCGAAGGAAGATCGCTTGTAAAGCTGCGTACCCTTGGGGTGGTTGGTGGCCAGCGCATAGTCAACGACGTTCGGGCCCAACTCGCCGGGCCGCACG
This sequence comes from Rhodobacter sp., assembly GCA_027484145.1. Taxonomy (GTDB): domain Bacteria; phylum Pseudomonadota; class Alphaproteobacteria; order Rhodobacterales; family Rhodobacteraceae; genus Pseudotabrizicola. Next base: position 206,276 of record JAIXUH010000012.1, read on the forward strand.
GGCAGCGCGCCGGGCTGGATCACCTGATACTGCGAGCGGTTGCGTTCGATCCTCGCCTTGTCGCTTTCGATCGTTTCGCGTTGCGACACGGCGCCAAAGTCATTCTCGTCGGAAATGCCGGCATGGTTGGCCAGCAATTCGCCAGACTCTTCCTTGATCCCGATTGGTGCGTTGCCGCGGGGCCGGTCGCCGGCAAGCGGGGCCGCGCTTGTTGTCGGCGCACCGATGACAGCGCCGGTCACAGGGCCGGTCGGGGCAGGAGAGGTTCCGGCACCGCTGGCGCGGTCAATGGCGGCGCCAATGCTGTCGGTGGAAAATCCGGGCGGCACAATTGCCTGCGGCCGTGATGCCGATGCATCGCGTTCGCGCACATAGGAATTGTAATCCTGAAAACCGACTTGCGCCCCACTGTCAGGCACAGATGGCGCACAGGCCGCAAGGGCCGCGACAGGAAGCAGGAAAAGGGCAGTCAGACGCATGTTTTCGCGGACCTGATGATGAAACTCGACCGACGCCCTTACCACCATTTCCGGGGCTTGGAAACAAAACCCGCGGCTTTCTCCAGCACATAGGCGTGATTCAGCAGCCCTGCCTCATCCCAAGGCTTGCCGATCAGCTGCAGCCCAAGGGGCAGGCCCTTGGCGTCCAGCCCCACGGGAACTGCCACACCGGGCAGCCCGGCAAGGTTGACGGTCACAGTGAACACGTCGTTCAGATACATCTCGACCGGCGAGGCATTGGCCATTTCGCCCAAGCCGAAGGCCGAGGATGGCGTGGCCGGTGTCAGAATGGCGTCGACCCCAGCGGCAAAGGCCAGATCGAAGTCGCGCTTGATCAGCGCACGCACGCGGCGGGCGCGGTTGTAATAGGCGTCATAGAACCCTGCCGACAGCACATAGGTGCCCGTCATCACACGGCGCTGCACCTCTGGGCCAAAGCCTTCGGCACGGGTTTTTTCATACATCTCGGTGATGCCGTCACCTTGCGCCAATTTCGCGCGGTGGCCATAGCGCACGCCATCATAGCGGGCGAGGTTGGACGACGCCTCGGCGGGCGCGATCACATAGTAGGCGGGCAGCGCATATTTGGTGTGCGGCAGGCTGATGTCGCGGATCTCGGCCCCGGCGTCGCGCATCATGGCAATACCGTTCTGCCACAGCGCCTCGATCTCTTCCGGCATGCCGTCCATGCGGTATTCCTTGGGAATACCGATCACCTTGCCGCGAATGTCACCGGTCAGGGCGGCCTCGAAATCCGGCACCGCGATATCGGCGCTGGTGCTGTCCTTCGGGTCATGCCCCGCCATGGCCTGCAGGAAGATGGCGGCGTCGCGCACGGTTTTGGTCATCGGCCCTGCCTGATCAAGGCTGGAGGCAAAGGCCACGATGCCCCAGCGGCTGACGCGGCCATAGGTCGGCTTGATGCCCACGATGCCGGTGAAGGCCGCAGGCTGGCGGATCGATCCGCCAGTATCGGTGCCTGTGGCCGCAAGGCACAGGTCCGCCGCGACCGCCGCCGCCGACCCACCCGACGACCCGCCGGGCGTCAGCGCCCGATCATCCACCTTCCACGGGTTCACCGCATTGCCATAGCAGGACGATTCGTTGGAACTGCCCATGGCGAATTCGTCCATGTTCAGCTTGCCCAGCATCACCGCGCCAGCATCGAACAGTTTGGTCGTCACCGTCGATTCATACTCGGGCTTGAAGCCGCGCAGGATGTTCGAGGCGGCCTGCGACGGCACGCCCTTGGTGCAAAACAGGTCCTTGATGCCAAGGGGAATGCCGCACATCGCCGGGGCCTCGCCCGTGGCAAGGCGCGCATCGGCCGCGCGGGCCTGATCCAGCGCAATCTCGGGCGTCTTGTGCACGAATGCATTCAGCGCATCGCCCGCATCAATCGCCGTCAGGCACGACATGGTCAGGTCAACGGCGGTGATGTCGCCCTTGCGCAGCGCGTCGCGCGCGGCGGCAATTGTCCAGCTGTTCGCGCTCATTCCACCACCTTCGGCACGGCAAAGAACCCTTCACGGGCATCGGGGGCATTCTTCAGGACAGCGGCCTGAATGTTGCCATCGGTGACCACATCTGCGCGCCGCTTCAGCCGCATCGGCGTGACGGATGTCATCGGTTCAATCCCGGTCACGTCCACCTCGTTCAACTGCTCCATAAAGCCCAAGATCCCCGAAAGATCCTGCGCCAGTTTCGGCAGATCGGCCTCTTCCACACGGATGCGGGCAAGTTTTGCCACCTTGCGCGCCGTGTCGATGTCGATGGACATGGGACACCCCTTCTCTTGATCCAGCCCCGTTTAGCCGCACCCCCCTTGCGCTGCAAGGGCATGGTGGCGAAACCCTTGCCGTTGGCTGGCTTTGGCCGCGGTGCTGCGGCATTCATGGACCTGTGCCTTTGGTCGCCCTATAGTAGAGGCACGGCAAGGAAAGGCACGCAAATGCAGATCACATGGCTTGGACACTCTGGCTTTCGCATCCAGATCGAGGGGGCGGTGCTGCTGATCGACCCTTGGCTGACGGGCAACCCGATGTTCCCGGCCGACCGCCGCGCCGAAGCCTTGGCGGGGGCCACGCACATTCTGCTGACCCACGCACATGGCGACCATGCCTCCGATGCGGCAGCTTTGGGGGCCGAGTTGAACATTCCCGTCGCCTGCATCCATGAGGTCAGCGAGTGGCTGAACGCCATGGGCGGCGTGCAGACCATCGGCTTTGGCAAGGGCGGCACGATCACGCTGAACGATGCAAGGGTGACGATGGTCAACGCCACCCACTCAGCCTCGATCGACTTCACCGGGCAGGGTTTGCTGCCCGCCGGGTCTGCCGCAGGCTTCATGATCGCGGGCGAAGGCCATGTGATCTATGTCTCGGGCGATACCGACATCATGGCCGACATGGATTGGATGGGTGATCTGCACAAGCCCGACATCGGCATCCTGTCCTGCGGCGGGCACTACACCATGGATATGGAACGCGCCGCCTATGCCGCGCGGCGCTATTTCAAGTTCACCACCGTGATCCCCTGCCACTATCGCACCTTTGGCCTTTTGGCGCAGGACAGCAGCGTGCTGCGCGCCGGCCTGCCCCCGGGGGTCGAGGTGATTGATCCACAGGTTTTGGAGCCGATCACGTTCTAAGCCGACACCCGCGCGGCGGGGCGCGTCAGCCTTCGGCCACCAGATGCCCCTGCCCCACATCGCGCAGGCGCACCCGCTCTGGGCCTGCACCAAGTGCATGCACCGGGCTTGGCACTTCGCCAGCCAGCCGGGCCTGTGCCATACGCTGGTGCGCCGGGTCGGGCACCGGCACCGCATCAATCAGGCGGCGGGTATAGGGGTGCTGCGGGTTACCGAACACCTGCGCTCGCGTGCCCAGTTCCACGATCTGGCCCAGATACATCACCGCCACGCGATCCGAGATATTCTCGACCACCGCCATGTCATGGCTGATGAACAGGAAGGCCACGCCGAACTCGTCCTGCAGGGCGCGCAGCAAGGCAAGCACCCGCGCCTGCACCGAAACATCCAACGCCGACACGCTTTCATCCGCGATAATCAGTGCGGGGTTCAGCGCCAGCGCGCGCGCAATGCAGATGCGCTGCCGCTGCCCGCCGGAAAACTCATGCGGATACCGGTCAAGCTGATCCGCCGACAGCCCCACCCGCGCCATCAGGTCTGCCGCCCGCGCGCGCTGTTCCGCCACCCCGCCAAGCCCATGAATCGCTAGGGGTTCTGCAATCAGATCGCCCACTCGCATCCTTGGGTCCAGCGCGGCCATCGGGTCCTGAAACACCATCTGCACCTGACGGCGGTAAGCCTTTTGCCCCGCCGCATCCAGACCTTCCAGCGCCTGCCCGGCAATCTCGATCCGGCCCTGATGCGGCACCAACCCGACGATGGCCTTGGCGATGGTCGATTTCCCGCAGCCCGACTCGCCCACCAGCGCAAATGTCTCGCCGCGCCGGATGTCAAAGCTGACATGCTCCACCGCGTGCACGTTCTGCACCACGCGGCCCAGCACGCCACCCTTCAGCCCAAAGCGCACCACCACATCCGACAACCGCGCCACCGGCGCATCGGCGGGCTTTTCTGCCTGTGCCACGCCCGCGCCCATGCGCGGCACCGCCGCCAGCAGATCACGGGTATAGGCCTCACGCGGGCGGGCAAACAGGTCTTTCGTCGCGGCCTCTTCCACCATCCGGCCATTCTGCATCACGATGACGCGGTCGGCCATTTCGGCCACCACGCCCATGTCATGCGTGATCAGAATGATCGCCGTGCCCATCTCGCGCTGCAGATCGCGCAGCAGGTCCAGCACCTCGCGCTGCACGGTCACATCCAGCGCGGTCGTCGGCTCATCCGCGATCAACACTTCGGGCCGCAGGGCCAGCGCCATGGCAATCATCACGCGCTGCCGCATCCCACCCGAAAGCTCATGCGCATATTGCGTCATCCGCCGTTCGGGCTGTGACAGGCGCACCGCGCGCAGCGCCTCCAACGCGCGGGCGCGCGCCGCGCTGCGCGACACATCCTCATGCGCGCGAATGGCTTCGATCAACTGCGTGCCCACGGTCATCACCGGGTTCAGGCTGGTCATCGGTTCCTGAAAGATCATCGCGATCCGGTCGCCGCGCACCGCGCGCATCCGGCTTTCCGGCAGCGTGGCAAGGTCGGTCTCGCCCAGCATCACCTGCCCACCTGTGACGCGCACCGCAGGCGGCGGCAACAGCCCCATGATGGCGAGTGAGGTGATGGATTTGCCAGACCCGCTTTCCCCGGCAATCGCCAAAGTCTCGCCCCGCCGCACCACGAACGACAACTCGCTGACCAAGGGGCGCAACCCATCCTCGGTCTGCACCGAAACGGTCAGCCCCTGCACACGCAAAACCGGGGCCGTCACAGCCCCGGTCGTTGGTTCCATCGCCTGCGCGGCAGGGATCATTCGAACACGATCCGCGGGAAATAGAAGCTGACCACCCAGTTCGGCATATCGACGATCTCGGATATCCGAAGATCGCCGCAGGTCGACACCAGCATATAGGCCTCGACCGCCGGCATGCCGCGCTGCGCGCAGAGCAGGTCAACCATGGCCGAAACCGCATCGCGGCTGGCCTGCATCAGATCGGGGCCAATGCCGGTTGTCACCTCATACCCCTTGGCATCCAGATGCCGCGTGACCGGGCCGGGCGTGGTAAAGCGCGGGGTCTTCAGGTTTGCGCCCTTGACCAGATCCAGCGTCAGCACCACGTCCATCGGCGATTCAATCGCCGTGCCGCAGACCTCGCCATCGCCCTGCGCGGCATGGGTGTCACCCACGCTGAACAGCGCGCCCTCCACCTCGACCGGCAGGTACAGCGTCACGCCCGCCGTCAGGTCGCGGATATCCAGGTTGCCCCCCACCCGCCGGGGAGGGACCACGGAGTGCAGCCCCTTTTCCGCCAACGCATTGCCGATGGTCCCGGCAAAGGGCTTCAGCGGCACCGCAGCCTGCCGCCCCCACATCGCCGGCCCCATCTGCCCCGCGTCATAGGACCAGACATGCAGCGCAGGCTCCAGAAACTGATCGGCCAGCAGGCCAAACCCCGGAATGTTCGCCGTCCAGCCAAAGCCGCGCCCGTCAAATCGGTTCGGGGCAAAGCTGTCGATCGTGACCTTGACCGCATCGCCGGGCATGGCCCCGTCAATGTAGATCGGCCCCGACGTCGGGTTGATCCTTCCGAAATCAAGGGTGGCCACATCGGCAACCGTCGACTGCGGGCCCAACTGGCCCGCAGAACTGTCATGACAATGAAACAGGATCGTTGACCCCGGCGCCACCCGTTCGGCCGGGGCAAACGAATTGTCCCAGCCGAAGTGATGCTGCGCTGCATGGATGGTATAGTCGCAGACCTTGCACATGTTTACTTCACGAAAACATAGTCATAGTTGACGGGGATCGAGACCGGATCAACGTAAAGCGCGTCCTCGCCGCCCATGCGTTCGGACTTCATCGTGTAGCGCTGTTCGTTGAACACCGGCACCCAAGGCGCATCTTCCATCACGGCCTGATACACCTCGGACCACATCGCCATGCGGTCAGCGGCCTTGGTCGGGTCAGCCAAGCTGTCGGCGGCAGTGGCCTTTTCATCCAAAGCCGCGTTGCAGTATTTCGACCAGTTCCAACCACCCGGACCAGCACCGGCACAGCCAAGGATCGGGCCATAGAAGTTCGACGGATCGGGGAAGTCGGCAATCCACGCCATGCCGCCCGACCAGATCATCGGGGCCGTGCCCGCGCCACCGGCCTCGATCACATTGGCCTGCGCAAGGCTCTGGATATTCGCCTTCACGCCGATGGCCGCCAGATCCTGCTGAATCGCTTGCGCAATCCGCGGGTTCGGGTCGGTGTTCATCACGTAAAGGTCCGTTTCGAACCCATCGGCCAGCCCTGCGTCTGCCAACAGTTTCTTGGCCCCTTCGACATCAAACGCGTAACCGGCGTAGCCCTCGGTATAGCCGGGCATCGACGGCGGCAGCGGCTGCGTCGCCGGTTTGGCGCGCCCGTTGATGATCTGGGTGATGCGGTCCTTGTTGATCGCCATGTTGATGGCCTTGCGGACCTCGGGCTTGTCCAAGGGCGGGATCGTCACGTTCAGCGTGATGTAACCCGTGTGCAACTGCCCGCCTTCCACCACGCGGGAGGCCTGCGCGGGGTCTGCCATCACTTCGGTGAACTTGGCGGGCGGAATGCCATCGCCGGGCACGTCAACTTCGCCGTTCTGCAGACGCAGCAGGGCGACGATCGGCTCTTGCCCAACCTCGAACACCACGCTGTCCAGATAGGGCACGCCCGCACGCCAGTAATCGGCGTTCTTTTCAAACACCAGCTTCTGGCCCAGCGTCCATTCCGCCAGCTTGAAAGCACCCGTGCCCACCGGCATCTTGCCGAAATCGCCCGCCGCAGCATCCACCGCTTCTTTCGGCACAACAGAGGCAAAGTTCAGCGCCATCACGTGCAGGAAGGTGGCATCGGGCCGCGACAGGGTGATCTTGACCGTCAGCGGGTCCACCACCTCAACCCCGGAAAGGCCGCCATCGCCCGCCTTGTCAAACCCGGCGATCGAGCCGAAGAAACCCGCGCCCGGCGATTGCGTGGCCGGGTTGGTCACGCGGTCCAGCGAGTATTTCACATCTTCGGCCGTCATCTCACGGCCATTGTGGAACTTCACGCCCGCACGCAGCTTGAAGGTAAAGGTCAGGCCGTCCTCGGAAATCTCATAGCTTTCGGCCAGACCGGGGCGCAGCACCGTGGTGCCGGGCACATAATCCATCAGACCGTCGAACAGCGATTTGATCATCGACCAGTTCTGCCAGTCATAGCCAATGGCCGGGTCCAGCGTGGCCACATCATCCTTATAGGTCACGGTGATGGAGCCACCGGCCTTGGCCGCCGGATCAGGGGTATAGTCCTGCGCGCCGGCGGGCAGCGCCAGCGACAGGATCAGGGCGGTAGAGGCAAGAAGTTTTTTCATTGTGTCTCTCCTGTTGGGTTTAGCGAAGGGTAATTCTGGGGTCGATAAACGGGGCGATCACATCGGCCAGAAGGTTGCCGATCACGATGGCAAGGGCAGACACCAGCGTGACGCCCATGATGATGGGAATGTCGATCCGCTGGATCGCTTGCCACGCCAACTGGCCGATGCCGGGCCAGCCAAAGACGGATTCCACCACCACGATGCCGCCCATGAAGATGCCGATGTCGATGCCGATCATGGCGATGATGGGCAAAATGGCATTGGGCAGCGCATGGCCCAGCACCACGCGGGCCCGGGTCAGCCCCTTGGCGCGGGCGGTGCGGATAAAATCGGCGCGCAGCACATCGATCATCGAGGATCGCATCATCCGCGCATACCAGCCCGACCCAAGGATGCCCAAAGTCACCGCAGGCAGCACCAGATGCGCGAACGTCCCATAGCCGCCAATCGGGAACCACCCCAGTTGCACGGCAAAAACATAGAGCATCAGCAGACTGACCACGAACTGCGGGGCCGATACAGTGACAAAGGATGTCATCATAAGCACATGGTCGGCCATCCGCCCGCGCCACAGGGCGGCGGCAATCCCCATGGCCAGCCCCAGCACCAACTCGCAGCCAATCGCCCCCGCCATCAGCAGCAGCGTGGCGGGCATGCGCGACGCGATCAACTCCGCCACTTCGGTCTTTTGCAGATAGCTGCGCCCCATATCGCCCTGCAAAAGCCCCGCCAGATAGCGGCCGTATTGCACGATGAACGGCTGATCGAGGCCAAGTTGCTGGCGGATGTTCTCGACCGTTTCGGCTGTGGCCGACCGCCCGGCAATCTGGCGCACCGGATCGGCGGGCAGCACGAACAGCAGGAAGAACGTGATGAAGCTGACCCCCAGCAGGATCAGCGCCGATTGCAACAGGCGGCGGATCAGATAGGTCGCCATCAGCCGCGCCCCCGCTGTGTCGGGTCCAGCACATCGCGCAGCGCATCACCCACAAGGTTGAACGCCAGCGCCAGCAGAATGATCACGGCACCCGGAATGAACACCAACCAAGGGGCCGACTGAAAATAGGTCTGGTTTTCAAAGATGATGTTGCCCCAGCTTGGCGTCGGCGGCTGCACGCCCACCCCAAGAAAGGACAGCGTCGCCTCCAGCAGCACCGTGGTTGATATGCCCAGCGTACCCCAGACGATGATCGTCGGCACCAGATGCGGCAGGATATGGCGGAACAGGATACGCCCCGTTCCCGCCCCCAATGTGCGCTCGGCAGCAATGAAATCACGCGTCGCAAGCGACGTGGTTTCGGTATAGATCACTCGCGCCGTCTGCACCCAGTTCACCAGCGCGATCACCATCGCCACAATCCATAGTGACGGCTGAAAAATCGCGGCAAGGCAGATCGCCAGCAACAGCGCCGGAAAAGCCATCATCAGGTCGGTGAACCGCATCAGCACCGCGCCCAGCCAGCCCCGGAAATACCCCGCCGTGATGCCCACCAAGGTGCCGATCAGCAGCGCCACTCCATTGGCCACGATCCCGATCACCAACGAGGTGCGCGCGCCATAAAGCACCCGCGAAAACAGATCGCGGCCCAAAAGATCTGTGCCCATGATAAAGCGCGCATCGGGCGGCAAAGGTGCGCCTTCAATCGTCAGCCCGTCGAAATGCTGCTCATCGGGTGAAAACGGCGCAATCCACGGGGCCAGCACCGCGCCCGCCACCACAATGGCGATCAGCACCAGACCAAACACCGCCATCCGCCGCTGCAACAGCCGCGCCATAGCCCCCTTTGGCCGACGGATGCGCTCAGCCTTGGTCGCGCTGCCCATCGGCCCCCCCGTCTTGTCCGTGGCTGGCCACGATCCGCGCCGCCGCATCCTCAAAGCTGATCCGCCACGCCATCGCCATCTGCCGCAGTTGCGCATAGGCATCGGCTTCGGATTTGCCGCGCGCACTCAGCAACGTCACCGCCCGCACCACCGTCTGCCGCCCGTCCAACCTGCGCCGCAGATCGGCAATCTCGGCCGACAGGGCGTGCTGCGCGTCAAAGGCATCGCGCGCAATCAACAGCGCCGAATAGGCCCCGTTGTCCCCAACGGGCTTCAGCAACTGCGCATGCGCCCCCGCCCGCAAGGACCATTCGATCCGCCCCGGCGCTTCGGACCCGATCAGCGCGATCATCGGCATCGGCGGTTGGCCCGCCGCCCATGGGAACATGCCATCATGCCCCATGTCGGCATCAAAGAACACGAAATCCGCCCCGATCCCTTCGGCGGTGAAATCCGGCCAGACCTGCGTCACCTCCAGCCCGATGGCGGTCAGTTGCCGCGTCAGGGCCTGCACCGTGGGGTGGGGGCGGTGCAGGATCACCGCCCGCGCGCCGCCAAGGTTCTGAATCCGGATTGGCCGCCTCATGACACCACCCGCAGCATCGGGGCAAGTGGGGCCATCCGGCCGCGTGAAAGGTAGGGGTCGCCCGGCATGTCGGCACGCCGCTCAATCACCCGGAACGCACCACCCTCGACCCGCGCGATGATGGCGGGCAGCACGGTGTGGTGCGTCTCGGGGTCGATGATGCCACCGGGGCGGCAGTCGCCGGCCAAAAGCTGCGACAGGCTCAGATCCTCGGCGCCCGGACGATGCGCCAATAGCCGCGCCAGTTCCCGCACCGCCGCAAAGGCCGCCGCCTCGTGCGAAGAGCCAAAGTTCCCCACCCCCGGCCATCCGCCCACGCCCCGGAAATAGGGCCCCGCCGCCACCAACCCTTCGGCCGCCGGGCCTAGCGCGGGCAATTCGCATTCCGTCATGTTGCACGACAGCACCGGGCAGCGGTCGGGCAGAAACGCCGCATCCTGCAGCCCCAGCGCACGATAGGCCGCCAGAAACTCATAGGACGATGGCCCGATCAGCGAATTGAGGATAAAGGCCGGCCGCGCCGCCCGGATTTCTTCGATCATCCGGCCCACATCGCGCGACCCGATGGGCAGATACCGCTCGCCCAGCACCTCACCCCCGGCGGCGGTGATCCGCTCGCGCGCAAGGCGGTTCATCTCCCACCCCCAGATGTAATTCGACCCCGTCAGATAGGCCCGCCGCCCATAGGCGGGCATCGCCCAGTCCAGCAGCGGCAGCAGGTGCTGGTTGGGGCAGGCATGGGTATACACCACATGGTCCGAGGCTTCGAACCCCTCATAGGGCACCGCATACCACAGCGTTCCGCCGAACTTTTCCACCGTCGGAATCACTTCCTTGCGGCTCCACGAGGTGACGCATCCCACCACATGCCGCGCGGTGCTGGCCTGCAAGATATCTGCGCACATCGGACCATAAAGATCGACATTACCACCCGGATCACGCTCCACCGCCACAAAGCACAGATCCAGCGCCGGATCGGCGTTGATCTGCGCGATGGCGGCCAGCACGCCAGTGCGGCACGCCTCGGAAATCAGCGAGTAGCTGCCCGTGCGGGAATACAGAAGGCCAAGTTCGATCCGTCGCTTCATCCGTCATTCCCTGTGGCGCGGCCAAAAGGCAAAAGGCCCCGAAGCAGACGCGTTGACTGCATTCAGGGCCCATGTGCCGATTGGCTTTTCGCCAGATGTGATCCAACAGTAGCGGTCATCCGCCCTTGGTCAAGCCTTTGCCGCAGCCTTGCCGCCTGTTCCGATGGCCCCTGCCCAAAAAAGCGCCAAAGCCCCCGGCGCCAGCAACCACAGGTGCAGCACCCGGTCCTACTGCCGCGCCAGAAACCCCGACACCCGAGCCAACCCCTCGCGCAGCACGGCAGGCGTGTTGGCATAGCCGATCCGCACATAGCCCTCCATGCCCAGCGCCGATCCGGGCAGGAACATCACCCCCGTCTCGCGCAGCAGCGCAAGGCAGAAGTCGCGCGAGGTCATCGGCAGGTGCAGCTTGACCAGCGCCGTCGTGCCCGACCGGGGCCGCACAAAGGAAAGGTGCCGCTCGCCCGCCACCCAGTCGGCCAGAACCGCCAGATTGCCCCGCGTGATCGCCCGCGACCGCGCCAGCACCCGTTCCTTCGCCTCCAGCGCGATGGCGGCGAAATGGTCGTCGATCATGCCCACGGAAATCGTGTCGTAATCGCGGTGGATCAGCACCGCCTCGATCACATCACGTGGGGCAGCGACCCAGCCCAGCCGCAACCCGGCAAGGCTAAAGGCCTTGGACATCCCCGCCGTGCTGATCCCGCGTTCATAAAGATCGGCCATCGACGGCGTCACCCCCGAGCCCTCCTGATCGGTCCCGCGATAGACCTCGTCGCACAGAACCCACGCCCCATAGGCGCGCGCTATCGCAGCAATCTCCTCCAGCCCCTCACGTCCGATCAGCGCCCCGGTGGGGTTGTTGGGGTTGGTCAGCGCAATCAGCTTGGTCCCCGGCACTGCCAGTTCGCGCAGTGCGGCCATGTCCGGCAGCCAACCATCCTCTTCGCGCAACTGCAACAGATGCACATCCGCGCCAAGGCTGTCGGGGATGGAATGGTGCTGCTGATAGGTCGGCACAATGGAAATCACCCGATCCCCGCGATCAACCAAGGTCCGGTGCACCAGCATGTTTGCGCCAATGGTGCCATGCGTGACCACGACATTGCCGCGCCCCTGCCGGTCATACAGCGCCGCAATCGCATCGCGCAGCCGGTCTGACCCCTCAATCGCGCCATAGGTCATCTTCATCGGCAACAGCGCCGACACATCCGCCGCATTATGCCCGGCAAGAGCCAACAACTCGGCGATCGTCAGGCTTTCCACGCAGGTCTCGGCAAGGTTCAGCTCACATTTCAGCTCCCACTCGTTCATCCAGATTTCAACGCCGAATGGTTCGATCTTCATGCCGTCTCCCCCGTCGCGCCCCGCCGGGCAGCGAAAAAATCCTTCAGCATCATCTCGGCCTCGACCGCTGCGATGCCATCATAAACCTCGGGCACATGGTGGCACTGCGGGTGGCTGAACACCCGCGCCCCCACCGCCACGCCACCACTCTTGGGGTCGGCTGCGCCATAGTAAAGCCGCGCAATCCGTGCCGCCGAAATCGCCGCCGCACACATCGGGCAAGGCTCCAGCGTCACATAGAGCGCGTGGCCCCCCAACCGCTCCGACCCCGCCGCCGCACAGGCTGCACGCAGCGCCAGCACCTCGGCATGCGCCGTGGGGTCGCACAGCTCCCGCGTGCGGTTGCCCGCCCGCGCCACCACCCGGCCCCCCACATCCACGACCACCGCGCCCACCGGAACCTCGCCCCGCGCGCCTGCCGCCCGTGCCTCTTCCAGCGCCATGGCCATGAAACTCCGGAAGCTGCGTTGCTCTTTCATCGGTTCCCAAATATCCTTGGCCGTCCGGGGGCAGACAGCCCCCGGCGCACGTCACCCCGCGCCAAAGGTCGCCCCCCATGCCCGAAAAGACAACCCCCGCCAAGCCGTCACGGCCCAAGACCGGGGAAAAGGACCAGCGGGCAACCGGCACGGCCAAACCCGCCCGCAAACCTGCCGCCGCACCAGAAAAGACCACTGAAGGCGACCGCATCGCCAAGGTGCTGTCGCGCGCCGGCATCTCGTCGCGGCGCGAGGCCGAGCGGCTGATCGAAATGGGCGAGGTGCAGGTGAACGGCAAGACCGTCACCTCGCCAGCCCTGAACGTCACATCCAAGGACCGCATCACCGTCTCGGGCCAGCCCGTTGGGGCGCCCGAACCCGCCCGCCTGTGGCTTTACTACAAGCCCGAAGGTCTGGTCACCTCGGCCTCAGACGAAAAGGGCCGCGACACGGTGTTCGACAACCTGCCCGAAGACATGCCCCGCGTCATGTCCATCGGGCGGCTTGACCTCAATTCCGAAGGGCTGCTGCTTCTGACCAACGACGGCGCGCTCAAGCGCCAGTTGGAACTGCCCTCCACCGGCTGGCTGCGCAAATACCGCGTCCGCGTCAAAGGCAACCCGACCGACCCCGATCTGGAACCGCTGCGCCGGGGCATCACCATCGAAGGCGAACGCTTTCAGCCCATGGAAATCTCGATGGACCGCCATCAGGGGGCCAACGCTTGGCTGACCGTGGGCCTGCGCGAAGGCAAGAACCGCGAGATCCGCCGTGCCATGATGGCGGTCAACCTGACCGTGAACCGCCTGATCCGCGTCAGCTATGGCCCCTTCCGCCTGAACGAAATGCAGCCCGGCGATGTCGAAGAGGTACGCGCCAAGGTGCTGCGCGACCAGCTTGGTGCCTTGATGTCGGGCCATGCTGAGGCCGATGACGACCTGCGCCCGGTCGCCAAAACCGGGGCACGCGGCGGGGCCAGGGCGGGCACCGGAACGGCGACGAAGCCAGCCACCACATCGCGCCTGCGCACATCCGCCCGCTCGGGCGGCGATCAGGGCATTGCGCGCCGTCCCGCACGGGAAGGCGATGATGCGCCCGCGCCACGCCGCACTGCAAACACTGGCAAGCCAAGGGCAGACGCCGCCCCCGGCACCGTGACCACCGCCCGTGGCCGCGCTGCCCTGCAAACCCTGTCCGATGCCTGGGGCAAGGCCACGAAACCCGCGCGCGGCGCCTCCGCGCGCCCCACGGCGGGCGACGACGCCCCCACCCCGCGCCGCCGCGTCGCCAAGCCTGCGGGCGAAGGCGCAGAGCGTCCGCCCCGCACCTATGGCACCGCCGCCCGCAGCACCACGAAACCCGCAGGTGACGATGCCGCCCGGCCCCGCCGTGGTCCAAAGCCCGGCGCGCCCAAGGGAAAGCCGCGCACCCGCAAGTGACCCTTGCCCCTCGCTGGTGCAAGTGACTGCGCGTAAAGGGGGAAGGCGGGCCTTCGCTTCCCCCCCTCAGGGCACTGGCAAGGGGCAGCGCCATCTCCTATAGTCTTTGTGATGGGACCGCCCATCTGATGCAGCCGCAATGAGGCCCCCATGTCCGCGAACGGATTACAGACCTTGGCCTTTATCCTGTTCATGGGCCTGTCGGCCTATGTCGCCTTTGGCTGGGGGGTCTGATGGCGCAGAAATTTGGCGGCAAATACAGCCCGAATGGCACACAGGGCGGCCCGCCCTTGGCCGTGCCCCCGGCGCATCCCTTTGACGGGCAGGCCCCGGCCCGCACCGGCGTGCGCGCAAACCTGTTGTTCATCGCCGCGCTGTTCTTTCTGCCCGGCGCCTTTACCGGCACCCCGTCCGAATTGCTGCTGGGCCTTGCCGCCGCTGGCCTGATGGTCCTGTCGGCATGGCTGACGCGCGAAGGGGTCAGGGCCCACACCGCCTATGACCAACGCAAGGTCGCCCGCCGCCCCGCCATTCCGCGCAAACTGTTCGGGGCCGTCATGGGCGGTGCCGCCTTGGCCGTAGGGGCGTTCTCGGCCCATCAGGGTCTGATCTATCCCGTGCTGTTCGGCGTGGTTGGCGCAGCCCTGCACCTTGCCGCCTTTGGCCCCGACCCGATGAAGGACAAGGGCGCCGAGGGGATTGATACCTTTCAGACCGACCGCGTCGCCCGCGCCGTGGATGAGGGCGAGAAATATCTGGTCGCGATGAAAGATGCGATCCTGCGCGCCAATGACCGCCAGATGGAAGGCCGCGTTGACCGCTTCATCGCCGCCGCCCGCGCGTTGTTCCGCAGCGTCGAATCAGACCCGCGTGATCTGACCGCCGCGCGCAAGTATCTGTCGGTTTACCTGATGGGCGCGCGTGACGCGACGATCAAGTTTGCCGATCTTTACGCCCGCACCCGCGACGCACAGGCCCGTACCGATTACACCGCCCTTCTGGACGATCTGGAAACCACCTTTGCCGAACGCAGCCGCGCCTTTCTGTCAGATAACCGCAGTGATCTGGATATAGAGATCGAAGTGCTGCGCGAACGTCTGAAACGCGAAGCGTAAGCCGACCCAACTTAGCGCCAACAGTGAGAGTGACGCCATGACCGATATCACCCGTGAACAAGCCGCCCAGACCCTGACCGAAATTCAGGAGGTGACCGCCGTGGTTCTGGCCGAACCGGGCAGCGAAGTGGTCGCCCTTGAGGCCGCCACCGGCGACAAGGCCACCGCCATCCGCACCCGCATGGGCGAGTTGGACATGGCCAACACACAATCCATCATCTCGTTCGGGTCCAAGGCACAGGCCGAACTGCAGGTCATCAGTCAGGCCATGCTGGCCGACGTCAAGAACAAGGATGTTGGCCCCGCCGGCGATTCGCTGCGCAAGATCGTCTCCACGATCCGCGGCTTTGGCGGTGATGAACTTGACCTGCGCCGCGAACGCAGCTGGTGGGAGGCGCTGACCGGCCAAGTCGCACCCTTTGCCGAATTCGTCGCCAAGTATGAAGATGTGCAAACCCAGATCGACAAGATCACGACCGAACTTCTCAGCCATGAGCAAACCCTGCTCAAGGACATCAAGTCGCTTGATCTGCTGTATGAAAAGACCCTGCGCTTTTACGATGAACTCGCCCTGTACATCGCGGCGGGCGAAGCCAAGGTCAAGGATCTGGACGCCACCACCATTCCAGCCAAAGAGGCCGAGGTGGCCGCCGCCCCCGCCGATGATCAGGTGAAAAAGGCGCAGGAACTGCGCGACCTGCGCGCCGCGCGCGATGATCTGGAACGCCGCGTGCACGACCTGAAGCTGACCCGTCAGGTCACCATGCAGTCACTGCCCTCGATCCGCCTTGTGCAGGAAAACGACAAGTCGCTGGTCACCAAGATCAACTCCACCCTCGTCAACACCGTGCCCCTGTGGGAAACCCAACTGGCACAGGCGGTGACCATCCAACGCTCACGCGAGGCGGCAGAAGCGGTCAAGGATGCCAATGACCTGACCAATGAACTGCTGACCCGCAACGCCGACAACCTGCGCGAAACCAACAAGGTGGTGCGCGAAGAGATGGAGCGTGGCGTGTTCGACATCGAGGCGGTAAAGCGCGCCAATGAACAGCTGATCGCCACAATCAACGACAGCCTGATGATCGCCGATGAAGGCAAGGCCCGCCGTGCCGCCGCCGAATCGGAACTGGAAAAGATGGAGACGGAACTGCGCGACACCCTCTCGGCCGCTCGTGCCCGCCCCGCGCCAGCGGCGGCGCCGCAGGCCTGATGTCCTTGCCGGGCCTCGTCACCCTTTTGCGTCACCTGACGCTGGCCCTGACGGCGGTCGCACTGCTTGGCTGTGCGCCGCCGAACCTGCCCGCGCCGACCGTAACACCTACAGCCCCGGCGCGCCCGGCCCCGGCGGCGGTCAAGGCACCGCCGCCTTCGGCCGCCAGTGAAGCCGTGCGCCTGCACTTCGCCAAGGTGCAGGCTGACCTTTTGTCCGCCGGCATGCTGCGCTCTGATGGTGGCGGGCGCGATGCGCCCGTGACCGACCGGATGCTGACGGAAAACTTCATCCGCATCGCGCTTTACGATGAATACGCCCGCAGCGCCGGTGGCCCGATCCAGCGCCAGACCGAAAGCCGCCTGCGCCGCTGGGAACAGCCGGTCCGCGTGGGCCTGCGCTTTGGCGCATCTGTTCCGCGCGAACGCCGCGCCACCGACACCGCGCGCATCGGCTCTTACCTGCAGCGCCTCCAGCGCATCACCGGGCATCCGATCTCGCTCAGCGACGCTGCGCCCAACTTCCTGATTCACATCGTGAACGAGGATGAGCGTCGCGCCCTTGGCCCCACCGTGGCTGCCGCCCTGCCCGGCCTGTCCGCGTCCGAGGTGACGGGCATCACGCAACTGCCGCTGTCCACCTATTGCCTTGTCTATGCGATGTCAGACGGCACGACGGGCCGCTATGCCCGCGCCTTTGCGGTGATCCGGGCTGAACACCCCGACCTGTTGCGCCTGTCCTGTGTGCACGAGGAAATCTCGCAAGGCCTTGGCCTTGCCAATGACAGCCCGCGCGCGCGCCCGTCGATCTTTAATGATGACGAGGAATTCGCCCTGCTGACCGCGCATGACGAAATGCTCTTGCGCATCCTTTATGACCCGCAACTTCGCCCCGGAATGACCGAGGCCGAGGCGCGACCGATTGTCGAAGCCCTTGCACGCAGCATGCTGGGCACGGATAGCTAAGCCTCCCCCCACCGGGAATGAACACGGAGTAAGGCCATGGTTTTCGATTTCCTCAAAGGCGAATTCATCGACGTCATCTCATGGCTGGATGACACGCGTGACACCATGGTCTGGCGGTTCGAGCGCCGCGGGCAGGCCATCAAATACGGCGCCAAGCTGACCGTGCGCGAAGGTCAGGCGGCGGTGTTCGTGCACGAAGGGCAACTGGCCGATGTGTTCGGCCCCGGCCTTTACATGCTTGAAACCAACAACATGCCGATCATGACCACCCTTCAACACTGGGATCACGGCTTTTCCAGCCCGTTCAAGTCCGAGGTCTATTTCGTCAACACCACCCGCTTCAACGACCACAAATGGGGCACCAAGAACCCGATCATGTGCCGCGACCCGGAATTTGGCCCCGTGCGCATCCGCGCCTTTGGCAGCTATTCCATGCGCGTGTCCGATCCGGGCGTGTTCCTGCGCGAAATCGTGGGCACCGATGGCGAGTTTACGGCGGATGAGGTGTCGAACCAGATCCGCAACATCATCGTGCAGGAATTCAGCCAGACCGTCGCCAAATCCGGCATCCCGGTGCTGGACATGGCCGCCAACACCGCCGATCTGGGCAAGATCGTCACCACCGCGATCAGCCCGAAAATCGCCGAATACGGCCTGATCCTGCCGGAATTCTACATTGAAAACGTCAGCCTGCCCGAAGAGGTGGAAAAGGTTCTCGACAAGCGCACCTCCATCGGCATCGCGGGCGATCTGAACAAATACATGCAGTTCAATGCCGCCGAAGGCATGGCCAACCCGGCCTCGGGCGCGGGTGCCATGCTGGGCGCAGGCATGGCGGCCGGCATGGGCCTTGGCATGGCCCAGCAGACCGGCCCATGGGGCGCCCCCGCAGCCCAGGCCCCTGCCGTCGCAGCCCCCCCGCCACCACCGCCGCCCCCTGCCGCCGCCGCTTGGCATGTGGCCGAAAACGGTGCCACCAAGGGCCCGTTTGACGAAGGCACCTTGGCCCAGATGGCCGCCTCCGGTGCCTTGTCGCGCGCCAGCATGGTCTGGACCGCCGGGCAGGACGGCTGGAAAATGGCCGCCGACACCGCGCTGAAGCGCCTGTTCGACAGCGTGCCCCCGCCACCGCCACCGGGCCTCTGACGCAACCCATCCGGGGCAGCCGCCTCTGGCCGCCCCGGCCCTTTCGTGCCAACAGTGAAACGGATACGACCCCATGCGCGGCGAAGAACATCGGTGGCCATGCGAACAATGCGGCGCCGACCTGCGGTTTTCCCCCGGCGATACTGCCCTGAAATGTGACCATTGTGGCCACGTCCAGAAAATGCCCGCCGCCCCGCCTGCCCGCGACACCGCGCTGGACGAACTTGATCTGCACGACGCCCTTGCCGGTGACCTTGCCCCCGCCGATATGGAAGAGGTGCGCGTCACCCCCTGCCCGTCCTGCGGCGCACAGGTTGAATTCAAGGGTGCCACCCACGCCACCGAATGCCCCTTCTGCGCCACCCCCGTCGCCATCGGAACGGGCACGCAACGCATGATCAAACCGCAGGCCCTGCTGCCCTTTGCCATCGATGAACGGCAGGGCCGCGAGGCCATGGTCAAATGGCTGGGCAGCCTGTGGTTCGCCCCCGGCGGCCTTGTGGAATACGCCCGCAAGGGCCGCGCGCTGGCAGGCCTTTATGTGCCCTACTGGACCTTTGATGCCGCCACCCGCAGCCGCTATACCGGCCAGCGGGGCGAGCATTACTACGAAACCCGCACCGTCACCGTGCAGGTCAATGGCAAATCCGAACAGCGGCAGGAACAGGTGCAAAAGACGCGCTGGTATCGCGCCTCGGGCACGGTGTCGCGGCGGTTTGATGATGTGCTCGTGCTGGCCAGCCAGTCGCTGCCACGCTCGTATACCGATGCCCTCGCCCCATGGGATCTGGGCAACCTGCAGCCCTATTCCGCCGATTACCTCGCCGGCTTCACCGCCGAAGGCTATACCGTCAGCCTGACCGATGGCCGCGATATCGCAGGTGACGTGATGGCCGCGCAAATCACGCAGGATGTCCGCGCTGACATTGGCGGCGATGAACAGCGGATCGACAACATCGATACCGAGTTTTCGCGCGAAACCTTCAAGCACATCCTGCTGCCGATCTGGATGGCCGCTTACAAATACAACGACAAGACCTATCGCTTCGTGGTCAACGGCCAGACCGGCAAGGTGCAGGGCGAACGCCCCTATTCCGCATGGAAGATCGCCTTTGCCGTCATTGGGGCGGCAATTGTCATCGGGGCCGTCGTTTACTTCACGCAAACCCAGTAACGGCACGGGCAATTCCTTGCCGATGCCCCGCCACGGCGCGGGATGGACGGGGTTTCCGCCCGCGTGGCAATCGTTTAGCATCCCGCAACAATCGCGGCAGGGGCAGATCATGCAATCCATTCAGGCAACAACTCGGCGCAGCCTCACCTTCGGCCTTCTGGCCTTGGGCCTGTCCGCCTGCGTCGGCGGCGGAAGCGGCGGGGGCGCTGTCGTCTCACGCGGGCCCGAACCCGGCATGTCGCCCGTCCCCAACGCGGGCTTTGACGCCTGGGTCGACGGCTTTCGCGCCCGCGCCGCCGCCCGTGGCATCCCCGACGCAACCATCAGCACCGCCTTTCGCGGCGCAGGCTACCTGCCCGGCGTGATCGAGCGGGACCGCAACCAGACCGAATTCACCCGCACGCTGGAAGATTACCTCGCCATCGCCGCCAGCCCCGACCGCGTGTCCAAGGGCCGCGCCGCCCTGACCCGCCACCGCGGGGCGCTTGCCGCGATCGAAGCGCGCTATGGGGTCGAGGCCGAGGTGGTCACCGCCGTCTGGGGTCTGGAAAGCCAATACGGCGAACGCCGTGGCAGCGTGCCCGTGATCTCGGCGCTCGCCACCCTCGCCTATGACGGGCGGCGCGGCGACTTCTTCGAAAGCCAACTCATCGCCGCCCTGCGCATCCTGCAAAACGGCGACACCTCGCCCGCCAACATGACCGGCAGCTGGGCCGGGGCAATGGGCCACACCCAGTTCATCCCCACAAGCTACCTTGAATTTGCCGTCGACTTCACCGGCGACGGTCGACGCGACATCTGGTCCGAAGACCCGACCGATGCGCTCGCCTCCACCGCCGCTTATCTCTCGCGCTCCGGCTGGCGCAAGGGCCAGCCCTGGGGGGTCGAGGTGCAGGTGCCCGCAGGCTTCAACATCGGCCTTGCCGGGCGCGGCAAGGGCCGCAGCACCAGCGCTTGGTCTGATCTGGGAGTGCGCAGCGCAAACGGCGGCGCGCTGACCGACCATGGCGCAGGCTCGATCCTGCTGCCACAGGGCGCCAACGGCCCGGCCTTCCTGATCTACAACAATTTCAACGCCATCGCCCGCTACAACAATGCCGTGAACTACGTGATCGGCGTCGGCCACCTGTCCGACCGCCTGCGCGGAGGCAGCCCGATTCAGGGCCGCTTCCCCCCAGATGCCCAAGGCATGACCATCGCCGACCGTCAGGACCTTCAGCGCCGCCTGACCGCCGCGGGCTTCGACACCGAAGGCTCCGATGGCGTCATCGGCAAAAAGACCCGCGCCGCGATTGAGGCGTTTGAGGCCTCGCGCGGCCTGCCCGTCACCGGTGAACCCTCGCTCTCCATCCTGCAAATGCTGCGCGGGTGACCCCGCAAAACAAGAAGGGGCGCTGCCCCTCGGCTTCGCCTCACCCCGGGATGTTTAGAGACAGAAAATAGCCAAATCCATTTTCTGTCTTCAAATATCCCCGCCGGAGGCCTCCCGAGGAGACACGCGGCACGCGTGCGACGAGACAAAAACAATGCCGCGCAGCGGCGCATGCTGGTCACGCCGGGGACAGGCGCGGCGCTGGGGCGTTGACTTGACGCGCCACCCGCGCGATAGGCGGGCATTCTGACCGGAGGCCACGATGCTTGATCTTTCCCGCGTCCTCGACCAGGCCCGCATCGCGGAACTGCCGAACCCCTATTTCGGCAAGGTCCGCGATTGCTATGATCTGCCGCCCACTTCGCAGCACCCCGGTGGCACCCGTATTCTGATCTCGTCTGACCGGATTAGCGCCTTCGACCGCATTCTGGCCGCCATTCCCTACAAGGGGCAGGTGCTGACCCAGACCGCGCGCTTCTGGTTCGACCATACCGCAGACATCTGCCCCAACCATGTGGTCAGCTATCCCGACCCCAATGTCGTCATTGGGCAGCGCGTGCAGATCCTGCCGGTGGAAATGGTGGTGCGCGGCTATCTGGCGGGCAGTACCTCGACCTCGGTGCTGACCCAGTACAAAAAGGGCGCGCGCCAGATGTATGGCCACACCCTGCCCGATGGCTTGCGCGACAATCAGGCCCTGCCGCAAGCCATCATCACGCCGACCTCCAAGGCCTTTGACGGCGCGCATGACGAACCCCTGACTCCGGCGCAGATCATCGATCAGGGCCTGCTGACCCCGGCGCAATGGGACGAAGTCTCGGCCTATGCGCTTGCCCTTTTCGCACGCGGGCAGGACATGGCCGCTGCGCGCGGCCTGATCCTTGTCGATACCAAGTATGAATTCGGGCTGGATGCCACCGGGCGCATCCTGATTGCCGATGAAATCCACACGCCAGATTCCAGCCGCTACTGGTTGGCGGATGGCTATGAGGCCGCTCTGCGCGACGGCACCCGCCCGCCCAGCTTTGACAAGGATGTCATCCGCGCCTGGGTCAATGCCCGCTGCGACCCCTATACCGACCCCATCCCCGAGATTCCCGCAAAGATGATCGCCCAGACCGCGCAGGTCTATATCGCGGCCTATGAGGCGATTACCGGTCAGACCTTTGTGCCCGATACCACCGGCGCCACGCCGCTTGACCGCGTCCGCGCCAACCTTGCCCCGTTTTTCACCCGGTGACTGTTTGCGCTAACAGGCGCACTTCCGCTATCATCACGCCCAACAACCAAAAGGGATGCGACATGATTCTCAGCTGTGGTGAAGCCCTGATCGACATGCTGCCGCGCACCAGCACGCAAGGCGAGGCCTGCTTTGCGCCCTACGCCGGGGGGGCGGTGTTCAATACGGCCATCGCGCTGGGTCGCCTCGGCGCGCCATCGGCGTTCTTTTCCGGCGTGTCGACCGATATGCTGGGCGAGATTCTGGCCGACACGCTGACGGCATCGAAGGTCGATGTTCAATACCTTGCCCGGTCTGACCGGCCCACGACGGTGGCCTTTGTCAAGCTGGTGAACGGGCAGGCCACCTATGCCTTTTATGACGAGGCGACGGCGGGCCGCATGCTGTCGACCGACCAGTTGCCCAGCCTGCCCGCCACCACGCAGGCGCTGTTCTTTGGCGGCATTTCGCTGGTCAACGACCCGGCCGCCAGCACCTATGAGGCGCTGCAGGCGCGCGAGGCCCCGGCGCGGGTCACCATGATCGACCCCAATATCCGGCCCGGTTTCATCGCGGGTAAGGAAGAGCCCTATCGCGCGCGCATCAAGCGCATGATCGCGCGGGCCGATATCGTCAAGCTGTCGGATGAAGATCTGCATTGGCTGGAAGGCGCGGGCGATCTGTCGGCGTTGGCGCAGCAGATTCTGGCCAAGGGGCCAAAGGTGGTGTTCATCACCGAAGGGGCCGCAGGCGCGCGCGCCGTGACCGCGACGCAGAACCGCTTTGTTGCCGCCACCAAAGTGACGGTGGCGGATACCGTCGGGGCGGGCGATACGTTCAACGCCGGTGCCCTTGCGGCCCTGCATGCTGCGGGAACGCTGACCAAATCCGCGCTGACCTCTCTGTCGGATGAGGTGCTGGATGCAGCCCTTGGCCTGGGCACCCGCGCCGCCGCCATCACCGTCAGCCGCCCCGGCGCCAACCCGCCCTGGACCCACGAATTGTGAGAGCGGTCCTGCAGCGGGTCACGCAGGCCCGCGTGAGCGTGGATGGCACGGTCGCCGGGGCCATTGGCCATGGCCTGCTGATCCTGATCTGCGCGATGGAGGGCGACACGGAGGCCAACGCCACAGCGATGGCCGCCAAGATTGCCAAGCTCAGGATCTTCAAGGACGACGCGGGCAAGATGAACCTGTCGATCAGGGATGTCGGTGGCAGCGCGCTGATCGTGTCGCAGTTCACCCTTGCCGCCGACCTGCGCGGCAACCGCCCCGGCTTTTCCACCGCCGCGCGGCCCGAGGTGGGCCGGCACCTCTATGAGCATTTCACTGCGCGGATCGCTGCCGAGGGCATTGCCACGGCGAATGGTGTGTTCGGGGCCGATATGGATGTGATGCTGCACAATGACGGGCCGGTGACCATCTGGATGGAAGTCTGAGCGCCCCTGCTGCGGCGCGGGACGGCACCGGCGCGCGGGGGTTTTGCACCCCCGCACCCCCGCAGGATATTTTCAGACAGAAAATGCAAAGGATGCGGGCCGGCCGGATTATCTCTGGCGCAGAGGGGCTTAGCGCAGGATCAGTTCCAGCGGATCATAAAGGCTTTCGCCGCCACCCCAGGCTGCGGCGGGCAGGCTGTCAGGCTTGAAGCGGATTTTTGTCAACTCATCGCGCGAGAAGAACTGGCGTTGGGTGACCACGCCCTCAGGGTCGCGCCAGTTGTGGTCGATCTGGCCCGCGGCGATGGTGCAGCGGAAATAGACATCGACCTGATGAAAGCGGCGGGCAGGGTCGTGAAATTCGTTCACAAGGCAGGGTGCGCCGACATGGACGCGCAGGCCGGTTTCTTCCCAGACTTCGCGGATCAGGTTGTCATGCAGGCTGTGGCCCACCTGCGCGCCGCCACCGGGGGCACACCACAGATCGGACTGCCCGCCACCATAGGCATTGACCAGCAAGAGCCGGTCGTCGACGAGGATCAGCGCGCGGGTGGCCAGACGGGGGGTGCGATGCGACATCGGGCCAGACTGGAACCTACGCCATGATTTGTCCACCACCCGTCTGAGCCATCAGGCGGTGCTTGACTTCGCCGCGGGCAAAGGGTGTATCGGGCCGGACGAACCTGCGCCCTTGGAAGGGGAATGAAGATGCACGCCTATCGCAGCCATACCTGCGCCGACCTGAATACTGCCCATGTGGGCCATGAGGTGCGGCTTGCCGGTTGGGTCCACCGGGTGCGTGACCATGGCGGTGTGCTGTTCATCGACCTGCGCGACCATTACGGGATCACGCAGGTTTTGGCGGACAGCGATTCGGCTGCCTTTGCGGATATCGAAAAGGTGCGTGCCGAATGGGTGGTGCGGATCGACGGGCGGGTCAAGGCGCGCGACGCGGCTTTGGTGAACCCCAAGCTGTCGACCGGAGAGGTTGAGGTTTACGCCACTGGCCTGACCGTGCTGGGGGCCGCCGAGGAATTGCCGATGCCGGTGTTTGGCGAGGTGGATTACCCCGAGGAAACCCGCCTGACCTATCGCTTCCTTGACCTGCGCCGCGAGAAGCTGCACCGCAACATGATGCTGCGGTCGAACGTGGTGCGCAGCATCCGCAACCGGATGTGGGCGCAAGGGTTCAACGAGTTTCAGACGCCGATCATCACCGCCTCCTCTCCCGAAGGGGCGCGCGACTTTCTGGTGCCGTCGCGCCTGCATCCGGGCAAGTTCTATGCCCTGCCGCAGGCACCGCAGCAGTTCAAGCAGCTGATCATGGTGGCGGGCTTTGACCGCTATTTCCAGATCGCGCCCTGTTTCCGCGACGAAGACCCCCGCGCCGACCGCAGCCCAACCGACTTTTACCAGCTTGATATCGAGATGAGTTTCGTCGAGCAGGAAGATGTCTTTGCCGCCGTGCAGCCGGTGGTGCAGGGGATTTTCGCGGAATTCGCGCCGGGGAAAAAAGTTTATTCCGACTGGACCCGCATCGCCTATCGCGACAGCCTGAAGTGGTATGGCAGCGACAAGCCCGACCTGCGCAACCCGATCCGGATGCAGGACGTGTCGCCGCACTTTGCAGGGTCCGGCTTTGCGATCTTCGCGCGCCTGCTGGAGCAGGAGGGCAACGAGGTTCGCGCGATCCCAGCTCCCAAAGGCCCGTCGGGCGAACCGGTGGGGCGCAAGTTCTGCGACCGGATGAACGCCTTTGCCCAACAGCAGGGGCTGCCGGGGATGGGCTATATCTTCTGGCGCGAGGCCGAGCATGGCTCGGGTATGGAGGCCGCAGGTCCCCTTGCCAAGAACATCGGGCCAGAGCGGACCGAGGCGATCCGGGTTCAGCTGGGGCTGGAGAAGGGCGACGCGGCCTTCTTCTTGGGCGGCAAGCCCGAGGCATTTGAGGCCATCGCGGGCCGCGCACGTAATGTGATTGGCGAGGAGTTGGGGCTGACCGAGAAGGACTGCTTCAAATTCGCCTGGATCGTCGATTTCCCGATGTATGAGAAAACCGACGACGGCAAGATCGACTTTTCGCACAACCCCTTCTCGATGCCACAAGGCGGGCTGGAAGCGCTGCAGGGCAACCCGCTGGACGTCTATGCCTATCAGTATGATCTGGCCTGCAACGGCTATGAGTTGATCTCGGGTGGCATCCGCAACCACAAGCCCGAGATCATGTACAAGGCCTTTGAACTGGCGGGCTACCCGAACTCCGAGGTGGACAAGCGCTTTGGCGGCATGGTCAAGGCGTTCAAATATGGCGCCCCGCCCCACGGCGGCTGTGCGGCGGGAATTGACCGGATCGTGATGCTGCTGGCCGATGAGCCGAACATCCGCGAGGTCATCATGTTCCCGATGAACCAGCGCGCCGAAGACATGCTGATGAACGCGCCCAGCGAGCCCACGAACGAACAGCTGCGCGAGTTGCGTCTGCGGGTTATCCCGAAAGACGCATGATGTATCACGCCACCGTCCCTGTCTTTCGACATTACCTCGGCCAAATGGCCTTGATGGTCGAAAAGGCGGGACGGGGCGCGATGTCTGCGCAACTGGCCGACAGCTTTACAGCCAGCCAGCACTTTGCCACTGCGGCGGGGTTTACGCTGCGGATCACCTGCCCCCTTGCCGGGCGCGAGGTGCCGGACCTTCCCAGCGCTTTGTCCCCTCGCCTTGCCGTGGCCCGTGCCACGCTTGGCGCGATGAAACCGGCGATGTTCGAAGGGGCGGAAAGCCGCATCATCCGCCACCGTGCGGGCTTTGCCGATCTGGAACAGCCCGCATCCGAATTTCTGCTGCTGTTCGGGCTGCCCAACTTTTTCTTCCATCTGACAATGGGTTACGCGGCCCTGCGCGCGGCGGGCGTGCCCTTGGGCAAGGCCGATTTTGATGGCCTGCACCAATACCCGGCGGATTTCCGCTTTGACTAGGCCTGTTCCTGCCGCGTGACGGCGTGATCTGCGCGGGCCACGGTGCAACGCGCCACAACATCCCCTATCTTGCAGGTGACGGAGGATTCATGCGCGACGACATCACGACAGCCGCCTTCCGCTTTGGCTTTGGCCTGCCCCTGCCGGCCAAGGCCCCGACGACGCCGCGCGACATGCTGGCCGCCCTGTCCGGTCTGGACCGCATGGCGCAGGCGCATCCCGGCCCCACCATGCCGCCCCTGCTGGCGCTGATGCGCGAGTCGGATTCGGCGCTGAAAACCTCGCGCCGCGCCGAGGGGGCCGAGGCAGAGACCGCCCGCACCACTTATCGCGGGCTGGTGGCGCAGATCGCCACCATCGCCCTGTCCGCGACCAAATCCACCTTTGCCCGCGCGCTGGATGCCCCCGATGGCTTTCGCGAACGGCTGTGCCTGTTCTGGGCCGACCATTTCACCACCAGCACCAGTGGCCGTCGCGAGGCGGCGCTGCCTTCGGTCATGATGGACGAGGCGATCCGCCCGCATGTCACCGGGCGCTTTGGCGATATGCTGCGCGCAGCGATCCTCCACCCGGCCATGCTGATCTACCTTGATCAGGTCATCAGCTTTGGCCCGACCTCACGCTTTGGCAAACGCAAGGGCAAGGGGCTGAACGAAAATCTTGCCCGCGAACTGCTGGAACTCCACACCCTTGGCGCGGGCGCGGCCTATACGCAGGCCGATGTGCGCGAACTGGCCGAACTGCTGACCGGGCTGATCGTGGCCAAGGATGGCTTCCGCTTTGATCCGCGCCGGGCCGAGCCGGGGGCCGAAACCGTGCTGGGCATCCAATATGGCGGCGACAGCCTTGAGGCGATCACCACCGCCCTGAATGATCTGGCCACCCGCCCCGAGACCGCCGCCCATATCGCGTTGAAATTGGCCACGCATTTCGTCTCTGACGCACCGCCGCCCAATCTTGTGGACAGCATTGCCGCCGCCTTTTCCGGGTCGGGCGGCGATCTGATGGCCACCTATGCGGCCCTGCTGAACCACCCCGCCGCGTGGGAGGCCGCCCCCGCCAAGGCGCGCCAACCGCATGAATTTACCCTTGCCGCCCTGCGCGCACTGGGCCTGACGGGGGCCGAAGTGCAGGCCATGGGCGAAGGCCCGTTCCGCCGCCTGATCCTGAACCCGCTGGCCGCGATGGGCCAGCCGTGGCAGCGCCCCGTTGGCCCCGATGGCTGGCCTGAGGATCAGGCCGCATGGATCACCCCGCAGGGGATGGCAGGCCGCATCACCTGGGCGATGGAGGCGCCGGGCCGTCTGGTGATACCCCTGCCCCGCCCCGAGGTGGTGATGGAGGCGGCCCTTGGCCCCCGCGCGGGCGAACGCCTGCGTTGGGCCGTGCCGCGCGCCGAAAACATCCGCGAAGGGTTGGGCCTTGTCTTGGCCAGCCCCGAATTCAACAGGAGATAGCGATGGACCGTCGCCGCTTTTTGCAGGCGCTCGGTGGGGTGGCCTGTTCCGCCGCCGCCCACCCCCTGATGACCACCGTCACGCTGGCCGGGTCCGATGGCGGTCAACCTTTGGGCGATCACCGGCTTGTCGTCGTCATCTTGCGCGGCGCGATGGACGGGCTGGATGTGGTGCGCCCCATCGGGGATGCGGCCTTTGCCAGCTATCGCCCTACCCTTGCCGCTGGCCCCGCGCCCGATCTCAATGGCTATTTCGCCCTTCACCCCACACTCGAAGGGTTGATGCCTTTGTGGCACGCGGGCCAACTTGGTTTTGTCCATGCCACCTCCACCCCCTATCGCGACGCGCGCTCACACTTTGACGGGCAGGATATCCTCGAGGCTGGCACCGGCCTTGACGTGCCCGACAGCGCCGTGCGCGACGGCTGGCTGAACCGCATGTTGCAGGCGATGCCCGGCCTGCGCGCCGAAACCGCCTATGCCATCGGGTCCGAGGCGCTGCCCCTGCTGGCGGGCTCCGCCACCGTCCGCAACTGGACGCCCGAACAAAAGCTGGAGCTTTCGGCGCAAAGCCAGCTCCTGCTAGAGCACATCTACCACGACGACGCCCTGTTTCGCGACTCGGCGGCCGAGGCGTTCGCCCTGACCGCCGCCGGGGGGTTGGCGCAGATGTCAGACGGCATGTCGCCGGTATCCGCCAACCGCAACCTTGCCGATACCGACCGTCTGGTCGATTTCGCCACCGCCCGCCTGCGCGAAGACACCCGCATTGCCGCTTTTTCGCTGGCAGGCTGGGATTCGCACCGCAACCAGTCGGGCAGCATCAGCCTGCCCCTGCGGCGGCTGGACCGCGTGGTGCAGCGCATGGCCACCGGCCTTGGCCCGGATGTCTGGGGCAAGACGCTGCTGCTGGCCGTCACCGAATTTGGCCGCACCGTGCGCGAAAACGGCTCCAAGGGCACCGATCACGGCACCGGCGGTGCCATGCTACTGGCCGGGGGGGCGCTCAAAGGGGGCCGCGTCTTGGGCCAATGGCCGGGAATTGCCGATGCCGATCTTTACGAAGGCCGCGATCTTTTGCCCACCACCGATGTGCGGTCTTGGGCGGCTTGGGCCATGCGCGGGATGTATGGCATGGACCGCAACCTGCTCGAAGGCGCGGTATTCCCCGGCCTGATCATGGGTGATGATCCGGGCCTTCTGCTTTAGGGTCTGCCGCGCCCGTCCATGCCACCGCCTTGCTTTCGGCCACTGCGGCTGCCCGCGTCTGCTGCGCCTCTGGCCCCTCAACCGCGCGGTCTTCTGGCGCTGTCGCCCCATAGCCAAGCCCGGCCCCGGCGTTGTCAACCTGCCCCGCGCCGGAATATCCCGGGCCAGCGTCCGATGAGTCCGCCAGCATCTGATCAAGGTTCAGCGACAGCGTTTCCGCCGCAGTGATGACCCCGCCTTGCAGGACCACCCCGCAAAATGCGGCAAAGGCGCAGACCAGCACCGTCAGGTTGACCCATTCAACCGATGCATTGCCCGCATCGCTCTGCGCAAACCCGCGCAGCCTTGCCATCATCCGCATCACACTTCCCTTGCCTGCCCCCAGGCGCAGCCAGGCCCCCAAGGCTGACCTTTGGCAAAATGCGTGCCAGCCCCGCCGCCGCGTGCAAAAGCAGTTGCGTCCCGCAAAGCGCGCGGCCCATAAGCAGCGCCAGCACGGCACAAGGAAAGGCCCACCGCATGTCCCCACGCAAGGTTTCAGAGCCCGCCCCGCTGGGTGCGCCGCTGACCGGCTGGACGCCCCCGGCCCGGCCCATCGGCGCAGTGCTGGAAGGTGCCCATATCCGACTTGAGCCGCTTGAGGCCGACAGCCACGGTGCCGACCTGCACAGCGCGTTTTCCGGCCATGACAGCCTGTGGGACTACATGCCCTATGGCCCGTTCTCCTCGGCCTCGGCCTATCATCGCTGGATCAAGGATCAGCAGGGCCGTGACGACCCCTGCTTTTACGCCCTGCGCGATCTGTCCAGCGGCCATGCCGCAGGGGTTGCCTCCTTTTTGCGCGTGACGCCCGAGGCGGGCAGCATCGAGGTCGGCCACATCTGCCTGTCGCCCGCCCTGCAACGCGGCCTTGCCGCGACCGAGGCGATGTTTCTGATGATGAACTGGGCATTTTCCGCCGGCTATCGCCGCTATGAATGGAAGTGCAACGCCCTGAACCTGCCGTCCCGCCGTGCCGCACAGCGCCTTGGCTTCAGCTTTGAAGGCGTGTTCCGCAACCATCTAGTGGTCAAAGGGCGCAACCGCGATTCCGCTTGGTTTTCCGTGATCGACAGCGAATGGCCCGCCCTGCGCGAGGCGTTTCGGGCCTGGCTTTCGCCCGCGAATTTTGATGCCAAAGGCCGCCAGAAGGAACGCCTGTCTGACCTCACGCGCCTTGTCCGCAGCGCATCAGACCCGGCCCTGCACAACGCCCCCTGACAGCGCGCATCATGGCCTAGCCCACGAACTGCCGCACCTTGGCATCATCGATCAGGCCGCGCAGCAAGGCACAGACCGGCGCCAGCGTGGCCTCGGGGTTGGCAATCTGCGCCGCCGCCTCGGTCAGCCGCGCATCCCCCGATTGGCGGGCCAGTCCGCGCACAAACCCCGCCAGATACTGCCGCTGCCGCCCATCGGGGCCAATGGCGATCAGATCGGCGGCATGGGTCAGATCATCCATCAGCGCCAGATCATCCGCCGCCAGCCCCACCTCGCCCGGCTCCGCTGGCAGCAGCGCAAACTGCCCCGGCAGATGGCGCAACACCGCGCGCTGAAAGGCCACCAGCCCCGGCAGCGGCTTTTCCAGAAACCCCTGCGCGCCCGCCGCCAGCGCGGCCTTGCGCCCGTCACTGTCGCCGCTGGTGCCCAGAATGACCCCACCATGCCGCGCCATTGCCAATTCGCGGATCAACGCATCCCCCCGCCCGTCCGGCAGGCCCAGATCAACAATCACCACATCGGGCCGATAGGTCCGCAGATGCGCTCGCGCGCTATCCAACGTCTCAGCCCGTCGCAACCGCGCGCCAGATCGGCGGCACATCATCCGCAACGCGTCCGAGGCAAAGCGGCTGTCCTCGACCAGCAGCACCGTCAACCCATACAGCGGCAAGGCACCGCGCTGCGGGTCCATCAGCCCCTGCGGCGCAAAGACGGGCATTTGCAGCATCTGCGGGGCCATGTTCGACAATGGGGGCGACAAAGGGGGCGGCATCGGCATCTCCCGTTCTGGACCAGCCCCAGTTGGCGCCCCAAATGCCTAAAAACGGGTTAAGATCGGCACAGATTTGGGGCCCCTGCGGCGGATCGGCCCCTTGCCTCGCCCCGCGTCGCTGCCCATAACCGCTGCATCCGCGTCAAAGGAGCCTCGCCATGATCGGCCGCCTGAACCATGTTGCCATCGCCGTGCCGGACCTTGCCGCAGCCGCCGCCCAATATCGCGGCACGCTGGGGGCAACGGTCGGCGCGCCACAGGACGAACCGGCGCATGGCGTCACGGTCGTGTTCATCACCCTGCCCAACACCAAGATCGAGCTTCTGGCCCCCTTGGGCGACGACTCCCCCATTCGCGGCTTTCTGGACAAGAACCCCAGCGGCGGCATCCACCACATCTGCTATGAGGTCGATGACATCCTCGCCGCGCGCGATCACCTCAAGGCCAGCGGCGCCCGCGTTCTGGGGTCGGGCGAGCCAAAGATCGGCGCGCATGGCAAACCGGTGCTGTTCCTGCACCCCAAGGATTTCAACGGCTGTCTGGTGGAACTGGAGCAAGCATGACCATCACCGCTGCCATCGTGCTGTTCGCCGTGACGTGGTTCATGGTGTTTTTCATCGTGCTGCCCCTGCGCCTGACCACCCAAGGTGACGCGGGCGTTGTCGTGCCGGGCACGCCAAAGGGCGCACCCTTGAACGAAATCGTCGCGCGCAAGGCCAAGATCACCACCCTTGTTGCCATCGTCGTCTGGGCCGCCCTCTACCTTGTCATCACCTCGGGTTTGATCTCGGTGCGCGATTTCGACTGGATGGATCGCATGGGTCCGGTCCGCACAGAATGACGGTAGCACCGGCCACGATCCGCAGGCTTGATCCGCAGGCCGATCTGGCCGCCGTGGCCGCCATGCTGGATGCGGCGACGGATTACTATCGCCTTTGGCTAGGGCGCGCGCCAACCGCCGATGATGCCAGCAAGGTGTTCACCGATGGCCCCCCCGTCGAGCAGCCCGGCACATCCCGGCAATTCGGGCTGTTTGTCGGTGATGCGTTGTCTGGCGTGGCGGCCCTCTCGTTCGGCTTTCCCGCGCCGCAAGATGCCTATCTGGGCCTGATGATCCTGTCCCCGAACAGCCGTGGGCAAGGGCATGGCCGCCGCCTTCTGGCCCATGTCGAAGCGGCGGCCCGCGCGGCAGGCGCCGCCGCGCTTTACCTTGCCGTGCTGCAGGCCAACTCGCGCGGCCGCGCCTTCTGGCAGCGCGAGGGCTTTGGGCCCACCGGCGTCAGCCGCGTGGATGACAGCCATGGCCTGAACCACACCATTTACCGCCTTGTCAAACCGCTCTGACGGCTGGCCACCGCCACCCCGCCCAGCACCAGCGCCGCCGCCAGCACAAACCTCCCGCCCACGCCCTCGCCCAGCAGCACCGCCCCGGCAAAGGCCGCAATCAGCGGCACCGTCAATTGCGCCACCCCGGCCCGCGCCGCGCCCAAGCGCGGCACCAGCCCATACCACAGCGCATAGCCCATCCCCGAGGTGACGGCCCCCGACAGTACCGCCAGCGCCACACCATATGGCGTCATCGCGCCGGCCTGCAGCGGCACCGCCCAAAGCGCCGCCAAAGCCACCGGCACCGCCAGCACAAAGTTCCACGCCGTCGCCGCAAGGGCATCACTGACCCCGCGCGCCGCGAGTGAATAGGCCCCCCAGCCCAGACCCGCCAGCGCCATCAAGGCACTCGCCGCCACCCCCTGCCCGGCCACGGGACCAGCCATCTGCACCGCCAGCCCCACCAGCGCCAGCCCGGCCCCAAGCCAGCGCCGCGCCGGCACCGCCTCGGCCGCCCAGACGGCCCCGGCAAACATCGTCACCTGCACCGCTCCGAACAGGATCAGCGCGCCCACGCCCGCATCCAGCGTGCCATAGGCCGCCGAGAACGCGAACAGATAGACCAGCAGCCCCGCCACCCCCACGCCGCGCCCGCGCCAGCCCGGCCACCACCGCCCCCCGCCGCGCACCGCCACCAGCAGCGCCAGCATCCCCGCTCCCGCCACCAGTCGCACCACGGCAAAGCCCACGGCCTCCATATGCCCCGGCCCCACCGCCATCCGCGTCAGCACCGAATTGGCGGCAAAAGCCACCATCGCCACGCACGTCCACAGGATCAGCCGCATTCATCCTCCCACCACCTGCGGGCCGCAGGCCCGCCCCCGAGGCGGCGCGCTGCGCGCAAAGCCGAGAGGAAAACAATGCCCCGGCCCCGCAAGGGGCGGGGGCGCCATCAGATCACCGGCGCCATCAGGTCAGCGGTCCAACCCAGACCGCCGGGGCCAATCCGCGCAATGCATTGCCGACCCACAGCCGCACGCGCGACAAATCCTCGACCCGCAGCACCTCTTCCGGGCAGGCCAGTTCCGCGCGCAGCACCCCTGGCAACAGCCCGCAGTCCAGCGGCGGTGTCCGCATCCCCTGCCCGCGATCAAAGAACAGCGTGGTGATCGTGCCGTCGCAGACCTCGCCGCGCTCATTGGCAAAGACCACCTCGTCCAGCCCCGCCGCCAGACCTGCCCGCGCCGCATCATAGACCCCGCGCCGCGTCGATTTCACCCGCAACCACGGATCACCCGACGACAGCCGCGCCTCGGCCAGCCCCAACCGCCACAGCGCCAGCGCAGGCGGCACCGGCCCCGGCACCACCTCTGCTGCACCATCCGCCCCCACCGTCAGCCGCAACCGCGCAACCCCATCGGGCCGCACCAAGGCCACGACATCCGCCACGCGGTCCATGTCCACATCCCAGCCCAGCGCCTCAACACCCGCGCGCAACCGCGCCAGATGCAGCGGCCAGCGCTGCACCCCCGCGCCATCCCACAGCATCGTCTCGATCAGCCTCAGCCCCGGGGCATAAGCCCCTGCGCGTAGCGCGCTTTCCACAACGCTTCCTCCCACTCACCGCCTTCGGTCGAGTCATAGACACACCCGCCACCCACGTTCAGCCGCACCTCGCCATCCGGCCACAGCCGCAGCGTTCGGATCGCCACGTTCCACGCCTGCGCGCCATCCGGCCCCGCCCAGCCCACCGCCCCGCAGTAAACCCCGCGCGCCTCGGCCTCCACCTCGGCGATGATCTCCATCGCGCGGATCTTCGGCGCTCCGGTGACCGACCCGCAGGGAAACAGCGCCGCCATCAGCCCCGGCAACCCGGCCCCGCCGATCAGGCGGCCCTGCACGCGGCTGCTCATCTGATGCACCGTGGCAAAGCTTTCCACCGCGAACAACTCCGGCACCTTGACCGACCCTACCTCCGACATCCGGGCAATATCGTTGCGCAGCAGGTCCACGATCATCAGATTCTCGGCCTGCGCCTTGTCGCTCGCCCGCAACTCGGCCGCCAGCAGCGCATCCTCCACCGGGTCATCTGACCGCGGCGCCGTCCCTTTCATCGGGCGGCTCTCAATCACGCCATCCGCCACACGAAAGAACAACTCGGGGCTGCGCGACACCACAACAGGCCCTTCGCCCAGATCAATGAACGCGCCATAGCCCACGCTTTGCCGCGCCCGCAGCGCGCCATACAGGCCCAGCGCCGTGCCCGCCAGCAACCGCGACTCCATCGGGAAGGTCAGGTTGATCTGATAGCAATCCCCGGCGGCGATATAGGCCTGCACCCGCGCAAAGGCCGCCGCATAATCCGCCCGCGCAACCACAGGCTCCGGCGCGCGCAACTGCACGGCCCCCGCCGCGTCCGCCGCCCCGGCCAGCACCGCCCCGGCATCGGCAGGCCCGGCAAAGGCGGCCAGCGCCACCAGCGGCCCGCGCCGCCCGCCCGGCATAAGTGCCGCAAGGCGCGGCTCCAAGGCATAGCCCGCCTCATAGGCCACATAGCCCGCAATCCACGCCCCTGCCGCGCGCGCGGCCTCAGCCGCCGCCAGCGCAGGGCCAACCGCGTCGGCCTCCCATGCCACGAACCGGGCCGCCGCGCCGTCAAACAGCGCAGGGCCACCCCCCGGTCCATGTTCCATGATGATCACGCCTGATCGTCCCCACCTTTGTCGCGCGTGATCTAGCACGCAGCCCCCCCATGGAACAGGCCGCAACCGACACGTCCATGAAGGGTTGCGCCGCGCCCCGCTTCCCCCTAAACCCCGGTCAATTTGCGAAAGCGACGAATCCACATCCCGCACCCATTCTGGCGCGGGATACAGTATGCAGGGGTGTCCGATGCCAAAAAGAACCGATATCACGTCCATCATGATCATCGGCGCCGGACCCATCGTCATCGGGCAGGCCTGCGAGTTCGACTATTCCGGCGCACAGGCCTGCAAGGCCCTGCGCGAGGAAGGGTATCGCGTCATCCTCGTGAACTCGAACCCCGCCACGATCATGACCGATCCGGGGCTGGCGGACGCCACCTATATCGAACCCATCACCCCCGAGGTTGTGGCCAAGATCATCGAAAAAGAACGCCCCGATGCGCTGTTGCCCACGATGGGCGGCCAGACTGGCCTGAACACCGCCTTGGCCCTTGCCGACATGGGCGTGTTGGAAAAGTTCAACGTAGAGCTGATCGGCGCCAAGCGCGAAGCCATCGAAATGGCAGAAGATCGCAAGTTGTTCCGAGAGGCGATGGATCGCATCGGCCTTGAAAACCCCAAGGCCACCATCATCGCCGCGCCCAAGGTCAACGGCAAATATGACATCGCCGCCGGTCTGCGCGAGGCGATTGCCGCCATCGATTATGTCGGTCTGCCTGCCATCATCCGCCCGGCCTTTACCCTCGGCGGCACCGGCGGCGGCGTGGCCTACAACCGCGATGATTATGAGGCCATCGTGAAATCGGGGCTGGAAGCCAGCCCCGTGGCACAGGTGCTGATCGACGAGTCGTTGCTGGGCTGGAAGGAATTCGAGATGGAGGTGGTGCGCGACACCGCCGACAACGCCATCATCGTCTGCGCCATCGAAAACGTCGATCCCATGGGCGTGCACACCGGCGATTCCATCACCGTGGCCCCGGCGCTGACGCTGACCGACAAGGAATACCAGATCATGCGCAACGGCTCGATTGCCGTGCTG
The DNA here is from genome assembly GCA_027484145.1 of Rhodobacter sp. Lineage (GTDB taxonomy): Bacteria > Pseudomonadota > Alphaproteobacteria > Rhodobacterales > Rhodobacteraceae > Pseudotabrizicola. The sequence continues at coordinate 242,949 of JAIXUH010000012.1, forward strand.
CGCGAGATCGGCGTCGAAACCGGCGGGTCCAACGTGCAATGGGCGATCAACCCCGCCGATGGCCGCATGGTCGTGATCGAGATGAACCCCCGCGTGTCGCGCTCCTCCGCGCTTGCGTCCAAGGCCACCGGTTTCCCGATTGCAAAAATCGCCGCCAAACTCGCCGTCGGCTACACGTTGGACGAACTCGACAACGACATCACCAAGGTCACGCCCGCATCGTTCGAACCCTCCATCGACTATGTCGTGACCAAGATCCCGCGCTTTGCCTTCGAGAAATTCCCCGGCTCCGAACCGAACCTCACCACCGCCATGAAATCCGTGGGCGAGGTGATGGCGATTGGCCGCACCATCCACGAGTCGATGCAGAAGGCCCTCGCGTCGCTTGAAACCGGCCTCACCGGCTTTGACGAAATCGCCATTCCCGGCGCCCCCGACCGCGCCGCCATTTCCAAGGCCCTGTCGCAGCAAACCCCCGACCGCCTGCGCGTCATTGCCCAAGCCATGCGCGAAGGCTTCTCGGATGACGAGATTCAGGCCATCACATCCTTCGACCCATGGTTCCTCGCCCGTATCCGCGAGATCATCGACGCCGAAGCCGCCATCCGCGCCAGCGGCCTGCCCACCACCAAGGACGCCTTCCGTAAGCTCAAGATGCTGGGCTTCACCGACGCCCGCCTTGCCACCCTCACCGCCAAGACCGAAGCACAGGTCCGCCGCGCCCGCCGCGCCCTTGGCATCGTCGCCGTGTTCAAACGCATCGACACCTGCGCCGCCGAGTTCGAGGCGCAGACCCCCTACATGTATTCCACCTACGAATCCCCCGCGATGGGCGATGTGGAATGCGAAGCCCGCCCCTCGAACGCCAAAAAGGTCGTCATCCTCGGCGGCGGCCCCAACCGCATCGGCCAAGGGATTGAGTTCGACTATTGCTGCTGCCATGCCTGCTACGCCCTCACCGCTGCGGGCTATGAAACCATCATGGTCAACTGCAACCCCGAAACCGTCTCGACCGACTACGACACCTCGGACCGCCTCTATTTCGAACCCCTTACGCTGGAACACGTCCTCGAAATCCTGCGGGTGGAGCAGGACAACGGCACCCTCCACGGCGTCATCGTCCAATTCGGCGGCCAGACGCCCCTGAAACTCGCCAATGCCCTGCACGAAGAGGGCATCCCGATCCTTGGCACCACCCCCGATGCCATCGACCTTGCCGAAGACCGCGAGCGTTTCCAGCACCTCCTGCAATCGCTCAACCTCAAGCAGCCGCACAACGGCACCGCCCGCTCGCGCGATGAGGCCTTCGCTGTTGCCGCCGATGTCGGCTATCCGCTGGTGATCCGCCCCTCTTTCGTCCTTGGCGGCCGCGCCATGGAGATCGTCCGCGACGATGCGCAGCTGGAACGCTACATCCGCACCGCCGTGCAGGTTTCGGGCGACAGCCCCGTGCTCTTGGACAGCTATCTGTCCGGCGCCATCGAGGTCGATGTCGATGCCCTGTCTGACGGCACCAATGTCCATGTGGCCGGAATCATGGAACATATCGAAGAGGCGGGCGTGCATTCTGGTGACTCCGCCTGCTGCCTGCCGCCGCACTCCCTCTCGCCCGAGATCATTGCCGAGCTCAAGGTCCAGACCATCGCCATGGCCCGCGCGCTGCATGTCGTGGGCCTTATGAACGTGCAGTTCGCCATCAAGGACGGCACGATCTTTGTGCTGGAAGTGAACCCCCGCGCCTCCCGCACCGTGCCATTCGTCGCCAAGGCCACCGACAGCGCCATTGCCGCCATCGCCGCCCGCCTGATGGCCGGCGAGCCGATGGCAAACTTCCCGATGCGTGAGGCCTACCCCGCCGGCGTCGGCCCCGACAGCCCGCTGCCACTGGCCAACCCCTTCACCTTGGCCGACCCGATCACCCCATGGTTCAGCGTGAAAGAGGCCGTCCTGCCCTTCGCCCGCTTCCCCGGCGTTGACCCCCTCCTCGGCCCGGAAATGCGCTCGACGGGTGAGGTGATGGGCTGGGACCGCACCTTTGCCCTCGCCTTCCTGAAGGCGCAAATGGGCGCGGGCACGATATTGCCCGAGGCGGGCCGCGTGTTCATCAGTATCAAGGACATGGACAAATCCGCAGCCCTCGCCGCAGCCGCGCAGGATCTGGTCGCCATGGGGTTCGAACTGGTCGCCACCAAAGGCACCGGCCAATGGCTCGCCGCCCAAGGGGTGCGGACCACCGCCGTAAACAAGGTCTACGAGGGCCGCCCGAACATCGTCGACAGCCTGAAAAACGGCGACATCGCGCTGGTGTTCAACACCACCGAAGGCACCCAAGCCATCAACGACAGCCGCGACATCCGCCGTGTGGCGCTGATGGACAAGATCCCCTACTTCACGACGGCAGCGGCAAGCATTGCGGCTGTGGCAGCGATGAAGGCTCGGGGCGAGGGGTATGGGGTGAGGACGTTGCAGGGGTAATATGCTTCTGATTTAAAGAACGAATTCGTTCTGTTTCAAAAATAGTCAATTTTTGATTGATTTTTTCGCTCGGATATTGAAGCTTTCCCCGCAAAATGGGGAAGATTATGCCAGCGAATCCTTTGTTGAAGAGCAGTAGTTGTTACACGGTGAAAAATGCAATCACTTTGTTCGGGACCTATGTGGACCCTATTGCCGAGTACGAACGGGTGTCTCAGAGGTATATCGAGGCAAGTCTTCAAGACACACGACTGAAGGAACTGCACCTCGCAAAGCAGAGCAAACTTCGAGAAATCCTCGAAGGCAAGACTTCGAAATATGCGACCTGCAAATCTTTCGTTCTGGCAGCCAATCTTTTTGCCGCTGACAATGGACGGCCAATTCATGATCATCACGAAACCATAGATTGCCATGAGTACTGGATTCCATCACTCAAGACGCGACTTCAGAATGTCATCGACAAGAATGGGAATGTCATGAAGTGGGCTGGTGCGCGCGATGCCCTGCGGGCTGAATGCTATGCGAGAGGGCTCCAGTTGAGCACCCAAACTCTCGATGCAATCGCGAGCGGCCATAGAACACTACAAGAACGCTGTGCCATCATCGTTGAAAGCTGCAAGGATCTTTTTCCTCGGGTTGAACTTCAAGAAACGAACGCTTTCCAGCCGCAAAAGGGCAAGAAAAGCAAGGTTCAGGTCCTTCAACCTTCGCTTTTTCATCTCTGAATATTCACAGCATTTTTGAAGAACGGGCATGAAAAAGTGTTGATCTGCTGACCGAGAATGGCAGATTTCTGTTCCATAACACGGAAGTCAAAATGATGGCGAGAGGTAGCTTGGACCTGTAAATTCCTGCTATGCGAGTATCCCTCGGCGTGATGGAGTTGAAATGGAAGCTACTGTTCTCATCATGGTCGTTGCCTTGGCTGCGATCTTTTTTCTGGGTGTCGTGACCATCATTTTGGCGGTTCGTGGGCAACTTAAGCAGATGACTGTCAAAGCTGGTCCTAAGGGCGGCGAAGTGAAAATCAACGACGACTAGGTGCTGTCGCAGGGCGGGGTGAACCCCGCCCTGCGCATACTGCTTGCCCCCGGCAGGCGCGTTTCCGCGCCCACCCAGGCAGTCGCGCCCCGATTTCCAAACCGACACCCCAGCCCAACCCCCATTGCCTTACAGCTTGCGCCTTCAGACAATCGGTCCGGGCAGGCGTCCACCGGACGCCCGCCTACCGGCCCTCTCGCACCCATGAATGACGGTTCTGGCTGAATAGACTTTCGGAACAGTCCACACTCCAACCGGCGCGTTACCGCGCCCGCCCAGGCAATAGCGCCCCGATTTCCCAGCCATAGCCCCAGCCCAACCCCCATTCCCTAGCGGCTTGCGCCTTCAGGCAATCGGTCCGGGCAGGCATCCACCGGACGCCCGCCTTCCGGCCCTCTGGCGCCCCATCCGGGCGGGCACACCCCTACCAATCCTTAACCCTTCCTAAATCCGCCCCGCCAACCCATTGATTTCTATAGACCCTCCACCTGTCCCTGCATGGGACATACCGCGCCCCCTTGACAGGCGGGCCGAAAGCGACCATCTGACCCCTATCCGAAGCCCGTGCCGCGTGAGCACCGAAAGGCCCGGATAAGGTTCCCACCATCACGCAGGGGCGCCGACGGCGCACACGGTCATCCGGGGAACCCCGGTGGCGAGGGTCGCCTGCCTTTGATGAATGGACTGAACCCATGACCACTTTCGAATCCTTGGGCCTCTCGCCCAAGCTGCTCAAAGCTCTTGAGAAAACCAACCTGCAAACCCCGACGCCAATTCAGGCGCAGGCCATCCCGCATATCATGGCGGGCAAGGATCTGATGGGGCTGGCGCAGACCGGCACCGGCAAGACCGCCGCCTTTGGCCTGCCGCTGTTGCACCGCCTTCTGGACCTCGGCCACCCGCCGGGCCCCCGCAACATCCGCGCCCTGATCCTCGCGCCGACCCGCGAGCTGACGCTGCAGATCAAGGATAACCTTGAAACCTTTACCAAAGGCACCGCAATCAAGGTGTTGATGGTCGTGGGGGGCGCGTCGATCAACAAGCAATCCATGGCGCTGTCCAAAGGTGCCGACGTTCTGGTCGCCACCCCCGGCCGTCTGATTGACCTCCTGGAGCGTGGCGACGTCTCGATGGAAAAGTGCGCCTATCTTGTGCTGGACGAGGCCGACCACATGCTGGACATGGGCTTCATCCATTCGCTGCGCCGCATCGCCAAGCATATCCCGCAAAAGCGCCAGACCCTGCTGTTCTCGGCCACCATGCCGAAGGACATCGAGGAAATCGCTGACACCTATCTGCGCGACCCCGTTCGTGTGCAGGTAACGTCCGCAGGCAAGACGGCCGACAATGTGACCCAGGGCGTCCACTTCCTGCCCAACGGCGACAAGGCCCGCGTGCTGGAAGACTATCTGAAGAAGCACCCCGGCGAACAGGCGCTGGTATTCGGCCGCACGAAGCATGGGTCGGAAAAGCTGATGAAGCTCTTGGACACCTGGGGCTTCAAGGTCGGCTCGATCCACGGCAACAAAAGCCAGAACCAGCGCGACCGCACGCTGAGCGATTTCCGCGGCGGGCTGTTGGATGTGCTGGTGGCCACCGATGTGGCAGCGCGCGGCATCGATATTCCGACGGTGCGCCATGTCTATAACTTTGACATGCCGAACGTGCCGGAAAACTATGTGCACCGCATTGGCCGGACCGCGCGGGCCGGGGCCAACGGGTCATCGATCAGCTTCTGCGCACCGGCCGAAATGGGCGAGTTGCAGGCGATTGAAAAGCTGCTGAAAAAGCCGCTGCCCGTGTTGGGTGGTGCGCCTTGGGCGGCGGATATCGTGGCGGCAAGCCCCAAACCCGGCCAGAACCGCGGCCAGCGGCCTTCGTCCAAACCCCAAGGCAGCGGCCGTCCGCAAGGAGCCAAGCCGCAGGGGGCAAAGCCTCAGGGTGCGCCGCAGGGCCGACCCATCGCAAAGCCCATGGGCCAACCCAAACCGGCAGGCGGGGTGCAAACGCCTCGCCGTGCGGGCGGAGCAAAACCTTCGGGTCCGCGCCGGCCCAGCTAAGCCGGTCTAGCTGACCTCGTCTTCGAGGTTCAGCTTCATTTCCAGCAGAACCTGCTGAATGGCAAGGGTTTCGCGCAGCATACGCTTGGCCTCGTTGACGGTGATCCTGCCGTCACCGATGGCCATGTTGTATTCGCTCATCAACATGGCAAACCGTTGGGCAAGGGCCACCACATCCTGATTGACGCCCTTTGTCGCGGCGTTGCGCTTTTCCGCGTCATAGGACAGCGTGATTCCGCGCAGGTCGGCCAAGGCCGCCGTGACATGCGGAAAGCGCGATGACGATTCAAGTTGTGCCACCACGTCGATGGGCATGAACCTGTCGTCGTGTTCGTCGGATTCCGAATAGTAGCGCCCCAGCGTCGCCTTTGATTTGCCGGTCAATTCGCAGGCCGCTTCCACGCCAACATCCTTGACCAAGGCTTCGGTGTGCTTCTTCAGATACGACTCGATCGACATCAAACGGCCTCCTTCTTGCCCAAGCGGGGCACACCCAAGACGGGGAAATCGCTACCGCTTTTCCCATTAATCTGCCTTCAAAGGTTTGTCATGAACAAAGGTGTTCCGGGCGACCGGAACGGTAGTGAGTGGCCGGTGTCCCCAGCATCGGCTTTGGGTGGGGGTCCGCCGCGCATCTGTCCCATGTTGGGGCGGTCGCAAGGCCGTGCGGCGGGCCCGTCAGTTTGTAAAGCGTTGCCTGTTACCTTGTGTTGACGGCCTGCTGCGGCCCCTGCCTGTTGTGTGACGATGCCACTTTGGCCACCACCGGATACGGACCCCTGCCCACTCACTTGCGCGATTTATGCGGAATCGGTTAGGCAGCGGAATGGCAAAGCTTTACTTCAACTATTCCACCATGAACGCCGGCAAATCGACGGCGTTGCTGCAGGCCTCGCACAACTATCGTGAGGGAGGCATGCTGACCTATCTGATCACGGCGCAGTTTGACAACCGTGTGGGTCAGGGCCGCATCGCCAGCCGTATCGGCATTGGCGAAGAGGCGGATACCTTTGCCGCGGGCGAAGATCTGTATGACAAGCTGGCAGCGCGGTTCTCGCGCGACAAGATTGCCTGTGTCTTCATCGACGAATGCCAGTTTCTGAGCAAAGAACAGGTCTGGCAACTGGCCCGCGCGGTTGATGACCTTGGCGTGCCAGTGATGTGCTATGGCCTGCGGGTGGATTTTCAGGGCAACCTGTTTCCGGGATCGGCCGCGCTGCTGGCTTGGGCCGATGAAATGCGCGAGGTTCGCACGATCTGCCATTGCGGCAAGAAGGCCACGATGGTTGTTCGCAAGGGCCCCGATGGCAAGGCCCTGCGCGAAGGGGAACAGGTCGTGATCGGCGGCAACGAGACCTATGTCAGCCTGTGCCGCCGCCATTGGCGCGAGGCTGTCGGCGACTGACCTCAGGCCGCTGCCGTTGCCCGCGATCGCAAGGCAATGATCATGCCCGCCGCCACGATCAGCCCCATCCCCAGAATGGCCAAGCTGTCCAGCGTTTCGCCCCACAGCATCCATGACCACAGGGCCGAGGCGGGCAGGATGATGTATTCCAACACCGACACGCGCGCAGCATCGACGATCTGATAGGCGCGGATCATCATGCCGACCCCCAAAAGCGAGCCTGCGGCCTGAATAAACGTCCAGAACAGAAAGGTGGTCGACGGCCAGACCGGCCCGCGCTGCAAGAATCCATCCGGTCCGGGGGCCACTTCGACCGGCCACAGGGCCAAGGCCGCCATGCCGATGGCACCAAACAGCCCAAGGGCAACAAAAAACCCGGCCACCAGCGTTTCCGCGCTTTCCTTGGGGCACCATTCGCGCGTGGCGATGTTGCCCAGGGCGTAAAGTGCTCCTGCGGCCACCGGCAGAATGGCGGCGATGGACGCGCCTGACAGCGCCTCGGGGCCAAGGACAAGGATCACCCCCAGAAACCCGATAGCAACGGCCAGCACGCGCACCGCGCCAATGGCATGGCCATAGGCAAGGCGCGAGATCAGCAGCACAAAGATCGGCGCGGTGAACAGCCCTGCGGCCACAATCGCCACGGGCAGAAAGGCAAGCGCGCCGAAATAGACCACCATGGCGACACCATGAATGCCCGATCGTGCCACCACCGCCCGCAGGTTGACCGGCCGCAACCTGAGCCCGAACATGGGTGCCGCCAGGGCCAACAGCGTCATCGCCATCAGCGACCGGGTCAGGTGGAACTGCCAAAGTCCGGCCTGATCGGCAATCACGCGGACATAATTGTCGGTAAATCCGATGACCATCGCATAGACGATGATCAGGCCTGTGGCGAACAGGGTCCGGTCCTTTGGCATGGTCATTGACGCTTCCTTCTTCCAAGGCCCATGAAGCCTGCTAATCTTTGCGCTGCGCGTCGGAAAGCGACATATCGGCAACCGAGTGGGGGGAGTGTTCGGATGGGATGGCTGGCGGATGAGACAGGCTTGGGCAAATGCGCGGCCAATTATGTGCCCCTGACGCCCATGTCGCACCTGAAACGGGCGGCGGATATCTTTGCCGACCGCACGGCGGTGGTCTGGGGGCCGACGCGGACCAGCTATCGTGAATACGCAGCGCGGGTCAGTCGCCTTGCCTCGGCCCTGATACAGCAGGGCGTGGCACCGGGCGATGTGGTGGCAACGCTTCTGCCGAACATTCCGGCGCAGGCCGAAGCGCATTTCGGGGTGCCTGCCTGTGGCGCGGTCCTGAACACCATAAACACGCGGCTGGATGCCGATACCGTCGCCTATATCCTTGGCCATGCCGGGGCGCGGATCGTGCTGTGCGACACGGCTTTTGTCGGCTTGGCCGAAGAGTCGATCCGCCGGATGGACGGCCCTGCCCCGCAGATTATCGAGGTGGTGGATCATGGCTTTGCCGCAACGGGACGTTACCAGACCTATGAGGCCCTGCTGCAGACGGGCGACCCCGAGGCTGCATGGCTGATGCCTGGCGATGAATGGGAATCGATTGCCATCAACTATACCTCGGGCACGACGGGGCGGCCAAAGGGCGTGGTCTATCACCATCGCGGGGCTTATCTCGCAACGACAGCGAATGCCATCGGCTGGCGGATGCAGTTGTTCCCTGTCTATCTGACCATTGTGCCGCTGTTTCACTGCAACGGGTGGTGCCATACGTGGATGGTGCCGATGATGGGGGGCACGCTGGTCTGCTGCCGCGACATCACGGCCAAGGCGATTTACGACGCCATCGCCGATGAAGGTGTGACCCATTTTGGCGGCGCACCCATCGTGCTGAACACGATGGTCAATGCAAAGCCCGAGGATCGCCGTCCGTTTGACCATATCGTCGAGGTGTTTACCGCAGGCGCACCGCCCCCTGCCGCGACGCTGGCCGCGTTCGAGCCGTTGGGGTTCAACGTGACGCAGGTTTACGGGCTGACCGAAACCTATGGCCCGGCGACCGAATGCCTGTGGCAGCCCACGTGGGACGGCACCCTAGGCGACGATCGGGCCGCATTGAAGGCCCGCACCGGCGTGGCGATGGCCATGCTGGATGGGGCCGCGGTGCATGACCCGCAGGGCCAGCCCGTTGCGCGCGACGCGGCCCACTTGGGTGAGATTGCGATGCGTGGAAATCTGGTGATGAAAGGCTATTACAAGAACCCGACAGCGACTGCTGAGGCGTTTAAGGATGGCTGGTTCCGCAGTGGCGACATCGCGTTTCAGCACCCGGATGGCTATATCAAGATCACGGACCGCGCCAAGGACATCATCATCTCTGGGGGCGAGAATGTGTCGTCTGTCGAGGTGGAGGGCGCGCTGATGCGGCACCCGGCAGTATCCTTGTGTGCGGTTGTGGCAAAACCGGATGACAAATGGGGCGAAGTCCCTTGCGCCTTTGTCGAGTTGAAACCCGGCTGCACGGCAACGGCAGACGAGTTGATTGCCCATTGCCGCACCCATCTGGCCGGCTTCAAGACGCCCAAGCATGTTGTGTTTTCCGAATTGCCAAAGACCTCGACCGGCAAGATCCAGAAGTTTGAATTGCGCGCCGTTGCGAAACTGGTCTGACGTTTCCCGCCGTGAATTCCCCGGCACGGGCGATTGTAGGGCAAACCGCGTTCCGCTATCCTGTGCGCGATGACTGGAAGATCCCCCCGCGCCGTGACGGCCTTGCGAATGTATGCCCGGCTGGAAAGTTCCGGATTGTGGCGTGATTCCGCCGCGGCACAGCGGCGCGAGGTGATCGTGGCCTTTCGTGAGGCGACGCTGGTCCTGTCAGACCCGAAAAGCGAAGCGGCGCTCAGCCATTGGTCCCTGCCCGCGATAGAGCGGCTGAACCCCGGCGAGATGCCTGCGATCTATGCCCCCGGCAAGGATGCATCCGAGACGCTGGAAGTTGATGATCAGGACATGATCCTTGCGCTGGAAACCGTCCGCAATGCGGTGGCCGGGTCGCAGCCCAAACCGGGGCGGCTGCGTGGGGCGATCCTTGCCAGCGGAACGCTGCTGATCGTGGCGGCGGCGGTGTTCTGGCTGCCCGATGCACTGGTGCGCCACACGGCATCGGTGCTGCCCAGTGCCACGCGGGCGGCCATCGGGCGTGCCGCTTTGGCCGATGTGCAGCGCCTGACGGGCACGCCCTGCGCCAGCCCCTTGGGCACCTTTGCCCTGACCGCTTTGGGCGACCGGCTGTTCGGCCAGCACACCGCCGAAATCCTTGTGGTGCGCGAAGGGTTGACGGGGGCCGCGCATTTGCCGGGGGGCGTGATCCTGCTTGGCGACGCGGTGGTTGGCAATGCGAAAGGCCCCGATGTGGTGGCGGGTTACGCCTTGGTCGAGCGGTTGCGCGCCGAGGTCGAGGACCCGATCCTTGCCGTGCTGCGCCATGCCGGGCTGACCGCGACATTCCGCCTGCTGACATCGGGCGCCCTGCCCGACGGGGCCCTGTCTGGGTATGGCGAGACGCTGCTCAAGGCAGTGCCGCCGGCCCTGACGCAAGAGCAGACGCTGGCCGCCTTTGCGGCCGCCGGGGTGGCCAGCAGCCCCTATGCCTATGCCATCGACCCGACGGGCGAATCCACGGTGGGGCTGATCGAGGCTGATCCCTTGCGCGCGCTTGTGCCAGAACCCCTGATCCCGGATGGCGATTGGATCAGCCTGCAGGGCATCTGTTCCTGACCGACCCGACACCGCAGAAAGAAAAACCCCAGCCTTGCGCCGGGGTTCTGTTTTCGTGTTAGCGATCCGCCTCGCTGTCAGCGGATGAAGGCATCCGAGAACCCGGCGCGGCGTGCCGCACTCAGCGCGGCCTGCGCTTCAGCACCTGATCCGAAGGGACCGGCCAATACGATCTGCAGCGGCTTGCCGCCCTTGGTGATCTTGGAGCGCGCCACCGGCAGACCCAAGCCTGCGAGACGAGCATGCGCCCCTTCGGCATTGGCTGGCTGACCAAAGGTGCCGACCTGCACATAGGTGGCCCCGGACGATGCCGCCTTTTGCCGGGCGGGCGCGGGTGCAGCCTCGCCCTTTGACGACACGACAACCCGGCGGACAACCTTGACCACCTTTTTGGTTCCATGCGGTTTCGCAGTATCCGCCACCAGTTTTGCGGGCACTTTGCGTGTCCAGACCTGATCCTGATCCGCCCAGCCTTCGGCCGTTCCTTTGGCGCGGTTCGGGTTCAGACGGTCATCCTGCCACGCCTTCTTGTAGCCCTTGGGCACCTCGGGCACGCTTTGGGTGGAGACGACCACGGAACTGGCCTCACCGCCCGATGGCGCGGTTGCGGCCTGACGTGGCACTTCCAGATAGCCCGAGGGCGCGACAGCCGCCGGGCCACCCACCACGCGGGGCGGGCGGGCACTTGCCAGATCGCCGTTGCCGGTTGTGCACATCACGATGGACCCGCCGCCACGTACGGCAAAGCGTTCGGCAACTGGCGCATCCTTGTAGCACCCGATCTTTCCCGGACCCGGTGCCGAGGTCACACGCACGGCACCCTTGCCGCGCTCGGCCTCGGGGGTCACAGGGGCGGCCGGGGCGGGTTGGACCTGCCGCACAACGACGCGGGGCTGTGCCACAGGTTCGGCCACTGTCACCGGCGCGGCCTTGCGAATGCGCGGCGGGGTCTTGATCGACGCCACCGTATCCATCGGCTTGCCGACCGATGGCATCACGGTCGGCTTTGGTTCGGCAGCGCGGGGCGCAGGCTCGATCTCGGCCACGGCAAGATCACCGCCCAGCGATGGCGGATAACCGCACAACTGGCGCCGGTCGCGGCTGACGCGCGGCACCCAATTGACACGACCGCCAAAGCCCGCGCGCAGAAACACGCAGCCCCGGCTGTCAACATACTGCTGTCCGCTAAAGGACGCAGGCGGCAACTCTCGCGGGCCACCGAAATCACTGGCTGATTGGGCGTTGGCAGCACCCATACAAGCCGCGACCGCCAAAGCGGCGGCCGAAACCATCTTCCACATAGAACTACCCCCAAGTAGCGTGAGGCTAAGTGTGGAATAAATGTGGTGCCTAGTAAAGGGCTTAGGCCATCATTTTGTGCCGAACATGCGATCCCCGGCATCGCCAAGGCCCGGAACGATATAACCGTGATCATTCAAATGGCTATCGACCGAAGCTGTCACGATTGGCACATCGGGATGCGCGTCATGCATCCGTTTGATGCCTTCAGGTGCAGCCAGAAGGCACAGAAAGCGGATTTGCCGCGCGCCCGCCTTTTTCAGCAAAGACACAGCCGCCGCCGAAGAATTGCCCGTGGCAAGCATCGGGTCGACCACGATGCAGATGCGGTCTTCCAACTGTTCGGGCAGTTTGCAGTAATACTGAACCGGCTCAAGCGTTTCGGGATCACGATACAGCCCTACAAACCCCACGCGGGCCGCCGGGATCAGTTCAAGGATACCGTCCAAAAGCCCGTTTCCGGCGCGCAGGATAGAGACAAGCGCCAGTTTCTTGCCCTCGATCGACGGGGCATCCATCTCGCACAGCGGGGTTTCGATGCGCTTGGTGGTCATCGGCAATTCGCGCGTCACTTCATAGGCCAAAAGCAGGCTGATTTCGCGCAGCAACTGGCGGAAACTGGCGGTCGAGGTGTCCCTTTCGCGCATCAGCGTCAGCTTGTGCTGGACCAGCGGATGAGAAACGACAGTCAAGTGGTCCGGCATGGGTCAACCCTCCAGCAATTTGGCGATGCGGGACTTGGTATCTGCGTCACAGAAGGCGGCGTCAAGCGCGGTCCGGTTCAATTTGGCAAAGACGCCGTCATCCCAGTCAAAGGCTTCGTGCAACATCTCGAACTCACGCGCCATAGTGGTGTGAAAGAACGGCGGGTCGTCGGTGCTGACGGTCACCTTGACCTCGCGGTCGTAAAGCTGCCCGATCGGGTGTTTGCGAAAACTGGGATAAATGCCGAGTGCGACGTTCGATCCGGGGCAAACCTCCAGCACGATGCCGCGTTCGGCCAACTCGTCGACCAGCGCCAGATCCTCGATGGCGCGCACACCGTGGCCGATGCGTTCCACGCCCAGATCATTCATTGCCGCGCGCACGCTCTCAGGCCCGCTCCATTCGCCGGCATGGGCAGTCAGATGCAGGCCCGCCTCACGCGCGCAGTCGAAGGACCACAGGAAATCCTTGGGTTGCAGCACCTTTTCATCGCCCGCGATGCCAAAGCCGACAATCCAGTCGCCCGCGGTTTCCGCCGCACAGAGAGCGGTTTCGCGAGCCTTGTCGGGGCCGAAATGCCGGATGCAGGTGATGATGCCGCGCAGGGTGATGCCAAAGCTGCGCTCGGCCTGATCGGCAGCTTCGCGGATGGCGTGCAGATATTCGCGCCACGCACCCACATCACGCCCCCCGCAGAAATCAGGCGACAGGAAGGTTTCGGAATAGATCACGCCGCTGGCCGCACTTTCCTCTAGCACCGCAAGGGTCAGGCGGTGATAATCCTCGGGCGTGGTCAGAACCGACGTTGCGGCCTCATATACCTTCAGAAAATCCCAGAAGTCCTTGTATTTATAGCCACCATCGGCATCAAAGATGCCGGAGATATCATGGTGCTTTTCCTTGGACAGCCCCCGGATGAACGATGGCGGTGCTGCTCCTTCAAGGTGCAGGTGAAGTTCAAGTTTGGGTGTCACAGAAAAGACTCTCCGGGGCCATGGGCGGGAATGCTAAGGTGTTGCGCGACCGATGCGGCCACATCGGCGAAGGCGCGCAGGCCGATGGGGCGTGTGCCCACCCCATGGCCCAGAACCGGCACCCGTTCACGGGTGTGTTCGGTGCCGGGAAAGGTGGGGTCGTTGCCATGATCGGCGGTGAAGATCGCCAGATCACCGGGGTGCAGCCGGGCAAAGAACCGGGGAAGTGCTGCATCGAACCATTCCAGCGCGCGGGCATAGCCCGGCACATCGCGCGGGTGGCCATACAGCGTGTCAAACTCGACAAAGTTCGCAAAGGTCAAGGAACCGGCCTCTGCCTGATCGCCCAAGCGCACCAGATGTTCGAAAAGGTCAGCGTCCGATTTGCCTTTGTGCAAGGAACCGATGCCTTGCATCGAAAAGATGTCGCCGATCTTGCCGATGCCATGCGTGGCCCGCCCTGCGCCTGCCACCCAATCCAGCAAGGTCGGCGCCGGGGGGGCTATGGCATAGTCGCGGCGGTTGGCGGTGCGCCGGAAATCGTCACAGGTGCCGACGAAGGGCCGCGCGATTACGCGGCCCACCTTGCGCGCATGCAGGAAGGGCGCAAGGTCGGCGCAGAGCTTCAGCAGACGCTCCAGCCCGAAATGCTGTTCATGCGCGGCAATCTGAAAAACGCTGTCCGCCGAGGTATAGCAGATGGGCCAGCCGGTGCGCAGATGTTCGGCACAATGGGCGGCGATGATCGGCAGGCCAGAGGCGTGGCAATTGCCAAGAATGCCCTCGGTCCCGGCAAGGCGGCAAACCTCGGCCACCAGATCATCGGGGAAAGCCGGGGTGGTGGTGGGAAAATAGGTCCAGTCCCATGGCACTGGCACCCCGGCCAGTTCCCAGTGACCCGAGGGCGTATCCTTGCCTCGGCTGACCTCGGTCGCGGCCCCCCACAGGCCCTGCGGCGTGGCGGACAGTCCGGGCGTTGCGGCACCAGAGGCCAGCCGGATCGCGGCGCCAAGGCCAAGTGCATCCAGGTTCGGCAGGCTGAGCGGCCCGCTGCGGCCCTGATCCGCCTGCCCTGCGGCACAGGCGGCGGCGATATGGGCCAGCGTGTTGCTGCCCGCATCGCCAAAGGCCGCCGCATCGGGCGCGCCGCCACAACCCACCGAATCCATGACGATCAGAAAGACGCGGGTCATCAACTGATCCTTTTCAAGACAAGCGGCGGCTCGTCCGGAGCCGATGTGGCAACGACATAGGCCGATTGCACTGCGCGCACGGCGGCCTCGGCAGCGTCTTCCGTGGCGGCATGGACCATGGCAAGCGGCACCCCGGCCCCGATCTCTTCGCCCAGACCGATCAGGTCCGACAGCCCGACCGACGGGTTGATCTTGTCGCCGTCGCGCAGCCGTCCGCCGCCAAGGCGCACCACGGTATGGCCAAGGATTTCGGCATCGACTCGCGCGATGAAGCCGTCATCCAGCGCCGGCACTTCGCGCACCACCGCCGCCGAAGGCAGCCTGTCGGGCCAGCGTTCGACGAAATCAACCGGACCGCCCTGCGCCGCGACCATGCGGCCGAACCATTCCGCCGCAGACCCCGATTCGAGGGCCTGCTCGATGCGCCCTGCGCCGTCTGCCGCATCGGCGGCCAGCCCGCCAAGGGCCAGTGCTTCGCCCCCAAGGGCGGCGGTCAGATCCCAGAGCGCCGTGTTGACCGAGCTGCCTGTCAGGGTTTCCATCACCTCGATCACCTCCAGTGCATTGCCCGCCGCTGTGGCCAAGGGCTGGCTCATATCGGTGATCAGGGCGGAGGTCATGCAGCCGGCCCCTTGCGCCGTGCTGACCAAGGCACGGGCAAGGGCTTCGGCCTGTGCCAAGGTCTTCATGAAGGCGCCCGAACCGCATTTGACATCCAGCACCAGCCCCTCAAGCCCCGCTGCCAGCTTCTTGGACAGGATCGAGGCCGTGATCAGGTCGATGCTTTCCACGGTCGATGTCACATCGCGGATTGCATAAAGCCGCTTGTCGGCGGGCGCGATCTCGGCACTGGCGGCGACGATGGCGCAGCGGATATCGGTGACCTGACGGCGCAACTGATCTTCGCTGAGGCCGGTGCGAAAGCCGGGGATGGATTCAAGCTTGTCCAGCGTGCCGCCGGTATGCCCCAGCCCCCGGCCCGAAATCATCGGGACATAAGCGCCGCATGCGGCCAAAGCCGGGGCCAGCAGCAGCGAAATGCAATCACCGATGCCGCCGGTGGAGTGTTTGTCCAGCACCGGCCCCGGCAAATCCCACGCCAGCACATGGCCGGAATCGCGCATGGCCCGGGTCAGCGCCACGCGCCCCTCATCGCCCAAGCCCTTGAGCAGCACTGCCATGGCAAAGGCCCCGGCCTGTGCGTCGGTGACGGCGCCGGAGGCCAGACCTTGGGCAAACCACGTCAGTTGATCAGGTGCGGGTGCAGTGCCGTCGCGGACCATGGCGATGATGGACCGGGCGTCCATCAGGTGCGGTCCATATGCGCGGCTGTGAACAGGCCGGGCAGAAGCTCGGCCACCGTCATCACCTTTTGCAACCCTTCGGTGGTGCACAGCGTGACCTTGACATCAAGGTCGGCGAATTCGGCGATCTTTTGCCGGCAGCCACCACAAGGGGGCACCGGGGCCGGGCTGTCGGCAATCACGAAAACCTCGGCAATCCGGGTGTCGCCGCTGGCGATCATGGCAGCGATGGCCCCGGCCTCGGCGCAGGTGCCTTCGGGATAGGCCACGTTTTCCACATTGCAGCCGACATGGACAGCACCCGAGGTGGCCCGCAACGCGGCGCCCACCTTGAACCGGGAATAAGGGGCATAGGCGCGCAGGCGCACATCAGCAGCAGCTTCGAGCAAGTTCATCGGGGGCCCTGTGAGTTTTTGACCATATGGTCGGGAAGATTGCGACCGGACGGCCCAAAGTGCAAGCGTGACGCGGGGTGGCCGGCACCGGGAGGGCTGTCTGCCCTCCCGGACCCACCCGAGGATATTTGCAGAACGGGAAGGATCAGACGAGGGTCGTGGCCGGATTGCCGGGCAGTGAAACTTCGAGCAGTTCAAGGTCAGGCGTGGCCTCGGCGTAGCGGGTGGCCAGCCCCGGCGGGATCACGAAGGCATCGCCGGGCGACAGGCGGTAAGGCTCCTTGCCCTCGCCCTCCAGTGTCATGGCACCAGACATCACGAAGGTGAAGAGGATGTCGCCGCTGTGGCGTGTCCAAGGGGCGATGCCATCGGGGCGGGCGACCATGACAGAGGCCACGCCCTTGGTATTGGTGTTGATGGTGGTGTCGCGTGCGGCAAATCCGGGGATGCGGAAGGGCGCGAACTGGCCTTTTGCGCCGATGTTATGGACAAAGCGCTGACCCTGCCATTCGCGGTCGGGGCGCAGGTCGGGGGTGGGCAGGGCCATGGTATGGTCGATCTCGGTCACATGTTCGGCGGGAACACCGATTTCGATGACCTCGATCCCGTCGGAGGCCTGCAGAACGCGGTGGCGGATTTCGGGGGGCTGGATGAAGCAATCGCCTGCCGTGAGACGAATCGGGCCGCCCTGATCTTCGTAGAGCACATCGACCCAGCCCTTGATGCAGAAGATGAGTTGAAAGCCGACCTTGTGAAAATGCACCATGTCGGGAACCGGGCCGCCATCGGGGATGCGGATATGGCTGGCGATCATCGCGCCGCCTAGCCGGGAGGGGACGAGGTCGCGGTAATGCATACCGGCGCGACCGATCACCCAAGGGGCCTGATCGGTCAGACGGCGCACGACGAAGGCATGTTCGGTGGCAGGCAGCACGAGGGGTGGATTGAGGTCGTCAATCTCGATCCTTGTGCCGTTGGGGGCTACAAGTTCCCGGGCGCCATTGGCAAAGCTGTCGGGTGCATCTGTCAGGATGCGCAGGGTGCCGGGCGCTTCGGCTGCGCCTTTTTGCAGACGCAGACGCAGGCCATGGCCGGAGAGCACAGCCACCTCGGGGTTGTCGGCGGGATAGATCATGTCGAGCCGCATGTTCAGCACCTTGGTGAAGAACGGCAGGTCGTCCCGCAGTTCGGTTGTGGGCAACCTGATTTCAGCGCGCGTTTCGGTCATGGTCTGTGCCTCCGTCTTTTGCAGCCATGGTGTGGGGCGCGGGGCGGATTTGCAAGCCACGGCGACCGCAGGAAGGCAAAGGGCAGGTTGGCGGGCGGCAACAGATGGTTTAAGGGTAAACCAAAATCTGCGGGAGGTGGACATGGACGAAGCGCGCAACGATAATGCCCGTCAGGCGGCGTTGGATTATCATGAGTTTCCCAAGCCCGGAAAGCTGGAAATCCGCGCCACCAAGCCGCTTGCCAACGGGCGCGATCTGAGCCGCGCCTATTCACCTGGGGTGGCCGAGGCCTGTCTGGAGATCAAGGCCGACCCGTCAACCGCCAGCCGCTATACCAGCCGGGGCAACCTTGTGGCGGTGGTGACGAACGGGACGGCCGTTTTGGGCCTTGGCAATATCGGGGCTTTGGCGTCGAAGCCGGTGATGGAGGGCAAGGCGGTCCTGTTCAAGAAGTTCGCCAATATCGACTGTTTTGATATCGAGGTGAATGAGCCGGACCCTGTGCGGCTGGCCGAGATCGTCTGCGCGCTGGAGCCGACCTTTGGCGCCATCAACCTTGAGGACATCAAGGCGCCGGATTGTTTCATCGTTGAACAATATTGCCGTGACCGCATGAACATTCCGGTCTTTCATGATGACCAGCATGGCACGGCGATCGTTGTGGGCGCAGCGGCGACCAATGCACTGATCGTCGCCGGTAAGGCGTTTGACCAGATCAAGGTGGTGTCCACCGGCGGCGGGGCGGCGGGAATCGCCTGCCTCGAGATGCTGGTCAAACTGGGCGTGCGGCGCGAGAACGTCTGGCTGTGCGATCTGGAGGGGCTGGTCTATCAGGGCCGCGTGGCGCAGATGACACCGCAAAAGGCGGCCTTTGCGCAGGGCACAGTGGCGGCCACACTGGCCGATGTGATGGACGGGGCCGATCTGTTTCTGGGCCTGTCGGGGCCGGGCGTTCTGACGCCCGAGATGGTGGGCAAGATGGCGGCCAAGCCGATCATCTTTGCATTGGCCAACCCGACGCCGGAAATCTTGCCCGAGCAGGTGCGCGCCGTGGCGCCGGATGCGATCATGGCGACGGGGCGGTCTGATTTTCCCAATCAGGTCAACAACGTGCTGTGCTTTCCCTTCATCTTTCGCGGGGCGCTGGATGTGGGGGCCACCACGATCAACGACGAGATGAAGATTGCCTGCATCGAGGGGATCGCGGCCCTTGCGCGGGCCACCACGAGTGCCGAAGCCGCCGCCGCCTATCGGGGCGAGACGCTGAGTTTTGGGCCGGATTACCTGATCCCCAAGCCGTTTGACCCCCGCTTGATTGGCGTGGTGGCCAGTGCCGTGGCCAAGGCCGCGATGGAAACCGGGGTGGCACGGCGGCCTTTGGTGGATCTGGACGCCTACAAGCGGCAACTGGACGGGTCGGTGTTCAAATCGGCGCTGCTGATGCGCCCGGTGTTCGAGGCGAGCAAACTCGCCAGCCGCCGGATTGTGTTTGCCGAAGGCGAGGATGAGCGTGTGCTGCGGGCCGCCAATGCCATGCTGGAGGAAACCACCGACCTGCCTATCCTGATCGGTCGCCCCGAAGTGGTCGAGGCGCGGTGCGAACGGGCGGGCCTGCCGATTCGCCCGGGGCGCGACTTCATGATCGTGAACCCGGAAAATGACCCGCGCTACCGCGACTATTGGGGCACCTATCACGAGTTGATGTCGCGCCGTGGAGTCACACCCGACATCGCCCGCGCGGTAATGCGGACCAACACAACCGCGATTGCCGCCGTGATGGTGCACCGCGATGAGGCCGACAGCATGATCTGCGGTACCTTTGGCCAGTATCTGTGGCATCTCGGCTATGTCCGGCAGGTGCTGGCGCGCGACGGGTTACACCCGGTGGCGGCCTTGTCGCTGATGATTCTGGAAGATGGCCCGCTGTTCATTGCCGACACGCATGTGCATGCCGAACCCACGCCGCAGCAGATCATGGAAACCGTCATCGGGGCCGCCCGGCATGTGCGCCGCTTTGGCCTGACGCCCAAGATTGCGCTGTGCACGCAAAGCCAGTTCGGCAACATGGACAACCCCAATGCGCTGCGGATGCGGCAGGCGTTGGAACACCTCGACGCGCGCGAGCCCGATTTCAGCTATGAGGGCGAGATGAATGTGGATGCGGCGCTGGATCAGGCGATCCGCGACCGTTTGCTGCCCCATGCACGCTATCAGGGGGCGGCAAATGTGCTGGTGTTTGCAAGTGCCGATGCCGCATCAGGGGTGCGAAACATTCTTAAGATGAAGGCGGGCGGGCTGGAAGTCGGCCCGATCCTGATGGGCATGGGCAACAAGGCGCATGTGGTGACACCGTCGATCACCGCGCGGGGGTTGCTGAACATGTCGGCCATCGCGGGCACGCCGGTGGCGCACTACGGCTAGGCCCGCGAATCTGCGGCCCGCACTTCGCAAATGGCGGACAATCCGTCAGCCAAACTTTGCAAAGTGTGGGGCGCTTCGCTTGTTTTCATCCGGATCGGCGCGATTTGCAAAAATTTGCACCCCAGCCTTGCGAAAATCTGCAAACATTTGGTCGCACCCGGCCACTGTGACCGGTAACAGCGTTGATTGCTGCCGTCGCAATGCCGTAACACAGCGCGCAAGCGTATGGAGGAGGCGCGGCGGATATGGGTTATGCGGATATCTATGCAAAGTGGAAGGCCGATCCTGACGGGTTCTGGCTGGACGCCGCCGGCACCATCGACTGGGACCGCAAGCCAACGCGCGGGCTGAACGACGACCGTGCCCCCCTGTATGAATGGTTCACCGATAGCATGGTCAACACCTGCTGGAACGCGGTGGACCGCCATGTGCTGGCCGGGCGTGGCGCGCAGCCTGCCATCATCCACGACAGCCCGGTGACGGGCACCAAGCACGTTATCACCTATGCCGAGTTGCAGGACCGCGTGGCGCGGCTGGCCGGGGCACTGCAGGCCAAGGGCATCGCCAAAGGCGACCGCGTCATCATCTATATGCCGATGGTGCCGGAGGCGCTGGAGGCGATGCTGGCCTGCGCGCGGATCGGGGCCATTCATTCGGTGGTCTTCGGCGGCTTTGCGGCGGCCGAACTTGCCGTCCGCATCGATGACTGCACGCCAAAGGCGATCATCGCGGCAAGCTGTGGGATAGAGCCGTCACGCGTGGTGCATTACAAGCCACTGTTGGACGGGGCCATCGACATGGCCACCCACAAGCCCGATTTCTGCGTGATCTTTCAGCGCGAACAGGAAGTGGCAAAGCTGGTCGAAGGGCGCGACCATGACTGGCATGGCTTTCAGTTCGGGGCCGAACCCGCCGATTGCCTGCCGGTCGAGGGCAATCACCCGGCCTATATCCTGTATACATCTGGCACCACGGGGGCGCCCAAAGGTGTGGTCCGCCCCACAGGCGGGCATCTGGTGGCGTTGAACTGGACCATGCGCGCGATCTATGACTGCGGCCCTGGCGATGTGTTCTGGGCCGCGTCCGATGTAGGTTGGGTCGTGGGTCACAGCTATATCTGCTATGGCCCGCTGATTGCTGGCTGCACAACGATTGTCTATGAGGGCAAGCCTGTCGGCACGCCCGATGCCGGTGCCTTCTGGCGGGTGATGCAGGAACACAGGGTCAAAAGCTTTTTCACCGCCCCCACCGCCCTGCGCGCGATCAAGCGTGACGATCCCGAAGGCAAGCTGGTGGCAGACTATGATCTGTCAGGGCTGAAGGCGCTGTATCTGGCGGGCGAAAGGGCCGACCCCGATACCATTCTGTGGGCGCAGCGGCACCTGAAGGTGCCGGTGGTGGACCATTGGTGGCAGACCGAAACAGGCTATGCCATTGCCGCCAACCCCTTGGGGATCGAGGCGCTGCCGGTCAAGATCGGCAGCCCTTCAGTCGCCATGCCCGGTTTTGACGTGCAGGTACTGGATGAAGGCGGGCATCAGGTCTCGTCGGGCACCTTGGGGGCCATCGCCATCAAGCTGCCCCTGCCCCCCGGCACCTTGCCCACGCTATGGAACGCGGAAGAGCGCTTCCGCAAAAGCTATCTGACCCATTTCCCCGGATATTATGAGACGGGCGATGCAGGCTATGTCGATGGCGACGGCTATCTTTACATCATGGCGCGCACCGATGACGTGATCAACGTGGCGGGCCACAGGCTGAGCACGGGCGCGATGGAAGAGGTTCTCGCCTCGCACCGCGACGTGGCCGAATGCGCGGTGATCGGCGTGGCCGATGATCTGAAGGGGCAATCGCCACTGGGGTTCTTGTGCCTGAACAAGGGCACGAACCGCGCCCATGCTGATGTTGTCAAGGAATGCGTGGCCCTGATGCGCGACAGGATTGGCCCGGTGGCCGATTTCAAGCGCGCGGTGGTGGTGGACAGGTTGCCGAAAACGCGGTCAGGCAAGATCCTGCGCGCCACCATGGTCAAGATCGCCGACGGCCAGACATGGAAGATGCCAGCCACCATTGATGACCCCGCCATTCTGGACGAAATCACCGTAGCGTTGCAAAGCCTTGGGTTGGCGAAACCCTAGCATTGTGCCCGCCATGGTTGATCTGGGGGGCTGGACTTCGCCGCCCCCCACGATAGGCTTGTGCCATGGCAGACCATGGCCCCCATGACGATGCACGGCTGACGCCGGATCGCGCGCCCAATGCGGGGGCCGCGCAATCGTTGGCTGCGTGCCTGTCGATGCTGTCCAAGCTTGACCTGCCCGATGCGGCACGCCCGCTGATCCAACGGGCCGAACGTCTGATGCGCGAACTGTTTCCGCCAGACAATGGGCTGGTCGATCAGACCACCTTTGTCGGGCTTCTGGAACTGGCAGGGCCTGACATCGCCCCCGAAATGCTGGCCCAACTGACCGAAGACCTGCGCATGCAGGAAAATGGGCTGCCTGACGCGATTGCCGCGCGCGACTGGGCGGCGGTGCGCAGCCGGACCCATGTTTTGCTGGCGCTTGCCGGGTCGGTCGGCGCCAATGCCTTGTATCGCCGCCTGCGGATGCTGAACCATGCGGCGCATGCGGCAGATGCGGGCAAGGCGGAACTGCTGAATGACGCGGTGATGCGCGACCTTGTCCTGTTGCGCGACTTTATCGCAGAGGCCCGCCTGCAACTGGCCACCAAAAGGCAGACCTGACCATGGCCGCCGTTGCAAAACCCGCCCCCCTGCTGCTGATCGAGGACACGCCGTCCCTTCAGATGGTCTACCGGTCGGTTCTGACCACCGCCGGGCACGAGGTGCGCACCGCAGCGACCGCCGCCGAAGGGATGCGTGCCTTTCAGGAGTCGGGCGCCCGCATCGTTCTTTTGGATCTGATGCTGCCCGACCGGGACGGGCTTTTGGTGATGCAGGACATGCTGTCCCTGCGGCCGGGAACGCATATCATCGTCATCACGGCCAATGCCTCGATCAACAAGGCGGTCGAGGCGATGCGGGCCGGTGCCCATGATTTTCTGGTCAAGCCATTTGACGAGGCGCGGTTCCTGAGCGCAGTCGAAAATGCCGGGGCCCCCCCTGCCGGTCAGCGCCCGGCGCGCACATCGGTTGCAGCCCCACGCAATGCGGAACTGGCGGAAAGCGCCGGGCAGGCGCAGGAAATCTTCATCGGCTCGTCCGCGGCGATGTCGCGGGTGCATGCCAAGATCCGGTCAGTGGCGCCCTCCATGGCCACCGTGTTCATCACCGGGGAAAGCGGCACCGGCAAAGAATTGTGCGCCCTAGCCATTCACGCCAACAGCCCACGCCATGGCGGACCGTTCATCGCCCTCAACTGCGGGGCCATTCCACAAGACTTGCTGGAATCCGAGGTGTTCGGCCATATCAAGGGCAGTTTCACCGGCGCAATTTCCGACAAACCGGGGGCCGCTGCGGCCGCCGATGGTGGCACGCTGTTTCTGGACGAGATTTGCGAAATGGCCCCCGCCTTGCAGACCAAACTGCTGCGGTTCCTGCAAACCTCGACCGTGCAGCCTGTGGGGGCGACACGCCCGCGCAAGGTCAATGTGCGCATCGTCTGCGCCACCAACCGCGACCCCCTTGATGCCGTCCGGCGGGGCGAGTTCCGTGAGGACCTTTATTATCGGCTTTTCGTCGTGCCTGTGCACATGCCACCGCTGCGCGACCGTGGCGATGACGTGATCGAGATTGCCCAAGCCGCCCTGCACCGTTTCGCCCGCGAAGAGGGGCGGCAGTTTGATGGCTTGTCTGCAGATGTCTGCAATCTGTTCCGCAGCCTGCCATGGCCGGGCAATGTGCGGCAATTGTTGAACGTAATGCGCAACGTGGTCGTGTTGCATGACGGGGGGCGGGTGGAGCTTTCCATGCTGCCCGACGTGCTGGGTGACCCCGCAGCCCCGGCCGCAGCCGCCGTGCCGGTCGCATCGGCCCCGCTCAAGCTGGAGGGGCTGATCGGCCGCTCGATGGCCGAGGTGGAGCGGCTGGTGATTGAGGAAACCATCGCGCGCCATGGCGGGTCGGTGACCAAAGCCTCACGTGTGCTGGACCTGTCGCCATCCACGATCTATCGCAAGCTGGAAAGCTGGGGCAGCAAGGCCTGAGCGGTCAGGCGAACTGCTCTGCGATCAGCCGCTCTTCCAGACCATGGCCGGGGTCGAACAGAATGCGGTGGCGCACGGCGGGTTCTGACCGGATTTCTACAGACAGCACGTTCTGCACCGACCGGCTGTCGGCATCGGCCATCACGGGGCGTTTTTCGGGGTCACGCACCTCAAGCCGCACGGTGGCTGTCTTGGCCAGCAGCGCGCCCCGCCAGCGGCGCGGGCGAAAGGCTGCAACCGCCGTCAGGGCCAGCACATCCGACCCCATGGGAAGGATCGGTCCGTGGGCCGAATAGTTGTATGCCGTTGACCCTGCCGGGGTGCACAAAAGCGCGCCGTCACAAACCAGTTCCTCCAGCCGCAGCTTGCCGTCGACATAGATCGCCAGCTTGGCCGCCTGCGGGCCTGCGCGCAGCAAGGACACCTCGTTGATCGCAAGCGCGCGGATCAATTGGCCGTCTTTTGTGGTGGCCAACATTTCCAGCGGGTTGATCACGGTTTCTTCGGCGGCAGACAGTCGATCCGGCAGATTGTCATGGTCAAAGGCGTTCATCATGAAGCCGACCGTGCCGCAGTTCATGCCATAGACGGGCAGATCCATATCTTCAGTTTCGTGCAAGGTGTGCAGCATGAAGCCGTCGCCGCCAAGGGCCACGACAATTTCAGCATCGTCCAGATCGGTCTGGCCATAGCGCGCGGTCAAGGCAACCAGCGCGTCCTGCGCGGCGGGTGCGGGGCTGGCGCGAAATGCGATGCGGTCGCTCGACACGGTCGCCCACTCCCTCTGGCCCCTCTGACCGCCAGTCATGACCGCCGTTCAGCGCAAACTCAACCCCCGCTGCCCCGGTTGGGTTCCGTTCCGACACAAAATTTCGCGCTGGCCCCGGCATGCGTCGTTTTCTTGCCTTTCCCAAGGGGGTCGGTTGTTCTAAATGGGCCTCATGCCCGGAACCCGGCCCTTTCGCAGGAGACGCCCATGAACGCCCCCCACCGCGACAACGGATTTTTCACCGAGACCCTGTCTTCGCGCGATCCCGAATTGTTTGCCGCAATGACGCAGGAACTTGGCCGCCAGCGGCACGAGATTGAACTGATCGCCAGCGAGAACATCGTCAGCCGCGCCGTGATGGAGGCGCAAGGCTCGGTGATGACGAACAAATATGCCGAAGGATACCCTGGCAAGCGGTATTACGGCGGCTGCCAGTTTGTGGACATCGCCGAAGATCTGGCGATTCAGCGCGCATGCCAGTTGTTTGGCTGCAGCTATGCCAACGTGCAGCCAAATTCGGGCTCGCAGGCCAATCAGGGCGTGTTTCAGGCGCTGCTGCAGCCCGGCGATACGATTCTGGGCATGTCGCTGGATGCCGGCGGTCACCTGACGCACGGGGCGGCCCCCAACCAGTCGGGCAAGTGGTTCAAGGCGGTGCAATACGGGGTGCGCAAGCAGGACCTGCTGCTGGACTATGATCAGGTGCACGCCCTTGCGACCGAGCACAAGCCCAAGATGATCATCGCCGGTGGCTCGGCCATTCCGCGCGTCATCGACTTTGCCCGCATGCGCGAAATCGCCGACTCGGTCGGGGCCTATCTGCTGGTCGACATGGCGCATTTTGCCGGTCTGGTGGCGGCAGGCCTATATCCCAGCCCCTTCCCCTATGCCCATGTGGCCACCACGACCACGCACAAGACCCTGCGCGGCCCGCGCGGCGGCATGATCCTGACCAATGACGAGGCTCTGGCCAAGAAATTCAACTCGGCCATCTTCCCGGGTATTCAGGGTGGCCCGCTGATGCATGTGATCGCGGCCAAGGCCGTCGCCTTTGGCGAGGCGCTGGACCCGTCATTCAAGACCTATCAGGCCCAGGTCATCAAGAATGCGCAGGCGCTTGCGGATGAGTTGATGAAGGGCGGCCTCGACATCGTCACCGGCGGCACCGACACGCATCTGATGCTGGTGGACCTGCGCCCCAAGGGTGTGAAGGGCAATGCGACCGAGAAAGCCCTCGGCCGCGCCCACATCACTTGCAACAAGAACGGCATCCCGTTTGATACCGAAAAGCCGACGATCACCAGCGGCGTGCGCCTTGGCACCCCCGCAGGCACGACGCGCGGCTTTGGCGAGGCCGAGTTCCGCCTGATCGGCCAGTGGATCACCGAAGTGGTCGATGGCCTTGCCGCCAATGGTGAGGAGGGCAACGGCGAAGTTGAAGCCGCTGTACGGGCTAAAGTCGAGGCGCTTTGCGAAAAGTTCCCGATCTATCCGGGTCTGTAAGGCGCCGGGCGACTCCTGCATTTTCGAACCGGGCACTGGCATATCGCCACCGCTTCACGGGCGACCCGAGCCCTTGAACAGCGAAGGGTGCGCTTACGCGCACCCTACTCCTTTGTGGAAAAATCAGTCGCACATTTCAGAGATGCGGCACCTGCGGTTGCGCGGCACTCAGATACCAAGATTTTATACCCGCCCCCCTTGTTGACGTTGCTCATTCCGGCTGCACGGGGCAGCGGGGTTAGGCACTTCTGGTCGTTTTGACCCTTAGAGCCGTCGTTGTGCGAATTGGAAACCCGTGTCCAGCAAGGCTCTTTCTACCGCCCCCTGCCAAACTCTGCTGCCTGACAGGGGCGGCTTCACTCACTTCAGCAGATCGGCTGCAGCATCAATGGCCGCCTGGGCGCATTGCTCGTCTTCATCGCCACTGGCGCCGCTGACGCCGATACCACCGATCGGAACGCCGCCTGCGATGATCGGTAGACCGCCCGGGAACGCGATCAGCCCGGGGACCAGCGCGATACCCGGAAGATCAGCGGCAACACCATCCTTGGCCGGGCCATAGGACAGCGTTTCAAAGTTGCGCGTCGTGTTGTTGAACAGCGCTGCCGTCCTGGCCTTGCTGGTGGCAATCGCCTCGCAGGCTTTGCAGGCCCCGTCTTGACGGTTCACCAGGATCGTGTTTCCGCCATCATCAACGATGACCACGTTGATGGGCTGATACTTTGTCGCAACTTGGTGGGCAAGGCAGGCTTCGGCCATGACCTGGGCCGTCGCTAGGTCGAGGACGGCCTTGCGATCAAGTGCATTTGCCGACAGCGCCGCGCATGACGCCACGACTAGCGCCACAGTTCCAATTACACGCTTCATTTGAACTCCTCCCTGAAAAAAGCGCCTTTGCGCAGGGTCACCATGATAGAGGTACGTACCTCAAATCAATGATTCTTTGTTGAAAAAGTGCCGATAACGGGATAATCAGGCCATAAATGATTGACGTACCTCAGAATCTTTTCGTCCTAGCGCTTTAGTAGAGCAAGCAGATAAGGCGCCATAGAGTCCCGCTTCTCCTGTGTATTTTCCTACTGGTCTGGTCCTTACCGGCCACCAAGCCTACTTCGCTCCACCCGGCGAATGCCCCCGACAAAACCACGCGCCGAGACGAAAGGAAGGCGCAGGACAGGTGGCAAAAGAACGCCAAGCCCTGAAAACATCTCGTGATATCAAAGCGGTTTCATGGGGCTGCAAAGACACGCCCCCCTTGCGTCCCCCCTTCCAAGGCAGCGTTCACTTTCCTGAACCGCGCTGACCGTGATCGCTAGCTTGACGCCACACCGCCTGCCCGGTCAGATCACTGACATGAAGGCAAACACCCGCTCCCTCGAACGCCGCTTAGGCGACTGGACCCGCGCAAGGCTTCCCTTTGTGCTGGCCGAATTCGTGATGTTCGTGCTCAAGCAAGGTTGGGCCTGCCTGTTTGGCGGGTTGCTGTTGCTGGCGATCATCGGCACGAAACTGGTGTGGCAGCCGGATTGGTCCCTGCAGCGCTATGACGCGCTGTTCGTGTTCGCCGTTGCCACACAGGCCCTGTTTCTGTGGATGCGGCTGGAGACGTGGGAAGAAGCCCGCGTGATCTTGCTGTTTCACCTGACCGGCACGGCGATGGAATGGTTCAAGGTGGCTGCCGGGTCTTGGGCCTATCCCGAGGCGGGGATCTTCATGATCATGGGCGTGCCGCTGTTTTCAGGTTTTATGTATGCCTCGGTCGGGAGCTACATGGCGCGCGTGATCCGCATCTTTGACATGCGCTTTGCGCCCTATCCCCCCTTCTGGATGACGGCCCTGCTGGCCGTGGCGATTTACGTCAACTTCTTTGCCCATCACTTTGTGCCCGATATCCGGCTGGTGCTGTTCGCGGCCACCATTGTGCTGTTTGCGCGCACGCGTATCTGGTTTCGCATCTCGGCCCAGGCAGATGCGCGCGACTGGTGGATGCCCCTGCCGGTTGCGGCCTTTCTGTCGTTCTTGGCGCTGTGGGTGGCAGAAAATGTCGGCACCGCCACCGGCACTTGGCTTTACTCTGGCCAAGTGCCGGGGCAGATGGTCAGCTTTGCCAAGCTGGGGTCGTGGTATCTGCTGCTGTATGTGGCCTTTGTCACAGTCACGGTCGTGCTGCGGTCGGCTTTGTTCCTGCATCCGCTGACGCCAGGGCGGCGGTCAAAGCTGCCCGCGCATCCGCTGCACGACGACAAGGCCAATCCCTAGGATCAGCAGGCCAAGCGCAAGCGTCGCCGCGACACCCACGATATAGCCCATCAACCGTGCGCTGCGGTTCAGACCCGAGAGGTGCTTGACACAAATATCATAACAGGCCGCCACTCGGGCCTGATCAATCTGGACCAGAAGTTTGGGGTTCGCGGCCTTGTCCGCCAGATCGGCAAGTTCGGTCGCCGCAGCCCGCACTTTGCGCGGCAACAACCGCCCGCCGCGCCGCATCTTGGCCGACAGCCCCTTGCCGCGCACGCCAAGGCGTTCCTCCATCAAGGATGCAACGCGTTCGGCCATCTGCTGAATTGTAACTGCGCTCATCCCTATATCCTTTTCGCCAAGGGTAAGTCGCCCGGCCCGAATGCTCAACCCGTCTGGAACGCCGCGCAAACTGGGGTTAAAGGGGTGACATGCTTGCCACGATCCATCATGCCGCCGCGACCCCGTCTGATGCCCCGCCGCTGGTCATTGCGCATGGCCTGTACGGCAGCGCGCGCAACTGGGGCGTCATCGCGCGGCGCCTGGCAGATGTGCGCGATGTGGTGGCGGTCGATATGCGCAACCACGGTGACAGCCCGTGGCTTCCCTCGCACAGCTATCCGGATATGGCAGCCGATCTGGCCGAGGTGATCGCGGGCCTTGGCCGCCCGGTTGATCTGCTGGGCCATTCGATGGGGGGCAAGGCCGCGATGCAACTGGCCCTGACCCAGCCGCATCTTTTGCGCCGTTTGGTGGTGGCCGATATTGCGCCCGTCGCCTATCAGCATGACCAGTCGCGCCACGTCCACGCCATGCAGGCGCTGGATCTGGACGGCCTGACCACGCGGGGCGCGGCGGACCGTCGTCTGACCGCAACCGTGCCCGAGGCATCGTTGCGCGCGTTCTTCCTGCAATCACTGGACCTGAAAAGCACGCCGCCCCGCTGGCGGCTGAACCTTGAAGTGCTGCTGGCCGAGATGCCAAAGATCGTGGGCTGGCCGGGAACCGAAGGCGTCTTTGACGGGCCAACACTGTTCTTGACCGGGGCCGACAGTCACTATGTGCTGCCCGAGCATCGCCCCGCGATCAAAGCCTTGTTCAGCCATGCAAGGTTCGCCAAGATTCCCGGAACAGGGCACTGGCTGCACGCCGAAAAACCCCGCGAGTTTGAGGAAACGGTTCGCGTTTTTCTGTCTGCCTGACGCAGAGTCACACGCAGCGGCGGCGATGAGACAGAAAAAATCACCCTCAGGTTGAAAAATGCTGCGCCGCCGCAACAAATCGGTCCGGGTTTCCTGACTTGTCAGCAAGGCACAATCATATTTTCTTTGCGGTCGAGAGGCCAGACGTTAGTATGTTCACATGACGTAAAGTATGCGTGATCGGTGATTGGTTCATGTCTCGACGCGTGTGGTGGTCGGTTTTTTCGCCGCAAACCGCATGCGAAACGAATAACAAAAAGAGTTTTTTCGTGCCGGATTCTGGTTCGGCAGAGGTGTCAGAGCAGACATTGGGTACAGGCCCCGCAGCAATTTTGGGGAGTTCTAGACGTGTCCAAGATCGTGATCACGGGTGGGGCGGGCTTCATCGCCTCTCACCTGACGGATTTTTTGGTTCAAGCCTATCCCAACAGTGAATTCATAATCATCGACCGCATGAGCTATGCGGCACGCCGTGAGTATCTTTCCCAAGCCCTGCGTCGGCCCAACGTGCGCTTTATCCAGACATCGATCACCAACCGGCGCGCGATGGAGCGTTTGCTGCGTGGCACCGATATCGTGATTCATGCCGCGGCGGAATCGCATGTGGACAATTCCTACCGCGATGTGCGCCCGTTCCTGCGCAGCAACGTCGACGGCACGGTGTCATTGCTGCAGGCATCGGTCACCTGCGGTGTCGGCATGTTCGTCCATGTCAGCACAGACGAGGTCTATGGCGATTGCCGTGATGGCGATGCCACCGAACATTCGGCCCTGAACCCGACCAACCCCTATTCCGCCAGCAAGGCGGCAGCCGAGATGTTCGTGAAATGCTATGCCCAGTCTTATGGCCTGGCCACCCGCGTGACGCGGGCGAACAACATCTATGGCGAACGGCAGTTTCCCGAAAAGCTGATCCCCAAGCTGATCGTGGACGGGCTGACCGGCGGCACCTTCCAGATTCATGGCAAGGGAACGGCGATGCGGCCCTTTCTGCATGTTCAGGATTTCTGCCGCGCCATGATGACGGTCCTAGAAAAGGGCGAAAACGGCGCGGTCTACAATGTGCCCGCAATGCGTGAGTTCAGCGTGTCAGAGGTGGTTGATCTGGTCTGCACTGCCTTGGGCCGCAAGCGCGAGGACTTTGTCACCAATGGCCCGGACCGGCCGCACAACGACAGCCGTTATGGCGTGACCGGGCACCAGATCAGTGCCTTGGGCTGGACACCTCAGCGCAAACTGGCCGAAGACCTGTATGGGATTGTCGATTGGTATCGTGACAACCTGCACCTATTCGTGCGTGAGCCTGCGTCGATCACGCGGCTGCATCCGCGCCTTGTCGCGCCGTTTACGCAGTTGCGCCGGGTGGCTTCCTTTGCCCAGCAGGGCACTTAAGTCGTCGCGACATGCTAAAGGTTGAAAAGTGCGCGCCGCTGCGTGGTGGCGCGCCGTTGGGCGACACCGGCGGGCGCAAGGGCAAGACGCATCTCGCGTGCCAGAACGCCATGCCGCGCCCCCATGAAACGCCCGATGGACAGGCGCGCGGCCGCGCTGTCCATGTCCTGCAATTGGTTGCGGTGTGGCAGGCAGGTGACGCCGGTCTGCAGCCCAAGGCTGGCGGCAATCGCGGCTGTCTGTGCCGTCGCCCCGCCGTTGGGATAGGCGATCACCTTTGGGCGCGCGCCGGTCAGCTTCGCCAGACCATCCTGCGCCGCGGCAATTTCGGCCCGCTGACCCGCGGCATCCAGCACCGGAAGGATGGCATGGTTTTGGGTGTGATTGCCGATTTCCACCAAAGGATCGGCGGCAAAGGCCGACAGTTCCTGCGGCGTCATCGGCCGGTCATCATCGGACACGGGCCGAAAGATGGTTTCGCCAAAGGCCGCGATCAGGGCCTGACGGATGCCCTCCGGCGGCAAGGCCTTCAGCGTCTCGCGCCATGTGGCAAGGGCGGAAGGGGCCTGACCGCGCCGGGTGCCTTCGCGGTGCAGCACATCCCACCAGAATGCCTCGCCCGACAGCACGTTGCCGCTGGTGATGAAAAAGGTGGCCGGCACGCCATGGCGGCGCAGGATCGGCAGGACGGCAAGGTTGTTGGCATAGCCATCGTCAAAGGTCAGCCAAACCACCGGCCCTTGCCGCGCCCCATCGCGCGCGGTGACAAAGCCAAGACCCATGCGCTTCAACTCGTCAATCAACTGATCCAGATCAGCCAGTGTCAGGGGTTGATAGGGGTCCACCACACCCTGCCCCGCAACGGCCATGTCACGCCACACGCCGTGAAACCCCAGCACCACAAGGCCCGGTGCCACTGCGCCCGGCAAGCGCGACAGCGCCAGATCAACAAGCTTTACCACCTTGGACCGCATTCCGCACTTTCCACAGCTTTACTTCCCCGCCATCATGACGGCCAAGCCTTGCCATTGCCAGTCTGGCCTTTTGGCGGTGACGGCTTGTGTCTACCCAAAGGCACCCGGCCCCTGCAGGACGACCAAGATGAGTGACCCTGCCGTTTCCATCATCATTCCAACTTACAACGCCGCACGCTGGCTTGGCCTTGCCGTCGACTCGGCACTTGCCCAGACCTTTACCGATATCGAGGTGCTGGTGTTCGACAATGCGTCGACCGACACAACGCCCAGTCTGATGGCCGCCTATGACGACTCGCGCCTGACCTATGTGCGCGCGGATGTGAACGTGGGCTTTGCCGGAAATGTCACCCGTGGCATCGCTGCGGCCAAAGGGCGCTACATGATGGTGCTGGGCGCGGATGACGAGTTGGACCCGCGCTTTATCGCCCGTGCCGTGGCGGCACTGGAGGCGCACCCACAGGCGTCGATGCTGCATGGCAATGCCATCTGGATCGATGATGATGGGCATGAGACGGGCCGCTTTTCCGGCCAGTGGCCTGCCGTCAGCCGCGGGGATGATGCCTTTATCCGCTGCTTTACCGAAGGGTTCTGCTATTCCTGCGTGATCTCGCGCAGTGCCCCGGTCAAGGCACTTGGCGCGATGGACGAGACATGGGGCATGATCTCGGACACATGGCTGTTCCTGAAGCTGTGCCTTGCGGGGGATGTCCTGTTTCTGGCGGACCCATTGGTGCGTTACCGTGTGCGGGAAACCAGCCTGTCGTTCGAGCTTTATGCCGATGGCAAGATGTTTGACGACCATATGCGTGGTCTGGATGAGGCCTTTGGCTGGCCGCAGGCGCGCCATCTGGCCCCCCGCGCGCAAGAAGCACGCGTTGCCGTGGCCCAGCAGGCGCTGGATACCCTGCACATGGCGCGATTGGGCAGCGGATTTGGCCCGGCAATGCGCAAAGCCATGGCCGTAATCCGCCGTGTTCCCGCTATCCTGTTGCGGCCCCGCGCCGTGGCGCGGTTGGTCTTTGCGGCCCTGCCACCGGGCGTGATCCGGCTGGTGCGCGCGCGCCGAAAGGCCGCCGCCGGGGCTGTGGCCGATACATGAGCGAGGCCGGCGATCTTGGCGTGCGCAACGCGCCTGCGGCGGGCCTTGCGCCCCTGTTGCGGCGCACGGCGGTCGTCACCCTTGTGCGGATCGGGCTGCTTGGGTGCTGGTTTGTGGCCATGATCTGGGCCTATCGCCAGATCGGTCAGGCCCCAGACGGCGTGGCGCAAGCCGGCGTTCTTGCGCTGCTCTTGGCCGGGGTCAAGCTGTTCACCACCGCCCTGTCAGACCCGCTTGACCTTGACGTGGTGCGCCGTGTGCCGGGGTTGACCGACCCCTTGGCGCAGGCGGCAGTCTGGCGGGGGGCACAGCACATTCGTCTGGGTCTGGCGCTGCTGGTCCTGCTGGGTGCCCTTGCCGGGGCGGGCGCGATTGCGACTTGGGTGCTGAAAGACCCGGCGTCGGCCCCGGCCGTGCGCCTTGCCGGGGTTGCGGCGGCGCTGGAACTGGCCTTTCGCGGTTATCTCAGCGATCAGCAATCGCGGGAACGTTTTGGCCGGTTCCTGACGCTGGAAGCGACACTTCAGGCCGCGCGGATCGGCGGGCTTGCCGCGATCACCCTTTCCATGCCGCTGACGGCTGCAGGCTTTCTGGCAGCCTATGCCGGGGCCACGGCGGCCAGTCTGGTTTTTGGCGTGTTCCTTTCGGGGCGCGAACGGATGCGCCTGTTGCGTCTGTCGCTGCCGGACATGGCGGTGACATGGCGCTATGGCCGCTGGATCGGGCTTGCCATGCTGTTGGCCGCCGTGGTTGAGCGGCTGGATATCTTTTTGCTGACGGCCTTGCGCGGCCCGGCCGAGGCGGGGCTGTATGGCGCCTTGTTGCCGCTGCTGCTGGTGCCCGAAATGATCGCCGGGTTTGCCACCCATGCCTTGCAGCCGCGCATCGCGGATCTGGAGGGCAAGGGTCAGCTTCTGGCTTTTTGGAAGGGGCTTTTGCGGCTGACCGTGCCGGTGGCACTGGCGGCGGCTGTGGCCGTGGCGCTGTTTGCCGAACCCCTGATCCGCCTGACCATCGGCCCGGCTTTCGTCGAGGCGGCCCCTGCCCTGCGGGTTCTGTTTGCGGCGGTCATGCTGTGGGTGGGCATCGTTCCCGTGGCCCTGTCGCTTGTGGTCATGACCCTGCCGCGCGCGACCCTTGCCATCACGGCCGTTCAGGCCCTTGCCATTCTGGCGGCCGGGGCTCTGCTCATCCCGCTCTATGGGCCGTTGGGCGCGGCTTTGGCCGTTCTGGCGATGCGGGTCACGGCAGGCGGCCTGATCTGCGCTGTGGCATGGCACAGGCTGCACCGCACATGATCCGTATTGCCCATGTCAAAAGCAACTACGGGCAGGTGGGCGGGATCGAGTCGATGCTGGAGGGGTTGATGCCCTACTTGGCCGCGCAAGACGGGACCGAGGTGGTTATCTATTTCCTTAGCCATGCCCCCGACCCGGCGCTGCAGGCGCGGCTGTCGGCCAATGGCAAGGTTCGGTTGCGCCTGATTCCGTGGCGGGGCCTGAAGGCGGCCCCTTGGGTCGCGCGGCGCATGGCAAAGGCCATGGCAGAAGACGGAATTGACGTGATGCACACCCATGACATGCGGGCCAACCTGATGGCCGCGATGGTGCGCCCCTTTGCCCCGGTCCGGTGGATCTGCCACATCCACGGCTGGCTTGGGGCGACGCACAGCCCGCTTTACCGCACTTTCGAGGCGTTGGATCGAAGCCTGATGCGGCGTGCCGATCTGGTGCTGACCGGATCGCAGGCTACGCTGGACGAGGTGCAGGCCGCAGGCGCGCGCACCACGCAGATGCTGCCCAATGCGGTGCCCTTGCCCGATCTGGCGGATCGCGGCGCAGCGAGGGCCGAACTGGGGCTGGACCCCGGCGCTGTGATCTTTACCGTTCTGGGGCGGTTGCATCATGGCAAGGGGCAAGACCTGTTCCTGCGCGCCCTCGCCAGTTTGCCTCCGTCCGGGCAATGGCGGGGCATCATCACCGGCACAGGCCCCGAGGAGGCCAGTCTGCGCGCCTTGGCCGACGCCTTGGGCATTGCCGCGCGCGTACAATTCACCGGCTTTGTCACCGCGACCGCGCCATGGATCGCGGCCAGTGACGTGATCGCCGTGCCGTCGCGCAAGGAAAGCCTGCCGCTGACCTGTCTGGAAGGGATGGCCATGGCGCGGGCCGTGGTTGCGGCGCGGGCGGGTGATCTGCCGCGCGTCATCCGCCACGGGGAAACAGGGCTTCTGGTGCCGATCGATGACGATGTGGCGCTTGGGGCCGCCTTTGCCCGCCTGTTGCAAGATGCGGCGCTGCGCCAGTCCATCGGGCAAAACGCCCGCGCCCATATTCAGGCCGAACACACCGTGCCGATCCTTGCTGCGCGGATGGCCGGGGCGGCACGCGATCAGGCGCTGTTGCGGGTCCGCAGGGTGCGGTCGTAGATCGCGCTGAGGTTGGTGCGAAAACGGGCCACAGAAAACTCGGCCCCCTGCCGCGCCTTCCCGGCTTGACCAAGGGTGCGGGCGCGATCCGGGTCATCCAGCAACCGGATGATCGCACGGGCCAGCGACTGCGCATCGCCCGGCCGGGTCAGAATGCCCGACAGGCAATCTTCGATGATGTTCACCGGCCCGCCCGCCGCCGAGGCGATCACCGGTGTGCCCACTGACATCGCCTCCAGCAGCACAAGGCCGAATGGCTCGGCCTGCACCGAAGTGTGGCAGAA
This sequence comes from Rhodobacter sp., assembly GCA_027484145.1. Lineage (GTDB taxonomy): Bacteria > Pseudomonadota > Alphaproteobacteria > Rhodobacterales > Rhodobacteraceae > Pseudotabrizicola. The sequence continues at coordinate 279,264 of JAIXUH010000012.1, forward strand.
CACGTCAAACCCGGCCATGACATCGGCCATGTCCTGCAACCGATAGCGCCAGCCCAGAAACAGCACACGGTCTGCAATGCCCAGGCGGTCCACCTGCGCCTTCAACTCGGTCTCATAGGCCTCAAGCCCCTCGGGCGCCCCGCCGGCAATGACGAACATCGCTTCGGGATGCGCAGCCAGAACAAGCGCCGCTGCATCCAGAAAGATGTGAACGCCCTTCCACGGATCAAGCCGGGCCGCCGTGCCGATGATGGGCATAGATGGCGGAATATGCAGGTCTTGGCGCAACCTTGCGCGGTCCAGCGACTGAAGAAAGGCCGCCTCGTCCAAGGCATCGGGCATGATGACCGCATGGCGCGGCCAACGGGCGTAGAGCGGGCCAAGGCAGGCATCCGACATGGCCAGAACGGTGTTCGACAGGCCAGACAGCATGCGGGCATAGGCCCAAGTCAGAACCGGAATCGACGGCGCCATTTCCCGCACATGCCACAGATGCGGAGTGCGGGCCAAGGCCGCGCCAAAGGCCCCGTACAGACAATACAGCGAATTGGAATGCACCAGATCGGGCTGCACCGCGCGGATCAAGCGCGCCATCCGGATCACCGTGCCGGGAAAACGCGCCAGATAGCCCGCCTGATAGCGGACCGATGGCAAAGTCCGCAATTGCTGCATCGGAAGGAAGTGCACCTCCGCCCCGGCGGCGCGCAACCGCGCCACCAACGGCCCGTCTGAGGGCAACACGACCGAAGATCGCTGCCCTGTTTCGGCCATCGCCTCGACCGTGCGGGCAAGCGCGATATCGGACCCACCGACTTCGGAATTTGGCTGAACGTAAAGAACATGCCGCGGACGATTTTGGGATGTCATTCCCGGCGGCCTACTTTCAAAAGGTTATCGGTTCCGCTGTCGCCCACGATGGCCAGCCTTCGTGCGGCCAGCAGGAGGCCGAACATGATCCAGATGATCTTGAGGTACTTGTTGTGCCCCAGCAGCCCACAGAACATGAAGGCGATCATGGCCGCCTTCATGACGGTGCCCATGATCCGCAACGACCGGTCGCCTGACTGTTCCAGAAGCGTGGCCTCGCGCCAGGCCACCACAAAGATCAGGCCATACAGCACCGCGCCGACCAGTCCGTATTCGACCAGCAATTCCAGCGCCAGATTGTGCGCGCCGATGTTAGACACCAGTTCGCGCCCCGACTCGACCGAGTCGATTGTGTCATTCGCCCAAGCCTCAAGGCGCACATCCTCGGGCAGACGGGTCTGGATACCTTCGTAGAACTGCGCCCCGAACGACTTGAACCCCGTTCCGACCAGCGGGTTCTGCATGAACAGGTTCGACGCTTCGGTCACAAAGAACGCGCGCAGCGGGGTTGACCCCTCTTTCAGATAGCTGGGCGAAAACATCCGGTCCACAAAACCTTCGGGCAAGGCCAGCATAAAGCCGATGGCCCCCACCCCGACGATGGCCAGCAAGGGGCGCAACGGCACAACGCCGCGCAAGATCAGATAAAGCCCTGCAAATCCAAGCCCCAGAAATCCGGTGCGGGTATAGCTGAGGACAAGAGCGATCATTTGCAGTGCGGCAAGGAACAGGAACACCGACCGCACCCAAAGGCCCTTCCAGCGATCCCATGCATAAACCAGCAAGGGCACCGTGATCGCGATGGTATAGGCCAGCCAGTTGGCATCGCCGACACCGCCGCTGATCCGCTTCAGCGCCACGCCATCCAGCGATTCACGGTCGATCACCGCGCCCAAGGTGCCCGCCGCAACCCGCGGATCGTCCGATTCAATCGCAAAGGACGGCAGGAAGTGTTCGGCTGCACCGATGATGCCGCATAGGGCCACGGCGCAAAACAGGCCAAGCACAGCCAAGTCCAGCGCGCGGCGCGACTGGCCTGCAATGGTGCTGATCAGGAACACCAGCAACACCATCTGCGACAAACGGCTGATGCCTTCCATCGTGCCGACTTCGTTCGATACGGGAAAGAAATCCCAGATCAGCACGGGAATCGCAAACAGAAACAACGCCTTGTAAAGCGCCGAGCCTGTGACCTTCCAGTTCGCAAAGAGGAAGTGCAGAATGATTGCCGCCAGCGAAACCATCCCGAACATCTTTGACAGGCTGGTCGGTGCCCCGATGATATGCGCGCTGCCCAAGACCTGAAGCGAGGAGTTGGCAAACAGGTTGATCCACAGGCCGACCATCGGCACGACAAGGCTCAGGAACACCGTTCCGATGGCCAGCATGACGATCGTGGCTTTCATTGGGTCCATGGCAAAGGACAAGGCGGCCCAGACGCACACCAGCACGACCGCCAAAACGAATGGCCGTTCCGCAGCAAAGGACATGGACCGTGCGGTGATCAAGACGCACCCAATGGGCAATAAAGAATAAATAGTGGGACAAATCCCAAGGCTGGACTAAGGGTAAACCAGAGATTGCTGCTTGTGCAAAGACTTTGTGTACCGTGCAGGATGGCACGGGGGGCCGCGACGGCCACGGGAAACGGACAAGACGCGCAGGGCGCGAAAGGGGCGACGCAATGGCGCAGACGGGCCTGACGGGCAAGCGCATCGCCGTGACAGGGGCCACGGGGTTTCTGGGGGGCCATCTGTGCCGGTCGCTGCTGGCACAGAACGCCCAAGTCACTGCCCTGTGCCGCGACGCGCCCCTGATGATGGCCGGTGTGACCAGCCTGATGTGCGGCGATCTGGCGACCGGCGATATCGCGGCAGTGCTGCAGGAGGCCTTGCCCGACGTGATTATCCATTGCGCCGGTCAATCCATGGCCGATACTGCCGGGCTGGAGGCCGCGAACGTTACCGCCACCCGTCGGCTGATCGCGGCGGCACTGACCCTGCCGACCCCGCCCCGTCTGGTTGCGGTGTCTTCGGCGGCTATCTGGGCCCCCATGCGTGATGACCAGACTGCCGTTGGCGAAGATCACCCGATGGTGCCCGTAACACCCTATGGGCAGGCCAAGGCGCGGATGACCGAGTTGGTCTTGTCGGCGGCGACGTCCCTGCCGGTTGCGGTGGCCTGCCCATTCAACATCGTCGGTCCGGGCCAACCGGGGCAGATGTTGCCGCAGGCCTTTATCCAGCGACTGCGCGCTGATCCGGGCCGCATCAGCCTGACATCCGGCGGGGTTGTGCGCGATTTCATCGACGTGCGCGATGTGGCCACAGCCCTTGTTGCCTTGGCTGACCCGGCCATTCCCTCTGGGCAAATCTTCAACGTTGCCACGGGCCGGGGGGTCCGTGTGGGCGATCTGCTGGGCGCGGTGTGCCGCATGGGCGGCTTTTCCCCGATCATCGACGTGCCGGCGCAGCCATCCCACACCGGGGTGGCCTGCAGTATCGGCGATGCCACACGCCTGCACAAAACATGCGGCTGGCGGCCAATTATCACGCTGGACGAGACGCTTGCGGATATGCTTCACTCGTGACCGGGTCCCTGCGGACTTTATTTCGAGTAGGTGACATGTTTTGGAATAGGAAAAGGGTCCTCGTTACTGGGGGCGCCGGGTTTATCGGAAGCCATCTTTGCGAAGCCCTTGTTGCTGCCGGGGCCGAGGTGTCGGTCTTCACCCGTTACTCATCGAACGGCATTCAGGGCGCGCTGACCGATGTCGCCCCTGACGTGGCCCGTGCCATCAAGGTCATTGCCGGCGACCTGCGCGACGGGTCCGGTGTCGATCAGGCGGTGGCGGGCGTCGATGTGGTGTTCCACCTTGCGGCACATATCGGCATTCCCTATTCCTACGTGCACCCCAATGATGTGGTGCAGGTCAACGTGAATGGCACAGTGAATGTGCTAGAGGCATGCAGACGCCACAATATCTCGCGGCTGGTGGCCTTTTCCACGTCCGAGGTCTATGGCACGGCGCAGTTCACCCCCATCACCGAAGAGCACCCGCTGCACCCGCAATCGCCCTATGCGGCCAGCAAGGTGGGCGCTGATCAGCTGTGCCTGTCCTACTATCGCTCGTTTGACCTGCCGGTGGCGATCTGCCGCCCGTTCAACACCTATGGCCCGCGCCAGCCTGCCCGCGCCATTCTGCCGACCATCATCTCTCAGGCGCTGTCAGGCGATGTGATCCGGCTGGGGTCACTGACCCCGCGCCGCGATCTGGTGCATGTGTCAGACACCGTGCGCGGCGCCATGGCCATTGCCGAGTCGGACGCCTGTCTGGGCGAAGTCGTCAATCTTGCCACCGGAACCGATGTGTCGGTGGGCGATCTGGCGGCCTCTGTCATTCGACTCTTGGGGGGCAACAAGCGTGTCGAGGAAGACCCATCGCGCATCCGCCCCGCCGCGTCTGAGGTGATGCAGCTTTTGGGTGGGGCGGAAAAGGCAAGGCGACTGACCGGATGGACGGCGGCCACTACCCTTGACCAGGGCATGGCGACCACCATCGACTGGGTTCGGCGGAACACGCATCTGTTCCGCGACCTGTCTTATCGGATCTGATGCAGGAGGTCTGGGCATGAAAGCGGTGATACTTGCCGGCGGACAGGGAAAGCGGCTTCGGCCCTTTACGTCGGTTCTGCCCAAACCGCTGATGCCGATTGATGACCGGCCCATCCTCGACATCCTGTTGAACCAGTTGCACCACCACGGCGTGACCGAAGTGATCATCGCCCTGAACTACCTCGGCTCGCTAATCCAGTCTTATGTCGATGCGTCCGAAATCGGCAAAAAGATGAAGGTGCGCTATCATTGGGAACACAAACCCCTTGGCACCGCAGGCGCGATTGGCACCATCGAGGATCTGGGCGATGCGCCGTTCTTCGTGATGAACGGCGATCTGCTGACGACACTGGATTACGGTGCAATGTATCGCGCGCATCAGGAACAAAAGGCCGATCTGACCGTGGGCACGGTTCGGCTGGCCGTTCAGATCGAACTGGGTGTGCTGACCGTAGCGCCCGACGGCCTGATCACGGGCTACAACGAAAAACCAAAGATCGATTACGCGGCAAGCATGGGCATTTATGTCTATTCTCCGGGCATCTTGCCCTTCATTCCGCCTGCGGAATATCTGGATGCGCCGACCTTGGTTCTGAACCTGATTGCGGCGGGGCAAAAGGTGTATTCCCATGCCCCTGACTGCAAATGGATTGACATGGGCAACCGTGGAGAGCACGAACGCGCCACGGAAGAGTTTCTTGCCCATCGTGCCTTGTATTTTCCGGGTGGCGAATGATGAAAATATGCCGTGCGCTTGCTTTCCTGTGTGCTTTGGCGGCGATGCCTGCGCAGGCCGGGCCGACCTTGGGCGAAGGCGATGTGATCAATCTGCGCATCCCCGGCATGGTTGATCTGTCGGGGGAATGGGTGGTGGGGCCAGATGCGGCGCTGACCATCCCCGGTCTTGGAACCCTTGAAAACCTGTCCGACCTGACCGATACGCGCGCCCGTCTGGCCAAGCTGATCGCGGACCGGGTGGGCGTGGCTGACCTGAGCTTTTCGGTGGCAGTCAAAACATGGCGTCCGCTGGTGATGGGCGGCGCGATCAACCGCCCCGGCGAAGTGGCCTACCGCCCCGGCATGCGCCTGATCGAAGCTGTCGCCCTTGCCGGTGGCACAGGTTCGGGCGACTTTTCGCGTCAGGTGTTGGTGCAGCAGGAACGTGAGCGGCTGTTGCAGGCGCAGGCGCGGCTTGCCCGTGCCTTGGCACGTCAGGGCCGCTTGCTGGCAGAATCCGCCGATCAGGCCTTTGCCGCCATGCCGCCCGAGGTGGAAACGCTGATTGGTGCGGCCGAGGCGCAGGCACTCCTCACCTCCGAGGCCGAGATTGCCCGCATACGCGCCGACACCCGCGCCATCGCCGTGCGCAGGATCGGCACATCGCTGAAGATCGGTGACGAGGATATCGTGGCGCAGCAGGCGGTGAACACCTCGCTGGAACGGCAACTGGTGCTGGTGCGTGAAAACCTTGAAAAGCTGCAGCCATTGTTTGAAAGCGGCGCCATTCAAGGGGCCCGCATCCTTGAGTTGCGGCGCGATTTTGTCGACATTGAAGGCCGCGTCGGGGAAACGCGGGCAACGCTGGCCAAGGCCAAGGCAGGGCAAGCGGTTCTGTCGGAAGAAAACGAAGCGCTTGATCTGGGAATCCGGCTGGAACTGCTGAATGAACTGGTCGAGACGCAGTTTCAGATTGTCGAGGCTACTGCGGCACGGGATACGGCCACAGCTTCGCTGGCAGCGGCGGGTGGCAGCGTGAGCACGGGCGCCTTGGCGCAACCGGACGACTGTCGCGCCGTGATCTTGCGCCGACAGGGCGCAGGTGCGCCGCTTGTGGCCGATATTGACGCCATGACCGAGCTTTTGCCCGGCGATTTTGTCCAGATCGGGCGCACCACACGCGAATGCCCGAACTTTCTTACCCTTGGAGGGCCTTCGGAATGACGTCTCCCATGCGGTCACAGACGGGCGAGGCCGTTGGGCACGCCACTGCCGACACGGCGGCAGCACTGGAACGGGGTGGGTCACGCACGTCGGTGATCTGGAACCCGCCAGATTTCATGCGGCTGCTGTCGGCCTTGGGCAGCCGGTGGAAAACACTGGTCACGGTCCCGGTTCTGGCGGTGCTGGCGGCGGCTGTCTATCTGATCGCGTCGAACCCGACCTATACGGTGGGGGCACAGTTGATGCTGCGCCCCGGCGCCGAACTTGCGATGCCCGCCACGGTTTCTGTGCAGACGAACCAGCCCAACTCCGGCGGCTTCACCCGGCTGGAGGATGTGACGGCCGAAGTGCAGATCATGAAGGACCCCGCGCTTGTGGCCACCGCAACCGCGGCCTTGGGAGAGGATTTCTTCTTTGGCGAGGCCCCGCCGCAAACCCTTTTCCAGACTCTGAAGTCCTATGCCAAAGGGGCGGTGTCCGATCTGAAAGCCGCCGCGCGCGGCGCGCTGGTGTCGATCGGGCTGCTGCCGGAACTGTCGCGGATGGATCTGGTTGAGCTGATGTTGCAGAAGTCGCTGACGATCAACCACGTCACGCGGTCTGACATGATCGAAGTCTCTTTGGCCTACCCTGACCCGGTTGCCGGCGAAAAGGTCTTGCAGACCTTTCTGGATGCTTATCTTGCTCGGCGCAACGAGATCTATGCCGACCGTCGGGTGCCGGAATACTTTGCCGCCGAGCTTGCCGTGATCGAAGGCCGTCTAGTCGAGACCGAGGACCAGTATCGCAATACCCGCGCCAGCCTGAAGGCATGGTCGATTGAAGAACAGCGCGATATCGGGGTGGGCCGCCGCGAAAAGCTGATCGAAAACATCTCGAGCGCGGGCACCGAAATTGCCGAAACCGAAGCGCGCCTTGCCGGCATTGACGCGGTGCTGAAGGGCCTGCCAGAGCGGATTGAATCAAGCGTGGCCGAAACGGTCAACCCGGTTGTGTCTGACCTGCATCTGCAAAAGATCAAACTTGCCCTTGATCTGGAGGTCGAGCGCCGCTTGCGGGGCGAGGCGTCACCCCAGGCACTTGTGTTGGCCAAGCAACTGACTGAGCTGGAAAAATTCATTGGTGCCGAGCCGCAGCGCATGGCCGGTGATCTGATCACCATTGCCAACCCGCAGCGCGAAAAGCTGCTGGCCGACAAGACCGAAGGCGAGTTAAAGGTAGCCACGCTGCGCAAGCGGGCCGAGACCATGTCGGTCGAACTGGCTGCGCTGGAAGCCCGCCTGCACGAGGTGGATTCGGCTGCAGTCGACCTGTCGCGGATGGAACGCACCTTGGCGCAGTTGCGCGACAGTCAGCAGCGCTTTGCCCGCGGGCAAGAAGAGGCGCAGATTGCCGCAAACCTGCGTGATGCCCGGATTTCGAACCTGATCGTGGTGGCGCAACCCAAGGCGGGCGTCGCCCCCGACAAGCCGCGCGTTTCGCGGGTGCTGCTGATCGTGTTGATGGGGGCCATGATCGCCTCGGCGGGCTGGATCTTGGTCGAGGATGCACTGCACCCCAGCGTGCGCAGCAATGCCGATATCCACAAGCTGACGGGTGACGGTGTGATCATCCGCGCAGCGGACGAGCAGAAGGGACTGGGCGCATGACCGACGCCGACAGCTTGACCTTGGCCGATCCTGTGGCCGAAACGGCGGCGCGGGTCTGGCTGGACCTGCGGGTCGCGGTGCCTGACCTGCGGTCTGTCGTGGTGACGGGCTGCCGTGGCGGCGAAGGGGCCACAACCTTTGCTGCATCACTGGCCCGTGCCGCGCAGCAACTGGATGGCAAACGGGTGCTGTTGATCGAGGCGAATGTCTTCGCGCCAGCCCTTGCCGCGCGGTTGTCGCTTCCGGCCCCAAAGGCGGCTTGGTGCGAAGAGGCCAATCCCCTTGGGCTGGTCGCGTCGGTGACGCCGGGGTTCGATGTTTTGCCCAGCCCCGCACGCAGAGGCCTGCGCCTGCCGGCCGATGGTCTTCTGGCGGATCTGCGAGACAAGGCGCTGAAAAGTTATGATCTTCTGGTCTGGGATACGCGCGCGGTAAGTGCGTCACTGGATACCAAGCGGCTGATCGGGATCATGGGGCGCGTGGTGCTGATCACGGAATCGGATGCGACGCGGGTCGAGCATGTGTCGGCGGCGCTGAACGATATCCAAGCGTTGCAGGCGCGCGCGGTTGCGGTGATCCGGAACCGGGCCGGGCGAAACCTGTTGTCGCTGCGGGCCGGCCGCGACTGACCCGCTTTGCCAGTGGCGTCAGCGCAACGCGCTGACGGTGGTGTCACGCCGATAGCTGGCGAGCTGGCCAAGGCTGTGCGCCCGCATATCGCCCCCAGCCCGGTGCACGGCATACCACTCGGCCGTTTCGGCAATGGCGCGGTCTGCCGTCCACGCGGGCTGCCAGCCAAGCTGATGGCCCGACAGGCTTGAATCAACCCGCAGCGTCGGTGCCTCGCCCGAGTGGGGGTTTTCCTGCACCACGACGTTGGTTTGCGTTGGCGCCATAGCGGCGACAAAGGCACGCGCCACGGTTTCCACATCGGGCATCCGCCCATCAGACGGGCCGAAGTTCAGGGCGGGCGGCACATCCTGCCCCGTCAGCAGCGCCGCGCCATAAAGCAGATAGCCGCCAAGGGGTTCCAGGACGTGCTGCCACGGGCGGGTGGCACGCGGCTGGCGGATCACCTGATCGCGGCCTTCGGTGATGGCGCGCACGAAATCGGGGATCAGACGGTCTGCCGCCCAATCACCGCCGCCGATCACATTTCCAGCCCTTGCGCTGACCACCCGCGCCACGGCGGCGGACCCCGCCGCACGGTGAAACGCCGCCGATTGATAGACCTGCGTCACGATCTCGGCCGCGGCCTTGCTGGCACCATAGGGTTCGTGCCCGCCTAAGGCATCGCTTTCGCGAAACGCCCAGACCGAGCCTTCGTTGTCATACACCTTGTCCGATGTGACGATGACCACCGCCTCGACACTGGGCACGGCACGGGCCGCTTCCAGAACCGCTGCGGTGCCCAAGACATTGGTGGCAAAAGTGGCGAAAGGATCGCGAAAGCCTGCACGCACAATGGGTTGGGCGGCCAGATGGAACACGATGCGCGGCGCAGCCGCCTGCATGGCGCGCAGCACGGCCTGTGGATCGGCAATCTCGCCCCGACCGTCGGTCATGCTGTTGGACAGATGCATCAGATCAAAGGCGGCAGGCGTGGTCGGCACCGAAAGACTGTAACCCGTTACACGGGCCTGCATTTCGGCCAGCCACAAGGCCAGCCAAGACCCTTTGAAGCCGGTATGGCCGGTCAGGAACACCGATTGACCGGCATAGACATCTGTAATCCGCATCAAAGACGATCCCATTGCCGATGAATCTCTGCCAGCCCTGCCTCAAACGTCCAGACCGGAGCCCAGCCCAGACCGCGCAGGCGCGCATTGGACGATACCTTGACCGATGTCTCACCGGGGGCGTCTTCGGTGATGTGCGGCGCATCACCGGGGCGGCCAAAGGCAGCAAGGGCCTTGCGCGCAATCTCCAGCGTGGTCATCGGGGTGTCGCCGCTCAGGTTGAATACCTCGCCCCGCACACCATCTTCGCCCGCGCGGTCAGCCAGAAAGCGCAGGCCAGCAATACAGTCCTGCACAAACAGCAGCGACCTTACTGCCCGCCCCCCGCCGCGCAACTGCGGCACGCCCCCGGCGCGGATGGCATTGATCACACCGGGAACGATCCGCGCGCCGTTCGAATCGCCCGGACCATAGACATTGCCCATCCGCGCCACCGTCACCGGCAGGCCATAGGTACGGGCAAAGCTGCGCGCGGCCAGATCGGCCATCTGCTTGCTGGCCTCATAGGGGCCGGTGGCGCGCGGCGGGTCATCCTCGGTGGCGGGCGTTCCGCCGGTTTCGCCATAGATGCTGTCGGTCGACGCCACGACACAGCGCGCCGGGGCGGGCATCTGGCGCAGGGCATCCAGCAGCAGCCATGTGGTGCGGGTATTCGCCTCGAACACCGTCAGCGGGTCTTTCATCGCGGCGCCAATCTGGCTGAACCCGGCGAGGTGATAGACCACGGAGGGCTGCACGCGCGCCACGACGGCGGCCACGTCCGCCTCTGGCGCGAGGGTCACACCGGGGTGGTTGGTCAGGCCCAGCTTTACAAACAGGGCCGACGGTGCCGCGCGCATCTGCGCGGTGACCGTAGTCCCTTCAGCGGCAAGGGCTGCAACCAGCCAAGCCCCGACAAAGCCAGAGGCTCCGGTCACCAGCGCCGTCATACCGGCTGTCCGTGTGGCGGCATCACCCACGGGGCCTTGCCGCCATCAAGCAGGCCGTTCAGCAGGCGATAATCCTTGAAAGTATCCATGCATTGCCAGAACCCGCCATGTTCATAGACCTGCAACTGATCGGCGGCCGCCAGTCCTTCCAAAGGGTCCTGTTCCAGAATGCACGCCGGATCATCCGGGATCAGGTCGAGGAAAGCCCGCTCGAACACGAAGAACCCGCCGTTGACCAGTGAGGCCACGGGTGGCTTTTCGACAAAGGCCCGCACAGCACCACCCTCTACCACCAACTCGCCAAATTGCGACCGGGTTCTGACGCCGGTCAGCGTTCCGATGCGCCCGTGCGCCCGGTGGAACGCCATCTGTGCGGCAAGGTCGATGTCCGACACGCCATCGCCATAGGTCAGGCAGAAACGGTCCGCGTCGACATGCTCGGCGATGCGCCGCACCCGTGCGCCGGTTTGCGTGGTGGCCCCGGTTTCGGCAAAGGTGATCTCCCAATCCAGCCGCTCGGACTGGCCAAGGAACTCTTGCCGACCCTCGGCCATGTGCAGCCGCATGTCACGCTGGCGCAACTCGCGGTCAAGGAAATACTCCTTGATCATCAGGCCCTTGTAGCCAAGGCACAAGATGAACTTGCGAAATCCGTAATGCGCGTAATGGCGCATGATGTGCATCAGGATCGGTTCCTTGCCGATCGACAGCAGCGGCTTTGGGGTATCCTGCGTCATCGGGCCAAATCGGGTGCCCTCTCCGCCGCAAAGGATGACGACGGGCACAGCGCTTAAATCCGGACGGTGCATCTTTTATCCCGCTTCGATCTTCCAAAAATTTGGCGGGCAAAACCAACAAGGTATGGCTTTCCTGCCCCTTAGGTCAAAAACATTGATCTGCAAAGTTAACGCTATATGATGACCCCAGTTTCTTCAAGCACGCCGCAAAGTGCACATTTCATTTCGGAAAGCGAGGCCGCGAGATGCGCGGAGTAAAGTCAAATGCCGCAGCCCTCAGCCTGCTTGCCTGTTTGACATTTGCCTGTGTGCCGCTGCCCGGCTCTGACCCTGCGCAATCGCCGGACCCTGCCACCCAAAGCGTGCAATCGCCCGCTGCCGACTTTGCCCAAGGCACGGGGGTGCTGACAAAGACCGGACGGTTTTACAGCGGCACGGTCATCGCATCTGACCCGAGCATTGAACCGGCGGCGGGCGGGCTGGTGATGGCCTATACCGACCTTGACCTGAGCACGGGCCGCACCGTGATTGCACGCGCGGTGTCGGCCGACGGCAATTCCTGGCAACCCGAAGGCCGGTCTGGCGGCGTGCGCGGTCTGACCATTGCGGGCATTTCGGGGGCATGGGACGAAAACGTTGAAAGCGCCGAACTTGTGCGCAAGGGCAGCGCGTGGGAGTTGTTCTTTGCTGGCTACCGTGATGCCGGCAACCCGATGAAGGGCTTTCCCGCTGCGCTTTGGCTGGCCACGTCAAATGATGGCGTCACCTTTGACCGTGTCAGCCCCGACCCGGTGATGCAGCCCACCAAGGGCTGGTATGACAATGATGCCATCTACAGCCCGACCATCCTGCTCGAGGGCGGCACTTATCACATGATCTATGTCGGTCATGCCTATACCGACACATCCCAGATTTCGGCGGGCGGGGTTTATCTTCTGCACGCTACGTCGTCAGACGGTCGCACATGGACAAAGTCCAGCACGCCCATTGCCAGCCCGGCCCAGTTTGACGGCTGGCGCCGCGAAGGCGTGGCCGAGCCGTGGCTGGTGCGCAACCCGGCCGGCGGCTATTTGCTGTTCTATACCGGTCTTGGTGGCGAAGATCGTGCCATTGGCGTGGCGACCGGCGCATCGCCGGCCGGGCCATGGGATTTCGGCAGCAAGCCACTGCTGACACCCGGTGCACCGGGAGACCGCGATGGCCATCAGGTGCTGGCGCCATCGGTTCTGGTTGAAGGTGACGTGTTGAGGATGTGGTATCTGGCGGCAGACAGTCAGGGTGCGTTGACCGTCGGGCAGGCAGAGGGTTCGGTAAGCGCTGCGATCACGGCCACTCGCTGAAAAGGGCAACTTCCATGGTCACAATGAAAACGCCTGTTCTGGATGCTGCGACCAAACAAGAGCGCGAGGCCGCGTTCTGGGATGAAATCGTGCAAGAGGCCCAGATCAACCCCGCCGATCTTTTGGTGCGCGCGGGCGACCGTCACGACCGGACCATGCCATGGCTGGAATATCTGGACCATACCGAGTTTTTCGATGCCATCGTCGCGCATCTGAATATCAAACCCGGCATGCGAGTGCTGGACATGGGCTGCGGCCGTGGCTTTTTGTCGACCGCACTGGCGCAGCGGGGGGCGATTGTCACGGGCATCGACATCTCGCAGGGGTCGGTGGCGATTTCGTCGCAGCGGGCCGCGCTGTCGGGCGTGGCGGATCGCTGCACCTTTCAGGTGATGGATTGCGAAACGCTTGAGTTTCCCGACGCAAGTTTTGATGCCGTAACGGGGTCTTGCGTGTTGCACCATCTGGACCTGCACCGCGCTGCTACCGAAATCGGCCGCGTTCTGCCTCCGGGCGGACGCGCGGCCTTTGTGGAATCGATGGGCCTGAACCCGATCCTGATGACGGCGCGAGCGATCTTGCCCGGACGGTTCGGCATTGAAAAAGCCTCGACCGATGATGAATACCCCCTGACGGCCAAGCGTCTGAAAACGCTGCAAGGCGGCTTTCCCGGCAAGGTGGATCATCAGTTCCCACAGGTGGTGTTCCTGCGGATGGGGGGCTATCTGCCCTTCCTGCGCGGCAAGATCGTGTCGCGGGCCTTGCGGTCCCTTGATCGCGGAATAACCACGATTCCGGTATTGCGGCGGTTGGGTTATTTCGGGTTGGTCACGATGGTGAAATCCGGGCACGGGCATTGATGCAAGACCAAAGCCTTCATTACCACGCCAGCCCTGCAACATCCGGCCCCGTGATTGCGCCCGGCACACTCGACTTTGTCTGTATTGCCGTGTCGAACTGGGGCGTCGTCGCCTCGAACGCCGACTATACCATCCGCCAGTTGGCACGGCGCGGGCACCGTGTTCTGGTCGTGGAGCCGTTTGAATCGCTGTCGTCCGTGTTCCGCATGGCCCGCATCCAGAACCGCAAGGTGACGCCACGGCCCAAACTGTACGAGGCCGAGCCGAACATCTGGGTCTATCGCCCGCCACCCTTGGCGATGATCGGCCAGTCCCGCACCCCTGTGGCGGCACGGCTGAGTGGGCGGTTGCTGTCACGCCTGATCCGCAGGGTGACGCGGCAGTTGGGCTTTGGCCGCATCTGCCTGTGGAGTTTCATGTATAACACCGGGACCTTGCTGCAAAGCTTCCCTGCTGCCCTGCGCATCTATGAAAACGGTGATGACGATTCCGCCTTGGCCCGCTCTGATGCGCAAAGGCACACGGTGCGGACGCTGGACGCCGAAAACTGCGCCGCCGCCGACATGGTCTTTGCCGTGACCGAGGAATTGTGCGTGCCACGCCGTCGCAGCAACCCGCAGACGTTCGAGGTGAACTGCGGGGCAGATGTGGCGTTCTTTGGCCGCGCACTTGATCCGGCCACCCCGGTGCCCGACAGCATCGGTTCGCTGAAACATCCGGTAATCGGTTACTTTGGCGGCCTTGATCCGTGGAAGATCGATATTCCGCTGATCACGGCCATGGCCAAACTGCGGCCGAACTGGTCATTTGCCTTTGTCGGTTATGTCTGGTTCGGCTTCAGCGCCTCGGTGTTCGAAGGCATGCCCAACGTGCATGTTCTGGGCCCGCAACCCTATGCCGATCTGCCGGGCTTTATGAAGGGAATGGATATTGGCCTGATGCCATTCCCGCTGAACGACATCACCCGCAATGGCGATGCGCTGAAATGCTATGAGTATCTTTCGGCGGGGCTGCCTGTGGTGGGCCGCGACGTGCCCGTGGCGCGGCGTCTGCGCGACTATGTGGGGATTGCCGACACGGCCGAGGAATTCGTCGCCGCCTGTGACGCGCAGCTTGCCAGCCCGATGACCCGGTTGCAGCGCAATACGGCCATGGCGGCCCATGACTGGTCAGTGCGGGTTGACCAGAAACTTGCCCTGATTGCCCGGCGGCTGACATGACCCTGACCACAACTCACGCAGCGGACCCGAGGGAAGGTCGCGCCGGGCCGGCGGCACAGACCGGCCAACCCGTGCCGGACCTTTCGGTGCTGATCGTCAGCCATGGCCATGCCGACTTTGTTCGAAACTGCCTCGACTCGCTGTCGAACGGCGCGCTGGATGGGGTCAGCCACGAATTCATCGTGATCGACAATCTGGATGAAGCGGGGTTTCTGGACCAGATCGGCGGCGCGCGGGACGGGTTGAGGCTGCACGCCAATGCCCGCAGGCGGGGGTTCGGGGCCAACATGAATCAGGCCGCCGAACTGGCGCAAGGGCGGGTCTTGCTGGTCCTGAACCCCGATACCGCGTTCCACGCCGGAAACTTTGCCGCCGCCCTGCAACGGTTCGAGGCAGACCCGACCTGCGGCATCGCTGCCGCGCGCCTTCTGAATGACGATGGCACCGACCAGCGCAATTACCGCAACTTTCCCACGGCGATGATCACGCTGTTGCGGGGCCTGCATGTGGAACGCTGGGGGTGGCGGCCCAAATTCTACCGCGACAGCGTGATGGAGGACCGCGATCTGCTGGCCCCCACGGCAGTGGATTGGGTTTACGGATCGTTCATGCTGATCCGTCGCAGCACCTTTGCCGCCTTGGGCGGGTTCGACACGGGATACTTCATGTATTACGAGGATGTCGATCTGTGCTATCGCGCCGGGCGCGCAGGCCTCAGTGTTCAGGTCTACCCCGATCTTGTGTTCATCCACCACCATCTGCGCAGTTCCGCGCAGCGAGGCGGATCAAGCCTGCGGCGGCACCACATCAACAGCTTTCTGCGCTATCTGCGCCGCACGCATGCCTATGTCTTTTCCCCCATCACGGCCCGGCAGCCCGATCCGCTGTCACCGGGGCTGCGTCGTCTGGCGCCGGTCGCCTTTGCCGTGCTGCTGGCGGGCGATGTCCATCTGGGGGCGGTCGCGGCATCTGGTCTGACCAGCCTGCCGACGGGGGCGTTCATGCCCCTTGTCTTGACGGGTTGTCTGCTGCTGTTGCAGTTCATGCTGGCCGAGTTCCAGCCGAACGAAATTGGTGATGCCCCGCGTCGTGTGGTCGGCGTGGTGGAATCCATGATCATGGCCGGATTTGTCTGGGCCCTGGCGCATCTGGCCGTGCCCGACGGAGTGCAGGCCGGGCCGCTGTTGCTGTTCTTTGGGCTGTCTGCCCTTGCCTGTGGTCTGGTGACCTATCTTTTCAGCCTGATGATCCCTTCGGCCGGGGCGCGGCTGGCGGTGATCGTAGCGGAACATCACGGTGGCCTGTCTGCGGGCGTGCCGGTCTTGCCCATCGGGCCCACGACCGTTTCCATGGTGGTGCCGCTGGGGGCGCAGCCCGACCACACCGCCCAAACCGTGGCCGAGGCTGTGCGCGCGGGTCGGGTGGATGCCGTTCTGATGGTTCTGCCGCAAGACCGCCACGCCGATGCACTGGGGTTGCTGCACGCGCTCTCGATGTTTGACCTGCCGGTTTGGCATGCCCTGCGCGAGTTGGGCACCGCCCCCGGGCGGGCGCTGCAACTGCGCCGCCCGCTGCGGTCGCGCGCGCGAGAGGCGCTCAAGCGCGGCCTTGATCTGGTCTTTGCGCTGATGGCGCTGACCTTTCTTGCGGTGCCGATGCTGATCGTGGCGGCACTGATCAAGCTGGAAGATGGCGGCCCGGTGTTCTTCAGCCAGCCCAGAACCGGCCGCAACCAGCGCAATTTCCAGATGATGAAGTTCCGGTCCATGCGGGCGGACCAGTCGGACCGCAAGGGTGACCAGCTGACCACCCGGAACGACGCGCGCATCACCCGCATCGGGGCCTTCTTGCGCAAGACATCCATTGATGAATTGCCGCAGCTTTTGAATGTGATCGCAGGCGACATGTCGATTGTCGGTCCCCGCCCCCTGCCTGTCGGCTTTCATTACAAGGGGCTGGCTTTTGAAACCTTTATCCCCGAATGGCACCACAGACACCGGGTGCGCCCCGGCATCACCGGGCTGTCACAGCTGCGCGGCCTGCGGGGCACGCCCGACACGATGGAAGATGCCGTGCGGATGATGACCGACCGTGGTCATTACGATAACCTTTACATCGACAACTGGACGATCTGGCTTGATCTGCGGATCATCCTGATGACCGTGCTTTCCGGGGCCTTCATGTCCGGCGCCTATTGATCAAGGTTCATGGACCAAATGGCTTATCGTTGGGCCAAAGCCTCGGACAGGGTATAGGCGGGCGCGGGCGCATTGCGAAGATCAAGCGATGAGACAAGGTCCAGCAGATGGCCCTTCATCAACTCTTCCGCGCTGTCGCCGTCATGCGCGGCAAGGGCGCGCAGCAGCGCATCATGCGCACCACTTTCACACAGGGCCTGTCGCCTGCGCCAGAACAGCGCGATGATCAGCGATGACCGTGCCACCAGCTGAATGATGAAATCGCGGATTGTGTCCTGATCGGCGATGCGGGCCAGTTCGATGTGAAACTGCCCCGAGAGTCGCAGCGCCTTGCCCGGCTCTCCGGCGTGCAGCGCACTATGCTCGGCCTCGATATGCCGGGTCAGCAGGGCAATATCCTTGGGCGTCGCCCGCTGTGCGGCAGACCGCGCGGTGCGCGGTTCCAGCAAGGCGCGCGCCTCAAAGACTTCGCGCGCCTCACGCGGGGTGGGCTGGCTGACAAAGGCCCCCCGGTTGCGTTTAAGGGTCACCAGACGGTCATGCCCCAGCCGCTGCAAGGCCGCCCGCACAATGGTGCGGCTGACTCCGAAAATCTCGCCGACCTCATCCTCGGACAGTTTCGCACCCGGAGGCAGGCGATGCTCATGGATCGCAAGGGCAAGCCTGTGGGCAATGGCTTCGCTGCTGCCTTCGCTGAACTGGACGCCGTCATCCATCGCGCACTCCCTGTTTGGGTGATTCTTGCGTGTTGCGGCCAAAGACGCAAGCCAGAGGCGGCCTGCACCTTTTGCGGACAAGATCGTATACAATCGTGTCTGCAATCATTGCAGCCATCGTCCACAGCCGCGTGTTTTCCGGGCAGAATAAAAACTGCCCCCGTCGCGGGATCAAAGCTGTTGGCTCTGTGAAGCGGCCTCCTGCTTGATGGATCCATCAGCAGCGGAGAGGCCATGCGAAGCGGACACGACCTTGAATTTGTCCACGTCACCAAACGCTATGGCGACGCGGTCGCAGTGGCGGACCTGAACCATCTGTTCGCTGGCGGCACCTATGTGTGCCTGCTGGGGCCTTCGGGCTGCGGCAAATCTTCGACCCTGCGGATGATCGCGGGGCATGAAAGCGTCAGCGAAGGGTCCATCCTGCTTTCGGGGCGCGATGTGACCAACCTGCCGCCGGCACAGCGCGGCACCGCGATGATGTTCCAGAATTACGCCCTGTTCCCGCACCTGAACGTTGTCGATAACGTGGCCTTCAGCCTGAAGATGAAGGGCGTCGATGCCCCCACGCGGCGCAAACGCGCAGGCGAGTTGCTGGAACTGGTGGACATGTCGGCCTTTGCCGCCCGCCTGCCGGCGCAGCTCTCCGGCGGGCAACAGCAGCGCGTTGCCCTTGCGCGGGCGCTGATCACCGACCCGCAGGTGCTGCTCTTGGATGAACCTTTGTCGGCGCTGGACCCATTTCTGCGCGTGCGGATGCGGGCCGAGTTGAAGCGGTTGCAGCGCGAACTGGGCATCAGCTTTGTTCACGTGACCCATGGGCAGGACGAAGCGCTTGCCTTGGCGGATGAGGTGGTGGTGATGAACCGCGCCCGCATTGAACAGGCGGGCCCCGCGCGTGAGGTGTTTAACGCGCCGAAAACCGAATTCGTCGCCCGGTTCATGGGCGGGCACAACGTGCTGGCCCTGCCCAAGGGGCGGTTTGCCATCCGCGCCGATGCGGTCCGCTTGGCCGCCACCGGGCATGAGGCCGTGGTGACGGGCGTTGAATATCAAGGTGCGCATGTGGCCGTGACCGCCCGCGCGGCAGGCGATCAGGACATTCTGGCGCTGATCCCCGAAGCCACCTTCTTTGCCGAACCAAAGTCTCCCGGCGATGCGGTCTGCCTCGCTTGGGATGATCACCTGCTCCACCCGCTTTACCAATAATCCAACAGGGACAAGAAAGGATACCGTGATGAGCAAGATGCGTTACAGCCGCCGGTCGATACTGAAAGGGGGCGTCGCCGCTGCCGCCGCCTCTGCCTTCCCCGCGCCGATGATCTGGGCACAGGAAATCAAGGACGTCACCTTGCGCCAGTTCGGCACGGGCGTGTCGAACCTGAACGAGGTGGCGCAGAAGGTCAAAGAAGACCTTGGCTTTACCCTTGAAATGACAGCGCTCGATTCCGACGCCGTGACACAGCGCGCGGCCACCCAGCCCGACAGCTTTGACATTGCCGATATCGAATACTGGATCTGCAAAAAGGTCTGGCCCACGGGCAACCTGCAGGCCATGGATACCAGCAAAATCAAAAACTACGACAAGATCGTCGGCATCTTCCGCGATGGCAAGCTGACCCCGGAAAGCGTGATCGCCCAAGGCACCGCGCCGCATTCGGTGGGCTTCACCTCGGGCCCCGGAGGCACCGATTTCGTGGCCGAGGAATCCGGCTGGATGACGCTGATCCCCACCATCTATAACGCCGATACGCTGGGCATCCGCCCCGACCTCATCAAGCGCCCGATTGAATCCTGGGCCGAACTCTTGAACCCCGAATTCAAGGGCAAGGCATCGATCCTCGACATCTCGTCGATCGGCATCATGGACATGGCCATGGTCTGCGAAGCCATGGGCGAGATTGCCTATGCCGACAAGGGCAACATGACCAAGGAAGAAATCGACAAGACCATCGCGATCTTCACCGAAGCCAAAAAGGCCGGGCAATTCCGTGCGTTCTGGAAGACCTTCGACGAGTCGGTGAACCTGATGGCATCGGGCGAAGTGGTGATTCAGTCGATGTGGTCGCCTGCCATCACGGCTGTGAAATCGCAGGGCATCCCTTGCGTCTATCAACCGCTGAAGGAAGGCTATCGGTCTTGGGGTGGCGGCATCGGCCTGTCCAAGGGCCTGTCGGGCATCGCGCTGGATGCGGCCTATGAATACATCAACTGGTATCTGTCGGGCTGGGTTGGCGGCTTCCTGATGCGTCAGGGCTATTACTCAGCCGTGCCGGAAACCAGCAAAGAGTTCATGTCGGCCGACGAATGGGGCTACTGGTTCGAAGGCAAACCCGCAACCGGCGACATCACCAACCCGTTCGGCGACAAGTTGGCCGGCGCGGGTGACGCGCGCGACGGTGGGTCGTTCTATGACCGTATGGGCAAGGTGGCTTGCTGGAACGCTGTCATGGACGAAAACCAGTACATGGTCCGCAAGTGGAACGAATTCATCGCGGCCTGATCTGACCGACAGCCCCCCGGCGCCTTTGGTTCCGGGGGGTATCCCATCCCCTGCCCCACCCCGAAGGATGCCGGATGCAACGCCTTCTTTCCTCGCGCCATGTCACGGGTTGGCTGTTGGCCCTGCCGCTGGCATTGGTACTGGTCCTGTTCCTGATCTTGCCGATCATTCTGATCGTGGTGGTCAGTTTCTGGACGGCAACCGAGTTTTCCATTGTTCCGGCATTTTCATTCGAGAATTACGAGTTTCTGTTCGGGTCTGCCGTGACCTTCAGCGTGTTCCTCAACACGTTCAAATACGCGCTCGTTACATGGGTGTTCACCTTGGGCATCGGGTTCACGGTGGCCTATTTCCTTGCCTTTCACGTGCGCAGCCAGAACTGGCAAACCGCCCTGTTCCTGCTGTGCACCATCCCGTTCTGGACATCGAACATCATCCGCATGATCTCGTGGATTCCGTTTCTGGGGCGCAACGGCATCGCGAACTCCACCCTGCTGTCATGGGGCGTGATCGATGAGCCGTTGGAATGGCTGTTGTTTTCCGACTTCTCGGTCGTCTTGGCCTTTGTCCATCTTTACACGCTGTTCATGGTGGTGCCGATCTTTAACACCATGATGCGGATCGACCGCAGCCTGATCGAAGCTGCCCGCGACGCTGGGGCCTCGGGCGGGCAGATCCTGTGGAACATCATCCTGCCGCTGACCAAGCCCGGCATCATGATCGGCACGATCTTTGTCGTGACCCTTGTGATGGGCGATTTCATCACCGTGCGCTTCATGTCGGGCAGCCAGTCGGCCAATGTGGGCCGCCTGATTTCGAACGACATCGGGTTGCTGCAATACCCCTCGGCATCGGCCACAGCGGTGGTTCTGCTGGCCACGGTGCTGATCATGATTGCGGTCATGATGCGCTTTGTCGATATCCGGAAGGAGTTGTGATGGAGCCGCGCTCGCGTTCCTTCTATGTGCTGGCGGCGTTCTTTGGCCTGTTCCTGATCTTTCTGTATGGCCCAACGCTGACCATCGCGATCCTGTCGTTTCAGGGGCCGCAGGGGGGGCTGACCTTTCCGATGCAAGGGGTGTCAACCTTTTGGTTCCGCGACCTTTTCGAGGAACAGGCCGTGGGTGATATCTGGGGGGCGTTTCGCCGCAGCTTTGCCTTGGGCCTGATGGTCATGGTCACCACTGTGGCGGTTTCGGTGATGGGGGGCCTTGCCTTTCGCAAGCGGTTTCACGGATCGACCGTCCTGTTTTATGTGGCGGTGACGGCGCTTGTCATCCCGTCAATCCTTGTATCCTTGGGCGTTGGACTGATGTTCAGTCAGGCGGGGCTTGGGGTGCATTGGGCGACCTCCGGCTTTGGCGCGCAATTGACATGGACCCTGCCCTTTGGGCTGTTGATCATGTTCGCGGTGTTCAACCGTTTTGACAAAGCATTCGAGGAAGCCGCGCGTGACCTTGGCGCCAGCAACTGGCAGACCATTCGCCATGTCGTGCTGCCGATCATCGCGCCTTCGCTGGTTGGTGTGGCCCTGTTCGGCTTTACCCTGTCTTATGACGAATTTGCGCGCACCCTGTTGACCGCAGGCAGCTATAACACCTTGCCGCTCGAGATTTACGGCATCACCACCAATGTCACCACGCCTGTGATCTTTGCGCTTGGCACGCTGACGACGGTGTTTTCGCTGGTGGTGGTGGGGGCGTTCATCGGGGGTGCATGGGTGATGAACCGGCGGCGCCTGCGTGCAGGGTCTGACGCCGGCAAAGGGGTGTGATTGGTGCGGCTGCTCTACATCAATCCCAATTCCACCGCGGCCATGACAGACGGCATCGTGGCAGCGGCCCGTGCCGCCGCCCCCGCGCTGGATATTCTGGGCTGGACCAATCATGACGGCCCCGCCGCCATTCAGGGGCCAGCGGATGGCGCAGCAGCCGTGTCCGGCATCCTTGCCCTGTTGCCAAAGGCGCATGTGGCTGGCGCGGATGCGATCATTATCGCCTGCTTTGATGACACGGGTCTGGCCGAGGTGCGTGCCGCAGCACATTGTCCGGTGCTGGGCATTGGCGAGGCCGCCTTTCACATGGCAGCCCTTCTGGGGCATCGGTTTTCCGTGGTGACGACCCTGCAAGTCTCGGTCCCGGTGATCAAGGACAACATCGCCGCCTATGGTTTTCAACCGATCTGTGGGGCCGTGCGCGCTTCGGGCCTTGGGGTGCTGGAGGTTGAGGCAGCAAGTGCCACAACCTTGGCGCGCCTTGTCGACGAACTGCAGGCAGCAGAACGTGAAGATGGCGTCACCGCCGCTGTGCTGGGCTGCAGCGGCATGGCCCCACTGACCAAGGCGCTGCAACGCGCGACCACGCTTATGCTGATTGATGGCGTTGCGGCTGCTGCCAGCCTTGCCCCTGCCTTGGCCAGCTTTCACGCCCGGGCCAAACGCGGTTAAGCGGATCAATCGCGGGCCGCGCCGATGCCAGGATTGGCACCTGCGCCTTAGCGCGTGACCGTATCCACCGGATAGGCGGTTGTGAACTTGATCCGCTCCATGGCGAAATGGCTGGTGACGTTCTCGATCGCGACCGCATCGGTCAGACGTTTGTAAAGCCGGTCAAAGGCCACCATGTCGGCCACGGCGACCCGCAGCAGATAGTCCATCTCTCCGGCCATGCGATACACTTCCATGACCTCGGCAATGCCTTCGGTTGCACGGGCAAAGGCATTGCGCCATTCAGCCGAATGATCCGGCGCCTGAATGGTCACAAAGACGGTCAGGCCAAAGCCAAGTTTGCCCGGGTCCGCCAAAGCCACCCGCCGCATCAGCACGCCCTGCGCCTCAAGCTTCTGGATGCGCTTCCAGCACGGTGTCTGCGACAGGCCCGCCTTGTCAGCGATCTGGGCCACGGGAAGCGTGGCGTCGCGCATCAGTTCCGCCACGATCTTGCGGTCAATCAGATCCATGTCAGTCATGGTTGTGCTGCCTTTCAGGCCCGACTTGCAGGCTTGGTCATCAGCATGCCTCAAATGAAAATAAAGTCTATAGTGTTTATCGTGTATAGTGTCGAAAGCACCCTACTCAGCCCGAAATTCCGCACAAAAAGGCTGTATGCGCCCCCAGAAAAAGACAGTCGCGGTTGTGCGGCCGGCTGAGCATATAGTGTAAATATTTGATACTATTTAGTTAATTTGAAGACCTACCCCTGCTTGCTGCACCAAGAGAATAATCTTCCAAAATCACGACAAAATTAAGCGAGAATTTTCTATTGCTATATACGACTATCTCTGTCGTTATTAAGGGGCAATCGAGATGCAGCCCGCGACACACAAGAGGAGTTCGGACATGGATCACATCGCCCTCCCGCAGACAGCCTGCCTTGCCGTGCAGACCACCGCCATGCCGCGACGGATGGTACAGGCGTCACGTCCTGCCGGTGCAGCGATCTGCAGCCTTGCGCTGGTGTCTGTCGCCTTTTGGGGCGTGCTCATCCTGCAGGTGGCGCTGTGAAGGCCGCCAGCCCTCCCGCAGCCCCACCGCACCCTGCCTGCGCCGTGCATCTGATTGACCGGCGCACAGGTCAGGTTCACCGGATCAACGGCCATCCGCTGATGATGCTGACCCGCCAACCTGCCGAGGCAGCCGCCGAACTTTTGGCCGGGCGCGACGCCACGATCTGGGAAGCCCGCATCGACATCATCGAAAGAAGGGATACCCGATGACCAAAGCCACTGCCGGCCATATCGCCTTGGGGCTGATCCCGATCCTGCCCCGATTTTTCGCCACGCCGTCCACGGCGCCGGCCATGCCCAAGATGACCAAGGAGACGTCTATGCTGACCACCATCAAAGTTGCAGGCCACGTGACCGCACAGGGCCTGAAGGTTGCCGAACATT
Organism: Rhodobacter sp.; assembly: GCA_027484145.1. GTDB lineage: Bacteria > Pseudomonadota > Alphaproteobacteria > Rhodobacterales > Rhodobacteraceae > Pseudotabrizicola. Next base: position 303,466 of record JAIXUH010000012.1, read on the forward strand.
CCGACGGGCGCGTCACGATTGAAACCGGGCGTGAGCGTGTCACGGGCTGGCCCCTGCCACGCCTTGTGAAGGGGGCCGTGTCGGCCATGGCACTTGCACTGATGTCAATCGGCTCGTTTGCGGCGCCCGTACAGGCCGAAAATCTGCTGAACGTCAGCTATGACCCGACGCGGGAACTCTATCGTGAAGTGAACGAAGCCTTCAGCGCTTGGTGGGTGGCACAGGGTAACACGGCCCCCACGATTGAGGTCAGCCATGGCGGATCGGGGTCGCAGGCCCGCGCCGTGATTGACGGGCTCGAGGCGCAGGTGGTGACATTGGCATTGGCCTCCGACATCGACAAGATCGCGGCGGCGGGCAAACTTCCTGCCGACTGGCAATCGAGGCTGGCCCACAACTCTTCGCCCTATACCAGCACCATCGTGTTTCTGGTGCGCGAGGGGAATCCGGAGGGTCTGAAAGACTGGGGCGATCTGGTGGGTGATGGGGTAGAGGTCATCACCCCGAACCCCAAAACCTCGGGTGGGGCGCGCTGGAACTATCTGGCCGCCTGGGCTTGGGCCGAAAAGAACGGGCAAGACCCGAAGGAATTCGTGGGCAAGCTCTACAAGAACGTGCCCGTTCTAGACAGCGGGGCCCGTGGCGCGACCACCACTTTCGCGCAGCGCGGCATTGGTGATGTGCTGCTGGCCTGGGAGAATGAGGCCTATCTTGCGTTGAAAGAACTGGGCGATGATCAGTTCGATATCGTTGTGCCCTCGGTGTCGGTTCTGGCCGAACCGCCTGTTGCGCTGGTGGAAGGCAACATCAAAACCGACGAGTCCCGCAAGCTTGCAGAGGCTTATCTGAACTTCCTCTATTCGCCCGAAGGTCAGGCGCTGGCGTTCAAGCACTTTTACCGTGCTTGGGATGCATCGGCCGCCAACCCCGAGGATGTGGCCCGTTTCCCGAAACTGGAACTTGTCGACATCGCAAGCTTTGGCGGCTGGGCAAAAGTGCAGCCCGAACACTTCGGCGACGGTGGCATCTTTGACCAGATCTACGTGCCGAAGTGAGGTCGCAGATGGGCAAACCCCTGATCCACCGATCCCCCATGCCCGGCCTTGGCCTGTCCATGGGGGTCACCCTGACCATGCTGTCGCTGGTTGTTCTGCTGCCCATCGGCGCCCTTCTTCTGAAGGGCGCCCATTATGGGGCAGCCGGCATCTGGGAAACCGTAAACCGCGAGCGGGTCTGGGCGGCGCTGTTCCTGTCGTTCCGACTGTCGCTGTTCGCCGCTGCGTTCAACCTGATCTTCGGCGTGCTGCTGGCATGGGTGCTGGTGCGCTACCGCTTTCCCGGCCGCCGCATCCTTGATGCCGCCGTGGATCTGCCCTTTGCCCTGCCGACGGCCGTGGCCGGCATCTCGCTGACCGCGCTTTACGCGCCCAATGGCGCCTTCGGGCAACTGGCGGCCGAGGTCGGGTGGAAGATCGCCTATACCCAATGGGGCATCTTCATTGCGCTGGTCTTTGTCGGCCTGCCCTTTGTCACCCGCACCGTCCAGCCGGTGATCGAGGAAATCGAGCGCGAGGTCGAAGAGGCCTCTGCAACCCTCGGCGCAACGCGGCTACACACGCTGCGCCATGTCATCCTGCCGATGCTGACCCCTGCCGCGCTGACGGGTTTTGCCTTGGCACTCGCCCGGGCGGTGGGGGAATACGGGTCGGTCATCTTCATCGCCGGAAACATCCCGCTGGTGACCGAGATCGCGCCGCTCCTCATCATCATCCAGCTGGAGGAGTTCAACTACGACGCCGCTGCCGCCATCGGCATCGCCATGCTGTTGATCAGTTTCGCGATGCTGCTGGTCATCAACCTCATTCAGGTCTGGAGCCGTCGGAGAATTGGATATGTCTGATATCCCGAACATCCGCTTTCGTCCGGCCACCGAAGAAAATCCGGCCACCCGCTGGGCCCTGATCGGCGCAGCCTTTCTTGGCCTGTCGGTCCTGGTCTTTGCCCCCCTGATCGCCGTCTTTGCCGAGGCTTTGGCCGATGGCGTTGGCGCATCGCTCAAAAGCCTTGCCAGCCCCGATGCCCGCGATGCCATCCGGCTGACGCTGACAATCGCCGCCATCTCGGTGCCGCTGAACGCCGCCTTCGGCATCGCGGCGGCGTGGCTCATCACCAAGTTCGACTTTCGCGGCAAGGCCTTCCTGATCACCCTGATCGACCTGCCCTTCAGCGTCTCGCCGGTCGTGGCGGGCCTGTGCATCGTCTTGATGTTCGGCACCAACAGCCTTGTCGGCGGCTGGCTGGTGGCGCAGGGCTACCCCATCGTCTTTGCCATGCCGGGCATCATTCTGGCCACCATGTTCGTGACCTTTCCCTTTGCCGCGCGCGAACTGATCCCGGTGATGATCGAACAGGGCCGGGCCGAAGAGGAAGCAGCGCTCACGCTTGGCGCTTCCGGCTGGCGCACTTTCTGGACGGTGACACTCCCCAATATCCGCTGGGCGCTGCTCTATGGGGTGCTGCTGTGCAACGCCCGCGCAATGGGGGAATTCGGGGCCGTCGCCGTGGTCTCGGGCAAGATCCGCGGCCAGACTGCCACAATGCCGACGACGATCGAGATGCTCTATCAGGAATACCTGTCCGTGGCGGCCTTCAGTCTGGCCGCGGTCCTTGCCCTGCTGGCTCTCGTCACCCTGTTGCTCAAAACCGCTTTGGAAATTCACCATGCCGATCAACTCGCCGCCTCGCACCGCGCCTGACCATTTTCTGTCCGGAAATATCCCGGGGGTCCGGGGGCTGGCCCCCGGTCACGGCCAGCCACAAAGGATCATCTGATGCACATTGAAATCGACGAAATCTCAAAGGCGTTCGGAACCACGGCAGCCTTGCATCCCGTCTCGCTGTCGCTGCCGTCGGGCGCGCTGGTGGCACTTCTCGGCCCCTCAGGCTCGGGCAAGACCACCTTGCTGCGGATTCTGGGCGGGCTGGAGTTTCCCACCTCGGGCCGCGTCCGTTTTGACGGGCAGGATGCCACGGGGCTGACGGTGCAGGAACGCCGCGCGGGCTTTGTGTTCCAAAGCTATGCCCTGTTCCGGCATATGTCGGTCTTTGACAACATCGCTTATGGCCTGAAGGCCCGCCCCCGCGCCAGCCGCCCCACGCGCGAGGAAATCGCCCGCCGGGTTACAAAACTGCTGGAGCTGATTCAGCTGCCCGACATCGGCGCGCGCTATCCCAGTCAGTTATCAGGTGGACAGCGTCAGCGGGTGGCCCTTGCCCGCGCGCTTGCCATCGAACCGCGGATGTTGCTTTTGGACGAGCCCTTTGGCGCGCTGGATGCCAAGGTGCGCAAAGAGTTGCGCCAAGGCCTGCGCGACATTCATGACACCACGGGCCTGAGCACCATCTTTGTCACCCATGATCAGGAAGAGGCGATGGAACTGGCAGATCTTGTCGTCGTCATGTCGATGGGGCGGATTGAGCAGATCGGAAAACCGCAAGACATTCGCGCCCGCCCGGCCACCCATTTCGTGCGGGAATTCATCAGCGCCTGACAGCCTGATCGCCCGTGCAACCGGTTCAGCGGGCGATCATCACGTCAATCCCGCTACGCTCAAACTCGGCCACGTCGGTGTCGGTGATCGCATCATCCGTGATGAAGCTCTGGATCATCTCAAGTGACCCGAGGCGGGTAAAGGATGACTTGTTGATCTTGGTCGAATCCGCCACCAGATAGACGTGGCTGGCAGCTTTGATCATGGCCTCTTTCAGTTGCAGGTCGGCAAAGCTGGGATAGGTCAGGCCCGAATCTGACGCGACACCCGCCGTGGCCAGAAACAGTTTTCCGGCAAAGATGTTGCGAAAGTATTCGGCTGATTTGTCGCCTGACAAGGACAGCGTCGGTGCCTTGAACTGGCCGCCCGGCATATGCACAGCGTTGCCCGGCACCGCGCCAAGGATCATGGCAATGTTCAGCGCATTGGTGATGACCGTCAGATTGCGGTGGTGAACAAGGCGCAGCGCAATTTCGGTTGTTGTCGTCCCCGCATCCAGGATCAGGGTTTCCCCGTCTTTCACAAGACCCGCCGCCATGGCCCCGATCTTACGCTTTTTGTCCATGTTTTCCTGATGGTGCAGCACCATGGCGCCCACTTGCGCCGGGACCGAATTCAGAAAGGCCCCGCCATGTTCGCGCGTGACAAGGCCATCTTGCTCCAGCCGCTCCAGATCCTGCCGGATGGTCGCCTCGGACACCTGAAAGGCCGCCGCAAGGTCGCGCACGCGGGCGGCCCCTTCCTCTTGCACCCATTCCAGAATGCGCCGACGGCGTGGTTCGGACAAAAGCCCGACCATGGTGTCATTGCCACGCTTTTCCGGCTTTCGTGCCACCCAAACCCCGTGTTGCCAAACCGTCGTGGCCTGCGCCCCCGGTCTATTCACAAGCCCAAAGCCGCGCAACGCAAATCACCATGGCCCGGCCAGATGCGCCAGGTCATGGTCGCGTCGCCAAAGATTACTTTCGATTAAACACATAATACACGCGATTGACTTCGACTCAAGCCCACAATGGCGCGCGCCCTTGCGAACTTCTGCTGTTCCGCTGCACCCGGCCACCCCTAACATTGACGTTTCGACGACGAAACAGCCGTCCACTGCACTTTTGCTTGTCACGCGCGATACTCTCCGCTAGAAATACGACAGCATTCGAAAACATACGAAAGCCAATGCATGGCTCACACAAGGGAGGGACGGTCATGACCAGCGTTATCCGCCGCAAGGTCACCTTGGGGGTGGTGATCGGGTCGCGGGCGTTTTTCAGCCCGGCCCCGTGCCGCGATGCCCGTGACGAGGTGGCCGCCCAACTGGCCGCGCTTGGCATTGACATGATCACCCTGCCCTATGAGGCGACAGCCAATGGCGCCGTGCAAAGCATCGCGGACGCCGAACTTTATGCCCGTCACTTCAAGGCCCATGCCGGCAGGATAGACGGGCTGGTGATCTGCCTGCCCAACTTTGGCGATGAGATTGCGATCATCGAACTGGTCAACCGCGCCAAGCTGAACGTCCCGATCCTGCTGCAGGCCAGCAATGACGAGTTGACAAAGGTCTCGGTCAGCGAACGCCGCGATGCGTTTTGCGGAAAGATCAGCGTGACCAACAACTTCTGGCAATACGGCGTGCCATTCACCGAAACCACCAGCCACACCTGCGATGTATCGGGGCCAGAATTCCGGGCCGACCTTGAACGCTTTGCCCGCTTGTGCCGCACTGTGCGCGGCCTGCGTGGCGCGCGTCTGGGGGCCATCGGCGCGCGCACCGGCGCTTTCCAGACCATGCGCTATTCGGAAAAGCTGTTGCAGGCCGCAGGCATCACGGTGGTGACGGTGGACCTGTCGGAAATGATGGGGGCGGCTGGCGCGATTCCTGACGACGATGCCGATCTGCGCGCCAAGATGGAACGTATCCGCGCCTATGGCACCGTGCCTGCGCATATCACCGAAACGCAGGTGCGCACGCAGGCGAAATGGACCCTCGCCGTCAACCGCTGGATTGCCGAAAACGAATGCGATGCGAGTGCCATCCAGTGCTGGCGGTCCTTGCAGGACAACTTCGGCTGCGCCACTTGCGTGACCATGTCGATGATGGGCGAAGAACTGATGCCAAGCGCCTGCGAGGTGGATATCATGGGTGCGCTGTCGATGTATGCGCTTGCCCTTGCCTCGGGCGCGCCTCCGGCCATCCTTGACTGGAACAACAACTACGGGACCGAGGCCGACATGTGCGTCTGCACCCATTGCGGCAACTTCCCCAAATCCTTCATCGGCGACACGCCCGAGATTTCCGAACTGGATGTTCTGGGCAGCGTCATCGGCAAATCGAAGTGCTTCGGCGCGGTCAAAGGCAAGGTGAAGGCAGGGCCGATGACCTATTTCCGCCTGTCATCCGATGACAGGGCCGGCAGCCTGAAATGCTATCTGGGCGAGGGAGAGTTTACAGACCACCCTTTCCCGATGGACGGCGGCATTGCCGTGACACGCGTGGCCGACCTGCGCCGCCTGATGCGATTCGTCACCCAGAACGGGTTTGAGCATCACGTCGCCATGGTGCGTGGCCATCACGCCGATGTCGTGTCCGAGGCCGTGACGCGCTATCTGCGGTGGCCAATGTATCACCACGGCGGCGAACCCGAACCGCAGCTTTCCTTTCCCAACCGGTTCTGACCCATGCACATGCCCGCCGGAACGAACGATACCCTTTCGCTGATCACGGCCAAGGCGCTGTGGATGCGCCGCCGCGCGTTTCAGATGGTTTATATGGCCCAGTTGGGTCACCCCGGGGGTGATTTCTCGGCCATCGACGTGCTGGCGACGCTGTATTTCGGCGTGCTGCGCTTTGATCCCGCGCGCCCCGACTGGCCCGCGCGCGACCGCTTCATCATGTCAAAAGGCCATGCTTCAGGCGCGCTTTACACTGCCCTGTGCGCGGCGGGGTACTTTCCCGAAAGCTGGCTGGACAGTTATATGCAACCACGGTCACTTTTGAACGGGCACCCCAACCGGAATTACCTGCCCGGCGTGGAAACCAACACCGGGCCCTTGGGCCATGGTTTTCCCGTGGCCGTTGGCGTTGCAATTGCAGGTAAGCTTTCCGGGTCAGACCACCGCACCTTTGTGCTGACCGGCGACGGCGAACAGCAAGAAGGCTCAAACTGGGAGGCGGCGATGGTGGCAGGCCACCGCAAGCTGAGCCACTTGACCCTGATCATCGACCGCAACCGCCTGCAGCAAGGCGCGGGCACCGAAGAAACCTCGGGCCTTGATCCGCTGGACCAGAAATACGCGGCCTTTGGCTGGGATGTCGCGTTTGCCGATGGGCATGATATTGCGGCGCTGCATCTGGCGTTGTCGGCACCGCCCGGTGACCGCCCCCGTTGCATCATCGCCAATACAGTCAAGGGCAAGGGCGTGTCGTTCATGGAAAACAAGGCAAACTGGCACCATGGCGTGCCCAATGCAGACCAGTTTGCGACCGCCATGAAGGAACTGATCTGATGGCACATGCCACCGCAAAGGCCGGATTGTTCGATTGCCGCGAGGCATGGGCCAGCACGATCGAGGCGCTTGCCGCCGCCGACGAACGCATCGTCGTGGTGGTGAACGATTCCGTGGGGTCGTCCAAACTGGGCGGGTTCCAGAAGGCATTCCCCGATCGCACCATCAACGTGGGCATTGCCGAACAGGTGATGGTGGGCGTCGGCGCAGGGCTTGCCAATGGCGGGCGCATCCCCTTTGTCTCGGCCGCGTCCTGTTTCATCACCGGGCGCGCGCTGGAACAGGTCAAGGCCGACGTGGCCTATGCTGGCTTTAACGTAAAGCTGGTGGGGCAATCTTCTGGCGTGGCCTATGGCGAGTTGGGGGCCACGCACCATTCGATCGAGGATTTCGCATGGCTGCGCCCCCTGACCGACATCATCGTCATCACGCCGTCCGACCCTTGGGAAACGGCCGAAGCGGTGAAATGGGCCGCCACGCATGAGGGGCCGGTCTATCTGCGCCTGTCGCGGATGCCGGTTCCCGCTTTGGAGGTGCCTGACCGCGTCTTTCGCGTCGGCAAGGCCGAAGTGATGCGCGAAGGCCGCGATCTGGCGATCATCGCTTGTGGCACAACCGTCCACCTTGCCGTCGCTGCCGCCGAACTGCTGGCACAAGATGGGGTGGCCGCACGGGTGCTGAACATGGCAACCCTCAACCCGCTGGACGAAGAAGCGCTGCACGCGGCAGCGGCCACAGGTGCCATCGTGACGGTGGAAGAAGCCTCGGTCCGGGGCGGTTTGGGCGGGGCCGTAGCTGAATTCACCGCGTCCCACCGCCCCATTCCGGTGGAACGCATGGGCTTTCCCGGCTTCATGCCCACCGGATCAGCCGACTGGCTGTTTGCCGAACATGGCCTATCGGCCCCCGGCATCGCAGCGGCGGCAATGCGCGCCTTGGCGCGGCGCTGACGGCCATGCGCGTTCTGGCCATAGATCAGGGCACGACGAATACCAAGGCTGTGCTGGTGGATGCGGGGGGGCAGGTCGTCGCCCGCGCTTCGGCTCCGCTGACCACCCAATATCCCCATCCCGGCTGGGCGGAACAATCGGCCAGTGCGATCTGGGCCTCTGTTCAGGCGGTGATCGCCGAACTTGTACCGCATGGCACGCCTGACGCCATTGCCATCGCAAACCAGCGCGAAACGCTGGTGGTCTGGGACGCGGCGACTTCACAGCCGATCTGCCCCGCACCGATCTGGCAATGCCGCCGCACGGCGGCCGCCTGCGCCGCGTTGATTGCCGCAGGCCACAACGAGGCCGTGCGTCAGGCCACGGGTCTTGACATCAACCCGCTGTTTCCCGCCTCGAAACTGGCGTGGGTGATGCAGAATGTGCCCGAGGCGGCAGGACTGCTGGCACAAGGCCGACTGCGTGCCGGAACGGTGGATGCGTGGCTTTTGTGGAACCTGACGGCGGGCGCAAGTTTCGCCTGCGACCATTCCAACGCGTCGCGCACGCAGATGTTCGACACGGCAGCGCTGACTTTCACCGACGACCTTGCCGCAATCTTCAGGGCCCCGCGCGACTGTCTGCCCGCAGCCCTGCCCTCGGACAGCCGCTTTGGGGTGACAGCGGCCGGACAAACCACTCTGCCACCGGGCGTTCCGGTGATGGCCATGATGGGCGACAGCCACGCCGCCTTGTTTGGCCACGGTGTCCGCGGCCCCGGCACGGTCAAGGCGACCTATGGCACCGGTTCATCGCTGATGACGCTGACACCTGCGCGCGTGGCCTCTGACCATGGTCTGTCGGGCACCATCGCATGGACAGACCGCCGCGGCACCGCCCACGCGCTGGAGGGCAACATCACCGTTTCGGCGCAGGCCGCGGCGTTCATGGCCGGGGTGCTGGGCCTTTCCGATGCGGCCGCGCTGTCGGACCTTGCGCAATCCACGCCAGACAATGGCGGCGTCACCTTTGTGCCCGCGCTGGCCGGTCTGGGTGCCCCGCACTGGGATGACACGGCCACCGGCACCATCACAGGCATGACCCACGGCACCACGCGCGCCCATCTGGCCCGCGCCACGTTCGAAGCGATTGCCTTGCAGATCGCCGATGTGTTCACCGCGATGGAGCAAGACATCGGCGCCCCATTGTCGGGCCTGCGCGCCGACGGCGGCGCCTCGGGCAACGCGTTCCTGATGCAGATGCAGGCCGACCTTCTGGGTCGCCCGGTGCAGACCGCGGATCTGGAAGAGGTAGGCGCCCTTGGGGTGGCGGCCATGGCCTTTGCCGCATTGGGGCATGACATGCCGTTGCCAGCCACCGCCCGCCTGTTCCATGCGGAAATGCCCCCTGTGGCAGCCGGGCATATTGCCACCCTGTGGTCGGCGGCCCTGCACCGGGTCAAGACGCGCTGACCAGACGCGCAGGCTTGCGTGCCCCTGGCAGTCGCCACATCGCCTTGCGTGGCACGAAGGCGACACGGCACAGGCCCCCATCAGAATCCTGCTCGGTGGTGCTTGACGTTTTCGTGAAAGGCCCTACCTGTGCACTGTCAGCGTCCGGGCCCCTCTGACAGGCATCTTTATGTCTGTGATGTCGGCGCTGATTGTAAAGGGGCCTGTCGTGATCGTACGAAAACCCCTTTCGGACACAACAAAAGCGCCCCGGGGGACAAAATGGATTTCCTGTTTTACGAAGTGATCAGCAAGCCGCTGTGGCTATGGCTGATGTTCTTGTCGATCGTCGTTGCATTGATGATCTTTGACCTTGGCGTCCTGCACAAGGACGACCATGAACTTGGCGTAGCCGAAAGCCTTAAGCTCTCGGCCTTTTATATCTTTATCGCCATCCTGTTCGGCGGCTACATCTGGTGGGCGTGGTCAAACGGCACGCTGGTCACCAGTGATGGCACCAACCCTGTGGCCAGCTATTTCCAAGGCTATATCATCGAGAAAGTGCTCTCGATTGACAACGTCTTCGTCATCTCGCTGATCTTCGGTTACTTCGCCATTCCCCGGAAATACCAGTATCGTGCACTGGTCTGGGGCATCATCGGCGTGATCATCCTGCGCGGCATCATGATCGCCATCGGCGCCGAACTGATCTCGAACTATTCATGGGTGACACTGGTCTTTGCGGCTTTCCTTGCCTTTACCGGCATCAGGATGCTGTTTGTGCCCGAAGGCGACATGGATGTTTCAAAGAACCCGATCGTCAAACTGACCGCAAAATACATGAACGTCACCAATGAGTTGCATGGCCAAAGGTTCTTTGTCCGTCAACCACACCCGACCACGGGCAAGCTGGTGATGTTCGCGACGCCGTTGTTCGTGGCGTTGATCGTGATCAACTTTGCCGACCTGATCTTTGCCGTCGACTCGGTGCCCGCGATCTTCCTGATCACCACCGATACGTTCATCGTCTATACCGCCAACATCATGGCAATCCTTGGCCTGCGCGCTTTGTACTTTGCGTTGGCGGCCCTTGTGCATCGCTTCCACTACCTGAAGTATGCCTTGGCTGTGGTGCTGATCTTCATCGGCCTGAAGGGTTTCTACAGCTACTTCTTTGGCAAGTTCGACCCCTACCTGTCGCTTGCCATCACCATCGGCATCATCGCCGCCGGTATCTTCTACTCGCTGTGGAAAACGCGCGACAGCGCCCATACCCCGACCTCTGGGTCGTAGCACCAACAGGCCACCGGTGGCGTCTCGCCGCCCCAACCGAACGACCCGATCTGCCCGCCTCGTGCGGGCAGATTTCGTTTGGCGGATGTCCAGGCAAGCTGTGACACGGGCGGCGGCACAGCAGTGTCGTCGGATAGGGTTGATTTGAATCATGGCTGATTAGTGAGACTGCCCGCAAACTTGCGCCATGCCACACAGCCACCGGGCCGGGTCTGGCTGACCTTGCCACCCCCGCCCCAGCCTTGAAGGAGGTTCCCACATGCCAGACCGCATCGCCTTTTTGCCGCTTGACTCCTATCCGGAACCGGCCACGGACGCTGCGATCCTTGCCGCGCTTGCGATGGCGGCGGCCCTTGGCTGCAAGGCCGATGTCAGCACCTTTGCCGTCGACGTGCCACCTGTCGCTGCACCCATCGGTGGCTACCTGATGAATCTGGACAGCATGGCCCGCGCTGCCGAAGACAGCAGCCGCGCCACCTGTGCGCGACTTCACGCCCTTGTCACAGGCGCGCCGGATGCAGCCGCCTTTGCCACGGTGACGACCAAAGAGGTCATCATGGGCGCCACCCTGTCTGCTGCCGCCACCAAAGCGCGGCAGTTTGACCTGTCCATTCTGCCTTGGACCTCTGACAGCCTTGCCTCGCAAGACATGGCACAGTCGCTGGTGTTCGAGTCCGGGCGTCCGGTCATCCTTGTTCCGGCTCAGGCGCAGCCCGTCGCGGCGGATCATATCGCCATCGCCTGGGATGAAAGCCGTGTCGCCGCTCGCGCGCTTGGCGACGCGCTTGCGCTGCTGGCACCGGGGGGCCGCATCACGGTTCTGACGGTCAAGAATGATAAGCCGCTCACGGCGGGCGATCCGGCGCAGACACTTGCGGCGTCCCTGCGGCAGCGCGGTTATGATGCAGATTCAGTTGATCTGGCGTTGGATGGGTTGCCTGTCGCTGGTGTGTTGCAGACGGCGGCACTGACGGCAGGGGCACGGCTTCTGGCCATGGGTGGCTATGGCCACTCGCGGCTGCGCGACTTCATTCTTGGCGGGGCGACCAAAGGGGTGCTCTCGGACCTGCGGTTGCCAGTCCTGCTGTCGCACTGATCGGCATGGAGCGGGGCGCAAGCGGCCTGATGCTGCTTGCGCCCCTAATGTCAATTCGTCGCCCTGCCCTGCGGCATGACGTCAGCCCAAAGGCTTAGCGGCCGGCCAGCCAGTCATCAACCTCACGCTCGGCTGCGGCCTTTTCGTGGCCATAGCGCTCTTGGACAAGGCCCACCAACTCTTCGCGGCGGCCATCGATCTTGTCCCACTCATCGCCGGTGATGTCGCCCCACTTCTGCTGGGCCTGGCCCTTCAGTTGCTTCCATTTGCCTTGGATCTGGTCCCAGTTCATCTGCAATCTCCTGCGTTTGGGTCTGTGGCGGAACAACGCCGCACGACCGGCATGGTTCCCGCAAAAGACCCGTAGGGCCGCGCTACAGGATCGGACGGCGAGGCAGTTCTTCGTCCCCCAACTGGGCCAGACGGGCAAGCGCCGCCTCGTCACGCATGTGCAATATGCCGCCCGACCAGTCCATGAAACCGGCCTCGCGAAAGCGCTTGAGCGTCTTGTTGGTATGGACCAGCGACAGGCCGGTCGAATCGGCCAGATCCTGCTGGCGATAGGGCAAGGCCATCTTTTGTCCCTTCACCAGCCCAAGGCTTTTTCCACGCCGAAAAAGCCGAACAAACGCCCATGCAAGGGCCGACATCGCATCGCGCTGCCCCACGGTCGCAATGGCCTCACCCAGAAAATGCTCTTCCACCGCCGCCAGCCACGTCAGATCATAGGCGCGCGCAGGGCTGGTCTGGAACAGGGTCCACAGACCCGCGCGGTCAAACACGCACAGCACCATCGCGGTCGAGGCTTCGACCGAATGGCCCATCTCTCCCATCAGGCCAGCCTGCAACCCAATGAAATCGCCCGGCATGATCAGGTTGATGACCTGACGCCGCCCGTCTTGCATCGTCTTGTAGCGCAGGCCTAGCCCGGACAGCACCGTAAACACCTGCGGGCTGGCGGCCCCCTCCAACAGGATCGTCATGCCGCGGTCCACGGTCAATTCGCCGGTCTTGAAGCGCTCCATGAACGCCAATTCTTCGTCAGTCATCGGCACGAAAGCCGCGCATTTTCGCAACGTGCAGTCCCTGCAGGACAGTCGCATGGTCTTCCCCCCGATCGCTGGTGCTATGTCACAGTTAAATGCGCCGCCATCCGAATGGTTCCATAAGGGCGGGGCACCTTGTGCAGCCATGTCTTTCGATCAGCGATTCTTGTGTGCCGCAGGGCGGGGGTGAACCAAGCCCACCGTTTCAGCCACGCCCCTCTGGCCGCCCAGCCGGCAAAGGAAATTCCGATTGCAAATACCGCTTCCGCGACCCAACTTGCCCGAACGTACTTGGTTGCGGGGGTCGAGGATGGAACAGTTGCGTCATTGGGCTGTGACCCAACGCAGTTCGCGTTTCGCCTCGCTGTTCGCGATCATCGCGGTCGTTGTGTCGTTTGCCCTGCGCTACAGCCTTGATTCATCGCTGCCCCCCGGCTTTCCGTTCCTGACCTTTTTCCCGGCTGTCATCCTGACTGGCTTTTTCGCCGGCACCCGCGCCGGTATTGTGGTGGCAGCCCTGTGCGGAATGGTTGCCTGGTACTTTTTTCTGGGCCCGGTCGGGGCGCTGTCACTGTCGGCGCCCACCATCATTGCGCTGTTGTTCTATGTGTTCATTTCAGCCACCGACCTGACGCTGATCCATGTCATGCGGGTATCGCTGAAACGGCTTGCCGCCGAAAAGGTCCGCTCGGACCAGTTGGCGCAGGCCAACAAGCTGATGTTTCACGAACTGCAGCACCGGGTTTCTAACAATCTGCAGGTGGTCGCCTCGTTGCTGAAGATGCAGCAGCGCAACCTGACGGATGAGGCAGCAAAGGCGGCACTGAACTCGGCCTCGTCGCGGCTACGCGTGATCTCGACCATTCAGCGGCAGTTGCACAACCCAAAGCGCCAATCCACCGACATCGGGCAATTGCTGCGCGAGGTTCTGCCCGAAGTGGCCCAGTCTGCCGGAAACAGTGACCCCATCGCACTGGAGTTTGATACGCAGCCCTTGGTCGTGTCAGGCGATCAGGCCACCCCGCTGGCCCTGATTGTGGTTGAACTGGTGTCCAACAGCATCGAACACGCCAAGCCGGACCATGAGCCTGCGCGCGTTCACCTGACCACCCGCAGCGACGGCGTCACCGCCACAGTCATCGTGACCGACAACGGCAAAGGCTTGCCGCCCGGCTTTGCCCCGGAAAAGGCCCGCAGCCTTGGCCTGCGGATTGCGCATCAGTTCAGCGACCAACTTGGCGGCACGCTGACCTTTGCCAATCACACAGCAGGGGCCGGATCGGCGCTGACGGGCACAACCGTCACCTTGCGGTTCCCGCTGACACACAGCACTGCCTGAGGCTTGCAGCCCCGGATGACCGCGAGAGTGGTCGCAACGGCAGGCGCAAAAGGCTGCGAAAAAGGGCTGCCCCGTCAAAAGGCAGCCCCAAACACTCAAAAATCGACCGTCGAGTAATGGAAGATCAAGTCGCGGACCGCCCGTGTTGAGTTGCGGCGACGGGCGGCCCGATAGACCTGCAGATGCAGGCCCCCGCCGTCAGACTGGCGGCTTGCCGCGCAACGCCCGTGCGATCATTGCGACCACAAACAGGACGATGAAAACAAAGAACAAAATCTGGGCAATCTGGGCCGAAGCCCCTGCAATTCCCCCAAAACCCAAGGCAGCCGCGATCAGCGCCACCACCAGAAAGGTCAATGCCCAACCCAGCATGTCGATCTCCTTTTGTTGATCATGCGCCGTAGCGCCCATGCTGAAACAACGTCCACCCTGCCGCCGGGTTCCCACCACGTTCCCGCAAAATCGTGGGGCGCCCTGTTGCGGCGCGACTGTCACGTTAAGCGCGGTGCGGCAACCTTCGCCCGATAAATCTGGCGGGTGCCCCTGTTTGCAGGGAACCATTCCGGACCCTGCCACGTTTGTAAGGCAGATATCCCCGGCAGACCCAACCAGAAAGGCCTGCGCATGACTGAACTTTCGATCTTTCAGATGTCGGGCTTTGGTGGCCTTCTGATCCTTGCGCTGGACCTGTTGGCCATCATCTCGGTTCTGGGGTCATCGGCCCGCACGGGGCGCAAGGTGCTGTGGGTCTTGCTGATCCTTGTCCTGCCGGTGCTTGGGTTCCTGTTGTGGGCGCTGTTCGGGCCCCGGGCCGATACCCGCGTGATCTGAACCGCACCGACACACCTGCCCCTTTTCATGCCTGCCGGGCTTTTGCCCCACGGTGGCTGACACAGCGTCGCCACCGGATGCCCCTTCATGACAGAAAGGACATGCCGATGATGCCCGTCTTTCCCGGAACCAATGCCATCTCGCCCGACCTGCCGCCGGACCAAAAGGCGCTGAGTGCCCTTGTGACCTTGCATCAACGCACGGTCGATGCCCGCGCCGGGTTTGATGCAATGGTCGAAAAGGCCGAACCTGCCTTTCGCCCGATTGCCCTGTCGTTTCAGGACCTGCACAGCCGGCAAGCCGTGCAGATTGCCGAACTGATTGTACGGGCGGGCGGCGAACCTGATCCGGACGGCACCTTCATGTCGACGGTGAACCGCGTCGTGATCGCGACCCGCGCCTTTTTTGACCAGATCGACGCTGATGTCATGGATCAGGTCCGTACGGGCGAGGACCACGTTCTGGCGGCCTTTCAGGATTGCCTTGATGACCCGGTGGATTCCGTGACCGACACCACCCTGCGCCGCCTGCATGACGAGTTGACCGCCCTTCTGGCAACAACCCGTCAGCTTGACTGACTCTTGCGCCACAGGAACCTGTCATGCCCCATTCTTCGCCCAACCTTGACCGTCTGGAACAGGCGCTGACCCGTGCCGCGCAGGCCCGTGCCGAACGGATCGTGCAAATCCTTGCCGCCCGTATCTACGACGTCGGCACGGCCCGGTTGCAGCGGCTGTCACAAGCCATGGCGGACAAGGGGGCCATGGGCCTTGCGCGGGGTGCAGCGCAGGTTCTGCAGACTCGCCCCTTGGCCTTTGCTGCCGGGGCCATCGGCACGGGCTATGTGCTGTGGCACCTGACCGGGCGCCGCAGGTGACCCGCGACCCGGCCCCGCAGACACCGCGAACGGATGATCCGATCCGGCTTTCGGCCCATGCCTTTGCCTTGGCCAAGGCTGCCCTTGCGGCCCGCATCGGCGCGGTACGGGCCGAGGTGGGGGTGCGCCTGCGCAGTGCTGTGGCTGCCGTTGTTTGTGCCATCCTCGCGATGGTCCTGATCGTGGCCAGCTTTATTCTGGGCCTGCAATCTGCCGTTGCCGCTCTGATGATGGCAGGCTTTTCGCCAGCCGCCTCGCTTGGCCTTGTGGCTTTAGGCGCGGCCGTGGCGGCCCTGCTTGCAGCCGCTGCCGCTGGCGGTCTGGCCGGCCGCGCCACGGCACCCTTGCGCGCCCACCCACCAGATACGGGGGCAAATCCGCCCCAGACCGACGCCTGATATTGCGTCACCCATCCAGCCGAAGGAGAACCCCATGACCAGCACCCGCACCAGCCGCGACCTGATGGCCGAAGCCCGCGCCAACGAAGCCGCCCTGATGGATCTGATCCATGCCCTGACTGACCGCCTGCCGCCTGCCGCCGACCACGCGCGCCAGATGGCCAGCGATGCCGCCGCTCAGGCCGGCACCACCCTGCGCGCCCACCCTGTGGCATCCACACTGATCGGGGCCGGGGCTGCGTGGCTGGCCTTCAGTGCCCTGCGGCCGCGTGCCGTTGCACCGCAACCGTTGCCCGATGTGCTTGGCCAGTGGGCCGATGATGGCGGGCGGATCATGGCAAAGATGTCCGATCTGGCCGAAGACTGGCGCGCAGCGGCAGATGATGCCACCCACCGCGCCCAAACGCGCCTGCATGCCCTTGGCGATGCCCTGACCGCACGAGGCAAGGGTGCCGCCGCCGCTGCCCGCGAAAAGGCCGCCATCGCAACCGATCTGGCCCAAGACCTTGCGGCGGCTTTCAACCACGGTCTGGATGATCTTGGCGAACAGGCCGCAGCCCGCATCCGCGATGCGCGCGAACAGGCCTATGATGCGCTGTCGTCGGCCAAGGCCCCGGCACGCCGCGCCGTGCAAGGTGCTGAAGCGACAATCCGGCGTCATCCTGTGGCGACGGGGCTTTTGGGACTTGCGATTGGCGCGGGCCTTGCCGCAGCCTTTCCGGCAACGCGGCGCGGTCTTGCGGCAGTCGGCCCGGCCATCGCGCCCAATGTCGCACCGGGCGTTGCGTCGGTGGCGGCGGACCTGATGGCCCGCGCCCGTGCCTTGCTGCACGAAGAACGCAGCCTTGCCACTGCAACTGCGACCAAAGCCGTCAGCCGGGCCAAGGCAAGGGTCGCGCAGGCCGCAGATGACGTGACCGATGATGTGGTGGCCTTGCTGGACGACGCCAAGGCCGCCGCGAAACCCGTTGCCCGGACCACGACCAAGGCCATTGCGAAAACGGCAGATCAGGCGGCACCCCGGATCGCACGCGCCAAGTCTGCGGCCAAAGACGCCACCGACCGTGCGAAAAAGGCCGCAACGGCCAAGGTGACGGCGGCAAACGGCCTGCTGCCAAACTGACCGGCCCCCATCTATTCGAACCCGCGGCGCCGCGTGCCGCGGGTTTTTTGCGTTCCGTTCCAAACGTCTGTCGCTGCCCCCTGCCCCCACATCATCACGACCAAGGACCCCTTCGCATGGAACGCCTGTCACAGATATCGCTGGTCGTGCTTGCTGGCATCGCGTCGATTGCCGCACTGGATCTTGTCAGCGAACTTGCTGCCCCGATGGCCCTTGCGCTGGTGATCGGCGTGGTGCTGTCGCCCCTGTCGCTGATCTGGGAACGGCTGCGCGTTCCGCCCGCCCTTGGGGCGTTTGCGTCGCTTTTGCTGTCCTTGGTGGTGTTGGGTGGGCTTTTGCTGCTGGTGCAGCCGCTGGCCGCGCAACTGCTGGAACAGGCGCCAAAGGTCTGGGCCGATCTGCAAGGCATGATCCTTGCGTTCAAGGGGCTGGCCCAGGGTCTGGCCGAAGCATCGCGCGATGTCTCTGCCGCTATGGTGCCTGATGCCAACGCCGAAGGACCCGCGCCATCGCAGCCGATGTCGATGCCGGGGATCACCGATGCCCTGATGATCGCGCCATCACTTGCCGGGCAGATCCTGACCTTTGTCGGCACCCTGTTCTTTTTCTTGCTGACCCGCGACGACATCTATGCATGGGCTGCACGGCGGCTGGCTGGTCCGGCGGACCGTGGCCTTCTGGCCAACCGCCTGCGCGAGGCGGAACGCAGTGTGTCGCGCTATTTCCTGACCATCACTCTGGTCAACGCAGGGCTGGGTCTTGCCACCGCCATTGCCCTGCAAGCCCTTGGCCTGCCCGGCGCCATCCTGTGGGGTGTCATTGCCTTTGTGGTCAACTTCATCGTTTATCTTGGCCCCCTGATGCTCAGCCTTGCGCTGCTCTTTGCCGGGGTGGCGGCCTTTGATGGTGCCTATGCGCTTTTGCCATCCATCGCCTTCACCTTGCTGAACTTTGTCGAAGGCCAATTCGCAACGCCCACCCTTGTCGGCAAGCGGATGGAGATGAATGCCCTGCTGGTGTTTGTCGCACTCTTGTTCGGCATCTGGCTGTGGGGGCCCATCGGCGGCATTGTCGCAATTCCACTAATACTGTGGACGACCGTTCTGAAGAATGGTCTTAGCCTGAACCAGTCCTGACTCAGGCCGTCGTGATCGGCGCGGCGGCGCGCTCTTCGGCGTCGGTCAGGGGCCGCACGGGAAAGGACAGCGAAAGTTCATAATCCGTCCCGATGCGACCGCGTGTCATCCGGCCATCAAGCTGGCGCGCAAAGGCCGACAGCAACTGGCTGCCGAACCCGTCGGTGCCCGCTTCCGGCCCGTCAAAGGGAAGGTCGGTCCGCTGGCCCGCCCCCATGATGCGCGGGATCCGGTTGCTCAGCGTCAGAACCGCATCCTCGCCCTCGCGCTTCAGCGTCAGCCGCAGGACCGAAACGCCCTCGCCACCCGACCAGCCATGTTTCAGCGCATTCGCCATGCCTTCGGTGAGAAACAGCGACAAGGGCACGGCCTGATCGGGGGTCAGGCGAATTTCATCAATCTCGGTCGACATTTCAAACCGTCGTCCCGGCGCGCTTCCCATGCGCAGAATGTGTTCAACAATCTGCGGTAACAACTCGTCCGCCCGCACATCCGCAAGGCCCGTGGTCTGATAAAGTTCGCGGTGAATGGTGGCAAGGCTGATGACCCGGTCCTGCACGTTCCGCATCGCCTCTTTGGTTTCTGCAGACAGGGCGCTGCGAAGTTGCATGTTCAGGATCGAGGCGATCAGCTGCAGGTTGTTCTTGACGCGGTGGTGCACCTCGCGCAGCAAGACCTCTTTCTGGTGGATCGTGTTTTCCAGATCGGCCTCGTCGTGCAAGACGGCTTCGGTCATCTTGTCATAGGCCTCGGCCAGATCACGAAACTCGACCGCGGCGCCCGCAAAACGAAGGGGGCGCACCTTGCGGTCCCCCCCGGCAAAGGCAGTAATGCTGTCGCGCAGGGAACGCACATGCCCGATGACCTGACTTTCCGCTGCCAAAAGCGCAACCAACAGGCTTGCCGCCCACATCAGCAAGGGAAAGGTGATCGCGGGCAGATCATCGCCCATCAGCGTGTCATCCAGCCGGTTGGCGGGCCACGACCCCAACAGATACAGCGTGCCCGGCGCCAGTGGCACCACGGCAAAAGCGCGCCTTTGGCCTGCGGGTGTCTGGGCAATGAAACTTTGCTCTCCCCCCTTGGCCAGTTCGATCAGGTTGGCATCGCGGGGCAACCGCGCGCGCGCATCGTCCAGCGCCGTCGAGGCCGCCAGAAGCCGCCCCTCGGCGTCAAAGGTTAGCAGGGCCAGCGGTTGCTCCTGCGGGCCGGCAAGGTCCTGAATGCGCTGCGTGATCGCCGAATGCGGCACCGACAGGCTGGCAAAGCCGACAAATACCCCCCCCGCCGTATGGACAGGGTGCAGGAATGAGATGATGGAGGTTTTGGAAATCGGCCCGCGTTCATTGACGTTCAGAAACGGCGACGGCTTGGCCGCAAACTCCAAAAAGCGGTCGCTGCGGGTCACGTTTACGGTTTCGCCCGTCGAATTGCAGTGAATTTCGCCACTGACGGGCACGAATGCCGCAAAGGAATAAAGCCCGCCGGACTGCGCAACGATCCGCTGCACAACATCCGTGCAAGCCCCGACCTCATCCAGAAGGACCGGCAATGCCGCCGCCAGCGACGCTACTGCCGCCCGCGCCCCGACAATCGCCTCGATCTGCGGCGAGGCCGCGACCAAGGTTTCGCCCAAGATCGCCGCGCGGGACCGGCTTTCGGCCACACGGTCGGTGTGCACCGTCTGCACATAGGTCAGCAGCGCAAGCGGCAACAGCGCCACCCCCATGATGGCCATCAGGCGAAGCCCAAGCCCGCCGCCACCGTTCTGCCGCCTGAACCCCGATGTCATGCAGCCTGATACCCCGACCGTCCCATGACCGCCAAAGTGGTGGCCGTTTCGGCCCCCAGCACGTCTTCGCCGACGCTCATGCCCAAGAGGTCACACAGGCGCGCGCGGGCCCGGTTGGCCCGGCTTTTGGCGGTGCCGACGGCCACGCCCATCATGCCGGCGGCCTCTTCATAAGAATAGCCATTCGCCCCAACCAGCACCAGAACCTCGCGGTGTTCGGCCGAAAGCTGATCAAAGGCCCGCAGAAAATCGGCAAAGGCCAGACGGCCATCATGGTCGGGTTTGTTGAACAGGTTTCCGGCATGAATGCCATCGGGGTCCGACACCTCGCGCCGGGTCTTGCGCTTGGACGAAAAGAAGGCGTTGCGCAGGATCGTGAACAGCCACGCGCGCAGGTCGGTGCCCACCGTAAACTTGTCAAAGTTCGACCAAGCTTTCAGGATGGTTTCCTGCACCAGATCATCTGCGTCGGTCACATTCCGCGTCAGCGATATGGCAAAGGCGCGCAACTGCGGAATGTGGATCGGCAATTCATCGCGAGGGTCCGCAAAGGAGGTCACTTCTTGGCCTCCTTTGCCTTCAGTTGTTCCAGCAAGAGCTTGAAACGATCGGGAATTTCATCCTTTAGCGCATCTTCGTAAACGCGTTTCAGGTTTTCATCGATGTCACGCCGCAAGCTGGACTTGGGTTTTTCCCCTGCCATCTTCTCCATCATGCTCATAAGGTTCATGTTCCAAAGACTATCCATGGAACCGAACGCAGTCATAGCGCGTTTGGTTCCTTATAAAAACCTTCAGTGGAGAGATTTCATGCCTTCGACCGAAACGATTGACCTGTCGTCCGCCATCGCGCGGGACCTGCCCTATCTGCGTCGCTATGCGCGTGCGCTGACCGGCAGTCAGGACAGCGGAGATCGTTACGCCGCAGCCACGCTGGAAAGTCTGCTGATCGATGCATCGGTCATCAATGCTGCCGAGCGGCCCAAGGTTGGCCTGTTTCACGCGTTCCACCTTGTCTGGGCAAGCTCTGGCGCGCCAACGGATGAGTCCGATGATGTTCTGGCCGCGCGCGCGCAGGCGCACATGGCAGCGCTGACCCCCAATTCGCGCGAGGCGCTGCTTTTGCAGGTGATCGAGGATTTCAGCACCGAAGAAATCGCCGCAATCATGCAGACCGATGTGCCCGACGTAGAACGTCTGATCGCCGCCGCCGTGCTGGAAATGGAACGTTCGGTGACGGGCAAGGTCATGGTGATCGAGGACGAAGCCATCATTGCCATGGATATCGTCGATATCGTCAGCCACATCGGCCATGCCGTGACAGGGGTTGCCCGCACGCGGCGCGACGCGGTCAGCCTTGCCGCGCGTGAGAGGCCCGATCTTATTCTGGCCGACATTCAGCTTGCCGACAATTCTTCGGGGATCGACGCCGTGAACGACATTCTGGGCCAGTTCGACCACATCCCCGTCATCTTTATCACCGCTTTTCCCGAGCGCCTGCTGACCGGCGAAAAGCCGGAGCCGGCCTTTCTGATCACCAAGCCGTTCACCGAAGAACAGCTTCGGTCGGCCGTCAGTCAGGCCATGTTCTTTTCATCAACCGAAACCCTGCACGCCTGATCGGCCTGCCCCTGCCAGACGCCCCGCCAGCCCCGTGCCGGCGGGGTTTTTTCATCCCGGCGGGAACCATTTGCGGGGCGCGGCGTTTATTTGACAGTCGCGGCAGACACTTGCCGTGCGCCCTCTCAAAAAGGATTTCCGCCATGTTTCGCACCACCCTTCTGGGCGGCGTTGCCGTCATGCTTGCCACCTCTGCCTTTGCAGCGACGATGATCAAGGAAATCGACGTCACCGCCGATATCACCGCCATCGAGAACGTCGAAGCCGCTGCCTATTGGACCAACCTGGCCGATGATCTGGAAGAGGCCATTACCGCGCGTCTGGTCGACCAGATCGGCGAAGAAGGGTCCAAGATCAGCGTCGACATCAACGAACTGTCGCTGGCCAATTCGTTTCAGGAAAAGCTGGGCATCGAAGACGCCATCCTGAACGGTCAGGTCAACGTCTCGTCCGACGTCGACAACGCCAAGTTCGACGCCTATGAACTGACGGTTTCCGCCAAGACCGCCCTTGCCTTTGCCGCCGATGGCAGCGTTCTGCCGACCGAATTCGTCGGCTCGCCCGAGTATTACAAGGCTTTGGTCACCGCTTTTGCCGATGGTGTCGTGACGCGCCTGAAGTGACGCGCGCCGCCACCTGACAGACCAAGGGCCCCGGATCACTCCGGGGCCCTTTGCATGTGGCGCGGCGGCTTACTTTGCCGTTGCCCGCAGCATCCACGCCGCCTTTTCGTGGAAGGCGCAGCGCCCGGTCAAAAGATCAGCCGTCACCGGATCTTCACCTTCGTCTGCTGTTGCAATCACGGCACGCATGCGTTTGGCAATGGCCTCATGGTCGGCGGCAAGGTCCTCGACCATCTCTTGCGCCGATGGCAGGCGATCCAGATCCCGCACCACCGATGCCTTGGTGATGGCGGCCAACTGGAACGGCGCCAATTGACCCAACGCGCGGATGCGTTCGGCCAGATCGTCCGCCGCCGTGAACAGGTCGGTATACTGCGCCTCGGTCAACACGTGGATCGAATGGAACAACGGACCTTCGACATTCCAGTGATAGGCATGCGATTTGAACAACAGCCGATAGGTGTCAGCAAGGCTTTCGACCAAACCTTTCGAAATGGCGGTCACATCAATGACGCCGGTATCGATCCGGTCCTTGTGGGGGACGGCTTTCAAAGCATCGGACATGGGGTCTCCTTTCACCTCGGGCCACACCGCTCCGACAGGTGGCGGAACCTGTGGCCCGTTCTGGTGAAGGGTCAACGTGGCGGCGCGCGCGCGGGTTCCACCATTGTTGGCCTGTCAGCGACCGTGATGCCGGGCCGGTTGGTGGATCACCACCTGTGCCCGCCCGGCACGTTTTGCCGTGTAAAGCGCCTGATCGGCATCATTCAGTATCGTCGCGGCATCCGGCGCGGCATAGAGCAACGAGGTGCTAACCCCGACGCTGACCCCGATGCGGCATTCCTGCCCGTCAAAAGAGAACGGGCGGTCCAACTGACCAATGATCCGCTCGGCCACCTGCGTCAGCACGCCAAGGTCGGTCAGGCCCGGAAGCAGGATCACGAATTCATCCCCGCCCACGCGCGCCAGCGTGTCATTGGCCCGCGTTTCCTGCCGCAACACCGCAGCCACCCCACGCAAGACATGATCGCCCGCCGCATGGCCAAGGCTGTCATTCACCGTCTTGAACCGGTCTAGGTCAAGGTGCATCAGCGCAAAGGCCTTGCCCCCCGTGCACATGGCCGCAAGCGCCATATCCATCGCCCTGCGGTTCCACAATCCCGTCAGCGTATCGGTCAGCGCCAAAGCCTCGGCCTCGGACTTTGCGCCTTCCAGACGTCGGTTCAGGTTGCGGAATTCCTCATGGACAGCATGCTTTGCCTCCATCACATAAAGCAGTTCCACGGTCAGGTCGGTCGGGGCAAAATCGGCATCCGTCAGGGCGTGGGCGCGCACGGCATCGGCGACGCCAATGCCGAACGACAGGTTCAAAAGCACGCCTCCGCCCGCATCCGGCATGGCATGGCCGCGAAACTCCACCCCGCCGTCGCGCAGCGTCAGATGCAACCGCTCTCCCTGACGGGCGGCAAGGTCAGCCATCGACTTCAGCCCGGCGGGGCGACGCACCTCAAAGGCCGAAAAGAACGCCTGCCCGACCAGCCGCCCCCCCGGCGCCACCTTGTGCAAGGTCGGGCCACAACCCGCGACATGGCCGGCGCGCGACACATGCACATGCAGGGGCATCAGGCGGTCAAGCGCCTGCGGGGGCAGCACCAGCGCCCCGCCACTTGCTTGTGCCGCAATCATGCAACCCCCGCCGCAAGGTCAAACCGCCGCCCTTCGGCATGCGCGGCATCCAGCAATTGCACCCGCACGACTGGCCTTGCCGTGGCCCCGCCTTCAACCTCCAGAAACACCAGCGCGCCGTAGTCATCTGCCATCGCGCGCAAAAGCCCCACCAGCACAAAAGCTGCACCGAGAAACGGGGGGGCCATCCACAACGAAAACTCCCACCCCCCCAGATCGTCCAGCACAATGTCGGGCAACACCAGATCCGGCAGCGCCAGCCGCGCGCGCGCAGGCATTTCTTCCAGCGAATGCAGAAAGTCGATGAACCCGACCCCGCCAAACCGCAAGAGCCGCCGCACCCTTTCGCCAGACTGGTGCGAGACGAGGAAAGTTCCCATATCCTCCAGCAAGGATTCGACCGGCCGGTCCAGCACCTGCGCCGCCGCCTGCACCACCGCAGCCGTCACCGCCGGATCATAGATTGTCAGCGGTTCAAAGGACAGGAAGGGCAGATCCGCCACTTCGGCAATGCGCTGCCACGCGGCCCCGCCATGGGTGACCCGCAAGAAACGCTCAAGCGCCTGATTGAAAAGCCCGTGCATTGCCCGACCCCGGCCCGGAAAGACCCTGATTCTGGCCGAGACTAAGGGTGTTGGGTTAACACTTGCCTAGCGGATCAGGGCACAAGGATCACCCCCCCCTGCGGCATCACCAACTGGTTCAGGGGCGCAGGTTGCACCGCTGGCGGCGCTGTCTGCCATGACCTCAGCAGGGCGATCCCCTCTTCACCCTGCGGATAGGCCACGCCCAGCAACCGGGTGGACATGGCAACATTGCCGCCCTGCACATACCCTTCGACCGAGACATATCCGTCGCCAAAGCGCGTGGCGATGACCGCTTCTTCGCCCGGTTCCTGCGTCAGCAGTTCGGCCACCACCATCACGCAGCCCGGCCCGCCCCCCGGCATGGTCTGGCGGCAGGCGTCCAGCACACTGCGCAACTGATAGGTCTGGAAACCCGCCAGAACCGCATCGCGCGTGGCCGTCGCCGTCGCAGGCTGCAAGGGCAACAGCGCCACCAGTTCGGCGCGCAAGGCCTCGGCGTCCTCGCCCGTGGCCGGGGCGAGGAAAGGGTCGGCCAGACGCGCGGCAAGGGCTTCTTGCCCCGGCTCCTTGGCCCGCGCTTCCAGTGTGGCAAGGGCTGCCGCCCCGGCAGTGCCCCAGCGGGACAGAAGCGACGGCTCCAGTTGCGCCACTGGCATGCGGCCATCGTCCAGCCGCGCCATCACACTGGCGGTCGACATCCGTTCCGCGTTCAGCAGGGGCGTCAGGCCCAAGGCGGCCACCACCATCAGCGCCACCGCCATGCCGATATTGGCCTGCCGGATGCGCGCCATCCAGCCTTTGCCGCGCAGCACGGCCAGTGCATAGGCCACGCCATAGCCCAGCCCCAGCACGGCAACCTCGGCGGCAAACAGTCGGTCCGGCGTCCAGCCATGCTGATCCACCCGCAGCCACACCGCCCAAGCCCCCAGCCCGGCCAGCAGGGGCAGCAAAAGCGCCATCGCCCGCGCGCCCCATGTCAGCACCGGGCTGTCGGTTGCGGTCAGATCCTCCTGATCCACGGCCGTTGTCACCAGCGTGGCCGCCGCCCCCGCCATGGCCAGCAGAGTCAGCGCCACCGAAAGGCCGCCGAATAGGCCCGAAAAACCGCGCAGGGGTAGCGCCACCAGAAACACAATCGTCACCAACAGCACCACCGGCAACAACAACCGCAAGAGTCGCAGCAGCAGATAGGGCGAGACATAGTCGGACAGTTCCTGGACCACAGCCAGCGCAAGGCCAAGGGTGCCCCCGGTGATCAGCCACGGCACCGGGCCGACATCAATCAGCCACTGAATCAGGTCAATCCCGACAATCGACAGCAGCGCGTGTGACAGCCAGATCACTGCCCAGACCACCCCCACAAAGGCCCAAGCGGCGGCGTAACGCACGACAATGCCCCAGCTTTCGCCGAACAACATGGGATAGTCGCGCCAACTGGTGCGGTTGGCCGCAATCCAGAACGGCATCGGCACCGTCGCCAGCACAATGGCCGCAAGCGTTGGGTGCGGGCTGTCAAAAATGCCCTCCACCGTTACGAACCGCAACGAGACCAGCAGCAACAGCGCGGTCACCCCGATGGCGATGCCTGCCGCGCCAAGGGCGGCGCGGGCGGGCTTTAACGGGCCTGTCATCGCCAGCAAGCCAGAGAAGAACACGATCAGCAGCACCCCGACGGCCAAAAGGCCGCGCCCTGTCAGCGCCTCGGTCTCGGCCAGCCGGAACAGAAGATAATGCCCCGCGCCCGCCGCCACACCAAGGCCGACCATCGCCCCGCGTGTCGCCATTGTTCTGTCCATGCCTGCACCCTTTGGCTGCCCTTTTGGGGCAAGTTACCGCTGTTGCGGCAAAAGGGCCAGTGTGGGAACCCAGACCCCCCTGCGCGCCGGATCGGCCTGCGTCAGAAGTCTGTCGGTGCCCCGCCCTCTTGCTTGCGCTTGGCCACAAAGCGGATCAGGTCTTCCTTGTGGTCGCCGTTCATCGGCGGGGCCTCGAACTCGGCCATGATCTGCTTGTAGATCCGGTGCGCACGTTCCGCTGTCCAGACCGAGCCATCGATCTGCCACGCCTCATAGTTGCGCCAGTCTGACACGAAGGGCGCATAGAACGCCGTCTGATAGCGGTCTTGTGTGTGCTGGCAGCCAAAGTAATGCCCCTGCGGCCCCACCTCGCGGATCGCATCCAGCGCGATATCCTCTTCCTCGGTGGCAAAGGTCGCCTCTTCGAAGTACCGCTGGATCATTTGCAGCACTTCGCAATCCATGATGAACTTCTCGGGGCTGGCGATCAGCCCGCCCTCCAGCCAGCCCGCCGCGTGATAGACCATGTTGGTTTGGCTTTGCACCGCCGCCCAAAGCGAGTTGCTGGTTTCCCACATCGCCTGCCCGTCCGGCACGTTGGCCGCGCAGACGCCTGACGACCGCAGCGGCAACTTGTAGAACCGCACGAGTTGCCCGGTCATCTGCGTGGCACGCATGTATTCCGGCGTGCCAAAGGCAGGCGCGCCCGACTTCATGTCGACATTGCTGGTAAAGGTGCCAATCGCCACCGGGCAACCGGGGTTAATGTATTGCAACAGCGCCACCGCTGCCAAGGCCTCGGCCAGCGACAGGGCCACCGCGCCTGCCATGGTGACGGGCGCCATGGCCCCGGCCAGCGTGAACGGCGTGACCACCACAGGCTGACCACGCTTGGCCAAGCGCATCGCGCCATCCAGCATCGGAAAGTCATGCTTCAGCGGGCTGACCGAGTTGATGTTGGTATACATTCGCGGCTTGGCATCAAACTCGTCATGGGACAGACCGCCAGCAAGGCGCGTCATCTCCATCACGTCTTCCACCCGCTCTGCCCCCAGCGAATAGGCGTGCACAACCTTGTCTGTCAGGGTCAGCTTTTCATACAGGCAGTCCAGATGGCGGACCGAAGGATGAATATCAATCGGTTCAACCGGATAGCCGCCCGCGATGTGGATGCAGTTGAAATACTGCGTCAGCTTCATGAATTCCTTGAACGTCTCGAAATCGCCCGACCGTTTGCCGCGCTCCAGATCCCAGGAATTCGGCGGCGAGGACACGTTGACGAACAGCATGTGCTTGCCGCCCATGATCAACTCGCGATCGGTATTGCGCGGGGTCAGGGTAAAGGTCTCGGGCGCGTGGGACAGCATTTCCATCACAAAGGCCTCGTCCATGCGGACGTTGGTCCCATTCACAATGCAGCCGGCCTTTTTCAGGATGGTCACCGCATCGGGGTTAAGAAATTCGATCCCGATCTCAGACAAAATCTTCATCGCGCCACGGTGAATGCGCTGCACGCCATCGGCATCCAAAGGCTCGGTCGGGCGGTCAGGATTAACGGGAATGCGCCATGGCATCTGGTCGATGACGGCCGTCCCTGCCCGCGCCTTGTTGCCCGCCCGTCCGCCCGCGCGGCGCTTTTTGCCCTGATCGTCGTTCATCCGTGACCCTCCTGCCGCCTGTCGCTGGCCGGCCTTGCCGACAAGATGGACGAAACAGGCACGGGGTGGGCACTCTGCTTGCGACGCGTTTGCGTCGTTTTTGCGCTAGGCCCGGCTGTCAAGCCAGGCTGGCAGGCCACCGATATCAGGCAGGACGACATCGGCATGCGCAGAAAGGTCGGCGGCCTGCGCCATGCCGGTCAACACGCCGACGGCCAGCATGCCCGCCGCCCGCCCCGCATGCAGGTCGTGCAGGCTGTCGCCCACCATCGCCACGCGGGCCGGATCAAGCCCCTGTTGGCGCGCAAAGGCAAGGCACATCCCCGGCCCCGGCTTTGGCCCGTGGCCCGAGTCGTAACCGGCGATAAAGTCGAACTGATCGGTGATTCCATGCGCGGCCAGATGCGCCCGCGCGGGGGCTTCGGTGTCATTGGTGGCCAGACCTACGCGCAGGCCCCGGCGGCGCAATTCTGCCAGCAGCGGGCGCAGGGGCACTGCGGGCACCATCACCGCCTGCGAGGCCGCCGCATTGATCTGCCGCGTCACCGCCTCGATGTTGCGCCCCGGCATCTGCGCCAGCAAGGCTGCGGCAATATCCGCTGCGGTGCCGGCAATCACCGGGCTGTCGCTGGCAAAGGTGCCGCTGGCAAGATCAAACCCGATGGCATCGCCAAAGCGCGCGGCCTCGGCCTCGTCCCGTGCGGTCTGCCGCAAAAAGGTCGTGGCCCAGCCGCCCCAACTGCGTCGGAAATCGAACAGCGTGCCGTCCTTGTCGAAAATCACACCGTCAATCATGCCTGCCTCCGCGTTGCGCGCCACGATGCCGTGGCCGGGCGGCAAAGGCAATCAGGTCCAATGCGTCGCCTCGCCACCGGGCAGGGCCGCACGGGCCTGCATCGGCGCCTCATAGCGCAGCCCCGCCGCATCACAAAACGCGATGACCCAGGCATCATCCATCAACAGGAAATCAAGGACCGACCCCAGAAACTCTGGCTCGGCCGCGCGCGCGGCAAGATCGGCCAAAGATGCCCCGGTCGAGCCAAGGAAAACAGGCAAAAGGTCATCGTTGCCCGCAAGCCAGGTCAGCGCCTGAAGCCCGACCGTTTCAGCGGTTTCTTGCCGAGACATGTGCTTTACCCCCCCTTTTTGCCGATCGCCGCAAATTTTCAGCGAATGGAATGCAATCCATTATAGCTTCGGCAAGGATTCCTTAACCAAATGATCCGATCACCGTAAGGGTGAACCACTGGCAGGTCTGCGGAATGGATGGCACTATCCTCATCGTCGATGACGTTGCGACGAACCGGATCGTCTTCAAGGTAAAACTTGGGGCGGCCAGCTATCATCCGTTGATGGCAACGGGCGGGCTGGAATGCCTGCGCATGGCACGCGACGCCCGGCCAGACCTGATCTTGCTGGATCTGATGCTGCCAGACCTGTCGGGGGTCGAGGTTATTCGCCGCCTGCGGGCAGACCCGGTCACCTGTGACATTCCGGTGATCGTCGTTTCGGCGCTGACCAGCCTGACAGACCGCCTTGCCGCGCTGGAGGCGGGGGCGGACGATGTCTTTTCAAAACCATGGGATGACCAGTTGCTGATGGCGCGCGTCCGCAACCTGCTGCGCAGCCGTCAGGACGCGGCTGATCTGGCGGGCGGGCGCGATGCGATGCTGTATGGCATGGCCGAACCGGTCAGTGATTTTGGCCACCCCGGCGTACTGGCGCTGGTGACGGACCGCACCGACAGCGCCTTGCAGATGCGGCGCGACCTTGGGCCCCTGCTGCGCGACCGGATCGTCATCATGGGCCATGCCGATGCCCTTTTGGATGTGGAACCCGGCCGCCCCTCGGCCGATATCTATATTATCGAAACCGATGGCAAACCCGGTGAACGCGGCCTGCGGCTGTTGTCCGATTTGCGCAGCCGCCTTGCCACGCGCCATGCGGGAATCTGCATCCTGTCATCACGCACCGCTCTTGCCGAGGCGGGGGCCGAAGCGACGATGGCTTTTGACCTTGGTGCCGATGCGGTGATCGACAGTCGCATGACCTCGGTCGAAATGGCCTTGCGCCTGCGGATGATCCTGCGGCGCAAGCAACGCGCCGACCGCACGCGCGAACAGTTGCAAGATGGTCTGCGTCTGGCGATGCTTGACCCGCTGACGGGCCTGTTCAACCGCCGCTTTGCCATGCCCAAACTGACCGAACTTGCCGGTCGCGCCGTGGCGGCCGGGCGCAGTTTTGCCGTCATGATTGCCGATCTGGATCGCTTCAAGTCGGTCAATGACCGCTATGGCCATGCTACGGGCGATGCCGTGCTGATCGAAGTGGCGCGCCGCTTTGGCCAGAACCTGCGCGGCAGCGATCTTCTGGCCCGCGTTGGCGGCGAGGAATTCCTGATTGCGGTGCCCGACGCCGGGCTGGAAGAGGCGCAGGCCATCGCGGTGCGATTGTGCCAGCAGATCGAAGCGCGCGCCATTGAGGCGCCGGGCGGAGAGCAGATTACCGTAACCGTCAGCATCGGCCTTGCCATCGGCTGCGCAGGCACGGTGGATACCGATGCCGCAGGCCTTGCCAGTTCGGTCACCGAAGAGGCCGATCAGGCCCTGCTTTTGTCAAAGACCGCCGGGCGCAACACCGTGACCATCGCCCGCAGCGCCGCGTGACAGCGACCGCCCGCGTCGATTTCTTCAGCGTCGGTCAGGGTTGCCCGCCCAGCCCGCCATCACGACCGCCGTCTCGCCCGCCGTCTCGCCCACCATCGCGCCGGTGCTGACCGTTTTTCAGCGCTGTCTCCAGCCTGTCGGCAAATCCAGCGCGTTCTTCGGCCGACATGCCGATGATCACGGCCTCCATCGCGCGGCGGCCGGCTTCCAAACCGCTGGCAATACGGCGGCCCTGCGCATCCAGCGAGGCCGACAGCGCAGCCGAATCAAAGGGTTGGTTCCGCAGCGCCACCAGAACGCCCTCAAGATCAGCCCGCAGTTGCGCCTGCAATTCGCGCGGGCTTTGGCTTTGCGTCATAAAGGCGCGACGCAGGTCGCGGCGCTGTTCGCGGGTCAATGCCTCGGAAAACGGGCCAAAGTTCAGATCACGCACAATCGGCAGACGCGACGGATCGCCACCGCGCGCCTTGAGCGCCACGCCGACAACCGCGCCTGCCACGGCAAGGTTCAGCGCCAGCGACACCGCCAGCAACAGCTTGAAGCCCCGGCCAAGCTTTGGCTTGGGGGCGGGCAGCGGGGGTTCTACGGGTGGCAGGGGGGTGTCGGTCATATCCGTCATTCCTCGGTCAGCAGGCCGTCGAGTCCGGGCAACAGTTCCACGCTGTCTCCCGCCTCGACAATGCCGAAACTGTCGGCAAGATTGGTCAGGGGTGCAGGCTGCACATAGCCG
This sequence comes from Rhodobacter sp., assembly GCA_027484145.1. Lineage (GTDB taxonomy): Bacteria > Pseudomonadota > Alphaproteobacteria > Rhodobacterales > Rhodobacteraceae > Pseudotabrizicola. The sequence continues at coordinate 335,191 of JAIXUH010000012.1, forward strand.
ATCACCAGCCCCGCCATGGCGGCAGAGCCCAAGCCCGCAATCACGGCCGCCCCCCCAAGCAGGGTGATCAGACGCGACCACAGGCTGCGGCGCGCAGGTGCTGCCACAACCGGGCGCGGCACAGGCTGCAGCGCCACGGCATCGGCAAGGATGCGGGCCATGAAATCGCTGTCCGCCACCGGCGGGTTTTCCCGGGCCTGCCGGAAGAGATCGTCCAGAAGCGGGTCGCGGTCAGTCATCTCAGTCGCCTTCCCCATATCCCAAATCCTCGCGCCGTCCGGCCAGTGCCGCAGACAGCGCCCGTTTTCCCCGTGCCGTCAGGCTTTCCACCGCCTCGACGCCGATTTCCATGATCACGGCAATCTCGGGGTTCGTTAGCCCTTCGATATGGCGCAATACCACTGCCTGTCGCTGCCGGTCGGGCAAGGCAGCCAGTCCGGCCTGCAGGGCAGCCATGCGGTCGGCCTCGATCATCCCGGCCTCGGCCCCCGGTGCAGAATCCACCGGGTCTGGCGCATCGTCCAACGGATCGGCCCGCCGGCGCAGGCGGTGGCGCAGCCGGTCCGTCGCAAGGTTGGTGGCCACGCGATACAGCCACGTCGTCACCTGCGCTTCGCCCTGACGCCAGTCCGGGGCCACGCGCCACAACCGCACCAGCGCCTCTTGCGCCACATCTTCGGCCTCGGCTCGGTCGCCCAGCACTCGCATGGCATAGGCCAGCACGCGCGGACCCAACCGTGCAGTCAGCACCCGCGCCGCCGCAGGGTCTCCATTTGCATAGAGAACCAGCAGCGCCTCATCGGCAAGCGGGACCAAACTGTCGCGGGGCATGTCCATCCTGCGAAGGGAGTAACGTCAAAACCAGCGGGCCGAAAGGCCCATGCCACGCCAGGCGCGCCATGGGCCCGTCGTAGGATCAGTTGTTGTCGTGGTTGCCATGGTGGCCACGGCGGCCTTTGCGATCCTGCATCCGCTGCGCCATCGTCTCCTTGGCGGCGGTGATTTCAGCCTCGGTCACGGCACCATCGCCATCGGCATCAATCCGGTCAAACAGGGCCGCAGGGGCCGGGCGCACGGCCATCTCGACGGCCGACAGCTTGCCGTCTGCATCGGTATCAAGGCGCTTGACCATCTCTGCGGCCATTTCGGCGGCGCGGGCGGTCATGCCCTTCAGGTGCATGGCGGCCAGTTCGTCGGCATTCATCAGGCCATCGCCATCGGTATCGGCAGCCTTGGCTTCGGCCGCGCGATAAGCGGTCAGTTCGGCCTCGGTGATCTTGCCATCCTTGTCGGCATCGACAGCGGCGAAATCAAACATGGCAAGGCCGCCGCGGCCCCCCATGCCCATCCGGTCGCCCATGCCGCCACGGTCCGCCAAGGCGGCAGTCGAAACCAATGCTGCGCCAAGGGCAACAAGGGTCAGCGTCGTCAGGTGTGATGTGCGGGTCATGATTTTCATGGTCCTTTGTCTGGTCGGTCCGGCACCAGTTGCCGGCCTTGTGCTGGTGTTACGCTGGCCAGATCAGGTTCCGTCGCAGATTTCCGCAGCCGGGGTCCGAAGCTGATGTGCAGACGCCACGATATTGCGACAAAGCCGCGCAAGGGTGATGTGCCGACTCCAGTTTCGGGCGCGGATCGCGTATCTGTGGCTGTCTTGATGCGCCCCACGCCTTGCGCGCAACCATTGATCGGACCTGCCATGAAAATCGATGCAACCGTGACCGACGACGACGATGATCGTCCGATGCGTCCGGCGATGCTGCGCGGCTGGCGCCGTCGCTGCCCCAATTGCGGGGCCGGACCGATGCTGCGCGGCTATCTGAAGGTGCGCGAAAGCTGCCCCGTCTGCGGCGAGGAACTGCATCACCACCGCGCCGATGATGGCCCGGCCTATCTGACCATCCTGATCGTCGGGCACCTGATGGCGCCGCTGATCCTGTATGTCTTTACCGCCTATCGCCCTGATCCTTTGGTGTTGGCTTCGATCTTTTCGGTGGGCACCGTGGCGCTGTCGCTGTGGCTGTTGCCCCGCCTGAAGGGATTGGTGGTTGCGATCCAGTGGTCAAAGCGGATGGGCGGTTTTGGTCATGGGGTGGCCCCCGGTGAGTGACAAGACCGATCTGCCGATCCGCGCCGCCGCGACAGTGATCCTGTGGCGGCGGGCCGATGCCGGCGGGGCACAGGTTCTGATGGGGCAACGCGGGGCCGGGGCTGCGTTCATGCCATCAAAATATGTGTTTCCGGGCGGCGCAGTTGACCCCGAAGATGCGGCAACCCCCCTGCCGCTGTCGCAGCGCTGCGCGGCGCGCCTGACCACCCTGTGCTCGCCCGATGCGCCGGGGCCTGCCGCGATTGCCGGGGCGGCCCTGCGTGAGTTGCGCGAGGAAACCGGCCTGCGGCTTGATCCCGGCCCGGAACGCCTACGCTTTTTCTTCCGCGCGATCACCCCGCCCGGCCGCCCCAGGCGCTTTGACGCGCGCTTTTTTCTGGCCGATGCCGCCCATTTGTCGAACGACCCTGACGATTTCAGCGCCGCCGAAGATGAACTGGGCCATCTGCATTGGATCGGTTTGTCCGAGGTGCAAACACTGGACCTGCCCTTCATCACCGAGGTGGTGCTGGCCGAGGTTGCCGCCCATCTGGCGGGCGCCCCCGATCAGGGCGTGCCGTTCTTTGACAATTCCGGCCCGGTCCCGACCTTTCGCCGCCTGACCTGAACCACTGCGACCTAAACCGCCTGCCCCGACACCTGCGGCGCGGCAGGTGCCTGCGCCCCGACCGGATCGTGCATCAACGGATGCGGCACCGGATCTTTGGCCCGCAGCCAGTGCGCCCGAAAGATCTGGGCGTAAGACCGATAGATGTATCCGTCATTGCGCCGCAGGTAATGGTCACGGTTCTGCACATAGAGGGCCGGAAGCCGATACCACGGCACCTGCGGGTGCATGTGATGCACGACATGCAGGTTGTTGTTCAGGAACAACAGCGCCAGCGGGCCACGATCCTCGACCACCACGGTGCGCGCGCGGGCCAGATCATGCGCGCGGTGCTCCAGAAAGGTGCGGATCTTCAGCAGGCCGTGCCCGATGTATGCCGACAGGCAATAGGCCAGAACAGACATCTCGGCCGGAACCAACCACAGCAGCACCAGCACAAGACCCGCGCCATGCAACAGCCAAGCCCGGATCACTGCAGGATCGCCCGCCAGCACAAGGCCAAGTTCGGACCGCAGCCACATCAGATTGCCCACAAGCGGGCCGATCACGACGCGCCCCAGCAACGTGTTGTTCATGCGAAAAACGGCCTGCACCACCGGATGAAGGCCGCGCCAGACCGCAGGGTCAAAATAGTTCGACTCGGGGTCGTCATACGGGTCTGTCAGAATGGGGTCGTTGTGGTGCGCCAGATGGGTGTCGCGAAACCGCCTGAACGGCACGGTCAGGGTCAGCGCCGGAAAGACCAGCGCTTCATTCAACCATGTCGCGCGGAACGGGTGGCCGTGCAAAACCTCGTGCTGCAGTGAAGAAAACTGCGCAATCGCCACCCCGGTCAGCACGATGGCCAAGACCGGAGAGATGGCGAACAACAGCGTGGTGCCAACCGCCCACAGGGCATAGGTCACGACCATGACCAGCAGGGTCGGCCACTCGATGGCCGGGGTCAGGGCACGCAGGTCATTCTCTTTGGTCAAGGTCTGCTCGTCGCGGGTTTATTACGTTTCTGTGTAGTCTGTGCGTAGCACTTGCCGATCTGCACCGGAATCCCGAAGATGCGCAACATTAATTCACAAGTGGTGACAATAATGAACACGTGCTCGCCATGATCGACAAACGCGACCGCGCGGTGCTGTTCCGCTCCCGTCTGGCCGAGGCGATGGCGGACCGCGCCCTGTCACAAAGCGCGCTTGCGCGGGCCACCGGGGTGGACAGGTCCACCATCAGCCAGTTGCTGATGTCGGAAAAGCGGCTGCCTAATGCCCAGCTTGCGGCGGATTGCGCCGCAGCACTGGGAGTTTCCGCCGATTGGCTTTTGGGTCTTTCGGGGCGGCCGGAACCCGTGGCCGACCTGCTGGCCATGTCCTTGACCGAGACCGAGGCCCCGCGTGCGCTGATCGATGAGGCGATCTTTGGCTGGCACCGCGAAGCAGCGGGCTACAAGATCCGCCATGTGCCCGCGACCCTGCCCGACATGCTGAAAACCCGCGCGATGGTGCAATGGGAATACTCGCCGCAACTGGGCCGCACCGCAGAACAGGCGATTGGCGCCTTTGAGGACCGCCTTGCGTGGATGCGCGGCGCGCGGTCCGATTACGAAATTGCCCTGCCGCTGCACGAGATGGACGCCCTTGCCACCGGCAGCGGCTATTATGCCGGCTTGCCCGTTGATGTGCGAAGGGGCCAGATCGACCGGATGATCGAGGTTTCCGAGTCGCTTTACCCGGCCCTGCGGCTGTATCTGTTCGATGCGCGGCGGGTGTTTTCCGCACCCATCACGGTGTTCGGCCCGCTTCTGGCAGTGCTGTATCTGGGCCGCCACTACCTGGCCTTTCGCGACAGCCTGCGCGTGGAAAGCTTTACCCGCCATTTCGACTGGCTGGTGCGCGAGGCATCCTTTGGCGCGCGTGATGTGCCCAACCATCTGAGGGCCCTGCGCGCCCGCATCGACGATTAATCTGCGATTAATCGACGGTCAGAACGCGGTCAGCCGGGCCGTGGAGTAGCCATTGAAATCAAAGATTTCACGCGCGGCATTCAGCCGGTCGGATGGCAAGGCCCCGCCCCGGTTCAGGATGAACCCGAACGCGCCCGACGGGGTGCCGATGGCCAGCGTGCGGTAATCGGTATCCACCCAGATCACCCACCATTCCTGCCCCGCCACGCGGAACCGCCCCGGCCCCACAGCCTGCATCGGGCCGGACAGCTTGACCTCACGCCCTGCAAGGCACAGCCGCGCGACAAGGGTCAAAGCCGACGGCATGCCGCCAATCTCGGCCCCGCCGGGCGTGCAGGTGCCGCCTTGCGCCACAAAGCTGGCCGATTGCCGCCAGCGCCCCGGCAGACGGGCCACGTCCAGTTGCGCGTTGGACCACATCGGCGCACCTGCTGCACGAAAGGCGATGGCCGGCCCCGCCGGAGGCTTGGGCGCAGCGCAAGCGGCCAGCAGCAACAGGCCCAGCGCAAGGATCAGTTTATGCATTGGGTCAGCATCCTTCCCTCTTCGGTCAGGATGTCATGGCAGCCGAAAAGGGGCGTCACGGGCGCGCAGGTCATGGATTTTGCAAGGCAATATCCCGCGCAATCCGACGCTTTCTTGCAGCTTTGGCCACCGTCGCGGGTCGGGCTTTGGCAGAATGCGGCGTCGGTTGATCCAGCCGCGCTCCAGCGGCCGCCGCGTTTTTCACAGGCGAGTTGCGCAACAGATTTCACCACCTCGGGTTCGGCAGGTTCGGCGGCAAGGTTTTCGGCCGCCGGGTCCGTGGCTGACGTGTCCTTTTCCGCTGCATCCGGAGCCGCCGCCCCTGTTGCAGACGCATCCGGCCCCGGTTTGGCTGTGCCCACAGGTGGCGCCGCGGGCTTTTCCGCCTGTGCCTTGGCCGGATCGGCGGGCTTTTGGCCGGGCACGGGGGCGGTGCCCGGTTTTGCCACAGAGGCCGGGGCGTCCAGTGTGGTGACCGTGATTTCGCCCCCCGTGATGGGGCTGGCTGCGGGCGCTCCGGCCTTGTCGGTCTTTCCGGGCAAGGCGATCTGACAGGCGGACAGCGCCAGCAGGATCAGTAAAAAGATCAACACCGGGCGCAAGCGCATTCACGAACCATCCGAAGCAGGGAAATTGCGGCGAAGAAGGCCCCAAAGACCGCGCTGATGCAACCCCTTCATCGGGTCCGGATCAGTAGGGCATGGGGTGCAAGCGGTGTGCTGCCGCGATATCTGCCATCACATCTGCGTGCAGCGTGATATCTGCCGCCGCGATGTTGGTATCCAGTTGTGCCAGCGTGGTGGCCCCGATGATCGGAATGCAGGGAAACGGGCGTGTCAGGCAAAAGGCAATCGCCATCTGGCAGGGGTCAAGCCTGTGCTCGGCAGCGATGCCCATATAGGCGGCCACCGCCGGAAACACCTGCGGCGTGATCCGCCCGCCCAGTTCGGGGGTATTGGCGCGGCGCGAGCGGTCTGGCGTCACGTCGCCCGCGTATTTTCCCGACAGCAAGCCCGCCGCCAGCGGTGAGAAGGCCAAGAGCGGCATATCCTCGACCGCCGCCAGTTCGCACCAGTCGGTATCAAACTGGCGGCACAGCAGCGAGTATTCGTTCTGTACCGATGCCATGCGCGGCAAGCCGTGCACCTGCGCCAGATGCAGCCACAAGGACGCGCCCCAGACACTTTCATTCGACAGGCCGATGGCGCGGATTTTCCCTTCGGCGACCAGGTCGCGCGCGGTCGTCAGCACATCCAGCATATGCGCCTCGATCTGGGCGCGATCCAGCACCTTGGGTTGAAAGCGCCACGCCTGACGAAAATGATAGCTGCCGCGATTGGGCCAATGCAGTTGGTAAAGGTCGATGTAGTCGGTCTGCAATCGGCGCAGCGATGCGTCGACCGCCGCCCGCATAGATGCACCGCTGATCGGCGCGCCATCGCGCACTGCAGCCTGCCCTGCCCCGGAAATCTTGGTGGCGATCTGTAACCGCGACCGCCCGCCCCGGCGCGCAAGCCACGTGCCGATGATGGTTTCCGTATCGCCAATCGTCTCGGCCTTGACCGGGTTGGTCGGGTACATTTCGGCCGTGTCCCAAAAGGTGACCCCGCGATCCAGCGCCATGTCGGCCTGTGCGTGGCCCTCGGCCTCGGTGTTCTGGCTGCCCCATGTCATCGTGCCAAGGCACAACCGCGACACGTCAATACCCGTCCGCCCCAAAACCACACGTTCCATGATGTCGTCCGCCTTCTGCCTGTCGCCGCGCTGCAAGGTAACCGCCCCGCACCGGACGACAAGCTGAAACGGGGGGTCAGCCCCATGCGCCTGTCACCCGACGAGGGTCATCGCCTCTTCATAGGGCCGCAGCCGTTCTGGCTGCGCGATCCGCCGAAACACCATCAGCGACTGCCCGGAATCACGCGGGTCGTACAGCAGCCCCTTTGCATCCATATGACGGATCAGCCGTTGCACCCCGGCCAGACCGGAAATGTGGTCATGCACCTCGACCTGAAGCACATTCACGCCCGTCAGATCCACTTTGTCGAACAGATCACATTCGGCCCCTTCGATATCGCAGACGATCAGGCTGATCCGGTGGCGGGCAATAAAGCGGCTTAACCCTTCGACAGCCACCATGCTGACATCGCAATAGGGGTTCGGTCCGTCCAGCAGACTGCCCATCCAGAAATCAGGCCGGTGATAAAAAGGCACGGCACCAGACAGCGTGTCGGAGAGCACGGCATTGACTCGCTGAACCTTGGTGCAGCCATTCAGCAGATGCAGGCGCTGCATGTAATCCATCAGGTCCGGGTTCGCCTCGACCGCCCAGACCTGCTCCACCTCGGGCAAGCGGTCCAGCAGGGTCGAGATGAAGCCCGTTCCCGCCCCCAGCTCCAGCACCCTCTCACCACGCCGCACGATACGGTGCAGGGTGGCGGCCTCGCGCGCCTCGAACCGCGCCATGCGGATCGCGTCGCGTATGACCGGGGTCAACACATTGGGATCGTCGGGAAACATCACGCCGTGCGTCATCAGCATATTGGCTTTCCTTCAATCAGACAGGACCTTGACGCTAAGACACTCAACTAAAGGATGTAACATATCCAAAAGAACAGGGTCACGGGTCCGACATGCGGAAGGCAGAATGACCGCATTGAGAACAAATACGGAACATACTATCCTGCCGGCATGAGTCTGCCCCTGCATCACACCCATGGCCCAAGGGCCTTGCCCGAACAGCCCCTGCCGGGGGGGCTGTCGCCCGGCCTGCTGCGCGGGCGGGTGCACGAATTGTGCGGCCCGTCGCGCGTGTCGCTGGCGCTGATGCTGCTGCACCTGTGCGATGGTCCGGTGATCTGGGTCGCGCCATCCTGGGTGCCCGAACGGCCCTATCCCTGCGGCATGGTCGATTTTGTCCACCCCGGCCGCATCGTCTTTGCCCAGGCCCGCCGCCACGAAGACATCAACTGGTGCGCGGAAGAGGCCTTGCGCTCTGGCGCGGCCCCCGTGGTGCTGGTGGAAATGCCCGTTCTGCCCGGCCTGACGCCGGTGCGGCGGATGCATCTGGCCGCCGAAGCCGGGGCCGAAGCCGCCCGCCACGCCGGACGCCCCGCCCCCTTGGGCCTGCTGTTGACGGCAGGCGATGGCGGCGCGCAGGGCGTGGAAAGCCGCTGGCACATGGCCCCCCGCCCCGCCCCTTCGGGCCTTGTGGATGAAGGGGGCTCCGTCTGGGCGCTGGAACGGCGGCGCGCCCGCGGCCTGCCCCCGGCAGGCTGGCTGCTGACCCGCGCCACCCCCGCCGGGGACGGGCCTTACCCCGGCGCAGACACCAGCCCCGATGTCAGCCCGGCCGCGACCACGATCACCGCCTGCCCCCTGCCGCCCGCATAACACCCGGACAGCCCGCCCGAACCATGCTACGCTCACCGCGATCGGAGGGCCCGCCATGTCTGCCTTGCCCCAACGCGCCGCCATCTTCCTGCTGGCCATCCTCGCGGCCGCAGCCCCCGCCATTGCCCGCCCTGTCCCCTACAAGATGGATACCACCGGCTCGACCGTCGGCTTTGCCGCCGATTTCGGCGCAACCCCCATCACCGGAACCATGCCCGTCGCCTCGGCCGACCTGATCCTTGATTTCGATCGCGTCGCCAACAGCCATGTCGATGTCTCCCTCAACGCCAAGGGCGCCACCGCCTCGTTCCCCTTCGCCGCACAGGCGATGAAGGCCGACAGCGTCCTCGACACCGCCCGCCACCCCAAACTGCACTTCACCTCCACCCGCGTGCGACCATCGGGCGACGGCGCGCTGATCGACGGCACCCTCACCATCCGTGGCATCAGCCGCCCCATCACCCTTGCCGCCACGATCTGGCGCCAGCAGGGCACCGATGCGGGCGACACACGCCGCCTGACCATCCGCCTGACCGGCAGCCTGCGCCGCAGCGACTATCAGGCCACCGGCTTTGCTGACATGGTGGGCGACATCGTCCGCCTCGACATCCGCGCGCGGGTGCACGCCACCCCCTGATCCGCCCTTTACAGCCCGGCCGAAACGGGCTCTGTCAGACCCATGCGCCTGCTGATCTCCTTCGCCGCCCTGTTCCTGTCGGTTGTGCTGTTGCAACTGGGTCTGGGCGGCGTGGCCCCGCTGGATGCCATTTCCGGCACCCAGCTCGGCTTTACCAAGGCCGAGATCGGCTTTCTCGGCTCGGCCCATTTCCTCGGCTTCTTCATCGGCTGCTGGTGGGCCCCGCGCCTGATGGGCGAGGTCGGCCATTCCCGCGCCTTCGCGGCCCTGACAGCGGCAGGCACCATCGGCATTCTGGCCCATATGATGGTGGTCCACCCCTATGCCTGGGCGGCCATGCGGCTGACCTCTGGCCTCGCCGTGGCGGGCTGCTACACCATCATCGAGGCATGGCTGCAGGCCAAGGTCACCAATGAGACACGCGGCCGCGCCATGGGCGTCTACCGCGTGGTCGATATCGTGGGCAGTCTCGGCGCGCAGTTGATGATCGGCGTGCTCGATCCGGCATCCTATCTTTCCTACAACCTGCTGGCCCTCTTGTGCTGCGCAGCACTTTTTCCGCTGACCCTGACCAAGGCCGAAGCCCCGGCCATGCCCGATGCCCCCCGCCTGCGCCCCAGCCTCGCGTGGCAACGCTCGCCCCTCGCCGCCGCCGGGGTCGTCGTCTCCGGGGTCACCGGGGCCGCCTTCCGCATGGTCGGCCCGGTCTATGGCGTCGAGGTGGGCCTTGCCCCCGACAAGATCGCGCTGTTCCTTGCGGCCTACGTCCTTGGCGGCGCCTTCGCGCAAATCCCCGTCGGCTGGCTGGCCGACAAGTTCGACCGCCGCCTTGTCCTGATCGCCCTCTCGGTCGCCGGTGTCGCGGCCTGCGCGCTCACCATCGCCGCCGCTGGTTCAGGGGTGGGCGCCGTGTTCTTCGCCGCCGCCTTCTTCGGCTTTGTCACCTTGCCGGTATATTCCGTCTCCACCGCCCATGCCCATGATTTCGCCAGCCAGACCGAACGGGTCGAACTCTCTGCCGCCCTGATGTTCCTCTACGCCGTCGGCGCCATCGCCAGCCCGCTGATCGCCTCCCTTCTGATTGATGGGTTCGGCCCCTCGGCCATGTTCGGCATGATCGCGCTCGCCCATATCGCCCTTGTCGTCTTCGGCATTGCCCGCATGCGCGCCCGCCCCGCCCCGCAGGACCGCACCCCCTACACGTATGAGCCGCGCACCTCCTTCCTCATCGGTCGCCTATTGCGCCGCAAGTAGCCACTGCTCCTAGCATTTTCTGTCCTGAAATATCCCCGCCGGAGGCACGCCCGAGCCGTCGCGCGCCACAGGCGCGCAAAGGCGAGACAAAAACAACGCGGCGCAGCCGCACCACAAGATCAACAGCCAACCCGGCATGCGCGGTCTGGCATGGGCGCGCGACCTGCGCTAAAGGGGCGCAAGCATAAGTCGAGGGCACGCCATGGCACGGATTCTGATTACCTCCGCCATTCCCTACATTAACGGGATCAAGCACCTGGGCAATCTGGTGGGCAGCCAGTTGCCGGCTGACCTGTTTGCCCGCTACATGCGTGCCCGCGGCCATGAGGTGATGTTCATCTGCGCGACCGATGAACACGGCACCCCCGCCGAACTGGCCGCCGCCAAGGCCGGCAAACCGGTCGAGGCCTATTGCGCCGACATGCATGCCGTGCAGGCCGAATTGGCGCGCGGGTTCCGGCTGTCGTTCGACCATTTCGGTCGCTCGTCCAGTCAGCGCAACCACCGCCTGACCCAGCATTTCGCGGGCAAGCTGGATGAAGCGGGCCTGATCGCCGAGGTCAGCGAAAAGCAGGTGTTCTCGATCGACGACAACCGCTTTCTGCCCGACCGCTATATCACCGGCACCTGTCCCAACTGCGGCTATGACGCGGCCCGTGGCGACCAGTGCGAAAACTGCACCAAGCAGTTGGACCCGACCGATCTGATCAACCCGCGCTCATCCATCTCGGGTTCCACCAACCTCGAGGTGCGGGAAACAAAGCACCTGTTCCTGCGCCAGCGGTCCTTGCGTGACAAGCTGGAGGCGTGGATCGATTCCAAGACCGATTGGCCGATCCTCACCACTTCCATCGCCAAGAAGTGGCTCAATGACGGTGACGGGCTGCAGGATCGCGGCATCACCCGCGATCTGCATTGGGGCATCCCGGTCCGAAAAGGCGACCAGCCTTGGCCGGGGATGGAAGGCAAGGTGTTCTACGTCTGGTTCGATGCCCCCATCGAATACATCGCGGGCACCGCTGAATGGGCCGATGCCAACGGCCTGCCCGATGCGGCGTGGGAACGCTGGTGGCGCACCGACAAGGGCGCACAGGACGTGACCTATTACCAGTTCATGGGCAAGGACAACGTGCCCTTCCACACCCTGTCTTTCCCCGCCACCATCCTTGGCTCGGGCGAGCCGTGGAAGCTGGTCGATTACCTCAAGTCCTTCAATTACCTCAATTATGACGGCGGCCAGTTCTCGACCAGCCAAGGGCGCGGCATCTTCATGGACATGGCCCTGTCGATCCTTCCGGCGGACTACTGGCGCTGGTGGCTCCTCAGCCATGCGCCGGAATCGAGTGACAGCGAATTCACCTGGGAAAACTTCCAGTCCTCGGTCAACAAGGATCTGGCCGATGTTCTGGGCAACCTTGTCAGCCGCGTGACCAAGTTTGCCACCGCCAAGTTCGGCACCACCATTCCGGCGGGCGGCAGCTTTGGCCCGCAGGAGACCGCGCTGATTGCCGATCTGGGCGCGCGAATCCGCGATTACGAAAGCTGCATGGAGGCGATGGAGGTCCGCAAGGCCGCCGCCGAATTGCGCGCGATCTGGGTGATCGGCAACGAATATCTGCAATCCGCCGCCCCATGGACCGTGGTCAAGACCGACCCCGACCGGGCGCAGGCCATGGTGCGCCTGTCGCTGAACCTGATCCGCATCTATGCGATCCTGTCGCAACCCTTTATCCCAGATGCCGCGGCCAGCATGATGGCGGCGATGGGGTCGGACGACTGGACATGGCCCAGCGATTTGCCAGAGGCCATGCGCATTCTGCAGCCCGGCCAGACCTTCAGCGTGCCGGAAAACCTGTTCCGCAAGATCACGGATGAGGAACGCACCGACTGGCAGCAGCGCTTTTCGGGCATCAGGGCCTAAGGGCGATGACCGACAGGGCAGCAGACTGGCAGGTTGTGCTGGTTCTGTGGGGCACCAAGTATCCGGTGGCCGAGGTGAACCACCTGATCCGCACCATCCGCGCGCGGGCCAGTCGCCCCTGCCGCGTGGTGTTGATCACGGATCGTCCGCACGACGGGCTTGAACCCGGCACGCTGCAACGCCCTTTCCCCGAATTCTTCCTGCAGCCCGGTTTCCGGTTAGGCGGCTGTCAGGCCAAGTTGGCGATGTTTGATGCGGGCGTGGTGCCAACAGACCTCCCTGCCGTGTTTGTTGACATCGACACGGTCGTGTTCGGCGATCTCACCCGCGTTCTGGCCCTGCAAACCAGCCGAAAGACGGTGGCCATGTTGCAAAGCGCCGTGCTGCCCTTTGGCCCCTTGGGGCGCCTTGTCTGGCGCATCACCGGCGGGCAGCGCTATGCGCGGGGCAATTCGTCCATCGTGGTGTATCACCCCGCCGAATGTGGCTATATCGCACAGCGTTTCCGCGACCTGTTTGCCCAAGGCGGGCCCGATACCATTCGCCCGATGATTGCGGATGAACGCTTCATCAGCTGGGCCGCGCAACCCCATGTGCGGGCCATTCCCCGCGCCATGGCGGTGAAACTGCCCACCGAATTCATGCTCCCTTGGCCTTGGCTGATCCGCCTGCGCGCCAGCCTGCCATGGGTGCGCCGCCGCTGGGCGGGGCTTGTGGCGGTGACCTTGCCGGGGGTCGAGGTCAAGGGCGAAACGCTGTTGACCCTGCCCGATGGCGCTGAAATCGTTGACCGCAAGGGCCGCCGCCTGATCTGGTCAGACGGGGCGCTTGGGCCCATCAAGGCGCGGCTGATCGACCATTATCGCGCCCTGCAACGCGCAACACAGGAGAACCCATGATCCTTGGCCATATCGGGGCGCGCAAAGGCTCCAAGGGCGTGCCGGGCAAGAACTTTCGCCCATTGTGCGGCAAGCCGCTGATCGACTGGTCGCTGGACCAGTTGTTCGCCAACCCGCGCATCGAGGCGGTGGTTGTGTCCACTGATGATGAGGCGATTTATGCCCATGCCGTGGCCAAGGGCGCGCTGGACATCGGCTTGCGCCCCGACCATCTGGCCACGGATTCGGCCCCCAAATGGGGTGTGTGGCAACATGCGATGGCGGCAAGCGAGGCGATTGTCGGCCCCGTCACCGCCTTTCTGGACCTCGACTGCACCTCGCCCTTGCGGCTGCCGTCCGACATCGATGGTGCGTTGGATCTGTTCACAAACGAACATCCCGACATGGTGATGAGCGTATGCGAGGCGCGAAAGAATCCCTATTTCAACCTTGTGGAGCTTGACGCCGAAGGTGCGCTTCGCATCTCGAAACCCTTGCCGGGCGGCGTCTGGTCGCGGCAGGCCGCCCCTCGGGTGTTTGAACATGCGGCCTCGACCTATGTCGTTGACCCCGACTATCTGCGCCGCGCCAAGACCATCTACGAAGGCCGGGTGATCCCGTTCGAGATGCCGCCCGAACGCTGTGTCGATATCGACAGCCCGTTCGATTTCAAACTGGTCGAATTTCTGATGACCGAACATCTGAAGGAGGCATCCCATGGATAAGCAACTTGCCGGCCGCACGATCTTCATCACCGGGTCGGGTGGGGTCTTGGGCTCCACTTACGTCCGGCGCATGCTGGATGCGGGCGCGCGGGTGGTGTCGTCCGATCTGCCGGGCCACCGCGCCGACGCGCTCAAGGCCGCGCATGAAGGCAACGCCGACTTCCGCTTTTATGACCTTGATGTCGGCGACGAAGATCAGGTGACTCAGATCTTCAAGCGCATCATGGCCGATGGGTGGGAACCCAATGTCGTGCTGAACAACGCCGCCATCACCGGCGAGTTGCTGATGGGCGCGGGCAAACCCTTTCCCGATTTCGCCGATACCTCGGTGTCGGATTGGGAGCGCACCTTGCGCACCAACCTGACCGGCGCCTTCATGATTGCCCGCCAGATGGACCGCGATATCGTGGGCCGCTATCCGGCCACCCTCATCAACGTGGCGTCGATGTATGCGCTGAACGGGCCGCACCACCAGATTTACGAAGGCATGCCGTTCAAATCCTTCTCGGCCTATTCCACCACCAAGGCGGGCATCCATGGCCTGACGCTGTGGCTGGCGGGCTACTGGGCGCGGCGGCAGGCCACGGTCAACACCATCGCACCGGGGGCAGTGTTCAACAACCACTCGGACGAATTCCAGCGGCGCGTGGGCGAGTTGATCATGATGAACCGCATGGCCAAGCCGGATGAGATTGCGGATGCGATGCTGTTCTTGTGCAGCGCACAGTCGGGCTACATGACGGGGCAACTGGTCAATGTGGACGGCGGCTTTTCCGGATGGTAGCGCCACACATCCTTGTCATCGGCGCGGGGTCCATCGGCAAGCGTCATGCGGGCAATCTGGAACGGCTGGGTGCTGTGGCCGAACTGATCCCGTGGCGCGGTTTCGATGCCGCCGCCCTTGAGGCGCGACAGGATGTGCAGGGCATGGTCATCGCCACCGCCACCCAGGTGCGGCTGGACCTGATCCGCCTCTGCGCGGCCAAAGGCTGGGCGTTCTATGCCGAAAAACCGCTGGCGTGGCACCCGGATCAGGCGGCCGCGATCCATGCGGCGGCGGAACCGGTGGCGTCGCGCAGCATGGTCGGCTTCATGATGCGCTATCACCCCGCCGTGCAGGCCCTTGCCGCGCGCGATCTGACTGGGGTGTATGGCTTTCACTTCGAGATTGGCCATGACGTGCGGCAATGGCGCGCCAACTGGCGCTTTGCCGACAGCTATGCCGCCCTGCCCGAAGGGGGCGGCGTGCTGTTGGACCTGAGCCATGAGTTGGACATGGCGCTTGCCTTGTTTCCGGGCCTTGCCGTGCAAGCGGCCAGCAGCATCGGGCACAGGGACTTTGCAGGCGTGGATTTTGCCACCCGCGTGGCCCTTGCCGCACCAAATGGCCCCATCGGCAGCGTCGTGATGGATTACCTGTCGCCCGTATCCCTGCGCCGCGCGTCTTTGCGCGGGATGGATACGGCGCTGGACCTTGATTTTCTCGCACCCTCGCTGACTGTGGCCAGCCCGCAAGGCCGTGCTGTGCAGGATTTCACCTTTGACCGCAACGACATGTTCTTCGCCGCCATGCGCGATTTTCTGGCCCTTGCCCAAGGGCATGCGTCCTCGGACAACCCGCTGATCCCGCGCTTTGACCTAATGCGCGCGTCAACCGACCTGATCGCCACCGCGTGGCAGGCCCGCCGGTTCACGGGAATGCTGTCTCACGACATGGGCTGACGCGCGCGCGCCAAGACCTCGGGCAATGCCGCCAATGTGCGTTTTGCCCCCCCGGCATGGGCCGCAAAGAACGCCTCGATCTGCGCGGGCGTAGGTCCGTCCCCCGTGATCAGCGCCGCCGCCAAAGCATCGGCATCGGCCACCCTATGCGCCACACCGGCGTCTTCGGCCTCGGCAAAGGGGTATTCGATGGTCCAAACCTCGGGCCCCGTCAGCACCGGCTTTTTCAGGGCAAGCGGTTCGATGATGTTGTGTGCGCCTTTGGCGGTGAAACCACCGCCCACAATTACCTGATCAGACATGGCGAGGAAGGCATACATCTCGCCCAGTGAATCGCCCAAGAACACATCCGGGCAATCGCGGGGCGGCCCCCAAGTGGCAGGGTCCAACCCGCCGGGAAAGGCCACCGACCGGCGCAGCACGGACAGGCCCGCCGCGCGCAGCGTGCCGTCCACCTCATCAAACCGCTCGGGCCGCCGCGGGACATAGACGCACAGGGGCGGCGGCAGGCCCACTTTGGCGTGGTGCGCGCGCAGGGCCTGCAGCGCCTGAACATAGGTCGCATCTTCGCCCTCAACCGCACTGGCGATGCAGATTACGCGCCGCCCGTCAGCCCCGATCCAGCGCCGCGCCGCCAACCCTGCGGTGATCTGCGTCATGGGAATGGGCTGATCAAAGCGCAACTCACCCGTGATGGCAATGTTCTGCACCCCGATGGCGGCAAAGCGATCCGCCTGAAGCTGCGATTTCACCAAAGCCCCAGCAAAGTCGCGCATCACCGCCTGCCGCAGGCGCAACCCCTTGCTATCCTTGACGATGGACCGGCTGGGATACTGCGCGTTGCACATCAGCAAGGGCACCCTTGCACCGCGCGCCGCCTGCACCATGCGCGGCCATATCTCGATCTCCATCACCAGACCATAGGCTGGCCGGAACGCGCGGAAAAAGCCGCGATAGGCCCATGCGGTTTCCAAGGGCACCCAGACCACGCGCATCCGGCCCGTGGCAATGTCGGCGGCAAACACCCGCTCTGCTTCGCGCCGCCCGGCGGGGGTGAAATGGGTGGTGACAACCCGTTCGCCCCGGTCCAAAAGCGCGCGGATCAGCGGCACGGCCGAACGTAACTCGCCCAGACTGACCGCATGCACCCAAACCGCCCCCGGCAAGGGCGCAGGGTATCGGCCAAACCGTTCGCCAAGGTGCTGGTCATAAAGCGCATCCTTGCGGGCACGACGGCGCAGATAGAACCAGATCAGCGGCAGGCCGACCGTCCACAACGCCGACCACAGCGCCAAAAACAGAGCCAGCTTTGGCCGATCCCCCTTCATCCGCGCGCGCCCATCAGCGCCAGCAGGTCGCGTGCCAAGGGGTCTAGCGCGCCTTGTGCTGCCGCCACCAGTGCCGTGGCGCGGGCGGTCATCGCAGGCAGGTCATCCGCCTGCAGGGCCTGCGCCAAGGCACCCGGCGCCACCGCGCGTGCAGCCCCCGCCCCATCCAGCACCGCATAGTCAGTGGCAAAATTCGCCACATCCGGCCCATGCAGAACGGCGGTGTTCAAGATCGCAGCCTCCCACGGGTTATGCCCGCCAATGGCATCAAAGCCGCCGCCGATCAATCCCGCCCCGGCCAGACGATACCACAGCCCCAACTCGCCATAGCTGTCAGCCAGCCACACCGAATGTTCCGCCCCCGGCAAGGCCGCGCGGCGCACATGTGGCAAGGCGGCGGACTCCAACGCCCGCGCCACCGCATCCGCCCGCGCCACATCGCGCGGCACAAGGATCAAGAGCCAACGCGCATCATCCCGCCACAACGCCGCCTGCGCGGCCATGGCCTGCACTTCGTCACCGGGGTGGGTCGAGGCCGCAACCCAGACCTTCCGCCCTGCAAGCGCGGCCCGAACCCGCGCCAGTTCCGCCGGATCGGCAGCCAAGGGGGGAGCGGCCGATTTCAGCGACCCCATCACCCGCACGTCCCGCGCGCCAAGCTGACCCAACCGCGCTGCACTGCCCGCATCCTGCGCGGCCATCAGCGAAAACCGTGCGAAAAGATCGGCATAAAGCCCTCGCACCCGCACACGCCGGGCATAGCCATCTTCCGTCAGCCGCGCATTGACCAAGGCCAGCGGCACCCCGCGCCCGTGGGCGGCGACCACGGCACCGGGCCAGACCTCTTGCTCGGCCCAGACCGAAAGATCGGGCTGCCAGTGATCCAGAAACCGCGCCAGATAGCACGGCGCATCCAGCGGCAGATACTGGTGCTGCGTGCGGGCAGGCAGGTTCGCCCCCATCACCTGCGCCGATGACCGCGCCGACGAGGTCACCAGGAACGACAGCCCCGGATCGCGCGCCGCCAACGCCGCGATCAGCCCGCGCAGGGCCAATACCTCACCCAGCCCCACCGCATGCAGCCAGATCAGGCGCCCAGCGGGCCGCGATTGTGTGGCCTGCCCCAGCTTTTCCCCCATCCGCGCCGCATCTTCCTTGCCGCGCGCAAGGCGGCGGCGCAGATGGCGCGGGGCGAGAAGCGGCAGGGCATGACTTGCCAGCAGATAGGCACGCAACGTCGCACCCTTCGGCGGCGGGGGGCGCACCTCAGGCAAGGTCCTGAAAGGCCTTTTGCAGCCCCTGCGCCCAAAACGCATCCGACCCCAGCACGGCGGCAAAGCGGTCTGCCGCCCGCCCTTCGCCAAAGCCTGTGTCGGGCGCATGGCGATGGCCCCATTGCGTGGCCAGAAACCCGGCAATCGCCGCATCATCCATCGCCGTGCAGGAAAACACCGATCCCGCCACCGCGCGGTTGGTCTGCCGCGTGCCCACATCCAGCGAGGCCACACCCAGAAACGGCGCCTCGCGCACGCCCGCGCTGGAATTGCCGACCATGCAGGCGGCATTCTTCATCAGTTCGGAAAAATGTGCGAACCGCATCGACGGGATCAGCCGGAACCGATCCTGCGGCAGGCGCGACAGGGCCGCGAAAATCGCCTCAGACCCCGGATCATTGTTCGGCGCGATCACCACGAAATTGCGCCCCGATGCGGCAAGGGTACCAAAGAACGCATCCGCCTGTGCGCCCATCGTCGCCTGTTCCGATGTCACCGGATGAAACACCGCAATCCCGTAATCGGCAAAGGGAATGCCGTAATGCGCGCGCACGGCATCTAGCGTCACGCCGGAGGGGCCGTTGTGAAAATCCAGTTCCGGCGAGCCGATGATGTGAATCGACGATTCCGGCTCGCCCAAAGCCATGACCCGCCGCGCCGCCTGCAGGGACGACACGAAGTGATGCGTCGCAAGCTTGGTGTTGCAGTGGCGGAACACCTCATCAATGGTGCCCGACACCTCGCCCCCTTCGATATGGGCCGAAGCGATATAGTTGGTGGCCGCCACCAGCGCACCTGCCAAGGCCTCGATCCGGTCGCCATGCACCACGACCAGATCAGGCCGGTGTTCGGTCACATAGTCCGAAAACCCCATGACCGTTTTGGCCAGCACCACATCCTGCCCGTCGCCCGGGCGCTGGTTCAGGAATTCATGCACCTTGATGCCGGGCATGCGCTGCACTTCCAGCTTGGTCAGGCCGTAGCGGTCCATCATATGCATGCCCGTCACAAAGAAGGTCACCCGGTGCCCGGCATCGCGCGCGGCGGCGGCAAGCGGCTCCAGCTTGCCGAAATCGGCGCGTGTGCCCGTCAGGAACAGAAGGTGGCGGGTCATGGCCGGGCTATACCTTTGTAAAGGTCACGACCGTGCGCGCCGAATTCGCGATCTCGGGGTAAAGCCCGTGGCGCGCCATCGCGGCATAGACCGATGCAATCTCGGCCCGGTTCAGGCGGGCCGGATGCAATTCGATCACCGCCGCGCGCAGGGATGACGCATCCGTGGCCGGGATCAGAAACGCCTCGGCCCCTTCGATATCGCAGACCAGCACGGTAGGGCGAAAGGTTGACATCACTTCCGCAAGGGCATGGGCCGGAACATCGACCGTGCGGCCTGACGACCGCCCCGCCAGCAGCGAGCCTTCCTCGAACGACGCGGCAAGGTGAAACGGCCGGGTGCGCGGCGCGCCCTCGGACCCATCCGCCGCATCGGTGACCAGCACGCCCAGACGCAGATCAACATTTCTGATGCCATGATCGGACAGAAACGCGGCCGTGGCGGGCACGATGTCGGGGTTGGCCTCATAGGCCACGACCTGCCCCTTGCTGGCGGCGCGCGCGATCAGTGCCGTCACGATGCCCAAGCCCGCGCCCAGTTCCAGAACGCGGTCATCCGGGCGGACCACCGCCTTGACCCCCGCAATTTCGGGGGCCTCATAGGTGCCCAGAAAAATGAACCCGGCAAGGTCTTCAGTCATCCCCGCCCGTTTCAGCGGCACGGTCAGGCCATGAAACGGCAAGGACGCCGCATAGCGACAGACAAGTTTGCGATATGTCCGGCGAAGCCCCATCGAAGGTTCCGTTCCTGTTGCTGACTGGCCCGCCACTGCGGGATCACCCTGTTCATCCTGTCGCACACTCGGGCGCGGGGGTGCAATACGGGCTGGGAGTCAGCCTCCGCTATCGGCGGCGGGGCGGGTATCGCGGGGCACAGTGGCGCAGGCCTCATCCCACAGATGCTGCGGCGGCATCGGCAGGTGTCCTGCTTGCACGGCACGGATGTATTCCTGCCGCCACAGGGCGCTGATCGGCTCTTTGCTTTTCTTCAGTACCGGATAGGCCATCAGCCGCACGGCGGCGACCGGAAACGTGCTGTAAAACAAACCCGTTTGCAGCGCACGTTCGACAAAGACCAAGGCATCATTGCGCCACGCTGCGCCTTCACCTTGGGCAAGGGCCAACCCGTCGCGCCGCACTGCATCAATCTGGCTGGCCGTGTGCTGCAAGGTCGCGTGCAGCAATGCGTCATCCGCCCCCGCGAGCAAGCGCAGAAAATCGTCTTGGCCGAACATCCCCTCCAGACGCAGCCCTGCGGCCCGCATGGCCCGGCCAAAGCCACGCTCGCCACGCCGGATCACCTTGTATTTGTTCGATGTCAGCCGCAGATCACGCCAGAATGCGACAAAGGCCGGGTGCGCCCATGTCCTGCGCGGCAGGGAAAACGCATAGCTTTCCAGAAACCGTTCGTCCCCCCGCTGGCGCAGCACCGTGCCCACGATATCTGCGCCGCTTGCCTCCATCCGCTGCAACATCGTGCAGGCAGAGGACAGCGGAAACCAGATGCTGTCATTCAGGATGACCAGCCGTTCCGGCGCAATGTCCCACACCTGCAACTGGCGGATACCATCGCGATAACCGCCGAAATCATAGCCCACGTTCGGCCGCTCCATCACCCGCCAGACACAGGGCAAAAGCCGCGCGCGGTCTTGCGGCGGCAAGGGTGCGTTCGAGATGACAAAGGGCGCATAGCCCTGCCCCACCAGATGATGGCACAGGTCCAGCACCGAAAGACACAAGCCGCGCGGTTGCCAGATCAGCAGAATCGCGATCTTCGCCGATTGTGGCACCTGCCCGCTTTCCACCGGAAAGCCGCGCGCAAAGGCCGCGTCGTGGCGGCGCTGCACAACAGGTTCCCACAGCGCCTCGGGGATGGCCCGCAACTGCTGACCCAGACGGGTCATCTCGCGCCGGACCTTCCAGCCGGGGATCACGCCAGATCGCTCCACTTCAACTGGGTGTTGCGGGTAACGGCGCGGGTCAGGCGCTTACCCAGCACCTTGTCAAAGTCATAGGCCGGGATTTCACCCGAACCGGGGCGACGGGCCCAGATATCGGCCTCGGCAATCACGTGACCATCGGGCAGGTCCTTGTCGGCCACCACCGACCCCCGGGCAAAACGGTAGACATCCTCTTCGGGCGCAGTCCGCATTTTGGGGTTGCGCGCTGCGGTCCAGATTTCGCGAGAACGGTCGATCAGAAAACGCAACTCGGCCGGGTCCATCGAATTGATGATGTCCGGCCCCTTGCGATAGCGCGAGTCGGTATAGTGCCGCTCAAGGATACAGGCGCCCAGCGCCACGCTGGCCAGCGCCATTTCCGGCCCGATGGAGTGGTCGGAAAAGCCCACAACCGCGCGCGGGAAGGCCGCTTTCAGATCGGTCACGCCTTGCAGGCTGACAATCTCGGCCGGGCTTGGGTAAAGGTTGGTGCATTCCAACAGCGCATATTCGATGCCCGCCGCATCCAGAATGGCCACTGATGCGCGGATTGTCTCGATCGTCTGCATGCCCGTGGACAAGATCACGGGCTTGCCCTTGCGGGCGATGTGGCGGATCAGCGGCAAGTTATCCGCCTCGCCCGAGCCGATCTTGAAGGCCGGCACCCCGATCTCTTCCAGAAAATTGGCCGCCTTGCGGCTGAAGGGGGTGGAAATGTAGATCAGGCCAAGGCTTTCGGTGTATTCCTTCAGCGCCACCTCGGCCTCGGCCGACAGGGCGCAGCGTTCCATCACATGCCAGATCGATACATCCGCATTGGGCGGAAAGATCGACTTTGCCTCATCCGTCATCTCATCTTCGATGAAATGGGTCTGGTGCTTGATGACCTCGCACCCCGCACCTGCGGCAAGGCGCACCATCTCCTTGGCCACCTCAAGGCTGCCACCATGGTTGATGCCGATCTCGGCAATCACCAGCGGCGGATGGTCTGGCCCCACGGGGCGATGGCCGATCTTCATGGCTGACACCTTTTCCTGACTGCGGCTGATTTACCCGTGCAGCCGCGTCAAGGAAAGCCGGAACTGTGGCATCAGGCGACGCCACCCCGTTCTTTTTGTTCGCCCCGCCGCGTTAGAACCAGCGTCCGACAGCCGTTGCCCGCAGGTTCAGGGCCGCCGCCTTTGTCACAGCAGAAAAGACCCGCAGCGGGGCCGCCGTCGCGGTCGGGGCGCCTGCGGTCGTCACCCAGCAATCGGCATCATCCGCATCGCCGACCACGGCGGGGGCCACGACAAAAACCGCCGGATAGGTCCATGTCACGTTCGCCGACCGGAACAGACCGCCGAGCGCAGTGTTGGCATTGGGCACAGACAGGTTGGTGCGTGTGCAGATCAGCGTGCCATCTGCAAACCGTACGAATTCGCCATTGGCATTGCTGCCACGCTCGATCACTGCGCCCGTCGGCACACCTGCCGTTTGGCTGACCGGGCCCAAAATATTGACCCGGCTATAAAGATCGACCCATTCGGTCCAAAGACTGGCATCGCGAATGCGCAGAGCCAGACGCGGGGTGGCCGTGTTGCGCGACAGGGCAATCTGCACCGCTTGCCCGCCGGGGGTGTTGGCGCGCGCCACATGCTGCAACAGCCAGTCGCCCGCATTGCCCGGACGCCCGACCAAGGTGGTCGCATCGCCGTGATAGAACCCCGTTGCCGTCAGCGCGTTGAAATCCGTCACCTGCACTGCGGAAGACAAAAGCCCCGCATCCCCCACCTTCAGCAGACGTCCGGCGGTGGCGTCCGTGGCACTTTGGGTCACGGCCAGCCCGGCAATCGCGCCGCCTACCGTCATGCCTTGCGGTGCGGCGACCACGCCCGTTGTGGCATTGGCACTCAGCGCCGTCAGAAAGCTGGACCCGTTCGCACTGACCTTGATGGCGAAATCATCGCTGCCGGCCGTGCCCATTTCGGCCCGTCCCGAAAACCCGGTCTGGAACATCAGACTGGCGGTATCCGCCGCAGCGGCCTTGTTCAGCTTCAACTGATGGCCCGCCCCAGCGTGGTTCAGCAGCGTGGCCGCGGCACTGACACTCAGACGGTTGGTCGCATCCGGCGTCGACGATACACCCAGACGGGCCGCCATGACCGTCCCTTCAGAGGGCGCCTTCCAGACCGTTCCATCAAAGACAACCGTTTCCCCTTCGGCCAGAACATGCGCCTGCCATCCGGCATTCGGCGCGAAAAAGGCCCAGCCTGCGGTTTCCCACAGCGCCAACCGCCCCGATTGCCCGGCCCATGGCCCCGTGGCCGCCGCCGCCACAAGATGGCGGTCCCCGATCTGCGGCGCGGGCGGCGGCGCGGTGCGGGTCCGGTCCCACACGGTCAGTTGCACCACGGCATCCAGAATCCGCAGGGCCTCGTTGTGGGTCACATGCTTTTGGGCCTGCGACGGCAGGATATAGGGAAGCGAGAGGATGGGGCTGTCGTCCGGCATGGCTGTCTCCGCGCAAAGGATGCGGCGAACACTCAGCAAGAAAGCTAAAGGATTGCTGCGCCCACCGTGCGCAGACAGGACCCACCGCGCAACACCCGCTACAGCGCGGCCAGTGCCGCCGCAGCCCGCGACCGGCGCTGTAACACCGCCTCGCGCCAGCTGATATAGGTGACAGACCCGATGATGACCGCCCCGCCCAGCAGCACAAAGGGATCAAACCCCTCGCCAAAGACCAACGTGCCCAAAAGCGTGGCCCAGATCAGCTGCAAGAACACCACCGGCTGCGTCACCGCCATGGGAGCAAGGGCAAAGGCGCGCGTCATGCAATAATGCCCGCCCGTTGCACAGGCGGCAACAACCGCCAGCCACGCCAACTGCACCACGCTGACCGGAACCCAGACCCAGAACGCCAGCGGCGCCAAGGCAAGCGTCACCGTGACCGACAGCCAGCCCACAATGGCCCCAGCCCCCATCACACCGCTTAACCGCTTGGCATACACATAGGATCCGGCAAAGCAAATCGCCGCCCCCACCTGCGCAAGGTGTCCGGCGGACAACTCGCGCAGCCCAGGCCGCAGCACGATCAACGCACCCGCAACGGCCACCGCAATCGCCAGCATACGCCGCAGCGCCAGACGCTCGCCCAGCAAAAGCGCGGCCCCGATCGTCACCAGCACCGGGTTCAGATAGCCGATCGCCGTCACCTCGGCCACGGGGATACGGGCCATGGCGAAGAACCACAGGATTACCGCCATGGAATGCACCAGCCCCCGCACCGCCAGCACGCCCATAAGGCGCGGCGCGATCCGGCGGCGCAGCAAGGGCAACACAGCCGGCAGCAAAAACACGATGCCCCAGGCAAAGCGGATAAAGGCCGATTGTGCCGCCGGCAGATCCGTTCCCAGATGCCGCACGATGCCGGTCACGCCGACAAAACAGAACCCCGATGCCAGCATCCAAGCCACCGCTTCGGTCGGGCGGGCCGGTGTAATGGTGTCGTCGGTCTGGTCATGCGCCGCAGTCATCGCGGCACAAAACCCCAAAGGCCGCGCCTAGGCAAGCCCCCGAAGGCCTTTGGCCGCCGCGTCACGCATCGCCCTTGTCAGCGGCGCAATCGCGGCGCCTGTCAGGCGGGCAAATTGCCAGTGCAGCGCCACATCCAACACGCGGCCCGGCACCATGTCAACCAGACGCCCCGCATCCAGATGGGCCGCGACCAAGGGTTCGGGGTTCAGGCCCCAGCCAAGCCCGCACAGGCAGGCATCGACAAACCCGTGGGTCGAGGCAAGCCGATGCCCCGGCAGGGCCACCTTGTCCACCCGCAACCCGGTGAGTGCCGACACCCACGCCGCCTGCAGGCTGTCCTTGTCCGAAAACGTCAGCGATGGCGCCTTTTGCAGGGCGGCGGCGGTCACGCCCGCCGGAAACCACCGCGCCATGAAGGCAGGGCTGGCCGAGGCGCGGTATCGCAGCACCCCCAGCGGCACCGTATCACAGCCCTGCAACGGCCCCGGATGGGCAGTCACCGCTGCAGCCACCTCGCCCCGCCGCAGCCAGTCCTGACTGAAATCCTGATCATCGATCACCAGATCGAACAGTACCCCCGGCACCGAGGCCAAGGCCGGAATGACCCAAGTCGCCAGACTGTCGGCATTCACCGCAATCCGCACCTGCGCGGGTGCCACCGTCAGCCCTGGCAGGTCGGCAGCAAGCTGTTGTTCCAGCAGCGCAAGCTCATCCCAATGGCGGATCAGCCGCAGCCCGGCCGCAGTGGCCACCGACGGCACACCCCGGCGGATCAGCATCACGCCGACCTGTTCTTCCAGCGCGCGAAGGCGCTGCGAGACGGCAGATTGCGTTACCCCCAAGGCCGCCGCCGCAAGGTCGAAGGACCCGCGCCGGTGCACCGCCACCAAAGCTGCCAGTTGGTCGGGATCGAGCATTACCAAAACTTATCCATCATCAGAAAGATGATCTGGATTGATCCACCCGGCCCCGTCTAAGTCAAGCGCAACGAAAAGGACGTCCAATGATTGCTGCCCTTGTCTCTGGTCTGCTCACCTCTCTGTCACTGATTGCGGCCATCGGCGCGCAGAACGCCTTTGTGCTGCGGCAGGGCCTGCGCCACGAACATGTTCTGCCGGTGGTGCTGGCCTGTGCGCTGTCCGATGCCATGCTGATCGCTGTCGGGGTTGCGGGCTTTGGGCAACTGGCGCAGATGGCGCCATGGATCACGCAGGCCATGCTGTATGCCGGTGCCGCCTTTCTGCTGGCCTATGGGGCCTTGCGCTTTCGTGCAGCGCTGCGCGGCGGCGCGGCCTTGCAGCCCGCCCCCGGCATGGCGGTCAGCCTTGGGCGCACGCTGGCGGTCTGTCTTGTGCTTACCTGGGCCAACCCGCATGTTTATCTGGATACGCTGGTGTTGCTGGGCGCCTTGTCCGCGCAATACGGGCCCTTCCGCTGGGCCTTCGGGGCGGGCGCCATGCTTGGCAGCTTTGCCTTCTTTTCCGCTCTCGGCTTTGGCGCAAGGCTGCTTGCCCCGGTGTTTGCCAACCCCAAGGCATGGGTCGTGCTCGAGGTTGTGATCGGGCTGACCATGTGGGCCATTGCCGCGATGCTGATCGCCTCGGCCTGAAAGGGATCACCCCGATCAAAAGCGGTCCACCACAGGCACGCCGTCGGAAATCCGCCCTAGAACCGGATGTGCTTTGGCCAGACAAAGGTGCCCGGTGTCTTTTGCCCGCCCAGACCGTAGGTCATGGCCCGCAACTCCGGCACCACCGTTTCCTTTGGCCACGCCTGCACTGCCACCACCGGGCCCGCCGTGATGCGGATGCCCCGCGCCATCTGCCGGCGGGTTTCGTGAAAGATCAGCGCCACCCGCAGCGGATAGGACAGATGGCTGATCACCTGAAACAGCCGCGAATTCTGCCCTTCGATGAACAAGGGCTGCACACGCACCCCCTTGCGACCCGCAAGTCGCGCCACGAACGGGTGCCATTCGCAATCCACCGCCGCTTTTGCAAAGGGCTTCGGCGCGGTGGACACCGACCCCGCCGGAAAGATCACCAGCACATGCCCGGCATCCAGCCATTCGATCGCATGTCGCCGCGTCTCGGCCGAGGTGCGGCGCGCTTCAGGGCCGGTGCCGAAATCAACCGGCAGCAGCAGATCGCGCGCCTCGGTCGGCTGGCACAGCAGGCTATGCACCATCAGCTTCACATCGGGCCGCACCCGGCTGACCACATCGCCGACCGCCAGTCCGTCCAAAATCCCAAAGGGGTGGTTCGCGATCACCACCAAGCCACCCTCGACCGGAATGTTGCCAAGGCCTTCGCCTTCTACCCTGACGCCCAAGGTCTGGATGGCCGAGGAAAACACCGAAACACCCTTGGCGCGCGGCACCCGCTGCCAAGCGCGATAGGTGCGCTCAAAATGGTTGCGCCCCGACAGGGCCTCGACCAGCCGGATCAGGCCCCGCCGGAACCACGGCTGCGACGCGCGTGAATAGGTAAAGACAGCACCAGCACTCAGGTCGCTTTCCGCGACGAAATCGCCGTCCCTCATAGGTCTGGTCATGCGCCGATTCCCCCTTGGCGATGACGGTCGACGCTATGAAAAGCTTGTGACGCCACGGTGACGTCCGGGTAAAACCACTGCGACAAAGCAAAACGGGGGCGGCCCTGCGGCCACCCCCGTTTCAAATGCAGTCCCGGTTGGGATTATGCCAGTGCGAGGTTCGTCGCCGATTCGCGACCATTGCGGTCACGCTCGACGTCAAAGGTCACTGCCTGACCGTCGTTCAGCGCACGGATGCCAGCACGCTCCAGAGCGGTGATGTGGACGAACACGTCCTTGGTGCCGCCCTGCGGTGCGATAAAGCCGAAGCCTTTGGTGGCGTTGAACCATTTCACGGTGCCGTTGGCCATCGTGAGATCTCCTGTGTAGTGCGCCACCCACGACATGCGGTGGCCCGGCCGAGAGTCGTCTAGATCGAGAGACTGCGGGCCGAAGCGGACAGAAGATCGAAAGAGAAGAAGCTTTGCACGCCCTACATGCGCCCAATGCCTTCATATTGCAAGGGGCGGGGGAAAAAGATTGCAGATCCGGCAAACGGTGGCGGGTGAACTCTGGCAGCAGTTCGGACCAACAAGGCCGCTGCTTTCCTCCAACCGCGCACATTTACGGGACTGCGCGACAAAACCGACAGATCCACTGGCTCTTCCCCTCCCCCTTGTGGGGAGGGGTCAGGGGTGGGGGCGACCTGGAAGTGAGCCGATCGCAAGTTGCTCACAACCAAGGCGACATGGCATCTACACAATCGAACGGCAACTTCTCGAATGGGGCGACGAAGGCGAAAAGGGTTTTTTGACGAAGATGCCGTTGCCCTTAAGATGTGGTATCCACCTTTGCGACGGTCTGGAGTATCCATGGGTTCACAGCATCTGCCTACGCTGACACCGAAACTTTTGCGCCTTTACAGTGAAGCCGCACTTCGCAACGCGGATGAGCTTCTCTCCGAGGCATTGCTCTTGCTAGACCATCGTCACTTGGCCCGGGCCTACTTCTTATCTGTGGCCTCCATTGAGGAAGCGGGAAAAGCGCTGCTCGCTTTCGATGCGCAGAACCGGAACCTGTCTGATCCAGCGGTGTGCGCAAGGCTCACTAAGTCGATGGAAAACCATGGAGAAAAAATCAACTATGCGTTGAGCATGTGGGCCTTCAATAGCCCGGATCAGCGCAAAGCGCTTAAGATGGCAGCTAATGTGATTTCTGCAGTTAAGCGCGGGCGCGAACCGTCGATGTACAGTGACCTGCGCGCGGCTCCAGATCGAGTGCAGACACCACGCGAAGTTGTCCGAGATATCGCAGCGAAGAACTGTGTCGGGCTAGCAGAGAGTTGCCTTGTATATGCGCACCGCCATGTGAACGAGAAAATACCGACCACCTTTACGACTGCTCAGGATCGGTTGTTCACGATGAAGTCCTCAAAGTTTCGGGAGTTGCTGAATACGGAAGACTTCTGGTGGTACTACATCTCGCGACTCGAAGGTGGCCAAAATGATCTCTCAGAAGCCGTACTCAGATACGAGCAAGATCATATCAAGACTGGGCGACAGTTTTCTTCTGGTGACTGAACGAGCGTGACAATTGCTGCGCAAATCCAAATTGGCACCATGCACCCCTCCACAGCTGAAACAAAAAGGCCGCACCAATGCGCGGCCTCTCTTTGAGCGTCACGTACAGTGGGTCACTCCAACTGCGCCGCCACCTCTTCGGGGATGTCGAAGTTGTGCGTTACGGTCTGCACATCGTCATCTTCTTCCAGCATGTCGATCAGACGCATCAGCTTTTGTGCGGTGTCCAGATCGACCTCGGTCAGGGTCTGCGGCTTCCAGATCAGCCTGGATTCCGTCGATTCCCCCAGCGCCTTTTCCAGCGCGTCCGACACTTCATTCAAGGACTCGACCGGGCAATAAATCCAGTGGCCGTCTTCATCCGACTCCACGTCATCGGCACCCGCATCCAGCGCGGCCATCATCACGTCATCGGCGGACCCCACCGATGCCGGATAGGAAATCTCGCCCACCCGGTCAAAGCTGTGCGCGACCGACCCTGTGGTGCCAAGGTTGCCACCGCATTTGCTGAAATAGGACCGCACGTTGCTGGCAGTGCGGTTCAGGTTGTCGGTCATCGCCTCGACGATGATGGCAATCCCGTTGGCACCATAGCCCTCATAGCGGATTTCGGTGTAATCCGCGCCCTCGCCCATCTGGCTTTTCTTGATGGCGCGGTCGATCACGTCTTTCGGCATCGACACCGCCTTGGCGGCCTTGACGGCAAGGCGCAGGCGCGGGTTCATGTCCACGTCCGGCATGCCCATCTTGGCGGCGACGGTGATTTCCTTCGCCAGTTTGGAAAACATCTTGGACCGCAGCTTGTCCTGCTTGCCCTTGCGATGCTGGATGTTCGCCCATTTTGAATGGCCAGCCATGACCTTCGCTCCAATCGCGTCTTTGGTGATGGCGTCCCTTACACCAGCCTGCGCCCTGCCTGCAAGGCCGGGGCGCGACCGCCCCTTAGGACAAGGCCCCGCGCACCAGCCCGAAGGCCGCCTCCAACACCGTCGCGGCAGCGGCCGGTGTTTCCGCTTCGGCGTAAACGCGGAACTCGGGCGCGTTGCCGGACGGGCGCAGATGCACCACACGCCCGCCGCCCAGCGTTACCCGCAGGCCATCGGTGCGGTCCACCGCACCCGGCTGGCCAAGGGGGGCCAGAAAGCCCGACAGCGCGGCGTCAGATCCACCGATCCGTGCCAGCAGCGCCTGCGAGGCATCGGTCGGCACATGCTCCAGCCGGTCGGTCACGGTAAAGCGCGCCGGTTCTTCGGCCACCCGCGCCGCGACTGACCCCGCGCGCTTGCCCTCGATCAGCGTGGCCACGATCGGCAAAAGGCTGTCGCGCGTCATCAGCTTGGGCAGCGGTCCCGCGGGCCCCGCCGCATCAAAGCCCAGCAGAAAGCCGCCATTGGGTTCATAACCCACCACATGGCCCGCCGCCTGCTCCATCGCTGCGATCACGAAGGGTGATCCGATTTTTGTCCGCGTCACCCGCGCAAAACGCCTGCCCAGATCAACGCCCGTGTTGGCCGAAACCGTGGTCACCACCGTATCGGCCCCGACCAGCGCCGCCGTGATCTGGCCCAGCACATCGCCCGGCACGACATGGCCCAGACCATCGGCCAAAAGCGGGCGGTCGCCGTCGCCATCGGTGGACACGATGGCATCCAGCCCCTGCACCCACCCGGCCAGTTGCGCCCGCACATCCGAAGGCACCGCTTCTGTATCGACGGGCACAAAGCTGTCAGACCGCCCGAACACCGCGACCCGCGCCCCCAGCGCCTCAAGGCAGATCACCAGCAATTCGCGGCTGACCGCACTATGCGCCCAGACGCCCACCTTCATGCCCGCCAGCGCATCGCTGCCAAAGGCACGGCGATACCGCGCGGCCCAGTTCCCGCCCGAGGTCGCGTCATGCCGCCGGGCACCGCCAAGGCCAGCCGCGGGCCGACCCAGCGCCGCCAGAATGGCGGCCTCATCTGCCTTGCCAATTTCGCCGCCCGGCACATAGAACTTCAGCCCGTTGCGGTCTGCCGGAATGTGGCTGCCGGTGATCATCACCGCCGCCGCCCCCGCGCCCATTGACGCCATCGCCAGTGCGGGCGTGGGCACAGCGCCCGCATCGGTCACGGCAATACCTTCGGCGCGGGCCGCGTCGCAGACCACCCGCGCCAGCATGGGCGAGCTGTCGCGCAGATCACGCCCCACCCAAAGACCTGTGCCATGCGGGCAGGCGGCCAGAAAGGCGCGGGTATAATCTGCCACCAGTTCCGGCGTCAGTTCCGTCACAAGGCCACGCAGGCCGCTGGTTCCAAACTTTGGTGCCATCTGGCTGTTCTCCGGTGTCGGCTGCGTCTGCAGGGGCTGCGCTGATCTCAGCGGTTATTCGACAGGCGGGGGCGACACAAAGACCGTGTCATTGCCCGCCGGATCGGTGATCACCACCTCGGCCAAGGGCGGTACATTGCCTTCCGCCCCAAGAGCTTTGGTCAGGCCGGTGAAAATCCGCCGCAGGATGTTCGGGTTCTCGACCACCCGGACGGCATAGCCATAGCCGGGCCCGCAGCCATCCATGCGTCCCGCCGGGGCGGCCTGCCAGTTGGCGCGGCAGGTGGTGCCATCCGACAATGTCAGCGTCAGAACAGTCTGCGACAGCCGCGCTGCCTGCGGCGCGGGGCGCAGATCCGGCGCGACACAGGCCGCCACCAGCAGCATCAGCGGAAGGGATACCCACGCAATTTTCACATCATTCTCCTTGTCCGCTTACATCGGCCAGATCAGCGGAATCAGCAGCGATGCCACCAACCCGGTGATAATGTTCAGCGGAATCCCGACGCGGAAATAGTCCGAAAACTTGTATCCGCCCGGACCGTAGACCATCATGTTGGTCTGATATCCGACCGGCGTTGCAAAGGCGACCGAGGCCGAGAACATCACCGCCACCACGAACGGGCGCGGATCAAGCCCCATCGACATGGCCAGCTGAATGGCAATCGGCGTATACAGAACCGCCACTGCATTGTTCGACAGAAACTCGGTCAGAAGCATGCCAAGGAAATAGACGCACAGGATCAACACAAAGGGTGACAGTCCCACCATCAGCGGGCTGACGGCATCAACCAGCACCTTGACGGCACCGGAATGGTCCAGCCCTTCGCCCACCGCCAGCATGGCAAAGATCATCGCCATAAGGCGGCCATCGACAAAGGAAAACGCCTCATCCGCATCGATGCATCGCGTCAAGAGGATCAGCGCCACCGCAACGATGCCAAGGGCCAAAATCGGGGCCACGTCAAAGGCCGACAGCACCACGATAAAGGCCAGCCCAGCAAGGGCAATCGGGGCCTTGGCGCGGCGAAACGCCCGCACAGCAGGGCGGGTGATGTCCAGCAGTTCCATATCTGCGGCCAGACGCTGAATATCCTCGATCGCCCCTTCCAGCAGCAAGGTATCGCCCACGCGCACCACCAGATCGTCCAACTGACGGCCAATGTTCTGGTTGCGGCGATGCGCGGCCAGAACATAAACGCCATAGCGCCGCCGCAGACGCAGGTCGCCCAGACGGCGCCCTTCCATCCGGCATCCGGGCGAGATCAGCACCTCAACCGTTTCTGTCCGCGTTGACGACAGCTTATCCACCAGATGCACGTCCTTGCGGGCATGCAGGCCCAAAAGCTCGGTCATCTCGGTCCGAAGCACAACGCGGTCGCCTACCTCCAGCACCACAGGGGCCAGATCACGGCGCAGGGAAGCGTCCCCCCGCAACACGTCAACCACCCGCACGCCATCGCGGCGGAACAGGTCAATCTCCATCACCTTTTGCCCGATCAACGCCGAATCCTCGGGCACGGCCACTTCGGTGAAATACTTCATCTTGCGCCGGTCGCTCAGCAGCATCCCCATCGATTGTCGGTCTGGCAGCAAACGGTTTGCGAACAGGCCAAGGAAGATCCCGCCCACCACGGTGATCGCAATGCCCAGCGGGGCAATTTCAAAGATGCCAAAGGGCACCATGCCTTCGGCCCGCGCCACACCATCCACAAGCAGGTTGGTCGAGGTGCCGATCAGCGTGATCATGCCGCCCATCACCGTCATATAAGACAGCGGGATCAACAGCTTCGAGGGCGAAAGACTCATCCGGTGGGCAATCTGCATCACCACCGGGATCATCACCGCAACCAGCGGCGTGTTGTTCATAAAGGCCGAGGCCACCGCGATGAACACGAACAGAACAACGATCGTCATCTTTGGCCGGTCGCCCACATGGCGTTCGGCGGTGCGGATCATCAGGTCAACCGCCCCGGTCCGGACCATACCACCCATCACCAGAAACATGACGACAATGGTCCATGGTGCCGAATTCGACAGCACGGCGATGCCGTCCTTTACCGGCAAAATGCCGATTACCAACATCACGGCCGCCCCTGCAATGGCAACCACTTCGACCGGATAGGTCTCCAGCACAAAAAATACAAACATCACTGCCAGAATGGTCAGCGCCACGATGGGCTGCCATTCCGTCGCCAGCTCAAATCCAAACATACCGCCTCCAAGGCTGCGGCCGCCACGCGGAGCTGCCCGAACCTCAGGCAACTGCCGCCCGGCCCCTTCCACGCGGTGTGACCAATGCCACACCACACAGCATCAAGACAAGCGAAACCCAGACGATTGGGGAAAACTGTTCTCCCAACAAGGCCATTGCCCAGAAAACGCCCGCACCCGTCACGATATAGGAACATTGCGCGGCAAAGACTGAACCCGCCCGCGCCGCCAGCCAGACATAGCCCGCATAACACAGGGCGTGAATCGCAGATGACAGGGTGAGGGCCGCCTCGGGCCGGCCGAATTCTGCCAGCGGATTGAACCAGTGCCCCAGCAGCAGCATGATCGGCGTGCAGATCAAGAGCCCCACCAATGATGCCATGAACATTGCCTGCACCGCATCCATTTCCGCGGTGCCATGGCGCGCGACATAGGTCGCCTCCAGCGCGTAAAACAACGGGCCGACCAAGGCCAAGGGCAGCAGGGCCAAGGTCCCGGCGGTGGCAACCCCCGCATCGGGCGCCGCAATCAGGCCAACCCCCGCCAGCCCCAGCACCAGCCCCATCAGACGCAACCACGAAAAGCGGTCCATCCCCAGCGCCAGCGCCAGCGGAAAAGCCAGCATCGGCACCGCAGAAATCAGGATCGACATCACCCCGGCGGGCAGCTTTTCCACGCTGATGTAGAATGTGGCATTGGGCACCAGCGTGCCCATCACCGCCACGATCACCGAAAACCGCAGTGCCGCCGGGGTCAGCACCAGCCCCTTGCCGCGCACAAGGGTGATGGCCCCCAGCACGATGACACACACCACAAGCTGCCAGAAGATCAGCCCGAAAGGCCCGTGGCCCGTTTCGGTGGCGATCTTGCCCAAGGGCTGCGTCGCCCCCCAACCAAGGCCAAGCGCCACCAGCATCAGAGGATAAATGATCCGCTCGCTCATGGCGTCGCCTGTTCCAACCGACCGCCCACCCGTATCATCCTGACCTTGGTGGCCTTGCCCGTGCGGTCATCGGTTTCGACAAAGACGCCCGACAGCGTCACCGGCCCGGCGGCAGGCTCGAACCGGGCCTTCACCATGCCAGTGATGAAACGGCGCAAGGGCTCCATCTTTTCCATGCCGATGACGCTGTTGTAGTCGCCGCACATGCCCGCGTCGGTCAGATAGGCGGTGCCGCCCGGCATGATCTGGGCATCGCCCGTGGGCACATGGGTATGCGTGCCCACCACAAGGCTGGCCTGCCCGTCGCACCAATGCCCCATCCCCATCTTTTCGCTGGTCGCCTCGGCGTGCACATCGACCACCGCCGCCTGCACCGCTGCGCCCAAGGCATGGGTTTTCAGCACCGATTCAATCGCCGAAAACGGATCATCGAAGGGGCGCTTCATGAACACCTGCCCCAAGACCTGTGCCACCAGCACCTTGCGGCCTTGGGTTGCTGTGAACACCCGCCAGCCCTTGCCGGGGGCCACCTTGGAAAAGTTGATCGGGCGGATGATGCGCGGCTCGGTTTCAATGAAACTCAACATGTCCTTCTGGTCAAAGGCATGGTCGCCCAGCGTGATGCAATCGGCCCCCGCCTGCAGTATCAGCTTGGCATGCTCGGGCGTCAGCCCCGCGCCGGACGACGCGTTCTCGCCATTGACCACAATGAAATCAAGGCCCCACTCCGCCCGCAACGCAGGCAACCGGGCCGAGATTTCGGCACGCCCTGCGCGCCCCATGACATCGCCTAGAAAAAGTATCCGCATGGCCCCCGATTATGCCCCCGCGCGCCGTGCGTCCAGTGGAATCCGGGCCAGTGCTGCGGCTTCGGTTGCCCCTTGCGATGACGCGCACTACCTTTGCCGAATGACGCCCCTTCCCCCCGCCCTGTCCGACTGGTTTGCCGCCCGTGGCTGGACGCTGCACCCCCATCAGCACGATATGCTGGCCCGTGCCGCAGACCCCGCCACCCTGCTGATCGCGCCGACCGGGGGTGGCAAAACGCTGGCAGGCTTTCTGCCCAGCCTTGCCGAACTGGCCGTGGCCCCGCCGCGCGGGCTGCACACCCTTTATATCTCACCGCTCAAGGCGCTGACCGCCGACATCCGCCGCAACCTGCGCACCCCGGTCGAAGGTGCGGGCCTTCCCATCCGGATCGAGGATCGCACCGGCGACACCACCTATACCCAGCGCCGCAAACAGCGCGCCGATCCGCCGCATATCCTGCTGACCACCCCGGAAAGCCTTGCGCTGCTGTTGTCCTATGAGGATGCGCCGCGCATGTTCAGCGGGTTGCAGCGCGTCATCATCGACGAAATCCATGCCCTCGCCGAAAGCAAACGGGGCGATCAACTGGTCTTGCTGCTGGCACGCCTGCAAACGCTTTCGCCCGGTTTGCGGCGTGTCGGCCTGTCGGCCACGGTCGAGGACCCACCCGCCCTTGCCCGCTTC
Organism: Rhodobacter sp.; assembly: GCA_027484145.1. Classification (GTDB taxonomy): domain Bacteria; phylum Pseudomonadota; class Alphaproteobacteria; order Rhodobacterales; family Rhodobacteraceae; genus Pseudotabrizicola. The sequence goes on from JAIXUH010000012.1 coordinate 371,161, forward strand.
CTTGCGCCGAACACCACCATCCTGCAGGCCGATCCGGGGCCTGATCCGGATATCACCATGCTGGACACCGACATCCCGCCCCCTTGGGCGGGCGGCGGCGGGCGCTACGCCATTCCGGCCATCCTGCATGAGGTGAAGCGCCACCAGACCACGCTGATCTTTCACAACACCCGCGCGCAGGCGGAACTGTTCTTTCACGACCTTTGGCTGCAAAACGAAGACTCGCTGCCCATCGCCATCCACCACGGCAGCCTGTCGCGCGAACAGCGCGAACGGGTTGAGGGCGCCATGGTTGCGGGCCAGTTGCGCGCCATCGTCTGCACCGGCAGCCTTGATCTGGGCATCGACTGGGGCGATGTCGATCTGGTGGTGCAGGTCGGCGCGCCGAAAAACGTCAAGCGCCTTGTCCAACGGATCGGGCGCGCCAACCACCGCTACAATGCGCCCTCCAAGGCGCTGCTGGTGCCTGCGAACCGGTTCGAGGTGGTGGAATGCATGGCCGCACTTGATGCCGTGCGCGCCCATACCCTTGACGGTGAACCCCGCGGCCCCGGCCCGCGTGATGTTCTGTGCCAGCATATCCTGCTGACCGCCTGCGCCGGGTCGTTCCACGCCGATGCGCTTTTTGCCGAGGTCATCACCGCAGGCCCCTATGCCACCGTCACCCGGCCCGAGTTTGACGCCGCCCTTGATTTCGTGGCGACAGGCGGCTATGCCCTGCGGGCTTATGACCGTTGGCAGCGGCTGAAACAGACCAATGGCCAGTGGCATCTGCGCGATCCGCGCACCGCCGCCATCATCCGCCAGAACCTTGGCACCATCATCGACACCGAAACCCTGAAGGTGCGCCTGAAGAACCGCTTTGGCGGCACCCCGTTGGGCGAGGTCGAGGAGGATTTCGCCGCCACCCTGACCAAGGGAGACACCTTCCTGATCGGGGGCGAGGTGGTGCGCTATGAGGGGCTGAACGAGTTGACGGTCGAAGTGACCCGCTCACCGGGCCGCGACCCGAAGGTGGCCGTGTTCAACGGAACCAAATTCGCCACCTCCACCCTGCTGACGCAGCGTATCCTGCAGATCTTCGGGCAGGACCGCTGGCCCGACCTGCCCGCCCACACCGCGCAATGGCTGTCCCTGCAGCGCGAAGTGTCGCGCCTGCCCGATGCGCAATCGCTGCTGCTGGAATCCTTTCCGCATGACGGGCGCGAACATCTGGTGATCTATGGCTTTGCCGGGCGCAACGCGCAGCAGACGCTTGGCCTTCTGGTGACCAAAACGATGGAGGAACAGGGCCTTGCCCCCCTTGGGTTTGTCGCCACCGATTACGCCACCCTGATCTGGGGGCTGGACCCGGTGACAGACCCCGCCCCCCTGTTCGATCTGGACCGCCTGAAGGCCGGGCTGGAAACATGGCTGGCCGGAAACGCGGTGATGAAACGCACCTTCCGCGCCAGCGCCATCATCGCGGGGCTGATAGAACGCAGCCATCAAGGGCGGCGCAAATCGGGGCGGCAGGCCACGTTTTCATCCGACATCCTTTATGACACCCTGCGCAAATATGACCCCGGACACCAGCTGTTGCAGATCACGCGGGACGAGGCGATGCGCGGCTTGATCGACTTTTCGCGGATCGAGGAGATGCTGGCCCGTATCGGCCCAAACATCGAATTGCGCCGCCTGCCCCGGATTACCCCGCTGGCCGCGCCCCTGTTTCTGGAACCGGGCAAAACCCCCGTGCATGGTCAGGGCCGAGAACGTCTGGCCGAAAGCGCCGCCATCCGCCTGATGCAGGCCGCCGGTCTGGCCTGACCGCCGCATCGCCTGCCCCTTGCCTTTGGCCTTGGCCTTGGGGCACATCTGCGCCATGCACCACAGCTTTGTCTTTTCCGGCGAAACCCTTCATGCCCTGCCTTCCGGCGCGCTGTTCTGGCCCGATCAGCGGCTGTTGGTCGTGTCGGACCTGCACCTTGGCAAATCCGAACGGCTGGCGCGGCGCGGTGGCAGCCTGCTGCCCCCCTATGAAACCCGCGAAACCCTGTCGCGGCTGGACCACGACCTTGACCAGACCCATGCCACCCGCGTGATTTGTCTGGGCGATTCCTTTGATGATGCCGCCGCCCTGTCCGGGCTGGAGGAACAAGACCGCCTGTGGCTCTTGCGGCTGATTGCGGGGCGTGACTGGACATGGATTACCGGCAACCATGACGCAGGCCCGCTTGATATCGCGGGCAGCCACCGCGAAACCTGCCGCATCGGCACGTTGACCTTTCGCCACATTGCCGAAGCCACCGATACGGCCGAAGTATCCGGCCACTACCACCCGAAGGCGCGGCTGGCGGGGCGGGCCTGGCGGTGTTTTCTGGTCGACCCGCGGCGCATCATCCTGCCCGCCTTTGGCGCCTACACCGGCGGGTTGTGGTGTGACGATCCGGCCTTTGCCCCGCTGATGGCGCCCGGTGCCCTTGCCATCCTGTGCGGTCAGACGGCGCGGGTGATCCCGATGCCGCGCGCGTCAACCATCGCGCGGTAACTGCGGCTGACGGGCACCACACCGCCACCCTTCATCCGCAGCACCATGCGCTGACCGTCGCGGTCCACCCCTTCCACCGCCTGCCATGCCACCCAGTGGGAACGGTGCACCTGCGCACCATCGCAGCCGTCGGTTTCCAGCACTGCATCCGACAGCCGCAACAGCAGGCTGGCCTGCCCTCGGTCGGTGGTCACATCCACATAGTGATCGCGCACCGAGATCGAGATCAGCGCCCCCCGCTGCGGCTCGGCCAACCGCAGCATCAGCCGTGGCTGCACCGCCGTGCCAAGGGCCGCCTGATCTGTCGCCCCGGTCTGCCCTGCTTGGCCAGAATGGGGGGCCACATCGCCCGCCTGTGCACCTGCCGTAGCCTGCGCAACCACCCTTGCGCTGACAAAATGGCGGTATCCCCCGACCGACAGCGTCACGCAAAACACGAAAGCCGCCAGTTCGACCATGGCAGGCGGCGTTACGGCAACGCCGGGCAAGATCTGCATCACCCCAAAGACAATGGGCGGCAGGCCAACCGCCATCATCGCGGAAATAACAAGGGTGCCGGGCACAAGCCCACGCATCCCCAGAACCATATGCACAAAGGCGCGCACCACAACACCGGTCAAGACCGACAGCCCGACCATCACGCCCCAGAACCCGGCGCGGGCCAGCATGCCAAGGCTTTCATAGGTGCCAAAAGGCCCGGCAAGTGCCGCAACAGTTGTCAGAACGATCCAGATCAACAAGGGTATCTTCGACTTGAACAGCCGAAGACACTCATCGAAAAAACCAACCATTCAAACTCCCAACGCGGTGCGACGCATCACGGGACATAATGTTGGTCGGACAATATAACAATCAATCCTTCACCTGACATTCGGAGGTGTCGGGCCGTCCGTCAGGCAGGCCGTCCGTCAGGCTGTCAGCCCCTCAGGCTCGGGCAACCCGTTGGCCCGGCAACAGGCGGTCAGCGTATTGGCCAGCAGACAAGCGATGGTCATTGGCCCCACCCCGCCCGGCACCGGCGTGATCGCCCCGGCCACCGCCGCCGCACTGGCATAATCCACATCCCCCACCAGCCGGATCTTTCCGTCACGCTCGATCCGGTTGATGCCGACGTCAATCACCGTGGCCCCCGGCTTGACCATGTCACCTGTAATCATTTCGGCCCGGCCCACGGCGGCCACAAGGATATCGGCCCCCCGGCACACCGCTGCCAGATCGCGGGTGCGGGAATGCGCGATGGTCACAGTGCAGCTGTCGCCCAACAACAGTTGCGCCATCGGCTTGCCCACGATGTTGCTGCGGCCGACCACGACCGCATTCATCCCCGCCAATGACCCGTGATGGTCACGCAGCATCATCAGGCAGCCCAAGGGCGTGCAGGGCACCATCGACTTTTGCCCCGTGCCCAACAGCCCGACGTTCGAGATGTGGAAGCCATCCACATCCTTGGCCGGATCAATCGTGTTGATGATCAGCTCGGCATTCAGATGCTTGGGCAGCGGCAGTTGCACCAGAATGCCATGCACCGCAGGGTCGGCGTTCAGCGCGCGCACCAGCGCCAGCAAATCCGTCTCGGACGTATCCGCCGGCAACTTGTGCTCGAACGACGCCATGCCTGCATCATGCGTCTGGGTGCCCTTGTTGCGGACATAGACCTGACTGGCCGGGTCTTCGCCCACCAGAACCACGGCCAGACCGGGCTGAATGCCGTTTTCTTCGCGCAGGCGAGCCACATGCGCCGCCACCTGTTCGCGCACACGGGCGGCAAAGGCTTTGCCATCAATCACTTGGGCCGTCATCGGTTCATTCTCCTGCAAGGTCGATCACGATCTCGGTCTTGACCGAGTTGGCGATGAAACATTCATGATGGGCCGCATCGTGCAAGGCGCGCAACCGCGCCGCATCGGGGGCCTTGGTCCAGACAACCCTTGGGCGCAGGGTCACGCGGGTGATGGCCAGCCTGCCCTCCGCCCGAGCCATCACGCCCTCGGCGGCATCGCTGTAGGATTGCGCCACAAACCCCGCGCGGCGGGCAAGGTCCAGAAACCACAGCATGTGGCACGATGACAGCGCCGCCACAAAAGCTTCTTCCGGGTCTACCCCGGCCGGGTCGGAAAACGGCAAGGGCACGACCGAGGGCGAGGACGAGGCCGCCACCACCGCCCCGCCGTCAAACTGCCAGACATGCGCGCGCGCGTACTTCCCGGCAGCAAAATCGCCGTCGCAGGTCCACAGGATGCGCGCGCCATGGGTCATTCGCCTGCCCCTTTGCCCAGCAGCCCCTCTTCGCGCGCAATCGACCAGTCGATCAGCCGCCGCCACAGGGCTTCGGTCAGATCGGGCGACAGGCCCTGTTCCACCGCATGGTTGCGCACGTTGTCCACCACCTGTTCTACCCTGTCGTCAATCCGCGCCGGCAGGCCGATGCCGGCCTTGATCACCGCCGCCCGGTCGATATAGCCCGCGCGCTGTGCCAGCAGCGCCACCAGCGCCGCATCCAGCCGGTCAATCTCAACCCGGATGTCGGCCATCGTGGTGCAGTCGTCTGGTGCCTTCATCGTCATCTCTCCGCAACGGATGGCCCTCCTTAAAAGAGCCATCCGGCAGGAGCAATGGCAGGGTCAGAACAGCCCTTCGACATGGCCTGCGTCATTCAGTCTGATCACCTCAGCACTTGGCACCTTTGGCAAACCCGGCATCGTCATGATCTCGCCACAGATCGCCACAACGAACCCGGCCCCTGCCGACAGCCGCACCTCGCGCACCGGAACGGTGTGGCCCGTCGGGGCGCCGCGCACGGTGGGATCGGTGGTAAAGCTGTATTGGGTCTTGGCGACACAGATCGGCAAATGGCCATAGCCTGCCGCTTCCCATGCCTTCAACTGGTCGCGGATCGACTTGTCGGCAATCACGTCATCCGCATGATAAATGCGCTTGGCGATGGTCTGCAGTTTCTGGAACAGCGGCATGTCATCGGGGTAAATCGGGGCAAAGTTTGCACTGCCCGATTCCGCCATTTGCACCACCTTGTGCGCCAGTTCCTCGATCCCGGCGCTGCCATGTGCCCAATGCTTGCACAAGATCGCCTCGGCTCCCTGAGCGGCGACATAGGCCTTCACGGCAGCAATCTCGGCGTCGGTGTCGCTGAAGAAATGGTTGATCGCCACCACCACCGGCACACCAAAGGATTTGACGTTGCCGATGTGGCGGCCAAGGTTCGGGCAGCCTTTCTGCACGGCCTCCACATTCTCGGCCCCCAGATCAGCCTTTGCGACGCCGCCGTTCATCTTCATCGCACGCACCGTGGCCACGATCACGGCAGCCGATGGTTTCAACCCGGCCTTGCGGCACTTGATGTCAAAGAACTTCTCGGCCCCAAGGTCAGCGCCAAAGCCTGCTTCGGTCACCACATATTCGCCCAGTTTCAGCGCGGTCTTGGTGGCGATCACGCTGTTGCAGCCATGCGCGATATTGGCAAACGGGCCGCCATGCACAAAGGCCGGGTTGTTTTCCAGCGTCTGCACGATGTTGGGCTGCATCGCATCCTTCAGCAACACCGTCATTGCGCCATCGGCCTTGATGTCGCGGCAATAGATCGCCTTCTTGTCGCGGGTATAGGCCACCACAATGTCGCCCAACCGCTTTTGCAGGTCTTCCAGATCGTTCGACAGGCACAAAATGGCCATGACTTCCGAGGCCACCGTAATGTCAAAGCCGGTCTGACGCGGAAAGCCGTTTGACACACCGCCAAGGCTGACCACGATATCGCGCAAGGCGCGGTCGTTCATGTCCATCACGCGGCGCCACACGACACGGCGCTCGTCGATCCCCAGATCGTTGCCCCAATAGATGTGGTTGTCGATCATCGCCGACAGCAGGTTATGCGCCGATGTGATCGCATGGAAATCGCCGGTGAAGTGAAGGTTCATCTCCTCCATCGGGACAACCTGTGCATAGCCGCCGCCCGCAGCCCCGCCCTTCATGCCGAAATTCGGGCCAAGGCTGGCCTCGCGGATACAGACGATCGCCTTTTTGCCGATCCGGTTCAGCCCGTCACCAAGGCCCACGGTCGTGGTCGTCTTCCCCTCGCCCGCCGGTGTCGGGTTAATGGCTGTCACCAAAATCAGCTTGCCATCGGGCTTGCCCGCCAGCGATTTGATGAACTCCTGCCCCACCTTGGCCTTGTCATGGCCATAGGGCAGCAGATGCTCGGCCGGTATGCCCAGCTTTGCGCCAATCTCCATGATCGGCTTTTTCTTTGCCTCGCGGGCGATTTCGATGTCGGTCTTGACGGCCATGGTGGCTCCTCCCAGAGCGTTCGGGCGGCGCGCGCCCGTTCCCGTCCGTGATACCGGGGGAATGTGGCAGGTAAAGCAGCATTTCCGACCTGTCGCTTACAAATTTCGCCCTGTCAGGCTGCCGCAGGCCCCTCTGCCTGCGCCACGCGCCAATCCAGCGCCGGGATCAGCCTTTGCGCGCCACGTCCAGATGCGCCCAGACCGGCTGATCGGGCACATGCAGCCGCAAGCTTTGGCCCAACCGCAAGATGCCCTCGCGCTCGACCCAGGCGGTAATGCCGCGCCGCCCTTCGGCGGCCCGCTTGAACGCCTTGCCATGGCCGGGATGCGCCGCCTCGATGGTTTTGGCCGGATACTGGCAGGGCCGGTTTTCCATATCCACCACCAACGTGCAGCCCCCTTCGGCCTGTAACCGGGATGAGGGCGGCAGGTGGCTGAAATCCGGCAAGCCCGCGATCACCACTGACGCGCCCAGCCATTCGGGCTGCACCGCTTCCAACCCCAGCATGGCGGCAATGGCCGCCAGATCCTCGGCGGCCACAAGGCTGACTTGCCGGGTGTTGCGGATTTCCGTGCCGCGCGGATATTGCTGCGACACACGGCTACATGCGGGCCGCGTCAGCCCGGCATGCACCTCGCCCATCATCCCGGCAAAGCCAAGGCGCATTTCCTCCAGCGCCATGCCGTCCACCTCGGGGCGGTCGCGGTGCGGCACCATGCCAAGCCAGGTGATGACGCCAGTGTAAGCAGTAGCAAGCAAAGCGGGCATGGATCACACCGTCAGAACAAGGAAAACGCGGCGAAACGGAAACAGCACGCTGCCGTCCGCCAGTGGCGGATAGGCCGCCTGCAGCGCCGCATCATAGCGCTGCACAAAAGCCTCAGCCCCGGCCGCCGTCATCCGATCCAGCACGGGGCGCATGGCTGTGCTTTCGGTAAAGCGGCGCACCGGATGCGCGCCGGGGGTTGGGTCAAGCCGCTGCACATAATCGGTTTCCCATGCCTGCACTTGCCCCAGTGGGGCCAGCATTTCCCAATAGGCCTGCGCGGGCTGCACGGGTGGCTCATAGCCCGAAACATCAAACCGGTCGGGGAACATGGCAGCGGCAATATCGCGCAAAAAGCGGTGCGACGGCGCCATGAACTGCCGCGGCATCTGCACCGCCAGCGTACCACCGGGCACAAGGCAACGGGCCAGTTCGGGCAGCAATCCGGCATGGTCGGGCAGCCAGTGCAGCGCCGCGTTGGAAAAGATCAGCGCAGGCGGTGCCATAGGTCGCCAGACCGCAATATCGGCCACATCAAGCTGGTCATACAGGCCCGACGCCCGCGCCTGCTCCGCCATGGTCTGCGACGCATCCACCCCGATCAGCCGCCGCGCGTCGCCTACATCGGCGCAAAAGCGTGCCCGCAAATCAGCCGCCACCGCGCCATCGCCGCAGCCCAAATCCACCACGTCGCCCGCCGGCAGGTCAGCAACCTGCGCCAGCAGATCGCGCGCGGGCCGCAAACGCAAACCCCGAAACCTGGCATAGGTTTCGGGGTTCCAGTCACTTCCGCCTGTGGTCAAGCCAGCGGCTCCGGCTCCATCCCGCCCTTGGGGGTTTTCGCCTTGGTCTTGGGGATTGACGCGATCGAGGTCAGCCCGCCACCCGATGCCGGTTTGTCGGCATCATCGTCACCACCCAGCGCTTCACCCGCGATCACGCGCTTGATCTCGTCGCCGGTCAGGGTTTCGTATTCCAGCAACCCTTTGGCCAGACGCTCCCAGTCATCGTGACGTTCGGTCAGAATGCGGCGGGCGGTTTCATAGCCCTCGTCAATCAGGCGTTTGACTTCCTGCTCGATCATCCGCTTGGTTTCCGCCGAGACCGAGAAGCCACCGGTATTGCCCGAATATCCCTCGGCCGCTTCCGCGTAGTCGATGTTGCCAACCACATCCGACATACCCCAGCGCAGCACCATCGCACGAGCCAGCGCACTGGCCTGCTGAATGTCTCCCGAAGGGCCGTTGGACACGGAATCCGGGCCCCACTTCAGAATCTCAGCAGCCTTGCCAGCCATGGTCATCGCGATGCGCTGTTCGCACTGGTCGCGGTGCCAGTTCAGGCGGTCCATCTCCGGCAGGCTCATCACCATGCCAAGCGCACCGCCGCGCGGAATGATCGTCGCCTTGTAGACCGGGTCGCACTTCGGCAGGCTCATGCCCACCACCGCGTGGCCCGCCTCGTGATAAGCGGTCATTTCCTTTTGGTCCTGCGTCAGCACCATGCTGCGACGCTCGGCCCCCATCATCACCTTGTCCTTCGCGTTCTCGAAATCGTCCATCGTGACGAATCGCCGACCGACCCGCGCCGCGAGCAGCGCCGCCTCGTTCACCAGGTTCATCAGGTCGGCACCCGAAAAGCCCGGCGTTCCGCGCGCAATGGTGCGCAAGTCGACATCCGGCCCCAACGGCACCTTGCGGGCATGCACGCCAAGGATCTTCTCGCGGCCCTTGATATCGGGGTTCGGCACATGGATCTGGCGGTCAAAACGGCCGGGGCGCAGCAACGCCGGGTCCAGCACATCCTTGCGGTTGGTGGCGGCCACGATGATCACGCCCTCGTTCGCCTCGAACCCGTCCATTTCCACCAAAAGCTGGTTCAGCGTCTGTTCGCGTTCGTCATTGCCGCCGCCGATGCCCACGCCACGCGCCCGGCCCACGGCATCGATTTCGTCGATGAACACGATGCAGGGCGCATTCTTCTTGGCCTGCTCGAACATGTCGCGCACGCGGCTTGCACCCACGCCCACGAACATTTCCACAAAGTCGGAACCCGAGATGGTAAAGAACGGCACGCCAGCCTCACCTGCAATGGCGCGGGCCAGCAGCGTTTTACCGGTGCCCGGAGGGCCAACCAGCAGCGCACCTTTCGGAATCTTGCCGCCCAGACGGCTGAACTTCTGCGGGTTGCGCAGGAATTCGACGATCTCTTCAAGCTCTTCCTTGGCCTCGTCGATGCCTGCCACGTCGTCAAACGTCACGCGGCCATGCTTTTCGGTCAGCAGTTTGGCGCGCGATTTGCCAAAGCCCATCGCCCCGCCGCGCCCGCCGCCCTGCATGCGGTTCATGAAGAAGAACCAGATGCCGATCAGCAAAAGGAAGGGCAGCCACAGCGACAACAGCGACAGGAAGCCTGATTGCTCTTGCGCCTCGGCGCGCACTTCCACGCCCTTGGCGATCAATTGGTTGGTCACATCGGTGCCTTGCGGCACGATGGCGGTATACTGGTTGTTGTCCTTGCCGCGCACCACCAGCCGCTCACCGTCGATCACGACGCTGGCCACCTCGCCCGAGTCAACGCGGGTCACGAAATCCGAATAGGAAATCTGCCGCGAGGACATGGTGGTCTGATTGCCGCTGAACAGATTGAACAGGGCCAGGATCAAAAGGAACAGAACGACCCAGAATGCGATATTTCGTGCGTTTCCCACGAAGCTCTCCTCACATGCGCGCGCCCACCAACGGGACGGCACCTTTGCTCTCTAAGATAGACAGAATGCCGGGGGGTTCAATGCGATATAAGGAATAAGCCAAAACTGGCCGTCATTGTCGCACTCCAGCCATTTGAAAGCCCGGCAAGGGGGGCGGCAAGAACTGTATCGCCCTGCCAAACCGCTGGCGTAACGGCCAGAATGTCGCGCGCCACGCCAAGGTTGCGCCACCCTGGCACCTGCCGCAGCCCCAGCGGACCGAGAGCCGCCACGCCAATATCAGGCGCATCCGGGCCATCAACGCGCCAGCGATGGTCCCAGATAGCCCCCACCGCCACCTGCCCCGCCGCCGCGCGCCCTTCGCGCGCCACCGTGATCTGCCCGCCCCGCTGCCGGAACCGGCAGCCGCCCAGCATCGCATCCTTGCCCTGCATCAGGGCCGCGATCAGCGTTTCAACCTGCGCCTCACGCGGGGCATAGGCCGCCCCACCCATCCAGCGCACGGCTGCAATCACGAACCTTCGCCGCACGTCGGGGTGCATCGCGCCAAACGCCGCCTGCGCCAGTTGCAGGCTGCCGCAGACTTCGGTCACCTGTGCCGCCACGGTTTCCGCCACCATCCGGCGCAAGGCGTCGCGCGAATGCGCCAGATGCTGCGCCGTCAGCGCCAGCCCTTCGGCGGAAATGCCCAGCGGCTGCAGCGCTGCCAGAGCCTGCCGGGCACGCACCCGCGCAAAGTGGTCATCATCATTGGTTGGGTCATCGACCCAAGGCACACCATGATGCCGCAGGTAATCGCGCAGACGGGCCCGTGTTGCCCCCAACAGAGGGCGGTGCCACGCCACCCCGTAAAGGCTCCAATCAGACCGCATGCCGGACAGGCCATCCAGCCCGGCCCGGCGGCCAAGGTTCATCAGAAAAGATTCGGCCACGTCATCGGCGGTATGGCCCAGCATCACACGGCTGATCCCCCGCGCCCGCGCCCAGTCTGCCATCAGCGCCATGCGCGCATGGCGGGCCTGATCCATCAGGTTGCCCGTGGGGGCCGGCCCCGACCAGCGCAGCGTGTCATGCGAAAGGCCAAGCCCCCGACAAAAGGCCCCGACTTGCGCCGCCTCGGCCGCCGCTTGCGCGCGCAGGCCATGGTCCACAGTCACAACCGCCAGCCGCGCCAATGCACCGGGCACGCGCGCGGCCAGATGCAGCATCGCCATGGAATCGCCACCGCCCGAAACCGCAAGGCCGATGGGCGCGGCCCCATCCGGCCCCATGGCGGCCTGCACGGCCCCCAGCAGCGCGGCGTCGTCTATTGGCACTGATACCCCAGCAGGGCCACATCCGCCTTGGTCGCCGCCAGACTGCCCGGATAGCGCGTGCCCACCTCGGCCAAGGTCACACAGGCCTCGGGCGTCTGGCCGAGCGCACCCAAAGCCTCGCCCAGTTTCAGCAGGCTGTCGGCGGCAAAACCACCGTCCGGGTTGCCCGAAAACGCCTCCAGATAGGCGCGCGCCGCATTCGACGTATCGCCCAACTGGCTCAAGGCCTCGCCGCGCAGGAAATGCGCCTCCTGGATCAGCGGGCCGCCAGGATAGGATTGGGCATAGGTCGCAAAGAGGTCTGCGGCGGCGCGAAAGTCACCTTGACCGAGCACCTCCTTGGCCCGGTCAAAATCTGCCTGTTCGCCGACGGCAAGTTCGGCCCCGCCGACAGCGGGTTCAGAAGGTTCTTCAATAATCACGGCATTCGGGTTCTGCTGCGGCACAGCCTCGGCTGCCGCGGTATCACCACCCAAAGTCGGCGTCTTGCCGATCGACAGCGGATCACAGCCCTCGGTTGCCTCGCACAGCCGGAACTCAAGGTCGCCAATCCGGTTGGTGCCATCCTCGACCACTCGGTTCAGCCGCAACTCGATCTCTTCGGCCCGCGCGGTCAGACGCGACAGCTCGGCTTCCATCGCGTCCATCCGCTCCAGCGCCGAACCACCGGCCGCCCCGCTGCCTGCGCTGCCGCTTTGCACCAGCTCGGCCTTCAGGGTGTTGAAATCCGCCGCCAGCGTGCCAAGCTCGGCCCGGATATCCGCCAAGGTCTGCGCCCGGTCCTGCGCCACCGCAGGACCGGCCATCAGCAACAGCGCCAGAACGACCGCCGCGCGCATCGGCTTATGCACCCGAGCCGACAGACAGCACCGTCACGGCACGGCGGTTCTTCATATAGCAATCCTCGGTTGAGCAGACCTCGATCGGGCGTTCCTTGCCATAGGAAATCGTCCGCATCCGGCTGGCCGACACACCCTGCGAAATCAGGTAATCCTGCACGGCCGCGGCACGGCGCGCACCCAGCGACAGGTTATACTCGCGCGTGCCCTGTTCGTCGGCATGGCCTTCGATGATGACGGCATAGCTGGAATTGGTGTTCAGCCACTGCGCCTGACCCGACAGGATGCTGCGGCCTTCGGGCGACAGCGTGTGCTGGTCAACCGCGAACAGAACCCGGTCCCCGACGCGCTGGTTGAAATAGGCAATCGACGCCGGGTTGTTCGGGTCGCCAAGGCCATTCGTGTCAATGAAGCCGCCGTTCGTGCCCGCACCACCAGCGCCACCTGTGCCGGCACCGCCCGCACCGAACCGGTCGGGGTTGTTACAGGCCGCCAGACCAAGGGCAGCCACCAGAAGCATCGCCTTCGGGAGGAGGGTCATTCATGAAATCCTTTTCGTTCTTGGCTCGATTGCCTTGATCTTAACAGACATGCGCCGCCCTGTGAATCGCACCTGTGCACAAGTCGGCACGCAAAACCGGGGCGGCACGCAAACTTAGGGCAGCAACGGCGACCACGCCGGATCGGAGGCCGCGCCTTCGGTCGGAATCTGGCGCAGGTTCCGCCCCGAGATGTCGACCGAATACAAAGCCGCCGATCCGCCTGCACCGCTGGTTTCGCGGGTGAACATGATTACGCGGCCATTCGGGCTCCAAGTCGGGCCTTCGTCAAGAAACGACGCCGTGAGCAGACGCTCTTCGCTGCCGTCGGTGCGCATCACGCCAATGTGGAACCGGCCCGCGTTCTGCTTGGTAAAGGCGATCAGGTCTCCGCGCGGCGACCAGACCGGGGTGCCATAGCGCCCCTGCCCGCTTGAAATGCGCTGCGCGTCGCCGCCCCCAGCACTCATGATATACAGCTGCTGGTTGCCGGACCGGTCAGATTCAAACACGATCTGGCTGCCATCGGGGCTGAACGACGGCGCCGTTTCAATCGACGGTGCATTAGTCAGTTGCGTCAGACCGCCCGACCCGATGTCGAGCATGTAAAGGTCCGAGTTGCCGCCGCGTTCAAGGCTGAACACCACGCGGCTGCCATCGGGCGAAAAGCGCGGCGCAAAGGTCATGGTGCCCGGCTGTTCGGCCAGCGACTGCGTCTGCAACGACCCCACATCCATCAGCGTGATGCGCGGAAAGCCACTGGCATAGCTGGTGTACAGGATGCGGTCGCCACTGGGCGAAAAGCGCGGTGCCAGCACGATTGCGCTGCTGTCGGTCAGGTACTGCACATTGGCGCCATCGTAATCCATCACGCCAAGGCGCTTTTGCCGCGCGTTCTTTGGCCCGGATTCGCTGACAAACACCACGCGGCTGTCAAAGTAGCCGCCCTCGCCGGTGATCCGGCTGTAAACGGCATCCGCCACCTTGTGTGCCATCCGCCGCCAAGTGCCGGGCGTGCCTGCAAACTGCAGCCCTTCGCCCATCTGCTGGCCGGAAAACACGTCAAACACCCGGAACTTCACCACGATCCGGTCGCCGCCGGCCTCAACCGCGCCGGTCACAAGCACTTGGCTGTTGATGGCCTTCCAATCCTCGAACGCAACGGGTGCATCAAAGCTGGTGATCCGGCTGATATGGGCATCGGCGGGAATTTCGCGGAACAGGCCCGTGCCCGACAGGTCATTGGCGATAACCCGCGCGATATCCTGCGCGAACCCTTCGGCCCCGCCGGTTTCCGGCACAAAGGCCGGCACCGCAATCGGCATCGGTTCGATCACGCCCGAGTCGATGACGATCCGCGGCGGCCCGTTCTGGGCCAGCCCCGGCAGCGCAGCAAACAGCGCAACGCCCACCACAAGCGCGGCCGACAGCGGTCTGATGAAAAGGTTCATGTGCCTCGTGCTCCGTTTCTTGATCCAGCCGCCCGGGGGGCGAGGTTTTTTGCATCCATACGCCATCCGGCGTCAGGTTTCATTCGCTTTGCGCGGACCAAGCGGCCCCTTGCCAATCTGGTCATCGCATCCGCATGCCGTTGGGGTCAAAGACCAGTTCCAGCACCTTCCACGTCTCGTATTTCTCGGGCGGCAAGGGCAGGCCGCCGCCGTCGATATAGGCGCGTTGAATGGCCCGCCGCGCCGCATCAAAGGCCGTGCGGGTGGCCGCCTCGCTGGGCCCGTCGCTTTCGATCAGTTCGATGTTCGACGGTTTGCCGTCCGGCTCAAAGGTCACGCGCACCACGATGGTGGTCATCAGCGCCTCGGTCGAGGCTGATCCGAGGTTCCACTTGCCCCCGATGGCCGAGCGCAGGTCACCAATCTCGCCCCCGGTCAGGGGTGGGCCAGCAGGCGCGTCGGTTGCGCCGCCTGTCTCAGTTTCGGCCGTCGCAGCCTCGCTGACGGCCCCCGCAATCGCATCGGCCAAGGGATCATCCGCCGCCTCTTCTGCCGGGGCCGGATCTTCGGCCGCCGGGGTCTGCGCTGTTTCGGTTTCCGCCGGAGTTTCCGCAGCAGGGTCCGGCCGGGCCGGGCGGCCCAAGGGGCGTGGCGAGGTGCGCGGTGCACCCGAAGCTTCCACATCCTCATCGCGGTTGGCTTCGGTTTCCAGCACCGTGCCCGCCTCTTCCTGTGCGGCTGGCGGCGTTTCTTCCTGCACAACGTCAGGCTGGTCGGCAGGCTCTGGCGTCACAGCCTCTTCGGGCACATCGGCCACTTCGGCCTCCGGCTCAGGGGCATCTACTGGAACAGGGGCCACGCGCGGGGCAGGCTTTGGCCGCGGGCTGGCACTGGGTGACAGCGGCACCTCGGGCACCGGGTCGGGGTCCACCGGCAAAGGTTCGGCATCCGCCACGCCGTTATTCTCGGGCAGCGGGTCCGGCACCGGTTCGGGCACAGGCTCTGGTTCCGGCTGCGGCTCAGGCAGGGGTTCCGGCTCGGGCAAAGGTTCGGGCTCAGGTTCAGGTTGGGGTTCCGGCTCTGGCGGCGGTTCGGGCAGGTCCGGCTGCACCGGTTCCGGCGGCGTCACCTCGGGCTCGGGCGGGGGGTCCGCCGCCGGGGTTTCTGCCGGGGTTTCGGCAGCGGGTGCCGAAGCCGACAGTGCATCAAATTCAGCCGATGAAATCAACGACACCTGCGCCACCTCGATCGGCGGCGCCTCCTGCGTAGCAAACAGCCAGTCCCCCAGGATAACCCAGAGGACCAAGGCCGCGTGTCCTGCGCCCGATATGATGGTGCCCGTGTTCATCGCGTGTTCATTGCGCTGTGCGCCCCGGCCTTCAGTTGCCGTCGCCGTTCAAAGCTGGCCCGTCGGCGTCGGTCACCAGACCAATGCTGTTAAAGCCGCCCGCGTTCAGTGCCCCCATGACCTGCGCCACCCGTTCATAGGGAATCGCACCATCGGCCCGCAGGAACACCTTGTTTGACGCACGCTCGGCGGCAATGGCGGTCAGCCGCGGAATCAGCTCTTCGCCCGGCGTCTCGGTGTTCTGAATCATCAGCCGCCCGTCGGCCGTCAGCGTGATGGTCAGCGGCTCTTCCTGTTCGGTCGGCATCGCATTGGCCGCCGTTTTCGGCAGTTCCACCGGCACGCCCACCGTCATCAACGGTGCCGCCACCATGAAGATGATCAAAAGCACCAGCATCACGTCCACAAAGGGCGTGACGTTGATTTCCGACATGGCCGCCGATTTGCCACGGCGACGGCGGCGCGACGATCCGCCGCCCGATTTGTTGATGACCCCTGCCCCCATGATCAGGCGTCCAGCTGGCGCGACAGGATCGTGGCGAATTCGTCGGCAAAGCTGTCATAACCACCCAGCAACTGCTCGCTGTCGGCATTCAGCTTGTTATAGAACACCACCGCCGGAATGGCCGCGATCAGGCCGATGCCGGTGGCCAAAAGCGCCTCGGCAATACCGGGGGCCACAACCGCCAGACTGGTGTTCTGGCTGATGGCGATCTGCTCAAAGCTGTGCTTGATGCCCCAGATCGTGCCAAACAGCCCGATGAACGGCGCGGTCGACCCGGTCGTGGCCAGAAACGACAGGCCCTTGGTCAACCGCTCTCCCTCACGCGCAATCGCCACATTCATGGCACGGTCAATCCGCGCCTGAGCGCCCGCGATCAGCGCCCCGTCCTGCCGGTGGCTGCGCCGCCATTCCAGCATGCCCGACGAAAAGATCTTTTCGCTGGCCCCGGTCGGCTGTGCGCCGATCTTTTCGAACAATTCGTCCAGCGGCTCGCCCGACCAGAAGGCCCGGTCAAACACCTCGGCCTCCTTGCGGGCGGCACGGAACATGATGTGCTTTTGCACGATGAT
Organism: Rhodobacter sp.; assembly: GCA_027484145.1. Taxonomy (GTDB): domain Bacteria; phylum Pseudomonadota; class Alphaproteobacteria; order Rhodobacterales; family Rhodobacteraceae; genus Pseudotabrizicola. The sequence continues at coordinate 388,033 of JAIXUH010000012.1, forward strand.
CGACCATGACCAGAAGGACATGACCATCAGCAAAATCATCACAACTTTGACTGTAATCGTCGCGCGCGCGAAAAGGGCCAGCATGGAGAAATCAATCTCCTGCGCCATCGCAAGGGTTTCCGTTTCCATTACGCCTGCTCTTGTTATCGGGGCATTGTTCGCCGCCTGTTATCAGTGATTCTAACTGGAATTGAAGGGGAATGCCAACACATCTGCATCAAACGGCGGTGTGCCGCTGAAACAAACCGCGCAATCCAAGGTCAGGGCCGCCCCAATCGGCACCCCCTGTCCCACCCCCCGCCAAGCAGCACCGCACCCTTTACAGCCACAGGGGCAACCCGCCTTACCGCAGGGCTGTCAGGGCCGCCCGGATCGGTGCGGGCAGTCGCACGGGGCCCTTTTGATCAATGCAGACCAGAACCACCCGTGCCTTGAACAAAACATCCGTCCCGCGCAGCACCGCCTGATCCAGCACGATCCGCGTGCCCCCCAACTCGACCAGATTGGTTGTCACGGTCAAAAGATCATCAAACACCGCCGAGCGCAGATAATCCGCCTCGACCCGCCGCACCACAAAGATCAGGCCTAGGTCATTTTTCAGGGCAAGTTGATCAATCCCGCAGGCGCGCACCCATTCGGTCCGGCTGCGCTCGATGAACTTCAGATAGTTTGCATAGTAGACGATGCCGCCCAGATCGGTATCTTCGTAATAGACGCGGATCGTGATGGAATGGGTCATCTGCTGTGCCTCGGCCATGCGCGCCCCTTGCTAGCCGCGATTTTTCGGGAACGCCATCGCCGGTCGCCGCGTTCCTTCTTGTCTGACCCGGAGAACCGAATGAAACGCGCGCTGATTGCCCTGTTGTGCCTGGCCCACCCCGCCGCCGCCGAAGAGGTGGGCCGCGTTGGCGTGGATTGGGTGGGCAATGACATCATCATCGACGCCTTTGCCGACCCCAAGGTGCAGGGCGTGACCTGCCACGTGGCCTATTTCGACCGTTCGGTCATCGACCGGCTGTCGAACGGCAACTGGTTCGAAGACCCGTCCTATTCGGCTGTCGATTGCGTGCAGACCGGGCCCATCACCCTTGGCGATATCGAAACCGATGACGCGGGCGAAGCCGTTTTCAGCGAACGCCAGTCGCTGATCCTGAAATCCCTGCGGGTCACGCGCATTTATGATGCCAAGAACAAGGCGCTGGTCTATCTGGCCCATGCCAGCGAGTTGACCCAAGGTTCGGGCAAGATGGCGATTTCCGTCATCGCCTTGCCCGAAGGCACGGCTGGCCTGCCGAAATGACGGGTGCCGCGCAGCGCGGTCAGGCCATTTCGCGGTTCACCGCAGGGTATCGCAGGCCACGGTCTTGCACATAGATGTCGGCATCGTGCAGGCCAAAGGCCAGCATCAGCCGGGCTATCGTGGCCTCGCGGTCCAGATCACACTGGCAGGTGTAAAGATCGATGGTCACAAAGCCGCGCGCCGGAAATGTGTGAAAGCTGATATGGCTTTCGGCAATCATCACAAAGCCTGACAGGCCACCGGGGTCCTTGTGGCAGTTCGGCCCGACCGAAACCACCACCGGCGCACAGATCGCATGCATCCCCATCTCGGCGGGCAGACGCTCCAGCAGCGCGCGCAGGGCGTCGGCATCGGTCATGCGCGGCCCGGACGCCGCATAGCCATCAATCATCAGATGCACCCCGAATTGTTCGGTGCGCGGGGCCGAATCGTGGTGCGTGATCATGTTACGGCCCCCGCCGGAAAAGGGCCCACACCGCGCCGCACGGGCCGCAGCCAGTCAAACACCCGATGAAAGACATAGGCATACAGCGAATAGGCAAAGGTCAGGATCACATCCAGCAGCAGCGCCTCGACGACGCTCAGCCCACCCACGAACACCAAGATCGGCAGGACCACAACCATGGCCGAAATTTCGTGACTGATCGCATGCACCACGCGCCACAGTTGCGGCCGGTCACTGGCCACACGCCCCGACAGGCGCAGATCCACCCAGTCGAACAAAGTGTTGTGCACCGGCGACCAGATCATGACCGCCACCGCCACCAAGGCCATCAGGGTCGCACCCTCCCCCGCGTCGCTGTCGGCATAAACCATATACAGCGGCACGGCCATCAGCAGGCCACCCAGTTCAAAACACAAGGTCTGAAACACGCGTTCACGCAGGCTGCGAAGAGCCATGATCTACCCCACCCAAAACTGTTACCAGAGTGCCGCCGGTCAGATCGGCGGTGGCGCTGTCATGGCCACCCTGTCCGTCGGTCTTTTCATCCTTGCCAGAACCCTAACCGAGCCATGGCGTTGCAGGCAGTCAGGTTTCCCTTACGTCAGGCAAGGCGCATCTTCCGGGCCTTTTGGCACCGTCAAACCAGCCTTCAGGATCACGCTGCCCCAATGGGCCACCTGAACAGAACCCCGGAAATGAAAATGGGCCGGGAATGAACCCGGCCCTATAAAATCGAATGGATCTATATCCAATGGGATAGTCGATCATATCCGTTCGGGATAGTAAGGTTTTCCTTACGTCAATTTGGATAGGTCACCCGCGCCGCCAGCCGCAGGGCATGGCTGGGGTCACGCGCCATCGCAGGCATCACCCGGTCATAGGCGGCCCGGATCACCCCCGCGATTTCGGGGCGCAACACCACGGCCTCCCCCACCAGCGCAAGGGGCGAGACATCCATGAACGCCCGGTCCGACCACAGGATGATCGTCTGCACCGCCTGCGACAGCGCCAGCGTATCGGCAGGCACCGCCGACAGATGCGCATCCATCCGCAGAAACACGAAAGCCGCTTTGATCGCGCCCGCCTCGTCAAAACGGAAAATGCGGTACTGGTTGGCCTCTGCTGCCTCCAGCCGATCCACCAGAGGCAACAGGTCGGGGATCAGGCGGTCAAGGTTGGGCACATGGCGCAATTCGTCCCAGTCACGGCAAAAGAACACCATCAGGTTCGCGCCCAGTTCCGGGTCCGTCTCGGCCATCTTGTGGCCCGCCAGAACCACCACCGCCTCGATCGCGCCCTTGACGACCGACAGCGTCGCATCATCCACGCCAAACACCACCGGCACGATGGGCCGCCCCCAGCGGGCGCACAGATACTGCCCGTCGGCCCGCGTGAAAAACCGCTCCACCTCGCCTGCGTCCATGTCCTGCCCTCCGCTCAATGGCCCGCCGCATACCGCCAAACCGCCCCGTTTGACCAGCCCCCCACCATCTTGACCGCACCGCCTGATCCCCCTGCCGCAGGCAGGCGGAGGGCAAGCGGCCCCGCCGCGCAGACCGACCTTTCGCCCGTCCCTGCCCGGCCACGGGCAGGGACTCCGCAAGGTCAGCCGCCGCCACCCCGCGATGCGGCTTCTGGACTCGCACCGCCACAAGCCCGATACTATGCCCATGTCGCTGCCCAACGGATTTCTTGACGAACTGCGGACCCGGATCTCGCTGTCACAGGTTGTGGGGCGCAAGGTCACATGGGACATGCGCAAATCCAACATGGGCAAGGGCGACTGGTGGGCGCCATGCCCGTTCCATCAGGAAAAATCCGCCTCCTTTCATGTGGATGACCGCAAAGGCTTTTACTATTGCTTTGGCTGCCACGCCAAAGGCGACGCCCTCTCCTTTGTCAAGGAAACCGAGAACCTCGGCTTCATGGAGGCGGTCGAGGTTCTGGCGCGCGAGGCTGGAATGCCGATGCCCGCCCGCGACCCCAAGGCCGCCGAAAAGGCCGACCACCGCACCCTTCTGACGCAGGTGATGGAAGAGGCGGTCAAATGGTTCCGCCTCCAGTTGAAAACCTCTGCTGCCGCCGAGGCCCGCGCCTATCTGGTCAAACGCGGCCTCAGCGAAGCCGCCCAAGACCGCTGGGAGATCGGCTTTGCGCCCGATGCACGGCAGGCCCTGCTGACGGCATTGCAGCAAAAGGGGTTTGCGCCCGACTTGATCGTCGATTCTGGCGTTTGCGCCAAGGCGGATGACGGCGCGCTCTACGACCGTTTCCGTGGCCGCATCATCTTTCCCATCCGCGACGGTCGTGGCCGCGCCATCAGCCTTGGCGGTCGGTCCATGGACCCCAACGCCCGCGCGAAATACCTCAACGGCCCCGAAACCGAACTCTTCGACAAGGGGCGCAACCTGTTCAACCACGGCCCCGCCCGCGAAGCCGCCGGAAAGGGCCAGCCCCTGATCGTCGCCGAAGGCTATATGGATGTGATCGCGCTCAGCGAGGCAGGCTTTCGCGCCACGGTGGCCCCGCTTGGCACCGCCGTGACCGAAGACCAGTTGCGCCTGATGTGGCGCATCGCGAACGAGCCGGTCATTGCCCTTGACGGCGATGCAGCAGGCATCCGCGCCGCCCTGCGGGTGATCGACCTTGCCCTGCCCCTGCTTGAGGCGGGCAAGGGCCTGCGCTTTGCCGTCCTGCCCGGCGGCATGGACCCGGATGATCTGATCAAGGCCCAGGGTGCGCCCGCCATGCAAAAGGTGCTGGACGAGGCACAGCCGATGGTCCGGCTGCTGTGGCAGCGCGAAACCGAAGGCCGCGTGTTCGACAGCCCCGAACGCAAGGCCGCATTGGACAAAAGCCTGCGCGCCGCCCTGACGCGCATCGCAGACCCGTCGATCCGCGCGCATTACGGCGAAGAAATCAAGCAGTTGCGGTGGGATCTGTTCGGCACCCGTCGCCGGGCCGAGGCAAACCGCCCCTTCACCCCGCGCCCCCCATGGACACCGCGTGGCGGCAAGGTGCCGTTCCAGCCCGTGGCCCCCATGGCCTCGACCCGCGCCTCGCTGCTGGCCTCGGGCGGTGGCTCATCTGATTCGCTGCGCGAGGCGGTCATTCTGGCGGGCTGCATCAGCCACCCCGACCTGATCGCCCGGTTCGAATCCACGCTGGAGCGGCTGGAGTTTCTGGGCGACGGCCACGACACCCTGCGCAGCCTGATCCTGTATCACCAATCCGCGCCCAACCTCCTCGATGTGCTGATGGCCGAGGCGCCTTTGCCCACCGAATCGGTGCTCTTGCACCCGCATGTCCGCATCACGCCCGCCCTTGCCGCCGGGGCTGACCCGGAAACGGCGGCCTTCTGTTTGGCCGAGGCTTTGGCCCGTTTGCAGGCAGATCGCGCGCACCGCCTTGAAATTGCCGATGCGGAAGACGATCTGTCAGGGGTGGCCGACGAAGGCCTGACATGGCGCGTGTCCAAGGCCGCCGAGGCCCGGCACAGTGCCGCGCGGGGCCCCGAGGCGGCCAAGGGCGAATCGGTGATCGCACCAAATGGCATCGAACTGGACCGGGATGAACTCAATCGTGCCCGCAGACTGCACGAAAGCATCGATTTCAGCCGCGGTGGACGCGGCAGTAACCATTGACCAACGCTTTTCCACACCACTCGAGGCAAGAAAATGCCGAGTCCGCCTTTAACCCCGCGTGATTCGCGTTATTGATTCGAAACCACCTGTGCGATTCGCACCCGAGGAGACGACATGGCCCTGAAAGACACCGACGACGGCAAACCCGAAGCTGACGAACCCGATGTCTCGCTGGACATGAGTCAGGCTGCCGTCAAGAAGATGATCGCCGACGCGCGTGAGCGGGGCTACATCACGTATGAGCAGCTCAATCAGGTGATGCCGCCGGAACAGGTCTCTTCGGAACAAATCGAAGACGTCATGTCGATGCTGTCCGAAATGGGCATCAACATCATCGAAGATGATGAGGTCGAAGAAGGCGAAGCGCCCGCTGGCGAACTGGTCGAAACCTCGACCACTTCACGCGAAGTGGCGGTCGTTGGCGCCACGACCGAAACGCTGGACCGCACCGATGACCCGGTCCGCATGTATCTGCGCGAAATGGGCAGCGTCGAACTGCTCAGCCGCGAAGGCGAAATTGCCATCGCCAAGCGGATCGAAGCTGGCCGCAACACGATGATTCTGGGCCTGTGCGAAAGCCCGCTGACCTTTCAGGCCATCACCATCTGGCGCGACGAACTTCTGAACGAAGACATCCTGCTGCGCGATGTGATCGATCTTGAGGCCACCTTTGGCCGCAGCCTTGATGGCGAAGACGATATGGACGGCCCCGATCTGGAAGGCGTCGATGTCTCGGCCGCCGCCCCGCGCCGCCCCGATTCCGCCGAACCGGAACTCGATGCCGACGGCAACCCCCTGATGCGGTCCGATGACGATGACGAGGATGACGAAGCCTCGAACATGTCGCTGGCCGCGATGGAAGCCGCGCTGAAGCCAAAGGTGCTGGATACCCTTGCCCTGATCGCGCGCGATTACGTCACTCTGGCCGAAATGCAGGATGCGCGGATGAACGCGACCCTGTCCGAAAAGACCCGCTTTTCCGCCACGGACGAAGCCGCCTATCAGAAACTGCGCTCGGAAATCGTGGTGATGGTGAACGAGCTTCACCTGCACAACAACCGGATCGAAGCGCTGATCGACCAGCTTTACGGCATCAACCGCAAGATCATGACGATCAACTCCGGCATGGTGAAACTGGCCGACGCGGCCCGCATCAATCGCCGCGAATTCATCGACGAATATCAGGGCTATGAACTTGATCCCGCATGGATGGACCGGATGGCCGCCAAGGGCGGTCGTGGCTGGCAGGTCCTGTTCGACAAATCGCGCGACAAGGTTGAAGAGTTGCGCGCCGAAATGGCACAGGTCGGCCAATATATCGGCGTCGACATCTCCGAATTCCGCCGCATCGTGAATCAGGTGCAAAAGGGCGAGAAAGAGGCGCGTCAGGCCAAGAAGGAAATGGTCGAGGCGAACCTGCGTCTGGTGATCTCGATTGCCAAGAAATACACCAACCGTGGCCTGCAATTCCTTGATCTCATTCAGGAAGGCAACATTGGCCTGATGAAGGCCGTCGATAAATTCGAATACCGCCGCGGCTACAAATTCTCGACCTACGCCACATGGTGGATCCGTCAGGCCATTACGCGCTCCATCGCTGACCAAGCCCGCACGATCCGTATTCCCGTGCATATGATCGAAACGATCAACAAACTCGTCCGCACGGGGCGGCAAATGCTGCACGAAATCGGCCGCGAACCGACCCCCGAGGAATTGGCCGAAAAGCTGCAGATGCCCTTGGAAAAGGTCCGCAAGGTGATGAAAATCGCCAAGGAACCCATCTCCTTGGAAACCCCAATCGGCGACGAGGAAGACTCACAACTCGGCGACTTCATCGAAGACAAGAACGCGATCCTGCCGCTGGATTCCGCCATTCAGGAAAACCTGAAGGAAACCACAACCCGCGTCCTGGCCTCCCTCACCCCCCGCGAAGAACGCGTGTTGCGCATGCGCTTCGGCATCGGCATGAACACCGACCACACGCTGGAAGAGGTCGGCCAACAGTTCAGCGTCACCCGCGAACGCATCCGCCAGATCGAAGCCAAGGCGCTGCGGAAACTGAAGCATCCGAGCCGGTCACGGAAGCTGCGGAGTTTCTTGGATCAGTGACCGAACATCGCAGCGTCTTACCACTGACGAAACAGCGCGCCTTTGCGACCATCCAGATCGTTGCAAAGGCCGTCCTCGCAGGTGAGCCCGCCCTCACCTATTCGGAACTCGCGCGCCGTCTTGGGATGTCCAAAGTGAATGGACAGGGCCTCACCAGCTACTTGAACGAAGCCGCCGCCCTATGCGCCGAACACGGTCTTCCAAACGTTTCGGTCTTGGTCGTCTCGAAGGATAGTCTGGATCGCGGGATGCCGATGCCGTCAGAAGGCTCATTCTCCGATGGGTTCTATGCCAGCACGGGTCTGGCAAGGGATGACATTCCGGCCGAACAAGCCCGTGTAAGAACCTTCGATTGGCGCACTGTCCGCACTTTGCAACTCGACTAGCTGTCGCAAATCGCGTCAACTAAAGCCATGCACTGAACTGCCGACCCGGACCCCTCATGCCCTCCATCTTCTCCCGCCTCTTCGGTTCCTCCTCCCCCGCTGCCCCCAAAGCGCTTGAGCCCATCCTGCACAAGGATTGCCGCATCTTTGCCGAGCCGATGAAAGCCGAGGGCGGCTATCGCCTTGCTGCACGGATCGAGAAGGATATTGGCGGCGAAACCAAGACCCACCACCTGATCCGCGCCGATATTCACAGCGCGCAGGATGAGGCAATTGCCGCCTCGATCGCCAAGGCGCAGCAGGCGATTGACCAGTTGGGCGACCGTCTGTTCAGCTAAGCCACGGATGTTTCAGTAAAACGCCGACCCTCACGCCGGGTCGGGCGGCTCTACGGCTTCCCAGCCCTCGCCCATCGCCACAATGCAGGCGCGACCATCGGTATAGCTTTGCACCATGGTCCAGTCGCCGCGTGGGTCTGTCCAGACCTCCATCACCATTTCGGCGTTGCGCAACCCGGTGCCCGCCAGACGCGCGCCAAACTGCACGGTCAGCTTTTGCACAAGTTCCGACCGCTGGGCGCACAGCACCTCGGCAATCGGGCTTTGGGCAGCGGCGGGCAGCGGCAAAAGGGCCAAAAGGGGGATGAGTCGGTGCATCATGCATGGAATGGTAACACCAATATGACAATCGTCACGGATAATCTGCACCCATACAACATTTCGCGCAGACCGCCGCGCCGATGCGCTTGACACAACACCGCGCCCAAGGCTCCTTACCCGCGCCCATGCCGGAGCTTGATGATGCGCGTTCTTGCCCTTGCCTGCCTTTTGCCCCTGCCCGCCCTTGCCGACTGTCCGGGGCAGGTGGTCTTTTCCTGCCCGATCGGCGCCAAGCACTTGCAGCTTTGCCTGACCGAAACCGACCTGATCTACAGCTACGGCAAGATCGGCGCGCCCGACTTGACGCTGCGCGAGGGTCTGTCGACAGTGGCTTACCAGCCTTGGCCCGGATTTGGCCGCACCATCTGGGACAGCGTGCGCTTTCAAAACGCCGATGTCAGTTATGAGGTGTGGTCCTCAATCGACAAGCAGATGTCAGAAGATGAGCCGCCGCAGGATTGGCAGGGCGGCGTCATCGTCACGCGCGGCGATGAAACGCTGGCGGATCTGTCCTGTTCAGCCCCTCCCGACCCGCCGTTTCTGGACGTGCTGATGGAGGCGAAAAAGGCCGCAGGCCAGTGCTGGGATTTTGAGGTCCAAGGTTGGGCGGCCTGCGGCTGACCCCGCCTCAGGCGAGGTTTTTCTTGAAGAAGTCGATGGTCCGACCCCAGGCCAATTCCGCCGCCGCCTCATCATAGCGCGGGGTGGAATCGTTGTGGAATCCGTGGTTTACACCCGGATAGATAAAGGCCTCATAGGTGGTGCCCGCGGCCTTCAGCGCCGCCTCATAGGCGGGCCAGCCCTCATTCACCCGCTCATCCAGTTCGGCGTAATGCAGCAGCAGCGGCGCCTTGATCTTCACCACATCCTCGGGCTTGGGCTGGCGGCCATAAAAGGGCACTGCCCCCGCCAATTCCGGATAGGCCACAGCCGCCGCATTGGCGACCCCGCCGCCATAGCAAAACCCGGTGATGCCCACCTTTCCGGTTGATCCCTCATGCGCCATCAGAAACTCGACGGCGGCAAAGAAGTCATTCATCAACTTGGTGCCGTCCACACTGGACTGCAACTCGCGCCCCTTTTCGTCATTGCCGGGGTAGCCGCCGACCGAAGTCAGGCCATCCGGCGCAAGCGCCATGAACCCGGCCTTGGCCACGCGCCGCGCCACGTCCTCGATATAGGGGTTCAGCCCACGGTTTTCGTGCACCACCACCACGGCGGGCAACTTGTCCATCACCCCGGCGGGCCGCACCATATAGCCGCGCACCTGACCATGGCCGTTGGGCGACGGATACATGATGTATTCGCCCACAATCGTCTCGTCGTTGAAACTGACCTGTTCGGCCATGGAATAGTTCGGGCTCAGCATCTGCAACAGCGCCATCGCCGTCACGCCCCCCACCGCAAACTTGCCCGCGCGGTCCAGAAACTCGCGTTTCGTAATCCGGCCATGGGCGTAGAAATCGTAAAGCTCCAGCAACTCCTGATCGAAATCTTTCGCAGTCATTCGGGTCATGGCTGTTCTCCTGAACGGTTTCGTGGGCAAAGACCTAGCCTGTATGACACCACCACCCCATCACGTCCGCGTGACACCCCGCCGCCCGGCCCTGAGTCCGCCACGCCACACCTTGCCACCCCAGATACAGGGCAGCACACTTCGGGCTAGGCGAAATCCATGGCCTGCCCCTATAACCTGTAGCCATAACCGGGGAAACACCCGGACCTAGAGGCAGGCAATTCAACGACAAGCAAGGAGGGGGCCCATGCGCTGCCCATTCTGCGGCAATATCGACACGCAGGTGAAGGACTCCCGTCCCGCCGAAGATCATGTTGCCATCCGGCGGCGGCGCTTTTGCCCCGCCTGCGGTGGCCGTTTCACCACCTATGAACGCGTGCAGTTGCGCGATCTGGTCGTGATCAAGACCTCTGGCAAGCGCGAGGATTTCGACCGCGACAAGCTGGAACGCTCGATCCGCATTTCCATGCAAAAGCGGCCCATCGATCCCGAACGCATCGATCAGATGATCAGCGGCATCGTGCGGCGGCTGGAATCCTTGGGCGAAACCGACATCCCCAGCCGTGTGATCGGCGAGATTGTCATGGAATCCCTCGCCCGGATCGACACGGTCGCCTATGTGCGCTTTGCCAGCGTTTACAAGAACTTCCAGGCGGCGGGCGACTTTGACAAGTTCGTTTCCGAACTGCGGCCCGGCGACAAAGGCGAAGAGTGACCGACGAAGGCCACATGGCCCATGCCCTTGCGCTTGCCGCGCGGGGGCTTGGGCGCACTTGGCCGAACCCCGCCGTCGGCTGCGTCTTGGTGCAGAACGGCATGATCATCGGGCGCGGCTGGACCCAACCGGGCGGCCGCCCCCATGCCGAACGTCGCGCGCTGGATCAGGCGGGCGATGCGGCGGGGGCCACGGCTTACGTCACGCTGGAACCCTGCGCCCATCACGGCAAGACTCCCCCCTGCGCCGAAGCCCTGATCGCCGCCCGCGTGGCGCGGGTGGTGACCGCCTTCACCGACCCTGACCCCCGCGTGGCAGGGCGCGGCCATGCGATGCTGCGCGCCGCAGGAATTGCCGTCACCGAAGGCATCCTCGAACCACAAGCGCGCCGCCTGAACGCGGGCTTTCTGAAGCGTGTCACGGCGGGCCTGCCCTTGGTCGCCCTGAAACTCGCCAGCACCATCGACGGTCGCATTGCCACCGCTTTGGGCGAATCGCGTTGGATCACGGGCAGTGCCGCGCGCCGACACGTTCACATGCTGCGGCTGACGCATGATGCCGTCATGGTCGGCAGCGGCACCGCCATGGCCGATGACCCGGACCTGACGGCCCGCGACATTGGCGCCACCCACCAGCCCATCCGCATCGTGCTGGACCGCCTCTTGCGCCATAGCCCCGACAGCCGCCTTGGCCGCACTGCGCGCGAAACCCCTGTCTGGCTGATCCACGCCCCCGACGCCCCGGCGCAGGCGCAAACCGCTTGGGCGGCCACCGGCGCGCGGCTGATCGCCTGCCCCGCACCGCAGGGCAAGCTGGACCTAACTGCCGCCCTGCGCCTGCTCGCCGCCGAAGGGCTGACCCGAATCTTATGCGAAGGCGGCGGCACTTTAGCCGCGGGTCTCGTGGCCGAAGGACTAGTCGATGACCTGTTGCACATGACCGCAGGCAAGCTGATCGGTGCCGATGGCACGCCATCCCTTGGCCCTCTGCACCTGACCCAACTTGCCGCCGCCCCCGGCTTTCAACTGGCCAACGTGCGCCAGCTTGGCCCGGATACGCTCACGCAGTGGACCAAGGCTCACCCCTCGAACAAATCTGCCTGACCTGGGGCCTTGGGTGCCTCCAGCCCCAGATGCCGCCAGCTTTTGTTCGTCAGCATCCGGCCCCGTGGCGTGCGTTGCAGCAGGCCCTGTTGCAACAGATAGGGCTCGATCACCTCCTCGATCGCATCCCGCGCCTCGGACAAGGCAGCCGAGATGGTTTCCACCCCCACCGGCCCGCCACCATAATTCTCGGCCAACAGCGACAGATACCGCCGGTCAGCCCCATCCAGCCCCAGATGATCGACCCCCAGCCGCGTCAGCGCCCGGTCGGCCAAGGCCCGGCTGACCAGTCCGCCCTCTTCCACCATCGCAAAGTCCACCACCCGGCGCAGCAACCGCCCGGCAATCCGCGGCGTGCCGCGCGCGCGCCGCGCAATCTCGCGGCACCCGTCCGAGGCCGCCTGCACGCCCAACAACCGCGCACCACGGGTGACAATCTCGTGCAACTCATCCTCGGTATAGAACTCCAGCCGGGTCGGTATCCCAAACCGGTCCCGGAGCGGCGTGGTCAACAGCCCAAGGCGCGTGGTCGCCCCGACCAGCGTAAAGGGTTGCAGATCAATCCGCACTGTCCGCGCGGCAGGCCCTTCGCCAATCACCAGATCCAGCGCGAAATCCTCCATCGCCGGATAGAGCACCTCCTCAACCACGGGTGACAGGCGGTGAATCTCGTCGATGAACAGCACATCGCGCGGCTCTAGGTTGGTCAGGATCGCCGCCAGATCACCCGGTTTCGCCAGCACCGGGCCGGACGTCATGCGGAACCCCACCCCCAACTCGCGCGCCATGATCTGCGCCAAAGTGGTCTTGCCCAGACCGGGCGGGCCGTGAAACAGCGTATGGTCCATCGCCTCGCCCCGCATCCGCGCGGCCTCGATGAACACCCGCAAGTTGGCCCGCGCCTCGTGCTGGCCGATGAACTCGTCCAGCCCCTTGGGCCGCAGGGCGCGGTCAGCATCCTCGGGCAGCTTGTCGGGGCGCAAGGCGGGGTCTGGTTCAAACATGGGCACAGGTTCCTTGGGCCACCCCGGTTTGGCAAGCAGTCAGAACGCGGGCCATCACGTCTTGGGCGCCAAAAGCTTCAGCGCGCGGCGGATCAGATGCGCCGTCTCCGCCCCCGGCTCTTCACCCGCCACCGTTGCCACCGCTTGCGCGGCATCGCCCTGCGAATAGCCAAGGTTCAACAGCGCCGACAGCGCATCAGCCGTGAACGACGCGCGCTGTCTGGCCCCGTCATCCGCCTTGGCCCGCCGCGGGGCAGGCGCGGGTGCCGCTGCCTCAATCACAACGTCATCAGCCTCGGCCCGCGCCGATAGCGATACCCCCGCCGCCATCAGCGACGGTGCCTTTGACTTCAGCTCAAGGATCACACGCTGCGCCAGCTTTGGCCCAACGCCCGGCGCTGCCTGGACCGCACGGGCATCGCCCAGCGTGATTGCGCGCGCCACACCTTCGGCCCCCAGCGTGCCCAGCACTGCCATCGAGGCCTTGGCCCCCACCCCCTGCACCGTCATCAAGAGCTTGTGCCACTCTTTCTCCAGCATGGTGGGAAAGCCGAACAGTTGCAGCAGATCCTCGCGCACCAAAAGATCGGTATAAAGCGACACCGCCTCACCCAACCCCGGCAGGCCCGCCATGGTGCGGTCACTGACATAGACGATATAGCCCACGCCGCGCACATCGATCAGCACATTGTCCGACCCACGCCAATCCAGCCGCCCCGAAATCTTGCCAATCATCCCGCAGCCCTTTTCAGCGCCGCTTGCAACCGACCCGCCGATTGCAGATGATGCGCGTGGCAAATCGCAATCGCCAGCGCATCGGCCGCATCAGCCCCGGCAATCACCACCCCCGGCAGATGCAGCCGCACCATATGGTCGACCTGCACCTTGGCCGCATGGCCCACGCCCACCACCGTTTTCTTCACGGCATTTGGCGCATATTCCCCAACGTCGATTCCGGCCTGCGCGGGCACCAAAAGTGCTATGCCCCGCGCCTGCCCCAGCTTCAGCGTGGCCACGGCGTCCTTGTTCACGAACGTATGCTCCACCGCCGCCGCATCCGGGGCATAGCTGCGCACCACTTCCGTCAATTGGCTGTGCAGGGAACACAGGCGATGCGCCAGATTCCCCTCGCTCCCGTCGGAATGACAAATGCCATTGGCCACATGGGTGATGCGCGCGCCAATCACGTCGATCACCCCCCAGCCAAGGTTCCGCAACCCCGGGTCAATGCCCAGCACGCGCATACCTGCCCCTTTTCTTCGTTTTTTCCGAAGTAGCACGAAAAGGGAACATTCGCCAAGCGCAATCCAAAAGACTGGCCGCAAGGCGGCAAACCTGTTGCCAACAGCCCCCACGCGCATTATGCAGCCGCAGAAACCGACCTGTTGGCAATCGTTCCCGACCAAAACGCCAACCAGCCCGGAACACCCAGAAAATCATGACCAAATTATGGCAAACTGCCATGCGCGTGCTGCATGGCGGCCTTGTCCGGGCACAGCTTGCTTTGCACATGCAGCACGATTATCTGGCCGTGTAAGGGCAAGGTTGCCCGCATGTTAAGCAGTTTAAAAAGGAATACCGCCATGGCTGCCTATGAGACGTCACGCCCGGCGCCGTTTGGCGCCATCTCGATCTTCCGCGCCATTCAGGGTGTCGGCTCCGCCTTTGATACCCTTGCCGCATGGAATGACGCCCGCGTCACCCGCAAGGCGCTGTCCAAACTGTCGGACCGCGAGCTTGACGATATCGGCCTGTGCCGTGGTGACATCGAGATGATCGGCCGCTGATCCGCACAAAGACGACGAACGAACCGGGCCGCCTCGCAGCAATGCGGGCGGCCTTTTGGTTTGGATCAACGCTTAATCAGACTGCGCACGTGCGTCGTAAGACAGGGGGGCGCATCGCCCCAACCCGGCGCTTCATCCGCCAGGTGCTTTATCCGTAGGTGCGGACCAGTTCAGTGATCTTGGCCGAAACCGCCAGCGTGACCGGGTCAGCCTGCATCAGCCAGCCGCCAATGCGGTCAAATCCCTGACCTTCCAGCAGACGGGCCACACGGTCGTCATAGGCTTGCGCGCCCAAATGATGCAGAAAGATCGCCTTCAGCAGGGTACCACAGATCAGCAGCGCCAGAACCGGGCGCACGAGAGGAACCCGCAGACGGTTGAGACGCCGGCGATTGACTTTTGTGTAAAAGGAACGGCCCAGCGTGCCATCGGCCTCAAAGCCGAACCCCTTCGAGCGTGCCTTTTCGATCCGCGCGATGCGGCTGTTAAATTCTGCAATACTCGGGTCGGACATATCAAATGCTCCTAAGACCGACCCCCACCTATCCATCTGATATGGTCTAAATGTGGCGCAATTTGGGCATTTGGATAGGGTCTGCAGAATTTTGCCCTATTTGCGACGCAGCACCAAGGTGGACCACTCGCCAATATCGTCGCGCGACTGCAACTCATGCCCCGCGTCCAGATAGGCGGCGGTCACAGCTTCGGCCTGAACCACCAGCAGCCCCGACAGGATGGCAAGGCCGCCGGGCGCCAGATGCCGCGCAACATCGGGCGCAAGCTCGATCAGCGGGCCTTTCAGGATGTTGGCAAAGATCAGGTCAAAGGGGGCCGTCGCCGCAATCTTCGGGTGGGCAAACCCGGCCGCTTCAAGGCAGGCAATCCGCCCCTCCAGCCCGTTGATCGCCACATTGGCCACCGCCACATCCACCGCGACCTGGTCAATGTCACTGGCGATCACGGTGGCATCCGGGCAAACCGACGCCGCCGCCATGGCCAACACCGCTGTGCCGCAACCGATGTCGGCCACACAGGCCGGGCGGAACCCCGCCTCGAACAGCCGGTCAAAGGCGCGCAGACACCCCAGTGTGGTGCCATGGTGCCCGGTGCCAAAGGCCACGGTCGCTTCGATCTGCAAGGCCACCCGGCCCGGCTGCTGCAAGACCTCAGGCACCTTGTCGGCATCATGGCTGCCAAAGACGAAGAACCGCCCCGCATCCACCGGCGACAATTCGCGCCGCACCTTGGCCACCCAGTCAATCTCGGGAATTTCCGACAGCGCAAAGGGCTTGGCGTCAAAGGCCATGGCCAACAGATCCAGCACCATCTCGCTTGGCTTTTCGAGGAAGTAGGCCCCCACTTCCCACAGTCCCGAACCATCCTCGATCTCGAACACGCCCACGCCCGTGGGTTCCGGGTCCATCTTTTCCATCGCCTCGGCAAGGGCCTCGGCGGCGTCCTCTCCGGTCAGGGTGGTCAGGGCGGAATAGGTGGGCATCAGGGCACTCCGGGCTTGGCGCGGCAACTGCATGCGGGTTAGCCCCCGCCCGCCCTGCCGTCAACCGCTGCGCCCGGTCAAAACGCGCAGCATCAGCCCGGTCAGGCGGCGCAACCGCACATCGCCATAGTCCAATTCGCCCGACAACACCTCCAGATAGCGGCGCTGCAACCGGTCAGACGAGGCAAGTAGGTTCAGAAACCGTGGCTGCAACCAAGGGTGATAGACCAGCTTGGCCAGCCACATTGCCCTCGACAACTCGCGCCGCACCCCCGCCATCCGCGCCTGATACAGCGCCAGCGCCCGGTCCGGTGCGCCCATCCTCAGGGCAATCACCGCCGCCTCGGCAGCCAGTTGCCCCGACCGCAAGGCCCATGCAATGCCTTCGCCAGTGATCGGGTCCACCAGCCCCGCCGCATCCCCCGCCAAAAGCACATGGTCGCGCCCCGGACTTGGGCGCAACTCGCCAAACGGCAGATGGTGCCCCTTGATCCGCACCGTGGCCGGGTCAATCCCGCGCGCTGACAGCCAGTCCTGAAAGGACCCCTTCATGTCCGGGCTTTTCGCCGCAATCCCGCCGATGCCCAAGGTGCGGCCATGCGCCTTGGGAAAGTCCCAGCCATAGCCCCAAGGCGCCGCCGTCATGTCCATGTCGATGCCATCGCCTGGCAGGCCCGGCACCTCGATCTCCAGCGCAAAGCCCACCCGCGCGGGGTCATGCGCGCGCCCGAACAGCGCCTTGGCCACGGCCGAGTTGATGCCATCCGCCCCGATCACCACGGGGGCCGCCAGCACGCGGCCATCTGCCAGCGTGACCTGCCCTTCCGCCACGTCGAGCGCGGCAATCCGCTGCCCGCAGCAATCCTCAACGCCTGCCGCCACCGCCCGCGCCTGCAAGGCCGCGTCCAGACCCACCCGCGTGGTCATGTGAATGGGTGGCGCATCGGTGATCTGGCGCAACACCCGTGGCCCGGCGGTAAAGCGGATGTGTGTGGTCTGGTGAAACCCGGCCTCGGGCACCCTATCGCCGAAAATGGCGACCAGATGCCCCATCGCCCGCCCGGTCACCCCACCGCCACACAACTTGTCGCGCGGAAAGGTGGCGCGGTCGATCAGCGCCACCCGCAAGCCAGCCCTGTGCGCTGTGATCGCCGCCGCAGACCCCGCAGGGCCCGCGCCGACGACCAGCAGGTCATGGGTCGGCTGAGCAGCCAAGGAAGCTCAGGCCGTCATGCCAGCGGCGGTGCTGACCCCGGTGCCAATCGGGCAGGTCACGCCCGTGCCCCCCACACCGCAATAGCCGTCGGGATTCTTGGCCAGATATTGCTGGTGGTAATCCTCGGCAAAGTAAAAGGTCGGCACCAGCACGATCTCGGTGGTGATCGTGCCCTTTCCGGCCTTGGTCAGCGCCGCCTGATAGGCCACCTTGGACGCCACCGCCGCCGCAGCTTGCGCCTCGGTATAGGTGTAGATGCCGCTGCGATAGGTTGACCCGATGTCATTGCCCTGCCGCATACCCTGCGTCGGATCGTGGTTTTCCCAGAAGTGCTTCAACAACTGCTCATAGCTGACCACCGCCGGATCAAAGATCACCCGCACCACCTCGTTATGGCCGGTCAGTTGCGTGCAGGTTTCCTTGTAGGTCGGGTTGGGCGTAAAGCCGCCCGCATAGCCAACCATGGTCAGCCACACGCCCGGCACCTGCCAGAACTTCCGCTCGATCCCCCAGAAACACCCCATGCCGAACATCGCCTCGGCCATGCCCGCAGGCACGGGCGATTTCAGCGGCAGGCCCGAGACGAAATGCGTCTCGGCTGTTGGCAAAGGTTCGGCCCGGCCCGGCAACGCATCGCGGGGGTCGACCATCCGCATCTTGTCTCGGTTCAAGAAGAACATCTCGCACTCCTGCTTGGGTTAGGCCTTTCAATATAGGCGCGCCCTGCCCCGCCTTCCAGTCGCATGGCTTGATCCGCCTCTTTGCGCGTCACGCGGCGGGCGAAGGCCGCGCCGCAATGCCGCCGAAAATCGTCTCATACCCCGGTTCCGGGTTGCGCGGGATCAAAAGCGCCAGCAGCAACGCCACCAGCGCCATTACCGCCCCCATCACGAACACATAATCCGGCGACGTGGCCCACAGATAGCCCAAAAGCGCGGGCAGAAACACCGCCGCGATATGGTTGATCGTAAAGGCCACGGCAGCGGTCGGCGCAATATCGGCGGGGTCTGCAATCTTTTGGAAATAGGTTTTCAGCGCAAAGGACAGCGCAAAGAACATCTGATCCAGCACATACAGGCCCCCCGCGATAATCAGCCCCCAGCCAAACCAGTACAGCCCGCCATAGGCCAGAAACACCAGCGTCAGCCCGACATATTCGAAGACCATCACATTGCGCTCGCCGAACCGGCCCAAGGCGCGGCCCATCGTCGGGCCTGCCACCATCTGCAGCACATAGTTGATCAGCAACAGCGCCGTCATTTCCGACACTTTCATGCCGAAGCGTTCCACCATCATGAACCCGGCAAAGACCACGAAAATCTGCCGCCGCGCGCCTGCCATGAACTGCAACGCGTAAAACAGCCAATAGCGGCGGCGCAGCACCAACCCCTTGCGCTGCGCATGCGGCCCTTCAAACTGCGGATAGGCCACCAGACAGAACAGCGCGATCAGCACCGTCAGCCCGCCCGACACCATATAGACGATGTCATAGGTCAGCCCGATCCTGTCCCACAGCAGCACAATCGTGCCATAGGCCGCCAGCGACGCCCCAGACCCCACTGCCACAAGCCGCCCCAGCACCTGCGGCGCACGGCCCTTTTCAATCCATTGCAACTGCATCGACTGGTTCACCGTCTCGAAATAGTGAAACCCGATCGATGACAGCAAGGTCAGCGTCAGAATCCCGCCAAGGCTGGGGAACCACGCCGTCACCGCCGATGCCGCGCCCAACAGCACCAGCATCGCCACGGCCAGCACCTGTTCGCGGACCATCAGCAATATCGCGATCACCGCCACGGCCAGCAGGCCCGGAACCTCGCGCACAGTATGCAGCCAACCGATCTCGACCCCGGTAAAGCCCGCCACCTCGATCACAAAGTTGTTCAGCAGCGCCGACCATGTGGCAAATGCCAGCGGCATCGCTACCGCCATCAACAACAGCAGGCTCTCTGGCCTGCGCCAACGCGGCAGATGCGCCGCCTCATCCAAGGTCATTCGCTGAAACATCATCCTTGGGTGATACGCCAAGGGGCCTTTCGCCGCGAGTGTGGAATTGTAACGGGGACAATCACGCGGGCGCGCACCCTCCGGGCGGGTGGCTAAGCTGCGGCCTGATGTATGATAACGGCACCGACGCATCTCGTTTTAGGGCAGGATGCAAATTTTTTTCGACCGCTCACATAAAACTTTGCGGATCAATGTCGATCGCCACCCGCATGTTCGTCGGTGGCTTCAACTGCGCCACCCATTCGGCCAAGGCGGCCTGCAGCGGCACCGATTTGTCGGCCTTGACCAACAGCCGCACCCGATGCCGTCCGCGCACCCGCGCCACCGGGGCGGGGGCCGGGCCGAACACCTGCGCGCCCACGCGCCGCAACGGCCCATCGCGCCGCGCAAGTTCCCCCGCGAAATCAAAAACCTGCGCCACATCTGGCCCCGACAGGATGATCCCCGCCATCCGGCCATAGGGCGGCACCCCCGCCATCCGCCGCTCGGCCGCCTCGGCGCGCCAGAACGCTTCCTCATCACCCCCAAGGATCGCGCGGATCACCGGATGGTCAGGCTGGTGCGTCTGCAACCACGCCTCGCCCTTCTTTTCGGCCCGCCCCGCACGGCCCGCCACCTGCCGCATCAGTTGAAACGTGCGTTCCGCCGCGCGCAGGTCAGACCCCTGCAATCCCAGATCGGCGTCGATCACCCCCACCAGCGTCAGCAGCGGAAAGTTGTGCCCCTTGGCCACAATCTGGGTGCCGATGATAATATCGGCCCCCCCCGCCGCAATCACCCCGATCTGCTCTTTCAGCGCGCGCGCTGACCCGAACAGGTCAGACGACAGCACTGCAAGCCGCGCCTCGGGAAACCGCGCAGCGACTTCTTCGGCCAACCGTTCCACCCCCGGCCCCACGGCGGCCATCCGCCCCTCGACCTTGCAGGTCGGGCAGGCCAGCGGCACCGGTTTGGTGGCCCCGCACTGATGGCAGACCAACCGCTTCAGGAACCGGTGCTCGACCATCCGCGCATCGCAATGATCGCAGCCGATCTGGTTGCCGCAGGCCCGGCAAAGGGTGACGGGCGCAAAACCACGGCGGTTCAGGAACAACAGGCTCTGCTCGCCCTTCTCGGTCCGCGCCGTCACCTCTGCCGCCAGCTTGGCCGAAATCCAGCGATCCGCGGGCAGGTTTTCACCCCGCATGTCAATGGTGTGCATCGCAGGCATCTCGGCCACGCCATAACGCGCGCCCAGATCCAGCCGCGCATATTTGCCCGCCTCGACATTGGCCCAAGTCTCTAGGCTGGGCGTCGCACTGGCCAGCACCACAGCGCACCCCGAAATCGCCCCGCGCAACACGGCCATGTCACGGGCGTTATACAGCACCCCTTCTTCCTGCTTGTAGGAGGTGTCGTGCTCCTCATCGACGACGATCAGCCCAAGGTCCTGAAACGGCAGGAACAGCGCAGACCGCGCGCCCACCACCAGCCCGGCCCCGCCTTCCGAAACCATCCGCCACAGCCGTCGGCGTTCGGTCATCGTCACGCCCGAATGCCATTCGGCAGGCCGCGCGCCGAACCGCCCCTCAACCCGAGTCAGAAAGTCCGCCGTCAGCGCGATTTCAGGCAGAAGCACCAGCGCCTGCCGCCCCGCCCGCAGGCATTCGGCCACCGCCTCAAGGTACACTTCCGTCTTGCCCGACCCTGTCACGCCCTTCAGCAGCGTGCAGGAATACCCACCCTGCGCCACCGCTGCCACCAGCGCATCGCCCGCCGCGACCTGATCGCCCACCAGATGCCCCGCCCCCGCAGGCTTCAACGGCGGATAGGGCGTGTCCTTGGGCGCATCCTCTTCGGCCAGCACCCCCAGCTTGACCAAGCCCTTCACGACCGACGCACCACACCCTGCAGCTTCGGTCAATTCGGCCATGGTCACTGCCGCACCGCCATAATCGCGCAACGCCTCGATCACCCGGTGGCGCGCGTCGGTCAGGCTGTTGGGCACGGGCCCTGCCAGCCGCAGCACCCGCCGCGTCGCCGGCCCCTCGCCCAGCCCCGGCGCACGGGTGGCAAGGCGCAGCATCGCGGGCAAAGGCGTCAGCGTATAATCCGCCGCCCGCGCCAGAAAGGCGCGCAACTCACCCCGCATCGGGCGCGCCTCCAGCACCCGGGCAATCGGGCGCACACGGGCCGGATCAAACTTCCCCTCGCCCACGCCCCAGACCACACCCAACACACGGCGCGGCCCCAAGGGCACCTCGACGAAATCGCCATCGCCACAGCCACCCTCGGGCGCCTTGTAATCCAGCACGCGGCCAAGAGGTTCCGTCGTCAGCACGCCAACGATCTGCCCCTCGGAATAGACCCGATCCGCCACGTGCATCCCTTTCCTAAGACCGTCCTTTGGGGTAAACCCCCCCCGAACCCCCCGCAACCCATCCAAGGACGCGCCGATGAAATTCTTTGTGGATACCGCCGATGTCGCGGCAATTGCCGAACTCAACGATCTGGGCATGGTGGATGGCGTTACAACCAACCCATCGCTGATCCTGAAATCCGGGCGTGACATCATCGAAGTCACCAAGGAAATCTGCTCCATCGTCTCGGGCCCCGTCTCGGCCGAAGTGGTGGCGCTGACCTCGGATGAAATGATTGCCGAAGGCCGCAAGCTGGCCGCCATCGCGCCCAACATCGCCGTCAAGGTGCCGCTGACATGGGACGGCCTGAAAACCTGCAAGGTCCTGTCGGGCGAAGGCTTCATGGTGAACGTGACCCTGTGCTTCAGCGTCAATCAGGCCATCCTTGCCGCCAAGGCCGGGGCCACCTTCATCTCGCCCTTCGTCGGTCGTCTCGATGATATCAACCTCGATGGGATGGAGCTGATCGGCGACATCCGTCAGGTCTATGACAACTACGCCTTCAAGACCCAGATCCTTGCCGCCTCGATCCGCAGCGCCAACCATGTGTCGCAATGCGCGCTGATGGGCGCCGACGTGATGACCGCCCCGCCGAACGTCATCAAGGCGATGGCCAGCCATGTGCTGACCGACAAGGGCCTTGACCAGTTCATGAAAGACTGGGCGAAAACCGGCCAGAAAATCCTGTAACCAGAAAAACTTTCACCTCATTGTGAAAATCCGCTATACTGCCCGGCAAATCACCAAGAAAAGCCGGGCAGACTTTACATGATCGAACAAGACGTGCGTGACCGCATCATCGCGGCGCCAGAACGTATTCTGGAAGACCGCGATGTGATGGCCGCGCTGATCGGGGCGAATGAACGCGCCATGGGCTCCAATATCGTGGACCTGCGCGGCATCGCGATGGAACGCCTTGAAAACCGGCTGGACCGTCTGGAAGACACCCACCGCACCGTGATTGCCGCCGCCTATGAAAATCTGGCAGGCACCAATCAGGTGCACCGCGCCATCCTGCAGATGCTGGACCCCCTGAGTTTTGAGGATTTCCTGAAAACCCTTGCGGGCGAGGTGGCCGCCACCCTGCGCGTCGATTGCATCCGCCTTGTGCTGGAATCGGTGCAAAGCGCCGAAGACCCGGCCCTGCGCCGCCTTGGCGATGTGCTGTTCGTGGCCGAGGCAGGCTTTGTCGGTGAATACCTGACGGGCGGGCGCAACATTCCGCTGCGCCCCGTCATCCTGCGCCAGACCATCCCCACGTCTGACGCCATCTATGGCGACCGCGCGGGCTGGATTCGCTCTGAGGCGCTGATGAAGCTTGATTTCGGCAAGGGCCGTCTGCCCGGCCTTCTGGTCATGGGCGCCGAAGACCCGCACCAGTTCAAACCCACCCACGGCACCGACCTTCTGGCCTTTTTCGCGGGCGTGTTCGAACGGACCATGCGCCGCTGGCTGTCGTGACGGCCATCTCCCCACAGGTGCGCGACGCGCTGGAGCAATGGTCGCGCCAGCTTTCCGCCCTGCATGGCGCGGCGGCCAATACCGTCACCGCCTATCTGCGCGACGTGACGGGTTATCTGCACTTTCTGGCCCTTCATCGCGGCGGGACCGAAGGTCTGGCCGCCCTTGCCACCTTGCCGCAATCCGACCTGCGCGCGTGGATGGCGCAGGAACGCGCGCGTGGCGTCTCGGCCCGGTCGCTGGCGCGCGAATTGTCGGCGGTTAAGAACTTCACCACATGGGTGGCCGACCGCGCCGGAGCCGACGCCACCACGATCCTGTCCGCCCGCTCGCCCAAGTTCAAACGCAAACTGCCGCGCCCCCTGTCGGTCGAAGGGGCACAAGACATGATCGCGGGCGTCGCCGATCAGGCGCGTGAGGATTGGATCGCAGCCCGCGACAGCGCCGTCGTTACCGTGCTTTACGGCTGCGGGTTGCGAATCTCCGAAGCGCTCGCCCTCACCGGGGCCGACCACCCGCTGCCCGAGGTGCTGCGCATCAAGGGCAAGGGCGGCAAGACCCGGCTTGTGCCCGTGCTGCCCGCCGCGCGCGAGGCTGTCGCGCACTATGTGCGGCTGTGCCCGTATGACCTGACCGCAGACGCGCCCCTGTTTCGCGGCGCGCGCGGCGGTGCGCTCAACCCACGGCTGATTGCGCTGGTCATGGAAAAGACCCGCATGCAACTTGGCCTGCCCGCCACCGCCACGCCCCACGCGATGCGCCACAGCTTTGCCACCCACCTTTTGTCGGCCGGGGGAGATCTGCGGTCCATTCAGGAACTTCTGGGCCATGCCTCCTTGTCCACCACGCAGGCTTACACGGCTGTCGATGCCGCCCGCCTGATGGAAGTATACGAAAAGGCCCACCCACGCGCCTGAACGGTTGCACGGGCGCAAAGTTTGGGCCATCAAGCCGATATGCAGCCACGTTACAAAGCCCTCTCCGTTCACCTTCTGACTGCCACCGGCGCCGTCCTGTCGATGCTGGCCATGCTGGCCGCGGTCGAGGGGTTGTGGAGCATGATGTTCCTGTGGCTGGTGCTGGCCCTCATCGTCGATGGCATCGATGGCCCGCTGGCGCGGCGCTATGATGTCTCGACCAACTGGCCCACCTATGATGGCGTCCTGCTGGACCTGATCATCGACTATCTGACCTATGTTTTTATCCCGGCCTACGCGCTGTTCAAATCGGGCCTCTTGCCGGGGTGGACGGGCTGGATCGCGATCATCGTCATCGTCTATGGCTCGGTCATCTATTTCGCCGACACCCGGATGAAAACAAAAGACAAAAGCTTTGCCGGCTTTCCCGCCTGCTGGAACATGGTCGTGTTGGTGCTGTTCGCCACCGAACCGCCCCGCATCCTTATACTGGCCATCGTGATTCTGCTGACCGTGGCAATGTTCACCAACCTGAAGTTCATCCACCCCGTCCGCACCGAACGCTGGCGCAACATCTCGCTGCCCGTCTCGCTGTTCTGGGTGGTCTGCGCCGGATGGGCCGCCATGCACAACTTTGCACCGGGCAGCTGGTCGCATCTGGGCCTTGGGCTGGCCTCGACTTACCTGCTCTTGGCGGGAATCGCCCAGCAAATGTTCCCGCAGCGGCCCGGCGGCCTCTAAAGCCGCGTCAGCAGCACGCCCGCCACAATCACCAGCGCGGCCACGGCCTTTTCGCCCGTCATCCGCTCGCCAAAGGCCAGCCAGCCGATCAGCACCGCAAACAGGATCGACGTTTCGCGCAACGCTGCCACCACGGCAATCGGCGCCTTGGTCATCGCCCAGATCGACACCGCATAAGCCCCGTATGACGCAACCGAGGCGACCGCCCCCAACCGCCAAGCCCGCCCATCACGCGGCACCACGGCAAACCCGCGCAACGCCAGCATCCCGGTCGTGAAAATCGTCCCGTCCGCCACGAACACCCACGCGACATAGGCCACAGGCGCCCCCGAAATCCGCGCACCCATGCCATCAATCATCGTATAGGTCGCCGTCGCCATGGCCGAGCCCAGCGCGAACGGCAGCAAACGCCGGTCCTCGCCACTGGCGAATACCCCCCGCGCCATCAACAGGATGCCCGCACCCAAGACCGCAATCGCCAAATATTCATGCGGTGCCACCTGATCGGCCAGAAACGCTGCCCCCACCAGCGCCACCACCATCGGCGCGGCCCCCCGCGCAATCGGGTAAACCCGGCTCAGATCGCCACGGTCATAGGCATAGGTCAGAAAGAACTTATAGGCGAAATGCGTGCACCCCGCCGCAATCACCCATGGCACGGCGGCCAGATCGATCGGCGGGGCAAAGGCCACCACGGCAAGGCCGATCGGCACTTCCACCACCGACAAGATCACCATGGTCCCAACCTTGGACGTGCCAAGCTTGATCAGCGCGTTCCACAGCGCATGAAGAAAGGCCGCGCCCAGCACAGCCAGAAACACGCCAATGGTCAAAGCCCTGCCCGCCGCATTCTGTTACAAAACCGTTACAGAGGCGCAGGCACCAAGGCAAGGCTCAGATCAAGAGCCCCGCCGCCCCTTCGTGACGCAACAGCGCCACCTTGGTCTCCACCCCGCCGGGGGCCGAAAACCCGCCTAACCCCGCCCGACCCAACACCCGGTGGCACGGAATCAGAATCGGCACCGGATTGGCCCCGCAGGCCTGCCCTACCGCCTGCGCAGGCGCGCCCACGTCACGGGCAATCTCGCCATAGGTGCGGGTCTGGCCAAAGGGAATCGCCGCCATCGCGCGGCGCACCCGTTCCTGCAACCCCTGCCCCCAGTCAAACGGCAGATCAAACGCCGCCAGCGACCCCGCGAAATAGGCACCCATCTGCCGCGCCGCCTCATGCAAAAGGGCCGACCCTTCGCCGGGGTCGGCCCTCCACTCCAGCCGCACGATCCGGCCGTCTTGTTCATGCAGCGTCATCGGCCCGAACGGCCCCTCCACCACAAGGCGAAGGGTGGCCCCGCTCATCCCAGAACGCTGTCGCACCGCGCGCAGGTATGCGGGTGCTTGTGCGTGCCGACATCCGGCAGGATCCTCCAGCAGCGTTGGCACTTTTCGCCCTTGGCCGGTTCAAAGACCACCGCCACCTGCGGCACATCGGCCAGCGCAAAAGCCCCTTCCGGCACCGGGTTGGTCGAAAGCCAGATGCAAGAGGTGATGCACAACTCCTCAAACGTCACCGTTTCCAAAAGGGCCATCATCTCGGGCGTCACGAACACTTCTGGCGCGGCCTCCAGGCTAGAGCCGATCACCTTCGCCGTCCGCTGCACTTCCAGCGCACCCGTGACCACCCGGCGCACGTCGCGCAGGGTTTCCCATTTCGTCGCCAACGCATCATCGCGCCACGCCTTTGGCGTTTCTGGGAAATCCAGCAGATGGACAGATGAGTCCTTGCCCGGAAAGCGTTCCAGCCAGACCTCTTCCATCGTAAAGACCAGAACCGGCGCCAGCCATGTTGCCAGCCGATGGAACAGGATATCCAGCACCGTCCGGCAGGCCCGGCGGCGCAAGGAGGTTGCGGCATCGCAGTAAAGCGCGTCCTTGCGGATGTCAAAATAGACCGCCGACAGGTCCGAAGTGCAGAAGGTAAACAGCTTCTGGAACACGCCCTGGAAGTCATACTTGGCATAGCCCTCGCGGACTTCGCCATCCAACTCGCTCAGCCGGTGCAGCACCCACCGTTCCAGTTCCGGCATCTGGTCATGTGGCAACCGCTCGGCCTCGGTGAACCCCGACAAAGCGCCGAGCAGGAACCGCATGGTGTTGCGCAGGCGGCGATAGCTGTCGGCTGTCCCTTTCAGGATTTCCTTCCCGATCCGCAGGTCCACCGTATAGTCGGCCTGCGCCACCCACAGCCGCAAGATATCGGCGCCATATTCGTCGATCACCGCCTGCGGGGCGACCGTGTTGCCCAGCGACTTGGACATTTTCATGCCCTTTTCATCCAGCGTAAAGCCGTGGGTCAGCACACCACGATAGGGCGCGCGCCCCTTGGTGCCACAGGCCTGCAGCATCGATGAATGGAACCATCCGCGGTGCTGGTCGGTGCCTTCCAAATACAGGTCAGCAATCCCGTCTGCCGCCCCATCCGCACGGTCGCGCAGCACGAAGGCGTGGGTCGAGCCAGAGTCGAACCACACATCCAGAACGTCGAACACCTGCTCATAATCCAACGGATTCACGATGCCTTCCAGCACGCGCTCCTTGAATCCTTGCACATACCAGACATCTGCGCCCTCAGCCTCGAACGCCGCCTTGATGCGGGCGTTGACCTCGGCATTGCGCAGCAGGAAGTCCGGCGCATCCGGCCGCGCCCCCTTTTTCACGAAAGCGGTCAGCGGCACGCCCCATGCCCGCTGGCGCGACAGCACCCAATCGGGCCGCGCTTCGATCATCGAATGCAACCGGTTGCGGCCCGTCGCCGGGGTCCATTCCACCAGTTGATTGATCGAATTCAGCGCCCGCGTGCGGATCGTCTGGCCATAGGTGGTCATCCCGTCATCCAGCGTCTTGTCGATGGCGACAAACCACTGCGGCGTATTGCGGAAGATCAGCGGCGCTTTGGACCGCCACGAATGCGGATAGCTGTGCTTCAGCTTGCCCTTGGCCAACAGCGCACCCGCGCCGTGCAGCGCCTTGATGTTCGACACATTGGCCGGGCCTTCCTTGCCCTCGGCGGTCAGGATCGCTTGGCCCCCAAACACCGGAAGGTCGGCACGATAGGTGCCGTCCGCCTCAACGTTATAGGTCATCGGCAGGCCGAATTTCACGCCCATCTGATAGTCGTCGTCACCATGGCTGGGGGCCGTATGCACAAACCCCGTGCCCGCATCATCGGTCACATGGTCGCCCGGCAGCAGCGGTACATCAAAGTCCCACTCGCCCTTGCCACCTTCGATGCCACGATAGGGGTGAGCCAGAACCACACCCGCCAGATCATCCATCGTCACATCACGCAGGCGGCTAAAGCTCTCGACCTTGGCCGATTTCATCACACCTTCCGCCAAGGCATCGGCCAGCACGATCTTTTCGCCCGCCTTCGCCGTCGCCCCCTCGGCCACCGCATCCACGGCGTAAAGGCCATAAGCAACCGACGGGTTATAGGCCACTGCCCGGTTCTGCGGGATGGTCCATGGCGTGGTCGTCCAGATCACCACCGCAGCGCCATCCAACGCACCATCCTGCGGCGCAAACCGCACCCAGATCGTGTGGCTGGTGTGGTCATGATACTCCACCTCCGCCTCGGCCAGCGCGGTCTTTTCCACCGGCGACCACATCACGGGTTTTGAGCCCTGATAGAGGCTGCCGTTCATGACAAACCGCATGAACTCATCCGCGATCACAGCCTCGGCGTGGTAGTCCATGGTCAGGTAAGGCTTGTCCCATGCGCCCGTCACGCCAAGGCGCTTGAACTCCTCACGCTGGATGTCGATCCAGCCCTCGGCAAAGCGGCGGCATTCTTGACGGAAATCGACGATATCCACATCGTCCTTGTTCAACCCCTTGGCGCGGTATTGCTCTTCGATCTTCCACTCGATCGGCAGACCGTGGCAATCCCAGCCCGGCACATAACGGGCATCGCGGCCCATCATCTGCTGGCTGCGGACCACCATGTCCTTCAGCACCTTGTTCAGCGCATGGCCGATGTGCAGGTGCCCGTTGGCGTAAGGCGGGCCATCGTGCAGCACAAAGGGCACCCGGCCCGGCTTTTCGCGCAAGCGGTCATAGATGCCCATCTCTTGCCAGCGGGCCAGCCAGCCGGGTTCACGCTGCGGCAGGCCCGCGCGCATGGGAAATTCGGTTTCAGGCAGGAAAACGGAATCGCGATAATCGGTCGCGGCGGTGTCAGGCGTATCGGCGCACATTGGCGGAAATCCTTGGAAAATCTTGGGGGATGCAGGCGGCAAGCGGGCCATGTCCTGCGCGCGTGTTCTCCCGGCCGCTCTGACAGGGTCAGAACGCCGGGCGGCTAATTCGCGCTATGATCAGCATCATCCACATGGGCCGCGTTATATTGCGCCCCATGCCGCGTGTAAACGTGCCAATCATCACGCCCGGCGCGACACCGCAGCACAACCGCCGTTTTCGCAGGACTTTCCCGCCCCCGCAGCCTAGATATGACAAAACCGCACCGCGCAGGTGCCGCATCGGCCAAGGGGGCAAGCATGAAGGAACCATCCGTCAACGTTCTGGGCGGCTCGCTGGAACCCTGCTCCACCGCACCGATGACCGGGTTTTTCCGCAACGGCTGCTGCGATACCGGCCCGATGGACCGCGGCCTGCACACCGTCTGCGCCACCATGACGGCGGAATTTCTGGCCCTGTCGAAATACCTCGGCAATGACCTCTCCACTCCGCGCCCCGAGTTCGGCTTTCCCGGCCTGAAACCGGGCGACCGCTGGTGCCTCTGCGCCAGCCGCTTCTTGCAGGCGCATGACGAAGGCGCCGCCCCCAAGGTGCGCCTTGCGGCCACGCACCAGAACACCCTGCACATCGTCCCGCTTGAGGTGTTGCAGCAGCACGCCACCGAATAGGGGCCGCGACAACCCGCCCGCTTGCCCTGCAGCGCCTCACGCGGCACCACTGCGCCCATGATCCCGCCGCGCTTTCCCATCACCGCCCCGCAGATCGACGCCGTCGTGGCCGAGTTCTATGCCTGCGTGCGCGAACACCCCGGCCTTGGCCCGGTGTTCCGCCGACACGTCACCGACTGGCCCATGCATGAGGCCAAGATTGCCCGCTTCTGGCGCAACGCGATCCTGTTTGAACGCGATTATGACGGCAACCCGATGGCGGTACACATGGCCGCAGGCGACGTGCGCGCGCCGATGTTCGATGTCTGGCTTGGTCTGTTCGGATCGGTCCTGAACCGGATGCTGCCCCCCGACACCGCCGCCGCATGGTCAGCCCTTGCCCAACGCATCGGGCGCGGCATGCGCATCGCGATCCAAGACCGCGATCAGCCTTCGGTGCCGAACCTGACCTGAAAGCCCTGCTCAGGCCGCATCCTTGGGCACCGCCACAGGCCGCAACACCCCATCGTCACGCATCAGGTCATCAATGAACAGGCTCAGCAACTGTGGCCGCCCGCTGACCCCCGCCTTGCGGTAAATCGCATTGGTCTGCGCCTTGACCGTGCCTTCGCTGGTGGCGCGCACGCTGGCAATCTCGGCCGTCGACAACCCCTTGATGGCAAACAGCGCCACATCCCGCTCGGCCGGGGTCAGCCCCCATTCGCCAAACCGCTCATCCAGCAGCGCCATGAACGCCCCCGAGGCCCTCCGCAACCGCTCTTCGGCCAGATTGCGCTCGCGGAAACTGCGCCGCAACAACAGCGCCCCCAGTACCAGCCCCAGCACCAGCCCGATCGACGCGCCAATCTCCAGAAACTCGCGCACCTCCCATGACAGGGGCACCGACCGCAAACCCAGAACCGAAGACAGAATGTCCGACACAAAGAAAAACGCGCACACAGCCTGCACCAGAAACACGGCAATAAGGGTGATGCGCCGCTTCACAGACTGCGGCCCCCCGGGTGATCAGTCATCTTCGCCGTCATCACCACCGCCGCCGTTGCTGCCCGACCCCGAGTTGTCGCGGCCCGAGTCATCTCCGCCGGACTCATCCTTGCCCGAGTCGTCTTCGTCCGAGTCATCCTTGCCAGAATCGTCATCACCCGAGTCGTCGTTGCCCGAGTCATCCTGACCATCGTCCGATCCGTCGTCCCCGTCATCGCCACCTGAACCACGCCCGCCGCTGCTGTCGTCGCGCACAAGCCCGCCACCCGCCGCACTTCCGCCCGCCGCCGCAATCCACAAATCGCGCAAAATCTCGCCCGTGCGCGGGTTCAGAATGATCTCGCGCTGCCCATCCTGACCCGCCGCCAGAATCCGCGTCCGCCCCAGCAGGGTACGCTCGACACTGACCCGATTGAACCCCTGCTCGCGCAACTGCGCCACAACGCTGTCGGCAAAACTTTGCGAAAACGCCGGGGCCGCCGCCAGCAGGCCCAGCAGTGAACCGACCATCATCCATCGACGTTGCATGTCATGTCCCACTTGCCTTGCCGGATCAGGCCGGTTCCCAACATCTTACCGCGTGGCAGGATGCCCCGGCAAGGCCGGGACATCCCTTGGTGCAAAACGCCGAAACGATCAGTCGTCGCTGCCGCTGTCATCGTTGCCGCTGTCATCGCCGCCATTGTCATCGTTGTCGCTGTCGTCGCTTTCATCGTCGTCGCTGTCGCTGTCATCGCCGCCATGATCGTCGCCGCCGTGGTCATCGCTGCCATCATCGTCACTGCCGCTGTCGTCGCTGCCTTCCGAACCATCTTCGTCGTGGCCCACACCGCCATTGTCATCCGCGCCATCGTCGCTGCCATCATCGTCAGACGACGACCGGACTTCGACGAAGTCCTCGCCCCGCTCGCGGACGCTGACACCCGGCGCGGTGTTTTCGCCAGCTCCAACCTGTTCGGTTTCAGATTTCAGCACCCGGCCAGACACGGTGTCATAAATGATCTCCAGCTTCTCAGAGCCGCGAATGGCCTCGACCTTCATCTGTGTCGGGCCGACCTTCACTTCAACGCGGGTGTATCCCTGCCCCTGCAGGTCAGACACGACCTCGTTGGTCGTCAACGAAAAGGCAGCATGGCCGACAAAGGCAAGGCTCATCGTCAGCAGGGCAATTTTCCGGTTCATGGTCATATTCCTATCGGTTCTGGTGTGTGATCGGGTCTTCCGAACACCGCGTGGGCTGCAGGCTCTCTGCCAGCAACCCCGGCGGCGATAACCACAGACAACGCACAACCGAACCGCCGCGATATTGGCACAGGGTTTAGACGGCGGTCCATAAACCCCCGGCTGCCTGCCCTAAACCATGGTTTATGCCCGCCGCAGCCAAACACACCTGTCCCCGCACCAAAAGAACGGGCCCCGCTGCGCGAACAGCGGGGCCCCGAAACAGGCGCCAACCAGCCATCGGCCAAAGGTTTAGACCTTCATGTCAAACCCAAGGTGCTTGGCCACGGTGAAGATGTCCTTGTCGCCCCGCCCGCACATGTTCATCACGATGATATGCTCACGCGGCAAGCTTGGCGCGATCTTCATCACATGGGCCAAAGCATGGCTCGGCTCCAGCGCAGGGATGATTCCCTCCAGCTTGCACGACAGCTGGAACGCCTCCAGCGCTTCGGCATCGGTGATGCTGACATATTGCGCGCGCCCCGTGTCATGCAGCCAGGCATGCTCCGGCCCGATGCCTGGGTAATCAAGGCCCGCCGAAATGCTGAACCCCTCCAGAATCTGCCCGTCCGGGTCCTGCAGCAAATAGGTCCGGTTGCCATGCAAAACGCCCGGCCGCCCCCCCGTCAGACTGGCGCAATGCTGCATGCGGTCATCCACACCCTTGCCGCCCGCTTCGACCCCGATGATGTTCACCGACGGATCATCAAGGAAGGGGTAGAACAACCCCATGGCGTTGGACCCGCCGCCAATGGCCGCGATGATGGTGTCAGGCAACCGCCCCTCACCCTCCTGCTCTGCCAATTGCCAGCGCACTTCCTTGCCGATGATCGACTGAAAGTCGCGCACCATCGCCGGGTAAGGATGCGGCCCCGCCACCGTGCCGATGCAGTAAAAGGTGTCGCGTACATTGGTCACCCAGTCGCGCAAGGCATCGTTCATCGCGTCCTTCAGCGTGCCGCGACCGCTGGTCACCGGAATGACCTCCGCCCCCAACAGCTTCATGCGGAACACGTTCGGTGCCTGCCGCTCCACATCATGCGCGCCCATATAGACCACGCACTGCAACCCGAACTTGGCACAGACCGTGGCAGTGGCCACCCCGTGTTGCCCGGCCCCGGTTTCCGCGATGATCCGTGTCTTGCCCATGCGCCGCGCCAGAATGATCTGCCCCAGGACATTGTTGATCTTGTGCGCGCCGGTATGGTTCAGCTCGTCCCGCTTCATGTAGATCTTGGCACCACCCAAGTGCTCGGTCAGCCGCTCGGCATAGTAAAGCGGCGACGGCCGCCCGACATAATGCTTCCACAACCAATCCATTTCGGCCCAGAAGTCCGGATCGGTCTTGGCGAATTCATAGCGTGCTTCCAGATCAAGGATCAGCGGCATCAGCGTCTCGCTGACAAACCGGCCCCCGAATATGCCAAACCGTCCCGCTTCGTCCGGCCCCGTCATGAAACTGTTGATTCCGTCCTCGGCCATCGCGCCCACTCCCTCGATCCTGTTAGCCCCGATGTAGCGCCCTTGGGCCAGCGGGGAAAGGGGGGCTGTCTGCCCCCCTCACCCCCCGAGGATATTTGCAGAAGGGGAAGCTGGACAGACCTTCGCCTTTCCCCTTCTTCAAATATCCCCGCCGGAGGCGAACCGGAGCCGGTTGGCCGGAACGGCCAGAGGCGACACAAAAAGCGTGCGGGCTTGGCTTGCCAAGACCGCGCCGTCTGGTGGTCACCGCAAGAGCGGAATGCCGTCCCTTTGCCGGGTCGCTGCGGCCACAAAGGCGGCGATCCTTGCGTGATCCTTCGTCCCTGGCGCGGATTCGACACCTGATGACACATCCACCTGCCGGGCATTGGTCAGGCGCACGGCTTCGGCGACATTGGCCGGTGTCAGCCCACCCGCCAGCATCCATGGCTTGAGCCAGCGCCGTTGTGCGACCAGCCGCCAGTCAAACGTCAGGCCATTGCCCCCCGGCAGCGCCGCACCTTTGGGCGGTTTGGCGTCCAGCAGCAACTGGTCCGCCACCAGCGAATGCTCGAACACCGCCGCAAGATCGCCCTCATCCGCCACGCCCAGCGCCTTCATCACCGGCAGACCATAACGCGCGCGCACCGCAGCCACGCGGTCCGGGGATTCGTGGCCATGCAGTTGCAGCATGTCCAAGGGCATTGCTTCGACGATGGCGTCCAGCGTGGCATCATCGGCATCGACCGTCAGCGCCACCTTGGCCAGTCCCGGCGGCGCGGCAAGGGCAAGGGCGCGCCCATCCTGCAGCGTCAGGTGGCGCGGGCTTTTGGCAAAGAACACGAACCCCGCATAGGCCGCCCCCGCTGCCGCCACAGCCGCGACATCGGCAAGGGTCCGCAATCCGCAGACCTTGACGCGCACATCCACCATGGCTCAGCCCGCCTTGCGCTTGTCCAGCAGGGCCAGCACGTCATCTTTCTGTTGGGGCTTTGCGTCGCGCATCACGGCGAGTTCGCGTTCCAGCTTGCTGACTTCTTTCGTCCGGGTGCTGGCGGCGGCGCGGTGCTTGTGTTCGCGGAACCATTCCCAGACGAACCCGATCAGCAATCCGGCAATGATGCTGGCAAAGATCACCGCGTAAAGCGGCAGTTCCATCTGCCAGCCAAAGCCGGAGAACGCCGCGATGTCATCGGGCAGCGCCTTGACCAGCACCGGCCCCCGGTTGGCCAACGCCACCGTCAGCAGCACCACGGCCAAAGCCGCAAGCAGGATGTAACGCAGGGTGCGGATCATGGCGGGCAACTCTCCGGTTCAGGCAAAGGTCACGCCCAGACTATCCGCGCAACGCAGGGCGGGCGCAAGGGCGCAGCGCCCCTGTTTCCCAAACCCGGCAAGGATCGCCCGATTACTCTTTGCCGTTCAGCCGGTCGCGCAGAAGCTTGCCGGTCTTGAAGAACGGCACCTTCTTGTCATCCACGGCGACAGCCTCACCCGTGCGCGGATTGCGGCCCACACGGGCATCGCGCGCCTTGACCGAGAAGGCGCCAAAGCCGCGCAGTTCGACCCTGTCACCCTTGGCAAGGGCGTCAATGATCTCTTCGAACACGGTATTGACGATCCGCTCTACATGGCGCTGCGTCAGGTGCGGATTTTCATCCGCGATTTTCTGGATCAGTTCCGAACGGATCATCCGAAGTGTCCCCCCTGTGGTCGGTCGTTCAAGCAGCCGCCACGATGTTATTGTCTCAGGACTATAGGCAAAAACAAACCCTTCGCACAAATGAAAAGGCGAAACGGAGGGACCGGAAGCGAAAAGGCCCCACCTTCCGGCGGGGCCTTTCTTGCCGTTTCGGGCAGATTTTCTTAGTTCCGGTCGCCCTTCAGCGCTGCGCCAAGGATATCACCCAAGGATGCACCCGAATCGGATGAGCCGTATTGCTCCACGGCTTCCTTCTCTTCGGCGATCTCGCGCGCCTTGATCGACAGGCCCAGACGGCGGGTTTTCGGGTCGATGTTGGTCACGCGAACGTCAACCTTGTCGCCCACCTGGAACCGCTCGGGGCGCTGTTCAGCGCGGTCGCGCGACAGGTCCGAACGGCGGATGAACGATTTGGCGCTGTTGTATTCGACCTCAATGCCGCCTTCTTCGATGGCGGTCACTTCGACGGTGATCACGCCACCGCGCTTCACGCCATCAACCGCATCGGTAAAGGTGTCGTCGCCCAGAGCCTTGACGGAAAGCGAGATGCGTTCCTTCTCGACATCCACTTCCGAAACGGCGGCCTTGACGGTGTCGCCCTTGCGGTAGTTCTGGATGGCGTCTTCGCCGCGCTGGTCCCACGACAGGTCCGACAGGTGAACCATGCCGTCGATGTCGTTGTCGAGGCCCACGAACAGACCGAATTCGGTGATGTTCTTGACTTCGCCTTCGATCGTGCTGCCAACCGGGTGGGTTTCGGCAAACACTTCCCACGGGTTGCGCTGCGTCTGCTTCAGGCCCAGCGACACGCGGCGCTTGGCGCTGTCGATTTCCAGAACCATGACGTCAACCTCTTGCGAGGTCGAGACGATCTTGCCGGGGTGCACGTTCTTCTTGGTCCACGACATTTCCGAAACGTGAACCAGACCTTCGACACCGGCTTCCAGCTCCACGAAGGCGCCGTAATCGGTGATGTTGGTCACGCGGCCCTTGTGGACCGAGCTGATCGGATAGGCTTTTTCCACGGCATCCCATGGATCGGCCTGAAGCTGCTTCATGCCGAGGCTGATACGGTGGGTTTCCTTGTTGATCTTGATGACCTGCACTTTGACAGTTTCACCAATGGCAAGGATTTCCGACGGGTGGTTGACACGGCGCCATGCCATGTCGGTCACATGCAAGAGGCCGTCAACGCCGCCGAGGTCAACGAAGGCACCGTATTCGGTGATGTTCTTCACGACGCCGTCGATGGACTGGCCTTCGGTCAGGTTGCCGATGACTTCGGCACGCTGTTCGGCTCGCGATTCTTCAAGGATTGCACGGCGCGAGACAACGATGTTGCCACGGCGACGGTCCATTTTCAGAATCTGGAACGGCTGCTTCATGGCCATCAACGGGCCAGCATCACGGACTGGACGAACGTCAACCTGCGAACCCGGCAAGAAGGCCACGGCACCGCCCAGATCGACGGTGAAGCCACCCTTGACGCGGCCGAAGATCGCGCCGTCGACGCGGGTTTCCGACGCATAGGC
>JAIXUH010000011.1 GCA_027484145.1 Rhodobacter sp.
ACCGGCGCAACTCTGGTTGCAAATGACACCGACGCGAATGGTGATCCGGTCACGGTTACGCAGTTCTTTGCTAGCACCGCACAGGGCGGCAGCGTGCAGAACATCGGGTTCGACACATTCCGCTATACGCCTGCCAATGGGTTCAGTGGGACGGACACCTTTTCCTATGTCATCTCGGACGGGTTTGGCGGCTTTGCCACGACCACTCTAGCCGTGCATGTGGTCAGTGCAACCCAGATTGAAACGTTGTTCAGCGCGACATCCCTAGATTTGAACGCTTCATCCATCTTGCAGGATGCCGATAACCTGACCCTGACCGGTGTTGGCAATATCAACGGCACCGGCAACGCTTTGGTCAACAGTATCACCGGCAATGCAAGCGTAAACACGCTGTCTGATGGTGGTGGAGCGGGGGCAGATACGCTGAGCGGGCGGGGCGGAAACGACACATATATCCTGCGAAATGCTGGGACACAGATTATCGAAGGGGCGGGACAGGGCACCTCCGACCGGGCCGCTGCGGCTGTCAGCTTTGCCCTCGCGTCAGATGACGATATCGAAATCCTGACCACGACATCCCTTGCGGGGACGGATGCGATCAGCCTGACTGGCAATGGCCTTGCCCAATCCATTACCGGCAACGCGGGCGCCAATACGCTGTCCGATGGCGGTGGAGCTTCGGCTGATAGTCTGATAGGGTGGCTGGGCAACGATGTTTATCTGGTGCGCCACGCGGGCACGCAGATCGTTGAAAGCGCAGGTCAGGGAATGGCGGACCGGGTGGCTGCGGGCCTGTCCTTTGTGCTGGCTGCCGATGACAATGTCGAAATCCTGACGACCACATCTTCCGGGGGCACTGGCGCGATTAACCTGACCGGCAACACGCTGGCCCAGGCGATCACCGGCAACGCGGGCATCAACGTGCTGTCAGACGGCGGTGGCGCGGGCGTGGATACGCTGACCGGGTTGGGCGGTAACGACACCTACATCGTGCGCAACGCAGGCACGGTGATTGTCGAAGGCGCGGGTCAGGGCACCAATGACCGGGTCGCGGCGGGGGTGTCGTTCACCTTGGCGGCCGACGACAACATTGAGGTGTTGACCACCAATTCCTCGACCGGCACGACGGCGATCAACCTGACCGGCAATGCGCTGGGGCAGAGCCTGACGGGCAATGCCGGGGCCAATGTGCTGGACGGCAAAGGCGGCAATGACACGACCACGGGCGGGGCGGGTCCAGATGACTTCGTGTTCTCGACAGCGCTCGGGGCGGGGAACCTGGACCGGATCACGGATTTTGCGGTGGGGTTCGATGACATCGTGCTGCTGTCATCGGTGTTCAGCGCGATTGGTGCCACGCTAAGCGCCAGCGAATTTCGCATTGGTGCAGCGGTCGATGCCAACGACTTCATTCTTTACGACTCCGCCACAGGCGCGCTGACCTATGACTCCAACGGCAACGCCGCCGGGGGTGCTACGCAATTTGCGACGTTGCAAACCGGACTAGCGCTGACAGTCGGAGATTTCGGGATCATTTAACCTTGTGAAGTTCACTGTGCAGAATGCCGGTTTGGCGCTGAGCAACCTCGATTTCCTGGTGTTCTGGTCCATCCGTCGAAGGACAGAACCGTTTACTCATCGTTTCTTCATACGGACTCGCTCTGAAATAGAGGAGATAGGGCTCGCGCTTGACGGCCTCGGGATGCGCCGACTTTATGGTGTCGAAGCGCGAGCTCGGGAAAACGGTCCCCAGAAGACAACGCTGGGTCAAGTACGTCGGTCTGACAGAAAATGATCTAGATGCCCAGTCATGCGACAAGATGCGTTTGCGTTCCGAGAGCAGTTTAGCGTTTAAGCAAAATCAATAGGTTAGGCTGGAGAAGGTTCGCCTGCAGTCGCGTTCCCTCCGCCACTTGCCCCCACGAAAGGGTTCTCCCGATCCGGTTACGGCCGGATTTTTGCGTTGTTTTCGGGGGTTATAGGGGATGGGCTGAGCACTGGTACCGGTGCTGGATAGCCGAAAAGCGGTCTCTCAGGGCCGGCATTCTCTGAAGCTGTTGACTGCGCGGTTTTGGTGTTCAGTATGTAAGTTTTTGAAAATAATTCTTTTTGAGCACGACGTCAGAGTTGGATCGATGTCCCGTCTGCGCGTGATGGGACTGGTGTCGCACGCTGTGGGCGCCGCGACAGATCTATCCATGCGGCGAGAAGCGGCGGACAGCAGTCAGATGCTCAGGGAGCCGGAGTCCTCTCAGAAATCGCAAAAGCAGCCAATCAACTTCTACAAATGCTCGCCAATGGCGTCCTGGACTTCGGTCCACTTCCCACCCTTGGCGCTTGATTGTAAGCGCCGTCCTGACCCCACCTTTCCGCTGAATCCGTAAGCTGCGATGCGCCCTTGTGTGGAGATTTGCACGGGAGGTGTCAGTGGGAGTCCATCGGGAGCGCAGTATGGAGGCCGTTGGGTTTGTGGAGTTGCTGGCGGCTCCGGCAGCGAAGCGGCGATGGTCGGATGAGGCAAAGGGTCGGATGGTTGCTGAGACACTGGTTCCGGGTGTCACGGTTAACGAGGTTGCGCAGCGGCACGGGGTGAAGGCAAACCATCTGTCGTCGTGGCGGACGCTGGCGCGCATGGGCAAGCTGGTTGTGCCGGAGGTGGCAGGGGCGGAGTTCACAGCGTCGCTGGTCGTGACACAGACATCAGAGCCGCCCATCGTGACTGGCACAATTGATCTGGTTATTGGCCCCGTGACGGTGTGGCTAGATGCTGCCACACCTGCAGCTCGTTTTGCAGAATTGGTGATCACGTTGCGAGCCTGCGCGTGATCTTCCCGTCGAACCGGGTGCGGATCATGGTGGCGACCAAGCCCATCGACTTCCGCAAGGGCCATGACAGCCTGGCCGCGATGGTGAAGAACGAGCTGCGCAAAGACCCGTTCACGGGAACGGTCTTCGTCTTCCGCGCCAGAAAAGCGGATCGGCTGAAGCTGCTCTACTGGGACGGCACCGGTCTGGTGATGGCCTACAAGCGGCTAGAGGAGCACAGCTTCACCTGGCCTGCCGTGAAGGATGGGTTGATGCTGATGAACCACGCGCAATTCGAGGCGCTGTTTGCAGGGCTCGATTGGCGGCGGGTGCGGGCCGCCATTGAGGCAAAGGCTCCCGAAGCCGTGGAATGACCCGTTCAAGGCTGCGGCAGGATGACTCAGTTGGCTCTTTACAGAGGCAGAGCCCATGGTGGTTTGGTAAAAACCGGCGATGTCGAAGACCGCTGATCTGCTTGAAGAAATTGCTGCGCTGAAGGCGATGTTGATCGCCGCTGATGCGCGCGACCGACGTAAGGATGAGCGGATCGAACGGCTGGAGAAGCTGGTCGCGGCCTTCAAACAGGCCGCCTTCGGGCGGCGGTCGGAGAAGAGCGATCCGGACCAGTTCGAACTGGCGCTGGAAGATCTGGAAACGGCCATGGCTGTGATCCATGCTGAAGAAGATACAGAGGATCGCGCTGCCAAGCGCCCTGCCAAACCGCGTGCTGCCAATCGTGGGGCGCTGCCCAAGCACCTGCCGCGCATCGAGGAGGTCATCGAACCAGACAGCCTGATCTGCGCCTGCGGCGGCTGCCTTCACTGTATTGGCGAGGACGTGTCGGAACGTCTCGACATCGTGCCCGCCCAGTTCCGCGTCATCGTCACCCGCCGTCCAAGGTATGCCTGCCGATCCTGCACGGATGGCGTTGCGCAGGCGGCGGCCCCTGCACGGCTGATCCCGGGCGGCATGCCGACCGAAGCCATGGTCGCCCATGTGCTGGTCAGCAAGTATGCCGACCATCTGCCGCTCTACCGGCAGGCCCAGATCTACAGCCGCTAGGGCGTCGATCTCGACCGCTCCACCCTTGCGGATTGGGTGGGCCGCGCCGCCTTCGAACTCCGCCCCGTCCATGACGCGCTGATGGCGGACCTGAAGCGGTCCACCAAGCTCTTCATGGACGAGACCCGCACCCCGGTCCTCGACCCGGGGGCAAGAAAGACCAAAACCGGATACTTCTGGGCCTTGGCCCGCGATGACCGACCGTGGGGCGGCACGTCGCCACCAGGTGTGGTCTTCACCTATGCCCCCGGTCGCGGCGGACAACATGCTGAACGGATATTGCAGGGCTTCGGCGGCATTCTGCAGGGTGAGGAGGGTCAGCAAACAGTCCGGGGGACTGTTTGCCCGACGAACGGCTATGCCGGATACAACCGCCTGATTGCGCCGGACCGCGTCGGCCCCGGCATCCAGCTTGCCTATTGCTGGGCCCATGCCCGCCGCAAGCTGATCGAGATCACCCGCACCGGACCCGCGCCGATTGTCGAGAAAGGCGTGGCCCTCATCCGCGATCTCTACGCCATCGAAGCCGAGATCCGCGGCCGTGACCCCGCCACCCGACGGGCCGTCCGGCAGGCCCGTTCCGCCCCGATCCTTGCCCGCATCGACGACTTGCTGGTCCACCACCGCACCCGCGCCTCGGCAAAGTCACCCTTGGGCGAAGCGCTTGCCTATATCGCCAAATACCGCTACGGCCTTGGCCGCTTCCTCACCGATGGCCGCGTGGAGATCGACAACAACACCGTCGAACGCACCATCCGCCCCATCGCCCTGAACCGCAAGAACGCCCTCTTTGCAGGACACGACGCCGGAGCCAAAAACTGGGCCGTCATCGCCTCCCTCATCGAAACCTGCAAAATGAACGGCGTCGATCCCCACGCCT
Source organism: Rhodobacter sp. (assembly GCA_027484145.1). Taxonomy (GTDB): domain Bacteria; phylum Pseudomonadota; class Alphaproteobacteria; order Rhodobacterales; family Rhodobacteraceae; genus Pseudotabrizicola. The sequence goes on from JAIXUH010000011.1 coordinate 4,748, forward strand.
GGCTGTCAGCCACGCTCACTGCCATCGTCAAAGGCCTCAAGCAGAGCAAGATCGACGATTCGCTCCCGTGGAATTACGCCGTCCCGGTGTGATCGGGACACCGCTTACGCTTGATTGAACACATGCTGCGATAAATCGCATGCCCAGCTTGCCATCGTGGACGCCCGGCAGAACTCGCTCTTTTGTCGCGCGGGTCGTCATGCTTACTTTTTCAAGTAGATCTGCCGCATCGCCATAGAGGATTGCGAAGGCCTCAAGATAGCCTTCGGGATGGCCGGCGGGGACGCGGGCAGGGGTGGCGACGCCGTCACCACCGCGCCGCAGAATCTTCGTATGCTCACCGGCCAATGTGAACTCAAGGCTGTCTGGTTGCTTTTGATCCTATGCCAAGCCACCACGATCTCCGGCAATGCGCAGCCGCAACGCGTTCTTCGTTCCCGGTGCGATCTGGCTGGCTCAGATCATGCCTTTTGCACCAGATGAGAAGCGCAGCAAAACACCGACATTGTCATCCAAGCGCCGCCCTTGTCCGAATGCCGTCAGATCGGCAAGAACCTCGGTGATCCCCAACCCTGTCACAAACGTAGCCAAATTGGCCGCGTGTGTTCCGATATCGGAAATGCATCCGCCTTCTCCTGACAGGGCGGGATCCGTTCGCCAAACGGTCTGTTTCTGACCCGCCTGTTCGACCGGACCAGACAACCAGTCTTGCAGATACTCGCCTGCACATTGCGCACCTGCCCGATCGCCCCCTGCGCGACCAGGGCGCGTGCCTCGCGGACCATGGGATAGCCCGTCTAGGTTTGCGTCAGCACGAAGGGCACACCGGTCCGCGCGACAAGTTCGGCCAAATCCTCGGCCTCATCCACATTGGCCGTCATCGGCTTGTCGCAGATCACGGGAATGCCCGCCTTGATAAAGCCCGTCGCAACCGCCGCATGCAGATGGTTGGGCGTCACGATGGCAACCGCATCGATCCCGTCATCACGCAGCGCCTCAGCATTTGCCATTTCGGCATAGGCGCGATCCGGCGCGACCCCCAATTCTGCCGCCGCATCGGCAGCGCGATGGGGGTTGGACGAAAATGCGCCAGCGACCAGGTCCCACTTACCATCCAGCCGCGCCGCGATCCGGTGAACCGCGCCGATAAAGGCACCCTGCCCACCGCCGACCATTCCTAGTTTCAGACGTGTGGCCTGAGTCCCAGCCATCACCCGGCGCAGGCCGAAAGCATTGTCAGGGGCCGGATATCGACAGGGCAAGCCAACAACCGGTCAAGCTGCGAAAAGAGGGGCTGCAGATGCGGCATCGCCAGATGCGCGTCGAGGGCGGCGCGATTGGTCCAGTTTTCGTAGAACACGAAGACGCAGGGATCGGCGGCGTCGACGTGGAAATCATAGTTGATGCAGCCCGCCTCGGCCCGCGTCGGCGCCACCTGCGCCTGCAACAGCGAAGCAAGCTCTTCGCGGGTTTCCGGACGTGCGGTTACGGTTCCGATGATCGTATACATGGTTAGCGTCTCTTCTGGCTCAGTGCCACGGCAAGGATGATGATGGCGCCCTTGGCAATCAGTTGCTGGCTGAACTCCAGACCCATCAGGATCAAGCCGTTGTTAATCATCCCGATCATAAGCGCTCCGACGATGGTGCCGATAACGGTGCCCTTACCGCCAAACAGGCTTGTCCCGCCAAGAACGGCGGCGGCAATGACCGAAAGCTCATCCCCTTCGCCAAGCTGAAAGCGGCCTGACTGCAGACGCCCTGCATAGAGCATCCCCGCAAGTGCCGCCGCGCAGGACGACAGGACCAGAACCTTGAACTTGATCGAAGCCGTGTCGATCCCGGAATAGCGCGCCGCCGTCTCACCCCCTCCGGTGGCCAGCACCTTGCGGCCGAAACCGGATCGGCGCAGCGCGACATGGCCGATGCCCGCAATCAGCGCCATCCAAAACATCAGCACTGGGATCGGCCCGACAGAGCCGCCGCCGAAGACCCACGAATAGCCGGGCGACAGGATCGGAACCGCGGCCGTGTCGGAAATCCACATCGCCACACCCTTGGCGATGCCCATCATGGCCAGCGTCGTCAGAAAGGAAGGGATGCCGATCCTTGTGGTCAGCCAGCCGTTGAATACCCCAACCGCCAGCCCCGTGGCCAACCCGGCCAGGACACCACCCAAGGGCCCGGCGACGGATATTGCCATCGCGACCGTGACGGTCGTGAGGCCCGCCACCGCACCAACCGACAGGTCGATCTCGCCTGCCGACAGCACAAAGGTCATGGCCACCGCCATCACAGCGATCATGGCGGTTTGCCGGACGATGTTCAGCAGGTTGTTGGGGTTGAGGAACCCCTTGTCGTTCAACGTCACCGCGAAGATGACGAAGATGACGACAAAGCCGATATAGATGATGTTCTGCCGCCAGTTGGCGAAGAATGCCCCGGCGGGGGCGGTTGCTGCCTTAGCCATGGCTGGCCTCCTTGATGCTCAGGGCCTTTTGAATCTCGATCTGCAAGCGACGTTCGGCGGCTTGCAGGGAATTTTCAGGGTCGCTCTCAGAAGGATCGTCCAGATCACCACGGTCCAGCATCTGATGCGCGCGGCCATCGGCCATTACGAGGATGCGGTCACAAGCCGTCAGCAATTCTGACAATTCGGACGAGATCACGATCACGCCTTTGCCTGACTGGGCCAGATCGCGCACCAGTCGGATGATTTCCGCCTTCGAGCCAATATCGATACCTGCCGTGGGTTCATCCAGGATCAGGATTTCCGGCTCGGTCGCCAGCCATTTGCCGATCACCACCTTTTGCTGGTTGCCCCCCGAAAGGGTCGACACCGCATGGTCACGGCTGGCAGTCTTGATCGACAGGCGCGCGATCATGTCCTCCGCGATCGCGCGGATTCGGGCGCGGTCCACCAGACCACGCGGCGCGATGCGGTCGATCACCGACATCACCATGTTGTCGGCGACACTGTGCGCCGGGATGATGCCCTGCGTTGCCCGCGCCTCGGGCACCAAGGCGATGCCATGGGCGATGGCGTCAGACGGACGGCGGATCGACACCTTCTCTCGCTTGATGCGGATTTCACCGGCCACCGAAGGTTCTATCCCGGCAATGACCCGCGCCAGCGCCGACCGACCGGAGCCGAGCAATCCCGCCAGTCCCAACACTTCGCCTCGGTGCAGGATGAAACTTACGTCCTCGGGCTTGTGCGGTCCTGTCACACCCGACAGTTCCAGCAGCACCTCGCCCCGCGCAGCATCACCGCGGGCGACATCAGCCAACCCTTTAGACTTTTTTCCGACGATATGTTCGATCATCACATCGATGGGCAGATCGGACATCGGCGCTGTGATCACATGCCGCCCGTCGCGCAGGATGGTGGCCCGGTCGGCGATGCGGGCAATCTCGTCCATGCGATGGCTGACATAGATGATCGCCACACCCTTGGCCTTCAACTGCCGCAGAAAGACGAACAACCGCTCCACATCCGACACTGAAAGCGCCGTGGATGGTTCATCGAGGATCAGCACCCGGGCTTCCTGACTGATGGCCTTGGCAATCTCTGTCAACTGTTTCTGCCCGGCCCCCAGATCACCGACCAGCGCGGTCGGATCGACCTCTACCTGCAGCATGTCAAAAATCGCCTGCGCGCGGCGGACGCTATCCGCATCGTCGATCATGCCGCGCGTATCCCGCGCCTCACGCGTCAGAAAGATGTTCTGCGCCACGCTCAGCGTCGGGATCAGCGACATTTCCTGAAAGTTCATGGCGATGCCAGCTGCCCGCGACGCTTCGGGGGAATGGGAGGTCAGCGCCTGACCCTCCACCTCGATTTTGCCCTCATCCGGGACGTGAACACCGTTCAGCACCTTCAGAATGGTAGACTTTCCCGCCCCGTTGCCGCCCAAAAGGGCATGGACCTCGCCAGCGTGGACCTCGAAGTCCACAGCGTCCAACGCACGGATCCCGCCGAAGGACTTGGAAATCCCTGTCATCCGCACGGCAACTTGGGCGGGGGCAGTCATTCCACTTGCTCCCACTTGCCGCTTTCACCAGACCGCAGCAGGGCATCTGCCACCAGTTCGGTCAGCAGCCCATCCTCAAAGTTCGGGCTGGGCTGCTTGCCGGTGGCAATGGCGTTGAACAGGTCGAAGCATTCCACGATCTTGGTCTCCGAATAGCCGATGCCCAAACCTGGGATCGGCCAGAGGCCCTGCCCATAGGGATGCGCAGGGCCAGTATAGACGGTGCGGAAACCACGTGCATCGGCGGGATCGTCGGCAAACATCACCTGCAATTCGTCGCGCCGTTCATAGTTGAAGTGGATCGAGCCTTTGGTGCCGTGAATCTCCAACGTGATGAAGTTGTTGCGCCCCCAGGCGTTGCGCGTCGCCTCAAGGCTGCCGATGGCCCCGTTGCCAAAGCGCAGCATCGACACAACCTCATCGTCCACATCGACCGGCGCGCGTTCGGCATTAGCGGATTTCTCAGACGCGCCCAGTTTGTCGACGCCGCCCTGCTGGATAGGGCGGGTGGTGACATAGGTCTTGGTCATCGCGATCACCTCGGCAATCGGGCCGACAAGGTAATGGGCAAGGTCCACCACATGGGTGGCAATATCGCCCACCGTGCCAGAGCCTGCGATTTTCTTCTGGAACCGCCACGACAGCGGGCCGTTTTCATCGGCCGACCAGTCTTGCAGATAGGTGCCGCGGAAGTTCAGGATGCGGCCGATCCGGCCCTCGTCGATGTATTTCTTGGCCAGCGCCACGGCAGGCGTGCGGCGATAGTTGAAGGCGACCATGTGGATGATCCCGGCGGCCTTGGCGGCCTCGGTCATCGCGCGGGCTTCCTCGACCGTGCGGGCCAGCGGTTTTTCGCAGATGATATGCTTGCCTGCTTTGGCGGCGGCGATGGCGATTTCGGCATGGACGTTGTTGGGGGTGCAGATATCAACCACGTCGATATCGGGCCGCGCCACGACAGAACGCCAGTCGCTGGAGGCTTCGTCAAAGCCAAAGCGGCGGCGGGCTTCTTCGGCGGCCCCGTCGGTGATGTCTACCACCACTTTGCGGTGCGGGATGGCCGGGGCTGGCCAGAAGAACATCGGCATCGAAGCATAGGCCATGGCATGTGCCTTGCCCATGAACCCGCCGCCGATCATGGCAACGTTCATCACTTTGGTCATTGTCGATCTCCGGAATGGGGGGATGGGCCTTCGCAGGCGGGGAGCAATTGCCACCCCGAAGGCCCGGTTTGCACGCAGGGTGATAGGGACACCCCGCGCGGCTTTCGCTTATTGCATCGACGACTTGATGTTGTCGGTGGCCTCCGTGGAATAGACCTGCATCCATGCGTCCAGGAGGTTGTCCTTGCTGACGGGCAAGGCGGGCAGCGCCACAAAGTCCGGCGCGTCCTTGTCCAGCAGAGCGTAGCCCGCCAGTTTTGCCTCGACCACGCCCGCGTCATAGGGGCGTTGCGCGCCAAGGCCCTTGATGAAGCCGCCCTGCGCCATGCTGATGGCGACGTTTTCGCCAAGGTCAACGGTGGTAATGATCAGATCATCACGGCCATTCGCGCGGGCTGCCGCCATCACCCCTTCGGCCGGAACGTCCCAGACGGCCCAGATCCCCTTGATATTCGGGTTCGAGGTCAGCATTGCGCCTGCGGCCTTTTCAGCATCGCCCGAAAAGTCTGGCCCGCCGATCCCCTGTTCATCCGCGATGGTGATGTTGGGGTAATCGCTGGCAATGGTGGCCTTGAAGGCATCGTAACGTTGCTTGGTCACGAAGAAATCAGCGGCGTGGAACACCAGACCAATCTCGCCACCATCCGGGCCAAGCGCCTTGGCCATCAGATGGGCCGCCGCGACGCCATTGCCGTAATTGTCGGCCGAGACGACCGAGACATAATCGGTTCCGGCGACAAATCCCGCCGGGACGTTGTCCATGAACACCAGCTTTGCGCCCGCCTCATGTGCTGCGCGATAGGCAGCGGCCGTGGCGGTCGGGTCGGTCGGGATCGACACGATGATGTCGGGCGATTGGGCCATGATGGTTTCCAGATCGCTGACCTGCTTTTCCGGCTTGAAGCCCGCGTCGGTGACGGCGATCACTTCGATCCCCATGGCGGTGAATTGGGTCTGCAACCCGTTGATCTGCGCCCGGCTCCAGTCATTACCGCCATAGTGCATGACGATGGCTGCAGTGGCGCCCATCTCCTTGATCTTCGCCAACTCTTCGTCGCTGAGCACGACATCGGAGGCGGGCGACGGGTCTTCGCCGCTGGGTCCTTTGGACAGAACGGTTTCCTGCAGCTTTGCAAGCGCCGCGTCCGGATCGGCAAAAGCAGGGGCAGCAACACCCATCAAAAGCGCAAGGGCGGTGGCCGAGCCCATAAGGCTACGTCTGGTCAACATGTCTTCTTCCTCCCAGAGAAGTGGCGGGGATGACCCGCATTTGGTGGGTTGGCGGATTAGCCCGCAATGGCCCGGTTCAAATATTCCATGCTCAGGCGCGCCCCTTCGGCGGGGTCGGGCCAGGCATCAAGTTCGGTGCAAACCCAACCGGCAAAGCCCACGTCCTTCATCGCCTGAAGGATCGGCCCGGTGGGTATGTCGCCCCGGTCAATCGGGGTGAAGGCAAAGGGCTCGCGCTGGAAGCCCTTCAAATGCACATAGGAAATCCGCGCCGCATGATCGCGGATCAGTTTCGCCGGATCGCCGCCCGCCGCTGCCAGATGTGCGGTGTCGGGGCAGAAATCGATGGCGGTCAGATCAAAGATCTTGGCCACTTCGGCAGGACCTTCCACAATGGTGGACAGGTGAGGGTGGTAGTGCGCCCGCAGACCCCGCGCCTCGGCCAGCGCCTTCACACGGTCAAGGGCCGCGCCCAGTTTGTGAAAGTCAGGCTCGCGCGTGCCGTCAAATCGCTTTGCCCCACCACCCACCACCAGATGCGGCGCGCCCAGTTCGGCGGCACGATCAGCGGCACGGGTCACGCGGGCCAGTTCTTCGGGCAGGATGTCGTCGAAGATGAAGTTGCCGCCCGCGTAAGTGGCGACCAATTCCAACCCATTGTCAGTCAACAGCTTTCGCATCGCCGCCACGCTGTAATCCAGCAGATTGCCGTCAAACAGCTCTACCCCGGCATAGCCCGCCGCCGCGATATCGGCGAAGGCGCGGTCCATATCGCCAAAGGTGCGGTATCGCAACTGGGTGATCGAGGTGACACCCACTGCATCGCCCCCAAGGCTGCCCCAGCAATTGGCGTGATAGGCCAGCTTCCAGGTTGTCATCGTGATCCCTCCCTCAAGACACAGGCCGTTCGGTTGCCCCTACGGACCGTTTTCCAGCGGCCCCCTCCGACCGCATTTCTGTTGCTTAGGCTGCGTTTCGGGTTTGGTCAATATTATTTCTGCTCATCTTATGTTACTTCTGCATTTTTACAGCAAAAGTTTTTCCTTGAACAACATAAGGAGGCGACTTATCCCTGAGACACCGCCAATCAGGACACCACTTTGCCGCCGCTCGCCTCTGCCCAAGCCGAATCACTGCGTCCGCGTGGAAAGGGTCGTCCCCGGACGCTTGAGACGGCTGCGCCATCGCTGGTGGAACTGCTGAACCTCGTGCGCAGCGAAACCGCCACCACCCGGCAAGAGTTGGAACGCCACAGCGATCTGGGCCGCGCCGTGGTCGCGGATCGGCTGACCATGCTCGGCGATCTGGGCCTTGTGGATGAAAGCGAGTTGGGCACGGCCACAGGCGGGCGGGCACCTCGGCTTGTCCGCTTTGCTGCGCGACGGGCCGCGATCCTTGTGGCAACGCTGGATCAGACGGCCATCGGCGTCGGCGTGGCCGACCTGTCCGGCAATCTGCTGACCGAACACCACGAAGCCGCCGACCTGACCGAACCGCCCGCGCACTTGACAGAACGGCTGACCGCACTCTTCCGCTGGTCGCTGGATCGTCACGCGGCATCGCAGGGGGTGTGGGGCCTGTCGCTTTCTGTTCCCGGCGCCGTGCAGTCCGGGGCTGAAGGGTCCTTTCTCACCGCAACGCCCCCCATCATGCCCAGTTGGGAAGGCTATCCTCTTGTAGAAACTCTGACGCAAAGCTTCGGCGTTCCCATCTGGATACGCTCCAGCGTTGAAACCATGACGATGGGCGAACTGCACGCCGGTGCAGGGCTGGGCCAAGGCACTATGCTGTTCATCAAGGTCGGTCGCCGCATTGGGGCAGGGATCGTCTGTGATGGCCAACTCTTCCGTGGCGCGCAGGGTGCGGCCGGCTTGATCGGATCGCTCCCCGTCACCTCGGGCGGCCAGAGCGGGCCTCTCGACATGATGGCCGGGTCAGACATGATCCAGCGCGAAGGCATCGCCGCTGCCAGCGATGGGCGCAGTGCTATTCTGGCCGATATCCAACGCCGGGGTGGCGAGATCACGGCCATAGAGGTATCGCAGGCCGCACAGGTCGGGGATGCGGCCTCCGTTGCCATCCTTGCGACGTCGGGCCATCTTATCGGGCAGGTCGTGGCAACGCTGGCCAATGCCCTGAACCCTGATCTTATCGTGCTGTCGGGGTCTATCGTGCAGACCAACGATATCCTTTTGGCCGCCGTGCGCGAGGCGGTTTATGGCGCCTCGCATCCACTGGTCACCCGCGATCTGCGGATCATTCGGTCGCAAATGGGCAGTTCCGCGGGTCTGGTGGGCGCGGCGCGCGTGGCGTCCGAGGCGCTCTTTGCCCCAGCTTTTCTGAAGGAATGGGTGATGCAGGGCCGCCCGCAAGCCCATCCCGCCTTTGCCGAATATCTTGGACACCTCGCACAAACCCCGCAGCCGCACCCCGCCCCGCCCATGCCCCCGGCCAGCCGAACCGCGAAGGAGCCTCAGGCATGACAATCTCTGGTCTTGGCCCCCATGGCGAACGCGCCGCCCCACCAGAACGGGTCAGCCTTTTGCCCGATGACCGTGCCTCTGCCAAGCAATCCGCCTGGCGCGTGGCTGTGGTGCTCCACACAGTAGAAAGTGATTGGGCCAAACAGCAATTGGCTGGAATGGTCGGTATCTTCGGAGATTGCGGCGCGGCAGTCATTGACGTGGTCGATTGCGGCTTTTCCCCCGAACGCCAGGTGGCCGAACTTGACCGTCTGATCGCACATCGCCCCGATGCCATCATTTCCCTTCCGGTCGCCAATGAAGAGGTGGCCTCTGCCCATGCCCGGGTCTCGGCAGCGGGGATCAAGCTGATCCTTCTCGACAATGCCCCAACGGGCCTGCTGCCCGGCAAGCACTACACGGCGCTGGTGTCGGCCGATAACTTCGGGCTGGGCAAGATCGCCGCGGCAGGCTTGTCCCCGCATCTGCCGCAGGGGGCTGAAGTTGGGGTTCTGGGCTTTGCCGCCGACTTCTTCGCCACCAACGAACGCGAGATTGCCTTTATCAAATGGCTGCAAGCCAACCGGTCAGACGTCCGCGTCCACGTCAAGCGCTTTGGCCGAATGGATGAGGCGGCAAAGCTTGGCGAAGCGTTGGTCACGAACCACCCAACCCTCGCCGGTCTTTTTGTGGTTTGGGATACACCCGCCCTTGCGGTATCGGCACGGCTGGCCGAAATGGGCCATGTCTTGCCCTTGGCAACGGTCGATCTGGGCGAGGCCGCGGCGATAGACATGGCAAAGAATGGCTCCGTCCGCTGCATCGCCGCGCAGCAACCCTATCAGCAGGGAATTGCCGCAGCGCAGACCGTCATCCTTAGCCTGCTCACTCGTCCGGTTCCAGCATGGATCGCCCTGCCTGGAATAGGCGTCACACGCGGGAACGTGGTTGAAAGCTTTCAAACCATTTGGCGCCAACCCGCCCCGAAAGAGGTTTTGCGCCTGCTTGGCCTATCCGGTTAATACCGCAGATTTCCGGCCACATCTGGTTCCAACTGGTCGAACCCCAAATAGAGCAAACGATGCCAGGCAAGCATCCGCGCCTTTGGGCAAGTCCGGTTCATCGGGTCCGCCAAACGGGCACTAAGAATGAAGGCCTAAAGCCAGGCTGCGTGGCCGTTTTGAGAAATCCTGCATCTCTCGAAACTGCGAAATGGATCGGCTGCTCTGGACAGTTAACGTTGGTCAACGGAGTTTCCAGTTTGTTGCGCCCAGTCAGTCTGGAAGGGCGCCACTATTGATGCAAGCGTCAGTTCCGCCCCTTGTGTCCTGTCCAAGATCGCCTCGACGATCTCCGGTGCAAGCTGCGTGAGCCGCATAACTCGGGTCAAAAGGGACGGTGTGATGCCTTCACGCACGGCCAGTCCAGCGATGGTTACATACTCGCCCGACTTGAGCATGCGCTTCCTTCGAAATGCGCGGGCCAACATCTTGATCAGCGTGTTGTCAATTGCCGACGACTGTGGCGCGCCGTCGGGCAACTGCGTCTGCAGGCGCCCCCCGCGGTTTACGAGGCGAAAGGGCACATGCACGGTGACTGGCCTTGTCGCGCATTTTTGCCGTTCCGCGTGCTGGTTGGGCCCCTTGGCGGTCGGAGGCCAAGGGGCTTTTGCCTCCCGATGCCGAGTGCCGGCGGCGTGGGTTATGGAAGCTGTTGAAGGGCATTCCTGCCACTG
>JAIXUH010000023.1 GCA_027484145.1 Rhodobacter sp.
CGGCGACGGGTGCCTTGACCTATGACTCCAACGGCAACGCCGCCGGCGGCGCCACGCAATTCGCCACGCTGCAAACCGGGCTGGCGCTCACGGTCGGGGATTTCGGGATCATTTGACCTTATGTAGTTGCTGGCGGGATGCTGGCTTGGCGCTAAGCAACCTCGACTTGTTGGCGGGCCGACCTGTCCGTCGGAGGGCCGAACCGTTTGGTCGTCCGTTCTCCCCACGCACGGGCCCAGAGTTCGAGTAGAGAGTGATATCCCGTGGCGGCCTCGGCACGCGCCAAACTTATGGCGACGAAACACGAGTTCGGGGAAACGGTCCCCAGAGGACAACGCTGAGGCAAGTACGTCGATCTGACAGAGTGTGATCCCGGTGCAGGGTAGTGCGACAAGAGGCGTTTGCTTTCTGGGACCAGCTTTTCGTTTGAGAAAAATCAAAAGGTTAGACTGAAGAAGGTTCGCCCGTAGTCCTGTTCCATCCGACGCTTGCCATACAAGAACGTCGCTCCGGCTCCGGCTCCGGCTACGACCGGATTCTTCCGTGGCTTTCGGGGACTATGCGAGAGGGGCTGTTAACCGGCATCCATGTCGCACGACCCAATAGCATTTTCTCAATGGCCGTATTCTTAAGACCTGAGAGCCGGAACGATTTCGGCTATTGGAGTTAAGGTGTTGATAATAATTGTAACTTTTCTGACTGGGATAATGGCGTCCGCCTTCGCCTCTGCTTCGAAAATGCGACTGGCATCTGAAAAGAGGGTGACCTAGGCCAGCCTGACGATGGACCCGGGGCCAAACACCCTTGATCTGCGGACTTCGTCAGGCGATCGTTCGCTGGATCGGCAGGTCGCCACAGAAACGTTGGTAAATGCGACGTCATGGCGTAGCAATGACAGAGCATAGCAAGCGGGTTCGGCCTGCACCAAAATGTCTTTAGCCGTGCGGGCCGCATCTGATTGCTCAAGACACCACCCTCGGCGGGCATATCGCGCAAGGAAAGGAAACAGCCGTGGACGACAAGGCCTTCGGACAAGAAGATGCACGCGGCCATTGGGCGCCGGGTCGGCCTATCAGCTATGGGCCGGCCTTCGATTGGCCACCTGATCCGAAGCGGCTGGTAAAGTGGCTTTTCGGGTTTCCCGGGTACTTCTTGCCCTGGAACGTCTTCTACGCGATGTTAGCGGTCATTCTCTGGACATGGTTTTCGCCAAGCCTGGAGACGACGCGGACACTTGCACCGGGGTGGATTGCCTATCTCTTGGTTCGAAATCTGATCCTCGCTGTCCTCGTCTATGGCGCCTGGCATCTCTGGCTGTACAGTTGGAAGAAGCAGGACACGCTCTTCAAGTACAACCGGCAGTTTCCAAGGGGAAAGCAGCCTGGCTTTCGCTTTGGCAACCAAACCTGGGACAACATGTTCCACACGTTGGCCAGCGGGGTGCCGATCTGGACGGCCTATGAGGTCTTGCTGTTGTGGTCCTATGCCAACGGCTGGGCGCCGATGGTCACCCTTGGTGAAAACCCGGTGTGGTTCGTCGCCGTGTTTTTTCTGGTGCCGCTGATCCATGAAGTCGGCTTCTACCTCTGCCACCGGTTGCTGCATTTCAGCCCTCTCTACGAGATTGCCCACAAGCTGCATCACCGCAATGTCAACCCCGGGCCATGGTCCGGGCTGTCGATGCACCCGATTGAGCACCTGATCTACTTTTCCACCATCCTGTTGTTCTTCTTGATCCCGTCACATCCGGTCCACATGATCAACCTCGCCTCGCGGTTGGGTGTCGCACCAGCCCAGGGACATACCGGGTTCGACCGGATCGTTGTTGGCCAAGAGAAGACCTTCGAGGCGAGCTATTACGCGCATTACCTTCATCACAAGTACTTTGAAGTGAACTACTCGGACGGCATGGTGCCGCTGGATCGGTGGTTCGGGTCTTTCCATGATGGCACACCAGAGGCGCATGAAGCGATGAAGGCGCGGCGGCAGAAAAGGAGTGCCTGACGCGCTTGGCCCCCTGTTTTGCCACTGGCCGCACGATATGGCCGCGTCACGAACCACAAACAGCCCCGTGCAAACCCGGCGCGGTTCCTCCTGGCCGGGATCGACTGGGACGCACTCGCGGGCTATTGCCAGTCCTTCGGCTGCTGGCTTGGTACATTTCATGGGATGTTAAGCCGCCCAAGCTAAAGTTCTGACGCCGTGTGACGTTAGAACAGTACAAGCTTCGCTTACCGTCCTTTGCGTGGCGGTCTATTCCGGTGATCATAGACCAATGCCTACCACCTTCAGCGTCATAGTTCTCGGTACCGCTGTCGACATGGACCCGACCGAGGGCAATACCTCGTCGGAGAATCTGGCCGCGATCGTCGGATCGACCTTTGGCGGGGCGGGCAACCCGCTCTATGACAATGTCAGGACCTGGTCGCCTGTCGGCAGCCCTGGCAACACCTACGATGTCAACAACAACCCCGACCAGTTTTCGGTCAACGGCACAACCTACCGCTATGACGGCGGGGGTGCCTTCAATGCCACGATCACCTATGCCGACGGAACAACGGCGACGGTTGTTGCCAAGATCGCCCAGTCCACCACAGGTGAGTTGTTCCTGACCTCTGAGACTGCTGGCCAGGAAGCAAACCAGGCGCTTCTGGATGCCAAGCCGATCCTCTCGATCACCATCACCTCGGCCCAGGCGCCGACCCCCGGCATGGCCGCCGACCGGCTTGTCGGCAACTTCATGGAGGCGGTGGACGGCAGCGTCGGCAATGACAACATGGGAGTTGGCTATACAGACGCCGGTGGCGACGCAGTAACCGACGGGACCGACGTCATCCGGAGCGGGGATGGCAACGACACGATCAACGCCGGTAGCGGCGACGATGTGATCTTCGGCGGCGCCGGGAATGATGTCATCGACGACTGGAACGGCAACGATGTGGTCTATGGCGGTGCCGGCAACGACACCGCCGATGTCAGCGTCGGCAGCAACACCATCTACATGGATGGTGGCGACGACCTGGTGAACATCCGGGACAACGCGGGGTCCAACACGCTGTTCGGCGGCGACGGCTTTGACACGCTGGATTTCCGCAACTGGCAAAGCTCGACCGCTGCAAGCGTCACCTTTAACGCCGATGGATCAGGGTCATTCAGCCATTTCGCGGGGGCGACGACCGGCACGTTCCAAGGCTTTGAACGGGTGACCGGAACGGCCAATGCCGACACGATGAACGCCTCCGCCGCAGCATCGGGTGTCAACCTGGCCGGAGAGGACGGCAATGACAGCCTGACCGGCGGCGCGGGGAACGACACGCTGCAGGGCGATGCCGGCAACGACATGATCGTCGGCGGCAATGGCAATGACACCATATCCGGCGGTGCAGCGAACGACACGCTTAACGGGGGCGTGGGCAACGATACTCTGGATGGCGGCGTCGGGATAGACAGTCTGTTTGGCGGCGATGGCAATGACCTTCTGATCAGCGCGTCTACGGACGCCGATTTCGTTCCGAACACGCTGTCTGGCGGTGACGGCGACGACACCATAAGGATCGGCGGCAGCTTCAACGGGACCGACTCGATTGACGGTGGCAATGGCACCGACCTGCTGGAGCTCTTGCCGGTCGATAACCGGAACCTGTCTGTCGATATGGGCGCCGGCAGTGTGGCCGATGGGGCGAACGGCGCGCAGACCTTTACCGGGATCGAGAACATTACGACCGGTGGCGGCAATGACACGATCATCGGCGATGTCGGGAACAATCTCCTTTCGGCTGGCGCAGGAAATGACAGTGTCGATGGCGGTGGCGGCAGCGACACGATCTATTTCGGGACTGGCAATGACACTGTCCTTGGGGGAACCGGCGACGATTACATTGACGATGTCGGCAGCACCGCCGAGACGGGCGACAATCTGATCTATGGCGGCGCAGGCAACGATACGATCTGGCACGGCGGCGGAAACGACACTGTCTATGGCGGTGACGGTGGTGACTACATCGACGATCATGGCCCCGCCGTAGCGGGCAATTCGAGCCTGTTCGGCGATGTGGGCAATGACACGATCTGGGCCGGAGAAGGGAACGACACTGTCTTTGGCGGGGCCGACAACGACCTGCTGGATGGCGAGGCGGGCGATGACGGTGTTGATGGCGGCAGTGGCAATGACCAACTGTCTGGTGGCTCTGGCGCGGACACGTTGCGCGGCGGCTCCGGCAATGACAGTCTGACTGGCGGCAGCGGCACAGATACATTCGACTTTGCGCGGGGCGGCAACGCCGATGTGGTCACCGATTTCAGCCTGACGGATACGGACAGCGACGGAAAGTATGATGACCAACTCGATGTAAGCGAACTTCGCGATCTTGACGGCAATTCGGTGAACGCTTGGGACGTCACGGTCACGGATGATGGCAACGGCAATGCGCTGCTGACCTTCCCCGAGGGTGAGACGGTCGTCCTGCTTGGGGTGTCGCCCTCGCAGATGCAGACGGCGCAGCAGAGGTCCGCCGCCGGGATCCCTTGCTTTACCAGCGGCACCCCGATCCTTACGCCCAAAGGCGAACGCCCCGTCGAGGACATCCGCGCCGGAGACCTTGTGCTGACTCAAGGTGGTGGGGTGCAGCCCGTGATCTGGGCCGGGCATCGCGCGC
The DNA here is from genome assembly GCA_027484145.1 of Rhodobacter sp. Taxonomy (GTDB): domain Bacteria; phylum Pseudomonadota; class Alphaproteobacteria; order Rhodobacterales; family Rhodobacteraceae; genus Pseudotabrizicola. Next base: position 4,656 of record JAIXUH010000023.1, read on the forward strand.
TCGGCCCGCAGGATCTGGACGCGCAACCGGATTTGCGACCCATTCACTTTGCGACAGACTCTATCGGGAACAGTCGCCCCTTGCGCCTGTCGCCGCAGCACGCCGTCACAGTCCGGCGTCCCGACGGCACACGGGTTCTTGCCCGTGCCCGCCACCTGAGTGAAACGGGCATGCCCGGTGTGCGGGTCGCACGGGGCGTGCGCGCGGTGACTTACCATCACCTTCTGCTGCCACGCCATGCCATCCTTTGGGCAGCGGGCGCCGGTGCAGAAAGCTTCTACCCGGGTCCCGAAGCCCTAAGGATGCTGGGTGAGGCGCAATGCATCGCCGTCATCGCGGCCCTCCGCGCAACGCTGTCAGACAAACTCGGCATGCCGACCAAGCTAACGCCTGACGTTCTGGTGCAGCTTTATGGGCCGCGCGCACTTCCCTTGGCTATGCGGGCGGACCCAAGCTTGTACCCGCAGCCCTCTGACGCGTGCAGGGCAACCTCGGCAAACGCGGCTGCAATCCTGATGTGCCGGTGCCCCCCGATGACTGCCCACCACATCTGAACAGCATCGCGCAGGCGGAATGGGACCGGCTGGCGACCGATCTTTACCGCATGGGCGTGCCAACAACGGTCGACCGCACAGCAATAGCCACCTATTGCCAATGCGACGGTCGCTGGGTCGGGGCGAGGAACGCTTATGCAGCACTCCGATGCTTCTGAAGACCAACACAAGCGACGTCCAACAACCGCCTTGGCTGTCGACCGTCAACAAGAAGATGAATTTGATGGGGCGCGAAATGGCGGAACTGGGGTTCACGATCACCGGTCGCGGCCTATGGGCAGATCGCCACCGGGCCGACTTACAAGGGCGAGGTGGTGGTGTTCCACCAATGCGAGGATTGCAGCACCAATGAAAAGCCGCTTAACGGCGAAAGTCCGGAAAAGCTGAGCGATCCGGCATCAAGACAGGTAGAGTAGATGCAGCAAGATGACAGGCTTTAGGTTCGCCACCTAACCAAAGTGTTTTCACAGAGTGAGGGCATCTGACACGAGTTCAAAATCCCTGAGCGAAACCATCAAATGACGGCTGAGCGGTCATTTCGCCATCGCAGCCTCATATGCCGTCGTAAGCTCCTGAATGATTGATCGCTCGGGCTGCGTTGCACCAAGATGAATGTGTCGCAACTCGTCCATGAAGATGGACCACGTCGACGGGCCACCTTCATCCAGCAGCTTTGCACGCACAGACAGTTCTCGCGATGCGGGCGTATGCCGCGTCCCCCATGCCCCCATGATGGCCAGCATCGGCACCAGTTGGATTGCCGGTTCTGTCAGACTGTAGATCGACTTCTGCTTGTGCGCAGGATCATTGGTCTTCGTCAAAAGCCCGGCATCGACAAGCTTGTTGAGCCGGTCTGCCAGAATGTTCGACGCGATCCCCTCTTCGGACTTGTTCAAAAGGTCGCGGTAATGACGCCGCCCCCCGAACATGATGTCGCGGACCACGATCAGGCTCCAGTTGTCGCCAATCATCTCCAGCGTCAGGTTGATCGGACAGCCCGATCTAGAAGTCTTGGTCAACGCTTATGCCTCTTGATTGACTGCTTGCTTTTTAGCAGCAGTATCGGTAACGTTCAACTGTAGGCAAAAAGCAAGCAGATTGGAGCCATTGCAATGACCCAGAATCGCGTTCACCACGGCACGGTCGTTGTCGAGCGAAAGATCAACGTGCCGACTGCACGCGCTTTTGCCGCCTATGCAGATGCTGGTGAACGCGCAAGGTGGGCAGCACCCTCCGACACAGCCGTTTTCATCTATGACCAGACGGACTTTCGCGTCGGTGGCCACGATGTGGCCCGTTGCGGTGCCAAAGATGATCCGCGCTTTCGCGTAGAGTCGACCTATGCCTTTATTGAGCAGCAGCAGTGTATTGTGACGACCGATACCGTTCATGAAGGCACCAACCTCCTCGCCGCAAACGTCAACACGGTTGAGTTCTTTGACGAAGCCCCCGGCACGCGTGTGAAAATCACTGTGCAAGTGACATCCTTTGTCGGGGACGCAATGATTGAGAATACCCGTTCAGGCAACAACGGATCTCTGGCCAGCTTGGCGAGCTATCTGGAACACGCGCCGACTTAGTTTCGGTTTGTCAGATTAGGCTAAGCGTAGTCCTTGACTATGCCGCTGAAGAAAGGACGCGTAGAAATGCCCAGATACTTGATATCGTTCGATGATGGCGCAATGAATCACATTCCCGAGGATGAGATGCCTATGGTTGGCGAGGATTCGCGCGCGGTTGTTCGCGATGCGAAAGCCGCAGGGGTATGGATTTTCGGATGTGGGATTATGCGTCAGCAATCCTGCGTTGTTGCAACGGACGGAAGCATGACAGCCGGGCCGGTGCCAGAGATAAAGGCGGTTGTTGGCGGGTTCTCGATCATCGAGACAGGGTCTCGGGACGATGCACTGACTTGGGCGGCTCGAATTGCAAAGGCGTGCCGATGCCCGCAGGAGGTCCGCGAAATCATGTACGATCCGGAATCTTGAGTCTGACACCCGGAAGCTCCAAAGCAGTGCCGGAGTGAATGTCAGTTGCGTGGCCGCATACCTGCGCTCGGACCTTGGCTTCAGCAACCGAAGGCGCACCGGAGGCAGACTGGGAACCTTCTGCCAAGTGGCGAATTCCCGATTGAGCCGTTCGTTATCAATAACTTGATCCTACACCTCTGCCGTTTGTAACGTGCACAGCTGCGCCGCGAACCACGGCAGATGTGAACTGGGGAGATGTGGCAGAGGTGTATGCGACCGGGCGACTGGGGCCCCATCGCGATGTCCACGAGCAGCCGCTGGCATACAAGCGGGTCACGCCACCAGAGCGTCAGCCTGCATCATGCCGAGCCTGGGGGTGACCACTGCGAACTGCACGCCAGCAATTGCACCGGTTTCATCGGCGTCAAAGAACAGGTTGCCTGTGTCGCTATCATGGATGAAGCGGTCAGATGCATCGACTGCAAGGCCGGTGGTGTTTGACTAGAAAGCTGCAACCGTCAGGGTGCCATTGGCAATACCGCTAAAGATCAGATTTTCGAGCTTGATCGTGTCGGCGGCCACATTGAAATCGGCGATGGTATCGACGATGCCAGACCCAAGCGCAGCGCCGAACACGAATGTGTCCGTTCCGCCTCCACCGGTCATCGTGTCGTTTTCGCCCAGCCCATTCAGCACGTTTGCGGCGGCGTTGCCGTTCACTGACTGCCAACCCGGTCAATATGTCGGCCCCGCTGCCCCCGCCATCCGACAGCACGTTTCCCGCCGCATTGCCGGTGATCGCCTGTGCCGCCCCTCATTTGGTCAGGATCAAGCCCCCTGTCAGCGTGTCATTGTCATTGCTGCCGACAAGGGTGTCGGCCATGGCGTCACTATTCAGCGCGCCATGGGTGCCTTCGGTCGGATCGCTGGCGGCAAAGGTGGTCAGGCCGTCAAGGGCAAGGCAAGGACGGTAGCGTCAAGCCGAAAGTTGGCGTTTCGGTCAACCTACAGCATGACCCCGCCGCCACTGGCGTGCCACCAGACCTGCGAAAAGGCGGGTTCCAGATCAGTACCGGACGAGCCATCAGTCCGAAGGAACCGGCTGCCCGTCGTCAGTTTTGACCCCCTCGACAGTCTTCGCGTCAGCAATGCACCACAACAGGGGTATTGCCGCCGCTCTCCGCCAGCAACGGCAGCGGCTTCCAGCGCGGCCCGCACACCCGTTGGCAGCCGGTCGCGAAGGGCGGCATTGGCCCGCCGGCGATGACCGGAAGGGTGGGCCAACGCGACAGGTGGTGTGCTGGCCCGCTGCATCGCGGTGCTGCCCAATGGCAACTCGGTTTGGGTACGGGTGGTGAGCGAGGTCAATCGTTCGGTGTTCGAGCGAGAGACCATCGCCAACTTTCCAACCAAAATGCAGTTCTTGCGGCCACGACTATTCTCAACGATGGGGGCGCGGCGGCGGTCGCCTCGGGAGGCTCGAGGGTCTACGAAAAGTCGGATTATTGAAGATTTCTCACAATCCGCTTGCCGCGATGATTGCCTCGGCGATCTCCGCGATTGGCGTCTGCGACTTCATTGACTTTTCCCGGATGCGGACATAGGCCTCTTCTTCCGGGATCCCGCGTTCGCGCGACAGGATGCGGACCGCCTGCTCCACCTGCCTCCGAGCGCGCAAGGTGTCGTCGAGCGTCCGGATCCTTTGCTTCAGCCTGCCTTCGCGCTGCGCCATGCCAAGCGCCGTGGTGATGGCCGCCAGCACCCCGAAGATGCGCAAGGGCTTGGACAAGATCCCGTGCACGTGCCGCCGGCTGATTTCTTCCAGGATGTCAGGCGTTTCATAGGCGATGATGGCGATATGGGCGGCCGCGCTGCCCTCGGCCATCCAGGCAACGGACTGGCCATCATCCAGCCCGCTGAGCAGGAAGAAGACAACGTCGTACTCCTCAGCCAGCTTGTTCGGGGGCGGCCACAGGCATTCGGTCTGGCAGCCGATGCGGCGCAACTGGTCGAACAGAACCTTGCGATCCTGATCCTCGGGGTGAAGGATCAGCATCCTTGCCCGACGCAGGCGCCGGATGAAGCCCGTGCTTGAGGAGTGATCCGCGCCGGTCATCCAGACATCGCGCCGACCGAACGGTCGTAAGCTATGAGATAGGGATCAGCGCGGATCACCATGGGAGAGCGCCAGACAACGGCATATTGCCCCTCTGCATCCGCCTTCCCGATCAGCGGACGAACGGAAACGTGGTTCGTTTCGGCGTCAATGCTCAGATCACCGCCGGGCGCGTTGAAGACCGCACCTGACAGCGCCGCCAGAAGGCTTTCGGTATCGCCGCGCCCCGCCGTTCGCAGGGCGTTGGCGTAGAAGTGGACCAGGGCATAGGCTACCTGCGCGTAAACCCCGGGTGATCCCGTCTTGTGGAAGCGGTGATAAAGATCGGTGAACGCGGCATTGCCCGGCGTGTCGATGCTGCTGAAATAGGGGGAAACAGCCAGATGCCCGACCCGGGCGGCAGGCGACATGAGCGCCAGTTCGGCCTCGGTCGTGGTCAGGGAAGCGATGGGCGCGCGCTTGTGCTGTGGGCAGGCCGTGGCATAGGCCTCATAAAGGGCGATGCTGTGCTGCCCGACCACCGTGGACAGGATCGCATCCGGCTTCAGCTCCGCAACCTTGCGGGCTGCAACGCCGAAGTCTTCGGGCGTCGAGGACAGGGACAGGTATTGCTCGCTGACCGAGGTGCCGCTGCTTTCGAACAGGAACTCCTTCACGATCCGGTTGATTTCACGCGCATAAAGCGTGTCCGAGCCGACCAGTGCGATCCGGCGGCCATGACGCGTGTAAAGGTATTCCAAAAGCGGCACGACCAGTTGGTTAGGCACCGCTCCGCCATAGATGACGTTTGGCGAATATTCGAAGCCCTCGTAGACGGAAGGGTAGAAGAGCACGCCGTTGAACCGCTCCACCACCGGGAGTACGACCTTGCGGCTGGACGACAGGCAGCATCCGAAGATCACATTCACCTTTTCCCGCAAGAGAAGCTCGGCCGCGAGTTCGGCATACCTCCGGTCGTCGCCCTTGGGATCGACGATGATCGGGGAAAGGGGGTGCCCGTCGATGCCACCTTTGGCGTTGATCTCTTCGCAGGCCACGAGGATACCGCGCAGGTGGGCTGTCTCGGACACGTCCATCACGCCCGACTGCGACAAGAGCACGCCAAAGCTGAAGGGCCTATCCGCCAAGGGTATCACTCCGTCTGATTGACCGCAGTATCGATGAATTTCGCGATCTGCAAAAGCCGTTCGTCTTGCCCCGGCCGTCCCATCAGCATGAGCCCGATCGGCAGCCCGGTGGAGGACAGCCCGCAGGGCAAGGTCACGGCGGGCAGGCCGGCGAGGTTCCCCAGCCAGCAGAACCAGGTCATGCTGTCCTGCGTTGACACACGCCGACCGCCGAACTCTTGCCAGTCGACGCCCATTGCGGGGGCCGGGACCGGGAGCGTTGGCAGAACAAGCGCGTCCCAATCGCCAAGGCCCGAGGCGAGCAGCGCGCAGAATTCGGCGCGGACCTGCTGGGCGCGCAAAAGCTCTTGTGCGGTCAGGTACTGCCCGGCTTCCAGATGGGCGCGGGTGACCGGGGAAAAACCGGCTGCTGTGGCAAGGCGCGGCTGGTGATAGGCGGTTGCCTCGCAGTGCAGGATGGTCTCCCACGCGCCGAAAAAGCGCCGCATGCCGGGAAGCGCGCGGGTTTCAACCGTGCAGCCTTGTGCGCGTTGCAGGGCGGCGGTCACGGCGGCATCCACCTCGTCGCTGCGCTCAAGACCGGGGCCGGTCAGGCTCACTAGCCGGGCCTTGCGCGAAAGCGCCGCCACGGGCTGAAACGGGTGACTGCCCCGGGTCGCTGCATAGCCTGCGTCCTCACCCATGAGGCAAGACAGAAGAACCGCGATGTCATCGAGCGAGGCGGCCAGCGGACCGGGCGCATCCAGCGACCAGCTGAGCGGCAGGACACCATGGCGCGAGGCGCGGCCATAGGTCGGCTTGAAGCCGTAGATGCCGCAGGCAGATGCCGGAATGCGGATGGACCCGCCGGTATCGCTGCCAAGCGCTGCCGTCACGATCCCGCCTGCAACGGCCGCCGCCGACCCACCGCTGCTGCCGCCAGTGATGTGCCCCGGATTGCAGGGGTTGCGGGTCGGGCCGAAACGCGACGTCGTGTTGGTGGCCCCGTAGGCCCATTCGTGCATGTTGGTCTTGCCGAAGATCACCGCGCCGCCCTCGCGAAGGCGCGCAACCAGGGTTGCATCCACGTCTGTGGGTTCCAGTGGCAAAGCATCAGAACAGGCCGTCGTTGGATAGTCCTTGGTCAGGAAATTGTCCTTCACCGCAATCGGAATACCGTCCAGCGGGCCGAGCGTGAAGCCAGCCCTGCGCCTTCCGTCCGAGGCATCTGCGGCGGCCAGCACCTTGTCGGGGTCCAAGGCGACAAAGGCATTCAGCTCGCAAAGCGTTTGCGCTTGGGCCAGCGCCGTCTCGGCCAGACCACGTGCAGAGGTGTCGCCGCGACCGAGTGCTGCGATCTGGTCGATCATGCGATCAGTCTTTCGGCGCATTGCAGACCTCGGCAGGGAACAGGACGATGGGCTGAAAAAGATGCGCAGGCTCTGGCGCGGGTTGGGTCGGCGCGCCCGCCAGCGCGCCTCGGATGCGGGCCAGGGTGGCATCGATCATCGCCTGTTGCTCGCGCGTCAAAGGGGGGGCCTGCATCGTCACACCCCCAGCAAATCTTGCTGCAATGCCGTGTCGGCGCGCAGGGTGTCGCGGTCAACTTCCATCCGAATACGGCCCTTTTCCATCACATAGGCCCGCCCAGCGATGGACAGGCAGAAGTCGAGGTCCTGCTCGGCCACCAGAATGGCGATGCCGCGCTCGGTGTTGATGCGTTTCAGGATGCCCGCCATCTCGTCGATGATCGAGGGCTGTACGCCCTCGGTCGGTTCATCCAGCAGCAGGATGCGGGGCTGCGTGGCCAAGGCCCGGGCCAGCGCCAAAACCTGCTGCTGCCCGCCCGAAAGCCCCCCGGCCAGATCATCCAGCTTTGGCTTCAGCATCGGAAAATCCGCCAGCGCCGCCGCGACAGCGGCCTTATGGTCATGCCCTGTTGCCGCTGCGGCCACCGCGATGTTTTCCGCCACGGTCATGCGCGGAAACACAAAGCGGCCCTGCGGCACATAGCCAAGGCCAAGCCGTGCGCGCTTCTCGGGCGCTGTTGGTGCCACCTTGCCGTCAATCTCCACATGCCCGGCCATGGCCGGAATGCTACCACTGGCGAACCGCATCAGCGTGGACTTGCCAACGCCGTTGCGGCCCAAAAGCGCCACCACCTCGCCGTGCCTGACCTCAAGGCTGACGTCCCGAATGATCGTCGTCTTGCCGTAGCCGCCCGTGGCCCCCACCAGTTTAAACATGCTGGCGTCTCCCCAGATAGATGTCCAGGACCCGCTCATCGGCGCGGAGGCTGTCGATATCGCCTTCGGCAAAGACCTCGCCTTGATGCAGGACGGTGACATGGCCTTCTAGGGTTCGGACGAATTCCATGTCATGTTCGACCACAACCACCGTCGTGTGCCGTGCCAACGTGCGAACCAGCAGAGACAACTCGCGCGTCTCCTTGTTGGTCATCCCGGCGGCGGGCTCATCCAGAAGAACCACGCGGGGAGCAACGCACAGCACCATGCCGATATCGAGCCACTGCTGCTGGCCATGCGACAGCGCCTGCGCCTCAACCCCGGATTGGGCAGTCATGCCCAGCATGGCCAGGATCCGGCCCGCGACATCAGAGGCCTTCGCCTTGTCGCGGGTGCGGGCGTAGGCTGCCGTCCAAAGGTTGTCATAAACACTCAGCGCGCCGAAAACTTGCGGCTTTTGGTTCTTCACGCCCATGCCAAGGCGCACGCGGCAAAAGATCGGCGCATGGGTTACATCGGTGTCGCCGATGGTCACCTGGCCACCCTCGGGCTGATAGACCCCGACGCAGGTCTTGAGGTACGAGCTTTTGCCCGCCCCGTTCGGCCCGATCAGCGCCATCGGCCGCCCGGGCACAAAGCTGCGGCTGACCTTGTTGACCGGGATCACCCCACCGAACTGTTTGAAGGCCTGATCCGTCGCCATTGGTTTTGCGGGGCCAACTTGCGCTTCGGCCTCGCGAAGGATCAGGTCCAGATCGTTCACGTTGATCCTGACCTCGCCCGCGTCGCGGGCGGCGGCATTGGGGTCCGGCAGAAAGCGGCGCCACAACTGGTCCAGCGCACCAAGGATGCCGTTGCGCAGGAACAGCACCAGCAGCACCAGCACGACCCCCAGGATCAGCGTGGTCTGCCCGCCTGCCGCCCCTCCACCCAGCCAGAAGGACAGACCGCCGATCGCCAGCGCGCCGACAAACGGCCCGGCAAGCGTGCCGAGACCACCAACCAGCACATAAATCGGCGGCAACAGCGCCTCTTGCACCGAAAAGAGCGACGGGTTCAGGTAATTCGACCACAGCGCAAACAGTCCCCCGGCAAGGCCTGCGACAGCCCCAGCCCAGGCCATGTTGGCCACCTGCACACGTCGGACGTCATGGCCCAGAAGCTCGGTCTTCTGGATATCCAGACGGATGCAGTCCACCACCCGTCCAAAGGTGCTGCGCATCAAGGCAAGAGTTGCGAAATAGGCCAGCGCCGCGACGATGACGCAGACCGCGAATACCCCGTTCGGGGCCAGCGGCCTTGCACCCTCGCCAAAGCCTATCACCATGCCGGGGATGCCCGACATCCCGTTGTCGCCCCCCACAACCGCCGCGCCGACGGTGAACTTCAACGACTGGGTGACCGACCAGAGAAGCAGCGTGAAGGTGTAGGACAGGATGGTCGCCTGCAGCGGCCCCATCCGCGCGAAGAAGATAAGCGAGCCCAGCACCCCGGCGCAAAGCCCGCCGATCAGGGCGGCAATCGGCAGCGTCGGCAGAAGTGTATTGCCGATAAGGGGTCCAAGGTTCACGGCGGCAATCGCGCCGAGATACCCCCCAAGCCCGAAGAACGCAGTCTGGCCAAGGCTGAGAAACCCGCCCCGCCCCCAGACGATGTCAAGGCTGAGGCCCAGAAGGCCGAAGATCACCCAGGAGGCGCCGAGGAAGGCGAGGTAAGGGTCGATCAGGAAGGACAGGATCAGGGCGACGGCGACAGCAATCGCGGGGAAAGCCCAGGCAGAGGCGCGATAGAGGCGCTGGGAAAGGGTCATGTCTACGGCCTCACAGTTTCCGCCGCCAACGGGCGGAGATGCCAAGCGGGAAGCGCCACAAAAGAAGCGCCGTTACGATGAAGAAGAAGGCATCGCCTGCGACCGAGGTAAGGAAGCTGGCTGTCACCGAAGCCCCGCCGCCAAGGCCGATCGCGGCCAAGGCGCTGCCGGTCAGGGTCACCGGTCCCGCGACCACAACGGTCAGGAAGGCCTTGATCACGAAGGCAAACCCCATCGACGGCGTGGCCGGCACGATGGGCAAGAGGACGGCACCCGCAAACCCGGCAAGCCCGCAGCCAAGCGCGAAAGTCAGAGTGTTGACCCTGGACGAGGATATGCCGATGGCCCGCGCCATTTCGGGCACCTGAATCGAGGCGCGGGCCTTCATGCCATAGACGCTGCGCGTCATCAGCAGATAGACAAAGCCCAGCATCAGAAGTGCCACCACATTCATCAAGAGCGGGTAGAGAGCGAGCGAATAGTCCCCAATCTGCACGCTGATCTGCGGCATGCCGATGCCGGGCGACACGGTGCCGAAGGTCAGAACTGCCAGTTGGTAGAAGGCGATGCTGATACCCCAAGTCGCGAGCATCGTGTCGAAGATCCGCCCGTAAAGGCGGCTGATGATCAGCACCTCGACCAGCGCGCCGATGGCCATGGTCACCGCCACGGCAATCGGGATCGACAGAAGATAGGGCACGCCTGCCTGCGTGGCGGTCAGCGCCGTGTAGGCCCCGATCATCAGAAACTCGCCATGCGCCAGATTGATGACGCCCATCAGGCCGAAGACGACGGCGAGGCCGATGGTGGCGATCAGAAGGATCGAGGCGCTGGACAGTGACGACAGCAGCACTGTCGCCAGAAAATCGGCTTCCATGGCAGGCTCCCTGAGGCAAGGGTGGGGCACGCCCGGACTGGCCCGGGCGTGTGGGTTCGGTCACATGCCTTCCGGCGTGAACTGCGTCGCGATCGCGGGGTCCTTGATCAGGTCGCACATCGCGTTTTCGTAGGCGGGGGCCACGCCCTCGAAGGTCTCGACGACATTGAAGCTGTGGTTCGCATCGCCCTCGACGATGTAGATGTTCTGGCGCAGGTGGTGCGACCCCGGCTCGAATGTCACGGTGCCGTTGGGCGCCTCAAAGGTGAGGCCGCTTTCCAGTGCCGCCGTGACAGCCGCGATGTCGGTGCTACCCGCCTTGTTCGCCGCCGCCGCCCAGAGGTGCACGGCGTTCCAGGTATCGACGGCAACCGAGACGATGGGCTCAGATGAGCCATACTTCGCCGCCCAGGCCGCCACAAAGGCTGCGTTGGCCGAGTTGTCGACCACCTGGAAATAGCCCTGGCTGGCGATCAGCCCTTCACCCGCCGCAGGCGAAACGACAACCTGCTGGTTGCCCGAGCCATAGTTGGTCGAGACGACGCCGATGGCTTCTTTCAGGCCCGCCGCCGCGAATTGCTCAAGGAACCCGGTCTGGTTGGCACCAACGGGCAGGGCAACCACGAAATCGGGTGCGGACTGCTGGATCTTTTGGATCGTCGGGGCGTAGTCGGTCACGGTCAGCGCAAGGAAATCCTCGCCCACCACTTCGCCGCCATACTGCTTGGCGTATTCATGGACCCAGTGCGCGGAAATGGTGCCAAAGTTGTAGTCCGGCGCCATGATGTAGATCTTCGGCCCATATTTCTGGATCGCCCATTCGATTAGCACGTCAAGCTGCTGCGAGGCAGAAGAGCCGGTCACGAAGGTCTGCTTATCGCATGCTCCGCCCTCGTAGAGCGAAGGGTAGAAGTAGAGCACGTTATTGGCCTGAACGATCGGCCGGATCGCCTCACGCGAGGAGGAGGTCAGGCCCGCAAACAGGGCATCGACATCGTCCCGCAAGATCGCCGTGGTGGTGAACTGCGTGTATTTGGTCAGTTCCGATTGGGCATCATAGCTGACCACGCTGATCGGCTCACCCAGCACGCCACCTGCGGCGTTGATCTGCTCCACCGCCAGTTCAAGCGCGTTGTTTTGCTGGATGCCATAGATGTTCAACCCGCCAGTCAAGTCGAAGATCGCGCCGATCTTCGTTTCGGCAAGAGCACTGCCGCCCGCGAAGATCGCGAGACTGGCAGCCACGAATAGTTTTTTCATTGCGGAGCCCCTGTTGTTCAAGCAAAGCAGAACATCAGGACAGCAAAAACCGCAACTGAACCATTGTTCTGCTGCGCTGCATGGATTTTCACGTGCTTCGGTGCACAGCCTGAATGTGCACCGATTGGTCGCGCGGTGTCAAGTGATATGCGGTGACAATCAATCCTTTTGGCATGTACCAACCGTTACGTTCTCCCCTTGTGTCGATGGCCCGGTGTGTGCCGTGCAGCCGAGATTGCGCGCACGCTTGCCAGCCGCGCTCAGTGAATGGCATTGCGACAAGCAAATCCCAATGGCCAGTGAGACCTCCAATGGACCACGCGCTACAGACAGCCGCTCTCCCTTGCGTCACCTAAAGCAAATCAAATCAATTCCTTACGGTAGAGATGGGGTGATGCCGCTCTCTCCCCAACGGCGTCACAATGCGCCAAGCTTGTGATGCTGAAGTCACAAGGGAAACGAGAGGGCATCCATGAAGGAAGTTTGCATCATCGGGGTCGATCTGGCAAAGAACGTGTTCCAGCTGCATGGCGCTGCGGCAGACGGGACGGTTCTCTTCCGCGAGAAGCTGTCGCGTCCGCAGTTCCAGCGCTTCATGGCGGACCATCCGCAGTGCCTCGTGGTGATGGAGGCTTGCGGTGGCGCGCATCACTGGGCACGGGAATTGGAGCGGGTCGCCCACGAGGTCAGACTGATCGCACCGCGCTACGTCAAACCGTTCATCAAGCGGCAGAAGAACGATGCTGCAGATGCGGAGGCGATCGTGGAAGCGGCACTGCGCCCGACCATGCGCTATGTCGAGCCGAATATCGGGAACCAGCAGGCGTGGTCCATCCTGTTCCGCGCCCGCGAGCAGTTCGTGAAGCAGCGCACTGAAGCGGTCAACGCGCTGCGGTCGCACCTGTTCGAGTTCGGCTTCATCGCGCCGGAGGGGATCGGCTACCTCCCGCGTCTAAGTGCCGTCCTAGAGGACCAGAGTTCGGATTTGCGACCGCTCGCCCGGGAAATCTGTCGCGAGTTGATGGATCAGGTCTTGCAACTGACTGGCCGGATCAATGCCATGAAAAAGAGGATCGACGCGATCGCGAGGGAAGAAGAGACATCCCGCCTGCAGAGATGAGCCGGGCCAGAAAACGATCCGGGGGATCGTTTTCCCAGCGATTGGCCGGGCGAGGGTCCGATCAGCGCCCTGGCTGTCGAGACCTTTGCGCCGCCGATGGAACAGTTCAAACGCGGTCGCGACTTCGCGGCCTGGCTGGGGCTTGTGCCGCGACAGGCCTCGACCGGCCGCAAGCAGAAGCTCGGGAAAACCTCGAAGATGGGCCAGCGCGATATCCGCAGCCTGCTGATCACCGGCGCGATGGCCGTGATCCACTGGGCGCTGCGCCATGGCGCACCGAGCAATCCCTGGCTGGCGCGCATGCTGGAACGCAAGCCGCCGATGTGGGCCGCCTCGGCGCTGGCCAACAAGATGGCGCGTGGCATCTGGGCGATGCTGACGCGCAGCGAAGACTATCGCGGTCTGGAGATCGGAAACGCTGCCTGACCCGGCAGCACGGTTCGAACCGGACCACCAAGTTGTGAGGAAGACATGAACTGCATGGGCAAATGATCGACATGATCCGGGTTGGGTAAACCAGAAACCTTCTCCAAGCCTCGAACTCGCTCTCAGAGATCTGGCCCCGGTCCGCGCATCACCATCTCGGCCAGCGGCATCTATTAGGCCGCACGAACAGGCCTGACAAGAGTCCGCACTCGATCACATGCCTAAGGTTCAGAAATTCCTTGCAAATGAGAGCGGCATCCACAAGAGAAGGTTCGCCCCCAGTCGCGTTTCCTCCGCCGTATCGTTTTCAGAACCTGTCTAACTGCGCCAGAACGGCATCCAGATCATCCGTAGCTGGAAGTTCAAGCGCAAAACCGAGAGCGACCCCGCCGTCAACATTGGTCTGAATCTCCCGCAGCAGGACCCTACCGAGAGCAGGCCGAACCACAAGTGGCCTGACGGCGGTGCTAGCACCGTCGTTGGCCGGCCGCTCAGCAACCGCATGAAGCAGGGTCTGGTCTTGCGCGCTGAACATGGCCATTCGCAGGCCGCCACCAAGCTGCGTTCACCACACGGACTGCCCCTCGCATGGTTTGTTGGCAAACCATTGCCGGGCAAGGGAATAGATCAAGGGCTTCTACAACCCGCACCGCAAACACTCGGTCCTCGGCTGGAAATCACCCATGGCCTGCGAACGAAGGGCCGCCCAACAGGAGCATCTGACCAGAGCAGAACCGGTGCAGGTCCAGAAGACGGAGACAAAACCGGACACAGACTGTCGCAAAAACAAGTCCGTGGCGGTATGCCAAACGCCAAAGCGTGGGTGCTCGCAGCATAGCTGGCGCGTGCCATGGCACATTGGCCGGCAGGGCCATTTGAGTGACGGGTGATGAGGGGTTCAGTTGGGCGTTGCGGGCGCGGCTCTGGTCGGGCCAAAAGCTGTGGCCGTTCGCCTCCATGATGTGGATAAGGTGGGTCAGCCAGTCGGGCAGAGCGCCGGCCAGTAATACTCGTTGATGACCTGAAGGGGCCAGTGCCAGACAAGGCGGGAGTGGTGTTTGTCTTTCTGGGGGACCCACGTGTGCCTGCGCGATGTTGATTTTCGCCCAGACGTGAGCCGGCTTTTTTACTGAGAGGTAAGCCACCTCTGATTAAGGAATTCGGTCCATCTTGGGGTTAAGTGCGGGGTGGTCTGCTTCTTTCCCTTTGTGGCGAACGGCAACCATGCCTTTCGTTTGCCTGACTGGCAACTTGAACGGAACCCTGATGGTCAAACAGACCTGGATATCGGCATCCGGGACCACCCCAGGGCAACCTGTATCGCCATCAGGCGGCGTGCGCCGCGTCATCTCCGTGCCCATCCACCCTTTCACACATGCCAGCCTGTGTTACCGGGCAACGGATCCGCAAAGAGCCGCCCTTGCGAAGCGGAGCGGTGTCGATGGAACAGTTCGTCACGCGGGAGATGGCGGGTGATGGCTTCTGCATCCGGCCGGTCTGACCGCATGGATTCACGACGTGAATCCAAGCCAGACAAAGTTGTGCAACAACGCTGATGCCCGGTGAAATCCTGCCCTGTCTATCCTTGATGTGATGCAGCGCCCGCGGCCTTTGAAACGGGTGAGCCTGTCGTGCGGCTGGTTGTCTAACAGGCGCAACTGGCCGCACGAAAGGGTTGCGGATCGGGTCAAGGGCGCGGCGGGCCTGCCTTTGCTGCCTCAACCCGTTGCGCGGTCTAGCGGGCCAGTAGCGCGTCAATCTCGGCGCGGGCTGGCATTGCAGGGGCAGTGCCGGGGCGGGTGACGGAAATGCCAGCCGTGGCGCAACCAAAACGCACCGCATCAATCACGTTGCGACCTTCGGCCAGTGCCACGGCAAAGCCGCCGTTGAACGCATCGCCCGCGCCAGTGGTTTCCACAACAGGGCCTGCCGAAACCACCGGAACATGCACCGTCTGCTGGGCATCATGGTACAGCGCGCCCTTGTCACCCAAGGTGATGACCACAGCGCCCACGCCTTTGGCCAGCAGGGCGGCGGCTGCGGCTTTGGCCTCGGCCACCGAGGTAACGGGCAACCCGGTCAGCGCCTCGGCTTCGGATTCATTGGGCGTGACGTAATCGCACAGTGCCAGCATCGCGTCGGGCAGGCTCGCGGCCGGCGCAGGGTTCAGGATGGTGGTCACACCCGCCGCGCGGGCAATTTCAAGGGCTCGCTGTGCGGCAAGGATCGGCTGTTCCAACTGCGTGACAAAAATCGCGGCGGACTGGATCAGTTCAGCCTTGTCCTCCACATCCTGCGCGGAAACCCGGCCTGCGGCACCCGGGGACACGATGATGGCGTTGTTGCCGGTGGCGTTCTCGATAAAGATATAGGCCGCCCCGGTATAGCTTTCGTGGTCCACCTTGATTTCTGGCACCACACCCGCCTTGGCCCAGGTCGCCTGCGCGATTTCGGCAAAGGCATCGGCCCCCAGACGGGTGATGAAATGAACGCGTCCCCCTGCCATTGCGGCGGCGACGGATTGGTTCGACCCTTTGCCGCCCGGCCCCAGCACGAAAGAGGTGCCAAGGATGGTTTCCCCCATCTTGGGCTGGCGTTCGGCGCGATAGGCGGTGTCGGCAACAAAAATTCCAAGGATGACAATGGGTTTCATGCTCATGCCTCGGGCGGGATCACGCCCTTGCGGAGCATGAAGCAGCCATAGAACCGCCGCTCACCCGTTTGGATCACGGCATAGGCGCTGCGGGCAACGTCATAGAACGCAAACCGCTCGATCGAGATCATCGGGCGGTGACGGCCCTCAGCCGCGTCAATTTCGGCCTGCACTTCGACCTGAACCGGGGGAATGGACGTGGCATCGCCGACAATCTCCATCCGGCCCGCGAAATCATCGACAAAGGTATCCAGCGGTAGAACCGTCAGCACCGCCTGCACCGCCTGTGCGGCAGTCAGGTTTTCCATGCGCAGCAATTGCCCCGTCACGGTGGCGCGCGCCACAGAATCGGCCGGAAAGTTGGTGTCGGAAATGATCAGCACATCGCCGTGCCCCATCGCCCGCAAACACCCCAAAACCTCGGCATTCAGCCGATGGTCGATCCCTTTCAGCATGGACGTCCCCCCTCAGATACGTTGGCCTGTCGCCTTGTCGAAAAGGTGCGACGTGGCGGCATCCGGCGCAAGAGTGATTGTTGCGCCGGGACCAAATGCCACCCGATTGCGGAACACGGCCGTGATTTCGCGCCCGGCAAGGCGCAAGACCACATGGGTTTCCGACCCGGTCGGTTCGATCACCGCAACAGTGCCGTTCAGCCCCTCGGCCGCCTCCTGCAGATGTTCGGGGCGGATGCCATAGATCACTTCACGCCCCTCATCGACCGAAACGCCAGCCGGCAGCGGCAAGCGTGCACCGGCCACCTCGACATTGCCGCCCGAGACACGCCCTTCCAGCAGGTTCATCGAAGGGCTGCCGATAAAGGCCGCGACAAAGGCATTTGCGGGCCGGTCATAAAGCTCCAGCGGCGCACCGACCTGTTCGATCCGGCCGCCCTGCATGACCACGATCTTGTCGGCCATGGTCATCGCCTCGATCTGGTCGTGGGTGACGTAAACCGTGGTGGTTTTCAGGCGCTGGTGCAGTTCCTTGATCTCGGTCCGCATCTGCACGCGCAGCTTGGCGTCAAGGTTCGACAGCGGCTCGTCAAACAGGAACACCTGCGGGTCGCGCACGATGGCGCGGCCCATCGCCACCCGTTGACGCTGCCCACCCGACAGCGCGCGTGGATAGCGGTCAAGATAGGGCGTCAGGCCCAGAATTCCGGCGGCATGTTCCACCTTTTTGCGGATGGCGGCCTGATCCATGCCGCGCATTTTCAGCGCAAAGCCCATGTTGGCCGCCACGGTCTTGTGCGGGTAAAGCGCATAGTTCTGGAACACCATGGCGATGTCACGTTCCGACGGCGGCAGATTGTTGACCCGCCGCTCTCCGATCCTCACGTCGCCGCCGGTCACTTCCTCCAGCCCCGCGATCATCCGCAACAGGGTGGATTTGCCGCAACCCGATGGTCCGACCAGCACCACAAAGGCCCCATCCGGAATATCCAGATCAAGCCCGTGGATGACTTGCAGGCCGCCATAGGTCTTGCGCAACGCGCGGATCGTCACTTCGGCCAAACGCTTGTCTCCCTTGAACCCCTGCGAATTTTCTATCCCAGTCATGGTCAGTCTGTCCACCCGCTGACCATACTAACATGTTAGAATCTTGACAGGGGCTTGCCGCCTTGCGAAGCTGCCACCAGGGAGGCTGCCAAACCGGGGTGTGGGAGACCCCCGATTGAACCTGTTCGGTCTGCGGACAGACAAGAGACGGCCGCAGGGTGGCGGTTCCACTAACAAGACACACAGACACCAGACCCGCATCGGGAAACCCGGTCCGGGCATGTTCCAAGGGAGGAGCTATCTTGAAGGTCGATCACTACGAGGCGATGTCGCGCGCCACGCTAAGCCGTCGCCGTATGCTGCAGGGCACGGTCGCTTTGGGCGCCATGGGGATGATGCCAAAGGCAATGGGCTTTGGCGCCGCAATGGCACAAGATTCCGTGCGCGCGCAGATTCTTGCGATTCCGGGTGTTGGTAATGGCAGCCCGACGGATGCCGATTGGCAAAAGGTGGGCGAGCTCTGCCTTGGAGCCACCAAGGCCAACGTGGCTGAGGGCGAGTTTGCCGGGGTTGAGCTGACCTTTATGGGTCTGAACAACCAGAACCTGCATAACCTTCTGTTCCGCGGCTTCTTGAAGCCATGGGAAACCTATACCGGCGCCAAGATCAACTGGATCGACCTTGCGCAGGCCGACTACAACCCGCGTCTGCAACAGGCGATTGCCACCGGCACCGTCGATTTCGACATCATCGAAATGGGCGCCCCCTTCGAAGGCGAAACCGCGGGCAAGGGCCTGCTGGACGAGATGCCCGATTGGGTCAAGACCCAGATCGAAGCCGACGACCTTGTGGGCTATCTGCAGCCCCCCGTGGGCACATGGGACGGCAAGTCCTACCGCATCACCATCGATGGCGACTGCCACACCTTTGCCTATCGCAAGGACTACTTTGGCGAGGGTGCCATCGGCGGGGCGACCGTTCCCGCGACATGGCAAGACGTCAATGCAGTCTCGAAGGCTCTCATCGGCCAGACCGACCCGCTGACCGGCCTGCCCGCACATGGCTATCTTGACCCGCTCAAGGGCTGGGGCGGCTTTGGCTTCTACTTCCTTGCCAACCGGGCCACGGCCTATGTCAAGCATCCCGACGACCGCGCTTGGCTGTTCGATCCGGATACAATGAAGCCGCGCGTCAACAACGCGGGCTGGGTGCAGGCCATTCAGGACGTGATGGACCTGATCGCAGCCGGCGCTTATCCGGCTGACCAGATCAACGCCGACCCCGGCACCACCGGCTTCTCGCAGTTCCTTGCCGGCACCGGCTCGATGCTGATGTGGTGGGGCGACATCGGTTCTTCGGCACGCACCTCCGACACCTCGGTCGTGGGCGATGTGGTGGGCTTTGGTATCAACCCCGGCTCCACCCGCCGCTACAACTCGGTCGCAGGCGCATGGGAAGAAACCGCAAACGAAGCACCACTGATGGCCTATATCGGTTGGGGCGTCTACGTGACCAACCGCGTGTCGGGTGACGAGAAGAAGCGCAAGGCGGCTTGGTCGGCAGCGGCCCATCTGGGCGGCAAGGATATTTCGCTGTGGACGGCGGCCTATCCTTCGGGCTTCCAGCCCTATCGGAACTCGCACTTCGACTATGCCGAGTGGGAGGCCGCAGGCTACGACCGCGCTTATGTCGAGGATTACCTCGGCTCGAACGCCGACAGCTACAACCACCCCAACGCCGCGATCGAACCGCGTATCCCCGGCATCTTCCAGTACTACTCGGTCGCCGAGGATGAACTGGCCAAAGGCTATGCCGGCCAATACAAATCGGCGCAGGAAACCGCTGATGCGATTGCGGCAGCCTGGGAAAAGATCACCGACCAGATCGGCCGCGACAGCCAGATTGCGCTGTATAAGGCCAGCTTGGGGATGTGACACCGCAAGGTGCGCAAAGGCGCGCACCTGCCAAACCAACCGTAGGGTGCGTGACATCACGCACCCTACACTTATCTCACCGGGGCCAGTTTTGTGAGCAGTTCAGGCGATCTTCTTCACGTTGTCACCAATGACAGCATTTCGGCCGGTCGAAAGACCTTTGGCCGCGTGATGATCTGGGGGTCTGGCGCGATTATGCTTGCGGTGGCAGCGGCGCAATCGCTGCAGGCCGTCGGCTCTGCTGGTTTCGGTTTTGAAAACTGGCGCCCCACGCTTTATGCCTATGTCACATGGGCGATCTGCCTGTGCTGGGGACAGGTCCTGATGCATGGCGAGCATGGCAAGCGCACGCTGTTCGTGCTGCCGGCAGCGCTGTTTGTCATATCCTTGACCGTGTTTCCGCTGCTGTTCGGGCTTATCATCGCCTTCTCCGACTGGAATCTTTCCAGCCCTGATGGCCGGCAATTCAACGGGTTGGACAACGTCTGGCAGATGTGGGCCGATCCGTTCTACTGGAACGCCATGCTGAACATGGTCTGGTATGTGCTGGCGATCCTTGTCGAATATGCCATCGCCTTTGGCCTTGCCCTTGCGCTGAATGCCGAGATCCGGGCGCGCAAGTTCTTTCGCGTGGCCTTCTTGTTGCCGCTGATGCTGTCGCCGGTGGCCGTCAGCTGGATGATTGGCAAATCGATGCTGGAACCGCGCTTTGGCCCGATTGCGCGGCTGGGTCGGGCCCTGGGCTGGGATGATCCGTCGTTCTTTGGCAGCCCTTGGATCGCCAAGCTGACGATCATGCTGATGGATGCCTGGACCTTCATTCCCTTCATGATGATCATGATCCTTGCGGGGTTGCAGGCGATCCCGAAGGAGTTGAACGAGGCCGCCAAGGTGGACGGCGCCAACGGCTGGCGCGCGTTCTGGGAGGTCACTTTCCCACTGATGTTGCCAGTATCGATCACCGCGATCCTGATCCGCATCATCTTCAAGCTCAAGCTGGCCGATATCGTGATCGCCGTCACCTCGGGCGGGCCCGGGGGGGCGACGGATACCGTGACCTCGTTCATCTTCCGCGAATACCGTGACAGGTCGAACGTTGGTTACGGCACGCTTTTGGCCATGGTCTATCTGGTGATCATCATCATCGCGATGACATTGCTGATGAAACTTGCAGACCGCATTTCAAGGCCCAGAACATGACTGACACCCAGATTTTCCATGACAGCCCCGTAGATCGGGCGTTTCGGGCCAAGCGGTTTTCGGGGCGGCTGGCGATCTACGCCCTGCTGATCCTGTGGGCGCTGATCTGCCTGTTCCCGATCTATTGGACGCTGACCACCAGCTTCAAGATGGCCCCCGACGTGATGAAGGGGCACATGGTGCCATGGGTCGATTTCACGCCGAAATGGCTAGGGTGGAAGTCGCTGGGCCTGTCTCCTGACACGCTGGGCGATGAAAGTACCGTGCGGGCGGAGTTTCTGAAACGGTTCAGCAATTCGGCCATCGTGTCGGTGGTCTCGTCAGTGCTGGCTGTGGTGCTGGGGTCTTTGGCGGCCTATGGGTTGAGCCGGTTCAGCTACAAGTTTGCGTGGATGCGGAACAGCGATATTTCGTTCTTCTTTCTGTCGCAGCTGATCTTGCCGCCCGTGGTTCTGGCGCTGCCGATGCTGGTGCTTTACAAGGAACTGGCGCTGCTGGACACACGGATCGGGTTGATCCTGCTGTATACGCTGAGTGTCCTGCCCATTGTGATCTGGATCATGCGGGATCAGTTCTCATCCATCCCGACCGAGTTGGAAGAGGCCGCACTTGTGGATGGGTTGTCGATCTGGGGGGCGTTCCTGACGATCATCCTGCCCATCGCCCTGCCGGGGATGGTGGCGGCGTTCATCCTGTCGCTGGTGCTGACGTGGAATGAATACTTTTTTGCCGCGCTTCTGACCTCGACCCATTCCAATACCTTGCCGGTGATGGTGGCCAGCCAGACCGGAAGCCAAGGGATCAGCTGGTGGTCGATGGCGGCGCTGGCCTGGGCCGCGATCCTGCCGTTGATCGTGATCGGGGTGGTGCTGGAACGCTACATCATCAAGGGGATGGCGGCGGGGGCGGTGAAGTGATGTCCCAGCGTGGGACATTTATGAAACCGTTTGAAATCAGTGGTTTGGGTTGGTCATCTTAACCCGTTCTTAACACTTGGGAGCTAACCTGTGCTGAAAGGCATCGACCAGAGACTGTCAGCCGAGATTGTGCATGTGCTGATGCTGATGGGGCATGGCGACGATCTGGTGATCTGCGATGTGAACCACCCGGCGGCAACGATTGCGGCCCAGACCACCTATGGCAAGCTGATCGATATGGCGGGCTGCGATATTCCCACGGGGGCGGCGGCGATCTTGTCCCTGATGCCGCTGGACACCTTTGTGCCTGCCCCGGTGGCGCGGATGCAGGTGGTGGGCAACCCCGATGGCGTGGTGCCGATTTTCGCGCGGATGCAGGCGGTGGTTGACCGTGCCGAAGGCCGCGCGGTGACGATCGAACCCTTGGAGCGGTTTGCGTTCTATGACGCTGCCAAGAAAGCCTTTGCCATCATCCGCACGGCAGACTCTGGCCCCTATGGCTGTTTCATCCTGAAAAAGGGCGTTGTGAACCTGCCCGAGCTTTAAAGGCCCAGTACCTGCCGCAGATGGGCAAGAGCGATCTGCACCCCGGCCTCGCCAAGGCCCGGCGAGGCCCCCGTGGCATCTTCGGTATACCAATGGCCGCCGTCATGAATGCGGGCGATATCGACGGTTTCGGGTGCAAGGGCCTGCATCAGCGATGTCTCGCCTTTGCCTGCGTGGTCAAAGGGGAAGGCCGCGCCCTTGGGGAACAGGGGGTGGATGCGGACCCAGTTGAACGGGTCTGCCGCGCGGGCCTGATCGGCGTAGTAATCCTGCATGGCGCGGTCGCCCCACCAACCGGGGCCGCGCGTCGATTCCACAAACCGCATGATCGCGCTGCGCCCTGCCAGCCGAAAGGCAAGGTCGGTTGGCATGCCCTGATCAAATCCTTCGGTCTGGTGATGGATCACGCCGTGAATGTTGCGAAAGCCTGCCCGCAAGAGCGCGGTAAACAGCCCCTCGGCCATGGGCAGAAGCGCGCCCGCATCAATGTGCAGCGTGCCGGTGCCATCGGGGCCTGCCACGGCATGGGACGCCGCCCCATAGGCAAAGGGCGGCAGGGTGATGATCGCATCTCCCAGCCTGTCCAACACCTCGGTAACCGCCAGCAGGTCCACCCCAGCGGGCAAGTGCTGGCCGTGGTATTCCATCACCCCGATGGGCAGGACGATGGGGGTACCTGCCGCAATCGCGGCCTGCAACTGGTGCGGGCGCAGGCGGGCGAATTCGGTCATGGCAGGGCCTGCATGATATCGCGCGTTTGGGCATAAAGCCGCTTCCAAAGCGGGTATTGGAGGGCATAGGCCGGAACGCTTTCGGGCGTGACGGTGCTGGCATTGGGGTTCCAGCGGGTGATGTCAGCGGGCTGAACCGCCCCGATGGCGAGGGCGGCAAGGAAGGCGTCGCCAAAGGAGGCCCCGATGGTCTTTTCGCAGACCTTTTGCGGGACTCCGCCAAAATCGGACGTGGCCTGAAGCCAGAGCGCGTTCTTGGTGCCGCCGCCAACGGCAAGCACGCGGTCGGGGCTGGCCCCCACTTCGGCATAGGTTTCCAGCACATGGGCGGTGCCTGCGGCGATGCCTTCGACCACGGCGCGGAACATATCGGCGCGGGTATGGGTCAGGTTCAGGCCAAAGAAGGCGCCGCGCGCGTGCGGGTCATGGATCGGGGTGCGTTCGCCCGAGAAATAGGGCAGGCAGAGCAGGCCCTTGGCACCCTTTGGGCTGGCCTGCGCCTCGGCCACCAAGGCGGGAAAGTCGGTGTCACGCGCCAGTTGGTCACGGAACCAGTGCGTCAGCGTGCCCGAGGTGGCAAGCCCCGCCATGGCAGCATGGGTGCCGGGAAAGAGCCATGGCGCATACCACAGGCGCGGGTCGCGGACGGGGGTGGCGGTGACCTGAATGATGAAGATGGTTGAGCCATACATCATCATCATCTGGCCGGGGTGCTGCACGCCGACGCTGACAGCCTCGGCCGCAGCGTCGATGGTGCCGCATGTGACGGGGGTGCCGATGGCAAGGCCGGTTTCAGCGGCGGCCTGTGCTGTTACATGGCCCGCGATTTCGGTGGACCACATCAGGCGCGGCAGTTTTTCCAGCGGCAGGATGTGGGGGGCAAGGTCGGCGGTCCAGTCTTGGGTTTCCACATCATAGAGCGGCGAGAAATTGGCCGCCGTGTAGTGGTCGATGACGTATTGGCCTGTCAGCTTCCATGTCAGGTAACTGGTGGCGGTCAGGACCTTTGCGGTTCTGGCGTAAAGCTCGGGGTGGGTTTCCTTGAGCCACAGGATCTTTGGCCCGACCTGCTGCGAGGTCAGGGCATTGCCACAGCGCTGCAGGATGGTGTCCACGCCGATCTGCGCGTTCAGCGCGGCGATCTGGTCGGTGGCGCGGGTGTCGACGCCGTAAAGGACGCCATTCATCAGCGGGGTGCCATCGGCATCCACCGGCAACATGCAGGGACCGATGGCACTGGTGGCGACGGCCTTGATCTCGCTGGGGTCAAGGCCGGATTGGGCCAGCAGCGCGCGGGTTAGGTGGACGAGATCGCCCCACCAATCCTCTTCCGCGCGGTGTTCGGCCCAGCCCGCGCGGGGGACGATCATCTTGTGCGGGCGCGAGGCCGTGGCGGTGATCCGGCCTTGGCCTTCGACGAGGACGCCCTTGGATTCGAAGGTGCCGATGTCGATGCCAAGGGTATGGGTCATCGGGTGAGCGTCAGGTCAGGGGTGATGGCAGACATTGCCGCGTCAAGGAGCGTGACGAGGCCCTGAAGGTCTGAGGGGTCTACCACCTCTAGCGCGGAATGGGAGTAGCGCATGGGAAAGCCGACATCGAGGCAGGCGACGCCTTCGGGGCCCATGAACTGGATGTAGGAGAGGTCGGTGAGGGCACCGGTGTGGGCGGAGCGTTGCAGGGGCAGGCGGGCGGTGGTGGCGGCTGTTTCGAACAGGCGGACGAGGGCGGGGTGCGGGATGACGCCGTTCAGCGTGCCGCGACCGTGGAAGCTGTAGAGCGAGATGCCGGGGCCGCCGCCAAGGGTGACGTCGCCGCGGGTTGTCATGTCGGGGGTGTCGCAGGCCAGCAGCAGATCGATCTGCAGCGCGATGGCGGGTTGAAGCGCGGTGGCGGCGGGCAGAACGCCGCGCAGGTTGTATTCCTCTTGCACGGACCAGACGAAATGCAGCGTGGGACCGGGTTTGCCGATCCGCGCCTCGGCGAGTTTCAGAAGGGCCGCACAGCCCGCACGGTCATCAACCGAGGTGCCCGCGATGCGGCCATTGGCGAGCGTCAGCGCGCGGGGCAGGTAGGTGACGGGGGTGCCGATGCGGACACCGGCGGCCTGTGCCTCGGCGCTGGTCGAAAAGCCGGCGTCGACGTAAAGGTCGGCATAGGGCAGGACCTTGTATTTCTCGTCCGGACCCGTCGCATGGTGGCTTTTGTTGGCAATCAGCGCGGGCAGATCGCCCTGATCGGTGCACAAGAGCACGGCCTGCGCGGGCAGGGCACGTTCGGGCACGCCGCCAAGACGTTCCAGACGGATCAGGCCGTTGGCTTCGATCTTGCGGACGATGAAACCCAACTGATCCATATGGGTGAAGATCATCACCGAGGGCAGGGCGGGGTCACCGGGGATGGTGCAGGACAGGTTGCCCAGACGGTCCGAGCGGTGGGGCAGGCCGAGGGCATCAAGGTGGGCCTTGATCGCGTTGGCCACGCGGGTTTCATAGCCCGCAAGGCCGGGGATCAGCATCAACTCGACCGTCAGATCGGCAACCGAAGGCAGGGTCATTTGCCGCCCCGCGCGGCGCGGGCGCGGGCCATGAAATCGGCGGCGCGGTCAGGGTCGACTGCGGCCCAGGTATCGCCGCCGTATTTCAGCGCGGAACCGACGATGGCCCCATCGGCCACCGCCAGCACATCGGCCACGGTGGTGTGCTTGACGCCGGTGTTGGCCAGAACGGGGGTGTTCGGCAGCACGCGCTTGACCCCCTCCAGATCGACCATTGCAGCGGCCTCGCCGGTAATCGCGCCCGAGACCAGAACGGCATCGGGGATGGAGGAGAACACGGCCGAACGCGCGCGGTCGGGCAGGGAGCGGCGGTCGAGGCTGTCGGCAAACTCGGCGGACACGTTGTAAAGCCGGGCCACGCCGCCTGCGCCAAGACGCTGGGCATAGCGCACCGCAGCGCCAGCATCGGGGGCCCAGATGCCCATGTCAGAGGCATAGGTGCCGGTGAAGATCTCGCGCACGAAACGCGCGCCAGTGGCCGCAGCCACGGCAAAGCTGGACTGCGGATCCCACAACACATTGACGCCGAAGGGCACGGTGATTTCATCCCGCAAGCGACCGATGACATAGGCCATCGTTGCCGATGTAGCGGTATCCACCTTCAACTCGTAAGGGCGATCATTCTCGTTCCCGAACATCACGGCATCAAACCCGGCGGCCTGCAGGGCGTGCAAATCGGCCCGTGCAGAGGCAAGGATGCCCTCGACGCCACGTTCGGCATCATACAGTGGCGCGCCCGGGGATGCCCCCAGATGCACCATGGCGATGATGGGTTTATTGGCCCCGAAAACGGCTTGGAAACGCGACATCTGATCCTCCCTGATGCGTCACGCTAGCGCGAAACATATTGGACGGGAAGCAGGTTCATACTAGCATGCCAGTAATGCGGGAGGAGCAGATGCTGCCAACACGACATTGGGACCGCCTTGGCAATGGCGGCCTGACCTTTACGGAACTGGGGTTCGGCGCGGCACCCTTGGGGAACCTGTATCGGGCGATTTCGGACGATGATGCGCATGCGGTGCTGGAGGCAGCTTGGGCGGGCGGGGTGCGGCACTATGATACGGCGCCGCTTTACGGGCATGGCCTGTCGGAAACCCGGCTGAACCGTTTCCTGCGCGGCAAGCGGCGCGATGACTATGTGCTGGCCAGCAAGATCGGGCGGCTGCTGCGGGCGGCGGATGAGGCCACACGCGAGGGGATTGGCAAGTGGTTTGATGTGCCAGCCCGGATCGGGGTTTATGACTACGGCTATGACGCGACGATGCGGTCCCTTGAGTTTTCGCTGGAGCGGCTGGGGGTTGACCGGATCGACATTCTTTATGCCCATGATCTGGATGTGTTCAACCATGGCTCGGAAGCGGCGATGCTGGCCCGGCTGGAAGAGTTCATGGCAGGGGGCTACCTCGCGCTTTTGGCGCTGCGCGATCAGGGTGTGATCCGGGCCTTTGGCGCAGGCGTCAACGAATGGCAGCCCTGCCAGTGGCTGCTGGAGCGCGGCGATTTCGACGTGTTCCTGTTGGCGGGGCGCTATACCCTGCTGGAGCAGGAGGCGCTGAACAGTTTCCTGCCGATGGCCACGGCGCGGGGCGTGGGCGTTGTGGTGGGCGGGCCCTATAACTCGGGCATTCTGGCCACGGGGCCTGTGACGGGGGCGAATTACAATTACCAACTTGCCCCCGACTGGGTGATGGAGCGCGCAGGCCAGTTGCAGGCGGTTTGCACGGCCCATGGGGTTCGGCTGGTTGATGCGGCGTTTCAGTTTGCGCTGCGCCATCCGGCGGTTGTGTCTGTCATTCCGGGCGGGCAGGGGGTTGCGGAAATGGCTGGAAATCTGGCGGCGGCGCAGGCGGTTGTGCCGCCCGCCCTGTGGCAGGATCTGAAGGCAAAAGGGCTGCTGCGGGCGGATGCCCCGGTTTGATCAGCCGCCGTAAAGCGCTGTTGTCACGATGCGGGTCGCGGCGGCGGCATCTTGGGTGGCTTGGGCGCGGGCAAGGTCGGCATTGCCGGCCAGCGTTTTGGCAATGGCGCGCAGGCGGTCGGTGACGGCGATATTGGCCCGCGCCTCACCCACGGGATCGGTGCCGCCGTGATCGGGGAAGGTGTCGAAATAGATGACACCGTCATAGCCTGCACGGTCCAGCGCCACGAAAAGTTCCACCGTCTGCACCGGGTGGACCGAGCCTGCGATCAGGCCATCATCGCGCTTGCCATAGCCGTCATTCAGGTGCACGCCCAAAATCCGGCTGCTGCGGGCGGCCAGCATGGCGGCGCGGGCGGGCATTTCGCCTGCAAAGAGCATGTGGCAGAAATCCAGTGTGACGCCGGTATTCTTGCGCCCCACTTCGGCCAGTGCCAGCAGGGTGGTGGTCATGTCGGGCATCACCACATGGGCGCGCGGCTCATTCGGTTTGTATTCGACGGCGATGTCGATGGCGGGGTTGTGGTCGGCCACCTCGGCAATCGCGGCGATGGTGTCTTCCCACTGGCGGGCGTAATCGGCCTGAAAGCTGTAGTCAAAGCCGTCTTGACCCATCCACAGCGTCATCAGCCGCCCGCCCATGGCGGCCAATGCATCAAGGCCGCGTTTGGTTTGGTCAATGGCAGCGCGGCGCAGGGCAGGGTCGGGGTGCGTGAAGGCCCCCAGCCGGAAGCCGGGGTCGGTGTAGTAGCGCATGGCCAGCCCGTTCAGCGCCATGCCGTTATCCGCCAGAAGACGCGACAGGTCTGCCGGGGTGTGATGGTCGAAATGGTCGGGGAAATTCAGGTCGGCGGCGTCCAGCCCGCCCACGCGCCCGGCGGCCACAATCATCTGCGCCACCGTGTCGCCCTTGGTCTTGAAGGCGTTCAGCCGGGTGGCATAGCGAGGACGATTGGGCAGGGTCATGGTTGTCCTTGGGGTGAGAAAAGGTCTGGGCGCTCGCGCTCCAGCGGTTGAAGATAGGTCAGCAACTGGCGCAGGTGGTGCTGGACGGTCTGACGCGCGGCGGCGGGATCGCGGGCCTCGAACGCAGCAAGGATGGCGCGGTGTTCAGCAAGGGTGGCGGCAAGGCGCCCCTCGACCGGCAGGATCAGTTGGCGCGCGCGGTGGACGTTCAGCCACGCGGTCTGCGATACCTGCGGCAGGCGGGGATAGTCGGTGAAGGACAGCAGCATTTCGTGCATCTGTGCGTCCAGAAGCATGAAGCCCTGTTGGTCGCCATCGGCCACCAGCGCCTCTTGCAGCATCAGGTTGCGGCGCAACTCGCGTAGTTGGTCTTCGGTGATGCGCGGCGCCACCAGTTCGGCGGCGGCGACCTCAATCGCCTCGCGGATAAAGGCGCCTTCGCGAATGTTGTTCATGGACAGCCGGCCAACGAAGGTGCCGGCTTGCGGGACCACATCAACCAAACCTTCGGCGGCAAGACGCGCCACTGCATCGGCCACGGGGCTGCGCGAGACGCCCAGCCGATCGCAGATCTCGGGCTTGCGGATGATCTCGCCGGGGCGGTAGGTCAGCGTCAGGATCGCCTGTTGCAGGCTTTGGTAAACCCGCTGGCCCAACGAGCCCTGAAAGCGGTCCAGCGGCAAAAGCCGCGCCGCGCCAATCAGCTCTGGGGATCCGGTCGATGGGTCTTGTAGCATGCTAACATGTTAGCCGAGGTGGGCCCGGTGTCAAGAATGCTGCGGCAGCACGCGGGGCTTCGGCCGCCGCTTCTGCAGGCCGGGTAACGTCTGCGGGCAAGGCCATGGAACGGCGCAGGTGGCTGGCAACACTTGCAAATCGCTGCGGCTGGCGCGGCTTTGGCCGCCGGCAAGCGCACCCCCTGACCCCCATTTTGATGCGAGAGTTGAGAAGATTGTTTACTTCATGACTTTTTGAATTATTGTAAAGTTATGGGAGATTCGAATGCTCGGGACACGCTTTGCCACGCGGATCAATTCGTTTGCATCGGGGGCTGCGGCCTATTGGCCCGACCTGAACGGTAAGCCAAGTCTGGCCCAAATGGTGCGCCGGTCAGCGACGGTTGATGGGCTGTCGGAACTGGATCTGAACTATCCGGACCATGTGGGCGATGACGCTGCCGCCGTGGGGGCCATGGTGCGCGATTGCGGGCTGCAGGTGTCTGGCCTTGCGATGCGCTATTACACCAACCCGGCCTTTAAGCGCGGCGCGTTCACCAACCCGGATGCGGCAGTGCGGCGCGAGGCGATTGACCTGACCAAGCGCGGCATTGATGCGGCGCGGGAAATGGGTGCGCCGATGATGACCTTGTGGATGGGGCAAGATGGTTGGGATTATTCCTTTCAGGTGGATTTTGCCGCGCTGTGGGAGGCCGAGGTTTCGGCCATCGCCGAAGTGGCTGAACATGACCCGGATTGCCTGATCTCTATCGAGTATAAGCCAAATGAACCAAGGTCTTATTCGATACTGCCAAATGCGGCGACCACGCTTTTGGCGATTGATCAGGCCGGGCAGCCAAACCTTGGTGTCACCATCGATTTTGCCCATGCGCTTTATGCAGATGAACAACCCGCCTTTGCGGCGGCGCTGATTCAGCGGCGATCACGCCTGTTGGGCCTGCATCTGAACGATGGCTATGCCAAGCGCGATGATGGGCTGATGGTGGGCGCGGTGCATGAGCAGGCGACGCTGGAACTGCTTGCGCAGGTCAAGCGCGGTGGCTTTGACGGCGCGATCTATTTCGACACCTTTCCCGATGCTTCGGGGCTTGATCCGGTGGCGGAATGTGCGGCCAACATCCGCACCGTGCGCCGGATGCTGGATGCCGTGACGCGGATGGAAGGCGACAACCAACTGGCCGATGCCCAAAGCCGCCAAGACCCGGTCGAGGCGCAGGAAATTGCCCGTCTTGCCTTGGCGCGGGCCACGGCAACCGGCTGATAACTTTACAAATCGTACAAAACTTGTGTTGAAAAGGGAGGAACCAATGAAACACATCCTGAAGGGCGCGTTGGCTGTCAGCGCGATTGCTCTGTCCTTGACCATGGCGCAGGCCCAAGATCTGGCCCCGCTGAATTCAGACAGCGAACCCGATCGCATGGACTGGTCTGAGCTGGACGCCAAGTTTGGGGCGCTGCCCCCCCCCGCCGCTGGCACCAAGGTGGGTGGCGTGTCGAAAACGCTGACCAACGAATACTGGCGCAGCCTTGGCGAGGGCTATCAGAACGTGGCCACCAAACTGGGGGTTGAGCTTGTTTATCAGGCCGCCCAGAACGAAGGTGATCAGTTGGGCCAGTTGTCCATCGCGGAAAACCTGATCAGCCAAGGCTTTAACGCGCTGCTGTTCTCGCCCCAGTCGGATGCCAACCTTGTGCCAGCACTTGAAGCGGCCAAGGCGGCAGGGATTCCGGTGCTGAACGTGAATGACGCGGTGATCCCGTCGGCCGAGCATTATGTCGGCAACGTACAAAAGGGCAACGGCGTGAACGTCGCCAACTGGTTCATCACCAATCGCCCTGACGGCGGCAAGGTGGCAGTGATCGAAGGCCAGCCGGGTGTTTACGCCGCAGGCCAGCGCACCGCAGGCTTTACCGAAACCATCAACGCCGCGGGCAAGTTTGAAGTGGTTGCCTCGGTTCCTGCGAACTGGAGCCGGGAAGAAGCCTTCAACGCTGCTGCGACCATCCTGCAGCAATACCCTGACCTGATCGGGTTCTATGCCAACAACGACGGCATGGCGCTGGGCGTGGTTGAGGCGGTGAAGGCCGCAGGCAAGGCCGAAACCGTCGCCGTGTTCGGCACTGATGGTGTTTCGGATGCCTATGCGGCGATCCGGGCAGGCGATCTGACCGGAACGGTGGACAGCTTTCCGGTGCTGACGGGTGAGATTGCGATGGAAGTCAGCCTGCGCCTGATGGCGGGCCAGCCGCTGCCGCGCGTGGTGGCCACCCCGCAGGCGCTGATCACCAAGGACAATGTCGAAACCTATGCCACGACCGACATGGCGGCGCTGCGCGCAGCCCTGTTGGCCAAGTAAGGCAGGTTGCGGCCCGCTTCGCTCCCGTGGGCGGGCCGCATTTTCTTGAGGATGACTGCCATGCAACCCCGGCTTTCCCTGTCTGGCGTGACCAAGCGGTTCGGGTCCGTGACGGTGCTGCATGATGTGTCGCTGACCGTGATGCCGGGGCAGGTGCATGGCTTGCTGGGCGAAAATGGTGCTGGAAAATCAACGCTGCTGAACATCCTGTCGGGGGTGTTGCCACGCAGCAGCGGCGCGTTGACGATCGATGGTGCAGCGGTGGCGATTGCCAGCCCGCGCGATGCGGCGGCGGCGGGGATCGCGATGATCCACCAGGAATTGCAGCAGGTGCCGGAACTGTCGGTGGCGCAGAACATCTTTCTTGGCGCGTCGCTGCGCCGGATGGGTGGGATGATCGTGGACCGTTCGGCCCAAGAGGCCGAGGCGCGGCGGATCTTGGCGCCCTTGGATGCGTCGATTGATGTGACCGCGCCGGTGCGGTCCTTGCGGGTGGCGCAGCGGCAGATTGTGGAGATCGCCAAGGCCCTGCGCGCCAATGCCCGCATCATTGCGATGGATGAGCCGACATCCTCGCTGACCCCGGCCGAGTTTGAACGACTGGTGGTGGTGATTGAAAAGCTGGCTGCGCAGGGCGTGTCGGTGATCTATGTCAGCCACAAGATGGATGAGGTGTTTCGCCTGTGCCAAGCCGCCACGATCCTGCGCGATGGGCGGTTGATCGGGCAGGTGGACCTGCCGCAGACCCCGGTGGCGCGGGTGATCGAACTGATGGTGGGGCGCGAATTGGTGCATGTTGCGCACAACAGTTTTGCCACCGACCGTGTGGTGGCGCAGGTCAGGGGCCTGTCGCGGGGCCGCGCGGTGCGGGATGTGAGCTTTGCGTTGCACGCGGGTGAGGTTCTGGGCATCGCCGGGCTGGTCGGCAGTGGCCGGACTGAATTGCTGCGCCTGATCGCGGGGGTGGACCGTGCCGATTCAGGGGTGGTCATGGTGAACGGGGTCGAGGTTGCGGGAACTTCGCCCCGTGCGCGGATTGCGGCCGGGTTCGGGCTGGTGCCCGAAGAGCGCAAGCGGGACGGGATCGTGCGGCATCGGCCAATTGCGTCGAATGTGGGCCTGCCCGCGATGCGGGCGTTTTCGCGGGCCGGGGTGATCCGGCGGGCGTTTCTGAAGGCCCGGACCGAGGCTTTGATGCGTCAGGTCAATCTGCGCCCCTTGGATGTCACCCGCCCTATCGGCAGCTTTTCCGGCGGCAACCAGCAAAAGGCCATCATTGGCCGCTGGCTGGCGGCGGGCACCCGGATTTTCCTGTTTGACGAGCCCACGCGCGGCATCGACGTTGGCGCCAAGGCCGAGATTTACGATCTGATCGAACGGCTGGCCGCCGAGGGCCGTGCGGTGATCGTGGTATCCTCTGAACTGCCCGAAGTGATCCGGGTCTCTGACCGGGTGCTGGTAATGCAAGAGGGCCGGGTCAGCGCCACGCTGGCCGGGGCCGAGATTTCCGAAGCGGCCATTGCCCGCGCCGCCATTCCCAACCGTCAGACCGGGACAATCGCATGAAAACCGTCTTTTCGCGCATCCGCTTTCGTGATGCGGGCACACTTCTGGGGTTGATCCTGATTTCGGCGGTGTTTGCCGCGCAGTCGGATACGTTTCTGACCACGCCCAATCTGGTGAACATCCTTCAGCAATCAACGATCAACGCCTGTATCGCGCTGGGGATGACGCTGGTCATCATCTCGGGCGGGATTGATCTGTCGGTGGGGCCGGTGGCCGCGCTGTCGGCGGTGTTGGGGGCGGCGATGCTGGTGGCCGGGGTTCCGGTGCCGCTGGCCATTGCGGGGGCCTTGGCAGTGGGGGTCGCCTGCGGCTTTGTCAACGGCGCGCTGATCACTTGGGGCGGGTTGCAGCCTTTCATCGTCACGCTGGGGGGCCTGTCGCTGTATAGGGCCTTGGCACTGATCTATACCGGGGGCACGCCGATCTTTGGCCTGCCGGATGAGTTTCGTGCCCTGACCAACGGGACGCTGATGGGGATTCCGAACCCGGTGATCGTGGTGGGGGTTCTGGCCATTGCGGCATGGGTCATCCTGAACAAGACCCCTTTGGGCGAATACTTCATGGCCGTGGGTGGCAACCCCGAAGCCGCGCGGATTGCCGGGGTTCCGGTGACGCTGACAAAGATGGCCGCCTATATGATCTCGGGCCTGATGGCCGCCGTTGCCGCCATGATCCTGATCGGGCGTCTGGGTGCGGCTGAACCCACGATGGGCACATTGTGGGAGTTGGACGCGATTGCCGCCGCGGCGATTGGCGGGGCCAGCCTGATGGGGGGGCGTGGGTCCATCCCCGGCACGCTGATCGGCTGCATCATCCTTGGCACGCTTCGCAACGGGCTGACCCTTATGAATGTACAGGCGTTCTACCAGTTGCTTGCCACCGGAATCATCATCATTGTCGCCATGCTGATCGACAAGGTGACCAGCGGCAAAGAGGGATAAGGCATGGGTGATCCTCGGGCGGTCGGGGCGCAGATCCGCATGAAACTGCCGGGGCTGACGCCGTTGGAGGCGAAGGTGGCCGGGGATATTCTGGCGCGCAAGGACATTGATGAATCGATGCCTCTGCGCGATGTGGCCACCGGGTCGGGCGTGTCTGAGGCGATGGTGGTCAAGGTCGCCAAGAAGCTGGGATTTGCCGGCTTTCGGGAGTTTCGTCAGGGGCTTGTCGATTACTACAGATCCGACACCGCCGCCCTGCATGCCGAGATTGCCACCGACGATACCTCGGGCGAGATTGTGCAAAAGGTGTTTCGCACCGCCATGCAGGCGTTGGAGGAAACCTTTGCCATTCTGGACCTTGCGGCCTTTGACCGGGCCGCCGATTATCTGCACCGCGCCCGGCAGCGCGATTTCTATGGGCTTGGCGGATCGGCGCAGATTGCGCGCGATGTCAGCCACAAGTTCCTGCGCATTGGCATTCGGTCGTCGGTTTTTGACGATGCCCATATGATGATGATGTCAGCGGCGCTGTTGGGCCCGGATGATGTGGCGATAGCCTTTTCGCATTCCGGCAGCACGAGCGCCGTGATTGATGCGGTGGAACTGGCCCGCCGGAACGGCGCGCGCACCATTGCGGTGACCAATTACCCCGACAGTCCGGTGGCGCAACTGGTGGACGTGGTGTTGTGTTCCACCGCGCAGAACAACCCGCTGTTGGGCGAAAACGCCACTGCGCGGATTGCGCAACTGAACCTGCTGGATGCGCTGTTCGTGGCTGTGGCCCAACGCGACCGCAAAGCCGCCGACCTGAATCTGGCCCGCACCATGCGCGCCGTGCAATCTAAACGCCGAAGCTGAGGCCCCTGATGACCGCCCCCACCGTCCTGACCGTTGGCAGCCTGCATTACGACATCATGGTTCAGGCCGACCATTTGCCGCGCAAGGATGAAACCGCCGTCGGGTCGCGCTGGTTTCCCAAGTTTGGCGGAAAGGGGGGCAATCAGGCGGTGGCGGTGGCCCGTGCGGGTGCCCCAAGTCGTATGTTTGGCGCGGTGGGCGACGATGAGTTTGGACGCTTCATGCGGGCTGCCCTTCAGGCCGGGGGGGTGGAGGATACCTTTGTGGCGACCCTGCCTGATGTCGGATCAGGGATGAGCGTGGCCATACTGGACGCGCAGGGCGATTATGCCGCCACCATCGTTTCGGGGGCCAACCTGAAGTCTGACATGGGCGCGCTGTCGGATGCGGCGCTATGGCAGGATGTTGGACTGCTGATCTTGCAGAACGAGGTGCCCGAGGCGTTGAACATCGCTGCCGCCACACAGGCGCGTGCGCGGGGCATCCGCACCTTGCTGAACGCGGCTCCGGCCCGTGCATTGCCGCCTGAACTGGTGTCAAAGGTCGATATTCTGGTGGTCAACGCGGTTGAGGCCGAAATGATGGGGGCCGATCCGGTCTGTTGTCTGCACAGTGCGGCGGATGCCGCCAAGGGGCTTGCCGCGCGGTTCGAGGCGGTGATCGTGACCGCAGGAGCCAAGGGTCTGGCCGCCGTCGGCCCCGATGATGACGCCTTTACCCTGCCCGCCGAAAAGGTGGAGGTGGTGTCAAGCCATGGCGCGGGGGATGCCTTTATTGGCGCGCTCTGTGCGGCTTTGGTGCAGGGCAAGGCTTTGCCCGTTGCCGCCGAGGCCGCCTCACATGCCGCGGCCCTGCATGTCAGCACACGGGGCTAGCCGGACCTTTGCGCCCCGGCAACGGGATATGTCAGGACGGATGGTGGGCCATTTCAGGATCGTCTTGCTTGAGAACGCGGGTGCCGCCTTCTACAAAACGATCCCCCTCAGCCTCGGTGAATCCGGTTGAGCATCATTTCCTTCAAGACCATGCCATTGCGTAGGTTGCCGAAGCGTCGTCCGTTGGGCTTAAACCGATGGTGCCGCAATGGTGCTTTCGGGCGGCCACTCACGCTGTGCCGTCATCGAAACGGACCGATCTGCTCCTCTAGGGTTAGCCTTGTGCCCTAGATCAGGTGCGCCGTCAGACCCGCCGCTCGGCCAACATGTGCCAGTGCCACGAACCGGGTTTTTCATGCTCGCGGTCGTAGAGGGTAAAGACCTCGAACTCTGGCATCAGTGCCAGAAGGTCGGCTGCGTTGCAGAAGTAGTGGGGATGCACCTTGTCACCCGGGCCATCAAAAACCCAGGTGTTGCGGCTGATCTCGCGGCCGGGGGCCTTGGCCCGCTCAACCGGGACACGTCGCGCCGACAGCATCGTGGCCATGAAGGTGCCGCCCGGGCGGGTCACGCGGGCGATCTCGGTGATGGCGCGGCGGACGATCGTTTCGTCACCATGGTAGATGACGTTCCATGAAAGAACGTGGTCGAATTGACCGTCTTCAAACGGAAGATCGGTCATCGGGGCAAGCCGGGTCGCGATCTCCAGCCCCTGCGCCGTTGCGGCAGCGTCTATGGCAACAACCGCGGCATCTGCGGCATCAAGTGCCGTCACCTGATGGCCCATCGCGGCCAGCGCCAGTGCATGTCGTCCGATCCCGGCGCCGAGATCAAGGATGCGGCTGTTGGGGGCAAGGGTCTTGCCGTGCTGAAGCACCCAAGGCTCCGCCTTTGCCCAAGGGCTGTTGGCATCGGCCTCTTTCCATTCGGCGTTCCAGTAGAGGTGTGCAGTGTCGGTGTTCATATCAGCTTTCTTCGGATCCAGCCCGAGCCTTGCTCGACGGCAATAACGAGGGCGAGCATCAAGAGGATGATGGCCAGCGCTTCGTCGTAATTGAAAAGGTCGAAGGCCACCTTCAGGTCTACCCCGATGCCGCCGGCCCCGACCAAGCCCAGTGCAGCCGAGCCGCGGACGGATTTTTCCAGCGCGAACAGGGATGTGGCGGTAAACGACGGCAGGCAGGCGGGAAAGACGGAGGAGACGATGATCCCAAGACGGCTGGCACCGATTGCCCGCAATGCATCTTGCGGGCCCGGGTCGGTTTCCTCCATCGCTTCGGCGAAAAAGCGCCCTGCGAAGCCGATCTTGTCTACCATTATCGCCATGACGCCCGCCGCCGGGCCGAGGCCCACGATGATGATGAAGATGATGGCCCAGACCAGATCCGGCACCGTGCGGAAAAGCGCAATCACCGCGCGGGCAACATGCCGGACCAAGGGATGCGGCGAAAGCCGGTCCGTGGCTAGGATTGCGAAAGGAATGGCGAGCAAAAGGCCCAGAAAGCAGCCCGCGACGGCCATCTGCAGGGTTTCCAACAGCTTCCAGCTGATCGGCACGATGCGGCTGAAATCGGGCGGGAACATCTGCACCAGCATGCCCGATGGGGCAAACAGGCGCGCGATCCCCCGGGCCAGCTTGTCCAACGCGGGGGCTGTCGCCGCCAAGGACGACACGACCAGCGCAAGCACGAGCAGAATACCGACATATTCGGGCAGGCTGCGATGGCTGAACCGGCGCGGCAGCGCGGGAAGATCGGTCATGCAGCCTCCTGATGGTCGAAAAACCGCCTCAGACCGGCTGCATCGGCCTGTGCAGTCGGCAGATCAAGCGCGATACGACCCTGAGCGAGGCCAAGGATACGGTCAGAGAATTGCAGCGTGTGTTCCAGCCGGTGCGAGATCATCAGCAGCGACAGCCCTTTTTCCCGCACCAGACCGAGCAGAAGGGCCATCACCTCTTCCCCGGTCTGCGGATCTAGGCTGGCGTCCGGTTCATCGGCCAGAATGAAGGCGGGGCGCTGCATCAGCATGCGCGCGATTGCCACGCGCTGCTGCTGACCGCCCGAGAGGCTGTCCACCCGCGCCATCGCCCGGTCGGCAAGGCCGACGCGGTCAAGCTGCGCCATGGCTTCGGCGCGCACCTCGGATGGGGCCAAAGACTGAAACCATGCGCGGGGGCCAGAGAGGCGTGACTGCACACCATGGACCACATTCGACAGGGCCGAGAGGCGCGGCACTAGATTGTGCCGCTGCCAGACCATCCCCACCTGCGCGCGAAAGGCCCGCAACTCGCGCGGTGCAAGCAAGCGAACATCGCGGGACAGCATCTGGATCCGGCCGTCAGAAGGCTCGATCAACCGGATGAGGCATTTCAGCAGGGTCGATTTGCCGGAGCCATTGGCCCCGATCAGCGCCGTCGACTGGCCCGGGGCAATTGCGAAATCGAGCCCGTCAAGAACCCGGCGGCCATCAAAGGCTTTGACGAGACCCGAAACAGCCAAGACCGGCCCCACGATGGTGGAGCCGGTCGCAGCAGCATTCGGCGCAAGCAGAGCGTTCATCAGGACGTCATTCGACGAACGCGGTGAACTCTGTGATGCCGATGTTCTGATACATCTTGCGGACCACGTCATAGTCGGCATCGGTCACAGTCGAACCGAAGCTGCCGCCGATGTACTTGGCGTTTTCTTCCATCGAGGTGATCGCGCCCAGCAGCGCATCGCCGTTATCGGCAAAGGTCTTGCGGACCGTCTCGACCACTTCCGGCGCAACGGTCGGCGACACCAGAAGCACGTCGTTCGGCAGGGTCACGCCCTTGGCGATCTGGCGGAACTTCTGGTCGGGGAATTTTTTGGTGATGCTGTCGATGTGGGTACGGTTCAGACCGATGGCCCCGATCTCACCGGCAATCAATGCCTCGACGGCGACGTTGCGGTTCAGAAAGACCGGCTCGTAATCGGTGCTGTAGGTCAGCCCCGCCTCGGTCAGCAAGGTGACTGGGCCAAGGTGCTGCGAGGTCGACCCGATTTCGCCGAAAGACACTTTCATGCCCTTGAGGTCTGCGGGCGATTGCACCGGGCTGGCGTCCAGCACGACCAGCGTGGAATAATAGTCAGGGCGCGTCCAGGTGACGACGGGCTGCGCTTCCAGACGGGCGTTGAACACCACGTATTCCGCCGGACCGGTCAGCACAAAGTCAACCTGATCGGCGGCCATGGCTTCAACCGCGACGGTGCGGCCCGAGACGGGGAAGAACTCGACCTTCAGGCCCGAGGCAGCTTCGAACGCCTCCTTGAACGGGCCCATTTCGCGCTGCAGCGCCTCAAGCCCGTCAATGTCGGTAAAGGCGAAGCGGATTGTGTCTTGGGCCGCAACCTGTGTGGCGGCAAAGACGCTCATGGCAATGAGGCCGGAAGCAAGCAACTGTTTCATAGCGGGATCCCATCTCTTAGGTTGGCCCGTCTTAGTTTTTCTGTGTGACTGTTACGCGACGGCCCTATCAAGGATTGATGACACAGACTGCACGGCGTTTTTGGATGCGGAGTCGTCCTCGCTTCATCGCCAGAACCTGAAGGTTGCAGCGCGGGTGACGGCGAAGGGGAAGACCTTTGCGGGCTTTCGCTGGCATGTTTGGACCAATGGCGCTTGCCTGTTTCCATCGACATCCAGCACCAGCGCTTTGGCAGCAACCGGCACGCGACCTGCGCCGATAGCCACCGCCGCCCATGTCAGGTGCCGGACGTGAACCCCCCCCCTGTGGCATTCGCATGCGCGGCTGAACCTGTGCAGAGTGCGCTTGGGTCGATACAGGTGCTGATGCGGACGGAACGTCGGCCCCGATCTGTCCGCCGGTCACACCACCAGAAAGTCGAGGTTGGTCAGCGCGAGCCCCGTATCCAGCACGGCAAACTGCACCCGCGCGCCTGCGCCCGTGCCGTCGGCGTCGTAGTAAAGGTTGCCGTCGTCTTCGTCATAGATGAGACGATGATCTATGGTCGATGCCAGCCCCGTGGTGTTGACGACAAATGCCGTGCTGGCAACGGCACCCAACGCCAAGGCGGAAAAGACGGCGTCATCCAGTTCGATGGAATCGTCGGCAATGGTAAAGTCGGTCAGCGTCGCGATATTGAGGCCATCCAGTGCTGCGCCAAAGACAAAGACATCCTGACCTGTATGGCCCGTCAGGGTATCGCTGCCGCCGCCACCGTCAATTCGGTTGTTCCCGGCATTTCCGGTGATCGACTGATTGCCTGCGTTGCCGGTCAGGTTGATCGCCCCGGTTCCGGCGAGGCTGGTGGTCGTCATCACCTCGATATCGTCATCGGCGGCCAGCACAAAGCTGACGGCGGCGGCGACCTTGTCTGCTGTGCCGGTGCCCGCGCCTTCGTTGATCTGGGTTCCCGCCGTGCGCACGATGTAGGTATCGTCGCCGAAGGACCCGGACAGCGTATCTGCCGCCCCGGCGGCATCTGTCAGCACGTTGTTGGCCGCATTGCCGGTGATGGATTGCGCCAGTGCATTGCCGGTCAGGTCAATCACCGACAACCCGCCGGCATTTGTTGTTGTCATGACCTCGATATCGTCATCCGCCGCCAGCACGAAACTGACGGCCGCGGCAACCTTGTCGGCCGTGCCATTGCCCGCAATCTCGTTGATCTGGGTGCCAGCCGTCCGCACGATATAGGTATCATCGCCCAACGATCCGGCCAGCGTATCGGCGGCCCCCGATGCATCGGTCAGCGTGTTGTTGGCCGCGTTGCCGGTGATCGATTGCGCCAATGCGTTGCCGGTCAGGTCGATCACCGTCAGCCCGGCCAGACTGGTGGTGGTCATGATCTCGATGTCATCATCGGCGGCCAGCGTGAAACTGAGCGCGGCGGAGACCTTGTCGGCGGTGCCCCCTCCCGCGATCTCGTTGATGACGGTGCCTGCCGCCCGCACGATATAGGTATCATCGCCCAGCGACCCGGTCAGGGTGTCGGCGGCCCCTGCTGCATCGGTCAGCGTGTTGTTGGCCGCATTGCCGGTAATCGCCTGTGCCAGTGCATTGCCGGTCAGGTTGATGACCGTCAGCCCGGCCAGACTGGTGGTGGTCATGACCTCGATATCGTCGTCGGCGGCCAGCACATAGCTGACACCGACGGCGGCCCGGTCTGCGGTGCCGTTGTTCGCCACCTCGGTGATGACCGCGCCCGCGACACGGATGATATAGGTGTCATTGCCCGCAAGGCCGACAAGGACATCTTCGCCCACGCCGCCGCCATCCGCCAGCGTGTCACCCGCCGCAGACCCGGTTATGGTCTGCCACAAGGCATTGCCGGTCAGCGTGACCGCGGTCAGCGCGGTTTGATCGACAGCCGACATGAATTCGATGTTGTCATCGGCCGCCAGCGTAAAGGTGTCGGCGCTGAACACCCAGTCGAAACCTTCGTTCACCTTCTCGATGATCGTGTCGCCCGAGGTCACGTAGTAGTTGTCGTTGTTGGTCCCGCCGATCAAGGTGTCGTTGTCGGCCCCGCCATCCAGCGCATCATCACTGCTGCCGCCTTCCAGCGTGTCGTTGCCCGCATCGCCGTACAGGAAATCGACATCGTCGCCACCGAAAATTCTGTCTTGTCCGGCACCGCCATAGATATCGTCGCGGTCTGCGCCACCAAGGATCCTGTCATTGCCGCCATTGCCATAGATGTTGTCGTCACCCAGACCGCCATCCAAGGTGTCATTGCCTCCTGCGGTGGCAAGGATGCCAACCTGATCTTCGTCCCAATCGCCCCAAATCTGGTCGCCGTCGCCGCCTCCGAACACCAAGTCGTTGCCGAATGTCATTTCCGCCAGCGTGATCGTGGAACCGGCCATGAGAAGACGGATATCGCCCCACATTTGGTCTTTACCGTCGTTTCCGTTCAGCCGGTCGTCGCCACCAGCAAACCCTGAGGCGGTATCTGAGTCGTTCGTGATGATGTCGATGTCGCCGTGAATCCAATCATTGCCGATCAAGCCAGACAGGTCATCGTCGCCACATGTAATGTCACTGGCTGCCCCAACGCTGGATGCGTCGCCATAAAGCTTGCCGGCACTGATAAGGGTGTCGTTGCCCCCGACAACCTGCCCGCCCGAATTGATCGTGTGGGTATCGCCAAAGAGGCTGGTCAAGAGATCATCATGGGTGTCGTTCTGCTCCAAGTGATCATTGCCGCCAAATAGCGAGCCGCCAAGAACACTCTGCGCGTCGCCGTGGGCAGTGACGGTTCGCAGAACCGTGCGGGAAATAATGATTTCGTCGTCACCGCCCGTGTAGTTTTCGCCCGAGAGAACAATATCGGTATCGCCGTAGAACGACGCCACTTCCGTCCCGGCCGAGAGGGTCACGTCAAACGTGTCGTTACCACCGGTCGCGGTCCCGTTCAAACCCCAGTGATCGCCATATATCGTCACCTCGTCATCGGGCGTGCCGATAAAGCTGTCCGCCCCGCCGATCCCGCCAGCTTGGAAGAAGAAATCCCCCATAAACTCCATCGAAAAGCTGGAGGTCAGATCGAACGTATCGACCGCGCCGAACATCTCGCTCCATAAGGTGCTGAAATCCAGCAACATATCGGCAAGGCTGGCGTTGGGGACGGCGGTAATGAGAATATCGTCGACGCCGTTGTTGGCCAGATCAATGGTGACAGCCGTCACAATGCCCGTGGCCCCGGCAAAGGTGCCCGTCGCCGTCACCAGATGGTTGTCTGGTGACGTCCACGAGTATTCGGTGGCTGTAGCGGTCACCTGCGTCTGGAACGACAGGTCATCGACCGGCGTGCTAAAGGTGAATTGAAAACCTTGGAGTGCGCCAGTGGCATCAAATACGGACATTGCAATAATTCCTTTCAGAATCAATCAGCGCATGGCGTTCCGCGCTCTATGAATACATCAGAAGGCTATCACTTTTATTACGTCGGGCCGTGATGAGCGCATGGCAAAGGGGCCAACGCACACGATCTTGGGTTGTGCCGGAATCAAATAGGCACCGGCCTGCAATTGGCGAGATCATAGCAAAACTGCGACGTCATTGCCACTTTTACGCGAAGAAAAGATCCCTTTCAGGCGCGATGAAAAGGAGGATGGCAGAGTGCAGGAAGAGGGCCGTCCTGCGAAGCGGCGGAACGGGTGACGCCGCAGACATCAGATATACTTGCTAGGGATTG
The DNA here is from genome assembly GCA_027484145.1 of Rhodobacter sp. Lineage (GTDB taxonomy): Bacteria > Pseudomonadota > Alphaproteobacteria > Rhodobacterales > Rhodobacteraceae > Pseudotabrizicola. The sequence continues at coordinate 47,589 of JAIXUH010000023.1, forward strand.
GGGCGCCCACCCCTTTGCCGCAGGCGCACCGGGCCTTGATCCATAGCCTGACGGATTTTCGGATGACATATGGGCCGTTGCCATCCGCGACGTCCCGATCTTGCGCGCAACCAACCTTCACGCGGGTTTGGTGAACGTCGGCCGTCGCGGTAGCGGCAATCAGGTCAGCGGTATTTCTCGATGAAGGCGTCAATGTCCAGCGCCCGGATATCGGGAAGTGCGGCCCGGAGCGCCGCATGGTCCCAATCCCACCATGCGATCTGTTGCAACGCCGCGGCCTGCGGGGCCGCGAACCGCCATTTCAGGTGTCGCGCGGGCACACCGCCCACGATTTCATAGGGGGCAACATCCTTTGATACCACCGCGCCTGCGCCGATCACCGCACCCGTGCCGACGGTCACACCGGGCAGGATCGTGACACCATGGCCGATCCAGACATCATGGCCGATGGTCACCCAATGATCGCGGCGCCACTGGAAAAAGGCGTCGTCATCTTCGCCCAAGCCGAACTGCGCGGCGCGATAGGTGAAGTGGTGCTGGCTGGCCCGCCATGTGGCGTGGTTGCCGGGGTTGATCCGCGCGCCTTCGGCGATGGAGCAGAACTTGCCGATGGTGGACCAGACGACGTTGCCGCCTTTGACGATGTAGGAATAGTCGCCAAACGTGACCTCGCGCATCGTCACATGCGCCATCACCTCGGTCCATTTGCCCAGCGTGCAGTCGACCAGCGTGGCGGTGTCGTGGACGTTGGGCGCTTCGGTCAGCATTTTCATTTCTGGTTCCGGGTCAGGCGGTTGCGGGCATCAGACGGCGGATCTGGATTCTGTCGAAACGGACCGGTTCGCCGCCCTTCATCACCATGGGTTCGACCAGCAGTTTCAGGTCAACAAAGCCGATCTCGGTCTGGCAAAGCGCGGAAGAATGGCCCACCGGCACGCGGAACCCGCCTTTTGGGTTCAGCGCAGGCCCGGCATCGCGCCGCCCGATCTGCAGGAAATGCGAGATGTCCCATTCCTGTGTCTGCCCATTGGTGCGGGTGACGGCCCAGCAGTGCCCGCTGGTGCATTCGCCGACCTCGGGGAAGAAGTAACCCACCACATAGCCCGCCTCGATTCCGGCCGCGCGCAGCGATGCGAGAAAGTAGGTGTGGATATCGACGCAGGAGCCTTCGGTCAGGCCGCAGGCCAGATGGGGCACATGGTCGAAACCATCGGTGAGTTTTTGGGTGGGATGGCCATAGTCAAACCGTTCGGCCACATGGCGGGCAATGCGGATGGCGCGGGTCAGATCGTCGCCGGTTCCGGCGATCTGCCGGGCCTCATCCACCAGTGCGGGGGCCGCGCGGGTATAGCGGGACGGGGCTGGATGAAAGATCGCCTCGGGATAGGTGCCGGGCTGGCCGGAAAAGGTGTAGCGGAACGTCACCTTGGCAGCGTCGGGCGTCACCCACAGAAGTTCTTGCCCCGAAGTCGCCTCGGCCAACCGCCGCACTTGCCCCCCGGTCACGGTGCAACCGCTGCAGACGGATGCCGGAGAGGAGAGGCCCGCAGGGGCGAGGATCGGGCCTTCGGTTCCCGCCACGGCGATTTCGACGGCGTAAGGCATTATCTGGTTCCCTCCCATGATCCGATGAAGCGTGCCCGGATCAAGCCGGACAGCCAGTCGATCAGATAGACCATCGCGATGATCAGGAAGATGATCGACCACGCCTGATCCCACATATAGGCCTGAATCCGGTCTGACAGCAGAAAGCCGATCCCGCCCGCGCCCACGATGCCAAGGATGGTGCCCGAGCGGACGTTGGATTCGAAGTTGTAAAGCGTGATCGAAAGCAGCACCGGAAAGACCTGCGGCAGGATCGCAAAGCGGATCGCCTGCGTGATCGACCCGCCAGAGGCGACCACACCTTCGACCGGTTTGTTCGACGCGTTTTCAATCGCCTCGGAATAAAGCTTGGCCAGAACGCCGATTTCGGACACCGCGATGGCAAGCACACCGGCCAGCGGCCCCAACCCGAAGGCACGGATAAAGATCAGCGCAAGGATCAGCGTTTCGAACGACCGGATCACATCGAAACCGCGCCGGAACCCAAGACGCAGCCAGTTCATCCGGTTGATGGTCTTTGCCCCCACAAAAGCCAGCGGAAAGGCGACCACGGCGCCCAGCAGACTTCCCATAAAGGCCATGGACAGGGTTTCGCCCAGACCCTCCAGAATGTCGGCAAATTCAGACCATTGCGTCCAGATGTACGGCGGGAACATGAAGCCCAAGACCTGCCCGAACCGCGCCAACCCCGAAAAAATGCGATAAGGTGAGAAGTCAAAGTCATAAAGGCACCAGCCGAACAGCGCCAGAAAGGCAATCCACAGAGCCGCCGTGCGCAAACGCTGTGGCATGGGCGCGCGAAAGGCCAAAGGCATGCGGGCCTTGGCGGCGGCAATCTCGGCCGGGGTGACCTTTTGAGTCATAGGGGGAACAGACATCAGCGCACTCCCAATCCGATGAAGCGGTGCCGCAGCTTTTCTGACCCGTAGTCGATGAGCATGACGGTCACGAGAATGATCACGAACAGCGCCGAAAGGTCGGTGTATTCCTGCAGGCTGACGGCGGTGCGGAATTCCTGCCCCAAGCCACCTGCGCCGACGTAGCCGATGATAGATGAGGAGCGGACGTTGATCTCGAACCGCAGGAGGGTATAGCTGAGGATATTGGGCAGCACCTGTGGCACGGCGCCATAGCGGATCATGTCAAACCACGTCCCGCCCGAAGCCTTGATGCCATCCAGCGGGCGCATGTCGATGTTTTCATTGGCTTCCGAGTAGAGCTTGCCCAGCGCCCCCACGCAGTGCAGCGATATGGCCATTACCCCGGCCATCGGGCCGATGCCAAAGCTGAACACGAAGATCAGCGCCCAGACCAGATCGGGCACGGTGCGGGCAATCTCCAGAAACCGGCGGGTGAACCACAAAAGCCATGGGTTGGGTGACAGGTTCCGCGCCGCAGGAAAGCTTAACAGAAAGCCGCCCACCACGCCGAATGTCGTGGCCATGAAGGCGATCAGGATGGTTTCGGCCAAAAGGACCGCCCATGTGCGCCACGCCCAGAACCAGTTCGCCAGATCAGCGCCCAGCGTGGACCAGTGCAGCGAAGGGATGGTCTTTTCCAGATACTCGCCCAGACGCGGCAAACCAGCCGGAATGATCCAGCGTTCGGCCCGCGACCCATCGGCCAGCGTCACTTGGTTGACCTTGAAGAAATCGCTCATATGGGCAGAGGCAAAGAACAGGATCAGAAACACGATTGTGCTGGCAGCCCAGATCAGCCGCGACCGGGCACGCGCCGCAGCATAAGCCGATTCAAAGGCCTGAACGGCAGGCGAAAGGGAAACCGTGGTCATGCACTGCCCATCCATAAAGGGAACGGCGGCCCAAGGGGGCCGCCGTCGATCAGATCAGATCAGCTTTTGCGGTTTGCCTTGATCCAGGCGCGCATGTCGATGATCCACTGGTAACGCTCGTGGTTCACCTCGATATAGCCCTTGTCGGTCGAGGTATCGCCGCCGGTCATTTCCTTGTAAACCTCGGGCGCAGCGGTCGGCAGCGCCAGAAGGGCGGCCTTGACTTCATCGATCATCGGCTGCGGCAGGTTGTTGCGCGTGGTGACCGGGCCGTTGGTGATTTCGGGCGACTGCCAGATGACGCAGATTTCGCCTTCCTTGATCATGCCCTTGGACGCCATCAACTGATAAACGCCCGAGGTTTCGTTGTCCTGATAGGTGGCGGCGGCATCAAACTGCTTGTTGACCACGCCCTGAACGCCCGCTTCATGGCTGCCCGAGAAGGGAGTGCCTGCGAAGAAGGTTTCCATTTCATAGCCCTGCTGCACAAGGTTATACAGCGGCACGGCATAGCCCGAGGTGCTGTCGGGGTCGGCGAAAGCCAGAACCTTGCCCTTCAGATCGTCGATGGTCTTGTAGCCGCTGTCGCAGCGCACCGTGACGATGCTGTAATAGCCCGTGGCGCCGTTTATGCTTTGCGAAGCGAGCAGTGGCTGGACGTTGCCTTCGCTGGCGGTATAGGCGGCGGCATAGGCGGACGAGCCGAGGAAAGCGAATTCGATCTGGTCGGCAGCCAAAGCCTGAATCACGCCGTCAAAGTTGCCAGCGGTGAAGATCTCCAGATCCACGCCGAGGGTCTTTTCCATATAGGCTTCGAAGCCCTTGTAGCGGGCCAGACGGTCCTGCTCGTTCTCGCTCGACAGGATGCCGAACTTGACGGTCTTGTAATCGGCTTTCCAGTCCTGCGCCATTGCGGGCACGGCGGCCAGAAGGGCAAGGGCAGTCACAGCAAACAGACGCATGATGTATCCTTTGAGGTGGGTTGAGAAATCAGGCCGGCACAAGGACGCGCGCGGCGGTCGAGGTCACGGCTTCGTTGAACTCGGCCAGCCCTTCGCTGCCGTAGATGTCACGCACGACATCATCGGTCAGTTGCCGGGGGGTGCCGTCAAAGAACACCCGGCCGTCGCGCATGGCGATGATGCGTTGGCAATAGGCGCGGGCCGTATCCAGCGTGTGCAGGTTCACCAGCACGGTGATGCCGTCATCGCGGTTGATGCTGCGCAGCGCTTCCATCACGCGGGTGGCATTGCCGGGGTCAAGGCTGGCGATGGGTTCATCGGCCAGCATGATCCGGGGGTTCTGCACCAGCGCCCGTGCAATCGCCACGCGCTGCTGCTGGCCACCTGACAGGGTGCCTGCGCGCTGCAGCGCTTGGGGGGCAAGCTCCAGCCGGTCGAGCGCGCGGATGGCGATCGTCCGCTCGGCATCCGAAAACCGCATGGCCATCGAGGAGAAAAAGCCGTGATCCGCCAACCGCCCGACCAGCACATTTGTCAGAACATCCAGCCGGTCCACCAGATTGAACTGCTGAAAGATCATCGCGCAGTCGCGTCGCCACTGCCGCAATTCACGCCCGCGCAGTTTGGTGACATCGGTGCCGCCAAAGCGGATCGAGCCCTCGGTCGGGTCGATCAGCCGGTTGATCAGCCGCAGCAGCGTGGATTTTCCGGCACCCGAGCGGCCGATCACACCCACGAACTGGCCGGGGGCAAAGTCGAGTGTCACGGAATCCACCGCGCGGGTGGAGCCAAACTGGCGGCCTAGGCCGGAGAGGGAGAGGATGTGCTTTTCCATGACGCACACCCTGCCGACGCATCACAAAACTCAGGCATCATCCGGATGAATTCTGCGACTCAGTTTGGCGACACTCTGGTGACGCCGGGATGAAGGTCAGGCGACGCGCTTCAACGCCACCGACCCGTCGGAATAGATCTTGGCGCCGTGGCGCAGCGTGGCGCGGACATGACCCACCCCGGTATCATCGGCGATCACCAGATCGGCCAGCATTCCTGTCTGGATTGCCCCGCGATCCATCAGACCCAAGGCGCGGGCCGGGTTCAGCGTGGCAAGTTGTGTCGCCCCCGCCAACCCCTTTGGGTCGGCCTTGGCCAGTTCCAGCACGGCGGGCAAAATGGCCGAAGGGTGATAGTCCGCCGCCAGAATATCCAGCAGTCCCAATCCATGCGCCTCACGCGCGGAAAGGTTGCCGGAATAGGATTTGCCGCGCAGCGCGTTGGGCGCGCCCATGGCGGTGGCAAGCCCGCGCGCGCGGGCCTCGGTCGCGGCCTCGACCGTCACGGGAAATTCGCTGATGCTGGCACCCAAGGAATGCATCAGCGCCACCTTTGCAGCCGTGTCGTCGTCATGGCTGGCAAGGGCCACGCCATGCGCGCGACAGGTGTCTGAAATCGCCTGCAGGGTCGCGGCCATGTCGCCTGCCGTGCTGCGCTTTTCCGCGATCCGGCGGGCGACTTCGTCTTCGGCCTCGGTCAGGGACACACCTTTTTCGCGCGCCACGCGTTCGACATGCGCCTCCATATCGCGGTACTGACCCTGACCGGGGGTGTGGTCGGTCAAGGACACCAAATCCACAGCGCCTTCGGCAATCAGTCCTTCGACCACGCGCAGGGCATCGGGAAAGGTGACCTCGAAGCGAGCGTGAACCTTGTGATCGACCTTCAGCATCTCGCCCATGGCCTTCAGGCTGCGGATGATGGCTGAGGTGTTGTCGAAGTGGCGGATATGGCCATAGGCCGATCCGGGGTGAAAACTGACGGCGGCATAGGCCGTTGTCACGCCCCCCGCGGCCAGACGGCGGTCAAGATCGCGCAGGCCCAATTCCATCGGCATGCGGACGTTGGGGCGCGGTTCCACCTCGCGTTCGACCATGTCGCCATGCATGTCGACAAAGCCCGGCAGCAACAGCAGACCGTCGCCGTTCAATGCGGCACCAGGCACCGGGGCATCCGCAATCTCAGCAATCTTGCCGCCTTCAATCCGCACGGCACCACGCTGCAGCACCGCATCAGGGGTCACCACGCGAAAATCAGACAGCCACATCTTCGGTCACCTCTTTTGCAGTCAGTTCAATGTCACGGTCGATCAGGTGGGCCACATCACCGGGGTGGTGAAACACCCCGATCATTGCCACGCCCTGCGCCTTCAGATCAGCCAGCCTTCGCACCAAGGCTGCCCGCGCCCCCGCATCCAGCGAGGCGGTGGGTTCGTCCAGCAAAAGCAGGCGCTGCGGCAAAATCAGCGCGCGGGCAAGGTTCACCTTTTGCTGCTCACCCCCCGAAAAGGTGGTGGGATAGGCGCGCCACAGATCCCGCTTCACACCAAATTCGGCCAGCCAGAGGCGGGCTTGCGCGGTGGCCTCGGCTGCCGGGATACCAGCCAAACGCAACGGCTCGGCGACAATATCCTCGGCGGCCACGCGGGGGCGCGCGATCAGGAATTGCGTCACGAATCCGATCTCGCGCCGCCGCAGCAGGGCGATATCCACATCGGCGGCGCGGGCAAGGTCGATCCGGCCTTCGGTGGTGTGATACCAGATATGGCCCTCTTGCGGCAGATAGCTGCGGTACAGCGTGCGCAAAAGGGTGGATTTGCCCACGCCATTGGGGCCGCGCAGCAGCAGGAACTCGCCCTGTGCGAGGGTAAAGTTGATGCTGTCAAAGGCGTGCAGGCTTTGGCCCAGATGGTGCATCTGAAACTGCTTGCCCAGGTTTTCAACCTGCAACACGGTCATCGCGGCCTCACAATTTCGCATGGACAAGGGATTGGGTGTATTCGTGCTGCGGGTCTTGGAACACCTGATCGGCCAGCCCCTGTTCCACCACGCGGCCATGGCGCATCACCATCACGCGGTCAGCCATGGTGCGAAGGACGCCCAGATCGTGCGACACGATCACCATGGTGATCGCCCGGTCGCGTTGCAGGCGTTTCAGCGTATCCAGCACAAGGGCCTGCACCGAAACATCCAACCCCGTGGTGGGTTCGTCCAGCAGCAGAAGGGCAGGTTCCAGCGCGATCGCCTTGGCCAGTTGCACGCGCTGTTGCATGCCACCGGACAGTTCGATCGGGCGGGCGTCCATGCGGTCCAGCGGGAATTCGGAGGCCTCCAGCGCCACACGGCCACGGGCGCGCAGGGCGGCAAAGCTGCGTTCGCCCGCGATCAGCAGGCGTTCGGCGACATTGCCGCTGGAGGTATGCTTCATCAGCAACCCCTGATGCGGGTTCTGGTACACAATGCCGATGCGGGTGGCGCACAGCATCCGGCGGGCAAAACGGTCAAGGTCAAAGAGGTTGCCGGGCAGATCGGGCAGGGCGAGGCGGTAATCGCCGCTGTCAGGCGTATCCTCCAGGTTCATCATGCGCAGCAGGGTCGATTTGCCCGACCCGCTTTCGCCGACGATCCCCAGCACTTCGCCGGGGTAAACCATGGCCGAAACGTCATCCAAGGCCGTCACGCGGCCATAGCGGCGGCAAAGGCCTGTCATGGTCAGCAGGGGTGGGGTGGTCATCAGTTGTGGGGGCAGCATGGCGTTCATGGCATCACCCCGTTTTCATACCAGGTGGGGCCGATCTGGTCTGCCGCGCCTTCGACCCCGCCTTCTGCCTGCGACAGCCGGATTGCCTTGATGCCCAGATGGCTGTCAGACAGTTCAAAGACCGAACCCACATCCTGCGGGATTTCATTCATGAAATAGCCTGTGACGCCCGAGCGGTGGCAGGTGAGGCCGCCGTGATCCTCGACCTGATAGGGTACATCGGAGAACACCAAAGGTTCCACGCGGGTAAAGGGGGGCACGGCGTAAAGGCGCTTCTCGCGGCCCGCCGACAGAAAGGTGAGGTGCTGCGCCATGTGAAGTTTGGGCACGTCCCAGCGGGGGATGGGGGAGGGGGTCATCACATGCCGACCGTTCACCAGCGCCGGATAGGCCGCCCCCTCCATGATCCGCCCGGCGCGGACCATTTGTTCATAAAGGATCAACCACAGCCGCCCGTAATCGGCATCGGCGTGCATCTGGCGGGCGATGGACATGTTGGGTTCCACCGGGCGCAGGGGTTCGGGGTTGGGCACTTGCAGGACCAGAACCTGATCGGCGCGCAGGCGTTCCTCGGGGATGCGGTGGCGGGATTGGATGATGGTGGCGGCGAGGGTGTCCCAGGTTTCGGCCGCACCGGAAACCTTGGACAGGAAGGACCGGATGGAGGCGGCGTTGACGCTGTCATCGGCGCCTTGGTCGATGACCTTGACCACGGATTGCGGTTTCAACAGGGTCAGCGTGACTTGCAAGCCCCCGGTCCCCCAACCGCGCGCCATGGGCACTTCGCGGCTGGCATAGGGCATCTGGCAGCCCGGCACGGCGATGGCCTTGAGCATCTTGCGGCGCAGTTCGCGTTTGGCCGACGGGTCGAGGAAGCCATAGGACATGGGCTGCCAGGCTTTGGTCAAGGCTGCGATGGTCATGCGGGCACCTCTGCCGTTTTGGCCCCGCGCAGGGCGTCGAGTGCGGATTGGAAGGTGACGTAATGCGGCAGTTTGAAGTGGATGCAAAAGCCCGACGCCTCGACCGGTTCGGTGTGATAGAGGAAGAACTCCTCCTCCACCGGGGATCCCTTAGGGGCGGCGGCGGCGTTCAGATCGAGCGTTGCACCCGAGATGACCTTGACTTCGTTCCAGCCCAAGGTGGCGCAGAAGCCGAGGTTCAACTGGCCAGATTTGCCTTTGGAGGTGACTTCGGCCTGTGAAACCTTGACGCGGCCTGCCGAAAACACCGTGCCGCTTGGGTGGGTGACGCGGACCTCGGCCTCGGCCAGCCGGAGTTCGTTGACGGTGGGGTGGGCGTTGCCATAGCCGCGCATGGCGGCATAGCCGAGAGCCAACATGCCGCCCGTATCGGCGCGGGCGAGGCTTTGCAGGGTATGGGCGCGTTTGGCGGGGAAAAGCAGCGGTTCGCGCGTCAGGTCGGGGATGGCGTCGGGGGCGACATCCTCGCGCAGCGGGTCGGCCACCAGCCCTTGGGCCTTTTGCCAGGCGGCGAGGGAGGGTTGGTGGGCGGGGGCTGGGGTAGCGGCGGGTTCAACCGGCGTGGGGGTATAGGGGCGGCCTTGCAGGACATCGGTGGCCAGAAGGCGGTGGGCGTAATCCAGCGTTGGCCCAAGGATTTGCCCGCCGGGAATATCCTTGAACGCCGCCGAAATGCGGCGGTGGGTGATCAGGTCCTCTTGCAGCACGGGCGCAGCGATGGCGAGGCGCGGTTGGGTGGTGCGCCAGGCGCGCAACAGCAGGACCGCCTCATACAAATCACCGCCCGTTTGAGCCAAGGCAAGTGCGGCAAGGTCGGGTTCATAAAGCGACGCCTCACCCATGACCCGGTCAATCAAATTGGGCAGGGATTGGCGCAGGGTGGTCACGCGGGTTGCATCGATCTGGCCCAATTCAGCGCGGTAGAGCCGTTCGGATTGGTCGATGGCGCGGGCCCCGCCACGGGTGGCAACATAGGCCATCACAGCACCTCGATTTGGGTAGAGCGGGGCAGGCCCATCACCTGGCCCCCGCAGATCAGGAATAGGTCGAACCCGGCGGGATAGCGGTTCTGGGCCCGCTGAGGCCAGATGTCGGCCACGCCGCCCAAGATGACATCGGTGTAGGTTTCGATACCCGGCCCCGTCAGGCGCAGGCGTTGGCCGGTGCCGTGGGTGGCGGTGATGATCACGGTGGCCCCGGCATCGGGATAGAGGGCCGAACCCACGGCGACCTGCGCCAGAATGCCGGGCGTGGGATGGCTGGCAAAGCAATGATCCGCCTCGGCCACGGGAACAAGTGCTGCGCCAAAGTTGGCGATTGTGGCGGCCAGAGTCGGGTCATCGGTGTAAACGCGGCATTCGCGATCGACCAAAGCCTCGGCAATGCCAGCCATACCGGGGGTGGGCAGGGGGTGCAGGGTACCGGGGCGAGACAGCGCCGACATCAGCGCCTCGAAGGTCGCGTTGGTACGGGCCTCGAAGGCATCGGGGATGGGGACGGCGGTCATCAGAACGTCTCCATATCCACGCGGGTCGCTTCGACCTCGCACAGGCGGGCGGTGTCGCGGGCAGTGATTTCGGCGGACTCAGCGGCAAGAAAGGCTTGGATTTCCGGACTTTGGCCAAGGCTGGCCACGGCATCGACCACGGCCATGGCCATGGCCTGTTCCAAATTGCGGCCCACGACCATGCCATACCCCTCGCATCCCTTGGCACGCAGATGCGCTTCGGCCACCAGAACCTCACCCAAATGAAAATCCGTGCCCTTGACTGTGTCGCGCATGGGCAGCATCACAAGGCCGGTGCGGCTGTGCAGCACCTCGACGTCTTGCAACTGCGGCAGCAGGGTTTCGGCCAAGGCGGTCAGGCGGGCCACATCGGCGCGGGCCAGCACGTCCAGCAGGGTGGCATGGTCAAACTCGGTCGGGCGGTCAAACATCGCGGCCTTCCTCCAGACTATCAATGGTGAATTGCACGCGGGCCCCGGCCCAAACGGCTTCGGAATGGCCGATAGGCGCGCCTGCGGCATCGACATCTGTCTTTTGGACCACCATTACGGGTTGGTCCGGATGCTGCCGCAGCAAAGCCGCCTCGTGCGGATTGGGGCGGCGGGTCAGAATGACAGTGCGCTTTCGGGCATAGGTTTCGATGCCGTGATCGCGGTAAATGTCGGTGATGGAATGGCCAGTCTGCCGCCGTGCGGCCAGATCGGGAAAACGCTCGGCACTATGCCACGAGAGGCTGATGTTGATGGGCGCGCCATCGGCCAGACCACGCCGCAACAGGCGATGCACCATGGCCCCCTCGGCCAGCCCCAAAGCCACCGCGATCTCTGGCGGGGCGACCATGAGGTCTGCGGAAATCTGCTCTCCCGCAGGCGCGACCCCCTGTTCCATCAGGTTCTGGCGAAAACGCGTGCGTCGCCCGATGTGGTAGTTGATCAGGGGGGCAGCCTCGACAAAGGTGCCGCGCCCCTGTTCCACGCGCAACTTGCCCTCAACCGCCAAAGCGGCAATCGCCCGGCGCACCGAGTGGCGCCCGGCCTGAAACGACTGACACAGCACGCTTTCCGTCGGCAACTGGGCCCCCGGCGCCAGATGCCCTTGCGCAATCTGCGACGAAAGCGTGTCGCGGATGTTTTGCCAGTGCTCTTGCGCCATGCTGCGCTCCCTGCAGTCATTCGGATGACTTCGCTCTATCGCCACGCCATGACGCAGGTGTGACAGCGCAGGCGTGCGAGAGCACAACGAAGCGCCAAAAATGGCGGGTCGCGCGCGCTCAATCCACGTTTCGCGGTTGGCAGGAAGGCTTCGCGCCCGTGAAGACGGAACGGGGTGGGCAAGCGGCGACATCTGCCAATGCTAGTCAGCATGGCCGCCCAAGGCCCGAAGTCGGCCACGAAGGAAGCGCCTGCCGCGCTTGCCAGTCTGCGAAGAAGGGCACCAGAAAGTTTACTGAGGTCGGGTCATTGCTTTTCTGCGAATGCAGGGCGTCCCCGACAAAGCCCTCTGTCAAGACCACCAACCGAATGACCTTTGTCACGTCAGGCGGCGTGATCCGTCCGTGTTTTGCCAACACGGCGATGCTGACGCGCGAACGGCCCTGGCATAGGCGACTCGTGGCAGTATGGACCAATCGCCACGCCGCAAGGGCCGGAAAGCCAACGCCTATCCATTGGCCTTTCAGGCGATTCTTCCCCGATCCGGGGCATCGATTCCTGATGTTGCGGTTTCCTGTCCCATGGCGTTTGCAGCGATCAGGGAATGGTCACGACCAGGCTGTCGCCGTCACGCGGCCTTGGGCCAGCGGCGGTGCAAATCATCGATTACGAAAGCATGCGCGTGGTGCGGGCCATGTTGCCGAAGATGCGGATGGTCCGGCGGCAGGTCCGGGTGGTCATGCGTCAGGATGGTGTCGTCCTGATCCGGCCAGATGCGCAAGACCGCAATCAGCCCAAGCGCGCCTACTCCTGCCAGCCCCAGCGCCGCGACCGACAGGCCAGCCCCGGCCCCGACCCACCCGGCCAGCGGATAGGTGACCAGCCAGCAGGCATGGGAGAGCGCAAACTGTGCGGCGAACACCGCGCCCCGGTCAGCCTCGCGCGCCGAGCGGTTGATGATCCGGCCGATGGGGGTTTGGGTCAGGGAAAAGCCAAAGCCGATCACTGCCCAAAGCATGATCAATGCGGCAAGGCTTCCGATCAGCGGCACCAGTGCAACGCCCGCCACCATCAGGGCGGCCCCGCCGATCATCACCGGGCGGTCGGCCATGCGGTCAAGGAGGCGCGGCAGCAAAAAGGCAGCCAGCATCGACCCCGCGCCAAAGCCAGCAAAGGCCAGTGCCACGGCTTCCTCGGCCAAGCCCAGCCGCGCCTGCACCAGAACGACCGTGTTGACATAGACCATCGCACCGGCTGCGGCGACGGCAGCCTCCATCACCATCAGCCCGCGCAGGCGGGGGGTGCGGGTATAGATGCGGATGCCTTTGGTTACATCGGCCCAAAAGGCGCTGCCCTCGGCGCGTGCCCTGTCCGGCAAGCGCGCGGTCAGCACCAGCATCGCAGAGGCCACGAACCCCACGACCGTGCCCGCAAACAGCACCGGAAAGCTGACCACCGTCAGCAGCAGCGCCGCGATCATGGGTGAGGCGAGTTGCTCCAGATCCTCGCTTAGACGCAGCAAGGACAGGGCGTTGGTGTAATCATCCTCATCCTTCAGCACATCCGGGATCACCGCTTGAAAGGCAGGGGTAAACCCGGCCGATGCCGCCTGAAGAAAGAAGATCAGCACATAGACCTGCCAGATCTGATCGACAAAGGGCAGGCAGGCGATCACGCCTGCGCGCAGCAGGTCCAGCGTCACCAGAAAGGCCCGGCGCGGCAGGCGTTCGGCCACAGCCGCCGCCACCGGAGCCAGCGTGACATAGGCCACCATCTTGATGGCCAATGCCGTGCCCAGCACCGCGCCTGCCGTGTCGCCCGCCAACTGCCAGGCCAAAAGCCCCAACGCCACCGTGGCTAGGCCCGTACCCAAAAGCGCCACGATCTGCGCGGCAAAGAGGTGGCGGAAGGTGGGGTTGCGCAGGGTGTGAAGCATCTAGAGGAGTTTTGTCAGCGATTTGATCTCGGCCAGATCATGCGCGCCGCCGCTGGTCACACAATGGTCGATGTGGTCGTGGATCAGGGCCCGCTTCGCCTCGGCCACCGCGCGTTCGACCGCATGCAGTTGTGTGGCCAGATCGACGCAGGTACGCCCCTCTTCGATCATGCCGATCACCCGCCGCAAGTGCCCCTCGGCACGTTTCAGCCGGGTGGTGATGGCAGGGTGGCTTGCGTGGACATGCGGTTCTGACATAGAAAGAGATTATCCCCCCTGGGGGGATCAGGCAAGCAGGGAACCGGGGCGTGCACCCCCAAAGGATGCGACAATGCGGCGGCGATTGACGGGATGGGGCAGGCTTTGGGCGCTGTGTGCGGCCTTGGGTCTGGCATTTGCCCTTGCCGCAGCGCCTGCGATCGAGGCGGTCAAGCATGGCCCCGCGACACAGGCCGCCGAAGCCGACCACCGCGCCTTTCATGCCGCGCACGGCCATTCCCATGATTTACCCGCCGGTCACCACGACTCGGGCGACCATGACCATGTTAGCGCGGCGGTCCTTGCTCCGGCCGGGGCTGAGGTGCATTCCGCGCCCGCGCGTAAACTGCATCCCGATGCCATGGTCGCCAACGGCACGATCCGCGACGGACCGCGACGCCCACCCCGGCTGACGATGATCTGAGCCGCCGTCCGGTTGCGGGCGGCAGACAGTCTTTTTCGTCAGGATATTCATGAAATGACATCCAACATTCTGGCGCGCTTGCGCCCCCCGGTGCCGTGGCCAGCCTTGGCTGCGTTCGGCACCCTCTTGATCGCCCTGTTGCTTGCGGGCGCAGCCCTTGCCCATAACGTCACCGAAGGCGACGCGGGCTATGTGCAGGAGGTGACGGGCTTCCGCCCTATCGCCTTTATCTACCTTGGCGCCAAGCACATGGTGACGGGCTATGACCATCTGCTGTTCCTCGCCGGGGTGATCTTCTTCCTCTACCGGGGCCGGGACATCGCCACCTACGTCAGCCTCTTTGCCATCGGCCATTCGATCACGATGATCGCGGGTGTCTGGTGGTCGATTTCGATCAACGCCTACATCATTGACGCCATCATCGCGTTTTCGGTGGTCTACAAGGCGCTGGATAACCTTGGCGCCTTCCGCCTGTGGTTCGGAGTTCAGCCGGATACCAAAGCCGCCACTCTGATCTTCGGCCTGCTGCACGGCTTTGGTCTGGCCACCAAGATTCAGGATTACGACATCTCGCCCGATGGCCTTTTGGGCAACCTCATCGCCTTCAACCTGGGGGTGGAGCTTGGGCAGTTGATGGCGCTGGCGCTGATCCTGACGGCGATGACCCACTGGCGGGCGCGGCCTGCCTTTGCCCGGCAGGCCTGTGCCGCGAATGTCCTGATAATGGTGGTTGGATTTGCCCTGATGGGCCTGCAGATCACCGGCTATTTCGTCGCCTGAAAGGAGGGCTGACCCATGACCAACCGTTTTGACACACCCAAAGCCCCCCTGCAGGCAGAACCCCGGCCTATGGCGACAAACGTCCAGTCGGTGCCCGCCACACCCGGCGGGTTGATTCGTTCCACCCTGCTGGCAGCCGGGGCGGCAGGGGCGATCCTTGTCCTGTTCTGGTTGCCCGCCGAATACGGGATCGACCCGACCGGCGTAGGCGGCCTGACCGGGCTGACCGAGATGGGCGAGATAAAGAGCCAACTTGCCGCCGAAGCAGAGGCCGATACGCTTGCCGCCGCTGCGGAGCCGGTTTTGGCACCTGCGCCAGCCGTGGCGGCGCCCGAAATCCTTGCGCGCCTTGACCGTATCGACGCCCAGCTTGCGGCCATCAGCGCAGTGATCGGCACGCCGCCCAGCCTGACCGAGCCTGTTCCTGAAGCGCCAATAGCGGCACAGCCTGCGCCTGAAGAGGTTGCCGCCGCACCCGAGCCTGTCGAGGCCACCGCCCCGGAATGGCGCGACGAGGTCAGCTATACCCTGAACCCCGGCGAGGGGATCGAGGTGAAGCTGGCGATGGAGGCAGGCCAGACCGCCCGCTTTGCGTGGACGGCAAATGGCGGCGTGGTGAACTTTGATCTGCACGGCGATGGTGCTGGGCAAAAGCGGAGCTATGAACAGGGCCGCGCCGTGCCGGAGCAGGCGGGCGAACTGACCGCCGCCTTTACCGGCAACCACGGCTGGTTCTGGCGCAACCGCTCTGACGCGCCGGTGACGGTCACGCTGCGGACGGGCGGCGCCTATGCGGAACTGAAGGCACCCTGACCCGAACCATTATCCCAAAGCAGCATCCTGCACGACGTGCCGTAACGCCGCCCCGTGGCACGCCACCGGGGCGGCGGTTATCGGCAGGTCAGATCAGGGGCGTGAGGTTTTCCAAGGCCATCAAGACGCGACGGGGATCGGGAACGCCATCCCGTCAAACAACTTGCGCGCGGTGCGCAGGGTACCGGCACCGATCACCGCGCCATCTCGGATGTCCAGCAAAACCTCGGCCATGCCACCCGGATGTTCGATGCGATAGCGGGCGTCCTTGGGTTGCTCTGCCACCTGTGCAGCCGGACCTGTGGGCAACAGGCAGGCCGTGGCCACGCTGACCGCTGCCAGAACGCCGATACCGGCATGCACCCGGTGCGGAATAAGGCTGCGGGTGTTGATGACGCCGCCATGGGCGGGCGGTGAGACAAGGGTCATCTTGGGCACCGATTTTGCGCTGACATCGCCAAGGTTCATAAGCGGTCCGGCCTGCAGGCGAATGGCTTCGATCCGGGCCTTCAGGGTGCTGTCGGCCTCTAGCACCTCGGGGCTTTCCTGCCCGGACAGGCCAAACGCCGCAGCAGGCATCACGGCGATCGGCATGCCATTGTCGATCAGCGTGCAGGGCACCTGATCAATCAGGTCAACCGCCCGGCCTGTCGGCAGCATCGACCCGCACATCGACCCCGCGATGCCCGTAAACATCAACGCGACCGGGGCATGGCTGCCGGGCACGCCGTCAATCCGTGCTGATCCGGCATAGCTGACCCGGCCACCCGGTGTTGCCACGCGGGCTACGGCAACCTCGCCAGTGTTCAGCATGTGAATGCGAACTTCGGTGATGCCATCCTGTGCCTGCACCAGCCCGCGTTCAATTGCGGCTGGGCCAACGGCGGCAAGGATATTGCCACAGGGCTGTGCGTCACTGACCAGCGGTTGATCGACAAAGACCTGCAGGAACAGATAGTCCACATCCGCATCGGGGCGGCTGGGCGGCGAAAGGATGGCAACCTTTGATGTCAGCGGATCACCCCCGCCGATCCCGTCAATCTGGCGCGGGTCGGGGCTGCCCATCAGGCGCAGCAGCAGCGCATCGCGCTGGTCCGGGGCGGCGGGCAGGTCACGGGCCAGCAGATAGGCCCCCTTTGACGTGCCCCCCCGCATCCACAGACAGGGAACGCCGTCAGACATAGCGCAGCCCTTTGGCTGCAAGTGCTGCCCGCATGTTGTAAAGATCAAGCCCCAGCGTGCCTGAGGCCAGCGTTTGGCGCTTGGCCTCTTCCGCAGCAAGGCGCGCGGTGGCGGCGGCCAGCACGGCGGCCGCTTCGGCCTGTTTGACCACCACCACGCCATCATCATCGGCCACGATCACGTCGCCCGCGCCGATGGCCTGTCCGGCACAGACGATGGGCACGTTGACCGACCCGAGGGTTTCCTTGACGGTGCCTTGCGCGGAAATCGCCTTGGACCAGACGGGAAACCCCATCGCGGTCAGGTCGCGCACATCGCGCACGCCCGCGTCAATAATCAGACCCCGGCAACCGCGCGCGAGGGCAGAGGTGGCCAGAAGATCACCGAAATAACCATTGTCGCAGGGGCTGGTCGGGGCCAGCACCAGAATGTCACCGGGTTGCAACTGTTCGATGGCGACATGCAGCATCCAGTTGTCACCGGGGGGCGCGCTGATCGTGACGGCCGAGCCTGCCACCTGCACACCCGCAAAGATCGGGCGCATGTAACTGGCCAGACAGCCCTTGCGGCCTTGCGCTTCGTGCACGGTGGCCACGCCGGCGCGGGCCAGACCGTCGATGATGGCGGCATCGGCGCGTGGGATGGATTGGATGACAATGCCCATGGCTCAGTCCTTTTTCACCGGCGGAGTGCCGTGGGTGTGGAAGGTGTCGATGGTTTTCAGGCCCCACGCCTGCCCCTTCTTCCGCTCGGCCTCGGTCCAGACCACGGGCTGATGATCGGGGGCCAGGATCAGGCGCGCGCCGGCATTGGCCAGTTCCACGCGGTTGCCGGCCGGTTCCCAGACATACAGAAAGAACGTGCCCTGAATGGCGTGCTTGTGCGGGCCGGTTTCGATATGGACGCCGTTTTCCAGAAAGATGTCGGCGGCGCGCAAGATGTCTTCGCGGGTATCGGTGGCATAGGTGACATGGTGCAGGCGCCCGTGACCGCCGCTGTGGTCTTCGGTGCAGGCGAGGTCATAGGTCTTGTTGTTGACGGTGAACCAGCAGCCCCCGGTGCGGCCATTGTCCAGTTGGATCATCTCGGTCACGCGGCTGCCCAGACAGGTTTCCATGAAGCGGCGGAATTCGGCGACATCGGTGGCCAGAAGGTTCAGATGGTCGATCCGGCGGGGCGCGACCCCTTGCGCGGTATAGCGGCTGGCCATGTTTTTCAGGGCGGGGCGGTCTGCATCGCTGGGCGCGTAGCGGTTGGTTTGCCAATAGATTTCAAAGATATGGCCAAAGGAGTCTTCGAACCGAAAGGCGGGGCCGTGGCTGTGATCGCCCGCCGTCCAGCCATGCGTCTTGAAGCCCGAGCTTTCGATGATCGCCACCTGATCGGCCAAAGCCTGCGCCGACGCCGCGCGATAGCCGATATGGCCGACGCCGGTGGTATGGTGGCGCGTCAGTTTGAGCGAACAGAATTCATAGTCATCCCACGCGCGCAGATAGGCGCTGGTTTCATCCTGCCCTGACAGCTTCAGCCCATAGACGCGGGTGAAGAAGTCAAGACTGTCCTCGAACCGATCCGTGTAAACTTCGACATGACCCAGATGCGCGATGTGTCCCATCAGAGTTCGTCAACCGTGCGCGGGAACATCGACTGGAACCCTTCGGCATAAAGGGCTTGCCGCCCGCCCGACTGCCCGCCCGAGTTGCGCTGGAAATGGTTGGCGCGGTTTTGCGCCACGCGGGTGTAGAACGCCCACAGGTGTTCCTGCCCTTCCATGCATTCGATGGCAGCGCGCTTTTGGTCCCAGACCGGGGTGATGTCGAGAAAGACATCCGGCTTCCAGCCCATCTGTTCGGTCTGGTGCGGCTCAAACAGGTAAAGCTGCGGCGCGCCCAACACCTTTTGCCCCGGATTATGGCCCCAGGCCTGTGCGATCATGCGGGCCTCCAGCGCCACCTGCGTGGTATACATGTGGTCGGTGTTATAGGGGTCAAAGGCGCTGTGGCTCATCATGAAAGACGGCTGCACGTCACGGATGATGTCCACCAGACGCATCTTGTCGTCTTGCGACAGGTGCAGCGGGTAATCGCCCAGATCAAGACAGATCAGGTCATGCACGCCCAAGGCCTTTGCCGCCGCCTCGGCCTCGGCCCGGCGAGCGGCCTTCACAACCTCCAGCGTCATGCCGGGGTTTTTCCACAGCTTGGCGCTTTCACCACGCTCGCCAAACGACAGGCAGACCACCGTCACGCGGTAACCCATGGCCGCATGCAGCGCGATGGCCCCGCCACAACGCCAGACGAAATCGGCGGCATGGGCCGAAAGGATGAGGGCGGTCTTGGTGGTGGTCATGGCAGAATCCTGTGTTGTCGGTTGCCGCAGAATGGGCGCGAAACCCGCCCCCTGCCAATTCAGAACGCCGGAAAATGCCATAATCTTTGGCTATAGCATCTTGAAACACTGTCGACGCAGAGGCAGGCTTGGCGCGGCCATGCCAAAAGGAACTGCAGGATGTGGGATATCGTATTCTTTGGCTTTGGCGAGGCTGGTCAGGCGTTTGCCGCCGGATTGCGGCCCCTGTCTCTGGCGCTGGCCGCCCATGATCTGAAGCTAGATGGTGAAGGCCCTGATGGCCCGTGCCATCAGGCCTTGGCCGCCCTTGGTGTCACGGCTTGTGCGCTGTCAGACCTGACTTGCGCGCGGGTTGTCATCTGCCTTGTCACTGCCGATCAGGCGCTGGTCGCGGCGCAGGCTGCCGCGCCGCATCTGCTGCCGGAATCGCTGTGGTTTGACGGCAATTCCTGTTCGCCGGGCACCAAGCGGCAGGCGGCTGCGGTGATCGAAGGGGCGGGTGGCCGCTATGTTGACCTTGCGCTGATGGCGCCCGTTCATCCGCGCCTTCACCGCACGCCGATGCTGGCCTCTGGCCCCCATGCCGCCATGGGGGGGCAGGTGCTGGCCCGTCTTGGCATGGCGGCAGACGTGACCGGGCCCGAGGTAGGGCAGGCTTCGTCGATCAAGATGCTGCGCTCGGTCATCATCAAGGGGCTGGAGGCGCTGATGGCGGAATCCTTTCTGGCGGCCCGCACGGCGGGTGTTGATGCGGCGGTGATCGCGTCTTTGCAGGCGTCTGATCCGGGCATCGACTGGGCCCACCGTGGCGCCTACAACCTTGAGCGGATGCTGGTGCATGGCGCACGCCGGGCGGCCGAGATGCACGAGGTGGCCGCCACGTTGCGGGAACTGGGCCTGCCCGACCGCATGGCGCAGGCGACTGCGGCATGGCAGGCGGAACTGGCCGCATTGGCGGTGGCGCCGGGCCCTGATGATCTGGGCACGCGGGCTGACCTGATCCTGACCGCCCGCGCATGAAGGCCAGCCTGCGCCATCTGCGGATCGTGCTGGCCGTGGCCGAGACAGGGTCGGCCACGCAGGCAGCGGCCTTGGCCCATGTGTCGCAACCCGCGGTGTCGGCGGCCCTGCAGGGGATCGAGGGCGCGCTGGGCACCCGCCTGTTTGACCGCCATGCATCGGGGCTGAGTGCAACGCCGGCGGGCAAGGCGGTGGCGCTGCGCATCCGCCGGGCCTTGGCCTTGTTGGACCCCGCCCTTGCCGACCTTGCCCCGCGCCTGACGCGGACGGTGACGATGTCACAACTGACCGCGCTGATTGCCGTGTGCGAAAGCGAAAGCTTTTCTGCCGCAGCGCGCCGTCTGGGGCAGGCGCAGCCTTCGGTGCACCGGGCCATCAGCCAGATGGAGGGTGAGGTTGGGCGCAGCCTGTTTGACCGCACCAGCCGGGGCGTGCTTCCCGCGCGCACCGTGCGTCATCTGGCCACCGCCGCCCGCTTGGCAATGGCCGAGCTAGAGCAGGCTGCGGCAGACGTGGCCGATCTGACCGGGCGCGAGGTGGGCCGCGTGGTGATCGGCGCCATGCCCCTGTCGCGGTCTGTGTTGCTGGCCCCAGCAATCGGTGCGTTTCGTGCCCGCTGGAAGGCCCTACCGATCCGCGTGATCGACGGCCCCTATGCCGAACTGGTTCTGTCCTTGCGCCGTGGCGAGGTTGACCTGCTGATTGGGGCCTTGCGCCCGGATGTTCCGGACCTGCTGCAAGAGGTATTGTTGCAAGATGAAATGGCGATCGTGGCCCGTCCCGGCCATCCGATGACCGCGGGGTCGCCCGTGCCCGCCGACATGGCTCCGTTTCCGTGGATCGTTGCGGCCGAGGGAACCCCCGCCCGTGACCAGTTCACCGCGATGTTCATGGCCGCAGACCTGCCGCCGCCCGGCAATCTGGTTGAAACCGGGTCGTTGGCCCTGATGAGCGATCTGGTCAGCAGGTCTGACCATCTGGGGTTCGTCTCGGCCCTGCAGGTAGCGCGTGAATTATCGCGGGGGACTCTGGCCCGCGTGGCGTTTCGCCCGCAAGGCCCGCCGCGCCCCATCGGTCTGACCACGCGCCAAGGGTGGCACCCGACGCGGGCGCAGGCCGACATGATGGCGGCGCTGCGCTCGTCGGCCATGGCGCTTGTCTAGACGGCGGCCTGCTTGCGGAACTTTTGCAAGATGCGCTGCAACTCCGACCGTTCGCTTTCAGTCAGGCAGGCGAAAAGGGTGCGCTCGTGTTCCGTGGCACTGGCCTGTGCGGCGGCAGCAAGCTGTTTTCCGGCCGTCGTTGGCATCAGGGCGTGGCGTCTGCGATCCTGCGCCACAGCCGCGCGGACAATCAGATTGCGGCCAGCCAGTTCGTCAATGATCGTCACAAGGTTGGACCGTTCAATCTGCAGCGCATCGGCAAGTTGGGTTTGGGTCAGGCCCGGTTCCCCGACGATGATCGACAAGGCCGAAAACGACACGGCGCGCAGGTCATGTTCGGCAAGCGCACGGGCGAAATCGGCCTGAACAATCGACAAGGCGCGTTTCATGGCATAGCCAATGAATGACGACAGGTGCCGGTCCGGTGCGGGTTCTTGGTCAGCGGTCTGTGCGATAGCGTCCATGGCGTGATCCCGTCCTTGAAAGGCGCAAACAACCGTACAAGCGTGCTTTGCCCGTATCTAGGCACAAAAGATATTCCGGACCAATATTTTATGTGACCAGCATCTGTTCCTGCGAAGGCAGGTTCGGCCACATGCGCCTATTTTGGCGGCAAGCGCACCCCGCCATCAAGACGGATCACTTCGGCGTTCAGATAGCTGTTGGTCAGGCACATCAGGACCATTGCCGCAAATTCAGCCGGATCGCCCAGACGGTTCGGAAACGGGATCGAGGCCGCGATGCCCTGCTGCACCTCATCGGGCAGTTCGGCCAGCAGCGGAGTCAGAAAGATGCCGGGGGCCACGGTGTTCACGCGAATGCCAAAGCGCGCCAGTTCCCGCGCAGCAGGCAAGGCCAACGCCACGATGCCGCCCTTGGAGGCCGCATAGGCCGCCTGTCCGATCTGCCCGTCAAAGGCCGCAACCGAGGCTGTGTTGACAATCGCACCGCGCCCGCCATCGGCGTCGGGCGGGTTGGACTGCATGCGTGCCGCGGCAAGGCGCAGCATGTTGAAGGTACCGAGCAGATTAACCCGGATGGTCTTTTCGAACGAATCCAGAGCCATGGGCCCGTCGCGCCCCACGATCCGCGCGGCCCCGCCGATGCCCGCGCAGTTCACCAGACCACGCAATGGCCCCAAGGCTGCAATCGCCCGGTCAAGACCATCGCCCGCCGTGTCATCTGTGACGTCCAGCGTCAGCGCATGGCCGCCAATTGCGTCAGCCACACGCCGCGCGCCATCGGCACTGCGGTCAATCACGGTGACCTTTGCGCCAGCCTTGGCCAAAGCATGCGCAACTGCCTCGCCCAGACCCGAAGCCCCACCCGTGACGGCAATATGTTCTTCTGCGATCTTCATCACCGCACCACCTTCCACTTGGCCGTGATCACGGCGGGGTCGCCCGCCCAAAGGGCGGCCACAAGATCGGCTCTTTCGCGCAGGACAGCCCGCTGATTGACCGACCCTTTGTCTGTCACCTCGCCCTTGTCAAAGCGAAGCGGTGCTTCCATCACCAAGGCCGCGACCACGCGTGAGGCGCTGCCCGTTGCGGCCTTTGCATGGGTGGTAAGGCCATCTTCCAGCGCGCGGCACACGACGGGATCGCGCAGCAGGTCGGCGGGGTGCGGGTCCGGCAGGCCGCTGATGTCGCGCAGGCGGGTCCAGTTCGGCACCAAGAGCGCCCGCAGATCATCACGCTCTTCGCCCGCAATGACGGCATCCGAGATCAGGCCACCCATGGCGTTGACCAGTGCCGTGCGCAATGCGCCGACCGCAACCCATGTGCCTGTCGCCAGCTTGAAGTTTTCCGCAAGCCGCCCGTCAAAGATGAACCCTGCCGCCGGGTCGCCCGGCACGGCATAGCGCAGCGCGTCGCCCAGTTTGTAGAAGCCTTCCTCGTCAAAGGCAGC
Organism: Rhodobacter sp.; assembly: GCA_027484145.1. Taxonomy (GTDB): domain Bacteria; phylum Pseudomonadota; class Alphaproteobacteria; order Rhodobacterales; family Rhodobacteraceae; genus Pseudotabrizicola. Next base: position 71,019 of record JAIXUH010000023.1, read on the forward strand.
CGACGTCAGGGCCGCATTGCGCCAATACCCCGGCGTGATTGAGGGGCTTTTTACCCGCGCCTCAAGCTTGTCGTCCTGCGGCACCAGTTTCAGCGTGACGCCAAGGGCTGGCACGCCGATGTTGCCCGGACGCTCTTTCGCATCGCTGTAATACAGGGCGAAAGGCCCGGTTTCCGTGGCGCCAAGGCCCGAAACGATGGGAACGCCCCCCGCCACCTTGCGCGCGGCAATGGCAGACAGACGGTCCCAAACCGGCTGGCTCATCCCGGCGCCCGCATACATCAGGATCTTGAGGTTGCTGAAGAAATGGTCGGCCAATGCGTCGTCGGCCTCCATTGCGTCCAGCAGGAACTGAAAGCCGATGGGCACATTGAAGTACCATGTCGGGGCCACCTCGCGCAGAGTGCGGATCGTGCGCGCGATATCGTTTGGCGTCGGGCGGCCATCGTCGATGTAATAGGCCCCGCCGTTGTAGATCGCCATGTTGAAGACCTTGTTGCCGCTGGCTGTGTGGTTCCATGGTGCCCAGTCGACCAGCACGGGTGGATCGTCGGGGGAAAAGCCATAAGCCTCGGCAATCATCGCTTGGTTTGAACACAGCATCCGCTGGGTCTGGATCACCGCCTTTGGGCTGCCCGTGGTGCCCGAGGTGAACAGGAACTTGGCCACGGTGTCGGGCCCGACGGCGGCATGGGCCGCATCCACCGCATCCGTGGGCGGGGTCAAGAGAAGGTCGTCATAGCGCAGAACCTCGCGCCCCTGGCTGGCCCCTGTTTGGCAGACCAGTGGCACATCAGCCCCAAAAACCGCGTCAATGGCGGGCAGGAATCGCGCGGCGTGATCGGCAAAGATCATGCCGGGGGTCAATTGTTCGGCCACCTGAGTCAGCTTGCCGCGATCTTCGCCCGACAAGGCATAGGCGGGTGACAGGGCAGCCGACGGGATGCCGACGTGCTGGGCGCCAAGGGCCATCAGGGCATGTGCCAAGCTGTTGCCGGACAGGATCAACAGCGGGCGTTCCGCCGACAGCCCGCGCGCCAAGAGGGCCGCACCTATGGCCCGGATCGCCACAGCACCCGCGCCATAGCTGACCTTGATCCAAGTGCCATCAGCGCCGCGTTCGGCCATCCACAGGCGCGCGGGGTCATGCGCCGCCCAGTGCAGAAAGCGTTCGGTCATGCAGCGCGGGTAAGAGGGCAGGGCAGCCTCTTGCCGGATGATGATCGTTCCATCTGGCCGGGTTTCGCTGTGCAGCCGCACCGCCCGGCCTTGTTCCGGTTGCATTACCATGCCTTCCATCATCCCCCCTTCGGCAGCACGGCTGCGCCCCTGCCGATCGATCGTTATTTGATATAACAGTAATTCGGACGGTGCGGTTCGGCAAGAGATGTTTACAGCATAATATTTATTCGTCATAACTAATACAGGGCGGCCATCGGGCCGCGATTCCCTGTGCAGAGGTGCATGATGGACGGAACTGTTGACCAGTTGGTCACTTATGAACTTCGCGATGAGATCGCGCTGATCGGGCTGAACCGCCCGGCCAAGCGCAACGCCATCAGCGACCGTGTGGTCGAAGCGCTGCATCTGGCGATTGAACAGGCCCAGCTTGAGGCAAAGGCCGCCGTGATCTTTGGCGAGGGCACGCATTTCTGTGCGGGTCTTGACCTTGCCGAGCATATGGAAAAGCCGCTGATCGCGGCCGTTCAGGGATCACGCCGCTGGCACCGGATCTTTGACGGGATCGAGCGGGGCGCCATCCCGTTCATCGTTGCGCTCAAGGGGGCCGTGGTGGGCGGCGGGTTTGAGCTTGCCGCTTCGGCGCATGTGCGCGTGGCGGACGAGACGGCGTTCTTTGGCCTGCCCGAAGGCACGCGCGGCATCTTTGTGGGCGGGGGCGGTTCGGTGCGGATCGCGCGCCTGATCGGGGCGCAGCGCATGGGTGACATGATGCTGACCGGGCGCACTGTGTCGCCGGCGCAGATGGAGCAATGGGGCGGCGTCAGCTATGTCGTTCCCGAAGGTCAGGCGCTGACCAAGGCGATTGCGCTGGCAAAGGTGGCCGCACAAAACGCCCCGATGTCCAACTATGCCATCATCAATGCGCTTCCCCGTATCCGCGACATGTCGTCCGAGGACGGCTTGTTCGTTGAATCGCTGATGTCTTCCTTGACCAGTGTCACGCCCGAAGCGACCGAACGGTTGCGCGCCTTTCTGGACAAGCGCACCGCCAAACTTGCGGCCCCCAAGGACTGATCCCCATGAACCTTGACGACATCGTCGCCATCGACTTTCACACCCACGCCGAAGAGCCGTGCAATTGCCACCGCGACGATGGCTATAATGAGTTTCAGGCCGGGATGGCGGCCTATTTCAAGAACCCGGCCGGGGTGGATGGCATGTTGCCCACCGTGCCACAAACCGCCGCCTACTATCGCGAACGCAAGATTGCCGCCGTGATCTTTGGCGTGGATGCCGAGCGTGAGACGGGGTTCCACCGCCACAACAACGAAGAAATCGCCCGGCTTGCAGCGGAAAACAGCGATATCCTGATTCCCTTTGCCAGCATTGACCCTGCAAAGGGCAAGCTTGGCGCACGGGAGGCGCGGCGGCTTGTGCGCGACTTTGGCGTCAAGGGGTTCAAGTTCCACCCCACGATGCAGGGGTTCTTTCCCAATGACCGAATGGCCTATCCCTTGTACGAAGCGATTGCCGAAGAAGGCGCGATTGCGCTGTTTCACACCGGGCAGACGGGTGTGGGGTCGGGGATGCGCGGCGGCATGGGGATGCGGCTGAAGTATTCCAACCCGATCCATATCGATGACGTGGCGGTGGATTTCCCCGACATGACCATCGTTCTGGCGCATCCGTCGTTTCCATGGACCGAAGAAGGGCTGGCCATCGCGCAGCACAAGCCCAATGTCTATATCGACATGTCGGGCTGGTCGCCGAAATACTTTCCGCCGATCTTTGTGCACTATGCCAACAGCATTCTGAAAAAGAAGATGCTGTTCGGGTCGGACTGGCCTGCGATCACGCCGGATCGCTGGCTGAAGGATTTTGCCGAACTGCCGATCAAGGATGATGTCCGCCCCCTGATCCTGAAAGAGAACGCACGCCGCATCCTGCGGATGTGAGACTAATGTATACATTGTGGCCGGTCATGCTATGCTGGTCCTGTGTACATGAGGGCAGCAATGGCGACCGAAGAACGCAGTTCCACGCATGCGCAACGGGCGTTGATCACCTTGCGGCAGCGTATCCTTGGCGGCAATCTCCCCGGCGGCACCCGGCTGTTCGAGGTGGCCTTGGCCGAAGAACTGGGCATCTCGCGCACCCCTGTCCGTGCCGCCCTATCGCGGCTGGCCGAAGAGGCGCTGCTTGACCGCACCTCTGGCGGCGGATTTGTCGTGCGCAGCTTTGCCGTGGCCGATGTTGTTGACACCATCGAACTGCGCGGCGTGCTCGAAGGCACGGCGGCGCGGCTGGCGGCCGAGCGGGGCGTGACCGAAGCCATGCTTGCCGAAGCGGCCACGATCCTGCGCGGAATCGACGGCGTGTTTCTGGCGGATGCCTTTGATATGGAGGCATATTCCCGCTGGAACAGCCAATTCCACAGCCTGTTGGCGCGGATGTCGCAAAGCCCGGTTCTGATGCGCGAGATTGACCGCATTACCGCGTTGCCGTTTGCCTCGCCCTCGGCCTTTCTGGATGATCCTTCGCGGCAGGCAGATCTGGTCAAGACGCTGGCCACCGCACAGGAACAGCACCGCGCCATCATCGACGCCATCCGCAACCGCGAGGGGTATCGCGCCGAATCACTGGCGCGCGAACATGCCCGCGCGGCCCGGCGCAATGTAGAATTCCTGCTGTCACATGAGCCAGCCCTGCGCGAGGGCGTGCCCAGTCTGGCAATTCTGGCTGCTACGGACTAAATGTATACATTTTTTGCCGTCAGAAGCAGTTTCCGCTTGTCGCGGCACCGTCTTTCCCCGCAGATGTATACATCAATCTTGGGGAGGAGAGTCCGTTGGCACAAAGCCTTTCAACCGCCATGGCTGCGGCCGGGAACCCGGTTACCATGCTGCGCAATTCCAAGGCGGGGATGTATGTCTATCCCGTCGTGGCGCCCGAATTCCAGAACTGGCGCAATGAACAGGTGGCATGGCGGCAGACCGCCGTGCTGTTCGACCAAAGCCACCATATGGATGAGGTCATCGTCGAAGGCCCCGATGCCACCGCGTTCCTGTCGCATCACGGGATCAACAGCTTTGCGAATTTCGACCTGAACCGCGCCAAGCATTTCGTGCCTGTCACGCCGAATGGCCATGTCATCGGCGACCACATCATCTTCCGCGAGCGCGAGGACAAGTATATTCTGGTGGGCCGCGCGCCGACCTCGAACTGGCTGATGTTCTGTGCGGCCTATGGCAAGTGGAACGTGCGCCTGCGCTATGACCCGCGCAGCCCCAGCCGGCCCGAAGGTGAGCGCGTGTTGCGCGAACATTACCGGTTCCAGATTCAGGGCCCCGATGCGCCGAAAGTGTTTGAAAAGATGAACGGCGGCCCGGTGCCGGACATCAAGTTCTTCCATGTCGACTGGATCAACATCGGCAGCAAAAAGGTGCAGGCGCTGCGCCACGGCATGTCGGGCGCGCCGGGGCTGGAGATCTGGGGTCCTTACAAGGACAAGGATTACATCCAGTCTGTCATTTTGCAGGCCGCGCGTGATGCAGGGGTCAATCTGGTGCAGTGCGGCAGCCGCGCCTATTCGACCAACACGCTGGAATCGGGGTGGATTCCGTCGCCTCTGCCGGGCATCTACACCAGCGATGGCATGCTGAAGGATTACCGCGACTGGCTGGGTGCCGACAGCTATGAGGCCGCGGGCGCGATCGGTGGCAGCTTCGTGTCGGCCAACATCGAGGACTACTACGTCAACCCGTTCGAACTGGGCTATGACTTCTATATCGGCTGGAAGAAGGATGACTTCATCGGCAAGGCGGCGTTGCAAGCGATGAAGGGCGCGCCTACGAACCGCAAGAAGGTGACCTTCGAGTGGAACCGCGATGATGTGCTTAAGGTCATCGCCTCCAACTTTGAGCCCGGCGTGCCGTTCAAGTGGATCGACTTCCCGCAGCCCAACTATGCCTCCTCCAGCGCCGACATGATAATGAAGGGCGACAAGATGGTGGGGATGAGCATGTTTAACGGCTATTCCTACAACGAACGCTGCATGCTGTCCTTGGGGGTCGTGTCGCAGGACGTGCAGGAAAATGACATCCTGACGCTGAAATGGGGCGAGCCGGAAACGACCGGCAAAACCAGCACGGAACCGCACCGCCAGACGGAAATCCGCGTGCGGGTGGCTGCGACGCCCTATGCTGCCGAGGCGCGGACCAACTATGCCGACAGCTGGCGCACCAAACGCTGACGATTCCTGAGAGACTGAGCCGCCCCGTCGCTGGCTGGGGCGGCCGCTTTTCCGGTCAAGGCATCACCATGACAACTGTTCTTCTGATCCCCGGCCTTGTGTCAGACCACTTTGTCTGGGACGCGGCCCGGATGGCGCTGTCGCCTTTACCGGTGGCCATTGCCGATGTTTCCACGCAAGTCAGCATTCCTGACATGGCGCGCGATCTGCTGGCGCGGCATCCGGGGCGGCTGATGATTGCCGGTCATTCCATGGGTGGCCGCGTCGCGATGGAAATGGCGCGGATGGCGCCGGGCCGCATTGCCGGGATGGCGCTGTTGAACACCGGGACGCACCCCCGGCGCGAGGGGGAAGAGGCCAAGCGTCAGGCGATGATCGATCATGCCCATGCGCAAGGCATGGCGGCGTTGGCCGCGGTCTGGTTGCCGGGCATGATGAACGCCGAAGCGGTGCCCGACCCTTCGCTGATGGCCGACCTGACGGCGATGGTCTGCCGTATGACGCCCGAAATTCATGAACGCCAGTTGCGTGCGCTGCTGGCACGGCCTGATGCGGCGGCCACGCTGGCCTACAAGGGACCGATGCTGCTGATCGTAGGACGGCAGGACCAGTGGAGCCCGGTGGCCCAACATCAGGACATCGCCCGCCTGTGCCCGCAAGCGCGGTTGGAGATTGTCGAAGATGCGGGTCACTTCGCCCCCGTCGAACAACCCGCCGCTGTAGCAGCCTTGCTGGCCAATTGGGCACATGCGGTCGTCGCTGCCGACGCGGGCCTTGACCGCATTCCCGACACGCCGCTGTTCGATCGTCCGCGGTCCAATAACGGCTATGCCCTGAACAAGATGGCGATGGGGCTGTCCTCGCCCGAAGGGCGGGCGGCTTTCGTGGCGGATGAACCTGCCTACCTCGACCGCTTCGCCCTGACGCCAGACCAGCGCGCCGCCGTCTTGGCCCGCGACTGGGCCGAGATGGTCCGTCTGGGCGGCAACCTGTTCTATATCCTCAAGATTTCCGCTGTAGACCCCACGGCGATCCGCGCGATTGGGGCGGCGCAGGCGGGGTTAAGCCTTGATACGTTTCTGGACACGCGACTTGGGAAGGTGACCAATGGCTAAACTGATCGGCGGCTTGGGCACCAGCCATGTGCCCTCGATTGCGGCGGCGTTGGACAAGGGATTGCGCGACAGCGACGAATGGAAGCCGTTCTTTGATGGCTATAGCCCGGCGCAGGATTGGGTGGCGGCGCAAAAGCCCGACATTGCCGTGGTGATTTTCAACGATCACGGCAATGCCTTCTTCCTTGACCGGGTGCCGACGCTGGCCCTTGGCGTGGCCGAAAACTATGACCCGATTGACGAAGGCTGGGGGCCGCGCCCGGTGCCTTCGTTCGTTGGTGCCGCCGATTTCGCCTGGCATCTGGCCGATCAGATGGTGTCGAGCCATTTCGACCCGCTGATCTGCCGCGAATTGCAGGTGGATCATGGGATGCAGGTGCCGATGGAACTGGTCTTCGGTCGTCCGGCGGCATGGCCGGTCAAGGTGGTGCCGATCCTTGTGAACACCATCCAATATCCGATCCCCACGCCGCAGCGGATGTGGGATCTGGGCCGCGTGTTGCGGGCAGCCATCCAAAGCTGGCCCACAGATGAAAAGGTGATCGTTCTGGGCACGGGCGGATTGTCACACCAGTTGCAGGGCGCGCGGGCGGGTTACATCAACCCCGCCGAGGATCGCAAATGGATTGCCGATATCGGCCCGAACCCGCAGCGTTACCGCGATATGACGCGTGAGGATTATGTTGAGGTGTTCGGCTCGGAGGGGGCGGAACTGATCATGTGGCTGGTGATGCGCGGCTGCATGGATATGGCGGTGAATACCCTGCACCGCCATTACTTTGCCCCCGCCTCGATGACAGGGGCGGGCATGGTGCTGCTGGAGAACGCCTGATGTATTTCCTTATGATTTGCCCGCATCATGCAGACGAAGGAATTGCTGCCCTGCGCGACCAGTTGCGCCCGCAGCATCGGGCGTGGGTCGCCTCGGGCGGCAATGGCCTTGCGCGGGTCCTGACCGGATCGGCGCTGTGGAACGACACCGGCGACAGCATTGGCAATTTCGGCATTATCGAAGCGGCGGACGAAGCAACCGCCCGCGCCTTTGCGATGGGTGACCCCTTTGCCAAGGGGGGCGTCGTTGCGAACGTGGGTCTGACGCGGCTGGCCGATACGTTTCAGGCCGCCCGCATTCAACCCCTGACAACCTGGCCCTAGAGCCATCAGCGCAACCAAAAGATGGTGGGGTTCAGGGCCGTTATCCAGACCCTGAACCCGGTCGCCTCACTGCATCGGTTCGAACATCGGCAGACCTGACGCGGTGTCCAGCACCTCTTCCTGACCAACATCCCAATGCTCGGCGATCTTGCCGTTCTCGACGCGGAAGATGTCCACAACGATCAGCGGCTTTGGCCCAAAGCCTGCATAGCGGCCATGAATCGCCACCAGATCATCCTCGGCGATCACCATCCCGATTTCATATTTGAAGCCCGGAGGCATGTTCGAGAATGCCTCTTTGATGACCGCGCTACCCGATGGGAACATTGGGTTGCGCTGCAGATAATCTTCGGCCCAATAGCGATCAATCGCCGTGACATCGCCGTTAATGAACAACTCGGTCACTGCCTTGACGACGAACTCCTTGTTGGACTCTTGCGCCATCGCGGGCGCAGCAAAGGCCGAAAGGGCAAAGGCAATGGCAAAGGCGGTATTTCGGACGATGGGCATGGCGTTTCCTTGGGTCTGAGGTTTCTGATGATGGGCTGACGGGTGTCAGGCGGGAAAGGCCGCCGCAACGCCCCGGTCGATGGCAAAGGCAAAGCCGAGGTCTTCGGTGCCGACCATCAGTTTGGCGCGGAATTCCTCGGCATTGGCCGATTCCGCACGCGCCTTTTCCCAATGGTCCAGATAGGCGATCGTGGCATCGAACACGCCGGCGTCATTGGCGCTGCCTGATTTGCGGTGGCCGGGAATGACTGTGGCGGCACCAATCGCGCGCAACGCCTCGATACTGGCGCGCCACGGGCCGATACCGTCGGTGGTGGCGACTTCTTCCATCCACAGATGCGTGTCGATATAGGCGATGTCGGTCGCAATCAGCGTGTTCAGGCTGGGGATATGCACCGGCGTGATCAGTGCAGTATCGCCTGCCATGGGCGGCAGAATCTCGATCCGCTCCCCTTCCAGCATCAGGTGGTCCGCGCTGAGCGCCTCGGGCAACACAAAGCGGTCGGCAAAGACACCTGCGGGCGCGCTGCCCGCAATCTGCCCATGCATCGGCGCCAGCATCTGAGACAGGATCGCTTGAATGTCGGTGTGCGCATAGGCTTTGGCTTGCGGAAAGCGGTCCAGCAGGATTGGCAGGCCAAGGATGTGGTCGGGGTGGATATGCGTGATCAGGATGCTTTCCAGGGTGCGCCCCGTGGCCGCGATCATATCGGCCAGCAGGCCCGCATTGCCTGCGGTGAATTGCGCATCAATCAGCACGGCGGAGTTTTCGCCAAGGATCACGGTGCTGTCCACTAGAAGCCCGGCCTCGTCCGATGTGAAAAGCTCGGTTCCCGAAGCGGCGGCATGGGCCAGACCCGGCAACAGGGCCGCCGCAGCACCCGAGGCGGCGGCGGTCTTCATGAGTGTTCTGCGGTTCAACAGGTCCATTCCGTATCCTTTCTGCGTATGGTATATTTTATATACCAACTATATAATCGATATCTGAAGTTGGAAAAGAAGGCACTTTTTGGTAACCAACCCAAAATGACAAACACACTCAGGCAAGATGACCATGACACCGAAGGCCAGCCCAGAACTGCACCGGATTTCCCTTGATCCGGCCACTTGCCCGGTCCGGCAGGTTTTGGACGGAGTCAGCGACAAATGGTCGATCCTCGTGATGGCGGCCCTGTCGATGTCGCAGCGGCGCTTTTCGGAGCTGCGCCGCGACATTCCGGATGTGTCGCAAAAGATGCTGACCCATACCCTGCGCAAGCTGGAGCGGGACGGGCTGGTGGAACGCATCGTTACCCCGACCGCCCCCCCGCGTGTGGATTACCGTCTGCGTCCATTGGGCCAAAGTCTGTTCCTTCATCTGTCCGGCCTCGCCGGCTGGGTGATTGAGAACCGCGCCCAGATCGATGCGGCCCGATTGTCGTTTGACGGGCGGCCATGATTTGGCGCATTTGACCGCCCCAACGGGACATGGGGCGGCCTAGCCGGCGGTCAGCGTCGCTGCAAATGCACTCAGCGCGGTGTTGAAGGCGGCGGGTTGTTCGATCTGTGGGGTGTGGCCGCAATCATCCAGCACGATCAGTTTGGCGCGCCGGGCCAGTTTTGCCGCCATTTCGCTGTGCTTCAGCGGCAGCACCTTGTCATCACGGCCGTGCAGTATGACCATCGGCACATCGAGGGTAGAGAGCAGCATGTGGCTGCGCTGCCAAATCGCGGCCCGCTGCCCCAGAAGGGTGGTGCAGGCGCGCAGGGTGGCAACGAAAGCGACCGCGCCACCGTCCTTGAACTGGTCGCGCAGCATGGCCGCGCGCAGATCGGCGTCGATGCAAGCCTGATCCTTGACGATGGCCGACAGGGCCATGTCAACGCCCTTGGCGCTGGGCTTGCTCATCAGTTCGCCCAGAATGGGCAGGGTCATCATCCGGAATACGGGAAAGACCTCTCGCCCCAGCGAGGCAGCATTGGCCAGAAACACGCCTTTGACGCGGTCCGGGGCAAGACCTGCCACGCGCAACGACAGCGCGCCGCCCATCGAATTGCCCACAAGGATGACCTGATCCAGGCCCAAGGCATCGACAAAGGCCAAAAGCCATGCCGCATAGCTTTCCCAGTCTTCGGTGCGTCCCGTCAGGTCTGACAGCCCATGATTGGGCGCATCCCATGCGATCAGGCGACGGCTTTTCCCAAGGGTCTGCAACTGGGGTGCCCACAGTTCCAGCGCGCCGCCGATCCCGTGGCACAGCACGATCGGCGTGCCCGTGCCACCCGTATCATGGTAGCGCAGGCGCAGGCCTTTCACCGTTACGAACATGTCTTTCATCAGATCATTCCCCAGCAAGGCCAGATTGAAGGGCCTGCCTTACACGCCCAGCCGCTTGCGCAGGGACAGCGGTTCGGCACGCCCATTGTCCAGCCACAGCCCGACAATCCCGCGCGGCAGGTACAGGGCGAACAGGATCGCCACGATGCCGATGCCCGCCAGATACCATGCGCCGAAGTCACCAAAGATTTCCTGCAAGGCAAAGAACAAGAGCGCCCCAAGGATCGGCCCGATAAAGGTGCCGATGCCGCCAACCAGCACCATGAACAGCATGAAGACCGACCATTGCACCCCGAACGACGTGCGCGGCTGAAAGGTGATGGCGGATGCCAGCCACAGCGCCCCCGCCAGAGCGCAACCGACCGAGGCGATGATGTAGATGCGCTGCTTGACCTGAAAGGTCGAGATCCCAATGGAGGCGGCGGCATCTTCGTCATCGCGGATCGCTTGGCTTTCTGCACCGATCCGGCGTTGCAACAGCACCCATGTGCCCCAGACCATCACCACCATCGTGGCCAGCGACAGCAGATACAGCACCATGCGGCGCAGATCTGGGTCATAGGCATTCAGCGCCAACAGTGACGTGCCCGTTTCGCCCTGAACGATCGGATCGAACATCACGATGGACCGGATGGTTTCCGCGATCACCCATGTGGCCACGGCGAACTCGCCCGCTTTCATCCGCAGCACGAACCACGACATGGCCCAGGCCACGATGCCCGTCAGCAGGGCGGCAAGAAAGATCGTCGGGAACGGGGGTAACCCCGCCTCGACCAGACGTATCAGGGCATAGCCGCCCAGTCCGATAAACGCTTGCTGACCCACTGACACAAGCCCGGCATAGCCCGCCAGAAGGTTCCACATCACCGCGAACATCACAAGGATGAACAGGTAGATCAGCTTGTCGACAATCAGCGCCGACCCAAGCCAGGGCAGGGTGGCAAGCGCCAGAATGGCAACACAGGCAAGGACGATCAGCCAGCGGTCCGGCGCCGCCATCGGCAGGGTTTGGGCGGGTGTCATGCTTGCCTCCGCGACAGGTCAGGTTTGTTGAGGGCCGCCGACAATGCCGCGCGCCAGCCGCCGCGCTCCGCCGCCGCAACCTGCATCAGCCGCCAGCCCAGAACGGCCAGAAACACCAGATGCCCGGCAAGGATCGAGATTTGCGGCGAGATCAGCGCACCAAGCGCTTGCACCACGCCCAGAACGATGCCACCGATCAGCGTGCCGCGCAGCGACCCGATGCCACCGATCACCACCGCCTCGAAGGCGAAGATCAGCATCATCGGCCCCGAAAATGGCGTGACCTGCGCCCGCATCGCCAGAAAAATCCCGGCAAGCCCCGCCAGCGCCACGGCAATCGCGGCGGCCCAGCGGTGCACCTTGCGCGGGTCGACGCCGCACAGGCTGGCCGCTTCGGCATCGGTCGAGGTGGCCCGCACGGCACGGCCAAAAGCAGTGCGCGTCAGCAAGAGGTGCAGCGCGCCCAGCACCAGCACGGCGGTGGCAAACATGTAGACCGGCAACTGGCCGACAAAGATGCCGCCGGGCAGTTCCCAACTGGCCCATGACAGATTGCCGATATGCGCGCCCAGCGACTTCGTGTCTGACCCAAAGGCCGCGAACATGCCGTTCTGCAGCGCAGCCCCCAGACCGATGGTGGTCAGGATCGGGATCAGAAAGCCGCCCGCCAAGGCCCGTTCAAAGATGAACCGCTGCATCAGCCAGCCTAGCGCTGCCATGCCCAGCAAGGTGAAAACGATGGCCAGCGGCACGCCAACGCCGGCACTTTGCACCAGCCAAAGCGACCCAAGCGCGCCGAGAACGGCCATATCGCCATGTGCAAGGTTGATGAACCGGACCACGCCGAACATCAGCGACAGGCCCGCCGCCAGAACGGCGTAATAGCCGCCCAGCAGAATGCCTTGGATCAAACTGTCAAGCATGCTGCGGCTCCTCGGCCTTGTGGATGCCGAAATAGGCATCCGTGATTTGCTGACGGGTCAGCGTGTCTGGCGTGCCGTCCAGTTCCAATTCACCTTCGGCGATACAGATCAGGCGGCTGGCAAACCCCATGGCGCGGGTCAGGTCTTGCTCCACCACGATCAGGGTCACCTGCCCCTTCAACCCGGCGAGGGAGTCATAGAGCCCCTCAACTGCCGCAGGCGAAAGGCCCAGCGAAACCTCGTCCAGCAAGATGACAGACGGGTTGGCAATCAGCGCCCGGCCAATTGCCACCGCCTGCCGTTGCCCGCCCGAAAGCCCGCCCGCCAGCCTGCCTAGCAATGGCGTCAGTTGCGGGAACGCATCGCAGACCGTGGCCAGCGTCCAATCGCCCTTGCGGCCATTCTCGGCGGCAATCATCAGGTTCTCGGCCACCGTCATGTCGCCGAACAAGCGCCGCCCCTCGGGCGACAGGGCGATGCCCGCATTGACGCGCGCATGCGCGGGCATCCGGGTCACCGGCGCGCCGTGTAGCAGAATGCCGCCTTCGGCCACCGGGTGCAGGCCCGCGATCATCCGCATCAGCGTGGTCTTGCCCGCGCCGTTCGCGCCGATCACGGCCAGAACCTCGTTCTTGGCGATGGTCAGGGAGATTCCCTTGACCGCCTGCAACTGTCCGTGCCGACCAACAAGGTCGGTCAATGTCAAGGCTGCGGTCATTCCGGGCTGCTCCCCAAATAGGCGCGCTGCACTTCGGGGTGCGCCATCACATCGCGCGGGTCGCCCTGGGTCAGAACCCGCCCCTCGGCCATGCAGACCAGTCGCGTGACCACCCGCAGCAGCGCATGCAGGATATGCTCGATCCACACCACGGTCAGCCCGCCCGCCTGAAGGCTGCGGATCAGATCGACCAGCGCCACCAGCTCCGCTTCGGTCAGCCCACCGCCGATTTCGTCCAGCAAGATCACGGTGGGGCCTGTGGCCAAGGCGCGCGCTACTTCCAGCCGCTTGCGGTCCAGCAGACCCAGCGCCGCCGCCGGACGATTTGCCAAAGCCAAAAGCCCGGTGCGGCGCAGAATGTCTGCCGCCGTTGCGGTGGCACTGGCCTGATCCATGCCCGCACCAGACCGGGCGGCCACATGGACGTTTTCAAACACCGTCATCCCCAGAAACGGGCGCGGCACCTGATGGGTGCGGGCCAGACCCAGACGGCAGCGTTCAGCGGCCGAAGTGCCCGAAAGATCGCGCCCGGCCAGTTGTATGGCCCCGGAACTGACCGGGAATGACCCGGCCAGCGCGCCGAAAAGCGTGGTCTTTCCGGCACCGTTCGGCCCGACAATGCCAACCGCCTCGCCCGGCATGACGTGGAAATCCACGTCGAACAGCACTTTCAGCGCGCCAAAGGATTTGTTCACCCCTTTGGCCCGCAGCATCGGCTCCGCCGTCATGGCTGGCATCATCACGCCCTTTGTTCCTTTTGTCGGGAAATAGAGGTGGGGCAGGCTTGGCACCCGCCCCGCGTTGGATCAGATCAGCCAAAGGCCAGCGGCTTGAACTCGGAGGTCAGGTTGATGCCGGGGAAATCCGCGTTCGACACGAGGTCAAGCTGGAACTGGAACGGCCCTTCGCTGGCCTTGTTCCACTGCCCGCCTGCCAGACCGCTGACCGCGCAGTTGTGCATCGGGCCGGTTCCGAAATCGATGGTGCCAACAGCCGTTTCTGCCTTGAGCTTGGGCATTGCGGCTGCCATCGCTTCTTTGTCCTTCGGGCTGCCCGCCTGCACGGCCAGTGCCAAAGCGGCGTCAAACAACGAGGCCGAAGCGCCCAGTGCCTGCGCCCACTGCGCCCCCGTTGTGGTTTCATACCCGGCACCCAGTTCGGCATTGGTCTTGCCGGCGGCGGCCGAGGCGAAGGGGAACGCGGGGTGCCAATAGACGCCCGTGCACAGCCCCTGACCCAAGTCGCCCAGACCTTCCATCTCAGCCGCGAAAAGCCCAGCTTTGGCCATCTGCATGATCTTCAGCTGCTGGGCCAGACCCTGCTGCGCCGCCTGACGCCAGAACACCGGGAAATCCGGCGGGAAGGGGAAGCAGACCACGATCTCGACGCCTGCATCTTTGAAGGCGTTGATCTGGGTGCTGAAATCCTGGCTCATGTTCTCATAGGGGCCCGGATCAACAACTTCCCATCCGGCCTCGGCCAGCTTGGGCAAAAGCCCCGCGCGGATTGCGTTGCCATCCGCATCCGATGGAACCAGCGTGCCGACCTTTTTGTTGGTCTCAAGCAGCGACCACTGGCCGTTGTAAAGGTTCAGGAAGTTCGCCGAACCGAAGGAATAGTGGAAGGTCCACTTGAACGACTGTGCATCGGGCTTGCCGCCACGGCCAAAGTAAAAGGCCTCCCACGGGGCGACGGTCGACAGGCACGGGGTGGCCCCGGCTTCACAGGCGTCTGATACCGGGTTGACGGTTTCGGGGGCCGAATGCGTCAGGATCAGGTCGGGCGCATCCGAGTTGATCATATCGCGGGTGATCTGGCTGGCGCGGACCGGGTCTGACTGGGTGTCGGCGGTGATGATCTCGACCATCATCTTGGTGCCATTCACATCGATGCCACCGGCCAGATTGGCGCGGATGGTTTCGATCAGATAGCCATCCGCCGCGCCGAAAATGCCCAAGGGGCCGGATTGCGGGCCGATATAGCCGATCTTGAAAGTGGCGGCATCCTGACCAAAGGCGCGGGTGCCGATCAGTGGCGCAGCCAAGGCCGAACCTGCGATCAGGCGGTTGAATGCGCGGCGGCTGATGCCAGCGGCGGTCTGGTTCATCTGTGTCATGTAGTCCTCCCGTTGATACATTGAACAGCCCGCGTGTCGGACACGCAGGCTGTTGAAGACGTTAGAATTTTATGGGTGTGAAGAGGTTCACCTGCAGCTTTGTCCCACCTGCATCGTTGCGGGCGGAAACGTCGCGCATCAGGTTCACGTTCAGTTCGGTCGGGCCGAAGCGTTTGGAATACCCGATGCCGATGCTGGTCACCTTGGACCGGTTGCCGCCCGCAAACACGGCCCCATTCAGCGTGTCATCCTGCAATTGCTGACGGTGATAACCGACCAACCCGACGCTTTGGTCGCCGCCGATGCCTTTCATTGCTGTCCAGTTGATCAGCAGTTCGTCTCCGGATTGGAAGCCGTTGGCGCTGTTCTTGGCGTAGCTGAAGTAATTGGCGTGGATCGACGCGTTCCAGCCATCCTTCAGATAGCTGAAGCCCACATCCACCCCGGTCGTCAGGACGTTGTTGCCAAGGTTGGCCTGACCCAGTCCCTTGTACTCACCTGTCGGCACCCCAAAGCTGAGGCCCGTTTGCACAAACACGCCCGGCGACAACATCCACGAGACGTTGATGGGCGAAATCGTGATGTCCCCGACACCCGAATTGCCGTTGCCCGCCACATCAAGGTCGATCAGCGGGATCAGCATCATCGCGCGATAGGTGCCGCCCAGAATTTCAGTGCCCGGCACCCAGTGGAATTGCAGCGCCGTGGCTTTCACATCCAGTGACACCGGCAGCTTGTTGCCGCTGCCATCATGGATGTCGCCGGAAAAAACCTCGGTCCGGCTCGAGAAATACATGCCCGGCGGTGGGTTGGCCCCCACTGGCACCGCTGCGGTTGCCCCGCCCGGCATTGCGGCTGGCGTGCCGGGTTCGCGGGCAAAGGCGGTGCCCGCCAGCATGCACGCCAGCAGCGCCGACAGGCACAAGGGTTTCAAGTTCATTCCGTTTCCATCCCCGTTTAGTGTTTTTCAACCCTCGGGCGCCCGCCTCTGGGGGCGGTTGCGCGCAGAGGTGCTGGTCTCAGACGTAAAGCGCGTCGATTCCGCCATCGATCGGCAGGTTGATCCCCGCCACCCAGCGGGCGGCGTCCGAACACAGGAACAGGATCGGCGGGGCGATTTCGTCGGCAATGGCGGGCCGCTTGATGTTGGCTGCATCGGCCGCCACACGCTCTTCGCCCAGCATCTGCACGAATTCGCCAAGGATTGGCGTGAACACCGGGCCCGGTGCGACCGAGTTCATGCGGATGTCGTTCTGCATGAACATTTCGTAGCCGCGCTTTTTGGTCCAGACGATCAGCGCTTCCTTAAAGAACTGATAGCAGGTCTCTTGCGGGACCGGGTTCTGCGCCAGCCACGCCGCCCCGTCGGCAAAGGTCTTGGTCGCGGCAAGTGCCTTGTGCGCGTCCAGCCGCTTGGGCCATTCGGCACCAAGGATCGACGAGATGTTGACCACCGCGCCGCCCTTGGCCAGCTTTGGCAGCAGGGCTTCGGTCAGGTGGCGCAGACCCAGATAATTGACCCGCGCCACCAGATCCTTGTCCGCCATCCCCGATACACCGGCACAATTGATCAAGGCATCGACACGCTGGGGCAGGGCGGCAACGGCCGCATCGATCGAGGCGGTATCGCCCATGTCGATCTTGATGAAGCCGTCCACTGTAATCATCGGATCATTGCGATCCAGCCCGATCACATGGGCGCCCTGATACCGGGCAAGGCGGGCCGTTTCGGCCCCGATGCCCGAAGAGGCGCCGGTGATGACGATGGTTTTTCCCTGAAGTGTCATGGCTGTCTTTCCGTGGTTTGGGCAAGCCGCCATCGCCCGCCCAAAAAGGGCGGCCGATGACAGGCAAAGGGTGAGAAGGCGTCAGATCAGAACGGATACATCACGGCGTCGGGGCGCGAGGTGATCCAGACCCATTGGGTGAATTCCTCCCAGATGGCCGGGCCCGAGATGCGGCTGCCGTTGCCCGATTTGCCGCGCCCGCCAAAGGGGGCGTTGGGGCTGGCCATAACCGTCTGGTCGTTGATGTGCAGATGACCGACGCGCAGGCGCATGCCCAGCTTGCGGGCGCGGGTGGTGTCCTTGGCAATGATGCCTGCTGCCAGCCCGAACTCGGACATGTTTGCCAGTTCAATGGCATGGTCATCGTTGTCATAGGCCACGATCACGGCCACGGGGCCGAAGATTTCTTCCTCAAAGGCGCGCATGCCGGGTTTGACACCCGACAGCACCGTGGCCGGGAACATCCGCCCGGTCGGCGCGCCGCCCGCCAGCAGTTTGGCCCCCTTGGCGACGGCGTCATCGACAATCGCCTTGACCAGCGCCACTTGCCCGTCAGAAATCAGCGGACCCAGCGCGCATTGTTCGGTGGCCGGATTGCCCACAGGCAGACGCCCCGCCTTGGTGGCCAGTTCTGCCGCCAGCGCATCGGCCATGGCGGCGGGCGCAAGGATCAGACCGGTTGCCATGCAGATCTGGCCTTGATGCAGCCATGTGCCCCATGCCGCATTGGCCGCCGCCAGTGCAAGATCGGCGTCATCCTGAATGATCAGGGCATTCTTGCCGCCCAGTTCCAACTGCACCTTTTTCAGATTGCGGCCACACAGCTCGCCCACCTTGGCCCCCACACCGGGTGAGCCGGTAAAGGACACCATCGCGATATTGGGGTCTTGGCAAAGTGCCGTGCCCGCCTCGGCGCCGCCCGGAATGATGTGCAACAGGTCGCGGGGCAGCCCCGCCTCTTCGAAGATGCGGGCGATGATGATGCCACCCGAAATCGGGGTGCGCGGATCGGGTTTGTGCACAACGGCATTGCCAGTGGCCAGCGCTGCGGCAATGGCACGAACCGACAGGATCAGCGGAAAGTTGAAGGGCGAGATCACGCCCACAACGCCATGCGCCACGCGGATCACCTCTTCGTCGCGGCCATCCAGCGATGTCACAACGCGGCGGGTTTCCTCCATCGCAGCAGCAGCAGCGGCCCTCAGAAAGCCCGCCGAATGCTCAATCTCGATGGCGGCCTTGGGATAGATCGACCCGGACTCGCGGATGATCCACGGGATCAGCTCTTCACCGTTGGCCTCAAGGATATCGGCCGTGGCGTTCAGGATACGGGCACGCTCGGCAGGGGCTGTCGCCTCCCACTGCGGCTGTGCGGCGGCGGCGGCGGCGGCGGCACGGGCCACGTCGGCCGTATTGCCATTTCCGACCGATCCGACCAACGAGCCGTCGGCGGGGGCCGTCACATCATAGGCGCCGCCTGCCGCATGGCCCCAACCGCTTGAGTAAATCCGTCCTGCCCAGGACTCCTGTGCCAGAAAAACAGGTGCCGATCCGTCCATGCTCATCTCCCTTTATGGCCGCCTTTGGCTGCCGCCCCATCGCGCTTTGCGCAGGGGCAGCCCACCGCCGACGCTCCTCCCCGAACGCTGCATATACGGATGATGCCATGATCGGTTTGGCAATTAATAATTATCTGTTACCCGCATTTTTTGCTTATACATTGAATAATAATGAAAAATATGGAACACTTGCCGAAGATGGATTTTCATGAAATACATGAAATCACCCGAAAAATTGATGAATTGGTGAAACATGGCGGAACGCATCACCCTGACAGAGGCGTCGCGCAAGGCGCCTCGAATCACGGCGCGGGGCGATAGCCGCCTGTTGGACGAAGGGGCAGCCCCGACCTTGGCCGATCTGGCCGGGGCGTTGCAGTTCGCGCTGGGCGATGGGCGCATCTGGCTGAGCGACGAGCGGATGGTGATGATGCAGACGCAAGTGCTGGGCAGTCTGCGGCGCGACGTGATCAAGGCCATGGGCATGGATGCGGCGCGCAGCCTGTTCTATCAGACCGGCTGGCGCCAGGGTCAGCTTTATGCCGACCTTGTCCGAAAACGCTTTCACCAGGATGACATGACAGCTGCCCTTGCGGCTGGTCCGCGTCTGCACACGATGGAAGGGTTCGTCAAGGTCACCACCAAGCGGTTCGAGTTCGACATCAAGCGCGGCCATTATCATGGCGAGTTTCACTGGCACGACAGCACCGAAGCGGTCGAGCATCTGCGGGCCTTTGGCGTGTCGGACTGCCCTACCTGCTGGATGCAGGTGGGCGCACCAGCCGGGTTCACGACCACCCTTCTTGGCCAACCCGTCATTTTCCGTGAGGTGGAATGCATGGGCATGGGGGCCGAACGCTGTGTGGTCATCGGGCGCAATGCCGCCGCCTGGGGTGCCAACCCGCCCGAACTGGAGGAGTTTGCGCCCGCCACGACCCGCCCGCGCAACAAGCCGTGGAACCCCGCAGCGACGGACCCGAAACCTGCAAAGCCCGATGTGCCGCATGCGATCATCGGCAAGACCGCCGCCATCGAACGAGCGCGCCGCCTGCTGGAACGGGTGGCAGGCTATGACGAGCCGGTCATCTTTATGGGCGAACCCGGCACCGGCAAAGAGTTCTTTGCCCGCCGTCTGCACGAGATCGGCCGCACGCCCAAAGCCCCATTTGTGACGGTCAACTGCGATGCCTATGCTGGCGGGTATTCCGAGATGCCGTTGTTCGGCAAGGGTGGCGCGTTCGAGCGTGCACAGGGCGGAACGCTGTTTCTGAACGACCTGTTCTCCTTACCCCGGCCATTGCAATCGCAGCTTGCGGCCCATCTGGGGCAAGAGGGGGCAACGCATCGCACACTGCGCGTGATGTCGGCCACCGGGGCCGCCGCGCGCGACGCGGTCACCAGTGGCGCGTTCCGGGCCGATCTGTATTTCCGCCTGTCGCTGTTGCCGATTGTCATTCCACCCTTGCGCGACCGGCGCGATGATCTGCCGATGCTGATCGATCACTTTGTGCATAGTCACAGCCGCACGCATCGCAAACCCTTGCGACAGATTACTGTGGCCGCGCGGGATTTGCTGATGCGCTATGATTTTCCGGGCAATGTGCGCGAGTTGTCGAACATGATCGAGCGGGGGGTGATCTATGCCGAACCCGGTGGCGATCTGGAAATCTCGCACATCTTCACGGGGATGGAACAGATGCCCGAGTTTGTCGAAGGGTTGCATGCCTCGGGCCGGATCGTGCGGCGCCGGACGCAGGGCACGCTGGCAGACCCGACCGAAGGACGCACTTTTGGTGAGCTGGAGGTTGAAACCTATCGCGCGGCGCTGGCGGCGGCGGATGGCAACATCTCGGCCGCCGCGCGCGCACTGGGTCTAAGCCGGGCCAAGCTGGATTACCGGCTGGCAAAGCTGGGCCTGACCTGAAGCGCTTCCGACGGCGGATGGCCGCAAAGGACCAGCGCTAATCCTGATCATAGCCAGCGCGATAGCTGGCCGGAGAGCGCCCCATCACACGGCGGAATGTGCGCGAAAAGTAGGACGGGTCATCAAACCCAAGGGCATAGCCGATCTGGGCCACAGGCGTGCGGGTGTAGACCAGCAGCCGACACGCCTCGCGCATCAGGGCCGCATCGATCACCGCCGAGGCGGGCTGGCCGGTCATCGCACGGCAAATCCGGCTCAGGTGACGGGCTGACAGCCCGACGGCGCGGGCGTAATCCGGCAGGGACCAGCGGTCGCGCAGATGCCGTGCCAGCAGGGTCTGGAACTGGGCAAAGCGCGGGTCGGTTCCGGCTGCGTCGGCCCGCGTCTGGCCAAGGCCGCGCAACACCAGACAGGCAAGCGCGGTGGCAAGTGCCTTCAGCAGAATCTCTCGCGCCGGGCAGGATTGGCGGTGCTCGTCCTCTATCTGTTGGAAAAGATTTGTGAATTCATCGCCCGCCTGCAGGGTTCCGGGCCAGCCCAAGGCAGTGTCACGCGACAGGGCCGGGCCAAGCAGATCGGGCAGGGTCTGCACCGGCACCGTCAGCACCCAGCCTTGCGTCCCTGCCTCCATGGTAAAATCATGCACCACGCCGGGTGGCACGTTCAACAGCGCCGGCAGGGTGGTCTCAACGCGCTTCCCATCCATCGTGATCTGCGCCACCCCGCTTTGGATCAGGAAGAACTGGTGCAGATGCAGGTGCCGGTGCGGGGCAATCCGCCAATCCAGACCAGAGGCACGGTCAGTGAACTGCTCGATGTGCAGAACATCCGGAAAGGCCCGGCTTTCGCCGTAAAGGCTCCAAGCAGGAATGGGGTCGGAACTGGTGGGAAAAGAGGGCTGCATGTCCGCAAAGTGCCAGTCACTGTCCGGCTCGTCCATTCAAAACTGCGGTGCTGCGTTCTAAACCGGGTCAAGACGACGGGGGAGAGTGGATATGAAGACGGATGTAGCGATCATCGGTGGCGGACCTGCGGGCCTTTTGCTGTCGCAGCTTTTGATGCGTGCCGGCATTTCCACCGTTGTTCTGGAACGCCAGACCCGCCCGCATGTGTTGTCGCGCATCCGCGCCGGTGTGCTGGAGGCGGGCACGGTCGAGGTGCTAAAGGCCGCCGGGGTAGGGGATCGCCTGCTGCGCGAAGGCATTCCGCATGACAACTGTTACCTGTCGTCCGACGATACGCTGTTTCGCATCAATCTGATCGAAGGGTGCGGCAAGCAGGTCACCGTCTATGGCCAGACCGAGGTGACGCAGGATCTGTATGATGCGCAGGATGCGATGGGTGCCACGATCCTGCACGAGGTGTCGGATGTTGCCCTGCATGACCTGACCGGCGATGCGCCCTTTGTGACCTTTCGTCATGACGGCGAGGCCAAACGGCTGGAGTGCCGTTACATCGCGGGTTGCGATGGCTTTCACGGCGTCAGCCGCCCCAGCATTCCAGCCGATGTGCGCAAGGAATTTGAAAAGGTCTATCCCTTTGGCTGGCTGGGGGTGCTCTCGCGCACGCCGCCCGCAACACCCGAACTGATCTATGCCAATCATGAACGCGGCTTTGCGCTTGCATCGATGCGAAACCCGATGCTGTCGCGCTATTATATTCAGGTGCCGCTGACGGACCGCGTCGAGGATTGGTCGGACGATGCGTTCTGGGCCGAACTTCTGCGCCGCTTTCCGCCGGACGTGGCGGCCAGCATCCAGACCGGCCCGTCGATCGAGAAAAGCATTGCCCCGCTGCGCAGTTTCGTCTGCGAGCCGATGCAATGGGGCCGCCTGTTCCTGTGCGGGGACGCGGCCCATATTGTGCCGCCCACTGGTGCCAAGGGCCTGAACCTTGCCGTGTCGGACATCTTTTACCTGTCGCGGGCCCTGATCGCGCAATATGCCGATGGCAATGGCGATCTTCTGGCCCGCTATGGCCAAGATGCGCTGGCGCGGGTCTGGCAGGCGATGCGGTTTTCATGGCAACTGACCACGCTCATGCACCGTTTTCCGGATCAGACCGGGTTTGACCGCCGGATGCAGGTGGCCGAGTTGTCGCAGCTTGCCACGTCGCCCGATGCGCGGCGGCTGTTTTCGCAGGTCTATGCAGGGTTGCCCTACTGACAGACGGGCGTCACCGACTTGGCGTCAACTCTTATCTTGACAACGAAAAGATAGGCCGTAGCCTTGGCATGTGGTCAGTGTAAAGATTGCGTGTGATTGGAAGGGCGCCATGGGCAGATGGACTGCTTGTGGTGCCCGGCCCATGCTGCAGCGCCCTTTTGCACGCTGCTGGCAGGGGGCAACCTTTGGGGCAGGGGCCGCGCAAAGGCTTTGTCACGAAGGGTCTGAGATGCGCTATCTGCCGCTTGCCGTGACCACGTTCCTGCTGGGGGCCTTGCCCCTGATGGCCGCTGCACCGGATGCAACAGGCGTCTGGCGCACCGAGGCGACACAAGACGGCACGCTGGATGTCAGGATTTCCGCCTGTGGTGCGGCGCTGTGTGGCACGATCCTGCTGGCGCGCGACCCGTCCGGCACCGAACAGCCTTATCCGCACGCCGGCCGCCAGATGATCTGGGACATGGTGGCCGATGGTGCCGGGCAGTGGTCTGGTGGCAAGATCTGGGACCCACGCAATGACCGCACGTTCAATGCGCGCATGGAACTGACGGGCGGCACGCTGGCCGTTTCCGGGTGTGTTCTGGGCATTTGTCAGGCGCAGGTCTGGCAGCGGGCAGACTGACGGCCTGGTGCGGGCGCCGCGGTCAACCGGCCTCTTGCGCGCACAGGCGAACCAAAAGCTCTGCGCCCGGATGAAGGGCCGCGCTTTGAACCTGCGTGATCCCCACGGCCCCGGACAAAAACCGCACGCCGGTCGGAAGTTCGACCATCTCGCCCCCGGCCAGTTCCTTGGCCACCACCCCGCGTGAGATGAACCAGACCGCGTCAGACGCCGCCAGAAGCCCCCGCCCAACCGCCAGTGCCGTGGTTTCGACCGCCGGGCGCAGGGCGGGCAGGCCCAGCATGGCCAGATAATCGTTCACATGACGCCGAATCAACGCGCCTTCGGGGGGCAGAATGACCGGCACCACCTGCAAAAGGTCAGCCACAGGATGCGCCACCATCGGATGGCCCCCGCGTGCCACCAGCACCACATCCTCTTCGTACAGATGGGTAAAGCGCAGGCCCGCCATATCCTGCGGGTCAGGCATGCGTCCGACCATCATGTCGATCCCTCCATCGCGCAGCAGCCCCATCAGATAGGCATGCGGCCCCGTCTCGATCTTCAGCACCGTCGTGGGTTGCAGGGCGCGAAAGCGCACGGCCACCCGCGGAAACAACCGCGTGGCCGCGGTGGGCAGAATGCCAAGGCGGATGCTGTCCCCTGCAGCCGGATGCAGGGCGGCCACGCCATCTTCCAGCGCACGCAGGCCCAAAGTGGCATGATGCCGAAAAAGCGCGCCCTGTTCGGTCAGAACCAGTCGCCGCCGTCCGCGGCGAAACAATGCGGTGCCCAGCAAATCCTCAAGTTCCGCAAGGGTCCGGCTGAGCGCGGGCTGCGAAATGCCTTGGGCACGGGCAACGGGCGACAGCGCGCCACTTGCCGCAATGTCCAGAAAGGCGCGGATATGGCGCAGCTTGATGCCGGGATGCATAATCATACAGTTATGCTTGTGCGCCCATTTTGCATTTCTTTCCCCATTCGCTATCCGCTACATTATGAATTGGAGGTACTCTGATGCAAGTCCTGACGCGGCCCTTTGGTGCGCTTCATATCCAGAGCAATGGCCCGCAGGGCGCGCCTGCCGTAGTGTTTGCCAATTCGCTGGGCACTGATCTGCGGTTGTGGGATGCGGTCGTGCCGCTGCTGCCGCCGGGCCTGCGCTTGGTGCGTTATGACAAGCGCGGGCATGGCCTTTCGGATCATGGCGGCGGCACAAGGATCGAGGATCACGCCGCCGACGCGATTGCCGTGATCGAGGCCTGTGGCTCTGGCCCCGTCGTTTTTGTCGGCCTGTCAATCGGCGGGCTGATCGCGCAAGTCGTCGCCAGCCAGCGGCCCGATCTTGTGCGCGCTTTGGTCCTGTCGAACACCGCCGCGCGCCTTGGGTCGCCTGAAAGCTGGCAAGCCCGGATCGATGCCGTGACCGCCCATGGGCTGGCCCCTATCGCCGATGCCGTGATGGAGCGGTGGTTTGCCGCCCCGTTCCTGACCAGCCCTGCCTGCACGCCATGGCGCAACATGCTGCAGCGCACCCCGGTCGACGGCTACATTGCCGCCTGTCATGCGCTTGCCACCGCCGATCAAAGCTTGGCCACCGCCGCGCTGCGCCTGCCCACGTTGGCGATTGCCGGGTCAGAAGATGGCGCAACCCCACCCGATTTGGTGCAGGCCACGGCGGCCCTGATCCCCGGCGCGACCTTCCATGTCATTCCCGGCGCAGGCCATCTGCCTTGCGTCGAGACGCCCGAAGCCTGGGCTGCCATCGTGTCGCCTTTCCTGAAAGCCCACGCCCATGCCTGACCTGACCGACAAGGCTATGACCACCCGCCGCCGTGTCTTGGGCGATGCCCATGTTAACCGCGCCGAGGCGGCAAAGACCCCCTTTGACGCACCCTTTCAGGCCTTGATCACCGATGCCGCATGGGGCCATGTCTGGTCACGCGACACCATCTCCTTGCGCGAAAGGTCGATGATGACCATCGCCTTGCTGGCGGGCTTGGGCAATGATCACGAACTGGCCATGCACATCCGGGCCACCCGCAACACCGGCGCCACGCAAGCGGATGTGATGGAGGCGTTGTTGCACGTCGCCATCTATGCCGGCGTGCCGCGCGCCAACCACGCCATTGCCATCGCCAAAGAGGTTTTCGCCGCCATGGCGCAGGAGGACACCCCATGAAGCCCGCCGAATTCTACATGCGTGACCGCAGCCTGCATCCGCCTGCCCATCATCCGGGCTACAAGACCAGCGTGCCGCGCTCGCCCCGCAACGCGCTTTTGACGCTGCAACAGACCGTGTCGGAAATCACCGGGCCGACCTTTGGGCACAGTGACATCGGCGCGCTGGACAATGACCTGACGCTGAACTTCAACCATGGCGGCCTGCCGGTGGGCGAGCGGATCATTCTGCAAGGCCGGGTTCTTGACGAAAACAACCGCCCTGTTCCGAACACCTTGGTCGAGATATGGCAGGCCAATGCCTCGGGTCGCTATCGGCACAAGAAAGACGCCTATCTGGGCGCGCTGGACCCCAATTTTGGCGGCTGCGGGCGCACGCTGACCGATGCGAACGGCCATTATGCCTTTCGCACCATCAAGCCCGGGCCCTATCCTTGGCTGAACTACGTCAACTCATGGCGTCCCGCGCATATCCATGTGTCTGTCTTTGGCACATCATTCAGCCAGCGCCTGATCACGCAGTTGTATTTCGAGGGCGATCCCCTGATCCCGAAATGCCCGATCGTACAGACCATCCCTGACCCGCAGGCCGTGCAGCAACTGATCGCCGTGCTGGACCTGAATTCGGCTGTGCCGATGGATTGTCTGGCCTACAAGTTTGACATCGTGCTTCGCGGGCGGCGGTCGACGCTGTTTGAAAACCGGCTTGAGGGGAACTGAGCATGTTCAGGAATATTGGTCACCGGTTTTCCGGTTCGAACATGCGCAAGAAGGGGGACTGACACGGTGCAATCCTTGCCCTACCTGCGCGAAAGCGCATCGCAAACCGCTGGTCCCTACGTCCATATCGGCCTTGCCCCCGGTGCTGCGGGTTTCCACACCTTTGAGACGGAACTCGGACAGACCCTTGCCCCTGCGGGTGTGCCGGGCGAACGTGTGACCATCGAAGGCCAAGTTTTCGATGGCCTTGGCGCGCCGATCAAGGATGTGCTGATCGAAGTCTGGCAGGCGGATGCAAACGGCATCTATCCCCACCCCGAAGACCCCCGCATGGCCGATTGCGCGCCGGGGTTTCGCGGCTGGGGCCGGGTGATTTCAGACTTCGACACCGGGCTTTTCAAGTTTGAGACCATCAAGCCCGGTCCGGTTCCGAGCCGCGCGGGGCGCATGCAGGCGCCGCACCTGAACCTGTGGCTTGTGTCACGCGGCATCAACATCGGGCTGAACACGCGGATGTATTTCCCCGAAGATGCCGCCGCCCATGCCGCCGACCCCGTCCTTGGCAGTATCGAACAGCGCGCCCGCGTGGCCACCCTGATCGCCACGGCAACGGGCCCTTCCACCTACCGTTTCGACATCCGCCTGCAGGGCGACGGCGAAACCGTGTTCATCGACGTGTGACCATGACCACCCCCCATGCCGGCAAGCCTTGCATCATCTGCGTCGCCATCACCGGGTCATTGCCGACCAAGGCCAACAACCCCGCCGTGCCGATCACGATCACCGAACAGGTGGAAAGCACGCACGAGGCGTTCGAGGCCGGGGCGACCATCGCCCATTGCCATGTGCGCGATGACGAGGGGAAACCGACCAGCGACCCCGACCGTTTCGCGCGACTGAAGGAAGGGTTGGAAAAGCACTGCCCCGGCATGATCGTGCAACTGTCCACGGGCGGCCGTTCGGGTGCGGGTCAGGCGCGCGGCGGCATGCTGCCCTTGCGGCCCGATATGGCCAGCCTGTCGGTAGGGTCGAACAACTTTCCCACCCGCGTCTATGAAAATCCGCCCGATCTGGTGGATTGGCTGGCGGCCGAGATGTTGAAGTATCACGTGAAGCCCGAGGTGGAAGCCTTTGATCTTTCACATATCCTGAAGGCCAAGGAAATGCAGGACAAGGGCCAGCTTTCCGGCACGCCCTATGTGCAGTTCGTGATGGGCGTCAAGAACGCCATGCCCGCTGACCGCCATGTGTTCGACTACTACATTGCCACGGTCAAACGCCTGTTCGGCGATGATGCGCCGTGGTGCGCCGCCGGAATCGGCCCGGCGCAGATTGTGCTGAACGACTGGGCGGTATCCTCTGGCGGCCATGCCCGCACGGGGCTTGAGGATAACGTGCGCCTTGACCGTGACCGCCTTGCCCCGTCCAACGCGGCCCTTGTGCAGCGCGTGGTTGATTTGTGCGATCACTACGCCCGCCCGGTTGCCACATGGGCGCAGGCGCGTGCTATCCTTGGGCTGCCCTTGCAGTCCCCCGCCTAGAAAGCCGCCATGCCCGCCAGCCCGATGAACTCTCAGATCTACGCGAGGCTCTTTGGCGATCCGGAAACCGAGCGTCTGTTTAGTGACAGCGCCGAGGTTCGCGCGATGCTGCTGGTTGAGGGGACCTTGGCGCGTGTGCAAGGCCACCTTGGTTTGATCCCGGCCGATGCGGCGGCGTTCATCGAACGTGCCGCGCATGAGGCGCAGATTGACCCCGCCGCCCTTGCCGCAGAGACGGCCCGCAACGGCGTGCCGGTGCCTGCCTTGCTTGCGGCCTTTCGCAAGGCGGCAACAGCCCCCCACCTGATGCAACACCTGCATTGGGGGGCCACCAGTCAGGATATCATGGACACGGGCCTTGCCCTCCGGCTGCGGCCCTTGCTGACCCTGTGGGAGGCACGGCTGGGCACGCTGTTGCAGCAGATGGCCACCCTTGCCGAAACCCATGCTGCCCTGCCCATGGCCGCCCGCACCTATGGCCAGATCGCCACGCCAACCAGCTTTGGCGCCGTCGTTGCAAGCTGGGGTTGGCCGCTGATCGCCGCGCGCGACCGTCTGACTGCCTTGCGCCCGATCGTGCTGCAAGTGTCACTGTCAGGTGCCGCTGGCACCTTGTCCGCGATGGGGCCCGAAGGCCCCGCCGTCCGCGCCGCATTGGCAAAGGCGCTGGACCTGACCGATCCCGGCCACAGCTGGCACAGCGACCGCTCTGGCATTGGCCAGCTTGCAGGCTTTGCGGCGACGTTGGCCGCATCCTTGGGCAAGCTGGGCGAGGATCTGATCCTGCTGACTCAATCGGGGTTTTCCGAGGTGACGTTGGGGCAGGGTGGTTCCTCGTCAACGATGCCGCAAAAGCAGAACCCGGTAGCCCCTTCGGCGCTTGTCGCCCTTGCGCGCCATGTCATCGGGCAGGCCGCCATCCTGCAGGGCGCGGGGCTGCATCGCCAGCAGCGTGACGGCGCGGCATGGTTTACCGAATGGCTGACCCTACCGCAAACCTGCATCGCGCTTGGCCGTATGCTGACATTGGCGCAGGACTGCCTGTCGCAACTGCAGCCTGACGCGGCGGCCATGGCGGCACAGATGGACCTTGCCCGTGGCAGCATCATGGCCGAAGCGCTGACCTTTGCCCTTTCCAGCCAAATGCCGCGGCCCGAAGCCGAGGCACAGGTCAAGGCCTTGCTTGTCGCAGCCGCTGCTCAAAACCTGCCACTGGCGACTATTGCCCTGCGCGCCCATCCGGCGCTGGATTGGTCCGGCCTTGTGGCCACCAGCCTTGGCCTTGCGCCAGCTGACGCCCGCGCCTTTGCCCAAACCGTTGCAAGCCCGTCGTCATAGCGCCCACACGACCAAGGGGCATCCATGCCCCTGCCACGGATACAGGACAGGCCCGCTCGCCATCTTCCTATCCTGCCGGGCGAAGGGCCACCCGGCCACTGTGGCGCGACAGGGGCAGGCACAACAGCGCGGTGGCAAGACCAATCAGGCCAAGGCACAGAAAGGTAAGCCGGAACGCCTCGATTCCGGCATTCGCCTGTCCGACCAGAACCACCGCGATTGCCGTACCAAAAACGCCACCCAATTGCCGCACGGCGTTGTTAACCGCCCCACCCACCCCGAACCGCGCCGGTGGCAGGCCCGCCACGGCGGCGCCTGACAGGCCCACCAACAGCAGCCCGACAGCGGTGCCGCCGACAATCTGCATCGGGAACCAGAGGGTCAGATAGGCGGGCGTGGCGGTGACATGCCATGCCACCCACATTTGCGCCCCCGCATAAAGCAGCCCACCTGCCACCAGCACCGCCCGATGCCCCACCCGCGCCACCAGCCGGCCCGAACCTATGGCGACGGCAATCACCACCAACGGCCCCGGCGTGACGGCCAGCCCCGTCAGGCCCTGGGAGTAGCCCCAGATGCCCAGCAGGAACAGGAACGACGACAGGAACATCATCGAAAACGCGATGCCAAAGACAAAACTCGCCACGGTGACAAGGGCATAGGTGCGGTCAGCGAAGAGGGTCATGTCGATGGCGGCAGCGCGCCGCCCACGTGCCCAAAGCGCATAGCTGGCCAGAAGGCCCACCCCCACCAGCACTGGCCCCCAGACGGTTGGCGCGGCAAAGCCCGCCTGATCCACCTGCACCACGCCCCATGTCAGCGCGGCCACCCCGCTGGCGATCATGGCGATGCCGGGAAGATCCAGCCCCTCGCCCGCATCCGCGCCCTTCAGCGCAGGCAAGCGGGCGGCGGCAAACCACAGGATCAGCGCGCCGAACGGCAGGTTGACCAGAAACGCCGCACGCCAGCTTGCCACCTCGATTAGGATGGCCCCCGCGCCGGGGCCGACCGCAGCCCCCAAAGCGCCGGCGGCGCTCCACAGCCCGACGATGGCGCTGCGCTTGCTTGCCGGGAAGGCGCCAAGGATCAGCGCGAGTGAGGCCGGCGTCAGCACGGCACCGCCCACGGCCTGCACGATACGCGCCGCGATCAGGGTGCCGGTGCCGGGGGCCATGCCACAGGCGGCCGAGGCCAGCGTGAACAGCGCCACCCCGAACAGGAACAGGCGTTTCGCCCCGTGCAGATCGACTTGCCGCCCCGCTGGCACCAGTAGGGCTGCATAGAGGATGGTATAGGCGTTCAGCACCCATGACAGCGTTGTGGGCGGGGTCTCGGCAAAGGTGGCGCGAAGGGCAGGAAAGGCCGCCACTGCAATGGTCGCATCGACCGACACAAGGAACACCACCGCACTGGCAATGGCGAAGACGACCCAAGGGTTGACGGCCATTGCCCTATCCCTTTGTCTGGGGGCTCATGCCGCGCATGATCTGGCCCAGCACCTGCACCCGCGCCCAGCGGGGCAGCACGGCCAGCGACCAGCCCAGCAGCTTGGCCAGAAACCCCGGCCGCACCGTGCCGCCGCGGGGCAGGGCCGCCAGCGCGATGCGGGCCACGGCATCCGGGGTTTCGGCACGGCTCATCTGCATTCTGGCGCGGGCCGCAAACCCTGTCCCGACCGGGCCGGGGGCCACTGACAGCACGCTGATACCACGAGGCTGCATCTCAGTCGCCAACCCTTCGGCAAAGGCCTGTACAAAGCACTTGGTCGCGGCATAGGTCGCCGAGAACGGCGCACCGCTGAACCCCACGACCGAGCTGAACAGCACGATCCCGCCCTGTCCGCGCCCCCCTTTGCCGCGCTTGGCCATACGTGCGCCAAAGCCATGCGTCAGCGCCACCACCGACCGGCAGTTCACATCGACCATATTCGCCTCGCTGTCGGCATCCCGCAACAGGAACGGCCCGACGGACCCAAAGCCCGCTGCCACCACCAGAAGGCCGATGTCATGGCCTGCAGTCTGGGCCAGCAGGGCGGGAACGGCCTGCGGATCGCCCAGATCAGCGGTGATGACCTGCACCTTGACGCCATGCCGCGCGACCAGTTCTTGTGCAAGGGCCTGCAAGACCGCTTCGCGCCGGGCGACCAGCACAAGGTCAAAGCCCTGCGCCGCCAGCGCCCCGGCAAAGGCGCGGCCAATGCCGTCGCTGGCCCCGGTGATCAGCGCGGCGGGGCCAAAGCGGGATGTCAGATCATGCGTCATCGGTGCGTCCTTGGTTGATGGGTCATTCGGCGGCAAGACGAAGGGGCGGCAGGCTGGCCGGCTGTTGTGGCGCGGCCTGATCCGCAGGCGATGTGGGCCTGACCCGGAACCATGCCGCATAAAGCGCGGGCAGAAAGAACAGCGTCAGCACCGTGGCCACGATCAGCCCACCCATGATCGACAAGGCCATCGGCCCCCAGAACACCGACCGCGCCAGCGGGATCATGGCAAGGATCGCCGCCAGCGCCGTTAGCACCACGGGCCGCGCCCGGCGCACGGTGCTTTCGACAATGGCCTGCCATGGCGGGCTGCCTGCGGCCATGTCATGATCGATCTGGTCCACCAGAATAACTGTGTTGCGCATGATCATGCCCGCCAGCGCGATCACACCCAAAAGGGCGACAAAGCCGAAGGGAGCGTTGAACAAAAGAAGGGCGGCGACCGCCCCGATGGCCCCGAGGGGGGCGGTCAGGAACACCAGCAACAGCTTTGAAAAGCTGCGCAATTGCAGCATCAGAAGCGACAGCATGACCAGGATCATCAGCGGAAAGATCCGGAATAGCGCGCCGTTGGCCTTGTTGCTTTCCTCGACCGCGCCGCCGGTTTCGATGCGGTAACCGGGCGGCAGGGTGGCGATGATGCCTTGCAGCGCGGGTTCGATCTGCGCCGTCACCGTCGGGGCCTGCAGGCCCGCGACAATATCGGTGCGGACGGTCAGCGCCGTGTCGCGGTTGCGCCGCCACAGGATCGGCTCTTCGAACCCATACGAGACTGTCGCCAATTGGTTCAGCGGCACGGCACCGCCGCCCGGCAACAGCACGGTCATGTCGCCCAAGGCCGAAGGGTTGGCGCGTTCATCAGCAGGGGCGCGGACAACCACGTCGATCAACGCGGTCCCTTCGCGGTATTCGGTGACCTTTACGCCTGACACCAGCAGTTGCAGCGTATTGGCCACCGTTTCGGTGTTCAGCCCCAGCGCGCGGATACGGTCCTGATCCAGCGTGACCTGCAGTGTCTTGGCCTGTTCGTTCCAGTCGAACTGCGGATCAACGGTGTTGGGGTTGGCGACCATCACGTTCCGCACCTCGGCCGCAATCTGGCGTACCTGTGCCGGGTCGGGGCCAATGACGCGAAACTGCACCGGAAAGCCGACGGGCGGGCCGAACACGATCTGGTCCACCCGGATGCGGGCCTGCGGCACGGCCCCCGCCGCAACCGCCGTCTCGATCTTGGCCCGCAGCCTGTCGCGTGCGGCCGCATCGCGTGCCATGATCACGGTCATCGCGAAAGACGGGTTTGGCAACGCCGGGTTCAGCGCGAAAAAGAACCGGGGCGCGCCAGCGCCGACATAGGTTGATGAGAACCGCACATCGGGGTCACCCGTCACCAAGGCTTCGGCGGCCAGTGCAGCCTTGGCGGTGGCATCGATCGAAGTTCCTTCGGGCATCCGGGTTTCAATGAACAACTCGGCCCGCGCCGAGGTGGGAAAGAACTGTTGCTGCACGAAGCCCATGCCGACCCCAGTGCCCACCAATGCCGCCAGTGTCAGCCCGATCACCACCCAACGGGCGCGCAGGCTGACATTCACCCCGGCCCGCAGCAGGCGGTAAAGGCGGCCGTCATAGCTGCCATGATGCGCGCCGGGTTTGGGCGGGGGCAAAAGCTTCATCCCCAGATAGGGCGTCACGATCACGGCCACGACCCACGACACGATCAGCGCAAGTCCGACGACCCAAAAGATGTTGCCCGCATATTCGCCGCTGGTGGACTGTGCCAGACCCACGGGCAGAAAGCCCGCCGCGGTGACCAGCGTCCCGGTCAGCATCGGGAATGCGGTGCTGGTCCATGCGGCTGACGCAGCAGCAATCCGGTCATAACCCTCTTCGATCTTTACCACCATCATCTCGACCGCGATGATGGCATCATCCACCAGCAGCCCCAGCGCGATGATCAGGGCCCCCAGCGTGATCCGGTCGAAGTTCAGGCCCATGGCCTGCATGATCACAAAGACCACCGCCAGCACGATGGGCACCGACAGCGCCACCACGATTCCCGTTCGCAGGCCCAGCGTGACGAAGGACACCACCAGCACGATCACCAGCGCCTCAAGAAAGGTATGAATGAATTCGTCAAAGGCATGTTCAACAATATCGGCCTGATCAGAGGCTTGCGTCACCTCGACCCCAAGCGGCAGATCGGCGCGAAAGGCTTCGACTTCGGCTGCCAGAACCTTGCCCAGATGCACGACATTGGCCCCGTCGGCCATGGTGACGCCAACCGCCACCGCCGGTACACCGTTGAAGAATGCCAGATAGACGGGGGGGTCTTCATACCCGCGCCTGACCTCGGCGATGTCGCCAAGGCGGATCACGGCCGGACCGGTGGCAATCGGCAGATCACGCAGGTTGGCAAGACTGCCCAGATCGCCGCTGACCCGCACCTGCATGGTGTCCGCCTCGGTCTGAAAGGCCCCCGCCGCCGTCATTGCGTTCTGGGCGGCGATGGCGTCGAAAATGGCCTGCGGATTGATCCCCAGTGTCGCCAGCCGATGATGGCTGATCTCGACGAAGATACGTTCTTCGACAGCACCGATCACCGACACCTTGGCCGCATCCTCGACCGCCAGCAGGCGCGTGCGCAGGCGTTCGGCATAATCTTCAAGATCGGCCCGCCCCAGCCCTTCGCCTGTGATCTGATAAATGGCGGAATAGACATCGCCGAATTCGTCGTTGAAAAACGGCCCAATCAGGCCCTGCGGCAACGTCGGGCGCAGGTCGGCAACCTTTTTGCGGATCTGATACCAGATGTCCGAGGCTTCCTTGCGCACCGAATCCTTCAGTTGCACTTGCAAAACCACTGCGCCGGGCCGCGAAAAGGTGCTGACATGGTCCAGTTCCGGCAATTCCTGAATGGCGCGCTCGATCGGTTCGGCCACTAGGTTCTGGATGTCGCTTGCCGTAGCACCGGGCCAGACCGCCTGCACCACCATGGTCTTGATGGTAAAGGTCGGGTCTTCGGCGCGGCCAAGGCTGACATAGGCCATCGCCCCTGCCACCAGCGCGACGATGATCGCAAACAGCGTAACGGCAGGATTGGTGACCGACCAGAAGGACAGGTTGAAACGTTGCATGGCTCAACTCTCCGGGCTGGGTGCAGTTTCCACCACGCGCACCGGGCGGGCGGGGTCGACCTTGTGGGCGCCAAGGCTGATGACCATGTCGCCTGCGGCCAGTCCGCCGCGCAGATGCGCTGTCAGGCCATCAGCGCCCACCAGCGTGACCGGCACACGCTCGACCCGGGTGGAACCCGGTGCAATCCGCCAGACCGCCGCACCCGTGCCATCGTTCATGACCGCCGCCAGTGGCAGGCGCGCCACGGGTGCGTCACCCATCGTGCCCACCGGTGCGTGCAGCCGCACGGTGACCGTCCGCCCGAGGGATGCCATGGCATCTGGCGCGGTCAGGGTCATCCGCACGCGGTAGGTGCGGCCGACCGCGCCCACATCGGGCGAGATGTCGCGCAGTGTCAGGGCATAGGGCGTGCCCTCTTGCCCCCACAGCACCGCCTGCGCGGTTGCCGTATTCAGAAGTTCACGCCGCTGTTCGGGCAGGGCAAAGACCACGTCCAGCAGGCCCGTTTCGGCCAGTGTTAGCACCGGCTGACCGGCGGCCACCACTTGCCCCGTCTCGGCCAGAGTTGCGGTCACCACGCCGTCGGATTCGGCCAACAGATCGGTATACGACAATCGGTTCCGGGCCAAAGCCTGTGCGCGGTCGGCCCGATCTGCGCGCGCGCGGGCTTCGGCTTCGGCGCTGATGGCGCGGTCAAGGGCGGCCTGTGCGACATGGCCTTTTGCGAACAGGTCGCGGCTGCGCGAAACTTCTGCCTGTGCGCGGGATAAATCGGTGCGGGCGGCGGCCAGGTCGGCGGCCGCTGCCTCAAGCTCCAGCCGGGCGTCTGTATCGTCAAGCCGCGCCACAACCTGCCCTAAGGTGACGCGTTCCCCCACCTCGACCATCCGTGCCACCAGTTTGCCCGGCACGCGAAACCCAAGGGGGGCTTCATGCCGGGGGCGGATGGTTCCGGTAAAGGTTTCAGATGTGTCCATGGCCGCAAGGGCCACCCGCGTCACCCGAACCGGCTGTGCCGGACGCTCTGCCGCGGTGGCGCGATCCTGCAGGGGCGGGGCCGACAGTCCGGCCAGCATAGGGGCCAGTTGATCGCGCAGGCCATAGCCGCCTGCGCCGAGGGCTGCGATGACCAGAACTATCCAGACGGCCTTGCGGGGGATTGACCTTGCCATATGCGCCCTCGTCGAGAATCTTGCCATGTTAGTTGTTCTAACTTATGTTGGTCACACTAACATGGCAAGCATGATCTTGACCGCCCTCTCACTTTGCATCGACGGCCCAAGCGGCTAGAAGCAAAGCCGACCCGACTGCGCAAAGGAACCTGAGTGAAGACGTCCTATCATCATGGCGAATTGCGGCAGGCGCTGATCGACGCTGCACGCCTGCTGATCAAAGAGCGGATGGGCAACGATTTCAGCCTGTCGGATGCCTGTCGCCGCGCCGGGGTATCGACTGCAGCGCCCTATCGCCATTTTTCGGACAAGACCCAGATCATCAACGAAGTGGTGGCCCAAGGCTTCGCCGACATGACGGGAAGATTTCGCACCGCAGCCTCTGCCTTTCCGCCCGGCGCGCGTGAGCGCATCGTGATGGTGGGGCAGGTGTATCTGACCTTTGCCATCGACGAGCCGTCGCTGTTTCGCATGATGTTCAGCCAAAGACCGAACCTGTCGGAAGAGGATATCGTGACCGCACAGGGCAAGGCGTGCTTTGCCTATGTCATTCAGGAGGTGCTGGATTATTGCACCATCAACGGGGTCGAAGGCGATGCCCAGATGATTGCGCTGCAATTGTGGACCCTTGTGCACGGGGCCGCCAGCCTGACGATTGACGGTGATTATGCCAAGGTCGCCCCACAGATCGACATCGGCCAGATGATCGCCTTGGGGGCCGAGCGGCTGTTGTTCCTGTTGCCGCGGCGGGCAGGGTAGCGCGGGCGATTTGGCAACGTGCCTTTCCGCAGCAACCGCGGACTGCCCGGACAGGACCATGCGTAAACCGAGCAGCATCATTGCGTGGTGACGCAAGCCCGCGATGACAAGGGCCAGCAGGGGCGCGGAATCCATCCTTGGCGAGCGGCCGGTATTGCGCGCTGTCGCCGCACGTTCCGGCACGAATGGCTTGACACAGGCATCGTCGGAACCGTCGGGGAGGCTCAGGGTTTCGCCAAGCAAAGGCTCTGGACTTACAACAATGGCCGCCCGAACACGGTAGTGGCGGCATTGCTCCCACCGACGAACTGAATTTGGTGGCGTGCGTTCTGCGACTGCACTCTTCGAGGGGTGGGGTTTTGGCGGGCCATGCTGGGACAGGGGTCAGACGGGGCTGCGACGTCCTACCTGACTGGCCTGTCGGCACAGGGGCCGGGCATGCCCATCAGGCGGATCAAAACGCACTCCAGCCTTGGCCGGGATGGTCCTTCACAGGCCCCCCGGTTTGGCGGCTTACAAACCCCGTTGGTCAGACGACCAGAAAGTCGACGTTGGTGAGTACCAGCCCGGCATCCAACTCGGCAAACTGCACGCGGGCCGTGGCGCCGTTGCCATCGGCGTCGAAGTAGAGATTTCCGGTGGCGGAGTCGTAAGTGATGCGGTCCGAGGCATCTTCGGCAAGGCCGGTGGCGTTGAAGCGGAAGGCGGCGGCGGTCAGGGTTCCGGCTGAAAGGCTGCTGAAGACCGCGTTCTCCAACTCGATCGTGTCGGCGGCCACGTCGAAATCGGTGATCTCGTCGATATTGCCTGCCCCAAGGGCGGTGGTGAACACGAACGTATCTGCACCGCCCCGCCCGGAGACCACGTCATTGCCCAGCCCGCTGTCGATCCGGTTGGCGCCGTCGTTGCCGGTGATGGTTTGGGTGATGGCATTGCCGGTCATGTTGATCGCGGTCACCCCGGTCGAGGATGTGGTGGTAAAGGTCTCGACATCATCATCGGCAGCCAGCACAAAGCTGACCCCGACCGACACCCTGTCGGTCCCCTGACCTGCTACCTCGACCACCGTCGTGCCCGCGTTGCGGATGATGTAATGGTCAGACCCCAGCCGCCCGCGCAGGATATCGGCCCCGGCCCCGCCACCATCGGACAGGATGTTGATGCCATCATTGCCGGTGATGTCCTGCACCAGCGCATTGCCGGTCAGGTCAATCCCCGAGGTGCCGGTCGAGCCATTGGTCGTCATCACCTCGATATCGTCGTCGGCGGCCAGCACGAAATCCACAGCCGAGGCGACCCGGTCAGCCGTGCCGTCGCCGGCAACCTCAACAATCGTGTCGGCGGCATTGTAGACGCGGTAGGTATCGTTGCCGCCATTGCCATACAGAATGTCGGCGGCCCCGTTGCCAGTATTCAGAACGTTGTTGGCATCATTGCCAAAGATCGACTGGGTCAGCGCGTTTCCGGTCAGGTCCATCACGACTAGGCCGCTGGACGAGGTGGTCGTCAACTCTTCGACATGATCATCGGCGGCGAGCGCAAATGTCACACCGGCGGAAACCCGATCGATGCCGTCGTTTGCGATTTCGTCAATCTCTGTGCCGGCATTGCGCACGATGTAGGTATCATTTCCGTTTGCTCCGGTGAGGTTGTCAGCCCCCGCGCCGCCGCCATCTGACAGAACGTTGTTCCCGTCATTGCCGATGACCGATTGACAGAGTTCATTGCCCGTCATGTTGATTGCGGTCAGGCCGCTTGTATTGGTTGTGAACATCCATTCAACATGGATCCCGGCCTGCAGCACATAGCTGGTGGACACGAACACCATGTCAAATAGGCCGTCCCCCGCACCCTCGACGATCACATCGCCAATACTATCGACCAGATAGTCGTCGTCGTTGGCGCCGCCCTCCAACGTGTCATCTCCGGCGTCACCTTGCAGAATGTCATTGCCATTGCCGCCCTGCAGAAGATCATCGCCAATGCCGCCGTAGATCACGTCGTTTTCTGAGCCGCCCTGTAGCGTATCAATGCCATCGCCCCCATAAATGGTGTCATTGCCGAGGCTTCCGTCGATAAGATCGCGCTGGGTGGTCCCGGTCAGGTTATTGTTCTCAAACCCACCCTCGATCTGGACTTGGTCGAAATCGGTTTCGTCCGAAATCCAATCTTCAAACTGGAAGTTCGAAAGATCAACCGTGGTCAGCCCGTCGGCGAAAACCTGAAAGGTTTCGTTAATGTCGGGCTGGGCAAAACCGTTCAGCACGAGGTTGGTCGCAACGCCAAGTCCAAACTGGCTGGCATAGATCTGAATGCGCAGGTCGCCTTCGCTGTATTGGAACTCGATTCTCTCGATCGAGGAAAGTGTCTGGCCTCGCAGATCGACTGTGACCGGCGCGACGCCCGAGCTTCCGTTTCGAACCAACACTGTGTCTAGGCCAGTGCCACCGTCGAAGACCTCGGACGCGCCAGAAAAATTTTCAATTTCGATGGTAAGGAAATCATCGCCGGCCCCGCCATAGAGCGTGTCGATCCCAGCCCCACCCGAGAGAATATCCAAGTTACCGTTGCCACTCAGAATGTTGTCGGCGGCTGAGCCGGTCAACAGATCTATACCACTGCCGCCAAAGACATGCACAAAGGAACTGATGGTATCAGTATCGATCGTTGGGCCAGGGTCACCACCGGTCGTCGCTGAATTCGTTTCCAGATTAATGGTAACGCCGATTGATGAATTATTGTAGCTTAGCGTATTCGCCCCGCCCCCACCGAACAGGCTGTCGCTGCCGGTGCCGCCGTTGATGGTATCATCACCGCCACCGCCATAGACGGTGTCATTGCCCGCGCCTGCATTGATGTCATCGCCACTTTCGGTGCCGGTGATGGTTTCGACCGAACCGTCCCCGAAAATCCGGATGCGGTCGATGCCGATGTTCATGTCCTCCACCGTCACGGCACTGTAGTTCAAGGTGGTCTGGGTGCCCAAATACACTTCGAACGTCTCGACCTGACCATTGTTCCGGTCGAAATCCAGCAGTTGCAGAGAGGTCAGGTCGGCCGCGTCAAACCGGGCGGTGCGGATATGACCGCCGTTTGAGGCATCGAATTCCACCTGTTCGATGTTGGTGACCGTTTGCCCGCCCCGGAAATCCCATGTGCCAGACTCGGCCAGCAGGCGCAGTTCATCTGAACCAGCCCCACCGTCGATCCGCACCAGCAGATCGGTGAAGGCAGCGTTGACCTCGATGCTGTCGGCCCCCGCCCCGCCGGCAATGGTGCGGCTGGCAGCCGTGGCCCGAATGACGTCGAGATCCGGCGTGCCGATCTGAAAGCCATTGCTGTCGGGCGCATTGGCCGTATCGCGGCTGTCCCATATTGCGATCCTTACATCGTCATCGCCACTTTGCCGGGTCCAACTGATGGCGATGCGCCCATCCTCAAGCAGCACGGCATCGGGGTTGTGCACCGGGCCATTGGTATCGATGTTGAACTCGATCCCATTCTTGGCCCCGGTTGAGGTGTAGCGCTGGCCATGCAGGTCACTGGTATCTTCGTCGCACCAGATCACCACAAAGCCACCATCGCCCATCGCGACGACCGTGCTTTCAATCTGATTGCCCGCCGAAGTGGTGGCCGGGGTCAGCAGGCCGGTGGCATCGGTCCCGTCGGCCAGAAACATCTGCGCCCGCACGCCGGTATCGGGCGAGGTGCCCGAGGTCCAAGAGATCACGAAACCGCCGCCGGTCAGCGCTGTGACGACCGGATCGGCATTTTCGGACAGCGTCGCATCCACGGTCAGGATCGGTCCAAGCGCCCCAAGCGGGCTGACCGTGCGGAATTGCACCGTATCGTCGGTGCCGCCATTCTCGTTGCCCCAGGCCACGATATAGCTTTGGGAGCCGAGGAGTGCCGTGACGGACAGGCCCCGGATGCTTTCGCCCGCGCCTGTGCCGCCATTGAAGATCGTCACCGGGGCCGAGACGAAGCCGGTTGAAGGTGTGACGAACCGGGCCAAGACATCTTCGTTGCTGTCTTCCCAGACCACAATGGAACTGGCATCCGACAGGCTGGCCACATCCGGGTTCACATGCTGCGGGAACAACTGGCTGGCCCCGTTTTCGACCGTGGCCGTGCGGATGGACAAGCCGTTTGAATCATAGACCTGCATCACGATGTCGGTGTCAAATCGCGGTGGAACGCCAGCAATCAGTTCTAGGTCCAGATAGGTGGCCATGAAGCCGCCACCCTCCAGCGCGGTGATGTGCACCGAGCTTTCTTCGTCGCCCGCGCGGAAGGTGTTGATCCGGATCGGATCTCCGACGACCTGTCCCAATGGATTGAAAATCCGGATCAGGATATCGGTGCCGTTCGGATCGGACGGCGCCGCCGCACTGTCCGTGGTGAATGCCACGACGATATTGCCGTTTGCCAATTGCGTGATGGACGAATAGTTTTCGTCGGACGCGGTGGAGATTGCCAAGGTTGGGGCAAGCCATTGCAAAGGAGTCGAGGGCATAAATCACACTCCGAAAATGTAAAGAGCACGCAGGTCAGAAAAATAATTCTGCTGAGTTTATGTTCAGTCACGAACCAGTCAAGTGACTTTCCGGGCATAGGCGAAACCTGTCGATTGGTCTGAACCGGGCGGTTGTCCTGTGTGCCACCAACGGATCAGCTTGGGGGCTGTCGCGCAGATCATTTGATGGCCGGTTTGCACCTTCGCTTGGGCAGGCGCGTGCCGCCGATGGTTGTGGCAGGTCTGTTGAAAGCGGTGAAGCCGTTCAGGATGCGGCGTTTGGCTTACGGCGTGTCAGCATGCCCTGTTGGCCTGCGCATCTGGCGTGATTCTTTGGCGCAGGTCTTTGCGGGGTTTGTCCTTCACTCCGCGGCTTTCCCGTGCGTTGCAAAGGCGGTTTTTGCCCCATTGCTGATGCCATCGGCGCGATGGCCGATGCGGATTTCACGGCGAGATCACGCCCAGCAAACAGAGTCCGGTTTAATCCGAATGATGTGACGTCGAACATGCGGACCCCACCAGACAGCGGATTGGTCTGACCTGCCCCCGATGTTCTCGTCTGACTTCATCGCAACTGCGGATGCAAGACAAAGCCTGTTTCGTTTTGCCGAAAGGTTCACATGATGGCCGTGACGATTGCCTACAGCACTGAAAGCAGTGTCATTCTTGACCCACCCTTGACCGGTTTCCTTGATGGCACTGCCATCGGTCTGGCCGACGGCGGCTATCTTCTGCTGGCCGAGCAAGGCACGACCGCGTCTGAGGGGGCGTTTGTCGACAGGACCGGCGAGCCAACGGGCCAAACCCTTGTGCTGGCCGGGGTCGATCCTGCCGTTGCCCAATTGACGAACGGCACAATCGTGATCGTCAATACTGCTTTGGGGGGCGTCCTTTTTCGGGGCATGACGACGGGCGGCACCGCCGCAATCGGCCTGACCGATCTTGGCGGTACCGGGTGGTTTGATCCCGATGTGGCGGCGCTGCGAAATGGCGGCTTTGTCATCGCGACCTGCGTCGAATTCGGCCTCACGCGTGAGGGCGACGCAGATATCCAACTCAGGTTTTTCAACAGCGCGGGGCAGTTCGCGTCCTCGGCTATTGTCGACATCACAACGCTCCGTGATATCGCACCCGCAGTCACGGTGCTGGACAACGGCAATGTCGCGGTCACGTGGTCGCGCGAAACAGGCACCATCACCACGGCGTGGTATGCTGTCTATACAGCGGGCGGCGTGCAGGTCAGGGGGCCGACACAGGTGGATGTGCCCGCCGGAATGGCGCCGACGCCGCAGATCGTGGCAACGCCCGCCGGTTTCAACATCGTCTACACAACGGATGTCGGCCGATCTGCAGGCTTTAGCGACATCGCCATGGCAATGTATGACGGTTCGGGTGGGTTGCTGGGCCGGACGTTCGTCACCGGCAACGGCGGCGTGCAGTTTGACAGTCCGGACTCACATCCGCAGGTCATCCGCCTTGCCCATGACACGCTGGCCGTCACCATGGAACGCGATAACGGTGAACCGGACGTTATTCTGCGGATCATTGGCGCGGACGGCACCGGTCTGTCATCACTGGATGACATCCTGGGCGACGCATCCATCCTTGACGCGCAGACGAGGCCCGATCTGGCCACGCTTGGCGCGACCGGGCTGGCGGTGTTTGCCCATGACCCGCTGCGCGGCATCATCGGGGAACGCATGGATGTTTACGTCACCCAAACCGGGGACGAGGCCAATGACACGATGACCCCACGCCGGCTGCCTGATTTGTTCATTGGTGGCAACGGCACTGATACCGTGACCTACATCGCGTCGAACGCAGGGGTGAACGTCAACCTTCTGACCAACTTCGCCGTTTCGGGTGTGGCCGAGGGCGACCGTTTTTTCAGCATCGAAAACCTTATCGGATCGGCCTTTGGCGACAGGCTGGTCGGCGCGCGCGGGTTGAATGTGCTGTCGGGCGAGGGGGGCGATGACGCGATCTTTGGCGGCGACAGTGCCGATACGCTGAACGGCGGCAGCGGGAACGATACGCTGGAGGGCGGGGTCGGCCGCGACGTCATGAACGGCGGCGCCGACAACGACACGCTGAACGGCGGGGCGGGCGCTGACGTCATGACAGGGGGCGGCGGCAGCGATCTTTACTATATCGACAATCTGCAGGACGGGCTGATCGAGTTGTTCGGCTTGGGCGAGGGGGATGCCGACCGGGTGGCCACGACCGTGTCCTTCACCCTGTTCGAGGCCGATTCCATCGAGCTTTTGACCACCACTTCGACGGTCGGCACTACGGCCATCAACCTGACAGGCAATGAGGCCGCGCAAAAGATCACCGGCAACGCAGGGGCAAATGTGCTGTCCGATGGCGGCGGGTCAGGCGTGGATACGCTGACGGGTCTGGGTGGCAACGACACATATATCCTGCGCAACGCAGGTGCGGTGATTGTCGAAGGCGCGGGGCAAGGCACGTCGGACCGCTTGGCGGCGGGGGTGTCCTTCACCCTTGCCGCCGATGACAACATCGAGGTGATGACCACCAGCTCTTCCGGCGCGACCACCGCCATCAACCTGACCGGCAACGCATTGCGGCAAACCCTGACCGGCAACGCCGGGGCCAACCGGCTGGATGGTGGCGGGGGCAACGACACCATGACCGGCGGGGCGGGGGCCGACAGCTTTCAGTTCAGCGCGGCGCTGGCCGGGAACATCGACACGATCACCGATTTCAACGTGGCCGCTGATACGATCCGGCTGGAAAACGCGGTGTTTATTGGCCTCAGCCCCGGCACCTTGACCACCGCTGACTTCCGGCTGAATGGCACGGGTCTGGCGGGCGATGCATCCGACAGGATCATCTATGAGGCAGACACCGGCAACCTCTACTTCGACGTCGACGGCACCGGTGCCACCGCCCGCGTGCAGTTCGCGGTGCTGGATGCCGGGCTGGTGCTGACCAGTGCAGACTTTCTGGTGATCTGAGCCGGGGCTTCGGCTGAACCATGTTCAACCGGGTCAATTGCGCCTTGTGCTAGACTTGACATCTTCCCCTGAGTTCAACCAAGGAATCTTCCGGA
The DNA here is from genome assembly GCA_027484145.1 of Rhodobacter sp. Classification (GTDB taxonomy): domain Bacteria; phylum Pseudomonadota; class Alphaproteobacteria; order Rhodobacterales; family Rhodobacteraceae; genus Pseudotabrizicola. The sequence goes on from JAIXUH010000023.1 coordinate 115,061, forward strand.
TGCCGACCTTCATTCCTCTGTCGCAGACCCAAGCCGGTCCGTTGCAACTGGTCAACCCCGGCGACGTTCTGTTCGTCGCAAACGGCGTCGTACTGGGATCCACAAATGACGTTGGCGTCATTGCCGATCAAGGCAATACCACGGTTCTTTTGCATGGCACGATCGCGGGCCAGTCCGGTGGGCTCAATCTCAGCCTGAATGGCGGAAACAACCGACTTGTGGTAGGAGAAACCGGGCACCTTCAGGGGTTCGACGGCCCCGCGCTGGTCCTCGAACGCTTCAACAGCACCGTGCAGAACGATGGCGTGATCACGTCGCTCAACTCGGACGGAATCAATGTTCTGACCGTCTCTCAGGGTGGGCAATCGCGGATCACGAACACTGGTCTGATCGAAGGAGCGAGGTCAGGGATCTTTAGTGGCTTTGACGGCAACGAAACGCTCGTTGTGACCAACAGTGGCGTGATCCGGGGCGGGGAGACCTCCTATCTCGATCTCTCGGATAACCCGCGGATCGATCTGGTGACCAACACCGGCACGATGATCGGCAATGCCCTTCTCGGCAGCGGCAACGATGTCTATGAAGGGAGGACGGGCACACTACTGGGCGAACTGTACGGGGGAACCGGTGCTGACGCGCTATACACCGGGTCCGGGGCGGACGAGGTGTTCGGCGGGGCCGGGGAAGACACGCTGAACGGCGGGGCGGGTGCCGACAGCATGACCGGCGGTCTGGGAGACGATATCTTTTTCGTCGATACCTCTGGTGACCGGATCAACGAGATATCGGGTGAGGGCACGACCGACCGTGTTGCGGCGGTTGTCAGTTTTGCGCTTGCCGCCGATGACGACATTGAATTGTTGACCACCACCTCCTCGGGCGGAACGGCGGCGATCAACCTGACCGGCAATGCTGTGGCGCAGCAGATCACCGGCAATGCGGGCGCGAATGTGCTGTCGGATGGTGGCGGGGCGGGGGCCGATACGCTGACTGGGCTGGGTGGAAACGACACTTACATCATCCGCAACGCCGCCACGACGATCGTCGAAGGTGCTGGTCAGGGCACGGCGGACCGGGTGGCGGCGGGTGTCTCCTTTACCCTTGCCGCCGATGACAACATCGAGGTGATGAGCACCCTCTCGGCCGCGGCCACTACCACCATCAACCTGACCGGCAACGCCTTGCGGCAAACCATCTCTGGAAATGCCGGGGCCAACCGATTGGATGGCAAAGGCGGCAATGACGTTCTGACGGGCGGGGCGGGGGCCGACAGCTTTCAGTTCAGCACGGCGCTGGCCGGGAACATCGACACGATCACCGATTTCAACGTGGCCGCTGATACGATCCGGTTGCAGGATGCGGTGTTCACAGGCCTCAGCCTCGGCACACTGACCGCCGCTGCCTTCCGGCTGAACGACACCGGGCAGGCAGGCGATGCATCCGACCGGATCATCTATGAGGCAGACACCGGAAACCTGTACTTCGACGCTGACGGCACGGGTGCCACCGCGCGGGTGCAGTTCGCGGTGCTGGATACGGGGCTGGGGCTGACGGCAAGCGACTTTCTTGTTTTCTGAGGCAGACCGGATAGACTCTGTCCAGTTTCTTTGCGAGGTTCGAACAGCGCATTTGCGCATAAGAAATTCAGGAAATTGGATTAAACCATGCCCGTCCGTGTCGATGGTACCTTTACCGAACAATCCGACATCATCGTAGATCTGCCCAATGGCGGCATTAACAGCAGTCTATCGGGCGGCGGTGGCAATGATCTGATCATGGCCGATCAGGACAACTTCGTGTCGAACTACCCCGCGCCGGGGAATTCCGCCGACACCGCCTTTGACATGACCGGCGTCAGTTCAATCTGGAACCGAAGCCCCCATCCTGACGTGATGCTGGCGGAGAATCTGACCCATGCGATGTTGGCCACCACGGGTGACGGCATCAATCAGGATTGGCTGCGCTTTGACCTTGCGATTGGGCAGGCCCTGTTCGTGGACGTGGATTATGCGCGCCGCGAAGCGGGTGCCGGGTTTGACGCGGTGATCGAGATCTTTGCCGCCAACGGCACAACCCGACTGGCCTATAATGACGATGCCGTGACGGCCTTTGGCGAGGGCGGGTCGTTTAGTGGTCTTGATCCCTTTCTGGCGTTTACGGCGCAATCCTCGGGCACATACTTTGTCCGCATCCGCGCGACGGTCGACGGTCCGATTCCGAACGGTGCGGACTATGTCGCGCATTTTTCGCTGACTGATCGCGACGTTGGCTCCACCGTGCCAGTGCCCGGCGCAGACACGCTGAATGGCGGCGAGGGCAATGACACGCTTTATGGCGGTGGCGGCAATGACCTGCTGCGCGGCGATGCGGGTAACGACCGGATGGATGGTGGCACCGGCGATGACGTGTTCTTCGTGGACAGTACCAGCGACGTTGTGATCGAACGCGCGGGCGAAGGCGATCTTGACCGGGTCGCGGCCAACACCGATTACGTTTTGGGCGCGCTGGCCGAAATCGAGCTTTTGACAACCACGCAATCCACGGGCACGGCGGCCCTGAACCTGACCGGCAACCGGTTCTCGCAATCGATTGTCGGCAATGATGGGGCGAACGTCCTGTCCGATGGCGGCGGACCCGGGATCGATATCCTCTTTGGCCGGGGTGGCAACGACACCTATATTCTGCGCAATGCGAATGCGATCATCGTCGAGGGGGTGGGCGGCGGCACGGCCGACCGTGTTGCGGCCGGTGTCAGTTTTGTGCTGGCCGCGGACGACAATATTGAACAGATGCGCACGGTCAGCGGTTCGGCCACCACGGCCATCGACCTGACCGGCAACAGCCTTGTCCAGACCATCCTTGGCAACGCCGGGGCCAACGTGCTGGACGGCAAGGGTGGCAACGATACGCTGACGGGCGGGGCAGGGGCCGATGACTTTGTGTTCTCGACCACCCTCGGGGCGGGCAACTTGGACCGGATTACCGATTTTGTCGTCGGGGTGGATGACATCGGGCTGGAGTCTGCGATCTTTGCCGCTATCGGGGCCAGCCTGAGTTCCACGGAGTTCCGCATTGGCGCTGCGGTCGATGCAAACGACTTTCTCCTGTATAATGCGGCCACGGGGGCGCTGACCTATGACAGCAACGGCAATGCCGCCGGGGGGGCCACGCAATTTGCAACACTGGCGACGGGGCTTGCGCTGACGTTCAGCGACTTTGTGATCCTGTGACGCGCGGCCGGGGAGCCCTATTGCGCCCTGCGGGTCAGCAATCGACACAATTTGTTGCTGTCATATCGACCATGCCTTCCTTGACCAAAGGCGGTCATGGGCCGCACAGTGGGTACGGGCGGACGTCGCGGGTAATCTCCGCCGTCCGGCCCGCAATGGATTGAATGGAATGACGGACCGGATGGCCTTGTCGATGTATCGGTCGTTTCTGGGCGCGGTCTTTTGCATGGCCGCATGTGCGGGGGGTATCATGGCATCAACCGCGCCAGAGGGGTCGGTCACAGTGGCCTGCGCACCGGCCCCCGGACCAGACCTGCCCAGCGGGTTTGCAGCAGCGTTTTGTGACGTGCTGCGCCACGAACTGGCGTTGAACCGGCCTTCAACGGCACCACAGGCTGATGTCAGCGTTGAACTTGCACGTGCCGGCGCCTTTTCCATTCGGGCCCGGGTGACGGTGCGACTGGCCAGTGGTGCGGTGCGCCATCAGGACACGTCGCTTTCGGTGCGCGACAGCACTTTGCAGCCATCGATTGCAAAAGTTCTGGTTTTGCCTGTGCTTAAACTTCTGGAGTGACAGGTCATGCGATCTGAGACTATAAAAATGCAAATCGTGTAACCACCCCATGCATTTACCTGCCATTTGTCTGGGCCGATTCGACATCGGCACGCAGGTCTGCGGGAAACCTTGATATTGAAGCCCTTCGCATAAAGGAAATTGTCCAATGTGCATGATGTGTTCCGGACTTGCCTATGCCCCAACCTGCTTTTACCCCGAGCCGGTGAAGGGCAGTGTGCCCGGCACCGCGACCTCGCCTTTGCCCCCCGGGACCATGAACGGGAACGAGGTCGGTGATCACGCCGAATCTACGGCAACGACGGCGGTCCTGACGTTGGGGGTCAGCGAATATGGCACGCTGAGCAGCAGCACCGATGAGGATTGGTTCAGCGTCAGCCTTGTGGCAGGCCAGACCTATGAATTTCGGATTCTGCGGGTGGGCGATACGCCCCTGACGGACCCGCTGGTGCGAGTGCGCGACAGCGCGGGCACAATCCTTGGCGAAAACGACGATGCCGGTGCCGGAACCTTCGGCGGGGTGCATGGTCAGTCTTCGCGCCTGATCTTTACCGCCAACACCACCGGAACCTTCTTTATCGAGGCCGATGCCTTCAGCACCCAAACCGGCACCTACCTTCTGACCGGCGTGCAACAGACGCCCGGCGGAATGGTCTATACCATTGACGAAATCGCCGCTCAGTTGACCAACGCGGGCGAGGCGTTCTTTGGTAGCGCCGAAGCGGCGGCGTTCAATGTGGGTGCTGACGGGCAACTGACCTTTAACGTCAGCGCCCTAACGGCCGAGGGCCAGACACTGGCGCGTGCCGCCTTGCTCACTTGGGGTGATCTTACTGGCATCCAGTTCGTCGAAACCAATGGTGCCGCCGAAATCACCTTTGACGATTCCGATGCCGGCACCACAGCCTATGCAAATACATCGATCACCGGCACAACGATCAACTCGGCCACGGTGATGCTGACCACTGGCTGGCTGGCCGAATTCGGCACGGGTTTCGACAGCTATTCCTATGAGACCTACATCCACGAAATTGGCCATGCCCTTGGTCTGGGGCATGGCGGCAACTACAACGGAAGTGCCGAATTCGGGACGGACAATTATTACCTGAATGACTCGGTCGCCTATTCGATCATGTCCTACATGAACGCCATTGGCGATGAATTCCCCGGCCCGAACACCTTTGTCAACGCAGACTTCCGGTTCATGATGACCCCGGTGCTGGCAGACTTTGTTGCCATGGACCGGCTTTACGGCGGCAGCACCAACACCCGCACCGGCAACACGACCTATGGTTACAACTCCAACACCGGCAACGCGCAGTTGGACAACGCCGTCAACATCGGGTCGGACGTGAACTTCATGGTGCACGACAATGGTGGCACAGATACGCTTGATTTCTCGGGCAGTTTCGCCAACCAGACCATCAGCCTTTTGGCGGATACGTTCTCAAACGTGCTTGGCGGCGTGTTCAACCTGTCAATCTCACGCGCGACCCAGATTGAAAACGCGCGGGGCGGCGGCGGGAACGACAGGATCACTGGCAACGCCGTCGGGAATGCGCTGATCGGCAATGGCGGCAACGATACGCTGAACGGCGGCGCCGGCAACGACACGATGACGGGCGGCGCGGGCGACGATATGATCTTTGTGGATTCTGCCGGCGACGTGGTGGTTGAAGGGACAGGCCAAGGCACCGCCGATCGTGTTGTTGCAAGTGTCAACTTTGTGCTCGCAGCCGATGACCAGATCGAGCTTTTGACCACCACCAATTCGACGGGCACGACGGCCATCAACCTGACCGGAAACGGCTTTGTCCAGTCGATCACCGGTAATGCCGGGATCAACCGCCTGTCTGACGGCGGTGGCGCGGGGGCTGACCGGTTGACCGGGCTTGCCGGTAACGACATCTATGTCGTCGGCAACGCGGGCACTCTCATTATTGAAGGCGCAGGTCAGGGCACCGCTGACCGGGTCGCGGCCAGTGTCAGCTTTGTTCTGGCCGCCGATGACCAGATCGAGCTTTTGACCACCGCCAATTCGACCGATACTGCCGCGATCAACCTGACCGGCAACGCATTTGCGCAGGCGATCACCGGCAATGCCGGGGCCAACGTGCTGTCAGATGGTGGCGGCGCGGGCGTGGATACGCTGACCGGGCTTGGCGGCAACGACACTTATATCGTGCGCAACGCCGGCACGTTGATTGTCGAAAATGCGGGTCAGGGTACCGCCGACCGGGTTGCGGCAGGGGTGTCCTTCACCTTGGCTGCCGACGACAACATCGAATTGCTGACCACAAGCTCATCTTCGGGCACCACAGCGATTAACCTGACCGGAAACACGCTTGTGCAGACAGTCACCGGCAACGCCGGGGCCAATGTGCTGGACGGGCGGGGCGGCAACGACACGATGACCGGCGGGGCGGGTGCCGACAGTTTCCAGTTCAGCACAGCGCTGGCCGGGAACATCGACGAGATCACCGATTTCAACGTGGCCGCCGATACGATCCGGCTGGAAAACGGGATCTTTACGGCGCTCGTCGCCGGTACATTGGCCGCCTCGGCCTTCCGGCTGAATGGCACGGGTCTGGCCGGCGATGCCTCTGACCGGATCATCTATGACTCGGTCACGGGCAACCTGTATTTTGACGTAGACGGCACTGGCGCAACCGGCCGGGTGCAGTTCGCGGTGCTGGATGCCGGGCTTGTCCTAACCAACCTCGATTTTCTGGTGTTCTGATCAACGGCTTTGGCGTCTTTGGCATGTGATCCGGGCCAAATACGCCAAAGCGGACCAGACAACTTTGTGTTGACCTGAACGCCGTTTGTGGCGGACCATGACGGCATTTGGAGCCTATGTCATTACAGGTGTGCCGCCATGCCAGAACCCTTGCCATTTGGAAGCCCGTTTTCTGTTTCGACCCAGAATGCCAACACGCAGACAGCCAGTTCGACCACACGCTTGGCCGATGGTCGCGTGGTGGTGGTGTGGACAGATGCCGGGCGCAACGCTGGCGACATCATCTATCAGATCCTCTCGCCCAATGGCGACCTGATCGGCGCGGAACGCACGGCCAATACGGGCACGTCCGGGTTGCAGGGCGCACCGCGCGTTGCCGGGCTGGAAGGCGGCGGCTTTGCCATCGTGTGGGAGGATTTTGCCGCCGATGGCAGTGGCGACATCCGGTTCCGCCGCTTTGACAGCACCGGTGACGCGCTGGACGCGGCCGATGTCACGGCAACCGCGCTGACGGTCGGCTATCAGCAGGACCCGACCATTGCCGCGGCTCCGGGCGGCGGCTTTGTCATCGGCTGGAACGAGGGGAACACCGCCGTCACGGGGCTGGGGTCCAGCACGGCGGCGGTGATCCGGTCCTTTGCGGCCTCTGGCCTGCCAGATGGCGCGGCCGTGCGGATCAGCGGCAGTTTCGGTGGGGACTTTGCCCCCCAGATTACCTTTACCGATACCGGGACCACGCTGATTGCGGCCTGGGATGACGATGGCGGCCCAACCGTCGCCGCCAATGGAGAGGACGGCATTTATACAGCAACCTTCTTTTCATCGCTGCCGACGGTGAACCAGACAGGAGGCGGAACGCGGATCGATACCGGAACGTTCCGCGAAGCCAGCCGCAACCCTGACATTGCCTACAGCCCGACGTTGGGCCGGCTGATCGTGTGGGATGACGTGACAACTGGTTCGAATGGCCGCGATATCTATGTGGATATCAATGGCCTAGGCCCCATGATCGTCAACACTACCACCATCAATAACCAAAGCAACGCTTCTGTCGCCGCACTTGCCCTTGGCGGTTTCGTCGTGGTCTGGCAGGATGATGGCGGCACGCTGGGCGATGTTCGCGCAAGGGTCTTTGACGATCAGGGCGTGCCGACCAGCGCCGATTTCCTGATCACCCCGCCGGGGGCGGCGACCGCAAACACCCAATCCACACCGGATGTGGTCGCCCTGCTGGATGGCCGCTTCATGGTGACGTGGACAGACAATTTGGCTGGCGGCATCGAAGGGATGATCTTTGATCCCCGCACGGGCGCAGTTTCCCTTGTGCATTCCGGAACCGGGCCGGTTTGGCTGCGTGGCACTGACTTTGCCGAAGGGGATACGATCACCGGCGGCGAGGGCAATGACACGCTGGAAGGCGGCGGTGGAAACGACACCTTGGGTGGCCGGGACGGCAATGATGTTTCGTATGGCGGCGACGGGGACGACCTTTTCCTTGGCAGCGATAGCGACGATTCAAGCTTTGGCGGCGATGGGAACGATACTTTCCAGCTTCTGGCCTTCATCTTCTTTGGCTTGCCATATAATCCGGGCGACTTTGATGCTGGGGCAGGTGCAAATGGCGGCACTGAGGATCGGTTTGACGCCTCGCAGATCGCGCTGGATATCACCGTAGATCTGCAGGCGGGGACCTATACTTATCTTGGTCTGACGCGGGACATGCTGTTTGTTGAAAATGTCGACACGGGCGGCGGCGCCGACAACATCATCGGCAGTGACGCGGACAACAGCCTGAGCGGTGGCGATGGCGCTGACAGTATTCTGGGCGGGGTCGGGGACGACTCGTTGTCGGGCGGTGGCGGCAAAGACACCCTGAATGGCGGCACTGGCAACGACACGCTGCAGGGTGGCATTGGCGATGATCGTTATATCGTCAACGCGCAGGGCGATATCGTGATCGAAGGCGTGGGTGACTCTGGTGTTGATGCTGTGCTGTCCTCGGCCACCTATGTTCTGGCGGCCGGGGTGCAGGTGGAACAGCTTCAGACCTCGTCTGCCGCGGGCACCACTGCGATCAACCTGACAGGCAACACCCTCGCGCAGCGGATTTTCGGTAATGCGGGGGTGAATGTGCTGTCGGATGGCGGCGGTGCGGGCGTGGATACGCTGACCGGGCTTGGCGGCAATGACACTTATATCGTGCGCAACGCAGGGGCTGTGATTGTCGAAGGCGCGGGGCAGGGCACGGCGGACCGGGTGGCGGCGGGGGTATCCTTCACGCTGGCGGCGGACGACAACATTGAAGTGTTCACCACAAATTCCTCCACTGGCACGACCGCGATCAACCTGACCGGCAACGCTCTGGCGCAGACGATCACCGGCAATGCGGGGTCCAACGTGCTGGATGGGCGCGGCGGCAATGACACGATGACCGGGCTTGGCGGGGCCGATGACTTTGTGTTCTCAACAACGCTTGGCGCGGGGAACATTGACCGGATCACGGATTTTGCCGTGGGGGTGGATGATATCTTGCTGGCCTCCGGGATTTTTACCGCCATCGGTGCCAGCCTCAGCGCCAGCGAGTTCCGCATTGGCGCTGCGGTCGATGC
>JAIXUH010000018.1 GCA_027484145.1 Rhodobacter sp.
ATGAACATCGCGAACATCGCCGCGATTTTCTTCCGCTCCAGCTCCGCATCGTCATAGAGGTCCAGCGTGAACAGCTTGACGATGGCGGTGGCGAAGCGTGACACGCCGCGCAACTGCCCGGCTTCCACCGGGTCGAGGACATGGATCACGTCTTCCGCCGCGACACTGACGGTTTCCCCAGCCAGACCCGGATCGGTCAGATCACCGGGGTGGCGACGCAGGAAGTGATAGGCGACGCGACGGCCGATGCCGTCGAATTCGATGCCTTGTCGGATCAGCCCAGCGCCGGGCAGAGTGCGGTTCATGTCGAGGGGCAGCATTTCTGCGGGCAGCATCTGCAACTGGAGCGGCACGGTCAGACCGTCCTCGGCCCGGCGCGGACGGATGCGGATGAACACCTCGCCTGACAGGAACACCTCGCGCGCTGCCCGGCGCTGCAACCCGTAGAAATCGGTCAGGCCCTCGGCATCGGCATCGTCGGTCCAGGCGAGCCAAAGCGCCTGCAACTCTTCCTTCTTGGCGGCATCCGCGATGGTCGAAGAGGGTTTGATGCCATCGCCCACCACATTGCTGGCGAAGGACTCCACTGCGTTCGCCGCATAGCCGTTGTTCCGGACCAGCCAGCGGGCGCGGGCGGTGATCGTGTCGCCCGAGGCCGCGATCAGCGTGTTCACATGCGCGCGGCTGGCACGGAACCCGCGCAGGCGACGATGGGCTTGAGCTGCATCGAACCCGCCGATGATTGACCCCAGCCGCTGGCGGAACGCCTCGAACGCCATGGATCACAGACCTTTTGATGCGACAGTGCCCCAGCGCCGACGGCGCGGCGTGCCGGTCGTAGCCGTCGCAATCCGGGTTTCCAGATCGCTGATGGCGTTCGCGAGTTCCGCGTCCGAGCCATAGTTGATCGATTTTCCGTCATAGCTGACCGACCGGACGCCCGCGTAGCGCGCCTCCTGAAGTGCTGCCAACAGGGCGCGCATCCGTTCCAGATCCATCTCAGTCCCTCATGAAGTTCGGTGTGTAGGCCCGACGTTTCCGCCGTGGCGTGGTCGGTGTTCCGGCCTTGGGCGTAGTCGGAGCAGCCGGTTCAGTTGTGGCGACGGGCGCCGCATGTCGGGTTTCCACGCCTGCCTGCGCTTCCAACCGCCGCCAGGTCGCCTCGTCCCAGCGATCCGCGCCCATGATCCACGCCGCCGCGCGGGCATAGACGCGGGCGTCCAGCGCCTCGTTGCGTTCGCGCATCTTCTGCCATTCGGGGTGGGCATAGCCGCGCTTGTTGCGCACCGTGACCAGCTGTTCCGCCACCAGCTGCTTTAGCCATTCGGTGTCGATCCAGTCAGGCAGATGCACAGTACCGGGCGCGTCTAGCACGCCCAGCGCCCGGTCTTCATCCGAAGGGCGTTCAAGCCGCAGGAAGCGGTAGGTTTCTGTCTTGAACGTCGCCGTGGCCACCGACCAGAGCCGCGCGCCCCGGCGTAGACGTTTGCCGCCGATGGTGGCGTCGACGAAGGTCGGCCCCGACACAGGCGTCGCACGGTTGAAGCCCTCGAGGCCCTTGATCGGGGCCACCTGATCGAAGCCCTGTTTGCGCGCCCATGCGTAAACCGCGGGTGCCTCATAACCAGTGTCGATGGCGAGCTTGCCGATCAACATCACCGCGCCATTCGCGCAGGTCCATGTTCGACCAAGCAAAGCCGTCAGCTTGTCCCAGCAGGCTGGATCGTCGGGGCCGCCAGCAATGACGATGTGATCGACCAGCCAGCTTTCCAGACCCCGACCCCAGGCCCAGACATCGATCTCGATTCGGTCCTTTTGCACATCGACGCCAGCGGTCAGGAACAGACCGCCGACGGGGATTTGCACGCCAGCGTAGCTTTCGCGACGTTCCGCCAGCCGTTGCCATTCGGGCGCGTCGCCGCTTTCGACCCACGTCTCGCCCAGAAGCGTGTTGCGCGCGACGCGCAGCATCTCTTCTGAGCCTTGCGCCGCCAGCCACTCGCGCGCGATCTGCTGCCAGCTTTTCCAGCCCAGCGGCGAATAGAGCGCAGAGATATGGAAACCGATGGAATGCGGATCGGCGGAGACTGCCGTCGCCCGCCATTCGCCCCGTTCCAGCATCTGCGTCTTGTGATGCTCGGCGATGGGGCGTTCGCAGCCCTCGCAATGATATGCCGCCGTGTCAGGCTGACCCTTGTCCCAGCGCAGGCGCTCAAAACGCAGCCATTGCATCGCCCCGCAGTGGGGGCAGGGCACGAAATACCGGCGCTGGTCCGATGCCTCGAACTCGCGCTCGATCCGGCTCAACCCCCGGATCGTCGGAGTCGAGACCATGAACACCTTGCGGCGGTGCGAGAAGGTGGTGGTGCGCGCCTCGGCCAGCGTGACCGGATCACCTTCCTCGTCGGCGGATGCCGGATAGGCGTCGACCTCGTCGAGAAAGATGTACCGCGCGGGCATCGACCGCAGGCCGGTGGCGCTGTTGGCACCGGTCAGCACCAGGATGCCGCCGGGGAACTCCTTCGACAGCATCGAGTTGCCAGCATCGCGCGACCGGGCCGGGTTGACCCGTTCGCGCAGAGCCGCGCTGTCCGCGATCAGGGGATCAAGACGGCCCCGCGACGTGCGTTTGGCGAGTTCCAGCGATGGCAATACCGCCAGCATCGGCCCCGGCGCGTGATGGATGACAAAGCCGATCCAGTTGTTGCCAGCCTCGGTCGCGCCGACCTGTGCGGCCTTCATGAACGAAATCCGCTGTGCCGGGTGCCGAGGCGACAGCGCATCCATGATCTCGCGCAGATAGGGCGCGCGGGCAGTGCGATAGCGCCCCGGTTCGGCCGCACCGCGAGACGACAGCCAGCGATGTTCATCCGCCCATTCCGACACCGTCAGGTCAGGATCGGGCCGCATCCCCTTGCGCCAGAAGCGCAGGATGTCCTCGGCCCCGTCAAATTCGAGGTCGAGATCGGTGCTCAGGTCGAGTTCTTCACCTTCATGCAAGCGAGACCCGGAGGTCAGCGAGGGCGTCGAGGTGCTGTCTGACATGGGCTTCCAACACCCTCTGCAGGATCGCGGCCTCGATGATCACCGGCACACCGGTTTGTTTCTCCACACCCAAGGCCACTTCGGCCGCCATCAGCGCTGCCACTCTGTTGGGCCAGGTGACCCAAGTATCGCGTTCCTGTCGGGCCAATCGGAACACCAGCGCTTCCGCCCGTGCGCGGTCGACCAGCGTGCCCTTCTTCTTCTGGATGCCAAGCTGCTTGTCCTGCGCCTGGTAAACCGTCAGCGCCGTGCGCGCCTTCAGATAGGACGAGCTGTCAGCCGGGCCGCTGAACCCGCTATCGCCGCCGGTGCTTCGGCGCTGCTGGTCAGGATCGGTCATGTCGGCGCGGCGTACATCAGAAGCAGCCGCATTGATCGACCCGTCGCTGTAAACCACCAGCCGACTGGCTTTTCGGGCCTTCTGGATCGCCCCGCGCGACAGGCCTGAATGGGCGGAATACTCCCGCTCGGACATACCTTCCATGGTGATTTGATGCGCCTCAAGATATTGAATTTAAACGGAAATAATCTTCTTATTCAGTTGATTACACTCTCGCATAGCGCGATTCTGGGTCCAAGGAAAACGATGCAACTCACCCCCGGAGACGACGCCATGACCACCAAGACCGCGCCCGCTAAAGTCCCCAGCGAAGCCCTGCTGCTGGAGATCGCCACGAAGCACTTCCACAGCATCGAGACGCTGGAGACCCAGAACAGCGACCGGCTGGACTTCCACGATGTGGCGGTCTGGGCGATCCGTGCAGCACTTGAAGCGGCCTACGCCGCTGGCGTCGCCGCCGCTGCGAAACGCTGAAGGAGGGCAGGGACATGACCATGGCCACCACCACCATCCGCATCGACATCGACACGCTGCCCGACCATCTCGACCGCTCGCGCCCGGCTGTCGTGGCCGAGGCCATCGAGGCCGCTCTGCGCGAAGGCGGGATCAAGGCCGACTGCTCGGACCTCTTCTCGCACATCAAGATCGACCTGCTGACCACGCAGCTGGCTGCCGCCAGCGCCGTGCTGGTCGATCTGCAGCTGATCTGAGGTGCAGCCATGAGCACCCGCGCGCAGATCGCCATCCAGATCGGCCCCGAGGAATGGGCGCATGTCTACGTCCATTTCGACGGCTATCCCGCCCACCTGCTGCCCGCGCTGGCGCGCTGGAAACCCGAGGACATCATCGCCGCCCGGGAAATCCGGCAAGTCACGTCTGACGCTCTGGATTGCTTCAGCCCGCCCCGCGATCCGCGCATCCTTCCGCGCCCGACGCGGGAGTTTGCCCATCTCTACATGTGGATCGGGTGCCAGTGGGTGCATGTGGTGCCGCAGGCCGATGCGCCCGGAGTGTAATGAGAAAGCACTGATATTGCTTGTATTTACCTACACTAGCCGCCCCACCAGAGCGATGGTGATTACACAGAAACCATGCAACTCACCCAAAGGACGACACGCCATGACCACCCGCCGCGCCACCGACAATGCCAAAGCCCTCGACGCCTTCATGACCGCCAAGTTCCAGATCGACGCGATGCTGGAGCGCCTGAAGGCCCTGAGCGACGATCACTTCGAGACCGACCCGGACGAGATCAATTGGGGCCATGTCGGCACCCTGAACCATTACGGCAGCCTGCTGCGCCAGATCACCGACGCCGCCTTCAAGGAGGGCGAACATGCCGCTTGATCCCGCCCAGCGCCACCAGATCGAGCAGGACGCCATCACCGCCGCATGGGAGGCCGAGCGCCTTGCCACCTGCGACGAGGCCATCGCGTTGCTGCGTGAGATCGCCGATCTGGAACGCGACGACGACGGCTACGTGATCATCGGCACGGATGCCGAAGGTCACAATGACCTGATGTCGCGCATCACCGCCTTCCTTGCCACCAAGACCAATAGGGGAACGCCATGACAAAGCTGACAGAAACCCAGACCATCATCCTCAGCGCCGGGGCCCAGCGCCCTGAGAACATCGCCCTGCCACTTCCCAAGGGGCTGGCCGGTGCGGCGGCCAAGATGGCTGTGTCGAAGATGATCGAACACGGCTGGCTGCAGGAGGTCGACGCCAACCTGCGCCGGAATGAGCCACTTTGGCGCGAGACTGGCGATGGGCATGGCACCACGCTGGTGGTGACGGATGCTGGATTGCTGGCCATCGGGATCGAACCGGTGGTGGTCAAGACCGTTGTCGCGATCCGCAAACATGCGGCTGAGACGCCCGCGCCAATGGCGGCCACCGCTGCTCAGCCCAAGCAGCGCGCCGGGACGAAACAGGGGATGTTGATCGAGATGCTGCGGCGGCCCGAAGGCGCGTCCATCGCGGAGATTGTAGTGGCTACCGGCTGGATGGGTCACTCCGCGCGCGGTGCAATCTCAGGGGTATTGAAAAAGAAGCTCGCTCTCCCCGTCACAGCAGAAAAGATCGAAGGACGGGGGACCGTTTACAAGCTGGAAACCACCTGAATCATCGCCTCAGCTTCTGCCAAATTCAATTCTTCAGAAAGAGCTTGCGCTTGTCCCTCTCTAACCGCTTGCAGGTCATGGAAGACGCGGCTTGCGATCTGACCCACATTGACGACAAGGTGCGCGCCGTCACTTGATGCGGTCAAATGTTTTCCGTCTTCGGCTTGGCGCATAAACTCGCAAGGCGTCTTGATCTCGAGGTGGTCGTCACTTTGAGAGATCACCCAGACGACCCCGGCACAGTCGCCCGGCTGATCGATGCGGGCGCGCAGAAACTGCGACAGGTGTTCCTGCACAAGCCCAAATGCCTTAGCAGGACCAAGGCCGATTCTGCGCAAATCCTGCGCCACAGCAATGGCTACCACGTCCCGCCAAGTGTACCAGCGGCCCTTTCCCGGCTCCGGTGTGTGTTCCGGCCGAAAGCCGCACCGCGATATGGCTTGGTTCAGATCGGCGCGCTGGATCGGAACAGCCCGGAGCAGATCACCATTTCGCCAGAGATAGTCGCCATTTATCATTGCTGCAGCCCCTCCATGTCATGAGCATTCTCGTTGCTGTCGTCCAAACGCGCCGACTTTCCGGTCGCCATCTCCCACCGCCGCACGGCGACGTCGCAATAGATCGGGTCCAGTTCCAACGCGAAGCAGCGCCGCCCAGCGCGTTCGGCGGCGACGATCTGGGTGCCGGAGCCGCAAAACGGCTCGTAGATCAGGTCGCCGGGATCCGAGAACGCCGCCAGCATCGCCTCGACCAGCGCCACCGGAAACACCGCTGGGTGCGATCCAGCCGCACCCAGCCCGCCCTTGTGGCGCATGATCCGGATGACGGAGTCCGGAATGCGGTGGCTTTGGATCGCGTTGCCGGTTCCGGTCTTGGCGTGGACGGTGCCGTCGGCCCCGCGCAGCCCACCGCCGCCGAGGGTTTCGCCCGCGTGCTTGGACGGGACGGTCTTGTGCGGTTTTCGCGGCGCGCGGTTGAAGTGGAAAATGAACTCGTGCGACGGGGCCAGGCGGCCGTTCCAGTCGCCCGGCAATCCCGGTCCCTGATCCCACACATACCAGCCAAACCGCCGCCAGCCAGAGCCGCGCATCCATTCCACCCATCCTTCCCAATAGGGCTGCCATTCGCTGTCACGGTGCACGAGGCCGAGGTTGACCAGCAGCTGCGCATCCGTTGTGACTGGTGCTGCGGCGAACACGCCCTGCATCAGCGCATCCCAATCGCCGACCTTTTCCTTGGCGGCACCATAGTCGCGCTGCTGGGCATAAGGTGGCGAGGTGAACATCAGCGTGGCCAGTTCGCCCTTTAACAGCCTGGCGACAGCGGCAGTATCGGTGGCGTCGCCGCAGCAAAGGCGGTGCTTGCCAAGCGCCCAGATGTCGCCCGGCTTGGTGATGGGTTCGGCGGGCGGGGCGGGGATGGCATCGGCCGCATCGTCGTCGATCAACGTCTTGTCGTCATCGCCCGCGTGCAGCAGGGCGTCCAGTTCATCCTCGGGGATCCCGATCAGCCCAAGGTCGAAGTCCTCGGCCAACAGTGCCTGCAATTCCTGCAACAGCAGCGCCTCATCCCAGCCGCCCAATTCGGTCAGCTTGTTGTCGGCGATGCGATAAGCGCGGCGCTGCGCCTCTGTCAGATGGCCCAGCACGATGACCGGGGCCTCGGACAGCCCGAGGTGCGCGGCGGCCAGGATGCGACCGTGGCCAGCGATCAACTCCCCGTCGGCGGCCACCAGCACCGGCACGGTCCAGCCGAACTCGGCCATGCTGGCAGCGATCTTGGACACCTGATCGGCGTCGTGGGTCTTGGCGTTGCGGGCGTAGGGCTTCAGGCGGGCGAGGGGCCAATGTTCGATCCGGCCCGGCGGCAGGGGCAAGTTCATGCCGCCAGCCTTTTCGCCTTCAGGTCGGCAAAGGTCTCGCCGGTATCCGCCAGCACGGCATTGGCGCCGGTGAACTGCTGCCAGCGCTCGATGGCCACGTCGACATAGGCCGGGTTCAATTCGATCCCGAAGCAGACGCGGCCCGTGGTTTCCGCCGCGATCAGGGTGGTGCCGGATCCCATGAAGGGTTCGAACACTGCTTGACCCGGGCTGGAGTTGTTCAAGATCGGGCGGCGCATGCATTCCACCGGCTTCTGTGTGCCGTGCACGGTGGCGGCATCCTGGTCCTTGCCGGAGATGTGCCAGAGCGTCGTCTGCTTCCGGTCGCCTGCCCAATGACCCTTGCCGGTCTTTTTGACGGCATACCAGCAAGGTTCATGCTGCCAGTGGTAATCGCCGCGGCTGAGGACGAGGCGGTCCTTGGCCCAGATGATCTGCGACCGCACTGCGAAACCTGCCGCCACCAGGCTCTCGGCAACGGTCGAGGAATGCAGCGCTCCATGCCAGACATAGGCCACGTCGCCGGGGAACAGCGCCCAAGCCTCGCGCCAATCGGCCCTATCGTCGTTCAGCACCTTGCCGGTGCGTTTGGTCTTGGCCGCTCCTGCCTGGTTGCGCCAGCTTGGGTCGTACTCCACCCCATAGGGCGGGTCGGTGACCATCAGCAGCGGGCGCACATCGCCGAGCAGCCGCACGACCACATCGGCGGCGGTGCTGTCGCCGCAGATCAGCCGATGCGACCCGAGCTGCCAGAGGTCGCCCGCAACAGACACCGGCGTGACCGGCGGTTCGGGAATGTCATCTTCGCCCTCGACCGCGCCGCCTTCCGCCTGATCCGGATCGCGCAGCAGCGCGTCCAGATCCTCGTCTGGGATGCCAAGCAGCGTTAGGTCGAAATCTTCGGCCAGCAGCCCCGCGATTTCATCGCGCAGCATGGCCTCGTCCCACTCGCCCAGCTCGGTCAGCTTGTTGTCGGCGATCCGGTAGGCCCGGCGCTCGGCTTCATCCAGATGGCCGAGCCGGATCACCGGCACGTCCTTCAGCCCCAGCATGATCGCGGCCAACACCCGGCCGTGCCCGGCGATCAGTTCGCCATCGTCGGCCACAAGGCACGGAACGGTCCAGCCGAACTTGGCCATGCTGGCAGCGATCTTGGCGACCTGGTCCGTGCCGTGGATCTTTGCATTGCGGGCATAGGGGCGCAGCCGGTCGAGAGGCCAAGTTTCAATCTGGCTCGGCGCAAAGACCAGGTCCATCGGGTGGCTTTCATCTGAGGCAGGGCGGACACGCCGATGCGCGCTGGGCGCTGCCAGCGTCACGATCAGGATCCGCGATGTCGGGAAATGAGAAACGCCCGCGAGGGGTTTCCTCCGGGCGCAATTCTTCGATGATCAAGGGGTAGGTCAAGGGGGGCAGCTTTGTCAAATGAAAAATGCACGCGGATTCAATGGCTTCCCTGCAAGTGGCTTCCGCTGGCTGGCTTCCGGCGTGGTGGCTTCCGCAAACTGGCTTCCCTGGATTCCGCAAAGAATCCAGCGCGCCAAGATCGTGATTCCGCAACCCTTTGATAACGAGTCGCTTTTCCCGAGGTCACCGGGCAAGTGGCTTCCGCCTGGCTTCCCCGGTGAAAGTGCCTGTCGCTAGCGAAACGCCGCGCTGCGCCCCCCCGCATACGTTCGGGGCCGGGGAGGAACCATGCCGAGGGGGCGCTTGCCGAGGATCACCCGTCGCCAAAACCTTGATCCCGCATGCGCGAAAGGGCGTCGAGTGCGTGGCGAGATTGCAGATCCGACGGAAGCCGTCGAGGGATAGATGCGCAGACTTCAAGGATCTGCTGGTCCTTCGGTGTGAGACGCTTCCGTTCGCGCCCCCATGCCAAGAGGACTTTCCAGAAATCAGCCCCGAGCGTCACAACCTCTGACTGGGCATTGATGCCCTCGGTCATGGCTTTCTTGGCCTTTTCGTCGCGTTTTGCGGTTCGAGCTGTTTCCACCAACGTCAAGCAGGTTTCGAAGTCGTCATCATAGTCCAGCGTGCGGCCCTTCATGCCGTTCCAGCACGCTTGCTGTTTCGCCCACTCCGACATGTTTCGAACACCAGCCGGAGGGTGAGTGACCACATCATGCGCTTCAGCTGCGGCAAGAAGGAGTGCGCGTTGCAGTGCTTCCGGGACGGATTGCCGCCGCCAGATGGCATCCAGATCCAGGACCTGCTTTTCGCCGTTCGCATCATGAAACAGCTTGGCCATGGAATAGGTGACGATGTTTGCGCGGTAGCCGCCTTCGTACCACGGCTGCTTCGGAACCTCGGCCTCCAGCCACCGAAAGACGATCGCCTTGGAAATCAGCCGCCGATACCAGAGTTCGTCATATCTCGCATCACTCTTGGCCCAAGCCTCGCCAATCTCCTTTGCGAATTCGGCGAAGTTCTTCTGTGCGCCGCGCGACACGATATGGGGCTGCCCTGCAGCAGAGAACTCGAACTTTGCAAGATCGGTCTTGCTGAAAAGCTGTGCCTTGGGGAATTCAATATCAAAGCTCGCCTGAGCCTTGCCCTTGACCTTCGGCCGCGCATTGATGAACTGCCCACGCGAACGCTCGTAGAACCATTTGCTGTCATGACGTTCGCCGTCCCGGGCCGTGAAAATCACATCGCGTGAGAATTGCTCCATGCGGATGTGAAACGGGTGATTGGCGAAAAAGTCCGCGGCGTTCACCTTGTTCTGCGTGTTGGCATACTCCGAGATTTTCGGTACGATTTCTTCGGATTTGGCAGGAGAAACGACTGTCAGTTTCATCTGCACAAAGACCTGCGCGAGCTGGTCCTTGGCCGATTTCAGGCCACTGTGAATCGATCCTGTCGTCTGGGCACCATTGACGATTTGCAGGTTGCTGATTGATGCGATTGCCAATCCGTCAGCCGTTCGGACACACGATACCTCGTCTGCTGTCGCTGAAAGGCCGTTGTTGTAAGGGAAGAAGAGCTCGGGTTCCTCCTTGATCGTCTTCTGGATACCCTTGTTCGTCTTGGCTCGTGCCTGAAGGAAAGACCGCACATTGGCTTCGAGCAGCCGCGCGCCCCAACGGTCGTAAATCGCGGCCAATTTCTCCCCTGGCACAATCAGCAGGTAGCTTTCCAATGCAGCGCCGGTCTGCGACGCCTTGAGCGCTGGCAGGGGTGCGCCAAAGTCCGTGGCAAAGTCGATGACCATGTCCTCGCGCGCCTGACCTGACCGGTCGAAGCGTTCAAAACGTGCCAGATCCCATACCGACCAGGTGATAGGCACCTCGCCCAAGTCTGCCAACTTCACCGTATCGTCACGGCCGATGTACTGGCGGTTCGAGATCAGGATCAGCTTGACCTTGGTAATCTGCGACCATGTCGCAATAATCAGGTCAGAGACCTGAAATGCCGGGTTTGCCTCGTTGAGTGCGTCACGAAAGTCTTCGGTCTTTGCCTTTTTCAGGAAGCGGATCAACGGGTTGAGGATCGGCGGCACATCCCCCTTGCCGAAGGTCTGAACCCCTTCACTGTCGGCGAAGTCGCAGATGATCAGGCCGAGGACCCCTTCGCTGTCGCGTGGGTCGCCCGCATAGCCATCGATCCGAAGTTTCTGTCCGCCTTCGCCACTCTGGAAATACGCGCGATCGGCCACTTCCAGTTCGCCCGCTTCGGTCAATCGCTCTGTCATCCGGTCGAAAAATGCCTCGACCGGGAAAACACCACTGGCATCAGCTTCGCGTCGAATGTCTGCCATGAGGCTCTGATGGTACTCGTCAAGTTCGGTCACTGCTGCACCTCTTCGATCAGTTTTGCCTGAACGTCAGACCAGTCGGTTCGAAAGGGAGTGCAGGCAGATAGCGCGAGTGCATAGGATACGGCAGACACGCCCAACGGCACGGGGGCCGAGATGCGCGGGAATTCCTCTGCTACAACATGAAATTCTGGTGCGGAAACAATCCAGCGCCATGCCGAATAGTCGTGCAGCGCGTCATAGCCAACATCGGCAAGGTGCAGATCCCAATCCATGATCGCTGACGGCTCAGTCCGTTCGAGAAGATCGGTGACGTCAGCGACATAGTCGGTCAGCGTTTTGCCATGACGCTGCTGGACCTTGTCGACGGCAAGAACTGCCAACCATAGGCGACGATCAGGGACGTCAGCCAGCTGATGCTCATTCGTGATTTTCACGAAAGGCTGAGACGCGCCGCGCCTGGCCTTGACCTCGATGCAGTCGGCCTTGAGTTCAAAATCCTTCGGCGCCCCCGATGGGCCAGTCCAAGCAGTAAGTGCAGGTTTGGGGCCGAGAATGGCGATCAGAAGTTTCAGGACCTCGATTTCCCCGATCAAGCCCTTCTGTGCTTCCTCCGACAGAACCTCGAGCTTTCCGCCGCGCAGCAGATAGTGCCAACGGAAGGTTCGCCCGATGGCGCGCTCCAGCGCCTCCGCTTCGGTTTCTGCAAGCTCACCGGCGGCCATCACGTCGCGGCAAAGAGTTTCGAACAACTCCATCTGGGCGTTGTCCTTCAATCGGATGTAAAGGATGGGGCCGCCCGGCAATGTCTGGAACTTGATTTCGAGGTTCTTCAGTTTGGGCAGGTCGGGGACCGGTTTCGGCAAGTCTGTCAGCTGAAGCAGCAGACAGACGTCAGCACGAGGCATCACAGCCCAGAACCAGTTCCAGCGAGCGGCGGCATCGACCCGCCTTGTGTCGGTTTTTCCGGCCTCGAGGCCAGACCACGGCGTATCAGTCGGTATCACCGCGGGCCTCCTCTTCACTATCGTCGTCACCAAACATTTCACGCATGCCGATCGTATTGACGACATATTCGACTAATCCGTTGTCTATTTGGCTTGAAGGAAAGGACATGCCCCACGCCAAAACTGGATCCAGTGGGATTGCTGTGCTGGATTGCGCATCCGCTTTAGGCTTCACAAATCTTAGAATGAGCAGTGGTCGTCGGCCAGCAACTTGCCGATAAATCTTGGGATTTACAGATGCTGGCAGAGTTTTGTCCGGCCGAGACAATCTAAAAGTTTCGCGAGCCTGCAAGATTTGATCTTTCGTCAACCCCTCAACCTCGTCTTCCGATGCACCGATCCTTCGACGAGAACCGCTAAAGGCGAGGATTCCCTTTTTCAACAGAGCATCATCGACCATTCGCTCGTAGGGAACCAGCTGAAGCCCAGCGAAGGCAAGATCACTCATTTCCAGATTCTTGGAACTTGCAACAAACACATCCCAGGTTGCCAGCTCGCTTTCTCTCCGCCCATCAATATAATCTGCGATGAGCTTTGGGTCCGCTAAAGGATTCACAGGCCTAGTATTGGGTTCCGCTCGATATTCATTTAGGAAGTCACGAATTAAGTCCACACTGACATTCTTCAAAAGGTATCCTCGAGGTCGAGGTTCAAGAGCAATTCCTTTAGTGTGTGCCTTTGCCAGTAGTTTTTCGCCAGCCCGCACGTTGATCCGAAGCTGTTCTGCGTTTACGGCAACTATAGTAGTCTCGACAAGATGTTCGGCTAGGCTTACTCGCACAGGCAATTCCTTGCTACTGCCCATCTTATTGCGTGCGGTAACGATAAGTGTCTCAGGATGGCTACGCACAGCTAGTCCAAACTGTTCAGGAGTGGCTTTCACAAGTTCCATGCGCTTAAGCTGCGACTGCAGGTCGTCCATCGCTTCGTGAATATGCGCATACCACCCTACCCCATCCGCCGAAATCCAGACACGGCAGAGATCCTCATAGCCGGGGCGATAGCCGAACCAGCGGCCCATCTGCATAAGTGTATCATACATGATCGAGTTGCGCAGGAAGTAGCTGACCGTCAGCCCCTCCAGCGTCAGACCACGCGACAGGGAGAATCCGCCAACCGCGATGATTGTTACACCGTGTTCCCCGCCTTGGTCATAGTCCAGCGCCTGTGACCGTTTCGACGCGTTCACTTCAACGACCCGGGCAGCAATCAGAACTTCATGCAGCCGCGGTTGCACATCGGTCCAGTCAGCATCTTCAGCATATTCCTGCTGCCAAACCGAATGCAGCGCTGCTATTTCGGGATTGTTCAGTGCGGCCCGGCCCTTGCCTGCATCGACGGCCACGGCGTCACGCATGCGGCCAACTACATCAGCCACCTGTGACCGCAAACGCCCCTGCACATCGGTGAATCGAGAGGCATTGATCAGCATCGATGCGTGCGCGGCTTGCTGGCCCCGAGCATTGCGGATCGCCCGAGAGACAATGAATGCACGCACGGCCTGCACCAGACTGCCGGGCAGCACGTCGACCGGATGGTCGATCTTGTGCTTCATCGGGAAGATGTCCTCGTTGTCTTCAATCAGACGAATGTGGCGGTCGCGGGCATCCAGAAATACCTTCTGTGCCCCGAAGTAGTTCGACGGCGCATCAAGGCCGATGATGAAATGGCGCGGAAACAGATCCTGCCTCAACGCATCGTCGTCGGTGTCGGGGTCAATGAAGATATTGGCAAAGGGCGTGGCGGTATAACCAACATAGCAGCTGCGGTGAAAGATCGACAAAAGCTCGCGGATCTGGCCATTGATCCTTGTGACCTCGTCCCGTGCATAGGCCGTGTTGATAGAAGCATTGTCGGCTTCATCGTCGATGACCAGCATCGGCTGGTTGACCATCTGCGTCCCTTGCTGGACCGAATGCTCCTTCAGCCATTCCAGCAAGTTCTTCAACGTGCTGGAGTTCTTCTTGATCACCAGAACGACCGGCACGTTGTATTGCCCGATCTGGCTGGTGTTGGTGGTGGCGGTCGCCTTGTTGAAATCACGCAACGTGTTGGTCAGTGAAACCGGGAACTCGCGCTGATCAAATTGCCCCACGCCGATAAGCTTCTGGCGCTGCGCCTTGTTGACATGGGCGAGCCGCCCGGTGTCTCGGCCGATAAAGCCCTCATCGATACGAGCCTGGGTTTGGTTGCGCAAATTGTTGTGGATGCCTGCGATCACCACGATCAGGCGATAGCCAGCGTCGGCCGCCTTACAGATAAGACCCGTATAATTCTGTGTTTTCCCGCTCTGGACGTGCCCGACGACCATGCCGCGGCGACTCCATGCGCTGGTGTTGTTCGGGTCGCCCAGCCGGTCAAGTACTCTGTCCGTCACTTCATCCGTTGCGTCGATGACCGACTTGGGCAGGCCCTTCAGGTTCAACAGCTGGCGGTACCGACCCCAGTAGAAGTCACCGACCTCGCCATTGATACGCGCGTCGTGAAGCCAAGGGCGGAAATCCTTTGCGTCGACGATTGCGCCGAGACCCATGCTGATCCCGTACTTTTCTTCGATCA
The DNA here is from genome assembly GCA_027484145.1 of Rhodobacter sp. Taxonomy (GTDB): domain Bacteria; phylum Pseudomonadota; class Alphaproteobacteria; order Rhodobacterales; family Rhodobacteraceae; genus Pseudotabrizicola. Next base: position 14,712 of record JAIXUH010000018.1, read on the forward strand.
GACGGGCGAGCTCTTCAGCTTCACTGTCTTCGACCTGATCCGCAAACATCGGCGTGCTGCGCAGTTGTGTGATGATGTCGCGGATCGACTGTGCGGTATGAGGCGCTGGTTGCGACGCCATGTACATAGACGTCATGCCTTCAAGGCTGCTCAGGAGGGGCTTCACTTGTCTTCCTTCGTCTGGATCGTTGCCGCGATGATGCGCTGAGTGTCTTCCCAAGCAGATCGAAAAGGGTCGTTGTCTTTCATCAAGGCAATGATTTCCTTCATGTCTTTCTTCGCTTCCAGCATGCGCGTCAGGACTGCCTGAACGGCCTGGCTGAGGGCATCCTCATCCACTTGGTCTGGAACGATCTGCTCTGCAGTTCCTGCCATATCGGCAAAGAGGGTTTCGAGGGGCAGCGAGGCCCCGACGAGCGAAACGCAGTTGAAGAAACCGCGCCGTAAATCCGGTGGAAGGCTATCTGCAAAGTCCGAAAACGCTGGATGCTCGGCATTTGGTCGATAGCGGATTTGCCCATCCGCTTGAATCCGATGCCACATCGGTAGCCGCTCATGATCGACAAGCTTCTGGCCACGCTTCTGGTAAGTACGCTTTGATCCCGCAAGGATTCGGTCGATGACTTTCTTCAGCCGGTCGCGAACGATCGGTGGCAACTGTGCCGAGGATTTCTTGACGTCGATCTTCCAGTCAGCGTCCATGCTGTTGGGTATGTCGATCCGTACTCGGGACAGCTTTGTTATTTCGGACTGTCGGCACAGGCCGAACCATGCGCCATGGAGAATCAAGCGCTTGCCGCGATAAAGATAAAATCCCTGCGATTTCAGGTGACCTTCAGGGCCGCCTAAATCCTCCCACTCTGCCTTGCTCATCTGCTTGTGGTGCGGCAGCGTGAAGCTCTGGATTTCAACGTCGCCCCTGATCAGAGTCAGCTTCTCTTCTGGATCCGAGATGGTGGCCGGGTTCTTTCGGGCAAAAGGATCAAGCGGCTGCAGAAGACGCCCATTCAGAAGGAGGCGAATCGGTTTTGCGTCCTCCATGAACCGGTGGAAAACAAGGCGGAGATGCCTTTCGGTTTCGGCAATCCTCTGGTTGATGACTTCGGCGCGTTTTGCGGCGTTATGTGAGTAACCGCCCGTTAGCCGATCAAGTTTCTGCCAAAGAACGATCGTACCGTTGGGGCCAAGGTGCTCGATGGCAGGAAGCCCGGTGAGGTCATCGGGCAATTGTACTGCCCACTCATTTCGTTCCGCGACGTCATCAAGATCCCAAATAGCGGCAGATGTCTGCCCGGATTTTCTGGATATGACGGTCAGTCGCCGACATTGAGAAAAACTTGCACTCTTGAGGCCAAGTCCGAAACGTCCCAAATCCGGCTCTTCTCGAGTTGCGAGGGGATTTCTACTGCCAGGCCGCATCGCTGCAACTAGATCATCCTCACTCATGCCGTCGCCATCGTCCACTATTGCGATGTAGGGTTCTTCGGCAAAAGTTTCGGTGATGATCTGAATGCGATGTGCACCCGCTGTAATGGAATTGTCGATGATGTCTGAGACGGCGGTTTCAAGGGAATAACCTATGTCCCTCAATCCCTCGATCAATGCCGCTGCATGAGGTGTCGCATCTGCCCGTCTTGAAACAACAATTTCCGTCATTTGAACCCTCGGTAGAACGCACACGGTCTACTCTGGCGGGAACATCTCGACGATACAAGCCACGCAAGGTGATCAATGTGCCCCTCAAGCCTCGTGGGTGTCCGCTTTTGTCAGGGATGCATGGATCAATGCTGCGATCTGGCGCGCAAGGAACGGTGGGACTGCATTTCCAACCTGAACGTACTGCTGCGTCCTGTTGCCAAGGAACAGATAGTCGTCTGGGAAGGTCTGCAGCCGGGCGGCCTCGCGCACTGTCAGGCTGCGACACTGCGCGGGGTCCGGATGAATGAAGTAGTGCCCGTCTTTGGAGATGTGGCTGGTAACGGTTGTTGCTGCCTCATGGGCCAGTTGAACCCGGAAACGGTCGCTGAAGATGCCGCTATGCCAGTTCTTGTGATCGGGGCTGAGCGCGAGGGGAAAATCTGCCGCCTTTGGGCTGTACTGGCGCTTTTCACCAAAGACCGCGGCGAAAAGATAGCGGCCGAGGTCCGATGCCATATGCCCACGCGTTTCGTGCTGGGCAAGGGCCTGCAGTTCCCGTCGTTCGAGCCAACGCATCAGGTCGTCGTTGGAGGTCCCGTAGCCTGCAGGCAGGCTCGCGTCCGCCCGTTGTCCGGGCGCGGCTTTCTTCATGCGCTTCACAACATCGAGGAAAGCTTTGCGGAGAGCCTCATCTCCACTGGTCTTGTAAATGCTGGCCAAGATGTTTCCAGCCTCAACGACCTCGTGCTTCCAGGCGGTTGTTGTATCGACGTCGCGGCTGATACCGCTGCGAAGGGGGGGCATGTTTCCAATCGTCTCGCCGACCGTGCGTCTTGTGCCCGTGACAGGAATGCTGATACCCGACATCCGGTTGGCAAGGTCCGACCTGATGCCAACGATGATGACCCGATGGCGGCGCTGTGGCACGCCGAAATCCTCGGCACGCACGATGAAGTCGGACGGCTGTTTCGGCTCCAGAAGCGTCGCCCTGCTGTCCGAAAGACGGATCGCCCGGAGTTCATAGTGATGCGCATGCCCGGTGCCGAGCGAGGTCAGATCTTCCATCAACATCTCGAATACCATCCGGCTTTCGATCGTCGATGACAGCATGCCCTTCACGTTTTCCATCACGAAGGCGGCGGGGCGAAGTCGGTCCAGCACGCGGATGTACTCGCGAAAGAGATAATGGCGCGCGTCTTCTTCGGGCACATATCCGATCTTTCCGTTGGCGCGGGCGCGCCCGACCAGCGAATAGGCCTGGCAGGGAGGGCCGCCGATCAGGATTGTATCGTCGAAGTCATTTCTCAGGCGGGCGATAACGCTGTCGATTGCTTCGGCGGCGGGCTCAGTACCCAACTCAAGGCAACGTGCCTCACTTGCGGCGTGATCCCAGGTAGTCGCGTCAACCGTAGACCAGTCCGGTTCTGCTGACTGGCCAGCATGGAAATCGATATATGCCTTCGGCAAAGCCCCATGCTTTTCGGCATAAGCGCGAACAAATGCGCGCAGGGTCAGCGTCCTGTGCGCTGATATCTCCTTTTCGACCGAAATGCCGATCTGAAACGGAGAATGATCGCCCACACGCAGCGAAGCAAAGCCCTCGCCCAATCCACCAGGCCCGGCAAACAGATCGACAATGCCGAAAGTGGCTGGCAAATCAGTGTCCTCTCGAATTCAGATCATTGGCTGTATACCAGGTCCGACAGATGAAGCCAGGTGGCAAATGACAGACATCGTCGACAGCCAGACGCGCTCCCGCATGATGTCCGGGATCCGCGGAAAGAACACGAAGCCCGAACTGGCGCTCCGCCGGTCCCTGCATGCGCTCGGCTTTCGCTATCGCCTTCATGCAAAGGGCATCCCCGGCAAGCCGGACATCGTGCTGCCGAAGTACCGCGCCGTCATCTTCGTGCATGGTTGCTTCTGGCATCGCCATGCAGGCTGCCGCTATGCCACGGTTCCGGCGACGCGCCCCGAGTTCTGGGTGGCAAAGTTCGAAGCAAATGTTGCGCGGGATGCGGCAGTTCAGTCCGCTCTTCGTGAGGCAGGCTGGCGGGTCGGAACAGTCTGGGAGTGCGCCCTGCGGGCCGAAACCGCCATTGCGCAAACACGGGACATGGTGGTGGCGTGGCTTCATGGCTCTGACGCTGTGCTGGAAGTGGGTGAGGTGGGGGTCCGAAATGCGGCATGCCCCGAACCTGATCCTGGCGCGGGTTGGAAGATCTGATATGTGCGTGACATGCATGGGTTGAACGGCCCAGTGCAAAGAAGGTGATCTCATGACCGTCATGGGGTTCTCTTCCACGGGCACCTTCGGGGCATTGTCGTTGTTACACCGACCTCCCGAAGCATTCTGCCAACAACGAGCCCATCCCGCACCCAGTCCAGTGACTGCCACCAATCCTCATAGCCGCGCCGCGAAGACGCGATCTGCTCCGGATGCGGCCGCCAGGTGACCGGGCAGGCTAGGACATCGACCGTGCGCCACTTGCCGCGCGTCTTTACGCGTTCGGTTCCAACGACGATGGTTGTCGCCCGCTCTCCATGCTGATTGTTCTTGGTTTCCAACGGGACACAGCGCGGGACGATGCCCGGCATCCAGTCCGGGGTCATGCCTGCACGCGCCAATTCGGCCATTCGGATCGCCATGCGGATGCCGCCGAGGCTCTCTGGCATGCCTGCGACGATGGCGGCGATCACCTCGGCATCGGGATGGGTATAGCTGCCCATCTTGTGCTGGCCGCCGTCCACCTTGCAGCCCAGCGCCGCGCGTTGCAGCAGAACGTATTCAAGGCCGAAGCCAAAGCCTTCGTCGGTTACGTCCGTGGTTGGTGGCAGTTCCAACTGCGCCTGTTCCACGCGGAATGCCCATTCCAACGCCGCCTGAACACCCAGCGCGCGTTTAACCTTGGTGCCGCCCGAGCGGCCAACTTGTCGCTGCAGGGTCACCGCACCCCCCGCATCTGGAGGCGTTCGGGTGTGACTAGGCCGCGCACCAGCATCAGATCACGGATGCTGTTGTTGATCGCGCTGACCGGCAGGTAGCCGTCCGCGTTGACCATTTTGGCGTAAAACGCCGCCTTCTCGTCGTCGCTGAGCCGGGGAGCGTCTTCGCGTTTGCGCCGCCGCTTGGACCTCGGACCCTTGGCAGTCGCGATGGCCGTCTGCGCATCGCGCTGGGCGGCGCGTTCCATGAACCGGTCGAGGGCCTTGGGGCCATCGGGCGGGTTCGGATGATCGGCCCGGGTTTCGGTCGCGACCTCAATGATCCGTTTCCGCGACAGCCCGATATCCTCGATCCAGCGGCGAACATGGGTGCGGGCTGGCCAGCCCTGCCACCAGGCGGGTAGGGTGGCATTGGCGGCAAAGCCCAGCGCCGTCAGCAGCTCTGCGAAGAACCGCTCAAAATCGGCCTCGCGCGCTTGCGCGCCCTCCTCCTCCTTTACTGGTTTACTTAGTGGTTCTCTTACAAGGTTAGTGTCCGGATTCCGGACACGGCTTTCGGCATTTTCCGGACACGGGTCAGGGCAAAATCCGGACACGGGTTCCTGCGGATTGCCGTGTGCGATTTCCGGACACGGCTCGGGAAGATAAGCAGGGATGGTGGCGATTTCAGATGCAGTTTCAGCATCCTGGCCGAAAGGCAAAAACCCGTGTCCGGTTTCCGGACATGGCTCGGGATCATGTGGTGCAAAGCCTTCCTCGAACCCCAGGATGTAGCGTGTTGGCAGTTGGCGCTTGGTGACGGGATCGATGCGCGGCACCCGCCGCAGCAAATGTTCCTCCTCCAGCCGATCGAGATGTTCGTTCAAGGTGGAGCGGCTGATTTCGCAATCATGGGCCAGCCGATCCTGCGACGGGAAGCAACCGAAGTCGGGGTTGAAGCGATCACATAGGTGCCAGAGGACGATCTTGGTCGTCGGTTTCAACCCGCGCCGCTGGATCGCCCAGTTGGTGGCGTCATGGCTCATGGCGCGGCCCTCCGAATGGGGCGCTGCGCACGACTGGTGAATCCGTTGTCGGCCAGTGCGCCCAGCGCGTCGTCGACCGACCGGACAAGTGCCCAGCCGAAGCCCTGCGCGCAGACGGTGTCGCGAAACACCTCCTGCGATTTGCGCAATCGACCGGTTTCGCTTTTGACCTCGAGGAACAGCACGCGACCGCCGGAAATCACGATCAGGTCGGCAAAGCCCGCATGGACGCCCATGCCGACAAGGATCGACTGGCGTTTTGCGCCGCGGGGCCCAGCCTCGGTCACCTCGTTGACGCAGTGATGGACGATGGCGTCGCGGGGCAGAGCGAAGCGCAGGGCTTGGACAATGGCGCGCTGGGCATCGGCCTCAGGTGTGCTGCGCCGGTTCATGCGGCACCACCCTTCGGGAAGGCAGCGGCGGCGATGGCGTGCAGCGGGCGGCGATCCAGCAGGCGCAGCAGTTCGATGGCGTCACCGCATTCACGCGCATCGTCGGTTTGACCGACGACCACCCGTGCCGCGAGGATCACCAAGGATTCCGGATGCTGGGTGGTGTCGGCCAGGACTCCGCGCGCTTCGGTCAGGCGATCGTGCATCCAGTCGCCAGTGGCCGAGGTCGGGACAACGGGCGGGTGGGACAGGAGCTGGTTCATTTCCGCCCCCGCCGTGTCCGTGCGGGGCGGGTCTGTTCCTGCGCGCTGATCCAGTCCTGGACCGAGGTGCGACGGTAGAGCACCTTGCGGCCGATCCGCGTGCAGGGCGGGCCGAGCTGACGGGCCTCCCAGCGGGCGAGGGTGTCGCAGGCAAGGCCGAGTTCACCGGCCAGCTGCTCGCGGCTGATCCAGTCAGCCAGAAGGTTGAGGGGTTGATCCTGCGGGGCAGGGGCAGTGGTCTGCATTTCGGTCTCCCATCCAGATCCCGGCAGCGGCCGGAGACGGGGCGAGGGAAGCAGACGGGAAGGACCGGAACCTAGGCAGAGACCGGAATTGAGAGGCCGGATTCAATTCCGCCCCTTGTTTCATTGGAGTTTTGGCGCGGGACCGGAACGCGAATCGGAAAGGCCGCCCAGTGCAGTTCCGCCGTTTCCGGTCATCTGTGCCAGATCGCGCCTGATGATCGTGGATTGCAACTATACCAGCCGGATTTCAGCAGCAGCGCGCGACGCAGACCGGGCGGCGCGGGACAGGACGTGCGCGCCGGTGTCAGGGCAGGGAGGGGAAATCGCTGCGACGGTGGGCCTCGACGAGGATGCGCAGTTCCGGCGGGGTGATCACCTCGACCACATCACCCCATTGATAGAGGTGCCACGCCATCTCCAGCCAGCCCCCGGCGGTGAACCGGATGGTCAGGCTGCCGTCGGCCTCGTCCTGAGCCTGCTGATCGGGGTGAAAGACGAAGGTCCGTGCGACATCGGCGGCTGAGGGGGCAAACCGCCACTCCACCGGCCCGTACTCTGTTTCGGAATGGAACGACCCGAAGGCCTGGGCGGCGTGCTTGCCAAGATCAAAGCCGGGATCCCGCACAAAGGAGTCCTGCTGCAGGCTGGCGCGGCTGATCCGGTCCAGCCGGAAATGCCGATACTTGCCGCCGTTGTCGATCTCGCGGGCGATCAGATAGCCGCGCATCCCGAACAGGACGCCGTAGGGTTCGACCGCCCTCGACCGTGGCGCGGCATCCTGCGCACCGGCATAGTCGATCTGCATCGTGAACGGGCCCTTCAGTGCGTTGTCGATGACACCGAGAACATGGGCCGAATACTGCGCACGGGGTCCCGGGCGGCAAGCGTGACCGCGGGCCTCCAGCAATGCCTCGGCATCCACCTCTGCGCGGCGGGCAAAGCTAGGTGGCATCGTCCCGAGGAGGCGGTTGCGCAGCGAGGTCAGTGCCGTGACCTCCGTGGCCGCGCCATCACGTTCTGCACGCCGGATGCCCATTTCAAGGGCCGACAATTCGCTGTCGCGAATTCCCTGCATGTGCAGCAGACGGCTGTCGGGCAGCTGCCACCACTTGCGCCGTTCCTTGTCGGTGCGGGTCTGCACCATGGGAAATGCCTCTTCCAGCGCGCGTGACATGCGCTGCGCGGTGCGCAGGGTCACGCCGAAGGTGCCCACGATTTGCACGAGGCTGATGCCGCCCGGCCGGGCTGCGGCCTCTTCCGCCAAGCGCATGATGTCGAGGGCCTTGCCGAGTCGTTTGTTGTCCATCTTCCATCCCCGACCGAACCTGACAGGGACGTTAACGACAATTCGCTTAAAAAGCGATTGGCTGGCTCTGGTCAGCTCAAGCCGATTCCACCTGTGCGTGTTTCCGATCACCGGGGTGCTTTTCACCCGGATCTCCAGACATGGCTGTTTGAAGACCCTTGAGGCGTGTTCCTGGACAGCTGGCCTGCTGGCAAGCCGCTGTTCGGGAACGCGATCCCTGCCATGCCCGGTGCTGACCCGGGTGTCGCTGAATGAAGTAAGGACGCACGACCCATGAGCCTGCCGCCGAGAGCCTTCTATTCCTTGAATGAGACATCCGCCCGTTGGGGTTGCGCCGCCGCCGACCTGGCGGGATGGGCCGCGACCGACCATCTTACGCTGGTCACCAGCATCGCCTCGGTGATCTGCGGCAAGCAGCCGGTGGCAGGCATCGTGGTGGTCAGCGCCGCCGACATGATGCGGATGTTCCGCCGTCATGTTCCGAGCGAAGAGGAATGCCGGATCTATCGCATCCGGCCGCAGGGCAGCGCGGAGTGGCAGTACATTACGGAACCGACCGATGGCGTGGTGATCAAGATCACCGATCTGATGCTGTTAGCCGAGGAGGTGCAGAAGTTCGAGGACGAGCGGGACTTGTTGCGTCGCCCTGCCGGATCAGCCGGATCTGCACCGCGATACGATTGGGAGGGCATGACGATCATGCTGTTCCGGCGGGTCAACGAGCAGGGTGTGCCCGCAACGCAGGCCGAACTGATCGCTGAAGTGCAGGATTGGTTCGCCCAAAACTCGCCGAACGGCGAAATCCCCGAGGAAAGCACGACGCGCAAGAAGGTCGCGCCAATCTGGCGGGCGCTGCGCGAACGGGAGTGATCGATGCCGATCCTGCCGTTCAGGCGCTTTTCTGATCCTGATCAGCATCATGCACCAGCTGCGGGCGGGGCCGGAAGATGCTGGCAACAGCATTGACTCCGTCGCGCAGCGGCGAGTCCATCAGGTGCGCATAGCGCTGGGTCGTCTGCATCTGCGTGTGGCCCAGCAGCTTGCCGATCATCTCCAGCGAGGCCCCGCCGCTGACCAGCAGCGATGCAAAAGTGTGGCGCAGGTCGTGGATCCGGACATCGGGCAGTTTGGCCTCGGTCTGGATCCCGATCCAGAAACGGCGGATTTCCTTGACGGGCTGGCCGGGGGTGTCGCCGGGGAACAGCCAAGGATTGCCGCGTGGCACCAGCAGGGCGCGCTGGCGCACGATGGCCGCCACGTCGCCCGAGATCGGGATGCGGTGGATCTTGCGCTGCTTGGTGGTCGCCGCCGGTTTTGACCAGCTACCAAGATCGAGATTGAACTGTTCAAACCGCGCCTGACGTACCTCGCCCGACCGCGCGCCGGTCAGCATGCAGAGCCGGATGATCCCGGCCGCGCGCTGGTCCTTGGCGGCGTCCAGCGCCTTGGCCAGCCGCCCGATCTCCTCGGGCGTCAGGAACCGTTCGCGTTCATTCTCGATCCGGCGGCGGAACCCGCTGGCAGGATTGTCGGTGCGCATGCCCCAGCCGATGGCCAGCGTAAACATCTTGCGCAGTACCTCACCGACCCGGTTGGCACGCACCGGCGTAGGCTTCGGCCCTTGCAACTTGCGGGCCCGATTGTTCGGCTTTGCCTTCGAAGGCCGGGCGCGACCGGCGGCGATTTTGGTCAGCAGCTTTTCCACATCGGCCTTGGTGATTTCTGTCACTAGCCGCTTGCCCCAATCGGGCGCTACCAGCTTGTGCATGATGGTGTGCTGGTCGGCGGCATTGCGGGCGGCAAGGTGTGGCGTATGTTCCGCCAGATAGCGCGTGATCATGTCGTTGACCCGCGGGGCCTCGCGCGACGTTTCCCGCAGGCTGAGGGGGTCGATCCCTTCGTCAATGTCGCGCCGCAACTCCTTGGCCCGTTCCCGTGCGGCGGTGGCGTTCCACTCCGGCCAACGCCCGATGGTCATCCGCCGCTGCCGCCCTGCGATCCGGTAGTCGAGCGTGAAGGCCCGGTTGCCCGAGGGGTAGATCGTGATCGAGAACCCGCGCACGTCGGTGTCGAAGATCTGGTAATCCCGCCCCAGGTTCTCGGCCTCCCGGACGGTTTTCTCATTCAGCTTCAGCCTCTTGACCATGGATCGCTCTCCTTCGCTCGTCCGACATGAGGCGTGGATTCGCGCCCATATCAAGCAAAGCATGGCGACAGGACCGGAATGCAGGCGGAGACCGGAATTGACGAGGCAGGGGGCGTTCCGGCGGGAACAACGATAAGTCGGATCGAAGCCATGCTCAGCGGACGACGCGTGCACACATGCAACGCCATCATGTATATTGACTCGCAAAGATTTTTGTCGAGCAGGTGTAGTTTTTCAGCTTGAGAAATCGTTCAATGAAAGCTACCGTCTACAGAAAAATACTGTTTATCTATCAAGGGTTTGTGTGTCGTGGTCGACGGCGAAGAAATCAAGACTAATGATGCCATCCCAGAAGCCTGCTCGGTTGCTGATGGTAGGTTGACTGCTATAGATTTATTCTGTGGTGCAGGCGGCCTCACGTTGGGGCTAAAGCAAGCTGGTTTCCGAGTGTTAGCTGGAGTTGAAATGGAGTCGGTTCCAGCCAGAACATTCGCTCTGAACCATTCTGATGTCATTTGTGTTCAAAAAGATATCCGTAAGCTTGGCGCAGCTGAGTTGTTGAAGATGGTCGGTCTGAAAAGAGGAGAACTTGACCTGTTGGCAGGTTGCCCTCCATGTCAGGGATTCTCGACCCTTCGTACCCGAAAGAAAGCGGTCTCAGTTGAGGACGATAGAAATGATCTTCTTTTTGAATTTATGCGTATGGTGGAGGCCCTCTCTCCCCGAAGCTTGATGATGGAAAATGTTCCTGCGCTGGCCGAAGACAAGCGTATGAAGATGTTTCTAAAGCGAATATCGACGCTCGGCTACAAGATCGGTCGCAAAAACGTTCGGGTCGAGGATGCAGCTAACTATGGTGTTCCTCAACGTAGGTATCGGATGATATTTCTAGCATCAAAATCTGGTCAAGTAAGCGATGCCCATACAAGCGTTCCCATAACAGTACGGCAGTGCTTGACTGCGGTTGCTTTGGCTCCCGTTGGGAATGCAAACGACCCTTTACATGATCACATGCCGAAAAGATCATCTCATGTTGAAGAGATCATCAAGAACATACCAAAGGACGGGGGCTCAAGAACCGCACTACCCGATCATCTTATTCTGGCATGTCACAGGAAGAATGGATCTGGTTTTCGTGATGTATATGGAAGAATGTCATGGGATAAGGTGTCTCCGACCATGACTGGTGGCTGCGGCAACCCATCCAAGGGAAGGTATCTTCATCCTTCAGAGGATCGCGCTATTAGCCTCCGTGAAGCGGCATTGTTCCAAACATTTCCTTCAGATTATCAATTCGATTTGACTGGTGGGAGAGGAAAGGTCGCACTTATGATTGGAAATGCACTTCCCCCAGAGTTCATCAGGCGTCACGCGATTAAAATATATGAGTCGCTTTCTAAGGTTCAAGATAATGTCCAATGACACGCATCTGCAATTAGGATTTCATGGGCGCATTATCGAACACATCGGCATCCAGATGTACCAGAGCCCTACTGCGGCTCTTGCTGAGATCGTATCCAATGCGTGGGATGCTGATGCAACGGAAGTAGATATAGTATTTAACTTCGACGCTCAAAAGAAGTCAGATTGGACAATAACCATAACTGACAATGGAAATGGTATGACCAAGGATGAATGTCAGTTCAAGTTCCTGAGTGTTGGGTATAATCGTCGGGAGAAGGATGGTCCCAACGCACGCTCAGCGCGTAAATCTAGGCCACTAATGGGGCGTAAAGGGATTGGAAAGTTTGCTGGTTTTGGTATCGCGCGATTTATAAAAATCGACACTGTTAGTTCTGATACACTCGAACAAACAGTGTTCGAACTTGACCAAGATGTAATTCGAAAAGGTGACAGTTACGTTTCGACGGAGCAGCTGCAAATTAGCGCAACTCATGTTCCAAAATCGACCGGTAGATCACAAGGAACAACCATAGTATTACGCGACTTGGACTTGAGTAAACGTATTCCTGTGGAGCAGTTTCGTTCGTCTCTGGCCCGCAGATTTCTCGTGAATAGCACGGCAGACGAGTTTGCAGTTAAAGTTGATTCCGTACAGATTGCAGACGACATAGATGTCGCCGCTGTAGAAATGAGTTTTCCTCGAGACCTCCCGGACTCGGATAAAAACGACCGAGGAGTTGTGGTCGACGCAGACGGTTGGGGCATTGAGAAACTGGCCAGTGGCAGACACGTCAGTTGGAGAGTGCAGTTTTATAAAGAGCTTGTAAAAAATGAAGAGCTGTTTGGTGTAACGATCTTTGCACATAAAAAATTGGCTCAGCGCCCTTTCATGTTTAACTTATCAGGTGGATTGGCGAGTCAAGCTGGCCCAGAGTACATGTCGGGGAAAGTTGTTGCCGATTGGGTTGATGAGTTCGGAGAGGATGTAATCTCTACAGAGCGACAGCGTCTGCGTTGGGAGCACCCCGAAGTGGCCGAGCTACAGGAATGGGGGCAAGCTCTAATTAGGCGACTCTTGTCTATTTGGAAAAGTAATAGAAACAAGGCAAAGATGGATATGCTTGAAGAAAAGGTCGGATCCTTTTCAGAACGCTTGGCCGCTTTGGGTTCTGAGGCCAGCGTCGTAAGAACTGCGTTGTCTAAGCTTGCGCAAATCGAGAAGTTGTCGTCCGTGCAGTTTCAGGATCTAGGCGGCGCAATCTTGCTGGCGTGGGAGGGCGGTAGGTTAAAGGGGTTGATTCAGAAGATTGCCCGTACCGACGATATGGATGAAGGTGAACTCATCGGCATATTGGCTGAAGCAAATGCTATTACAGCGTTGCACACTGCTGAGACAGTGAATGCGAAACTCCAGGCGATCAGCGGTCTCGAGGCGAGAGTAAAGCGAAGAGAGCTCGAGAATGCAGTTCGGGATTATATTGCACAGAATCCCTGGTTAATTTCCCCGAGGTGGGAAACATTTGCTGTTGAAAAGCGGCTTGCGACGCTTTGCGTCACGGCGGGGGATGACGCGTACAAAGGGAATGACGAGTTTGATAAGCGCGTCGATCTGATCCTTTCTAGTGATCGCCAACTTTTGATACTCGAATTCATGAGGCCAGGAATAACTCTCGACTCTGATCACCTGCATCGCTTTGGAATTTATATGAACATTTTGCAAGAGTATGTGGAACAAAATACAGCCTTGGGCTTGGAATACGTAAGTGGTTACATTGTTGCTGATCGGTTGGCGAAGAAGCCGGGCCACAAAACGCAGATTAAAAACATGAATGATATAAATCGTTACGCGATGGACTGGGAGGCTTTGATCCAGCAAGCTAAGCATCAATGGAAAGAGTTTCTCGTCCATGTGAAAGAAAGATCACCCGACGATGCAAGACTTATGGCCGTTGGGGCGAGTGTCGATTAGAAGCCGTATGCTTTTATTTCAGTCAAGTTGGGTCCGCAAGATGAACCCTCTTTCTTGCAGCCTTCTTCACCTCAACGCCACCTCAACCCATTTCTGCGGACTTATCGCGTTTCAACGCGCTTCGATCCTTCGAGATCCGTCCACTTCCACCGAACGATGACCAACGCGCTTTGTGATTTCAAAGGCTTAAGGGCTAAGCTACTGAATTGAAAAGACTAGTGAAAATCCGGGTCCATAGGCTCATAACCTGAAGGCCGCAGGTTCAAATCCTGCCCCCGCAACCA
>JAIXUH010000008.1 GCA_027484145.1 Rhodobacter sp.
CGCCTTGAAGGCTGCGTCATGGTTCCTGCGTTTCGACATGTCTGTTCTCCTCGTTCTTGGAGACCAGCAGACTTCAGATCGTAGCTTCCGTCACTGTCCGATTTTCGGGGGGTAGCTCAGAGCAGATGGCAAGGATCTGGCCCTTCGTTCCAAAAAACTAGGGCAAGCCTCGGCGCGCTGATAAGGCCGCTGCGGGGCTGACCGAAGCTGCCACAGCCAACGTTGCAGCCTTCGCAAGCGAACTTTTTCCCCGGTGATCACGGATGTCGAGGCTGCTAGCCACGTCACTATTCGCGCCATCGCCACAGAACTGACGCGTCGCTGCATCATGTCCTGCCGCGGTGGCCCGTGGCAGGTCTCGAACGTGCGGGCGCTTGTGGGGAGGGTGGGATAGGCGCGACACCTTTGCTGCGGGTGCAGTCGCCTGTCTGCGGGCGATGCTAACGCAAGTGGAAAGTCGGCTCCGGTCCCTCCGGCTGTCACACCACCAGAAAGTCGAGGTTCGTCAGCGCCAGCCCAGCATCCGGCACAGCGAACTGCATTGCACTAGATGATCCCAAAATCTCCAACCGTCAGCGCCAATCCAGTTTGCAACGTGGCGAATTGCGTGGCGCCCCCGGCCGCGTTGCCGTTGCTGTCATAGGTCAGCGCGCCTGCAACGGAGTCGTAAAGAATGAAGTCGTTAGCATCAACCGCAGCCCCGATGCGGAATTCGTCGATGGTCAGGGTTGCACCGATGGCGCTGAACACCGAGGACAGCAGCAAGATGTCATCGACGCCCGTCACGAAATCCGTGATCTGGTCCACATTCCCCGCCCCGAGGGTTGTCGAGAAGACAAAGTCATCTGCACCCGCCCCACCCGTCAGCGTGTCGTTGCCGCCCTTGCCATCCAGCACGTTGATGCCCGCGTTGCCAATGATAGCCTGCGCGAAACTGTTGCCGGTCAGGTTGATCGCCGCCGTGCCCGTGGAGGAATTGGTCGTAAACACCTCGATGTTGTCGTCCGCCGCCAAGGTGAACGACACTCCCGCCGCGACCCGGTCATTGGTGCCTTGACCGGCGCCTTCAATGATGACCGTGCCCGCGTTACGCACGATATAGGTGTCATTGCCAAGCAAGCCCGTCAGCGTATCCACACCCGCGCCGCCACCATCGGACAGAACGTTGACCCCGGCGTTGCCCGTGATCGCCTGCGCCAGCGCGTTGCCGGTCAGGTTGATTGCGGCAGTTCCGGTCGAGCCGTCGGTGGTCATGACCTCGATGTCATCATCGGCTGCAAGCGCAAAGCTCACTGCTGCCGTGACCCGGTCGGCGGTGCCCTGGCCCGCGCTTTCCACGATCAGACTTGCGGTGTTCGAGATGCGGTAGATGTCATTGCCAAGCAAACCCGTTAGCGTGTCCACGCCCGCGCCGCCACCATCCGACAGCACGTTGACCCCGGCGTTGCCCGTGATCGCCTGCGCCAGCGCGTTGCCGGTCAGGTTGATCGCCGCCGTACCGGTCGATCCGTTTGTGGTCATG
Organism: Rhodobacter sp.; assembly: GCA_027484145.1. GTDB lineage: Bacteria > Pseudomonadota > Alphaproteobacteria > Rhodobacterales > Rhodobacteraceae > Pseudotabrizicola. Next base: position 1,523 of record JAIXUH010000008.1, read on the forward strand.
ATCTCGATGTGGTCATCGGCGGCGAGGGCAAAGCTGACCGCCGCCGTCACCCTGTCGGCGGTTCCGCCGCCTGCGCCCTCGACGATGACATCCGCGGCGTTAAAGATGCGGTAGGTATCGTTGCCGCCAAGGCCGACCAGCTGGTCGGCTACGCCACCGCCCGTCTGCAGCACATTGGCTCCCGCATTGCCTGTAATCGTCTGCGCCAGCGCATTGCCGGTCAGGTTGATCGCCGCAGTACCACCGCTGGATGTGGTGGTCATCACTTCGACAAAGACGCCGGCAGCCAGCACATAGCTGGTGTTTGCGGCAATGCGGTCGGCGGTGCCGCCGCCTGCGGCTTCCACAATACTGTCGCCGGCCGCATCGACGACATGCAGGTCGTTGCCGGCCCCACCGATCAGCGTATCGGTGCCGGTCCCGCCGTTCAGCGTGTCATTGCCTGCCCCGCCATCAAGCCGGTCATTCCCGCCAAGGCCGCTGAGCGTATCGTTCAGTTGCCCGCCAAAGATCGACTGGCCGATGTCGGTCCCCGTCCGGTTGACCGCTACGGACGGGCGACTGCCATAGATCACATATGCCTCGCCAGCATAGTTGCCGCCGTTGTCGCCATAAGGCGCCCCGACGATCAGGTCGTCGATGCCGTCGCCGTTGACATCTCCGGCCGCGGAAACGCTGAAACCGGCCTGATCCCCTGCCGCATCGCCCTGGATGATGAAGCCCTGTGCCGCGGTCAGCCCGGTAAGATCAAGGGTGCCGCGCGTGCTTCCCGCCACGCCGTAAACAACATAGGCCTCGCCCGCAAGGTCGCCGCCGTCATCGCTACCGGGTGCCCCGACGATCAGATCACCGATGCCGTCCCCATTCACATCCCCCGCCGAGGCGACGCTCAGACCGGCCTGATCACCTGCGACATCGCCCTGGATGACAAAGCCCTGTGCGGCGGTCAGCCCGGTCAGATCGAGGGCGCCGCGCGTGTCTCCCGCCTCGCCGTAAATCACATAGGCCTCACCGGCATTGGTGCTTCCGTAATAGCCAAATGGCGCGCCGACGATCAGGTCGTCAATGCCGTCACCGTTCACATCCCCGGCTAACGAGACGCTGCGACCGGCCTGATTAAACGCTGCATCACCCTGAATGATGAAGCCCTGCGCTGCGGTCAGGGCGCTCAGATCGACCGTGCCGCGCGTACTCCCCGCCACGCCATAGATCACATAGGCCTCGCCCGCATCCATGCCGCCGTCTCCGCCATAGGGTGCACCGACGATCAGGTCGTCGATGCCGTCGCCGTTCACATCGCCAGCGGAAGAGACGCTGCGCCCGGCTTGGTCAAACGCTGTATCGCCCTGGATGATGAAGCCCTGCGCAGCGGTCAGCCCGGTCAGATCGACCCTGCCGCGCGCGGCTCCCGCCACGCCATAGATCACATAGGCCTCACCGGCATTGGTGCCGCCGTTCTCGCCAAAGGGTGCGCCGACGATCAGGTCGTCGATGCCGTCACCGTTCACATCGTCGGCCGAGGAGACGCTGAACCCGGCAAAGTCACGCTCCGCATCGCCCTGGATGATGAAACCCTGCGCAGCGGTCAGGGCGCTCAGACCGACCGTGCCGCGCGTGTTGCCCGCCACGCCATAGATCACATAGGCCTCACCGGCATCGCGACCGCCGTCATCGCCCCGTGGCGCTCCGACAATTACATCGTCGATGCCGTCGCCGTTCACATCGCCCGCCGAAGAGACGCTGCGCCCGGCCCAATCATACGCCGCATCGCCTTGGATGATGAAGCCCTGCGCAGCGGTTAGAGTGGATAGGTCGATCACTGTGGCTGGCATGGCAGGAACTCACATATAAACGCGGCAAGGTCCGCCCGGTTAGGACCGACTTCATGGTCACAAAAGGAATTACAGGATCAATGTGACAAAACACAACTCACTTTGGCAAACAATCAGATTCCCGGATGCGCCAAAAGGAATTGCCTTTTCGGGATGTTACCGTCATCGTTTGGCAGACTAGATAAAGCGTTGACCATGACCGACCAACCCGCCTTTGCCCTGACCACGTCGCGCGGGTTCACCGGTTGGCTGGCGGGCACCGGTGGGGCGTTGGCGTTTACCACCTATCAGGGTGGCAAAGTGTTTTTCCTCGGGGTCAAGCCTGACGGCACGCTTGGGGTGTTCGAGCGCAGCTTTCCGCGCTGCATGGGGCTGACGGTGACGCCCGATGCCCGCACGATCCTGATGGCGACGCAGGTGCAGCTTTACCGGTTCGACAACGTGCTGCCGAAGGGCGAGGTGCAGGACGCGTTCGACGCCGTCTATGCCCCGCACCAGACCTGGATCACCGGCGACATCGACATTCACGACATCGGCATCGGCGCCGATGGGCGGCCGGTCTTTGCCAATACCCTATTTAATTGCCTTGCCACCACGTCGGAAGGCCACAGCTTTCGCCCGCTCTGGCAGCCGCCCTTCATCAGCCGCCTCGCGGCCGAGGATCGCTGCCACCTGAACGGTCTGGCGATGGAGGATGGCCGCCCGGCCTATGTCACATGCGTGTCGCGCTCTGATGTGTCGGACGGCTGGCGCGACCGGCGGGTCGATGGCGGCGTGGTGGTGGACGTGGCCACGTCCGAAATCGTGGCAACCGGCCTGTCGATGCCGCATTCGCCGCGGATGCACGCGGGGCGGCTCTGGCTGGTGAATTCGGGAACCGGAGAGTTCGGCTGGCTTGACCCCGCCGATGGCCGCTTTACTGCCGTGGCGTTTTGCCCCGGCTATGCCCGCGGATTGACCTTCGTCGGCAATTCGGCCGTGGTCGGCCTGTCGCGCGCGCGAGAAAACCGCACCTTCGGCGGACTGCCTTTGGAAACGGCGCTGAAAAAGCATGACGCCGATGCACGCACCGGCCTTCTGGTGATCGACCTTGCCAGCGGCCAGATCACCGACTGGGTCCGCATCGAGGGCGTGATCGACGAGTTGTTCGATGTGGCTGCCCTGCCAGGGGTGCGTAACCCGTCCGCCATCGGCCTCAAAGGCACCGAAATCCGCCGGGTGCTATCGATCGATCCGGCCTGAGCGGAAGCACGCTATCCGGTGAGTTCAGTCAGGGCATGCGGCCGGGTGCAGGACTTCAGGCGCCGCTTTTCTGGTTCGGTTCAACAGATCATGCTCCCCAAAAGCCATCACGCTCCTTTCGTGACAGCAATGAATGCCAAGCGGCCGATTGCAACCTTTTCATGCCTGTTTACTCAAATAGGGCTTTGTTGCACAAATCCCGTGAGGGATTCATCTTGTGAATCCAGCGTGGTAGCTGGAGTGGATGAGCAGACCGAACACACCGACCTACAAGACGCTGAACTGGCCCGAGTACAACAA
>JAIXUH010000030.1 GCA_027484145.1 Rhodobacter sp.
ACGGCGTTTTCCTGCATGAAGTCGCGCACGAACTTGCCGGTCTGGATGTCTTTCAGCACGGCTTTCATGCGGGCCTTGGTCTCATCATAAGGCAGGATGCGCGGGCCCGAGACGTATTCGCCATATTCGGCGGTGTTCGAGATCGAGTAGTTCATGTTGGCGATGCCGCCTTCGTAGATCAGGTCCACGATCAGCTTCACCTCGTGCAGGCATTCGAAATAGGCCATTTCGGGCTCGTAACCAGCCTCGACAAGGGTTTCAAAGCCCATGCGGATCAGTTCGACAAGGCCGCCGCAGAGCACAGCCTGCTCGCCGAAGAGGTCGGTTTCGCATTCCTGGCGGAAGTTCGTCTCGATGATGCCGGAGCGGCCGCCACCGATGGCCGAGCAATAGGAGAGGCCGATTTCCATCGCCTTGCCGGTCGCGTCCTGGTGGACAGCGACGAGGCAGGGCACGCCGCCGCCCTTGGTGTATTCGCCGCGCACGGTGTGGCCGGGGCCCTTGGGGGCCATCATGATGACGTCAACGCCGGGCTTGGTTTCGATCAGGCCGAAGTGGATGTTCAGGCCATGCGCGAAGGCAATGGCGGCACCGTCACGGATGTTGTCGTGGACGTATTTCTTGTAGGTGGCGGCCTGCAGTTCGTCGGGCATGGTGAACATGATCAGGTCAGCCCAAGCGGCGGCTTCGGCAATGCCCATGACCTTGAGGCCTTCGCCTTCGGCCTTTTTCGCGGACGGCGAGCCTTCGCGCAGGGCGACGACAAGGTTCTTGGCGCCGGAATCGCGCAGGTTCAGCGCATGGGCGTGGCCTTGGCTGCCGTAGCCGAGGATGGCGACCTTTTTGTCCTTGATCAGGTTGATGTCGCAGTCACGATCATAATAGACGCGCATGGCGGTCCCTTTCCTTTGATTGATGGCGCGACAATAGGGCGTTTCACGCGGTATCCCGTGCATTGTTTGACGATGTACGAATTTTCTGCGAAAATTCATTCGCCAAAATGGGGAATGCAGGAATAATCATGCAGATCGATGATACGGATCGCCGGATCCTGCGGCATTATCTGGCCGAGCCGTCGCTGGAGCGCGCCGCCTTGGCCGAGCGGGCGGGGGTGACGCCCGCGACGTTGTGGCGGCGGCTGGACAGGCTGCGTGAGGGCGGGGTGATCCGGGCGGAAGAGGCGGTGATCGACTGGCGGCGCATGGGCTATGAGGTGGAGGTGTCGTTGCGGTTCACGCTGGACAAGACCGACCCGCGCGCCTTTGACCAGTTCATTGCGGCAGCGCGCGAGGTGCCGGAGGTGATTGGCATCGAAACGTTTCTGGGGCGTGTCGATGTGCGTCTGACGGTGATTTCGCGCGATATGGCGCAGTATCAGGACATCTATCGCCGCCGCATCCTGACGCTGCCGCATATTGCCGAGCTGGAGGCGCTGATGCTGATTGCGACGATCAAGGATGAGGGGGGGCTGCCGCTGTGATTGACCTTGATGATGCGGATCGCGCGATTTTGCGCGCACTGTCGCGCGATGCCAGCCTGTCGGCGGGCGAGGTGGGGCGGCGGCTGGAGATGAGCCAGCCTGCGGCATGGCGGCGGGTGCGGCGGCTGGAGGAGGCGGGGATACTGGCGGGGCGGCGGGTGGCCGTGGACCGCGCGGCGCTGGGGTTCGGGGTGACGGTGTTTCTGGGGGTGAAGCTGGCGACGCGCGGGCGGGTCAGCCTTGAGGATTTCGAGCGCGCAGTGCAGGCGATTCCGGAGGTGCAGGTGGTGCAGCATGTGCTGGGGCTGTTCGATTACCGCCTGCGCGTGGTGGCGCGCGACATTGCCGATTTCGAGCGGGTGCTGCGGCGGCGGGTGATGACGCTGCCGGGGGTGGGCAACGTGGAGGCCAATGTGCTGCTGACCGAAGAGCGCCGGCCTGGGCCGATCTGATCAGACCAGCAGGAAGCTTTCCAGCGTGGGCACAAAACGGCTGTCGAAGGTGGCCACGACCTGCGAGGCGGTGGCGGCAAGACCATCATCATCCCACTGCAGGCTGCGGCTGGCGCTGTGCCAGACAAAGCGGCCATGGCTGCCGTCGGCCGCGCCTTGGGCCACAAGCCAGCTTGCATCGGGCAGGGGGCCTGCGGCCAGACCGAGGTCGGCGGCGCGAAACTCCAGCCGGTCGGCGCTGGTGAAATCCATGATGCGGTCGGTGTCGGTGGGATCGAGGTTCAGCACGAAATGGTCTGCCCCGCCGCCGCCCTTGAGCCGGTCGTTGCCGGCCCCGCCATCCAGCCGGTCATTCCCGCCGCCGCCAAAGAGGTCGTCCTTGTCGGCCTCGCCATAGAGGCGGTCATTGCCAGTGCCGCCGAACAGGCTGTCATCGCCGGTGCTGCCACCCAGAATGTCGTGGCCGCCCGCGCCATCGCCACGGTCATCGCCCGCGCCAAGCATGGCGATGTCGGCTGATGCGGTGCCAAGCCAGACATCATCCAGCGCGCTGCCCTGATAGCCACCATGCCCGCCGATGAAGACCTGCAGGGTGCCGGTAGTGGTGGCGCCAAGCGCATCGGTGACGGTATAGGTCATCATTTGCAGGCCGGTGGCCAGATCGCCCGCCCGGAAGGTGAAGCTGCCGTCGCTGGCAAGCGTCAGGACCGAGCCCCGAGCGTTTACGAACTGACCGGGGGAGGCGGTCAGGGCATCGCCGTCGGGATCGCTGTCATTGGTCAGGACATTGCCGGCCAGCTGCCCGCGATAGACGAGCGAATAGCTGTCGGTGCCGGCGACGGGCGCGCCGTTGACGACGTTGAGCGTGACATGTCCGGTGTCGCTGGCACCCAGCGGGTCGCTGACGGTGTAACCGATGCCGTCCCGCCCGGTGAATCCGGTAGGCGGCTGATAGACAAAGCTGCCATCTGCGGCCAGCGTGAACGTGCCGCCCGCCGTGGTGGTCCACTGGCCGGGGGTGACGGTCAGTGCTCCGCCTTCCTCATCCCGGTCGGCCCCGGCCCCTGTCAGCACGTTGCCCGAGAAGGAGCGGTCATGCACGACCGTGAAGGTATCATCGACGGCAACAGGCGCGTCATTCTGGGCGGTCACGTTCAGGGTGACACGGCCGGTGTCGCGGGCGCCCAAGGTATCGAGCAGCGTATAGGCAAAGCTGTCAGCCCCGCTGAACCCGGTGCGCGGGGTATAGGTAAAGGTGCCATCGGCAAAGATTCTGACAAGCCCGCCCTGTGTGGAAAACACCGTGTGGTTGACCACATGCAGCGCATCGCCATCGGGGTCGCTGTCGGCCCCGGCGCCGTTGTCGGCCAGAAGCGAGCCGGACAAAACCGTGTCTTCGACTAAGGTAAAGCTGTCATCTGCGGCAATGGGGCGGTCATTTGCGCCGGCGGTCGGGGTGACGTTCAGGGTGACCGTGGTGGTGGTAAAGTTGAAATCGGCATCGACCAGCGTGTAGCTGAAGCTGTCTGTCCCGGAAAAGCCAAGGGCGGAGGTATATTGAAACTGTCCTGACGTGCCCAGCGTGACAAAGCCGCCTTCGGCGGTGGCCACGGCCGTGGCGGTTACGATCACCGGGTGGGGATAGGACACCGTGCCCTGAATGGTCAGGAACGACAGCACCCCGTTGACAAAGAACGCCCCCAGAAACCTGTCGCCATCGGATGCCAGCGAGGTAACGGTGCCTGCGACCCAGCCCAGCACCGTGCCATCGGGGTCGACATCCACGCCAAAGCCGTTGTCAGTGCCAAGGTGGCCCGAAAAGGTGGTGGCGCTGGTGCCTTGGGGCAGGGTGAAGGTATCGGCGGCGGCAATCGGGACAATCGTCATCTGATCCTCCGGCGGGTGAATGCAACGCAGGGTTTCATGCGCGGGCAAGGCCAGACAGGGACCAGGGTCTGATGATTGCGGCCCGGTTTTCAGACCTTGGTCTGACCCAGATTCCGGTTTTTCGGACCAAGCGAATGGGCTAGGCTGCGGCAAAAGGGAGAACCGCCATGCCGGGATTGCACGCCCATGTTGACCCTGATGGGTTGGAAGAGTTTTCGGTCGTCTTTACCGACCGCGCGCTGAACCATATGTCGGCCCGGTTTCAGGGTGTGATGCGCGAGGTCTCGGCCACGCTGCGCGAGGTTTACAACGGGTCGGCGGTGGCACTGGTGCCGGGCGGTGGCACCTATGCGATGGAGGCCGTGGCGCGGCAGTTCGGGCAGGGCCATGTGCTGGTGATCCGCAATGGCTGGTTCTCGTTTCGCTGGAGCCAGATTTTCGACGCGGGCGGGTTTGCGGCGGCCACGACCGTGGTGATGGCGCGCCAGACCGGCAATGGCGCGCAGGCGCCCTATGCGCCGCCGCTGGTGGACGAGGTGGTGGCCCGCATCCGCGAGACGCGGCCCGAGGCGGTGTTTGCGCCGCATGTGGAAACCAGTGCCGGGATCATCCTGCCCGATGATTACATCGCGCAGGTGGCGGCGGCGGCGCATGAGGTGGGCGCGCTGATGGTGCTGGATTGCATCGCGTCGGGCTGCATCTGGGTGGATATGCAGGCCACGGGCGTGGATGTGCTGATCTCGGCCCCGCAAAAGGGGTGGTCGGCCAGCCCTTCGGCGGGCGTGGTGGTGATGAGCCCGCGCGCCGAAGAACGGCTGGCGGCGACCACGTCGAACAGCTTTGCCATCGACCTGAAGAAATGGCGCAGCATCATGGCGGCCTATGAGGGCGGCGGGCATGCCTATCATGCCACCATGCCGACCGATGCGATTGTGGGCTTTCGTGATGCCATGGCCGAGACCAAGGCCATGGGCTTTGCCGAGGCCAAGGCGGCGCAATGGGCGCTGGGGCAGGCGGTGCGCGACTTGATGGCGCGCAAGGGCGTGATGTCGGTGGCGGCCGAAGGCTTTCAGGCGCCGGGGGTGGTGGTCAGCTATACCACCGACCCCGCCATCCAGAACGGGGCCAAGTTCCGCGAGCAGGGCTTGCAGATTGCGGCGGGCGTGCCGTTGCAGGTGGGCGAAGGCGAGGCGTTCAAGACCTTTCGGCTGGGCCTGTTCGGGCTGGACAAGCTGAAGGATGTGCCCGCCACGGTGGCCCGGCTGGAACGGGCGGTTGAGGCCGTGATGCCGTAAGATCGCGCAGGCGCGCTGTGACGGCGCGCCTGTTCGCCTTTGGTCAGCGCAGGCCAAGACCCGCGCGCATCAGCGTTTTTCGCACGGGGGCAACGGCATAAAGCGTGTTCAGCGCCCCCGCGCGCAGGTCGCGCAGGCCCTGTGCACCCACCATCGAGGCGCGGTTCAGCATATCGATGCCGGTCACCCGCGCCTGCACATCAAGGTGCCGCTGGCGATGATAGGCGTCGAGCATTTTTTCCGAGCCGATGTCATCGGGCGCGGCCATGGCAAGGTCAAGCAGCGCGCGCAGATCGGCCAGCGACATGTTCAGCCCCTGCGCGCCGATGGGCGGGACCACATGCGCCGCCTCGGCCATCAGGGCGGTGCGTTCGCCCGACATGCGCGCCGCGATCTGGCTGATGATGGGCCAGACGGTCAGGCGGCTGGCAAGGGTCAGCGGGCCAAGGATGTGGCAGGACCGGGTGTTGATCTCCGCCTCGAACGAAGGCGTGGGCAGGGATTGCAGGCGCGCCACGTTGGGGCCGCTTTCCATCCAGACCACGGCGGAACAGGGCAGGCCATTGCGGTCGGGCAGCGGGACAAGGGTGAAAGGGCCGCCGGAACGGTGAACTTCGGTTGAGACGTTCTGGTGCGGGATGGGGTGGGTGACGGCAAAGGCAAGCGCCTTTTGACCATAGCGCAGGGTGCGGACGGGGATGCCAAGGGCCTGCCGCATTGCAGAGTTGCGGCCATCGGCGGCCACGACCATACGGGCGGTGATCCGGGTATCATCGGACAGGCTGACGATCGCCTCGGTCTGGCGGGTCATCAGGCGGGTGGTGGCGACGCCGGGGCGAAAAGTGACGTTGGGCAGTTCAGACAGCCGCGCCACCATTTCGCGGCGCAACAGCCAGTTCGGCAGGTTCCAGCCAAAGGGCAGGTCCGACACGTCGCTGGCGTTGAAGTCCTTGACGATGCGGGGTTCGGGCGTGTCGCCGCCCGCATCGACGATCCGCATCACCTGCAGGGGGGCGACGTGGGGGGCCAGCCGTTGCCACAGGCCCGCCTGTTCGAACAGCGAAACCGACGGCTGCAGAAAGGCGGTGGTGCGCAGATCGGCCCCCGCATCCTCGGCCGAGGTGACGGGCGGCGCCGGATCGACACAGACCACCGAAAAGCCGGCTGTGCCAAAGGCGGCTGCTGCGGACAGACCCGCGACACCGCCGCCCGAGATCAGGATATCTGTTTGAATTCGCGTCATTCACGCCCCCGTTCATGGCGTGAAGATAGGCCCCCGGGCCGGGAATGCGAAGCGACAAAGCGCCCCACGGGTCAGGACTTGGAGGGGAAGGGCCAACAGATGCAGACGAACAGGATGAACATCACGGGCACGAGGGCCACGGCAGTTAGCGTCAGGGCGGCCAGACCCCACTTCATGATCGCCAGAACGACCAAGGTTACAAAGATGACCAGCAGGTAGAACACCGTGTTGATGTCGCGGCTGATGTCACGCGCGATGAAGCCGACCAGCGGCAGCGACTCCAGAGTGCTTTTCTTTGCACGGGGCTGTGCGGTCGTGATGGACATGGCGCCTCTCCTGACGATACCGCCCTGCACATAGGTCGGGGGTGGCATAAGGCAAAGACGGCGGAATGCCGCATTTGAGACTCAGCTTATCGTCAGGCGGCCCAGAAACGCCGACAGGTCTTCGGCATGGTGGTGGATGTGGGGAGCGGGTTCGGCCACCGGGGCGATGTGCACGGTTTGCAGACCCATCGCGTGCGGCACCGCCAGATTGCGGGCATCATCTTCGAACATCGCGGCGCGGGTCGGGGTCAGGCCATCGGCGGCAAAGACCGTCTCGAAGGCCGCGCGTTCGGGTTTGGGGCGGAAACCGGCATGTTCCACGCCATAGACCGCATCGAACAGCCCGCTGAGGCCGCGCGCCTGCAAGACCTTGCCCGCATAGTGCGCATCGCCATTGGTAAAGACGATTCTGCGCCCCGGCAGGGCGGCAAGGCGCGCCGCCAGAACGGGGTCAGCCTCAAGCACGGAAAAGTCGATGTCATGCACATCGGCCAGATAATCCATCGGCTCGATCCCGTGTTCGTGCATCAGGCCCGCCAGCGTGGTGCCGTAAAGCTGCCAATAGTGCTGGCGCAGGTGGTTGGCATGGTCATGGTCAACGCCCAGATGCGCCATCACCCACTGCGTCATTTTGACTTCGATCTGATCGAACAGCCGCATCCGGGGCGGGTAAAGCGTATTGTCGAGGTCGAAGACCCATGTATCGACATGCGAGAAGCTGTGTTTCACCATGGCCGGGCATGTAGCGCGACTGTGACGGCTGGGCAAGACATGCGGCGCGGGGTCCGCTTGCCAAGGCAGGGCGCGCGGCGGTAACTTGCGACAGTAACAGGAATAAGACAGGACGGGCCGGTGCAGAAGGATGCCTATACGCTGATCCTTGAGGCGATCGAGGCGGGAACTTACAAGCCCGGTGATCGGCTGGTGGAATCGGAACTCGCCGAACGGCTGGGCGTCAGCCGCACCCCGGTGCGCGAGGCGTTGCAGAGGCTGGAAACGCAGGCGATGCTGACGCGCGACGGGCGCAGCCTGATTGTGGCGTCGCTGGACCATAACCAATTGGCCGAGCTTTATGCCGTGCGGACCGAGTTGGAGGGGCTGGCGGCACGTCTGGCGGCGCGGCACGCAACGGATGAGGAAATCAGGGTGCTGCGCGGCATGGTCGAGGAAGACCGCAAGCTTCTGGGCGGCGATCCGCGCGCGCTGAGCCGGGCCAACAAGCGGTTTCACCGGCAGATTCATCTGGCCAGCCACAACCGTTTTCTGGTGCAGCAACTGGACCTTGTGCACCGGTCGATGGCGCTGATGGCAACCACGTCGCTTGCCGCCGAAGGGCGCAGCGAAGTGGCCTTGGCCGAGCATCACCAGATCGTCGCCGCGATCGAGGCGCATGACGGCGAGGCCGCCTATCAGGCCCTGCGCGCCCATATCAGCCGCGCGTTCGAGACACGGTTGCGGGTGGATGCGGGTGAAATCCGGCTGAAGGGTTAGCCGCCCTTGGGCTCATCAAAGTCGCCATGGGCGGTCTTGTCCCAGTAGAACGGGTTGCCCACGACCTCCCACGCGGCCTTGTAGGACGCAAGGGCGCCAAGCGGGAAGTACAGGTGCAGCGTCAGCACCCACCAGCGGCTGATCGGTTGGCGCGACCGGTGCAGTGCAATCAGGCCGAGCGCGATATTCACAGACTCGGTCAGCACGAACAGGCCGAACAACCCGCGTGACGCCGCGTGCGGCAGGGCCTGTGCAAAGGGATGGTCCAGCCCCAGCCAGATCAGCCAGAACGACCAGAGCACTGGCGCCAGCAGAAACTGCGTCAGCGTGCAGACAAACAGCACCTGAAACCCGGCAAAACGCCATGCCCCCAACTGTCGCCACAGCAAGACCGGGTCACGCATATGGGTGGCCCAAGTCATCATATAGCCCTTCAGCCAGCGTGATCGTTGCTTGACCCATGGCAGGGCGCGGCAGTTCGCCTCCTCCCGCGTCACGGTATCGATCAGTTCGGTCCGATAGCCATGGCGATAAAGCCGGATGCCCAGATCGGCGTCTTCGGTCACATTATGGGCATCCCACGCGCCCACGGCCTCAAGCGCCGCGCGGCGGAAAAACAGCGTCGTGCCCCCCAATGGAATCGGCAGCCCAAGCCGCTGCAAACCCGGCAGAACCAGCCGGAACCATGTGGCATATTCAATGGTAAAGCAGCGAGACAGCCAGTTGGTGGTGGGGTTGTAGAAATCAAGCACGCCTTGCAGGCAGCCCACCTCGGCCCCGCGCTGATGAAACCGGTTGACCACGCGGCTGATCTGGTCAGGCTCGGGCGCATCTTCGGCGTCATAGACCCCGATGATGGACCCGCGGCACAGATCAAGCGCAAAGTTGAGGGCGCGCGGCTTGGTCTTGATCGTGCCCGCAGCCACCGCCACCACCCGCATCCACGGCGGCAGGTCGGCATCGGCAAGGGCGGCCCGGGTCATCTTGTCGTCTTCCTCGACGATCAGCACGATATCCAGCAGATCATGCGGGTAATCCAGACGCGAAAGCCGGCGGACAAGGCGCGGGGCGATGGAACTTTCCCGATAGAGCGCCACCATCACCGACACGACGGGCGGCCGCAAAATGCGCGTCCGGTCAGGGGTGGGCGCGCGGTGCCAGCCACCCGCCGCCGCCGCCGCAAGCTTCAGAAGCGTCGACAGCATCAGCGTCAGCGCGGCCCAGCCCGTTATCGCCCAGACAAGCACCACAGGCCACAGCGCGCCAAGGGCGATGACGCCCGCCAGAACCAGCGCCAGCGGACCAAGCAACCGGTGGCCAGCCAGATCACGGCAGCTTTCCGATGCCGCCACGCGGGTTTCAGCGGCCTGTGCCAAGGGGCCGCCGCGCAGACGCAGGATCGCCGTTTCGATGGCTGTCCCTGTCGCAATCACCGGGGCCACGGGCCCGAGCAGGGCTGAAAGATGCGGGCGATGGCGCTCAAACTCCTCCGGCCGCGCGGTGGCAACAACAGTCAGCCCACCCATGCCGCGCCAGGGCAGCAGACCGTGCCGCAGGCAGAACGCGGCGCCGACCCGGTCCAGCAACCGCACATCGGCGGGTTGCGCCATAGGGTCGATCCGGTCGGTGGACCAATGCCGCGCCACGGCGTCGCCCAACACATCCTCTGGCAGCAGGCTGCGGGCCAGCAAGAAATCCGTCAGCCGCCCCGCGCGCCGGTTCTGTACCGTCAGGGCGCTGACGATGTCATTGCCATCCACCAGTTGATCGCGCAACAGCGCCATCCCCAGCGTCTCGGCCCGAACCGGCCCCGCAACCGACAGGTCTTGCACCACCGGTGGATGGTGATGCCGAAAGGCAAGGCTCTGCGACGGTGCGGTCATGGCTGCCGATCTGTCAAACCCGTGGGTCCGCACGACCATGGCATGCAACTGGTTAACTGGCCGTTAAGCGCAACCCGCCCTGCAATTCCCCTTCCCGAAATATCTTCGGGGGGAAGCTTCGGCGCAGCCGGAGCGCAGGGGGGCAGACGGCCCCCCTTCTTTCACCGAATGCCCCGCAGCACCCCCCTCAAAAGAGTCAGGCGCGGCGGGCCCGCATGGCTTCGGCAAAGCGATCAAACAAATAATAGCTGTCTTGCGGGCCGGGCGAGGCTTCGGGGTGATACTGCACCGAAAAGATCGGCTTGCCATCAACCGCGATCCCGCAGTTCGAGCCATCAAACAACGACACATGGGTCTCAGAGACGCCATCGGGCAGGGTCTGGCTGTCCACCGTAAAGCCATGGTTCATCGAGGTAATCTCGACCTTGCCGGTGGTCAGGTCTTTGACCGGATGGTTTGCGCCGTGGTGGCCGTGGTTCATCTTGACCGTGCGCGCGCCAAGCGCCAGCGCCAGCATCTGATGCCCAAGGCAGATACCGAACAACGGCAAGTCGCGCGCCAGCACGCCCTGAATCATCGGCACGGCATAGGCGCCGGTCGCGGCGGGGTCGCCCGGGCCGTTCGACAGGAACACGCCTTCGGGGTTCAGGGCCAGCACATCCTCGGCGGTCGCGTTGGCAGGCAGCACCGTGACATCGCATCCGGCCGAGGCAAGGCAGCGCAGGATGTTGCGCTTGGCACCATAGTCGATGGCCACGACGCGCAGGCCATCGCCCTCGCGCTTGGTATAGCCCTCGGGCCAGGCCCAGCGTTTTTCATCCCAGCGGTAAGATTGCGTGCAGGACACATCCTTGGCCAGATCCAGCCCGACCAGACCCTTCCACGCGCGGGCGCGGGCGACCAAAGCGGCGATGTCGAATACGCCATCGGGGTTGTGGGCAAGGGCCACATGCGGCGCGCCCTGTTGGCGGATGGCACGGGTCAGGCGGCGGGTGTCGATGCCGCCAATACCGATCCGGCCCTTTTTCAGCACCCAATCGGTCAATTCGCCCGTCGCGCGCCAGTTCGACGGCTCGGTCGGGTCCCATTTCACCACCATGCCGGCGGCAACGGGTTCGGCGGTTTCGTCATCTTCGGGGGTGACGCCCACGTTGCCGATATGGGGAAAGGTAAAGGTCACGACCTGCCCGGCATAGGACGGGTCTGTCATGATCTCCTGATAGCCGGTCATGGCTGTGTTGAAGACCAGTTCCGCCACCGTCTCGCCCGTGGCCCCAAAGCCGACACCGTAGAACAGGGTTCCGTCGGACAGCGCAAGGCAGGCGGTAGGCTTCTGCTGAGCTGGCATGGCGCGACTCTCCCTTTTGGCAAATCTGGCGGAACCTACGGGGGAAGGGGGGCGGGGTCAAGGCTTTGGCGCAAAAGGAATTATGTTGAAATACAATGGTTTGCGAAAACTGGTGGTGGTTGTCCTGCGCCGCGATCACCTGTATTGTGCGCGCCACTGTCACCACGGGGAAAACCTTGCCATGTCATTGCGCGACCGACTGCAAACAGCGCTGAAGGAAGCGATGAAGGCGAAAGAGGCCGAACGGCTCTCGACGCTGCGGCTGATCAATGCCGCCATCAAGGACCGTGAGATTGCCGCGCGCGGCGAAAGCACGCCGCTGGAAGTGAATGATGCCGATATCATGGCCATCCTTGGCAAGATGGTAAAGCAGCGCAACGAAAGTGCGCGCGCCTATGAGGAGGGCGGGCGGCTGGAGCTTGCGGAAAAGGAACTGAACGAAATCAAGGTGATCGAAGAGTTCCTGCCGCGTCAGTTGACCGGGGATGAGATCGAGGCCGCGATTGTTGCCGCCATTGCCGAGGCGGGGGCGGGCAGCATCCGCGACATGGGCAAGGTCATGGCCGTGCTGAAGGGCAAATACACCGGGCAGATGGATTTTGGCGCCGTGGGCCCGGCGGTCAAGGCGCGGCTGTCCTGACCATTTCGCGACGTGCCTGAGGGTCGGTGCCCTATTCTGCCGTCAGACCGGCGGCAGATCGCGCAGCGCGCGCGAAAGATCGTCAGACAGGGTCTTGCGTTCATCCTCGGACAGAAAGGCCCCGATCTCGACCACGCGCGGGCCACCGGAAAGGGTGACGTAATTGGGCACCTTGCCGCCCGTGGCATGCAGGGTGACGCGCACCCAATAAGGGTTGGCCTCCCAATCGTGCCGCTGTCCGCGCGGGCCATGGCGGGTCAGGGTCATTCGCGTGGGGGTCAGGGTCAGTTCTTCCAGAATTTCGGTATCGCGGTAACTGCGCCGCAGCGCGAACCAGATTGCCGCCACCGCTGACACAAGAAACGGCAGCAACCCCCATAACACCGGACTGCCCAGAACGGCCACCAGCGGCAGGCCGATCAGCGCCGCCGTGCCGCCGATGAACCACACGAACCCCCGCTGGCTGAGCGAGCGATAGGGCCACAGATGCAGGCGCGTCTCGGCGCCAGAGGGGGGAAGCCATTCATAGGGCATGATGGCGGGAATGTAGGGAACGTGAGGGCAAAGGAAAGGGCCATCATGGGCTTTGTGCCCTGCCGTGCCGGTATGTGCCGTTTTACCGCAAGCCTTTGGGCGGCGTGGGGTTTTCGGGCCCGGCTTTTCGCGCCTATGCGGTGGCGACCGCCGTGGCCAGTTCCCCGCGAAGCCAGCGGGTGCGGGGGTTTTCGTCATTGCGCCGATGCCAGAACACCGAGACGGGAAAGCTGCGCACTGCGAGGGGCGGTTGGGCCGTGACAAGGCCGAAGGCGGGGCCAAAGCCAAGCGCCACGCGGGCGGGCAGGGTCAGCAGGGCGCCAGAGGCGGCTACGGCGGCCATTGCGGGCAGGAATGCGGGCAAGCCCAGCAGGATATGGCGCCTGCGGCCCATCGCCTCAAGCGCGTGATCGACCACGCCGCGCAGATCGCCGCCCGGCGACACCAGCACATGGTTGGCCGCGCAATAGCTGTCGAGGTCGATCATCGGGGCATGGGGCAGCACATCGGGCCGCCCGGTCACCAGAAAGCCTTCCTGATAGAGCCTTGTGCCAAGGATGCTATCGGGGTGATCCCACAAAAAGCCAAGCGCCAGATCGGCGCGGCCATCGGTCAGCGCGTCGATGGCATCGGCGCGGCCCAAGGGCAAAACCGACAGCCGCAACCCCGGTGCCGCCTGACGCAGGCGCGCGGCCAAGGGCGGGACCAAGACCGCCTGTTCGGCATCAAGGGCTGCGATGCGGACAATGCCCTGCGCCAGTGCGGGGTCAAACCGGCGGGCCGTGCCCAGGGCGTGGCGCAACGCCTCGACCGCTTGGGTGACCGGGGCTTCGAGTGCAAGGGCCGTGGCGGTAGGTTCCATCCCGTGCGGGCGGCGCAGGAACAGCGGGTCGCCAAAGACATCACGCAAGCGTTTCAGGGCCTGACTGATGGCCGATTGCGTGAGCCCAAGGTC
This sequence comes from Rhodobacter sp., assembly GCA_027484145.1. GTDB lineage: Bacteria > Pseudomonadota > Alphaproteobacteria > Rhodobacterales > Rhodobacteraceae > Pseudotabrizicola. The sequence goes on from JAIXUH010000030.1 coordinate 13,535, forward strand.
TGTTGCCACATCTGCCGCCTTGCGGTGCCGCAACAGGCCCAGAAACACCAGCAAAAGCGTCAGGTCCAGCCGTCTGATTTCTGAATTGCTTAAGTCAGACATGATTCCAATTCGTTTTATCTGATGTTGTGGCGGGCCTAGTCTTGCGTCAATCAGCAAAGCGGGGGCCGCGATGAAGATCGGCATAATCGGAACCGGGAATGTGGGCGGCGCGATTGCGCGCGGTTTGCGGGGCAAGGGGCATTCGGTCACCTTGGGCGCGCGGGATTTGGACGGGGCAGAGGTGCAAAGGCTGGCGCAACAGGCCGATGCGGTGCTTGCCCTGCCGGATGTGGCGGCGCGGGGGGCCGAGATTGTTGTGCTGGCGCTGCCTTGGGGCGTGGCCGAAGCGGCGGTGGCCGCGCTGGGCGATCTGACGGGCAAGATCGTGGTGGATTGCATGAACCCAATCGGGCGGGGGCCTGCGGGCCTGCAGCTGCTGGTCGGTCACAGCACGTCGGGCGGCGAGATCGTGCAAAGCTGGTTGCCGGGTGCGCGGGTGGTCAAGACCCTCAATCAGGTCGGGGCCGAGATGATGGCCGACAACCACCATTTGGCCCATCGCCCGGTGATGTTCATGGCGGGCGATGATGCAGAGGCCAAGGGTGCCGTGGGCCAGATGCTGACGGATATGGGGTTTGAGGCGCTGGATGCGGGCGGGATCGCGCTGTCGCGCCTGCTGGAGCCCCTTGGCCTTGTCTGGATCAATCAGGCGCTGGTGCGCGGCAAGGGCCGCAACTGGGCCTTTGCCGCGATATCCTAAAGGGAGAACACCAATGGAAAACAGACTTTCGGCAAGCTGTCATTGCGGTGCCGTGCGGCTGGACCTTGCGGCCTCGGCCGCCGGGGTGCTGGCGTGCCATTGTGGCGACTGCCAGAAAATGCACGGCAATTTCAATGCCTTTCTGGCCGTTCCTGTCGCTGATGTGCGCCTGCAGGGCGCAGAGGCGCTGGTATGGTATCAGTCATCCGCAGATGCCCGCCGCGCCTTTTGCGGCACCTGTGGCGCGCGCGTGCTGAAGGAGGTGACGCCCGCCGGGCGCTGGCTGATTTCGGCCGGGCTGATCGACGGGCCAACCGGCAGGCACATCATCAAGAACCTTTGGGCGCAAGCCAAGCCCGATTGGTATGACTTGCCCGCCGCCCCGGCCTGACCTGCGCCACCCCGAACCCCAGACATGCCCCCCAGAAAAGGAGACGACCATGACGGCTGCGCTTGATCTGCACTCACGCAAGAAGGTTCTGCTGATTGCCGCCAACCCCGGTGTATCGCCCACGACGGGCTGGCCCGTCGGGTTCTGGTGGGCGGAACTGACCCACCCCTATTGGACCTTTACCGAAGCGGGGTATGAGGTTGACATCGCCTCGCCCCAAGGCGGGAACTTGGTGGCAGATGGGTATTCCGACCCCGAGGATGCATCCGGCTATTCGGCGCATGACCTGATTTCGCTTGGCTTCAAGACCTCGGCCCGGCATGCGGCGATGTTGCGCGGCACCCGGTCAATTGCCGATGTGCGGCTGGCCGATTACGACGCGATCTTTGTGGCCGGTGGGCAGGCGCCCATGGTGACGATGATCGACGACGCGGCACTGCACGGCTTTGTGGCGCAGGCCTATGAGGCGGGCAAGGTGGTGGCGGTGGTCTGCCATGGCACATGCATCTTGCTGAAGGTGCGGCTCTCGACCGGTGACCTGCTGGCCAAGGGCAAGACATGGACCGGATTTGCCAATGCGGAAGAGGCTTTTGCCGACAGTTTCGTGGGCAAGAAGATTCAGCCGTTCTGGATTGAAGATGAGGCGAAGGCGCTGGAGGATACCAATTTTGTTGTCAACAGCCCGTTCAAGGCCTTTGCCCTGCGTGATGGAAACCTGATCACCGGGCAGCAGCAGTTTTCCGGGGCAGCAGCGGCGGAACTGGTGGTGCAGGCCTTGGGGCGCTGAGCCCCGCCCCCTACTTGGCCGGAAGCACCCATTTGGGTTTCAGCGTGTCGATGCACTGGGTCGCCAAAGGCTGATCAGGGCGTTCGACAAAGGCCAGACCGATATCCTTGGCGCATTGCGAAAACACAAGGGCGGCATGGCCCGCTTCGGGGAAGCCAAGCGCGGTGGCCCGGGACAGGCCTTGGGCTGCCAAAAGCGCCTCTTCGGTCGAGGTCTGGGTGTCGTTGAAGCCGTAGAGCACCAGCGATGGAATGTCGCTGGTCACGGCGTCATGAAAGCCGGGGGTGGGCAAGGCGGGCGGAATGAATGCGCACAGGTCATAGATGCTGCCATCGACATTGTCGGATTTGGCCAGAAACTTGAACTTCAGCCCGTCCACCACCTGCAGCATCGTCTCGCGCGTGTTGAAGGGGATGTCTTCGGTGCAGGCGACGACCATCAGGTCTAGCATATCGATGATCGGCTTGTACAGGGTGCGCGCCTCTTTCGAGACGGCGGCAAAAACCTCGGCCACGTCGCCATCGGTCAACTGATCCAAGAGCGCCAAGGTCGGGTCGATGTCGGTGGCGGGCAGATGATCGACAATCAGCGCGCGCAGGGTGGCACGGTCTGGGGTCTGGCGGGCCAGACCGGCATAGGCAGAGGCAAAGCGGAGCATCTCTTCCTTGGAGCGGGTGGTGACCATGGCATCGGTCATCGCCTTGTCCAGCCGCGTGGCAAGGCTGGTCACCCCTTGGGCCGATTTTGCCAGTGACCCCGCCAGCGTGGCAAGGGCATAGCCGTTCAGGCGGTCTTTATACTGGGCCGCGATGGCCTCTTCCAGCAGCAGGCGCGCGATCACGGTCTGATCCGGGGTCAGACGGTCGGCAAAGGGTTTCAAGAGGGCGGCGGCATCGGGTGCGCGCGCCGTGCTGCCTGCGGACAACTGGTCATAGGTGCCGGTTTCGCCCCGATCCCATTCGGTGACGATCAGGGGGATATGGCCGGTTGTGTTTGGCCAGTGGCCAAAGGAATTGCGGTCCTCGAACAGCTTGATCAGCGTTTTGACATTGATTTCCGGCCGCCCGCGCGCGGCGGGGATCGGGTTCTGTTCCAGCTTGACCGCGACGCGCTGGATCGTTGCCTCCAGATCAGGGAAGGCGGCGGTACAGGTGGCGTCGGCTGCGCATTGGTTGACCACCTGCTGCACGCCTTCCTGCACGGGCAGGATGTTGGTGTCATAGGCGCGCGCATTGGGAGGAAACACGCTGTCGATCACCACCGAGCGCACACCTTCGGGGGCCGAGCGCATGACCTCAAGCGCCAGTTTGGTGCCGTAAGAGATGCCGTAGATGTTGTAGTCACCGTAGCCAAGCGCCTGCATCACGGCGCGCACATCCTTGGCGTTCTGCACCGTGTTATAGGCCGAAAGGTTGCGGCCACTGTTCTTCAACTCGTCTGTGCAGGTGCTGAAGATGGTTTGGATCTTGGGCCCGTCCAGTTTGTCGCGCTGAAAGAGGTCAACAAGGCTGTTCTCGAAGGTTCCAAAACAGGTGACCATGTCGGACGAAACGCCCGCCGCGCGCTGATCGAACGTGACCACATCGCGCCGCGCGCGGTGGCCTTCGAAGATGGGCACAACGATCCCGGCCAGATCGCGGACCGCCCCGCCACCCGGCCCGCCGTGCAGATAGATCAGCGGGTCAGGGGCCGGGCTTTGGGTATGCGCCTTAAGGATCGCAAAGCTTAGGTTGATGCGGGGGCCATCGGGTTGGCCATGATCTTCGGGCAAATTCACCCGGCCGCAGATCACGGTCTTGCCCTCGACCTCTGCTGCGGGCAGGGGGCGGGGACAGGCCTCGATCGTGACCGGATAGGCGGCGGTGGCGCCACCGGCGGCGATGACGGGAAAGGCATTTTCGACGGGTTCGGCGGACAACAGCGCCAGAATCGTTGCAATGATCTGTTCACCCGTCATGTCATGCTCCGTTCATGGCTTGGGGGGAAGGCCGCCGTCGCGGGGCAACGGCGGCGCCTTGTCAGTTCATTTCGACCCAATCCGAAATTTCGGACCCGTCGGCGGGCACTGTACAGGCCACGCGGCGCGCGCCGGTCTTTTCCTTCATGATGATCTCGTAATAACCGTTGCCGAAATCGCTGACCTTTTCAACCTTGGCAGGCGCACCCAAGATTTGGAGGCACTTGTTGATGGCAGTCTTGGGCGCACCTTGGTCGGCGTGGTCGCCATGGTCATGGTCGCCCTGAACATCGATCCCGAGGAACTTTTTCTTGCCGTCAAAGGTGCAGTTGAACAAGATCGGCGACGGCTCGTCGGTCTGGCCATAGACGTAGAACTTGCCATGCGATTTTTCGACCGGCAGCAGGATCAGGTCGCCGACCGAGGTGTTCAGCTTGACCGCAGCCTCTTCGCCGCAATACTGCGCGAGTTTGCCTTCGGCGACGATCTTGGCGGCAGCGGGCGAGGCCATCAGAATGGCAAGCGTTGCTGCGGCAATAAAGCGGGGGGTTGATCTGGGGCCCATCGTGACACCTTGCTTTGTGCGGGTTGATATGGCGGGGCAAGCCCCCGGTCCACGAACAACTTATGCGCGCAAGGCATGGGGCGGACTATCCGAAACGCGAAACCGGCAAGGAATGCTGCGCACATCGCCCGAGACAAGGAGACCGGCGATGCATCGCGGCCCAGATGAAAGGGCCCCGGCGCATACCGGGGCCCATGGTGTTTGGTGTGGGTCGCAGCCGAAGGCGGCGGTCCGGCAACCGGAAAAGCCCATGCCGACAAGCCTTCCAAGGGTCGTGGCTTGTGGGTGTCCGGGAAAGCAGGACAGAATGAACCAATGCACGAGGACGCCTTGGCCTTTTGGCCCATTAACACCTGGTCTGGATCAGGCTTTCTCAGCGACGGCTTCGTCGGAAGCCTTGGGTTCGTCGCCTTCGGTCACGTCTTCGTCGTCGTCACCATCTTCGTCGTCGTCGCCTTCATCTTCCTCGTCGTCTTCGCTTTCGGCTTCGGACCAGGTCAGCTGAAACTCGAGCTCAATCTCGCCATCTTCGCGCTCATGCGCGATCGACATCACGGCATCCTGCGGGATCATGACCTCTTCGCCCTCGATATGGATGCTGAAGGCGCTGCCGGATTCCAGAGCGTCAGCAAGACGACGAAGTTCGGCAACAAAGGCGGACACATCGTGGGTGACTTCAACGTCGCGATCTTTGGGCATGGTGCGGTCCTTTTGTGCGGGTTGCGAGACCCGATGCTGGCCCGGAGGACGCAACGCCGTCGTGACGTGATCATGGCGGGAGCAATAAGATTTGAAGACGCTTTGGCGCGGGCTGTGCGCGCGTCCACCCTGACTTGCACGACCGTTGCCGTCAGCCCGGGCCGCCCGGGGAGATTTCCGCAAGCGACGATTTTTCAATGCAGGGACCAGTTGCGGCAGACGAAGTTGAACGGAGCAGGCCGAGAGGTCAACGCGCCCTTGCTGCCCCTGAGACTCTGATCTGAAAATGAAAATGGCCCCCGGGAGGGAGCCATTTCCGTATAGTGCGACCTTTCGGTCATTTTCAGTGGGCGTGGCCCTTGTCCCAGTCGGACTGTTTGGGCAGTTGCTCAAACGTGTGTTCCGGCGGGGGCGAAGGCAGGGTCCATTCCAGCGTGTCGGCGTATTCGTTCCAGTAGTTGTTCTCGGTCACGCGGGCGCCGAAACGCAGCGTGTAGAAGATGATCCCGAGGAAGAAGATGAACGACGCGAAGGACAGGAAAGCACCGATCGACGAGAACCAGTTCCAGTAGGCGAACGCCTCCGGATAGTCGATGTAGCGGCGCGGCATGCCCTGACGACCAAGGAAGTGCTGCGGGAAGAAGGTCAGGTTCGAGCCGATGAACATCATCCAGAAGTGCAGCTTGCCTGCCCATTCCGGATACTGCCGGCCCGACATCTTGCCGATCCAGAAGTAGATGCCCGCGAAGATGCCGAACACGGCACCCAGAGACATAACATAGTGGAAGTGCGCCACGACATAGTAGGTGTCGTGATAGGCGCGGTCGACACCGGCCTGCGACAGCACGATGCCGGTCACACCACCGACGGTGAACAGGAACAGGAAGCCGAAGGCCCAGAGCATCGGGGTTTTCAACTCGATCGAGCCGCCCCACATGGTGGCAATCCACGAGAAGATCTTGATGCCGGTGGGCACCGCGATGACCATGGTGGCCAGCATGAAGTAGGACTGCTGGGTCAGCGACATGCCGACGGTGTACATGTGGTGCGCCCAGACGACAAAGCCCAGAACACCGATGGCAACCATCGCATAGACCATCGGCAGATAGCCGAAGATCGGCTTTTTCGAGAAGGTCGCGATCACCTGGCTGATGATGCCGAAGGCGGGCAGCACGATGATGTACACCTCGGGGTGGCCGAAGAACCACAGGATGTGCTGATAGAGGATCGGGTCGCCGCCGCCCGAGGGATCAAAGAAGGTGGTCCCGAAGTTGCGGTCGGTCAGCAGCATGGTGATGGCGCCCGCCAGAACCGGCAGGGCCAGCAGGATCAGCCACGAGGTGACAAAGATCGACCATGCGAACAGCGGCACCTTGTGCATCGTCATGCCCGGCGCGCGCATGTTCAGGAAGGTGGTGATCATGTTGATGGCGCCAAGAATCGACGAGGCACCCGACAGGTGCACGGCGAAGATTGCAAGGTCCATCGAATAGCCGCCCTCGGTGGTCGACAGCGGCGGATACAGCACCCAGCCTACGCCCGAGCCCAACTGGTCATTGCCGCCCGGCGAGAACACCGACGCGATGGCGAGCGAGGTTCCGGCAACGAACATCCAGTAGGACAGGTTGTTCATCCGCGGGAACGCCATATCCGGCGCGCCGATCTGCAACGGCATGAAATAGTTGCCAAAACCGCCGAACAGCGCCGGGATGACCACGAAGAACATCATCAGGATGCCGTGGCCGGTGATCAGCACGTTCCACAAGTGGCCGTTGGGCGTGCACTGGTCGGTGGTGGTGGCCACCAGACGGGCCCCTTCGGCGCACATATACTGCACGCCCGGTTCCATCAGTTCCATCCGCATGTAGACGGTAAAGATGACCGAGATCAGGCCGACAAAACCCCCGGTAAAGAGGTAAAGGATCCCGATATCTTTGTGGTTCGTCGACATGAACCAGCGGGTAAAGAACCCACGCTGGTCGTGGTCGTGGCCATGGATGGCTGCGTCCGCCATTGGCGTCTCCCGTTTTTCTTGTTGCCGCCAGGTGGTTTGCCACCCGGTATGTTCCCTTTTCCTCCGGTCTCCGCAGAACGGAGTCGGGGCGATGGCTATGGAAATAGCCCAGTGAGGACAAAGGGGCAACGGCGGAAATTGATCCAGATCAAGCGCAAACGTCGCAGGGTCTTGCATCCGGGCCATGCGATACGGGGTGAGGCGGGGCCTGTTCGGGTGGCGTTTGGCCCGAAAGCTGTGGAGGAAGCGCCGTGCGGGCTGGCCAGACGGCTGCGGATGCGGCAAAAGTCGGCACAACGGCGGGCAGTCAGGGGAGGCGGGCATGGGGCATTTCGGCGGGGGTTGGGTTGGCGGCAGCGGCACGCGGTTCGTGGCGCGCCCGGCGCACCGGCTTTGGTTGCTGGGGCAGGCGCAGGACCTGTTCGGGTTTTTCCAGCGCAATGCGCTGAACCCCAAGGGCGGGTTTTACACGCTGTCGGATGACGGAACACCCAACCCGCCGCAGGCCGGGCATGATGGGCCGGAGCAGCAGATCCATGAATGCACGCGGATGGTGCATTGCTTTGCCATCGCGCATCTGTTGGGTCTGCCGGGGGCGGACAGGTTTGTCGATCAGGGGATGAGGCAGATCTGGGGGCGCTTTCGCGATGTGCGCCATGGCGGGTATGTCTGGGGCGTGGATGACAGCGGCACCACCAATCCGACCAAGCAGGCTTATGGTCATGCTTTTGTGTTGCTGGCCGCGTCCTCGGCCAAGGTGGTGGGCCACCCCGATGCCGACCGGTTGCTGGGCGATATCACCGAGGTGTTGCTGACCCGGTTCTGGGACGCAAAGGCCGGGGCCACGACCGAGGAATATGCCGCTGACTGGTCGCCTTTGGGCGATTATCGCGGCCAGAATTCCAACATGCACCTGACCGAGGCGCTGATGGCGGCGTTTGAGGCGACGGGGCGGGCGGATTATCTGGCGATGGCCGAAAGCATCGCAAACCTAATCATCAACTGCCATGCCCGCGCCGAAAACTGGCGCGTGGCCGAGCATTTTGACAGCCAGTGGAACGTGGACCGCGACTATGCCGGGGACCCGATGTTCCGCCCGCGTGGCACCACGCCGGGGCATGCGCTGGAATGGTCGCGCCTGCTGTTGCAGTTGTGGGAACTGGGTAGGCGGCAACATGGCTGGATGCTGGAGGCCGCGCAGGAGCTGTTCCTGAAAACGGTGCAGATCGGCTGGGACAAGGCTGCGGGTGGGTTCTTCTATACGCTGGGCTGGGACGACAAGCCCGATCAGGCCGACCGGTTCTGGTGGCCCTGTGCCGAAGGAATCGGGGCGGCGGCCTGCCTTGGCGCGGTGACGGGTGATGCGCGCTATGAGGACTGGTATCGGCGCATCTGGGGCTTTGCCGATGCCCACCTGATTGACCGCCAGAATGGCGGCTGGTTTCCGGAACTGGGGCCGGACCTGGCACCCCTGTCACGGGTGTTTCATGGCCGGCCTGACCTTTACCATGCCGTGCAGGCCTGCCTGATCCCGCTGGTGCCCGCCGATGGCAGCGTGACAAAAGGGTTGGCCGCGCGGGGGCTGAGCCTGACCTGAGCGCGTGTGCAGGGGGGCAGGCCCCCTGCGCAACGGTTCACTGCGCCGGTTTGACGGAGGCGAGATAGGCCGCCACGTCTGCCCCTTTGCTTTTCAGCTTGAAGCTCATCTTCGACTTGGCCTTGTCGTTGCCCGTGTTGGCCCTTAGCCATGCGGTCGGGTCGGCGATGTATTCGGCCAAGGATGCCTCGTCCCACACCCGGCCATCCTTGCCTGCGGCCACCAGATCGTCGCCATAGGCGTAACCTTCCAGCGCACCGATCTGCCGCCCGATCACGCCGTAAAGGTTCGGCGCGGTCTTGCCGCCCTTTTGAATCTCGGTGCCCGCATCATCGATGATGGCATGGCAGGCTTTGCACTTTTTGAACTCGGCCTCGCCCACAGCGGCGTCACCGGCAAAAGCCGGGGCGGCCAGAAGCGTGGCGATGGCGATCAGGGCGTATTTCATGACTCTGTCCTGTGGCAATTGCGAAACCCCACGGGTGATGCCGCGTCATGGCCTGCGGTGCAAGCTGGAGAAAGGTCGCATGGATCAGACCGCGCAGGTGGGGCTATCGATGCCGCTGGGGGCAAGTCCGCCATCGGGGAAAAAGCGCGGGAAGGTCGCCATAAGGGCGGCGTCCAGATCGGCGAGTGTGACCGGAAGGCCGAGGTCGACAAGGCTGGTCACGCCATGGTCGCGGATGCCGCAGGGCACAATGCCGGAAAAATGCGACAGGTCCGGTTCCACGTTGATCGAGATGCCGTGAAAGCTGACCCAGCGGCGCAGCTTGACGCCGATGGCGGCGATCTTGTCCTCGGCCGGGGTGCCGTCGGCATTGGCGGGGCGGTCGGGGCGCACGACCCAGACGCCGACACGGCCGGGGCGGATTTCGCCGCGCACGTTGAATTCGGCCAAGGCGGCGATGGCCCAGTTTTCCATGGCGCGCACAAAGCAATGCACGTCGCGGCCCCGTGCGCCGACGTTCAGCATGCAGTAGATCACCCGCTGGCCCGGCCCGTGATAGGTGTATTGCCCGCCACGCCCCACGTCGAACACGGGAAAGCGGTCTGGCTGGGTCAGATCCTGGGCCTTGGCGCTGGTGCCTGCGGTGTAAAGGGGCGGATGCTCCAAGAGCCAGATCGCCTCGTCCGCGGTGCCTGCGGCGATGGCGGCCGCACGGTCCTCCATCGCGGCCAAGGTGGCGCGATAGTCGGACAGACCGGGAAGATGGCGCCATTCGGGCATGGTTTGCGGCCTTTGGTCAGGAATTTGCCACTGGTCAAGTCACGGGTTCGTGTTAGGCTGCGGTTGTATTTTATGCCCTCCACCCGCAGGAGACTTGTGATGAAATTGAAAGCAATTGCAACAGTCGGCATCATTGCCAGCCTTTCGTTTGCCCCCGCCCAGCCCGCGCAGGCCGATGCGGGCGATGCGATTGCCGGGGCGCTGATCGGTGGCCTGATCGGCCATGCCATCGCCAAGGATCAGCAAAAGCGCCGCTCACAGGGCACGACGCAGCGGCGGTCGACCAAATCGAAGTCACCGGGCATTTCATCGGCACAGCGCGAACAGAACCGCGAAGTGCAGACGGCGCTGAACATGTTCGGCTTTCCGGTTGGCACGCCGGATGGTGCGATCGGGCCAAAAAGCCGGGCCGCGATTTCGGCGTATCAGGCCACCATCGGCTATCCGCCGACGGGGCAGTTGACAGATTATGAGCGCACCTTGCTGGTCACCACCTATCACCGTGCGGTGGCCGGGGGGCCGGTGGTTGCGCAGACGGTGGCGACGCATCCCTTGGGGATGAAGGGCATGCTGCTGGTGCAGCGCGACGAAATGGCTGGTGTGACCGTGGCGCAGCCGGTGCAGCCGGTGATGCCGCAGTTGGTGGCGCCGGTGGCCACGGCGCCGCAGCCGCAACTGGTGGTGACGCCCGCGCCCCTGGCCCCGGCCCCCACGCGCGGCGGCGCTGTGGCTGCGGCGGCTGGCACGGTTGCGGCACTGCCCGCCCTGATGCCCGAGGCCGCGCCGGCCGAAACGGTGGCGGCCGAGCCGGCCTTGCCCTCGTTCATGGGGACAGGCGTGGCGACGGTGTCGCTGGCCAGCCATTGCAACAAGATCAGCCTGATGACCAATACCAACGGCGGCTATGTGACGGCGGCCACCATGACCGATGCCACCTTTGCGTTGGGCGAGCAGTTCTGCCTTGCGCGGACCTATGCCATGGCGACGGGCGAGGAACTGGCGGCCAAGGTGGCCGGGTTTACCCCCGAACAGATTGCCCAGCAATGCGCGGCCTTTGGTCCGGTTCTGGCCAGCCATGTCGCGGCCCTGTCCGAACAGCCGCGCGATGCTGTGGTGACGGCAGTGCAGGGATTTGTCGGGACATCCGGCATGTCACCGGCGCAACTGGCGGGCACAGCAAAGGTTTGCCTTGGCGTTGGCTATACGACCGATGCGATGGATGTTGCCGTCGGCTCGGCCCTGCTGCTGACAGCTTTGGGCGAGGCGGGTTACAGCGAATTGCTGGGCCATCACCTGAGCCAGGGCTTTGGCGCGACGGTGCGGCCCGATCTGGCACTGGACTGGTATCAGATGGGGCTGGATGCGATGGGCGGGGGCAAGGCCGTGTTTGCGCCGGGTCTGACAGACCGCCCGGATGTGATTCGCAAGGCGGCCTTCACCATTGCCGGGCGCGCCGGAGAGTTGGCCCCCTTGGCGGTGTCGCTGCCGCAGTTCGCGATTGCTGATCCTGCGGCCCCGGCCCCGTCCGAGGCGGTGCCGCAAGAGGTGGCCGCAGCACCCGCCGTGCTGCCCGCGGTGACGGCCCCGGCTGCCGCTGTCGCAGCGGCGGATCCGGCCGCGTCGGCACAGGCCGCAGCGGGCGCGCGGGCCGTGATGTCGGCGGCGCGGCTGCCGTTCCTGCTGCTGGGGCAGTGACCCCGGCCGCTGTGGAATGGTCCGGCGGCAAGGGGGGCCGAAAAATCCCCCTTTCCTTCGCCGGTCGGCTTCGCTAAAAGCCCGCCATCCAAGGCGTGACATGCGGATGTGGCGGAATTGGTAGACGCGCAGCGTTGAGGTCGCTGTTCCTTAACCGGAGTGAAAGTTCGAGTCTTTTCATCCGCACCACGACTTTGGGTCGTCGATCAAGGGGCGTCCTGCGAAAGCGGGCGCCCCTTTCGCGTTGGGCGGCAAGCGATACATCCGAAAGAACGCCATACCGCTGGAAAACGCACGGGTTCATCTTTCTGTCCTTAACTCAGTCTTAGCCGATCCGTTTTAGGATAAGCAGGTCTGCCGAAATGGCGGGGCTGGTTTCCCTGAATGGGGGCGGACTCTGTCGTTGGGGCAGGCCAATCTGATTGGCCAGACGACTGATGTCCGCCGGATATGTGGTGGGCGCAGGATGGCGACGTATAACGGTACCATATTCAACGACTCGCAGACCGGCACCACGTCGGCTGATGATTTTTATGCTGGTTTTGGCAACGATACCGTTAACGCGAACGCCGGAAACGACACCGTTTTTGCCGGGGACGGCCAAGATGTTGTGTTTGGTGGGGCCGGCCTAGACACGATCTATGGCGGCAACAACGAAGACTCCCTTCAGGGCAACGACGACGCCGACCTTGTCGACGGTGGCGCGGGCAGTGACACGCTGGACGGCAACGCCGGCAATGACACGCTGATCGGCGGCAGTGGCTATGACATTTTCTATGGAGGTGACGGCAATGACAGCCTTGTCGGCGCGGACGACACCTATGATGATTTCTATGGCGGTGCCGGGAACGACACGATTCAGGCCGGGAACGCCGGGGACGACTGGGCGTGGGGACAAGACGGCAACGACTCGATTTCCATGGGCGCGGGCAATGACCTTGCCTATGGCGGGACGGGCAACGACACCCTGAACGGTCAGGACGGCAACGACACGCTGGACGGCGGCACCGGGACCGATCTGATTTTTGGCGGCAACGGGATTGACCTGCTGAGCGGCGGCGCTGGCAGTGACACCATTGACGGCGGCGCGGATGCCGACTCGATCTTTGGTGCGACGGGCGCAGACTCGCTGGTCGGCGGCACCGGGAACGATGTGGTTCATGGTGACTATATCGTCGGGATTCCGTTGACCAACGTTCCTTCGGGCGCGAATGGGGCGGCGGCGTCTTGGACGGTGGTCAACAGCAGCACGACCCCGGTCGATATCTACTGGATCAACACATCCGGCACCCCTGTGTTGATAACCACAGTCGCGGCAGGGGCGACATCTGTTGTGTCAACCTGGGAGAACCAGAACTTTGCCATCTATGAGGGTGGCACGACGAATATTGTCGATATTGTGCTGGGGCCTGCCACATCGACCTATACGGTTGACCCTACCTTCAACGACACTCTGAGCGGTGGCGACGGGGCTGACCAGATCCGGGGCGAGCTGGGCAATGACCTGATCTATGGCGGCAACGACAACGACTCGATCTATGGCGCGGTCGGCAATGACACCGCGTTCGGCGGTCTGGGCAACGACTACGTCGAGATGGGCGACGGCAACGACAGCTTTGGCAACTTCAACGACGACGGTGGTAACGACACGATCTTTGGTGGCGTCGGCAACGACTACATCATCTCGGGCGGCAATGACGACATGGTCTATGGCGGCACCGGGGATGACACGCTGTCGGCTGGCGAAGGCAGCGACAGCATCTATGGCGGTGATGGCAACGATGCCTTCAGCGTCACCGACGACCACCAGTATGACTACATCGAAGGCGGCGCGAACTGGGACAGCATCTATTTCGCAAACTGGATCGGCACACAGGGGGTGACGGTTACCTTTACGGGAACCGACGTCGGCACCTATGATTTTGTCGGCACCGCAGGCTATGGCAACTTTACCCAGATGGAAGCCATCGGCGGCACCGAATACGCCGATACGCTGGATGGCAGCCTCGATACCAATGGTATGGGCCTTTATGCCTATGGCGGCGCCGACATGGTTGTGGGCGGCGGCGGTGCAAACTGGCTGTATGGCGGCGAGGGCAACGATACGCTGTCTGGCGGGGCCGGGTCCGACACGGTGCAAGGTGACGGCGGCAACGATTCGATCATTGGCGGCAGTGGCGACGACAGCGTGACGGGTGGTGATGGCGATGACATCATCGACGGACGGCAGGCCACATCCAACACGCAGCAACTGACCAACGGCAGCTTTAGCGGCGGCAATACCGGATGGACCGAAACCGGCAACGGCCTTTTTAGCGGCAGTGTCTATCTGTTTGATGCCACGGGCACCGGCACGCTGACCCATACGGCAACGCTGACTGGGTTGCAGAACGGTCCGGGGACGGGCGGCGCACGGATTTCGTTCGATCTGGCATGGAGCGATCCGACGCCTGCGTCAACCGCAGGTTCGACAACGGTCGAGGTGCGGATTAACGGCGTCACCTATGCCACAATCACCACGCCGAACGGTGACGGCACGCAAGCGACGATCACCTATTCCAACGGCGCCAGCGGGCCGCTGACGTTGGTTGGCGAAACGAACGCTTATAGCGGCGCGACCACGAACATCATGATCACGCTGCCCACATCCGTTCCGGATTCGGGCACGCTGACTTTCTTTACCAATGCGGTGGGCAGCGACGATGTGGCGCTGTCGAATTTCACCGTGGTGACCGAGGTTGCGGGCACCAGCGGCAACGACACCTTCTCGGGCGGGCTTGGCGCGGACACGATCACGGGCGGCGACGGGACAGATCTGTTGTCAGGCGATGATGGCAATGACTCGATCGAGGGCGATGCCGACAGCGACACCATCTATGGTGGTCTGGGTGATGACGCCATTTTGGGCGGCACGGGCAACGACTCGCTGTTTGGTGATGGCGGCAACGACAACATCCAGTTTGGCACCGGCAACGACACCGTTTTTGGTGGCGATGGCAACGATGCGATCGACGATGTGTTCGTCACCTATGAGATGGGCAATACGCTGATCTATGGGGGTGCCGGGCTCGATACGATCTGGCATGGCGGCGGTGACGACACAGTCTTTGGTGGCGATGGCAACGACTATATCGACGATCATTCGGGCAGCGTCGATCCGACCGGAAATTCGTCGCTGTCGGGCGATGCGGGCGATGACACGATCTGGGCGGGTCTGGGTCAGGACACGCTGGTTGGTGGCGCGGGCAATGACGCGCTGTACGGGCAAGACGACAACGACCTGTTCATCTTTTCCAACGATTACGGCATCGACACGGTCTATGGTGGCACCGGCTATGACGTGCTGGATTTCACCGCCGTAACCGGGCCTGTCAGCGGCACCATCAATTTCTTCGAGGTCGAGGAAATCCGCGCCGGCAGCCTTGGCGAAAGCTGGCAGTGGACGGGCACGTCGACCGGCATCAACTTCATCGGCGGCACCGGCAATGACACGGTCGCGGGCGGATCGGGCAACGACAGCATTCTGGGGGCGGCCGGAACCGACAGTCTGGATGGCGGGTCGGGCAATGACACCATCAATGGCGGCAATGACAACGACACGCTGCGCGGTGGTGCTGGCTCTGACAGCCTGCTTGGCGGCGCAGGTAATGATTGGGTGACCGACGAGAACGACCCGGCCAACCCCTTGCTGACAGGTGGTGCCGATACAGTCTCGCTCGGCGATGGCAACGACGTGTTCGTCGGAAGCGGGAGGAACCCGGCTGACAATGACCTGATCTATGGGGATCTGGGAAATGACACCATTACCGTGCAGCAATCCTTTGACACGGTTTACGGTGGCGATGGCGCAGATGTCATTTCGAACCTGAACGAAGATCCGTCTTATACAGACGCGCTTTATGGCGATGCCGGCAACGATACGATCACAAGTGCCAATGGCAACGATAGTTTGTTTGGTGGCACCGGCAGCGACCTTCTGACGGGCGGCACCGGCAATGACACTCTTTCGGGTGGCGATGACAGCGACGAATTCCGCATCGCGCAGGGCGATGGCATCGACAGCATCGTGGGCGGTGAAGGCGGGCAGGATTACGATTACCTGACCTTTACCGGCGCATCCCCCGTCAGCGTGACCTTCACCGGGGCCGAAGCGGGCAGCTATACCTATGCAGGCGGCGGATCGGGCACGTTCAGCCAGATCGAGGATGTCTCGGGCGGCAGCGGCAACGACACGATTGATGCGACCGCGGCAACTACCGCCATCGTGCTGCGCGGCGGGCTGGGCAATGACAGCCTGACCGGCGGCAGCGGCAACGACGGCATGATGGCGGGCGACGGCAACGACACGCTGACCGGCAACCTTGGCGATGACACGCTGAACGGCGATGGCGGCAACGACATCTTGTATGGTGGCGATGGCGCAGACTGGTTGCTGACCGGATCGGGCGATGACAGCGCCTTTGGCGGTGCGGGCAACGATTACATCTCGGACATGGATGGGGCATCGTCGCTGGATGGTGGCGATGGCAACGACACAATCTTTGGCGGGGCCGGGGCGGATACGCTGTCCGGCGGTGGCGCCAATGACAGCCTTGCGGGCGGCGATGGCGCGGACAGCCTGCATGGTGGCATGGGCGCAGACACGCTGGATGGCGGCGCCGATAATGACACGCTGGATCTGACCACGGCCGATGCGGCCAATGACATCGCCTATGGCGGCGATGGCAACGACACGATCATGTCGCGGGTTGATCTGGATGGCGGGGCGGATTCGCTATACGGCGGGGCTGGGCGCGATGTCCTGGTGGCCGGGGCGGGCGATCTGGTTGACGGCGGCAGCACGGGCGACGATTTCGATACGCTGGACCTGTCGTCGGTGCCCTCTGTCGGGGCCACCATCACCCTGAGCGGGACCGGGGCCGGAACCGCCACCAGCAACGGCCAGACGCTGACCTTTACCGAGATCGAAGCGATCACCGGCACGGCGCAGGCCGATATCATTAATGCCGCCGCCGATACCGGCGGGATGACCCTTTCGGCGGGGGCGGGCAATGACAGTGTCACGGGTGGAAGTGGCGCGGATATTCTGGATGGCGGCGCCAATGATGACACGCTGAACGGTGGCGTCGGCTCTGATTCCCTCTATGGCGGCGATGGCAACGACCTGCTGATCAGTGATAGCACAGACACCACTGCCGCGCAGAATCTGCTTTCGGGCGGAGCGGGCAACGACACGATCCGCGTTGGCGGCAGCTTCAACGGCGACGACACCATTCAGGGCGGCGACGGCACTGATACGCTGGAACTGCTGCCCGCAGACAATCGCGCGCTTTCCGTCGATATGACTCTTGGCAACGTGGTTGACTGGAACGCTGGCGGACAGGTCTACACCGGCATCGAAAACATCACCACCGGCGGCGGCAATGACACCATCATCGGCGATGGTGCAAACAACGTGCTGTCCAGCGGCGCCGGAAACGACAGCGTTTCTGGTGGGCTTGGCAACGACTCGCTGGATGGCGGGGCAGGGGCGGACCGTCTGGATGGCGGCACCGGGGCGGATACCCTTTCGGGCGGCAATGATGCCGACACGATCGTTGGCGGCGCGGGCGACGTGGTCGTGGGCGGCGAGGGTGGCACCGACAGCGACGTGCTGATGCTGAACTGGGCCGATGTGCAAAGCATCACCTATGGCGGCGGCACGAACGAGGCGGGCACGGTCACATTCACCAGTGCCTCGGGCGGCGGCACGCTGACCTTCTCGCAGATCGAAAGCATCCGATACACGGGCGCGGTTGACGGCACTTCGGGCAACGAGACGATTGGCGCTGGCTTTGTCGATGCCGAAGGTGATGCGGTCGATGGCGTGGACGGTGACAATGACATCATCTCTGCCGGTGCCGGAAATGACTCGGTCACGGCGGGTGCAGGCAATGACACGGTCTTTGGCGGCCTTGGCGATGACACGCTGCTGGGCGGCGCGGGCAATGACGCGGCTTATGGGGCCGAAGGTCAGGACCGCATTTATTTGCAGGGCGGGTCGGACAGCGCCTTTGGCGGCGACAACTACGACACCTTCTACTTGGGCAATTCCACCGGGTCGCATGTCATTGATGGCGGCAGCACTGGGCAGGAAACCGATGTCCTGACCTTTACCGATGCCAGCGGTGGCACCGGCGGCACCGTGATCTGGACCGGCAATGAAGCCGGCACGGCCACGGCGGGCGGCGGTACCAGCACCTTCAACGACATCGAACAGGTCGAAGGGTCGCAATACGCCGATACCTTTGATGCATCGGCCACCACCAACGGCACCATGATCTTTGGCGGGGCGGGCAACGACAGCATCACCGGCGGTTCGGGCAACGACTATGTCACGGGCGGCGCGGACAATGACACCCTGTCGGGTGGTGACGGCGACGATGTGCTGCGCGGCGGGTCTGGCAACGACCTGCTTGAGGGCGGCGCGGGCGATGACGTGCTTAACTTCGACGATGGCACCGACACGGTTTATGGCGGCACGGGCAACGACACCATCGATGCTTTTGACATGTTCAGCGGCGGGTCCAAGACCGTCTACGGTGGGGATGGCAGCGACGAGGTATTTGGCCTTGGCGATGCCGACAGCATTGACGGCGGGGCGGGCACTGACCTCCTCTATGGCGGCGGTGCGGCTGACGTTGTGCTTGGGGGCGACGGCGCCGATGAGCTTTATGGTGGCAGCGGCGATGATACCCTGTCCGGGGGGGCGGGCAATGACGTACTCTCGGCGGACGATGGCACCGACCGGGTGCAATTCAGCGGCCCGGTCGAGGAATACCGCTTTGACTATGGCCCGAATGGCGAACTGATCGTCATCGACCTTGTCGATGGCCGTGATGGCACCGATACTCTGACCGGCTTTGAACAGGCCGATTTCGGCGGCACGGTGTTCCAGATCGTGACTGGCGATGACGGCACCAACACCACGCTGCAAGGGCCGGACAACGGCACGCAAACGCTGATCATCGCGCATGACGGCACCGATTGGGGTGGCGGCCACGCAACCAGCGACGCCATTTTCGGCGGCGCGGGCGTGGACACGTTGGATGGCGGCGATGGCAACGATACGCTGGTCGGCGAAGGCGACGGCGACCTGTTGCGCGGCGATGGCGGGGCCGACGACATCTATGGCGGCACGGGCGACGACACGTTGCAGGGCGGCGCGGGCGATGATGCCTTGGCTGCGGGTGATGGCACCGATCGCGCGACCTTCTCGGGGCCGGTCGAGGAATACCGCTTTGACTATGGCCCGAATGGCGAACTGATCGTCATCGACCTTGTCGATGGCCGTGATGGCACCGACACCCTGACCGGGTTCGAACAGGCCGATTTCGGCGGCACGGTGTTCCAGATCGTCACCGGTGATGACGGCACCAACACCACGCTGCAAGGGCCGGACAACGGCTCACAAACCCTCATTATCGCGCATGACGGCACCGACTGGGGCGGCGGGCACGCGACCAGTGACGCCATTTTTGGCGGCGCGGGGGTTGATACGCTGGATGGCGGCGATGGCAACGATACGCTGATCGGCGAAGGCGACGGCGACCTGCTGCGCGGCGATGGCGGGGCCGACGACATCTATGGCGGTACGGGCAATGACACGCTTCTGGGTGGAGACGGCGCAGACTCACTGGATGGCGGGGATGACAACGACAGCCTTGTTGGCGGGCTGGATAACGACAGCCTGACGGGCGGCAGCGGCAACGATACGCTGGCGGGCGGCGACGGGGCCGATGTGGCTTCCGGCGGCCTTGGCGATGACTCGGTCAAGGGTGACGCGGGCAACGATACGCTTTTTGGCGGGGATGGCACCGATACGCTGCGCGGCGGTGTGGGGGATGATCAGCTTTCCGGTGATGTGGGGCAGGATGAGCTGATCGCCGGTGAGGGCAATGATTCCCTTTACGGCGGCACGGGCGACGACACGCTGCAGGGCAGCGAAGGCAATGACGTGCTGGCAGCCGGTGATGGCACCGACCGGGCGCGGTTTACTGGCCCGGTCGAGGAATACCGCTTTGACTATGGCCCGAATGGCGAGCTGATCGTCATCGACCTTGTCGATGGCCGTGATGGCACCGATACGCTGAGCGGCTTTGAACAGGCCGACTTTGGCGGCACGGTGTTCCAGATCGTCACCGGCGATGACGGCACCAACACCACGCTGCAAGGGCCGGACAACGGCTCACAAACCCTCATCATCGCGCATGACGGCACCGATTGGGGCGGCGGCCATGCGACCAGTGACGCCATTTTCGGCGGCGCGGGCATGGACACGCTGGACGGCGGCGACGGCGACGACACGCTGATCGGCGAGGGCGAGGACGACCTGCTGCGCGGCGATGGCGGCAACGACGCGATCTTTGGCGGCACCGGCGATGACACGCTGCAGGGCGGCGCTGGAAATGACACGCTGGATGGCGGCGACGGGGCTGACGACCTGTCGGGCGGCGATGGCAATGACTCGCTGACCGGCGGCTCCTCCGGTGCTGACACGCTGTTCGGCGGTGCGGGCGACGATACGATCTTGGGCACGGCCGACAGCAACGAGATGTTCGGCGACGACGGCCATGACAGCATCGAGGGTGGTGATGGCGCCGATGCCGTGTTTGGCGGCGCGGGCGACGATCAGGTCTATGGCGGCCTTGCGGACGATGCCATTTTTGGCGGTGACGGGACCGACAGCCTGTATGGCGGCGATGACAATGACATCATCGCGGGTGATGCGGGCGACGACATTCTGGATGGGGGTGACGGCGCCGATACGATGACCGGTGGTGCGGGCAACGACTCGCTCAGCGGCAACGACGGGCAAGATGTCTTTGCGTTCGAAGTCGGCAGCGGGGCCGATACGGTCAACGACTTTGACATGACCCGCATCGGCGGCCGGACCGTTGACCAGTTTGACGTGACGGGTCTGACCAACGCAAACGGTGATCCGCTGACATGGCGCGATGTCACCGTCACCGATACCAACGGCGATGGTACCGGTCATGCCGTGATGACCTTTGCCAATGGCGAAAGCGTTGTGCTGGAGGGCGTTTCGCAAAGTGACGCCTCGGGCAAAAGCAACATGGCGGCCATGGGCATTCCCTGCTTTGTCGAAGGCACGCCTATCCTGACGCCAACGGGCTGGCGCGCGGTCGAGGATTTGCGCGCAGGCGATCTGGTGCAAACCGTGCATGGAACGGCCGCGCCGATTCTGTGGGCGGGCGGGCGCAGTCTTGATCGCGACGATCTGGCCGCGCGTCCGGGCCTTTATCCGGTGCGAATCGCCAAGGGCGCGCTGGGGAATCGCAAAGTGCTTATGCTTTCACCACAGCATGCGGTTCTGATGCGCCTGAATAGCGGCGAAGAGGTGCTTGTGCGGGCAGCGCATCTGGCCGAGTTCGGTCATGGCGGGTTCCGTGTGGCGCGTGGCGTGCCGGGCATCCGGTATTGCCACCTGCTGTTGCCGCAGCATGCCGTGCTGAATGCCGATGGCGCGGCGGCGGAAAGCCTGTATCCGGGCCGTATCGCCCTGTCTGCATTGACAGAACCTGCGCAAACCGCGGTGGCGCAGGCGATCTTGCAGCAATCCGGCATGACCTGCGATCCGCGCCACCCGCCGTTGCCGCTGGCCGAACTTTACGGCCCGCGCATCCGGCGCAAACTGTCGGGGGCCGAGGTGGCACAAGCCTTTGCCGAGGGTGCGCTTTTGCCGTTTGCCCAAGAAGCGGGCAATATGGAGCGCGCGGCCTGATTGGAGACAATCAGGCCCGCCACCCCTTGATTTGCTGGTGTTGGCGATGCCGCATATGGTGGCGAAAGCGGCGCAAAATGACCGATTGTCGTGCGGCGGGCGTGCGATGCCCAAAAACATGACAAGTCGGTTGCATTGTTTTGCTGCATTGGCTTTAGTCCAACCAACGAGCGCAGGACACCTGCCGGACCATACGGGGAGTTAAGCGCGGTGAGCGTAAGCCACACGGACGCATTCGTTGCCTTCGAGCACGTTCAAAAGAGCTATGACGGCGTCAGCCTTGTGGTGAAAGACCTGAACCTGAGCATTGCGAAGGGCGAGTTCCTGACCATGCTTGGCCCGTCGGGTTCGGGCAAGACGACCTGCCTGATGATGCTGGCCGGGTTTGAAACGGCGACCAATGGCGAAATTCGTCTGGCGGGCCGCCCGATCAATCAGGTGCCGCCCCACAAGCGTGGGATCGGCATGGTGTTCCAGAACTATGCGCTGTTCCCGCATATGACCGTGGGCGAGAACCTGTCCTTTCCGCTGGAAGTGCGTGGCATGGGCAAGTCCGAGCGTGAGGACAAGGTCAAGCGCGCGCTGGACATGGTGCAGATGGGGGCCTTTATCAACCGTCGCCCGGCCCAGCT
This sequence comes from Rhodobacter sp., assembly GCA_027484145.1. Classification (GTDB taxonomy): domain Bacteria; phylum Pseudomonadota; class Alphaproteobacteria; order Rhodobacterales; family Rhodobacteraceae; genus Pseudotabrizicola. The sequence continues at coordinate 35,686 of JAIXUH010000030.1, forward strand.
TTCGGGCGGCCAGCAGCAGCGCATTGCCCTTGCACGTGCCTTGGTGTTTGACCCCGAACTGGTGCTGATGGATGAACCTTTGGGCGCGCTGGACAAGCAGTTGCGCGAACATATGCAGTTCGAAATCAAGCATCTGCACGAACGGCTTGGCGTGACCGTGGTTTACGTGACCCATGATCAGGGCGAGGCGCTGACGATGTCAGACCGCATTGCCGTGTTCAACGATGGCAAGATCCAGCAGCTGGCCCCGCCCGCGGATTTGTATGAACGCCCCGATAACAGCTTTGTTGCTGGATTTATCGGTGAAAACAACAAGTTGCCGGGCGTTATTGAAGAGCTTTCGGGCGACAAGGCGCTGGTGCGTCTGGCCACGGGTGAGTTGATCGACGCAACCCCCGTGAATGTGACCGCAAAGGGGCAGAAAACACTTGTGTCGATCCGCCCTGAGCGGGTTGAATTCAAGCCCGAGATGATGCCCGTGGGCGCCCATACCATTGGCGCCGAGGTGATCGAGGTCATCTACATGGGCGACATCCTGCGGGCGCGTCTGAAGATGGCAGGATCGGACGATTTTGTGATCAAGATGCGCAACACCTTGGGCCAGACCAAACTGGCCGAGGGTCAAAAGATCAACGTGGGCTGGCATCCGCAGGATGCCCGCGCACTTGACCCAGTCTGAACCGGGGGGCCTTGGCCATTCATCCGGACGGAAAAAAGACGACACGCAACTAGGGAGACTACAGAATGAAAAAAATCCTGATCCTGTCTACCGCCCTGTCCAGCCTTGCCTTTGCGGCACAGGCTGACGTGACGGTGATGTCTTGGGGCGGCGCTTACGGCGAAGCCCAGACCGAAGCACACGTAAAGCCGTGGTCTGCCGCCACCGGCAACGCCGCGATCATGACCGACAGCGACAACCCCGCACCAGCCATTAAGGCGATGGTCGAAGCGGGCAACGTCACCGTTGACGTGGCCTCGGTGGAATACGCTGACGCCATCCGTCTGTGCGACGAAGGCGTACTGGAACCGATCGACGCGGCCGCCTTGCCTGCTGGTGCCGATGGCACCCCGGCTGCCGATGACTTCCTGGCCGGTGCCGTGACAGAGTGCGGCGTATCGACCGACATCTGGTCGAACGTGTTCGCCTATGACACCACCAAGTTCCCCGAAGGCCCGAAAACCGCTGCAGATTTCTTTGATCTGGAAAAGTTCCCGGGCAAGCGCGGCCTGAAGAAGGGCGCAAAAGCCGTTCTGGAATTCGCCCTGCTGGGTGATGGCGTGCCGGCGGCCGAAGTCTACGCCGTTCTGGACACGCCCGAAGGTGTGGACCGCGCGTTTGCCAAACTCGACACCATCAAGTCGGAAGTGGTCTGGTGGGAAGCTGGCGCTCAGCCGCCGCAACTGCTGGCTGACGGCGAAGTCGCCATGTCCACCGCCTATAACGGCCGTATCTTTGCCGCCGTTGTGAACGAGGGCAAGCCCTTCCAGATCGTCTGGGATGGTCAGATCTATGAAAACGAAATGTACGTTGTTCCGAAGGGCGCACCGAACAAAGATCTGGCGATGGAATTCATCAAATACGCCACCTCGACCGAAGGTCTGCGCGCGCAAGCGACCCAGATTTCCTACGGCCCGGCGCGTAAATCGTCGATGAAGGAAGAACTGATCTTCAAGGACGGCAAGACCGTCATGGCCCCACACCTGCCGACCGCCCCGGAAAATCTGGGCAACGCGCTGGAAACCTCGTCCACCTTCTGGGTCGACCATGACGCAGAACTGAACGAGCGCTTCCAGGCCTGGCTGGCGCAGTAATCGCGCAAAGAGCGGGGGGCACAGGTCCCCTGCATCGGGCCAAGAAATCCGGGCGCGACGTCACCGTCGCGCCCGGTGTCCAAGAAAGGGAGTCCGGCATGGCCGTCGCCGCCACTGAACTGTTGAAAACGGCCGATGGCCGCCCGCTGCGCGAGGCGCTGATCGCGGCGCAGGCGCGGGCCAAGCGCAAGGCGTTTTTGCTGGTCCTGCCACTGCTGATCTTTGTACTGCTGACCTTTCTGATCCCGATCGGCTATATGTTGAAGCGATCGGTCGAACATGACGGCTTTTCAAAATCGGCGCCAACACTGGTAGCGTGGTTTGCCGAAAATGCTGACGTCGATTATACCAACCCACCCGAGGCAGCCTATGCGGCCTTGGTAACCGACCTTGCCAAGATGCAGGTCGACAAAAACACCGGCATCGCGGGCACCCGGATCAACTATACCGTTCCGGGCACGATCAGCCTGTTCAAGGCCGGCGCGCGGGCCGCAAAGGACCTGCAACCCCCGTACAAAGAGGCCTTGCTGGCGCTGGACCCGGAGTGGGGCATGCCCAAGCTGTGGCGCGGCATGCATGATGCGGCCACGAATTACACGACCGACTTTTACCGGGTGGCCGCCGACCGCAAGCTGACCGACAATGGCTGGCAAGCGGGCACCGACAAGGAACGGATCTACGTCTATCTCTTTGTCAAAACCTTTATCGTTTCGGCCATCATCACGGTGATCTGCCTGCTCTTGGCCTTTCCGGTGGCGCATCTCCTGGCAACGCTCCCGATGTCGAAAGCATCGCTGCTGATGATCCTTGTGCTGCTGCCGTTCTGGACATCGCTTCTGGTGCGCACGACAAGCTGGATCGCGCTGTTGCAGGAACAAGGCATCGTCAATGATGCGCTGGTCTGGATGGGCGTGCTAAGTGACGAGACGCGCCTGTCGATGATGTACAACATGACCGGCACCATTGTGGCGATGACTCATGTGCTGCTGCCCTTCATGATCCTGCCGCTCTATTCGGTGATGCGGGTGATCCCGCCGTCTTATGCGCGGGCGGCCCGGTCGTTGGGCGCAACCAGCTGGACAACATTCCGCCGGGTTTACCTGCCGCAGACCCTGCCCGGCATTGCGGCAGGGTCGCTGTTGGTCTTTATCCTTGCCGTGGGCTATTACATCACGCCGGCGCTGGTGGGCGGGGCGGATGGGCAGCTGATCTCGAACCTGATCAGCTTTCACATGACAAAATCGAACTGGTCGCTGGCCGCGGCATTGGCCGCGATGCTGCTGGCGGCCATTCTGGTGCTGTATTGGCTGTATGACCGGCTGATCGGCATTGACCGTCTGAAACTGGGCTGAGGGGAACACGCCATGGCACTGCCCACTTACGCCTCACCGCTGGAACGGATCTGGCATTACACCTATCTGGTGATCTGCACGCTGATCTTTATCTTCCTGATCGCGCCGATCCTTGTCGTGATCCCGCTGTCGTTCAACGCCGAGCCCTATTTCACCTTTACCGAAAAGATGCTGACCTTTGATCCCGCAGGCTATTCGCTGCGCTGGTATGACACCTTGCTGACCCTTGGCCACCCGGCACCCGAAGGCCCGCGCGACAACGCGTGGTGGACGGCCGTGTGGGAACGCGCAACCTGGGTGCAGGCGGCGAAGAATTCGTTCTGGGTCGGCCTGTGGGCCACCATTCTGGCCACGGTTCTGGGCACGATTGCGGCCCTTGGCCTGTCGCGGCCCGAAATGCCCTATCGCCGCCTGATCATGGCGATCCTGATCAGCCCGATGATCGTGCCGATCATCATCATCGCGGTGGGGATGAGCTTTTTCTATGCGCAGGCCTGTGTCTCACCGGATACAGCGCTGGGGTCTGTGGCGGGGGTGGTGCTGTCGGAAAAGGGCTGCCTCGTGAACTCGCACCTTGGGGTCATCGTTGCCCATGCCGTGCTGGGGATTCCCTTTGTCATCATCACCGTCACGGCCACGCTATCGGGCTTTGACCAATCGCTGATCCGTGCGGCGCATTCGCTGGGGGCCAACCCGCGCACCACGTTCTTCAAGGTGGTGATGCCGCTGATCCTGCCGGGCATCATCTCGGGCGCGCTCTTTGCCTTTGTGACCTCGTTCGATGAAGTGGTGGCGGTGCTGTTCATCGCAGGTCCCGATCAGCAGACCATTCCGCGCCAGATGTTCAACGGCATCCGCGAGGCGATTTCGCCTGCCATTCTGGCCGTGGCGACCATTCTGGTGATCGTGTCGGTCCTGCTCTTGGCCACGGTCGAGTTGCTGCGGCGGCGATCAGACCGCCTGCGCGGGGTCACCGGAAGCTGAGGTCGACCGGCCGGGGATGAAATTTCTGCCTGCAGAAATTTGTCCGGATTTTTGAAAAATCCGGGGTCCAGGCGGAGCCGGTGTGCCTATGGCAGAATGTGAAGCCAGACCCAGATCGTGCCGATCGACAGCGCGGTGGCAATCAGCACAGCCGAGGCATTCACCCGCTTGGCCACGCCATACATATGGGCAAAGAGATAGGCATTGACGCCCGGTGCCATCGCGGCCGTCATGACCGCCGAACGTAGGCCATCAGTGCTGATGTCGAACACGAACCTGCCCATGAGCCACGTCACACCGGGGTGCACGACCAGCGAGCAAAGGCAGACCATGGCAATGGTAGCGCGGTCGCCTTCGGGGCGATAGCGGAACAGAACCCCGCCGAGGCCGAAAAGCGCCGTCGGAATCGCGGCGCGGACCATCATGTCGAGGCCGGACCAGAAGGCGCCGGGCAAAGGCAAGGGCGCGATGTTTGCAACAAAACCCAAGGCTATGCCAATCACAAGAGGCTGTGAAAACACCGCCCGGACAATCTGGCGGGCCAAAGCCGGGGCCGAAAGCCCCTGACCGCGGGTGCGGGCCCATTCCATCAACCCGATGCCAAAGCTGTAAAGCAACGGCGAATGGATCGAGATGATGGCATAGTTGCCTTGCAGCGCCTCGGGGCCATAGGCCCGCTCGGTGATGGGCAGGCCGAGCAACAGCGAGTTCGAGAAGAGGCAGGCAAAGCCAATGGCGACACTGTCGGTCAGGGGGCGGCGAAAGACGAGCATCGCCCCCAGAAAGCCCGCGGCAAAACCACTGAAGGCCCCCAAATAAAACGAGATCAACAGGCCCGCATCATAGGCAGAGGACAGGTCAAGCTGGGAGATGGATTTGAACAACAGGCAGGGCACCGCGAAATTCTGGGCAAAGCGCATAAGCCCGTCCACGGCGCTGTCCGAGAAGAGGCCCGAGCGCGCCGCCACATAGCCAAAGCCGATCACCAGAAAAACCGGAAGGATGACGTCGAGCAGCGCGCTCATCCGCGCGTCTCGATCACCATGCCGTCATGCGCGGGGCGGATATGGGGCGGCAGTTCGCTTTCCAGTTCCGCAAAATCCAGATCGTTGTGCATGTTGGTCAGCACCGCGCGCTGCGGCATGGCCCGCGCGATCCAGTCCAGCGTCATGGCAAGGTGGGCATGGGTGGGGTGCGGTTTGCGGCGTAGCGCATCCACGATCCAGACCTCCAGACCCATCAGGTGGGGCCACATGGGTTCGGGGATGGCGACGGCATCGGGCAGATAGGCCAGCCCGCCGATGCGAAAGCCAAGCGCATCCATCGCGCCGTGTTCGCAAAGGAAGGGGGTCAGCACCACATCACCCCCGGCGCCCGAAACGGTCACATCGCCGTTGATTGTGTGCATGTCGAGGATGGGCGGGTAGGGCGAGCCTTCGGGTTGCACGAAGGCATAGCCAAAGCGGGAAAACAGCGCCTCTTGCGTCGGGCCATCGGCCCAGACGGGCAGGCGGCGGCGGATGTTGAACACCACCTGACGCAGGTCATCAATGCCGTGGGTATGGTCGGCATGGGCATGGGTAAAGACAACGCCATCCAGAACGCCGACGCGGGCATCGAGCAACTGGTCACGCATATCGGGCGAGGTGTCGATCAGGACGCGGGTGATGCCCGCCGGGCCTATACGCTCGACCAGCATCGAGCAGCGGCGGCGGCGGTTCTTGGGGTTGGCCGGGTCACAGGCGCCCCAGTCGGCCCCCATGCCGTCGCCGCCCAGACGCGGCACGCCGCCGGAGGAGCCGCAGCCAAGGATGGTAAAGCGCAACTGCCCCATCATGCCGCCTGCGCCGTGCGCGCGGCGCGGGTGAACAGGCGGTCAAAGTTGGCCGTGGTTTGCGCGGCAAAGGCGGCTTCGGTCATGCCGAAAAGCTGTGCGCCGGCCTTGGCGGTAAAGGCCGTATAGGCTGGTTCGTTGCGCTTGCCGCGATGGGGCGGGGGGGCAAGATATGGGCTGTCGGTTTCCAGAAGGATACGGTCCACCGGGGCCCTGGCGAAAATGTCGCGCAATTCCTGACTTTTCGGGAAGGCGGTGATGCCCGACATCGACAGGTAAAACCCAAGCTCCAGCGCCGCCATACCAAGGGCTTCGGAGCTGGAAAAGCAATGCATCACGCAAGGATAGGGGCGTTCCTTGAAGCCTTCGGTCAGGATGCGCGCCATGTCATCATCTGCTGCACGGGCGTGGATGATCAGGGGCAGCCCGGTTTCCTGCGCGGCCTGAATGTGAATGCGCAGTGAGGCCTGCTGCACGGCAGCGCTTTCGGCGGTGTAGTGGTAGTCAAGCCCGGTTTCTCCGATGCCCACGAACTTTGGGTGGCGCGCAAGATTGACCAGATGATCGACTGTGACGAGCGGTTCTTCATGTGCGCGCATCGGATGAACGCCTGCGGCGTAGAACACGCCATCATACCGGTCGGCGATACCGCGGACGTGGGCTTCCTTGTCCATGCGCGTGCAGATCGTGACCATGCGGGTCACGCCTGCGGCACGGGCGCGGGCGATGATGTCATCCAGTTCACCGTCGAAATCGGGGAAGTCCAGATGGCAATGGCTGTCTACGATCTCAGGGGGCATGGGCGGCTCACCTTTGGGCGAGCATCCCCGCCGTCTCGTCGATTTTCAGAACCATATCCATGAGAAGTGCGGCAGGGTCAAGGTTGACCGCCTTGCCGCGCCGCGCCCGCAGCGAAAGCGACTGTGCCAGATAGGCCCAAGCCCGGGCTGCCTGTTCATCGGGCGCAAGACGGGCGAAAAGTGCCGCTTCGCCGGGCGCGGCTTCGGGCGGAAGTTGGCGGCGGACCCCGGCACGCGCGAGGCGCGCCAGAAACAGGTCGAGCAGTGTGACGATCAGATCAAACCGGTCCTCGGCGCCCTTGCCCGCACCCGTTTCTGCCAGCGCAAGCGCACGGGGGCGGTCCAGCCGGGGCAGGCCGGCAAAGATCGAGATCAGGGTGGCATAGGTTTTCAGCCCGTCCAGATTGGTCAGGCGAAACGCCTCGCCCACTGAACCGCCTGCCAACTCGCCCAAGGGCTGTACCTCGTCTGGTTCCACCGCGCCGCCCGCTTGTTCCAGCGCCCGCGCCAAGGGTTCCGGGGCAAGGGGCGTCAGCCGCAACTCGCGGCAGCGCGAGCGGATGGTGGGCAGCAGGCGGTGCGGTTGATGGGCGATGACCAGAAAGGTCACCTCGGCGGGCGGTTCTTCCAGCAATTTCAGCAGCGCATTGGCAGCGCCTGTGTTCAGATCATCGGCGGCGTCGATGATCGCGACGCGGCGTCCCCCATCGGCGGCGGAGAGTGCAAAGAAGGATTTCATCTTGCGCACCTCATCCACCCGGATATCGGCAGACAGTGCGGTTTCCTTGTCGTTGAGCCCGCGCCGCAGCAAGAACAGACGTGGTTCGGCGAGTTGCGCCATGCGCCGCGCAACCGGGTTTTCGGGAGAGATGTCCAGCGTTTCGGGGGGCGGTGGGGCGAACATGCCGCCGTCATTCGGGGGTGTCGCCAACAGGAACCGCGCCAGCCGCCACACAAGGGTGGCCTTTCCCACGCCCTTGGCCCCGGTGATCAGCCAGCCGTGGTGCAGACGGCCAGAGTTGAAGGCGCGCAGAAAATCGGCCTCGGGCACGTCATGGCCAAACAGGCGTTGTGTTTCGCGCGGGTGGGGCGCGCCTTCGATGCAATCGGGGGGCAGGATGTCGGGGGTGGCCATCAGGCCCCCGCAACCAGCGAGCGCACGGCGGCCATGACATCCACCGCCACCGCATCGGGGTGGCGAGCGCCATTGATCACGTGAAACCGTGCGTGGCGGGCGGCAAGGTCCAGAAACCCCGCACGGGCGCGGGACTGAAAGGCAAGGCCCATATCCTCGAACCGCATTTCCGCCCCGGCACGCGCCGTGGCCCGTGCAAGGCCTTCGGCGGGGTCAAGGTCGATCAGGATGGTCAGGTCCGGCTCGACCCCGATCATCAGGCTGTGCAGCGCATCGACGGTGGCGGTCAGGTCACCGCGCGTGACGCCCTGAAAGATGCGGGTGCTGTCGGCAAAGCGGTCGGTGATCACCACTTCGCCGCGCGCAAGGGCGGGCCGGATGGTCTTTTCCAGATGGTCGCGGCGCGCAGCGGTGAACAGCAGGATTTCGGTTTCAGCCGACCAGCGGTCAGACTCACCCTCCAGCACAAGGCGGCGGATTTCCTCGGCCCCGGTGCTGCCGCCGGGTTCGCGGGTCAAGGTCACGGTCAGGCCCATGTCGCGCAGTGCAGCAGCAAGGCTGCGCGCCTGCGTTGATTTGCCCGACCCGTCGATGCCTTCGAAGCTGATGAAATGGCCTACCATCACCGTGGCTTCTCAGGAAGCCGGGGCCTCGTCAAGGTATCTGGCCCGCAGCGCCTGCACGGCCGTCATCAGGCGCTTGCCAAAGCCACCACGCGCGACGTCAGCCTCGATCACAAGAGGCACGCGGGCATCGGGCAGATCGGGGACATGGATAATCATTTCGCCCACTTGCGTGCCAGCGGTCAGAGGGGCCTTCAGCGGGCCGGTATAGATGACTTCGGCCGTCGTGCCCTCTTGCACCAGCGCGGGCACCAGAAGGCGAACATCGGCCGACGGAACCAAGCCGACGGTATCCGCCGCCCCCATCCAGACATCCGCCGATACCACGCGCGTGCCCGCCTTGATCAGTGTCTTTTCGGTAAACTGGCGAAAGGCCCAACTGACGATGCGCTCGGCCTCTTCGGCGCGTTCCTGCTCCGTGGCCAGCCCTGTGATGACAAAGATCACCCGGCGGTCGCCTTGCTTGGCCGACCCGACAAGGCCATAGCCTGCCTCGGACGTATGGCCGGTTTTCAGGCCATCCGCCCCAACGCCAAGCGCAAGCAGCGGGTTGCGGTTGTTGGCATTGGCCGGGGCACGGTCTTTGTAGTTGAAAGTGGTTTCCGAGAAGATCGGGTAATACTCGGGGAATTCGGTGATCAGGCGTTTGGCAACAATGCCCAGATCGCGCATCGACATGCGGTGTTCGGGCGCGGGCCAGCCCGAACTGTTGGCAAAGACCGAGTTTTGCATGCCGAGCGCTTGTGCGCGTTGCGTCATCTGCTGGGCAAAGGCCTCTTCCGTGCCCGCCAGCCCTTCGGCCACCACCACGCAGGCATCATTGCCGGAATTGACGATCATGCCATGGATCAACTCATTTACCGTGGGGCGATCGGTTTCCTGCAGGAACATGGTCGATCCGCCCATTTCCTTTGCCCGGGTCGACACGGCAAAGGTCGTCTCCATCGTTACGCGGCCATCGCGCAGGGCCTCGAACAGCATGTTGATCGTCATCAGCTTGGACATTGATGCCGGGGGTAGGGGGGTATCGGCGTTCTTGTCCATCAGCACCGTGCTGGTCGTCACGTCATAGACCCACGCCGCCGTCGCACGCGTCTCGAAGGCCTGCGCCATGCTGGCGAAGCAAATGAGGATCAGGGTCAGGACGGGGCGCAGTCGGTGCAGCATGAAGCCTCCGGCAGGTCAGCGTTTCAGGAAATAGGCGTCAGGAAAGCCAAGGCCCTTGACCTTGGTCAGGGTGGCCGCATCGCCACGCGAAATGACCGACCAAAGCGCCTTGCCTTGGCTTTCTTCGCGCCGCACCTCGCCCGACAGGCCCGCCTTTTTCAGCGTGTCTGCCGCGCGATTGGCATTCGCCTCGACCGAGAAGATGCCGATCTGGATCGACCGGCCACCGCTGGCCGCCGGGGCGGCCGGTGTGGCGGGGGCCGCAGGTTTGGGCGGGGCAGCGGCAATCGGGCCTGAGGTGACCGGGGCGGCGGGGGCCAACGGTTTGGTTTCAACCGCCTTGCCATCGGCGCGGTCAATCGCGGCCGCGGCCCCGGCGATCGGGTCGATGGACTTGGTCTCGACCGTTTCCGAACTGTCGAGGATGGGTTTGGTCGCGTCGGTCTGCACTTCGGCCTCGTCCCGGCGCAGGGCCGTCACATTGATTTCGGTCGGCTGACCGGCAAGGATGCCTAGCGCCGCCGCCGCATCAGAGGAAATCTGCAATTTCGGGCCGGGGTTCTCGATCTCGCGCCGGAACAGGGCGCCAATGACGAACTTGCCATTGGCCTTGTTGCGGATGATCACCCGCTCGGGGTCTTTGGTATCAGGCGAGGCGACCCAGACGCCGCCCAAGGACGGCCGGCCATCCCACAGAGACTGATCGGTGGTCTGGAATACCTCAGGCGCTTCGACGTCACGGTCGACCAGACGCGTCGATTTTGCCGTAGGCGCGGCCGCGGTCTGCGTGGCGGCCCCCACGTCGGATGCCTTGCCACCCTTAAACGGGCCGCCGCCGTTCACGCAACCTGTCAATGCCGTTGCCGCAACCGTCATCAGGATCATGCCCCTGATCTTTGCCTGTGCCATTTCAGCCCCCGATCAACGCAGGTTTGTCCCGCGCTTGTCCCGTTTTCCGCGCCAGATGCGCCGCCTCTGCCCGAAGCAAACCATGATTTGCGTTCGCATCATATCGCTCTGCGGCAGTCGTGGAAAGGGCAGAGGGAAGGATCGGCAAGGAACCCACACATAGGTGAGCAAAAGTGTATGATGCCACCCGCTTGAATTCCGTCCACGGGGCGGCTAAGGCACGTGCCACGGAAGTGTGGCCGAGTGGTTTAAGGCTCTAGTCTTGAAAACTAGCGTGCGGGGAACCGTACCGTGGGTTCGAATCCCACCGCTTCCGCCAATTGCCCTCAAGAAAGCGTTCTCCCGATCCGGCTGCGGCTGGATTTTTCCGTTGTTTTCGGGGGTTATAGCGGATGGGCTGAGCACTGCCCTCGGTGCTAACTGGCCGAAAAGCGGTCTCTGGTGCCTTACATTCTCTGAAGCTGATGACTGCGCGGATTTAGTGTTCAGCTTGTAAGAGGCTGAAAAGAAACAGGTTTGCGGAGTGCCGGATCGAAGTTGGATCGGAGTCGCGTCTGCGTCTGATGCGACTGTGGTCGAACTTTCGCTGTTCGCCTTGGAGCCTCGGTTTGAGCGGCGGGTGCGGGCGGGAAAACGGACGTTCGCTGGTTGTTTAGCTAAAGTCTACAATGCGGGACAAAGCTTCCTTGGCAGTCCGGTAAAGCGCCGGCCCAATCAAACTGACTGAGCCGCGCCCCAGTTAGTTTGGTGGAGTGCCGTTTTCGTTAAAAGGTTGCTTGAAATCGAACACCCCTGATGATGGACGATCGACATGCAGAGCCCGTTCCGCCTGGTGCGGGGACTGAACAACTGCGCCCAAGTGTGACCCTCCTGAGCTTCGTGTCAGCACACTGCGGGGTCAGACCGGTGCGGCGGACTGTTGAGTGGGTTTATCGACAGGCTCGCCGAAGGTAAGATAGATGATGGCCAGCAGCATCAGGGCCGCGCCGAAGTAAGCCATGACCGAAATCCGCTCGCCGAGAAAGAGCGCTGCACCCCGCGCCATCTCACTTTTCAAGCGTCCGCATCACATCGCGATAGGGCGGCCATCGCTCGACTATTTTTTGATGAAACCCCGTTCAGACTCCGTTTTTGACTGACGGCCAAGGACAGGAGACGCAGACGGGATTTCGATCAGTTTGTTGAGAAATGGGGTGAAATGCCAAGGGACCATGGTTGACCTGGCACGGTTCTGCCTCAGGCGCGTATGCCTTACCTTTGTGGATTGCCGGACTCAGGCCATGCCAAGCGGCGGACCGGTGATCTTCATGTGATGCGCGCGGGCCGAGGCCTCGATCTCAAGCACGTCCTCAGGGATGCGGAACTGGCCGCGCGCCATGTCGGCAAAGAAGCCTTCAAAGCCGCCGGGGGTCAGCACGATGAGATGGCGGCTGGGCTGGCCGCCGATCACGCGAAATGTATGCTCCGATCCGCGCGGCACAAAGGCAGTCTCGCCCGGCCCCTTCACAAAACGCACCCCCTCCACCCAGAATTCACATTGGCCAGTCAGCACGATGACGATCTCGTCTTCACGCTCGTGGATGTGGCGCGCGGGCTGAGTGGTCACTGGGGCGGTGCTATCCAGGATCGACATTGCGCCGCGCGATTGCTTGGGCGACAGGATTGTTCTGTAGGTGACGCCCAGCCATTCGATCGTATCCGCTTGTTCGGTATCCATAATGTGTTTTCCATTCTTTCCTGTGGCGGATCAGATGTTTGATCCCTGCTGACAGACATAGGGTACGGTGATACATTTGATAAATCGATTGATGCTATAAGAGGTATCGGCCCGATGAATTTACGTAGCTTCGATCTGAACCTACTCATGGTGCTGGATGCGCTTTTACGCGAAGGTTCAACCGTCAAGGCAGGCGAGCGGGTCGGCCTGTCGCAGCCTGCAGTATCGGGGGCGCTGGCGCGGTTGCGCCATGCGCTAGATGACCCCTTGTTCATTCGCCATGGGCAGGGGCTGGTTCCCACTGATTTTGCGCGCGCGCTTGCGATGCCGCTGCGGGCCGAACTTGACCGGTTGGAAGCATTGCTGGCACCGCCGCCAACATTCGACCCATCGGCCGCGTCGATGACCTTCCGCCTCGCGGGCAGCGACTTCTTTGGCGAAATCCTGATGCCCGCACTTGCACCGTTCCTGAAGTCGGCGCCGGGGCTGGGCGTGCAACTGATCGATCTGGTGCCCGACCGTTACATCGACACCTTGGAACGCTACGAGGCCGACATCGCGCTGATCCCCGATGAGGATCTGCCTGACTGGCTTGAGAAGCGGCCACTGTTCCGGTCACCCTTTACGCTCATCGCGCGCCGGGACCACCGCGAGATTGCCGCCGCCGGGGTTGCGCCGGGCGACGCTTTGCCGCTCGACCTGTTCTGTGCGTTGTCACATGTCCTGTTCTCGCCGCGGGGTGCGATGACTGTCGGCACCGATGCTGCCCTTGAACGAATCGGCCGCAAGCGCCGGGTGATCATGTCGCTGCCAACCTTCGCCGGGGTGTGCCGGACAGTCAGCAGCAGCGATGCGGTCGCCATGGTTCCGCTGCAATTCGCGCAGTCTGTGTCGGGGTATCTGGGTCTGACTCTCCACCCTCCGTCGATGCCGACCCCTGTGCCGCTGATCATCGCTGCCTGGCACCGGCGCGCCTCGGCCAATCCCGCGCATCGCTGGCTGCGCGGCCTGGTCTCCAGCGTCCTTGAGCCTCTGGATGTGTCTGGAGCCGACTTGGAGAGCGCATGACGATAGCGCTGGCCGGACGCGCAGAAGACCGTTTTCTGTCTGCCTGAAGACCCCCAACCCGCACCAAGAAAGCTGGTTGTCCGCGGCAATAGTGAAAGATCCTTGCGTGGAAGACTTGCCGACTGCTTTTCTTCCTACTGACCGGCAGCTTTGGGCCGGCTGCACCCAGTCATCAAGACTTCAACCGCATGCCTTTGGGATCGAAGAATGCCTTTCGGACAACGGTCGCAGGCTTGCCGAGGACGCTGACTTCAACGCCCTCAATGGCAAATTTCCTCTCGACATGAGCCGTGGCCAGCACCGCGCCCACCGAATAGCCATGGTCGGAATAGGTGATACGGCCGATCTCTCGGTCCTCGGCCATCACTGGTGTCTGGGCAGGAATGGGGGTCTCACCTGTCAGCCTTAACCCGACCCAAGAGGTCTTGGCGCCCGCGTCGCGGGTCCGCAACAGCGCTTCGCGGCCGATGAAATCGCCTTTGTCGAACTTGATGAAAGCGTCGGTGCCGACATGGAAGGGGGTGATGCTTTCGTCCATGTCGATGCCATGGGCAGGATACAGCTTTTCGAGCCCGAGGGTGAACATCGCGTTCACGCCGTAAGGACGCAGGCCATAGTTCCCCCCGGTGCGGAAGAGCGCATTCCAGACCCCCGCCGCCTCATCTGCAGGAACGAAGAGCTCGAAGCCCAACTCCCCGGTGACACCAGTGCGCGAGATCATCACCCTTGTTCCGTCGAGGTGCCCCCATGTGAAGTTCCAGCGCTTCAGGGCCGTCAGGTCGGCGTCTTCGATAAGTCCCCGCAAAAGGGCGCGGGAATTCGGGCCCTGGATGGTCGGAAAGGCCACGGCGGCGGTGATGTCGGTGACATAGGCGCGGCGGCTGCCTGCATGCTCGGCCACCCAGTCGCGGATCTTCAGCCGGTTGCGCGAGCCTGTGACGATCAGGAAATGCTCCGTCCCCAGCCGAAAGACGGTCAGGTCATCCATGATCCCCCCGTCCGGCGCGCAGACGCTGGTATAGCACGCCTGGCCCGGGACCATTTTCGCTACATCGTTGACGACCACATGATTGACTAGCGCTTCGGCCTCCGGACCCTTGACGTCGATTTTTCCCATGGTCGAGAGGTCCTGAACGCCGACATGGGTGCGGGTGTTCAGATGCTCCGCATTTACGTCACCATAGCTGTGGACATTCAAAAAGCCGCCGCCCACAGGGCCCATCTGGGCTCCAAGGGCTGACGCGAGGGCGTAAAACGGCGTACGGCGCAATGTCATGGGTGCCTCCTTTGTCGGTTCAACCTGCCAATACAAAGCACAGCCGTCAGCCCCAAGGGCGACACGCTAAGGCAGCTTACGCACTTTCGCCCCGCATGGCGTGAATGAACACTTTGGACCCGGTGTGCTGCTTCATTCCAGATTGACGCCTCTGAGGCGCGGAGCATGGACGTGTGTTTGGACAAGGAATGCAGCAGCTACGCCCGCGACAGCGCCGAACAGGTGGGCCTCCCAAGAGACACCCGGTTGACCCGGCAGAATGCCCCAGAGAATGGAGCCATACAACGCACCGACCACCAGTGAGGCAGCCAGCGTGATCAGCGAGCGATCCACCAAGCCGCGCGCCACAAGGAAGCCGAACCAGCCGAAGACCAGCCCTGACGCACCGACATGGATGGCGGAACTTCCGAACAGCCAGACGAGACCGCCGCCGAGGCCGATCACCACTGCGTTCACAGGCAGCAAGGCCCGCGTGGTCGTGGCCACCAGCAGCCCACCCAGCACCAAGAGCGGTGCCGTATTCGCCATCAGGTGTGCGAAGCTTCCGTGCAGGAGGGGCATCGCGATAACGCCATCCAACCCGCTGAGGTGCCTGGGGATCAGGCCGAAGGCCGGATTCAAGCCGTAGCCTGTGATCCAATTGACGACGTGGACCGCCCAAAGCAATGCGACAAAGGCTACAAGCGCCGCGGCGCGCTGCAAGAATGCGCGCATGAGATCATGTTTCGTCATGTCTGCGAACGTATACGTCTCCACAGCGTCTTCAACGGCTTTCGCGCGCAGCACAGAAATCCGACGCTGAAGGCGGGAGTTAGAGGCGACCAACTTTTTCACGCCTCACGCGAAGCAAATGGCTGCTTCTGGATAGCTGCAACGCGGCATGCGATTGACTTCTCTTTGGCAGCTCTGGGCCGTCAATGTAGGACAACTGATTTGCGAGTTTGTTGCGCCCATTCCGTCGGAAAGGGCTCCAGCACCCTTGCAAGCGTCAGTTCCGCCCCATGCGTCCGCTCCAGGATCGCCTCGACGATGTCCGGCGCTAGCAATGTCAGCCGCATCACGCGGGTCAGATACGACGGTGTGATGCCCTCACGTTCCGCAAGTTCAGCGAAGGTCGTGAACTCGCCCGACTCCAGCATTCGCTTCCACCGGAACGCGCGTGCCAGCGCCTTGATCAACGTGTTGTCGCTTGCCGACGACTGCGGCGCGCCCTCGGGCAACTGCATTTCCTTGCGCCCACCGCGCTTTACGAGGCGAAACGGTACATGCACCGTGACAGTGTCGGGAACAAGCCGCGCATCGGTCATGCTGCGGCACCTTTGCTGACCGTCATCTCGCGCGACAATCCTGCCAGCCCGTCTGTTCGCAGCCGCAAGTTCAGCCCTTTGGCGCCTATGTCGACGCGCTCCACCAGCAGTGCCACAATGCGCGCCTGTTCAGCCGGGAACAACTCGTCCCACAGCAGGTCAAGGCGGGTCAGCGAATCCCGCGCTTCGGTTTCGGTGATGAAACCATCCTGTGCGCGGGCTGTCTTCCAAGTGCCCGCGACGATCTCAGGCTGGCGGAACACCGCACGCAACTGGTTGACGACGGCAGCCTCAATGTCACCCGCTGGCACACGGCCAATGGGACATGACCCGGCCCCATGCTTCAGAACAGTCTGGCTGACGTAGTAGCGGTACATCCTGCCGCCATTTCGGGTGTGCGTTGGCGAGAACGCTGCCGCATCTGGACCATAGAGCAGCCCCTTCAACAGCGCAGGCGTGTCGGCGCGGGTTCGGGCTGCACGTTTGCGCGGGCTTTCCGTCAGGATGGCGTGCACCCTGTCCCATACATAGCGTTCGATGATCGCCGAATGCTCGCCGGGATAGCTGGTGCCCTTGTGGACAGCCTCGCCGATGTAGACCCGGTTGTTCAGCATCCGGTAGATGAACTTCTTGTCGATCCGGTGGCCACGGGCGGTGGTGACGCCCCGTTCGGCCAGTTCCCGCGCCAGCACCGTGCCGGAACCAATTTCGATGAACCGCGCAAAGACCCAACGCACATGGGCGGCATCGGCAGGGTTTTCGACCAGCTTGCGGTTCTTGACCTCGTAGCCAAGCGGCGGGCAGCCGCCCATCCAAATGCCCTTCATCCGGCTGGCGCGGACCTTGTCGCGGATGCGTTCGGCCGTCACCTCGCGTTCGAACTGGGCGAAGGACAGAAGGATGTTCAGCGTCAGCCGCCCCATAGAGGTGGTGGTGTTGAACGATTGGGTGACGCTGACGAAGGTCACGCCGTTGCGGTCGAACACCTCGACCAGCTTGGAAAAGTCCATCAGCGAGCGTGACAGGCGATCAATCTTGTAGACGACCACCACGTCAACCAGCCCATCCTCGATGTCGGCCATCAACCGCCTCAGGCCGGGGCGTTCCAGCGTGCCGCCCGAGATGCCACCGTCGTCGTACTGATCGCGCACCAGCACCCACCCCTCGGATCGTTGGCTGGCGATGTAGGAGTCACAAGCCTCCCGTTGGGCGTGCAGGCTGTTGAACTCCTGTTCCAAACCTTCTTCCGAGGATTTGCGGGTGTAGACCGCGCAGCGCAGTTTGCGGACGACGGGTTTGTTCATGCCGTCCTCCGATGGTTTTTCAGCCCGAAGAACACCCAGCCGTTCCACCGCGTGCCGGTGATGGCGCGGGCAATGGCAGAAAGCGACTGGTATGGCCGCCCCTGCCATTCGAACCCGTCGGCTGTCACAGTGACGATCTGTTCGACACCCTGCCATTCGCGCAGCAGCCTTGTGCCGGTGATCGGGCGGTCACGATCAGCGCGGATGCGGCGCGTGGTGATATTGCCGCCATCAAGCTGTTCGCCCAAAGCTTCCAGCCGCCGGATCGTCTCAGGCTTCAGCCCGCCATAGGCCAGTTCCTGAATGCGGTAGGCCAAGCGGGATTCAAGGTAGCGGCGATTGAAAGGTGGCGGTTCGGTCGCAAACAACTCGCGCCACTTGGCCTTCAACTCGGGCGTCGAGGTGGTCTTCAGCGCGGCCAGTCGCGCGGGGATGGGATCGTGGTTCGTCATGCGGTTCTCCGATGCGTTGGAGTTGCATGTGCGCTCTGGTCGGGCGAAGAGTGTAGCGAACTTTCTCCAACGTCGTCAGAGAGTTGACTTGACTGGCGCATCCGCAGCCGGATCAGGCCAAGGGCCAGAAGCCCGCACAACTCAGCCCGTCGCTGGGCGTGGGTCATCAGAAAGGGGGGCAGGGGGTTGGGGCGCTTCATGGCAGATCATTCCCCGAACGCAGTGCGATGCCTGACCATCCCCGGATACGAGGGGTGCGCATTGAACTAAAGCCTCTGGTCCGAAGTTCTTCGCCAAATGACCGCTGAGAGCCGGCCTCGATCCCGCGGTTTTCAGACCACGTCTTCCACGAGGCATAGAGATCGGAGGATCGTGCCCAATGTGCGGATGACAATTGGCAAGCATCATCAATCCATTGCCCGATCAGGTCTTCATCCTCGAAATAGGCATTTGCGGCCTTTTGCACGATGGCTGGGGGGGAAAGCCCGATCTGTTGCCAGGCGCGACAACCGTCCAACATCCAGTTGATGATCCCGTCTTTCTCCATCTTCAACTTGGAAACGAGATCCTTGTCCCGCTTTTCAGGCGGGATCGTCACGTCGAAAGGAATAAGGTGCAGCCGACGCCGCATCGCCTCTCCGACGCCCCGAAGGCGGGGCCTGCTATTGCCGGCGACGATGATCTTGAAAGTCGGGTCAATCTCGAAAAAATCCCGGTGCAGAAATCGCACGCGCAGCCGGTCACCCCCAGTGATTGCTTTGATCCGTGACTCTGCCCAGGCTTTTCCGTGCTCGGTTTCGCTCACAATCGCCACGCGCGCTTTCGCTATCCCGGCAAGGTCAGTAGGGTGGCGGTCGCCAGTACCCGCGGTAAAGGTATCCAGTGCTGCTGTGGCTGCGTAATCGCCCAGAAGGTGTTCCAGGACGGCCAGAAATACGCTTTTTCCGTTTGCGCCTGTTCCGCAGAAGAAGAAGTAGACCTGTTCGATCATTGAGCCGGTCAAGCAATATCCGCAGAGGCGCTGCAGATATGAGATCAGCTCCGGACTACCATCAGTGATCTCAGCTATGAAGCGGCGCCAGATCGGGCATTCGCCTTCAGGCGATGCTCCAGCCAGTCGCGTATGGCGATGGCTGGGCTCATGCCGGGCCAAGCTTCCAGTTTCTAGGTCCAGGATTCCTTTCGGGGTATTGATGACCATAGGGCCGACGTCCCAGGTCTGCTCAGCCGTCACGAAGATCGGATCCGTCCGAGATAACCGCTCAACCGACATCATGGTGCGTTCACTGGAAATGCGAGCGGCGGCCTTCTTATCTTGAACCTGAAGCGCCACAGCGCGGCAGGTGTGGCGGATGCAATCTCGCACTTGGTTCAAATTGTCCGGTTGCCAAACTGATCCGGACCACCGCATCCAGCCCCCGCGTGATGGCGCGAAACGGAAGTGGTTATGAAATCTCTCAGCAAAGCGATGTGCGAGATCGTCTTCGCTGCAGCTGACGGGTTTTTGTCCAGGATCAAGCTGGTCGTTGGTCAGAGTGGGGAACGGCCCCAACCCTGCGTGGCTTTGCGAGACAACGGTGTTGTCCGGCAGTGGACCGTATTGTTCAATGTCTTTCGCCTGCAAGGACGCAAAGCTTGCGGCAAGCTTTCCTTCATCCCATGGCGGAATGATGCAGGCTGCGTTGTGTCCACGAACGCGCTCCCATGCATCACCGAGCGATATTCGGCTTGAGCGGACCATGTAAAGCCAATGGCCAATGACCTTCCCGACAGCGTCGTGACGCGTCACTTCGTCGATGGCGCCGGCTCTGATTGTCTTGGTGAACAGGCCAACGGCAGAGGTTTTGGTGGCGTGAGATCGGCCGGTGTCGATGGCGAAGCCGATGCCAGCGAACGCAGGCATGTTTTCGACACGGACTTCCAATTCAGAAAGGTCGTAGGTCTGGTCGCGATGCGCCAGGATCTTGACCTCGGAAAGCACGCCGTGTTTTCCATGGACGCTACCTGCCACCCGGATGGGCTGGTGCAAACTGTCGAAGGATGGGTCGCCCCCCACGCGGCTCTCGATCAATGCCCGCAGTTTGGCTAGTCGTTGGAGATCTGCTCCATCCGCGGGCTGGGCAAGCCTCCAGTACGCATGAATCTTGGCCTCTCCTTCGATCGTGCGCCCCCCGGAGCCGACCACAAGCGTCGCTTCGCCCAGATGCGCTTCGAGGTGGGCCAGCTTTTCAGAAATGTTGCCAGCGTCCAGGTCAACCAGCACAACAGCAGACTGAACGACATCGCCCGCCCTCGCTCTCCCCGGCTCTGCAACCGTTCCTGGGACAACAAACGCGCCGCGTCCCCGGAGTGCTTCTTGATCTGAGCGGGCGATCAGCGTGTCCGCTGCATCTTGAGGCGAGACAAAAGGCGTGCTGGGCTTGGACCCAGGAACACCCTTTTCGGCGATGAACCGGATGGGCACAAAGCCGTTTAGTCCAGAGAAGACGACGTCGCAGTAGATGCGAACATTCCCGGGGTCACATTTAGGGATTGGCGGGTTCATCATTGCTGACCCCCCGTGGTAACGCGCATCAAATCTTCAAAGGCGAAGACGTCGCTGGCCCTGTAGTAGATGCGGCCGCCAATTTTGATGTAAGCCAGACCGTAATTGCCAGACCGCCACCTTTGCAGTGTTCGGATTGACCTTTGCCAGCGCGCAGCAACGAGGTGTTCGGCAACAAGTTGTCGCGGATCTGGGTCTTTCCAATCGTAATCGTTTGTCTTGCTCATCTGTTCGCCCCAGCAGCTTGGCCTTGCGGCATGTGGCTATGGTGCGCCATTGCTGAGGGAGCTGCAGTTGCGGGGGCGTGACATCGGCGGCCGAAGCGTGACGCGAAAGACCTGTTTTGGTTCGCGAAATCGTGTGTCAAGCGACCAAGCGTGACAGAACGACGGTAAAGCGTGACAAGGCCGCAAGAATGGCGGGCATCTAGGGAATCTTGCAGAGGCTCGGCTACCGATCTGACGTTTTGAGGTCAGGCGAAAGTCGATAGCCGCGACTGCCTCGTTGAATCAGCGCATCATCAGGAAGTGGTTCATCCGTCAAAGCGAACCATGCCTCGGACACGTCGCTTTTGCAGCGCCAGACAAGCTGTCGGACGTTTTCCTTTGTTGTCCGGACATCCGCGGCGATATCTCCGGACGCGACAAATCTGGCACCGGCTGCCGGGGTTTGTTTGGCGTGATCTTCATCGAGATAGTGTCGGAGAACATGGACGACATGCGCTTTCTTGCCACGAACGGTCGTAATGTCTCGGATGTCGACACCGTAGCTGCCCCCTTCTTGAAAGAAGGTCGCCCGTAAAGGAAGACATGGCCCTGTCTCAAGGTCATTGAGATCGCCGCCGCCCAAGGCGAGGGCATGGGCTGCCATTCCAAACGTTACTGCTGCCGCTGGCTGAAGTTCGAGGCCCTTTTCGGGTGCAACCATATGCTGGACCAACAACGAACTGCTTGGCACCGTTTGCTGCGCCAACGCGTCCGCATAGATCTTGTAAGCATTTTCCAAGACGCGCATCGTGCTTGCTGCGTGCCGCTGATGCAGCGCAAAGACCTTACGCATGATGTCGGCCGGGTTTTCTTCTGGATATCCCTCCGAAATCCGACTGACATCTTGGGCAAAGCGTCCAGTAAATGTTCGGAAGTCAGAGGCTGCCAATTCCCGTGCATGACGCGTCCAGTCCACAGCAAGAGTGCGTCCGCGATCAGTGTGTCTCTCACCCGTCAGGACGTCAAATCGGTACATTTCGCTCGGATCGTATTGCTCTAGACCTGCGGCCAACATCGCAAAGCGACGATCGATGCACTGGCTGCAACGGGAACAATGGGTTATGAGAGTATCTTGATCGCGAACACTGGTGCAACTAACGCTGTGTCGGATGGCGTCGGTCCCATCGCACTGCGCAATCCTTTGGACCACTTCCGTTTTTGTCAGCCATGCATATGGGTTCTGGATTGTCGCGGCAGTTGGCAAGATGCACTGGTGCAGCGCATCGATCAAATGGAGCGACCGTGGATGCGTGGTCCGCGTTGCCATCGCGCCGATGACCTGATCGCTGAAGGGAAGGTTGTGGCTGATGATGCCATTTTCAAAAAAGGTTATGCGCTTGGCACCGAACATCTGGGCCACGACCTGAGCGACCGCAGCAAACAGGAATGACCGGGACCGCTGTGTCGTCTCCTTTGCTTCCTGTCCAACCCGATGTGCCGGGACATGGATGTGCAGGATGCGCCGGCCAAATCTGTCGGATAGCCATTTGCTGAGATTGACCTGATGCGGGATCGTCTTCTGGGCTGACCGATGTGTGACGAAGATAAGGTTTTCGGATGTGGACTCGAGGCGCTCAAGCGCGCCCGCGAAAGAGTCGAGCCCACCTGAAAACAGGACCACTTCATCCGCCTGAAACCCGTCCGTTTCTTGGTCGAAATCGAACCAGTTCTGATCACCGGGAGGGTCTCGGCGCTGGACAAATCGAAAAGAAGCACTGTCCTCCATCAGGAAATCAACGGCCGCAACGAGGGCATCGTTGACGTGAGGGCGTGACCAGAGGTCTGGCAGTCGCACAGGAATTTGAAACTCAAACTGACGGCGCCAATCCGCACCCATATCGGGTCGCGTTGTCCCGCCACGGGTTTGCGTGCCATCCGTCGCGAAGATCGCGCAGGCGATGTCGAGAAGGTCCAAGCAGACAGCTTCGGGCTGGACCAGCGTCGCGGCCAGAATCTTGTCGGTCCCGATCGTGAACGTTGGCTCGGTTCCGTTGATGCGGACAAAGAGTGGGGTGGCACGTCCGCCTATGTCGACCCTCACGTCATTCATTTGAGTCACGCTTCAGTTTGAGTTCCGAAACGATCTTCTTCATTGCCACAGCGCCGAATTCTGCGGCAGCCTTTGTCGTGATCGTCTTGTCCTCATAAAGTCTCTTGCCGGCCCAACCTGGTGCGAACTCTTGAATGATGCGCGTGGCTTCGGTTGTGTACTGGGCGAGATTGCTGTCAAAGGCTGATCGCGCCTCAACCGATGCAAAGCGCCTACCTTGGCCGATCTCGGTGGACAGAACCCGAGACAGCCAAGAGGAAAGGCTGCTGGCAACAACGCGGCCAAAAAATGCTCGGCTGAACGCGGCGATCCCATTGCGTGTAGACAGGTCTCGCAGCGCCAATTAGACATCGGCAGGCGTGGGGTCGAAAAGCCCTGGCAACCGGGCGTTGATATGATCGTTGAGCACACCGACCAAACTGCGACCTGCCAGTTGCCCAAGATCTGTTCGGAGTTTTGAGCCGCGCGCCACTTCATCGAGCCTGCGCGTCAGCGCCACGATAACGGCAAATTGGTCTGGCGTATTGCCGACGGTTAAGCCGATTTGACGAAGAGCATCTCCCAAATCTGCTGCACGAGCGGCACGAGGGACGAGGAAGGATAGACGAACAGCTTCGACAAATGTTTCATCCCGAGCGGCAACAAGCAGGTCACGTTCTGCAGCGCTGGCGCTGAGGGCTGCAACGGCGGCATCCGTCCCGCCACCCGTGAGGGCATCTGCAACGGCCGCCCATTTGAGGGACTTGGGAAGCACCACGAGATGAACATGCCCCATAGCCGTCAAGTTCTCCCGCTGTGGTTGTTTTCGATAGCTGAAGCGGACGACAGGCTTCTGTCAACGCGGCAAATACTCGAACGCCCATCGAAAACGCTGGACCAAGCGAATGACACGATGACGCTTCTAAGGGTAAATTACCTTTATACTGCCACATGCGCGCGTGTAGAGAGTTTCAGGTATTCTTGGTTTCTTGCGTCATTGCGTCATTGCGTCATTGCGTCATTCCGTCATGGCGCAGAGCGAACTGGTGTGCTGCTCATGTATCGTCGACCCTGCTAGACCCGTGGATCGCCGCCCCGCTCTTTCCGTGTCGGCAGATGTCGTCAGTTGTCGCCTTATGTCGTCAGTTGTCGTGATTTGTCGCTTATCGTAGTTATTTCAATGGGATACGCCGTGTGCTGTGCTCTCCCCAGCCGCGGTGTGACCCGCGGGTTGTTCTCCCAGGGGGGGCCATGAACGGATCTGCAGAGCTGAGCATCACCTACCGGCCGATTGGCGATCTGATCCCTTATGCGCGGAATGCCCGTACCCATTCGGAGGCGCAGGTGGCGATGATTGCGGGGTCGATCCGGTAGTTTGGCTTTACCAACCCGGTGCTGGTCGATGGCGAGAGCGGCATCATCGCGGGGCACGGCCGGGTGATGGCGGCGGGCAAGCTGGGGATGGGATCGGTGCCGGTGATCGAACTGGCGCATCTGACCCCGGCGCAAAAGCGGGCCTATATTCTGGCCGACAACGAGCTGGCGGAACAGGCGGGCTGGGACCGCGAGTTGCTGGCGCTGGAACTGGGCGATCTGCGCGACATGGCGGTCGATCTCGGCAGCCTTGGCTTTGACGCGGCGGAGTTGGACGCGCTGTTCCGGCATGCGGCGGGGGATGCGCGGGAGGATGACGTGCCGCCTTTGCCGGTGGTGCCGGTGTCGCGGCCGGGCGATCTGTGGCTCTTGGGGAACCACCGGCTGATCTGCGGCGATGCAACGGATGCTGACACCGTGACGCGGGTGCTGGGTGGGGTTGTGCCGCTTCTGATGGTCAGCGATCCGCCCTATGGCGTGGCCTACGATCCGGCATGGCGCAACGCGGTGGGGGCGGCCAAGACCCAGCGGGTGGGCAAGGTGCTGAACGATCACCGGGCCGATTGGCGCGAGGCCTGGGCGCTGTTTCCCGGCGATGTGGCTTACGTCTGGCATGGCGCACTGCATGCCACCACCGTGGCCGAAAGCCTGACCGCCACCGGCTTTGCCATCCGCAGCCAGATCATCTGGGCCAAGGAACGGCTGGTGCTGAGCCGGGGTGATTATCACTGGCAGCATGAGCCGTGCTGGTATGCCGTGCGCACCAGCGGCAAGGGCCATTGGGCGGGGGATCGCAAGCAGACCACGGTGTGGAACATCGCCAGCCGCGATCAGGATGCAGCGACGGTCCATGGCACGCAAAAGCCGGTGGACTGCATGCGCCGGCCGATGCTGAACAATTCCAGCCCCGGTCAGGCGGTCTATGAGCCATTCTGCGGGTCGGGCAGCAGCCTGATCGCGGCGGAAACCTGCGGGCGGCATAGCCTCGCGGTGGAGTTGGACCGGGCCTACGTCGATGTGTCGGTGCAGCGGTGGCAGGCGTTCACCGGCAAGCAGGCGACGCTGGAGGGTGATGGGCGGGGTTGGGCAGAGGTGGCAGAGACGCGTCAGGTGGACGTGGCGGAGGAGCGTCAGGCGGACGCGGCGGAGGTGATGGCATGATGGTGGGGGCGGCAAACAGACCCCCGGGGGGTGGTCAAATCCTCAGCACTTTTGGCCTTGGGACTGGCACGGGTCGCTCACCTTTTACACGCGCGAATTTGGCCATGGGGGTGTCTGGTGGGGCAGGGCCGCAATTGCCGCGCAAAGACAAACGCTTGGCATCGCACTCGCCATGGATCGACCCGCGTAACAGTCGACCAACTGCGGGGCTGGCCAATGACCCACGCTGACCATCAAGGGGGCTTGTGATGAAAGGCCGCAAACCCAAGCCAACGCACCTCAAGCTCCTCGAAGGCAATCCCGGGCGGCGGCCCATCAACGGGGCCGAGCCGCAGCCCACCGCGGGCCTGCCCACCTGTCCGGCGCACCTGAATCCCTCGGCCAAGGCGGAATGGAAGCGGCTGGTGGCCGAATTGCAGGCCATCGGCATCCTGACCCGGATCGACCGTGCGGCGCTGGCGGGCTATTGCCAGTCCTGGGGCCGCTGGGTCGAAGCCGAACGCAAGCTGGCCGACACGCCACCGCTGATCCGCACGCCTGCAGGCTATGTGCAGCTGTCGCCCTGGCTCACCATCGCCAACCGCGAACGCGAGTTGATGCTGCGCTTCATGGCCGAACTGGGCCTGACGCCGTCATCGCGCACCCGGCTGGCGGTGCAGCCGCCGGTGAAGAAGCCGTGGGAGTTTGATGCCTTGGACAAGTTCCTGAGCTGAGGGAGGGATCGCAATGCCCTGTGCCCCGATGATCTTCTCCGCCCAGCAGCGCGCCGAGGTGGAAACGCTGGCGGCGGTGCTGACCGCGCAGCAGATGGCGGATTACTTCGGCATCGGGCGGACCACGTTCTTTGCGCTGATGGACCGCGACCCGGATGTCGCAGAACGGTATAAAAGGGGCCGTGCCCGGGCGGTGGGGGCGGTGGCGCAAAGCCTGGTGGCCAAGGCGCGGGCCGGCAATGTCACGGCAATGATCTTCTACCTCAAGACCCAAGGCGGCTGGCGCGAGACGAGCCAGATCGACCACATCCTTGCGGGGTCTGCCGGTGATGCGGGGGAGGATGCGCGCCGCATACTGGCTGAACGGCTCGATATGATCGTCGCTCGACAGGCGGCTCTTGCTTCGGATCAAAAGATGCCGGCGATCCCCAGCGAAACATCGGATGCACCAGCGCTGGAGGCCACATGGCCCAATCCCGCCTGATGTCGCTCATCGAAAGCGCCACCAACGTGATCGTGGGCCTTGGCCTTGCAGTGATCACCCAGTTGCTGATCTTCCCGCTTTACGGGCTGCACCTTGACCTGACCGACAACCTGCGGATCGCGCTGGTCTTCACCGGTATCTCGCTGTTGCGCGGCTATGCCCTGCGCCGGGTCTTTGTCCACTTTGGTGCCCGGACATGAAGCGCGGACCCAAGCCCATGCCCACAGCCCTGCGGCGCATGCAGGGCAACCTCGGCAAGCGCGGCTATAACCATGACGAGCCGGTGCCACCCGATGCCATGCCCGACTGCCCGCCGCATCTGAACAGCATCGCGCGGGCTGAATGGGACCGGCTGGCGACCGATCTCTACCGCATGGGCGTGCTGACAGCGGTCGACCGCACGGCTTTGGCCGCCTATTGCCAATGCTACGGCCGCTGGGTCGAGGCCGAGGAACGCTTGGGCAGCACGCCGATGCTGCTGAAGACCAACACCGGCTACGTCCAGCAATCACCGTGGCTCTCGATCGCCAACAAGCAGATGGAGTTGATGGGGCGCTACATGGCCGAACTCGGCCTGACCCCGGCATCGCGGTCGCGGGTGGCGGCTTATGCCGAAGTCCCCAACGACCCGGTGCGCAAGATCGAGATGGTGATCGTCTACAAGGGCGACGATGGCCAGATTTACGAAAAGCCGCTGAACGGCGAAGGCCCGGCAAAGCTGCGGGACCCTGCCTCTCAGCCTGCCGAGACCTACCTCCTCAGCGGCGACCTCTAGGAAAAGTGAACCTCGCCAATAGTTTGACTACACTACCTCACAACATCCCCGTACACATCTGCGCAACGAACGTTAGGCAGGTGTGAACAGGGGGCGGATGTGGCGGCAGGGCAGCGGCTGGTGGCGTATGAGCGGGTCTCGACAGCTCGACAGGGGGCGAGCGGGCTGGGGTTGGAAGCGCAGCGCCGGGTCAACGCTGACTATGCCGCTTCAAGGGGCGCCGAGGTTCTGGCGACCTTCACCGAAGTGGAAAGCGGCCGCAAAGCCAACCGCCCCGAATTGATCAAAGCGCTGCACCTGGCCAAAGTCACCGGCGCCACCTTGGTCATCGCCAAACTGGACCGGCTCAGCCGCAACGCCGCCTTCCTCCTCGCCCTGCGCGACAGCGGCGTGCACTTCGTGGCCGTCGACATGCCCGAGGCCAACGACCTGACCGTCGGCATCATGGCGCTGGTGGCTCAAGCTGAACGCGAAGCCACCTCGCGCCGCACCAAAGACGCCCTCGCCGTGGCAAAGGCGCGCGGTGTCAAGCTGGGTAACCCCAACGGAGCAGAAAGCCTCAGGCGCGCGGGTAAGGGCGCTGTGGCGCTTAGGACCACGGTCACAGCCAACGCGACGGCCTTCGCGGAGGACCTAGCACCGGTGCATGCCGATATCCGTACCTCTGGCCACAGCACGCTGCGCGCCATCGCCGCCGAACTGACGCGCCGCGGCATCAAGACCCGCCGCGGTGGCCAGAGGCAGGTGGGGAATGTAAAGAAACTGCTGGAAAGGACTCGAGTGATGGCGCTGGCAGTGCCATAGTGCCCACGAAACATAGGGGCGGCGAGTTCGTTTGTCTGCGGCTCAAATTGCATGTGATCACTTGGTTGGCTGATGGATTTCTCACTACCTCAGAATGGCGTCGTTGTTTTTGGTTTTGACTCAGCCTGGACAGATAATCCCAAAGCCCCAGGTGCCATCTGTGCAATCACATTCGATGCAATGGGTCATGCTGGATTTCTTGAGCCCCGCTTGACGTCTTTCCCGGAGGCCCTGCGCTTTATTGAATCCGTTCGCAATGACTACGCCGTAAGCCTTGTCGCTCTTGATCAACCAACGATCGTACCTAACCTCTCGGGAAGCCGTCCGGTGGACCAGGTAGCGGAGTCTCTCGTTTCCTTTGTTGGTGGCGGCGTACAGCCAGCCAATCGCGGTAAGGTCGGCATGTTTTGCGACAACGCTCCAATCTGGAATTTTATTTCATCACTTCATGCAGTTCAGTCTCCACATGAAGCTCGCAAGGCCACGAATGGTCATTTCTTGATCGAGGTGTTTCCTGCGTTGGCGCTGCCATCCCTTGATGAGCGGTTTGCTCGGCGTCTGGGTGCGCCCAAATACAACCCTTCCAATCGAGGCAGGTTTCGATTGGAAGACTGGCGCGCCGTGGTGCAAGTCGTCAGTCAGCTTTGCGATGATCTTGATCTGCTAGATTTGGTGGCCTGGGTCGAAACCCTTGGCTTCAAAGAAACGCCACGAAAGTCGGATCAGGATAAGCTTGACGCCATTTTGTGCGCCCTTGTTGGCCTCCTGTGGCGAGCCGGAAGTCCGGAAGCGATGGCAATGTTGGGGGACCTAAGCTTCGGCTACATGGTTACCCCAACCTCGGCTTCAACGCGGCCGCGATTGGAAGACGCGGCGCGGCGGCATTCACTAGCGATGACTTAACCTTCTGTTTCTTGCTTTGCTAAAGGGCCAGCGGATGTTCACTTTGAACGAATTTTTGGAACGCGTTGGGATTGCACCCAAAGAGGCCCGTCTGCTGCGCCACGATCTAAGGGGGGTGCAAGCTTGGAGGCGTGGGGGACATTTGGCGTTCGGATGCTTCGCCAGTTTCCAGAAGAAGGCCAGTTCGCCCTATGCGGAAGCCAGGTTGGCCTGCCATTTCTTGCCTGGTCCCGCGTTGTCCGACGGAACAGCGACGGCCTGGTTCTTGGGCGCCACTGAGATCCTGGATCGATGGACTTGGGATGATGTGCGCCTTCCTGTACTGCGCGATGACGCTGTCATTCAGACCGAATATGGGCGCCAGGGATTGGAAGCATTCGACCTGAGTTGGTTACCAACTGCGTCCGCATATTCTGAGCGCCTGTTGGTTCATTGGGGCGCGGGCACGCGTGCGTGGTCCCAATGGGCGGGTCGGAACCAGAAGGAAATTCTGGAACTGCGTCTGCAGCCCTATGAGCCGCCGTTCCCGGGATTTTCATCATTTCGCGCACAAATTGGCGACATTCCAACGTTCCCGCAATCTTGGATTGGTGCCCTTGAGCGCGTGCGAGGCATCTATCTTCTTGTTTCAGCTTCGGGGGAACAGTACGTCGGATCGGCAACAGGCGCGGATGGTTTCATTGGGCGTTGGCGAACTTATCTGGCGAATGGGCACGGAGGAAACGCGTTGCTGCGTGTCGCAGGTCATAGGGACTATGCTGTGACGATCCTCGAGATCGCCTCGCCAGACATGGCGTTTTCTGACATCATCGCGAGGGAAGTCTTTTGGAAGGAAAAGCTTGGCTCTAGAGCGCACGGGCTCAACGCCAACTAGGCATCGGGAAAATTCCCCGAAATCTAGATTTAGAGCTGCATCCAGTTGCAGCAACAGCTTTTCAAAATGCCAGCTTTCGGGTCCAGCGACACATTTTGACCTTTGGCGAATTCGACCCTATGCAACGAACGCCATGCTGACCCTCTACATCGCGGCACCGTCCAATGGCAGCTCGGCCTGGGTGCGGGTGGTCGACGAGGTTTCGGGCGCGGTGTTCGAGCAGGAGATCACCGTTGACCTGCCCGCCGCGACGCAGTTTCTGTCACCCCGGCTGTTCTTGAACAACGGGGCAACGGCGGTAGCAGTCGCTTATGATTGCTCGGGGATGTATGTGGAGACGGAGTTCTGAAATGAAGAACCAACGTCTCTCTGATTGACCCAAGGCATACGACCCCATTCAAGGACAAAAGCCTAAAGTCCGGGGACGGAAGCCTCCTAATCAACGACCATGACGTAGACGGCACGGTTCTGAGGCTCCGCTAGTTCGTCAATAGTCGAAATTGGGAGGCCATTTTCTCCCAGCCCATCAACTGAAGTAATCAATGCGGCATCTAGACCACTCCGTATCAATAGGTCTTTCACTGCAGCTGCGCGCTTGAGGGATAGTGCGCTATTGAAGTCAGAATCACCGACTCTATCAGCGAAGCCAATTAAAAGGACTTGGGACTTGGATTGATCTGCCGCAGACGCCACGGAGATGATGTTGAGGTGGTCCTCCTTGGAAAGCTCGCTGCTGCCTAACCCAAAGTGAACTTTTGCAACCAATCGCGGGCGCGGTCGCGTTGTGTCAGATTCTGCTGGGTTGTCGAGCCGGGCCTTCATCGCGGCCATTTCCGCCTGCAGCGGCGCAATGTCGACGACCTGGGACGGCGCTGGGTTGTCGAGCCGGGCCTTCATTGCGGCGATTTCCGCCTGCAGCGGCGCAATGTCGACGACCTGAGACGGCGTTGGGTTGTCAAGCCGCGCCTTCATCGCGTCGATTTCCGCCTGCAGCGGCGCAATGTCGACGACCTGGGAAGGCGCTGGGTTGTCGAGCCGGGCCTTCATCGCGTCGATTTCCGCCTGCAGCGGCGTGAGGCTTATCCGGGGATCGGTCAC
>JAIXUH010000015.1 GCA_027484145.1 Rhodobacter sp.
ATTTCCGCCTGCAGCGGCGCAATGTCGACGACCTGGGAAGGCGCTGGGTTGTCGAGCCGGGCCTTCATCGCGTCGATTTCCGCCTGCAGCGGCGTGAGGCTTATCCGGGGATCGGTCACGCCAACCAGATACAGGCTTATCCCGGCGACTGCGAACGAAGCGATTGAAAAACCAGTGTTTATTGCGGACATGGGTTTTACCTGGCCAACATTGCAAGCAAAAGATAGCGTAGTATTGCTCGCTACTCCATCCCCTCTGACAGTTGAAGCAAAAGACTTGACTTTTTGGTTCTCTCCGCAAACTATTGACTCAATTTTACCGGACTTGCGATGTATGATCTGGGGCGCGCTTTAGGGCATAGCGGTGATTGGTTCGGATACGATGGTCTGGCCCATTTGGGCCTGAGAGCTATTGAAATACTCTGTACGCTCGCCTTCATTGGCAGCGTCACTTGGATCAGATGCAGGCTTTTGGCATCTAGTTACCTAGATGACGAGACTGTCCTTGGGCGGTTTCAAGCCTATTGGTCCGTCATAGGTGTAAAATAACGGTCGGCGTGTTACAGCTTGGGGGGTAGTAATGCTAAGAAGATCTGTGTCATTTGTGACTGCTTGCGCCCTTATACTCTCATCGCTCGGGCCTACGTATGCTCAATCTGTGCAGGATGAAGTCGGGAAGCTACGCACCGTTGTCGATACGCTGACTCAGCGCGTAATCAGGCTGGAAGACGCTGAAAAAAGGCGCACTACCCAGCTCGTCGACCTACTCAATGAGGTGCTGGCGTCTATCGAGGCGCAGCGCCGGACCGCGTTGGGCCCCGAACAGGCCAAAGCCGACCTTCCTGCCGTCTTGGGCACTGCCGATGCAGCGGTCGGTTCGCTTCAGAAGGTTCAGACCGAAAAGGGCGACGACGGGCTAGGCAATTCGAGTGATGGACAGCCGCTACTGCCCCAGATGATAGCGTGCGCGACCAAGCTGCGCGATGGCGCTCAAGCGGCCGATGCCCAGCTGACGCCCGAGGGAGTCACGAATATGCTCGCGCAGTGTGACAGCGCCAAGGTCAAAGGACTGGTCGACGACCTTAACCGTAACCGCAAGGAAGCAATCGAAGCCTACCAAGCCTGCCGTGCAGCACTGATCCGCGGCCGCAACGTATTCGCCGAAAACCTGCCCGAAGACCCCACGAACATGCCTGAAGCCGACATTAAGACGGTGCAAGAGACGCTGGGCAAGCTGCAGGGGCTCACTGACCAGACGGCCGCCTGCAAAGACCAGCTCACGGGACTTATCGACGACGTCCGCAATATGGACAACAGCGCCGCCGCGATGGGTGCTGTAATGAACATGGCGGCGACTGTGTGCATGGCCTCCGGTGCCAATCCCTATGTCTGCGGTGCCATGTTCGTTGTCGCTATTCTCAGCCAGTTGTTCGGCGGTGGCGATGGCGATGGCGACGGCGACGGCCAGCCAGGCTCCGGTCAGGGTGACGCGAACGGCATGGGCAACCTGCCAGCGGGTACGGGCAATGGCAATGAAACGACCAAGCCGGTAGCGCCTCTGCCGCAGGGGGGCGTCGGTGGAACGTTCGGTGTCGACACCTCGGGCAACCTCAGCTGTTCGGTGCAGTCAGGTCCGACACTCGTATGCGGTCTGGTTAGCGTTCCGACGACCAAGACGACGATTGATCCGAAATCTGTGGTACGCTCAAATCCAGCAGCAGAGGCAGTTCTACTTCAGGCGATAAACAGCAACAATCCAGCGGCGCTCTTTTTCTGCTCTGGCGCACCGTCGGTCGCTGTAACCGAAATCAACATCGTGGAGGGCGAGGGCGACTCGAGGACCTTCACTTCGGTAGGTCTCGTGCCCGATCTTTTGTTGCCTGGTCGAATGGCGCTTGACTTTGGTCCCGGCAGTCCGATGCCCAACAGCCTTAAAGGCGTAACTGACAGGGCTGCGCTCACAAAAGCCCTGTGCGAACTTTAGCCGATCATGGGGCGGACTCCGAAAATCGACCCCAACATATATCAGGTTGACCTTGTTGCTGGCCTGTTCGGTGCGTTTATGCTGGTGTGGATCTCGGGGGCACAGGAAACCGAGTTCCCGGGTGACCAGATCGATCCTCCAACGTTCGCGGTACTTGAGATGACCGCAATAATCGACGATGGCGGCACTAAATCGATTTATTCACTCGTGCCGGCTGACGCTGCAGACGCATCATGCTTGACACGTGATTACATCTCCTCGATTGGGCTGGGGCAACTTAGTAATATCTATTGCACTAATGAGTTGGATCGACGGTTCGGCATACAGAACGTAGCTTACCTTGCGTTAGTAGACGGAGCGGATTGTGAAGGCACTATTGGTACCTTCGTGAGGCCGTGGCCATATACCTACTCGCTTGTAGTGGGAAGCGTTGTTAAAGACGGGTTCAGGATGCGCGGAGTGTTCGAGCGAAGTCGGGCGCCCGGAGGTGAGATCATGCCGTTCTTTCAAACAAGCCCAATAGACCCTTCGCAGACTTTAAGGGAATACATCGATCAATTCAATCAAGAGAGCGAAAATATTGGATCACCCACTGTGGCTTGCAATCCGCTTGCCGTTCCAGTGCAGGCTATGTCTCTATATATTATCGACACAAGCAAAGTTGACGTTTGGCAATCTTCGGATATTATGGTGGATTTTGATTTCACCTCCGTCGATCATTTAATTGTCAAGGGTCAAGGTAAGAACCTTGTCATGGGCGGAGCATCAGAGGTTCCGGTGTTGTGGAATATCCCAACTGCGGGAATCTTGCCTACGAAATGGGATAAGGCCGAACTTTCCGTTCGTCTCTGCGCCTATCGTGATGGCTCAAAACGATGTTTCGGTACGAGTGGCGTAACGATTGCGGCCACCACGTTGACTCTGGCTATTGCGCCAGATGCGTAGGCGGCGGGGCAGCTGGTTCACTATTGTGGCAACCGATCTTTTCTCGGGTGCCTTTGCAGCAATAATATTGCTTGATACGGTCTCGCCGAAGGAACTTGGAAGCGTCGCCGAGCAGCAGGAGGTGCGCATCTATTATCCGAATGGCGGGACGGCTTGCCCGGCTGATCCTGGGGCCCTTGTATTCTCATTCCGGAACGGCGGCGACATCGTCACGACGCTTGATGGATTTCGACTTCAGTCGGGGCCATCGGAGTGCGCCATTGTGGGACTTGTTGACGTCTTTGTAAGTGAAATTGACGAACCTTGCCTGCTCGTCGCTGAACTGGCGGGTCCCGCTCCGACGATCCGCGTATCGGTCTCCGGGGTCGAATACGATGAGGTTCCGGACCGATGCTGATGGGAAAGCTCGCGGCGACACTGATGCTAAGTCTGGTGATGGCAGGTCCCGCCGCGGCGGCCGATGCGTGCATGCTGCGTGAAAAAACCAGAGTTCTGCAAGACTTCGATACATTTTACTACTTAAGCCAGGAGCCATCTGACTGGGGGCTCTGCATCAAGCATAATGCCTGTACGTGGGGTACGCAGATGTTCGCAGACTCGGTAGTTGCAGGGTTCAGAGCTTACACGGCGCGCGGCGATGGAACCTGCACAACCAGTTTTAGTGCTGTCGGGGACGACAACCACCCTTGGTCCTGCGACCCGCCGTTCGACAAGTCAGCAGTAGCTGATCGGCTTACCGCAATACTGCAACTCGTCCCGGGCTCTTGCAACGCCGCGCCGCAGGAACTCTGGTCCGCCAATGTGGGCGGCGAAGAATATGCTTTTCTCAACCTAAGCCTGCCCTTGAAAGCTGGCAGCTATTGCGTGGCGGTTCTAATTCGCATGCGAGACCTGGAGCCGTTTCTCGTAGTCTCCGGCAATTGCCCCGACGCGGCTGCCGCGCAGCAAGTTTTAGCGTCGATCGATCCGTCGGTGCTTCAAGATTTTGGCTCCATCGTCGCCGTGGACAGTACTGGACGAGGCTTCGCACGACCGTTCGGCGCCGGGGCCACCAGGGTTTGGGGCGGGCTCGATGAAACGGGAACTACGGCCTGGTTGGAAGCTATCGACCGTGCCGCGCGCGCTAGGATCGCACTTGCGAGCACCCCGCCGGCGCCCCTGGAACTCGAGGACAGCGGCTACGAGGCGCGCCTAGTCCAGTGGTTCGCAGCGGCGGTAGGCAGGCTGGACCAGCGCATGCCTCTGCCAGCGGCCAGCGACCGATCAAGGGAGGCGCGCGACTGGATGGCGGCGAATGTGCTGACGCGTGAGGACGCGTTCAAGGACACGCTTTTCCGGCCCGAACTATTGGCACAGTAAGCAGAGAACAGGGAACGCACAAATGCCAGAAGACGAAGCGGGTAGACAGGCACAGCCAGCTGCGCGTACGCGAGAGACCAGCCCGGCACGAGCGGTCTTCGGTGGCAGACTTGGTAAAGGATTGCCACGGATCGGCGCGCTCGCGGTTAAGGTTCTGCTGAGTGTCGTGATCGCTTTCGTGCTCTACGAAGCGATGATCTTCAGCTTTGTAGCACTGGTATTCGGGTCGCCGACTGTCTACGAAAAGCTCATCAACGACGCCAACACGTCACTAAAGGACAGCGGCATCAACGTTGTCCTTTGCCTAGAAGCGCCGGTAAGCAGTGTCATAAACTGCGGCGAAAAGTTGAAAGACGCCGTTCCGTCTATCTACGAGCCTTGGCTATCCTTCGGCGTAACGGACAAAGGGGGAAAAACGGAACGGGTCGAGTTCGCGGTCAATCACCAATTCGTCGTAAGCAATCCCAAAATCGTCAACTCGACTCACTCTCTCGCCCGCATCGTAGAGCGAGCGCATCAGGCAAAATATGAGGGGGCTGTTCCCGAGGACGCAACCAGCAACCTAAAACTCTGCGCGGGTACGCGCAAGGTGCTGGACGACCCTACCTGCACCAAGATTTCAATCGCCTTAAAAACTCTGAGCGAAAGGGTGAGCGCCGACCTTAACTCCGTTCGAATCCTTGCCCTGTTCTTCGGCATCATACAGTTCGCCGTTTTTGTGGTCTTTTGGTACATCGTCATCGAGTGCTGGCTTACGTGGCGGCAACTTATCTCTGCCCCGGTGGTGTTCTTCCAGACCGCTCCCGACGGGTCCATAGATGTTGTAGACGATCTCGGGACAGCGCTCGACAAGTACAACGCTTTAGAAAACCGCTCGCCCGGGGATCGACTGATGGCTCGCCTGATTCAGGCCTCATCACGCGCACCCAGCGCGGGAGCAAGCCTGTCCTCGTCGGTCCTAGAGGACTTCCGGGAATTTCAAGTCTCCGAAACCGAAGGCATATTTGGATCGCTCGACATCGCCAACGAGGCAATGCTCAAACTCGCATTTGTGGGCACAATTTGGGGTATCGGCAGCGCACTTTTCTTGGTCCGCGAGTTGGACTCAGTCGACTCGGTCCAGCGCATCGTTTCCAAGTCAGACATGTTCGCGGGCATCGGCGTTGGCTTTGGCACTACGCTGGTGGGCGTGCTTTTGTCGATCGTCGCGTCTTTCCAGATCCAGAATATCGCGCGCCGGTGGGAAGAGCATGTAAATGTCTACTATCGGACCATACTCAACGACTCTAAAAATGTGATTTCCAGCTACGTCACCAATCTACCATCCGGACCGAAGCCTCACATACAGCACCGGCTTGTAGTGCCACCCGATCGTCCCGGCTTCTTTTCGACTATCGGTTTACTAGCTCTTTTGTTTGCCGTGCTGGCCGTGATCTATAGCCAGCGGGAATCCTTGATTTTGGCCGTGAGCCAGCTGTGGTCACGAGTCTCGGGAGGCTGAAATGTTTCGAGTGATTGGAATTCTCGTATTTGCGCTGCTAACCAGTGGGATCGGTGGCGTAGCGGCGGTCTGGGCCCTTGGCGCAAGATCGGCGTCAGTCGAGGACTGTCAGGCTGATATGCTCTGTTCCTTCGCGTCTTCCTGGCTGAGGATGGGCGGATCGGCGCCCGGAGGTTCGGCCTGCCTCTCGGAGGACGATAAGAAGGCAATGGCTTTGCTTGCCTCAGTGCTGGTAAATCTGCGTCCAGTAGAGGATACTGCGATGACGTTCCTTGGTGGCGTGACGGATTCCTGTCCCAGCGTCAGCGAAGTGGCAATTCGGATTTGTCAAGCAGCCGGTGGCGGGAACGCCGGCCTTCCTGAGGCGTGCTCGGAGATTGGCGAGGCCACGCTAGACAGCAAGGAGTCTCAGTGACGGCTAGCCCGACTATGAATCACAGCGAGGTTGGTCGAACGAGAGGATATCAAACTCTGTGGAATTGCAGTTTGTGGACAATAGGAGTGATACATGAAACGCCGCGAGTTTATGCTATCTGGCATACCCTTCATCGCTCTGTCCGTAACAACTAGACCAGCATTCGCCGACCTTTACGATGACTACATTAACAGCGTTTCGAAGAAGCCCTTTGTATCTTTCCTTGCACGGGAAAGTCCCGGCAGCATTGAAAAACCGGGGCACGCTTACATAGGAGTGGGTGTAGAGCTTGATAATGGCCTGCTGGTGTATGAGAAACTTCTTGGCTATTATCCAGTAGATGAATCGACTTGGGGTGAAATAAAAGCGTCATTCTCGACTGCCAGCGGTGCGTTAAAGTCAAAAATCGAGGATGTAGCATGGGACATTGAGTTTCGTGTTTATACCGATGATACTGGCCACGCAAAAGCTTTGGCTGTTGCTGATCGATGGATGGCGAGTGATCCGGAGTACAATCTCTTTGCAAATAGCGGAAAGAACTGCAGCAGTTTTGTGTCAGAGATAGCAACTGCACTTGGACTTAACTTGCCCAACGATGATCCCGGAGCTACGTGGCCAGTAAACTACATCAAGAAACTTAAGGCCATGAACTAAAATTATCCGCCTTGGGAGCAAACCAGATGAACAAGCCTTACGGCACTGCCGGCTCTGTCAGAGCAACGAGGCTTGAGCCTTGTTGGGAGCCTGGGTGGCGTTCCGGCACTACCCGAAGCAGCCCTTTCCGCGATTTCAAGACCTCGCCAGAAATCATCCGCCTGGCGGTGATGATCTGCATCCGGATCCCGTTGTCGCTCCGCAATGTCGAGGACCTTCTGCACGAGCGCGGCATCGACATTTGCCACGAGCCAGTGCCTCAGATCGCCTCCAGCCATATTTTTCAATGGCTTACGCCCCAGAGAAGGTTCGACCGCAGTCGCGTTCCCTCCGCCACTTGCCCTCACGAAAGCATTCTCCCGATCCGGCTGCGGCCGGATTTTCTTGTTGTTTTCGAGGGTTATGCGGGCTGGGCTGAGCACTGGCGTCTGCGCCAGAAGGCCAGGAAGCGCTCTCTTCGGGCCAGTATTCTCTGGACCTGATGACTGCACCATTTCGGTGTGCAGGTTGTAAGGCGCTGAAAATAAACAGGTTTGTGGAGCGCCGGATTGGAGTTGGATCGGAGTCGCGTCTGCGTCTGATGCGACTGTGGTCGAACTTTCAATGAATGTTATTCCCTTCGATCTCGAGTCTGGCACGAGGGGCGGAAGGCGATGTTCGATGATAGCGAATAGTGGCTTGCGGTCTGCTCGTTGGCCACCTGCCTATTCAATGGTGTCAGCAGGCTGTATTGACGTCAGAGTGTATCCCACGAGGGCCTGTGATCTTGCATCGGCGAAGTTTCCTTTCAGCAGCTTTGTGCGCAGCGATTTTGCGCCCGACAAACGCTGCGACGCCACTTGCACCAGGCCAGCTCTTGATCACTGGCTTTCGTGGCACAGGCGCCGGGGATCCGGAAGTGGACGAAGTCCGTAGATTTCTCGAGGCGGGAACTTGTGCGGGCGTCATACTTCTTCGTCGAAACTGCGTCTCGCCTGAACAGGTTTCGTTGCTGTCAAGAGCGCTACGAGATGCTGCCGGCGGCCTCACGCCGGTCATTGAGCTACTCCCCGATCTTTGGACAGTTTTCGGGTTGATTTAAGCTACTGCCTGCACCTGCTGGTCGGTTTGGGTTGCGTTGAAGTAGACCACGGCGGGCGGTTGGCCGCCATGGGCGG
>JAIXUH010000027.1 GCA_027484145.1 Rhodobacter sp.
CAACCTGAAGTTCAACGTTGAACTGATCGCCCCGATCGCCATGGAAGAAAAACTGCGCTTCGCCATCCGCGAAGGCGGCCGCACCGTCGGCGCAGGCGTGGTGTCCAAGATCCTCGCCTAAGGCACGCGAATCGCCTTTCCAAGGCGATTGCAACAGTATAACGACACGCGGCGCGCCCTGATGGGGCGCGCCGCAGACCATCCACAAATGTGAACCTATGGGCCGGGCATGTTGCCCCGTCTACGTTCCGAAGGAATAAGAAATGCAAGGTCAAACCATTCGCATTCGCCTGAAGGCCTTCGATTACCGCGTGCTGGACGCCAGCACCCAGGAAATCGTGAACACGGCCAAGCGCACGGGCGCTCAGGTGCGCGGGCCGATCCCGCTGCCGAACAAGATCGAGAAATTCACGGTTCTCCGTGGTCCGCACATCGACAAGAAGTCGCGTGACCAGTGGGAAATCCGCACGCATAAGCGCCTTCTCGATATCGTCGATCCGACCCCGCAGACCGTGGACGCGCTGATGAAGCTCGACCTCGCTGCTGGCGTTGACGTCGAAATCAAAGTGTAAGGAGGGCACCCAAGATGCGCTCTGGCGTTATTGCAAAGAAGCTGGGCATGACCCGGCTGTTCCTGGAAAACGGAACGCAGGTGCCGGTCACGGTCCTGCAACTCGACAGCCTTCAGGTCGTGGCACAGCGGACCGCTGACAAGGATGGCTATACTGCCGTCCAACTCGGTGCCGGTGTGGCCAAGGCCAAGCGGACCACCGCCGCCATGCGCGGTCACTTTGCCAAGGCCTCCGTTGCGCCCAAGCGCAAGGTTGCCGAATTCCGCGTGACCCCGGATTGCCTGATCGATGTGGGCGCGGAAATCACCGCGGATCACTACCTTGCTGGTCAGTTCGTGGACATCGCCGGCACCTCGATCGGTAAGGGTTTTGCCGGTGCGATGAAGCGTCACAACTTCGGCGGCCTGCGTGCCTCGCACGGTGTGTCGGTCTCGCACCGTTCGCACGGTTCGACCGGCCAGTGCCAGGACCCCGGCAAAGTGTTCAAGGGCAAGAAGATGGCTGGCCATCTTGGCTCCGTCCGCGTGACCACGCAGAACCTGCAAGTCGTTCGTACCGATGCCGACCGTGGCCTGATCATGGTCAAGGGCGCGGTGCCCGGCTCCAAGGGCGGCTGGGTCACCATCAAGGACGCGGTGAAGAAAGCGGCTCCGGCAGATCTGCCGATGCCCGCTGCGATCCGCGCCGCTGCTCCGGTGGCTGTTGCCGCTGAAGGGGGTGAAGCATGAAACTCGACGTCATCTCTCTGAACGGCGCTGCCGCCGGGTCGATCGACCTGGACGAAGCCCTGTTCGGCCTCGACCCGCGCGCCGATATCCTGCACCGTGTGGTGCGTTGGCAGCGGGCCAAGGCTCAGGCTGGTACCCATTCGACGCTGACCCGCGCCGAAGTGTCCTATTCCACCAAGAAGATCTATCGCCAAAAGGGCACCGGCGGCGCACGCCACGGCTCCCGCAAGGCGCCGATCTTCCGCAAGGGTGGTGTGGTCAAGGGCCCGACCCCGCGCAGCCACGCGCACGATCTTCCCAAGAAGTTCCGTGCTCTGGGCCTGCGTCACGCGCTGTCGGCCAAGGCCAAGGCGGGTGAACTAGTGATCGTCGATTCGCTGGCGATGGCCGAAGCCAAAACCGCAATCCTCGCCCGTCAGGCCAAGGATCTGGGCTGGAAGCGCGTTCTGATCATCGACGGCGCGTCCGTTGACCAGAACTTCGCAGCCGCTGCCCGCAACATCGAAGGCATCGACGTTCTGCCGACGATTGGCGCCAACGTCTATGACATCCTGAAGCGTGACACCCTGGTGATCACCAAGGCTGGTCTTGAAGCATTGGAGGCTCGTCTGAAATGAGCGCGAAGCCAGAACACTACGACCTGATCAAAAAGCCGATTATCACCGAAAAGGCCACCATGGCCTCGGAAGCTGGTGCCGTGGTTTTCCAGGTCGCCATGGACGCAACCAAGCCGATGATCAAGGAAGCCGTCGAGGCTGTCTTTGGCGTCAAGGTGAAGGCGGTGAACACCACCATCACCAAAGGCAAGGTCAAGAAGTTCAAAGGCCGCACCGGTGAACGGTCGGACAAGAAGAAAGCCTACGTGACCCTCGAGGAGGGGAACACTATCGACGTGGCCACCGGCCTCTGATAGAAGGCGCCGAATCTCGCGGCCCCGGTTTTCCGGGGCCGTGGATTTTTTGAAGAATCGGGTCGGTTTACGGGGGGTTGGCGCAAGCCAGGGCACCGGCAAAGCGGCCTAAACGCGGGGACCTTCGGGGCCCTATAATCGGACCTGCAACGCCGGGTCCTCTAGCTGACGGAAGACAGAAAGCATGGCACTCAAGTCGTATAAACCGACGACGCCTGGCCAGCGTGGGCTGGTTCTGATCGACCGTTCGGAGCTGTGGAAAGGCCGCCCGGTCAAAGCCCTTACTGAGGGTTTGATCAAAACGGGTGGCCGGAACAACACCGGACGTATCACGATGTGGCACAAGGGCGGCGGCGCAAAGCGTCTGTACCGCATTGTGGACTTCAAGCGTCGTAAATACGATGTTCCTGCGGTCGTCGAGCGGATCGAATACGATCCGAACCGCACCGCGTTCATCGCACTTGTGAAATATCAGGATGGGGAATTGTCCTACATTCTGGCCCCGCAGCGTTTGGCCGTGGGTGACAGCGTGATCGCTGGCGCCAAGACCGACGTGAAGCCGGGCAACGCCATGCCGTTCTCGGGCATGCCGATCGGGACAATCGTTCACAACGTCGAACTGAAGCCCGGCAAGGGTGGTCAGTTGGCCCGTGCGGCTGGCACCTATGCCCAGTTCGTTGGCCGTGACGGTGGCTATGCCCAGATCCGCCTGTCCTCGGGTGAACTTCGCATGGTCCGTCAGGAATGCATGGCCACCATCGGTGCCGTGTCGAACCCTGACAACTCGAACCAGAACCTCGGCAAAGCCGGCCGTAAGCGCCACATGGGCGTGCGTCCGACCGTTCGTGGTGTCGCCATGAACCCGATCGACCACCCGCATGGCGGTGGTGAAGGCCGCACCAGCGGTGGCCGTCACCCGGTTACTCCGTGGGGCAAGGGCACCAAGGGCAACCGGACCCGGTCGAACAAAGAGACGGACAAATACATTGTCCGCTCGCGTCACGCCAAGAAAAAAGGGCGCTAATCCATGTCTCGTTCCATTTGGAAAGGCCCATTCGTCGATGGCTACGTCCTGAAAAAGGCCGAAAAAGCGCGCGAGTCGGGCAAAAGCGAAGTGATCAAGATCTGGTCGCGCCGCTCCACCATCCTGCCGCAATTCGTTGGGCTGACCTTTGCCGTCTATAACGGCCAAAAGCACATCCCGGTTGCAGTGACCGAAGAAATGATCGGCCAGAAATTCGGTGAATACTCGCCGACCCGGACCTACTACGGTCACGCCGCCGACAAGAAAGCCAAGAGGAAGTAAGCCATGGGTAAGGAAAAGAATCCGCGCCGCGT
Organism: Rhodobacter sp.; assembly: GCA_027484145.1. Taxonomy (GTDB): domain Bacteria; phylum Pseudomonadota; class Alphaproteobacteria; order Rhodobacterales; family Rhodobacteraceae; genus Pseudotabrizicola. Next base: position 3,549 of record JAIXUH010000027.1, read on the forward strand.
GGCGGAAAATGAAGCAATGGCGATCAGCCGTATGCTTCGCACCTCGCCGCAGAAGCTGAACCTTGTTGCCGGTCTGATCCGTGGCAAAAAGGTTGAAAAGGCTCTGGCAGACCTGACCTTCTCCAAGCGCCGCATCGCCGGTGACGTGAAGAAGTGCCTGCAGTCGGCTATCGCCAACGCCGAAAACAACCACGGCCTTGACGTCGACAGCCTGATCGTCGCCGAAGCCTGGTGTGGCAAGAACCTTGTGATGAAGCGTGGCCGTCCGCGTGCGCGTGGCCGTTTCGGCAAGATCATGAAGCCGTTTAGCGAAATCACCATCAAGGTTCGTCAGACCGGGGAGTCGGCATAATGGGACAGAAGGTAAACCCGATCGGGATGCGCCTGCAGGTCAACCGGACCTGGGACAGCCGTTGGTTCGCCGAGTCGAAAGACTACGGCAACCTGCTGCTGGAAGACCTCAAGATGCGCGAATTCATCCATGAGGAAGCCAAGCAGGCCGGTATCAGCAAGGTCATCATCGAACGTCCGCACAAAAAGTGCCGCGTCACGATCCATGCTGCCCGTCCCGGTGTGATCATCGGCAAAAAAGGCGCTGACATCGAAACGCTTCGCAAGAAGCTGTCAGCCTTCACCAAGTCGGAACTGCACCTGAACATCGTCGAAGTCCGCAAGCCGGAACTGGATGCTCAACTCGTCGCTGAGTCGATCGCCCAGCAGATGGAGCGCCGGGTGTCCTTCCGTCGCGCCATGAAGCGCGGTGTGCAGAACGCCATGCGGATTGGTGCTCTGGGTATTCGTGTGAACGTGTCGGGCCGTCTTGGCGGCGCCGAAATCGCACGGACCGAATGGTATCGCGAAGGCCGTGTGCCGTTGCACACCCTGCGCGCCGACATCGACTATGCCCTGTCCGAAGCAACGACTCCCTACGGGATCATCGGTGTGAAGGTCTGGATCTTCAAAGGCGAAATCCTTGAGCATGATCCGCAGGCGCATGATCGCCGTCACGCCGAAGCCCAGGAAGGTGCTGCACCGCGCCAACCTCGCCGCGACCGCGAACGCGCGTAAGGGAGTAAAACAAGATGTTGCAACCGAAACGGACAAAGTTCCGCAAACAGCACAAAGGCCGTATCCACGGCGAAGCCAAGGGCGGCTTCCTGCTGAACTTCGGCTCTTACGCGCTGAAGGCCACGGAACCCGAGCGTGTGACGGCACGTCAGATCGAAGCGGCCCGCCGCGCGATCACCCGCCACATGAAGCGTCAGGGCCGCGTCTGGATCCGGATTTTCCCGGATCTGCCGGTCACCGCAAAGCCGATCGAAGTGCGTATGGGTAAAGGTAAGGGCGGGGTCGACCGTTGGGTCGCCAAAGTGAAGCCCGGCCGTATCATGTTCGAAATCGACGGCGTCGCCGAAGATATCGCCCGTGAAGCCCTGCGCCTTGGCGCCATGAAACTGCCGGTCACCACCCGCGTCGTTCTGCGCGAAGACTGGTAAGCATGGTGCGTTGAAAACGCACCCTACATATCAGGCCCCTGCTGGAAACAGCGGGGGCTTTTTCAAATCTGGAGCTTGCCATGCCCACCACACCGCTGTTCGTCACCCGCCTCTACCGCGCCAAACTGAATGATCTGGCCAAGAAAAAGGTGGATTACGAAGAACTTGCCATGTCCTGCAACGCGATTGCCGAGGATGACGAGGCCGGGCAGGAGTGGTGCGAGACCAACGGCTATCCGGGCTATACCTCCTATGCCTCGCTCGACGATCTGCCGTGGCGCTTTCCCATCTTCAAGGCGCTGGAGGCGGCACTCGACAAACACGTTGCCGCGTTTTGCGACGATCTGGCCTTTGATCTGGACGGCAAGAAGCTGAAGCTGAATGCGCTGTGGATCAACATCCTGCCCGAAGGCGGCACCCACGCCAGCCACATCCACCCGCATTCGGTGATTTCCGGCACCACCTATGTGCAGATGCCCGAGGGCACATCCTCGCTTAAACTCGAAGATCCGCGCCTGCCGATGATGATGATGTCCCCCCTCCGCCGCAAAGACGCGCCCGAGGAGTTGCGCCAGTTCGTCTATGTGCAACCCATCGTTGGCGACGTGCTGATGTGGGAAAGCTGGCTGCGCCACGAGGTGCCGATGAACATGTCGGAAGAAGAGCGTATCTCGGTCAGCTTCAACTATGGGTGGGCTTGAGTGGGTCTGAGCCTTCCTCGGTTGTTTCAATTCAAGCCTATAGTACCTATATGTGTAGCCTACCTTGATACAGGAGCATGGGATGATTTTCGATGAGATTGATTTTTCGGGTCTCCCAAAGAAGCGAGAAGAGGCCTTTACAGCCTTTGTCGCGGGCATAAGCCGCGAATACAATGACAAGGTTCAAGTTGATCGGCGGACCTATTCCGACAGAGACGGAAACTACGAGGGATCCTATGAGCCCGAGCGATCTTTCGTGACCGCCATCTTGGCATTCTTGGATGAATACGGAATCGAAGCTGACGTGTTGGATATCTCAGAACTTTCGAATGATGAGTTTGCAGGCCATTTCGGTCGTTTCAAATCTAAAGTTGAATATCTTACCACCCGCTTCAAGCTCCGCCAGCACCGAGTGGAATCTGACACGATAGGTACGCTTGTCTCTATCGACAGCGACTACAAGACCGAGATCGGCAAGCTTCTCCTTACGATAAAGAAGATTGTCAGCCAAGAAGTGAACGACGAAAGAAAACGCGACAATATAATGACGAAGATTGCAAGCTTGCAGTCCGAGATAGATAGAGACCAAACTACAATTGATGCGTTGTTCGGACGCATGGTTGATCTATCTGCGGCGATTGGCAAGGCCGCTGACAATCTTGAACCCCTGATGGATAAGCTGGAGCGAGTAAAGAAACTCTTTTGGGAGGCGCCCAGAAAAGTGGAGCAGTTGCCGAAGCCAGATCGGCCAAAGTTGATCACAAAAGAAAAAGAACAAAAACCGGCTTCGATGGACGATGAAATTCCGTTCTAGGGGAAAGATTTGCAGAGTTGAGGGCTAGGCGACACCTAGGTCCCCAACTTCCCCCTTGCCACCCACCCCCTTCTCCCCTATAGCAGCGCATCCAGCGATTCCGGGCTCCCGGATTCGCTGGTTTCACATTGATCCACCAGATCAACGGTAACCCTTCCACGGGGCCGTCTGGTGATTGAGAAAAGGAACACGGCATGAAAGCCGACGAACTGCGGGGCAAGTCCCCTGATCAGCTGCGCGATCAGCTGGTCGCGCTGAAAAAGGAAGCCTTCAACCTGCGCTTCCAGGCCGCCACGAACCAGCTTGAGAATACCGCGCGCATGCGTGTTGTCCGCCGCGACGCTGCGCGCGTGCTGACCATTCTCAACCAAAAAGCCGCCGAAGCGGCGAAGTAAGAGGTTCTCAAAATGCCCAAGCGCATCCTTCAAGGCGTCGTGACCTCGGACAAGAACGAACAGACCATCACGGTTCTGGTCGAGCGTCGCTTCAAGCACCCGCTGCTGCAAAAGACCGTCCGTAAGTCGAAGAAATATCGCGCTCACGACGAGCATAACAAATTCAAGGTTGGCGACACTGTTCGTATCGAAGAGTGCGCGCCAATTTCGAAGACCAAGCGTTGGACCGTGGTTGTCGAGGCTGCAGCGTAAGCTGCACCTGACCACGTTCTGACGGCAATCGAAACCCTGGGGCGTCACCTGCACGACTGTCCCCAAAGGTCGGGAGAAACCAAATGATCCAGATGCAGACTAATCTGGATGTTGCTGATAACTCTGGCGCTCGCCGGGTTCAGTGCATCAAGGTTCTGGGCGGTTCGCACCGCCGCTATGCATCCGTGGGCGACATCATCGTGGTGTCGGTCAAGGAAGCAATTCCAAAAGGCCGTGTGAAAAAGGGCGACGTGCGTAAAGCCGTTGTTGTTCGCACTGCCAAGGAAGTTCGTCGCGAAGACGGCACCTCCATCCGTTTTGACCGCAATGCTGCCGTCATCCTGAACAACCAGGGTGAACCGGTGGGCACGCGTATCTTCGGGCCGGTTGTGCGTGAACTGCGCGCCAAGAACTTCATGAAGATCATCTCGCTGGCTCCGGAGGTGCTCTGATGGCTGCGAAACTCAAAAAAGGTGACACCGTTCTGGTGCTGACAGGCAAGGACAAGGGCAAGAAGGGCGAAATCACCGCCGTCATGCCAAAGGACAATCAGGCCATCGTTGATGGCGTGAACGTCTCGGTCCGCCACACCAAGCAGTCCGCAGCCTCGCAAGGCGGCCGTCTGCCGAAAGCGATGCCGATCGATCTGTCGAACCTGTCGTTGATCGACAAGAACGGCAAGGCCACCCGCGTCGGCTTCCGCGTTGAAGGCGACAAGAAAGTGCGCTTTGCCAAGACAACCGGGGAGGCGATCTGATGTTGGACGCTGCTCAATACACACCGCGGTTCAAGGCGCAGTATGCCGAGACGATCCGCGCTGCGATGAAAACCGAATTCGGTTACAAGAACGACATGCAGATCCCCAAGCTTGAGAAAATCGTTCTCAACATGGGCGTCGGCGAAGCGGTCAAAGACACCAAAAAGGTGAAACAGGCCGCCGAGGAACTGTCGCTGATCGCAGGCCAGAAAGCCGTCATCACCCACGCCAAAAAGTCCATCGCGGGCTTTCGTGTGCGCGAACTGATGCCGCTGGGCTGCAAGGTCACGCTGCGTGGCGACCGGATGTATGAATTCTTTGATCGTCTGATCACGGTTGCTCTGCCCCGCGTCCGCGACTTCCGTGGCGTGAAGCCCACCTCCTTTGACGGCCGCGGCAACTATGCCATGGGCCTTAAGGAACACATCGTGTTCCCCGAAATCAACTTCGACAAAGTCGACGAAGTGCTCGGGATGGACATCATCATCTGCACCACCGCGAAGACCGACGCCGAAGCCAAGGCGCTGTTGAAGCACTTCAACATGCCCTTCACGGCCTAAAAGCGAGGAACCAGAGATATGGCAAAAAAATCCATGGTGAACCGCGAAGTGAAACGCGCCAAGCTTGTGAAGCAGTATGCTTCCAAACGCGCTTCGCTGAAGTCGGTGATCGACGACAAAACCAAGCCCGTGGAAGAGCGCTTCAAGGCGACTCTGAAACTGGCTGCAATGCCCCGTAACTCGTCGGCGACGCGGATCCACAACCGCTGCCAGCTGACGGGTCGTCCCCACGCTTACTACCGTAAGCTCAAGCTGTCGCGGATCATGCTGCGTGAACTGGCCTCGTTTGGTCAGATCCCGGGCATGGTGAAGTCGAGCTGGTAAGGAGGAACAGGAATGTCTGTGAACGATCCTCTCGGCGATATGCTGACCCGCATCCGCAACGCCCAGATGCGTGGCAAATCCACCGTGAATACGCCAGCGTCCACGCTGCGCGGCCGCGTGCTGGATGTGCTGCAATCCGAAGGCTACATCCGCGGCTATGAAAAGGCCCCGACCGAAAATGGTCAGGGTGAATTCACCATCTCGCTCAAGTACTACGAAGGTGAGCCTGTGATCCGCGAATTGAAGCGCGTGTCCAAGCCCGGCCGCCGTGTGTACATGGGCGTCAAGGAAATCCCGACGGTCCGCAATGGCCTTGGCGTTTCCATCGTGTCGACCCCGAAAGGTGTCATGTCCGATGCAGCAGCACGGTCCGCCAACGTTGGCGGCGAAGTGCTCTGCACCGTGTTCTGAGGAGGGTGCAATGTCTCGTATCGGCAAGAAACCCGTTTCGCTGGTCAAAGGCGTTTCCGCCTCGATCAGCGGCCAGACCATCGAAGTGAAGGGGCCGAAAGGCACCCGTGCGTTCACCGCAACCGACGACGTCACGCTGACCATCGAAAACGATACGGTCAAAGTTACGCCGCGCGGCACTTCGAAGCGTGCACGCCAGCAGTGGGGCATGGCCCGGTCCATGGTGGAGAACCTGGTTCAGGGTGTGACCACCGGCTTCAAGAAAGAGCTTGAGATTCAAGGCGTGGGTTACCGCGCCGCGATGGCAGGCAATGTCCTGAAGCTGTCCTTGGGCTACAGCCACGAAGTCAACTTCGCCGTTCCGGCAGGGGTCACCGTGACCTCGCCGAAACAGACCGAAATCATTGTGGAAGGCATTGATCAGCAGCTTGTTGGTCAGGTCGCCGCGAACATCCGCGACTGGAAGCGGCCCGAGCCCTACAAGGGCAAAGGTATCCGCTACAAGGGCGAGTTCGTGTTCCGCAAGGAAGGCAAGAAGAAGTAAGGGCGAGAGAAATGGCGAACAACAAAAGAGAGCTGTTCCTCAAGCGCCGTCTGCGCGTCCGGAACAAGATCAAGGCAATGTCGAACGGGCGCCTGCGCCTGTCCGTGCATCGCTCCTCCAAGAACATCAGCGCTCAGTTGATCGACGATGTGAAAGGCGTGACCGTTGCGGCCGCCTCTACGTTGGAGAAAGACTTCGGTCTGGTGGGCAAGAACAACGTCGAGGCTGCGGCCAAGATCGGCGCTGCCATTGCAGAACGGGCGAAAAAAGCCGGTGTCGAAGAATGCTACTTCGATCGCGGCGGCTTCCTTTTCCACGGCAAGATCAAGGCTTTGGCCGATGCTGCCCGTGAAGGTGGCCTGAAGTTCTGATTAAGTGGGTGGCGTTCGCGCCACCCCGATGATCCGGGGGCCATGCCAGCCATGCGCCCACCAGGATTGGCCAAATCGGCGCACCATGCGCGCCACCATGCGAGGAATGCCTTATGGCAGAACGTGAAAATCGCCGGGACAACCGTGGCGGCAATGACCGTCGCGACAACCGGCCGGAAGAAACACCGGAATTTGCTGACCGTCTGGTCGCCATCAACCGCGTGTCCAAAACTGTAAAAGGCGGCAAGCGCTTTGGCTTTGCAGCTCTCGTCGTGGTCGGTGACCAGCGTGGTCGCGTCGGCTTTGGCAAGGGCAAGGCCAAGGAAGTGCCGGAAGCGATCCGCAAGGCAACGGAACAGGCCAAGCGCCAGATGATCCGCGTGCCGCTGAAGGACGCCCGCACCCTGCACCACGATATGGAAGGCCGTCATGGCGCCGGTAAAGTGGTGATGCGGACGGCCGTGGCCGGTACCGGCATCATCGCCGGTGGTCCGATGCGCGCCGTGTTCGAAATGCTTGGTATTCAGGACGTTGTGGCAAAGTCGATCGGTTCGACCAACCCCTACAACATGATCCGCGCCACGATCGATGGTCTGAAATCGGAAACCTCGCCCCGCCAGGTTGCTGCACGTCGCGGCAAAAAGGTGGCCGAGATTCTGAAAAAGCCCGAAGCTGAAGTAGTGGAGGCTTGATCATGGCTGACAAGAAAACCATCGTCGTGCAGCAGGTGGCGTCCGCCGCCCGCCGCCCGGCCATCCAGACCGCCACCCTCAAGGGCCTTGGCCTGAACAAGGTGCGCCGCACCCGCGAGTTGGAAGATACCCCTTCCATCCGTGGCATGGTCAACAAGATCTCGCATCTTGTGAAGATCATCGAAGAGCGCGGCTAAGGCGCGGCGGGGCACAACCCCGCCCATCAGCAGATCAGAAACGCCCTCGCGTCCTCGCGGGGGCGTTTTGCGTTGTGCGCGCCCTGTTAAATCATCCCTAAACCGCATCCTTCACAGTCTTTCGCACTTTTTTCGCGATGAGGTTTACAGATGCGGGCCTACAGGCTGGATGCGGCAAATGTTGTGCAGGCTGTTCAGGGGGAATGGGACAGTTTCGCGCGGGAAAACGGCGGATATGCCGCGCAGGACTCGGCTGTCAGGGGGCGGCTGTTGTGGGATATGATCCATGGGGCCGCGACGACCTGTTTTCTGGACCGGATGTTCTATGATTGCCGCGCCACGCAAACCGCATTGGGCCTGCTTTATCGCTGTGATAGCCCGGCGGTCGAACGCTTGTTCTTGATGCGTGTGGAACCGGCGGACCGTGGCGGCCTGCTGGTCAGCCACCGGCTCATCCGCTCGCGCGGTCTGCTCATCGCGCCCTTGCGTGAACTTGGCCACATCCAATACCGCAAATGCAGCCAATGCCTTGCCTGCAACTTTGGCGGCCCGTGGGTCGAGGCGGGCCGATTTCACCTGCCCGTGGGCGCGGTGGCAGTGGATGCCGTCTGCCCCGTCTGTCGGGCGGCGGCCTATCTGACAAAACCGCAAGACGCCGCAGAACGCCCCCGGCTGAGCGGCTGAGGCGCGGGCTAGGCGGGCCGGGGCAGGGGTGCTAGGATCCGTTCGTGGTCTGTCTCAGGGGCCAAAGGTGCAAGGATGGGGGTTGGCATGATCGTTCGCACGCTTGCGCAGGTTCTGAACACGGCCGCGCATGTAAAGGGCGAGTCGTTTGAAAGCCGCCGCATACTGCTGGCCGCCGATGGCTTGGGCTATTCCTTGCACGACACCATCTGCAAGGCGGGGTCCGAGCAGCTTTTGCACTACAAGAACCATGTCGAGACGAACTACGTCATCGAAGGCGCGGGCGAGGTGCAGAATGTCGCAACGGGCGAGGTTTTTGCCCTGACCCCCGGCAGCGTCTATGTGCTGGACCAACATGAGGCGCATATCCTGCGTGCCTTTGCCGACATGCGGATCATCTGCGTGTTCACCCCCGCGCTGACGGGCCGGGAAACCCATGATGCCTCGGGCAGCTATCCCGCCCCATCTGGGTCCGAGTCTTAACGAATTGTAAACAGCGCAACCTAAGCCATTGAAAAGACGTGGGCCGGCAACTGTCCCACGCTGGGACATTCCAACTGTCTTGCTATATCTTTGGGGGTCGTCTATAGGCCCACGGTGGTCTTGCTGGCCACAGAATCAACAAGAAACGCCGTGTTTGCCCCCGCCGTCGCAGCAGGGGCAGTTCCGGCATAGGAGAATGCGACATGAAACTGAATGAATTGCGTGACAACGACGGCGCCGCGAAAAAGCAAAAGCGTGTGGCGCGCGGCCCCGGTTCGGGCAAGGGCAAGACCGCTGGCCGTGGTATCAAGGGCCAGAAATCGCGTTCGGGCGTCGCCTTGGGTGGCTACGAAGGCGGCCAGATGCCGCTCTATCGCCGCCTGCCAAAGCGCGGCTTCACCAAGCCGAACCGTTTGGAATACTCGGTCGTGAACCTGGGCCTGATCCAGAAGTTCATCGCTGCTGGCAAGCTCGACATCTCGGCTGACATCACCGAAGACGTTCTGGTTGCCGCCGGCCTCACCGCCTACAAGCGTGACGGTATCCGCATCCTGAACAAGGGCGAGATCACTTCGAAAGTATCGCTGGTCGTGACGGGTGCTTCGGGCGCGGCGATCGAAGCGGTCAAGGCGGCAGGCGGCTCGCTGACCGTGAAAGCAGACGCAACGGCTGAATAAACGGCGGGCGCTGCCTCTGGCAGCGCAATAAGGGATTGTGAGCGGTCGCAGGACCGCTTACATCACATCAAGTTTTCCCGCGCCGCCGACCGGAAAACGGTTTGGCGGCGCTGTCCATGAAAGAGACCGGACATGGCATCAGCTGCAGAGCAAATGGCCGCCAACCTGAGTTGGTCCGCCCTCGGCAAGGCGACCGACTTGCGCCAACGCATCTTCTTTACCATCGGCTTGCTGATCGTCTATCGGCTTGGCACCTATATCCCGGTGCCCGGCATTGATGGCGCCCAGTTGCGCGCGTTCATGGATGATGCAGGGGCCGGTCTGGGTGGCATCCTGAACATGTTCACCGGCGGCGCGATCAGCCGCATGGGTATCTTTGCCCTTGGCATCATGCCCTACATCTCGGCCTCGATCATCGTGCAGCTGTTGTCGGCCATGGTGCCCGCGATGGAGCAGATGAAGAAAGAGGGCGAGCAGGGTCGCAAGAAGCTGAACCAATACACCCGGTATGGCACGGTATTTCTGGCCACGTTCCAGGCATGGGGCATTGCTGTGTCGATCGAGGCGGGGGGGCTGGCGCATGATCCGGGCCTGTTCTTCAAGGCGGCCTGCGTGATCACGCTTGTGGGCGGCACTATGTTCCTGATGTGGGTGGGTGAACAGATCACCGCGCGCGGCATCGGCAACGGCATCTCCCTGATAATCTTTACCGGCATCGTCGCCGAAATCCCGGCGGCGTTGGCGCAGTTCTTCAGCCAAGGCCGGTCGGGCGCCATCTCGACCCCGGTGATCCTTGGCGTGATCGTGATGGTCGTCGTCGTGATTGCCTTTGTGGTGTTCATGGAACGCGCGCTGCGCAAGATCCACATCCAGTATCCCCGCCGTCAGGTGGGCATGAAGATCTACGACGGCGGTTCGTCGAACCTGCCCGTCAAGGTCAACCCGGCCGGCGTTATCCCGGCTATCTTTGCCTCGTCGTTGCTGCTGTTGCCGGTCACGATTTCCACCTTTTCGGGCGCGCAGACCGGCCCGATCATGTCGACGATCCTGGCCTATTTTGGTCCCGGTCAGCCGCTGTATCTGCTGTTCTTTACTGGCATGATCGTGTTCTTCAGCTACTTCTACACCTATAACGTCGCCTTCAAGGTGGAAGACGTGGCCGAAAACCTGAAGAACCAGAACGGGTTCATTCCGGGCATCCGGCCGGGCAAGAAGACCGAAGAATACCTTGAATACGTGGTGACGCGTGTCCTTGTGCTGGGTTCGGCCTACCTTGCGGCCGTGTGCCTTTTGCCGGAAATCCTGCGCAATCAGTTTGCTGTGCCGTTCTATTTCGGCGGAACCTCGGTGCTGATCGTGGTGTCGGTGACCATGGACACCATCAATCAGGTGCAGTCGCATCTTCTGGCCCACCAATACGAAGGTCTGATCGAAAAATCGCAACTGCGCGGCAAGAAACGCACCGCGCCCAAGGCCCCGGCACGGCGCTGATCCATGGTGAACATCATTCTTCTGGGGCCGCCGGGTGCCGGCAAGGGCACGCAGGCCAAACGTCTGGTGGACGAGCGTGCCATGGTGCAACTCTCGACCGGTGACATGCTGCGCGAGGCAAAGAGCAGCGGCACCGAAATGGGCCGCCGCGTGGCCGATGTGATGGCCCGTGGCCAACTGGTCACCGATGACATCGTGATTGGCCTGATCGAAGAGAAGATCGGGCAGGGTGCAGGCGGCGGCTTCATCTTTGATGGCTTTCCCCGAACCCTGAAACAGGCCGACGCGCTTGCCGCGCTGTTGCAAAAGACCGGGCAAACACTGGATGCCGTGGTCGAGATGCAGGTCGACGATGCCGCCTTGGTGGCCCGGATCACCGGCCGTTTCACCTGCGGCAAGTGTGGTGAGGTCTATCACGACAAAACGCGCCCGACGAAAGTGTCCGGCACCTGCGATGTCTGCGGCAGCCATGATCTGAAGCGCCGCGCGGATGACAACGAAGACGCACTCAAAACCCGGCTGATGGAATACTATAAAAAGACATCGCCGCTGATCGGCTACTACTATGCCAAGAACCAGCTTTCCACGGTGGATGGTTTGGCCGAGATGGACAGCGTTGCTGCCGCAATCTCGAAAATTCTTGACAAAACCTGAATTCATTGCGCGTGCCCTTGACGGGCGCGGCAATTGCCCATAAAGCACAGCGTCCCGAAGCGGAATCGCTGTGCGGGATTCCCGTATTTGGGAAACGGACCGTCGGGCCCCGGCCAAGGCGGAGTTGTGAAAAAAGGTTCTGGCACGACGGAACCGCAACCATGAAGAGGACTACGCGTGGCACGTATTGCTGGCGTCAACATTCCTACCCAGAAACGGGTTCCGATTGCTTTGACCTATATCACCGGAATTGGCCCCCACAACGCCGAGACCATTTGCGCATCGCTGAACATTGACCGCGCCCGCCGCGTCAATGACCTGTCGGATGCCGAAGTTCTGGCCATCCGCGAATTCATCGACGCCAACTTCACCGTTGAGGGCGACCTGCGCCGTGAAGTGTCGATGAACATCAAGCGTTTGATGGACCTTGGCTGCTATCGCGGCCTGCGTCACCGCAAGGGCCTGCCGGTCCGCGGTCAGCGCACGCACACCAACGCTCGTACCCGCAAGGGCCCCGCAAAAGCCATCGCTGGCAAGAAGAAATAAGGGGAGCGCAGAGATATGGCACGCGATACCAAAGCATCCCGCACCAAGAAAAAAGAACGCAAGAACATTGCCGCTGGCGTGGCACATGTGAATTCGTCGTTCAACAACACCAAAATCCTGATCTCTGACGTGCAGGGCAACGCGATCTCTTGGTCGTCCGCCGGCACGATGGGCTTCAAGGGTTCGCGTAAATCGACGCCCTATGCCGCGCAGATGGCTGCAGAAGATGCAGGCCGCAAGGCGCAGGAACATGGCGTCAAGACGCTGGAAGTCGAAGTGCAGGGCCCCGGTTCGGGCCGTGAATCGGCTTTGCGCGCGTTGGCGGCTGTCGGCTTCAACATCACCTCGATCCGTGATGTGACCCCGCTGGCGCACAATGGTTGCCGCCCGCCCAAGCGTCGCCGCGTCTGATTTCGAACATACAGGTCGGGCCGCGCCAATCGTTGCGCGGCCCGATTTACGCATTACAGGACCCTCGGGCGTTCTTCCGCTTGCTGGACATGGGGGGAAGAACAAGGATGGAGGCGACAGCATGATCCATAAGAACTGGCAAGAACTCATCAAACCGACGCAACTGGTTGTGAAGGCGGGGGCTGATGCAGCCCGCGTGGCCACGGTCATTGCAGAGCCGCTAGAGCGTGGCTTCGGCCTGACGCTGGGCAACGCCCTGCGCCGTATCCTGATGAGCTCGCTGCAAGGTGCAGCCATCACCAGCGTTCAGATCGACAACGTTCTGCACGAATTCTCGTCGGTTGCCGGTGTGCGCGAAGACGTGACCGACATCGTTCTGAACCTGAAGGGCGTCAGCCTGAAGATGGAAGTCGAAGGGCCGAAGCGCCTGTCGATTTCGGCCAAGGGTCCGGGCGTTGTGACGGCGGGCGATATCTCGGAGTCGAACGGGATCGAGGTTCTGAACAAGGATCACGTGATCTGCCACCTGGACGATGGCGCCGACGTGTTCATGGAGCTGACGGTCAACACCGGCAAGGGCTATGTTTCGGCTGACAAGAACCGTCCGGAAGATGCGCCGATTGGCCTGATCCCGATCGACGCGATCTATTCGCCGGTCAAAAAGGTCAGCTACGAAGTGCAGCCCACCCGTGAGGGCCAGGTGCTGGACTATGACCGTCTGACGATGAAGATCGAAACCGACGGCAGCCTGACGCCGGATGACGCCGTGGCCTATGCCGCGCGCATCTTGCAGGACCAACTGTCGATTTTCGTGAACTTCGACGAGCCGGAGCAGGCTGGCAAAGGCGAAGTGGATGCCGGGCTGGAATTCAACCCGCTGCTGCTGAAGAAGGTGGACGAGCTGGAGCTTTCCGTGCGTTCGGCCAACTGCCTGAAGAACGACAACATCGTCTACATCGGCGATCTGATCCAGAAAACCGAAGCCGAGATGCTGCGCACGCCGAACTTTGGCCGCAAATCCTTGAACGAAATCAAGGAAGTGCTGTCGGGCATGGGCCTGCATCTGGGCATGGAAGTCGAAGACTGGCCGCCAGAGAACATCGAAGATCTGGCCAAGCGTTTCGAAGACCAGTTCTAAGAACAAAGGGTGCGCACAAGCGCGCCCTACGACAAATGCCCGCACGTGCGGGGAACAACTGGCGCAAGCCCAAGGTGAGCGGGGCCAATCGTAGGCCCCGCCGGACAAAGCAAAACACGCGTTAGGAGAGAAAAATGCGTCACGCAAGCGGCTACCGCAAGCTGAACCGGACACACGAGCACCGCAAGGCGATGTTCGCTAACATGGCTGGTTCGCTGATTGAACACGAACAGATCAAGACCACGCTGCCCAAGGCCAAGGAACTGCGCCCGATCATCGAAAAGCTGATCACGCTGGCCAAGCGCGGTGATCTGCATGCGCGCCGTCAGGCCCATGCCCAGCTGAAGCAGGACATCCACACCGAGCGTCTGTTTGCCATTCTTGGCCCGCGCTACAAAGAGCGTCAGGGCGGCTATGTGCGCGTTCTGAAGGCTGGCTTTCGCTATGGTGACATGGCCCCGATGGCCATCATCGAATTCGTGGACCGCGACCCGAATGCCAAAGGCGCGGCTGACCACGCCCGCACCGAAGCTGCCGAAGCGTAAGCCCAAATTTATCGCACAACACGGCCCGCCTTGGAACCCAAGGCGGGCCGTGTTCATTCAATCTCCAAGCTAAGCCACGGAACTATACGAAATAATCAAGTGGCATCTGGAAGTTGAGCCTGTGTCAATCTAAGGTAGATATAACCGCTGGAAGGCGTGACGCAAAATGTCAGAGCGAAAGTCGGTATTGGTGTTGTTGAAAGACCTCGATCAGCTTGCCCCCATGGGCTATACAGTCGGGCTTCACATCCGGTTTGCGACTCCGCTTGTCTACAAAAGCTCTTATCCCTCGGACTGGGTGGAGCACTATAATTCCCATTCCTATTACCTGCGTGATCCGCTTGTGTTTTGGGGCGTTGGCGTGGAAGGCACGACCCGGTGGAGTGCCATCCCCTTGCCCGACCCGTTTGGAGTCATGAAGAAGGCCGCCGCCCATGGCCTGAATTTTGGTGCCGTTTCATCATACGGGCCCATCACGTCGCGATCCATTGTGGGTGTCGCGCGCGGTGACCGCGAGTTTGAGGATGCCGAACTCGACAGGCTCAAGGAAATCACGATCCAGCTTCATATTGAGGCAAAGCCACCCTCGGACCTGACCAAGGCACAGATCGAGGCGTTGGAATGCGTTGCAAATGGGGATCGGCACGTGGCGGCAGCGGCGAAGCTTGGTATTTCGGAAAGCGCCTTCAAGGCGCGTCTGCAGTCGGCGCGCTTGCGGCTTGAGGCCCGCACGACATCCGAAGCCATTCGGAAAGCGCGCGAGTATCGGCTGCTCTGAGCGTCAGGTGCCGGCCCCTTCAAGGTTTATCACCCCAGAAGGAGCCACCACCATGGAAGTTACCACGCTGTCTTTCGACAATCTGCATGCCCACGGACCGCTGTTTGCCAATCTGTTCCGGGCGCGGCACAAGACCTTCATCCAGAATGCCCGCTGGGACCTGCCCGAAGCCGACGGGATGGAGTTTGACCAGTATGATACCCCTGCCAGCCGCTGGGTGGCCGTGCATTCGGGGGGCACGGTGCTGGCGGGCGTGCGCCTGACGCCGACGATGCACCGCTGTGGCATTTATTCCTACATGATCCGTGATGCGCAACGCGGCCTGCTGGATTCGATCCCGACCAACCTCTTGAATTTTGAGGCCCCGGTTGATTCCAACATCTGGGAATCCAGCCGCGTGTTCGTGTCAGATGACGTGCCCGCCACCGACAGGCTGCGCGTGCAGATGCAGTTGATACACGAAATGGTTGTTTCCGCCCGCGCCCTTGGCGCCGTCAGCGTGCTGGGTATCATCCCGGAACACTCACCCCGTCTGGCGCGGCGTGTGGGCCTTGATTGCATTGCCGCCGGGCCCGTGCTGGACATCGGCGGCAGCAAATCAGTCTGCGTGAGCATTTCGATGCAGACACGCCACTAGGTCCTGTTCCGGTTTGGCCCTGTCGTCAGGGGTGGTGGCAGGGCTGTCTAATCTGCGGTCGCGTCATAGGTGATGCGGCCGCCACAGACCGTCAGCGCGATCGGTGTTGCGCCAAAAGCCGTGGGTTCGGTCTGTTCCAGATCGGCGCTGATCATCACGAGGTCGGCCGCAAGGCCGGGGACCAGCCGTCCCGTCAGTTGGTCGCGATGCGCCGCCCATGCTCCGCCTGCGGTATAGGCGCGCAGGCTGTCCATCAGCCCCACGCGTTCATCGCGGCAGCCGTCATAGGGTGTGCGCGTGAGGGCGGCCTGAAGGTTGCGCATGACCGAAACATCCGTCACCGGCCAATCCGAGGCAAAGGCCAGCGGGGCACCGGCATCCACCAGCGTTTTCCACAGATAGGCGTTTGCCCAACGGTCTCGGGCGATCTTGTCCATCGAAGGATACAGCGGAAAGTCCATCGCCCCCGGCGGATGCGACGGTTGCAGGCTGGCCGTGATGCCAAGCGAACCAAGGCGCGGCACATCTGCGGGGTCAATCATCTCGATATGTTCGATCCGGTGACGGCTGTCGCGGCGACCATTGGCAATCTGCGCGGCCTCATACCCGTTGATCGTGGTGCGCACGGCAGCATCGCCGATGGCATGCACCGCGATTTGCAGGCCCCTGCGGTCAATCTCGGTGGCGATCTGCTTGAACACGTCGGGCGCAAACAGAGGTTCTGACCGATGCCCCGGAATCTCGGGGTAGTCGTGCAGCATGAAGGCGGTGCGGCTGTCCAGCACGCCATCCATGAACATCTTCACAAAGCCGCTTTGCAGCCAGTCATCGTTGAATTCGGCCGTCATCGCATCGGCGCGGGACAGTTCGGACAGGTCCATATGCGGCTTGAAGTGGAAGGGCACCTTGACGCGGGCCAGAAGGTTGCCCTCGGCCTGCATCTCGCGCAGCAGGGCCAGCGTGAAGTGGTTGCCATCCATGTTGACCATGCTGGTGATGCCGTGGGCGGCGCAGTGCTTCAAACCCATCAGCACCTTGGCCTTATCGATGGCGCGTTCGGCATCAGACGGCCATTCGGGTTCGCCACCTGTGGCAATGCCCAGATTCAGCCGCGCCTCGCCGCCGAGAGCGATGACCGGGGCAAAAGCCTCGAACTCGCGCAACTCGCCCGTGGCGGTGCCGTCGGGGCCCATAACCACTTCGTGCCCGTGCGGGGTATTCAGGCCGTGCAGGATGCCCGCTGCCTTGAGCGCCGCCGTATTGGCCCAGACCGTGTGATGGTCATAGGCCGTCATCGCAATGGGGCGGTCGGGCAGGATCGCGTCCAGATCATGCCGGGTGACCGGGTGATCCAGCATTGCGTAATCCGCCCCTTGGGCCATCAACAGCGTCCGGTCGGGGTTGCGCTGCCCATAGGTGCGAAAGGCGTCGCGCAGCGCTTCGAGTCCATGCAGGCCGGTGACGTGCAGGTGGGACAGTTCCGCCCCACCCAGCACAAGGTGCAGGTGGCTTTCGACAAACCCCGGCAGCACCGTGCGACCGCGCCCGTCGATCACACGTGTGTCGGGGCCGGCCATACCCTCAACTTCGGCCCGCCCGCCGACTGCCATAATCACGCCGCCGCCCAAGGCAACGGCTTCGGCACGCGGGCGCGCGGTGTCCATGGTCAGGACGCGGGCATTGGTCACGATCAGTTCGGGGTGCATGATGGGCTTTCGCATGGCCGGAATGGAAAAGGGGCGGCCCTGCACGGACCGCCCCCAAGGGTCTTACTTCTGCAGTTCGGTCCAGATGGCCGTCATGTATTCCTGCGCCTTGGGCGAGCAGGTGGGCAGGAACTTGCCCGATGCCTTGAAGGCTTCTGGCGTGACCACTTCTGGCGCGGTCTTCATGTCTTCGGGCATGAAGGCATCAGACCCGGCGATCCCGTTGGCATAGCGCGCAAAGGACGAGATCATGGCCGCATTTTCCGGAACCATGATAAAGTCGATGAACTTGTAAGCCTCTTCAACGTTCTGCGCATCGGCCAACAGGGCGACCGAGTCCATGAAGATTGGGTAGCCTTCCTTGGGGTAGCCATACTGGACAGTCGGGTTGGCCAGACGCGCGCGCATGGTGGACCCGTTCCAGTTGACCGATGCCGCCCAATCGTTGTTCGACAGTTTTTCAGTGGCGCCATAGTCCATCGAAATCCAGTCCGGTTTGGCTGCCATCAGCGCATCGCGGGCCTTCTTCAGCACTTCGGTGTCTTCGGTGCAGGGTTCGCCGCCGACATACATGATGGCAAGGTTCACCACATCGTTCATTTCCGGCACGACGTTGATCTTGCCCTTCAACTCTTCGGGCACCTGCAGGAACACGGCCGAGGTGTTGATGTCACCCGAATAGACGGCGGTGTTGACCGCAATCCCGGTGGACCCCCACTGCCACGGAACCGTATGGGTGCGACCCGGATCCCACGGCACATCTTTCCACTCGGGCGCGATGTTGGCGTGGTTCGGCAGCTTGGCCAGATCCAGCGGCACGATCAGGCCCTTGTCGCGGAAGATCGGCACATAGTTGGCAGACGGCACCACAAGGTCAAAGCCGTGGCCGCCAGCTTCGATCTTGGCCAAAGCCGCATCGTTGCTGTCATAGTCGGTGACGGTCACCTTGATGCCCGTCTCGGCCTCGAACTTGGTCAGCAGTTCGGGGCTGGTATAGTTGCCCCAGTTGAACAGGTTCAGCGTGCCTTCGGCTTGCGCCAGTCCGGTGGTTGCCAAAAGCACGGCAAGGGCGGTCAGTGTTCGTTTCATTGGTGTCTCCCGGTTGGTTGTTATTGGTTGCGTTTGCGCGTCAGCAGGAAAAAGCAGGTCAGCAGCACGACCGTCAGCACCAGCAGCGCGGTGGAAATGGCGTTCACCTCGGGCGTGATGGCGCGGCGCATCTGGCCGAGCATATAGGTGGGCAAGGTATCCTGCCCGCCGGATTTGACGAATTCGGTGATGACGACATCATCAAGGCTGATGACAAAGGCCAGCATCGCCCCTGCCGCGATGCCGGGGGCCAGAATGGGCAGGGTGACATAGCGGAATGTCTGCCATGGGCTGGCGTAAAGGTCGGCGGCGGCGGTTTCGAGCGATAGGTCCATCCCTTCCAGCCGCGCCCGGATGGGCAGATAGGCAAAGGGGATGCAGAACGCCGCGTGGGCAAGGATCAGGTAGCCAAGGCCCTGATATCCGGTGAACACCTTGATCTGTGCAAAAAAGATCAAAAGCGCAACGGCGGTCACAATCTCAGGCACCATCAGCGGCTGGTTGATCATCACATAGATGAAGGTCTGCCCCTTGAAGGCCTTGCGCCGCGTGGTGCCAAGGGCGGCCATCGTGGCCGCTGTGGTGGCAATCAGCGAGGCAAAGGTGGCAATGTAAAGCGACCGCAAGGTGGCCGTCTTGACGGCGTCATTCTCCCACGCGCTGAGGTACCATTTCAGCGAAAAGCCATCCCAGACCGCGATCGAATTGCCTGCGTTGAACGAATAGACGACCAGCGTGAAGATCGGCAGATACAGCGCAAGGAACACGCCAAGGGCCACAGGCCGGAACGCCGGCAGTTTGCTGACGGAAAAGCCACGCTCAGCCATTGGTGTTGCTTCCCCGGTTGGCGGCGCGCACGTAGAAAAGCAGCGCCACCATGACCACCACCAGAAGGGTCATCGACAGCGCCGCGCCAAGGGGCCAGTTGCGGCCCTGTCCGAACTGCAGTTCGATGAAGTTGCCGATCATCATGTTCTTGCCGCCCCCCAGAACGCGGGGCGTGACGTAAGCCCCCAGCGACGGCACGAACACAAGGATCGACCCGGCCACGATGCCCGGCTTGACAATGGGCAGGATCACATGGCGCAACACCTGCATTCGGCTGGCATAAAGGTCATACGCCGCCTCCAGCAACCGCATGTCGAACCTTTCGATCGCGGCATAGAGCGGCAACACCATTAGCGGAAGGTAGACGTAGGCCATGCCGATCAGCACGGCGCGGTCCGTATACATGATCTGCAAGGGCGCATCGATCAGGCCAAGGCTGATCAGCACTGTGTTCAAAAGCCCCTCGCTGCGCAGTACTTCGTTGATGGCAAAGGTGCGGATCAACAGGTTGGTCCAGAACGGGATGGTGATCAGGAACAGCCACATGCCCCGTTCTGCGGCGGGCCGGGTGGCGATGAACCACGCCGTCGGAAAGCCAAGCGCAAAGGTGATGGCCGTTGTCATCAGCGACAGCTTGACCGACCGCCAGAAGATCGTCAGATGCGCATCGGCCAGCCCCAAAGTGCCGTCAAAGATGTCACGGGTGAACAGGATGCCAACCCAGCCATCCCAGCTGAAGGCCCATTCGACATTGCCATACTGGCCCTTTTCCAGAAAGGAATAGACCAGCACGATCAACAGCGGCCCTGCGGCGGCAAGGGTCAGCAGGATCAGCGCCGGGGTGGACAAGAGCCAGCCATTGCGGGTGGCGGTGCGGGTCATCGCGTCTTCGGCCCGGCTCATGGCGCTACTCCCGGATCAGCCGCGCGGCGTGGGGCGCAAAGACCAGACCCACCCTTTGCCCGATGCCAACCCCGGTTTCCCCCATGGCGGGCGACGGGATGCGGGCGGTGACGCGCTCTCCATCGGACAGTCGCAGGTGGCAATGCGTATCGGTCCCGAAATAGACCTGTGCATCGACCGTGGCGGGAATGGCCCCCACTGCATCAACCGGGGTGACGGTGATTTGCTCCGGGCGGATCGTCAGCACCGGCCCTTCGCCCGCAGCGGCCACCACGGCACCGCAGCCAAGGCGGGCACCGCCTTGCGTCGGTGTCACGGGCAGGAAATTCGTCTCGCCGATAAAGCTGGCCACAAAACGGTTCACCGGCGCGGTGTAAATCTCGCGCGGGGTGGCCACCTGTTGCAGTTTGCCCGCACTCATCACGCCGATGCGGTCACTCATGGTCAGGGCTTCCTCCTGATCATGCGTCACGAACACAAAGGTGATGCCGGTTTCCTTTTGCAGGCGCTTCAATTCAACCTGCATTTCCTTGCGCAGTTTCAGATCAAGCGCCGACAATGGCTCGTCCAGCAGCAGCACCTTTGGCTGCGGGGCAAGGGCACGCGCAAGGGCGACGCGCTGTTGCTGCCCGCCGGAAAGCTGCGCCGTCTTGCGGGTGGCAAAGGTTTCCATCTTTACCAAGGCCAGCATCCGCGCGACGGTGTCATCCACCTCGGGCTTCTTGCGGCCCTGCATCTTCAGCGCAAAGCCCACATTCTCGGCCACGGTCAGGTGCGGGAACAAAGCATAGGATTGAAACACCGTATTCACCGGCCTGCGGTTGGGCGGAAGCTCGGTTACATCGGCCCCGTCCAGCAGAATGCGCCCTGACGTGGGGGCTTCGAACCCGGCAATCAGGCGCAACAGCGTTGTCTTGCCACACCCGGACGGACCCAACAGCGTAAAGAACTCGCCGCTTTGGATTTCGAGCGAGACATCATCCAAAGCCCGGACCGAGGCTTTGCCCTGCCCAAAGCTCTTGACCGTGTGTTCCGCAGCGACCGCAATCTTCTGGGTCAAGGTGAATCGCCCCCCTTTTTGATCATATTGACCGTCGGCTGCGATGGCTTGCAATCAAAACCTGACCCTTCAGGCAATTTGGGCACGGCGCGCAACCCACGGCTGCGCCTGCTCAATCTCTGCACATAGCGCGATCAACTCTTCATCACGGCCAAAACGAGCGGCCAGATGCACCCCGATGGGTAGCCCCAATGCCGACATGCCAAGCGGCAGGGACGCCGCAGGCTGGCCACTGGCATTGAACACCGCGCAGAACGGGGAATAGGCGAAAATCCCGTTCGGACCCATGCGGTAGCTGACATAATCCTCGGTCTGGTGGTTGAAGCGCCCGATTTTGGCCGGGGGTTCTGCCATGGTGGCGGTCAGCAGGATATCGGGGCCATTGCCTTCGTCCGGGTCAAAGAAGGCGGCCATTTCGCGGCCAAAGGCATGGATTTCGCCAACCGCCTGCAGATAGCGGGTGGGATGCAGGGTTTCGGCATGGGCACAGGCCCCGCGGCCCACCCCTTCGACCAGATCCGCCGACAGGGGCCGTCCCTTCAATGCGGTGTGGATCGAAAGCGCCGTTCCAACGGCCACGATATCGGTCCACGCCCGCATCATGCCCGCCACATCCGCCTTGGGGCGCATCGGCTCGACATGGTGCCCCAGATCGGCCAGCAGAGCAGCGGTTGCCAGAACGGCGGCGCGCACCTCGGCGTCAATCGCACCGCCCGTCAGGGTCGTGTCGCACAGGGCCACGCGCAAGCGGCGGGGCGGGCGGCTGATGGCGGCGGCGTGACCTTGGGCCAGGGGCGGTGCCCAGTAGGGCGCGCCCAGATCGGCGCCTTCGCAGGCATCCAGCATCACCGCTGTGTCGCGCACCGAATGCGTCAGAAAGCCGTCAATCGCCATGCCAGCCCAGCCTTCGCCCGCATAGGGGCCATCGGGCAGCCGCGCGCGTGTCGGCTTGAACCCGAACAACCCGCAGTTCGAGGCAGGGATGCGCACCGACCCGCCGCCATCCGACCCGTGGGCAAAGGGCACGATCCCCGCCGCAACCGCCGCCCCCGACCCGCCCGATGAACCGCCGGGGGTGTGGTCAAGGTTCCACGGGTTGCGCGTGGGGCCGCCATAGACAGCGGCCTCAGTCGCGGCACCGACCCCGCCTTCGGGGCTGGTGGTCCGGGCAAAGGGCACGACGCCCGTGGCAACGATCCGGTCATAGATGGCCGAGTTCCGCCGATACCGCGTGTTGGCAAACAGGCGCGAGCCATTGTGCGTCGGAAATTCCACCGCCTCGCAGCCCAGATCCTTCAGCAAAAACGGCAACCCGCGAAACGGCCCGCGCGGCAGGCCTTCGGCGATCATCCGGCGAGCGACGCCTTCCTGCGGCAAAACCACGGCGTTCAGGGCGGGGTTCAGCCGATCCACCGCCGCCAGGGCATGGTCCAGCAGTTCCGTCGCCGAAACCTCTCTCGCTGCCACGCGGGCCGCCAAATCAGTAGCATCGACGCAATCATAGTGTTTCAGCATCTGTCATTCCCCAACGAACCGCGTTCAGGCTAGCCGCGCCAGCAAGCCGGGCGCAAGCCCGCGTCAGGTCTTGGCTGATATGCCCAAACAGCGACATGAAGGTCTGTTCCCCTGCCGTGCCGCACGCCGATCAGCAGCAGGGCCGTTTCATCGTGGCCATCAGGCTGGCCTGATCCGCTGTCAGCGGGGCCAGAAGACGGCGCAAAAGGCCGGGCCGTACAGGCGCAGGTTCCGGTCGCTGTGGTTGTGCCTGCATCACTGGATCAGCGGATCCGGGCAGGGCAGAGCGGCCCCCGCTGCGGCGGCGCAGCGTGATTTCGGCAAGGATCGACAGCGCGATCTCTTCGGGTGTGATGGCCTGAATATCAAGGCCGGCTGGGGCCTTGACCGCCTGAAGCGCCGCCTCACTGACACCCGCCGCACGCAGACGTTCGGCCAAAGCCGCGAACTTGCGGCGTGACCCGACAAAGGCCACATAATCGGCGCCCGATGACAGGGCCGCGCGCAGACCCGGCTCGTCGCCCTTGCCTTGGGTCGCGACCACGATAAACCGTTGCGGCGCGCATTCGGCATCCAGACCGAACCCGTCCTGCACCTGTTCCACCGGGGCCTCGGTCAGCCCCGGTGCGGCCATGGTGCGGTGCAGATCGAACCGCCCCGCCAGATCGGCAAGGGCCTGTGCAACCGGGCCTGCGCCAAAGATCACAAGGCGGGGTTGAGGCAAAACGGGCTCTACGAAAATGTCCATCGACCCCTTTGAAGGGCAACCGTTGCGGGCAAAGCGGATGCCATCGCGTTCATCGCCGGGTGCCACGCCTTCGGCTTCCAGCAGTTCTTCGGGGCGCAACGAGATGAACTGTGGCGTGCCAGCCGCCATGGCTGCCATGGCGGCCTTGCCAACAGCGGTGCGGGCACAGCCGCCGCCGATCCAACCCTCGGCAATCGTGCCATCGGCAAGGATCAGCGCCTTTGCCCCCGGCTTGGCCGAGGTGGCATCGACCGTACGCACCACGGTTGCCACGGCAAAGGGTTGGCCCGCCGCCCGCAGGCGACGCAGTTCATGGTCGAAACGGTCGGCGCGCGCGTGGGTCATAGGCGGGCAAACTCCGGTTCAAGGGCGGCAAGGTCATCCAGCGTGGCGGCAGAGGCGAACAGCGACAGATGCGGCAGAGCGGCGGCCATTCCGGCGGCAACCGGGGCATAATCGCGCCAGCCCTTCAACGGGTTCAGCCAGATGATCCGGCACCCCCGCCGCGCCAGCCGCGCAATGGAAGCGCCAAGGGCTTCGGCGGGCTCGGTGTCATAGCCGTCTGACAGGATCAGCACCACGGTGCGCCCGTTGACAAAGCGCCGGGCGTAAGTGGCCGCAAACTGCGAAAGGGCGGCCCCGATGCGGCTGCCGCCGCCAAAGCCGTCAGCCAGCAGGGTGATGCGGTTCAGCGCGCGAAACAGGTCATCATCACGCAGGGCCTCGGTGATCCTCACCAGACGCGTGTGAAACAGATAGGCTCCAGACTGCCCGTCGGCCCGCATCAGCCCTGCCAGAAAGGCAAGAAATGGGCGGGCATAAAGTGTCATGGACCCCGAAACATCCACCAAGGCCGCAATCCGTACCGGACGGTCTGGCCTTCGCTTACGGGCAAGGCGCAAAGGTTCGCCCCCGGTGGAAAGACTCGCGCGCAGGGTGCGACGAAGGTCAATCTTTGCACCGCGCCGTGCTGCCTTGGCGCGGCGCGACCGGCGGTCACGCAACGCGGCTCCTAGCTTATGTGCGACACGTTCTGCGGCGGCGATGTCCTCGGCGGATACGACATCGCGCAGATCTTTCTTCATCAGGCTGCGGATGGTGCTGGCGATCAGGCGCCCGTCGCTGCCAGACTCGGCTTCGCCGCCGTCACCATCGGGGGTGTCGGGGCGTCCGCGTCCCCCTCCGGACGCCCCTTCGGCCCCGCGCGCAGCGGGGCTTGCGGCGGCATGGGGGGCCTGCGGCACGGCCTTGGCTCGCACCCGCCCGCCGTTGCGCCAATAGGCATCAAACAATCCGTCAAACCGCGCCCAATCTTCGGCGGAGCCGCAGGAAACGGTTTTCAACGCGGCGCGCACGCTTTCCACCTCGGGTCGGGTCACGGCAAGGGCGCGCAGGGCCAGATCGGCCTCGCCCACCCCCAGCCGGAACCCGTGCAGGCGCAGATGTGCCATGAACCCGGCCACACGGGCCACCGGGCCATCATCGCGCGCGGCAAAGCGGGTGGGTTTCATGCGGCCTTCCCCGCCAGACGCTGCGCCACTTCGGTGGTGATGCTGGCGCGGTCGGATTGGGTTTTCAGCAAGGTCGCAAGCGCCGCCTGCAGCACAACGGGGTCCGACGACAGGTCTGCAATCCCCAGACCGGCCAGTGCGGCGGCAAAATCCAGCATCTCTGCCACGCCGGGCTTTTTCTCCAGATCCTCATGCCGCAAGGATTGCACAAAGGCCACGATCTGCCCGCCAAGCGCCGCGGATACGCCGGGGCATCGGGCCTGCAGAATGGCCAGTTCCGTGGCGCGGTCGGGGTAGTCGACATGGGCGTAAAGGCAGCGGCGGCGCAACGCATCCGACAGATCGCGCGTGCCATTGGCGGTCAGGATGACCATGGGCCGCGTGACCGCTGTGATTGTGCCCATCTCGGGGATCGTAATCTGAAAATCAGACAGGATTTCAAGCAGATAGGCCTCAAACTCCTCATCCGCGCGGTCAATCTCATCAATCAACAGCACAGGGGCCACGGGCTGGCGGATGGCGCGCAGCAGGGGGCGTTCCAGCAGATAGGGTTCGGAAAAGAGCTGCGCCTCATCGGTATGACCGTCGCCTGCGGCACGAATGGCCAGCAACTGCCGCTGATAATTCCATTCGTAAATTGCCTGCGCGGCATCCAGCCCTTCATAGCATTGCAAGCGGATCAGATCGCACCCCTTGGCCATGGCAAGGGCGCGCGCCACTTCGGTCTTGCCCACGCCGGCTGCACCCTCCAGCAAAAGGGGCCGCCCCAGCACCAAGGACAGGTGCAAAGCCATGGCCAGATCGGGCGGGGCAACATAGCCCTGCGACGCCAAATCGGCCTGAATATCCGTCCATTGGGTCATTGGTGTTCCGGTTGGTCATGGGGTAGGGCGGGGTTAACCCCGCCCTACAACAAGCATCAGCCGTGCAGACCCAGATCATTGGCGATCTTCCAGATGCGCCAATGGTCATGCGGCATATGGGCCTGCTTCAGACCAAAGGGCCGGAAAGCATCATGCACCGCGTTCGAAAACGCCGGAACCGACCCCACGTTCGGGCTTTCGCCCACGCCCTTGGCCCCAATCGGGTGGTGCGGCGACGGGGTTTCGGTGTGGTCGGTGGTGTAGTGCGGCGTCTCCCATGCCGTCGGCAGGAAGAAATCCATCAGCGTTCCGGTCTTGCAGTTGCCGATCTCGTCATAGGCAATCTCTTGCCCCATCGCGATGGCATAGCCTTCGGTCGCACCGCCGTGCACCTGTCCGTCAATGATCATCGGGTTGATCCGGGTGCCGCAATCATCCAGCGCATAGAACTGCCGCACCTCATGCTCGCCGGTGTCCACGTCAATTTCCATGACGGCGATATAGGCGCCAAAAGGATAGGTCATGTTCGGCGGGTCGTAATAGCTGACCGCCTCCAACCCCGGCTCGATGCCCGGAATCGCCTGATTATAAGCGGCATAGGCCAGTTCCTTCATGGTCTTGAACCGTTCTGGCGCACCCTTCACCTGGAAACGGTCCACGTCCCATTCCAGATCGCCATCATGTACCTCTAGCAGGTAGGCCGCGATCATCTGGGCCTTGGCCCGGATTTTCCGCCCGCACAGCGCCGTGGCCGCACCTGCGACGGGGGTTGAGCGTGAGCCATAGGTGCCAAGGCCATAAGGCGCGGTATCTGTATCGCCTTCCTCAACCGTGATGGAGTCGGCCGAAAGGCCGATTTCCGAGGCGATGATCTGCGCGAACGTCGTGGCGTGGCCTTGGCCCTGGGAAATGGTCCCCAGCCGTGCGATGGCCGAACCGGTGGGATGGATGCGGATTTCGCAGGAGTCAAACATGCCCATCCCGAGGATATCGCAGTTCTTGACCGGTCCCGCACCGACGATCTCGGTGAAATGCGTCAGCCCGATCCCGATCAGTTTGCGTGTCTTGCCGGCCTTGAAATCCTCCAGCCGCTGCGCCTGTTCGGCGCGCAAGCCGTCATAGTTCACGGCCTTCAGCGCCTTGTCCCATGCCGTGTGGTAATCGCCCGAGTCATATTCCCAGCCAAGCGCCGACTGATAGGGGAACTGGTCCTTGCGGATAAAGTTGATGCGCCGCAACTCGGCCGCATCCATGTTCAACTCGATCGCCAGCACCTCGATCATCCGTTCGATGAAATAGGCGGCCTCGGTTACCCGGAACGAACAGCGATAAGCCACGCCGCCCGGTGCCTTGTTCGTGTAGACGCCGTCCACGCCAAGATAAGCCACGGGAATGTCATAAGACCCGGTGCAGATGGAAAAGAACCCGGCGGGGAATTTGGTCGGGTCGGCGCAGGCGTCAAAGGCGCCATGGTCAGCGGTGACATGGCAATGCAGGCCGGTGATCTTGCCCTCTTTGGTGGCGCTGATCTTGCCCTTCATCCAGTAATCCCGGGCAAAGGCGGTGGCCATCAGGTTGTCCATCCGGTCTTCGATCCACTTCACCGGCTTGCCGGTGACGATGGAGGCGACGATGGCGCAGACATAGCCGGGATAGACGCCAACCTTGTTGCCAAAACCACCGCCGATATCGGGCGACACCACGCGGATGTTGTGCTCTTCGATCCCCGACAGAAGGCTGGCCACGGTGCGCACCACATGCGGGGCCTGAAACGTGCCCCAGACGGTCAGCTTGCCGTTGACCTTGTCCATGCTGGCCACGCAGCCGCAGGTTTCCAACGGGCAGGGGTGGGTGCGGTGGTAATAGACCATTTCTTCGGCCACGACATCTGCCGCGCCGATCACCTGCTCGGTTGCCTCCTTGTCACCCACTTCCCACAGGAAGATGTGATTGTGGTGGCGGCGGGGGCCATGCGCGCCCGACATGATGCCGTTCAGATCTTCACGCAGCACGGGCGCGTCATCGGCAAGCGCCTTGAACGGGTCCACGACAACGGGCAGTTCCTCGTAATCCACCTCGACCAGTTCGATGGCGTCGGCGGCGATGAAGCGGTCTTTGGCCACGACAAAGGCCACTTCCTGCCCCTGAAAGAGCACCTTACCATCGGCCAGAACCATCTGCTTGTCGCCGGCCAGCGTCGGCATCCAGTGCAGGTTCAAGGGCGCAAGGTCCGCCGCTGTCAGCACGGCAATCACGCCGGGCAGGGCGCGGGCGGCATCGGCATTGATGCTTTTCACCCGCGCATGGGCATAGGGGCTGCGGACGAAATCGCCGAACAGCATGCCTGCCATCTTGATGTCGTCAACGTAGTTGCCCTTGCCTTGGGTAAAGCGTACGTCCTCGACCCGCTTGCGCGAGGAACCCAGACCCTTCAGCTTTTCAACGCGTTCTTCACGCGACGGGGTAAGGTCGTTCATTCTGCCGCCTCCTTCGCGTTCATCTCGGCTGCCGCCGCAAGAATGGCTTTGACGATGTTCTGATACCCGGTGCAGCGGCACAGGTTGCCCGCGATGCCAAAGCGCACCTCTTCTTCGGTCGGGCTCGGGTTTTCGATCAGCAGGCCATGTGCACGGGTGATCATGCCCGGGGTGCAATAGCCGCACTGCAACCCGTGATGTTCGCGGAACGTGCGCTGCAGAACATGCAGGGCATCGGGCGAGCCCAAGCCCTCGATGGTGGTGATCTGGGCACCTTGGGCCTGAACGGCCAGAATGGTGCAGGCCTTGACCGACTTGCCGTTCATATCAACGGTGCAGGCACCGCAATGGCTGGTTTCGCAGCCGATGTGCGGCCCGGTCAGGTTCAACCGCTCGCGTAGCACATGGATCAGCAGTTCGCGCGGTTCCGCCAGAATGTCATGCTCCTCACCATTCACGGTCAGGCTGACTTGCATCTTTGTTGCCATGATTTCCTCCCTCAGGCCCGCGACCATGCGCGCGCAATCGCGCGGGCAAGGATCACCCCTGCCACGTGGCGCTTGAATTCCACCGGGCCGCGGTTGTCGGCCGAAGGGTCGATATCACCCAACATGGCGCTGACCGCCGCCGCGACCGCATCCTTGCCGCAATCGCTGCCCACAAGGGCGGCTGCCGCGCCGGCTGACCAAACCGGCGTATCCTTCAGGTTCGTCATCGCCACGCTGGCCGACGCGACCTTGCCGCCGGATTTGGCCACAACAACCGCCGCCGCGGCCGTGGCATAGTCACCGATCTTGCGCTTTTGCTTTTCATAGGCGTAGCCGCCGCCGGGTGCTGCAAAGCTGATCGTGGTCAGAATCTCATCATCGGCCCGTTCCGTGACATAGGCCGAATGGTAAAAGTCACGCGCCGCCACGTCGCGGCTGCCTGCAGGGCCGACAAGGGTAAAGGTCGCGTCAAGACACTGCATCAACCCCGGCATATCGTTGCCCGGATCGCCGTTGGCGACATTGCCGCCGACAGTGCCCATGTTGCGCACCTGCGGGTCGGCAATCTGCAGCGCGGCTTCGCGCAGAAGGGGCACGGCTTGGGTCAGGGCGGGGTGGCCGATCAGTTCGGCCTGCGTCACCATAGCGCCAAGGGTCACGCGCCCCTCGCCGACCGTGATGCCGCGCAGTTCGCTGACGCCCTGCAGATCGACCAGATGCGCGATGTCGGTCATCCGCAGCTTCATCATGGGCAACAGGCTATGCCCGCCGGCGATCACACGCGCCTCTTCCCCATGTCTGGTCAAAAGTCCGATGGCCGACACAAGGTCGTCCGGCCGATGATACTCGAAGGCCGCTGGTATCATGTGTTCCTCCCTTGGTGCGCTTTTTCGAGTGGCGCGCTTGGCTGAACGCTATGCGGGGGGGGCCGATTCCAGAGGCCGCGCAAACGAATGCGGCAGCGATTTGCACGAACGGCGATTGGTGTGCACGAAGTGCGAAAGGACTATTGACCTATACGCCCAAAACCTCGCGCAGTTCGGCAAGGCGCGTTCTGCTGACGGGCACGCGCAGCCCCTTTTCATCACCGATGACGCAAAAGCCCGAGTCCTTGTTCCGCTCAAACCGGGTCACGCGCGCGGGGTTCAGAAGGTAACTGCGGTGCACGCGGATAAAGCCCAAAGGGGCCAGCTTTTCCTCGGCTTCCGAGATGGACCATGGGCAAAACATCGTCTCGGCATCGCGGTGCAAGACCGTGTAATGCCCTTCGGCGCGCACGGCGGCAATGCTGGATGGGTCCACAAAAAAGGTGCGCCCTTCCCGTTCGTGCGGGATGCGCACAGAACCGGGGGCCGGGCGGGTGGGCGCGGGAACGGCTGCGGCCTGCGGTTCGGCGGCGGGCAACGGGGGGTCTGCGGCAACATCCGGGGCGGCCGCATCTGGCGCAAAGGTGACGCCGGTCAGCAGAAAGGCGGATGAGATCAGAAAGGCCGACAGTGTGACGATGATGGCCAAAGCCTCATTGCTGATCTGCGTGCCGATTGGCGCAACCTCGCCCGTCGGAACAAAGGCAGTGCCTGCCATGGCAAGGTAATGCACGCAAACCACGGCCAGCCCGAAACAGACCGTGCCAAGGATGATATTGCGCCGCCCCCGGTCGCCATAGGCGATGCGCATGGCGACCATCGACAGCACGATCGACGCCAGCACCGCCCCTGCCACGCCGGTGGGGGTATAGACCGGGCGGCACAATTCGATGCCGGACATGCCGGTGTAGTGCATCAGTGGAATGCCAAGGCCGATAATGGCCCCGGCAAGCGAGATGCTGCCCACCGTGCGCGGCCGGAAATGCAGGATCAAGAGCGCCACACCCGCCACCAGAATGGCGACAAGCGCCGAGATCAGCGTCGTCAGCGCATCGTAATAGAACAAGAGCGGCATCTGCAGGCCCAGCATGGCCACAAAATGCATCGACCAGATGCCACCCCCAAGGGCAACCGATGCCATCGACACCACCGTCTTGCGCCGCTGCGTGGGCAGGCGCGACGCGCCCCGTGTCAACGACAGGCCTGTAAACCCCGCCATCAATGCAATGGCAAGCGAGGCTATGACCAGCCGCCAGTCATGGGTGTAGTCAAGCACGCCTGACTCCTCCCCGGATCGCGCCTGTCTTCACCCTAACAGATCATTGGCGCGAACAGGAAGATGGCAGCCAAAAGTATGCCCGCCCAGGTTCATCCGCCACCGTGGTATACCAAAGCCGTTTGATGCGCTTCCAATGGGCTGATTTCGCGGGTTTTGCAGGGCTTTACCCTTGGTTTCGGTCCAAAGGCACTACTCTTGCCGGTTAAACCTTTGCCGGACAGCGCCGTTCCTAGCCTCTGACAGGCCCCTCGCAGTTGAGTGAGCCTGATCTGTGCGATTGAGGGTGGCAAACGGGAATGACCAATCAGACAGCTAGGCTTCGAATGACGGGCAGTTTGAAACTGCCACAGGCAGAGCGTCTTGCCGACCAGCTTTGCCGGGCGCTGGACGACCGCGATATCGAAATTGACGCAACAGCAGTGGACGAGGTGGATGCCTCGATCCTTCAGGTTCTGGTCGCGGCGCGGCGCGAGGCAAGCGCCAAGGGGCGCAGCTTTGAGGTCAGCTTTGACCCGGAAGGTGCGCCGCAGCAACTGGCAGCACAGCTTTATCTGACCGCGGCCTTGGGCATGACGGCCCGTGCCGGTTCCTCCAACTTTCAAGGCGATGAACAGTAAATGGCAAAGACCGTACTTACCGTAGACGACTCCCCTTCGGTGCGGCGCATGGTGTCCATGACGCTGACGGAAGCGGGCTATACCGTGATCGAGGCCGTCGATGGCCGTGACGGGCTGTCCAAGGCCACCACACAGACCGTTGATGCGGTGATCACCGACCAGAACATGCCGAACATGGACGGGCTGTCGTTCATCCGTGAGTTCCGCAAGCACCCGGCTGGGCGCGGCGTGCCGGTGATCGTGCTGTCAACCGAGTCGAATGACGGGCTGAAGCAGGTCGCACGCGACGCGGGCGCCTCGGGCTGGATGGTGAAGCCGTTCAGCCAGGACAAGTTGATCGCTGTGGTAAAAAAGGTGATCGGATGATTTCGGACGATCTTGTTCAGCTGTTTCAGGATGAACTGCGCGAGTTGCTCGACAGTCTTGACCGGGGCCTGCTTGACCTTCGGATGAACCCCGAGGATGCAGGGCTGATTGATCAGGTCTTTCGCGATCTGCACACGATCAAGGGCAATGGCGCCATGTTCGGCTTTGCCGAGCTTTCGGCCTTTGTGCACAAGTTCGAGACCGCTTTTGACGACATTCGCAGTGGCCGTGCCCGCGTGACGCCCGAGGTGATCCGCCTTGCACTGGCCGCGCGCGATGAAATTCCCGGTCTGGTCGAGGGCACGCCCGATGAAACCGGGCGTCGGTCCGGTATTCTGGCCGCGCTGTCGGCCGTGCTGTCCACCGACATCCCAGCTACACAGCCTGATGCCGCGCCGGTTGACCTGCCGCCGCCGGCCGAGGCCAGAACCGAAGCCGCACAGCTGGCCTTTCGGCTGACGGGCCCCGCCTTTGAACTGGGCCAACGCCCCGATCTGTTGCTGGCCGAACTGGCCGGCCTTGGCGCGACCGATTTCAAGGCGGATGTGACCGGACTGCCCTGCCTTGAAATGCTGGAACCATCGCGCTGCGATCTCGCGTGGACCTGCACGATCCCAGCCACTGTGACCGATGACGATGTTGCCGAGGTGTTTATGTTTGTTGATGCCAAATGGGATATTGTGCGGGCCCCCGCCGCCGAGGCTGGCAGCGCGCCTGTTGTCGCTGCACCTGCCAGCCCCGAGGAAGTTGTCCCGGTGGCTGCCGCGGTTGCTGCCCCTGTCGTGCGCGCCGTGCCGTCCCGTGCTGCTCCTGAGGCAGAGCCGCCAAAGGCCGCATCGTCGCGGGGGGGAAGCGGTGCCACCGTGCGCGTTCCGGCAGACCGGCTGGATGCGTTGATGGACGCCGTGGGAGAGTTGGTGATCGTCGAGGCGCGCCTGACTGAACTGGCCCGCAACAGCCGCGATTCCGCGCTGATGGCGACTGCCGAGCAGATCACCCGCCTTGCCGCCGGGTTGCGCGACGCCACCATGACCATGCGCATGGTGCCGATGCGGACCCTTGTGGGCCGGTTCCGCCGCCTTGTGTCCGAGGTGGCCGACAAGCTGGAAAAGCAGGTCTCCTTTGTTGTGGTCGGCGAGGAAACCGAACTTGACAAGACGCTGATCGAAAAGCTGGCAGACCCGCTTGTGCATATCCTGCGCAACTCGCTGGACCACGGGATCGAAACCGCCGCCGAGCGTGAAAAATCGGGCAAGCCGGTCGAGGCGGTGGTGGAACTGACCGCCCAGCATGCCGGAACCGAAGTGCTGGTGCGCATCCGCGACGATGGCCGCGGGATGGACCCGGAAAAGCTACGGGCCAAGGCCGTGTCGCAGGGCCTGATCGCCCCTGATGCCGTGCTGAGCGAACAGCAACTGTTCGGCCTGATCTTCGAACCCGGCTTTTCAACCGCCGCCACCGTGACTGAGCTTTCGGGCCGGGGTGTAGGCATGGATGTGGTGCGCCGGACCATCGAAGGGCTGCGCGGCTCTATCGAGATCGACTCGGTTTTTGGGGTTGGCACCACGGTCACGCTGCGGATGCCGCTGACCCTTGCCATCATCGAAGGGCTTTTGGTCGAGGTCGAGGGCGAACGCTACACTCTGCCGATGACATCGGTGCAAGAGATCGTGGCGCTGCCCGCTGACAAGTTCACCAGTGGCCGTGCCGGTGATTTTCTGGATGTGCGGGGCCATTTCGTGCCGTTCCTGCGCCTTCGCAACGCCTTTGACTGCGGGGGCAACCCGCCAGATGCGCAGAACGTGGTCATCGTCACTTCGGGCGATACGCGCATTGGCGTGGTGGTCGACCGGATCATCGGCACCAATCAGGTCGTCATCAAGCAGATGTCCAAGCTGCATGTTGGCCTGCGCACCATCTCGGGTGCGACGATCCTGGGTGACGGCTCTGTCGCCCTTATCCTTGACGTGCCCCATCTCGTCGCCCTTGGCCGCCAAAAGGGCAACATCCCCAACCGGAGCCTTGCCGCATGAACGCCATGGTTACATCCCTGTTAAAAGACAGCAGCGAACAGCGCCTGACGCTGGTCACCCTGTCCATCGGTGCGCAGATGCTCGCCATCCCGGCAGACGTTCTTTACGAAGTGCTGGACCCCTTGCCCACGACACGGGTGCCCGGTGCGGGTGACTTTGCCCGCAACGTGCTGAACGTGCGTGGTTCCGTGGTGCCGCTGGCCGATCTGGCCTTTGCCATGGGTCTGACCCGCGCGCCGCAATCAGACCGCCGCCGGATCATGGTGCTGGACGTCGCCATTGATGGCGAGCCGTCCACCGTCGTGATCGAGGCGGATGAAGTGCACGAGGTGGTCAGCATCTCGCGCGCAGACATTCTGCCAGTTCCCGCCACCATGGCCACATGGCCACCGGATTATCTGCTGGGTCTTTACAACGGCCCGCAAGGTTTTGTGCTGCTGCCCGACCTTGGCCAGATCTTCTCGACCCTTGCCACCAAATCCACCGCTATGACCCTCTGAGGAAGCAAAAAAATGAGACTGACGATCAAGGCAAAACTTGCCGCCACCTTTACCTTCATTTTCGCCCTGTCAGCGCTTTCCATGGTTCTGGCCCTGTCGGACCTGAAATCCGCGAACGAGCGTTATGACTATACCGTCAACCATGAAATGAAGCAGATCCAGCGCCTTGACGACCTCACGATCCTCAAGGGGCGCGTGCGCAGCACGGTCGGCGAAATTCTCGTCGGCCTGCCAAACGCCCCGGCTGACCACCTTCCAGGACTGAAGAAAGAGTTGGATAGCTTCAAGGCTGAGATTGACCGCCTGATCGTTGACATCAAGGCGACGGCAAGCCCGGAAGTCTTTGCTGCCATGACTGAGTTTGAAGAAATTCACGAGCGCGCATGGCAAACCAACCAGCAGGTTGTGCGGCTTGATTTGGCCGGAAACGGCGATGCCGCCAACACGATGTTCCACGAAGAGGCGGACGAAGTTGCCGGCGAAGTGCGTGCTTCGTTGACCGCCACGGTAAAGATTATCAGGGACCGTCTGGCAGCGGCTGTTGTAACCGTGCACGACGAATACTTGGCAGCACAGCGCAATCTTCTTGCGGTTCTGGCCGGTTCGATCGCCATTGGTGGCATTGCTGCCATCTACATCACCGTGTCCATTTCCAAGGGCCTGTCGCGTTCGGTTGCCTTGGCCCGTGCGGTTTCGGAAGGTGATCTGCGCCAGACCGCCGAAGTGCGCGGCAACGACGAAGTGACTGATCTGCAAAATGCCCAGAACGAGATGGTGATGCGCCTGCGCGAAATCGTGGCCAACGTCGCCGTCGCAGTGCGCAACGTGGCATCGGGGTCGTCGCAGATGGCCTCCACCTCGGAAGAACTGTCGCAGGGCGCGACCGAGCAGGCTTCTGCTACGGAAGAAGTCTCGTCCTCGGTTGAAGAGATGTCGGCCAATATCAAGCAAAGCTCGGACAACGCCGCCATCACCGAACAGATCGCGACGAAATCGGCCAACGATGCCCGCGCTTCGGGCAAGGCCGTGTCGGATGCCGTGCAGGCCATGCAGACCATCGCAGACCGCATCATGATCGTGCAGGAAATTGCCCGTCAGACCGACCTTCTGGCCCTGAACGCCGCCGTCGAAGCGGCGCGCGCCGGGGAACATGGCCGTGGCTTTGCCGTGGTTGCCGCCGAAGTGCGCAAACTGGCCGAACGCAGCCAGACCGCTGCTACGGAAATCTCGGCGCTGTCTGCCTCGACCGTCCGCACCGCGGCTTCGGCTGGGGAAATGCTGTCGGCGCTGGTGCCCGATATCGAACGCACCTCGTCGCTTGTGACCGAAATCACGGTTGCCTCGCGTGAACTTGCAACCGGGTCGTCGCAGATCAGCATGTCGATCCAGCAACTGGACAAGGTTACGCAGGAAAACACCTCGGCTTCGGAAGAAATGTCGTCCGCGGCCACCGAACTGGCCAGCCAGGCCGAACAGCTGACCGATGCGATTTCGTTCTTCCAGACCGAAGAAACCGGCACCCGGCGCGCAGCGGCCCCGGCGACGGCGCGTCCGGCGGCCCTGCCTGCCCCGGCCCGCGCTGCCGCCGCACGCAAGCCATCGGTCGCCTTCGCGTCTGGCCGCACCCGCAAGGCTGCAGCCGTCAACGATGGTGGCTTTGACTTTGATCTGGGGGGCGAGGCCGATGACATCGACACCCGTTTCAAACGTCGCGATGCGGCCTGAGGACATCAGCAGATGAACAGTCCTGATGTTGTAACCTTTGTGGCGGACGGCGCGCTTTACGCCGTCCCCGTCTCGCGGGTGCAGGAAATCCTTGATCTTCAGCCGGTGGCGGCCATGCCCAATGCGCCCGCCCACCTGCTGGGGATCACCGATCTGCGCGGCGAGAATATTCCGGTGGTCGACCTGCGTATCCTTTTGGGTCGCCCCGCCGGAGAAGACACGCCACAGACGCGCATCCTTGTGGTCTGGATCGAAAGCCGTGGTCAGAAAGCCATCATCGGTGTGCGCACCGACCGGGTGATCGAAGTGACACAGCTGGATGACGATGCCATGCGCCCGGTGGCCGAGGCCGAATTGCTGCGATGGTCCGGTCAGGCCATCGCGGGGATCGGCCGCTGCAAGGGCGCGGTGGTCAGCGTCGTCGATCTGGATAACCTGTTCAAGTCGCTGCCACTTTCTGCGGCGCTTGAACCCCTTCCCGCCCTTGCATCCTGAAGGACGCACCCGAGTGTATGATGAAGCACGTACCCGCAATGTCATGGATGTTTTCCGTGACAAAGTTCTTAAGGCGACAGGGATTTCCCTGCCGCCCACCAAAGCGCCCATGGTGGATCAACGCCTGAAACGCCTTGTCATTGCGGGTGGCTTCGACACGACAGAACAGTTCCTGCAGGCTGTTCTGGCGGATCCGCGACGCGCAGAGGACCTTGAGGCGGCGATTGATCTGATCACCACCAACACCACCAGCTTCTTTCGCGAAGCGCAGCACTTTACCTATCTCACCGAGCATATTCTGCCCCAGCTTCTGGCGAAAAAGGGCCGTCCGCGCCTGAAGTTCTGGAGCGCGGCCAGTTCCGAAGGGGCCGAGGCCTATACCATTGCGATGGTTCTGGCCGAGGCACAGCGGAACGGGGCAGTGTTCGATTTTGCCATTCTGGGCACCGATATCTCGACCCGGATGATCGACAAGGCAAACCGCGCCATCTTTGGCCGTGAGCAGACGTCGGGCATACCCAAGCATCTGTTGCAGCGCTATTTCCTGACGGCGCGCGACGCCCACCATGCCGGGCAATCGCGGGCCGTGCCGGAGTTGCGCGCCCGCGTGCGGTTCCGCCTGATGAACCTGATGGATGACACCTATCCGCTGGATCAGGACATCTCGGTCGCCTTTCTGCGCAACGTTCTGATCTATTTCAGTTCCGAAGATCAGCGGCAGGTCGTGAACCGTGTGGCGCGTCACCTTGCGCCGGGTGGTTATCTGATTGTCGGCCATGCTGAATCCATGGCCGTGCAGTCTGCGTCCCTTCAACAGGTCGTCCCGACGATCTTTCGCAAAGTGTGATTGCAGATGGCTCCACCCTATGCCGACCCCTATTCCGTTCTGATCGTTGATGACAGCACAGCAGCCCGCGCCCTGCTGCGCAAAATCGTGGAAAGTGACCCCGCGCTCAGCGTGCTGGGCACAGCGCCCGATGCGGAATCTGCCGTGCGGCAAATGCGCAAGCAATTGCCTGATGTCATGCTGCTTGATCTGGAAATGCCGGGGCTCGATGGCCTGACGTTTCTGAAAAAGATCATGGCGCAGCACCCGATTCCGGTGGTTGTCTGTTCCAACCATGTTGCCGAAGGGTCTGACCTGCGCGCTGCCGCGCTGAAGGCAGGCGCGTCCGATGCCATTGAAAAGCCGGATGTGAGCGACCAGCAGGCCTATCGCCTGACAGTGCGCAAGCTGTGCGATGCGCTGCGGGCCGGGGCCATTTCGCGCTATGCCCCGGCGTCAGACGGGCGGGGCCGCCCCTCTGGCCCCAAGATCTCGCCCGATGTGATCATGCCGCTTCCGGCCAACCGCCGCCCCATCCCGGTGACCGAGCCGATTGTCTGTATCGGCGCGTCCACAGGCGGGACCGAGGCCCTGCGGGCCGTGCTGACGGCGTTGCCGCCGGATGCGCCGGCGATTGCCATCGTGCAGCACATGCCGCAGGGCTTTACCGCCGCCTTTGCCCGCCGGATGGACATGCTGAGCCAGATCCGCGTGGCCGAGGCGTCGTCCAACACTGCGATGGTACGCGGCACGGCGCTGATTGCGCCGGGCGATCAGCACATGACCCTGCGTCGCCTGACCGCAGGTTACCGGGTGGAGGTTGTGGACGGGCCGCACATTACCCGGCACCGTCCTTCGGTTGATCTTCTGTTCCGCTCGGCAGCCATTTGCGCCGGGCAGAACGCGCTTGGCATCATCATGACGGGCATGGGCGATGACGGCGCACGCTGTTTGGGCGAGTTGCGGCAGGCAGGTGGCACGACGATTGCTCAGGACGAGGCAACGTCGGTCGTTTTCGGTATGCCGCGCGAAGCCCTTGAAATGGGCAGTGCCATGAAGGCCCTGCCTTTGGACAAGATCGCGCCGTTCATCATGACCTTCGCACACCGTCACCGGCAAGGAGCCACGGCATGACCCTGATCACGCAAGATTTCGCCGTCACGCCACGGGGTGTCGACATTGATCTGCGCCCGCTGGACACGATCATTGCCGCAACCGAGACAACCTTTGTGGCGGCGGGTGATCATCTGGACCGGGCCGTCGCCATTCTGCGCGGGTTGCAGGGGTTGTTCATGCGCCTTGAATCCGGGCTTGGCCCAGATTCCGGGCGCGCCTTGGCCGGCACTGCCGATGCCCTGCAGGCCGATGCCGAAAATCTTGCGGCCAGCGTGACCACCTTTGTCGGCCGTACGGATGGTCTGGGCGTGGCGATCCTGCGGATGAACCGCGACATCACCGATCTTGACCGAGTTGTGCGCACCATCGTGACCTTGTCGATCACCGCGCGGGTGATCGGCCATGCCATGTCGCCCCCGCAGGCCAAGGTGGCCTCGTTCGTCGAAAACCTGTCGCGCATGGCGGTCGAGGCCGAAGATGTGCTGACAGGCGTCAAGCAGGCCACCGCCGATATCCGGGCCGACATGACGGAACTGACCGAAACCGTCGAGCGGCTGCATGGCACACTGACGCGCGATGTGTTCGCGGCGCTGCGCCGCATCCATCAGGCCGGACAAAGCATTCAGGACAACCGCGAGGCGCTGCTTGCCGCAAACCTTGTGTTTGCCGGGCAGATGGACCGCACCTTTGCCGAAGTGTCGCGGCTGATCATGGCCTTGCAGGTTGGCGATTCCGTCCGGCAGCGCTTTGGCCGCATTCGTGTGACCATGGACCGCTGCCGCAACATGCCCGATGCACCGTCGCTGGCGCTGGGTCTGGAGTTGTCGCTGGCACTGACTGATGGCGCGCGCGCCGAAGTGACCAGCGAGATGACCAGTGCCGTGTCCGCACTCAGCGACATCAGCGTGTCGTCGGGGCAGGCCCTGCATACGGCGCGCGAGTTTTATGTGGGTGGCAACCGTGGCCCTGCGGGCGTGGACATCGCCACCGAAGCAACGGCCCTGACCGCCCACCTGAAAGAGGTCGAGGTTCTGTTGGCCGCTTTGCGCCTGCGGACCGAACATGTGGTCGAACGGTTGCAGCATATCCTTGGTCAGGAACGCACGCTGCGCCAGATTGCACAAAAGGTGCGGTTGGCCGGCGTCAATGCAGTGGTGATCTGCACCCATCTCGGCCGTCAGGGAAACGCCCTGCGTGAGGTGGCCCAGTGGCTGCGCGGCCTGACCGATGAGGCGGATGAGATCACCGGGCAGTTGCAGGGATCGCTGGATGAATCACGCGCCCTAATCGCCGAGGTGGGCACGGCCAGCGTCGAAGAACTGTCCGGAGGCACGCAGCGTGTTGTGCAAAGCGGGTCAGACATGAAGCAGCGGATTCAGGATATCCGCAGCCTTGTGGCCGAAGCAGGGGCCGAGATCAGCCGCATCTCCGTCAGCCTGCCCGGCCAAATCGACCCGGCGCGCCGG
Organism: Rhodobacter sp.; assembly: GCA_027484145.1. Lineage (GTDB taxonomy): Bacteria > Pseudomonadota > Alphaproteobacteria > Rhodobacterales > Rhodobacteraceae > Pseudotabrizicola. Next base: position 43,584 of record JAIXUH010000027.1, read on the forward strand.
GGCCTGTCAGATTACGTCGGCCGCCTGTCCTCGCTTGACGGAACCCTGCGGACGATCCGGCTGCAGCGCACCATGTTGCCGCCACCCGATCTGCCGCTTTACGTCGGCTCGGACATCGAGGCGATCATGGCCGAGTTGCGCCGGGGTTATACGATGGAAGCCGAGCGTCGCATTCATGATGCGCTGATCGGCAACGAGGTGGCACCCGTAGCGGTCGAAGCGCCCGCGGCGGCATCGGCGGACCTTGACGATATCCTGTTCTAGGGTGCTGCCGGGACATTGAAAATGATGGCCCCCTGATGCCATATCCCGACGGGAACGGGCATCGGAGGCAGATATGCAAAACCCCTTTATGGCGGGCATTCTGGCAGCCGCGCTGTGCGTGGCGCCACTTTGGGCTGAAACCCGCGTGCCAGAGTCGGCGCAAGACATCACCTTGAGCTTTGCGCCGGTGGTCAAGGCCGCGGCACCGGCCGTCGTTAACATCTATGCCACGCGTGTGGTGGAAGAACGGGTAAGCCAGTTTGCTTCGGACCCGTTTTTCGAGCAGTTTTTTCAAGAGTTTGGTCAGATGCAGCCCCGGGTGCAGAACTCGCTCGGTTCGGGCGTGATCGTGTCGCCGGACGGGTTCGTGGTGTCGAATTACCATGTGGTCGGGCAGGCAACCGAGATTCGCGTGGTGTTGAACGACCGTCGCGAATTCGCAGCATCGGTTGTGCTGGGCGATGAGGAAAGTGATCTGGCGATCCTCAGGCTGGACAATGTTTCTGATCTGCCGGCCTTGGCCTTTCGCAATTCGGACGAGGTCGAGGTGGGCGATCTGGTGCTGGCCATCGGCAACCCGTTCGGCGTGGGCCAAACCGTATCATCCGGCATTGTATCGGGCCTTGCGCGCAGTTCGGTGGGGCAGGGGCGGGGTTATTTCATCCAGACTGATGCGGCGATCAACCCCGGCAATTCGGGCGGGGCGCTGGTGGACATGCAGGGGCGGCTGGTCGGGATCAACACGGCCATTCTGACGCGTGATGGCGGGTCGAACGGCATCGGCTTTGCCATTCCGGCAAACCTTGTCCAGACGGTTGTGGCGCAGGCGCGCGACGGGGCCGACCGATTTGCCCGGCCTTGGGCAGGCGTGACCGGGCAGGCGATGGATGCCGCCATGGCCGATGCAATGGGGCTTGCCCGCCCGGGTGGCGTGCTGCTGAGCGAGATTCACCCCGAAAGCCCCTTTGCCAAGGCCGGGATGGAGCCGGGCGATGTGGTGCTGTCGCTGGGCAATGCGCCGACAAATACCCCGCAAGAAATGATCTTTCGTCTGGCCGCGCTGGGCATCGGCGCAACGGTGCCCGTGAACTATCTAAACGTGGATGGCGAAAAGACGGCTATGGTCACCCTTGGGGCTGCCCCGGATGTTCCGCCACGCGACCCCGCCACCGTAACGGACAATGTCGCGCTGCAAGGCCTGACCGTGGAACGCATCAACCCGGTGGTGGTGTCGGAACAGAACCTGCCCATGGGATCGACCGGCGTGATTGTGGCCGATGCGCAGGGGTTGGCCGCCCAAGTGGGCCTGCGCGCGGGTGATATTCTGCTGGCGATCAATGGCACACCCATCACGGCGCCGGATGAGGTGATCCGCGCCGCAAACGAACCAACCCGCCGCTGGGCGATTGATCTGGTTCGGCAGGGCCAGCAAATGCGCCTGCGCTTTCGCCTCTGACGGCTTTCCCCCGGCACGCCGGGGGCGTATCGTGCGCGGATGGACCTGTTCGATACCGTCACACCCACGCCGAAAGCCGAAGGCCCGCGCCCCTTGGCCGACCGTCTGCGCCCGCGCGCGCTGTCCGAGGTGATTGGGCAGGCGCATGTGCTGTCGCCCGAGGGGCCCTTGGGGGCCATGTTGGGCGCACGCAGCCTGTCGTCGCTGATCCTGTGGGGGCCGCCGGGGGTGGGCAAGACCACCATTGCGCGGCTTCTGGCGGCGCAGACCGACCTTGCCTTTGTGCAGATCAGCGCGATCTTTACCGGTGTGCCCGACCTGAAGAAGGTGTTCGAAGCAGCGAAAATCCGGCGCCAGAATGGGCAAGGCACGCTGCTTTTCGTCGACGAAATCCACCGCTTCAACAAGGCGCAGCAGGACGGGTTCTTGCCCTATATGGAGGACGGGACGATCCTGCTGGTGGGCGCCACCACCGAGAACCCGAGTTTCGAGTTGAACGCGGCCCTGTTGTCGCGCGCGCAGGTCATCGTGCTGGAACGGCTGTCGCTGGCCGATCTGGAACGTCTGGCCCAGCGGGCTGAACAGGATCTGGGCCGCACCCTGCCGCTGACGGGCGAGGCGCGCGAGGCGATCATGGAGATGGCCGATGGCGATGGCCGCGCCTTGCTGAACCTGATCGAGCAGGTGGCGGCATGGCGGGTGGACCGCCCGCTGGGCCGTGATCAACTGGCCACCCGCCTGATGCGCCGCGCCGCGAAATACGACAAATCGGGCGAAGAGCATTACAACCTGATTTCCGCCCTGCACAAATCGGTGCGCGGGTCTGACCCGGACGCCGCCCTTTACTGGTTCGCGCGCATGCTGGAAGGGGGCGAGGACCCCCGCTTTCTGGCCCGGCGGCTGACGCGGATGGCGGTCGAGGATATCTGCCTTGCCGACCCGCAGGCGCAAAGCGTGTGTCTGGATGCGTGGAACACCTATGAACGCCTTGGCAGCCCCGAGGGGGAATTGGCTCTGGCCAATGCTGTGGTTTATCTTGCACTCGCGCCGAAATCGAACGCCGTCTATGTGGCCTACAAGGCCGCGCGCGCATCGGCGCGCGAAACGGGCAGCCAGATGCCGCCCCGCCACATCCTGAACGCCCCGACCAAGTTGATGAAGGAGATCGGCTATGGTGCGGGTTACGCTTACGACCACGAGGCGGAGGATGGCTTTTCGGGGCAGGACTACTTCCCCGAAGGCATGAAACGCCCGGTGTTCTATGTGCCGCCCGAGCGCGGCTTTGAGCGCGAGTTGAAAAAGCGGGTCGAGTATTTCGCAAAGCTGCGCGCAAGGCGGCAGGGGGGGTGAGAGCGATCACCCCCGGGGGCTTTCTGCCCCCGGACCCCCGAGGATTTTTGAAGACAGAAAATGACCGGACGTGACGTTGCGCCCCACGTGCCGGGCCTGTGGCGGTTGACAAACGGATCAACGGGGCACACAGAACGGCAATGGTCTGGACCTTGTTGCAGATAGCCCTTGGCGGGGCGCTTGGCTCTGTGCTGCGCTACCTTTCGGTCAGCGGGGCCGCGCGGCTGTGGGGAGGCACCTTTCCCATAGGCACGCTTTTGGTGAATGTACTGGGCTGTTTCGTGATGGGTGTGTTGGCGGTATGGCTGTTGGGCCCCAAGGGGCCGGCACCGGTGGCGCCGTTGCTGATCGCCGGGTTTCTGGGTGGGTTCACGACGTTTTCGGCGTTTTCCCTTGATGCGCTGAAGCTGTGGCAAAATGGTCTGCCGGTGCAGGCGCTGGTCTATGTCGGGGCTTCGGTCCTTTTTTCTCTTGCCGCCGTTGCCCTTGGTGCGGCGCTTGCCAAAGGAGCCCTTGGATGAGCGGCGTGAAACTTCTGACCGTGTCCGAGGATGAGGGCGAGCAGCGGCTGGACAAGTGGTTCAAGCGACGCTTTCCGCAACTGACCCAAGGACATGTCGAAAAGATGTGCCGCACCGGGCAGATCCGGGTGGATGGCGCGCGGGTCAAGGCCGCCGACCGCGTGGCACCGGGGCAAAGCATCCGTGTGCCGCCATTGCCCGACACCGAGGCGCCAAGCCGCCCCTTGGAAGGCCGGGTCAATGCGGCGGATGCCAAGATGATCCAGAATGCCGTGCTGTGGAAGGATGAGCACATTATCATCCTGAACAAGCCGGCGGGTCTGCCGAGCCAAGGCGGGTCGGGGCAGGGCGAGCGGCATGTGGACGGGCTGACGGAAGCGTTGAAGTTCGGCTACAAGGACCGGCCCAAGCTGGTGCACCGGCTGGACAAGGATACCTCGGGTGTTCTGATGCTGGCCCGGACCGACCGCGTGGCGCGCGCGCTGTCAGAGGCGTTGCGCCACCGCAATACCCGCAAGATCTATTGGGCGCTGGTCGCCGGGGTGCCGCACCCGCGGCAAGGGTCGATCAAGTATGGCCTGATGAAGGCCCCCGGACATGGCCGCGGCGGCGAAGGCGAGAAGATGATCTGCGTGCATCCGGCCAAGATGGCCGATTTCCCCGATGCCAAGCGCGCGCATACCGACTATTTCACCCTGTGGTTTCTGGGCACGCGCATGTCGTGGATGGCGCTGGAGCCTGTCACGGGCCGTACGCACCAATTGCGTGCCCATATGGCCGAACTGGGCCACCCAATCATTGGCGACGGAAAATATGGCGGGTCGGCGCAGGAAAACGCGGGCGATGGCTGGGGCGCGCAGGCAGGGGGCGAGATGTCCAAGAAGATGCATCTGCATGCGCGTAGTCTTTCTGTCGAACATCCCATCACCAAAGAGCTGATGACGTTTACCGCGCCTTTGCCCGAGCATATGGAACGGACGTGGAAGCTGTTGGACTGGAAGGAAAAAGATGTTCCTGCCGACCCGTTCGAGTCGCTGAGGTAGCGGATTTCCATGTCTGGCTGGACGGCAAAACGGTTCTGGAAAACGGCCACGGTCGAAGCAGCCGAGGGCGGCTTTACCGTCAGGCTGGATGCGCGCCCGGTGAAAACGCCGGCAAAGCGCCTGCTGGTCGTGCCGACCGAGGGGATGGCAGCGGTCATTGCGGCCGAGTGGGATGCGCAACAGGGCATTATCCGGCCCGACACGATGCCGCATACCCGTGGGGCGAATTCGGCGATCGACAAGGTAACGCCCTTGTTCGACGCGGTCGTTGACGAGATCGCGGGCTATGGCGGGTCAGACCTGCTGTGCTATCGCGCCACCGACCCGGAACCGTTGATTGCGCGTCAGGCGGCTGTCTGGGACCCGCTTGTCGACTGGGCAGCACAAGATCTGAACGCGCCGCTTGCCGTGACCGCAGGGATCATTCCCGTGGCGCAGCCGCCAGCGGTTCTGGCACGTCTGCGCGGGGTGGTGGCAGGCCATTCGCCATTCCAGCTGGTGGCGCTGCATGACCTGGTCGCCATCTCGGGGTCGCTTGTTCTGGGCCTTGCCGTGGCGCGCGGCAGACTGTCCGCCGATGATGCCTTTGCCGTCAGTCGAATCGACGAATCGTGGCAGATCGAGCAATGGGGCGCCGACGAAGAGGCCGCCGAAACCGAGGCTTTGCGTCGCGACGCCTTTCTGCACGCCAGCCGATTCTTTGGATTGTGCGGGTAACAATCCTGCATAATTCTGAGGCATTCTGTCCGGAACTTGCGCGGAAATGCCTGTAACCTGCCGCTTTGCATAGTTTTTCGGCATTATCCCCGCAGCGGCTTGACCTTTCAAACCGCTTCGGACGAAAATGACGGATACTGGGAGAGGCTAACCTCCACTAGTTGCAGCTCTGTAACCACTGCAGGGCACCAAAAAACGCCGGTCCAAGATCGGCAACTCAGGAAGAGGTAAGAATGAAAAAATCCGTATTCCTCGGCACCCTCGCGGCCACCACGATGTTGGCCGGGATTGCTGCCGCGCAGGATGGTTCGACCTTGGCAGCCATCAAGGCTCGGGGCGAACTGATCTGCGGCACGAACACCGGTCTGACCGGTTTCGGCGCTCCGGATGCAAACGGCAACTACCAAGGCTTTGACGTCGCATTGTGCAAAGCCGTGGCTGCTGCAGTTCTGGGCGACGCGACCAAGGTCAAGTATGTGCCCACGACGGGTGAAACCCGCTTTACCGCATTGGCTTCGGGCGAAGTTGACCTGCTGGTCCGCAACTCGACCTGGACCTATTCGCGCGATACGTCGCTGGCGTTTGATTTCGTGGCCGTGAACTACTACGACGGTCAGGGCTTCATGGTGAAGAAAGATCTTGGCGTGTCGTCTGCCAAGGAACTTGATGGCGCCACGGTCTGCATCCAGACCGGCACCACCACCGAACTGAACCTTGCCGACTATTTCAAAGCCAACAACATGACCTATACCCCGGTCACCGTTGCTGACGACTCGGAAGGTCAGCGCCAGTATCTGGCCGGCGCCTGCGACGCCTATACCACGGACGCGTCCGGTCTTGCTGCCAGCCGCGCCACGATGGCGGATGCGGAAAACCACATCATCCTGCCGGAAATCATCTCGAAAGAGCCGCTCGGCCCGGTCGTTCGCCATGGCGACAACAACTGGGGCGACATCGTGCGCTGGTCGTTCTATTCGCTGTTGGTCGCTGAAGAAAAAGGCATCACCGCTGCGAACATCGGTGAAGTTGCTACCACCTCGACCGACCCGGAAGTCAAGCGCCTGCTTGGCCTTGAAGGCGACATGGGCCCGATGATGGGCCTTGATAACGAGTGGGCCAAGCGCGCCATTGCCGCTTCGGGCAACTATGGCGAAATCTTCGAAGCCAACATCGGTTCGGCAACCCCGATCGGTCTGGCTCGTGGCCTGAACGCACTTTGGACTCAGGGCGGCCTGCAGTACGCCCCGCCGGTCCGCTAAGGACGCAAGAGAAAGGGCGCGCCAATGGTGCGCCCTTTCCGCTTCTTGTCCGACTTTTTCGAACAGCGACACGTCCGCCGCGGGGCAACAAGACCCCAAGTTAAATGGCCACAGGCCAGATGCGGACAGTCCAGGGGGATCACATGGCACTTGCGACGGACGCACCGAAAGAATCCTTTCGGCTTGGAATGCTTATCTACGACACAAGGTTCCGCTCGATCACCATTCAGGTGATTGTGCTGGCACTGTTCCTTGCCGCACTGTCGTGGCTGGTGAACAATACGGTGCAGAACCTTGAGGCCAAGGGCCGCAGCTTTGACTTCGGCTTCTTGTGGCAACGCGCCGGATACGACATCGGCCAGCAACTGATTCCTTACACCAACGACAGCAGCCATGGCCGCGCCATGTTCGTGGGGCTGATCAACACGATCGTGCTGGCGTTCTTCGGCTGTATCTTTGCCACCGTGCTTGGCGTGATGGTGGGGGTGCTGCGCCTGTCGAAGAACTGGCTGGTGGGCCGGTTGATGACGGTTTACGTCGAAGTGTTCCGCAATATCCCGCTGTTGCTGTGGATTTTGCTGTCTTACGTCATCTTGTCCGAGACGATGCCCGCCCCGAAAGATTTCAGGGTGACCGACGAAATGACCGCTGCGGGTGAGTTGCCCGCCGCAAGCATGATGCTGTTTGACTCGGTGGCCATCACGAACCGGGGCCTTGATATGCCTGCGCCCCTGCTGACGCGGTCTTTGGGCAGCGTTGAAGTGTTCGGCGTGCCGTTCAACCTGTCGGCCATAGTGTTCCTGCTGATCGTGGCCGCCGGGCTTTACGCAAACCACGTCATCCGCTCGCGCGCGCAGAAGATTCAGGAAGATACCGGCATCCGGCCCGTGACATGGTGGAAAAGCATCGCTGTCATTGCGGGGCCGGCCCTCGTGTTTCTGCTGGCCTCGGGCTTTTATCTTGAGTTCCCGCAGTTGAAGGGCTTCAACTTTACCGGGGGCATCCAGGTTGCCCATTCCTTTACGGCACTGCTGATTGCGCTGGTGCTCTACACAGCGGCTTTCATCGCCGAGGTGGTGCGCGCCGGCATCCTTGCCATCTCGAAGGGGCAGTCGGAAGCGGCCTTTGCCCTTGGCCTGCGCCCGAACCGCACGATGAGCCTGATCATTCTGCCGCAAGCACTGCGCGTCATCATCCCGCCGCTGATCAGCCAGTATCTGAACCTGACCAAGAACACATCGCTTGGCATCGCGGTCAGCTATCTGGACCTGCGCGGCACCCTTGGCGGCATCACGCTGAACCAGACGGGCAAAGAGCTGGAGTGCATGTTGCTGATGATGCTGATTTATCTGACGATCAGCCTGATCATCTCATCGCTGATGAACGTCTACAACAATTCTGTCCAGCTGAAGGCGAGGTAACATGGCCGTATCTGCCAAATCCTTTGTGCGGGCCGATATGTTGGCCCCGAAAGCCCCCCCGGTTGCCCAGTCGGGCGCGGTCAAGTGGATGCGTGAGAACCTGTTCTCGTCGCCCTTCAACACCATCCTGACGGTACTGGGCGCGCTGGTGATCTACTGGCTGGTCGCTTCGGCCCTGCCATGGTGGATGAATTCGGTCTGGAATGCCAATTCACTGACCGAATGCCGCGATATCGTGACTGCGGCAGCGGGAGAGGGCGCCACGGGGGCCTGCTGGGCCATGGTGCGCGAACGCTGGCACCAGTTCATCTTTGGCTTTTACCCTTCTCACCTGTACTGGCGTCCGACAGTGGCCTTTGGGCTGTTGTTCGTGGCCCTTGCGCCGGTGCTTTTTCCTGCCGCGCCCCGCGCGCTGCTGTGGGTGACCGGGCTTTACCCCTTTGTCGCATTTTGGCTGCTCTGGGGCGGATCGCTCTGGACGCCGATCCTTGGGTTGTTCGGTTTTGTCGTGCTGGCGGCGGTCTATCGCGCGCTGAACGGCAGGCTGGGCGTTCCCCTCGCCACCGGCTGCGGCATTGTGGCGGCGGTCCTGTTCTGGATGTTTCTGGACGTGCCGCTGCTGAATGTCCTGTCGTCGATCCTGTCCTTGGCCATCGAACAGGTGGACAGCGACCAGTTCGGCGGTTTCCTTCTGGCCATAGTGATCGGTGTCACCGCAATTTCGATGTCACTGCCGCTTGGCATCCTGCTGGCACTGGGCCGTCAATCCGACATGTTGATCGTCAAGACGCTGTCTGTGGGCTTCATCGAATTCATCCGTGGCGTTCCGCTGATTACCCTGCTGTTCACCGCGTCGCTGTTGCTGCAATACTTCCTGCCGCCCAACACGACCTTTGACCTGATCCTGCGGGTGATCATCCTTGTGACGCTGTTTGCCGCCGCCTACATCGCCGAAGTGATCCGTGGGGGCCTTGCCGCGTTGCCGCGCGGGCAATACGAGGCCGCAGATGGCCTTGGTCTGGATTACTGGCAGGCGCAGCGGCACATTATCCTGCCGCAGGCCCTGAAGATCGCCATTCCGGGCATCGTCTCGACCTTTATCGGGCTGTTCAAGGACACCACGCTGGTGGCCTTTGTCGGCCTGATGGACCCGCTGAAAGGCATCACCCAGGTTGTCCGTGCCGACATAAACTGGAAGGGCATCTACTGGGAGCCCTACATCTTTGTCGGCGCCATTTTCTTCCTCTTCTGCTTCGGCATGTCGCGCTATTCGATGTATCTCGAGCGCCGCCTGAAGACCGATCATCGCTAAGGAGACCCCTGAACATGTCCGAAGCCACCGCACACCAGATCGACACCAGCGCGATGAAGGTCAGCGACGAGGTCGCGATCCAAATTTCGCAGATGAACAAGTGGTACGGCACGTTCCACGTGCTGCGCGACATCAACATGACCGTGAACCGGGGCGAGCGGATCGTGATCTGCGGGCCGTCGGGTTCAGGCAAATCGACCCTGATCCGCTGCATCAACCGGCTGGAAGAACACCAGCAGGGCCAGATCATCGTGGATGGCACCGAACTGACCTCTGACCTGAAGAACATCGACAAGGTCCGGTCCGAGGTCGGGATGGTGTTCCAGCACTTCAACCTGTTCCCGCACCTGACCATTCTGGAAAACTGCACCCTTGCGCCAATCTGGGTTCGCAAGACCCCCAAGCGTGAGGCCGAGGAAGTGGCGATGCATTTCCTGCGCAAGGTGAAGATCCCGGAGCAGGCCAACAAGTATCCCGGCCAGTTGTCAGGCGGCCAACAGCAGCGCGTCGCTATCGCCCGGTCCTTGTGCATGAAACCGCGGATCATGCTGTTTGACGAACCGACCAGCGCCCTTGACCCCGAAATGATCAAGGAAGTTCTGGATACCATGATTGAACTGGCGCAAGAGGGCATGACGATGCTGTGCGTGACCCATGAAATGGGCTTTGCACAGGCGGTGGCCAACCGCGTGATTTTTATGGATCAGGGCCAGATCGTCGAGCAAAACGAGCCGCGCGAGTTCTTCAACAACCCGCAGTCAGACCGGACCAAGCTGTTCCTGAGCCAGATTCTGGGTCACTGACCTGCCGTCGCGCGGGCTTCAGGCGCAGGCCTGGGGGTTTCACACGCCGCATGCCGCCGGTTCCTTGAACCGGTGGCGGAACCTGCGGCATACCCCGTGGGATTTTTGGCGAAGGGGAAGCTGGCAGGATCAGCCTGCCCATCCTAAAGTGATGGCGGCAAGCACGGCATAGCGACCGGCCTTGGCGATGGTCACAATGGCAACGAAAATCCAGAGCGGTTCGCGCAGCACGCCTGCGACAACCGTTATGGCGTCTCCCACGACAGGTAGCCAGCTTGCCAGAAGTGACCATTTGCCCCAGCGGCGATACCAGGCCTCGGCGCGTTCAAGCGCCGTATCGGAGACGGGAAACCAGCGGTGGTGCCGATAGCGGCGGATGCCGCGACCCAGCCCCCAGTTGACCACCGACCCCAGCACATTGCCAAGACTTGCCACGGCGAGGAGCCAGAACACGGATTGCCCACCGGCGAGAAGTAATCCCACCAGAATGGCCTCGGACTGCATGGGCAAGATCGTTGCCGCCGCGAATGCGGCCGCAAACAGCCCGACATAGACCATCACATCGCCGATCATCGGCTTCTGGGTCTGTTCTGCGGCGGCATCTGTGGGTCAGGCACCGTTCAGAGGACGATTTCCCTTGGCACCATGAAGTCGTCGACCACGCCTTGGCCGAAGCTGACATCTTCCCACGCGTCGACCACGAAATCGACCACCAGCGTGGCCCCGGTCGGATAGCGCATGAACTCGGGGTTGATAGGGGCATGGGCGACGAGACGCGCGGCAAACTCGGCGATGCCAGGGTTGTGGCCGATCATCATGGCGGTGTCGCCCTTGGCATGCCGCAGAACGGCAAGCATCACGTCAGGCCCGGCATGGTAGAGCGCAGGCTTGAGTTCCAGAACCGGCGTGCCGGGCAGGGCCGGGGCGATGCCGGACCACGTTTTCCGGGTGCGCAGGGCATCCGAGCAAAGCACCACATCGGGGATATAGCCGCGGCTGAACAGCCACTGGCCCAGATCTGCCGCGGCAGCCTTGCCGCGTTCGTTCAGCGGGCGGTCGTGGTCGGGGGTCAGAGGATCGTCCCAGCTGGACTTGGCGTGGCGGGTCAGGATCAGACGCTTCATGGATGGAACTGCCTCATGTGATAGGCGGAGTGTTCGGCCATCCTTGCATAGCCGGTGGACACCGGGCAAGTGCTGCGCACAAGGCACCCGCCCGACATGCAGGCCTCGCCCGCCGCCGACAAATGGGCATGGCAGGCCGGAACGTCATAGCCTGCTGGGGTAAGGGCGGCCACGGGGCAGGCGGAAAGGCAGGGCTTTGAGCAGGTGTCGCAGGGGCGGGCCGGGGGGGCGGGCAGTGCCAGAACCTCTTTCAGGGCCAATGCGCCGCGAAAGCTGACCAAGAGACCCTGATCGTGGTGCACCAGCAGGCGCACCGGGCTTTCCCATATCTGCCCTGTGCGCAGAGCCCATTGGTAAAACGGCTGATAGGGCGGCCCGCCAAAGGGGAACAGCGCCTTTGCCCCCAGATCGCAGGCCATGCCGCCGATGACCCGGCGCGACCAGCGATCCACGGGGTCTGGCCCGCCCCATTCCGGCGATGTCTTGAGCGCGGGCCAGAAACCGGGTTCGCGCGGGCCCAGCAAAAGCACCGTCCGCGTGCCCGGTGGCAAGGCAGGATCGTCTTGGGCGAGAAAACCGCCCAGAATATCCAGATGGCGGTTGGCGGCCTGTTCGGCAACCGTGTTCAGCGAAAGGGCAGCCAAAGGCTCCACCCCAGTCTTGCCGGGCGTTCGTCCTGCCATTGCAGACCCACCTCCATTGCCTGATGTCCGCCCTCGGGTTGGGCGCGATAGGTTTGAAACAGACGGTCCCAGACGGACAGCGCAAAGCCGTAGTTGCTGTCATGCTCGTGCCGCTGGCTTGAATGGTGCACCCGGTGCATGTCGGGCGTCACCAGCAGCAACCGCAGGGCATGGTCAACCCCCTGTGGCAACCGCAGATTTGAATGATTGAACAAGGCCGTGCCGTTCAGGATGATCTCGAACAGCACCACGGCCAGGGCCGAGGGGCCGAGAAGGTAAACCAGTGCTATCTTGACCCCCATTGAGGCCAGAATTTCGACTGGGTGAAAGCGGACGGCTGTTGTCACATCGAAATCGCGGTCGGCGTGATGAACCCGGTGAAAGCGCCAGAGCAAAGGCACCTTGTGGGTGACCAGATGCTGCGCCCAGATCGCAAGGTCAAGGACGGCGATGGCCAGCATAACCTCGGCCCAGACGGGCCAATCCAGCCAGTTCAGGAGCCCCCATCCCTGCGCGGTGGCATCCATCGCCGCCCCCACAGCCAAAAGCGGCAGGGCAAGCGCCATGGCCCGCAGTGCCAGCGTGTCAAGCACGGTCATGGCAATGTTGGTGGTCCAGCGGCCGCTGCGGGGCAGGGCACGCGCACGGCGGGGAGCTTGCGCCTCCAGCACCGCAAAGAGAACAAAAAGGCCCAGAAAAATGGCAAGGCGGATTAGCGTCTCATCTGCCATCGCCGGTACCCTTTACGTTGCCGCCCGCGTCGCAGCCGGACAGATGACGACAGACTGACGGGTATCAGCGTTCAGGACAAGGCCCGCATCCGGGCACTATCGTTTGACGCGCGGCTTGACGCGCGGGGTGGTGCTGCGGATCTGGCTGCCTGCGCCGTGGTCGGTGAACAGTTCCAGCAGGCAAGCATTGGGAATGCGCCCGTCGAGGATTGTCACGGCGCGGGTCCCCGCCTCGATCGCCATCAGCGCGGTTTCGGTTTTCGGAATCATGCCGCCCGAAATCACGCCTTCGGCCGTCATCTGCCGGATTTCGTCGGGGGTGATCTGGGTCATGACCTCTCCGGCCGCGTTCTTAACGCCGGGAACGTCCGTCAGCAGCAGCAGACGGTCGGCCTGCAGCGCCCCGGCGATGGCACCCGCTGCCGTATCGCCGTTCACGTTGAATGTCTCATTGTCGGCCATGCCCGTCGCCACGGGGGCCACCACCGGGATGATCCCGGCGTTGTAAAGGTCGCGCAGCACCTGCACGTTCATCTCGACCGGGCGGCCCACATAGCCAAGTTCGGGATCATCCGCCTCGCAGACCATCAGGTCGTCGTCCTTGCCCGAGATCCCCACCGCGCGGCCGCCAGCATCCATGATGGCCTGCACGATGCGCTTGTTCACAAGGCCGGACAGGATCATTTCCACGACCTGCACGGTGGCTTTGTCGGTCACCCGTTTGCCACGCACGAATTCAGATTTGATGCCCAGTTTGGTCAGCATCTCGTTGATCATCGGCCCGCCGCCATGCACCACCACCGGGTGTACGCCAACCTGTTTCATCAGCACGATATCGCGGGCGAATTCGGCCATCGCGGCATCATCGCCCATGGCGTTGCCGCCGAATTTGACCACCACCACCGCATTTTCAAACCGCTGAAGGTAGGGCAGGGCTTCGGACAGCATCTTTGCGGTGTTGAGGGCATCTTGCATGGTCAGGGTCTGCTGTTTCATCGGGGCCTCCGGGGTTGGGGGTTGGTAACGCCTTTGGCGCGGTCTGCCAAGCCGGGGATTGCCTTTCCCGCTTCAGGGCGTAGGGTCTGGCGGATGAATGGAGGCAGCCATGACCGAGCAGAAAACCCTTGTCCTGACAGGTGCATCGCGCGGAATCGGGCACGCGACCGTCAAGCGGTTTTCGGCCGAAGGCTGGCGCGTTCTGACCTGTTCGCGCCAACCCTTTGATGTGCGTTGTCCGTGGCCGGGCGGCGAGGATAACCATATTCAGATTGACCTTGCCGACCCCAACAAGACAATTGCGGCCATCGAGACGATCAAGGCAAAGGTCAATGGCCGCGTGCATGCGCTGGTGAACAACGCCGGGATCAGTCCCAAGGGCGAAGGCGGCAAGCGGCTGAGCACGCTGGACACCGATCTGCGCACATGGGGGCAGGTGTTCCACGTCAATTTCTTCTCCAGCGTGATTCTGGCGCGCGGGCTGAAGGATGAACTGGCGGCAACCAAAGGGTCCATCGTCAACGTCACCTCGATTGCCGGAGTGCGCGTGCATCCCTTTGCCGGGGCGGCCTATGCCACGTCAAAGGCGGCACTGGCCGCGCTGACCCGCGAAATGGCGCATGATTTCGGCCCGCTGGGTGTTCGCGTCAATGCGATTGCGCCGGGTGAGGTGGAAACGGCGATCCTGTCGCCGGGCACCGACAAAATCGTCGAAAAACTGCCCATGCAGCGCCTTGGGCAACCGCGCGAAGTGGCGGATGTGATCTGGTTTTTGTGTTCCGACCAATCCAGCTATATCTCGGGCGCGGAAATCGAAGTGAATGGCGCGCAGCACGTCTGACGCTTGACCCCAAGGGCGGCGCACCGCATACGCCCGCCATTCCCCGTGCGGAGGCCCTGATGCTGGACGAAGCAGACGAGATTCACCCCCTGTTTCACGGCGCCCCAAAGACGCTGGAGTTTCGCAAGCTGCGCAAACGGCTTTTGCAGGACGTGCGCGAGGCGATTGAAACCTATGGCATGGCGCGCAAGGGCGACCGTTGGCTGGTGTGTCTCTCTGGGGGCAAGGACAGCTATACGCTGCTGGCCATTCTGACCGAGTTGAAATGGCGTGGTCTGCTGCCGGTTGACCTTCTGGCCTGCAATCTGGATCAGGGGCAGCCGAATTTTCCCGCGACGGTGCTGCCTGATTTCCTGACGCGGATGGGGGTTCCCCACCGGATCGAGTATCAGGACACCTATTCTATCGTGCTGGAAAAGACTAAGCCGGGGGGCACGATGTGTGCCGTCTGTTCGCGCCTGCGGCGCGGCAACCTCTATCGCATCGCGCGTGAGGAAGGGTGTTCAACGGTGGTGCTGGGGCATCACCGCGATGATATCCTTGAGACATTCTTCATGAACCTGTTCCACGGCGGGCGGCTGGCCACCATGCCACCGCGCTTGCTGAACGAAGACGGCGATCTGTTTTTGGCCCGGCCTCTGGCCTTTGTGGCCGAGGCGGACTGCGATGCCTTTGCCAAGGCGCTGCACTATCCGATCATTCCCTGTGATCTGTGCGGCTCGCAAGAGGGGTTGCAACGCGCGCAGGTCAAGAAACTGCTGGATGAGTGGGAGGCGCGAACCCCTGGCCGCCGTCAGGTGATGTTCCGGTCGCTTTTGAACGTGCGTCCTTCACACCTTGCGGACCCGAACCTGTTCGATTTTGCGGGGCTGATGCAGCAGACAGGAACATTTCGTGAAAATCCGCCGCAACTGAAGGATCAGGATTAAGGCTTCAGTCAGCAACTGCGCCTAGCGTCTGGGTCACGGAAGCGGTGGCTTCCCTGACGCGGGAGGCGAAGATGTCGGGCAAAGACGTGGTCGGCGCGGTGCTGAAGGCGGCGTCAGGGCGGCTTTCGGGGGCGGAATGGCTGGTGCTGCTGCCGGGATTGACCCTTTTGGCCTATTGGGTGGGGGGGGAACCGCCCATGATTGCGCTTGCCATTGGTGCGCCTGTGCTGCTGGCGCTGTCCTCGCTGATGCAGCGCAAACCTGCCCAAACCGGCGAGCAACCCCTGACCGGTTTTGCAACCGAACCCATCCTGCTTGACCGGCTGGATCGCATTCTTGCCGATGGCACCCTATCGGGCCGCACAACGGCCTGCTTTGTCGTGCTGTTTGACGAAGCCGATGCGCTGCTTGACCGGCATGGGCGCGCCGCGCGCGATATCATCCTGCGCCAGACAGCCGAACGCCTTAGCTTGACCACGCGGGAAGGGGATATCGTGGCGCGGCTGCAACCGGGCGGCTTTTCGCTGGTTCTGGCCCCCGTCCTGCGGTTTGATCTGGAAACCGCGATACAACTGGCCGTTCGTCTGCAGGCCGCAGCCACGGCCCCCTTGGCGTTGGACGGGCTGACCCTGCACCCCTCGGTTTCAGTCGGGTTCTGCCTCGCTCAGCGGTCACCGGGCCCCACGGCCAAGGCCATGCTTGAGGCTGCCCTGATCGCCGCGGATGAAGCGTTGCGTAACGGTCCGGGCGCCATTCGGGCCTTCCTGCCCGAAATGACAGCACGTCGGGCTGACCGGGCAACGCTGCGGACAGGGCTGGAACAGGCGCTGGACGAAGGCCAGATTCGCCCGTGGTTTCAGCCGCAGGTGTCTACCGATACGGGCGAAATCACCGGATGCGAGGCGCTTGCCCGTTGGCACCATCCGGACCGCGGCATTCTATCTCCGACGGAATTTCTGCCGCTTGTCGAAGATGCGGGCCTTTCGGCCCGTTTGGGTGAGGTTATCTTGTTCGGCGCTTTGTCGGCGCTCTCGCGGTGGGATAAGGCCGGGTTTGGCATTGCCCGCGTGGCGGTCAATTTTTCGGCGTCAGAACTGCGCAACCCCCGGCTTGCCGAAAAGCTGAAGTGGGAGTTGGACCGCTTTTCCCTGCCGCCGAACCGATTGACCATCGAGGTGCTGGAAACGGTTGCCGCGCGTTTTGACGATGACATCATCCTGTCGAACCTTGCGCAGCTTTCGGCGCTTGGCTGCGGCATTGATCTGGATGATTTCGGCACCGGACAGGCGTCTATCGCCAACATCCGCCGCTTCGCCGTGACGCGCATCAAGATCGACCGCAGCTTTGTGGCGCGTGCCGATACGGACCCGGCGCAAAAGCGCATGGTGGCGGCGATCCTGTCGATGGCCGAACGCCTTGGCCTTGAAACCGTGGCCGAGGGCGTCGAGACGCCGGGGGAACACGCGACCATTGCGCAACTGGGCTGCACCCATGCACAGGGATTCGGAATCGCGCGCCCGATGACCGTGGAAGAAAGCTTTGGCTGGATCGAGCGGCACCGCAGCGGCCTTGCACGCGTGGCACAGGTGGGTCGGGTCCGGCGTTGATGGGCAAACGCAGGCCCCGCGCCGGTCTGTCACGTCTTGCGGGGGCTCTGAAATTGCTGATCACGGGAAAACCGCTTGACCTTTGTCGCCCCCTTCTGTTGAACGACCGCTGACCTGAACAATGGTGGCGTGGTCCCGATGGACGATCAGAACAAGAACCTAATCCTTGCAACCGTGCTTTCCTTTTTGGTGATCATGGTGTGGTTCGTGCTGTTTCCACCGCCTGAGGCTGTGGTCGATCCGAACGCACCGGCCGTGACTGCGGTCGAAGGGACAAACCCCGCCGCAACGCTCCCTGTGGCCGAAGGTGCTGCGCCGACCGAA
The DNA here is from genome assembly GCA_027484145.1 of Rhodobacter sp. Lineage (GTDB taxonomy): Bacteria > Pseudomonadota > Alphaproteobacteria > Rhodobacterales > Rhodobacteraceae > Pseudotabrizicola. Next base: position 60,965 of record JAIXUH010000027.1, read on the forward strand.
GGGGCCGCTCCGGCGGCTGAGGCACCGCGCGTCACCATCGACACACCGTCGCTGAAAGGCTCGGTGTCGTTGCTGGGGGGACGGATCGATGACCTTGAACTGAAGCGGTATACGCAGACCCTTGAAAAAGGGTCGGATGTGGTGCGCCTGCTAGCCCCCGTGGGGCAGGAAAACGCCTATTACGCGTTGTTCGGCTGGGGTCCCGCCGGCAGCCTTGATCAGGCGGATGTGCCCGGCGCCAACACCGAATGGAAACCGGTTGGCGGGGGCACTCTGGCCCCGGGCAACCCCATCACGATGATGTGGCAGAACACCAAGGGCCTGACCTTCACGCGCATTCTGTCGGTCGACGAAAACTATATGTTCACGGTGACCGATACTGTCGCCAACACCGGCACCGAAGAGGCGCGGCTGTTTCCCTATGGTGTGGTGGCGCGCCATGGTAAACCGACCAACCTTGAGAACTTTTTCGTCAGCTTCGAAGGCGTTGTCGCACGGGCCGACGGGCAGCTGAGCGAAACCAAATATGACGCTGTTGCGGAATTGCCCGTGGTCGAGCGCGAGGCCGCGCAGGCCGAAGTGGTCGAAGCGACGACCGATGGCTGGATCGGCTTTACCGACAAATACTGGATGACCGTTCTGGTGCCCGAACAGGGCAAGCCCTTTACCTCGGTCACCAAATTCGTGCCGTCGGCCAATATCTACCAGACCGAGACCCGCCAGCCTGTGATGTCGGTCGCACCGGGGGCCACCATCACCTCGTCCTCGCGCGTGTTCGCCGGGGCGAAGGAATGGGCCACGATCCGCGACTACCAGACCGGGGCCGCCGCGATCACGCCTATTCCTGGCTTTATCGATGCAATCGATTGGGGTTGGTTCTACTTCCTGACCAAACCGATGTTCGCGGTGCTGCACTGGCTGAATGCCACCATCGGCAACATGGGTCTTGCGATCATCGGCCTGACCTTTGTGCTGAAACTTCTGGTGCTGCCGCTGGCCTATAAATCCTATGTCAGTATGGCGCGCATGAAAGAACTGCAGCCCGAGATGGAGGCGCTGAAAGAGCGCGCGGGCGAAGACAAGCAGATGCTTCAGCGCGAAATGATGAAGCTTTACAAGGACAAAAAGGTGAATCCGGCGGCCGGGTGTTTGCCTGTGCTGATCCAGATCCCGATCTTTTTCAGCCTCTACAAGGTGATTTTCGTCACCATCGAATTGCGCCACGCGCCGTTCTTTGGCTGGCTGAATGACCTGTCTGCCCCCGATTCGTCGTCGTTGTTCAACCTGTTCGGCCTGTTGCCGTGGGCCGCGCCCGCGCCTGGCAGCATCCTTGCGCTTGTGTTCATCGGCATTCTGCCGATCCTTTTGGGCATCACCATGTGGCTGCAGCAAAAGCTGAACCCGGCGCCTACTGATGCCACTCAGGCGGCCGTCTTTGCATGGATGCCGTGGATTTTCATGTTCATGCTGGGTGGTTTTGCCAGCGGTCTGGTGGTCTACTGGATCACCAACAACATCATCACGTTCGGCCAGCAGTATGCCATCATGCGAAGCCATGGACACAGCCCGGATATCTTTGGCAACATCAGGTCAAGCTTCCAGAAAAAGACCGTCGCCACACCGCCCGAGCCAAAGACACCCGTCAAGGGGTCAGGCGGGCCGGGCAAGACAGGGAAGAAATGAACGCACTGACCCGGATCACCCGACATCCGATCAAGGGCCACGGACGCGAAGACCTCGCGTCCGTTTGGCTTTCGGCGGGGGCCTGCCTGCCCTGGGATCGTCACTGGGCCGTCGCCCATGATGCGGCACGGCTTGTTGATGGCTGGAACCCTTGCGTGAACTTTGCCCGTGGCGCAAAGGCCGCATCGTTGATGGCCATCACGGCGCAGCTGGACGAGGCAACGGCCACGGTCCGGCTGGACCACCCGACCCAAGGCAGCCTCACCTTTCGCCCTGATGATCCGGACGACCTTGCCGCCTTTCTGGCATGGGTCGCCCCGTTGAACCCGCCCGATCGCGCACAGCCTGCGCGCATCGTGACGGCGGGGCGGGGCATGACCGACAGTGATTTTCCATCTGTGGCCATCCTGTCCGAGACGTCGCAGGCAGACCTTTCTGCGCGGATGGGCGTCGCACTGGACCACAACCGCTGGCGTGGCAACCTGTGGCTGTCAGGGGCCGAACCCTTTGCCGAATTTGGCTGGGTTGGCCAGCATGTCAGGATTGGCGAGGCGGTGCTGAAGATCGAAGAGCGGATCACGCGTTGCAAAGCCACTACCGTCAACCCCGCGACGGGCGTGTCGGACGCCAATACCCTTGCCGCGCTTGAGGCCGCCTATGGCCATCAGGATTTCGGCGTTTATGCGACGGTCGTCACGGGGGCGAACATCGCCCTTGGCGCGGAATGGAGCGTTCTATGAGCCTGTCTTTCACCCTCGCCCCCGAGCCAGAGGATGAGGCCCGTGAAACCGGGCGGCTGCTGTTTGCAGGGCCAGTGACCTTTGTGAAGGGCGTGGTGGCCATGCCCGGCCTACCGCCGGCCGACCGCGTCGAGGTGTGTTTTGCCGGGCGGTCGAATGTGGGAAAATCAAGCCTGATCAACGGGCTCACGGGCCGCAAGACCCTTGCCCGTGCCTCTAACACGCCCGGACGGACCCAAGAGATCAACTTCTTCGCCTTGGGCGAAAGCCGCTACATGGTGGACCTTCCCGGCTACGGCTATGCCGAGGCGCCGGTGGCCGTAGTCGCTAAATGGCAGGCGCTGCTGCGGGCGTACCTGTCGGGGCGGCAGACGCTGAGGCGGGCCTTTGTGCTGGTGGACATGCGCCATGGTATCAAGGCCGTTGATCAGGAGATCCTGACGCTGCTGGACCGCTCAGCCGTGACCTTTCAGGTGGTTCTGACCAAGGCCGACAAGGTGAATGATGCCACGCGGGCCGAAACGATTGCACAGGTGCAGGCCGCACTTGGCAAACATGCGGCGGCCTATCCCGAAATCGTGGTGACCAGTTCGGAAAAGGGCGAGGGGCTGGAAACCTTGCGCGCGATTATCGCCACGCTGGTGTAACGGCGTCAGATGTCTTTGCGCGCCGCGTCATGCGCGGGGTCAGCGCCCGGCACGGGGTCATATCCGTGCCCGCCCCACGGGTGGCAGCGGCACAGCCGAGAGACCATCAGCGCACCGCCCTTGGCCGCGCCGTGGCGTTCCAGCGCCTCAAGCGCATAGACCGAGCATGTGGGCTGAAAGCGGCAGCCATGCCCGACCCATGGCGACAGCACAAGGCGGTAGGCCCGCACCGGCAGGGCCACGAGACGCGCAAGCGGCGTCACGCCCGCACCTTGTGCACAGCGCGCAAGGCGGTCTCCAGATCATTCAGCAGGTCAGAAAACGGGCGATCTACGGTTACACCGGGGCGGGCGACCAGAACATAGTCCCATCCGGGTTGGGCAAGTTCCGGCAGAATGGCCCGCGCTACTTCGCGCAGGCGGCGTTTGGCCCGGTTGCGTGCAACGGCGTTGCCGATCTTTTTCGACGCGGTAAAGCCGACCTGCACCAGATCACGGCCATCTCCGCGCTGACGGGCTTGCAGCAAAAAGCCTCCGGCCCCCTGCCGGCGGGCCGAAGCGGCGCGCAGAAACTCGGGCCGAAAGCGCAAAGTGCCTATGCAAAGCGAAACCGCCGAAGGCGCATCGGACGCTTCGGCAGCATTGCCTTGGCCCGGTTCCTTCGGCGGTGTCATGTCTTGTCTCTCCATCAGCACCCCGACGGCGGGGTGCAGAAAAGATTAAGCTGACAGCTTGTGACGGCCCTTGGCGCGACGTGCGGCCAGAACAAGACGACCGCCTTTGGTGGCCATGCGGGCGCGGAACCCATGGCGGCGCTTGCGGACCAGGTTCGACGGTTGAAATGTGCGCTTCATTGCGGCTCTCCATCAGACGAGTGTGCCCGAACCCGAGAAGGATTCGAGGGCAGGGAACTTGAAGCCCGTCCTTTACGGGGGGTTTGGGGCCAAGTCAACGGAAGCCGCAGTGATTTCCTGCAACAAATGGCGCTGACTTGTCATCATTCCCGGTCGGAATGTTTCAGCACAGGCCATTTGCAACACAGGGCCGTGCATTCGGATCAAGCCAGCGTGAGGCCCCTATCCCCGCCCCCCGGCGATGGACCATGGTTTGGGCACCAAACGCAACAGGATCATCATGCCGGACACCGCCCGCCGACCAAATCCTTGGATCAGGCGCTTGCCGATTCTTGCCATAGCCGTGGCCGCTGTCGCCGGGGCCTTTTTGCTGCGCGACCAGATCAGCTTTGATGCTTTGGCGCAGCACCGCGAGGCGCTTTTGGCCTTTCGTGACAACAATTTTGCTCTGGCCAGTCTGATCTTTGTGCTGGCCTATATCGTGATCGTGGCCTTCAGCCTGCCTGGGGCGACGGTGGCCACGCTGACCGGCGGGTTCCTGTTCGGGATGTTTCCGGGTGTTCTTTACAATGTGGGCGGCGCGACCGTCGGGGCGATTGCCGTGTTTCTGGCGGCGCGGGCGGGCTTTGGGGCTGATGTCGCGCAAAAGATCGCGGCAAAGGGCGGGGCCGCCGCGCGCCTGCAACAGGGCCTGCACGAAAACGAATGGTCGGTTCTGCTGATGATGCGTCTGGTTCCGGCCCTGCCGTTCTTTCTGGCGAACCTGATTCCGGCCTTTGTCGGCACGCGCTTGTTTCCGTTCGCCGTGACCACGTTCTTCGGGATCATGCCTGCCGCTGCCGTGTTCACGTCCATTGGCGCCGGTCTGGGAGAGGTTTTTGCCGTGGGCGGTAAACCGGAATTGTCGGTCATCTTTTCGTGGCCCGTGCTGGGCCCGCTGCTGGGGTTGGCCGCGCTGTCAGCGCTGCCGATCATCTTGAAACGTGTGCGGAAAGAGGCCTGAGATGACCATGATCGAAACGGATATCTGCATCATTGGCGCGGGGTCGGGCGGGCTGTCGGTCGCGGCGGGTGCGGTACAGATGGGGGCGCGGGTTGTCCTTGTTGAAGCGGGCGAGATGGGCGGCGATTGCCTGAATGCGGGCTGTGTGCCGTCCAAGGCACTGATCGCCGCAGGCAAGGCGGCGCAGGCGATGCGCGATGGTGCCAAGTTCGGCATCACCCCGGTTGAGCCACAGATCGACTTTAGCGCGGTCAAGGATCACGTTGCCAAGGTGATTGCGACAATTGCCCCTGTCGACAGTCAGGAACGGTTCGAAGGGCTTGGTGTCCAAGTGATCCGTGCTTTTGGCCGGTTCATCGGGCCGGATCGGCTTGAGGCGGGCGGCCAGATCATCCGTGCGCGGCGGTTTGTGATCGCCACGGGCAGCCGCCCCTTTGTGCCACCCATTTCGGGGCTGGACACGGTGCCCTACCTGACCAACGAAAGCATTTTTGCGCTGCGTGATCGGCCAGAGCATCTGATCGTCATCGGCGGGGGCCCGATCGGGATGGAAATGGCGCAGGCGCATCGCCGCCTTGGCTGCCGGGTGACGGTTATCGAAGGCGCCAAGGCCCTTGGCCGCGATGACCCCGACACGGCCGCTATCGTGCTGCAAAACCTGCGCGACGAGGGGGTCGAGATCCTTGAGGATGCGCCCGTGGTGCGGATTGCGGGGCAGGCGGGTGCGCTTGAAGTGACGCTGGCCGATGGCCGGCAGCTGCACGGCACGCATCTTCTGGTGGCGGTGGGGCGCAAGGTGGCGCTGCAGGGGCTGGGGCTGGATGTGGCAGGTGTTGCCCAAACGCCCAAGGGGGTCACTGTGGGCGCGGACCTGCGCAGCAGCAACCGGCGCATCTATGCCGTGGGTGATGCGGCAGGTGGGCTGCAATTCACCCATATGGCGGGGTATCACGCGGGCATCCTGATCCGGCAACTGGTGCTGGGTCTGCCCGCCAAGGCCACTACCCGCCACATTCCATGGGCCACCTATACCGAGCCGGAACTGGCGCAGGTGGGCCTGACCGAGGCCGAGGCCCGCAAGGCGCATGGCCAGGCCCTGACCGTGCTGCGGCAAGAGTTTCACCACAACGACCGCGCGCAGGCTGAGGCCAAGACCAAGGGCCTGCTGAAGGTGATGGTGGTCAAGGGGCGGCCTGTCGGGGCATCGATTGCAGGGCCACAGGCGGGCGAGTTGATCGGCCTCTGGGCGCTTGCGATTGCCAGCCGCATGAAGATCAGCGCCATCGCTGGCATGGTGGCCCCCTATCCGACTTTGGGTGAAATATCGAAACGCGCGGCAGGAGCCTATTTTTCCCCCAAACTCTTTGATAATCCTGCATTGAAAAGATTTGTGTGGCTGGTGCAGCGCTATCTGCCCTGATCCGGCATAAGAGGAGCATAACTGGTGCAGGCGGGGCGGGGGCGGTTCCTCAATACCCTTTCAGGGCGTTTCCTGATGCTGACGGTTGCCTTCGTCATGCTGGCCGAAGTGCTGATCTTTGTGCCCTCAATTGCGCGGTTTCGGGCTGACTACCTGCTTTTACGGCTGGAAAAGGCGCAGATCGCGTCACTGTCGCTGCTGACGACCGATGAGATGATCGCCCCGGAACTTGAATCCGAGCTTTTGGTGAATGCCGGGGTGTTCAACGTGGTGCTGCGGCGAGATGAGGTGCGGCAACTGGTGCTGTCATCGCCCATTCCAGCCGCCATTTACGAGACGTATGATCTGCGGCTGGCCGGACCGTGGCAACTGATCCGCGATGCCATAGCGGTCTTGGCAGACCCGATGAACCGCGTGATCCGCGTGATCGGCAACCCGGTGCAGCAGGCTGGCCTGTTGATCGAAGTGACCATGGAAACCGGGCCTTTGCGCGCGGCCATGATCGAATATGGCCTGCGGATTCTGGTTCTTTCGGCGTTGATTTCGGCGGTGACGGCGGTGTTGCTGTTCATCGCCGTGCAGCGCATGATCGTTGGGCCGATCCGTCGTGTGGTCCTGCACATGCAGGCCTATGCCGCCGCCCCCGAGGATGTGCGCCGCGTGATTGCCCCCGACTCGACGGTGGTGGAACTGCGCGCGGCCGAAGATGCGCTGCAAAGCCTGCAAACGCAGTTGACCAGTGCATTGCGCCAGAAAGAGCGGCTGGCCCAGCTAGGTGGCGCGGTGGCCAAGATCAGCCATGATCTGCGCAACATCCTGACCACGGCGCAGTTGTTTGCGGACCGGATCGAAAGCAGCGTTGACCCGGTGGTTGCCCGTGCTGCGCCCAAACTGGTGGGGTCCATCAGCCGTGCCGTCAACCTGTGCGAGGCGACGCTGGCCTTTGGCAAGGCCGAGGAACCGCCGCCCCGGCTGGACCGTTTTGCCCTGCGCGCACTGGCCGACGAGGTGGCCGAAGCCGAAGGCCTGGCCGGCACCGGCGATCTTGTGTGCCTGATCGATGTGCCCAGCACCTTGATTGTCCGTGCCGACAGCGAGCAGTTGTTTCGCGTGCTGTCTAATCTTGTGCGCAACGCCCGGCAGGCCATCGAGGCGGATGGCAAGGGCGGCACGGTCGAGATTTCGGCGGGTGAGGATGAAACCGGCTGGTGGATTCGCGTGGGCGACACCGGGCCGGGCCTGCCCCCCAAAGCGCGCGAGCATCTGTTTGCCGCGTTTCAGGGCGGGGCGCGCAAGGGGGGCACGGGCCTTGGCCTTGCCATCGCGGCCGAACTTGTGCGTGGCCACGGCGGGCGGCTGGAGCTGAGCCGCAGCGATGCTGACGGGACCGAGTTTCTGATCACTCTGCCCAAGGCCATGGTGGACGTCGCCTGACATGGGTGGCGCCGTCGCGGGCCTTGCAAAGGTCTTGTGACTTTTGCCCTTGCAAACCCCGACGGGGGCCGCTAAATCCGCCCCAAGATGGACCCGTAGCTCAGCTGGATAGAGCATCAGACTACGAATCTGAGGGTCGGGCGTTCGAATCGCTCCGGGTTCACCATCCCCCTAAAAGCTGCGCAAATCCCACGTTTTTCGTGGATTTACCGCTATTTGCACGGGGCCTTTGCGTTGACTGTGTGCATCGTCCGGTTTGGTCCCGAACCATCAGATGGCGGGGCAGAAAAGGCGGCGATGGCTCAGGCCACGATCCACCAGATAAGCCCAGCCCAGAACCCCAGAGCAAACGGAATGGCCACGACAAAAGCCGCCCCACGCGGCAGGTTAGGCGCGGCACTGGCCTGCGGTTGCGGGCTGTAGCTTGGGTGTTCGGCCAGACGAACCGACTGGCAAGCATGGTCGGACAGGATGGAGGCGTTCGATGTCACGGTGCAACTCCTTGCTTGTGTCCGGGCGGACATTTCGCCTGACCTTAATAACGACAGAACATGTCGAGTATTGCAAGGGAATAATCTCGTCATTTTTAGTCGTGTTTTGAGATCATTCTTCCGTCCCACCCGCGGCCGCAGTGCGCGATTGGCCATAGATTGAGAGAAAGCCTGTTATTCGTCAGGCGGTTATGCCGGATCAGCTGCGTTCAGAACCTGATTTGCCACCGCATCCGAACGCAGCATATCTGCCAGCGTCAGCGATTCGATGATCAGCAGATATGACCAGAACACCTCGGCAAAGACCTTGCGGATGCGGCAGGTGGCTTCGTCGGTGCAGTCATCGCAGCGCTGATAGGCGCGCCGTGACAGGCATGGCAAAGGCGCAATCGGGCCGTCGATCAGGCGCAGAAGTTCGGAAATCGACACCTCGGCTGGTTTCTTGATCAGGCTGTAGCCTCCCGATCTGCCCCGGATCGATGCGATCACGCCCGCATTGCGGACCTCAAGCAGAATATGCTCCAAAAACCGCTTGGGCGTGCCAGAGCGTTTGGCGATCTCTTCAATCGTCAAAGCCTCGGGTTGCGCGCGCCCGGCCTCATCGGCCAGCACAAGCAGGGCTTTCAAGGCATATTTCATTTTCTGTGTGATCATGACCAAAGCCTAAATCGCGCAGTCAGCAGAATCAACGCAGGGTTTGTGCTTTTTCAAAGCCAAGTTGTGCGCGCGAAAGGCAGGTTTGGCCAGAAGTCCCGCTGGCACCGATGATCGCGCCGCCCTAAACGGCAAGGGCCGTGATGCGATCGGCGGCGATGATCAGGGCCATGGCATCCTTGGCACCCGGTTCGTTTCCGCTTTCGATGGCCGCAAGAAGAGCCACGTAGAGCGGCGCCTTTTGTGCGGAAAGACCTTCGGGCGCAACCGACAAATCGGGGCCCAACCGCCGTGCGACAGATACAACCACCCCAAACTCGACCAGACCGCTTGCTGCGCGCAAGAACGGGTTGTGCGACGCCTCTCCGATCACGCGATGCAATTCGAACTCGGCCAAGGCAAAGGGTTCGGGCATTCCCGTCATCGCGCTGCGCTGGTTCAGCCAATAGTGCAAAAGCCGCATCTGTTCGGCGGTGCGGTGCTGTGCGGCAAGACCGGCGGCCTCGACCTCGACCACACGTCGGATATCGAAGAACCCGGCCAGTAACGCCGCATCAGGCCCCGACAGTTGCACCCACGACAGAATCTGCCGGTCAAACAGGTTCCAGCGTGATTGGGGCAGCACCCGCGTGCCAACCTTGGCGCGTGCCTCGACAAGGCCCTTTGCCTCAAGCGTTTTCAGCGCCTCGCGCAGAACGGTGCGCGACACGTCGAAACGCGCCATCATCTCGGCATCGTTGGGCAGGACAGTTCCCACCGCCAGTTGCCCCGAAACAATTGCCAAACCCACCTCGTTGATGACGTAGGAGTGGTAGTTTCTTGGCAGCGGCCGCCCGGAGAGCGCGCGGATGAGGCTCCCGGGTTCGCTCATCTCATGCTTTCCAAGTCACCTTCCGACGGGGGGCGGTGGCCGAAAAGACCACCCGTTGCAGCAGGATGAACATAAACAATAGCGCGCCAATGACAATCTTGGTCCACCAACTGGACAAAGTGCCATCAAAGACGATGTAGGTCTGCACCAACCCCTGCAGCATGACACCGATCAGGGTGCCCGCGACAAAGCCATAGCCGCCCGTCAGCAGGGTGCCCCCGATCACAACGGCGGCAATCGCGTCCAGTTCCACCCCGACCGCCGAAAGCGAATAACCTGCCGAAGTGTAAAGCGAAAACACGATCCCGGCGAGACCCGCCAGCGTGGATGACAGGGTGTAAATCAGAATGGTGGTGCGCGCGACCGGAACCCCCATCAGCGCAGCCGAGGTTTCCGACCCGCCCAAGGCATAGACGCAAGAGCCAAAGCGGGTGCGATGGGCCAGCACAATGCCGAACAAGAAGACCAGAAGCATCACGCCGCCGATCACCGTCAGACGCCCGCCACCCGGAAACAGGATGTAGGTCTTTGACACAGTCGTAAAGAACGCATGCTTGATGCCAATGGAATCGGGCGATAGCACCGATGCGCCGCCCCGCGCCAGAAACATGCCCGCCAGCGTCACGATGAACGACGGCACCTTCAGATAGTGAATGGCCGCCCCCATGGCCGCCCCAAAGGCCGCTGCCACCCCAAGCGCGATGGCAAAGGCCACCAGCGGATGCAAACCGCCCCACATGATCAGCGTGGCCACCAGAACGGTGGTAAACCCGATCACCGCGCCAACCGACAGATCGATGCCGCCCGACAGGATAACAAAGGTCATCCCCACCGCCGCGATACCCAGAAAGGCGTTGTCGGTCAGAAAGTTGCCCAGAACGCGAGTGGACCAAAGCCCTGGGAACTGCCAGATCGCAGCGGCATAGGCGAGGGCAAAGATGATGGCCGTGGCCGCCAGCGGGCGAAGGCTGCGGTTCATGGCTGGCGTCCTTTCGACGTGGGGGCCGCGCTTTTGCGCTGGACCAGTCGCGCCGCATAGGGCGATTGCAACACAAGGATCAGTATGATGACACCGGATTTGACCACAAGGTTGAACTCGGGCGAAAAGCCGGAAATCAGAATGCCGGTGTTCATGGCCTGAATGATCACCGCGCCAAGCACGGACATCGGGATAGAGAAGCGCCCGCCCAATAGCGAGGTGCCGCCGATCACGACCGCCAGAATGGCATCCAATTCCAGCCACAGGCCCGCGTTGTTGGCATCGGCGCCGCGAATATCACCCGCAACGATCAGCCCCGACAGCGCGGCACAGAACCCGGCAAAGCTGTAAACCAACAGCAGCAGGGTGCGCGCCGAAATGCCCGCAAACCGCGCGGCAGACCGGTTGACGCCAACCGCCTCGATCAACAGGCCAAGGGCGGTCCGCCTCACGATCAGCGCTGCGATCACCATCAGCAGGGTGGCCAGAACAATCGGCGTGGGCAGTCCCAGAACAGACCCGGTGCCGATAAAGATCAGGAACGGGTCGGAAAAGGTGACGATGGAGCCTTCGGTGATCAACTGGGCAAGGCCGCGCCCCGCCACCATCAGCACCAACGTGGCGATGATCGGCTGGATGTCGAAAAAGGTGACCAGCACCCCGTTCCACAGCCCGCACACCAGCCCCGCCGCAAGCGCCACGGAAACGGCAAGCCACGCTGGCACGCCCGAGGTGACCATGACCGCCGCCGCTGCCCCGGCAATCGCCATCACGGCCCCAACCGAGAGATCAACCCCCTTGGTGGCAATGACGGCCGTCATCCCTATGGCCAGAATGGCCACAGGCGCACCACGGTTCAGCACATCAATCAGGCTGCCGAACAGGCGGCCATCCTGCCACGTGATGTTGAAAAACCCGGGGAACAGCACCCAATTGACAGCCAGAACCGCCAGCAGCGCCATGAACTGGGGCCGCAGCAAGACGCTGGCCCATCCGGCAGGCCGCGCAATAGGGGGCGGTGTGGCGGGGCTTGGAAACACGGGGGGCCGGGTGTTCATGCGGAAGGCTCCTGCCGGGTCGGATGGTCAGCGATGGCCCGAACGATGACATCGGGGGCCACATCGTCGCCCGTCAGTTCGGCCACCATTTCACGGTCGCGCATCACGACCACGCGGTTGGAATAGGCCACCACTTCGTCCAATTCTGACGAGATAACCAAGAGTGCCAGCCCCTCTTCGCGCAAGCGGTTGATCGTGCGAACGATTTCCGCGTGGGCGCCCACGTCGATGCCGCGCGTCGGCTCGTCCAGGATTAGCACGCTAGGGTCGATCGCCAGCCAGCGGGCAAGGATCACCTTTTGCTGGTTTCCCCCCGACAACAGCTTGACCGGCATGTCATGGTTTGCCGCGCGGATATCGAGCGCTTCGGCATAGCGACCGGCAAGTTCGATTTGCTCGTCGCGGTTCAGCGCACGGAACCACCCTAACTTTGCCTGCAGGGCGATGATGATGTTTTCGCGCACCGAAAGGTCGCCAAAAATGCCGTCCAGCTTGCGGTCTTCGGGGCAAAAGCCAAAGCCTGCGGCAACGGCTTGCGCGGGGGTTTTGACCGCGACCGCGCGGCCGTTGATCTCGACGCTGCCCTGATCGGCGGCATCGACGCCGAACATCAGCCGCGCCATTTCGGTGCGCCCCGATCCAAGCAGGCCAGCCACGCCGACAACCTCGCCTTCGTGTAGGGTCAGATCAAACGGCGCCACGCGGCCTGCCTTGCCCATGCCCTTGAAGGTCACGCGCGGAATGCCACGCTCGGCCCCCGAAAGGCCGGTGGGATGGTGGTCGAAGGCCACATCCTTGCCCAACATCATCCGTACCACATCGGTCGTTGATACCTGCGCCAAGGGCTGCGTGCCGATCTTGCGGCCATTGCGAAGGATGGTGACGCGGTCTGACAGCCGGAACACCTGATCCAGAAAATGCGTGATGAAGATGATCCCAAGTCCGCGCGATTTCAGCCGTTCCACCACTTCGAACAGACGGTCCACCTCATTGCGGTCAAGGCTGGCGGTGGGTTCGTCCAGCACCAGCACCTTGCCCGACAATTCCACCGCACGGGCGATAGCCACGATCTGTTGCACGGCCACAGAATATTCCGACAACTCGGCCCGCACATCGATTTCAAGGCCATAGGTGGCCAACAATGCCGCCGCGCGTTCGTCAATCTCGCGCCGCCGGATCAGGCCCCAGCGGGTGGGTTGGTGGCCCAGAAACAGGTTTTCGGCCACGGACCGGTTCGGCAAAAGGTTCACTTCCTGATAGACCGTGCCGATGCCATAGCCTTGGGCCTGCAACGGGTCACGAAAGCTGACCGGGGTGCCCTGCAAAAGCACCTCGCCGCCATCGGGCTGATAAGCGCCCGTCAGGATCTTGATCAGGGTTGATTTTCCGGCGCCGTTTTCGCCTAGCAAGGCGTGCACCTCGCCCGTGCGCAGATCGAAATCCACCGTATCAAGGGCCCGGTGCTGGCCAAAAATCTTTACGATTCCGCGCGCTTGCAACACAGCGGTTGCGCTGTCGGTTTCCATGCCCGCCGTCTCCCTCGGTGCCCAGACTGACTGTCGGGCTGAATGCCCGCAAAAGCAATCCGTCGGCCAAAGCGTTCTGGCCGACGGATGCTGTCAGATCAGTAGCCCAGACCCTTGCGGCGGTCGTATTCGCCCTGCGGATCATCGGCGGGAGTATACAGCTTTGACTCGGTAATGATGAACTTCTCGGGCACCGTGCCGGCGTTCAGGAACGCATCCAATGCATCAAAGGCAGGCCCTGCCATGTTCGGCGTCAGTTCGACGGTCGCATTGGCTTCGCCCGCGACCATGGCCGCAAAGATATCGGGCACGGCATCGATCGAGGTCACAAGGATATCGGTGCCCGGTTTCAGGCCCGCGTCCTTGATCGCCTGAATGGCGCCAACGGCCATGTCGTCGTTGTGGGCATAGACCGCACAGATGCCTGCGCCGCCGTTTTCAGCCTTGATGAAGCCTTCCATCACTTCCTTGCCCTTCGAACGGGTGAAATCGCCCGTCTGGCTGCGGATGATGGACAGGTTGGCCTTGCCAGCGATGGCTTCTTCAAAGCCCTGCTTGCGGTTGATGGCGGGGGATGATCCGACCGTGCCTTGCAATTCGACGATCTTGCAATCCTTGTCACCGACAGCGCCAACCAGCCATTCCCCGGCGACGCGGCCTTCCTTGACCTGATCAGAGGCCACGGAGGTCAGATACAGGTCTTGCGGGGCATCCACGCCACGGTCCAGCAGAACCACCGGAATGGCCGCCTCTTTCGCCTCGGTCAGCACTTCTTCCCAGCCGGTCGACACCACGGGTGCCACCAGAATGGCATCCACGCCCTGCGCGATGAACCCGCGAATGGCCTTGATCTGGTTTTCCTGCTTTTGCTGGGCATCTGCAAACTTCAAGTCAACGCCGCGTGCTTCGGCTTCGGCCTTGGTGACCGAGGTTTCTGCCGCACGCCAGCCAGACTCGGACCCGATCTGCGAAAAGCCGATCACTTTGCCCTGCAGACCCTCAGCCCAAGCTGCGGAAGACAAAAGGGCTCCGATACCCGCCGCGATGGCGAGTCCTTTGAAAATAAACATGATTCCTCCCGATTGTGTTGAGCCGACGCTCCTCAACGCGGCTGGAATCACGTTAGCAAAAGTCATACTATATGCAAACTAAAAGTATTACTTTTGTGATCCAACCGTGAACGGTGTCGCCGAACATGAAAAAGGCCGGGGCGAATTGCTTCGCCACCGGCCGTCGGTGCAAGAGGGGGAGGTGCCTACTTGCCCCAGATCGCGGCATAGGCCTCGCGGTAGCCGTTGTCGGGGTCGAAGGTGTTGCCTTCGGTCTTCGACAGACCCTCTTCGGTCACCAGAGCAGGCGCGGTGATGTAGCCCGAGCAGGCCTCGCCCTGAACGGCGCGGTTCAGCTCGTCCACCAGTTGCCAACCCTGCAGGTTCAGCGGTTCGGCCACGGTGACGGCCTGATACTGGCCGGTGCGAATCCGCTGGAAAGCCGCTTCCGAGCCGTCGCCAGCCGAGCCTGCCTTGGGCGCGCCCTTGCCGTCGATCCCTGCGGCTGCAAGTGACGGCCCCATGAAGTCGAAGTACAGGTCGTTGATCGCCAGAGAATGGGTCCATGCCGCACCGTGCTGTTGCAGCAGCGTGGTGGTCAGCGGCCCCATGCGGGTGGACGTCTCGGCAATTGGCGTATCGACATATTCCAGCACTGTGCCGCCGGCTTCTTCGATGACCTTCTTCATCCGGTCGGCCTTGTCGATGGCAATCTGATAGGTCGAGTCGGTAAAGATCACGACGCCCGGCTTGCCGCCCGCATCATCCAGCGCCCATTTCGCGGCGACGTCCGACACCTGCATGGCATCGGTCGACACGTTGGCAAAGATGCCGCCCGGCGCGTCGCAGCCGATCTTCGGGCCCGAGTGCCAAGACACCATCGGGATCTTGGCGGCGGTCACGCCTTCCAGCGCGGCCTGCTGTTCGGCGGCGTCAAAGCCGTTGATCACAATGCCATCAGGGTTCAGCGCAAGCGCCTGACCCACGGCGGCCGAGCGGCTTTGCACCGAGCCTGCACCGTCAAGTACCTTGACCGTCCAGCCAATTTTGGCGGCCGCTTCTTCGATGCCGGTGGTCACGCCCAGAATACCGCCGTTCTTCAGGTCGCCGGCCAGAACGACAATCGTCTTGCCCTCGGCCGCTTTCGGGCCGGTGGTTGGGCCGTCAAAGGCCACTTGGGCAAAGCTCATGCCTGCGGCGACCATAAAGGTGCCGGTCAGCAAGGTTTGAAGCAGGGTCCGTTTCAGCATGGTGGTTTCCTCCCTAAGATGCTGTATTTATTTCGATTTCGTGCCCTTTTTCTGCTGCGCATAGCCAGCGATGCCGATGGCGATCAAAAGGGTCGTGCCGTTGAACAGGGGTTCTACCCAGAAACTGCCGCCGAATTGCTGGATGCCCGAGATGCCGACCGCAAGGATCATGACGCCGACAATGGTGCCCCAGACGTTGACACGCCCCGGCTTGATGGTGGTCGATCCCAGAAAGGCGCCGACAAGGGCCGGAAGCAGGAATTCAAGGCCAACGCTGGCCTGACCGATCCGGAGTTTGGAGGCCAGCAAGACACCTGCAAGTGCTGCCAGCACCCCCGACGCGACAAAGGCCCCGATGACGAACTTGCGGGTCGGAATGCCGTTCAGTTCGGCCGCGCGCTGGTTGGCCCCGATGGCATAAAGGTAGCGGCCAATGGGCGTGTATTCCAGAACGATCCACAGGGTCAGCGTAATCGCCATCACGTAAAAGGCCGTGATCGGCAGGCCAAAGATGAACGTGCCGTTGATCGCGTAAAACGCATCAGGCAGTTGCCCCACCATCTGCCTTCCGCCCGTGTGCCACAGGGCAAGTGCATACAGGATCGTGCCGGTGCCAAGCGTGGCAATAAAGCTGTCGATGCGGGCCACTTCGACCAACAGGCCGTTCAGAAACCCGGTAATGACCCCCAGAACCAGCACGATGCCAACCGCCACGGGCCACGGCAGGCCATACATGGTTTGCAAGCTGATCGCCAGAATGTGCCACAGCACGATGCCATAGCCGACGGTCAGGTCGATGCGCCCTGCCACCATTGGGATCATGGCCGCCAGTGACAACAGTGCGATGATCGCCTTGTCTGACAGGATGGACCGCAGGTTCAGCATGGTCGGGAAGGTGTTCGGCAGCAGAACCGAAAACAGGATCACCAGCCCCACCATAAGGATCACCAGCCCATAGGTCGGCGCAAGGCGGATGGCCTTTTGCAGACCGCTCAGCCCGCGCAGTTCATCCTTGGTGGGTTCGACGGCGTTTGATTCTATTCCTGGCATGGCACCCTCAGGCTGATTCACCGGCCGAAGCGGCCTGGATCAGGGATTCGGTGGAAAGTTCGACGCCCGTCAGTTCCGCCACGGGCAAGCCGCGAGAAAAAACAATGGCGCGATGACAGATGTTTGCGATCTCTTCAAAATCGGTCGAGACGACAAGCACACCCATGCCACTGGCAAGGGCCTGATAGAGCAAATGGTAAATCTCGGCCTTGGCGCCCACGTCAACGCCTGCCGTCGGGTCTTCGGTGATCAAGAGGCGGCGGCCGGAATCAAGCCACCGGCCCACGACAACCTTTTGCTGGTTGCCCCCCGACAGCGCCTCAATGGCAAGGGTCGGATCGTTGGGCGAAAGACCAACCCGCTGGCCAATGGCATGGGCCATCTGATCTTCGCGCTTGGCTGACAAAAAGGACAAAAGCCCCCGTCCCGTGGCGGACGGGTTGATAAATGCGTTTTCGCGGATCGACATACCCGGCGCCACGCTTTCGGCCACCCGGTCGCGCCCCACAAGGCCGATCCCAGATGTCATCGCGGTTTGTGGCGTGTTCAGGCTGGGCGCCTTGCCATCCAACAGAACCTGCCCGTCATGACGGATGACGCCAAACAGTGCCCGGCCAATGTCTTCGTGCCCGGCACCGCGCAAGCCTGCCAGCCCCAGCAACTCGCCACGCTTGATCTCAAAACTGACCGGCCCGACGTGCGGCGTGCGCAGGGACGTGACGCGCAGGATCGACGGCCCGTCCTGCACCACCGGGCGGTTGATCTCGCGCGCTTTTCGCCCGACAATCAGGCTGACCAGTTCATCCGGCGTTGTGTGTTCGATGGGGCGCATGCCAACCATCTGCCCGTCACGCAACACGGCCACGCGGTCGGCGATGCGGAAGATTTCGTCGAGCCGGTGGCTGACATAGATCATCCCCACTCCCTTGGCTTTCAGCGGGCGCAGGGCGGCAAACAGGCGCTCCACCTCATCGGCGGGCAGGCTTGCGGTGGGTTCATCCAGCACCAGAAAATCGCAATCGGCGGCAAGCGCACGGGCAATGGCCACAAGGGATTTCTGCGTCCGTGTCAGGCCCGAGACCCGCGCGGTCGAGGAAAACTCGGCGTCAACCAGTGCCAGGGCCGCGTCTGCGCGTGCCTCGGTCGCGGTCCAGTCGATCCGCCGGCCACGCCGCACATAGCCAAGGGCAAGGGCGATATTCTCGGCCACGCTCATCCATTCGATCAGACCAAGGTCCTGATGGATAAAGGCCACTTTCTGCCCGCCAGAGCGCCCGGCCTCATGGGCATATGGGGTGCCATCGATGGAAACGCCGCCTTCGTCGGGGCGATGGATGCCGCCAAGCGTCTTGATCAGGGTCGATTTGCCTGCACCGTTTTCGCCCAGCAGGGCCACAATCTCGCCCCGCGCCACGCGCAGCGACACGCCCTTCAGCGCCTGCGTGCCGCCAAATGACTTGACGATACGGTCAAAGAACAGGCCGTCCGTTGACGGTTGCATACAGATCCCCTCCCAAGGCCCGGCCCGATCTTGCGTCAGGTTTACCGGTAACGTAGCTTAACCTGAACCGTGGCGCCCCCTGTTGTCAAGCGGAAAGTTATCGATAACATGCGGGGCGGCCTGTGGCAGGGATGAGGTCGGTGGAACGCAAGACAAAGGCCAATCTGGAGGATATCGCCCGCGTCGCCGGGGTGTCGAAAATGACGGTCAGTCGCGTGTTGCGTGGCGGATCCGGCTTTTCGGACGACACCCGCGCGCGCGTACGCCGGATTGCCGAGGATATGGGCTATGTTCCCAACCGCTTGGCCGCCGCATTTGCGCTGGATCAGGCGTCCACACTTGTGGGCATGTGCGTGCCGCGCCTGACCTCGGGCCTGTTCGGCCATGTGCTGGATGGGGTGGATCGCGCCCTGTCGCGCCTTGGGTTTCAGGTGATGATCGGGTCAAACAACCATTCGGCCGAGGAAGAGGAAGCATGGGTTCGCCAGATTGTGGCATGGCGTCCGTCTGGGGTGATTCTGTCGGGCCGCAACCATACGGCGGGCACGGTGGACCTGCTGCGAAACGCCGGGATGCCTGTGGTTGAGATATGGGAGTTGACGACCAGCCCGATCGACATGGCGGTCGGCTTCTCGCATTTCGACTGTGGGGTCGAAATCGGGCAATTCGTGATCCGCAGGGGGCGCAGGCGCGCGGGGTTTGTTGGCGCACTCAGCCGGTCTGACGTGATGGGGCAGGCGCGGTTGCAGGGGTTCGAGGCGGCCTTGGCCCGCGCGGGCCACCCTTTGGCCGACCGTGAGGTGTTGCACGACAGCCCCGGCTTTTACCCCGGCTATTACGGGCTGGAAACCTTGCTGGCGCGGCGGCCTGATCTGGATGTCGTCTATTTCCACAACGACGAGATGGCAATTGGCGGCCTTGCCTATTGCCAGTCGCGCGGCATTCGCGTGCCCGATGATCTGGGCATTGTTGGCTGGGGCGGGATGGAGGCGGCATCGGTTCTGCCCCGCCGGCTGACCACGACTGTGGTGCCTACCACGGCCATCGGCAAGGCCGCTGCCGAAGCGCTTGTAGCACGGCTGAAGGGCGAGCCTTGTCAGGATGTAACGGTGGTGCCTACGCGGCTGGTGCCGGGCGAAACCGCCTGACCCCTATGGCCGCTGAATGCCCTGACGGTTCAGGATCACCGAATAGACACTGGTGGTGGCGGTGATGAACAACCGATGCTTGGCCCGCCCGCCAAAGCACAGGTTCGACACGACCTCGGGCACAAGGATCTTGCCCATCAGATGCCCTTCGGGGGCGAGGCAATGCACCCCGTCGCGCGCCGAGGACCAAAGGTTGCCGTCGGTGTCGATGCGGATGCCGTCGGCACAACCCGGCGCTATGGTGTGAAAGATGCGGCTGTTGCGCGGGCGACCATCGACCATGTCAAATACGCGGATATGCTGCGGGTCGGCATGAAACATCCGTCCCGTATCCGCCACGTAAAGGCGGCTTTCGTCCGGGCTGAAGGCAAGGCCGTTGGGGCAGGCCATATCAGTTATGACCGCCTCAATCGCGCCATTGGGATCAACCCGATAGACGGAGCAGGGCAATTCCTGTTCCGCCTGAAACCCTTCGTAATCCGTCATGATCCCATAGTGCGGATCGGTGAACCAGATCGCGCCATCTGCGGCCACGATCACGTCGTTGGGGCTGTTCAGCCGCTTGCCCTGATATCCATCGGCGATGACGGTGATGCTGCCATCCCATTCCGTCCGCGTCACCCGCCGCGTGCCATGTTCGCAACTGATCAGGCGCCCCTGACGGTCGCGGGTGTGGCCGTTGGTATAGTTTGACGGCGCGCGAAAGGTGGTCAGGCCCTCCTCCGTCCAGCGCAGGATGCGGTTGTTGGGAATGTCGGAAAACAGCAAACACCCCGCATCGCCAAACCAGACCGGCCCTTCGACCCAGTCAAAGCCGGTGGCGATTTGCTTGACCGGGGCGTTGCCCATCACGAATGACCCGAAACGCGGGTCAACCACCTCAAAGAAAGCCATCATTCCCCCCTTGTCTTACGCATCTGGTCCAAGCCTTAACCGGAAAACACGATCTGCGCCTTCATGGCTTGGCTGCGGTCACTGGCCAGCCGAAACGCATCCTCGGCGTGCTCCAGCGCCACACTATGGGTGATCAGCGGTTTTACGTCGATCAGCCCTTTTTGCATCAGGGCCACGCCCACTGCAAATTCGGCGTGAAAGCGGAACGATCCCCGCAACTCCAACTCCTTGGCGGTGATGGCCATCATCGGCAGGGTCATGTCGCCGCCAAGGCCCAGTTGCAGGATCACACCGCGTGGGCGCAGGGCTGCGATGCCCCCGGCAAGGGCTGCCGCAACGCCGGTGCATTCATACAGAACGTCGAAATACCCCTTGTCTGGCACATAGGCGGCCAAGGCGTCGGGGTCGCTTGCCGTGTTGATCACGCGGTCGGCCCCTGCCTTGCGGGCCAAGGAAAGCGTGAAGTCTGACAGATCGGTGGCCACAATCTCGGCCGCACCAGCGCGGCGGGCTGACAGGATCGACAGCACACCAATCGGCCCGCAACCGGTAACCAGCACCCGCTTGCCCAGCATGCCACCGGCCCGGGTCGTCGCGTGCAAGGTCACGGCCAGCGGCTCGGCCATCGCCGCCTCGCCCGCGGAAAGGCCCGTCGCATCGACACATTGCGTCGCATCGGCCACAAGGCTTTCGCGGAATGCGCCTTGGATATGCGGGAAAGGCATGGCGCTGCCATAGAACCGCATGTTCAGACATTGGTTCGGCAGCCCCTCAAGGCAGAACCGGCATGCACCACAGGGGCGGCTTGGTGAAACCGCCACCAGTTGCCCGCGCTGAAAACCGGTCACACCGGGACCGCAATCCTCGACATAGGCGGAAACCTCATGCCCAAGGATCATGGGTTGCTTCAGCCGCACCGCGCCAAAGCCGCCGTGATTATAGTAGTGCAGGTCCGAACCGCAGACCCCGCCCGTTGCCAGCCGCAGCCGCACTTGGCCGGGACCGGCCTGTTCCTCGGGCTGATCCTCGATCCGCAGGTCCTTGGCCGCATGAATGACAATCGCGCGCATCACAGCACCGGGGTGGGCAGAGGGCGCCCTTCGAAATGGGCGCTCAGGTTGTCACGCACCAACTGGCCCATGGCCTTGCGCGTCTCCACCGTGCCGCTGGCATGGTGCGGTTGCAGCAGCACGTTGGGCAGCGACAGGAACCGCGGGTTCAGCTTTGGCTCGCCCTCGAACACATCCAGCGCTGCAGACCCGAGCGCACCCGTTTCCAGCGCGTCCAGCAAAGCCCCCTCGTCGATGTTGGAGGCGCGGGAAATGTTGATCAGCATACCCTCCGGGCCAAGGGCTGCGATCACCTCTTTGCCCACGATGTGCCGGGTTGCCGCCGATGCGGCCAGCGTGACGAACAAGAAATCCGACCGCGCCGCAAGGGCAACCGGGTCGGCGACAAAATCCCACCCCGCCGCGTAATCCTTTGGCGACACGTCAGAATAGGCGATCTGCATGTCAAACCCAGCCAGACGCTTTGCCACCTCATACCCGATGCGGCCCAGACCCAGCACGCCCGCACGCCGCCCCCAGACCCGGCGTTTCAGAGGGTAAAGCCCCTTGGTGGCCCAAGACCCGTCACGCACCCAGCTTTCCGCCCCCAGCATGCCGCGCGATTGCATCAGCATCATCGCCACGCCCAGATCGGCCACGTCATTGGTCAGCACATCCGGCGTATTGGTCACGCGGATGCCACGGGCCCGACAAGCCTCCAGATCGACGGCGTCGTAGCCCACGCCATAAACGCTGATCACCTCCAACTGCGGGCAGGCGGCGATCATGGCCGCATTGGCCCCCAACTCGCCCCGCGTGGCGATGCCGCGCACCTGCGGCCCCACTTCGGCCAGAAAGGTTGCCTTGTCTGCCGCCTCGAAATAGCGATGGGCCACAAAGGCTGCGTCCAGCGGGGCTTGGTCCCACTCCGGATAAGGGCCGACCTGAAGGATATGGGGTTTGGACATTGCGCGCTCCGACTTGGATCTGCGGCTTGACACCGCCTGTTATCGATAACATAAACAGGCAGGCAACAGCTTGTCGAGATCAATTCGAAGGGAGAAACCTGTGGGACTGAGTCTTTTTGATCTGACAGGCCGGCGCGCGCTGATCACCGGATCATCGCAGGGCATTGGCTTTGCACTGGCCAAGGGGCTTGCCGCAGCAGGGGCCGAGGTTGTGCTGAATGGGCGCGACGTCGCCAAACTCGCGGCCGCCGCCGCGCAGATTCCCGGCGCACGCACGCTGGTGTTTGACGCCACCCGCCATGATGAAGTGCGCGCCGCAGTTGACGGGTTCGAGGCCGAGGTCGGCCCCATCGACATTCTGGTCAACAACGCGGGCATGCAGCACCGCGCCCCGCTGGAGGATTTCCCCGCCGAGGCGTTCGAACGTTTACTACAGACCAACATCGCATCGGTCTTTCATGTGGGGCAAGCGGTGGCGCGGCACATGATCGCGCGCCGCAAAGGCCGGATCATCAACATCGCCAGCGTGCAAACGGCCCTGGCCCGCCCGTCGATCGCCCCATACACCGCCACCAAGGGGGCTGTCGGCAACCTGACCAAGGGCATGGCAACCGACTGGGCGAAGCATGGCCTGAACTGTAACGCCATTGCGCCGGGATACTTTGACACGCCCTTGAACGCCGCCCTTGTGGCCGACCCGACCTTTAGCGCATGGCTGGAAAAACGCACCCCTGCCGGGCGTTGGGGCAATGTCGACGAACTGATCGGGGCTTGCATCTTTCTGGCGTCGGACGCGGCCAGCTTTGTGAATGGCCATATCCTGTACGTCGATGGCGGCATCACGGCGTCGCTATGACATTGCGAGTGGTCATCATGGGTGTCGCGGGCTGCGGAAAATCCAGCATCGGCGCGGCGTTGTCGGCGGCTTGGGCCGTGCCCTATGCCGATGGTGATGACCTGCACCCCGCCGCCAACGTCGCCAAAATGCGCGCAGGCACCCCGCTGACAGATGAGGACCGGTGGCCGTGGCTGGACCGCGTGGCACAGGCGTTGCGCGATGATGCCCCCTGTATCGTCGGCTGTTCGGCATTGAAGCGCGCCTATCGCGACCGTATCCGCGATGGTGCGGGCGGGCCGGTGCAGTTCGTTCATCTGGCGGGCAGCCACGATCTGATTGCCGCGCGCATGGCGCAACGGCAGGGCCATTACATGCCGCTGTCGCTGTTGGACAGCCAGTTTGCCGCCCTTGAACCCCCCGGCCCGGAAGAGGCGCTGACCGTCAGCATTGACCAGCCCCCCGCGGCCATCGTCGCCAAAATCCTGTCTGTTCTGAAAGGCAAAAGCCAATGACACATACCGTTGCGCTGATCGGGGCAGGGGCAATGGGCGGGGCCATCGGGTCGCGGCTTGTGGCCACGGGCACGGCGCTTGTGGTGTTCGACCTTGATCCCGCCAAGGTGGCGGAACTCGTCAAGCTTGGCGCGACGGCGGCCCCCACGGCAGCCGAAGCCGGGCGGCAGGCGCAGGTAGTGATCCTGAGCCTGAATGCACCCCATATCGTGCGGGCGGCGGTGTTCGGCCCGCTTGGCGTGGCCGAAGGCGCTGCAGCGGGCACCCTGCTGATCGACATGTCCTCAATCGACCCGACAGCCACCAAGGCGCTTGCCGCCGATGCCGTCGCGCGGGGTCTGCGTTGGGTCGACAGCCCGCTGTCGGGGGGTATTCCCAAGGCTGCCACCGGGCAACTGACCCTGATGCAGGGCGGAGACCCCACCGATGTGGCCGAAGCGCAGGCCGTTCTGGCGCAGGTTGCGGCCAACCAGACACACATGGGCCCCGCCGGATCGGGTCAGACCACCAAACTGATCAATCAGGTGCTCTGCGGCCTCAACTTTCTTGCCGTGGCCGAGGCAACAGCCCTTGCCGAAGCCGCAGGCGTGGATGTGGCGCGCATTCCGCAAGCCCTTGCAGGCGGGCGGGCCGACAGTGCGATCTTGCAGGAATACATGCCCCGGTTTGCCGCGCGCGATTATCGCCGCACCGGTCGCATCGACAACATGGTCAAGGATCTGAACGGCGCGCAGGACCTTGCCCGCCAAAGCCATACCGCCATGCCCCTGACCGCCATCTGCGCCGAAGTGCACCGCATGCTGACCGCAGCGGGCCTTGGCGGCGAAGATCAGGCCGCCCTGATGGAATTCTTCAAAGGACCGCGAAAGGACATCGCCCCATGATTACCCGCTACGCCCTCTTCGAAGGCCATGTGCACGAAGGTCAAACCGAAGCATTTCGTCAGGCCGTTCTGGATGAGCTTTTGCCAAAATGGCAGGCCTTTCCCGGCGCGCTGTCTGTTCGGGTCACCTTTGCCGACAGCCGTGATGATGGCGCGCCCGAGTTTCCGCTGATTCTGGCCGTGAACTATCCGGATGTGGCGGCGGTCGAGGCCGCCCTTGCCAGCCCCGCCCGTGCGGCGGGCCGCGCCGCGACCGAGGCGTTGCTGCCGCGCTTTTTCACCGGGCGCATTCACCACCATGTGACAACGGCGCATGAATACGCGCTGTGACGCGCGGCCCTTGCTTTCCTTCGGGCGCTTGCGTTTAGGTATTCGGTAACGATACCATAGGTCACATGCAACCGCCGCGCAAACCTCCGACCATGGCAGATGTGGCCCGTCTTGCGGGGGTGTCCCCCATGACGGTCAGCCGCGCATTCAAGCGCGACTCGTCGGTCAGCGAGGCGACGCGCGCAACAATTCTGCAAGTGGCCGAAGACCTTGGCTATGTCTTTGACAGCACAGCATCAAACCTGCGCTCGCAGCGCACCGATTTTGTCGCGGTCACCATTCCGTCGCTGAACAACGCCAACTTTGCCGATACGGTGGGCGGCCTGTCCGAGGGGCTAAAGGAACGTGGCCTGCAGATTCTGTTGGGCTATACCAACTATGACATCCACGAAGAAGAACGGCTGATCGAACAGCTGCTTCGCCGCCGGCCCGAGGCGATTGTGGTTACCGGTGGGCGGCATACGGAACGCGCGCGCCGGATGCTGCAAAACGCAAGTATCCCCGTGATCGAGACATGGGATCTGCCCGAATCGCCGATTGGCCATGTAGTCGGGTTTTCGAACGCCGCAGCGGTGCGCGGCATGGTTGACCATTTTGTGCGGCAGGGTCTGACGCGCATCGCCTTTATCGGCGGCGACGCCGACCGCGACACACGAGGGTCAGACCGGCGGGCGGGGTTCATCGCGGCGATGCAGGAACATGGGCTGGATGCCACCCGGCTGATTGCGGCGGGCGCGCCGCCGATTTCGATGCGCGAAGGGGCCGAAGCCATGGCGCGCTTGCTGCAGGAACTGCCGGATACGCAGGCCGTGATCTGCGTGTCGGACCTGTCGGCCTTTGGCGCACTGACTGAATGTCAGCGCCGTGGCGTGGCGGTGCCGGACCAGATATCCCTTGCGGGCTTTGGCGATTATGACATTGCGGCGGTTTCGGTGCCGGCCCTGTCCACCATCAACCCGTTTCCGCGCGGCATCGGGACCAAGTCGGCGGCGCTGATCCTTGATGTGCTGGACGGGCGGCAGACGGCGCCCGCCCTGATCGAAGTGTCGCCCGAACTGCTGATCCGCGCGTCAAGCCTTTAGGCCTACCAGTCGCGGCGCTGCAACCGGGCCATCTGATCCTGCAGGGCCGCAAACAACGGTGTCGGGTCGTCCTCCTTGCCCGCCAGATAGCGGTTCAGTGTCGCGGAATAGGCGTTCGATACATAGATGTAGCTGCCCCGCAGCCGGGCATTCGGGCGGCTGGCAGCGGCTTGCAGGCCACCATAAACCACCTCGAAAAAGTCTGACACTGCCCGCACGTCCGGGTCAGCATAAAGGGCCGGGCGCGTCGGGTTCTGGCTTTGGAACAGGGCGCGCTGCAACTGTTCATCCTGACTGGTCATGTGCAACACCAGATCGGCGGCAATCTCGGCATGCTTGCTGTCCTTCGACACACCAAGATACCAGCCGCCGTGCACGCCCTGACCATCTCCCGCAGGCCCTGCCATCATCGAAGTGACGCCAACCTTCCCCTTCAACGGGCTGTCTGCCTTTTGCGACGGCGCCCAGGCATAGGGCCAGTTTCGCATGAACAGCGCCTTGCCGTTCTGGAAGAACACCCGCGCCTGTTCGTTGTTCATCTCGACCACCGTCGGCGGGGTGATCGTGCCAAGCCAGCCTTTCACGCGCTGAAATGTCGCCATCGCTTCGGGCGAGTCGACCGCAACGGCACCACTTTCGTCAAGGATCAGCGGGCCACCCATTGCGGCAAGCCATTCCAGCGCGTTGCAGGTCAGCCCTTCGCCATTGGTCGCTTCGAACACAAAGCCCCAGAACTCGGGGTTTTCCTTGCGCTCGGCCTCTTGCACGCGGGCGGCCGTCGCCTCCAACTCATCCCATGTGCGCGGCACGGGCTCACCGTATTTCTCCAGCAGATCGGCGCGATAGTAGATCAGGCCAACGCCTGTCCACAAAGGCATGGCCTTCAGGCCCTCTTCGAAGGTCGCGTTCTCGATCAAGGTCTTGAAGTGGTCGGCCTCGGCCCCCGCCGACAGGGGGGCAAGGTCGATCAGGTATTGTTCGACGAAATTGATCCAGATGGCATCAACCATGACCACATCCAGCGGCTCGTCGTCTTTGGGTTGGGCAAGGGCCATCCGGAAGAAATCAAGCTGGTCATTGGTTTTCTTGGGCACCTGCACATAGCGCACCGTGTGGCCTGTCTTTTTCTCCCACCGCGCGACCGAGCTTTCGCAGATGTTGTTCTTTGACCCCACGGTGCCGCAGGACAGCACGATTTCCTCGGCAAAAGCAGCCCATGCCGACAGGGTGGCGCAGGCAAAAAGCAGCAGACCAGAGCGGATCATCGTCAGTCTCCCTTTGGGCAGGGGCGGTCAGGGGCGGAGGTCATGGCTCGCGCGCCACGCGAAAGCCGACGGTATCGGCGCGGTAATCAGGATGGTCCCAGTTGCGGTTCGAGGTGCGAAGCGCCGAAAGCGGGTCAGCCCAACTGCTGCCACGCATGCTGCGCCGTTCACACGTGCCGTCTTGCGGTGCAATCGCCCGCTGCTCTGCCACTTCTGGCGTGTCGGCATAGCAGTCTTGCGTCCATTCCCAGACATTGCCCAGCAGATGGTGCAGGCCAAAGGCATCCGGCTGCATCGACGCCGCCGGAAACACCCCGGCGCCAAGCGCATCGGTGCAGCTGAAGTTGCGCCAGCTGAAGGGTGAGCTGAGGTCGGCAATATTCACCACATCACAGACGCCAGAGCCTTCGAGAATGGCGTCGATATCGGTGTTGAAATGAAAGGCCTCAGCCAGATACTCGAACTCCAGCTCTGACAGAAGACGATAGCTTTTGCCCGTCTTGGCGCTCAGCCATTCGGTATAGGCCTTGGCATCGTTCCAGCTGACGCAGACCACAGGCGCATCGGCTGCCTTGGCGACCGATGACTTGCGCGACCCCATAATGGGCAGCGTATCATCCTGCGCCGTTATCATGCAGGCGTCGGGCCAATCGTACCCGGTCTCCTTGACGAAGCGGTCAAAATCGCCACGCGTGGTTTCGGTCATGGCAACGGCAAAAGGCGCGGCGAGCGCCACCCGACGGGCCGGGCGTTCATCGGCCTGCGCGCGCTTTATCGTGTCGGGGGTGCCAAACAGGAATTCGGTGCCTTTGATATCCACCATCTCGGGGCATGTCTTGCAGTCCTGAAACGTGCCGCGCACCTCGGGCGGGGCAGGCGGCGCAAAGAAAGCGGCCAAGGCCAACTGACGGTCTTCCTCGGCCTTGCGCGCGGCTTCGGCGGCAAGGGCGGCACGTTCCTCGTCCGTGCGGGCGGCTTCTTCCGCAGCGCGCAAGGCAGCAATCTTTTCTCGGGCCTCTGGCACGAACCGGCTGTTGGGGTTGCGCGTGATGAACCGCTCAAACACGGCGGCATCGGTTGACCCCAGCACAAGTTCCCAATCATCCTCGTCCTGATTGGTCTGGGCCCCATCTTCCGGCGCGCCTTGTCGCAGCGTAACCTCATCGACCAATGAGGAATGCTCCCACGGGACCTGTTTGCCTTCGGTCATGTCCAACACATCGCGGCGCACCTTGATCATCGTGCGGCTGATCGTGTCGCCAGGCGTGCCCAGATGGCGCGACAGGGCGGTGGTAAAGGGGCTGTTGGTGTTTGACACCCCATCCACCCGGTCAAGCGCCACGTTTCCCGGTGCCGCTGCAAAGGAAATCAGCGTATTGCTTTCCGCCGATACCCGCGCCAGCCCGCGTGTGGCCGAGGTCGCGCTGCGCGTGTCGCCATTCTCGAACGGGTTGTTGCGGCAGGCATCCAGAAAGATCAGCGCCGTCTTGGTCGTCTCGTTCAGGGTTTCGGTGACCTGATCCAGATCGATCGCCTCAAGGCTCAGAAACTCAACCGCGTCCAGCGTGGCATCGGTGGGGATCAGATAGTTGCTACCGTCGGCCTGCACACCATGGCCCGCATAAAAGAACAGCCCTGTTGTGGCCCCGTCCAACGCCTTGCGAAAGCCGCTGAGCGTGCGAACGAACTGACGGCGGTCAAGGTCAATGGCAAGCGTGACCTCGAATCCGATGGCGGTCAGCCGTTCAGCGATCAGCCGCGCATCGTTGGGGGCGTTTTGCAGCGGCGGAATATCGGTATAGGCACCGTTGCCGACCACCAGCGCAACCTTGCGCCCCTCACCCGCGGCCGGTTCGGTCTGCGCAAAGGGTGGGGTGGCTACGAAAAGGGCCATCACGACGACAAAAACAGTTAAAAAACCAACTCGGGTCATGGCAGAGCACCCCGTCAAACGCTGATTGCGCCCGATGATGCGGCGCTGAAGGCAAGAATGTCAAACCAACCTAGCATTTCGTGACATGTTTGTTGCGAAATCTGCATGACGCATGGTAACGTATATTTTATTGAATATCTTTCATTGGCGGATTCCAGCATGAAGATACTTTCAACCCTCGCGCGTCGCTTGATTGTTGGCGCAACTTCTGCGATCACTGTGATCACACTTGTTGGCTGTGTGCCGATTGAGGGCGAAAAGCCCAAGCTGTGCGACACGAAGGCCCAGCACTACAAATCCGAACGGTGCAAGATGGTGCAGCCCAAGACGCAGGCCGCCAAGCCCGAGGCCACCAAGGCGAAATCGCAGCGCCGGTCCAATTACTGACACCAAACTGATGTCGCTGCCCCCCTTTGCTGACATGTTCAGGTTCGGGCGCGGTGCGGATGATGCGGATGTGGCCGATGGCACGGTATCCATCATCGGGCCGCGTGACCGTGCCATGTTCGTGCTGATGCTGGATGTTGCATCGGGCGAGGCGCTTCCTGCCGTGAAGAAACTGATGGCAAGGTTCCCGCGCCATCGTGTCGTCTTCGTGCACACCAAGCTTGATTTCCGCCCTTTCATCGAGGCACACGCGATCTTTGAACGCCTGCCCTCGCTTGATGAGATCGCGCGGTTTGCGGATCTGCTGGATTGGCCCACCTATCTGGCAGACCGTCAGGCCCTGTTGTTCGCAAAATGGCGTCCGGATCGGGTCATCCGCTATGGTCCCGATCTGGAAGAATACGCCGCCCGCGTTGCCGCAGTATGTGCCGGGGCGCGCAATGCCAGCTGATCTGGATGTAGTCTTTGTGCTGGACGCGCGGTTTGAAGGGGGCGTGTCAACGGCTGTCGCGGCCGAGCTGAAGGCCCTGTGCAACGACACGACGCTTCGCATTGGCCTGTTGTTGGTCAAGGCCCATCTCTTGGGGGTCGCATGGCCGGTGCATCCGGCCATCCGCCGCTTTATCACCGAGGGCCGCGTCACCCTGCTGCGACCGGGTGACGACTGGACCTGCCAACTGGCCCTGATCCACCATCCGGTAACGTTCGAGAACCTGCCGCGCAGTGCGCTGCCGCTGCGTGCTGAACGTGCGTTGTTGATCTTGCATCACCCGATGTTCGATGGCGCGGGCCTTCGGCAATACGACCTTGATTCTGTGGCTGCCAATATCGTTGCCACCCTGACCGATGATCTGCTGATTGCACCGGTCAGTCCGGTGGTCCGCAAGTCGCTGCGCCACCACCGGCCAAGGTTCGGGCGCATCGCCGATGAAGACTGGGTCAATCTGTTGGACCTGACGGAATGGCCGTTTGATCCGGGCCGCGCACCGCCCCACCCCGACCATATCGTCATCGGCCGCCATGCCCGGCCCGATCCGCTGAAATGGCCCGAAGACCGCGCGCAGGCCTTTGCTGCCCATCTGGCCGATGACCCGGCGGTCGAGGTGCGCATTCTTGGTGGCGGCGCGTTCTTGACCACGCTTTACGGGCCGTCCCTGCCAGCCAACTGGGTGCAACTGCCGTTTGACCCCGAGGGTGTGCCAGAATTTCTGGGCGGGCTCGACTTCTTTGTGTTTTACCATTCGACCGCATGGCTGGAGGCTTTTGGCCGCAATATCCTTGAGGCCCTCGCCTGCGGAATCGTCACGATCCTGCCGCCCGCCTTTGCGCAGACCTTTGGCCCCGCCGCCGTTTATGCCGATGCCGCCGACGTGCGCGCCACGATTGACCACTTTGTCGCCGACCCGCAAGCATGGCTGGCGCAACGCCGTAAGGCCCGCATGTGGGCGCAGGTGCACCATGCAGCAGGCCTTGCCCATGAACGGCTGAACACTTACGGCCTGCGTCGCAACACGGTTCCACCGCCCAGACCGGCGCGGCGCCGACAGCCCGTGCTGTTTTTGTCCACCAACGGCATCGGTGTGGGTCATCTGACACAGCAGATGGCCATAGCCGACCGTTTGCCCGCCGACCTGCAGCCTGTATTCGCCTCCATGAGCCTGTCGCTGGATGTGGCGCACAAGGCTGGTTACCCGGTGTTTTACCTGCCCCATCACAAGCACCTGAAGGCCGATCCTGACCGCTGGAACACCGTCTTTGCGGAAGAGTTGTTTGACCTGATCCGCCATCTGCAACCCGTGATGCTGGCCTATGATGGCACGGCGGTCTTTGGCGGTCTGGCGAATGTCCTGGGTGAATTTCCCGACCTGATGACGCTGTGGGTGCGCCGCGCCCTGTGGCGCGATGTGCACCAGCCGTTTCTGGACCACGCCAACCTGTTCACCGCGGTGATCGAGCCGGGTGAACTGGCAGGAGAATTGGATCATGGGCCAACACGCGCGGAACGCCCCTTTGTTCATGTGACAGACCCGGTGCTGCACATCGACCCCGTCGCCCGCATGCCCCGCGCCGAGGCGCGCGCGCATTATGGCCTGCACGACGGGCAAGTGGCAGTAGCGCTGCAATTGGGGTCCGGCGCGAATTATGAACTGCAGGATTTGCGCCGCGCCGTGGTCGAATGCTTGCTGGGCGACCCGGCGGTGCACATCCTTGAAATCGTCTCGCCCCTTGCCCCGATGCCCGATGCACTGACCGGGGCCGAGGGTCGCATGACGCAGTTGCGCGAATACCCCAGCTTCCGCTTCAGCCGCGCACTTGATGCCGCTGTCGGGGTGGCCGGGTACAACAGTTTTCACGAGCAGGTTCTGGGCGGTATCCCGACCCTTTTCGTGCCCAACGAAGCGCCGGAAATGGATAGCCAACTGACCCGCGCGCATTGGGCCGAGGTGAATGGTCTTGGTCTGTGTCTGCGGGCCCGTCACGCGGCCGGTGCCCTGACCCGGCAGGTTAACCGCCTGCTGGATGCCAGGTTCCGCGCCGCCTGCTGTCAACGCATGGCGCTGCTGCCCGCCGCCAATGGCGCGCGTGAGATTGCCGATTTCGTGGCCGACTATAGCGCCATGATCCGCACGGACCGCTGGCCAAAGGATGCTTACCCGCGATGATGCATGCGGATGCCCCAACGGACCGCCGCTTGCTGGTCGTTCTGGCCGGGCCGCGCAGTGGATCAAATTTTCTGTGTGACATGCTGGAAGGCTTGCCCGGCCTTATCGGGCTGTCCGAGGTGTTCAACCCGCGCGACATTTACGGGCTGAATCGCCATCCGGTTCTGCGCCAACGGCTACTTGACTGGTTCGGTTCTGCTGACGCCCTTTCGCATGCGTTCCGCATGACACCCGAACGGGCCATTGATGCCTTGATGGAGGTGTCGCAAGACTCGGCTTGGGTTCTGATCAAGGTCTGCCCCAACCAGATTCATGGCGCGGCCTTGCGGTCCATTCTGGCACGCCATGCCGCGGGGGCCGTGCTGTTGGTGCGGCGGCGGCTGGACCAGTTCATCTCGCTTGGCAAGGCCATGGCCAGCGATCAATGGCATAGTGCCCCCACCACTGACCTGCGCCCCCAGGTCGAGGTCGAGGCCTTTTTGCGCTGGACCAACATGATGGATGGCTGGATCACCCGCACGGCCGGGGCCTGCACGGCTGCCGGGGTTCCCGTGGTCAGCCTGCGCTATGACCGCGATCTTCTGGCCCCGGACCCCGACGCCCGCGCCCATGCGCTTGCGGCCCGTCTGGCCGTTCTGCCCTGTGGCTTTACGCCCGATACGATTCGCAAGACATCGTTCTTTCGCCGTCAGGACAGCACAGCTGATGTGTTCGACCGGGTGGCCGATGGTCAGCACCTGCGCGAGGCATTGGTCCGGCATGACGTGCTGGACTTTGCCTTGGGTGAAATGCATACGCCGTTTGATCCGGTGGAACCGGGCCCGATGATGCGCCGCGATACAGTCGCAGTCGCACGCATGGGGGCCTTGTTGGGTGAGCGGCAATTTGGCTCGCTGCGCGAAATGCTGGGCGATGTCGGCCTTGGCCTAGAAGGGGACCCGCGCGTCCCGCGCCCTTTGCCTGACGTGCCACATGCCTTTCGCCGCGTGACCTTTATCTGCGGGCTGCACCGGTCGGGCACGACCTTGTTTCACGATGTTTTGGCCGCGCGCTATGATGTGGCGCATCTGCGGTGCCCCGATGTGCCGCGCAACGAAGGGCAGTTTCTGCAGGATGTGGCACCGCAGGAACGTGCTTTTGGTGGGCCGGGCAGCTTTGCCTTTCACGCGCCGATGTGCCCGCCAGCCGAGGCAGACCCGGAAAGGGCGCGCCAGCTTGGCGAACGCATGCTGCGGCAATGGGCAGGCTTTGCGACCGACCCGAACCACCCGCATCTGCTGGAAAAATCGCCGCCGAACCTGACGCGCATCGCGTGGCTACGCAGCCTGTTTCCGCAGGCGCGCTTCATCATCTTTGCGCGCGACCCGCGCGCCACAGCCATGGCCACCCGCAAATGGCGGCCAATGCCGCTGGAGACGCTTTTGCTGCACTGGAACGCAGCGCATCTGGCCGCCCTGCGCGATCTGGACGATGATTGTCTTGTTCTGACCTATGAGGCGTTTTGTGACGACCCCGCAGGTGTCGCGGCGCAAGCTGCCGCCTTTGCGGGCATGGCACTACGCCCGACCGAGTTACAGCCGGCCCTGCCAGCCGTGGTCAACGCCAACCCCGCCTATCTGGCCAGATTTCCGGCGGACCTTGCCCTGACCCTGCCGTTCCGCACTTGGGAAGTGTTCGGCTATGACTTGCGTCTGGCCCAAGACCCTTTGCCCCAGCGCTGACCGACCCTGCGGAAATGCACAGCCGTTAGCGCTCACCCAATCTTGGCGGGCTGGTGTTGCTGTGCTACGCCAAGGCGTTCTCAGGGCGGGGCGCAATTCCCCACCGGCGGTGAAAGCCCGCGAGCGCCTTTGGCAACAAAGGGTCAGCAGATCCGGTGAAACTCCGGGGCCGACGGTATAGTCCGGATGGAAGAGAACCGTGTGCGGCAGGCCTCTTGCGGGGCCGGTCAAGCATGGCTCGTGCTCTGGGACCTGACGCAAACAACGGAAGGTTCCGCAATGACGATCACACACTCCCCCCGTATCGCCTTTATCAAGGCGCGTTGGCACGCAGATATCGTGGACCGCGCCTATGAAGGTTTTGTTGCCGAAGCAGCCAACCTGCTACCCGGTGCCACCATTGACGCCTTTGATGTGCCCGGCGCGTTCGAGATGCCGCTTCTGGCCCGCAAACTTTCACAGACCGGCCGGTATGATGCCGTCGTGGCTGCGGCGCTTGTCGTCGACGGCGGCATTTACCGGCACGACTTTGTTGCAGGCGCTGTCGTTACCGGCCTGATGAATGTGCAGCTTGAAACCGGCGTGCCGGTGTTCTCGGTCTCGCTGACACCGCACAACTTTCAGCCCGTGCCGGTGATGATCGAGTTTTTCCGCGCGCATTTCGTCAAGAAAGGGGCCGAAGCCGCCGCCGCCGTGGCCCAGGTCTTGGCGCTGGATGCCGTACTGGCCAAAGGTGCACGCGCCGACGCCGCATGATCTGATCACGTCAGGCAAAGCCGGTGGTCTGCTGCCAGCTTTGCCTGAACCTCTGCCATTTCCTGCTGCAGGCGGGTGTCATCCCACTGCAGGGCCGCCGCCGTAACGCGCGCAATCTGGTGCAGGTCACGCATCGTCAGGCGCCCTGTGATGGCCAAGGCCGTGCGTCGCATGACGACATCGGCCAGATGCACCACGGCTTCATTCCGGGCGATCCAGTCCAGTTCCTGCAGCGTGTAATCTGCCGCGTCGGCAAGGGTCTCTGGCCGCGCGCCTTCGGCCTGCAGAATGGCCCGCGCGGTCGTTCCGTAACGGTCCAGCAATTGCCCCACACGCTCTGGTGCGGCACCCGTTTCGCGCGCGACCTCGGCCACCCACCTTGCCCGCTGCTCACCTTGCGGAAAATCACGCCCGCCGCCGATGGGCAGGCTTTGCGTGCTGATCCTGCGGGGGCGGCCAAGGCGGGACAGGATGGTATCGGCCACCTCTTCGGCAAAGCCGCGAAAGGTTGTCCATTTGCCGCCGACCAGCGAGATGATCGCAAAGGGCCGTGCGCCGTCGGCCTCGATCACGGGGGCGGAATGGTCGCGGCTGATCAGTCCCGGCGCGGTGCCGTCAGAGGCAGGCAGGGGCCGGATGCCGGAATAGGCATAAACGATCTGGTCTTCGGAAAATGACAGCCCCGGCAACAGGCTTCGCAGGCTTTGCAGGAAGTAGGCAATCTCGTGATCTTCGCAGCGCACCGAATCCGGGTCTGCCGCGCGAATGTCGCTGGACCCGACGAGTGCCCGCCCCAGAAAATCGAACACAAGGCAGATACGTCCATCATCCGCCTCGAAATAGATCATGCGGCCGTTCAGCGCGCGGATCAGTTCGGGGTGATCCAGCAGGATATGCGATCCCTTGGTGCCCCCGATCAGCCGCGATTGCACCCCTAAGGCGGCATTCACCTTGTCGATCCAAGGCCCCGCCGCATTCACCACCACTTTGGGAGCAAAGGCGTAAGCCTGCCCGTCTGCCGCGCGCACCTCAACGGTCTTGCCATCACAGCCGGTCATCGCCGCATGGTTGAGCGCGCATGATGCCGGGCTGGCCTGCAGCCCATCCTGAACCAGTTCCAGCACCAGCCGTTCGGGGTGGCTGACCTTGGCATCAAAATAGGTGCCCGCCGCCACGATGCGTGGGGTCAGGGGCGGAATCTCGCGCAGGGCGCGCGCTTTGCTCCACATGGCATGGCGCGGCATCACACGGTGGTGCCTGCCGTAAAAGTCATACATCGCCAGCCCGATCTTGATCAGCAGCGCACCCCGGTTGCGCGGCGCAGTGGTGCTGCCGAACAGGGTGCGAAGGGCTGCAGACACACCTTTGACCCATGAAAACACCGGAATGACTGTCGATAGCGCCGTCACACTGTGCGGCGCGTTCTTCAACAGCAGGTTCCGTTCCAGCGTGGATTGCGCGACCAGCCGCAACTCACCCGTTTCCAGATACTTGATCCCGCCGTGAATCAGCCGCGACGGCGCAGCCGAGGTGCCGCTGCCAAAATCGCCTTTGTCAACGATGGCGCAGGTCAGGCCCTGTTCGCACAGGTCGCGGAACAGGCCCGCACCATTGATGCCTGCGCCAAGGATCAGGACATCGACACTGATTGGGGCGGTCATGGGTTGGTCACCCCGTTTTGAGTTCCATCATGCGGGCCTGCGGCGGACAGAGCCTCGATCCTTGGCCAAAGGGGGGCAAGGCTGTCGCTGATCTGGCAGTGAAGCGCATAGCGTTGCGCCAAGGCGGCGCTGTGGTCCGGGTCAGGAGTGTATTCGCGGGTGTCTACTCTATCGTAACTTGGGTCGGCCTCGGGCGTGGCGAACAGGCCCACACCCGCCCCGGCGCACAATGCGGCCCCCCAAGCGGCGGCTTCCTCTGTCGCCCGCACGGTAACCGGCATCCCCAAGGCATTGGCAAAGATCCGCGCAAACATCGGGCTGCGCGAAATGCCGCCCGTCAGGCGCGCGCGTTCCGGGGCAAACCCTTCGCGCAGGGCATCGACATGCACACGATGGTTAAAGGCAATCCCTTCGATCACCGCGCGCAGCATATCGCCCCGGTCATGCCAGCCGCGCAGGCCCAGAAATCCGGCGCTTGCCTCTGGCCCGTGCGGAGAACCGTAAAGATAGGGATGGAACATCAGCGTCGATGGCCGCGCCAAGGCCGCCGCGATTTCGGGGGCCAATGTGGCATGGATGGACCCGCCCACCGCCTCGACCGTCCGCCTGTCCGTGCCGCACAAGGTATCCAGAAACCAGTCATAATTCGTCGCCGAGGCCGGCGAGATCGCCATGTTGTTCCATTCACCAACCCGCAGGCCGTTACGGCAAAACCACCGCGGATCGGACGCAGGCGCCCGTGAGACGGTTTCGTTGATCGAATAGGTGCCCGCCACAATGGCGACTGTGCCTTGACCATAGCCACCGGCACCCAAAGACGATGCCGTCACATCATGCAGCCCCGCGACCACGGGTGTTCCCGCCTGAAGCCCGGTCAGCGCTGCCGCCGACGTCGTCACGTGGCCCACCACAGCATCAGGTGATGCAACCTCGGGCAGGGCCCGCGACAGTGCGGTCAGCCCGAACAGCGGCAGGATGTCATCAGCATAGCCTTGGCTTTGCACATCGGTGAATGAGGTGCTCGCCTCGGTCAGGTCAGTGCCAAGTGTGCCGGTCAGGCAAAATCGCAGCCAGTCCTTGCAGGCCAAAACATGGCCGATGCGGGCAAAGCGTTCAGGCTCATGGTCACGCATCCATGCTAGCAAGGCCGATGGGGCCGAGGCGTGCGGCATCTGCCCTGTGCGCCCCAACGCCGCCGCCGAGGTGCCGTCACGCATCCAACCCGCCACGACTTGGCCGGCGCGGCTGTCCAGCGACAGGATTCCATTGCCCAAAGGCTGGGCCTGCTGATCCAGCACATAAAGCCCGTCACCATGCGCCGTCGCAGCAACGGCCACGATATCGGAGGCGGGTCGTCCCGACTGGGAGACAGCTTCGGCCACCGCTTCGGCTGTTGCCCGCCACAAGGCCACCATGTCGCGTTCCACAAAACGTGGCCGCGGCACGATCTGCGCCACCCGCCGCCGCGCAACAGCCAGCATGGCGCCGCTCCGATCAAAGATCACCGCCTTGGTGACAGTCAGCCCGTTGTCGATTCCCAAGATACTGGGCATTGCCCGAAACCTTTGCTTAAGGGCGGCATGGATCGCCCATCTGTTCTGGTGAACGCGCGGGGCGATGGGTCGGCACCGCCTGTCACGTCGCAACGGGGCCGACGGAAACACCTTGAACCGCCGGGGCGACAACAACTGTGATCCCGCGCATACGCATCCCTGCCACGGTCGCATGAGGCGTGCCCTCATCCACGATCACCACATCGAATTCGTCCAGCGCGCCCATGGCATGCAGCGCCCGCCGTTCAAATTTCGTATGATCCGCCAGCAGGATACGCACCGCAGCGCTGTCAAACATGGCCCGCTTTACATCGGCCATTTCGGGTGACTGATGAAACACCATGTTGTCGGTGATGGCCGCCATCGACAAAAACACCCGATCCGCCCTCAACCGTCGGATTTCCGACGCGGTGACCGGTCCCATAAAGGCGTTGCACCAGTTCTGGAATTGCCCGCCAAGCCCCAGAAGGGTCAGATCGCGCAGGCCTTTCAACTCATTCATCAGGGTCAGTGAATTGGTGATCGCCGTCAGCGGCACCCGCGCGGGCAGATGTGGCACCATTTGCAAAACGGTGGTCGAGTCATCAAAAAACGCTGCCTGTCCCGGTTCAACATAGGCGGCGGCGGCGGCGGCAATGGCCTTCTTCTCGGCCGCTTGCCGCGAGAAACGATAAAGCTCACTCGACTCGCTCAGGCTGGTCGGTGCGGCTGAGACGATGCCGCGCGTCTTGCGCAGCAGCCCCCGGCTGACCAGTTCATCCAGATCCCGGTGCGCGGTCATCAGGCTGATGCCAAAACGCTCGGTCAGGTCTTCGATCCGCATCGTACCTTCGGCCATCACAGCTTCGGCGATCAACTGTCGCCGCGCCAATTGACGCGCGTGGCGGCTGTCGGCGGGCACCTGTTCGGTCGCCATACGCTCCAGCGCCGCTTCGAATGATCCGTGCGTTTGCGTCATCATCATCCCCATCGGCCGCCCCTCTTCGGATCGTTTGGCCTTGTCGGTCCTGCAATCCGCCGGGCGTTCTCGCTTGTCGCGCCCTTGATATCGCTCGGGCGTGGCAGAAGGAAAGGGGGGCACCAATCCGACGGTGCCCCCCTTTGTGCCATCACTGGGACAGGGTGAAAGCTGCCGTGTACTTGTCGACGTTTTCAGCGGTGATCAGCAGGCAGTCAAACAGCTGCTTTTCGGTTGCCGCACCGGTGGAGCCGGTCTTGATGAAGTTGTCAGCCTGCTTCACAGCTTCGGCCGAGAACACAGCGACAGGCTGCAGAACAGTGTACTGCATCTCACCTGCCTTGATCGCTGCAACCGCATCGGGCGAACCGTCAAAGCCACCGACCTTGACCTGACCCAGCTTGCCAGCCTCTTTCAGCGCCGCAATCGCGCCAAGCGCCATTTCGTCGTTGCCCGAGATCACGCCGATGATGTCGGGGTTCGCTTGCAGCATCGACTGCATCTTCTGGTAGCCCTTTGTGCGGTCCCAGTCGGCCACTTCTTGTGCGGCTTTCGTCAGATCGGGGTACTGGGTCAGCACGGTTTCATAGCCGTTCGACCGGGTAGCGGCGTTGTTATCGGCTGGGTTGCCAAAGAGTTCGACATAGCTGCCCGACTCGCCCACCGAAGCCACCCACTGCTCGGCGCCCATGGCGGCACCTTGCGCGTTGTTGGAAACCAACTGACCCTTGGCCAGACCTTCCTGGTTGATTTCGGCGTTCACAAGGAACACCGGAATGCCCGCATCAACGGCCTTCTTCACCGCACCGATGGAACCGTCAGCGTTTGCCGGGTCAAGGATGATCGCGACCGACTTGTTGGTGATTGCGGTGTCGATCAGCGTGCTTTCCATGTTCGTGTCGCCTTTGTGGGCGGTCACGTTGGCCTCATAGCCAAGGCTTTCGGCGGTGGCTTTGGCCACTTCGCCTTCGGTGAACCAGTAGGGGTTCGCCGGATCGTTCACGATGATCGAAATCAGGCCTTCGGCCGAGGCGGCACTGGCCATCAGCGGCGCGATGGCAACCGCAGCCAGAAGCGCGCGGCGGGTCATTTTCATCATTGGTCTCTCTCCCTTGAGGTTGGTTGTCTTTTGCCGTCTGTGGCAAGCCTTTCCGCCCGGGCATTCTGCGAGACCGCGCGGAGAAGTTCGGAAATGGTTCAGTTTTTTCGTCCTCGACCGCCGTATTGGATCGAGTTCATCAGCACGGCGAGGACGATGACCGCGCCGGTAAAGACGGTTTGCCAATAGGACGACACCCCGATAATCACGAGGCCGTCTGACAGAAACCCGATGACAAAGGCCCCCAGCATGGTGCCGCGCACCGTGCCGCGACCACCCGTCAGCGCCGCCCCCCCGATGACCACGGCGGCAATCGCCGTCAGCTCATAAGTGGTTCCCGCCGTGGGGCCTGCCGATGTCAGCTGCGATGACAGGACCAGCCCGGCAATCGCCGACAAGACGCCCGACAGGGTATAGACGATGATCTGCACCCGTTTGACCGGAACCCCCGACAGATCTGCCGCGCGTTCATTCCCGCCCGAGGCATAAAGCCAGCGGCCAAAGGCTGACCGGCTGAGCATCACGCCGGTCAGGATGGCCAGTGCTGCCAGCACCAGAACCGAGATCGGAACCCCCGCCAGGCGGTTGAACCCCAGCCAGTCCCACCCGGTGTTGCCCAGTTCGGGGCGGCCCGACAGGTTGTTATAGGTCAGCCCGTTGGTCATCAGCAGCGCCACGCCGCGCGCCACATACATCACGCCCAGCGTGGCCACGAATGCCGGCACCCGGAACCATGCGATCAGAACGCCGTTGATGGCACCGACAAAGCCGCCGAAGGCGCAGGTCAGCACGACCACCGCCCAAACCGGCGGATACAGGATGACGCCAAAGGTCGAAAGCTCCACCCCCTGCATCAACGCGCCCGCGATCACACCCGACAGCGCGAGGATTGAGCCGACCGAAAGATCAATGCCGCCATTCAGGATCACCAGCAGCATACCGATGGCCAGAATCCCGAAGATGGCAACGTGCGATGCCATGATCAGAAAGTTGCCAACCGTGAAATAGTTTGGCGACAGGAAGGAAAACACGGCGATGATGGCGATCAGCGCGAAAAAGGCGCGCCCTTCCAGCAGCAGCCGCCCAATGCTGAACCCGCCAGAGCTTGCGCTCTTTGCTGTTGATGTCCGGGTGGCGCTGGTATCCGACATAGGCGTGGGCTCCGTGGAAATTATGCGTCAGGCCGCCACGG
This sequence comes from Rhodobacter sp., assembly GCA_027484145.1. Taxonomy (GTDB): domain Bacteria; phylum Pseudomonadota; class Alphaproteobacteria; order Rhodobacterales; family Rhodobacteraceae; genus Pseudotabrizicola. The sequence goes on from JAIXUH010000027.1 coordinate 102,066, forward strand.
ACTCGCCCGAGGCGGCCATGATCTTTTCCTTGGTGACGGTGGAATCGAATTCGGCCGAGATGCGGCCCTTGTGCATGACGATGATCCGGTGGGCGATTGACAGGCATTCACCCACTTCGGAAGTGGAGTAGACAACGGCCAGACCCTGCCTTGCCCCTTCTGCCAACAGGCGGAACACCTCGGCCTTGGCCCCGATGTCGATCCCGCGCGATGGCTCGTCCAGCAGCATGACCTTTGGGTTTGTGGCCAGCATCTTGCCGATGACCACCTTTTGCTGGTTGCCCCCCGACAGTGACCCGATGGCCGCTGCCCCGCCGGATGTTTTCACGGTCACTTTGCGGATCGTCTCATCCACAATCCGGTCCTCCATGCGGCGATGCGTGAAAAAGCCGCGTGTGAACGACCGGATCGAGGCCAGTGACAGGTTCTGTCCCACGGTCATGGTCTGGACAAGGCCATCGCGCTGACGGTCCTCTGGCACCAGCGCAAGGCCGCGCGCGATCCGCTCAGCAATTGGCAGGTGCGAGATTTCGCGCCCTTCCAGCACCACCTGACCCCCACTTGCCCGCAACCGCCCGGCAAGCGTTTCCAGCAACTCGGTCCGCCCGGCCCCCATCAGACCATAAATGCAAACGATTTCCCCCGCGCGCACATCCAACGACAGCCGGTCCACAAGGTTGAACCCGGCACCCTTTGGGTCGGGCACCGAAAGGTCACGCACCGACAGCGCCACGTCACCAAAGGCATGGCCAGTCGGCGGCGAGCCAAGGTCGTAATTCTCGCCCACCATGTTCCGCACGATCCAGTCAAGGTCGATCCCGGCCCGCGGGGCACTGGCGGTCAGCATGCCATCGCGCAGCACCACGGCGTGATCGGTGATCTGCAGCGCCTCTTCCAGGTGATGCGAGATATAGACGATCGACACGCCCTTGCTGGTCAGATCGCGGATTACCTTGAACAGAATGTCCACTTCGGTGGCCGACAGCGCCGAGGTGGGTTCATCCATGATCAGGATTCGGCTATCGACCGATAGCGCGCGCGCAATCTCCACGATCTGCTGTTGGCCCAGACGCAAGTCTTCGACCAGCGTCAGCGGATCGATGTCTTCCTCCAGATCGGTCATCAGTTTGCGGACCTGCCGCTCTTCTTCGGCGAAATCCACGCCGGTGCTGCCCATGATCTCACGGCCCATGAAGATGTTGTCGCGGACCGAAAGGTTGGGGGCCAGGCTCAGTTCCTGATGGATGATCGAGATGCCACGGTTGCGCGCATCGGTCGAAGAGGACAGCACGACAGGCTGACCATCCAGAATGATCTGTCCGGCCGTTGGCAGCACCACGCCCGACAGGATCTTCATCAGCGTGGACTTTCCGGCACCGTTTTCACCAAACAGCGTTGTCACCTGACCGTGGTGAATGTCGAAATTCACACCCTTCAACGCGTGTACGCTGCCATAGGATTTGGCCATGTTGCGTGCCGCAAGCACCACATCGCCCCGCTGAACCTTTGCGGTGGCGGCACTCATTTGATGGTAATCCTGACCGGGGCAATCAACCAGTTCTTTGGGTTGACCAACCGGAACGCGCCAACAATCTCGACCGTTTTCCCTTCAAGATTGGCCGTGTCCATGCTGTCCAGAATGGCCTTCTTCATGGCTCGGTTGATGGCCGAACCGGCATCCTGATACTCAATCTGGTTCTTGAAGGCGCCAAATTCGATGTCGCCGGGCGCGTCGCGCAAATCGGTGCCGTTGATGGCGGGGCCGGTTTGGACGCGCACCTTGATCTCGGGCGGCAAACCCTCCACCGTTACCGGATAGACGCCGGATTTTGCGGTTCCCAACACTCCCGTCAGCCGAACCGACATGATCGCCCCGGTCGAAGATGCGGTTCCGAACTCCTTGCCCGCCGCAACCTTGTCGGCCAAGGCGGCAGGGCCAAGCACCAAGGCATCTACAGCCTTTGCCTCAACAGCGGCCTGAATGCGCGGAAACTCGGCTTCGCCAAAGGTATCGGGCGAAAACACCTGCTGGCGGACGTCCGCTTCGGACCCGACGCGCACAACCGTGGTGTCCAGCACCATGGCCACCAGAACAGCAAGGATCACCGCACCGGTCACCAGCAAGCCGCGACGCGGCGCGGCGGATGCTTTCGTTGCGGGGGCGGGTGAGTGGGTCATGGTGCGGCCTCAGTTTGCAACAAGGATAAACCCGGGGAAGCAGACCGCACCTGCGGCTCTGCACCCGACACCATCTGTGCGAACCAAACCGAGCCTGCGGCCCGATATCTGACGCGGCATCTTCTGTCCCCCTCCATCTTGGCCCCCGCAGCGTCGGACCTCCTCATCCAACGCCTGCGGTTTCGCCAACCCTTGCTTAGTTTTGGTATCGCAGTGTTATCAACTTCGTCAAGTAAGATAAGTTAAGTTGCTTTGGCGGCTTACCAAGCCCGCGCGGCGCTACATGATTCTCTGCCCGTCTTGGTCTTGGCGCGATGTTCGCGGCGTGCGCCAAATTCGGCCAGAGATTCCGGTGCAATCGCAGAAAAAACTCCGATCCAAGCGCAGCATCATACTGATAGCGCTGTGTTTATTTCACTATTTCCGCGCCATCGGATTGCTGCCTTGCGGCATTTCCTCCAAGGCGATTTTGGCGGGTGTGACGCCACGACGGCGATGCCGTCGCAAGCTGAGGTGACGACCGATCTCTTGACGCCCTTGATCGTATCTGAAATATATTGCTGTGTCCGTAAAAAAATACATTGCTTGCGTGATAATTGCGGTATGTAAAGCCAAGGCTTGAGTCTGCCGTGCTCGGGCGCTTGGGATGCGGCGGCACAGGCCTCGGTAAGGTGGCCGTTGCGGATTGCGATAATGATGGCCCGCGGCATCCTGTGCCGCATCGGCGGGGCGGGAGAGACCATGTCAGGCACACAGATCGTGATCGGCATCGATGCGGGAACGTCGGTCATCAAGGCTGTCGCCTTCGAGATGGACGGGCGCCAGATTGCATCAGCTGCTGTGCCGAACCGTTATGCCTCGCACGGGGATGGTGCCGTCACGCAACCCCTTACCCAGACATGGGAGGATTGCGCCGCAGCTCTGCGCGCGTTGGGCGAGCGCGTGCCAAACCTTGCCGCGCGCACGGCGGCGATTTCCGTCACGGCGCAGGGGGATGGCACGTGGCTGGTGGGCAAGGGTGATGCCCCCGTGACCGACGCATGGCTGTGGTTGGATGCGCGGGCCGCGCCGACTGTGCTCCAGCTTGCCGCCGGTCCGGCCAACCGGGCCCGATTCGAAGCGACTGGAACGGGGCTGAACACCTGCCAGCAGGGCAGCCAGATGGCCCACATGGACCGGCACCACCCGGCGCTCTTGGACGGTGCCGAAGTGGCGTTGCACTGCAAGGACTGGCTTTACCTTAATTTGACCGGCACTCGCGCCACCGACCCGTCCGAGGCCAGCTTTACCTTCGGCAATTTCCGCGACCGCCGCTATGACGACACGGTCATTGATGCGCTTGGCCTGCGCCATCGACGCGCGCTTTTGCCCGATATCCTTGACGGCACCCAGGTTACCCATCCGCTGACCAGTGCCGCCGCCGCGCAAACCGGGCTTCGTGCCGGAACGCCGGTCAGCCTGGGTTATGTCGACATGGTGATGACCGCCCTTGGTGCGGGCGTTTATGGCGGCGCGGGTGACGTTGCCTGTTCCACAATTGGTTCAACGGGCGTGCACATGCGGGCCGTGCGGTGGCAAGACGTGCATCTGAACGCCGAGGGGACGGGATATGTGATCTGCCTGCCGGTGCCGGGCATCGTCACGCAAGTGCAGACCAATATGGCTGCCACGCTGAACCTTGATTGGGTGCTTGGCCTTGCCGCCGATGCGCTCAGCGCCTTTGGGCAGGATGTGGCGCACAGTGACCTTGTCGCGCGGATCGAAGGCTGGCTGGCACAAAGCAAGCCCGGCCAGATTGCCTATCACCCCTATATCTCCGAAGCGGGAGAGCGTGGCCCCTTTGTCAACGCCGATGCCCGCGCGGGGTTTGTCGGCCTGTCGCTGGCCCATGGCTATCCCGATCTGGTGCGCGCGGTTGCCGAAGGCATGGCCATGGCGATGCGCGATTGTTATGCCGCCATGGGGCAGATGCCGTCAGAACTGCGCCTGACAGGCGGGGCGGCAAGGTCCAAAGGGCTGCGCGGTATCCTGTCTGCCGGCATCCATGCGCCCGTCCGCGTGTCGGCGCGCGAAGAGGCGGGCGCCGCCGGGGCCGCGATGATGGCTGCCGTCGCCATCGGGGCCTATCCGGACATGGAGGCCTGCATCGATGCATGGGTCAAGCCGCTTTTGGGCGAGGCCGAGGCGCCAGACCCCGCCCTGACCGCCGCCTATGATCGTCTTTTCCCGGCATTTTCCGCCGCGCGGCATGGCCTTGTCCCGGCATGGGACGCGTTGGCCGCCGCACGCAAAGACAGCGCCGCGTCAGCGGACACGAAAGGAACCTGACATGAACAACGAGTCCGGGATGGTCGATCTTTTCGTCATCGGTGGCGGGATCAATGGGGCTGGCATCGCGCGCGATGCCGCAGGCCGGGGCCTCAAGGTCGTTCTGGCCGAAAAGGATGACCTTGCCGAAGGCACTTCGTCACGGTCCGGCAAACTGGTGCATGGCGGCCTGCGCTATCTGGAATACTATGAGTTTCGCTTGGTCCGAGAAGCGCTGATCGAGCGTGAAGTGCTGCTCAACGCCGCACCCCATATCATCTGGCCGATGCGCTTTGTGCTGCCGCACAGCCCGCAGGACCGGCCCGCATGGTTGGTGCGGCTGGGGTTGTTCCTGTATGACCACCTTGGCGGGCGCAAACGCCTGCCGGGCACACGCACGCTGGATTTGCGCCGCGATCCCGAAGGGGCAGCCCTGTTGGATCAGTATACCCGTGGGTTCGAGTATTCGGACTGCTGGGTCGATGATGCGCGCCTTGTGGTGCTGAACGTCAAAGGGGCCGCCGAAAAAGGGGCGGAGATTTTGACCCGCACGCCCGTTACCTCGGCCCGGCGCGAAAGTGACGGCTGGACCGTTGTCACCAGAAACCGCGTCACCGGCGAAACCCGCACCTTCCGCGCGCGCTGTCTGGTCAACTGTGCCGGACCTTGGGTGTCGGATGTGATCGGCCGGGTGGCCGGGTCAAACTCGCCGCGCAATGTGCGGCTTGTCAAAGGCAGCCACATCATCGTGCCAAAATTCTGGGCCGGGAATAACGCCTATCTGGTGCAGAACCACGACAAGCGCGTGATCTTCATCAACCCGTATGAAGGCGACAAGGCACTGATCGGAACCACCGACATCGCCTATGAAGGCCGCGCCGAAGACGTAAAGGCGGATGAGGTCGAGATTGCCTATCTGCTGGCCGCCGTGAACCGCTATTTCAAGGAAAAGCTGCGCCGTTCCGATGTCTTGCACAGCTTTTCCGGCGTGCGCCCGTTGTTTGATGACGGCAAGGGCAACCCGTCAGCGGTAACGCGCGACTATGTCTTTGATCTGGATGAAAACGGCCCGCCCATGCTGAACGTGTTCGGCGGCAAGATCACCACCTTTCGCGAGCTGGCCGAGCGCGGGATGCACCGACTGAAGCCCGTGTTTCCCAAAATGGGCCCCGACTGGACCGAAACCGTCCCCCTGCCGGGCGGGGAAATGCCGGGCGCGGACTATGAGACCTTTGTCAACACCCTGCGGGACGCCTATCCGTGGATGCCGCGCGCCTTGGTGCAGCACTATGGCCGCCTGTACGGCACCCGGACCCGCGATCTGGTGGCGGGCGCCACGTCGCTGGGTGGCTTGGGGCGGCATTTCGGCGGGCACTTGCACGAGGCCGAGGCGCGCTATCTGGTGTCGCAGGAATGGGCGCAGACGCCGCAGGACATCTTGTTCCGCCGCACCAAGCACTATCTGCACCTGACGCCGGACGAACAGGCCGCCTTTGCCGAATGGTTTGCCGCCGAACATCTGTCACACGCGGCCTGAGCAAGCGGAGCACACAATGCCCCTGACCCTATCGCTGAACACCAACCCGCTGGTGAACCGGTTTGCCGACCCTGATGACCTGATCACCACGGTGGCGCGTGACCTTCGCATCCGTGACCTGCAACTGACGCATGAATTCATCAACCCAAGCTGGCCCGCGCCCGTAGTCCGCCGACTGACCCGCAGCATGCAGGCGGCGCTGTCGCGGACCGGCGTGCGTGTCACCAGCGGGATGACCGGCCCCTACGGCCGCCTGAACCACTTTGGCCACCCCGACCGCGACGTGCGCCGCTACTATGTCGATTGGTTCAAGACTTTTGCCGATATCATCGCCGATCTGGGCGGCACTTCGGTCGGCACGCAATTCGCAATCTTCACCTATCAGGATTTTGACGATCCGGCCCGCCGCGAAAGCTTGATCCAGACCGCCATCGACTGCTGGGCCGAAGTGGCCGAACACGGCAAGGCAGCCGGGCTGAAATGCGTGTTCTGGGAACCCATGAGCATTGGCCGCGAGTTTGGCGAAACGATCGCCGAAAGCCTGAAGCTGCAAGATCGGCTAACCGCCGCGAACATGGCCATCCCGATGTGGATGATGGCCGACATCGACCATGGTGATATCACCAGCGCGAACCCAGACGATTTTGACCCCTATGCCTGGGCCCGTGCGGTGCCTCGGGTCAGCCCGATCATCCACATCAAGCAAAGCCTGATGGACAAGGGCGGGCATCGCCCGTTTACCGCTGCTTTCAATGCCAAGGGCCGCATCCAGCCTGCGCCCCTGCTGGCGGCCTTTGCCGAAGGCGGCGCGCAGGACAACGAGATCTGCCTTGAACTCAGCTTCAAGGAACGCGAGCCGAATGACCGTGAGGTCATTCCCCAGATTGCGGAAAGCATTGCCTTCTGGGCGCCGCATATCGACACTGGGGCAGCAGACCTGAACATCTGACGCGACTGACTGCACGCGCGCAACAAAGGTACCACATGGCCCGCAACGGCAGCGAACTTGACCCGGATGAAAGCCTCGCCATCCGCGCGGCTTGGCTGCATTACGCTGGCGGGTTAACTCAGGCGGCCGTCGCCAAACGGCTTGGCCTGCCATCGGTCAAGGCGCACCGCCTGATCGCGCGGGCGGTCGCCGATGGCGTGGTCAAGGTCAGTATTGACGGCGCCATCGTGGAATGTGCCCAACTGGAGTCGCGCCTGTGTGATCGCTTTGGTCTGGATTTCTGCGAAGTAGCCCCTGATCTGGGCGAAGATGGCTTGCCCCTGCGCGCCCTAGGCCTTGCGGGCGCCAGCTTTCTGCGGCGCGAGATCGAGCGTGGTGACTATGCGGTCATCGGGCTTGGCCATGGGCGAACCCTTGCGGCCGCCGTCCAGCAGATGCCGCGCTTCGATGCGGCTGGCGTGCGCTTTGTCTCTCTACTTGGCGGGCTGACGCGGAACTATGCGGCCAACCCGCATGACGTGATGCACCGTCTGGCCGAGAAAACCGGTGCGCAGGCCTATGTGATGCCAGTGCCGTTCTTTGCCAATTCGGCCGAGGATCGTCAGGTGCTGCTCTCCCAGCATGGCGTGCGCGAGGTGTTTGACATGTCGAACAATGCCCCGCTTAAGATTGCGGGCATCGGCACCGTGGACGCCGGCGCGCAACTGGTGGCATCGGGCATGATCGAGCCGCGCGAAATCACCGAGATCAACACAGTGGGCGGGGTTGGCGAAATGCTTGGGCATTTCTTTGATGCCCAGGGGCGCGTGCTGGAAACCACGCTGACCGCCCGTACATTGGCGGTTGATCTGCTGGGCCGTCCTGAAAGCCGGATTGTTGCCATTGCCGGCGGTGTGGCCAAGGTTGCCGCGATCAGGGCGGTCTTGCGCAGTGGCCACCTGCGCGGCCTCATAACAGATGAGCCAACGGCCCAAGCTTTGGCCGAGTAGCGGCAGGTATGCCGGAAAGGCGGGGGAGGGGCCGCCTTTCCGGCCTTGTCTGCCCTGTCAGCGGTGATCGACAGGGCAGAAATCTCACAGGATCGACTGGCCCGTGGCCGCCCAGTCCTTGGCAAACTGGTCCAGCCCCTTGTCCGTCAGAACGTGCGCGGCAAGGCCCTTGATCACGCCGGGCGGAATCGTCGCCACATCGGCCCCGGCAAGCGCTGCTTCGCGCACATGGTTCGCCGTGCGGACCGAGGCGGCAAGGATCTGGGTCTGAAAGCCGTAATTGTCATAGATCTCACGGATATCGCGGATCAGGTCCATGCCATCGATGTTGATATCGTCCAGCCGCCCCACAAAGGGCGAGATATAGGTGGCCCCGGCCTTGGCAGCCAGCAGCGCCTGATTGGCACTGAAGCACAAGGTCACGTTGGTCTTGATGCCCTTGGCCGCAAAATGACGGCAAGCCTTCAGCCCGTTCAGCGTCAGCGGCAACTTGATGACGACATTCGTGGCGATCTTGGCCAGATGCTCGCCCTCGGCCACCATCCCGTCAAAGTCCATCGACGCCACTTCAGCCGACACCGGGCCGTCGATCAGCGCGCAAATCTCGGCGACCACTTCTTTGAAATCTCGGCCTGATTTCGCGATCAGCGACGGGTTGGTCGTGACACCGTCCAGCAGCCCGTATTCGTTCAGTTCCTTGATGTCTGCCACAACAGCAGTATCGGCAAAGAATTTCATCCTAACCTCCATTTCCGACAATAAACGCGATGCCCGTCTCCACCATCTGACCGATGGCATAAGACGGCTATGGAAACATAACAATACAAAATAACAATTTCACATTATTTTTGTTGCTTAAGTGATGAGCCATGTTACACCACCGACTAGGCCACTGATTGTGCCTGGGGGGAAATCGGTGAAACGCGAGGAGCGCAGGCAAGCCATCATGGATCTGCTGGTCGGGTCGCGGGCTGTTGATCTGGATGATCTGGCCGACCGTTTCGCCGTGTCAAAAATGACGATCCACCGGGATCTGGACGATCTGGAGCAGGCGGGCCTGCTGCGAAAGGTGCGGGGCGGCGCCACGATCGAGGCGGGCACCCAGTTCGAAAGCGATTTCCGCATCAGGGCCTTGCAGGATGGCGCCGCCAAGGAACGCATGGCGCGCGCCGCTCTCGATCTGGTCGAGCCGGGCATGACCGTGCTTATCAACGACGGCTCCATGGCCGCGCATTTTGCCGCCGCCTTGGTGGCCCGCCGCCCGCTGACCGTGATCACCAACAATGCCGCCGTGATCGACCGGCTGAAAGATGAGGCGGGGATCACCCTGATTGCCCTTGGCGGCATTTACAACGCCAAATTCAATGCGTTTTTCGGGGTTGTGACCGAAGGCGCCCTGTCGCGCCTGCGTGCCGACATCGCCTTTATCTCGGCTCCGGCTGTTTCGGGCCTGCACGCCTTTCACATGGATGATGCGGTGGTGCGCGCCAAACGCGCCATGATGGCGGCGGCCGCGAAGACCTGCCTTCTGATCAACCATCAGCGCTTTGGTCGTTCGGCCTTGCATGTTCTGGCGGGCCTTGCGGATTTCGACACAATCATCACCGATGACCATCCCGCCCCGGAAGACCGCGCGGCCCTGGATCGGGCGGGCATCACATTGACCATCGCAAGGGGTTGAACATGGAACCAACGGTCTGGATCGGCACCAGTTGGAAGATGAACAAGACGCTTTCCGAAGCCCGCACCTTTGCCGAAGGTCTGCGCGCGGCCCCGGCCGACCCGCGTATTCAGCGCTTTGTCATCCCGCCCTTCACGGCGGTGCGCGAGGTCAAGGCGATGCTGGCCGAAACGTCGGTCAAGGTGGGCGCACAGAACATGCACTGGGCCGACGAAGGCGCTTGGACGGGCGAGATTTCGCCCGTGATGCTGCGCGACTGCAACCTTGATATTGTGGAACTCGGCCATTCCGAACGTCGCGCCCATTTCGGGGAAACCGATGAAACCGTGGGCCTGAAAACCGAGGCCGCCGTGCGCCACGGACTGATCCCGCTGATCTGCATCGGCGAGACTCTGGCCGAGCGTGAGGCAGGCCAAGCGTCGCAGGTGCTGGAGGTACAGGTGCGCGGTGCCTTGGGCAGGCTTGCGGGCAGCCAGATGAACGCGCCAATCCTGCTGGCCTATGAGCCGGTCTGGGCCATCGGCGCGAATGGAATCCCCGCAACTGCGGACTATGCCGACGCGCGACAGGCCGAAATCATCGCTGTGGCCGGGTCGGTATTGGGCCGCCGGATACCTTGCCTTTACGGGGGATCGGTCAACCCCGAAAACTGTCAGAACCTGATAACCTGCCCGCATATCGACGGGCTTTTCATCGGACGCTCGGCGTGGAATGTCGCGGGTTACCTCGACATCCTGGCCCGTTGCGCCGCCAAACTTTGAGGGAGACACCCATGAAACTTGCCATTGCCGGGGATAGCGCGGGCGAAGGGCTGGCCAAGGTGCTGGCGGAGCATCTGAAAGGCGCACATGACGTGTCCGAAATCTCGCGCACCGATGCCGGGCCGGACACGTTCTATGCCGATCTGGCCGACCGGGTCGCGTCAGCGGTCATGGCGGGAACCTTTGACCGGGCCATTCTGGTTTGCGGCACCGGGATTGGGGTCTGCATCTCGGCCAACAAGGTGCCCGGTATCCGCGCGGCGCTGACCCATGACACCTACTCGGCCGAACGCGCGGCCCTGTCCAACAACGCCCAGATCATCACCATGGGCAGCCGGGTGATCGGGCCGGAACTGGCCAAGGCGATTGCCGACGCCTTTCTGAAGGAAACCTTTGACCCGGCAGGCCGGTCCGCCGGAAACGTCGCCGCGATTGATGGGGTCGACGCCAAGTATAACAAAACCTGACCCCTTAGACGGGGTGAGACCCGTCCCATGCTGGGACAGGATTCGACACCAATTTTTTCAAGGGCTTGGCTTCCGGCGTTCACGGATCATTAAGGTTTCGGTTCGGCTTTTGCCGCCAATCTGGCCATCACCGCCGCAAAGGGCCACGCCACTGGAGGCCCGACCAAGGGGCAAGTCGCCCCGCTGCCATTCCCTGCAGCGGGGCGATTGGACGCGGTCAGGACCGCCTCATTCTCAAAACACATCCACCAGATAGAGGATGATGATGATGGGGATCGGGATCCCGATCAACCATGCAAGAGCGCCTTTCATGGGGATGTCCTTCTCGTCTTGGCAACGTGATCAGACAACGCGGGGCTGTGGGATTGGTTCCACAGATCGGTGGCGCGCCATCGTTCTGGCTTGGCTTTACCTTCGGTTAACCCAGATCCGCGAGGCTGCGGCATGCCGCAGTATCGCAGACCCAGATCGACAGGCGCGCGTGTGTTCTTCACCGTTTGCCTTGCCGCGCGCGGCGGCGACCTGCTCCTGCGAGAAGTGGCCGCCCTGCGGCAGGCCGTGGCCGTGACGCAGGGTGAGCGGCCGTTCGGGATTGAGGCTTGGGTGGTTCTGCCGGACCATCTGCATTGCATCTGGCAGATGCCGGCAGGGGATGGCGATTATTCGGGCCGTTGGGGCGCGATCAAGGCGCGGTTTTCAATGAGCATGCGTAGGGCGGGGTTCACCCCGCCTTTGCCGGTTGGCCACAGGAATGGCGGGGTGAACCCCGCCCTACGGCGAAAGGGAGAAGTCGGCTTGTGGCAGCCGAGGTTCTGGGAGCATCACATCCGAGATGAGGCGGATTTCGCCGCGCATGTGCGGTATTGCTGGGCAAACCCGGTGAAACACGGGTTGGTAGAGCGGGCGGTGGATTGGCCGTACTCGTCGATTCATCGGGATGTGCGGTTGGGGCGGGTTGAGCCGGAGTGGGGAGGTGAAGCGCCGCTGGGAGTCTTCGGCGAAGAGAGTGAGCCGCCGTCGGTGTCTTTGCGGGGTAGGGTACGCTTCAGCGCACCACCGGACAGGGGGCAATGGACGAACCGGGGCGGGGCGAAGGTGCGCTGAAGCGCACCCTACGCTTGCTAAGTTTCGATCATATCGTACACTGTCTTTGCAAGTTTGCTCCAAAGGGCCTCCTTGCCAGCCTCGTCCATGCCGATTAGAGGTTGATCGGGTGAATTGAGTGCTTGGAACTTTCGAAGCTCTGGGTGAGACGTATACAAACAGGGCTTTAAAACAATCGGAATAATTCGCGTCCCATTTTCAGAAGCTTTTTGTAAAAGTGGCGGCAACTCATCAGTAGATATGAAGTCTGACGCAAGAAAGTCTGCAGAAACCAAAAGAATAGCAGCTGAACAGTCGCTGAGTGCTTTCCCGATTTCTGATCTCCAGTCGTCACCCGCGCCTAGTCGTGTGTCATCCCAAATGTTTAGGTTTGTCCATCTCTTCAAAGGAGACAGATGAACTTGCAATCGTCTTAGATGCTCACTGTCTGCGTGTGAGTAACTCACAAACACCGACGGTGTGACTACTGGCGTAAGGGGTGATTGAGGCGCACTGCCTTGTGATATTGCAACAATGTTCGCAAATGGGTCTTCATCCCTTGGTATCAAGAATCCTCTGTTTGTGAGTATCTTTATCAAATCTCCCTGTTTTATCGCCCAGTGAGTTCGGTAAAATTCAAAGTCAACTATACCAAGTTCCCATTTGATACTTTCAAGCTCGTTTTGTTGAATCGGACGAAAACTCTCATCAAAACGGTAGTGCACCAACGGATCGTCGTAATCCCAAACGATCTTTTCAATCCAACCTACTCTCGCAGCGACCTCGTGCGGAGACTCAACCGAAAAAAGAACCGGAAAATCAGTGATATAGTCCTTGAGGCGCTTTGTGGGGTCTTTGAACGTCTCGATAACGTGACTGTCTGTGTATTCGAAAATCCGGCTTGCCATAAAAGTGGCCGGGTTCTTTTCCCAGTGGAAGGCATCTGCCGAATTGATGAAGCTGAAAAAATGCATGTCCTACCGACTAAACCGCTTATACTTCACCCGCTTCGGTTCCAGCGCGTCCGGACCCAGACGGCGGATTTTGTCTTGTTCGTAGGCTTCGAAGTTCCCTTCGAACCATTCGACATGGGCGTCGCCTTCGAAGGCGAGCATATGGGTGCAGAGGCGGTCGAGGAAGAAGCGGTCGTGGCTGATGATGATGGCGCAGCCGGCGAATTCCTCGATGGCGGATTCGAGCGCCTGCAGGGTTTCCACGTCCAGATCGTTGGTCGGTTCGTCAAGGAGCAGCACGTTGCCGCCCGAGCGCAGGAGTTTGGCCATGTGCACGCGGTTGCGCTCACCCCCTGACAGCAGGCCCACCTTTTTCTGCTGATCGGTGCCCTTGAAGTTGAAGGCCCCGGTGTAAACGCGGGAGTTCATCTGCATGTCGCCCAACTGGATGACTTCCGACCCGCCCGAGATTTCCTCCCACACGTTCTTGTTGGGGTCGAGTGCATCGCGCGACTGGTCGACGTAGGACAGTTGCACCGTATCACCCAGCGTGATCGTGCCCTCATCGGGTTGTTCATTGCCGGTCAGCATGCGGAAGAGGGTGGATTTGCCCGCGCCGTTCGGGCCGATGACGCCGATGATGGCCCCCGGCGGCACGGTAAAGGACAGGTTCTCGATCAACAGCTTGTCGCCCATGTGTTTCTTCAGGCCGACCACTTCGATCACCTTGTTGCCAAGGCGCTCGCCGTTCGGGATGACGATCTGCGCGGACGAGGCGCGTTCCAGCACGGTCTGGCCGGCCATTTCGTTGTAGCGCTGAATACGGGCCTTGCCCTTGGACTGGCGGGCTTTGGCGCCGGAGCGGATCCACTCCAGTTCCTTTTCCAGCGCCTTTTGCTTGGACTTGTCCTCGCGCGCTTCCTGCTGCATGCGCTTGGCCTTCTGATCCAGCCATGCGGAATAATTGCCCTCGTAAGGGATGCCGCGGCCACGGTCGAGTTCCAGAATCCACGAGGTGATGTCGTCGAGGAAATAGCGGTCGTGGGTGACGATCAGAATGGTGCCCTTGTAGGCGATCAGGTGCTTTTGCAGCCAGGCGATGGATTCGGCGTCAAGGTGGTTGGTCGGTTCGTCCAAGAGCAGCATGTCGGGCTTTTCGAGGAGGAGTTTGCACAGCGCCACGCGGCGGCGTTCGCCCCCCGACAGGGTTTCGACATCGGAATCATCGGGCGGGCAACGTAGCGCGTCCATCGCGACGCCGACGGAAGCCTCAAGCTCCCACAGGTTGCCGGCATCGATCTGGTCTTGCAGGGCGGCCATTTCCTCGGCGGTCTCGTCCGAATAGTTCATGGCCAGTTCGTTGTAGCGCTCAAGGATCGCGGTTTCCTTGGCGACGCCGAGCATGACGTTTTCCTTGGCCGTCAGTTTGGGGTCGAGGTAGGGTTCCTGTGCCAGATAGCCGACCTTGGCACCCTTGGCGGCCCAAGCCTCGCCTTTGAAGTCGGTGTCCATGCCGGCCATGATCTTCAAGAGGGTCGATTTGCCCGAGCCGTTCACGCCGACGACGCCGATCTTGACGCCGGGCAGGAAGTTCAGGTGGATATTTTCAAAGCACTTCTTGCCACCCGGATAGGTCTTGGAGACGCCTTCCATGTGGTAGACATACTGATAGCTGGCCATGGGGATTCTCCTGCAAGGACGGGTTGCGCCTCATGTAGCGATTGTTCGCGCGAAGGGCAACGGCGGCAGGGCTTTCGGGTGCAGGCGGGTTATCCGGTGACACCCGGCGGGTTGACGGTGGACAGCCAGATTTCAAGCTGACCGTCCTTGACCATGCGGTAAAGGCGGGACATGTCGCGCACGCCGACGGGGGTTCCGGTCAGCGGTTCCAGCGATGAGGCAAGGGCGCGGGCGGCGGCTTCGTCGGGCGCGTTGAAAAACCGCACCTCATTGGCGTCGGGCGCGGCCTTGACCTGCTCGCCCCCCCGGTCGGCGGCCTGCACGCCCCAGCCAGCGGCCAGAAGGGTTGCGCCGATGGAGATGCTTTGATCGCGGGTGACCGGATCGGCGAACTGCAGATAGACCGTCGTGCCGGGTGGCGCGGCCGGGGCTTGCGCCAACCAGACCTGCGCGTCATCTGCCGCGCTGCTGCCGGTGTTCTGCGCCGAGGGGTCAAGGGGGGCAAGCGCTTCGACGCACATGGTGAGGTCGAATTGCCCGCGCAGCACGCAGGTCAGCGGGGCCACGCGGCCCGTGATCTGTTGCAGCGGAGAGTTCGGGAACATGGCCGAGATCAGGTAAAGCTGGCCAAACCCGATCATCGCGATCAGCATCCAGCACAGAGTGGCGCGCATCATCGGCGCCTTGATGATATGCGACAGAACCGTCAGAAACAGGCCGAAAGCGCTGATCCATCCGGCAAGGGGCAGCATGTCATCGGGGCTGGTCTGCCACCCCAGAACAAGGGTCGCTGCCGCCAGAAGGCCAAGCCCGGTATAGACAATACGGGCCGTGGACGGGTCAAGCTTGATGAGTTTGTTCAGACTTTCTACGGCTGACATTGACAATTCCCTGTTCAAATGGGCCATCTGAGGCGGAAATACGGGTCGCGAAACGCGGGTCGGCATGCTGAAATATCAAATGAGGTTAGCATGAAGTGTCGCGAGTTTCAACCTTGACGTGTTCGTCGCTGCGGGGCCATGGCCAATGACCACAGGTTTTCCGCCTGCCGCGCGTGGCATGGTCATCGGCCTTTTGGGCGGATCGTTCGATCCGGCGCATGAGGGGCATGCGCACATCACACGAGAGGCGATGAAGCGGCTGCATCTGGATCAGGTCTGGTGGCTGGTTACGCCGGGCAACCCCTTGAAGGCGCGCCAGCCCGCGCCCATGGCAGACCGGATTGCACGGGCAAAGGCGGTCATGGGTCACCCGAGGGTGCGCATCACCGATCTGGAGGCAAAGCTGGGCACGCGCTATACCTTTGCCACCATTACGCGGCTGAAGGCGATGTATCCCGGCGTGCGGTTTGTCTGGCTGATGGGCGCAGACAACCTTGTGCAGTTTCACCGCTGGGACCATTGGCGCGATATCCTGCGGGCGGTGCCCGTTGCCGTGCTGGCGCGCCCCGGATCAGGGGTGCAGGCGCGGCAAAGCCGGGCGGCACAGGCGTTCCGCGCGCGTCTGCTGGACCGTGGGGAATGGATCGGCGGAAGCCGCAAGCCGCCGGTCTGGGCCTTTGTGAACCTGCCGATGAACGATGCCTCATCTTCCGAAATCAGGGCGCGGGGGGAATGGAAGATCGCGGCTCCCCCAGCGCCGACGGTGGAGCCAATCTTGCAAGAAGGGGTTCCTTTGGCCTAATCAGGGTCTGGGGTGAGGTGGACCATGATTTCGCGGCGCAATCTTCTGGGCGGGCTTTTGGCAGGCGTATCTGCCAGCGTGACCCTGCCCGCATGGGCCGAGGCCCCGGCGACATCGCCCCGCCCGGTGCCGCGTGGCGGCACGCCGAAAGCGGTGCTTGGGTCAACCGATGCGTTGGTGGCGGCGGCCAAGCTGGGCGGAACGGTCACTTTTGTGGTGCTGGATGCCGGGACGGGGGCCGTGCTGGAAGAGCGCGCATCGGACATGCCCTTGCCCCCGGCCAGTGTGGCCAAGGCGGTTACCTCGCTTTATGCGCTGGAACGGCTGGGTGCGGCCTTTCGCTATCGCACGCGGGTGGTGGCCACGGGGGCCGTTGGTGCGGATGGGATCGTGCAGGGCGATATCGTGCTGGCCGGGTCGGGCGACCCGACCTTGCAGACCGATCAACTCGGCGATCTGGCCGCTGCCTTGGCGGCGCGTGGGGTAAAGGGGGTCACCGGGCGCTTTCTGACGTGGGAAGGCGCCTTGCCCCAAGTGCCGCGCATTTCGGCCGAGCAACCCGTGCAGGTGGGTTATAATCCGGCCATCGGCGGGCTGAACCTGAACTTCAACCGCGTGCATTTCGAATGGAAGCGCGAGGCGGGCGGCAACTGGGGCGTGGCGATGGATGCGCGCGGCGAACGGTTTGTGCCCGCCGTGCGGATGGCGCGGGTGCGGATTGTCAGCCGTGAGACGCCGCTGTTTACCTATGCCGCACAGGGCAGCGAAGAGGATTGGACGGTTGCGTCCGAGGCGCTGGGCAAGGGCGGCAGCCGCTGGTTGCCGGTGCGCTTTCCCGGCCGCTATGTGGGCGAGGTGTTTCAGACCCTGCTGCGCGCCCAAGGGGTGCGGTTGCCCGACCCGGTGGCGACGGATGCGGCACCTGTGGGTCAGGAACTGGTGGCGGTGGACAGCGAACCGCTGCCAGAGATCCTGCGCGACATGCTGAAGTTTTCGACCAATATCACCGCTGAGGCGGTTGGATTGCGGGCCTCGGGCGCGGCTGATCTTGCCGCGTCAGGCGCGGCGATGACGGCGTGGGTGCGGGCGCGGTTCGGGGTTGCGGCCACGTTCGTGGACCATTCCGGTCTGGGCAGTGGCTCACGGGTGACGGCGGCCGAGATGGTGCGCATCCTGTATCAGGCCAAGCAGCAAGGCATGGGGTTGCAGCCCTTGCTGCGCGATGTGGGCATGCGCGATGCCAAGGGCACGCCGATCAAGGATCACCCGACCCGCGTTTCGGCTAAAAGCGGCACGCTGAACTTTGTGTCGGGCCTTGCCGGGCATATCGCGCCGCCCAAGGGGCGGGAACTGGTGTTTGCCATTTTTGCGGCGGACGTGGCCCGCCGTGATGGTCTGGCCGAGGCGGACCGCGAAAGCCCACCCGGCGGCGAAGGCTGGACCAAGCGTGCGCGCGGCCTGCAGGGCCAGTTGATCCACCGCTGGGGCGAGGCTTTCATCTGACCTTAGCGAAAGGCGCAGCCCGCCTTGACGCCGAACATCCGGAACATGCTGGCGGCCGGGCAAAAGCCGGTGATGGCCGACTGGATCAGGTTGGCCCCGATGAACAGGGTGAGCCAGACGAAATGGGGTGAGACGAAGGTGGTCAGCAAGACGCTGATCAGCACCATCACGCCGGCAAACAGGAAAATCGTGCGGTCTAGGGTCATGGCTGGCCTCCTACAGGGGTATTGCTTCCCCGATATAGACCAAGGTGCCGTCACATTCAATATAATGAATTTGAATTACTGAATGTGTTGGTCGAAGATTTTGTAAATCAGGGTTTCAGGTGCCGTACCCTTGCGCCCCATTCGATGGCAGCGGCGTGCAGGCGGTCGATGGCAAGCTCTTCTCGCACCTCTTCCAGCATCCGCAACTCCATGTCGCGCAGGCGGCCATCGGCGGCGACCACGTCGCAGGCAAGGGCATAGGCGGTTTCGTGCAGCCGTTCGGGCAGCGCATCGCGGATCAGGCCGAACAGGGCATCCAGTCCATCCTCGACCTCGAACAGATCAAACACGGTCTGGCTGACCTGCCGGATGCGGTCAGCATCATAGGAGGCAAACACCGGCAACTGGTTGACCGTGCGCTGAATGGCGACCAGTTCGGGGGTGCGCATCTGTTCGTCCGAGGCGGAGACAGCCACCATCACGGCAATCAGGGCATCCTGTGGCGACATCGACGGCGGGGTATCTGGCATGGTCACTTCCTTTTGCGGTGCCCTGAGAATATTGACGCGGCAGGCCCACGGCAATAGAGGACGGGGGTTTCCCGCACATAGGGTGCGGGATGGTTCAGGGATGGCATGATGTCCAGTTTGCGCGACGCGGCGATGAAATCGAAGGCTTGGCCCTTTGAAGAGGCCCGTGCGATTCTGAAACGTTATGAGAAGAAAGCGCCGGAAAAGGGCTATGTTCTGTTCGAAACCGGCTATGGCCCCTCGGGTCTGCCGCATATCGGCACCTTTGGCGAGGTGGCCCGCACGACGATGATCCGCCGCGCGTTTGAGGTGATCAGCGACATTCCGACGCGGCTGATCTGCTTTTCGGATGACGTGGATGGCATGCGCAAGGTGCCGGAGAACGTGCCCAATCAGGACATGCTGCGCCAACACATGCAAAAGCCGCTGACATCGGTGCCCGACCCCTATGGCGAATACGACAGTTTTGGCGCGCACAACAACGCCATGCTGCGCCGGTTCCTTGATACCTTCGGGTTCGAGTATGAGTTCATCAGCGCCACCGAATTCTACAAATCGGGCCGCTTTGACGACACGCTGCGGTTGGCGGCGGAGCGCTATGACGCGATCATGAAGATCATGCTGGCCTCTTTGCGCGATGAACGCCAGCAGACCTATTCCGCCTTTCTGCCCATTCATCCGGAAACGGGGCGTGTGCTTTACGTGCCGATGAAAGAGGTGAACGCCAAGGATGGCACCATCACCTTTGACGACGAGACGGGGCGCGAGTGGACGCTGCCGGTGACGGGCGGGCATGTGAAGCTGCAGTGGAAGCCCGACTTTGGCGCGCGCTGGGCGGCGCTGGGTGTGGACTTCGAGATGTATGGCAAGGACCATTCGACCAACACGCCGATCTATGACGGCATCTGCGAGGTTCTGGGGGGCCGCAAACCCAACCACATGACCTATGAGTTGTTCCTTGACGATCAGGGCCAGAAGATCAGCAAATCCAAGGGCAACGGCCTGACGATTGATGAATGGCTGACATGGGCGTCGACGGAAAGCCTGTCGTATTTCATGTATCAAAAGCCCAAGACCGCCAAGCGGATGCATTTTGATGTGATCCCGCGCGCGATGGACGAATACCACCAGCAACTGCGCGCCTATCCGACACAGGATGTGGACGCGCAAGCCAACAACCCGGTCTGGCACATCCACGGCGGCAATCCGCCCGAGTCGAAGATGGTGGTGCCGTTCAGCATGCTGTTGAACCTTGCCTCGGTGGCCGGGGCGAAGGAGGCCAAGGGTCTGTGGGGCTATATCCGCGCCTATGCGCCCGAAGCCTCGCCCGAGACGCACCCCGATCTGGATGCCGCCGCAGGCTATGCAGTGCGCTATTTCGCCGACAAGATTGCCCCGACACGGGTTTTCCGTCTGCCAACCGATGTGGAGCGCGCAGCAATGGAAGACCTGCGCGCGCGGTTGGCCGCATGGGATGGCGGGCTGGATGCTGATGCCTTGCAATCCATGGTCTTTGCCGTGGGCAAGGATCACGGGTTCGAACCGCTGCGCGACTGGTTCAAGGCGCTTTATGAGGTGCTTTTGGGCGCATCGGACGGCCCGCGTTTTGGCGGGTTCGTGGCGCTTTACGGCATCGCGGAAAGCATCGCCTTGCTGGATCGTGGTCTGAAGGGCGAGTTGGTGGCCTGAGCTATATCGCCGCCCCGTCAAAGGCGTGCACGGGCAGGGCGGCGAAATCCAGATCTGAACTGCGCAGGTTGATCGCGATACTGCGCCCGCCATCCGGCCGGGTGCCTGTCGCCCAAGGGGCGATGCCGCAGATGCGGCAGAAGTGGTGCGCGATGATGTGGTTGTTGAAGCGGTAGGTGCCGAGGGCGCTTGGGTCTGCTGACAGGTGCACCTGATCCGGGCTGACGAAATGCAGCACCGCGCCCTTGCGGCGGCAGATCGAGCAGTTGCAGGTCATCACCTGTTCAGGGGCGGTGTTGCAGGAATAGTGCAATGCGCCGCAGTGGCAGCTGCCGGAATAGGGCATCTAGTCCTCCATCAGATGTTGCAATTTGCCAAAGGCGCTGGACCAGCCGTCCTCATGCGATTGGTGCATGTCTGCATCGGGCAGGTGGTGGTGAAACTCCATCTCGCAGCCCGTCGCGGTGGGGTGCAGCCACAGTTCCACCTGTGTCACGATGTGGCCATCGGCATGGCCCCAGGTGAAGGCGAGGTGATGCGGGCGGTCGACGGCGGAATAGATGCCGGTGACCGGGATGGTGCCGCCGCCCGGCAGGTGCATCGTCAGGGCGTAGTGGCCCCCAACGCCCGGGTTCATGGCGGTCAGGGTACAAGGCACGCCGACGGGGCCGATCCATTGGGCGAAGAGGGCCGGGTCTGTCCATGCGTCGAACACGGCCTCGGGCGGGGCGGCAAAGCTGCGGCGGATGATCAGGGGTGTCATGGGCGGCCCTTTGGCTGGGACAGCAGCGCATCCAGACGATCAAAGCTGCCCGACCAGAAGCGCGGTTGAAAATCGAGCCACGCCATGGCTTCGGCCAGAGGATCGGGTTGCAAGGCGCACAGGCGGCCCTTGCCCACCCTGTCGTTCACGATCAGGCCTGCCGCCTCCAGCACGCGCAGATGGCGCGAGATGGCGGGGCCAGAGATGGGAAAGGGGGCGGCAAGTTGGCTGACGGGGGCGGGGCCTTGGGCCAAAGCTTCGAGGATGCTGCGGCGGGTGGGGTCCGACAGGGCGGCATAGGTCAGGTCAAGGGGCATGGGGGCTTCATCGATTTGAATTAACAATATGGTTAAATCAATAGGCCCGGCCGTGCAACAGATTTATCTGGGCATCAGGGAAACTGATGCGCATGATCTGGCGTGAGGTTTTGGCAGGAAGGCTTGTCCTGCTACCGCAGACGGCATGGTCTGGGGAACGGCCCATCCAACTGGTCATTACCGCCCGGATCGCGGGGTCCCGCCTGCCCATGGATGTGGAGCGCGCCTGAACGCGGTCAGCCCCGGCGCCAGACCTTGCGCCAATCCAGCCACAGGGCGGCCATCTCGTCCGGGTCGCCCGCGAACAGGCGATGGCCAAGGTCAAAGGCCTGCGCTTCGATCGTGGCCTGCGCGGCGCTGACCCGGTCTTGCAAGGCGGCCAACCCGTCGCGGCTTGCCTCGGGCAGGGTCGCGCAATGCTGGTACAGCACCGCAAGGTCGTGGTGGTTGCCCAAAGCCTCGCCCAAGGCATCTGCCTCCATGGTCACAGGCTTCATGACGGCGGGCCAGATCGGTGTCAGCAGGCGCGCGTGATACCAATGGTCCTTGGCGCGCTTGCGCCAGTCGTGAAACACCTCAACCTCGGGGTGGCGCGCGGCCTTGCGCATGGCCAGCACGGCGCGGCCCCGCGCCACGGCCAGACCTTCGGCCAGAATACGGCTGTCGCGCCCGTTCAACGACCAGTCCTGTGCCCTTTCGCGCAGGTCGCGGAACCGCCCCGGAAGGTCAGCCGGGGGGGGCGCCGTGGCAAAGGCCGCCGCGTCCTGCAACGGCGCACGAAGGCGCAGCATTTCGGCGGGCGCGTCTGTGGCAAGGCTGTCAAAGGTGGCCAGCCGCACCGCCGCGTCGCGGGTGCCCGACAGGGCCTGACCGGCATCGCGCAGGGCGGCATTTTCGGCGGCATAAGGGGCAAAGCCGGACCGCACCAGCCGGATCAGCGCGCGCAGCTTCTTGACCCGTTTGCGGATGTCATGCACGGCCCCGGCCTCCAGCGCGCCGGGGGCCGTCAGACGCGCAATCGCACCGTCCAGTTCCGACAGCGCAATGCGCCGCAACGCGGTTTCAAGGTCGGCATCGGTGCGAGCAAAGGCATAGGACATCACGACTCCGTCATTTTTGGCGGGCGCGCGGCCCAAGACCTGCAACTTGCCCCGACAAGACTTGCGGGATGCAAACTTCGGTCTAGCCTATCCACACTAGTGAAAACCCCGAGGAAAGGAACAGACATATGCGCCGACAGATTCTCGCCTTTGCCGTGACCTTGGCGCTTGCTGCGCCTGCCTTGGGGCAGGACACCGCCGCGCCCGCCATTCAGGGCACCATCCAGAACCAGTTGAACGCGCTGAAGCAGGATGATTTCGCCACCGCCTTCAGCTTTGCCAGCCCGATGATCAAGGGCATCTTCGGCACGCCCGAGAATTTCGGGATGATGGTGCAGAACGGCTATCCGATGGTTTATCGTCCGGCGGATGTGAAGATGCTGGAACTGCGCGATGTGGCGGGTGCGCTGTGGCAGCGCGTGATGATCACCGATGGAGCGGGCCGCACCCATGTGCTGGACTACCAGATGATCGAGACGCCCGATGGCTGGCAGATCAACGGCGTGCAACTGCTGCCCGAACCGGGCATCGGCGTCTGACAGCATCGCCTGTCCGGGCGCTCGTGGCCGCGCCGCGCGGTGACGCAGTCCATGGCAGTGCCGGCCAAAGGGGCTCGATGCCCCTGCGGGCGGCACCTGCCTTCAGGCAATGCCCCGGATCACGCGGTTGACATGGCCCATCTTGCGCCCGGCGCGGGCCTCGGCCTTGCCGTAGAGGTGAATGGCGGTGTTGACTTCGCGCGCCAGCGCAGGAACGCGGTCGATATCGTCGCCGATCAGGTTCTCCATCACCACATCAGCAAAGCGGCTGCCGTCGCCCAAGGGCCAGCCCGCCACTGCACGGATGTGCTGTTCGAACTGGTCCACCGCACAGCCCTGCTGCGTCCAGTGGCCCGAATTGTGTACGCGCGGTGCAATTTCGTTCACGATCAGCCCGCGCGGGGTCACGAACAACTCCACCCCCATGACGCCAACATAGTCGAGCGCATTCAGGATGCGTGCAGCCAGCAGCACCGCGTCGGTTGCCTGTGCCGCCGAAAGGCGCGCGGGCAGGGTAGTGGTGTGCAGGATGCCGTTCAGGTGCACATTCTCGCCCGGATCAAAGCAGGAGATGGAGCCGTCCAGCCCGCGCGCGGCAATCACGCTGACCTCGTGAGTAAAGTCGATGAAGCCTTCCAGGACCGCCGCCTGCCCGGTCATGGCGGCAAAGGCGGCGGGGGCGTCATCGCGCGACAGGATGCGCGCCTGCCCCTTGCCGTCATAGCCCAGACGTGTGGTTTTCAGAATGGCGGGGGTGCCGATCTGGTCGAGTGCAGCCTCTAGATCGGCCAGTGCGTTTACGGCGGCATAGGGTGCGCAGGTCAGGCCAAGACTGGTCAGGAAATCCTTTTCCGCGATCCGGTCCTGACTGATGGCAAGGGCGCGACGGTTCGGGCGGATCGGGCGGATCGCCTCGAGCGCGTCCAGCGACGCGGCGGGCACGTTTTCGAATTCATAGGTGATGACATCAACGCTGTGGGCAAAGGCGCGCAGGGCATCCAGATCGTCATAGCTGGCGGTCGTTACACGGGCGGCGACGTGGCCTGCGGGTGGTGCGGCCCCCGGTTCATAGATGTGGCACTGAAACCCAAGCCGCGCGGCGGCCACCGACAGCATGCGCCCCAGTTGCCCGCCGCCCAGAATTCCGATGGTGGCCCCCGGCTTCAGCACGTCAGTCATCCTTCGGCTCCTCAGGGATCGAGGCTGACAATGCGTCGCGCCAGGCCTCCAGCCGCGCGGCAAGGGCGGGGTCGAACACGGCAAGGATGCCTGCGGCCATCAGCCCGGCATTGGCGGCCCCCGCCGCACCGATGGCCATGGTGGCCACGGGAAAGCCCTTTGGCATCTGGACGATGGAATAGAGGCTGTCGACGCCCGACAGCGCCTTGGTCTGCACCGGCACGCCGATCACCGGCAGGCGGGTCTTGCTGGCCATCATGCCGGGCAGATGCGCGGCGCCACCGGCGCCTGCGATGATGACCTTCAGCCCGCGGTCAACGGCTGTCTTGCCATAGGTCCACAACCTGTCTGGTGTGCGGTGGGCCGACACGATCTTGGCCTCATAGCTGACCCCCAGATCATCAAGGATCAGGGCAGCCTCTTTCATCGTGGCCCAGTCGCTTTGCGACCCCATGATGATGCCGACGTCAACGGACATGCGCGCCTCCGCGTTGCTTGTGGCGCGATTACAGAAGGATGCGGCTGGGGGCAAGCGGTCGGGGCGCGGGAAACGCCGTCAGGCGATAATGTCGGGGATCAATTGATCCTCGATTTTCACGATCTGGTCTTTCAGCTGCAACTTCTGCTTCTTCAGGCGGCGCAGCGTCAACTGGTCGGGCCGGCCCGTCACCTCAAGGGCGTGAATCGCCTCATCAAGATCACGATGCTCCCGACGCAGGACTTCAAGCCTGATCATCAGCATGTCTTCGAAGTTGAGTTCGCTGGACGCGTTCATGGTTCCGCTCAGTTCCTGAGTCGTTTGTGCTTGGGAAAACAGGATATAATGATTCGATGTGCCTGCGGGAAGGAATCTGGCCGCGTGGCGCGCAATTTCGTCATCTGCTTTCGGAATTCATCGCGATTCACCTTCCCATCGCGGTGGGTCTTGCACCCTTGGCCGCTGCCCCCCATATTTTTGCAGGGACGGGTGCCTGCTTTGGGGCCCGTGCCGGTAAATGTCGCTTTTGCAAAGGACATGGGACATGACGAAGCTGAGTTTCGGGGCGCACCCCTACCTGTTGGGGTTCGAACAGCTGGAACGGTTGGTCGAGCGCACCGCCAAGACCGGGGCCGAAGGCTATCCGCCCTTCAACATCGAGGCGACCGCCGACAATTCCTATCGCATCACCCTTGCCGTGGCGGGGTTTCGTGAGGATGATCTGACCATAACGGTCGAAGATCGCCAGCTTGTCGTGCGCGGCCGTCAGGGCGAAGACCTGCAGGACCGGGTTTTTCTGCACCGGGGCATTGCCGCCCGCGCCTTCCAGCGCAGCTTTGTTCTGGCAGATGGTGTCGAAGTTGCGGGCGCCAGCATGGAGCATGGCCTGTTGCACATCGACCTGAAGCGCGCGGTACCGGAAACCGTGGTGCAGACCATCCGCATCGGTCGCGGATAAGGAGGCTATGATGGACACGAAATTCAAGGCTTTGCCCGAGACGGAACAGCAGATCGTCTATATCCGCGCGGTCACGGTGGCTGACCTGCCGGATGAGTTGCGCGAACAGGTGGGCCCGATTGAAACGGTCTATGCCGTGCACCGCACCGATGGCGCGCGTCTGGCACTGGTGCGCGACCGCAGCCTTGCCTTCCAATTGGCGCGGCAGCATGACCTTGCCCCGGTGAACGTGCACTGACCCAAAGGCACCTCAGGGCTTCGGCCCCGTGGCGGCCCGCCAAGCGCGGCTTGTGGCCGCAGGGCGGGTTTGCGGCGGGCAGGACTGACGCGTGTTGGTGACGCTGGCCCCCCGGGCGTGCTTGGCTGCGTGCAACACAAAGGGGCCACGACCATGCAATCCACACAAAGCTATAGCCGCACACAAATTGGCCTGCACTGGGCCATCGCGGGGCTGATCCTTCTGAATTATGTGCTGAGCGAAGGCATGGAAGATGCCTTTGACGCCACCATGGAGGGCAAAGTGGTGGCCTTTGGCATCACTCCCAACCTGCATGTCTGGGTGGGCGTGGCGGTTCTGGTGCTGGTGGTGGTGCGGTTCGCCGTGCGGCTGGTGCAGGGCGCGCCCGCGCCGATGGGAACCGCGTTTGCCGACAAGGTGGCCACCGTCGGCCATTGGGCGCTTTATGCCTTGATGTTTGCCGCCCCCGTTTTGGGTGCGGTGTCATGGTTCGGCGGGATTGATGCCACCGCAGAATGGCATGTGCTGGTGGTGAACATGCTGATGATCCTGGCCTTGGCCCATGCCGTGGTGGCGCTGGTTCACCAGTTCCTTTTGAAAAATGGAACCATGCTGCGGATGATGCGGGCCAGCGCGCCGAAGTAGCGCCGGACCGGCACATAGACCAAGAAAAAAGGCCCCGTCGAACGCGGGGCCTTTTTCCATTTACGTCAGCGGGTGGCGGATCAGGCCTTGATCAGGCCCATCGATTCCAGCTTCAGGATCACCTGATGCGCGCAGTGGTCAACGTCGACATCCTGCGTATCCACCACAAGTTCGGCCTTGGTCGGGGTTTCATAGGGGTCAGAGATCCCGGTGAATTCCTTGATCTTGCCTTCGCGTGCCAGCTTGTACAGGCCCTTGCGATCGCGCTTTTCGCATTCTTCGATGCTCGTCGCCACGTGCACCTCGATAAAGGCACCAAAGGCTTCGATCATCTCGCGCACGGCGCGGCGGGTGGCGGTATAGGGCGCAATCGGCGCACAGATCGCGATGCCGCCGTTCTTGGTGATTTCGGAGGCGACGTAACCGATCCGCTTGATGTTGATGTCGCGGTGTTCTTTCGAGAAGCCCAGTTCCGACGACAGGTGCTTGCGCACAACGTCACCATCCAGCAGCGTCACGGGGCGGCCACCCATTTCCATCAGCTTGACCATCAGTGCATTGGCAATGGTCGACTTGCCCGAACCCGACAGGCCCGTGAAGAACACGGTGAAGCCCTGTTTGGAGCGCGGCGGGCTGGTGCGGCGCAGTTCGGTCACCACCTCGGGGAAGCTGAACCATTCGGGAATGTCGAGACCTTCGCGCAGGCGGCGGCGCAGTTCGGTGCCCGAGATATCCAGCACGGTGCAGCCTTCCGGAACCTCGTTTGCGGGGTAATAGCTGGCCTTTTCCTGCACATAGACCATGTGCTTGAAGTCGACCATTTCGATGCCCATTTCCTCGGCGTGCTTGGCAAACAGCTCTTGCGCGTCATAGGGGCCATAGAAATCCTGCCCCTGGCTGTTCTTGCCCGGACCGGCATGGTCACGACCCACGATGAAATGCGTGCAGCCGTGGTTCTTGCGGATGATGCCGTGCCAGACAGCCTCACGCGGGCCCGCCATGCGCATGGCAAGGTTCAGAAGGCTCATCGTGGTGGTCGATTGCGGATACTTGTCCAGCACCGCCTCATAGCAGCGCACGCGGGTGAAGTGGTCCACATCGCCCGGCTTGGTCATGCCGACAACCGGGTGGATGATCAGGTTGGCCTGCGCTTCCTTGGCGGCGCGGAAGGTCAGTTCCTGATGCGCGCGGTGCAGCGGGTTGCGGGTCTGGAAGGCCACGACCTTGCGCCAGCCCATCTTGCGGAAGAAGGCGCGCAGTTCGTTGGGCGTGTCGCGGCGGGCCTTGAAGTCATAGTGCACAGGCTGCTGGATGCCGGTGATCGGGCCGCCCAGATAGACCTTGCCAGCCGTATTGTGCAGATAGTTCACGGCAGGGTGGGCCAGATCGTCAGCGCCAAACACCTTGGCGGCTTCATTGGCCTTGTTCGGCACCCATTTGTCGGTCACCGACATCACGGCAAGGATCACACCTTCGGCGTCGCGCAGCGCGATGTCCTGACCCGGCTCGATCGTGTCGGCGAATTTCTCGTTCACGTCCAGCGTGATTGGAATCGGGAACAGCGCGCCCGACTCGGTCCGCATGGTTTCGACGACGCCGTTGTAATCGGCCTCGGACATAAAGCCCTTGAGCGGGTAAAAGCCGCCGTTCATCAGCAGCTCAAGATCGCAGACCTGACGCGCCGTCAGATCCCATGATGGCAGTGTGCCTGCCTCAATCTTCAATTTCTGTGCGGAATCGTAAGAAACATAAAGCTCCGGGACCGGAGCGAGATTCGGAAGCGACATCTGTCTCGCCTTTCAAAAAGAATAGCCGGGCGTGTGGAAAGTCCCCACGCTTTCGCGCGGCGAATAGCCCGCGATTGCGGCGGAAATCAAGCAATCGCGGCGCCAGTCATACGAGAAAAGATGAAAATGCAGAGTCATTCTTGCGCCGTGGAACGTTTTTCTGCGCTGCGGCGTAAAAAAGAGACGCTTGCTTGTCAGTGCCCGCCCGCCAGGAAGCGTTCGGCATCCAGCGCCGCCATGCAGCCCATGCCCGCACTGGTGACAGCCTGCCGGTAGACATGGTCTGTCAGGTCGCCCGCCGCGAACACGCCGGGAATCGCAGTGCGGGTGGTGCCGGGTTCAACCACGACATAACCGCCGTTGTGCAGCGGCAACTGGTCTTTCACCAGTTCAGACGCCGGGGCATGGCCGATGGCGACAAAAAAGCCGTGGCAGGGCACATCCTTGATCTCGCCGGTTTTCAGATTGTGCGTGCGCACGCCGGTGACCGATGCCGGCGCGTCGCTGCCCAGAACTTCGGTCACCTCAGAGTTCCACAAAAGCTCGATCTTGGGGTGCTTGAACAGCCGGTCCTGCATGATCTTTTCCGCGCGCAGGGTATCGCGGCGGTGAATCAGCGTGACCTTGGTGGCGAAATTGGTCAGGAACAGCGCCTCTTCCACGGCGGTATTGCCGCCACCGATCACGACAACCTCTTTGCCGCGGTAAAAGAAGCCATCACAGGTGGCGCAGGCCGAAACGCCAAAGCCCTTGAACCTTTCCTCGGACGGCAGGCCCAGCCATTTGGCCTGAGCGCCGGTGGCCAGAATGACGGCATCTGCGGTATAGGTCATGCCGCTGTCGGCGACGGCGGTGAAGGGGCGCTTGGACAGATCCAGCGCGGAGATATAGTCCGAGATCACCTCGGCCCCCATTTCGCGCGCATGGCTTTCCATTCGCACCATCAGATCGGGGCCCTGCACATGGGTGTCGCCCGGCCAATTCTCGACCTCGGTCGTGATGGTCAGCTGGCCCCCCGGCTGCAACCCCTGGATCAGCAGCGGGTTCAGCATGGCGCGCGCAGAATACACCGCAGCGGTATAGCCAGCCGGACCAGAGCCGATGATCAGTACGCGTGTATGCCGTGTGTCGCCCATGATGCCCTCAATCTTCTTCGGGTGTTTCATATAGGCCCTGCGGTGACGGGCGGAAAGCCCCTGCAGTTTTGAGGGTTCCGTTGCGAAAAAGGGCGATTGCGTGAAACTTGGGCGAAATTTTACTGCGTGCCGTTGAAACTTTGTTGCGCGGGCGCGGGTGTGAGCCTAGATAGACCCTGAACAGGGAGGCACCTATGGCCGGATCGAAACTGGACCCGATCGACCGTCACATTCTGGCCGAACTGCAGGCCGATGGGCGGATGACGAACGTCGAGCTTGCCCGGCGGGTGGGAATCTCGGCGCCGCCCTGTCTGCGCCGCGTGCGCACGCTGGAGGAAGCGGGCTTTATCAAGGGCTATCACGCCGACATCGATTCGCGCGAACTGGGGTTCGAGGTGCAGGTGTTTGCGATGGTCCGGCTGACCAGTCAGGCCGAGGCGGACCTGTCCACGTTCGAGGCGCGCTGCCGCGCCTGGCCGCTGGTTCGCGAATGCCACATGCTGAACGGCGAGATCGACTTTATTCTGAAATGTGTGGCACCCGACCTGTCATCCTTTCAGGCGTTTCTGACCGGTGACCTGCTGAAAGCCGAGAATGTGGCAAATGTGAAGACCAGTCTGGTGATTCGCTGCGCCAAGGACGAGCCGGGCCTGCCGTTTGACGTGCTGGAACAGCGTCTGGCAAAGTCTGCCTGATCAGCACCGGGGGCGAATGCCGCGCGGCACCATCGCGAGGTGGGCCAAAATCCTGCCCAGAAACGCAAAAAGCGGCTCCGTTATGTGCCAGAGGAGCACCGGAGCCGCCTTTGCCAGAGCCTCGATCCTGCCAGTCCACGCTGCCCTGCCAAGGGTCTTACACCGCAGACCAGACCACCACAGGGGTGGAAGATCGCCATGCAGCAAAGGTGTCAGAATTCAGGCCCCCGGTCAAATGTTTTTCATAATTGGTCACGACTTGGCCGTCGTTCTTCATGTAGTGCGGCGATTGTGTGACAGGTGTGGACGACCCGCGCCGCTTGCCGCCGAATCGTGCGGCACCAACGAAAAAGGGCTGCAAGTGCAGCCCTTGGTCACGTCATGCGATGTGGGTTTTCGGCCCCGATGGGCGGTGCCGGGCGGGCCGTGGCCTTAGCGGGCGGCGATGGCGCTTGGCTTGGCGGAGGCGGTCTTTTGCGCCTCGGCGGCGCTGCGGGGGTCACGCTGCCATGGCATCATCGGCTGGGTTTCAGCGGCGGCGGCAATCACGGACTTGATCCAGCGGCTATCTTTTTTCATCTCAAGGTTCCTTCTGCTCTGTTGGACTGTCGATTTCCTCGACCTTGAGACGAATTTGACTGTTGTTTGGGGCGGCGAATGGGCGGCAAAGGCCAAAGATTAAGGTTTCTGTGCGCCACATTCTGCCAGATTGTGGCACAGCCCCGACCTTGGCCGCATCCGGGCAAAACCCCAATGTTTACGGGGGAAATGCCGCTGCATCCGGCGGGTCAGAACAGTATTCGGTGGGAAGATTGTGGCAAGGCGCGCGCGGTTTCCGCCCTGATTGCGCCGCAGCTACAGGCGGATGACCGAAATCAGGCGGCCATAATCGGCCTCTTTGGCGTGGGTGGTCCGCCGGAAAGAGAAGAATCGCTCTGGGTCGGCATAGGTGCAGTGCCGCGTCCATTCGGCGTGCCCCACACCGGCGCTGCGCAGACGGTGCAGGCCAAAGGCGGGCAGGTCGAACAACAGACGGTCGCCCTTTCCTTGCGCAAAAAAGCGCGCATTGTCGCGGTCGTCGTCGGTGAAGGTCTCAAAGAACTCAGGCCCGACCTCATAGGCACTTTGGCTGATCGTGGGGCCGATCACGGCCGAGATGTCGGCGCGGCGTGCACCCAGCTTTTCCATCGCATCAAGGGTCGCCTCCAGCACACCATCAAACGCGCCGCGCCACCCGGCATGGGCCGCACCGATGACGCGGGCCTTGGCGTCGGCAAACAGCACGGGCTGGCAATCAGCCGTCAGAACCGACAGGGCCACGCCGGGTGTGGCTGTCACCATCGCATCGGCGTGTGGACGAACGGGCAAGGGACCTGCCACCGCGATCACATCGGCGGAGTGCACCTGATGCACCCCCAAGAGGTGATCGACACCGACGCCCATGGCATCGGCCACGCGGGTACGGTTGATCGCCACCACCTCGGCCTGATCAGACGAGCCTGCCCCGCAGTTGAGGCCAAAGAAAATGCCCGACGACGCCCCGCCTTTGCGGGTGAAAAAGCCATGGCGCAGAGGCAAGGCTTCGGAGGTGATGATTTCCAGCGTCATGTCAGTCAGGCGAATCCGGGAGGGCAGCGGCGATCAGGCGGGTAAAGGGCCAGCACTTTGAACAACGAACCCATTTCATCGGGGTGGGTCAAGCGCCGATACGCTGCATGATGCGATTGCAGCGCATCGCCGGTCAAGGATTGGGCAAGCCGTGCCGCGCGGGCGCCGATCCCAAGGCGCGCGAGAAAGCTGCCCTGATCGCTATAGGCATGCGCGGGGCCGAACAGAACGGCCAAGGCCGCGAAATCGACATGGGCGGTCAAATCGGCAAGGCCGGGTTCGGCCAGCGGATCGACAAAGGCATGTCGGCGCATAGCCTGAACCGTGTCGCCCGATGACCCCCAGCCACCATAATCGACGATCAGGGCGGCACCGCCGTGGCGATGGATGCGGCCGCGTGCCGCGTGAAGATAGGCATGCGCGGCGCTGCACACCTCGACCACGCGGCCGGGCAGGGGTTGCGCAAAGGCAGGCGCGGTCAGCGGGCGGGTGATCGGGTCTGACAGGCCAAAGGTCAGGTGATCATCGCGCAGGCCAACCAGACGTTCGCGCCAGACCTGCCCGTCGAAATGGAATTGCTGCACCGGCAGGGCGTCAAAGAATTCGTTCGCCAGCAGGAACAGCGGTTGGTCCGGCAGATCAGACAGCGATGTGGCATGATGAATGGCATGGGGCGCAAGGCGGGCGGTCTGCGTGGCCCGCAGCACGGGCGATGCCTCGACCAGCACGATCTTGGCCGCGGCGTGAAAGCCGGGCACGCCGCGCGTGGCGCGCAGCACATCCGCCATCAGCGTGCCGCGCCCCGGCCCCAGTTCGGCCAGCGTAAAGGTTGCGGGGGCACCCTGATCCAGCCATGCCTGCGCAAGGCAAAGCCCCAGCAATTCGCCGAACATTTGGCTGATTTCGGGGGCGGTGGTGAAATCACCCGCCGCACCCAAGGGGTCGCGCGTGGTGTAATAGCCATGATCGGGGTGCAGAAGGCATTCGGCCATGTAGTCGGCCAGCGTTATCGGGCCGGTGGCCCGGATGCGCCGGATCAGCAGATGCGCCAGCGGCGTCATGCCGTCTGCGCCACCGGGCGGGCACGCAGGATGAACCAGAGCCCCACCAGCACCATCGGCGCCGACAAAAGCTGCCCCATGGTCAGGCCATAGCCGCCGATATGCAGGGCAAGGCCAAGCGGGTTGCCATCGCTGATGAACTGCGCATCCGGCTGGCGGAAGAATTCGACGAAAAAGCGTGCTGCCCCGTAGCCGGCAAAGAACAGTCCCGCGATGCGGCCCGGATGGGCCAGCCAACCGCGCCGCCACGCCAGCCACATCAGAACCGCACCCAACAGCAGCCCCTCCAGCGCCGCTTCGTAAAGCTGGCTGGGATGACGGGCGCAGACCCCGACGACCCCGGCGCAGGTCTGCGCGGCATCGCCCGGAAAGGCCACGCCCCAAGGCAGGGTGGTGGGACGGCCCCAGAGTTCGGCGTTGATGAAATTGGCAATCCGCCCCAGCAGCAACCCCGGCGGCGTGCCAAGTGCCATCATGTCGGCGGTGGGCAAAAGCGGGATCTTTTCGCGCAGGCAAAAGACCAGCGCCGCCACGACCACGCCCAGAAAGCCGCCGTGGAAGGACATGCCGCCCTCCCAGACCCGCAGGATGCTGCCCGGGTTCTCCAGATAATAGCTGGGCTGGTAGAACAGCACAAAGCCCAGACGCCCGCCGAGGATGACCCCGATGATGACCCATGTCAGCAGGCGTTCCACCTGATCGCCTGTCATCGGGGCTGTGCCACCCCACAGATTGGCCCGCGCCACAGCGGCCATCGCCAGACGCCAGCCAAGGATGATGCCCGCAATATAGGCCAGCGCATACCAGCGCAGGGCAAAGGTCAGCCCGCCCACGCTGACCGAGAAGATCTCGGGCGAGATGTCGGGAAAGGGAATATAGGACATGCGCGCCTCGCGTCTGCGTTACTGCCTTGTCTGCAAGGGCCGCGCCGGAGTCAATGCACCAGTCCATCCGCCCGGACCGGCACCGTGACGGATTGTCCCAGTCTTGTGATTGGCCGCGTCCCGCGCCATATATCCTTTGTCACACCCGGAAGGAACCGCCATGCAAAGCCGCAACAAATTCTTTGATGACATGAGCCAGTTGATGACCAACGCCATGGGTGTGGCGCAGGGCGCAAAGACCGAGGCAGAGACGGCCATGAAAGGCCTTGTTGACCGCTGGATGGCGGACCGTGATTTTGTCACGCGCGAGGAATTCGATGCCGTTCGCATGATGGCGGTGAAAGCCCGCGAAGAAAATGCCGCCCTTGAGGCGCGTCTGGCCGCACTTGAGGCGAAAACAAGCGTCTGAGTGTCGGGTCAGCCCGCCGGACTGGCTATTGCACCCGTGCCAGATGATCGGCCAGATGGCGGTGCAGATCATCCATGTTCAGCGGCTTGAACATCACCAGATCGGCGCCCGCCGTGATGAACCTGTCTGACTCTTCGCCCACAGCGGCGGCGGTCAGTCCGATGATCGGCCCCTGAAACCCGCGGCGGCGCAGTTCGGCGGTGACTTCGTCGCCATCCATCTCGGGCATGAACAGGTCAGTCAGCACAACGTCGGGGCGCATTTCCTCGAACAGTTCCAGCAAGTCGGCGCCATTGCGCGCCAGCCGCAACTTTGGAAAGTCGCGCAATAGGCGGGCACACATCACTTCGGCCACAACGGGGTTGTCTTCGGCCAAAGCGATGCGCAACGACGGGTCCGCGATGCGGACAGGGAGCAGTTCGGGAACAGTGGCGTTGGTGGCCAGCAAGGGTTCGGGCACCGCGACCGTAAAGCATGATCCGCCTTCGGGTGGGCGGTGATATTCCAGCGTTCCGCCCAAAAGCTGAACAGCCGACCGCGCGATGAACAGACCAAGGCCTGACCCGTCGGCCCGCTTGCGCACATCCTGCCCGCCACGTTCAAAGGGTTCGAACATCGTCGCCTCATCGTCGGGGGCAATGCCATGGCCATCGTCGCGCACGCGCCAGACCGAAAATGACGTGCCCGTGGCCGAGGTGCTGGTGTGAAACGACAGCCAGACATTGCGCCCGCGGCTGTGCAACAGTGCATTGCGCACAAGGTTGGACAAGACCTGCTGGACGCGCACCTTGTCGCCTTCGCGGGCCCGTTCGGCGCTTTTGTCGAGGTCAAGCGTGATGGTGATGCGGAATTTTGCGGCTGTCGGCTGCAGGCTGCTGACGATCTTTTCCGCCTCACGCGCAGGGACATAGGGTTGGCGCGTGACGGGCAGGTTCTTTTCCGGGTTCACCACCTGCCGCATGTCGGCCAGAACCGACAACAGCTGATCGGCACTTTCGCGCAGACGCTTGCGCAGGGGGGTATCCTGCGTGTCGGGCAGTTCGTCGATCAGCATCGAGATGACCGAAGCCGGGGTGCGCACCTCATGCGAGACAATCGAGAAAAGCTGGCGTTGCTTTTCCTCACGCATGGACAGGGTATCAAGGGTTTGCTGCAAAGCTTCCTTGCGGGCCGTTTCCGTCGTGATGTCCAGCAAAAGCCCGTAGGCGACAGTATCGCCCGAGGCCGCATCTTCGGACCAGACCAGAACCTGCAGGACAGCCCGGCCGCGGTCAGCGGTGGCCAAAGGCAACGTCAGCATGTCGCCGACTGCGGCCCGCTGTGTGAGTGCATGGGTCAGCCGGTCGCGGGCCACAATGTCAAAGCGGGTCAGGAAATTGTCCAGCGGGCCTTCTGGATCACAGCCCAGCAGGCGGCTGGCGGCGCTGTCCAGCCGATAGCGTTCCGTTGTCAGGTTGGCCGAAAAAAGGCCGACCCCGGCAAAGTCGCGCACGCGGTTCAACCGCCGCATGCTGGATTCCTGCATCAGCCGCACGTTGTTGGCATAGCTGCGAAACGCCATGACCAGCACCAGCAGGAACAGGGCCG
Organism: Rhodobacter sp.; assembly: GCA_027484145.1. Classification (GTDB taxonomy): domain Bacteria; phylum Pseudomonadota; class Alphaproteobacteria; order Rhodobacterales; family Rhodobacteraceae; genus Pseudotabrizicola. Next base: position 137,646 of record JAIXUH010000027.1, read on the forward strand.
CAAGCGCATAGCGGTTCAGGAACGGCTCGGCGATCAGGCTTTCCGGATTGTCGTTCAGAAACTGCCCCGTCATGGCCGCATAGATCGGAATGCCGGTCAGGCAGGCGGTTATCGCCATGGAGACCGGGAACACCACAGCAATCAGAATGGCCAGCATGGCCACATCCAGCATCGGGAACAGCACAAAGCCCATCGATTGCAACAGCGGCAGCATGCAAAAGATCAATGACGCGAAGATGCCGAGTTCAAAGTTGCGCCGGTTCGGGAATTCGATTGCCGCCATCAGGAACCCGGTGAGGACCACGCCCCCCCGCATGATCCGCATCGTCGCCAGTTCCCGGTAGGCCAGACTTGCCCCCAGGTCGAACTTCGCATCCGGTGTGTAGGATTGCACCAACAGCAGTGTCAGTTCCAGTTGGCCCAGGCAGGTGATCACAAAGAACACAAAGGCGAACAAGGTGGTCACAAGGTCTGCCAGATGCGCGCGCAGCCGTCGCTCGACCAGCGCAAAGGTCAGCCGCAACAGAATGGCGATCACAAGGCCGGACGCGACGTTCAACAGCAGCAGGTCGCGCGCCACCGTCAGGGTCACACTTGGGTTCGAAAGCCACGAATGCGGCCCGCCGAACGGCTGGACGAACGCATAGATGAACAGGAGGACAAAGGCCAGAAAGGGTACCCAGACCAGCCGCAGCGGGTAAAGGAACAGCCCCAGTCCCGCCATGTACAGGGCAATGTGCGGCGTCAGGTTGACCATTACATTGTTGTCGCCGTGCAAAGCCGCTGCCGCCGACATGGCGACCGTCCAGAAACTTGCTGCTGCAAAGAAGATGGCCGATGTCAGGACGGGAGAGCGGTCGATTGCAGTGCGGATGAAGCGGATCTTTGACCGCTCGAAATCGCGAAAAACAAACGCTTCGCCAACGCCCTCACGGTCGTTGTCGTTCTGGGACGCGCCGTTCCAACCCCAGGCGTCTTTCATTGCTGTCTGATCGCGGCTTGCGTCGCGATTGCCGCTTTCGGCCATATCGTTCCCGTTCAAGGCCAATCGCCAAGAAATACACCAACACCCGGCCTGACATTATGGCCAGAGATGCCCCTGCAGCAACGGCGCGAAAGGAGAGGATCGGGCGTTTTCGGGCTTTTTATGGCCAAATGTGTGCTGACACCGATATCTGCAGGAAATGCGGGATTTGGTGGTAATTGGTGGGATCGGATGGTTTTGCCGTGTTTACAGGGGTTTAGGCTGGTGGCGTGCGGACGGGGAGGTTGGTCTGGCGAATCTGCACATATCGCAGAAGAGGCCTTGCAGAGCCGCCAAATGATCGCCTTGGCGGCTGAAGCGTGAAACGTCGTTAGATCGTTTAAGTGACTGTAAAACAACGTGTAAAACGAAGCTTTCTTGCGGTTTATCGACCACAGCTTTCAAGGCATGGCATCCAGAACCGGGAAGTTCGCGTCCGCAAACGATGTCTTGTTCCCACTTGGGTCTAAGCCGCTGAATTCAAAAGACTACGCGGAAAGACTGCAAGGCTATGTTGGCCTGCAATCTGGGAACTGAATCATTCAGATGGCAAACCGTTCCGGAGGAACGAATCAACGCAGACTGCGTTGGTAAGAGCCGCGACGTCGTCGCTTTTCAAGAGTTCGACACAGGCGCCATGAACCGCCTGATGCACAGCATTGCGATTGAGTTCCGCCGCAACTGTAGCTTCCATCAGGGCGTTCGCGGTGTCCTCAATCTGTTGCTGGCGTGCCAGTTCAGCTTTCTCCGCCTCGATCGCCGCAGCCATCTGTCGAGCAGACGTTGCTGCCTTCTCTTCGGCCAGATCTGCGGATTTCGTAAAGCGGCTCGTGGGCGAGTGGTATTCCCACTGCGTGCCGGTTCCACGATTGAGGCAATCGGTAGCCCTTCGCAGTGCATCAGTGTTAAAGACGCCTCGCCACGATAGAATGATGGCGGACTGCTGCTCAAAGCCTTCGCTGTCTCCGGCGTCGAGGGAGGACAGACATGCCGTCGCCGTGTCAGAGAATGTGTCTGCCGCGACAGCAGTCGGTAGTGTCAAAACCAAAATTATTGAGACCGTCGAGGCAAGGTTCATCATCTTCTGGCCCACGCTATTATTCTGGCGAAAGTAACCCAAGCCAGACAACCTTGCCCGCTGGTTGGATGGAGCCACCGCGCCAGTCTTCGACAATTCTAGGGGAAAGATCGTTTGTGCTAGCTTGGATAACAAGATGCTCATTCGAAAAAAGTGTTCTAGCCACAAGCGTTTGAGTTCCTTCCTTCAGACACCAAATGCCATAGCCTTGCCGCGGCGCCGATTTGTCAATCACCGCCAGTGTGCGCTTCGGTTCAAGTCCGGCGATGTTGATCTTGGTCGGCGTCGTCGCTGAGAGATTGTCAAAGATCAGTCCGCTTGACTCAAGCCACGTGTCCAGGAACGCCACAGGCGCCGATCCTTTCCCGATGCCATAGTCAAGCCACGGGAGAGGCGAATAGCCCGCGCGTGTCGCATTCGTGAGTGCGAAATCATGCTCCCGGGCTGGCTCAGACAGTCCTGCTGCCTGTCTTCGGGGCGGGCCAAAGTAGAGTTCCCAGCCGATCGCTGACGCCATGGCTTCCAGGCGATCTATTGCGGGAGATGAACCCTTCTTCAAGCTTTGGATTGCAGTGTTGTCTGCTTTGCCGAACGCACGATGACCGAGCTGCGCCTGGGTCATACCCAGTTCATTCAAGCGCTGCTCGATCAGCGAGAGGAGGTGCGGCGGCGTATACATGGTGGAAATTTACACTTTTTTAGCAAGTTCGCACAAGCGGGCCAAACGGGAAACAAATTGTGTCGTCAATAGTGGAAATTACCATTGACGAGATGATGGAAATATCCATTATTGCCGCATGGAGTATGAACACCTCACCCAGCTCGCCTCTACCTACGCGGCCTACTGCGGTCGGTCACTGATGACTGTCGCAAAGCGCGCCGGCGTTCATAACAAAACCTTTGTCCTGCTTCAGCAGGGCAAGGGATGCCATTTCGACACCTTTACGAGCGCGATGCGCTGGTTCGATGAGAATTGGCCTGCTGACCTCGATTGGCCAGAAGACGTTCCGAGACGGTCGGCAGCAAACCCTCGACGCAAGCGGAGGGCGGCATGATCGCGCTGATCGCCCATGTGTTCCCCAGCCCGGCTGGCAAGCGCGCGCTTGCCGAGATGCTGTTGTCGCGGCTGCCGCAGGCGGACCGCATCGCGGTCGGGCGCGAGCTTTTGATTTCCACATCTGACCCCGCGCTG
>JAIXUH010000022.1 GCA_027484145.1 Rhodobacter sp.
CCAAACCTAACAAGAGACCAAACTCTCTAAACGATACATCTTCCCCGATCGAAAATCTCCCTCGGGGCCGGACGCGGGGTGGAGCAGCCCGGTAGCTCGTCAGGCTCATAACCTGAAGGCCGCAGGTTCAAATCCTGCCCCCGCAACCAAAATTTCTAACCTTTCCAAATGGTTAGAATCCGACAAAAACACTTGTGTATAGACACTCGCGTTTTACCTCAACGCCACCTCAACGTTTGACGAGTCCCCCTGAAAAGCGGGGGCTTTTTGCGTTTGGGGCGCTGAAAGGTCTCCGCCATGTCTGAACTTAGTGCGAGATGATCTTCTGGCAGAGCGTCGGCAAGCAACTTGCGTCTACTTTGCAAGCCAATGCGTCCCTTTCCAGCAGATCGCGTGAAAGATATGTGTGGAACTTCTCGAAGATCAGGTTTGTCTGCTCACCGAAGAGGTCCACCGGTTCGCCTGAGGCAATGGCGTGCAACGTGGCCCTTACGTCGACCGCTCCGTCTTTCGAGGATACGGTCAGAAAGCCGTCATAGGTATCGACCTCCAAGCCCTTCGCTCGAAGAGCAAGGGCAAGCGTTGTCGTCTTCACGGTTCCGACTCGCGTTGCAACACTGAAGCTTTGTTCGCCCAGACGAATGATCGACCTCGTTGCCAGGCCGAGTTTGGCGTACTCCCTCCTAGCCTCGTCCAGAAGATCGCGAGCGGCCTTGTCAGCATAGAGATGCTTGTCTTCGCTCTCCAGTACCGTGAACATCCGCTCAATCACACGGTCATGAATGTCGCCAGGATCGCCCCCGAAAACTGGGGGTGTGCCACCTTTGGAGGGAGCGACCATGATGACCTTGTCTTGATCATCGATCTCCTGAATGACCCACCGCCTCCCCGAAAAGATCAGCATCATGCCGGGGGCCATCACAATGACGATCGGCAGGGTACCAAGTTCCTTCCCGCCGGAAATCAGTCGGTACTCTTCGGGTGTCTGGAAAACAGCATAAAAGCTGTAGTGCTCCACAAGCTTCTCGCCCACTCGACCCAGCAGCAGCAAGCCATCATCGCTCTGCTCAATCAGGCCGGTGTCTGGCTGTCCCAGTGCCCTCAGAACGTCCATGAAGGTGGGGGTGTCGACCCTTTTGAATGGACCCTCTTGGCACAGGACACGATACAGGCGGCCTGCGGAGGCACCTCCGCGCTCAGCGATCACTGACAAGATCTGATGTACGAGGGTGGACAAATGAAGTGCTTCGGGCCGTGGCGGCTCACACCACCCCTCCAGCAGCAGATCAATCATGGCCACTGATCGAACCAACCCCAAGCGAAGCCGGTCGACGTAGCTGCTTTGGTTGGTCAGCGCAGCCTCTACTGCGTATTGTCGAAGGATTGCGGGTTGACCTGCCCTTCTTCCTGACCGGCCGAGCCGCTGTCGTAGCGACGCCACGCTGAATGGAGCGCCGATCTGCGCGACGCATGTGACGTCGCCGATATCGATCCCGAGTTCCAAGGTGGATGTGCAGACCGCAGTTGTTGGTTTCGACCTGTCCTTCAAGCGGCGCTCGACGAAATCCCGATGATCGCGTGAAAGGCTGGCGTGATGGGGATAAAATTCCTGCGGAAGGCGCTCATCTTCGCACAGACTCCGCAGATGATCTGCGTATATCTCGACCGACTGCCGGGATCCGGCAAATACCAGATTGTCTGTTCCGCGCAGGTTCGTGAATAGGTGCTTGGATATCTGCTGTGCAGCGGACGCCGTTTTTTCGTCTTTGTCTCCAGATACGTAACCGCGCAGCTGAAGCAAGAGTTCTGCATCGCCGCCTTTGGCTTCGAGCAGTTGGACCCCTGATGGATCTCCGGGTCGCAGATAACCGCGAGCAAGGTCCATGTCGCCTAGTGTTGCCGACAGGCCGATCCTTCGAACAGGGCGGCCAATGGCGAGTTCCAGCCTGGTCAGCAGTGACCGCATCTGAACACCGCGTTCGCTGTCCAGGACGGTGTGAAGTTCGTCGATGATGATCGCGCGTGTCGCCCCGAACAATCGAGGTATCTCAAGTCCGCGCCGAATGAACAAAGCCTCAAGTGATTCTGGAGTGATCAGAAGAACCCCACGAGGTGCCTTGAGCGCACGGCCTTTTACGGACGCGGACACATCGCCGTGCCACGGAGTGACCGGGAGCTCAGCCTCACGGCAAATGCCTTCAAGCCGTCCTGACTGATCGGTAATCAGCGCCTTGAGTGGCCCAATGTAGAGCAGGTCAAAACCAGCCTGCTGTGCCGGAGCATCAAGAACCTGGGAGATCAGAGGCAGAAATGCAGCCTCAGTCTTTCCGCCAGCGGTAGTAGCAGCAATGATAAGGTCTGAAGTACTGCCGAAAATGGCATGAACGGCTTGAGACTGGATAGGGCGGAGTTCGCTCCAACCCTGCGCCCGAATCCACTTCTGAATCGGCCGCGCCAGTTTTTCAAAAGCCTGTGTCATTGGTGATGCTCAGAGCCTGAAGCTGGTGAGTTGATCATCGTCTGGTCCAGCCGGAGCGACAGGGTTTCCGGTAGCCTCATCCAAATCGGACAGGTCATCGCCCTGATCCGGCGCCAGTTCTATCCGCTGAATCAGGTCATGCCATTCGACACCTGGATTCTGCTCTAGAACAGCAACCAGATTCACGAATGCAGTGACGGTATTGCGTGGTGTGCGGAAATAGGATTCGCCGATCCGGTCCGAGCAGTGAGACATGAATGCCTCCAGCGCCGCATCGGGAAGGACGCCGTCGCCGTCTTGCATGATTGCCCGGATGTTGGCCAGAAGGACGAACAGGTCTTCAGGCGTCAAACTGGCAAGCCGCACCACTGGCCCGGACAGATCCACCAGTCCATCGCGGGCAAAGCTGTTTTCTGCGAGCCTCGTCTGAAGGGCCTCGTAGCTGTATAGGCCTCGGCGCGTGTTCATCAGGAATTCTGGTGTGCCCCCCAGAAGGAAGCCAAGGTGCTCAGCGCTGCCCTGAAGGACATCATTCAGAATGCGCAAAATCTGCTCGTAGTTGGCGTTTCTGGCCTGAGACGATGACAGCTTGTAGAGATTCACCATCTCATCAAGACCCACAAGCAAGCCCTGATAGCCTGCCTCGCGAACGAAAAGGGACATCAGCTTGAGGTGATCATAGACATTTGCGTCGTCGATGATGGTCCGAACCCCAAGTGCCTTTCGTGCATCGGTTTTGGTGGCGTACTCTCCCCGCAGCCAACGTAGCGCTGCCGAGGTCAACTCTTCATTCCCAGTTTCGTGGCCTTCCCAGTATTTTCGGATCACCTCGGCAAAGTCAAAACCGCCGGTCAACTCTTCGAAGTGACCGAGGCGCTGGCGGATCACCGCACCAGTGGGCTGTCCTTCCGCCTCGGCGTCCCTGTGCGCTTGAGAAACGAAACGCTCGACGACGCTAGCCATGGCCCCGCCGTCTGGTTTAGTGCGAGTCGACAGGTTTCGTGCCATTTCGGCGTAAAGGCCGCGCGCCTGCCCGCCGGTAGCGTGAATACGGCGATCAGGGGCGAGGTCAGCGAACATGACCACCATGCCCTTTTCGAGGGCGATCAGCCTGATTAGGTTCATGAAGAAGGTTTTGCCAGAACCATACTCGCCAATAATGAAGCGGATGGCAGCACCACCTTCAGAAATCCGGTCCATGTCCTTGACCAGTTCTTCGATCTCGCGCACGCGACCGACCTGGATGTGTCGTAGGCCAAGCTTGGGCACCACTCCGGCACGCAGGGCTTGCACAATAGCGTCCCGTTCCCGAGGCTTCAATTTTGACATCTCAATTCTCCTTCTCGAACGCATCGGCCACGGCGTTTGCAATGTCGAGGGACACGTCATAGCCCTCATACTCGTCGAGCAAAGCTTCGTCATGGGCTGCGAAGGCCCATTCATTAATCGTCTCAAGCGCACCAGCAACCATCAAGCCGTGCCGCGCAACCAGTTCAGAGAACTCTTCGTCTGACCAATGCTGGCGAGTGATCACCTCTCGTATCAGTGCGGTGTGCTTGGCATCCAGACCGGCAAGCACTGATACTGCGGCGACCTCTTTGCTGTCATCCTCCGGCCCGTCGACCGCAAATATTTCAGCCAGAACGGCCGACACCCGGTCCGTGTCCTGTCGAATGCTAGCGATACGCGCAGCGTCGAGCCGTTGCGGCGTCGCCGAAGGCTCTACCGGTATCTTCTCACCCGGCGCGCCGGGCTGCGCTGCGCGCACGCGGGTTGGCGCGTCCTGAACGCCACCGGCATGAAGGTCGGAATAAACGAGGTTCGGGTCGAGACCTAGCGCCCGGTATACCCTCTCGATTTCCGCGACCTCTTCGGGCTTTACCATGCCATCAGCGTGCGCTGCTGCGACCAAAGCGGAACGAATGGCTGTCTGCTGATCTGTACCGGTGTCCTTCAGCTTCCGGCGCAGCAGCACCATGTCTGGAGGCACAGCAACAAACCATGCCAAGTTTGCCCGCAGTCGCCGCTGCTCATGGTCGTTGAGGCCAGCAACAGACTGCACTTGGCGTTCGAGAGCCGCTCGTTCATGCTCAGTGATTGCGCCATCTGCTTGGGCGACGAACGCCCCAAGCGCCAGCTCCATCAGCGCGGCTTTGTATGATGTGGAGACATCTTCCAGCTGTTCGACAGGGCCGCCGAGATCGAACAAGACTACTGGTTCATCTATGGTTGGAGATCGCAGGGCAAACCGTGGATCGGGGGCAAGTCCAAACCCGATCCGAGCCAGCGCGTCAGCTGCTCCGGTCAGTTGCCTTTTGCCGGGCTTATCTGACCGTTCCCCTTCGAGCTGTTCAAGGACATCAGCCACCGGTACGAGGCCTCCCGCTTCGGTGATACCGGTGGCCCATTCTCGGATCTTTTCCAGCGCGTCCGATGGAAACAGGCGACGTAAATCTTGCGGAAGAAGCGCATGTGCTTCGACACTGCCGCGGCCCTCGGGGTTGCGACCGAGATATCTGCTGAACTTCTCGAGATCCTCCATAACCTCGTCGGCAACCTCTTGGGCAATTTCGACAGGCTTGCGTAGGCCGGATATGTCTGGGATAGGTTTGCCGTCGATGGAGGGGTTCACCGAACCTTCGAACTCGCGTGAGGCTGCTTGATAACTGGCCTTAAGCGCAGGACGCGGCTTTGCAACCTTCAAGCCCTGTGGAAACCGCCGTTCGAACCGAAGCTTGAACAAGGCGATAAATTCATCTCGACAACGCTTTGCCGAAGTTCGCAGGTTCTTTTCCGGATGACACATGAACCAGCATAGAACCCAGTCTGCATCGAGGTTCTCTCCCCTTTGCAGGCGTGCACCGATTGCCACTTTGACCGAAAACGGCAAGTCCCAGCCGGGATTCTCAAAGACCGGCGCGATTGATCCAATCTCTGTGATCGAGACCAGAGCAAACTCGATAAACTCCCGTAGATACCGTTGCGCCGAGTAGTTATCTTGAAAAACCTCAATTAATCGACGTACTTCATCAAGAAGCTGCCGCCTCTCGTTCAAATCTGGGCTGTCAACGAAGAAGCGCCGTTCCAGCCCGTAAAAATACAGAAACATGTAGCCCGGGCTGAACGACCCGTCCGTTGCGCCTCCCGCCAGCCAATCCAGATATGTGGCCCTGCACTCTGGTGGGATTGTTGAATACCCCGGCCAATAGGGCATTCCAGTGCCTTCTTTGTCATTCCCCACACGGCCGACTGGAAGAGACGGGTCGATGTAGGATCTGCATTTCTCACTGTACCCGTGTCGATTTAGTGTTGGCGGCGTTCCGACATAAATCATACCTGCGAGACTGCGCCCGTGCACATTGACAACCTGCGCAGCCGGGACCCAACCTTGGTGCCTGCTATTGCTTCTGCCTTGCGCGCCACTTGCCTGCGCAACAACCTGCGGTGCAGTCGATGCCAAAGATGGAATGAAGCCTTGTGTGGGTTTCTTGGCCTCTTGCTCCATTGAGACGCGGTTCTTTTGTACCACTGCCGACAGATCCAGATCTTGCCACTTCGCGGACGTACCAGTTAGCCCGGCAGGTTGTGTTTTTACGGCTGAAGCACTCAGATTGCTCGCCGTGGTCGACGGCATGCCTGTAACAGGCGGTGCCGAACTGCGCCGAAAGCTGCTTTCTACCGCAGACGCCGCCGACACATGTTTCTTCTCTACATGTTTCTTTGTACGGCGCTTTTCGTACCACCAGACCCCGAGGCCTGGCGCAACAAATGAAAAGAGCACGAAAAGGCCTTCGTTCCCCGGTATGAAGACAACAGCTGCAAAGGTCATGGCTATGACAAACAGGAGGGCGTACATGAAAACGATTCGTATGAACTTCAACGCTGTGCCCTCAATTGTGCCGTCTGACCGACGCTATCTCTGGGCGTTCAGTTTTCCAACCCTAGGCAGTCTGTACAGCGCATCGACGGTGCAGCAAGTTGTTTGGCCATGAATCGTGTCGCCCCAAGCTGCCGAGCGAGGCCTGCGCTTCCTCTCAAGGCTTAGGCACAAGGCCAGGTCTCATACACACGCCCGCGCTTGATCCCGCAGGACGGCATAGTCGACGAGCATCCGGACGATAACTGCATCATCCTGCAACGCCTCGACCTCGCTAGCAGCGCGGGCTTGGTCGACCATCGTGTAGTCGACGATCGGCAGGCAGGGTGCCCGGGCCTCAGAATCGCCCATCGCGCATGCGCTGAGACAGAGCATCGCGATCAGCAGGGCGGCGGCTGGCGGCGTCCAGCATCTGGCGTTGGATTTCATGGGTTCTCTCCGTTGTTGAAAGGCGTTCGGCCAGCCGCCCGGCGCGTTCACCAGCGCGGCGCAGGTTCAGCAGGAACAGGGCGATGGTGATGATGGCCAGCAGGAGGCCCAGCGCTTTGCGCGCCGGGCCGCTGGTCAGGAGGACAGTGATCCAACCCATCAGCGCTGGCCCCGCTTCCAGTCATCGATCCGGGCATGGATGGTGACGGCAATGCCGACCAACGCCACAGCGATGAACACCCAGCGCAGGGTGTCGAGGTAGGGCACTAGCGGCAGGATGGCAGTTTGGGTTTCCGCCAGGACTTCCTGCGCGACTTCCACACCGGCCGCACCGACGGTCGCTATGCCCGCTGCCCCGCCACCCTTCAGCGTGCGGCTGTCGGCCAGGACTTCCCGGGCGGGGGCCACTTCCGGCACGAATGGCGTTGTGCGAATGGGGAACTGCTCGCCCCAGCTGCGCGCAGGCCCGAGGTCGATATGCATGAAGCCTGAGCGGGGATAGGTTCCGAAGCCGAGGAAGCCCACGGCGCGGGCGGCTTCAGCAAAGGCCACGGGATCGTGGTTCGACATGGCGATGTCGAAGGCGGTGCCCAGCATGTGCTTGGAGGCCGGGGCCCCCCCGACAGCGCGGTTGTGGCTCGGGCTGCGATAGCCGGAACGGACGATCAGCGGTTTTCCGAGGCGGTTGCGCAGGGACTGCAGCTTGTCCATCGCCTCGGTGTTGATCTTGATCGCTCCGGTGCCGCGGCAGGCAATCTCGGCCGGGGAAAAGCTGGGCCAGCGCCAGGCAGATTCAGGCACGTCGCGGAAGTGGGCATAGGTCGTCGTCGGCATGGTGGTCTCCAGAAATGCAAAACCCGCCTCGGGGGCGGGTGAGGGGCAGATTCAGTGGTTGGTAGGTGGTTCAGTCGGTGCGGCCGCGCTGGAATGCCTCGAACATCACATCGCGCATGGCGCGGATGTCGGTCTCAATCCGCTCCAGCCGGTCGGCGTCAGCTTTGCGGTCATCGGCGCGCTGCTTGTCGGTTCGCTCGCGTTCGAGGTGCAGTTCCCGGTCGAGCCGCTCCAGCATCGCCTCGTTGGTGAAGGCCTTGCGGGTGACAGTGGCGGCGATGGCAAGACTGCCGCCAACCAGCGCGGTGATGGCTGCGGTCAGTCCGTTTTCGCGGAAGGCCTGGCCGACCTCCTGCAATATGCTGGTGCGTTCGGTCATGATGGTCCTTTCAATAGTCCGTTTCGAGATAGAGGCCTGCGCAGTCGTAGGCCACGGCGGCGGCAGTCGCGCCGTTATTGAGGTAGAGGCGCGGCGAGAGGAATTGCGTGTTGGCGGGCAGATCGGCGGTGATCTCCTGTTCAAAGACCGCACCCGTGACCTCGTTGACCGCCCGCACCCAGACGGAACTGCCGTTCGGCGGGGCGGCGATGAACAGGGTCAGCACGCCGCCCAGCGCGATGGCGAAGGGCGCACCCATGTCCGTCAGGGTAGGCGCGCCGGTGCCGTCATTGGTGACCATCTGCCAGTTGGCATGGGTGCCGCGTTGAAATCCGATGCCGACTGCATTGATCACGGCAGCCAGCGTCAGGGTGGTGGCGAGCGCGGCGATGGAGCCGTATAGGCCGAAGAAGCCCATGCCGGTGGCCTGCAGGGTCGTCAGCGAAATCCGCGTGACATAGGTCCAGCCACCCAATCCGGCCGCATTTCCACGCCAGCACGCCCACCCAGCCGAGCGTTGTTCGGCGACTGAATCCACAACAGCAGCCGAAGTCAGACGCCAGCGCCGCATGGAGGCGGCAAGGTTGGTCGCGGCAAGCGTCGGGTGCGACACCGTGCCGACGTTGGTGATCGGCAGTCCCTCGGTGGTGATCGTGGTCGTGATCGACGGCGACCAATTGGCGATCCGGTTGACCCCGAAATGCGGCTGCAGCGGAAAATCTCGGCCCGAGGGCCGCATGACATCGATCCACGGCGCCCCGGCGCGGTTGCGGGCGTAGACCGAGGTCTTGCCCGAGGGCGGTGAAGTGGGCGCAGCGTTCAACCCCGGCAGGACGGTTGGTTGGGGCAGTTCGACCTGGCCATTGGTGCGGTCTACCAAGATGGCATCAAAGAACGTCGAACCGTTCGGGCTGACCTTGAAGCTGAAGTTGTCGTTGCCCAAAAGACCGATCAGGGCACGGGCCGAAAACCCGGTCTTGAAGGCGAAGGCGGCATCGTTCCCGGCCGCCGCCTTGTTGACGGTGGCTTCGATCCCGGCCCCGGCGTTGTTCAAGAGCACTGCGGGTGTGTTCATCGACAGACGGTTGAAGCTGTCGGCTGTCGCGCCTCCGAGGCCCAAGAGCTGCGCCGTCAGGTTCGCTTGGGGCATCCCCACTTGCGTGACTGCATTGGCGAAGGTCACTGTTGGCGTGTTGACGACCGTGGTGCCGCCAGCGCCTGCGGTCGCCGAGCCGATGTTGACGACGGTGGTCGATCCGGACGCGCCGCCGGTGCCGAGGTTCAGGGTCTTTGTCACGCCGGTCGGATTGACCCCCGTGCCCATCCCATAGGTCGCAGCGGTTATCGCGGTGCCGATCGAGGCCGCTGCAGCCGAAACGGTGACTGTGCCCGAGGCCGTCAGCGTGCCGGTGATGGACACAGCCCCAGATGCGGTCAGCGATCCGGAGAAGGTCTTGTTGCCGGAAAAGGTCTGCGTGCCCGCAAGGATCGCCAGTTCCGACGAGGTATTCGGCAACGTGAACGTCCGGGTCGTGCCGGTAGTGATCCCGGACAGCGAGAACAGCGCCTTCTTGGTCGGGTCTGCGTCATTGACGAGGCTGAAAATGGCGTCCGACACATCTACCGGTTCGCCAACCAAATCCCAGGCCGACCCATTCCACACGACGAAGGCCGCCTCATCCGCTATCCAAGCCAGCCAGCCTGGGCGCGGCACCAGCCGCATCCAGACGCCATCAACCCAGAAGGCGACGTTCAAATCCCAGCCAGCCCACAGGCCTGTCGCGCCCGTTGCCACGATATGCCGGTCGCCATCGGTCGGGCTGACGGGTGGAACTGTACGTGTGCGGTCCAGAACGGATAACTGCACCATGGCGTCCAGCAGGCGCAGCGCCTCGTTGTGGGTGACATGCTTTTGCGCCTGCGAGGCCAGGATGTAGGGCAGCAGGAGATGGGTGGTGATGTCGGACATTTTCCGGTCTTTCTGGGGGTGCGCTTTCAGAAGGTGAGCGTGACGGATCGCCCTGCGCCCCGGCCGATCAGGGCCTAGAGCTGGTAGATGCGGATCGAGAGGGATTGGCCGGGCCCGAGGGGTGCGCCCCAATCGGCGGTCTGCTGCGCGGCGGTGTAGAGGGCCGAGGTGGTGGCAACTTGTAAGGTTCTCTTACGAGTTGCCCCGTCAAGGATGTCCACCTCGTAGGTTTCATTGTCCTCAGCCAACGGCACATCGCCAACGCCCCAGGTATCGGCGGCTAGCGACCGCGACCGGCGCGTCCATCGGATCGTCAGATCGCCCGGGCTGCGGGCGGTGCGCCACGGCTGTTCGACATGGGCGACCGAAAACGGCCGCAGCCCAGCGCCCTCGGGCGTGAAGGTTGCGGCAACCAAAGTCTCGTCGCTGACCGGCTTGGAAGCTGGGCCGATACGCCAGTTCCATGGCAGACCCAGATCGGCCTCGCTGATGGGCAACGGTGCCACGGATGTGTCGAGAACAATGACGCGGGCGCCGCTCGAGACCATTCCGGCGACCGCGTTTTCCGTGCCGCGCTGGCCGCGTAGTAGGCGGGTCAGTCGGTACCTCCCTGGCGCGATCAGTTCCGCATTTCCGGCTTGGACGACTTCCCATTGCCCAGCGCCAGTTTCGACCGCCAGCGCATTCGCCCCGCCCAGCAAGGTGATGTCCGTCACGCTTTCCAGCTTGCCGGAATAGAGGTCGACCACCAGCGCATTGCCAAGATCGAAGCGCGAAACCGGCCCCGCAAAGAAGTCGGCCGCCAGCACACCCATGCGCGCCCGCGTGCCAAAAGTGGTCAGAAGTGCAAATCCGTCCGCCGCGGCGCTGCGGTAGACGGCGATCTCACCGGGCCATGGTTTGGCATGGGCCGCAACCATGGGCCGATGCGCAGGCTGATCCTCGCGCAGTTGCGGAAGGTCCAGCAGGATCACATCCGGCGCGCCAAACACGGTGGGAGTCGACAAGGACGCAGGGCGCGGTTCGCCGGGCGGCAAGTCATAGACCGCCCGGTCCTGGCGCACAGCATCGATGCTGCGCAGGTCGGAGTCCGCAATGGACACCAGCCGCATTTCCGCCTGGCGGCCATCATGGTCGAGCAGGATCACATCGCAGGGATCCAGTGCCAACCGCGAAGGCGGCAGGCGAAACACCGCACTTTCGCGTCCCACCCACGCCTCCATCAGCGCGCGACGGCAGCGGCGTTCGGCCTCTTCGGGCGGGATCGCCATCGGGAACGACTCAGACGCGATGCGGGTGGTGTCGACGGTGATGCGGCGTGCTTCCACTTGGGCTGCGTCATAATCCTCATCGGCCCGTGCGACCTGCCACTTCAGGGCCTGCGGCAGTTCGGTTTCCTGCGCGCGGGTCAGTTCCATCACGTCGCCTTGGGCCGAGGCCGGGGCCACCATGCCGTCGGGCGTGATGGTCTGACCGGCAATGCGACCGCGCATGAGGAGCTTGATGCGCCCCTCGCTCTCGACAGCATCGAACCCGAAGTGCCGCGCCAGCGTAGAAAGCGAAGCGCGCGGGGCCTCGAGCGCAGAAATCACATAGCCCTCGACACCGCCCCAGAGGCCGGAAACGTCGATCAGGGGTTCCGGCATTCCAGCGCGCGGGCAAAGGTGGCGCACCAGAGCCGCCAGCGATACTGCGCCCAGCCGCCCGGTCAGCCAATGGCCCAGCCGCCAGTTCGGACCATCGGTCCAGACGTCAGTCAGTTCGGGGAAAAATGGATAGGGCCGTGCGTCCCAGGTCCAGGCGGCGCATTCGGGCACATGGACCATGCGATTGCCGTAGACCGAGGACACCGGGTTGTTGGCCGCCTGACCCCAGAACAGAAAACTGGCTTCCAGATAGGCGCGCTGGATGGCATCGTCGCGCCACCCGCGCGAGAAGTAGGGCGTGAAGCTTTCCGAGGATTTTGGGTCGAAGAACACGTTCGGCTGATTGGTGCCGCGGTCAATCGCCGGGCAACCCAGTTCCGTAAACCAGATCGGCTTGGACTGCGGCACCCATGCCGTCTGCGCGCCGCTCTCGACGCCGCCCGGGCGGTTGAAGTGCGGGTTTTGCCACCACGCGCGCAGATCCTTGAAGCGGAAGACCCATGGTTTGGCCGCAGCACCATCGGTGATCGGCGTGCGGTTCTGCGTGGTTCGATCAAGGGCGCTGGCATAGAACCAATCGAAGCCTTCGCCGCCGGTGATGTTGGATTGCAGATACTCCCGGTCAAAAATCGCAGGCGCCAGCGCGGCGTCAGCGTGATCGAACCCGTCGCGCCAATCGGACAGCGGCATGTAGTTATCGATGCCGATGAAGTTGATGTTGGCGTCAGACCAGAGCGGGTCGAGGTGAAAGAACACATCACCCGAGCCATCAGCGGGGTGATGGCCGAAATACTCCGACCAGTCGGCGGCATAGCCGATCTTGGGCCCAGCGCCGAGGATCGCACGTACATCAGCGGCTAGAGCCTTGAAGGCGGTGACGGCAGGATAGGTGCTGGCACCGGAACGGATTGTGGTCAGGCCGGGCATTTCCGAGCCGATCAGGAAGGCATCGACACCGCCTGCGGCTTTGCAGAGATGGGCATAGTGCAGGATCATCCGGCGCAGTGACCATTCGCCGACCGGGCCGGTCCAGCTGACATTGGTGCCCGACACGCTGAAGTTCGCGGGCGTGGCCGTGCCAAACAGCGCCGCGACCTGCGTGGCGGCCGGGGCGGTCTTGTCTACCGATCCTGCAAAGCCCGCAGCCGGGGAGCAGGTAATCCGTCCGCGCTAGGGGAAGGTCGGCTGGCCAGAGGTGGCGGAATTGGCGCTGTAGGGATTGGGCTTGGTGTTGCCGGGCGGCACATCCATCAGGATGAAGGGATAGAAGGTGACGCGCAGGCCCCGCGCCTTCATCTCCTGGATAGCCGGCACCACTGCGAAGTCGGCAGGGGTGCCGCCATACACCGGACGGTCCTCTGCATCGCGGCTCACGAGGAAGGCACTGGCGCGCGAAACGCCATTCACGAGCCAAGCTGACGGCGTGGTGGTCTTGGCCGCCACTTCGACGCCCGGCCGCACCTTGCAGTTCCCAGCCCGCAGGTCATCGCCGAACCATGCCACGACGAGGCTGACGCTTTCCACCGCCGGAGCGAGGGACTGTAATCGGTCCAGCGCGACCACTATGTCCGCAGTGTCGGCGATGGCATTCAGGTTCTCGGCCACGGTCGCGCCACCCGAACCGGTGGACTTCTTGACGGGCGCGGTCGCGTAAGTGAACTCGCCCGAGGCCGGGATCATCGTCACGGCCTTCACCAACCCCTCGGCAGTGTCGGCATCCGCCAGCGGGCGAAACACCTCGAAGCTGATCTGCGGCAGGCGATTGCCGAAAGCGCTGAGGTTCAGCTCTTCGAACACGACATAGGCGGTGCCGCGATATGCTGGGGTGTTGGCGGCACCCATCTTTGCCGAGATGAACGGATCGGGGGCCTGCACCTCATTGCCGGGATACCAGCGCCAGGTGACGCCGGTCATGTCCATGGCCTTGCCGTCGGCCCAGACCCGACCAATGCCGGTGATCTCGCCCTCGCACAGCGCTACCGCGAAGCTGGCGTAGTACAAATATTCGGTGGTCGTGACCTTCGGCCCGCTGCCCTTGCCGCCGCCCTGACTGGTGGTGTTGACCTCCTCGCGGAAATCGGTCGCCCAGATGATATTGCCACCGATGCGCATCCGGCCGAAGAGGCGCGGGATCACCGCCCCTTCGGTCGAAGAGGTGATCCGCAAGCTGTCAAGCCGCTCGCCTTCGATGCGTTGGGCCGGGGCGAGGGACGAGACGATCCAGTTGTCGACGACCGACCCGATGGTCGAGCCGATGAAGCCGCCGATGGCCGCGCCGGAAAAGCCGAGGATGGCACCGCCAAATGCACCGCCAATCGCGGAGCCGACGGCGCCGAGAACCAAAGTTGCCATGTGTGGTCTCAGTCTCTTGGGAACAGGAAGGCGAAGGCGATCTTTCGCCCCCATGCCGCGGTCAGGGTTTGCTCGACAACGCCCAGCCGTTCATAGGCGTGGATGAAACGGTCAGGGGCGGTCAGGATGCCGACATGCTTGGCGATGGCGTGCGGGGCCATGCGAAACAGGATCAGCGTGCCGGGCCCAGCCTCAGTCGGCTTGATTTCGGGCATCATCTTGCGCGCGCCTTCCGCCAGAACCTCAAGCGGACCAGTCTCACCCCAATCCCGGCTGTAGGGCGGTATGGGGAACGGCTCGTCGCCGACCACTTCACGCCAGACGCCGCGCGCGAGGCCGAGGCAATCACAACCGACCCCGCGCAGACTGGCCTGATCGTGGTAAGGCGTGCCGAGCCAGCGCCGGGCAGTGGCGATGATCAAGGTGGGATCAGCGCAATTCACAGCACGTTCCCCTCATGGCCGCCGTCTTGGCTGGCATGGCGCAAAACGGCATCCTGACCGGGGATGTTCGGGAAACCCCGGAAGTTAGCGACATTCGCGAACTTGGCGCTGCAGGTAGCGATGCGCTTGTCACAGCCTGCCCGCGCGATGAAGCCGTCTCCCTCGGCGATGGCACGCACCGGCGCTTCCAGCAGGGTCAGGGTGGCAATGGCATCGGCCAAGCCGTGGGACAGCACCTCCGTGATACGACCTGCATTTGCGCCACTGGTCCGATGAAGGGTTCCAGACGCGAACCAGCCCGCATCAAACCCGGACAGCCCCGAGGCCATGAAGGCCCGGTCACGCAAAAGGTCCGTGACGACACCAGTGCCCTTGTAGATGGCGTTTTCCATATCAATGCCGCAGCGCGCATCGCCAAGTGCAGCATCGCATCCTGCCTGAAACGTCCGCCCGACCGTCTGACCCAGCACATGCGCCAGCGAGCGCACCTCCGCCACAAAGGCCATGCGGCCACGCCGGATTTGCCCGACCGCGCCTCGGCGCAACAGAACGCGCTGGCTGGTGTCGGCCCAGTTCACCCGCCACAGCTCCACCGCTGCATTGTCCCAGCGGCCGTCGAGAATGTCGGTTTCGGTGATGCGATCCGAGGTCAGCACACCCGTGGCGTCCTGCGCATCCACTGCGAGGTCGGAGCCAGCGCGGATTTCCGAGGCGGCGAACCCGCTTTCCGGCTCAAAGCCGGTGCCATCGAAGGTCAGCGCGCGATCATGATCGGTAAAACCCAGCGCCACGCCGTCTGCCCGTGAAATCCGCCAGCACCAGGACAAGGTGGTGGTGCCGTCATCGAGATGGTCATGCAGCGCAGGGGAGAGGTTTTTCATCTGCGGATCTCCAGCAGGGGGATGGAGGTGATCGACCCGAGCCGTTCAAAGTCGAGGGTGACATCCAGCGTGTCGCTGTCGAAGCGGACCGGCACATCGAATTCGAATCCGGCACGAACGATGACGCCACCTGCAGGGGCAGTGGCGAAGGTGATGACGCCGGTGGGGGCATCCAGCGTCCAGCCCGACAACTGTTCTAGCATGCCCAGCGCCACACGAACGGTTCCGGTCACGGGTTTTGCGATGGTCCTGACCCATGTTTGCGGGCCGGAGGTGTAGCGTTTGGCTAGTTGGAAGGTTTGCAGGCTACCGGTGCCGGTGCCAATCTGCTGGTCGGTTGAGGTTATCCCCTGAGAGGGCAGGGCAGATTTGTAGTCGGCCCAGTCCTTGTAGCGGAAGCCGTGTAGGCGGCCGTTGCGGGCCTCGAAGAAGGAAACCACCGACGCCAGATCATCGGCGCGCCGGATGCCATAGGCCACGTCATAGCGACGGCGGCTGTTGGCCCAGCTGGCGTTGCGTTCCTCATCGCCGCTGGCCAGTTCTACGATCTGTGTCCGCCGTTCCGGCCCGCCGCGCGCCCCGCGGCTGATATTGTCGGGGAAGCGCACCTCATGAAACGCCATCACATACCCCTCCGGCCCAAGGACACCGTCCGTGCAATATCCGCCGCGACCTGCGTGCGAGATTGGCGGAAGCTTTCGGCGTCGCGGGCCAAGATGGTGACGGAGATGTTCGGGACAGAGCCTTGCCCTTGGCCATAACCAGCAGCTTCCCGGCGCGACAGAACCCGCTCTCCCCGTTGCAGGATGGCCGGAACTTCATCGGGCTTGATTCCGGCCCAGCCGCCCGCGTGCATGCGTGGGGCACCGGCAAAGGCCAGCGCAGGAACCATGCGGCGCGGGCCCGGCGCTCCGACCATGCCACCGTCGTGCAGGATGTTGGCGAAGATGCCACCGGCACCGCCCAGCGCGCCCGACAGCGCATTCGCAATCGGGCCGAGGATGAAGCGCCGGGCTGCCAGTTTCGCGAGATCGGCGATCATCGACGTGACCAGATCGCGGAAATCCAGCTTGCCGGTTTTCACGAACTCGCCCACGGCATTCTCAGCCGAAGTGAAGGCAGAGACCAGCGCATTGCCGATGTCGCCGCCGATGTCGCGGGCCTTAGCAGCATAATCAGCGAGCGTGGCGACGGCCGCTTCCCATCCGGTCTTGGCCACTTCGGCTCCGGCTGCGGCAGCGACACCGGCCCCACCGGCCGCGCGCCCGGCTTCCGTCATCGACTCGTCCAGCCGGTCGGCGGCGTCTGCAGCTCCGTCGAGCGCAGCCTCACCTTCGCTGCCCGCCCCGGCCACCGCGTCCTAGAGCGCCTGCCAGCTTTGCATCGGGCGCGCAGCCGCATCGGCCAGCATGCCGGAAGCCTCGCGATAGGCCTCTGCGCGGGCGGTCGCCTCCTCGGCCATCCCGGTCAGACCGAGATCGGGCGTGGTGACGTAGGTTTGCGCCATCGCCGCCGAGAAGGCTTCAGCTGCGGCAGTTCCGGCAGCAGCTGCGGACCCCGCAAAGGGATTGTCGATCCGGCCCAACGCTACAGGGTCCAGCGTGCCGATCCGAACGCCGCCTTCGCCCACCGCCCAATCGGGCAGCAGGTCCAGTGCCGCGTTCAAGCCGTTGATGAAATTGTTGATCCGGGTGACGACGCCGTTCAGCATGGCCTCGACGCCGCCGATCAGACCGTTGGCGGCCTGGAAGGCGAAATCCCCAATCGCGCCCGGCAATTGGCCCCAGATCGCCTTTACCGCATCATAAGCCCCCTTGAAGATGCCAGCCGCCGAATTGCCGAAGCTGGTGACTGCTTCGACCGAAGACTGCATCGCGCCATAGATCGTGGCCTGCAGACCCGCCCAGTTGGCCTCGATCTTCGACCAGGCGGAGGCGGCCCCAAGGCCGATGCGGTCCCAGACCTCGAGGGCCAAATCCTTCAGCAAGCCAATGGCCGCCCCGAAGCCGCCCGCGCCCGCGACCAGCCGGGTGAACTGGAACACCAGCTCCCCCGCTCCAACGATCAACGCCCCGATGCCGGTGCGGATCAACGCGCCGCGCAGGATCACCAATCCGGTTGCAAGGCCGCGAACGGACAGGGCCGCAGCCGCCAGCCCCGCCACCCAGCGCCCGGCCATCAGCGTGGCGAACGTAGCAGCATAGGTGGTGAGGCGACCGATGTTGTCGAAGAGGGCGTTGATCGCGATGCCAATCGGCCCGGTGCTGTGCGCCATGTCGGCCAGCGTATTGGCGATGGTTTCCAGCGCTGGGGCGACCGCTGCGGTCAATCGGTTGGTCAGCCCCAGCCAGATCAGGCTGAGTTTGGCGATGGCATCACCCGTGCGTTCGATCTGGGCGGCATCGGCTGCACTGACGGCCACACCGAAATCCCGCACGTCCTGCGCCGCCTCGCGCAGGGTGGCCGGATCGATGCGCAAGAAGGCCAGCGCTGCCTTGTCGCCAAAGAGATCGGAGGCGACAGCTGCCCGTTCCGCCTCGGGGACAAACCGGTTCAGGGCTTCCTGAATGGCGACGATGCGCTGGTCCAGCGGCAAGGCCTGCAATTGCGCCGCCGTCAGGTTCAGCCGCTGCAGGGCCCCGACCGTCGCTCCGGAACCAGATGCCGCTTCCGACAACCGGGTGGTCAGCTTCTTCGTCGCCTGTTCGATCTCGCCCATCGAGACGCCTGCCAACTCGCCAGCCCAAGTCAGCACCTGCAGGCTTTCGACTGTGGTTTTCAGCGAAGCGGCCATGTCGGCTTGCGCGCCGATGGTTTCCAATCCGGATCGGACCATGGCTACGCCAGCGGCGGCGGCGCCAACCGTCACTGCGGCCAGGGCAATCCCTGCCTTGCGGGCGAAGCTGGCCAGCCGGGTGTTGGCCAGTTCCATCTCGGTCGAGAGGCGGCCAAAACCCCGCGCGCCAGCATCGCCGATACCTTCCAACTCGGCGCGCACCTGGCGGCCGCCTTCCGCCACCAGGCGGACGGATACCCGTTTTTCAGCCATCGCGGCCTCCTTCCATCTGCTCGTTCAACTTGCGCACCATCACCGCCTCGATCTCGGGCAGCAGCTCGGCGGCGATCAGGGTGTCGATCCCTAAGGCACGGGCGAGGGCCAGTGCCGCGCCCATGTCCCAGCCGAGGACTGCGCCGGGAATGACCCGCAGCTGGCCACCGAGGCGACCGACCAGATCCCAAACCTGCCAGCCTTCCGGCGTCTGGGGCCGGTTCAGTCTTGCGGGGCAGTCGGGGCAGGCAACTTGGCAGGCCGCGCAGTATCGGTCGCCACCGCCGAAGGACCAGTCGGCGAAGGCGCGGAGACGTTTTTTTCCGCGTCCAGGATCAGGCCATTGGCGACATACATGGTCTGGAAGGCCTCGAAGACCGGCCAGATTTCCAAGAGGGCGTCAATGCCTTCGGGCGTGACGGACACGGCATTGCCCTCGTCATCACCAACGCCTTCCCAATCCAGCACAGCACGGCGGGCGACAGCCTTGGCCATCGCGAGGGCCAGCGCCTCTTGGCTGGCACCCTCAGGCAGGGCCTCAATCGCCGGATCGGCGCGTGCGGACACCATCAGTGCGGTGGTCAGCGGCCCGACCAGCAGGCGCAGACCGGGGGCGAGGTCCAGCCATTGTGGCGTGGCGGTCAGATTCATTAGGATCATGGTCAGTATCCTGCGAGGGTGTTGATGAGGACGGCGGTGCACATGCGCGCGGGGCTGGTGGCCTTGGCGGCCATCCAGTCGAAGGTCGCCTGCACGCCTTGGGGCCCGACGATCTCAATGCGGGGGCGGGGCAGGTAGACAGCATGGGCGGTGAAGGTGAAGCTGGCGTTGGCCCCGAGGCTGTAGTTGAACTCCAGCTCGCAGGGCGTGCCGTC
Organism: Rhodobacter sp.; assembly: GCA_027484145.1. Classification (GTDB taxonomy): domain Bacteria; phylum Pseudomonadota; class Alphaproteobacteria; order Rhodobacterales; family Rhodobacteraceae; genus Pseudotabrizicola. Next base: position 19,214 of record JAIXUH010000022.1, read on the forward strand.
GATGGCTTGGGTGATCAGCGCCGTGTCGGCGAACCGCACCTCGATCCGGCCCGCCAGGGCGGCCATGGCCGGATCGGCACCATCGATGCGACCATCGCCGCGGATGGTTTCGATCCGGTCGAGGTTGTTGGAATAGGTGATCTCGGCCGAAACCACGTTGCCCAAAGCAGAGCCATTGCGTTTCACCGTGCCGTTGAAATGGCCAAATCGCTGCAGGCCCGGCGCCGTTGGCGTACCAGCTGCCGTGGCAGCAGCGATGGTTTCGCCTTGGGCCACCAGCCGGGCCGTCGCAGTCAACAGGCCCGACCGCTGCATCTGCCACGTCAACTGATCGAGGACACAGCCGGAATACATCGCGAAACGCGGCACTTCGGGCATGGCGGTTTCAATGGCCATGCTGGGTAGGGTCCAGTTGCCCGACTGGAAGGTGTGGGTCTTCGGCGTGGTGCCGCTGGTGACCGGCTGGCCGAACGCCGCCTTCAGCCAGAACCCGAAGGCCTCCACATCAATGGGGATCACCACCTCGCCGTCGGCTGTGACCGCGTCCTTGATCGGGGCCAGCGGATCGCGACCATAGCCCAACAGTTCGGATTCCAGCAGCGGTTGCTCCGACCCGAGAGTGGTCCGAGCAAAGGGCATCAGTCGGAACCCACTCACCGGCGGGGTGCCGTAAACCGTCTCATACGCAAGCGCCATCTGCGCCCGCGCGCCTTGCGCACGTGCCATGGGGGTCTCCTCGATGTTGGGGGTGTCAGGCCAGGGGGCCGTTGGTGGTGTAGTGCAAGACGACGGTGATCACCGCTGCCTTCAGCGCTGCTGAGCCTTCGATGGGTAGATCAACGGAGGCCGGGGCTTCGGGTTCGACCCAATCGCAGAGGCCGCCTAGCGTGCGGTCGGTTTCCAGCGCGGTGCCGATGGCGGCAATCAGGGTGTCAAAGGCGCTCGCCCTGCCAGTGCCCGCTTGGACGACAACCTCCAATTCGGCCCGGTGCTGATAGTGGTAACGCTGCGGCGACAGCGTGACCTCCGGTTCGCCGGGTTGGCCATCGCGCAGGATGATTAGCCCGGCTGTCGGGATCCGTTCCGGCAGAACCTCGTCACGCAAGGTGAGGGCGGCAAGCGGGTGCAGCCGCGCGTGCAGCGCGGCGAGGACGGTTTCGCGGGTGGTGGGCATGGCTCGAACCCATTGATTGTAGGAAGGAAACTCGACGCCGGTACATCGGAAGAGTCTTCTAAAGCTACAGTTTAGCTCGGACAACGAAATCTTTGCAGTTCACTTGGCTACGCCAAGGCCGTAGACCGACCCTGCCGTTGATCCCAAGAGGGCGCTGTATGTCAAGAATTGAGGTCTTTCCGTTTGAGATCGTCAAACGGTCATCTGTTGCATCGATGCGAATGTCCACAATTGCTCCAGTTCTAATTGGAAAATCGACCGCTGGACAAATATGTTCAAAATCATAATCATCGCCTGTGCCGAATCCAATCTTTTCAATAAGCAATTTTTCTCCAGTAATTAGCAGATTGAAATAGCGCTTACCTTCAGAGGTATCATTCCAGCCAAGAACTATGCCTGCATTGAATCCGACTAAATCGCCATCATTCAGTGTATGAAAATTTGAAAAAGAAAGGCTGGCGTTTATGGAGAATTCTCCGCCATAAGCCTCTCTTGAAAGCAAGAAAGACCCAACTCCAGCACCAATAATCTGCCGGTTGCCACTATCATGAATCCAGTCTCCTATCTTGATAAGTTTAGTGGCGGTAACGCTCGAAAGAAAATCTTCACGGAGTTCTTCTGTAAGAATATCAACAGTATCGTCTTTGACATTGCCCGCTCGCGCCTTGAAGTCTCCAATAAGTTCAAACAAGCGCTCAGCAACGCGCACAAATGTTTCTTCTTGCTCCAGCTTACTCATGGATATAAGGGATTTCGAAGGAGGATTAATTGACTGAAATTGAGCGATCTCTTGCTTTTTGCTAAACAGGCAGGGTCCAACGATTATTGGAATTATTACAGTCCCACTTTCTTCGGCGGCCTGAAGCAATGGAGGAAGCTCATTTCGATGGATGAACTCTGATGCAAGAAAGTCTGCGCTCACTAAAAGAATCGCGACACGGCAACGTTCAATCGCTTCTTTAATCTCCGCTTGCCAGCGGCTGCCAGCCGTTATTCTCCTATCGTCCCATTTATCTAGGCTGTATTCTCTTTCTAGAACTCTCAGGTGAACCGAGAGTCTTTTCAACCATTCCGCGTCTGCGTGGCTGTAGCTGATGAAGATCGGTAGCTTTGGGTCTTCGATCGAGTTTGCAGGGCTTTTCATGCAGCTTGCACTCATGCGGTATGGGGTTTTCACTGTGACCCTAACTACAGCTATGCACAGTTTCAATCCGTCAGACTGGTTTCTTGTACCCGCTCCTATTCAAGGTCTCCACTTCGCGACGATCAGCCCCGGCACGCTATCCATGAGCTACCCCCCGAAAATCGGACAGTGACGGAAGCTACGATCTGAAGTCTGCTGGTCTCCAAGAACGAGGAGAACAGACATGTCGAAACGCAGGAACCATGACGCAGCCTTCAAGGCG
>JAIXUH010000005.1 GCA_027484145.1 Rhodobacter sp.
GCAGGGCAGGTCAGTTCGCGCCGCAACCCGATGGCGATCAGCTCCATCGCCACGTCCTGTGCCGTGCCCGGCTTTTCCGAAAGATCCTGCGCGTGGTCCAGGATGAAGCGCAGCGCCACCTTTTCATCCTCGGGCCAATCCAGCGGCCTGCCGAACGACGCCATCTTCCACGCCGCGATATAGGCCAGATCCCGCTCCCACGCCCGCAAGGTATTGGCCGGCGTGCCGCGGCGGTACAGATCGGTCAGCGCCGCCTCATCCGCATCGGACAGTTGCGCATAAGCGGGTAGGGCGAGGTGTTGCGTTGCCATAGAAGATGACCTACATTATGGACAAGAAGGACGTGTCGCCGCTGTCCGACTGGAGAAACCTCATGAAAATTGCGATTGCCGAAGCGAAAGCCCAGTTTGCCGAGATCATTCGTCGGGCAGAGGCCGGCGAAGAAATCGAACTGACCCGGTATGGCCGGGCCGTGGCGCGCATTGTCGGCCCGAAGCCTGAAAAGCGCCAGCCGTTGATCGGTTGCATGAAAGGCCGGTTCGAGGCGCCACGCGACATCCACGAGGGCGATGCCGAGGTGGCCGCATTGTTCGCGGCAAGCACCGTTGCACCGCAGTGAAACTGCTGGTCGATACCCATGTGCTGATCTGGGCGGTGCTGGAGGATGCGGCCCTGCCTGAGCGTTTTCGGGCGGCTCTGTCCGACCCGGAAGCCGAAGTTCATGTCAGTGCTGTTTCGGTCTGGGAAGTCGCCATCAAGCGGACCTTGGGCAAACTGGTGGTGCCTGTCGACCTGTTCGATCAGGCAGCTGCGTCCGGATGCGTGGCGCTGCCGATCACTTGGGGCCATGCCCGTGCCGTCGAGGCTTTGCCACCGCATCATGCAGACCCTTTTGATCGCATGCTGATCGCGCAAGCCCGGGTCGAGGGCCTGACGCTTCTGACTGCGGATCGCGCGTTTGCTGCCTATGACGTTGCCCTTCTTTGACTTGCTTTGAGGGTAGTCTGCCAGCATTTCCCGCCCGACTGCAACACCCATGATAAGGCGAACTTATCATGGGTGTTTGAGTGAGTTGGTTGAACTCTTAGTAGCAATCAAAAACACCATTTTATGCACATGTGATGGCTCTCGAGTCAGCCATTTATGGATAAATGGAGCATTCGAAAGTTTCCGGATGGACGGGTTTGGTTGGGGGTAGGTCGAAACAGCGCGCATGGCAGTCTTTGTCCTCAGCGCCCATGGGACAGTCTATCCGCCAGCTTCCCGACGGCTGGAGGGTGGAGGTGTTGGTACCGGTGGCTCATCAATCCCCATGGACCGCCGCTCCTCTTGCCGCCCTGGGAAGGATGAAACGCTGGTTTCGAAGCAAAGGAAGCAAGGTCCGTCATCCGTTCGCTTGGCTGAGGCCAGATCGCCCGCCAAGATCGACGTCGATGGATGCGTGTCACTTTCGGTGCGCCGAGGGGCAGGCTTTTGAAAAGGGACACTTTGAGCGCGAGCAGACAAGGACTTGTGCGCTGTTTGACAAGACAGGTGCCGCAGAATCGATAGACTGCAGCCTGTTCATTTCGGGGGCGGCGAAGATGACGGCACAAAACGGGTTCGGTCAAATCCTGTCCCCCCTCTCAGTGGACGAGGCTTTGGCGGCCATGGCGCATGGTGCCGTTCCCATTGCCGGTGCGACATGGGTCATGCGGGCGCCGCTTCGGCATGAGCCATTGCCCGGCCAACTATTGTCCCTCAGTGGACTGAATGACCTGCACGACCTGACCATCGATACAAAGTGCGCAAGCCTTGGGGCAATGACCACGCATGACAAGCTTGCCGTAGCCTTGGCGCCGCACGCCGATCTGTCCGGGTTGGCAGCCGCCGCCGGCAATTCGGCAAACCCCGGTATCCGCAGGGTCGCCACACTGGGCGGCAATATCGCAACGTCTGCCTTTGCAGCGTCGGATCTTGCACCCGCGCTGCTTGCCGCCGATGCCACGGTGATCTTGGCCACCGCTTCCGGCCAGAAAGCCCTCCCGATGGAGACATTTCTGGCTTCACGCGCCGGGTTGGGGCATGGCGGATTGATCCTTCGGGTTGAAATCCCCAGATCGCCACGCAATGCCGCGCATGCGCGCCTTCCGATGCGAAAGGCGGGGGATTACCCCTGCGCGATTGTCAGCATCTCGGTCTCTGTTTTGGCTGGGATGATTGCAGATATCCGCATCGCCGTTGGCGCGGTAGAGCCGACCGCAAGACGCTGGACTGCATTGGAAGACAGGCTGATCGGCACAGCTTACGATCCGGCCCGTGCCGAGGCTGAGGCGCGCAAGCTGACCGACGGTTTCACCGCGCGTGAAGCCATTGACGCGCCGGGCTGGTATCGGCTGTCTGTCCTACCGGTGCTGCTGCGCCGCGCCTTCCTCAAGCTGCAAGCCGGGGTGTGACATGCCTATCGAGCTGAACATCAACGGTGACACCATCACCTTGGAAATCGATCCACGCACACCCTTGTTGGACGTGCTGCGCGACCGGCAGCGCCTGACAGGCGCGAAAGCCGTTTGCCGCGAAGGGTTCTGCGGGGCCTGCACCGTCCATGTCGATGGACAACCTGTGCCGTCCTGTCTGCGCCCGGTCGGCATGCTTCAAGGCTGCCGCATCGTCACGGTCGAAGGGCTGGCCCCATCCGGCACCCTGAACCGCGTGCAACAGGCGTTCATCGACCATGATGTCGTGCAATGTGGGATGTGTTTTCCGGGCATGGTGATGACCCTGACCGAATTCCTTGACCGCGAACCAAGCCCCAGCCGCGACCAGATCAAGACCGCACTTGTGGGCAATATCTGCCGGTGCACAGGCTATGAGCGGATCATTGATGCGGTCCTTTCAATGCAGACGGAGGCTGCCAAATGAACCGGCCGACCGATCCCCGCTCTGTCGTCATGAACCTGCCGCGTCGCGATGCGCAGGACAAACTGACCGGACGGACCCGCTACACCTCTGATCTTGCCGGGGTCGAGGTGCTGCATGCGGCCATCGTCCGTTCGACCGTCGCCTCGGCGCGCATCCTGCGGATGGATTTTTCCCCGGCGATTGCGATGAAAGGCGTGCGGGCCATCGCGCAGGCGTCTGACGCACCGGGCCTGTTCGGCATCGGGATCGCCGACCATCCGCTGCTGAACGGGACTCGCATCCGTTTCAAGGGCGAACCCCTTGCTGCCATTGCTGCGGATACGCTGGATATTGCGCGTGCCGCGGCAGCGGCGGTCATCATTGAGACCGAACCGCTGCCTGCCGTGATGACGATGGCAGACGCACTGGCACCGGGCGCGCCGCAGGTTCACCCTGAGTGGAAATCTTATGAGTTGCTGCGGGAGGGCGGCATTCGGGGCGGCAACATCGCGTGGGAGGCCCGCGTCACGCGGGGCGACACAGACGCCGCCTTTGCCCGGCCCGATGTGACAATCGTGGAGGATTGCTTTCAGGTCGGACGTCAGAACCAATTGCCGTTCGAGCCGCGCTGTGCGGTGGCCAGTTACGAAGATGGCCGGTATCACATCCACACCTCAACCCAGGTGCCGTGGACGGTGCGCGCCGTGACAGCCAAGACGCTTGGCGTGTCGGCGTCGCGCGTCCGCGTGACCGTGCCAGCAGTGGGCGGTGGCTTTGGCCTGAAATTCGACTGCACCATCGAACCCATCGCGGCCATTCTGGCACAAAAGACCGGGCGTACCGTGTCACTCGTGCATTCGCGCGAAGAAGAAAACCTGACTTGCCTCTGCCGCGAGAATGCCGAGGTTCGTATCCGCTCTGCCGTGACCGCCGAAGGTGACATCGTCGGTCGCGAGGCGACTGTGCTGATGGATTGCGGTGCCTATGGTGGCGAACAGGTGTTTCTGACAACGATGACAGCCCATACTTTGGGCGGAAACTACAAGCTTGGTTCGGTGCGGATGAACAGCCGCGCGGTCTATACGAATACTCCGCCGAACGGGGCCTTCCGCGCCTGCAACGGCGTTTACAACACGTTCTTTCTTGAACGGCATACGGACAATATCGCCAAGGCCATCGGGATGCACCCGATGGAGTTTCGTCGCCGTGCGGTTCTTGGCGACGGGGACATCGGTGCGACGGGACAAGTCTTTCAGGGCGAGGTGCTGCGCCCGATGCTGGAACGGATGGCCGCCTTGCGGGACAAGACGCCCGATTGTCGCGAACAAGCCGATGGCCGTCTTTATGGGCGCGCAACCACTGTCGGAACTTGGTTCATCTTCGTCGGCCCGTCGTCAGCAACTGTGAATCTGAACGCGGATGGCAGCGCCACGCTGGTCACATCAGGGGTCGAGATCGGGTCGGGCACCATGGTGCAATCGCTGCCTCAAATCGTCGCTGCAACCCTTGGCCTGTCGCCGGATGAGGTGATCGTAAAGGCTGCCGATACCGACGCGGCAGGCCGTGATCTTGGCGTCGGTGGCGGACGGGCCACGGTATCCATCGGGGCGGCCAGCAAGATGGCGGCCGAACGGGTGCGTGACCAGATCCTCGACATCGCGGCCGAGATGCTGCAGGCGCAGCCCGAAGACCTTGTCCTGACACAAGGACGGGTCGAGATCGCCGGTCGCCCGGGAACCGGAATGCCGATCACGACCGCAATTGCCCGCGCAGAGGCACTTCATGGCCCGGTTTCTGGCAACGGCAACTTCACCGCGCCCGGTGTTCAGGCGATGCCGGGATGCGCGGCAGGGCATTTCATTGATGCAATCGACATACCGGTGTTTGCGGTCCATGACTGCGAAGTCGCGGTTGATCCTGACACTGGCCATGTCGATGTGCTGAGTTATAAGGTGGTTCAGGACGTCGGCCTCGCCCTGAACCCGCGCGCGATCCACAGCCAGATACAGGGCGGCGTTGTGCAGGGTCTGGGCTATGCGCTGCATGAAAAAATCACCATCGGTCTGGATGGCGGATTGGAGCAGCCGGGTTTTGAGCACTACCTCGTGCCTCTGGCATGCGACGTGGTGCCGGTTAAAATTGACCTTTACGAAGGTGCCCCCTCCATCGGACCTTTGGGCACCAAGGGCGCCGGGGAAGTCCCGATCCTGAATGTCGGCGCAACGGTCGCTTGCGCTGTCTCGCGCGCGATCGAACGCGACGTTTGGGAACTTCCCCTGACGCCACCGCAAGTCTTGTCTGTGCTGCAGGGGCGAACTGGTCGGATGGATCACTCTCACCTCTCGGCCGTCTGGCAAGAGAACCTGCTTGAGTTTGTGGCCCCGCACCGAAGCCTTGACCATAGCTAGGTTCAGGATTTCCAGCCCTTGTGCCAATCTGCACAAGGGCCGTTCAACTGCCAGGGGTTACGCGGGCCGCTGAAAGAGCGGCAAGGGCCTGAGTGGCGACATGGTGGTCTGTCTTGGCTGTATAGGCGGCTGGAGCGCGAGATGATCTACAAGATCGCCGCCGGCAAGGGCGACGCGACCCTGAAGCAGAAGGTTTGCCCCTCGATTGCCATGGGTCGGTTCTGCACAATATGAAACTGATCGGCGACTTGCTCCGCCTGCGGCGCGCCTTGTCGAACGGCTTGGACGTAGAGACCGCAGCGATCTTGGCCTATGACTTCCATCTCAGGATGACGCCTGAGCCAGTCGATGCGCGTGACGAATTCACGCTCTTCGAGAACATCGATGACCGCGTGCCGTTCGCGGTCGACGATGATCATCCCATAGGTCTGCGACTTCCGACTACACCAACTACCGGAGATCTAGGCAGCGCCAACTGGGCGGCGGATCAGGGTGAAGCAACTGGCGATAACCGCCGTCATGGACTAGCCTGCAGGCATGAAAAAACGCGAGGCATCGCCCACGGATACAGCAGCAGACATCCGGCCGTTTCCGGTCTGGATCGATCCTGCTCCTGCGGAAAACATTGAAACTGCGGCTTTTCGGTCTGGCGCGGCGCTTGGGCATCTGGCTCTGATTCTGGCCGCTCAACCCCTGCCGCTGCCGCTGTTGCGGGAACGACTGGCCCTAGGTGCGGCTAAGGTTTGTGCAGGTCTGGCCGGGCGGCGCGAAGAGGCGGCCGATTTGCGCGATGCGGTGCATCTTTTGCGGCCGGGCGACCATCCGGGGCCTGCCGGCCTGATCTTTCAGCAATGGTTGCATGCGGTGGGGCGCCCGGTTTCACCCGGGCATCTTGCCAAGGTGATTGGCATCGGTCAGGCTGGTCAGGTCGCCCAATGCCTTGACGTGAGTGGCAACACGCCGGTCGGGCGGGCGGCAATGGCGCTGGAGGCAGTGCTGACCGAGAGCCCCCGCGCCGAGACAGCGGCATTGATCCTTGCCGATGCGGTGCTGGCGCAATCGATGGGCTGGACTCACATTCTGCCCTGTCTCGCGCCGGCGCTGAAGCCGCGCGCCTTGCGCCTTCGGGGCGATGCCCTTCGTCTGGCCTGTCATCACGCGGTGCTCGCCGGGACTCGGCAGACAGCGCCTTTGGCAGCCGACCTGACACGGCGGGCCATGCGGTTGTGGGCGGTTGTGCCCAGCCTGCGGGCCAAGGGGGCTGGCTGCGCGGTGGAAATGTTCCTGTCGCGCGACGCGCTGGCCGCCACTGATTTGTGCGCCATCATGTCGGACCGTGCGGCGCGACGACTGTGCGACCGGCTGGTGATGCTGGGTGCCGTGCAAGAGTTGACGGGGCGTGACAGTTTTCGCCTGTATGGGGTCTGACAATGACACGGCGCGGGGAACCCGGACTTGACCGCGAACTGGCCGAGGTGCCGCCCGATCTGCGCTGGCGCGAATGGATGCGGCGGATCGAGGCTGTGCTTTTTGTGGCAAATGCGCCCGTTGCGCGCGGCGATCTGGCGCGCGTCGTGGGGCAGAACGCGTCGGTCGATCTTCTGATTCAGGATCTGGCAGCCGATCTGGCGGGGCGACCCTATGAGGTGGCCCACGTCGGTGTCGGTTGGATGCTGAGGACGCGCGCGATCTATGCCCCTGTGATCCGGGCGGCCACGGATACAGGCGAACAGGCGCTGAACTTGTCCGAGTTCGATGTGGCCGTGTTGGCGGCCATTGCCTTTCACCAACCGATTAGCCGTGACGGGCTGAGGGAGATCTTCGGGCGTGACATCAGCCGCGACCTGATCGGGCGCCTTTCGGAACGTGATCTGATCACGACCGGCCCCCGTGCACCCCGCCGCGGCGCGCCTTATACCTTTGTCACCACCGAACGGTTCCTTGCCGCCTTCGGGCTTGACTCGTTGCGCGACCTTCCCGATGCCGAGCAGTTGGCCGATGCCGGGATGGCAAAGCACGATGCGGCAGGGCAGGGCGCCTAGCCGCCGATCTGAACGCCAAGGGCCGGTGCCGCCGCCGGTACTGCGCGGCTTTTTGACAGGCGCAGATCGTCCACGCTGCGCACATCCACCCGCGCGGCCCCTGCCCATGTTCCGGTCTTGACGCGTGGCGATTTCAGCCGCTCTTGCGCGGCGGGAATGGCGTGGGCGTATTGCGGCAGCCATTTGCTTTGCGCCACAAGCATTTCGTCCACCATCTGCCACACCTCTTCGGGGGTGCAGATCGCGCCGACCAGCGGATCATGCAGAACGGCCTGCTTCAGCATTTCGACATCGCCTGTCACGGCCGCCTGCACTGCCATGCGCTGCACACTGATGCTGACATTGCAGGTGGCCGCGCAGGCAAGGGGCAGGGTCACACCTTCGACCATATTGATGCCGAATCGGTCCACCCAGCCGGGGCTTTCGATGATGCAATCGGCGGGCAGGTTGGTGATCGTGCCACCGTTCTTGACGTTGAAGTGCCCGCGATAGGCGCGGCCCGTTTCCAACGCTTCAAGGATGTGACTGGCGTGTTCGTCCGTGCGCGACCAGTCGGACAGGGGCTTGCCCGCCTCGTCCAGAAACACCGGGAAATCGGTTTCGAACCAATTGCGGTTTTCGGTGGTATAGCGCAGGTAGCCGCCGGTTTCGCCATGAATCCAGTCGTCAAGGCTGATCCAGTCCATGATCTGTTCGGGCCGCTTGCGATACCATGGCAGATATTCCGACAGGTGCCCGTTGGATTCGGTTGAATAAAAGCCAAAGCGTTTCAAAACGTCGATCCGCACCTTTTCCTGTCGGCTGAACAGCGGATGCGCCTGAAATGCGGCCAGAAGTTCGTCGCGGCCCACGGGGCGGCCGTTGTGGCGGATGTCGGTATACCATGTCTGGTGGTTGATGCCGGAACAGACGATGTCCACCTCGTGCATCGGCACGCGCAGGGCGGCGGCGATCTGGCGATGGCCGTTCTGCACGCCATGGCACAGACCGACGGTGTTCACCCCGCCATGATCGATGGCGGCCCATGTCATCATCGCCATCGGGTTGGCATAGTTCAGCATCAGGGCACCGGGTTCAGCCACCTGCCGGATATCGGCGCAGAACTCCAGCATGGCGCTGATGCCGCGCTGTCCGTAAAGGATACCGCCCGCGCAGATCGTGTCACCGACGCATTGGTCGACGCCGTATTTCAGCGGAATGGTGATGTCGGACTGAAACGCCTCAAGCCCGCCGATGCGCACCACGTTCATGACATAGCGTGCGCCTTCCAGCGCACGCTTGCGGTCGGTCGTGGCTGTGACCTTGGTCTTCAGCCCGTTCACGTCGACAATGCGGCGGATGATCTGGGCCACCAGATCAAGATTCTCGGCGCTGATATCGGTCAAGGCAATCTCGATCCCCTCGAACTCGGGCACCTTGAGGATGTCGGAACAGAGTTTTTTCGTGAAGCCGACGCTACCCGCGCCGATGATGCAAAGCTTGAAGGTCATGATGCGGTCTCCGGATGAAGGGATGACAGAAAGGCGCGGTGTCCAATGGCGCGGCGCGCGGCAAGACGGTATTCGGTGGCAAGGGCGCGTGCGCTGCGCCGCGCATCGGCCCGCAGTTTGGGGTGCGCGGCAAGCCAGCCCTTGGCGGTTTGCGCGTTCAGCAGGCCCAGTCCGTCCAGCACCGGCACATGCAGATGATGGTCGGTATGGGGGAGGTCCATTGGGAAGGGGACAAAATCGCCCGGTCCCGGCACCTTGCGGGCCCATGCCGCCAGTTTTTCGGCCAGCGTATCGGGCAAAGACCCCGCCACATCGCGCCAAAACGGCGTATCGCGCCGTTCGCTGACATAATGCAGGCGGATGAAATCGCGAAAATCATCAACCTGCCGGGCGGCAGCGGCGTTGAACGCGGCGCGCGCCCGGTCATCCGGCTTTGCCAGAACCGAGGCCAACAGCATAAGTTGTACCACCGTGCCGTGGATCGACGTCGCCTCAAGCGGTTCCAGAAAGCTGGATGACAGACCCAGTGCCACACAATTATGGGTCCACTGGCTGTCAAGCCGTCCCGCATCGATCCGGATGTCATTGCGAATTTCGACAGGGTGGCCCAGCACGCCTTCGATCTCGGCCTTGGCCTGATCGGGGGTGATGTGGGCATCCGAAAAGACATAGCCGCAGCCATAACGGCCTTGAGTAGGGATTTTCCACATCCAGCCCGATCCTTGCGCCCAGGCAAGAGTGCAGGGCTCAATCTCTTCGCCCGGTGGGATGTCCAGCCAGAAGGGGATGGCACGGTTGACCGGCAGCATGTCGCCGTAGCGCACCCATGTGCTGCCCATGGGCCCGATCAGCGCCCGGCGAAATCCGGTGCAGTCAATGAACAACTCGGCTTCGACCCTTGCGCCGCTTTCAAGGCGCAGCGCGGTGATGTCGCCGGTTTCGGGGTGGCGTTCCAGCCCCTGCACCTGATCGTCGATGGTGGCGATGGCCTGCGCTTTGGATCGCAGCCATTTGCCCGCAAGCGCCTGATCAAAATGAAAGGCGTGGTGATAGGGCCCGATGGGTACGCGGCGGTCTTGCACCATGGCAAAGGGGCTGCGGTTGCCGTTCAGCAGGTGCTGAAAAAGATGCGTCTGCCCAACGCTTTCGCCCTGGGACACCTGATAGATGTCCAGTGCATTCACGGCCATCCCGGCCACAAGGTGCGGATCGTCGATCGGCCCGTCATAGCTGTGGCCCTTGCGGCGCCAATCGCGATGGCGGATGCCGAACTTGATGGTGGCACCGGTCGCGGCCAGAAACTCGGCCTCGTTCAGGCCGAAGTGTTGCAGCATCTGGCGAAAGACTGCTGTCGTGCCTTCGCCCACGCCGATGGTGCCGATCTTTGAGGATTCGATGACCGTCACCTCGCAAGGGTGGCCGCCCCGGCGTGCGCTGTCGCCCAGCATCATGGCGGCAAGCCATCCTGCCGTGCCGCCGCCCACCACACAAATGCGCCGGGGCCACATGTCAGCCTGCCTTTCGCACCGGAATGCGCGCCCATTCCGGCAACCATTCGCCATGCGCCTCAAGAAGCCGGGTCGTCATGTCCCAGATCTGGTCAAGGTCCAGTTCCGCCCCGGTGTGCGGGTCCAGCATGGCAGCGTGATAGATGTGGTCGGGGTTTTCGGTCAGCAGCGCCTGCACCGTCAGGTCCTGCACGTTGATGTTGGTGCGCATCAGCGCAATCAGTTGTGGTGGAATGTCATGCACCACCGTTGGCTGCAGGCCCATGTTGTCAACCAGCACCGGCACCTCGACCGCGCAGCCATCTGGCAATTGCGGGATGAAGCCACGGTTGCCGATGTTGCCGTAGATCACCGAAGGTTCGCCTGTCACGACCGAGTTCACGATCTGAGACGCGTATTCGTGGCTTTCCTTGACCTCGACCACATTGGCCGATTTCAGCTGTTCGGCCTCTTTCTTCCAGCGTGCGATCTGCTCGATGCAGCGTTTTGGGTATTCGTCCAGCGGGATGCCAAAGCGATCAATCAGGTCAGGGCGGTCGCGCTTGATGAACCACGGCGTGTATTCGGCAAAATGCTCGCTTGACTCGGTCACGAAATAGCCAAGCCGGGTCAACATCTCATACCGCACCTTGTTGGGGCAGCGCGGGTTCCAGTGGCTGGGTTTGGGGAACCGCCCCTCGCGGTAGCCGCGCAACAGATCGGGATACAGGTTCTTCCACGTTCCGTCCGCCTGACGGTGCTCAAAGGACAGGTAAAACGCCATGTGGTTGATTCCGGCGGCACGATAGCGGATGTCGTCGATGGGCAGGTCAAGATCGCGGGCAAGCTCCATTGCTGTGCCCTGCACGGAATGGCACAGCCCCACCTGCCGGATTTTCGGATAGCGCGCGGCAATCGCCCATGTGTTGATCGCCATCGGGTTCACGTATTGCAGCATGATCGCGTCCGGCGCGACCTGCATCAGATCTTCGCAGATGCTCCACAGGTGCGGCACGGTGCGCAGACCGCGCATGATGCCACCGATGCCTAGCGTATCGGCAATGGTCTGGCGCAGACCAAAGGCCTTTGGCACCTCGAAATCGGTCACGGTGCAGGGTTCATAGCCGCCGATCTGAAAGCAGACGACGACAAAATCTGCCCCCGTCAAGGCCCGGCGCTGATCGGTATAGGTCTTGACGCTGGCCTTGCCCCCCAAAGACTGGGCCAGCTTGCCCACGATGATCTCGGATTCCTCCAGCCGCTCGGGGTTGATGTCCATCAGCCGCACCTCGGCCGCCGCAAGGGCAGGGCGCGACAGGATGTCCCCGGCGATGTTCTTGGTAAAGACTGCAGAACCGGCACCGATGAAGGTGATGACGGGGTTGGTCATGGCGTTTCCTCATACTGCGATTTCGAAGGCCGCCTTGACAAGGCGGCGGGTATATTCGGTGACTGGGCGTTCCAGAACCTGATCGACGGGGCCTTCCTCGACGATCTGGCCGTTCTGCATGACAATGACGCGGTGACACAGCGCGCGCACAACCTTCAGGTCGTGGCTGATAAACAGATAGCTCAGCCCCTTGTCGCGCTGCAACGTGCGCAGCAATTCGATAATCTGGGCCTGTACCGACAGGTCCAGCGCGCTGGTGGGTTCGTCCAGCAAGATGAACTCTGGCTCCAGCGAGATAGCGCGCGCAATGGCCAGTCGCTGCCGCTGACCGCCGGAAAACTCGTGTGGAAAGCGGGACAAGATGGTGTCGGGCATGCCCGCATCACGCAAGGCCTGCCGCACCCGCGCCTCACGGTCGGCGCGGCCTGTGCCGATGCCGTTGACGATTAGCCCCTCTTCGATGATCTGGCGCACCGACATGCGCGGGTTCAGGCTGGCAAACGGGTCCTGAAAGACGATCTGCATGCGCTGACGAAAGGGCTTCATCCCCTTGCGGTCCAGCCCGTCGATCCGGTTGCCAAGAAAATCCACCTCGCCGCCGCTCAGCCGGTTCAGCCGCATCAGGGCCTGACCAAAAGTAGTCTTGCCGCTGCCCGACTCGCCCACAATGCCCAATGTCTCGCCGCGCCGCAGGGTCAGGGACAACCCATCCACCGCCTGCAGATCATAGAGCGTGCCACGAAAGGCACCGCCCTTGCGCAAGGTAAAGGTGACGCGCACATTGCGCCCGGCCAACACGCTTTCGGCCCCGACCTGCGCGGGATCAGCGCGCCCCTTCGGTTCCGCGCCCAACAGCCGCCGCGTATAGGGGTGCTGGGGGTTTGCAAAGATTTCGGCCGTCGGTCCCTGTTCACGCACCTGTCCGTGCTGCATGACATAGACATGATCGGCAAACTGGCGCACCACGGTCAGGTCGTGGGTGATCAGGATCACCGCCATGCCGGTCTTTTCCTTCAGCGCCTTTATCAGGTTCAGGATTTCGGCCTGAACCGTCACATCCAGCGCCGTCGTCGGTTCGTCTGCGATCAGCACATCGGGGTTGTTGGCCAATGCCATCGCGATCATCACCCGCTGGCGCTGCCCGCCAGACAACTGGTGGGGATACTGGTTCAACCGTGCCTCGGGGTCGGGGATCTGCACTTCACGCAAAAGCTCCACCGTGCGTGCAAGAGCGGCTTTACGGCTGATCTTTTGATGGATCCGCAGCACCTCGGCGATTTGGGCGCCGATGGTATAGACAGGGTTCAGGGACGACATCGGTTCCTGAAAGATCATGGTCAGCCGGTTGCCGCGCAACCGGCGCATCTGCGGGTCTGACAGCCGGGCCATGTTGCGCCCGGCATAAAGGATCTCGGTCTTGTCCGACACTTGCGCCCGCTTGGACAACAGCCGCATGATTGCGCGCGCGGTGACCGACTTTCCGCTGCCGCTTTCGCCGACAAGGGCGATGGTCTGACCCTTGTGCAGGGTAAAGGACACATCGCGCACCGCCTCGATCAGGCCACCATCAACCTTGAAGGTTACGCCGATGTTGCGCGCCTCGATCGCAAGGTCTTTGCTCATGTCAGTCATTCTGGGCCCTCAATACGGATCAACGGCATCGCGCAAGCCATCGCCCAACGCGTTGAAGGCAAAAACCGCCAAAAGAACAAACCCCACGGGCGACAGGATCCACGGGTAAGAGCCAAGCACACTGAACGTGCCCGCATCCTGCAGCATAAGCCCCCATGAAATCAGCGGTGGTTTCACCGCAAAGCCGAGGTAGCCAAGGAAGCTTTCCAGCAGGACAATGGCCGGAATGCCCAGTGTCACCGAAACGATCACATGGCTGAGGACGTTGGGCAGGATGTGGCGCGTGATGATGCGCCGGTCGGAAGACCCCACCGCCACCGCTGCACGCACATAATCAACCCGCGCCATGGCCATGGTCTTTGACCGCACCTCACGCGACAACTGCGCCCAGCCAAGGCCCGCGATCACAAGGATCACAAAGGCAATGAACACCGAAGATGGCGCCGTCACCGGGATCAGCGTGGTCAGCGTCAGGTAAAGCGGCAGTTGGGGGAAAGCGAGGACGATCTCGACAAACCGCTGGAACCACAGGTCGAACCGCCCGCCGATATAGCCCGAGGTGATGCCCAGTAGGGTACCCGCGATAGTGATCAGCGTGATCGACGTCAGCGCAATGATCAAAGAGATCCGGCTGCCGATGATGCCGCGCGAAAGGATGTCGCGTCCCAGCTTGTCAGTGCCAAGGATATGCAGGGGCGAGCCGTCCTCGACTCCGATCAGATGGGTATTCATCGGGATCAGGCCCCACAGATGATAGTCCCAGCCGTCGGCAAAGAACACGATCCGGCGGGGGTTTTCATAATCGGGCCCGACGATCGGCTGAAAGGTGATGGGGTCCAGTTGCTCGGTCTCGACGATGGGATAGGCGACAGGGCGCAGGGTGAAGCCATCCTTGGTGAAGAAGGAAATCTTGGCCGGCGGATTGAAGCTGGAGGTCGAGGCGTTGGGGTCCATCGGCGCAAAGAACTCGGCGAAGATGGCAATCACCAGCAGCAGGCTGACCAGCGTCAGGCCCAGCATCCCCGGCACCGACTTGCGGAACCGCCGCCACACCAGCGCTGGATAGCTTTGCGAATGCGTTGTGGTTGTGGACAGGCGGGCATCGGCATCTTCGCCTTCGTGTGTGGTGGTCATGTGTCACCCCCCACCCGGATGCGCGGGTCAAGTGCCACAAGCAACAGGTCAGCGATGATGTTGCCGATGATCAGCGTGGCCCCCAGCACCAGCAGCAGCGTCGCGGTCACATAGACATCGCCGATGTTCATGGATTGCACGATGGCCGGGCCGATGGTGGCAAGGCCAAAGACAATCGCCACCTCGATCTCGCCCGTCAGCATATAGGGCAGCACCACCCCCTGATAGGCGACCAGCGGATGCAGCGCGTTTGGCACCGCATGTTTCATGACCACCGCGCCCTCGCTCAGGCCCTTGGCGCGGGCGGTTTCAATGTATTGGGCGTTCAGCGTATCCAGCAGGTTGGCCCGCATGACACGCATGTTATAGGCCAGCCCGCCAATGGTGGCGACCGCGATCACCGGCCAGACATGCTGGATCAGGTTCCACAGCTTGCCCCAGTTAAAGTCGAGGAACCCCTGCCAGTATGGCTGCCCGCCATAGGCGCTGGAATAAAACGACCCGATTTCCTGCACGTTCAGCTTGAAGGCCAGAATATACAGGATGATCAACGCCAGCAGAAACCGCGGGATCGTCATGCCAAGGAAAGACACAAACGACAGCACCGTATCGACCCACGTGTACTGCCGCGTCGCTGCGATGATCCCGAAGGAAACGCCGATCAGTGTGGCCAGCAGATGGCAGGTCAGCGCGATGGCGATGGTCGGCGGCAGCCGCTGCATCATGATGTCATAGACAGGCTTGTTATAGACATAAGACTGTCCGAAATCGCCCTCGCTCAGAATGCCCCAGATCCAGTTCACATACTGGATGGGCAAAGGCAGGTTCAGCCCATGCGCTTCGCGATAGGCTTCGGCGGCGGCGGTCGCCGCTTCGGGCGCGGCACCACCCTGCACGATCATGTTGGTGCGGATGAAATCGCCATAGTCACCGGGTGGCGCCTGTATGATGGCAAAGGTGATCATGCTCATCACCAGAAGCACCGGTATGGCCTGCAACAGGCGAATGCCGAGAAAGCGCAGCATCGGGATCACCGCTCCGGGTTGAAGGCTGTAAGGGGGATGGATGACCGGGGGCGGCGGTTGTGTGCCGCCCCCGGATGTTCCGCAGGGAAACCCGAACCGGGCGCTGCCGTCAGTTTGCTGCGACCGGACCAGCCGACCCGGGCGCACCGGGCAGAGTCGCCGGATGCAGTTCGGCACCAAGCTGCTTGTCACCCGGAACAAAGACACGCTCGCGGATGATGTTGTCTTCGGCCCAGTTGTACATGAAGATCGGAGCCCCCGCCGGGATGTTGGCGAAACGCTTGTTGATGATCAGCGCCCCCGGATAAGCCGTCAGGCCCACCGCTGTGACGTTTTCGGTAAAGACCTTCTGATATGTCTTCATCGCCTCGACCTTGGCCGCCGGATCACGCGTTCCGGTAAAGGCCTTGATCGCATCAACCAACTGCTGCTCATAGGCTTGCAGGTCCGACGTGCCGTCGGTGCCCGCCTGATGCCACTGCGAGGTTTTGGGGCCTGTCGGGGCCAGCATGTTGGTGTTCTGCACCGCCGAGACGTATTCCTGATCATTCCGGCGGATCAGCCAATCCCAGCTGCCAGCTTCGCGGGCGTTGTCATAGTCTTTGCCCGTCAGGCTGTTCAGCGTCACCTTGACGCCGGCATCTGCCATCATCGCGACCACGCCTTCTGCAAGGTTCTTGTCGGTGGCATAGTCAGAGTTGACCAGCAGTGTCACGGTCAGATCGCCGCCCGCGGCCGCGTCGACAAAGCCGTTGCCGTCGGCATCGGCAAGTCCGGCCGCCGCAAGGGCTGCCTTTGCACTGGCCACGTCGAACGGGTAAAACACCGTCGATGCAGGATCGTAGAACGAGGTCGAGGTCATCAGACCCCCGGCGTAGGGCGCAGTGAACGGGCCTTTCACAAGGCTGTCGCCCAGACGCTGGCGATCCATGGCATAGGTCACGGCCTTGCGGAAATCGAGGTTCCGGTTCAGTTCGCGAACGGCTTGTGCCCGTGCGTCAGGTTCGCCCCAGCCATTTGCCGACTGGTTCAGGAACATCTGATATCCGATGGACCGCGGACCAAAGGCCAGACGTGCCGGGCTTGCCGGATCGGCCGCCTTCTTCAGGCTTTCGACATAGTTTTCCGGCTGTTCAAGGTTCGAAAAGTCACCCGTTCCCGCCACGGCCTGCACGTCACGGTCGCCCCATGTGGAGAGACGGAAATGCATTTCGTCAAGGTAGGGCAGCTGCTGTCCGGCTTCGTCAACCTTCCAGTAATAGGGGTTGCGGCGCAGCACGACGATGTCGTCGGGCCGATGTTCAACCACGGCCCAGCCACCCATCGTGGGGAAGTTCATGTAGTCGGAGGGAAAGGCGTTCTGAAATGCCTCATAGCTTTCGCCGCCATGCGCCGGATGCTTGGGCTTTAGCACATGTGCCGGACCGGGGCAGAAGTTGCCATAGGCCATCGCGTAAAGCACTTGCTCCGGGAAGGCTTCGGTAAAGGTCAGGGTAAAGGTGTAGTCATCGACCTTGGCAAAGGTCGCGTTGTTATAGGTGGCAGGGCTTGCCGCCATCAGAGGGGTGACGTTCTCATCCATGATCACGTCGTTCCAGTAAAACTCGATATCCTCGACATCAAAGGGGTCGCCGTCAGACCACTTCGCGCCCTCGATCAGCTTGATCGTCAGGGTCATGCCATCCTCGGACCATGCCCAGCTTTTCGCAAGGTTCGGCAAGGGTTGCAGGTCGGTCGAATTCACGGTGAACAAGGGGCCAGTGCGGGTCAGGCATTCCACAAGGCCAATGTCGATGCCGCCCCAGCCATAGGACTGGCCTGCCCAGAAGTTCCATCCCTCGGGGCGACCGCCGATCACGTGGCGCATCACATCGCCATAAACACCGGGGCCATCGGGCATGTTGGCGGCCTTGTAGACCAAAGGTTCTTTGGGCAAGCGTTCGGCAACGGCTGGCAGCTTGCCCGCCGTGACAAAGTCGGTCACCCAAGCGGGTTCGGAATAGGTTGGCAGGGCCTTGAATTCAAAGATGTCGGACCGGTTCACGTAGACCGGTTCGGTCTGGGCATCAAACTTGGGCGGTTCCGGCGGAGCGGTTGGTGCAGCCATTTCGGCGGCGACGGCTCCTGCGGAAACACCCAGCAAGAGCGCTGCCAAAGCAGCGCGCCGGATTTTCTTCGTCATATGTCCTCCCTTGGCCGTTGAACCACGGCCCGGTTTTTCCTGTTCTTCGGGGTCCGGACACGGCGCCTTGTGGATTCCCCACCGTGCCAGACGAAAGAAGCTTGCGCCCAACAGAGGGTTTCCGGCAATATCAGTTCGACGGATAGTTTTCCGGGTTTCTCAGATCTACCGGGCGATGTGACAATGAGCACGACTTCTGCCCCACCCTCTGCACGGCGGCATTTGCCGACGCCGGATCATGACCGGCACTTCTATTCGCTGCAAAAAGCCTTCGGGCGGTTCGGCATCCGCATCTTTCAGCCGGTGCTGATGCCGCAGCCGCATTGGCACGGCCATATCGAGGCGAACTTTGCCGTCGATTTTGAAATGGTCTATGACATCGACAGTACCCGGCTGACCCTGCCGCCGAACCGGCTTGTTCTGTTCTGGGCCGGCGTGCCGCATCAATTGACCGCCATCAACCACACCGGACCCGGCCCGCACCGGCTGTGCAACATCTATCTGCCGCTCGACAGTTTTCTGAGCATGAACCACATCATGCCCCTTCAGGTGGCCCTGATCGGGCGGGGTATGGTGATGTTGCCACAGGCGCTGTGCAGCGAAGATCAGGTTCGCCGCTGGTATGCCGACTACCGCTCGGGCAGTTTTGAACGGGCCGAAGTGGTCAAGATGGAGTTGAACGCCCTGTTTCGCCGAGCGGCGCTAGAACCGTTCGACTTTCTGCGCCCGCCACAGCACCAGATGACCGGTGATCGGGCGCTGTCATCTGCCCATGTGCGCCATGTTATCGCGATGGTGCGCCATGTCCTGGAAAACCTTGAAAAACCTTTGCGCAATTCGGATGTCACGGCCGTGACGGGCCTGCATGAGAACTATGCCCTGACGCTGTTTTCGCGGGTGATGCAGGTCACACTCAAGCAGTTCATCATCCGCATGCGGCTGATGCGGGCGCGGGCGCTGCTGGTGGAAAGCTCGATGGCGATCACCTCGGTGGTCGCAGCATCGGGTTTTTCGTCGATGAGCCAGTTCTACGCGCATTTCCGCACCGGATACGGCCTCTCGCCGGCCGCATTGCGCGAACAATATCTGTCCACCGAACTGGGCTGATCCTGCGCCTACAACGGCAGTATCAGACCAGCGCCCTTCAGGGGGTTCGGGCTGCTGATTCCCGAGCGTGACCCAAGGTTTCTGTCAAAACGCATACCTGTGATGGAACGATATGCCGCCTTTGCGCGTAGTCTTGTCATGCAACAGGCTGCAGCCCGTTCGGGCATCAGTTCCGGGCTGACCAACCTGCCGCTGCCCCATCACCTTGTAAGGAGACGGCCGCCATGATTCTGCGCACCATCATCATTCCTGCTGCCGGGATGGGGACACGGCTTTTGCCCGCCACAAAGGTGGTCCCGAAAGAGCTTTTGAACGTCTATGACCGCCCTGTGCTGCAATTTGCGATCGAAGAGGCCGTCGCGGTGGGGGCCGAGCGCATCATTGTCGTCATCCACCCCGACAAACTGTCAATCCGTGACTATCTGCGCCCGGATGAGGCCTTTGTGGGCAGGCTCCGCGCCAGCGGCAAAGCCACGTCGGGCGAGGCGCTTGCCGCCGTTCAGATGCCGGATACGGTGGAATTGGTGTTTGCCTATCAGAACCAGCCGCTTGGGCTGGGGCATGCCATATCCTGCTGCAGCGCTCTTGTTCTGCCCGGCCCGGTTGGGGTTATCTTGCCCGATGACGTGATCATGGGCACACCTTGCCTGGCCGAGATGGCGCGCGCCTATCGCGGGGGCCATATGGTTGCCGCAATGACTGTGCCGGCGCTGGATGCGCCGCTTTATGGCATGTTCCGCTTGCTTGGCACACCTGCGGGCCGGTCTGTCGCGGCATCTGGCATCGTCGAAAAACCCAATGCCGGGGCCGAGCCGTCGCTTCTGGCAGCGGTTGGGCGCTACATCCTTGATCCGGTGATCTTTGCCACGCTGCAAGACATTCCCTGCGGGGCAGGGGATGAGATTCAACTGACAGATGCGATTGCGGCAGATGCCCAGAGTCTGGCGCTGACCGCCTTTCGCTTTTCCGGCCACAGATTTGATTGTGGCAGCCACGATGGCCTGATGGACGCGGCCATCGAACGGCAACGCCGTGTCAAGCGGCCACTGTCAGACCGTGACACAAAGGCCGGTGCTGTCCGGCTGGCCGCGCGGATCAATGATTGCCCCGCAACAGCCCGGCGCATCGATGGCCAAACATCCGTTCTTGAAGGGACCGCATCATGACGTGGAACGAAATCCAAGCCAAATGGGCCGCCATGGCGCGCCGGGTACGCAGCGACCTGCCACAGATCGCCGATGACGCGATCAGTGCTCAGATCACCCCACGGCTTTTGCCACCCCTGCCCACAAACCAGCAGGTGCGCCCGCCCTTTGACCATATCGACACGTGACGCCGCTGGCGCGATGGCGTGACTGGCGACCCAAAGGACGGGTCGCCGATTTCTGGCAGGACCCGCATGCCATCCGGGCGGATCTGTTCGGCCCCGAGCGGCTGGAACATCACGCCGTTTCGCTGGCAACCGAGCATCAGGTCACCATCGTGCCGGGGTCTGACCGCCGGATGTCACGACGGCTGAGGGAAAACGCGGCAGCCCTGCTGCAGGCCCATCAGTCCAGTGCGGCATCGCTGAAGGCAGGTCACGCAATCACCCCGGCTGCCGAATGGCTGCTGGACAATTTCCATACGGTTGATGCGCAACTGCGCCAGATCAAGGCCGATCTTCCGCCCGATTACTATCACCAGTTGCCCAAACTGCTGAGCGGCCCCTTTGCCGGTTATCCCCGCGTGCTGGAACTGGCGTGGGCCTATGTGGCCCATACGGACAGCCTGTTTTCCGTGGCCATCCTGACGCGGTTCGTGCAGGCCTATCAGACCGTGCAGCCGTTGAAGATTGGCGAGTTGTGGGCGATCGCGATCACCCTACGGATCGTGATGATCGAAAACATGCGGCGGCTGTCGACGCAGATCGTAACCGCGCAGGGCTTGCGGTTGGAGGCGGATCAGGCCGTTGACCGCGTGCTTGGTGGGGCCGACGGCATGCTGGGCCTGATGGATGCGGCTGCCGCTGGCGTGATGGCCAAAGACACCGCCGCCACCGATTCCGTCGATATCTTTTATGCCCAGATGGCCAAGCGGTTGCGGGGGGCAGACCCGTCCGAAACACCGCTGCTGGCATGGTTGCAAGACCGGCTGCACAAGGGCGGCGCATCAGTTGAAACGGTGGTCATCGCGGCACAGCGCCGGCAAAGCGCCACCAACATTAGTATGCGCAATCTGGTCACCTCGATGCGGCTGATGTCCGAGGTGGACTGGGCCGAATTCTTTGAGGCGGTCAGTCTGATCGATGCACGTTTGCGCAGGGCGTTTGATTTTGCGGCGATGGATTTTCCCACCCGCAACGACTATCGCACCGCCATTGAAACGCTGGCCCGCGGCACTGCGATGACCGAGGCGGCGGTGACCGAGGCGGCGCTGGACCTTGCCCGCGACGGCGACCCCGGCGCCGCCCTGATTGGTGACCTGCGGCGCAATCTGGAACGGAAACTGCGCTTTCGGGTGCCCCTGCGGCTGCGGCTTCAACGCGGGATGCGCGCGCTTGGGTTGGCTGGTTTTGCCACGGCCATCCTGATGGCCTCGGCCCTCGTTCTGGCGCTTGGCCTTTGGGCGGCGGGGGTGTCGGACTGGCTTTTGGCGCTGACCGCAGCTGCCGTGGCGATCGAGGCCGGCATGGCGCTGGTCAATATGGCGGTGACGCGCAGCTTTGCGCCCAAACTGCTGCCGGGTATGGAACTCTTGGCCGGAATCCCGCCTGATTGCCGGGTGCTGGTCGCCGTTCCGGTGTTTCTGGCCAACGCGCATGATGTGCATGACCAGATTGAACGGCTTGAGGTGCATTATCTGTCCAGCGTCGGCGGGGCCGTCAGCTTTGCCCTGTTATCTGACAATCCCGATGCCGCCAGCGAAACCCTGCCTGATGAGGCGGCGTTGCTGGCGCTGGCCCGATCCGAGATTGCCCGCCTGAACGCGCGCTATCCATCGGCGGATGGCCCGGTGTTTATGCTGCTGCACCGCCGCAGGCTTTGGAATGCCCGTGAAGGTGTCTGGATGGGGTGGGAGCGAAAGCGCGGCAAGCTGACCGAATTGAACCGCCTGTTGCGCGGGGCCAGCGACACGAGTTTTGTGGCTGATGGGCCTGCCGTCCGACAGGATATCCGGTTTGTCCTGACGCTTGATGCAGACACCCGCCTTTTACGCGACACGTTGCGCCGCATGGTGGGCAAGATGGCGCATCCGCTGAACCGGGCCACGCTGGACCCAAGCTGTCAGCGCGTGGTCAAAGGCTACGGCATCTTGCAGCCGCGCGTCGCCCCCAGCCTGCCCATGGCGCGGGACGGGTCGATCTATCAGCAGGTGTTTTCCAGCCCCGGCGGGATCGAGCCCTACGCCGCCGCCACGTCGGATGTTTATCAGGACCTGTTTGACGAAGGGTCGTTTACCGGCAAGGGTATCTATGACGTTGACGCATTTGCCGCCGCCCTTGCTGGGCGGGTGCCCGAAAATGCCATGCTTAGCCATGATCTGTTCGAGGGCATCTTTGCCCGTGCGGGGCTTGCCTCGGACATTCAGGTGATCGAGGAATTTCCCGCGCGGCACGATGTTGGCGCCGCCCGCCAGCACCGCTGGGCGCGCGGGGACTGGCAGCTTTTGCCCTGGATCACCGGATACACTCGCACCACGGGTGGCCTGACAGCGGTGGGCCGCTGGAAGATGCTGGACAACTTGCGCCGCACGCTGCTGGCGCCATTGGCTTTGCTGACGCTGTTTCTGGGCTGGATCGGGCCTTTTGCGGCAAGCTGGACATTGGCCGTGGTGGCCATGCTGGCGCTGCCCTATGTACTTGCGCTGCCCTTTGCCGTGCTACCGGGGCGGGCGGGCATCACGTCGCGCAGCCATCTTGTGGCGCTGTGGTCTGACGTTCAGATGGCTGGCGCACGGATCGGGCTGAACCTGATCCTGCTGCCGGATATGGCTTTGCTGATGCTGGATGCCATCTGTCGCAGTCTGTTCCGGTTGCGCAGCAGGCAGCACCTTCTGGAATGGAAGACGGCGGCGCAGGCAGGCCGGGGCGGGGTGCCATCATTTGCGCGCCAGTATATGCACCATGCAGGCGGCCTTGTCCTCGGCCTTGGGTCTTGTGCGCTTGCCCTTGGACTGCGCCCGCAAAGTGCGGTCGTCGTGCTGCCCTTTGCATTGGCGTGGCTGTTGGCCCCGGCCATCGCGCGGCTAATCAGCCTGTCACGCGCGCAAGCGGCACCACAGCCTCTGAACAGGGCCGAACGCCAGACCCTGCGCCTGACCGCGCGCCGCACATGGCGCTTTTTCGAGACCTTTGTCACCGAGGCGGACCATTTTCTGCCGCCCGACAATTTTCAGGAGATACCGCACCCCGTGGTGGCGCGGCGCACATCGCCCACCAACATCGGGCTTTATCTTTTGTCGGTGACGGCGGCGCATGATCTGGGCTGGATCAGTCAGGCCGCAGCGGCCACTCGGCTGGCGCAGACCTTGCAGACCATGCAGCAGATGCCCCGCTTTCGGGGCCACCTGTTCAACTGGCATGACACCAGCGATCTGCGCGTTCTGGACCCGCCCTATGTGTCCTCGGTGGACAGCGGTAATTTGGCAGGGCACCTGATCGCCGTGGCACAGGCCTGCGAAGCCTGGGCAAGCGCGCCTGTGACGGATGCGCAAGGGTTGCAAGACGCGCGGGCCTTGGCGCAAGAGGCGTTGCTGGCCGAACCGGCTCCGGCCCTTGCTGATCTGCTGGCACTGATCGCGCAAAAGGTTACGCCGGAACGGATCGCACAGGCCCGCAGCCTTGCCGATGGCTTGCCCGAAGGGTCTGATGCTGCATTCTGGACGCGTGCCATGATCGACAGCCATGATGTGGCCCTTCCACCGCCCGACACGCTGCGCGCGCTTGCCGAGATGGCGCGCCGCTTTGCGATGGACATGGATTTCCGGTTTCTGCTGCACCCCGAGAAAAAGTTGCTGTCCATTGGCTTTAACGTGACGACCAATGCGCTGGACCAGAACTGTTATGACCTGCTGGCATCCGAGGCGCGTCTGGCATCATTCTTTGCCATCGCAAAGGCCGATGTCGAAACCCGGCATTGGTTTCGCCTTGGCCGTGCTGCCACGCCCATTGGTGCGGGGTCGGCGCTGATTTCATGGTCGGGCAGCATGTTTGAATACCTGATGCCTGCATTGGTGATGCGTGCCCCTGCGGGATCGATTCTGGATCAGACTAGCCGCCGGGTCGTGCAGCGCCAGCGCAGCTATGCCGAAGGGTTGCAGCAGCCGTGGGGCATATCAGAGTCTGCCTTCAACGCCCGCGATCTGGAAATGACCTATCAGTATTCGAACTTTGGCGTGCCGGGGTTGGGCCTGAAACGCGGGTTGTCCGAAGACAGGGTGATCGCGCCCTATGCCACCGCGCTTGCCGCGATGGTCGATCCGAAAGCCGCAGTGCAAAACTTTGCCGCTCTGGCGGCCTTGGGCGCGCAAAGCCGCTTTGGCTTTTACGAGGCGTTGGATTTCACCGCCAGCCGCCTGCCTGAAACCGGGGCTTTTGCCATTGTCCGCAGCGTGATGGCGCACCATCAGGGCATGACGATCACCGCCCTTGCCAACGTGCTGCAAATGGGCCGCCTGCGCGCCCGTTTCCACGCCGAGCCGATGATACAGGCGGTTGAGTTGTTGCTGCAGGAACGGGTGCCCCGCGATGCCATGATCGCGGCCCCGCATGCCACCGAAGTGCAGATTTCGCCGGCAGAGCAAAACAGCGCAGTCGTCTTGCGCCGGTTCGACACCCCGGCCAATGCCTTTCCGACCGCGCATGTGCTGTCGAATGGCAATTACAGCGTTACGCTGACACCGACGGGCGCCGGGTTCAGCCGCTGGGGCGATCTCGCCGTCACGCGGTGGCGTGCCGACCCCACCCATGCGGGCTACGGGTCCTATCTTTACCTTCGTGATGTCAAGACGGGGGCGATCTGGTCGGCTGGCGTTGAACCTCTGGGGCAGGCGCAAGGCCATACGGCCGTGTTCTGCGATCACCACGCCGCATTCACCCACACCACGGCGCACCTGATTACCCATACCGAAGTGGTCGTGTCCGGCGAAGATGATGCCGAGGCGCGGCGCGTCAGCCTGACCAACACCGGGCGGCACATGCGCGAGGTGGACATCACCTCTTATGCCGAACTTGTGCTGGCCCCGGCCTCTGCCGATCTGTCACACCCTGCGTTCTCCAAGATGTTTGTCGTGACCGATTTTCTACCCGAACTGGGCGTGCTGATTGCCACGCGCCGCAAACGCACCCCATCAGACCCCGAAGTCTGGGCCGCCCATATTGCCGTCGTCGAAGGCGTGGAAACTGCCCCCTTGCTGCATGAAACCGACCGTGCCCGCTTTGTTGGCCGGGGCGGCAACCCGGCAATGGCCGCCATGGCCGATATGCCCCTGTCGGGCACGACGGGCACGGTTCTGGACCCGATCTTCAGCCTGCGCCGCCGGGTGCAGGTTCCCCCCGGCGGGCGGGTCAGGGTGACGTTCTGGACGATGGTGGCCGACTCGTCCGATGCCCTGCTGGATATGGTGGATCGCCACCGCGATGCCTCGGCCTTTGGACGGGCGGCCATTTTGTCATGGACGCAAAGTCAGGTGCAGTTGCGCCATCATGGCATGGGCACTTCCGATGCAGCTGATTTTCAGCGGCTGGGGGGCATGCTGATCCGCAATGATGCCCGGCTGCGCGCCGGCCCCGCCCGCATCCGCGCCGCTGATGGCCCGCAATCGCTGTTGTGGGCGCTGTCTGTCTCGGGCGACCTGCCGATTGTCCTGTTCATCATCACCGATGCCGAGGACATTGCCCGCTTGCGCGAGGTTCTGGCAGCACAGGCCTATTGGCGCATGCGGCAACTGGCCGTTGATCTTGTCATTCTGAATGACCGCGCGTCGTCGTATGTGCAGGACCTGCAGACCGCGATCGAGGCGGGTGTGCGGTCAGCGCAGGCGCGGGCACAGGGGCGGCGGGCGGCACAGGGGCAGACCTATTCGCTGCGCAGCGATCTGATGTCACCGCAGGCGCGCGACATGCTTGTGGCGGCGGCCGATGTGATCCTGCATGCCAGCCGTGGCAGCATCGGCACCCAGCTAGAGGTTTTGCCCGAAACCATGCCTTTGCGTCCGCCGCGCTTGACCAGCCGCATGGCGCTGTCATCGGCACTGACGGCCCTGCCGCAACCACCCGTGACCGAATTCTTCAACGGCATCGGGGGCTTTGCCGATGATGGCCGCGAATATCTGATCACCCTGCAGAACGGGCAGACTACCCCGGCCCCGTGGATCAACGTCATTTCCAACCCCACCTTCGGGTTTGGTGTGTCGGCGGATGGGTCGGGGGCGATCTGGTCTGAAAACAGCCGTGAAAACCAGCTGACGCCATGGTCGAATGACCCGATCACCGATCCGGCGGGCGAGGCGATCTATCTGCACGACCTTGAGTCGCAGCAAATCTGGACAGCCACCGCTCAACCCATTCGCAATCAGGGCCGATACCTGTGCCGCCATGGTTTTGGCTATTCGGTCTTTCAGCATACCGCTCACCAGATCAGCGCCGAGTTGGTGCAGTTTGTGCCCATGGATTCGCCGGTCAAGGTCAGCCGCCTGCGGTTGCGGAACCTGTCGAACCGGCCACGGCGTTTGTCGGTAACCGCTTATGCCGAATGGGTGCTGGGCACATCGCGCAGTGCGACGGCGGGCAAGATCACCACCACGGTTGACGCAGGCACCGGTGCCGTTCTGGCGCAGCATCCGCGCGCCATGGCCTTTGCGGGCCGCGCAGCCTTTGCCGATTTCGGCGCTGACCTTGACAGCCTGACCTGTGACCGGGCCGAGTTTCTGGGGCCGAATGGCCGGATGTCCGCTCCGGCCGGCCTGACTGCTGCGCCGCTGTCTGGTCGCCACGGCCCGGCACTGGATGCCTGCGCCGCCTTGCAGCGGCATATTCTTTTGCCACCGGGCGGGTCGGTTGACCTGTGCGTTCTGCTGGGGCAGGCGGCAACGGCGGAGGAAGCGGTTGCCTTGATCAAGGCCACCCGCGCCCGCGAACCGGATGCCATGCTGGCCGAGGTGACGGCACACTGGACATCGCTTTTGACCCATGTGCAGGTGAAAACGCCCGATCGTGCGATGGATATCCTGCTGAACGGCTGGTTATTGTATCAGACCCTTTCCTGCCGGATCTGGGCGCGCGCTGGTTTCTATCAGGCCGGCGGGGCCTATGGCTTTCGCGATCAGTTGCAAGATGGCATGGCGCTGACGGCGCTGCGCCCTGAGATGACGCGCGCCCACCTGCTCCGCGCCGCGTCGCGGCAGTTTGCCGAAGGTGACGTGCAGCATTGGTGGCTGCCGCATTCGGGGCAGGGCGTCCGCACCCGGATTTCCGATGACAGGGTATGGCTGGCCTATGCCACGGCGCATTACATCGCGGTGTCGGGGGATGTGGGTGTGCTTGACGCACAGGTGCCATTTCTGGAAGGCCCCGCCCTGCGCCCCGGCGCGCATGACGATTTCTTTCAGCCGCAGGTCGCCGAGCAAGAGGCCAGCCTGCTTGACCATTGCGGGCTGGCGCTGGATCAGGCCATTTCCCTGACAGGTGCCAATGGCCTGCCACTGATCGGCACAGGCGACTGGAATGATGGCATGAACCGCGTGGGCGAGGGCGGGCAGGGCACCAGCGTCTGGCTGGGGTGGTTCCTGATTGCCACCTTGCGCGCGATGGCCCCCTTTGCCCTGCCGCGCGATCCGGCCCGCGCGGCCCGATGGCTGGCCCATGCGGATGCTGTGGCGCAGGCCATCGAACAGACGGCATGGGATGGCGCATGGTATCAGCGCGGCACCTATGATGATGGCACCCGGCTTGGCGCATCTGCCTCAGCCGAATGCCAGATCGACAGCATCGCCCAGTCTTGGGCCGTGTTGTCCGGGGCTGCTGATCCCGCGCGCGCCACCATGGCGATGGGGTCGCTGAGCGAAAGGCTGATCCGCCCGGCATCGGGTCTTTGCCTGCTGTTCACCCCGCCCTTTGACCACAGCCCGCAGGACCCCGGCTATATCAAGGGCTATCCGCCGGGCCTGCGGGAAAACGGCGGCCAATACAGTCATGCGGCCATGTGGGCGATTCTGGCCAAGGCGCGCCTGGGCGATGGTGATGGCGCACAGGCGCTGTTTGCCCTGATCAACCCGATCAACCATGCGCTGACGCCGCAGGAAGCCCTGCGCTACAAGGTGGAACCCTATGTCATTGCCGCCGACGTTTACGCCACCCCCCCGCATGAGGGGCGCGGCGGCTGGACGTGGTATACCGGGTCCGCCGCATGGATGTATCGCGCCGGGATCGAGGGGCTTTTGGGTCTGACGCAGGCCGGGGCGAACCTTGTCCTTGATCCGTGCTTTCCCAAGGCATGGCCACAGATCACCGCCAGCATCGGCCATGGTGCGGCCCGCTGTGACGTGACGATCCACAACCCGAACCAGACCGGCCATGTCATTGCAAGGGCCAGACTGAATGCGGCGGATGTGGGGGTTGTTGGCGGCAAGCTGACCTTGCCCAAAGCCATGGCGCAGGGTCGGCTGGAGATATGGCTGGTCTGAGAGAGCCCTGATGAAACGCCGCGTGGACGCTGGGCCCCTTAGGGCAGCACGGGAATGTGCATTTCCGCCGTGGTTCCCTTGCCCGGCAGGCTGGTCAGCCGCAACTCGCCGCCCGCGATCCGGCAGACACCATCGACCAGACTGAGGCCAAGCCCGACCCCACGGCCAACCTCGTGCAGGGTAAAGAACGGATCGCGCGCCTTTGCCAAGGTGGCTTTGTCCATCCCTACGCCCTGATCTTCGACAGACACAATGACAACCGGGTGGTCGGGCGGCCCGTTTGCCGTGATCACACGGGTGGACAGGCGGATGGCACCCCCGGCAGGCTGCGCCCCTGCGGCATTCAGCACCAGTTCGCGGACGGCATCTGCCAGCATCGCGCGATCAAGGTCGATCACCGCATCCGGCGCCTGAAGGTCTAGCACGATGGGATGGGTGCGCCCGTTGTGCCCGGTCAGGTCGGCCGCGATGCCGCGCAAGGCGGAATCCACCGCAATGCTGCCTGAACGTGCAATGCTGCTGTAACCGGCATAGACCAAAAGCCGCGATACCAGCGCCGCGGCGCGTTCGGTCGCCTTCAGGCTTGTGTCCAACGCCCTTTGGCGGTCGGGCCTGTCGGACAGGTCATCTTCAAGACCCTCCAGATTGCCCATGATGACGGTCAGAATGTTGTTCAGGTTGTGCGCCATGCCACCGGTCAACTGCCGCGCCGCCGCCAGCCGTTCAATCTGCCGCATCTGTGCTTCGCCGCGCACCTCATCCGTGACATCAGACAGAACGCCGGTCAAAGCCGCCTCGCCCGCCGCCGTTACAATCGGCACGGCCTTCATGTCCAGATATCGTTGCCCCGTGGCGTCGTCCTGCAGGTCAAAGCGATGGGTGAACGCCACCCGGTTCGTGACCGCAGTCATCCAGTGCGACATCACCTCTGCACGATCTTCGGCAGCAATGGCGTTGGCCCAATCCTTCGCCAGTGTCACGCCCAGCATCTTGCAGAACCTTTGGCTGGATTGCACGATCATGCCCGTGGGATCAGATCGGAAGATACCGACCGGAAGCGTGTCGTACAGCGCGTGCAATTCGCTGTTCGTGCGGTCAAGCTGCTGGTTGGTCTGCGCCAACAGGTCATTGGCGGCCCGAAGATCACGGTTTGCAGCCGTCAACTCATTCCGTGCGGTCAGCAGATCGCGTTCATAGCGGCGGCGGTCCGTCGCGTTGAACACAGTCATCCGGATCGACCGGACACCACCATCGGCCCTGTGCCGTTCCATGGCATTCACCAGCACAGGGATTTTCTGGCCATCGCGCCCGGTCAGATCAAGCGCCACCTCATGGAAAAACCCCTGAAGCCGCAGCAAGGGGGCAAAATGTGTCTCGAAATAGATCTTTCCCGGCAGCGTCAGCAGGCTTTGAAACGGCCGACCCACCAGATCGGACTCGGCATGCCCTGTCCACGCCAGAAAGGTGGCATTCACGCGTTCAATATGCGCATCCGGGGCCAGCGACAAGTATCCGCAGGGCGCGTGATCATAAAGATCCGCCAACTCGGATAAACTGACGCCCATCTCGCCGGACTCGGGGTTCATGTCAGACCTGCAGAAAACGGCGGATGGCTGCCGCCGTTGCGTGGGGAGCACTCAGATTCGGGCAATGGCCCGTGGCATCAAGCGTCACCAGAACGCTGCCCGCGATGGCCTTTTGCACGAAGGCCCCCACAGCGGCCGGGGCAATGATGTCTTCGCGACATTGCAGGATCAGCGTGGGCACCGTGACATGCGCAAGATCGGCGCGGTTGTCCGACGTAAACGTCGTGCGGGCAAAGTGCCGCGCAATATCTGGGTCTGTCCGGCAAAAGCTGTTGGTCAATTCTTCGGCCAGATCGGGTTGATCCGGGTTGCCCATGATCACGGGGGCCATCGCCGCCGACCATCCCATATGATTGTTGTCCAGAAAATCCAGCATCTCTTCGATCTGGTCGGCGCTGAAGCCGCCCACATACTCCTGATCGTCGATATAGCGTGGCGAAGGCCCGACCAGCACAAGGTGGCTGAACAGGTCCGGGGCGCTGCGGGCCGCGATCACGCCGATCATCGCACTGACCGAATGGCCCACAAACACGGCAGGGCCAAGCGACAGTTCCCGCAAGATCTCGATCACGTCATCGGCATAGCCTTGCAGCGTCTGGTATTTCTCGGCTGACCATGCCCCAAGGTCAGACTTGCCCGCGCCCACATGGTCAAACAGCGCGACGCGGAAGTCGTTGGCAAACTGCGGGGCGACAAAGCGCCACATATTCTGGTCACAGCCAAACCCATGGGCAAAGATCATCAGCGGGCCGGATTGGCCAAGGGTCTGCAGGTTGTGGCGGCGTGTTGCTGTCATGTGCCGGGATGATCCTTGGGTGAACAACAGGAATGTCGTGTCGAACAAGACGTCACCAGAACAGCGTCACCAAGCCTGTGATGTTTGGGCCTAACTGTCGAGAACCTTGCGGATCTTTACGGCAAGTTCGGCGCGGCGATAGGGTTTGCTCAGCAGTTCTACACCCTGATCCAGCCGACCATGGTGGATGATGGCGTTTTCCGAATAGCCCGAGGTGTAAAGCACTTTCAGCCCCGGCCGGATGCGCTGTGCTTCATCCGCAACCTGCCGCCCGTTCATCCCGCCCGGCAGCATGACATCGGTGAATAAAAGATCGACATCCGCACGCGCGCGAAGAATGGCCAATGCGGGCTCTCCCTCGCTGGCGGTCAGCACCTTGTATCCCAGACCCGTCAGTTGTGACGACAACTGGTCAAGGATCAGCATGTCATCTTCGACCACCAGAATGGTTTCCTGCCCTATCGCGGGTTGAACACTGTCCGGGCGGCTTGGTTTTGTGGGAATGTCGCCGCTGAACCGCGGGAAATACAGCCGGAAGGTCGTGCCTTCGCCCGGCTCGGAATAGACCCGGATATGCCCGCCTGTCTGCTTGACGAAGCCATACACCATGCTGAGCCCCAGCCCGGTGCCCTTGCCAACGGCCTTGGTGGTGAAGAACGGTTCGAACACGCGGTCAATCTGGTCACGCGCGATGCCATGGCCGGAGTCGCTGATGGTGATCACGACATAATCGCCAGCCTGCACATCCGGTTCGGTGGCGACATAGGCATGGTCCAGCGAAACATTTGCCGTCTCGATCGTGAGTGCCCCGCCTTCGGGCATTGCGTCGCGCGAGTTAATGGCAAGGTTCAGAATGGCCGCTTCCAGCTGACCTTCGTCAACCTCGGTCCGCCACAGGCCCCTTTGCGGCAACACCTTGATGAAGATGTTTTCGCCAAGGGTGCGGCGCAGCATGTTCTCGATGCCAAGGATCGCCTGATTGATATCCAGCACCGCCGGCAACAGGGCCTGTTTGCGCGAAAAGGCCAGCAGACGGCTGGTCAGGTCGGCCGCGCGGTCGGCGGCCTTGATGCTCATGCTGACAAAGGGGCGCAGCGGGTGGCCTTCTTCCAGATCAGATTGCAGCATTTCCATGTTGCCGATGATGACGGTCAGCAAGTTGTTGAAATCATGGGCAACGCCGCCCGTCAGCTGGCCAATCGCCTCCAGCTTTTGCGATTGGCGCAGCCGTTCCTCCAGTTTCAGCTCAACCGAAATGTCGGTCATGCTGCCCAAGACGCGGATCGCAGGCCCCGCACCATCGCGGATCGCAATCGCGCGGTCCTCGACATGGGCCCATGTGCCATCGGCCCGGCGAAAACGATAGCGTTCGTGCAAAAGCTCGGTCTCGCCCGACAAAAGCCTCTCGATGGCGGCATCCACGCGCGCCAGATCGTCGGCATGAATACTGGACCGCCAGACACTTGGCGTGACGCCTTCGGGGTCGGGCGTGTGGCCGAACACCTCGGTCAGACCGTCGCTCCACCAGTCCTTGTTGCCAAGGATATCCCATTCCCATAGGGCCGTGCCGGTGGCCAAGGTGATGAGCCGGAACCGCGCCTCGGACAGGCGCAACTGCTCGTCGCGGCGCAGTTCTTCTGATACGTCGGAAAAATAGATGGCAAGGCCATCGGGCGTGGGGTGGGCATGAATGCGGAAGGTCGCCTCCAGCGGCGCGAAGGCATGTTGAAAGCGCACCGTGGTGCCCGTTTGCATGGCCGTTCTGAACTGCGCTTCGAAAACGGATCCGGCAAGGTCGGGAAAGGCCTCGAAAATCGTGCGCCCTAGCATGTTTTCCTTGGTCGTGCGCAGCAGGGTCGCCGCGGGGCCGTTGACGTAAGTATAGCGCCAGTCCCGATCAATCATCAGGAACGCATCGCCGATGCTTTCCAGTGTCTGGGCAAGGCGCATGCTCAGCGCATCGGCCTGTTGCCGCGCTGCCGTTAGTTCCGAGATGTCCTGCATCGCGCCTTCAACGGCAATGATCCGGCCAGATGCATCGCGCACCGGTTCTCCCAGCGAGCGCACCTTGATGCGGTTGCCCTTGGCTGTAATCACCTCGCGCACGTTGTCGAACGGAATGCCCTGCAGAGCACAGGCCTGAAACGCGGCGCGGGCATCGTCGCGGTCTTCGGGCGCGAAATAGTCGATCCCGCCTTCAAAGGTGGGAACGGTTCCGGGCGGCTCTTCGTGAATGGCGGCAATGCCATCGGTCCAGAACACGGTCTGATCCAACAGGTTTACGCGCCAGCCACCCAGCTTGACCGCCCGCCCCGCCAGTTCCAGCAGTTTTTCGGACTCTGCCGCCTTTTGGCGGATGTTCATCAGTTCAGTAATGTCCTGAAACGACCCCTGAACCGCAATGATGCGCCCGGTTTCGTCCCGCTCTGCTTCGCCGGTCGAGCGCACCCATATTCTGCGCAGCTTGGCGGTGATGATCTCGAACGTGCCCGAAAACGGCACGCCATGCGTCAGGCAATCCTGAAACAGGGCGGAAATCTGATCTCGGTATTCGGGGGCGTAATAGGCGATGCCGTCAGACACGCCTGCCGAAAATCCCTCGGGTTCATCGTGAATAAGCGCCGTCTGCGGCGACCATTCGATATGGTTGGCCAAGACATCATAGCGCCACGCCCCGAATTTGGCGGAAGTGCCGGCAATCTCCAGCAGGCGTTTGGTCCGGGCAAGGGCGCGCGCCGCCTCGATATGTTCGGTCACGTTCTGGACGACGCCCGTCAGAACCGCCCCCGCCGCCGTTTCGACCTTTTCGCCGACGCCGTGAACATGCACGATCCGGCCATCCGGGTGCAGGATCTGGTGGGCAAAGGCGAAATCCTTGCTGTCCGACGCAGCAAAGGCCGCAAAATGCGCCTGCATCGAGTCGCGGTCATCGGGATGAACAAAGCTGACATAGTCGTCAAACGAGATGGGTGTGGTTCTGTCGGCTACGCCATACATGTCATAGACAGTGTCCGACCAGATCAGCCTGTTTTCGGCATAGATGAAATCCCACGTCCCGATATTCAGCAGGCGCTGCGCGGAGCGCATCCGGGTGGCCAGTTCCGTCAACCGCATGTTGTCGGTTTTCAGCGTGGCCGTCACCGCCGCCAGATCGACCTGCAGGCCCTTTGCTGCACTGCGGCCATCGGCTGCTTCGCCCAAGGCCTCGGTCAGATCCTGGAATTTCAGCATCAGGTGCAGCAGCCTGCCGTCCGGCGCGGTGACCGGCATATTGGACATGGCCCAAAGCCTGCGCAGTCCACCTTCGCCCGCCGTGTCCGATGGCAGGACAAATTCGTGCACGTCCAGATCATCCGCGATCCCCTGCACCAGAACCCGCTGGCACGAGGCCATCAGCTTGGCCCGGAAGGCCGCATCCAGCGGCGGTGGCAAAGCGTTGAACAGGCTGTGGCCAACCACGTGCGCCCGCGTCAGGCCAACGGCGGCCAGATAGGCCTCGCTGACAGCGATCACGTTCTGGCCCTCGGGTTCGTAAACCACAAACAAGCCGGGAACCGAGTCAAACATGCGCTGAAACTGAAAGGCGAGGGCGTCGCTTGCGGCGCGGGCGCTTTGCTCACGGCTTAACGCCTGGTGGGCTGCCTGTTCGGCCTTGACCAACCGCGACACATCGCGCGCCGCAACCAGTTCGGCCCGCCGCCCCAGATGGTCAATCGTGTTGCCGCTGATATCGACGTAAATCACTTCGCCCGACTTTAGGCAGTGCCGCCACGGTCCCGAGGTGTTGGCACCTGTCACCGCCGCCACGCTTTTCAACAGCGCGTCACGGTCCGCCGCAGGCCGGATATCGGCAATGGTCATGGCCAGAAATTCGTCGCGGGAATAGCCATACTTGCCGACCGCGGCTTCATTGACCTCAAGAAACCGCAGGGTTTCGAGGTCGTAAATCCACATCGGGTCTGGATGCGAAAGGAAGATCCGGTCGTCCACCGTCATATTGTCGCCCTTTACCCGCGAAAAGAACAGGGCGCTGGTCGCAGCGCATTGATCTTGACTGACCAAGGCACTCACTACGACACTCTGGCCATAAAGTTAAATGTTTCGGGGCAGACATCAAGGCAGAAATTCGCTCCGCCCCCACCAGAATTTTTCTTTTCTTGACAACGACTTAACCTGCGATCAGATCAGCCAGTTGCTGCTTTCGATAGGGCTTGGGCAGAATGGCAAAAACGTTTGGAAGCACTTCTCCCTGCATCAGAGCGGTATCCATGTTTCCTGTCACCAGAATGATCTTTAGGCTTGGCCGCAGGTCAGCCGCCGCCTTTGCCAGTTCCACCCCGTTCATCCCGCCCGGCATCATCACATCGGAAAAGAGAAAATCGAAACTGGCCTGCGTTCGCAGGATTTCCAGCGCTTGGCGCCCGTCGCTGGCGGCTTGCACCGTATGACCCAGCTTCAGCAGCATCTGATATCCAACCTCACGAACAAGGTCGTCATCATCAACGATCAGGACATGTGGCATGGCAGCCCTTTCGGTTCTGGAACGCAAAGATGCCGATCCTGCCGCACCCAGCTAAGACTTTGGATTGCAATGCTCCCCCCGACTCACCCTCAGGTTTCATAATGAAGATTTTATGGCGATCACATAGGGAAATCGGCTGTGCCGATACGCGCCGCTGCGTCACGCCGAAAGATAACGTCATCGCCGCTTTGCCCTCCGCCCGCCGTCAACCTGTGGTTCCTGCGCTGCACCCATGGCAAAGTCGCATGCTGCTGAAAAAATAATCAGAACCTGCACCTGTGCCTACTATACCGCCATCTTCGATGGGGGGCGTTGCGGAAGCGGGATGAAGGGTTTGCCTTGGCCGCAAATCCTGAAAACCCGGCTGAAGTTGCAGGGGCATCGGCATGGCACGTCTGTCTATCATCGTGGTCGAGCGTGATCGGGAGCGCGCCTTGCGCATTGTCGATGGGCTGATGGCTTCAGGCGACCATGCCATCACCGTGATTGCCGAAGAAACCGGCCTTGCCCGCCGTATCGCCGAACAAAAGCCTGATATCGTGCTGATCGATGTGGCGGACCCGTCGCGCGACGTGCTGGAAGAATTGGCGCTGGTGTCAGGTCCGATGGAACGCCCCGTGGCCATGTTCGTGGACAGGTCTGATGAACACCTGACCCGCGCCGCGATCGAGGCCGGAGTGTCAGCCTATGTTGTCGATGGACTGCAGCCCGAACGGATCAAGCCGATCCTTGATGCCGCGATTGCGCGGTTTCACATGTTCCAGAAAATGCGCGCCGAACTGGCCGCCACCAAGGCCGCCTTGGAGGAACGCAAGATCATTGACCGCGCCAAGGCCATTTTGATGAAGGCCCGCGGCATTGATGAAGAAGCCGCCTATGCCCTGTTGCGCAAAACGGCGATGGACCAGAAACGGCGGGTGGCTGACATCGCGCAGCAACTGGTGATGGCGGCGGGATTGCTGACATGAGCCTTGCCCCCCTGCGCCTTGGCTATGTGCCGCTGATCGACGCCGCCCCCCTGATCGTGGCGCGCGAGCTGGGCTTTGATGCCGAAGAAGGACTGCGCTTTGATCTGATCCGCCTGCAAAGCTGGGCACAATGCCGCGACATGCTGGGTATGGGCAGCATTGATGCCGCGCATATGCTTGTGCCCCTGCCTATCGCGCAGGCACTGGGGCTGGGCCCGGCCTATCCGCGCTTTGATCTGGCGATGGTCTTGTCCGTCGGGGGGCAGGCGATTGTGGTCAGCGCGGCCCTTGCCGATGCGATGCGCGCACAGGGCCATGGCTTTGGCTTTGGCGACCCTTTGGCGGCGCGCGCGGCGCTGCAGGCGGTGGCAGGCGGGCGTTTGCGGGTGGGTGTGCCGTTCCCGTTTTCAACACAGGCCGAACTGGTGCTGCGCTGGTTGGCCGGAACCGACCTTGGCGCAGGCGTGTCTATTCATACCGTGCCGCCGCCGCTGATGGCCGATGCACTGGCGGTGGGCGAGGTTGACGCCTTCTGCGTGGGCGAACCTTGGGCCTCTTATGCCGTTGAACGCGGTGTGGGGGCACTGGTGCTGGCGGGGCGGTCGATCTGGGCCTCGCCGCCCGAAAAGGGGCTGGTGTTGACCCGCGACTTTACTGAGGCGCGGCCCGACGAGACCGGGCGCATGATGCGGGCCATCTGGCGCGCCTGCCGCTGGCTGGACCAAGCCGACAACCGTAGCACGGCGGCGGAAATCCTGTCGCGGCCCGACTACCTGAACCTGCCCCCGGAACTGAGCGAGCGCGGCCTTCTAGGCCGTCTGCATGTCACTGCGGCAGGCGAGGTCCGGCATTTTTCCGGCTTTATCCGCTTTCACGACGGGGCGGCGAATTTCCCGTGGCGCAGTCTGGCCGCTTTGCTGGCGCAACGAATCGCGCTGCGGCACGGGCTGAATGTGGACTGGGCGATGGAACAGGCGATGGGTTGTTTTCGCACGGACCTTTATCGCCAGCACCTGCGTCAGGCCGGGGCGGACCTGCCCGGCGCTTCGTCCCGGATCGAGGGGTCGATGGTGCATGCTACGGCCGTTGCATCGGAAATGGGGCAGATGATTCTGGGGCCAGATGCCTTTTTTGATGGCGAAACCTTTGATCCGGCGTTCGCGGCGCGCTGATAATTTCGGCAACACCCCGCCTTGCTGCGGAAAGGCTATGCTGCTGCCGCAAAGATGCCATGCCGCGCTTGCACAGTGGCCCCGGACGCGGCACGCTGAAGGCATCGGTGAGGCAATGGCGCTTCCTGATACAAACTTTCCGCAAAGATGCGGTCCCCCGATTTGGCAATGACGCCGCCCCTCCTGTGCCCTTTGGGCCAAGGTTGAGGCGGCTTTTTGCTGTTCAGCCGATGCCCCGCCCCGCCCGATGCTGCGGGGCTCACAGCCAGAGGAACCGTCCGCATGACCCTGATCCGCTCCACCCGCCGCAGCTTTCTGAAATCCGGTCTTGGCATTGCTGCCACCGTCGCCGCCGCCCGCATCGCTCTGCCCGGTGGCGCTTGGGCCGCCACCGCCACGCCGGAAGTGACGGGCGCCAAGCTGGGCTATATCGCGCTGACCGATAGCGCGCCCCTGATCATCGCGCTGGAAAAAGGACTTTTTGCCAAGCATGGCATGCCCGATGTGCTGGTGGAAAAGCAGGCCAGCTGGGGCGCCACACGCGACAACATGGCGCTTGGGTCAGCTGCGGGCGGCATTGATGGCGGCCATATCCTGCGGCCCAAGGTACATCTTTATGCCACTGGCAAGGTGATGCAGAACAATCAACCACTACCGATGTATACGCTGCTGAACCTGAACGATCAGTGCCAAGGTATCTCGGTCGCCCAGTCTTATGCCGATACTGGCGTTGGTCTGAGTGCGGCCCCGCTGAAAGACGCTTTTGCCGCCAAGCGCGCCGCGGGGGCCGAGGTGCCGGTTGCCATCACCTTCCCCGGTGGGACGCATGATCTGTGGATGCGCTACTGGCTGGCCGCGGGCGGCATTGATCCGACCACGGACGTTGACATGATCGTGGTGCCACCGCCGCAGATGGTGGCCAACATGAAGGTCGGCAACATGGAGGCCTTCTGCGTGGGCGAGCCGTGGAATGAGCAATTGGTCAATCAGGGCATCGGCTTTACCGCCGCCACCACCGGCGAAGTCTGGTCCAACCACCCCGAAAAGGTGCTGGGTATGCGGGCCGACTGGGTCGATGCCAACCCAAATGCCACCGTTGCCCTGATGATGGCGGTGATGGAGGCGCAGATGTGGTGCGATGATGCCGCCAACAAGGACGAGATGGCCGAAATCGTGGGCAAGCGGCAATGGTATAACGTGCCGGTCAAGGACATCATCGGCCGCATCAAGGGCGACATCAACTATGGCAACGGGCGCACCGTTTCGGACCCCAAGCTTGCGATGAAGTTCTGGGGCGCCAAGGGCGAAACGTCTTTCCCTTGGAAATCGCTGGATACCTGGTTTGTCACAGAGAACAAGCGCTGGGGCACCTTTGGTGGCGATCTGGACACCAAAGCGCTGGTCGACTCCACCAACCGCAGCGACCTGTGGCTGCAGGCGGCGGC
The DNA here is from genome assembly GCA_027484145.1 of Rhodobacter sp. Taxonomy (GTDB): domain Bacteria; phylum Pseudomonadota; class Alphaproteobacteria; order Rhodobacterales; family Rhodobacteraceae; genus Pseudotabrizicola. The sequence continues at coordinate 38,930 of JAIXUH010000005.1, forward strand.
GGGCTTGGGCCTTGATACGGCAGGCTTTGGCGACAGCCGCGGGGTCGAGACATTCTTTGATGGCAAGACCTTCGATCCGGCCAACCCGGATGCCTATCTCGACAGCCTGTCGATCAAGGCCATGGCATAAGGGGGTCCGTGATGAACGTGACGGTCCTGAAACCCGCGCCATCCCCTGCGCCCAAACCAGCCGCACAGGTTCTGGCTCTTCCGGTGGTAGCCAAACGCCCGCAGTGGATAGCTGGCCTTGGCCGCGTTCTGGGCGAAAGCGTGGCCCCGCCGGTGGTGGTGCTGGGCGTGCTTTTGCTGATCTGGCAGATCGCGTTTTCGGGCGCGGGTTCAGGGCTGCCTGCGCCCACCGACGTGTGGGAGCAAAGCCGCGAACTGATCACCAGCCCATTCTTTGTCTATGGCACACAGGACATTGGCCTTGGCTGGCGGGTGCTGACCTCGCTAGAGCGGGTCGCTTATGGCTTTGGTCTGGCGGCCGTCGTCGGCGTGCTGGTGGGGGCGATCCTTGGGCAATCGGCGCTGATGATGCGCGGCTTTGACCCGATCTTTCAGGTCTTGCGCACCGTGCCGCCGCTGGCGTGGTTGCCCATTTCGCTGGCCGCCTTCATGGATAGCGGGCCAAGCGCCATCTTCGTGATCTTCATCACCGCCATCTGGCCCATCATCATCAACACCGCCGCTGGCGTGCGCGCGATTCCGCAAGACTACCGCAACGTCGCCGCCGTCCTGCGCCTGAACCAGATCGAGTTTTTCTTCAAGATCATGGTGCCAAGTGCCGCACCTTACATCTTTTCCGGCCTGCGCATCGGGGTGGGCCTGTCATGGCTGGCCATCGTTGCGGCGGAAATGCTGACCGGTGGCGTCGGCATCGGGTTCTTCATCTGGGACGCGTGGAACAGCAGCAGGCTGACCGACATCATCGTGGCGCTGGTCTACATCGGCCTGACCGGCTTTGTGCTGGACCGTCTGGTCGGCTGGATCGGGCGCGTCGTGTCGCGCGGCACAACGGAGTAGGGACCATGGATCAAAGCTATCTGAAAATCGACCGCGTGTTCAAAAGCTACTCCAAAGGCCCCAAGACGACCGAGGTATTGGCCGACATTCGTCTGACCATCGACAAGGGTGAATTCGTGTCGATCATCGGCCATTCGGGCTGCGGGAAATCGACCCTGCTGAACCTGATTGCGGGGCTGACCGTGGTGACGACGGGCGCCATCAAGCTGGAGGGGCGCGAGGTGAATGCGCCCGGCCCTGACCGCGCCGTGGTGTTTCAAAACCACAGCCTGCTGCCTTGGCTCAGCGTCTATGACAACGTGAAACTGGCCGTTTCAAAGGTGTTCGGGTCGAAAAAGACCAAGGCAGAGCGCCATGACTGGATCATGCAGAACCTTGATCTGGTGCAGATGACCCATGCTTCCGACAAGCGCCCCGGCGAGATTTCGGGCGGCATGCGGCAGCGGGTGGGCATTGCGCGCGCTTTGGCGATGGAGCCGAAGATCCTGCTGCTGGACGAACCCTTTGGCGCGCTGGATGCGCTGACCCGGGCGCACCTGCAAGACGCGGTAATGGATATTCATGCCCGGCTGGGCAACACCATGATCATGATCACCCATGATGTTGATGAGGCGGTCCTTCTGGCCGACCGCATCGTGATGATGACCAATGGCCCCGCCGCCACAATCGGCGATGTGCTGCCCGTGGCCATTCCCCGCCCGCGTGACCGCATCGCCCTTGCCAGCCACCCCGATTACGTCCGCGCCCGCGAAGCGGTGCTGCGGTTCTTGTATGAACGTCACCGTTTCGTCGAAGCGGCGGAGTAGATCAAATGAAACAGAAACTTGTTGTGATCGGCGCGGGCATGGCCTCGGGCCGGATGCTGGAGCATATCTTCGACGCGGGTGGCACCTTTGATGTGACGCTGTTCAACGCCGAACCGCGCGGCAACTATAACCGGCTGATGCTGTCGCCGGTGCTGTCGGGCGAAAAGACCTATGACCAGATCGTCACGCATGGCGCCGACTGGTATGCCGCGCAGGGCGTTGATTGCCGCTTTGGCGAACCCGTGGTGCGGATCGACCGCACCAGTAAGGTGGTCTATTCCAACGCAGGCGGGGTGCCCTACGACGCGCTGGTTATTGCCACGGGGTCGGCCCCGTTCATCATTCCGGTGCCGGGACGTGATCTGAAAGGCGTCTGCACCTATCGTGATCTGGAAGATACCAACGCCATGATTGCCGCCAGCCGCCCCGGCGCCAAGGCGGTGGTCATCGGTGGTGGCCTGCTGGGGCTGGAGGCCGCCGCTGGCATGGCCGCACGCGGGGCCGAAGTGACGGTGATTCACCTGATGGGTCACCTGATGGAACGCCAGCTTGACCCTGCCGCAGGCTATCTGCTGCAAAAGGATCTGGAGGCGCGCGGCATCCGCGTGCACTGCAAGGGGGCCACCAAAGCCATCCTTGGCACGGACCGGGTTGAAGCCGTGGTGCTGGAGGATGGCACGGTCTATCCCGCCGATCTGGTCTGCATGGCTGTCGGCATCCGCCCCGAAGTGCGGCTTGCCAATGACGCGCATCTGGACGTGGGGCGTGGCATCACTGTGAATGACCAGATGCGCACATCTGACCCGGCGATCTTTGCGCTCGGGGAATGTGTGGAACATGACAAGCAACTCTTTGGCCTAGTTGCGCCGCTTTATGACCAGGCACGGGTGTTGGCCGCCACATTGCTTGGGCAGGAGGCCGCCTTCCAACCTGTGCAGACCGCGACAAAGCTAAAGGTCACGGGTGTTGACCTGTTCAGCGCAGGCGATTTCGCCGATGCGCCGGGGCGCGAGGATATCGTGTTCCGCGATCCGGGGCGCGGCGTTTACAAGCGGCTGATCCTTGAAGGTGATTGTCTGCTGGGAGCGGTCATGTATGGCGATACCGCCGATGGCGCGTGGTTCTTTGACCTGATCAAGCAGGGCAAAAGCGTATCCGGCATGCGCGATACGCTGATCTTTGGCCCGGCGTTTCAGGGGGGCGCTTCCGCAAACCCTTTGGCAGCCGTTGCAGCCTTGCCGCCTGAGGCGGAGATTTGTGGCTGTAACGGCATCTGCAAAGGCCGAATTGTGGATGCGATCACCGCTGGGGCCGATACCCTCGATCAGGTGCGCACTGTGACCAAGGCGAGTGCCAGTTGCGGCACCTGCACGGGCCTTGTGGAACAGATCATGGCGCTGACGCTGGGGGACAGCTTTACCGCCAATGCCAACCCGCCCATGTGCAAATGCACCGACCACACGCATGAAGATGTGCGGCGGCTGATCAAGTCGATGGGGCTGAAATCCATTCCGGCGGTGATGCAGGACTTGGGCTGGAAAACGGTGGGCGGCTGCGCCTCGTGCCGTCCGGCGCTGAACTATTACCTGATTGCCGATTGGCCCACAGATTATGTTGATGACCGCCAGTCGCGTTTCGTGAACGAACGCAATCACGCAAACATTCAGAAGGACGGCACTTATTCCGTTGTGCCGCGTATGTGGGGCGGCGTGACGAACCCGGCCGAATTGCGCGCCATTGCCGATGCCGCCGACAAATACAACGTGCCGATGATCAAAGTGACAGGCGGCCAGCGGATCGACCTGCTGGGCGTTCGCAAAGAAGACCTGCCCGCCATCTGGTCTGATTTCAACGCTGCCGGGATGGTGTCGGGCCACGCCTATGCCAAGGGTCTGCGCACCGTAAAAACCTGCGTAGGGACCGAGTTTTGCCGCTTTGGCACCCAAGACAGCACGGGGCTTGGGATCAGGCTGGAAAAGCTGCTCTGGGGGTCATGGACGCCTGCCAAAGTGAAACTTGGCGTCTCCGGCTGCCCAAGAAACTGCGCCGAGGCAACGTGCAAAGACATCGGCGTTGTCTGTGTGGACAGCGGGTACGAGATCAGCGTGGCCGGTGCCGCCGGTATGGACGTCAAAGAAACCGAGTTCCTGTACAAGGCCACGACCGAGCCCGAGGTGATGGAGGTGATTGCCGCCTTTACCCAGCTTTACCGCGAAAACGCGCGGTACCTGCACCGCATCTATAAATGGGTGGCCAAGGTGGGGCTGGACTGGTGCCGTGCACAGATCGAAGACCCCGCCAACCGCCGCGCGCTTTATGACCGCTTCATGCTGTCGCAGTCGGTCTATCAGGTTGACCCATGGGCAGAACATGCGGCCCAGCCTGCCCAATGGGCCCCCATCGCCGACCTGACGCTGAGGGCCGCAGAATGACCGATTTCATCGACATCGCCGCACTCGTCGACATCCCCCGCCAAGGGGCGCGCGTGGTGAAAACCGCCACAGGTTGCATCGCGGTGTTCCGCACTGCCGATGATCAGGTCTTTGCGCTGCAAGATCGCTGCCCCCACAAGGGCGGGCCATTGTCCGAAGGCATCGTGCACGGCACATCTGTGACCTGTCCCCTGCATGCTGCGGTGTTTGACCTGAACTCGGGTCGGGCCACCGGGGCGGATGACTGGCAGGTGCAGACCTATGCCGTGCGGGCCGAGGGCGGGCGTGTGCTGCTGGATGCAGCGTTTCTGGCGCGTCGGTCTGCGGCATGAAGGGCGCGCCACCCACCCCCCTCCCCTCCCCACAGGGGGGAGGGGAGGTGCGGACCACCTGCCCTTATTGTGGGGTGGGCTGCGGCGTGTTGGCACGTGCGGACGGCAAGGGCGGCGTTGCCATAAAGGGCGACCCTGATCACCCCGCCAACCTTGGGCGGCTCTGCGTCAAGGGGGCCGCCTTGGGCGAGACGCTGGCAACGAGGGGGCGGCTTCTGTCCCCGCGTATCCATGGGGCCGATGCCAGCTGGGACGCAGCGCTTGATCTGGTTGTCACACGCTTTGCCGAAACCATCGCCGCGCACGGGCCGGAGTCCGTGGCGCTGTATGTCTCGGGCCAGTTGCTGACCGAAGATTACTATGTGGCCAACAAGCTGATGAAGGGCTTTATTGGCAGCGCCAATATCGACACCAATTCGCGGCTTTGCATGGCGTCATCCGTTGCGGGCCACCGCCGCGCCTTTGGCACGGATACCGTGCCGGGCCAGTATCAGGATCTGGAACTGGCCGATCTGGTGGTGCTGGTGGGCAGCAACCTTGCGTGGTGCCACCCGGTGCTGCACCAGCGGCTCATGGCGGCCAAGGCGGCGCGGGGAACGAAAATCATCGTCATCGATCCCCGCCGCACGGCCACTTGCGAAGGGGCCGATCTGCATCTGGCGCTGGCAGCCGGGGCCGATGCGCATCTGTTCAATCTGTTGCTGTGCCATCTGGCCGATCACGGCCACCTGAACGCAGGCTTTCTGCCCCATGTCTCTGGACTGGATGCCGCAGTGCTGGCCGCACGCGCCAGCATGCCTGCCGATACCGGCATTTCCGCCGTCGATTTGGCGCAGTTTCTGGCCCTGTGGGCGGGCAGCGAACAGGTGGTGACCGTCTATTCCCAAGGCATCAACCAGTCTGACTCCGGCACCGATAAGGTGAATGCCATCCTGAACTGCCACCTTGCCACCGGCCGCATCGGCCGCCCCGGCATGGGGCCGTTCAGCGTGACCGGCCAGCCCAATGCCATGGGCGGGCGCGAGGTGGGCGGGCTTTCAAACATGCTGGCCTGCCATCTGGAACTTGAAAATCCCGCCCACCGCGCCGCCGTGCAGGGCTTTTGGGCCAGCCCCACCATGGCTGACAAACCGGGGCATAAGGCGGTCGACATGTTCCGCGCGGTGGAAACGGGGCAGATCAAGGCGCTGTGGGTGCTCCACACCAACCCCGCCGTTTCGATGCCCGATGCCGACCGGGTTGCCCGCGCCATTGCCGCCTGCGATTTTGTGGTCGTCAGTGACATCTGGCCCAACACCGATACGGCACGGCTGGCGCACGTGCTGTTGCCCGCCACCGGCTGGGGCGAAAAGGATGGCACCGTCACCAATTCCGAACGCATGATTAGCCGCCAGCGCGCCTTTATGCCCGCGCCCGGCATGGCCCGGCCCGATTGGTGGCAACTGGCACAGGTGGCGCAACGCATGGGGTTTGCGGGCTTTGGCTGGACCCAACCAGCCCAAATCTTTGCCGAATACGCTGCCCTGTCTGGTGTGGCAGGCCGCCTTGGCAGCGATTTTGATATCTCGGCCCTGCAGGCCGCTGATTATGCCACGCTTTCGCCTGTGGTCTGGCCGCAAGCGGCGCAAAAGGGCGGCCGTTTTTTTGGCAACGGGCAGTTCCACACCCCCGATGGGCGTGCCCGGATGATCCCCGTCGCGGCCCGCCTGCCCGCCGCCACACCCCCTGACTTTCCCTTCCGCCTGAACACCGGGCGCGTGCGCGACCAATGGCATACGATGACACGTACTGGTCTGGCCCCTCGTCTGTCGCAGCATCTGGGCGAGCCCTATCTTGAAATCCATCCCAAGGACGCGGCGCGTCTGGGCCTTGCCCCGGCCATGCTAGCCTGCGTGACCAGTCCGCAGGGCCGCGCCATTCTGCGGGTCATGGTCAGCGACCGCGTTGCCCAAGGCCACCCTTTCGCCCCCATGCACTGGACGGGCGAAACCGCCCCCTCCGGGCGCGTGGATGCGCTTGTGGCGGCGATCACAGACCCCATTTCTGGCCAGCCGGCCAGCAAATCCACCCCTATTGCCATTCGCCCCTTTGGCGCAGCATGGTTTGGGTTTGCCGTCTCACGCCATGATCTGCACCCGACCTGCGACTACTGGGTCAAGTCTGCAGTTGCGGGTGGCACGCAGGCAGAGTTTGCCGGGGCCAGCCCCCCTGCCGATTGGACCGAATGGGCCAGTGCACTCTTTGGCGGCGCGGTGCCATCATCTGCCGTGTCAGATCGTGCGCGGGGCCTGCACCGCTTTGCCTTTTCCGAAGGTGGCGCATTGCTGGGTGCGGTCTTTGTGTCGCCTGACCCTGTGCTGCTGGCACGCGGCCATCTTGCCGGCCTGCTGGGGCAGGCAGAACACAGTGCCCTTGCCGGGCGTCCGGGGGCCGACCAGCCCGACCCCGGCCCAATGGTCTGTGCCTGCCTGAACATCGGGCTGAACACCATTCTGCAGGCCATTGCCAACCACCCTGCGCCCAGCGTCGCCGCGCTTGGCACGTCCTTGGGGGCTGGCACCAACTGCGGCTCATGCCGCCCCGAACTTGCTGCCCTGATCCACCGCCACAGCCACCGCGAGGCCGCTGAATGAGTTTTCTGGAAAATGCCTCTCTGATCGTGTCCGCTGCCGCTTGCCCCAAACCCGGCCGCATCACGCTGGTCGGTGCTGGCCCCGGCGCGGCAGACCTGCTGACCTTGCGCGCCATCCGCTGTCTGGGGCAGGCGGATGTGGTGTTTTATGATCGCTTGGTTGAACCCGACGTGCTGGATTTCATCCGCGCCGGGGCAGAGCGCATTTTCGTTGGCAAAGAGGTCGGTGCCAATAGCTGGCCACAGCCGCGCATTGATGCGGCTATCTTGTCCGCGGCGTTGGCTGGAAAACAGGTGGTGCGGCTGAAATCCGGTGATCCTTCGATCTTTGGTCGTGCGTGCGAAGAGATCAGCGCCGCCCGCAGTTATGGCATTCCGGTCGAGGTGGTGGCCGGCGTCACCGCCGCCAGCGCAGCCGCCGCCAGCCTGTGCCAACCCCTGACCGAACGTGGCGTGACAGACCGGGTGGTGCTGGCCACGGCCACCTGCCGTCCGGGAGAGTCGATGTCAGACCTGCGCGATGTGGCCAGCCCCGGCACAACGCTGGTGTTCTATATGGCCATGCATCAGATCAGCGATCTTGCAGCCCAGCTTGTGGCAACCGGGGTCAGGCCCGACCAGCCGGTCACCGTGGCGAGCCAAGTATCCCGCCCGTCCGAACGCAGCCTGCACACAACGGTGCAGCACATGGCGCAGGATTGTTCGGTGGCAGGGATTGGCAGTCCTGCCGTGATCATGATCAGCCGAGCAAAAGCCGCACCGCCGGGGATGGGCACGCAGACGGGCGTTGCAACGGCGGCGACCATCGCCTGACGCCAGACTGGCGCGCCAGCCTGTGCACGCCGCCCCGGTTTTTCACCATGTTCGGGTCGCTCTATGCCAGATGGCCCCAGAATCCGGCTTTGCGGGCATGGTCACGGCGCAGGCCGACGACATAGGCGGCATGCGTTTCATGGCCGCCATAATCTGCGATCTGCTGGGCAAGCACGGCACACTCTTGCAAGTGCCGTGCGGCGTGCGGATAGCGGCCTGCTCTGCCCGCGTTCAGCGCAAAATCGATCATGGCGCGCAAGACCAGCGTGGCGGCAAGCGGGTGGTTCTGTGACAACGCCTCGGCCACCACGGACAAGATTTCATAGTGATTGCCGTCCACCTCGGCCAACCGCGACAGGATCAGCCGCGCCGCATGATCTGGCGCGGGCCAGGCGATCAGGAATGCCAGACCCTGCAGGGCTGCAGGATAGGCCATGGCATAAGCCATCGCCCGATCTTCGGCCTCGATATCCTCAAAGTCTGGCAGGCGTTGCAGATAGGCCCGCAGGTAAACCGGCGACAGGTTGCGGTGAAAACACGCCAGCCGAAAGGCCTGCGCGTCCTTTGTGCGGCCCAAGGCCTCCAGCACCTGAAGCCGTGCCGCAATCCATTCGTCTGGTGCCCATGCGTGCGCATGCACATCGGCACTGTCAATCGCGGCAAGGGCCTCCTCCGCCCGGTTCGCCGCCAGCAGGCGCTGCGCGATCTCAGCCGCGATCTGCGGCTGCCTACGGGCAGCATTGTCGTGTTGCGAGACAAAGGCCTCAACATCGCCCATCGCATCGGCCAGTTCCTTCAGCGCCATCCGCAGCATGCTGTCTTTGGCGCGGTCTTGCACCTGATGGGCATAGACCGAGCCCGCGATGCCATAACCCACCGCCTTCCACGCGGCCCGTGGCGGTATGGGCACTGGGGTGGCCGCCATCGCATCAAGCCGCGCCTTCAACTGGGCCAGACCAGCCACCCCCAGTGCGGGCGCAAGATGGCCGATCAGCCCGTCAAACTGCCCATGGCCATTGTCGGCCAGTGCATAAATCACCGCATCGACCAGCCCCTTGGTTGGCGTTCCGGCGGCCACGGCAATCTGTCCCAGCACGGCACTGGCCTGTTGAAACACGCCGATCACCGTGCCCGTGCGGTCATCACAACGGTCAAACACGGATGAGGCAAGGTGCAGGAACCGCCACATCAGATCCAACGCCTGCGCCGGATCGGCGGGCGCAATCTGGTCACGGATCGCCTCAAGCTGGGTTTGCAGATCCAAGACAAGCGTCTTGCGGCTTTTCCACGAGATGGTGCTGCGTGAGCGCGTTATGCTGATCAGGCGCTTTGCCACCGCACGCCCGGCGTCATCCGGGCTTTGCGCCCCCGCCAGTTCCAGTCGCAGCCGCCGTTTGGCCAGCGCAGACCCTGTGCTGATCTCGATCAATAGCTCTGCCAACCGTTCCGCACCAAGCGCTTCAAGGTTCTTTGCGTTCAGTGTGGTCTTCGAGGACATGGTATTCCCGGATCATTGCCGCGCAACCCTAACAGCGGGTCACGCCAAACGAAATGCCATGGCATAGGACCGTTCTACGCGCTTCGATGCTGAAGGAAGAACCTTATCATTTCGCGCGAAGCGTCGGGGCCGGTTGGGTCGGTATAGCTGCCGCCCGGCCCGCCGCCAGACCAGGCATGGCCTGCGCCTTCGATCTCCCAATGCTCGGCCATGCTGCGGCCCATGACATCTTGGTGGCGCGTGTGCCGATAGGTGCGCCCCCGTGCCGATGTGCCGCTGGTGCGGGTTTCCGCCAGCCCCTTGCGCCCCTGCAAGGCCTGCGCCATCACGGCGGCGCCATTTTCGGGGTGAACGGTGCTGTCAGCCAGCCCGTGAAACACGATCGCGGGCACGGCCAGTGCTGCCCCCTGCCCAGTTGCACCTACCCGCATGGCCCCAAAGGCAGAGGGTACGTCGCGCGCCGCGCCCACTGGCAGGCCCGAATGCACGCCCACGGCGGCGAACAGGTCGGGATAGGCCGCCGCCATGATGGCCGCCGCCGCCCCGCCTGCCGACAGGCCGGTGATATAGACGCGGGCAGGATCAGCCGGGTACTCGCGCAGGATATCGCGCACGATGCCAGCCAGCAGCGCGGGTTCGCCCTTGTCGCGGCCCTGATCCTCGGGGCGAAACCAGTTCCAGCATTTCTGGGCATTGGCGCCCTGCGGCTGCGCGGGCCAGGCCACCAGCAGGCCAAATTCCTCGGCCAAGGCATTCATACCGGTGCCCGCCGCAAAATCCTCGGGCGATTGGGTGCAGCCGTGCAGCATGATGACCAAGGGCATCTTGCCCGCCGGTCTGTGCGCCGGAACATACAGCCGATAGTCGCGGCTGCCCCCCGTACCGCGATGGGTCAGCGCCAGCATCGGCGCACTTGTTGATGATGGCACCGGCACGCCGCGCTGTGGCATCCCGCCCGCCGCAATGGTGCGCAACGTTTCCGCCAGCCCCTTGCGCGCCGCTTTCGGCGGGTGGGCCTGCGGGACCGGATGTGGCGGCTGTGCCTCGCCCAGCCGTTCAAAGCTGCCCTCGATCACCGCGCCGTCGCTTTGTGCAACCATGGGTTCCGCTTGCGGCTGCATCAGCGACTGGATCAGCGCGGTGGCCTCATCCAGCTTGCCCGACCGGGTCAGTTCGGTGGCCCGGATCATGCCGCGCGCAAAGGGTGTGTTCATGGGGTGCTTTCTGCAAAAGGGGTCAGGTAAGGCGGTCGCTCAGCGCCGCCTTGACGGCATCGCTGGCCAGCAGCGTGCCCAGAACCGAAAGTCCCGCAATGGTGGCGCGGGCAAGATCGGCGTCGACATCGGGGGCCATGATGGCAAGGCCCAACACGCGGATCTCGAGCATATGCCCCGCCGCCTGTGCGGCCAGCAACTCGGCCCGCGTGATGTGGCGCAGGCCCATTTCCACGCTTTTGCGCACAACGATCTGGCGCAAGGTATCGGCATGGCGTTCGATCTGGTTGCGAATGGCGGTGCGGATGAAATCACTGCGGTTCGAATAGAACCCTTCCTGCACCAGCAACTCGATCTGCCCCAGATCAACGAACCCAAGGTTGATCGTCAGCTTCTCGGACTCGGGTATCTTTGCGGGGCTTGCTGGCGGCTTGACCATGATCTTCCATAAACCATCTGTATGGATGGTATATGGACGTTCTATATCGAAGGTCAAGGCCATTCGGCAGCCCAATGGGCGCGCAATCGCCGCGCGCGCCAGAGGCACAGACCCAGCGTCAGGCCGTCAGCGCAACCTCGCGCGGCCAATGCCGCAAGGCTATCAGCACCCGGCAGCAAAGCCGCCGCATCGAACAGCATCGACGCTGCGCCGCCGATCTGGTCAGTCGCCGGATGGTGCTTGTCGTACTGCAAAAGACGCCCCCAATGCGCGGCGCGTTGATCGGGCGCTTGGTAAAGTTCGGGCTGCCCAACCGCGTCAACGGCGTATCAAGGCAGGAAAAGTTGCGCCCCCGCAGCAGCGGGTCATCGGTGAAATCGTCGCCCGGAATGACATTGACCTTACAGGACGCCACCTGTTCGGTTCCCTGAAAAAGGTTATTGACGGTCCGGGCAAGCCGCATCGTGCCAATCATCTGCACAGAGGAAACTTCCTACGGGATCGGCTTGGTCTGAGGCTCCCCAAGATTTTTGGACGCTTAGTTCTTTAACTTTGATGCGAGGAGGCCGACATCGGGACAAGGTACCACAGCGAAAAGCTCAAACAGGATGCGGTGTAGCAGATCATGGTGTGGGGGTTTTGTCGCAAATCTTGGCATCGGACCAACGAAGCCATTGGATATGCTCGCTTGTGCAGCCAAAGCGGCGAAATGGGCAGAGTCTTGGCGTGAATTGACCAATGCGGATCATGTTCGCGACCTCGATACCCTGAAGCGCAGCTGAGGCGGAGGAGCATGACTTGAAGCCGAGCATCGACCTAATCCGCTTCGTGATGGTGCGATGGTCCTGTTCGACCCCTTGCCAGTTCGCTGTTCAGATCCTTGATCCGGACCATCTTGATTGGGATCGGACAAGCGAAGCGCCTCAATATGCGGTCTATCGCTTTGATCCCGACGGTATTGGCCCCGCTGTGGTCAATGGCAGTTTTGCAGGGTAGCCCGTTCACCTCCGGCGCCCGTGCAAAGAACCTTGTTGCTGCCGTCTTGTTGCGTCGTTTGGACAGCATGAACCGAAGGTCCGCGCGTCGAAATCAAGAGTTCTCCTGAGGTTGTCGACGGCCCGGTAAGTATAGACCCACGCACCTTCAATCTTGATGGAGGTCCAATCCATTCTCCAGGAGCCATCAGTCGGGGCTTTCCGACGGTGGGCGTGTGAGGCAATTAGTGGCAAGTACCAGGCGAACCAGCGGTTGAGCGTGGCATGGTCCACCGGAATGCCGCGCTACGCCCTGATTTCTTCCAGATCCCTGTACGATGCCATGTAGCGGACAGAGAACAAGACCGCGAAGAAGATAGCGTCTTTTGGAAGCTACGCGGCTTTGAGCGAGACCAGCAGGTATCTTCCGACAGGTATCGAGCCAAGCACCGAGCGTCATTCCACGAACGTCCGGACGTCAGGCGCTCAAGTTTGCGGCAAAACCATATGAATAAGGCCCGGAACGGCGTTCCAAACGTTCCGGGCCGATGATGCGGTTACGTTGTCAGACGAGTATCATAGAACCTCGGCCAGTTTTACTGCCCGCCCTTCGGCAACCGATTTCAAGGCGGCGTCTGCAAGAGCCAGTGCCATCAGCCCGTCGTGGGTCGTGGTGGGCGTCGGCGTGCCATCCTTGACCGCTGCCACGAAAGCCGCGATTTCATTGGCATAGGCAGCGACATAGCGGGTCATGAAAAAGTTCAGCAGGGAGGCAGAGTGAAAGCCCGACTTGTCGGCAATCACCACCCGGTTTTCCGCCTGATTTTCGGCCTGTGCCATGCCTTTTGACCCCAGAACCTCGATCCGTTGGTCATAGCCATAGGTTGCGCGGCGGGTGTTGGTGATGATCGCCTGCTTGCCGCTGGCCGTGCGCAGAATAACGTTCACGCTGTCGAAATCGCCCAGAGCGCCGATTTTCGGGTCGGTCAGGACCGAGGCAGCGGCCATCACGGTTTCCACCTCTTCGCCCAACAACCAGCGCGCCATGTCGAAATCGTGGATGGTCATGTCTCGGAATATGCCCCCCGACCGGGTGATGTATTCTGCGGGCGGCGCGCCGGGATCGCGGCTGGTGATGCTCACCATTTCGACGTCGCCCACCGTGCCCGCGTCAATCGCGGCCTTCACGGTCATGAAGTCGGGGTCAAACCGGCGGTTAAAGCCGACCATGACGCGGCCCTTGTTCGCCTTGACCACCTTCAGGCACGCCTTGACCCGCGCAAGCGACAGATCGACAGGCTTTTCGCAGAAGACCGCCTTGCCTGCATCGGTGAACTTCTCGATCAGGTCGGCATGGGTGTCGGTCGGGGTGCAAATCACCACGGCGTCTACATCGGCAGACCCCAGAATGGCGTCGATCGTGCGAATGTCGCAGCCATAGGCCGCCTTGACCGACTCAGCCGCCGACGCGACCGGATCAGCGATGGCAACCAATCGGGCGCCAGACGTGCCGGCAACAGCGCGGGCGTGGACTTGGCCGATGCGGCCAGCCCCAAGGATAGCGAAACGAAGTGTCATGATGGCTCCCTTGATCTTGCTGGAACGTGGCAGCTCAGGCCGCGCCCTCGTATTCAATGCCGGTCTTGGCACCGGTGATGTAGGCCACCACATCCTGACCGTCGGTTTCCTCCTTGCGAAGGTTGGCGACCATGCGGCCACGGCGGAAGACGACGATCCGGTCGACCAGATCAAACACCTGCCGCATGTTGTGGCTGATCAGGATGAGGGGCTCGCCCGCCCCTTTCAGGGTGCGGATGATGTTTTCAACCTGCGCCGTTTCCTGCACGCCGAGCGCTGCCGTAGGTTCATCCATGATCACAAGCTTGGACTTAAACGCAGCCGTGCGGGCAATGGCGACGCATTGACGCTGCCCACCCGACATGTTGCGGATCGTGTTCATCAGGTTCGGGATCTTTACCCCCGTCTTGACCAGAGCGGCGAGCGTTGCCTCGCGCATGGCCTTCTTGTCGAGGATCGAAAACGGCCCGAGGTTGAAGCGGATCTTTTCGCGGCCAAGGAAAAGGTTGGACGGCACATCCAGATCGTCGGCAAGGGCCAGAGTTTGGAAGACGGTTTCGATGCCGGCTTCGCGCGCTTCGATAGGGCTTTGGAACGTGTGTTCGACCCCGTCGAAAATGATCTGCCCGCTGGTCGGCTTTTCAACCCCGGTCAATTGGCGCACGAAGGTGGATTTGCCAGCGCCGTTGTCGCCCATGATCGCGACATGCTCGCCAGGGGCGAGAGCGAAGTTAGCCCCGGTCAGCGCGTGGACGCCACCGTAATGCTTGGTCAGGCCGCGTGTTTCGAGGATGAATTCGGACATCAGCCGCGCCCCTTCTTGGTTTGGCGCCATTGGTCCAAGACCACGGCACCGACAATAATCACGCCCTTGACCATCTCTTGGTAATAAGCGTCGAGCTTCAGGAAGGTGAAACCCGAGATGATGACGCCAAAGATCAATGCTCCAAGGCAGGTGCCGATGATCGACCCGCGCCCGCCTTGCAAGGAAACGCCGCCGATGACGGCCATGGCGATGGCGTCAAGTTCGTACATCACGCCCATGCCAGCCTGCGCAGTCAGGTTCTTTGACGACAACACGATCGCAGCCAAAGCCGCCAACGCCCCGGCAATGGTGTACACGAGCACCTTGTGGCCGGCGACATTGATCCCTGACATCCGCGCCGCCGCCTCATTCGAGCCGATCGCATAGCAGTGCTTGCCATATTTTGTTTGCGTCATGATCAGATGAAACAGGACCGCCAAAACGACAAAGATGGCGACGGGCATCATGCCTTTGCCGATCGCGGCATAGCTGTCGGTCGGGAAGGAGATCGGGTTGCCCTTCGACCACCACTTCGCAGCGCCACGGGCTGCGACCATCATGCCGAGAGTGGCGATGAAAGGCGGGATTTTCGTGTAGGCGATCAGAAGGCCGTTCACCATCCCCGCGAACAGTCCGCAGGCAAGGCCCACCAGCAGTGGCACGATCACCGGCAGGTCCATCCATTCCGCGCCGAAGATGGCTTTTGGGTTGGGGTTGCCGTTGACCACCGCAACTTGGGCGAAGCTCATCGTCACCATGGCGGTAACGCCAACGATAGACCCCGAAGACAGGTCAATCCCGCCGGTGATAATGACCTGCGTCACACCAAGCGCGATGATGCCGACAATGGCGACCTGCAGGATGATGATCTGGAGCCGCTGTTCGTTGAACAAGGTGTCGACGTTGTCACGGGTGTTGAACAGGAAACTATCGCCGATCACCAACTGGCCCAGCACTTCGAAGGCCACGATGATCAAGACGAGAGCGGCCAGCACGTTCAGTTCCGGTGGCCTTGTCCGCTTTTTCGGATCGAAGGTCAGGCCGCCGATCCCGTGGGAGGTGTTTGCCATGTGATGCCCCTTTGGTGGTGGCCCCGTCATGAGGCTAAGATGTGCGGAAGGGGGTGGCCAGATTGCACCACCCCCTTGCCCTGATCAGTCGCGGATCAATTCTTGGCCAGATAGTCGGCAATGTTGGCCGGGGTCACGAGTTCGAACGGCACGTAGACCTTCTGCTCCACGGCTTCACCCGCAGCCAGCTTGACCGCTGCGTCCAGTGCGCCTCCACCCTGCGCCGCCGCGTTCTGGAACACGGTGATATCCAGTTCGCCCGCTTGCATCGAGGCCAGCGCGTCCTGCGTGGCGTCGACGCCCGAGACAATGACCGATGCCATGTCGATGCCCGAGGCCTTCATCGCCTGGATAGCGCCAAGCGCCATTTCGTCATTGTTGGCCAAGACGCCGTCGAAGGCAGTGCCGGTCGAGAGCCAGTTGGTCATAAGGCTTTGCGCCTGGTCACGTGACCAGTTCGCGGTCTGCAGGTCGAGTACATTGACCTTGACGGCACATTTGCCAGCTTCGATCACATCGGTGTAGTTCTGCGTGCGCTGCACGGCGGCCTGGTTCGACAGTTCGCCCTGCATGACATAGACATTGACATCGGTCTTACCGGCTGCGGCCCACTGATTGCATTGCTCAATGAAACCCTGGCTCGACGACTCGGATTCGTTGGATGCGACGAAGGCCTGATTGTCCGGCAGCGTGTCAACGTTGATGGGCTGGCGGTTCACATAGACCAGCGGCACGCCGGCGGCTGCGGCGGCATCCGACATCGCCTGCGTGGCGCTGGTGTCGACCGGGTTCACGATGATCGCGTCAACGCCCGAAGCGATGAAGTTGTTGATCTGGTCAAGCTGCTTGGCCACGTCGTTCTGCGCGTCCTCGATCTGCACCGACAGGCCGGCCGCATCGGCCTGCGACTGGATGCCGTTGCGCAGAACGGTCAGAAAGTTGTCGTCAAACAACGCCATCGAAACGCCGATGCCGTCTGCCATTGCGGTGGTGGTCATCAGCGAGGCAAGGCCCGCAGCAATAAGGGTCTTTTTCATGGTGTCTCCTCCCAGTGTCGGCCTGTCGTCCATTACGGCAGGTCCGGTTTGTTGAACGTCCTGCCACGCCCTCCCCGGCGCGGACGAGACGACTCATCAGTCTGGTCCGTCAGACTGAGGAGTTGCGGCGACCCGGTCAACCGATTTTTGCAACCGGTTGCAAAAGCCGGGTATCATGCGATGACTCGGGTCATATGGTCCATACTCGCCCGCAGGGCTGCCTCCGGATCGGCCAGAGCGTGCACATCGGGCGAGAAAGCCTCGAAAGACACCGGGCCGGCCCAGCCTGCGGCGTAAAGGGCGTCGATCTGATCGATGTTGCCCAGCCGGTCACCGGGGGTGACAAGCACACGGTGCGGATCGCGCATGTCGGCGATGCTGACGGTCTGGTCGGTCACGCCCGAGATGTGGACGATGCCGGTGTGTTCAGGGAAGATCGGGCCGCCATTGGCCAGCGTGTGGTGGAACGTGTCATGCACCAGCTTGAACCGGCCCTTGCTGCCTGTGGCCTCGATCGCCTCGACGGCTTCAGACTTGTAGCGCAGGGCGCAGATCTCGAACCCAAGAGGTTCAACCATTCCGGTCAGGTTATGGTCTTCAAGCATCGGCTTCAGCGCCTTGAGCGCGACGCGCAGCGCAGCTTGCCGTTCGCCATTGCCCATGCCCAGATTGTCATTGCGCGGGATCAGGCTGACGGCTTCGGCCCCCGCCGCTTGCGCGATTTTCATCAGCGCCAGCGCCTCGGCGGCTTTGTCGTCTGACCAGTCGTTAAAACGCTTGACCTCGGCCAAGGCCAAGATGCGCAAACCTTTGCTGCGCGCAAGGGCACCAGCCTCGGCCGGGTCCATGCCATCAAACAGCGGCTGGGGCAGATCGTTGCGCACCTCGACTCCGATGCAACCCAAAGCCGCTGCGGTGTCCAGCAACTGAACGTAGTCCATGTGGGCAACCGTCATGTGGTTCAATGCGAAGCGTGTCATCGTGCCCTTTCCGTCGCTGATATGATGAGGGCGCACCATCCGAGACGAATCGCCGCAGGTCAATTCAGGGACGCTGGTTTTCCATCAGGCTTGATGGATCACAAGAACAGGTTGATTGGATTTTCGTCAAACCGACTCGGAAAGATACAAGTCGGGCGGCAGAAAGTGCTGGCCCTGAAGCGGAGCGATCCCGTCACGCACCGCTTCAGTGGCAAGGGTCACAAGATCGGCGCACAAGCGGCCAAGCGGCGTGGCAATCGCCATTCCGACATGCCGCGAAACCAATGCTGCACGGCTTTCCGGTGTCAGTTCGTTGACCACCAGCGTTACCTCTCCGGGTTTACGGGATTCGCGCAGGGCGGCGATTGCCCCCTCCATCCCGCCACCCGCACAATAAACTCCGCGCAGATCCGGATGGCGGTTCAACAGATCAAGCGTCGCTTCATAGGTCAACTGCCGGGTTTCAAGGTTCACAAGCGTATCCAGCACAGTGAATTGCGGCGCATATTCCCGGAAATAGCTGCGAAACCCCGTTTCCCGCAGTTCGTGTCCATGCCAGCGATAGCCACCGACGAACACAGCAATCTTGCCAGGCTGATGGCTGGTCATCGCGATCAGATGCGCCGCAATCCGACCAATTTTCATGTTGTTCAGTCCCAGATAGTTCTGACGCACCCCTTGGGCAAAGTCATTCAACAGGGCAAAACAGGGTATGCCCTTGGAATTCAGTCTCACAACGGCTTCGGTCACTTCGGGATGGGTGACGGCAGTGGCTGCAACAGCATCTACCCGGTCGCCAAAACCCTCCATGAGCGCGGCAAAATCAGCCGGGGTCTGCGAAGGGGCGAATTCGATCTGAACCGAGGCGCGCACGCCCGACGCAGAGGCAACCGCTCGCTCAAGTTCGGCCTTGAAGGTTTGGTAGAATGCCTGCTTTTCCTTGTGCAACACGACCCCCAATCGCAGGCGAGGCAGATCGGGCTGCACCCGTTGCCCGATCAGGGGGGCGGCATGATACCCAACCAGTCGCGCCGCATCGTACACGCGCCGCGCGGTGCTTTCGCGCACGTTCTCGCGCGCGTTTAGCACCCGGTCCACGGTGGCGGTGGACAGACCTGCTTCGCGCGCAACATCGTGGATGGTGGGGCGGCGAGTCATGCATACCTCTGACGAAATTCAATCAATGCCGATGCGAGAGTGATGCGTTTTGATGCGACATGCAAGCACGCCCCTTGGTGATTCCCCCCAACTCGGTTTATCGAAAGCCCAACCCGGTATTGGCTGGCACAAAAGAGGACAACATGGGAAAGAGGGACTACAGCCCCTTTGGCGCCGATGCGAAACGCGCTGTCGATAGCGGCCTTACAGCGGCAGAATGGTACCACACCGACGTGCCGCGCAAGGTGATGAAAGACCTGATGGCCCGCAGCGACGGCCCGGCCATTCGTGATACCATCCTGCTATACGGCCTGATGCTGGCCTTTGCAGCGGGTGGGATTGCGACTTGGGGCAGCCTTTGGACCATCCCGTTCTGGCTGGCTTACGGGGTGCTGTACGGCAGCGCCTCTGACTCTCGCTGGCATGAATGCGGCCACGGGACGGCGTTTCGCACGCCCTGGATGAACAATGCCGTCTACCAGATTTCCAGCTTCATGATCATGCGCAACCCGGCAACCTGGCGGTGGAGCCACGCGCGCCACCATTCGGAAACATACCTTGTGGGCCGCGACCCCGAGATTGCTGTGATGCGCCCTACGGAAATGGGGAAGATCCTGCTGAACTTCTTTGGCATCCTTGATGTGCTGAACTTCTTTCCCACCCTTGTGCGAAACGCCTTGGCCGGTCCGACGCCCGAAGAAAGGACCTTTGTGCCGGAAAGCGATTGGTCGAAGGTTCGACGCGCAGCGCAAGTCCATCTGGCGATCTATCTTGGCACCGGTGCGATCGCAGTCGCCACCGGCTCGATCCTGCCGCTGATGGTGATCGGTCTGCCCCGGATTTACGGTGCGTGGCATCATGTGATGACCGGGCTTTTGCAGCATGGTGGGCTGGCCGACAATGTCATCGACCACCGCTTGAACAGTCGCACGGTTTATATGAACCCCATCAGCCGGTTCATTTACTGGAACATGAATTACCACGTCGAACACCACATGTTTCCGATGGTGCCCTATCACGCGTTGCCGCGGCTGCATGCGGCGATCAAGGATGATCTGCCTGCGCCGAACACGTCGATTGCGGCAGGCTTTGCCGAGATGTGGCCCGCACTGAAACGCCAGATGCGCTACGAGGATTTCTTCGTCAAACGCGACCTGCCGCCGACCGCCAAACCCTATCGCGAAGATTTTCATCACTATGTGCCGGGCATGATGCCTGCCAACCCTGCGGAGTAAGCCATGCCTTGGATTGACGCCTGTGCCACCGACGACATCGACCAAGAAGACCTGATCCGCTTTGACCACGCAGGGGCGACCTATGCGATCTATCATGGTGTGGACGGCCAGTTTTATGCCACCGCCGGGATGTGCACCCATGAACACGTACATCTGTGCGACGGTTTGGTCATGGATTTCACGATCGAATGTCCAAAGCACAATGGCCAGTTCGACTACCGCACGGGCGAGGCAAAACGCGCACCGGTTTGCGTGAACCTGAAGACGTTTCCCGTCCGGGTTGAAGGCTCCCGCGTGCTGGTCGAGGTGGCATGAAATGGCGCGTCTGACCGTCAAAGATCTGTTGGACCAACGCGGCAAGCATTCGTTTGCTATGCTGCGGGTTGAAACACTTGCCGAGGCCGAGGCAGCATCAAATGCCGGGGTCGAACTGTTGTCGGTGCCCCCGGCCATGGTGTTTGATCGTTGCTTTCGTGAGGTCGCCCCCGATGCCTTTATCTTTCCGGGCGACAATTTCTATGAAATCGGCACGACGGATGATTTCCTGCACTGGGCTTTTCCCTTGTTCAAGCAGGGTGCGGATGCGTTCTATTGCTCGGGCTCTCTGGGCACCATCCGGGCGATGGCCGATCACGGCTTGCCGGTTTGTGGCCATGTCGGTCTGATCCCGTCCAAGGCCACGTGGACTGGCGGATTCAGAGCGGTTGGCAAGACTTTGGATAGCGCGAAACTGGTCTGGCAACAGGTGAAAGCCGCCGAAGAGGCCGGGGCCTTTGCAGTCGAGATCGAGGTCGTCCCCCATTCGATTACCCAGGCCATTGCCGAGAAGACCGGCCTGTTTCTGATCTCGATGGGTGCGGGACCAGCAGGCCATGCCCAGTATCTGTTCAGCGATGATGTGCTGGGCCAGAACCGTGGCCGCGTGCCGCGCCACGCCAAGGTTTACGCCAACCTTGCCGCGGAAGAGGACCGACTTCAACAGATGCGGATCGAGGCAATGTCACAGTTCGCCCGTGACGTGCACCAGACGGATTACCCGGCTCCGCAGTATCTGGTCGAAAGCGATAGCGAGGTTGTCGAGGCGTTCCGCGACTGGCTCGATCAGGTCGCCTGACCATCGGTGTTCAGGTCAGGCATCAGATGGGTCGCACCATGGAAAACTGATGCGGCCCGGATATCGCCGACAATCTGGCATCCAGACGAATTGTTGAGATGCATTTTGTAATCATTGGTGTGGGGAGTCAGCGCAGCATTTGCCCTGCGGGAAAATGGTTTTGAATGGGAAACTTCAATCCTCGGGTCAGAACGTCAGTGCCCTACGAACGCCTGCCACGATCCTAAAGCGGCGGCTTGGTGCCAATACCGATCCGCGCGACGGCTGACCATCAGGCCGCGCGCATAAACCTGCGCCTTAGCGTTGACGTTAAGGGCAATCCAGCCGACGCAGAAACACATGCAGGCGGGCGGTTCAGCGCTTCGAGATTGTGAGGCCAAGGCGGCGGCAATTGCGCAGGGCGTCGTTGCGCACGGTCGCCCCTCGGGCGCGGGTGACCAATACAGACCCGGGCCGGCAATTCCCCGGCCGCAAACCCTCAGGCATCCTTGAACACATCTTCCCGAGACTTCTGCGCTTTCGGTGATACGGCGATGGCCAGCGCCACCACGGCCACCACCAGAAGGCTGGCAGACAGGGGCGAGGTGACAAAGGTCAGCGGGTTGCCGTCCGAGATGATCAGAGCCTGCCGCAGCTTTTCTTCCAGCAGACGCCCCAGCACAAACCCAAGCGCCAGCGGGGCCAGTTCGAAATCCAGCTTCCACAAAGCATATCCGATCAGCCCGAAGATCACCGCCATGACGATCTGCGCCGGATCGTTCGAGATTGAGAACAGCCCGATGCAGCAAAAGGCGACGATCGCCGGGAACAGCAGGCGGTAAGGTACCTGCAGCAGCTTTACCCACAGCCCGATCAGCGGCAGGTTGATGATGACCAGCATCAGGTTGCCGATCCACATGCTGGCCACCAAGCCCCAAAACAGTTCGGGGTTGCGCTCGATCACCTGCGGTCCCGGCACGATGCCTTGGATCATCATCGCACCCACCATCAGCGCCATCACGGCATTGGGGGGCAGGCCAAGCGTCAGGAGCGGGATGAAACTGGTCTGCGCCCCGGCGTTGTTGGCCGATTCCGGCCCCGCCACGGCGGCGGGCATGCCGGTGCCGAACTTCTCGGGCGTCTTGGACAGCCGCTTTTCCACGGCATAGCTGGCAAAGGGCCCAAGGATCGCCCCGTTCCCCGGCAACACCCCCAGGATTGACCCCAGCGCCGTGCCGCGCAGCATCGGTGCGAGGTTTTCACGCAACTCGCGCATCGTCGGCCAGAGCCGGCCAATCTTGGCCTTGACCACATCGCGCGCCTCGGGGTCGGCAAGGTTCTTGAAGATCTCGCCAAAGCCGAAGATGCCCATGGCCAGCACGACGAACTCGATCCCGTCGTGCAGCATGTGCAGGCCCAGCGTCAGACGTTCGCGCCCCGTCTCCATATCCGCGCCGATGCAGGACAGAAGGATGCCGACGACGATCATGGCCACCGCCTTGAGGATCGACCCGCGCGACAGCACAACGGCCAGAACAAGGCCCATAACCATCAGGCTGAAATACTCAGCCGGGCCGAACAGAAGGCCCATTCGCGTCATCGGCACCCCAAGCGCCGCTATGACGACGGTCGCGATGGTGCCTGCGATGAAGGACCCGATGGCTGCAAGACCAAGTGCCAACCCCGCCTGCCCATTCTTGGCCATCGCGTGGCCATCAAGCGCGGTAACAACGGCTGTTGCCTCACCGGGGATGTTCACCAGAATGGCCGTGGTCGATCCGCCATACTGAGCGCCGTAATAGATGCCCGCCAGCATAATCAGCGCGCCGGTCGGGTCCAGCGACAGGGTGACCGGCAGCAGGATGGCGATGGTCGCCACGGGCCCAACGCCCGGTAGCACGCCCACAAGGGTGCCGATCAAGCAGCCCACAAAGCAAAGGGCCACGTTCTTCAGGGTCAGGGCCACCGAAAGGCCGAGGCCGAGGTTCGCGATCATATCCCACATGTCAGTATCCGATCAGCCAGGGCGCAACGGGGATGGACAGCCCGAGCGCATAACGGAAAATCCCGATGCAGCAGGCCGACAGGACCACGGCAAAGATCAGCAACTCGCCCAGCCGCGCGTCCTTGTCCGCCATCCCTGCGACAATAATCGTCAAGGGGGCCGCAAGAGCTAGCCCCAGTTCCGGCACTTCGAAACCACCGATGTCAAAGCCTCGGATCGTCAACGCGAATAGGATCGCGCCAGCCGCCACGGGAATGGCGCGGCCCAGCGACCATGCGCCGGTGGAGGGCCCGGGGTTTGCCCGGGCCAGCCAGAGTTGCAAAAGACCAAGGCCGATCACAATGACCGACAGGCTGCGCGGCATCAGGCCAGACCCGACCCCGCCCGAGGTGAAGAAGGGCAACCGCGCCCCTGCCGCCAGCGTTAAAACGCCAAACCCGAGCAGAACCAGCCCTGCGAGTCTTTCGCGCCCCAGCCACGGCGACCGTGGCATGGCGTGCCTTTCCTCCCCCCCCGTCATGGCGCTTACTCGATCTTGATGTCGGCGGCCTTGACCACCTCGCCCCAACGCGCGCGCTCGGCAGCCATGAAGGCCCCGAAGTCTGCCCCGGCGAGGGTCGAGGGGATGGCCCCATCATTCTGCAGTTTGCTGAGGATTTCGGGGTCAGCCAGCGTTTCGGCGGTGGCAGCAGCCAGCTTTGCGCTGATCTCGGGCGGCAGGCCCTTGGGTCCGACAAGGCCGTACCAGGCCGAGGCGGTGTAGTCCGGCACGCCCGCTTCGATGGCCGTGGGCACATCGGGCAGGGTCGAGAACCGTTCCGGCCCGGTGACTGCCAGCGCGGTCAGCGTGCCGTCCTGGACCAGCCCGATCGCCGAAGGAATCGTCGTGACCATAAAGTCGATGTGACCACCGACAAGGTCGTTCACCGCAGGCCCCGCGCCTTTGTAGGGAACATGCTTGACAGCAATGCCCGCCTTCTGGCCCAAGAGCAGCGCGCCAAGGTGGCTGGCCGAGGCATTGCCAGCCGAGCCATAGACCAGTTCGCCCGCCTTTGCTGCCTCAAGGAACTCGGCCATCGTCTTGACCGGCAGCTTCGGCCCGACAACCACGACCAGTGCGGCATCGGCGATCAGCGCGATCGGTTCCAGCGTCTCGGCCGGGTCCTTCGGCAGATCGAAGAGGTGCGGGTTCACCACCATCGGCCCTTGGTTGCCGATCAGCAGGGTGTAGCCATCGGGGTCGGCGTCGGCCACGACCTCGGTGCCAATGTTCGCCGCGGCACCCGGGCGGTTTTCCACGATGACGCGCCCGCCAAGTGCAGTTTCAAGCCGTGCAGCAAAGACGCGGGCAATCGCATCGGTGCCGCCGCCAGCCGCATAGGACACGACCAGCGTGATCGGCTTGGATGGATAGTCCTGTGCCGTCGCGGGCAAGCTACCCATGGCAAATGCGGCGAGGCTGGTCAGCAATGCGCCGCGGCGGGTGATTTTGAAAGTCATGTCGTCCTCCCTTTGGTTTATCATTTCATCCCGCAGTGCCAAAGGCGACTGGCAGCGCGGGTCGTTCAGTTCTGCCTGCGCACCAGAGCTGCCCCCTCGAACAGTCTCCGGCAGGTGCGCATGACAAAGACGGCAGGCGAGCCATCCGCCCCGCGTTCCACCCGGACGCCCATTGCGCCGGTCGGATGTTCCCAGGTCAGGTCGCCCTGACGAAACTCGGGCAGTGCAGAGCCGACGATACTGTCGGGCAACGTCGCGGCCAGTGCCAGCGTGACGGCCCCCGTGGTGGCCAGTGACGAATGGCAGCTGTGCGGGGTGAAGTACCGCACGGCCAGATCGCCGCCAGCGGCTGGCTGGCCGATCAGCACGGGCTTGGGCAAGACCGACCCTGACACATCGCCAAAGCCCATCCGCGCGCCGGCGATGCGACGGACTGACTCCAGCCGCGCTTTCAGATCGTGGTTGGCGTCGAGCATCGTGGCGGGTTCACGGCCCGTCACCCCAAAGGTTTCGGCCCGCGCAATGATGACCGGCGTTGCCCCGTCGACCAATGACACAGGGATGCCCTCGATGATCTCTTGTGCTGCGCCGGTGGGCAAAAAGCGGCCTGTCTTCGCCCCGACCGCCTCGCGGAAGGCAAGGTAAACCGGCGCGGCCTGTCCCGGCACGCCATCGATGGCTGCACCCCCCTGAAACCGCAGGTCACCCCCGGGCGTTCCGACACGCGCCTCGATGATCGTCCCTGTGTTCAGGTTGTGCACCCGCACCGTGGTTTCCCCAAGCCCGGCCTGCACCAGACCTGCGGCTATGGCAAAGGGGCCGACAGCCGAAAGCATGTTTCCGCAGTTCGGCGCGGTGTCGACTGACCTCGTTTCGACGGCCACCTGCGCAAAGAGGTAATCGACATCCGCTCCCGCACGGGTTGCAGGCCCGACGATGGCCACTTTGGATGACAAGGTGTTTCCCCCGCCAATGCCATCGATCTGCAGGGGATGTCCCGCGCCCATGATTTCGATCAGCAGTAAGTCGCGGGCGGCGGGGTCGGCAGGCAGGTCGCTGGACAGGAAGAACGGACCCTTGGACGTTCCGCCGCGCATCAACACGCAAGGTATGCGGATCAGATCGTCCATTCCTGTGATGCTCCTCCCCAAGCTGTGCGGACAGGAATGCCGGAACATCATTCTGTTGTGAAATGCGTAGAATCGTGAGATTGATGCGCAATGCGGAATAATTTCGAGTTTCTTGACCTCAAGGCCTTTCTTGCCGTGCTGGAGCATTCGTCGTTCAACGAAGCGGCGCGACGGCTGAACCTGTCACAACCAGCGCTTTCGCGGCGGATCAAGGGGCTGGAAGAGGCGGTCGGCGCGCAGCTGATCGAGCGAACCACGCGGCATGTTGCCCCGACACAGGTCGGGCGCGAACTGGTGCCGCTGGTGCGCAGGTTAGTCGACGAATTTGAAGAGTCGATTCTGTCGATTTCCGATCTTGGCGGGCGGCACCGGACGCATATCACTTTGGCCTCTATCCCGACGGCGGCATTCTATTTCCTGCCGCGCGTGATCGAATCCTTCAACGCCCGCTATCCCGGCATCCGCTTTCGGATCCTCGATCTTTCAGCCAACGAAGGGTTGGACGCCGTGGCCAACGGCGAGGTGGAATTCGGGATCAACATCACCGGAGCCGCGCGCGACGACCTGAGCTTTACCGTGCTGCTCGACGATCCGTTCGTTCTGGCCTGCCGGCGTGACCATGCCTTCGCACAGGCGCACGCGCTCTCATGGAACGATTTGCAGGGTCACCCCTTGATCGGCGTGTCCAAGAAATCGGGTAACCGTGCTGTGTTGGATCAGGCATTGGCCCATGCCAACCTCAACCTTAACTGGTTCTACGAGGTCAACCATCTGTCAACCTCGCTTGGACTGGTCGAGGCGGGCCTTGGGGTGTCGGTTCTGCCGAGGCTTGCCACGCCACAGGTCCAGCATCCCTTGATTGCGTCTGTGGCACTGGTGGACCCTGTGGTCACCCGCTCCATCGGCCTCGTGGAACGGCGGGGCCGTCGACTCTCACCCGCCGCCGTCCGGTTCCGCGACATGCTGGTCGATGAATGGGGGGCAGAGGGACGGCGAAACTTGCCCAACCGACCAGCACCCGCCAGTTAGAACTGGGCTGATCGTTTCAGCGGTCGGCAGGTCGTCCGCCATCGCGCAGCTCCCGTTCTCTTGCTGGACGGGATGTCGTGACGGCCGCTTCCCCTCGGTCGCCAATGGGGCCGCACCTTTCTTCTTCAGTTTGAAGTCAGTGGCGAGGCTGGCAACGGCTTTCCGGCACACTCCACACTCGGCGTACGCTCCGTGCCCTGCTTGAGGATGAATGCCTTCTGCCTGTCCATAAACAACTACACATTCATCCGATCCACGCTTTACCAAGCCGGGAAAGCGCAGGGGAAAACGCCAGTCTCAAGCGGCCGAGTTGGAGAAGACCAGAATGCAGTGCAAAATGTTGCCTCTGACCAGCTGAAGCGCGGAACCCAAGCCACTGGCGATACGTTGTTTTTCTTAAGTTGGCTTTGGCATTGCTGAACGAAGGTCCAATATGTCAACGTAGGTTTACACTTGACATGTAAGGTAACAGTGACATCTTGACGCAGCCCTTACAAGCATGGCGCGATTCGTGTGCTTGTCTGTGCCGGGCAGAGACGATGTCGTCACTCTGCACCTGATTGAAAAAGTGGCGACATGGGCACGGAGGTAATGAAATGTCCAACGATCCAGACAAGGTCTGGCCGACTGGTCTGACCTTGCGAGAAGCAGAAGAAGTCCACAGCTACCTGATCGATGGCACCCGCGTATTCGGTGTCATCGCCCTCATCGCGCACCTCTTGGTTGCCGTCTCCACGCCGTGGCTTGGTTGAGGAGCACACCATGAACAATGCAAAGATGTGGCTTGTCGTAAAGCCAACCGTTGGCGTCCCGTTGTTTCTGAGCGCAGTCGCTGTGGGGTCGTTCGCCGTCCATGTCGCTGTTCTCAGCAACACCACGTGGGTCGCAGACTTCCTGTCCGGTAAGCCACTGGGCGCGGGCGTGGCGTCAGCGTCGCTTGTCCTGCCCGAGCAGGAGGCAACCAAGGCGTCCTACACCACTTCGGCAGGGCAACAAGTGCTGATTACGATGCCAGATGGCACCACGGCGCTTGCAGTCATCAAGTTGCCGGAGCAGGTGGCAACGTACTAGGCTGATCCGCCCTGTTTCAAGGGCGGTGCACTACGGTGTGAGGCTCAAGGTCCTCCGGCCTCTGGGCCTCACTCTGCAACTCTCGCACCGGGAATGCATGTTCCCATAGTCGGGCTGTCCGATGGATAACTTTAAAGGTTTCGCACTTCGCAAGATCTCTGAGGTCAGTGTGCGGTATCTGCCTTTTGCTGACGCGGCGTCGGACGCCGTTCCCCTGTCGCGATTGCTGCGCCTCTCGCTGTTTCAAGTTACGGTCGGCATGGCCTTGGTGCTGATGGTCGGAACTCTGAACCGCGTGATGATTGTCGAGTTGCAGGTTCCGGCAACGCTTGTGGGCGTGATGCTTGCGCTGCCTTTGGCATTCGCGCCGTTCCGCGCCTTGATCGGCTTCCGATCTGATCGGTTTCAGTCTGCATTGGGCCTGCGGCGCCTGCCCTATATCTTCAAGGGAACAATGCTGCAGTTCGGCGGCTTCGCGATCATGCCATTCGCGCTTTTGGTGTTGTCAGGGTATGGTGAGGCGGTTAACGCGCCGCGCTGGATCGGGCTGAGTTCGGCCGCGCTTGCCTTTCTCCTCGTGGGCGCAGGGGTGCATATCGTACAAACGATCGGTCTGGCCCTTGCCACGGATCTGGTAAAAGAAGAGGCCCAGCCCAAGGTCGTTGGCTTGATGTACGTCATGCTGCTGGTCGGCATGATTGTCAGCGCCTTTGTCTATGGTGCCCTTTTGCAGAATTACACACCGGGCCGGTTGATCCAGGTCATCCAGGGCTCTGCCGTTGTCACGGTGGCGCTGAACTTTTTCGCGATGTGGAAGCAAGAGGCGCGCGACCGCGGTCGGGCAATGGCGCCACAGGGCCCGAAGGTCAGTTTTGTCGAAGCTTGGGCCCGCCTGACCCAGCGGAAGGGCATGTTGCGGCTCTTGACCATCATCGCGCTTGGGACGGTCGGTTTCGGCATGGCAGACGTGCTGCTGGAGCCATTCGGCGGCAAGGTCCTGATGATGAGCGTTGCCGAGACGACAAGGCTTACGATCTTCCTGGCCTGCGGTAGTCTGGTCGGCTTCGTCATGGCGTCGCGCTGGCTTGGCGCCGGCGCACTTCCGGTCGACATGGCGCTCTATGGTCTTGCGGCTGGGGTTCCGGCGTTTGGGCTGATTGTCTGGTCATCGATGATGATCTCGGTGCCAATGCTTCTGACGGGAACATTGCTGGCAGGGTTTGGCGCCGGGCTTTTCGGGCACGGCACCTTGACCGCGACAATGCGGTCGGCCCCGCGTGAGCAGATCGGGCTTTCACTTGGGGCCTGGGGAGCGGTGCAGGCGACATCTGCAGGGGTTGCCATTGCAATTGCCGGTATCGTACGTGACGCGATCGTGGCAACGGAAGCGGTTGGTACGAGTGCCTCAGCCCCCTATACATCGGTCTTCCTGATCGAAGCGGCACTTCTGGCGCTGGCCCTTCTTTTGGCTTTGCCACTGCGCAGCAAGGAATCGGGGCGGACCGTTGAAGTCAATCCGATCGAGAATACATGCCTTCTGGTCGTCGCGGAACCGCACGCCGTTCCGCAAGCCATAGAAAGTGGACGACCAAGCTGACTGAAAAACACGTCAACCGGTCCTGACGGGCCCCAAGAACAGCAGGTGGAATATGACGACCATCATCACGCGGCTTTATTCTGACCGGTCCGCAGCGGTCGCGGCCAAGGACAGCCTGTTGAGCTACGGGCTGAACGAAGACATCATCGGGATCATCACCGCTGAAACCGGCGGCGGGGCTTTGGCCGCGATGAAAGCCGCGCGGGTCAGCACCGCGTCCGCCAACGTCTATCTTGGCGCAATAACGGGCGATCGGGCGCTTCTGGTGGTTGAGGCCCCGTTCAATCCGATCGGCACCGCACGAACCGCGATCAAGGTTCTGGGCAAACACCCGGCGCTGGATGTGGGGTTGGCAGACGAGGATGTTTATCTGCGCGAGTATCCGAATGTTCGCCATGAAGACAGCCTCTTGAAGGGCAGCCCTCTGCTGATGTCGAATCCGTTCAGAAAGTTGCCGCATGGGCCAGTCCTCGGCAGCAACCCGATCATTCGTAGCAAAGAGCGCACCTCGGCCATGCGCGGCGGCGGTTACATGTCCCGTATGTTCTGGCCCATGAAGCTGGTCTCACCGCAAAAGGAACGTAACTCGGCCATTCGCGGCGGGATGCTGTTCTCTTCACTCTTTGGATTGCCTCTCCTGATGTCGAACTGGGCGTCTCGCGAAGACTTGCCCACGATCATCCGCTGAATGCTCGGCATCCCGGCCTGAAGAACCATCCCGCTGCCTCGGGGCAAACTGAAGCAAAGCCGCGGCGCAGTATTTGTGAACAAGGCTGGAGCTTGCCGGCCACGTCGGTAATTGGGGATATTCAGAGTGATCGTCTTTGCGCCAGGCGGCGAGTGTGACGCGTCTGCGATTCCGGGACGGGAACAGGGTTTGATTGAGATGGCGCCTTGACCGCCGCATCAGTTTCCACGGTGCGTTCTGATTTCCTCGTGTTGGGGATCAGAACATCTCAGATTGTAGCTTCCGTCACTGTCCGATTTTTGGGGCGAAGCTCAGGTCGACTGTAGGTTTCGTTGCACGAATGCTGCCCTCAGTTTGAAGAGCTTTCGTTCTTTTGTGTGACGGGCTGAGAGTCTTGTCGGGACCCGGTGCTAAGCGGGTCCCGACGGGCCGGTGTCAGACTTTGACGAAGTTCGTGGTCGACAACGCGCCGAAGGGGAGTTGTGCCAAAGGCCCGCCAGCCGCTTGCGTTCCAAGATCCACCGCGAAGAAGCCCATCTTTTCAAGGATCGCACGCACCTCGGCCTTTGCCGCCGCATCATCGCCGGAATAGAACAGCACGCGCTGCCCTCCGTTCAGGGTCGGTTCTGCAAGCACGCTGACATCCAGATGGTTGAAGGCCTTGACCACGCGCGCACCTGGCACAAAGCCTGCGATCACTTCTGTTGAAGGTGTTCCGCCCAGATCAATTGCCTTGATGCCATAGGCTGCCAGCGGGTTGGTCGGATCGCTCCGCTCGGGGCTTCCTTCGGCAAGGAAGGCGACGGGGTTCGTGCCGTCGATCACGATGCGCCCGTTCCATGCTGGCAATGCTGTCAAAACTTTTTCAGCATCTTCCCAACGAATTGCGATCAGCACGATGTCGGCGGCTGCAGCCTCGGCCAAAGTTCCCGCTTTCAGCGTCGGGCCGATGTCCTTGACCAGATCGGCCAACGTTTCTGGACCGCGGCTGTTGGCGATGGTCACAGGAATGCCGACCTTTGCCAAAGCCCGTGCCACGCTGCTGCCAAGTGCGCCTGCGCCGATGATTCCGATTGTCATTTTCGTCTCCAGTTTCAATTGAGGGCCGTAAGGGGAAAGACCGTCAGCGCCCTATGCCTGCGCGGTCAATTTTATGTATGTGTGTCGTCGTTACACAGACATTTGTGAGAATGCGTTTACTAGGTCATGCAATGCGTCACACATGCGCCGCTGCGTTCACGCGCGCAGCAATTTCGGCGATGGTGGTGCGGCCAAGTTCCGCCTCCATCGCTGTTTGTGCCCGCGTCAGTACGGGGTTGATCGCCGCAAGGATATTTGCCCCTACCGGGCATTCCGCACAGGGCGGCTGGCGGTGAACGGTAAAAAGCTCCGTATCCTCAACCGCACGATAGACATCCAGCAGACGGATTTCATTTGGGGCCTTTGCCAAAAGCGCGCCGCCCCCGCTGCCAAGTTGCGACCGGGTCAATCCGGCCTCGGCCAGACGGGACAAAAGCCCGCGGATCACCACGGCCCCGGTGTTGACCGAAGTCGCAAGGTCTTCCGACCGTAGCGGCTTGCCTTCAGTCACGGCAAGGGCGGTCAGGATGTGGGTGGCGACAGCGAAGCGGGTACTGGTTGGCATGATCTGTTCCGTTTGTGTGTCGATATCACTATTACACACATTTCACGCCGTCAAGCACAAAATCATGTCACAGCACTGGTGCAGCTTTTCAGGTATTCGATCAACCAGCGCCCCGCCGGACCGGGAGGTGATGTGGCCTTGTAGACAGCCGACATCGGCAGGGTGATCCGACCTTGGGGCACATCCTGCAGGTCGAGTTCCACCAACCGGCCAGCCTTGATGTCGGCTTCCACCGCATGGGCTGGCATGCTGCCCCAACCAAGGCCGCGCAACAAGAACGCCTGCTTGGCAAAGAGGTCGGCCAGTCGCCAGGTCGACGGTGAGACCACACCATATTCCGTGCCGGACGAGAGAGCGGAGCGATCTGTCAGCACAAGTTGCACATGGCGCGCGAGCTCTGCACGCGGGATGGGCCCCGTGAAGGCCGCCAATGGGTGATCGGCCGATGCAACGGTAATCAGATCAATCCGGGTGATCTGCTCTGCAATGATCCCCTGGGGTGGGGTCGGAAAGGACGCCAGCAGAGCAAGCCCCGCCCTCCCATCCAGAACAGGTTGGATGACACCGCCTAAAGCCTCGACCGAGATGCGCAGCGGGGTCGCGGGGAAATGCGCATAGAAGGCATGCGCCGAGTCGGAGAGCGCATCCAAAGGAAAGAACACGTCAAAGACCACGACAAGCTCGGCCTCCAACCCGCTGGAGATGCCCTTGGCGCGGGCCTTCATCGCGTCGACCCCGGCCACCACGGCACGTGCGTCATTCAGAAGGACCGCGCCCGTCGGCGTCAGTTTTGGATAGCGGTTGCTGCGATCAAAGATCGTGACCCGCAACTGTGCCTCCAGATTGGCGATGGACTCGCTGACCGCCGATTGCGTCCTGTTCAAGCTGCGGGCGGCGGCGGAAAAGCTGCCCTCGTTGGCCGCAGCGACGAAGATCCGCAATTGATCAAGTGAAACACCGTCCAGCATCGTCCGCCCTCCATCGGTTCTGCCGATGGATAACACAAACTAACACAGGCTTCTCCTGTTTCTTTTGACATGGCACATCAAGCCGCAAGAAAAAGGGAGCATGAGATGACGCATAAGGGTCGGATCGCTGTTATAACAGGTGCCGGGCGCGGAATCGGCGCAGCAATCGCCGTGGAGCTGGCGCGGCGCGGTGCGACCGTGGTGTGTGCCGACCTTCAAATGCCCTCTGACACCGTAGCCTCGATCGGCAAAGCCGCGGTGGGTGTCGCTGCCGATGTGAGTGACCCTGCCGGATGGGCTGCAATCGCTGCAGCAAGCCCCGGCACAGTGGGTATCGTCGTGAACAACGCAGCCTACTATCCCAACGCCCCGATCGACGCGCTGGATCTTGAGACGTGGCGGCGGACCTTGGCGGTCAACATGGATTCCCATTTCCTGTCGGCCAAGCAGTTCCTGCCCGGCATGCGCCAGCAGAAGTGGGGCCGCTTTGTGGGCATTTCGTCCAACTCCATCGGCCTCGCGATCCCGGGCATGAGCCATTACATCGCATCCAAGATGGGCATCATCGGCTTTATGCGTGGTCTAGCCAATGACGTGGCAGGCGATGGCATCACCTGCAACGCCGTGCTGCCCGGCCTGACCAACACCCCCGCCACCGCTCCGATGGATGACGCGCAGCGCCGTGCCACTTGGCAGGGGCAGGCGATCCAACGCTTCGCCGAAACCGCCGATGTGGTGGGTCCGGTGCTGTTCCTGACGTCCGATGACGCGGCTTTCATGACGGGCCAAGCGCTTGTCGTGGACGGTGGCCAATACCGCGTCGGCTGACCCCTTTACCCTTGATTGGAGACGATGATGACCAAACTGACTGCTGTCCAAATGCTGGGAAAAAGCTTTGACCGGTTCAAGGCCAAGGACATGCGCGGCTGGACCGACCTTTGCGCCCCCGATGTGGTGGCCGAGTTCCCCTTTGCCCCGGCCGGCCTGCCGAACCGGATCGAAGGGCGTGACGCATTGTATGAGTATCTGAAGGGCTATCCCGATGTGATCGACGTGCAGTCCATGCCGACGATGCGCATTTTCGCCACCGATGACCCGAATGTGGCCATCGCTGATTGGAGCGTTTCGGGCAAGGTCCTGACCAACGGCAACCCCTATGAGATGAGTTATGCCACCTTCGCGACGTTCCGCGACGGGCAGTTGGTGAAGTATCGCGAATACTGGAACCCGATGGCTTTTCTGACAGCGATGGGCAGCGGCGGTTCGTTCTGATCCCAAGCACAGGCATGCAGGGCTGATCCTTGGCCCTGCCTCGGTTCTGAACGCGGCTGACCCTGTGGTTGGCTGCGACCACTCCGGCTTTGTCCGGTAACCATTGGAGGAACACATGTTTAGAGCCAAAACCCAAAACGACGGCCATCTTGTCCTGAACCGGCGGCGGTTCATGGGCGTGGCGGCGGCGCTGATCGCGACGGGTGCCCTGCCCAAAACGGCGCTTGCGCTGGCTGGTCCGCAGCGCTTTACCCACGGCGCATTTGATCTGACGGTGCTCAGCGACGGTCAACTCAACTTGCCACTTTCCATTGTCAGCCCGCAGGCAACGATCGACGATCTGAAGGCGCTGATGGGCGCGGCTGTGCAGCCGGGCGACATGTTCACCTCGGAAATCAACGTGGTTCTGGCCCGAACCGGCAGCGATCTGGTTCTGTTCGACACCGGCGCTGCGGGGGCCTTTGGCCCGACGGCGGGGCAGTTGTTCGAAAGTCTGAAGGCCGCTGGTGTTGATCCCGCAGACATCACCAAGGTGATCTTCACCCACGCCCACCCGGACCATATCCTTGGGGCCATCGGGGCCGACGGCAAACCGACCTTCGCCAATGCGTCATTCCATATGGCGGAGAACGAGTTCAACTTCTGGTCGCCTGCAGACCTTGCCTCCAAAGTGCCTGCGGGAATGAGGGATATGACCTTGGGCATTCAGGCGGCCTTGGCCGTTCTGGGCGACCGGTTGGTGACCTTCAAGGCCGGGGTCGAAGTGCTGCCGGGGATCGGTGTGTTCGAAACGCCCGGCCACACGCCCGGCCACGTGGCTTTTGAACTGGCGGGCGGCGATGGGCTGGTCCTTATCGGTGACTCCATCCCGCAGGAATCCGTGTTCTTCAGAAACCCCGAATGGACCTTTGGCTTTGACTATGACGGCGCGCAAGCAGGCAAAAGCCGCCGGTCGTTGCTGGACATGGCAGCCGCAAGCAAGAAGGAGATGCTGGGCTATCACTGGGCCTATCCTGGTCTGGGCCGGGCCGAGGCCAAGGACGGCGCCTTTGCCTATGTGCCTGCCAATCTGTAAACGCCAGACTTTGACGGGGCCTTCTTGCTTTCGGAGATGCAAGTGAGCGAAGTAGCTTATGACGTCATCATCGTTGGTGGTGGCTCGGCAGGTGCTTCTGATCGAGGCGGGCAAGGCCTATGCGCCGAACGCCTATCTCAACATCATGCGCCGGCAAGACATGCTTAGCGGGGATGCCGCGCATGACTGGGGCTTTGCCAGCACGCCGGGCGTGATAGGGCGGTTGATCCCGCGGAATCGTGGCAAGGTTCTGGCCGGTACATCCGCCATCAACGGCGCGGTTGCGATGCGACTGCCGCAATCAGACCATGCGCGGTGGGCGGCCGTTTACGGGCTGACCGACTTTGCATGGGAGGACGCCCAGCCACATTACCGGTCTTTGGAGCGGACGTCCGGCGCCGGAGGGCAGGGCAAGGATGGTCCCTTTCCGATCCATCAACTGGGGATGGAAGAAGTTTCGGATCTGCACAGCGCCTTTGTCGCCTCGACTCTCGCCGCCGGGTTCAAACCTATGGCCGGGTTCAACACGCCGGAACCGCTGGGGGTTGGGCCTTATGTGATGAACGCGCGCATGGGGCAGCGGTTGAACACCGGCATGACATTGCTGAACGACGATGTCCGCGCCCGCCCCAACCTGACCATTCGCGATGAAACACCGGTGGACCGGGTGATTGTCGAAGGCGGTCGCGGCGTGCGGGTGCGCCTTGCGGATGGCGCCGAGATTGCGAGGGTCGAGATCATCCTGTCGGCGGGCACCTATGTCAGCCCTGCCATCCTGATGCGGTCCGGCATCGGCCCGCGCGCTGTGCTGGACCCCTTGGGTATTCCGGTGATTGCAGACCTGCCCGTCGGCAAACGCCTGCAGGATCACCCGATCATGCCGACGGTCTGGGCGATCCGCGCCGAGGCGGTCGGGCTGACCTTCCCGCCGATCGGTGCCATGCTGTGGGAGGCGTCACCCCATGCCGCACCGGGTGAGGCCGATATCAACATCACGACCATGCCGATTGCCGATGGCGGCGGGTCGCCCACCGGTGCGATGTTCCTGCTGGCGGCAGCCTTGGTGCGGCCAAAGTCGAAGGGCTCTTTGCGGATCGACAGCATCGACCCCGCCGCTTCCCCGGTGATCGACCTTGGCTTCTTGCGCGACTCTGCCGACCGGGGGCCTTTGATCGAAGCGGTCGAGATCATCCGCAAGATCGCCACCCATGCGCCCTTTGTCGACATGGTCGGGATGGAGTTGATGCCAGGGGCCGCCGCACAGGACCGTGCGGGCATCAATGCGGCACTGGCGGGCGCGCTGGTGACCTATCAGCATCCGACTTCGACCGTGCCGATGGGGGGAGACAACGATCCAACAGCGCTGGTCGACAGCCAAAGGCGGGTGCGCGGAATTGCGGGCCTGCGGGTGGTCGATGCCTCGATCTGGCCGGATGTGCCATCGGTCGCGATGGGCTTTCCATCCATTATGCTGGCAGAACACATCGTCCGCAGCATGATGTGGCAAAAGCCCGGCCAGAATGTAATGGCCGGGCTCGATCAGGTCATGGACCTGCGCCCTGAGGGTGCGTCGTGGTCCAGCACCGGGCCCAAAGGCACGATGCCCGAAGGGTTCAGCCACAGGTGGCTGGAGTAGTAGTGCCGCTTGATATGCTCGAAATCGACTGTCGGGCGAATGGCGGGATGCTGGAAAAGATCGCGGGTAAAGGCCCAAAGCGCCGGGTAGTCCTTCAGGGCCCGCAGGTTGCATTTGAAATGCCCGTGATAGACCGGGTCAAACCGCACCAGCGTTGTGAAGAGCCGGATGTCGGCCTCGGTCAGCTTGCCGCCAACTAGATAGCGCTGATGGGTCAGCCGGGACTCCAGCCAATCCAGTGTCTCGAAAAGCGCGGTCACCGCCGTCTCGTAGGCGGCTTGGGTCTTGGCAAACCCCGCCCGGTAGACGCCGTTGTTCACGGTTGCATAAATCCGCGCGTTGACTTCGTCGATTTCGGCCAGATGAGCGGCGGGCGAATAGTCCCCGGGTGCTGCGCCAACCTCGTCAAAAGCGCTGTTGAACATCCGCAGGATTTCCGAGGATTCGTTGGACACGATCTTGCGGCTGACCTTGTCCCACAGAACTGGCACCGTCACCCGAGAGGTGCATGCCGGATCGGACAGCGTATAGATCTGGTGCAACGCGCTGACCCCGTTGACTGTATCGGGAATGACGCCAGCGGCCGTATCAAAGGTCCAGCCGTCCTCCCCCATCAACCAATGCACCACCGACAGCCCGATGATGCCCTGCAAGCCCTTCAGCCGGTGCAGGATCAGCGTGCGATGTGCCCAAGGGCAGGCCAGCGACACGTAAAGATGATAGCGACCCGCCGCAGGGGGAAACTCCCCCTCTGGCGCAATCCAGTTGCGGAAGGTTGAGGGCGGACGGCGCATCTCTCCGTCTTTCAAGATGCTGTCGATGCCGCTGCGGTGCCAGATGCCGTCGATCAACTCACCCATTGCGGGCACGGATCGCCGGGGCGACTTCCTGACCCAAAAGCGTGATCGACCGTTGCATTGCCTCGGTCTCCAGCATCGCTGAACTCATCTGGAACGTCAGCCTGTCGATCCCGCCAAGCGCGCGGTCGGCGGCCATGATCTTGTCACGCACCGTCTGCGGGCTGCCGATCAGGAACGCCCCCTGCGGGCCGCACATCGCATCGAACTGTGCCCGCGTGGCGCGTGACCAGCCGCGTTCGCGCCCGATTTCTGTGAACATATGCGCCCAACCGGGGAAGAAGGCGTCGCGGGCGGCCTCGTCGTTGTCGCCCACAAAGCCCATCGCGTGAATGCCGACGCGCAGGGTTTCGGGTGCATGGCCCGCCTGCTGCCCGGCTTTGCGGTAAAGGTCGACAAGCGGGCGGAACCTGTCGAAACTGCCCCCGATGATCGCCACCATCAAGGGCAACCCCAAGGTGCCCGCCCGCACAAAAGACTGCGGCGTGCCGCCCACCCCCAGCCAGATCGGCAACTTCGCCTGATGCGGGCGCGGATAGACCCCTTGGCCGGTCAAGGCCGGACGAAACCGGCCTTTCCATGTGATCTCGGTCGTCTCGCGCAGCTTCAAAAGCAGATCCAGCTTTTCGGTAAACAGCGCGTCGTAGTCGTCGAAAGCGAATCCGAACAGCGGATAGGCCTCGCCGAACGACCCGCGACCGGCCACAATCTCGGCCCGGCCTTTCGAAATCAGGTCGATGGTCGCAAATTCCTGAAATGTCCGCACCGGATCGGTCGCGCTTAGCACTGTGACGGCGCTGGCAAGGCGGATTGTCTTTGTCCGCGCCGCAGCGGCCGCCAGAAGGACCGTGGGGGCGGAATCGAGGAATTCTTTCCGGTGATGTTCGCCGATGCCAAAGACATCCAGCCCAACACGGTCGGCGGTTTCCACCTCGTCGAGCAGGGCGGAAATTCGGTCGGCGGGAGGCACCACCTCGCCGGTCGCGGGGTTCGGGATGGTGGCCGCAAAACTGTCTATGCCGATTTCCATGGTGTCTCCAAAGTCGTGCCGGGCGAATTGCTCAAAAGGTCAAGGCCTTAGCATGGCATGATGCGAAGCACAGGTGAAGACGGTATAACTCAATGGCATCTATCGGCTGGGCCGATCAAACTTTGTCCTGCCACCTGTTTCCACAGATGGGAATTTGATCCGTTGAACCAGCCTGATCGCATGGTACACTTCAGCGTCGAAAGGATTGATCGCGAAGTGAAGACTGCATGGTGACCTGTTGGTTTGGCAGAACTGCGGTATCATCGGTTGACGGTAAGCGACCTTTGCTGCATCCGGTAAAGGGTTAGCCAAAGTAATCCGACGGACAAAGCATGTGAGTTCTGCAACGGTGGAATAGTCTTCGATCAGCGCCAAAATTATGCCATTCTGCGCGTGTGAGAAAGATACCCTCAGATTTTGATGACACTGATCTGAACCGGCCCGGCCCCTATGACGGCGACGGACGGGAGGATACGTGGTTTCTGCGCGACGCCGAGGAGGAGGGCAGTTTTCTTCCGCGTGAGCCGGATGCGGGATTGGTTGATCGGGGGGCGTGGCGCGCGGCTGAGGCTGCACTTGCATCTGACCTGTCGGACCTTGCATTTGACGCCGGACGGCTGGCCGAGCGGATGCTGATTGCTGGGCCGGGGGCCGTGCAGCGACTGGCACAGGCCGAAGCGGCAAGTCTAAGCTGGTGGACTGGCGACCGTATTTCGACGGATCGGCTGGCGCTTTGGCAGTCTTACCGGATTGGCGCGGCGGATGAGGATGGTGCCGGATTGATCCGCACGGCTTGGGCCGCGCGGCGCTTGGCCGCGCGCGGGCAGGGGGCTGATCTGGCATTGATGCTGGCTGGCAACCTTGGGGAAGAAGGTCGCGCGGATGACGCGCTGATCCGTGATGCCGTCGCCGCGCTGGAGACGGTTGGCGATCTGTCGTCGTTCACCCGCGGTTGTGCGCTTTTTCATCTGTGGCGCAGTCTGGAAGAACGCCCCGATCATCTGAGGGGTCTGGAGGCCGCTGTTCTGGGCGCAAGGCTTGCGGCATGGCGTGCCGGTGGCGGATTGAATTTCCTGCCGATCAGCCTGACGGGCTTTACGGCCCTGACGGTAACCGGCGCACCAGATCGACGTCTGTCAGGCTGGGTCGCGGGGGCACACCGTGCGGTCCTTTCGGCCTTGATGACGCTTGATCGGTTGGCGGCATGGCGCAACCGGGCCGAAACCGAAACAGCAGACCTGCAAGGCCGAACGCCTGCCCGGCTGATCGCGGCCCTTGCAGCACAGCCGATGCTGGGCGCAGTTCAGGCTGCCGCCGAAACAGGTGCCAGCCGGGCAGCCGTTCTGCGGAACCTTGACGTTCTGGTCAAGCGCGAGCTTGCGCGCGAGGTCACCGGGCAGGGCCGGTTCCGCGTCTGGGCGGCGAAAGTGTGACCTTTGTTGGAAGCCATGGGCGAACCTTTCGCTTGCGACCCACGGTTGATGTTCCGGGTGTTGTTGCTCCTCGGGACATGACGTTTGAACAGCTTACAACGCTTATGCTGGCGTTGGCAGCTATCGGTCCGCGTGATTGCACGGCGGCAATCCTTTAGAAGGTCGGGGGCGTGTTGACCCAGAGGATGCGCGCGGTTCTATCTCCGAGGTTGCGATATCCATGGGGGCGTTCCGACCGAAAGTGAAAGCTGTCGCCCGGTTCAAGCCGCCAACGTTGGCTGTCCACGATCAATTCGACGATGCCATCCAGTACATAGCCCATCTCTTCGCCCTGATGCGTGATCAAGCCGTCAGATGCGCCGCCGGGTGCAATTTCGTGAATGTCGGCTTGCAAGGTGATGCCCTGCGCATGGGGAACAAGACGTTCCAGCATGACGCCGTCGCCGTGGCGAAGATTGCCGTCGTTCAGGCGTGGACGCTGGCCTGCGCGCTGTACGATGCCCGGCATAAACGCGTCGTCAAACAAGGCGGCAATGTTCACTTGCAATGCTTGCGCCAGACGCCGCAGCAGGGTGATCGATGGGTTCACCTTGCCCGTCTCGATCTTGCACAGCATGCTTTCGGAACATCCTGCGCGCGACGCGACCTGATCCAGCGTCAGATCAAGCCCCCGCCGCCGAAGCCGCAGCGTGACGCCGACATGCGCGGCACGTGTGCTGTCCGCTGATTCAAGTTTCTTGAATTCTGGTAAAGTCATTTCGCCGCCTCGAACGCTTCAATCTGTATGACCCGCCCGAACGTGCAGCAAAGCCCCTGAATAATAGCGTTTTCTTTAGACAATATCGAATCCTTGGGTCGCAGGCCTGGGTCAAATCATTGACTGGCATTCAAGCTTATCAACCTCATCAACCATCGTCGCATCGTAACCTTAGAAAAACCGGCCCACAACCGGGCGCGCAACATGGAGAGTGGAATGACCCTTGGACTGACCCGCCGTCGTCTTCTGAAAACCGCTGGTGCCTCGCTGTTGGGTGTGGGTGCGGCCAGCTTTCCGATGCCCGGACTGATCCGCAGTGCGCGGGCGGCCGATACTGTCAAGCTGGGCTGCCTGTTCTCATCGTCAGGGGCGATGGCTAACGTCGAGGGGCGTCTGACATCGGTCGTGCGGATGGCGGCAGAAGAGCTGAACGCCAAGGGCGGCGTGATGGGTCGCACAGTCGAAGTGGTGGGCACCGATCCGGCCTCGGACTGGCCGCTTTATGCCCAGCTTAGCCGGCAACTGATTGAACAGGATCAGGTTGCGGCGCTGTTTGGCTGCTGGACCTCGGTCAGCCGAAAGTCGGTGCTGCCGGTGGTCGAGCAGTCGGATGCGCTGCTGTATTACCCGCTGCATTTCGAAGGCGAGGAGAACAGCAAGAACGTGGTCTATCTGAACTCGCCCCCTTCGTCTTCGGTTCTGCCGGCGGTCGAATACCTGATGGGCCCGGATGGCGGCGAAGCAAAGCGGTTCTTCATGCTGGGGTCGGATTATGTCTGGCCGCGCACAATCAACCAGCAACTCAAGGGCTATTGGGCCTCCAAAGGGATTCCCGAAACCGACTGGCGCGAGGAATATGTGCCGGTGGGCCATTCCAACTTCCAGACGCTGGTCAACCAGATCCGCGAATTCGCCGATCAACCGGGTGGTCAGCCGGTGGTGGTGCTGACAGTGGTCGGCAACTCTATCCCCGATTTCTTCCGCGAATTCGCCAATCAGGGCATCAGCGCTTTGGACGTGCCTGTGCTGGGTCTGGATGCGCTGGAGGCTGATTTCGAAGGTCTGGATACTGCGGCCCTTGCCGGGCACCTGAACTGCTGGGCTTACCTGCAAACCGCCAAAGGCCCAGCGAACGACGCGTTCAAGGCAGCATGGGCCAAGCATGTGGCCGATACGGGCGTGCCGTATCGCGGCGATGTGGCGATTGACCCAATGGTTTCAGTCTATGACGGGGTGCATCTTTGGGCATTGGCCGCCGAAAAGGCCGGCTCTTTTGCCGTTCCCGAGGTGCGGGCGGCCAGCCCGTCGGTGTCGTTCGCGTGCCCGTCGGGCTATGAGATCGCGATGATGGCGGACAGCACCTATGTCAAACGGGGGGTGTTCATCGGCTCGTTGAACGAGACGCAAGGCTTTGACGTGCTGTGGCAATCGGAAGGCACGCCTGACCCGCTGCCTTTCAGCCCCTACATGAAAGCCTGATCGTGCAACGCGCGGCGGGGCAACCCGCCGCGCAAAGGAAAGCCCCGATGCCCGTGATCCGACTGCTGATCCTTTTGGCGGCCCTGTTCGGCTCGCCTGCCTATGCCGACCGCGCGGTGCTGAGCGGGGCGTTGTGCGCGCCTGCCTTGGCCGATCAGATCGCCGCACTTGGGGCCTTGGCCGAGGCAGGGGCAACCGGCGGTAAAGATGAGGCAGCCTGGGCTCGGACCGTCGTCGAGGCGGTCGACGCGCGCGCCTTGCGTTGTGCGGCCAGCCTTGCGTTCATCGGCGAAGGTGATGCGGCGCTGGATGCAGCAAGCCTTGCGCCATCGCCCGCACCGGTCGACGCCGCCCCGATGCCGATCAACAACCGCCTGCGCGCCGCCGCTGCTTCGGCCGCCGCCGCGTTGACGCTGTTTGTCGACACAGAACCCGCCGCCCGCGCCAAGGCCGCCACCACGCTGGAGCGGCGGCGCGAGGCATTGAGCCTGACCATCCTTGACGCCGCTCTGGCGGCAGAAACCGAACCGACGGTGCTGGCGGTGCTGGAACCCCTGCGTGCGCGGATGATGCTGGCTGATCCTGATCCGCAGAACCGCATCCGTGCGATTGACGCCATTGCGGCAGAAACCACGCTGCGCAACCGCACGCTGATTGCCGAGGCGCTTTCCGAAGAGGCCGACACAACCGTGCAGGCGGCAGGGCAGGCGGCGATGGCGCGGATTGACCGCCAGATTGCCATCGGGCAGGTGCTGGCCACGCTTTACAGCGGACTCAGCTATGCGAGCGTTCTGCTGCTGGCCGCATTGGGGCTGGCGATCATCTTCGGCCTGATGGGCGTGATCAACCTTGCCCAAGGCGAGTTCATCATGATCGGGGCCTATGCGGCGTGGTTCGTCCAGAACGCCATCCGCGCCCTGCTGCCGGGATTGATCGACTGGTATCTGATCATCGCGCT
Organism: Rhodobacter sp.; assembly: GCA_027484145.1. GTDB lineage: Bacteria > Pseudomonadota > Alphaproteobacteria > Rhodobacterales > Rhodobacteraceae > Pseudotabrizicola. The sequence goes on from JAIXUH010000005.1 coordinate 82,182, forward strand.
GCCCATATCCTTTCTTGTGGCGGCACTGGTCGGGGTGGTGATGGAAGCGCTGGTTCTGCGGCGGCTTTATAACCGCCCGCTGATGACGCTGCTGGCAACATGGGCGGTCAGCCTCCTTCTCATAAATCTGGTGCGCGTCACAATCGGCACACAGAACCTTGAGTTCCATCAGCCGTTCTATGTTGTGGGGGGGGTTCCGGTGGTGGGCGACTTTATCGTGACACTGAACCGCCTGTTCGCGATCGCCATCGCGGCACTGGCCTTTGTCGGCGTGGTCTTGCTGTTGCGCGTGACCACCTTTGGAATGAATGTCCGCGCCGTGGCACAGAACCGTGCCATGGCCGGGGCGGCAGGCATTGATGCGCGCCAGACTGACCGGCTGGCGATTGCGCTTGGCTCCGGACTGGCCGGGCTGGCGGGTGTGGCGCTGGCCCCGCTGTACAACGTCAACCCCAATATGGGCGCAGGGTTCATTGTGGACAGCTTTATGGTTGTGGTGCTGGGCGGTGTGGGCAGCCTTGCCGGGGCGGTGGCGGCATCGTTCGGCATCGGACAGATCAACGTGATCATGGAGCCGCTCTATGGGGCAGTAGCAGCCAAGGTTGTGGTGCTGCTTCTGGTGATCGCCTTCATTCAGCGGCGACCCGAGGGGCTGTTTGCCCCGAAAGGGCGGCGATGATGGGCGGGGGTATGCTGTTTCGCGTCATCGCCCTGTCTTTGGCGGCGCTGACCATTGCCTTGCCCATCCTTGGTGGCCCCTTGGCGGGCAGTGGGATCGGCATTTCGCCCTATCTGGCCAACATCATCGGCCAAATCGCGACGTTTGCCCTTTTGGCCATCGCGCTTGACCTGATCTGGGGCTTTGCGGGGGTACTGTCGCTGGGGCATGGGCTGTTCTTTGCGCTCGGCGGATATCTGATCGCGATGCACATGCTGAAAGACGGCTATGTGAATGCTGGTGTGGTGCCAGACCTGATGACTTTTATGGGCTGGACCGAACTGCCGGGCTATTGGGCCTTCTTCGAAAGCTTCCCCTATGCGGCTGTGTTGATCCTTGTCCTGCCGGGTCTTCTGGCTTTTGCCTATGGCTGGATATCGTTCCGCAGCCGGGTCAGCGGGGTTTCTTTCGCGATCATCACGCAGGCGCTGACCTACGTGGCCATGCTCCTGATGTTCCGCAACGATACCGGCTTTGGCGGCAACAACGGGATGACCGGGTTCGTCAGCCTTTTGGGCATGCCGATGGGCGCGCCATCGACGGCAGTATGGCTGGCCACAGCGTCAACCGCTGCGGCCTTAGGGGCATTCCTTCTGTGCGGGCGGCTGGTGCGGTCACCTTTCGGACGCATGCTGATCGCGGTGCGTGACGACGAGGCCCGCTTGCGGTTTCTGGGTTATGATCCGGTCTGGCCCAAGCTGGCGGCTTGGACCCTGTCTGGCGTCATGGCGGCCATCGCAGGTGCGCTTTATGCGCCGCAGGTTGGCATCATCAACCCGCGGCTGTTGTCGCCCGAAGTGTCGATCGAGATTGCCGTCTGGGTTGCCCTTGGCGGGCGGGGTACGCTGTCCGGTGCGGTGATTGGCGCGGTGGTGATTTCTGCGCTGAAGTTCTGGCTGACCGGTTTTGCGCCGGACCTCTGGCCCTTCATCCTGTCGCTCTTGGTGCTGATTGTGGTTGTGGGCCTGCCTAACGGGTTGACCGACTTGCGCCTGCCAAAGCTGAAAGGGGCGCGCCATGGCGGCTGAGATGCGTGGCGCGCACGCCATTCAGGTCGAAGGGTTGCGCGTCACCTTTGGCGATTTTGTGGCCATCCCAAACCTGACCTTTACCGCCAGTTATGGCGAGATTCATGGGGTGATCGGGCCGAACGGGGCGGGCAAGACCACGCTTTTGGACGTGATCACCGGCAAGACGCGGCCAAAGGAAGGCACGGTTCTGCTGGATGGCAAGATCGACCTTCGGCGCCTTTCCGAACCTCAGATCGCCTTGGCCGGGGTGGGGCGCAAGTTCCAGAAACCCAGCGTGTTCGAGGCGCTGAGTGTGCGCGAAAACCTTGAACTGGCTTTGCGGCTTCGTGCGGGTTCGATCCTGTCGGAACTGCGTGGCTGGACTGACCCGCGCCGTGCGGCCCGCGTGGCCGAGGTGCTGGGGGAAACCGGCCTGACAGACCGTGCCGATGCACCGGCCGGCATTCTGGCCCATGGGCAAAAGCAATGGCTGGAGATCGGTATGCTCCTGATGCAGCGGCCGAAACTGCTGATGCTGGACGAACCCGTGGCGGGCATGACTGACTCTGAAACCAGCCACACCGCCGATCTGGTGCGCCGCCTGCGTGCGCCAGATCGGGCCATTCTGGTGATCGAGCATGACATGGCCTTTGTCGAGGAAATCGCCACCCGCGTCACCGTTCTGCATGAAGGCACACCGATTTTTGCGGGCGCCATGGCTGATGCGCGAACCGATGCACGGGTGCGCGATGTTTATCTGGGGCGCCACTGATGTCATTGACCGTCTCTTCGCTTCGCCAGCGATATGGCTCGGCCCTGATCCTTGAAGGGGTGGGTTTCGAGATTGCGCCGCTATCATGTATGGCCCTTCTGGGCCGCAACGGGGCGGGCAAGACCACGCTTTTGCGCACGTTGATGGGGGTGCTTCCTTCAGAAGGTGGAACGATCCGGTTCGAGGGGGCCGATATGACCCGCGCGCCCTCGCATATCCGGGCGCGGGCGGGCATGGGTTATGTTCCGCAGGGGCGTGAGATTTTCGCCGATCTGACCGTGGGCCAGAACATCGATATTGTGCTCCGCAATCATCGCACGGCTGAGCCGGATGCTGCCCGCGATGAGGTTGTGGCGCTGTTCCCTGTTCTGGGCCAGATGTGGGCACGGCGCGGCGGCGATCTTTCGGGGGGGCAGCAGCAGCAACTTGCCATCGCCCGCGCGCTGGCGCCCCGGCCCAAACTGCTGATCCTGGACGAGCCGACCGAAGGGGTGCAGCCATCCATCGTGGCGGCGATCGAGGCGGCGATTGCGGCGCTGAAAGGCCGGATGGCGATCTTGCTGGTCGAGCAGTATTATGAATTCGCACGATCCCTGGCGGATGGGTATGTCGTGCTGGACCGTGGGCGCGTGGCCCTGCGGGGTGAAGGTAAGAATATGGAAGCCGACGGCGTGTCGCGCTTTCTGTCGGTCTGAAGCAAAGGGGTCATCCAGAATGTCGAAATCGCATCACCTTGATTCACGCCCAGAAAACCTTTTCTGGGGTTATTTCGATGCCACGACGCCCGCCGTGCTGGAAGTGGACAGCGGCGATGAGGTGACGCTGGACTGCCTACCTGCCTGCCTGATCGATGATCTGCCACCCGGCCATGCGGGCGTTCTGGCAGAACATCTTGTTGCCCTGCAGGCCCATGCGCAACTTCGTGGGGAGGGGCCGCATTTCATGACCGGGCCGGTCTATGTGCGCGGGGCAGAACCGGGCGATATGCTGCAGATTGATATTCTTGAGGCGGTGCCCCTGCAGGACTGGGGTTTCACCGCGATCCTGCCATGGCTGGGTGCCCTGCCGGATGAGTTCACGAACTACCAGAACATGTATATTTCGATCAATCGCAATGCAGGCACCTGCACCACGCCGTGGGGTCTGACCATGCCGCTGGAGCCATTCTTTGGCGTGATGGGGGTTGCACCGCCATCGGCTTGGGGTCGGATTGGCTCGCCCCAGCCCCGCGCACATGGTGGCAACATGGACAACAAAGAATTGCAGGCTGGCACCACGCTGTATCTGCCCGTCCACCAGCCCGGCGCGCTGTTCTCGGTCGGTGATGGTCATGGCCGGCAGGGCGATGGCGAGGTGTCGATTGCCGCGCTGGAAACCTCGCTGCGCGGGCGGTTCCGCCTGACGGTGCGAAAGGATGTCGCGCTGACCGGCCCCTTCGCCGAGTCTGCCAGCCATCTGATTTCGATGGGCTTTCATGAATCGCTGGATGAGGCGATGCGCCGGGCGGTGCGCCAGATGGTCGGTCTGGTGTCTGATCGGGCCGGGATCAGTCGGGATCAGGCCTATATGCTGCTCAGCCTTGCCGGAGACTTGCGGATCACCCAGGTCGTCGACGGGGAAAAAGGCGTTCACATGATGATGCGCAAAGATTGGCTGGCGACGGCCTGAGCGGAAGGTGGGGGGATTCTCGCGGTGCCCGAATTCGCGCCAATCCCCCCGGCCTGCCGCGTATTCCCTTGGCGCTATCTGGTATCGCCGGGGACGACTGCCTTGAGCGCGGCGCGGGCCATATGATTTCTTGACGGAATCACCGGCGCGTGTATCGTCTTGGTTGTGGCGTTTGATCTCAATGGCGAGAGAGCCACGTTCTCAGAACACTCATACCGACTCAGCCGGATGGCAACGTAGCCCCAAGCGCCTGTGCGCATGGGGTTTGTTTGTTTTGGAGATGCAATGGTCAAGACATCGATCCCGCTTGGGCTGATGTTCTCGCAAGAGGGCCCTTATGCTGCTGTCGGCATGACCATGTTCCGCGGCGCGCAACTGGCTGTCAGCGAGATCGAGGATGATGCCGACTATGACTTTCGGTTTGACGTGCTCAGCGCCGAACCAGGTGGGCGCAATGACGGTTATGTGGCTGGCGCGCAGGCCCTGTTGGCTGTGCCGGGGCTGACGCATGTGGTGGGCTGCTACACGTCATCAAGTCGCAAAGAGGTGCTGCCGGTCTTTGAAAAGCTGGATGGCGTGCTGTGGTATCCGTCGCACTATGAAGGCTTCGAGACGAGCGAGAACATCGTCTATACCGGCGCCGCCCCCAACCAGCACGTTGTGCCCCTGACCCATTACATCCTGTCCGAAGGCGGGCGGCGGGCCTTCATGGTGGGGTCGAACTACATTTGGGCGTGGGAAAACAACCGCATCATGCGCGAGATTCTGGGCCGCAACGGCGGGCAGGTCTTGGGTGAGCGCTACTTGCCGGTCGATGATGTTCAGATGGACGAAATCGTTGATCTGATCCTGCGGCACCGACCGGATTTCATCTTTTCCACGTTGATCGGCGAGTCGGCCTATAGCTTCTTTCGCTGCCTACGCCGCAAATGCATTGCGGCCAGTCTGGATCAGCCGCGCGATCTGCCGGTGCTCAGCTGCAGTTTGGCCGAATTCGAGTTACCGCTGATCGGTGGCGCCTGTGACGGGCACATTTCCAGCAGTGTGTATTTCTCTTCGGTGAAAACCGAGGCGAATGAGCGGTTTCTGACAGCGTGGGAGCACCACTATCCCGGCGCGGGGCAGACATCTGCCGATGCTGAGGCCAGCTATATCGCGGTTCATATGCTGGCGCGTGCCATCAAGCGGGCAAGCAGCGCCTCCCCGGATGCAGTCTTGCAGGAACTGAGCGCGGTGTCCTTTGATGCGCCGCAAGGGTTGGTACGGATAGACCCGGAAAACCGCCACAGCTTTTTGTGGCCACGGATCGGGCGGTCACGCGCCGATGGCACGTTCGAGATCCTGCACAGCAGTACCAAACTGGTGCGGCCAGACCCCTATCTGGTGTGGGAGCCATTGTCGCTTGCGGCCCTGACGGGTGAAAAGATGTTGCGGGTGGTGTCATGACAACACCGGTGCGGTCAAACTTTCGTGGAGCACGGGCATGGGTGGCCTTGCCGCAAGACCAGAACCGCGAGGTGCTGGCGCGCACATTGGAACGGCTGGGCCTTCAGGTCACGGAACGCGACCCGGATGACACCGATTTCGCTGCTGGTTCGCAGGATGTGGTCTTTGTCGATGCGGACCGCGACTTTCTGGTGATGGGGTCAGACATCCCCCATATTGCGCTGATCGGGATGGAGGCACCCAGCCGTCTGGCGCGTGTGGTGCGCCATCGTGCTGCGTCGGTGCTGATGAAGCCTGTCCGGCCAACGGGAATCTTTACCGCGCTGTTTCTAGCTTTCAACGAACACGCCATCCGGCAGCGAGAAATGCTTGACCGCGAAAGCCTTTCCCGCCGCGCCGAAGGCCGCCGGGTGGTGGTCAAGGCCATTCTCAAGATCATGCAAGAGAACGGTCTGACAGATGATGAAGCCTATCGTGAGATGCGCGTGGCAAGCATGGCCAAGCGCATCTCGATAGAAGAATTCGCGGCCGAAGTGGTGGCCGCGTCCACGTCCTCCATGCGTCTCGCCGGCACAGCAGCGCATGAGCGGAAAACCAAACAAACATAACAAGGAGGTCTACTATGCCCAGAGTAACTCAACTCGTAAAGGCCCTGCGCCTTGGGGTGGCCGTTGCTGCCCTGACGGCGTCCGCCGGTTTGGCGCAAGACGCGATCAAGATCGGTGTTCTGGAAGATCAGTCGGGCGATTTCGCGGCCGCGACCATGGTCAAGGTGAACGCGATCACGCTGGCCGCCGAAGAAATCAATGCCGCCGGAGGCATTGGTGGGCGGCCCATCGAACTGATCGCCTATGACACCCAATCTGACAACACACGGTATCAGGAGTTCATGCGCCGCGTGCTGCAAAGCGACAAGGTCGATGTGGTTTTCGCAGGCTTTTCATCGGCTTCGCGCGAAGCCTATCGCCCGATCGTGAACCAGTTTGAAGGTCTGGCCTTTTACAACAACCAGTATGAAGGCGGTGTTTGTGACGCCAATATGATCGTCACGGGTGCGGTGCCGGAACAGCAGTTCTCGACCCTGATCCCCTGGATGATGGAGAAATACGGCAAGAACGTCTACACGCTGGCCGCCGACTATAACTTTGGCCAGATCTCGGCCGAATGGGTGCGCAACATCGTCGAGGCGAATGGAGGCACGATGGTGGGCGAAGAGTTCATTCCGCTCGGCGTGTCGCAATTCGGTCAGTCGATCCAGAACATTCAGGCCGCCAAGCCGGGTTTCGTGGTGACGCTTCTGGTCGGTGCCGCGCAGGCCTCCTACTATGAACAGGCGGCTGCGGCCAACGTGAACCTGCCGATGGCCTCCTCGGTGAACGTGGGGCAGGGGTATGAGCACAAGCGCTTTACGCCCCCCAGTCTGAAAGACATGTATGTGACCACCAACTTCATCGAGGAAGTGGACACGCCTGCCGCCAAGGCCTTTGTCGAAAAGTTCCGCGCCCGCTTCCCGGATGAGCCCTATATCAACCAGGAAGCCGCCAACTCCTACATCGCCATGTATCTTTACAAGCAAATGGTGGAACGCGCCGGCACAACCGAACACGCCGCGCTGCGGGCCGAGCTTGCCAAGGGCGATGTCTGCTTTGACGGGCCATCGGGCAAGGTTTGCCTTGATCCGAAAAGCCAGCACATGTCGCACACCATCTATCTGGCCAAGGTCGAAGCCGACCACAGCATCAGCTTTCCCACCGTCTGGGAAAACATCGCCCCCTATTGGCTGGGTGAGGCAGGCTGCGACCTGACCAAGAACGACCCAAGCGCCCAATACACCCCGTCCAGCCCGCCTCCAGCAAACTAAGGGCAGACGATCCGGGGGCGGTCACGCCCCCGGTCCATTCCTTTCCAAACGCCTGGCCTTTGCGGGTTGGGTGCGGATTTTGACAAGGAGACGGGTGTGCTATCGACCTTATTTTCGTTTTTCTACCAGTTCGGGGATGCATTCGCCTTTCTGGTGATCGCGTCGATGGGGCTGGCCATCATCTTCGGGATGATGGGGGTCATCAACCTTGCGCATGGGGAATTCATCATGTGCGGGGCCTACACAACCGTCAGCCTTGCCCAGCTTGGCCTGCCCTTGCCGCTGGCCATCATCGGGGGCGCTGCTGTTGCGGGCCTGATCGGCATGCTGCTTGAGGTGACCATCATCAGGCACCTGTATCATCGCCCGCTGGATTCGATCGTGGCCACGTGGGGTCTGAGCATGATCGCCACCCAAGGCGTGCTGATCGTTCTGGGCTCGACCATGCAGGGCGTGGGCACGCCTTTGGGAAGTTTCACCGTGGGCGGGTTTTCCTATTCGACCTATCGCATGGTGCTGATGGGTATTGCGGTGCTGCTGTTGGTGGGCCTTTACCTGCTGTTCTATCACACCCGCGCCGGGGTGATCGCGCGGGCAACAATCCAGTTGCCGCGCATGGCGCGGGCCACGGGGGTTGATACCGGGCGGGTCTATACGCTGACCTTTGGCCTTGGCGCTGCGCTGGCCGGGCTCGCGGGCGGGCTTTATGCGCCAACGATGACGCTGGTGCCCACGATGGGTGCCACGTTCATGGTGGAAAGCTTTGTGACCGTGGTGATCGGCGGCGGCGACATCTTCCTTGGCGCAGCCCCTGCGGCAGCCATTCTTGCCGTGATCCGGTCGGGCATGACGGCATGGCAGGGTCAGTTGTTCGGGCAGATCGGCCTGTTGATCACCGTGATCATTGTCATCCGCGTGTTGCCGGGCGGGTTGTCGGGCTGGATTCTGGGGGGTCGCAAATGACCGGGCCGGGCAACTCCGGCCTGAGTGTTGGGCCGTCGCTGATTGACGCCACGCCAAAGCGGCAGCGCAATACACTGGCCCTGTGGCTGTCGCGGCTTGAAGGGCCACAAACGATTGGGCGAGGGCGGGGGTTCTGGATCACCTTCGTGCTGGCCGTGCTGGCGGCGGCAATCTATCCCATGTTTGTTGATGGCTGGACGGTCGGAAACACCGCCTATTTCCTCGTCTGGACCTTTATGGCGATGGGGCTTGGGGTGATCTGGGGCTACGCCGGATCGCTGTCGTTTGGCCAGACCGCGTTCTTCGGGCTGGCGGGTTATGGCTATGGCGTGCTGACCTTGAACTTTGGCGCGGCATACGGATTCACGCTTTTGGCGCTGGTGCTGGCGGTTGGATTGGCGGCCTTGCTGGCGGTGGTCTTGGGCTACTTCATGTTCTATGGCCGGGTGCAGGGTGTCTTTATCGGCATTGTGACCCTGTCGGTCACGCTGGTGTTTCAGGCCTTCATGGCGCAGACCGCCGGGCCGGAATGGGCGATCGGTGCCGCGCGGCTGAACGGGTTCAACGGCATGTCCGGCATGCCGCCGTTGACGATCCCGTGGCCGGGGGGCGATGTGCTGCTTTATGCCGACATCGCGCTTTACTATGTGCTCTTGGGCCTGATGCTGCTGGTCTACCTTGGCCTGCGGATGCTGCTGAACGCACCCTTTGGCAATGTGCTTGTCGCCATCCGGGAAAACCCCGAACGGGCCGAGATGCTGGGCTATGATGTGCGCCGGTATCAGTTGTTGGGCTTTGTGCTGGGCGGAGCCTTGGCGGGCCTGTCTGGGGTGCTTTACACCGCTTGGGGGCAATACATTACCCCCAGTTCCATGAGCATAACGGCCGCTGCACTACCCGTCATATGGGTGGCCTTCGGCGGGCGAAAGGATGTGACGGCCACGCTGATCGGCACGCTGGTGATGATCTTCCTGTATCAGTGGCTGACGATCTACGGCAGCCAATATGCCATCGTGGTGATGGGGGTGATCCTTGTGCTGACGGTGCTGTTCGCGCCGGAAGGGATCGTGCTGTCGTTGATGCGCTGGATTTCCGCGCGCCTGAAACCTGCCGGAGGCCGCGCATGATTTTGCAGACCAAGGGCCTGTGCAAACGCTTTGGCGGGGTGCATGTCGCGCGCAACATCGACTTCGGCATCGAGGCCGGAGAGATCCATTGCCTGATTGGCCCGAATGGGGCGGGAAAATCGTCGCTGTTCCGCCTGATCCTTGGCGCGCACCGGCCAGACTCGGGCAGCATCCTGTTCCGGGGCGAGGATGTCACCGGCCTGCCGTCCTTTGCCCGCATCCGCAAAGGGATGAGCGTCAAGTTTCAGGTGCCCGGTATCTTCAAGGACCTGAGCGTGCGGCAGAACCTTGTGATCTCGTTCCAGCACCACCTGCACGGCCATGATCTGGAGGCGACGATTCAGCGTGTGCTGGCCTTTGCCGGGCTGGAGGGATTGGAGGAGCAGGCCGCAGGCACACTGTCACACGGGCGTCAGCAATGGCTGGAGATTGGCATGGCGGTGGGGGTCGAGCCGCAGCTTTTGCTGCTGGATGAACCAACAGCCGGCATGTCGCCCGAAGAGACCCGCCAGACCGGGGAAATGCTGCGGGCCCTGAACGCCCAAGGCGTCACCATCCTCGCCGTCGAACATGACATGTCCTTTGTCCAGCAGATCGCCGACCGGGTGACGGTGCTGCACTTTGGCGAGATATTTGCCCAAGGGTCGGTGGCAGAGATCATCTCGCACCCCGGCGTGGCCGACATCTATCTGGGGGCAACCGATGACTGACATGCTGAACGTCACCGACCTGCGCGCAGGATATGGCGGCGAGCCTGTGCTGCAAGGCGTCTCGCTGCGCGTGGGCAAGGGCGAGATTGTGGCCGTGATCGGTCGCAACGGCGTGGGCAAAAGCACGTTGATGCGTGCGCTGATCGGGCTGTTGCCGGTGGGGGCGGGCAAGATCGAATTTTCTGGGCAAATGGTGAACAAAATCACCGCACAGGCCCGCGCGCGGATGGGCATCGGCTATATCCCGCAAGGGCGCGATGTGTTTCCACGCCTGACCGTTCGGGAAAACCTGCTTGTCGGTGAAACCGCACGGCGCGGCGGTAGCCCCGATTACGACAAGGTTTATGAGTTCTTTCCCATCCTGAAGGAACGCGCGCGGCAGGCCGCAGGCACGCTTTCGGGCGGGCAGCAGCAACAGCTTGCCATCGGCCGCGCTATGGTCGGCGGGCCCGACCTAATGCTGCTGGACGAGCCGTCCGAAGGCATTCAGCCATCGATCGTCAAGGACATCGCCCGCAACATCAAGCGGCTGAACGCCGAAACCGGACTGACCGTCCTGTTCGTCGAACAAAACCTCGATCTTATCGTCAACCTCGCGCAGCGCGGTTTTGTCATCGACAAGGGCCGCATCATTGCCGAGGTCGGCCCGGAGGAGATCAAGGATCGGGAAAAGGTGAAGAAATGGCTGGCACTGTAAGATCATCGCATCAAAAGGGAGACTGGGCATGAGCTGGTTTGATGCCTCGGTAATGGCGAAAAAAGGCGTGGCGCAGGGGAAACCCGGAGCAAGCCACTTCATCGGGATCAAGGATCAGGGCACGTTCCATTACGTTTATGGGCCCTATGCCTCTCCGGTGTTGGAGGTGGACCCCGGCGCTGTGGTCACTGTCGAGACGCATGATGCGTTCGAAGGCAAGATCACCTCGGAATCTGACCGTCCGTCCGAGATCTTGAACTTCCCGTTCCTCAATCCGCAGACTGGACCGATCTTCGTGCGCGGTGCGGAAAAGGGCGATTGTCTGGCGGTCAAGATCATCTCGATCAAGCCGCGCGGTCCGCAACCCGTGGGCACCACCTGCCTCTTGCCGGAATTTGGCGGGCTGGTGGCCACAGGCCAGACCGCCATGCTGAACGCGCCCTTGCCGGAAAAGGTGAAAAAGGTGCGGCTGGATGAAAACGGGGTCTATTGGTCTGATACCATCACCTTGCCGTATGAGCCGTTCATCGGCACCATTGGCACCAGCCCCGAAATCGAGGCGATCTCCTCCCTGGTTCCCGATTACTACGGCGGCAACATGGACCTGCCTGATGTGGGGCCGGGGTCGATCATCTATCTGCCGGTCAACAAGGCGGGGGCGCTGCTCTATCTGGGCGATTGCCATGCCATTCAGGGCGATGGCGAATTGTGCGGCGTGGCCATGGAAATGCCTGCGACCGTGCAATTGCAGGTCGATCTGATCAAGGGCCATACCATCGGCTGGCCCCGGCTGGAAACCGAAACCACCATCATGACCATTGGCAGCGCGCGCCCGCTGGAGGATGCAGCCCGCATCGCCTATCGCGAGTTGGTGCGCTGGATCGATCAGGAAACTGGCATGGGGCAGGAAGAGGCCTATATGCTGCTAACCATGGCGGGCAAGGCGCGGTTGGGCAACATGGTGGACCCGAAATACACCATCGGCACCGGCATCGCCAAGAAATACATCGGGCTCTAGCGCCCGACGGGCGGCCTTGGCGGTCGCACCCCGCCAAGGCGGTCTGACGCTTGCGCGGATGGCTTGCACAGCGCAAGCTCTGCTCTAGCTTTCCACCACGAGACAAAGATTTCAGGGGGGTTACCATGCCAGATGGCAGCAACACGCCGTCACGCCGCAGCATCGTGGTGTCGGAATTCACCAATAGCGTGCTCGATCCAGATGCACCCATGCTGGGGCCGGTGGAGAATGGCGGTACGATCATCGCCAATACCGCACCCGGTTGCTGGGGGCCGATGATTACACCCGCCCTGCGCGGCGGGCATGAGGTGACCCGCCCGGTGTTTGTGGAGGGTGCTGAGGTGGGCGATGGTGTGGCCATCCGTATCCGCGACATCACAGTGACCTCGATTGCCACCGCGTCAGGGCACGATTCCTCGCCCGAGGGGTTTTGCCTTGGTGACCCCTATGTCGCCGGGCGCTGCCCGGTCTGCGATACGGTCTGGCCCGAAACCCATGTCGAGGGGATTGGCCAGAACGCGGTCAAGTGCAACACCTGCGGCAATGCGGTGACGCCTTTTGCCATCGTGCATGGCTATACCGTGACCTTTGACGAAACCCGCGCGGTCGGGCTCACGCTGCCACAGGCGGCGGCGGAAACCATCGCGCGCGATGCCAACCATTATTCCGCCCTGCCGGATCAAAGCCGCCAGCACTCGATCCTGACCTTCGCGCCGTCGGACATGCCGGGCACGCTGGTGCGGATGCGCCCCTTTATGGGGCAGCTTGGCACCTGCCCGTCGATGGCAATGCCCGACAGTCACAATGCAGGCGATTTCGGCTCGTTCCTTGTGGGCGCTCCACATGAATATGCCATCACTGCCGAGCAGTTGGCCCAGCACAAGACTGATGGTCACATGGACATCGATGCCGTGCGCGCCGGGGCCATCATCGTTTGCCCGGTCAAGGTGCGTGGTGCGGGCGTCTATATGGGCGACATGCACGCAGGTCAGGGCGATGGCGAGATTGCAGGCCATACGATGGATGTGGCGGGCAGCGTCACCTTGCAGATTGAGGTAGTGAAGAACTATCCGCTCGACGGCCCGGTTCTCTTCCCGCTGGAAGAGGATTTGCCACCGATGGCACGCCCTTTTACCGCGGCGGAACAAGCCAAGGGGCAGCGACTTGCCGCGAAATGGGGCGTGGCCGCGATTGAGCCGCTGGCCCCGATTTCGGTGGTCGGCACCGCTGCCAACCTGAACCTTGCCATCGAAAACGGTCTGGCGCGGGCGGCCAAGTTGCTGGGCATGACCGTGGCCGAGGTGCGCAACCGCGCCACCGTCAATGGTGCCATCGAAATCGGTCGCGCGCCGGGGGTAATTCAGGTTACCTTCCTTGCCCCTCTGGCAAAGCTAGATGCCGTGGGGTTGGGGGACTACGCCCGCGAACAGTATAATCTGTGACCACTGGCGCGGGACCAACCTCCCGCGCCACCTCACCTTCCTTTTGCAGCGACAGCCGATCGAGCGAGACAGCTTTCAAACAAAGGCGTCGGCACCACCGCGGTCTTTCAGAACAACGACAACGCCCAAGTCCCGTGCCGGGCGGGCATACTTGTAACCTGACCCCTCGGCAGCCGATCATCGATGTGGTCCAACGCAGACCAAACTAAAGTGCACATAGGCAAACGGCGGACCACGACAGGTCAGCGCTGCGCAACCCTATTGGGCATACCCTTTGCGCTGTTTGGCTTGGGCAAGTTTCAGTAGGGCAGTGAGGGCGAGGTCTTCGTCAGGATGTGTTTCGACCAGCATCCGGCCCCGCGATCCGATCCGCCCCCATTCCCGCACAAGGCTTGCTTGACCAAAGAGGTCACGGTGGATCGACATCCGGTAGTAGCGGCGCATGTTGCAAGCGTGGTCAATCCGCTGCAAATGCAGATCGGTCGGAGAGACGTCACGTTGCGAACCCGTATCGAACATGTGGTGATCCTGCCAGACACGTATACCATATCAGGTATAACCCGCGGCTTCCATCTTTCTCTTGTGTTGAAAGCCTTCTTGGGCATTTGGCGCAAATCGGGGCTAATCCTGCAATCGCAATGCGCCTGAGCGTGGATCAATCGTCGTAGCCTGTCATCTCCAGATATCCCACACCGTCATGACTGCCCGAGATGGTGACCGGCCCCTCCCAATAGGGCACCGAGGTTGCCATCCATGCATCCGGGTTCAATGCCTTGATCTCGACATCCACATCCTTTTCCGGCAAACGGACCCGCCATTCCACCGGTACCATGCGTCCTGCAACGCTGTGGTGCGACAGCGGCTTGGCTGTGAAGGCACCATCGGGCAGGGCGGTGGTGGTGCCCTCTGCTGTGATCCATGTCGCCGATGTGTAATCACTGCTACCCCGAAGCACGAACCCCATCAACTTGTCGCCACTGTTGAAGGACAGGGAAAACCAGTCCCAACCGGTCTGATCCTGTGCCAAAGGTTGCGACGACCATTCCCGGTCAAGCCATGCTGTGCCGGTTACGGCTATGTCACCTTCGGGCAGGGTCAGCGTGCCGGACAGTTGGTAAAACGGCTGGGAGTAGTAGTGGCTTGCCTGTCCGGCGGATGATTTGACGGAATAGCCGTTTTGCCCGTGCAGCACCAAGGGCCCCATTGCGGTCAGGCCGACATCATAGGCGAAATCAGGCCCCGATGCGGTCAGGCGGAGGGTATCCAGATCCGGCCCTTCCATCCGCCAATCGTCGATCCATGCGGCAAATGGTGCGGCGGTGACGCCGGCCTGCCCGATCCCGCCCCGTGCCAGCCGTTCGGTCACGTAATGCGCATCGGGCGTGGTCACTGCCGCGTGTCCCATCCACAGTTGCGGCGTATCCCAGCCCTGCCCGTCGCGCGGGGCAAGGGCAGAGCGGAACAGGGTCCACTGCAGGCCGTATGGCGTGCCATCCGGCCCTGTCAGATTGGCGGTCAGATACCACCACTCGATCCGGTAATCTGGGTGGGGGCCGTGATCGGCGGGAAACTGCAACCGCGTGTCGGGCCGGGGTTGGGCAAACCCCTCTGCATCGGTGCCGAGGCCCGCAAAGCCCTGCGCCATGGCCTGAAACGGCAACCACAGAAGAATGGCGATCAGCTTAACGTTCATTCCGAAACACCCCCAGCAATTGCGTGGGCGGCATGCGCGAAAGCCGCCACGCAGGCCACAGCGCAGCCAAAGTGGCGGCAAGCAAGGCAAGCGCACCCAGACGCAGATAATCCATTGGAAACAGATACATCGGCAATCGCCAGCCAAAGGCCTCGACATTCACCACGGCCAAAAGCGCCCAAGCCAGTGCCAGACCCAGCGGTAAGGCCAGTGCCCCGGTGAGCGCAGCCAGAACCACGGCGCGCAAAAGGTCCAGCGCCGCCAGCCTGCGCCGGGGCAACCCCAGCGCCCAGACCGGGGCCAGTTGCGGCAGGCGCATGACGGCCAAAGTCAGCAAACTCATCAGCATGGCAAAGCCCGCCACCGCAAGGGTCAGGATGTTCAGCGCTGTTGTCACCGTGAATGTGCGTTCAAACACCGACAGCGACATGGCCTTGATCACGGCCTGATCCACCATCGCACTGTCGGCCACCCCTGCCTGATCGCGCAAGGCGGCGCGAAAGGCATCAACTTTTGACGGGTCCAGACGCAGGCCGAAGCGAAGGGCCGTGACATCGGGGAACTGCCGGGTGAACACCGCGTCGTTCAGGATGACCTGCCCCACGGGATTGCCATAGTCGCCGTAAATGCCCACGATCGGCAACTCCAGCCCCGGCGCGATGGGAACCATCGTCCCCAGATCGAGATCGGCGCGGCGGTAAAGCTGCTCATTGACCAGCACGCCCTCGCCTCGTGCCAGCACGCTCCACGCATCTGGCACTGCGCGCAAGAGTTGCCAGTTGTCGCGATAGGTGGCGTGATCGCGCGCGCCATAGATCTCGGCCGGTTGGCCCGCCACCTTCGCGTCAACCGCAAGGATCGGCAAAACCACCACCCCCTGCGCCATGGCAACGGCAGCAATCCGCTCGGCCTGCGCGGCATCGGTTGCGGAAACATAAAGCTCGGACGCCAGACGCTGATCCAGAAACCCGACGAAGGTCAGACGGAAGGACGACACCATGGTGGACACGCCGACGTTCGCCGTCATGGCCAAGAGCAATGCCATCAAGGCAAGTGACAAACCCGGCACCTGTTGGCGCGTATCAGCCCAAAACCACTGCGCCACGGGCGAACGCGCACGCGCCTGCCCAAACCGCAGCGCCAGTGTCAGCAGGGGCGGCAAGGCCAGCGCCCCGCCCACCAAGAGCGCGCCCAACATGATGAACCCTGCACTCAGCCCTTGCCCCCAGATCGCCAGCCCCCCTGCCAGCATCAGCAAGGTCAGTGACAGCATGGAAAGCGCTACCCCCTGCCGCGCCATGACCCAGGCGCGCGGCTGTGCACTGGCCAAAAGCGGCATCCGCGCCAAGGACCACAGCGCACCCGCCGATGCGACAGCCGTGCCCCCCACTGCAATAGCAAGCCCGGAAATCCACCACGCTGGCCTTAGGGTCAGTTGGCCCGAGACATCTGCCCCATACAAACCACGCAAAGTGGCCGCGACATCTGGCAAAAGCGCCGCCGCCACTACGTAGCCAAGGGCGACCCCCACCAGCCCCGCAATCAGGCCAAGCGTCGCCAGTTCAACAGCCATCAGCCAGATCAACCGCCGCAGTGGTACGCCCAAGGCGCGCAACGTGCGCACCATCGGTCGGCGCTGTTCGAACGCAAGACCGATGGCACCGTGCACGATGAACAGGCCCACAACAAAAGACAGCAGGCCAAAAGCGGTCAGGTTCAGGTGAAAGCTGTCTGTCAGTCGCGCCACTTCGCTGCTGTCCGGCGGAGCCGTTTCGATCAAGCCGGGTGCAATAGTGTCCAGTGGACGGCGCTTGATCGGCTGTTCGGGCAGCACGATCAGCCGGTCAATCTGCCCCGCGCGGCCCAGCAGGCGCTGTGCAAGGCCGATGTCCACGATGGCCGTGTTGGGGGCGACGTCCGGGGTGATGATGACCGTGGCATCCGTTTCGGGCAGAGCTGCCAGTGTATCCGCGCGCGCAAGAATCTGCCCTGTGCCGGTCACGAATGCCCCAAGATCAGCACCGCCACCCACGGACACCGGGCCAATTCCGCGCGGGGCTGTCAACGGGTCGATCCCCACGATCCGCACGCGACCCAGATCTCCTTCAACCACGGGCGACACAAGCCAGCCTGCCCGCCGCAGCCCAACATAGGTTTGCTGGGGGATGGCGGCACCGTCCTGTGCCACGATCTGTGCATAGGTGCCTTCACCCAGAGTCGCTGCTGCAGCATCATAGCTGGCCCGTGCTTCGGCATTGATGGCCTGCACGCCCGACCAAAGGGCCGTTCCCAAGGCCAGTCCGGCCAGAAGGGTGATCAGGTGCAGGGGGTTGCGTCGCCAATGACTGAACAGGGCGGAAAAGATGGTGCGGGTCACGTCAACTGTCCGGCGCGCAGATGCAGGCGGCGGCCAAGGCGAGCGGCAAGGCGTTCGGAATGGGTGACAAGGATCAGGCCTGCCCCGGTTTCCGCCACCAACTCGCACAACAGCGCAAAGACCGTATCTGCCGTTGCCTCATCCAGATTGCCCGTCGGTTCATCTGCCAGCACCAACCGCGGCTGCGGCGCAAGCGTGCGGGCAATGGCTACGCGTTGCTGCTGCCCTCCGGACAATTGTTCAGGGTATTTTCCCAGATGGTCGCCCAGACCCAGCCGCGTTGTCAGCCGTTGCACACGGTCTGGGTTATACCGCCCCGCCAGCCGCGCCTGAAATGCGATGTTGGCGGCAACCGTAAGCGAGGGGATCAGATTGAACTGCTGAAAGATGACGCCGACCGTGCCGCGCCGCAGTGCTGCCCGCCCCGGATCATCCAAGGGGGTCAGGTCCGTGCCATCAATCGCGACGATGCCGCGATCTGCCGTATCGAGGCCACCGGTCAGATGCAAAAGCGTGCTTTTGCCCGATCCGGACTCACCCGTCAGTGCCAGCATCTCTCCCGCATGCAAATCCAGCGAGATGCGCTGAAGCACCGGTGCTTCTGCCCCGGGGTAGGTCTTTGTCACATCGCGCAGGCTCAAGAGCATCCGGTTTCCTTTCCCCATAGGTAAGCCGAAGACTTCCAGCGAACAGGGTATGCCTGCTGCAGAACGCTTTTCGCACAAGGATCATGGTTAGGCCTGCATTAAACCGGCTGGTGGCTAGTAGCCCTTTACCGTTTCGGCACTGGTCTGTCGCACCTCGGCCAATGACCTTGAAAGAGCGCCCATGAAAAGGCGAACATCGGTCAGAAGCGATGCGAAGTGAAATCCTTTGGTCAGCATATCCCTGATCATGGCCGGGGAACCGGTGTGTATTCCCGCAATGCGGCCAGTAGCGCGGGTGCGCGCGACGATATCGAAAATGGCATCAAGGACTTCGGTCGCTGTGGGTTCAAGTGTCGGCTCATATCCCATGGACAGCCCAAGATCAGATGGGCCAACGTAGATTCCGTCGATGCCTTCGACGGACAGGATGCCGTCAAGGTTCGCCAAGGCCTCGCGGGTTTCGATCATCGCCAGAACGAGAATGGCTTGATTGGCCGTGCGGGCATAGGTTTGGCCGTAAACCATATTGGCGCGCGTGGGGCCAAACGAGCGCTCGCCAAGGGGCGCGTAGCGCGCGGACTGCACCAGTCGGCGCGCATCATCGACCGTGTTGATCATTGGGCAGATCACACCGGCGAAGCCTGCGTCGAGGGTTTTCATGACAATGCCGGGCTCGTTCCACGGCACACGCACCAAGACAGGCGCAGGCAGCCCTTGAAGCACCTGGAGCATGGTCAGGGCGGTCTGATAGTCGATCAGCCCGTGCTGAAGATCGACAGTTGTCATGTCGAACCCGGCTCGGCCGATGATTTCGGCCGTCACCGGCGAAGGGATGGAACACCAGCCGTTCACGGCCGTGCCGCCCGCAGCGAAATGCATTTTCAGATCAGTGATCGGCATGGGCTGGGTCCTTCAGGCAAGCCATTCGCGCAAGGCGCGCAGGGTGGTGCCGGGTTGCTCTAGAGGTGGAAGATGCGCCGCGCCAGAGATGATGTGAAGCCGCGATTGTGGCATAAGTCTATGCATCAACTGGTGGCGGTCGAGCGGGCAAAGTTTGTCGCCGGCCCCCATCAGCACCAGCGCGGGGCGGGTGAATGTGGCCAGCGTGCCTTGCTGATCCAGCCTGTCGCGCAGAGCGCGAGACTGGCGGGCAAAAACCCTTGGCCCCAAGGTCAGCGCCATATCCATACAAAGATCAAGGATCACCGCCTTGTTCGGGCCGGCGTCAAGGTAGTTCGGTTTCATGTCCTCGCGAATCACACCTTCCAGATCCCCGGCCAAGGCGCGGGATATCTGCGGGCCGCGTCGCATTTGTGCTTCCGGCGTTTCGGCACGCGGGTTGGTGTCCAACAACGCCAGCCTGTCAACACGCTCGGGGGCCTGACGCAGAATCTCCATCGCAAGGATGCCGCCCATCGACAGACCGGCAAGGGCAAAGGTCGGGGGGGCGTCGGCGAGGAATATCGCCGCAAGTACCATCATCGTTTGTGCGGTGGTCGGCAGGTGGTGAATGATCGGAACCCCCAGATCGCGGTCAATGCCGCCCCACATTCTGGCGTCGCACATCATGCCGGGGATGAGTACCAGCGGGGTCACGGGGTCCGGAGACCTTTCGGGGCATCTGGAACGGTTTTGGAAGACGTCGCACCCTTAGCCAACACGTCTAGCGCCTTCCTTCAGGGCGGCCAGTTTGGCCCAGGCAATCTCGGGGTCGACCGCGCCAAAACCCGCAAAGGTGCCAAAGCCGCAGTCACTGCCGGCAATCACCCTGTCGGTCCCAAGGATGTTGGTGAACCGTTCTAATCGTTGGGCCACGAGATCGGGGTGTTCGACAAAGTTTGTCGTGGTGTCGACTGCGCCGGGGATCAGGATCTTGTCTTCTGGTATGTCGGCGGCGCGATTGCGGAACACGGTCCATTCGTGGCCGTGCCGGGGGTTGGCGGTTTCGAACAGCACATAACGAGCAGGCACCGACATCAGCAGGGGAAAGACCTTTGCCATATCGATATCGCAGACATGTGGGCCCTCGTAATTCCCCCAGCAGATGTGCAGACGGATGCGGTCCTGCGGCAGTCCTTGCAGGGCATGGCGCAGGGCTTCGACATGGACAGCGGCAATTTTCAGAAACTCGGCGTCTGACAGGCTGTTGAAGAGCATGTGCCGTGACAGCGCAAGGTCAGGGCAATCAAGTTGCAGGTCTAAGCCAGCATCAAGGATGGTGCGGTATTCATCATGCATCGCATCCGCAAGGGCGAAGAGATAATCTTCGCGCGTCGGATAGTGGGCGTTCTGCAGGAACAAGCTGATGACACCGGGGGAGGCCGCATTCATAAAGCCACGCGTCACCCCATGCGCGGCCATTGCGGCAGTCAGGTTGACGATATCCTTGCCAAGCTCGCCCTGGCCCTTGCTGGTGACGGGCCCAACACATTGCGGGCGGGCATATTTTGGCGTGCCGCCCTCTTTCGCCAGCCGGTCAAGGAAGGTCGGAAACAGCTTCAGGTCAGCGGGCGCATTCCTGGGGCTATCGCCGCCAAAGCCGGTATACCGGTCTTTGACATAGGTGGCATAGCTGATCTTCGATGCCTCGCCGTCCGAAACGATGTCGATTCCTGCCTCTGCCTGGCGCCGGACATTCTCCATCACCGCTGCGGCCATGCAGGCATCAAAAGCGACAGGATCATAGGTTTCTCCCCTTTCGCGTGCAAAAAGGAAGTCCACCACCTGTTGCGGGCGGGGCAGAGAGCCGACATGCGTGGCGAGAAGGGCCATGATATTGTCCTTACAGAAGGCGGCCGGTCAAACCGGCCGGATCGTCGGTGGCAACAACGCGGTAAAGGCTGGCTTCGCCGGTCATCGACGGGGCAATTGCGTGCGCAAACCCCGGCGGAATCGCGGCAGTGTCGCCGGGGTTCAGGACGGTGCTACCGCCGGACCAAGACAGCCGCCAGTGACCGCGCATCGGCATCAGAACCTCGTGCTTTGTCTGGGTATAGAGCGTGTCGGGGATTGAGTTGCGCGAGAGGAATTCAACATCAAAGCCGGGTCGGTCACGCAGCTTGCCGTTCGCGCCGATCACCTTGGCGGGCTGGCGGTCGGACAGGGCCATCAGGTCCCAATAACGGGCGACGCAGTTCGGGATCACTTCGGCGGTGGTAGGTTCGGGAAAAGTGGTCAGTTCTTCTTCTGTCAAAAGCGGCATCGGCGGAACGCCGTCGGGTAGTATCTGGCCCTTTTTGCTGTCGTAAAGCTTGCCATTCTTGCCCAGAACCAGACCGTAATTCTTGGCATCGGTAATCACCTGCGGTGCCCAGATCACACCGCCCCCGGCATCATCGCCGCCAAGGATCGCCATGATCATTCCGTAGTCGGTGCCGACATTTTCAAACGCCCGGAAAATGCCGGTCGGGATGTTGAAGATGTCGCCCTCTTCCGCAATGAACTCACCTGCGGTTCCCCAGCGGCCCCAAAAAAAGCGCCAACGGCCCTTCAGGACGAAGAAAACTTCGGCCGTGCGGTGCGAATGGAGGGAGTTGCGGCATCCTGGAGGCTGGCCTGCAGCGCCGATGTTGAAGCCGGGGGTATCACGAATATGCACATGCTGGTCGGGGCTCTCCGACACGCCGCCGCCGATGATGCTAAAGTTTTCCTTCCGGTCGCTGCCCGGCGTGTGCGCGTCGATGAACGCGGTTTTGCAGGGGCGCAGGTCGCCATAGCGGACGATGCGGGCTTCCATCTGGTCGGGGGTCATGGATCTTCCTTTCAACCGGCGGTCCAGCCGCCATCGACAAACAGTGAGGTTCCTGTGACCAGCGCTGCCGCGTCTGAGGCAAGAAAGACGACCGCGCCCATGATGTCGGTTGTTTCGCCCACGCGGCCTAGCTTGATCTTGGACGCGATCCACGCCGCACGTTCGGGGTTGGCAAAGGTGCCGACCGTCATGGGCGTGCGAATGAAGGTGGGGGCGATCGTGTTGACACGGATGCCATGCGGTCCCCATTCGATTGCCATCGATTTGGTCATCCCTTCGACGGCATGCTTTGTGGCGGAATAAACCGCCCGGTCGATCCCGCCGACATGGGCCATTTGGCTGGTGATGTTGATCAGGGATCCTGGCTTGCCAGCGGCGAGAAGGCCCTTGGCGACCGACCGGGTCAGGAAATACGCCGCGCGGAAATTGAGGTTCGCTGCGGTGTCGAAGTCCTCCGGCGTTGTCTCTGTTGCGGGAGAATGGCGGGCCAGCCCGGCAGAATTCACTAGCACATCAAAGGCTGGTCGCTCGGCGAGGGCCGCCTGCGTGGCGTCAAGATCGGTGACGTCGAGCGGCAGCGTTTCAGCCCGCCATCCCTCGGCACGCATGTCCTTGGCCAGAATCTCCAGTTCTGCCTCGCGCCGGGCGCATAGGGTAACCTCGGCCCCGTATTCGGCCAAGGCCACCGCGCAGGCCGCCCCGATTCCCGACGAAGCCCCCGCAACCAGTGCGCGGCGACCATCCAAACGAAACGAGGGGGTTCGCGGCAGGGTCATTCGGCGGCGGTTCCATAGGCCACGTTGCGGCCCCCATACCGGCGGACGCGAATGTTGCATTGTTCAGCGTGGCCAACGAAGCCTTCCAGCATGCACAGGCGACTGCCGTATTCGCCAATCATCGCGGCAGCAGCATCCGTCGTTATGCGCTGATAGCTGTGGGTTTTCAGAAATTTGCCAACCCAAAGCCCGCCGGTATAGCGCCCGGCCTTTTTCGTTGGCAGCGTGTGGTTGGTGCCAATGACCTTGTCACCGTTCGCCACGTTGGTGCGTGGGCCAAGGAAGAGGGCGCCATAGCTGTGCATGTGCTGCAAATACCAATCATCACGGTCGGTCATCACCTGCACATGTTCCGACGCGATGTCATTGGCAACCGCCAGCATTTCGTCATGTGTACCGCACAGGATCACCTCGCCATAGTCGCGCCAACTGACCGCAGCTGTCGGGGCCGTGGGCAGGATGTGCAGCAGGCGGTCAATTTCGGCTAAAGTGCCTTCGGCCAGCTTGCGGGAATTGGTGACCAGCACGGCGGGGGAGTTGTAGCCGTGTTCAGCCTGACCCAGAAGGTCGGTCGCGCAAAGCTCGGCATCGACGGTGTCATCAGCGATGACCATCGTCTCGGTCGGACCGGCGAACAGGTCAATCCCGACACGGCCATAAAGCTGGCGCTTGGCCTCGGCCACGAAAGCATTGCCGGGGCCGACTAGCATGTCGACGGGTCTGATCGTCTCGGTGCCGATGGCCATGGCGCCGACGGCTTGCATGCCGCCGAGGACATAGATTTCATGTGCGCCGCCCATGTGCATGGCGGCGACGATGGCAGGGTGGGGGGCACCGTTTACCGGCGGTGCGCTGGCGATGATGCGCGGCACGCCTGCCACGGCAGCGGTCAGAACAGACATGTGGGCCGATGCGACCATAGGAAACTTGCCGCCTGGCACATAGCAACCAACCGACTGGACGGGGATATTGCGGTGGCCAAGAATGACACCGGGCAGGGTTTCCACCTCTACATCCGTCAGGCTGGCGCGCTGCACCTCAGCAAAGCGGCGGATCTGAGTTTGGGCAAACCGGATATCCTCAATATCGCGGGGGGCTACCTTTTGAATTGCGGCTTCGATCTGGGGGGCGGTCAGCCGAAAAGCGGGGGGATCATACTTGTCGAACTTAACGGACAGGTCGCGCACTGCTGTATCGCCGCGGGCGGAGATATCGGCAAGAACCCCTTCCACCGTCGCCCGAACCTGCGCATCATCGGCTGCGCGATCCGCATCGGATTTGCCGCGCTTGAGCCAGATGATCGCCATGGGGAGCCTCGATTTGAATACGTGTGCAATATCATTAGATCAAGCAAAGTAGAGATGGCAAGCATTAACTCTCGGCAGAGGATCGCCTGATTGATCAGGGGCGGTTTCCTGCCAGCTTCCATCATGAAAGATCTATTTGCAGACGTATGCAAAAATCTTTACAAAGCCGGTGGCAGATACCCGGCCCGCGCCAAAAGGAGACATCATGTCTATCGCATCCGAAGCCTATACCTCTGACAAGGTCAAATGGGTGAAATCCCCGACCCGAAGCGCCGAGAATGACAACAAGCCAGTGGCTGAGTTGGTTGCCGGTGTTCTTGCCGACGTGAAGGCAAGGGGCGACGCGGCGGTGCGAGATTATTCGGCCAAGTTTGACAAGGCCGAGGTCGGGGCGCTCGAAATCTCATTGGCCGAGCGCGAGGCAGCCGTGGCCGCACTGGACCCGCAGACACGGGCAGACACCGAGTTTGCCATCGCCAACGTCAGACGGTTCGCCGAGGCGCAACTGGCGACGATCCTGCCGCTGGACATGGAATCGTTGCCGGGGGTGCATATGGGCCACCGGGTGATCCCGATTTCCCGCGTGGGGTGCTATGTCCCGGGTGGGCGCTTTCCGCTGCTGTCGGCGCCGATCATGACCATCGTTCCAGCCAAGGTGGCGGGGGTGGGTGAGGTGATAGCCTGCCTGCCGCCGAATGCGCATCAGGCGATGGTGGCCGGATGCCACCTGTCGGGCGCGGATCGGGTATTCAGGATCGGGGGCGCGCAGGCGATTGCCGCGATGGCCTATGGTACCGAGTCTGTGCCACCAGTCATGAAGATCATGGGGCCGGGCAATGCCTTTGTAAACGAAGCGAAGCGGCAGGTTTTTGGCCCTGTCGGGATCGACCAGTTGGCCGGGCCATCAGAGATTTACATTCTGGCGGATGAGACGGGCGATGCCGAGATGATTGCGACGGACCTGCTGGCGCAGGCCGAACATGACGTTCGCACACGGGTGGGGCTGATCACGACAGACCGGACATTGGCCGAAACCGTGGTTGCGGAGGTTGAAAAACAACTGGTGGGGCTGTCGACGGCGTCGGTGGCGGCACCGGCGTGGGCCGACTATGGCGAAGTCGCAGTATGTGAGGACGAGGCGGCGATGATCGCCTATTCGGATTTTATCGCGGCAGAGCATCTGCAGGTTCATACCCGTGATCCGCATGACTTTGCCAAGAAGCTGACGAACTATGGGTCGCTTTTCATCGGCGAGTTGGCCAGCGTGGTCTATTCGGACAAGTGTTCGGGGACGAACCACACCCTGCCGACTATGGCGGCGGGGCGATATACGGGGGGTCTGTGGGTCGGGGCTTACGTGAAGATTGCGACGCATCAGTGGCTGTCGGAAGAGGGCGTCAAGCAGGTCGCCCCCCCGGCAGCGCGGCAGGCAGCAAGCGAGGGGCTGGAGGGCCACCGGCGGGCGGCGCAGTTGCGGCTGGACCGGATGCAGGTGCGCTGAGGCTGGGTGTCCCGGGCAGGGACACCCCTTCGGACCATATGAAATCAATGGGTTAATGGGCCGTTTTAAGCGGCCCTTAACTTTTGCCCCGGGCTAGTCATCAGCGGGGTGGGCGCTGGACGGAGTGATCGGTGGCGCGTTCAAAGGCGTGGCCAGCGGCGCAGAGCACATCTTCATCGCCGTGCCGTGCGACCAGTTGAAGGCCAAGGGGCAGGCCGTTCTCGAACCCTGCGGGCAGCGACAGGGCGGGTTGCCCGGTCAGGTTGAAGGCGATGGTGCGCATCGGGGTCCAGACGGCATTCTCGCCATCGAAGGCCGAGAATGGCAGCGCTGGGGTCAGGGTGGTTGCGGTCAGGATCAGGTCATATCCGTCCATCGCCGCCAGCATGTCTGCGGTCAGACGGGTCTGGGCCTGACGGGCGCGTGCCACGTCTTTCGCGTCGATCGCGGCCCCGAAGGCAAGGCATTGCAGGGTCGGGCGGCCATAGTCGTTCGCGTGGTCACGGATCAGGGTGCGGTGTTCTTCCAGCGCCTGGGCGTGAAGGATCACGGAAGCGGAAGCCTCATACGGGGCGTAGTCGGGCAGCGTGACCAGCGTGATCTGCGCGCCGAGGAGGGAGAGGGTGGACGCAGCCGCATCCATCGCTTTAATCAGGGCGGGGCTGGCTTGCGGGTCGTCGGCGAACCAATCGCGGGCATAGGCGATTTTCAGGCCGCTGACAGGCTGGCCGATCCGCGCCGAGGCGGGGCGCCAGTCGCCAGCCGTCATCGCGTCCAGCGCGAGGGCAGCTTCTTCGACCGTCGCCGCAAGGGGGCCGGTGTGGTCAAGGCTGGGCGAGAGGGGGAAGGCTCCTGCCCGGCTTACCCGGTCATAGGTGGGTTTCAGGCCGACGCAGCCACAATAGGCCGAGGGGGAGCGGATCGATCCGCCGGTGTCGGTGCCGATGGCGAGGCGGACAAGGCCCCCGGCCACGGCGGCAGCCGAGCCGGAAGAGGAACCGCCGGTGATGTTTGCAAGGTTCCATGGGTTGCGGGCGGGCGGGTTGGGAAGGCTAAGGTCTGGGCCGACCATCGCGAATTCGTAAGTCGCAACCTTGCCGATCAGCACCGCGCCTTGGTCGCGCAAGCAGGCGATGGCGGGGGCGTCAGTTTCGGCAATCCGACCAGATAGAACGCGGGAGCCGGAGGTGGCGGGCTGACCTGCGACGTCGATCAGGTCTTTCACAGCGATGGGCAGGCCGCAGAGTGGGCCCGCGTTGCCTGACGCAAGCTGTGCATCGGCGCGGTCGGCCTGCGCCAGTGCATCGGCGGCGATGTGGGTGAAGACGTGAAGACGGGGGTTCCGCGCGGCGACGCGGTCAAGGACAGCTTCGGTCAGCGTGCGGGATGTGAGCGTTCCGGCGCGCAGCATCGCGGCGGCCTCAAGCAGGGAAAGATCACATGGGTTTGTCATGACTTAAGGTAAGCTTCGACCTTGGCAACCTCGGCCCGCAGGTGCTGTGCCCCGGCCCACGCAGCGGCAAAGGCCTTGTCGTCAAGGGTCAGGCCCAGGGCGGCCAGACGGGCACGGAACGCGGCTTCGTTGAGTTCGGTTTTCATCTGGCATCCCCGTAGCGGCGGGTGGAGGCACGGATGATAAGTTCACCCTGCAAGACCACATGCGTGGTTGCGGGTTCCTTCGCGGCGATCCACGCGGTGAGCATCGACACGGTTTCGGCCACCATCACATCGACCCGCTGGCGGAAGGTGGTGAGGTTATAGGCGAGCCATGCCGCAGGGGGGACATCGTCAAAGCCGACCACGGAGACATCCTCCGGGATTCGCAGCCCCAGCTCGAAGCGAAGGACGTCCATCACGGCAAAGGCCATGTGATCATTGGCGACAAAGACGGCATCGGGGCGGCGGGAGGTGGCGAAAAGCTCCCGCGCGGCGGCTTGCGCCGTGCGGTAGTCAAAGTTGCCTTCGGCGCGGGCGAAGAGGTCTTGCCCCGCCTCTGCCAGCCCGGCACGGAAACCGGCCTCGCGGTCGATCTGGGTCGTCGCACCCGAGAACCCGGCAATGTAGGCAATGCGCTGGTGGCCTAGTGAACAAAGGTAGTCGGCCAAAGCCTTGCCACCCGCGTAGTTGTCGGAAGTAACCGAGCAAAGGTTCGGATCGGCGTGGCCCCGGTTGAAAAGGACAACGGGGATGCCGGTCGACTGGCAACGCGCGGCAAGATCGGAGGAAACGGATACCGAGGCGAGGACAATGCCATCCACCTGATAATCCATGATCTCGCGCACGACCTTGTCGACGTTTTCCGCGGAAACGGGGGCGAGAAAGATCAGGACATGGTAGCCGACCTTTTGCAGTTCCACCGACAGGCGTTCGACCATTTCGGGGTAAAAGTAGTTCTCCAGATAGGCGACGACGAGGCCGATGATGCGGCTTTTGCCAGATTTCATCGCACGGGCCAGCACGTTCGGGCGGTAGCCAAGCTGAGCGGCGGCAGCAAGGACCTTGTCTGCAGTTTTCTTTGAGACGGATGAGCCGGGGGTGAAGACCCGGCTGACGGCCGACTGGCTGACGCCCGCAAGGGCCGCGACTTCCAGCGAGGTTACTTTTTCAGCCATGTGCCCTCCGACTTTTGCGGCCAGTCTTGGGCGAGTTGGCGGTGGCGGGCAAGTGCGTCATGCCAGCCGCGCGCCAGTCTTTGCGTCAAAGAGGTGGATCTTGTCGCTGGAGATTACCACGTGAAGGGGCGCGCCGATGCTTATGCGGTAGTCTTTCGGGGCGCGGATGGAGACGAGGGCAGAGCCGATGCGGACGGAGACGAGGGTGGCATCGCCCAAAAGCTCCATCGAGTAGACTGGGGCAGAAAGTTCGGCGGGGGTGTCGCTGACGCGGACATCTTCGGCGCGAAAGCCGAGGGTGACGGGGCCCGCGCCCTTGGCAGGCAGGCTGATGCCCTCGGCGCGAAAGGTGCCGTCGGTGATCGTGCCGTCGATCAAGTTCATAGCGGGGGAGCCGATAAAGCTGGCAACAAACGTGTTCGCCGGGCGGTCATAGATCTCGGTCGGGGTGCCAAGCTGCTGGACAAGGCCGTTGCTCATGACGACGACGCGGTCGGCCAGCGTCATTGCCTCGATCTGGTCGTGGGTGACGTAGATGGTTGTCCGGCGCAACGTGTGGTGCAGGTGCTTGATCTGCGCGCGGGTAGAGACCCGCAGCTTGGCGTCAAGGTTGGAAAGGGGTTCGTCCATCAAGAAGGCGTTCGGCTCGCGGACGATGGCGCGGGCAAGTGCAACGCGCTGGCGTTGGCCACCGGAAAGGGCGGCGGGGCGGCGGTCGAGGAAGGGGCCCAGTTCAACCATCTGGGCGGCTTTCATTACCCGTTCGTTGTGTTCGTTGGCCGGGATACGGCGGACACGAAGGGGAAAGCGGATGTTCTCATAGACGGTTAGGTTTGGGTAAAGACCGTAAGACTGAAACACCATCGAGATGTCGCGGTCCTTTGGCTCGAGTTTGTTGACCATACGGTCGCCGATCCAGATTTCACCTTCGGTGACGTCTTCCAACCCCGCGATCATGCGCATCGTCGTGGTCTTGCCACAGCCCGAGGGGCCGAGCAGGACAAGGAATTCGGCATCAGCGATGTCGAGGGAAAGGTTGTTGACGCCAACGTAGGAGCCCCAGCGTTTGCTGACATTCTTCAGGCGGATCTGAGCCATGGGTTATCCTTTGACAGCGCCAGCGGTCAGACCCGAGACGATCTGGCGCTGGAAGAATAAGACGAGGAGGAAGAGCGGCACGGTGGCCGAAACGACAGCCGCAACGGCATACATCACGTTGCCCTCGTTCTGGATCGAGCCAAGGAAGCTGGCGATCTTTGGCACCATCGTCTGATTGTCCTGAGACAGCAGCATCGAGGTTACGGCAAAGTCGTTGTAGCCAAGGAGGAAGGAGAAAAGGCCGGTGGTGATCACACCGGGCCACATCACCGGCATGATCACCAAGCGGAAGGCTTGGAAGCGGGTGCAACCGTCAACCATGGCGCTTTCGTCAAGATCCTTGGGGATCGACAGAAAGAAGCTATGCAGCATCCATAGGGTGAAGGGCTGGTTAATGGCGACGAGGACGATGATCGTGGTGGGCAGCACACCCCAGATGTTCAGCTGAAAGAACGGCAGCATATAGCCCGACACCAGCGTGATATGCGGCATGGCGCGAAAGACGAGCGCGGCAATCAGAATCCAGAACGCGTAGCGATAGCTGGAACGGGCAAGTGCGTAGCCACCCAACGTGCCGATGGTGAGAGAGATGATCGTCACCGACAGCGTCACGATCAGCGTGTTGATCGCGGCCTTCCAGAATTCGTTCTTCACCCACGCGCCTTCGTAGCCCGCAAGGGTGAAGGCTGACCCGGTCTGCGCCTGCGTTCGCGTGCCTTCGATGGCCATCCACCATGACTGGCGCGAGAAGAAGTCAGCCTCAGCCTTGAAGCTGCCCCAAACGGTCCAAGCAAAGGGGAATGCGGCGGCGACGACCCAAAGGATCAAAAAGCCGACGACAAGGGCATGTAGCGCTGCAGGGCGGCGGGAGGCGAAGGACATGGCTACACCGCCTTCTGCGTGAAATCGCGCCACGTGCGGCGCAAAACAGGGGCAACAAGCATCAACACGCCGATGATGGTGATGACCGATGTCGCGGCGGCAGAGCCGAAAAGTTGCGAGTCTTGACCGACAAGGTCGTTGAAGACGAGCCAGCTGAGTGAGGTTGCATTCGCCTCTGCCGAAAAGCCGACGATGGGTTCGAAAACGCGGAAGTTGTCCATCAGCTGCACAAGGGCCACAAAGGTCGCCAAGGGCGCAAGATGCGGGATGATGACATGGCGGATGACCTCCCACCGGGAGGCGCCGTCGATCTTTGCAGATTCCACGGTGTCTTGTGGCACCGTTTGCAGGCCTGCGTAAAAGACGACGAAGGAGAAGGGGCCGTTGGTCCAGACCCCATAAGCCAACAGCACGATCCAAGTGAGGACCGGCGATGCCCGCAAAGACAGGGTGGGGTCTCCGGTCAGGCTTTGGAGGGACGCGCCCAAGATGCCGGTGGGGTTGAACATCCAAGCGAGGATCAAGGAGCCGACAAGGGGTGTGATAATCATCGGCAGGATCGAGACGAAGATCGTTGGCCCTTTCAGCAGTCGCGGCAGCGTGTTGACAGCCAGGGCGATGGCAAAGCCGAGAGCCATGGCAAGCGGTGTGACAAGGAAGCAGTAGACGAGCGTGAAGGACAGCGCCTTGTAGAACGGCAGGTTGAACACGCGACCGACAATATCGCCGATGCCCTGATTGTCAGACAGGATCGACGCGATTTCACTGAGCGCCAGATGGTTGCGATTGAAATAGTTGGCAAAGCCCGCGAACTGGCCCAAGGGCCGTTCCTCTTGCAGCTTTGCCATTGCCTCGGTGTCGACCCGCGTTTGCGTTTCGCAGCCAAAGGGCGTGCAGTTTTCGACCGTGATCAACACTGCCTCGTGCTGCACAAACAGCGACTGCACCACGACCGAAATGATGGGCAATGTGATGAACAGCGCCATCGCCAGAATAGAGGGCAAGATGAAGGCAAAGAAGGTGCGATGCGGCATCGGGGCAATCCGGGGCTAAGGGGCGGCAAGGCCCCGGGGACAACGCTTCATCAATGGTGAGGGTGAAATGGACCCGGCGGCAAGGGAGTTTTGCCACCGGGTCGCGGCACAGAAGGTGCCTTTACTTCAGGAAGCCGCCTTCTTTTGCAGCGGTGTCATAGGCGGCCTTTACGTCGGCCAGCGCCTGGTCCGCCTCTTCCTTGCCGGCGATGAAGTCAGCCAGTTCAGCCGACAGCGCGGTGTGCAAAAGGCCCATATAGGGCTGCATCGGATAGGCGCGGGCGCCGCCCGTGGCATTGCCGATCACGCCAACGGCCGCCGGGCCAGGTTCGTACCCTGCAACCAGCCAAGTTGCGGCGTGCGGGTGGGCGGCCACGGTTTCCGGGCTGATCCCTTTGACCATGGCTTGGAAGGAAACTTCGGCATCAGCGTCTGAGATGTTCTTGGCAATGCTGAATCCGTCCCACCACAGGGCCGCAGCCGGGATCGTGCCACCGCCGATTGTGGGAGCTGCGGCAAAGGCGGTGTTGGCTGCGATGTCAGCGTTAGCGGTGGCCGGGTCGGTCGCAGCCCCGGCCAAAGAGCCCCACTGGCTCATGATGGCGACAGAGCCTGCATCCCAAATCTTGTTCAGCTCGTTCGCGTCATAGGTCAGGTAATCGGGGTTCATGAAGCCTGTCATCGCCCGCATGGTTTCCAGCACCTTGCGGCCATTTTCATTGTCGATCGCCAGTTCGGCACTGCCGGGCGCAAAGAAATCAGCGCCGGTGCCCAGATACATGTTCACGAATTCGGCGGCGAGGTCCCAACCCGGCTTGTCTGAGGCCGCCAGCGGGTAGTCCATCAACCCGGCGTCCTTGATCTTTTGCGCGGCGACAAGCACCTCTTCATAGCTGGTCGGCACGGCGACGCCGGCCTTTTCAAGAATATCCTTTCGGTAAAACATGTGCTGGCCGTTGCCCATGAAGGCGATGGCCATGACCTTGCCGTCGATCTTGATCAACTGGTTTGGCTGCAACGACTGACCGTACTTGGCGACCAAATCATCGAGGGGACGGATCAGGTCTTCGTTCAAGAGTGGAACAATGGAGTTATTGGCAACGACCGCGACGGAGTATTCCGCCGGGTTTACGGTAAGGGCCGGGCCTTGGATGTTCTTATGCTCTGCCGTGGCGTTGGCGGTTACAGTGACCGCGGCGGTGGCGCAGGATGTGGCGACGTCGTTGACGATGCGCAGGGCCTCGAAATCATTGGACAGGATTCGGACCGAGCCTGCCCCTTGAATGCCGCAATCAGCAAATGCAGCAGTGCCGGCGATGAGTGCTGCCAGGCTGACGGCGCCGGCGGCGAAGGTTTTGGTAAACTTCATAGTGGTTCGTTCCCCTCTGCTGGCGAAACGCTCGCCGGTTGGCTGTTGGACGGCAGGACTCAGATGGCGCCTGCCTTAGGCGAAAAGGTAAACACCTTTTGCATACGATTGCAAACACTATGTGCTATGGCCGTCATTCGGGCCTGAAAGCACATCGGCCCGCCTTGGAGGCGGGCCGCTTACCGGTCGGTTGCATAATGATCAGGCGTTGGCCGTCAGGCTGGCAGATTTGACGTCAGCCATCTGGGCAAGTTTGATCTGGACCAGTGCCGAGGCCTCATCATAAACGCGCCATTCGTCGACGATCTTGCCGTTCTTGTAGTGGAAATGGGTGATGCCCATGATCTGCACCCGTTTGCCCGTGGGCGTGCCGAGGTGGTTCAGGATGCCAAAGCCAATGTGGTGGCCTTCCATGATCCAACGAACTGCAACTTTCTCGCCGCCTTCTTCGCAGGGGGTCGAGCAGATGTGGTGCACGGTAAAGGCTGCGTCGGGGATAGAGCCGATCAGGCCAAGCGTCTGGTGGATGATCGCGGCGTGACCATAGAGTTCAGCCATCAGAGGGCCGTGATACTGCGCGGTGGCTGCATAGACCTTGGCGATGGTTCCCAGCATCTTGCGGTTAAAGACATCATGCAGCCAGCGAAGGGTGTGACGTTCCAGATCTGAAT
Organism: Rhodobacter sp.; assembly: GCA_027484145.1. Lineage (GTDB taxonomy): Bacteria > Pseudomonadota > Alphaproteobacteria > Rhodobacterales > Rhodobacteraceae > Pseudotabrizicola. Next base: position 115,332 of record JAIXUH010000005.1, read on the forward strand.
TCGCAAGTGCCAGGTCAGGCTCTGCTTCGGGCGGGTATTGGCCGATCATGTGGCGGTTTTCGCCGATATCCAGCGAAACCATGCCCTTGTCGAAGGCAGATTTGGCAATCCGCTCGGCATAGCCCTGCACATCAACGCCAAGTTGCTGCAAGATCGCGGTGGTGTCGGCGACAACCCATTCCCGGTAAATCTTGTTCTCATAGATCATGCAGTCGGCGACAGTGCGCGAGGTGAACATGCGGCCTGTTGCAGGCCCGAGGTGCCCGTTCTGGCTGTGCCGCCCTGTGCCGGTGACCAGGTGTGAGGTGTAAAAGCCTTCGTCTTCGTTTCCTTTCCAGATGACATGCGTGGCCATTCCGCGCCGTTCGGGAAAGCTGACAAGCCGTTGGATTGTGTCGCGGACAACCTCTTCGCGGGTGTAAAGCGTGCCCGTGGTGCCATAGAGGACACAGTTGTGCGTGTAATGGCTGTAGATCAGCCCGATATCACGTTCGTCCCAGATAAGATGAGTGCAGCGGACGATGTAGTCGACAATGTCGGTGTAGATCGGGTCGAAGCCGCGCATCGGTTGCGTGCGCGTGCCATTACGCGGCGCAAGGTCGGGGTAGTCATGTCGTTCAACTTGCCTGACACGATCAGGGTGGGTGGGAGTCAACTCTCCACCCTTCTGGCTGTCCACCTTTTCCGACATGCTCATCTCCCTCATGCGCCCAATCGCCGACTCACGGTCCAGCAAAGCATTCTTCCAGATCAAACAACAAGTGATGCAATCAGCATACGTATGCAAGTCCTTATTGTCTACAAGGTTTGGCGCCCTGTCCTTGGCTTCATTTTCAGGGCTGAAGGGTGACCGTGCATGCAAAGAGAAGGTTAGCCTGAATGACGTGTTCGACCGAAAGAAACCGGTCGCGCGACTGATGTAGGCTTACCGAGGCACTACACAATCCTTGACTTCTGATACAGACCCGAAACTATGATCCAAATCGAAACGGAGGTTGCCTTGGCTGGAATCGTTCTTGATCGTGTGTCCAAGAAGTTCGGGGCGGTAGAGGTCATTCGTGACATCAGCCTGCAGATACAGCCGGGCGAGTTCGTGGTTTTTCTGGGCCCGTCCGGCTCGGGCAAGACCACATTGCTGCGGATGATCGCGGGTTTGGAAAGCATCGACGCTGGTGGCTTGATGATCAACAGCGTCCGGTCCGAAGGTCTGGCGCCCGGTCAACGCAATCTGGCGATGGTGTTCCAGAACTATGCACTTTATCCGCATATGACTGTGGCCGAAAACATGGCCTTCGGGCTAAAGAACATCGGCCTGCCCAGCGATCAGATCAAGGCGCGTGTGGCCGAGGCGGCTCGGATGCTTGAAATGGAAAAACTGCTCGACCGCCGTCCGGCGGAACTGTCCGGCGGTCAGCGGCAGCGCGTCGCCATCGGCCGGGCCATCGTGAAAGAACCAAAGGCTTTTCTGTTTGACGAGCCGCTGTCGAACCTCGACGCAGCGCTGCGGGTGCGGACGCGGGTTGAACTTGCAGAACTGCACCAGCGACTGGGATCGACGATGATCTACGTCACGCATGACCAGACCGAAGCGATGACACTGGCCGACCGGATCGTGATCCTGAACAACTGCCGGATCGAACAGGTTGGCACGCCGATCGAGGTTTACACCCGCCCCGTCTCGCGCTTTGTAGCAGGCTTTGTCGGATCGCCGTCGATGAACTTTCTGCCAGTCACATTGACAGGCAGTGGTGACAGGGTGGCGGCCCGTCTGGCGGATGGCGCCGTGATAAACTTGCCCTCGGCTCCGAAAGGTGATGGCCCGTGGGAACTTGGAATCCGGCCCGAAGCATTGACCGTGGTATCCCAAGGGCTGACCAAGGCAACGGCCACCGTGGTGGAACGGCTGGGTGACCGGACGCTGGTCTATGCCAAGTTGTCGGACGGCACGCAGGTGATTGCGCAGGATCATGGCAAGTCGGTCGTCAAAGCTGGGGACACTGTCAGCCTTGGGTTCGACACGTCCGAGTTGCATCTGTTCGACGGGCAGGGCCGCGCGGTGTTGCCGTAGGCTAGCCCTTTATCCCGGCTGAAAGGGTGATTGCTTCGGTCACTTTGCGCTGGAACAACAGATAGGCCACGGCGACAGGCAGGCCCGCCAGCACTGCCGCAGCAAGCTGACGCGCGTAATAGACGCCAAAAGCGTCATTCACCTGCGTGATCCCTACCGGCATTGTCATCATCTCTGTCCGCGTGACCGACAGGAAGGGCCACAGAAATGCGTTCCATGTCCAGATGAACGTCACAATCGCCAATGCAGTCGTTACGCCCCAGTTCATGGGCAGATAAATCTTGAACAGAATGCCGAATTCGCCTGCGTTGTCCATCACAGCTGCCTCGCGGAAATCCTTTGGCACCTGATCGAAGAACTGCTTGTAGACGATGATGATCACTGGATGAATCAACTGCGGCAACATGATCCCGGCCCATGTATTGATCAGGCCAAGCTGCGAGACGAGGACGAAGTGGTTGATGATCAGGGCCTGCGTCGGAACCATGAAACTGGCTAGGATCAGCCACCACAACGCGGTGCGGCCCGGGAACTGCAGTTGTGACAGGGCATAGCCGCAAAGCATCGAGGTAACGATGGTGATCACCGTCACCCCGACGGCCACTGCCACTGAGTTCAGATACCAATTGCCGATCTGAGTCGTGGTGAGTGCGGTCAGATAGTGATCGAAGGTCAGATTCTCGGGCCAAAGCTCAATATAGGGGCGTACGACTTCGTCCTCGGGTTTCAAGGATGAGATGACGCCCCAATAAAGCGGAAAGGCCCATAGGACGGCGGCCAGCACCGTGGCAACGGTCAGAACCCCGCCCCAGAAGTTAGCAGTCTGGATGCCCGGTCTGGTCATCTGCGGCCCCCCGCAAGACGCAGAAGCTGGAATTGCAGCACCGATACAACGACAACCAGCACAAAAAGCGTGACTGCCACGGCCGCGGCGCGGCCGCCCTGATCCTGCTGAAAGGCGCGTTGAAAGACATAGTAGACCAGCACCATGTTGTCGTTCGGGCGGCCCCCTTGCGAGAACAGGTAAACCTGATCGAAGATCTTCAGCTGCGCGATCAATTGAATGGTAAACACCAGAGAGGTTACGGGCCACAGAAGCGGCCACGTGATACGCCGGAACGTCGTCCAGCGCCCGGCATTATCCAGGGCTGCGGCCTCGTAAATCTCGACCGGAATGGCGCGCAGACCCGCAAGAAAAAGCAGGATCGAAAAGCCCGCAGTCCACCAGATCGTCACGATCGCAACAGCAGGCATGAACCAGTCACGGGTTTTCATGATCGGAATTCGATCCATGCCCAAAAGGTCAAGGATGTGCATTAGGATGCCGAACTGAAAGTTCAGCACCCAATCCCAGATCAGGTAGACGACCGAGACGGGCAGGATGTAAGGCAGGAAGAACAGCGCCAGGATCACAGATTGCAGCCGCCCCTTAAGGCGCGAAATGCTGAGCCCGATCAGGAGCGCAATGATGGTGCCGGGCAGAACGGTAAGCAGCACAAAATATGCGGTATTCCAGGCGGCTGTACGAAAACGCGGATCTTTGGGCAGGCGCTCGTAGTTTTCGGTGCCGACCCAGTCTCCGTCGCCGATCAGGGGGGCATCGGTGAAGGAAATCCCAAACATCTGGATTGTGGGCCAGACAAAGACCAGAAGGTAGATGGCAAGGAAAGGCGCCACCAGAACGGCGGCGACGAGGGCATCCTTGCGGCGGTTGGTCAGCATGGCATTCCTTGCAAAGGCGGGCCGTCCACACGAACGGACGGCCCTATGAATCGTTCAGATTAAAGCGCGTTCAGCTCTTCCTTGATTGATTCGACAGCTTCTGCTGGCTCCATCTCGCCGTTCAGGGTCGGGACAAAGTAGGTGGACATGACATCAAAGATCGGCCCGGCCACGCCTGCCAGTGGCGATTTCGGGTCGAAGATCATGTTGGCCGTGAGCGAAGAATAGGTCGCGTTCGGCTCCATCGCAGCGTATTCCGGCGAGGCCGTCACCGGACCATAGGCCGGAATGTGACCTGCCGTGGCCCACAGAAGCGAGTTCTTCTCGATCCAGGACACCACTTCCAGAACCGCGGCGCGCTTCTCGGGCGTCATTTCCTTGCCTTGGTTCGCAGGAATCGCGAACGAGTGGCTGTCGGCATAGGTCGCGGGTTTGTCAAAGATCACTGGCAGTTCGACGGCGCCCCAGTTGAACAACTTTCCTTGGGCGTTCAGGTCGGTCATCGTCGGTACTTCCCAGACACCGTTGATCATCATCGCCGCCTCACCCGAGGTGAACAGGGCAACAGTGGCCGGATAGTCGGTGTAGGTCGATTGCAGGCCACCCTTGGTCCATTCCGCCAGAACACCCAGCGCGTTTGCCAGCTTGTCGCCGTTGTCGCCCGCAAGGAATTCGCCACCCGTCATCAACTCGCCGTTCTGCTGGCCCATCAGCGAATAGATGGTCCGGAACATAAAGTTACCGTCAGCTGTGACAGAGCCCAACGGGAACTTGACGCCACCATCCTTCAGGGCCTGAAGTGTGGCAGTAAACCCCTCGCGGCTGTCAAGGCCCTTGGGTTTGCCAGCTTCATCCAGCAGTCCGGCTTTCTCTAGGATGTCCTTGTTGTAGTAAAGCACGATGGGGTGTGTATCGAGCGGCACGGCATATTGCTTGCCTTCGATGGTCACTGCGTCCCACGTGGCGGGCGCGAAATCTGCCGACGAGAGGCCCATCGCTGCCCAGTCATCGGCAGTGAGTTCTTGCAACACGCCCTGCTGCACCGCCAGCGGGATGCGGCTGGCATGATAGGTCATGACGTCCGGCGCCTCTCCCACGGCGGCCGAGGTCTGAACCTTGGCATAGAACGGGGTGCCCCATTCCAGCGTGGTGGCGTCGATCTTGATCGCGCCGGCGTGGGCAGCGTTGAAGTCCTCGATCAGTTTCTTCATCCGCACGCCATCGCCGCCGCCCAGGAAATCCCACCAGACGACGGTCTCTTCCGCCCGTGCGACGCCGGTAAAGCCCAGCGTCGCAACGATGGCAGCCTTCAGCATTCCATTTACGGTCATTCTTTTCCTCCCTCATGGCGGCGTGGTTCGCCGCGTCTCCGGGTAAAAGCGTACCGCCTTTCCCGATTCGATCAACGAAAACCTGATATATATCCGAAATGCGGATACTATAGTTCGACCCGGATCATCGAGTATGAATGCGGTTGAAGGGTCAACGTCACGCCCTTGCCCTCCAGCTTTGCCCCGCTGCCCTTTTGCGGAGCCACGTTGTCCGGGTTGGTCTTCGAGTTCCGTGCCTCAAGATCGGCATGCTTGATCAGTGTATGTTCCACCGTCTTGGCAACAAAGCCATCTAAGGCCAGATCAACCTCCATCGTCTCGGTGGCCGAACGATTGATGGCGAAAAAGGTCAGCGTGCCCGCGTCATCGTCACGCACACCCGCGATATCCAGCCATGGCACGCGTGCCGCCGCATCAGCGTCGTAGGTCGGCACCTCGACCGCCAATTGCATCGCCGTGCCACGCCCATGTTTTGAAGCAAAGAGGAAGGGCCAGTAGATCGTCTGCCGCCACGCCGCACCGCCAGGCTCGGTCATGATCGGTGCGATCACGTTCACCAATTGTGCGATGCAAGCGATCTTCACCACATCGGCGCGGCGGATGAAGGTGTTCAGAATGCAGCCGACCTGCAGCACATCCTCGAAATTGTATTGGTCCTCCAGCAAAACCGGTGCTTCCGGCCAGTCCCACGTCCGCATCCTTTCGGCATCCGCCTTGCGTTCGTGATACCAGACGTTCCATTCGTCAAAGGAAATGGTCACCTGCCGCTTTGACCGCTTCTTCGCCTTCACATAGTCGATGATGCCTGCGACCGTGCCGACGTAAGTGTCCAGCTTCTGTGATAGTGCGAGGAATTCGTTGGAATTCTTCTCGTAATTCTCGAAATACATGTGCAGGCTGATGTGGTCGACCTGATCGTAGGTTTCCTCCAGCACCGTCGCTTCCCACTGGGGATAGGTCGGCATGTTGGAGTGTGAAGAACCGCACACCACTAGCTCCAGCGTCGGGTCAAGGCCACGCAGGGCCTTGGCGGTTTCATTGGCAAGGTGCCCATATTCCCCGGCTGTCTTGTGGCCAACCTGCCACGGCCCATCCATCTCGTTGCCCAGACACCAAAGGCGGCAATTCCAAGGCTCTTTCCGACCGTTCTTCGCTCGCAGGTCTGACCAGTAGGTTCCGCCTTTGTGGTTCACGTATTCAACAAAGGCCCGCGCTTCATCCAGTCCCCTTGAGCCGAGGTTCACCGCCAGCATCATCTCGGTCCCGGCCTTTTCGGCCCAATCGGCGAATTCGTGGATACCAACCTGGTTTGATTCCGTCGTGCGCCAGGCAAGGTCCAGCCGCTTTGGCCGCTGGTCCTTTGGACCGATGCCATCTTCCCAGTTGTAGGCCGAAACAAAGTTGCCGCCCGGATAGCGACAAATCGGGGTGTCGATGGCGCGCACAAGGTCGATCACATCGCGGCGCATTCCCTCTGCGTCAGCAGTCGGATGGCCGGGTTCATAGATCCCGGTATAGACTGCACGCCCAAGATGTTCCAGAAATGACCCATACAACCTTTTGTCAATATCCGCGATTGTATAGGCGCTGTGCGCCGTGACCCGAGCCTTCATCGCTTCCTCCCGTCCGGATATGACCATCCGCTTCTCTGGTTAATACCAGCTTTCCGGGTATAGTTCGTCAGGAGTCGCCGCTGGTCAAGCGAAAACGTCAGGCTCGGATCAGTCGCAGCGTAATGTCCTGATCATGGTTGCCGAAACCCCGACCAAAGATGTTGAGACCACCCGGGTGGCGGGCATCCTCTTTCACCCCGACCCGGACCCGGATGGAACGGTGGTCGTTCAACTCCAGATCGCCAAGGCTGCAATCTGACACGCGAACCCCGTCGCGAAACGTGCCTTCGGCTGTCAAGCGCCATTGTTTCAGATCGCCGTATTGCGACCCGGCGAGCTTCCACCAGTCAGGAGTGAACTTGCCCCGCTTGTCGCCAAAATCGCCGGGCGAGGTCCATGTATCGATCTCGTGTCCGTTGATGGCAACCGTGATATCCGACGGCCAGTCTTTAGATGTTCCCGGCACCTCGGACGACAGTTCCATCGATAGTTCAAAGGCTTGCACGGCAGTCCCTGCCAGCTTTGCATTGTTTGGAAACTGATATTCGACAAAGCCGCGGGTGAACCACAAAAGGCCTGCGCGCATCCGATCAGGGTCAAGAAAGGTGTCTGGCACGTCTAGCAGCCCGATGATCCCTTCGGAAGAACACAGCCCGCAGGGCGCACTTACTTCGCACCGGGTGTAAAGCCCAAGTGGCATCGAAACCTCAATCGCATTTGATACCTGCGCCGGGGGCCGCTCCTTGAATGCGATCAGCAGTTCGGTGAAGGTCGAAAGGCAAATCTTCTGACTGCCCTTTCGCCCCTTTTCCGAACGGGTTTGCACCAAACCCGCATCCACAAGGATCTGAATGTTGGATGACACCGTCGATTGCGGCAGATCCAACTCTTCCGCCACCTGATTGACGTTGCGAGGGCCCTGTCGTGTCAGGTGCTCCAAGATCCGGACCCGGACTTCACTGGCAAGACTGCGCAGGATATCCTGCCGCTCAAGGGGATCAACGACGAGAATTTGATTGGTCATGGCTGCACACTGTTTGACATCACGGTTTCGTATCAGGAAATCCGATGCAAATAAAGCAAGCCAGATATCGTGGCGCCCCTGTCCAGTCGAAGGTCTTGGAACCTGCTGGATTCACAGGCGCTGACTGCAAAGAATGGCGTTTCCCGAAGCGCCAAACCCGCGCATCGTCCAATTCCGCAGTTTGCATTCCATTTTGGCGATCCTGCTGACGGTTCTGATCAAGGTTCATTTGGCACTCAGGACCGAAGACTGGTTGCAATCAGCTGTTTCGACGTGCGTGCCGCAGCCGTCGTCGGCCAAGCCGAGTCACCGGATGCAGCCGCCGACGGTTTAGCTTGATACTGCTTGGCGCGCCGACATCAGTCCGGCGTCTTCGGCACGAGTCAGGATGACCACAGCGTAGTTTGGATGGTCAGCAAAACGTTAGGGCCTGTGCGCGACCATATGTTCCCCCGGCACGACCAGAATCCGTGCCGTTCAGCGCGCACCGAATGTGGTCAAGACCCTATGCCCTGCGACCTGCAACAGCGAAAAGACCGTAGGCCAAAGGGGTTGAGCAGGCAGTTCAAAGCCGAGTACCCAAAGTACCGCGAGCCAAAACGAATGTCAGAGCCCAATTGCCGAGCTCTGGTAGGGCGCAACCTCATGGACCCCTTTCGCAAAAAGCGCTTGCACGTTAGCGCGTGCCAGAACTAACTCGCCCAGTTGCCCTATCGCGACGGGTGCCGGCAGCGGTACGGCAAACATCACAATGCTGCCAAATGCGAAACACAGCTATCTGTACAGAACGGACCCATGGCACTCAGCAGGGAGCGCGGTGGCAGCCCCGACTTCACCGCGCAGTCCCGAACGAACAGCGTGGTTAGAGCCGACATAGTCTGATAGTCGGCCTGCACCGTGCGCTCATGGTCCAGTGTACCCTGATTCAGGGAAAACCCACGTTCCGGCGCGGTGACCACATTTGAGCCTCTCGGTTGGCAGGTGGACCGATCCATATCGCCGCAGAGCCTGGGTTGTTTTGCCACCTGCGCACCAATACTAGTCCATGATGTAGTGACGACCATATGGACCTCCGCCGCAGTCAGCGTTGCATCCGCCACATCGCGTGATGCGGCGTCGACAAACAGGGTACGGACCGCCCATCCTGTTGGGCCGCGTTGCGTTCAGACCAGCCGTACTGTTCCAGATATCACTCAACGGGCTGGACAAGGTAATGCCGCCATATGCTCGAACTTTCAGCCACCTTCACAAGGCGTTCAAAATCTTCGTCGTGCGCGGAAAAACTGTCATGCGCCGCACGCGCTGATCAGTCACTTTGGGGGACAGCTGTTTGGCGTCAGCAGCTATCACGACCCCGTTGCCGAAGATCGAGGCTGACTTCGAGAACAGATAGTCCATCTGCGCCGCCAGCTCTTTGGTGTTCGCCGTCCCGCCCTTGCCGATCTTCTTCAGAACCGCCGCGTTTGACCCCAGCGAAAACCGCCACAGCTGGCTGGCTCGGGTTGAGAAACTGAACCCGCGCTTGGGCGAAGACGCGCCGCCCGCTTTCACCCTGCCATGCTGCGGCCGCAGGAAATTGATCTCCCCGAGGACAGCTTCGGCGACCCCGATCGGACGCGACCCAAGCTTAACCATGGCGCGCTCCCTCGTGAGCTTCGACAAACTTGCGCAATAGAGCCACGCCCTGCCGTCGGCGTTCGGCAACGACTTGGCTCAGTGCCTTCGCAACCATCGGCAACGACCGCCGCAACTCGTCCACCGATGCCCACTGCGCCTTGACCATCGGCGCCCTACCCCGGTTCGCCGCCAGGGCAATCTGGTTCACGTTGGTCCCGATCTTGCCCAACTCGTAGCGGATTTCTTCCAGCTTGGCGCTGTCCTCCCGGCTGAACTCGAGGAAACCTGAGGCCATCCGCACCACCGACCGCACCCCATCCGAGCGGGATTTCGGGCCAAGCTGGGTGCAAAGCGCGTCGAAGGCATGGAGTTCTTCGGCAGGCAGGCGGCAGCTCACGACCTGGCCCTTGTCCGCCGACTGAGGCCGCCCGCGCCCAGCCCTTTGCTGCACTGCAGAATCAGCAACTTCATTGCCAACACCCGTCAAAACCTTGGACCGCGACTTAAAGCTTGTTTCGCGAGGATCTGATTTTACCGCCAACTTCTGCCACCGATTATTTGTAGACACATCGCATTTCCTGCCACTCTTCCTACCCCTTCCTTCAGCTCCCTTTCAAGTGCAATCTAAGCGCGATTTATGCTCTTGCAGATTGCGCTGACCTTGGGTAACTCGCCCGCCATCGAATGCGTTTCGCTGATCGCGCAACACACAAGGTCAGACAAGGACCGCGCACCCCCAGCCACGTGGCCAGAGGCGCATTTTCCGTGTGAGTATGGGCCTAAAGCCTTGTTTTGTTTGCCGTGCGGCCCCTGTCGTTCAGTGTTCAGTGTTCAGTGTTCAGTGTTCAGTGTTCAGTGTTCAGTGTTCAGGGTTCGGGGAAAGGAAGTGTGGGATGCGTCTTGTGGCATCAGGGATGTGTGTTCGGGGTTCCGCCTTGTGATACACGCACTGCGCGATCAGATAAAAGACATACGCATCCAGTAATCAGACAAATGATCAAAGAAACGCGCTTTATGCAATAAGATTTTCGCGAGCCAGTTTCTGATATCCGCAGTCGGCGGTCAGATTAAAGCGATGTGAGTTAAGATAAAAGAATTTCGCGATCCGCATTGTGAGAAACGCAATCGGCGAAGTGAGGAAGGTGGTATGGATTACGGGATACGTGTTGTGCTGGTGATGAACCGCAAAGGGGGATCCGGCGCGAGCACGCTCTGCCGCGCCCTGGCTTCCGCTGCGGCGGCACGGGGCAAGACGGTGACGATCTTCGACACCGATGCCTCAACATCCTGCCTCAGGTGGATGCGGGCGGGAAAGGCGGCAGGCAACCGGTCTTCCTTGGTTGAAATGATCCACACGCTGGATGCCCATCGGGCAGAGCTATGAGCAGTCCGATCAAGAGCACCTCACCCTGATCGACACCTGCGGCGGGGGTCGATCGCCCGCCGTGGTCTATTTCAACCACAGTAAATCCTATCAGCAGGAAAAGGCTTTCACTTAAATCAGCCAGAAATCTGTTCGGGGATCGGGGAGTAGCTTAGCAACATCTTGTCGCGAAAAAGCTTGCAGCCACTAAATCCTGTCATCTGTTGAACCACCGTCCGAAGTGGGCAGCTTAAACCACTCATAGGCCTACAGAATACCAAGGGATAGTTTTCCACGGGTCACGACGGCGCTGTTTGATCGCGGTCGGCCAAAGCCGTTGTGTGCAATCGCAATAACGGCTGTCTTGGGAGCTGGAGCGAAAGTGTATACGCGTGGCCAAGTCAGTTGCCTGCGAGGGCAGGGCCGCTGCTGAACGCTTTCGGCGGGCATATTCATGGTTGGCTGTTACCCGGCAGACGCACAGCTGCAGGTTTTGCGTCGACGATCTTGCGACAGATAATGGTGTTGCGCCGTCCGCTTGATCAAAGCTCGAACGCAAGCTATCCTCCTTTTCCATACGCATGGCTCAGGGGGCTACATGGCACGCATCAAGGTGAACCTGACGCTTGACGCCGAAGTTGCCGAAACCGCGCGTGCGCTTGGGTTGAACATGTCGCGTCTGGCCGAGGCCGCCATTGCCGAGGCCACCAAGGCCGAACGCAATCGGCGGTGGCGAGAGGAAAACCAAGCCAGCATTGCCGCCTATGCGGATGAGGTGGCAAAGGACGGGTTGCCGCTGACGCCGTTTCGCAGTTTCTGAGGCGCGGACGGCATGGCCCAGTTTGATCTTTTTCGCCTATCCTCCGGCATTTTGGTCGTGGATCTGCAGACCGATCTGATCGGGATCGAAGCCTCGCGCATCGTGGCACCCTTGCGTCCGGTCGGCAGTTGCGCCGCATTTCCCGGCCTAACGCCAGTGGTGGAGTTTGACGGGGCAAGGTGGATCGTGCGGGTGCAGGAACTTGCAGCGGTGCCGGGGGCCGAGTTGCGCGCAAAGGTTGGATCGCTGACCAGTCACCGCGATGCGCTGAAACGCGCGCTGGATATCCTTGTCGACGGTGTCTGAAGCGGACCATTCGGTCGGCGTCACCTCACGGCCCTGATGTTTGGCGATGCAACAACACCAGAGATATAAGCCGCGCAAACAGGGCGGCGAACGTGGCGACGATTCAGAGGCCAAAGCGCCGCCGGGAAAACGCTGCCGCCCCCTGCCAGGACTTGAAAATCTGCACTTTGATGAAAGGGGTTGGAACGTCCCTCGGCCAGAAAAAGCCGACTTCAGCGCGCGCGAAGGTCCATTTGCTGCAGGTCCTCCAGCAGGTCCAGCAACAGTTCCAGCCGGTCGCTTCCGAAGTCGGCCTCGATCCGCGCAAAGATTTCAGCGCTTTGCGCGGCGTGGCGGTGAATCAAGGCGGTTCCGTCGTCGGTAATCCGGAGCACCGTCTTGCGCCGATCCTCGGGTGGGGTGTGGCGCGTGACCAGACCCTCGGACTCCATTGGCGCGATCATCCGGGTCAGGCTGGAGAGCAAAAGGCAGGCTTCGGCTGCCACCTGGCTTAGTTCAAGCGGACCTTGTTCCTGCAACACCCGCAACACCCGCCATTTTTGCTCGTTGACGCCGGACTGCCCCAGCATGTCGCGAACCGGGCCCATCACGGCCTCGCGGGCACGCAGCAAGGCAATCGGCAGCGATCGTCGAGTTTTGCGCAGGGTGCTCGGGGTATCGGTCATCGCCAAGATATTGCGCGAAGCGCTGGGGTCTTCAAGGCAGCAAAGAATAGTTGACATGTGAAATAAATTACTTAACAAAGCAAATATAGGCCAAGGGAGGGGGTGAGATGCCGCATCTTCAGATCGACTATTCCGCCAACCTTGAAGAACGCCTCGATATCGCAGGTCTGTGCCGCGCGCTGCGGGATGCGGCGGTAGGGACCGGGGTGCTGCCGCTGGCCGGCCTGCGCGTTCGTGCAACCGCGGCCAGCCACTATGTGATTGCCGATGGCAAGCCTGACCATGCATTTCTGGACATCTCGCTTCGCCTACGCGGCGGGCGCAGTGATGCCGACAAAGCCGCTGCCACAGCCAGCATCTTTGCCGCCGCCGAGGCCTATTGTGCCGAGGTGCTAGCCACATCGTCTTTCATGCTGTCGTTCGAGATGCGCGACATTGACCCTGCGCTCTCGCCCAAAACCTCGTCCATCCGCCGCTACCTGCCCGAGGAGGCCCCATGACCGACCTTGCCGCCCACATCGCCAAGTTTGACGCTCATCTTGTGCGCTTTCGCGACAAGGGGATCATGAACCTGATTGGCGGTCAGGACGTTGCAGGGGATGACTGGTTCGAAACCCGCTCGCCTGTTGATGACAGCCTGATCGCACGCGTGGCGCTTGGCACGGCACAGACCGTAGATGCCGCTGCCAAAGCGGCCAAGGCGGCCTTCCCATCATGGGCTGCGATGGATGGGGCGGCACGCAAGGCCATTTTGCACCGCATCGCCGACGGGATCGAAGCGCGGGCCGAGGAGATTGCACTCTGCGAGTGCTGGGATACAGGGCAGGCATGGCGGTTCATGTCCAAAGCTGCCCTGCGCGGGGCCGAGAATTTCCGCTTTTTCGCCGATCTGGCGCCGTCCGCCCGCGATGGCCAAAGCCTGCCAACGCAAACGCATTGGAACATCACCAGCCGCAGCCCCATTGGCCCAGTGGGGGTGATCACGCCGTGGAACACGCCGTTCATGCTGTCCACGTGGAAGATCGCACCGGCCTTGGCTGCCGGTTGCACCGTGGTGCACAAGCCTGCCGAATTCAGCCCGCTGACCGCGCGCCTGCTGGCCGAAATCTGCCATGAAGCGGGCCTGCCCCCCGGTGTGCTGAACCTTGTCAACGGCATGGGCGAAGGCGCGGGCAAAGCGCTGACAGAGCACCCCGATATCAAGGCCATTGCCTTTGTCGGCGAAAGCCGCACCGGCAGCATGATCATGAAACAGGGTGCCGATACGCTTAAACGGGTGCATTTCGAACAAGGGGGCAAGAACCCGGTCGTGGTGTTCGACGACGCCGATCTGGACCGCGCTTTGGATGCGGCGATCTTCATGATCTATTCGCTGAACGGCGAACGCTGCACCTCGTCCTCTCGCCTGCTGGTGCAAGACAGCATTGCCGACCGTTTCCACCACATGCTTGTCGAACGGGTGAACAACATCAAGGTCGGTCACCCGCTGGACCCCGCCACCGAAATTGGCCCGCTGATCCACCAGACCCACTTTGACAAGGTCACCGGATATGCCGACATCGGCCGCGCCGATGGGGCCACGCTTTCGGCAGGCGGTATGCGTGTGGGTGATGTGGGGCTGTTCATCCGCCCGACACTCTTTACCGATGCCACGCCCAACATGCGTATCGCGCAAGAAGAGGTGTTTGGCCCCTTTCTGACCTCGATCCGCTTCAAGGATGAGGCCGAGGCCTTGGCGATTGCGAATGGTGTGGCCTACGGGCTGACCGGGTATATCTGGACCAACGACCTGACCCGCGCGCTGCGCTTTAGCGAAAAGCTGGAGGCGGGGATGATCTGGGTGAATTCGGAAAACGTGCGCGCCCGTTTCTGCCTGTGCCACAGTGGCAATCGCGTACAATGCTGCGGTCGAGGTGGCGCAGGAACATTTGAGATGATGTGTCGTATGATCGTCCCTGATCTGAGGTGGCTGGCGTTGATGTGCCCCAAGCCTAGGACAGGGCCGTGGCAAAGCTGCGTGGCGGCAGGGCAAGGTTGGCGACCTGACCCTTCAGCGCGACCGCGACGATGATTTCGGTTTCCAGCGGGTTTTGCAGCACCGCCATCTCGCGGCCATCGGCCAGCGCAAACAGAACGGCATTGCCGGACATGGCGCCGACACACTCAATGATCTTTGCCCCGGGGCGCAGGAACTGCGCAAAGTGTTTCAGAACAAGGAACTCGGGGCGGGTGGCATAGGTGCGGGCCTGTGTGTCGATGGTAAACAGCGAATTCTGCCGCCAGCCCCAGGTGCTGACGCCACCGTCTTCCAGAACGGCATTCCAATAGACATAGGCCTCAGCACCAAGGCCAAGGTAGTGGCGGATCAGGTCAAAGACGTAATGCGCATAGTCCCACGTGTTCTTGCCATCCCCGCATTCGTTCTCGGTCTGGATAATCGGCAATTCCGGGGCGACTTGCCGCGTGCGCAGGGCTGCACCTTTGCCTGCCCATTGGAACCCGACGCCCGAGATCAGTTTTGCCGTCTCTGGGTCCAGCAGGCTTGGCGCAATCCAGTCGTTGAACGAGGGTCGCTCGATCGTGCCCAGCCAGATCTGGGTGTCCAGACCAGCAGCCTTGAATGCCGGAGACAGGTAATCGCGGATAAAGGCCGCCAGCTTTTCGCCGGTCCACAGGCACGAGGGAAATTTCTGGTCCGAATCCGGCTCGTTCTGCACATGCACGGCATCAATGCGGATGCCCTCTGCGGCATAGGCCTTGATGAAACGCACGAAATAGTCGGCATAGGCCGTCAGATAGTCGGGCTGCCAGATCAGCGTGCCATAGTTAAAGGTCTTGTGGGTTTTCATCCATGTCGGCGGTGACCACGGCGAAGCGAAGAGGGTAAAGGGCGCGCCATGCGCCGCCTGCGCGGCCCGCAGATAGGGGATAAGAAGCTTGTGGTCGCGCGCGATCGAGAAGTGCTGCATCGCAAGATCGCCATCGGTGTCGTTGTGGCTGTACCAATCCAGAGAATAGTCGTTGGCGCCCATAGGGATACGACAGTAATTCAGGTTCAGGCCCTGACCCGAAAACAGCGTTTGCAGGATTTCGGCCCTGCTGTTTTCACCCAAAGCTGACAGGGCCTTCCAGCCCACTTCGTTGAAACAAACGCCAAATCCCTTGAAGTCGGCCAACATCGCGCGGCCCGGCGACAGGCTGACCGTTGCCGCGCGTGATGTGGGGGCGGCCAGAGCCCAGCTTTGCGCTTGCGTGCTGATGAAAACGTCCATTCTCCCCCCTGAAGATTTTGTCGTGTGGTCGCTAGCTTTGCAGTGGGATCGTCATTCGTCAATACTTCGTTCATTAAACGAACTAAGTTTGAACTTGCGCCACCCATGGGTTCAGGACACCACTTGCCTTTGGAAATCGGGACGGTTTCACGCGGAGCGGAGGCAAGCGGTGACCATCAAGGGCGATCAGGCCACCTCTCGTGCGATCAACACCCGAATGTTGCTGAACATCCTGCTGCGATCAGGCCCGGCCAGCCGACGCGATCTGGCCCATGAATCGCGGCTTAGCCCGGGCACGGTGACGGCACTGGTGCAAGACCTGATCGCAGACGGTTTGGTCCGCGAAATGGAGGCCGGGAAAAGCAACGGAGGGCGGCGGCCAATCCCCTTGGAAATCTGCTATGACGCCCGTCTTTCCATTGGCATCAAGCTGTCCGAAGGCGGGCTGACCGGCGTTCTGACCGATTTGGCCGCATCCGAGATTGCCTCAGCGCAGCGGCACTTCAGCAACCCAGCGATAGACGAGATAGCAAGCCATATTGCCGATATGGTCACCGAACTTGTCCCCGATACACGCGACAGGGTAAGGAAACTGATTGGTGTCGGCATTGCGCTGCCCGGCTTTGTCGATGTGGCGCGGGGCACAGTGTCAAGCGAAAGCCGTATCCTGAAATCCGATGTCCCCTTTGCCTCGATCATCACGCAACGCACGGGAATTCCGGTCTGGATCGACAATGACGTAAATGCATATGCTATCGCGCATCGTCGGTTCGGTCTGGCGCGGGCAAAACAGACCGTGCTGGCAATTGTGCTGGGCACGGGTCTTGGGGCGGGGCTTGTGGTCAACGGAAAGGTTCATCGCGGGGCCCATTACCGGGCCGGCGAGGTCGGATTTGCGCCGAACTTTTCGCCCGGTGGCGAGGGGCAATTGCTGGGGGAGTGCTATACAACCGAAAGCCTTGCGCGGCAGTGGGAGCAGTTGGGGTTACCCTTCCAGCATATCGCAGCCGCGATTGGTCAAGGCGATGCGACCACGCGCGAGTTTCTGGGCCGGAAAGGCCGGGAAATTGGTCAGCAGATTGCGATCTTGGCCCAGATGATTGACCCGGACACGACGGTGATCGGCGGTGAGACGCTGAGTTTTGGCCCCGACTTCACCCAAGCGATCCGCGACGGATTGGAAGCGCACCTGCTGTCACCGCATGGCAATATCGCGTTTGATACCGAAAATGACCTGTGGAGCCGGGGCGCTGCCGCACTCGCCATTGATCATTTCTTTGATTTCGAAAACATCGCCGGGCACGTGGCTGAAACCGAAAGCTGATGTGACATAGCAACGACGTGTGTCGCTGGCATACCCGACATTTGCCTGATCCAGCGTTCTTGCATGGCATGAGTAGTTTCCGAGGCTGATGCCCCAGCGTGGCCTGCCTTACCCTTCCGGTGCCCGCCCTCTGATCTGGGGGCGTCTTGCTGGAAAGGCCAGACCCATGCCCGATACCGAAAAACAGATTTCCCGTACCACCACGCAGGATCTGGTCATCATCATTGACCACAACAGCGCGCGGGTTTTCCCCGTTGGTCGCGAAGCGGGAGCGGCTCCGCAGGAACTGCACCATCTGACGCACCACATCGACCGCAGCCAGCATGATGCCGACCGCGCCGAAGCCTACCCCGCCGACACCCGGTTCTTTGACTCCGTTGCACTGGCTGTCGCGGGCAGCGGGCGGATTGTGGTGCTGGGCCATGGCAAGGGCCAAAGCAACGAAGCGGCCCACCTGATGGCTTACTTTGGCAAACACCACCCCAGTGTTCACGCGCGGGTGGCCAGCGAACTGACCGCTGACCTGCCGCACGCCACGGTGCCGCAACTTCTGGCCTTTGCCCGGCAAGCACTGTGGCCTGCGCTGAAATCCGCCGGGGTTGCCGCAGACTGATCCAGGGCAGCCCGCGCCCCCGAAAGGCGGCGCATCACTCCACCACCACTCGCAACCCGAAAGGTGCATCATGACCAAACCGCAAACCGTGCTCGAAATGACGCGTCACGACGCGCAGGCGCTGCACAAGAAGATCAGCGCCAATATCGCCAAGGCTGAACATGCCACTTGGGCCGATGTAAAGGCCGTTCAGGCGGATATCACAGCCCTTGGCGCCAAAATGACGTTGCTGGCCAGCGATCAGGCCGACGAGGTGAAAACCGGAATCAAGGCTGCCATCACCAAGTTGGAGGCCGCAGGCCATTTGGTCGAGGACAAGACGGTTGCCGGGGCTGTTGCCGCCAAGGATGGCGTGAAACATGCCAAGGCCGCGATGCTGGACAGCGCCCACAAGGCCACGCAAGCCCTGAGCGCCGCCGTCGCCGCCGCCCGGACCAGACTGGCACATGCGATTGCGCCAAAGCAGGTGGTGGCATGAACACTTACATCGCTGTCGTATTCTCGTCCGACGACAAGGCACATAAGGCTCTGCACAAGCTGTGGAACATGGATGACGAAGGCCTGTTGACCGTGCACGGGGCTGCTGTCGTCCGCCGTGATGACCTGGGGCATATCCGGGTGGCTGATCGCAACAGCGATCTTGGCATGCGCACCGCCATTGGTGTGGGTGTCGGCGCGCTGTTGGGCCTGTTGGCCGGGCCTGTTGGTGTGGCGGCAGGTGTTGCCGGTGCCGCAGTTGGTGCCACGGCAGACGCTGTGACCGAAAACCGGCGCGAAAATGCGGCCTATGAGTCGTTCTTTACTCTGAAACATGGCCAGTCGGCCATGGTGGCAGAGGTTTCGGAAGACTGGCTTTCGGTGCTGGACGACGCGATGAAACCGCTGGGCGGCACGATTTGCCGGCGCATGAACAACGCGGCAACCAATGCGGCCTTTGGTGCAAACTATTACAACGGCTACCTTTATCCTTACTACTACGAGCCGATGTACGCCTGAGGCCCGCCTTCAGCCCCTCAATCCGGCACCCCGGTCCTCGCGGGCGCCGGCGGCCAGTCTGGCCCTTGCTAGGAATACACTCATGAAAACCATCTCCGCGCTGCTTTCGACAGCCGCCCTTTTCGCCACGCTTGGCTTTGTTGCCCCGGCCCTGTCCGAGACGATGAAACCGACCGTCCTTCTGACGGAAGTGGACCCTGTCGTGCTGGCCACTGGCTGGCGCGCGACCGATATTCTTGGCGCAGATGTCTACAATGATGCCGGTGACAAGATTGGCAAGCTTGAGGACATGATCATCACCACCTCGGACACCGTTCCTTATGTCGTTGTCTCGGTCGGTGGTTTTCTGGGGATGGATGCGCATCACGTGGTGGTCGCGGCATCTGCGCTGGAACTGATCGACAAGAAGCTGACCCTGCACGGGGCCACGAAAGACTCGCTGAAGGCACTGCCGAACTTCACCTTCGCGTCCTGACAACGTCAGTCAGCGCCGCGCTGAATTGCGGCGCTGACGGTCTGGGTCGGGGTCCGCGATCACCCCGCAATGTGCACAAGGCGGCCCGGTTTTGTGTGGCCGCAATATCCCGAAAGGATGCCCCCATGCACGGCTATACCGCTGACATAGAAAAGCTGACTGAAGAGAACACCGCCTTCCGGCATGTCCTCTATACAGGTCACAATCTGCAACTGGTGCTGATGGCCCTGACGCCCGGTCAGGACATTGGCGCCGAGACCCACACAACCCATGACCAGTTCTTTCGCATCGAAAAGGGGCGAGGCGAGGTCGTGATCGATGGGGCAACCCGCAAGGTATAGGGTGGCGATGCCATCATCGTGCCCGCAGGTGCGCTGCACAATCTGATCAACACCGGCGACAAGCCGATGCGGCTTTACACGCTTTACGGCCCGCCGAACCACGTCGACGGGCTGCTGGAAAAGCGCAAATCCGATGCGCAAGCCTCGACCGAGGTCTTTGACGGTGTGGCCACCGAATAGCCCTCGTCCGGCCTTCGGTCGGGCGATCTGGCGACATGCGCGCTCAAATACGAAGGACTCCCCAATGCTCCGGCCCTTGACCCTGATCTGCTGCCTCCTCGCGGCACCCGCCTGTGCCGAAACATCGGTATTGACCATCGCGCAGGACCGCTATGAGGCGGGTGTGACCGTGCTGTTCGCGGGGCCGCCCGGACAGGACGTGTTCCTTGCTGGCAACCGGGTCACGGTGGCGGCGCCGGTCGGCGGTTCGGCGCATCTGGCCGGGCGTCGCGTGGCCGTTGATGCGGCGGTCGCGGGTGATCTTTTCGCCGCGGGCTATAGCGTCAAGGTTTCGGGCCCCGTCGGCGGCGATGCGTCGGTCTCCGGCTACGGCGTGTCACTTGGCCCGGTCACAGGCAACCTGCGGGCGGCGGGGTCCGAAGTGACGATCACAACTGTCGGGGGCTATGCGCTGATCACGGGTGAAGACATCACCCTGCAAGGTGCGATTGCCGGGGATGCGGTGCTTGTGGCCGACGACATCACCTTTGCGCCGGGGGCGTCGGTGGCAGGATCGCTGACGATCTATGCTGTGGACCCCGCAAGCATCACCGTTCCCACCAGTGTGGCCCCTGTAACGCGGGTCAAGATCGAGACGCGGAAAAGCTATGACAAGGGCGAATGGTCCGACCAGATGCCAATGCCGATGCAGGTGCCGGTCTGGCGCATCGTGGGCGGGTTCCTGATGGGGGTGCTGATCTCGGGCCTGATTGCGGCCATGGTCATCGCGGTGGCCCCAAAGGCCGTGCAGAACTGGCGTGAGTTGGCACTGGCGCATCCGGGCCGGGCAATCTGGTCAGGGTTTCTGGTGACATCTGCGCTGGCTGGATCGGGCTTTGTGCTGATGTTGACGATTGTCGGCGTGATCTTGCTGCCGGTCATGCTGATCCTGACGCTTGTGGCGATCTTTGCAGGCTATGCGCTGGGGTCTTATGTGTTAGGCGTGGGGCTGTGGCTGGCCGCAGGGCGGGCAATGCCGGCCGGATTGCCGGGCAAGTTCGCGCTGGCCTGCCTTGGCGCCTTTCTTGCCGGGCTGGTCTGGCTGGTGCCGGTGGCCGGATGGTTCTTTGTGCTGGGGCTGACCATGCTGGGGATTGGCACCCTTGCCGCCTTTGCCCTGCCCAGCGGCTGGCTGTTGCGTCGCGATGCGGTGGCGGTGTGAGCGTGCCGCGACGCGTGGTCCTGATCGGCAGCGCTGCGGCGCTTGGTCTGGGCGGTGCAGGCTGGGCAGGCTGGCGGCAGATGGGGTCGACGGGCGACATGGCCGCACAGGCCGCACGCCAGCGGCTGGTGCCATCCGCGACGCCACAGGTGGGCGACCTGATCCGCTATGCAACGCTGGCCGCAAACGGGCACAATACCCAAGGCTGGCAGTTCCGCGAAACGGCCACGGGGATCGACATTCTGCCCGACCTGCCCCGCCGCACGCCAGTGGTGGACCCGGACGATCACCACTTGTTCGTCGGCCTTGGCTGCGCCGCTGAAAACCTGGCGATTGCCATGTCCGCGCAGGGCAAGGGCGGTGAGATCACCTTTGACCCTGCCGGGGTGGTGCGCGTGGCCTATGGCACATCAAGTGGCGATGACACCGCCCTTTTCGATGCCATCCCGCTGCGGCAATCCACCCGGTCAGACTATGACGGCAGCACGGTCAGCCCATCCGATCTGGCGCTTTTGCAAGCCGCAACAGTGCCGGGTGTAGACCTTGTGTTGATCACCGACCGCGCGCAGGTCACCAGTATTGGCGACCTTGTGATCGCGGCCAATAGCGCCCAAATGGCTGACCCTGCCTTTGTGGCCGAGTTAAAGCATTGGCTGCGGTTCAGTCCCGATGCCGCCATGGTCACGGGAGACGGGCTGTACAGTGCCGCCAGCGGCAACCCGGCGCTGCCCGACTGGCTGGGGCCGCGTCTGTTCGACATGGTGTTCACTGCCAAATCCGAGAATGCGAAATACGCCAGCCAGCTTGCCACATCCTCGGGCATTGCGGTGTTTGCAGGGGCCGGGCCGACCGCAGCGCAATGGGTGCAGGTCGGACGCGCTTGCCAGCGGTTTGCGTTGCAGGCAACGGCCTTGGGCTTGAAGCATGCCTTCCTGAACCAGCCCGTCGAGGTGCCGGATTATCGGGCCGACCTTGCCGCACTTGCAGGCCTGCCGGGGCGCAGGCCGGATATCGTGATGCGCTTTGGCCGGGCAGGCGCGATGCCGTTTTCTCTTCGTAGGCCGGTTGACGCGGTGATGGCGTGACACGCGCCCGGCGCTGGTTGCTGGCGACAGCCCTTGTGCTTGGGGGTGCAGCTGTGGCGATCTGGTGGCAGTTTTCCATCGACCTTGCCGCAGCACAAGCCAAAGCCGCGCTTGGCAGCACCGTGATCGGCACCCCCTGCGGCATAGGCGAGTATCAGGAGGCCGGAACCGGCCCGTCGCTGCTTGCCGTGCATGGCAGCGGCGGCGGTTTTGATCAGGGGATGGCCTTTGCCGCCCCGCTGGTCGCGCGCGGAATCCGCGTGATCGCCATGTCGCGCTTTGGCTATCTGCGCACGCCAATGCCCGCCGATGGATCAGCCGAGGCGCAGGCCGATGCCTTCGTCTGCCTGATGGACGCGCTGGATGTGCCAACGGCCGCCGTGATGGGCGGGTCTGCCGGGGCGCTGTCTGCGCTGCAACTGGCCGTGCGGCACCCTGACCGGGTGTCGGCGCTGATCCTGCTGGTGCCCTTGGGCTATACACCGCCAGATAAAGCCAGATCCGCCGCACCGATGGCGCCTTGGGCCGAGGCGGTGATGATGCGGGTGATCGGGTCGGATGCCCTGTTCTGGTCCGCCATGCACATTGCGCGCAAACGGGTCATCGCCACTGTCCTTGCCACACCGCCCGGCCTGCTGGCCAGCGCAAGCCCGGACGAACAGGCGCGGATCAACGCGATGCTGGACGGCATCCTGCCAGTATCGGCCCGCGCTATTGGCCTGCGCGCCGATACCGCGGCGAGCAAGGCGATGACCCCGGTCGATCTGTCCCGCGTGCGGGCACCGAGCCTGATCATCAGCGCGCGGGATGACAGCTATGGCACCTATGCCGCCGCCGAATACATGGCGGGGCAGATCGCGGGCGCGCGGTTTCTGGGGTTTGACACTGGTGGCCATACTTGGGTCGGCCAAAATGAAGCGGTGATGGACGCGGTTACAGCGCTGATCACATCCCCGCAAACTGCCCCGCCATGATGGCCGGCGATCTGGCGCAACCGTTCCTTCAATTCCTGACATAGCGGAGTATTACCATGTCTCTTGGCACCATCCTTGCGATCATCCTGATCATCTTTCTGCTCGGCGGCTTCAGCGGGCGGTTCGGCGGCTATGGCTATGGGTACGGCCATGGCGGTGTTGGCGTGATCGGGGTGATCCTGATCATTGTTGTTGTTCTGATGCTGATGGGCCGGATCTGAGGGTGGGTCAGTCTGCCGGCATGTCCGCCATCGTGCTGATCACTTGGGCGGCTATTGGCGTGGCGCTGCTGTATGGCGGTTTGCTGGCCCTTGGCGCATGGCGGTGGACGGCGGCCATTGCTGCCCTGACCACGCGGCTGGACGCGGCTGTTCCACCGACGGCCGACCGCTATTCCGCAGACGAGTTGTCCGGTCTGCCTGCCCCCGTGCAGCGCTATTTCCGCACTGCATTGACCGATGGTCAACAGATGGTTGCGGGCGTGACCCTGACCCAGACCGGAACATTTAACCTGAGTGCGACTGCCGCCCAATGGAAACCCTTCACCGCCACCCAAAGGTTCACCACCGCGCGACCCGGATTCGTCTGGGATGCAAAGATCTTCATGTTTCCCGGCGTGCCGGTACGGGTGGTCGACTCCTATATCGACGGCGAGGGCCTTTTGCGCCCCGCCCTTCTTGGCCTGTTCGACATGGGCACCCAGCAGGGCAGGGGAGAGATCGCGCGCGGCGAGTTGATGCGCCATTTCGCCGAAAGCGTCTGGTTTCCGACGGCGCTATTGCCCAGTCAGGGCCTGGTCTGGACGGCGGTGGATGATGCATCTGCACAAGCGACGATGACCGATGGCCCCATCTCGGTAACGCTGTTGTTCCATTTCGGCAGCGATGGTCTGATCGCATCGATCCACGCCGACCACCGCGCCGCACTTGTGGGCAAGACCACCGTGATGCTGCCATGGGAATGCCGCATGTCGCAGTACCAGACGCGGGATGGAATGCGCGTTCCGATGACGGGTGAGGTTCTGTATCTGACCCCGCAAGGCGAGCGGCCTTACTTCAAGGGCACGCTTGCCACGCTGACCTATGACTTTGCGGGTTAGCCTCGTGGCCGGATCATGCTGATCGCGGGTCACGCCCTGATTCAGGGCGCGCTGATCCTGCGGGTGCTTTTGCACCCGAACCGCGAACCTTCGGTGCGGCTGACGTGGATCATCGTCATCCTTGTGCTGCCAGTGTTTGGCATTCTGACCTATCTGGTGCTGGGCGAGGCGCGGATGCGGCCCCGCCGGTTGGCACGGCACCGTGCGGCCCTTGCACGATTGCCCCCCTTGGCCGTGGCGTCCGATAGCTTCACCGATGACCAGCCTGGACTACTGTTCCGGGTTGGCCAGTCGATCGGCGGCTTTGCCCCGGTGGGGGGAAATGCGGCCCTGCTGATGGCCGATGCCGACGACACCGTCGCCCAAATGATCGCCGATATCGACGCTGCACAGAACCATGTGCACTTGATGTGTTACATCTGGCTGCCCGATGACAGTGGAACCCGGCTGGCCCACGCACTGATTGGCGCGGCGCAGCGTGGGGTGACCTGCCGTGCGCTCGCCGATGACTTTGGCGCGCGGGCGATGATCCGCCATCCGCTTTGGGCGCAGATGCAGGCTGCCGGAGTCAGGGTGGCGCGCAGCCTGCCCATCGGGAATGTCCTGTTGCAGGCGGCCTTCGGGCGTATTGATCTGCGCAACCATCGCAAGATCGTGGTGATCGACAATCACATCACCTATTGCGGTAGCCAGAACTGTGCCGATGCCGCCTTTCTGCCCAAGGCGCGCTTTGCGCCTTGGGTCGATGTCATGCTGCGCCTGACCGGCCCCGTCGCACGGCAAAACCAAAGGGTTTTTGCTGCCGACTGGCTGGCCGAACAGCCGCAGGATGACCTGATGGCGCTCTTGTCTGCCCCGCTGGCACCTCTTGGCGCCGGCTTTCCTGCACAGGTCATTGCGATGGGTCCGACGGACCGCCCCACGGCGCTGCCCGAAGTGTTCGCCGCTCTGATCTATGCCGCCCGGCACGATGTGACCGTAACCACGCCCTATTACGTTCCGGTCGATGCGCTTCAGTCGGCCCTGCGTGCCGCGGCGAACCGGGGGGTGGCAGTCACGCTGATTCTGCCAGCGCGCAACGACGATTTTGCCGTCGCTGCCGCCAGCCGCAGCCATTATGCCGATCTGATCGGCGCAGGGGTGCGGCTTTTTGAGTACAAGACCGGTCTGTTGCACGCCAAGACGGTGACGGTGGATGGAGCGGTCAGCCTGATCGGGTCGGCCAATATGGATTGCCGCAGCTTTGCGCTGAACTTTGAAAACAACATCTTGCTGTCCGATGTAAACATCACGGCGGCCTTACGGCAACGGCAGCTTGCCTTTCTGGCCGACAGCACGCTGATCACGGCTGACGCCGTACGGGCATGGCCGTGGCATCGGCAATTGTGGAACAACGCCATGGCGATTCTGGGGCCCGTGCTGTGACGACCGCTTGGGCGGCAACCAGACCATCGGGCAACGACAATGAACGGCTACAGACAGGCTTGTCAGACCCGCCTGCAACCGCCCTTGCGTGACCTGCCTGTGGTCAGGCTGCCTGCTTTTGGCCTGACAGGCGCAGCCCCACCGACATCATCCGCAGTGCATCTTCGGTCGCGCGGCGAAGGAGTTTTTCGCCGTCGCGGATCGCCTCTTCCAAGGTGCAGGGTCGCTTCAGAATCGAGGCAAAGGCCGAGATGCCGTGATCGAAGGTCTGGTTCACCCCACGGCCAATGGTCCCGGCCAAGGCGATGGTCGGCACGCCCCGAGCCTCGGCCCGGCGGCCGACCTCGCACGGAACCTTGCCGTAAGGGCTTTGCCCGTCAAGGCTGCCTTCGGCGGTGATCACAAGATCGGCCTGATCCAGCAGGCGGTCGAAATCCAGATACTGCTGGATGATGTCAAAGCGCGGGTGCAGCGTGGCACCGGCAAAGGCAATCAACCCGGCCCCAAGCCCGCCCGACGCGCCAGCCCCGCGCGCAAGGCCCACGTCATGGCCCGTGGTGGCGCGGATAGCGGCGGCCCAACGGCGCATCGCGGCATCCAGATCTTCCACTTGGGCAGGTGTGGCACCCTTTTGCGGGCCAAAGACGCGGGCCACGCCCTTTGGGCCCAAAAGCATGTTGTGCCAGTTCACGGCGGCGTCGATCTGCACCCGGCCAAGCCGCGGATCAAGGCCCGATACATCAATCTGGTGCAGCCACAAAAGCTCGCCCCCGCCATGGCCGATTTCGGCGCCGTTTTCATCCAGCAGGCGCGCACCAAGCGCCTGCGCCAGACCTGCACCGCCATCATTGATGCCGCTGTCGCCGCAGCCCATCAGAATGCGTTCGACGCCTTGGTCAAGGGCGGCAAGGATCAACTCTCCAACCCCGAAAGAAGTGGTCAGCATCGGGTTCCTTTGGTGGCGCGGCACCAGCGACAGCCCGGCGGCAGCAGCCATCTCGATGATGGCGGTGCGCGGGCCTGCGCCGCCCATGATGCCGAAAAAGCTGTCAACAGGTTCGCCCACGGGCCCGGTCACGCGGGCGGAGATGATGCGCCCGCCTGTGGCTCGGACAAGGGCCTGCACAGTGCCTTCGCCGCCATCCACCATAGGCGCGTTCAGGATGCGGGCCTGCGGCATGGCGCGGCGGATGCCATCACCGATGGCGCGGGTGACATCATCCACCGAAAGCGATTCCTTGAAGCCCGAGGGCGCGACGAGAATGGTCAGGGTCATGTCGGTCTCCATTTGTGAAGGTTATGTGAAAAGAACGCGACGGCTTCGTTGCTATTCCCGCGCACCCCTCAGAATTTCCGGGGTCGGCAAAGGGGCGCCTAGCGGAAGAGGCGGCCCAGATCGCGGCGGATTTGCCGCCCCGCCGCTTTCAGATCACGCTCGAACTGGTTTGCGACCGTCAGCTTCACTACCTTTCGCTTTGCCCTCTTCTCTGGTGCCTTTGCCGACGACGTTGAACCAGCGGCCAGGCCTTCGGGCCGCGCGGGCGGGCGTGGGCTGGAGGCAAGCATCGCGTTCGGATTGGGCGGAAACGGGTCGGACATCGCAGCGATGGCAGTGCGCATCTCGGGTGCTAAGGCCACGAAGGTCAGTGGCGGCTGTGCCGGTGCTATCTGCTGCGGCCAAACGAACAGCGCGAAACCAACAAGCAGCAGTGCCTTTGCCGCGCCTAGCGGACCAGCCAACTGCAAAAGATCGGCTTGGGTGAACCCGGCCTCATCGCGCAGGCCAAAGATGGCAACTGGCTTGGCGCTGGACATCAGGGTCTGGCAAAAGCCAGTGCCCATGACAGCAATCAGGATCATCAGCGTGGCATCATGGCCCAGCCCCGCCATCGGCAGGGCGACAGCCGGGATCAGGATCGCCGCGCGGGCCGATCGGGAGGCGATGGCCAAATGGGCCAGAACCGCGATCGCCGACAAGGCGATGGCCACACCCGGACCACTGGCCAGCATTATCGGGGGCAGGGACGCCACCGCCTGTACCGCAAGCCACAGGTCAGCACCGGTTTGGGTCATGGCCTGTGCCATCAGCATGGTGGCCGCCATATAGAGGATCAGTTCCATATCAACCGCGCGGAAAACCTCTTTGGTTTTGCGGCTGGTAAAGGGTCGCGTCAGCAGCGCCATTGCGCCCAGCATCGCCACCAGCGACATGCCAAGGCCATGCCACGGCTCGGTCAGCCACAGCGCGACAAGTGTAGCGATAACGCCAAGGATGCGGGTCTGCTGCGCCGTGCAGGGTCCGGTCTGCGGCGCCGCTGCCATACGTGCCGCCCATAGCCTGCGCGGCACGAACAACCACAGGATCAGTGCCACCCCGGTGGCCGAGGCCAGCGCCGCCAGCGGCCCTCCCAGCATCAGCCAGTCCAGATAGCCAAGGCGTGGGGCCCCCGTGGCCGCAATCGCTTCGGCCGCAATCAGATGCGCGCCCGCACCGATCAGCGATCCCCCCGCCGACAAAAGGATCACCGTCGGGAACAAAAGCGCCAGCGCGCGGGCCATGCGCGCGTCGGGCAACAAAGGCAGCAAGGCCAGAAACACCGGCAAGAGCAGCGCCGCCCGCCCTGAGGTTGATGGCAGTACAAGCGCCGTCGCCGCAATGGCCCCGGCCAGCGCAAAGGCAAAGGCGGCAAAACGTGGCCGTCGGGCAGTCAACGGGGCCACCATCCGCTCGGCCAAACCGGCGTCTTTGACGACAGCGGCGATGATAAAGGCTGCCAGCAAAAGCCAGACAAGGTCTGACCCAAGGGTGGCATAAAGCCGGTCTTCACCCACGGTTCCGGTCAGCACCAGCGCCATCGCGGCGGTAAGGGCCACAAGGCTTTCGGGGATTTTGGTCAGGGTCCAGCCAATCATCGCCAGCACGGTGACAATCAGGGCAACCCGCGCATCGGCCGCAAGTTCTTGCGGCAATGTCCAGATCGCCCATGACGCCGCCAGCGCAAGGCAGGGGGCCAGAACGGCCCGAAAAAGACCTGCAGGCAACGTCAGCCTGACAGGTTCAGACGCGGCGAGGGGCGCAAGCAAGACAGCCTTGGACATGACGGTTTTCCCGAAGATCAACCTCAGGGAAACGGGCCGGGGCAGAGAGATATTCCCGCGCAGATACAGCCGGGACGAAAATCTGTCGCAAAACCTTCATGCAATATTTTCCGGGCCTGCCCCGTTTCCCCTTCGACACGGGATGGAGGAAAGATGACATGGTCATGTTTGCGCAAATCGATGTGCCTGTTCTTGGCGAAGGAGAACATGGCGCGCGGCGTCTGCTTGCCCTTGCTGCAGGCCGTCGGTTGCCGTCACGGCTGCTGTTGCCGGCGCGCGCGGGCCTGACGCCAGAAGCGCAGCCCCTTGTGGCGTTACATGGGATTTCGCGCAATGCCCGTGCTTTATGGCTGGCGTTTGCCCCACAGGCCGCTGTCGAAGGACGCAGCCTTTTGGTGCCGCGCTTTGCCAAGGGTGTTTGGCCGAGGTTTCAACAGATCGGTGCGGCGCGCCCGGATCTGGCGCTGCTTGACCTGTTCCAGCAAGCGGGATTTCGGGGGCGGCGGGTCGATCTGTTCGGCTTTTCCGGCGGGGCGCAACTCGCGCATCGCTTTGCGATGCTGTATCCGCATCGGGTGGCCACGCTGCATCTGGCAGCCCCCGGTTGGTATACCCTGCCGGATGAGGGCATGGTCTGGCCGCAGGGCCTTGGGACAGGGCCAACACGCCGCCTGCGCCTCTTTGATGCCGCTGCACTGTCGCGGCTGCAACTGCGGCAATACCTTTCGCTGCGCGTCCGGCTTTGGGTGGGCGCGCAGGACACCACTCGCGATGACAGCTTGCGGCAGACCGCAGCGCTTGACGTCCGGCAAGGCAGGACGAGGCTCGAACGGGCCTTCCGCTATGCCGAGGCTTTTGAACGTGCAGCCCGGTCGATGGCCATCGTGCCCGACATCGCGCTGACGGTTCTGCCCGACTGTGGTCATGACTTTACCCAATGCGACAGGGTCGGCGGTCTTGGCGCCCGCGTGCTGCGCAACGGTTAAGGCTGCTTTCCCTTTTCCCAAATCATCGGAGGACCCACCATGACTGCATTTACGCCTTCTACACAGATGAAATGGGCCTTTTCGGCACGGCGCATTCCGCGTGATCTGGTTGCCGGGCTTGACCCCGATGTGGCCGCCGCACGCGCAGGCCACCTGATCCTTGGCCGCGTGCTGAGTGTTGGCCAGCATGGCCGCATCCAACTGGCCGAGGGGCGGCCCGCAACGCTGTATCCGGGCGATCTGATCGTGATGCCTTGCGGCGCGCGCTATGCCCCCGACCAGTTCGAGGGGCTGGCCGAGATTGACCCCGATGGCTGCGACATGCTGGCTGGCGGCGGCTGTCTTGGCCGAATGGTCTGGCGGCACGACAAGATGAAGACGCCTACCCGTGTGCAACCCGTTGGTCGGCTGACCGATGCGACGGGGCGGGTGCTGTCCACGGGCGATTTTGCCTTGCCACAAGTGGGGCAGGCAGCGGGCATTCCGCTGATCGTGGTGGTGGGTACCTCGATGAATTCGGGCAAGACAACCGCAACCGTTGCGCTGACACACGGGCTGACGCGGGCGGGTTGGGCGGTGGCGGCGCTTAAGGGCACGGGCACGGGGTCCTTTGGCGATGTGAACGACTATGCCGATGCGGGCGCGGCCTTTGTGGGCGATTTCACTGATGCCGGAATGGTGACAACCTATCTGGAGCCGCTAGACCGGGTTAAGGCCGGGATCAGGGCCCTTCTGGCAGCGGCAGAACGTCACGGCGCGACAGTCGCCGTGATGGAGATTGCCGATGGCATTTTCCAAAAGGAAACGGCGGCCTTGTTGGCGGATGCCGATTTTGTGGCGGGCATGTCAGGATGCGTGTTCGCCTGTGGCGATGCGGTGGCGGCGGCGGGCGGCGTGACGGTGCTGGCCGCGCAGGGCATGCGGCCCTTGTGCCTGACGGGGCTTTTGTCCTGCTCGCCCATGGCAAGCACCGAGGCCGAGGCGATGACCGGCGTTGCCGTTGTCACCCGGGCAGGATTGATGGACCCGGCGGTCGCCTCGGGTCTGCTGGCGAAGGCACAGGGTCTGGTGACGGCACCAGAGGCGGCGGTAGCGGCGGCATGACCGTGCCGTCCCTTTTCGCCAAGGGCCGCAGGGTGATCTGGGCCGCGCTGGCCGCCCTTGCGTTGGCGCAGGCCGTGGCGCTGGTTGCTGGCGTGGCGGGCACACGGCTGGCCTTTGCCAGTCTGGATACGGGGGCGGTGTCGGCCCCGGCCCTTGCGCTGATTGGCGGGGCTGCACTGGCGCTGGCGCTGTTGCGCCCGGCGGTTCGGTTACTGGCGGAACGGCTGGGGCAAGATCAGACCATCGCCATCCGCGAGGCGCTGTATCGCCATGCCATGAACACTTCGCCCGAACGGCTGGCCGGGCGCAGGCGCGGCTATCTGATGCTGCGGCTGACCGGTGACATGACCACGCTGAAGGATGGCATGGCCCGCAGTCTGCCGCTGGTTTTGCAGGCGGCGGCGCTAGTCCCTGCGGCGACGCTGGCGCTGATGCTGATCGACCCGCGTTTTGGCGCCATTGGGGTGGTGTTGACGGCCCTGACGCTGGCAGTTCTGGCACTTGCCCGCGTGTCCGTGACGCAGGCGCACAAAGACCTGCGCAGCACACGGGCCAAGCTGGTCGCCGACATGGCCGAGCGTCTGCCGCTTGCGCCGGATCTTGCCCGCTTTGGCCGCCGTCAGGTAGAGGTGTCGCGTCTGGCCAAGGCTGGTCGTGCCCTGCATGGCAAGGCCGCCACGCGGCTGATCCGGGCCGAGGGTTTGCGCGCCCTGCCGAGTGGTTTGGCCGGGCTTTGCGCCGTTGCCGTGGTGTGGGACGGTGTGCACCGCGGGCTGGCTGCGGGCGAGATTGCTGCTGGCCTCGCGGCCCTTGGGGTCTTGGGCCATGCGCTGGTTGAATTGGCCACGGCCCTAGACCGGCTGGCGGGGTGGAAGGTCGCGCGCGACACTTTGGCCCGGCATTTGGCCGAGGGTCGTGCGCTGGAAAACCTGCATCAACCCGAACCTGTGCGCTTGGCACGCGTGACCGGAAATCTGTCGGTGATCGCGGCACCGGGCTTGACAAACCCTGCAAGGCTGGATCTGGCACCGGGCGCGCATGGGGTGATCACGGCGGCTGATCCTGAACGGCTTTTGCGCCTTTTGTCGGGGCAGCAAGCGCACCCGGATGTGTCGGTGATGCTGGATGGCATCATGATGGATGCGCTAAGCTCTGGATCCATCCGCCGCAACATCGGCACGCTGACGCCGGCCCCGATCTTGTTGAAGGGAAGCCTGCGGCGCAACATCTGTCTTGGCCTGACAGAACGCCCCGATGACGCCACGCTGCTCAGACGGCTCGAGAAGGCAGGTCTAGGGCCGACACTTGTGCATTTGGGCGGGCTTGATGGCCCGATCCCCGAGGATGGCCGTACCCTTAGCCCGGCCGACCGGATGCGGATTTCGGCGGTGCGCGCGGCGGTGCAACGGCCCAAAGTGCTGCTGATTTGCCCGCTTGGCCTGCCATTGCCCGGGGATGTGCAAGCCTATACCGACACCTGCGCCGGAACGGTTGTCAGAATTGATCCGGCCCCGTCAGTCAGCACATTTTGCGACGCGGCGTGCGACAGAGCGACCTGAACGCCGGGGGTGACGCCAGTCTTTGCGAAGGGCGTCGCCCCATCCCGTAACAACCCCGACGTCTGCGGCGAATGGACAGTGACCGGCTCTGCAGCGGATGTCCGGCAGAACGGATGCATGCCATGCAGCACTGGGCCATTTTGTCTGCCATCGCCCTGATCGGGCTTTGTCTTGCGCAGCCCGCCAAGACCGAGGTGCCGGGATCACCGGATATTCTGGTGCTTGGTGACTCGCAGCTTTCCTTTGGCGCGGGCAAGGCGTTTGTCGCCTTGTTTGATAGGCTGAAAGGGCACTGCGGCCTGTCGCAGAAGACATCCGTCGGGGTAATAGGCGTGCGGTCAAGCACGCTGCAATCATGGACCTCACAGGGCAAGACCGCCAAAAGCGCAATCTGCAGTATCGACCGCAAGTGGAAGGTCAATGCGGGGGTCTATGGCAGCCTTTCGCAGGGCAAGAACCCTTTCGTTCAAATCGGCCAAGGCGACCAGTTCAAGTTCTGCACGCCCGAGCGGTCCCCGCTGCAAGCGGTGTTTCACCAAGGATACTATCGGCCAAGACTGCTCATCATGTTCCTGATGGGCAACGCGACCGAGCGGTGGGCGGGCAGCGCAGATGCAGCGTTGCAGGACGTGCGGTCCTTTCTTGCTGATCTGCCTAAGGGCCAGCCCTGCATCTTCATGACCTCGGCACCGCCCTATGGTGAGAAGAACGTCCGCTTGCGGCAAAGGGCACAGAACCACATCGCGGCAGCCTTTGCAAAGACGGGCGGGCAATGCCGCTTCGTGCCGGGGTTCACGCCGGAAACGGTTCGGGAAAACCTTGGGAATGCAGCCAATTTCCGGCGAAAGGCATCGGGCAGGGTCAAGGACCCCTATCACCCGACCGAGGCGGCGGCACGGAAGTTTCTGGCCCTGCAGCGCGATGCGTTGTGCCAGGCCCTTTCCGCCGAGCTTGCGCCGCACAGCGCCAAGATCACGTCACCGTGACCGGGCTGACACGCCTGTAATGCCGCCGACCCAGGCCGCGAAAGGACAGGCAGACACAAAAAGGAATATCCCGATGTTCAAGATGACAACCCTCGCCCTTGTCTTTGCCGCCGGAATGATCGGCACGGCCTTCGGCGGAGACCAATATGTGGATAAGACCGGTTTTGCCGTGTCTGGCTATGATGTGGTTTCGTATTTTGACCTGCCGCAATCCAAGGTTGGCCAGCCGCAGCAATCGCCCTTGCCGGGCAATACGGACATCACCGCCGATTACAATGGCGCAACCTTTGCCTTTGCGACCGAGGCAAATCGCGATGCCTTTCTTGCCAACCCGGCAGCCTATGTCCCGCAATATGACGGGCATTGCGCCTATGGCGTGGCCAAGGGTGGCAAGGTTCCGGGCAACCCGACCCTGTGGCGGATCGTCGACGGCAAGCTTTATCTCAACATCACCAAGAACGTGGTCCGTTTTTGGGAAGAGGACATTCCCGGCAACCTGAAGACATCAGAAAACAACTGGAGCGGGCTGGAACCAAAGGCAGCCTCGACCGACAAGATCCCTGATTTCTCGTCTGCCGCACCTGTCGCCAACTGATCGGACCCGGCAGTGACGGCTATGGAAACAAGCAACCAAAACGCGCAGGCCCTTTCGGGTTTGCGCGTTCTTGATCTGTCGCGCATCCTTGCCGGGCCGTTTGCGACCCAGCTTTTGGCCGATCTTGGTGCCGAGGTCATCAAGATCGAGCGTCCCGGTGCGGGCGATGATACGCGCGGCTGGGGCCCGCCCTTTGTGGCTGGCGCTGCGGGGGATGCCACCGCGCCGGAGACCGGGCCAAGCGCCTATTTCCTGTCGGCCAACCGGGGCAAGCACTCGGTCGCGGTGAACATCGCCGACCCACGCGGGCAGACCTTGATCAGGGCCTTGGCCGAACAATCGGATATTCTGGTCGAGAATTTCAAGCCCGGCGATCTGGTCCGCTATGGGCTGGATTATACGACTTTGAGCGCGACAAACCCACGGCTGATCTATTGCTCGATCACCGGGTTCGGGCAGACCGGGCCGAACGCGCATCGGGCCGGGTATGACTTTCTGGTGCAGGGCGAGGGCGGGCTGATGAGCTTGACAGGCTTGTCCGATGGCCCGCCGCTGAAGGCTGGGGTCGGCATCGCCGACCTGATGTGCGGGATGTATGCGACCGTCGGCATCCTTGCGGCGGTCACGGCACGCCACGCGTCGGGGTTGGGTCAGCACATCGATCTTGCGCTGATGGATACGCAAGTGGCCATGCTAGTCAATCAGGGTGTGGGATATCTGACTGATGGGCTGGTGCCACCCCGGCGCGGCAATGATCATCCGACCATCGTGCCCTACGGCACCTTTCCGGCCCGTGACGGCAGTTTCATTCTGGCCGCGGGCAATGACGGCCAGTTCGCCCGGTTTGTGGCGTTTGCAGGCGCGCCGGGTCTGGCCAGCGACCCGCGCTTTGCCACCAATGCGGCGCGGGTGCGCAACCGCGATGTTCTTATCCCGCTGCTAGACGCGCTGACAGCAGGCCGGGGGGCACAAGACTGGCTGGCCCTGTGCGCGGCGCAGAACGTGCCAGCGGGGCCGGTCAACGACCTTGCACAGGTTTTTGCCAGCCCGCAGGTTGCCGCGCGGGGCATGCGAATTGACATGGCGCTGGAAAGTGGGGACGCGATTGCCCTGATCGGCAACCCGTTGAAGCTGTCGGCAACGCCTGTCACCTATGCCAAGGCTCCGCCCGCTTTGGGTGCGGATACTAGAGCGGTTCTGGCGCGATACCATGGCCTGACGGCGGCCGATCTGGCGGTTCTGGCCGCAGACGGCGTGATTGGCGGAGAGTGTGAGGCATGACAACAACCGGCGCGGATATCATCGGCAGGGCATTGGCACAGGCCGGGGCGACGCATGCTTTTGGCATTCCGGGAGGAGAGGTGCTGGCCCTGATGCAGGGGCTGGATGCGGCTGGCCTGCGGTTCGTGCTGGTCAAGCATGAAAACAGCGGCGGCTTTATTGCCGAGGGGCTGTGGCACATGACGGGCAGCCTTCCGGTGCTGGTGGCAACGCTTGGGCCGGGGGTGACGAATGCGGTCAACGTAGTAGCCAATGCAATGCAGGACCGGGTTCCCCTGATCTTTCTGACCGGCTGCGTGGATGCGGCAGAGGCGGAAACCTATACGCATCAGGTCTTTGATCATCAGGCGATGCTGCGCCCGGTGGTCAAGGGCAGCTTTCGTCTGGCGGCCGGTGCGGTGGGGGCGGGCATGGCCAAGGCGATTGCGCTGGCCACCGCAGGCCAACCGGGGCCAGTTCATGTAGATGTGCCGATTTCCGTGGCCGAAGGAATTGCGACCGAAGCGCGTGTTGCGCTCCCTTGGACCAACGCCCCCGGCCTGCCGCCGCCAACGCCCCTTGCCGATGCCCTTGGGGTGCTGCAGCACGCGCGGCGTCCCTTGGCCATTGCCGGGGTCGACGCTGTGAACGAAGCGGCGGGTCCGGCGATTGCAGAGTTTTGCCGTGCCCACAACATCCCCCTGATCACCACCTACAAGGGCAAGGGGTTGATGCCCGAAAGTGACCCGCTCTGCCTTGGCGGGGCGGGCCTGTCTCCTAGGGCGGATAGCATCCTGATGCCGCTAATTGCTGTGGCCGATGCGGTTGTGTTGTTGGGTTACGACCCGATCGAAATGCGGATCGGCTGGCGCAATCCCTTTGCCGCCGACCAGACTGTGATCGACATTGCCCCTGGCCACCGCACCCACGGCATGCACCGTGCTGACATTCCCCTGATCGGCAGTATTGCTCTGGTGCTGAACGAACTGCGGCATGAACCGCCGTTGCGGTGGCCCGACAGCCAACCAAAGGCCGCGCGTGCTGCGCTGAAAGCCGCCTTTGCGGACCTCGGTAGCTGGGGTCCGCATGCGGTGTTTTCCACCCTTCGGGGGGCAATGCCGCCCGAAACCGTCATCACCGCAGACTCGGGCGCGCATCGTATTCTGGTCAGCCAGATGTGGGACTGCCCGGCACCGCGCCTGATGTTGCAATCCTCTGGCCTGTGCACGATGGCCTGTGCGGTGCCGCTAGCCGCCGGGGCCAAGATCGGGCGACCCGATGTGCCGGTGCTGGCCTTTGTCGGCGATGCCGGGCTGGAGATGGGCGCGGGCGAGCTTGCGACCCTGTCAGCGCAAGGCCTGCCGATTGTGATCTGCGTTTTGGTTGATCACAGCCTGACCCTGATCGAGATGAAGCAGCGCGCCAGCCAACGCCCGAACCTTGGCGTAGATTTCGGTGGCCCTGGCACGGGCACCGATTTCGCGGCCCTTGCCCGTGCCTTTGGCGGGCATGGGGTCGATGTGTCAGACCGCGCCACCTTGCGGCACGAGGCGACGGCTGCCCTTTCCCGCGACCGCTTTACCCTGATCGCCGCGCATATTCCCCGGCGGGCCTATGAAGGGGCCTTCTAGGTCAGGCTGATAACGTATGCGTGATGGCTTTGTTGCACCCACCAGCGGCTGTAACAAAGCCATCAGGATCGCGAACCGCAGGACAACGAAGCCTGCGCACCCAACCCAACAATCGCGCAGGCCTTTGCCAGACGGTGAAAGGTTTTGCCATGCGGTTGTCAGACGATCTGAGCGGTATCCCCACCTCGCTTTCGCCACAGCAGATTGGCGACTGGAACCGGGTGATCACGGGCATCCTGTCGCACGCGGCCAGCACCGGGCCGAAGTTGAACTTGGTGCTGGCGGCGGCCCCGGATTTCGCCTTGGGTCAGGCGATACGAGGGGTGTCTTGCCTGCTTTTGGGGCGGGCCGAGATGGTCGATATTGCCCGGCAGGCCTATGCCGCAGCCCTGACCGGGGCCCCGGCAACCATGCGCGAGATGGCCTTTGTTCATGCCCTTGGCGACTGGCTGCATGGCCGACCCTCGCGCGCAGCAGCGCGGTTACAGGTTATCCTGAACCTGAACCCGCGCGACGCTTTGGCGATGAAGATGATTCAGGCAATCCATTTCGTGATGGGTCGCCCTGATGCCATGCGCGCTTCGGTGGAAGGAGTCCTTGCAGCATCGGATGACCATCCGGCGCGGGGTTATATCCTAGGCTGTCACGCCTTTGCGCTTGAAGAAACCGGCGACTATGTCCGCGCCGAACGGGTGGGCCGCGACGGTGTGGCGCTGGCCCCGGATGACGCTTGGGGCCTGCATGCCGTGGCACATGTGTTTGACACGACAGGCCGGGCGCGGGCGGGGTTGGACTGGCTTTCGGG
Source organism: Rhodobacter sp. (assembly GCA_027484145.1). Taxonomy (GTDB): domain Bacteria; phylum Pseudomonadota; class Alphaproteobacteria; order Rhodobacterales; family Rhodobacteraceae; genus Pseudotabrizicola. The sequence goes on from JAIXUH010000005.1 coordinate 152,871, forward strand.
TCGCGAAGGGTCGTGGGCGCATTGCAACAACTTTCGCTTTCACGTCTGGTGGCACCGGGCGCTGATGCATCTGGACCTTGGCGAATACGATACCGCGCTTGCACTTTATGACGCTGACATCCGGGCGGAAAAGACCGACGATTACCGCGACATCTCGAACGGCGCGTCATTGTTGGCCCGGCTGGAGCTTGAGGGCATCAATGTCGGTAATCGCTGGGAAGAACTGGCAGACCTGTCCGAAAACCGCGCGACCGATGGCTGCCTTGCCTTTGCGGACCTGCACTACATGCTGGCGCTCTGCGGCGGAGAGCGGGACAAGGCGGCAGTCGGGCTGATCACCCGGATGCAATCGACACGGCCTTTGGCAAACGAGGCGCAGCGGGTCATTGCCCACCCCGGACTGCACATCGCCCAAGGATTGCAGGCTTTTGCGGCCGGGGAATATCCCGTGGCCTGGATGCATTTGCGCGCAGGACGGGCCGATCTGCAACAGATCGGTGGCAGCCATGCACAGCGGGATGTCTTTGACCGCATCACCATCGAGGCGGCCCTGCGCAGTGGCTATACCGAAGCCGCCGGCGCCCTGCTGCGGGACCGGATGGCGCGGCGGGGTGGCGCGGTTGACGGCTATGCTGCAGCCCGCCTGTCCTTGATCGACGCTGTTCAGGTTCAGGCGGTCTGACATGACCCACAGCACGAAACAGCGCGACCTTCGCCTCGACTTCTTTCGCGGCCTTGGGATGTTCATCATCCTGATCGCCCATATCACCAAAAACCCTTGGACCTTGTGGATTCCCGCAAGGTTCGGCTTTTCAGACGCGACCGAGATGTTCGTGTTCTGCTCGGGCATGGCCTCGGCCCTTGCCTTTGGTGCGGTGTTTGCGCGGGCAGGGTGGCTGATGGGCACGCTGCGCATCCTGCATCGCATCTGGCAGGTCTATTGGGTGCATCTGGGTGTGTTTCTGGTCACGCTTGTCCTGATGCTGGCGCTGAACATGACAGGCATCTTTCCACGGGACGAAGTGGCGGCGCTGAACCTTAACCACTTCATTTTCAACACGGGCCCGAACCTGATCGGGCTGCTGACACTGACTTATGTGCCCAATTACTTTGACATTCTGCCGATGTATCTGGTGATCCTAGCGCTGATCCCAGTGATGATGGCGCTGGCGCGGCTGGACGTGCGGCTGGCGCTTCTTGCCAGTGTGGCACTTTGGGTTGCGGGAACAGCGGGGCTGAACATCCCAGCCGAGCTTTGGTTCACCAAACCCACGGGCCGGGTCTGGTTTTTCAACCCCTTTGCGTGGCAGCTGGTCTTTTTCACCGGGTTCGCGCTGATGGCAGGTTGGTTGCCTGCGCCCCCCGTGCGGCGGTCGCTGGTCTGGCTGGCGGCGGCCATCGTGATCCTGTCGGTGCCCTTTGCCTGGGGCAAGATCAGCAGCCAGATCGAGGTGATCCGTGAGGTGCGTCGCAACGCGGCACCCCTGTTTGAAAAGACCGACTTTGGGATATTGCGCTATGTGCATTTTCTGGCGCTGGCCTATCTGGCGTGGGTCGCTGTCGGGCCGCAAGGCGTGCGGTTGCGCCAATCGGGGCGGATCGGGGATGTGATCGGCCTGATTTGCAGCGTGGGTCAGCAATCGCTGGCGGTCTTTGCCGCGTCGATGGTGCTGGCGCGGGTGCTTGGCGCAATGCTCAGCCTTGCCGGGAACGGGGCACTAGCTGCCTGTCTGGTCAACCTGACCGGATTTGCGCTGATCATTGCCGTGGCAAAGATTGCCGCCTATTTCAAAAGGCAGCCGTGGAAAGGCGCGGCCAAGCCTGTTGCCAAGACAGAACCCGCACCTCTGGCCGGGGTGCCCACATGACCTTTGTCCCCCGCCAGCGTGTCACCCCCACCCTTGCGCCCGCATATCTGGCGATGCCGGACCAGAACCTGCGCGCAGCTTTCTGTGACCCTCAGGCGCCGGGCATCCGCAGTGGTGCTGTGACGCTTGTGGTGCGGGCGCTGGTCTTGCTGGTGCCTTTGTGCGTGACGATCGGTCTGGGCTGGCTGTCGCTGGGCTGGTTTGCGCTTGACGGGAGGTTGACGCTTGCCGAAGGGGCCTTGGCTGGGGTGACAAGTTTTGCCTTTTTCTGGGTGGTCCTGTCTGTTGCCACCGCGACCTTTGGCCTGTTCTGGTCGGCAAAGCCGGTGATGCCGCCGCTGCATGGGATGAAGGTTGCAATCCTTTTGCCGATGTACGGCGAAGCGGCAGAAGAAACGATTGGCAACGCCCTGCGTCTTTTAGCGGGTTTGTCGGGCAGGGGGCGCCATAGCTTTGCCCTGCACATCCTGTCCGATACCCGTGCGCCCGCTGCGGCAGCGCTGGAGGAGACCGCAGTCGCAGCCAACCGAAGGCTGTATCCGGGCCTGACCATCGTCTACCGCCGCCGCGCGCAGAACATCGACTATAAGTCCGGCAATATCCGCGACTGGGTGCAATTCAGTGGCCATGCCCATGATGCGATGCTGATCCTTGATGCCGACAGCATCATGGGGCCGGAAACGGTTCTGAAAATGGCCGATGCTTTGGCGCAGGAACCGGGGCTTGGGCTGATCCAGACCCTGCCACGCGTTTTGTCGGGGCATACAGTATGGCAAGGCCTGCAAAGCTTTGCGTCTGAGGTTTATGGCGTGAACATGGGGCGCGGCTTTGCCATGTGGACCGGGGCCGAAGCCAATTTTCTCGGCCACAATGCCCTTGTGCGCATCCGTGCCTTTGCCGCTTCGGCGGGTTTGCCGCATTTGCCCGGCGCGGCACCACGCGGGGGTGTCATTCTGAGCCATGATTTTGTCGAAGCCGCCCTGTTGCGCCGGGCCGGTTGGGGCGTGCGGATGATGCCCGAAGCGGCGGACAGCTTTGAAGACACGCCCGAAACGCTGATCGGCTATCTGAATCGTGACCAACGTTGGTGTCAGGGCAACCTTCAGCACGTTCGGCTGCTTTTGGCCCCCGGTCTGCATCCGTTGTCGCGCTTTCACCTCTTGCAGGGGGCCATGGGCTATCTGGCATCGGTCTGGTGGCTGGCGCTGCTGGTCCTTTGGGCCTTGCCCGGTCCAGGGGGGGCGATTCCGGGTGGTATGGTCAACGCTCCGTTGGTGTCGAACTGGCCCTCTCTGCCGCCGTTGACCCAAAGTGCCATTGCCGGGGTGATCGGGTTGATGCTGATGGCGCCAAAGCTGATTGGTCTGTTCAGCTTTTTGCACCGCCATGGGCTTTCATTGGCGCAGGCCCCCGGATTTGGCGGCCTCTTTCTGGCCGAAGTCCTTTTGTCAGCCCTTCTTGCACCGGCACTGATGGTACATCAGGTGCGGGCCGTTCTACGCACACTCTGCGGGCGGGACGGCGGTTGGAGGCCGCATGTCGCAGGCCAATCAGACCTGCGCACGCTGGCGCGGTTTCATGGTCTGGAAACGGGGCTTGGTGCGGGCCTTTTGGCCCTTGCATGGGCGGGTCAACTAAGCGTTTGGCTTTTGCCCGTCGCCATCAGCCTGTGCCTGACCGTGCCGCTGGCGGGATTGGTGCAGATGCCACGGTCGGCCTTTCACATCCCTATCCGCCGTCGGAGGACAGCATGAGGCCTGCATTTTGGGGCCTTGCCCTTCTGGTTGCGGCCACCTTCTGGGCAACCGGGGCCGCCGCCGATTGCAATGGCGTGGACCAGCCGTGCCGTTTGACGAACGGCACCTATCATATCCTTCTGCCAAAAGCGGCAAAGGGCCCGGTCCCAGCGATCATGCTGCTGCATGGCTATGGCGGCGAAGGGGTCGGGTCGATCCGGAACAAGGGGATGGTCAACCTGATGCTGGCGCGCGGTTATGCCGTCATCGCGCCGGATGGCCAGCCTCGCCCGAACGGAAAGGGGCGGTCATGGGACTTTCACCCCGACCGTCCTGCCACCCGCGATGAGACCGCGTTTCTGATCGCGGTGGCTGACGATGCGGCGGCAGAATACGGGCTACAGCGTGACGCGATGCTGCTGGCCGGGTTCTCGATTGGCGGTTCGATGACCAGCTATGTCGCCTGTCAGGCCCCAACGGCATTTGCAGCCTATGCCCCTGTCGCAGGCAGTTTCTGGCGGCCACATCCGGCCGCTTGCGCGGGCACGGTTCGGCTGTTGCACACCCACGGCACGGCCGACCGCACGGTTCCCCTGATAGGCCGCGCGATCACGCCGGATTTCGTGCAAGGCAATGTCTTTGAAGCGATGGAGATCTGGCGCAGGACCAATGGCTGCGCTTCTGCTTCAGCCGACAGAACAGAGCCGCAGGGCGTATTTTCGATCCAGCGTTGGACAGACTGCCAGCCCGGCACCGACCTGCAGTTTGCTTTGCATGACGGTGGCCACAGCATTCCCAAAAGCTGGGCGAAGATGGCCGTCGACTGGTTCGAAGACCGCTAGGCACATCACATGCGCAAAAGTGCGCAACACGTGTTGGCAAGCCGCAGCACGGCACGACGGGTTGGGTCGACATGCAGGCCAAATGTGATGGTGGCGGAACACAAGAACGTGACCCCTGTAACACCCATCCCGATTTTACGAAGTGCAGGTCAGTAGAGAGATCACGGATCAGATTAACATGGCAACTAAAGGCCACGTCCACACGCCGCGCCTGTGCACAAACGGCGGACAAACGTTCGGCGCAAGTGTTTGTGCTGCAAGATTTGCGCAGGGTTTGACCGGCGGCGGGCGGGACGTGATATGGAACTGATCTTTGCCTATCTTGCCGGGCTTTTGACCCTGATCAACCCGTGCGTTCTGCCCGTTCTGCCCATTGTGCTGGCCAGCAGCCTGCATCGCGACCGACGCGCGCCCGTTGCCCTTGCCGCCGGGATGAGCCTGTCGTTCGTGGCGCTTGGCCTTGGGGTGACCGCCGCCGGGCCAGCCTTGGGGCTGGACACGGACAGCGTGGCGCAAGGCGCTGCGCTGCTGATGGTGGGTTTTGGACTGGTGATGGTGACGCCCGCCTTTTCAGCAAGGTTTTCCACCGCAACGGCAGGCTTTGCGGCCAAGGCCGATGCGCAGATTGATGTAACCTCGGATGCAGGACTTGGCGGGCAATTCCTGTCTGGAGCCCTCCTGGGCGCGGTCTGGAGCCCCTGCATCGGCCCAACGCTTGGCGCGGCCATCGCCCTTGCCTCGACAGGCGAAAGTCTAGGGCGGGCGGGCGCGATCATGACGGCCTTTGCCCTTGGTGTATCAACGCTGATCCTTTCGCTGGCCTATGGTGCCAAATCGGCCATCCGAAAGCGGCAAAGCCTGCTGCGGGCCTTGGCTGATCGTGCCAAGCCGGTGATGGGCATAACTTTCATCGCCGTCGGTTTGGCGCTTTGGTTCGGCCTGCACCACGTCATCGACCGCTGGCTGATCGAGAACCTGCCATCATGGCTGATTGATCTTTCCGTTTCCATCTGATCCAAAAGGAACCTCAACCATGCATCGCCGCAATTTCCTTGCCCTGTCCGCGGGCCTGACCCTTCTGCCTTTTGCCACGCGTGCCACCAGCGCCACCCATTACACCCCCGGCGCGGCCGAAGCCGCCATGGACGCGGGCAAGGTTGTGCTTCTGGATTTCTGGGCGAGTTGGTGTTCAACCTGCGCCGCGCAAGAACGGGTTCTGGCGTTCCTCAAAGCGGAAAATCTGGCCTATGAACAGAACATCGTGTTCTTCGTCGTGGACTGGGACGAACATGGCAAAGGCGATCTGTCGAAATCCCTGAAGATCCCGCGGCGATCCACTCTTGTGGCCCTGAAGGGCCGACAGGAACTGGGCCGGATTGTTGCCGGCACATCAAGGGCCGATATCAAGGCGCTGCTCGACACCGCTCTGGCCGCCGCCTGATCGCAGTCTGCCTGCGCCATTCAGCACTGCAGGCGATCTATCAAGAATGGGCGCAAACAAGTGGCGCAGGCACCGAACGACCAGACCTGCAGGCCCCGCAGGCTGGCCATCCTAACCTGCCGCGCCTTCAGGCGACGGCGACAGAGCGGCCGTAAAAGCCCTGCTGGTCCTTCGCGGTCATCACCACACCCGGGCGGTCAAAATAGGCAAAGATTGCCACCAGACGTTCGACCGGGCCTTTGACCGGCACCACGCGGTGCAGCGTGTTCACACCACGAAATACGTTCAGCGCGCCGGGCTTCAGCGTGTTCTTGCGCACCAGCGGATCCTCGCCCCGCAGCACGGCAGCGACGCCGTTGAAGTTCGGGTCGTCAGCACTGCGCAGGTCCTTGCGGTATTCCAGTTCGCCCCCTTCCTGCGGGGCCTGCAGAAGGATTGTGGTGGTGAATTCGGAACGGTCGAAGTGCCAGTTCAGCGCCTCTCCATCGCGGCTGGCCTGCACGTTCACCCGCGCCATCGGGTCGTCCATCGGGAAAAGCGCGTCCTTGCCCATGGTCGCAGCGAGAAAGTCAACAAAGGGCTGCCATTCATACAGCGCGATCACCGGATTGCCCTGCAGCTGATCGGCGCAGAGCGTGTGGTTCACGGTTTCCACCTTGGTCAGTGCCGGGTGGTCGGGCGACAGCCCATCAACACTGTCGCGGAAGTAGATGTTGTGCCTGCGGGCATGGCGAAAGCTCTCGCTGGCCATTGCCGGTCGGGCGGACTGGACGGCCTTTTCCACCATCTCGGGACGCAAGAAGCCGGGCAGGTCGAACATGCCATCCACCGCCAGCCGGGCGCGGCAATCGGTGACAAGGGCCGCATATGCAGGGGAATCGGGGCGGTCGATCGGGTAGTTCTGCAAGTCGACAAGCTGGTCCATGGCGGGGCCTTTCCTGTGGCGAATGCAATAAAGCCTGATCTGGCACAGGTCTTTTGGCAAGGGCTGGAAAACTTGGTGAGGGCAAGAAAAACTTGTGCTAAGTTGACCTCACTCGTCGCTTATGCGGCCCTTTGCCCCTTCGCGAGGTTTCCGCCCCGACGCCCCCAAGTTCGATTGTGCCGCGCAAAGGTGCCGATGTCTGACCGCCTGCCCCTGAACGCCCTGCAGGCCTTTGAACGCGCCGCCCGTGCCGGCAGCTTTGCCGTTGCGGCCGTGGAATTGGGGGTGACCGCTACCGCCATCAGCCAGCATATTCGACTTCTGGAGGACCGCTTTGGCAAGCAGGTGTTCCACCGCCGCCCCAATGGGGTTGAGTTGACCGATGCGGGCCGCGACCTCTTTCTTCGTGTCGCCGGGGCCTTTGCCGAATTGTCCGAGGCGGCGGCGCATCTGCGGACCTCGGCCTTGCGGCCACGCGCCGTGATCTCGGTCATCCCTTCGGTAGGAGAGTTGTGGGTGTTGCCACAACTGGCTGGCCTCGCTGACCGGGCCGGGCTGCAGGTGATCGAGGACAATCAGGACCCGGTCGATTTCGCGGGCAGGGGCGTGGATATCCGCATCACCTATGGCGCGGCGGCCTACCCGAACCAGACGGTTCTAACGCTGTTTCACGATCAGATGCTGCCCGTGGCTGCGCCAAGGGTCGCCGCAGGGCTGACAGAAGGCGCGCTGCATACACCGGACGCACAATTGATCCATACGCAATGGGGGCCAACCTATGCCGACCCGCAATCCTGGACCGGCTGGCATCAGGCGATGGGCAGCGCGCGCCGCCCCGATCCGGGCAAGGGGCTGTCGGTGGACCGGCTGGTGATCGCCGCGACGGCAGCGCGGCAGGGCCTTGGCGTGGCGCTCTTGCCCGAGACATTGGCGGCAGCCGACCTGGTCCGCGGGTCGCTGGTGGCCCTTGGCCCCGCCGCCGCGCAAATGCCGCTGCCCTATGTCATGGTCGCGCGCCCCGCCGCCCGCCTGCGACCGGGGGCCGAGGCCGTGTGGAAGCACCTGGCAGCCGGCAATGCTCCTGACCAAAAGGACCGGGCCGGCACCGTTTGAGCCAACTGACCTGTTCTACAAACTGTTGGAAAATCTACCAGTCGTGCGCTTCTCACCTTTGTGCAATGGGCTGTGAATTAGGACAGGAACGGCAAACCACAAACATCACAATCGAACCCCAATCGGGCTTTGCACCCCCACCTAAAATGATCGCACCCACACGCCGTTCCATCCCGCCAGGTTGAAACGTCAGGATGGCCATCTGAAAGCATCTCTGGACTAACTTCCTTCATCACCAACTCCCCGACGCAAATGGACCGCGCGGGATGTCCGGACCCAAAAGTGTTGCGCCCAGCAACACCACTACAGCGCACTACAAGTCGCTACATCAGTGCTTTGAGATCAGTATTTAAAGCGCTTGAGAGGCGCGGGGTGCGAGACAGGAGCACCCACTGGTCTAGGAACGGGCAGGTGCCTGTCTTTGCCACACTGTTGCTCCCCTAGTTTGCGTGACCGCGTCGCACAGAAGTCGAAACTGCCACCTTCATGCTCGCTAAAATCTTCGAAGAAAATGTGAGATCGGAGGTTGGGTTCAAGAAGCTATTTGATGGTTCGGTTCAGAAACTCTTTATACCTATCAACCCATGTTTGATTGTTTACCGCTGCCTGCCCAATTGCCGCTGCGATGGATGCGCGCCCAACCGGAAACCGTACCGAAACATCAGCAACAGCCAATCGATCAGTTCCCAAGTCATTGCGCCGAAAGGATCGTGACGTCAGAATCACTGGAAGGTTCGGCCGCGCCTCACGGATTTTGAAGAGTCGATCAATGATCGACGGCACACCACCCCAACCATCGACATTAATCATCAAGAACGATGATTGTATCTCATTAGAACCAAGGTCAACCAATAGCGAATCCAAGTCGCCAACCCAGCCTGTCGAAAGACCCAGATAGCTCATGACATCACTGACACTATTGAAAGCTTCTTGTTCCTCCGTCACGACCAGGCAATCAACAGGAGAACGTCTGTCGTTCATGACCTTCACCTTATTCACCTCATTGCCTCACTACTATTCGCCTGATGACAGAATTGCACATGTGGTCATAGCAAATTCAGTACGCGTAGTTAGATATGACACAGTACTACGGTCAACGCCGGACATCTTCTTGTCTTTGGGCTCTCCTTTGGAAGATTTGAAATCGATAGATAGCCGAACACTCGCAAATCCTGCTTGAACCTTGGCGCATCGCACGTCTAGTTATAATTGCTCGACCGAAACTGACAGCAGACAGTGTAGGCAACTTTGTTAGCAAGAAAGGTGTCCCCCTTTCTTGCTTTTTTTTATGAACTGCAAAGTATCGAATGAAGCAAAGCCCTATCTTAAGTGGAAAATTAGAAAAAAAGACGTGTATAATGATCAGCGAAAATCCTGCAGAATCTTGAAAACAAAATTGAGGCCTCAAGATGCAAGAGATCAAAGACGTAGAAGCACCAACAAGCCGTGAGAACGGATTTGCACACAATAGCCCGAGCTTGCTCATTGTGGACGACCACACAATGATCCTTGAGGTTATGTCAGACTACATGCAGAGCAAGTCTGGCATTCCCACTCAAACGGCAAAGTCACTAGATGACGCGCGGAACCTGATTGCTGGTCAGGGGACGTTTGACGTCATACTTCTCGACCTTCATCTGCCGTCCGTATCGGGACTAGCCGCGTTAAAAGAACTTCTCATTCTCAATCGTGGAAAGCCTGTTGCAATCTTCACAGGAAGCGTCAGCATGCCCGCTCAAACCGATATCCTCAATGCTGGTGCAGCGGGAATCATCCTAAAGACAAGTGCGCTTAGAACAGTGGTCAATGCAATCCGCTTTATTCATGCGGGCGAACGCTATGTTGCAGCAAATTTGCACACGCAAAAGCCAGAGTATCTGACAAGTGTGTTTGGTGACCTGGGGCAAATAACTTTTACACCAAAGGAACTTGCAGTTCTTCAGCAACTCGCTCGGGGGCTCAGCAACAGGATGATCGGTGTTGAGATGATGCAAGCAGAGACGACTGTTAAAATGCATGTTGCCTCGATCTGCCGGAAACTTAATGTTAAGAATAGAACACATGCAGTTGTTCTTGCAAAGTCCTTGGGGCTTGCCTGATGGAAAGGATAGATACCACGCCCAGAAAAGCTCTACTTGACGCTTCCGACATCCTAGTCGTCGTCGCATCTCGTCTTGATTCAACGGACTTTGCCAAAACATCCGCAACATTCCGCACTCTGAATGCAATGAATTATTACGGCCTCTCGTTGCTGCCTTGCTACAATAACAAAACAAGCTTAAGTGTTGTCTACAATATGGCAATTGGTAGAATTCTGGCGCGGCACAAATACATTGTCTTTGCCCACGACGACTTGCACTTTCTCGATTTCTATTGGCCAGAAAGGCTCCGACTTGGATTGTCGACGTTCGATATTGTTGGTGTCGCGGGGAATCGGAAATGCCTGCCGGGTCAGCCCGCTTGGGGTTTTGTTGATTTGAAGGGAACGCCTAGCTCTTTGGAGAACTACAGTGGACAAGTAGCGCATGGCACTGTTTTTCCACCAAAGCTTGTGAACTACTTTGGTCCATCAAAGGTTGAAGTCGAATTGCTTGATGGACTGTTTATAGCCTGCCGCGTTGATTCTCTTTTGAATAGTGGAATTCGCTTTGATGAACGCTTTGACTTTCATTTCTACGACCTCGATTTCACAAGAACAGCACGAAAGAGTGGATTGACATGCGGCACTTGGGACATATCCCTCATGCATGAAAGCGAAGGTGGCTATGGATCACCATCTTGGATCGAGAATTACTACCGGTATATAAGCAAGTGGGAAAGTTAGGCCTTCGCGGCGGCATTCACATCAACCCCGTCCTCGCAATCCTGAATCACCGCCGAACATACATTTCATAATAGGAAGTCCATGCAGGCTGGCGGACGTAATAGTAAGTTGGCTGAAACACATGCGATACATTTGGCTGAATGATCCGATAAACCAAAACTGCGCGCGCTGGAACAACATAAGTTACTGCTGGAGCGACTATCGTTTCTGAGGCAAACTGCGCGGTGATAGATATATCTCTTTGCAGATAGTGCCGCGACACCCAACCACGCCGTCCTCGATACTCAGTTTCGCACCATCCATTCGACAGGCAACCGAAAATGAAAATAGGCGATCCAGCGCGTATTGTCGCAATCTGCGCATATTTCTTTGAAGGCCCATCACGAAGGTTCACGTCCGCGATTGCAAAGGCGTTCGCCTCTGCCTCTTGAGTCAACAGACTTGAGATAAGTACCGCGACGATCAGCCCAAAGAGTCTTCCCAACATGTTTCCCCCAACGTTAAGTTCACCGGCAATTTAATCATTACGCGGAAAATCCAAGATTTCCCTGTATCTAGATATACTACGCATGCTCTTTCAGAATAAATGCTATCCTTCGATAGAATAGCGGAAAATGACAGCTTGTCCGCAGGTCCGTTGCGATGATTTCAAGGGTGAGTATCCGGTCGCTATCGAGGAATCAGTTGTGTCCGACAGTCTTGTAAATACATTTGCGTCTCTCGTGACCGCGGCGATCGCGGCGGTGTCGACCGGCCCCAGTGGCCGGATCGACTTACCGCAACTTGAGTTAGTTGCAACAGTGACTGAGCCAGTCAACGGCTTTGACTCAGATATTGTTGGAATGGACGGAAGCTATGTTGGACATGTAGCGAGCCAAACACCCGTCCCACTGACAATACTGGACTTGCCTCAAGAGTTCGTAGAAGCCGTCGTTGAAATTGAAGATCGACGTTTCTATCGTCACAAAGGAATCGACTTCAGAGCAGCACTGAGCGCTGCACTTGCTACCGCGAACGGCAACACGAGAGGTGGGTCAACGCTGACTCAACAATTGATAAAGGGAAAAGTGACTGGTAGCGAGCGCAGCCTTCGACGGAAAACCATCGAAGCGATCCTCGCGACGCGCATTGAAACGGCCGTACCTAAGGAAATCATCTTAAAAGCCTATCTCGAAGGAGCTTGGTTCGGTCGAGGTGTGACAGGTGCGGCGAGGGCACCTCAAGTGTGGTTTGGCAAAGAGTGGAGCAAGCTTTCACTCGGACAAGTGACTTATCTTGCTGGAATCTTGAAGGGTGCTGGCCAGTTTGATTCGATTGCGGACTCTGCAGCAGCGCGGCACTTCTCTCAATCTCGCCGCGACTTAGTCCTCAATACACTTTTAGAAAGAGGGAAGATTTCCAAAATTGAACGCGATGAAGCGCTTGTATCGGACCTTAATCTAATTCCCCGATCTTCCCGTCAGATTGGAGATCTCTGGGTCCTGCGAGCTGTTGCCAGAGAGATCGGACTCAGAAGCGAAGTCCACAAAGCTATCGCTCATCCGTCGTTCAAGATTGTTACGCACATTGATCAGAACTGGCAAACGTTGATCCAAGAAGTGTTGAGGTCAGAACTTGCGAATGTTCCGCGGGGCGCTGCTGGCTTTGTGGAAATGAATACTGCAAATGACGGTTCTCGCTCGATGCTGCAGGCTGCATCATCCTTCGTCACTGCTGGCGCAGGTGTTCGGAGCGGTGTGTTCTTAGGTCTTTCGCCAAGCGGAGGTTGGCTCGTGCTTAGTTCCAAAGGGCACCGCGACGGAACCGTAGAACTCTTCAGGGAAGGGTACATTCCGTTGAACCATACGCCTCGCGCTGGGGAGGTCTTCGTTATAAACGATAGTGGTAAGTCACCTTCAGTTGAGACCACACCTTTGGTTCAGGCAGCCGTCGTGTTGCTGGATCCTACGAGTGGGGCAGTTTTGGCTACCGTTGGAGGCTTGAATCCAGAGGTCTCTGAGTTTGACCGGTCGCGCGCCATGCGTCAGCCAGGTTCTGCAATCAAGCCCTTCCTTTGGATGGCTGCATTGAAACTCGGCGTCAAGCCAGATTCTGTACTTAGCGAAGATCCAAAGCCCTATCCTTCAGCCCAAGGTTTTTGGACGCCTAAAAACTTTGGAGGAAACGCTGCTGGAAACATTACGATGTTTCGTGCATTAGAACAAAGTTCGAACCGAGCCGCGGTTGATCTGGCCGCCGGAATAGGAATTGCTGCCATGGCAGAAGTGGCACAAGATCTAGGTGTCTACAGTGATACGAAAATGGAACTCAATTTGACGTCAGCCCTAGGAAGTAGCGCAACGACACTCATCAATCTATGTTCTGGTTATGCTGCCATTGTGAATGGTGGGCACCCTGTTGTGCCCCATGTTATTGCAGGATTGTCCCTACGGGGCGAAGTAAGCATCGGGAAGCCTCAACGACCATTGGCTTCGCTTGACAGCGCATCTTTGTCTGCAATTCAATCCATGATGCGTGGTGTCGTTACGCGGGGCACCGCAGAGTCGGCATTTAGGGGCCACCCTGTTGCCATAATCGGAAAGACGGGCACATCACAAGACCATCGTGACAGTTGGTTTTTTGCCTTGACTCCGGACTTCGTCTTGGGTGTCTGGCTGGGGCGGGACGATAATACGCCTTTGCCAGGGGCTATGACGGGAGGTAGTGGAGCTGGCCGTATTTCTGCCCGAATCCTATCCGCAGCATTCGAGGCGAATCTGATCGATGGTAACGGAAACCGTGATGGGACAGACAGCGAACTTTGGCCACCGTTGGTTTTCGAGCCTTAAATTGCCTCAATATCTGTTAATGAAGATTGCTCTGTTTCACAAACCCTCTGAGCGATTCATCTTGTGAATCCAGCGTGATAGCTGGAGGGCATGAGCAGACTGAACACACCATCCTACAAGACCCTGAACCGGCCCGCGTATAAAGAGGCGCTCAAGCGCCGCGGGTCGCTGACGATCTGGTTCGATCCTGAGGTGGCGTAGGCAGTGAGGCCGACCGGAAAGCGTGGGCGCTTGCCGCTCTACAGCGATGCTGCTTTCCAGACCTGCGTGACGATGAAGGTTCTGTTCGGCATGGCCCTGCGGCAAACGACCGGGTTCGTGGAGAGCCTGCTTTGCCTAATCGGCCTGAACTGGGAAGCGCCGGACTTCAGCACGCTCAGCCGTCGCCAGAAGACCCTCGCCGTGAACATCCCACATCGGGGGTCACAGGGCCCGCTGCACCTGCTGATCAATGGCACGACGATCAAGATGAAGAGGAAAGGCGAGTGGAATGTCCGTAAGCATGGGGGGCAAAACGCCGCGTCTGGCGCAAGGTCCATCTCGGGATCGACGAACAAACGCTGGAGATCAGGGCGGTCGAGGTCACCGGTAGCGAGATAGGCGATGCGCCCATGCTGCCTGAGCTGCACAGTCAGATCCCGCCCGACGAGGATATCGCAAGCTTCACCGTCGACGGGGCATACGACACCCGAAGGTGCCACGCTGCCACCGCCGAACGCGGGGCCCATGCCGTGATCCCGCCCTGCAAGGACGCCAAGCGGTGGCAGACAGAAACGGCAGGCGCGGTCGCCCGCAACGAGGCGCTGCGGGCGACGAAACACCTGGGACGCGCGCTCTGGCGACCCCTCTCGGAAGATTTCTGCGCAATCTCCTTCCGGGCAACGGATGGAGTGGATATCACCGCCGAAGCCGCGCATGGACGAAAACGCACTGCGTCAAGCTGCTGGCTGAGCGCCTCATGGCGTGGGACTTCGACCGCCAAATCGCGGAGTTCTAGGTCCCTGTTGCTGTGCTGAACGGCTATACAGAACTCGGCATCCCCGTCACGAAAGTCGCAGGATAGGTTTGTCCGGGATAAGGGGCAGTCCGGCACTACGCCGATTTGTGCAATAGAGACGAGCGGTATCGTCGTAGAAGTTATTCTTTGGTGCCTGTACCGTTCTCAACGCTTTCCCCGTGCGGGAAATTGCAGCCAAAAACCGAAATTTAAAGCCACCCAAATCTTAGGGGAGTGTGTCTTTCAAAATTGAACATGCGCGCCTGACAGCACGGAGATGAGTGTCAATGCCGCCGCAACAAAGAAAAACGTTTTCGAATATCCCTTTTTAAGTCGAGCGTCCGACTGCTCATTCAGATCAATTGGTAATACCAGTAGTGCAATCAGAAACTTACTGTCAAGCGACTTCACTTTGGAGATAGCGTCGGCTGACGTGTCCGCAAGAACTTCCACCCGCTTTCTGTCTTGAAAGCCATCTTCAGCTAAAGCGTTGTATTCAACTCTAAACCTGATCATGCTAGCTCCATTTCGCCTGTTGATGTTTACCGCGCAGACAGATTGAAAGATCGCGCTTTCAATACAGAAAACACTATCTTGCGCAGAATTGTGAAGATTCCACCTATATGATGCATACGAAGCGCGCGATAATCGCCAAAAATTCTTAATATAATATCTTTAAGTTTATGGAAGGAAAAGATGATTTTCCCAGAGGGCGGCAGAACAGTCCCGACCAAGGTTTCTGCAATATAGCGTGTTTGCGCTTCTTCCTTTCCAAACCAGCGCAAGAGCGCTTCGTACTCTGCCGCGGCCCCAAAGGAAGTGTCTAGTTTACGTTGTACGTTCAAAAATTCCCTCCGAATAAATAATGCGGGGAAGACAACGTAGTGACCATTTTTCAGCGACTTTTGTGACAGGACCGTTCCTTGATTAACACGTTTCACAGCAGCCTGCTTTCCGCGTGTTATGCTCTCGATATCACAGCATACGGCCTGGAGGGTTTCAACGTGAAAAGCATCGACAATTCTAGACAGAGAGTAGCTACAACTGAAGAAAGTTGTGGGCGGCATGAAGGAAACAATTTCACCGGTCGCAACCTCAATTCCAAGATTTACAGCTTCGATATTTGAAATCCCCGGGGCAGAAATGAGTACCATGTCTGGATGTGCCACAATCTTCGTTGCCGCATTTAACTCCTCATCGACTGAATTGAGGACGATTATGTGTTGAAGGTCTTCGTGAACCTGTTTTTCAACACTCTCAATGGTCCTATGCAAGTCGGCGAAATGCTCTCCACAGTAGGTGATCACACTTACCTTCATTTCACACCTGAAGAGGGGGAAGCGCCCGCAAAGTAAAAGACCTCATGAGAATCTGTGCTCTTTCTTTTGTGTTTCTTTTGATTCCACTCACCCCTGTGCGGTCCTTGATACCGTTCCCACGTCACTTGGGTAACTTCGTGATGCAGTCATAGGTGTCTAGGCCCATCTCTGCTTGGCAGCGAAAGTCTTTCTTGACCTATCTTTAGATATCCAGTTTTGGATTGTTTGCCTCAGTGTGAGCCTTCGCTGAATTTCGCTCGACCCTGAATTTGCATCTGCTGCCTCCCTAGCTTTTCCAACTTTTGATGTGCCAACCTCATTAGATTGACCGTACTGGTCGTGTGACCTCGGGTCCAGACTTCGGTAATGGGGCTGTGCCAGTCAAGTAGTTTTGCGCAGGCGAGATTGGCCGCAAGGGTGCGGTTTTGGAGTCGGGTCTTTTTTGCCGCCCTGCCATTACTGCCGCCCTCGTGTGAGATCATCCCGGGTGCATGCTTCGGTCCGCGGTCGGCGCGATGGCCGCCAACATGATGCTGGTTCAATGTAATTCCGATGTGCCCATCTCATTGGCGTGCTCGATCGTGATCGGCCACAGTCTGGACCACGGCATCATCGAAACGCGTCCTTGAGGGACCTCGAAGGCCAGCGCTCAGGCAGGCAGCGGTTGGGAACTTGGGTCGTCAGGCCGCATGAGGCAAGACGAGTTCTGACCGGAAGGCGGTGCCGTCCACGCACATCCTGTGAAGGATCACCCCGATGCGCCGCGCCAAGGCGATCATGGCTGGTTTCGCACCACGACGGAAGACGAGCTGGGCTGCCCATGTTCTCAGCCATGTCGAACGTCCACGATGCATCATAACGGTCGCGGCCTGGCATAGCGCACGGCGCAGGTTGACGTCACCCGCCTTGGTGATCCCGCCCGAGACGACGCGCTCGCCAGATTGGTTCCGCGAGGGCGTCAGGCCAAACCGTTCGATGGGTCCCGACCCTTCTGTATCTGCGTTCTGCTAGACTGGCCCCGTCACCGGCCCCGGCCAAGGCCGATGGCGGGGTGGTGCGCGACGTCGGACCCTTGTGGCATGACCACGCCTCTTAGCCTGTCGGCACCGCCTCTCTTCATCGTCTCGAACAGTTGATTGCGGCCGTGCAGGACCGCGCACCAGAAGGAAGAGAGCATGGACAGGCTTGTGATCTTTCGCCGGATCAAGTCCGTTCGCGTGTTCTCTCGGACCAGTGGCGTTTCCACGCTCACTATCTCGCGGTCCAAGGTCAGGTCCGCCACGATCTTCTTCAACCGCGCGTTCTCGTCCTCGAGCCGCTTGAACCGCTTCATCTCGGCGGGAAGCAAACATACTTCTTCTTCCAGTTGAAGTAAGTCGCTTTGCTGATCACCGCCTTGCGGCAGATATCCGCAACCGGCGTTCCGCCTTCGCCCTGCTTGATAATGAACGCCTTCCGCTTGTCTGTGAATTTGCTCGCCTTCATCCGATTCCGCTCCTCTCCCAGACAGGAAAGCGTAGCGAAAAACTCCAGCTTCAAGCGGTCTAGTTTGCGGGGATCAGATCACATTATCAGGGGGAAGCCGCACAGAACGAAAGTCCCGGACAGAAAAGCCCCGTTTTCGCTGGACCAGGTGACTGCCAGTTCCGGGTGCCCGCGCCCAACACACTGTGAGTGTCGGCTTTCACCTGCGTCACCATGAATCTTAAGTACAGAACAGTGTCTTTTGAGACTAGTTCTGTCCTTTGACATGGAATCCAACTAATGCCTCGCGTAGTCTCGGGAAGCATTATTGTCTTCCAAGGCTCCTTGCAGCAAGCCGAAGTCATGCGAACACTTGATCCGATTCGAGCAAATCTCCGACTGATCGCTGCCGTGCTGATCTGGGTCAGCGGGTGGTCCATGTTGTACCTGCCAGCTTTGGCGAACGATGTTGATCCCGACGCATGGACACGCAAAACATTAGAAAACGGTCGCATCAGTTATGTCACAAAATCCAAACGCATTTTGTCAGGCTTGTGGGTAAATGCTGGTGAAATGACCGACGTGGTGATCTCGTTGCCAGATCAGCAGAGCCAAAGGGGCAAGATAACGGCCAAGTTCCTAAGCTTCGAAGGCAACATACGTTCGCTCCTTGATGCGTTGTTGCCGATTACCCTTGATCCCTGTCAGGACATACCCAAGGAAAGCAGCCGTCTGATTGCAAGAGATTTTTCAACAACTGCTGACACCGATGCAATGGCTTTCCCCAACAGCCCCGTTGAAACTGCTCACTTCAAGTATCTTGAAATCGGCGCTCAAACAATGCTCCGTGGTCAGGATTGCATACTTAAGGGACATCTCGTCGGCAAGGACTTTTCGGTTTTGTCAGCAGATGGAAGTCGGCTCCTCATTGAACGAATATCCGTCCGGGTCGTGTTTCCAACCGCATTAAACCATGCTGCGTCCGCAACAGTTCGGCTCGGGGATATCTCTGTCTTCTTGCCCGACGGAAGCAAGGCACTAGAACTCAAAGCAGCTTTCGTCGGTTTTTCGGCGAATGCGGAACAGAGGACAAGCCTAGCTGCAAAGGAGTTATCTACTGACGAAAGTGGAGTGGTCGTTGCTTCAATCACCGACCTCTCTGTGTTTGACGTCTGGGGCGCTTCATTGTTCGGACATGTAAATTTTTTACTTTCCGTGGACAAAGGAAGAGTGAGATCAGATCTTCGCGCAAACCTTATTGGCCTTGGTTGGGGCACGATGCGCCTTGACATCCATTTTCCTGCATCATTCAAGCTTCCGATCAGCAATGCCTTCTTGCCTAAGTTCGTCTCGTTTGCGGCTCTCCAACTGGCGGAAGTTCGTTGGCGCAGTTTGGGACTGTCATCAACGCTGGAAGCATTGGGCCTTCCCCAACCACAGGTCATCATTGACACTGCATCAAGTCGCGTTGCCAGACTATTGCCGTTGCGATCCTCAGTCATACTCGCGACTGCAGTCGTAGCGACAAACTGGCTGTCAAACTCCACCCGAAAATCTATGGTGATGCGTGCCAGACCTGTGCCTCCTGCTCGTCTTATCGATATCGCCACAACAATGCTCCTCAATCCGAATGAGTTGGTGAAAAGACTTGGGTTTGCATCGTCCATACCAGAATGACGACATCGCAAGGTCGCAAACAATGGTTCGCTCAAACGACCGGCCCACGGCATGAGTTGCCAAGATCACATGGCCGTCGACCTGGCTTGATCATAACGAAGCTGGAAACTGCGATCGCAAGGCTACACCAAGTATCGCCAGCGAACCTGAACCAAAGGAGCGGCCCGATCGGGCACCTCTCCATGAGAGCGCAATAAGGGATCACATCTTAAGAGCACAAGAGATATTTGTTATTCAATGATTTTGACTGTTGAACGCAGCTCACGTCTCCAAAGATTCCGCTAGACATACTTTCGCGACATTGCGCTACCCTACATGACTCTCGCTAAGTGCCTTGGCTGGAGAGATGGGAGAAACGCTATGCTCACCAAGTATTTTGGCGGGCGCAAAACGCACGAAAACTTTAAAGAATCCGTCGCATCGCTCGTTCTTGGGGTCGCACTATGTGCGTTTACCATTTTTGCGTCCGTACGACCAATCCAAGCGGCGGAGATTACATTCGATCGCGGCTTCATTGGATCGATGAGCGGCCAGACATTTACCGCGAGCAGTGCACTAATTGCAGATGCAGGCAGCATCACTTTCAACGACGGCGGTTCTAGTCGGAATTTCACAAATGCCTCGGGGACATTGACTTACACTGTTGGCGGCTCATCCGTATCGGTGGCAGGTTCGCTTACCTCCCGGCACCCGCAGGGAGGATCCCTCGCAGAGGCGGTTGTGTTCACGGCGACGGCCAGCGGCTCGTCGTATCTGATGGTGTTGAGGGGCAGTTACAGCGCGACTTACAGCGATTCTGGAAGTGCAAACCAGATTCTAGCGGGCCTAAACAATTACCTGATAGCCTATGCCGCCGACCCCGCCACTTCAACCATCCAAATAGACGGTGCATCCTCGGCGAGACTGCCTCTGGGTACTGGTGCAACGGTCTCAGTGATCGCAAAACTTAAAGACGGAACTGTCATTTCTGGTGCAACCGTGAGTCTGATGGCCGCACCGAATGTAAACGGCGTCGTGTCTCCCGCTACTGTGACGACCGACACGTCTGGAAGCGCAGTCTTTTCCGTAACGAATAGTGCCGCTGAGGTTGTCACGTATCAAGCCGCGGTGACATACGGTGGGTCCGAGACGATCCTTACCAATACAGTCACGGCGATATATGCCGCGGACACCACCCAGCCGGTGATCACCGGCCCGAACGCCGCGACGACGGCCGGGACCGGCTCCGATGGCGCCACCATCGCCGCCGGAACCACCACC
>JAIXUH010000036.1 GCA_027484145.1 Rhodobacter sp.
ACCTCATTGCCGGTCAGGTTCAGGTTGGTGGTGCCCGCAGAGGAGTCGGTGGTGAAATTCTCGATGCTGATGCCAGCCGCCAGCGCGTAGTTGACCACCGTGACCACGCGGTCGGCGCCGTTGCCGGCGGTTTCCTGAACCACATCGCCGGTGTTGAACACGCGATAGACGTCATCCCCCGCAAGCCCGCGCATTGTATCCGCCGCGCCGGTGCCGGAGCGCAGGACGTTGTTGCCCGCATTGCCAGTGATCGTCTGCGCCAAAGCGTTGCCGGTCAGGCTGAGGTTTGTCGTGCCCCCGCTGGAGGTTGTGGTGAACACTTCAATGTCGTCATCAGCAGCAAGTGTGAAACTGACGCTGGCCGCCACCCGGTCGGCAGTCCCCTGCCCCGCCACCTCGACAATGACGGCACCCGCGTTGTTGACGATATAGGTGTCATTGCCGCCAAGCCCGGTCAGCGTGTCATTGCCACCAAGACCGCCATCATTCAGCACGTTCGCCCCGGCATTGCCGATGATGGTCTGCGCCAAGGCGTTGCCGCGCAGGTCGATTGCGGTGGTCCCGACAGATGAGATGGTGCCCATGCCTTCTATGTTGTCATCCGCCGCCAAGGTGAAGGACACGCCCGCCAAGACCTGATCAGCCGTACCGCCCCCCGCGATTTCGGTGATCAGGGTGGCCGTGTTGCGGATGACATAGGTGTCGTTGCCGCCAAGGCCGGTCATCGTGTCGGCCCCGGCCCCGCCGCCATCAGACAGCGTGTTGACTCCGGCGTTGCCGACGATGCTCTGTGCCAATTCGTTGCCGGTCAGGTTGATGGCTGCGGTGTCGGTGCTGTCAAGCGTGGTCAGCAGTTCGATGTGGTCGTCGGCGGCAAGGGCAAAGTTGCCTTTGCTGGCCACGCGGTCACTGGTGCCGCCGCCTGCAACCTCGACGATGGTCGTGCCCGCGTTGAACACGCGGTAGAAGTCATTGCCACCGCGGCCGATCAGGGTGTCAAACCCGCCGCCCGCGCCATCGGCCAATATGTTGGCGCCGTTGTTGCCGGTGATCGACTGCACCCTCGCGTTGCCGGTCAGGTTGATCGCCGTCGTGCCGTTGGACGAGGTGGTGGTCATGATCTCGATATCATCGTCCACAGCCAGCGCAAATGACGTGCTGGCTGCCACCCGGTCCGCCGTGCCTTGTCCTGACACTTCGACGATCACGTCGCCGGCGCTGTCGACGAAATAGACGTCGTTGTCCGCGCCGCCCAACATCGTGTCATTGCCGCTGCCGCCGTTCAGCGTGTCGCTGCCGCTCAGCCCCTCCAGCCAATTGCCCACCTCGTTGCCGGTGATGATGTTGTTCAGCCCGTTGCCGGTGCCGTCTACTGCGTTTCCGCCCGGGATCAGCGTCAGGTTTTCGATGAACTGGCGGCCGTCCGTCCCATCCAGGCTGTACGAAACGAAAGCTTGGACCGTATCGGTGCCGCCCTCGTCGGTGACGCCGTTGATCGCCTCGGACGTCACGTCGCCCGCATCGAAAACGATGTATAGATCATCGCCCTCGTTCCCGAACATTGCGTCGTTGTCATTGCCGCCGTTCAGCGTGTCGTTGCCAATACCGCCAAAGATCGAATCGTCGCCGCCGAAGCCCAGCAGGTTGTTGTTGCCGCCGTTGCCGGTGATGCGATTGTCCAGCGCATTGCCGGCGCCTTCCAGATTGTCGGTGCCGGTCAGACGCAGCCGTTCTATGAACTGCGCGCCACCGTCAGAGATCGAATAGCTGACGGAACTTGAAACCTCGTCGGTCAGGCCGTCCCCGATGGCGTTGCCCGCCTCAATCACCACATCGCCCGCATCATCGACAAAGTATAGGTCATTGCCCTGGCCACCGATCATGCTGTCGGCACCGGTGCCGCCATCCAGCTGATCACTGCCATTGTCGCCGATCAGCGTGTCGTTGCCCTGCCGCCCCTCCAGCGTGTCACTGCCGGTGCTGCCAGTAATCTCGTCGCCGTCCACGCTGCCGATGACGCGTTCAACGTCGCGCACCGTCACCTGGGAAACGCCCGTCAGCAGACTGGCGAACTGCGAGACCAGGTTCACTCGGAAGCCGCCGAATGCCAGCCCTTCCAGCGAAAAGGTGTCAAGGCCGCCGCCGTCGCCGTCATAGATATCGCCAAAGTTAAGGCCGTTGTTGCCGGTCAGCAGAAGGTCGGCGTCGTCGCCCCCGAACAGCCCGTCGATGCCGGTGCCCCCGATCAGCGTGTCGTTGCCGCCAAGGCCCACCAGCGTGTCGTTGCCCTCTCGCCCGTCCAGAAGGTTGGCCAGCCCGTCACCGCTGAAGCTGTCGCCCTGCACCGACCCCAGCACGTTTTCGATCCCGGTCACGAAGGCCAGAAAACCGCCCGTGTTGAAGTCTGCGGTCTGTGCGCCCAGATCGACGACGTAACCGCCCTGAACCCCGAAATCGAGGCCGGCAAAGGACAGCGTGTCGTTGCCGGTGCCGCCGTCAAAGACCTCGCCCGCGGCCAGGCGCGGACCCACGAACAGCAGGTCATCATCCGCCCCACCGTCCAGGTCATCGACCCCCTCGCCGCCGATCAGCGTGTCATTGCCGCTTCCGCCCAGCAGCGTGTCGGCCCCGCCGCGCCCGTCAAGGAGGTTGCCCAGCCCGTCGCCAAATAAACCATCGCCCTGTTCCGACCCGATCAGGTTTTCGATCCCGACCACGCTGATCGGAAAATCGCCGAAGAAATTGTTGAAATTCCCGTTTTGCGACAACAGATCGACGACGTATCCGCCCTGCGATCCGAAATCGAGACCAGCAAAGGACAGCGTGTCATTGCCGGTTCCGCCGTCAAAGACCTCATCCGAAACGATGCCTGTGTCCACGCGCAGAAGATCGTCATCCTCGCCGCCGAACAGCGAATCCCGTCCCGTTCCGCCCTGCAGGGTATCGTTGCCAGCCTCGCCCTGCAGGGTGTCGTTGTCACCGTCGCCGACCAGCGAATCCGCGCCGATCCCGCCGCGGAAGTCGTCATTGCCAGTGCCGCCCCTGATCGTGTCGCCGCCGGTACCGGCATCGGTGACCACGTCGTTGCCGGCGATCAGTTCATAGATGTTGTTTCCGGTCAGGGTCAGGGGCACGCCGTCAAGGCTGTTGGGACTGCTCTGGAAATGTGTGTCATCCCCGGTCGTGCCGTTGATGGTGTAGTCCAGCCCCAGAAACAGCCGCTCGACCGCTCCCTGATCGGACCCGTTGAAATCCGCCAGCATGGCCGTGCCCAGAACCGAGCCGAACATGTTCAGGTTGGTGAGGTTGAAGTTGTTGTTGATTACCCGGAATTCGATCGACTGGACGATGCCGCCGTTGATGAAATCGCGGCCGCCCACGTTCACCAGCGTGAAGCCAGTGCCGATCAGCCGGAAAGTGCCGCCACTGAAGACACCCCCCATATTGATCTCGGTCGCGGAGGCCGAGGTGATCGCAGCCTGATCGATCCCGACAAGTTCGAACAGCGACGGGTTGATGAAGGTGTTGTTGGTCAGCAGGGTAAGGGTTGGCATGAAAAAGGCTCCCGTTATGGCGGTCTTGATCAGGGCGGTTCGCAAAATCAGATGTTAATCGTCGCCGGCCGGCAAAGGCTGTCTGCCAGAATGAAGCCAACGGACGCTGGCAGAAGGGTGGGTGCGCTGTCAATGGGCGCGTCCCGGCCGCAAACGCCTTTGCATTGCGGCAAACACTGGAAACCGTGTTTGCACGCTGACCCGAGACATCTCCTTTGCCGAATGATTTTGTGCAAGCGGCCCGATCTGGCCGCAGGGTGCTCGGGCTTTTTCGTTCAGGTTGTGCTGCTTGGCGCTGAAGGTGTTGGCGCCGGTGCAGGTCACTTGACCAGAACCTCCCCATTGCCGAAGTCCGGAGCCTCGTGCCTTAACGCGACAGGCTTCAAACCCGTCAAATGACGACCCCAAAGAAATGCCTCAGCCGGAAACCCAATTGACGATTGGGCAATAGCTGTTGCAGCGTCAGTTCGTTGAGATAAAGGGTTTTGCGGGCCTTCGCGATCTGAATGCACGCATCCCTAGAGACGACCGCCCCGCAAATCATGACCGCAAGGTAGACCGTGACGAGAAGGCGGCGGCGGCTGTCATGAATATCTCAAGGATGCTGTTGCCATCATCAGAAAGACTGATCGCCACTTCTTCAACATCTCGGCCAAGATCCGGCACGATGATCCGGCGGACCTTGTCGGTCCGGAAAGTCCCGTGCTCCCACATGAAGCCAACACCCATCCCTACCGCCACGGCCTCATAGACTGCGTCACGGCTGTCGACTGTCAGCGTCGGCTCGGGGGCAAGCCCCTTGCGGCGAAAGGCGCGATCAACGGTCCGCTGCGTTGAAGAGCCCCGCGCCCGAAAGATCAGCGGCGCTTCGTTCAGCAGTTCCAAGGTGGTCGTGCCTGTTTGGGCAAGGCGGTTTCCGCTGGCAGCGATGGCCACAACCCGGTGCGAAAGGACCGGAACCCGACGAAAGCGTGGATCTGCCGGGATGTCGGGAAGAACGGCAACGTCAACCTGACGCTTCAGCAAGGCTTGCAGGATCGATTCGTGCGAACCCGATTCCACCGTGACCGACAAGCCCGGACAAAGCGCGATCACTTCCGAGATAATGGCGATTCCTGGCATCGAATTGCCCAAGCCCACCCGCAATCTTGGCCGCCCGGCAGAATTGCGGCGGTCCAGAATGTGAAGGGCGTCGCGCTCGGCCTCTTGCACCCTTGTGCAAACGTCATACAGCTCGAGGCATAAGGGGGTGGCCTGCAACTGCCCATTTGTACGATCAAAAAGGTGTACGCGATGGATGGTTTCCATCTCGCGCACCTGTTGGGCCACGGCGGAATGCGACACGCCCAGACGGCGGGCCGCAGCGGAGTAAGAGCCTTCCTCGGCCACAGCCGCAATCGCCCTTAGCCGCGACAGCGACAGGGTGGCCGAGGCAGTTCCCGTAGTGGGTGCAACCGGAGCTTTCATAACTTCCAACCATAGCTTGCCGATGTGACGGCAGGGTTACAAAGCTGGCCTACCGACCCCCTGAGTGCCGTTCGGGCACAGCGGGATGGATCATGGTCAGCGGGATAACCTTGGCGGCGTTCTTGGCGGGTCCGCCCGCAGTTGCGCCGACAGGTCTGTGCGATCTGCATCGCCAACCGATGTTCATAGGGCAAGTTCTGCCCGGGGTGGCTGCCCATGCTTTGCTGGCCCGCGATCCAGCCTTTTGCTGTAACGACCCGCCTCTGCTGACAAAACCCGGCACTAATGGTCTGCGTCTCCGGATCAGCAACCCCGCTCAAAGGTGGTCCACTGCAGATGCCGGGCCCTTGCCCGAAAACGGTGCGATCTGGCCCGCACTTCAGGCGGCCATGCCGACGCCCAAGGTCGCGCACGGCAGTTTGCCCCGCCCAACAGCGGCGGGTGCGCAATGCTGAATTACACCCTGAAGCTTCTGATGCGCATGGTCATCACCTTCTTTGCCATCATTACGCTGGTCTTCTTTGTCACCCGGATCTCCGGCAACCCCATTGACTATGTGGCCCAAGGCCTGACCCCGGATGACCGCCGCATCCTGATCGCCTATTACCAACTCGATCAATCCATCTGGCTGCAATACCGCGCCTTTTTGTATTCGTTCATCGACGGCAACTTTGGCCTGTCCTATCTGGAGCGACGCCCCGTTCTGGACATCATGGCCGAGCGGATCTGGCCCTCTACCCAACTGCTGCTCAGCAGTGTCGGACTGACCCTGCTTGTGTCGATCCCTCTGGGCATCATTGCGGCACTTAACCGGACAAACTGGATCGGCTCGGCCGTGCTGACGATTGCGTTCCTTGGCTATGCCGTGCCCAATTTCGTGCTGGCCATCTTCATGATGCTGGTGCTGTCGTATCAGTTGAACTGGCTGCCTGTGGTCGGAAATGGCACCTGGGCACATTTCATCATGCCCACAATCGCCATGGCAGGGGCGCTGATTGCCGGGCTGACGAGGTTCACCCGGAACGCCATGCTGGATGTGCTCGGGCAGGATTTCATGCGCACCGCCCGCGCAAAGGGGCTGCCGGAACGCACTGTCATTCTGAAACACGGATTGCGGAATGCGGGCATCACCATCCTCTCTGTGGTGGGGCTGCAAGTAGCGGGACTGGCGGCTTCGGGGTCGGTGGTGGTCGAGGCGATCTTTGCTTGGCCAGGCGTGGGCGAATTGCTGGTCCGCTCGGCGCTGAGCCGCGATTACCCGGTGCTCCAGTTTGGCGTGATCACCGTGTCGGTCGCTGTGATCCTGATCAATGTCGTGGTCGATCTGGCCTATGCCTTGGTCGACCCGCGCCTGCGCCGCCAAGTGGAGGCCTGAGCCATGGCTGAACAAACCTTTGCCCCGGCAAAGGCCAAGCCGAAGCTTTGGCAACAGGCCAACTTTGTGCAGCGTGTTGCTTTGGTGCTGGGCGTGATCCTGCTTTTGGTGGTGATCCTAGCCCCCTTGATCGCCCCCCATGGCCCTAACGATCAAAGCCTTATGGCCCGCTTGCGCCCGCCCTTTGGCTATGAACGGGCCAAGGCAGGATACTGGCTGGGCACCGACGAGTTGGGCCGCGATATGCTGTCGCGCTGCATCTATGGCCTGCGGCTGACGCTGGTTCTGGCGCTGATCGGGTCGGTGATCGGCCTTTTGATCGGCTCGGTTATGGGGCTGGCCGCCGGGGTGGCGGGAGGCCGGATGGATGCGCTGGTGAATGGCATGGTCGATGCCCAGATCGCGGTGCCCTTCACGCTGATCGCCCTGTTCATGCTGGCTATCTTTGGCAACTCGATCGAGGTGATGGTGGTCGTCCTTGGACTATCGGGATGGGAGCAATATGCCCGCATCGTCCGCGCCGATGCCGCCCGTCTTATGCGGATGCCGTTCATCGAGGCCGCCCGCGCCGCAGGTGCAACGCAATTGCGCATCGCGCGGCGGCACCTGCTGCCCAACCTTGTCTCACCGCTTGTCGTACAGTTCACCTTGTCGGTCTCCAACATCATCCTGTTGGAAAGTTCGCTGTCCTTTCTTGGCCTTGGCGTACAGCCACCCACCGCCACGCTTGGGGCCATGGTGGGGGCCGGGCGCGACTACATGGCGACCAATGCATGGCTCGTGACCGTGCCCGCCATGGCCATCCTGATCCTGACCTTTGTCGTCCAGATCTTGGGCGATTGGATGCGCGACCATGTCGATGTGCGCCTGCGCAGCCGCTGAAACCAATCAGACGGGCCGGCAAGGTCCGCGTGTTCCAACCTGAACCATGGAGAAACAAATGAAGAAACTCTTGGCTGCGACTGCCCTTCTGACCGCCTTGACCGGCATGGCCAATGCCGCCGAACTGACCGTTGGCGCGGCCAACGTCTCGGACGGCCTTGATCCCGGCAAAGACCATTCCAACGTCGGTTCGCAATTTTACATGAACGCCTTTGACCCTCTGATCGCCCGCGACGTCACCACAACCGATCAGAAATGGCTGCCGGGCCTCGCGACCGAATGGAAGATGGTCGATGACAAGACCATGGAACTGACCCTGCGCCAGGGTGTCACCTTCCAGAATGGCGAGCCGATGACCGCAGATGACGTAGTGTTCTCGCTGAACCGCATGTTCCAGGCGACGTTCCCGCCCTATCAGGTGCGCGCCAAGGACCGGTTCCAGAACTTTGTCGGCGCGGAAAAGGTGGATGATTTCACCGTGCGCGTCACTGCCAAACGTGCCGACCCGCTGTTTGAAACCCTGCTGAACCTGCAGCAGGTCTTCATCATCCCGATGGATTACACGATGGCCCTGTCAGGCGACCCGAAGGCGGCCGAAGACAGCGATTACGAGGCCTTTGCCCTCGCCCCCATCGGCACCGGCCCCTACAAGATCGCCCAACTCGATCCCGGCCAGAAGGTAGTTTACGAACGTTTCGACGGCTTCTGGGGCGACAAGGCCCCGCTGGACAAGGTAACTGTTCTGCGCATCCCGGAAATCTCGGCCCGTCTGACGGCGCTGAAAACCGGCGAAGTGGACATGATCACAAACGTCGCTCCCGACCAGCTGGCGCTGCTCGAAGGCGACGCTGCGGTCAAGGTTGTGGGTGCGCCCACCGCGCTCTTCCACGTCATGATCCTGAACGCCAACCACCCCCAGATGAAAGACGCCCGCCTGCGTCAGGCCTTGTCGCTGGCCATCGACCGCGACGCGCTGAACGAGGCGCTGTGGTTTGGCAAGGCCATCGTGCCCTCGACCCACACCTACAAGGAATACGGGCCGATGTATCAGCCCGAACTGACCACCTTTGGCTATGACCCCGAAAAGGCCAAGGCTTTGCTGGCCGAGGCGGGTTATGACGGGTTCGAGGTCACCTTTGACAGCGATCCGGTCTATTACACCAACGGCGCTTTGGCCGCGCAGGCCATCATGGAGATGTGGGCGGCGGTAGGCGTCAAGGGCAAGCTGAACCTTGATTCCAAATGGACCGGCGGCGAACCGACGATGATGGTGCGCAACTGGTCGAACCCGATGTACTTTGCCGATCCGGTTGGCAGCTTCGGCGTGATGTGGGCGCCGGGTGGCCCTTCTGAAGGTGAAGGTCGCTTCAATGTGACGCCCGAATACACCGCCAACTGGGAAGAGTTCCGCTTTGCCCCCACGGTCGAAGCGCGCAAGGCGGCATATGCCAAGCTGATGGACTATATTCAGGCCGAAGCCCCGGTTCTGCCGCTGTACCAGCCCTATGAAAGCTGGGCGATGAAGGCGAACGTGACCTGGGCCCCGCTGCCCGGCAACGTGCCCTATGCGCTCGATTTCCGCGCAGGCAACATCACCGTTGAATAAGAAACCCGGCCCGCCCTCGCGTTGGGGGCGGGCCTTTCCTTGCAAGGGTCACATCATGTCCGTTCGTCTTGCCATCGTCACCGATATTCACCACGGCCTGCCCAACAACACCAAACGTGGCGATGCAGCCCTTGGCCTGCTGGCCGAGTTCGCCGCCTATGCCAAGGCCTCGGGGGCCACGCATGTGCTGGACCTCGGCGACCGCATCACCGACGCCAACCATGACACCGACACAGTGCTGGAGGCCGAGGTGGCCGAGGCGCTACGTGCGACCGGCCTGCCCACCTGGCATATCTGCGGCAACCATGACCGCGATTACCTGAGCGTGGCCGAGAATGAGGCCATTCTGGGCCAGTCTTTGGCCAATGAGACTGTCGATATCGGCGGCTGGCGCATCGTGTTGTGGCGGGCAGACAGCAAAATCTCCCGTCAGCCGGGCCAGCAGGGATTTAACCTGGTTGAGGCCGACCTGATCTGGCTGGCCAATGTGGCCTTTGCCGCCGACCGCCCGTTGCTGGTGGCAAGCCATGTGCCCGTTTCAGGCCACAGCCAGATCGGCAATTACTATTTTCAGGCCAACCCGGAATACTCGACCTATCCGCTGGCCGAGCGCGCCCGCGCGGCGCTGGCCCTCGCACGGGTGCCGGTGGTGTGTATCGCGGGGCATGTGCACTGGAACACCATCACCACGGTGAACGGCATCACCCATCTGACCCAACAATCGCTGACCGAGGGCTTTACCACCGGCGGCGCGCCAGCCGGGGCCATGGGCATCCTTGATCTGGATGAGACCGTGACTTGGGATGTGGTGGGCGCGGACCCCATCCACTTTGCCTTCCGCCCGACCGCCGCCCGTTGGACCCCGGTTCTGCCGCCCTTTGGCGACCTGCCGGAACTGCGCCAACGCACAACGTCATGACCCTGCTGACGGTTGACAACCTGCACCTGAACTTTGGCAGCCACCTGGCGGTCAAGGGTCTCAGCTTTACCATCGGCAGGGGCGAGACCGTCGCTTTGGTGGGGGAATCCGGGTCGGGCAAATCGGCCACCGCCTTGGCAATCCTGCGGCTGATTGAACGCGAGGGCGGGGCCATCTCTCAGGGGCGCATCCTGCTGGACGGCAGCCCATCGGTCGATCTGGCGCAACTGTCCGATGTGGCCATGCAAAGGATCCGTGGCAACCGGATTTCGATGGTGTTTCAGGAACCGATGACGGCGCTGAACCCGGTGATGCCATTGGGCGAACAGGTGGCCGAGGTTTTGCGCCTGCATCAGGGATTGACGGGCCGCGCTGCGCAGCAAGCCGCGCTTGCCGCCTTAGACCGCGTCCGCATCCCCGAGGCCACCCGCCGCATGACCCAATATCCGCACGAGTTGTCGGGCGGTTTGCGGCAGCGGGTGATGATCGCGATGGCGCTGGCTTGCCGCCCTGACCTGCTGATCGCTGATGAGCCGACGACCGCGCTGGACGTGACGACGCAGGCCGAGATCATCGATCTGATCGGCAATCTGCAGGCCGAGATTGGCATGGCCGTCTTGTTCATCACCCATGACATGGGGGTGGTGGCCGAAATCGCCGACCGTGTGGTCGTGCTGCGCCATGGGGAATGCATGGAGCAGGGCCCGGTTGCGGGCTTTTTTGCCCAGCCCAAGGCGGACTACTCCCGGATGCTGATGGCGGCCACGCCAAGACTGGGCGCAGGTTCCCCGCCTCCCCTGCGCAGTGCGACCCCGGTGCTGGAGGTCAAAGGCCTGCGCGTGCATTTCCCGGTCCGTCGCGGGCTGCTGGCGGGTGGGCATCTGGATTATCATGCCGTCAATGATGTGTCGCTGACCATCGGTCAGGGCGAAACTCTGGGGTTGGTCGGCGAAAGTGGTTGCGGAAAATCGACCCTTGCGCGGGCGGTGCTGCGATTGATTGAACCCGCGGCCGGGACGATCCGACTGATGGGCCAACCCCTGACAGGCCTGTCGCCCGCCAATCTGCGCGCCTGCCGCGCAAAGGCACAGATGGTGTTTCAAGACCCCTATGCCAGCCTGAACCCCCGTTTGCCCGTGCATGATCTGGTCACCGAACCGGCCCTGATCCATGGCATCGTGGACCAGAAGGGCCGGCGCGCGCTGGCAGTGGAGCTTTTGGCAAAGGTCGGGCTGGAACCGGCGGCCGCTGACCGGTTTGCGCATCAGTTTTCGGGCGGACAGCGCCAGCGGCTGTGCATCGCGCGGGCCTTGTCGGTGCGGCCTGCGCTGATCGTGGCGGATGAACCGGTTTCGGCACTGGATGTCTCGGTCGCCCGCCAAGTGACCGACCTGATGGCCGATCTGCAGGCGCGGGAAAAGGTGGCCTTTTTGTTCATCAGCCATGACATCGCTGTGGTCGAACGCGTCAGCCACCGCATCGCCGTCATGTATCGCGGCCAGATCGTGGAGCATGGTGAAACTGCGCTGGTGCTGGGCGCACCGCAACATCCCTATACCCAACACCTGCTGTCCGCCGTTCCCACTGCCAAACCGGGGCAACAGCGCCATCGCACGCCCCTGCCCCCGCTGGCGACCACACCGCTGCTCTTGCGGCCGCATCAGCGCCCCGAGGCTTTGACCCTGACCGAACTGCGCCCCGGCCATTTCGCGTCCCAGATCAAGGGTGTGCCTTTCCTCCCCGGTTCTAAGCCGGTTCAAATGCAAGCCCAGTTGCAGGACGCCCTTTAAACAGCCCAATCCAATGGGGCGTTTCAGCCTTTGAAGGTTTCGCTTCCACCCGTGACCCCTGCTTTACAATCGCGGCCCACCTTTGTGGGGCCCAGTCTCAGGGGCCACATCACCGAGTCGCACCAAACCCATCCGGGCGCATCCTGTGCCCGGAAACGATGAAGCTTTGCACCAAGGGGCTGCCATGGCTGATCTTACGCTTTCGGGCATTTCCAAGACCTTCGGCCCAACTCGCGTTCTCAATGATGTCTCCCTTTCGGTAAGGGATGGCGAGTTTCTGACGCTGGTTGGCGCCTCGGGCTGCGGCAAATCCACCATCCTGCGGGTGATTGCGGGGCTGGAGCCGCAAGACTCCGGCACCGTGCAGATTGGTGGCCGCGCGGTGGATCATCTGCGCCCCAAACAGCGCAATGTGGCGATGGTGTTCCAGTCTTACGCGCTCTACCCGCATATGAGCGTGCACGAAAACATGGCCATGCCACTGGTGATGAGCCGGATGTCACTGGCCGAACGCCTGCCGCTCTTGGGTCGCGTGATGCCGCGCCGCCGCGAGGTGATGAAGGGGATCAACGCCGAGGTCGATACCGTCGCGCGTCAGTTACAGATCGATGCCTTACTTGGCCGCAAACCCGCGCAACTGTCCGGCGGGCAGCGGCAGCGTGTGGCGCTGGGTCGCGCGATGGTGCGCCATCCGGATGTCTTCTTGATGGACGAGCCCTTGTCCAATCTGGACGCCAAACTGCGCGTCCATATGCGCACCGAATTGACCGAACTTCACCGCCGACTGGGCGTGACCTTCATTTATGTCACGCATGATCAGGTCGAGGCGATGACCATGTCAGACCGTGTGGCGCTGATGGATGAGGGGCGGATCGTGCAGTTGGGCACGCCGGCCGACCTCTATCACAACCCGTCCGACCTGCGCGTGGCACGGTTCATCGGCAGCCCGCAGGTCAATATCGTTTCGGGGACCACACAAACCAAAGGCATCGCCGTGTCGGACACCGTCTTGCCGATGCAGGTGGGGCTGCCTGCGGGGCAGGTCGTCTCCGTTGGTCTGCGTCCCGAAAGCCTGTCTCTGGACATTGTACCGGGCCGGGCCCGGCTGACGGCCAAACTGGCCCATGTGGAAAATCTGGGGGCCGAGGTGTTCTTGCATTTCATCTTGCCCGACAGCGGCGACCCCTTGGTTCTGCGCGCCACGCTGGATGCGTTCGAGGCGCATCGTGGGCGGCTGGATCAGGCGGTGGCGCTGTCGGTCGATACCTCACGCGCCTTGGTGTTCGATACGGCTGGCCACCGGGTGGACAGCACCGGGCGCATGGCTGCCCAGCGCCCGATGGTGCAGGCATGACCGCCGCCACCCTGTCCGTCAGCCGCAACAGCCAGATGCGGGCCGAGGCGATTGCCGGCTATGCCTTTGCCATGCCTGCGCTTTTCCTGATCCTGATCCTGCTGATCTTGCCGATCATCGTGGTGTTTATGATCAGCCTGACCGATTACCAACTGGGTGCCCTGACATGGTCTTGGGTCGGCCTTGCCAACTATGCCGAGATGATGGCCGACAAGGCGTTTCTGCGGTCCTTGGCCAATACCTTCATCTATGTGGCCATCGTGGTGCCGGGATCGGTGGGGTTTGCGCTGATCATCGCCATTCTGGTGCAGGAACGGACCAAATCCAAGGCGATCTATCAGACGATCTTCTTTCTCCCCGTCACCACCACCCTGATCGCCATGTCGGTCGTGTGGCACTTCCTGCTGAACCCCTCTCTCGGCCCCGTCACCAGCCTGGCCCGCGCTTTGGGATTTGGCGATTTCGACGTGTTCGGTGACCCGGATCTGGTGTTGGTGGGCCTTGCTGTCATCGGCATCTGGCAGTTGGTCGGGTTCAACATGATCCTGTTTCTGGCCGGGCTGACAGCAATCCCGCGCGACCTGTATGACGCCGCCGATATCGACGGGGCAGATGGGGTATGGGACCGCTTTGCCCGCGTAACCTGGCCCATGCTGGGGCCGACCACGCTGTTTGTCGTCGTCACCAGCACCATCACCGCCTTCCGCGTCTTTGACACCGTCGCCGTGATCACGCGTGGCAACCCGATGGGGCGCAGCGATGTGCTGTTGTTCACCCTCTACAAGGTTGGCTTTCAGGATTTCAACATCGGCCCCGCCTCGGCCATGACCATCGCCTTTCTGGTGTTCGTGCTGGTGGTGGCGCTGGCGCAGGCCTTTCTGATCGACAGAAGGACGCATTACTGATGGCACCGGTTCCCAAATCCCGCCCAAGACGCCGGACTGACCGGCTGGTCGCCAGCCTGACCGCGCATTTCTTTCTGATCCTGGGCGCAGCCTTTATCCTGCTGCCGTTCGTCTGGATGCTGCTGACCTCGATCCGTCCGGCCTCGGAGGTCTTTACTGCTGGCTTCAACCCCATCCCCTCGGCCTTTGCAGGGGTCGAGAACTATTCCGAGGCGCTGACCAAATCGCCGCTTCTGCGCTTCATGGCGAATGGCGTCTTTGTCTGCCTTGGGATCCTTGCCGTGCAACTGCTGTTTGCCATTCCGGCGGGCTATGCTTTGGCGAAGCTGTCGTTCCGGGCGCAGCCCCTGATCTTTGCCCTTGTCCTGTTCGGCCTGACCGTGCCGGTGCAGGTGACAGCGCTGCCGATCTATATCGCCCTGGCGCGGTTAAACCTTCTGGACACCTACTTTGCCATCATGGTGCCGTTCTTCCTGTCGGTCTTTGGCATCTTTCTGTTCCGTCAATTCTTCAAAAGCTTTCCGCAAGAGATCATCCACGCCGCCCGGCTGGACGGGTTCACCGAAACCGAGATCATCCTGCGCATCATCGTCCCCTCTGCCATGCCGGCCATCGCGGCCTTTGCAGTGTTTTCCATCACCTCGCATTGGAACGACCTGTACTGGCCGCTGATCGTCACCACCTCGCCCGACCACGCCACGCCGCCCCTTGGCATGATGATCTTTCGCGATCAGGAAACCGGGTCGAACTATGGCGCACTGATGGCTGGCGCGGCGATCATCACCGCGCCCCTGATCATCGCCTTTCTGATTGCACAGCGCCATTTCGTGCGCGGCATCACCATGACCGGGGTGAAGTAGCCCCCCCCCTTTTTCCCCAACCCATGAGGACCAAAATGAACCGCAGAACCCTGTTGCAAGGTGCCGCCAGCCTGACCACGCTGGGCCTGTTTTCCCCAATGATCGCCCGCGCGCAAAGCACGGTCGACCTGACCGTGACCCATTGCTTCCCCGGCCATGACGGCTTTCACACCGAGATTGCGAACGCCTTCATGGCCGCCAACCCGGATGTGAAGATCACGTTCACCAACTCCCCCCCGACGTATGAAGAGGGCCACCAGCTCATCCTGCGTCAGGCGATGACGAACCAGCTGCCCGATATCTATTATTCCGGCTTCCACCTGCTGCCGCCCCTGTCGCGCCAGTTGACCGAACGTGGCCAGATGACCCATCTGGACGCCTTCATCGCCGCCGAGGGCGACGCCTGGAAAACCGCCAACTATTCGCAGCGCATTCTGGACTTGGGCAATTTTGACGGCATGCAGATGGCAATGCCGTTCAATACCTCGACCCCGATCTTCTATTTCAACGAAGAACTGGTCAAGCAGGCCGGTGGCGACCCGGAAAACTTCCCCACCACCTGGGACGAGATGTTTGCTCTGGCCGCCAAGATCGACGCGCTTGGCGATGATATCGACGGCTTTTACATGGGCATCCATACCGAAGCAGGCGATTGGTTCTGGCAGGGTCTGGTCTATTCCAACGGCGGCGAGTTGATGGACCCCGCCGAAAAGACCGTGGCCTTTGGCGACGAAAAGGGTCTGGCCGCTTTGACCCTGACCAAACGTTTTGTCGATGACGCCAAGATGAATCTGCGCGAAAATCAGCAGGGCGTGCAGCAGTTCTATGCTGGCAAAACCGGCATTCTGGTGCAGTCGACTGCATCGCTGCGCGGCACGACTGACAGCGTTGGCACCAACTTCACCCTGCGGACCGCGCGCTATCCGCTGGCCGACGCCACAAACGGCCGCCTGCCCACCGGCGGCAATGCGCAGATCATCCTGACGACCGATGCAGCCAAGCACGACGCCGCCTGGCGGTTCAGCAAATGGGTATCAGGCCCCGAGGGCCAGACCGTAGCTGTCAAGTTCTCGGGCTACATGCCCACCAGCCTGATCGCCGAGCAAGAAGAATATCTGGGCGGCTTCTACAAGGAAAATCCGAACTACACGACCAGCGTTGGCCAGATCCCGGTGGCGCGCAAGTGGTTCGGCTATCCCGGCACCAACTCGAACAAGATCATCGATATCCAGCGTGAGAACATCAACCTTGCCATGCGTGGAGAAATGCCGGTGGCCGAAGTTCTGGCCAAGATGGTGACTGACACGCAGGGCCTGATCTGACCCCCCTGATTTGACCCCACCGGGCCGGGGATGCCCCCCGGCCCACCCTCCCACGCAGAAGGCGCCCAGATGACCCAATTCACCCTCGTTCAATTGTCTGACACCCATCTCAGCGCCTCGCGCCCCTATTTCCAGTTCAACTATGAGATGGTGGTCGAGGCCCTGGCGGACCTGGCCCCCGATCACATCGTGATCACCGGCGATCTGGGCCTGAACGGGCCGGATGACATTGCAGATGTGGCCTTTGCCGCCCGCCAGTTTGGCCGACTGGGCGCGCCTTGGTCGGCGGTGCCGGGCAACCATGACCTTGGTCTGGTGCCGTTTGAGGGCGGGTTGCATCAACCGATCACCGAGGCGCGCCATGCCGCCTATCTCGCCGCCATTGGCGCAGACCGGTTCTTGCAAGACCTTGGTGATTGGCGGTTGATCGGCCTGAACAGCCAGCTCTTGGGCAGCGGTCTGGCTGCAGAGGCCGAACAGCACACGTGGCTCGCCGCAACCCTTGCCGAAACCACCCGGCCCGTGGCGATGTTCTTGCACTACCCTCTGTTTCTGGATGATCCCGCAGACCCGACCCCCAGCCACAACGCCGTGCATCCCGAACCCCGCGCCGCGATCCTCGGGCTGATCGAGGCCTCGCCCCATGTCAAACTCGTGGCCTCGGGCCATTTGCATGAAGAGCGGCGCGTGGAGCGTGATGGCGTGACCTATCACTGGGCCCCGGCAACATCCTTTATCACCACTGACGGCAACCACGGCGGTGTGGCCACGACCGGTTTTCTGGTGCACCGCTTTGACGGCGAAACCTTCACCACCGAACGTCACTCTGCCCGCTGGATGATCAATCACGACATCGCCAGCTGGGGAAACACCCAGCCGCACGGCTATTATGAGATCGTCAAGCGCCCCTACCCGAGTGTCGCCTGAGATTTCAGGATGACGTCTTTTGCCGCGCGACCGCTTTTGCAAAGGGTCGGGGCGATGCCCCCCGACCTCAAAGCCTCGATCCTGATGGTCGTGGCCATTGCGTTGTTTACGGCCATGTCGGTCTTCATGCGGATCATCGGCGACCGGATCAGCGTGCCGCAGGTCATCTTCCTGCGGCAACTGATGATGTTTGTCCTGCTTGCGCCGTTGTTTCACGCCGCCGGGATTGCGGTGCTGCGACCCACAGGGCTTTGGCTGCATATCGCGCGCGGCGTGCTGGCAGTCGGCGCGATGTTCTGCGGTCTGACGGCGATCCTGCACATTTCGCTGGCCGATGCGACGGCGATCGGGATGTCGGATGTGCTGATCACCACGGCGCTCGCGGCCCTGATCCTGCGCGAACCGGTGGGTTGGCAACGCTGGGTTGCTGCGGGCGTGGGGTTCGCAGGTGTGCTGGCAATGATCCGCCCATTCGCCGCCGGGTTCGAGGTGCAGTCGTTGGTGGCATTGGCTGGCGCGGCGTTCGGTGCTGCCAGCACCATCGCGCTGCGGCTTGGGTCTGGGCATGACACGACAGCCATCGTCCTGTTCTGGCAGGGCGCCGTCGTGCTTGCCCTGTCGGCCCCGCTGGCACTGCTGCACTGGGTCTGGCCAACCTGGCAAGAGGCGGGGATCCTGCTGATCATGGGGGTGATATTCACCGCCGGAAACTGGCTCTTGACGGTCGCCGTCCGGCTGGGCCGTGCCACGGCGCTCGCCCCCTTGGGATACCTGCGCCTTCTGATGATGGCCGCCACCGGCTGGGTGATCTACGCCGAAGTGCCAACCTTAGCCACGGTCATCGGTGGCGCGCTGGTGCTGGCATCGGCGACCTATACCATCACGCGAAACGCGTCCCGTCCCCCGCCCATTCCACCCATAAACCCTGATATAACTTAAGGAAAACCCGATGACCCTGTCCCCCTTCGACAAACCCGGCCGCTTCTGGCGCGGCAATCTGCATTGCCATTCCACACGCTCTGACGGTGCCCTGCCGCCCGAAGAGGTCGCCCGCCGCTACCAAGCCCAAGGCTATCATTTTTACTGCCAGTCCGACCATTTTCTGGCCGAGTTCAACTATCCTATCACCGACACGACCGCCCTCCGCACCCCCACCTTTACCACACTTTTTGGGGCCGAACTGCACGCGCCAGCCTTGGCCAACGGCGAGATCTGGCACATTCTTGCCGTGGGTTTGCCCGCCAATTTCGCCCCGAATGCCGAGGGTGAAACCGGCCCGCAACTGGCCCGTCGCGCCAGTGAGGCCGGGGCTTTTGTCGCCCTCGCCCACCCGCAATGGTACGGGCTGACACTGGAAGACGCTCGTCAGATCGCTTTTGCCGATGCGATTGAGGTGTTCAATAACACCTGCGCTGTGCAGGCTGACCGTCCCGACGGAACCTATCTTTTGGACCAGATGCTGCTGGATGGCATGACCGTGAATGCCATCGCCACCGACGACGCCCATTTCCGCGATACCGTCAACTCCAACGCCGATGCCTTTGGCGGCTGGGTCATGGTCAAATCCGAAACGCTTGACCCTGCCGCCCTTTTGGCCGCGCTGAAAGCGGGCGAATTCTATGCCAGCCAAGGTCCGGAACTGCACCAGATCGAGATCAGGGATAACATGCTGCACATTACCTGCTCAGCAGTAGACCGGATCACGATCCTCGGTCCGCGCGCCAAGTCCGAGACCTTGCCCGGTAAGTCGATGACATCGGCTCAACTGCCGATCGACGCTTTCCTTGGCGATTGGCTGCGCATTGTTGTGACGGATGCGGCAGGCCGGCGTGCATGGTCGAACCCATGTCGCTTGACCGCCTGACCTCCTGACGCCTTGGCCCTGTCAGCCAGAAGATCATGGTCGCCGACATCGCGACGGCAGAAAGGAAGCCTCGCAGCAGCGGCAACCGAAAGGGAACCCCATGTCGGGGCTAGTTGCCCCGACATGCGGGCCAAAAATCCGTGTGTCATTCTGCATGTCTCTGAACCCTCAGGCCCCCTCGCCCTTGATCCGCCGTAAACCACCCTTCCTGAACGGTTCTTCCCACCCGAGAGACAATTCCGGAGCAATCCGAACCGCGCCCGGGTTTGCCGGGGTTGACGTTCAACCATGAGGTCCCTTTGGTTGCTCTGATACCCGCCAATTGGACCGTTTGAGGCTGGGGTTTTCTGCTGTGCCTTCCGGGCTTGGGGAGGAGCAAAATTGCGATGAAGGCATCAAAGTTCACGGACGCTCAGAGGGCATTCATCAGGAAGCAGGACGAGGATGGCCTGCTGCCAGTTTCGTGGACATCAGGTTAAGCTTGCTTAGCGCAGGCCCAGAACTCCATGGCTGACCTCGCCATGGCCTCTCGAACCGGTGGCGTTGACCGGCTCGATGTCCGCGACGACCGACCGTTCCCCGTCTCCCTTGGGCTTTCCACGGCGTCCGGTCACAATATCAAGGCATTGATTTGCATCATCCTTTCGGTCCGATGAAGGCCGGGGATCAAGCCTTCCTCAAGAACGTCACGCCAGACGCGGCAGGCCCCCTAGGTCTGGTCGCTGTCCATGAACCTCGACTCGATCGACGGGACGAGACTGGCGTCCTCAATCTTGTGCGCGTTGGTCGGGCGGGTGAGCCAACCTTGACACATCCAGCACTTCGCACGGCGAGTTGACGGGCCAGATGTCGCGGTGTTTGGCCCCTCTCGGCAGCATGCTGCCCTTGCGCCTGCCGTGCAACGGATCAAGGCGAACCCCATAGCACCTGCCACGCGAGAAAACGCGCTCCACATGGTGCTTGAACCAATGGCGAACCAGGACTTGACCTTCTTCAGGATGTCACGCTCCGCACGAAAACGCGCGCCCTCTTTCTTCAAGGCGCAATCTCGGCCAGATCAGACCGTATCCGCCCGTTCCCGGGAAACGCAGCCGCTGGCGTG
Organism: Rhodobacter sp.; assembly: GCA_027484145.1. Lineage (GTDB taxonomy): Bacteria > Pseudomonadota > Alphaproteobacteria > Rhodobacterales > Rhodobacteraceae > Pseudotabrizicola. Next base: position 19,928 of record JAIXUH010000036.1, read on the forward strand.
GCCATCAACTCCCTTCATCCAGCGCCACAACACGCTCTCAGCCACATCACGGTCACGGGCGGCTTGCGCCACCGCCACACCCCGATCCGTCACCGACCTTACGTCCTCGATCTTGAACGCGCGGCTGAGCTTCCGTCGTGTCATTTCGACTCTCCCGCTCATTGGTCGTGATCATATCTTCCTGTCCAAAAACCGGCAGTAGACCATCATCGCAGGTCCTCACTTTTGTCCAACCTGCGAAGTAGACGGCGTTTGAAACCCATTTGGCAGAACGCAAAACCCGATACTGGCGAAACATCGTCGCCCCTTAAGAAGCTGCCGCTGATGGGCGCTGAGATGAAAAGCACCCGCTAACTGCTCGTGGTGAAAAATGAATCTGCGTTGCAGTCGAAGCACGTTGCCGGCCGACACGTCAGCGTTTCTGGATCAACCCTGCGGCTTCAGCGCGGGTTGCGGCGGATCATGTGACGGCCCCGGCGGGGGGGCCGGCGTCTGACGGGCGTCGGTTGTTCCATCCGCGATCCAAGCGCCGACTGCCTGTTTTTCGCAAAACCGGCGCCGCGTCGGCCACCCATCGCCATTGGAGCAAACGCCACTAAACTTGGCGTCCTACAAGACCGCGACAACCGTATGGTTCGGGCGAGCGTCCGCGCCACGACGCGGGTCCGTCCGGTGTGAACGCCGCGCTTTGACCACCCTAGCACAGGGGCGATGAGCATGCCCGTAATCTGGCCGATCTTGATCGGCTTGAGTGACGGTCCGAAGAACAGTTTGCGGGGCGCTGCCACCGGCATCGCACCGTCTTTTGTGAGCTAGGCCACAATAAACGGCACATGTTTCTGCCTGGTGGTGTTCAACGGGTCATCCGGTCGTGCGCAAGGCGATACCTGAAATTGTCCCCACCAAAGTGACCTCTCGCGCCGACGTTCTGCTCGGCAATGACTTCAGAACCTGATTTTCAGGCCCAAGCTGCCTTCGGTTGCGTGGCTGCTGCCGGAAAAGGAATGCTCGACCCGCGCCGAAAGGACAGAGTTGGGGTTGATCTGCCATGAGGCGCCGATGCCGATGCTGCCACCATGCTTGCCCACCTGCGGGCCTTGCGTCAGAACGCCCAGCGACGATACCGCCGTGCGGTCGCCCGTCACCGTCCACACCCGCGCGTCAAGGTTCAGGTCCACCACGCCCTGCGCGGTCGCAAAACTGCGCTGCGCCGACAGGCCCAGTTCGGGGCGAATCTGGCTGATCCGTGCCGCGCCGATCTGGTTGCCAGCACTGTCGGTGACCTGCGGCGCGGCCCAGTGCAGCCAACTGACCCCGACCGAAGGGGTCAGCGTCCAGTCGCCTTGCTGGATCGCATAGCCCAGTTTCGTCGCCAGCCCCCGCGTGTGCACCTTGTACTGTGCAGTGGCCCCAAGGGCATCTACCGCCTCGACCTTTTGTTGCCCGACAAAACCGGACAGGCCAAAGGTCAGTGGTCCGTTTTCATAAGTGGCGAACAGGCCCAGTTTGTGACTGTCGCCCTTGGCCCGCGCGCCGCCACCGGCCCATGACCATGGCCCTGTTTCAATCGCCAGACCTGCCGTCCACTCGGGGGAGACGGCATAGGCAAAGCCCCCGGTAAAGGCACTGCTGTGCCAATCCGATTTTGCGGCAAGCCCAAAGCTGTCGAAGGCCCCGCTGTTGGCCGCGAATGCAGCAAAGGCGCGCGGTCCATCGCCCTTTGGCCCGGCCCCCTTGGTGCTGCGCGTCAGGGCTGCGGGTTGCCCACCCTTTCGCCCTTCGGCCAGAAGTCGTTTCAGAAAGCCTTCGCCCCCTGCCAGCCCAACCCCTTGGGCGCCGACATGCGGGGTGCCATCCGCCCCGGCCAGGAAGATATTCAGGAACCAGTTCTGCACCGTTGTCACCGTCCGCGTCAGCGTGTCGGTGATGTAGAGGTCTTGCACCCAGAGTGTGCTAAAGTTGGTCACGCTATTCGCCAGACCAACCTCAACACCGCCCGCGCAGTCGGTGATGGCGGTGGCGCATTGGCCCAGATTGCCCGCCAGGACGACCTCGGGGCCAAAGGTGATCACGGTAGTCATATAGGTGTCGCGCCCGGTGAGGAGCGAGGTTTCGGTTTCCTGCACCGTCACTGTCGGGGCGGCCGCGACGGCCTCGACCCGGACGATGTCGGCGCGAATACCGTCCAGCGCCGCATCGGCCAACACAGCGGCCTGTGCGGCCTCCAACGTGGGGCCGGTCGCGCGGGCCAGCACCGGGCCGGTGTTGCCGATGCGCGCCGCCACGCCGTCGCCGCCATCAACCGCGACATCAACCGTCCGGTCACCGCGGAACACCCGATAGGCAAACGCGTTAAAGGCATTGTTGACACTGCCGTTCCCTCCGTCCACCTCCTCCATTTGGATGAACCCACTGTCGGCGGCATAGCTGGCAGGTCGCTGGACATCATCAACCGTGGTAAAGATCGCGACGTCGCCCGTGCCCGGGTTATAGACCGGCGCCAGATCGGCCAGATCATCCACCGGAATCGCCAGCCCGCGTTCGCTGACGATCAACTCGCTTTCCAACGACCTGGACCCAGTCTGCACGAGCGGCCCCTCGGTCAGTTGCGGCGTATCCAAGGGGTCGGCAAGCGTCAGGGTCAGCAGGCCGTTGCGCACCGTTGTCACCATCTGCGCGACCCGGTCGGTGATGTAGAGATGCTCCAAGTGTCTGACGAGGGCCAGTGTATCGCCCACGCCCAGAGTCACAAGTTGGCCATCTTCGGAGCAATCGTCGAAAGCAGAGGCACATTCCCCAAGATAGCCGATACGCAAATCGGCAGCCGGACCGAAAACGAGGTCGACCTCCGAATTGAACCGGTCGCGGCCAGTGATGACTGATGTGACCGTCTCGACCACCGTTTCGGTGGCGGCAAGCGCCGCCTCCTGCATGGCGACGATCAGGCCACGGATGCCGTCCAGCGCGCTGCTCGCCAACGCCGCTTCGCGCGCGGCCTCGGCTGTGGCGCCGGTTCCGGTCGCCAGCACAGGCCCACCCGGCCCGACCCGCACGTCAATGGAAAATCCGCCATCGACTGCGGTTTCCGTGACCGCTTCGGTGCGGAATATCTGGTATCCGAAAGAACCGGTGCCGAGGAGCGCGCCAACTGACTCTTCCAGAGACGACACGTCGATGGTTTCCGGCACAAAGCCGGGCGCCAGATAGTCGATATCCTCCAGCGCCAAGTCCAGCCCCCGCTCGCTGGACATAACCTCGGTATCCAGCGGTTGGCCGAAGTTGCCCACCACCACCGGCCCCGCCGCCCCCACCTGCAACGGCGCACTCTCGGCCAGCGTCAGGTTCAGGAACCAGTTCTGCACCGTCGTCGCCGTGCGGGTCAGGGTGTCGGTGATATACAGGTCTTGCAGGGTGACGGTGTTGAAATGGGTGGCCCCGGTGCCAATTGTCACCTCGGTTCCACCCTCGCAATTGGTCAGCGGGGTGGCACATTCGCCCAGATTGCCGACCATGATGCCACCGGTCGGGCCAAAGGTGATCGCCGTCACCTGATAGGTGTCACGCCCGGTCAAAATGGACGTGGTAGCTTCGGCCATCGTCACGGTCGATGCCACCTGCACCAGTTCCGCCGCCACGATCAGCGACCGGATGCTATCCAGCGCAGTATCCGCCAGAAGCAGTTCCCGCACCGCTTCGACCGTGGCACCCGCCGCACTGGCCAGCACCGCGCCTGCCCGGCCGATCCGTGCCTGCACCGTCACGCCGCCATCGACGGCCACATCAACCGTGCGGTCGGCGCGGAACAGGCGATAGCCGAAGGCGTTGGCGAAGTAGCTGAGATCGCTGCCCGGCTCGACGGCAACGCCGATTGGGGGTTCGGGACTATCAAGGGCACCTGCGCCGCCGGTCGGGACCAGTTCATAAGCCCCACCGTCGGCGGCATAGCGGGCCGGAAAACCAGTCCCCAAGATGCCGCCGCTGCCGTCATTCAAGGTGATCCGCGTCTCGACATCTCCGATGCGATAGACCGGGGCCAGATCGGCCAGATCATCAACCGGAATCGCCAACCCCCGCTCGCTGACCAGCAGATCGCTTTCGACTGGCGCGCCGCCAAGCTGCACCAGCGGCCCCTCGGTCAGTTGCGGCGGGTCAAGCGGGTCGGCCAGCGTCAGGTTCAGGAACCAGTTCTGCACTGTCGTCGCGGTGCGGGTCAGCGTGTCGGTGATATACAGGTCTTGCAGCAAGGTTTCGCTCAGCAAAAGGGTATCGACCGGCAACTCTACGGTGGTTCCGCCCTCGCAATCGGTCACCGGCGTCGCACATTCGCCCAGGTTGCCCACCATCGCAGTATCCGGGCCAAAGGTGACAACCTGGGTAAAGTAGGTGTCCCGCCCGGTCAGCAGGGTCGTGGTCGCCTCGGTCGTGGTCACCGTCGGCGCTGTGGCCACAAGCTCGGCCGACAGGATCAGGTTCCTGATCCCGTCCAGCGCGGCATCAGCCAGTAGTAGCGTCCGCGCGGCGTCCAGCGTCATGCCCGCCGCACTGGCCAGCACCGCGCCCGCGCTGCCGATCCGGGCCTGCACCGTCACGCCGCCATCGACGTCGACATCGACATCGACCGTGCGATCAGCGCGGAACACGCGATAGCCGAAGGAGTCGCGGATAAAGATCTGGGTCAAGCCTTCATCGCCGGTCCTGACCAGCACTTCGGTCCCGCCGTCGGGTGCATAGCTCACCCCCTCCAGAATCCTCTCGCCCGTGCCGTCATTGAAAGCCGGAACGAGGGCGGCGAGATCGCCGACCGGGATCGCCAGCCCCCGCTCACTGGCAAACAGGGAAGAGTCCTGTGTCCCGATCCCGACCTGCACCGGCGGCCCGTTCGGCCCGGTCAGTTGCGGCGGGTCCGTGCCCTCGTTCAAAGTCAGGTCCAGAAACCAGTTCTGCACCGTCGTCGCGGTGCGGGTCAGCGTGTCGGTGATGTAGAGGTCTTGCAGGGTGATCTCGTTGAAGTGCGTGGCCCCGTCGGCAATCTCGACCGCCGTGCCGCCTTCGCAGGCGGTCAGCGGCGTGGCGCATTCGCCCAAGTTGCCAGCATAGATGAAATCGCTGTCAGGGCCAAAGGTGATGAGCGTGGTCCGATAGGTATCGCGGCCGGACAGCACCGATGTGACCGCCTCGGTCGTCGCCATGGTGGGTGCGGCCAGCACTGCCTGCATGGCCGCAATCGTATTCCTGATCCCGTCCAGCGCCGGATTGGCCAGAAGCAGCGCCTGCGCCGCGGCGAATGTCGGCGCAGTGGCCGTTGCCAGAACCGCCCCCAGCGCGCCGATCCGGGCACTGACCACCACACCGCCATCCGCCGACACATCGACCGTTTCTGCCGTGCGGGTCAGCCGATAGCCGAAGGAATTGGTAAACAACGAGCTTGGCTGACCCAAGGTATCGGGCAAGGAATAGCTGCCGCCGTCCGGGCCATAGCGCACCGGAATCTGCGGCGAGGTGACGGTTCCTGCGGTGCCGTCGTTCAGCACGATCAGCACGCTGCCCGTGCCATCATCATAGGCCGGGGCCAGATCGGCCAGATCATCGACCGTGATCGTCAAACCTCGTTCGCTGGCCAGCAGTTCCGCGACCAACGGCCCCGTCAGGCCCTGCACCAACGGCGGTTCGGTCAGTTGCGGCGGGTCGGCAAGCGCCGTCAGCGGGATCAGGGACAGGATGCAGGGCAGAATGGCCCTGCGTAGGTGCTCAAATAAATGCATCTGTCGGCTCCGCTCAATCCATGCGGGCTCAGGACACCGGACCTGCACGGTCACGGTCGACACAGCGCCCGGGGTGGGAGAGTGCAAGCAAACGCGTCTGGCACAAAGCTGCCCAGCAGCCAAGGCCGCAGCCCGCCCCGTCACCCTGTTTCCCGGCGGGAACCTTGCCATCGGACCCACGGCTTTGCGTATCCCCCATATGGGGGAAAGACCGCAGAAAGTTGGCCATAAGCCTTAACTTAGCCCTGCCAGCACCATCCGCGCCACCGCTTGCGGCCGGGTCTGCGCACCCATCTTGCGACGCGCGGCATCGACATGGTCCTTGACCGTCTCGCGCGACAATCCCACCAAAGCGGCAATCTCGGGGTCGGTCTTGCCCGCCGCGACCCAGCGCAGACATTCCAGTTCGCGCGTGGACAGCGGTGCCTCGGGTGCACTGACCATCGCCAGCCCAGCGATGGCCCGGCAGCGTTCGTGCACATGCAGCGACAGCAGATGCAGTCGGTCCCGCTCGTCCCCCAAAAGCGGCCGCTTTCCGGCCATGGTCACCAGACCCAGATACCCCCCCGGCCCGTGGATCGGCACGGACAGACCATCGCTCCAGCCCCATTGGTTAACGGTGCGCCACAATTCCTCTTCGGCACGCGACAGAATGCGCTGACCTTTCACATCCTCCCAGGTAAAGGGCGCAATGCGCCGACGCGCCTCGGCCACCCCGAAGTCGACCTGATGAAAGTTGCGCTGCTGATAGAGCGCAATCCACGCTGCGGGCCAGTTCTGGAAAAAGAAATGCGGCTCTGGCCCTTTGTCCGTCGGGATAAACGCGCCGCAGGCACTGACGGTATAGCCATAAGCCGCGATGGCGGTGACAAACAGCGACTGAACCTCTGCGACCGTGGTGCAGTCGCCTAGTCGTCCAAGGAGATCATCTTGCATGATACCTCTGCGCTTTTGGGGTAAGATGCATGATGGCTGACGTTGCGGCAAGCGTATCCGCGCGGCGCGGGTCATGAAGCCGCCCGCACAGCACAGAGCCCAACCGAGCGATGCGCAGAACGCGGAAACCCGGCACGGCAATCTGTCGACAGATGCGTGGTGTGCCCAAGGGGCAGCGTGGTCAGATGTCTGCGCCCCGCCGAAACCGAAGATTGTTCCGCGACAGATCAGACACACGCTGTGCGCCCATCAGTTTCATGCCCCGCACAAGTTCTTCGCGCATCAGGCCCAAGGCTCGCTCAACGCCGGGTTGGCCCGCTGCTGCAAGCGCAAAAAGGTAGTAAGACCCAAGGCCGACCGCCTTGGCCCCCAGCGAAAGCGCCTTGATCACGTGATTGCCACGGGTGAACCCGCCGTCCACCATGACGTCCAGCCTGTCACCCACGGCATCCACGACCTCGGCCAACTGGTCGAACGGCGCGCGCGTGCCATCCAGTTGTCGCCCGCTGTGGTTGGACAGGATGATCCCGCTGCAGCCGATATCTGCCGCGCGCAACGCATCCTCGGGCGCCATGACACCCTTCAGGCAGAATGGCCCGCCCCAATCGCGCACCATGGCTGCGACATCATCCCAATTCATGTCCGGATCAAGCATCTCGGTGAAATAGCGGCTGATCGACATGGTGGTACCGCCCAGATCCACATGCGCATCCAACTGCGGCAGGCTAAGCCGTTCGTGCGTCAGAAAGTTTATCCCCCACATCGGCTTTCGCACGAAATCCGGCAGCGCCGAGGCCTTGGGTCGGAACGGAATGCCGAAACCGCTTCTCTTGTCACGTTCACGGTTGCCGCCGGTGATGCTGTCCACGGTCAGCATAAGCACCTCGACCCCGGCTGCCTTGGCCGATTGCAGCATGGCCGCATTCAGCCCTCGATCGCGGTGGAAATAGAACTGGTAGCACTGCGGTGTCGCAAAGGCCTTGCGCAAGCGGTGCAGGCTGACTGTGCCGATGGACGATGCGCCGAACAAGGTTCCAAATTTCGCGGCTGCCGCACCGGTTGCCATTTCGCCATCATGGTGGAACACACGTTGCAGCGCCGTGGGAGAGAGGTAGACCGGCAAATCGAGTTTCTGCCCCAAAACGGTGACCGAAAGGTCGATGTCCTTGACTCCCTTCAGGACACGGGGAACCAGATCGCACTCTTCAATGGCGGCGGCATTGCGCCTCTTGCTGACCTCATCATCTGCGCCGCCATCGATGTAGTCAAAAATCGCTTGTGGAACGCGGCGCTGCGCCAACTGCCTGAAATCGCGATGATTGTAGCAATCTGACAGTTTCATTTTTCACCATCTGTCCGGTCAAATTTCGGCCGTCTCATTCCCACCGCTGGGTGAACCTAGCTTGGCACATTTGCAATGCACTGTGGCAACGAAACCTGCCGCTGGAACATGATGCGGACAACACTGAAGGTCAGGACGCCCGTTTTGGCAGCAAGACGCCAGGTTGCTTTACCGTTGAAAGGCAACGACCGGAGCGAAGTCCGATGCTCAGGCCCTCTAGCGCACAAGTGCAAGTGCAGCAGCGGCATCGAACTTTCCGCGGTTCGGTCGGATCAGGCTTCGATCTGGCGTGCGCGGCATCAAATGATCCCGAAATCCGCGGCCGTCAGCGCCAGTCCGGATTGTAGAATGGCGAATTGGGTGGCCCCACCAGCGGCGTTGCCGTTGCTGTCATAGGTCAGCGCCCCCGTGGCCGCGTTATACAGGAGAAAGTCGTTAGCGTCGACCGCAGCACCAATGCGGAACTCGCTGGCGCTGAGGCTGGCCCCGATGGCGGTAAAGATCGCGGACTCGAGCAAGATATCATCCACCCCCACGGCAAAATCCGTGATCCGGTCAATGTTGCCTGTGCCAAGCGTTGTTGAGAACACAAAGTCATCGGCCCCGCCAAGGCCGGACATCGTGTCGTTGCCAGCCTTGCCATCCAGCACATTTGCGCCCGCATTGCCGGTGATCGTCTGCGCCAGCGCGTTTCCGGTCAGGTTGATGGCGGTCGTGCCCGCAGCGGAACTGGTGGTCATCACCTCGATGTTGTCATCGGCGGCAAGGGTAAAGGATATCCCCGCCGCCACCCGGTCCGCCGTGCCCTGACCAGCACCTTCGACAATCGTCGTGGCGGCGCTGCGCACAACATAGGTGTCGTTGCCGCCAAGCCCGGTCAGCCTGTCGCGGCCAAAACCGCCGCCATCCGACAGCACATTGGCACCTGCGTTACCGGTGATCGCCTGAAAGGCCTCATTGCCGGTCAGATTGATCGCCGCCGTTCCTCCTGCGGAGGTCGTTGTCATAATCTCAATGCTGTCATCCGCCGCCAACGCAAAGCTGACGCTGGCCGCGACCCGGTCTGCCGCGCCCGACCCAACGCCGACGCCCTCGACGATCACATCACCGGCGTTGTCGACGAAATAGATGTCGTCCCCATTGCCGCCGGTCATGGTGTCAGTGCCTCCGCCGCCGTTCAGCGTATCGTTACCCTCACCGCCCAAAAGCCGGTCATTGGCGGCCCCGGTATGGATACTGTCAGCGCCTGTTCCACCCGACACCACGCCCGTGACCCTGCCTGCCGACCCGGCGTAAACATCGTTACCTCCGCCCAAGAGAACATCGCCAATCATTGAGCCGGTGTTGAAAACCTGATCCACTCGCTCTGCACTGGCGAAATCGGCATAAGCGGCATCGATGCCGCGAATGATGCCGCTGTTGGTCAGCACCATACGCTCGGTCGACCCGAAACTGTGGAAGATGCCGAAGGTCTGACCTTCGATCGTGCCGCTATTGTTGATGGTTGATTGCGTCGTTGTGGAATAGTGCAAGACTTCGATACCGGCACCCGCCATCGTCGTGATTAATCCAGCGTTGATCACGGTGTTGCCGTAACCGTCCAGCGCGACCGCAGAGCTGTTGAAACTCTGCAAATGGCCATGCTCTCCAACCCTTAGGGTGTTGAGACCCGTGACTTCATACTCGTTTTCGCCAATCGGGAAGATGTACCCAAGGTCCACCGCTTGCAGATTTGCCGCGACGGTTCCGTAGACAAGAACCGTGTGAGAACTTTGCTCGGCCAACAGCCCGGCACCTGTGGTGTTGCCCAGAACGATCCCCTCGCCCACAAAAATCACATCCCCGTTCGTCGGGAGTTGTTGAATTGCGACGGCGTCAACAGTCGCGGATTGCAAGATATAAACGGTCATCTCCGTCACCCTTTGTTGATGCTATTCGTCACCCTGCCTTTCACCGCGCAGGAGAGCTTGCTGCGAAGAACCGCCGGCGTGCCTGATCATCCTGCGAGAAAAGGATCAGGCCACGACGAAGTCTGCGCTGGTCAGCACCAGCCCGGAATCCAGTACGGCGAACTGCACGCGGGCGGTGGCGCCTATGCCATCGGCGTCGAAATACAGACGCCCACTGTCGGTCTCGTAGATGATCCGGTCGTTGGCATCGTCTGCCAGCCCGGTGGTGTTGACGCGGAAGGCGGCACCAGCCAGCGCGCCGGCGGCCAGCCCGGTAAAGCCCGCGGCGCGCAGCTCGATCGTGTCGGAGGCGAAGCTGTAATCGGTAATGGTGTCGACATTGGTCGATCCGGTGGGCGCGTTGAACACGAACACATCCGCCCCGTCGCCGCCAGTGAGGGTGTCGGACCCTGCCGCCCCGTTGATCCGGTTGGCCCCGGCATTGCCAAGGATGCTTTGCGCCAGGCTGTTGCCGGTCAGGTTGATGGCCGTCACAGCCCCCGAAGAGGTGGTCGTCAGCCGCTCGATATTGTCGTCACCGGCCAGCTTGAAGCTGACCGATGCCGCCACGCGGTCATTGGTTCCGCCGCCCGCACCCTCGACAATGACCGTGTCCGCGTTGTTGACGATATAGGTGTCATCGCCTGCCGATCCGGTCAGCGTGTCAGCCGCCCCCGCGCCCCCGTCATGCAGCACATTGTCGCCTGCATTGCCAAAAATCGACTGCGCCAGCGCATTGCCGCGCAGATCTATGGTCGCGACGCCAGCGCTGGAGGTGGTGGTGAGCAACTCGATCCTGTCATCGGCGGCCAGCACGAAATCCACGCTGGCGGCAACCCGGTCATCGGTGCCCTGCCCCACACCCTCATTAATGATCGTCCCGGCATTATTGACGATATAGGTGTCATTGCCCGCCAATCCGGTCAGCGTGTCGGCCTCGCCCGCGCCCCCGTCATGCAGCACATTGTCGCCCGCATTGCCAAAGATCGACTGCGCCAGCGCATTGCCGCGCAGGTCAATGGCCCCGGTCCCACCAGAGGACGTGGTCTGCATCTGCTCGACCTGGACACCTGCCCCGAGCACATAGCTCACTGAAGCAGCCAGCCGGTCCAATATGTCCCCCACCCCTCCGGGCCCCTCGATCACAACATCGGCGGCGTTGTCGACAAAGAACAGGTCATCGCCGGTGAAGCCGTTCAGCGTGTCGACCCCGCCCCGCCCGTTCAGCGTGTCGTCGCCCGCGCCGCCGTTCAGCATGTTGCTGACATCGCTGCCAAGGATCATGTCATCCTGCGGTGTGCCGATCAGGTTCTCGAACTCCGCCATGATCTCGACAGTGAAGTCATCGGTCGCGGTCCCCAGCGCCAAGTCATAGACAGCACCCGACGCCTCGTTGCTGCGGCTCCAGTCAATCGTGTCGTTGCCTTCGCCACCGTAATGTTCGTCATTGCTGATGACTGTGGTGACGATGATCGTGTCATTGCCGTCATCGCCGAAATTACGGTCTGAGAAGAAAGAATTGGCGGTAGTGATGATGTCATCGCCAAGCCAGCCATGGACGAACCTAGAGGCAGTCGTAGCGGTGAACACGTCATTGCCCACCGTGCCAACCTGCCATCGAGAGGGGGGATAGACCGGGGGGGCATTGGCACCGTCGCGGGGGTCATAGATTTCGGACAGAATATTGCCATCTTCGGTCCAGCTGATCTGAAACCGGCCATCGGCCAGCCCCACGACGCTGGGCGCCGATTGCGTGCCGACAGCATCGATGATGAACTCATTGCCGACCGGATCTCCGGCACTGTTGAAACGTTGCCCGCGGATGTCGGAATTGCTGTTGTCATCCCAGACCACGACATAGCCGCCATTCGCCAGGGCTGCGACCGCGGGCCTGAGTTGGCCGCCGGCGATGTTGCTGATCTGGGCAGAGCTTTCGACCAAAGTCGCCGTACTGGAATAGACCGCCCCGACAATGGTGCCCGAGGTGAGGTTTTCATAGACGATGGCGACATTGCCCCCGGTCAGCCCGACACACTGGATCCGGCCGATTTCGATCCCCGGGGAAATGGTGGCAGAGTTGAGGAGTGCACCGGCCGCATCGAGAATGCGCAGCACAATGGTATCATCACCATTGTTGCGGTTCGTGACGACCAGCGCATAGGTGTCGTTCGACAAGGTGGTCAGCCCGATCCCGCCGACACCCTCTCCCACGCCACCTGCGCCGAAGAAAGCGGAACTGGTAACCCCAAGGGCGTCGGTGACCGGGTTGTATCTGCGGATAAGGACATCCTCTGACCCGTTGGCGTTGTTGACGATGTAGGCCATCATCACCGATATGGGGCTGGCCGAGGCGATGGCCGGGCTGTTCGGCACATCGCCGCCAGCGACATCCTCTGCCAGAATACCACCCTCAAGCCGCACCCCGGCGTCATCGTAGGTATCAAAAGCCAAGTCATTGTCAGCGTTGTTGTCTTCATACACCACCACGAACCCGCCGTTTGCAAGCGCAGTGATGTCGGCATCTTGCTCGTTATCGCCAAAGCGTTGAACATTCAGCCGGATTTCGGCGCTGACAGGGTTGCCCAGCGGGTCAAAGATCCGGCCGATCACGTCGGCACCACCGGCACTGCCGCCTGCGCTGCCCACCGTTTCGTCCAAATCGATCCAGCAGATCAGCACATTGCCATTGGCCAGTTGCGTGATCCGGGTGCTGGACTGGTTGCCGCCCAGGTTTGTGTTGGGATTAAAGTTGAACTCTGTCCATTCGATTGGAGTTGAAGGCATGTGAACTCATCCTTGCAAATGCGGGGCGAGGGATGTGGTCTGAAATGCGCAAGCGATCGGAGGCCGATAGTGTATCGTGCCCGGCCCCAAGCCAGAAATCAACCAAGTCAGAGTCCGCGTGACGGCAGGCCCTCCGCCGGTCACACCACCAGAAAGTCGAGGTTCGTCAGCACCAGCCCGGCATCCATTACCGCGAATTGCACGCGGGTGGTGGCGCCGGTGCCGTCGGCGTCGAAGTAGAGGTTGC
>JAIXUH010000014.1 GCA_027484145.1 Rhodobacter sp.
GCCGGACGCTGCGCAGTCCGCAAAGCTCCGCGCCAGCCCCCGTTGCCCAACCCGCCCAAATGGGCAAAACTCAAACCCGGAGTCTCGCTCACGCTGGATAAAAGATGGGGGCAACGTCAGATAATAGATAGGATGGCTATCATCTGCATCGACCGGGTATGCCTGCATAGGATTCTGACGGTTTTGATCAGTGCAGGGGTGGTTATGCGAACTGGTCGGCGTTTACCGCCGGGGGGGTTGTGCGGGCCACGACCTTGCCGTCCGAAATCACGACCTTGCGGACAGGGCGCAGGCGCAGTGCCTCGATCGGGGTGGCGCAATCCAGCACCACAAGGCTGCCACGGGCCCCCGGACGCAGGCCAAAGTCCAGCCCCATCACCTGTGCTGGTGCCTCGGTGATCATCTGGAAGGCGCGGTTCATCTGCTCGGTCCCGGTCATCAGCGCAACATGCAGGCCCATATGCGCCACATCCAACATGTCGCCCGACCCAAGCGGATACCACGGGTCCATCACGCAATCTTGCCCGAAGGCCACGTTCACCCCCGCAGCCAGCAATTCGGGAACACGGGTCATGCCGCGCCGTTTGGGGTAGGTATCGGCACGGCCCTGCAGGGTGATGTTGATCAGCGGGTTGGCAATCGCCGCCACCCGCGCCTCGGCGATCAGCGGAATAAGTTTGGACACATAGTAATTGTCCATCGAATGCATCGACGTCAGGTGCGAGCCTGCAACCCGGCCCTGCAGGCCAAAGGCGATGGTTTCGGCGGCCAGCGTCTCGATATGGCGCGAGAGGGGATCGTCGGTTTCATCACAATGCAGATCGACCATCAGGCCCCGTTCGGCGGCAATGCGGCAGGCTGTGCGCACGGCGGCGGCCCCATCGGCCATGGTGCGTTCGCCATGCGGGATGCCGCCGACAATATCGACGCCTGCGTCCAGCGCACGGATCACCTGCGCCTCGGCCCCTGCCGCACGGAACCAGCCGTCTTGCGGAAATGCAACGAGTTGCAGATCCATCTTGCCCTTGATCGTTTCGCGCACTTCCAGCAGGGCCTCGACGGTGCGAAAGCTTTTGTCCGTCACGTCCACATGACTGCGGATCGCCAGCACGCCTTTGCCCATCGCTTCGCGGCAATACGTCAGCGCGCGGGACACGATTTCATCGCGGGTTTGCAGGGTCTTCAACTCTCCCCAGAGCGCGATGCCTTCCAGCAGCGTACCCGATGCGTTCACGCGCGGTGTGCCATAGGATAGCGTCGCATCCATGTGGAAGTGGCAGTCAATCAGCGGCGGGCTGACCAGCTTGCCGGTGGCGTCGATCACCTCGCGCGCGGGGGCAGTGATGCCGGGTTCTACCGCAGCAATCCGCCCGGCCGAGATGGCGATGTCTGCCTGCGTGCCGTCGGGCAGAAGCCCGCCCTTAACGATCAGTTCGAATGTCATGTCTGCCGCTCTTGATAGGCCGGGAAGGATACTGTGCGCAGTTGACCTGCCCGGCGCAAGCCTTCGGCGTGATCGGCGATTTCGCCCAAGGTGGCAAACCATGCTCCCGAGGTCAGCGCGGTTTCCAGCCAGCGTTCCACCACCTGCCAGCGGGCGCGTCGCCCGGTCAGGAACGGGTGCCAAACGGCGTGCCAAAGACCGCCGTCCTGCTTTGCCGCCTCGAATTCCTCGAAGAACGGGGCCAACCCCTCCGATGGCCCGCGCACGGGCATCATATAGCCGATTTCGGCGTAATGGGCGAAGGGGGGCCAGTCGTCGATGCCCCAATGGGTGGGAACTTCGATCAGGGTTCGGCCCTGCCCAAGATCCAGCGCATAAGGTTCATCATCGGCCATCATCGAACTGTCGTAGGTGAACCCCCGGTCGGCGATCAAAGCGGGCGTGTCGTTGGTCAACAGGTACACTGGCGCGCGATACCCCTTTGGCCGGTAGCCTGCAAAAGCGGCGATGGCATCCAGCGCGCGGTCAAGGTCTTCGGCCTGCTCTGACAGGGTGCGGGCCAAGGGGTTTTCATGAATCCAGCCATGGCAGCCGATTTCGTGCCCGCCCGCAAGAATTGCTTCCACGGCCTCCGGATAGGTTTTCACGCACCAGCCCGGAATGAAAAAGGTCTGGCGCAGACCAAGTCGGCGATAGGTTTCCAGAATGCGCGGCACACCAACAGTAGGGCCATACTGGCCCATGGAGATGGCATAGGGCCGTTTCCACCCCGCGGGGTCGGAGGCGTGAATCAGACTATCGGCATCCATGTCAAAGGTGATGGCAGCGGCAAAGGGGGCGCGGTTGGGCCAATCCATTGCCTCAGCCCATCACATGAACGCGGGCGGGGTCCCATGAAAGCCAGAACTCTTGCCCGCTTTCCGCCTGCAAGTCGGACAACTGGCTTTCGCTGACCTGCGCCTTCCATTCCGCGCCATCGGGCGTTTCGAAATAGCAGATGATCCCGGTGCCGGCGAATTCCTCGGACAGAAAGGCCGCCCGGATTGCAGCGCCTGCCGGGCGGTCGCGGCTGACCGTCACCCGGTCGGCGGCCACGACGATTTCTGCCGGGCCATCTGGTGCGCCGACCGGAACGCTGCCTTGTGGCGACTGCATTACCCCGGCCTGCACCTGCCCCGCCAGAATGTTGTTGCGGCCCACAAACTCGGCCACGAACCGGCTGCGTGGGCCACGGAAGATTTCCTGCGGGCGGCCGATCTGTTCGATCTGACCGTGGCCCATGATCACCACGCGGTCGGCCATGGCAAAGGCCTCGGATTGCGAATGGGTGACATAGACAAAGGTGATGCCCAGTTCCTTTTGCAACCGGGTCAGCACACCCTGCATACGGATCACCAGATGCGCATCCAAGGCCGACAGCGGTTCATCGAGCAGCAGCATCTGCGGTTCAGTGACCAGACTGCGCGCCAGTGCCACGCGCTGCCGTTGTCCACCCGAAAGCTGATCGATACGGCGGTGTTCGAACCCTTTCAGCTGCATCCGATCCAGCCACAGCATGGCGCGGTCACGCCGTTCTTTGGTGCCGATCCCGCGCATGCGCAGGCCAAACTCCACATTTTCGACAACACTCAGGAACGGGAACAGCGCCAGCGATTGCCACACCAGCGGCGTGTCGCGGTGATGGGGCGGCACGTCGTTCATCACCTTGCCCTCGATGGTGATGGCACCGGACGTGGGTTGTTCCAACCCGGCAAGCATCCGCAAGGTCGTGGTCTTGCCGCAGCCCGAAGGCCCCATCAGCGCAAGAAACTCGCCCCGGTGAATGTCCAGATCCAGCGATTTGACGGCAACATAGGTGCCAAACGCCTTGTGAACGGCGCGGAACTGGACAAGCGGCTCAGCCATTGCGGCGCCTCCGAAAGATCATGAACTGGGCAGCAACCACAAGGCTCATCGACGTCAGAAAGACCACGGTGCCGATGGCGTTGATCTGCGGATCGACATTGCCTTGCAGAATTTCAAGGATCAGCACCGGAACTGTGCGGTTCAGGCCAGACACGAACCACGCCACAACGAATTCGTCAAAGCTGACGGCGGCAGTCAGGCACAAAGCCGAAACAATGGCAGGCGCACAGAACGGCAGGATGACATAGCGCATCGCCGTCCATGGCCCTGCACCAAGGTTCCACGCGGCAGATTCAAGCGACGGGTCCATCTGTGACAGCCGCAGGCGGCAGATGGCCATCGCAAAGGGCGTAGCCAGCACAACATGCGCAATGATGATGCCGGTCAGGGTGCCGGAAAGCCCGACCTGCGACAGCCACGCCAACATGGCCAGGCCCAGAATCACCAGCGGCAGCGTGGGCGGCAGCAAGGCCAATGCGAGGTAAGCCTGCTTGAACCGAAAGCCATAGCGGAAATCGGTATAGGCGGTGGCAAAGCCGATGAAGGTGGCAATGACCGATGTCACGCCGGCCACGATCAGCGAATTGCTGATCGCTTCCCAGACCTCGGGGCGGCTGAAGGCGCGGGCATACCAGTCGGTGGTGAAATGGCCCAAGGGCAGCGTGGGAAAGCGGTCGGAGTTGAACGAAAACACCACGCTGGCCGCAATCGGCGCAAAGACAAAGGTGAACAGCGCCGCCAGATAGATCCAGCCCAAAGCCCCCAGCGCCTTCATCCGCGCCTCCCGTAGGCGGCTTTCAGGGCAGCCGTCGCCACTGCAAACAGGGTCAGGATCATCACGATCGCCACCACGGCGGCGCGGGGCCATTGTTGGCCGGATTTCGTTGTGTCAATAATCAGGATGGTCAGGGTCGGCGGCTTTGATCCGCCCAAATAGAACGGGCTGACGAAATCACCAAAGGTCATGATGAAGGCAAAGACCGCACCCAGTACCAGCCCGGTCTTTGCCGCCGGAATGATGACAGACCCCAGCACGCGCAACGGCGCGGCACCCAGATTTCCCGCCGCTTCGATCAGGTTCTTGTCGATAGCGGCAAGGCTCCATGTCTGGAAGATCACCACCAAAGGCAAGACCAGCGTCAGATAGCCGACCATGGCGCCAAACCCGGAATTGAGCATGGTAAAGGGCCCAAGGCCCGCTGCCCCCAGCACCGCATTGACGGGCCCGCTTTCGGCCAAGATCACCTGCCAGGCATAGGCCCGCACCAGAAATGAGGTGAAGAAAGGTACGATCAGGCACAGCAGCGCAAACCTGCGGGCGCTTTCCGACAGGCGGAACGACAGGAACAGAGAGGCCGGAAAGGCAATGACCGTGGCCAGAACCCCCGCCAGTGCCGCCCGGCCAAGCGTCAGCCAATAAGCATCCCAGAACGCACCGCGCCCCAGCATCCGCGACCAGTTGTCAAAGACAAAGGCCGGCTCCATCCGATAGTTCTTGACCAGCCAAAAGCTCATCGCGGCCATGAATGCCAGCGGCACCACAAAGAACAACCCCTGCCAGACCAAAAGCGGCAGGCGCCAGAGGATGGGGTAAAGGTCAAGCTTGCGGGATGTGATCATGGGGGTTGGCGGGCCGCCCAGTCAAGGCCGCCCGCACCATCCTGTCAGGCAGACTTGTAGTCTGACCAGAAGTCGTTCCAGTCCTCAAGCGTCTGCTGTTTTGGCGTGTCGCGATAGAAGATGCGCCCTTCGCGGAACAGCTTGATCGGGTCGTTGTCGGCGCCTTCGATCAGGCCCGACCGCTTTGCCTCGTCCGGGTTTGCAGCTTGAATGGCCTTCCAGCCCGATTTCGTCGGCGAGAGGCCCGGATAGGCGGCCATCTGGATCGATTTTACCTGACCTTCTGGCGACAGCATGTAGGAGATGAACTTGTTGATGATCTCATGTTTGCTGGTGCCCGCACCGATGGAATAGCTTTCTGTCCACTGGATGCCGCCCTCTTCGGGGATCACGCTGTCCACCTTGGCACCGTCCTTGGCCAGCACGCCGGTGATCCAGTCACCGATGCCCACCATGGCCAGCATTTCGCCGTTCTTCAGGCTGCTGAAGGTTCCGCCGTAATCGAAATAGCCCCCAACCTGCGGCTTCAGACTAAGCGTTTTCTCTTTCACGGCCTCCCATGCCGCAGAGTCGATGTCCCATGGCGTTGGCGACTTGTTGCCATTCAAAAGCGAGATCTGGCCGAGGGTAGGCAGATGCCAATCAAAATGGCCAACCTTGCCTGCGACCTTTGGGTTCCAATAGGCATTGTAGCTCATCGCCTCTTCGCGGGTCAGCGCGTCGGTGTTGTAGCTGACGCCCAAAAGGCCATAGCGCACCATGACCGACCACAGCGTGTCATCCGTCCAGTGGCCGGGGAACTTCTGGAACTCGGGGTAGAAATCGTCGAACGGGTACAGCGACGGGTCCATCTTCTCGATGTAGCCCGCCGCGTTCAGCTGTTGCACGAATTCCGCATCCGACAGGATCAGGTCATAGGTGCCGGGGGGCGACTGGCTGATCAGCGCCAGCATGTTGTCGCCACCCGCGTAATACTTGGGCACGAACTTCACGTTGTTTGCGGCCTCGAACTCGGCAACGATATCGGGCTCGGCGTGGCCATACCAGGCCAGCATGTTGATCTGCGTTGCTTCTTGCGCCCAAGCGCGGTTCAGCATCGGCGCGGCAAGAAGGGCCGTTGCCCCACCTTGCAAAAGACGACGGCGGGTCAGGTGAAGGCGGCTTTCGGTCATCTGGCATCCCCTGTTGCAGTGGCAGGGGTCGATTCGCCCCGGCCTTGACCAACTCTAGGACCGTTTTTGCCAGTTGCGGAAATTTGGTATGCGTATGCACCTATAAAATCCACTTATGCCGGCGTCCCCTGTCCGGCCAGCGTGATCTGCTGCATCAGCCATTGCGCCAACCCGTGCCCAGCCTTGGACAGGCGCACATGCTTGTAGAACATTCCGATCCGCAACGGCGCAATCGGCGGGAACCCCTCTGCCGCCGTGCCGACGCGCATCCCGGGCACAAGCGTCGCCGGTGTCAGCGCCGATACACCGATGCCGCCAAGAATGGCCGCCTGAATGCCGGCCACGTCCGTAGAGACCAGCCGCGTGGTCCAGCTGATGCGACGGGTCCGCAAACTGTCGCGCATCCTGTCGGCGTATTCGCAAGGGTCCGGGTGGCGCACAAGCGGCAGGGTTGTCTTGCGGTCCCACCGGTAACCGTCGGCCAAAGCCCAGATTGGGGTGATCGTTGCGGCATTGACCAGATAAGCCTCATCCTGTGTCGGGGCGATCCCGACCGCCATGTCGATCTTGTCCGCCGCCAGCATCTGCCTCAGATCGCGCGACAGGCGGCTTTCAACTTCGATCCGCACATCCGGGTGGCTGGCGGCAAAACGGGTGATCGCGGCCAGCAGGAAGGCGTTTGAAAAATCGGTGGGCAGGCCAACCTTGATCCAGCCCGACAGCGCCTCGTCAACATAATGCGCCACGATGTCGTCGTTCAGGCGCAGGATTTGCCGGGCATAGGGCCCAAGGGCCACCCCGCTGTCCGTCAGCCGGATCTGGCGGCCCTCGGTATTGATCAACTGGGTGCGCAAAAGGTCTTCCAGCCGCCGAATCTGCAGGCTGATCGCTGGCTGTGTCCGTCCAAGGGCCTCGGCGGCGCGGGTATAGCTGCCAAGATCAACAACCGTGACAAAGGTGCGCAATAGATCCGTCGGGACATTGGTCAGCATCGGCGCGCGCCCTTCATAACAAAGCCTTATGTAAGCATTGTAATTATCAATTTCGAAAATCTCAAAGCCCTTCCTATTCCTGAGTCAACAAGGAGAGCCCGATGGACCGCAGCGCCTTTCACCGCCTGTTCAAATCGCCCGGCCCCGTGGTGACGCCGGTGATCCATGTTACCGATCTTGCGCAGACACTGACCAATATCGGCCATGCCGTGCGCCTTGGGGCACCGGGTATCTTTCTGATCAACCATGATTTTCCGGTTGAGCCATTCTTGCCGATCCTGCGCGCGGTTCGGGCCGAATGTCCCGATGTCTGGCTGGGGGTGAACTTTCTGGCCCAGCCCGGCCGGGTGGCCTTTCCGATCCTTGGCCGATTGCAGACCGAAGGCTGCCAGATCGACGCCTATTGGGCCGACGATGCCTGCATGGACGAACGCCAATCCACCCAGACCGAGGCCGAATCAATTGCGGCGATCCGCGCGGCCAGTGGCTGGCAAGGGATGTATTTTGGCGGGGTCTGCTTCAAAAAGCAGCGCCCGGTGGACCCGGCCTTGAATGAATACTCGGCCCGGCTTGCACTTCCATTCATGGATATTGTCACCACCTCGGGCGTGGCAACTGGGCAGGCAACCGATCTGACCAAGATCACAGATTTTCGCCGTGGCCTTGGCGCCGCACCCCTTGCCATCGCCTCGGGCGTGACCCCGGAAAATGCCCACCACTATGCGGCTGACGTGGACTGTTTCCTTGTTGCCACCGGAATCAACCGGCCCGGCGATTTCTACAACATCGACCCGGCACGGCTGTCTGCCCTGCTTGACCTGACCCGAGCTTATGGAGCCCCGAAATGACCGACGCAAAAGGCCCCCGTGACGACCGCTGGTATCTGTCGCTGATGTCGCCCAACACCAAGGGCCCCAAATTCGCATGGCTGGACCCAACTTCGATCTATATCAACGCTGCGGCGTTTGCCGACCTGCTGGACGACCTGATCGCCGATCTGAAAGGGGTCGAGTTCGACGTTGTGGGCGGCTGCGATGCTATGGGCTTTGTGCTTGGCGCGGGATTGGCGGCAAGAACCGGGCGTGGCTTTCTGCCGGTGCGCAAGGCAGGCAAGCTGTGCGTTGATACTGACCGCGTCAGCTTTACCAACTATTCCGGCAAGACGCAGGATATGGAAATGCGCCAGCCCGCCTTTGCCAGTGGCACACGGGTTCTTCTGGCCGACCAGTGGATTCAGACCGGCGGCACGATGGAAGCTGCGATCCAACTGGTCGAACGGCAAGGCGGCACGGTTGCGGGGCTAGTGACCATCGCCATGGAAAACTGCGACGCAACAGACGCCTTCGCCGCGCGCTTTCCCGTTGTAACCGCCGTGGTGCCGGGCAGCCGCTGGCAAACGGAATGCAATGCGCAAGACCTTTCCAGCTTCCGCGACTATCGGCCCGAGCGGACCTTCCCCACCGCTGGTCGCACCGCCGCCTGAATAGGGCCAGCTTTGGGGGAGATGACTATGCAACCTGTGAAAGACCCCAAACTGATTGCCGGCAATGGCAACATGCCGTTGGCCAAGTCGATCGCGCGGCGGATGTCGATGCACCGGGGCATGGGCGTGAATCTGGTTGACGCACGGGTCGAGCGTTTCAACGATCAGGAAATCTTTGTCGAGGTGTTCGAAAATGTGCGGGGAGAGGACATGTACGTCATCCAGCCCACCTCAAACCCGGCGAATGATAACCTGATGGAACTGTTGATCATGGTTGATGCGCTGAAACGGTCGTCCGCCGCGCGCATCACCGCCGTGATCCCCTATTTCGGCTATGCCCGGCAGGATCGCCGCTCAAAGGCCCGCACGCCGATTTCCGCGAAACTGGTGGCGAACCTGATCACACAAGCAGGTGTTGACCGGGTGCTGACCATGGACCTGCACGCGGCGCAGATTCAGGCCTTTTTCGACATCCCGGTCGACAACCTTTATGCCGCACCAATCTTTGCACTGGACATCGAGCATCATTTCAAGGGGAGGATGGGTGAGTTGATGGTGGTGTCGCCTGATGTGGGCGGCGTGGCGCGGGCGCGCGAACTTGCCAAACGCATCAACGCCCCGCTCGCCATCGTCGACAAGCGCCGCGAAAAGGCCGGCGAAGTGGCCGAGATGACCGTGATCGGTGACGTTAGCGGGCGCACCTGTCTGATCGTGGACGACATCGCCGATACCGCAGGAACGCTGTGCAAGGCGGCCGCGCTTTTGATGGACCATGGCGCACGCGAGGTGCACGGCTATATCAGCCATGGCGTCCTGTCGGGACCGGCGGTGGACAGGATCAGCGCGTCAGTGATGACCTCGCTGGTGATCACTGACACTATCGAACCGCCCGATCCGGTAAAGGCTGCGCCGAACATCCGCATTGTTCCCACGGCACCAGTCTTTGCCCAAGCCTTGTTGAATATCTGGAGCGGCACATCCGTGTCTTCGCTATTCGAAACTGAAACCCTGCTGCCGATTTATGAAAGCACCTACCCGGTGTTTCAGCGCCCCTGACCGGGTGTTGTTCAACCCCGCCCTTCCGGGACAACGGAGGTGCGGTCGCCATCTGGCGGAATGCCGCGCTGCACAGGGTCTGCTGCAGTGCGTTGCACCAGTTTGCAAGGCAGGTTATCACCGCCAAGTGACACGTCAGGAGTGCCGCATGGCGACGCAAGACAAAGACCCGGTCCCTGCCAAAGACCGCAGTCGCGACCGCCCGGCGACAGAGCGGCGCATACTGGATGCTGCACAGTCGATCCTGACAAAGGATGGGCCGTCGGGCTTTGGCATAAATGCCGTGGCGCGGGCCGCAAACGTCGACAAGCAGTTGATCTACCGCTACTACGGCGGCCTTGACGGGCTGCTTGCGGCCCTTGGCGAACGGCTGGCGCTGTGGTGGCAAGACCGTCTGCTTGAAGGTGCGCCCTCTACGCCACCCCAGACCTATGGCGATCTGATCGAGGGTCTGGCCCTGCGGTTGCTGTACATCATGCGCAGTGAACCGCTGGCGCTGCAAAGCGCGCTGTGGGAATTGTCCGACTCGTCCGGCCCGGTTGCGGCGCTGTCGGCCTCTCGGTCGCGGGCACTTGGGGCCTGGATAGCCCGGGCACGGGGCGACCTTTTGCCACCCGATGGTGTGGATGCCCCGGCCATCAACGCCATGATCATCTCGGCCATCGGCTATTTTGTTCTGGCAAGCCGGACCTCGGCCAACGTCATCGGACTTGCCACCCAAGACGAAGCGACATGGACAAGGCTTGAGGCGGCAATCTGCGTTCTTATCAGGGGCGCCTATCGCAGTGCCTGACGCGGGCGCGCCATATCCATGAAGCGACGCTGCCCGCCGGATGACGGCCCCCCCTTTGCTTGCCCCGCTTGCGGCCGCTGCGGCTTTGATGGCAGCCAATCCAACGGCCATCTTGGCGAATACCTGCCTTGGTATTGCAAAAGGCGGGATCATCCGAAGCCTCCCCGACGATGGCATCATTGAGAGTCCGGGCCGGGTTGATCGTTTTGGGATCAACATGGTCGCAGGCTTTACCCTGCCATTCGCGTGTGCCGCGACCTGTCAGGCGGCAATGACGGCGGATGTGGAGTTCTTGAAACGTTTGGTTCTTTACGCCCAAATGGTTGATGCCGTGTGTCCGCCCGCGGAAGTCTGGCCGATCGTCGACGAGATGTTGGCGGCGCGGTCAAACTGACGCCCGCAATTCACAGCAGCCGTGAATGAAGGCCGCGCAGCGACTTGGCGTACTTGGGCCTTTGATTTGCGCGGATATCTGACCTTGTGACGATCACCCAAGCGATGCGCGAGGGGCAATGGAGTGATCAAGCGGCAACCTGAAGCAAGGCGAGATCAGATCCATCGGGCGCTATTGCTTGCCGGATGGGTTGAACCATCACTCTGGCCGTTCAGCGTTCATGACGTGAATGCAGAAGGTGAGATGGCCCCGCCAGTGACCAAGGTCGCCTACCAAAAGGCGCTTGCAACAAAGCCTGAATTTTCTTGGTAAGGCGCGTCGAGGGTCTCAAAACCCGCACCACATCGCGACTCACGGTGACCTTGGTTTCCAGTCTGCCAGTTTCTTCATCGCGTTGCCGCAACCGGCAACTTTTGGTGTTTCGAGCCTATCGGACAGCAGCCCACGAAGTGCGAATGTGACGCCCGGCTTCGTGGAAGCGCCCCCAATTCCTATCCGAACGGATTATAGGCAACTCTTTTACGCCCCCGACTAAGCCAAAAGGCGTTTGACAGTAGCAACGCTGCACGTGTTTAATCGACACAATAAAGAGTAGTGCTGGTTTTCTGAAACAATCGCTTAGGTTGAGTAAAGTGACAGCAAAGCCTGCTCTTGGCGGACGTTCCTCTATGGTTGCAACGGACCGCGATGCTTTGCCCTCGCTGCGCGTGAAAATCGACTACGCCGCCCTGAACTTCCGTGACTTCATCACTGCCTCTGGCATGTTTGGTTCCGTTCCACCCGGCTATGTTCCGGGGAACGAAGGCGCAGGCATTGTTCTGGCCTCGGATGATCCGGCGTTCCAGACGGGTGACCGCGTCTTTGTCAGCGGTCACGGGTTGGGGGAAAAGCTTGGCGGCACCACTGCAGGCGAGCTTGATGTGCCCATCGCCGCTGCGTGTCCGCTGCCAGATGGAATGACAACATGGCAGGCCGCCACTTTGGGCGTTGCAGCATTGGTTGCTGTGGCCGCAGGGCAAGCCATGACGTCGGGGCGTAATGCTTTGCAAGGCGGCACGTCTGTGGCCGTCACGGGCGCGATGGGTGGAACCGGACGGGTGGCCGCTGCCTATTTCGCGCGCAGCGGTCAGTTGGTCACCGCCTTTACCCGCGACCCCGCCCTTGCAAACGTTCTTGCAGATCTGGGCTGCGCCGAGGTTCTTGGCCTTCCCGATGCAAGTGCACTGGCAGCAGATGCCTTTGGACCAGAACGCTTTGCCGCCGCCCTTGATGTCACCGGCACACTGGTAAACTGGCTGATACGCCACATGCAAACAGACGGAACGCTGGCGCTTGTCGGGTTCAGCGCGGGTCGCACGGTCCAATTGAACGCGATTGCGGTGATTTTGCGCCGGCTTCGGTTGGTTGGGGTCAATGCGGGTTTGGGGGCTGCCGAAAAGACGCGCGCCTTGGACGCGGTTTCAAAGGTGCTGCAGCCCGGTGATTATGACCGGCTGGCCCGTCTGGTCCAACCGCAGGATGTGGGGCGGGTCTTGCGCCAGTTCGGACAAGGGGCGGGGCAGGGCCGCATCGTCGTGGCGCTGACATGAAGGACAGCATCGCCCCCTTTCAGACAGGAACGTCAAGAGGAACGGCTTTCCTGTTTCCGGGGCAGGGCGTTCAGTATTTTCACATGGGGTCGGTTCTCTTCCAGAACGACCCGGTGTTTCGCGATACCCTCGTGCGGTTGGACCGCGCCCTGATTGCTGATGGCAACCCGTCTGTTCTGGACTGGCTTTACGCCACGGACACCGGACGGGACGCGGTTTGCGATGATCTGCGGTTTACCCACCCGGCCCTTTTGATGATCGAAATGGGATTGGCGCTTCGATTGCAAGCGGGGGGGACTGAGCCGGACATCCTTCTTGGCGTTTCGCTGGGCGAATTTGCAGCGGCGGCGTTTGCGGGTGTTTTGCCGCCGGAAGAGATGTTGTGCTGTATCGCCAAAACCGCGCGCATCATCCACGAACGCTGCGATGCCGGGCGGATGCTTGCCGTTCTTGGGCCGCTGTCGGCCTTTGACGATCTGCACGGGGTGGAATTCGTCGGAGAGCAGGCGGAAAACCATTTTGTCATCTCGGGCCCCCTAGACGCCGTGGATGAGGCTGCGCAAACCTTGCGCGCCAAAGGAGTGCTGGTTGCAGCGCCGCCTGTGGCGCGCGCTTTCCACAGCAGCGCGATGAATACCGTCGCCGACGACGTGGCTGCCGTCTTTGCCAACCGCAGATATCGCCCCCCGCAGGTTCCGCTGATTTCTGCCATGACCGGCGGGTTCGTCACCGCACCTGATGCCGCCCACTTTGCCCAGATCGGGCGGGGCCAGATCAATTTCCGTACGGCAGTGCAGACATTGGAGTTGCACGGCAAGGTTTGCCTTCTGGTCGACGTGGGGCCTTCGGGCAGCCTTGCAACGCTGGCCGCCCGATCGCTTGGCGGGGGGCAGGACTGGCCGCAGGAACGGATCCTTTCGCCATTCGCGGCAGGGCAGAGCGAACTGGATCGCCTGAGGGCGCTGGACGAGGTAAGTATGAAAGACCTTGAGGACGGAGCCTTTTCGCGGCGCGGCAGCCAATGGGGCAAGGCGGTGGTCTTTGCCGGGCAGGGATCGCAGGTCGTGGGCATGGGGGCGGATCTGTTTCCGCGGTTTCCGGAACTGGTGGCCAGTGCCGACCGTATCTTGGGCTATTCGATTGCTGACTTCTGCCGCGACAATCCTTCGGGAAAGTTGGGCGATACACGCTTTACCCAACCCTTGGTGTTTTGCGTCAATGCACTTGCCTGGAAGGATCATGTCGCGCGGCACGGAATGCCTGATGTTCTGGCCGGACATTCGCTTGGGGAAATGAATGCCCTGTTCGCCGCAGGGGTGATGACGTTCGAATCGGCGCTGAGCATCGTCAAGACGCGGGCCGAACTGATGGCCGGGGCGCCTGCTGGGGCAATGTCGGCGGTTCTTGGGCTGGATCGCGCACGGCTGGAACGCGTGATTGAAACGGGTGGTCTTGACCGGATCGACATTGCGAACCTGAACACGCCTGGTCAGATCGTCATATCCGGCGATGCCGATCAGGTCCGCGCGGCGGGGCCACTGATCCAAGAGGCAGGGGCGCGGGCCTGCATTCCCCTGCCCGTAAGCGGGGCATTCCATTCTCGCCTGATGCGACAGGCGGAAACCGCCTTTGCCGCGCATCTTCAAGGGTTTGATTTCGCAGCGCCACAGGTGCCCGTGATCTCGAACGTGACGGCGCGTCCCTATGCAGAGCAGGATATCGGTGGCCAGATCGCCCGCTTGCTTTCGCGGTCAGTCGATTGGGTCGGGACCATCGGGCATATGCTTGACCGGGGGGTGACGGACTTTGTTGAACTGGCCCCAAAGCCCGTTCTGACGCAGATGATCGCCGAGATCCGTCGCAGCCATGTGATAGCTGTACCGGAGGCGCCGGTTGCACCGCTGAGCCTGCGCGAAAAGGAACCGGCGGCACCTGCTGTGCCACTCGTGCCGGTGCTGCGCCAAAGCGGCAGCGGGCTAGGTGCAGAAACCCTCGGATCAGCGGAATTTCGGGCCGCCTACGGGGCGAGATACGCCCATATCTGCGGTGGCATGGTGCATGGCATTGCCAGCGTTGACTGGGTTGTTGCCTGCGCGAATGCGGGCCTCTTGTCCTTTTTCGGAACGGGGGGGATTTCGCCAGACCGCGTCGAAGCAGCCTTGGCCGATCTGACGACCAGAATTGCTCCGGACAAGCCCTTTGGAATCAATCTGCTAAACGGATCGAACGAAGCCGCCAACGTGGCCTTGTTCCTGCGTTATGGGATCCGGACGATCGAGGCATCCGCCTTTATCAAAATGACGCCCGATCTTGTGCGCTATCGCCTGTCGGGGCTTTCGCGCGATGCGCTGTCACCCGGTGGCGTTGCTATCGGCAACCGGATCATTGCCAAGCTGTCCCGCCCGGAAGTGGCGCGCGCCTTTTTGTTGCCTGCGCCCGAGCAAATCGTTCAGGCGCTGTTGGCCGAGGGCAAGATCACATCCGATATGGCCGAACTGGCGCGCAAGGTTCCGATGGCAGACGACATTTGCGTAGAGGCCGATTCCGGCGGGCATACCGATCAGGGAAATGCGACCGTCCTGATCCCGGCGATCTGCCGTCTACGGGATACGATTCAAGCTGAGATGGGATATGCGCGCCAGGTGCGGGTTGGATCTGGCGGCGGGATCGGAACCCCGGACGCTGCAGCGTCGGCGCTGATGCTGGGGGCCCAATTCACGCTGACGGGATCCATCAACCAGTGCACGCGCGAGGCTGGAACCAGCAATCTGGTCAAGCAGATGTTGGCCGAGGCCGAAGTTCAAGATACCGCCTATGCCCCCGCCGGGGACATGTTCGAAATCGGCGCAAGGGTGCAGGTCTTGCGGCGGGGTGTCCTGTTTCCGGCGCGCGCCAACCGGCTGTTCGATCTTTACATGCGCCACGACCGGATCGAGGATATCGACAGCCAGACCCGTGATCAGATCGAGACACGCTATTTCCAGCGCAGCTTTGATCAGGTCTGGCAGGATTGTGTGGCCTATTGGCCCGCCGCTGCCATTGACCGCGCGCTTTCAGTGCCGAAGCAGAAGATGGCTTACATCTTTCGCTGGTATTTCGGCCTGTCCGGTCGGCTGGCCTTGCAAGGTGCTGCTGAACGCAAGGTCGATTTCCAGATCCATTGTGGCCCGGCCATGGGGGCTTTCAATCAATGGGTTGCCGACACCCCGCTTGCGGATTGGCAAAGCCGCTCGGTGGTGGCTGTCAACACGCGGCTTCTGACGGCGACAGCCGACAGGATCGAACGTGCCATCCAAGACTTTTCAAGGAGATAGACATCCGATGACCACAGTCATGTCGCGGATCGCGAGCTATATCGAAGGTCAATTCCTCGTCACGCTTGGCGAGGATTTCGAACCGGACACGAACCTGTTCGAAACCGGGATCATGGACAGTTTCGGCTACGTCCAATTGATCGATTTTCTGCAGACAGAGTTTGGCCTGACGTTGGCGGATGAGGATTTCCTGACAAACGTGATGGTCAGCCTGACACGAATGACCGCAACGGTTTCAGCCAAAATGGCACAGGAACAGGTGACCTGAACCGTGTGTGGTATTGCCGGATCATTTGCACCCGACGGGGTGTCTGCCCCCCATGGCCCCGACGTGATGGTGGCGATGCTGGCCCGCATCGGACACCGCGGTCCGGATGAGGCTGGGTATTACAGCGACAATCGCTGTTCGCTCGGCATGGTCCGCCTGAGCATTCTTGATCTGGCATCGGGCCAGCAACCGATGGCCAGCCCTTCGCAGCGGTTCTGGTGCGTTTTCAATGGTGAAATCTACAACTACGTCGAGTTGCGTGAGGAGTTGCAGCAGCAGCACGGGATGCAGTTTCGCACGGATGGTGATACCGAAGTGCTTTTGCGGGCTTGGGAAGCTTGGGGCACCGACTGCCTGTCACGTCTGAACGGCGCCTTTGCCTTTGCAATCTATGACCGGGATAGCGGACGCTTGGCCCTTGCGCGCGACCGCTTCGGCAAGCGGCCGCTCTTTTGGACAAGGGCCAGCGGGCGCTTTGTATTTGCCTCGGAAATCAAGGCGTTTCTGGGCTGCGGGGATGTCGGTTTCGAAACCGATCCAGCCCATTTCGCGGCCATTCTGGCCAGTTGGACCCTGTCACCCGGCCAGACCGGCTGGAAAGGGATCAAGACATTGCCAGCGGGCGGCTGGATGGAGATCGCTGCCGACGGTGCGATCCGCTCAGGGCGCTATACCACGCTGGACTTCAAGCAGCGTCAACAGTTCGGGTCCATGGCCGAAGCGGCCGAGGCCATTCGTGCCGCCGTAATCCGGGCTGTGACCATCCGGATGCGAAGCGATGTTCCGGTGGGGCTTTATCTTTCGGGCGGATTGGACAGCACGATCATTGCAGCCATCCTTGCCGATCTGCGCGGCGATGATCCGGCCTGCTCATACTCGATCGGGTTCGAGGATGAGGGTCTGGACGAAAGCCCGTTTCAGGCCATCGCCAGCGCGCGATTTGGCACGCAGCATACCACGTTGCGGGCAACCCACCGCGATATCTGCGGTGCCTTTGCACAAGCCGTCTATCATGCCGAGGTGCCGGTTTTCCGCACGGCTTTTGTGCCGATGTTCCTTTTGTCGCAACGGGTGCAATCCGACGGGATCAAGACCATCCTGAGTGGCGAAGGTGCCGACGAGGTTTTCCTTGGCTATGATCTGTTCCGGGAAACCATGTTGCGCCAAAACTGGGCCGGGCTTGATATGGAAACCCGCAAAGCGCGGGTAGCACGGCTGAACCCCTATCTGAAGCATTTCGCCACAGCGCCCGGTGCGGGAATGGTCGGGCTTTACGACCAGTTTGCGACCGAACGTTTGCCGGGGCTGTTCTCGCACGAGATCCGCTATCAGAACGGCAACCTGTCACTGCGCCTTTTGGCCGACCGCGATCTTGCCGCCCATGCGCTGGATCCGTTGATGGCAGCCACCGCCCAAGCACCGGGGTTTGCCGAAATGTCGGCCGTGGAAAAGGCACAGTGGCTGGAGTTCAATACTCTTTTGCCGGGCTATTTGCTGTCCACCCAAGGGGAACGTATGGGCATGGCCCATGGCGTGGAAAACCGCTGCCCCTTCCTTGATCCGAACCTTGTGGCGATGGCGGGTTCGGTGAACCTGAAACATGATGACGGCTGGTCGGAAAAGGCCATTCTGAAGCATGCCTTCCCAGAACTGCCCGACGAGATACGCGCCCGCCACAAACACCCCTACCGCGCGGCAGACAGCAAATCCTTTGTGCTGGAACGGCCCGAATACATGGAAATGGTGTTGTCCGCGCAAGAGCTTGGCCGGTCGGGAATGATTGACGCGCGCTTTGCTGAACGTTTGGTCACAAAGATCATGACCCAACCTAGCGAGCGTATCAGCATCAGCGAAAATCAGGCGTTTGTCGCCCTGCTCAGCTTTCAGATGCTGCAGCACCAGTATGTGCGCCGCGAGGGTCTGCCTGAGGTATCGGAAGCGGCCCTGCGTGGCCGGTTGCGGGTCTGCGTCGAAGAAAGGCAGGCCGCATGACAACCGTGCCGGAACCTATCGCGATCATCGGTCTTGCACTTCGCTTTCCGGGGGCCGAAACGCTGGGTGGCTTTTGGGACATCATCGCCGCGGGTCAGGTCAGAATAACCGAACTGCCGATGCAACGCCGATCTGCGGGCTTTCCACCGGACCGCTTGTTCTGGGGCGGATTCGTCGATGGGGCAGATGGTTTCGACCCATTGTTCTTTGGCATTTCCGCGCGTGAGGCAAACCGGATGGATCCGCAGCAGCGGTTCATTCTGGAAACAGCATGGAACGCGCTGGAAGACGCCGCCATTGCACCCTCGCGTCTGGCATCGCGCGAGGTGGGCGTGTTCATGGGGGCCTGCCACTGGGATTACCTTGAAATGCAGGCCCGCGCGACGCCCGAGGTTGAGGCGCATATGGCCACGGGCATTTCGCAGGCGATCCTGTCGAACCGCGTGTCCTATCTGTTCAACTTTACCGGCCCAAGCGTGACCAATGACACGGCCTGTTCGAGTGCGCTGGTCGCCATTGAACAAGCGGTTCAGGCCTTACGCGCGGGGTCCTGCACGCTGGCGCTTGCCGGGGGCGCAAACCTGATCTGGTCGCCGGACCATTTCCTTGCGTTTTCCAAGGCGGGCATGCTGTCCAAATCCGGTGCATCGCGGGCGTTTGACGCGCGTGCCGACGGGTATGTTCGCGGCGAAGGCGCTGCAGTTGTTGTGCTCAAACCGCTGGCACAGGCATTGGCGGACGGCGACCCCGTTCACGCCGTGATCCGCGAAGTGGCCTCGAACCATGGGGGTCATAGTGCCGGTCTGACGGTGACCAACCCAACCGAACAGGCGGCGCTGATCACGCGCGTCTTGTCGCGGGCCGGTATCTCGCCCGAGACGCTGGGCTATGTTGAAGCGCACGGAACCGGCACCCCGGTGGGTGACCCGATTGAGGTTCGGGGTTTGAAAACCGCGCTGGAAGGGCTTTACGCCAAGGGTCGGCTGACCGCCGCCGAAGGTGTGACGCGGATCGGCTCGGTCAAGAACAACATCGGGCATCTGGAAGGCGCTGCCGGTATTGCCGGTGTCGCAAAGGTCGTGGCCGCACTGAAGCATCGGCAAATCCCTCCGACGGCTGGATTTGAGCGGCCAAACCCCCTGTTGCGCCTTGCCGGATCGCCTTTGCGTGTCGCAAACCGGTTAGAGCCTTGGCCCTTGCCCGAAGGGTCGCTGCGGCGTGCGGGTGTCAGTTCGTTCGGCTTTGGCGGCACCAATGCCCATGCCGTGATCGAAGAATTCGTCCCCGACCTAGCTGGCACGCAAGGGGCGGATTGGCAAAGCGGCTGGCCAATCCTGCTTTCGGCGCGCAGCGAGGTTGCCCTGAAACGCCGTTGTACCGATCTGGCCCATTGGCTTGAACAGACCCCGGATGCGGACCCTGCGGCCGTTGCCGCAAGCTTGATCCACGGGCGCGAAGCCATGCCGCACCGTGCGGCAATCCTCGCTTTGGGTGCCGAAGGGCTGCGCGTACAACTGGCGGCCATCGCATCGGGCAGAGCGGTCCCGGATGGGGTCTGGCTGGGCAAGGTTGATGAGGAAACGGCGCCTCCGGAAGCCGTTTCTGACGATCTGGCTTCTCAGCTTGCGGCTTGGGCAAAGGGCGCGTCTGTCGATTGGGCAGCACATGCGACGTCCGGGCCACGCCTGCATTTGCCCGGCTATGTTTTTGACCGGACCAGCCACTGGTTTGAACCGCTGGCGGCGCCCGAACGTCTGCCCCTGCCTGTTCAAGATGACCTGCGGTTTGATCTGGTTGAATACGGCGCCCGGCTGCAGGTTCCTGCCAAGCATCCCTATCTGTCACATCACATCATCGGCGGGACGGCCATCCTGCCGGGCGTTGTGACGTTGTCTTATGTCGCCCGTGCCCTTGCCCCGCCAGACGCCGCCGGTAGGGCAGTACTACGCGATGTTGTCTGGCTTCGCCCTGCGAGGGCAACCGCATCAGGCGTTGACCTGACGATCCGGCGACAGGGCGACGATGGTTTCATCGTGCAGGATGAAGCGTCCGAGACAGTGGCGCGTGGCCGTATTGCCCGACCGGAAGCCCAGCCTGTGTTGGCTGTTCCGGCCGATCATGGCACAGACCTCGGCCTGCCTTATGAACGGCTGACAAGCGCTGCGATTGAACATGGCCCCGCGTTCCGCGCGGTCAGCAAGATGACGCTTGTCGCAGGGCAGGTGGTCGGCCAGCTGGATCTGCCGGCAGAAGCCCCATTGCAACAGACCGCCGCACACCCTGTGCTGCTGGACGCGGCATTGCAGACCGTCGTCGCGGCGCTGTTCCCCGGCGAAGCACCGGGCGTGCCCTTTGCCGTCGAGCAGTTCGAGGTTTCTGGTGAAGTGGCGGGTCAGGCGATCTCGATCTGTCGGCGGCGCGCCAATGGGCGGCATGATGTTGATATCGTCGCCAATGGCCGTACCGTGGCCCGGATTTCAGGTTTCGCAACGCGTCCCATTGCGGCACCTGCGGCGCAGGCCCTTGTGGTCGCGGAACCCGTTGTAGACACGATGACTCAGGGACCGGCCCCAGGTGCCGTGGTGCAGGCCGTGTTTGATGCATACCCGTCCCAAGATTTCGTGCTTGTGGGGCACGGGGCACGTGGGCCGCGCAAGCTTTCGATCCCATCGGCACAAACACCTGACGGTGACGCAAGCAGCCTGCATGACGCACTTTGGCAGGTTCTGTCGACCCTGCGCGACTGGATGCGCGATGGTGATCTGAATGCCATCTGGCTTCGTCCGGGCCGGACGGCGTTTGCGGCCTGTGTCAGGCCTTTGATCCGCACGCTGGCATTAGAAGGCGGGGGGCTTCGGGTCGATCTGGCACCACCAGCGCAGGACAGGTCATTTGCAGCGGCAAAGCCATCAAGTCCGGTCAGAGATGACGTAGCGGGTGCCGTGATTCTGATCACCGGCGGCGCAGGTGCCATTGGCCGCGCCATGGCGCAGGCCCTGATCCAACGCAATGCCAAGACAGTGATCCTTGCCGGACGCACCCCACCGATGGACAGCACGTTCCCTTTTGTGGCCTGCGATGTTGCGGACAGTTCAAGTCTGCGCGCCGCGCTTGACCAGATCCTGCGTGACCATGGCCGTCTGGACGGTGTGATCCATAGCGCGGGGCAGATCGAAGATGGCCTTGCCCGCAGTAAAGATCGGGCCGCCTTTGACCGCGTTTTGGCCCCCAAGATTGATGGTCTGATCGCGCTCGATGCAGAAACCGCAGACCTGCCATTGCGGTTCTTTCTTGTGAACAGCTCGGTTGCAGCGGTTCACGGTGCGGTTGGTCAGGCTGACTACGCTGCCGCCAACGCCTTTCTGGACCAGTTCATGGAACAACGCGCCGAACGTGTCGCGCGGAAGGAACGCTTTGGCCACAGTCTTTCGATTGGTTGGACACTCTGGGCCGAAGGTGGGATGCAGGTTTCTGATCGCGTGATGCGCGGCATGAACCGGCGCATGGGAACCGACCCGTTGCCCACAAAAGAAGCCCTGCGCGTTTTTCAGGATGTTCTGGATGGTGCTTTGCCCCCCCGCATCGTTGCCGGTTACGGGGATGCCGAGCGGTTCTTCCGGTTCCTGCGCGAAGGTGATGCGCCGATGGCTGCGACGCCACAGGCCAAAATGCCCGAGGCTGAAGCCAAGGCTTCCATTGCGGCACAGGCTTTGCCCGATACGACTGAATTGCGTGGCCTGCTGACAGACAGACTGGTGCAGATGCTGGCCGAGACTCTCGGAATGGACGCAGCAGCGATCCGGCCCGGTGTTGCGTTCGAACGCTATGGCTTTGACTCTCTGCTTGCCGTTGAAATGGTTGAAAAGCTTGAGAAATGGTTGGGGGCAGAGCTTTCAGCCACGCTGTTTTTCGAAGCGCTCAATCTGAACGCTGTCGCGGATGCCTTGTTGCGCCAGTTCTCCGAGGTGCTGGTGGGGCGGTTCGCACAAACGCCATCCGCGCCCCTTCCTACGCCAGAAGGTCAGCACACACAGGCCCAGAACGTAGCAACGCCCCATTCGGTTCGGTCGGCGTCTTCACCTCCAACGGAACCTGTGACGGCGGTGCCTTCTGTCCATACCCGCCAGCGCGACCGCGATATTGCTGTGATCGGGCTGGCTGGGCGGTATCCGGGGGCCACGACCCTTGCCCAGTTCTGGGACAACCTAGCAAAAGGGCGTCACCATTTTACCCCGGTTCCACAGGACCGCTGGCCGCATGAGGAAATCTATTTTCCCGACCGCGACGTGCTGGGCAAATCAACGATCAAGACAGGCGGCTTTCTGGACGATATCGACAAGTTCGATCCGCGATACTTCAACATTTCGCAGGCCGATGCGGAATGCATGTCACCAGAAGTGCGGCTGCTTTTGGAATGTGCGGTCGAAACCTTTGAACAGGCCGGCTATTCGCGCGAAACATTGCAGTCCGACTGCGGCGGCGATGTGGGCGTGCTCGTCGGAACGATGAGCAACCATTACAATCTTTACGGCGTTCAGAACATGCTGACGCGGGGGGTGCGTGCATCGGGCAGCTACACCGGCACCATGCCCAACATGATTTCCTATTTCTACGGGCTGACCGGACCGTCGATCTTTGTGGATACCATGTGTTCGGCCTCGCTCACTGCGCTCGATCTGGCGGTGCGCCTTCTGCGCGAAGGGCAATGCCGGATGGTGCTGGCAGGCGGGGTCAACCTGCTGCTGCATCCCTACAACCTCATTTCTTCGTCTCAGGAACATTTCACCTCGAACCGGGCCGAAGTGATCCGCAGTTTCGGGCTTGGGGCGGATGGCACTATACTGGGCGAAGGTGTCGGCACCGCGCTGCTGAAACCGCTGGCCATGGCAGAGCGTGACGGCGATCTGATACAGGCGGTGATTACTGGCACAGCCATGGCGAATGCCGGCCCGCGCAACGGCTTTACTGTCCCAAGCCCCGCCATGCAGGCACGGGCGGTTCGCGATGCGCTGGCCGATGCGCGGCTTTCCCCTGCCGACATCAGTTATATCGAAACGCACGGATCGGGCACGAAACTGGGCGACCCGATTGAAATTGCCGCGCTGAAAGAGGTTTATGGCCCAATAGGGGAAGTGGCCCTTGGATCGGTCAAATCCAACATCGCCCATCTTCTGGCTGCTGCGGGCATCGCGGGCTTTACCAAGCTTGTGCTGCAGTTGCGCCATGGCCAGATCGCGCCTTCGCTGCATTCAGACCAGCTGAACCCGGCGATCCCGTTCCAAAAGACGCCGTTCCGCGTGAACCAGAGCCTCAGGTCCTGGGCCGCAACGGAAGCCCCGCGCCGCGCGGGGATCACGTCGATCGGCGCGGGTGGCATGAACAACCACATGATCGTCGAGGAATACCCGGTCATCGTGTCGGCGCCTTTGCCCGCGCGCCCGGTCATCATGCCGTTTTCGGCGATGTCTGCTGAACGTCTAGGGCATGTCATTTCCCGCATGATTGACTGGATTGATCAGAACCCGTCAGCCGATCCGCAGCGCGTGGCCTATACACTACAGATGGGGCGCACGGCCCTGCGCTGCCGCGTTGCCGTCGTGGCCAAAACGCTGTCGGAATTGCGGGCGCGTCTGATCCGGATGTATGACGCTGACAGGGGTGGGGCAGCTTTTTGCGCCGATGTCATGGCCGCACCCCCACAGGCTGCCTTGCCGGGTCAAGATCCGGACAGCTTGGCACAGAATTGGGTGCGGGGCGAAACGGTGGACTGGGGCGCACTATGGCCGACACGTCCGCAGCGGATTGAATTGCCAGCCTATCCGTTTGAGAAAATCCGGTGCTGGTATGATCTGGACCCCGAAGCCCCCAGCGTTCTGCGCCCCGAGGTCTTTCGTCGCCGCCTGCATCCGCTGATCCAGTCCAACCAGTCCACGCTTGAAGGCGTTCGGTTCCATAGCCGCCTGCGTGCCGAAGACCTGCTGGACTATGTCTCGCGCCGGAATGGCACCGAATGGATCAGCCCGCTTTTGCTGGCCGATGCGGCACTCGCAGCGCTGTCGCTTGCCGGACATTCCGCGCGGGGCTTGGGTGATGTTGAATGGGCGATTGGCAATCTGGCCGAAGCAGGGTCTATCGATCTGTTCGTGTCTGCCAATGGTGAGGTCGAAATCCGGCAGGAACAGCGCCTGCTCTTTCGGGCGAATGCCCAAGAGACTCCGTTGCCAACTGGGGTGGAGTCCCCGCCGCTGATGCCACAGACGGACCCTGCACCACTGCTGGCCGAAGGGGGGCTTGACCATCGCCCCTATGCGCGAGGAATTGATCGGTTTGCAGTGTCGCCAGACGGCCGCTTTGCCGCGACGATTGTCGCCGCCGCGCACCGGCAGGACCATGAGCGTAAGCCATCCGCGCTTTCGCCCGAAGTAATCACGGGTATTGAAGACTCGTTGCGCTTTGCAGCAAGGGCGGCAGGCCTGCCAGATTGGGCCGTGCTGGAGATTGTTGCCGCAGACACCTTGTCCCTTGGCACTGTCACGGCACCGGTCACGCGGGTGGACGGTGATCTGATGGCTGAAAAGGCGGGTGTCCGGGTTGATCTTTCGCTGACCAGTGCGGATGGACAGGTCGTGGCACAGATCAGCGGCCTGCGCGCGCGTTCTGAAAATGTGGCGGTCATTTCCGCGCAAGCCCCTGCCCATGCTGGCGATACGCATGAGGCAGGCCAGACCGCCTTGCGCGAGATCGTGGCAAAGATGCTCAAATTCGATTTCGGTCAGGTCGACATCTACACTCGTTTTTACGATTTTGGCTTTGATTCCATTGCATTGTCTGCGCTGACTGATGCCGTAAACCTGCGCTTTGGGGCAAAGCTAACCCCTGCGGTGTTCTACGATGTGGCAAACATTGCTCAGCTTGCCGCACAGTTGGGGAATCCTTTGTCGCCCAAACAGCCGCCAATGGCCATGCCAGTTCGGTCTGAGGCAATCGTATCGGCGTCTGTCCCTACGATTTCTGCGCACAGAGACCCGAAACCGCAAAAAGGGCCCAAGCCTGATTCCATGGCCAACGAGCCGGTGGCCATCATCGGAATGGCGTGCCGCGTACCGGGTGCCGATGGGACAGAGGCTTTTGCAGATCTGTTGTTTTCGTCCCGGTCCGGCCTGCGGCCAATGCCAGAGGCGCGTTATGGCCACAAGGACCTGTCGGTCATGGCGGCTGCCGGGTTGCCGCCGAAAGGTGGGTTCCTGCCGGATATTTCGCGCTTTGATGCGGACTTCTTCCAGATGTCCCCGTCCGAGGCCGATGTGGCGGACCCTCAGCACCGCCTGATGCTGGAAGCGGTCTGGCATGCGCTGGAGGATGCCGCCCTTCCACCCGACCGTCTGCCACGGGATACCGGGGTGTTTGTCGGCGTCTCTGGCAATGACTACCGCGAGATGATGCAGCGTGCGGGTGTTCCGGCTTCGGGCTATGTGTCAACGGGGACATCCTTGGCGATGCTCGCGAACCGGATATCCTTCCTGCTTGATCTGACGGGGCCAAGTTCGGCCATCGATACGGCCTGTTCAAGCTCGCTTGTGGCGGTTCACCGTGCCGTGGCGGCCCTGCGGAATGGGGAGTGCAGGTTGGCCTTGGCGGGCGGCGTGAACATCACCCTGACGCCCGAAGGATTTGTCGGCCCGATGCAGGGCGGGATGCTGAGCCCCGATGGTGAATGCCGTACCTTCTCGGCCCGTGCGAACGGATATGTGCGCGGTGAAGGCGTGGGGGTGGTGGTTCTGAAACCGCTGGCGCAAGCCATGGCCGATGGCGATCCGATCCATACCGTGATCCATGGTTCGGCGGAAAACCATGGCGGGCGGGCGGGATCGATCACGGCGCCGCGGATCAGCGCACAGTCGGCCGTCGTCCGTACCGCGATGCGTGGCGTAGACCCTTCGCTGATCGGCTGTGTCGAGGCGCATGGCACCGGAACGGAATTGGGGGACCCGGTCGAGCTGGATGCCCTGAACCGCGCCTATGCGGAACTTGCTGCCGAAACCGGCACGACCCTTTCCCAAGGGCAGATTGTGCTGTCCGCCGTCAAACCCGCCATCGGCCATCTTGAGGCTGCTGCGGGCATTGCTGGCCTGATCAAGCTTGTCTTGTGCCGCAAACACGGTCGCATCGCGGCAAGCCTTCTGGGCCAACCCGAAAACCCTTATCTGAACTTTGCCCAAGGCCCGTTCCGCACTTTGTCCATGACCGAAGACTGGCCGCTTGACCGCCCGATGGCGGGTGTCAGCAGCTTTGGCTTTGGCGGCGTCAATGCCCATGTGGTGATCGGCCCTGCACCCCTAAGGCCGGGCCAATCCGGCGTGACGGTGCAACGACAGGATCGGCGCGCGCGGTTGATCATCATCAGCGCCCGCACAGAGGCGGCCTTGCGGATGCGGGCGCGGGATCTTTGTCATTGGATCGACCGTCAGAAGGCGTCGGCTGATCTTCACGACCTGATCGCTGACACATTGCTTTCGGGACGGGCGCCGATGCGGGTGCGCGCGGCCTTTGTCTCGGACAGCATGGCCGGATTGCGTAAGGGTCTGATGTCCTTGGCGAGTGGACATGATGACAGCTGTGCAAGGGGCATGGTCCCGGGCCGTCCGCTGTTTGATCCGGCGGCACGTATCACGGCGTCGCTGGCCGCGAATGCAGATATGGCGACGGCCGAAGCTTGGTGTGCGGGGGCCGAACTTCTGCCTGCGGATCGTTTAGTGCCGCGTCTTCACTTGCCGGGCTACCCCTTCGAAGGGCAAGCGCATTGGTATCGTTTGCCAGTGACGGATGCCGTAGAGCCCCCTGCCGTTCAACTGTCGCCTGCGCGCGATGTCGTGGCCGCTTTGCTGGACCAGTTCATCGACGGGCAGGTC
The DNA here is from genome assembly GCA_027484145.1 of Rhodobacter sp. GTDB lineage: Bacteria > Pseudomonadota > Alphaproteobacteria > Rhodobacterales > Rhodobacteraceae > Pseudotabrizicola. Next base: position 26,932 of record JAIXUH010000014.1, read on the forward strand.
GACGCTGCCGAAGCCTTGCTTCGCCTATCCGAGGATGTGACATGACCCGGCAAGCCAGCCTGTTTCTGGCCCGCTGGGCCCTGTCTGACCGCGGTCCGTTCAGGGCGGTCCGCCGCGTTTTAACCGCCGACTGCCCGCCCGACTGGCCTGCAGATCAGCGATTGTCGGCCTGCGCCGATCAAGGGCTTGGACAGGACATTCTGGCGTTGTTCGTCTCCATAGCGCGACAGGTTTCGGGGCACTTGGCAACACAGATCATCACCACGGATCCGATTTTGGCCCATGGTTTGTGCGGGTTGGCGCGGTGTCTGGACATCGAGGCACCCGGCGCGGCGGTTCAGATTCTGCTGGTGGGAAGAGAGTCTGCCGACAGGATGCTGGCCACAGCAAACGCCGCACCGGACGAGGCTTTTGTTGATGCCCGCTTCGCGCCTGATCCGGCAACTCCGGTTGTCCGCCAGTTCCAATGGCAACAGCAAGGAAATCAGCTGGCGTTACCACCTGCGGCCCTGCCCCTGCGTGGGCATGTCGTTCTGACCGGCGGAAACGGGGCGATTGCCCATCTGCTGTGTAAGTCTTTCCTGCAAAAGAGAACGGCGGTTTCTGGCGTGACCCTGATTGGCCGTGCAAGGCCGTCACCCGAAACAGCGGCGCTTTTGTCCGGCCTGCGCGGTCAAGGCATCGCTGCAGATTGGTTGGCGGATCCTCAGGATCCGTCTGCCCTGTCAATTGCCCTAGTGTCACGCCGCGCGATTGCCGGGCCGATTGCTGCGGTTCTTCACACGGCCGGATTGCGGGCAGATGGTCTGCTGGCACGGGCCTCTTTGGCACCGTCTGCGGCAGCTTTGCGGGCAAAGCTTGGGTTGGCGCAGGATCTTGACGCGGCAACACGCGACGACCCGCTCGAGGTGTTTGCCGGGTTTTCTTCGCTTGCCTCGGTCAGCGGGAACGAGGGTCAGTCCCTCTATGCCTATGCGAATGGTGTGATGGACGGTTTTCTGGCCGAACGCCAGCGGTTGGTCGCGCAGAACCTGCGACGTGGTCACAGCATGACCGTTAACTGGGGCTATTGGGCCGATGGTGGCATGCACCTTGATGCCGGCACGTTGGCCGCCTTGAAAGCGCGCGATGGGGTGGAACCTATCGCGACGGATATGGCCCTTGCCGCCTTGGCCGACGGGATTGCCAGCCGTGCCGGACAGATCGCTGTGGCCAGCGGTGACAGACGTCAAATCCTGCAGCGCCTGAATCGCGGCGCGGGGGCACAGCGCCCTACCGGTCTGGTCGCGGCGCGGGACAAGGCTTTGCACACGGGAGACAGAGATTTGCATCATGCGGTGGCGCTTCGCCTGCGGGACGTTCTGGCCGAGGCAGGGGGTCGTCAACCGGAAGACATTGATCTGTTGGAACCCTTTACCGCTTTTGGCGTGGATTCCTTGATGATCGTGGATGTCATGCAGCGGCTGCGTCCTGTGTTTGGCGATCTTCCCCGCGCCGTGATGTTCGAACATGGCACCGTCGCCCGGATGGCGCGTTGGTTGGCCGATACCCACACCCTTGCCGCCGCAGGATGGACAGGGAATGCCACAGCGCAGACCCCTGACCGGCCAAAGGTCAGGGTGACGGACGCGCGCACTCCAACGCCAATGGCTGACGATGAAGAGGTTGTCATCGTCGGCATGGCTGGACAGTTCCCCGATGCGCCCGACCTAGCGCGTCTGTGGGCCAATCTTTTGGCCGGACATGATGCAATTGCCGAAGTGCCAGCCGACCGCTGGGATGTGAACGCGCATTTCGATGCAGACCCCGCCCGCGCCCATGATGGTTTCAGCTATGCGCGTTGGGGTGGGTTTCTGGACCGATTTGCCGACTTTGACCCTGCCTTCTTTGGCATGACCCCGCGCGAAGCCATTGAGACTGACCCGCAGGAGCGGCTGTTTCTGGCTGCGGCATGGCATGCCCTTGAAGACGCAGGCCTGACCCCTGCCGCCTTGCAAACCCGGCTGGGTGGGCCCGTCGGCGTGTTTGCAGGCGTGACCAAGGCTGACCATGTCCGTCTTGGGCCAAGACGGCACCCGGATGGAAGTGTCGTGTTTCCGCGTGCATCCTTCAGTTCGGTGGCGAACCGGGTTTCCTTTGCCCTTGACCTGCACGGGCCATCGGTTCCGGTGGACACGATGTGCTCCTCCTCGCTGACGGCGCTTCATCAGGCGCGCGAGGCGCTTTTGCGCGGGGAATGCGCCTTGGCCTTGGCGGGGGGGGTGAATCTTTATCAGCACCCCAGCAGCTATGCGGAACTGTGCCAGTCCGCGATGCTGGCACGTGATGGCAAGTGCCGCAGCTTCGGGGCGGGGGGAAGTGGTTTTGTTCCGGGCGAAGGCGCGGCATGCCTTGTGTTGACCACGCGGCGGGTTGCCCGTGACCTTGGCCTGCGGGTGGAGGCGGTGCTGCGCGCGACAGCGGTCAATCACGGTGGTGCGGCCAATGGTTACACCGTGCCGAACCCCGCCGCGCAACGCGCCCTTGTTGAAACCGTTTTGCAAATGGCTGGCTGTTCGGCGCGCGACATTGGCTATGTCGAGGCGCATGGCACCGGCACTGCATTGGGTGACCCGATTGAGGTTGAGGGTCTGACAGCCGCATTTGCGGCATCGGGTGGTAGCGGCCCGCGCGAATGCGACCTTGGATCAATCAAGTCGAACATCGGTCATCTGGAAGCCGCCGCAGGCTGCAGCGGGGCAATCAAGACCATCCTGCAGATGCGCCATGGGCAGATTGTTCCCACCTTGCATAGTGGCACGCCCAACCCTGATATCGATTTTGCCCGTACACCCTTTGATCTGCCGCAAAGGGTTAAGCCCTGGAGCAGACCGCGCCGGGCCATCGTGAATTCTTTTGGCGCCGGGGGCGCGAATGCTTGCGCCCTGATCGAGGCCGAACCGGAAGCGCCGCTTGATGCTTCCGATACGGCGTCCACACTGCCGAACCTTCTGGTGCTTTCGGCCAAATCACGACCCGCGCTTTTGCAGCAGGTATCGAACCTGCAGGATTGGCTTCGTTCGCAAAAGCTTGCGGAAGGTTCGTCCGACGCAGCGCAAAGACTTGTGGCCCGCCGGTTGGGCGTGGATGTGGTGGATGTTCCTGCCAATGCCTGTCTGGCCGAACTGGGCCTGACGGCGGATGACCTTCGCTGGCTGGCCCTGGAGACCGGGGCAGGCGCCCTGACGCTGGACAGCCGCCTGTCCGAGATTGCGGGACCACCTATAGCCAGAGCTTTGGTGGACATGCAGGCCTTGTGCTTTACGCTTCAGACTGGCCGGATGGCAATGCCTGTCCGACTTGCCCTTCACGTAACTTCGGTGGGTGACGCCGAAGAATCCTTGCGTGCGGTTCTGTCAGACCCGGATCGTGCGGGGATTGCCGAAATCGGCCGAAGCCAACGAGCAGACGTTGAACGGCTATCAGACCATCCTGCCATCGCGACGATGACAGAGACGCTTTTCATGCAGCGCGATCTGGCCCGGATCGCGGGGCTTTGGCGGCGTGGTCTTTCCTTGCCGTGGGACAGGCTCTATTCCGCGCGCCCCAAGCCACTGTCCTTGCCCGGATATCCATTTGAAACCCGGCGTCTTTGGCTGGGTGATCTGCCGCAAGCGCAGGCTCATGCATCGCCCCAGCCGGTACAGGCCATGGTTCAGGCTCCTGCGCCACACAACCAGACGGTTCTGCCCTCTGCCTCACAGCGCCTAGACCTTTCGGGGGTGACACGCGAACTGCGGCTGGTGCTATCGCGCACCATGGACATTGGCATCGACGAGATTGTCGATACCCAATCCTTTGCTGACTACGGCCTTGATTCCATTCTGGGCATTCGTTTTGTCGATGCGGTCAACCGGGCCATGGGCACCGCGATCAAGACAACGGCGATCTTTGACCATCCGACCCTGCAACGACTGGCAGGTCATGTGCTTGCAAAGGGTCCCGTCGCTCCGGCTGTGGCCGAAACGCCTGTTGTGGCTGCTTTTGCGCCCATCCCGGCAACGACAGCAACGGCACAGCAAAGCATTGCGATCATCGGCCAAAGTGGCCGCTACCCCGATGCACCCGATCTTGATGCCTTCTGGAGGAACCTTGCCACCGGTCATGCGGCTGTGCGGCCTGTGAACCGCTGGCCGCTGCCGCCCTCGGTCCGCTGCCGCAAGGGTGGCTTTCTGGATGCGATTGACCGGTTTGACGCCACCTTCTTCAACATCTCTGGCGCAGAGGCCCGCTACATGGACCCGCAGCAGCGCCTGCTGCTTGAGGAAAGCTGGCGCGCGCTGGAACAGGCGGGCTATGTCGGTGATGCGATTGCTGGGCAACGCTGTGGGGTCTACGTCGGCTGTTATACCGGCGATTATCAGGATCTGTTCACCGCTGCCCCTTCGGCGCAATCGCTGTGGGGGAATATGGGGTCCGTGATCCCGGCCCGTATTGCCTATCATCTTGATCTTCGTGGGCCAGCGATGGCCTATGACACCGCCTGTTCCAGCTCACTTGTGGCCATTGATGCGGCGTGCAAGGCGCTGTTGCAGGGCGAAGTGGACATGGCCGTTGCAGGTGGGGTGTTCCTCCAAGTGACACCACGGCTGTATCTGGCCGCCGACCGTGCGGGGATGCTGTCGCCCACCGGGGAAAGCTACAGCTTTGACGCCCGCGCCGACGGTTTTGTTCCGGGGGAAGGCGTGGGTGTGGTTGTGCTGAAACGTCTGCCCGACGCTTTGGCATCGGGGGACATGATCCTTGCCACGATCGAAGGGTCGGCCGTGAACAGCAACGGCAAGACCAACGGCTTGATCGCGCCCAGCAGCCGCGCGCAGGTTGATCTTTTGCAGGCCTGCCACAAGGCGGCGGGCGTGAACCCTGACCAAATCGGGATGGTGGAGGCCCATGGCACCGGCACCGCCTTGGGTGATCCGATCGAGTTTGACGCGCTGAAAGAAGTTTTCGGCACGGGTGGCACAGCGACGGTTGCGCTGACATCGGTTAAGCCTGCGATTGGCCATGCCCAGTTTGCCGCTGGAATAGCCAGCCTGCACAAAGCGGTCTTGTCCATTCGGTCCGGTATCATTCCGGCCAATCTGTTTCATGAATCCGAAAACCCGCTTCTGGGTCTGGCGCAGAGCAACTTTGCGGTTCCCACCGTCAACAAGGCTTGGCCATATGGGCAGGCACGTCTGGCCGGTGTCAGTTCCTTTGGGGCAAGTGGCACCAATGCCCATGTTGTGCTGCGCGAGGCTCCGCCCCGCCGTGACGGGCTTTACCATGCCCAAACCTATCCGGTGCTGATTTCGGCGCGTTCGACTGGCTCACTTCAGGCCGTGGTGCGCGATCTGGCGGACTGGATAGCAAGCAACCCCGATGCTGTGCTGGGCGATGTCGCCTTTACGCTGATGGCAGGCCGGATGCATTTTGAGCATCGCCGCGGGTTTGAGGCGCGCAGTCCGGCGGATCTTTTGGCACAACTGCGCGATTGGCTTTCTGGCCGGGCCCCAATAGCGGCAGCGTCGAACCATGCAGCCACGCTTGCGGCCTTTGTCGCTGGGGTCGTGCCACAATGGCAGATGCTGTTCGCGCAGGATCGGCCGCGCCGGATCGCCCTGCCGGGTGCCGTGTTCGAACGCCAAAGCTATTGGGTCGCAGACGCCGCCCCGCAACCAGAACCGGCTTTTGGGCTGCGTTGGCTAAAGGGTCGCGCGTTTGCTCTTGATCTGACCGCACAAAGCCCCTTGTTGCGCGACCATCATGTAGGCGGTGTACCAGTCCTGCCCGGCTTTGCCCTGCCCGAGGTGATCCGGCAGGCGGTTTCGTTGATGGATGGCACCGAGATTTCGCGTTTGACTATCCGTGACCTATGCTGGCTGCGCGCCATCGATACGTCGCTGCTGGATGATCTGCGTCTTGAGTTCAGCTCCGAAGACCCCAGCGGCGCTATGCGTGTGACGGTGTCCTCGGGGCAGGCCATTCTGGCACAGGCACAGGTCTTGCGGCAGGTGTTTGAGCCACCAACTGCGATCAGGGCAGAGCATGGCGTAGCGATGTCGACCGACCGCATTCGCAACAGCCTGGTTGCAGGCGGCATCGTCCACGGCCCGTCGATGCAAGCGCTGATGTCGCTGGAGCGGTCGGGTAAAACGGCGCTGGCAGAACTTGCCGCCCCGTCGGGTGCGGTGCAACCGCTTTCGCCCGTCATGCTGGACAGTGCCGTTCAGGCTGCGGCCGTCTTTGCCGATGGCGCAGCCACGACGATGCCTTTTTCGGTTGAGGAAATCATCCTGATCCTTCCCGCGATCGAACGAATGACCGCGCATCTGATTGCACCGCGTGAGATGGGTTCTGGAACGCTTGGCGGTCTGGACATCGATTTTCTGTTGCCCGACGGGCGCGTGGCGATTTGCCTGCGCGGCGTGACGGCGCGACCCATTCCGCTGCGCAACGAGCCAGCTGGCAAGACCTCTGCCGCGCAAACAACCTTTGCCTTGATCCCGGTCTGGATGCCGGCCAATTGCGATGCCGCCGCCGCTGTTTTGCCGCCCGAGATCGTGTTTTATCCAGACAATGGCCAGGTGCCGCCAGAGCTTTGGCCGGGCGTCGCTCGGGCACCATTGTCACAGGCAGCAACTTGGGCGCGCTGTGACCGCTTTGCGCTTTGGGTGTCCGGGACGCCGGTGCCTTTGATTGCTGCGGAAAAGGCATTGCTGGCGCAGGTCCTTGGGCTTGTGCAGGCGGTTCTTGCGGCTGATGGCGAGGCGCGGAAGGTTTCATGGACAGTGCTGAGCGATCAGGCCCTGCACAGTGCTGATACCCCATCCACCGGCTATGGTGCGTCGCTGCCGGGGCTCTTCGGCGCTTTGGGGCGCGAATACCAGTCTTGGGCGGTCCGTATGGCCGATCTGGACACCGCGCATGGTGTGATACCCGAAAGCCTGCCAGACAGACGCGTCTTGCTGCGCCGCGATGGCGTTTGGCTAGAGCAAGGGTTGCAACGGTTGGCACGCCTGCCTTCCGCCTCAGCGCCCTATCGTGACGGTTCGGTCTATGTTGTCATCGGCGGCGCAGGCGGCGTGGCGCGGCAATGGGGCGAACATGTCTTGCGCCATGCGCACTCGCAATTGGTCTGGCTCGGCCGTTCACCACTTGATTCCGTGATTTCGGGCCACCTTGACAGACTTTCCCTGATCGGGCCGCGTCCCCTTTACCTGCAGGCGGATGCGCGTGATGCCGCCGCACTGGCATCGGCCCGCGCCAACATCCTTGCACGGTTTGGCCGGATTGACGGCGTTGTGCACTCGGCCATCGCCCTTGCTGACGGCGGCTTGGCGGGAATGGACGGGGCGCGGATGGAGCGAGCTCTTTCGGCAAAGCTGGATACGCTGGACAACATGATTGCCGTCTTTGGCGGTGACATGCGCGAATTCGGACTCGTGTTCTCGTCGCTGCAGTCGTTTGCACGGATGCCGGGGCAGGGGAATTACGCCGCCGCCTGCACCTTTGCCGACAGTTTCGCCCTTCAGCAGGCCAACCGCCGCGGTTTGCCGATCAAAGTGGTGAACTGGGGCTATTGGGCTGACGAAGGGATTGTCGCCACCGAAGAGCACCGACGCCGGATGCAGCGTTTTGGCCAGCTTGGCCTGAACGCCGGACGCGCCTTTGCCGCCTTGGATGCGCTGATCGTCGGCGGTCCTAGCCAAATGGCCATTGCAGAGCTTGAGGCAGGGGCAAAAGTGACGATGGAACGTGATGTCCTGCCGGAAAATGCACGTCCGGGCACTGTGCTGGCCCAAGGTACGGCCCCGGCCTTGCTGCCCGGTCTTGACTTGCCCGATGCGTCAGACCGCTGGCGGCCCATCCATGCGCGGCTTGGCGCACAGATGGACCGTTTTGACCCGGAAATGACCGATATCCTTGCCGCCTGCGTGGCTGGGGCAGGTCTGCTTGATCCGCAAGCCCGGACGCATGTGAAGGGGTTGTCCAGTATCTTTGCCAAGTGGTGGGATGAAACCGCGCGCGTTCTGGTGCAGGCCGGATACCTGACAGCCGATGGCCGCGCCGGTCGCCCCGCGCTGCCGCTGGATGCAGCCTTGTCGCGCTGGTCAGCGGCCACATCGGCCGTGATGCACGAACCTGACCTTCGCGATCATGTTCGGCTGGCCGAAGCCATGCTGCGCGGTTTGCCAGACATCTTGCAAGGCCGTGCTCCGGCAACCCAGTTCATGTTCCCGGATGGCCGGTTTGATCTGGTCAACGGCGTGTATCACGGCAACAGCGTTGCCGATTTCTTCAATGACCTGCTGGCCGATGCGGTCGAGGCTGCCGTGCGGGCCCGGATCGCACAGGACCCGCAGGTTCGCCTGCGTCTGGTCGAGGTTGGCGCAGGCACAGGCGGCACCGCCCGCGTGTTGTTCCGGCGGCTGGCGCCTTATGCAGCGAACATTGGCGAATATCTGTTCACAGACCTGTCCAAGGCCTTCTTGATCAGCGCAAAGCAGAATTACCTTCAGCAGGCACCTTATCTGCAGACCCGCATTTTTGACGTCTCAAAGCCGCCACAGGCTCAGGGAATGGACGTTGGCTGCTATGACATCGCGGTGGCCACGAATGTGCTGCACGCTACAAGAGATATCCTGCAAAGCCTTGCCCACACCAAGGCGATGCTCAGGCAGAATGGTCTGGTCCTGATCAACGAACTGGTCTGCAAATCGCTGTTCAGCCATCTGACCTTTGGGCTGTTGGATGGGTGGTGGGCCTATGACGATGGGCAGATGCGTCTGCAAGGGACCCCGGCCCTGGCATCGTCCCGGTGGCGCACGGTGCTGTCGATGGCAGGGTTCCGTTCTGTGGCCCGGCTTTGCCCCGAGGCCGAAGTCTTGACCCAACAGGTTTTTGTTGGCCAAAGCGATGGCGCTATTCTGTCCGATCAGGTGGACGCCGTTCAGCCACCTGCACCCATTGCGGCACAAACCACCCTTGTGCCGCAGCCGTTCCAGCCTGCGCCCGTAACCGTGGCGGCCTCTTTTGCCCCCGTGGCCAGCTTTGACTTGCGCGGCCATCTGCGCGCGAAGTTTGCCGCCGCAATCGAAGTGGACGCGAAAAAGATCGAAGATGACGCCGCGTTCGAACGCTATGGCGTCGACTCGATCCTTGTCTTGCAGATAGTGGATGCCTTGCGCCCCGATTTCCCGAAGATCACCTCGACCGTCTTGTTCGAGTGCAACACGGTGGCACGGCTGTCTGACCATCTGGCCCGGACCCAGCCCGAAGCCGTCGCTCGGCTGGCATCTGTATCAGCGTCAGCCGCCGTTACAGACACCGTCCCTGCGGTGTTGGCAGCGCCTGTCGTCGTGCCACGCCGCGCAATCTCCCGCGATGTGGCCATCATCGGCCTTGCGGGACAGTTCGCCCGCTGTCGCGACCTGGACGCCCTGTGGAACGCCATTCAGACCGGGGAAATCCTGTTCCGACCGGCGCCACAGGATGGCAGGGCGTGGCCATCGCGCGATCCGCAACCCGCCGGATATATGGATGGGGCTGACCAGTTCGATCCATTGTTCTTTGCCATTTCCCCCGCCGAGGCGTTGCAGATGGACCCGCAAGAGCGGATCTTCCTGCAAACGGCCTATCATGCGATTGAAAATGCAGGCTATGCCCCCCAAGCCCTGTCGCGTAACGGCAGGGTCGCCGTGCTGGCGGGGGTGATGAACGCGCATTACCCAACGCGGGCTGCCTTCTGGTCAGTGGCCAACCGACTTTCGTTCCTGTTCGATTTCAAGGGGCCAAGCCTCTCTTGCGATACGGCTTGTTCTTCGTCGGGCGCAGCGCTTGTGCTGGCGCTTGACATGCTGCGGGCTGGTCGGTGCGACGTGGCCATTGCCGGGGGCGTCAACGTGATCGCCCATCCCCGCCATCTGGGGAATCTCGCGGCCTTGGGCATACAATCGCGGCAGGGGCGCCTGTTGCCGTTTGCGGCCGAGGCCGACGGTATGTTGTCGGGCGAAGGGGCAGGGGTGGTCGTCCTCAAGACGCTTGACCGTGCCTTGGCCGATGGCGACCGGATCGAAGCCATCCTGAGGGGTGGCGCGATGAACAGTGGCGGACGCTCAAGCAGCTATACGGCGCCAAGTCCTGCTGCACATGCCGAGGTGATTGCGCAAGCTCTGGCTGATGCCGGCGCAGCACCTGACCGGATCGGGCTGATCGAGGCCCATGGAACCGGAACCCGCCTTGGCGACCCCATCGAGTTCGAGGGCCTGCGCCGTGCGCTTGGCACGGGAACACGCTGCGCCGTCAGTTCGATCAAGGCGAACATCGGCCACACCGAAAGTGCGGCGGCCATGGCGGGTCTCTTCAAGATCATTGCCCAGATGCAAAACCGCAAACTCGCGCCCGTGCCGTACCTTGCGCATATCAATCCAGAGATTGATTTGGATGACTGCGGCCTGCATTTCCCGCGGGCCGCGGAGCCGTGGATCGCGGAACCGGGGCAGGAACGGCTGGCGGGACTAAGCTCGTTCGGTGCAGGCGGGGCGAATGCACATCTGGTGATCGCCGAAGCGCCACCGCAGCAGCCCCTGCCCGAAACCACGGGCCACTGGATCGTGCCACTTTCGGCCCGCAGCAAAGGTCAGTTGCAGACTTTGGCGCGCGGCCTGTTGGACCGGATCTCTTCCGCCACGCCGGTGCGACTGGCCGACGTTGCCTTTACCTTGCAAACCGGCCGTGATGCCCAGCCGCTGCGGTGGCTATGCGAGGTTTCGGACCTGCCATCGCTTGCCACGGCCTTGCGCGGATTTCTGGCAGAAGGCGATGCCATGCCAAATGGTGTGACAGATCCCATGGCGCAGGCGTGGCTTGGCGGTGGTGTTGTGGACTGGTCATCACTCTGGACGGGCCAGTCGGTCCGCCGGGTTGCGCTGCCCGGTTATCCCTTTGCCACCGACTCCTATTGGCTGGCTGAACACGCAACCGAAACCCCCGCAGCCCAAGTGGTTGCCTTGCCCGCCCCAGTTTCTGGCGCACCAAATTCTGCGCTGGATCTGCTGCGCAATGCTGTTGGTCAGACATTGGGGATTGCGCCAGTCAAGCTGGACCCGGATGCCCCGCTTGATGGCTACGGGATGGACTCGGTCATGATCATGCGCGCGACCGAACAACTGGAGGCAGTGTTCGGCCCGCTTCCCAAAACACTGTTCTATGAATACCGCAGCCTGAACACCCTCGCCGCCCATCTTGGGCAAACGTTTGGTGATACTCGGCCAGCGCTGACACCCGCCGAACCAGCAAAAGTGGCGGCAGACGATGCCATTGCGATCATCGGTCTGGCCGGACGCTATCCCGAGGCTGAGACGATTGAAGATTTCTGGCAGGTGCTGACGACAGGGCGGGACTGCATCTCGACCATTCCGGCCGAACGCTGGGACCATGACCGCTTTTTCTCGACCACAAAGGCCGCTGGAAAGACCCGCAGCCGCTGGGGTGGCTTTCTGAAAGGTATCGATCTGTTCGACGCGGCCTTCTTTGGCATCTTGCCCAAGGATGCCGACCTTTCCGATCCGCAAGAGCGGCTTTTCGTCGAAACGGCATGGCATGCTTTGGAAGATGCCGGGCATTGCCCGGAATCGCTGTCGCAAAAGGGCAAGGTCGGCGTGTTTGTCGGTGTGATGTACGCTGAGTATCAGCTGATTGGTGCCGAAGAAACGGCGATGGGGCGACCTGCTGCCCTGTCGGCAAGCCCTGCCTCTATCGCCAATCGCGTGTCCTATCTGTTTGATTTCCAAGGCCCCAGCATGGCCGTGGATACCATGTGTGCCTCATCGCTGACCGCCATCCATCTGGCTGTCCGCGCGATCAGGGCTGGCGAGTGCAGCGCGGCAATTGCCGGTGGCGTGAACCTGTCCTTGCACCCCAACAAGTATCTGATGATGGCGCATGGCGGGTTTGAAGCCACTGACGGGCGCTGCCGCAGTTTTGGGGCGGGGGGAACCGGATATGTTCCCTCCGAAGGCGTGGGCGCGGTCGTTCTCAAGCCGTTGGCGCAAGCACTGGCTGATGGCGATCCGGTCTGTGCGGTCATCCGCGGAACTGCCGTCAATCACGGCGGGCGATCAAATGGCTATACCGTGCCCGACCCCGTGGCACAGTCAGCCACGATCCGTGATGCCTTGGCAGATGGTGGGGTTGACCCTGCGGCAATCAGCTATGTCGAATGCCATGGCACCGGCACCGCCTTGGGTGACCCGATTGAAATTGCGGGGCTGAAGCGGGTTTTCGGCGCCGGACAAAGGCTTGCACTGGGATCGGTCAAGTCCAACATCGGCCATTGCGAAAGCGCGGCAGGCGTGGCCGGGCTGACCAAGGTCATCTTGCAGATGCAGCACCGGATGCGTGTGCCAAGTCTGCATTCCGTGAACCTGAACCCCGGTCTTGGGATCGAGGGCACCGGGTTCGCCGTGGATCAGGCCATAACGCCATGGACCGCTCCCGGAGGTCGGTTGTTTGCCGGGATCAGTTCCTTTGGCGCAGGGGGCAGCAACGCCCATCTGGTTCTTGAACAGGCCCCACAAGAAGCCCGCCCGCAAACGGGCGACACGGGCCCATTTGCCTTGATCCTTTCGGCGCGTGGGTCCGAACAGATTGCGCAGATGGCGGCGGCTTTGGCTGACCGGATCGTGCAAGAGCGGCCATCCCTTGCCGCGGTCGCCTATACTCTGCAGACCGGACGGCGTTCGCTGCCGGTGCGGGCAGGGGTCATCGTGTCATCCTTTGACGAGGCTGTGTCCGCCCTTCGGGGGCTGGCGCAGGGCAGACCTGCCGTCGCCACGGGCGATGCCCCGGTGCCACAGTGCCTGCGGCGTTGGCTGGCTGGTGAGCGTGTGGATTGGACCCAGTTCTATCCAACGCCGCCGCATCGCGTGCGTCTGCCGCTGTATCCTTTTGCACGCAAATCCTATTGGGGGGTGCCGCGGAAGGCCGCAGAGGTCATCACAACGCGGCCAGCCGAGCCGGGACATGCTGCCCCGCTGCCAACCGGTGAATTGGCGCTTTTCCGTCCGGTCTGGTCGCGGGTCGATACCCCGACGGCCCGTCTGGGCGGAGCGCTGACGTCGCAGGACCGCCTGATTGTGGACCTGACCGGACGGCTGAAGCCTGACGGTGAAACATGTCTGTCAATTGCAGTTGCCGAGCCAGAGCAGGTGGCCGAACAGCTTGTGGCACGACTTCGACCTGTGATGGCGCGTGCGCGGATGCCCCGTCTTGTTCAGTTCGCCCTACCTGCTGATGCAGGGGCGCTTTTGCCCGCCATCGCTGCATTTGCGGGCACCATGCGCCAAGAACGCCGCCAGCTTGCCACGCAGGTCATCCAGATTGATCTGCCGCTTGGATCTGCTGCGCCTGAGCAAATACTGACAGAACAGGCCGCGACAGGGGACAGTGTCATTCGTTTGGGCGCGGAGGGGCGCTTTGTGCGCCACCTTGAAACGTTGTCGCTGCCGCCCGCGTCCGCGGCCTTGCCCAAAGGGTTGGTTGTGATCAGCGGCGGCATGGGTGGCTTAGGCCAGATCTTTGCCGCCGACATTGCCAAGCGCAGCCCTGATACACCGATCCTGCTGTTGGGGCGGCGGGCGCGTGACGCCGCACTTGAGGCGCAGTTGCACCAGATCGGCGGGCGCAGTCTTTCTTATGCGGCGGTTGACATCACAGACGCGAATACTGTGGCGGCCGTCATCTCGGCAGCGCGCGCTTCCCACGGGCCTGTCGAGATGGTGATCCATGCGGCCGGTGTCTTGTGCGACGGCATGTTGATGGCAAAATCGCCAGCCGATGCGAAAAGGGTCGTTGCCACCAAAACAGCGGGCACACTGGCGCTTGATCTGGCGACCCGGAATGATCCCTTGTCTGCCTTTGTGCTGTGTTCGTCCCTTGCTGGTGTCACGGGCAATGTCGGGCAGGCGGACTATGCCTTTGGCAATGCTTGGCTTGACGGTTTTGCAGCGATGCGCCGTGGACAGGGGCGGACGCTTTCCTTGAACTGGCCGCTTTGGGCCGAAGGTGGCATGACCGTGCCGGACGGGACCTTGGCCGCAATGCGTGAGGGATATCGGTTGTCACCCATGCCAAGCGCCGATGGCCTTTCCGCGATGTGGCGATGCCTGACTGTCGCAGAGCCACAGGTTCTGGTTGCCTTCGGTGACCCCGACCGGATTGCCGACACGCTGGACGGTGGCAGCGCCCGCTGGTCAAACGCCAGTCGGCACAATGTTCCTGTTGCGGCGGCTGCAATAAAGACAGCCCAACCTGTTGGCACTACACGCTTTGCGGCCGTTCTTACAGAGCTTGTGGCCGGGGTTCTGCGCGTACCGCTGGACGAGGTGCAACTGGACGCCGAACTTGCCGATTATGGGTTTGACTCGATTGCCCTTTCGGATCTGGCAGATCAATGCACGGCGCGGCTTGGCATACCCGTCAGCCCATCGCTGTTCTACAGCTTTGGCACCCTGCGCCAGATCAGCCGTCAACTTGCCACTGATGCGGCAGACCTTGGCCCGCAGCCAGAAGTGCAGGCGGTTCCTGTGGATGGCCATGATCAGGCCGAACAACCCGCGCCTTTTGCTCAAACCACAGAGCCAGACGATGCAGTGGCTGTTGTCGGCATGAGCGGGGCTTTCCCCGGCGCGCCCGATATTGCCACGTTCTGGGATAACCTGATCAACGGGCGCCCGGTCATTGGCGAAATCCCGGCAGACCGGTGGGACTGGCGTTCCCTGGTGGGCGACCCAAAGACACAAGAGGGCAAGACAGATATCCGTTGGGGCGGGTTCCTTGAGGACATCGCCAGTTTTGATCCGCTGTTCTTTGGCATCTCTCCGCGAGAGGCCGAAATGATGGACCCCCATCAGCGGCTTTTGCTGACGCATGCATGGCGTGCCATCGAAGACTCGGGCACCGCACCGGCTTCGCTTTCGGGCAGCAACACCGCCGTGTTCATGGCGACGGCCGCCAGCGAATATGCCGCCATGGCGCGCGAGGCCGGGATCGTGTTGCAACAGCAAAGCGCGTCCGGGCTTGTCGGTTCGCTGGGACCAAATCGCATCAGCCACTTCCTTAATCTGGCGGGGCCAAGCGAACCGGTAGAGACGGCATGTTCCAGTGCGCTTGTTGCTTTGCATCGCGCTGTCGAGGCGATCCGAGGGGGCTGCGATGCGGCCTTGGTTGGGGCCGTCAACACCATGATGATGCCGCATGCCCACATCAGTTTTGCCCGTTCGGGGATGCTAAGCCCGGACGGCCAATGCCGCAGCTTTGCTGCCGATGCCAATGGTTATGTCCGCAGTGAAGGCGTGGCGGTCCTGATGTTGCGGCGTCTGCGCGACGCCCGGCGCGAGGGTTTGCCGATCTATGGCGTCATCCGGGCAACCGGCGTCAACCATGGCGGTCGCGGCGTTTCGCTGTTTGCGCCAAATGCGCCGGCCCAAGCGCGGCTTGTTTCGGATGTGCTGGTTGCTTCGGGTCTGGACCCAGCGACCCTTACGGCCGTGGAGACACATGGCACCGGCACCGTGGTTGGCGACCCGATCGAGGTGGAGGGCCTGAAGCGCGGTTTTGAGATTGCGGTTTCTCGCCATGGCGGCGATGGGCCACAGAACGGCCAGATCGCGCTTTCCAGCGTGAAAAGCTGGATCGGGCATAGTGAGGTTGCTGCTGGAATCGCGGGATTGATCAAGCTGCTCTTGCAAATGCGGCACGGTATTCTGATCCCGGATGCAAACCGCACCCGCATAAATCCGGCGATCAAACTGGATGGAACACCCTTCCGTCTGGTAGACCAAGCTGCACCTTGGGATCGATTGGCAGATGACGAAGGCAAAGCACTGCCGCGACGGGCCGGGATCAGTTCGTTCGGGTTCGGGGGTGTCAATGCACATGCCGTGATCGACGAAGCACCATATCGGTTGCCAGGCGCACCTTCCGACGTTGGGCCTGAAGTGATTGTATTGTCGGCCCAATCGTCCGCCGCATTGACCGCAACGGCGGCGCAGCTGCTGGATTGGCTGCAGTCGCAGACGACAGAGCCGGCACTCGACCATCTGGCGGCAACGCTGCAGCAGGGACGCAATGCCTTGCGGCACCGCCTTGCCCTTGTCGTCGGATCAATTGCCGAACTGCGCCAAGAGTTGTCAAAGGTGGTGGCTGGCACGGGTGCGTCGACCAAAGTGTTGACCGGAGTTGCCCGTGGCCCTGCTGACCTTGGTGTGACTGCACCCCAGACTTCGCCCGACCAGATGGCGCGCGACTGGGTGGCGGGCCGTGCCGTGCATTGGCCAGACCGTCCGGCTGGCCTGTTGCGCCTTGCGCTACCGCCGACGGCGATGGACATGCGGCGGTGCTGGTTTGCCGAAGCACCTGCACAGCCAGCCAGTCTGGCAAACCCGAAGCCGATCAAGGCCCCGCCGGTGGTACCTGTATTGGCGGATCGCGGTTTGATGGCTTTGTCGCCGCAACGGTTTGCCGATGGCGCGGTATATTCAGCCTTGTTCGATGCCACTGCGTCCTTTGTGCAGGACCATCGCGTTCAGGGCGATGCCGTTCTTCCCGGCACTGCCTATGCGGCCATGGTGCATGCGGCGGCGACTGATCATTTCGGTTCTGCTGTTCTGTCGATCCGCGATCTCGGCTTTGAGCGTATGGCACGCGCGGCTGATCTTTCACCGCCACTCCAGTTGCGCCTGTCGGACAAAGGCCCTGACCGCGCAATTTTTACCATAGAAAGCGCGTCTGGCGTGCATGCACGTGGGCTTGTGACGCAAACCATGGCCTCTCGGCAGCGGCGTGTGGATCTTGCCACCTATCAGGCCCGCGTGACCGCCCAATTGAAGGGGGATGATTTCTATGACCTCTTTGGGCGCATGGGGCTGGATTATGGTCCGGGTTTCCGGCTGATCGAACGGGCCGAAGCGGGCGAGGGGTTTGTCCTGACCCGACTGCTGCAGGTCTGGTCGGCGGATCGTGCCGAAGCGCGCTTGTCCTTGCCGCCCAATCTCTTTGATGCGGCGTTGCAGTCCACGCTTGGCTTTACCCTGATGCAGGGTGCGTCCGCCAATCTGATGGTTCCGGTCAAGATCAGCACGATCGACATCTTTGATCGGATCGGGACAGATGTGTTTGTTCTGGCGCAACAAGCCCCCGAGACGGGGGGGCGCATGACCGATATCGCGATTTGCGCGCCTGATGGAACGGTTCTGGTTGATCTGCGCGGGTTCCTTGCCGCGCGGGTTGGCGCCGGACCGTCGGGCACTGGCAAAGGTCGCAGATCGACACCGCAGCAGCGCAAGGCAGAAACAGGGAAATCCGAAGCCACCTTGATGCGGCGCGTCAGTGAAGTGGTGGCGGACCTGACCCACATTGACCTGAAGGACATAGACCCGGGGACGAGTTTCGTCGACTTCGGCCTCGACTCCATTACCTTTCATGAACTTAGCAGCCGCCTGTCGCACGATCTTGGGTTCGACATCGCCCCGACGATCTTCTTTGACAACCCAACGATTGCGGCGCTTTCGGTGCGACTGGCGCCGCTGCAAAAAGCAGAAGTGGTTGCCCCGGCACCTTTGGCCCCTGTGCCGGCTTTGCAGGATGCTGTTCTGAGCAAGGTTGCAGGCATTTTGCATCTGGCCCCGTCAGACCTGACGGCAGACACGCCATTTGCTGAAATCGGACTGGACTCGATCACCTTTGCCGAGTTGGCTGGGCAACTTTCGGTGCTGCTTGCGACCGAAGTTTCTCCGGTGGCGCTTTACGAATGTGCAACGGTTGGCGCGATCTTGCGGCGCTTTGCACCGGGGCCGCAGACCGCGATTGCGACGCCCGCACCCGTGGATCTGAGGCCCAAGGTTGCGCCAGCACCGACCAGCGATGGTTCCGGCACAGGGATTTTGACCCCGTTGTTGGAGATCATGGCCGATCTGGTGCATATGTCGGCCGCAGATTTTGATCCCGAAGCCGCCTTGGCAGAGTTCGGCTTTGACAGCGTCAGCTATGCCGAATTTGCCGCGCGCCTGCAGTCACGCTTTGGCGTGAGTCTTGACCCGCATGAGTTTTATGGTCTGCCCAGCGTTGCGGCCTTGGCGGCGCGTTTGGCCCGCGACCTGCCCGAAGCACCCGTGCAACAGGTTGCCGCGCCCGTGATTTCCGCCAGTGCAGCGCGGGCCCTAGACCCGCCGATGCCACAGATGGCAGACGGCTTTGCCATCGTCGGGATGAGCGGCACATTTCCGGGGGCTGCCGATCCTGACAGCCTGTGGCAAAACATGTTGCAGGGCAAAGATGTCATCACCCGCCCGCCGGAATGGCGGTGGGACTGGAAGCGGATTGATGGCGACCCACGCTTGACACCGGGGCGAACCAATATCCATTGGGGCGGCTTTATCGATGGTCTGGCGGATTTCGACCCTGCTTTCTTTGGCCTTTCCAGCGCCGAAGTTGAAATCATGGACCCGCAGCAGCGGCTGATGATGATGCATGTCTGGTCGGCGCTGGAATCGGCTGGCTACGCGCCACGCGGGCTGGGAGGGTCGAAAACCGGGCTCTACATGGGGATGGCCTCGGCCTCCTACGCGATGATGGTGGGACGCGCTGGCCGCAGCATCGACCCGCGTTGGGTGATGGGGAATGTGGTGTCGATGGGGCTGAACCGCATCAGCCACATGCTCGATCTGCACGGGCCAAGCGAACCTTGCGAGACAGCCTGTTCCAGCAGCCTTGTCGCCTTGCATCGCGGGGTCGAGGATCTGCGAAGCGGCGTGTGCGACATGATTATTGCGGGCGGCGTAAACGCCATGCCGAATGAAGACCTGCACGTCGCCTTTTCCGCTGCCGGCATGCTCAGCCCCGATGGCCGCTGCAAAACCTTTGACAAGGATGCAAACGGCTATGTCCGGGGCGAAGGCATTGGCGTGGTCGTTGTGCGGCGACTGAACGATGCTTTGCGGGACGGCAACGAAATTCTCGGCGTGATCCGTGGCACAGGTGTGCGCCATGCGGGCCGGGCGGTTTCGCTGACCGCGCCCAACCCGCAATCGCAGGCGGCGCTGATCCATGAGGTGATTGACCGTGCGGGCATTGACCCCGCAACCATCTCGTTCATCGAGGCGCATGGTACCGGCACCGCACTCGGCGACCCGATCGAGATCGAAGGGCTGAAGTCGGCCTTTGAAGCGGCACGCAAGGATACTGATCTGCGACCAGAGTTCTGTGCGATTGGCGCGGTGAAAACGCATGTGGGCCATCTGGAGATGGCGGCAGGCGTGACCGGACTGATCAAGGTGCTGCTGCAGATGCGTCACCGAAGCATTGTGGGGAACCTGCATTGCCACAACGTCAATCCGTTGCTGAAGCTTGAAGGAAGCCCATTCCGGCTTGCCCAAGGTACGGAAGAATGGGCGCCGACAGATGCCGAAGGGCGGCCACTTCCCCTGCGGGCCGGGATCAGTTCCTTCGGCTTTGGCGGGGTGAACGCCCATGTGCTGCTGGAAGGTCCGCCAGACTTGCCGCGCGATGCGGAGATTGATCTTGCGCCACAGGCGATCCTCTTGTCTGCGACCAGCGAAACGGCCTTGCGGACACAGGCCGAAAACCTGTGTCGTTGGATCGCGGCAAGGCCGGGGGCGCTGACGGAAGTTGGCTTGCTGGCGCGGATCGCCGTAACGCTTCAGGACGGGCGTGATGCCATGGTCTATCGGCTGGCTGTCGTGGTGCGCGACGTGGAACACCTCGTGGTGTCGCTGCGGGCATGGCTTAATGGTCCGATGTCACCGGCAGGGGCAAACGTTCGCGTCGGGCAAAGCCGGGGTAAACCGGCGTTCCTGCGTGCCGACGAACTGCGTCTGCTTGCGGCGGAATGGGCGCGGATGCGCGATCTTGACCGTGCCAGCGAAGCTTGGGTGGAAGGCAGCCCGATTGATTGGACTGCCTTCCGCACCGTGCCGTCGCGCAAGTTGTGTTTGCCGACCTATCCCTTTGAATGCAAAGCCTACTGGGTGGGCGCCGTTCCGGCGGCGACGGTTGAGATCGCCCCTGTTGCGGTGCCGGTAGCCGAGGAGGGTGGTCTTGAAGCGACGCTTCTGAAGATTGCGGCAGAGTATCGCGGGCTTTCGACAGATGCGATCGAGCTTGACGCAGCCTTTGCCGAGCTTGGCTTTGACAGCATCGGCATCATGACCGTGGTCAGCCGCCTGACCGCGGCGATGCCGGGCCTGAAGCTTGCGGAAAAGGCTGACCGGATGCTGCAGGCCAACAACCTGCGCGCTTTGATGGCGATTGCCGAAGGTGAGCCGCAGGCGAGCGGATTGGAAAAGCCGGAAATCCTGCATCTGGACCTGTACGCTCAGGGTCAGAAAAAGAATCCGGCGAACATCGTTGTGGCGCGTCCGATGCTGCTGCTTGGCAAGGCGGTCAGGTCCACGGCGCGATTGGTCATCGACGAAACGCATCCCTTGTTTTTCGACCATCCACTGGACCACGTCTCGGGGCTGCAACTGGCCGAGGCGATCTGCCAATTGGGGCGTGCGACAGAGCTTTGCCAACACCACAGCGACCCACGAGCCTCTGTCTTCCTCCGGCAGTTGCGCTTTGATTTTCCGGCCATCTGTGCCAAACAAATGGCAGAGATCTCGGTGCGTCCTGATCCTGCGCGGGTGCATGGATACCGCGGTGAGGTCAGGCAGGCTGGGGTGGTCGTGGCCAATGGTCAGATGGTCTTTGGCACGATGGATGGACCGGCCCCGCCACAGAGCGGTGACCAGACGCAAGAGCCTGCAGACGGTCGGCGTGTCCGCAAAAGCCGGGTGAACAAGTCGAATGCGGACAACGTCTTGCTGGCCGGTCTGGAGACAGACGGAAAGACCCTGAAAGCCCGCCTGAGCGTTGCGGCCAAGGCAGGATTCTACAACGACTTTGTTGGCCCGGCACGGGACGGCATCGTTCTTCTTGAGGCGGCACGCCAAGTGATGCGGGCCATTTCCACCGAAGAATCCGCGACTGGCGGCAAGGATCGTCTGGGATTGCTTCGCCACATGGAGGTCGTCCTTGACAGACCTGTCTGGCGGGACGAAGCGGTGGAATTCCGCGCCAATACAGATGGTTCGATGATCGTTGGCGGTGCGGCACTTTTGGCAGTGCAAGGTGAAATCTACGATCCGGCCGGAACGACGCGCATCGGCCGCTTTGCCACGTCGGCAACACAGATCACGCAGGAACTTCATCGTGCGTGGTCACAACAAATGACCGGAAAACGGGACTAGGGACGGGACATGAAACACATCAAACTGATCGCGGTCGATCTGGACGGTCCCTTGCTGACAGACAGTTTCGCGCCATTGCTCAGGCAAAGTTGCGCGTTTGGCGGCCTGACCTATTCACGCGAGATGGAGGACAACATGTTCTCGCGCAATCGCAAGGAAGCGACACGCTATTTCATGTCTTGCTTCGGAGAGAATCCGCCCGAGTCCTTGAAGGGCAAGACACATGAGGAAATGATCGCCGATTACTTTGCGTTTCGGGCCGCGTTCTTGCAGGAAAATCCAATCGCCCTGTCAGAAGGGGCTGCGGGCTTCATGCAGATGCTCGGTGATCTGGGGGTTCAGCTGATCTGTTATGGTGGTCTTGACGAGGACTATATGCGCCGCGAACTTGGCAGCCACGCCGATGTCTTCGATGCCTATGTCTGCACGAATGATTTCCGGCCCGGTGTTCGTGAAATCGTGCAGGATATCGCCAAGGTTTCGCCTGACAGCGCCGTGTTTATCGACGACGTGAATTTTGTCGCGCGCCATGCCCGCGAGCAGGGAGCGTGCTTTGTCGGTGTTCCGGCGCGCACGGATTGGGGGTGGCAACGCACCGGCATGCTTGAGGATGGCGTTCCACACATTGTCGAGCACGTCGGGCAGATCGACATGGCCTTGCTAGACCGGATCGACACTCAGGCCGCAGCCGGGATGTTCTGGTCCGGGGGACAGGCATGAAGCGCCATGACGTTTGCGAAAAGGCGCTGACATGCAGCTGATTGACCTGCTTCGCAAGGAATCCGAGCCGCGACTGCGGTTGATCCTGACGCTTTCGATGTTGTCGGGTGCCTCCAATGCTGCGCTGGTTGCGCTGATCAACGCCGGCGCATCGGCGGTGTATTCAAGCAACGCCGCCACGCGTGAATTCATTC
Source organism: Rhodobacter sp. (assembly GCA_027484145.1). Classification (GTDB taxonomy): domain Bacteria; phylum Pseudomonadota; class Alphaproteobacteria; order Rhodobacterales; family Rhodobacteraceae; genus Pseudotabrizicola. The sequence goes on from JAIXUH010000014.1 coordinate 49,175, forward strand.
TGTTTCTGTTGGTGCTGGTGATCTTTGGTGTGACCAAGGTGAAGGCAGAGGTGGCCGGAAAAGAGCTGTTTGATGCGGCCATGGCCCGGCAGCGCGTGCGCCTGATGGAAAAGCTGCTGTTTGTCCGGCTTGACCGGCTGGAGCGGATGCGAAACACCGACATTATCGCGTCCAGCGCCCGCAACATCGGCCATGTCGTGCAGGCATCCGATGTGATCGTCTATGGCCTGCAATCCATGTTCATGCTGGTCTTCTGTGCGATCTATCTTCTGTATCTGTCGCCTGCCGCCTTCGTGGCCGTTGGCGCGGGTCTTGCCGTGGCGGCGATGTATCGTCACTCCAGCCGCGAACAGGCCCGCACCGGCCAAGAGCGCATCATCTCTACAGACAGCGACCTGTCACACATGATGGCTGAAACGCTGCGCGGGTTCATGGAAGTCAAGCTGAACGCCGAACGCCGCACTGCGATACATCGCACCTATAATGATCTGGTCGTGGTCAACAGCAAACTGGTGAACGAAGCCACCCGCGACACGGTGCAGGCGCGGATGGTGATCCAGTCGATCTTCTATTGGGTCATTGCGGCCGTCGTCTTTCTGATCCCACGGTTCTCGAATGTCTATTCGGTTGAGATTCTGGAAATCACCGCCGTTGTGCTGTTCCTGATCGGCTATCTGGCCGGTTTTCTGGACATCATCCCGATGGTCGGGCGAACCAATGCCGCGCTGAAGGGCTTGGCCAAGCTGGAAGCCGAGCTTGACGAATTGGCCGAAGAACAGCAGGCCAATACCCCACCGATCGAGGCGTTCCAGTCACTGGAACTTCGGGGCTTGACCTATACCTACACGGATCCGGATGGCAGCAACGGCTTTTCCCTTGGCCCGATCGATCTGTCACTTCGGGCGGGGCAATTGCTGTACATTATCGGGGGCAACGGGTCCGGCAAATCGACCTTGATCAAGTCGCTGACTGGGCTTTATGCCAGTGCATGTGACGGTGTCTGGCTGAACGGCGAACAGGTTCGCCCGGATACGGTCAATCGCCTCCGCAGTGTGTTTTCGCTTGTCATGAGCGACTTCCACCTGTTCGAACGGTTCTACGGCTATGAAAATGCCGATCCCAAGCAGATCACACTCTGGCTGGATCGCATGGGGCTAGCGCACAAGGTGCGCTTTGAAAACGGCACCTTCTCGACCCGAAAGCTTTCGACCGGCCAGCGAAAACGTTTGGCGCTGATCACGATGCTGGTCGAAGACCGCCCGGTGTTCATCTTTGACGAATGGGCGGCAGAACAGGACCCGCACTTCCGCGATGTCTTCTATAACGAGCTGCTTCCAGACCTGCGCAACAGGGGTAAGGCCGTGATCTCGGTCACGCATGACCAAAACTTCCTGGGGAATGCCGATATGGTCGTCAGGCTTGAATACGGGAGGATCGTGGCCCCCGAAAGCTGACCAAAGAAGAGTTACGACACGACTCGCCGAATGCCGCCAACCTCACCGGAAATACGGACACCGGGGCCAAGCGCACTCTGATACACCGTTTAAGCAAGGAGAATTCTAATGAGCAAAGCAGAAGCCGTCGCCGCCGAAAAAGCCGCTGAAACCGCCGCCCCGACACGGGCCCCGGTTCCAAAAGCTGAAGCGGATGTTCTGATCGACAAACACATGCTGGGCGCCATGGGCGTGGGCCTTGTGCCGATCCCCGTGATCGACCTGATCGGCGTTGGTGCCATCCAGTTCACCATGATCCGCAAGCTGGCCGTTCTATATGGCGTCGAGGCTTCGGATGCACGTGTGCGGACTGTCCTGATGTCGCTGTTGGGCGGTTCCGTCCCGGCCTTTGGGGCGCTGCCGCTGTTTTCACTTGTCCAGATGATCCCCGTAATCGGCTGGACGGTTGGTGCAGGCGCGGCATCCATTCTGTCGGGCGCCTCGACCTATGCGGTTGGTCATACCATGCGTCGCCACTTCGAATCCGGCGGCACGGTTGACGACTTCAAGGCAGAGGCTGCGAAGGAAACCTTCAAGGATCTGATGGAAAAAGGAAAGTCTGCGGCAAAGTACGTCAGCCGTCGCGGAAAGGCCGATCCGGCAGAAGCTGCGGCGACACCAAAACCGGCAACCACTGAACCGGCTGCTTCTTGAAATGAACGCGGGTTCGGCCCCGCCGAACCCGTCCCCAATTGAGGTGGCATCGCATGCGCAGACTTGCTGCGAAAGGTTTCTTGGGACTTCTTCTTGTGGTGACGCTCGTCGTCTACTTCATCCCCGAGATATTCATAACCGTCGGTCCCGGCGAAGCCGCTGTCCACTGGCGTCGTTTCTTTGGCGGCACGGTGACGGATGTCGTCCGAGGGGAAGGGCTGCAAGTCATCTTCCCGTGGGACGAGCTTTACATCTATGACACCCGCGTCCAACAGGTTGAACGGTCTTTGCCGATCCTGACAAGCGAAGGGCTGATGGCCACCGCCGTCATTTCGATCCGCTTTCAGCCGGACCGCAATCTTCTGGGCAAGTTGCACCAGCGGGTCGGCCCGGATTATGCCGCCAAGGTGGTGATCCCCGAGGTCGAAGGTGCGGTTCGAAAGGCGCTTGGCGGGCTGGACTCTGCCGGCCTCTACACGCGAAGCGGCGATCTCATTCAGGACAGCGTGGCAGAAGTATCCGAAGCTCTGGCGCAGAATTACCTCCAGATCGACGATGTCGTGATCCAGCGGATCATTCTGCCAGAGGTCTTGCAAGATGCGGTCATCGAAAAGGCGCGTCAGCAGCAGGTCGCAGATTCGTATGTCTATCGTCTGAAGGCCGCCGAAAGCGAGGCAGCGCGGCTGAAGATCGAGGCCGACAGTTACGCAGCCTACAACGAGGTCATCAGCAAGACTCTGACTCCCGAACTTTTGACCTGGGAAGGGGTGCGCGCAACAAAGGACATCGCGACGTCTGAAAACTCGAAAGTCATCATCATGGGCAATGGCAAGGATGGCCTGCCCGTTATCCTGAACAGTGATTGAGAGACTGACCGTGGATAACAGGCTGATTTACCTCGTCTACTTCCTGCTGATGACGACTGGCGCCTTTCTGACGATCCAGGTCATCCTTGCGATCGGCTCCCGAAAGGCCGTGCGCTGGAAGGCTTTGGCCGCGTTCATGGCCTTGGTCGGAGTGATCGCTGGCTATTACTTCTGGGAAACCTCACTCCGGTTGGATTCATTGGCAGGCGCGCGGCGCGAATATGCCCGCTCGGCCGAGGTGACGACCCGTATAGCCGTCCCGTGGATCGATAACGAAAATGCCTTTCTGACTGGCGCGAACCGCGCGGCCGCCGAGATCAATGCCACGCCAATCAAGGTGTTTCTGCCCGATGGCAGTGAAAAGGCCTTGAACGTGGAAATCGTGCCGTTTCCCTATGTAAAGGGACAGGCGGGCGATGTGGCAAAGCAGATTGCGCGTGATCCGTCGATCGCGGGCGTGATTGGTCATCCCGACATTGACGGTGCGATTCAGGCATCTGCCACCTATGATGCCGCCAAGGTTTTGTATTTTGCGCCGACGATCCGTCTGGCCCAACTGACGGAGCATGGCTTTCCGGCTGTCTTCCGGCTCAGCCCAAGCGACGCAGAAGTGGCCGCCGCAATTGCCGACTTTGCCGACAAGAATGGTCTGTTCAACATCGTCATCGTCTCGCCGCGCAGCGAATATGGCTATGATCTGTTCCAGATCTACAAGGGTGAAATCTCTGCCCTGAGTTCATCGCAGGATCAGGCTGACGCGCCCCATGTGCGCCGGTTCATCTCGTACTCGCCCGAGTTGCGCCGCTTTGACGAGATCATCACAAGCTTCATCGATACGGCAACACGCGAACAGATGCAGGTTGATCTGGTGGTTGTGCTTGGCACCTCGCCGGCAGAGGCCGCGCTTTTGCAGCAGATGCGCCAGCGCAATCTTCGTGCAGCGGTTCTCTGCCTGCCGGGCTTGAAAGACGAGGCAATCAATCTGGTCAAGTCCACGCCAGACAGCATGGCGGGCACGATCTATGTTCTGTCCTATGGTGACCCCAAACCCGACCCAAGCGATCCGGCCACCAGCGAAATCGCGTCAAGCGAAGTTCTGGGCTATGACACGGTCAAGCTGATGGCAGAGGCTTGGAAACGCACCGGATCGACCGAAGCCCTTGAAGCTGCATTGTCGCTGCGGGCGATGCCGGATTGGAAGTTGGGCAGTCTGCCGCTTGATTTCCTGCCAACGGGCGCGGTGACGAACATGCCGATCCGCGTGGAAAAGCTCGACCCGGCCTTGGGCGGCCAGCCTCAGGTTGTCTATGAAAAACAAGTTCAGGACGCACCGCAATCGCCACCCTGACCTGCCTCAGTGGGAGAAGCAGACATGCACATACCCTTCTTCATCTATCTTGGCCTGTGTCTGGTCGTGGCCGTGATGGGCATGAACCGGAAGATGGGATTTTACGGCTATCTCTTTGCCTCGATCGTGCTGACGCCCCTTATCGGGGGGTTGCTGGTGCTGGTTTCGGGTCCGCGCAAACAGTGACCTTTGCCAGCGCGACCTCTGGCAGGGCGGAGCCCGACAACACGGTGACCTCATAGGTCCGGCAGCCATATGCGACGTGGTGGTTCAGGTTGCCCGTTTCATCCAGCACGCAAAGGGTGCGGGGCGCCCCGGCAAAACCAAGTCCGGCCGCCTTCAGGATAGCCTCCTTGAACCGCCAGATTTGCAGGAACAGGGCGCGCTGCGCCAAGGGCTGATCGGCCAGCAAAGCGAGGGCAGCCAATTCTTCATCGCAGAAAACCTGTCCCGCGATGCCCAAAAGGCCATCAGTTCCCAGCCTTAGGCCGAGTTCAAGATCACATCCCACAGCGACAGGAGAAAAGGCGACCGCAACCCATGGGCCAGAGTGGCTGATGCTGAAATGCCATCCGGCATCCTTGGCTTCCGGCTTGCCAAGCGTGTCAAGCACGATGCCAATTTCCAAAGCGGCGCGCCCCGTTACCAGCGAAAGCACCCGCCGCGTGATAGAGCGGCCGAGAACAAAACTTGCCCGGGCCGTTTCATCACGAAAAGCCTGTGCCCGGTGACGCTCTGACTCTGACAGCAGGTCAAGCGAAACCAAGGCCAAGGCTTCGGGCCAGTCAATCTTTGCCATCACGCAAACGGTCGGCTGACCGCTGAACAACTCAGCGGAAAGGGATGCCAAAGGGTGAAGCATCGCCATGTCGAACCCTGCCAAAAGACCGCCCTCACCTTAGGCAGGGGGGCGCGACAATACCATGCCCCCTGATCTCCAATACTGCGGCGCTCTGGCGACGAGATGGCTCCGGAACGCTTTCTTTCAGCCCGGAGAGAGGGTCAGAAATCTGGTGAACATCAGTTCTGCGCCAATATCCTCCGGGCGACGTCGCGCCCCGACAACACCGCACCATGCGCGGTCCCGAAGTAGTCAGAAGAAGTGGCTTCTCCTGCGAACCAGAGTTGCCCGTCCCAGTCTGCCCCAGCCATCTTGCGGCGGGTTTTCGGGCTGCTGCCGACGGGGTTAAAGCTGTAGCTGCCAACCGCATACTGATCTTGTCCCCAGCGGCTGATCTGTGCGGCAATTGGTGCGGGAAAGCGCGTGCCGAACATGGAACGCAACGCCTCATGCGCGGCGGCGGCTGTCGCGCGGTCACTCAGCATTTCGATGTCAGATGCCGCATCGGCAGCATGAAAACCCAGCAGAACCGGGGCACGAAGGGTCCGCGCCAAAGACACCCATTCCGCCCAATAGCCTGCCTTTGGGCCCAGCCAGCCTATCCAGTCTACATCATCGGGCCAGTGAACACGGTCGAACCGCAACCAGCACTTGTTCAAAAGCCCCATGCGCAGCCCGTTGATCGCAGCCAACCGGTCGGGCGCAAGCGGCTGCGCAAAACGCACCCGACCCGATTGCAGCACGCCAAGGGGCAGGGTGCAAATCACGGCATCAGCAGGAATCCGAGTCCCATCGGCAAGACGCACTTCGCCGGTTGCAATGTCAGTCACCACAGCCGATAGGCGGATATCCAGCCCCTGCGCAAGATGGGTTACGATCTGGTCAAACCCATCGGGAAACAGCACATCCGGCCCATCAAACTCCTCCGACTCTTGCCCATACCAAGCTGACAAAAGGCGCGCAGGGCTGCCATATTCCTGTTCCAGACGGCTGTTGACCAGATACATCACCAGCCGCCGCAATTCTGGCGTCGCGGCGCGCCAGTCAGCCGAAGCCTCAAGCGCAGCCATGACCGACACATCGTCATCCAGTCGCTCGGTTGCGTTCAAGGCACGTGCCAGAATGCGCTCGGCGGGGCGCAGATCGGGGTCAATCTCTGCCCCATCCGGCGCAAGAAGAAGCGATGCATCGTAGCTTGTCGGGACGACCCGTACCTTTGCGTCCCGCGCCAATGCGGTCAACGGGTTGCCGCTTTGGCCATGGATCCAGCTTGCGCCCAGATCCATCGGCAGGTCCGGCCACGCGCGGGATGTGTGGATGCGCCCGCCAATCCGCGCGCGGGCTTCGACGATGGTCACGCTATGCCCCGCGTCTTGCAAAGCGCGCGCCGCCGAAAGCCCCGCCAGTCCCGCACCGACGACCACGATCCGCTGCTGTGGCTGTGCGCCAAGGCGTTTACCGCCCAGACCCAAGGCCCCTGAGGCGCAAAAACCGGCAAGCAACCGCCGCCGCATAAGGAACCTGGTCATGGTATTCGCCCATCACATCTTGGTAGGTGGTTATCTGAGGCCAACTGCCCGATCAACACCGCCACGGCGCAGGGCAGGGCGTCAAGACCGGCATGCTGAAATGTGTCGAAATCAAATGAATAGGCTCAGAGCCGAGCAAGCATCACAGATCCCCAATCCTTGGAACTCACGGTCCATGACGTGTCCGGCCCTAAGGGGCAGGGTGGAATTGCCGCGCTTCATTTAGGTCAGGGGCTTGTATCAGGCGGCATAAAGCTGGGCCGCGACGTCCTTGTTGCACAGAATGTGCTCTTCGGTTTCATGGCGTGCCGCGGCAATGTCGCCTTTCGCCAAATGCCCAAGGATCCGTTCGTGGTAATCCAGGGACCGCCGCGACAGCAGGGTTTTCCGTAACAGCCGATAGCGGACCGGCATCGACACCTCGTTCACGTAAACCATCACTTCAGAAATCGGGCGGTTGCCGCTTTCCTGAATGATCCGGTCGTGAAAAACTTGGTTCTCGGCGAAATAGCCGTCCAGATCATTGGTATCGAAACAGGCCGCCATCCTTTGGTTGCTTTCACGCAGGTCGACCAACAACCGGTCGATCGCGCGCCCCGACAATGACCCGATTACTAACCCTTCCAGACTGGCGCGCAGATCATACAGGTGCTCGACATCTTCGACAGTATAGCTGCGAACCCGAAAGCCGCGCCGCTCGGCATATTCCACCAGCCCACCCTGCAAAAGCATCCGCAGGCTTTCGCGCACCGGTCCGCGCGATGATCCGAACTCGGCCTCGATATCCTGTTCGCGCAAAGGCTCACCGGGGCTGTAAGCGCCCGTAATGATCTTGGTCCGCAGCACCCCCACAAGGTGCGACGACAAGGTGCGCGGCAAAGCTGATGTGACTGGCTTTTCTGGGCGTCGCAAGATGGTCATTCGATTTCGCTTGATCTCGGAAACCTCGCTCTAGCACAGGCGGGCTTTCAGCCCAAGGGCATGGCGTGTCCGGCTGCATCAATGAGCGCGGCAAGTGTCGCCAATGCGTCGGACAGAGGTTCTGCCGCAATGTTAAGCGGGGGCACCAGCATCAGACATTCACCCGAAGCCCCGCCGCCATAGACAAGGATTTGTCGTTCCAGCATAGCGCGCTGCAAGGCTTGGGCGCGTGCCGGGTCTGGCTGGCCATCCGGGGTAAAGAATGCAACGGCCGCCTGTGCACCAGCAATCCGAACATCAGCCACCCCCGCCCGACCGCGCAACGGCATCAGCGCAGATGTCAGCAGTGGTTCGACAACAGTGCGAACATGCGACAGCAGATTGTCTGTGCGGATTATCTGCAGCGTGGCCACAGCCATGGCACAGGCCAAGGGGTTGCCCTGAAACGTGCTGGTGTGCATCCCTGCAGGCCATTGGCCCAAAAAGCGCTCTCCGGCGGCCACGGCAGACAGGGGCAACCCGCCTGACAGCGCCTTGCCCATGATGACAAGGTCTGGGCTGATCCCGGCGTGATCAAAGCCGAACCAGTGCCCGGTTCGCCCGATGCCGTTCCAGATCTCGTCCAAAGCCAGCGGGATATCGTGCTGGCGGCACAGGTCTGACAGGCCCTGCAGGAATTCGCGTCCGGCGGCGATCAGGCCGCTGACAGCCTGAACCGCCTCCACCAAAACCAACGCCGGCAGATCTTGGGCGGCGGCCCTTTCGGCAAACAGCCCGGCGGCGGCAGCAAGGGCCTGATCGGCGGTCAGGCCGGGGCCGGGGTAAGGCAGCATATCCACCGATCCGGTCAGCAGCTGAAACGGTGCACGGATGCGCGCGCCCGACGTCAGGGACAAGGCACCAAGGGTGCGCCCATGATAGCCGCCGTCAAACGCCACCAGCCGTGTCCGCCCTGTTGCGAATTGCGCAGCCTTGATGGCGGCTTCAACCGCCTCGGCCCCGGAGTTCAGCAGTTGAATACGGGTAAGTCCGGGGGGGAGGATCGTCTGCAGTTCTTCGTAAAGCTTCGCCCGGAAGGGCGATGGCAGGCGTGTGCCGGTGTGCAGAATGCCAGTGGCCAAGGCGTCTTGCAGAACGGCCATATGTGCCGGATGTGCATGGCCAAGGCTGGTGGTAGCCGATCCGCAGACAAGGTCCAGATACTGCTGGCCACCTTGGGCGAAAAGCCATGGCCCATCGCCCCGCACAAAAACGGGCGGTTCTGGCACAAGGCGAAAGGTGTTGGCGGCAGTGCTTTCATGCGCGCGGGTCAACCGCAGGGTATTGGCCGGGTCAATCATGATGCCAGCAGGATGGCTGCACCCGGTGGCACGCGCAAGCCGACCTGCATCCCCGACGCAGGGACAGGTGCGCCCCGCGGCAGATCAAGCTCCAAGGTTGATCCGTCAGAAGCGGTCAGCGCAAGGCGGATAGCACTGCCGGTAAAGACGGCATCCGTAACAAAGGCGCGAGCCGCCGACGTCTCGTCAAGGCACAGCGCCTCGGGCCGCAGGGCAAGGCGTATCGCGGCACCGGGCTCGGCGATACCCGTCGCAAGTACCAGCCCCAACGCAGCCGTCATGACCCGTATCAGCCCGTTTTCCACCGCAATGACGCGGCCATCTAGCACCGAACACCGCCCAAGGAACCGCGCCACGAATTCCGTCTGCGGGCGGTCATAGATGTCTTGCGGGGTGCCCAGTTGCTCGATCCGGCCGTCGCGCATCACGGCAATGCGGTCGGACATCGTCATCGCCTCTTCCTGATCATGGGTCACGGCGATGAAGGTCAGGCCCACATCGCGGTGCAGACGGCGCAGTTCGATCTGCAACTGCCGCCGCAGACCTGCATCCAGTGCGCCAAGCGGTTCATCCAGGAGCAGGACCCCCGGTTCAAGGATCAGCGCGCGGGCCAGTGCAACACGCTGCCGCTGGCCCCCCGACAGCGCCGAGGGCAGCTGGTCGCCATAGCCCGCAAGGCCGATCCGCACGAGCCAGCCTTCGGCGGCACTTGCCCGGTCCGCGGCGGACTGCCCGCGCATCTTCAGCCCATAAGCGATGTTGTCGCGCACGGTCTTGTGCGGAAACAGCGCATAGTCCTGAAACATGATCGAGGTGTCGCGCCGGTTTGGCGGCTGGCTGGTCACGTCCTCATCACCCACAAGGATCGTGCCGCCTGAAACACCCTCAAGCCCCGCAATCATCCGCAGCACAGTGGTCTTGCCGCACCCGGATGGCCCGAGCAGCGTCAGGAATTCGCCCGCCTGCACGATTAGGTCCAACGGATGCACCGCCTGCACGGGCCCGAAGGATTTGGAAATGCCCCGCAGGGTGACGGATTTCGCACGCATTCAGCGATCCTTCCGCATCAGCAGCCATTGCGCGGTGACGCCAAGCATCAGCGAAAAGGCAAAGACCATTGTCCCCAGCGCGTTGATCGTCGGGTCAAACCCGGTGACAAGGGTTGTCCAGATCTTGATGGGCAGGGTGATCGAAAAGTTGGTCAGGAAATAGGCGATCACGAATTCGTCGAAGGCGAAGGTGAAACACAGGATGAAGGTCGCCAGCAATGAGGCGCGACAGGCGGGCAGGATCACGTCCATGATAGCCCGCAGGCGGGATGCGCCAAGTGCCCAGGCGGCCTCTTCGTGCGATTTCGGCAGCTGCGCGATCCGGTTGCGCAGGTTCAAAACGGCCAGCGGCAGGACGTAAAGCACCTGGCCCACTCCGGCGAGCGGGAGCGAGGGTTGCAGGCCTAGCATCGTTGTCCAAATGCGCAGGGCGATGCCGACCAGCAGCAAAGGCACCGCCAATGGCGCAAGGACCAGAAGCGTAAAGGCGGTCTTGCCGGGAAAGCGGGCATTGACCAGAGAATAGGCGCAGGCAAAGCCGATCAGCGTGGCGGCAAGGCTGACTATCCCAGCAAGCAGGACGGAATTCAGGAACCCTGCCGAATATTGCCCATCGGTAAAGACGCGGCCGTACCATTCGGTTGTATAGGCCGGGATCGGCAGGATCTGATATCGGGCGGCCGAGAAGGAAAACACCGCCATCACCCCGATCGGCAGATAGATCACCGCCGCCGTGATCCAGAACAGCAGCGCAAGCGCTCGGGACGTGATCGCGCCGGTCATGACTGCAACCTTGTGCCGCGCACCAAAAGCAGAAGCGGTGCCACGCAAAGCAGGATCACGATCACCAGCACCGACGCCAGCGTTGCCGCCATCGGCAGGTCGTAGGTGCCCTTCAGCACCGACAGCATGACCTGCGCGAGCACCGGTTGCAGCCCGCCACCCAAAAGCGTGGGCACCGCGTAGTCGCCCACCGCGACGATAAAGGTCAGGGCGGCCCCGATGATCCAGCCCGGCAGGGCGAGTGGCAGCACAACCTCGCGGAAGGCCGTCCAGCCGGTGCCGCCCAGAACCGCGTTCGCCTCGATCAGGCGGCGGTCGATGGTGACCATGCTGGAATAGACCATCAGCGTGATCAGCATGATGCCGAACAGCGTCAGACCGAAGATGGAGGCAGGCAGGCTGTAAAGGAACCCAAGACTGACATCCGCCCCGGTCAAGTTGCGCAGTCCGGCCCCAACGATGCCGCTGTCGGCCAGCACCATCTGCCAGGAAAAGGCGCGGATGGTGAAGCTGGTCCAGAACGGGGCAACCAGCACGAACAGCAGCAGAACCCGCCGCCGTTCGGTGACGCAAAAGGCCAGATACCAGGCCAATGGCCAAGCCAGAAGCGTCGCAATGGTCACCACCGACAGTGCAAGGATCAGCGAGCGCAGCAGGGCATCGGTCAGCGTCGCCTCGCTTGCGAAGGTGCGATAGTTCGCCAGTGTCAGGCCGGAATTGCCTTCGGCCGTCAGGGAAAGACCAAGCGTATAAAGGATCGGCAGCAGGAAAAACCCCGCTATCAGCACCAGCGCGGGCAGGATGCCCTGCCACAAATTGGCAACCGGCGGGCGGGTCATCACCAGTCGACCAGCAAGGTCCGCATCATGGCCCCGTCAATACAGTTGGTGCGCAAAGGAATGGCCAGAAGATAGGGCCGGTCCGATCCCCAAAGGCCGATATCGCGCAGGTCTTCGACAAAGGGCACATTGCGGGCAAAGACCGCGTGGTGAGTGACAAATTCGCGGTTGTAGACGTGCCGGTAGGGCATCTCGCGCGCGACGTGATCTTGCGGGAAATCGATCACGATGGCCTTTGGTCCCTGATCCAGCAACCAGTTGGCCGCTGCCACCTCTAGATTGGGGGCCGCCAGATGCCAGGTGCGGCTTTCATACCCCATGCGGTTGGTCAGGTCTGACCGCAGCACCACCATGTCGCCGGGCTGGACTGCCCCGGCGCGGGCGGAAATGATCTCGGGCGTCAGCGGCGTAGGCAGGGGCAGATCGGACAGGTCGATGATCTTGGTACGGCCCGTAAAGACATCCAGCCCCTCGTTCGGCAACTCTTGCATGGTCATCCCGTCGCGGCGCATGTGGCGCGGCGCATCGCAATGCGTGAACCCATGGCCCCGCACGGTGAAATGGATCTCATCCCGGTCAAGTCGCGTGGCGGGGTCGGCGTCGTTCACATCGATGAACCAGCGCCAATGGTTGAACAGGGGGGTCGAGACATCGAGCATCCGCGGGTTGTCTTTTGGCCAGTCGGTAAAGGCCACCGGGCGGCAGGGCGAAGTCGTCGCGCGTGGAATGGCCAGCGGCAGCGACAGAAGGAACACTTCGGCCTGCGCGATGGACGACAGGTTCATCGCGTTCTCGGTCACCAACAGGCCCGCGCCATGCAGTGCTGCGCGGAAGGCAAAGTTCGGGTTCGGGATGTCGCCATCAAACAGCGGGCGGCGCGGAGTGATCGGGTCACACGGAATATCCAGCACCACATGGGCATAGCCTGCAGCGGCGATCAGTGGGGCAAGGCCTGCGTCAAACACCGGAACTTCGCGCCAATAGGCCAGATGGCTGTTGCGGTGACGGTCGGCATGGCTGGTGCGCAGGATCAAAAGCTTGCGCCGCGCCGGGTTTGCCAGATGCGGGCGCAGGTCATCTGCCGTGATGCGCGGCCCTGTAGCATCCAATACAGTGGCCACCCCGGCAACCGCATCCAAGGGATAGGCATCCAACCGCATCGCCCCTGCGATGCGCCAGCCTGGCGCTGACACAAAGGAAAACCCCGAACCGCGCCACTTCAGGCCAAATTCTTGGAACTCGTCCCCGCGACCGGGATCCTGACTGACAAAGGAATGGCTTTGCCAGTGGAAATGCGGCTCGATGGTCTGGGCGCAATCGATGATCGGCATTCGTCACCTTGGGGGGATGGCCGCGCCCGAACAAGGGCGCAGCCAGAGGGTTGGCAAGGTCTCAGGCGTTCTTGAAGCTTTCCCACGAAGACAGCCATTCGGCATCATTGTCAGGCATCTTGCGCGGCGACAGGTTCGCCATGAACACCTTGTCGAACTTCTCAAGGTCGGCAAGGTTCAAAAGCTCGCGCTTGTCCATTGGCAAGGCTTCGGCAGCCATTTTGTTCGGCACCATGGAGTAATAGGTCTTTGCAACCGCCAGCTTCGACTGGAACACCGGGCCCGAGATGTATTGCAGGAACTTGATCGCGTTCTCCGGGCGCGGGGTATTGGCCGCGATGCAAGGCGCCTGATCCCAGGTCACGCCACCTTCTTTCGGCACCACGGCCTTGAACGGCAGACCGCTGTCGAACATGCCCGCCTGCACCCACTCGCCTGCGATGGCCAGATCGAACGACCCGCCTGCCAGTGCCTGCTGCACTTGGCTTGTCCCGCCCACCATGCCGACCTGTGGGCGCAGCGTTGCCATGGTTTCCCCCAGCTTGCCAAAAGCTGCGGCATCCAGATCATAGGGATTGGCATTGCCGTTGAACTTCGAGATGCAGCCCATGTTCGGCAGATACCAGTCAAACAGCGCAACCTTGCCCTTCACCTTTTCGTCAAACAAAAGCGCCCAGGACGAGGCATCTTCTTCACTGTATTTGGTGTGGTTGTAGGTGATGCCGTAGTAGCCGAAGCGGTTCACGATGGCATAGCGCTTGCCATCCACCATCGTCGGCGCCCAGTTGGCGATAATCGGGAAGTAATCCGCCAGCGGATAATCGGCATCGTTCAGCGCCATCAGCACACCCTCGGCCGCGGCCTTGGGGATGAAGGACGAGGTCGGCGTCATCACGTCAAAGGTGCCCGGCGGTGAGGTTTTGACCAGAGCAACCATCTCTTCGTCCGACCCGTCATGGATCTTGAGGTTGACCGTAATCCCGGTTTCGGCAGTGAACGCGTCCAGCATTCCCGGTTCTTCATAACCACCAAAAGCCAGAACGTTCACCACCTTGTCTTGTGCATGGGCAGGGCGGTTCCAAAGCCACGGCAGCGCCACGGCCGCACCAGTAGCGGTCGTCAGAAGCTTGCGCCGGCTGATGGTCGAAAGAGGGGTGTTGGACATGGTCGTGAATCCCTGTTTGTGATTTGTTGAGCTTTACATGAGAACTTGCTTCTAACGGCGTTTTGTTGACAATCAACAATATGGCGGACTACACTTACGGTCAACGAATTGTATCAGGAGCCATCCGGACAAGGTTCGGCACCTCGGACCATGTGCTTACGAAAGATGTTAAAAGTGGCAAGTAAAGCGATAATGGCATGAAAAATGGGCAGACAGCGGAGCCGCCGTCTCCTACCTTCATCGCACCAAAGGCCTTCCGGCGGTCCCCGACTTTGGCGCTTGTCGACCAGATGGAAGCTGCCCGGCAAGCAGGGCAGGATGTCATTTCGCTTTCAACGCCGAGCTTTCCGCAGAGTGTAAACCTGCCATTGGCTCCGTTGTCGCTGGGGCTGCGGCTATCCGCCCCCGAAGGTGATCCGGGGCTACGTCACGCGGCCCGCGCGGGGCTGTTTGGCCGATGGGAGTTGCCCGATCATGACCTGTGCATCACAGCCGGGGCAAAGGCGGCACTATTTGCCATTCTGCGCATTGTGGATGACCCCGGCGCCCGCGTGATTGTCACGGCGCCCGCCTGGCCAAGCTATGATGACATCGTTCAAATGGCCGGGCATATGCCCGTTGCCTTCTGGACACGCGCCGAAGACGGGTTTCGCCTTGATCCAGCAGGGCTGCGCCGCCTTTTGGCCGAAACCGGCGCGCGGGCGGTCTTGCTGGCCAATCCGGGCAACCCGACCGGCCAGATTGCAACGCGGGCAGAACTTGATGGCGCAATGTCAGCCTGCGCGGCGGCGGGGGCGCTGCTGATACTGGACGAAAGCTTTTCCGAAATCATCGCAGATCGGCAGGCTTGGGCTGCGTCAGTGACAGAATCGCATCCCAACCTTGTCGTCATCAACTCCTTTTCCAAGAACCACCACCTTCAGGGCCAACGCGTTGCGGCCTGTCTCCTTCCCTCCGCGCTGCGAGAAGATTTCATTGCCGTCCATCAGGCGCTGATGTCTTCGGCCCCCAGTCTGGGGCAGGCCGCCGCCCTCGCGGCTCTGCAGGCCGAAACGGTCGTCGATTACAGCGCGCCCCGCGCGATTGCTGTTGAACTTTTGGCGCGGGCGGGCTGGCCCAGTCTTGCCAATCAGGGCACGTTCTACCATTTCCCGCGCCTGCCGGATCTGACAGGCACGCTGGCAAAGCTTCGCGATGTCGGCCTTTTCGGGCTGACGGGCGACATCTTCGGCGCGCCCTACGCCAATCATCTGCGTCTGTGTTTTGGTCGGCCCGAGGCTGAGATGGCCGAAATCCTGCGCAGGGTAGACGCCGCAGGCCTGTTGGGCAAAGACTGACAGCATGGTCGACATCATCTCTCCCAACTCCGGGGCCATCATTGGCCGATGGACCCCCGACAGCGAGGCGCGGATCAATTCTGTGCTGGACGGGCTGTCGCGCGCGATGGACGGGCTTGCCTTGCCGCAAGCGCGCCGTGCGATTCTTTCTGCGGCGATCGCGGCGCTGGACCGGGCGCGCGAACCACTTGCGTCCGTCATCGTCGCAGAAGTGGGCAAGACCCCGGCAGAAGCCGCTGATGAGGTTGATTACGCGCAAGGCTTCCTGCGACACGCCTTAACGCAAGTGCCTGAGACGACAGAAGGTCAGGGCGAGCGGCGGTTGCGTGTCGTGCCTGCCGGTCCGGTGCTGGCGATCACACCCTACAACGACCCCTTGGCCGGGATCGTTCGCAAGATCGCCCCTGCCATTGCGGCCGGATGCCCGGTTGTCGTCAAACCCTCGGCGCTGGGTCATCTGACCGCCAGAACCCTGTTTGATGCCCTTTCGGATGCCGTCCCGTCTGACGCGATCGCCATGGTCAACCATACCGACCGCGATGCGCTGGAACGTCTGATCGCCGATCCGCGGTTCCGGTTGCTCAGCTTTACCGGATCAACACCGACCGGGATGGCCATTGCATCTCGCGCCGGGCTGAAGCGGCTTGTGCTGGAACTGGGCGGCAACAACCCGTTCCTTGTGCTGGAAGGGGCCGATCTTGACCGTGCCGCCGCCGATGCCGTGGCCCGCAAGACCCGTGCGGCGGGGCAGGCTTGTTCAGCGCAGAACCGCATTTACGTGGTCGCCCCACTGTTCAATGCCTTTCGCACGCGTTTCCTTGACCGGCTCTCCGCTGTCACCTTCGGTGCTTCGGATGGTGGGGTTGCCATGGGGCCGGTGCGTTCTGCGCGTGATCTTGACAGGCTTGGGGCATTGGCCGCGGGTGGGCAAGCGTTCGGGGCCAGTGCAGCCCCATCACCCTTTGCCTTTGGCCCCGTTGTGCTGGCTGATGACGGGCCGCTGCGCCATGCCGAAGCCTTCGGGCCGCTGGTCTCGCTATGCCCGGTGCCCGACCGTAGCGCTGCTTTGGCATTGGCCGCTCAGGAACAGCAGGCGCTGGTCTGCTACCTTTACGGTGAGGTTAGCCCCGCAGAACTGGCCCCACTGCGCTTTGGCTCGCTTGGCATCAACTCCACCAGAATACAGGGGGCCGAGGTGCCGACAGGTGGTTTCGGCACCGCCGGCATCGGGCGCGAAGGCGGCGCATGGGGCCTGCAGGAATTCCAGACCACAATCAATGAACGTTGGGGATAACCATGCGTGAAGCTGTCACGACACCCGATGCTCCTGCTTCGACCTCGCCGGTAGCGCTTGGCACAAAGGGCGGCGGGATGGTCTTCGTTTCGGGCCAGATGCCGCGCGACCCTGCCACGGGCCTGATTCCACCGGACGGGGCCGAACAAGCGCGGCTATCGATGCAGCATTGCCTTGCGATCCTGAAGGCCGCCGGGTCCGGGCCGGACAAAGTGATGATGGCTTGGGTCTATGTGACCGATCTGGCCATCAAACCCGCCGTGAACACAGTGTTCCGCGATACCTTCGGCGACCGACCCGTCGCGCGCAACATGGTGGCGGTCAGCGACATCGGCGATGGGGCGCTGGTGGAAATCTCGCTTATCGCGCTTGCCTGACAGCGTCGATCAGGATCGCCGCCGCCTTGGTGATTTCAACCTCGCTCACCGTCAAGGGCGGCACCAGCCCGATAACATGCCCGGCTATTCCGCATTCCCATGTGATCAGACCCTTGGCCAAGGCATCGGCCCTGATCTCTTTCGTGCGCGGCTGATCGGGATGTCCATTTGCGTCCAGAACCGGCAAGCCCAGCATCGCGCCTGTCCCCACTATCGGACCAAGGGGTTCCAGCGCCGCCCGCAAGGTGGTTTCGATCCATGGCGCACGGGCAGGCAGGTCTTCGTCGATCAGGGTGGAAAGCGTGGCAAGGCTGGCCGCCGCTGCCAAAGGATGCATCTGAAAGGTTGAAGATTGCATGCCCGCAGGCCAGCCCCGCAGCAGTGACACCGTGCCTGCCACCATCGCGCCGGGCAGACCGCCACCAGACGCTTTTGCCAGAATCATCAGATCGGGCAGAACCCCCGCGTGTTCAAAGGCAAAAAGCCGACCAGTCTTGCCATAGCCCGTGAAAACCTCGTCCAGAATCAAGACAACGCCGTGCCGATTTGCTGCCTTGCGCAAAAGCGGCAAAAGACCGGCTGGCGGCACCCGCATTCCGGCGGTTGCCTGTATCGGCTCGACGATGATGCCCGCAACATCGCCCGCTGCGAGGGCCGCATCCAGCACAGGAACGATGGCTTCAAGGTCGCGATCGGTCTCCGGCCATGGCAGATGGTGCGTAACCATGGGCGGCAAGGCCAGACCGGCATTCTTCCCCCTGGCTTCGCTGACGGCCAAGGCCCCCAACGTCCGCCCGTGATAGGACCCCTGAAACCCGACGAACCGCTGCCGCCCCGTCGCGTGGATCGCAGCCTTCAAGGCGACTTCCGTGGCCTCTGTGCCATTGGTCGCAGGGTGAAACATAGACAGCGCCGGGGGCAACACAGCCGCCAGCCGCTCCATCAGGGCAAGCTGCACGGGTGCATGGAAATGCGGCCCAAGATGCATCACCCCGGTCGCCGCCTGATCAGCCAGCGCCCGCGGCACGGCTGGATGGCCATGACCCAGAACTGATGTGCCAGATCCGCAGGCAAAGTCGAGGTACCTGCGGCCCGCTGTATCATAAAGAAGCGCGCCCCGACCCCAGGCAAAGATCGGGGGATCACGCGTGACCGCCATCGCCTTGGTGCCCGAAGACAGATGCCGCGAGAGGGGGGCTTGGGCCGGAGGCGCACCGAACAGCCGGCCCAGATGCGGGCGCGACGGATTGGCCCCCAGTAACGCGCAGGCATGCCAGACCAGCGCCGCCGTGGCCGCGATGACCGGTTTGCCAAGCGTGGCCTCCAGCCGCGCGACCGAACCGCCCGTGCGTAAGCCACCGCCCATCAGGACAATGGCCTGCGCATCGGAGTGGTCGGCGGCCTGCGCCGCCGCTTCCCAGAACGCCGCCTCTTGGCCCGCGATCCCCGTCTCATCCGCAAAGCTGCGGCGCGCCTCGTTGACGACAACGATTCCGTGCCCTTGAAGAAACGCGCAGCCCGCTGCTGTCACCTCGGCATCATAGGGCGAGGTGATCGCGACCCGGTTCAGACCAAGCGATTTCAACGCAGCCACGATGGCGGTCGAGGGCGTGCTGCCCGTCCGCGCCCCGCTGGCTGTGGCGATGGCTTCGGCCTGCACCAGATCGTGCCCCAACCCCAGAATGAACGACCCCGCATGGTCGCCTGTCACGATCACATCGGGATGGGCTTCGGCCAGAACCCGCGCCGCAGCGACCATCGGGCCAAGGTCGGCCGATGCTGCAAATGTGGCCTGATTCAGTGGTTGATCCGGCAGGGTGCCGGGATAGCGCGCGGTCAACCAGGCCACACCATCGGGCAGATAAGACCAGAATTCATCATCATTCAGCCCGTCGCCGGGAAACAGAAAGCCGATCCGGCCCGCGCTGCCCCGCATCTAGTGGCCCAGAATGTTGTCAAGGAACCGCACCAGCCGGGGATGGGGCGGGGCGTCAAAGAACTGCTGCGGCGGGGCCATGGCGACGATCCGCCCCTGATCCATGAAGGCGATCCTGTCGGCCGCGCGGCGGGCAAAACCCATCTCATGCGTCACCACGATCATGCTCATCCCGCCCTGACCCAGTTCCACCATCACATCCAGCACCTCGCGGATCATCTCGGGGTCCAGCGCCGAGGTCGGCTCATCAAACAGCATCAGCACGGGTTCCATCGCCAAGGCGCGGGCAATGGCCACACGCTGCTGCTGGCCACCCGATAGGCCAGAGGGCAGCTTGTCGGCATGGCCGGCCAGTTGGACCCGCGCAAGCAGCGCCTCGGCCCGCGCATCGGCCTCGGCCCGCGACAGGCCCAACAGCTTTCGCGGCGCCACGGCGATGTTTTCCCGCGCGGTCAGGTTCGGGAACAGATTGAACTGTTGAAACACCATGCCCACCTTACGACGCAGCGCCTGACGGTCGGTTGTGGGGATGCCTTCGACCACGACAGTGCCGGCGTCGGGCTCTTCAAGACGGTTGATGCAACGGATCAGCGTCGACTTGCCTGACCCCGACGGCCCACAGATCACCAACCGCTCGCCACGGTTCAGGTCCAGATCAACGCCATCCAGCGCAGTGAAACTGCCAAACCGTTTCACCAGACCGCGCGCTGCCAAAAGCGTCATGCGCCAAGCCCCCGTTCCAGACGGCGTGACAGAAGCGTCACGCTGCCAATGATGATCAGATAAAGTACCGCCATCTGCACAAGGATTTCGATCACCACAAAGGTTTCAAAAATCAGCGATTGCCCGACCTGCGAGATTTCGTGAACCGAGATCACCGACAAAAGCGAGGACGCCTTGATCAGATTGGCGAACTCGTTGGTCAGGGGTGGCAGGATGCGCCGCAACGCCTGGGGCAAGAGAATCTCCAGCACCGCCCGCCAGCGCGCAAAGCCCAAGGCAAGGGCCGCCTCAAACTGCCCCTTACCCAGACTTTCGATGGCCGAGCGGATGATTTCCGCCGCATAAACCGCGCCGACCACGCCCAGTGCCAGCACGCCGCACCAGAACCCTGACAAGACCACCCCAAGTTTGGGCAAGGCAAAGTAGCAAAAGGCGATCACTACCAGCGGCGGCAGGCCACGGATCAATTCGATGAAGGCCCGTACAATGACCCGCAGCGGTGCGGGGCCAAGCAGCCATGCCAGCGCAAGGATAGGGGCAAGAAGGCAAGCAAGGGCCAGCGACAGCAAGCTGACCTGCAAGGTAACCCCGGCAGCCGCGATTAGACGCGGCAGGTATTCAAAAAAGGCGGCCCAGTCAAAGCTCATCGCGCGAAACTGCCCGCACCGGCCAATGCGCCAGCGGCCGACAGCCGCCGCTCCAGCGCCGAGGCGATCAAGCTGATGCCAAAGATGAAGACGAAGTACAAAAAGCCTTCGACCACGATCACTTCGGAAAAGCGCAGGTTGGCAGAGCTGATCGCCTCGGCCGCCTTGTGCAACTCGAACAGCGTGATGACAGACAGGACCGAGGACGCCTTGATCAGCTGCGACAGCTCGTTCATCACCGGGCCGACCATACGCCGCGCCGCCTGCGGCAGGATGAACTCGCGCAATGTGGCGTGGCGATCAAAACCAAGCGCGGCGGCCGCCTCCCACTGGCCCCTGGGCACCGATTGCACGGCAGCCCGGCCAATTTCGATCTGATAGCCGGCCGAGTTCAGAACAAGCGCACCCACCCCCATGACGAACAGGGGCGGTTGCAGGCCAAGTTTCGGCAACAGGAAATAAATGGCAAAGATCTGGATCAGGATCGGCGTGCCGCGCACAAAGAACACCCAAGCATCGATGATGCGGGAAGCCGGATGCTTGTCGGAAAGTTCGGCGCGCAACGCCCCAAGGGCCAGACCCAAGGGCGTTGCAATGGCAAGGGCGGTCAATGACACCAGCATGGTCAGGCCAAGGGGCGGCAACAGCCGCACCAGAACCTGTCCCATGAACACCGGATCCATAGCCGCCCGCCTGACTTACCAGCTTGGCGCGGTGGTCGGCAGCGCGGCAACAAAGGACTGGCCGAACCACTTGACCTGCAGCGCCTCCAACTCACCCGAGGCGGCCATTCCGGCGATGAAGGCATCAAAAGCGGCGCGCAGCGTGTCGTCCTCCTTGCGGAACGCAGCAGCGGTCCAAGCCCCTTCAAACGTGCCGTCGCAGTTCCAAGGCATTGCCATCAGATCAGGATTGGCCTTGGCGCCTTCCAGCAAGGAAACGATTGACGAGGCATAGCCCGCGACGCGCCCCGTCGCCAATGCCTCATAGGCCAGTGCGTCATTGTCAAAGGTCTGCAAATCCCCATCAAACGCGATACCCTTCGTTTCGGCGCAGGTCTTCAACATGTCGATCTGCGGCGTACCAGCACCTGCGCCTGCGACTTTGCCCGCCAAGCCCGCAAAATCAGTGATGCCGCTGGCCTTGGTCACCAAAAGACCCGAGGCTGCATCCATATAGGGCACCGAGAAATTGACCTTCTCATAGCGCACTTGCGTGGCGGTCATCCCGCCAAGGATCATGTTGAACTGACCGCTGTAAAGCGACTCCAGCACGGTGGACCAGTTGGTATCTACCGGCACGGCCTTGACACCAAGGCTTGCCGCAAACGCATTGCCAAGATCAATGTCATAGCCGACGATGTTGTTGTTCTCATCGCGGAACTCAAAGGGGCGATACTGGGCTTCCAGCCCGAACTTCAACTCGCCCGCTGCCTTGATATCCTCCAGCGCTTCTGCCTGCGCCAATGTGCTTGCCAGCGTGGCAAAGGCCGCGCCAAGCAATAGGGAATGCCAGTTCATCACGGTGTCTTCCTTTCCTGTTGTGTGTTGGGTTTTGTTGTTGCCGCTGCTTTCAGCAGCGTGTTGACGTCAATCCGTGGCCGCGACAGTTCCGGGTCACGCGCGAAAAGCGCTTCCAGCGCGACCGCCACATCGGCAAGCCATGCATCGCGGTGCAGCGGGCCCACGATTTGCAGGCCAAAGGGCAGTCCATCCGGCCCCTTTCCGCACGGGATCACCACGGCAGGGTTGCCCATCAGCGTGACGCCATAAGCGATGGCCTCCCACCGCAGGTAATTGGCCATCGGCTCGCCATTGATTTGCCGCGGCCATTCGTCTTCATGCCGGAACGGCGGCACAGAGGCAGCAGGGGTGAACAGCAGGTCAAAACCGTCAAAGAAAGCCTGTGACGCGCGATGGATGCGGGCATGTTCGCCCAAGGCCCACGCAGCATCAGGAATGCCAAGTGTCAGGGCGCGCTCAACCTCATACACGACATTGGGCGCAAGTGCTGCTTTGTCGCGTTCATATATCGGCTTGAAATCATACAGAAATTCAAGGGACCGCATCACCTGAAGCACGCGCTCTACCGTGGAAAGATCAGGGCAGGCATCCTCGGCCGACCGGAAAAAGCCCACCACTTGCGCCATCTTGGCTTGAAAGGTGGCGCGCACGCCATTGTCGATGGGGCAAAAGCCCAAGTCCTCGGATATTGCGATCCGCAGTCCTGCCAGATCGGGTGTGGTTGGCGCGTCAAACCCCGGGTCCCGGCGCTGCGACAGGGGATCAAAAGACTGCTGCCCTGCCATGGCCGCCAACAAAAGCCGCGCATCTTGCGCCTCACGGCCCATTGGTCCTTCAACGTTAAAGGGCGAGAACCCGAAGGCCCGGCGTTCGTTTGCGACCGTTCCGGCAGAAGGGCGGATCCCCGTGATGCCGTTAAAGGCGGCTGGCGTGCGCAAAGAACCGGCGAAATCTGATCCCATCGCCAAGGGCACCATGCCCGAAGCCAGCGCCACGGCTGTGCCACCTGACGAACCTGCTGCCGTGAAGCGCACGTCATGCGGGTTGCAGGTTGTGCCCCACAGCGGGTTGGAAGAGGTTGCGCCAAAGCCCAGTTCGGGAATGTTTGTCTTGCCCACCACAATGGCCCCCTGCCGCTTGAGATGGGCCACAATGAATTCGTCCGTCGTGATCAGGTTATCCTTGTAAAGGTGCGAACCATACGTGGTCCGCAAGCCCGCGACATCATTCATGTCCTTGATGCCAATGGGCAATCCGTGCAGCGGCGGCAGCGCATCGCCGCGCATAACGGCTGCTTCCGCCTCTTTTGCCTCGGCCATCGCCGCCTCTGGGCGCATGTCGCAGAAGGCAACGAGCAAGCCGTTCAGATCTGATATCCGGTCCAATGACGCCTGCATGACCTCAACCGGAGAGATGGCTTTGGACCCGATCAGATGGCGCAGTTCGACAGCGGACAGATCTGCAAGCACAGCGGTTTGACCTTTGGACCCAAGAGGCAGCTCTACAAAATTTGTAGACAATTGACAAATAGAGTCAAGGCGCGCGCAGATCTGCCCTCTGTCGCCCGCAGAAGGCGGCAAGGAATGCACATTTATTGGGCAACTTGCAGTGCCCGCCATTTTTTTGGGCCCGCCTGAACGCCAGCCCATCGCGAGGTTTGGCTCCACCCAAAGCGGCACCACGGCTCCCTTGGGGATATGACCGACGTGCAATGGCGCAATGGTTGGGCCGAACGCAACATCAACAGCGCCGACAAAGGTGACATCGCCCTCGATGACAAGGTCAGCCGAAGGATCGCCACGACCTGATTCAATCAGTCTGCGACGCTCAGATTGATCGTGTCACGCAAACCAAAGCATGACTGACTTCAAGGCCGATACGTTACCCGTCGTTTGCTCGATCTGCCGGTTTACAGTGTCTGCCTTCGCTCTATTCACCGCTTAGGCCCAGACGCGCCTTGGCACGGGCCGTTGCGCCGGCGATCAGGCGGTCGGCGATGATAGCGATGGCCGCCACGGCCAGACCGGCCATCACCCCGCGCCCCACATCAGCGGTGGCAAGCGCGGCGTAAACCTCTTGTCCAAGGTCGCGGGTGCCGACAAGGGCCGTGATGACCAGCATCGACAGCGCCAGCATGATCGTCTGGTTCACGCCCAACAGAATGTCAGGCAACGCCATGGGTAGCCGAACGCGCGTCAGCACCTGCCAGCGTGTGCAGCCACAAACGATGCCCGCCTCGATCAGTTCAGACTGCACCGAACGCAGGCCATGCGCAGTATAGCGCACCGCAGGTGCCAAGGCATAAAGCACAACCGCGATCATTGCGGCAAAGTCACCCACGCGGAACAACATGATGACCGGGATCAAATAGACAAAGCTTGGCAGTGTCTGCAGCATGTCGATAAAGGCGCCGATCACTTTGCCCGCCGTGTTGCTGGCTGCGGCCCAGATGCCCAGTGGCACGCCGATCAGCGCCGCGATCACCACCGATATGCCGCACAGGTAGACGGTGGTCACCGCCTGCTCCCACAACCCCGTGACGACGATGAACAGCCCGAGGGCAAGGCACAGACCCGCCAGCCTTCCCCGACCAACCTGCCACGCCGCCAGTGTCAACAGCGCCAGCACCCATGGCCATGGCAGCGCCAACAGAAAGCGTTTCACCGGCAGCAGCAGGTTGATCAGGATGGCATCCTTGAACGCTTCGATCTGGTCGAAGTAATTCACGTTCACGTAGGTCACCAGATCTGACCAGAAGCTCCGCGTCGAAAGCATCGCTTCGCGCGGGTAGGTTTGCACCCATGGCAGCACCAACCCCGCCAACCCCGTCACGACGATCAGCACCAGCACGGCCACCGTCTTGGGGTGGCGCTTGATCCAACTGCCCTGCACCGGTGCTCCGACATGCGACCGGGCCGCCAGCGCCTGTGACAACTGGTCCAGCGCCAAGGCAAGCGCGGTGATCGCCAAACCTGCCTCGATCCCGTCGCCGATCTTGAGGCTGCGCAGGGCGTTCAGCACATCAAAGCCAAGCCCCCCCGCCCCGATCATCGACGCGATGATCACCATGTTCAGCGACAGCATGATCACCTGATTCACCCCCACCATCAGGTCAGGCAGGGCCGTCGGCAACAGCACCTTGCGCATTTGCTGGCCCGGCGTGCAGCCGACCATGCGGCCAAACTCCTGCAGCTCGGGCGGCACCTGCCGCAGCGCCAGCGTGGTGATCCGCACCATCGGCGGCATCGCGTAGATCACCGTGGCGATCAGAGCGGCGACCGGGCCAAAGCCGAACAGGAACAGGATCGGCACCAGATAGGCAAAGGTCGGCACGGTTTGCATCAGGTCCAGTATGGGCGACAGAACCCGGCTAAACGTGGGCGACAGGAAGGCCAGGATGCCCAAGGCCAGCCCGCCGACAACCCCAATCGGCACCGCGATCAGGATCGAGGCCAGCGTGACCATCGCACTTTCCCACTGGCCGAACACCGCCAGATACAGAAACAGCGCGCCGATCAGCAGGCCCAGTTTCAGGTTGCGGGCATAAATGCCCAAGGCCACCATTGCCGCCGTCACCGCGATCCACGAGATCGGCGGGATAATGGTGGAGGCGCGGCGGCCCTTGCCTTCGGTGATGCCATCGACCAGCAGAATGCGCGCGGCCTCATATGGCACTTCGATCAGGGTGGCGATGGCGCGGGTGGCCTCCTTGACGGTGAACATGCCAAAGGTCGCATCTTCGACCAGCCATTTCATGGCTGCACTCGTCGTACCGGCAAGGTCGATCATCATCGCTTGTGGCGGGGTCAGCAGCCATGGCGGCAAATGTTGCGACACAAAGGCAAGCACAAGGCTTACCCCGAACAACACCGGCCACAGCAGGGCGCGGGTCCGGCTCACCGGTTGCGCCCGATCAGCACGTCGATCACGGCAGCGGCGGCGACATGACCGATGACAGCCCCTTCGGCGTCCGTCACCGCATAGGGCAAGGCCGCGGATTCGATCCGGTCGGCCACATCCTCGACCCGTGCCGAAGCCGGCACCTGACCCGCGACCTGCGGCGCAACACCCGCCGACATGATGCGGCCGATGGTGACGACCTTGGCGCGCGGCACATGCGCGGTAAAGGCAGCAACGTAATCATCGGCCGGGGCCAGCACCAATTCTTCCGGTGTCGCCACCTGCACCACCGCGCCGTCCTTCATGATGGCGATGCGATCGGCCAGCCGGATCGCCTCGTCGAAATCATGGGTGATGAACACGATGGTCTTGTGCAACTGGTTCTGAATGCGAAGGAATTCGTCCTGCATCTCGCGCCGGATCAACGGGTCAAGCGCCGAAAAGGGTTCATCGAGGAACCAGAGTTCGGGCTCCACAGCCAACGACCGGGCAATGCCGACCCGCTGTTGCTGACCGCCGGAAAGCTGGCGCGGAAAGTAATCTTCGCGGCCCTTCAGGCCGACCAATGCCGTCACCTCGCGCGCGCGGGCTTCGCGCGCCTCGCGGGCAACACCTTGGATTTCCAGTGGAAAGGCCACGTTCTGCAACACTGTCAGATGCGGCAACAGAGCGAAGTGCTGAAACACCATGCCCATCCGGTGGCGACGGATTTCAATCATTTCGGCCGGACTGGCTTTCAACAGGTCCTGCCCGTTGAACAGGATTTCGCCGCCCGACGGTTCGATCAGCCGCGACAGGCACCGCACCAGCGTCGATTTACCAGAGCCGGACAGGCCCATGATGACGAATATCTCTCCTTCACGCACGTCTACTGTCACATCGCGCACCGCGCCGACATGATTGCTGCCGCGAATTTCGTTGAGCGTCGGGGCCTTGCCTCCGGCCAGCAACCGGTCGGGATGCGGGCCATAGATTTTCCAGACGTGCCGACAGGCAAGTTTGACGGGGCGTTCAATCATGTGGGGGTCCGGTGCAGGCAGATCGGGGCGCAGGCAAACACGGCGGGGCCGGCAATGCCAGCCCCGCAGCGCGATATCATTCGATCCACGTCTTCCAGACGGCCTCGTTGTTGGTCATCCACTCATCAACAACGTCTTCAAGCGGAATGCCGTCGACATCGCCCTTGCCAACCATTTCGCCCATCTGCTCATTGGTCATGGTAAAGGCCTTGATTGCCTTGGCCGCACCCGGCCATTTGCCTTCCAGCCCGACCCAGCCCGCCTTGTAGATCGGACCTGTCGGCTTGCCGCAGTCATAGGCAGCGGCCGGGTTTTCGCCGACAGCGGGGTCGGTATAGCATTCGGCAGAATAGGCCGGGAATTCGATCCATTCACCCGGATACTTGATCGGGGCCCAATGCGGCGAATAGATCCACATCAGGATCGGGTCTTGGCGTTCATAGGCCGCGGCGAGTTCGGCAAACATCGCGGCATCGGTGCCGGCGTGGATCACTTCGTATTCCAGACCCAACGAGGCGATGCGCTCTTCATCATAGCCACCCCACGTCACCGGCCCGCCCAGATAGCGGCCCTTTGGCGCTGTTTCGGCGGTCGAGAACATTTCGGCGCAGGCATTCAGCGCCTTCCAGTCCGGCAGACCGGGGCACTTTTCCTTCATATAGATCGGGTACCACCACTCCTCTTTCGCCTGCATCCCCGTCTCGCCAAAGCTGACGGTGTTGCCGGTGGCAATCGAAGCGTTCATCGCATCGGCGGCGGTGGTGGCCCACAACTCCATCGCGACGTGCAGGTCGCCGGACTCGATGCCGGAAAACTGCGCAAGGTAGTCGGCCTGAACCAGTTCGACATTATACCCCGCCTCTTCCAGCACCGCCGCCATGATGTTGGTCGTAATCAACTGGCCGGTCCAGTCGTGCAGCGTCAGCTTGATCGGATCTTCCGATTCCACCTGGGCAAAGGCTGCGCCGGCAGAGAGGGTCAGGGCAAGGCCGAGCGAAATCAGTCGTTTTGTCTGTTTCATGGTGAATCCTCTGTTGGGGGTGGGCCGGTCCGATGTTCTGGACCTTGACCCTTCTTCCGGCGTTCTGTGCCTGTTCTTAGAAGGTTATCGAAAAGCTGCGGTCAGTTTCGCAGATAGCTGTCCATGCTGTCCTCCAGCGCGTCCTTCCACGGCGTATGATGCAAGGGCGCCATGGTGCCGGTCATCACCGAGGCATAGGCATTGTCGCGGAACGTCATGATGTCCTTGGCCTTGTGTTCTTTCCACGCAAAGAACGCTTCACAGGCACCGTCAACGTCAAAGGGCGGATAGTCGGTTTCTGCGATCAATTCCTTGACGTAATCGCCCTGATAATGGATCGCGTCATGTGCGTCTTTTCCGGCATCCTCGGCAGCGACGCGGTCAACCACATCCTTGGCGCGGGCCGCTTCGTCGGGGATCGTGATCCGCCCCATGATGGCATCACGCACCCACCAGCCTTGGGCGTCGAACATGTTGAAGGTGAACCACTGGTCCTGCATGCCGATATAGAACAATTTCGGGTTCTTCACCCAGACCACACCCTTGTAAAGGTCAGCCGCCGCAAGCCGGTTGCGGGTCTTCAGGCGCAGATCATCGGGCAGGAAGGGGAAGTGGTGCTTATAGCCAGTGCACAGGATGATCGCATCAACCTTGGCCTGCGTGCCGTCCTTGAAATAGGCGGTCGTCTCGTCGACCCGTTCAAGGATCGGCACCTCTTGCCAATTCGACGGCCAGTCATAGCCCATCGGTGCGGTGCGGTGCGCAACCGTGATCGATTTGGCCCCGTACTTCCAGCATTGCGACCCGATATCCTCGGCAGAGTACGACGTGCCGACGATCAGGATGTCCTTGCCCTTGAACTCCATCGCGTCGCGGAAATCATGCGCATGCAGCACCCGTCCGCCAAAGGTGGCAAAGCCGGGGAATTCGGGGACGTTGGGGGTTGAGAAATGGCCCGAGGCAACGATGACATGGTCGAACACCTCATCATACATCCGGTCGGCCTTGAGGTCATGCGCCGTCACGGTGAACTGGCCGGTCTGCTCGTTGTAGCGCACGAAGCGTACTGTGGTGCAGAACCGGATCCAGTCGCGGACCCCGGCTTTCTTCACCCGGCCTTCGATGTAATCAAACAGCACCGCGCGGGGCGGATAGCTGCCGATCTGCTTGCCGAAATGCTCCTCGAACGAATAGTCCGCGAATTCCAGCCCCTCTTTCGGGCCGTTCGACCACAGGTAGCGATACATCGACCCGTGTACCGGTTCGCCGAATTCATCAAGTCCCGTGCGCCACGTGTAATTCCACAGCCCGCCCCAGTTTTCCTGCTTTTCAAAGCAGACGACCTCGGGGATCTCGGCACCCTTTGCTGCGGCGGATTGAAACGCCCGAAGCTGAGCAAGCCCTGATGGCCCGGCACCGATGACTGCGACACGTTTCTTCATCCGCCACTCCCGTTTGGCGCAAGGCCGTTTCGCCCTGCTGGTCTTTGGTCAAGGGTAGCGACGCAGGCAACTGCGTGTCAAATAATTTTCCTCGTGGGAAACGCGCCTGCCACTGTTTTAGGCACTCGAATCCAATCAGGATTGCGGGCGCGTTTTCTTAGGGTCGTAATGCGAGAGCGTTACTACCTGTGCGGGCAAGCGTTTCTGCTGACCGTCAAGTTTGCCGATCTCGACCGCTGTCCCAACTGCGGAATGGGCCACGTCCAGCCGTGCCAGCGCGATATTGCCCAGTTGCGGCGACCTCGTGGCCGAGGTGACCACACCGATTTGCGCCCGGCCCAGATGCACAGGGTCGCCATGGCCAACATCGCTCGCGGCGTCGATCACCAATCCGACGAAACGGTGGCTCGGATGCTCTTTGCGGCGGATCAGGGCGTCACGGCCAATGAAATCATCGGTCTTCGTTTTCAGTGGCACGGTAAAGCCAATGCCAGCCTCAAACGGGTCGGTCTGATCGGAAAAGTCGTAACCGGCAAAGATCAGGCCCGCCTCGATCCGCACCATGTCCAGCCCGGCCAACCCCATCGGGCGCAGTCCCAGATCACGGCCATGCGTCCAGACCGCCTCATAAACCGCCGACCCATCCTTCGGGTGACAGAAAATCTCGTATCCCAACTCGCCCGTATAGCCCGTGCGCGACACCACGACCGGCGCACCTTCGGGGCCGCCGATGCGCGCCACGGCGAACCGGAACCAGCCCAGTTCGTCAATCGACGGCTGCAAGGGCGCCGTCCAGATCATGCGCTTCAGAATTTCGCGGCTGTTGGGCCCCTGCACCGCAAGATTGTGCATCTGGTCGGTCGAGGAGCGTATCATCACCTTCAACTCAAGCGCCTGTGCCTGTTCGCGCAGCCAGACCGCACCATAGTCATCCCCGCCAATCCAGCGGAACTGGTCACGCCCCAGCCGGAACAAAGTGCCGTCGTCGATCATCCCGCCATGCGGATAGCACATCGCGGAGTAGACCACCTGCCCCACCGACAGCTTCTTCACGTCGCGGGTCAATGCGTATTGCAGCAGCGCCTCGGCATCCGGCCCTGTCACCTCCACCTTGCGCAGCGGAGACAGGTCAATCACCACGGCCTGTTGGCGGCAGGCCCAGTATTCCTCGATCGCCCCGCCGGGATAGGCCTGCGGCAGCCAATAGCCTTTGTATTCCACCAGATTGCGGGTCCGCGCAGAGGTTTGCGCATGAAACGCGGTCTCTTTGGTCATCTTTGGCTCCGCGTCTGGCGTGGCGCGCGTGGCGATGGCGCGCTGAAACTTCTCGGCACCCGAATAGGTGCGAACGTGAATGTCGCTAAGATACCAGCCGTTTGCTGGCGACGTATCGTCAGGGCAGGCCGAACTCACGCAGATCAGGTCGGTCAGCGCGCGGAACAGCACATAGTCGCCGGGCCGCGACCATGGCTCGTCCGAGATCACAACCCCATGCGCATCGATGTTGGTGTTGAAGAACAGATTGACCGCCATCCACCCCGCACGCGCCGTCACGCCATGTGCGGCCAGCGCCCGATTGAAATTGTCCGAGCAGTTCGTGTGGCCGGGATAGCCGATATCGTCATAGTATTTCGACGCACAGGCCAAGGCAAAGGCGTCGTGCCTGCCCACGGTATCCTGCACCACCTCGACCAGCGGCAGCATGTCGTGATCATAGTATTTTGAGTGCAGGCCGGGGCGCGAAAAGTCATGCCCCATCAGCGTCCGAGACGTGGTCACATCCAGCGCGTGCTCAATGCCCTTGTCCAGCTTTCGGGCCGAAAAGCACTGGAAATCGGTGCATTGGCGGCCGTCAACATCGATGACCTGAATATAGTCACCCGCCTTGACGAAATACGCCTCTGCCGTCGCCGATTTCACCCGCAGGTCAAGCACGGGGTCAGCCAGCGGGTCGGGAAGGGCAAACTGGCCGACGCGGCGCAAGGTGGCGCGTTGAACACGCACACCAAGCGGGGTGGCCGTATCTTGTGCATCCGGCGCCATCGCCGCGCCGGGGGCCGCGATAATCAGTACGCCTGCGCGGGTCACGGTAAAGGTATGCTCGGTGCCCGCCGGTGTTTCCGCATCAAACAGTGCGACCGCCCCAGCCTGCGCAAGGTCTATCCCCCGCGCCGCAAGCCCCAGCCGAAGACCGCCCAGCCCCGAACCGGCACCACCTGCCAGCAGCGCCTTCAGTCCGCCTGCGTCGCTGTCGGATCGTTCACCAAGGATACCGGCGTCGATCCGGCCCTTTTCATCCGCCACCACCAGTTCGGCACGTTGGCCGCCTTCGGTGTTCACCACCGAAACCCGGTCGCCCTCTGCAACCGGGATCAACAGCGCACCGCAGCCCAGCACTTCATAGCGCTCAACGCCGGTCGCCAAACCCGGCATAAGAATGCGACTCGGCCGTGGCGGGCCCGGGGTCACACGCGGATAAACAAGATCTAGCATCTGCGTTGCCACCCCCGATGAGTTGCATGCCTATAAAATATGTTTCACAAGAAGAATATCGTCGGGAATGCAAAGCGACAAGTGAATTGCATGCGCGGGCGAGTTGTCTCGTAAGGAGCGGATCGGTTGTATGCTATCTCTCTTGGGCTGATGGCGGCGCTGTTGTGGGGCGTCCATGATTTTGCCGTGCGCCGGGTCAGCGGGAAGGCGGATGTCACCGCCCTGCTGGCGATGGCCTTCGGCTTTGGCGCGCTGCTCCTGACGCCATTGGCAGCGCTGCAAGGGGGTTGGGGCAGTCTCAATGGCGGGGTCGTCCTGCTCTCGGTGCTGGCCGGGCTTTCCTATGCACTGGCAGGCTATGGGCAATACCGGGCCTTTGCCATCGGCCCGGTGCGGCTGGTCTCGGCTATCACCGGGGCGTTCCCGCTTTTGTCGGTCGGTATGGCCGTGTTGCGCGGGCAAGAGGTCGGCCTGCTGGTCTGGCTGGGGGCGACAGCGGTGGTCGGCGGTATCGCAGTGGTGGCGCAAGGGCAGGACGGCACCAGCAAAGGCAGCCGGGCTGCCGCCATCGGTTGGTCGGTTCTGGCCTGCTGCGGCTATGCGGCGACCTTTGCCTTTGCGCAATGGGCGGTCGAGACGGCGGCCGAACTGCCGGTTTCCCTGCTGGTGCGGTTGGCCGCCATCGCCACCATTCTGGCCCTGATCGCCGCGCTGCGGCCCGCCATCCGACCGGCCTTGGTGCATTGGCGGGCGATGCTACTGATCGGCCTCTTGGATGTCTGCGGGCTGACGCTGGTCACCGTGGCAGGTGGCCTGCCGAACCCGGAATACGCCTCGGTCGCGGCGAGCATTTTTGGCATCGTCACCATCGTGATGGCGTGGCGGCTGCTGGCCGAGCCGATCACCACGCTGCAATGGGCGGGTGTGGCGGTGGTGTTCAGTGGAATCGTGATGCTGGGCCTCGCCTGAGCCGTCGGGCGAAGCCGAGGTTACCGGTCACTCCGGCCAGATACCGGGCGACGTCGGTGCGCCGTCATCGTATTTGCTCAGATAGTCCAGCATCAGCGGCTTGTTCCGGATGAACCCCTTATAGGTCGCCAGTTCGTCCGGAATGTCGCGCACCACACGGTGCAGGCGGCGCGCCCATTTCGGCACGGTCACCAACTCCTCGAACTTGATCAGATAGCAGCGGATCGGAAAGACGATGGCGTTGGAACGCGGCAAGCGGTGCAGGGTCTGCAATTCAACCCGCAGGTGCTGGCGGTGGCCGATGGTTTCGGGCGTCATCGTCGTCTTGGACGGTCCCCATTTCGGGTAATTCTCGGGGCTGGTGTCCAGCAGGGGGTCCACGGTCATCGTCCAGTTGAACCGCCGCACCGGGGCGCCAAGCTGCAGGTTCAACAGAAACTTCAGCGCCCGGTCAAACACCCGCATCTCATGCGCCAAGGGTACAGGCGCGTGCCATTCGTGAAACGACATGCCGATGTCAAAGTCGAGCGACCAGTCTGCCTGCGTCGTGACCATCCCGGCCTCGATCCACAGGTTGTCATCGCGCTGGTCCTGAAGGGTGAAATCGCCTTGCGTCTGGCGGGTGATGTATTCCATCGGGCCATAGGGCAGCGTGGTTTCATCCAAGAATGTGAACGACTGTTCAATTTGTAATGGCCGGTTGATCCAGTGCCAGCGGTTGCCGTCCTTGGTCAGGCTGAACCATTGCGGATAGTCCCGCGCCTTGGACTCCATGATCAGTTCCAGCAGGTCCCAGCCTGCCAAAGTCATATGCGGCAACGATTGGCAGCGCAGCGGGTCTTCGGCCAACACCTGCGCCCGGTCGCGCATTTCGGCGACATAGTGTTCATCCACGTCGAACATGTGTTCAAACACCGAACCGGGGCGGCCCGGAAGGTGCGGCTCCATGTTGACCGAATACATGTAACTGTCTTCGGCAAAGGGAAACGGAAACCGCGCTATCGCCTTTGCCGAGTTGCGAAAGGTGTAGTCGCCGCGAAATGTCTCGTCGTTGAACTCCAGCCCCATCGGCCCCCCTATCGGTCAAGGATCAGGGTTTTGCCCTGAAACCGCGACACGCATGGCATGATCTTGGTGTTGCCGACCTTTTGTTCATCTGTCAGCCAGTGATCATTGTGCGCGATCTGCCCGTCGCAGCCCAGCACATCGGTTTCGCATTCCCCACAGGCACCGCCCCGGCACAGATAGGGGGCATCTACGCCCGCCGCCTCGATCGCCTCAAGCAGCGATTGCGCGGGGCCAACGGTGATGGTTTTTCCAGATGTCGCAAGCTGCACCTGAAACGGCAAGCCGACCGGCGGAGCCAGAAACTCTTCGGAATGCACAGCAGATTTGGGCCATCCAAGCGATTCGGCGGTCCGGCAGACCCAACCGATCATCCCCTTCGGGCCACAGACGTAAAGGTGCGTGCCCAGCGGTTGGCCTTGCAGCAGGCGGTTCAGGTCAATCGCCTGCCCCTGATCATCCAGATAAAGCCGGACCTTATCTCCATGCCGGGCGGTCAGGTCATCGGCATAGGCCGCCAGATCGCGGGTCCGGGCGCTGTAGTGGAGTTCAAACCTGCCCCCAAGCCGCGACAGGGCCGCGATCTGCGACAGGAAAGGGGTAATGCCGATACCCCCCGCAATCATCAGATGCTTGCGCGCCCGCGCATCCAGCGGAAACAGGTTGACGGGCGATGAGATCACCAGATCCATTCCCGGCGTCACATGGCGATGCAGGAACAGCGACCCGCCCCGCCCCGCATCATCGCGGCGGACCGAGATTTCATAGCCCGAGGTATCGGCAGGGTCGCTCATCAGCGAATAGGGATTCATCCGGCGGGTGCCGTGGTCATCCATATCGACCACCACATGTGCGCCGCCCGAAAACACCGGCATCGGCCCACCATCGCGGCGCACAAAGCGAAAGCGCTTGATCAGGGCATTCACCTCGACCACCTCGGCCACGCGGACGGGGATTTTTGGGGCGCCTACACTCATGCGAAACGCTCCACCGGCGGCGGAACCTGACCGGGGTCTTCAGCGTCGATGTTCACCCCCTGAAACGCGGCGATGCGGCGCGAATAGTGGTCGCGTACAAACAGGTTCAGCCCACAATGGCTGCATGGGAACGGGTCGGTCCGAACGGCTTCGGTGATGCCTTTGCAATGAACGCATTGCACCCGGCGCACCGTCGATCCGCGGTGTTCGGTCTGCACCGCTTGCCACGGCAAACCGGCCAGCATGGCCTGCTGCTGGACCTGCCCGATCACGCCTTCGGTGCCCGCGACATAGATCTGCATGCCCATCTGCGCATCCGCTAACACCTTTTGCAGGCGGGGCAAGCAAGCAGCAAAGCTGGGGCTGCGGTGAAACTGCGCAGCGCCGAGTGCGCGCAAAGTCTCTGCCCGATCGGTGCCGGTCGGACCGGGCACATAGATGATATGGCTGCGCGCCAGCATCGCCGCTGCGTCGGTAGCAGCGGCGATCATGTCTGTAACGGCGTCCGCCCCTTCGCCATCGGCCACGATGAGATGCCCTGTGCCCGGACGGGCGGTCAGAACGCCATAGACCGGGCGGCTGCGCATCGCGGGTGGAAAGCTGGTCGTCATGTCAATCCTTGGCGGTCCGGCGTTTCTTCTCGACATCGTAGAACGGCATCGGGTGCGTGGTGGCAGCAATCTCGCCATGCGTGGCGCAATGGACGGTCAGCGCGGTGCCTGTGTTGGCGCAGTCAACGGGCAGGCGGGCAATGGCGATGGTGTGCTGGTTCAGCGGCGAATACATCGCCTGCGTCACCACACCGACCTGCGCCCCGCCGCGGAACACCGGCGCACCGTTCCCCGGCGCATTGCGGCCAGCAAGTTTCAACCCCCAGATCTTGAACCGTTCGCGGCCCTTCAGGCGGTAATGCTCCTCGGCCCCGCGAAAGCCCACCTTGCCGGGCGATACGGTGAAATCGAGGCCGAGTTCCCACAGCGTATCGCCGGGGCCTTCATCGGCAAAGGGATACATCTCGGAATTGTCGAAGGGGAAGAACAACAGATAGCTTTCGGTCCGCAACAGATCCAGCGTGGTGAACCGGCACGGGATGATCCCCATCGCCGCCCCTTCCTGCAGAATCCTGTCCCAGATCATCGGGGCATCCTGACCGCGGCAGAACAACTCATACCCCCGCTCTCCGGTATAGCCCGTGCGCGAGATCATCACCGGCTTGCCAAAGATCGAGGACTGCATATGGGCGAAATACGGCAGCGCGCGGATGCCTGCGACGTGTGGTTCCAGATATTCCACCGCCAGCGGGCCTTGCAGTGACAGGTCATGCAGGTTGTCATCGAACCGCACAGACACGTCGCGCCCTGTCGCGGCCATCGTCAACTGCTCATGCCCCTGCCCCGAGCCATGCACCACCATGAAGGCGTTCGGCCCGGTGCGGTAGATCACGCAGTCATCAACGAACTTGCCCGCGTCGTTCAGCATCGTCGCATAGACCGACCGCCCCGGCATCAGCTTTTCTATGTTCCGCGTCGTGGCGCGCTCCACGACATGGCTGGCAGCCGGGCCGGTGATATGGACCTTCTTCAGCCCTGACACGTCCATCAACCCGGCCTTGGTGCGGATCGCCATGTATTCGGCTTCCGGATCGCCTGCATAGCTCCAGGCCGTGCCCATCCCGCTCCAGTCTTCGAGATTCGACCCCAGCGCGCGATGCCGGTCCCCCAACGCCGAGAATCTCCAGGAATTCGTCATGTCCGCCCCCGATGGCAATGTTTACGAGTGCAGAATGCGAGGGCGGCCCCACGAAATCAACACCCATGTGCAAAAAGGTTTCCTGTCAGGCAAAGAAGCGAGGGGCATGCCACGCTTCTGGGCAGACGGGCGCGCAGAGTACCCTGACGTGGGGGCGGATTCTGGCACGCCGCCGCCAACGAAAGGGCCAGCACAGGAAAGTCCGCCCCTTTGGCCGGTTTGGAACAGGCTGAATCTCTTGCGTTCAGCTGCGGATTCGGGCGTTTGTCGGGTCGTG
This sequence comes from Rhodobacter sp., assembly GCA_027484145.1. Lineage (GTDB taxonomy): Bacteria > Pseudomonadota > Alphaproteobacteria > Rhodobacterales > Rhodobacteraceae > Pseudotabrizicola. The sequence goes on from JAIXUH010000014.1 coordinate 86,083, forward strand.
TAGTGGCTGCAAATGCAGCCGTGCGGGCACCAGTTCCGACGCCACCTCCAGCGCATAAGTGCCGCTTGTCAGGTAGTCGTCCGTCACGCCATCGGGGTGGCGAACATATCCAAAGCCGATGGGTTTGCCCACCGTGTGGCCGAAGCCACCCGATGACAGCCATCCGGCGCGCTGACCATTGCGGGTGATCGTCTCACGCCCCAAGAGAATCACGTTCGGGTCGTCGACGGTAAAGCAGGCAAGCCGCTTTTTCACGCCGCCCGCCAGTTGCGCCTGTATCGCCGCGCGGCCCTGAAAGTCGATGCCCGATTTCAACTTGCAGGCCCATGTCAGACCCGCCTCGACCGGCGTATGGTCGGGGCCGATGTCGGACCCCCAGGCGCGATAGCCCTTTTCCAGACGCAGCGTTTCAATGGCGCGGTAGCCTGCGTTGACGAGGCCATGCCCCTGCCCGGCCCGCATCAGCGCCTCATACACGGTCACCGCCACATCGGTGGGCATATGCAACTCCCACCCCAATTCACCCACATAGGTCACCCGCAACGCCAGAACCGGGCAGCCCGCAACCGAGATGCGGCGCGCAGTGGCAAAGGGGAAAGCGGCGTTCGACAGGTCGGCGTCACTGACACTTGCCAGTATAACGCGGGCCTGTGGCCCCATCAGCGACAGCACGGCGGAGCCGGATGTCACATCGACAAGCTGGCAATCGCCCGAAAGGTTACGGGCGATCCAGTCAAAGTCATGCGTCGCAAAGCCGGTGCCCGTGACGATGTAGAATTCGTCCGCTGCCACCCGCGCCACCGTCACATCCGCCTCGATCCCGCCCTTGGGGTTCAGCATCTGTGTATAGGTCAGGCTGCCCACGGCACGATCAACGTTGCCAGCGGCGATCCAGTTGAGCGCGGCCGCCGCACCCGGGCCTTTCAGGGTGAACTTGGCAAACGAGGTCTGGTCGATCAGCACCGCCGCCTCACGCGCAGCCTTGTGTTCGCGCGCCACAGCCTCGAACCAGCCGGGGCGCTGATAGGAATAACGGTCCACCGGGGTTTCCCCAGCGCCAAGATCGGCGAACCAATTCGGGCGCTCCCAGCCCAGCTTTTCGCCAAAACACGCCCCTGCCGCCTGCAGATGGGAATAAAGCGGCGAGCGCCGGGTGGGACGGGCCGAGCGCATTTCCTCCGACGGCCAAGCGATCGTGTAGTGCTTGCCGTAAGCCTCCAGCGTGCGGGCACGGACCCAGTCTGTCGACTGGTGCACCCGGCCAAAACGGCGGATGTCGACCGGCCACAGGTCATAGGGCGCTGCCCCCTTGGCGGCCCATTCCGCCAGCGCCATACCAGCGCCACCAGCGCTTGCGATGCCAAAGGCATTGAAGCCGGCGCCAACAAAGAAGTTCCGCAGTTCCGGCGCCTCGCCCAGAATGAAATTGCCATCAGGCGTAAAGGATTCGGGTCCGTTGATCAGTTGCTTGACCCCCGCCGTGGCCAGCGCCGGCACCCGGGCCATCGCGTTGTCCATGAACTGGCTGTAGTGTTCAAAGTCGCTGTTCAGCAGGTCGAAGTGGAACCCTTCGGGAATGCCCTGCACCGCCCAAGGCTTGGGGTTTGGCTCATATCCGCCCCAGACAAGGCCGCCAACATCCTCTTTCCAATAGGTCAGCCGGTCAGGGTCGCGCAGGGTGGGCAGGTCGGGGGTGACGCCCTCGATCTTTTCTGTGACCATGTATTGATGCTCGACCGACACCAGTGGCACGTTGACGCCCACCGTCGCGGCAAGGGTCCGCGACCATTGCCCGGCGCAGCAAATCACCTTTTCGCACTCGATCGTGCCAAATTCCGTCTCGACCCCCCGGATGCGCCCATCTTCAACAATGATCCGGGTAACAGGGGTATCCTCGAAAATCTTCACCCCCGCCATCCGCGCGCCTTTGGCAAGGCTTTGCGTGATGTCAGACGGGTTGGCCTGCCCGTCGGTCGGCAGATAGGCCGCTCCCACCAGATCGTCGATGGTCATCAGGGGCCACAGATCCTGCGCCTCCTTGGGCGTCAGCAGGTGCATCTCCAGCCCGAAGGAGTGTGCCGTTGTCGCCTGCCGCTTCACTTCCGTCCAGCGTTCCGCGTTGCAGGCCAAACGCAGGCCGCCGTTCATCTTCCATCCGGTTTGCAGGCCCGTCTCTGCCTCAAGCCGTTTGTAAAGGTCGACCGAATAGCCCAGCAATTGCGTGATGTTGGCCGAGGTGCGCAACTGCCCGACCAGCCCCGCCGCATGAAATGTGGTGCCAGAGGTCAGCTTCTTGCGCTCCAGCAGCACAGTATCGCTCCAGCCCAGCTTGCCCATGTGGTACGCGGTGGAACAACCGATGATTCCGCCCCCGATGATGACGGCGCGGGCAGTGCTGGGTAGGTCGTGCATGTTGGCCTCAGGCTTGCCGGAACGTGTCATAGGCCGTCCGGTAGGTGGAAAGGTTCGTCGCCGTGTAGGTTGCATAGTCGAAATCGAGGGTGGAGTGGTGTTCAGACACCATGCTCCACAACGTTTCCCGCAGGGCCGCTGCTGCCTTCATCGCAAGATAGCGCCGCAGCAGAACCGCGTCAGGTGCGCGCCCGAAATACCGCGCCAACATGTCGGTTTCCTGATCGGGGCTAAGGCCGCTGTTGGCGGCAAGCCCACCCAGATCAAACAGGGGCGAGTTGAACCCGGCATAATCCCAGTCGATCAGCCACATCCTTGTGCCGTCGTGCAGAAAGTTGCCGGGCAAAAGGTCGTTGTGGCCAAAGACCAGATCAATGGGCCCGACCGCCGCCTCAAGCGCCGCCGCCTGATCCAGCAACTCTGGCAGAAATGGCAGGTGCGGGCTGGCGGCATCACACAGCGTGGCAGCATAATCGCGGATCACATGGAACACCCAAAAGGTCAGAACCGGGCCGCGCAGGTGGCGAGGAATCTCGCGATGCGCGCGGGCGATCAGATCAAGCGCCTGACCCAGCAGCGCAGGCTGCCGCAGGTCGGCGGCCGTCATCGTGCGCCCTTCGACAAAGTCGATCACCAGCGCGCCGGGTTCGGCATGCAGCACCGCAGGCGACACCCCCGCCGCATGGGCCGCTGTGCTGGCCGACAATTCGTTGAACCGCATGATCTGATGGATCGGGATATCGTCGCCAATGCGCACCACAGCGCGGCGCGCCGCATCTTGCACAAGGAAATTCAGGTTGGTGATACCACCGCCAAGCGGCGCGATCTGCACGCCACCCTGCCAGATCGGCAGACGCAGGATCCGGTCCTGATGGGTCATCTGTTCCTTCTGCATCGCCTTATCTTGTCGCTCGCTTTTGCAATCGCCTGTTCAGTAAACGCGAAGTTCAGGCCGGGGGAAACTCACCTTTAACCGGAAAATGCGGAATCTTCCGGGGCAGGTTGCGCTGCCGACCCGGCTCAGCAGATGACCCGCACGTCGCGCAGGCTTGGGTCGAACCGCCGCAACGCGGCCAGCAGACGGTCCTTCAGGTTGGCCGCGACATAGGTCGCATGAAACCGCGTCGGCGCAACCAAGGTCAGGCAATTGTCCTCCACCCCAGCGTCGGTCAAGGCATGAAACCACGCGCCATAGGTGGCCGCATCGTCCTGATGCAGCCACGCCTGTCCGGCCGACCAAAGCGTTCCATCCGCTATGGGCAAGGCCACCGCCCGCAGCGCCACCACGTTGGATGTCCCCTGCCCCACTGTCTTCGCTGGTTCCAACCGCGCGACGAAATCCTCTCCGATCAACGGCCATGCAGGTCGCGTGTCGACCAGCATCCGGTTCAGGTCCATCCCATAGGTGCTGACCCTTCCGCGCACGCCTTGCATTTTCAGAACCAGCCAGCCCTGCGCCCGAAGCCGCGCCATCTCGCGTTTGACCGTGCGGTCGTCGACCGACCAAAGTCGCGCAATTTCGCCTTGCCCCATCGTCAGCTCATCGCGCTGCCAGTTGTAGCGTGTTGTGATCAGCGCCATAACACGCAGCACCTGCCGCTGGATGTGCTTGTCCTGCGAAAGGGCGAAAGCCATCAGGGCGGACAGGATATCGTATTTGCGCGATGCGGCCTCGCGCCCGACGGGCCGGGGAAGCTGCATGTGTCTCTCCTGTCCACCGCCCGGAACCTTTGCGGTCCCCGGCCTGCCTCGATTGTTGCGTCCCTTTGCCGGGCTCTTCGTCGGGAACGCGCATCAACTCAACGCTGTTCGCCGCATACTGGCCATTTGCGTCCACGTTTCCGATTCTGTCAAGTGCAGCCGATGCAACACAGCCTTTCGACTGCAATCCGTTTCAAGGAAACTGGGTATCATTGGTAATGGGGGACATCATGACTGTCCCGTATTTGGCAGAAAATGTCCCCCAATATGGGGTAGGCTATCTCGTCGTGTCCCCTAAATGCGCCCCATCCGTGCTGTCCTTCTTCATACGCCGCGGGTCAGACCGATTCGGCCTTTCGCCCTTGATGACAGGGCGGAATCTTCCCCGTGGGGAAGGTTTGCCGATATCATAACTTCGCTTTTGCTTTCTTGGCAAATTCGGCGTATTTCCGAATTTGTCGAGAATTAACGTCCGAGCGAGGCGCGCATGTACACGCACGAAGATCTGTCACGGCTTCAGGCCCAGTCACTGAAGATGCAAAGCTGGATCCGCCAGCAGACCTTTAGCCCCGAGAACCAGAAGACCCTTCGCCGCTTCTCCTCGTGGGAGGTGGCCGAGTTGATCTTCAAGATCAACCAGTCCACCTTCCGGGGTCGTCTTGCGGCCGAGCCTGATCTTCCCGGCGGGGAAGTCGAACCCGATGGCCGCCAGCGCTGGTTCAGCCTTGATGAGATCAACGCGCTGCGTCGCAAGATGAAGATCAACCGCAAGACCCTGATGCCGCCCCGCCCCGCCGGCAAGCGGGCCTTCCGGGCGGCGGTCGCAAACTTCAAGGGCGGTGCGGGCAAGTCTACCGTCGCGCTGCACTTTGCCCATGCCGCAGCCCTTGATGGCTACCGGGTCCTTCTGGTCGACTTCGACCCTCAAGCGACCCTCAGCCATTCCATGGGCCTGACCGACGTGGCCGAAGATTATACGGTCTGGGGCATCATGGCCCGCGATCTGATTCGTGAGACGGATCGGATGAACGCCGCCACCACCGGCGCCGCCAGCGGCACCGCCCTGCCCCGCCGTCAGATTCCTGCCTCGATCCGTGATCTGGGTCTGGGTGAATTGCGCCACGGTGACTTCATCAAGACCACCGCATGGTCGACCATCGACATCGTCCCGTCCTGTGCCAACGCGGCCTTTGTTGAGTTCGCCTCGGCCCAGTATCGCCACCTCAATCCCGAATGGTCGTTCTTCGCCGCCGTCAGCCGCTACCTGGACAGCCTTGGCGATGATGATTACGACCTCATCCTTTTCGACTGCCCGCCCGCCATCGGCTATCAATCGATGAACGCGGTCTTTGCTGCCGACATGCTCTATATCCCCTCCGGCCCCGGCTATTGGGAGTATGACAGCACCACCAGCTTCATCGGCCAGTTGTCCGAAGCGCTGGAGGACCTGTCCGGTTTTGGGTCAACCTTCCCCGCGGGGAAGATTACCCTGCCAAAAGCCTTTGCCGACGTCCGCTTCTTGATGACTCGGTATGAGCCGGGCAATGATCTGCACCGCGCGATGTTCGAAGCCTTTCGCAAGGTTTTCGGGCCACACGTTGCCGAACACCCGATCGAGATGACGCGCGCTGTCGAGCAATCCGGCCGCTTCCTCTCATCGGTCTATGAGATCGACTATCGAGAGATGACGCGGGAAACCTGGCGTCGCGCGCGGGCCAGCTTTGACCGCGCCTATGAGGAATTCCGCGGCAGCGTTCTTGCCGCCTGGGACAAGATCTGAGAGGGTCCGCCATGACCAAGAAGCGCCGCATGTTCGATGTCGACCTGCCCGATGACGCCGTGGCAGCCATGGACGAAACCTTCCCCGCGGGGAAGGTGTCCGACACCCCGCCCCGCCGTGGCCCCATGGCGGCGGCTATTGCAGAAACTGTCACCTCCACGCGAGAGCGGCAGGAAATCGAGGCGCAGATCCGCGCCGAGAATGACGCGCTGGCGCATGAACATGTCCGGCTAAAGCGCTTGGGTCTGGTGGTTGACATGGTCCCCTTGGACCAGATCCAGATGACAAAGCTGGTGCGCGACCGCAAGGCAGGTCCGGATTTTGAGCTTGCCGAGCTTAAGGCTTCCATCGCCGAACTGGGTCTTTCGAACCCGATCCGTGTCGAGGCCCGGCCGGATGGCCGGTTCGAACTTATTCAGGGTTACCGTCGCTTGTCTGCCTATCGCGAGCTTTTGAACGAGACGGGAGACAGCGACCGCTACGGCACGATCCCGGCCGCCGTCAGCCAGCCGGGCAGCGATCTTGAGGCGCTCTACCGCAAGATGGTAGACGAGAACCTTGTGCGAAAGGACATCTCCTTTGCCGAGATGGCGATGCTTGCCATCGACTATGCCCGCGACCCCGGCATTTCGATCAACGACCCGGAAAAGGCGGTGGCGATCCTCTTCAAGTCTGCCGGCTATCAAAAGCGCAGCTACATCCGCACCTTCATGACCGTGGTCGATCGGCTTGGCCCCGACCTGATGTTCCCCCAGGATATCCCGCGCGCCCTTGGCCTTGCATTGGCCCGCAAGCTGGAAGAGGTCGAGGGTCTGGCGCCGCAGATACGGGCCGAGCTGAAAGGTTGGGGTCACCGCTCTGTCAGCGACGAGTTGGCCGTTCTGCGCCGGTTCGCGGGCGGGGCGTACGAGGTGGAGACACCGCACTCACAGGCCGCGCCGGTGCCCCGTTCTGACAAACCTGCCAAGGCAAAGACCAGCTTCCAGTTCGACCGAAGCGGTGACCGCGGCAAATGCGTGGCGGCTGTCGGCAAGCTTGAGATTCAGCTGGACCGCGACTTCACCACCATCGACCGGCGTCGGCTGGAGCAGGCTGTTCGGCTGATGCTGGATCAGTTGGACGGGTAGGGATCTTCCCCGCGGGGAAGGTTTCCTTCGGGCGCGCCACTGCGTGACGGCCAGATGCAACTTTTTGCCGTTCGGGGGCGTCAGGCGAAGCCGTCCGCCGTTCTGTGCAGTCAATCGCCCAGCAGGTCAGTCGCCGGGTTTTCTGTGATCTCGACGTCGGCGTAGTACTTCTGCGCCTGCACGGCCGACCGGTGGAGGGACAGCTTCATGGCGGCGGCAAGGGGGGCGCCGTCCAGCGCGGCTTGGGTCAGGAAGCCGGCGCGCAGCCCGTGTGGGGTGGCGAAATCCACCGGCAGACCTGCCAGCACCAAGCGGTGCCGCAGGATGGTGCGCAGCGCGTCGGTGGCAAGGCGGCGGGGCAGGGGGCGGTCTGACAGCGAGATCGGGCGGAACAGCGGGCTCTCGGTGATCTTCGTCACTTCCAGCCAATGCACCAATGCGCGGGCGGCCCGGCCCTTCATCGGCAGGCGCGGGGCCTGATCCTTTTTCGTGGTCTTGGTCTCCAGCAGGCGGATCCAGA
>JAIXUH010000029.1 GCA_027484145.1 Rhodobacter sp.
GCGCTTTGTGATTTCAAAGGCTTAAGGGCTAAGCTACTGAATTGAAAAGACTAGTGAAAATCCGGGTCCATAGGCTCATAACCTGAAGGCCGCAGGTTCAAATCCTGCCCCCGCAACCACCTTCACCGTCTTATCAAAGACTTCAAAGCCGAGCATAACGCTCGGCTTTTGTCATTCCAAATTCTTGTCAACACCTGGTCAACGTTTTACGAGGCCCCCCTACTCGGGGGCTTTTTGCGTTCCGAAACCCGAGTCAGCCGCCGAGATCATCCCGGAACCGGTCCATCTGATGCATCCGCTCGTGCAGGATCGTCACGATGCCGATGTCGCCGTTCGACAGCCGCCGCCAGTACACGAAATGATGCTCGTGCCGGAAGTAAAAGCCGTCGATGGCGAACTCTGCCGGGATCGGACGCGACGCGACGCCGTGCACCTCGATCTTGCCGAATGTTGCAAAGAGATCGGTGATGTAGCGATCAGCCTGTTCAGCGCCCCAACGGTCGCGCGTGTACCGGTAGATCTCGTCAAGCCGCAGGGATGCGGCCTCCTGGACGCGGACGGCCATGTCGTCAGCCCCGGTTCCGGGCGATCACCTCGGCGGCGGTCAGCGGGCGATAGCTTTCCTCCGGTGCCGCAAATGCGCGTGTCAGTTCCGCTTTCAACCGGTTGAACGCTTCCGCCTCGGCCCGCTCCTTATCGCGCCGGATCAGGTCGCGGACGTATTCGCTGATGTTCTCGTAGGACCCGTTCTCACCGACGTTTGACGCCACGAACTCGCTCAGCGCGCCGCTGATGCGGACAGTCATCGTTGTGGTCTGGGACATGTGGACCTCCGGTTTCCTGTCTTCAAGATAAGCAAGAATGAAGACGCGTGCAAGTTTCCCGGCTTTCCGTGCGGCCGCTTCTTTGCCGGGCAAACATGGTTGCAGACGCCAGGAACCAAAGCGCAAGCTGCGTGAGATGGGTTACAGGGCACATGCTATTGATTCGGTTGCAACAAAGACCACTGTTCGGATTTCTCGTGAACCCATTTGGCACGACTGCGCGCGCCATTGAGTTGCAGGGCAATCATCTTTTGGTCACCGGACGCAGCATGCCCGCGTCGGTTTCGTTGGCGGATCTTGCCGAGGCACCGGCCCTTCGGAAGGGTGCGCTTGCCACGACGCTGTCCCTGCAATCGACTGGACAGAGCATTGTCATCTTGCGTGGTGCCGGTCATGCTGATGCACGCGCCTTTGCGGCCAGCGTCAAAGCTGCGTGGCTCAACTTCAACACGGGTGCCTTTGACCGCGAAGCGCACCGGTTCGACCGGCTTCATGCCGCTGTCTCCGAGCTGGCGCGACCAGGCCGTTATCCTGCGGCCTGCAGTCTGGCGCTGGTTCTTCAGGACGCGCAGTCCCTGGATACCACGTTGCTGTCGAAGCTGAGGTCCGAGGCAGTCGGGACGGATAGGGCAGAGCGCGTGGCCCTCGTGCGAAAATTCGTCGCCGATCCTCGGGCGGCGCGGGCAAATGCAATATCGGTCTTTGTTGCCGCTGAACTGGATCGCTGGAAGCAATTCTTCGACACCATCGAAAGCAAGCCGCTGACGGCCGAACAGCGTCTTTCTGTCGTGGTGGATGAAGATGCGACCCTCGTGCTGGCTGGTGCCGGATCGGGCAAGACCAGTGTCATCACTGCCAAGGCGGCATATCTGGTCAAGGCTGGTATTCGGAAACCAGAAGAAATCCTTCTGCTCGCCTTTGCGAAGAACGCGGCGGCAGAGATGTCGGAGCGGGTCGAGGTGCGATCCGGCGTGCCGATTGTGGCGCGCACCTTCCATGCGCTGGCCTACGATATCATCGGCATCGTGGAGAGGTCAAAACCTGCGCTTGCCGACCATGCCACTGACGACCTGGCCTTCACCAACCTGATCAAGCAGATCCTGAAGGACCTGGTGCATTCGCTGTCGGAGGTGTCGAAGGCGATCATCCAGTTTTTTGCCCATTTCCTCGTCGAGCCGAAAACCGAATGGGACTTCAAGACTAAACACGAATTCTACACCCATATGGAGGCGCAGGACCTGCGCGCCTTGCAGGGCGAGAAGGTCAAAAGCTATGAAGAACTGCAGATCGCCAACTGGCTTTATGAAAACGGCGTCGAGTACGAATACGAACCGGTTTACGAGCACAAGATCCCCGAAACGGGCAGGCGGGACTATCAGCCGGATTTCCGGCTGACCGAAAGCGGCATCTACATCGAGCATTTCGGGGTGCGCCGTCAGAAGATGGCAGATGGAAGTGAAAAGCTGTTTACGGCCCCCTTCGTCGACCGCAACGAATACCTCGCCAGCATGGAATGGAAGCGCCAGGTCCATGGCGAGCATGAGACGACCCTGATCGAAACCTTCAGCTATGAACGCCAGGAGGGACGTCTGCTGACCGGCCTTGCCGAAAAGCTGGCGCCGCATGTCACCCTCAAACCGCGTCCGGCCGATACGATCTATGACCGGATAGTCGATTTGAAGCAGGTTGATGACTTCTCGAAGCTGCTCGGGACGTTCCTGCGCAAGTTCAAAAGCGGCGGCTATAGCCTTGAGGATTGTGAGACCAAGTCCGACCGGATGAAGCTGGGCAAGCGGGCGAAGGCATTTCTCGATGTGTTCGCGCCGGTCTTCGCAGAATACCAGAAGCGCCTCGGGGGCCGGATCGACTTCGAAGACATGATCCTGCGCGCGGCGCGCTATACTGAGACTGGCCGCTATGTCAGCCCCTTCCGCCACATCCTCGTCGATGAGTTCCAGGACATCTCCCAAAGCCGGGCCCGGCTAGTGAAGGCGTTGAAGGCCCAGCATCCGGATGTGCGTGTCTTTGCCGTCGGCGATGACTGGCAGTCGATCTTCCGCTTTGCCGGGTCGGACATCCATCTGATGCGCCATTTCGGTCGTGAGTTCGGCGGCAGCTTCGATGGCGAGGCGGGCGTACATCGGGCGGTCGATCTCGGCCGCACCTTCCGGTCTGTCGACCAGATAGCTTTTGCCGCCAGAACCTTTGTCCTGCGGAACCCGGTCCAGATACAGAAGCAGATCGTCCCGGCCGGGACGGCCACAGAACCGGCCATCAGGATCGTGATGACGGCGAAGAACGAAGGTGAGAAGAAACTGTCGGATGTGCTGACCGTTCTGTCAGCAAAGTCAGACCCGGCTGGCAAGACGGCAAGTGTTCTGCTGCTGGCGCGATATCGATATCTGGAGCCTGACCTGCAGGATCTGCGGCGGCGGTTTCCGCGCCTGACGTTCAGTTTCAAAACCATCCATGCCTCAAAAGGATTGGAGGCGGATCATGTGGTTCTGTTGAACGCTGACAGCGGGCGCGTGGGCTTTCCATCGGAGATCGTCGATGATCCGCTGCTGGGACTGGTCTCGCCGGATGAGGAGACGTTCCAGAACGCCGAGGAACGGCGCGTGATGTACGTTGCCATGACGCGGGCGCGGCACACCCTGACCATCCTCGCATCGAATGCTCGCCCGTCGGCCTTTGTCACCGAGCTTGTGAAGGATCCCGCCTATGGGATTGTCCAGCCGCCCGGGCCCGATCAAGAAGTCCACGAATGTGGCGAGTGCGGAGGCCGCTTGCTGGGCGTGCAAGGCCAAGACGGCCGGACTTGGTACCGCTGCGAGCATTCCGAGCACTGCGGCAATTTCCTGCCTGCCTGTTCCGAATGCGGCGCCGCCCTGCCGCGGCGTGTAAAGGGTGCGCCGCAAGCCAAGTGCAGCTGCGGGAAAGTGCACCCCAGTTGCCCGGAATGCGCTGATGGCTGGCTGGTAGAACGCACTGGCCCGCACAGCACCTTTCTGGGCTGTGTGCGCTACCCAACTTGCCTAGGGAAAGCGCAATTGCCCCGTGAGTCGAGCGGGCAACATTTCGCAGGCAAACGCCGACGTGGACGAAATGACCAGCCAAGCCCCTGACACCTAACGGTTTCGCTTGTCCGCCACCGACCACACAACCGACCCGATGGTCAGCAGCGCGCCGATGAGCGGCTCGATATCGGAAGCTTGGACGTAGCCCTTGGCGACCAGCGCGGTGCCCGCGACGGTCAGGATTTGCCGGATGAGGGCGAGGATGGCAGGTTTCAGCATGGTGTTCTCCTGTTCAGATTTCATTGGTGGTCGTGAGGAATTCGCCCGGCTTCATGGTCAGCAGGCGTTGGGGGCGGGGCGGATAGGTCGCGGGCCAGCGCGCACCCAGAAGGCGTGACTTGGCGATGCGGGCGATGGTGACGGCGTCGGACTGGTTGCCGCCCAGCACGTAGAAATGCGTGTCATCCTGGCCGACCGCGAAGCCGACATGGCCGCCTGACCCACGTTCGAAGATCAAGACGGCGCCAATGATCGGCTGAACCGCCTGCCCGAACAGGAGCCAGTTGCGCGCCCAATAGGGATTGGTGCCCAGCGCGCCGAGAAGCGGCTCATCCGGCAGGGCCATGCGGATGCACGTCTCCACGAAGTCGCCGCACCACGGGTTCTTGCTGGGGTCGCCCAAGGAACGGCCATCACGTTTCAACCAGTCCATCAACCACGATCGGTCGCGTGCTTCATGGCGGCCCAGCGCTGTTTTCGCCTCAGTGATCCACGGCAGCGGGCCGGGCGGGGCCAAGGCGGCCGACCGTCCATTTGCGGACAGCAATTGCTTCAGCGCCCGTGCGGTGCGGACGCCCCATTTGCCGTCGATGGCACCTGGGCTGTGGCCAAGTTTGTCCAAGCCGCTCTGGATCAAGCGGATGGCGTCGGTCTGGTCGGTGGACATGAAAACGCTCCTTTTGCCCTGCGTCGGGCAACAAAAAACCCGCCTCGCGGGCGGGTGGGGTGGATCGACGTAGTGGTGTGGTGATCGTCAGTCAGTGCGGCCGCGCTGGAAGGCCTCGAACATCACGTCCCGCATGGCGCGGATATCGGTCTCGATCCGTTCCAGCCGGTCGGCATCGGCCTTGCGGTCATCGGCGCGCTGCTTGTCGGTTCGCTCGCGCTCGAGGTAAAGTTCCTTGTCCAGCCGCTCCAGCATCGCCTCGTTGGTAAAGGCTTTTCGCGTGACGGTGGCTGCAATGGCGAGCGAGCCGCCGACCAAGGCGGTGATGGCAGCGGTCAGGCCGTTTTCGCGGAAGGCCTGGCCGACCTCCTGCAGGATGGTGGTGCGTTCGGTCATGATGGTCCCTTCAATAGTCCGTTTCGAGATAGAGGCCTGCGCAGTCGTAGGCGACGGCGGCGGCTGTCGCGCCGGTGTTCAGGTAAAGGCGCGGCGAGAGGAATTGCGTGTTGGCGGGCAGGTCGGCGGTGATCTCCTGCTCAAAAACAGCACCCGTGACCTCGTTGACCGCCCGCACCCAGACGGAACTGCCATTCGGCGGGGCCGCGATGAACAGGGTCAGCACGCCGCCCAGCGCGACTGCAAAGGGTGCACCCATGTCCGTGAGGGTCGGCGCGCCGGTGCCATCATTGGTGACCAACTGCCAGTTGGCGTGGGTGCCGCGCTGGAAACCGATGCCGACTGCGTTGATCACCGAAGCCAGCGTCAGCGTGGTGGCCAGCGCGGCAATAGAGCCGTAAAGGCCGAAGAACCCCATGCCGGTAGCTTGCAAGGTGGTCAGCGAAAGGCGTGTGACGAAGGTCCAGCCACCGAGGCCAGCCGAATTGCCACGCCAGCATGCCCAACCTGCTGATCGCTGTTCCGCAACTGAATCCACCACGGCAGCCGAAGTCAGACGCCAGCGCCGCATGGAGGCCGCGAGGTTCGTCGCGGCGAGCGTCGGGTGTGACACGGTGCCGACGTTGGTGATCGGCAGGCCTTCAGTGGTGATCGTGGTCGTGATCGATGGTGACCAGTTTGCGATCCGGTTGACCCCGAAATGCGGCTGCAGCGGGAAGTCCCGGCCCGAAGGACGCATCACATCGATCCACGGCGCCCCTGCACGATTGCGCGCGTAGACCGAGGTCTTGCCCGAGGGCGGCGGTGCCGGGGCCGCATTCAGACCCGGCAGGACGGTTGGCTGGGGCAGTTCGACCTGGCCACTGGCGCGGTCTACCAAGATGGCATCAAAGAACGTCGACCCGTTCGGGCTGACCTTGAAGCTGAAGTTGTCGTTGCCCAGAAGGCCCATCAGGGCGCGGGCAGAAAATCCCGTCTTGAAAGCAAAGGCGGCATCGTTCCCGGCCGCCGCCTTGTTGACGGTGGCTTCGATCCCCGCGCCTGCGTTGTTCAAGAGCACGGCGGGCGTGTTCATCGACAGGCGGTTGAAGCTGTCGGCCGTTGCCCCACCCAGCCCGAGCAGTTGTGCCGTCAGGTTCGCTTGGGGCATTCCGACCTGCGTGACGGCATTGGCGAAGGTCACCGTTGGCGTGTTCACGACCGTGGTTCCGCCCGCCCCAGCCGTGGCAGAGCCGATGTTGACGACGGTCGTCGATCCGGATGCGCCGCCGGTGCCGAGGTTCAGGGTCTTGGTCACGCCGGTCGGATTGACCCCAGTACCCATTCCATAGGTTGCGGCGGTGATCGCTGTGCCGATCGAGGCCGCCGCTGCCGAAACGGTGACCGTGCCAGAGGCTGTCAGCGTGCCTGTAATGGACACGGCGCCCGACGCGGTCAGCGAACCTGAGAAAGTCTTGTTGCCGATGAAGGTCTGCGTGCCAGCAAGGATTGCTAGTTCTGAAGATGTGTTCGGCAGGGCGAAGGTCCGCGTCGTGCCGGTGGTGATCCCCGACAGCGAAAACAGAGCCTTCTTGGTCGGATCGGCATCGTTCACCAGGCTGAAGACAGCATCGGACACATCGACTGGCTCGCCGACCAGATCCCAAGCGGACCCATTCCAGACGACAAATGCCTGTTCCGCCGCGATCCATGCCAGCCAGCCCGGGCGTGGCACCAACCGCATCCAGACGCCGTCGACCCAGAAGGCGATGTTCAGATCCCAACCCAACCACAGACCTGTCGCGCCCGATGCCACGATATGCCGGTCGCCATCGGTCGGGCTGACGGGTGGAACCGTACGTATGCGGTCCAGAACGGATAGCTGCACCATGGCGTCCAGCAGGCGCAGCGCCTCGTTGTGGGTGACATGCTTTTGCGCCTGCGATGCCAGGATGTAGGGCAGCAGGAGATGGGTGGTGATGTCGGACATTTTCCGGTCTTTCTGGGGGTGCGCTTTCAGAAGGTGAGCGTGACGGATCGCCCAGCGCCCCGGCCGATCAGGGCCGAAAGCTGGAAGATGCGGATCGTGAGGGATTGGCCGGGGCCGAGGGGTGCGCCCCAATCGGCGGTCTGCTGGGCGGCGGTGTAGAGGGCGCTGGTCGTGGCAACTTGTAAGGTTCTCTTACGAGTTGCTCCGTCGAGGATGTCCACCTCATAAGCTTCACTGTCCTCGGCCAAGGGCACATCGCCAGCGCCCCAAGTGTCAGCAGCCAGCGACCGGGACCGCCGCGTCCAGCGGATGGTCAGATCGCCCGGGCTGCGGGCGATGCGCCATGGTTTCTCGACATGGGCCACCGAAAACGGCCGCAGTCCAGCGCCCTCGGGCGTGAAGGTGGTGGCAACAAAGGTTTCGTCGCTGACAGGCTTTGAGGCCGGGCCGATGCGCCAGTTCCATGGCAAGCCGAGGTCGGCTTCGGAAATGGGTAATGAGGCCACCGCCGTATCCAGCACAACCACCCGTGCGCCAGTCGGCACCATGGTGATCATAGCCTCTTCGGTGCCTCGCTGACCTCGCAGCAGGCGGGTCAGCCGATACCGTCCCGGCGCGATCAGCTCAGCTGCGCCCGCCTGGACGATTTCCCATTGCCCGGCGCCGGTCTCGACTGCCAGCGCATTCGCCCCGCCCAGCAGCGTGATGTCGGTGACGCTTTCCAGCGTGCCGGAATAGAGATCGACCACCAGTGCATTGCCCAGATCGAAGCGCGACAGCGGCCCCGCAAAGAAGTCGGCCGCCAGCACACCCATACGCGCCCGCGTGCCAAAAGTGGTCAGAAGTGCAAATCCGTCCGCCGCGGCGCTTCGGTAGACGGCAATCTCGCCGGGCCACGGTTTGGCATGCGCCGCGACAAACGGCCGATGTGCAGGCTGATCTTCGCGCAGTTGTGGCAGGTCCAGCAGCAGCACATCCGGCGCGCCGAAGACCGTCGGCGTCGACAGGGACGCAGGTCGCGGCTCGCCGGGCGGCAGATCATAGACCGCGCGGTCCTGTCGCACCGCATCGACGCTGCGCAGGTCGGAGTCCGCAATGGACACAAGCCGCATTTCCGTCAGGCGGCCATCGTGGTCGAGCAGAATCACATCGCAGGGATCCAGCGCCAGACGCGAGGGCGGCAGGCGGAACACGGCGCTTTCGCGGCCTACCCATGCCTCCATCAGCGCGCGACGGCAGCGGCGTTCGGCCTCCTCTGGCGGGATGGCCATTGGAAACGACTCGGACGCGATACGCGTCGTGTCGACGGTGATGCGCCGCGCCTCAACCTGCGCTGCGTCATAGTCCTCGTCGGCACGGGCGACTTGCCACTTCAGAGCCTGCGGCAGTTCGGTTTCCTGCGCGCGGGTCAGTTCCATGACGTCGCCTTGCGCCGAGGTGGGCGCGACCATGCCGTCGGGTGTGAGCGTGGAGCTGGCGATCCGGCCCCGCATCAGGAACTTGATCCGCCCCTCGCTCTCGACAGCATCGAAGCCGAAATGCCGGGCCAGCGTGGAAATCGAGGCCCTTGGGGCTTCCAATGCCGAGATCACATAGCCCTCGACCGCGCCCGATAGGCCAGAGACGTCGATCAATTCCTGGGGCATTCCGGCGCGGAGACAAAGGTGGCGCACCAGTGCTGCCAGCGATACTGCGCCCAGCCGCCCGGTCAGCCAGTGGCCCAGCCGCCAGTTCGGGCCATCAGTCCAGACATCGGTCAGTTCGGGAAAGAACGGATAAGGCCGTGCGTCCCACGTCCAGGCGGCGCATTCGGGCACATGGACCATGCGGTTTCCATAGACGGAGGACACCGGGTTGTTGGCCGCCTGACCCCAGAACAGAAAGCTGGCCTCGAGATAGGCGCGCTGGATCGCGTCGTCCCGCCACCCGCGCGAGAAGTAGGGTGTGAAGCTTTCCGATGATTTCGGGTCGAAGAACACGTTGGGCTGGTTAGTCCCGCGGTCAATGGCCGGGCACCCGAGTTCCGTGAACCAGATCGGCTTGGACTGTGGCACCCATGCGGTTGGCGTGCCGCTCTCCACACCACCCGGGCGGTTGAAATGCGGGTTTTGCCACCAGGCGCGCAGATCCTTGAAGCGAAACACCCATGGTTTGCCGACACCGCTGTCCGTGATCGGCGTCCGGTTCTGTGTCGTCCGGTCAAGGGTGCTGGCATAGAACCAGTCGAAGCCTTCGCCACCCGGGATGTTGGATTGGAGATAGGCGCGGTCGTAGATCGCCGGGGCCAAGCTCGCATCGGCATGATCGCACCCGTCACGCCAGTCTGACACTGGCATGTAGTTGTCGATGCCGATGAAGTTGATGTTTGTGTCTGACCAAAGCGGGTCGAGGTGAAAGAAGACATCGCCGCTGCCATCGGCAGGGTGGTTGCCGAAGTATTCCGACCAGTCGGCGGCATAGCCGATCTTCGGCCCAGCGCCGAGGATCGCGCGAACATCGGCCGCGAGCGCCTTGAAGGCAGTGACCGCAGGATAGGTGCTGGCGCTCGAGCGGATCGTGGTCAGGCCGGGCATTTCCGAGCCGATCAGGAAGGCATCGACACCGCCTGCGGCTTTGCAGAGATGGGCATAGTGCAGGATCATGCGGCGTAGCGACCATTCCCCGACTAGGCCGGTCCAGCTGACAGTGGTGCCCGACACGGCGAAGTTGGCGGGTGTTGCCGTGCCGAACAGCGCCGATACTTGGGTGGCAGCGGTGGCGGTCTTGTCCACCGATCCTGCAAAACCCGCAGCCGGAGAACAGGTGATGCGCCCGCGCCAGGGAAAAGTCGGCTGGCCAGAGGTGGCGGCATTGGCGCTGTAGGGGTTGGGCTTGGTGTTGCCGGGTGGCACGTCCAGCAGCAAGAAGGGATAGAAGGTCACGCGCAACCCGCGCGCCTTCATCTCCTGGATCGCTTGTACCACGGCGAAGTCAGCTGGCGTGCCGCCATAGACCGGACGGTCCTCAGCATCGCGGCTGACCAGAAACGCATCTGCGCGTGCGACACCGTTCACGGACCAAGCCGAGGGCGTCGTGGTCTTGGTGGACACCTCGACGCCCGGCCGCACCTTGCAGTTCCCGGCGCGCAGATCGTCGCCAAACCACGCGACAACCAGGCTGACGCTTTCCACAGCCGGAGCAAGCGACTGCAGCCGATCCAGCGCCACCACGATGTCAGCGGTGTCAGTGATTGCGTTCAGGTTCTCGGCCACGGTCGCGCCACCCGAACCGGTGGACTTCTTGACGGGCGCGGTCGCATAAGTGAATTCGCCCGAGGCCGGGATCATCGTCACGGCCTTGACCAGCCCTTCGGCGGTGTCGGGATCGGCCAGCGGGCGGAACACCTCGAAACTGATCTGCGGCAGACGATTGCCGAACGCGCTGAGGTTCAGTTCTTCGAAGACCACATAGGCGGTGCCGCGATAGGCCGGGGTGTTGGCTGCGCTCATCTTGGCAGAGATGAATGGGTCCGGGGCCTGGACCTCATCGCCCGGATACCAGCGCCAGGTTACGCCGGTCATGTCCATCGCTTTGCCGTCGGCCCAGACGCGACCGATGCCGGTGATTTCGCCTTCGCAGAGCGCGACTGCAAAGCTGGCGAAGTAGAGGTATTCGGTGGTCGTGACCTTCGGCCCGCTGCCCTTGCCGCCGCCTTGGCTGGTGGTCTTGACCTCCTCGCGGAAATCCGTGGCCCAGATTATGTTGCCGCCGATCCGCATCCGGCCGAACAGGCGCGGGATCACGGCCCCTTCAGTGGATGAGGTGATGCGCAAGCTGTCGAGCCGCGCGCCCTCGATCCGTTGGGCCGGGGCGAGGGACGACACGATCCAGTTGTCGACGACCGACCCGATGGTCGAGCCGATGAAGCCACCGATGGCCGCGCCGGAAAAGCCGAGGATGGCACCGCCAAATGCGCCGCCAATCGCGGAGCCGACGGCGCCGAGAACCAAAGTTGCCATAGTGAAAATCTCAGATGCTGCTGGGACGCGGAAACAGGAAGGCGAAGGCGATCCGCCGCCGCCAAATCGGGGTCAGAACTTCCTCGACGACGCCCAGCCGTTCATAGGCATGGATGAAACGGTCGTGCGCGGTCAGGATGCCGACATGCTTGGCAATGGCGCGCGGAGCCATCCGGAACAGGACAAGCGTGCCGGACCTTGCTTCGGCTGGCATGATTTCCGGCATCATCTGGCGCGCGCCTTCGGCGAGCACCTCGCGGGGGCCAATCTCGCCCCAATCCCGGCTGTAGGGAGGGATCGGAAATGGTTCGTCGCCCACCACCTCGCGCCAGACGCCGCGTGCGAGGCCGAGGCAATCGCAGCCGACACCACGCAGGCTGGCCTGATCGTGGTAGGGCGTGCCAAGCCAAGACCGCGCGGTGGCGACGACGAGTGAGGGATCAGCGCAATTCACAGCACATTTCCTTCATGGCCACCGTCCTGGCTGGCATAGCGCAGCACCGCATCCTGGCCTGGGATGTTGGGGAAGCCCCGAAAGTTGGCGACGTTCGCGAACTTGGCGCTGCAGGTTGCGATGCGCTTGTCGCAGCCCGCGCGGGCGATGAAGCTGTCGCCCTCGGCGATGGGCAGAACTGGCGCTTCCAGCAGAGTCATCGTGGCGATGGCATCGGCCAAGCCATGAGACAGCACCTCGGTGACGCGCCCCGCATTTGCACCACTGGTCCAGGTCAGGGTGCCGGAGGAGAACCAGCCCGCGTCAAACCCTGACAGCCCCGTGGCCATGAACGCCCGGTCGCGCAGCACGTCGGTGACAAGGCCGGTGCCCTTGTAAATCCCGTTCTCCAGATCGATTCCGCAGCGCGCATCGCCCAAGCGGGCATCGCACCCCGACTGGAACGTCCGTCCGACAGTCTGGCCGAGAACATGCGCAAGCGACCGGAATTCCGCGACAAAGGCCATGCGGCCGCGCCGGATTTGACCCACTGCACCCCGGCGCAACAGAACGCGCTGGCTGGTATCGGCCCAATTCACCCGCCACAGCTCCACCGCAGCATTGTCCCACCGCCCGTCGAGGATGTCGGTTTCCGTGATCCGGTCGGAGGTCAGTACGCCGGTCGCGTCTTGGGCATCAACCGCCAGATCAGAGCCAGCACGAATTTCCGAGGCGGCGAACCCGCTCTCCGGTTCAAACACAGTGCCATCGAAAGTGAGGGTGCGATCATGATCGGTGAAGCCTAACGCCACGCCATCGCTGCGCGAAATCCGCCAGCACCAGGACAAGGTGGTGGTGCCATCATCGAGATGGGCCTGCAACGCGAGCGAGAGGTTTTTCATCTGCGGATCTCCAGCAGCGGGATGGAGGTGATCGATCCGAGGCGTTCAAAGTCGAGGGTTACGTCGAGCGTGTCGCTGTCGAAGCGCGCTGGCACATCGAATTCGAAGCCAGCGCGGACGATGACGCCACCCGCAGGGGCGGTGGTGAAAGTGACGACGCCAGTCGTCGTGTCCACGGTCCAGCCTGACATCTGCTCGACCATGCCCAGCGCAACACGGACAGTCCCGGCCACCGGCTTGGCGATGGTCCTAACCCATGCCTGCGCGCCGGATGTGTAGCGTTTTACGAGCTGGAAGGTTTGCTGACTGCCGGTGCCAGTGTCAATCTGCTGGTCGGTGGCGGTGATTGCCTGCGACGGCAGGGAGGATTTGTAGTCGGCCCAATCCTTGTAGCGAAAGCCGTGCAGGCGGCCGTTGCGGGCCTCGAAGAACGCCACCACCGCCGCCAGATCATCCGCGCGGCGGATGCCGTAAGCCACATCATATCTGCGGCGTGAGTTGGCCCAGCTGGCATTGCGCTCTTCATCGCCGGAGGCCAGTTCGACCACTTGCGTGCGCCGTTCCGGCCC
>JAIXUH010000013.1 GCA_027484145.1 Rhodobacter sp.
CGGAATTCACCAAAATACTTGGTGATCGCTGCCGTCAACGTCGTCTTGCCGTGGTCAACGTGGCCAATCGTGCCGATGTTGACGTGCGGTTTGTTCCGTTCAAACTTTGCCTTTGCCATGTCGGGCGCCCTTGCTCTTTGTGGACCCACATCAGGGCCCGCTGTCTACACGGGCGGCGACTTAAGCCGACGGCCGGGGAAAATCAAGCCTCAGTTGGCAGGCGGGGTGGCGGGCGGGGTGGTCGGGCGGGCCCCGATGACCGTTGCCGTTCCGGGGCTGGCCGTCGTGCCCGCAGGGGCAACGGTCGTGGTGGCGATCGGCGCGGCCGGGGCGGCTGTTGCCGGGCGCGACAGCGAAGTCGGCGCCGGGGCGGGCGTGGGGCCAGCCACCGCCGGCATGCCAAACCATTCCGGATGCTCAAGGAACCATGCTTCAACCCGCTTGACGGCATTGTAGGCAAGGGCATCCATCTGTTGCTGCTTGTTTTTTGTCAGGCCCGACCCGATGACCGTGTCGCCCGAAAGGCTTTCGAACACAGTAAACTGCTCGCCTTCGGGGTTCAGCTTTTGGCCTGCGGCATCGTCCCAGACGTTGGCCGTGATCACCAGCACCGATTTCGGGGCGGCAACAACCGGAATGCCGGGGGGGGCCAAGGCATAGCCATCGACCGAGATGCCGATGTTGTACAGCTTCGTTCCCTGATAGCGGCCAAAACGGTCGGCCACAGCCTTCTTGACCGCACCTTCCCATTCATCGGCCGTGGCGCGGCGGCTGATCGGTACCATCTCGGCCTTGTCGGCCACGACGATGTTCAGCCCAAGCGCGAAATTGCCCAAGGGCACCGGCGGCTCTGCCAGATCGTTCTTGGCGCAACCCGCCAGCAGCGACAGCGCAAGGCCGATGAACAGAAAACGGGCGAAGGTCATGGGCGGGCAATCCTCTGGCAACTGCCCCTGAGATAGCCCGCACAGCCCCGTCGTGCAAGGCACGGGTTCACCATGACTTGGGCGCCACCTGACCTATATTGGATGCAGGAACAGGAGCAGACGATGTCAGACCTTCGTGACCGTGCCATGGTGCCCCCCGTTGCCGCCCAGCCCGTCACCCCGGTGCGCGTGCCGCTTGCGACGGCTCCGCTTGGAATCTGGGGCTCGCTGCAGGCGGGGCGGCGCAATGTGCTGGAACTGATCCCCGAGATTGCGACAGAGGCCCCCATCATCTCGGGGCGCACGGGCAAACGCTGGCACATGGTAATGGACCCCGACGCGCTGCGCCGCATCCTGCGCGACCGGGTCGAGGATTACCCCAAATCGGTGGTGACCAAGCTGATCCTTGAACCCGCCATCGGTGACAGCCTGTTCGTGGCCGAAGGGCAGGAATGGCTGTGGCAGCGCCGCACGGCGGCACCGGTGTTTTCGCACCGTAACGTGGCCGCGCTTGGCCCGGTGATGACGCACGCCGCCGAACGCGCCAGCGACCGCATTGCCGCCGCCACGGGTCGTGCCGCCAATCTGTTCGACGAGATGGTGACCGCCACGTTCGAGGTGATTTCGGACGTGACCTTTTCGGATGGCGCAGGGTTCGACCGCGCTTCGGTGCACAAGGCCATCGAGCAATACATCAGTCAGACGGCCAAGGTGTCGATCCTTGACATCATCGGCGCGCCGCCTTGGGTGCCGCGCCCTGGCCGGATGATGACGAGTGCGGCCATGCGCGACATGAAGCGGGTGGCCGATGCCTCGATCGACAAACGCCGGGCCGAAGGGGCAAAGCCGGTGCCAGACCTGCTTGACCTTATGGTGGCGGGCGAGGACCCGAAATCGGGCCGCCGGATGACCACGCCTGAGTTGCGCGACAACCTGCTGACCTTCATCGTGGCGGGGCATGAAACCACCGCGCTGACCCTGTCATGGGCGCTGTATCTTTGCGCCTTTGACCCGCAGGTGCAAACGGAGGCGCGGGCACAAGCGCAGGCCGTGTTGGGGGACCGTGCCGCCACGGCGGCGGATGTCACAAGCCTGCCGCTGATCCGCCAGATCGTTGATGAAACGCTGCGCCTTTATCCGCCCGCCGCGTTCTTGTCACGCACGGCGCAGGCCGCCGATACGCTCTGCGGGTGTGAGATACTGCCCGGTGATACGGTGATCCTGCCGATCTATGCCCTGCACCGCCATCGCAAGCTGTGGACGGATGCCGACGCCTTTCAGCCCGCGCGCTTTGCTGACGCCAAGGCTGTTGACCGGTTCGCCTATCTGCCCTTTGGCGACGGGCCGCGCATCTGCATCGGCGCCAACTTTGCGCTGCAAGAGGCGGTCATCATCCTCGCCACGCTTTTGGCGCGGTTTCGCTTTTCGCTGGTGCCGGGCAAGTCGCCCAAGCCGGTGATGATCCTGACACTGCGCCCCGAAGGCGGGGTCTGGCTGGGGGTCGAGCGCGCGTGACGCCCGCCCCCATCTGTGTCAGGCCAGTGTCGCCGCCTTGGCATGCAGATGCGCCACAAGGCCGGGGTCCAGCCGCAGGCGTGCCGCCAACATCGCCAGATATCCACGTTCCGCCGCACCATCGGGGTCTACCACCAGAAGGGATGCGGCATAGATCTCGGCCGCCTCGGCCTCAGACGTGGCAAGACCGGCAATGCGGCCGGGGTCCAGCGGCGCATCCAGTTCAGCCCCGATCAGGGCATAGGCTTCGGTGCCAAGGCCAAGCGTGCTCAACTGCTGGTCAATCCGGCTGCGCTCTTCAACCGTGACATGGCCATCCGCCTTGGCGGCGGCCACCATCGCCTGCAACAGGCGGGTGGCCAGATCATCAGCGGCATCGGAATCATCGGGCAAGAATGCGGTGCCTGCGGGGGGCGGCAAAGCCACCGGCCCTGTGTTGTCGGCCGCAGCCTTGCCCGCCTTCCAATCCTCATAGGCCTTGTAGGCCAGCCCGCCGATCAGCGCGGCCCCGCCCACCTTCAGCCCGGTGCCCAACAGCTTGCGCCCGCCGCCGGTCATCAGAATGCCCAGCAGACCCCCCGCAATCGCCCCTTTGCCAAGGCCCGACTGGTTTCCCCATGCCTCCTTGGCCTTGTTCCCCAACCCTTGGGCGCCCTGCCCCCCGGTCAAGGCACCGACCTGCCCCAGCAGGCCATCCAGCAGCGACTTTGCATCTTTCATGGCGGTCTCCAAACCTGAACCCAAGCAAAAATATGGGGATCAGGTCCGCCCCGCGCAATGCTGCCGGGCCGGGAATGCGACAGGCCCCGGTATCAGACCGCCGCGCGGCGCAGACACTCCGCCAGATCAGCCACCGAAAGCATAACTGGATTGCCTTTCATCGAGGAGGATGCCGCCGAATCCTGCGCCACATCGGCATGGTCTGCCGCCGCCAGCCCCTGCGCCGTCAGCCCAGGAAGGCCCTGCGCCCGCGCCCAATTGGCCAAAGCCTCGGGCGCCTGTTCCGCGCCCACGCCAAGGCAACCGCCCAACAGACCGCAGACCTGCAGCAGCCGCGCCCGCGCCGCGCCGTCGCTGCGCGCAAGATTCATCGCCAGAACCGGCCCCAAGAGCGCGCCGCAAATCGCCCCATGCGCCGCCCCCGTGGCCCCGCCGATCACACCCGCCAAGCCATGCACCGCCCCAAGGCCCGCATTCGCCAGCGCCAGCCCGCCGCACAGCGACGTCCACGCCATGGTATCGCGGGCCGCTGCATCCTCGGCCTGCATCAGCTGCATCAGGGCCGCCATGCCCGGCGCAATGACCTGAAATGTCAGTGCGTCCGTGTAGGGCGTCGCCTTGACGCTGACGAACGGCTCGATCACCTGCGTGATGGCATCAAGGCCAGAGGCAAGCGTGACAGCCCTTGGGCAACCATCGGTCAGCGCGGGGTCAACAATCGCCACCCGCGCGATCATCCGGTCATCGCGCAGGCTGACCTTGCGGTAACGCTCCGGCACGCTGATCACGGCGTTCTTCGTCACCTCGGCTCCGGTGCCGCTGGTGGTGGCGATCGCCAGAAACGGCAGCGGATCAGCCACCAGTGGCAGGCCCTGCCCCACGACCTCCAGATGATCCATCGCATGGCCCGGTGCGGGCACCAGCGCGGCCACCGCCTTGCCAAGGTCGATCGCCGCCCCGCCGCCAAAGGACAGGACCCAATCCGGGCGATGCAGGCGCGCAACGGCAACCGCAGCGGTCAGGTCGTCAAGGCTTGGCTCTGCCGCGCAGCGCAACGTCAGAACCGATGCGTCCATCTCCTGAACGCTCGCCAGAAACGCCGCCGACCGGCTGGCATTGGCCCCATGCACTAGCACGCCGCGCAGGCCAAAGGCCATGGCCAAGGCCGGGGCCTTTGCTGCCTCACCCCGGCCAAACAGGATCCGGCCGGGCTGAAGGATCGAAAACGGCGTCATACTGCCATCGTTGCGGCAACCGCGCGGCCCCAGCGCGCGTATTTGGTGGACCTTGTGGTTTCATCCATCGCAGGGGCAAAACGGCGATCCAGCGCCCAGCTTTTGGCAAACTCCTCTGGCCCGCCGCAAACGCCCGCCTGCATCCCGGCAAGGAATGCTGCACCAAGGGCGGTGGTTTCGGTGACCACAGGCCGGTCCACCGGCGCGCCAAGGATGTCAGACAGGAACTGCATCGCCCAGTCGCTGGCCGTCAACCGCCATCCACTCGCAACACGCCATCGGCGGCGGCCCCCCAGTCGGCGCGCATCGCCTCCAACAGGTCGCGGGTCTGATAGCCCACGCTTTCCAGTGCCGCGCGGGCCAGTTCGGCGGGGCCGGAGTTGCGGGTCAGCCCATAGATCGCGCCCCGGCAATCGGGTCGCCAATAGGGCGCGCCAAGGCCTGTGAAGGCGGGCACAAGCACCACGCCCTGCGCGGGATCGGCGGCTTCGGCAAGGGGCTGGGTTTCCTTGGCTTCGCGGATGATCTTCAGCCCGTCGCGCAACCACTGCACCACGGCCCCGGCAATAAAGATCGACCCTTCTAACGCATAGGTGGGCTTGCCGTTCAACTGATAGGCGATGGTGGTCAACAGGCGGTTCTTCGACGGCACCATGTCGGCACCGGTGTTCAGCAAGGCAAAGCAGCCGGTGCCGTAGGTGGATTTCATCATGCCGGGGGCAAAGCAGGCCTGACCCACCGTTGCGGCCTGCTGGTCGCCTGCCACACCAAGGATCGGAATCTCGCGCCCGAAGAGATCCGCGCGGGTGCTTCCAAAATCGGCGGCGCAATCGCGGACCTCGGGCAGCAGTGACATCGGCACGCCCAGAAGGGCGCAGATGTCGGCATCCCAGCCACCCTTGGCGATGTTATAGAGCATGGTTCGGGCGGCGTTGGTGGCGTCGGTGGCGTGGACGCGGCCGCCGGTCAGGCGCCAGATCAGAAAGGTGTCGACCGTTCCAAAGGCCAGCTCGCCCGCCTCGGCGCGGGTGCGGGCGCCGGGCATGTGATCCAAGAGCCACTTGACCTTGGTTCCCGAGAAGTAGGGGTCCAGCAGCAGGCCCGTCCGCGCGGTGATCATCGGCTCGTGGCCCGCGGCCTTCAAGGCGTTGCAGGTATCGGCGGTGCGGCGGTCTTGCCAGACGATGGCGTTGTGGATGGGTTGGCCGGTGGCGCGGTCCCAGATCAGGGTCGTTTCGCGCTGGTTTGTGATGCCGATGGCGGCGATCGAGGCGGTGTCGATCCCGGCCTTTTCGATCACGGCGCGGGCGGTGCCGGCCACGGTGGACCAGAGTTCAGAGGGGTCGTGTTCCACCCAGCCCGGCGCGGGGTAAATCTGGGGAAACTCTTCCTGAGCGGTCGCCACGACCCGGAGGCCCGCGTCAAACAGGATGGCCCGCGAGGAAGTGGTGCCTTGGTCGATGGCGAGGATATGGGTCATGTGGACCATGCCTTTCTGTCGGACGTCCCTGCATGGGACACTTTTATTATCTTTGCAATTCAGATACTTGACTTGTCGGTTTTAACGCATTCTTAACTTTTGCCGCAGCAGTTGCGCGCCCGGCTTGGGGATGGGGTGGTGGTCACAGGGCGCGCTCGAACTGCATCTCGCCATCCGGGGCGAGGCCAAGTGCCGTCCAGCCGTGGCGCAGGTAGAAGCGTTCGGCGCGGGTGCCGGGGTCGGTGGACAGGCGGGCTGTGGCAAAGCCATGCTGCCGCAGGTCTGTGCAGGCAAGATCAAGCAGCCCCGTGGCCAGACCCCGGCCCTGATCTGGCGGGTCGATGAACAGCGCCCAGATGGTGCCGTCGCGGGTGTCGCTGGCCGAAAAGCCCACGACCCTGCCGTGCCGTTCGGAGACCCACACTGAACCGCGCGCAATGAAGGCGGCGCAATCGTCTGGCGTGACGGAACCCGGGTCTGACAGGCGGTTTTCCTGCACGGCAAAGCGGATTTCCATCAGACGGGGAATGTCGTTCAGGGTGGCGCGGCGTGACTGGGTCATGGAGATGGGCCTTGGGGCGAAAAGGGGCGCGCGAGCATGGCCCCCATCCTGCAGCGGATCGGGCGTGGCGCAAAGGGCCAGTGCGGCACGCCCGATCCGCTGCGCCGGGCTGTGCATTTGCGGCCCAGTCGGGGCAAAGGGCATCCGCTTGCTGCCCTGTCGATGGCGGATCGCGGGGACAAGATGGGGCGGAGACAAGGATGCACCTGTGTCCATGGCAGCGTTGGGGGTCATGGCGGCGGCTCCTTTCAGCGTTCGGTCGCGCCCTTGCCGGCAAGGATCTTGGGCCGGTTGCGGGTGATGCGGGCGATCCGCGTGGCGCTGTTGGCGGTAGAGGTCAGGTGAAGCAGATGGCTGGTCTGCCGCCCCGGAGTAAGCCGGTGAAAGGCTTCGGCCAGTTCGGGGTCCATGTCCATCGCCTCGACCAGTTCCTGCGGCCAGTCCAGCAAGCGGTCATCGCGCGGGGCGCGCCGGCCAGCCTGTGCGTGATCCATCGCCTGCGCCAGAAGCGCGCGGATGGCATGGGCCAGCCGGGCCACATCATCGGTTGATCGGAAGCGGATCATGTCGGGGTGGCGGGCGTTCGGCCCCTGACGTTCCAGCACGGGGTTGGCCGGATCAGGCTCTGACAGAAGTCCGGCCTCGAAAAAGGAAAGCTGCACACCATCGCGGAAGGCGCCAAGGATGGCGATGTTGCGGCCGGCATACATATAGCAGGGATGGCCCCATTTCACGACTTCGGAGAGGCCAGCGGATTGGCCCATATCGCGCAGGATGAGGCGCAGCGCGGCAAGTTCAGCGGCCCAGAGCCGGGCCGAGCAATCGGGCGTGTCGAACCGGGGGCAGCGCCCGCAGCCCTGTGAGAAATAATCCTCGATCGCGGTAATCATGGCGCGTCGCCCGTATGGAGGTACGGGCGGGGCTTGCACCCCGCCCGACCGTCTTAGTTCTGCCAGGACTTGATCAGCTCGTCATACGAGATGGTTTCGCCCTGCGGCTTTTCGTTTTCCAGCTTGGCGACCGGCGAGCCGGGGGCGTCAAGCCATTCTTGCGGGTCCTTCGGCTCGTTCATCTTCGGGCCGATGTCACCCTGCACGCCAGCGCGCTCGATCCGCTCCAGCACTTTTTCCTGCTCTTCGCAGAGCGAGTCCAAAGCCTCTTGCGGGGTTTTTGCACCGGCCATTGCGTCGCCGATGTTCTGCCACCACAGCTGCGCCATCTTCGGATAATCCGGGATGTTGGTGCCGGTGGGCGACCACTGAACGCGGGCCGGCGAACGGTAGAATTCGACCAGACCGCCCAGTTTCGGCGCGCGTTCGGTGAAGGACGCGTGCTGAATGGTGGATTCACGCGCGAAGGTCAGACCGACGTGCGACTTCTTGACGTCGATCGTTTTCGAGGTGACGAACTGGGCATAGAGCCAAGCGGCCTGTGCACGGTCCACCGGGGTGGAGTTCATCAGAGTCCACGAACCCACGTCCTGATAGCCGACCTTCATGCCATCGATCCAGTAGGCGCCGTGTGGCGAGGGGGCCATGCGCCATTTCGGCGTGCCGTCCGCGTTCATCACGGGCAGACCTTCCTTGACCATGTCGGCGGTAAAGGCGGTGTACCAGAACATCTGCTGGGCAATCTGGCCCTGTGCCGGAACCGGGCCAGCTTCGCCGAAGGTCATGCCTTGGGCTTCTGGCGGCGAGAACTTCTGCAGCCATTCGATGGCCTTGGTCACGGCATAGACGGCAGCCGCGTCGTTGGTGGAACCACCGCGTGCGACGCAAGAACCGACCGGACGCGAGTTTTCATCGACGCGAACGCCCCATTCATCGACCGGCAGGCCGTTGGGTTCGCCCACGTCGCCCATACCAGCCATCGACATCCACGCGTCGGTGTAGCGCCAGCCAAGGCTCGGGTCTTTCTTGCCGTAGTCCATGTTGCCATAGACGCCAGCAGCCGGGCCACCGGCATAGGACATGTCGCGGCCGGTGAAGAATTCGGCGATGTCTTCGTAAGCCGACCAGTTCAGCGGAACGCCAAGGTCATAGCCATACTTGGCCTTGAAGTCGTCCTTGGTTTTCTGATCGTTGAACCAGTCATACCGGAACCAGTACAGGTTGGCGAACTGCTGGTCGGGCAGTTGATACAGTTTGCCATCCGGTGCAGTGGTGAACTTGGTGCCGATGAAGTCGGCCAGATCAAGGTTCGGGTTGGTGACGGCAGCGCCTTCGCCTGCCATCCAGTCGGTCAGGTTGCGGGCCTGCTGATAGCGCCAGTGGGTGCCGATCAGGTCCGAGTCGTTGATGTAGGCGTCATAGATGTTTTCGCCGGTCTGCATTTGGGTCTGCAGCTTTTCCACCACGTCGCCTTCGCCGATCAGGTCATGGGTGACCTTGATGCCGGTGATGGCGGTAAAGGCCGGGGCCAGAACCTTGGCTTCGTATTCGTGGGTGGTGATGGTTTCCGACACCACCTTGATGTCCATGCCCGCAAAGGGCTTGGCCGCGTCGATGAAGAACTGCATTTCGGCTTCTTGCGCCGCGCGGTCCAGCGTGGACAGGTCGCCGATTTCGGCATCGAGGAAGGCTTTCGCCGCCTCGATGTCGGCAAAGGCCGGCATGCCCATGGCCATCAGCGCAAGCGCCATGGCCGTTGTCGTCTGCTTCAGTCTCATTATGTTCCTCCCAGAATGTTGAGACGTCGTTGTGCAGTCTTGCCGGGGGAAAGGGTCTCCTCCACGCCCCCCGGCGTCGCAATCCTCATTCTAGACCAGGGCAAAGACCGCCGCAGCATAGAAGAGGCAAAGGATCATGGCCCCCGTCAGGGGGGGGCCCGCAAAGAACAGCCAGGCCAGGTTGATGAAGGCCGAGCCGAGCAAGGTGATGAACAGCCGATCGCCGCGGGTCGTCTCGATCCGCAGGATGCCGACGCGCGGGGTTTCGGGAAAGCGGATCGCCAGAATGGTGAACAGGACCAGCAGGCAGGCGATGGAGAAGAAGAACAGGGCCACCGGCAGGGTCCATGCCATCCAGCCGCCCGTGATCATGGGGGCGAACCAGTCGATGGCGCCATCCTTTTTCGGGGCGGTCAGCAAAAGGGTGGCCAGAACGGCGCCAAGGATGGCGGCGGCAGAAAGGTAGATCGGAGTCCAGCGGGCAGCAGTCATCACACCCTTCCCAGGGCAAAGCCCTTGGCGATGTAGTTGCGGACAAAGTAGATCACGAGAGCGCCGGGCACGATGGTGAGCACCCCGGCGGCGGCGAGAACGCCCCAATCCATGCCCGAGGCGGAAACCGTGCGGGTCATGGTGGCGGCGATGGGTTTGGCGTTGACGGACGTCAGCGTGCGCGACAGCAGCAGTTCCACCCATGAGAACATGAAGCAGAAGAACGCGGCCACGCCAATGCCCGAGGCGATGAGCGGCATGAAGATCTTCACGAAGAAGCGCGGGAAGGAATAGCCGTCGATATAGGCGGTTTCGTCAATTTCCTTGGGCACGCCGCGCATGAAGCCCTCAAGGATCCACACGGCGAGCGGCACGTTGAACAGGCAATGCGCGAGCGCCACGGCGATGTGCGTGTCAAACAGCCCGACCGAGGAATAAAGCTGAAAGAACGGCAGCGCGAAGACGGCGGGCGGGGCCATGCGGTTGGTCAGAAGCCAGAAGAACAGGTGCTTGTCGCCCATAAAGGAATAGCGCGAGAAGGCATAGGCAGCGGGCAGCGCCACGGTCAGCGAGATCACCACGTTCATGGTGACGTAGATGATGGAGTTGACGTAGCCCATATACCACGACGGATCGGTCAGGATGACCATGTAGTTGCGGAAGGTCAGGTCTGCCGGGAACAGGGTAAAGGTAGACAGGATTTCGGTGTTGGTCTTGAGGCTCATGTTCACCAGCCAGTAGATCGGGGTGAGCAGGAACAACAAATAGACCGTCATCACGATGACCGAGGATTTGACGCGCATCACTTGGCCTCCTGCCGGTCGAGGTTAGTCATCACGGTGTAGAACACCCACGACACCAACAGGATCACGAGGAAATACATGATCGAGAAGGCGGCGGCGGGGCCAAGGTCAAACTGCCCGACGGCCATCTTCACAAGGTCGATGGACAGGAAGGTGGTGGAGTTGCCCGGGCCACCGCCGGTGACGACGAAGGGTTCGGTGTAGATCATGAAGCTGTCCATGAAGCGCAGAAGGACGGCGATCAGCAGCACGCCCTTCATCTTGGGCAGTTCGATGTAGCGGAACACGGCCCACCGGCTGGCCTGATCAATCTTGGCCGCCTGATAATAGGGCTGCGCGATGGATTGCAGACCCGCATAGCACAGAAGCGCCACCAGCGATGTCCAGTGCCAGACATCCATCACGATGACGGTGATCCAGGCATCAAGGGGGTCGTTGGTATAGTTGTAGTCGATGCCGAGCGCCGCAAGCGTATGGCCCAGAAGGCCGATGTCGACGCGGCCAAAGATCTGCCAGATGGTGCCCACCACGTTGAAGGGGATCAACAGCGGCAGCGCCATCAGCACAAGGCACAGGCTGGCCCAGAAACCCTTTTTCGGCATGTTCAGCGCGATGAAGATGCCAAGCGGCACCTCGATCGCCAGAATGATGGCGGAAAACAGGATCTGGCGGCCAAGCGCTTCGTGCAGACGGTCAGAGGTGACCATCTCTTCGAACCATTCCAGCCCGACCCAGAAGAATTCGTTGTTTCCGAAGGTGTCGTTGACCGAGTAGTTGACCACCGTCATCAGCGGGATGATGGCGGAAAACGCCACCACCACCAGAACCGGCAGCACAAGGAACCACGCCTTGTTGTTCAGGGTCTTGTCCATCAGGCGGCACTCCCCTGCACGCGCCAGTCGTCGGCGTAGACGTTGATCTTTTGCGGGGCAAAGCTGACGTGGGTCATGTCGGCCGAAACCTCCATGCCTTCGGGTGCCACGATGTTCAGCGGCTGACCCGCCACTTCGGCGCGGACAAGGCGGTGGCGGCCCACATCTTCGACCCGGATGATTTTCACGGGCAAGCCCTCGCCGCGCGTCAGCACGGCATATTCGGGGCGAATGCCGATCTGGGTGCGGCCCTTGATTGGCCCATAGGCCGCACCCAGTGTGACCGACGCCCCTTGCAGGTGGGCGCGGTTTCCTTCGACCTGCGCATCAAACAGGTTCATCCCCGGCGAGCCGATGAAATAGCCCACGAATGTATGCGCTGGTGTTTCGAACAGTTCCTGCGGCGTGCCCATCTGCACCACGCGGCCATCATACATGACCACGACCTTGTCGGCGAAGGTCAGCGCCTCGGTCTGGTCATGGGTGACGTAGATCATGGTGTGGCCGAATTGGCGGTGCAGTTGTTTCAACTGCGTGCGCAGTTCCCACTTCATATGCGGGTCGATCACGGTCAGCGGTTCGTCGAACAGGATGGCGTTCACATCCTCGCGCACCATGCCGCGGCCAAGGCTGATCTTCTGCTTGGCATCGGCGGTCAGCCCTTGGGCCTTGCGCGACAGGATGTTTTCCATGCCGATCATCTGGGCGATCTGCTGCACGCGGGCGGCGATATACTTCGCATCCATGCCACGATTGCGCAGCGGGAAGGCGAGGTTGTCGCGCACGGTCATGGTGTCGTAGACGACCGGGAACTGGAACACTTGGGCGATGTTGCGCTCGGCCGTGGCGGAATCGGTCACGTCAGAGTTGCCGAACAGCACACGGCCTTGGCTGGGGCGCAAAAGGCCCGAGATGATGTTCAAAAGCGTGGTCTTGCCGCAGCCGGAGGAGCCCAGCAGCGCATAGGCGCCGCCGTCCTGCCAGACGTGATCCATTTCCTTGAGCGCGTAGTCAGAATCCTTGCCGGGGTTGGCAAGGTAGCTGTGGGCAAGGTTCTTGAGGGTGATCTGTGCCATGGCTCAGGCGGCCCCTTGCATGTCTTGCGCGGCATAGGCGGCGGGGGCGGCAAGGCGATCTTGGCTGTCGAAGAGATAGACATGCGCCGGATCAAGCCAGACCGATACTTCAGCGCCCGATTCCAGATCATGCACGCCGTGCACCAGCCCGACCCAGCGTTCCTGCCCGTGATGCAGGTGGAGGAAGGTTTCAGAGCCGGTGATTTCGGTGACGGCAAGGGTGCAGCGGAATTCGACGGCCGTGCCGGAATGCTTGTTCAGTTCCAGATGGTTGGCACGGAACCCGGCGCGATAGCGGCCATCGGGGATGCTGGCAAAGGGGCCATCGGCGGGCGCATTTGCGGTATCGCCAAAGTTGATGCGATGGCCTTCCTTGACGCAGGAGACGAAGTTCATCGGCGGGTCGGAAAACACGCGCGCGGTGATGGCATCGGCGGGCTGGCGGTATACCTGCGGCGTGGGGCCGAACTGGGTCACGCGGCCTTCGTGCAGGGCAGCGGTGTGGCCGCCCAGCAAAAGCGCCTCTTCGGGTTCGGTGGTGGCATAGACGAAGATAGCGCCCGACGCCTCGAAGATGCGGGGGATTTCGATGCGAAGCTCCTCGCGCAGTTTGTAGTCGAGGTTGGCGAGCGGTTCATCGAGCAGAACGAGCCCCGCGCCCTTGACCAAGGCCCGCGCCAAAGCGCAGCGCTGCTGCTGGCCGCCCGACAGTTCCAGCGGCTTGCGGGTCAGCATGGGCGTCAGGCGCAGCATCTCGGCGGTGTCGCGCACGGCCTTGTCGATGGCTTTGGCATCGCGGCCCATGATGCGCAGGGGGGAGGCGATGTTTTCATAGACCGTCAGGCCAGGGTAGTTGATGAACTGCTGGTAGACCATGGCGACGCCACGATCCTGCACGCGCATGCCGGTCACATCCTTGCCGTTCCAGTGGATGCGGCCAGAGGTGGGCACATCAAGGCCAGCCATCAGGCGCATCAGGCTGGTCTTGCCCGACAGCGTGGGGCCAAGCAGCACGTTCATGGTGCCCTTTTGCAATGTCAGGGTGGTGGGGTGGATGTGAACCCGCCCTTCGACCGACCGTGACACGCCTTGTAGTTCCAGCGCCATTGCCGTTCCCTTATTCTGCCGCCGGGCTGATCGCCCGCACAGCGTGGTCTGTCATGAAGCTGTCGAGTGCGGCGATCTGGTCCGCCGTCATCCGCAGGCCCAGCTTTGTGCGCCGCCAGACGACATCAGCCGCGCGGCGGGCATATTCGCGCGTCATCAGCCAGTTCACCTCGGCCTCGGTCAGGGTGGCGCCAAAATCGCGGCCCAGATCGGCCATGGACCGCGCCGTGCCAAGGATCACCGCCGCCTCGGTACCGTAAGCGCGGATCAGGCGGGCGGCATGATAAGGCGAAAGGTAGGGATGCGCCGCCTGCAGCTTTGCGGTCAGCGCGGCCACGCCATCAACCGGGAAATCACCGCCGGGCAGAGAGACGCGGGCGGTCCACGGGCCTTTGATCTGCGGAAAGAACGGGGTGATCTTTTCCAAGGCACTTTCGGCCAAGCGGCGATAGGTGGTGATCTTGCCGCCGAACACGTTCAGAAGCGGCGCGCCGGTCTGATCGAGGCTGAGCACATAGTCGCGCGTCGCTGCCGTGGCCGATTTCGCACCATCGTTATAGAGCGGGCGGACACCGGAATAGGTCCAGACCACATCGGCGCGAGTTACGGGTTTGGAGAAGTATTTCGAGGCAAAGGCCAGCAGATAGTCTTGCTCTTCATCGGTGCAGACCGCCTCTTTCGGGGCGCCCTTGTGGTCTTTGTCGGTGGTCCCGATCAGGGTGAAATCCTGCTCATAGGGAATGGCAAAGATGATGCGGCCATCTTCGCCCTGAAAGAAATAGCAACGGTCGTGGTCAAACAGGCGTTTGGTCACGATATGGCTGCCGCGCACAAGGCGCACCCCTTCGGAAGAGTTGATGCGGGCCACGTTGCGGATAATGTCTTCGACCCACGGGCCACCGGCGTTGACGAGGCAGCGGGCGTGGTGCGTGGCGCTTCCATCGGGGCCTTCGGTCACGATCTGCCAGATGCCATCGGACCGGGTGGCGCTGATCACGCGGGTGCCCACCATGATGCGGGCGCCGCGCGCCTCGGCGTCGCGGGCGTTGAGCACGACAAGACGCGAATCTTCGACCCAGCAATCGGAATACTCATAGGCGTGCTTGAACTTGGCGTTCAGCGGCTTGCCAGCCGGATCGGTCGCCAGATCCAGCGTGCGGGCTGCTGGCAGAATCTTGCGGCCACCCATGGTGTCATACATGAACAGGCCAAGCCGGATCAGCCAAGCCGGGCGGCGCCCCTTCATCCACGGCATCACCATGCCCAGAAGGCGGCTGGTGGGCGTATCACTTTCGAAGCGCATGTCGCGGTGATAGGGCAGCACAAAGCGCATGGGCCACGAGATATGTGGCATGGCGACCAGCAGCGTTTCGCGTTCTTCCAGGGCTTCGCGCACCAGACGGAACTCGAAATACTCCAGATACCGCAGACCACCATGAAACAGCTTGGTCGAGGAAGAGGATGTGGCCTGCGCCAGATCGCCCTGTTCTGCCAATACAACCGACAGGCCACGGCCCGAGGCGTCACGGGCAATGCCGCAGCCATTGATGCCACCACCGATGATGAACAGATCGGCCAAAGCTGGCCGCTGAGCATCTGCCAATTGTGTAACCCTCCCCAAAGGGGCCTCCACCCCTCGTTGTGCCAGACCCTGCACCGACTCTCTCCTTTTCGTCAATCCGGAATTTTCGTTAATGTGCGTATTCGATCAAAACGAACATTTGCGCTATGTGACGCGTCGTCATATCCTTTTGCAACAGGCAGCCTTTCGCAAAACGCACAGTTACGAATGCAAGCGCAGAAAAATGCTGCAGGTGGCACATCACGGCGGGGAGGGCCGGCATGGCACTGAATATTCGGCAGACCGAGATCCTTGAGATCGCGCGTCAGGAAGGGCGCGTGGTGGTCGAGGACCTTGCCCAGCGCTTTGAGGTGACGCTGCAGACGATCCGGCGCGACCTGACCGAGTTGTCCGAGGCGGGCCATCTGGACCGGGTGCATGGGGGGGCAGTGGCGCGCACCGGCGTGTCGAACATCGGCTATGAGGCGCGGCGGCGCATGAACGAGGCCGCCAAGACCGCCATCGCGCGGGCCTGTGCGGCGGCCATTCCGGACAATTCGTCGATGATCCTGAACCTTGGCACCACGACCGAGGCCGTGGCGCGCGAATTGGTGAACCATCGCAATATCACTGTGGTCACGAACAACATGAATGTGGCCAATATTCTGGTGGCCAATCCGGGGTGCGAGATCATGGTGGCAGGGGGTGCCCTGCGGCGCAGCGATGGCGGTCTGGTGGGGGAGTTGACCACCCAGTTCATTGAACAGTTCAAGGTGGATTACGCGATCATCGGCACCTCGGCGCTGGATCGGGATGGCGATTTGCTGGATTTTGACCTTGCCGAAGTGCGGGTCAGCCGCGCCATCATCCGGCAGGCGCGGCAATCCTTTCTGGTGACCGACCATACCAAGCTGGACCGGTCGGCCCCGGCGCGGATTGCCAGCCTGTCAGAGTTGGACGCCGTGTTCACCGACCAGCCCCTGCCCGACACGTTGCATGAGGCATGCCTTGGCTGGGGCACGCGGGTGGTCGTGGCCGACTGATCCGGCGGGCGGGTCAGGCGAAGGTGACGGCGCGAGACAGCGGCAGATCGCGGTGGCGCTGCCCGGTCAGGGCAAAGATCGCGTTGGCCAGTGCGGGGGCGGCGGGTGGGGTGCCCGGTTCGCCGATGCCCCGGATATGACCGCCGCTTTCCAGCACGCGCACCTGAATGTCGGGGCATTGCGACAGGCGCATGGGTTCGTAATCAAACAGGTTCTGCTGTTCGACACGGCCTTCGGCGAAGGTGATTTCACCGCGCATGGCGGCAGAGAGGCCAAAGACCATGGCGCCGCTGACCTGTGCGGCGATATTGCCGGGGTCGAGCGCCACGCCCACGTCAACGGCGGCCCAAGCGCCGGTGATGCGGATGCCGTCGGGGGTATCCTCAACCTCGACCACCTCGGCCGTTGGCGTGCCAAAGCTGATGGCAAAGGCAAGGCCAAGGGCGCGGCCGGGGCGTGGGGTGGCCCAGCCGGACATGTCGGCGACGGCTTCCAGCACCTTGCGCGAGGGGTCATGGGTGATGTGGCGCAGGCGGAATTCCAGCGGGTCGAGTTTAGCAAGGCGCGCCAGTTCATCAACCGCGCTTTCGTGGAAGAAGGTGTTTTGCGACGCCCCGACCGACCGCCAGAAGCCCAAGGGCACGCCGGGGGCGGCGCGATAGGCGCGGATGCGGTAGGCCGGGAAGGTATAGGGCTGTTCCCATGCCGCCTGCGCCAGAGTGGCATCGGGGCCAGCGGCGGGCAGGCCAAGGCGACCGGAAAGAGAGGCCATGATGGACGGCGCGGCGGTGGAGAAATCGAACGCGCTGATCTGGCCATCCTCGGTTAACCCTGCGCGGATGCGACCGATGGCCATGGGGCGATACATGTCATGCGTCATGTCCTCCTCGCGGCTCCACGTCACCAGAACGGGCGTTCCGGGCATGGCGGCGGCCACTTGTGCGGCATAGACGGAGGCATCCACCTCGGCCCGGCGGCCAAAACCGCCGCCCATGGTGGTGGTGATGATCTCGACCGAGTCCGAGGGCAGGTTGGTGGCGGTGGCAACGGCGGATCGGGCAAGGCCGGGGGCTTGGGTGCCGACCCAGATGGTCAGCTTGCCGTTGTCCAAGTGTGCGGTGGCCTGCATCGGCTCCATCGTGGCATGGGCCAGATGCGGCACGCTATACTCCACCTCCAGCGCGGGCGTGGTCAGGGTGCTGATGTCGCCGTCATCGCGCGGGGTGGCATCAAGGCCATCGTCGGTGAAGGCGGCGGTGATCTGCGCCTTGAGGTCGGCGCTGCTGGCAGGATAGGCGGCGGGCGCCCAGTCAAAGGTGATCGCCTCAGCCGCCTGAAACGCGGCCCATGTGGTGTTGGCCACAACGGCCACGCCATTACCCAGCGGAATGATCTTTTCGACGCCCGGCATGGCCTTGGCGGCGGTGTCGTCATAGCCGTTCATGGCCGCGCCCAGATGCGGGTTCATCTTGACGGTGGCAAAGCGCATGCCGGGCAGGCGGATGTCACCCGCAAAGGTGGCGGTGCCGGTGGATTTGGCGGGAATGTCGATGCGCGGCAGGGTCTTGCCCAGCAACTGCCAGTCGGCGCGGGCCTTGAGTGGCGGCACATCGGGCAGGTCAGCGCTTGCGGCATCCACCGCCAGATCGGTGTAAGGCAGGCGCGTGCCATCGGGGGCGATGACGGCACCGCCTTCGGTTTTCAGGGTGTTAGCGGTCACGCCAAGACGGGTAGCGGCGGCCTGCAGCAGGGCCACGCGGGCCACGGCCCCGGCGGCGCGCATCTTCTCGTATGCGTCGGGGATGGAGGTGGACCCCCCCGTGATTTGCAGCGCGAGGAATTTGGCCGGAACCGCCATCACATCGCGCATCGTCTCGGCCAGCCAGCTTTCGTCGGTGGGGGCAAAGGGCACGGCTTCGGCAAACATCGCGGCGTTGTAATACGCCTTGGCGGGCGGGCCGTGCAGCACGCGGACCTGATCCCACGGCAGGTCCATCTCTTCGGCCACAAGGGCGGCGAGGGTGGACTGGATGCCCTGCCCCATTTCGGCGCGCGGGGTGATGATGGTCACACCGCTGGCATCGATCAGCACATAGGGCGTGATCGCGCCGATGCCATTGGCGGCAATCGGGTTGGCGTAAGGCGTGCGATAGCGCCATGTGCCAAAGGCAGCGCCACCCACGATGGCGGCGGCGCCGATCAGAAAGGTGCGGCGGGCGATGGTTCCCAAACGGCTCATCTCATGCCTCCTGCAGGCGGCGGGCGGCGTCTTGGACGGCGGCCCTGATCCGGGGATAGGTGCCGCAGCGGCACAGGTTGCCTGACATCGCCTCATCAATCTGGGCAAGGGTGGGCGAAGGCGTTTCCGACAGCAAGGAGGCGGCCTGCATGATCTGACCCGACTGGCAGTAGCCGCATTGCGCGACCTGATGTTCGATCCATGCCGCCTGCACCGCATGCAGGGCATCGGGGTTGCCCAGACCTTCGATGGTGGTCACTGTTGCCCCGGCTACATCGCCAAGGGGTGTCTGGCACGACCGCACGGCGACGCCATCAACATGCACCGTACAGGCCCCGCAGGCGGCAACGCCACAGCCAAATTTGGTGCCCGTCAGGTTCAGCCCGTCGCGCAGTGCCCAGAGAAGCGGCGTATCGGGCGGCAGGTCGATCGTGGCAGATGTGCCGTTGACGGTGAGGGTGGTTGACATGGGTGCCTCCATCTAGCGTTCTGACACAATGAGTGCAAAATGTCAGTCTGTCAATTGACATAAAGATGACATTCTGTCAGATCGTCATGGCAAGCAGGAATTGACCCATGAGCGATGACACCACGGCGCGTGGGATGGACAAGGGAAACGACAAGGGGAGCGAGCGTCAGGACATGATCCTTGGCGCGGCCTTTCATGCCTTTGCCACCTATGGCTATCGGCGCACGTCGATGGATGACATTGCGCGCGGGGCGGGCATGTCGCGCAGTGCGCTGTATCTGCATTACCGCAACAAGGAGGATCTGTTCCGATCCTTGGGCGAGCGATATTTCAGCGAAGCCATCGTGGCGATGGAGGCCGCGCTGAACACCCCCGGCCAGACACCGGAACAGGCGCTGAACGCGGCGTTTCTGGCCAAGGATGGCAAGTTCATGGATGTGGTCTTTGGCACCCCGCATGGCGATGAGTTGCTGGATGCGGGCATGTCGGTGACGCGCGATCTGCTGGGCCGGGCCGAGGCGGCCAAGGTGGTGATCCTGTCGCGTTGGCTGGCCGGGTTGCCGATGGCCGACGGGATCGGCACACCGGACGAGGTGGCCCGCACCATCATCGTCTCGGCCATGGGGTTGAAGCATCCGGGCCAGACGCTGGAGGGCTATCGTCAGGGGCAGCGGCAGTTGGCGGCGCTGTTCGCACGGGCGATCACGCGCTGAAAGCCGCTTGACGCGCGCGCCGTCGGCGTGCCCCCTTGGCCGCACAATTTGGGGTGACGCATGACATTTTCCCTTATCGCGCGCTGTGCGGCCACCGGCCGGTTCGGCATGGTGATTTCCTCCTCCTCTCCCGCTGTGGCGGCGCGGTGCGCGCATGTGCGGGCAGGCGTGGGGGCGGTGGCCAGCCAGAATGTGACCGATCCGGCACTGGGGCCTTTGGTCCTCGACGCGCTGGCGCAGGGTATGGCAGCCGGGGCGGCGCTGAAGGCGGTGATGGCGGGGCGGGCGCATGCCGACTATCGGCAGGTGCTGGTGGTTGATGCGGCGGGGCGCTCGGCCATTCATTCGGGCGCGCAGGTGCTGGGGGTCTGGGGGCAGGCCATGGGGCTGGATTGCGCGGCAGGGGGCAATCTTTTGGCCGATGCGGGCGTGCCTGCGGCGATGGTGGCCGCATTCGAGGCGGCCAAGGGCCCCTTTGGCGACCGGTTGATGGCGGCCTTGCAGGGTGGGCTTACGGCGGGGGGCGAGGCAGGGCCGGTGCATTCGGCGGGGCTGAAGATCGCGCACCGCCTGTCATGGCCCGAGGTGGATTTGCGGGTGGATTGGTCGGACCAGCCAATTGCAGACCTGCAGGCGGCATGGACGGTTTATGCGCCGCAAGCCGGGGCCTATGTGCAGCGGGCCGAAAACCCCAGCGTGGCGCCATCCTATGGCGTGCCGGGCAACGAATAGGCCCCTTCTCAGCCTTGGCAAAGCTGATTAGGCTGTGCCTTTGCCATGCGGGAATGCCATGCCGCCGTTCACCTTGCGCCAGTTGCAATACCTGATCGCCGTGGGCGAGGCTGGATCGGTCACGCTGGCGGCCGAGCGGGTGAATGTCTCGGCGCCATCCATTTCCACCGCCATCGCGCAGATCGAGGCGGAACTTGGCCTGCCGCTGTTCATCCGGCGGCACGCGCAAGGGTTGGTCCTGACCGAGGCGGGACGGCGGATCATGGAACAGGCGCGGCTGACGCTGGCCGCCGCCCGGCGGATCGAGGAAACGGCAGCCGAGATCGTGGGCCGCGTGCAGGGGCCGCTGCATCTGGGGTGCTTGCAGACCTTTGCGCCGATCCTGATGCCGGGGTTGCGCCGGGCCTTTATCGCCGCACATCCGGGGGCCATGCTGCACCAGAGTGAGGCGCATCAGGCCGCGCTGATCGACGGGTTGCGGCAAGGGCGGCTGGATGCGGCGCTGAC
Organism: Rhodobacter sp.; assembly: GCA_027484145.1. GTDB lineage: Bacteria > Pseudomonadota > Alphaproteobacteria > Rhodobacterales > Rhodobacteraceae > Pseudotabrizicola. Next base: position 20,721 of record JAIXUH010000013.1, read on the forward strand.
CTATGACCTGACAATTCCGACCGACCTGTCTTTTACCGCGCTGGGACGACTGCCGCCGCATGCCATTCTGGCCCCCGATCATCCGTTGGCGCGGCAGGACCGCGTGACGCTGGCCGACCTTGCGCCCGAGCCGCTGATCCTGCTCGATCTGCCGCTGTCGTCAGATTACTTTTTGCGCCTGTTCGATGATGCGGGGCTGCAGCCGCGGATTGCCGAGCGGACGGGCGATATCGGCATGATGCGGGGCTTGGTGGCGCATGGGTTTGGCTATGGCCTGTCGAACCTGCGCCCCCCGTCGGATGTGGCGCCGGACGGGCGACCTCTTGTGTTCCGCCCGATTGCGGGGCCGGTCCAGACGCTGCGGCTTGGGCTTGTGATGGGGCCGGGGGCCGACGCGCGGCAGTCGCTGCGCGCGCTGATCGTGCTGGCGCGGGACACGCTGCCCGCCCTGTTGCACGGCATGACCACCGCGTAACGGGGCCGCATCCCGTGGCAACGCCGGTCGCGGGGGCTCGATGCCCCCAAGAGCGGCACCCCCCACCCGGAAACCGCCGGGCGGCGTTACAGCGTGTCGAGGAGGCGGTCGAACCGCGCGCGCCGGGGGGCAAGGGCTGCGGTCAAGGCGGGCACGGGGTCGATGACGGCGCGGGCGGGCATGCGTTCCGACAGCAGGCTGACCGGCGCGCCGGCGGCTACGGCGGCCAGACGCGCGGCCCCCATCGGCCCGGCAAGGTCAGACCTGTCCAGCAGCGCGACCGGCTGCCCAAGGGCCGAGGCGACGAGTTGCACCCAGAGCGTGCTGCGCGTGCCGCCGCCGACCACGGTAAAGCGCGTGGCAGCAACCCCGGCGGCGCGTTGGGCGGCCACGCAATCGGCGATCTGGAAGGCCACCCCTTCCAGCGTGGCATAGCCCAGCATGGCTGCGGTGACGCCGGGATGCAGCCCGTCGATCCGGCCCAGCGCATCGGGGCGGTTCAGCGGTGTGCGGATGCCGGTCAGGCAGGGCAGGAACACAGGCGCTGCGTCCAGTCGCGCTTCGGCCACGAACCCTTCGGCAAGGCTGTTCAGCGTGGCCGCCCCCTGCCCCGTCATCGCGGCGACCCAGTCGAGGCTGGCCGTCGCACTCATCACCACGCCCATCGACAGGAAGGTGTCGGGCACGACATGGGCGCTGGTCAGGATGGCCTTTTCCGGCCCCGGATGAAAGGCATGGTCCACGATACAGGCCACGCCCGAGGTGCCGATGGTCAGCACCGCATCACCCGGATGCGCGCCCCCTGCCCCAAGGGTCGCGCCCATGTTGTCGCCGGCCCCGGCGGCCACGGCGACCGGCCCCGCCATGCCCCAGCGTGCCAGAAGCGCGGGCGTCAGGCGGCCCGCCTCGGCCCAACTGTCCAGCACCGGGGGCAGATGCGCCATGTCCCAGCCCATGGTGGCGCACAGGTCTGCGTCCCACGTTCCGGTGCGGCAATCCATCAGCTGGGTGCCCCCGGCATCGGATGGTTCGGTCGCCACTTCGCCCGTCAGGGCAAGGCGGACATAATCCTTGGTCAGCATCAGCATGCGGGCGCGGTCCAGCACCTGCGGTTCATGTTTGCGCAGCCACAGGATCTTTGGCCCGGTAATGCCGGGGTCCGGCGTGCCGTTGGTGCGCTGGCCGATATCGGGCACCGCGGCCAGAAGTTCGGCACATTCCAGCAAGGACCGCTGGTCGTTCCACAGGATGGCAGGGCGCAGGGGGCGCAGGTCGGCATCCAGAAACAGGCCCGCCAGCATTTGCCCCGACAGGCCGATCCCCTGCACGGCGGCCATTTCGCGCGGTGCTTCGGCGGCCAGTTGATCAAGGCATGCGAAAACCGCCGACACCCACAGATCGGGGTCTTGCTCGCTCCACCCGATATGGGGGCGCGAGATGGCGACGGGTTGTGCCGCCGTGGCGACCACGCGCGACAAATCCGCGATCAGCACCGCCTTGATGCCGGATGTTCCCAGATCGACCCCGATGTGCATGTGGTTCAGCCCTTTTCCAGCAAGGCGCGCGCCGTTGCCTCATCGGTGACAAAGGTGTTGACGACCCCGCGCCGCAGCACCGCGCGGGTCACGGCCACCTTGTGCGCGCCCCCGGCGGCAAGGATCACATTGCCCACGCCTTTCAGATCATCCATGCCGATGCCGATCATGCGTTCGTTGATCGGGTGGTCAATGGCGCGGCCATCGGCGTCGATCACGGTGCCCAGCACATCGCCGACACCGCCAAGGGCAATCAGATCCTCCATCGCCACATCAGACGGCAGGCCATCGCGCATCAGAAGCGAGCGCTTGGACAGATCGCCCGCCGCCATGGCCAGCGCATCGACCGAGCGCAGTTTCTCCAGCACCTCGCGGAACACATCAAGCTGCATGATGGTGTCGCGGCTTTCACGGCTGCCGGCATAAAGCGGCGCGGTGAAATAGCTGTGCTGCGCGCCGACCAGATCGGCCAGACGGGTGGTGATTTCAAAGCTGTTCAGGTCTGACCCGCGTGTCAGCCCGCCCATGACCGAGATGATCTCCAGATCCGGGCGTTCCATGGCGGCCACAAAGCGGGTGGCGATGTTCAGCGTACCGCCCCATGACATGCCGAACCGCTTGATCTGCGGGTCGGGCAGCACTTCGGACAGAAGGTTGCCCAGTGCAGCACCCACCACCATCTGCACATCGCGCGGGTCCATCGGCGCGGGGGCGACATAGGCCTGCTTCAGGGCAAAGCGGGCTTTCAGCGCGGCCTCAAGCTCGGCGCAGGCGGCGAAAGCGGTGTTGAAGGTGATGCGCACCAGACCGCGGCTGCGCGCTTCGGACAAGGCCTTGTTGACGCGCAGGCGGGTGGCGCCCAGCTTTTCGGCTACCTTTTCCTGTGTCAGACCCTCGACGTAATAGGCCCATGCCACCTGCGCCAGAAAACGCTCTTCGGTATCGATCTGGGGCAGTTTCGGCGGGCGGGGCATGGGTATCCTTTACTTTACCGCGCCCATCGTCAGGCCGCGCACCAGATGCTTTGACGCCAGAAGCGCAAAGATCAAGACCGGGATCACGATCAGGGTCGAGGTCGCCATGATCTTTCCGTAAGGCACATCATAGCCTTCCATGAAGGTGACAGCCATGGCGGGGGCGGTTTTGGCATTTTTCGGCGCAAGGATGTAGGCGAACAAAAGTTCGTTCCACGAAAAGATGAAGGACAAGATGCTGCTGACCGCCACGCCCGGCATGGCCAAAGGCAGGCAGATCGACCGGAAGATGCGCCACTGGCTGGCGCCTTCGAGCATGGCTGCCTCGTCCAACTCGCGCGGGATGGAGCGGAACTGATCGGTGCAGATCCAGATCACGATAGGCAGGCTGAAGGTCAGATACATCAGGATCAGCGCAAGATGGGTGTCGCGCAGGCCAAGCTCTCGGCTGATCAGGAACACCGGAAAGGCAAGGACGACAGGGCTGACGAAACGGTTGGTGATGAACCAGAACCACAGGTCGGTCTTGCCGCGAAATTCGAACCGCGCCAGCGCATAGGCGGCGGGCGTGCCCAGCGTGATGGCCAGCGCCGTGGTGCAGACGGCCACGATGATGGAGTTGATCAGTGACACGCCGACCTTGTCTTCGAACAACACCTCCCAATAGTTGGCAAGGGTTGGCGTGAACCACCAGACGGGGGGCGATTCCAGCGCCACGACCTGCGTCTTCAGGCTGGTGGTGACCATCCAGTAAAACGGGAACACGCAAAAGGCGCAGATCAGCACCAGCAGGATCGCCTCGCCCACAAGGCTGCGGCTTTGGATCGGGGCGGCCATGTCAGCGGACCTCGCGGTAGAAGAAGCGGATGTAAAGGCGGGCCAGAACGATGGTGACGGCCAGCATGATGATGGATTGCGCGGCGGCCATGCCGATGTCGAACTGGCGGTTGCCGACCCGTTCGATCAGCACGGCAATGAATTCGGTGGCGGACCCCGGCCCGCCGCGCGTCATGGTAAAGGGCATGTCGAACAGTTTCAGCGTATCGGCGGTGCGCAGGATCAGGACGGCCACAAGGCTGGGGATCAGGAAGGGCAGTTGCACATGGCGCAGCACAGTCCAGTTGGAGCGGGTTTCAAGGGTGGCCGCCTCTTCGATCTCGGGCGGGACGGTGGACAGGCCCGCCAGCAGGATCAGGGCAACAAACGGCGTCCATTGCCAGATGTCCCACAGGATGACGGCAATGAATGCATTTGTTGGGTCGCCGATAAAATTGATCGATTCAATGCCGATCCAGCCCAGCATCTGGTTGATGACGCCGTATTTCTGGTTGAGCATGACCTGCGCCAGCAGCCCGACCACGGCATAGGTGGTGGCCATGGGCAGCACAAGTGACAGGCGCGTCAGTGTCTTGAACAGGGTCAGGCCGGGGCGGTGCAGCACAAGGGCGATGATCAGACCAAGGACGATCTGTACCGGGACGGCGATGATGAACAAAAGTGCCGTGCGGCCCATCGCCTCCCAGAACGCCTGATCGGTCAGGACGGTGGCGTAATTCTCGAGCCCGACAAAGCGTTCCTGCGCGCGTTTGGTGAGGTTGAAGTAATGCAGGCTTTTCCACACCGCGAACAGCAGGGGCGCGATGCCCACGATCGCCAGCGCAAAGACGGCTGGGCCGAGAAAGGCCGCAAGGGTCTTGCGCGACACTTTGGTGGTCATCGGGTACTCCGGTGCAGGTCAGTAAAGGGGCAGGTCGGGGTAGGATGGCCCCGGCCATGACAGCCGGGGCCAGATGTGCCATGTGGCACCTTCCGGGAGGAAGTTTCGTCAGGCCTTATTGGGCCAGCGGCTTCTTGCCGTCATAGTAACCGGCTTCGGCCAGAACAGCTTCCATCTTTTCGCCGATGTTCTTGGCGCCTTCTTCGATGCTGACTTCGCCCAGCATGATCTTGGTGCCCCATTCCTGCACGATCTCGGTGATGGCGGGCCATTCGGCAAAGCGCGGACGGAATTCCGGCACGCCTTCCTGCCACGATTCAACCAGTGCCGGGATGAACTTGAACGTCGCGGCCAGTGCTGGGTCGGCATAGGCCGACTGACGTGCGGGCACGCCGCCCATTTCAAGGTATTTGCCAGCATTGGCCTTCGACGTCACCCACTGGATGAACAGCCAGCCAGCGGCCTGCTCAGCCTCATCCGCCTGGCTTGCGACGGCCAGAGAGAAGCCGCCGAGAGCGGGCTTGCGGCCTGCCGGGCCGGTGGGTTCCGGAGCGATTTCAACGCAGTCCGCGACTTTTGACGTCTCGGGGCTGACAACGGTCGAATAGAAGGCCGACCATTCGGTGATCATCGCCACGTCGCCTTGGGCAAAGGCGTTGACGGTTTCGGCATGGTCATAGGCGACGATGCCTTCGGGCATGAACTTCATCAGGTCCTGACGGAACTGAAGGCCGGCCTGCGACTCGGGCGAGTTCAGGTTCGACTTGAATTCCGCGTTCAGGAAGCTGCCGCCGAAAGGCCAGAGGAAGCGGGCAAAGCTGTCAGCCGACTGGGTTTCGTTGCGCTTGGACTGCAGCGCATAGGCGAACTTGCCGTCTTTGGTTAGCGCGGGGCCATAGGTATCCATCACCTCTTGCCAGGTGGCTGGCGGCTTGTCGAAGCCGGCGGCTTCCAGCATGCACTTGTTATAGAACAGCAGGCCCGAATAGTTGTCGAAGGGCAGGCCATAGTTCACGCCGTTCCACGACCCGAAGGCATCCAGCACCAGCGGGAAGAAATCGGCCATGTCCAGCGCGGGATCGGCGAGCGCTGCGTTGTTGATGAACGTCTCGGACGGAACGACCCAGCCGTTTTCGGCAAAGTTGCCCATCCAGACAAGGTCGATTAGGGCGATGTCGAGATCGCCGCCAGCGACGAAATCGCGGACCTGTTCGCCCAGCGCATTCTCATACGGAACGGTGGTGTAGTTGACCTTGATGCCGGTTGCGGCTTCGAACTCGGGCAGCATCTTGATCGCGGCGTTATAGCCCGGACGATCAAGGAACAGCACTTCCAGTTCGGTCCCGGCATAGGGCTTTGCGGCTTCTTCCAGTGTCCAGGCGCCGACCGATCCGGCCGCGCCGAACGCTGCACCCGCGGCCAGCGCAAGGGCGCTGACGTGCGTCTTCATGTTCATGGTAACCTCCCTAAGGTTTCAGCGTTGCGTGGTTGACTTCCATTTGTAACGCTGCACATATAAATGTATCGAACGCCCGCCGAGTCAACGGGAAAAATACGCAAGGCCGACAAAGGCTGACGCTAGGGAAGGATGGGGGATGGCCGAGGTCAGGCTGAAAAGCGTGAACAAGTTCTATGGCGGCGCGCAGGCGCTGCATGCGGTGTCGCTGGACATTGCCGATGGCGAATTTGCCGTGTTCGTGGGGCCATCGGGCTGTGGCAAATCCACCCTGCTGCGGACGATTGCCGGGCTGGAGGACGCATCGGAAGGGGTGATCGAGATTGGCGGGCGTGATGTGACGCGGCTGGCCCCGAGCGAGCGTGACGTGGCGATGGTGTTCCAGTCTTATGCGCTTTACCCGCACATGACCGTGCGCGAGAACATGGACTTCGGGATGAAGGTCAACAACTTTCCCGAAGCGGACCGCAAGCGGCGCATTGCCGAGGCTGCGCGCATCTTGCAACTGGAACCTTATCTGGACCGCAAGCCCGCGCATCTTTCGGGCGGGCAGCGGCAGCGCGTGGCGATCGGGCGGGCCATCGTCAAGGAGCCGAAGGTGTTTCTGTTTGACGAGCCGCTGTCGAACCTTGACGCCAAGCTGCGGGTGCAGATGCGGGTGGAGCTGGAGGCGCTGCACCGCGACCTGAAGGCGACGATGATTTACGTCACCCATGACCAGGTCGAAGCCATGACGATGGCCGACAAGATCGTGGTGTTGAATGCGGGCCGGATTGAACAGGTGGGCAGCCCGATGGACCTGTATCACCGCCCGGCGACCGAGTTCGTGGCCGGGTTCATCGGGGCGCCGTCGATGAATTTTCTGGAGATGACCGCGCAGGGCGGGCGGATCGTAACGGCTGGCGCGGTGCTGTCAGCGGCGGCGGTCGACGGGGCCACGCGGCTGGGTATCCGGCCGGAGCATGTGGTGCTGACGCGGGCGGGCGCGGGCGATGTGGACACGACAGTGACCTTGCGCGAAACGCTGGGGGGCGACGCTTATCTTTATGTGCGCACGGCAGATGGGCAGGCCATGGTGGTGCGTGCGGAAGGCGATACGCCGATCAGCCATGGCGATGTGGTGGGCCTTTCCTTCCCGACCGCGCGGCTGCATCAATTCGGCCGCGACGGACGGACGCTTCAATCAGGACAAACGGCATGACATCGGCAGAGATCATCGCGGGCGCAGTGGCCCGATCCCCCAGCGTGGCCGAGGTGCTGGTGGGCCGTGGCGTGCTGGCAGAGGCGGGGGCGCTTTATCGGCGGCAGTTCGGCACGGGGCCGGCCTGCATTATTGCCGATGGCAATACATGGGCGGCGGCGGGGGCCGCGACCGAGGCTGCCTTGCAGGCGGCGGGCATTGAAACGCGGCGGCATGTGTTGGCAGCGAAACCGCGGCTAAAGCCGACGCTGGATCTGGCTGATGCGCTGCGGGATGTGCTGGCCACCGATGCCGCGACCCCGGTGGCGGTGGGGTCGGGCGTGCTGAACGACGTGGTCAAGCACGCGGCGTTCGAATTGAACCGCCCCTATCTGGTGGTGGCGACGGCAGCGTCGATGGATGGCTATACCTCGGCGGGGTCGCCCTTGTCGGTCAAGGGGTTCAAGAAGACCATCCAGTGCCGCCCAGCGCGCGCTGTGCTTGGCGATCTGGATGTGATTGCCGCCGCGCCGGCCGAAATGACGGGCTGGGGTTACGGCGATCTGGCGGGCAAGGTGCCTGCCGGGGCGGACTGGATTGCCGCCGATGCGCTGGGGATCGAAGCGATTGACGATGTGGCATGGCCCATGGTGCAGCGGCAGTTGCGCGACTGGCTGGGCAAGCCCGAGGCGATTGCAGCAGGCGACCGTGCGGCGATGGAGGGGCTGTTTACCGGGTTGACGCTGGTGGGGCTGGCAATGGAAAGCCACGGGTCATCGCGGCCCGCGTCGGGGGCGGACCACCAGATTGCCCACCTGTGGGAGATGGACGATCTGACCTTTGGCGGTGAGCGGGTCAGCCATGGGGCCTGTGTGGCCGTGGGTTGCGCCATGACGCTGCGGATGTGGGATTGGCTGCTGGCGCAGGATCTGACGCGGCTGGATGTTGGCGCGCTGGTGGCGGCGGCCCCGACGATGGAGGAAAAGGCCCGCGCGATTGCGGCGGCCTTTGGTCCGGGCGAGATTGCGACACGGTCGGTCGAAGAGACTCGTGCCAAGCATGTCGAGGGCGCGGTGTTGCGTGCCCGGCTGGACCGGCTGGTGGCGGTCTGGCCTGCGCTGCGCGGGCGGTTGCAGGGGCAGTTGATGACCGCCGACCAGATGCGCAGTGCCTTGCACAAGGCGGGCGCACCGTCAGACGCGGCCGAGATCGGAGTAGATCGCGATTATCTGCGCCGCACTACGCACAACGCGCTGTACCTGCGCAGCCGCTATACGCTTTTGGACCTGCTGGATGAAACCGGCCTTTTGGCGCTGGCGGTTGAGGCGGCCTTGCCCCCGCCCGATGCCGTGGCGCGACGGGGATAGGCGATGATGGATCTGACCGAGATGGCCGCGCGGGCGGCTGAGGAGTTGCGGCAGGCGGCGGCGGCGGTGGACCCTGCCCAGATGGCCGCTTTGGTGGCGGAACTGGCCGCGTCGCGCCGGGTGGTTTTGTATGGTGTCGGGCGCGAAGGGTTGATGATGCGGGCGCTGGCGATGCGGCTCTATCACCTTGGGCTGGACGCTCATGTTGTGGGCGACATGGCCTGCCCGCCGATTGGCCCCGGCGATCTGCTGGTGGTCAGTGCCGGGCCGGGGGGCTTTTCCACGGTGGCTGCCCTGACCGGCGTGGCAAAGGGTGCGGGCGCGCGGGTGGCCTGTGTCACCGCGCAACCCGGCGGTGCGGCCGCCAAGGCCAGTGACCTTGTGCTGGTGATTCCGGCGCAGACCATGGCCAATGACCGGGGTGCTGCTGCCTCGCTGTTGCCGATGGGGTCGGTGTTCGAAGGCGCGCAGTTTCTGGTGTTCGAGTTGCTGGTTCTGACCTTGCGTGATCATGTGGGTACCAATGCGGTCGCAATGCGCGCCCGCCATACCAATCTGGAATGACCGATGTCTGACTGGCAGAACCGATTTTCCCTGCAGGGCCGCAAGGCACTGGTCACTGGTGCCTCAAAAGGGATCGGGGCCGAGATTTGTGCGGTCTTCGCCGATGCCGGGGCCGATGTGGTGGCCGTGGCGCGCGATGCCACAGGGCTGGCTGCAGTGGCCGAGGTGGTGCGCGCCAAGGGCCGCAAGTGCCTGACGATCGAGGCCGAGATGGGCACGCCAGACGGCCCGGTGCGGGCGGGCGAACAGGCGCTGGCGGAATGGGGCACCATCGACATTCTGGTGAATTCGGCTGGCATGGCGCGGGTGGCACCGGCGGTCGATTTCACCACCGAATGGTGGGATGAGATGATGGCGGTAAACCTGCGCGCACCGTTCCTGATGGCACGCACGCTTGCGCCTGCAATGATCGCGCAGCGCTGGGGCAAGGTCATCATGATTTCGTCCCAGACCGGGGTGATCGCGCTGGATGACCATGCCGCCTATGCGTCGTCGAAGGGTGGGCTGAACGCGCTGACGAAATCGCTGTGCGCCGAATGGGCGCGGCACAACGTGCAGGTCAATGCCATTTGCCCGACCGTGGTGATGACGCCGATGGGGCAAAAGGTCTGGGGGCCGCCCGAAAAGGGCGACCCGTTCCGCGCGGCCACCCCGGCGCGGCGCTTTGCCGAACCGGTCGAAGTGGCGGATGCGGCGCTTTACCTTGCCTCGCCGGCCTCGGCGATGGTGAATGGCGCGCTTTTGATGGTCGAGGGCGGGTTTACCAGTGTTTGACGCAGCCTTTGGCCCCGAGGCCGCCTTTGCCCGCTATGAGGCGATCCGCCCGCGCCTGCCCGCCGCCGTGTTCCCGCGCGAGTCTTTGTGGCTGCCGACGCTGGCCGAGGCTGCGGATCATTATGATGGGTTTCTGCTGGACGCCTTTGGTGTGCTGAACGTCGGCGAGACGGCAATTGCGGGCGCCGTGGCGCGGATGGCCGACCTGCGCGCGCGCGGCAAGCGGCTGTGCGTGTTGACCAATGCCGCAAGCTATACCCGTGGGGCCTTGGTGGCCAAGTATCATCGGCTCGGGTTCGATTTCACCCCCAATGAGGTGGTATCATCGCGCGATGTGGCGGTGGCGCGGCTGGAGGCCATCGCCCCCGGCGCGCATTGGGCCGCCATATCAGCCGAAGGCGACAGCTTTGCCGACATTCCGGCACGGCTGACCGATGCGATGGCCAACCCAGAGGTGCTGGAAACAGCCGATGGCATCTTGTTCCTGTCCACCGCACGCTGGACGTCTGAATGGCAGGCGCGTCTGATGGCGGCGCTGCAGCGCAGGCCACGCCCACTGGTGATTGCGAACCCCGATCTGGTGGCCCCGCGTGAGGATGACCTGTCCATCGAGCCGGGGTTCTTTGGCCATGCCATCCTTGATGACCTGGCGATTGCGACGCATTGGTTCGGCAAACCCTTTGGCGATTGCTTTGCCGAAGGCATCCGCCGCACGGGCCTTGCGCCGCATCAATTGGCCATGGTGGGCGACACCCTGCACACCGATACGCTGGGCGGGGCCGCCGCTGGCTGCGGCACGGTGCTGGTCGAGCGCCACGGCCTTTTCCGGGGCCGCGACGTCCGCCCCTTTATTGCCGCATCCGGCATTGTGCCGAACATCGTGGTTGAGACGACCTGAGCGCCGCGGCGCGCGCGAGCGCGTCAAAGGGCTTGTCCTGTGGGCTGATGGGAACATCCGCCACCGTCGCGCTGTCGGGCACGCCTTGCACTGCATGGGACGGTCGGGCCGCAACGCCTGTGGCGCGGGTCACGTCTTTGGCCAAGGGGGCGGCTTTGGCGGGCATCGCGGTTCACGATGGCACCTGCCTCACCCCCGGCACCGGCATCAAGGGCGTGCTTGCGCGCCTGCGATCAAGAACGGGTGCGCCCCTTTGGTGATTTGCGTGAGTTATTGGTTCAGCAGGCCAAAGAACGCGGCGACGAGCTTGGGCTGCGGTTTGAGCATTTCTGCGCCACCGATGACCGGGCAGCCGATGGCTGCGGCGTCTTGCAACAGCCGGGTCATTGCGGGCTGAACCACGACCTCGGCCACCGTGGTGCGGCTGGTCAGTCCGTTCAGGCCAAGGGGAAGGGGATCATCCGGCTTCATCCCAAGCGATGTGCCGTTGACCAGAAGATCAGCTTGGGCCAGCGACCCGGCATCGGCCAGTGAAACGCGGAGGCCTGGGTGCGTGGCCTGCAAGGCATCGGCAAGGGCTTCGGCCTTGGCTGGGTCGCGGTTCATCAGGGCCAGTTCCGCCACCCCGGCCTCGGCCAGCGCAAAGGCAATCGCGCGGCCCACGCCACCCGTGCCAACCAGAAGCGCCCGCTTTCCAACCGGGTCAAACCCGTTGGCCAGCAAACCGGAGATGAACCCCGCGCCATCGGTGTTCGTGCCGGTCAGTGAGCCGTCGGGATTGCGGCGCACAAAGTTCGTCGCCCCCATGCGCCTTGCCATTGGGGTCAGGTCATCGACAAGCGCGCAGGTCGCCACCTTGTGCGGGATGGTGATGCCCAGCCCGGCCACGTTTTCCATCAGTCGCACCGCGCGCAGCACCGCATCAAAATTTGCGGGCCGCACGTGAATGGGTACGATGGCTGCATCCAGACCCAGTGCAGCAAAGCTGTCATTGATCAGCACCGTGCCGCGGATATGTGACACCGGATCAGCCAGCATCAGCAGCATCGCCGTCTTTCCGGTAATGGGCGCGGTCATCGGTCAGCCTTTGCGCGTGACAAGTCGGGTCTCAAGATAGGCATCCAGCGCTTCGGACCCGCCTTCCGTGCCGTGGCCGGAATCTTTCATTCCGCCGAAGGGAATCTCGGGCAGCGCAAGACCCAGATGGTTGATCGAGAGCATGCCTGCCTCTATTTCGGCCCCCAGCCGCGTGGCGGTGGCGCTGTCGCGTGTGAAGGCAAAGGCGGCCAAGGCAAATGGCAGGCGGTTTGCTTCGGCGATTGCGGCATCAAGGGCAGTGAAACGGTTCACGATGGCGACGGGGCCGAAAGGTTCCTCGTTCATGATGCGCGCCGATGTCGGCACATCGGCCAAGACCGTGGGCGCAAAGAACCACCCCTCGTTGCCCAGCCGCCGCCCGCCCGTCAGAAGCCGCGCGCCGTGATCTACGGCATCGGCCACCAAAGCCTCCAGCGCGGGGATGCGCCGTTCGTTGGCCAGCGGCCCCATCTCGGTTGTGGGGTCCATGCCGTTGCCAACCCGAAGCGCCTCGGCCACGGCCACGAAGCGCGCGGCAAAGGCATCGGCCAAGGGATCGGCCACCAGAAACCGCGTCGGGGCCACGCAGACCTGCCCCGCATTGCGGAACTTGTTGGGAATGATCGTGCTGGCGGCAAGGTCCAGATCAGCATCAGCGGTGATGATGACGGGGGCGTGTCCGCCCAACTCCATCGTCGCGCGCTTCATGTGCTGCCCGGCCAGTGCGGCAAGGTGTTTGCCGACGGGGGTGGAGCCTGTGAAGCTGATCTTGCGGATCACCGGGTGCGGGATCAGGTATTCCGAAATCTCGGCTGGCACGCCGAACACAAGGTTCGCCACACCTGAAGGCAGGCCCGCATCGGCAAAGGCGCGGATCAGTTCGGCGGGGCTGGCGGGCGTTTCCTCGGGGGCTTTGACAATGATGGAGCAGCCCGCCGCCAGTGCGGCCGACAGTTTGCGCACCACCTGATTGATGGGAAAGTTCCACGGGGTGAAAGCCGCCACCGGCCCCACAGGCAGTTTCAGCGTGATTTGCAGCACATCCGGCGCGCGCGACGGGACCACCTGACCATAGGCACGCTGCGCCTCGCCCGCGAACCAATCGATGATGTCTGCCCCCGCCAGCGTTTCCAGCCGGGCTTGCGCAAGCGGCTTGCCGTTTTCGCGCACCATCAGCGTTGCCACATCCTCGGCCCGGGCGCGCAGAATCTCGGCGGCCTTTCGCATCAGTTTGGCGCGGTCATATGCAGAGGTGCGGCGCCAGATCTGAAAGCCGCGCTCTGCCGCCGCAAGTGCGGCATCCAGATCGTCGCGGCTGGCATGGGCGACGGTGCCGATCCGGCCAGCGGTGGCGGGGTCGAACACCGGAATGGCGCGGCCATCCGACGCTGCGCGCCATGTACCATCAATGAAAAGCTGAACGTCGGGATAGGGGATCATGGCTTTGCCTTCCGGGTGATCTGGAACATGGGGCCGCCTTTTGTGCGGGGGAAGCCGTAGCCGTGGACCTGCACAAGGTCGATCTCGGCGGGGCTGGCGGCAATGCCTTCGTCAAGGATCGCCTGCCCCTCGGTCGCCATCGCACCGACCAGACGTTCCACGATCTGATCGGCCGGCAAAGACGTGCGTGGGCCGATCAGCGGAGCGATGATCTGCTGCGCTTCGTCCGAGGGGCGCGGCGTGCGGTCGCCCGCTGCATAATCATACCAGCCGCCCCCGGTTTTCATCCCTTTGCGCCCCGCGCGCACCAGCAGATCGCCGGGCGTTTCGGGCACATTCTCGCCGCGCGCCCGGGCGGCCTCGCGGTTCATGAAGCTGATGTCGAGCCCGGCCATATCCTGCATCTCGAACGGACCCATGGCATAGCCAAAGCCGCGCATGGCGGCATCGATATCGGCGGGGGAGACGCCTGTGCGCAGCATCACCTCGGCCTCGGCGCGATAGCGTTTCAGGATGCGGTTGCCGATGAACCCTTCACAGATGCCCGACTGCACCGGCACCTTGCCCAGACGCCGCGCCAGATCAAACGCGGCGGCAAGAACATCGGGGGCCGTGTCGGGGATGGGGATGATTTCCAGCAACTTCATCACTTGCGCGGGGCTGAAGAAATGCAGTCCGATGAACCGGTCCGGCGATGGCAAGCCTTCGGCGATGGCGCGCGGGTCGATGTAGGAGGTGTTGGTGGCAAGGATCGCTTCCGGACGGCAAAGGCGGGCCAGATCGGCAAAGACCGCGCGCTTCACGGCCAGATCCTCGAACACCGCCTCGATCACCAGATCGCAACCAGAAAGCCCCTCCAGCCCGATGCAGCCTGTCACCCCGGCCATGCGTGCAGTGGCCTCGGCCTCGGTGGACAGGCCCCGGCGGGCGGCGGCGTCGAAGATGCATTTGACGGTGCCAAGCCCCTTTTCCAATGCGGCGGGGTCGCGTTCTGACAGCACGACGGACAGGCCCGCATTGCGGACGGCTGCCGCGATGCCGCTGCCCATGGTGCCGCCGCCCAAGATGCCGACGCTGGCGATGTCGCGCGGGGCGACGCCGCGCAGGGCGGCAGGGCGTGGGGCCGCGCGTTCGGCAAAGAAGAGATAACGCAGGGCTGCCGATTCCGCGGATGACCGCAGGGAAAGGAACGTTTCCCGCTCGTGCCGAAGGCCAGCCTCGACGGCGTGATCCAGACCATAGCGAAGGGCGGCAAGGGCGGCGGGCGGTGCGGTCTGGCCTTTCGCCGCCTTGGACATGCGGGCGGCGGCGGCTTCCCAAAAGGCGGGGCCAGGGTCTTGCAGCGGGCGGCTGCGGGCGGGCGTGGGCAAGGTGGACAGGCCCGACGCAAAAGCGACCGCACCGTCCACAAGCGGGCCGTCAATGATGCGATCCACCAGCCCCAAGGCGGCGGCGCGGGTTGTATCCAGCATATCGCGTTCGGCGACCACGGGGATGGCCGCCGCCAGCCCGATCAGGCGTGGCAGGCGTTGGGTGCCGCCAGCGCCGGGGATGATGCCAAGGTTCACCTCTGGCAGGCCAAGCGTAGCACCGGGGGAAGCCACGCGGGCATGACAGGCCAGCGCCAGTTCCAGCCCGCCGCCAAGGGCAGAGCCGTGAATGGCCGCGACCCAAGGCTTCGTCGCGGCCTCGATCCGCGCGATCAGATCGGGAAGGGTCGGATCTTCGGGCGGGCGGTCGAATTCGGCAATGTCAGCCCCGCCCACGAACAACTTGCCCGCGCCGCACAAGACGATGGCGGACACCGAGGCATCCGCCTCTATCTGGGCCGCAAGGTCGAACAGCCGCGCCCGCACCGCCGTTTTCAGCGCGTTCACGGGCGGATTGTCGATGGTCAGAACGGCGACGCTGCCATGTCGGTCCAGTGTGACGGTCATCTCGGTTTCCCTGAGTGCACGGTACGGGCGGTCAGGCCGTCGCACCTTCCAAATCCTGTCCCGCAGCAGGCACAGTGTCCCTGCAGGCAATCACGCCCTGCGCCACCAGCGCCTCGATCCGCGTTGGATCGAAACCCAGCACATCCCGCAGCACCGTGCGCGTATCTTCGCCCAGAAGCGGCGGCGCCTTGTAGGTGTGCCCATCCTGCGCCGAGAGCCCTTGCGCCGGTCGGATCAGCGAGACGGGGCCAAGTTCCGGATGCTCCAGCGTCTGGATCACCCCACGCTCCACCACGGATTTCGCATTCAGCGCCTCGGCAACAGATTTCACAGGGCCCGCCGGCACATCGGCGGCAAGGCAAGCTTCCAGCCAATGCGCTGACGTCTGCGTTCCCACGATCTCTTGGATCGCATCCAGCAACTCTTGCCGGTGCAACGCCCGCTGATGCGAGGTGAGATAGCGCGGATCGTGGGCAAGGTCTGGCCGCAGGATCACCTGTTCGCAGAAATCCCGGAACATGCGGTCATTGCCGACGGCCAGCGCGAAAGACCCGTCGCTGGCGTTGAACAACTGATAGGGCACCACGGTGGGATGTGCGTTGCCATAGCGCGTCGCTTCGACCCCTGCGTTCAGATAGGCAGTGCCCACGTTGATCAAAAGGTTCAGCGTGGAATCGAGCAGCGCCACATCAATGAACTGGCCCAACCCAGTATCACGCCGCTGGTAAAGTGCGGCCAGCACCGATTGCGTGGCCACCATGCCGGCCACCACGTCGGTAAACGCCACCCCCAGCCGGTTTGGCGGCCCGTCAGCCTCGCCGGTGATCGACATCAGCCCGCTTTCCGCCTGCATGATGAAGTCATAGCCGGGCCGCGTTGCCTCGGGCCCCGTCTGGCCATATCCAGAGATGGAGCAATAGACGATGCCGGGGTTGATGGCGCGGATGTCGGCATAGCCGATGCCCAGCCTGTCCACCGTACCGGCGCGGAAGTTTTCCACCACCACATCGGCGCGCGCCGCAAGGTCCAGCACGATGGCGCGGCCTTCGGGTGATTTCAGATCAAGCGCAATGCTTTGCTTGCCGCGATTGGCGCAGAGGTAATAGGTGCTGACGCCCTTGTAGTTGGGCACCGACCAGGCGCGGGTATCGTCGCCGCCCTTGATGTTCTCGATCTTCCAGACCTCGGCCCCAAGATCGGCAAGGCTCATCGTCGTCCAGGGTCCGGCGAGAACCCGTGTGAGGTCCAGCACCTTGATCCCTTCCAGCGGCAGGGTCTGCATCGTCGTGGTCCTCCCTCGTTACGCTCTTAGCCCGTCGCTGCGAGGCCCGTTTCCCGGGCGCTTGGAAAATGGCAGGCAACGGCATGACCCTTGGCCTGATCGGCCAAAGGCGGTTCTTTTTCGGCGCAGATCGGTTGCGCGATGGGGCAGCGCGTCCGGAAACGGCAGCCCGACGGCGGGTTGATCGGGCTGGGCACATCGCCCTTGAGCACGATGCGGGTCCGGCTGCGTTCACGCGGCGGGTCGGCCAGCGGCACGGCTGACATCAGCGCTTGCGTGTAAGGGTGAAGTGGGGCGGCATAAAGCTGCCGCTTGTCGGCCACCTCGACGATCTTGCCCAGATACATCACGGCCACGCGGTCCGAGATGTGCTGAACGACGGACAGGTCATGCGCTATGAACAGAAAGGCGGTGCCGAACTCGCGTTGGATGTCTTTCAGAAGGTTCAGCACGCCCGCCTGTACCGAGACGTCCAGCGCCGACACGGGTTCGTCCAGCACCAGAAGTTCCGGCTGCAGTGCCAGTGCGCGGGCGATCACCACCCGCTGCCGTTGCCCACCGGACAGGGCATGGGGAAAACGGTCGCCATGTTCGGGGTTCAGGCGCACCAGATCCAGCATTTCGGCCACGCGGCGTTTTTGTGCAGCGGCATCCAGATCGCTGATCCGCAAGGGCTCGGCGATGTTTTGCGTGACGGTCATGCGCGGGTGAAGCGAGGCGTAGGGGTCCTGAAACACCAGTTGAATCTTGCGGCGCAGCATCCGCATCTGTGGTGCCGGAAGCGTGTTGATGTCCTGCCCGTGAAACAGCGTCTGCCCTTCGGAGGGTTCGATCAGCCGCAGGATGCAGCGCCCGAGTGTGGATTTCCCGCAGCCCGATTCACCGACGAGGCCGAGCGTTTCGCCCGCCGCCACGTCAAAGGACACGCCCGCCACCGCGTTGACGTGACCCACATCGCGTTCAATCAACAGCCCGCCCTTGACCGGAAAGCGCTTGACCAGATTACGGACAGACAGGATCGGGTCGGGCTGGTTCATCGCGCGGCCTCGACAGTTTGGAAGGCGAAATGGCACGCGGCGGTGTGTTCGGGCGCGCCCGTGGTAACGGGGGCCGTTTGGCGGCAAATGTCTTGTGCCGCGATACAGCGAGGATTGAAGGCGCATCCCACAGGCAGGCGGCCAAGTGCGGGCGGGGTGCCATCAATGGAAAACAGACGTTCACGCTCAATCGTCATGTCCGGGATCGAGGCGATGAGGCCGCGCGTATAGGGATGCCCCGGCCGGGCGAAAAGATCATCGACGCCCGCCTGTTCCACCACCTGCCCGGCATAGACCACGGCCACGCGGTCCGCATGGCCCGCAAGCACGCCAAGATCATGGGTGATCAGGATCAGGCCAAGCTTCAGCCGCGCCTGCAGATCGGCAAGCACCTCCATGATTTGGGCCTGCACGGTGACATCAAGCGCGGTGGTGGGTTCGTCGGCGATCAGCAGGTCAGGGTCATTGGCCACCGCCATGGCGATCATCACCCGCTGGCGCATGCCACCGGAAAATTCGTGCGGGAACTGGTGCAGCCGCCTGTCTGGCTGCGGGATGGAAACGAGGGCCAGAAGGTCTGTCGCGCGTTCGATCACTGCTTTGCGCGACATGTCGGGGTTATGCAGGAACACTGCCTCGGCGATCTGGTCACCGATGGTCATCACCGGGTTCAGCGATGACAGCGGGTCCTGAAAGATCATCGCGATGCGTGAGCCGCGCAGATGGCGCAAGGTGCGGCGCGGCAGCCCCACCAGTTCCTGCCCCTTGAACCGGACCGATCCGGTGACGCGCGCGCCTTCGGGTTGAAGGCCCAGCGCCGCCAGCATGCCGACGGATTTGCCAGAGCCGGATTCCCCGACGATGCCCAGCACCTCGCCATGATTGACATGCAGACTGACGCCGCGCACCGCTTCGGCGAACACACCGTTGCGTCCGAACGCCACGCGCAAATCGCGCACTTCGAACAAAGGGGGCGCCGCGTTCATTTCGACCTCGGGTCAAAGTAATCGTGCAGGCCGTCACCGATGAAGTTGAAGCCAAGAACGATGGTCAGGATGGCAAGGCCGGGCCCAAGGGCGACCCACCACGAATAGAATTGTGAAGCCCCGTCCGAGATCATGGAGCCCCATTCCGGCGTGGGCGGCGTGGCGCCGAGACCGATGAACGACAGCGATGCCGCCAGCAGGATCACTTGCCCCAGATCCATTGTTGCGCTGATCAGTACGGGCGTCCAGCACAACGGCAAAATGTGCCGCGTAAGCACACGGGTCTGCGTGGCACCCGAGGCGATGGCCGCCTCTACATGCTCGCGCTCGCGCACCTCCAGCACTTGCGCGCGCATCAGGCGGGCATAGACGGGCCACCACACGATCACCATCGCGATGGCGGCATTCCCAAGCCCCGGCCCCAGCGAAGCGGCAACCGCCATGGCCAGCAGCATCGGCGGGAAAGACAGCGTGACATCGACAAGCCGCATGATGACGGTATCGACGAAGCCTCCCAGAAATCCGGCAAGCGCCCCAAGAAACGCCCCGATGGCGACCGCGCAGGCCACGACCGTGACGGCGATGGGGATGGAATGCCGCGCGCCGTGCAGGGTCCGGGTCAGCACGTCACGGCCCAGCGCATCGGTGCCCAGAAGGTGGTCCCAACTCGGCGGTTTCAGCCTGCGGCCCACCATATCGAGCGGGTCGTAGCCCGTCATCCACGGGGCTGCGACGGTGGCGATCAGCCAGAACAGGATCAGCAGTATCCCGATCAAGAGCGGGAAGGTCAGCCAGCGGGGGCGCGTCATGCGAGGAAAGGCGGTGGTGGCAGCCATCGGTCAGCCCAACCTGACACGCGGGTTGGCAAAGACATAGGCAATGTCGGTCAGCAGGTTGGTGACCAGAAACACCACGCCACCCACGATGGTCACACCGATGATGGCCGGAAAATCGAGGCCGCGGGCGGCATCCACCGCATAAGACCCCATGCCGGGCCACGAAAAGATCGTCTCGGTCAGCACCGCGCCTGTCAGCAGATAGGCAAAGGAATAGCCGATGACAGTCAGGGTCGGCACCATCGTGTTGCGCAACGCATGGCGGATCACAACCCGGAACTCTCCGGCCCCCTTGGCGCGGGCGGTCAGGATGAATTCGCGCGACAGCACCTCAAGCATATTGGCGCGGACAAGGCGCGAGATCGTGCCCGCCACGGCCCAGCCCAGCACGAAGGCGGGCAGGATCAGGTGCCAGACGGCATCGATGAACAGACGGAAATCACCTGCGATCAGCGTGTCGATCGTCATGAACCCCGTCACCATTGGCGGCGGCGTGGCGCGTGCGTCCAGCCGCCCCGGACCGGGCAGGATGCCCCATTGCACCGAAAAGATGTACAGCAGCGCAAGGCCCATCCAGAACACCGGAATGGATGAGCCGAACAACGCGAACAGCCGCGCCGCATGATCGATCACCGTGTTGTGGAAATAGGCGGCCAGAACGCCAAGGCCGATTCCGATGGTTGCGCCCACGATCATGGCGGCCGTCACCAGTTCCATCGTGGCGGGCAGGCGATAGAGCACATCCTGCGCCACGGGGCGGCGCGTGATGAAGGATGTGCCCATGTCGCCGGTAAGCAGGTTGCCGACATAAATCACATAGCGTTCGGGCAAGCTGCGATCCAACCCCCATTTCGCCTTGGCTGCGGCCACCACTTCGGGGTTGTTCATCTGACGGTCCGAGACGATGGCCGTCAGCGGATCACCCTTGGTGACGCTGGTCAGAAGGAAAGCCAGCGTCACAATCCCCAGAACCAGAAAGGGCATCGCCAGCAGACGGCGCAGGATATAGCGGGTCATGGCCTGTTCCTTCCCTGTGTTGCCGGTTGGAGGCGGTGTGTCTTCCCGGTAGTATTGACAACCGGCAGGCAGGTCGTCAACATAATTGAAATTAAGTTTCAAATATTCGCGCCTACTGAAAACTGACGCCGCAAGGGGCAACATCGGGGAGAAGAGATGCGGAAAAGGGCGCTACCTGTTGACGGGGCAGAAGGGGTGGAGGCCAGCAATCCGGCCGCCTCGCTGACCCGTGGTCTGGAAATTCTGCGGTCCTTCACGGCCGATGACTCGACGCTTGGCAATCAGGAACTGATCGAACGGACCGGCCTGCCCAAGGCCACCGTGTCGCGCCTTACGGCAACGCTCGTGTCGCTGGGCTATCTGCATTATGACACCCAGCTTGGCCGCTACAGCATTGGTCCGGCGACGGTTTCGCTGGGTTATTCTGCGCTGAGCTCCAGCGCCGTTGTCCACATGGCGCACCCCCTTATGCAGGAACTCGCCGACCGTACCGGGGTCGCCACGGCACTGGGAACCCGCGATGGGCTGGAAATGGTTTATCTTGCCAACTGCCGTTCGCAA
Organism: Rhodobacter sp.; assembly: GCA_027484145.1. Lineage (GTDB taxonomy): Bacteria > Pseudomonadota > Alphaproteobacteria > Rhodobacterales > Rhodobacteraceae > Pseudotabrizicola. The sequence continues at coordinate 41,834 of JAIXUH010000013.1, forward strand.
AGCCCGGTATCGCTGCGGCTGAACGTGGGCTCTCGCCTTCCGATCTGGCGCACGGCCATGGGTCTTGCTTATCTGGCCGAGATGCGGCCCGAAATCCGCGACGCCGTGATCGCACAGATCATCGCCAAGGAACCTGATCAGGAAGGCCGCATCCGCACCTCACTGGCCGAGGCGATAGAGAGCTATACCCACCACGGCTTTGTCGCCACCTTTGGGTCTTGGTACAGCTATATCAATGCGGTCGGCGTGGCTTTTCGCCCGACCGATGGCTCGCCGCTTGTCGCTATCACCTGCGGCGGCATCGTCGACATAATCCCCAGCGATCTGTGCATGTCACGCATCGGCCCAGATCTTGTCCGGTCGGTCGCACGCCTGCGTGCCCGTCTGAACGGCCAACCTGAACTGGCCGCCGCCCGATAGCCCAGCCCGCGCACCAAGGAACACCACATGCCGATTCCCGTTCTTTACCCAAAGGTCAGCCTTGAGATGCAGACCGGGCGGATTGCACGCTGGCTGGTTGCCGATGGCGAGAGCGTGGCGGCGGGTCAGGTGATCTTTGAGATCGACAATGACAAGGCTGCGGTCGAGGTGGAATCGCCGGGCGCAGGCATCTTGCATCACCTTGCGGAAGAAGGGGCCGAGGTTGATGTTGGTGCGGAAGTCGCCCGGATTACCGCCGCTGGGGAAGTGGCGGTTGCGGCACCTGCGCCAGTTGCACCGCCGGCAGAGGCCGCCACGGCGCCAGCCGCCCTGCGTGCCGCAACCCAAAGCAACAGGTCACGCCTGCCGAATCCCACACCCCTTGCCCGCCGCATCGCGCGCGAGACAGGTGTTGATCTGTCGGGCCTTCCCGGCACCGGGCCGCGCGGCAGAGTCCAGAAATCTGATGTTTTGCAGCAACTTGCCGCCCTAGCTGCTGCGCCTTCGGCCGCTGATGCGCCGCGCGCTGGCGCGGGTGGCGCCTTGAACGCGGTCTGGCTGCGGCGGGGCGATGGGATGCCGGTGGTTTTGCTGCATGGCTACAGCGCCGATCTGAACAACTGGCGCGGCCTTTTCGCGGGGGCGCGGGCGGGGTTCCCGGTGCTTGCGCTGGATTTGCCCGCCCATGGCGCGTCACCCCGCGCGGTGCCTGCCGACGCGGATGGCGTTTGCGCGCAGATCGAAGCGAGTCTTGCCGTGAACGTTCCGGGACCCGTCGTTCTGGCCGGTCATTCTTTTGGTGGTGCCATTGCGGCACGGTTGGCCGCGCGGGGCAATATTGACGTGCGGGGCCTGTGCCTTTTCGCCCCCGCCGGGCTTGGGCCTGAAATCGATGAGGCTTTCACCCGTGGCATCTTGCGCGCGCAAAGTGCCGCGAGCCTGCGCCCGTGGCTGGAACGGCTGGTGCATGACCCTGCCACCATCTCTGACGCCTATGTCAAAGCCGTTGCCGCCCAGCGTCAGGACGCGGCCCTGACTGCTGCCATGCAGGCCTTTGCGGATCGCTTTTTCCCCGACGGCACGCAGGTTGTTTCGGTCAAGGTTGACCTTGCCCGCCTGCGGATTCCCACCCGCGTGATCTTTGGGCGGCAGGACCGGATTCTTCCCTTTGCCACCACGCGTGACCTGCCTGCTTCGGTCGGCCTTCATGCGGTTGAGGCCTGTGGGCACCTTCCGCATCTGGAGTATCCCGACCTGTCGCTTCGGCTGTTGACCCAGCTTTGGCGCAGCGCGGGCTAGGGGTCAGCGCGGCTGCTTGCCATAGGTCTTGTAGCGTGCGGCAACCTCGTCCATCTCGGCCGTGGACAGGTCCACCGGCGTGCCGGATGACCGCGCCAGCAGGTATTGCCGTGCGAGCGTTTCAAGCTTTGCCGCCCGCGACAGGGCGCCTGGCAGATCAGCTGCAAGCGCCACCATTCCATGGTTGGCCATCAGGCAGGCTGTCAGCGTCAGGCCCAGCGTTTCGGCCACCGCATCCGCAAGGGCAAGGCTTCCGAAACAGGCATAGGGCGCGCAGGGCACACTCGTGCCGCCAAAGCCTGCCACCATGTAGTGAAAGGGCGGGATCGCCTGCCGCAGGCAGGACAGCGCCACGCAATGGTCCGAGTGTGCATGGACCACGGCACCCGCGTCGGGCCGCGCGGCATAGATGCGGGCATGGATCGCCCATTCCGATGATGGCACCCATTCACCCTGCCAAGCGCCGTTCAGGTCCATCTTCACGATCTGGTCTGTGGTCATTGTATCGGGGCGGATGCCGCTGGGGGTGATCAGCATTCCCGCGCCATGGCGCAGGCTGAAATTGCCAACGGTCCCGCTGTTCAGGCCCAGCCTGACCGATTCCCGTGCAGCCTCAACCAATGCGTCCCGCGCCGCTGCCTCGCCCATCATGCCCTGCCTTCCCCGTAGTGGATCGCGCGCAAAAGCACATCATCGCTGCCCAGTTTTCCCGGCTTCAGGAACAGCCACAGCGGATCATCCCCTTCGCCCAGACATTCGCCAAGGCCAAGCGGCCCTTCGGGCAAAGCCCGCGCCGCGCCCAGCCCAAAGGCGGCGACGACCGCACCTGAGGTTTCGCCCCCCGCCACCGCAAAACGGCGATGCCCGCGCTGGTGCAGGCCCTTTGCCACCCGCCCCAGCATGTCTTCGGCCAGCCGCGCAGCCCCCGCCGCGCCATGCACGGCCTGACTGCGTGCCACGCCTGCGGCATCGGTCGCGGTCGACACCGCGAAAGACCCGCTCTGATGTTCGGCCCAAGCCAACGCCTCGGCAACCACCGCCGTGGTTCCGCGCGAGTCCAGAAGGTCAAGCGTCAGCACGGGGTGATTGAGTGCCGCGAGTTGGGCCAGAACGACAGGCCCGGTGCTGCCCGCCAGCACGGCAACCGGGCCGAAAGGCGGGGCCGGTGGCTGGGGAACAGGCTCGGGGTGGCAAAGCCGGGTGGCGAGTTCCACGATCAACGGATCGCTTGCCGCAACCGGCAGGTCAAGCCGCGCCGCAAGGTCTGCGGTCACCGTCACATCAGCATCGTCGGACGCATCGAACAGCACATGCCGCGCGCCGTCTGCCGCCAGACGCGCCAGCAATGCCCCGGCCGCCGCCAACCCCTGAACAAGCGTCAGATGGCCGACAAGCCCCACCTTGTGCGCGGTCTGGCGGCCAAGGAAACGCACAAGATCCGCGTCTTCCATCGGCGTCAGCGGATCAAGCCGCTTGATCGACTCTGACACCAGACGCGTGCGGTAAAACAGATAGCCCTGATGCACGGTTGCGCCAAAACGGGGAAACCCTGCACTCATCAGCACGGGCCGTTTTCCGGCGCGGTCGACCAAAAGATCAGCCGCAGGGCCGATGTTACCTTCTGCCGTGGAATCGAAACTCGCGCAGGCCTTGTAGGCGATGCGCTGGCAGCCTGCGGTGGTCAACGCATCGTGCCAATGGGAGATTTCAGCCAGTGCTTCACTGACGGAGACTGTTCGGCTGCGGGCAGCAGCCACCAAAGCATCGGCATCGCGAAGGCCCGAAACGCCATCCGGGCGGAACAGAACGGGGCAGCAAATTCCCCGCCCTTCCAGCATGCCAGCCACCATGACAGCGCCCGTGAAATCATCCGCGATGATGCCGAACGCGCGGGGCATGGCTATGGTTACCTCTGGGCGCACATTTCGCGTGCAATGATGATCTGCTGGATCTGGGATGTCCCCTCATACAGCCGGAACAGCCGCACGTCGCGGTAGAAGTGTTCCACCGGATAATCCTGCATGTACCCCGCCCCGCCATGGACTTGTACGGCGCGGTCGGCCACGCGACCCACCATTTCGGAACAGAACAGTTTGCACGAAGCGGCCTGCTGGATGATCCGCTCGCCCGCGTCAAATCGGCGGGCGGCGTCGATCACCATACAGTGCCCGGCATAGGTTTCGGTGGCGCAATCGGCCAGCATGGCCTGCACCAACTGATGCTCGGATATCTTCTTGCCAAACTGCATGCGCGACGTGGCAAACCCCGTCGCCTCATCGCACAGGCGCTGCGCCTGACCCACGCAGACCGCCGCGATATGCAGGCGGCCCCGGTTCAGCACCTTCATGGCGGTCTTGAAGCCCTGCCCTTCCACCCCGCCGATCACTGCGTCAGCAGCCACGCGGCAATCATCCAGAATCACATCACAGGTCTTTGTTCCCCGCTGGCCCATCTTGCGGTCAGGCGAACCAAGGCTCAGCCCCGGGCTGTTGGCTGGCACCAAGAACGCCGTCACGCCGGACGGCCCGTCTTGCCCCGTCCGCGCCATCAGCGTGAACACATCGGCCACGGGCGCATTGGTGATGTAGCGCTTTGTGCCGTTCAGGATGTAGTGATCGCCGTCGCGCCGTGCGGTTGTATTGACGGAGCCTGCATCAGACCCGACGTCTGGTTCGGTCAGGGCAAAGGACCCAATCACCTGCCCCGATGCCATACGTGGCAGCCAATAGTCCTTTTGCGCCTTGGTCCCGTCGACGATGATGCCCTGCGATCCGATGCCGTTGTTGGTGCCGATGACCGAGCGAAAGGCAGCTGAGGTGTAGCCCAACTCAAGCGCCACCATCACCTCTTCTTCCATCGTCAGGCCAAGCCCGCCGTATTCTTCGGGAATCGACATCCCGAACAGGCCGAGTGCGCGCATCTCATCGATGATGGCGGCGGGAATGGAGTTCGTTTCCTCCACCGCGCTTTCTGCCGGCACCAGCCTTTCGCGCACGAAACGGCGCACGGTTTCCAACAGTCCGTCAAGGATTTCGGCGTCTCGGATCATCGCTTGTCTTGGTCTTTGCCACCGGGCCGGACCCGGCGCGAAAATTTCTGTTGCACGAAAAGGCTGGCACGGCTTAGTGTTCGGTTCAAGCGAAAACGGAATTAATTTCCACAAAAGCGATCCACCTGTCCGCGCACCGGACAAGGATCGGCAAAGGACCGAAGATGCCGCATCGGACCCCGCTTTCTTCGATGGCCCCGTGGTTCCGGCTGGAGTCGGACATGGCCGATTGGCATGCGGCGCGGCCTGCGGACCTTGTGCATTGGTATGCCCAGATGCTGCTGATCCGGCGGTTCGAGGAAAAGCTGCTGGAACTGGAAAAGGCAGGGCTGATCCATGGCCCCGCGCATGCCAGCATCGGGCAAGAGGCCGGGGCCGTTGGTGCCATGTCTGTGCTGGGTGCAGGGGACCGGATCAACGGGACGCACCGGGCGCACCATCAGGTGCTGATGAAACTGGTGAATGCCGTCACGCCCAAGGGCTTTGACGTGCTGAATGACGCCTTTACGCCTGAGATGGACGAGGCGCTGCACCGCTTCATGGCCGAGATAATGGGCCTGACGCCCGGCTATTGCGGCGGGCGCGGCGGGTCGATGCACATGCGCCACGCGGCGGCGGGAATCATGGGCACATCGGCCATCGTGGGCGGCAACCCGCCCCATGCCGTGGGCTATGCTTTGGCTGACAAAATGCTGGGCCGCGATCAGGTGTCGGTCACGTTCTTTGGCGATGGCGCTGCACAGAATGGCGCAAGCTATGAGGCGATGAACATCGCCGCCGCGCAGCGGGTGCCGACGATCTTTTTCATCGAGAACAACCTTTACGGTGTTTCCACACGGGTCAATGAGATCACGCGCGAAACGCGGATTTCATCGCGTGGGGCAATGCTGGGCATCCCGTCGATCGAGGTGGACGGGATGGATGTGGTGGCCGTGCACAACGCCATGGCCGAGGCGCGGCGGATCATCGCAACCGAAGGCGGGCCTGTGGTTGTGGAGGCGCTGCTGTACCGGCATTTCCACCAATCCGGCAGCCGCAGGGGCAGCGACTTTGGCTATCGCCCGACCGACGAGGAAGACGAATGGCTGGCGCGTGACCCGGTCACGACGGCCGCCGCAAGGTTGCGCGAGATGGGCATTACCAGCGCCGAAGACCTTGCCCGCATCGATGCCACCGTAACAGGCCGCGTGGCCGCCGCTGCGGCGACGCTGACGGAAACCGTTCCGGGTGGAAATGCCCTTCGTATTCCCGAACGCCTGTGGCCGGACCCCGCCACCCGCGATGACGGCATTCTGGGCGATCTCTCTGAGCTGGCCGAGGCACGCATCCTTGACCATGGCGATATGGCCTGTGTTCCCACCGAGCGGGTCAAGTTCGTCACCGCTGCCTCCGAAACCTTGGCTGCCGCGATGGAGCGTGACCCGCGCATCATCGTGATGGGCGAAGATGTGCACCAGATGCGTGGCGGTGTTTCGGGCTTTACCAAAGGTGCCTTGGAACGCTGGCCGGGGCGCGTACTGCCGATGCCGATTTCTGAAAACGGCTTTACCGGCGTGGCGCTTGGCGCGGCGCTGAACGGGTTGCGCCCGGTGGTCGAGATCATGTTCGGTGACTTCTGCTTTACCGCCGCCGACCAGATTGCGCATGGTGTGGGCAAGGTGCGCCACATGTTCGGCTCTGGTTTTCCCGTGCCGCTTGTCATGCGGGTGCGGGTGTCTCCCCATACCGGCTATGGATCACAGCATTCGACCGACCCGTCCGCGCTGTTCGGCCTGTTTCCCGGCTGGCGCATCGTCAGCCCGTCCACCGCACATGACTACATCGGGTTGCTGAATGCCGCGCTGCGCTGCGACGACCCGGTGCTGGTGGTCGAACACACCGAGCTTTACCAGCGCGAGTTCGACGTGCCGGCAGGCGACCGTGATTTCATCATTCCCTTTGGCCGCGCCCATGTGGTGCGGCCCGGCACGGCCTGCACCGTGCTGGCCACCTCGGTCATGGTGGCCCAAGCGGTGAAGGTGGCCGAGGAAACCGGCATCGACGCCGAGGTGATCGATCTGCGCAACATCGACCATCATGGCATCGACTGGGACATGATCGGCGACTCGATCGACCGCACCGGTCGTGTGATCATCGCCGAACAGACCGCGCGCAGCATGTCGATGGGTGCGACATGGGCCGAAGGCATCCAGAGCCGGTTCTTTGACAGTCTGGACTACGAAATTCTGCGCGTGACGGGGGGGCTTGCTGCGCCCACTGTCTCGGCAGTGCTCAATCGCGCCGCGCTTGGTTCTGCGGCGGATCTCCGCGAGGCGTTGCTTCGCATCACAGCCAACTAGAAAACGGACCGGACACCGGTCCACCAACAGGAGGACGGCCACATGATACTCAAGGGACTGAAGCCACGGGCGACGTTGCTGTCGCTTGCGGTTGCCGCCGCGGTCTTCGGGCTTTTCGTGCCGGGGGCGCAGGCGCAGGAAAAGGCGCTGGTGATCGCGCGCGACATGGATGTGAACGCACTCGATCCGGCACGGGCGTGGTGCGATACCTGCCAGATCTATAACGCTGCCGTCTATGAACAGCTTGTCACGCTGGACAAGGACAACAAGCTTCAACCGCTCCTCGCAACAAGCTGGTCGTCGAACCCCGAACAGACCGAATTCACCTTCAAGCTGGACCCTGCCGCAAAATTCTCGGACGGTTCCGCCGTTGAGGCGAAAGACGTGAAATGGTCGTTCGAACGGCTGAAGAACATGAAGGGCAACGCGGCCTTCCTTGCCGATCCGATCACCGCCGTAGAGACGCCGGATGCACAGACTGTCATCGTAAAGCTTTCCGCCTCGAACTCTGAATTCCTGAACCAAGCAGCGGCTGGTTTCCTTGGCGTTATCAACAGCGACGTTGCCACCGCAAACGGCGCGTTGGCTGATGAAACGACCGCAGAAAAGGACACATCCGAAACATGGTTCTTGTCAAACTCGGCTGGCAGCGGGCCCTTCGTGCTGGCGGCGTATGAACCCAACGCCGAACTGCGACTGAAGCGGAATGAAGGTTACTGGCGGACGAAGCCGACCATTCCTGAGGTCATCTTCCGTCAGGTCAAGGATGCCGTCAGCCAAGCGCAGATGCTGCAATCGGGCGAAGTGGACATCGCCATGCAGATCGACCCCGAAACTGCAAAGTCGCTGGAGGGCACGCCTGCCGTTGTTGAGAAGGTCCCGTCCTACAACTTTGTCTATATTGCGCTGTCGCCGGGGGCGAAGGCCACCCCCATCGACATGAGCCCCGAAGTGCGTGAGGCAATCTCGATCGCCATCGACCGCACCTCGCTGATCGACTTCACGCTGGGTGGCGCTGGCCGCCCGCTGGCAGCACCCATTCCATTGGGCTTCCCCGGTGGCGACGGGCATGCGATTCCGGAATACATCCCGGAAAAGGCCAAGGAAATGCTGGCCGCGGCAGGGCATCCTGATGGCTTTACCCTGCAGTCGATCTATCCCGACATGAACGTCTATGGCGTGGACTTCAACCTGATGATGCAGAAGATCCAGCAGGACCTGTCCAAGGTCGGCGTCACGCTGGAACTGCAGCCCGTGCCCTTTGCCAACTGGCGCGAAGCGGCGAATGGCGATCACATCCCGCTGACCGCCGTGTTCTTTGCGCCCGATTTCTTTGGCTCGTCGCAATACATCGACGTGTTCGGGATGCAGGAAGGTTCGGTCTGGGCCAAGCGCGCGGGGGGCGCGACGGTCCCCGGCATCATCAACCCGCGTCCGGGTGAGTTGAAGGCAAAGGCCCTTGCCGCAGCGACGGCAGAAGAGGCCAACGCGCTGTGGACGGAAGCCGCGCAAGAGATGATCAACAACAAGATCATCATCCCGATGGTCAGCCCCGACCTGATCCTTGCCTATGGGCCGAACATCAAGGGCGTGCGCTATAGCGCCTGCTGCAACCTGCCGCTGGCCGAGATTACCAACTGATCTTTCGCGGGGGGTGCTATCGGGTGCCCCCCGCTTCCTTGGACAGAGAGATTCCCATGACAGCGCCCCTTGGCAATTCCCGCGACCTCGCCCTGCAAGAACGGGCGCGTCACGTCATACCCAACGGCATGTGGGGCCACATGGCCACGCGGTCCATCGCGCCGGGCTATCCTCAATTCTTTTCCCGCGCCTCTGGCTGCCGTGTCTGGGACGCCGACGGCAACGAATACATTGATTTCATGTGCGCCTGGGGGCCGAATGTCCTTGGCTATCATCACACGGCGGTCGAGGCTGCGGCGCTTTCGCAGTTGCAGGTCGTCGACTCGGGCAATGGCCCGACCGAAATGGTCGTGGAACTGGCAGAACTGCTGACTTCGACGCTTGACCACGCGGACTGGTGCCTGTTCGAAAAGAATGGCACCGACGCCACCACGGCCTGTGTCACCATTGCGCGCTCCGCGACGGGCAAGCGAAAGGTGATCATGGCGAAGGGCGCCTATCACGGGGCCGTTCCGTGGTGCTCGCCCTCGGTCATCGGGGTCACGGCCGAGGACCGTGCTCACCTTATTTCGTTCGATTGGGGCGATCTTGTCAGTCTTGAGGCCGCCGTGGCACAGGCCGGGGACGATCTGGCCGCGATCATCCTGACGGCGTTCCGCCATGATGTGGGACGCGATCAGGAACTGCCCACAGCCGAATTCCTGCGCGCCGCCCGCGCCCATTGTGACCGGGCCGGGGCAATGCTGATCTGCGATGATGTGCGGGCAGGCTTTCGTCTGGACGTGCGCGGCAGTTGGGCGCGCTATGGCGTGAAGCCTGACCTTGCCGCCTATTCCAAAGCCATTGCCAATGGCTGGCCGCTGGCCGCGATTGCAGGCGCGAACCATGCGCGGGCGGGGGCAGAAAAGATCTTTACCACCGGGTCATTTTGGTATGGCGCAGCAGCCATGGCCGCCGCTGTGGCCACCGTTCGGATCCTGCGGGATACAGACGCGCTGGCCCATACCGAGGCGATGGGCAAGCGCTTTCGGCAGGGGTTGGATCAGGCCGCCACACACCACGGTTATCGGCTGCGCCAGACCGGCCCTGTGCAAATGCCGATGGTGCTGGTGGACGGCGATCAGGACCTGCGGATCGGCAATGCGCTATGTGCGGCGGCGCTGCGCCACGGGATTTTCCTTCACCCCAAGCACAACATGTTCCTCTGTGCCGCCCATACCGCCGCCGACATTGACCGCGCGGTCGAGGGCGTGGACCGAGCGTTTGCCGATATTGCTGCCGCCGGCGTTGTGCCCGCCTGACCAAAGGTTTCTCGATGACTTACACCGACCACATCTTTACCGAATACCGCTGCAGGCTGGCCGAATTGCAAGAAAGCCCAAACCCCTTTGCCAAGGGCATCGCTTGGGTGGGCGGTGATTATGTACCGGTGGCCGAGGCGAAGATTCCGCTGCTGGATCAGGGGTTTCTTCACTCGGACCTGACCTATGACGTGCCCGCCATCTGGAACGGTCGCTTCTTCCGGCTGGACGATCACCTCGACCGGTTCGAGGCGAGCCTGAAGAAACTGCGCCTGAAAAGCCCGATCCCACGGCAGGATATCCGCGACCGTCTGGTGGAAATGGCCGCCAAAAGCGGTATTCGCGACGCCTATGTGATGATGATCGTGACCCGTGGGCTGCGCTATGTGCGCCAGTATGCGCCGGAGGACTGCGAGAACTTCTGCTATCTGATGGTCACACCCTACCTTTGGGTGATGAACGAAGAGGTCCAGAAGACCGGCGGCTCTGCCATCATCGCCCGCACGGTGCGCCGCATCCCGCCGGGGGCCATCGACCCCACGGTCAAGAACCTGCAATGGGGCGATTTCACCCGCGGGATCTTTGAGGCCCGGGACCGTGGCGCCATGTATCCGATCCTGACGGATGGAGACGCCAACCTGACCGAAGGCTCTGGCTTCAACGTGGTGCTGGTCAAGGATGGGCGGCTTTACACCCCGCGCCGGGGCGTGCTGGAGGGCGTGACGCGCAAGTCCGTGCTGGCCGTGGCCGACAAGCTTGGCATCCCGTGGGTGATCGACGATATCCCTGTGCAGATGGCCTATGACTGCGACGAGATCATGTTCGTCACCACTGCAGGGGGTGTCATGCCAATTACCACGCTTGATGATCGGCCTGTCGGTGATGGTGAGGTGGGGCCCGTGAGCAAAGCCATCTGGAAGGGCTATTGGGATGCCCATTCCGACCCCGACTACAGTTTCCCCATCAACTACTACTGATCGCGGCCCAGCAGGGGATTACTGCGCGACACGGTCCGTCCGCGTGGGTGGGTTGGGTGGTGAAAAACCGGGCCGCAGACCCATGGTTGGCTGGTGCCACAGACACGGGCCGCTGGCTTTGAAGGATAAGAATTGCCTCGCAGAATTCGACACCCTGCAAGGCTTGTCACCAGGTTTCAAGTTTCGAATCGTGGCGTCGGTCAGGGGCATAATGGGGGGAGCGCCCTTTCATCTCCGAACCGGTGAGCCCAAAGACACCCCCAAGCCCGGGGCAGTCCTGCCGATGACCTTGGACAGCATAGGACAAGGCGATCTTGGCCAACCCTTGCAAACAAGGGTTTTCCGGATGTCACTGCATGACTATGGGTTTGGAATTGGTGGCGAGGGGGGGACTCGAACCCCCGACCCCGTGATTATGAGTCACGTGCTCTAACCAGCTGAGCTACCTAGCCACTGGCGCGTTCCCTAGTGAAGCGGGCATGGGGCGTCAAGGGCGAATCGACACTTTCGGCTGTCAGGCGGCGGGGGCATCCGCATGGGCCACGCGCGGGCGACCTGCGGCGGTGACGGTGATCAGCGCCTCGATGAACATGCGGCGGCCTTCGACATCGGCCTCGCGCAGGTCACGGGTGCGCGTCAGGTGCACATCGACGGCCCCGGCGCGCAGCGCGCGTTCGGTCGCCTCGGCCACGAGGGCAGCTTCCAATGCATCAAGGGCTTCGTCCCTTTCGGAATAAAGCTGGACCCCTGCCGCAAGGTGTACGGCAAAGCGCCCTTCGGACGGGCTGGTGACGGTGCCGCTCACCCGCTGGCTGACCTGCCCCACCACTGCACCGATGGCATTGGCGACACCCGCATGTTCGGGCAGGATCATCTGGCAGCCCAGCTTTTCGCCCACAGCGCCGTAATAAGACGGGGCCGATGCGCCCAGACCGATCACAGGCACGGCAAGACGGGCGGTGATCTCCATCACGCCATGGTGGCGGGCCAGACCGGCCTTGAGGATGGGATGGCGGGCCAAAACCTCGGGCGCCTCATCGGCAAAGGCGTGATCCTCGGCAAAGGCGGCTTCCAGCAGGCAATCGGCGGTTTGCTGAGTGAGTTGGTCGATGATCGCCTGTGCAAGGGCGGCGGGATCGGTGGCAAAGCGTTCGCCCGCACCATTGCGGCGACGGCCCAGAAGACGCATCGCCTTTTCGGCGGCGCCGGCATCCCAGGCCGACAGGCGGCCCAAAACATGGCTGGCGTCTGATGGGGTGACACCCGCGATCATCACCAGCCCGCGGGCGACAAGGCGTTCAAGCGCCGCCACCTCCAGCCGCGAGGTCAGCGCCGCCGCCATCGGCATGGCTTGCGTCAGGCGGGCCAGAAGCGTCGCCTCACGCGCGGTCAGCCCGCCGCTGTTGCCCTGCATCGGAATAACAAAGCGCCCGTCGAATTCGCCCGAAACGTCAGCAGCAAGGGCGCGGTCCAGCGTGGCATGGACCATTGGTCCGTGATCCACGGCCAGCAACGACACCGGAACAAGGCGGCGCGGGCCAAGGCGCAGACCGCCCAGCAGCCCTTGGGTAATCAGGTGCACCTCGCTGTCGCCGCCAAGGCCAGTGGTTCGCATGGCCACCGCCTCGACCATGGTGCGAAAGCCGCCGACACGGGCGCCCATCGGGTCAATCTCGGGCAGGCCATCACGCAGCAGCGCGACATCGGTGGTGGTGCCGCCGATGTCACTGACCAGCGCATTCTGCGCACCTGTCAGCCAGCGCGCACCGACGATGCTGGCGGCGGGGCCGGAAAGGATGGTCTCAATCGGGCGTTCGCGGACCATGGCGGCGCTGATCAGCGCGCCATCGCCGCGCACCACCATCAAGGGCGCCTGAATGCCGATGGCGGCAAGGTGACGCTCGCAAGCGGCGACCAAGCGGTCGATCATGCCGATCAGGCGGGCATTCAGCACGGCCGTCAGCGCGCGCTTTGGGCCGTTCAGGTTGGCAGAGAGTTCGTGGCTGCAGGTGACGGGGCGGCCGGTGACACGGCGGATCAGGTCGCGCGCGGCGATTTCATGGGCGGGGTTGCGGGTGGCAAACTGGGCGGCCACGGCAAAGCCCACGACCTGATCGGCGAGTGCGGCCACGGCGGCCTCCACCGCAGACAAGTCAAGCGGGGCCAGTTCCTGCCCAGCGTGGCCATGCCCGCCGGAAAAGCGCAGGATCGGATCACCCTTCAGCGCTTCGTCCAGACCGGCGCGCGCCTCGTCGCCGGCATCAAAGCCAATGAACAAAAGGGCCACGCGGCCCCCCTGCCCTTCGACCAGCGCATTTGTGGCAAGGGTGGTGGACAGCGACACCAGTGTCACCTGATCAGGGCGCACGGATGCTGCGGCAAGGGCGGCATCAACCGCCTGCCCGATGCCCACGGCCAGATCGGCGCGGCTGGTCAGGGCCTTGGCCTTGCCGATAACGGCGGTGGCCGCATCATCGACGATGACGGCGTCGGTATAGGTTCCGCCCGTGTCGACACCCAGAAAATAGCCCATTACTGCCGATCCTTGTTCGCCTTTTGCGTCAGCTAGGGCAGTCGCACGGAAAGGTCACCCCCGGATGCGACATGCGCCGTCGCGGATGCGCCTTATTCGGCGCGGGCGCGGATGCGTCCTAGTTGGGGCGGCTGCGGCGGCGGCCCGCAGGGGGAATCCGCATGGCGGTGCGATACTTGGCCACGGTGCGGCGGGCCACTTCGGCCCCGTCGGCGGCCAGAACGGTGGCCAGCTGGTCATCTGACAGAGGATGCGCCGGGTCTTCGGCGGCCACGATCTGCGCCAGACGTGACCGCAAGGCCGCCGCCCCGATTTCACTGCCCATGTCGGCTGAAAACAGCGCGCGTAACCACCACGTGCCATGCGGTGTATCCACGGCGGTGCCAGCCACCACACGGCTGATGGTGGATTTATGCATCTGCAAGGTATCGGCTACCGCCTGCATCGTCAGCGGGCGCAGCGCCGCCGGGCCGGTTTCTAGGGCAGCGCGCTGGTGCAGCAACACGGTCTGCCCCACTAGCAACAGCGTGGCATTGCGGCTTTCGACCAGCCGCAGCACGGACCGCGCATGTGCTGCCCCCGTTGCGGTATCGTCGACTGACAACGTGGGCAAGGCGGCGCGGTTGAGCGAAATCTCCCACCCCTCGGCGCCCTGACGCACAGTCAGATCCGGCTCGCGCAAGGGGCTGGAGACGGCGCTGAAGGCAGTGCCGGGCTTTGGGTTGAAGCTGCGGATGTGGCGAAAGGCCCGCACGATGGCGGCTTCATCCACGTGCGCCAGTTTGGCAAGGCGGGGCCAGTCGCCCGAACCCACCAGATCAAGCCGGGACAGCATCTGTGCCATGACCGGGTCCAGCACGCCCGCTTCTTGCGCCTGAAGCCGCAGGCAATCGGTCAGATCACGGGCGAAAAGGCCCGTTGGTTCAATCTGTTGCATCTGCGCCAGCACAGTTTCGACCTGCGCCACCGGGGCGGCCAGATCGGCCGCAATCCGGGCGACGGGGCGGCCCAACCAGCCCGAAGGCTCCAGCGCCTCGGCTAAAGCAATGGCAATCCGGCGGCCCGGACCTGCGGGCACAAGGCCAGGCAGCGCATCAAGGACATGGGCGATCAGGCTCGGCCCCTGTGCGGCAAGCGCCTCGATCGGCGGCCCTTCGCCGCGCGGCAAGACCCCGCTCCACCGTGGCAACCATTCACCGGGGGCGGGCATCGCCTCACGCAGGATCAGGGCCGGGGTTTCAGCGGCCTGCTCTTCCAGATAGCGGGCAAGACCGGCCGCATCGGCCCGCAGCAGGCGCAAGGCCGCGTGCAGCGACGTTGATAACTGCAGGCGTTGGGTCTGGGTTACGCCCATGCGTGTGCGCGACTTCATGGTGCAACCTTAATGCATGGCACCAGACGCGCAACCTAGCCTTTCGTTTGCCCCTTGTGCCAAAGGGCGGGGATGTGGCGATGCGACGCCACGCCCCCCCTCGCGCCGGGGGGCGGCGCAGGCTAGGGTGAACCCCCGCAGATAGATGGACGCTTTGCCTGAATGATGCCGCACGCCCCTTTTCCGCAAACCTGCGACATCGTTCTGGTGGGGGGCGGGCATGCCCATGCGCTGGTGCTGCGGATGTGGGGGATGCGCCCCATGGCGGGGGTGCGGTTGACGCTTATCAACCCCGGCCCGGTGGCACCCTATACAGGGATGCTGCCCGGCGCAGTTGCCGGACACTATGCCCGCAACGACCTGATGATCGATCTGGTGCGGCTGGCGCGGTTTGCCGGGGCGCGGGTGATCCTTGACCGTGCCGTGGGCCTTGACCCGGTGGCGCAGCAAGTGCGGCTGGGGTCGGGGCGGGTGCTGCGCTATGAACTAGCGTCGATTGACGTGGGCATCTCGTCTGATCTGCCGTCGGTGCCGGGATTTGCCGAGCATGCAGTGTCGGCCAAGCCCCTTGGCGCCTTTGCCGCGCGGTGGGAGGCGTTTGTGGCGACAGCCCCCGATGCGGCGCGGCTGACGGTGATCGGCGCGGGCGTGGGCGGAGTGGAACTAGCGCTGGCACTGGCGCACCGGCTGCGCGCGGCGGGCAAGGCCCCGGTCGTGACAGTGCTGGAGCAGGGCGGCACCGTCTTGCCCGGCGTTGCCCCCGCCACGCGGCGCGGGCTGGTTGCGGCGATGGCGGCGGCCGGGGTGCAGGTGCTGACCGGAACCACGGTGGCTGCGATTGGGGCGCGGGCGGTGACGCTGTCAGACGGGCGCACCTTGCCGTCAGACTTTACCCTGTCGGTGGCGGGCGCGCGTCCGCAGGATTGGCTGGCAGACAGCGGATTGGACCTGCACGGGGGGTTTGTGCGGGTGGGGCCGACGCTGCAAGCGTCTGACCCCCATGTTCTGGCGGTGGGCGATTGTGCGCATCTTGGCTTTGCCCCGCGCCCCAAGGCCGGGGTTTTTGCGGTGCGCGAAGCGCCGGTGCTGTTTCACAACCTGCGCGTCCTTGCGGCGGACAAGGGGGCGTTGCAACGCTTCCGCCCGCAGCGCGACTACCTGAAGCTGATCTCACTGGGTGACCAGCGGGCGCTGGCCGACAAGTTTGGCCTGCAAGGCGGCGGGGCGTGGCTTTGGCGCTGGAAAGACCGGATTGACCGCCGCTTCATGGAAAAGTTCGGGGCATTTCCGGTGATGGCTGTCCCTGCGCTGCCGCCTGAGCATGCCGCAGGGATGCAGGCCGTGATGGGCGACAAGCCGATGTGCGGCGGATGCGGCGCCAAGGTGGGTGCAGGGGCTTTGCAGACGGCGCTGGCGCAGGTGCCGCCCCCGGTGCGGGCTGACGTGCTTTCGGGCCGGGGGGATGATGCGGCTGTGCTGATGCTGGGCGGGCAGCGGCAGGTCATCACCACCGACCATCTGCGCGCCTTTTGCAGCGACCCCTATCTGATGGCGCAGTTGGCGGCAGTGCATGCCTTGGGTGACATCTGGGCGATGGGGGCCGCCCCGCAGGCAGCGCTGGCGCAGATCACGTTGCCACGCCTGTCCGAACCCCTGCAGGCCGACATGCTGGCCGAGGTGATGGCGGCGGCGGGGGCGGTGTTCCGCGCGGCGGGGGCCGATGTCGTGGGCGGGCATTCGGCGGTGGGGGATGAGCTTTCGCTGGGCTTTACCGTGACGGGAATTGCCGACGCGCCGGTGGCCAAACGCGGCGCACAGGCGGGGGATGCGATCATCCTGACCAAGCCTTTGGGCGTGGGCGTGATCATGGCGGCGGAAATGGCCATGGCGCGCTTGGCAGACCCGAAGGGGCCGATGCTGGGCGAGGTCTGGGCCACGGCGATTGCGTCGATGCTGCGCCCCCTTGGCCCGGCGGCGGCCATCCTGCGCGGGCGGGCCACGGCGATGACCGATGTCACGGGCTTTGGCCTTGCCGGGCATCTGTGGGAAATGCTGGCCGATGGCGGGCTGTCGGCGCGGCTGGACCTTGCGACGGTGCCGGTGTTGCCGGGGGCCGAGGCTTTGGCCGGGCAGGGCGTTGCGTCCACGCTGATGCCCACGAACCGGGCGGCGCTGGATTGGCAGTGCGATCTGCCCCCAGGTGCGCGGGCGGACCTGCTGTTTGATCCGCAGACCTGTGGCGGGCTTTTGGCGACGGTGCCCGCGCATTGGGTGCGGCCCGTGCTGCTGGAACTGCGACAGGCGGGCGAAGTGGCGGCGATGATCGGCACGGTAGCTGCGGGTCCGGCGCGGATCGTCGCCGTATAGCTAGTTTGTCATCAGGTAATAGCTGTTTTTGGCATCCCCGGTGTTTTGCACGGTGACCACGAAATAGCCGTTCCATGCAGGCACGAAATCGCACAGCACCTTGTCTGACCCGCTGACATCCTGACAGATGCTGTTGCCGTTTTCATCCGCAACGGTGACATCAAGGTTGGAGTCGCCGTCGCCGATGATGGCAATCTCGGCATAGCTGCCGCCAAACAGCGGCACATCCCAGACATCGGTCATGCCCGCCGAAAGCGCAGAGGCATGCGCCACTGCGCCACCGATGCGCTCGCGCGGCCCTTCGGCTTCGGCCTGTTCGATCAGGTCAAGCAAGACGTCATCTTCGGCGGCCAAAGCCTTGGCGGCGGCCAGCATGGCGGCTGCATCCGGCGGGGCCGTGGCACTGTCCTGTTCGGTGGCGGGGGCGCTGCCCGTGACCGCCTTCTTCAATTCGGGGCCATTGGTGACGGCAACCGTCGCGGCAAGGCGCGCGGCGGCAAGGACGGTCAGCGCATCCTTGCCCGCCATGCCGATGGCGAACAGATCCTGCGCCATGGCAAGGATCTTTGCCCCGCCGGGCGTACCATTGACGCCGGGACCAAGGTTCGGGCCGGTCTGATCCTGCGCGCAGGCTGGCGACAGGGTCACGCAGGCAGCAAGGGCAAGGGTCGCGGACAGGATCGAAAGAGTCATGCCGGTGTCCTTGGTGGCGCGGGGCGATCGAACGGACAGTGGCACCGGCGGCGACGAATGAGAAGGCAGTTTGTGCGGCTGCCGCCCATGGTCCGGGCCATTGTCGCGGCGCGGCATCGGTTTGAACCGGGGGTGGAAAGCGGGTAAGTGCGGCAGATCAAGCGAAAAGGGTGCGGTCATGCAAACGGATCAGATTTTGGCGCAACTGCTGGCCTTTGACACAGTGTCATCGCGGCCAAACATGGCGCTGATGACTTGGGTGCGCGACCTGCTGGAGGATGCGGGGATTGCCGTGACGCTGATCCCCGATGCATCGGGCGGCAAGGCCAACCTTTTTGCAACCGTCGGCCCGGCGGGTGCGGCGGGCGTGATGCTGTCGGGGCACACCGATGTGGTGCCGGTGGATGGGCAGGACTGGACCGTGCCGCCCTTTGCGCTAACCCGCGCCGATGGGCGGCTATACGGGCGTGGCGCGGCGGATATGAAGGGGTTTTGCGCGGCGGCGATTGCGCTGATGCTGCGCGCGGCGAAGCGGCCCTTGCGCACGCCGCTGCATCTGGCGCTGTCCTATGACGAAGAGGTGGGCTGCATGGGCGTGCGCAGCCTGATCGACATGCTGGCGCAGGCCCCGGTGCGCCCCGCGATGTGCATTGTGGGCGAGCCGACGGGCATGGCGGTGGCCACAGGGCACAAGGGCAAGGTGGCGCTGCGGGCCACTTGCGTGGGGCGCGAGGGGCATTCCGCCCTTGCCCCCATGGCACTGAACGCGCTGCATTTGGCCGCCGACACCATTGTGGCCATCCGCGATTTGCAGGCCGAGGTGGCGGCCACGGGCGCGCGCGATGGCGATTACGACGTGCCCTATTCCACGATCCATGCGGGCAAGATGCAGGGCGGGGTGCAGGTGAACATCGTCCCCAACCATGCGGTGATTGATTTCGAAATCCGCTCGCTTGCCGAGGATGACCCCGAGGCGCTGATTTCCCGCCTGCGGACGGCGGTAGGGGGCCTTGTGGCGGCACAGCGCGACGCCTTTCCCGAGGCTGATATCCGGATTGAGCGGTTGTGGGACTATCCGGGCCTTGGCACGCCATCCGATGCGGCGGTGGTGAACTTTGTCAAAGGGCTGATCGGCGCGAACGGCACCATCAAGGTGGCTTTTGGCACCGAGGGCGGGCTGTTTTCCAGCCGCCTCGGCATTCCCACGGTGATCTGCGGGCCGGGGTCGATGGCGCAGGGCCACAAGCCCGACGAATATGTGACCGAGGAACAGATGGCACGCTGCGAGGCGATGCTGGACGCGCTGCTGCACCGGCTGGAAGGGGGCCTGTGATGGCAGTGGAACTGACCTCACTGGCCGATGTGCTGGCGCTGGATTTCGATGATGTGATCGACGTGCGCGCACCTGCGGAATTTGCCGAGGATCACCTGCCCGGCGCGATCAGCCTGCCGGTGCTGGATGATGATGAGCGCGCGCGGGTGGGCACGATCTACAAGCAGGTCAGCCCTTTTGATGCGCGCAAGATCGGCGCGGCGCTGGTGGCCAAGAATGCATCCTTGCACCTGCAAGGGCCGCTGGCCGACCGCCCCGGTGGCTGGCGCCCCTTGGTCTATTGCTGGCGCGGGGGGCAAAGGTCGGGGTCGTTTGCCACGATTCTGGCGCAGATCGGCTGGCGGGTCGAGGTGATCAAGGGCGGTTACAAGACGTGGCGCGGGCTGGTCGTGAAGGCCGTCTATGACAACCCCTTTCCCTGCCCTGTGGTGGTGCTGGATGGCAATACCGGGTCGGCCAAGACCGATGTGCTGAACCTGTTGCCCGCGCGCGGGGTACAGGTGCTTGACCTTGAGGGTCTGGCCAATCACCGCGGGTCGCTGTTCGGGGGCATGGGGCCGCAACCCAGCCAGAAGGCGTTCGAAGGGCGGCTTGCGCTGGCCATGGCGCGGCTGGACCCATCGCGCCCGGTGGTGATCGAGGCCGAAAGCTCAAAGGTCGGCGAGTGCCGTCTGCCGCCGCGCCTGTGGCGGGCCATGGTGGATGCGCCCCGCGTGGCAATTGCCGCACCACGGGCCGCGCGGGCCGAATACCTGACACGGGCCTATGCGGATTTCGTGGCCGATGCGGGCCGTCTGGATGAGATTTTGCTGAAGCTGCGCCATGCCCATGCGGCCGAACTGATTGCCGAATGGCGCGACCTTGGGACAGCGGGGCACTTTCTGCCGCTGGCCGACAGCCTGATGCAGCACCATTACGACCCGCGCTATGCCAAGCACCGTGCCCGGATGACGGTGCCGCTGACCGAGATTGCCGCACCGCGCCTGTGGCCGGATGATCTGGAGGCGGTGGCGGATCAGGTCGCTGCGGCGGTGCAGGTCAGGGTCTGACAGCAAGGGTCAGGCTGGCCCCCGTGCCTTGCAGCGTCAGCCCCCAGCCGGCCTGAATGTGGCGCAGACCAAGGCCCGTGCGCGCCATGATTGCCTGCAGTGCCGCGCAGGGCTGAAACGCGGGCGGCACCAGAAGGGCAACCTGAATCGGCAGGCCAAGGCCAAGGTGCGCTTGCAAACCGCCCTGCCTGTCGACGGGCCAATCACGCGGGGTCGTGCTGCCGGGGGACCGGAACAGCAAGGGCTGCTGAATATCATCGCTGTCACAGGCCATGGGAATGGTCAGGCCAGCGGGCAGATAGGGCGGGCAGAAATCCCATGTGGGAAAGGGAGCAGCCGCCCCGCGCCATGCCACGCCCAAGGGGCAGGCCCCGGTGTTGCGCCAGCGCCCGCGCGACGACAGCGAGGTGCGCGCGATGGCCGGGCTTTCGGCGGCGGCGCGATCATCCAGCCACAGGATTTCGACAAACAGGTCCGGCAGGGCATAACAGATGTTGCGGGTGCCTTGCCCGGGGTGCTGGCGGCGATAGGCCTCGTGCAGGCCAAGGCCGAGGGCTGCATCATCGGCGCGGCCCGGGTCAATCATGATGAAGATATGGTCAAGGTCCATGGCGATGCCTTTCTGTATGGCGGGACATAGTGCCGTTGCACAAAACCGCCACAGGGACTGTGGCATCAATCCCCGCCGCCGCGCCTGACGGGGTTGCCCTTGGCGGGTGGCTGGGGTTAGTGCGCGCCTGTGCCAGAAAAGAGGTGCCGCAATGACGGCGACAGAAGGTCCATCCCCCAAACACCGTCTGATCGGACTGGATGTGCTGAAGGTTGCAATGGCCCTCTTGGTCGTATGCATTCACGCCAACCCCTTGCGTGGCCTGTGGCCCGAGGGGCAGTGGCTGCTGGGCAATGGTGTGGCGCGGGTGGCGGTGCCCACCTTTTTCGTCATCGCAGGTTTCAACTTTCGCCCCGAAGTGCCCGGACGGTCGCTGCGGCTGGCGGGGCGGTATCTGACGCTGCACCTTATATGGCTGACGCTTTATCTGCCGCTGTGGGCCGGGTCGGTGGCGCAGGGCGGGCTGAAAACCTATGTCAGCTATTGGCTTTACGGCTATTGGCAGCTTTGGTTTCTGACGGCGCTGGCGGTGGCTTTGCTGCTGGCCTCACTGATCTGGCGCTGGCGCAGCGGGGCCTTGCTGGCTGTGGCACTGGGGCTGCTTGTGGCGGGGTTCGCGGTGCAAACGGCCGTGGTCTGGGGCCTGTTGCCGACCAGTTTCCACCCGCAGGCCCGCAACGGCCTGTTCATGGGGCTGCCGTTCTTTTTGCTGGGCTATCTGCTGCGGCGCGAGGACATCGCCCGACTGATCAGCTTTCGCAGTGCTCTGAATGTCGCCGGGATCGGCGTTCTGGGCGTTGTCGCCGAGGCGATGCTGATCCGGGGCCTGTCGCCCGCGCGGCCCGCCATTGCGTCAGAGACTTTTCTGATGGCGGCGGTGGTTGGCCCCGCGCTGGTGCTGGCGGCCGTGCGGGCCCCTGATCTGCCCGGCTTGGTGGCGCGGCTTCCCTTGGGTACCCTGTCATCTGGGATTTACTTTATTCACGTGGCCTTTGTGGTCGTGATGATCCGCTATCTGGGCACGCCCTATCCGCTGATCTTTCCGCTGGCGGTGGCCGGGTCGGTTCTGGTGACGCTGGTGCTGATCCGGCTACGGCTGGATCGGCGTCTGTTCTAGGCGCGGGGAAAGGGGCCACGGCACCTTGGATGCGGCCTGTGCCCGTCACACGGGGGAAAGTGCGACGACACAGGCCAGCACCACAAGGGCCGCCAAGCCCTCGAACACCCAGCGGGGCTGGCGATTGCGGAACGGACGATGGGGAACATACCGTTGCATCAGGTGTCCTGCAGGCAGGTCTGGCAGGGTGCCAGACCATGCGCTGACCATCGCAGCAGAAGCGGGCCCGCGCTGTTCCGCAGGAAACACCCGCACCAAGGCGCTGGGTTACAGGCCGGTTTGCGCCAAGGCGGCCACGCGTTCATGCGCGGGGCAGGTGATCAGATGGTCGTTCACCATGCCGGTGGCCTGCATGAAGGCATAAACGATGGTGGGGCCGCAAAAGGTAAACCCCTCAGCCTTGAGCGCCTTTGACATCTGCCGCGAGGTTTCGGTCTCGGCGGGTATGTCCTGCGGCCTTTGGATATTGCCCTGCACAACGCGGCCATCCTGAAAGCCCCATACAAAGGCGGCAAAGCCCACACGCTCTTCGATGCGAAGATAGGCCTGCGCCGAGGCAATCGCGCCTTCGATCTTGCCCCGATGGCGCACAATGCCCGCATCGTCCAGCAGGCGCTCAACGTCCGCTTGCGACCAGCGGGCCACGATTTCGGGCTGAAAGCCGTGAAAGGCGGCGCGAAAGGCATCGCGCTTGCGCAGGATCGTGATCCAGCTCAGCCCGGCCTGAAACCCGTCGAGGATGAGCTTTTCCCACAGGGCGCGGCCATCCCATTCGGGCACGCCCCATTCGTGATCGTGATAGTCCACATAAAGCGGATCGGTTCCGCACCATGGGCAGCGCCCGGCATCAGTTGTCGGCATCGGATTGGCCCTGTTGATGATGTCATGCAAATTGGAACAAAATGCGAAACTTCATGCAAGATTAACCGCTGCCCCACAAGGTCATCCGCATAAGCCGTGCCGCAAAATGCCCCGCTTGGGTGGGGCAGGCGTGGTATGGGTCTGGCAGGGGGAAGGTGTATGACCGGCAAGCCACCGCATGCGTTGGATGTTCCGCCCGCTCAGGCCAACCCTTTGGCCTTTGCCATATCCGAACAGGATCGCCAGACCATTGCGTTAGTGCGCGACGCCATCGAATCGCGGCGGTTGCGGCTGGCCTATCAGCCCGTTGTGCTGGCCAGTGATTCCAAGCGCGTCGCCTTTCAGGAAGGGCTGATCCGGGTGCTGGACCGCTCGGGCCGCATCATTCCGGCGCGCGATTTCATGCCCGCCGTCGAAGCCCATGAAATTGGACGGGAAATTGACTGTGCTGCGCTGGGGATCGGCCTGCATATGCTGTCACGCCACGCCGATCTGCGGCTGTCGGTCAATATGTCGGCGCGGTCCATCGGCTATCCGAAATGGACGCGCATCCTGCGGCAGGGCCTCAAACGCACCCCGCATGTGGGCGAACGCCTGATTCTGGAGATTACGGAAAGTTCGGCCATGCTGGTGCCGGAAATCGTGATCGCCTTCATGGAGGATTGCCAGCGTGAGGGAATCGCCTTTGCGCTGGATGATTTTGGCGCGGGCTACACGGCCATCCGCTATTTCAAGGACTTCTTCTTTGATATCCTGAAGATCGACGGCCAGTTCATCCGCAATATCCACAAGGACCGCGACAATCAGGTGCTGACGGCGGCGCTGTTGTCGATTGGCAAGCAGTTCGAAATGGTCTGCGTGGCTGAATCGGTGGAAACGCTTGAAGATGCCCAATTTCTTCAGGCACTTGGGATGGATTGCCTGCAGGGGTTCCTGTTTGGCGCACCAACGGTCACGCCGGACTGGGATGCGACCGACCGGCGCGCCACCGCCTGAAATTTGCCGCAACGTCACCTTCGGTGCGCAAGAATCTTGCGATTTGCGGCATTGCGGCATAGGTCGGGGAAGACGCGGGGCAAGTCACCTCGCCACCTTGGCCAAGGGAGAGAACCAGATGACCAATGTCGTAATCGTTGCCGCAGGGCGAACCGCTGTGGGCAGTTTCAACGGATCGTTCGCCAATACCCCAGCACATGATCTGGGCGCCGCTGTGATCGAGGCCGTTGTCGCCCGTGCCGGTATCGAAAAGGCCGAGGTCGAGGAAACCATTCTGGGTCAGGTGCTGACCGCCGGTCAGGGCCAGAACCCCGCGCGTCAGGCGCATATCAAGGCCGGTCTGGCCAAGGAAGCCAGCGCATGGTCGCTGAATCAGGTCTGCGGGTCGGGTCTGCGGGCCGTGGCGCTGGGTGCGCAGCATGTGCAACTGGGCGATGCCGCGATTGTGGTCGCCGGTGGTCAGGAAAGCATGTCGCTGAGCCCACATGTCGCGCATCTGCGCGCTGGGCAAAAGATGGGTGATCTGAACTTTGTCGACTCGATGATCAAGGATGGTCTGTGGGATGCCTTCAACGGCTATCACATGGGTCAGACGGCCGAGAATGTTGCCAACCAGTGGCAGATTTCGCGCGATATGCAGGACGAATTCGCCCTTGCCAGCCAGAACAAGGCCGAGGCCGCGCAAAAGGCCGGCAAGTTCAAGGATGAGATCATCGCCTTCACCATCAAGACCCGGAAGGGCGACACTGTGGTGGATGCAGACGAATACATTCGCCATGGCGCAACGATGGATGCCATGCAGAAACTGCGCCCCGCCTTTGTGAAGGATGGTTCGGTGACCGCGGCCAATGCGTCGGGCCTGAACGATGGTGCCGCCGCTGTTGTGCTGATGTCAGAGGAAGAGGCTGCCAAGCGCGGGCTGAAGATACTGGCGCGCATCGCATCTTATGCGACTGCTGGCCTTGACCCGTCGATCATGGGCGTGGGGCCCATCCACGCCTCGCGCAAGGCGCTGACCAAGGCAGGCTGGAAGGTGGGCGATCTTGATCTGGTGGAAGCGAACGAGGCCTTTGCCGCGCAGGCCTGCGCCGTGAACAAGGACATGGGTTGGGACCCGTCGATTGTGAACGTCAACGGCGGGGCCATCGCCATTGGCCACCCGATTGGCGCGTCGGGCGCGCGCATCCTGAACACGCTGTTGTTCGAAATGGGCCGCTCGGGCAAGAAGAAGGGCCTCGCCACGCTGTGCATCGGCGGCGGCATGGGTGTTGCCATGTGCCTTGAGCGGGCCTGACGCTGCGCCTGCACGGCTCTACGCCGCAGCTGCAAAATGGGCGCGCAATAATCTTGCGCGCCCCTGTTGTTACGGGTAACTAGATTTCAAACACGTCTCGATAATGGAGGAGGGACATATGGCTCGGGTTGCATTGGTCACAGGGGGATCGCGCGGCATTGGCGCAGCGATATCCGTGGCATTGAAGGCGGCAGGATACACGGTTGCAGCGAATTACGCGGGCAACGACGAGGCCGCCGCGGCCTTTACCGCAGAAACCGGCATTCCCACCTATAAGTGGTCGGTTGCCGAATATGACGCATGCAAGGAAGGCATCGCCAAGGTCGAGGCCGATCTGGGGCCGGTCGATATTTTGGTAAACAATGCCGGGATCACGCGGGACGCCATGTTCCACAAGATGACCCCGCAGCAGTGGAAAGAGGTGATCGACACCAACCTGTCGGGCCTGTTCAACATGACTCATCCGCTGTGGTCAGGCATGCGCGACCGCAAGTTTGGCCGGGTGATCAGCATCAGCTCGATCAACGGGCAAAAGGGGCAGGCCGGGCAAGCCAACTATTCGGCGGCCAAGGCGGGCGATCTGGGGTTCACCAAGGCGCTGGCACAGGAAGGTGCCCGCGCGGGCATTACCGTGAACGCGATCTGCCCGGGCTATATTGCCACCGAGATGGTCAAGGCAATTGACGAAAAGGTGCTGAACGAACGCATCATCCCGCAGATTCCGGTCGGCCGTCTGGGCGAGCCGTCCGAGATTGCGCGGATCGTGGTGTTCCTTGCCTCGGACGAAGCGGGCTTTATCACCGGTTCGACGATCAGCGCCAATGGCGGGCAGTTCGTGGTGTAATGGCCACAGGCCGTTGCAGGCTTTGACAATCGGCCCGGGTGAAAGCCTGGGCCTTTTGCTTTTCGGCGGGGGCGGTTAGACCGGGACGTCTGACGAAAAGGTGCAGGGTATGACACGCGGCAAGGCCACGGCCATTGGCTTCACGGCGGTTCTGATGTGGGCGCTTTTGGCGCTGTTCACCATCGGGTCAGCGCCTGTGCCACCTTTCCTGTTAAACGCGATTTGCTTTGGGATCGGCGGCCTGATCGGGCTGGTCTGGACGGCGCGGCAGGGATTCGGCGTGCTGAAAGGCATCTCGTGGAAAGTCTATGCCTTTGGCACAATTGGGCTCTTCGGCTATCACTTCCTTTACTTTACCGCGTTTCGCATTGCCCCCACGGCAGAAACCGGGCTGATCGCCTATCTTTGGCCGCTGTTCATTGTGCTGTTTTCGGGGCTGTTGCCGGGGGAACGGCTTGGCGCGCTGCATGTGATCGGCGCGCTGATTGCCTTTGCCGGGGCGGCGTTGATCGTGCTGGCGCGGGGCGGTGAAGGCGGCGCAAGCCTGCCGGGCCTGCTGCTGGGCTTTGCCTGTGCGGTAACTTGGGCCGCCTATTCGGTGCTGTCGCGGCGGCTGGGCGATGTGCCGACGGAAAGCGTGACGGTGTTCTGCCTTGCAACGGCGGCGCTGTCGGTTGTGGCCCATCTGGCGCTGGAGGAAACCATCTGGCCCAATGGCGCATTGGGCTGGGCTTCGGTGTTGGCGCTGGGCATCGGGCCGGTGGGGGCCGCGTTTTTCACGTGGGATATCGGGATGAAAAAAGGCGACATCCAATTGCTGGGTGTCGCCTCCTATGCTGCGCCGTTGCTTTCCACCTTGGCGCTGGTTGCGGCTGGTATCACACCTGCGACCGGAACCTTGGCCCTTGCGGCCGTGCTGATCGCGGGGGGGGCGGCACTGGCGGCACGCGCCAGCGCCGGAAAGGTCACGCCTGCATCAGGCGCGTGATTTCCTCTTTCAATTTCAATTTCTGTTTCTTCAGCTCGGCAATCTTCAGTCCATCCGACGCGGGACTGCGCTGAGCCTTTTCCACCGTTTCCGAGAGGTTCTCATGCTTGCGGCGCAGTTCCTGCAGATGCGAAGCGACGGTCATCCTTTAGCCTCCTGTGATGGTTCCACATTGTCAGTGCACCACAAGACGTGAGTCGTGTCGTCATAAATCTGTTGCCTTGGGGCAGGGACTATACCAAATTCAGCGAAAATGCGCCAAAAGGTCGCCTCCGTCACGCAAGATGGAACTCGCCTCTGGCGTGTAGCTTTCACGATCGCCGTCATGTTGGGCACCATGGTGAATCACAAGCGGGGCCAGCAGGCGGAAAGCACCGCGCCCGCCCTTTCTGGCCTGAACAATCAGGCGCAGTGCAGGTTTTCCCTGCCGCGGGGCCAGTGGCAGCACGCTGACCGACCCCAGTTTGCTGCCCATCCCGGCCAGCACATCCGGCAAGCCA
Organism: Rhodobacter sp.; assembly: GCA_027484145.1. Lineage (GTDB taxonomy): Bacteria > Pseudomonadota > Alphaproteobacteria > Rhodobacterales > Rhodobacteraceae > Pseudotabrizicola. The sequence continues at coordinate 69,417 of JAIXUH010000013.1, forward strand.
TCGGCCCCGCAGATCAGCGTCAGCCAGCCGCCGGGGGCCAGACGACGGGCAGAATGTTCAACCCATGCTTGCAGCGGCACCATGACCTGAAGGGCCGTGGCCCGCCCTGCGTTGGGCGACGGTGTGCCGCCGAGCGGGTAGTAGGGCGGGTTCGTAATGGCATGGTCGAAATCGACGCGCAGCGCCTGCGGCATATTGGTCAGATCGCCTGTGTGCACCTCCAGCGCGATGCCGTTGCGCGCGGCATTGCGATGCGCCAGATCGGCATAGTCAGGCTGCACTTCTAGCCCTGAAAGCAACAGGTCCGGCACGCGCGCGGCAAGACAAAGCGCCGCAGCCCCTGCCCCGCAGCCAATGTCCAGCACGCGCTGCCCCGCCGTGGCCGGACAGGCCGCCGCCAGCAAAACCGGGTCTGTCGCGGCCCGATAGCCCTTTAGAGGCTGCAACAAGCGTAATCTGCCGCACAGGAACTTGTCGTCCGACAGATCGGCGTCGGCAAACATTACAGCCCGAAGTCGATGTTATTGTCGCGCAAGGTGACCTGCGCCATGAACAAATCCTGATCGCGCACCATCAGCCGCCGCGGCAGAATGCCCAAGCTGCCATCAAGGATGCTCATGTGGACGTCCATTTCAAAGGCGGCTATACCCTCGCCCTGAAGAAGGGCCTGTGCATAGGCGATCATGGTGGGGTCTGTTGTGCGGAGCAGCTCTTTCATGGATCCAGATCTATGTCGGGTTTCGTAAAAAAGCGAGAGCGGAGCTGCAGGGGATGAGCTTGGACGAGACGTCGCAAAAGCCGCATGATCGGCTGGCTGAATGGTTGGCCGATGACATGGCCGCCGTGAACAGCCTGATCCGCCTGCGGATGGCCAGCGAGCATGCGCCGCGCATTCCGGAAGTAACGGCGCATCTGGTCGAAGCCGGGGGGAAACGGCTGCGCCCGATGCTGACCTTGGCGGCGGCGCGGCTGTGCGGCTATGACGGTGCGCATCACATCAGTCTGGCGGCCACGGTCGAGTTCATCCATACGGCCACCTTGCTGCATGATGACGTGGTGGATGAAAGCGAACGCCGTCGCGGACGGCCCACCGCGAACCTGCTGTGGGACAACAAATCCAGCGTGCTGGTGGGCGATTATCTGTTTGCCCGCAGCTTTCAGTTGATGGTGGAAACTGGGTCGCTGCGCGTGCTGGACATTCTGGCCAATGCCTCGGCCACGATCGCCGAGGGCGAGGTGCTGCAACTGACCGCCGCGCAAGACTTGCGGACCAACGAGGATGTTTACCGCCAGATCGTGCGCGGCAAGACGGCGGCGCTGTTTTCCGCTGCAACTGAGGCGGGCGGCGTGATCGCGGGGGCTTCGGATGCCGAGGTGGCGGCGTTGTTCACCTATGGCGATGCGCTGGGGATCGCGTTCCAAATTGTTGATGACCTCTTGGATTATGGCGGAACCGACGCGGCTATTGGCAAGAACACCGGCGATGATTTCCGCGAACGGAAGGTGACGCTGCCGGTGATCAAGGCGGTGGCCAAGGCCGATGCAGAGGAACGCGCCTTTTGGGTACGGGTGATCGAAAAGGGCCAGCAGGCCGAGGGCGATCTTGCGCATGCGCGGTCCCTGATGGCACGGCATGCCGCGATGGAGGCCGCCCGCGATGAGGCCCTCGCTTGGGCCGAGACGGCGCGGCGGGCGCTGGTGGCGCTGCCCGACCATCCGCTGCGGCAGATGCTGGATGATCTGGCCGGTTACGTGGTGGCGCGCATCGCCTGATGCGGCTGGCGTATGGCCCCGGCCTGCACCCACCATGCCGGGTATTGCCGCGCCAGTGCGCGCGCTGCGGATGCGGCGGTCAGCCCATCAGCAAACAGGCCAAAGCAGGTGGCCCCCGAACCTGACATCCGCGCGATCAGGCAGCCGGGCTGCGCGCCAAGGGCCTGAACCGTCTGGCGGATGGCTGGGGTGATGACCGTGGCGGGGGGTTCCAGATCATTGCGTTGCATCTGCAGAAAGGCGGCCAGATCTGCCGCCGACCGCAGGCGCGGCATCTCTCGCGGCATCGGGGCATTGTCCTTGCGCGGCAGGGCCTTGAACACCGCTGGGGTGGGTACGGCGACGCCCGGGTTGACCAGCACCAGCCAGCCTTCGGGCAGGGTGGACACCGCGTTCAGACGCTCACCCACACCCTGCATCCGCACTGTGGTGCCGGCTAGGCAAACAGGAACATCTGCCCCCAGCGTCAGCACCGCTGCCGCATCTGGCAGGGGCCGCTGCCCCAGCCGCGCCAGCGCCCGCAAGGTGGCCGCCGCATCAGCCGACCCACCGCCGATGCCCGAGGCAACGGGCAGGGTCTTTTCCAGCGTGATGGCCGCGGTTGCCCCCATCAGACGGGCGGCGCGCAGCACCAGATTATCATCCTGCACCGGCAAGTCTGCCGCGCGCGGCCCGGTGATCTGCAATGTCAGGGTGGGCGCTGACCGAACGGTGATCCGGTCTCCGACATCGGCAAAGGCTACCAGACTGTCGAGCAGGTGATAGCCGTCGGCCCTTTGCCCTGTCACATGCAGGGTCAGGTTCACTTTGGCCGGCGCAAACTCAGTTTCCATTCGAGACCGGAGTCAGGGGTGGTGCGCCTTCTTCGACCAGAACGGCATCCAGCCCGATTTCCAGTTTGCGGCGAATGCGGATGGCGTCCTTTTCGGTGGGTTCGAACGACAGTGCACGGCGCCATTGAAAGCGCGCCTCAAGCTGGCGCCCGACGGCCCAGTAGACATCGCCCAGATGGTCGGTCACCACCGGATCGACGGGCTCGAGAAGTGACGCATTTTCCATCGGCTGCAAGGCGTCCTGATAGCGACCCAGCCTGAAATAGGCCCAGGCCAGACTGTCGATGATATAGCCCGCATCCGGCCGCGCCGCGACGGCGCGTTCGATCATGCCAAGCGCCTCATCCAGATTTTCGCCCCGGTCGACAAAGCTGTAGCCCAGATAGTTCAGCACCTGCGGTTGATCGGGGTTCAGGTCCAGCGCCTTGCGGAAATCAGCCTCGGCCTTTGGCCACTGGCTTGACCGCTCGTACGCCACGCCACGGGAATAGAACAGGCCCCAGTGGCGCTGTTCAGGGGCTGCAACCAGCGCAATCGCGGCGCTGTAGGCATCGGCTGATTCGGCGAACTTGTCCTCGCGGCGCAGGGCATCGCCATAGGCCATATGCACCACGGTCAACCCGGGGTGGCTGACGGTCAGCGCCTTGAGCGCGGCCAGCGCCTCATCCTTCAGACCGCGCGCGTAGAGGGTTTCGGCGCGACCGATTTCGGCCTGATGAAATGACGGATGATCGGGCGCAAAGGCGGCATAGGCCTCGCCCGCCAGTTCCATCTGACCCTGCTGTTCCAGCAGACCTGCCGACAACAGCAGGGCTTCGGTATGGGCCGGGTTCAGGTCGGCGGCCACACGGGTGTAAAGCAGGGTATAGCCATCCTCGGCCTCGCCATTCAGGGCGGCGGCAAGGGTAAAGAACACCTCGGCGATGCCTTCGCGCGCGTTGGTCACCACGTCAAAGGGCAGCGCGGTTCCGGCTGCCAGCTTTGCCCGCAGGTCAATCAGCTGCGGCTCGGGCTCGTTGCCAAAGGTCTGGTCCAACAGCGCCAGCGCTTCGGTCTGGCGTTCCAGTTGTGACAGGATCTGCACATGTGCGATCACGCCGCGCCGGTTCACCACCAGCGGCCCGGCAGCCTGACCCGACAAGATGGCATCGGCCCCTTCGAAATCACCCACAGCGGCAAGGGCCAGCGCCTTGTGATACAGGCCAAAGGCTTTTAACCCATCCGTCTGGGCAATGGCGTCAAAGCCGGCCACGGCCTCGGACATCTTGCCGCTGCCGAATTCGGCCCAAGCCTTGACCAGTTGATCCAGCAGGTTGCCGATGCTGCGTTCGGGCGGTGCGGCCAGAATGGCGGCATAGGCATCGGTTTTGGCGTCGCGGGCCAGAAGGGCGATGTTGGCCGCAATGCTGCGCCCGCCGGTTGCCACCAGACGTTCCGCCGCATCGGCGGCAAGGGCAAGGTCGCCCTGCCCGATAAAGGACACGACGGCCCCTTCCAGCAGGACAGCATTTTCCGGATCAGCGATCAGGGCACGGGCAAACCATTGCGCGCCTTCGCGGTAATCATTGGTGGCTGCGGCTGACCGTGCCGCAAGATAGGCCCCGGCATCTGCCCCGTTGCCGTCTTGGGCGGTGGCCGCCATGGGCATCACCCCGACCAACGCCGCAAGGGCAAAAGCGAAGATCGGGCGGGTCAGAACATGGGTCATTGGCGAAGTTTTCTCCCGGCCGGGGGCGGCCTCTTGCAGGCAAGCTAGCCCCCACCTGCGCGCGTGGCAATGGCAGCAGGCCCTTGATGGCCCGTGAAGGGCGGCTGATCGCAGAATTGTCAGAAGCCGCGCAGCAGCCAGATCAGAAAAGCCGCCAGCACGGGCAGCGCCACCAGCGTCAGCGGCCAGTTCAGCCAGTCACGCACGGGAACAGGCTGCAGAACGGGGTATTGCACCGGCCAAAAGCCGGTTTGCGCGGCACGGGCCAGAATGCTGACCGGCACCGGGATGCGCAGGCCAAACAGGTGCGGCACCGGAATGGGCCAGCCAAACCGCCCTGCCCTACCTGCCGCGCGGTGGTGAAAACCGGGCTCATACCCCGCCAGATCCACCCCGAACGCAAGGGCGTATTCGGTCATGAAAGATTCGGCCTTGTCGCCGTCCAGATCAAGCGCGGCCAACACGTCAGCGGCCTCGACCGCCGTAAGCCTGCGCCCGTAGCGCTGTTCGATGAACAGCAGGATATCTTCAGGCGCAGGTCCGTTCATTTGGCGTGCGGGTTACATGTTGGGGTAGTTCGGGCCACCACCGCCCATCGGCGTGGTCCAGTTGATGTTCTGCGAGGGGTCCTTGATATCACAGGTCTTGCAGTGAACACAGTTCTGGAAGTTGATCACAAAGCGCGGGTCCTTGCCCGCCTCGGCCACAACTTCATAAACACCCGCCGGGCAATAGCGCTGCGCCGGTTCGGCGTATTTGGGCAGGTTCACCGAAATGGGAACTGACTTGTCCTTCAGCCGCAGGTGGGCAGGCTGACCTTCGTCATGGTTGGTAAAGCTGAAGGCCACGTTGGTCAGCCGGTCAAACGACAGCTTGCCATCGGGCTTGGGGTAATCAATCGGCTTGAAGTCCTTGGCCAGACCCGTGGCGGCGGCGTCGGATTTGCCGTGGCGCAGGGTGCCCAGAACCGTCAGACCAAAGGTATTGGCCCACATGTCGGCCCCGCCCAAAAGCAGCGAGGCGACAAGCCCATACTTTGACCAAAGCGGTTTGACGTTGCGCACCTTTTTCAGATCGCGGCCAATGGCACCGCCGCGCACCTCGGCCTCATAGGCGGCCAGTTCATCGCCGGACCGGCCCGCGCTGATCGCGGCATGCGCCGCCTCGGCCGCAGCCTTGCCGGACAGCATGGCGTTGTGGTTGCCCTTGATGCGCGGCACGTTGACCATGCCGACCGAGCAGCCCAAGAGCGCCACACCCGGTGCCACCATCTTCGGCATCGACTGATAGCCGCCCTCGCTGATGGCGCGCGCGCCGTAAGCCACGCGTTTGCCGCCCTTCAGCAGGTCAGCCACCATCGGGTGATGTTTGAAGCGCTGGAATTCCATGTAGGGGTAAAGATGCGGGTTTTCGTAGTTCAGGTGAACCACAAAACCGACGTAAACCTGATTATTCTCAAGGTGATAGATAAAGCTGCCGCCGCCTGCGTTGCTGCCCAGCGGCCAGCCCATCGTATGCGTCACCGTGCCAAGGCGGTGCTTTTCAGGGTCAATTTCCCAGATTTCCTTCATGCCAAGGCCGAATTTCTGCGGGCAATGGCCTTTGGAAAGTTCGTATTTGGCGATGACTTCCTTGGCGAGGCTGCCGCGCACCCCTTCCGACAGGAAGACGTATTTGCCCAAAAGCTCCATCCCCGGCTCATACGACGGGCCGGGTTCCGCCGTTTCGGGGTCGCGGCCAAACTCGCCCGCCACCACGCCCGCCACGCGGTTGCCGTCATAAACCAGTTCGCTGCACGCCATGCCGGGGAAAATCTCGACGCCCAGACCTTCGGCCACGCCCGCCATCCAGCGGCAGACATTGGCCATGCTGACGATGTAGTTGCCGTGGTTGTTCATCAGCGGTGGCATCGGAAAGTTGGGAATCCGCACCTGACCTGCCGGTCCAAGGATATAGAAGTTGTCCTCGACCACCTCGGTCTTGATCGGGGCACCCATGCTGCGCCAGTCGGGCAGCAGAGCATCCAGCCCTGACGGGTCCAACACCGCGCCCGACAGGATATGCGCGCCCACTTCAGAACCTTTTTCCAGCACGACGACCGACAGGTTGGCATCCAACTGTTTCAGCCGGATTGCCGCCGACAGGCCAGCGGGGCCTGCGCCCACGATGACCACATCATATTCCATCTTTTCGCGCACGATCTGGCTGGCGTTCTGGCTCATCTCTCGTCCTTGCTCTCGGGTGCAGGCGCGCCCGGATTCCCTGTGCATTGAGTTGGGAACGTGATTGCCCGAAGGGAAGCCCATGGTCAACCGTAACGCAACATCACGTTTCCGCATTGCAGCATTGTCGCAATATTCTTTCCCGCTGGCGACAAGCCGCCGCTTTCCAGCGGCATCCCCCTTGCATTTGCGCGCCGCATCCGCTTGGGTATGGCCCAGACAAACGGGCCATGGCCCCCGACCGGGGCCGTGGCCTCCCTTTTCGTGGATGTGACGATGGAAAAGATTCCGATGACGCGCGGCGGCTTTGATGCGCTGGACAGCGAATTGAAGACCCTGAAGTCGGTCGAGCGCCCTGCCGTGATCCGCGCTATTGCCGAAGCGCGCGAGCATGGCGATCTGTCGGAAAATGCCGAATACCATGCTGCCCGTGAAAAACAGTCGTTCATCGAAGGGCGGATCAAGGAGCTGGAAGGCATCCTGTCGCTGGCCGAGGTGATTGATCCGTCCAAGTTGTCCGGTGCCATCAAGTTCGGCGCGACCGTCACGCTGGTGGATGAGGACAACGACGAAGAAAAGACCTATCGCATCGTCGGCGAGACCGAGGCCGACATCGAGCGTGGCTTGCTGAACATCAAGTCGCCGCTTGCCCGCGCGCTGATCGGCAAGGACGAAGGCGACAGCGTCGAAGTCAAGACACCGGGCGGACAGCGAAGCTATGAAGTGGTCAGCATCCGCTACATCTGATCCCTGACCCGGAAGGCGACGGAACGATGCCAGACAACAGCGACCCACAGCAAGACCTCGGCTTTCCAGGCCGCGAGGATGATCGTCGTTTTTCGACGGCTGACATCATGGCGGGCCTGTTGTCGGTGGTCTGGGTCATTGCTGTGCTGGCCTATGTGTTCACCGCCCCCGAAGGGACCAGCGCACTGGGTCTGGTGATGACCTTGCTGGTGGTGTTCCTGCCGCTGGCGCTGATCTGGGCCGCCGTGACGACCCTGCGCTCGGTGCGCATTCTGCGGGCCGAGGCGGCGCGGCTGCAAACATCGGTCGATGCGATGCGCAACGCCTATGTCGCCAGCCAGCAGACGGCGGCAGCTGCGATGCGCCCTTCGGTCGAAAAGAAGCTGGAGGAGCTGGCACAGGCGGCCCGCCAGACAGAAACCACGCTGGCCACCTTTACCTCGCGCCGCGATACCGGGTTGACGGTGCCTTCGGCGGACCGAAAGGCCGCGCTCATTGCGCCGTTGCCTGCCTCTGGCACCGAAGAGCAGCCCGGTCTGGCACTTGGCACCCCGGCCGAGGCCCTGCGCCCGCCGCTTTCGGTGCCTGATTTCATCCGCGCGCTGCAGTTTCCGGAAAACCCCGATGACCGGGACGGATTTCGCGCGCTGCGGCTGGCGCTGGAAGACCGCGATGTGGCCAAGCTGATCCGCGCGGCACAGGACGTGCTGACCCTGCTGTCGCAAGAGGGCATTTATATGGATGACCTGCGCCCGGACCGGGCGCGCCCCGAGTTGTGGCGGCGCTTTGCAGCAGGCGAGCGTGGACGCGGCGTGGCTGCCGTGGGCGGGGTGCGCGACCGGTCTTCGCTTGCGCTGACAGCCGGGCGCATGCGCGAAGATCCGGTGTTTCGTGACGCCGGGCACCATTTCCTGCGCACCTTTGACCGCACCTTTCAGGCCTTTGAGAAGAACGCCGCCGACCCCGAGATTGCCGAGCTTGCTGATACGCGCACGGCGCGGGCCTTCATGCTGTTTGGCCGCGTCATGGGTGTGTTTGACTGAACGGCGGGGCCGGGTGCAAATTCCTGCACAGGAATTTGACAAGAATTTTCGAAAATTCTTGGCGCCAGGCGGTCGTAGGTCAGCCTCTGGGTGCGGCCGCGCGCCGCAGCCGGTCGTTGATCGCGCGCCCCAGTCCATGGTCGGGGATGGGCGCAAAGGCGATGCTGCCTTCGGCTCCGGTCAGATCATCCGCGGCGCGCAGCGTCTGAAACAGCGCGGCAGCCGCCTCGACCAGATCGCCGGTGGCTGACAGTGTCATCGTGGCGCCCGCACAGTCCGGGCCGAAGCCGACCCATATCTCGCCGGGATCGGGCCGGGTAACCTCAAGCCGGACCGCCGCGCCGGGCGCGTAATGGCTGGCCAATTGCCCCGGCGCCGTGGGTTTTTCGGCGTTTGTGGCAATGACGAGCGGGCCGAGCATCGTCTCCAGCGCTTCTGCCGGCACACCGCCGGGGCGCAGCAGGGATGGCGCGCCTGCGAGGCCAAGGATGGTTGATTCGACCCCCACGGGGCAGGCGCCGCCATCCAGCACAGCGGCGATCCGCCCCCCCAGACCCTGCATCACATGCGCGGCGGTCGTGGGAGACACCCGCCCTGACGGGTTGGCCGATGGTGCGGCAAGCGGGCCGCCGAAGGCGCGCAGCAGGGCCTGTGCCACCGGATGCGCCGGAATTCGGATGGCGACCGTGCCAAGCCCGGCGGTGACCAGCGGGGCAAGGCCGGCGTCATCGCGCAGCGGCAGCACCAGAGTCAGTGGGCCGGGCCAGAAGGCGGCGGCAATGGCGGCGGCCTGATCATCAAAGACGCCGATCTGCATCGCCAACGCCATATCGGGCACATGCACGATCAGCGGGTTGAAATGCGGGCGACCTTTGGCCGCGAAAATCTGCGCGACCGCCGCCCCGTTGCGCGCATCACCGGCAAGGCCATAGACCGTTTCGGTTGGCATCGCCACCAGCCCGCCGCGCTGCAAAATCGCTGCAGCATCGTCGAGTCCGGCTTGTGTGGGGATCAACAGACGTGTTTCAACCGACATGTGACGCAGCGTAGAGCTTGAGCGGCTGGCCCCTGTGGCTAACCTATTCTCAACGCCCTTACCCCTGCCCGCCCCCTTTGCCAAGGGCATGGGCACAGACGAAGAGAGCCATTATGCCCTATCGCGCCCCGGTGACGGACCTGCAGTTCCTGATGGATCATGTTGTCGGCTTTGCGCAGGTTGCGGCAACGGAACGGTTTTCGACGGTAGCGCCGGAAACGGTGGAAGCGGTACTGACCGAGGCCGGAAAGCTGGCCGAAGGCGCGATTGCGCCGTTGAACCGTGTGGGCGACAGGCACGGCGCGCAGCTTGAAAATGGCATCGTCCGCACTGCCCCCGGCTTTGCCGAAGGTTACCGCGCCCTTGCCGAGGGCGGCTGGATCGCCATTTCAGCGCCGCCTGCCTTTGGTGGCATGGGCCTGCCCGTCACCTTGTGCAGTGCGGTAAACGAAATCTTCTCTGCGGCTTGTCTGGCTTTGCAGTTGAACCCCTTGTTGTCGCAAGGCCAGATCGAGGCTTTGGAGCACCATGCCAGCGACACGCTGAAAGCGCTCTATCTGCCCAAGCTGATTTCCGGCGAATGGAACGGCACGATGAACCTGACCGAACCACAGGCCGGGTCTGACGTGGGGGCCTTGCGCGCCAAGGCCGAGCCGAATGCGGATGGCACCTTTGCGATCAGCGGCCAGAAAATCTATATCACTTGGGGTGACGCGGATTTTCTGCCCAATACCGTGCATCTGGTGCTGGCGCGCCTGCCCGATGCCGCGCCGGGCACGCAGGGGATCAGCCTGTTTCTGGTGCCGAAGTTTTTGCCCGATGCCGATGGTCGCCCCGGTCAGCGCAACAGCCTGTCGGTGGTCAGCCTTGAGCACAAGTTGGGCATTCACGGCAGCCCGACCTGTGTGATGCAATATGACGGTGCCACGGGGTGGCTGGTGGGCGCGCCCCACCGGGGAATGGCGGCCATGTTCACCATGATGAACAACGCCCGGCTTGGTGTGGCACTGCAAGGGGTTGGCGTGGCCGAGGCGGCGTATCAGCAGGCGCTGCACTATGCCATGAACCGCGTGCAGGGCCGCACGGGTGACCCCGCGCAGCCCGGCATCATCGCCCATGCTGATGTGCGCCGGATGCTGGCCACGATGAAGGCACAGGTGTTTTCGGCGCGGGCGATTGCCCTGTCTTGCGCGGTGGCCATCGACATGGCCCGCGCCACGGGCAGCGCGGAATGGGCGGCGCGTGCGGCGTTGCTCACCCCGATTGCCAAGGCCTATGGCACCGACATCGGCGTCAGCGTCGCGTCAGATGGCGTGCAGATTCATGGCGGCATGGGCTTTATCGAGGAAACCGGGGCTGCGCAGTTCCTGCGCGATGTCCGCATCACCCCGATTTACGAAGGCACAAACGGTATTCAGGCGATGGACCTTGTGGCGCGCAAGATGGCCGACCACGGCGAGGCGGCGTTTCGGCTGATCGGCGAGATCGAGGCCGATGCCAAGGCCGCCCGCAGCGTGATGCCCGAGCTTGCCCATGACGTCTGGTCTGCCGCAGAAACCCTGCGCGAGGCGACCGAGGCGCTGTTATCGCAGTCGCTGGACGACCGGTTTGGCGGGGCGGTGCCTTATCTGCGGGCCTTTGCATTGGTTCTGGGGGCACATCTGCACCTGAAGGCCGCGATGGCCAGAGCGGGAAGCGGGCCGCGCGCGGCATTGGCGCGGGTGATGGTCAAGCGCCTGTTGCCCGAGCATGCGGGCTTGCTGGCACAGGTGCGCGAAGGGTCGGCTGACCTGTTCGCCCTGTCGCCCGATGATCTTGCCGCATGAGCGCGGTGCTGTCGGGCATCAGGCACCCCTTTGAGGAACCGCCCGCCGAAGGCACGGCGACCGAGGTTGCACCGGGCATCTTGTGGTTCCGTTTGCCGCTGCCGATGGCGCTGGACCATGTGAATGTCTATGCGCTGGATGATGGCGATGGCTGGACGGTGATGGATACGGGCCTTGCCTCGAATCGTGGGCGGGCCATCTGGGAGCGTATTCTGGCCGGTCCGCTGGGTGGGCGGCCTGTGAACCGGCTGATCGTCACGCATCATCACCCCGATCATGTCGGCCTTGCCGGGTGGTTTCAGCGGCGCGGGGCACGGCTGCTGATGACGCGCACAGCATGGCTTTACGCGCGGATGCTGACGCTGGATGATCAACCCCTGCCCACACCCGAGGCACAGGTGTTCTACACCCGCGCCGGTATGCCACCCGACATGCTGGCCAAACGCGCGGCGGAACGGCCCTTCAACTTTTCCGATGTGGTCGAGCCGATGCCACAAGGATTTTCCGCCCTGACCGAGGGTCAGACGATCACCATGGCGGGGTGCGACTGGCAGGTGCGGCTTGGGTCCGGGCATGCGCCGGATCACGCGACGTTCTGGAGCGGCGATCTGATTCTGGGCGGCGACCAGCTTTTGCCGGGGATCTCGGCCAATATCGGGGTCTATCCGACCGAACCCGATGCAGACCCGCTGGCCGACTGGCTGGTCAGTTGCCGCCGCTTTCAGCCCATGGCGCGCGAGGACCATTTCGTGCTGCCCGGTCACAAGTTGCCCTTTACCGGCCTGCCGCTGCGTCTGACCCAGATGATCGACAACCACCATGGTGCGCTGGACCGCCTGTTGGCGCATCTGTCAGTTCCAAGGACGGCTGCCGAATGCTTTGTGCCGTTGTTCAAGCGTGAAATTGGTGGGCCGGAATACGCCATGGCGCTGGTCGAGGCGGTGGCACATCTGAACCATCTCTTGCACAAGGGCGCTGTTTCGCGCCACCTGTCGCCGGAAGGCGCGTGGATGTGGAGCAGGCTTTGACGATGGCACCCAAGACCAAGGCAACCGCAAAAGCCGACACTGCAACGGCGGCCAAGCCGAAAAGCCCGGCTGAATGGGCCTATGACCGCGTGATCCTGTATATCCGCAACTTTGAAGCACAGCTTGATGCCGCACACGAAGTGGCCATGGGTTTTGCCGGTGGCGAGGCGGGTGTGCTGAGGATTGAAGGGCTAGGGTTTTACGACCCCGACATCCTGACCTTTTACGGGCGCGATGACGATGGCTTGAAAACCCAGTTGATCCAGCATGTCAGCCAGTTGAACGTGGTGCTGCGCGCCGTGCCGAAACTGGCCCCCGAAGAGCCTGCGCGGCGGATCGGCTTTCGTTTGCCCAGCGGTTGGGCGGGCGGCGAGTCCGGCGATGCCTCGGCCTGAAATGCAGATGCAACAGATGCATTTGTCGCGCCCCAGCCACCGCTGTGCCCCGTGACAGGGCAAAATGAATCGGATAAGGCATTCCGGACGTTGTCTTAAGGGAACCGAGAAAATGGCCGAACACAAGCATGGCTCGATGGATATCCGCGCTCAGGAGAAGACCTTTGTCGGCTTTATCCGCATGGTCACCTGGGGCGCTGGCATCAGCATCGCTATTCTGATCTTCATGGCGCTGGTCAACGGCTGACAGGTCCCCAGCAGATGATCCGCCTTGTCCTTGCCCTTATGGCACTCTTGTCGCTGGCCGCCTGCGGCGCAGAACCGAAATGGGCCTCGGACGAGGCTGTGGCGCGCGCGCGTTACGTGCATGACGGCCCGCCTTCCGTGACACTTTACACCGTACTGTCGACCCGCAGCGGATCGGGGGCACATTCGGGCCTGCTGATCAACGGGTCGGAACGCGTGATGTTTGATCCGGCTGGCACATGGCACCACCCGGCCCTGCCCGAGCGCAATGACGTGCACTTTGGCATGACGCCCAAGATGGTGGCCTTTTACCTCGACTACCACGCCCGCGAAACTTACGACGTGCTGGAACAGACCATCGTCGTTTCGCCCGGCGTGGCGGAACTGGTGGCGCAGCGGTCAAAGGCCTATGGCGCGGTGGCAAAAGCGCATTGCACCAATGCGGTGTCGTTCATCCTGCGCGGCGTGCCGGGCTTTGAAAGCCTGCCGCAGACCTATTACCCCAAGAAGTTTTCGGATGCCTTCGGGCAATTGCCGGGGGTAACGTCGCGGATGTACAACGACGACGACACCGACAACAACCATGGCGTCCTGTTGGTGCAAGCGGGCGACCCGCGTCTGCAATAACGGCGCGGCCCCTGCCCACCCCCAGGCGCGGGCGCCGTCAAACCAGCCACAGCATCAGATACAGCGTTGTGCCACCGGCCAGAATAGCGCCGATCACGCTTTTGGTGGCGATGCCAACCGCCAGCGTGACGCAGGCCGCCGCAAGCCTGGGGGCATCAAGCTCGCCGCCCGTGGCAGGGGGCCAAAGCACCGCCGGGGCCACAAGTCCGGGCAGGATGCCGACCGCCGTATAGCGCAGGGCGCGCAGCAGGGGCAGCGGCAAGGGGCGGTTGCCCAGCATGCCCAGAAACGAAAACCGGATCAGATAGGTGCCAATGCCCAGCAGGGGGACAATGGTCCAGAACAGGGTGGGATCAACGCCCATGCCGCTGCCCCCGGCGTTCCAGCAAAACCTCTGTCCCTGCCCCTGCCGACATGGCAACGACAGCCGCCACCATCAGCCCGGTGCCATAGGGCAAACCCGCACACAAAAGTGCCACGACAATCGAGGTAAATGCCGCAACCACATGCGGCACGCTGCGCAGCATGGGCGCAGAGATGGCCAAGAACGTGATCGGCACCGCGAAATCCAACGCATATGAGGGCGGAATCGCCGCGCCCAGAACCGCGCCCAGCATCGAGGCGACAAACCACAGCGACGCCACCGGCACGACGCTGCCAAAGAAAAAGGCCACCTTTTCCGGCATCGACAGATCGGGGTGGCGCTCAAACTCGGTCTGGCTGGCGGCAAAGCTTTGGTCGACAAGGAAATAGGCCATCAGCATCCGCGTGCCCAAGGGGGCTGCGCCCAAGTGCGGTGCCATGGCCACCGAATACATCACCATCCGCAGATTCACGGCCAAAGACGTGGCCAGAATGATCAGGACAGGGGCCTGATCCTGCATCAGTTGCAGGGCGGCAAACTGCGACGCCCCGGCAAAGATGCTGGCGGAAAACAGGAAGACCTGCAGCAGGTCAAGCCCCGCCTCGGTGGCCACCACGCCAAACAGCAAGGCAAAGGGCCCCACCACGATGACAAAGGGCGCCGAGGCAAGTGCACCGCGCCAAAAGGCCAAACGGGTCGAGGGGGAAGGGGCGGGCGTTGGGGCGGGCATCACGCTTGGTGCTTTACTCAGGTATCCCGAACGGCTTAGGCATTTCACCAGCAAAGGGAAAGAGGAGAGACGACAGGTGCAGGTCCACCTTGGCCTTCCCGACCGGCTGAAGCCAGCGGCAGCGGCGCTGTATTGGCAGGCTTTCGGTGGCAAACTGGGTCGTGTGCTGGGCCCCGACACCCGTGCGATTGCCTTTCTGACCCGCGTCATTCAGGGCGATCATTGCCTTTATGCCTTAGACGATCAGGGGGTGCTTTTGGGGGTGGCAGGTTTCAAGTCACCCGCTGGCAGCTTTGTGGGTGGCGAGATTGCCGATCTGCGCGCGATCTATGGCCGGATCGGGGCGCTGTGGCGAAGCACCCTTTTGGGCATGCTGCAAAGCGAGGTGGATAACGAGCGGTTCCTGATCGACGGCATTTGCGTGGCCCGCGACGCGCGGGGCAAGGGTGTAGGGTCGGCGCTGATCCGGTCTTTGGTCAGCGAGGCGCAGGGCCGCGGTTATGGCGCCATCCGGCTGGAGGTCATCGACACCAACCTGCGGGCGCGCGCGCTGTATGAACGGCTGGGCTTTACACCGTGGCGGCATGAGGCGTTGGGACCGCTGCGCCATGTGTTCGGGTTTTCGCGCGCCACAACCATGGTGCGCGAGTTCAAGACACAAACTCAGGTTGATTAGACCGAAAATCTGTTGCCAGTGCGCCAACTTTCGCAATTGTGCTACTCCTTTCGGATATTTTCCCCCTGCGAAACATCACATGTCTGTGCCATATTTTCGCCGCACTCGATCACGAGCGCGGGCACGAAAATCCGCCAACAAGGCGGACGCCAACAAGGGGACTGTGGAATGCTTAACGAATTCAAGGCCTTTATCGCCAAAGGCAATGTGGTTGACCTTGCGGTCGGTATCATCATCGGCGCGGCCTTTACGGCCATTGTTAACTCGCTGGTGGGCGATCTGATCAACCCGATTATCGGTCTGGTGACCGGTGGCGTAGACTTTTCGAACCTGTTCATCGACCTGTCGATGACGGAACCGGCCTACACTTCGCTGACCGCGGCAAAAGATGCGGGCGCGCCCGTGTTCGCTTATGGCGCGTTCATTACCGCTGTGATCAACTTCCTGATCATCGCGTGGGTTGTGTTCCTGCTGGTAAAGGCGGTGAACAAGCTGAAAGAAGCCACCGCCCGCAAAGAGGCCGCTGAAGCCGCTGCTGCACCGCCGGCTGGCCCGACCGAGCTGGATATCCTGAAGGAAATCCGCGACTCGCTGCGCAAGTAAGCAAGGCAATTGTCAGTCAAAGGCCCCGAGTTCAGCCTTGGGGCCTTTTGCTTTGGCCGCCATCAGGCCATCTGCGATGGGCGCGGCCGCAGATAGAGCCACCACAGCCGATACAGGGTCAGCACCGCCAGCGGGGCAAAATGCACCAATGCCGGCGGCCAGCCGTTCCAGCCATGCAAGGCGGCCCAATGCAGAAGCGTCAGAACCGCTGCGGCATAGGTCAGCCGTTGCACGGGCTTCCAGTTGCGCCCCAGTTTGCGAACGGCGTAATCCATCGAGGTTGCAGCGAGCGGGATGAACACCAGCATGGCCAGCCAGCCCATTGCCATGTCAAATTCGGTTGCCTGTTCCAGAACGCGGTCGATGCTGCCTTTGTCCACCAGATAAACATAGGTGTGCAGCGCGGCATAAAAGAACGCGGCCACCCCGAAGTAACGGCGATTGGATTTCAGCCAGCGCGCCCAGGTTGCCCCTTTTGTCAACAGCAGCAAGGGCGTGGCCAGCATCGAGATGATCATGAAGCGGGCCGCGAATTCGCCAGTCGGGTGCAGCAGACGGTGAAAGGCGCGAGCATCATCGCCAAGCAGGGCCGACACCATCCCCAGCGCGGGGACAGACAGCAATATCCAAAGCCAATAGGGGGAAATCCGAGACAGCATGACGCACCTTTCGTTGATGCTGATGTCACGCTGCCCCGCGGTGTTTCCGTCGCGGAAAGTGCCCGCGACGGAAAAATGTCGTGCAGATCAATTGGTCAGCACCGCATCTGCCGAAATGAACGGCAGGTTCAGGGCTTGGCCTACCGCCGCATAGGTCAGTTGGCCCGCATGGGTGTTCAGGCCATTTTTCAGGTGGCGATCTTCGGCGCAGGCGCGCTTCCAACCCTTGTCTGCCAGCGCCAGAAGGAAGGGCAAGGTCGCATTGCCAAGCGCCTGCGTGGAGGTGCGGGCCACTGCGCCGGGCATGTTGGCAACGCAGTAATGCAAGATGCCATCTACCGTATAGATCGGGTCCTGATGGGTGGTCGCGTGGCTTGTCTCGAAGCAACCGCCCTGATCAATGGCGACGTCCACGATGGCAGACCCCGGCTTCATGGTCGACAATTGCGCGCGGGTGACCAGTTTGGGCGCGGCGGCACCGGGGATCAGCACGGCGCCGATAACCATATCCGCCTCGGCCACAAGGTCGGCCGTAGCCCCGGCACTGGCAAAGCCATTCTTGAACTGGCCGCCGAACACGTCATCCAGATAGCGCAGGCGCGGCAGGGAACGGTCCAGAACGGTGACATCCGCCCCCATACCGGCTGCCACGCGCGCAGCGTGGGTGCCCACCACACCGCCGCCCAGAACCAGAACCTTGGCCGGGGCCACGCCAGGTACGCCGCCCAGCAGAATGCCGCGCCCGCCGTTGGCCTTTTGCAGCGTCCACGCCCCCACTTGCGGCGCCAGTCGGCCCGCCACTTCAGACATCGGGGCCAAAAGCGGCAGGCCACCCCGGTCATCCGTTACCGTTTCATAGGCGATGGCCGTCACCCCGCTGGCCAAAAGGTCAGCCGTCTGCTCCGGATCGGGCGCAAGGTGAAGATAGGTGAACAGCACCTGACCTTCGCGCAGGCGCGCACGCTCGGCCGCCTGCGGTTCCTTGACCTTGACGATCATCTCTGCACCGGCAAACACCTCCTCTGCCGTGGCGATGATGGTGGCCCCCGCCGCTGCATAGTCGCCGTCCGAGAACCCGCTACCCGCCCCGGCCCCGGCCTCGACCATGACGGAATGACCATGGGCCACGGCCTCGCGCACCGCATTCGGGGTCATGCCCACACGGAATTCCTGTGGCTTGATCTCTTTCGGACATCCGATCTTCATAGCTCTCTCCCTGCGGTCCGACACTTTGGACCATGGGAAAAGTTTCGCGCTGATCTGTGATAAATGCTTTGAATTCTCTTCCTTCGTCCGGCAGTCTGTCGGTAGAAATTCAACACAGATTGCCGTTTGGCGGCAGAATCTTGCGGGCCTATGGATCTTGACGCAACAGACCGCCGCATCCTGAACGTCCTTCAGAAAGAAGGGCGGATCACCAATGCCGAATTGTCCGAACGGGTAAACCTGTCGCCATCGGCCTGCCACAGACGCACCCAGCGGCTGGAGGAAGAGGGCTATATCGCCGCCTTCGTGGCGCTTCTGGACGCCAAGCGTTTGGGCCGCGCGACCACGGTGTTTGTCGAGATCACCCTGCAGGGGCAGGCCGAAGAACTGCTGGACGCGTTCGAGCGCGAAGTGGCGCGCATTCCCAACATTCTGGAATGTCATCTGATGGCGGGGACAGCGGATTATCTGCTGAAGATGATGGTCGAAGACACCGACGATTTTGCGCGAATCCACCGGCAGCACCTGTCGCGTCTACCCGGTGTGCGGCAGATGCAAAGCTCTTTCGCGCTGCGGACCGTGTTCAAGACGACGGCCCTTTCGGTCTAGAACAGGCGGCGTTGGTCAAATCTTAACCCGGCGGGCGTAGGACTGGGGCGTCCATGGCCAGAGGTTGCCCCGTGTCACTTCCCATCCTCCTACCCGCCCTGTGCCTTGCCGTTTTGGCACCTGTTCCGGTGCTGTTTGCGGCGCCGCCGCAGCCCGATGCCCCGGTGCTGATGATCGCCCCGCCATGGGTGGACCATACCAATCTGATCCATCTGGCAGGTGGCACCGCGATCGGACCGCAATCAGCACAGTTCGGATCACTGGCTGCGTCGCCCGAACCTGACTTTGCCGTGCGGCTTGTCGCGCTTGGCGCATGGGCAGTGCGCGACGGGCGTCTTGCTGCCCGTCTGTGCGGGGCAATCTGATGGCGACCACACCCTCCTCACTGTTGGTCAGTCAGGCTGCATCGTCACGTCACCTGCTGATTGCAGCCTCGTTCTGCACCCCCCTCGTGGCTATGATCGGCTGGATTGCCGGCAATGGGCTGATCGTGGCACCGTTGATTTCGCTGGCCTTTCTGGCTATCGGCTGGGGCGCAGCACAGGCAACCCCGGTCACCACACGGCTGGCGGTCGCCGTTGCGGTGGTCGGCCAACCCATTGCCCTGACAGCCGCCTTTTCCGGCCATGCCTGGCAGGTGGATAGCCACATGGCATTCTTTGCCGCCATGGCCACCCTTGTCTTGCTGGTGGATACGCGCGCCATTCTGCTTGGCGCCGCGGTCATCGTGCTGCACCACCTGTCATTGAGTGTGGTCTTTCCGGGCCTGATCTATCCCTCATCAGACCTTGTGGGAAACATCGGGCGCACCTTGATGCATGGCGCAATTGTCGCCGTTGAAACCGCGGCGCTCATTGTCGCCGTCCGCATCCGGCTACGCCTGACAGACGAGGCGGAGCAGCGCGAATCCGCCCTTGCTGCGGCCGAAGCTGCCATCCGCACGGCCCTTTCCCATGCCGAAGAGGCGCGAACCGCCGCTGAACTTCAAAGCCAGAAGGGCGACGCTGCACGCCGTGCCGCCGAAGAGGCGCAGGCCCGGATCCTGATCGAGACGCGCAATGCCGATGAACTGGCCCGCGCAGCCCGCGCGCGGCAGGAACAGGACGACCGGGTGCGCGAAGCAGCCGCCGCCGACCAACGCCGCGTGGTCGCCGCGCTGCGTGACGGGTTGGGCCGGCTGTCGAACGGCGACCTGTCCGCCCGGCTGGAGGTTGCCTTCTCGCCCGAGTATGAAGACCTGCGCCACGATTTCAACGCAGCGATCCACAATCTAGCCGAAGCCATTGGCGGCGTCGCCGAAACTTCGCACCGCATCAGGGGCGAAGCAGATGCGCTGAACGCGGCAGCGGGCAAGCTGGCCACGCGGACCGAACGTCAGGCCGCCACACTGGAACAGACCTCAGCCACGATGACAGAGTTTACAACGGGGGTCAAAACCTCGGCCCTGATGGCGGCTGATGCGGAAACCAGCACCACGCAGGCTCGCGCCGCAGTCGTCAACAGCACGATGGTGGTGCAAAAAGCGATCGTGTCGATGCAGCGGCTGGCCGACAGTTCGCAAAAGATTGCGCGCATCAACGCGGTTATCGACGAAATTGCCTTTCAGACTAACCTTCTGGCCCTGAACGCTGGGGTCGAGGCGGCACGGGCGGGCGAAGCCGGTCGCGGATTTGCCGTGGTTGCGTCTGAGGTGCGCGCCCTTGCGCAACGCTGTTCCGACGCGGCCAAGGAAATCACGGTCGTCATTCAGGAGTCTGGCGCACAAGTGGAAGAAGGGGTGACGCTGGTTGGACAGGCCGGAACCGCGCTGACGCACATCACCGAAAGCGTTTCCGCCGCAGCCGAACAGGTGGCGACCATTGCGCGCACCGCCTCGGATCAGGCGCAGTCGCTGACCGAAATGAATGCGGCGATTGCCGATCTGGACCATGCCACCCAGCAGAACGCCGCGATGTTCAACGACACAACGACAGCGTGCCAGACGCTGACCACGGCAACCGACGGCATGATCCGGCTGATGTCACGCTTTGCGGTTGCAGAAGCCGCACCCGTCGCCTTTCAGCGACGCCGCCAAGCCTGATCCGCCCATCGCGGCATGAAAAAACCCCCGGGCCACGGGCACGGGGGTTGATCGTCAGACAGGTAACCAAAGCCACCCATCCAGCATTCGTGCGTTAACGCCTTAGATTGCGCCTTCGCGCTGCGCCTTTTTGCGCGCGAGTTTGCGCGCACGGCGGACCGCTTCGGCTTGCTCGCGCGCTTTCTTGACGGAGGGCTTCTCGAAATGTTGCTTGAGCTTCATTTCCCGAAACACGCCTTCGCGCTGGAGCTTTTTCTTCAAGGCACGGAGTGCCTGTTCGACGTTATTGTCGCGGACGCTGACCTGCATGTGGTTGTCACCACCTTCCTAAGTTAGAGTTGCACTAGATGTGCAGGCAGCGCGGGCTATAACAAAGCCATGCCCGCATGTCCACAATTGATGCCGCAAGGAGACAGCCATGGATATCGACAATTCCAGCGAAACCACGGCCGAGCGTTTGCTGGACGCCGCTTTGGCGCATGTTCCCTTTGACGGATGGTCCGAAACCAGCTTTCGGGCGGCCATCGCCGATTCGGGGGTGACAGACGGTTTGGCCCGCGCGCTGTATCCGCGCGGCGGAGTCGATCTGGCGCTGGCCTATCACCGCCGCGGTGACCGGCTGATGCAGGAACGGCTGGCCGAAACTGACCTTGCGGCCTTGCGCTATCGGGACCGGGTGGCCACGGCGATCCGCGTCCGGTTGGAGGTGGTGGATGACAAGGAAGCGGTGCGTCGCGGCAGCACGTTGTTTGCCTTGCCCATGCATGCGGCCGACGGGGCCCGCGCCATCTGGGGCACGGCGGATGCGATCTGGACCGCCTTGGGCGACACCAGCCGCGACCTGAACTGGTATTCGAAGCGCGTGACGCTTTCGGCGGTCTACAGCGCGACCGTGCTGTATTGGTTGGGCGATGACAGCATCGGCCACCAGTCGACGTGGGATTTTGTGGACCGCCGGATCGAAGACGTGATGAAGATCGAAAAGCTGAAAGCCTCGGTCCGCTACAACCCCCTGTCCAAGGCATTGCTTGCAGGGCCGCTGAAATTCATGGAAAAGGTGCGCATGCCCGAACGCCCGCAGGATCTGCCGGGCCATATGCCGGGTCCCTTCCGCCGTTAGGCAACAAACCGCAGGCTGACAATGACACTGTCCCACACGATGCGCGCCGTCGAAATCACCGAACCGGGCGGGCCAGAGGTGTTGAAGCCGGCGATCCTGCCGGTGCCGGTGCCGGGGCACGGCCAGATCATCATCCGTATCGCCTATGCCGGGGTCAACCGGCCAGATGCGTTGCAGCGCGCCGGGTCTTATGCGCCACCCGCAACCGCCTCGCCCTTGCCAGGGCTGGAGGCATCGGGCACGGTCGTGGCCCTTGGGCCAAACGTCACCCGCTGGCAGATCGGCGACAAGGTCACGGCCCTGTTGCCGGGCGGCGGTTATGCGGAATACGCGGCCACGCATGAATCACACGCTCTGCCGTTGCCCGCTGGCATGGCGATGCAACAGGCCGCGTGCCTGCCGGAAACTTGCTTTACCGTCTGGTCCAATGTGGTGATGCGCGGCGGTCTGAAAGCGGGCGAACGGTTCTTGGTGCATGGCGGCAGTTCTGGCATTGGCACGACGGCCATTCAGATTGCCCGCAGCCTTGGGGCGCGGGTGTTCACCACCGCCGGATCGGATGACAAGTGCCGCAGTTGCGAGGCGCTGGGGGCGGAACGTGCCTTCAACTATCGCACCGAAGATTGGGCTGCGGCGATCAAGGCCGAGGGCGGCGCTGATCTGATCCTTGATATGGTCGGTGGCACGTATCTTCCTCGCAATGTCCGCTGTCTGGCGGATGACGGTCGACTTGTGCAGATTGCCTTCTTGCAGGGGCCAAAGGTCGAGTTGAACTTTGCCGAGATGATGATGCGGCGGCTGACGCTGACAGGGTCAACCCTGCGGCCACAGTCCGATGACGCCAAGGCCCGCATTGCCCGCGCAGTCGAGGCGAATGTCTGGCCCATGATCGCGGCAGGCCACTTTGCCCCGGTCATGGACAGCGAATTCCCGCTGGAGCGTGCGGCCGATGCGCATGCGCGCATGGAAAGCTCGGGTCATATCGGCAAGATCGTGCTGAAGGTCGAAGCCTGAGCATGGGTGCCGCAGCCCTTATCTGACCGCTTCCAGCACCGCATCTTTCAGCGTGCAGTCTCGGATCACATCCGCCCCGCAGCGGCGCGGTTCAAGATCGGTTGTCAGACAGATGCGCACCTCTTGGATCAGGCCATCCTTACAGGTTACCGTGACCTGATCGCGCTTCAATCCGGGGTTGGCTTCCAGAAACGCGCCTTCAATCACATCGGCAGGAACCTTGAGGTCGCGGTCGATCTTGGGAAACACTTCGGAAATCTTGATCGACCCGAAGGCCCGCCGCGCCAGCGCATAGTAGTCGCGGGCAGACAGCCCTGCACAACGCCCGTGCTTTTTCCACTGGTAAAAGGCCGCCCCTGCCCCGCCAAACACATCCGTCATCGCCTCGGTTTCGCTTCGCGACGGATCACGGGCCACCGTGCGGCAATAGCTGGGATAGCCGTCCTCATATTGCGGCCATAACCCGTGCAGCACAAAGGTCAGACCACGGTCGGGGTTGCATTGCGGGTCGCGCCGGGCGTCGCCTTCCAGCGCGCACCAGGACGCTGACCACGACAGGGCCATCACGTAGTAATCAAAATCACCCGCAGCTTCGCCTCCGGCCCGGACAGTGCCCGGCAGCAGACAGGCCATCGCCGCGGCCAGGATCACGTTACGCATTTTCCCTTCCCCTTCACGTCAAAACTCACTATATGCAGGCCTGAATTCCCCGACATCGTGGAAATCGCGGATCAAGGTCCGCAGCCGTTTTCCCGGCCCGGGACAGATTTGTAAAGGAGTGAGGCATGAACAAGCCGCTCATGGCAAAGGCCACCGCCGTCTGGCTCGTGGACAATACGACGTTGTCCTTCAAACAGGTAGCCGATTTCTGCGGGATGCACGAGTTGGAAGTGCAGGGCATCGCTGATGGCGACGTGGCCCCCGGTGTCAAGGGGTTTGATCCGGTTGCCAACAACCAGCTTGAACAGATCGAGATTGACCGCGGTCAGAAAGACCCGCTCTACAAGCTGCGGCTGAAGTTCAACGCCGCCGCCGTGGGCGAGGAAAAGCGTCGTGGCCCGCGCTACACCCCGCTGTCCAAGCGTCAGGATCGTCCGGCCGCAATTCTTTGGCTGGTCAAGTTTCACCCGGAACTGTCGGATGGTGCCGTGGGCAAACTGGTCGGCACCACCAAGCCGACCATTCAGTCGATCCGCGAACGCACGCACTGGAACATCAACAACATTTCGCCGGTTGATCCGGTCGCGCTTGGCCTGTGCCGCCAGTCGGAACTGGACGCCGCCGTTCAGTTGGCCGTGCGCCGCAAGGCCGTTGAAGGTGTCGTGATGTCGGATGACGAGCGGCGCAAACTGGTGTCGACCGAACAGTCGCTTGGCATGGCGACGGACGCCAAGATTCCCACCGGGCTGGAGGCGTTCACGCCCGCCGAACAGGAAGAAAAACCTGCCGACTTCTCGGATGCGGACAGCTTCTTCAACCTCCCCCACGGGGATGACGATGATGAAGATGACGACGACATGGATCCGCGCCGCTGATCCTGCGTCAGTGGACAGCACTGTGGAAAAGGCGCCCCCGTGGCGCCTTTTTTCATGCGGGCTTGCGGGGTCCGGCCCGACGCAGCGTCACACCCGGCGACGGGCCCGCAGCGCCGCACCAATTGTGCCATCATCCAGATAGTCCAATTCGCCGCCAATCGGCACGCCCTGTGCCAAAGTGGAGATCTGGACATTGGTCGGCGCCAAAGCGTCGGCGATGTAATGCGCCGTCGTCTGGCCATCGACCGTGGCATTCAGTGCCAGAATGACCTCGGTCACGCCTTCGGCCTGCACCCGCTCGACCAAAAGCGGAATGCGCAACTCCTCCGGACCGACCGAGTCCAACGCGCTCAGCGTGCCACCCAACACATGATAGCGCCCCTTGAAGGCGCGGCCACGCTCCATCGCCCAAAGATCGGCGACGTTTTCGACCACGCAGACTTCGCCCGTGGCGCGGCGGTCATCAGCGCAAATGGGGCAGATGTCGGTCGTGCCGATATTGCCGCACAACCGGCAATCACGCGCATTCAGCGCCACCGTCGCCATCGCCTGCGCCAAAGGGGCCATCAGGCCCGCGCGCTTTTTCAGCAGCATCAGCACGGCCCGGCGGGCCGATCGGGGGCCAAGCCCCGGCAACCGCGCCATCAGCTCAATCAGGGATTCAATATCGCGCGGGGCTTCGGTCAACGGGGCCTCAGAACGGCAGCTTCATGCCGGGCGGCAGGCCCAGACCTTCGGTCAATTTGGCAAGCTCACTCTGGCTGCGTGCCGCTGCCTTGGACTGCGCATCCCGGATCGCCGCAATGATCAGATCCTCGACCACTTCCTTTTCACTGGGCACAAGGATCGACGGATCGATATCAAGGCCGGTCACGTCGCCCTTGGCCGTCACACGCGCCTTCACCAACCCAGCGCCTGATTCGCCGACCACCACCGTGCGCGCCAGTTCTTCCTGCATTTCGGCCATCTTGGCCTGCATTTCCTGCGCTTTCTTCATCATGCCGGCCATGTCGCCAAGCCCGCCCAATCCGCCAAGACCTTTCAGCATCGTCTCTTTCCTTCAGCCATCCTCGAAAGGATCCCATTCATCATCAACTTCCGGCAGGGCTTCCACCGCCGCTGCCTGCGCCATCGCCGCCGCTGTGCGGATTTCGGCAATCCTTGCCCCCGGAAAGGCCGCCATCACGGCCATGACCAACGGGTTCTGCAACGCCTCGCCCTCGGCCACCATCCGCGCGGCATCACGGGCCTCGGCCATGGTCGGCGCGCCACCTGCCGACACCACCGAAACACCCCAGCGCTGCCCGGTCCAGCCCTGCAACCGCTGGCTCAGCCGCGCGGCCAGGTCGGGCCCGGCCTTGGGCGAGGGTTCGAACTCGATCCGCCCCGGCGCATAGCGTACCAGCCGCAGACCTTCCTCCACCTCATAAAGCAGCTTCATGTCCCGCCGCTCGCGGATCAACTCGACCACCGCGTCAAAGCTGGCATAGACCACTGGCTGCGTGGCCAAGGCCATGGCCTGCCCCGTGCCATTCATCATTGGCCCGCGCATCGGGGCCGCGGGCGCCCGCATCACGGCCCCATGCACTGTGCCGCCACCGCCGCCCCCAGCTGGTGCCCCACCCGGCATCGGGGCCGCCCCCGCCTGCAACCGGCGGATCAGCGTTTCCGGGTCTGGCAGGTCCGCCACATGCGTCAGGCGGATGATCGCCATTTCCGCGGCCATCATCGCATTGGGGGCCAGACCCACCTCTTCAATCGCCTTCAGCAGCATCTGCCACATCCGGCTCAGCACCCGCATCGGCAGGCGCTCGGCCATGTCCAGCCCACGCGCCCGCTCATCCGGCGGGGTCGTGGGGTCATCCGCCGCCTGCGGGGTGATCTTGACCACCGAAATCCAATGCGTGATTTCGGCCAGATCGCGCAGCACGGCCATCGGGTCGGCCCCGTCGGCATATTGCCCGGACAGTTCTGTCAGCGCCTGCGCCGCATCGCCCTTCATGATCAGGTCGAACAGGTCCAGCACCCGGCCCCGGTCAGCCAACCCCAGCATGGCGCGCACCTGCGCCGCCGTGGTTTCGCCCGCCCCATGGGCAATCGCCTGATCCATCAGGCTCATCGCATCGCGGACAGACCCCTCGGCCGCACGCGTGATCAGCGCCATCGCATCAGGCGCAAGGGTGGCCCCCTCCAGCGCTGCCACCCGGCCAAGATGCGCCATCATCACCTCCGGCTCGATCCGCTTCAGATCAAACCGCTGGCAGCGGCTCAAGACCGTCACCGGCACCTTGCGGATCTCGGTGGTCGCAAAGATGAACTTCACATGCGCCGGCGGCTCTTCCAGCGTCTTCAACAACGCGTTGAATGCGCTGGTCGATAGCATGTGCACTTCGTCGATGATGTAGATCTTGTAGCGCGCACTGGCCGCCCGGTAATGAACCGAATCGATGATCTCGCGGATATCGCCCACCCCGGTCCGGCTGGCCGCATCCATCTCCATCACATCGACATGCCGCCCCTCGGCAATCGCGCGGCAGGGCTCACACAGCCCGCAAGGCTCGGTCGTGGGCCCACCCGCGCCATCCGGCCCCACACAGTTCAGCCCCTTGGCAATAATCCGCGCCGTGGTGGTCTTGCCCACCCCCCGCACGCCCGTCATCACAAAGGCATGGGCAATACGGTCCGCCGCAAAAGCATTCTTCAGCGTGCGAACCATCGCCTCCTGCCCGATCAGATCGGCAAAGGTCGCGGGCCGGTATTTCCGCGCCAGAACCTGATAGGCTTTCTCGGGCGTGTCAGACATGCGGATTCCCTTTACTTCGCGCCCAAGACTAAGGTGCCGCGGACCGAAGGTCCACCCGCAGCACCCCTCGCCGCTTCCCCTTCGTCAAATATCCTCCGGGGGTCCGGGGGTGGAAAACCCCCGGCCCTCCTCACCCCAGCGTCAGGCCCTGTGATAGGGCAGCCCGGCCAGAATGCTGGCCGCCCGATAAAGCTGCTCTGCCAGCATCACCCGCACCAGCATATGCGGCCAGACCATCTTGCCAAAGCTGATCGAGGCATCTGCCCGCGCGCGCAGCGCCGGGTCAAGTCCGTCTGCCCCGCCGATGAAAAAGGCCAGATCCTGCCGCCCCTCATCCCGCCAGCGCGCCAGTTGTGCCGCGAACTCCGTCGAAGACAAAAGCCGGCCGCGCTCGTCCAGCGTGACCAGCAGGGCGCCGCCAGGCACGGCCCGCAGCAGCAGGTCCGCCTCGGCCGCCATGCCGCCGCCCTTCTTGTCCTCGACCTCGGTCTCGGTCATCGGGCCAAGCGCCAGCGGCTTGCCGATGCGATTGAACCGCATGTGATAATCTTCAAGGATCGCCCGTTCAGGCTGATCCGCCCGCAGCCGCCCGACTGCGCACAGCTGCACTCGCACCTGTCGCGTCCCCGTCAGACCTGGGTCGGGCGCGCCGATCCGGCCGGCAGCCACATCTTTTCCAGCTGGTAAAACTCACGCACTTCCGGGCGGAACACATGCACGATCACATCGCTTGCGTCGATCAGCACCCAGTCGCCGGTTTCCTTGCCTTCCATCTTGGCGCTCATCCGGAATTCCTGCTTCATCCGGTCGGCCAGCTTTTCCGAGATCGACGCCACCTGACGCGATGACCGGCCCGAGCAGATGACCATATAGTCAGCCACATCCGACCGCCCGCGCAGATCAATCTGCACGATGTCTTCGGCCTTGTCGTCATCGACCGAGGCAAGCACCGCTTCCAGCACCTGTTCAGGGGTATAGTCGGCAGCCGCGGTTGCGCGTTCTGCCCGGGGTCCGACCGGAAGCCCGGTCGTGGGGTCTGAGTGAGACAGGACTTCGTCCTCCATCTGGAACGCCGAACAAACACCCCGGCGCAGGGCCTTTCGCGCCAGACTAACACCGGAACGGGTCAACCTCAACAAATCGGCGGAAGGCAGGGGCCTTAGCGCCTATTGCGCGCCATCGCAAGCCGCGATGCTGCGACAGGCCACACAGAACGGCGCAAAACCCTGGGCCTGCCATCGACCTTGCCGCCAAACCCCCGGATGATGGGCCCGGCCCGACGCCCACGCGCCAGTGTCCCCTGCCGCGTCAGGATCGCCACGCATCATATCCATTTCTTGCCTGCGGACGGATTCGCGCGTATATCGCCTGCCATGATCCGCTTTTTCGACATGGCCGACCACGCGCGCCTGCCTTGGCGCTTTACCCGTGAAAACCGGTCCGTACTCGCGCGACTTTTCTGACGCCGCTTTCGCCTGCGTCTGACCAAACCTTCACAGCCATATCGAGAGATGAGCCATGACCGCTCCGCGTACGCTTTATGACAAGATCTGGGATGACCATGTCGTCCATCAGGCCGAAGACGGCACCTGCCTGCTGTATATTGACCGCCATCTGGTGCACGAAGTGACCAGCCCGCAGGCGTTCGAAGGTCTGCGCATGACGGGCCGCCGCGTCCGCGCGCCGGAAAAGACCATTGCCGTGCCCGACCACAACGTGCCCACCACGCTGGACCGCGCCAATGCCGCCACCATGACGGAAGACAGCCGCATTCAGGTTGAGGCGCTGGACAAGAACGCCCGCGATTTCGGCATCAACTATTACCCGGTGTCTGATGTGCGTCAGGGCATCGTCCACATTGTTGGGCCCGAACAGGGCTGGACCCTGCCGGGCATGACCGTTGTCTGTGGCGACAGCCATACGGCCACCCACGGCGCATTCGGCGCATTGGCCCATGGCATCGGCACGTCCGAGGTCGAGCACGTTCTGGCCACCCAGACGCTGATCCAGCGCAAGGGCAAGAACATGAAGGTGGAAATCACCGGCAGCCTGATGCCCGGCGTCACCGCCAAGGACATCACCTTGTCGGTCATCGGCGCCACCGGCACCGCTGGCGGCACCGGCTATGTCATCGAATACTGCGGTCAGGCCATCCGCGAATTGTCGATGGAAGGCCGGATGACGGTCTGCAACATGGCCATTGAAGGCGGCGCCCGCGCTGGCCTGATTGCGCCCGATGAAAAGACCTTCGCCTATTGCATGGGCCGCCCCCACGCGCCCAAAGGCGCCAAGTGGGAAGCCGCCGTCGCCTATTGGAAGACCCTGTTCTCGGACGAGGGTGCCCATTGGGACAAGGTCGTGACGCTGAAAGGCGAAGACATCGCCCCTGTCGTCACATGGGGCACCAGCCCCGAAGATGTCTTGCCGATCACCGGTGTTGTTCCCGCAGCCGCCGATTTCACGGGCGGCAAGGTCGAGGCCGCCCAGCGCAGCCTTGATTACATGGGCCTGACCCCGGGCATGAAGCTGACCGATATCAAGATCGACACAGTCTTCATCGGGTCTTGCACCAATGGCCGGATCGAAGACTTGCGCGCGGCCGCCGCCATCCTGAAGGGCAAGAAGATCAAGGATGGCATGCGCGCCATGGTCGTCCCCGGTTCAGGCCTTGTCCGAGCGCAAGCCGAAGAAGAGGGTCTGGCCCAGATTTTCCTCGATGCCGGTTTCGAATGGCGTCTGGCCGGCTGCTCGATGTGCCTTGCCATGAACCCCGATCAGTTGAAACCGGGCGAGCGTTGCGCCGCAACTTCGAACCGCAACTTCGAAGGCCGTCAAGGCCGCGGCGGGCGCACGCACCTGCTGTCACCGGCCATGGCCGCCGCCGCCGCGATCACAGGTCACCTGACCGATGTGCGCACGCTGATGTGAACCGGGATGGCGGGGTGAACCCCGCCCTACCCCCCTGTAGGGCGGGGTTCACCCCGCCGCCCGTTTCAAGGAGGTCCACGATGGACAAATTCACCAGACTGACCGGAATTGCGGCCCCCATGCCGTTGGTCAATATCGACACCGACATGATCATCCCCAAGCAGTTCCTCAAGACCATCCAGCGGTCGGGCTTGGGCAAGAACCTGTTTGACGAAATGCGCTATACGCAAGACGGGGCCGAGATCCCCGATTTCGTTCTGAACCAGCCCGCGTATCGCAGCGCCGAAATCATCATTGCCGGCGACAACTTTGGCTGCGGCTCCTCGCGCGAACATGCGCCTTGGGCACTGCTGGACTTTGGCATCCGCTGCGTGATCTCTACCAGCTTTGCCGACATCTTCTACAACAACTGCTTCAAGAACGGCATTCTGCCGATCGTGATGCCGCAGGAGGTGGTGGATGTGCTGATGGCCGATGCGCGAAAAGGCGCCAATGCCCGCGTGACTGTGGACCTTGAGGCGCAGACGGTAACCACATCGGACGGGCAATCCTTTGCCTTTGACGTCGATGGACACCGCAAGCACTGCCTGATCAACGGTTTGGATGACATTGGCCTGACCCTTGAAAAAGCTGCCTCGATTGACGCCTTCGAGTCACGCAACACCGCCCTGCGCCCTTGGGCCTAAGCTTCGTCTGACCACAACATCTTGGGCCGCCTTTGGTTTTTCGCCAAAGGCGGCCTTTTTATGAGCGCAATCTTGATGCATTCCGGCGACACCTTCTCCGTGAAAGCGCCACAAAATTTAATCAAACCATACCAAAGGATTGCGGGACCATACGAAAGAAGGCACAAATTGGGCAAGATTGAGGCGGCCCGCCACAAATGGCGGGACATCAACGGCACAAGAGCTTGGCAAAGTACTGGGCTCGACCGGATGGAAGGTGGAACGGCAGTGGTCTCACGAATTGCGGGGGCTGTGGTCCGGGCGTTGCTGGTGGTTGTGGTCGTGGCCATACCCTCGGCATTGCTGCCCGGCGTATTGAGCGATGCCAAGCAGATGGTCGCCCTTGTGGCGCTGTTTGCGGGGTTGTTGACCTTGGCTGAATACAACGCGAATTACCCCAGTCTGATCGAGTTTCGCGACGCACCCCCGTTCAACCGGATGCGTTACCTGATGCTGTTTGCGACCGTGACTGGCCTGACGCTGATCGAAAGTGGCCGGACCGACCCAACCAGCCTGAGCGAGTTTGTTCATGCCATCGGCCATCTGATCGGCACGGCGATGGACTTCCCCTATTCGCCGGTACGTCTTGCGACGCTGATGATGGCGCAGGGCGCGTCGATCGAGCAGCATGAGGCATTGCGGGATGCGGCGGGCGTGGCCTACTTTACCTCGCTGGTGTCGTTGACTGTGTTCGTCATCATCCTGCGGGCCGGGGCTTGGCCGCTGAAGGACCGCACGTTCAACGTCTGGGTGAACCTGCCCACGTTTGACCCGTCGTCGGGCGGCGATGTCGTGGCGCGGCTTGAACGTGACGGACGCATCAATATTGCGCTTGGCTTCCTGTTGCCTTTCGTGATCCCCTTTGTTGTCAGCATCTCGTCGCCGGGGTTCAATCCCCTCAGCCTGACGTCGTCGCAAAACCTGATCTGGACAATGACTGCATGGTCCTTCCTGCCCGCCAGCCTGTTCATGCGCGGCATTGCCATGGGGCGGATCGCCGAGATGATCCGCGACATGCGCGCGCGCTCTGTGGCACAAGGAAATGGCTTGGCCGCCGTCTGACAGCGGCCGCTTTGCTGTGGTGGGTGCTTGTGCTGCCCGGCATGGCCGATACCCTGCGCCTTGCGTTTTGGAACGCCGAGATGAACCGCGCCGGACCGGGCCTGCTGCTCCGCGACGTGCTGCGCGGCGGTGATCCGCAGGTTGCCAGTGTGGTGCAAACGATTGCAACTTTGGACGCCGATGTTCTGGTGCTGGGCGGTGTCGACTATGACGCCGGCAACGCGGCCCTGTCAGCGCTGAACGACCTCCTGCCTGCGCCCTATACTCACGTCACGGCGCTACGCCCGAACACCGGGATTCCCAGTGGGTTTGACCTTGATGGCAATGGCCGCGCTGATGAGGCGCGCGATGCCATCGGCTATGGACGTTTTCCGGGCGAAGGCGGCATGGCCGTTCTGTCACGCCTGCCGTTCGTGGCCGATCAGTCGCGCGATTTTTCCGGCCTGCTGTGGGCCGATCTGCCGGGGGCCGATCTGCCCGCCCTGCCCGATGGGGCCGCTGGGGTGTTGCGCTTGTCCACTACGGGCCACCATGAGACGGCTGTTGCCCTGCCGGATGGCCGCGCCCTGCACCTGCTGACGTGGCATGCCAGCACCCCGGCCTTTGACGGCCCAGAGGACCGCAATGGCCGCCGCAATCATGATGAAACGGCGTTCTGGACGCTTTTGCTGGATGAGGCGCTGCCGTTTGCCCCGCACAAGGTGCCCTTTGTGCTGATCGGGCAAGCCAATGCCGACCCCGATAAGGGCGATGGCAACCCTGCGGCAATCTCGGCCCTTCTGGCCGACCCGCGCCTGCAAGCCACGGGGGGTGGCGACACGGTCGATTATGGCCCCGGCATCGGCCCGCTTCGGGTGGCCTATATCCTGCCCGATGCCAGCCTGACGGTCACCGGATCGGGCGAGGGGAACCGCACTGATGCATCGCGGCACTTGCCGATCTGGGTTCAGATCGCTTTCTGAAGCGGAATAACGCGCGCCGTCAGATGCGCGGCGATCACCCTCTCAAGCGGCGTGCTACGAAATGCGGGCAGCATTGCGCGCAACGGGGCCGGGTCCAGCCAATGCGGATGGTCGTAAAGATAAAGCATCTCTTTCACCTCACGCGCCAATTCCCAGACCGGGGCAGTCAGCGTCAGCATCCATACGGGAAACCGCGTGACCCGCATGTCGCGCCCGGTCAGTCGCCCGATCACCTGCGCAAGATCGCTGACCGAAAAGGCATGCCCGGCAAAGGGCACATCGGCCCAGTCGGGCAGGTCGGTGTCCAGCAGAGCCGCCGCTGCACGGGCCATATCGGGCAGATAGGCCCAGGCATGGATGGCAGAAGGGTCGCCCATGCTGACCACCTTCCCCTTGGCGAGTTTTTCCAGCACGACGCGGTTCATCATCAGGTCGGGTGACCCGGCGGCCATGAAATCTCCGCCACGCAGCAGCAGCACGCGCAGGCCATCCGTCTGCGTGGCGGCACGATACTGCGCCTCCATCTGCGCACGGATCGCACCCTTGCGCGATACGGGGCGATGCGGCGTGGCTGCGCCCCACGGCGCAGGTTCGCGGCCAAAGGGATAGACGTTCCCCGGCACCAGCACCCGCGCACCACTGGCCTTGGCGGCGGCCAGAACCTGCGCGGTGATCGCTGGAATCTGCCGCGCCCAGTCGTGATAAGCGGGCGGGTTCAGCCCGTTCACAATGAGGTCGCACCCCCGTGCCGCTGCGACCATATCGGTGCCGCGCGCATAGCGGCGGGTCTGCCAGCCTGCCGTTTGCAACGCCGCCTCGACCGCGCCGCCAAAGCCACCCCGCGCCCCAAGTATCAGTGCTGTCCGTGCCATGATCCCATCCTTTGTTTGCCTGCGACGGATATGCCCCTGAAGAAACATTTTGGATATTGCCCGAAATCGCCCATCGGGTATTCATTTCTGAATGGAACCCTTTGACTGGTCGCTGATCCGATCCTTCCTTGCCGTGGCAGACACCGGCTCGCTTTCGGCGGCGGCCCGGCAGACCGGGATCAGCCAGCCCACACTGGGCCGCCATATCCGTGCGCTGGAGGCCCGGCTTGGTGCCCCGCTGTTTACCCGCACAGCCATGGGGCAAGACCTGACCGACGCGGCCCACGGCCTGTTGCCCGAGGCGCGGGCGATGCGCGATGCCGCTGCCCGGTTGGTGCTGGCCGCGGCGGCGCGCCAACCCGGCCTGTCGGGCACCGTGCGCCTGACGGCCAGCCGGGTGGTGGCGCACTATGTCTTGCCACCTTTGCTGGCAGTGCTGCGGCAGGAAGAACCCGGCATCGACATAGACCTTGTGGCAAGCGATACATCGGAAAACCTGCTGTTCCATGAGGCCGACATCGCCCTGCGGATGTATCGGCCCACACAGCCGGACCTGATTTCGCGCCATTTGCGGGATCTGTCGGTGGGGCTTTATGCCGCCCCGGCCTATCTTGATCGGCACCGCCGACCACAGACGACAGAGGCGCTGCTGGCACTGGATTTTGTCGGGCTCGACCGTTCTGATCTGATCATTCGCGCCATGGCGGGTATGGGGATCACGCGGCAGCGGGGGGATTTTCCGCTGCGCTGCGACGACCAACTTGTCTACTGGAACCTTGTCCGGGCCGGGTGCGGGGTAGGCGGCATGCAATGCGCCATTGCAGACCGTGACACGGCGGTCGAGCGGATTGCGCCGTTCCTGACGCTGCCGCCCCTGCCGCTGTGGATCACCACGGCGGTGCCGTTGTCGCACAGCCCAAGGCTGCGGCGGGTGTGGAATCACCTTGTGGAAGGGCTGGGACGGTCTGCATAAGGACCAGACCGCTTGACCCCGCGCGCCCCTTTGGCTAGGCCCGGTGCGACCCGTCAGACAGGAGCCTTTTCGCGTGGCCAACCCATCCCTTCTTATCCTCGCCGGAGACGGCATCGGCCCCGAAGTCATGGCCGAAGTCAAAAAGATCATCGGCTGGTTCGGCGCCAAGCGCGGCGTGACCTTTGATGTGACCGAAGATCTTGTCGGCGGCTGCGCCTATGACGCGCATGGCGTGCCGCTGACCGATGCCACCATGGCCAAGGCGCAAGAGGTGGATGCCGTGCTTTTGGGCGCCGTGGGCGGCCCGAAATACGACAAGCTGGATTTCAGCGTAAAGCCGGAACGCGGGCTTTTGCGCCTGCGCAAGGAAATGGACCTGTTTTCCAACCTGCGCCCCGCCCAATGCTTTGACGCTCTGGCCGACTTTTCCTCGCTGAAGAAAGAGGTGGTCGCGGGCCTTGATATCGTCATCGTCCGCGAACTGACCAGTGGCGTCTATTTCGGCGAACCGCGCGGGATTTTCGTCGAGGGCAATGAGCGCGTCGGCATCAACACCCAGCGCTATACCGAGTCGGAAATTGCCCGCGTTGCCCGCAGCGCCTTTGAACTGGCTCGCAAGCGCGCGAACAAGGTCTGCTCGATGGAGAAGGCCAATGTGATGGAGTCGGGCATCCTTTGGCGCGATGTGGTACAGGAAATCCACGACAAGGAATACCCCGACGTCGAGCTGAGCCACATGTATGCCGACAATGGCGCCATGCAGCTGGTCCGCTGGCCCAAGCAGTTTGATGTGATCGTGACCGACAACCTCTTCGGCGACGTGCTGTCGGATTGCGCGGCCATGCTGACGGGCAGCCTTGGCATGTTGCCCTCGGCCAGCCTTGGTGCACCGATGGCCAATGGTCGGCCCAAGGCGCTGTATGAACCCGTGCACGGGTCGGCGCCGGATATCGCCGGGCAGGGCAAGGCCAACCCGATCGCCTGCGTTTTGTCGTTTGCAATGGCGCTGCGCTATTCGTTCAACATGGGCGATGATGCAACGCGCGTGGAAAAGGCCGTGGAAAAGGTGCTGGCCGATGGTCTGCGCACGGCCGATCTGATGGGCCCAGATGGCGGCACCCCGATCACAACGACACAGATGGGTGACGCCATTCTGGTCGCGCTGGACGCAAGCCTGTAGCCCTCGCCAGAGGCAATTGCTATAAGGCCCGGCAGGGATGCCGGGCCTTTTTCATTCTCGGCTTTTCATGGATCGGGCACCTATGACACGCGGACATCCCCTTGGCGGTGCCCTTCTTGGGCTTGCTGCGATGTCTGTGTTTGCGGGCTATGACATTTCGGTCAAGTTCCTGGGTGCGAGCTACAGCCCGTTCCAGATCATGTTCATGACCGGCATCGCCGCAGTTCCCTTGGTGATGGCCCAAATGGCGCTGGACCCCCAGCAAGGCAACTTTCGCCCACGCAACCTGCGCTGGACGATCATCCGTGTTATTGTCACGCTCTTCAACGGGTTGCTGGGCACTTACGCCTTTGCCACGCTGCCCTTGGCGCAATGCTATGCGATCTTCTTTACGATGCCGCTGATGATCAGCCTGCTGGCCGTGCCGATGCTGGGCGAACGGATCAGTCTGGGGCGCGGTCTGGCTGTGCTGGCTGGAATGATCGGTGTGATCGTGGCGCTGCAACCGGGGGCCACCCCGCTGAACGTTGCCCATCTTGCTGCAATTCTGGCCGCAGCCACAGGTGCGCTGAACTATGTGATTGTGCGCAAGATGGGCGGGATTGAACGCCCGGCCGTGCTGATCATCTATCCGATGCTGGCGCAACTGGCCGTGGTCACGGCAATCCTGCCCTTCGTTTACATCCCTATGCCGATTGAGCATTTGGCACTGACCGGCTTGATGGCCTGTTTCGCGATTGGCGGCACCTATCTTGTGATCGCGGCCTATCACCGTGCCCCTGCCATCGTTGTGGCGCCGATGCAGTATTCCCAGATCATCTGGGCCGCACTTGCCGGTGCCTTCCTGTTTGACGAAAGCATCAGCGCGATCACATGGGCTGGTCTTGGCATCATCATCGCATCGGGGCTTTACATCCTGTGGGGTGCGAAGGAAGGAGGCACCTCCGCACCTGTTTTGCAGGATCGCCAGATCGCCCCTTGAACTCGCGTCAAGACCGGGCGATTGAGCATAATCAACCACACGTTGCCCGGCTGGAAGCTTTCCCTATGTCGCTGATCCAATCAAACCTGCGCGGTGCGCTTTTTGCACTTGCAGCCTTTGGCCTCTATGCGACCCATGATGTCGTCATCAAATTCCTTGGCTCGGACTATTCCGCATTCCAGATCATCTTTTTTTCCGGGCTTTTGGGGTTTCCGCTGATCACGCTGGTGCTGATGAGCGACCGCACCGATGGCAACCTGATTCCCCGCCACCCCTATTGGTCGCTCTTGCGCTCTGTCACGGCTGTCAGCACGGGTGTGGCGGGGTTCTATGCGTTCTCTGTGCTGCCCTTGGCGCAGACCTATGCGATTTTGTTCGCCATGCCGCTGCTGATCACGCTTTTGGCCATCCCGATGCTGGGCGAACGGGTGGGCATCCGGCGCGGGCTGGCGGTGATTGTGGGCTTGATCGGGGTGATCATCGTGCTGCGGCCCGGATCGCATGAATTGTCATGGGGGCATCTGGCGGGGCTGTCGGCGGCCGTGACCGGGGCGCTGACATCGGTCATCGTGCGAAAAATCGGGGCCGAGGAACGTTCGGCGGTGCTTATGCTGTATCCGATGGTGGCCAGTGTGCTGTTCACCGGGGCAACGCTGCCCTTTGTCTATGTGCCAATGCCGGTGGAACATCTGGCGCTGATGGGGGTGATTGCGGGGCTGGGCCTGATTGCGGCTTTTCTGTCGATCGCCGCCTATCGCGCGGCCCCGGCCATCATCGTGGCCCCCATGCAGTATTCGCAGATCATCTGGGCGGTGTTTTACGGGGCCATCTTTTTCGATGAAAGCCCCGATTTCTGGACACTGGTCGGCACCGGCGTCATCATCGCCAGTGGCATCTATATCGTGCTGCGCGAAGGCACGGGACGGGTGTCAAAGAACAGCCCGGTTCTGGCCAACAAGTCGCGCCCCGAAACCGGGCTGATGCCACGGATCGGCCTGTTGTTGCGGCGCGGCGAGGGGACACGAACGCAGGATTGACCCCTGTGCCCCCTTGCCATTCGCAGGCGAAGCGTTTAACCGAACCACCACGGTCGGAGCGTAGCGCAGTCTGGTAGCGCACCTGCTTCGGGAGCAGGGGGTCGGAGGTTCGAATCCTCTCGCTCCGACCAATTTCCCGAAAATCCCCGAGTGTTTCAGGAACTGCGCAGCGCCTTATGATGCGGCGGCCCATGCGCCAACGATGTAATTGGCGGTCATCAGATCAAGGTGCGCGCCGCCGCCGTTCTTGGCAATCGTGATCTCATCGGCGCTGGTACGGGTGAACCGCGCCGGATCATCATAATAGTCAGCAATGACATCAGCTTCGGTGATCGCGCCCGACGCAAGCGGTGCCACCAACTCACCGATGTGGTGCAGGGTGGTGGCGCGCGAATCGACAAACACGCGGGCTCGCGACATGGCCTCGTCATCCACCTCGCGCATGGCGGGGGTATAGGCCCCGATCAGATCAAGATGCTGGCCGGGTTGCAACCATGCGCCGCGCAGGATCGGCTCTTTCGCCATGGTCGCAGTGCAGATGATATCCGCCTGTCGCACCGCCGATTCCAGATCATCCGCCACCGGCAGGCCCATGGCGGCGGCTGAGGCAGCCGTCCGGCTCCAGACCGTAAAGCGGGCATCGGGGAAGATGCTGGAATAAGCCTGAACCATCGACCGCGCCACGGTGCCCGCGCCCACCAGCAGGATGTTGCGTGCATCCGGGCGCGCCAGACGCCGGGCAGCCAGCAGACTGTCACCAGCGGTTTTCCATTTGGTGACCAAGTGGAAATCGACCAGTGCCTTCAGCACCCCTGTCGCATCATCAAACAGCGTGACCGCGCCATTGACCGATGGCAGCCCCTGCGCGCCATTGCTGGGGAACACGGTGGCAACCTTGACCAATTGCCCAAGGCCATCAATCCACGCCGCGCGGTTCAGCAAGGTGTCCGTGCCACGATAGAGGAACAGGTCCTTGATCTCGGCCCTTGGCAGGCGGTGGCCCGCTTCCAGCGCGGCCATCAGGCCGGCCCATGTCAAGCTGGACTCTGCCTCTTTTCCGATGACCGTGATTGTCACAGGCCTGCCTCCGCCTTGCTGAGCAAGCCTTCGTCCACCAACCGCTGCGCCCAGCCTTGCCAGCCGGTAAAGTGGTGCACGCCCCACCCCCGTGCGGCGGCGGCGTCGATGTTTTCACGCTTGTCATCCGTAAAGATCAACTGCGCCGGCTGCAGACCGGATTCGACCTCAAGCAGCCGATAGATCTCGGGGTCCGGCTTGATCACGCCCATCCGCGCCGACACCCAAGCGCGATCAAATTCGTTCAGGAAATCATACTGGGTCTGGGCATAGGTAAAGCTGTCGTCGCCGAAATTGGTCAGCGCAAACACAGGGATACCCTTTTGCCGCAAGGTCCGCAAAAGCGCAATCGACCCTTCGATGCGCGGGGCGGCCATCTCGATCCAATGGTGATACCACCACGAAATCTGTTCCGACCAAGCCGGATGCGCGGCGGCGTGATCCATCACCGTTTGATGGAACGGCGCCCCAGCATCGACACGCAGGTTCATCTCTTCGATGTTCGTCTCGGCAAACAGGCGGCGGCGCTCGGCCTCTCCCAGACGGGAATCGTAAAATCCTTCGGGGTTCCAATACATCAGCACATTGCCGATATCGAACACCACTGCCTCAGGCTTCATGCCGTCTCTCCTTGCGTCGCGCCGTTTCGCGCCAAAGTGTATAGAGCCCTGCGCCACAGATCAGCGCAATCCCCGCCCAAGCGGTGGTATCAGGCCAAGTGCCAAAAACCATGACACCCCAGAAAATCGCCATCGGCATACCGGCATATTCAAAGGGGGCGATCAACCCTGCCTCGCATAGTCGATAGGCCTGACTAATCATCAACCCCCCAATCGAAACGGAAAGGCCCGTGGCCAGAAACGCGGGCCAATCGTGCATGGGTGGCCAGACCCACGGGCGGAACAAAAAGGCCAGAGAGGCATCGGGTGACCCCGCATAGCGCCCGTCACCCGCGACGACGCCCATGGTAATGCTGACCACGACAAAGCCGATCTGCACATAGAAATTCAGCGCAAAGGCGGATTCGGTGTCGCGCATCCGCCGGGTCATCATGTGGCTCAGCGCATAGCACAGGGCCGACAGCACCACGAACAGCGCGGCGGTCTGGATCATGCCCGCACCGGGGCGCAGCATGACGATCACGCCCAGCATTCCCACACAAACGGCGGCCCAGCGTCGCGGCCCCACGGTTTCGCGCAGCAAAAGCACCGACAGCAGCGTGACGAACAGCGGGCTGACATAAGCCACGGCCACCGCATCGGCCAAGGGCATGGCGGCAAGTGCCAGAAAGTAGCTGGCGTTGGAAACAACCACGATGCAGACGCGCAGCAAATGGTCCCACGGGCGGCGGGTGACCAGTTGCGCAAACCCCGTGCCCGAGAAATGGATGATGACCGCCAGCGAGGCAAAGCCGATCAGTGCCCGGATCAGGATGACCTGATGCAGCGGGTAGTCCCCCGACAGGAACTTGATCGCGACATCATTCACCGACAGCGCGACAGAACCGCCAAGGGCCAGCAGGATGCCGGTCAGAACAGTTTTTCGCGCAGCTTCGGGGGAGACAGACATGCCGCCAGATCACCCCTCGCGGCGCGACAAATCTGTTCCAGCCCCGACACTTTGGTGACGACTTCAGCCCTTGGCCTGCCGCACGACGCGGTCCAGCACATCCAGAAACCGTGACCTGTCGGCCTTGGAATAGGGTCGCCCGCCGCCCTGTCGAAACGGGTCAGCGCTGCGCAGATCGGCCATCAGGTCGCGCGTGGCCAGCACCATGCCGATGTTGGCCGTGGTCAGTTCCTCGCCATTGTGCTTGACCACTCGCGCGCCCGCCGCCACGCATTTCGCGGCCAAGGGAATGTCACCCGTCACCACCACATCACCGGGGCCACATTCGGCGGCAATCCACTTGTCCGCCTCATCCGGCCCGGCGGCCACGAACACGCTTTCCACCAGCGGGTTGGCAGAAGGGCGGATGCCGCCATTCGACACCATCAGCACCCGCACGCCATGGCGGGTGGCCACACGCTCGGCCTCGGCCTTCACCGGGCAGGCATCAGCGTCGATGAAGATCTTAGCCATACAGTGCCTTGGCGTGGAACGCGATGTGCTCTTCCATAAAGGTCGCCACGAAGAAATAGCTGTGGTCATAGCCCTTTTGCATGCGGAACGCTCCGCCCTGCCGCCGCGCGGCCATGGCTTCGGCCAGGGCTTCCGGCTTTAGGAGATCAAGGAACTGGTCCTGCGCGCCCTGATCCACCAGCACCGGCCCGTCAAAGCCGCGCTTGCGCATCAGAAGCGTGGCGTCATGCGGCGCCCATGTGGCCTCATCCGCCCCCAGATAGGCCGTAAACTGCTTGCGGCCCCAGTCGCTGGTGGTGGGGTTGCAGATCGGCGCAAAGGCCGAGGCCGACCGGAAGCGGCCCGGAAAGCTCATGGCGATGGTCAGCGCGCCATGCCCGCCCATGGAATGCCCGGTGATGGCCTGCGCCTCTTCGGCCAAGGGAAAGGCGTTGAACAACAGGCGCGGCAATTCGTCGGTCACATAATCCCACATCCGGAAATGCGGGGCCCATGGCTTTTGCGTGGCGTTCACATAGAACCCCGCGCCCTGCCCCAGATCAAAGGCCGGATCGTTGGCCACCCCGTCACCGCGCGGCGACGTATCGGGAAACACCAGCGCTACGCCCGCCTCGGCCGCCCAGCGCTGTGCGCCGGATTTGACCATGGCGTTTTCATGCGTGCAGGTCAGCCCCGACAGATACCAGATCAGCGGCACAGGCCCGTCTTCGGCCCCTTCCGGCAGGAACAGGCCAAAGGTCATTTCTCCGCCGGTTGCCACCGAAGCGTGCGAGTAAACCCCCTGCACTCCACCAAAGCACCGGTTTTCGGATACGGTTTTCATCATCATCCCCCTGTCACCATGGCCACCACCGCCGTTACGGTCAGCACACTGGCCGCCGTTGACAGCAGGATCGCCGTTGAAACCCGCTGCGGCGCGACACCATAGTGCGCCGCCAGAATATAGACATTGCCCGCCACAGGCAGCGCCGCCGCCGCAATCATCACCCCTGCCGCATAGGGCGCGACCGGAAACAGCACAAGCGCAGCAAAGGCCACCGCCGCCGGATGCAACACCAGCTTGGCAAAGGCAAGCCATGCCGCCACCTGCACCCGTTCGGCATTGCGCCCGGCCAGTGAGGCGCCAATGGCGAACAGCGCCCCAGGCGTGGCCGCCGCCCCCAGCGTGCCCAGAAACGCGTTCACCGGGGCGGGCACCTGCCATCCGGTCGCCCCCCAGACCAGCCCCAGCACGATGGACACGATCATGGGGTTCTTCACCAACCCAACCGCCAGCACGCGAAAGATACCAAGGCTCATCCGCCCCTGACGCACCCCGGTGATGATCAGCGTGATCGCGGAGGAAAACACGATGAGATCAATGGCCAGCACCAGAAGAACCGGCCCCGCCGCATCGGGCCCTAACAGCAGAACCAGCATCGGCACGCCCAGAAAACCCACGTTACCAATCACGGCGCATTGCGCCTCGACCGCCGCCTCTTCGACCGTCGTGCCCCGCCACAGCGCAACCGCCGTGGCAAGGGCATAGACAAGGCCACAGGCCAGCAAATAGGCAAAGACAAAGTTCCAGTCGAAGATTTCGCCTAAAGACAGGTTTGCGGCAAAACGGAACAACATGGCCGACAGCGCAAAGTAAAACACAAATCGGGTCAGGGCAGTCGTCGCATCCACCCCGAAAAAACCAGTTCTGCCAGCCACATAGCCCACGCCAATCAGGGCGAAGAATGGCAGGGTTTCCAGAAGGATGGGCAGCATCAGCGGGCTTTCGCAGGCATTCGACTGACCGTTTCATGCAACGCAGGGGGATGCAAGAAGGCTGGTCGCGAAACCCGTCAGGGCCTTGTGCGGGCCTAGCCCATGGTTTCAAGGCAATGCCGCCGGAACGCCCGTTTCAGCATGTCCAGTTCCTGGCGCAGCAGGTCCACCTCGGCGCGCAGATCGTCTTCCATCGCCACGCCGGTGATGATGGTGAAGTGGGCCAAAGCCTCGGTCGTACCCTGTTCGCGGATCAGAAAAGTCTGCACGCCCTCGGTCAGCACATCGGCCGGAATCGGCACGCTGACGGCCCAGTCTCCCGGGCTGCCGGGCACGGCTTCGGCTGTCACGCCGGGGATCAGGCGTTCCAGCAGCACCACCTCCAGCTTGGGCTGGCCATCGACCCCGGTCATCAGGCCTTCCCAGACACCAGCCCGGATACGGGTTTTCGTCAGTCGCTTTTCGGCCATATCGCCCTCATACCTCGGCGCGCGGGCGGCGGCTGAACGTCACATCCCGCAGGATGATCTGGTTCATCTGCGGACCCTCAAAAATCAGGTCCACCCACAACCGCTCCACCCGCTTTTCATTGACCTTGGTATAGGCAAGGTCAAACTCGACCATCACCTCTTCGTCGCCAAGGGGAAGTTCGCGCACAATCTGTTCAACGTTCGGGCCATGCTTGATGTTCAGCCGGGCAAAGATCTCCAGCGGCTTTTCCATCTCGACGATCACGTCCAGCCGAATCAGATGACGCAGTTTCAGGCCGCGCGCCGCCTCGGCTGGCAGGTCCAGCACAAGGCTGAGGAACGACCCGTCAAAAC
This sequence comes from Rhodobacter sp., assembly GCA_027484145.1. GTDB lineage: Bacteria > Pseudomonadota > Alphaproteobacteria > Rhodobacterales > Rhodobacteraceae > Pseudotabrizicola. Next base: position 112,759 of record JAIXUH010000013.1, read on the forward strand.
GGAACACGTCCATGCGAAAGCCAAAGGGCGCAAGGTCCGCCTCACGCGTGTTGCGGATCTGGCGCACGGTCAGTTCGCTGCGGCGGCAATCGTGAAACACGGTGGCCCCGTCGCACACAGGCGCACGCCCCGGAACGCTGGAAAAGCCGGGCACAGGGATAGGCCCTTTCCACAGGTCGGGGCGCCATGACCAATCGGTGCCGATGGGTTTGCGAATGGCGTTCGACCCGATGATCGGCAGGGCAAGGCGGTGTTCGGCCTGATGGATCACGCGATCCAGTTCCCGACGGATCGCACGCGCCCGTCCGCGTAGACCGCGCAAGGCATCAAGGTCCATCGTCGTGGCTTTTTCGGCCAGCACGCCCCAGCGACGCTGGACCCGCCGCTGCATCACCCGATCCAGAAAATCGTCAAACCTGCCCGCCATGTACCTTCCAGGATATCAATCCCGCCCATCCATGCCGATTGTTGAACGCATGGAAACGATTCGTTTATTGCCGGAAAAGGCTTAAGACTCCACCCCCTTGCAAGAATCGTGCCGCAAGGACGGTTCAGCGGTTGGCCCGGACAAGGGCCGCCGCGGTATTTTCCACCAGTTTGCGGCCCCGGCTTTCCGGCAGATCCGGCCCGGTGGCGCTGACACTGACCAGACGCCCGGCCAAGGGGATCATGCCGCGCCAATAGACCCCTTCGCGGCGATCCTCGATACGCATCAGAAACACCTTGCCTGACATCAGCGCCGTCCCGACCGTGACGTCGCCGGCCCTGCCGCGACGGCTGAGCGTTGCGCGCCCGGTGTCCGATGCGAAAAAGCGCGCCACTTCGGCCCCGCCTGCCGCCATGACGCCACCGCTGCCAGACCGGCCCACCACCACCGTCACGACGGCGGGTTGTTCGGTGCTGTCGGCAGAGCAGCGGCCAAGCAGCACCACGGCGCTGTCATCAGCCTGCTGCACGGTCTGCGGATCCGGGCAATAGCCTCGCGGACCTGTCACCTTCAACGCGCCATCCAGCACCGCGATGGGCGCGGCGGGGGCAATCAACGACAAGGCCTTTGTGGCCGCCCCCGGCTGACAGGCGCACAGGCCCATCAGCGCGGCGGCGGTCAGCGCCTTACTGGTCCATGTAGACATGACGCTCCGCCTTGGCACCGGGGTGCGTCACGGCCCCATAGCGGGCACCGCCCACCAGTTTGACGAACTTGTAAATCGCGCCGGTCGTGTATTGCGTCGGGCGCGGGCCTTTCCATTCGGTCTTGCGCTTGGCCAGTTCCTCATCGGACAGGGCCACCGACAACTCGCCCGTCAGGGCGTTCAGCGTGATCATATCGCCATTTTTCAGCAGCGCGATCGGGCCACCATGCGCGGCTTCGGGGCCGACGTGGCCCACGCAGAACCCGCGGGTTGCGCCCGAAAAACGGCCGTCGGTGATCAGCGCCACCTTCTTGCCCATGCCCTGCCCCGACAGTGCGGCGGTGGTCGACAGCATCTCGCGCATCCCCGGCCCGCCTGCAGGGCCTTCGTTGCGGATCACGATGACCTCGCCTTCCTTGTATTCGCGGGCCTTGACGGCGGCAAAGGCATCTTCTTCACACTCGAACACACGGGCGGGGCCGGTAAACACCTGCTCGGCCTCGCTCATGCCCGCGACTTTCACAATCGCGCCATCGGGGGCAAGGTTGCCCTTCAGGCCCACGACGCCACCGGTCTTGGTGATCGGGGTTTCCACCGGATAGATCACGCGGCCATCGGCCACGCCGGTGATTTCCTCAAGGCTTTCACCAATGGTCTTGCCGCTGGCTGTCATGCAATCAAGGTGCATCAGGCCCGCCTTGGCCAGTTCCTTCATCACGACCGGAACGCCACCCACCTCATAGAGGTCTTTGGCGACGTATTTTCCGCCCGGACGCAGGTCAACGAAATAGGGCGTGTCGCGCATGATGTCGGTCACGTCGAAAAGGTCGAAATCAATGCCTGCCTCATGTGCAATCGCGGGCAGATGCAGCGCAGCGTTGGTCGAACCGCCTGTGCAGGCCACCACGCGGGCGGCATTTTCCAGCGATTTGCGGGTGACGACATCACGCGCACGGATGTTCTTTTCGATCAGGTGCATGACGGCCACGCCCGATGCCTCGCCATACTGGTCGCGCGATTCATAAGGGGCCGGGGCACCGGACGAATTCAGCAGCGCAAGGCCGATGGCTTCGGACACGCAGGCCATGGTGTTGGCGGTGTATTGGGCGCCGCATGCGCCGGACGACGGGCAGGCCACGCGCTCCATGATCTCAAGCTCGGCGTCCGACAGGTTGCCCGCCTGATGCTTGCCCACGGCTTCGAACATATCCTGCACGGTGATATCCTGGCCCTTATAGCGGCCAGGGAGGATCGATCCGCCGTAAATGAACACCGACGGCACGTTCAGGCGCACCATCGCCATCATCATGCCCGGCAGCGACTTGTCGCAGCCGGCAAGGCCCACCAGCGCGTCATAGCAATGCCCGCGCATCGTCAGTTCCACCGTATCGGCAATCGCATCGCGCGAGGCGAGCGAAGAGCGCATCCCTTCATGCCCCATGGCGATGCCGTCGGTTACGGTGATCGTCGTGAATTCGCGCGGGGTGCCGCCACCCTTTTTCACGCCATGCTTCACGATCTGCGCCTGACGGTTCAGCGCGATGTTGCAAGGTGCGGCTTCGTTCCAGCAGGTCGCCACGCCCACCCATGGCTGATGAATCTCTTCCTCGGTGATGCCCATGGCGTAGAAATAGCTGCGATGCGGGGCGCGTGCGGGCCCTTCGGTCACATGGCGGCTGGGAAGTTTCGATTTGTCGAAGCGCTGGTTCGTGCTCATGGGCTTATCCTCCCGGAAAACTGGCTGGGAACGGGATAATGGCCAACCGGTTCGGGAGCAAGCCGGGAAAGAGTTTGCGGCAGCAAAGGCAGAGGTTTGCACAGCCGATCAGGGCTGGCATCCGCGCCGCAACGGGATAGTCTGCCGCCATGAGTCAAAGCCCGCAAAACCGCATTGCCGCGATTGATCTGGCCCGCACCGTGGCCTTGGCCTGCATGGTGGTGTTCCACCTGACGTTTGACTTGATGCTGTTTGGCCATGTGCCGCCCGGCACCGTATTTGCTGGACCTTGGCCATGGTTCGCGCGGGGCATTGCCTCCAGCTTTCTGTTCCTGGCCGGGGTTTCCTTGTGGCTGGCGCATGGGCAGGGCATTCGTTGGCCCGCGTTCTGGCGGCGTTTTGCCACCGTGTCGGGGGCGGCGGTTCTGGTGACCGTAGCCACGTTCTATGGCATGGGCGAACAGTTCATCCGCTGGGGCATCTTGCACGCCATTGCAGCGGGCAGCCTGATCGGGCTGGCCTTTCTGCGCCTGCCAACGATCCTGACCATTGCCGTGGCCGCCGCCGCCTTTGCCGCACCGCATTACCTGCGCGCGCCCATGTTTGACGGGGTGGAATGGATCTGGCTGGGGTTGTCCACCACCATACCACCGATGATGGACTATGAACCGCTGCTGCCATGGCTGTGCCCTGTGCTGCTGGGCATTGCATTTGCAAGACTGCTGGAACGCGTCGGATGGTGGGATGGTTTGCGGCTATGGCAGCCCATGGGCCTTGGCCGCGCCCTGACATGGCCGGGGCGGCACAGCCTTGCCATTTATCTGATCCACCAGCCGATGCTGTTTGGCGCGGTCTGGGCCTATACCGTTCTGGGGACATGAAACGTGATTGCAGCCTTGCCCGCCGTGCCTGACCTTTATGCCGCCCTGCGCCAATCGGGCGTTGCCCCCGATGATCTGCCTGCGCTGATCACCGCCTGTGACCAACACACGGCAGACCGCCTGCGCGCGGCGGATCAGGGGCTTTTGCGCGCCATTCTGCGGGCGGGTCAGGGTGGCCCTGCCATTGCAACGGCGCCTGCCATCGTGAACCACCTGCGTGCAGCGGCCCATGCCCCGCTATTTCAGCCCGATGTTGCCACCAGTCGCACGCTGGCCCTGCTGACCAACGATGAGCATCCCGATATGCCGCCGTTTTCCGACCGGGCCTTTGACGCATGGTTCGCCGCGCGAAATGTGCCCTACGGCATCGGCACCTATGGCGAGGATCGGTCGGTCTACCGCACAGCCCAGTTTGCCGATGCCACCAGCCCCGAACGGCGCACCCGCCATCTCGGCATCGACGTGTTCGCCCCGGCGGGAACGCCCGTCTTTGCGCCGCTGCCTGGTCGCGTGCGGCACGTCACCTATAACGCCGACCCGCTGGATTACGGCCATACCCTGATTCTGGAGCATGAGGCCGGGGGCGTGCCGTTCTTTACGCTTTACGGGCACCTTGGCGGCAGTCTGCCGCGGCTTGTGCAACCGGGGCAAAGGGTAGAGCCTGGGCAATTGATCGCCCATCTGGGTGACTGGCCGGAAAATGGGGGCTGGGCACCGCATATCCACTTTCAGATCATGACGGATATGCTGGCCCAAACAGGCGGCAACTTTTTCGGCGTGGGCCATTCCAGCCTGCGGGATGTCTGGCAGGCCATCTGCCCTGATCCAAACCTGATCCTTCGGTTGCCGGACAGCGCCTTTCGCCTGCCCTAGGGTGACATGCTGCCGAATCCGGTGGTTCGGATTGCATTTCGCGCCCTACGCCTCTATCTGAAGGCATCTGCCGGAACCAGAAAGGCCCGCCCGCATGAACTGGATTTCGAACTACGTCCGCCCCAAGATCAACTCGCTCTTCTCGCGCAGGGAAGTGCCGGAAAACCTGTGGACGAAGTGCCCCGAATGCGGAACCATGCTGTTCCACCGCGAACTGGCAGGCAACCTGAACGTCTGCACGAATTGTGATCACCATATGGCGATCAGCCCGCGCGACCGGTTCAAATCCTTGTTCGACAACGGTATTTTCGTTGATGTCAAGGTGCCCGATGTGGTGGTTGACCCGCTGCAGTTCAAAGACCAAAAGCGCTATCCCGACCGTCTGAAAGCCGCACAAAAAGCCACAGGCGAGAAAGAGGCGATGCTGGTCGCCGAGGGCGACATGGGTCGCACCCCAATTGTCGCCGTGGCACAGGATTTCTCGTTCATGGCAGGGTCCATGGGCATGTATGTGGGCAATGCGCTGATTGCCGCCGCCGAACGCGCGGTCAAACTGAAGCGCCCGCTGGTTCTGTTTTCAGCCGCTGGTGGCGCGCGCATGCAGGAAGGCATCCTGTCGCTGATGCAAATGCCGCGCACCACGGTGGCAGTGCAGATGCTGAAAGAGGCGCGGCTGCCTTACGTTGTCGTGCTGACCCACCCCACGACGGGCGGCGTGACGGCCTCTTATGCCATGTTGGGTGATGTGCAGATTTCCGAACCCAATGCGCTGATCTGCTTTGCCGGGCCGCGCGTCATTGAACAGACCATCCGCGAAAAGCTGCCCGAAGGCTTCCAGCGGGCCGAATATCTGCTGGACCATGGCATGCTGGACCGTGTCACGCATCGCAAGGCCCTGCGGGAAGAATTGATCACCATCCTGCGGATGCTGATGAACCAGCCCCCCGCCATCAAGGGTGACCTGCCACCGCCGGGCGAACCGTCGGCCCCTGCAACGGCGGAGTGATCTTGGCTATTGGTTCGGACGCCATCCTTGAACGGATGATGACGCTGCACCCCAAGGTCATCGACCTGACCCTTGACCGCGTGCACCGTCTTTTGGCCGCCCTTGGCAACCCCGAGCGACGCCTTCCCCCGGTGATCCACATTGCCGGAACCAACGGCAAGGGCAGCACGCAAGCGATGATCCGCGCGGGGCTGGAGGCAGGCGGGGCCAGCGTGCACGCCTATACCTCGCCGCATCTGGCGCGGTTTCATGAGCGTATCCGCCTGCGTGGTGCGTTGATTTCCGAACCAGCCCTGACCGCTTTGCTGGATGAATGCGTGCAGGCCAACGGGCCGGATGAGATCACGTTTTTCGAAATCACGACCTGCGCCGCCTTTCTGGCATTCGCGCGGACACCTGCTGATTTCACCTTGCTGGAGGTTGGTCTTGGTGGGCGGCTGGATGCCACCAATGTGGTGGAACGACCCGCTTTAAGCATCATCACACCCGTCAGTCTGGACCATCAGCAGTTTCTGGGCGACACCGTGGCCGCGATCGCCGGCGAAAAGGCGGGGATCATCAAGCGCGGCGTGCCTGTGGTCGTGGGACCGCAAACGCCCGAAGGGTTGGCGGTGATCGAGGCCAAGGCCGCACGGATGGGTGCGCCTGTTCTGGCCTTTGGTCAACATTGGAACGTGTGGGAAGAGCGCGGGCGGCTGGTCTTTCAGGATGAGAACGGCCTGCTGGACCTGCCTTTGCCCAACCTTCCCGGCCCGCACCAGATTCAGAACGCCGGGGCCGCTTTGGCCGCTCTGCGCCTGCTTGGCCGTGATGAGGCCGCCTGCGAGGCGGCCGTGACCCGCGCCGAATGGCCTGCGCGCATGCAACGCCTGCGCCACGGGCCCTTGGTGGACATGGCGCCGCAAGTGGAGTTGTGGCTGGATGGCGGCCATAACCCGGCCGGGGGCGAAGCGGTTGCCGCAACGCTGGCCCGGATGCCGCAGCGCGACACCCACCTGATTTGCGGCATGCTGAACACCAAGGATGTGGCTGGCTACATGCGGCCGCTGGCGACGCAGGTGACTGCACTTCATGCCGTGTCGATTCCCGGCGAAAAGAACACTCTGCCCGCCGAAGTGACGCGGGATGCGGCGCGTTCAGCCGGCATTGCCGCCGAGGCGTCGGCTTCGGTTGCCGACGCCCTGACCACGATCACGGCCACAAACCCACAAGCCCGCGTTCTTATCTGTGGCTCGCTCTACCTTGCCGGTTCTATCCTGCGAGAAAATGGCTAGGGCCACTCTGTCGCCACAATCGCAGGTTTAAGTTTCTGCGATTTCAACGCGCCGCAGGCTTTACCATGTCCGAATTCCGCCCGATTAGCGCTGGCAAGACAAGTGACAGCGTGGCCATTCTGGTCGATGCCGACAACGTGCCCGCAACGCTGGTCGCACAGGTGGAGGCCAAGGCGGCGACCTTGGGTTCCGTTCTTGTCAGGCGCAGCTATGGCGACATGACACGGTGTGTGGATTGGGCAGGATTGACCCACTTCCGGGCCACGCATTGCACCACGGCATCTGGCAAGAATCGTGCGGACATGCAGTTGGTGGTGGACGCGCTTGATATTGCGCTGCGCGGAATCGCGAGGTCATTTCTGATCATTTCGGACGACAAGGATTTCGAGCCGCTGATCATGTATCTGAAAGAGAATGGCTTTGCCGTTGAAAGGTTCGGTAAGCCGCAACCGCCTGCACCTGTCAGGGCAAGACCACTCACGCAACCGATTCTGCGAACCCCCGTAGATGAACGGCTAAGCAGCCTTTTGGGCAACCGAGCCAAGCTGAAAACCGAAACGACCCTGAAAGACATCGGCAATCTGATGAAAGGGGAAGCTGTGATGGTTCAGACCGGAAAGAAAACTTGGTGCAGCTATCTGCAGTCTAAGCCTGATCTTTACGTCATCGAAGGGCCAAGCGATGCCCGGCGTGTCAGGTTAAAGTCCTAGCGCACCCCATACCGCGCCATGAACATGGCGACGGCGCCGTCGATGACGCGTTGACGGTCGCGGGGGGTGCAGCAATCGGCCATACCGAAGATCATTCGTTCGTGCAGGTCGGCCTTGCACAGTTGCATGAACTGGTCCGCCGCCAGATAGACATCGTCAATTTGCACCTCGCCGCGGTTCATCGCGCAGCGCAGAAACTCGGCCAGTCTTTCGCGGATCAGGAGCGGACCCGAATGATAGAACTCGTGTCCAAGGCCGGGGAAACGATCGCTTTCCGCCACGCAGATACGAAAGACCCGCTGGCCAAAGTCTGACAGCACGAAATCCGTGATCCGTTCGGCCGCAAGGCGCAACACGATGGCGACGGGCGCGGTGTCATCAATCAGGGCTTCCGCCTCATCTGCCTGACGGCGGCATTCGGCTTTTGCCACCTCCATGAACAGCAGGCGCTTGTCCGGGAAATAGCTGTAAAGCGTGGCCTTGCTGACCCCGGCTTCGCGCGCGATGTCATCCACCGACGCGCCGTCGAACCCGTCACGCAGAAAGACAGCGCGGGCACCTTCCAGCACCTGCGCGAATTTTCGGCCCTTTCGGACAGCTTGCTGCAAGACAACGGTCATGGCACCCCCTGACACAAGCATAGGTCAGGTCGCGCGTCGCCCGCAAGCGATCCAAAAGCGCAGGGTCTGCAATTACTTGCAGGCAGGCTGCACGGTGGTTGCCGGTTCTGCAGGCGCAACGCACCCTTTGGTCGAGGTGGTCACGTCACCCTCGGGCCATGTCAGGCTGGGCAGGTCGAACACAAAGCCACCCGCCGCCACCGGAAAGGCCGCGACAATCAGGGCAAGGGACAAGGCTGTGGCACGCATGGGGCTCTCCTATAACTGAACTGTTTGGTTCATTATCACTTGTGAACCGTTCGGTTCAGATTCGCAAGCAGAAACTGAACCCATCAGTTCACTTTCTGGCACCACCAAAACGGTTGCCAATCCCGCCAAACTGACTAACTTAGAATGATTCCAAAGTAGGTGTCCGATGCTGTCCGCCTTAACCAACCGACGCCGGTTTTCTGACCTGTCCGAGCAAGAGGTTCTGGCCCTTGCCATTTCTTCGGAAGAAGATGATGGCCGGATTTACCGCAGCTATGCGCAGCGTCTGCGGGCGGATTATGCCGCGTCAGCCACGATCTTTGACGCGATGGCAGTGGAAGAGGATGGCCACCGACAACGGCTGATCGCGCTGCATCAGACGCGGTTCGGCGAGGTCATCCCGCTGCTCCGGCGCGAGCATGTGGCAGGCTTTTATGCGCGGCGTCCGGTCTGGCTGGTCGAGAACCTGACCCTTGACACCATTCGCGCCGAGGCCGAGGCGATGGAACGGCAGGCCGAGGCGTTCTATCTGAAGGCCGCGCAACGCACGACCGATGCCGCGACGCGCAAACTGCTGGGTGATCTGGCGGCGGCCGAGGCCGGGCACAAGCGTCTGGCCGAAGATCTGGTATCGACCCATGTCGAAAGCGACGCCGCCGCCGAAGAAACCCGCGCCGCCAAACGGCAGTTCATCCTGACTTGGGTTCAGCCGGGCCTTGCGGGGTTGATGGATGGGTCGGTTTCCACGCTGGCCCCGATCTTTGCCACCGCTTTTGCCACGCAAGACACATGGACCACGTTTCTGGTCGGTACAGCGGCCTCGGTGGGCGCGGGCATTTCCATGGGCTTTACCGAGGCCGCGCATGACGATGGCGTGCTGTCGGGGCGGGGAAGCCCGTGGAAGCGCGGGCTGGCCAGCGGCGTGATGACCACCATTGGCGGTATGGGGCACGCGCTGCCCTATCTGATCGGTGATTTCTGGCTAGCCACTTCGATTGCCATTGCGGTCGTGTTTGTCGAGTTGTGGGCGATTGCGTGGATTCAGAACCGCTTTATGGAAACACCCTTTTTGCGCGCGGCGCTGCAGGTCGTGCTGGGCGGGGCGCTGGTCTTTGCTGCGGGCGTGCTGATCGGCGGCGGCTGACAAACTTGCCCTAGCCGCCCAAGTGAACCGCACCCCGGGCAGCGGCCAGGTCCATCTGCTTTTGGCGTTCGCGAAACCGCGCGCGGTCATCGGCTGTGTATTCATTCTGACAGGCCGGGCAGCAGACACCCTTTTCAAAGGCCGGGTGCTGCCGATCCTCAGGCGTGACGGGGCGGCGGCACGCGCCACAGCTTTCGTTCTGGCCCGGTTGCAGGCCATGTCCCACCGAAACGCGGGCATCGAATACAAAGCATTCGCCATTCCACATGCTTTGATCGGCGGGCACATCCTCAAGGTACTTCAGGATACCGCCCTTGAGGTGGAACACATCCTCGACACCCTGACTGATCAGATAATTCGTCGATTTCTCACAGCGGATGCCGCCGGTGCAGAACATGGCGATCCGCTTGTTGTGAAAGCGATCCTTGTTCTGCGCCCACCACAGCGGAAATTCGCGGAAGGAACGGGTGCCCGGATCAACCGCGCCCTGAAAGGTACCAATCGCCACCTCATAGTCATTGCGGGTGTCGATCACCGCCACATCCGGCGCGCTGATCAAGGCGTTCCAGTCGGCGGCGGTGACGTAATGACCAACCCGTGCCTTTGGGTCGACGTCAGGCACACCCATGGTCACGATCTCACGCTTGAGCTTTACCTTCATGCGGCCAAAGGGCATGGCGGGCGCAGGGCTTTCCTTCCACTCCAGATCGGCACAGCCGGGCAGGTTGCGGATATGGGCCAGCACGGCATCAATCGCGTCGCGCGTGCCCGCAATGGTGCCGTTGATCCCTTCTGCTGCCAGAAGAAGCGAGCCTTTCACCCCCTGCCGCGCGCAGACATCCATCAGCGGCGCCCGCAACGCGGCGGGGTCGGCAAAACGGGTAAAGTGATACAGGGCGGCGACGGTCAGCATGGGGCGCGGCATAGGCGAGTTGCGCGCGCCGGGCAAGCACCACAAGGGGGCTGGTGACAAATCTGATGCATGGTCGTTGACCACCCCACGCGGCTTGCCTACCACTTGAACAAGACAGGCAGAGGAAGGTGATGATGCGCCCAGACCATGAAGCATTGATCGTTATCGATGTGCAGAATGACTTCTGCCCCGGTGGTGCGCTTGCGGTGGAGGATGGCGATGCGATCATTCCCCGGATCAACGCCCTGATGGCCGATTTCGCCACCGTGGTGCTGACGCAGGACTTTCACCCCGCCCACCACGCCTCATTCGCGGCGATGCATGATGCGGCACCCTTTTCGATGATCTACATGCCCTATGGCCCGCAGGTGCTGTGGCCCACCCATTGCGTGCAGGGCACCACCGGTGTTGCGTTCCACGCCGCCCTGCTGACCGACCGCGCGCAGATGATCATCCGCAAGGGATTTCGTGCCCAGATCGACAGCTATTCCGCCTTTTTTGAAAACGACCGCACCACACCGACCGGGCTGGAAGGGTATCTGAAAACCCGCGGCGTGACACAAATCACGCTGGTGGGGCTGGCGACAGACTATTGCGTGGCGTATTCCGCGATGGATGCGGCGCGCCTTGGCTTTGGCGCCACGGTTCTGGAGGGGGCCTGCCGGGCGATTGACCTGAACGGGTCACTGGCCGACGCACGGGAAAAGATGCGCGCGGCTGGCGTGCGGTTGGAGGACTGAGTTGGTCGATATCGCGACACGGGTTTATAACCACAAATGGAAAATTGACCCGATTGTGCGGTCTCTGATCGACACAGACTTTTACAAGCTGCTGATGTGCCAGTCTATTTTTCGCAACAAGCCCGATACGACGGTCACGTTCAGCCTGATCAACCGGTCGCAGTCGGTGCGGCTGGCCGAATTGATTGACGAAGGCGAATTGCGCGAACAACTGGACCATGTCCGCAGTCTGCGCCTGTCGCGCGGGGAAAGCACATGGCTGCGCGGCAATACATTCTATGGCAAGCGCCAGATGTTCCGCCCCGATTTCATGGAATGGTTCGAAGGGCTGCAACTGCCGCCCTATCATCTGGAAAAGCATGATGGGCAGTATGAGCTGACGTTCGAAGGCAAATGGCCCGAGGTCATGTTGTGGGAAATTCCGGCGCTTTCGGTGCTGATGGAATTGCGGTCGCGCGCTGTGCTGCAACGGATGGGCCGGTTCGAGTTGCAGGTGCTTTATGCCCGCGCCATGACCAAGCTGTGGGAGAAGGTGGACCGCCTGCGCAAGATCGACGGGTTGAAGATTGCCGATTTCGGCACACGGCGGCGGCATTCGTTCCTGTGGCAGGACTGGGCGGTGCAAGCGATGATGGAGGGGCTGGAGGGCAAGTTCATCGGCACCTCGAACTGCCTGATCGCCATGCGCCGCGAGGTTGAGGCGATTGGCACCAACGCGCATGAATTGCCGATGGTCTATTCCGCGCTTGCCCCCGATGATGCCACGCTGGCGCAGGCCCCATATCAGGTGCTGGCCGACTGGCATGAAGAGCATGACGGCAATCTGCGGATCATGCTGCCCGATACCTATGGCACCAAGGGCTTTTTGGCCCGCGCGCCGGAATGGCTGGCCAAATGGACTGGAATCAGGATCGATTCCGGTGATCCGGCCACGGGCGCAGAAACCGCCATCCGCTGGTGGAAAGACCGTGGCGAGGACCCGACACAAAAGCTGGTCATCTTTTCCGACGGGCTGGATGCTGACAAGATCGAGGAATTGCACCGCCAGTTCGTGGGCCGGGTGAAGGTGTCGTTCGGCTGGGGCACGATGCTGACCAATGATTTCCGTGGCTTGGCACATGGCGATGCCTTGGCGCCGTTCAGCCTTGTCTGCAAGGCGATCAGCGCAGATGGGCACCCCACGGTGAAGCTGTCGGATAACCCCAAAAAGGCGATGGGGCCGGCAGATCAGATCGAGCGCTACAAGCGGGTGTTCGGCGTGGGGGAACAGGCCGCGATAGAGGTGGTGGTCTAGGCCAGGTCAGCAGCGCAGCGGGCGTCAGATCAGCCGCTGCGCCATCATCACCGCGCGGCGGATGTGGCTGGCGTGAACCGGGCTTTCCGGCGGCAGGCGCGGCGCGGCCCAGCCGACCGAGGCCAGCGTGCGCGCAAGGGTAAAGGCGTCAACCTCGCGTGGGTTGGCCATGCCATAGCCTTCGATCAGCGCTGCACGAATCTGGTCATAGCCGGGCTCATACAGGTTCTGGCTGAGGACCGTTCCAAGATCATAGGCCGGATAGCCAAAGCCGGAATCGTCAAAATCGATCAACGAGATCGCGCCCGCATTCACAAAGACATTCTCGCGCAGCACATCGGCATGCACCAACGACAACGGCGCATCCGGCCGGGCGCGCAGAAAGGCATCCAGCCAAGAACGCGCTGCGCGCAAGATGGCTTCATCTGGTGGGGAAAGCTGCGGATGGTCCCAGAACCTGCCCCAGAACGGCGCGTCGCCAACAAAGCCTTCGCGGTCCCACTTTGGTCTGGTGAACCAGCCGGGCAGAGTCAGGCGCGCTGTGGCGCGGTGCACCTCGGCCAGCAGGCGCCCAAGGGCGTGGTGCAGCGCCGCCTGTTCGGCCACAGCCCCCGGCAAAGGCACCCCCGCCGCCCCCAAGGCCACACCATTGACCCACGAGACGACCGAAGCCATCCGCCCCGTTGAAAGCTGGATCAGAACACCCTCTGACCCGACAAGGGGTGACGCCACGGGCAACCCGGCCCGTGCCAGTTCCGTGCACCACCACAACTCAGACCGGATCGCCGCCGCCGATTGATAGCCGGGGCGGTGCAGGCGCAGTGCTGCCGGGCCACCATCCGTTTCGATCTGCCACACCTCGTTTTCACGCAGGTTCAACGGGCGCGTCACCTGCCCGCGCCAGTGGCGGGCGGCTTCCCGCGCCTCATCCAGACTCATGACAGCGCGGCCTGCAGGGCATCGGCCAGCAAATCTGCCTCGGCCCGACCAAACGGCATCGGCGGGCGGATCTTCAGCGTATTGGCCCCACGACCGATGCGATTCAAAAGGAAGCCACGGGCGACCATCTTTTCGACCAGATCACCGACGAAATCACTGGCCGGGGTGCCGTCTTCGTTCAAAAACTCGATCCCGTAGAACATGCCCGCCCCACGCACGTTGGCGATCATCGGGTGTTGCAGCGCCCCTAAACGGTCCAGCATATAGGCGCTGGTGGTGGCAGCATTTTCCTGCAACCCTTCCTCCCGGATCACGGCCAGCGTGGCAAGGCAGGCGGCGGCAGAGACGGGATTGCCGCCGAAGGTGTTGAAATAGCCAAAGGCATCGCGAAAGGCCGCCATCACATCGGGCCGCGCAAGGCAGGCAGCAACGGGGTGGCCATTGGCCATGGGCTTGCCGATGGTCACGATATCAGGGGCAAAGCCCAGCCAGTCATGCCCCCAGAAATGGCTGCCCACACGGCCAAAGCCGGGCTGCACTTCATCCGCCATGATCAGCCCGCCCGCCGCCCGCACCACGGCAACGGTCGGGTCCAGAAAGCCCGCCTGCATGGCTGGCAGTCCTTCGTTGGCAAAGACCGGGCACAGCATGATGCCAGAAAAGCCAAAACCCGCCGCTTCCAGTTCGGCAATGGCGCGGGCGACATTGTCGGCAAAGGCCTGTGGTTGCGCCGCGGCGTTACCGCCCAATGGGTTCAGCGTATCCGGCGCGGGCACAAGGCGCACGTTCGGCGCACGCCCTCCGATGGGCGGCCTGCGGGTGGACAGTTGGCTCACCGCCGCCGTGTTGCCGTGATAGGTGTTGTCGGTGGCGATAATCCCGGTTTTGCCCGTGACAGCCTGCGCCATCCGCAGGGCCAGATCATTCGCCTCGGACCCCGTGCAGACCATGATCGCCTGACTGACCCCGTGCGACAGGGTTGCGGTCAGTTGCTCGATATAATCCAGCACCAGATCATGGTGATAGCGGGTGTGCGTGTTCAGCGTGGCCGCTTGCGAGGCAATCGCCTCCACCACCTTGGGATGGCAATGCCCGACATGCGCCACGTTGTTATAGCAATCCAGAAAGCGCTTGCCGTCGGCATCCCACAGCCAGACGCCCTGCCCGCGCACGATATGCACCGGGCTGCGATAAAACGTGGGCACGTTCGGCCCCATCAGGCGGGCCCGGCGGGCGGCAAAGGTTTCGGTCATTCTTCAGGCTCCACTTTGCCACGTGCCGACTTGACGTCACCGCGCACGGTTTTCGCCTTCAGCCGGCGCAGGGTGCTGCCATAGGTGGGTTTCGTGGCGATACGCCGCTTGGGGGGGATCAGCGCCTCGCGGATCATCTCGACCAGCCGTTCGCGCGCCAATTCACGGTTGCGGATCTGGCTGCGGGTTTCTTCGGCGCGCAGCACGATGGCGCCATCCAGTGTCCAGCGCCGCCCTGCCAGACGCTTGAGCCGCGCCTTGACCGAGGGGGAAAGGTGGGGCGAACGCTCTGCCTCGAACCGCAGTTCGACCGCTGTTTCCACCTTGTTCACATTCTGCCCGCCCGGCCCTTGCGAGCGGGTGAAGGACTCGGACAATTCCCAGTCGGCAATGAAAACGGTGTCGGTGATGCGCAGCATGTCAGGCAGGGTAAACGGGGTGCCACAAAAGAGAAAGGGGCGCCGGAGTACGGCGACCCTTTCCGAGTTTCGAGGAGATGGGCCAGTTAGGTCTCTAGCCCAATCAGAGAACTGTTTGCCAAAGGGTTGCCCTTAGAAAACACGCCCCATGACTGTCCCGACACCTATCTCCAATATCACTCTAGACACTGGATCACCTCCTTTCAAAAGATTGCCGATATGGTCAGCCTGACACAGATTTTGTGTCTGTCAAATCTTTTTACGCTACCTTTGCCACGAACTTTGCAACAATCAGACGGAATGGCACCAGTGCCACCAAAGCGAGCAAAAGCTTTATCCCCCAGTCGGCAACGGCAAGTGACACCCACAAGGGGGCGTCCGGACCATGCCCCAAAAGCGGGATCACCTCATTCGCCCAAGACACGTCATTGCCGGGCTCAACAAAGCTGAGCTGCGCCGAAAAGGCGATTGTGAAGAAGATCGCCGTATCAACCGACGCGCCGGCAAGGGTGGAAATCAGTGGTGCGCGCCACCAACTGCCCTGCCGAAAGCGGTTGAACACGGCGATATCCAGCAGTTGCGCGGTCAGGAAGGCCAGCCCCGAGGCGACCGCCACACGCAGGGTCACAAGGGGGCCGAACTCGCCCATGATCTGGGTGCCGATCAACGAACAGACGACCCCCACCAGAAAGCCTACAACGACCACCTTGCGCGCGGCGGCAGCCCCCTGCAGGCGGTTGGTCAGGTCTGTAACCAGAAAGGCGAAGGGATAGGTAAAGGCGCCCAGCGTCAGCCATTGGCCATAGAGGAACTGGACGAGGATGTTCGAGGCCACCACAACGGCGGCCATGGCAAGAATGCCAGGGATCAGTTTTTGCATCTGCGTTTTTTCCGTTTTTTATGCAAGGTCGCGGAGACTTGCCCAGCCTGCGCCGGGGCCCCAAAGACGGGGACGAATGCGCCTAGCCTAATGGCCTTGGGCTGTCAATTGCCCGTCGCCGGCACAGAAAGCCGGTATTCGACGATTTCGCTGCGCAGAACCGGCAGAAAGTTGTCATCGGTGATCATGGTCAACCGGATGTCCCCAGCCGCATCGCGCCAGACAGACAGGCCTTCCATATTGTCCTGCAGGCCGATGGGCGTTCGAAGAACCTCTTCTTCATCCGACAACCCGTCCTCCGCGACGCGGAAAGAGCGGATGCGTGAGGTAAAGCCGATCAGGCCATGAAACTCGCGTTCCAGCACGTAAAAGCGGCCATCGGGGCCGAAATCCGACCCGACGGGCAAAAAGTTTTCGCGCCGGGGCAGATCAAAGGGCTGCGTCCACTTCCCGTCGCGGTAACGCCAGATCGGAAAGGCGGGACCATTCGCGTTGCCCGGCGGACCTGTCAGCAGGTGCAGGCGTGAACCGCCTGTCAACTCTTCCGGCATGGTATAGACCGTGCCCTGTGCATCGACGGCAACGGATTCAAACGATGCGTTGCGCGGATAGCTGCGAAAGACCTTTGGCGCGGGCAGATTTTGTGCACGGCCATCAACGGTCGGATAGCGCAGGACGCGTGTTGCGCCTTCGAACGACACATAGAACGAACCATCCGGCGCCTGCGCCAGACCTTCGCTGTCGCTGCGGGTCACGCGCAGACGCTCGTCCTCATGCGATTTCAGATAGGTAAGCGGGCCCGTGCTTACCGAAACGATGGCCCCTGTGGCATCACGTTCGACCGTGCCCTGAACAAACGCACCGCGGTCACTGAGCGCGACAAAGGACATGCCGTCGTCTGCCATTTCGATGGCCGAAAATCCCCCGAACTGTTCCTCCGGACCAGTCAGGCGGATGGCACCCACGAAACCTTCGGGCGGTGGGGGGTTTGCACTTCCCTCCAGCCCAAGGGCCAGCAGTGCCATCGCGGCTAGCGCGAGGCGAGAACGTCTTTGCATTGCTTGGGAAGGTCCGCCATCGTGAATTCGCGCGGGTGACGTTTGCGCGGCGCGTCAGGGTCTTTGGGTATCTTGGTGCCTTTGGGCGGGTTCAGGTAATCAGTGACCCACCACGTCAGGGTTTCATCGCACCCGTTTCCGCCCTTGGACAAATCGGCCACAGTGGGCGTTTGCGTTTCACACAGCCGCGCGCCCTTTGGGCACTTCAGGCGCACATGAAAATGCGTGTCGTGCCCGGCCACGGGGCGGATTTTCTGTAACCACTTCTTGTCGCCGGATTTGGCGGTTTTGCACATTTCGATCTTGACCGCCGCCGCCACGAAGATGCGGTCCACGCGCGGGTCAGACGCCGCCGCCTTCATCAGGGCGCGGTGCGATGGCGTCCAGTTTTCCGTGACGGATTTTTGATCGGCCGACCGCACCGGAATGGAACTGATGTCTTCGCGCTGTGCCCGGCTCAGGTTCAGACGCTTGGGCGGCAACATCCAGATATCCGCATCCAGCCCGATCTGATGGCTGGCGTGGCCTGATGTCATGGGGCCACCGCGCGGCTGGCTGATATCGCCAATATAAAGCCCGGCCCAGCCGACCTGTTGTGCAGAGCGGCTCAGGTCCTGCAGAAAGCCGATCATTTCGGGGTGGCCAAAGTTGCGCCCCCGCGACAGGCGCATCGCCTGCCAGCTTGGCCCAGTTTCCGGCAACTCCATCAGACCTGCGGCACAGCCCTTGGCATAAGAGCCAATCGGCATCGGGTCTTGCTGGCTGGGTTCGGAAAAGCTGCCGAATAGCTTGTTGGCCAGTTTTTCCGCTTGCGCCGTGGCTGGAACAATCAGGGCGGCGGCAAGGACCAAGGCTTTGATCATGTCGTGGCTTGCTCCCCATCAGGTTTTACCCAGATTAGCAGAACCAACCCGATAAGGAACAGCCCGACGACCGGGCTCACGCCAAGTTGCTGGCTTCCGGTCAGGTCGGTTGCCACACCAATAGACAGCGGCGCGATGAAAGAGGTCGCTTTTCCGGCAAGAGCGTAAAGTCCAAACGCCTCGGTCATCTTTTCTGGAGAGGCCTGCCGGACCATCATGGTGCGGCTTGATGACTGCAACGATCCGCCGCCCGCCCCGATCAACGCGCCCAACACATAGAACGCAATGTCGGGAAGCGAACTGTCCGCCGCGACCGGCATGCCGAAAACCGCTTCCCGGCTGACAAAGACCACGCCCAAAGCCACTGCAGACAGCACGATGACGTTCAGGATGATGACAGGCTTTGGCCCGAACCGGCTATCCGCCTTGCCCCCGATCCATGCGAAAATGGCCCCAGTCACGGCGGCTAGAATGCCAAAGATGCCAACTTGCGTCACGCTCCACCCCAGAACGCCCGCCGCATAAATGCCGCCAAAGGTGTACATGCCGTTCAGCGCGTCGCGGTAGAACATGGACGAGCCCAGATAGGCAAAAAGGCTGGGGTTGCGCGGCAGCGCCGCCAGGGTGGCCCTTAGTTCCGGCCAGGCCTCGCGCACCGCGCGGCCAATGCCGACCGTATCGGTCCGGCGTGGTTCGCGCACCCACAGAAAGAACGGGATCATGAACACGGCAAACCAGATCGCGGTCAACGGCCCCACGGCACGGGTGCCCTCACGGGTTGCGGCATCCAGCCCAAAGATCGGGTCAATCCCGATCAGTGTCTTGCCGCTGCTGCCTTCGGCCAAAAGCACCAGCATGATAATCAGCGACACCACACCACCCAGATATCCAAAGGCCCAGCCCGAACCAGACACGCGGCCCATGTCCTCTTTCGAGGCAAGGTCCGGCAACATGGCATTGGTGAAGGTGGTCGCAAACTCCATCCCGATCAGGCCGATGCAGAAGAAGATCATCACCTGCCATACATCGAAGCTTTCGGGGGCCGAAAACCACAGGCCCCACGCCCCGATCACGTAAAGCGCCGAGAAAATCCAGATAAAGGCCATGCGCCCGCCTGAACGGTCGGCCACAGCGCCCAAGAGCGGCGAAAGAACGGCGATCATAAGCCCCGCCGCACCGATGCCATAGCCCCAGATGGCCTGTGCGGCAGACCCGTCCTTGACCACCGACACGACGTAGGGGCCAAAGATGAAGGTCAGCAGCAGGGTGTTGTAGGGTTGGCTGGCCCAGTCAAAGAAATACCAGCCCCAGATGCGCTTCTTGCTGTTATCCATGCCGCCCCTCATGTCAGGCACTCTTCGGCCTTTGGCTGGATCAAGCCGCAAAAACGCCGGGCGCGCAAGGTGTGGCGGTCATCGGGCGGGAATGCCGCCTACATCTGCGGCGGCCACGGGCGGCTGGCATCGGCGCTGATCCACTGCTGAACCCAATCCGGCAAGGCGGGGCTTTGTGTCGCGTAACCGCAGGCAACGGCCATTTCGGCGGGGCTGACGATGCCAGCTTTTGACGTCACGGCAGACCTGATCAGGATGTGCGAGGTGCATTCCTCCCCTTTCCACATGGATTGCTCCATGTACAGGAACCGCGCATCCCAGCCCAAAAGGTGAGTCCGCATTTCAAGCCGGTCAAACATCCGTACCCGTTTGCGATAGCGGGTTGAGTTTCCGGCAACCGCCAGCCCCCAGCCTTTCGCCTTGAGAATATGGTCCAGCCCCATCCGCCGCCCCATCGGTATGCGGCCCAGATCAAACAGCGTCAGGGTGCGGCCATTATTCAACTCCATCCATGGGTCGATATCCCATGGCCAGCAGATGTGATGGCTGACATGCATGTCGAAAAGGCCCAGCTTCGGGGCATTGCGGAACTTCCACAGTTCCTTGAACATTCGGGCATAAGGATACATGCGCGACCTCTGGTTGACGTGCCACCCCTGCCTTGACTTGACGTTAACGTCAAGCGCGACGCGACGGAAGGCAGTTGCCCTTGTGGGGGCCGCAGGATACCACTACCACAACCCCTTGTGCCGACGCGCCAACCAGACCCATCAGCCACCGGAGGCCCGATGACCTCGCTTCTTCAAATACTGCTCCTGATTCTCGACATCATCCAGTGGATCATCCTTGCCCATATCATCATGAGCTGGCTGATCAACTTTCAGGTTCTCAACCTGCGCCAGCCGCTTGTGGCGCAGATCTGGGATGGTCTGAACCGCCTTCTGGAACCGGTTTACTCGCGGGTCCGGTCAGTCTTGCCGAACATGGGCGGGCTTGATCTGGCGCCCCTGCTGGTTCTGCTGGCCGTCTATGCCCTGCGGATCGTTCTGATCAACAATGCGGCAGCCTTCTACTAAGCCCTTCTTCCCCTTCGCTGTGCCGGGCCGTTCTTGGCCCGCCCACCCTGATTCAAAGCGGCCATGAAAGACCCCCATCATCTTCTGTCACAGGTCTTTGGATTTTCCGGGTTTCGGCCCGGTCAGGAAGAGATTGTTCAGGCCGTGATGGCCGGGCGGGATACGCTGGCCATCATGCCAACGGGTGGCGGCAAATCGCTGTGTTTCCAGATACCTGCCTTGTGCCGCGATGGGGTGACGGTCGTCATTTCGCCGCTGATTGCCCTGATGCGCGATCAGGTCCGGTCCTTGCGCGAAGCGGGTGTCGAGGCGGGGGCACTCACTTCGGGCAACACCGACGAAGAGACAGAGGCCGTCTTTTCAGCCATCGACGAAGGTCGGCTGAAGCTTTTGTACATGGCACCCGAGCGGCTTGCCTCGGGTGGGGCGGTGGCCTTGCTGAAAAGGGCGCGGTGCACCCTGATTGCAGTGGATGAGGCGCATTGCGTTTCGCAATGGGGGCATGATTTCCGGCCGGATTACCTGCGTATCGGGGAATTGCGCCGCAGCCTGAACGTGCCTGTCGCAGCCTTTACCGCCACGGCCGACGAAGAAACCCGCGCCGAAATTGTGGCGCGACTGTTCAACGGCACCCCGCCCGCAACCTTTCTGCGTGGTTTTGACCGGCCGAATATTCATCTGGCCTTTGCCGTCAAGGACAAGCCGCGCGAACAGATCCTGCGCTTTGCCGCGGCGCGAAAAGGGCAGTCCGGCATCGTCTATACCTCGGCGCGGGCGCGCACCGAAGTGCTGGCACAGGCGCTGCGCGAGGCGGGCCACAGTGCCTGCCACTATCACGGCGGGATGGAGGCCGAAGACCGCCGCCGCGTCGAAATCCGGTTTCAGCAGGAAGATGGGCTGATCGTCGTGGCCACGGTCGCCTTTGGCATGGGGATCGACAAGCCCGATATCCGCTGGGTCGCCCATGCCGATCTTCCCAAATCCATCGAGGCCTATTATCAGGAAATCGGGCGCGGCGGCCGTGATGGCGCGGCGGCGGAAACCCTGACGCTTTATGGCCCCGATGATATTCGCCTGCGCCGCAGCCAGATCGACGAAGGTGCGGCCCCCCCTGACCGCAAGGCTGCCGACCATGCCCGTCTGAACGCGCTTCTGGGACTGGCCGAGGCGATGGGGTGTCGGCGGCAGGTGCTGTTGGGCTATTTCGGCGAGGCGTCGGACCCCTGCGGCAATTGCGACATGTGCGACTCGCCGGTCGAAGTGTTCGATGCAACCGAAGCCGTGCGCAAAGCCTTGTCGGCGATCCTTCGCACTGGCGAATGGTTCGGTGCGGGCCATCTGATTGATATCCTGACTGGAAACGCCACCAGCAAGGTGCGCGAAAAGGGGCATGACAGCCTGCCCACCTTTGCCGTCGGGCGCGATCTGTCAAAGCCCGCGTGGGGTGCGGTGTTTCGCCAGATGATGGGGCGCGATCTGGTGCGCCCCGATCCAGACCGTTTTGGCGCCCTGCGGATGACCGACGGGGCCCGCCCGATCCTGCGCGGCGAGCAAAGCATCACCTTGCGGCGCGATACGATTCAGGCGGCAGTGTCCCGGGTGGCGGTCAAGGCCTTGGTCAGCGAGGATGACGCGCCACTTTTGTCGGCGCTGAAGGCAAAGCGGCGGGCCTTGGCGGAACGGGCGGCTGTGCCGGCCTATGTCATCTTTCCTGACCGCACGCTGATTGAAATGGCAGAGCGGCGGCCTGCCACGCTGGACCAGATGGCGCAGATCACCGGGGTTGGTGCGAAAAAGCTGGAAAGCTACGGCGCGGCGTTTCTTGAGGTCATCACAGGTGCCGCCGAGGGGGTTCATCCCGCCCGCATGCGGCTTGTTGGGCGCGATGCAGGAGCCGTTTATGACCGATTGTCCGAGGTGCAGTTGACCCTTGCGCGGGGCGAAGATGGCACCGGCAAACCCATGAGCCTGTCACCCGGAGTCTTGCGCAAGATTGCCGAGGCCCGGCCATCGACCTTGTCGGAACTGGATCGCATCGGGGACCTTGGCCCCGCCAAGATCGAACGTTTTGGTCCGGCGTTTCTGGATGTGCTGCGCTCTGCCTGAGTTGGTTTGCCCAAGGCTGGACAACCCGCGATGCCACCATATCTTGTGCGGCGAAAGAGGTGCCTGATGCTTTGTGTGATTTCCCCCGCCAAAAAGCTGGATGAAACGCTGCGTGAATTGCCCCAAGGGCATGACCTGACCGAACCGATGTTTGCCGGTGATGCGATGAAACTGGCACGGCTGGCCAAGAAGCTTTCGGTCGCTGACCTGCAAGCGCTGATGTCCATATCCGAGCCGCTGGCACGCCTGAACCGCGACCGTTTCGCCGCTTTTCATGCCACCCCTGCACTGGGAGCAAGTTTTGCGGCCGTGCATTGCTTTGCGGGCGATACCTATGCCGGATTGCAGGCCCGCACCCTTTCGCCCGATGCGCTGACATGGGCCGCAGGGCATTTGCGGATCCTGTCGGGCCTGTATGGTCTGCTCCGGCCCTTTGATGCCATTCAGGCGTATCGGCTGGAAATGGGCAGCAAACTGGCCAACCCTAAAGGCCCCGATCTTTATGCCTTCTGGGGGAGAAAGATCGCACAGGCACTGAACGATCTGGGCCAGCAGCAAAGATCGCAGGTTTTGGTGAACTGCGCGTCGGTCGAGTATTTTTCCGCCGTGCAGACAAAGGCGCTGAAGCTGCGCGTGGTCACGCCGACGTTTCTGGAAGAGCGCGACGGGTCGGCCAAGGTGGTCAGCTTTTGGGCCAAAAAGGCCCGTGGTGCGATGGCGCGGTTCATCTGTGAACACCGCCTGACCAGCGCCACGGATCTGCGCGGGTTTGACTTTGACGGCTATGCCTATCGGGCCGAACTGTCGCAGGATGACCGGCCGGTGTTTACCCGCGCCGAACCTAGCGCGAAGGCGGCATAGCCGCGTCCGCGATTACGGTGAGCGGGCGCACCCCTGGCGGGCAGAACTCTTCCATCGCGGCGGTAATGGCCGATTTGCGCAGCGGCTTGGTCATGTAGCGGTCAAGCCCGGCGGCAAGGATGCTGGCACTGTCGCCTTCCATTGCATGTGCGGTGAGCGCAACGATGGGAACGCGGCTTCGGCCTGCCTCGATCTCGCGGATGGCGGATGCGGCTTCGCGACCATCCATTTCGGGCATCGAAATATCCATGAAAATCAGGTCCGGCTTCCAACTGACGAACATCTCAACCGCCTCGCGGCCGTTGTTGGCAAATTCAAGCTCGATCCCGCAATCCTTGACCATCTTGCGAAAGACAAGCTGGTTGGTGCGGTTATCCTCGGCCGCCAGAACCCGCATCAGGCGGCGGGCGGGGCTTGGCGTGACGGGGAGCCGCGCTACTGGCACAGCAGGGTACGAAATCGCCTGAAGGTGACGATAAAGATCAGACCGCAGCACCGGTTTTTGCAAAATGGCCGCAAGGGAAGCATCGCCGCCCTGATCGCGGGCGACGGTGGGGTTCGATGACAGCATGACAATCGGCGCGCGCACGCCCTGCGCCCGCACCAGACGGGCAAAGGTCAGCCCATCCATTTCTGGCA
Source organism: Rhodobacter sp. (assembly GCA_027484145.1). GTDB lineage: Bacteria > Pseudomonadota > Alphaproteobacteria > Rhodobacterales > Rhodobacteraceae > Pseudotabrizicola. The sequence goes on from JAIXUH010000013.1 coordinate 136,741, forward strand.
TGTCGTGGTCTGTCAGGATCACATCAAACCCCGGATTCAGGACCAGTTGTTCCAGCGCATCGGAACCCGACCGGCACAGCGTCACCGCAATACCATGAGGGGTCAGTTGCCGCTCCAGGATCGTGCGGTTGATGAACTGGTCATCCACGACCAGCGCGCGGCGAATGGTGATCGGAGCATGGGCCTGCCCTTCGCCCTCGGCCACAGGCAAGGTGATCTTGAACCCAAAGCAGGACCCTCGCCCCACTTCGCTGTCAACCCAGACGGAGCCCTGCATCAGATCGATCAGGCGGCGGGTGATGGTCAGGCCAAGACCGGTGCCTTCGAACTTGCGGTTCTGCTGGCTTTCCACCTGATTGAACTCGCCAAAGATGTGGTCAAGGTTTTCTGGCGCAATCCCGATTCCGGTGTCTTCGACGGTGACGTGCAACTGGTGGCGCGCGACGTCCGCCTCCAGCCCCACGACACGCACCAGAACATGGCCGGTTTCGGTAAACTTGACCGCATTTCCGATCAGGTTGGTCAACACCTGCCGCACGCGCCCCGGATCGCCGACGTAACGGGTTGGCAGGAACATGTCGTAGTCAATCATCAGATCAATGCCCTTGGCACGCGCGCGCGGCTGCAACAGCATCGTCACCTCATGGATCGTGCGTTCCAGATCAAAGGGTTCGGGGTGCAGCGTCAGGCGTTCCGCCTCGATCTTGGAGTAGTCGAGGATGTCATTGATGATTACCAAAAGCGCCTCACCCGAAGATCGGATGGTTTCAGCAAACAGGCGCTGTTCTTCGGTCAGTGCCGTGTCACAGAGCAATTCTGCCATGCCGACCACACCGTTCATGGGGGTGCGGATTTCATGGCTCATGTTCGCCAGAAAAGCCGATTTTGCGCGGTTTGCCGCCTCTGCTTGCAAGCGTGCCGCTTCCAGTGCGGCCTGTTGCTCCTTCAGTTCGGTGATGTCCACACGCAGCCCGACACGGCCGCCATCGGGGGTGGGCTGTTCCAGAACCCGCAGCCAGCGGCCATTGCCAAGCCGCTGTTCCAGCGACCCTTCGGGGTTGCGGTGCTGCCTGATCCGTTCAGACAGCCACTCCGCCTCTTGCCCGATGGCATCGGCATATTGCCCGCGCTCCAGCCCGAATTTCAGGATGGACTCGAACGTGGCGCCCGGCACGATGGCGGCGGCGCTATCGGCATAGATTTCGCGAAAGCGTTGGTTGCAGGTCAACAGCCTGTCCTCCCTGTCAAAAAGCACAAATCCATCGGGCACCGCCTCGATCGCGGCCCAGATCCGCATCTGTTCGGTGATGTCGAGCGCGAGGCTGACCATGTCGCCATCGCGGGCGCGGCGGTCGACCAGACGCACGTAATTGCCATTGCGGAACTGGACCACGACGGGGGCAATGGGGTCTTCGTCCCAACGCGCCAGCATGGAGGCGATCCAGTCTTCGGGCGGGGTATCGCCCAAGAGCACCAGCCCGCTTTCAGCCGCAAGGCGAAGGATGGCGGCGTAGGGTGTTCCCAAGGGAACAGCCATCCCGTCGAAAGCGCGCAGATAGGCCCGGTTGGCGGCGGCCAGAGTCTGCGATGAATCAAAGACGGCAAAGCCATCGCGGATGGTGTCGATGGAATCCCACAAACGGCGTTCGGCCATCACCGCAGCCGTATGGGCACGTTCCAGATCTGTCAGAAACCGGGCGTTCTGACCCTTTAGCGCCTCAGCCTCGGACTTGGCTTCCCGCGCGACGGAACGCTGCTCAACTATTTGTACGGAAAGGGCGCGGGCGTGCATGGCCAGCTTTTCGTTGGCCGCGAAAAGCTCACGCTGCTTTTGTTCCAGCAGGCGTTCTGCCGCAAGACGTGCCCGCCGTTCCTTTGCCAGCTTTTCTGCCAGTTCCATGCCAAAACCACCTGCCAGCGTCGCTTCCTGCGGCGAGACTTTGGCGGAACATACCGGAAACAAACTGAACGCCATCTTAACGTGGCAGAGGGAAGCCCGACCGTGGCAATACTTGCGTGTGCCCCCCGAGGCGTGCCACGATAGGGCACAATTTGCAGAAGGGCCTTTCCATGCGCGGACTGTTTTCGGCTTTGGCGGTTTCACTGGTTTTGGCAGTGCCAGGCTGGGCGCAAGAAGGGCCTCTGGTACCAGCGAAACGACTGGTCATGTCACAGAACGTCGACCGTCCGGGCGGCGATATCGCCTCGATCTTTGACACCACTCTGGAGTCTTGCGAAAAGGCCTGTCTGACCAACGCGCGTTGCACGGCCTTTACCTTCAACACGAAGAACGGCTCATGCTTTCCCAAGGCCGAACCGGGTGCTGCGCAACCCTTTCCCGGGGCTGTTTCGGCCGACGTCCTGACCTCCACCGCCGCGCGTGAGACGCTGGCCCGCACGCGCAGGGCCGAGTTGGCGTTTATCGCAGACTATGAGTTCACCGATATCGTCGGTGTGGCCGAATCGCTGGCCCGGACACATGTGACCAATGACCTGACCGCGGAAGAGCATTTCCAGTCAGCAACCGAAGCCGAAGGACGTGGCGATTATGATGCCGCAATGCGCTTTGCCGGCGCCGGGCTGAACCGCTCTGATTCTGCGGCGGACTGGGCGGAGTATGCGCGCCTGTTGCTGCTGGCCGCCGCAAACGCCGGGGGCAATCAGGGGGCCTATAACGACCGCGCCGTGAAGGCCGCGATCAACGCCTATCTGCGTGCCGATAACCCCGCCCTGCGCCACACCATTTTGGTGACCATGGGCGAAGGTCTTGAAAAGGTTGGCCGTGGCCGCGATACGGTGCAGGCCCTGCGTCTGGCCCAATCGCTGACGCCACGCGACGATACCTCGGCTTTGCTGGATGTTGCCATCGGCAAATACGGGTTCCGGATTACGGAAAATCAGGTGCAGGCTGACAGCATCCGCCCGCGCCTGTGCGTGACCTTCTCCGAAGACCTTGTCAAATCGGGGGTGGACTACGAAACTTTCGTGCAATTGCCCGAATCGGGTCTGACTGTCACGTCGGATGGCTGGCGCAACCTGTGCGTCGAGGGGCTGAGCCACGGCGGGCGGTATACCGTGACCTTCCGCGAAGGTCTGCCCGCAGCAGACGGGCAAAGCATGGCCAAGTCTGTGCCGATCACCGCCTATGTGCGTGACCGAGCGGCGGGCGTGCGGTTCCCCGGACGGGCCTATGTGTTGCCCAAGGGCGATGCCGCCTTTGTTCCGGTCGATACGGTCAACACCAGCGCGCTGGACCTGACGCTCTATCGCGTGACGGACCGCAACCTGCTGCGGACCTTGCAGAACAACTACTTCAGCCAGCCTATGGCCGAATGGCAGGAGGCCGACTTCAACGGGCAGGTCGGCACGCAGGTCTGGAAGGGCACCGCAACAGTCGGTGTTGACGTCAACAAGGATGTCACCACCCGCCTGCCGATGAGTGACGCGCTGAAGGGTCAGCCTGCAGGTGTCTATGCCCTCAAGGCCGCCGTTCCGGGCGAAGACCCCTATGAGGTGGCCGCCGCGTGGCAATGGTTTGTGGTGACCGACCTTGGCCTGACCACCATGAGCGGTGTCGATGGCCTGCATGTGTTTGTCCGCAGCCTTGGCACAGCCGCCGCAAAGGAAGGTGTCAGCGTTGAACTTCTGTCCACGTCGAACGACATTCTGGCCACGGCCAGCACCGATGCGATGGGCTATGCACGGTTTGACGCGGGCCTGACGCGTGGCACGGGCGGGCAGTCGCCGGCCATGATCGTTGCCCGTCAGGGGGCCGATGATGTGGCCTTCCTGTCGCTGACCGACCCCGAATTTGATCTGTCTGACCGCGGCGTCGAAGGCCGCGAACCTGCCCCGCCGGTGGACGTGTTCCTGACAACGGACCGTGGCGCCTATCGCGCGGGTGAGACGGTCTATGCCACGGCCCTTGCCCGTGACACCAAGGCCGAAGCCGTGCTGGGCCTGCCCTTGACTGCCATTCTGAAGCGCCCCGATGGCGTGGAATACTCGCGCGCGCTGGTCGAAGATGCGGGCGCAGGTGGGCATGTATTCTCGATGCCCATTGCAGGCAGCGCGCCACGTGGTGTCTGGCGGCTTGAGGTGCTGGCCGATCTTGAGGCAGCACCTTTGACGTCGAAAACCTTTCTGGTCGAGGATTTCCTGCCCGAACGGATCGATTTCACACTGACGATGCCGGATGACCCGGTACGACTGGGCGAGTTTCCCAAGCTGATGGTCGATGCGCGCTATCTGTTCGGCGCACCGGGGGCTGATCTGGCGGTTGAGGGCGAAGTGCTGCTGCGCGCCGCCAAAGAAGTGGCCGGCTTCCCCGGTTACGTCTTTGGGCTGCATGACGAGCCGTTTGATGCCCGTATGGAAAGCTTCAGCGGTGAACGCACGCTGGAGGATGGCAGCCTTGTGCTGTTCCCCGCCCTGCCCGAGGTCGAGGACCCGCAGCGCCCGCTGGAGGCCCGCTTTACCGTGCGCGTGGCCGAAGGGTCGGGCCGCCCGGTCGAGCGTCAGGTGACAAAACTGCTGGCGCCGTCATCGGCCTTGGTCGGCATCAAACCGATGTTCGAGGACGTTGTCGCCGAAGGCACCGAGGCCCGGTTCAGCCTGATCGGGCTAGATGCGAACACGCAACCAACCGCCATGAAGGTCGACTGGGTTCTGACCCGGATCGAGACAGAATATCAGTGGTATCAGGCCTATGGCTCGTGGAATTGGGAACCGGTATCGTCGCGGTCCATCGTGGCCGAAGGGTCGGCCGACCTTGGTTCTACCCCGGTCGAGATTTCGGCCCCCGTGCAATGGGGTGAATATGAGCTGCGCGTGGAACGGTCCGATGGCATTTATGCCGCCACCTCCACCACGTTCTATGCGGGCTGGTATGCCCCCGCCGATGTGTCATCGACGCCCGACACGCTAGAGCTGTCGCTGGACAAACCGGCCTACAAATCCGGTGACAAGGCCACGCTGCGGATTGTTCCCCGCGCGGCAGGCACTGCCCTTGTGACAGTGCTGTCGAACCGTCTGGTCGCCATGCAGGCGGTCGAGGTGACCGAGGGCGAAAATCTGGTGACGCTGGACGTGACCGATGACTGGGGTGCCGGCGTTTACGTCACCGCAACCGTGCTGCGCCCGATGGATATTGCCGCAGGGCGCAACCCGGCGCGTGCGCTTGGCCTTGCCCATGCGGCGATTGACCCCGGTGCGCGCAAGCTGACAGCCACGATTGAAACAGCCGCCGAAGCAGCGCCCCGTGGCCCGATGGAGATTGCGGTAAAGGTCGATGGTCTAGCGCCGGGCGATCAAGCCTGGGCCACGATTGCGGCAGTGGATCAGGGCATCCTGAACCTGACCGGCTTCAAATCACCCGATCCGGCGGGCCACTACTTTGGTCAGCGCAAGCTTGGGGTGGGTATCCGCGACGTTTATGGCCGCCTGATTGACGGGCTGAACGGGGCCGAAGGTCAAGTCCGCTCTGGCGGTGACGCCGGCGCGCAGGCCAAGCTACAAGCCCCGCCGCCCACGGAAGAACTGGTCGCCTATTTCACCGGCCCCGTGCAGATCGGTGCCGATGGCTATGCCCGCGCGTCGTTTGACCTGCCGTCGTTCAATGGCACGGTCAAGGTGATGGCGGTCGTCTGGTCAGCCAAGGGTGTGGGTCAGGCCGAGGCTGACGTGCTGGTGCGTGACCCGGTTGTGGTGACGGCAAGCTTGCCACGCTTCATGTCACCGGGCGATGAAAGCCGCCTGCTTTTGGAAATCGTCCATGCCACCGGACCTTCGGGCCGGATGGGGCTGGATGTGGTGGGCAAGGGCGTCACTCTTGGCGATGTCCCCTCGGGCTTTGATCTGACCGAAAAGGGCAAGGCCGTCTTTGCGGTGCCATTCACGGCAGATACCACCGGCATCCATACGGTCGAGGTCGCTTTGACCACGCCCGATGGCAAGCAGCTGAAAAAGACGCTGACCATTCCGGTGCAGACCAATGACCCCGAAGTTTCCCGCACCTCGCGGCTGACGTTGGCGGCGGGGCAGACGCTGACATTTGATCAGAACGCCTTTGTCGGGCTGGTTTCGGGCTCGGCCAAGGCCACGATCACGGTGGGGCCGCTGGCGCGGATCAATGCACCGGGACTGTTGGCCGCGCTGGACCGCTACCCCTATGGCTGCACCGAACAGATCACATCCAAGGCAATGCCGTTGCTTTACTTTGATGAGGTCGCGCAAGCGATGGACATCAAGGGCGCCGACAACATCCGTGCGCGGATTGAACAGGCCGTGGCCGAGATTCTGACCAATCAGGGTGCCTCGGGGGCCTTTGGCCTGTGGGGTCCGGGCGATGGCGACATGTGGCTTGACGCCTATGTGACAGACTTCCTGTCGCGTGCCCGCGCCCAAGGCTTTGCGGTGCCGGATGTGGCGTTCCGGCAGGCGCTGGACAACTTGCGCAATCAGGTGAACTTTGCGCCTGATTTCGATGGCAATGCCAATGGCGGCGGCGAAGATCTGGCTTATGCGCTGATGGTTCTGGCGCGGGAAGGCGCGGCTGCCATCGGCGATCTGCGCTACTTTGCCGATGTGAAGGGGGATGCCTTCCGCACCGCCCTTGCACAGGCGCAGCTTGGCGCAGCCCTTGCCAGCTATGGCGATCAGGCGCGCGCGGATGCGATGTTTGGCCGGGCGGCAGCACGGGTGAATGCGCTGTTGGCCACAGAAACCGCGCAGCTGTTCCGTGCGGATTATGGCACCAATTACCGCGATGCCGCTGCCCTGCTGACCTTGGCCGTGGAATCCGGAACGCAGGTTGTCGACCGTGACGTGCTGACATCGCGCATTTCGACCAACATCGATGCTTTGTCGACGCAAGAGGCGACTTGGGCCCTGATGGCCACCAATGCGCTGATCGACCGTCCGGGTACAGAAGGCATCCTGATTGACGGGCAACCGGCAACAGGGCCGATGGTCAAGGTGCTGGATTCCGCATCGGCTCCGGTCAGCGTGGCAAATACGGGAACGTCCGAAACACAACTGACGCTGACCACCTATGGCGTGCCGTCAGAACCCGAGCCTGCGGGTGGCAACGGCTACGCCATCACGCGCACCTATTACACGCTGGAGGGTCAGGCCGCCTCGCTTGACGGGCTTACCGTCGGCACGCGGCTTGTGACGGTGCTGGAGGTCACGCCCTTTGGCTCGGGCGAGGCGCGGCTGATGGTCAACGATCCGTTGCCAGCCGGGTTCGAGATCGACAACCCGAACCTGATGACGGGCGGGTCGCTGGAAAACCTGTCGTGGCTGTCGCTGGAAGAAGAAGTGGCGCACAGCGAATTCCGGCAGGACCGTTTCCTGACCGCAATTGACCGGTTCGACAATGGCAGCTTCCGGCTGGCCTATGTGGTGCGGGCAGTGTCGCCGGGGGTGTTCCATCACCCGGCAGCATCGGTCGAGGATATGTATCGCCCGAACTTCCGCGCGCGCAGCGACACCGGGCGCATCACGATTACCGAGTGATGCGCACCCGTTACGCCTTTGTCTTGGCGGCGGGCCTTTGGGCCGCCGCGATGGGCCGCGATGGCTGGGACCAATGGGTCAATGCCACGATCCTGCCGCCACTGTCGGTCGAAACCTCGGTCGAGGTGGTGGACCGTGGGGGCACCTTGCTGCGGGCCTATACCGTGTCGGACGGTCGGTGGCGGATGGCGGTGGATGGCGGCGCGGTGGATGCCGATTACGTCAACATGCTGCTCGCCTATGAGGACAAGCGTTTTCGCAGCCATGGTGGCGTTGATCTGCGCTCTATGGCCCGCGCCATGGTGCAGGCGGCGCTGAACGGGCGCGTTATCTCGGGTGGATCGACCCTGACGATGCAGGTCGCGCGTCTGCTGGAGGAGAGCGGGACCGGCAAGGTCGGGGGCAAGCTGCGCCAGATGCGGGTGGCATGGGCGCTGGAACGACGGCTAGGCAAGGATCAGATCCTAGACCTTTACCTGCATCTGGCCCCGTTCGGTGGCAATCTGGAAGGCGTGCGCGCAGCGTCATTCGCCTATTTCGGCAAGGAACCCAAACGCTTGACCCCGGCCGAGGCTGCCCTGCTGGTGGCCATTCCACAGGCCCCCGGATCGCGGCGCCCTGACCGCAACCATGACCGCGCGGTTGCTGCGCGGGCGCGGGTGCTGGACCGCGCGGTGCGCGACGGCATTCTGGACGCACAACAGGCCAGTGGTGCCCTGACCGAAACAGTGCCGCATGAGCGGCGGCCCTTTCCGGCCATGGCTGCGCATCTGGCAGACCGTGCGCTGAAAGAAGACCCGGTTGCCTTGCGGCATCAGCTGACGCTTGATGCAAGCATTCAGCGCCAGCTGGAGGCTTTGGCAAAGGACGTCGTGGCGGGCCAGGGTGAGCGGCTGCAAGTGGCGATCATGGTGGCCGATCATGCCTCGGGCGAGGTGATCGCCTCGGTCGGGTCGGCCAGCTATACCGAGGATATGCGCGCGGGCTATGTCGACATGACGCAGGCCTTGCGCTCTCCGGGCTCAACGCTCAAGCCGCTGATCTACGGCCTTGCGTTTGATCAGGGCCTTGCCCACCCCGAGACGCTGATCGACGACAAACCCATGAGTTTTTCCGGCTATGCGCCGCAAAACTTTGACCGCCAGTTTCGCGGCACCATCCGCGCGCGTGAGGCGCTACAGCTGTCGCTGAACCTGCCGGTAGTGCAACTGCTGGATTCCATTGGCCCGGCCAAACTGCTGGCGACGCTCGACAAAGCCGGGGTGCAGGGTGTGATCCCCGGTGATCAGCCGGGGCTTGCCGTAGGCTTGGGCGGCATCGGCGTCAGTCTGGAAGACATGGTTCAGCTTTACGCCGCCATTGCGCGCGGTGGCGTGTCCTTGCCACTGACGCATCGGCTGGCAGGCACGCGCGACGAAGGCCAACGCATCCTTGGCGCGACTAGTGCATGGCAGGTGGGTGATATTCTGGCCGGGCTTGCGCCACCGCCCGGCGCGCCCAGCAACCGACTGGCCTACAAGACCGGCACCAGCTATGGCCACCGCGACGCATGGGCCATCGGGTTCGACGGGCGGCATGTCATCGGCGTGTGGATGGGCCGGGCCGATGGCACGCCGGTTCCGGGCGTGTTTGGCGCTGAACTGGCGGCACCCGTGTTGTTTCAGGCGTTTGCCCGCGTCAAACCAAAGCTTGATGCCCAAGGTCCGGCCCCGGCTGCCACGTTGTTGGTCTCAAACGCGCAACTGCCGCAACCCCTGCAACGGTTCCGGTCGCGCGCTGCCGCGTTTGCGGTTGCCGGCAATGCGCCCAGTGTTGTCTTTCCGCCCGATGGGGCCGAGGTGGAATTGCTGCCCGAGGGGCTTCTGGTCAAGGTCGAAGGCGGGCGTGGCCCCTTTACATGGATGGCAGACGGCCAGCCCCTGCGTGTGGCAGAACGCGGCCGCAGTGCAATGCTGACGCTTCCGGGGCAAGGCTTTGTCACCCTGTCGGTGATTGATGCCGAAGGCCGGTCTGCCAGAACGCGGGTCAGGGTGCGCTAGGGCCGGTCAAACCCGTTCAATCGCAAGGGCAATTCCCTGCCCGCCACCGATGCACATGGTGACCAGCGCTGTCCTTGCGCCCGTGCGTTCCAGTTCAGACAGGGCCTTTATGGTGATCATGGCCCCGGTTGCCCCGACCGGATGGCCCAGTGCAATAGCGCCGCCGTTCGGGTTCACACGCACGGGGTCAAGACCCAACTCACGGGTGACGGCAATGGCTTGCGCGGCAAAGGCCTCATTCGATTCGACCACGTCGAAATCTGTCGGCTTCATGCTCAGCTTGCGGCACAGCGCCTCGACGGCGGGCACGGGACCGATGCCCATCACCTTTGGGTCAACGCCTGCATGGGCATAACCCATGATGCGCGCGCGCGGCGTGACGCCGGATGGAATGCCACGCGACAGGACAAGGGCGGCGGCACCATCATTGATGCCACTGGCATTTCCTGCGGTCACGGTGCCGTCTTTCTGAAACACGGCCTTCAGGTTTGACAGCGCCTCCAGCGACGTGGCCTTTGGGTGTTCATCCACGGCAAAGGTGGCAGTACCCCGCTTGGACGGCAGTTCAACCGGCACGATCTGGTCGGTAAAGCGGCCCGCGGCAATGGCCACCGCCGCGCGCCGCTGGCTTTCCAATGCAAAGGCATCTTGCGCCGCGCGGCTGATGCCAAAGCGGGCGGCAACGTTTTCGGCCGTGACACCCATATGGCCCGTGCCGAATGGGCAGGTCAGCGCGCCCGTCATCATGTCGAGTGCGCGGGCATCGCCCATCTTCTGGCCAAAGCGCGCGGCGGGCAGGATATAGGGCGAACGGCTCATGCCTTCGGCGCCACCTGCAATGGCAATCTCGGCGTCGCCCATCAACAAGACCTGCATTGCCGAAACGATGGCCTGCACCCCCGACCCGCACAGCCGGTTGACGTTCATGGCGGGCGTGGTTTCGGGAATGCCAGCCTGCATCGCGGCCACACGCGACAGATACATATCGCGCGGTTCGGTGTTGATCACATGGCCCATGACCACATGCCCCACCTGCATGGGGCTGATCCCGGCCCGGCTGATGGCAGCGCGAATGGCATGGGTGGCAAGGTCGATCGGGGGCATCTGGGCAAGTGCGCCGCCAAAGCTGCCAATGGCCGTGCGCGCGCCGGACAGAATGTAAATCTCGGTCATTGCCATCCCCGATGAAGCCGTTTTCATCACACAACCTAACGGCTTTGATCCGCAAGGGGGAGATGACGTGGCGTCGATTGACAATCCACACCGCGCAAATCAATCAGGGGCGAACGCAGCCGAGGGCATGATGAACGACTTGATAAAGGCCAATGCCGGACTTCTGGTTGCCGGGGTGGCCACCTTCATGATGATGGGCGCGGGCTCTTCGCTGTATGGTCCGGCTCTGCCCGCCTTTGGCCGCGAACTGGGCCTGACTGCGGCCGAGGCGGGGTGGCTGGTCTCTACGCACTGGATCGGTTGCGCGGCGGGTGTCGCAGCGATGTATCGCCTTGGCGCAATGATCACGCCGCGCATGGCCGTGGGCCTGATGGCCCTTGGCGCGCTGCTGCTGGCCCTTGGTCTGGGAGTGGCGGGCACCTTCCTTGGCGCGCTGTTGTTCGGCGCGGGCTATGGCTGTTCCACCGTCGTCATAAACCCGCGCATTCTGCGGGCCTTTGGCAGCAGCGGAACGGCGATGCTGAGCCTGTTGAACGCCACTTTCGGCATTGGTGCTATTCTGGCACCGCTTGCGTTTGTCTGGGTGGGGTCTGACCCGGCGCTTGCCTTTGCGGGTGTGGCGGTCTTTGCGGGGCTGATTATTCTGGGGTCCGGCGCTGCCGACAAGGCAGGTGCCGCCACGACCGCGCAAAGCACCGGCCCGTTTCGTCCGCGTTTTGGCCTGCTGTGTTTTGCCGTGTTCGGCATCGGGCTTGAGGCCTGCCTGATCGGGCTTGGCCCGACGGCGCTGATCGCGGCGGGCGAGGCCGAGGATGTGGCCGCGCAATTGCTAAGCGGGTTCTTCGTGGCCTTCCTGTCGGCCCGCGTGCTGCTGGTGTTTGCCGCGCATCTGTTCGCGCCGTTCACCCTGTATCTGGGGGCCATGGCCGGGGCGGCGGTGATGGCGGTTCTGGCGGCCCTTGTCAGCCCCGGCGTGTTTTTCGTCGGCATGGGCCTGTCAGCGGGGCTGTTCTTTCCCAGCTTCTATGTGGTGGCGACCAAGGCCATGGGCGATGACAGCCGCGTGGCCCCCACGATCATTGCTGCCGGTCTGTTGGGCGGCATCGTGTCGCCCATTTTGCTGGGCCTGGTGATGGACCAACTGGGCAAGACGGGCTTTTTCTGGATCATGGCTGCCGTGGCAGGGGCCACAGCCCTGGCCGCCGCTATTGTATCGCGTCGCTTGCCGGAACTGCGCCGCTAGGGTCAGGCGCGTTTTGGCAAAGCGACCCGGCCTTTGCGGGTCAGCAAAAACACATCCGGGCCTTCGATCACGATTCCCGACAGCGGCCCACCGTAAGCTGCCGAGCTGTCGATGTTGACGCGGTTGCCATAATGGGTGGGGGTGTCAATCGCGGTATGGCCGTGCACGATCAGCGCGCCATGATCACCGGCAAAATCCAGAAAGCCCTGCCGGATCCAGACAAGGTCTGTTTCGCGTTGTTGCGGCATCGGAATACCCGGACGCACGCCTGCATGCACAAAGACCACATTTCCGGCCCGGCACCATGTCGGCAGGCCCGAGACGAAGCTGCGGTGGTCTGCGGGCACTGCGGCAACCGCTTCGGCGTGCACGGGCACAATTGGCCGGTCCCCTGGGTTGCGCACACCGTAAGAGGCCAAGGTCGCCGCCCCGCCAAGCCGCGGATGCAGCCACGACAGATCGGCGCGCAAACCATCGTCCTGGGCAAAAGGGTCGTCCAGATACAGGGTGAACATGCGGTCATGGTTGCCCTTCAGCACCACCCATTCCTCACCCGCGCGAATGCCGGAAATCAGATAATCGATCACGCCACGACTGTCTGGGCCACGGTCAACCAGATCGCCCAGATGCACGATCGTGCCTTTGCCATGGCGGGCCATGTCATCCGCGATAAGGTCATGCACGCCCTTCAACAGGGCGAGGTGGCCGTGGATATCGCCGATGGCGTAGGTGTGCATGCAAGGGGCCTTTGGGATTGCAGAGACAGAGGTTGGCGCACCCCGAACCCTCGGGATATGAGGAAATTGTTGACGGATCAAGAAGACTTGGGCGCAAACCGTATGACTGTTGCCACAGACGCCCGTTCAAACAACTGGCGCGGGCACGATCACCGCGCCCGCGCCAGATGCTTGCAACTTCTGTGCCCAAATGCGGCACATCAGGCTCAGGGTACTTTAGCTTACACGCCTGCAAATACCAGCGGCTTGACCTGTTGGAACATGCCGGTTGATTCCAGCGTTTCGACCACTTTCGGATCGATCGCCTGATCCAGATACAGCAGCGCTATCGCGTCTTGCCCAACACCCGAACGCCCCAGCGTGAAGTTCGCGATGTTGACCCCGTTCTTGCCCATGGTCATGCCCAAAAGACCGATGATGCCCGGCACATCTTCGTTAGTGGTGTAAAGCATGTGCGCGCCAACCTCGGCATCGATGTTGATGCCCTTGATCTGGATAAAGCGCGGCTTGCCATCGGAAAAGCAGGTGCCCGCGATCGAGCGTTCGCGTTTGTCGGTGACCATGCTGACCTTGATATAGGCATCAAAGGCGCCGGATTTGTCCTGCCGGGTTGTGGAAACCTGAATGCCACGTTCCTTGGCCACAATCGGGGCCGACACAAGGTTCACATCCGGGTTTGAGGCCTTCATCACACCGGCGATGGCGGCGCAGTTCAGAGCGGCAAGGTTCATCTGGGCGACCGAGCCGTCATAGAGGATGTTGATGGCCTTGATCGGCTCATCCGTCATCTGGCCGATGAAGGCCCCCAGATGGCTGGCTAGCTTGATCCACGGGCCCATGACGGCGGCTTCTTCAGCAGTGACCGACGGCATGTTCAGCGCGTTCGACACAGCGCCAGTCAGCAGGTAATCCGACATCTGCTCTGCCACTTGCAGCGCCACGTTTTCCTGCGCTTCGGTTGTGGATGCCCCAAGGTGCGGCGTGCAGACCACGTTTGGCATGTTGAACAGCGGGTTTTCGGTCGCCGGTTCGGTTTCGAACACATCCAGCGCCGCACCGGCCACATGGCCCGACTTCAGCGCGTCCACAAGGGCGGCTTCGTCAATCAGACCGCCACGCGCGCAGTTGATGATCCGGACGCCCTTTTTGGTTTTGGCGATGTTTTCCTTGGACAGGATGTTGCGGGTCTTGTCCGTCAGAGGCACGTGCAGCGTGATGAAATCGGCGCGGGCCAGTAGATCGTCAAGTTCCACCTTGGTCACGCCCAGTTGCTTGGCGCGCTCTTCTGACAGGAAGGGGTCATAGGCCACGACCTTCATCTTCAGACCCACGGCACGGTCGCAGACGATGCCGCCGATATTGCCTGCACCAATCACGCCAAGGGTCTTGTTGAACAGCTCAACCCCCATGAAGCGCGACTTTTCCCACTTTCCGGCATGGGTCGAGGCATTCGCCTCGGGGATCTGGCGCGCCACGGCAAACATCATCGCAATGGCATGTTCGGCGGTGGTGATGGAGTTGCCGAAGGGCGTGTTCATTACGATCACGCCTTTTTTGGACGCGGCCGGAATATCAACATTGTCCACGCCAATCCCGGCGCGGCCAATCACCTTCAGACGGGTGGCCTTTTCCAGCAGCTTCTCGGTGGCCTTGGTGGCCGAGCGGATGGCAAGGCCATCATATTGGTCGATGATGGCGGCAAGGGCGTCTTTGTCCTTGCCCAGCTTTGGCATGTAGTCGACCTCGACACCGCGATCGCGGAAGATCTGGACGGCGGTTTCGGAAAGTTCGTCAGAAACGAGAACCTTGGGGGCCATGATGGGCTCCTGTCATTGGGGATGATAAGGGGGCGGCGGGATTAATCCCGCCCTACGGCATTGGGTAGGGCGGGGTTCACCCCGCCATCCCTGTCAAGCAGCTTGGGCCAGCGCGGCAATCTCGGCGTTAAACGCGTGGGCAATCCACGGCATCAGGGCCTGAACGTCTGCCGTCTCTACTGTCGATCCGCACCAGATCCGCAGACCAGCCGGCGCATCGCGGTAGGCGCCAATGTCAAAGGCGACCCCGGCCTTTTCCAGCCGCTTGGCCACGGCCTTGGCAAAGGCTTCGCCATCGACAATCCGCGCATCGTTGAACTTCAGGCACACGCTGGTGGTCGAGGCAATCTCGGGCGTCTCGGCCAGATTTTGAAGCCACGGGTTGGCGGCGCAGAAGTCCCACACCACTTGGGCATTGGCCGAAGCGCGGTTGACCAGACCTTTCAGCCCACCAACCGACTTTGCCCATTTCAGCGACACAAGGTAATCTTCCACCGCCAACATCGACGGGGTGTTGATCGTCTCGCCTACAAAGATGCCTTCGATCAGCTTGCCCTTGGCGGTCAGCCGGAAAATCTTGGGCAGCGGCCATGCGGGGGTATAGGTCTCCAACCGTTCGACCGCGCGGGGCGACAGGATCAGCATGCCGTGCGCGCCTTCGCCGCCCAGCACCTTCTGCCAGCTGAAGGTCACCACATCGAGCTTCGCCCAGTCCATCTCCATCGCAAAAGCGGCGCTGGTGGCGTCGCAGATGGTCAGGCCCTTACGGTCGGCCGGAATTGCGTCGGCGTTGGGCAGTCGGCAGCCGCTGGTCGTGCCGTTCCATGTGAACACCACGTCGCTGTCAAAATCGACGGCCGCAAAATCAACGATCTGCCCATAAGGCGCTTTCTTGACCTTGGCATCCAGCTTCAACTGCTTCACCGCATCGGTCACCCAGCCTTCGCCGAACGACTCCCATGCCAACATCTCCACCGGGCGGGCGCCCAACAGCGTCCACATCGCCATCTCGACCGCGCCGGTATCGGAACCGGGGACAATACCAATACGGTAATCGGCGGGAACGCCCAAAATCTCACGGGTGAGGTCAATCGCCTCTTTCAGCTTGGCCTTGCCAACAGCGGCACGGTGCGAGCGCCCCAAAGGCGCATCGGCAAGCATATCAAGGGAAAAACCGGGAACCTTGGCACAGGGGCCAGAGGAAAAGCGCGGGTTAGCCGGGCGCGCAGCCGGGGCGATCAGATCAGCCATGGTATCCTCACAGATAAATGCCCTTCGTTGGGGAAGGGTGTCCCACGGACGGCAATACAGGGGTGGCGGGGCTGGCACAAGCGGAAAAAAGGTCGTAATGCGACGATGCCGCGCGCGAAAGCGACGCATGCCCCGCCGCACTGCCCCAAGACGAACCTCCTTCGCTGGATTGCCTTCATGTTCATGGCCACCCTTCTGACCAACCCCGCCCGCCCGGTTCTGGACCGCGCCACCGTGGAATCCCTGCGAAATGCCTGGGGCGGCGGCGATGCCATCTGGCTTGACCCCGGCGTGGCCGCCGAGTTTCCGGTTGAGGCGATGCCCGAAAACCGCTGGGACGTCTGGGCCGGGTTGCAGGGGCTGGGCGTTGATCTTGTGGTGCAGCGCGCCGAGGGTCGGCGCAAACAGCTGCTGATTGCCGACATGGATTCGACGATGATCCAGCAGGAGTGCATTGACGAACTGGCAGACGAAGCCGGGGTGGGGGCCCATGTCGCCGGCATTACCGCGCGGGCCATGAATGGCGAGTTGGATTTCGAGGCCGCCTTAAAGGAACGGGTCGGCTTGCTGAAGGACCTGCCCGAAAGGGTGATTGCCACGGTGCTGCGCGACCGCATCACGCTGATGCCCGGCGGGCCGGTTCTGCTCGCCACGATGAAGGCGAACGGCGGCTATGCAGCACTTGTTTCGGGTGGGTTCACGGCCTTTACCGCGCAGATTGCAGCCACCCTTGGTTTTGATGAACACCGCGCCAACACCTTGCTGGTGGCCGAAGGTGTGCTGACCGGGCAGGTTGCCCAGCCGATCCTTGGCAAGCAGGCCAAGCTTGATGCCTTGATTGAAATCACTGCCCGTCTCGGGATCACGCCTGAGGATGCGATGGCCGTGGGTGATGGTGCAAATGATCTGGCCATGCTGAACCGTGCCGGCGCGGGCGTGGCGCTGCACGCCAAGCCGACGGTCGCCGCGCAATGTGACATCCGCATCAACCACGGTGATCTGACCGCGCTTTTGTTCATGCAAGGCTATCCGCGTGAGGCGTTTGTGGCATGATCGTGCGGCCCGCGACCCCGCATGATGCCGCAGCTATGGCGGACTTGCTGAACCGAATCATCGCGATCGGTGGCACCACCGCGCATGAACAGCCAAAGTCGGCGCAGACGGTGCAGCATGACTATATCGTTGGCCCCGATACGCTGACCTGTGTGGTGGCCGAAGACGGTGGCCATCTTGTCGGCTGGCAAGCGGTCGGCCTGTGGCAGGGCGATGCCCATATCGGCACCTTTGTGTCGCCCGATACGCAGGCAAAGGGCATCGGGGGCCAGATGTTCGCGCAAACCCGCTCCCTGTGCCGCGCGGCAGGGATCCTTGCCATTCACGCCACCATACGCGCCGACAATGTGCCAGGACTTGCCTATTACGACCGCCTAGGCTTTGCCGATATCGGGGCAGAGCCTGATTTTGCCTTGTCGACCGGCAAAGTCGTGGGCCGCATTCACCGCCGACTGCTGTTGTAGGGCGCCCTTACCGCAGGCCGTGGCAACGCCGCTGCGCGGGGGCTCGATGCCCCCAAGGTGGCGCCCCGCCCTTTACATCGCGCGCTGGGGCACTCAGAAAGGCGCGCCCTGCCGAAAGCTGCGCTGATGTTTGAAATTGCCACGGAACTGGTTTTGCTTCTGGTCATCGCGGCCTTTCTGGCCGGGTTTGTCGATGCCATTGCCGGGGGAGGCGGGCTGATCTCGGTCCCGGCCCTTTTGCTCGCAGGTGCGCCGCCAGTGGTGGCCTTGGCCACGAACAAGTTGCAGGGCACCTTTGGGGCTGGAACGGCGGCGCTGGCCTATGCGCGCGCCGGGCATGTGCGTCCGCGTGATCAGGCGGGGATGGCGGTCGTCAGTGCCGTGGCCGGGGGCCTTGGCGCGGCCGTCGCCCATCTGATCCCGGCCGAAGTGTTGCGGATGGTCATGCCGGTGGTTCTGGTTGGCATTGCCATCTTCTTTGCGGTCAAGCCGGGTCTCAGCGATGATGATCGGATGCAGCGCATGGCGCCGGGGCTGTTCACCCTGACCGTTGTGCCACTGATCGCGGCTTATGACGGGTTCTTTGGTCCAGGCACCGGGTCGTTCTTCATGCTGGGGTTTGTCCTGCTGGCAGGGTTCGGTGTGTTGAAGGCCACCGCGCATACCAAACTGCTGAACTTTGCCTCCAACCTTGGGGCGCTGGCGGTCTTTGTCGCGACAGGCTCCATCTGGTGGGCCACCGGCTTTGCTATGGCGGCGGCGCAGGTGGCGGGCGCTGCCCTTGGCGCGCGGCTGGCCATGCGGGTCGGCGCGCAACTGATCAAGCCGCTGCTGGTGCTGACCTCAACCGGAATGGCCTTGCGCCTGTTGTGGCAGTTCTGGACCTGACCATATTGGCAGATTCTGGCCGAGGTTGAATTCCCCGTTTGCCGCAAATGCTCTGCAACGACATCCTTTGGCGCGACAGAGTTGTGCGAGGTGCCATGCAGCAGACCCATCCGATCCTTTTCCCGCGGCTTTTGCTGGTAGCGGTCGGCCTGTCACTTTGTGTGCTGGGGCTGGTGCTATATGGGTCATCCCAGCAGCTTTCGCCGATCTATTACGCGCTGATGTGCGTGGTGGCCGTTGCGGTTTTCGGGGTGGACCGGACGCGGTTGTCGCATGTGCAGACCGCGCTGCAAGCGATCCCCTTGCCCGCCCTGCCACGCGCCATCCTGCTGGGCTATGCGGCGGTTGTGGCCGAAGAAACCTTGGTGGGCACGCTGTTTGCGCTGAACGAAGGCATCAGCCTTTCGGTCTGGGCCGAACGGGTGGGTGAGTTTGTCGCCTTCAATGTGCTGGCCTTTACCGGGTCCATCTGGGGGCTGGCCATTGCCGCGTGGCTGTTGCCGGGGGTGCTGCGGCTGCATCTGCTTATCGCCGGGGGATGGGGTCTGTTTGCCGAACATGTGCCACAGGCCATGCTCACCAACCCGATCGCGGGCGCGCTGATCGTGGCCCCCAACATCGCCGTTTACACGCTGATCCTTGCCCCAGTCGTGCTGTCGATGCCCGAACGCAGACCTGTGCGGCCGTGGGTGCTTTTTGTGGTGCCCTTTGCTGCATGGGCGCTGATGCTGGCGATTTCGTTTCCGGCGGTGGGTCTGTTGTCGCAGTTGCGCGTCGATCATCCGGGGGCTTTCCCCAAATGCGATTACATCGGCTGCAACTAGGCGCGGTCTGCCCCCCAGGTGGCCCCCTGCATTTCGCGCAAGCGGCTGGCGGTTCGCTCAAATTCGAACGATCCCGTGCCTTCGATATACAGACGCTCGGGTTCGTCGGCGGCAGAGCAGATCAGCCGCACCTTCGCCTCATACAAGGCGTCCACCAGCGTGACGAACCGCTTCGCCTCGTTGTAATTGCTGGAGGAAAGCTGCGGGATATCTTCAAGGATCAGCACGCGCAACGCCGCCGCGATGGCAAGGTAATCGGCTGCGCCCAAGGGACGCGCGCACAATTCCCAGAACGACGCGCGACCGATGCCATTGGCAAAGCGCGGCACCTCGACCTGCCGTCCGTTGACCGGAAGTGTCAGCGCCGTGCCGGTCGCCCCCCCGGTCAGATCGTTCCAGATCGCGTGAATTTCTCCGCGCACCTTGCCCGCCGGGTGGAAATAGACCTGCGCGCCTTGCAATCTGTGCTGGCGGTAATCATTCGGGCTTTCCAACTCGTGCACGACCATCTTGTCGCGCAGCATGTCGATGAAGGGTACGAACAACGCCCGGTTCAGCCCGTTCTTGTAAAGGTCATCCGGCACGCGGTTTGACGTGGTGATGACCACCACGCCCGCCGCGAACAACTTTTCAAACAGCCGCCCCACGATCATGGCATCGGTGATGTCAGTGATCTGCATTTCGTCAAAGGCAAGCAGGCGGGCATCGCGGATCACCGCATCCGCCACCGGGGCCAAAGCATCCTCGACGCCTTTTTTGCGGGCCTCATGCATGCCGCGGTGAATTTCCTGCATGAAGGCGTGAAAATGGACACGGCGTTTCAGGGCGATGTCGGTCGCCTCATAAAACAGGTCCATCAACATGGATTTGCCGCGCCCGACCCCACCCCATAGATACAGGCCCTTGGGCGGGACCACGGGTTTGGCAAACAACCCGGCGAAAAGACCGACCCGGCGGGTGCTGTTCGCCTCCAGCCAAACCCGCAAGGATTCCAGCACCGGCAAGACGCCATGCTGCGCCGGATCAGGCCGCAGGGTGCCTGCGGCCACGCGGGCCTCGTAAATCTCGGTCAGGGTCTGGCGCATGATTTTTGTATACCGCCGCATGCGCGGCGCGGGCAACAGCGGGCAGCACATGGCAGCGCGTTTTCGGTGGCAGGGCGATTGCGCCTTGTGGCAGGGCGGCAAAACGGATTGTCTTGAAGAGAGTGTGACAGCGGGGGGCGGCATGTCGGAATGGTGGCGTGGATCAGTGACCTATCAGGTCTATCCCCGGTCGTTTCAGGATTCTGACGGCGACGGAATTGGCGATTTGCCGGGCATCACCGCCCGCCTGCCCTATCTGGCGCAACTGGGGGTCGAGGCGGTGTGGCTGTCGCCGATCTTCAAAAGCCCGATGGCCGATATGGGCTATGACGTGTCAGATTACATCGACATCGACCCCTTGTTCGGCACGCTGGACGATTTCGATACCTTTGTGCAAAGCGCCCATGATCTGGGCCTGCGGGTGATCATCGATCAAGTCATTTCCCATTCGTCAGACCAGCACCCGTTTTTCGCCGCCAGCCGGAAAAGCCGCGATGGCGACAAGGCCGATTGGTATGTGTGGGCCGACGCAAAAGCAGATGGCAGCCCGCCCAACAACTGGATTTCGGTCTTTGGCGGCAGCGCGTGGGAATGGGATTCGCGGCGACGGCAGTACTACCTGCACAACTTTCTGCCCAGCCAACCCGACCTGAACTTTCACAATCCGCAGGTGCAGGACTGGGCCCTGTCTGTGCTGCGGTTCTGGCTGGATCGGGGCGTCGACGGGTTTCGGCTGGATACCGTCAACTATTACTTCCACGACGACAAACTGCGCTCGAACGGGCCCATGCCCAGCACCGATAACCGCCCGCCGGTAAACCCCTATGAAATGCAGGATCACGAGTTCTCAAAGTCGCGGCCTGAAAATCTGGGCTGGCTGGAGCGGATGCGGCAATTGCTGGACGAATACCCCGACCGAACCATGGTGGGCGAGGTGGGCGATGCCCCGCACCGCAATGTGCAGATCATGGCCGATTATACCCGGCCGGGCCGCCTGCACATGGCCTATAGCTTTGACATGCTGGGGCCGGATTTCACGGCCGCCCATTTCCGCGGCAAGATCGAGGGGTTCTTTGCCGGTGCCCCGGATGGCTGGCCGATGTGGGCCTTTTCCAACCATGATGTGATCCGCCACGTCACCCGCTGGGCCGCGCATGGCGGCGAAGATGCCGTCGCCCGGCAGGCGGCAGCGATGCTCTTGTCGTTCGAGGGGTCAATTTGCCTGTATCAGGCGGAGGAGTTGGGTCAAGTCGAGACGGACATCCTGTTCGAAGAACTGACCGATCCGCCCGGTATCCGCTTTTGGCCCGACTACAAGGGCCGCGATGGTTGCCGCACCCCGATGGTCTGGGATGCAACCGCGCAGGGTGGCTTTACCACGGGCACGCCATGGCTGCCGGTCAAGCCGCCGCAACTGGCCCGGAATGCAGCGGCGCAGATTGGCGTGGCCGGATCTGTGCTGGAGTTCTATCGTAGGATGCTGGCGTTCCGCCGCGCCACTCCTGCACTGCGGCAGGACCGCACCCGGTTTTTTGAGGTGCCGGAACCCATTCTGGCCTTTGCGCGCGGCGATGCCTTGGCCTGTGTGTTCAACCTTTCAGCGGCGGCGGTGACCGTCGGCGTTACGGGCCTGCTGCTGCCAGATGCACCGCAACAGGCGGCCACGCTAGTGGGAGGACGCTTGGAGCTTGGCCCAAACGGATTTGCCTTTCTGGCCCCGCAGGGTGGCTTGTCGGTTCATCCCTGAACCGACAGCCGCGGGAAACCTTAGTCCAGCTTTGACCAGTGCACACCAGCGGGCGGGATGGTAACGCCCGCCCATTCCACCGGAACCGAGTTGTAGTTGAACAGAAAGCGGTGCGTGGCACTGTCGCGGCGGCGCAATCCTTCCGGCAACGGGTCGGTTTCCAGCCCGGCTCGGTGGCAGGCTGCCAGCAAAATCCGGTCCAGCGCGACATCATCCGGCCAGCCACCCAGATAATGCAGCCCTTCAGCCGCAATCAGCGCAGGGAAGCCATCTTCGGCAACCTCGACCACGTGATCCGTCGTTTCGATCTTTTCCCGCCAGTGCAGCAAGGCCCCACCCTGCTCCAATGGCACAGGCACATCCGGCGGCAGGCTTTCCACCCGCATGACCGTGGCCTTCATCCCCGGCAGGTTTGGCGGCAGGGGCACGGGTGTGGCAAAGGTGGCGGTCTTGGCGTTGCTGCGCGGGCCGATGATGGCCTGTCCCTTGTAGGTCGCCAATGCCCCCAGAAAGGCATCTGACAGCGTGGCCACACCGGGCGCCAGAACGAGCGAGTAGGCCGACAGGTCCGCCGTATTCGGCGGCAGCACATCGACGTTCAAGCCAAGGCGGCGCAGCCCCTTGTAAACATGGAACACCAGCCGGAAGTAATCAAAATCGCGCCCCTGTGGCTGGGTCTGCCAAGCCCAGGCCGAAGGATAGTCGAACAGCAATCCAACCCGCGCGGTCGCCGTATCCTGATCAGGCATTTCGGCCAGTTCGCGGGCGACCTGTGCGGCCTCATCATGGGCAGGGGCGGCGACGCTGTCGGGGCGCAACAGGCCCGCGTGCATCTGTTCCTGCGCGAATGGGGCCTGGCGCCAGCGGAAATAGCACACCGCCTCGGCCCCGTGGGCAAAGGCCTCCCACGCCCAAAGCCGGGCCATGCCGGGCAGGGGATCGGGATTATCGGGCGCCCAGTTCACCGGACCGGGCTGCTGCTCCATGATCCACCAGCGGCCCCGGCCAACCGCGCGGTAAAGATCGTGGTGGAATGCCTGCAGATCCGGGTCGCCCTGCCGCACAAAGCGGCGCTTGTGTTCGGGGCTGGCCTCCAGCCGATCCGACAGAAAGCCAAGGGGGTAGCTGTCCCACGAGGCAATATCCAGATCGGCGCCCACATCGAAATGGTCGAAATCGGTGATGCGGCCCATATAGTTGTGGGCAATCGGGGCGTCAGAGTACTTGCGGATGATCTTGGTCTGCAGCCGGTTGAAGCTGACCACCTGGTCCGAGGAAAAACGCCGGAAATCCATCACATGCGACGGATTCGGTTCGGTCACGGTCAGGTTTGGCAGCGCAATCTGGTCGAAATCGCTGTATTCCATCGACCAGAAGATATTGCCCCACGCCCGATTCAGCGCATCAGGCGACTGATACTTTTGCGCAAGCCATGTGCGGAAGGCTTCGGTCGCCGCATCGGAATAGCTCAGCACCGTGTTATGGCAGGCATATTCATTATCGGTCTGCCATGCGGCCACATGCGGGTTCTTGCCGAACTGTTCTGCAAGGGCCGTCACGATCTTTGTGCACTCGTCACGATAGCCTTCGTGCGAAAAGCAATAGTGGCGGCGCGAGCCAAAGCCGCGCGGGCGGCCTTGGGCATCCAGCGCCAGCATGTCAGGATAGCGGTCCAGCATCCAGCGCGGCGGGGTAGCCGTGGGGGTGCCCAGAACCACCTTCAGCCCTGCCTTTCCCAGTGTTTCAACGGCGCGGTGCAGCCAGTCGAAGTAATAGGTGCCGGCCTGCGGCTCCATGTAGCTCCATGCGAATTCACCTATGCGGACCCACGTCAGACCAAGCGCGGCCATACGGGCGGCATCCTCCTCCCATTGGGATTCAGGCCAGTGTTCGGGGTAATAGCAGACGCCAAGGGTGCGTTTCATGGGGCTTCCGGGGTGAAGTGTCACAACAGGACGCGCGGTTCGGCGCGGCCCTTTATCTTGGTCTGTACGGCAAAGGTCTGGCCATGGGCAGGGTTGCCATCAGTCAGATCACGCGCGGCAGATGTGCAGAACAAGCGCGTGAAATCAGGCCCGCCAAAGGCCGGACAGGTGGTTTGCGGGGCCGGAAAATCGAACCGCGCCACGGAACGACCTTCGGGCGTATAGCCTTCGACACAGGCCGCCCCCCAGAACGCTACCCAGATGTTTCCGGCCGCATCGGTCACGGCCCCATCGGGAAAGCGCCCCTGTTCGGCAAAGTCGAGGTAGACGGCCGGTGGCCCTTTTGGCCAGCCATCCGGCTGCAACCCCACCTTCAGGATCTTTTGCGTCGTCGTGTCGGTGAAATAGGCGGTGGTTCCATCCGGCGCGAAACAAATGGCGTTCGGCACCGTGATGCCACCCACGATCTTTCGCAACGACCCCTTGTGATAGCGGTAGATCGCCCCTTTGCCCAAGGCTTCGTCCTTGGCCATGGTCCCGATCCAGAAGCCGCCCTGCGGATCGGCCCTGCCGTCGTTGGATCGGTTGCCGGGAACATCTGCCTCAAGATCGGCCACCTTTTCCGTGGCCCCGGTTTCAAGGTGAAACCGGAACAGGCGCGTTTCGGAGGCAATCAGCAGTTCGTCACGGCTGATCCAGCCGGCCGCGCTGACCATTTCCGCAAAATCCCAAGTCCGCGACGCGGTATGCAAACGGCGGTTCACAATATCGAACCAGAACAGATCTTGCCGTTCAGGGTGCCAAAGCGGTCCCTCGCCCAGTATGCATGGCGTTGCATCATAAACGGTCATGCCTGTCCTCCGGCCATGGCCGCGTCAAAAGCGGCGACAATTGCCTGCGCCCGTGCCGCAACCTCGGCCACCGACAGACCGGGCGTGTAAAGGGCGGTGCCGATGCCAAAGCCGTTGGCCCCCGCCTTGATCCAGTCGGCAAAGTTTGTGGCCCCGGCCCCACCCACGGCATAGACCTGACAGCCCCGTGGCAGCACGGCACGAATGGCCTTGACCCCATCCGGCCCGATCAGCGATGCGGGGAAAATCTTCAGCCCGTCCGCCCCCGCCTTCAGCGCGGCAAAGCATTCAGTCGGGGTCATCACACCGGGCCACGAGGCCATACCGCGTGCCTTCGTTTCGCGGATCACATCGGGGTCGCAGTTGGGCGACACGATCAGGGTGCCGCCCGCCTCGGACACTTCGCGCACATCTTGCACGGTCAGAACAGTTCCGGCACCAATCTCGGCCCTGCCATGCAGCGCCTTGGCCATGGCCGCAATCGACGTCATGGGATGCGGAGAGTTCAACGGCACTTCGATCCGGGTGATCCCGGCCGCGACCAACGCCTCGGCAACGGGAACCGCATCGGCGGGGGTGATTCCGCGCAAGATGGCAATCAGGTTGCGATGATTCATCGGGTGGCCTCGGTCTGAAGGGCAAGATGGGCAAGGCCCGCAAGCGTGCAGTCGGTGCCAGACAACAGGCGCGGGCTGGCCCCCTGCTGACCCAGTGCGCGGGCATAGGCGCGCGACAATGTCTCGGCACCAATCAGGTTCACGGCCTGCCCCAGCCAATAGGGCCGTGCTGCCGCCAGTTCGATTCCGATTAACAGGCCCGACAAACGGGCGCGGGCCTGATCGGGCAGCAAGCCATCCAGCAACCCTTCGGCGCGCAGCGAAAACAGCCGCGCAGCAAAGCGGTCAGGCCGCGACAGGGCATCAGACAGCGCCTCGTCAAAGGCGGCGTCGTCCCAGCCCGTGCCACCCATGCCATGCCGCAGGACCGAGTGTTGGGACAGCAGGGCAAACACCTCGCCGGTCATGAAGGTCTGAAAGCTGACCACCTCGCCCGCGCTGATCTGCACCCATTTCGAATGGGTGCCCGGCAAGCAGATGACACCATCAAAACCGGGGTTCAACGCAAGCGCCCCGGCGATCTGGGTTTCTTCGCCACGCATCACATCGGCGGGCTTTGGCTGTTTCAGGCCGGGTGCAATATGCACGCTGATCCGCGGGTCAGACACGACGACCTGAACCATGGCGGCCCGGTCCACCGGCGTGCAGGGCACCGCGCGATAGGGCGCTTCGACCCAGCCCTGACGGCTTCCGACCATGCCACAGGCAATCACCGGGGTTTTCCGATCTGACAGCCACGGGTCAATCAGCGACAAAAGCGCAGGCTCGAATTGGGCCGGCAAAAGGCGGCCCATGCCGTCATCCGACGAAGCTTCGGCCAGAATGCCATCCGCGCCCATGGCCCAGACCCGCAGGTTCGAGGTGCCCCAGTCAACGGCAATCCAATCCGGTCGGGTGGCAGGGTTCACAGACGCTCTCCTTCGACAACCCACATCGTTCCGGGCCATGCAACAGGTAGACGGATGCCCTGCCCCATCAACGCGCTGCCAGACAGGTCAAGCGGGCCGTTCTTCAGGGCATTTGGCCCGCGCGACTGTGGCGGTTTGTCCGAAACGTTGCGCAGGGTGATACGATAGGTCGAGCCTGCGTCAAGCCCCGTCAGGCGCAGGGGGCGCGGCAACATCTGGTCACTGGTGGTGGCTTGCCCTGCAAACAGCACAAAGCGTGCCCCGTCGGCTGCCACCTGCACCTCGGCCACCACAGCCGGGTCGGCGCTGTCCAGCCGGTGGATGGTGCCCTGCATCATCCAGCCTCGGTTCGCCTTCCACCAACTGGTCACGTCAGACAGGGTGGCGGCTTCGGCTTCGGTCAACTCACGCAGGTCCATCTCGAACCCCATGTGGCGCTGAGCGGCCACCCATGCCCGGAACGCCATGGGCAGAACGCGCCCCGACGTGTGGCAATGGCGCGGGCCAACATGGCTGCCTGTGACCGCGGCCGGCAGGAACAGGGCGGCATCATGCTGGATCGCCAGCCGTTCCAGCGCATCGTTGCTGTCTGAAAGCCAGACGCGCTGCGTGCGTTCCAGAATGCCCAAATCGACACGCCCGCCGCCCGACGCACAGCTTTCGATTTCGACCTTTTGGTGTGCCATGAAAAGACGCGCCAAAAGCGTGTAGAGACCGCGCGTCTGTTCGGCATCCACCACCGGCAGCAGGCGGTTGTGATCCCACTTCAGATAGTCGATCGGGTATTCGGTCAGCAGTGCATCAAGCGAAGCAAACAGATAATCCCGAACGTCCGGCAGTGCGAGGTTCAGAACCATCTGGTTGCGGCCAAGGGTCTGATCCACCGGCCCAAGCACCCAATCAGGATGCGCGCGATAAAGGTCGCTGTCAGGGTTCACCATCTCGGGCTCAACCCACAGGCCAAAGGTCATGCCACTGGCATGGACATGGGCGATCAGCGGGTGCAGGCCATCGGGCCATTTGCGGCGATCGACCTCCCAGTCGCCCAAAGACGTGGTGTCATCGTCACGCCGCCCGAACCAGCCGTCATCCAAAACGAACCGCTCGGCCCCAAGGGCGGCGGCGCGGGTGGCGATGTCGGACAGGTTGGCAAGGTCATGCTTGAAATAGACCGCCTCCCAGCAGTTGTAATGCACCGGGCGCGGGCGGGCGGGGTCAATCCACGGCACCAGATGATCGCGGGTATAGGTCTGGAAGGCCGCCCCGATGCCATTTAGGCCGTTGGTGGACAGGCCCACCAGCAGATCGGCACTGGCAAAATCGGTGCGGGCCTCCGTTTCCGCGCCACTGGCATGGCCAAACTGTATCTGGCGGCGGCCATCGGGCAATTCCTCGGCCACCATGCGGTGCCCGCCCGACCACGCATAGGCAAAGCCGTAAGCGGTGCCCGCCGTATTGGTGCAGCCCGGTTCGGCCAGAATGGCATAGGGCGGGTGTTCATGCCCAGATCGGCCGCCCCGCGCCTCGCGCACCCGCTGACCGGGGGCAAAGGGGGTGCGGTTGATCTGAAATTCGCGCGTCCATTTGCCAGACACGTCAAGGATATCGGCGGCGGGGGGTGCAGGCAGCACGGGTGCCGCCAGCCATGTCACGCGGATGGGGCGATCCGCGCGCAATGATGTCCGCAGATTGATCAGGCCCGCAGGCAAGCGGGCCACGAAATAGCTAAGGGTCAGGCCAGACCCGCTGCAAGTGAACCAGATGGCGCCATCATGCGGTTCCACCGAAACAAGGGTAAACACCGGAGCCAGCGGCGTTCCATCCGCCTCGGCCACGATCATGCCCGGCGCGCCAGGCCAGCCGCGCGCGGCCTCGGGCGTCAGGCTGAGGGGGGGTAACACATCCAGCATCCCGCCGGTCAGATCAGATTGTGCGGCAGCCGCAATCTGGGCCAGATCTTCGGTGGCCGGCAGGGACGGCCCCCAATACACCACCGCCGGAATCCCGCCATCCGCAGCCAGCACCAGCGTTTGCGGCCCGGAATCCACACGCCATTGCATCACTTGACCGCCCCAAGGGTCAGGCCCGCAATGAAATGCTTCTGCATCAGAAAGAACATCAACACCGGCGGCAGAGCGGCAAGGATCGACCCTGCAGACACAAGATGCCACTGCGCGATCCACTGCCCGTTCAGCGACGACAGGCCCGCCGTGATGGGCTGACTGTCGACCCCTTGGGTCAGCACAGTGGCCCAGAAGAAATCGTTCCAGATAAAGGTGAATACCAGCACCGACAGCGCCGCGATGGCCGGGCGCATCAGCGGCAGCACGATGAACCAGAAGATGCGCCATTCGGCAACGCCTTCGACCCGCGCCGCCTCGATCAATTCGAACGGCAGGGCCTTGATGAAGTTGCGCATGAACAGCGTGCAGAACCCGGTCTGGAACGCGATGTGGAACAGCGCCAAGCCATACCAGGTGTCATACATGCCCAGTTGCAGCGTCATGTCGCGCACAGGCACCATCAGAATCTGGAATGGCACAAAGTTGCCCGCGACGAACATGAAGAATACCAGAATGTTCCCGCGAAAGCCGTAAACCGCCAGGGCAAAGCCGGTCATCAGTGACAGGCTGACCGCGCCAATCACCGTAGGGATCGTGACCCACAGTGAGTTCACCATGTATTGCCCGATGGGCGTTTCGGTGAAGATGAAGATGTAGTTTTCCCACGCGATGCCCGAGGGCATGCCGAAATAGTTGCCTTGGGCAAGGTCAGACGCAGGCCGAAGCGAGGTGAGCGCCACGCCTAGCAGCGGGAACAGCCAAAGAAGCAGCACAATCGGCAGGGCGATGGCATAGACCCATTGGGCTGGCGCACTTGATTGCTGGATGGGGCGGGGAAACATGGTCTAGCGCTCCGGTCTTTGCAGTAGTGTTAGGATGTTGCCGTCCGGATCGGAGATATGGGCGAGTGTCCCTCCCCACGGCTGGCGTTCCGGAGCGCCTACAACCGCGACGCCCAATGCCGCCAACTCGTCAGTACTGGTCTCGGCGTTTTCGACCGCCAGTGACACCCCCAAAAAGCGACCGATCAGGGTCCGACCCTCGACATCATCAGGATCTGTCGTTTCAACCACGAGGTCGCATGATCCGAGCGCATAAACGACATACCCTTCGGTTGCGACTGCTTCGGGCAGGCCAAGCTTGACGGTGTAGAAGTCTCGCGCCTTGAGCGCATCCCGAACAAAGATGCGGGCTGCGGCTAGCTCTGGAATGATCGACATGTCAGCGCTCCGTTTCGTCGCGCCACATCTTCCAGATGAAGCCCGAAATGAAGATCATCATGATGGCAAACAGCACGACCGCGATGGCCGCCCCATACCCCATGCGAAAGCCGAATTCGCCCAAGGCCATCTCGAACATGTAGTAGGACAACACACGGCTTGACCCGAATGGTCCGCCATTGGTCATGATAGACACAAGGTCAAAGCTGCGCAGCGCGCCGATGACCGTCACGATGACAGCGATAAAGGTTGCGGGGCGCAACTGCGGCAACACGACATACCACAGCATCCGCCAGCCCTTTGCGCCATCCAGCCGCGCGGCCTCAATCTGGTCGGGGGCGACGTTGTTCAGGCCAGTCAGATACAGGATCATCACATAAGCAATCTGCGGCCAAAGCCCCGCAGCAATAATGCCAAAGGTAACAAGGTCGGGGTCGGCCAAAATGGCAGTGCCCTTGCCGGTAATCGCTTCGGTCAGCAAATAGAACAGCCCGAAATTTGGGGCATAGAACCAGGCAAAGATGAGGCCAACGACGACCTGGCTGATCACAAAGGGGAAAAAGAACAGCGACTTGTAAAGCCGGATGCCGGTCACAGTCTGGTTCAGGAAGATCGCGATGAACAGCCCGGCCGGAAGGGCCAGCAAGTAAAGCGCCAGCCAGTAGAAGTTGTTCCACAACGATGTTTCGAAGGCGGGGTCGGTCATCAATTCGGCATAATTGCGGATGCCCACAAAGGTGCCGGTGAATTCGCCGTTCTGGTTGTAAAGCCCGTTCCAGTCGTAAAACGACAGGGTGACACTTTGGATGATCGGCCACAGCACATAGACTGTGAACATGAACAGCCCCGGCGCCATGAACAGCCAAGGCGCCAGCGTGCGCTGGTTCCATCGCCGTGCCGAAGGCGCTGCCGAGATTCCGGTTGCCTGTGCCATGAATTCCCCCCCTTGGAACAGTAAATGGGCGCCCCCAGCACAGGGGACGCCCAAAAGTCTGTCAGATCACTGCGGGAACAGGCGCGTGCGGGTCGCTTCCAGCTGCGCCAGGATCTCTTCCAGCGCCTCAGGCTGCACCAGGAACCGCTGGAAGCCTTCCATGCCGGCCTTGGCATATTCGGCATCTGCGTCGCGGTCCCAGAACTGAGCGATGCCGCCCGTTGCCGTGGACAGGGCCTGGAAACCAGCGGTCAGGAACGGATCGTCTGCAGGGACAGTCGCGTTCTTGTTGGTCGGAAGCTGGCCAACGGCGGTGTTCCACTTCGACTGCGCTTCGGCACTTGCCATATAGGCTAGGAATGCCTTGGCGTCTTCGGGGTTCTTGGCCCCGCTGGTCAAGTGGATCGTGTCGGTCGGGGCTTCTTCGGCGCGGGCGACACCGGGGGTGATTTCCGGGAATACCATGAAGCCGAGGTTGTCGTTGGTCATCCCGCCTTCTTTGAACACGCCGACGGCGAAGTTGCCCATGACGTAGTGGGCGGCCTTGTCCTGCACAAAGATCGCCGCCGCATCCTGCCAGTCAATGGCAGCATGGTTTTCGGTGACGAAGGGCTGCAACTTGCCGAAGTTTTCGAACACGGCACGTGCCTCGGGCGAGGTCCACGAGATCTTGCCGGCGGCCAGATCGCTGTGGAACTGATAGCCGTTGGTGCGCAAGGACAGGTAGTCGAAGATGCCTGCAACTGGCCACAGCGCGCTGGAACCCGTGGTCACGCAATCGATGCTGGCGGCCTTGAACTTTTCGCAGTTCGCAAGGAACTGATCCCACGTCACGCCTTCGGCACCGGGCAATTCCACACCGGCGGCTGCATAAGCGTCGCGGTTATAGTAGATGCCCCACTGATAGTAGGTGTAGGGGATCGCATACTGCTTGCCGTCGATTGTGGACGACGGCACCGATGAGGCCAGCGACTCGTTCAGGCCATTGGCAGCCCAGACGTCCGAGATATCGGCAAACAGGCCCGCCTCGACAAACGGACGCATCCGGTTTGCTGCATACCAGTTGGCCAGATCCGGCGCATCGGCGGTCAGAAAGTTGCGGATCGCGTTCTTGTAGGCTTCGTGGTCGAAGTTGGTCAGCTGAATGTCGATCTCGGGGTTCGCGGCCTCGAAATCTGCGATCATGGCTTCGGCCGCCGCCAGTGGGATCGGATCGTAATCCGCATTCCAGGTGACGACGCGCTTGTCTTGCGCGATGGCAGATGTGGACAGCAACAACGCTGCCACAACGGCCAGCGTGCCCACTTTCTTATGGACCATGGTTTCCTCCCGTTTGGTTCCACTATTTGAAACTTAGTCTTGAATATTGAAAACTATGTCTGCTATTGATATGGCTGTCAACAGGAACGCTGTGGGAGGCGCGCGTGACTTCAACCAAAGCGGGTGATGGCCATTCGGATGGAACCGTGGGCAAAGCACTGGATGTGCTGGACATGGTGGCCAGCCATGGCAGCCCCGTGCGCTTTTCGGATCTGCTGGAAAAATCGCCCTATCCCAAGGCCACGCTTTACCGATTCCTGCAGACGCTGACCAATCAGGGCATGTTGTTGCATGACCCGGACTCGGGGAGTTACGCCTTGGGTGTGCGGCTGGTCCGGCTGGCGCACGCCGCGTGGTCGCAAAGCTCGCTCGCGCCGATTGCGCGGCCCTGGCTCGATGTCTTGGCCCGCGATACCGGAGAGACGATTCACCTTGCACAGATGGATCTTGGGCAAGTGCTTTACGTTGACAAGCGCAACGCCGCCCGCCCGGTCGAGATGTTCGCGCAGGCCGGCAAGGTGGGCCCGGCCTATTGCACCGGCGTAGGCAAGGCCATGCTGGCCTTTCTGCCGGACGATCAGTTGAATGCCGCCCTGACTCGGCAAAGTTTTCATCGACATACGCCGGAAACGCTGGCCAGCCCTGACGCCTTGCTGGCCGAACTTGCGGCCGTTCGCAGCCGGGGCCATGCCTTTGACCGCGAAGAGCATGAGCCGGGAATCATCTGCTGTGCCGTGCCCATCCGGTCAGCTTCGGGGCGGGTGCTCGGGGCGCTTTCGGTGACATCCACCACGGCGCGAACCACCTTGGCAGAGCTTGAGGCACAAGCCCCACACATGAAGGACATTGCGGCACATATCGCCGCTGACGCGGAAAGCTGGCGCTTTCCCGAACAGACACAGGAACAGGGACGGGGGAGGAAAACATGACAGGCGTGACACTCAACAAGGTCGTCAAGCGCTATGGCGACGCGCAGGTGATCCATGGCGTGGATCTTGAGGTCAAGGATGGCGAATTCTGCGTCTTTGTCGGCCCGTCGGGCTGCGGGAAATCCACCTTGCTGCGGATGGTCGCGGGGCTTGAGGAAACCTCGGCTGGCACCATCCGAATCGGTCAGCGTGATGTGACCAAGGCTGACCCGGCCGAACGCGGGGTTGCGATGGTATTCCAGACCTATGCGCTTTACCCGCATATGACTGTGGCCGAAAACATGGGGTTCGGCCTAAAGATGACCGGCCACCCCAAAGCTGAGGTTGACCGCAAAGTCGCCGAGGCCGCACGCATCCTGAAACTGGAAGACTATCTGACCCGCAAGCCCAAGGCCCTGTCGGGTGGCCAACGGCAGCGTGTTGCCATCGGCCGCGCCATCGTGCGCGGGCCCGAGGTGTTTCTGTTTGACGAACCCCTTTCGAACCTTGATGCCGAACTGCGGGTTGAAATGCGCGTCGAAATCGCCCGTCTGCACAAGGAAATCGGCGCGACGATGATCTACGTCACCCATGATCAGGTCGAGGCGATGACCTTGGCCGACAAGATCGTGGTGCTGCGCAAGGGGCGCGTGGAACAGGTCGGCGCGCCGCTGGACCTGTATCACGATCCGGACAACAAATTTGTTGCAGGGTTCATCGGCAGCCCCGCCATGAATTTTGTGGCCGGCAAGGTCGATGATGGCCGCGTGGCAGCCTTGGGTCTGGCAACATCCTTTCCTTTGGCTGTTCGCCTGCCCGAGCCGGGACAGCCGGTCACTCTTGGCCTGCGGCCACAGCACCTGTCACTGACCACCGGGTCGACACACCGGGTTGATCTGACCGAAGCCCTTGGTGGGGTGTCCTATCTGCATGTTACGGCATCGACCGGGGAAAAGCTGGTCATCGAATCGCGTGACGATCCGAAGGTCGTTGCCGGAGATATGGTGGGTATCACCTTTGACCCCGCCCATGTCATGGCCTTTGACGCCAAGGATGACCGTCGCCTCCGCTAGCGGCTAACGGAGCCAAGCGCGACCGCGCGCAGGCGACCCACACGCGTGCGTTTGCCCCGCAGGGGCGAACGCTCAATATGACGATCGTCAGAACAGGTCCAGCAGGCGGCGCAGATAGTCGCGCTCGGCCTCGGGGCGCAGCTGGTCGCCGGTGCGACGACGGATCTCGTCCAGAATATCCTGCGCGCGGCGATAGACGTCCTCGCCCTGCAGCATATTGCGGTCCGAACCGATGCGCGCCGAATCGCCGGGTTCGCGGCCCAAGGGGTCACGCTGGCTGTTCGGGTCAGCACTGCCGAATTCTTCGCCCTGTTGGGCGCCACCTTGTTGCTGTTGCTGTTCCTGCGCCATGGCCTCGCCAAAGTTGCGCATGCCTTCGCGCAGGGCTTCCATCGCTTCGGCCTGACGGTCCAGTGCGCCCGGCAAATCGCCGTTGCGCAAGGCGTCTTCGGCCTCGCGCATTGCGCGGCCAGCCCGGTCCAGCTGCTGACGGCCCGCTTCGCCTTGCTCGGAACCCTCGCCCGGCAATTGCCCGCGGCCCAATTGGCCCAGCCGGTCGCGCAGCTCCTGCTGGCGTTCGGCAAGGCCGCGGCCATCCTGCTGGCCCTCGCCTTCCCCTTCGCCTTGGCCCTCACCTGGCTGCTGTTGCTGGCCCGGCTGGTTGCCTTCCTGACCATCCTGCAGATCGCGGAAGGCGTCATCCGACAGACCTTGCTGATCGCGCAGCGTTTCACCCAGATCACGCATGGCCTGATTGCCCTGCCCCTGACCTTGGCCCTGACCCTGCCCTTGGGTCACCTGCATGTTCTCCATCAGCTGACGCAGCATTTCCATCAGCTCTTGCGCCTCGGCGGTGCGCCCCTCTTCCATCAGCTTTTGCAGCTCGTCCAGCATCTGCTGCAACTGGTCGCCGGACATTTCCATGCCCTGCATGTTTTCGGAAAGCTGGCTCTCGGGGTTACGCTCGGACTCTTCGGCCAGTTCGCGCATATAGTCATTCAGCGCCTGACGCATTTCCTTCATCAGCTCATCAATTTCTTCGGGGCTGGCCCCGTTCTTGATCGCTTCATCAAGGCGATCCTGCGCGCGCTGCAGGCGTTTCATGGCACTGGCCAGATCGCCCTCTTCCACCAAAAGCGCGATCTGCCACAGTTCTTCGGCAATCTCGTCGCGGCGTTCGGGAGTCAGGCTGGCCTTTTCGGCATCAAGCTGCCTCATGACCACGCGCAGGCGCAGATAGGCGCGCTCGTTGCGGATGAACTCTTCAGGCCGATGCGTCACCGCCTTGAGGATTTGGGCGGCTGTCGGCGCATTGGACCGCGTCCACAGCAGATCGCGCCGCATTTCGATCAAGGCCGCCGCCAGCGGGTCAAAGAAACGCTTGCCCGGCAGCGTCACCTTCAAGGGATCGGCACTGCCCTGTTGGCCAATGGCATCGGTCGCGGAAAACGTCAGCGTGACTGGCAGGTTGGCAAACACATGCTGAGACAGGTCATCGATCAGCGTTTCGGTAAAGGCCGCGCGGTCCCCCGTGATCGGCATTGGCAAGTCCAGCACCACTGGCTCCCGTGCCTCTGGCTCGGTTCTCAAGCCGTAACGGCGATCCACGGCAGACAGGTCCAGCGCGATGCTGACTTGCCCCGACACCACGCCATAATCGTCTTTCGCCGAAAACGCCTGCTTGAAGCGGCCGTCAGCCTCGCGTCCCATCTCGCCCTCGGGCAGAATGGTGGGTGCGGCATCGGGCGTGGCGACAAAGGCCCATGTCCGCCCGCCGGGCCCATCAATGGTCACGTTGCCTGCCGTGTTCAGCACAAAATCCCGTGCGACCGACTGGGCTGGCTCTGCCGAATCGGCTGACACCTCGGGCAGCGCCGCCGGGGTGCCCGACACCGTTTCGATCAGGGACAACGCGCCTGGGTCGCCATACAGACGGAACTGCAAGCGTGTGCCAACCGGCAACTCGACCGTTTCGGCCATGACCTCATTCAGATAAAGCGTGGGCTTGCCGGTGTGGGCCGGCGGCTGCGCCCAGCCCTCCCATGTGGGCCCCGCCGCCATTGCCCCGGCCCCACCGGGTGCGAGTGCCGCAACCGACGTGACCCGCCACAACGACCCAAACACCAGCGCAAGCACAAAGGCGGTCAACGCCACATAGCGCAGTGCAAAGGGGTCACGGCTAGAAAGGCGCAAGTCGGGTTCAACTGGCTTGGCCTGCGCCGCAAGGTCGGCCATGCGCGACAAATGCGCGCGCCACACCGCAAGTGAGGCCGGATCGTCGCTGCCGATGGCCTGCGTATCGGTCAGCGCCGCAATCGGGCGGCCGGGCAAGCGCGAATCAAGCCGGATCAGCGCCTCGGCCCGCGTGGGCTTGCGAAACGCCCGCAGCCCAAAGATCAGCGCCACGACGCCTGTCACAAGCGACACCGCCCCACCCGCCCAGACCAGTTCGATGGCGCCATGATCCTGCGCGCCAAAGGCCAGTGCCGACAGCACCGTGATCACCACGGTCCAAAGCGGCCAGAAAGCCCGTGTCAAACGCTCGGCCCACAGGCCTGCCTGCGTCAGCCGCAAGGGAACGGAGATGCGCTTGAGCGCGTCAGATGTATCGGTGACCGCCATGCCAGCCTTTCGCAAGGCTGCGTGAGGAGTCACAGCCACGCGGGAATGGTATCGCGGGAAATGATTTCGTCAAAGGATGGTCTTGCCCGGATGACAGCGAAGTGATCCCCCTTCACCAGCACTTCGGGGATCAGCGGGCGCGTGTTGTATTCCGATGCCATGACCGCGCCGTAAGCCCCGGCGCTGCGAAACGCGATCAGGTCGCCCTCGGTCAGCAGGGGCAGATCGCGTTCTTTGGCAAAGGTATCGCCAGTTTCGCAGACGGGGCCAACCACATCAAAGGGTTGCGTCGGGCTACCCACCGGCCCCTCGATCACCGGAACGATGTCATGATGCGCGCCATACATCGACGGGCGCACGAGATCATTCATGGCAGAATCGACGATCAGGAAATCGCGGCCTTCGCCGTTCTTCACATAGATCACCTGACTGACCAGAATGCCGGAATTGCCCGAAATCAGGCGACCCGGCTCAATTTCCACCTCGCAGCCAAGATCGCCGACCGTGCGCTTGATCAGTGCGCCGTAATCCATCGGCAAGGGCGGTGCGTCGTTGGACCGGGTGTAGGGAATCCCCAGACCGCCGCCCAGATCAAGGCGGCGGATATTGTGCCCTTCGGACCGCAACTGACGGGTCAGGTCGGCGACCTTGAGAAAGGCCTGCTCGAACGGCTCCAGATCGGTCAACTGGCTGCCAATGTGCACATCAATGCCCACCACATCCAACCCTGGCAGGCGGGCGGCTTCGGCATAAACCGCAGGGGCGCGACCGATCGGGATGCCGAACTTGTTTTCCTTTTTGCCAGTCGCAATCTTTTCATGCGTCTTGGCATCGACATCGGGGTTTACCCGAATGGTGATCGGCGCAACCACGCCCATCGACGTTGCCACCTCGGACAGCGCGCGCAGTTCGGGTTCGCTTTCCACGTTGAACTGGCGGATGCCGCCTTCCAGCGCCAGACGCATTTCCTCGCGCGTTTTGCCAACGCCGGAAAACACGATGCGGTTGCCCGGCACACCCGCCGCCTTGGCCCGGCGATACTCGCCGCCCGAGACCACATCCATGCCGGCCCCCAGATCGCCCAGCAGTTTCAGCACCGCCACGTTGGACAGGGACTTGATGGCAAAGCAGACAAGGTTGGGCAGCGGCGACAGCGCTTCGGTGAACAGGTGGTAATGGCGCGTCAGGGTTGCGGCGGAATAGCAATAGAACGGGGTGCCGACGGTGGCGGCAATATCCGTCAGGGCCACGTCTTCGGCATGCAGGATGCCGCCCCGGTAAACAAAGTGATCCATCGCGCCCTCAACTCCGGCAAGTTCCCGGCGCGTATAGCAGATTGCCCGGTCGGTGCAATTCGCGCCTTGGGCAGGATCAGCGCCGGGCGAGGCGGCGGAACACGTCCGCCGCAGGTTTCATGCCGCCATCATTGGCGCGCAACCCCAGCGACCCGAGGTAGCGGCGAAAACAGTCGGCGCCGATGCCATAGTACTGCGCATAGCTATCCAGTTCCGGCTCTGACAGGTCGGTCAGATAAGTGTATGAGACCAGCCTGATCTCAGGTTCTGCAAAGGCAGAGGCAAACAGAGCTTCAACGAACTGCTCTTGCCCGCCCTCTGGAACATTGCAGCCCTGCGAAGGATAGCCCGCTTCCAGAAGCCAGACTCCCCTGCCGTTTGCCAGTTTCACAAGGGCCGCGATGTCACCCGAAACCTCGGCGACCGGTCGGATGCGAAACCCCGCGCCCAAGGGATAATGGGTGGCGAAGACCCCATCACTCGCAGATAAAAGCGCGGAATAGTCACGGTTACCCTGCGCAAGGCCCCCAAAGGTCAGCTTGGTGCCGAACGGCACGTCTGGGCGAATGCCCGCAATCGCGGGGCGCACGGCACCAAGGAACCGGGCAAATGCAGCAATCTCGGCAGGGTCTGTGAGCAGGACGTCCACCTCGTTGCCCACCGTGATGGCGATGATTTCGACGCGCGGCATGCGGGACAGCACGGCTTGAGCATGTGCGATGAAGCGCTGGATCACCACGGGATCATCCCATGACCGACCCTTCAGATCGTCGGGGCGGCGGTCAGCCGTTGTGTCGATGACCGAAAAGGTCAGCGTCAGGGCCAAATCGGTGGTCGAGAAATACAGGTTTGCAATCGCTGGCCAGTCGTCCTTTGGCGAGTATTCCCCGGGCACCCTCTCCAGATCATCCCACATCAACGAAAGCGAGGTTGTTTTGGCGCCCAGATCGCCGATGGCCGCCACGGCATTTTCATAAGGCTCGCCCGGTGCCAGCGTGATGTCGATGGATAAGACAGGTTCGGCCGTCGCGATGCTTGCTGTCGTCAACCAAACGGCGGCCAAGCGCAGCGTCACGGACGTGATCTGAGGAACAGGTACAGCGGCAGGCCGCAACTGACCCCGATGCAGAAGGTGGCGGGAATGGCGATCAGCGCCGCCCAAGCCTTGCGTTGCACCGTTTCGGCAATGATCCAGACGGTCAGGGCAATGGCGGCAATCGTCAGATCCCACGTCAGGCCGGTGGTCGAAGCATTGACATACCAAGCGTCAATCAGGCCGGAAAGACCGGTCCCCGTTTCGCGCATATAGGCCACGAACCACACCATCGGGTGAATCGCGCCCCAGACCGCAAGCGCCAGATAAACAAGGCGCATGGGGGCGATTCCCATCATTGCGACACCACGCCGAACAACGCCTCGCCCGAAATGGATGCGCCGGGGCGTTCGGGGGGGCCATCAGCACCACAGGCGGCCAGAAGGATAAGCGAAAGGATCAACAAGCGATGCATGAGAGTTCCCTATGGGCTGATGGCCACACCCACGCCGCCGACGCGGCCGGAAAGTGACGGACGAAGAGATACACCATCTGGCCCAAGGCTGACGGCCGCATTCAGGCGCGGGTCGGTGCAGGCGGACAGCAAGAGCAGCAGCATAAGCGATCTACGCATGGCAACCGTCTTTGGTTTCATCGCGGCCAAGGCTGCCATCATCCCACCTCGGCTTGCAAGCGGGCTTTCACACCAGCAGCGCTTTCCAGCGTGCCACCTGTGCGCGCACTTGATCGGGTGCCGTGCCGCCATAAGACATACGTGAGCGGATCGAGTTTTCGACACCCAAAACGCCAAACACATCGTCGCGAATGCCGGGATACGCGGTCTGCATCTCGGCCAGCGACAGATCGGGCAGATCACAGCCCTTGGCTTCGGCCATGGCGACAAGGCGGCCTGTTACATGATGCGCTTCGCGGAAGGGCAAGCCCAGTTCACGCACCAGCCAATCCGCCAGATCGGTGGCGGTGGAAAACCCGGATGAGGCCGCCGCCGCCAATTGGGCGCGGTTAGCGGTCATGTCGGCCACCATGCCCGTCATCGCGGCAAGGCCCAGCATCAGCGTATCGGCGGCGTCAAAGACCTGTTCCTTGTCTTCCTGCATGTCTTTGGAATAGGTCAGCGGCAGGCCCTTCATCACGGTAAACAAGGCTACGGTTGCCCCCAGAATGCGCCCGATCTTTGCGCGCAGCAGTTCGGCGGCATCGGGGTTCTTTTTCTGCGGCATGATGCTGCTGCCTGTCGTCCACTTGTCTGACAGCCGCACAAAGCGGAATTGCGCGCTGGACCAGATCACCAGTTCCTCGGCAAAGCGCGACAGATGCATGGCGCAAATGCTGCTGGCCGCCAGGAACTCCAGCGCGAAATCGCGGTCCGACACGGAATCGAGGCTGTTGGCAGTAGGGCGGTCAAACCCAAGCGCCTGCGCCGTCATGTGCCGGTCAATCGGGAATCCCGTTCCGGCAAGGGCGGCTGCCCCCAGCGGGCATTCGTTCATGCGGCGGCG
Organism: Rhodobacter sp.; assembly: GCA_027484145.1. Classification (GTDB taxonomy): domain Bacteria; phylum Pseudomonadota; class Alphaproteobacteria; order Rhodobacterales; family Rhodobacteraceae; genus Pseudotabrizicola. The sequence continues at coordinate 176,869 of JAIXUH010000013.1, forward strand.
GGCATCTTCGAACCGCGACCGGTCCCGCGCGAACATCTCGACATAGGCCATCATGTGGTGGCCCCATGTCACGGGTTGTGCGGTTTGCAGATGGGTAAAGCCGGGCATCACCCAATCGGCCCCCGCTTCGGCCTGCGCGACAAAGGCCTGCATCAGCGCGGTCAATCCCGCCACTGCCGCATCGCACTGATCACGCACCCACAGGCGGAAATCGACAGCGACCTGATCATTGCGGCTGCGGGCCGTGTGCAGACGCTTGCCAGCCTCGCCCACAATCTCGGTCAGTCGGGATTCGACGTTCAGATGGATGTCTTCCAGTTCCACCCGAAACTGAAAGTTCCCGGCCTCGATCTCTGACAACACCGTGAGAAGGCCTTCCCCGATCGCCTCGGCATCCTTATTGGTCAAGATGCCTGTCGCGGCCAGCATCGCCGCATGGGCGCGCGACCCTGCGATATCCTGCGCGTAAAGCCGTTTGTCGAAGCCGATCGAGGCGTTGATCGCCTGCATGATGGCATTCGGACCTTCGGCAAAACGCCCGCCCCACATCTGGTTGGCGGATCTGGACGTAGAAGTTGCGGTCATGGGTGCGGCCTTCGGAGGTATCATGCTGCGGATTATTCTGGTCGTCCTTTATACGGCCTTGGGCCTTGGTGCAAATGTGGCTCTGGCGCAGGATGTGGCCGCGCTGCGCAAAGGCGACATGAAAAAACTGGCACTGCACAGCGCTCCGGTTCAGATGGCCGACGCGCTTTTGCTGGACGCCACCGATGGCGAACATGCGCTTGCCGATTATCGTGGCAAATGGGTCGTGCTGAACTTCTGGGCCACATGGTGCGCGCCCTGCCGGACCGAAATGCCGTCGCTGGACCGTTTGCAGGCCGCAATGCCAGACATTGCCGTGCTGCCCGTGGCCACGGGACGGAACGCGGTGGAAGGGATTGAGCGGTTCTATACCGAAGCTGGCATCATGAACCTGCCCGTGCTGCGCGACCCGTCGTCAGAGCTTGCCCGGGCGGCGCAGGTTATGGGTCTGCCTGTTACCGTCATCCTTAACCCCGAGGGTGCCGAAGTGGCACGGCTGATCGGCGACGCCGAATGGGACAGCGACAGCGCCAAGGCTGTCATCACCGCCTTGATGGCCCAGTAACGCAAAGCCAAGGCTTTGGTGCAGAAAAAGGGGCAGCGGGTGCTGCCCCATGCGTTGTCAGCCCTTGCGCGACAGCACAAAGTCAAAGGCCACGTCAAGAAACGGCCCGTCAAAACCTGCAGTTGCAACTTCAGCGGGGTCTGACACCGGAACGAATTTGGCCAGCAAACTTTCCTTCACGCCAAACACCGCGTCCGAGGTGATGTAGGGATCATCCGGATCAAAGATATGCGTGACAAGGCGATCATAGCCTTCGGCTTCGACGATGTAGTGCAGGTGGGCGGGCCGATAGGGGTGGCGGCCCAACGCGCCCAAGAGCTTGCCCACCGGCCCGTCATCTGGAATGGGGTAGAACTTGGGTTTCACGCCCCTAAACCAGTAGCTGCCATCGGGGTTGGATCGAAAGACGCCGCGAAGGTTGAAATCGGGCTGAATGCCCTTTTGCTGCACATCGTAAAAGCCTTCGTCATTGGCCTGCCAGACATCAATCTTGGCGCTTGCGATGGGATTGCCGGCCGTATCGAGAATACGGCCGCGCACGCGCATCGGCTCGCCCTTGGCATCAAGGCAGATGTCGGCGCCCATTGGCAGTTCCGGCGCATCAGCCACATGGAACGGGCCAAGAACCGTGCTTTCGCTGGCCCCCGAAGGTTTGCGGTTGTTGATCGCATCGACCAGCATCGACACGCCCAGAACATCCGACAGCAGGATGAATTCCTGCCGCCATTCGTTGCACATATGGCCTGTGTTCGTCAGGAACATGATGGCCTTGAACCATTCCTCCTCGGTCGGTTCGATTTCTTTCACCGCTTCGTGCAGTTTGCGCGTGATCACGTCCATCACCGCCTTCAGCCGCTCGTCCTGTGCGCGGGCGTTGCGGGCGATGACCACCTCGGCCGAGGTGGCTTCTGTAAAGTAGCCGCTTTCCTGATGTGTCATGGCCGGCCCTTCACTTTCCAAGAATGGTGGTCAGAACGCGTGTCATGGCCGCGTCGGGGTCGCTGACCATCTCGACGGCGCGCCACGCCACATGCTGGTCAGGGCGCACCAGCAGGCAGCCGGCATCCCTGATTTCACGCGCACGCGCCCAATCGCCGGTGTGATCCTCGACCCCGCAACGCGGGCCGATCTTGACCGTACGGATGGGCAGGCCCAAAGCCGCGCCCGCCCGTTCCGCCGCCGCAATCCACGCATCGCCACCGATGCCCGTCAGCAGCGTGAACTGTCCCTTGCCGGTTAGATCAAGGGTGGAATGCTTTTGCCCCTTACGGTCAAACAGCCAGACGTGCGGCAGGCGGGCCCCCGGCCATGTTGTCGGCTGATAGTGCAGTTCCATATCCCGGTCCGCAGCGGGTTCCGGCTGACCATCCGTGACCGCCGCGGAGGAGCGGTAGCGCTGGTTCATCTCGACCCCGTGGCAATCAAACTCATACTTCTTGAACGCGATGGCCTTTCGAAGCGCCTCACGCTGCGCCTCGGCGGCAGGGGTCGCATCGCAACGCGCATCCATGTTTTTCTGAATCTTGTCGTGGTCCACGCCACCATCCATGCCCAACGCCTCAAAGATCGGGCCAAATTCACCAATCGACTGGTTGGCACGGGTCACGATCTGCCGGGCAATTGGCGCGCGTTCCTCGGAATAGCTGTCCAGCAGCTTTGGAGTGGCCTGCCCCTTGACCACCGCAGCCAGTTTCCACGCCAGATTGAACGCATCCTGAATCGAGGTATTGGAGCCAAGGCCGTTCGAAGGCGGGTGGCGGTGGGCGGCGTCGCCCATAATGAACACGCGGTCCTTTTGCATGTGGGTCGCAAAGCAGTTGTTCACCGTCCAAGTGTTGGCGCTGATCAGGTCAATCTCCAGCGCCGGATCACCCACCAGTTGCCGCGCCACCTGCGTGGCCATCGCGGCATCCACCACGGGCGCGGGCTGGTTGATGTCATAGCCCCAGACGATCAGCCATTCGTTCCACGGCCGCACCATCCGCACCAGCCCCATGCCGATGCCGCCCACATCCGCCCCCGGCTGCATGACCCAGTAAAGAACCGAGGGGCGATGCGCGACGTATTTGGACAGGTCGGCGCGGAACAGGATATTCATGCTGCCGCCGACGCCCATCTTCCCTTCAAACGGCAACCCGGCATGTTCCGCCACAAGGCTGTTGCCGCCATCCGCACCAACCAGAAACTTGGACCGAATGGTGATGTCGCGCCCGGTCATCCGGTCACGGCAGGTTGTCGTCACCCCGTCAGCATCCTGAACATGGCTCAGGTATTCCGTGCTCATCCGCGCTTGTGTGCCCCGCGCGCAGGCGGTCTTGAACAGGATCGGCTCCATGAAGGTCTGCGGCAGGTCGTTCATCATGGTGGGAGAGGACATCAGATGCTCGGCCCGTGACAGCGGGCTGTTGCCCCAGCTTTTCATCCGACCCAGTTCTTCGCCGGCAAGGCTTTCGCAAAACACGTTCTCGCCCATCAGATCCTGTGGCGCGCAGTGCCGGTAAACCTCGGCCTCGACCTCGGGGCCAAGGTCGCGCAGAACCTCCATCGTGCGCTGGTTGGTGATATGCGCGCGTGGGGTATTGGCCAGCCAGCGGTAGCGGTTCACCACCATGTTTTCGATGCCATAGGACGACAGCAAGGCCGCCGTCGCGCTGCCCGCAGGCCCCGTGCCGATGATCAGCACATCTGTTGTGATATCAGCCATCACTTTCCTCCATTGATGTCATGCCCGACCAATCTGCGTTGGACGGGAAAAAGCCGCAGGCCCGTGCGCGCCGCGATCAGGCCCCAAAGGCCCTTGGGTGCGAACAGCATCACGGCGATGGCCAAAAGGCCAAGCGTCAAAAGATACCATGCGCCATAGTCGGACAGGGCCGATTGTAGGACAAAGAACACGATCACGCCGATGATCGGCCCTTCCAGCGTGCCGATCCCCCCGATGACCACGATAAAGATCACATAGGCCGTCCAATCGGTGAGGCTGAACGCTGCATCGGGCGAAATGCGGGCCGTCTGCACATAGATCAGCGCGCCGATCAGGCCGGTCGCAAAAGCGGCAATCAGGAACACGGCCCATTTCAGGCGGGTCGTGTCGATGCCCACCGACCGCGCCGCCTCGGTGTTGTCGCGCACGGCGGCAAGGGCAAGGCCAAGTCGGTTTTTCAGCAGCCAGTAAATGCCCCCGATGATGCAAACGGTAAGGATCAGCGCCAGCCAATAGGCAAGGATATCGCGGGCCGCAGCCTCGCGCACATCAAACAGGGTCCGGATCAGTTCGACCCCCATGATGTCAGACGTCGCCTCGCGCGGCAGGCTGGTGCCGGTGCCGCCGCCAAGCGCCTTCCATTGCGCGACCAAGAGGCGCGTCACCTCGGCAATCACCCATGTGCCGATGGCGAAATAGGCCCCTTGCAAGCGAAACGCGAAAAACGCCGTCGGCACCGCAAGGATCACCGCCGCCACACCGCCCACCAGAACCGCAGGCACAGGGTCCCAGCCGAACAGGATCACCATGGCAAACATCGCATAGGCCCCGATGCCGACAAAGGCCTGCTGCCCCACGCTGACAAGTCCGCCATATCCGGCCAGCAGATTCCAGACCTGCGCCAGCGACAGCATAGTCAGGATAAAGAACAAGTCCTGAATCAGGCTGCGCGGCGCAACGGCGGGCAAGGCAAGGCCCGCAAGAACAAGGACGACAACCATCAGTCCGGTGATCGTTCCGGCGCGGGTGCGGGTGACAATCTTCATGCGCTGTCCCTTTTCCATCAATCAAGCGCGCGCGGGAACAACCCGCGTGGCCGGATCACCAGCACCACCAGAAACGCGATGTGCCCGGCAAGGATTTGCCATTCGGGGTTGATGGCTGCGCCCAAGGTTTGCGCCACACCAATGATGATCCCGCCCGCCAAGGTGCCCCACAGGCTGCCCAGACCACCGATAATGACCGCCTCGAACGCATAGATCAGGCGTGCCGGGCCGATCGACGGATCAAAGTTCGATCGCATGCCAAGATAAAGCGCGGCAATCGTTACCACGACCATGGCAAGCCCGGTGGCCATGGCAAAGATGCCGCGCGGATTGATCCCCATCAGGCTGGCCGTCACCGGATCATCACTGGTTGCGCGAAAGGCACGGCCCAGCGCGGTGCGATAAAAGATCTGGTTCAGCACGACAATCACCGCCACCGCCGACCCAAAGGTCAAAAGCGGCATCACCCCCACGGTGATACCGCCCAGCGACACAGACGCACTTTCCAGCGGGCCAATCGGTATGCGACGGCTGTCAGCCGAGAATGCCTCAAGCATCCCGTTCTGCAAGGCGACGGACAGGCCAAAGGTTACCAGCAGCGGCGGCAGAATATCCTTGCCCAGCACCCGGTTCAGGATGAACCGCTGCAACAGCCAGCCAAAGGCAAACATCGCAGGCGCCGCCAGCAAAGCCGCCAGAAACGGGTTCAACCCCAGCCCCTGAACGAGCAACAGGATCAGGAACGCCGCCGCCACGATCATGTCGCCATGGGCAAGATTGACCAGCCGCATGATCCCGAACACAAGGCTGAGGCCCGCGGCAAACAGCGCATAGAGCCCACCCAGCAGCACCCCCTGCACCACGGTATCAACCCAGATCATGCGGCTTCTCCGAAATAGGCGGCATGAATCTGCGCGCGGTTCAGTTGTGCTGGCGTACCTTCTAGCGTGATGCGCCCTTCCATCATGCAGACCACACGGTCAGCCACCGAAAGCGCGCGGGCGATATCCTGCTCGACGATCACCACCGCCATGCCCGAGGCGCGGATGCGCGGCAGGGCGGCGTAAATGTCTCGAATGACAACGGGGGCAAGGCCTAGACTGATTTCGTCGCACAAAAGCAGATCAGGGTTCGACATCAGCGCCCGGCCGATGGCCACCATCTGCTGCTGCCCGCCCGACAAGGCCGTGCCCGGCGACCGCCGCCGTTCCCGCAAAATCGGGAAAAGGTCATATATCGCCTCAAGGCCCCATGGTCCGCTTCCGCCACGGACCTGCCCGCCAATCAGCAGGTTCTCCTCAACCGACAGCGACGGAAACAGCTTGCGTCCTTCGGGCACCATCGCAATGCCGCGTTGCATCACGCGGTCGGCGGGCAGATCGCCAATCGCTTCGCCACGGTGCATCACCATGCCCGGCGCATTACGCAAAACCCCGGTGATCGACCGCAAAAGCGTTGTCTTTCCTGCACCATTCGCCCCGATGATGGCAAGGCATTCCCCTTTGGCCACCGCCAGATCAATGCCGAACAGAGCCTTGAACTGGCCATAGGATGCCGTCAGCCCGTGTGTCTGCAACAGCATCATGCCTCCATCCCCAGATAGATCTCGCGCACATCCTTTGACGCCATGATGTCATCCGGCGCGCCAATGCCGATGACACGTCCGAAATCCAGCACCAGCAGGCGCTCGACCACACTGGTCAGCGCGTGCAGCACATGCTCGATCCAGATGATCGTCACGCCCTTTGCGTGCAGGCCACGGATGGTGTCGATAAGCGCGCGGCACTCGCCTTCCGTGAGGCCCCCGGCGATTTCGTCCAGCAACAGCAGTTCGGGACCCGTCGCCATGGCACGCGCCAGTTCAAGGCGTTTGCGGTCCAGCAAACTCAGGCTGCCAGCAAGCGTATTGGCCTTGGCCAGCATTTCGGTATCGCGCAGAATGGCAATGCAATCGTCCGCCACCGCCGCCTCTGGGGCCCCCCGCCCATAGACTGCCGCCGCCAGCAGGTTCTCCAGAACGGTCAAACCCTCAAAGGGTTGCGGAATCTGAAAGCTGCGTCCCACACCCATTCTGACGCGCTTCATCGCGGGAAGGCGTGTCACATCCTGACCCAAAAGCATGATCCGGCCCTGATCCGGGCTGATGTTGCCGGTGATCAGGTTGAACAGCGTCGATTTTCCCGCGCCGTTTGGGCCAATGATGCCCAGCGCCTGCCCCTTTGGCACGGTCAGGCTGACGCCATCGGTCACCTTCAGGGCGCCAAAGCTTTTCGACACGTCGATCAGGTCCAGAACAGTCGTCATCCGCAGCCTTTCGGTCGTTCGGGCCCCGGATCGGGCGCAGGCCCGGTCCGGGGTGTATCGCGTATCCGGGCCGCATGGCCCGGATGCCGCAAGGTCAGGCCAGAGCCTCCATCGTGCCGCCGGTCGGAATGCTCGGCGCGGTCTTGTTGTCGACCACCACTAGCGCAAAGGTGCCGTCGGCATTGCGGCGCCACTGTCCGCCCACCAGTTGCGTCTTGCAGACATTGGCGGCAGCGAACGGCGGCAGGTTGGCGCCATCCCAAGCAAGCTTACCCACCATCGTATCCAGCGAGGTGGCCGCGATCGCGGCTGCAACGCCTTCACGGTCGGTCACATCCGACGCGCGGCCCATCACATTCGAGGCCATTTCGAACAGCGAATGGATGAACCCGATGGGCTGCGTCCATGGACGCTGCGTCTTGGCCGTGAAGTCGGCGGCAAGGTCGGCGGCCGACTGCCCGGTCAGACTTGAGGTGAACGGATGGGTGTTCGACCACCACACTTCGGACGAGAGGTTATGCCCGGCCTCGCCCAGCGCTTCAACTGATTGCGGGAACAGAATGGCCTTTGCCACGGTAATAATCTTGGGGCTAAAGCCTTGCTGGATCGCCTGATTGCGGAAGGTGGTGAAATCGGGCGGGATGACCACGCCGGTCACGATCTGGGCATTGGCTGCCTTGAAGGCGTTGATCTGGGCGGTAAAATCATCGGTCAGGTTCTGATAGCGGCCCGGATCAGTCAGCGTATAGCCCTGCGCGGCGAAACCGGGGCCGACGCCCACATTCGGGTCGCCCCATGCGTTGCCGTCGCCGTCGTTGGGGAACAGCCCCCCGACCGCCTTGTTGGTTTCCACCTGATTCCACATGTTCAGGAAGACCGCGATCACGTCCTCCAGCCCCCAGAAATAGTGGAAGGCAAAATCAAACGGCTTCCACGACGCCGGATCACCGGGGTTGCCCTGCTGGCCGATGAACCAAGGCTGCCACGGTGCCATGGTCGAAATCACCGGCATGCCTTCGGCTTCACAGGTGGTTGCCACGGGATTGGTGTTTTCCGGGGTCGAGGCGACCAGCATCAGGTCGATCTCGTCATCGACGATCAACTCCTTTGCCACTTCCGCCGCGCGGTTGGGGTTGGACTGGCTGTCCTTGACGATCACCTCAAAGTTCTTGCCAGCGTCAGACGCCAGAAAGCTTTCAATGTTATAGGCATCGCTTTCGGCAAAGCCAGCCAGCGGGCCGGTCTGCGGGCTGACATAGCCCAGCTTGATCTTTGCGCCTTGGGCAATGGCAGGCGCCGCAAGGCCCGAGGCGGCCATGGCAAGGCCCGCCGCCGAGGTCGATTTAAGGAACTTTCTTCTGGTAATCATGGTGGTCCTCCCGGTTATGTTGTTCAGTTTGTTGGGCGGCGTCCATCGAACGCCTGTTGCAGCAGCCGCCGGATATCGGCGCGATCAAACGGTCGCGGGTTCGGATAGGGTGTCTTGATCGCCAGATCGGCGGCGCGGTCCAGATCAGCCTCGGCCAACCCAAGGTCAGACAGTTTCAGCGGCGCGCCGATCCGCGCGGCGAAGTCCCACAAGGCCCCCCCGGCCGTTGCGCCGCCAAACGCAGCGGCGATGGGGGCAAGCAGACCCGGCACGGCCGCTTCATTGAAGGCCGTCGTATGGGGCAGCAACACGGCATGCGTTTCGGCATGCGGCAGGTTGAACGATCCGCCCAACACATGCGCCAGTTTATGGTGCAGCGCCATGGACACTTGTCCGAGGGCCGTCGAGCAGCACCATGCCGCATAAAGCGCCTCCGCCCGCGCGTCGGGGTCTTGCGGCCTCCGCTGCAAGACGGGCAAGACCCCGCTGAACACCCGCATGGCATCACGGCACATCAACTCGATCACGGGGTTTCGGTCGGGCGCATAAAACGCCTCCATCGCGTGAGCGATGGCATTCAATGCTGAAGTGACGGTCAGGGCATAGGGCAACGACAAGGTCAGATCGACATCGTAGATCACCGTTTCGGGCCGGATCGAAGGATCGCGCCGCGTGGTCTTTTGCCCGTCCGCCGTCTCGCCCAGAATGTCGGTCATCTCCGAGCCAGCATAGGTGGTCGGAATCACGACCTGATCTGCCCCGGTGCGGGTGGCGATGGCCTTGCCCAACCCGGTGGTGGACCCACCCCCAAGGCTGACCACACAATCGGCCCCCAGCGCGTTATAGGCAGCAATGGCCTTGGCGGTCACGTCTGTTGGCGTGTGCATTGTGGCCTGCGCAAAAACCCCGGCGCAAAGCGTGCACAGTTGCGCCGACAGGGCATCTGCCTCGGGGCGTTGGTGGGGTGTCGACAAGATTAGCGCCCGCGCGTGGCCCAGACGGCCAACCTCGGCCCCGGTTTGCGCCAAGCTGCCCGCGCCAAAGATCACGCGGGTGCCAAGCCCCGGAAAGGTAAAGCTGCGCGTCATCTCGATGCCTCAAAAGCGATGGGTCGGCCTGCCGCAAGATCGGCCAGCATGCTGGCAAGCATGGCCCGTTCAGGCCCCGACACCTCGTGCGGGCGACCGGGAAACACATCTGTCCGCAGTGCCGCACCGGCAAGGGTAAGGCACAGCGACGCCTCGGCCATGGCCTGCGGCGGTATCCACGGGTCGGCGTCGCTGCCTGACAGATAGACCGGCAGGCCAAAGGGCAATTCACCCGCTTTCGCCTGCCCCACGCGGCATCCGGTCAAGGCGCAGATGGCATCGGGTGCGGGTTCACCCGCAAACGCGTACTCCAGCGACAGGCAAGCACCTTGTGAAAACCCGGCCAGCAGCAAAGGCCGGCCCGGTGCGCGGTCGCGCAGGCGGCTTGCCGTCTGGCGCACCTGGGACAGACTTTCCGCCAGTTCTGCCGTGGTTGTCGCCGTGATCGGGTCAATGGCGCGGGCCGCATACCATGCCTCCGCCGGGGCACGGGGCAGGGCAAAGGCAACCTCGGCCAGATCAAGGTGCGACAACACGGCATCGACCATGTCTTGCGGGGTCTGATTGCGGCCGTGGACAAAGACGCACAGCGCCTTTGCCCTTGCCGGTTCGCACCCGTAAAACGTGATGTCGCCTGGCGTCTGCATCAGAACGTCATCGGCTCCAGCCCGTCGACCATCTCTTGACGGCGATCTTCGAACCATGGCGGGAACACAAGGCTTTCGCCGATGGCACCGGGGGGTTCATCCTTGGCCCAGCCTTCCGGAACCGTCCATGCCAGTTCGAACAAGGCCCCGCCCGGCGAGCGCATATACATCGACTTGAAATAGTTCCTGTCTTTCTGTTCCGAGATGTCGGTGTAGCCCATGCCTTCAAGTCTGGCCTTAAGGGCGTACTGGTTGTCTTCGTTGACCGTGTTGAACGCCAGATGGTGAATCGTGCCCCCGGCAAGGGTCCAGGTGCCCTGCGGGCTGTCGCGGTCCACTGCGATTTCGACAACCGAATGCAACCCGTTATCTTCGGGAACCGTGAACATCAGCCCTTCTTCGGATTTGGCGGCGCGCTGAAACTGCATGCCGATGTCCATGAATTCGTCCATCGTGGTGGCGTCCATGACCGCAATCGACGCGCCGTAAATCCCCTTGATCGCGGTCTGTTCGCTTGTGCCCTGCGCGGTATTCACGATGGGCGCACGGCGATCATCGCGGTTTTCGACCAGTTCGAACAGGATTCCGCAAGGATGCGCCAACATGACCCGCGTCAGGCCAAACCGGCTGGATTTTTGTGCTGCGATGCCAAGGCCGTTCAGGCGGTCTACCCAGAAATCCGCTGCGCCCTGTGGGATCGACAGCATGATCGTGCGGCTTTGGTTGGTGCCTCGACGGCCATAGATGCCCGGTTTCTTGAACGGAAAGGTCGTCAGAATGGTCGAGGCATCGCCGTTCCGCGATCCGTAATACAGATGGTAAACGGGCAGGGTGCCATCAAACAGAACCGTGCGCTTGACCGAATAAAGGCCAAGGGCACGCGTAAAGAAATCATAGTCTTCCTGTGCACCATGGGTGCTCATCGTAAGGTGGTGATAGCCTGAAACGAGTGCCATGAGTGGTATCCTTTTGCCAATGTCATGGGGTGGGGTGCGCCCTGCCCGACTGGCCAGTCCGGGCAAGCGCGAAAGCAACGTCCAGTGCAAAGCCCTGCGGTGCACCGTCAGAAGAAACTGTCCGGAACTGCGCCAGAAGCGCAGGCTTGACGCCAAACAGCGCATCATGGCCGATGGCCGGATCATCGCGGTCAAACACATTCGTGGTCAGCGTCTGAAAGCCGGGGGCCGAGATGCGGAACTGCAGATGGGCGGGCCGTTCCAGACGCAAACCAAGCGCGGTCATCAGGCGGCCAACCGGACCATCATCCGGCAAGGCCAGCCCCTTTGGCCGGATCGTCGCGAAATGAAAGCGGCCCGCTGCATCGGTGCGCAGGCGACCGCGCAGGTTCCATTCCGGCTGAAGGTCGGGTTCCTGATTTTCATAAAGCCCTTCGCCATTGGCATGCCAGACTTCGACCAGCGCCCCAAGGATCGCCGCACCAGAAATGTCTGTCACCCGCCCGGTCACAGCAAGCGGGGCCCCCAATCCATCACGCGACAGGTTGGCCCCATTGGGCAGTTCGGGCGCCGCGGGCCGGTAAAAGGGGCCGGGCAAGGCATTCGGCGTGGCCCCCTCTGGCCGGGGGGCGTTGATATCCTCAACCAGTTGCGACAGGCCGATCACATCGGCCAGCAGAACCCATTCCTGCCGCCGCGCGTCACTGGCATGACCAACCTCGGTCAGAAATTCGAGGGCGGTGCGAAGCTCATCCTGCGTGGGCCGCAAGGTGCAGACCAATTGGTGCGCATGATCGATCAGGCTGTGCACCACTTGCGCAAGCCGGGGGTCCGCTGACGCTGCCATGCGGCGCGAAAGCTCCTCCAGCGTGCCCTGCATCACCTGTTCGGGGTTTGCACCATCCATTCCGCGCGGGGCCTCCCCTCCCCTGTGATCCAAGTTAGGCGGCACAGCGCGCAACTTGATGATTTCTGCGGATGTCATTATAACAGTTTGGTATGAAGATCAGTGAAGCCCACTTGATGCAGCTTGCCGCCGTGCTGGACGCGGGTTCTGTCAGCGCCGGGGCGCAAAGCCTTGGGTTAAGCCAGCCTTCGGTCAGCCGGGCGTTGACCATGCTGGAAAACCGGGTGGGTGAACCCTTGTTCGTCAAGGGACGGCGGCCGTTGGAGGCAACGGCACTGGGCGCGCAACTGGCCGCCCACGGGCGCACCATCTTGGCGGCCTCGCGGCGTGCGTCCGACACGGTCAAGGGATTTCGGTCTGGTACCAAAGGGTTGGTGCGCGTGGGCGGGGTGCCGTTTTTCATGGATGCCATGATCAGCCGGATGATTGCCGATTTTCAGAACCTTGAACCTGATGTGGCGGTGCAGCAGAGTTATGGCAACCTGCCGGATCTGACCTCGGCGCTTGAGGATGACCGGATTGATGTGGGCATCGTGCCGATGGGCCTGTTGAACCCCGGGCCGGGCCTTGAGTTCACCGAAATTCTGCCCGGCCGCAATGTTGTGGCCTGCAGGGTCGGGCACCCGCTGTTGCGAAAGCACCGGCTGCAGACCAGTGACCTGACTGATTACCCTTGGGTGGCCCCGCTGCCCGGATCGCCCTTGATGAGCGATCTGCATTCCATCTTGCTGACCATCGGGATGAGCGAGGTGAACGTGCGTTATTCGGGTGGCAGCCTGATGAGTGTGGTCAACTTCATGTCTGAAACCAATGGTTTGGCGGTTTTGCCCTTTTCGGTTGTGTTCGCCCTGCGCAAGGCGAACCGGATCACGGTGCTGCCCTTGGACATTCCGCAGCCGAACCGCAGCCTTGGGATTCTGCGGCGGACGACGGGCGTGCGAAATCAGGCATCGGAACGCTTTACCGCCCACGTGGTGACAGCCTTCGAAGAGTTGAAGCACCTGATCAAGCGGCATGAAAATGCGGTGGTCTGGGGGCGCTAGCTGCCGTTTCCGCCTGTCGGCTTTGCCCCCTACAGATAGGACCGGACAAGGGCGGATGCGATCAGGCTCCACCCGTCGGCCACGACAAAGAATGCAAGCTTGAATGGCAGAGACACCACGGCAGGTGGCACCATCATCATGCCCATCGACATCAGGACCGCTGCCACCACGAGGTCGATGATGAGAAACGGCAGAAAGACCAGAAAGCCGATCTCGAAGGCCAGCTTCACTTCGCTCAGCATGAAGGCGGGCACCAGAACCGACAGGGGTGCCGTGGCGGCATCGGTTGGCGGCGGGGAATCGGGGCGCAACCGGGCAAGATGCAGATAGGTCTCGCCATCAACCCGCGCCGCCATGAATTCGCGAAAGGGGGCCACGGCACGCGGGAAGGCCTGCGCTAGGTCAAGCTCGCCGCTAGTCAGTGGTTCGATGCCGTCTGTCCAAGCCAACGTAAAAACCGGGTCCATGACATACCACGTCAGGAAAAGGGCAAGGCTGACGATCAGCATGTTCGGCGGCGCCTGTTGCAGGCCGATGGCCTGACGCAGGATCGACAGCACGGTGACAACAAAGGGAAAGCAGGTCACCATGACCGCCAGCCCCGGCGCAAGACTGAGGACGGTCAGCAGCAGGATCAGTTGCACCGACCGCGCCGAAAGGCTGGTGCCATCGCCGAAGTTCACCGTCATGTCCTGCGCAAAAGCCGGAGCACCACAGGCCAACAACAGGCAAAGCGCCAGACCGATACAGCGGGACATGACGTGATCCCTCACAACCCGCCACGAAGATTGGCAACCTCAATCAGGCGCACGGCAAGCTGGCCTGCCTGTTCGCCGTCAAGCTCTTGCAACTCGCCGCGCGCGATCAGGCGGTCGCCGATATAGAGCTCGACCGGGTCTTCAACGCGGCGGTCCAGCGGCAGGATGGCATCTTGCCCCAGCTTGAGCAGGTCACGCACCAGGGGCCGCGCCTTGCCCACCGAAATCGTGATCTCGATCGGCACCTGCGCAAAGGGGTTCGAATCCGTCGGATTATCCATGTCCTGTTTCCTTTTCAGCGTATTCGAAGAAGTCATGAACGGCGCGGATGATCTGCTGCACGGCATCATCAAGGTCGATGCGATGCTCAACCTCGCCCAGCCGCAGATAAACCTGCCCCTCACCCAGAGTCGGTTCTTCCTCGACAATCAGCGACAAACCCCCGGCCTGCGACAGCAACCGCTCGACCGCGGGTCGCGAGGCCGGGTTCAGCAACAGACGCACCGGCGTATCCGCCAGGTCGTCGATCAGCGGCATCACTGTGTCCAACACGATAGGCGCAAGAATTTCTTGTGCCAGAGGTGGCAGAAGCCGAGTCGAGAGCAGAACCAGCACTGGCTTGACGGATTTGAGGACATGAGTCCGCGCCTCCTGATAGGTAAAGGACAGCCGTTGCAGATTGTTCCCCAGTTCTGACCCGACGCGCCCCTGTTCGGCCTGCGCGGCGGCGGCAGCATCCTCCCAACCCGCTGCATATCCGGCCTCATAGGCCTGCAGGCGGGCATCTTCGATGGCCGAAGCCTCCATGACAACGGTCTGGTCTTGCTGGCGGGCCGAGCGGGTTTCGAAAACCTGCAGTTTCAGCGGCGGCATCAGCTGCGTTCCTCCTCTTTCTCCATCCAGTTCCGCAGGATCTCGAGGGATTCGGTCTGTCGTTCATCGATCAGGCGCCGCAGGCGGCTGACTGGGTCATCCGGCTTTTCCCCAAGCATTGCAGCCTCATCAAAGTTGATGATCGGCATTGAGGGCAGATCGAACCCATCCGAAATCTCACCTGTCAGGGCTGGAGAGGGCGCATCATTGGGGCCGGGCAGGGCAAAGGGCGTTGGCGCCGCTGCGGCTTCCGTGGCGCGCGATTGCGCCAGCAACGGCCGCACCACGAACAGCCCCAGCAATAGGCTGACCAGCCCAAGCACAGCAATCTGGATGGCCGACATGGTATCGATCGGGCCAAACAGGTTCATCAGACTGGCCTCTGCCACCTCCCCTTCGACCGTGGGCGGCAGGAATTCCATCGACTTCAGGGTCAGCACGTCGCCGCGCGCCTCATCCAGACCGGCCGCAGATGAGACCAGTTCGCGTAGGTCCGTCAATTCCTCTTCGGTCCGGGGCTGCCATGTGGACGTGCCATCTTCGGCGGTCATGCGCTGACCATCCACCAGAACCGCCACTGTCAGGCGGCGGATCGCGCCGGGTTCGCGCAGCACTTCGCGTTGCGTCTGCGACACTTCGAAATTCACCCGTTCGCGGCTTTGCGAGCTTTGGCTGTTGCCACCCGACCCCGCTGCCCCATCCCCTTCGGGCAGGTTCGACGCAACCGTCACCCCCTGTTGCCCGTCGGTGGCGCTGTCACTTTTCTCCTCCGTATCGGTGGAAATTGCCACGCGGCCTTCGGGATCGATGGTCCGTTCAGTGATCGATTCCCGATCCCGCACCACGTCAACCGACACTTCCACCACGGCGCGGCCGGGCCCGACCCGTGCAGCAAGAAGACGTTCGACATTCTGCTTGATCTCCTCGGCGCGGCTGTCCCCACGACCACCCGACAGGTCATTGAGGGACGAAGGGATCAGCCCCGCCACCGAATCAATCACGGCAATATCTTCAGGCCGCAGGCTGCCGACAGCGCTTGCCACCAGATGCCGCAGGGCATCGGCTTGATCCGGTGTCAAACTGCCCGAACCCATGGTGACCGTCACACTGGCCGACATCCGGCGATCACGCTGGAACGCAGACGCCGACCCTTGGGCAATATGCACGCGGGCCGAACGTACATTCGGCATCGCCAGAACAGTGCGTGCCAGTTCGCCTTCCTTGGCGCGCCAATAGGCCGCATCGAACATCTGAGAGGTCGTACCGAAACCCGAAAGCCCGTCCAGAAGTTCGTACCCAGCACCGCCGGTGGCCGGCAGACCCTGCGCCGCCAGTTGCATGCGCAGCGCATCACGCTGCGCCGTATCGACATAAATCGAATCGCCCTGCACCGCATAGACGACGCCGGCCTGATCCAGAGCGGCCACCACATCACCGGCCGTGCGCGGATCAAGCCCCGCATATAGCAGGCTTTGCCCCTGATCCTGCCCCATGCGCGCAAGGGCCAAGACAGAAAGGAACATACCCACCGTAGCGGCAATCAGGATGACGCGGCGCGCCATGGTCAGACCTTGCCACAATGAAACGAGATTGGTCACGCCTACCCTCCGTCCGGCCGGCTTCTGCCCGCATTAAGGTGATCAATGAAGGATGCGTCTTAACAATCGGTTAGTGACATTCGGTCTATTTTTGTTCTCAACGCAATTCAGGAAGTGACCGATGAACGAAGCCCTTGTCCCCCTCGACGACGCCCCGCCAAAGCGAAAGGGGAAACTGCCCGTCATCCTTGGCCTGGTCGGTGCCCTTGCGCTGGGTGGCGGCGGGTTTTTCGTCACTTATGCCGGGATTTACCCCCCAAAACCGGCGGAGGAGGGTGAGGTGGCAGCGGCTGATCCGGCGGCCCCACTGCCCGACGTTGCCTTTGTCGCGGTTGAACCGATTGTGATCAGTCTTGGCCCGCAATCCACAGCGCGGCACCTGCGATTCGCCTCTCAGCTGGAGGTGACGACTCCCTATGCGAAGGACGTCACGCTGTTGCTGCCGCGCATTGTGGATTTGTTGAACAGCTATCTGCGCGCGGTCGAAATCACCCAGTTGGAAGACCCCGCGGCCCTTGTCCGGCTCAAGGCGCAAATGCTGCGGCGCATTCAGATCGTCACTGGCGAAGGCCGGGTCCGCGACCTGCTGATTTCCGAATTTGTTCTGAACTGATGGGGCCTGACATGAACCTGATCGCCGACTTTCTTCTTGCAGCCGGTGCCTTTGCCACCGCGTTGTACTGTTTCATTCTTGCCGGCCGCCTGAAACGGTTCACCACACTGGAAACCGGGATGGGCGGTGCGATTGCGGTCCTGTCCGCACAGGTGGATGACATGACCAAAGCGCTCGAGCGCGCGCGCTCGTCCGCCCAGACATCGTCGACCAGCCTTGAAGATCAGGTAAGGCGAGCCGAAGCGGCGGCGGCACGGCTGGAAATCATCCTTGCGTCAATGCACGACGTCGGCGGCGAGGTGCCCGCCCGCGACGAGCCTGAAAGTGATGACAGACGCCTGCGCTTTGTCCGCCGCAGACCAGAACGCGGCATGATGCGGGTGGCAGAATGAAGCTGCGTCGACTGATTTCCGGGCATGGGTCATTGGCGCTGCTGGCCGTGATCCTTGCGTCATCGGGCGCCATGCGTCTTGGCCACGGCGTCGGCGCGGCCATGGCCCTGCAGGCCGAAACGCCCGAAGACGTGGCAAGTGCACCATTGCAATGCCCCGAACCCCCGATCGCGTTGGCCGAAGCGCTGAAGGAGCGCGACTTGGCCGTGTCTGCGCGTGAGGCTGCCTTGAATGACCGGATGGCGGCACTGGCAATTGCGGAAAAGGCGATTGAGACCCGTATGGTGGAACTGGAAACGGCAGAGGCCCGCCTGAAGGAAACGCTGGCCGTTGCCGACGGGGCGGCTGAAAAGGACATTCAGCGCCTGACCACGGTCTATGAGA
Source organism: Rhodobacter sp. (assembly GCA_027484145.1). Classification (GTDB taxonomy): domain Bacteria; phylum Pseudomonadota; class Alphaproteobacteria; order Rhodobacterales; family Rhodobacteraceae; genus Pseudotabrizicola. The sequence goes on from JAIXUH010000013.1 coordinate 194,701, forward strand.
CCATGAAACCCGCTGACGCCGCCGCCCTTTTCGAAACCATGTCCCCTGAATTTGCCGCCGGATTTCTGGGCCGCATGCGCCCCGACGCGGCGGCGGCGGTCATCTCGGGCATGAAGGCAGAAACGGCCTATGCCATCAGCGTGCTGATCGCCGGGCGCAATGCGCTTGTTCCAAAGGAATGATCGCAGGGGTTTCTTTACCTGCACATGCCTATGCTGACGCGACACAGATAAGGACGTGGACTAAATGTTTGGAATCATCGGGATAGGGGTCATTTTCGCCATGGTGTTTGGCGGCTATCTCCTCGCCGGGGGGAAGCTGGGCATCATCCTGAAGGCGCTTCCGTTCGAGATGATGATGATCGGCGGGGCTGCGATCGGCGCTTTCCTCATTTCAAACGATATGTCAGTGGTCAAACACACGGCCAAAGACATTGCCAAAGTTTTCAAGGGTCCGCAGTGGAAACCGGGCGATTACCGCGATCTGCTGTGCCTGTTGTTCGAATTGATCCGTCTGTCGCGTTCAAACCCGGTCGGACTGGAAGAGCATGTCGAAAACCCTTCAAGTTCCAGCATTTTCGGGCGCTATCCGAAGATCCAGAAGGATCACGAAGCCGTCGATCTGATCTGTGACACTTTTCGTGCGGCCTCCATGAATTATGACGATCCCCACCAAGTCGAAGAGGTGCTGGACAAGCGGATGGAGGCGAACCAACACCACGCGATGCATTCCAGCCATGCCTTGCAGTCGATGGCAGACGCCTTGCCCGCCCTTGGAATTGTTGCCGCCGTTCTTGGGGTGATCAAGACCATGGGGTCGATTGACCAACCGCCTGAAATTCTTGGCAAGATGATCGGCGGCGCCTTGGTCGGCACCTTTCTGGGCGTCTTTCTGGCCTATGGAATCGTCGGACCGTTTGCCAGCCGCCTGAAAGCAGTGGCCGATGATGATGGCCATTTCTACCAGCTGATCCGCGAGGTGTTGATCGCCAACCTGCACAACCATCCGGCCAACATCTGTATCGAAGTGGGCCGTCAGAACACGCCACACAACCTGCGACCCAGTTTTGGAGATTTGGAAGAGGCGTTGCGCGGCCTCAAGCAGGACGCCGCATGAGGTGGCTCTTTCTTTGCCTTTTCGCAGTGTTCGCAGGGCCGGTTCACGCCAACGAGGTGCCCGTCCGGGCCGGTGAACATGGCACCTTTACTCGGCTGGTCCTGCGGTTTCCGGCGCCGCCTGACTGGACGCTTGGCCGCGCTTTGGGTGGATACGCCCTTTCTGCCGGACGGGCGCAGCCTGCGTATGACTTTGCCCGCACGTTCGACCTGATCACGCGGGACAGGATCCGCAATCTGCGCGTCGATCCGGATACAGGCTATCTCCGCCTTGATCTGGCCTGTGCGTGCCATGCCATTCCCTTTGAGTTTGATCGCAGGACGCTTGTGATTGACATCTTCGACGGGCCCGCGCCGCCTGGTTCGGTCTTTGAGGCCATGTTGCAAAGTGGCCCTACATCGGCAGAGCCCCCAAGGCTGCAGGCGGCACCGCGAACCGCCGCGAACCGTCCCGCCTATGACTGGACGGCGCTTCCACCCAAGCCACCGGTAGCAGTGGCCGATCTTTCTTTCCCTGCAGCCGAGACGACTGCCGAAGCCAGTCTCGCGGTCGAGGCCGAAAATGCTGCATTTCGACAGCGCTTGATCGAAGAAATCGGGCGCGGGGCATCCCAAGCCCTTGTCGAAGTTGAAGTTCCGACGAATCCTTTGGTGCGCGCACCACAGAACGACCTGGATCAGGCGCGGGTTGCCTTGGGCGAACTGCCAGGCGTTGCAGTGTCGTCAGATCCGGATCAGGCCCCGTCTTTGACCATGACGGGCGGCGATTGCCCAACGGATGCCACCTTTGCCCCACGGACATGGGTCGCCGAAGGGGCGACCGCTGACACTTTGGTCACAGCGCGCAATGGTTTGCTGGCCGAATTTGATGAACCACGGGCCGAGCAACTGGAAGTTGCTGTTTTGGCGCACCTCTACTTTGGTTTTGGGGCCGAGGCGCGCGGACTTCTCAACGGCTTTTCCAGCAGACTGGAACGATCCGATGAATTGGCGACCCTGTCCTATATCGTCGATCTTGACCCTGCGCCAAAGGATGCCTTTTCCGGCATGCAAAGCTGCGATGGCAGTGCTGCCCTGTGGGCCTTGCTGGCGGCCCCTGATGTGGCGGACTTGCGCGGTGTCAATGGCCGTGCTGTTGCGCGCAGTTTCATGGCCCTTCCCCCACACCTCAAGCAGACGCTGGCCCCCGCAATCTCCGGCCGTCTTGCTGAAACGGGCGATGTCTCAAATGCCGGCATCGTGGCAAATGCCATGGCGCGTGCCGCGCCTGAAGGTGACGATTCGGTTGCTTTGCTGACAGCCGAAATCGCCCTGCGGCATGGAGAACCCATTGCGGCAGAAGCGGCTTTGCAAGACATTGACTCGCCCGCCATAGTGAGGGATGCGCTGATAACAAAGGTGGCATCTCGGTTTCAACAGCGCGGCGCGGTGGCGTTGGAAGATGTTCAAGCGCTGGAAGCTTTTGCCTTTGAAAACGGCCATCAAAGTGCCCCTTTGCATCGTGCACTGGTGCAGGCCTCTGCCCTGTCGGGCGATTTTGCGGCGGCGTTCCGGCACGCGGGAGATGACCCTGATCTGCGGCGGGACGTTTGGGCCGTTCTGGCAGACACGGGGGGCGACACGGGCGTTCTCGAATTCAGCGTGGGCGCGGACCCGGCAGAAATTGCCCGGCAGCCGGACACCGTTCGCGCGGCCTTGGCACAGCGCCTGTTGAACCTCGGTTTGCCCAATGCGGCGCTGCCTTGGTCGCGGGGGGCCGACGACGACCCTGCGTTGGCTGCTGCCATCAGTCTTGCCAACCGCGATGGGCGCAGCGCTTTGAAAGCTCTGGCCACAGATCGCGCGGCAGATCCGCAAACCCTTGCCGATGCCTATGCTGCCGTTGGGGATTATGCCATGGCCGCCGAGACGCTTGACGCGGCCGGCTTGACGGAGGCCGCCGCTCGCCTTCGGCTTTGGGCGGGCGATACGCCCGCGCCAGCAGAAGCGTCAGATGATCCTTGGGGGGCCCTTGCGGCAGCACTTGCAGACCAGACGCCACCAGACAGCCCACCCTTGGCCCAAGGTCAGGCGTTGCTGGACACCAGCAGCGCCACCAGAGAGCGGATTGCCGCCTTGCTAGCGGCGACAGGGATACCAGCGGGCGGCCCTGAGCAACCGGATCCGCCAGCCACACCCTAGCGTCCCACGAGAAAGGATCGCAGGGATGCGCGACAATCTGTGCAGAGGCGTGGGCCCGGAAAAACATGGACAAAGTGCAACGTCCCTCCTAGCAGATACAAGATGAACGCCGATGCTTCCCTTGATGCGCGGGCCCTGCTGTGCCCGCTTCCGGTGCTGAAAGCCCGTAAGGCGCTTTTGCAGATGGAACCCGGCAGCGTGCTGGAATTGTGGGCGACAGATCCTGCGGCCATCGTGGATGTTCCGCACTTTTGCCATGAGGCCGGGCACAGCCTTATCTCGATGCATGAAAAAGACGGGGCGCAGTGCTATGTCATCTGTCGCGGGCCTGATCAACCCGCCTGAAAGATCCGCTCGGTGCCACTGAACTCATCAAGGGCGGCGCGCAGAATGTCCGCCTGCCCCGCGCCCAACATCCAGCCCTCTTCGGCCAGAACATCTGCCGGCGCTGCGGGTGTGAACAAGCCAGTCAACCCGGTGCGATCCGGGCGGCACGATAGCTGCCAAAACGCCGCCGCCAGAAGGCGCACCTGAACCTCGTCCTTACAGGTGCCCTGACTGCTGGCCTGCGCGACCAATTGCCCAAGGAGCGACGGGTAAACCTCGGCCAGAATCACGGGCGCCGAAGGCTGTTCGAACGGCCAAACCGAAAGCTGGCCAGCAAAAGCCTGCCGCAACCTGTGCAACACCGGCAATCCCGTCAGGACCTGCGCACCAACAGCCCCGGCACCTGCCAATTGCCACACGGTCTTTGGGGACTGACCGTCGCTGCGGGCCATCTGATCGCAGTGTCGAACAGCCGGCAGGCCAGCGGGTAACGGCGGCTTTCGGCGGGGCAGGCCGGGTGTTTCGACTGCCTCGCCGTTGCCCCAGAACGGGCCTTCGCTCGGAAAGACACTGTTCATCCGGGCCGCCACACGTCGATAGTTCGTCACATTGCCCGGTGCTTCAATGACTTGCGCGGCCAGCCATTCCCACATGGCAAAGGCATGCGCCCGGCCCGCAATCGCCTGCGCAAAACCCTGAGGGAAGCCAAAGGCGAAATCGGCGCCGATAAGCAGGCGCCGGCCCCCGGCAAGTGCTGCCGCGACAAGGTGGCGAAGTCGCTGTTCCGCAAGGGCGCGGGTGGCCAGATTTTCCGTCCCAACGCCCGTTGCCGACGCAAGGCCAAGCCAGATCGAATCTGGCCCTTTCCGCGGGCCACGGGCCGCAGACCAATCCAGAATGGCGATATCGTCAAAGGGCGTCATGACGTGCGGGTGGCCATACGTTGGGCCAATTCCAGATCGGCGGGCGCGTTGATGTTGAAGAACGGGTCGCCCCCCGCCTCTGGAAACGGGACGACACCGGGCGAAAACGCGTCGGCAAAGCGCTGCACTTTGAACTGCCCATCCAAAAGGGCCTGTCGAAGGGCTTCGCGCAGGGTGATGGGCCAAAGGGCAAAGGTCGGATGCTGCTGCAAGACCCCCTTTTGCATCGACGCCGCGATGGCCACCCCTAAGGGACCTGCCCCTGTCAACAGGGCTTCGACAAGGTTGGCCGGAAAGAACGGTGTGTCGGCAGCGACGGTTACGATGGCGGAGTTTCCGTTCTTGGCGGCCCAGTCAAGACCGGCCAGCACGCCAGCCAATGGCCCCGGATGGCCCGGCAGCGCATCGGGCAGCACTGGCAGCCCAAAGGCCGCAAAACGGGCCGGATCACCATTTGCGCTGATCGCCATCAGTCCGCATTGAGGGGCGAGACGGTTGATCACATGGCCGAGCAGCGGCCGTCCGTTGATCTGCAACAGGCCCTTGTCGGCACCGCCCATGCGGCTGCCACGGCCACCATCCAGAACAACGGCGGCAATCTGGTCTGGCTTTGGCATCACGGGGGGCGACTGTTCGTTCATCCGGTTATCCTGTATGCAACACCGGCATCGTTCAAGGGCGGCACAGAAACACGTTGGAACTGGGTTTTGTCACCACATCAGACCGCGGGCAAAGCGATGGCTTGCTGTGGCGGGTTGCCCAGACCCTGTTGGCCGAAGGCCTTGACCTTGCTGGTGTTGTGCAGACCAACATCGAGTTTGACCCGGATCGCCCCTGTCATATGGATCTGCATGTTCTGGGTCGTGCGCAGGTCATCCGGATCAGCCAGAACCTTGGCGCCCATTCCAGCGGATGCCGACTGGATGCATCAGGGCTGGAAATGGCCGTGGCACAGGTCGAATCCAGTATGGACGGCGGTCAGTCCCGGCTGATGATCGTCAACAAGTTCGGCAAACAGGAAGCCGAGGGGCGGGGCTTTCGTCCAGTCATCGGGCGGGCCTTGTTAATGGGCCTGCCGGTTCTGACGGCCGTTTCAGCCCTGAACCGGATTGATTTTGAAACCTTCGCCGACGGGCTGGCAAGGGAATTGCCCGCCCGTGACGCCGACGTTCTGGCATGGTGCCGGGCCGCGATGGCCTGATGCCGTCAGCCTTGGGTGTTGCCCCATGAGCCATGGTGCACATCGGCCCCATCCAGCCGGTCAAACCCATGCGCACCAAAGAAATCTCGCTGACCTTGAATCATGTTGGCTGTGCCGCGTGCGGTTCGCATCATGTCAAACCACGCCAACCCGGCCCCCAAGGCGGGGCAGGCCAGGCCGTGCAGCGCGCCTGCCGCCACGACCTGGCGCAGATGTGGCACCGTCGCCTCTAACCGGGCTGAGAATTCCGGCGCAAGGATCAGGTTGCGCCCCGCATCTTGTGACAGGGCCACGGCCATATCGTTCAGCATCGACGACCGGATGATGCACCCTGCACGCCAGACGCGGGCAATCTCGGGCAATGGCAGCGCCCAGCCAAAGGACGCAGAGGCCGCCGAGATCATGGCAAAGCCTTGGGCGTAACACAGGATCTTGCCCGCGATCATCGCCTGTTCCAGCGTTTCAACCGTGATTTCACCCGACAGGCGGCGGGGGGCCGGCCCAAAGCGGGCCTCGCCTGCGCGACGCTCGTCCAACCGGGCCGAGACGTTGCGCCCCATCACCGCCGCTTCGATCACCGGAACCGGAGCGGCCAGATGCTGCGCCTCGATCGCGGTCCAGCGGCCTGTGCCCTTCTGGCCCGCACTGTCAAGGATCACGTCCAGCATCGGCTGACTGGTCAGCGGATCAACAGCCGCCGCCACGCGGGCCGAGATTTCGACCAGATAGGATTGCAGCACTCCGCCGTTCCAGTGGTCAAAGGTTGCGGCGATGTCGCCTGCGGGCAGACCCATGCCATCGCGCATCACGCCGTAAACCTCGGCGATCATCTGCATGTCGGCGTATTCGATGCCATTGTGCACCGCCTTGACGAAATGACCAGCGCCTGCCTCGCCCATCCAGGTGGCGCAGGGCGCGCCATCTTCGGCCTTGGCGGCAATGGCCGTCAGCACGGGGGCGATGCGGTCCCAATCCGCCCTGTCGCCGCCGCCCATGATCGAGGGTCCGTGCCGTGCCCCGTCTTCGCCGCCGGATACGCCCATGCCCAAAAAGCGCGGGCCGCTTTGGGCCGCCGCACGACGGTTGGTGTCGTGAAAATTGGCATTGCCTGCATCGATAATCAGGTCATCGGCCGACAAAAGGGGGGCAAGGGCGGCAATCTGGTCATCTACGGCCTTTCCTGCCGGAACCATCAGGATGATCGCGCGCGGTGGCATTATCGCCTCGACGAGGGCCTGAAGGCTGTCTGTCGGCACGATGTTCGCGGCCAAGCTGCCTGCTTCGGCGTAAAACTGGTGGGTCACGGCGGTGGTGCGGTTCCAGACCGCAATCGGAAACCCCTTTTCCGCGATGTTCAGCGCAAGCGCCGAGCCCATGGTGCCAAGGCCGATCAGGCCGATGGATGCCGTTGTCATGGCCAATGAACCCTCTTTCTGAAATGTTCCGCAATGAAGCCGGGGCCGTTTCGTCACCAGCCTCTGACGGAACACCACAGAAATCAGCCTCTGTCCAGCCGTGGCCCCGCACAGCACCTGTGCTTGCCGTGTGGGTCTGGCAAAAGGCTAAAGCCGATAGACGCCGCGCGCGGTCTGCGTGCCGATTGCGGCACGCTCAGCCTCGGACAAGTGATCGGTCAGGGCGCGGGTGGCATCAATCCAGCCGGGCAGGCCAAGGCCAAGGTTGACCACGGGCCAATCGCCGCCCCAAAGCATGCGGTCCGGGCCAAAGGTGGCAAGCACATGGTCAACCCACGGACGCAAAACCGAAACACCCACGTTTCCGGGCGCGCAATAGGCCGAAATGCCGGAAAGTTTGACGCGAAGATGCGGCAAGGCGGCAAGGCGTGTCATGCCAGCAGCCCATGCCTCAAAGGCGCCCGCTGCAATGTCGGGAACGCCGCAGTGATCCAGCACAAAGATCTGGTTATCACAGGCGCGGGCCAGATCTTCGGCGATGCCGAGTTGCCGCGCCAGAAAGCACAGATCGAACGGCAAGCCCTTGCGGCCGATCTTGCGCAGGTTGGCGCGGAAGGTGCTGGTTTGTGACAGTTCGTCCGGAACCACATGAAGAATGCGGCGCAATCCCTTCACGCCAAGGCCGTCGCACTCTTCAAGCCATGCGTCAAATCCGGCATTGGTTTCAGGGCGGCACGATGCGATCTGCCCCAGCATGCCGCCCGTACCGACAAGGCCCGCCACAAAGCGGGCCTCGGCCTGATAGTCGGCGTCATCGACCCCGGTTTCCATGAACAGCGACCCGACGATGCCCTTGCCGTTCGTCAGCCGGGCATAGTCGTCTGTCGTAAAGTCGCCCGTGGCCAAGGCCGGGATGCCGGATGTCCACGCATAGCCCAGTTGCGCGCGATAGATCAGGTGCTGATGCGTGTCGATCAGGTCCATGGCTGCGTCAGGCGTCTGCAACCACATCTTGGCGTTGCTGGCCCAAGCCCTCGATGGCCAGTTCCACCACATCGCCGGGCTTCAGATAGCGCGGTGGCTTCATCCCCATGCCCACGCCGGGTGGTGTACCGGTCGAGATGACATCGCCGGGGTGAAGCGTCATGAACTGCGACAGATAGCTGACGACATGCGCCACGCCGTAAACCATCGTCTTGGTTGACCCGTTCTGCACCTTTTCGCCATTCACCGTCAGCCACATTGACAGGTTTTGCGGATCGGCCACCTCGTCGCGGGTCACCAGCCACGGGCCAAGCTGGCCAAAGTTGTCGCAGCTTTTGCCCTTGGTCCATTGGCCCGCACGTTCGGTCTGGAACGCGCGCTCTGACACGTCGTTGGCCACGGCAAAGCCCGCCACATGCTTCAGCGCATCCGCTTCGCTGACATACTTGGCCTTGGTGCCGATGATGACGGCCAGTTCCACCTCCCAGTCGGTCTTTTGCGAGGTGCGGGGCATGATGATGGGGTCATTGGGGCCGCAGATGGCGCTGGTCGCCTTCATGAACACAACAGGTTCTGGCGGCACGGCCATCCCGCTTTCGGCGGCATGGTCGGCATAGTTGAGCCCGATGCAGATGAACTTGCCTGTGCCCGCCACGCAGGCACCAAGGCGGGTTCCCGCGTCCACCACCGGCAACTGTCCAGCATCAATGCCGCGCAGCGCAGAAAGGCCCACGTCAGACAGCAGCGCGCCGCCAATGTCGGGCACGATTCCGGTCAGATCGCGGATCGTGCCATCGCTGTGCAGCATGCCCGGACGTTCGGCCCCACGCGGGCCATGGCGAAGAAGTTTCATGAGTCTATCCTCTCAGGTGTTGGACCAGCCGCCATCAATCACATGCGCGCCGCCCGTGCAGAACGCGGCCTCATCCGAGGCCAGAAAGACGACCAGCCCTGCGATATCTTCGGCTTGCGCCAGTTTGCCGGTGGGCTGGCGGGCCAGGAAGGCCTTGCGCCCGGCCTCATAGTCGCCGGTGGCGGCCATCCGATCTTGCAGCGATGGCGTATCCACGGTGCCTGGGCAGACCGCGTTGCAGCGGATGCCCTTTGTGATGAAATCGGCTGCAATGGCCTTGGTCAGGCCGATCACGGCGGCCTTGGTGCCTGCGTAAACAAAGCGGTTGGGCGCTGCGATGATCGATGAGGCGACCGAAGCCATGTTGATGATGGACCCGCCGCCGTTTTCGATCATGCCGGGCAGAAAAGCGCGGCACATGCGGTACATGGCGGTGACGTTCAGATCAAAGGAAAAGGCCCACTGTTCTTCGTCACAGTCCAGAATGGTGCCATTGGCCACAAAGCCCGCGCAGTTGAACAGCACGTTGATCGGCCCAACTTCGCCGACCAAAGCGGTGATCGCCGCTGCGTCTCGCACGTTCAGAAGCCGTGTCTCAAGGCCATGCGCGGCCACTTCGGCCAAGGCCGCCTCATTGATGTCGGTCGCGATGACGCGCGCGCCCTCGCGGGCCATGGCCAGCGCGCTGGCGCGGCCAATGCCCTGCCCTGCTGCTGTGACCAATGCCGTCTTTCCGGTCAGCCGTCCCATAGAATGTCCTGTCTGCTGTCTGTGGCTGTTTGGTGCATACGCCGGATGCGCCGACGATGACCGTGGTAAGGGTGTTACATCACGGCGCCGATCTGCCAAGGCACGAATTCAGCGCCGCCAAAACCAAGTGCTTCGGATTTCGTCACTTCACCACTCGCCACGCGGATGAACATCTCGAACATCTCGCGGCCCTTCGCCTCAAGCGAAACCCCGCCGTCGATGATGTCGCCGGTGTTGATATCCATGTCCTCGGACATGTGGTTGAACATTTCCGAGTTGGTGGCGACCTTGATGCAGGGGACGGGCTTGTAGCCGGAAACCGAGCCGCGCCCGGTGGTAAACACGATCAGGTTTGCCCCCGATGCCACTTGGCCCGTGACCGAGCAGGGATCGTATCCGGGGCTGTCCATAAAGACAAAGCCCTTTTTGGTAATCGGCTCGGCGAACAGATACACATCCTGCATTGGGGCACTGCCGCCCTTGGCGACCGCGCCCAGCGACTTTTCCAAGATAGTCGTCAGGCCACCGCGCTTGTTGCCGGGGCTGGGGTTGTTGTTCATTTCGCCTTTGTTGCGGGCGCAGTAGTCTTCCCACCACTTGATGCGGGCGATCAGCTTTTCCCCCACTTCCGTCGTCACGGCACGGCGGGTCAAAAGATGTTCGGCGCCATAGATTTCTGACGTTTCCGACAGGATCGTGGTGCCGCCATGTTGCACCAGAATGTCCGACGCCACGCCAAGCGCCGGGTTGGCGGTAATGCCGGAATACCCGTCAGAGCCGCCGCATTGCATACCGATCACCAGTTCCGACACCGGAACAGGTTCGCGGCTGTAACGGTCGGCAACCAAGGCCATTTCGCGCAGTGCCTCGACCCCGCGTTCGACCGTGCGGCGGGTGCCGCCGGTTTGCTGGATCGTCATGTGGCGGAAGTTGTTGTCGTCGCGCATCCGCGCACGGCCCACCAGATCTGGGATCTGCATCACCTCGCACCCCAGACCTACCAGCAGGATGCCGCCAAAATTGGGGTTACGGGCATAGCCCTGCAGAGTGCGGAACAGGGTGTGATACCCTTCATTGTCGCCCGCCATCCCGCAGCCCGACGCATGGGCAATCGGCACGATGCCATCGACGTTCTTCAGCGCCTTGAACCAATCCGACTTCTCGGCCTCGGCTGCGATGAACTGTGCAACCGACCCCGAGCAGTTGACCGATGTCAGCACCCCCAGATAGTTGCGCGTGCCCGCTTTACCATCAGAGCGCCGATAGCCCATGAAGGTGCGCGTTTCGGTGGCAGCGGGCAAAGGATGCGCTTCAGACGCAAAGGCGTAGTCGTGTTCATGGTCAGACATGGCAAGGTTCTGCACATGGACATGCGCGCCTTGCGGAATATCCACCGTCGCCGCCCCGATAATCTGGCCATAACGGCGCACATGGGTACCCGCCAAGATGGGTTGGTTCGCCAGCTTGTGCCCGCGCGCCACACGTTCCGTGACGCTTACTCCAAGCGATTCCGCCCCCGGCAAGAGATCGGCCAAGGCGATGTCGACGTTGTCTTGCGGGTGCAGGCGAATGGTCAGCGACATGGCAGCCTCTCAGGATTGCGGCGCAAGGGTAGACAGGGCACGGTCAAGATGGGTATAGCCGCCGTCGACAAATAGCCACTGGCCCGTGGTGTGACCAGCCTGATCCGACAGGGCAAAGACCACCGTGGCCGCAATTTCGGTATCTTTGGTCATGCGGGCCCCAAGGGGGATGCGCGCGGTAATCTCGGCCAGCTTGGCCTCGGGGTCATCCATCGATTTCAGCCATCGGTCATAAAGCGGGGTCATCACCTCGGCCGGGATCACGGCATTGACCCGCACGCCGTGGCTGGCCAAGGCCGCCGCCCACTCGCGCGTCAGCCCCAGTTGCGCCGCCTTTGCGGCCACATAGGCCGATGTGTTGCCCTGCCCCGTCACAGCCGTTTTGGAACTGATGTTCACAATTGTGCCCCGCGCGGCCTTCAGATCATCCAGCAGCAAATGGGCAAGGGTGTAATAGTGCAAAAGGTTGGCGTCCAGCGAAGCGCGAAAGGCCTCTGGCCCCGCCTCAAGCCCGACGCCATCATTGACACCGGCGTTATTGACCAACGCATGCACGGCGCCCCAGCGATCATGGGTTTCGGCCACGGCACGGCGGCATTCGTCATCCTTTGACAGATCGGCCTGCACCCAGCCTGCGCGCGGGCTTTTGTCCTGCAGCGCCGTCAGGAAAGCTGCATCCGGTGCGCGACGGGCATAGATCACGGGAATCGCCCCCTCATCAGCCAAAGCCATCGAAATTGCCCCGCCAATGCCTGCGCCACCACCTGTGACAACCACGATCCTGTCTTTCAGCCCCAGATCCATCTGCAACCCTTTTTCAGTGGTGGGGCGGCCCCACGGGCTTTGCCCGCAGAACCGCCCCGGTCTTTCCCTTGGGAGGGATCTCAGTCGTACAGAACAGCGGCGATTTCCGGCGCGTCGATGTTGGTCTTGTCGTACCAGAAGAAGCCGGTGTCGATGTTCTTCGTCACGGCTTCGCCCTTGGAGGCGGCGACAGCAGCCTTCACGGTTTCATAGCCGATGCCGACCGGGTTCTGGGTGATGGCGCCTGCCATGGTGCCTTCCATAATCGCGGCCTTTTGGGCCGCGCCCGAGTCATAGCCAATGACGACCACGCCGGTGGTGCCGGTTTCCTTGATCGCGTTGACTACACCGATGGCCGAGCCTTCGTTTGCGCCGAAGATGCCCTTGATATCGGGGTGCGCAGTCAGGATCGCCTTGGTGATTTCGGTCGATTGCAGCTGGTCACCGCCGCCATACTGGATATCGACAATCTCGATATCCGGGTATTTCGCAGCCACCTGGTTCACAAAGCCATCGCGACGGTCAATGCCGGTGCGCGAGGTCTGGTCGTGCACAACGAGCGCCACTTTGCCCGCGCCACCAATCAGTTCCGCCATCTTGTCGGCAGCCAGAGAAGCCGCGGCAAGGTTGTCGGTCGATGCGGTGGCAGCCGGAATGTCGCTGTCCACGCCAGAGTCAAAGGCGATGACCGGAATGCCGGCCTCTTGCGCCTGCTTCAGCAGCGGAATCGCGGCCTGGCTGTCCAGCGCGGCAAAGCCGATGGCGGCAGGCTTTTTCGCCAGTGCGGCGGCCAGCATGTCCATCTGCTTGTCGACCTGGGCTTCGGTATCCGGGCCTTCGAACGTAACGTCCACGTTGAATTCCGCGGCGGCCTTGTCGGCGCCTGCCTTCACGGCCTGCCAGAACTGGTGCTGGAAGCCTTTCGAGACGAGCGGAATATAAAGCTTGTCCTGCGCGGAGGCGAAGCTTGCGCTCAGCATCAGCGCGGTCACGCTGGCTGCGGCGATCAGATTGCGTCTGGTAATCATGGGGGTCCTCTCCCTTGGTGTGATGATGGTTGGTTGCGGAACGTTGAGCGTTCTCTTGGTTGAAGGATCAGCCGGCGCGACGACGGCGCAGCATATCGGCGTAAACGGCGGCAATGATGATCAGGCCGGTCACGACCGTCTGCCATTCCTGCGCCACGGACATGATCCGCAGGCCATTCAGCAGGACAGACATGATCAGCGCCCCGATGATCGTGCCAAGGATGGAACCACGCCCCCCGGCAAGCGAGGTGCCGCCGATCACGACAGCCGCGATGGCATCAAGCTCATAACCCAGCCCAAGGGCGGGCTGCGCAGAATTCAGGCGCGAGGCGATGATCAGACCGGCGATGCCGCAGATGGCCCCAGACAGCGCGTAGATGGCCATTTTCCAAGCGTCGGTGTTGACGCCGGACAGGCGCACCGCCTCTTCGTTCGACCCAAGCGCAAAGGTGTAGCGGCCCAGAACCGTGCGGTTCAGCACATAGCCCATCACCAAGGCCAGCAGAAACAGGATCAACACGCCATTGGGCACGGGCACGCCCGGCAAGAACACCCCGATCAGCGACCCGGTCGATATCTCCGAAAAGCCGGGCGTGTCATTGAAATAGATGGGTTTTGTTCCTGAAATCACCAGCGACAGACCCTTGAGGATCAGCATCATGCCCAAGGTGGCTATAAAGGGCGGGATCTTCATCTTGGCAATCAGCGCGCCCGAGATCAACCCGCACAAGGCCCCCGTTCCCAGCGCCGCCAGAATGCCAAGGGGCAACGGCAAGCCCATATAGGTCAACACAACCCCGGCCATCACCGCGCAGAATGTCATCAGCGTGCCAACGGAAAGGTCGATGCCGCCGGTGATGATGACCAGCGTCGCCGCAATCGCCAGCACCCCATTGACCGACGTGGCCTGAAGGATCGCCAGAATGTTCGACGTCTGCAGAAAGTTTTCCGAGGCCACGGAAAAAAACACCAGCAGCACAATCAGGCTGGCAAAGGCAAGGATCTTTTGCTGCGCGCCGGATGGTGCCTTGGCGGCGGCCACAGGGGCTGCGGGTGCGGTGGTCATGCGGTGGCCTCCTCAAGCGCGCCTTGGCGAAGGGTCGCAAGGCGCATGATGTGTTCCTGCGTTGTGGCCGCCCCGCCAGGAAGGATGCCAGTCAGGCGGCCTTCGCACATCACGGCGATGCGGTGAGACAGGCGCAGTACCTCGGGCAGTTCGGAACTGATGACGACGATCGCCTTGCCCTGCGCGGCAAGGCTTTGCAGCAGGCGATAGATTTCGGCCTTTGCCCCTACGTCAATGCCGCGCGTCGGCTCGTCGAAGAACAAGATGTCGCAATCCCGCAGCAGCCATTTCGCAATGACGATCTTTTGCTGGTTGCCCCCCGACAGCAGGCGCACCTCTTGCCGGTCCGTTGGCGTGCGGATCGCCAGTTTGGCGATGTAATCCTTGGCGACCACCGCAAGGGCGTTGTCGTTGACCACGCCAAACCTGTTCTGAAAGCGGAACAGGCTGGTCATCCCGATGTTCGAACGCACATCAAGCCCGAGGGCGAGGCCATAGTGCTTGCGGTCTTCGGACAGATAGCCAATGCCCACACCGACCGCATCCTTTGGGCTCCGAATGGTGCAAGGCTTGCCATGCACGATGATTTCGCCGGAATCGCGGACATCGGCGCCAAAGATGGCGCGGGCCACTTCCGTCCGTCCCGCCCCCATCAGCCCGGCAAAGCCAAGAATTTCACCCCGCCGCAGGGTAAAGGACACATCGCGTATCGTGCGGCCGCGGTTCAATCCCCTCACCTCCAGCGCAAGGGGGGCGGCCGACAGATCGGGAATGTCCACATCGGTGTTTTCCAGATCGCGGCCCACCATCATGCTGATGATGGTCGAAATCGGCGTATCCGCCGCGGCAACCGTGCCGACATAAGCGCCATCACGCATCACGGTCACCCGGTCCGAGATGCGGCGGATTTCGTCCATCTTGTGGCTGATGTAAACCACACCCACGCCTTCGGATTTCAGGCGCCGGATGATCGCGAACAACTCGTTTGTTTCGGCATCGTTCAGGGCCGCCGTCGGCTCATCCATGATCAGGATACGCGAACGGTAGGACAACGCCTTGGCAATCTCCACCATCTGCTGGCGCGCCACTGACAGGGTCCGAACCTCGGCCCGCACGTCCATGGCCACATTCATCGCCTTGAAGATGCTTTCTGCATCTTCGTTCAGCTTGCCTTCGTCCAGTCGGCCAAAGCTGCGACGAGGTTCGCGCCCGATAAAGATGTTCTGCGCAACGGTCAGGTCATTCATCAACGCCAGTTCCTGATGAATGATGCCGATGCCCAAGCTTTGGGCCGCCCGCGGGCCTTGCACAGTGACGCTTTTCCCCTCAACGGCGACGGTGCCGCCATCGGGCTGATAGATGCCCGACAGGATCTTCATCAGCGTGGATTTGCCTGCGCCATTCTCGCCCATCAGGGCATGAACTTCGCCCGAAACCAGATCGAACTGCGCCGATTTCAGCGCGTGAACACCCGGAAAGCGCTTGTCGATGGCGGTCATGCGGACAAGTTCGGTCATGCGGCCACCCCTTCCTTCAGGCCGACGACGACCTTGATCAGCGTCTCGCGGTTGGCCACCAACTGCGGAAAGCGCGCGGGCAGCGCATCCAGCGGCATCACTTCGGAAATGATCTGGCGCGCGTCGATCCGGCCATCGGACAGGGCTTCCATCACCGTGCGGAAGTCCTCGGCGGTGGCATTGCGGCTGCCCAGAAGGCTCATCTCGCGCTTGTGAAACTCAGCATCCGTAAAGCTTATGTCGCCTTTGACGACGCTGACCAGCACATAGGTGCCGCCGTGGGCCACATGCGCAAAACCCGCTTCGATGGCCCCCGTGTTTCCGGTGGCGTCAAACACCACATCGAAACCATCGGCCAGATCGCCTGCAATCAGCGGCGTGTCGACGCCATGCATCTTGTCAAATCCAAAGGCGCGGCAAGCTTCAAGCCGAGCGGGGCTGGCGTCTTGCAAATGCACCTCGGCCCCGCGCAAACGGGCGAAAAGCGCGGTGCCAAGGCCAATGGGGCCTGCCCCGGTGACCAGAACCCGATCTTGCGCGCCCACACCAGACCGGCGCACGGCATGCGCACCAATAGCCAGAAACTCCGCCAGAACGGCCTGTCCTTCGGTAAGGGTGCCGGCATCATACAGATTGTTCGACGGCACTGCGATGCGCGCGCACATGCCGCCATCGCGATGCACACCCAGCACGCCGATCCGGGTGCAGCAATTGGGCTTGCCGCGCAGGCAGGCCCGACAGGTTCCGCAGGCGATATAGGGGTTGATCACCACAAGCTGCCCGGCCCGCCATGGCCCCGCATCTGCGGCCACATGACCGCAAAGCTCGTGGCCAATCACGCGCGGATAGTCGAGGAACGGCTGCTTGCCATCAAAGATGTGATAGTCGGTGCCGCACAGGCCAACGGCGGAAATATCCACCAGCACCCAGCCTTCGGGGGCAGATTGCGGAACATCCCGCGCCACCAGTTCAAACTGGCCGGGCGTTATGCATGTTCCACACAGCATGGTCGGCGCAACCGCACCCGCCATCGTCATCTCCTCCCTGCCACGATGCCGACTCAGCCCGTGGTTTTTATCATTAAAGACACTAGACCCTACAGATTCCGGCTTGCCAACTGTTTTTAATCTTTTAATGCATAGAACAGGGCAGCCATTTCAGGAACCTCCAATGGCCCGGACAGACGCGCGGTTTCGCTCCGCTTTCAATGAGCTTCTGGATACCTTGGCCGAGCTACCGGTTGCGGCAGCGTTGCCATCCGAAGTGCAACTGTCACAGCGGCTGAAGGTGTCGCGCACGGTGGTGCGCGCCGCGCTCAAGGCCTTGGACGGGGCAGGGATCATCCACCTTGACGGGCGCGAAAAGATGATGCTGCGCCACCCCTTGGCCGAAGACCGCCTGACACTCCGCGAAGACTACATTAGCCGTGATGCGCTTGAGGCGCGGTTTCTCGATTGGGTGTTGCGGTTCGACGTGCCCGCCGAGACGCCGCTGAACGTGGCGCAATTGGCCAAGCAGTTCAATGTGCCGCCGCATCTGCTGCAAGAGTTTCTGGCCAGCCTGGGGCAGTTCGGTCTGGTCGAGCGGCGGCCGCGTGGCGGGTGGCGTTTGCTGGGCTTCACCGCCGATTATGCGGTAGAGCTTTCCGACTTCCGGTCAGTGCTGGAGGTCAATGCCGTCCGCGCGGTGGTCTGCCAGCCCGACGATCACCCGGTCTGGCCCGCGTTAGCCGCCATCCGGCGCGATCACCTGTCGCTGCTGGACAGGATCGACCGCGACTTTCACGACTTCTCACCTTTGGACGGCCAGTTTCACAGCATCATCAATTCCGTGGTGAACAATCGTTTTGTCACCGAGTTTCAAAAGGTGATCTCGCTGATCTTTCACTATCACTATCAATGGGACAAGACGATGGAACGCCACCGCAATGAGGCGGCGATCAAGGAACATCTGCGGATCATTGATGCCCTATGTGCCCGCGACGGCGCGACGGCTGAGGCAGCGGCGTTGTCACATCTGGCCACCTCGAAGGAAACGCTGCTGTCATCGATGCGCGGCCATCATCTGGCCTGAATCCGGTTAAGGGCGGGCAATGCAAAGACCACAACCTCTGCAACCTGGCAAGGTATGGCTTACCTTACGTCATCCTATGGTTGCGAATCGCACGAAAAAGTCGCAGGTTGCAAAAGCCGACCCTTTTCTCAGAACACATCAAGTTTGAACGGCCTGATCGTGTGGATCAGGACTGTAGCCCTATGATTTTGCTCCAACTCCTGGCATCTGGCCATGGTTTTGGCCACTGGCTGCGGTTGTGCACGCCGCAGGCAGGCCATGATCGGAAAGACATCCCGTTTATCTGACGGGACAACCTGCGCGCGCATCTTTGCCCAACCTGCCACTCCGCTCCGGGGGCAGGCGACAGACCACGTTGCAACAAGGACAATTGTCATGGTTCAGCTAAGCTATCCCGGGGTCTACATCGTTGAGAAATCAAGTGGCGTAAAGACGATCACCGGCGTTGCCACATCGATCGCCGCGTTTTTCGGCCGCACACAGAAAGGCCCGGTCAACCGCCCGATCCGTTGCCTGAGCTATGCCGATTTCCTGCGTAATTTCGGTGGGGCACACCCGCAAAGCGAGATCGGCCTCAGCGTCAAGATGTTCTATGACAACGGCGGCAGTGATTGCCATGTGGTGCGCCTTGCGGGGTTCGGGGCCGCATCCGCCGCCATTGACCTCGAAAATGCCGCTGGAGACGTCGTGTTGCGGGCCGAGGCCAAGATGGCGGGTGTCTGGGGCAATGGTCTGCGCTTGTCCGTCAGCCACGCGACACCTAGCCCCGGCGAGACATTCACGCTGACCGTCACGCAAGAAGAAGGTGGCCGCGTTGTTGCAACCGAAGTGCATACCAGCCTGTCGATGGACCCGGCCTCGCCCCGCTTTGCGCCCAGCTTTGTCACGCAAAGTTCGGCGCTGATCCGGCTGACCGCAATCGATGCAGGAACAGGGGCAAGTGCGGTGGTGGGTTTCAGCCAGGGGCGGCGTCCTCTGGGTGCCGATCTGGCGGCCGCGCAAGGGGTGCTGGGCGGCCTGATTGCGGTGGCCGCGGCCGCCGGTTCCCGCCGGTTCGAGATTTCGGTGAACGGATCAGCCTATGTGCCCGTCGATCTGACGGGCTGGAATGTGAATGCGGCTGCCGTGGTTGATCTGGCGGTTCTGGGCCAGCAAATGACCGGTATCGTGAATACCGCCCTTGC
Source organism: Rhodobacter sp. (assembly GCA_027484145.1). Classification (GTDB taxonomy): domain Bacteria; phylum Pseudomonadota; class Alphaproteobacteria; order Rhodobacterales; family Rhodobacteraceae; genus Pseudotabrizicola. Next base: position 213,705 of record JAIXUH010000013.1, read on the forward strand.
CACGCTGGTGCCTGCGCAAACCGTGCAAGCCACGTTCGATGTGGCAGACGGGCAGGTTTATCTGCGCCTTCTGGCAAACAGCGGTGCCGCGTCCTCTGTCCGGGTGCGGCGGTCTGCCAGCAGCGACATCGCCGCGGCCCTGATGCTGGGCACAGAAAACGGCGGACTGGAAATGGCGCGATTTGCTGATCTGCGCCCCATGCCAACCGGCAGCCGTATCCGCCTTGTCACCGAGACGGGGGTGGCAAACGCGCTGAATGCCTTTGCCGTTGCGGCCCAAAACGCCATCACCGGGGTCACCATCGGGACCGAGCCGTTGGTGCCCTTGAACGCGGCCCCGAATTCCTTGGTCACAACAGCCGCCGCAAACCCGATGTCGCGCGATGCCTCAGGGCCTGGCAGTGCCAGCGCCAACAATGATGGTGTGCGCGAGAAATTGCGGATCATGGCGCAGGCCATCTCGAACGCCCCCGGCTCACTCTGGCGCGCCGAGGTGCATGGGTTTGAACTGGTCGTTCTGGCCCGCGCAGGCGGGATGAATGAAATCCCGTCGGCCATCGTGTTTTCTGGTCCGGGCGCGGCCACGCTGAACAACGCGCTGCAGCGCAACGTCAAGGCCTATACACTGGGGCCAAACGGGACCAGCGCCTTTGTCACCTTTGGCGGCGCGGCCCAGACCGGCAGTGACGGCGATGCGCCCGGCTTTGACGACTATGTCGGCAGTCCTTCGCTGAAAACCGGGTTCAACGCACTGGATGGCGTTGACCTGTTCAACCTGATGATCCTGCCCGCCGACCATGGCCTGGCCGATGGCGTCCGCCGCAGCCTGTGGGGGCCAGCCAGCATTTATGCCGCGTCGCGCCGCGCCTTCTTGCTGATCGATGCACCCGACAGCTGGTCCGATGCCGAAGGCCGTGCCGCGATCATCCAGAATACCGATGACATCAACGCCATACGGTCCACTGTGGTCAAAGACCATTGCGCCACGTTCTATCCGAAGCTGCAGGTGAACGAGGCAGGTCTGGTCCGCGCTGTCGGGCCATCTGGGGCGATTGCCGGGCTTTTGGCGCGCACCGACGCATCGCGCGGCGTCTGGAAGGCTCCCGCCGGCACCGAGGCCGATTTGCGCGGCATCGTTGGTCTGGCGACCCGGCTGACCGATCTGGAAAATGGTGTGCTGAACAAACTGGGGGTCAATTGCGCGCGCGGCTTTACTGCGGGTTATGTGAACTGGGGTGCACGCACCATGGACGGGGCCGATGACCTTGGGTCGGAATGGAAATACATCCCCATCCGCCGCCTCGCGCTGATGATCGAGGAAAGCCTGTTCCGCGGCACGCAATGGGTGGTGTTCGAGCCGAATGACGAACCCCTGTGGGCGCGCGTGCGGCTGAATGTCGGCGTGTTCATGAATGGGTTGTTCCGGCAGGGGGCCTTTCAGGGCTCTACCCCGTCGGACGCCTATTTCGTGAAATGCGATGGCGAAACCACCACGCAGGCCGACCGCAACCTTGGCGTCGTCAATATCGAGGTGGGGTTTGCGCCGCTGAAGCCCGCTGAATTTGTGGTGATCACGATCCAGCAAATGGTGGGCGATCTGGCCTGACCGGCCCCCGCCTGCGCATCGGATCTTTGACAGATATCGGAGAGTATCATGCCCAAGGGTTTCGTCACCAACGCCCACCGCATCGACCCCTACAAGAATTTCAAGTTTCGCCTGCTGTGGGACCAAAAGGTTGTGCTGGGCATTTCCAAGGTCAGCCCGCTGAAACGCACGACAGAAGTGGTGTCGCACCGTGAAGGAGGCGACAACAGCCGCGACCACAAGTCACCGGGCCGCACTACCTATGAAGGGATTACGCTGGAGCGCGGGATCACCCATGACGCCACGTTTGAGCTTTGGGCAAACCGCATCCATTCGTCTGCGGGCGATGCGGCCATGGATCTTGTCGATTTCCGCAAGGACGTGACGCTGGAATTTCTGAACGAAAAGGGCCACGTCGCCAAACGCTATTTCCTGTTCCGGGCGTGGGTCAGCGAGTTTACCGCCCTGCCCGACCTTGACGCCAATGCCAACGCCGTTGCGATCGAGTCGATGAAGCTGGAACTGGAAAGCTGGGAACGCGACCTTGGCACGCAGGAACCGAACGAAGCCTCGCCCGTTCCGGCGGGCGCCTGACACAAGGGCACATGGTCATGGCGGCCCGCTTTGCCCTGTTTCCCGGCCCGAATGCCCCGCATGCCGCGCTGTCATGGCGGGCGTTGGGGGCACCAGGCGATCTGGATATCGACTTTGGTTCAACTGACCGCCCCGCCATGGTGTCCGCCGTTCTGTCGGCCTGTGCTGACCCCGTCCTTGCGCCTGAACAGGCCGAAGGGATGTGGCGGCTGACCGTTTCGGCCCGTATCGGCGGATTGCTGGCAATCTGGGCGGAAAGCACGGGCCGCGATGTGCTTGAACTGCAACCGCGCTGCCCAGTCGCCATATGCCGCCAAGGTATGGAGGTCGCCCTGCCTGCAAACGCGCTGGCGGAACTGGCGCAAGAGGCTGAACGGACCGATCACACGACCTTGTCGCTGCCCGGCGGGCGACTGGTGCGGTTACGCCGCCCACGCGGCGTGGATCAGCGTCTGTGGCGGTCAACGCCGCATGCCACGGGTGACAGCGCCGCCATTGCGATCATGCTTTCGCTCACCGAAGAAGGTCTGCCAACCGCCGAAGACCGCGCTGCCATATCTGATGCGATGGCGGCATTTGACCCATTGTCCTGCTTTGCGCTTGAGGTGACCTGCCCACATTGCGGCGCGGAACTGTCTCTTCCTGTCGATCTGGAGGCCGTGCTTCTATCGGAACTGGCGCGGTTGCAGACCCGGCTTTTGACGCAGGTGGATGCACTGGCCCGCCGCTATGGCTGGACCGAGGATCAGGTTCTGGCCGTGCCCGCATGGCGGCGGCAGCGCTATCTGACCTTGCACCGGCAGGATGACGGGTGGCCATGATGGATTGGCTGGCGCGGATGGTCGGGCAAACCGGTTTGTTGGGCGATGGTGCGGCCATCATGCCTGTCACTGCGCCTGACGACGTGGCCGATGCGCCGGATGAAATCATGGCCGACGTGGTCTTGCCGCCCCCCTTGTTTCCGCCGGACGCCTTGTTGCAGGCAGAGCCAAAGCGGCCAGAGATGCCCGCCCGAAACGTGCGGTCCGTGGCTGAACCTGCACACGCTTTGTCGCCCCCTGACCAGCCCGGGCCGCCGTCTGCCGCCCCGGCCCATCTGGAATTGCCGCAGCGTGCCGTGCCCGACACGGCTGATCCGACAGCCGCGCTGGTGCGGGCCGTGTTCAACTGGGTCGCGCCGAACGATGCGCCAGCGCAGCCCGAGACATCCGTTCTGCCCGACAGGCCCGCCCGCACCGCGGACAGCGTTTCCGCAAAAGGGCCACGGGCAGAGACGCGGCCAGAGATACTGCCGCCGGGAGGTGTTGTCCCTGCCGTGCCCTTGACAGGGACCATCTCCGCACCCCGGCCCGCCGATGCACCGACGTCCCCCTTGCCGCTGACCACAGCCCGCCTGCAAGATCAGCCTGCGGCCACATCCAGCCAGCCCCAGCACCACATGGTTGCAGACAACCCCGCGCCGGCCCGGGCAGGTGTCACGCTATCCATCGGCACCATCCAGATCACGCTTGAGGCCCCCACCCCAACACCACAACCGCTTGCCAAGGCCCCGCCGCGGGCGCCTGCCGCGGTACCTCGCATAGCACCCGCCCCAGACACCACGCGCCTTGCGCGCCGCTTGTTGCGATAGGGGGCAAGCATGGCGCGCGCAGACAGTCACAGGGCGATTGGCGGGGTTTCGGCCCTGCTGCAAGAGCACCTGACGCGACGCGGGTTCAACGCCACCATCGGCCGCCCCGAAGCTGCGACCGAAGGCGAAACGGCGGCAAAGCTGAACCTGTTTCTGTATGAAACGGTCATGGACGGGTCGATGCGCAACATCGTTATCGACCCCGACGCCCCGCCGCCGTTATGGCTGACGCTGCGCTATCTGCTGACCGCCTTTGACGACAGCAGCCTGTCCGACAGCATCGATGCGCATGAACTTCTGGGGCAGGGCATGATGGCCTTGCATGACCTTAACTTCCTGCGGCTGGATGACGTGCTGCCCGCCACCCTGCGCCGCATGCTGGAGGCAAACCCCGAGCCGCTGAAGATCACCTTCGACGATGCCTCGCCCGAGCTTTTGTCGAAACTGATGCAAGGGCCGGATGATACCTATCGTGTATCGACGGCCTTTCAGGTGCGACCCGTATTGCTGATGTCGTCGCGCAGCCCGGCACCGGCACCCTTGGTCGGGGTAGACCTGACGGTTGACCCTGCCGCCACCATCGGGCTGGCGGGTCTGGGGCTAGAGGCGATTCCGTCACTGGGCAGCCGGATTGACCGGGTCGAGCCCGAGGCCTTTGAACCCGGTGCCACGATCACCCTGTTCGGCACCGATCTGGCCATTGGCACCCTAGAGGCCATGCTGGACGGGCATCCCTTGCGCGTTGTGGCGCAATCCGCCGACCGGGTTCAGGTACAGGTCGCCAGCACGCTGCCAACCGACGGGCCCCTGGACCAGATCAGCGCCGGGCGCGGGCCATCGGCGGGCGAGCGCGGGTTGTCGCTGCGCCAGCCACTGCCGAATGGCCGTTTTCGTGGCAGCAATGTTGTGGGCGTGGCCCTTTTGCCTGTGGTGACCCAAGCCACACTTGCCGCCGGGGTACTGACGATTGACGGCACACTTCTGGGCGGAGGCGCCGATGAGGTGATCGTCATCGCCCTGCGCGATGGCCTGCCCCTTCGGGTCTTTGACACGGTGGTCACACAGCCCGATCAGCGGCGCATCACCATCAGCGGCGTGGTCATTCCGGTGGCCCGAATTGGCCTTGTGGTGCGGGTCAATGGCCAGACCGCACGGCAAACGGTGTTTGTCATGGGGGTGGGGCCATGACGCGGCACACGGCCCCCACACCGGGTTTTCTGCCGGGCCTGATGGTGGGCGATCCGATGGCAGCACATTGGATGGCGCAGGCCATGCTACGCCTGCGGCGCGAGGTGGCGTGGCTGTTCCACCTGCGGGGCGGGCAAGCAGACCAGCCGCAGCGGATTGATGCGCTGTCCGACAGCCTTGATCTGACCCGCCATGCCAAAGCTCGGCTTGCCTTTATGAGGCAGGATGAGACTGCCATCTGGCTGGGTCGCGAAATTGCCCGCCCGGCCCCCGATATCATTCGCCTGCCGCAAGGTGGGTTCGGCTGGCTGGCGCGGCATCTGCGGCTGACGGATCTTGATTGTCTGGCCTTGGCCCTAGCGTTGATCCACGCGGCAGACAGCGCCTCATGCGCCGTGATGGCCGCTGTGCAGAACAATGCCGGGGCGGATGGGCCAACCCTTGCGCTGCTGCAGCGGCTGATTGACCAGCCAGAGCAGGTTCTGGCCTTGCTGGACCCCGGTCACCCTTTGGTGGTGCATCACATTTTGGCGTTGGCCGGCGACTGGAGCACGCCCTTTGCGATCTCACCGATCATCGCGCGCCAATTGATGTTTCCTGAAGGCCCGGCCCCCCGTGCGCTGTCGCCCATTCTGGCGGATGACGCCACGCTGACCACAGCCGAAAGCCTGACCGTTGCGCGGCTGAGGGCGCGCCCGGCTGCACAGATGGCCGTTGTTCCCATTGCCGGGCCGCCCCAATCCCCCCGCGCGCAGGTTGCGGCGCGCATGGCCAAGGCGGTTGGCCTGACCTTGGCCGAGGTGGCCATTCCTCTGACACCAGGTACTCTGCCAGCCCTTGCGCCGCTGGCGGTCACGGCGTGGCTGCGGCAGACAGCACTGTATCTGCCCGTCGGCACCTTGGCGACCAAAGATGCCTTGGCCACCGTAACCGACCTTGCCGCCCTGCCGCTGGTGGTGGTTGTGGGCGTGGAAGAGGACGAAGGCGTGTCACATCTGCCGACGTCGCTGGCCTTGCCAAGGCTGCGGCTAGCCCCCTTAGGCCCCGATCAGCGGGCCTTCATCTGGCGTGACGCTCTGCCCCACATCGCCAAAAGTGATGGCGGAGCGGCCCTGCTGACCGGAATTTCGCGGCGGTTCCGGTTCGAGGCGGCCGGCATCACGCGTGTGGCGCAGGCGCTGTCAGCACTGGGGCGAACCCCGGACGAGGATGACATCATCGCCGCATGTCGCGCCGATCTGGACCTTGGCGATCTGGCGCAACCCGTCACGCCGCGCTTTGGTCTGGACGAGTTGATGTTGCCCCCCACCCCGGCCCGCCAGATTGCCGAGATTGTGCGCGCCATGGGGGTCTTGTCTGCCGTGCACCACGACTGGGGCACAGGGCGCGCATGGAACGAAAGCGGCTTGTCCGTGCTGTTTGCCGGGCCACCTGGCACCGGCAAGACCATGGCGGCCGAGGCAATTGCCCGTGATCTGAAGATGCCGATGTATCGGATCGACCTGAGTCAGGTGGTGAACAAATACATCGGTGAGACGGAAAAGAACCTGCGCCGCCTGTTCGATGCCGCCGATGCGGCAGATGTGATCCTGTTCTTTGACGAAGCCGATGCTTTGTTTGGCAAACGGACCGAGGTCAAGGATGCCCACGACCGCTACGCCAACCTTGAGGTCAGCTATCTGTTGGAGCGGATGGAGCGGTTTCGCGGCATGGCCATCCTCGCCTCGAACCGCAAGAAAGATCTGGATGAGGCGTTCATGCGCCGTTTGCGCCATGTGGTGCAGTTTCCCCTGCCGGGGCCGGACGAGCGGTTGCGGATCTGGCAGGCGGTTCTGCCTGCGGGCGTGGAGCGCGGCGCGCTGGACCTGCCTTTTCTGGCGGACCGTATTGCCCTGTCCGGCGGGCATATCCGCAGTGCGGTGTTCAACGCCTGCCTTGCTTCGGCCCACTTGGGTGCTGCGCCGGAATTGCAGATGCCCGCCGTTGTGCGCGCCTTGCGCGACGAATTTGAAAAGCTGGGCCGCGCCGTCAGCCTTGACCAGTTCGGCCCCTATGCCTGCCATCTGGAGGGCCGGATATGACCGCAAACGACCGCCCCAACCTGCATGTTGACCGGCTCTCCATCACCCTGCGCGGCATGGCCACGTCAGATGCGGCGCTGCTGGCCAATACCCTGCCCGCCGCGTTGCAAAACGCTCTTTCGGGCCATGCGGCAGGCACAGGTCTGGCCGATACCGTCGCGGCCGACGTGGCGCGTGCGCTGGCCCCGCATCTGCACAGAACGGGGGGCAGCACATGACCTTTCTGCTGCGTGGCGCCCTGATCGAATACGGCACTGACCTGATCGGTCCCATTCCGAACGTGGTGATCTTTCAGTTCAACCCGGAATCCCTGAACCGAAGTTTTACCATTCCGCGGCCGCCCGGCGGAGCCGAGCGGGAGCAGGCGCAGGCCGGAGAGCCGACGACCGAAAGCATCGGGCTGCGTGCCTACTTTTCCGCCGTTGATGCGCTGGCCGAAAACAAGGTGCTGGCGCGCGCCTTTGGCATCGGGCCGCAACTGGCTGCGCTGGAAAAGATGGTTCTGCCCGGCGGCAAGATTGCCGGATTGGTCGGTGCCGCAATTGATGCGGTTGGCAGCGCACTGGGTATGGGTGGCGGGGCCGAACCACCGACGCAGACCATTCCGCGCCAGCCGATGCCGCGCCTTTTGTTCATCTGGGGGCTGACCCGCGTACAGCCGGTGCGCATCGAAAGCCTGAAGATCAACGAGTTGGAATACGACAGCCTGCTGAACCCGATCCGAGCCGAGGTTGATATCGAACTGGCGGTCACAAAGGTGAGCGAGTGTTCCGATGACTGGCTGGCCAAGGGCGCACAGACCTACACCGAGTTGGCGAAAGAGGCGCAGGCCATCGCCAATCTGGCCAATACGGCCGAGCAGATCGTTGATCTGATCACGATTTAAGGAGGCACCGATGTTTCTCAAAACCTCTCGTTATGCCCGCGTTGCCACCGACGCCGTCACCCTGCCCGATGGCCGCCAGACCGAAGCGCTGCGCCTGCGCCGCCTGCAGTTGCCGCCGTCCACCACGATCCTTGTCTCACAGGGGGATCGGCTTGATGTGCTGGCGGACCGTCAGTTCAGCGATGGCACGAAATTCTGGCACATCGCAGATGCAAACACGGCGCTTGATGCGCGCACCTTGGTCGAGCGTGTGCTGGCCCCGCTGAAAATGCCCGAGGCGTAAGATGGCAACCACCGCCTTTCGCGCCTTCTTCGGCACCCGCCCGGCAACGGTCGAGGAACTGGCGCGGATCGAAGAGGTCGTCGTCGATCAGGAAATCGACATGATCTGGGAAGCGCGGGTCAAACTGACCATGTGCCTTGATGACAGCGGCAGTTGGCGCAGCCCGGTTGCGGGCCTTGCCCCGCCTTTCAGCCGCTTTCGGCTGGAATTGCAGTTGAACGGCGGTGCCTTTGTGCCGCTGATTGACGGCACGATTGCGGGCTATGAAACCGCGCTTGGCGGATCGCCCGGCACCAGCACGGCACAAATGCTGGTGCGCGACGACACGGTGCTGATGAACCGCGAAGAGCAGGTTGAGGTGTTCCGTGACAAAACCGACAGCGAATTGGCAACAATCGTGTTCGACGCTTTCCCCACCGTTGTGCCATCGGTCATCTCGCCCACCACCGAACGCCCGCCCGCCACGGTGCGGCGCGGCACGGCAATCCGGTTCCTGCGTGATCTGGCGCGGGCCAACGGCATGCACGCCTATGTCTTGCCCGGCCCCACACCCGGCACATCGCTGGGGCAGTTCCGCGATCCGGATAGTGGCCCTCCGGTGCTGCCGCCGCTGGTTTTGCTGGGCGAAAGGCGCAACTTGCTGGAAGCCACCTTTACCGAAGACAGCGAGGGGCCAGAGCGTACGCGCGGGGCCAGTCTGCGGATATCGGACCAACAGGTCGTTCAGGCCAGCACCAGTTTTCGCGATCAAGCCCTGATGGGGGCCTTGCCCGCGCTGTCCGACAACCCCGGTGCGCTGCGCGAACTGCCTCCGGACGAGGTGCGCCGCGAAACGCCCGATGCGGCGGCCACCGCGCAGACCCGTGCCGCTGCTTACGGCCACCGGGTGCGGGCGCGGGTAATGTCGGGGTGTTATTCTGCGGTGCTGTCGCCCTACCAGAAGGTCACGCTGCGGGCGGGTGATCTGCCGCAATCGGGCGATTGGCTGATCTGGTCGGTGCGCCACCGGATCACGCCCGATCAGCACACGCAGGACTTTACCGCCCGCCGCAATGCCCTGTCCGAACCGGGTTCGGCGGGGCCACTGGCCGCCGCAGCGGGGGTGTTCTGACATGGTGATCGAGGTTGAAGAGGTCGTTGCCCGGCTGGCCGACAAACAGCAAAGCCGCATCTGGGGCAAGCATCGCGGCCTTGTGGTCGAGGTGCCGGATGATAATCCCCTGTGCCAGATCAGCGTCAGCGTGCCTTCGGTCTATGGCGAGCAGACATCCCCCCCCGCCATGCCCTGCCTGCCTTTTGCCGGGAACATGCACGGCCTTGTGCTGATGCCCGAGGTGGGCGACGGCGTCTGGGTTGAATTCGAGGCGGGCGATATCTCACGCCCGATCTGGACAGGCTTCTGGTTCGCCGATGGCCAGCATCCGGGCAAGACGAAAAAGCCCAAGGAACGGGTTCTGGCGACCTCGGCCGGGCATTGCATCGTGCTGGATGAGGACAGCGACGAAATCAGCCTCCGGCATCCGGGGGGCGCGTCCATCGTGCTTTCGGCCGATGGCATCACGCTGAAGATGGGCGGCTGCACGCTAGAGGTGACGGATCAGGCGATCACCCTGAATGGCGGCATGGCCAAGATCACCAAGGCAGGGGCCAGCCTTGTGAATGATGCGTTCAAGGTAGGGGGATAGGGCATGGCACAGGCGCTTTTGACCACAGCCGCCAGCCTGCAATGCCCGCACGGGGGAAGTGTCGTGCTGACCTCATCCGCAGGCCCCGTCATGGCGGGCGGTGCGCCTGTGGTGTTGCTGTCCGATCTGGCGATGGTCGCCGGGTGCCCCTTTACGGTCGGGCCAGCTTACCAGCCTTGCCTGACGGTGCGCTGGATGAACGGGGCCACACAGGTTGCGGTGAATGGCACCCCGGTCCTGTTGCAGGGGGTGACGGGTCTGTGCCTGAACGGACTTCAGGTACCGCAGGGCAATGTCATCGTCGTGTCAACCCAGACCCAAGCACAGGGGACATAGGGCATGAGCGGGCGCCATCTGTCCTTTCCCTTTCGCATCGGCACCGATGGCCGAACGGTGACACCTGCCTCGGCAGCCGAACACGTCCGCGACGAGATCATGCAGCTTTTGCTGACAGACCCCGGCGAGCGGTTGTTTTTGCCGCCCTTTGGGGGTGGCGTTCGGCGTCTGGTGTTCGAACCCGCCAGTGATGCGCTGCAAGGCGTGACCAAGGCCCGCATCACGCAAGCGCTCACCCGTTGGCTGGACCATCGCTTGACAGTTGAGGGGCTGGAGGTCGCGCTTCTGGGCGAGGTGGTTGATATCACCGTGCGCTATCGCCCGGCAGGTTCGGCAGACAGCCGCGTCATCCGCTTTCAGCGTCAGGGGAAATAGCCATGTTGACGGATGCCCCCGCCCCGATCCGCAACATGGACGCTCAGGAAGAACGCGCGCGCGATCTGTTCGGGGCGGGCCTGAACGGACTGGCCGCCGCGCTGATGACTGTTGGCCCACCTGCCCCCGCAGGTGCGGCGCAGATGGAGTTGCACTTTATCAATGACCTGCATGTGGCAGTGCTTCTGGCCGCTGTCGTGGCCGCGCCCGCCACCCTGGCCGATGTCTTTGCCATCAGCGGCGGGCATCGCATCCGGGCGGGCATCGGCGCGGGCGAGGTGCGCTGTACCGCCATTGCAGCAGGGCCGGTCGCCAATGCCCTGCGGCTGACCATCGCCCCCGTTGGCGATTATTCGACCTATCGGCTTGAGGTGATGGATGCACCAAACAGGATCGACCCGTTCTTTGCGGGCATCGACTTCAAGTTCCGTCCCGGCTGTTTCACCAACGACTGCACGCCCCCGATCACCCGCCTGCGCCCGCCCGAGGCCGCGCCTGCCATCGATTATCTGGCAAAGGATTACGACAGCTTCCGCTATCTGCTGATCACCGCTATGGCCGCCCGCGTGCCAGGGTGGCAGGTCACGTCTGAGGCGGATTTCGATCAGGTGCTGATCGATACCTTTGCCGCTGCCGCGGATGAGTTGTCCGATTATCAGGACAGGGTCATGAACGAAGCCTATCTTGGCACCGCACGGCGGCGGGTGTCTTTGGCGCGGCATGCGCGGCTGATGGATTACCACATTCATCAGGGTCATCAGTCCAGCACATGGGGGCGGCTGACCCTGCGCGCGGGTCAGGCGGAATTTACCCTGTCCAGCGATCTGACCGCTTGGGCCGGGGGTGAGGTGCCCGCAGCGGGGGCACAGATTTTTTCAACACTGCAGGCCGATCTGCCGATGGCGGACCGCGTGCGCCTGCACCCCGGCTTCAACCGGCTGGACCTGCATGATTGGTCGGGCGCGCGCCCCGCCTTGGCGGCTGGCACCACCACCGCCGATGTGGTGCCCGGCCCCGACATAACCGCCGCCGCGCTGCGCGATGCGATTAATTCAGGACGGCTGGCCCGTCTGGTTCTGGCCGAGGAATTGAACCCGCTGACCGGCCAGCCCCCCGGTCGCGACATGCGCAAGCGCCAGATCCTGCGCTTGCGCCCGAATGCGCGGCTGATCCGTGATCCGCTTGCCGGGGTAGATGTGGTGCGTCTGAGTTGGGCCGCTGAGGATAATCTGCGCCACGACTATGCCTTTACCACTCAATGCCCCGGCGGGCCGGTCAGCGGCATTTCCGCATTTTTCGGTAACCTTGTGCCGCTGCACCATGGGCTGCAGGTGACCACGCAGTTTCATGAACCGGGTAGCCCCTTGCCAGTAGACCAGATCGTGCCCGGCCAGCCCGTTGTGATGCACCGTCGCTTTCAGCGCCGCATGATCTATGGCGAGTTGCGCGATGTTTTGTGCCCGCTGCCCCACGAGTTTCTGCCGCTGGCCTTTCTTCCAACGCCGCGCGGCGGGTTGGTTGCGCCACGATCCACCCTGCGCGTCAGTGTTCAGGAACCGGGCGGGGCGGCGGACCGCTGGGATGAGGTGATCAGCCTGATCCCGTCAGACGACAGTGCCGAAAATGGCGATCATTTCATGGTCGAAGTGGATGAGGGCGGGGGTGCAACTCTGCGATTTGGCAATGGCGTGAACGGGCGCGTGGCGCCGGTGGGGGCACGGATCATCGCGCGGTATCAGGTGGGTGGTGGCACGGTTGGCAATGTGGGGGCCGAAGCCGTGAACCGCTTCCTTCCCCTGCCCGGCGCGCTGTCCAATGCATTGACTGGCATCAGCAACCCCTTTGACGTGACCGATGGTACGGACCCCGAGCCTGTGGCAGAAATCCTGCGCAATGTGCCCGAAGCCTTTCGCGCCAGGCAACTGCGCGCAATCACTCTGGCCGATTACATCGCGCGGGCCGAGGCGGTGCCGGGCGTCGCCCGCGCCGTCGCAAGCTATGCCTGGACCGGCAGTTGGCGCACGGTGCGATTGGTGATCGACCCCGAAGGCCGGATGGATTTGCCTACTGACCTGATCACCCGCCTTGGGGCCGAGATGGAGGCGCTGCGCCTGATCGGCGAAGACGTCGAAATTCGCCCGCCAAGGTTTGTGCCAGCAAAAGTCGAGGTGCGGCTGTGCCTGCGCCCCGGCGTCTGGCCAGAAGATGTGCGGGCCGAGTTGGAGGCGGTGTTTTCCACCGGCTGGTTAGCTGATGGGCGGCGCGGATTCTTCCACCCCGATGCCTGGACCTTTGGGCAGGACTTGCACCGCAGCCAGATTGCCGCCGCCGTCATGGCGATCAGCGGGGTTGATCACATCACCCGGCTGACGATGAAGCGGCTGGATGCCGCCACGCCCGGCAATCCGCTGCGCGAGGTGCTGGAGATGGGCTTTGACGAGATCGTTATGGTGCAGAACGACCCCGACCATATGGAGCGCGGCACGATCCGCTTTGAAATTGCCGGGGGCGCGCAATGACGCATGGGGGACATCATGGCCAATGACTGCGACCCGCTGATTCAGGATGACCACCTGTTCCCGCGCCGCCCGGTCAACCGGCCGGGGCAGCCACGCATCGGCTATCGCATCGGGGCCTTTCCCGAGATGCTGGAGACGATGCTGCGCAGCATCGACCGCGCCAGCGAACTGCGCGGCTGGACGCACCGCGCACCCGATGATCCGGGCATCGCCCTGTTGCACGGTGCGGCCATTCTTGGTGATGTGCTCAGCTTTTATCAGGATCGATATGCAAACGAGGCCTATCTTCGCACCGCCCTGTGGCGCGAAAGCGTGGGCGATCTGGTGCGCCTGACAGGCTATCGCCTTGCCCCCGGATTGGGCGGGCGTGGGACACTTGCGCTGATGGTCACCGGAAGCCGGCCCGTGGTTGTGCCAAAGGGATTTCCGGTCAAGGCGGATATCGAAGGGGCGGCATCGCCCGCTGATCTGATGACCGATGCCGATGTGGTGTCCCACCCACATCTGTCAAAGTTTCCGCTCTTTGCCCCCCGCAGTTTTGCGGCGTCGCTGGTTGCGGGGACCACAGTATTGGAACTTGCAAGCGTGGCGGGTGACACCCGGGCTTCGGCACGGCAGGCTGCCAAGATTGCCAAGGGCGACCGGTTGATGCTGATCGGCAACCCACCGGCGTGGGGCGCATCGGCAGCGGCTTTTGCAACAGCGCAAAAGCGCGCGCAGACCGTGACGGTGAAAGAGGTGCGTCAGGTACAGGATCGCACGGTCATCACGATTGAGACGCCGCTGGAGGAGGTCTGGCCCACAGGGGCCACGGCCTATCGTCTTGGCCGGACATTCCGGCATCTGGGCCATGCCGCCCCCACCCGTTTCACGACTGCCATCCCGTCATCGGGCGGAACGATCACCGGCGCGCAGCAAGTCACGACCGGCTTCCTGCGCCACATTTGCACGGGCCACGCTTGCCAGAACACCAGCTTTGACGATCCGCTGCCGGAAACAGACTGGCCGCTGGATACCGAAGTGGCCGATCTGACGACAGGGCAAACCCTTGTTCTGGATATGGATGTCACCCTTGGCACGGCGCAGCAGCGGCTGACCATCGTGCGGCGGATTGCTGGCCTGCGCGGCACCTCCATGGCCTTTGCCGGGCAAAACACTGCGACCAGCCTTGTGACCTTGGACAGCGGCCCGATTGCCAGCACCTTGAGCCATGAGGCCGATATCCGCAGCGTGCGCCTGCACGAGGCGACAAGCCCGGCCCTTGGTCTGCGTCCCGTGGCGGTGTCGTCCACCGGCGGATTTTCCAGCGGCACAGCGGCGCTGTATATGCTGGCCACCCAAGCACAGGCGCGTGAGATTGCCGCGCGGCGGGTCATGCTGTGGAACGAAAGCGATGGCAGGACCGAGGTTCTGACCTGCGTCAACGATGCAGCGCAGTTTCTGGCCCCGGTGGGCGAGGAAGATGAACCGCGCATGTGGGCGCTGTCATTCACAGCGCCGCCCAAGCTTTTTACGCGCGCCGACTTTCCCGAAGAGGGTGGCAACGTCACGGCCTTGGCCAATCTGGTCGAGGTCAGCGAAGGCCGCGCCATGCCGCCCGAGGTTCTTGGCAATGGCGATGGCGGGCAGGTGTTCCAGACCTTTCGCCTGCCAAAGCCGGTGACCCATCTGTTGGACGCAACCGCCACGCCACCATGGACCCCGCAGCTTGAGGTGTTTGTCGCCAACAGGCTTTGGGCACGGGTCGACAGCCTTTTTGGCCAGCCACCCCATGCAACTGTCTATGTCTTGCGGGAAGATGCCGAAGGCAATCACCATATTCAGTTTGGCGATGGCCGCACAGGCGCGCGCCTGCCAACAGGGGTTGGCAATGTTGCGGTGGCATGGCGCACCGGGCACGGCACCAACGGGCCGATGAAGCCGCAAACCAACCCGACCGGTAGTACTCGTATCACCGGGCTCTCGACCCTTGCCATGCCGGGGGGGCTTTCGGGTGCGGCGCTGCGCGAAGAGACCGAACTGGCCCGCGAGGCCGCACCGGGCAAGGTGCAGGGTCTGGATCGTCTTGTCAGCCTGCGGGATTATGAAACCGAGTTGCTGGCGATCCCCGGCGTTGAACGGGTGCGGGCCGATTGGGCCATTCGAGACGGCGTGCCGATGGTGGTGCTGACCGTGCTGATGGCGCGCGGGCGCGAAGCGGAATATGCCGCCGTCGCCACGGCCATTGGTCAGGCGCAGCGCGCCCGTGGGCCGAACCGCTTTGCCCTTGCCGTCGAGCCGGCCCGGCGGCGGGTGGTCTTTATCGATCTGCGCTATGGGCTTGATCCGCATTTCCGCGACGCCGATGTGGCAGCTGCGATTTCCGCGCGTCTTGCGCCACTGGATGACCCCGCCGCCGCGCGAGACGGATTGTTTGCCGCGCGGATGCGCACCTTGGGTGGGCGGGAATATCCCTCGCGCATCGAGGCGGCAGTTCAGACCGTGCCGGGCGTGACCTTTGCCGAAGTGACGGCGCTTGGCATCCTGCCGGATGCCGAAACCGCTCTGCCCACCCCGCGTCCGCTCGCCGCGCTTCTGACACCTGCCGCACATGAGCTTTTGTGCCTGACGCGTGGCACGCTGGTGCTGACTGCCGCCGCCCCCGATAGCCCAGGAGGCACCGCATGACCCGCGTTCCGCTGTATGATCGTCTGCCCGAGATCTATCGCATCCGCGATGGTGAACAGGAACCCGCAGGGCAGTTGGCTGCGTTTCTGGCGGCGGTCGAAGATGTGTTCGGCGCGGTGCATGAAAACATCGAAGCGCTGTATGACGACCTGTTCATTGACACCTGCGATCCTTGGGCCATCCCCTATATCGGGGATCTTTTGGGCACGACGCATCTGTCAGGCGATCCGCGCACCCTGCGGGCGGATGTGGCCGACACCATTGCCTTAAGGCGGCGCAAAGGCACGCTGGGTGCGGTCGAGCGGATGGCCAGCAACCTGACCGGATGGCCCGCCCGCGCGACCGAGATGATGCCCAATCTGGCATGGGCGCAGCACCTGAACCACCAGCGCCCCGATGCGGGAGGGGGGCCGCCATGGGGCGGTGACGCACCCCGCCCTGCCCAACCCCGCAGGGGCGGAACAGTCTCGTTGCGTGATCCGGCGATCTTGTCGCTGATCGGCACGGCGTTTGACCCCTTTGCCTATACCCCCGATGTGCGCGTGGTTCAGGAAGGTCAGGCCCCGGTGAACCTGCCGAACCTGCGGATCGCGCTGTGGCGGCTGATGGGCTATCGGCTGACGGTGACGCGCCCGCTGATCAAGGGGGTGTCGGACCTTGGCGGGCCACCTGCGGGTTCGGGGCGGGCGCGCTATGCCCTGCGGATTGACCTTGATCCGCTGGACCGGCCCGTGCGGCTGTTCAACACATGGCAACGCCCGTCCCCAGACCCGGTGACAGGCACTGCGCCACTGACGGCGCCCGATGCCATCAGCGCCCCGATCCTGCGCGCGCGGCTGGAAGAAGGGTCTGCGGCAGGCAATCCTTGGGCCTATATCTCGGTCGACAGCTTTATCCCCGGGGCGGGCGTGCCGCTGGGATTGGATGCGGGCGACACGGGGCTGCAACTGTTCCTGCCGGAATCCATTCTGGATGGTGTCGATTGGCGTGCCCGCGGTGCAAATCTTTGCGCGTGGGAGGCAGGTTTGGACGGCGCGCTCTTGGCGCATGATCTGGTTGTTGATCCGGTGCTGGGGCGGCTGGTTCTGGGGCTGGCCTCGGCGGCCGAGCGGGATGTGCTGGTGGGGCCCGCGCCCACTCAGCAACCTTTGTTCTACTGCGGCTACACCTATGGCGCGGTGGGGCCGATCGGCGCGCACCCGGTGTCGCGAACGGCGTCGCCTGTTGGGGCTGAACTGCGCGTGGTCAATGCGTTGGACCCTGCCGCACCAACCCTTGCCGCCGCTCTGGCCGATCTGCAACAGCGCGCGACGCCCCTGATCGTGGAAATCCGCGACAGTATGGTGCACGATCTGAACCCCGCCACCCTGCCCGGCGCGGTGGATGAAGGCGGTCTGGTCGCTGCCCGGTTGACTCATCCCCTGACCATTCGCGCCGCATCCGGCGCGCGCCCCGTGATCCGGCTGGCGGCACCCTTGGCCTTTCGCCCGATGGTGGCGGGCGCGGCCAATGTGGCGGCGCTGACCCTGCGGCTGGAAGGGGTGTTTGTCACTGCCGCTGCAGCCATGCCCGCCGCCGACCCATTGATTGCGCGTGCCGCCGTGGCGCGGCTGGAACTGGATGGCACCACGCTGGACCCCGGCGGCCATGCAATGCGTGACGGCACCCTTGCCGCCCGCCGTATTGGCATGCGCCTGACCAACGGCCATGGCTTTGCCGACCCGGTCGAGGCCTCGGCCTTCGCCCCCACGCCGGATGTTTCCATCACGCGCTGCGTCACGGGGGCTGTGCTTGTGGACGATGACCACGCGCTGCATCTGCAGGACAGCCTGATTGACGCAGGCGGCGGCGATGGGGCTGCCGTTGCGGTCGCCATCGGTCCGGCGACAACGGGCGAAAGCCACGCCGCGCGCCTGTCGTTCCGCGGCATCACCGTGTTGGGCCAGACCTTTGTGCGTGAAGCGCGTGGTCAGGGCGGCATCTTTGCGCAACGGTTCGATGTCTGGAACCATCAGGTGGGCTGCGTGAAGCTCTCGGCCTTTGCCGCAGCGGCCAACCACCTTCCCCCCAACTTCGGCTGTCTGACCGGCCCCGGCCTGCACCTGCGGCTGACCAGTCAGGTCCATGGGGCGCCCGGCTATGGCCAATTGGCCCAAGGCACTGACCGCCGGATCCTGAACCGTGGGCCGGGGGATGAGGCGATGGGGGCCACCGGATTTCTGATGGAAGCGCATGCGCGGGCCAATCTGGCGCTGCGCCTGCGCGATGATCTACCCGTGGGTATTCGCGCCTGCGTGCAATTTGCGACATGAAAGGGCGTTGAGATGAAGGGTGATTTTTCGGCCTGGCGGCTGGACCCGCGCGACGACCATCAAGGGGTTCTGTATCAGCAGGGCCGCCTGATCAGTGACACTGACCTGACTGAAGGTGAGATGATCGCGTTGAGCTGGCGCATCGGGGCGGCGCGCGACATCATCGGTGCCCATATCGCCGCCGTGCCAGCGGATGACCCGGACGGGTTTCAGGTGACCCGCGCCCATGTGCAGGGCAATGCGGTGCACCTGACGCTGAACCCCGGCCGCATTTGGGCAGATGGCGTGCATCTGACGCTGCCGCCCTTGATTGCCGCCTTGCCGCGAACTGCCGCCTATCTGCCCCCGCCCGCCAATCCGGTGGGCACTGCTGTGGGCAGCATCGGCGCAGGCATCCGTGATGCCGTTGTGCTGGAGGTGGAACTGCAAGAGCGCTCTGCCTTTCAGACGCCCGATCGGCTGCTGGAACCCGCCCTCGGCGGTCCGGATACGGCGGCGCGGATCGTGCCAAGGCTCAGCTTCGGGCTGGTCCGTCTGGCCGCTGAAGAGACCTGCCATTCCATCGGGGCGCGGCTGCGGGATGATCTGGCTGGCCAAGGCCGGCTCAGCGTGACTCTCGCCCCGCCGGTCATCATTCCGGGCGATTGTCCCGTGTTCGAAGGCGGCGGGTATTCCGGGTTTGAACACAACCTTTATCGGGTTGAGATTGCTGAAACCGACGCTGGGCCGGTGCGGTTCAAGTGGTCGCAGTTCAATGGCGGGCTGGTGGGGCGCGGGACCTTCCACGGCGGCGCGCAGCCGCATGTTGTGGTGACGGCCAACCGCGCCGCCATTCTGCACGCCGGTCTGGGCAGCTTCTACCTTGAGGCGCTCATGCCGGACCCGGCAGGGCAATGGCGTGTGGTCTATGGCACCGTGGCCACCCTTTCGGCAGATGGCAATCTGGCTCTGACGGCACCTGCGACCTTTGGGGTCATGCCCGGCGCCGGGGTGTCGGTGTTCTTTCGTCTGTGGAACGGCCTGCGCCCGATCACCGACTTTGCCAATGCCGCCAACCCCGTCGAACTGCGCGATGGCATCCGTCTGCTGTTTGCCCCAGCGGCCACCTATCGCCCCGGCCAATGGTGGAGCTTTGAGGTCCGCGCGGGCGAGGTGGCCAATCCGCAAACGCTGGTGGACAACCGGCTGCCCGAAGGCCCGATGGTGCGGCGCGTGCCCTTGGCCGAGATCGAATGGACAGTGGCAGGTGACACCGCGCAGGGCGGCATGATCGAAGATTGCCGCCGCCGCTTTCGCCCGCTGACGAACCAGAAGCTGTGCTGCACCTATGTCATCGGCAATGGAACGACCACCTTTGGCGATTTCAACAGCCTTGAGGCCGCCGCTGCACACCTGCCGCCCGAAGGGGGCAAGCTGTGCCTGTTGCCGGGTCTGCATTTCGCGAACCTCGTTCTTGAGGGGCGGGAGGGCATCGAGATTACTGGCTGTCGCCGCCGAACGGTTGTCATGCCGCGACAGGCCACGCCGGACCGGCCGATGATTGCGGCGCGGGGGGGTCGGGGCCTCCGCCTGTCCGACATGGATCTGATCGCCCCGTTCGGCATCGCGGTCGAAGTCGAGGACATGACCGATGTGTCGGTGACCGGGTGCCGAATTCTGGGCCGCACACATGCCGTACGGGCTGATGGCCTGCGTGGGCTGGTGGTGCGCGACTGCGATCTTTGGGTGATCGACCATTCCCGTGCGCTGACCGCACTGAACCTGCGTGCCGAAGGCGCGTTGATCGAGGCGAACCGCTTTGGCGTCTGGCCGCATGAGTTGCTGCCCGAGCATGAAGATGACCCCGCAGATGGCGCGGACGAACCGGGCAATCCGGCCGATCCGTGTTTTGAACCCGGCGATGCCTATGGTAATCTTGGCGTTCTGATCACCATCATCGTGGGCATCTGGCAAGGCACGGTGGCCATTGCCCCGACACAGCCCTATCGTGCCCTTGGCGGCATTCACCTGCGCGGTGGGTCCAGCCGGGTGGACATCCGCCGCAACCGCATCGATGGCGGTCTGGGCCATGGCATCGCATTCGGGGGGCGTGCGCCCGGTGAACCAGCGCCCGCACAAGACCCCGAAACGGCCGAGGTGTTGCGGATCATCTCGCTGCGCGATTTGGTGTTGGCCCAGTTGGTTGACACGGATGGCAAACCGCTGCCGCAAACTGAACTGACCCTTCGCACGGCGGGCGGGCAGGTTTTCGGCACTTATCTCAGCGACGCGCGCGGACGGATCGAGGAAAAGGTCGCTACGGGCAGCTATGCGCTGGATACCTCACCCGGTCTGCGGATCATGGCCGTGGCCGAGCAGGATTTTGACGGGCGCACCGTCCATATCATCACGATCGGTGCCGGACGGGTCAGGGTCGACCCGGACCGTGCCGTGCTGCGCCACCTTCTGATTCAGGATAATGACATTCGTGGCATGGGACTTTCGGGCATCGGCTTCTGGGCCCTTGGCGCTACGCCCGAACCCCTGTCGCCCGCCGCCAGCTTTGATGTCGACGATCTGCTGGATGTGATGTCGTCGCTGTTGGCCCCGCGCGAAATCGTGGCCTGGACCAACATCATACGCGATCTGACCATTCGCCAGAACCGGATCGAAGGCAACCTGCGGGCCGCGTTCACCGATTTCCTGAGGGGTGTTTCTCAGGTGGTGGCCTTGGGCGGCATCACCGTTGCGCAGGCCGAAGGGCTGCTGATCGAAGACAACCGCGTTACCGGCAATGCGCCGACGGCTGATGTTCCTGTGGCGGGCATCTTTGTCGGTTACGGCGAAGAGGTCATTCTGGACGGCAATCATATTGCGGCCAACGGTCCCGTCGGCCCGGCCTATACCCGACAACGGCTGGAGGGGTTGCGGGGCGGCATCTTCATCCGGATGGCTGCCGCTTCCATGTCAGGGGGCATGGATGACGGCCAGCAGAAACCGGCGCTAATCCTGCGCGACAATGTGGTTGACCAGCCTGCAGGCCGCGCCTTGACCGCGTTCTGCTTTGGACCTGTGCAGTGTGTGGGCAACAGTTTCAACAGCGAACGCGAAGGGGCGTGGCTGAACGTTGATGCGCTGTTTGGCACGGTGCTTCTGATCAACCTGGGCGGCCTGCACCGCATGGCCGACTTTGCCCAGTCGCAGCCCGGCAGGTTTGGCAATATCCAAGGGTCTGGCACGCAAGGCATCGACTATGCCAGTGCTGTCCGAAATGCGCGGATCGAAGCCATGTTGCCGGGGGGCGAGACACTGTTCAACGCCAACCGGGTGCGCAGCGGGCCGGACAATCTGGCATGGGTCGGCTCACTTGTTGCCACGGCAGATGATCTGGGTTTTGACGGCAATCAGTGCACCGCCTATCGCCCTGACATGTTGTTTGCGAACCTTGTGGCGGCAGCCCATTCCCTGCGCGTGACCGACAGCCGCTTTCGCGAGCGGGCCGAAGGGGTGGCCTATTCTGCGCTGACCATCACCGGGGGGGCCACGGCCACAGGGGGGGCGCGGTCGATGAACCAGACCTCGCAAAATCAGGGGGATCACTGCATTGTCGGAATGAACTATGGCTCCATCCCGGTGGTCGAGCGCGACAATCAGGTGGTGTTTGATTCCATTTGCCCGATGAACCGGGATGGCGATGCTTCCGAGGAAAAACGAGACTATCTGCAGGCGGCGATCGGCTTTGTGATTGCCAACGTGTTGGCGCCGGGGGCGGGTTTCGGCAAAGTTGCGGTGGGAACAGCCATCGACAGCGCCTATGCCAAAGTGGGCGGCCTGCAGGCCGAACGCATGGTGGCCGAAAGCCGCGTCATGGCGGCAACCACGGGCCCGGCCCAAAGCCCGAATTCGCCGGAGGTTATGGAGGCACGGCAAAAGCTTGACCTGCGTCAGCAGCAACTGGCAGTGATGACGGGACAACGCGAGGTTCTGGCGGTCAAAGAGGAACCCTTGGGCAGCAGTGGCCTGATCCTTGACGGCAGGGTCGTGGATGCAAAGGGGCAAGGGATTGCAGGGCAAAAGGTTGAATTGCTGGATGCCCGGCGCAGGCCGCTTGGCCTGACGGCTGAAACGGACCCGTCAGGGTATTACGCCCTTTTGCTGAACGAGGATGAGCGTCGCAAGCTGCAGGAAATGAAGGGGATTTCCCTTTCTGTCGCCAGTGAAAAGGCGCCGGCCGTCCTGTTGACCATCACCGAAGGGGCAGGTCGGCTGCGCAATGACATCGTGACGGATCAGGGCATCATCCTTGGGAAAGACACGTTTGGCAGCGCAAACGTCCAACCCGCAACGCCCGACGATCCTGACAAGCCTATCGCGCCGGATGCGCCTGTCGGCAGCGCAGACCCCATCCCGCTGGCGGCGTTCGAAGGTCTAACGGATGAAGAACGCAGGGCTTTTCTCCAGATGGGTATCACCACGGTGATCGAACTTGCCGCGCTGAATGAGGTGCAGTTGGCCCAGATCATCCGCAGCAGGCCCCGCATCCAACGACTGCGCGCCTTGCTGCGGTCCATCATCGCCACGGGCAAAAAGGACAGCTGAAAATGCCGCGGGCACGGATCAGCGGGGGCAAAGGATGAAGGGCCGCGCGGCACCCGCCGTTGCCGGGCCGAAATCTGCCCGCGCCAAACCCGCCGCCCGCCCGGCAGCGAAGGCAAAGCCCGCACCCGCACGCGCCGAGGCTGCATTGCCCGAGCGCCCGCATGCCACCTGTGCCTGTGGTGGCTTTTGCCCAAGGTGCAGCAGCGGCCCCGCTGCCCCGCGCGCGCCCATACGCAAGCCGCCGCCACGCCGCGCCCCCGATCTGGCCGAGGCCGAGGCGGCGCGTCTTGCGCCGCGCGTTCTGCGGGCGGCGGCGCGGCCTGCCCCGCGCCCCGCGCCGTCAGGACGGCCTGCCGTGGCCCCGCAGGGCGACCAGCGCAACGCAACATTTGGCAGTCCGCGACACAGTCTTGCGCGCGGTCCCCCGGTCGCGGCCCCGGACACGCCATCGCCTTTGCGGCCAACCGCACGCCCTGACACCCGTCTGGGGAACGGTAGGCCCCTGCCCGAAGCGCAGCGTCGCGGCTTTGAAGCCGCGCTTGGCCACGATCTTTCCGCTGTCCGCCTGCACAAGGGGGGCGCAGCAGATGCTTCGGCCATGGGGCGCGGTGCCTATGCCTATGCTTATGGGTCGCACATCGTTTTGTCTGACCATGCCGCGCGGGCCGGGCCTGCGGGGCTGAAGCCCGTATTGGCGCATGAACTGGTGCATGTGGTCCAGCAGACCGGTGGCATGGCAGGCCATGCGCAGGTGCGCCCGCAGCAGCGCACCAACCTGTCGCCCCGCCACATCGATTTTCCCTTTACACTGGACGACGCCGAATCCGCCGCCCGCAACCTTGGCAGCGCCGCCGTGGATGGCCTGACCTCGGCGGGCGAGACCATTGCCGATACGGCGGGCGAGGTTGGCGACTTTGTCGCCGCCGAGGCCGAGGAGATGCTGGAGGCCCACGCGCCGGGCCTTTTGGCCTTTTTGCGCGGCGGGGTGCTGACCAGTCTGGCCGAGTTGTTCTGCGGCGGTCTGAACTCGATCGTCGGCAAGGTGCTGGACCCGCTGGCCGAGGTTGACCTTGTCTCGGGCATCGAAACCACGTTCAGCGATCTTGCCGCTTCGGTCAATAGGGCGATGTCCGGTCTGGGCACACAGGCGAGTGAGTCGCTTGGCGCCTTGCTGGAACCCGTCATCGGGGTGATCACCAGCTTTGGCCCCGACATTATTGCCTTTGTGCAGACCATGTCGAACACCGTGAACGGCGGGCTGAATAGCCTGTGGGCCAATGTCGGTGCCCCGGTCTTGCAGTTCCTTGAGGCGGCGGGTGGCAAGGCGTGGGACGCCTTCAACGGGATGGTAACTTCGGTCTGGGATCTGATCGAGCCCTTGCGCCGCACGGCGGGCCGCCTGTGGGACTGGGTTTCGAAGGAGTTCGGGCTGGCATGGGACAGCACCTCCTCGGTCCGTCTGTGGCTGGAGAAACAGGCCAAGGGCGCTTGGGACGCGGCGCAAGCTTTGATCGCGCCGATCAAGAGGCCGCTGATGGTGGTGGGGGCGATCCTGCTGTTGCTGTCACCTGCAGGCCCGGTGCTGGTGATGACACAAGTTCTGCCCCCGATCTGGGCCAAGTTGCAGTGGCTTTACGCCAATTGGCGCGATCTGGATGTAGTGGTCAGGGCGCGAGAGTTTTTGGCCACAGACATCCTTCCCTTCCTTATCGGGGCGGCGCAGCAGATCAGGGCCGTGGTGACGATGGCGGCAGGCTGGATTGCCGGGTTGGTCGGGCAACTGGTGGCCGGGGTACAGGCGGTGCTGGGGGCCATCGGCCCGTCAGATTGCGTGGCCGCGCTGAACCGTGTCATCGCGCATCTGAGTGATCAGTTCACCCGCCTTCAAGCCTGGGCCGACAGCGGCTTTGCCGGGCTGCAACCCGCGCTTGAGGGCTTGTTTACCGCGCTTGGCAACCTGTTGCGCCCCATCCTCGATTTTCTGGTGCGCCTGATCTTGGTCGCCGCGAACCCCGGCATGCTGCCCATCGCCATCGGGGCGGCCATCTGGCTACTGCTGCCGGAGCGGTTCAAGCCGACCGTGATCAATTTTGTGCTGGACCTGATGATTGCCTTCATCTCGGGTCTGCCGGGGCTGTTCCTTGTGCTTGGCCCCATGGGGCCCCTTGTGGTGGCGGGGGTCTTGGGCTTTCTGCGGCATCTGCGCGGCGGCGAAGGGGTCAGCGACCAGACGCGCATTGATGCGGCGAACAAATGCGCGGGTATCGCGGCGGGTGGCGGGCTGATGTTCGTGTCCGGCTTTGCCGTGGGGCTGCTGGAAGGGTTGATCGACGGAATTCTGGACCCGATCAAGCTGCTGATCATGCTGGTGCAACTGGTGATCGCGGGGCTGCGTGTTGCGTGGCGGGCACTTGGCCAGCTTGCGCCGCATGTGCTGCCATCGGCGATGCTGATGCCGCAGCACCCGCTTGAACCTCCTTCTCCGCAGGCAAGTGCCGCCACGGCCGGGCCGACTGTGGCGAGCATCAGCGCCCCGCGCGCACAAGGCCCCCCGTTGGCGGGCATAACCAGCGGTGCGCAGCCTGCTGCGGCCATGGCGTCAGATGCCGATATTCTGGCCGCCCTGTCGCCCGACACGATTTCTGCGGTGCAGGGTGCGGAACTGCCCGAAAGCACCGATGCGATGGAGGCCGAGGCCACGCAACAGGTGCAGGCCGAAGGGGCAAGTGTGTCGGGTCTGGCGGCCATGCTGGGTGGCGCGTGGGACTGGATGATTGCGGGGGCGGCCAACCTTGGCGGCATGCTGGCGGGTGCCCTGCTGGGTCTGCTGGCGCTGCCCGACTACGACATTGGCAACAAACTGGGCTATGTCGCCGGGATGATTCTGCTGGAACTGCTGATCGCCTATTTTACGGCGGGCGGCTACACGGTGGTCAAGCAAGGTGCCTCGTTGGGGCGGCAGGCGCTTGCCATGTTCTTGCGCTTTCTGGATTTTGGCGGCGAAATCCTTGGCCTGCTGGGCAGGGTGCTGGCACCGCTGAAGGCGCCGATCAGGGCCGCGATCAGCTCGGCCAAAGGGGCGCTCAGCCACTTCGGCTTTCTGCGCAGCATCATGTCAAAGCTGGATGATCTGGCCACCCGGCTGTTCAGGCTTGGCGATGATGCGGCGAGTGCTGCAAGCCACGGGCCGCGCGGACCTCACCTGCCGGATGCGCCAAGGCCCCATGCCCCGGCGGCATCGCCCCCACACGGGCCTGCGCCAGATGGCCTGCCCGGCGGTCGGGCGGCGGGCGAGTCGACGGACGCCGCCGCTGACCGCGCGGCGCGTGAGGCTGCGAATGCGCCCCCCGCCCGCAATCTGGATGAGGCGACCGAGGAACTGGCCGACGGCACCCGGCGCGCGGTGGATGAACCCGGCGTGCCACAGATCAGGGACGACGTCGCCAAGGCTGCACAATTCGCCGAAGCCCGTCTCGCCGCATCGCAGATCGCCGCGGCAAATGATGCGGTCAACACGCCCATTCCGCTGCTTCTGGCGCAACTGATGGCCCTGAAACGCCGCTATCGCTGGATTGACACTTTCGAGGCTGCCCCGCTTGGACCTGGCAGATTCCGGATCGACATGATCGCGAGCGTAACCACGGTCGATCCAACATATGACATCAACGCCAGTACCACGCCTGACCCAGATCCCGTTCCCGAACCGACCAGCATCCCAAAAGGTACAACGCCCAATCCACTGGCCCGGGGCAAGAATACTGCACGTTGGGAAGTCGCCGACAATGTTCGTCCGACATCGGTCGAGGCGACGTTGAAAGAAGATTTCGGCGGCGGTACCCGAGGCGATGCGGCCACTGAAGTTGGCCACCACGGTGACCCGAACGACCATGGCGGACACCTGATCGGGCACCGTTTCATGGGCGACACGCCGAATGTTGGCATCGTGCCACAGGCCGGCAACCTGAACACCGGCGCATGGAAAAGGATGGAGAACGAATGGGCCGACTGGATAGGATCAGGCAGAGAGGTCCACGTTAAGATCAGCATCCGCCCACCGGGGTCAAATCGCCCGAGTTCTTTCCGTGTGCGCTATCAGGTCAAAGACCCCGTGACTGGCAAAGTGCTGCATGGCCGCACAGCAACGTTCGACAACACGACCGGTCAGTCTTTTGACCGCATTTACAGAGATCAGATGTAGGAGATGGAATGATGGCCGATACCAAAGATGATCTTGTGCACAAAGCGGGCGCGCTACTCTTGCAGGACCCGGAAATCAAGGGAAGCGACTGGACCGGCATTGCTGTGGTTTTTGAAACCGCCGATGGGCGCAATTATTCGGTTGGTGGATATATCTACACAGCCGATGACTGGAATGGGTTCAATCCAGAAGAAGATGAAGCGCTATCAGAACTCTTGTTCACATTGCGGGAACACACCGCCACCAATGGGCAACCGCCCTTTGTCGCCTGTCTTTTGCAGATCAGCCGGGCTGACATGAAGATCAAGATTGATTTCGAATATGAAGACCCGGCCCGCTGGAAAGTGACGCCGCGCAATCTCGATCAGATGGTTGCTGAGATGCGGCCCGCAGGTTCTTAAGCCGACCTTATCCCGAGGTGTGCTTGCGCCAGAGCGCAGCATAGGCTGCAAGGGCGGGGTCAAGGGTGGGCGGGTTTTGTGATGAGACGCCGGCAGGTCTTTTGCCGCCAAACAGCAACGCCGCCCCGATCGCCGTGCCGGTGCGTGAGGCTGAGGGTGTTGCGGCGCGGCCCGTGGCAACAGCCAGCATCGCCATGAACACGGCGTTGCGGGCAAAGGGGCCTTCTACCAGCGTCGGCCCCGCAGCACCGGTGATGGTCAGGCACTCGGCGGTCATGAGGGCAAGGTACAGGCTGGTTGCTGCCGCCTTTTGCGCAGGTGGCAGCGTCGACGGGTCCGTCGGGCCATCGGTCCCCATCCAGCGCGCCTGCGCATCCGGGAACGGCCCCGTGCCCGGCACAACGGCGGGCAACAGCATCACGCCCCGGTCCAGCACGGCGGCAAGGTCGTCGGCGGTTGGCGTCGCGGCATCCGCGCCAAGAGTCAGGTCAAATTCTCGCCCGCCCATGAAGCGCGCCGATGGCACCGGCTGGCCAAGGGCGTTGACGTTGATCAACCCGTCGCGCGCCGGGTCCAGCGTAACTGCTGCCCCGCCAATGGCCATGACGATCACCCATGTTCCGGTCGATACAACCGAAAAGGGTGGCTGGGTGGCGTGAAGATGCGGCAGGAGCGAGGCGTTGCTGTCATGAATCCCCACGCTGACGGGCGTGCCGGGGCGCAAGCCGGTCCGTGCGGCAACGCCGTCTGTCACACTTCCCAGCACCTCATCCGGGCGGCGGGCGGGAGCGAACCGCCCCGACAGACCCAGCCGATCCACAAGGCCGGAAAAGGCCCCCAGATGCGGGTTCCACAGATCAGTGTGGCATCCAAGCGAGCAAACATCGCAGGCCAGTTGCCCCGTCAGCCGGAACCCCCAGTATTGCGGCCATGTCACCACATGCGCCACGCGGTCCAACAGGCCGGGGTCGGTGGCCAGCATCCAGTGCAGTTGCGCACCAATGTTCAGCCCCATCGGCAGGCGGGGTGAACCTGTTTCGGCAAAGGGCGGGCGAATGGCATCATAGGCGGCGGCCATGGCGTCCGGGCCATCATGCTCATAATCCAGCACGGGCGCGGCCAGTGAACCATCCGCCGCCAGCAGCGCCGCGCAGGCCCCGTGGGTGGTGATGGACACGGCATCAACCCCGTGACTGGCCTGAAACGTTGCAAGAGCGTCAACCACAAAGGCCCAGATCCCGTCCGTATCAAAATGCGGCCAGGGCGGGCCGGGGTGCACAAGGTTGGGCCGGGTAAGCACCGCAACCTCGGCCCCCTGATCCGGATCGACCAGCGCCAGCTTGGCATTGGTCTTGCCGATATCAATCACCGCCACATGGGTCATGGCATGTGGAACACAGGTACCAGCGGCACGGCCACAGGTTCGTTGCGGTCATTGGTTCGCATGATATCGGCCATATGCGCCCACCAGCGCTGCATCACCGGATGCAGGGGCAGATCATCCATGCTGTGATCATCCCGGCGCCACAAGACGCCGAACAGAATGTTCGTCTCACGGTCCAGATGGATGGAGTAATCCGACACGCCCGCATCGCGCAGCAGCGCCACTAGCTCGGGCCAGATTTCATCATGGCGGCGTTTATACTCCGCCTCCATCCCCGGATTGAGGTGCATTTTGAACGCGTGCTTTTGCATCATTTCCCCCGGAACAGGCGCGGAACCGCGATGACCCCGATCAGCAGCAGACCGATGAAGATCGACATCACGATGCCGGGCACGTTCAGCAGCCCAAAGCCAAAGGTCACCAGCCCCATGATAAAGGCGGCCAGCACCACACCGGGTATCGTGCCTGACCCGCCAAGGATGTTGACGCCCCCCAGGACGACCATCGTCACCACCTCCAACTCCATCCCCGTGGCGATGGAGGGACGGGTCGAGCCAAGGCGCGAGGTCAGGCAGACGGCGGCAATACCGCTCATCAACCCCGTCAGCAGGAACAGGATGAACCGCACCCGTTGCACCCGGATGCCCGAAAACAGCGCCGCCGTGGGGTTGTTGCCGATGGCATAAACAGTGCGGCCAAAGCTGGTGCGGTGCAACAGCAGCCAAAAGGCCACCGCGCAGACCGCAAAAAGCACCAGTTCAAAGCTGAACACCCACCAGACATAGCCCTGCCCGAAATAGGCGAAATCCTTGGGGTATGAGGTAAAGGCCTGATCACCCAGCACGATATAGCTGATGCCTCGAAACAGGCTCATGGTGCCGATGGTGACAACGATGGAGGGAAGGCCCATCCCCGCGACCAAGGCGCCATTGACCACCCCACAAGCGACACCCACGGCGATACCTGTCAGCACGATCACCGGCGTATCGGCCCCGGCTGCCATGACAAGCCCCATGGCGGTTGACGCAAGGGCGATGATCGAGGCCACCGACAGGTCAATATCGCCCGCGATGATCAGCATGGCCATGGCAAAGGCAATCATCGCCTTTTCGGTAAAGTTGAAGGTGGCGTCCGACAAGTTCCACGCGTTCAGAAAATAGGGCGACGCAAAGGAGTTGATCACGAACACCAGCACAAAGACCACCAAGAGCAGCGCCTCCCACGACCGCAGGGCGCGGGTCAGCGGCGATTGCAGGCGGTCGGGGATGACCCGCATGGTTGATGGGGCTGTCATTGCTGTGCGGCCTCTTTCAGGATGATGCGCCCCTTTGCCCGCGATTGGGTGGCATTAAAGGCGACGGCAAGGATGATGGCGCTGCCGGAAATGGCCATCTGCCAAAAGGGTGAGATGCCGATGACAGGCAGGGCGTTCTTGATCACGCCGAGGAACAGTGCGCCCAGAATGGCCCCGCCGACGGTGCCGACACCGCCCGCGATGGACACGCCGCCGATCACGCAGGCGGCGACCACGTCCAGTTCAAACCCGCCTGCAATATCAACATAGGCCACGGCATAACGCGCCACCCAGAGATAGCCCACCAACCCCGCCAAAGCGCCCGATATGACGAAGCCCGCAAACTGCGTGCGCCCCACGTCAATCCCCGCATAGACCGCCGCATGGGGGTTGCCCCCCACGGCATAAAACGCCCGGCCAAGGGTGGTGCGCGCCATGATCACGGCAAAGACGGCGATCACGGCGATGGCCGTCCAACTCATCACCGGCAGGCCAAGGATCACATGCCGCGGCAGCGCTTTGAACGCATCCGTCATCTCATGCGCGTTGATCCATTTTCCGGCCGTCAGCAGAAAGATCACGCCGCGATAAATGGTCATCGTGCCCAGCGTCACCACAATGGAGGGGATGCCCACCTTCCAGACCAAAACCCCGTTTACCGCGCCCAAAGCCGCGCCCAAGGCAACAGCGGTCAGCAGGATTAGCGGCAAGGGCACGCCCGCGCCGTTCATAAGCGCGGCGATCATGCCGGTCAGCGCAAGGTTGGCCGCCACCGACAGGTCAATGCACTTGGTCAGGATCACCACCATCTGCCCGATGGCAAGGATCATCAGGGGGGCGGTGTCGTTGAACACGTTCACCAGATTTCCCGGTGTGACAAAGGCCGGAAAGCGAAAGGCGATGCCCACGACCATGGCCAGAATGGCCAGAGCCAACAACGCCTCACGCGAGGAAAGGATCGATTTCATGCCGCCTCCTGAATGCCGGCAGCGGCGCGGACAAGGGCTTCGGGGGTCATCGCCGCGTCTGCCAGTTCGGCCACGATGCGGCCTTCGCGCATCACGATCACGCGGTCAGACATGCCCAGCACCTCGGGAATTTCGGAACTGACCATGATGACAGCCAACCCTTGCGCGGCAAGTTCGGCCATGAATTCGTGCACCGCGGCCTTTGACCCGATGTCGATGCCCTTGGTTGGTTCATCCAGAATGATAACGCGCGGCTGGGTCGCCAGCCATTTGGCGATGACCACCTTTTGCTGGTTGCCGCCCGACAAAAGGCCAACGTCCTGATCGAGGCTCGCGGCGCGCAGGTCCAGCCGTTGGGTATAGTCGCGGGCCAGCTTGAACTCTTCGGCCAGTCGCAGAAAGCCGCTGCGCGAGGTGCGCGTCAGACTGGGCAGGGTGATGTTCTGAAAGATCGGCAACCCCTTGACCGCGCCCTGGCGGCCCCGGTCTTCGGGCACATAGACGATGCCTGCACTGATCGCATCGGCGGTTGACCGCAGCACCCGCACCTGGCCGTCAATCTTGCAGGCGCCCTTTGATGGCGTGGTAATGCCGAACAGGGCCTGCATCACCTCGGACCGGCCTGCGCCGACAAGGCCGTAAAAGCCAAGGATTTCGCCCCGGTGCAGCGTAAAGCCGATGTCAGCAAATTCCGTGGGGTGGCTATAGCCCGACACGGTCAGCACAGGCGCGCCGATGTTGCGGGTGCGTTTGGGGAAGATCTGGTCCACCGCACGGCCAACCATCATCTGCACCAACTGCCCTTCGCCCACGTCGGCCATGGCCCCGGCGCCGACAAACTGGCCATCGCGGAACACGGTGTAACGGTCGGCAATTCGAAAGATCTCGTCAAACTTGTGGCTGATGAACAGGATCGCCTTGCCCTGTTTCTTCAGGACCTCGACCAGATCATAAAGCTCGTGAATTTCCTTGTGGCTCAATGCGGCGGTGGGTTCATCCATGATGACCACCTGCGCGTCCACCGAAAGGGCCCGCGCGATTGCCACCATATGGCGCGACGCGATGCCAAGTTCGCGCAACCGCACATCCGGGTCCAGCCTTGCGCCAATGCTGTCCAGCAGCCGCACGGCACCCGCGCGCATCTCAGCTCGGTCAATCAGGCCGAAGCGGCCACGCGGGGCATGGCCCAGCCAGATGTTTTCGGCCACGGTCAGATCGTCAAACAGCACGGTTTCCTGATGGATCGCTGTCACCCCGGCTTTGGTCGCCGCATCGGCGGTAGCAAAGCGCACCTCTTGCCCGGCAAGGGTGATGGTTCCGGCATCAGGCTGATAAATCCCCGTCAGCACCTTGACGATGGTGGATTTGCCCGCGCCATTTTCCCCGATCAGCGCCGTCACTTGCCCGGCAAACAGATCAAGCTGCACATCAGACAGGGCCTTGACCCCCGGAAATGACTTGGAAATGCCGCGCAGCGACAGGACGGGTTGCATGGGGTTATTCCTGAGACAGAAGGATGGTCCGGCAGGGGGAGCTTCCTGCCGGACCGGGTTTCAGGTGGTCAGATCAGAAGATCGACTTGAACTGTTCGATGTTCGACTTGTCATAGGTGAAGGGGTCCGACATGGCCGCTTCGTTGTTGTCGTCCAGTTTGGCATTCCCCATCCGGCCCATGCCGATTTCAGCACCCGGTTCGGCCTTTGCGCCCTTGACCAGATTGTAGGACAGCATGGTTGCGGCATAGCCCAGATCGATCGGGTTCCAGATCGCGAACGAGATGGTCGCACCCGATTCCACAGCGCCCGCCATTTCCGATGGCAGGCCAAGGCCCGTCACGTTGATCTGGCCGATCTTGCCCGCATCCGTCACGGCCTGCGACGCAGCAAGAATGCCCACGGTCGTCGGCGCGATGATCGCCTTCAGGTTCGGGTAGGACGCCATCAGGCCCTGTGCTTCGCGATAGGATTTGTCGGCAAGGTCATCGCCGTAAACGGTGGCGACAAGGTTGATGCCAGGATAGTTCGGCAGCACCTTGGTGGCTTCTTCGATCCAGATGTTCTGGTTGGTCGAGGTCGCGGTCGCCGACAGAATGGCAACGTCGCCGCCTTCGGGCAGATGGTCAGCGGCCAGCTTGATGATCGTGTTGCCGATCAGCGCGCTGGACGACGGGTTCAGGTGCAACTGACGGCCTTCCTTGGCCACGCCCGAATCCCACGAGATGACTGTGATGCCACGCTCCATCGCCTTTTGCAGGGCGGGGGCCACGGCATCGGGGTCATTGGCCGAGATGGCAATGGCGTTGACGCCCTGCGCGATCAGGCTGTTGATCACTTCGATCTGGCCTTCGGCGGTGGTGTCGGTCGGGCCGGTGTAGATGATTTCCACATCACCCAGTTCGGCGGCGGCCTCTTCTGCGCCCTTGTTGGCGGCTTCGAAGAAGCCGATGCCCAATGCCTTGACCACAAGGGCGATGCGGGTCTTTTCCTGGGCGTATGCGCCCGTTGTTGTCAGTGCAACGACAGCGACCGTTGCCAGTGCCTTTTTCCAGATGCTCATGATTTCCTCCCTTATGAGCGTTTGTCCCGCGTCAGTTTTCCTGTGCGGTATCCCTTCTGTCCGTGGTCCGGGTCTGGGCCACGACCAGCCGAATTTCTGCCGACTCCAGCATAGCGGCATCGCGGTCGCTGATCCCGTCATCAGTGATGACGGTGTGAATGCGCGACAGAGCGCACAACAGCAGACTGGACCGCGCCGCAAATTTGCTGCTGTCGGCCAACACCACCAACTCATCGGCCTGACCGATCAGCTTCTGTTCCGCTTGCACCAGCAGCGGGTCGCCTTCCATCAGCCCCAGCGGGCCAAGGCCACGGCAGCCCATGAACATGCGCCGGGCATAGAAATGGCGGCTTCCATCCTCATCAAACGGCGACAGGATGATATTCTGTTCGCGATAGATTGCGCCTGCAGGCAGCAGGACGGTGTTCTTGGAATGCTTCAGCAGATGCTCTGCAATCGGGAAGCTGTTGGTGAACACCTGCAACCGTTTGGCCGACAGCGGGTGAACCATCTGGAACGTCGTGGTGCCGCCGTTGATGATGATGGCCTCGCCATCCTCGCACAAATCCACTGCCGCACGGGCGATGGCGCGCTTTTCCGCGATCCGCATGGTTTCGTTCACGCTGAACGGTCGGCCCGCCAGCCCCACGAATTGCGGCGGTGCCACGCTTTCCGCGCCACCCCGCACACGGCGCAACTTTTTCTGCACATGCAAGGTGGCGATATCACGGCGGATCGTCGCTTCGGAAGCGCCTGTCAGGGCGACCAGATCCGAAACCGTCACCACGGGCCGGTCTTGTACCGCTGACAGAATAAGCCTGTGCCGTTCGCTTTCGTGCATCGCGTCCTCCCTGTCACAAAGCTTCCATTGGTTTCGCTCATTGTCAATCATTTTCAATCACAGCAATCATTATGCACCTGCAGCATGACTGAATTTGATCGTTTATGATTGACTTGCCGCCCCGTTTCGGCACATTTGCCACAGAGGAATGGGAGGACAGCATGACCCAAGCAGCGGGCAACCGATTGGAAAACCTGTGGGATAACACCCGCGCCGCCGGGATGAGCGAGTCGCAAAAGCTGCTCTACCGGTCGAACCTGCTGGGGTCGGACAAGCGCATCACGAACTATGGCGGCGGCAACACATCGGCCAAGGTCATGGAAAAGGACCCACTGACCGGCCAGATGGTCGAGGTGATGTGGGTCAAGGGGTCGGGCGGTGATGTGGGTTCCATCAAGATGGATGGCTTTGCCACTCTTTACATGGAAAAGCTGCAAGCCTTGAAGGGCATCTACCGGGGTGTCGCGTTTGAGGATGAGATGGTGGGTTATCTGCCCCACTGCACTTTCAACCTGAACCCTCGCGCCGCCAGCATCGACACACCCCTGCATGCCTATGTGCCCAGAAAGCATGTCGATCACATGCACCCCGATGCCATCATTGCCATCGCCGCCTCCAAGAACTCACGCGCGCTGACAAGGCAGATTTTCGGGGCAGACATCGGTTGGCTGCCTTGGAAGCGTCCGGGGTATGAATTGGGCCTGTGGCTGGAGAAATTCTGCCTTGAGAACCCCGATGCCAAGGGTGTGGTGCTTGAATCGCACGGGCTGTTCACATGGGATGATGACGCAAAGGCCTGTTATGACCTGACACTTGCCATAATTCAGAAAGCAATGGATTGGTTCGCGGCGCAGACAGCAGGCCAGACGATTTTCGGCGGTGCGGTCACATCATCGCTGCCTGCAGCAGACCGCCGGGCCGTAGCGGCCCGCCTGATGCCCGCCATCCGGGGCATGATTTCGGCCGATCACCATATGGTGGGGCATTTCGATGATCAGCCCGCCGTGTTGGAGTTTGTGAATTCGGCCAAGCTAAAGCCGCTGGCCGCCCTAGGCACCTCTTGCCCCGACCATTTCCTGCGGACCAAGATCTGCCCGCTTGTTGTGGGGTTTGACCCGGCCAAGCCGGATGTGGACGCTACTCTTGCGGCGTTGGCGGGCGAAGTGGCGGCTTATCGCGAAGGCTACGCCGCCTATTACAACCGTTGCAAACACCCGGACAGCCCGCCGCTGCGCGACCCCAATGCCGTGGTCTACCTCGTGCCCGGCGTGGGCATGCTGACCTTTGCCAAAGACAAGGCAACCGCCCGCATCAGTGGCGAATTCTATGTCAACGCTATCAATGTGATGCGCGGCGCAGATACGGTTTCGGAGTATTGCGGCCTGCCGGAACAGGAAGCCTTCGACATTGAATACTGGTTGCTGGAAGAGGCAAAGCTTCAGCGCATGCCAAAGCCCAAAGCGCTGGCGGGCCGGGTGGCCTTTGTCACCGGCGGCGCGGGGGGCATCGGGTCGGCCACGGCCGAGCGGTTCCTGAAGGAAGGGGCCTGCGTCATGCTGGCCGATATCGACGAGGTGGCGCTTAGCGATGTGAAGGCCAACCTTGCCAGCCGCCATGGCAAGGATGTGGTGCGCACGGTCACGATGAACGTGACGGATGAGGCGGCGGTTCTGGCCGCCTATGCCGAAACCGCGGTAGAGTTTGGCGGGCTGGATATTCTGGTGTCGAACGCCGGCATCGCCTCGTCTGCTCCGGTGGAACAAACGACACTGGCCCTGTGGAACAAGAACATGGACATCCTGTCCACCGGCTATTTCCTTGTCAGCCGCGAGGCGTTCAAGCTGTTTCGTGCGCAGAACATCGGCGGTTCGGTGGTGTTCATTGCCTCCAAGAATGGTCTTGCGGCCAGCCCCAACGCCTCGGCCTATTGCACGGCAAAGGCGGCGGAAATTCACCTTGCGCGCTGCCTTGCACTTGAAGGGGCCGAAGGCGGCATCCGCGTGAACGTTGTGAACCCCGATGCGGTGCTGAAGGGGTCAAAGATCTGGTCCGGCGAATGGCTGGATCAGCGCGCCAGCACGTACAAGACCGACAAGGACGGGCTAGAAGAGATGTATCGCCAGCGGTCCATGCTGAAGCGGTCTGTCCTGCCCGAAGACATCGCGGAAGGCGCCTATTTCTTTGCATCCGAACTTTCGGCCAAATCGACGGGCAATATCCTGAACGTCGATGCCGGCAATGTCCAAGCGTTCACGAGGTAAGCCATGATCGCGCATGAAACCATCGCGCGTGAAAACGCGCACCGACTGGCCGCCTTGCAGGCCGATTATGCCGCATTGGGAGAACATCTAGCCCGCCGTGGCATCGACATTGCCGCGATCAAGGCCAAGGTGGCGCGCTATGGTGTGGCGATCCCGTCATGGGGTGTGGGTACCGGCGGAACCCGTTTTGCCCGCTTTCCGGGCGAAGGGGAGCCGCGCCACATCTTTGACAAGCTGGAAGATTGCGGCGTGATCCAGACGCTGACCCGCGCCACGCCAACGGTCAGTCTGCATATTCCATGGGACAAAGCCCCCGCCGCCGACCTGCTGGCCAAGGCCGAAGAAGTAGGCCTCGGGTTCGACGCGATGAATTCGAACACCTTTCAGGATCAGCCACAGCAGCGCCGGTCGTATAAGCATGGCTCTGTCTCAAACGCCGATGCAACCACCCGCACGCAAGCGGTAGAGCATAACATCGAATGCATCGAAATCGGCGCCACGCTGGGGTCAAAGGCGCTGACCGTCTGGGTGGGCGATGGCAGCAACTTTCCCGGCCAGCAGGATTTCACCCGCCAGTTCGACCGCTATATGGAAAGTCTGCACGCGATTTACGCGCGTCTGCCTGCCGACTGGCGGCTTTACACCGAACACAAGATGTATGAACCGGCGTTCTATTCAACGGTCGTGCAGGATTGGGGCACCAACTACATCATCGCCACCGAACTTGGCCCGCAGGCGTTCTGTTTGGTGGACCTTGGCCACCACGCGCCCAACACCAACATCGAACAGATCGTGGCGCGCCTGATTTCGCGCGGCAAACTGGGCGGCTTCCATTTCAACGACAGCAAGTATGGCGACGATGATCTGGATACCGGATCGGTCGATCCCTACCGGCTGTTTTTGGTCTTCAACGAATTGGTGGAGGCCGAGGGTAAGCCCGGCTTCACCCCCGCGCATATGCTGGACCAAAGCCACAACGTGACCGACCCGATCGAAAGCCTGATGGTTTCGGCGATGGAGGTGCAGCGCGCCTATGCGCAGGCCCTGTTGGTGGACCGTGCGGCCTTGCGCGGGTATCAGGATGCGGGAGATGCGTTGATGGCGACGACCACGCTGAAGCACGGGTTCCGCACCGATGTGGAGCCGATCCTTGCCATGGCGCGGCTGGAAGGCGGCGGGGCGATTGATCCGGTCGCAACCTATCGCGCGGCGGGCTATCGGGCAAAGGTGGCTGCGGTTCGGCCCAAGGTGTTGGGGGCGGGTGGCGGCATCGTCTGACCGGACGCCCGACAAGACGCACGCGCCATCGCCCGCATCCGTGGGCGGTGGCGCTGTCTTTTTCGGGGCCACCATACACCGTTTTGGCACGAATCTGCCAAGCCGCACGATTCCGGCACACCATTTCAGCACATTTTTCAAGCAATACCGCACTGTTTCGCCCGTTATTCGCGCAGACCACCGTGACTTTGCACCTTTTGGCGGGCGGCGCGGCTTCTTGAGCAATGATCCGGGTGCCACCTTGTGCATGATCGCCCTTGAGTTTGGCGGCTAGGGTTCCGGTTCCCGCATGGGTTCGTCTGGTCCGAGAGCTGCCACCGGCGGGGAGACATCCCGCCGGGTGCACGGCGGGACAAAAGCCCGGGAGACCTCGTCAAGCCAAGGGATTGGCGGCGATGGTCCGTTTATCCCTTACCGAACAGCAAAGGGAAGAACATGTCGATCCGCCGCAGAACCTTGCTCGCCACCCTCGCCACGCTTGGTGCGTTGTCCATGACCCCGGCCCTTGCGCAGGCAAAGACCGACTTCAAAGTGGCATGGTCCATCTATGTGGGCTGGATGCCATGGGGCTATGCGTCCGACGCGGGCATCGTGAAGAAATGGGCTGACAAGTATGGCATCACCATCGAGGTGACGCAGTTCAACGACTATGTCGAATCCATGAACCAGTATACCGCTGGCGCCTATGATGCCGTCACGCTGACCAACATGGATGGCTTGTCCATTCCTGCGGCTGGCGGTGTCGATACCACGGCCGTCATCGTAGGCGACTTTTCGGCCGGAAATGATGCGGTCATCCTGAAAGACGGGGCCGCACTGGCCGACATTAAAGGCCGCGATGTGAACCTCGTGGAATTCTCGGTCTCGCACTACCTGCTGGCGCGCGCCCTTGACAGCGTGGGGATGAGCGAAGCTGATGTGAAGGTGGTCAACACTGCCGACCCCGATATGGTGGGCGCGTTCCAGACACCGGATGTGACCGCGATGGTGACATGGAACCCGATGGTTTCGGAAATCAAGGCGCTGCCCGGCGCCACCAGCGTGTTTGATTCCAGCCAGATCCCGGGTGAGATCATCGACCTGATGGTGGCGAACACCACGGTGCTGGCAGACAATCCCGATTTCGGCAAGGCGCTTGCGGGCATCTGGTATGAAACGGTGACGCTGATGGTGTCGGACACACCCGAAGGCGCCGCCGCGCGCGCCGCGATGGGGGCCGCCAGCGGCACCGATCAGGCCGGGTTCGAGGCGCAGTTGGCCGCAACCAAGCTGTTCGACAAGCCAGCAGATGCCGTGGCCTTCACCACATCGCCGGATCTGGGCAAGACCATGGACCTTGTCCGCACCTTCCTGTTCGACAAGGGGCTTTTGGGGTCGGGCGCGGCGTCGGCGGATGTGATTGGCATTGAACTGCCCGGCGGGGTCGTCCTTGGCGATGAGGCAAACGTCAAGCTTCGGTTCACCGACACCTACATGAAAATGGCCGCCGACGGCGCGC
This sequence comes from Rhodobacter sp., assembly GCA_027484145.1. Taxonomy (GTDB): domain Bacteria; phylum Pseudomonadota; class Alphaproteobacteria; order Rhodobacterales; family Rhodobacteraceae; genus Pseudotabrizicola. The sequence goes on from JAIXUH010000013.1 coordinate 253,103, forward strand.
TGTAATCGGCTGATCCCGCAATGCGGCTGATCAACATCAAGCCGGGTCGCGGCACACAGGTCATCCTTGCCTGTGTGCCCTTCGTGCTGCTGGCCTTGGCCTATGTGATCGGGTCAGCCCTGCGGCTGGCGGAAAACTCGAACGACAAGCTGCTGCCCGCCCTGTCGACCATGGCGCAGACCATCAACACCATGGCCTTTACCCCTGACAAACGGACAGGCGAGTATCTGCTTTGGTCGGATACGCTGGCCAGTCTGGGGCGGTTGGCGGCAGGTCTTGGCATTTCCACCGCTCTGGCGCTGATCCTTGGGCTCTTGACCGGCATCTTGCCCGTGGTGCGGGCCCTGATGTCGCCCTTTGTGGCTTTCGTGTCGATGGTGCCACCCTTGGCGCTGCTGCCGGTTCTGTTCATCGTGCTGGGTCTGGGCGAGGTGTCGAAGATCGCGCTGATCGTGATTGGCGTGGCCCCGATCCTGATCCGCGACCTGTGCCTGACCGCCATGGCCCTGCCGCGCGAACAGATCGTCAAGGCGGAGACGCTGTCTGCCTCCACCTGGCTGATCGCCATTCGGGTGGTTCTGCCGCAGGTCTTGCCGCGCCTGATCGACAGCCTGCGCCTGCAACTCGGCCCAGCGTTCCTGTTCTTGATCGCGGCCGAGGCGATCTCGGCAGACTCGGGCCTTGGCTACCGCATCTTTCTGGTGCGGCGCTATCTGTCGATGGATGTGATCTTTCCCTATGTGGCGTGGATTACGCTGCTAGCCGTGCTCATGGATGTGGGGCTGAATGCCCTGCGCCGCCGGGTCTTCCCATGGTCAGATCTGGAGCGCGGGCAATGACCGGCTTGGTGATCGACAAGGTCTGGAAGGAATATGGCGACCAGATCGTGCTGGAAAACCTGTCGCTGACGATTGAACCGCGCGCCTTTGTGGCGTTGGTCGGGCCGTCGGGCTGTGGCAAGACCACCTTTCTGCGGATGCTGCTGGGGCAGGAAACCCCATCACGCGGGCAAATCCTGATGGATGGTGTGCCGCTGCCGCCCGAACCGGGGCCGGACAGGGGGGTGGTGTATCAACGCTATTCCGTCTTCCCGCACCTGACCGTTCTGGGCAACGTGATGCTGGGGCCGGAACTGCGGAGCAGCCGCCTGTGGGGCCGCAGTTTTGGCACCGCGCGACGCGCATTGGTGGATGAGGCGCATGCCATGCTGGCCGAAGTGGGCCTGTCGGGGGCCGAGGCGAAGTATCCCGCGCAGCTTTCGGGTGGGATGCAGCAACGGCTTGCCTTGGCGCAGGCGCTGATGATGAAGCCGCGGGTGCTGCTGCTGGACGAACCCTTTGGCGCGCTTGACCCCGGCATCCGCAGCGATATTCATGCCCTGATGCGGCGGCTGTGGAACGAGGTGCCGATGACGGTGGTCATGGTCACCCATGACCTGCGCGAGGCCTTTACCCTTGCCACCCGGATCATCGCCTTTGAACGCACCCGCGACCGCCCCGAAGAGCGCACGCGGTATGGCGCAACCATCACCAAGGACATCGCCATCTGGCCGCCGCGCGTGGCCGGGGCGCAAACGCTTTACGATGCAGACCTTTCGCCCAGTCGGGACGACCCGACACTTTTCGGGCCCATAGCCGGGACGGCCCGTCAAACCGGAGAGACCGCTCATGCAGCACATTCCACGCACGCCTGACCAGATTGCCGCTGATCGCCGCCGCTATGAAGAGCATCAGCGCCGCGGCCTTGATTTCGCGCCCAAGGCGCTGCCCGAACCCAGCCCACGCCCTGCGCCGGTTTCGGATTTATCAAGGGTGATCTGGACGGAGACCATCCCCGGAGGCTGGTATTGGACAACGCCTCTGGCGAACGGCGAGGTCTTGCGCCTGCAGACGCATGGCCTTGGCAGCAGCCTGTCGCTGGCGGCATGGTCTGCGGCAGACACGACCGAGCGACTCAATCTGCCCGATACGGTCAAGGTGCAGTGGACGACCGAATTGCGTAAAGGCCGGGTGCTGTTTTCCGATATGGGCCGGGTGCTGTTGTCGATCACCGAAGATAGCTCTGGCGCACATGATGCGCTGACGGGTGGGTCAGGTGCCACAGGCCCAGGCACGCCAAAGGCGCGCAACACGCGCGACAACATGGTGCTGGCGGCGGGCAAGCTGGGGCTGGACCGGCGCGATCTGCCCGCGTTGATGACCTTCTTTGCGCCGGTGCGCGTGGATGCATCGGGCCGTTTTGCGTGGCGCGGTGCACTGCTGTCGGGTGACGACTGGGTGGAGTTGCGGGCCGAGATGGATGTTCTGGTGGCCCTGTCGAACACCCGCCACCCGCTGGACCCTGCCACGGGTGACGTGCCGCCTCTGACGGCCACCCGCATGGTCGCCGTGCCCGTGGCGGGCGACGATCTATGCCGGACCGCGACCGCCGAGGCGATGCGCGGCTTTGAAAATAACGCTAGGGCCTGAAGGGGGAAACCATCATGCAAACCTATGACATCCCCGCCGAACGCCCATGGTCGGGCCTTGTGAAAAAGGGCCAGACCATCCGCATCATCGACAGCTTTGGCCAGCAGGCGATTGACACCATCTTTTACAACGCCGTCGACGTGGGCGAACGCTATTCCAGTCAGGACACGATGCGCGAACAGGGCGCGGCCTATATCACTACCGGGACAAAGATCATGTCCTCCGAAGGGCGCGTGATGCTGACCGTGACCGCCGACACGTCAGGCCGCCATGACACCTGCGCCGGGTGCTGTTCGTGCGAAAGCAACACCGTGCGCTTTGGTCACGACACGCGCTATCTGCACGCCTGCCGAGAAAACTTCATTCTGGAACTGGCCAAGCATGGCATGGGCAAGCGCGACATCGTGCCAAACATCAACTTCTTCATGAACGTGCCGATCAGCCCGAATGGTGCGATGACCATTGATGACGGCATCTCGTCGCCCGGCGATCATGTCGAGATGGTGGCCGAGATGGATGTGCTGTGCGTCATCTCGAACTGCCCGCAGATCAACAACCCCTGCAACGGGTTCGATCCGACGCCAATCCGCGTCATCATCACGGGGTAGGCCATGTTTCAAAGGGTTCTGGTGGCGAACCGCGGGGAAATCGCGGTTCGGGTGATGCGGACATTGCGGCAGATGGGGATATCGCCCGTCGCCGTCTATTCCGATGCAGACCGTTTCGCGCCGCATGTCCGGCTGGCCGACAAGGCGGTGCGGCTTGGCCCAGCACCTGCGGCAGACAGCTATCTGAACATCGACGCGGTGATTGCCGCGTGCCGGGAAACCGGGGCGCAGGCGGTGCATCCGGGCTATGGTTTTCTGTCCGAAAACATAGGCTTTGCCGAACGTCTGGCCGTCGAGGGCATCGCCTTTATTGGCCCCGCGCCGGACCATATCCGCGCCTTTGGCCTGAAACACACTGCGCGCGAACTGGCGCAGGCGGCGGGTGTGCCGCTGTTGCCCGGCTCTGGCCTGCTGTCGGGGGCGGATGAAGCGGCGGATGAGGCCGCGCGCATCGGCTTTCCGGTCATGCTGAAAAGCACGGCGGGCGGGGGCGGCATCGGCATGCAGCTTTGCGCGGACGAGGCGGCGTTGCGCGCCGCCTTTGCCAGCGTGCAGCGCACGGCCACGGCCAGTTTCGGCGATGCACGGGTCTATCTGGAACGCTTCGTCTCATCCGCGCGCCATGTTGAGGTGCAGGTGTTCGGCAATGGGGCGGGCCGCGTGGTGGCCTTGGGTGAGCGGGATTGTTCGCTGCAGCGGCGCAACCAGAAGGTCATCGAGGAAACCCCCGCGCCGGGGCTTTCCGATACCGTGCGCGCGCGCTTGCACGAGGCGGCGGTCGATCTGTGCGCCTCGATCTCCTACGCCTCGGCCGGGACGGTGGAGTTCATCTATGACCCCGCCCGGCAAGAGTTCTACTTTCTGGAAGTGAACACCCGCCTGCAGGTGGAACATCCGGTGACTGAGGCCGTTCTGGGCATTGATCTGGTCGAATGGATGGTGCGGCAGGCAGCGGGGCAAGACCCGATTCCTGCCACCCTGCCGGAGCCGAAAGGCGCCGCCTTCGAAGCGCGGCTTTACGCGGAAATGCCACACGCGGGCTTTCGCCCCTCGGCGGGCATGCTGACCGAGGTGGCTTTTCCCTCCACCGCCCGCGTGGATGGCTGGATCGAGACGGGCAGCGAGGTAACGCCGTTTTACGACCCGATGCTGGCCAAGATCATTGTTCATGCCGCGAACCGTCCGGCCGCCCTGAATGCCTTGCAGGTGGCGCTTGGCCAGACACGGGTGGCTGGAATCGAGACGAACCTTGCCTATCTGCGCGCCATTGCATCGTCTGACCTGCTGGCCTCTGGGTTGGTGGCGACCACCGCCTTGGCCGATTTTGCCTTTGCGCCGGATGGGGTCGAGGTGCTGGCCCCCGGCGCGCAATCCAGCCTGCAGGAACTGCCGGGGCGTCTGGGGTTGTGGCACGTGGGTGTGCCGCCATCGGGGCCGATGGACGCACGGTCGCACCGCAACGCCAACCGTCTGGTGGGTAACGCTCCCGATACCGCCGCGCTGGAAATGACTGTCACAGGCCCGACCTTGCGCTTTCTGTCGGCGGCACGGGTGGCCTTGGCCGGGGCGCAGATGCGGATGGTACTGGACGGGCAAGCGGTGGATGGCCCGGTGGTGGATGTGCCTGCTGGCGGCACGCTGGCCATTGGCGGTATCGTTGGGCCGGGCCAGCGCGCCTATCTGGCGGTGGCGGGCGGATTTGATGCGCCGGAAATCCTTGGTTCGCGGGCAACCTTTGCCTTGGGACAGTTCGGCGGCCACGCGACGGGCGTTCTGAAAACCGGCGATGTGCTGCATCTGGCCCGCGCGGACACAGCCTCATCTGCCCCAACCGAACCCGCACACCTGACCCAAGCCTGGGAACTGTCGGTGGTCTATGGTCCCCATGGCGCGCCAGATTTTTTCCGTAACAGTGACATCGCCACCCTGTTTTCGTCGACATATGAGGTGCACTTCAACTCGGCCCGCACCGGCGTGCGGCTGATCGGCCCTGCACCGGAATGGGCGCGCAGCGATGGGGGTGAGGCGGGCTTGCACCCGTCCAACCTCCACGACAACGCCTATGCCATCGGCGCCATCGACTTTACCGGCGACATGCCGATCATCCTTGGCCCCGACGGGCCAAGCCTTGGCGGATTTGTCTGCCCCGCCGTGGTAGCGGCAGACGACCTTTGGAAACTGGGCCAATTGCGCCCCGGTGATACGGTGCGCTTTTTGCCCGCCCTGCGCCCGGATGATCCGGTCGCGGGCCCCGCCTATCTGATGGCCGGATCGCCCGTTCTGGAACATGATGCAGATGCCGCCGTGCCCGTCACTTATCGACGTCAGGGGGATGAAAACCTGCTGGTCGAATACGGGCAGATGACACTGGACATCGAACTTCGCCTGCGCGTGCATATATTGATGAAATCCGTACAGGCAGCGGGCTTGCCCATAACTGACCTCACGCCCGGCATCCGGTCCTTGCAGCTGCACTACGACCCCGCCCGCATCTCGCGCCGCGATCTTCTGGCGGAACTGCGCGCGATCGAATCGCGCCTGCCCCCGGCCGAGGCGGTCAAGGTGCCCACCCGCACGGTCTATCTGCCCTTGTCGTGGAACGACCCGCAGGCCGTGTTGGCGATGCAGAAGTATCAGGATCTGGTGCGTCCCGATGCCCCGTGGTGCCCGTCCAACATCGAGTTCATCCGACGCATCAACGGCCTGTCGGATGAGACAGCAGTCAGACGCATCATCCACGACGCGCGCTATCTGGTGCTGGGCTTGGGCGATGTCTACCTTGGCGCGCCGGTGGCAACGCCGGTTGATCCGCGCCACCGGCTGGTCACTACCAAGTATAACCCTGCCCGCACATGGACGCCGGAAAACGCTGTTGGCATTGGCGGCGCCTATATGTGCATCTACGGGATGGAGGGGCCGGGGGGTTACCAGCTCTTTGGCCGCACCATTCAGGTCTGGAACACATGGCGCCGCACGCCTGCCTTCAGGGATCGTCCGTGGCTCTTGAACTTCTTCGACCAGATCCGCTTTTTCCCGGTCAGCCATGAAGATCTGACCGAGGCGCGGGCGGCCTTTCCGCATGGCGGCTATGTGGTGCGGATGGAGGAAGGTACCTTTGACTGGGCGGCCGAAAAACGTGCGCTTGCGTTGCAATCGGGCAGCGTCACGGCGTTCAAATCCAGCCAGCAGGCCGCGTTCGAGGCCGAACGCCAACGCTGGAAAGCGGCTGGTCTTGACACCTTCGCCCCCGACGAAGGCCCCGCCACGACGGCAGGCGACATGCCCGCAGGCTGCACCGGCGTGGAAAGCCCGGTGCCGGGGAACGTGTGGAAATACCTCGTCGCGCCGGGTGACCGGGTAGCGGCAGGCGACCTGATCGCCATTGTTGAATCGATGAAAATGGAAATCGCCGTGCACAGCCCCATCGCGGGCCGCCTGCACGAGGTGCGCGCCGCACCCGGACGCACCGTCCGGGCCGGCGATTTTCTGGCTGTGATGGAGACGGAATGATGCTGCCAAAAATGCTGACCCTTGATGCCCTGCGCGCCGCCTATGCCGCAGGGGCAACCCCGCTGGATATGGTCGAGGAGGTGATTGCCCGCCGCGCGGCCTTGGCGGACAAGGCCGTGTTCATCACTCCCACCCCGGATGAGGCGCTGCGCGATGCTGCCCGCGCGCTGATGGCAAAAGGCCCCGCGGGCCTGCCGCTCTATGGCGTGCCTTTCGCGGTCAAGGACAACATTGATGTGGCGGGCCTGCCGACCACCGCCGCCTGCCCCGCCTATGCCTTTGATCCGGCCGTCGATGCCGTCACCGTGGCCCGCCTGCGCGCAGCAGGGGCAATCGTTATCGGCAAGACCAACCTTGACCAGTTTGCCACCGGCCTGAACGGCACGCGCTCGCCCTATGGCGCGCCCAGATCGGTGTTCAACGCCGACTATGTCTCGGGCGGGTCATCCTCCGGTTCAGCCGTGGCCGTGGCCTCTGGCCTTGCGGCCTTTGCCCTTGGCACCGATACCGCAGGGTCGGGCCGAGTGCCTGCCGCATTCAACAACCTTGTCGGAATCAAGCCGACGCCGGGGCTGGTGCCCAACACGGGCGTGGTGCCCGCCTGCCGCTCGGTCGATGTGGTCACGGTATTCGCCGGATGCGTGGCAGACGGCACCGCCGTCCGCCGCGTGATGGAGGGCGAGGATGCGGGCGATCCCTTTTCACGCGCCGCAGCACCCGTCGCCCTCCCTGCCAAACCACGTATCGGCGTGCTGACAGACTCCGAGCGCGAGTTCTATGGCAACACCGAAGTGGCCGCCCTTTATGATGCCGCCATCGCCCGCGCACAGGCCCTTGGCGCCACCATCGTCCCGTTTGACTACGCCCCGTTCCGCGAAGCTGCGGCCCTCCTTTACGAAGGGCCATGGGTGGCCGAACGTCTGGCCGCCGTTGAAGGCTTCATCGCCACCAACGCCGATGACTTCGACCCCACCGTTCGCCGCATCATCGAAGGCGCGCGCGGCAAGACTGCCGTGGATGCGTTCAACGGCCGCTATCGGCTCGAGGCGTTGCGCAAACACGTGGCCCCGACCTGGGCGGCAGTTGACATGTTGTTGCTGCCAACATCGCCCACGACCTGCACGGTTGCCGACATGCTGGCCGATCCCATCGGCCGCAACAGCCAGTTCGGTCGCTACACAAACTTTGCCAACCTTCTGGGCTACGCCGCCATCGCGGTGCCTGCGGGCTTTGGCCCTTCCGGCCTGCCGGCGGGCGTCACCCTTGTTGGTCCCGCCTTCAGCGATGATGCCCTCGGACCCTTTGCCGCTGCCCTGCATGCTGGAGCGGGCTGCGGCATGGGTGCAGATACCAAGGCCCCCCTCCCCGCACCCGAACCCGCGACACTGCCGCCCGGCTTCTTGCCCATCGTGGTGGTTGGCGCCCACCTCACAGGCATGCCGCTCAATCCCGAACTTACCACCCCGGGCGGCGTTCTGCTTGAAACCACCCGCACCGCCCCCGGCTACCGGCTCTATGCCCTCGCCGGAACGATCCCACCCAAGCCAGGCATGGCCCTTGACCCGGCGTTTCAGGGCAAAGGGATCGAGGTCGAGGTCTGGGCCCTGCCCGCGGCCGCATTTGGAACCTTTGCCGCTCGTATCCCCGCCCCGCTGGGACTGGGCAAGGTCACCCTGGCCGATGGCCGCGCCGTCAGCGGCTTTCTGTGTGAAGCCCACGCCCTCACGGGCGCCACCGAAATCACGGCCACTGGCGGCTGGCGCAACTACCTCGCCACAAAATGACGCGGTCTGCCGCGCTTCCCCTTCTGCAAATATCCCACGGGGGTCCGGGGGTGTGAGACCCCCGGCGCTTGCCACAGGGACCGCGGCCAAAAGGGGTCAGCGCGCGTCAATCACGCTCACATGGGCAGCCACTACCTTCCAGCCATCTGCAAACCGCGCCCATGTCTGCATCTGCCGCCCCACTTTGCCCGGCAATGACACGCGTTCAAACAGCGTGCTGGCCGTCGCCATATCACGGCCAAACGTGGTGATCACCGTCTTTGACAGGCTGCGCGAAAGGCCCGTGGCAGGTCGCGCCTGCCGGAAGGCCAGAATCTCGGCCGCACCATACAGGTTTTCCCCTATGCCATAGCGGATCACCCGCGCGTCCTGCCAGAACAGGGCATCCAGCGTCGCCACGTCATTCTCGCCCAAGGCCGTTTCATAGCGCGCAAATGCCGCCTCAACCTCGGCCAAGGTTTCCGGATCATTCACCCGCATCAGCCACCCATCCGCGCCAGCATCCGGTCGCGGATCGCCCGCAGCACCGGGATCGTGTCAAACTGATCCTCGCGCACATGCTCCCAACTCACCCCCTTGGGGCGCGGATCGGTGTTGCCGGTCACGATCAACTCTGCCTCTGTCGCCACGAAATCCAGCGGGCTGTCATGCGGCATCATCACCACGCGCGCCTCGGCCACTAATTGGCACGAATGCACCGTGGTGGCCATCGGCGTGTTGGGGCCAACAATCCCCAACTCACGAAAGATGCCCGTTTCCAGATCGGCAAAGCCTGCCCCTTTGCCCGTGCGCCCGCCCGTCCGCGACACCGCCACAGACCCCACAACACAGAAATCCAGCGGCTCCACATCTTCGAACCCGATCCGCTCACCATGCTGGACATAGCCCTCTGACGTAGCGGCCAATTCAAAGGACACGCCCTTTTCCATCAGCTTTGCCGGGTCGATCCGCAGATAGGGAAAATCGCGCGTGAGATAAGGCACGGGGGCATACAGCACCTTGCCCTCATAAAGGGCCCGCAGGCGCAGCGGAATCTGCGGCGGGTCGGGGTTGCACTTCACCGTCCGCGCGCGTTGCCATTCGGGCGTCTGCGCCAGCCGCCACGCCGCCACATCCGCCCCGATGAAGTTGGGAATGTGGCTCCACGTCGGCCCCATGGCCATGCCGCCCGCATCCAGCGCATCCCACACTTCGGCGCGCACGGCGTCCTTGTCGCCATTGCGGCCAGCCCAGCGTCCTGTGCGTTCCATGTCAGTGCTCCTGTGCCACGGGCGCCTGCACAGCCCCCGCCAATTCCAAGCCGCGCGCCACCCGCAGCGCCAGATCTTCGCGCCAAGGCGGCGCAATCACCTGCACCCCGATGGGCATGGCAGCGCCCACCAGCCAAACCGGCACCGCCACCACGGGCAGGCCGATACAGCTGATGGGCTGGGTAAAGATGCCGATGTTCGGACGCAGCGGCACTTGTATGCCGTTCAGGTCCAACAGCTTTTGCCCCAGTTCCGGTGCCGGGCAGGGAGTCGCCGGGGCCAACAGCACATCGACCGTCTGAAAGACCGCCGCCATTTCGGCTGCAAAGGCGCGGCGCACCTTTTGCGCCTGCGCCACCCAAGCGGCGGGCACCATGGCACCGGCGAGCAACCTGTCGCGCACATCGGGATCGAAGGCTTCGGCCTGCGTCTGCAGGCGCTGCCTGTGCAGTGCTGCTGCTTCGGTCATGGTGATCAGATAGGCCGCCGCGCGCGCCGCCGCCGCCAGCTTTGGCACCACGGTTTCCTGCACCCCAAGTGCATTAGCCACATGATCAACTGCCGCCGAAGCCTGTGATCCGGCCCCTTCCGCAAAGTACCCGCCCAGCCGCGCCACCCGGACACCCGCCATTCCGGCATCAAGCTGCGGCAACGTGGGCAGGGGCGGCATATCGGCCAGTGCTGGGTCTGCAGCATCCGGCCCCAACATGGCGTCGTAAGACAGGGCAAGGTCGGCGACTGACCGCGCAAAAGGGCCAAGATGGTCAAGGCTGGCCACAAACGGAAAGGTGCCGCTGCGCGACAGCCGCCCATAAGTCGGCTTCAGCCCGAACAACCCGCAGAATGACGACGGCACCCGGATTGATCCATTTGTATCGGACCCAAGCGCCAAGGGCACCATCCCCGCCGCCACCGCCGTGCCACAGCCGCCGGATGATCCGCCCGACATATGGCCCGGCGCGTGAGGATTGCGCGACGCGCCGTCATGCGCATTCTCACCCGTAAAGTCATAGGCGTATTCGCCCATATTCAACCCGCCCAGCAGCACCGCCCCGGCCTCTGCCAGTCGTTGTACCAGCATGGCATCTGCGTGGGCTGGCGGGTGGCTGCGGTTGATCTGTGATCCGGCACGGGTGGGCAGGCCCGCAATATCAAACAGGTTCTTCACGGCAAAGGGCACGCCCGCCAAAGGCCCCGGATCACGACCTTCTGCTACCGCCTTATCCACCCCATCCGCCATGGCAAGCGCGCGGTCAGCCGTGACATCGGTAAAGGCGTTCAACGCGGGATTCAGGCGGGCGATGCGGGCCAGATGCGCCTCGGCCACCGCGCGGGCCGATACCTTGCGCGCACGCACCTGAGCCCCGATCTCGGCCGCCGTCAGCCTGCACAGCCCCGTCATGGGTGAAACACCGGCGCAGGCTCTGCCTCATCGGGCAAGGGCACGTCCAGCACCACCTGCGCCAAGCGGTGCGCCGCTGTCAGATGCGCCTCAACCGAAGGCCGCCATTCGGGCACAATGGTCAAGCCCAGCATCGGGGCCATGGCATCGACCACGGCCTTGGCGTCAAACGGCGCGGTCACGATGAAACCGCCTGTTCCAGAGCGGCCAATGGTGCCGCCCAGCCGACGATGCCGCCTTGGGCCGTGATCATCGAAATCGTGGCAGCCTTGTATTCAGCGAAATAGCTTTCCGTGGCATCGGTGATCAGCAGACATTCATAGCCACGATCATTGCCCTCGCGCATCGAGGTTTGCACGCAAACCTCAGTCGTAACCCCAGCAAAGACCAGATGGGTGATCCCCTTGACCTGCAAAGCTTCGTGCAAGCCAGTGGCCCAGAACATACCCTTGCCCGGCTTGTCGACGACCATCTCACCCGCAAGGGGGGCAAGGTCGGGCACGATCTGGTTACCGGGTTCCCCCCGCACCAACAGCCGCCCCATTGGCCCTGCCTGACCGATCCGCGTGGCCGCCGACCCGCGCGCAATCTTTGCAGGCGGGCAATCCGACAGGTCGGGCAAATGCGCCTCGCGCGTGTGGATCACCGGCCAGCCGCGCGCCCGAAACAGCGCCAAAAGCTGCGCCACCGTGGGAATGATCGCCGCAAGGCGCGACACATCATTGCCAAGCGCATCGCCAAAGCCGCCGGGCTCGATGAAATCGCGCTGCATGTCGATCACGACCAGCGCAGTGCTGGCCGGGGGCAGGAAATAGGGATAGGGCGATGCCTGAACTGCGATCATGCGTGCCCCGCCATATGCTTGCCGATGGTGTTGCGATCCGCCTCGGCGGCGGGGACGACATAGGTGATGCGCCCGCCCGACATCACAGCAATGCGGTCCGACAACTCCAGCACCTCATCCAGATCTTCCGACACCAGCAGGACCGCCGCCCCCTTGTTACGCTGATCGATGATCTGCGCGCGGATTTCGGCCACGGATGCGAAATCAAGGCCAAAGCAGGGGTTGGCCACCACCAGCACCCGCACATCACCCGACAGTTCGCGGGCCAGCACCGCGCGCTGCACATTGCCGCCCGACAGGTTCTCGATCGGCGTATCCGGCGACGGGGTCTTGACGCGGTAGGAGGCGATCAGATCGGTCGCCTTGCGCCGCATTTCCGAAGGCCGCAACCACCAGCCAAGCCCCGCCATAGGGGGCTTGTCAAAGCTGCGAAAGGCGATGTTTTCAGCCACCGACATGCGGCGCACGGTGGCATTCTTCAACGGCTCTTCCGGCAGGCCAAAGACCTTGAACGTGTCGTAATCCTTGCGTGTTGCGTCAAAGGGGCGACCGTTGATAAAGATGCGCCCATCCTTGAGGGGCCGCTGGCCCGAAATCGCCTCGACCAGTTCTGACTGGCCATTGCCGGACACGCCTGCAATGCCCACAATCTCGCCCCCGGCAATCTTCAGGTCCAGCGCCTCGACCGCCGGCATGCCGTCGCTGTCGTCAACGTAGAGCGCGTTCAACTCGACCTTGGTGTCGCTGACCACATCCGCCAACCGCGCGGCGGATTTTCGCACTTTGGTTTCGCCGATCATAAGGCGCGACATCTGATCGGTTGTCATGTCTGACACCGCGCCCCCGCCCACATAAAGGCCCCGCCGCAGCACCGAAACGCTGTCGGCAAAGGCCGTCACCTCACGGAATTTGTGGGTGATCATCAGCACGGTGATGTCACCCCGCGCCGCCATGTCGCGCACAAGGCCAAGGATTTCGTCTGCCTCGGCCGGGGTCAGCACGGATGTGGGTTCATCAAGGATAAGGAACCGCTGATCCAGATAAAGCTGTTTCAGGATCTCCAGCTTTTGCTTTTCGCCCGCAGCAAGATTGGCGACCGGCGCCTCCAGCGGCACGCGGAACGGCATCCGCTCCATGAACGCGGCAAGGGCGGCTTTCTCGGCCTTCCAGTCAATCACCGCAGGCAGATCACCGCGCGAGATCACCATGTTTTCTGCCACTGTCAGGCAGGGCACCAGCGTGAAGTGCTGATAGACCATACCGATGCCCGCATCGCGCGCGGCGGCGGGCGTGTCGATCCTGGCTTCGGCCCCATTCACCAGAAGCTGGCCGCGTGTGGGCTGGTAAAAGCCCATGATGCATTTCACGAGCGTCGATTTTCCGGCCCCATTTTCGCCAAGCAACGCATGGAACGCGCCCGGCTTTACCGTGATCGAGACATCATCCAGCGCGACGAGCGAGCCGAAGATCTTGGTCATGCCCCGGCACTCAAGGCCGATGGCTCTCGCGGCAGTTTTGGCGACGGCAAGGGTCATGCTGCATCCTTTGTCAAAACGGCCAGAAGTGCGGCAGATTCGGCCACGGCCCCGAACACGCCGCCCTGCATCTTGACCATATCGAGCGCGGCAAGGTGGTTGGTCAGTTTGGTCGCCCCGCAGCAATCCGCCACGATCAGGCATTCAAAGCCGCGATCGTTCGCCTCGCGCATGGTGGTGTGCACGCAGACATCGGTGGTGATCCCGGTCAAAATCAGGTTGCGGATGCCCTTGGTGCGCAACATCAACTCCAGATCCGTGGCGCAAAAGCTGCCTTTGCCGGGCTTGTCCAGCACCGCCTCACCGGGCAGGGGGGCAAGCTCGGGGATGATTTCCCACCCCGGCTCTCCCCTGATCAGGATGCGCCCGCAGGGCCCCGGATCGCCGATGCCCGCGCCAATCTGGCGCGACCGCCAGCGTTTGTTGGCGGGCAGGTCCGACAGATCGGGTCTGTGCCCTTCACGGGTGTGGATCACGGTCAACCCGTTGGCACGCGCTGCTGCAAGAAGGGCGCGGATGGGTTCAATCGGCGCGCGGGTCAGGCTGATGTCATAGCCCATGCTATCGACATAGCCGCCGGGCCCGCAGAAATCGGTCTGCATGTCGATGACGATCAGCGCCGTATTCTCGGCCCTGAAATCCCCGTCAAAGGGCCAGAGATAAGGGTCGGCGGCGATGGGGTCAAAGGTCATTCCGCCGCCTTTCTGGCACTTTCGCCAAAGGCCCGCGTCGGTGCGGGAAAGCCGCAGGAAGCGCCATCCTTGTGCACCACCTGATCTTCCCACGGCAGGCGATACTGCCCGGCCACCATGTCTTGCATAAAGGTATAGGGGCAGTCCTGCGCACCGCCCTTGACCGCGACATAACCGCGATGGCCAAGCTGATAGATGTTGTTCTCTACTCCCCAATTGATGCGCGCCTCGCGCACCAGATCGGGGCGCACTTCGGCGGTGATGATCTCATCCGCGCGGCCCGTGGTGCCATGGGCAATGACCGAGCCGTCAAAATTGACGATCATCGCCTCACCCATCGAATCGAAGGTGCCATCGCTGCCGCACATGCAGACATTGGCGGTGACCATCAGGTTCTGAAAGGCATTCGCCTGATTGGTGAACTGCCAGCTGCTTCGGATGGGGGCGGTATAGCCAGCGGTGCGGATCATGATTTCCGCGCCCTTGTAGGCACATTCGCGTGCCATCTCGGGGAACATCCCGTCATGGCAGATGATCAGCGCAAGCTTTGCGCCCTTTGGCCCGTCAATCACCGGAATGCCAAGATCGCCCGGCTCCCACGGTTCCACCGGAATCCATGGGTGCATCTTGCGGTAATAGAGCCTGAGTTCGCCCGTATCATCGATGATGATGCCAGAGTTGTAGGGGTTTCCATCGGGATTGAATTCCATGATGGAAAAGCACCCCCAAATGCGGTGCTGCGCGCAGGCGGCCTTGAACGCCGCCACTTCGGGCCCGTCCAGACGGCACATGATGGCGGGGTTCATGTCCATCGACAGGCCGTGCAGCGCGTATTCGGGGAACACGATCAAATCCATCGTGGCCAAGTTGCGCCGCGCCTTGCCCACCAGTTCCACCACCCGCGCGGTTTGGGCTGCCAGATCGGCGGGCGTTTCCACCACGGGCAGTTTCAACTGGCACAGGCCGATGACCACACCATTGGGCGATTTGTTCAGGCCGCCAAGTCCGTTCATACGTTACCTCATTTGACGATGGAAAGCTCGCCCGGGGCCGCCTGCGAGGCAGCGCCCGACCGGGCCGATGCGATCATGATGAACAGGGTCAGGATGTAAGGGGCGGCGTTGAAGAAGTAGTAGCCTTGGCTGATACCCACCGATTGCAGGGCCGGGCCGATGGCCCCTGCCGCGCCAAACAACAGGGCAGCCGCGATGCAGCGTAGCGGGTTCCAGCGCGCAAAGATCACCAGCGCCACCGCCATCAGCCCCTGTCCAGAGGACAGCCCTTCGTTCCAGCTGCCCGGATAGGAGAGCGACAGGAACGCGCCCCCCACCCCGGCCAGAAAGCCGCCAGCAACGGTGGCCAGCACCCGTACACGTATGGGGTTCACCCCCAACGCGCGGGCAGAAGCCTCACTGTCGCCGGTCATCCGCACAATCAGGCCGGTCCGCGTATTTGCCAAACCCCACCAAAGGAAGATGGCCACAACGATCCCAACAAAGAACAGCGGATTGATCTCCAGCGCTTGCCGCAGCGCGGGGTTGTCTGACCATGTGCCAAGCGGCAGCCCCTCCAGCCGGGGGGCAGAAGGCTGGATGTAGGGCTTGCCGAAAAAGAACGCGATGCCAATGCCGAAGGACATCATGGCAATGCCGACGGCGATGTCGTTCACCCGTGGCAGCGAACAGATCAGACCATGCAGCAGGCCAAGGAACATGCCCGCCCCGCCAGCAGCCAATACACCCAGCCACGGCTGGCCCGTGTGGTAGGAAATCGCATAGGCCAACATGGCCCCCAGCACGAGGTTGCCTTCCAGCCCAAGGTTGATGCGGCCCGACTTTTCAGTGATCGTCTCGCCCAAGGCGACGAACATGAACGGTGTCGACACACGGATCGCGCCGCCCAGCATGGCAATCAGAACGGTCAGAATTTCATCCGGGCTCATGCGCGTTTGTCCGATGCGGGCTGAAACAGGGCGATGCGCCCTTGCAGCGTTTCACTGGCCAGAAGGATCACGAAGATCAGCCCCTGCAACACGGCGGCCGTGGCATCGGGCAGGTCCATCCGCCGTTGGATCAAACCGCCCGACGCTTCAATCGCGCCAAACAAGATCGCGACGATGACGATGGCCAAGGGATTATGCCGCGCCAGAAAGCTGACGAGGATGCCGGTAAATCCGAACCCCGCCACCAGCGAGGCATTGGCCTGCCCGTGAATGGCCGTCACCTCATAGAAACCGGCAAGCCCCGCACAGGCCCCAGAGATGGCCGAGCAGGCAAGGATCAGCATCCCCACCGGAAGGCCTTGTGCCTGTGCCGCGCGCGGGTTGCCGCCGGTGACACGGGCGGCGAAGCCAAAGGTGGTGCGCGACATCAACAGCCACAGCAGCACTGCCAGCACCAAGCCCGCGGCAAAACCCCAGTGCACCTCGGTGCCCGGAATGGGGCCAATCATGTAGTCCTTGCCGATGGGCACGGTGGATGGCTTGTTGGCCGAGGCCGGGTCGCGCAGCAACCCTTCGACAAAGAAGTTCATCGTGGCGATGGCAATATAGGTCAGCAAAAGCGAGGCGATGGTTTCATTGACCTGCCGCCCGTGACGCAGCCAGCCGACAATCATGATCAGCGCCGCACCCGTGCACATCGCCATGCCGGCCGTCAGCACCAGCATCAGCATCGGCGGCGACCCGGCGGCAACCAGCGGCACCGCAAGTGCCGCAGCCGCAAAGCCACCCAGAACCAGTGCCCCCTCGGCGCCGATCATGGTCAGCCCGATGATGGCGGGAATGGCAAAAGCAAGACCGGTCAGGATCAGTGGTGCCGCACGTTGCAAAGTGTTCTGCAGCGAAAACGCGGAACCAAAGCCGCCCTGCCAGACCAGCGCAAAAAACTGCAGCGGGTTCTTGCCCAGAAATAGCAGGAAGCCCGAAAACACGATCGCCGCCGTGACCAGCGCGATCACGGGAATCGCTACCGTTTCTGCCACCGCCTTCCAGCGCGGGTTCGCCAAAAGGCGCGGCATCGGGGCCGATTGGGCCTGTTCCATGGTATTCCCCTTGCGGACAACGAAAGGGGCCGGGCGCGCATCTGGGCACGCCCGGCCGTTCCAGCATGGGATTAGGTGATCGAGCCGATGACGCCTTCCAGCAGGTAGCCCATCCCGTCAAGGAAGGGGTCGTAGTTGTCATAGGTCTTGTCGATGACGACGTTGCCGGCATTGTCCTTCAGCGGGCCGACATAGATCGGCTTGCCTGCCTTAAGCCCCTCGATCGCGGCATCGGCGGCGGCAATCGCTTCGGGCGTTGCACCCGCGCCATAGGGCGTGTTGCGGACCATGTCATTGTGATAGCCGCCCACAACCACGTTTGGCAAAGCCTCACCCTTGGCCAGCATGTCGGCATACATGGTGTAGATGGTTTCCCACTTGTATTCCGCACCGGTGATAAAGCCCTTGGGGGCCAGCGGGGCCTGACTTGCGTTGTGGCCACAGGTTTTGACGCCGCGCCCTTCGGCGGTTTCGATTACGACCTTGGGGCCATCAACGTGGCAGGTGATGACGTCGCAGCCTGCATCCACCAAAGCGTTGGTGGCTTCAGCTTCGCGCACGGGCATCGACCACTCGCCGGTGAAGATCACCTGCACGGTCGCATCGGGGCGCACCGACCGCGCGCCAAGCAGGACCGAGTTGATGTTGGACAGCACCGTCGGAATAGGCTTTGCCGCGACAAAGCCGATCTTGCCGCTGGCAGACGACAGGGCAGCCGCAACGCCATCCACATAGTGCGCCTGATTGAGGTAGCAGAAGTAGCCGCCAAGGTTGGCCGGGTGCTTGTCCTTGTTCCACAGCGGTGCCGCATGGCGGAACTGGATGTCGGGGTATTTGGTGGCCAGATCAATCATGAACGGGTCGAAATAGCCAAACGACGTGCCCAGAACCAGCTTTGCGCCATCAAGGTTGATCATCGATTCCATCGACTTGGCGCAGGCATCCGTCTCTGGCACGTTCTCTTCTTCGATCACGGTAACGTTCGGCACGGATTTCAGGATTTCCATGGCAACGGCATGGGCCTGATTCCAGCCAAAGTCGTCACGTGGGCCCACGTAGACCACGCCAAGCGTCAGGGCCTCTTGCGCCATGGCCGGGCGCGACAGGCCAAAGGGCAGCGCAGCGGTGGCAAGGCCCGCAGCGCCGGATTTCAAAAGCGAACGGCGGGAAAGTCTTGTAACGGTCATTCGGATCGTCCCCTGTCGAGTGTGATTTTTCTTGTGGGGAAAGTGCAGCGCACGGCTGACCCATACGTCAAATGACACGTATTTCTGCTGTTTTTGCTTCCTCGGGCAGCGGCTGCGAAGAATGTCCTTGTCTGCCAGATACTTCTGCGGCCGATCACGGATCAAGGCACCGGATATCCGAACGTAGGTGCGCAAATCTTGTGCGTGGTTACCGCGCCGTGAAACAAAATGCGGCATTGCAGCAATCTTCAGGTGGCGCAGGGCTGCCCGTGAACTGGGCAAAGACATAGAATCAAGGCATCAATCCCGCGCCCGCATAGGTTGCGCGCAAACGACCCAGCAGATATTCCTCGGCCCGGATCGGGGCATGGCGCGGCGGCTGGCCCGGTTCTTCGCACCCCGGCAGACAGGCGACAAGCGCGTCAGGGTTGGGGTCCAGAAAGAAGGCCACCGAATAGCGTTCGCGCCCCGCCGGGTTGACCACGCGGTGCGGGGTCGACGCGTAGATGTCATTGGTCCAGCGCATCAGGCAGTCGCCGATGTTGCAGACCATCGCCCCCGGCACATAGGGCGCATCCAGCCAGACCCCGTCGCGGCGGCGCACCTGAAGGCCGCCGGCATCATCGGTCAGCAACAGCGTGACACAGCCATAATCGGTATGTTCCCCCGCGCCAAACTGACCCTTCTCCATGGTCGGCGGCCGTTCAGGGTAATGCAGCAGCCGCAGTGTGGCCATCGGGCGATCCAGTTTGTCGGCGAAGTAATCTGGCGGCAGGCCAAGATCGGTGGAGAAAGCCTGATGCAGCGCCTGACCAAGACCATGGCATGCCGCGAAATAGGATAGCAGCGTTTCGCGAAAGCCGGGCAGGTCTGGCCACAGATTCGTTGCGCGAAAGCCCCGGCCCGCCATTACATCCGGGTCATCGGGTGGCAGGTCCAGCCCGATATTGAATGCCTCCTTCAGATCGGCAGGTTTCGACGGGTCCAACGCCTCGCCCTTGATCGGCACATAGCCCCGGTTGCCGGTTTTGGATGAAAGGGCGACCGAATTCAGCAATTCCCGTGGTGCTGCAAACAGCCGGGCAGACTGGTCAAACACAGCGCGCATCAGGGCATCAGGAATGCCGTGGCCCGTGACATAGAAGAACCCTGTGCCACGGCAGGCCGCGCCGATGGCCCGCGACACGTCTTGCAACCCGCCGTCCTGCCCGCGCAGCAAGGGGCCAAGATCGATCAGCGGAATGTCGTCTGTCATGGCGTTTTTCCTTCAGGCGAATGTGCGGGCTGCGGCGGAATGGGCTGCGATCAGGCCCGGAATGTCAAAGCCGGGAATGGCCCCGTCGATCACGCGCCAGTTGCCCGCCACCATCACCCGATCCGCACGGCTGGCCCCGCAATGCACCAATGCGGCAATCGGGTCGTGATGGCCGGAAAACCGCAATTCATCCAGCGTGAACATCGCCAGATCTGCCTGCTTGCCCACGGCAATCTCGCCAATGTCATCGCGCCCAAGACAGCGGGCCGACCCTTTGGTGGCCCAGCGCAACACATCGCGGTGCGTAACGCGTCCCGCGCTTTCATAACCCAGACGGTTCACCATCAGGGCATGGCGCACCTCTTCCATCAGGTTCGAGGAATCGTTCGAGGCAGAGCCATCGACCCCAAGCCCAACCGGGCTGCCCGCCGCCTCCAGATCCAGCGTCTTGCAAAAGCCCGATGCGAGGACGGCATTCGACGTGGGGCAATGGCAGACGCCAACGCCATGCTTGCCAAGGCGGCAGCAGTCATCGTGCGTGAAATGCACCCCATGCGCCAGCCAGACGCGCGGCTGCAGCCAGTTGCAGTCTTCCAGCCAGTCGATGGGCCTGTAGCCAAAGGTGGCCACGCAATAGGCTTCCTCATCCTTCGTTTCGGCCAGATGGGTGTGCAATTGGCAGTCAAAGCGGTCGGCCAGCGCCGCCGATTGCCGCATGACATTGCGCGACACGTTGAAGGGCGCGCAGGGGGCAAGCGCAATGCGGATCATCGCACCATCCGACGTGTCGTGATACTTGGTCAGCACACGCTCACTATCCGCCAGAATGGTGTCATCGTCCTGCACGATGCTGTCGGGTGCAACCAAGCCATCCTTCTTCGACAGCGACATTGACCCACGTGTCACGGTGGCACGGATGCCCAAGGCGCGGGCCTCTTCCACCTCGATATCCACGGCATCCTCCATCCCGTCATAGACCATGTAGTTGTGGTCCATCGCCGTGGTGCAGCCCGACAGCAGCAGTTCGGCAAAGGCAAGGCGGGCGGCCACCCTCAGCATGTCGCGGTTCAGGCGTTGCCAGACGGGAAAGTTCGCCTCGATCCACGGGAACAGCTCCAGATCGCGCGCCACGGGCCGGGCACGCGACAGGGTCTGGAAAAAGTGGTGATGCGTGTTGATCAGCCCCGGCAGGATCACGTGGCGCGATGCATCAAAGGTTTCATCCACCGGCAGGGAGGGCTTTCCGCCCGTTGGTACAAGTTCAACGATCCGGCTGCCCTGCACCACAAGGCCGCCACCGGCCCCTTCGGCAAGAATGGCGAGGGGATTGCTGATCCAGATGCGGCGCATGAACGGCTTCCTTTGCTTTGCGATTTTGACCGGATGCTAGAAAGCGGGTGGCCAAAACTGCAACTCATTTGCCACAAACGCTGCACCTACACGGCGCAGTTGCCGCATTCATGGGCAAACCCGGTGCGGCGGTGCGGTGGCTTGCCTATTGGTCGCGCCAGATCAGCGCCTGATCACCGCCCAGCTTGGAATAAGACAAGGGGCGGAATTCTGCGGCAACCTTGCCAGCCAGCCCGCTTTCGCTGCCGGGGTCCAGTTGCAGATAGGCCTCCAGCCACGCCATGTGGAAACCTTCCAGCGTGTCAGAGCCGTCGAAAAAGCTTTGCGTCTCACCCGTGATTGCCTTTGTCATCTCACCCGTTTGCAGATCGGACAGGGCAAAGTTCACCACGCGCGCCAAAGCTCCATCGCAGATCGGCGTCAGGTCGGTGCCCCGCCGTTTCAGCAGCAAGGTCGAGACCACCAGCGGCGCGATGGCATGCAGCTGGTATTGCAACGCAAGATGGCCGCGCGTCATCTCTTGCGGCAGGCTGCCATCGGCGTCGGCCTTGCACAGCACAAATCGCGTGGACCACGCGGCCCAGCCCAGCACCGTGCTGTCGTCCAGAAAAGGGGCCACTGATGCAGCACCAAGGGCTGCCCATGCGCGCAGGTTGCCTTGGCTGGCCCCTTTGGGTGCGTCTTCCTCCCAGAACTGCATCTGGGCATAAACCAACCCCGACAGCCAAGTGCGGATCAGATGAACATCACCCTGTGCGCCGCCATGTGGCAGCACCTGCAGCAGCACCAGCCCAAAGCCCGCGATGCGTGACCCGATGGTCAGTTGCGCCGTTTCCGATTGCAGATCGGCCAAGGCGTTGGCCTTTGCCCAGACCGCCATGGCCGCCACAACGCAATCGGCCATGGCCTTGGCGTCGGTCTTCTCATCGTAAACCGAATTTGCCGCCTCTGTCAGGTCGCGCAGAAAATCGTCGATCGGGTCAAGCGCCTCTTCGGCCTTTGCCTTGGCATCTGCGTCAATCTCGGACCGCGTTTCGCTGTCATCAGCATAGCGGCTCTCAAACGACAGGCTATAGACGGGCGCGGGCGCGGTAGGGCAATCCGCCGCCACGGCGGGCGAGGCCCCAAGTGTGGTGCAAAGCGCGGCACAGACAGCGGCAAGGCGAAACGCAGGCGTCATTGCGTCTGCTCCAGTCGCAACAGCCGGGCAAGCTCCGCCGACCGCGCATCACCGCCGCGCGCCGCCTGTTCGGCCCAATCCAGCGCCGCCTTGCGGTCTGGTGGCGCGCCGATCCCTTGGGTCATCATCTGCGCAAGTTCGGCCATAGCGGTGACACTGCCACCTTCGGCCGCCTCGCGCAGCCAGCGGGCCGACGATTGCAGATCCGCAAGGGATGAGGCCGTGTCGCGTAACAGCAGCCCCAGCGACAGCTTGGCCGGGATATCGCCCCGCTGTGCCGCGCGCAGATACATGCCCATCACGTCAATCCTTTGGTTGACCAGCGTCCGCAGTTCCGGGCTGGCACGGGCAAAGCTGTGGCGGACAAAATCTTCATCCTCGGGCAGGCCCGTGGCCATCAGCGCGGCCAGATGTCCGACCGCGGCCTGCGGGTCATAGCTTTGCAGATCAGGGTCTGCGGTCAGCGTGAACAGCCCACGCAGGGCGCTGCGGTCGCCTTCGGCCAGAACCCGCTCCAGCACCTCAATCTCGGTGGGTGCTGTGCCCTTGTCGTACATGCCCACTTGCGTGTCGGTCAGGGCCAGCTTGGCCAGCACGCTGCCGCCATGAAAGGTCAGCCCGACCCGGTTCCATTGATACGATGCTTCGGGCCTGCCCAAATAGGCATAGGAATCTGCCAGTTCGGCCACGTCCTTGTTGCCGCAGGTCATCACCGAAACAGCGCGGTCCAAGTATTCATCCGCCGTTGCGGCGGGCAGATAGGGGATCGCGAACATGAGCGCCAGAAAATCGCCCCGCTCATCAATGGTCTGGGCGAATTCCTCGTAAACCAGCCGCGGGTCTTGGGTTTCGCGCAGCAACCTTGCCTTCAGGCGGATCGACGCGCCTTCGCCACGCGCCCCGGCCTTGTTCAACAAATCCATGATCTCGGCCGCGACGGCAGGGTTGCGCCCCTCGGCCTCAACTAGCGCGACCGCCAGATCAAGGGCCGTGGCAACGCCATTGTTCAGATAGGCGCGGCGCATGAATTCAATGGCCTGATCGCGCTCGGACGGTGTGGCCGCCAGAAAAAACTCCTGCCGGGCAAACACCTCGATCGCTCGGTCCGACGACCCGGCGCGGCCAGCCCAATAGCGCAGCGCCTCGTCCCGCGCGGTGGGGTCGCGCTGCAAAAGCTGCATGAAGGAGGCAAGCGCAGTCGCGTCCCCGGCCAAGGCTTGCGACTGCACCTGCGCCAGAATCTCGGGTTCGCCAAAGGCATCAATTGCAATCAGATCATTCGGGTCGATATCGACCGTGGCTGCCATCGTGGCGCGATAGTTGCGCGCCCAAAGATCGGCCTCGGTCAGACGGGGCGCGTCATTCATCTGGCACCGGAACAGCGAGTCAAGGTCGGACATCGCCTTGGCACGGCCAAACCGCTCGGCGCTTTCCAGCAGCAGGTTGACGGCGCGGTTCATTTGAACCGGATCATCGCGATACCGGATCAGCTTGCGGGCCAGATGCTCCATCCCTTCGGGGTCACGCCGCAGCGCGGCCTCCTCCAGCAGCGGCATCGCCTCGGCCTCGCCCGCCCATTCGCCTCGACGGGCCAGAACCTCAAGCGCCAGCTTGGTGAAGACCCACCCCGGCGCTGTGTCAAACCGGGTGACTTCACGCAAGTATTCCAGCAATGGCCCTGTGACGGCTGGACGATCCCCGTCGAGATTGACCGCAAGCTGCACATAGGCGGTCAGCGGCGTTACCCCCGGCGCGGGCGCGGTCGAAAAGTTGAAGCCAAGGATATCGGTCAGCGTCTGCTCATCCACATCCGACGCCGACTGAATCCGCTTGGCCTGTTCCAGATCAAGCGAGATGCCGCGCTGCACCGCAAGGCGCAGATACTTCAGCATCTCATCGTTGTCCTTGCGCTCGGCCTTGGCGCCAAGGTGGAATTCGACAACCCGCCACGCGGCCGAGGCAGAGCCCAGATCGGCGGCAAAACGATACCAGGCAAAGGCCACTTCGGGATTGGGCGACACGATGTCACCCGAGATATACTCCTGCGCGATGCGTTCGGCGTGGCCACAGACCTGTTCGTTCATGGGGCCAAGGATGCCACCAAAGGCCAAGGTCACCGTCATGTCCAGCGGCGCATCCCAACCGGGAACCGGATTGCCCTGCAACTCCATCCGGGCAAGGGCCAACAGCGCTTCGGCATTGCCGCCATAGGCGGCGTCGCGCAACAGCCCGTGGGCATAGTCCACATCAGCCGCCACGCCGATGCCGTTCAGGTAATAGTTCGCCAGCACCACCTTTTGTGCCCCGGTGATCTGCGTCCCGCCATGGCGGATGCCATCGATCAGCCCAAGGGTGCTCAGTTCCGCCACACGCCCGGCGTCGATGAACAGGGCGACCCGCGCAAGGGTGGCATTCGTTCCGGCAAAACCCTTGTCCAGTTCTGCCCGCCAGCCAATCAGCGTTTCGATGAAATCAAACCACCGGGCGGCATCTTCGGTTTGCAGCATGCGAATGTCGCGCTGGATGAACCGCAGCCGCAACGCATCGGTCAGCAGGCCCTGCTCGCCCGCGGTGGTTTCCTCCGGCGCATCTGCCGCGCCGCACAGATCCTGCGGTTCGACCACCGGCGGCATGAACGAGATCTCAAGCGTCCGTGCCGCCGCCATGGGCGCGCCAAGGCAAGTGGTCATCGCTGCAATGGCCACCAAGGACACCCAGCGGTGAAAGGGTCGCTTTGCCTGCGTCATTGGTCGGCCCCCATGCTTGCGGGTTGGGTGCAGGCCGTCAGCCGCGCTGTCGGCCCGAAGGGCACATCCATCACCACTTCCAGCGTGCGCGCGCCGTCGGGGGGAAGCCCGGTCATCGGCATGAAGAACCGTCCCGTCGGCATCTGTTTGGGGTGCCGCACGATGGTGCGGCTGCGCACCATCCCCGTCACCCCGGATACAAAGTCAAACCGCGCCTGCGTGGCAGGCGCGCCTTCGGCATCCAGAAACAGGGTATAGGATTGCGCCGGGTCCAGCCCGCCCAGATCGGCGATCAGCATCGTGGCATCGCGCCCCGGCAAAACCGGCAGCGGAATCTGGCACAGCCCCGCCGCGGCCGCTGTCAGTTCCGCCATCGGCTGGTCGCCGGTTCGCGCCAGCGATTGCTCGACCGGGTTCATCCAGACCAGAAAGGCGGGCCGCGCCTCCTGAAAACTGCGGGAGGTCACAAAGGTGGAAATCGCGGCAAAAGCATCGCCACCCGGCACGGTGTATTCCACGACATCCAGCCCCGAAAACTCGGACAGAAAACCGGCAAGGTTTGCTGCCGGGTCCGCCGTTTTGTCAGTGCCCATGATGGCCACACGCGGCGCGGTTCCGCTGGTGGCAAACGCGGTCGTTGCAGATGCCCCAAGGCTGGCCGAGACGCGCGTGGTGGCAAAGCCCTCCATCTGGGCGGCGGGCAGGGGTTGCAGACAATGGCGTTGCAACATCGTGCGCATGTCAGAGTCCAGCGTCACCGTGCCAGAAGATCGCGTTTCGAACCGCCCTTTCGGCATCTCGGCATAGGCAGGTTGCGTAGCAATGACATCGCCGATGGCGCGCGCCACACGGCGGGCACCATGGCCAGTCAGCCGGTCATCGGTGGCCAGAACAGAAGGTTGCGCCGCATCCTGCGCCACCAGCGCGCGGCGCAGGTTCACAGCAGAAACACCCGCCTGCGCAAGCTGGCGCACGGTTTCGTCATAGGTTGTGGCCGCAAGGGTGGGGTCAAACCCAAGATCGCGCGCCGCATCGGGCAGGTTGCCGGGCATGGCAAGACCCTTGGCCGGCAGCGGCGCAAAGATCAGCGTCGTGCCCGCACTGGCCAGCGCCCGCGACAGCTTTGCCATGTCTTCGATCGTTTCATGGGCAAAGGGGTGGAACATCTGCAGATCCGGGGTGATCGTGTAGAACACTCCTGATGTGCCTTCAACACTGGGCAAACCATGGCGACCCGACAGATCGGTGCAGCCAAAGGCCTGTTGCGCCTGTGCAGCCGCGCCTTGCAGCAGGCAAGCACAGGCCGCGCAGAGCTGCAGCAGTTTTCGCGCGTTTGTCATTGCGAGACCGCGGTGACAGTGGCCGTTGACGGATTGGCGGCAAGGGCGCGCAGGTTCTGCACGCTGGTCTGCACGCCAAGGTTTCCGCTGGCGGCAGCGCGACCCAGATAATCCTGCAACATCGCCTCTTGTTCCGCACTGCGTGGAGACACCTGCATCAATCGCAGGGCAAGGCGCAACGGCACCCGGCCATCGCCCTTCTTGTCGCCTTGGTCCAACAGCTTTTGGCGCGTAGCTTCGGACAGCGGGCCAAACAGGCGGCCTTCGCCGTTCAGATCGATCACGGCATCCAGTGCCAGCGCGTTTCCGGCCCAAGCATGGGGGTACAGCATGGCCACATAAGCCTTTTTCCGGTCGGCCGGTTCGGTCAGCGGGTCAAGCTTGGCCAAGGCGTCCACGACGGCGCCCAAAGACCAGACGCGCCCGGCGCTGACCGCAATGGTTCCGTAATAGGCGATGTCCGACGGGTTGGCCGCATCGCCGCGTGCCAGCAACAGCCTGACATAGGCTTGGGCGGCCAGACTGTCGCGATGGTCTGCCAAAGCGCGAAGCATGGCTTCGGGCACAGGCTGATCGTCCAGCATCGCCTTGCGCGCTGCGCGCAGCTCGGGCGTGGGCAGCCGCGCCGTGCGGGTCAGGCCCGGATCGACCACCACGCTGATCTGACGTGACGCCTTGTCCGCCGGAATGGGCAGGGCAAGGCTGCGCGATGGTTGAGCCACCTGTTGCGCCACCGCGGGCAGGGTGCTGATCAGCACCAGTGCGGCAAGGGCCAGCGGTACACGGATCAGGGCAAAACGGTTCAGCATCACACCCCTGCCTTTCCTATTCGCCAGCACAGACGTCAACATCGGATGCGGCCAGTTTCGCCGTAACGGGCGCAAGATCACCCAACCCGCCCGAAGTCAGCACCAAGGGTTCATCCCCGCGCAGATTGCGCGCGACATAAACCGACTGCATTGCCATGTCGCCGCTCAGGAACTGCGGAAACTGGTGGCGGAAATCATTGCCGGCCAGCACAAGACGCTCCCCTTCGGCGGTCGAGATGCCAGACCCGTTTGCCGCCAGCATGTTCGCCATCATGCGGGTTTCGGTGCCTTCGGGCTGTGCCGAAACCCACAGGCCCGCACTGTGGTTGCCCATGACGGCATTGCGCTGCACGTCGGTGCCCCGGCTTGTGCGCACCTCGATGCCCTTCTGGCGGTTCTGCAACACCAGATTGCCCCAGATATGCCCGCAGTCAGACTTCAGCACCGTGATGCCGCTGCCCTTGCGGCGGAAGATGATGTTCTGCGACAGCGTCACACCTGCGCTGCCGTTGCGCACGACGATACCTGCGCGCTCCCCGCCAAGGATGACGTTGCCATCCACCACACCATCGGCCGATCCTTCCTCGAACCGGATGGCGTTTGTGGGCATCCGCCCGGAAAACAGGTTGCCGCTGACAATGGCATCGCGGCTGCGCGTCAGCACAAGGGCCGGGCCGCGCATGTCGCGAAAGTGGTTTCCGCGCACCTCGACGTCATCCGCCGCTGCAATTGCCACGGTCATCACGCCGTCAAAGTGGCTGTCCGTGATCGTGCTGGCCCGGCCACTGGGGCGCAGCGCATTGCGCATGATCGAAAAGCCCGAGAATTTTGGCGAACTGCCAAAACCAAGGCCGCTGATCCGCCCTCCCGATACCGTGACAGACCCGCTGTCTGCTGTGGTTACAAAGGGCATGAAGGCCAAACTGGCCGAGGCGCGGTCACCCACAGCGGCGATGGTCGCGCCCTGCACGTCAAGATGGCCGAAGTTGATGATGAAGGCCCCGTCAGGGCGGCTGAGGTTCAGCACATCACCTGGCGCCAGTTCCAGACGCGCCTCGGCCCAAAGGACAAGCGGCACTTTCAGGGTCAGCGCTTGGCCGCTGCCGGCCTCGGCCATCCCTTGCGCCACCAGCACCTCGCGCAGGCTGGCAAGGGTCAGGCTGCCACGGCGCACAACCAGCGCATCAAGGGCGGCGCCGTCCTGCGGGGCAAGGGTGGGGCCCGCCATATTGGCCCCCGATTTGCTTTGGGCGGCCAGCACGGCCCCTGTATCTTCGGGCCCATAGGCCTGTGACAGCATCGTCAGGGCAAGACGCATGTTCAGGCGCTGCACCTCGACCGGGCCGGCAAAGGGGTCGTCCCCGGCCTGCCGTGCGGTAGCAAAGGCGGTCAGCGAAAACGGCAAGGCCGGTGCAGCCTTGACCTGCGCCACTTCGGCTTGGGCTGCTGGCGCAAATCCCGTCAGGTTCGCCTGCCCGATCAGGGCACTGGCCGAAAGGTTGGCCGACGCCGGGTCTTCGATCTGGCGCTGCAGGGATTCCAGCCTTGCGGCCCATTCCAGCCCCTGATGCTGCGGCGACGCGACAGCCTGGGGTGCAACACCCAGCCCCGCCGCCATCACAAAGGCCACAAGCGCCACGCCGGAACGGCGCAGCGCTGTAAGGCCGGACAGGAGGGGCCGGTGCGGTTCAGCCATTGGCGACCTTTGGCACATTCGGCGGGCCACCCGGTTCCGGCAGCATGCCGGGCGCAGGTTGCGGCACGGCTTCGACTGTCAGCGGGGCGGGAACTTCGGCCACCTCGACCATGCCAAAGCACATCACCACCACTTCGGCCTCTTCGTTGCCGCCGTTGACCAGCATCACCGGGATGTCTGCCGGCAGATCGGCCCGCTGGCCTGCCGAAAGCAGGCTGCTGGCGTGTACGGATGCCACGATCAGCGCGCCACGCGACACCAGCACCTCGCGGCGGTTGTCGGGGGCAAGGTTGATGCTGTCACCCGGTGCGATCCGAGCCGTGGCGATCTGCACGGCCTCGCTGTGGAACAGCGGCTGCAGGCCGTGGTCCTGCGGCTTGGGCGCGGCCTTGACCGAGATGTGGCGCTCAGCCTCGACCCGGTTGCCCAGCTTCAGATATTCGGCCACTTTCTTGACGCTTTGGCAATGGCCGACACGGGTGACCAGCAAGGCATCTGGCGTGTCGATGACGATGGCATCCTTCATCCCCACCAGCGTCACAAGGCGTGAGGTCGAACGCACCATCGAATTGGTGGTTTCAACGGCGATGACGTCACCTTGCAGCACGTTGCCCTGATCGTTGAACTGCGAAATGCCATACATCGCTGTCCAGCTTCCGACATCGCTCCAATCCACGCTCAGCGGGGCAAGGGCGATGCGGTCAGTCTTTTCAAACACCATGCTTTCGGTCGGCGCGGCGGCCGCGCGACCGAAATGCTCGGCGCTCAGTTCAAACCCGTCAGCCGCAAGTGTGCCATGCTCTATCGCAAGGCGGACCGCCTCGACGCTGGCCGGGTCAAACTTGCGGTATTCGTCGATGATGGTGCGGGCGCTGAACATGCTTAGGCCCGATGCCCAATAGGCGATGTCGCTTTCCACCAAGAGCCGGGCCTTACGCGCCGGGGGCTTTTCGACAAAGCGCTGCACATTGCGAAGGCCGGGGTGTTCGATCACCGGGCCACCGTCTGTGATGTAGCCAAAGCCGGTTTCAGCATAACGCGGCTTGATCCCGAAGGTGATGATGCGGCCCTGCTGGGCAGCGGCCACCATGGCAAAGATCGTCTGGTTCAGATCGCCGTTGATCACATGATCGGCCGGCACCACAACCATCAGGCCATCAGGGTCCTGCACGATCAGGCGCATCGCGGCGGCCAGAACCGCCGGGCCCGTGTTGCGGCCCATGGGTTCATGGATCACCTGCGCGTCACAGCCCACTTCGGCCAGTTGCTCGGCAATCGTGGCGCGATGCTTGACCGATGACACGACAATCGGCTTTTCATAGGCAAGGCTTCGGTGCCGTTCGAGCGCCGACTGAAAGAAGGTCAGCGAAGCAGCATCGCCGACTTTCTGAAATTGCTTCGGGCTTTGGGTGCGTGACACCGGCCAGAGACGCGTTCCGTTGCCGCCACAGATGATCAGGGGGTAGACGCGAGACATGATTACTCCAAGAGCTTTGGAATTGAGCCACCAAACCAGGAACGTGACAGCCGCAAGCGAGCAGATTTGCCGATGTCATCCTGATTGAGCACGCCATCTTCGGGGAGGAGGCGGACCGGAACGAAAGGTTCGCCCCGGTCGGCGGCGGCATTGGTTGCGGATGTGACAACAACGCTGACCGGAATGGTCCGCCCGTCGCTGAGATCCAGATATGCCTGCGCGCCGTCCATTGCTTTCGCCAGCCCCTCGATGCTGATTTGCGTCTTCACGCTGACATCGACGCCGGGTTCAAAAAATGACAGAATTGAGTCAAATGGAAGAACTGTTGAACCCTCAAAAACACCTTCTGTAACAATGACTTCACAGTCACAGGGCAGTTTGAAGTTCAACACGTCGCCACTATTGGCATTGACCGAGAACACAACTTCACCCGACTTGGCCGCTGGGTTCAGATAGCCGACCTGCCCCGCCGTCGTGGCGCGCATTTCCTTGCCCGCGCGTTCGATGAACACTGGGCGCAATTCTTCCGATTGCGTGGCGCGCGACAGCATCAGCCCGACCGCCGAAACGATCAGCATCATGGACAGCAGCGCCACCGCCACACTGCGCAGGCGCAGTTTGCCGCCACCCGACGATTCAGCCGCACGCGCGGCCTTTGGCTGGGTTGGCCCCGTATAGCTGAGCATCCCGCCAAGCGACACGAAATCCCCCGCGATGGCGGTGTTCAGGATATAGCGCAACTGCGGCAGGTGCGCGCCGGCGGGGTCCATGAACTGCAGCGTCATCTCGCCGTCATGGCGCGACCCGACCACCACCATTTCGGGCAGCAACACCACGCTGAAGCCGGGAAAATCGAACTGCAGGCGCACGATTTCGCGGTGCCCCTTCCACGCCGGATCAAGCCGCCCGTCGATGGCGACATAGGCCGCCGTCACCGAAAGCTCATGCCCGGTCAGGGTGTGGTTGCCGATCTGCGCCCGGAACGGAAGCTGGATAACAGGATGCTCTGCCTCGAACACAAAATCCTGCGGCATCGGTTGCGGGGCCTCGGCCCTTGCCTGCTGGGGCTGCGGCTTGGCCTGAGGCTTTGGTTGCGGCTGTTGCGCAGCCTTTGGCTGGGGCTGAGGCTGTGGTTCTTCAGCATTCACCTGCATGGGCGCGGTCAGCACCATGGGTTCGCCTGTTACAGGCGGTCGGGGCCGGGCGGGCGTGGTGAAGGGATCACTCATGGTTCGCTTTCACTTGGCCGGACACACGTCTAGGTCTGGGTCAGGATGATGACGGCAATGGTCAGCCAGACCATCGCAAGGCTGTGGTGGACAGTGGCGTCGATCGCGGTCAGACGGGCCGCCAGACTTGGCCGCGCCGCGCCGCCACCTCCGGCGCCTTGCCGTGTCCACTTCTGGCGGTCCAGACGGAACAGGACAAAGGTCTTTACAATCGAACCGGCAATCTGACCGAAATACAGGATCGGAGGATGTGTGATCGGGAACCACGTCCCCCGGAACAGGGCAATCACCACACAGAACAGATAGCGCGTGAACATGACCCACGCGATATACAGCGGGATCACGGATACCGTATGCACCATGGCCCCGATGATCACGGAAATCGGGCCAACAAGTGTCGTCCACATCGAGATCCGTTGGTCAAGGATCGACCACCATGTGAAGTAGCCGATCTTGCGAGGGCTGAGTTTCAGCGCGCGGCCATTGGTCCGCATCATATTGCCGAACCAGCGTACCATCAGCGTTTTCGAACTGTCATAGAAGGTCGGCCGCGGCTGGGTTTCCATCGACAGCGACTGCACGTCCGGCAGATAGCCCATCTCGTAACCGTTGCGCAGCAGCCAGAACCACGTCGACTTGTCGTCGCCGGTCAGGAATGTCACGCGACCATGCCGCCAGTGATCAAGATAGTCATAGTGGATGCCGTTCACGAAATCGGGCGTTGTCGCCAGATCACCGCGGAACACCGACATCCGGCCTGTCAATGTCAGCACACGGTTTGACAGGCCCATAGAGCACATCATCACCTGTCGCTGATTAAAGCGCAGGATGAACCAGTCGCGGAACAGGTTTTCCTTCTTGATGATGACGCCTTCGTCGGTGGTCAGCGCCCCAAGATTGGGGTTGGTGAACATCGGTGCCGATTGTGCCACGATGTCCTCGGGCACACAGGTATCGCCATCGACAAACACCACGATGTCATGCCGCGTAGGCGCGTGCTGCGCGATGATCCGCAGCCCGCGTGCCAAAGCATCGCGCTTGCCGTTCGATTTGATCCGGTCAATCACCAACGCCACGCGCGACATGTCCTCGCGCATGGTGGCAAAGATATCGCGGATCAGCCGTTCGTCTGACCCATGCACCACCGACGCCACAATGGTCGCCCCATCACGTGCCTGCGCCGCGGCCAGAAACAGCGCGCGATAGCACAAGAGCGTTGCCTCGGGTTCCACCATATAGGTAGTCACCAGAAAATAGGCGTGGCTTGGTGTGCCGCGCGCATTGAACCGCGCAAACGCCTTTGCCTTACGGCGCGGATAGACGATCCGGTAAAAGATCGCCGCGCGAGTAAAGTTGGTGACAGCCCAAGAATAGCGCCAGGTTGCTAGGAACCCGAGCACGAAGATCGTGCCTTCTGCCCCGTGCAGTGAACTGCCCAACAATCCGGCCGGAACCATACTTGCCAGCAGCACCGCAACGGAGATGTAGGCTCCGTGGGTGAGCAGGGTGAGCATCTGATGTTACCAGCAGATGCCCTGATACTGCCCGCCCGATACCAGATCGCGCTTCATGCGTGTCAGGTCCAGCACCGGGGTTGTCTCGGCGGCCTTGGCCAGCGTGCTGACCGTATCCTTGTAGAAGTTGCCCACAAGGATGGCCCCGGCAGACCCGATCAGATGATCAAGGTTTTCCACCATGCGATCCTTCAGGTCGGGGATCACATCATTGCCACGACCGGCGGTCGAATTGTTGCTGGCATAGGCTTCATAGACATAGGGGTCATAGATACCCACCTCGACGCCCTTGGCGATCAGGCGCGCGGCCAGTTCGGCCAGCGGGCTTTCGCGCAGGTCATCGGTGCCGGGTTTGAAGCTGATGCCGACAAAGCCGACCTTGCTTGCACCCGATGCCTCGACCATCGCTTCGGCACGCTGGATCTGGGCCTCGTTCGCCTCGACCACGGCGTTCAGCAGATGCGCGGGTGTGCCCTTGCTGGCGGCCAGTTGGCGCAGCGCGCGCACATCCTTGGGCAGGCACGACCCGCCAAAGGCAAAGCCGGGGCGCATGAAATACTTCGACATCGCCACCTTGTCATCGGAGCACAGGATTTCCATCACAGTCTGGCCATCCAGCCCGCAGGATTTCGCGATGTTCCCGATTTCGTTGGCAAAGGTCACCTTGACCGCACGCCATGTGTTCGAGGTGTATTTGACCATTTCTGCCGTGCGCAGATCGACCACGTGGATCTTGCAGTTCAACCCTTCGTTCAACGCGGTCAGGAACTGGCCGGTCGCCTGATCCATCGCGCCGAACACGATCAGACCGGGGTCGTAGTAATCTTCGATCGCGGTGCTTTCGCGCAGGAATTCCGGGTAGTAGCCCACGCCGAAATCACGCCCCGCCTTTTTGCCCGATGCGCTTTCCAGCGACGGGATGCAGGTGCCTTCGCAGCTCCCCGGCACAATCGTTGACCGGATGACAACCGAATGGAACGCCGCCTTGCGCGACAGGGCGGTGCCGATGTTGCGGCAGACACCTTCGACATAGGTCAGGCCCACGGATCCATCGGGC
Organism: Rhodobacter sp.; assembly: GCA_027484145.1. GTDB lineage: Bacteria > Pseudomonadota > Alphaproteobacteria > Rhodobacterales > Rhodobacteraceae > Pseudotabrizicola. The sequence continues at coordinate 287,079 of JAIXUH010000013.1, forward strand.
GCACTGGGGGTGCCAACGCAGATGAACGACGCTTCGGTGTTGTCGATGGCATGCTGCACATCGTTCGTTGCGGTCAGCCGTCCGGCGGCCACAACCTCTGCGATCAATGCATCAAGCCCGTTCTCCACAATCGGGGACAGACCATCGTTGATCGCCTTGATTTTTCCGGGGTCCACGTCAACTGCGATGACCTGATGCCCGTCACGCGCCAGACAGGCCGCAGAGACCACTCCGACATAGCCTATGCCAAATACGCTAATTCTCGCCATGTGCTGCCTCGACTGCTTTTATTGTGGTATTTTTCAATAGAAATACACCTTTGGCCTATTCTTTTGAAGTAACTTCCATACGTTCGGACAGGCTTTCCCAACGCGTTGGCAATTTGTGCCGGGCCTGCAACAGTCAGTCGCTATCTTGTGCGGCGCGGCGCAAGGCGGTCGATATGTAGCGGCAACTGTTGCCCACAATTTGCCACAGTTCCCGCATGGGTTGTATTTGGCGTCTCATCATCCGGCCAGACTGTGTCAGGGGCCTTGACCGGGCCGCTCCCAGCCGCCAAGAACGATGGCAATGGATGCGGCCGGGTGCCGGTGTCGATCTTTGGCGATCTTGGGCTGTTTTCCAAGGTTGCAGCCCGGCCCTTCCCGGCCAACAAGGACCATCGGACAGGACCGCCCATGCCCCGGTTTGCGCTTATCGCCCTGATCACCTCGCTGGCCTTGGCCGCCTGCGGCAGCACGATCACCATCACGCTTCCCGATGGCGCGCGAAGCAGCAAAAGCGCCTTGCCCGCCGGATATGCCAAACTCCTCAGCCCCGCCGAACACGCATTCCGCTTTTCCGCCGATGGCGAACCCGTCCGGCGTGGCGGACGCAGTGAGCGGTTCGAGTTGCGCGATGGCGATTGCGGGGGCGGTGATTGCGGCAACCCATGGGCGCGCGCTGAAATCCGCGAAGAGGCCGATACCGTCAAGGCCCGGCTGGGTCAGGACATCTGGTATGGCTGGAGCTTTCATAACGCGACCATCGCTTCAGGCACGCGCGACGCGTCGCTTGGCACGGTTCTGGGGCAATGGAAGCTGGATGGCGCCACGCCCGCCGTCTTTCGCATCGTTCAAACACCGCTGGGGTCTGGGGACTGGTCCAAGTGTGATCCACGCGTCTGCACGCCGGGTGGGGCCGCCAACGAAGACGTGGTTGTGCATCTGGACGACATCAGCACCGCCCGGAACTGGGGACCGGCCAAGAACAGCGGCAATATCTGCCGCCTGTTCAGCCTTGACGCACAACGCGGCCGCTGGGTCGATATCGTGGTGAACACCAACTTTTCCCCCGATGACAACGGCTATCTGCGCGTCTGGGTGAATGGCCAGTTGAAGTGCAACTATTATGGCCCGCTGATTTCTGACGCCAAGGCCCGCAAGGGCGACGTCGGCCCCAGCCATCGGCGCGGCATCTTCGCCAGTTCGACCCGCCGCTTTACCGAAACCCGGCCCGGTGCACCGCGCCCCACGCTGATTGCGTTCTATGATGAGTTTCTGGTGGGCGAGACGCGCGGTGATGTGGACACTGCCGCGCGCGAAAAAAGCAGTGCCCGCCCGAAAGACTGACCGCCGGGTTACAGGTTGAACACGCGCGTCGGGTGCAATTCGCCCGCCTGATAATGCCCGACAGCAACCGCCCGGCCCTGATGGCTGGCCCAGGCTTCGGTGCCGTAAGGCAGGCCCGACGTCAGCACCATGCCGGCATTGCCGTTGCGCAGCCGCACAGCACCTTCGGGCGTGGCCATCACTTCGGGCAGGGCATACAGGCCCAATTCCAGCGGCTGGATCAGTGCATCTATCGCATCGGTGCGGGCCAGACGGTCGATGTCCTCCAGCGACACGCCTTGATCGGCGCGAAACGGGCCGGACCATTCGCGCCGCAGCCACGCCACATGGCCAAGGCACCCCAGTGCCGCCCCCAGATCACGCGCGATGGACCGCACATAGCCGCCCTTGCCGCAGATCATCTGCAGATCAGCATGGTCGGCATCGGGGCGGGCGATCAGGTCAAGGCTTTCCACCCAAAGCGAGCGGGCAGCCAGATCCATTACCTCGCCGTCGCGGGCAAGGTCATAGGCGCGGGCACCATCCACCTTGACGGCGGAAAACTGCGGCGGCACCTGCTGGATATCGCCGCGAAACGCGAGCAAGGCCGCAAGAATTTCGGCATCTGTCGGGCGCATGGCGCAGGTTTCGGTCACCTCACCCTCGGCATCATCGGTTGTCGTAGCCGCGCCAAAGGTCACGCGAAAACGGTAAGCCTTCAGCGCATCGGTGATAAAGGGCACGGTCTTTGTTGCCTCGCCCAGCGCAATGGCCAGAACACCCGTGGCCGCAGGGTCCAGCGTGCCCGCATGCCCGGCCTTTTGCGCCTGAAAGGCCCATTTCACCTTGTTGACCACGGTTGTCGATCCGATGCCCGCAGGCTTGTCAACGATAACCCAGCCGGAAACGGCCCGGCCCTTCTTCGTGCGTGCCATGGGTCAGCCCTGCGGAATCACGGCGCCGACCATCGGCCCCATCGAAAAGCCAAGGTCATTGCGGCCTAGGTCCGGCGCATAAAGGCGCGAGATCTTGCCATCAAAGTAAAGCGCATCCGTCAGGCCCAGCGCATCGCGGAACAGCCGGGCAAAGCGGTGAAAATTCACAGCGTCATTCGAGATGGCAAAGACGGCGCGGCGGCCATCCCGGCTGACGCCCACGCCATTGCGGATATAGCGGCTGTCACTGTCGGGTATCAGGCGCGGGTGAAGTTCACCGTTCAGCACAAGCATTGGCCCGGATTGGGTGGCAAAGAGGCACTTTGGCGGCGCAGCGGCAAAGGCGCGGCTTTCCACCACGGCAAAGCGGCGGCCAATACAGAACACGCCGTTGGGCAAAAGGCCAAAGTTGCCCGGCCCCTCGGCCGTGACAATCGGCGCGCGCTCGGTTCCATCCTCGACATAGAGGCCAACGGGCGCACGGTCTTCGTGATACATGCCCGCGTTCATGGCGAAGGCCAGTGTCTTGCCCTGATCGGCAAGGGCAGAGTTTACGGCGCTGAAACTGCCCAGCACGCCTTCGGGGCCGGAATGGAACAGGCGGATGTCGTCGGCAGGCGTCGCTTCACAAATGCTGAAAGACGCGCCTTCAAACTCCATATCCCGGCAGCTTGCGGCCTGCGCGGCCACCGGCGACAGCAGCGCAAGCAAGGCCAGCCAGCGCATCATATCAGTCGTCCTTGTCGTCGGACGACGAGTCGGGGGCCGAGATATCGCGCTGCACCGTCGGGTCCGAAAACAGGCGGCGCGTTTCATCCAGACGATCAAACGTCTCATCCGGGCGGAAACGCAGGTCAGGCGCGTATTTCAGTGTCAGTTCCGACGCAAGGCGCAGGCGCATTTCGTGCTTGTTGCGGGCAAGGGCGGCAATCGCCTCATCCACACTGGCCGACCCCATCAGGGGCATCACGTAAACCGTGGCCACCTTGAGGTCGGGCGAGCAGGAAACTTCGCCCACCGTAATCGACATACGGTTCAGGTCGGTGTCATGAATCTCGGCCCGGTTCAGCATGTCAGACAGCGTGCGGCGGATCAGTTCGCCCACGCGCAATTGCCGCAGTTTGGGGCCATCGCCCGAAGAGGATCGTTTGTTTGACATGGGGGGGCATGTAAGCCCTTTTTGCACCGCCCGCAACGGCGGGCTTTTGCGACGCGCGCCAACGCGCTAAAGGGCACAAAACAGGGGAGTACGGCGAATGTCTGACATGCCGGGAATCGTCGTCACCGGGGCCTCGGGGCGCATGGGGCAAATGCTGGTCCGCACCATCACCGCCTCGGGCAAGGGGCGGCTGGTGGGCTGCGTGGAGCGCGCGGGCCATACTTGGGTCGGCCGCGATATCGGCGAATGCATGGGCGGCGCGCCCTTGGGTGTACTGGTGACCGATGACCCGCTAGAGGCGTTCGTGCGCGCGCAGGCGGTGATCGACTTCACGGCACCCGCCGCCACAGTCGAATTTGCGGCATTGGCCGCGCAGGCCCGCGCCGTGCATGTGATCGGCACGACGGGGCTGGAGGCCGAGCATCTGAAAAAGCTGGAAGCTGCCAGCCACCACGCCGTGATCGTGCGCGCCGGCAACATGAGCCTTGGCGTGAACCTGCTGGTGCGGCTGACGCAAAAGGTGGCAGCCGCGCTGGATGCAGACTGGGATGTCGAGATCGTGGAAGCACACCACCGCATGAAGGTGGATGCCCCATCCGGCACGGCGCTGATGCTGGGGCAGGCCGCCGCCGACGGGCGCGGCGTGTCACTGGATCAGGCGCGCGTATCGGGCCGTGACGGCATTACGGGTGCGCGTGCGCATGGCAGCATCGGGTTCAGCGCCATCCGTGGCGGCGATGTGGTGGGCGAACATGACGTGATCTTTGCTGCCGATGGCGAGCGGATCGTGCTGCGCCATCTTGCGACGGACCGCGCCATTTTCGCGCGCGGCGCGCTGAAGGCGGCGCTGTGGGGACAGGGGCAAAAGCCCGGCCAATACGACATGATGGATGTTTTGGGGTTATAATCCGTCCAATTTGACGATTCGGGTGAACCAAGCGCAGGGTTGCAACGTAGCACTGCTCTGGTCTTTACGAGGTCTGACATGCGCCAGATGTTCCTTTGCCTTGCCCTTGCGTTGTTTGCCGCGCCAGCCGCCGCCGACGGGTTTGAGCCTGTGCGCGAAAAGGATCGCTTCCTGTCGATCGTGAAAGGCAAGGAATTGCGGATCGGTCTATATCAGTTGTCGCTGAAGATCTCGCCAGACGGGTCCATTGCCGGGCGCGCGCTTGGCTGGGACATCAATGGCAAGTGGAGCTGGAAGGACGGCTATTTTTGCCGCGAGATGGATTGGAGCGGTTATCCCATCCCGCAAAACTGCCAGTTGGTCGAGGTCAAGGATGGCCGCGAAATGCGGTTCACCGTGGATCAGGGCAAAGGTGACAGCGCATCGTTCCGGCTGCGCTGACGCGCCCTAGAAGTCGATCGCCAGCCCCTTCTTTTCCCAGTCGCCATAGCGAACGGGCTCTGGCCCATCGCGCCCACCCAGTTCGGTTGGCAGCTTTTGCGCCGTGGCGGTGCGGCGGCGTTCCTCGGCCTCGGCCAAGGCGCGGATGGCTTCGGGTGGCAGATCGGGGCGGGGTGTTTCGGTCATGGTGGCCTTCCTGCGGATTTCCCTGATATACGCCGCCGAACCACGGAAACAACAGGCAGGGCGTCGCATGGCAGATGGATTGGCAGCACGGGCAGCGGCGGTATTCTTGCTGAACGCCGTTCTGGGCGAAGGGCAGATGCTGTCGCAGATCGCGGCTGACCCGGATTTGCCCGGCCCGGAACGCGCGCGGGCCGAACGGCTGGCCGCCGAGGTGCTGCGCAACCTAGACCGTGCTGACCGCGTGCTGAAGCCGCTTCTGCGCAAGGCGCCGCCGCTGGAGGTGTTGAACATCTTGCGTCTGGCGGTTGTTGAACGCGCCGGGGGTGGGGCGGCGCATGGCGTTGGCAATGCGGCGGTATCCTTGGTGCGGCGGGGCAAGCGCACGCAGCACCTGTCGGGGCTTGTGAATGCCGTCATGCGCGCCCTGCCCGACCCGATTGATCTTGCCAGCCTGCCGCCCCCTATGCTTCCCCGCTGGCTGCGTCAGCCGCTGGTGCACAGTTATGGCCGGGACGCTGTGGCGATGATCGAGGCCGTGCAGGCCAAGGCCCCGCCTGTTGATATCACGGTGCGCGCGTCCGCCACCGAGTTTCCCGTGGGCGAAACGATGCCCAACGGGTCGCTGCGCCTGTTCAATCCGGGCCGGATTTCCGGCCTGCCGGGCTATGACGCGGGCGAATGGTGGGTGCAGGATGCCGCCGCTGCAACCGCCGCGCGGCTGCTGGATGTCGGGCCGGGCGAGACGGTGCTGGATCTGTGCGCGGCACCGGGGGGCAAGACGATGCAGCTTGCAGATACCGGGGCCGATGTGACCGCGCTGGATATCTCGGGCCCCCGCATGGCCCGCGTGGCCGAGAATCTGGCCCGCACCAAGCTGAGCGCCAAACTGGTGGTGGCAGATGCGATGATCTGGGAACCGGACACCCCATTTGACGCGATCCTTTTGGATGCGCCCTGTTCAGCCAGTGGCACCATCCGCCGTCACCCCGACCTGCCATTCATCAAGGACGGGTCTGAATTGGGCGATTTGACCGCCCTTCAGGCGGCTTTGCTGGACCGCGCTCTGGCGTGGCTGAAACCCGGCGGGCGGCTGGTGTTTTGCACTTGTTCCCTGTTGCCGGACGAAGGCGAGCATCAGATCAAGGCGGCACTGGAACGCCATCCGAGCTTGCGCGTGGACAGCGCCCGGATGTTCTGGACGCGCGACGAATGGATCACGCCCGAAGGTGGCCTGCGGCTACGCCCCGATTACTGGGCCGAAGGTGGCGGGATGGACGGGTTCTACATGGCGCGGCTGTCGCGCGCCTGAACGCTATTTGCGGGGCGCGAACATCCGGTAATAGGCCCAGTCCGGCATGAATTGCGACAAGCGGAACAGCCACGAAAACACCATCGGAAAACTGCGCTTGAAGGCGTCGCTGTTCATATGCTCGAACATCTCGCGCGCGGCCTCTTCGGGTTCCATCAGGAAAGGCATGCTGAAATCGTTCTTGCTCGTCAGGCGGGTGCGAATGAATCCGGGGTTGGCCACCTGTACCTCTACCCCGCTGCCGCGCAGATCGGCATACATCGATTCTGCCAGGGCCATGACGCCCGCCTTGGACGCGGCATAGCCGATGGCCCCCGGCAGGCCCCGGAACCCCGACAGCGACCCGGTGATCACGACATGCCCGCGCCCGCGCGCCACCATGCCGGGCACCACAGCCCCAAGAACCCGCGCGCATCCGGTAAAGTTGATGTCGCACATCGCCTCAACCTGATCGGGGTTCCACGCCTGCGCCGCCGTCGGCCAGTAAACCCCGGCCAGATAGACCACACCATCCAACTCGCCCAAGTGCGCGGCGGCGGCCCTCACGGCGACCGCATCCGCCACATCAAGTGGCAGCGACCGGGCCTTTCCGGGCAAGCTTGCCACGGCTTCGGCCAGACGGTCCGGGTTGCGGGCGGAAAGGATCACCTCGGCCCCCGCGCGCGACAGGGTCTGCGCCAAGGCAAGGCCCAACCCCTCTGACGCGCCGACAAGCCAATAGCGCTTGCCTTTCCATTCCCTCATCGCGGTTCCTCCTGTCAGGCGGGCAATTTACGCATGGTCGCCACAAGTTCCGCCACGGTTATTCCGAACTTTGTGAACTGGCTGCGGTTCATGATGGTTCCATTCTCCATCAGATACATCCAATCCGTAACTGAAAGCACATGGCCACCGGCCGACTCATCCAATTTTATATTGTATCGCAACTGAACGGCAGGCCCCTGTGCCTGCCCGACACCAACGCCTACAACATCAGGGGCCTCGGCGCGGATACTGCCGTCATTGCCAAGGCGCAGCGTCCAGCAGCGGTCTTGCACCGCGCCACTGTCATAGCGGAACCGTTCGCGCAGGGTGCCGACGTTGCCGTTCCATTCGCCCACCATATCGGCCACGAATCGGCTGGTGACGCGCCCTGTCGGCCCATAGATCACCCCTTCGCACAGGATCGGCCCGGACAAATGATGGCGCAGATCAAAGGCCGGGCCGCGGCTTGCCAGATCTGCGGGGGTCTGTGTCCGGAACCCCACGAACCGGTCCTTCAGCGCAAGCAACATCAGCGTCAGCAGCGCGCCCAACAGCAGGGCAATGGCAGGCGTCATAGATCAGACCTCCGGAACGGTGGTTCTGGCCAACAGGACGATGGCCAGAAGTTTCAACGCGCAAGGCAACGCCGCATAGAGCAGCGACAACAGCATAAGGGTGTCGGGGGAATTTGCCCCGCCGGACACAAAGCCCGCAGCCCCCAAGGTGGGCAGCAACACCGCCGCCGCCAGCGCGAGCGACAGCTTTGACACAAAGGACCACAGCCCGAACGCTGCCCCTTCGCCGCCTTGACCCAACTGGCCCAGACGGCGGGCAAAGAGCGCGGGCAAGAGCGTCATATCCGCCCCCAGCGCCGCCCCTGAGGCGGCACAGATCACCGCAAAGGCGACCCAATCCCCCGCCCCCAGAAAGGCGGCCCACAGGAAGGCCGCGACCGCAAGGACCATGCCGGCAAACAGGCTGCGCTTTTGCCCGAAGTGCGCGGCAATGCGCGCCCACAAGGGCACCGACACGGCCGCTGAAAGAAAGAACAGCAAGAGGAGCGGACCTTCAAACCCCGGCGCAGCAAGCCGACTTTCGACAAAGAACAGGAACAGGGTCGATGTGACTGCGACTGGTGCACCATTGACCAAGGCCAGCAGCAGCAGACGCCGCGCCACCGGATCGGCCAAGGCAGGGCGGAACACTGCCAGCGCACTGGTCTGGGGAACCTGCACCTGCGCCGGACGCGGCACCCATTGCCACGCCATCGCAAGGGTTGCGACAACTGCCAGCACGGCAAAACCGATGGCAAAGCCGACAAATGGGCGATCCATCATCCCGCCTAGAACCGTCGGCGCGACCGCCGCCAGCGATACACCAACCAGCGACCCCGTTTCGCGCCAGCCCGCCAGCCGCAAATGACCATTCGGCCCAAGCGATGCGGCCCGCTCAACGCCTTGGGCATAAAAGACAATGGTCAGAAACGAAAACGCGCTGAAGAGCAGGGCCAGCATCAGCGCGAACCACAGCAGCGGCGCCATCGGGGGCACAACCGCGAAAAGGCCAAGCATCGCCCCCGCCATCAGCGCCGACGATATGGCAACCGTCAGCGCCCGAACGCCGCGCGCAGCCTCTGCCAGCCAGCCCAGCAGCGGGTCTTGCACCACATCAACCAGCCGCAACCCTGCCAGAACCGCCCCAAGGGCGGCCAGCCCCACGCCGTAGTCATCAACATAGACCTTTGGCGCGTGGATATAGATGGGCAGCCCTGCCGCCGCGAGCGTTGCGGCAAACAGCGACCATGGCCAAAGCCCTGCGCGTTCGGCGGTCACGGTCACGGGTGCCGCCAGCGCAGCCATCAGGTGACATCCTTGGCGGGCGGGACGGGGCGGCGGCGGAACGCCACACCCTTTAGTGCCAGTTTCAACGCTTGCCAGTGGATCAGCGCCAGCACCCGCCGCGACCCGAACGGTCGGCGCAGACAGGCCCGCAGAATGGCCGCATTGGTCAGCGGCACGCGCGAACCAATCAGGTTGGTGTAGAGCCCGCCGTCCTTTTGCGTATAGTCGATCCAGATCCCGATCCGGTCAGGGCGGATGTCAAAGCGAAAGCGATAGCCGCCCTCGACTGGCTGAAAGGGCGAGACGTAAAAGATCTTTTGCGCCTGCAATGTATCGTCGCTGCGGATCGGCCCGTGATCAGGGCGATACGCCAGATAGGAATGCCGGTCGCCATAGGTGTTTGTCACCTCGGCAATCGCGGTGCGCAGATCGCCCGCGCCGTCATAGGCCAGCCAGAACGACACCGGGTTGAACACATGGCCGATCACACGCGGTTGTGCCACCAGTTCAATCCGCGCAGGCGCAGGCAGGCCGTGGTTGGCCAGAACCTCGCGCACCCAAGCGGTGCCACGACCCTGCCCCGGTGCGCCGCCATGGTCTTTGTCGTGAACCGCCGTCAGGTTCCCCCGGTTGCGCGAAAACAGGCGCGGGCCAATGGCATGATCCGGTTCAAGCATCACGTAATCGACCGTGTAGCGAAAGCTGTTCGACACGGCCCCCTTGCGGCCATGGAACGTCTCGCCCCGGATCAGGTCGACCTGCGTCATGCGGCAACCTTGCCCGTTTCGCGCGCACGCAGGGCGGTGACGACATCCACAGCACTGGCAAAGCCATCTTCGTGAAAACCGTTCTTCATCCATGCACCGCAGAACCATGTGTTGCGTGTGCCGTTCATCGCGCGAACCTGACCCTGCGCAGCTATGGCCGCCGCGTCATAGACCGGATGGCGGAAGGTGACGGAGTCATAGACCTTGTCCTCGCGGATGCTGCGGTTGGCATTCAGCGTCACGAAATGCGGGTCATCCTGCGGGATCGGCTGCAGCGAGTTCATCCAGTAGGTCAGGTCGATCCGGTCGCCCGGCCCGCCCTTTGGTTCGACATAGGCCCAGCTTGACCAGACCTTGCGCGCCTTTGGCATCACGCTTTCATCGCAATGCAGCACTGCCTCATTCGGCTGATAGCGGACAGCGCCAAGGGTTGCCTTTTCGGCGGGCGACGGGTCAGCCAGCATGGCCAGCGTGTCATCGGAATGGGTGGCAAACACCACGTCATCAAACACCTCCCATTCGCCGCCATGGGCCCGGACCAGAACGCCATCCTGTGTGCGCTGCACACCGGCAATCGGGGATGACAGCCGGATATCGACCCCCGCCTTCACCATCGCAGCCTGCAGACGGCGCACATACTCCACCGATCCGCCGCGCACCGTGTACCATTGATGCTGCCCATTGGCCGACAACAGGCGATGGTTGTCAAAGAACCGCATCATCGCCTCGGCAGGAAAGTCAAGGATGCCGACCGTTGGCGTGGACCAGATCGCGCCGGAAAACGGCGTGATATAGTAGTCGCGGAAATAGTCGCCTGTGCCCAAGGCGGCCAGCAGATCACGGATCGTCATGCCCGGCCGTGCCGTCTGGACAGCCAGTTTGTTGAACTTCAGGATATCGCGGATCATGCCCAGATAGCGCGGGTTCAGCAGATTGCGCCGCTGGGCAAACAGCGCGTCCAGAGAGGCGAGGCCATATTCGATCCGGCCCCCGCCGACCGAGGCGCAAAAGCTCATGCGGCTTTCAGCCACCGGGACCGCAAGCTGTTCAAACAGACGCACAAGGTTGGGATAGTTCACCCGGTTGAACACGATAAACCCGGTGTCGACAGGCTGATCCCCGCGACGTCCTGCCATCACCGTGCGCGCATGACCACCCAGCCGCCCCTCTGCCTCATACAGAACGACAGCATTGTCTTGTGACAGCAGATGCGCAGCCGCCATGCCGGAAATGCCCGCGCCGATGACAGCAATACGGCGTGGGGCGGCTGCGGGGATTTCGAATGGCATGGTCGGGTCTCTCTGGATGTTGAAGGGTGATACGTCGCAGTCGTGGAACCGGATCACGTGTAACGATTCTCTGACACATTCGGGTCACAGCCGCCAATTTGCACAGGATTTTTCTGCAGGTGTGATCCAATTGAGCAGCAGGCGCGTAAAAGCCCCTATGATGTTCGACGCACCCCAGACCGATTTAGCGGATGCGCCCGCTGTGATGCAGCAATATGCTGTATCTGCGAAACGGGTATTGCGCCGGAAGGATCGGCACGTCGTGGCAGAGAACACAGAACAAACGGATTGGGCGGCGCTTGTGTTCCGGGTGCGCGACCATCAGGACAAGGCGGCATTTGCCATGTTGTTCAAGCACTTTGCCCCCCGGGTGAAGGGCTTTTTGATGAAGTCGGGCGCGGGTGAAACCCTTGCGGAAGAATGCGCCCAAGACGTGATGGCCACGCTGTGGCAAAAGGCCGGGCAGTTTGATCCGGCACGCGCTTCGGTTGCGACATGGGTGTTCACCATAGCACGCAACCGCCGGATCGATGCGCTGCGCAAGGCGCGTCGGCCCGAACCCGAAGAACTGACGTGGGGGCCAGAGCCTGAACCCGATCAGGGTGATGCGCTGGATGCCCAGAATGATACCGAACGGCTGGGTGCCGCGATGGCGCGGTTACCCGAGAAACAGCGTGAGTTGATCGAAAGGGCCTATTACGGCGACCTGTCGCACAGCGAAATCGCTGCAGAAACGGGTCTGCCCTTGGGCACGATCAAATCGCGGATCAGATTGGCGCTTGAACGGTTGCGCCACCAGATGGATGTGAAGGCAAGTCAAGGATGAGTATCCAGCACCACCTCAATAATGACCTGTTGATGGCCTATGCCGTGGGTGAACTGCCCGAGGCGTTGAATCTGGTCATCGCAACGCATGTCTCCCTGTGTGACGAATGTCGCGCCCGGCTGGAAAGCTATGATGCCTTGGGCGGGGCAGTTGTCGAACACGGCTACGCCGCGGTTGCGGATGGAAGTTTGGATGCCTGCCTTGCCCGCATCAGTGGCCTTGGTCAGGAACAGCCGCGCAAGGCAATGTCACGCCAGACGAAGAGCGTGTTTCCGGCCCCGCTGATGGATTATGTCGGCGGCGGGCTGGAAACCGTGAAATGGCGCCCGATCGGCATGGGGGCAAAGCAGGTCATTCTGCGGACCGCCGACACCGATGCCTCGGTGCGGCTGCTGTATATCCCCGGCGGGGCGGCCATGCCGGACCATGGCCACAACGGCCTTGAACTGACGCTGGTGCTGCAAGGCGCGTTCCGCGACGAAGGCCAGCGCTTTGCGCGCGGTGATATCGAGGTTGCCGATGCATCGGTTGAACATACCCCGGTTGCCGAAGAAGGGTCTGTCTGCATCTGCCTTGCCGCGACGCAGGGCAAGCTGAAGTTCAACAGCCTGCTGCCGCGTCTGGCGCAACCGTTCCTGCGGATCTGACGCCCTATTCTGCGGCTTGCGGGCCAATCAGGGGCGTCGGGTCTTTGCTGGACAATTCTTCGAAATCAAAGTTGTCGAGCCTCCGTGCTCGCCTGGTGGCCTTTTCCGACGAAATCTTGATCTCCTCAATGTCCTTGGCCGCTTGCCCGAAATGGCGGTCAAGGTTTTCCACCCGCGCGCCAAGGCGTTCTACATCGGCATACAGGAACGATAACTCCTTGCGGATGGCCCCGGCCTGTTCGCGCATGCGGGCATCTTTCAGCACGGCGCGCATGGTGTTCAGCGTGGCCATGCATGTGGTGGGGGATACGATCCAGACCTTGGCCGCGAACCCTTCGCGCACCACATCAGGAAAGTTGGCGTGCAACTCGGCATAAACCGCCTCTGATGGCAGAAACATCAACGCGCCATCGGCGGTTTCGCCTTCCAGAATATACTTCTCGGATATGGCGCGGATGTGCTGGCGCACGGCCCCGCGCAACTGCATCTGCGCTTCTTGCACCTGACGCGGGTTTTCGGCGCGACGCAGGGCTTCGTAAGCCTCCAGCGGGAATTTAGCATCGATCACGATCGGGCCAGGTGGGTTCGGCAAATGCACAAGGCAATCGGCGCGGCGGTTGTTCGAAAGGGTCGCCTGCATGGTGTAGGCGTCTTTCGGCAGGGCCTTTTGCACGATGTCGTGCAACTGAATCTCGCCAAAGGCCCCGCGTGTTTGCTTGTTCGACAGAATGTCTTGCAAGCTCAGCACGTTGCCGGACAGCTTTTCGATGTTAGCCTGCGCCTTGTCGATGGTTTCCAGCCGCTGCTGCAATTCGCCCAAGGATCGCGCGGTGCGGGTGGAAGATCCGTGCAGGCTTTCGCCCATGTGGCGCTGCACCTCGGCCAGCCGCTGTTCCATCACCTGCAGCATGGCAGATTGGCTGACAGCCTGCGCCTCGGACACATGGTGCAGCCCGCCCGCCAGCCGTTCCTGCCCATCGCCCAGTTGCTGCACGCGCTGTGACAGCCACGCCATTTCGCGCATCAGGGGGGCCGCCATGGTGGCCGAACGGCCCGCCGCGCGCAGGATCATAAGCAGCAACAGAGCCAAGACAAAGGCTGCGCCGCCAAGGATCAGCACCTCGGGGTCGGTCCATTGGAACGTCTGGCCGAAGAGCGTGATCATCTGCGCCCGAACAACCGTTCGATATCGTGCAGCTTCAACTCCACATAGGTGGGACGCCCATGGTTGCACTGGCCGGAATGGGGGGTGGCCTCCATTTCGCGCAGCAAGGCGTTCATTTCCTCGGCCCGCATCTGGCGACCAGACCGGACAGAGCCGTGGCACGCCATGCGCGACAAGACCGCATCAATCCGGGCCCGGATCAGCGTGGTTGATCCGGCATCGGCCAATTCATCCAGCACATCGCGGATCAGCGCCGACGCATTGACCTGCCCCAGGACGGCCGGGGTTTCACGGATCGCGATGGCATTGCCGCCGAATGGTTCGATCGTCAGACCAATCTCGGCCAGCACCGGAGCGGCATCCAGCAGGCGGGTGGCATCTGTGGGCGAAAGCTCCACAATCTCGGGGATCAGCAGCGCCTGCGCCTTGATCCCTGTGTCTGCCATCTGGCGTTTCAGCCGCTCATAGACCAGCCGTTCATGCGCAGCGTGCTGGTCCACGATCACAATGCCCGTGGCCGTCTGTGCGATGATGTAATTCTCGTGCACTTGCGCACGCGCGGCCCCCAGCGGGTGATCTGGCTGCGGTTCCGCTGGTTCCACGCGGGCCGTCGGGGCCTCATGAAAGCCAAGCGCAGGATCGGGCGCCTGAAAAGCAAAAGCGCGGGCAAAGGTCGCCTGCGACGGGCGGTCCATCTGATAGATGCGCGGCGCCTCGGGACGTATGGCATTGATGGTTTCCGCAGCCACCGTGCTCGACGCACGATGCCCCGCCCCAGACAGCGCCGATTTCAGACCCGTGATAATCAGGCTGCGCGCCGCTTCGGGCTCGCGGAACCGCACTTCCGATTTCGCGGGGTGCACGTTCACATCCACCCGTTCCGGATCGCAGATCAGGTTCAGCACGGCAGCAGGATGGCGGTCGCGGCTGAGGAAATCGAAATAGGCCACCCGCAACGCGCCCAGCAACATCCGGTCCAGCACCGGGCGGCCGTTGACGAACACGAACTGCGCCACGGATGATCCGCGCGAATAGGTGGGCAAGGCGGCATAACCTGTCAGATGCAGGCCATCGCGCTGAACATCAATCTTCAGCGCATTGGCGGTAAAGTCAGCGCCCAGAACATGGGTCAGGCGGCCATGCAGCGCATCAAAGAAATCGCCGGGCTGCGGATCGGCCCGAAAAAGCGTGCGTTGTTCGCCCCCCGAATGGTCGTTCAGGGCAAAGCCAACCTGCGGTTCAGCCATGGCAAGGCGTCGGATCACATCAGTGATGGCCTGCGCCTCGGCCCGGTCAGAGCGCAGGAACTTCAGCCGCGCCGGCGTGGCATAGAACAGGTCGCGCAATTCGACCACGGTGCCACGGCTTAGCGCGGCAGGGCGGACATCGCCCATGCGCCCCCCCGCCACGGTGATCTGCCCCGCATCCTGCCCGGCCGTGCGCGACGTGATGGTCAACCGGCCCACCGCACCAAGCGACGCGAGCGCTTCACCCCGAAAGCCAAAGGACCGGATGTTCAGCAGGTCTGACCCGTCAATCTTTGACGTGGCATGCCGCGCCACCGCCAACTGCAGATCGTCCGGCGCCATGCCATAGCCATCATCTGTCACACGGATCAGCGTCTTGCCGCCATCTGCGTAATCAATCGTGATACGCGTTGCGCCAGCATCCAGTGCGTTTTCCACAAGTTCCTTGACCGCCGAAGCGGGCCGTTCCACCACCTCACCCGCAGCGATGCGGTTGATGGCGGCCTCATCCAATTGCCGGATGACCGGGCGATCTGTGGATATATTGGGGCTGGGCGCGTTCATACCCCCAATTCTAGCATCCCCACGCCACAAGGGCCATAGATTCGGCGGCCAAAGATTCAGCGGCCATCAACCCGGTCAGTCGGTTGCCACCACGCCTTCGGGCTGGCCCACCACGACAAAGCGCAGGTCATCGGGGCGGAACAGCCGCTTGGCCACACGCTTGACGTCCTCCATCGTGACGGCATTCACCTTGTCGTTGCGGGTTTTGGGATAATCCGGCGAAAGCCCGATCATCTGCATACCGACGAGGATCGACGCAATGGTGCCGTTCCCATCAAAGCGCAGCGGATAGCTGCCGGTCAGATAGGTCTTCGTCGCCGTCAATTCCGCCTCGGAAATACCCTCATTCGCAATGCGGGCCCATTTATCACGGATCACGGCGATGGCCTGCCCCACCGTTCCATTGGCCGAGGAAAACTGCCCCACCAACATTTCTGCCTGATCGTAGCCCACCAGATAGCTGCCGATGCCATAGGTCAGCCCGCGCTTTTCACGCACTTCGGTCATCAGACGCGCGGAAAACCGACCCCCGCCCAGCACTTCGTTCAGGATCGACGCGGCAAAGAAATCAGGGTCATCCCGCTTGATGCCTTCGTGGGCGAAAATCACCGTCGATTGCGGGCCGGGGAAGTCCTTCACTGTCACCCCGCCAGTCAGGTTCATCGGGGCCCGGCCCGGTAGCGCCGCTCCGGTAGCAGGCAGGCCACCCAGTAACTTGTCCAGCAACGGGCCAAGCTCGGGCGCCGAGATATTGCCAGCGGCCGCCACGTAAATGCGGTCGCGGGTCATGGTGGCCTTGTGGGCTGCGATCATGTCGTCGCGGGTCAGCGCCTGCACGCTTTCGGCGGTGCCATCATCTGCCGTCGCATAGGGATGGTCGCCGAAAGCCAGTTCGCGCAAGGCCCGGCTGGCCAGCGTGTCAGGGTCTTTGGCATCAGACCGAATGTTGGCCAGAACCTGGCCGCGCACCCGGTCAACCGCCTCTTGGTCAAAGCTGGGTTCCGTGATCGCGCGGCGCAAAAGGTCTATCGCCTGATCCCGGTTTTCGGTCAGGAACTGTGCCGAAACGGAAATCGTATCCTCGTCCGCGTCGAACCGGAACGATGCGGCAAGGGAATCGCGCGCCTTGGCAAAGCCCTGCGAATCCAGATCGCCCGTGCCTTCCTCAATCGTCGCCGTCATCAGGTTGATCGCACCGCGTTTGGCCGGATCATCCAGCGAGGTGCCGCCCCGGAACCGGATTTCCAGCGCGGTGAAGGGGATGCCCGGTTCTTCCACCAGCCACGCGGTGATACCGCCGGGCGATGTGACGGTCTGAATGTCGATCGCGGCATGAACCGGGGCGGCAAAGGCCAGCCAAAGCGCGGCAATTTGGAACATCTTCATTGCGCGGGTTCCTCTTTGGGCAAAAGCCATCCTGTCACGGCACGATCACGGTTCAGCACCTTGCGGGCAACCTCGGTCACCTGCTCGGGTGTCACGGCATCCAGCGCGGCGGTCCAGCCCTTGATATCCTCAAGCGTCAGACCGACGGCCAAGGCTTCGCCATATTTGCGGGCTAGCCCTTCGACATTATCGCGGGCATAAATCTCAGACGCGCGGATTTGCGTCTTCATCCGGGCGAAATCTTCGGCGTCCGGTCCGGTTTCAAGGAATTTGGCCACCACCGCATCCATCGCCGCTTCCGCCTCTTCCATCGGAACATCGGGCATCGGCACGACCAACATGCCAAATGTCGCGTCATCCACCGACGTTCCGTCATAGTAAGCGGTCGAGTAAACCGCCTTGGGGGCAGGGCCGAACTGCAAGGCCCTCGCGAACAGCGATGTCGTGCCAGACCCGCCCAAAAGTTCGGCCAGAATGGTCAAGGCAGCCGCATCGGCCTGATCGCCGGGGTCACGCTCGGGCGCGATATAGCTGCGGGTCACATAGGGCTCTGACACCCGTGTATCGCGATAGGTCAGGCGACGCTCGGCCAGTTGCGGCGGCTCGGACGGGCGGGTGCGCGGGGCAATATCCGCAGAGGGTTGCAGCGGGCCGTAATGCGTTTCAGCCATAGCACGCACGGCATCAGGCGTCACATCGCCCGCCACGACCAGAATGGCATTGTTGGGGGCGTAATAGCGGTTGTAGAAATCGAACGCATCCTGACGGTCAAGCTGTTCGATCTCATGCTTCCAGCCGATGATCGGAATGCCATAGCGGTGGTTCATGAACTGCGCCGCACGCATTTGTTCGTTCAACAGCGCACCGGGGTTTGAATCGGTGCGGCTTTTGCGTTCTTCGATAATCACGTTGCGTTCGGTCAGCACGTCATCTTCCAGAAGCTGAAGGTCGCGCATGCGATCAGCCTCCATCTTCATCATCAGGTCCAGTCGGTCCGCTGCAATGCGCTGGAAATAGGCGGTGTAATCCCAGCTGGTAAAGGCGTTATCATCGCCGCCCTGCGCCTCGACCGTGGCGGAAAACTCGCCGGGGGCCAGATCATCCGTGCCCTTGAACATCAGATGTTCCAGAAAATGCGCGATGCCCGAATGGCCTGCGGTTTCATCCGCGGCGCCCGTGCGATACCAGACCATCTGCGTGACAACGGGGGCACGGTGATCTTCGATCACCACAACATCCATCCCGTTCTGCAGCTGAAACGTCGTCACATCATCTGCAAGGGCCGGACCAGACAGGGCCGCAAGGCAGGTTGCAGCCCAAAGGGCGCGATGGCTCATCGCTTTCTCCAAAATCATCAAGCGTGTGAAAGCTACGCCTTGGCTGGAAAGGATCAAGCCCCACCTACGGCATCGTGACCAACAGGCCGCTCGATGCCACCTCCGCGGGAGTTATTCCCCATCTTGCGGTGGCGGCGCCGAAGGGGTGCGTGCCCCGCGCTGCCGCCAGCGCCACAATTCGGCGTGCTGGTCCAGCGACTGGTCTTCATAGGCGCGGTAATAGACGTTCACGTTGAACAGGCGTTCAAGGATACGGCCATTGTTGTCGCGCCGCCATTGCAGGTCCTCGGCGGCCAGCGTCGTCCGGATACCACCGCTGACGCCATATCGGTTGACGTGGTTCAGCAGGCCGCCGTCGGCCCCCGTCCCGCCACCCGGACGCCCGCCCAAAGCAAGGATCGCATCTTCGCGCGGGGTAGGATCGGTCAGGTTGACGCCGCCCGGTGTGGGTTCGGGCAATTGTGCCAGATCCTTGGGCATTTCCAGCGTCTTGGGTGGCAGAATGCCAAACTCATCTGGCCCCGCAGTGGTTGCGCGGATGTTCATCAGTTCTGGCGGCGCATCACGATTGCCGCAACCAGCCAGCATCGCCGCGAAAGATACCGCGAGGATTACCCGTGCTGCCCGCATGCCTGCCTCCAAAACCGTCTTTGCCTCTCTTAACGCAATCATCCGCCCGCGTCACGGGGTCTTTCCGCGTGGCGGCTTTGCCTTGCGCGCCGCGCCGCCGTCGGTGAACAGCACAAGGCCGATGGCCCCGGCAAAGATCGCGATATCTGCCACGTTGAACGCGTAGGGGTTTTCGATGCCGCAGCAGGACATGTTCAGAAAATCCGCCACGGCCCCATACACAATGCGGTCAATCACATTGCCCAAGGCACCGCCCACCAGCAACCCGGCAGAAACCTGCATCATGCGCGTGGTCTTTTGCCGCCGCATCCAGACCCAGACCCAAACCGAGATGACCAGCGCCACCCCGATCAAAAGCCAGCGCATGGCGTCACTGTCGCCTGCGAACAGGCCAAAGTTCACGCCCCGGTTCCACGCCATGCGAAACACGAGGTAAGGCGGCAGCACATCGATCTCGCCGCGTTCGATCAGGTTCAGACCCTGCACAACAGCCAGTTTTGTGACCTGATCAATCACAAAGGTCGCGGTCGCTATGATGGCGGCCAATCGCATGGGTCAGTGCCGGAAATGGCGCATGCCGGTGAACACCATGGCAAGGCCCGCGTCATTTGCGGCGTCGATCACGGATTGGTCGTTCATGCTGCCTCCGGGCTGAATCACGGCGGTGGCCCCGGCTTCGGCTGCGGTCAACAAACCGTCGGGGAACGGGAAAAACGCGTCTGACGCAACGACCGAACCTTTCGTCATCGGCGCCGACAAGCCCAGCGCCTCGGCCATGTCCTGTGCCTTGCGCGCGGCAATGCGGGTGCTGTCAACGCGGCTCATCTGGCCCGCGCCCACGCCCACAGTCGCGCCATCCCTCACATAGACGATGGCGTTGGATTTCACGTGCTTGGCCACTTTCCACGCAAACAGCAGGTCGGCCAGTTCAGCTTCGGTCGGCGCGCGCTTGGTGACCACCTTCAGGTCGGTCACGCTCAGATAGCCGGCATCACGGTCCTGCACCAGAAACCCGCCCCCGACCTGCTTGAAGGCCAAGCCGCCCTTGCGGATGTCCGGCAGGCCATTCGTGGTCAGCAGACGCAGGTTCTTTTTCGTTGCAAAGATTGCCCGCGCCTCGTCACTGGCACCGGGGGCGATGACCACTTCGGTGAATATCTTCACAATCTCTTCCGCCGTTTCGGCGTCAAGCGGATGGTTCAGCGCGACTATGCCGCCAAAGGCCGACGTCTGGTCGCATTGATATGCACGCAGATAGGCGTCGCGCAATGTGCCTGCCCGCCCCACACCGCAGGGATTGGCGTGCTTGATGATGGCACAGGCGGGCCCTTCCTTGGGCGCGAATTCCGCCACCAGTTCAAATGCAGCATCAGTGTCGTTGATGTTGTTGTAGGACAGTTCCTTGCCCTGCCACTGCCGCGCGGTGGCAACCCCTTCGCGTTTTGACCCATCCACATAAAAAGCCGCCGATTGATGCGGGTTTTCGCCATAGCGCAGGGTCTGGGCCAGTTTGCCGGCAAAGGACCGATGGCGCGGGGCAGGTTCCTTGATCTCGCCCGCCAGCCAAGTGCTGACGGCGGTGTCATAGGCCGCCGTCTTGGCATAGGCCGACAACGCCAGTTTTTGCCGGAACGCCAGAGTGCAGGCCCCGGCATGGGCGGCCATCTGGTCCAAAAGCGGCTTGTAATCGGACGGGTCGGTCACCACGGCCACGAACCTGTGGTTCTTGGCCGCCGCGCGGATCATCGCAGGCCCGCCGATATCGATATTCTCGATGCAGGTGGCGTGGTCAGCTCCCTTCGCCACCGTTTCTTCAAACGGATAAAGGTTCACGATCAGCAGATCGATCGGCTCGATCCCATGGGCCGCCATGGCCACCAGATGCTCGTCATCATCGCGCAGCGCCAAAAGGCCACCATGCACCGCTGGGTGCAGCGTCTTGACCCGGCCATCCATCATTTCCGGAAACCCGGTCACATCGGCCACGTCACGCACTGGCAACCCGGCTGTCCGCAGCATGCCGCTTGTTCCCCCTGTCGAGATCAGTTCCACCCCTTGGGCGTGCAGCGCGCGCGCAAGGTCCAGCAGACCCGATTTATCAGAGACAGAGATCAGCGCGCGGCCGATGGGGACGAGGTTGGTCATAGGCTGCCCTTACGTCAGAGGGGGACCGGAAGTTCGTCGCGGTCCAGATCGCGGATGGCAAGCGGAGTATCCTGAGCCTTCGCCAAGGTCCAGCCGATACGGGTTTCGATCTCGGCCGCATAGCCCGAAAGGATGATCTGCTTGGTGGCCCGCGGCTTCAAACGCCCCTTTTCCAGATAGACCGAAGGCTCCAGCGACAGTTTTGCCCAGCCATCATGCCGGAACACCCAGATTTCGCCGCTTTTCAAAGCAACCGAAACAGCCGTTCCGCCAAGGTCCAGCGTTGCATCGCAATCGGGGTGCAAATGAAAGCGGATCGTGAAAGCCACCCCTTCCAGCCCGGTTGCCGTCAGCACCTTTTCAAACCGCGCGCGCCCCTGCGGGTTCAGCGCGATCAGCGTGTCCGACCCGACCAGCTTGCGCCCGTCGTTCGTCAGGGCCAGATCACGGGCATGGGTCAGGCCGTGTGTCAGTGCCCAGCCATCATGGGCCGCGTGAACGCCATCGCCGCTTTCCGTGGCCATGCGCCGCACTGTCAGAACCTTGGCGCGGTCTTCCAGAACGTCACCGCTTTTCGGGCCAAAGCGCGATGAAGACACCCCTTCCAGCGCAAGGGTGGAGTGGGAGGGCGTGGCCCGCCCGGCACGCCGCCATTCGGTGCCAAACGGGCCGCCCGAACCACAGTTCACGATCATCGGCCTGCGCCCCGAGGTCAGTTCCAGCGCCAGCGTTGACGCATGGGCAGACCCGCCCGCCCGCCCGCCGGGTGGCGCGCCAACATCGGCAATCACTGTGGTGCGCCCCGCCGAAAGCCGGTGAAAACCCATGTGCTGGCCATGACCAAGCTTTGGCTTGACCCCGGCGTTGGCAAGGGCCTGATCAAGCCGTCCTTCAAGCCCGCGCCCGCCTCCATGAAACCGGGCAAGACCCCCATCGGCATGACGCAGCGCCCGCAAGGTGGGGGCGATCCGCTCCATCGCGGCCAGAATGGGCGGCGGAATCTGCAGCCCGGATTCGATCAGGGCCTGTCCTGCCCATGTCAGCAGGGTAAAGACCTCCAGCAGTTCTTCAGGGTTGCGAGTCGAAATACCACCCTCGGCATCCACCTCTCGGTCGGCCTCGGCGGCCAGCGCTGCAACGGCAGGCTCGACCAGACCATCCATGCCCATCAGCGACAACCCGGCATAGACCAGTCCGGTCAGCGCCTCAAAGCGCGGCAATCCGGGTGCGGCCTTGGGCCAGTGGCGGGCCAGATAGCGGGTTTGCACGGTCAGGGTGGCATAATAGGCCGTCGAGTCGGCCTGTGCGGCACCGTTCAGCAAGAAGATGGCGTGATGGATCAGCCGAATCACCCGCCGCCCAGTCAGGTCAGGCGTCCAGCCCAGCCCGCGCCCGGACCCAAAGCGGGTGATCCAGTCTCGTGTCCAGTGCTGGGCGCGGCTGCGCGCTGTGGCATCGCCAAGGGCGGCAAGGTCATCCAGCCAGACAAAGCCCTGCGCTTCGGTCGCAAAATCGGCATCGGGGGGCTCGATCTCCCACAGGCCATCGCCGGGGGCCTCGATCAGATGACCGGCAAAAAGGTAGTTCCCGGCCACCAACTGACGCCCGCGCACGAACAGGCCAATCGAACGTGGCTCGGGCGATGAGGTAAAGCCCTGCGCCATCGGCCCACGCGATGCGTGCCAGACGGCGATGCGGGACCGCCACCCACCACTTGCGCCAAAGCCACGTGTTGCCATGATCCGCCCGCCCTGCCCGACCGGATTCCCGGTTCTTGTGGGGGCCACCATAGCCGCAAAAGGCCGGCCCTGTCACCCCGGACCGGCACGTTTGCGGCAAACGGTGCGATCAGGCCAGATGATCGATACGCGCCATGTATTGGGCAAGGGTGCCGATCTTGTCCATCCAGCGGGCAATCAGCCGTGGATCATGCGGCGCCGGGTGGACACCGGCGGGAACCTCACGGTTCAGAATCGATTCGATGCCCAGCGAAACCGGCACCGACACCAGCCGCGCCATCGCCGTGCCGCGTGCATCGCCCCAGGCGTCCATTGCCCATGTTTCGTGGAACACGGGCTGGCCGTCATGTTCCGCCTTCAGCGTGACGAACAGCACCACACGGTCCGGCTCTCCGGGGGCATAAGAGTTGTCTCTGACGAATTCGGCAGCCATTTCGGCCAGACGCGCATCACCCGCTGGCCCCTCCAGCGTTTCAATCTCGCGGAACACCGGCGCCCATGCCTCGGCCCAGCCATTCAGGCGAATGGTGCCGCGCACGAAATCGCGCACCTTCCAGTCAGCATCAAAGCGATAATCCTGCAGGAACGGATAGGAATCGCGGTTGGGATAAACCTCAAAGGTTTCCGGCTGCGGCAAAGGGGCGTCATAGGTGGTGATCGCATCCCAAGGGCGCTGCACGCGCAACTCGCTGAAATTGCGCAGTGACCGCGAGGGCGAGCGCAAGGCCTTGAGCACGCCCAAGGGTGCCCAGCTAAACTTGTAGCGGAACGGGTTGGCAATCTTGGGCACGCCGCCGCAATAGCTGGTAAAGCTGAGGATGTTGTCCGCATGATAGGCCGGGCTGGCGCGATAGCGCGCCACCAGATCATGTGCCATCATGTGGTCGATGCCGGGGTCGAGCCCGATTTCGTTAAAGCTGACCAGCCCAGCCTCGCGAAAGCCCTGATCCAGCGCGCGCATTTCGGGCGCGATGTAGCTGGACGAGACGAAATGCGCCCCCGCACCAAGACACGCCGTGGCGATGGCCACGTGCTGGTCGGCGGGCAACATTGAAACGGCAATGTCACCGGGTTGCAGCGCGGCAGTCAGCGCCTCAAGGCTGTAAGCGCGGATATCGGGGCAGATGTCGCCGACGGCCTCGCGCGCCTTGTCGACTGTCCGGTTCCAGACGGTGACCTGGTGACCGCCCTCGATCAGCCGCCGCAGGCCCGGAACCGATGACAGCCCCGTGCCGCACCAATGGATTGTCATGTGAAGTTCTCCTCTGAACGATTGGTCCGGGAACAAAAATCTTCAAAGATTTTTGACAAATTTCTTTGAAGAAATTTGCGCTCCCCTCAGATGTTGGCTTTGTGATGGTCGAACTCGGCCTTGGCGCGCCCCCAGACCCCTGCGGACAGGTCCGTGAGGTCCAGCAGGCTGGGCAGCAATTGCGCAGCATAATCTTCGCTGCTTTCCACCGGCAGCAGGGACGGCAGGTTATCAATCGCCGTTACGTCCAGCATCGGGGCCTCATGCACCCGCAGGGCCGGGGCATCCCAGTCCGTGGCGCGATCATAGACCTTGATCGGTGAAAAATCCGACGTGGGGTCGCAGGCGATGTCGCCGATCACGCGCAACAGCCGTGGGGCCGTCAGGGCCGAGGCGGGCACAAAGACCGGGCAGCCGGGGCGGGCCAGGATGCAGTTCAGGAAAATCTCATGCTCCAGCACCTGCGGAAACGGGCCGCCGCTGGCGGTTTCGGCCATGTCCCATTTGGTGACGGCGACACCCATCGCCTCGCACAGATCCGACGCCCCGGTGCCCACGCGCCCCAATGCGCCGATGACGATGGCGCGCGGGCGTGGTGATGCGCTCAGTTCGCGCGCCAGATCGTCCAGCAGGGCCTGTTTGCCCGGATATTTTGCAATCGGCCCGGCCAGTTCGCCCCGCTGTTGCGCGGCCCAGCATTTCAGGCTGATTGCTGCCCCGGCAAACCCGGCCCAATAGCCAAAGGCCGCCACGCGGCGCCCCGCCTCATTCACCAGATACTCCAGATCATACAGCGTCCCGCCGCCCGCCTTGAAGCGTTTCAACAAGATCTGCCCCGCCGGTTGCCCCTTGTAGGCATGGCCAAACATGATGTGACGATGCCGCAGGGGTGTGCCATCATCGGGCAGTTCCTTTAGCCCAAAAATCACCGCATCGGCAGGCGCATCGGGCCACAGGTTTTCAGCCACAATTTCGCATCCGGCCGCGACATAGCCATCCAGCGCAATGGCGCGCACCGAAGACCGCTCGACCGAGACGCGGATACCCGCCTTGATCAGCGCGGCGGCACCTTGGGGTGTCAGCCCGACGCGCTCTTCGTTCGGACGTTGTTCTGCACGCACCCACAGATGGGTCATGGCTGCAATCCTTCCTGATGATAGCCCCGCCGCATCGCCCGCTTGCGCCACCGTTCAGCGGCCAGACAGGCGTCGCGCAGGTTCGAAAACCAGACCAGCAGGTGGTGTCCCTGCCGCCCGGCCGGCCCCCATTCGCGGGTAACCGAGTATTCCCCGAACAGGTTATAGGCCACCTCGACCCGATAGAACCGGGCACGGGGCTGGCTTTGGCGGGTCAAAAGAAAGCTCAGCACTAGCGGCCCCATCTGGTCTTTGGTGGTTACGATTACCAGATATCAGCGCAGGCAAAGGGGAGTAAAGCGGCGATGCGACGTGGTCTTGCGGCATCAGTATTGGCTGGGGTGGCGGTTCTGGCGGCGGGCATCTGGGTCAGCCTGACCCCCGCGCGCATTTCCGAAGCCGCCCTTGCCCGCCATTATGCCCAGCCGCTGACGCCGCCCGATCGGGCGCTTGCCGTCTATCATCTGGGCCACAGCCTTGTGGGCCGCGACATGCCGGCCATGCTGGCGCAACTGGCGCAGCACGACCACGCAAGCCAGTTGGGCTGGGGCGCCACCCTGAAGGGGCATTGGGACGGCGACGTGCCGGGCTTTGCCGAGGAAAACACCCACGCCACCTTTCGCCCCGCGCTGGAGGCCGTGGACAGTGGCGACTATCCGGTTGTGGTGCTGACAGAGATGGTCGAATTGCGCGATGCCATCCGCTATTTCGACAGTCCACGCCACCTTGCCCTGTGGGTAAAGCGTATTCGCGCGGCGCGCCCCGATGCGCGCGTGTATCTCTATGAAACATGGCATCGGCTGGATGACCCCGCGGGCTGGGAAGACCGGATCGCCGTTGACCGCGTGGTACATTGGGAAGGCGATCTTTTGCGCGGGGCCAAGGCATTTGGTGAGATCGGCACCATCCATGTCATTCCCGGGGGTCAGGTTATGGCCGCCGCCGTGTCAAAGATCGAGGCAGGGGCCGTACCCGGCCTGTCAGACCGCACCGACCTTTTCGCCCGCGATGCCGAGGGTGCCCCGGACCCGATTCATTTCAACGATGTCGGGGCCTATCTGATGGCGCTGACGCATTATGCGGTTCTTTACCACCGCTCTCCGGTTGGTTTGCCCTCGGCCCTGACCCGTGCCGATGGCACGCCGGCCACGCCTCTCGCGCCAGAAACAGCGCAGGCCCTGCAAACGATAGTCTGGGAGGTCGTGACAAGCTATGCTCTGACAGGTGTTTCGGGCGGTTAGGGTGGTGTTATGAATATGCTTTCTGTGCTGACGGACATTCTTTTTGTGGGCAACAGCCTTGTCGGGCCTGACCTGCCGGTTCTGGTCGAGGCGGGCCTGCGGCAGATGCAGCAGCCCGCCGAAGTGGCCGCGCAGGTGATCAACGGCGCGCCGCTGAAGTTCAGCTTTGAAAACGCCTCCTCGGGCGAAGGTGTCGATGCCCGCGCCGAACTGGCCAAGGGTAGCACGCGGGCGCTGATCCTGAACGAGGCGGTTCCCTTGGCCGCGCAACTGCAATGGAACGACACACCGGGCCAGATTGCTGCCTTTGCCGGGCTGGCGCGTGAGGCGAACCCCGAGGTGCGGGTATACTTGTATGAGGTCTGGCACAGCCGCAAATCAGGCCCTGGCACCGAAATGGCGGGTGATCCCGGCGCAGGCGTGCCATGGCGGGAACGTCTGACAGCCGACCTGCCCCTGTGGGAAGGGGCCATCCGCGACGCCGAGGCCAAGGGTGCGGTGGGCGTGACGCTGATCCCAGCGGGGCAGGCGATGGCACGGCTTGCCGATGCGGTTGACGCCGGCAAGGTGCCGGGGATTTCTTCCATGGATGCGTTCTTTTCCGACGACATCCACCTGTCGGACCGTGGGGTCTATTTCGTGGCGCTGGTGCATCTTGCGGCGCTGACCGGAACTTCGCCCGAAGGCCTGCCCGCAAAGCTGACCCGCAGTTGGAAAAGCCGCGATGCGGTGATTGATGAAGCAACCGCTGCGGCGCTGCAAACGATCGCGTGGGAGACCGTTTCGGGCTATACCCCCGCCCCGGCGCCGCAACAGGCAAAAGCGCCAGAAACACCGCCTGTGGATGATACCTCCGAGGCCATGGCGGCGGAACCAGCAAACGCATCTGACGCCGCCCAGACAGATGAGGCCACGGCCACGCCAGCCATGGATACAACTGCCACAGCGCCGGCTGATCCAGCCAAAGTGGACGCACCATTGCCCGACGCCCCGGTCGCGGCCTTGCCTGCGGGCCTGACGCCCGTCACCAACCCCAACCTTGGGCTTGGTCTGAACGGAGTTGCCGACTGGACGGTGCAACAGCCGTTTCTGGATGTGATGAAAACGTCGCGCGAATGGACGGGTCACCTGCCCGGACAGTTTGGCGGCTGGGACCATGCCAAGTTGGAAAGTGCAGGCTATCTGGATGCGAACGGCTGGCCAAAGGCGATGCCCCCCGAATTGACCGGGATTTCGGCCCTGTTCCTGACCGATTTGCCCGCAAATGCCCTTGGCGTGGCGGGCCGCTATCTGCTGACCCATGCAGGCAGGGGCAGCCTGCGGGTGGAAGGGCGCGCGCAAGTGGTGGCGCAAAGCGACGGGCAGGTGATCTTTGACTATACGCCCGGCGAAGGCAGCGTGATTGTCACGCTGGACGCCATCGACCGCGATGATCCGATCCGCGACATTATCGTGGTGCGGCAGGACCGTGCGGCGCTTTTGGCGCAAGGCCAATGGTTCAATCCTGACTGGCTGGACCGGATCAGGGGGGTCAAGACCATTCGCCTGATGGACTGGATGAAGACAAATGACTCGCCGCTGGTCAGCTTGGATGACCGCCCGAAAACAGCCGACTATACTTGGGCGCGGATTGGCGTGCCGGTCGAGGTGATGATCGAACTGGCCAATACGTTGAACGCTGACCCGTGGTTCACCATGCCGCATCTGGCCGATGACGCGCTGGTGCGGGCCTATGCCGAAGCGGCGCGCGACGGGTTGAAACCGGGCCTGAAAGCGCATGTGGAGTATTCGAACGAGGTCTGGAACTGGCAATTCGCACAGGCGGGCTGGGCCGAGGCGCAGGGCAAGGCGCGATGGGGGCGCGAGTCCACGTGGGTGCAGTTTTACGCCCTCCGCGCGGCCGAGGTGGCCGATATCTGGACCGCCGCCTATGGCGACGCGGCAAAGGACCGTCTGGTGCGGGTGATTGCCACCCAGACCGGATGGCTGGGGCTGGAAGAACAGATCCTGCAGGCGCCGGACGTCATCGCCGAAGGCCGACCCGCACCCGCCACCCGGTTTGATGCCTATGCCATCACCGGCTATTTCAGCGGGATGCTGGGCAGCGAGGGCAAAGTGGCGATGGTTCGCGACCTGCTGAAGCAATCCGAGGCCGAGGCGAAAAAGGCGGGGGAGGCACTGGGACTTTCCGGCACGGCGCTGGCCGACCTTATCGCCGCACGCCAGCATGATACTGCCATCGCCATGGCCGCCGAAGAGCTGTCAAATGGTGCCCTGACGGGTGATCCGGCAGACAGCGTGGCCGACTGGCTGACACGCACCCTGCCCCATCATGCCGCCGTGGCCAAGAAGAACGGGCTGACCCTGATGATGTATGAAGGGGGGACGCATGTGGTGGGCATGGGTGGGGCTGTCGATGATGCGGCGCTGACCCGCTTTTTTCAGGACTTGAACTATGCGCCCGCCATGGCTGCGCTTTACGCGCAGATGATGGAGGGATGGGCCAAGACCACTGATGCGCCGTTCATGGCTTTTGTCGATGTTGCGGCGCCGTCAAAGTGGGGCAGTTGGGGCGCGTTGCGGCATCTGGGTGATGACAACCCGCGCTGGCAGGTGTTGGCAAAGGGATGCACCGCGTGCTGAGTGTCATTGTTCCGGCTTCGAACGAGGAACGCCTGATCGGGGCGTGCCTTAGTTCGGTCTTTGCGTCACAGGGCGCGACCGGGGAGGTGATCGTGGTGGCCAACGGCTGCCATGACCGCACTGCAGGGGTTGCGCGGGACATGGCCGCCACGGCCGCTGCCGCAGGTTGGGCACTGACAGTGATTGACCTTGCGCAGGGGTCAAAGCCGGCCGCGCTGAACGCCGGTGATGCTGCGGCCACCTGGCCGAACCGGGTGTATCTGGATGCCGATGTCACCCTGTCGCCGGGAATTCTGAGCGCGATGAAAGCCGCGCTTG
This sequence comes from Rhodobacter sp., assembly GCA_027484145.1. Classification (GTDB taxonomy): domain Bacteria; phylum Pseudomonadota; class Alphaproteobacteria; order Rhodobacterales; family Rhodobacteraceae; genus Pseudotabrizicola. Next base: position 316,522 of record JAIXUH010000013.1, read on the forward strand.
AGACGGGCATGGCGCGCTATGTCGGTGGTACCCCCCGCATTCCGCGCGCCGAAAGCGCGGTGACCCGGGCCTATGCGCGGTTCTGGCAGCGCCTGCCGTTCAATCGCAGCATCGCCCCCGGCTATGGGCTGTTCGCCGTGAACGCGGCCGGGCGGGCGCGCTGGGGCGAGTTTCCAGACCTGATTTCGGACGACACCTTTGTGCGGTTGCAGTTTGCGCCAGAAGAACGGGTGCAGGTGGCCGATTTCTATGACTGGCCGATGATCGAAGGATTCGCGGCCCTGACGCGCGTGCGGCGGCGGCAGAATGCCGGTGTGGCCCAACTGCACAAGGCGTTTCCCGGCCTTTTGGCGCGCGAGGGAAAACCGCCCCTTGGCCTAGCAACTCTGGTGCGGCTTGCCCTGCGCGATCCGGCCGGATTTTTCAGCTATTCTGCGGTCACGCTGGCGGTGAAGCTGCGCCGGGGCGGGCCGGGTTTTACCCGCGGGCGCTGACCTCGGCGGGACACTTTGACCATGACAAGTCTTTCGCCAAAGGCCGGGGGCTCTGCCCCGGACCCCCGGGATATTTGCAGAAGGGGAAGACCTTAAAGATCGAAGGTGGCAAAGACCGGGACGTGATCGGAGGGTTGATCCCACCCGCGGGCGACGCGCAGGATACGGCTGGAATGCGCTGCGGTGGCGATGTCGGGCGTGGCCCAGATGTGATCAAGCCTGCGGCCCTTGTCGGCACTGTCCCAATCAGGGGCACGATAGGACCACCAGCTGTAGAGCGGGCCGTCCGGGATATCCTGCCGGGTGATGTCGACCCAAGCGCCGGAGGATTGGACCTGCGCCAGATGTTCGACCTCGACCGGGGTGTGGCTGACGATCTTGAGCAGGGCCTTGTGGTTCCAGACATCATCTTCGCGGGGGGCGATGTTCAGATCGCCGACCAGAATGGCGCGGTCCGGGCGTTCCCAGTGGAAATGGTCTCGCATCTCAGTCAGGAAGTCGAGCTTCTGGCCGAATTTGGCATTCTCCTCACGGTCGGGGATGTCTCCGCCAGCCGGGACGTAGCAGTTGTGGATGGTCACGCCATTTTCCAGCCGGGCCGCAACGTGTCGCGCATGGCCAAGACCCGCGAAATCCTTTTCGCCCGCATCCATCAGCGGCAGTTTCGACAAGATGGCGACGCCGTTGTAGCCCTTTTGCCCGCGGGCGACGATGTAGCGGTATCCCAGCGTCTGAAATTGCTCGGTCGGGATTTTCTCGACGGGGCTTTTGCATTCCTGCAGGCACAGGATATCGGGCATCTCCTCCGCCATCAGGCGGGCCACCAGACCTTCGCGCAGGCGGACAGAGTTGATGTTCCAAGTCGCAAGGGTGAAGGTCATCGCGCGCTCCTGTTGCAGGGGCGGAGACTAGCCTTGGGGCGGCGCAAAGAAAAGCCCGGGCGCGGCCGATCTGACATTCGCCCGGGCAAGGTTCGACAGGGAAGTGCTGTGAAAACGCACGGCGGACCGAATGGTTCCGCGCAAAGGCCATGATTTCGGAAAAAGTTCGTTCAACTTTCGATTGAAACCCGCAGGCCAAAAAAAGGCCGGGCATAAAGCCCGGCCAGGTCCAACAGGGAGGTGCCGTGCCATAACCCCGACACGACAAGGGGAACCAAATGTCATCAATCTCAACCCTAAAGGTATATGATTGATGAATGCGGCGACAATAGGACGTTAGGCGACCAGTCGATATCCGCCGCTTTCTGTGACCAAAATGCGCGCATTCGAGGGATCAGGCTCGATTTTCTGGCGCAACCTGTAGATGTGCGTCTCAAGCGTATGGGTTGTTACCCCGGCGTTGTAACCCCAAACCTCGTGCAGCAGCACGTCACGGGCGACGACGCCCGATTGCGCGCGGTACAGATACTTGAGGATGTTCGTCTCCTTCTCGGTCAACCTGATTTTCTTCTCACGCTCATCAAGAAGCAATTTCTGTGCCGGTTTGAACGTGTAGGGCCCAAGTTGGAACACGGCATCTTCAGATTGTTCGTGCTGACGCAGTTGCGCGCGGATGCGGGCCAGCAGAACAGGGAATTTGAACGGCTTGGTGACATAGTCATTGGCGCCGGCATCAAGGCCCAGAATCGTGTCGGCATCGGTGTCATGGCCGGTCAGCATCAGGATCGGGCATTTGACACCCTGCTTGCGCATGCGGCGGCACAACTCGCGGCCATCGGTATCGGGCAGGCCCACATCGAGAATCACAAGGTCATAGATGGCGGCCTTTGCCTTATCCATGCCTTCGGCACCGGTGCGGGCTTCGAACACGTCGAAGTCCTCGGTCATCACCAGTTGTTCGCTGAGTGCTTCACGCAGGTCATCATCATCATCGACCAACAGGATCTTGCGAAGTCCGGCCATCAAACTCTCCGTGGTTGTCTGATCAAGACATGCGGCGCGATCACGGCTGCTGCAAGAATTGCAACGGATGCCTCACGCGGACGTGTCGCCTGTTGGGGATATGTTTCAATTCGGCCATGCCGGGAGTAGAGAGGGAGCGAACGGAGACGACGATGCCCCTTGCCCCGACCATCACAGAACGGCTGAACCGTGCGCGGGGCGATCTGCGCATGGGTGTGCCCGTCGTTCTGGCGGCAGAGGGGCGCGCAGCTTTGGCGGTGGCGGTGGAGTCGCTGAATCAGGCGCGACTCGCGGCGCTGCGCGATGTTGGCACGCCCGAACTTGCGATTACGGTGCGCCGGGCCGAAACGCTGAAAGCCCGCGCCTATGATGATGATCTGGCAAGGCTGGCGGTTCCGGCCGAGGCGGATGTAGCATGGCTGCGGGCCTTGGCAGACCCGGCCGATGATCTGCGGATGCCATTGAAGGGGCCGCTGCGATCTTTGCGCGACGGATCGGCCGATCTGCACCGGGCCGCCATCCGACTGGTGAAATCGGCGCATCTGTTGCCGGCGGCACTTTTGGTGCCGGTGCCTGACGGCTTTGCAGCAGCGGCGCGTGATGCGCTGACCTTTCTGCCCCTGGCCGAAGTGGCCCCGGTGCTGAATGACCTGTCGCCGATGCATGCGGTGACATCGGCGCGCGTGCCCATGGTTGCCTCGCAGGCGGGGCGCGTGCATATCTTTCGCCCCGAGGACGGCACCGAGGAACACTATGCCATCGAGATCGGTCGCCCGGACCGTGACGCGCCGGTTCTGGCGCGGCTGCATTCGGCCTGTTTCACTGGCGATGTTCTGGGCAGCCTGAAATGCGATTGCGGCCCGCAGTTGCGCGCGGCGCTGATGCAAATGGGTGAAGAGGGTGCCGGTATGCTACTTTACCTTAATCAGGAAGGGCGCGGGATCGGGCTGGCCAACAAGATGCGCGCCTATTCGCTGCAGGACCAAGGGTTTGACACGGTCGAGGCCAACCACCGCCTTGGGTTCGAGGATGATGAGCGTGATTTCCGGATCGGTGCCGATATTCTGCGCCGGATGGGGTTTTCCAGCGTGCGGTTGCTGACGAACAACCCGCGCAAGATTGCGATGATGGAAGGCTGCGGTCTATCTGTGGTGGAACGGGTGCCCCTGAAGGTGGGCCGCACGATGCAGAACGCCGAGTATTTGGCCACCAAGGCCGCAAAATCGGGGCATATGCTGTGAAGCCAAGCGATATCGTGGTGACGCGGCAGGGCGCGCGGTTCATGGGGCGGTCGTTTCCCTGTTCCTTCGGGCGCGGCGGCATTGTGCCCGCGCGCAAGAAACGCGAAGGCGATGGTGCGACGCCTGCTGGCACGCATCGGCTGGTGGGCATGTTGTTCAACCCGGCCCGCCTGACACCGCCAGCCGACTGGGCCTTGCCCGTCAGCCATGCCGACCGCTGGTCGGATGATCCGCGCGACCCGGACTATAACATGATGGTGCGCCTGCCCCATACGTTCAGCCATGAGCGGTTGTGGCGGGCGGACCCTCTGTATGATCTGGTCCTGCTGACCGATTGGAACTGGCCCGAAGCGGTGCCGGGGCGCGGTTCTGCCATCTTTGTGCACACATGGCGCGGCCCGCGCATTCCGACGGCGGGCTGTGTGGCCTTTGCCCGCGCAGACCTGTTGTGGATCGCGCCCCGCATCCGGCATGAAACCCGGCTGGTGATCTGCGGCTAAGCCCAAGACAACAGCTAAGGAAACCCTTTCCAAACCGCTTTGGAAGCCCTATCCTGCCCGAGGAACAGGGAGGATAACCATGGCCAAAGCGGCGCCATCCACGGATGACGACATTTTTGCATTGCGTCTTGAACGCTCGGCCCCTGATCTTTGGCCCATGCTGGATGCGCTTTATGGGCAGCTTCCCACCTATGCCACCTTCAAGGCGGCCTTGCTGAAAACGCTTCGCACGGCTTGGGCACAGCGGCCGGCCGAGTTGAAGTTGCTGGACCTGCGCCGCGATCTGGAGCCGGACTGGTTTCAGCGGTCAGACATGGCTGGCTATGTCTTTTACATCGACCGTTTCGCCGGCAACCTGAAGGGTGTTCTGGACAAGCTGGATTACCTGCAAGACCTTGGGGTCAGCTATGTCCACTTCATGCCCTGCCTGAAACCACGGCCCGGCGACAGTGACGGCGGCTATTCGGTGATGGATTACCGCCAGATCAACCCCTCCTATGGCACGATGGCCGAGTTTGAAGAGGTCGCCGCCGCCCTGCGCGCGCGTGGCATTTCGCTGTGTGTCGATCTGGTGCTGAACCATACCGCCAAGGAACACGCCTGGGCGAAAAAGGCAGCAAATGGCGATGTCAAGTTTCAGGACTATTACCTGATGTTTGATACGCCCGACCTGCCCCGGCAGTATGAGCGCACGCTGGTCGAGGTGTTTCCCGACAATGCGCCGGGCAATTTCACCCATTACCCCGATTTCGGCAAATGGGTCTGGACTACCTTCAACGAACATCAGTGGGACCTGAACTGGGCCAACCCGCAGGTGTTTCTTGAGATCGTCGACATCATGCTGTTCCTTGCCAACCGCGGGGTGAACATCCTTCGGCTGGATGCCGTTGCCTTCATGTGGAAGCGCATGGGCACGCGCTGCCAGTCAGAGCCGGAGGTTCACATGCTGCTGCAGGCTTTGCGGGCCTGTTCGCGCATCGCCTCACCCGCCGTGCTGCATCTGGAGGAGGCCATCGTCGCCCCAGCCGAAATGTTGCCCTATCTGGGGCGCGGCAAGCATGACGGCAAGGAAGGCAACCTTGCCTATCACAACAGCCTGATGGTGCAGTTCTGGTCATCGCTGGCCACCCGCGATGTGCGATTGATGGCGCATGTGATCCGCGCCCACTTTCCCGAAACACTAACGAATGCAACCTATGCCACTTACATCCGCTGCCACGATGATATCGGCTGGGCTGTGACCGATGAGGATGCCGCAGCCATGGGCATCTCTGGCTCCGGGCACCGGGCGTTTCTGTCCGATTTCTACGAAGGTGGCTTTCCCGGTTCCTTTGCCCAAGGGGCGCTGTTTCAGGTGAATGAGGCCACCGGCGACAAGAGGATTTCCGGCAGCTTTGCCTCACTCGCCGGGCTGGAAAAGGCGCGCGATCCGGCCGAGGTAGAACATGCGGTGCAACGCATTCTGATGGGCCATGCGCTGATCGCGGCCTTTGGCGGTATTCCCCTGATCTATATGGGCGACGAATTGGCCCTGCTGAACGACTACGGCTATCTGTCGGTCAAGGAACACGCACATGACAGCCGCTGGGTGCATCGCCCGCGCATGGATTGGGACAAGGCCGCCACGCGGCATGAAGGGGAGACACCGGCGCAGCGCGTCTTTGCCGGCACCAAGCATATTCTGGCGCGGCGCAAGGCAACGCCAGCCCTGCACGCGGGCTATGGGACGCGGGTAGTCGAAACCGGCAACAGCGGGGTGTTTGCCTTTGTGCGGGTTGCGCCGACCGGGCCTGTCTTGTGCATGTTCAACTTTACCGAAACCTGGCAGCACCTGCCCGAAGGCTGGGCGCGGTCAATGGGCGTGACACATATGCATGATGCGTTGTCTGATCAGGCGGTTGTCGCACACCACGGCAACATCGCCCTGCCACCCTATGCGCGGGTCTGGCTGACCTGATCCGTCAGGCCGGTCACTGGGCGGCATAGTCGCGCGCGCCGAAAATGGCGCTGCCCACACGAATATGGGTGGCGCCATGGGCAATGGCCGCCTCAAAATCGCTGCTCATCCCCATCGACAGGCCCGAAAGCCCGTTGCGCGCTGCCAGTTCGGCCAGCATCCGGAAATGCGGCGCGGTCTCCTCCCCCTCGGGCGGGATGCACATCAGGCCCTGCAACGGAAGGTCCATGGCGCGGCAGGCGGCAATAAAATCATCTGCTGCGTCTGGCAGGATGCCCGCCTTTTGCGGCTCAAGCCCGGTGTTCACCTGAATGAACATCTGCGGTGACGTGCCGCGCGCCTGTGCCAGCTTGGCCAGTTTCTCGGCCAAGGACGGGCGGTCCACCGTGTGAATCGCATCAAACAGTTCCACCGCCACCTTGGCCTTGTTGGTCTGCAACGGGCCGATCATATGCACGTCGACTGCGCCGTAACGGTCGCGCACTGCAGGCCATTTGCCAAGCGCCTCTTGCACATAGTTTTCACCAAAGACGCGGTGGCCTTGATCCAGCACTGCCTGCACCCGCTCCAACGGCTGCACCTTTGACACCGCGATCAGTCGCACTGATCCGGCCACGCGGCCTGCGGCAGATTCGGCGGCAGCAATACGGGCGGCAATCAGGGATAGTGACATGCGGGCTTCCTGCGCTGGGGTCGGGCCACCCTAGCGCAAAGGTCCGGCCAGCGGGAGGGGGGTGTCAGAGTTGCCCCAGCCGCACTGCGTCGGTCGTCAAAGCCGAAGGTGGAATGCCAAGAATGACAGAAACCACAACACCGTTCACCCGCACCAGTGTATTGGCCGCCGGGCTTGATGCGTCCAGCGTCAACACCGCCGTGGACGGGTTGGCCACAAGGATGACGATCTCATCGGCACCCGGCACAAAATCCGTCACGGTGGTGGCGGCGGGGTTATTGGCCACAACGGCGGTGGAAAAGATGTCGTCGCCATCGCCGCCGGTCATGGTGTCGCCCAGATCGCCCAACAACAGATCAACGCCCGCACCACCGTTCAGGCTGTCTGCCCCTGTGGTGCCGGTCCAGTTGTTCAACTCGTTGATCACGCGATCAACCTGGGGGTTGGTCGCCTCGGGGAAAACGCGGTCAATGCCACTGCGGAATTCTGCCAGTTCAGCGGGGCTGTAGAAATCTTCGGGCAACTGGTCGATGCCGAACACAAGGTCGGACCCGGTTCCGCCAAACAGGGAATCGGCCCCTGTGCCGCCCACCACTATGTCATTGCCGCCCAGACCCGACACGCTGTCATTGGCGGCCCCGCCAAACAGGGCATCGTTTCCGCCATCGCCGTCGATCGTATCGTTGTTGCCGCCGCCAAGGATCAGGTCGTTGCCATTGCCGCCCGACAGATCATCTTCGCCGCTTTCACCGGCGATCACATCATTGCCTTCGCCACCGGTCACGAAATCTTCTTCGCCCGCTGCCAGCACAAGGTCAGCCACCGAAGTGCCGTTGAGGGCGTTGATGCCGTCATTGCCAAGGATGATGTTGCCGTCAGCCTCGGGCTCTGGTTCCGGGGCAGGTGGGGGTTCGTCATCAGACCCGCCACCCGACCCGAGGGCACCCAAAAGAAGGGCAGGCAAAAGCAGCAACAGGAATTCCATGATCTGATCTGTTCCATAAGGATGGCACTACGTCGACGATCGTAGGTCATCGCCGGGCAATTCGTCAAATTTTTATGTAAAATCAATCTGCTTTCGCCGTTTGGCGTGAACAGTGGTTCGGTTACCGCCTGACTGTCTGGCCAGACAAAACAAAACAATCGTGATGTCACCAAAAAGAAAAGAGCGGGCACAAGGCCCGCTCTTTCAAACCATCTGATCGGTTAGATCAGAACTTCATCGACACACCGAAGTCTGCACGTGCCTTCAGGCCCTTGACCTTCTGGATGCCGCCGACAACAGTCGCGCCGCCGCCGAGGTCATAGGAAGCGCCGATGCCATAGGCGTTCGACTTGACGGTCGCGCCGCCAGCTTTGAAGTCCTTGTTGGCGTAGAACGCGCTGACCGACAGAGCATCCATCTTGTAGGTGCCCGACAGAGCATACTGGGTCTTGCCAGTCGACTTGCGGTCAGCGATCACAGCCTTGACCGTGAAGTTGCTGAACGTGGCTTCGCCAGCCAGCGACAGCTGGTCGTCTTTCACGCCCAGAACTTTCGCCTGTTCGTAGCCCAGAGCAACCGAGTAGCCGTCAACGGCATACTTCACAGCAACCGAGGTTGCGTCGGTGGTGCCCAACTGGCCAGCCGACAGAGCGAACGTCAGACCACCGGTGGTGTATTCGTACAGAACCGAAGTGTCGGTCTGGCCGATGTAGCCGAGTTCGTTGTTGTCGCCCAGACCGGTCAGCGAGATCGCGTTGACATGGCCAACCAGAGCGTTTGCTGCGGTGTCGTTGTCACCGAAGGTCAGCTTGCCGAATGCGCCCGAGATGAACACGGTCGAGTCGTCGTTTGCAGTGTTGCCCTGACCGCTCTGGTCAGCGCGAACCGCGAAGCCGAACGACAGGCCGCCATCGGTTTCGCCCGAGCCAGCAAACTTCACACGCACACGGCTCGTGAACTTTGCCTTGGAATCCGGCGCTGCCGTGTTTCCGTTGTAAACCACGCCCAGACGAGCTTCGCCGGTCACAGCGACTTCAGCAGCGGCGACGGTGGCGGACATCGCCAGAACGGTCGTCGCGAGAAGAACTTTTTTCATGTTATTCCCTCTTTCCTCAAGGTAAGCCCCGCTGCAGGGGAATCCGCAGCAGGAATAAAGTGTTTTTCCACCCGCGGGCCTTGGATTGCAATGATGACCGCAATCGCCGGGGAAATGCCGGAATGCGTGGTGCAGCAATGCCACAGGTTCATGTCGCAGCCCACGGAACGCTCCGCGCGAAAGCCCTTGGCACGCAAAGCCCCCTAGGCTAGACAGCCAATAAGATGATTACGGGGGCGCGTATGCAGGTTCACCGTCTGGCAAAGATGGCGATGATCGCGGGGCTGACAGTCGCGCTTGCTGGTTGCGGTGGCGGCTTTGCCAGCGGCGACAGCGGCCTGTTCCGGCGGTCTTCGGGCATCCCCACGGCCGACCAGATCACCAACAAGGAACGCGCCGATGCGCAGCGCGAGGCATTGGCCCGTGCCCGCGGCGAGGACGATCAGGGGTCCACCCTGTTTGATCTGTTCCGCAACTCGGACGATCCGAACACCACGGTCGAGGTCAACAAGTATCTGTGGCAGGCGTCGCTGGATATTCTGAATTTCCTGCCGATTGAATCGGTTGACCCGTTCACCGGTGTTATCGTGACAGGCTATGGCGCGCCACCCGGTGGTGGCCGGGCCTATCGCGCCACGATCTATGTGCAGGACCCCGCGTTGGATGCGCGGTCCTTGCGCGTGGCCTTGCAGACGCGCGGCGGCGGGGCGGCATCGGCCGAAACATCCCGCGCGATCGAGGATGCGATCCTGACGCGCGCGCGCCAGTTGCGGATTCAGGACAGCAAGCTGTAAGCGGTCAACGGCGGGCCTTGCCAAGGCATCGACCGGCGCGTGGCGCAAGCCTTTGCGCCGCCAACCTGCATCCCATCCATGTGACAGCGCCCTTGGCCAACAGGTCTTTGCCTGACCACTGGACGTTTCCTGCTGCATCGGTGTAATTCCGCGCGTGATACCCGGAGGTCAGACATGTCGCGCTACGAGCCCAGCCAGATTGAACCCAAATGGCAAAAGGTCTGGGAGGATGCAGCGGTTTTCGCCGCGCGGCGCGATCCGGCAAAGCCAAAGTATTACGTGCTTGAGATGTTCCCCTATCCGTCGGGGCGCATCCACATGGGCCATGTCCGCAACTACACGATGGGCGATGTGGTGGCGCGCTACAAGGCTGCGCAGGGGTTTTCGGTGTTGCACCCGATGGGCTGGGATGCCTTCGGCATGCCCGCCGAGAATGCTGCCATGGAACGCGGCGGCCACCCCAAGGACTGGACCTATGGCAACATCGCGGACATGCGCGCGCAGATGAAGCCCTTGGGTCTGTCGATTGACTGGAGCCGCGAATTTGCCACCTGCGACCCGGAGTATTACGGGCAGCAGCAATCCATGTTCATCGACATGATGGAAAAGGGGCTGGTCTACCGCAAGGCCGCCGTGGTGAACTGGGACCCGGTCGATATGACCGTTCTGGCCAATGAACAGGTGATCGACGGCAAGGGCTGGCGGTCGAACGCCCCGGTGGAACGGCGCGAGCTGACGCAGTGGTTCTTCCGCATCTCCGACTATTCCGGCGAATTGCTGGACGCGCTGGATGGTCTGACCAACTGGCCCGAAAAGGTCCGGATCATGCAGGCCAACTGGATCGGCAAGTCGCGCGGTCTGCAGTTTGCATTCTCGACGGTTGGTGCGCCCGCGGGCTTTGACCAGCTGGAGGTTTACACGACGCGGCCCGATACGCTGATGGGAGCATCTTTCGCCGCCATTTCGCCCGATCATCCGCTGGCAAAATCGCTGGAGGCGACCAACCCCGAGATTGCCGCCTTTGTGGCCGATTGCCGCCGCGTTGGCACGTCAGCCGAGGCGCTGGAAACCGCCGAGAAAAAGGGGATGGACACCGGCATTCGCGTCAAGCATCCGCTTGATCCTGCTTGGGAATTGCCGGTCTACATCGCCAACTTCATCCTGATGGATTACGGCACGGGTGCGATCTTTGGCTGCCCCGCACATGATGCGCGCGACTTTGAGTTTGCCACCAAATACGGGCTGGCCATCACGTCGGTTTTCGTAGCCGAAGGGGCCGACGATGCCCCCTTGGCCGAGGCTTTCGTGCCGATGAAATCCGAGCGCGTGCACTATGTGCGCGGCTTTGCCGGCGATGCGGTGCAGACCGGCGAAGCCGCGATTGCCGCCGCCATCGCCCATGCAGAACAGCATAGCTATGGCCAGGGTGTCACGAATTACCGCCTGCGCGACTGGGGTGTTTCGCGGCAGCGCTATTGGGGTTGCCCGATCCCGGTGATTCACTGCGCGACCTGTGGCGTGGTGCCGGAAAAGAAGGAAAACCTGCCGGTCGAGCTGCCCTATGACGTGACATTCGACATTCCGGGCAACCCGCTGGATCGCCACCCCACATGGCGCAACTGCACCTGCCCGAAATGCGGTGCCACCGCCCGGCGCGAGACGGATACGATGGATACCTTCATGGATTCGTCGTGGTATTACGCCCGCTTTACCGCACCCCATGCCACAACCCCCACCGACGCGGCCGAGGTGGACTACTGGATGAACGTCGACCAATACATCGGCGGCATCGAACACGCGATTTTGCACCTGTTGTATTCCCGCTTCTTTGCCCGCGCGATGCACGCCACAGGCCATCTGCCCGCCAAAGCGATCGAGCCGTTCAACGCGCTGTTCACCCAAGGCATGGTGACGCACGAAATCTACAAGACGAGCGATGCCAATGGCCGCCCGGTCTATCACCTGCCCGAAGATATCGTCCGCAGCGAGGCCGGTGCGACCTTGCAGGACGGCACGGTGGTGGATGTTATCCCATCGGCCAAGATGTCGAAATCAAAGAAGAATGTCGTCGATCCGATGAACATCATCGCCGCGTTCGGGGCCGATACGGCGCGCTGGTTTGTCATGTCTGACAGCCCGCCCGAGCGTGACGTGGAATGGACAGCCTCTGGTGCCGAAGCCACGTTCAAGCATCTGTCGCGCGTCTGGACCCTGTGCAGCCGCATTGGCGAGATGCCCGCCGACCATGTCGGCGAAGGTGATGATGACCTGCGCCGCGCCACAGCGCGCGCCGTGCATGATGTGACACAGGCGATCGAGGGGTTTGCCTTTAACAAGGCCATTGCCGTGCTTTATGGCTTCACCAACACGCTGGCCAAGGCCAACGGGTCAACCGCCGAGATGAAGCAGGCGATTCGCACGCTGGCGCAACTGATGCAGCCCATGGTGCCCCATATCGCCGAATCGATCTGGACCTATCAGGGCGGCGCAGGTTTGTGCGCGCAGGCCCCATGGCCCAAGGCCGACCCCGCCCTTCTGATCGATGATACCGTGACCCTGCCCATCCAGATCAACGGCAAACGACGGGCGGAAATCAGCGTGCCCAAGGATATGCCCGCCGCCGAGGTTGAAAAGATTGCGCTGGCGAATGAGGATGTCATCAAGTTTCTGGCCGGACAGCCGGTCAAGAAACTCATCGTCGTTCCGGGGCGCATCATCAATGTCGTCGTTTAACCGCCGCAGCGTGATCCTGATGCCGTTGGCCCTTGCGGCCTGCGGCTTTGCCCCGGTTTATGGGCCGGGCGGCGTGGCCGAAGGGGTGCAGGGCAGCATTCGTGTGGCTGACCCGAAAGACAAGAACGGCTTTGATCTGGTTGAACGGCTGGAAGAACGCCTTGGCAGACCCACGGCCCCCCGTTTCGATCTGGCCTTTACCATCACGACCGACGTGGTCGGTGTGGGTGTGACGCCAGAGAATGCCATCACCCGCTTTCACCTGAAGGGCCGGGTTGACTGGTCGCTGACCGCGCGCGACGGCAGTACACGGGTTGCGGGCGGGCGGGTCGACAACTTTACGGCCTATTCGGCCACCGGCAGCACGGTTGCCGGTTTGGCCGCGCAGGAAGATGCCAACCTGCGGCTGATGCGAATACTGGCTGACCAGATCGTGACGCGGCTTTTGGCCAGTGCGGGCGACTGGGCATGATCCTCAAGGGGATCGAGGCCAGCCGCTACTTTGCCAAACCAGATCCGGCCAAGGCGGGCCTTTTGATCGCCGGGGCCGATGCCATGCGCGTGGCCCTGAAACGCCAGGAAGTGATCCTTGCCCTGATCGGCGCTGAAGGCGAAGGCGAAATGCGCCTGACGCGGATACAGGGCGCGGCCCTGCGCAAGGACGGTACAGCCCTGCTGGATGCGATCAAGGCGGTGGGGTTTTTCCCCGGCCCGCGCGTCGCCTTCGTGGAAGATGCGACCGACACCCTGACCGAAACCATCGCGGCAGCCCTGAACGACTGGCGGCCCGGTGATGCACAGATCGTGGTCACAGCCGGGGCGCTGACGGCGAAATCCGCCCTCAAGACGCTGTTCGAAAAGCACCTGAATGCCTTTTGCGCCGTGCTGTATGATGATCCGCCCACCCGCGAAGAGATTGAAGATGCGCTGAAGAAGGCGGGGCTGGCCAGCATCGACCGTGATGCCATGGCAGACCTGACCACCCTTGCCCGCGCGCTGGACCCCGGTGATTTTCGTCAGACGCTGGAAAAGATTTCGCTGTATAAATACGGCGATGCCGCCCCGCTGACCCCTTCTGACGTGGCGGCCATGGCCCCCACAACGCTGGAGGCCGAGGTGGATGATCTGCTGCACGCCACAGCCGAGGGCCGCGCGGGCGAGATTGGCTTGTTGATGCGGCGGCTGGAAGGGCAGGGTGTCTTGCCCGTGACGATCTGCATTCAGGCCCTGCGGCATTTCCGATCGCTGCACATTGCGGCGTCAGACCCCGGCGGTGTTGGGGCAGGCATGCAAAAGGCTCGCGTCTTTGGCCCCCGCCGCGACCAGATGCAGCGGCAGGCGCAAAACTGGGGCATGCGAGCGTTGGAAAACGCGGTCAGCCAATTGCTGGACACCGACCTGACGTTGCGCTCGGCCTCGCGCGCGCCGGGCATGGCCCTGATGGAACGCGCCCTGATCCGGCTGGCAATGATGAGGAGATAAGTGATGGCCGACTATGATGCCACCGTCGAGGCGCTTGCCACGCTGGCCATGAACGATCCGGGGCTGGAGGCCGAAGTGCTGTGGCACCGTGACACCGGCTGGTCCGATGCCTCGGGCGAGGTGCTGGAAGCGGAAGAGATCGCGTTTTACGCCGAAGGTCTGCTGATGGAAGGCTTTGGCATGGCGTGGCAGGCCCTCGCTACCGCCGATGACCCCGAGCCTGTGCTGGTGCGTCTGATGTTCTGGCAGGGTGCAGCGCCCGCCCTGCCCGACACCCCCGCCGGTTGGGTGGTGGCTGCGGGGCGGCACCCGGCCTGATCTGTCACTTCGAACGGCCCGCGTTCATCACCCAAAAGTCACGCCCGCCTGCCGAGGCGATGCCAATGCCCACCTCGGTCACCTTGGCGTTCAGGATGTTGCGCCAGTGCCCCGACGAGTTGCGCCACAGTTCCGCGGCATTGCCAACGCTGCCCGGACGAACCTTCGCGATGTTCTCCACGGCGGCGCGGTAGCGATAGCCCTCTTGCCGCAGCCGGGCAGCAAGGTCCGGCCCGCCTGCGCGCTGATGCGCGAAAAAGCCCCGCTCGGCCATATCGCAAGCATGCCCCTGTGCGGACGCCGCCAGTTTGGATGATTTCTTCAGGGCGGGCAGACCGTTGGCCTGACGCTGGTCATTGATCCATGCCACCATGGCATTTTCCAGTTGAGCCGCCCCCGCGGGCTGCGAACAGGCAAAGGCAGCCGATTGGGCAGCAACGGCAAAGGTCACGGCAAGTAGGCAGGCGCGCAGCATGGTCTGATCCCTTTTTCAATTCTGGTCCTGAGCAATGCAGGAATATTACCGTGATAACGCGGTAAATCAGCCCCTATTCCATCTCTTTTGCGAAAACCCGCGCAGCCTGCCTTCCGGCCCAACGGCCCGTGGCCCAGCAGCCTGTCAGCAGATAGCCGCCCGTGGGCGCTTCCCAGTCCAGCATTTCGCCACAGGCAAAGACCTGCGGCAGCGCGCGCAGCTCCAGCCTATCGGTCAGCGCGGCACGGGCTATGCCACCGGCAGACGAGATTGCCTCATCCAGTGGCCTTGGCCCGACCAGCGGAAAAGGCAAGGATTTCAGCGCCAGATGCAAGGGAAGCGCGCGGCCAAACTCCATCACCAAGGCGGCAGAAATGGGGGGCAAACCCAGTTTGCGCAGGCGGTTGGGCAAGGAGTCGGCGGGTTTCAGGCGGGCAAGCCGGGTCTGCAGCGCCTCGGCGGGCACATCAGGCAAAAGGTCCACCGTCAGGCGCGCGCCATCGCGCAGGGCACGGCTGATGGTGTAGATGCCGCCCCCTTCCACACCTCGGGCCGAAATCACGAACTCACCCCGCTCGACCTGACCAGAGATGTGCAGGGCCACGCCCTTGACCGGCTGTCCGTAATGACGGGCCATATGTGGCGACCAGTTGACCACAAAGCCCATATTGGCCGGGCGAAAGGGCACTATGTCCACGCCACGTGCCTGTAGCCACGGCACCCAAGCCGCATCAGAACCAAGCCGCGCCCAGCTTGCCCCGCCAAGGGCCAGCACCGTGACAACCGGCTGCAACAGGCGGGGGCCATCTGCGGTGTCAAAGGCGAAGGCATCGCCCTGCCACCCCGTCCAGCGCCAGCGGGTGCGGAAGCTGACCCCCTGCCCTGCCAACCGCCGCAGCCATACCCGGAGCAGAGGAGAGCCTTTCATGGCCACCGGAAACACACGCCCGGATGATCCGGTGAACACAGGCTGGCCCAAAGCCTCGCACCACGCCGTTACCTCGGCAGGGCCGAATTCAGCCAGCATCGGGGCAAGCCATGTGGTGTCATACTGGCGCGCAAAGGCATCGGGCGCCTCATCCTTGGTGATGTTCAACCCGGATTTGCCCGCCATCAGGAACTTGCGCGCCAATGTCGGCTTGGCCTCGGCCACAACCACCTTGCGGCCCGCGCGGGCCAATTCCTCGGCGGCCATCAACCCCGCTGGCCCGCCGCCAATGACCAGCGCATCCACCGTCTCGGTCATGAGCTGACCGGCGCCACGGCGCCCTTGTGGTGGATCACCCGCTGCGGATAGGGCATCTCGATCCCCTCGGCCTTCAGCGCGTTCCAGATCGCGAACAGCACCGGCGATTTGTACTTGTTCTTGCCGTCGTCAATACCGTTCACCCAGTATTCCACTGCGAAATCAACAGCAGATTCGCCAAACCCCGTCAGTTCGCAATCCGGCCCGTCAGGCTTTTTCAACACGAACGGCAGCGCCGCCACGGCCGCCTCGACAATCTCAGGAATGCGGTTGATGTCGGTGTCATAGCTGACCGAGAAAGTGGCCTCATAGCGATTGGCGCTGCCTTGGTCAGAATAGTTGACCACGCGACTGGTAATAAAGTGCTCATTGGGCACCATGATCCATTTGCCGTCAAACGTCTCCAGCACGCAGGCGCGGGCGGTCATCTTGACGATGGTGCCCTTTTCGCCGCCGTCCAGTTCAACGTAATCGCCCACCGTCGTCTGCCCTTCGACGAGCAGGATGATGCCGCTGATAAAGTTGGCGGCAATCTGTTGCAGGCCAAGGCCGATGCCCACGCCCAAGGCACCGCCGATCACGGCAATGGCCGTCAGGTCAATGCCCATGATCGACATCAACAAAAGGAAGGCCGCGCCAAAGATCATCACCTCGGCGGCCTTGACGGCAAGTTCGCGGGTGGCGGGGCGCAACTCCTTTTGCGCCTTGATATAGTCGGCCGATTGGCGGTTTGACCAAGACCCAAGCCAGAACAGCAGCGAACCCGCGATGATGCCGCGGATCAGCGCCAATGCCGAAAAGCGGATGTTGCCAAGTTCCACCCGCGTAGCATCCAGCCAGGTGGTCACGTCATCCAGCAGGCCCAGCGCATAAAGTGCGGCTACCGGGACCACCACATAGCGGCCCAGCAGGCGCAGGAAGGGCTCGGTCAGCACATGTTGCACAAGGATGCGCGCCGCGATGAAGATGAACACGCGTTTGCCAAAGGCGATGACATCGCCCGAGCCGAACACTGACCGCGTCACCGCCTCGCCCGCCGCCGTCAGGCCGTAAGCGGCCAGCGGCATCAGCAAGGGCAGGAACCGCAGCCCAAAGCGGCGCGCGGTGGTAATGATGCCCTCTTTCCCCTCGGGCGGGGTCAACAGGCGGGTCAGCAGCGGCGTGACCCGGGCGGCGATGATCCGGGCCAGAAGGAAGGCCACGGCCAGCAGCGCGAACTGCGACCATGCGGCGGGGCTGGACAGCCAGCCCAGTGCGATCTGCAGGGCCTGATCCAGCCAGCCCAGAACCTTGTCCACGATCTGCGGTTGGCCGTTCATCCACTGCCCCCTTCACCTTGCGCCCCGGTCTTTGCACCCCGGTCTTTGCGCCCTTGCCTTTGCACGCGCCTGTTCCATCCTTAGGCCCCAAAGCCGCGCCATGACAAGTGATCACACCCCCATCTGCCCCCTGTGCCTGCGCCCCATCCCCGATGGCGTGCCACAAAGCCTGCATCACCTTGTGCCCAAGCTAAAGGGCGGCAAGGGCGGCGCGGTCGTTTTGCTGCACCACATCTGCGGTGTTATGTAGCAACTGCACCAAGACTAACACACTGGATTCCTGTAAGGAATCCCCATGGAACGCCGCTATTACTATCGCCCGTGGAAAGATGAAACGCTTGTTTCGGCGCTGCACTTCTTGCGATGCAGGACCGCGCGCGAAGGTGGCGACCTTGGCCATGTGGACGCGCTTCTTCTGCGGCTTGGCGTTGATCCCGCTACCTTGCCAATGCCGCGCCCGACGCCAAAGCACTTCGCGCGGGGCAAGCTGCGTATTGCGATCATGGAGGCGCTGCGCGATGGGCCAATGACTGGGGCCGATCTGGCAAGGCGCGTGCAGGGCAACGGACTGGACTATGCGGATGCGTACAGGAAGGTTTACGCGGCTCTGCATCGGCTCAAAGCGGCAAGGCATGTTATCCACAAAGAAGTTGGCCAATGGGCGCTGCCGCCTCAAAGGGCGGCTTGCGAATCTCGAACTGCTAGTGGTAGCGGTTAACTCTTGGCACCATCCCATGTGGGTGGCGCATTATGTTGCGCGTTTGCCCTTGACTCACCGCATGTTTGGATTCGATGCTGTCGATGACGGCTGGAAATGATTGCGCCGCCAAAGGGGTGCAACCCTCGGCGGCGCTTCATTCCGGTCTCCGCAGCCCGTTGCTGGGCCGCTGCGGATAGTCGGGAAAGTAGCTCTGAGTCTAGTACTCAGTGATTCGGCAAGTCAAGCGGCTCGGCACCCATTGGCCAAAGGAGTGCCAAAAGATGGCTGCACAGACCGCACAGATTAAGTGCATCAACAAGCAAGACAGACAGAACCCGTGGGAACGAATTACTCACGTAGGCGGGTTCACCGACAAGCGCTGGAAGATTACTCAGCAAGACGCAATCAATCACATTGAAGCGGGGCGCTGGGATTTCTTCGTATCAGTCGGCGGCAAGTCCGTCTGGGTGGTTGTCGCGGAAAGCCGCTTCGGGAATAAGTACCTCAAGACGGAAGCGGATGAGGGTGAGAAGAACAACCTTCTGAGCCTTCCTGAATGCCCATAACAAGGTCAAAGGGGGGTTTGTACCCACCCGGCTCCAAGGCCCAAGCCAGTGCCTGTTGGGCAATGTAAAGGCCTTGCGCATAAGGCTGATCAGGCCCTTCTCGAAGGGCCTGATTGACTTTGTCGATTTCGGCTTTGACGTGCATCGGCTTGCCTCCTAGTTGAGGTAATATTTTACCACATGATGAGAGGTATTTAAATACCTCACGCTGCCTTCTGCCAGTAGCCCTTCCATGCGCGGCTAACGGGGCACTCCATCGCATTCGCCACCAGACCGAAGGCAAGCGTGCCGTTGTCCTTGCGGCGGTTGTCCTCAAGCCATGCGGCTTGGGTCGCGTACTGGTGCAGGTAGCGCGGGCTGACGTGGTGATGTTGGCCGACAACCATACGACGCAGGCGCGAGAAATAGCTTTCGGCCCAGTTGGTGTGCTTGCCGTGGTCGCTGTAGACTTCGCTGTGGTTCACACGATCAACCGACCAGCCCGCATGCAGCATATCCCAGTGAGAGGCTTCGTCAGCCGACAGGGTAGCCATGCGGTCAACGTTTTCGTTCACCAGTGCCACGCCTTCGGCTTCTGCCATGGTCACGACAGGCAGCGTGCGGCCAAGGCGTTCGCGCATGACGACAACGACGCGGCGGCGTCCGTTCTGGTTCTCTTTCAGGCGGCGGTCTTTGCGGTCTGCCTTGCGGTTCTCTGGGCGGATGGTGCCGCCAAAATATGCGCCATCAACCTCGACGTGGCCTTTCAGGATTTCGCCCGTATGAACCTCGTTGGCCATCGCTTCGCGCAGCTTGTGAGCCAGCACGAAGGCGGTCTTGTATTGGCAGTCCAGATCACGCGAAAGCTGCACCATGGACACGCCCTTAGCTGCGTTCACGGTGATGCAGATCGCGGCCAGCAGATCAACGAAGGCCATCTTGCGGCTGGCAAAGATGGTGCCTGACGTGACCGAGAACTGACGGTAGCAGCCCTTGCACTTGAACTTGCGACGGGTGGTGATCTTGTAGGTTTCGCAGCAGCCGCAGTCAGGGCAAACGGCTTCGCCATTGGTTTCGGGCCAACGCATCTTGCAGAACGTGTCATAGGCCGCTTCTTCACCAGCCTTGTAGACCGCCTTGAGGCTCAAGGTGCGAGCCGCTGCGGAAAGGAGGAAGTGCTGTGCCATTTGTCATCGCCTGCGTTACTTATGTAACGTATATAGTGCGTTGACGTACCGCGTGCAAGGGCATAAGTAACGTATAAGATACTTTTCTTATCGTAGGTGATACATGCCAGAGCAAACAGACTGGGAAATGATGGCCGCAAACCTCTTAAAGGCCGAACTCAAGCGAAAAGGCGTGACTTATGCGCAGCTTGTCGAAAAGCTGACGGCAATGGGAATCGATGAAAAGGAGGTGAACGTCCGCAACAAGCTTTCACGAGGGAAGTTTAGCGCGGCGTTCATGTTGCAATGTTTAAGTGCGCTTGGGTGTTCATCGTTGCATTTGGATTGATGCTATCAGGCTCATCAGGGCAAGCCCAAGAACAGGCACAAACCGAACAGGGCGGCGCAGGCAGCGAACAGAAGCCAACCTTTCCTTTTGTTTTTCAGGTTGATGTCACCGAGAGCCAAGCCGAGGCCGAGTCCAGCAAACGCCGCGAAGCCGAAGCCCGCCAACGCGAGATTGATGACCTGATCGCCCAGCAAGGCATGAACGCGGCTACGCAAGCCATGCGCCAGTATAGCTACGTTCAGACGTGGCTTATTGGCATCGGCACTGCGCTCCTGATTGCCACTCTCTGGCTCACCATCAAGGCAAACAATTCTGCCAGGGATGCCGTGCAAGTCGCCAGAGAGATAGGTCAAGCCCAGACCAGAGCCTACCTTTCTTTCAAGGTTGACGTTTCGGATACAGGCCACAACCCAGACCAAAACGGCATCCTTGTTACTTTCGCTGTAAACAACTCCGGCGCTTCGCCAGCCATTGGGGCAAACATCTACACCCACATACGTTGGTATCCAGTCAACGAATACAGGGATGAAGAAATCGTCTCTTGGCAACTGCTTGCCAGCAAAGTCAACATCGGCGCTCAAGGGATGGCAAGCATGGTCATATTCAGAGTTCCCACAGATGTGATCCAAGCCACGCGGGATTCGGCATTTGAGATTGAGATTTCCGCAAAGGTCTGTTTCTTCGACGTATTCGCTAGGGAAGGGCAAGCTCCATACGAGTTGTCCCAGCGTTTTTACCTCTGCGGGAGCAACTTTTCCGCAATGATGCCTTTCAACCCAAGGGCAAAGCAAATCCAAGCATAAGACAAGGTGCTTAATCATGAGCAGCTCACCTTGGTGCGCTTGCTACATAACACCGCACATCTGCCACAAGGAGATCCACGCCCGGTTCACCGAAACCGAACTGGCGCGGGGGTTCAACACGGTTGAGGCGCTGCGCGAGAGTGAGCGGTTGCGGCCGTTTCTGGATTGGGTCGCCAAACGGCCGCCCGCGTTTTCCAGCCGGGTGCCGGGCGGGCACCGCAGGCGGTGAAAAGGCCCCGCCACGCGCAAGGCATGGCGGGGCAAGGTGCGCCGCAGGCGGACTACGGCGCAGGCGTAAACTCTGTCTGAAAGGGCGGGTCGTCGGGGTAGGGCGGGGTTCACCCCGCCAACAATTCAAAAGATCAGTGCGGGCGGCCCTGATCGGCCTCCATCTCGGCGCGGATCTGTTGGCGCAGGATGTCGATGGGGATCATCTTGCCATCGCGCTTGAAGTGCCAATAGGTCCAGCCGTTGCAGGACGGTGCCCCTTCGTATGCGGCCCCCACCTGATGGATGGAGCCCTTGATGTCATTGCCCACCAAAGTGCCATCGGCGCGTACCTTGGCCTTGTAGCGGTTGCCCAGAGAATACAACTCTTCGCCCGGATGCAGCATGCCGCGTTCCACGACCTGACCAAAGGGCACGCGCGGTTCGGCCCGTTTCGACCCAGTCACTTCCAGACCGCTGGCATCATATTTGCGGATGCGTGACAGGCGTTCAGTGGCAACCTTGCGATAGGCCTCTTCCCGCTCGATCCCGATGAAATCGCGGCCCAGCATCTTGGCCACAGCCCCTGTGGTGCCCGTGCCGAAGAACGGGTCCAGCACCACATCGCCGGGGTTTGTCGTGGCCACAAGAATGCGGTGCAGCAGGCTTTCGGGCTTTTGCGTCGGATGGGCCTTGTCGCCGTTTTCGTCCTTCAGCCGTTCATGCCCGGTGCAGATCGGAAGCACCCAGTCTGACCGCATCTGCACGCCGTCGTTCAGTGCCTTGAGCGCCTCATAGTTGAAGGTGTATTTCGCCGATTCCTCGCGTGAGGCCCAGATCAGCGTTTCATGCGCGTTGGTCAGGCGCTTGCCCTTGAAGTTGGGCATCGGGTTCGACTTGCGCCAGACCACGTCATTCAGCATCCAGAAGCCCGCATCCTGCATGGCGGCGCCAACGCGAAAGATGTTGTGATAGGACCCGATCACCCAGATGGCGCCATTCGGCTTGAGCAGGCGGCGTGCGGCGGCCAGCCATTTGCGGGTGAAGTCGTCATAGACGGCAAAGCTGGAAAACTGGTCCCAGTGATCGTTGACCGCATCCACCTTGGAATTGTCAGGGCGATGCAGGTCGCCGCGCAGTTGCAGGTTATAGGGGGGGTCCGCAAAGACAAGGTCAACCGACCCCGCAGGCAGGCTGTTCATAATGTCGATGCAGTCACCCGCAAGGATCTGGTTCAGCGGAAGGGGGGCCCCCGGCTGTGCTGTCGTCTTGGTCATCTTCTGCCTCTGGTTCCAGATCAACTGGTGGCGTCATTTGGTGCGCCGTTCTTGTGGACAAAGATGAGTCACAGATGATTCGCCGTCAAATTCTTTATTGAATCAAGGGGTTATAGATTTGTCTTGATACAAGATGTTGTGGACGGGCGCGAACGAACGCCTATGCCAAGGGGTGACCCCAAGATTTAGAAGCGCGTTCAGGTGTGCCTGAGTCGGGTAGCCCGCGTTGGTTTCCCAGCCATAGCCGGGGTATTGTTGCGCCAAATCCACCATGATGCGGTCACGTGTGACCTTTGCGCAAATCGATGCCGCCGCGATGGAGAGTGATTTGGCATCACCTTTCACCACCGCCAGCGCCGGAATGGTCAGGCCATTCGGCAGCAGATTGCCGTCGATTAGGGCGAAATCGGCTGGCAGGGCGACGATGGCGCGGGTCATCGCAAGGTGGCTGGCGCGCAGGATGTTCAGCGCATCAATCTCGTCGACTGACGCATGGGCGACGGACACCTGCGCTACGGCCTGCAATTCGGCAAAAAGCGCTTCACGGCGCGCAGACGTAAGCACCTTTGAATCGGCAAGGCCATCGGGAATGCGATCCGGGTCCAGCCACACCGCCGCCGCCGTGACAGGCCCGGCCAGCGGTCCGCGACCCACCTCATCCACCCCGACGACAAACGCCGCCCCTTGGGCAAGGGCGGCGGCTTCGCGGCTGAAATCGGGGGGCGGTGTCTTTGGCATGCCCTTGCCTAGCGTGGCGCGGACAGGATGAAAAGGGCGGGGGCAGAGGCTGCTCGGGCCCTCTGCCCCCAGGTTGGGCATGGTCAGATGGGCGGGGCCATGCCCGAGACGGGGTCAGTCGCGATAGCCGTAGCCACCGTGACCGCGATCATGGCCATGCGGATGGCGCGGACGGTCCCAACCATTGTCGTCATCGTGGCGGGGGTAGCCGCCGCCCACCCGGAACCCGGCTTCGCGCAGGCAATCTTCGCTGTAGACGCGGTCGATACGGCCATAAAGGCGGGCCTCATGGGCGCAGTAACGCGGCAGGCGATAGTTGAATCCTTCGCGCCGCATGCAGCGTTCGGGGTAAACGGTCACATCACGCCGCTTGCCGGTGATCTCGATGGCGCAAACCTCGGGCACGCGGTCGGGCCGGTAATCATGCACGGGCGCAGGGGCCGGCGCGGGGGCGGGTTGCGGGGCCGGGTCGGCGCGGCCCTTGTTGATGGATTTGGCAATGGCCCCGATGGCGATGGCCGCGATGATTGCCTTGGCCAGCTCTTCGCCATTGCCGCCAGCCCGCACCGGGGTTGCACTGGCAGTCATCAGGGCAAGCGCCGCGACGGCCGCCGTGATCAGCGCAAACATGCGGCGCTTGGGTGCGGCAAAGGCTGCCGGTGCGCAGCGGGTGATATAGACGGTCTCGGCAAGCGTTTCAGAGTGGAACATCATGGCCTCCTATCAGGCGTTCGGCGTTGCGATTTGCCCGGCACGACCGCCGCACCGGACTTGATGAACCAACCGTGGGGCCAGTGCCGAAAGACAGGCAATATCGGCACCGGGCTATGCGATAGCGTGCCCTCAAAGCCGGGTTGATAGGCGATAACACCGGGGCAAAGGCCCTGTGGTTATTGAATATCCGCGCGTTCCCGCGCAAAACTGGCACAGATCGAGCAGACTCCTGAAAGGAGCTATGACATGACCCGTTTTGCCCTGACCCTCGCCCTGTTTGCGGCGCTGGCAGGCCCCGTTTCCGCGGAATGCTTTGCCGACTACAAGGCCAAGCAGGATGCCCCCCTGCGCCTGCACTACGGCGTGGCGCAGGTCAGCGATGCCAATTGTTCCCCAGGGAACGCCGAAAGCGAACTTGCGCCCAGATTGGCCGCAGGGGGCTGGACGCTGCTGAATGTATTGTCCACATTCGGCCCCGAGGGTCTGGGCGAAAGGCAAGCAAGTGCTGGAGAATACTTCCTCCGTTTCTGACAGCCTTCGGGCCGGGAACCGGGTTGTGACCGGCGGGATCGCGGCCATCGTGCTGATCCTGTTCGGCGCGGCGCTGTTCTTGTTCCTGAACCTGCCCGATGCCAATGCCTTCAACACCAAAGTGGAACGGCTGTTTGTCGAGAATGACAACCTGACCACCGGGGCCGAGATCAAGCTTCTGGAAATTCTAGCGCAATCGGGTACCTCGTTCGCCGAGGTTCTTGCCAGCTATCGCATCGTCATATTTGTGCTGTTGATCTTTGCCACGGCCCTTCTGGTGGCTTCACTGGTGTTCCTGGTGATGATCATCGCCCTGAACCGCCGGATTTCAGCCATTCAGCGGTCTGGCATTCAGGTGGCCAGCCTGATGATCAGCCGCGAAGGGCGGGCCGTCTATATCAACGACATGGAGTTTCAGCTGACCGAGGCCGCGCTGGAAACCATGGCCGTGCTGGCAGAGGCGCGGATGGATGACGAAGTGCTGACCGGCGCCCAGATCGAAGCGGTGATCTCGGGGCGCAACGAAGTGGATTGTGACGAAGCCGCTGGGGCCACACGGGTCAAGCGGCTGCGCGACACTCTGGGCAACCAGTTGGTCAGCGAATTGCTGGTCAAGACCATCGCCCGGCGTGGGTATGTTCTGGCCGTGGGTAAGGATGTCATCCGGATGGTCTGACGGGCATCCGTTCGCGCACAGCAACGGGCCTAAAGCCACCCTGTAACCGGTCGTTTCTGCCTTTGAAGAGTGCCCGATCCGGCTGCCTGTGGGCTGCCTGTTGGTGCCCCGCGAAGGAACACGCCCGTGAATATTGCGCTGAACATCACAAGGTCCGAGGCCGAGCACCGGGCGCAACATGTGCTGTCGCGATTCCGCCCCAACCGTGAGTATCATCTGTTCCCGATCAACCCACGGGCAGAAGAAAATGCGGGCGTCGTCTTTCGGGCGCGTCCCGATGAAGGTGGTCAGACCCTTGTGGTCAAGGTCTTTGGCCATTCGGACGAGGCGCGCCGCAAGGTGACGCGGCAGTTCCGCAGACAGCGTCAGGTGCATGCCGCCCTGCGCAACGCCGAGGCTGGTGTGCCGCGCCCGATGTATCTGGATGATGTCGTGCCTGCGATGGTCATGCAGAATATTCCGGGCATGTCCTTCTTTGCGCTGTGGACGGCAAGCCGCCTGACCGAACTTTCTGAACATGCCGGCCGCTGGCTGTCGCGCTATCACGCCATTTCGGAAACCGACCAGTTGCTGGATACGGCCCCCATGCTGGCGTGGCTGGACCGCTTCTTTGCCGAACACCCCGACGCACATCTGCTGGAGGCCCCCGGCTTTACCCAAGCACGGCGGCGGGTGGAAACGCTGGCACGGCTTGCCGATGGCCAGCCCGTGCAGCATTCGATCATTCATGGCGATTATCACGCGGCGAACCTTGTGCTTGACCATTCGCACCGCGTGTTCGGGCTGGATTTCGAAAACCGTCATCATGACATTGCGCTGCGCGATGCGTTTTCCTTTATTCTGGACGTGGTTCTGAACACCGGCGCCGATGTCGAGGAATGCTCAAAGGCGTTTCGCGCAGGCTATGGCCTTGCGGGGGGCACGCCACCCGTGCTGCGCTTTGCCGATGCCTATCTTGCCACCATCGGCTGGGCGCGGCTTGGTGTGCATGCACATCTGCGCCCGCGTCGGCAGGCCCGGCTGGCCTTGCTGGAACGCGTGGCGATGGGTGACAGTTCGCTGTTGTGGTCTGCCTGACATAAAGTGTCGCCATAGTTTGCCGGGCCTGCGGAAGCGTTGGCCTTGCACCTGCTGGGGGGCGGGCCTATATCGCGCGGCTTGGTCCAGTCCGGACGCCTTGGGGTTGAGCGATGATTCAGACGCCGTTTTACCTGATCGACCGTGCCAAACTGGCGCGCAACATGGCCATCATGGATTTGCTTCGGCAGGCGTCAGGGGCAAAAACCTTGCTGGCCCTGAAGTGCTTTGCCACATGGGGCGTGTTCGATCAGATGCGTCAGCACATGGACGGCACCACAAGCAGCAGCCTGTATGAGCTGAAACTCGGGCGTGAGCGGTTTGGCGGCGAAACCCATGCCTATTCCGTGGCTTGGGCCGACCATGAGATTGCCGAGGCCGTGGACTACGCCGACAAGATCATTTTCAACTCGATCGGTCAGCTGGAACGGTTCGACAATCATTCGGCCGGGATTGCGCGCGGCCTGCGTCTGAACCCGCGGTTTTCGACCAGCGGCTTTGATCTGGCAGACCCCGCCCGCCCGTTCAGCCGCCTTGGCGAATGGGACGCGGAAAAAATTGCGCGCGTGGTGGACCGGATTTCCGGCTTCATGATCCACTACAACTGCGAGAATGCGGATTTTGACCTGTTCGACCGGCAACTGACGCGGATCGAGGATGAATTCGGCCATTTGTTACAGCAGTTGTCTTGGGTCAGCCTTGGCGGCGGCATTCACTTTACTGGCGAAGGCTATCCGGTTGGAAAACTGGCTGCCCGGCTGAAAGCGTTTTCCGACCGCTTTGGTGTGCAGGTCTATCTGGAACCGGGCGAAGCCGCGATCACAGGGGCAGCCTCGCTGGAGGTGACGGTGCTGGATGTGCTGAACAACGGCAAGGATCTGGCCGTGGTCGATGCCTCGGTCGAAGCGCACATGCTGGATCTGCTGATCTATCGCATTGCCGGGCGCATGGAGGAATCGGGCGCCCATCCGTTCATGGTCTGCGGCAAATCCTGCCTGGCGGGTGATGTGTTCGGCGAATTCCGCTTTGACCACCCGTTGCAGGTGGGTGACCGCATCAGCATTGCCGATGCTGCCGGTTACACGATGGTCAAGAAGAACTGGTTCAATGGGGTCAAGATGCCAAGCATCGTGATCCGCGAACTGGATGGGTCGATGACCGTGGCGCGCGAGTTCGGCTATGCCGATTTTGAAGGAAACCTTGGGTAATCCAATGGTTTTCGGGTTTGAAGGAGACGGTTTGACGTGAAACGGAATGTCCTGATCATTGGTGCGGGCGGTGTGGCGCAGGTCGTGGCGCACAAGGCGGCGCAGCAGAACGACCGGTTGGGCGACCTTCACATGGCCAGCCGCACCAAGGCCAAGGCCGAGGCGATCATTGCGGGCGTTCATACCAAGGGCGCCATGAAGGTGCCGGGCGTGTTTGCTGCCCATGCCGTCGATGCGATGGACAGCGCCGCCGTTGCCGCCCTGATCCGCGCGACGGGCTGCCAGATCGTCATCAACGTCGGCTCCTCTTTTGTGAACATGACGGTGCTTGAGGCCTGTATCCAGACCGGCGCCGCCTATCTGGACACCGCCATTCATGAAGACCCGGCCAAGATCTGCGAAACACCGCCGTGGTATGGCAACTACGAATGGAAGCGCCGCGACGATTGCGCCGCAGCCGGGGTGACCGCCATCCTTGGCGTCGGGTTTGATCCCGGCGTGGTGAACGCCTATGCCCGCGTGGCCGAAGGCATGATGGACAAAATCACCGCCATCGACATTGTCGATATCAACGCAGGCAGCCACGGGCGCTGGTTTTCCACCAATTTCGACCCCGAAATCAATTTCCGCGAATTCACCGGCACGGTCTATAGCTGGCAAAACGGCGGCTGGCAGGAAAACACCATGTTCGAGGTGGGCCGCATCTGGGACATGCCGGTCGTGGGCGAACAAAAGGCCTATCTGACCGGGCATGATGAGGTGCACAGCCTGTCTGCCCGCTATCCGCAGGCCGATGTGCGGTTCTGGATGGGCTTTGGCGACCACTACATCAACGTGTTCACTGTGCTGAAAAACCTTGGCCTGCTGTCGGAAAAGCCTGTGAAAACCGCCGAGGGGCTGGAGGTGGTGCCGCTGAAACTGGTCAAGGCGGTGTTGCCCGACCCGGCCAGCCTTGCCCCCGATTATGTGGGCAAGACCTGCATCGGCACCATCGTGGCGGGCGAAAAGGACGGCAAACCCGCCGAGGTGATGATTTACAACGTCGCCGACCACAAAGAGGCTTATCTGGAAGTGGGCAGTCAGGGCATCAGCTATACCGCAGGCGTGCCGCCGGTGGCTGCAGCCCTGCTGATCGCCGATGGCACATGGGATGTGGGCACCATGGTCAACGTCGAAGGTTTGGACCCTGCCCCCTTTATCCGTCTGCTGAACGGCATGGGCCTGCCGTCGCGTATCAAGGATGCCTCGGGCGACAGGGCGTTGACGTTCTGACCCGAAGCGGCAGCCATCAACAGGCTGCCGCGACAGCCTGATTTCACAAAATTCTCAATCCCTTGGGCCAGAAATGCAAACGGGCGTCGAACCCTTTTGGGTGCGACGCCCGCTTTGCCTTGCCCCGGCGGGGGCTGTCATGGTGAGCCGGACAGGATTCGAACCTGTGACCCGCTGATTAAAAGTCAGCTGCTCTACCAACTGAGCTACCGGCCCACGACAGGGGCGCTGATTACGGGCAAGGGCGGATGGGGTCAAGGGCAAAAACCTCGCACCTCTGGCAAATTTCTGCGGGCGCGCGTATATGGCTGTCCATGAACAGCCAGACCCCTCCCCAAGGCCTGCCATTCCTGAAAATGCATGGTGCAGGCAATGACTTCTTGGTGATCGACTCGCGCGGGCGCGGGCCGGTGACCACGCCTGCATTGGCCAGTGCGCTGGGGGACCGCAACCGTGGCGTTGGCTTTGACCAACTGGCCGAGATTCGCGATGCCGATGGCGCGGACTTCACGCTTGATTTCTGGAACAACGACGGATCGCGCGCCGAAGCCTGTGGGAACGCAACCCGCTGCGTGGCCGACCTTGTGATGCGTGGTCTGGGGCGCAAGTCGGTCACGCTCTTTACCGTACGCGGCTCTCTATCTGCCGTGCGTCTGGCCGATGGCCGCGTGTCGGTGAACATGGGCCACCCGCAGCGCGCCTGGGAACAGGTGCCGCTGTCGCACGCGGTCGATGTGATGCACTTGCCCTTGCCCGGCGATCCGGTGGCGGTGGCGATGGGCAACCCGCATTGCGTGATGTTTGTGCCCGATGCCGAGGCGGTTGATCTGCCAAAGCTGGGTCCCGCCTATGAACATGACCCGCTGTTTCCCAAGCGCACGAATGTTGAATTTGCCTCGCTGATCGGGCCTGACCATCTGCGCATGCGGGTGTGGGAACGCGGCGCGGGCATCACGCTGGCCTGCGGGTCGGGCGCCTGTGCCACCGCCGTGGCCGCAAACCTGCGCGGGCTGACCGGGCGGCGCGTGACGCTGGACCTTGACGGTGGCGTGCTGGAGGTGGACTGGCGCGATGACGGCGTCTGGATGACCGGCCCCGTGGCGCATGTGTTCGACGGCTGGCTGTCGCCCGAATTTCTGGCCGCTCACGCATGACAGCCCCGGTCTTTGCCACGCTGGGCTGTCGGCTCAATGCCTATGAGACCGAAGCGATGAAAGAACTCGCCGCCGCTGCCGGAGTCGAGGGGGCCGTGGTGGTGAACACCTGCGCCGTGACCGCCGAAGCAGTGCGCAAGGCCAAGCAGGAAATCCGCCGTCTTGCCCGCGAGAACCCCGGCGCGCCGGTGATCGTGACGGGTTGCGCGGCGCAGACCGAGCCTCAAACCTTTGCCGCCATGCCCGAGGTGACAAAGGTCGTGGGCAACCACGAAAAGATGCAACCCGAAACATGGGCCGCGCTGCGCGTGCCCGACCTGATCGGCACCACCGAACGCGTGATGGTCGATGACATCATGTCGGTGCGCGAAACGGCGGGGCACCTGATCGACGGGTTCGGCCGCCACCGCGCCTATGTGCAGGTGCAAAACGGCTGCGATCATCGCTGCACCTTTTGCATCATCCCGTTCGGGCGTGGCAATTCGCGCTCGGTTCCCGCCGGTGTGGTGGTGGAACAGATCAAGCGGCTGGTGGGCAATGGCTTCAATGAGGTGGTGCTGACCGGCGTTGATCTGACCTCATGGGGGGCAGACCTGCCCGCCACACCACGGCTGGGCGATCTGGTGATGCGGATTCTGCGGCTGGTGCCCGATCTGCTGCGCCTGCGTATCAGTTCCATCGACTCGATCGAGGCAGATGAAAACCTGATGCAAGCCATCGCGACCGAACCGCGCCTGATGCCGCATCTGCACCTCAGCCTTCAGGCCGGTGATGACATGATCCTGAAACGGATGAAGCGCCGCCATCTGCGCGATGATGCCATCCGCTTTTGCGAAGACGCGCGCCGCCTGCGCCCCGACATGGTGTTCGGTGCAGATATCATCGCAGGCTTCCCGACCGAAACCGAAGAGATGTTCGCCAACAGCCTGAAGCTGGTGAATGATTGCGGCCTGACCTTCCTGCACGTCTTTCCTTTCAGCCCGCGCAACGGCACCCCGGCGGCACGTATGCCGCAGGTCAGGGGCCTGGCCATCAAGGACCGTGCCGCCCGCCTGCGCGCAGCTGGCGATGTGGCTCTTGCCGGCCACCTTGCCGCCCAGATCGGCACCACGCATCGTGTGCTGATGGAAGGCCCGCGCATGGGCCGCACCGAACAGTTCACCGAAATCGACTTTCAGGCCGACCAGCCCGAAGGGCAGATCGTGACGGCATCGGTCAAGGGAATGTCCGCGCAGCGGCTTTTGGCCTGAACTCGGCCGCCATCAGCGCGGCTCTGGGTTCCGCGCCTTGTTATAGGGCGCCCAATCGGTGATGTCGGGATAGAACCGCTTGCGCCACGCCTTGACCCGCGGGTTCATCACGCGCTTCCAGACCGGCGGCACCAGCGCCATCGCGGTCATCGCCGGATAGCCATAGGGCAGTTGCGGCGCCTCATCCTCGGCATAGGTTTGCAGCAGGGGAAAGCGGCGGTCAGGCTTGTAGTGATGATCCGAATGGCGTTGCAGGTTGATCAGCAGCCAGTTCGATGCTTTATGCGCCGCATTCCACGAATGGCGCGGCATCACATGCTCATACCGGCCATCGCCGTTATGGCGGCGGGTCAGGCCGTAATGTTCGATGTAATTCACCAGCTCCAGCTGCCAGATCGCGACACCAGCCTGCAAGATGAACAGCGCCAGCCCTTCCCAACCGCCAAGGATCAGCGCAAGGACCAGCATGGCCAGTTGCAGGGCCCCATAGCGCCAATAGGGGTTTGTCGGATGGAACCACGGCAATTCGCGCCGCGACAGCATGGCAACCTCGGCCTTCCACGCCGATTTGTGGCTGTTGATCACAACGCGCGGGAAAAAGCGGTGGAACCCTTCGTTGTAACGCGCCGTCGCCGGATCACGCGGCGTCGCCACATACAGGTGATGGACGCGCAGATGTTCTGACCGGAAGTGCGAATACAGCACCGTCGCCAACAAAAGGTCGGCCAGCCAGCGCTCCAACTGGTCTTTCTGGTGCATCAGTTCGTGGCTGTAATTGATCCCGATGGTGCCCGAAATGACCCCCATCCCGAAGAACAGCGCCACCTTTTCCGCCACGCCCAGATGCGCGGCCTGCGGCACATACCAGATCATCGCGAACAACAGCACGAACTGGATCGGGAACCAGATCAGCGTAATCATCTTGTACCAGAAGAGGTCGTCTTCCGGCGTTTCGGTATCGGGGTTGTCGGGGTTCAAGCCCGAAAGGGCATCCAGAATGGTAAACAGCCCCCACGAGGACAGCGGCAACAGAATGACCGTCCAGCCACCGAACGTCGCCCCCGTCAGGGCCAGCGGAATCATCCCAAGCGACAGCCAGAATGGCACGGCATTCTGCAATCGACGTATCTGTTCGGGGGGAGTTGTGGTCATTTCGCAATCTCCATTCCACTACACTACACTAACGACCGGGCGCGCCGCACTTCAACGCGACGAAAGGCTGGATGACGCCACGTCCCACGCCTTTCGCATCACCGTCGGCAGATCAGCGGGCCGAAACACGGCCGCCGGTGTGAACATCCCCCGCGAAGGTGTCAACCCGGTGGGCACGGACGCAACAAACAGCGTCAGGTACAGGTCAAAATGGGTGAATGTATGGCGCACCTCGCCCACCTCCTGCCATGCCGCGGTCAGGGGTGCGGGGCCGCCCGCGCCATCCCACCCATCGCCGGGAAAGCCGATCATGCCGCCCAAAAGCCCGCGTTCGGGCCGCCGTTCCACCAAAATCCCCTCGTCTGATCGGGCGATCCAGACCATGCCACGGCGCACAGGCTTTGCTGTCTTGGGCAGTTTGCGCGGCAACTCTGCCTGAATGCCCGCCCGCCGTGCTGCACAGGGCTGCTGCCACGGGCAAATGCCACAGGCCGGGTTGCGCGGTGTGCAGATCGTCGCCCCCAGATCCATCACCGCCTGGGCATAGTCGCCTGCCCGTTCCTGCGGCGTCAGAAGGGCGGCACATTGCGTCAACGCGGCTTTGGCCGCCGGAAGTGGCGTTTCTATGGCATAAAGCCGCGCCATCACCCGCTCGACATTGCCATCGACCACCGTCGACGGTGCATCATGGGCGATGGCCGAGATGGCAGAGGCCGTATAGGGCCCGATCCCCGGCAGGGTCAGCAGCCCGTCACGCGTTGCCGGAAAACGGCCATCATGATCAGCCACTACGGCACGGGCACATTTCAGCAGGTTGCGCGCACGGGCGTAATAGCCAAGGCCCGCCCATTCCCCCATGACATCTTCATCGCGTGCGGCTGCAAGGTCCGCCACCGTTGGCCAGCGGTCGGTAAAGCGGCGAAAGTATTCGCGCACGGCTGCAACGGTGGTCTGTTGCAGCATCACCTCGGACAACCAGACCCGATAAGGGTCTGGCACAACCCCGGCCCGGCGATCCTCGGGTGAGGTGCGCCACGGCATCACTCGGGCGTGCCGATCATACCACGCCAGTAGGCTGTCACTTAGGGGGATGGCACCGCCCTCTTCGCCGTCACGCAATGTTTATGCCTTTCCTGCCCTGTTGGCACTGGCGGCGCAGGGCCGCGCAGGTAAGATAGCGGCGAACGTTCAGGATACCAGATGGCCCGTACACCCACCCCGCCCCCTTCTGCCTCACGCCGGATGCGCGGGTTCGAGGCCGCCTTTGGCCTGATGAAGGAACCTGTGCGGGTGGCAGGGGAATCGCGCGGCTTTGCAGTGGCCCGGTTGTTGACGCATTGGGCAGATGTTGTGGGCGAGGATCTTGCCCGCGCCACCCGCCCGGTCAAGGTGGGCTATGCCCGCGAAGGCTTTGGGGCGACTCTGACGCTTTTGACCACAGGGGCCATGGCACCGATGATCGAGATGCAGAAAGAGACGATCCGCGCCAAGGTCAACGGCGTTTACGGCTATAACGCCATTTCGCGCATCGTCCTGACTCAGACCGCACCCGTCGGCTTTGCCGAAGGGCAGGCCGAATTTCTGGCGGCACCCAAAGCACCAAAGGCTGTTGATCCGGCCACCCGCGCCGCCGCGGCTGAAACGGCGGCACCTATCAAGGATGCGGGCCTGCGGGCCGCGCTTGAATCCCTTGCCGAAAACATCCTATCTCGGCGCAAGTTGAAGGAAGGCGATCAATGATGTCGATGAAAACCACCATGGCCGGCTTGGCCCTTGTTGCCGCAGCCGGGCTTGGCCTGTGGTCATTTGCCCCGCGCACCACGTCTGATGCGCTGTTGCCCGTTGGCGCGGCGCAAGCACAGGACACCACCGCCACGGCCGCCGAAACTGCTGTCGAGATCAAGGACATGACCCTTGGATCGGAAGACGCCAAGGTGACGCTGATCGAATATGCGTCCTTCACCTGCCCGCATTGTGCCAACTTCCACGACACCGTGTTCGAGTCGCTAAAGAAAGACTATATCGACACCGGCAAGGTCAAGTTCGTCTACCGCGAGGTCTATTTTGATCGTTACGGCCTTTGGGCGGCAATGGTTGCGCGTTGCGGCGGCGAGATGAAGTATTTCGGCATTTCGGACATTCTGTATGAGACGCAAAAGGAATGGGCCGCGTCGGATGATCCGAATGTCGTGGTCGGCAACCTGAAGAAAATCGGCCGGACCGCCGGGATGGATGATGCCACGCTGGACGCCTGCCTGAAAGATGGCGCCAAGGCGCAGGCTATGGTCACACGGTTCGAAGAATCGATGAAGGAATACGACATTCAGGGCACGCCGTCCTTTGTCGTGAACGGCACCAAGCATTCGAACATGAACTATGATGAGATGAAGGCGCTGCTTGACGCCGAATTGGCCAAGTAACCATGTCGTCGGGCGTGGCGCCGCTGGACGGCATCAGGGTCATCGAACTGGCCCGCATTCTGGCAGGTCCGTGGGCGGGGCAGACGCTTGCCGATCTTGGGGCCGAAGTGATCAAGGTTGAGGCTCCCGAAGGCGATGATAC
This sequence comes from Rhodobacter sp., assembly GCA_027484145.1. Taxonomy (GTDB): domain Bacteria; phylum Pseudomonadota; class Alphaproteobacteria; order Rhodobacterales; family Rhodobacteraceae; genus Pseudotabrizicola. The sequence continues at coordinate 351,120 of JAIXUH010000013.1, forward strand.
TCGCCGCTGGGGGCCGCCGTTCATTGATCATGACGGCGAAAGGTCGGCTGCCTATTTCCACGCGACAAACCGGGGCAAACGCTCGGTCGTCTGCGATTTCCGCACGCCTGAAGGGCAAGAGACGGTGCGCCGCCTTGTGGCCGATGCCGATGTGGTGATCGAGAATTTTAAGGTGGGCGGGCTTGCCAAATACGGGCTGGACTATGTCAGCCTGCACAAGGTGAACCCGCGTTTGATTTACTGCTCCATCACCGGCTTTGGTCAGGATGGCCCCTATGCCCATCGGGCGGGTTATGACTTTATCATTCAGGGCATGGCCGGGTTGATGAGCGTGACGGGCGACGCCGTAGGTCAGCCGCAAAAGGTGGGCGTCGCGGTGACAGATGTGTTCACTGGCGTCTATTCAGCCACCGCCATTCTTGCAGCACTGGTGCAGCGCGGGCGCACTGGGGTGGGCCAACATATCGACATGGCGCTGATGGATGTGGCCACCTCGACCATGGCCAATCAGGCGATGAACTATCTGGCCACCGGCACCGCGCCACAAAAGATGGGAAATGCGCATCCAAACCTTGCGCCCTATGCGGTGTTCGATTGTGCTGATGGCTGGATCATCCTTGCCACCGGGAATGACGGCCAATACCGCCGCCTGTGCACCATTCTGGGCCTGCCAGATCTGGCCACCGCGCCCGAGTATGCCACCAACGCCGACCGCATTGCCAACCGCGTTGCCCTGACCGCGCAACTGACAGCCGCGACAACCCGCTGGCAAAAGACCGATCTTCTGGCCGCGTGTGAGGCCGAAGGCGTGCCCGCAGGCCCGATCAACGATCTGGCCGAAGTGTTCGCCGACCCGCAGGTGGTGGCGCGCGGGATGCAGATCGCGCCAGATGGAGTGCCGGGCGTGCGGTCGCCCTTCCGCTTTTCGGGTGCGCGCCTTGAACTGGACCGCGCCGCGCCGCGGTTGGGGCAAGACCAGATCTTGGTGCAGCCAAAGGGTTGACGGTCAGGCGAACAGCCGGTCCAGTGCCGCATCCAGCACGGCCCCATCATCAAACCGCAGCCGCACAACCAAGGTCAGCACCTTGGACCGAAACGCCATGGGCAGGCGCACAGCATCCTTTTCTGTGGTGACAAGCTGCGCGCCCAGTGCAGCCGCCTCGCCCTCTAGCCGTCGCAGCAGGGTGTCAGACAACTGCTGATGGTCATCCAGCGCCACGGAACGCAAAACCTCGGCCCCTTCGGCGCGCAGGGTGGCAAAGAATTTCTCCGGGTGGCCAATTCCGGCAAAAGCGATGACCCGCTCCCCGCGCCAATCCATCCCCATCTGCAAGGGGTGCACCTGCCCGGTAAGATGCGGCAGGTGGATCCGAGCCCCCCACGCGTGGCGAAGCGCCTGTTGCGCCGATGGCCCGCCGATCGACAACAGCAGATCGGCACGCTTCAGCCCGACATCCACAGGTTCGCGCAGGGGACCGGCGGGCAGGCAACGCCCGTTTCCGAACCCGCGTTCAGCATCCACCACCACGATGGAAAGCGACTTCACGACGGCCGGGTTCTGAAACCCGTCATCCAGCACGACAGCCCCGGCGCCAGCAGCCTCGGCCGCGCGCACACCGGCCGCGCGGTCCTTGGCCACCCAGATCGGCGCAAAGGCTGACAGCAACAGTGGCTCGTCCCCCACTTGCGCTGCCGTGTGCTGCATCGGGTCCACCCGAACCGGCCCCGCAAGGCTGCCGCCAAACCCGCGCGACACAACGTGCCCCTGCACCCCCCGCGCTGCCAGACGTTCCAGCAAAGCAATCACCGTTGGCGTTTTCCCGGTGCCGCCCGCGTTCAGGTTGCCCACGCAAATGACCGGCACTGATGCCCGATACCCCGGTTGCGCCACGCGCCGTGCCGTCGCCATCGCATAGATCGCGCCCAGCGGCGACAACATCCGGGCCACGGCACCCGGTTGCTGGGGCGAATTGAACCAGAATGCGGGCGGGCGCATCAGGCCGCGCCGTCCAGCAGGTCGCGCAGAATCTGCAACACGCGCTCGGTCACCTCGGCCCCGTCCGACGCAACAGCCCAAGCCGATTGCGCCAGACGTGCTGCCCGGTCCGGCGACAAAAGGTCTGACAGCGCCTCACCCAGATCATTGGCACTTCCCACCGCACGTGCAGCCCGCGCCGACCCCAGACGCCCGAAGATATTGGCAAAGGCACCCAGGCGCGGGCCATAAAGGATGGCCGACCCTAGTGCCGCCGGTTCCATCGGGTTGCGGATGCAGCCAGTGCCCGCCAGACTGCCACCCAGAAAGGTGATCGGCGCCAGACGATACCACAGGCCCAGCTCCGCCAGCGAATCGGCCACGAAAACCTCAACCTCGGACTCGGGCTCTTGGTCCAGCGCCCGCGACGCCACGATCCAGCCCTCTTGATCGGTCAGTCGCGCAACCAAGGGGGCCACACGTGCCGGGTCTTGCGGCACGATGATCATCAGCAGCCGATGCGCCAGATTCTGCGCCGCACGATGGGCCGCGATCACAGCCGTTTCCTCGGCTTCGGGCACGGCGGCAGCCAGCCACACGGGCCGGGTGGCAAGCTGCCGCGCCAATGCCGCCCGTTCGGCTTCAAGGCAGGGCAGCGCCGCGCTGACCTCCTCCATCCGCCCTGTCACCTGCACCGCCGACAGCATCGCCCCCGCCTTGCGAAAGCCGCGGGCCGAAGGTTCATCCAGCGCCAGCACATGGCGGAACCCCTGCAACGCGCTACGCATCAGCCCCGGATACCAGCCATCGCGCCCCTGCAGGATCTGCGGCTTGCGCGCATCGACCATCAGCAGCGGAATGCCACGCTCATGCGCCTCGTGCAGCAGGGCGGGGCGCAATTCGCCATCGGCAAAAACGCCCGCTTCAGGGCGCCAATGGTCCAGAAAGGCGCGCGCATCCGCTGGCGTGTCGACGGGCGGTTTCTGCACGATCGGCCCGCGCCGCAGCGCAAGATCGCCCGCGCAGGTCAAAAGCACCGCAACGCCATCATCCTCGGTCAGGCGCGCCGCCAGTTCCAACAGGCCGTGTGCTGTATCCGCAGATGGCGCATGCATCCACACCAGACGGCCCGGCGGCCGTTCAGCCCAACCCGTGCTGGCCGGAGCATCCTTGCCGGGCCGCAGATTGTAAAGGGTCAGGCCAAGCGAATGGACCATGCCGCCCCTGCTGTCACGCGCCCAGTTCTTCTGTGTTCGAGCTGGAAATCTCTTCGTCGCGCAGGCGGTGAATATGCGCGATGAAATAGCGCATATGCGCATTGTCAACGGTGCGCTGGGCTTCGGCCTTCCACGCAAGGTGAGCCGAGGCATAGTCGGGGAACATGCCGACGATGTGAATCTTGTCGACATCCGAGAACACGGTCTTGGACGGGTCCACAAGTTCACCACCAAAGACAAGGTGAAGACGCTGGGCCATGGAATACTCCGCTGTATCAGGGGGGAGGAGGAGCCACCCTTGTGACGGTTAGCCTTACCGAGGCCACCCGCAGGGTCAACCCCGTGCTGCACCTGCATAACAGGCATTCGTATGTTTTCGAATTGGAAAGATTCGGCCCCTATCTTGCCTCTGATGGCCGCCCAGATCGGCGGTGCCAGTTCCGGGTGAAACCCATGCCGTTCATGCTTGCCCTGCGACCCCTGACCCGATGCCTGGGCCTTGCCATTCTGGCTTTTGCGCTGCCTTTTTTGGCGCAGGCGCGTACCGCTGCGGAGGAAGCGCTGGCCTGTGATCAGGCCGCCCAGCAGGCCGCTGAGCAAACTGGCGTACCGCTTGATGTGTTGTTGGCCATTTCGCGGGTTGAAACGGGGCGCACCGTCGACGGCCAACTTGCGCCTTGGCCATGGTCGGTCAATCAGGCCGGGGATGGCACATGGTTCGATACCCGCACCGCCGCAGAATTCGCGGTGTCCGAGGCGCTCTCAACCGGCGCCACCAACATCGACATCGGGTGCTTTCAGCTGAATTATCATTGGCATGGCCAAGAGTTCGCTTCGATCACGGATATGTTCGACCCGGTGCAGAACGCGCTTTACGCCGCGGGCTATCTGCTGCGGTTGCAATCCGAACATGGCGGGTGGGACGGGGCGATCGGCGCCTATCATTCCAAACGGGCCGAGGCTGCCGAAGCCTATCTGGCGCGCGTGACACAGATCATGGGTCTGTCGCCGGATCTTGTGACAGACCGGATTGCCGATGCATCGCCCCCGCTCCGTGAAAACCGCTATCCACTTTTGCGCGGGGGCACGGTGCGGCATCTGGGCTCGCTTGTGGCCACAGACCCCGACGCCCAGCCCGTGCCCTTGCTGCGCTAGGGGGTCAGCCGGTGAACCCACAGATTTCCCTTCTGTTCCGCCCCACAATTCTGCTGGCACTGGCGATCATGGCCGTCATCATGATGATGGTCTTGCCCGTGCCCGCCTTTCTGCTGGACCTTGGGCTTGCGCTGTCGTTCGCGCTTGCGATCCTGATGCTGACGGTGGTGCTGTTCATCGAACGGCCGCTCGATTTTTCGGCGTTTCCAACGATTCTGTTGGCCTCGCTCATGCTGCGGCTGTCGCTGAATGTCTCATCCACCAAGCTGATCATCGGGCAGGGCCACACCGGAACAGACGCCGCCGGGCATGTGATCGAAGGCTTTGCCAACTTCATCATGGGCGGCAACATCCTGCTGGGTCTGGTTATCTTTTGCGTGCTGCTGATCGTCAACTTCATGGTGATTACCAAGGGCGCAGGCCGGATGGCCGAGGTCAGCGCCCGCTTTGCTCTTGACGGGATGCCCGGCCGCCAACTTGCCATTGACGCCGACATGGCCGCCGGGGCCATTGACCACCACGAGGCCAAGGAGCGCCGTGAACGCGAATTGGCCGAGACGAACTTTTTCGGCTCGCTTGATGGCGTGTCCAAATTCGTCAAGGGCGATGCGGTGGCGGGCCTGCTGATCACGCTTCTGAACATCGTGATGGGCCTGATCATGGGCATCTTTGTACACGACATGCCGGTGGGCCGTGCTTTTGAAACCTATGCCATCCTGACGGTGGGCGATGGTCTGGTCAGCCAGATTCCGGCCGTCATCATCTCGGTCGCGGCGGCGCTGTTGCTGGCGCGGGGCGGGTCAAAGGGCGCGGCAGATGTGTCCTTCTTTGCCCAGCTAGGCCGCTATCCCGGCGCACTCGGTACAGTTGCGGTGCTGATGGCGCTGTTTGCGCTGGTGCCGGGCATGCCGTTTGTTCCGTTCATTTTGGGCGCATTGGCCTTGGGGGGAACGGCACTGTGGGTTCACCGCAAGGGGCAGAAGGGCACGCCGGAGGCCGCCCCCCAGACCGAACCTGCCCGCAAACGGCCCTTGGGCGATGTGCTGGATTTTGACGAGATCCATTTGGAATTCGCCCCCGATCTGGTGACAATGGTGCTGGACCCAGCAACGGGGCTGGATGGGCGCATCGGCAACATGCGCAACCATATCGCTGCCAGTTTTGGCCTGATCCTTCCCGAGATCCGCCTGACGGATGAACCGACCCTGCCGCCCGGCACCTATCGCATCCGCATTCAGGGGGTGGAACGGGTCAGCAACCGGCTGAACCCGGACCGCGTTCTGGTGCTGTTGACCGACGGCATTCCCGCGCCGGATGGCCTTGATGTCAGCGAACCGGTCTATGGCACGCCCGCACGCTGGATTCGTCCGGATCATCAGGAGCAGGCGGCCATTTCCGGCCTGACCGTCGTCTCCCCGCCCGAGGTTCTGGCCACCCACCTGCTGGAGGTGATCCGCGCCAATCTGGCCCGCTTGCTGACCCTGCGTGGCCTGCGCCGCCTGCTGGACGAATTTGTGAATGTGACCGAACCCAGCCGGGCCGAGGCCAACCGCAAACTGCTGGAGGAACTGATCCCCGACAAGGTGCCGCTTGACCTGCTGCTTGCAGTGCTGCGGCTACTTTTGGAAGAGCGTGTGTCAATCCGCAACCTGCCGCTGATCCTTGAGGCCATCGCCGATGGCCGTGGCCTGCCCTCTCCCGAAGCGATTTGTGAGCATGTGCGCCAAAGGATCGGGTTCCAGCTTGTGGCAGACCTGAAGCGTCACGATGGCACCATTCCCCTGATCCAGATCGCGCCAGAATGGGAAAAGACCTTCGCCAACTATCAGATCGACGGTGATCGCGGGCACCGCGACGTAGCCCTGCCGCCCGATGTCTTTGCCCGCCTTGCCGGGCTTCTGGCCGAACGTCTGAACCGTGCGGCCGAAGGCGGGGTCAGTGCGGCGGTGGTCACCTCGACCCTGCGGCGGCGGTTCCTGCGGACTGTGCTGTCGGCCAAGGGGCTGTCGGCCCCGGTGTTGTCCTATGAGGAGATCGGGCTTGACGCGCGCCCTGCCATTGTCGGGATGGTTCCGCAATGAATGAGGTGTTTGCCCTGATCCTGCAGGCACAGGCCAGCCTGTCGACCATCGCCGAGGCCGCGGTGCTGACATTTCTGCGCGTCGGGGCGGCCATGGCCACGTTGCCCGCCTTTGGCGAACAGACCGTGCCCACCCGCATCCGGCTGGTGCTGACGCTGATGTTCACCGCCGCGATCCTGCCCGCCACGGCGGCGGGGCTGGAGGGCATCTCGCTGGCGCAGGGGTTCTTGCCCGAGGTTGCGGTCGGCCTGACAATTGGCCTGTCGCTGCGGATGTTCATTCTGGCGCTGATCACCGCCGGCACCATCGCGGCCAACGCGACCTCGTTGTCGCAACTGTTTCCCAGCGGGGCAGAACCGCAGCCCGCCATCGCGCAATTGCTGACTGTTGCCGGTCTGGCCCTTGCCCTGCAGGCCGATCTGCACCTGCGCATCGTGTCACTGCTGATCCTGTCCTACGACCTGCTGCCCGGCGGTCGCTGGCCCGATTCCGCCGCCATGGGGCAATGGGGCACCGAACGGGCGGGCCATGCGTTTTCGCTGGCCTTCATGATCTCGATGCCGTTCCTGATTGCGTCTTTGCTCTATAACGTGGCGCTTGGCGTCATCAACCGGGCCATGCCGCAACTGATGGTGTCGTTTGTCGGGGCACCCGCCCTCAGTCTTGGTGGTCTGGTGCTGCTGGCGCTGGTCGCGCCTTTGGGCCTTGCCGTCTGGCTGCAGGCGCTGAACGGGTTTGCAGCCCTGCCCGGCCTCGCACCCTGAGGTCCGGCCATGAGCAACGCCGAAGATGACCAAAGCCCGGATGACAAGGAACATGATCCGTCACAAAAGCGGATCGACGATGCCCGCCGGCAGGGCGATATTGCAAAGTCCGCCGATCTGACCGCAGCTGCCGCATATGGGGGCCTTTTGTTGGCGGGGGTCGGCGGCATTGGTGTGCTTGGGATGGCCGCACAGGCGGGCATGATTCTGCTGGAACAGGCCCCCGGCATCGCCGCGCAGGCTGCGGAAGGGGCCCGTCCCGTGGTGGGGGGCATCATCATCGCGGCCCTGCCCTGCGCGCTTTTCCTGCTTTTGCCTGCCGCCACCAGCCTTGCCGCCCTGCTGGCCCAGCGTGCCTTGGTCTTTGCGCCGGAGAAGCTGGCGCCGAAACTCTCCCGCATCTCGCCCTGGTCGATGGCCAAGCAGAAATTCGGGCGCGACGGGCTGTTCGAATTCGCAAAGAGCTTCCTCAAGCTGGTGCTTGTTGGCGTCGTGCTGGGGTGGTTCCTGACAGCGCGTGCCGACATGATCCTGGCCACCGCCGCGCTTGAGCCGCGCCTTGGCCTGATTGTTTTGGGCCAGCTTGCCGCCCAGTTTCTGGGCATCGTCGTGCTGGTTTCGGCGGGAGTTGGCCTGCTCGATTATCTGTGGCAGCGCCAATCCCTGCTGCGCCGCAACCGCATGTCGCGCAAGGACATGACCGACGAGATGAAGGAAAGTGACGGTGACCCGCAGGCCAAGGCACAGCGACGGCAGCGCGGGCAAGAGATTGCGATGAACCAGATGCTGGCCGAGGTACCAAAAGCGAGTGTGGTGATCGTCAACCCGACGCATTACGCCGTGGCATTGGCCTGGCAGCGTGGTGGCGGAACGGCTCCGGCCGTCGTGGCCAAGGGCGTGGACGAAATGGCGCGCCGCATCCGCGAGATTGCGGCCGAGCATGGCGTTCCCATCCACCGCGACCCCCCGGCCGCCCGCGCCATACATGCGACGGTCGATGTCGGCGCGCCGATCCGGCCCGATCATTTCCGGGCCGTGGCCGCGGCCATCCGCTTTGCCGAAACCATGCGCCGCCACGCCAAAAGGGTTCGGGGATGACAACACCTGACCGTCTGGCAGACCTGAAACGTCTGGCTGACCTGATCCGTGACCGGGATCTGACCCAGCTGAACCGGGCCTCGCGGGCCAAGGCCGAGACCGAGGCCCTGATTCGGGCGCTGGATTACACCAGCCCGGCACCGGGGCTTGATCCGACCGTTCTTGCACGGGTTGAAGGGCAGTTCGGGCTGTGGACCGCCGAGCGCAGGCTTGCCCTCAACCGTCAGCACGCCCGCGATACCGCAGACTGGCTGAATGCAAAAGACGAGGCCCGGCGCGCCTTTGGCCGGGCCCATGTCTTGTCAAAGCTCTTGACGCGGCTTTAGGGCGGGTCAGCCATCTTGCCGGATTATGTCGGTGATCAGCACGTCACCGACGATATCACCCAGTGCCTTGCGCGCCACCTCCAGCAAGCCTTCGCGCAAGGGCACAAGGGTTTCGGCGTCGGTAAATGACCCGCGAAAACCACCGGTATTGGCATGGTCGAACAGCACCTGCAGGAAAGCATCCCGCAGCTTTGGTTCGCGGCTGTAGACCTGCTCGGTCATACCAGTCTTGACCTCAAGGCTGAGTGACAAGATCACCATAGATGTGATCTGCTCGCCCTCGACCACCGGAACGATGAACTGATTGCTCAGCTTGACATATTCGGGCAGCAATTCCGGCGAAACGGCCTCCTCGACCGCATCCTTTTCACTTGTCTCGGCGGCCTTTTCCGGCTGCGGGCGCAGAGCAAGCCCTGCCCCGGCACCGGCGCCAAGCCCGATCAGGGCCAGAAGAAGGGGAATGAGTTTGCGGATCATGGCGATCAGAACGGCAAGAGGATTTCGGCCACCTGCTGGCCGTATCGCGGTTGCTGCACATCGGTGATCTGGCCCCGTCCGCCATAGGAAATCCGCGCGCCCGCGATCTTGTCATAGGTGATCTCGTTCTGCCGCGAAATATCGGTCGGGCGCACATAGCCTGTGACGATCAGTTCGCGCAGCTCGAAGTTGACGCGCACCTCTTGCTGACCTTCAATCCGCAGAACGCCATTGGGTAGCTCCTCCACCACTGTGGCCGCCACCCGCAGGGTCAGCTTTTCGTTGCGCGACACATTTCCGGTGCCCGAAAAATCGGACGAGGAATTTGTCTCCACCGCCTCGGCCATCGAGGCGCCTTCCGGAAGGACGCGATCCAGCCGCTGGGGAATGCCCAACAGCGATGGAATGCCCATTTGCTGGCTGCCCGTGCGGTTACGACCAGTCGAATTGGAAATCTCGGCGCTGTCGTCGATTTCGATCACCACCGTCAGTATGTCACCCCGCCCGCCAGCGCGGCGGTCCCCCAGCAGCGACACCCGGTTCGCCGTCCACAAGGACGAGGCATCCGAGGGCGCGTCCGGGTCGGCATTCTCGGGCATCGGCGAGGAATACATGGCATGGTGCTGATAGCTTCCCTCCAGTGGCGAAAACGACGGGGCCTTGCCGACTTCTTCCAGCTTTGAACAGCCCATCAGCACGACAAGGCCGATCAGGGGGGCGATCCTTAGATAGCGCATGGTCTTTATTCCTTTGTTTCATCAACGCGGACGGTGCCATCGGGCATGACGCGGCCCTGAACGGTGTTGCGAGAAGCAAGGTTCAGCACCCGCACCACATCGCCCGCGCCGCCACGATCCAGCGCGCGGCCTTCGGTCGTGATGGCCAGCGCACCCGCAAGATAGGCCAGCGGCACCACCTGATTGCGGTCCACCAGGGCCGGGGGGCCAACCTGCTCGGCGCGGATCGGGCGGCCGGGATAAAGGGTGACACGCGCCTCTTGCCCCACAATGGCCTCGGTCGCGGTCAGGGTGCCCGGAATGCGGGCCTCGACCCGGCTCAGATCGGCAACGGCGATCACGGTTCCGGCCCGGATCACCTTGGTTGTGACCCAGGCTTCGGCAAGAACCGGGGAGGGCAGCAAACACAGCAACAGCCAGCGCATCAGCGCACCTGTGTTGTGGCCGACAGCATCTGGTCTGCCGCTGAAATCACCTTGGCGTTCAGTTCATAGCCGCGCTGCGCCTTGATCAGTTCGGTCACCTCGCGCACCGCATCAACGGCGCTTTCCTCAAGATAGCCCTGACGCAAGGTGCCAAGCCCGTTTTCGCCCGGCGTGCCCTGTGCCGGCGGACCCGAGGCTTCGGTTTCAAGAAACAGGTTTGACCCCATCGCCTCCAGCCCCTTGGGGTTGGTAAAGCCGACCAGTGACAACTGGCCCAGTAGTTCCGGCTCGGCCCGGTCGGCGAAATAGGCATAGACCTCACCTTCGGCATTGATCGACAGCGACCGCGCGTCCGAAGGAATAGTCAGGCCCGGCGCCACCTGATGGCCTTCAGATGTGACGATCAACCCTTCGCCCGTGCGTTTCAGCGCGCCATCTCGGGTAAAGGCTGCGCCGCCACCGGGAAGCAACACTTCAAGATAGCCCTGCCCTTCGATCGCCACATCAAGATCGCCCCCGGTCTGGGCTAGCGCGCCCTGGGCCAGAATGACCGACACCGCCGAAGGGCGCACACCCAACCCGATCTGGATGCCCGTGGGCAACATCGCGCCATCGGCCGATGAAACCGTGCCGGGGCGGGCAAGCTGTTGATAGTGCAGATCGGCAAAGTCGGCGCGCCGGGGGTTGAAACCCGTGGTCGACATGTTGGCAAGGTTATGCGAGACGACATCCACCCGCATTTGCTGCGCGCTCATGCCGGATGCCGCGATTTGAAGGGCTTTCATGGGTGTCTCCTATCGGCCAAGGGTCTGAACAACGCCGCGCAGACGGGCATCTTCGGCATCAAGAAACTTCTGGCCCAGTTCATAGGCGCGCTGCACCGTGATCATCCGGGCGATCTCTGACACGGGCTCCACGTTCGATTCCTCGATGAACCCCTGATGCAGCACCGCCGCCGCCGCAGGTTCCAGCGCGTCGGCGCTGAACATCGTTCCGGCCTGATGGCGCAACGACAGCGGATCTGCCGGTTGCCACAGGCCGATTTGGGCCACCGGCGCACCATCGGCTGACATCGTGCCATCCGACGCAATGGCAACCGTCCTCGCCCCAACGGGCACCGGCACAGGCGCACCGCCCGCGTCCAGCAGGGGGTAGCCGTCATTCGTGACCAGCACGCCTTCGGCCGATGGGGAAAAGCTGCTGGATCGCGTAAGCCGCTCACCCTCGGGCGTACCGATCAGAAAGAACCCCTCGCCCTGAATGGCCAGATCATAGGTGCCGCCAGTCTGACTCAGGCCTGCCTGCCGCAGATCAACGTGCCGGGCATTGGCGTAACCCATGGAAAGCGACGGCTCTTCGCCCATGCGGCGCACATATTCCGAAAACACCACGCCCTCGCGGCGAAAGCCTGCGGTCGAGGTATTGGCGATGTTGTGGGCAATGACCTGCATTTCCCGCATCAGGCCAGACTGACGCGTCAGGGTGGTGTAGCCGGGCGTTTCCATTTTACTGTCCTGCAATCAGGGGAATAATCCCGTCGGTAAAGAAACTGACGAGGGTCGAGGTCATAAAGCTCATCGACACCCAAAAGACGGCGAGCATCGCACCCACCTTGGGCACAAAGGTCAGCGTCATTTCCTGAATCGAGGTCAGGGCCTGAAACAGGCCAACCGCGACCCCGGCCACAAGGGCCACCACAAGCAGCGGCGCCGAAATGATGACGGCAATCCACAGGCCCTGGCGTAGCGTGTCGAAGATGACGCTTTCGGTCACAAGACCGCTCATACCGGCATCCGCAGGATTTCCTGATAGGCCTCGACCACCCGGTCGCGCACGGTGACCACGGTTTCGACTGCCGTTTGCGAGGCGGCCAAAGCCTCGACGAGGGCATGGGGGTCCGCGCCACCTGTCATGGCGGCGCGGGCCGTTTCTTCGCCTTTGTTCAGGGTTTCCGCAAAGCTGCCCAGAAAACGGGCAGCCCCGTCTTCGGCCGAGTGCGGCTGCAATTCCGGTGCCGCGGCTGAGCGGGTTTGCGTATAGGCCTGTGCGGCCAGGGACTTTCTGACATCCATTCTGGATCTCCCTAAAGACGTATGAGGTCGAACAGGCTTTGCGTCATCTGCCGTGCCTGATCGAACAGTTTGAGGTTCGCCTCATAGCTGCGCTGCGCTTCGCGGGCGTCAGCGATTTCGATCACCAGATCGACATTCGATCCATCATAGTGACCGGTATCGTCGGCCATCGGGTGGCCGGGATCGTAAATTCGGTCAGGCGCCCGCTGATCGAGGCGCACAGGGCCAGGCTCGACCATACCGCCCTCAACCACCTGAAAAGACGTCACTTTGCGGTGATATCCCGGCGTATCGGCATTGGCGATGTTTTCCGACACATGGCGCAGCCGCATCGCCTGTGACTGCATACCCGAGGCGGAAAGGGACAAGGATTTCAACAGATCACTCATTGCCTACCCCTATGCATTTCGACCAAGCGATGTGCGCAGGATCGCGGATGTACTGCGATAGACGGCCAGCGCCATTTCATGGCTTTGCCGCGCCTCGACCGCCTTCATCATCTGCAAATCCAGCGACACATCATTGCCGTTCGGTTGCATCGCGCCGCCGGCGGCCTGCACCGCAACCGGCGTTGCCCCGATCACACGGCCCAGATGCCCCGGCCGCGTGGCCTTCAGCCGAAAGTCATCCGCCCGATAGCTGCTGGCGAAATCGACCGCGTCTTGGGCGCGGTAACCGGGCGTATCGGCATTGGCCACATTGCGGGCAATGGTTCCCAACCGGGCACCGGAGTGGGTGGCAAGTGCCTGTGCCATTCTGGTCAGTTCTAGTTTTTGAAACATCGGGGCTTCTCCCTCGACCTGCTTCACCAGTTCTTAGGGGTGATTCCTTTAGAAACAGTAATCACCGAACAAAGAGAGAACCCGATGGCAGATTTATTCGCACCTCTTGCGCAGGAACTGGGCCGGATTGCCGTGTCGCGCCCCTTGGGCCGGGTGGTTTCCATCGGTGCCGGAACCCTGACGATCCGCGGTTTGCACCATCTGGCCGCGCTGGGCGACCGCGTTGCCATCGGCGGGCCGCGCGTCATGGGGGGGGAGGTTGTGGGCCTGACCGATGGCGCGCTGACCGTGCTGCCGGATGACGGTCTGCAAGGGCTTGGCATCGGCGCCGAGGTCACAGTGCAGGGGCCCGCAGAAATTGCGCCCGACAATTCATGGATGGGGCGTGTGGTTGATCCTTTGGGCAGGCCGCTAGACGGGCGGCCGCTTTATCCGGGGGCGGTGGCGCGGACCTTGCTTTCCCCCCCACCGGCGCCCGCACAGCGCCGCCGTCTGGGCCAGCGGCTCAGCACGGGCAAGGCCGCCTTTGATACGGTGCTGCCCATCGTGCGCGGCCAACGGATCGGCCTTTTCGCGGGCTCGGGGGTCGGGAAATCCAGCCTGCTGGGGACATTCGCCCGCAATCTTCAGGCGGATGTGGTGGTGATTGCCCTGATCGGCGAGCGCGGGCGAGAGCTTCGTGAGTTCACCGAATTCGTGCTGGGGCCTGCGGGCATGCGGCGCAGCGTGGTTGTTGCTGCGACGTCTGACCAATCGCCGCTGCTGCGGCGGCGCTGTGCGCTGGCAGGTATGGCGGTGGCCGAGCATTTTCGCGATCAGGGCCTGCACGTGCTGTTTCTGGCGGACAGCGTGACCCGCTTTGCCGAAGCGCACCGCGAAATCGCTCTGGCCGGGGGCGAACCGGCCAGTTTGCGCGGCTATCCGCCTTCGTTGCAGCACGCCATCATGTCGTTGGCTGAACGGGCCGGGCCGGGGCCCGAGGGGGCGGGGGATATCACCGGGATCTTTTCGGTTCTGGTGCCGGGGTCTGACATGGATGAACCCGTGGCAGATATCCTGCGTGGTGTCCTTGATGGCCATGTCGTTCTCAGCCGGCAGATTGCCGAACGCGGCCGCTATCCTGCCATCGATCTGCTGCGGTCGGTTTCCCGCAGCCTGCCTTGGGCCGCAACGACCGATGAGAATGAGCTGATCGCAAAGGCACGGCGCATTCTGTCCAGCTGGGAACGGGCCGAGATGATGGTTCAGGCCGGCCTTTACCAGAAGGGCTCTGACCCGATGGTCGATCAGGCGATCAGGCTTTGGCCCGGTCTGGATGCCTTTCTGGCAGAAGATGCCCCCGCAGGTGGTCTGGTCGGCAGTTTTCAACGGCTGCAGGCCTGTCTGCAATCGTGATCAGCGGTTCCGCCCGAATGAGACGTTCTGCAACAGCACAATGGCCGTCTGCGCACTGCTGAAACCGGTGGTAGAGGCCTCGATATCGGCCCGTACCAGAAACTGCCGGATCAGTTTTTCCTGCTTCTCGGCATTTATGAACTGACCTACGGTTTCGTCGCCAAACACCGAACGGGCGCGCGTTTTCAGTATTTCAACCTGTTTGTCGACATCCAGCGCTCCAAAAGATGCAGGCAAACCGAACGCCTTTTCAAACACAGACCGCAAGGGCGTGCTGCCGATAACTGAAAACCACTTTGCCTGCTCGCTCATCCCGGATCGGGCAAGATCGGACAACTCATCCCCCAGGTTCAGCGCCAGACGCATGTTGCCGTCTTGTTGACCCACAGCGACTGCAAACTGGCGTTCCTTGTAGGCGGCGAGCATCTTGTCCGGAAAATCGGAGATCTTGTTCCTTGGCACCGAAAGGTCGCCAAAGCCAAAGGCAACGGCGAGTTTCTGATAACGCTTGTCAGCCAGTTTGTTCGCCAGCGCATCGGGCTTCAACGTGCCGTCTTCCAGCACCTTGCGAATAAAAGCCTTGTTCGGCATGTCCGCCTCAAGTCCAAAGGCACCAAGGGCCACCCGCAACAACCGTGGGTCTGCCACAAGCTGGGCGGCGGTATCGATGCCGGCGATCTTGCTGCGAAAGTAAGCCTCGTCCCGCTTGAGGGCGGGCTGCGCGTTG
Source organism: Rhodobacter sp. (assembly GCA_027484145.1). Taxonomy (GTDB): domain Bacteria; phylum Pseudomonadota; class Alphaproteobacteria; order Rhodobacterales; family Rhodobacteraceae; genus Pseudotabrizicola. The sequence goes on from JAIXUH010000013.1 coordinate 366,351, forward strand.
AAGGTCGCGGTCTGGGTGGCCATCGTCCGTTTCAGGAACGTCCATCCGGCATAGCCACCCACAGGAAGCACGGGTGCAAAGGTCATGGCGGGCCAACCGCCATCAGCCGTTCTTCGCGCGGCAACAGACTGCGCAAGGCCTTGAGCGCATGGTAATGCTGGTTTTCGACCACGGCCTTGCTGGCCACAGACAGCTGAAGGCGGCTGTCCGGATCTGTCATCACCTGACTGAGTTGTTCGATGCCCCGCAGCAGTTGCATCTGCGCGTCCGACGGGCTGACATCGCCGGACAGCACCAATTGCGCGATATAGCACACGCGCCTGACCGGGGTGTTCACCTCCTCCGGGTGGATCGCGTCGCGAAGCCGAAGGATGTTTGCATTGGGCGTCATCACCGCCAGACGCGACCGGCGATCTCCGTTCTCAATCACCGCGCCGTTGATCAGCACACGTTCGTGCGGGCCAAGTTTCAGAACCAAACCGCTCATGCGCCTCCTCCATGTCCACGCAGGCCGCGCATCACGGCAGAGTTGATGTCGATCAGCACATCGACAGTGGCCTGGCCATCCAGAACCGCGCGGCTGTGACGTTCTGAGAATTCGTACAGGTAGAATAGCTGCGCCCGCAGGCTGGCTGGCAGGCCATTGCCGGTGGATGCCACATCGGCTGCCAGAGTGGACCAAAGGGTCAGATTCTGGTGCAGCGCATCTGCAAGTGCGGGAAAATCGTCCTTTCGCTTGGGCCATGCGGCCGCAAGCAGTTTGGTCACCCGCGCCAAAGCCTCGTATTCGATGCTCCGCATGGGGCGCAACGTGGCATCCGGGGGCGCGTATCCGGTTTTCGGTTGGGTCAGGGCGGACAAGGGCGAATCCTTCGCTGTTTGTTACGGTTCAGCGGAAAGGGCCGGGGCTTCCCCCGGCCCAACCCGTCAGCGGAACAGAGCGAGGATGCTTTGCGGGGCCTGGTTGGCGATCGACAGAGATTGGGTTGCCAGCTGCTGCTGAACCTGCAGTGCCTGCAACCGGGCCGAGGCTTCTTCCATGTTGGTATCCACCATCGACCCGATGCCGGACTTCAGCGAATCGACCAGACTGCTGACAAAGGACTGCTGCACATCGATCCGCTTTTGCGCTGTACCGAAATCAGACGCCGCCTGAATCGCGGTCTGGGTCAGACCTTCGATCACGCTCAGCGCAGCCTCGGCCCCGGCCGAGGTTGACACATCAACGTCGCGCAGCAGTTCAAGGCCGCCGCCCGCCGTACCGCCGGTGGTAACGGCAGAGGCCGAGGTCACGCTGGCGGTGGTGTTGTTGGTGATTGCGACCCCCGCCGTACCCGAGAAGGCCGCGACAAAGTTCGCGCCAGCCTTCTTGGCTTCAAAGTTGATGCGATCCACCAGACCCTTGGCAATGTCAGTCACGTTGTCGCCATCACGTGCGACGTAGTTCAGTGTTGCCGAGATGCCGGTCAGGCCCGAGATGGTATAGGTATCGCCAGCCAGAACACGGTTGCCACCACGTGCCGCCGTACCGGTATCACCCACGATCGTGATGGTGCCGGTCGCACCGGCGGCAATGGCACCTGCGCCGGTGGCGGCGGTGGCGGCGGCAATGTCGGTGCCGGCGCCGGCGGTGCGGGCGGCCGTCCCAAGGTCAGCCTTCGAGACATTGATGCTGGACGACGCGACCCCGGACGAGCTGCGGTCAAGCGAGGAAAGGATGGACATCACGCTGGAACCGAGGATGCCAGCGCCGGCACCCGTATTGCCGACAATCTGCGCCACCGTTGCACCGCCCTGCCGATTTGACAGCAGGTTCAGCCCGTTGAGCTGCGCCGCACCAACGACCGAGCCGATCTGATCGCGCAATGCCGAAACATCGGCCTGAATCTTCGTGCGGTCCACGTTCTCTTCCTGGGACGCAACGATCTTGCCCTTGATCTCGGTCAACAGGTCGGTGATCTGTTCCGCCGCAGACCGCGCCACAGCGATGGTCGACGAGCCGAGCGACAGGCTGTCCGAGATGCCCTTGAAGCCTTTCACGTCGGATTCCATGGTTTTCGAGATGGCCCAGACGGCAGCATTGTCGCTTGCCGAGCCCACGGATTTGCCGGTCGAGATCTGCGACTGGACAATGCCCATATTCTTGTTGATGGACTTCATGGTCTGAAGGGCCACCATCGCGCCGTTGTTCGTAAGAATGGACGACATATTTACGTTCCTTCACAGGGCCGCGCTTTTCGCGGCTTAAAGCGCTGCCCGCCAAGGCAGCTGGAAGGGCATTCTTGCCTGTGCCGCCGGAGAACCTTTGGGGTATCGACCTTTGGCGCCACCCCGACCTCGGGGCGCAGTGCCGATCAAACCCCTGATCCCCTAATCAGCGGTGAACGACACAGGGTCATTCTCCGCTGATTTGAGTCAATTCAGACACGACGCGGCTTTGCCGGAGCCAAAGGAAGGGTCGCGCGCACGCCAGTCTTGTCATAGGTTGTCAGCCCCTTGGCGGCATCGGCAATGTCGGCCAGCCGCCGCCGCGCCGATTTCACGCCCGACATGGCGGCATCAAGGCACAGGGCGTTGCGTTGCGCCTGTTTACGGATCCGTTGCGCCTCGGCGGCCGTCAGGGTCTGCGGGTTCGCCGCCTGCAGCGCCGGGGCAAGTTCGGCCAGCCGGGCCAGTTCCCCGCGAAGCAGCGCACCGTGCATATCGTCCAGAATCACCGCGATCTCATGGGGCATGCGGGGCCTCCTCGGCGCGGACAAGGGCACGGAACAGCGTTTCAGCCAGCCCGATTCCCCCCTTTTCCACGATCAGTCTGGCCTGTTCATCGCGCAGGAACGAGCTGAACTGTTCTTCCCCCGTGCCACCGGAAAAGCTGCCCTCTTGCGGTGCAAGTCCAGCGTGAGCAAGCATTTCTGACAGAAAGGCCGCTTCCAGTTCTTCCGCCTTTTGCCGCAGCTTTGCCTGCAGGTCGGGGGGGAAAACGGCCCCGATGGGATGTGGTTGCATCTGGATTCTCCAATGGTTCGCATTTTCCGGACTCTCCATGGTCGAGGTAAACAGCCGGTAAGCATTCTGCGGCATCGTCAGGGAAACCTCGGCAGAAGTCGGACCAGAACATGCAGATCACGCCCTTGCCCCTCCCCGTGGCCACCCTGCCGCAGGCTGCCTTGCCCGTTCCGGGTGATGGTGGCTTTGCGGCGGTGTTTCTTGCGCTTGCGCTGCCCCCCATCACCCTGCCCGCATCCCCACAGCCATCGCCACCCGTGGCTGACAAAGCCACGCCTTCGGTTGGTGTGCCGTTGGAGGACACTTTGTCGGTCGCAAGTGCGGATGGTGGGGTTCCACCTGCCGCGCTGCCCCCGCCATTGCCGACGGCTGCCCTGCCCGTGCCCCTTGCGGCTTTGCCAGTTTCGACACCAGAGAAACGGCCAGTTGCGCCGCCCCCGCCCCGCTTGGCCGATCACCCTGCCCCGCTGACGAATCGCGCGGCACCCGCTTTCCCGCAGATGGCATCGCCTCGGCCTTTGACCGGGGACGCCGAAACAGCCGATCCTTTGCCAGAGGTTGTGGTACCTGCCGAACCGCTGTGGCCCCAGCCTGTGTCCGTGTCCGAAACCCTATCCGGGCCCTCACCTGTACCCCAGCCAACCACTGGCGACAGGCCAGAGCAGCGTCAGCAGATCGCCCCACTCGGTCATGGTCTGCCAGACCTGCCAAAGCCACGCCATAATCGCGCGGCGGCAGATCGCGTTGGCATGGCTCTGCCATACCCCATCGCTGCAAAGACGCCGCCGGTTCTGCAGGCCACCACGCAACAAGTGGCGGCAGCACCCGCTTCGAACCCTGACCTTCCGCCTTTGGCCCGGCTGACAGCCGCCCCCACGCGTGACCTGCCAGCGGCACCTTCACCGCCGATGCCGCCCAGCCCGCCCCGCAGCGCAGCAGATGCTGCACCCGTCCCGGCGGACATCCGACCGCGCGCCCTGCCCGTGGTGGCGCAGACCGTCGCACAGCCCATTTGGCGGCCAACTCCATTGCCCCAAACCGCCCTCGAAAACCTTCCCCCGGTGCCAACCCCTGCCGCGTTCACGCAGCCATCCGCAGCCATCCCCGATCTGCCTGCCATCAGCGACTCGGGGCGGTCAGCAGCCTTGCCCCGGCTGACCGACAATGTGCCGCTGCCGCCGATGCCCGCACCTGTGATCATTCACCAAACGCCAACACCCTTGGCTGCGAAAGCCCGCATTCCCGCTGCAGCCCAGCCCCCCACCATGCCAGAAACTCCTTGGGCTGCGCCAAAGACCACCAGCCCACCCCCCCGCAGCGAAGGTTCGCTGACCACAGCGATTCGCTTGCAAACGCTGACCAATACGCCGCGGCCCGCCTCGGATGCTTCCCTTGCCAAGCCGATACCGAACGCGGCACCAGCGGGCAGTACGCCGCCGTTGCCCATGCCACAGGTTACAGCGCCCGTTCCGCCCGCTGCCTTGCCGCAAAAGGCACCACTGCCGGTCTTGGTCGCGCCGCCCGGCACCCCTGCCACGAAGATTCAACATGTGCCGGATAATCTGCCACCAGCCAAGCCCGGCAAGATGCTCCCCCTGCCCGACACGGCGGCGCACTCACCCGTAGTTGATGGCCAATCCCGAAGGCAGCTACCCCTTCCCACGGCTGTACCCGCCGCGCTGCCGCCGGAACGACCCGCATCAGGCGTGGCAGTGCCGCATTCGCCCGCACCCGAACTGGTGGAGCACACGCAGGCGGCCCCGCCGTCCGCAGCGCCCCTGACACCAGCGCCCACGCCCGCCACCCACGCACAACCCGCGTTGCCAACCCGGTCACAGCCTCCGGCAACCGCCGATGCGCCTCCGACAGAGGCCGCGATGGCTGATACGCCCCCACCACCTAAGGCCGCGCCCGATGCCGGACCCAAAACCGCGGCATCAGACCCCATTTTGGCGCCAAAACTGCCGCCCGATCCGCTGGTGGCAGAGCCTGCAGTGGCAAAACCACAGCCATCGGCAAGCCCTTTTGCGGCCGATTCGCTTGCCCCCGCGCCAGCGCAAACCGCACCTGCCCCCCATACTCCCCATCCACAGGCACCCGAGCATCGCCCCAATCTGCTCAGCCAGACCAGCGAGGCGCTCATGGCCGCCGTGCGTCAGGGAGAGCCGGGTCGGCTTGACCTTGTCCTGCGCCCCGAGGAACTGGGCCAGATGCGGTTCGAAATGTCGGGCCGTGGGCAAACGCTGCACATCTGCATCTGCGTTGAACGCCCCGAGGCGATGGATCTTGTCCGCCGCAACGCCGAACATCTGCTGGCCGATCTGCGGCAGAACGGCTTTGCCGAAGCCACGCTCAGCTTTGGCTCTTGGGCGCAGAATCAGGGCGAACGCATGCCCACCCCTGCCAACCCGATGCTCTTTTCGCACGAGGCGGCATTGACCGCACCAGACCAGCCAACCGCAGCCCCCTTTGTGCAAAGGGCAGCGGGCGGGCGGCTTGACATCAGGCTTTGAAGAGGAGGCCAGAATGGACGTGACACAGACCCGCACAGCAGCGGCGGCGCAAACCGGCGGCACAAGGGCCGCCACATCACCGCTGAGTTCCGATTTTGAGACGTTTCTCAAGATGCTGACGGTGCAGATGCAGAACCAGGACCCACTGAACCCCATCGAATCGGCCGATTACGCTGTGCAACTGGCCACCTTTTCGGGCGTTGAACAATCGGTGCGGACCAACCAGCTGCTAGAGTCGCTGCACAGCCAGTTTGGGTTGCTGGGCATGGCGGAACTGGCCGGTTGGGTCGGGCAAGAGGCAAAGGTAGCAGCCGCGGCCTATATGGATGGCACCGCTGTCACCCTTGCCCTTGATCCTGCCGCGCAGGCGGACCGGGCGGTGCTGGTCGTCCGCAACGCCAATGGCGACGTTGTCGCGCGCGAACCCGTGCCGCGCACGGATGGCCCCTATGACTGGCTGGGCAGCAGCGCCACGGGCGATGCTTTGCCCACGGGCCATTACACTTTGTCGCTGGAAAGCTATCGCGGCGACGCCTTGCTGCGGACAGACCCCGTTCAGCACTATGCCCGTATCCTTGAGGCGCAGACCGGCACTTCGGGCACCAGCCTTGTCCTGCGCGGCGGTGAAAAGGTGGCAGCAACCGCGATCACGGCGCTGCGCGTTCCGTGACCGGTGGTTGCGGGGGGGCCACATGACCCTTAGGGTCGCGTCATGTTGTCCGATCCGTTTTTCGAAAGTGTCGCACGCGCCTTGCCGCAGCTTGACCAGCCATGGCAGGCCTTGGCGGGCGGGCGCACGAATGCGGTGTGGCGGGTCGGCGATCTGGTCATCAAGCGCCACGACCCCAGCGCCGCCTCAACCCTTTTTCCCAACGATCCGGCGGCCGAGGCTGCGGCCCTAGCCCGCCTTGGCCCACTGGGCCTGTGCCCCAGACTGCGGGCGGCGGGGCCGGATTGGGTCGCCTATGACCATTACCCCGGTGCCACGTGGGCAGAAGACCCCGCCGCCGTGGCCCGGCTACTGGGGCGGCTGCATCAGACCGGCATCGCGGACGCGCCGTTCCGCATCTGTCCCGGCGGCAGCCGCGCCCTGTTGGCGCAGACGGGGCAGATGATGGCAGCCGTCGCCCTGCGCTATCCATTGCCCGAACTGCCGCAGATTCCGCCGCCGCCGCCGTGCCTGCTCCACGGCGATGTAGTGGCCGGCAACATCATCGACGGGCCCGATGGTCTGCGGCTGATTGACTGGCAATGCCCGGCCATCGGCGATCCGGCCGAGGATGTGTCGACCTTTCTGTCGCCCGCCATGCAGATCATCTATCGCGGCGCACCCCTGTCGGCACAGGATGAGCAAAGCTTTCTGTCAGCCTATCCGCTGCCCTTGGTGGCAGAGCGCTACTTTGCGCTGCGGCCCGCCTATCACCTGAGGATGGCCGCGCATTGCCTATGGCGTGCCGCGCGCGGCGATGCAGGCTATGCCGCCGCCGCGCGGGCCGAGTTTCAGGCGCTGGCGTCCGTCTGACGCGCAGTCAGATCAGCGTTCCCAGCCACATGCCCAGCGCCATCAGTGCGGCCCCACCACCAATCGCGCCCAGCACCTTCCAGCGGCGCGGCGGCGGCTGCACCTTCGGGTGTTCGGCTTGGGCAATCAGCGCCGCCTCAACCATGCGCGGCAGCTTTGGCCCGAACCGCGCCAGCACCCGCGCCGTCTTGGCCAGATCGCGCAACAGGGCACGCGGGCCGACGTTCTTTTTGATGTAACCCTCGACGATGGGCTTCGCGACTTCCCAGATGTTGATGTGCGGGTCCAGCCCGCGCGCCACGCCCTCCACCACCACCATCGTGCGCTGCAACAATATCAGTTCGGTGCGTGTTTCCATGCCGAACCGTTCAGTCACTTCGAACAGATAAGCCAGCAGCCGCGCCATCGAAATGCGGCTGGCATCCATTCCGAATATCGGTTCACCAACAGCCCGCAAGGCCCGCGCGAATTCGTCAATGTCGCGATCGGCGGGCACATAGCCCGCCTCGAAATGCACCTCGGCCACGCGACGATAATCCTTGCGGATAAAGCCGAAAAGAATCTCGGCATAGACCCGGCGGGTGTATTCGTCGATCCGCCCCATGATCCCGAAGTCATAGGCAATGATATTGCCGTTCGCCGCCACTTTCAGGTTGCCCTGATGCATGTCGGCATGGAAATACCCGTCGCGCAAAGCGTGGTTCAGGAACAGTTGCAGTACTCGCGCGCCCAGCACCTTGCGGTCGTGCCCTGCCGCATCGATCAGGTCATTGTCGTTCAGGCCGATCCCTTCGGCCCAATCCAGCGTCATCACGCTGCGACCCGACAGGAACCAGATCGGGCGGGGCACCTGAAAGCCCTCGTCCTTTTCGGTATTGGCCGCAAATTCAGCGGCTGCGCTCGATTCCAGCCGGAAGTCGAGTTCCCCCATCACCACGCCTTCGAAATGCCGGATGACGTCCATAGGCCGCAAGCGGCGCGATGCGGGCGACAAAAGCTCGATCGTCTGCGCGGCCAGATAGAAGGCGTCAATGTCTTTTCTGAACGCCCGTTCAATTCCGGGGCGCAGCACTTTGACCGCCACATCGCGCCCGTCCTCCGCCAGCCGCGCCTTGTGCACCTGCGCAATGGATGCAGCGGCAACGGGTTCCGAAAACGCCGAAAACACCTGATCCACCGGCACGGCCAACTCGGCCTCAATCATCGCCTTGGCCACATCAATCGGAAACGGCGGCAGCTTGTCCTGCAGGTATTTCAGCTGCGTCGCCAGTTCCTCGCCCACCATATCGGGGCGAGTCGACAGGATTTGCCCGAACTTGATATAGGCCGGGCCTAGCGCCGACATGGCCCGTGTCACCGGCGGCAACGCAGGGTCGCCCTTCAGGCCCAGCGGCTTGAACGGCCAGCCCAGCACACGTGCCACAAAACGAATGCGCGGCGGTGCCTCCAGCGCCGCCAGCACCACGCCAATGGCGCCCGTCCGCTCCAGCGTGGCCAGTGTGCGGATCAGCCGCCAGATGTTGTGGGGTCCCCGCACCTTACAGCTTCCAGCCAGAGTGCAGCGCGGCCACGCCCATGGTCAGGTTGCGATACTTCACCTGCTCGAACCCCGCCTGCCGGATCATGGTGGCGAAGGACTCCTGGTCGGGAAACTTGCGAATGGACTCAACCAGATATTGATAGCTGTCGCGATCCCCGGCCACCACCTGCCCCATCACGGGAATCACGTTGAACGAATACAGATCATAGGCCTTTTGCATCATCTCGTTCGGGATACGGCTGAACTCCAGCACCATCAGGCGACCGCCGGGGCGCAGCACGCGAAAGGCCTCCTTCAACGCATCGGCAATGCGCGTCACGTTCCGGATGCCAAAGCTGATGGTATAGACATCGAATGAATTCGACGGAAATGGCAGTGCCATTGCATCGCCGACCACCCAATCCAGCCGGTCAGCCAGATGGTCCGCCTCGGCCCGCTGGCGCCCAGCGATCAGCATTGATTCGGTCATGTCGCACACCACAGCACTGGCCGACGGCGCACGCTTCAGGAACCTGAACGCGACATCGCCCGTGCCACCCGCCACATCCAGCAGGCGCTGGCCGGGGCGCGGGGCCAGCCAATCCATCATCCCGTCTTTCCACAACCGGTGCACGCCGCCTGACATCAGATCGTTCATGATGTCGTATTTGCTGGCCACGCGGGTAAAGACGCCATGCACCATTCCGGCCTTGTCGCCCTCCGGCACGGTCTGAAAGCCGAAATGCGTGGTGCCTTGCGGGTCGTCGGCGTTTTGATCGGTCATGGGGGCTTGCCGTTCCTGTTGCATGAGCCTTCTTATAGGCCGCCCAAGCGCCGCTGCAATGCGTCGCCCTGTCCGCAAAGGTGCAAGATGCCCGAACTGCCCGAAGTTGAAACCGTAAGGCGTGGCCTTTTGCCGGTGATGGAGGGGCAGGTCATTACCCTTGCCTCCGTGCACCGCCCCGATTTGCGCTGGCCCTTTCCACCCCAGATGGCCGACCGGCTGACCGGCGCGCGGGTCACTGCACTGCGGCGGCGGTCGAAATACATCCTTGCCGATCTATCCACCGGCGAAACCTTGCTGATTCACCTTGGCATGTCGGGGCGGATGCTGATTTCCGGCGCAATCTTGGGCGAATTTCACCACCACCACCCCGCACCCGAAAAACATGACCATGTGGTTCTGCACATGGAAAACGGTGCGCGCATCACCTTTAATGATGCGCGGCGGTTCGGCGCGATGGACCTGATGCCCACCGCCACGGCCGAGGCACACCCCCTCTTGGCCAGCCTTGGGCCGGAACCCTTGGGCAATACCTTTCACGACTCCTACCTTGTGGCGCAACTGGCAGGGCGCAACACGCCGATCAAATCCGCGCTGCTGGATCAGCACATCGTGGCGGGTCTGGGCAATATATATGTGTGTGAGACACTTTATCGCGCCCGGATTTCCCCTGTCACCCGCGCGGGCCAGTTGCCAAGCGGCAGGGTTGCGGCCCTTGTCCCCATCATCCGCACTGTCTTGGCCGAGGCGATCGAGGCGGGCGGCAGTTCCCTGCGCGATTACCGGCAGGCCGATGGCGAGCTTGGGTATTTTCAGCACAGCTTTCAGGTCTACGACCGCGAAGGCCAGCCCTGCCTGACGCCCGGATGCACCAGCGCGGTGCAGCGCATCGTCCAATCGGGGCGCTCTTCGTTTTACTGCCCCACCTGCCAGCCCTAGGGCGCGGCAGGCGCTTGCCATCCCGGCCAGTGCTGCTAGGAGTCCACGGGCACGCGAAACGCATGGAGTCCGCGCATGGCTTATGAAACGCTTATCGTCGAGGTTGAGGATTACGTTGCCCTCGTCCGGCTGAACCGCCCCGACGCGTTGAATGCGCTGAATTCCCGCCTGATGTCGGAACTCGCCGCTGCCCTGACGGCGGCTGACCGTGACGACAACGTGCGTGTCATCGTGCTGACCGGCTCGGAAAAGGCCTTTGCCGCCGGTGCCGATGTCCGCGAGATGGCCGGAAAATCCTTTACCGAAGTATTCTTCGATAACCTTTTCGGCCCCGAGGCCGAGGCAATCGGCCGCGTCCGCAAACCGATCATCGCCGCCGTGTCGGGCTATTGCCTTGGCGGCGGCTGTGAACTGGCCATGCTGTGCGATTTCATCGTGGCGGGTGACACGGCGAAATTCGGCCAGCCCGAAATCAACCTCGGCATCGTCGCAGGCATGGGTGGCACACAGCGCCTGACGCGGCTGGTGGGCAAGTCAAAGTCGATGGACATGCACCTGACCGGACGCTTCATGGAGGCCGCCGAAGCCGAACGCTGCGGCCTTGTCAGCCGGGTATTCCCCAGCAAGGACCTGATGACCGAGGTGATGCGGATCGCCCAAAAGATCGTCGAGAAATCGGCCGTCACCGCTCTTGTCGTCAAAGAATGCGTGAACCGCGCGCAGGAAACCACCTTGGCCGAGGGGCTGTTGTTCGAACGCCGGATGTTCCACGCCCTGTTTGCAACCGATGACCAGAAAGAAGGCATGGCCGCCTTCCTTGAAAAGCGTCAGCCCCAGTTCCGCGACAAATAGGGTCGCCGCTTTTCCCTTTCCTTCATGGCGCATTTGTCCTATAGGCCCCGGTTACATGCGCGTGGGCCCGCTTAGGCAAGAATCGATCCCGTTCCTTGAAACGGGGCCTTGGGGTTTTCGTGCGACATTTTTACAGACCCCAGGAACCTAGCCAATGGCAAATACCGAACAGTCCAAAAAGCGCGCCCGCCAGTCCGACGCGCGCTATGCCGTGAACAAAGCCCGCCGTTCGCGCATCCGCACTTTTGTGCGCAAAGTTGAAGAAGCCCTCGCTTCCGGCGACGCTGGCGCTGCAGCCGAAGCCCTCAAGAACGCACAGCCCGAACTGGCACGTGGCGTGACCAAAGGCGTGCTGCACAAGAACACCGTTTCGCGGAAAATCTCGCGTCTGGCGTCGCGCGTAAAGGCCCTGTCGGCGCCCTCCGCCTAAGTTGTTTGAATAGTGAAATGTCAAGGGCGTCCCCATGCGGGGGCGCCCTTTTTCGTTGCCGAGAACAGCTTTTCAGCCTTTTCAGCACGACGCGTTGCCGATTTGCCAGAGCCCCCGGATTCGGTTCCAGCAAAGGTCTGTCAACTCAATAGTTCGGTTGCAGAGGCCTTCCCGCGCTTGCTAGCGTGACCATGCGATTCACTTCGTCTTGGGGGACATGACGCGGTCTGAGTCGGGGATCTGATGGGTTCTGCTGCCTGCTTGCCTTCGGATTTTCGCTTCAGATCAAACGTTTATGCTGTCTGCGGCCATAAACCGCGTTCAGAGCTGACAGGCAATTCCGGCTTCTTTCAGAGGCCGGTTTGTTTGTGTGTGTAGTGTCCTTGGCTCCGGTACGGTGCCGACCGTTGGGTTATATCCGATGGCCAGCGTCGTACAGGCGGACAAGGGGATTGTGCGTAGTGTGTGGGAATCGGGCCTTGCTGGCATGCCAGTGGGACAAGGCCAAATAAAGAACAGGTCAAACAGAATGACGAACGACACGTGGGGACAGGTTCGGGAAGAACTGATCAAGAGGGTGGGGAAAAGCAACTACACGACCTGGATCGAACCCCTGCGGCTGTCAGACCTGAAGAACGGGGTTGCCCGCTTTGAAGTGCCGACGACCTTCTTTGGCGACTGGGTTTCCCGCAACTTTGCCGATCATATCCGTGGTCAGCTTTCCCAGTCTGGCTTGACCGTCGACCGTGTCGAATTTGCTGTCAGTAAAACCGCTGCCGACCCCATGGCCAAAAAGGCTGGTCCGGCCAGCCGCCCCGCGACCCCGGCGCGCCGGGTGCCGCCGACGCGCGGTCAGGCCGATGACATCACTGGCGCGCAGTTGGAACAGCGTTTTACCTTTGACAGCTTTGTGGTGGGCAAGCCCAACGAACTGGCCCATGCCGCCGCGCGCCGTGTGGCCGAGGGCGGTCAGGTCACCTTCAACCCGCTGTTTCTCTATGGCGGCGTCGGCCTTGGCAAAACCCACCTGATGCATGCCATCGCCCACGAGTTGCAGGCGAACCACCCCGAACTGCACGTGCTGTATCTGTCCGCCGAGCAATTCATGTATCGCTTCGTGCAGGCCCTGCGCGACAAGCAGATCATGGGGTTCAAGGAACTGTTCCGCTCGGTCGATGTGCTGATGGTCGACGATGTGCAGTTCATCGCGGGCAAGGACAGCACGCAGGAAGAATTCTTCCATACCTTCAACGCGCTGGTCGACCAGAACAAGCAGATCGTCATCTCGGCCGACCGCGCGCCGGGCGAGATCAAGGATATGGAAGAGCGCATCAGCTCGCGCCTGCAATGCGGGCTGGTGGTTGACCTGCACCCGACCGATTACGAACTGCGTCTTGGCATCCTTCAGGCCAAGGTGGACCATTACCGCAACCAGTACCGTGGCCTTGTGCTGGAAACCGGTGTGCTGGAGTTTCTGGCCCATCGCATCACCACCAACGTGCGTGTGCTGGAAGGCGCCTTGATGCGCCTCTTTGCCTTTGCCAGCCTTGTCGGCCGCCCGATCAACCTTGATCTGGTGCAGGAATGCCTGTCCGACATTCTGCGCACCTCGGACAAACGGCTGTCGATCGACGACATCCAGCGCAAGGTGGCCGAACATTACAACGTGCGTCTGGCCGACCTGATCGGTCCGAAACGACCCCGCAACCTCGCCCGTCCGCGGCAGGTGGCCATGTATCTGTCCAAGCACCTGACCGCGCGGTCGCTGCCGGAAATCGGGCGGCGCTTTGGCGGGCGTGACCACACGACCATCATGCACGGCATCCGCAAGATCGAAGAGTTGATGACGCTGGACAACCAGTTGGCCGATGACGTGGCCCTGCTGAAACGCCTGCTGCAAAGCTGAAGGCGCAAGATATGCGCCACACTGGGGCGGCGTTCGGGCCAGATGTATCGCACCGGCCTTGACGCCCCCCGCAAAGCCAAACAATGTCACGCAAAACGCTTGTGAACCGGCGAAAGCCGGGTAATGTCGGCGTCCCTCTTTGGGGATACGGCAGGGAGAAGAATGATGAAACTGAGCATTGAACGCGGCAGCTTGCTGAAGGCCCTGGCGCAGGCACAGTCGGTCGTGGAACGGCGCAACACCATTCCCATTCTGGCCAACGTGCTGATCGAGGCCGATGGTAATCAGGTCAGCTTTCGCGCGACCGACCTTGACATCGAAGTGGTCGACCGCGCGCCCGCCATGGTGGAACGTGCCGGGTCTACCACCGTCTCCGCCGTGATGCTGCACGAGATCATCCGCAAGCTGCCCGATGGCGCACTGGTGAACCTGACCGAAGACCCCGCCACCCACCGCCTGACCATCGCGGCGGGGCGGTCCACCTTCAGCCTTGCCACGTTGCCGAAAGAAGACTTTCCTGTCATGGCAACTTCGGAATACGCATCGAACTTTGCGGCCCCGGCCCCGGCGCTTCGGCGGCTGTTCGACAAGGCGAAGTTCGCCATTTCAACCGAAGAGACGCGCTATTACCTGAACGGCGTCTACATGCACGTCTCGACCGGGGAAAACGGCCCGGTTCTGCGCTGTGTGGCCACCGATGGCCACCGTCTGGCCCGGATCGATGCCGCCTTGCCCGATGGCGCGCAAGGCATGCCCGGCGTGATCGTGCCGCGCAAGACCGTGGGCGAGTTGCGCAAACTCTTGGATGATGATGAGGCGACGATTGCGGTGTCGGTGTCGGAAACAAAGGTTCGCTTTGCCACGCCGGCCATCACGCTGACCTCAAAGGTCATCGACGGCACCTTCCCCGATTACACCCGCGTCATTCCCACCGGCAACACCCGCCGGCTGGAGGTGGACGCCACGGAGTTCGCCAAGGCGGTGGACCGTGTGGCCACCGTATCCTCTGAGCGCAGCCGCGCCGTGAAACTGTCGCTGGACGAAGACCGCCTGATCCTGTCGGTCAACGCCCCCGACAGCGGCGCCGCCGAGGAAGAACTGGCCGTGGCCTATGCGGATGAGCGGCTGGAGATTGGCTTCAACGCCAAGTACCTGCTGGAAATCGCAAGCCAGGTGGACCGCGAGAATGCGGTGTTCCTGTTCAACTCGTCCGGCGATCCGACGCTGATGCGTGAGGGCAATGACACCAGCGCCATCTATGTCGTCATGCCGATGCGCGTATGACGGGCGAAAGACCCAAAGCGTAAAGGCCGGGGGGTTTCACACCCCCCGGACCCCCCGTGGGATATTTTCAGACAGAAAATGAGGGCGGCGGTTGGGCGGTCTGGCCATAACATCGCTGATGCTGTCGCATTTCCGCAGCCATGGTGCGGCGACGCTGCGGTTTGACGGGCGGCCTGTGGCCATTGTCGGGCCCAATGGGGCGGGCAAGACCAATATCCTTGAGGCGGTGTCGCTGTTGTCGCCGGGGCGCGGCTTCCGGCGGGCGGCAAGCGAGGATCTGGCGCGGCGCCCGGATGCCATTGGCTGGAAGATCGTGGCGGATGTGCGGGGCCTTGCGGCGGATCATGTAATCGAGAGCTTTGCCGAGGGGACGCAAGCGCGCAGCGTGCGGCTGGATGGCAAGGCGGCGACGCAGGCGGCCTTGGGGCGGGTGTTGCGCGTGCTGTGGCTGGTGCCCGCGATGGACCGGCTGTGGATCGAGGCGGCAGAGGGGCGGCGACGGTTTCTGGACCGCATGACGCTGAGTTTTGCGCCGGACCATGCCGAGGCGGTGCTGGCCTATGAAAAGGCGATGCGTGAGCGCAACCGGCTGCTGAAGGATCAGGTCAGCGATGCCCATTGGTATGGCGCGCTGGAGGCGGCCATGGCCGGTGCCGGGGCACAGATCGACGCGAACCGCCGGGCGGCGCTGGATCGGTTGGCGCGGGCGCAGGACGGGGCCGAGACGGCCTTTCCGCGGGCGGACCTGAGGCTGGTCGACCCCGAGGGGCGGGTCGAGGATCTGGAAGCAGCACTTGCGGCCAACCGTCGGCGCGATATGGCGGCAGGCCGCACCCTGCTAGGGCCACACCGGGCCGATCTGGCGGCGGTCTATGCGGCTAAAGGCGTGGCGGCGGACCAATGTTCCACCGGCGAGCAGAAGGCGCTTTTGATCAGCCTGATCCTCGCCAATGCGCGCGCCCTTGCCGAAGATCTGGGCCGGGCGCCGGTGATCCTGCTGGATGAGGTGGCCGCGCATCTGGACGAAGGGCGGCGGGCAGCCCTTTATGATGAGATCTGTGCGCTGGGGGCACAGGCGATCATGACAGGGACCGAGGCCAGCCTGTTTGACAGCCTTGGCCAAAGGGCACAGAACATCAGCGTCGCCGACGAGAGCGGCCTGTCGAGGATTTCGCAATGACCATGCAGCGCGTAACCCTGATTACCCTTGGCGTGGCGGATCTGGCCGCCGCGCGGGCCTTTTATGCACGGCTTGGCTGGGTTGAGCATCGCGAAAGCCAGGAGGGCGTTGCGTTTTTCCAGATGCATGGCGCGGCCCTTGGGCTGTTTGGCCGGGCGGCACTGGCGGCCGATCAGGGGCGGCCGGGGGCGGAGCTAGGCTCGGGCGCCGTGACCCTGTGTCAGAACTTTGCCACCGAGGCCGAGGTGGATACCGCCTTTGCCGCAGCCCTGGCCGCAGGTGGCACGGCCCTGAAGGCCCCGGAGAAGGTGTTCTGGGGCGGCTATTCTGGCTATTGGGCGGATGCCGATGGCCATGTCTGGGAGGTGGCGATGAACCCGTTCTGGCCGCTGAACGAAGATGGCAGCCTGACCCTGCCATGACCATCACCCTGCATCAGTTGCTGCTTTATGCAGGGGGTATGGCGCTGCTCTGGGTGATCCCCGGCCCGGTCTGGGTGGCGCTGACGGCGCGGGCATTGTCGGGCGGCTTTGCAGGGGCCTGGCCCTTGGCGGTTGGGGTGGCGCTGGGCGATCTGCTGTGGCCCCTGTGCGCGATCTTTGGTCTGACATGGGTGTTGTCCATCTATGGCGGGTTTCTGGAGGCGCTGCGCTGGGTCGCGGCGGCGGTGTTTGTGGTCATGGGGGTGCTCTTGATCCGCAAGCCAGCGGCCACCTTGTCGGAAGACAGCCGGTTGACCAAACCGGGGCTTTGGGCGGGCTTTGCCGTGGGCGTGGCCGCCGTGATCGGCAACCCCAAGGCGATCTTGTTTTACATGGGGGTCCTGCCCGGTTTCTTTGACCTGAGCCGCGTGAACGGAGCCGATATTGCGGCCATTCTGGCGGTGTCGGGACTGGTGCCGATGCTGGGGAATCTGGGCCTTGCGCTGTTTCTGGACAGGGCGCGAAAGCTCTTGTCCAGCCCGGCTGCAATCCGGCGGCTGAACGTGGTTTCGGGCAGCCTTCTGATCCTTGTCGGACTGGTGATTCCCTTCACGTGAAACCCCCAAATATTGTGTCCAAGGGGTGACATTCCCGGCCCCAACCGCTATAAATCGCGTGTAATTATCAGGGTTTCCCGCGCATGGCTGACCAGCCCAAGAACATGGCCGAATACGGTGCAGATTCTATCAAGGTTCTCAAGGGGTTAGAAGCGGTTCGCAAGCGACCCGGAATGTATATCGGTGATACCGATGACGGGTCAGGTCTGCACCACATGGTGTATGAGGTCGTCGACAATGGCATCGACGAAGCACTGGCCGGACATGCCACTGCTGTAACCGTGCGGATTCACGCCGATGACAGCGTTTCGGTGCGTGACAATGGCCGTGGAATCCCGGTCGACATCCATCAGGAAGAAGGCGTTTCCGCGGCCGAGGTCATCATGACCCAGCTTCACGCGGGCGGCAAATTCAACAACACGGATGAGGGCGGCAACGCCTACAAAGTCTCGGGCGGTTTGCACGGCGTGGGCGTGTCGGTCGTCAACGCGCTGTCGGAATGGCTGGAGCTGACGGTCTGGCGCAACGACACCGAATATCGCGCCCGGTTTGAGCATGGCGAATGCGTGGTGCATGTGTATCCGGTTGGCCCCGCCCCCGGCATGCGCGGCACGCAAGTGCGCTTTCTGGCCAGTGCGAAATCCAACATCCCCGAAGGCACGTTTTCCAACCTCGACTACAGCTTCAAGGTGCTGGAAACCCGCCTGCGCGAACTGGCCTTCCTGAATTCCGGTGTGCGGATCATCATCGAGGACGAACGCCACGCCGAACCGCAGCGGACCGAGTTGTTCTATGAGGGCGGCGTCAAGGAATTCGTCAAATATCTTGACCGTTCCAAACAGCCGGTGATGCCGGAACCCATCTACATGCTGGGCGAAAAGAACGGCATCGGCGTGGAAATCGCCATGTGGTGGAACGACAGCTACAACGAAATGGTGCTGCCCTTTACCAACAACATCCCGCAGCGCGACGGCGGCACACATTTGGCCGGTTTTCGCGGGGCGCTGACCCGCACGATCAACGCCTATGCCCAGTCCTCGGGCATCGCCAAGCGTGAAAAGATCGACTTTACAGGCGATGATGCCCGCGAAGGTCTGACCTGTGTTCTGTCTGTCAAAGTGCCAGACCCGAAGTTTTCCAGCCAGACCAAAGACAAGCTGGTCTCAAGCGAAGTGCGGCCTGCCGTCGAAAACCTTGTGAACGAAAAGCTGGCCGAATGGTTCGAAGAAAACCCCGCCGCCGCCAAGATCATCGTCGGCAAGATCGTCGAGGCTGCCCTGGCCCGCGAAGCCGCCCGCAAGGCGCGCGAATTGACCCGGCGCAAGACCGCGCTTGATGTGGCCAGCCTGCCCGGCAAACTGGCCGACTGCCAAGAGCGTGATCCGTCAAAGTCGGAAATCTTTCTTGTCGAAGGTGACTCGGCCGGCGGCAGTGCCAAACAGGGCCGCTCACGCAGCAATCAGGCCGTTTTGCCCCTGCGCGGCAAGATCCTGAACGTGGAACGTGCGCGCTTTGACCGGATGCTCTCCAGTCAGGAAATCGGCACGCTGATCACCGCTTTGGGCACCGGCATCGGGCGCGATGAGTTTGATATCGGCAAACTGCGCTACCACAAGGTCGTCATCATGACGGACGCCGACGTCGATGGCGCGCATATCCGCACCCTGCTGTTGACGTTCTTCTTCCGGCAGATGCCGCAACTGATCGAAGGCGGCTACCTCTACATCGCCCAACCGCCGCTTTACAAAGTGGCACGCGGCAAATCCGAGGTTTACCTCAAGGATCAGGCCGCGCTGGAAGATTACCTGATCGAGATGGGTCTGGAAGGCGCCGTTCTGCGGCTTGCTGACGGGACCGAGATTGCCGGCCTTGACCTTGCCCGCGTCATCGAAGGCGCGCGTCAGTTCCGCCGCGTGCTCGATGCCTTCCCCACCCACTACCCCCGCGCCATTCTGGAACAGGCCGCCCTTGCCGGGGCCTTTGATCCGGGCAAGGCTGACGCCGACCTGCAGGCCGTGGCAGATACGGTCGCCCGCAGGCTTGATCTGGTCGCCGTGGAATATGAGCGCGGCTGGTCCGGCCGCATCACCCAAGATCACGGCATCCGCCTCAGCCGCGTGCTGCGCGGGGTCGAGGAGTTGCGCACCCTTGATGGCGCGGTTCTGCGCTCGGGCGAGGCGCGTCGCCTGTCCACCGTGGCCGGACAGACGCGCGACATCTATCGCGACCCCGCCCGCCTTGTCCGCAAAGACCGCGAACAACTGGTGCATGGCCCGATTGACCTGCTGAAATCCATTCTGGCCGAGGGCGAAAAGGGTCTTTCGCTGCAACGCTACAAGGGTCTGGGCGAAATGAACCCCGAACAGTTGTGGGAAACCACGCTGGACCCCGAGGCCCGCACCCTGTTGCAGGTCAAGGTCGATGATCTGGCCGAAGCGGATGACATCTTTACCAAGCTGATGGGCGATGTTGTCGAACCGCGCCGCGAATTCATCCAGCAAAACGCGCTCAGTGTCGAAAACCTCGATTTCTGAAGGCCGCTTGGGGCATGGTCCAGCGGCCATGCCCTGCACGCGCCCGCCTGATATCAGAAGTGGTGACCCCGGATGGATTCGAACCATCGACCTGCCGCTTAGGAGGCGGCCGCTCTATCCCCTGAGCTACGGGGCCCACGCAGGCTTCATGCGGAAAAACGCACGGCGTTGCAACTGTGGTGAAGTGTGGATGCCCAGAAAAGATAAAGGGGGAGTGAATTTTTGGCCCACCACCCCCCCTTTGGGTCCGTTGCGTCTGAGTTGAGAGCTTGCAGGACGCGCAGGATATCGCCAGCCGATCGTCGTGGCTGTTAGCGGTAACATAGCAGCTAAACTTGCCTTGGACAAGGGGGGGCTTTGGCGCTAACAAGAAAATGGCCCCCATTTGCAAAAAGGCTGACCTCCTTGCCCAGACCGCCCGCGCCTGACCCACGCCGCACCTTGACACTGCGCGATGTCTCCGAAGCCTCGGGCGTAAGCGAAATGACCGTCAGCCGCGTCTTACGGAACCGGGGCGATGTGTCGGGTGCCACCCGCGAACGTGTTCTCGAGGCGGCCCGCAGCCTTGGCTATGTGCCCAACAAGATTGCCGGTGCCCTTGCCAGTCAGCGCGTGAATCTTGTCGGCGTCATCATTCCGTCACTGTCGAACATGGTGTTCCCCGAGGTTCTGACCGGCATCTCCGAGGTGCTGGAAGACACCGGCCTGCAACCCGTGGTGGGCGTCACCAACTATCTGCCGGAACGCGAGGAATCAGTTCTGTATGAAATGCTCAGCTGGCGGCCTTCGGGTCTGATCCTTGCCGGGCTGGAACACACCGATGCCAGCCGCGCCATGCTGTTGCAGGCGGGTATCCCCATCGTCGAGATCATGGATATCGACGGCACGCCGGTCGATTCCGCCGTCGGCATTTCGCACCGCCGCGCGGGCCGCCAGATGGCCGAGGCGATCATCGCCGCAGGCTATCGCAAGATTGCCTTCCTTGGCACGCAAATGCCCAACGACCACCGCGCCAAAAAGCGGCTGCAGGGGTTCGAAGAGGCGCTTGCCAAGGTCGGCCTTACGCTGGTGGACCGAGAGTTCTATTCCGGCGGTTCGGCCCTTCTCAAGGGCCGCGAGATGACCGAAGCCGTTCTCAAACGCAACCCGGACATTGATTTTCTCTATTACTCCAATGACATGATCGGTGCGGGCGGGCTGCTTTACTGTCTGGACAAAGGCATAGACGTGCCGGGCAAGGTTGGGCTTGCCGGCTTTAACGGCGTCGAATTGCTCGATGGCCTGCCGCGCCGCCTGGCCACAATGGATGCCTGCCGTCTGGACATTGGCCGTCAGGCCGCCGAAATCATCGCCGGAAAGCGCCCTGCGGGCGTGGTCGGCGGCGAAATGGTCGAACTGACCCCCACCCTGCAACCGGGCGACACAATCCGCCGCGTCTGACCGTCAGGCCAAAGGCACCAGCCGCTTGATGGCGGCCACATGGTCGGCACTGGCCCCCATGGCATCCCCGGCCAGCAGGCGGGCATCCTCCAGCAACGTATCGGGCGCGCAGATCCGGTCGATCAGACCCCACGCCAGCGCTTCGGCGGCATCAATCTTGGCCCCCCCCATCAGGATCATCTTGGCGCGGGAAGGCCCGACCAGTGCCGTCAGGCGGCGCGGATCAGATGGCTGCGGCAGAAAGCCCAGCTTCATCACCGGGTAAAAGATCTTGGCCTGCGGCACGGCAAGGCGAATGTCGCAGGCCAGTGCCATCCCCATCGCCCCGCCTGCCAGCGTGCCGTTCAGCGCGGCAATCGTCAGGCAGGGCAACCCCGCCACCCGCGCCGAAAGGCGTTCCCACACCGGGTCCACCGCCAGACCGGCGCGGGCATCGTCAAGGTCCGCCCCGGCCGAAAACACATGCCCGGCCCCGGTGATGACAATGGCCCGCACGCCCTTTTCCTCGGCCTGCCTGATGCTGGCATCCATCTCCTCCAGCATCAGGCGGGTCAGGGAATTGGCCTTTTCCGGCCGGTTCAGCGTCAGCGTCAGCAGACGCCCTTCGACTTCGACATTTATCATTCGATCACTCCGATGGCGCGGCGAATCTGTTCGTCGCGCAGGCTGATGTCCTGGCCAAGCCACGGGTCGGCAGCAGGGGAACACATCCACAACAGGCACCGCGAGGGCCACTCCGCCGGGATGTGTACCGCCGGATCAAGCTGGCTGACGCGGTTAATTCCGCTGGCCCTGATCTTCACCTGCATGTCCGTGGCCACCGTTCCGGGTGACAGTCCCAAGATCCGCAAACCGTTCTCGCCTTCTTCCAGATGGGCGGCACGGGTCAGCATCAGTGCCCCGGCCTTGGCGGCACAATAGGCGCTCCACCCTTCCAAAGGGTTAGTGGCCGCGCCCGAACTGACAGAAATCACCGTGCCGCCGCCTGCGGCCTTCATCACCGGAATCGCCGCCCGCAAGCCATGCATCACCCCGGTCAGGTTGATGTTGATCGCCCGCGCCCAAACCGCCGGATCGGTATGTTCAATCCGCGCAATCGGCTCGATCACCCCGGCATTGTTGATCCATGCATCCAGCCTGCCCCAGCGCGCCAAAACCGCCTGTGTCGCGGCCTCCACGCTGGCCCAGTCGGCCACATCGCAGCACAACGCCAGCGCATCATCGCCGATCTGCGCGGCCAAAGCAGCAATCTCGGTCTCGCTCCGGGCCAGCAGAGCCACCCGCCAGCCCGCCGCCGCAAAGACCTGCGCCGCCGCCGCCCCGATCCCCCGGCTTGCCCCGGTAATCACGGCAACCTTTTTGTCCATGGTCCGCTCCTGCCCTTGCCCACATGCTTGTTACCAAAGGCACAGGCAAAACGGAAACGCTTGACCCCTTCTTCGCCCCGCATGAGGATACGGCACAACATGCCATCTGCCGGAAAGGGTGACCATGACGCATTGGAAACTGGCGGGATCGACCGCCCTCGTCACATTCTGGGGTGCAGCCGCCCTTCACGCCGATGTCACACCCGAAGAGGTCTGGCAAAACTGGCAAAAGCTCAGCGCGACCTATGGTCAGGCGCTGGTGGCCGATTCTGTCGTGCGCGAAGGCGATACACTGGTCGTCAAAGCCATGAAGATCAGCATGGATCAGGATGGCGCCAAGCTGAACGGCACGCTCGATGAGGTGCGCTTTCGCGATGTCGGTGATGGCACGGTTCAGGTGACAATGTCCGAAACCTATCCCATCACCATGACCATGCCGGGCCCCGATGGCACCGGCACGCAGGATCTGGCGCTGACGATCAGCCAGCCCGGCCTGTCAATGATCGCAGGCGGCAGCGCCACCGAAACCTCCTACACCTTCGACGGCCCCTCGGTGAACATCGCCATGCAGGCCATCGAAGGCGGCAAGACGCTGGCTGATGTTGCCCTGACCATGACCAACATGACCGGCGACTATCTGATGGAGCAGGATGGCGAGGCAACAACCCTCGACTCCAACGTCGAGGTTGAGACCCTTGCCTTCAGCATCGTTGGCGAAGAGGCGACGACGAAAACCAACATCACCGGCACGCTCAGCAACCTTGTCATCGCAACCGGGGGCAACTTCCTTGGGCTTGCCGCGATGGAGAACATGGTGCAGGCGCTGAAGGACGGCTTCACCACCGAAGGAGCCATCAGTTATGGCGCGGGCAACTTTGCCATTGATGTGGTCGAAAACGGCGTTCCCACCAAGATCACGGCCAGCAATGCAACGGGCATGCTGGACTTTGCCATGGATGCTGCAGGCCTTTCCTATGCGGCAGGTGGCACAGGCGTTGCCATGTCGATTTCGGGCGGCGAGATTCCTTTCCCGCAGCTCAACATCAACTATGGCGAGGCCTCGTTTGACCTGCTGATGCCCCTCATGAAATCTGACACGCCGCAGAACTTCATGTTCCTGACCAAGATCGTCGATCTGACCGTTTCCGAAGAAATCTGGGCCATGATCGACCCCGGCGCCAGCCTGCCGCGCGACCCTGCCACGGTAATCATCAATACCAAGGGCACGGCCAAGCTGACCACGGACATCATGGACGAAGAGACGATGGCCAATAGCGATCAGGCCGCGCCGGGCGAACTCCACTCACTCGAAATCACGGAATTGCGCGCAAAGGCCGCGGGGGCCGAACTGACCGGCACCGGCGCACTGACCTTTGACAATACCGATCTGACCACCTTTGACGGCGTGCCTGCACCCACCGGCAAAGTGGAAATGAAACTGGTCGGCGGCAATGGCCTGCTGGATAAACTGGTGGCCATGGGTCTGGTGCCCGAAGATCAGGCCTCAGGTGCGCGCCTGATGATGGCGATGTTCGCCAAGGCCGGTGCCGCCCCGGACGAGATGACCTCGACGCTGGAATTCAAGGACAAGGGCTTTTTCGCCAACGGCCAGCGCCTGCAATAACCACGCGATCCGCAACAAAAGGCCCCCGGTGCAACCCGGGGGCCTTTTGCCTGCCTTGCAGCGGGGGGCCTTACGGACTACCTCGGTTCCAGCGACGATGAAGGATGAACCCATGACCGACCTTTCCCGCCTGACAGATGCCCTGTTGTCTGCGGCCCGCCGTGCCGGGGCCGAACAGGCAGATGCTCTGGCGGTAGATGGCACTTCGGTTTCCATCGACATCCGGGCGGGCAAGCTGGAACAGGCCGAACGGTCAGAGGGCACCGAAATCGGCCTGCGCGTGCTGATCGGCGGGCGGCAGGCCTGCGTGTCGGCCTCAGATACGTCCGATGCCACCATCGCCCGTCTGGCTGAACGCGCCGTTGCCATGGCCCGCGAAGCACCATCCGACCCCAACGTGGGCCTTGCTGACCCCGACCAGATTGCCAAGGGCTGGGATCTGGCCGCACTCGAACTGCGCGATCCTGCCGAAGAACCCTCTGCCGCCGCACTGGAAGAGGCCGCCCGCCGGGTTGAGGCTTCGGCCATGGCCGCTGCCGGGATCACGCAGGTCGAAGCCTCGGGCGCCTATTCCCAGCGCAAG
Source organism: Rhodobacter sp. (assembly GCA_027484145.1). Lineage (GTDB taxonomy): Bacteria > Pseudomonadota > Alphaproteobacteria > Rhodobacterales > Rhodobacteraceae > Pseudotabrizicola. The sequence goes on from JAIXUH010000013.1 coordinate 390,873, forward strand.
ATGCATCTTGCCGCCACCAACGGCTTCAGCGGCGGCTATTCCCGCACTTCGCATTCGTTGTCCGCCGTCGCCTTTACCGGCGAAGGCACCGCGATGGAGCGGGACTGGGCCGCCGAGGGCCGCACCTATGCCGCCGACATGCCGGGCGCCGAAGGCATCGGCGCACTGGCCGCCGAACGCGCCCTGTCGCGCGCCGGTGCCGTGCGGCCCAAGACCGGCACCTATCCAGTGCTCTTTGATGAACGCGTCGCCTCCTCGCTGATCGGGCACCTGATCTCGGCCATCAACGGGGCTGCCATTGCGCGTGGGGCCTCTTGGCTGCGCGATGCCCTGGGCACACAGGTCCTGCCTGCGGGCCTGTCGGTCATTGAGGACCCGCATCGCCCCCGCATCTCGGCCAGCCGCCCCTTTGATGGCGAAGGTCTGGCCACAGCGCGCCGACTGATCGTGCAGGATGGCATCCTGATGGGCTGGACGCTGGACCTTGCCACCGGGCGCAAGCTGGGCATGCCCTCCACCGCCAATGCATCGCGCGGCACCTCCTCGCCGCCCTCGCCCTCCACCTCCAACATCGACCTGACCCCCGGCACCGCCAGCCGCGCCGACCTGATCCGCGACATGGGCACGGGGCTGTTGGTCACCTCGATGATCGGCTCCACCATCAACCCCACCACGGGCGATTATTCGCGCGGGGCCTCGGGCTTCTGGGTCGAAGGCGGGCAGATCCTTTATCCCGTCAACGAATGCACCATTGCCGGAAACCTGCGCGACATGCTGTTGCGGATCATCCCCGCCAATGATGCCCGCAACCACCTGTCCACCCGCGTTCCCTCCCTTCTGCTGGAAGGGATGACGCTTGCCGGGGCCTGAGATTGGCAATGATCTGGCCTTGCTGACCGCCGCCGCGCGCGAGGCGGGCCGCATCGCCATGCGCTTCTGGCGGCACGAGCTAAAGGTTTGGGACAAGGGCGGCGAACACGGCCCGGTGTCCGAGGCTGACCTTGCCGTGAACACCATGCTCAAGGCGCGGCTCATGGGTGCGCGCCCCGGCTATGGCTGGCTGTCCGAAGAATCGCCCGATGATGCCGAAAGGCTGGCGCTGGACCGTGTTTTCATCATCGACCCGATCGACGGCACCCGCGCCTTCATTGCGGGCGAAGATAACTTTGCCGTCTCGCTGGCCGTGGCCGAACGCGGGCAGGTCATCGCGGGCGTGGTGCTGCTGCCCGCCAAAAACCGGCTCTATTCCGCCAGAATAGACACGGCTGCAATGTGCGATGATGTGCCGATCCGTGCCAGCAACCGCGTTGTTCTGGATGGGGCCGATATCCTTGCCACCAAGGCCAACATGCAGCCCGAATTCTGGCCGGGCGGTGTGCCCGACCTGAAGCGCAGTTTCCGCACGTCACTCGCCTATCGCATGTGCCTTGCGGCCGAAGGGCGGCATGACGGGATGCTGACGTTCCGCGATGCATGGGAATGGGATATTGCCGCAGGCGCGCTGATCTGCGCGCGGGCCGGGGCCACCGTGACGGATCGTCACGGAATGCCCCTTCGTTTCAATTCAGCCCCGCCGCAGACGCCGGGGGTGATCGCCACCTCACCGGCCCTGCATCAGGCGATCCTGTCGCGCCTTAGCGCTTAGGGGCTTTTGGCGGGACGAACCGCTTGCTGGTATCCTTGGCATCGGTGCGCGGGCGGGCCGGGGCATCGGTCTTGCGGGCATAGGCCTTTTTCGGGCCATCCGCCGACTGGCTTTTGAACCCGGCAGACCGGCCCGCAGGCTTGGCCCCATCCCGCTTTACAAAGGGGCGCGCGTCGTCACCCTTGGGCGCATAGGGGCGCTTGCTTTCGCCATCGGTCTTGGGCTTGTAGCCCGTGCCTTCGCTGGCATGGCTTTTGAACCCTGTGGCACGGGCCGGTTTATCGGCGCTGCCACCATGGCTGCGAAAGCCCGCCGATTTCGGCTTGGCACTGTCGCCACGGTCATCCGATGTCCAGCGTGGCTTGCGCACGTCACCGTCTGCCGCCGCAGCGCGGGGTGCATAGGGCTTGCGTTCGGCACCATCACGCGGGGCGTAAGGCTTGCGCTCCGCACCGTCACGCGGGGCATAGGGCTTGCGCTCGGCATCGTCACGCTTTGCATAGGGCTTGCGCTCTGCCGCCTCACGCGGGGCATAGGGTTTACGCTCGGCACCTTCGCGCGGAGCATAAGGCTTGCGCTCGGCAGCATCACGCGGGGCATAGGGCTTGGGCGCATAGGGTTTGGCTTCCGCATCATCGCGGCGCACATAGGGCTTGCGCACGGGCTCTGCCGCAACGCCTTCGTCATCCTCGACCACACGCGCAGGTTTTGGCGTATAGGCGGGCTTTTCACGATCCTCACGCACGGCACGCGGGGCCGCAGGGCGTTCAGCACGCGGGGCAGGGCGCTCGGCACGCGGCGCGCGCTCAGGGCGGTCAAGGCTCGGTTCGCCCTCGATCCGGGTCATCACCAGACCCGGCTCAATCTCGGACTGCGCCGGAAAACGGTTGGCCAGCCCATCGGCAATCTGCACAAAGGTGACTTCTTCCTTGACGCGGATCGCCCCGATCCCATCCTTGGAAATGCCCCCGGCATCACAGATTTTCGGCAGGATCCACCGCGCCTCGGCACGCCCCGTATGGCCAACCGACAGGCTGAACCAGACCGACGGCCCGAATTCGCTACGCTCACGCGGCGCCGATGCGGGCGGCGGCGGCAGGCTGTCCGACAGCACCTCGGGCGCAGACCGCCCTTCGCGCCACAGCCGGATAAAGGCGGCGGCCACATTCTCGGCGCCGAACTGCTCCAGCAGACGCGCGGTCATCACCGCTTCATCGCCCGGCGCTTCGGTCAGGGTCGGATGCTCCAGAATGCGCTGGTCGTCCTTTTCCTGCACTTCTTCGGCACTCGGGGCCTTGCCCCATTCGGCCACAACCTTGGCCCCGGCCAGCAGGCGCTGCGCCTTCTTTGCTTCGGCTGGCGGCACGATCAGCGCCGACACGCCCTTGTTCCCCGCGCGGCCCGTACGGCCCGACCGGTGCAGCAAGGTTTCCGAGTTCGACGGCAGGTCGGCATGAATCACCAGTTCCAGCCCTGGCAGGTCAATGCCCCGCGCGGCCACGTCGGTGGCAATACACACCCGCGCCCGGCCATCGCGCAGCGACTGCAGCGCATGGGTGCGTTCCTGCTGGCTCAACTCGCCCGACAGCGCCACCACCTGAAAACCACGGTTGCTCATCCGCGCCATCAGGTTGGTCACATTCATCCGCGTCTTGCAGAACACGATCGCGGTCGGCGCATCGTAATAGCGCAGGGCGTTAAAAATCGCATTCTCGCGGTCACGCGCGGCAACCGACAGCGCGCGATACTGAATATCGACGTGCTGCTTTGATTCACCCTTGGCCATGATCCGCATGGCATCGCGCTGGAAGGTACGTGCCAGCGTCTCGATCTCTTTCGGCACGGTGGCGGAAAACATCAGCGTACGCCGCTCTTCCGGCGCTGCACCAAGGATGAATTCCAGATCTTCGGCAAAGCCAAGGTCCAGCATCTCATCGGCCTCGTCCAGAACCACGGCCTTCAGCGCCGACAAGTCCAGCGACCCGCGCTCGATATGGTCGCGCAGACGGCCCGGTGTGCCCACCACCACATGCGCGCCACGGTCCAGCGCCCGCTTTTCGGTGCGGTAATCCATGCCGCCCACGCAAGACGCCAGTTGCGCGCCCGCCGTGCCATACAGCCACTCAAACTCGCGCTTGACCTGCAACGCCAGTTCGCGCGTCGGGGCCACCACCAGCGCAATCGGCTTGTCCGCGTAAAGCAGCTTGTCCTGTCCGGCCAGAACCTCGGGCGCAATCGCAAGGCCAAAGGCCACCGTCTTGCCAGACCCGGTCTGCGCCGACACCAGCAGGTCACGTCCTTCGACGCCCTCGGCGATCACAGCCAATTGCACAGCCGTCAGGGTTTCATAACCCTTGGCTTCCAAAGCCTGCGCCAGCGGCGCGGCCACGTTCATATCGTTCATATCCATGTCCAAAAGGGGGGTGCCATTGCACCCGTGAAGCCCATACGGCACCACGTTTCCCTTTTGCCGGGCCTCCCTAGCCCGGACTGCGGAATCCTCGCGCCGTGCAGTGCCCATAGCGGAAAGGCAGTCACCTGTATAGGGGCTGCCCGTCCTTTGGGCAGATTCACCCGCTGCGTCACAGCGCGGGGGTCGTATTCGCCGGGACGGGGCCGATGTTTGGAAAGTTTCAATACGATTGGCACGTATCTTGACTCACCTTCCGAAGTAAAATCACCCAAGGGCCACAACCGTGACGAATGAACACCGGGTTCGTGAAACGATCCTCGCCATCGGCACTCAGGTCGATGGCTATGGCAAGGTGAATGACAAGGTTGTCACGCAAACACAGTTGCTTGCCGTGAACTCGCTGATCGAGGCGGCGCGCGCGGGCGAACACGGCCGTGGCTTTGCCGTCGTCGCGGCCGAGATCAAGGCCCTGTCCGACCAGACCCGCAGCCACGCAACCCGGTTCCGCGATCAGGTGATGCACACGGTCCGGCTGGCCGAAGGGGAGGCTGATCGCCTGATCGGTTCGCTGGGACACAATGATCGCGCGCGGTTGCAGGAAAAGGCGCTGAACCTTGTGCAACTGATCGTGCGCAACCTGTTTGAACGCACCGCCGACGTGCGCTGGTGGGCCACCGATTCTGCGTTCTGGGGGGCGCTTTCGTCGGGCAAGGATGCCGATCTTGCCCATGCCGTCGAACGGATCAGAACCATCCACCGCTTTTACACCGTCTATGCCGACCTGATGCTCACCGATTTGGACGGGCGGGTGCTGTGCACCTCTGTCACCGGGCGTACCCGAACCGGGGTCAGCCTTGGTGGAACAGACTGGTTTGCAAAGGCCCGCAATCTGGCCACCGGCGATGACTACGCCGTGTCCGATGTCCACCGCAGCCCCCAGCACGGCGGGCGCAAGATGCTGGTCTATGCCACCCCCGTCCGCGATGGCGGGCGGCGCGACGGCAGGCCGCTTGGCGTGCTTGCGGTCTACTTCGATTGGGAACGTGAGTCGCAGATCATCGTGACCGATGAGGCGGGCCTGACCCCCGCCGAAAAGGCAACGACACGGGTCCTGCTTCTTGATGGGGCCGAACGCATCATTGCGGCCTCAGACGGGGCCGATGAATTTCAGCGCCTGCCCCTGCCCGCAGGCCATCGCGGCACCGGGGCAATGCTGTTATCTGATGGCAGTCAGGCCATCTTTGCCAGAACGATCGGGTATCAGGATTATGATGGTCTGGGCTGGTTCGGGGTTGTCATCCGCAAGACGTCCTAGGGCGGTTTCATCTGCCGCCACCCCGTGGTTCCGATGTCCTCAACGCCGGTTCATCCGGTTGCCCACCACGTCCGATTGGCCCGACAAACCCGGCACGCGCGCCGCCTGCGCGACGAAGGGCATCGTGTCGGCCACATGGTTCATGCAGCGCGGAACCTTGCTCGAACCGGCGGTGGGGTATGGGCCTGTCGGCACAGGTAGCCGCCATGCTGGTCCAGATCGAGGCTGGCGACTGATTCCTATGCCGGCGGTGGGCAACTAAAGCCATATCGCCAGCGCCATGATACCGGCCAAAAAGGGCAAGGTGGCCGGGGTTGACCATGTGGCCGCCGTATCGCCGCCCCGGAACATCTGCATGTGCAGGCCACGCCAGAACCGCCGATACCCGCCTCGCGAAACACGCCCGACCCGAACCCTCCCCAGCGTCAGCACTGCCCACCCCGCTGGAACCGTTGCCCCGCCTGTCTGCGCACTTCGACGGGCCACCGGCGGGGCCATCGGCCTGACTGGACAAACCCCTGTGCTCCCAAAGCCATGAAAACCAACGGCGGCGTGGGGCCCGAGGCGACGATACGGCTGATGCAACGGGTTCTGGCTGCGACCCCGGTCTGGTGCTGCCGCACCATCTGGCGCGCAGGTGTCAGCACGACTCCTCCAGCGCGACAACAATCCGCAGCGCCGTTACGGCGTCGCGGTTGTCTCGGCATCCGTCATCAAAGCCGCAGCGAATCCATCACCCGCACCAGCCCTTCGGAGATACCCGGCTCGGACAGCGCATGCCCGGCCAGCGGGATGATCCGCAGGTGGCACTGATCCCAGCCTTCCGACAGCTTCCACGCTGAAACCGGCGGGCAGATCATGTCATAACGGCCCTGCACAATGGTGGCGGGCACATGATGAATGCGGTGGCGTTCCCGCAGAATCCAGCCATCCACCTGCAGGAACCCGCCGTTGTGGAAATAGTGATTCTCCAGCCGCGAAAAGGCCCGCGCATATTCGCCGGGGCTTTCGCCCATCGGCCCGTCATGCTGCACCGAGGCCAAGGCGTTTTCCCAATTGGCCCAGATCCGGCCAAACCGGGTTTCCTCCATCAGGTTGCCCGAAAACAACCGACGGTGATAGGCGCCAATCAGATCGCCCCGCTCTGGCTCGGGGATGGCATTCTTGAACCGTGCCCAAAGGTCGGGGAAAAACGCCCCTGCCCCGCCGCCATAGAACCAGTCCAGCTCGGCCCGCGTCATCAGGAACACCCCGCGCAGCACCATATTCATCACGCGCGTCGGGTGGGTAATGGCGTAAACCAGCGCCAGCGTGGCCCCCCAACTGCCGCCAAACAAAATGAACTTGTCGATATTCAGCGCTTTGCGGATCGTCTCGATATCCGCCACCAGATGCCACGTCGTGTTCTGGATCACGCTGGCATGGGGGCGCGACCGCCCGCAGCCACGCTGGTCAAACAGAATCACCCGAAACACCGTCGGATCAAAATAGCGCCGCATCGCCGGCGAACATCCACCCCCCGGACCGCCATGCAACACCAGCACCGGAATGCCATCCGGCCGCCCGCATTGCTCGACATAGACCCTGTGGCCATCCCCAACATCCAGCATCCGCTGATCGAACGGGTCGATCGGCGGGTAGAGGAATTCAACTGCGCGCTTTTGGCCTGATCTTTGATCCATGGGTGACCTATATAACGCGACAAGCCCGTGATCCAAAGGGCAATCGGAAGGGAATGAAAATGGACGCACAGACGACCGTTGATCCGGCAGAAGTGGCAAAGTTCGAGGCGATGGCCGCCGAGTGGTGGAACCCCAACGGCAAGTTCAAGCCGCTGCACATGCTCAACCCCTGCCGGCTGGATTACATCACCAGCCAGATCGCCGCCGAGTTTGACCGTGACCTGACCAAACCCCTGCCGTTGAAGGGGTTGCGCCTGCTGGATATCGGCTGCGGCGGGGGCCTCTTGTCAGAACCCATGGCCCGGCTTGGCGCCGATGTGGTGGGCGCCGATGCCGCCCCCCGCAACATCCCCGTCGCGCGGGTGCACGCCGAAGCCTCGGGCCTGACCATCGACTATCGCCACACCACCGCCGAAGACATGGCCGCTGCGGGCGAGCAATTCGATGTCGTCCTGAACATGGAGGTGGTCGAGCATGTGTCCGACCCCCTCGCTTACCTCACCGCCTGCCAGCAACTGCTGCGCCCCGGCGGACTGATGATCTGCTCGACCCTGAATCGCAACCCGAAATCCTTTGTCATGGCCATCATCGGGGCCGAGCACATCATGCGTTGGCTGCCGAAGGGCACCCATGACTGGAAGAAGTTCATCACCCCGGATGAGCTCTATGATCTGATCCGCCGTGGCGGGCTTGATCCGGTGGATCGCAAGGGCATGGTGTTCAACCCGGTCACATGGCAGTGGCGCCTGTCTGACCGTGACCTGTCGTGCAACTACGTCACCGCCAGCGTCAAACGCTGACAGATGGTGCATCGGGCGGCCCCACGGCAGCCCGATGCGCAGCCCTTACTTCAGCTTGATGCAGAAGTGCTTCTTCACCGGCTTTTCGATCTTCCATGTGCCCTTGAACCCGGCCTCAACGGCAAAGCCGTCACCCGGATGCATCGTCACCGGCTCGCCCCCATCGGGGGTGATGGTGATCTGCCCCTCGATCAGGTGCACGAACTCATAGAATTTATAGCTGGCATGCCATGTGCCCAATGTGGCTTCCCATGTGCCACTGATCACGCTGCCATCAATCGTGGTGTGCTGCACCCATGTCTTCATGGTCGGGTTGCCCTCAACCTTGATCCAGCCATCCAGATCGGTCAGCAAAGGCGCCGGTCCCGGCGCGGGAAAGCGGAATACCATATCGCTCATGTCAGTCCTTCCAAGGTTGCGCTGCGGTCACGCCCATGTCGTATGATTCCGCTGCTGGGCTGGCAAGGGTCAAGACTGGTTGCGCCCTGTGCCGCTTTTTGGTCTGACAGGCGGCAGGCGGAACAGTGAATGGGAACAAACATGGTAATCCGTGGGGCAACGGCGGCAGATGCGGGGCATCTGGTGCGCTTCATCAACATGGCGGCAGATGACCTGCCGCTGCATTTCTGGCAGAAAACGGTTGGCCCGGATGGCGACCCATGGGCCTATGGGCAGGAACGCGCCGCACGCGCCACGGGGAACTTCTCGTATTCCAACGCGTGGCTGGCACAGGTGCAGGGCGACGTCGCGGCCTGCCTTCTGGGCTATCTGGCCGATGATGTGCCCGCCCCGATTGCCCCCGATACGCCGCCGATCTTTGTCCCGCTGCTCGAGCTAGAGGCTCTGGCCCCCGGCTCTTGGTATCTGAACGTGCTGGCCACCTATGATGCGTTCCGCGGACAAGGCTTGGGCAGCGCGCTTCTTGCCCATGCCGAAGATGTGGCGCAGGGTCTGGGCCGCGATACCATCAGCCTCATCGCCGCCGACACCCACCACGATGCCCGCCGCCTCTATGCCGCCAAGGGTTATGCCGAAGTGGCCCGTCGCCCGGTGGTCAAGGGTGACTGGCAGGTAGATGCAAGTGAATGGATTCTGCTGACAAAATCCATCAGCCCAGCCGCCGCGTAAGGGGCCTGACCAAAACTCCCGTCGCGGTAGAAAAACCGTTGACCGAAATGGCGGATGTCCCGATGCTTTCCGCAGGGGAATAGTCGCCGCACATCCGTGGCCGTGCCGCGCCCCTTTCGCAAGGTTGCCGTCATTCCTGTCGCAAAGGCCGTTGATTGATCATGCAAAGTGATACCCAGCCGAACCTCATCCAGCGCATTCTGCACTTCCCCTTCATCAGGCTGCCACTGCTCGGTGGTGTTCTGTTTTTGCTAATCGGCATCAGCAATGGCTTCAGATATCAATACGCAGCCACACCGTTGATGGCCCTGGCTCTGATTGCGGGCATGGTGGCCCTTGGTCTGACAATCTATTGCGCCTTCATCTACTTTGTCGAACGGCGCACAGTGTCCGAGCTTGCGTTGCCCCATCTGGGGCGCGAACTGGGCGTCGGACTGCTGCTTGGCCTTGGTCTCTATTCTCTGGCCATCGCAATTCTGATGCTTATTGGTGTCTACCGGATAGAAGGGATCAACCCTTGGGTTTACCTTTTGCCCATGCTTTCGATGGCGCTCAGTTCCGGTGTATTGGAAGAGTTGATCTATCGCGGAGTCCTTTACCGCGTCCTTGAAGAATACCTCGGAAGCTGGATCGCCCTTGCGCTCTCATCCTTGGTTTTCGGGCTTGGGCATTTCCTGAACCCGGACGGCACACTTCTTGGCGCGATCTTCATCACGATCGAGGCAGGGGTACTGCTTGCCGCTTGCTTCATGTTGACGCGGCGTCTCTGGATAGGGATTGGCTTGCACATGTCGTGGAACTACGCGCAGGCCGCAATATTCTCTGGCGCGGTTTCTGGAAACGAGATGCCTCCGGGCCTGCTCATCACATCCATCAGCGGGCCAGACCTGTTGACCGGCGGCAAATTTGGCGTCGAGTCGTCGGTTGCCGCCTTTGCGGTCTGCACCTTGGCGGGGCTGATCGTGCTGATGCTGGCCGTCCGGCGCGGCAACGTCCTGCCACCAATCTGGGCGCGCTCGGCTGCGGCCAACAGTTAACAGATCGTAAATCGCGGTCTGCAAGCTGTTGATTTTCAAGGGATGGCCTTCTGTCCCTGCATGGGACAACAGGGCTTATCTTTCCCGGAACGCTTCATTGGCCTTGTAAAGCGGCTTGGTCAGATAGCTCAGGATCGTCTTGCCGCCGGTCTGCAGCTCCACCGTGGCCTGCATGCCGGGCCGGATTTCCAATGCCTTCTGCCGCTCGGTCAGGTGGGCCATGTCCACCCGCAAGGTCACCTTGTAATGCGGGTCCCCATCCGGGTTGCGCGACCGCTCATCCTTGAAGGTGTCGGCCGAAACAAAGGTCACCTTGGCCTGCAGGCTGCCATAGATGGTGTAATCATAGGCCGACAGCTTGATCGTCGCCTCCTGCCCCAGCCGCACCTGCGCGATATCGCGGGGGGCCACGCGGGCCTCGATGAACAGCTCCTCATCCAGCGGGATGATCTGCATGATCTCCTCTCCCGGCCGCACCACCCCGCCAATCGTGGTGACCGACAGCTTGTTCACCACACCCCGCATCGGGGCGACCAGATGGGTGCGCGACAGTTGGTCCTGCGATTGCTTCAGCCGCTGCCGCAGCGCCGCCAGTTCACTCTGGGTCTCGGCATAGGTACTGGCCCGGTCCAGTTCCGCCGTCGTCCGCGCCTCGGCAAGCTGCGCTTCGGCGTCAGACGCGGCCTTGCGGGCGCGCGTTACCTCGATCAGCGGGGCAATCTCTTGGTCATACATCCGTTCCAGCAGCTCGCGCTCCTTGTCGGCCTGCTTCATCACCGCCTTCGCCCCCGCCACCCGCGCCGCCTGCTCCTCCATCCGCGCGGTCAAGAGCGCCCGTTCCGAGGCGATCACATCAGGCACCCGCGCGGCAATTTCCTCGGGCACGTCGAAGTCATATTCTCCGGCCAGTTCCGCCTCGAGCCGCAGCCGCCGTGCCTCAAGGCTGGCGATCTGGTCCGACAATTCGTCCACCGCCGATTGATATTGCGTGCCGTAAAGCCGCGCCAAGGTCTGCCCCGGCTCAACCGTGTCACCCTCGGCCACGTTAAGCTCAGCCAGAATCCCGCCCTCAAGGTTCTGGATGATCTGCGGGCGCGAGGATGACACCACCTGCCCCTCGGCCCGCACGATCTCGGCCACCCAGGCAAAGCCCGCCCACAGGATGAACACCAGAAAAGACGCCGCGATGACCCAGATCGTCAGAGAGGGGCCACGCATCTTGTGGTCAAGGCCGTGGTCAAAGGTCGTCATTGCACCTGCCCCCCAACCATCGGGGCCGCGCTGGGCTGGGCCTTCATCAGATGCGCCAGAACGGCGTCACGCGGCCCATCGACCGCGAGTTTGCCATTCTGCAAGATCACCGTTCGCGTCGTCAGTTGCAAAATCGGCACGCGGTGGGTGGCGATGATGGCGGTCCGCCCCTCCAGCCAGACCCGCAGCCGGCTGACCAGCGTGCTTTCCAGAGTCTGGTCCAATGCGGCAGTCGGCTCATCCAGAATGGCCACAACAGGGTCTTGCAACCAGATGCGGGCCCAACCGATGGATTGGCGTTGCCCGACCGAAAGGCCTTCGCCCATTTCCTTGATCTCCAGATCCAGCCCGCGCGGATGGTTGCGGACAAACTGGCCCAACCCGGCGAAATCGAGGGCATCCAGCAGGCGGTCGTCGTCACGCTCCAGCTGAGTGGTGTTCAGGTTGTCGCGCAGGGTGCCTGCGAACAGCCGCACCTCTTGACCCAGATAGCCGATGCCCCGGCGCAGATCGCGCGGGTGGACCTGGCCCAGATCAACACCGTCGATCAGAACGCGTCCGCCCGTCGGGTCATAGAGACCCGCCAACAGCCTGAGTAGGGTCGATTTACCCGAACCGTTGGTGCCGAGCACTGCGATATGCTGACCGGCGGGAATGCTGAGAGCCGGTATATCGACGGTGGGCGACGACTGGGCATCATAGCGGAATTCAAGGTGGCGCAGTTCGAAGGTACCAAGCAGTTTTTCGCGACGCAGATACTTGCGGCCCGCGGCTTCGGCCTGCTCGGCCTCGGCAATCAGATCCAACGCCTCTAGCGCGGCTTTCACGTTGGACCAGCGCGCCATGGTGGCTGAAAGCTGAGACAGCGGGCCGAGGGTGCGGCCTGTCAGGATGCCGATGGAAATGATGGTGCCCACGGTAAAATTGCCCGCAAAGACCATATAAGTGCCGAACATCACGGCGCCGACGTAAGTGGCCTGCTGCACCCCTTGCGCCCAATAGGTCAACAGAGAGGTCAGTTTGCGCTGCTCGGACGACTTGACGGCAGAGAGTGTCACCAGTTCCGACCACAACCGCTTCATCCGGTCTTCGCCACGGGTGATCGTCACGGTTTCATGCTCGAACACCGCCTCAAACAGCAGTTTGGCCTGTTTGGTAGTGGCGCCCTGACTGGCTTGCGTCAAAGCGATCATGCGGCGGCGCATGAGGAAGCCGGGCAGCACCATCAGGATACCGCCAGCGATCAGCACCCAGACCAGATTGCCCCCGATGGAGGCAACGAGGGCAAGAAAGATCAGGATGAACGGGAGGTCCGCCATGGTGCCAATGGTGGTGGCGGTAAAGAATTCCCGCACCGAGCCGAATTCGCGCATTGCGTTGAAGATCTGGCTGGGGCGGCGTTCCTGTGGATTGGCCTTCATGCCCAGCAAGCGCGACATCAGGCGGTCCTGCACCACCATTTCAATCCGGCGGCCCGTCAGATCCATCAGGCCCGACCGCGCAGCCTTGAGCAAGCCTTCAAGGAAGATTGCAAGGAAGGCGCCAAGGGCCAGAACCCACAGTGTCGGCTCTGATTGGTGCGGAATGACGCGGTCATAGACCTGCATCGAAAAGAGGGCGACCGAAACGGCAAGAAGGTTGGCAACCAGCGACCCTGCGGCAACTTCGGCGAGCTGGCGGCGATAGCGCGAAAACTCGCCCCAGAACCAATGGGCGCCAACGGCCTCTGTGTGCCGGGCTTCAAGATCGGCCATCGTCGTGCGGGCGCGCAAGATTCGACCTGCATAGACACTCTTGAAGTCGGCCGCAGGCACCTCGGCCCGGCAATCCGGGGCGGATGGATCATATATGTCGATGCCATCTTCGGTCTGGGCCAAGACCAGAACGACCTGGCCCGACGTCATCTCGGCCAAGGCAGGCCAATGGTCCGGTCCGGGTTTCGGGGCCTTTTCGACGCGCGCCGTCAGCCCGGTGCCCAGAAAGGCGGCACAGACTTCATCAAGGCCAAGCTTGCCGGACCCGGCGGCGATCTGGATATGCTCCAGCAGATCGGCAGAAGAAATCTCTGCCCCCAGAAAGCCTGCATAGACACTGGCCAGATGCGCGCGGTTCATGGCGCGGTTGGTGTGACGCGGGCGCGATTTGCGGGTGGACGGCGCCGGACGTGACGAAGCGGGGCCAGCTTGCGCGGCCCGCGCGGCATTCATGTCAAAGGAGATGACCCTGTCGGTCGTCACATCCTTATCCCGTCCACAAGGACCCCCCGTTCCATGGCAATCTGCAAGCGCAGGTTTGCTGCAAGATACTTGAGCGCGACCTGATCGCGTTCGGCGCGTGCAAAGGATTCGTATTGCTGGACCAGTTCCAGCAAGGTGCGGCGCCCGACCTTGTATTGCTCGGTGAACAGGTCGAGGTTGCCACTGGTCTGGCGCAGCACCTCGGCCCCTTCGGCCTCGCGGCTTTGGATGGTTTCCATTTCGCGGCTCAGGGCCACGATGCGGCGATTGGCATCCTCGGCGGCCTGAGCCGTGCGCCGCCCGGCCAGATCACCCGCCGCATTCAGGGCCTGACGTTCTGCGCCACTGCCAAAGCCGAGGCCACCACCGCTGATCGATAGCCCGCCATCGACCCCACCTTTGCCCAAAGAGGCATTGGCGCGCAGGCCGGGGATCATATCTGCCTTGGCCATATCCGCCTCGGCCATGTCACGTGCGCCTTCGCTGCGCGCTTTCAGCACAGACAGGGGTTCGGGCGTTGGTGTATCGGGCGGCAGAGCTTGCAGACCCGCGGTTTGCGGGATCGCACGCGTGGTCATGGCGGCCAGTTCGGCGCGGGCCGTCGCTTCGGCCTGACGGTCGGCGGTCAAGATGGCCTGCATTTCGGCAAGCTTTTGCGACAGCACCCGGTGTTCGGAGCGGTCGGACAGCCCGCCATCAACTCGCAGCGACATGATCCGCTCAAACTCGGCCAGTTTCAGAGTGGCGCGTTCGGTTACGGTAGCCTGTTCCTGTGCCTTGGCGGCCGTCAGATGGAACTTCAGGCCATCATAGACCCTTTTGTTCACCTCGGAGGCCCAGGTGACGGCTGCCACCTCGACATCGGCGGCGGCGTGGGCGCGTTCCGCCTTGCGGCGGCCAGCGTCAAACAGGGTCTGTTCCACCAGCAAACTTGCAGCAAGTGAGCCGAGCGATGTCAGGCTGACATCGGGGCCGATGGAGGGAAGCCAGTTTTTGGCCCGCGCCTGCGCGCGCAGTTGCGACACGCGCAGTTCCGCCGAGGCGACACCAGCCCCCGCTTCGGTCACGGCGGCCGCGATTTCGGCGTAGGGGCCAGAGGGTGGCAGGATGGATTTGCGCGCCTGCAGATCATCAATGACCGAAGAACGCACCTCACCCTTGGGCGAAAGTGACGGAAGCGAGGGGTCGGCAGGGGCCCTGCCCGCGCCAAACCCCAATTTCGTTACATCTGCCAGGCCCCCGGCACCGACGCAGGCGCCGAGAAGGCCGCAGGCACCCAGAGCCAGAGCGAGGCGAAGCGCCCCGGCCCTGACCTGCATCCCTTTCGCTTTGGGCATGTTATTGGCCCCTGTCAGACGGTCGAGATATCGTCGTCCAACAGCACAGTCGCCCCGGAGGAGCCGACCGTATAGATGTTGTAGGTTTCGCCGTCGACCTCTTGCGTGCGGCCCGTATTGGTGCCGCCCAAGATCGAGACCTGATCATCGGCATCGCCTTTGATGAGCATCGTCTTGTCGGCGCCGGTCAGGTTCAGGATCTGCGCTTCGGTGATGGTCATCTCGGCGTCGGGCGCGAAGGTCAGGTCGATGGCCGAGAAGTCAAAGTTCGACAATCCGGCGCGGTTGAGATCGATCTCTGGCGCGTTGGTGTTGTTCACCACCAAGAGGGTCGAGCTTTCGTTGCCCGCCACATCGGTGGTGTTGACCACCAGATAGCTGCCGTCGGGCACCGGGGTCGAGGTGAAGCCACCCGAACCGTTGTAGGTGCCGAAGGTCACGTTCTGGGTGCCGAACACCTCGTCCACCGTGCGGACAGCGTCGATATCGGTGGTGTTGCCGTTGGAGTCGATGCGGGTGAAGTCGTAGGTCTCGTTGACCTCATCCGTTTCAAGACGCGTCATGCCGATGGCGTTGCGGGTGAACTGCACCACATCCGGCGCGCCGGGGGCGATGGTGTCAACCGACAGGTCCTGCGTATAGCTGGCAACGTTGCCGGCAATATCCGTGGCGGTCACGGTAACGGTGTGGTCCGAGTCGCCGCGCGGCAGGTTCGAGCCGGTAAAGGTTGTCGACCACTGGCCTTGGGCGTTCGAGGTGACGGTCATGCTGCCGGCCCCCGAGATCTGCACCACAACCGTGGCGCCCGGTTCTGCCGTACCGGCAACAACCAGACCCTGCGCTGCCTCTTCCGCGTTCAGATAGCCGTCGGTGGACAGTTCTGCCGTGGCCGGAGCAAAGTTGCGCACAATGCGGTCAACGTCGACCTCTTCGGTGTGGACGCGGGTATTCCCCACCGCATCTGTCGCCGTCGCGGTCAGTGTCGCTGTTGTTTCGCCCGCCGGGATTTCGCTGGTCGGGATCGTGACGGACCAAACGCCGTTCGCGGCGACCGTTGCGGTGTGCGGGATGCCACCTTCGAGTTGGACGATCACAGTCGACCCAGCCTCGACCGTGCCGGTCACGGTCAGGCCGCGCGCCGCTTCGGTCTGGTTTACCACCTCATCCGGGCCAGCCGACAGGCTGGTGCGGGTCAGCGGCACCACTTCGGTATCGACATTCATCGCATGGGTTGTGGTGGCCACGTTGCCAAGCGCATCGGTGGACCGCACGGCAACCGTGCTGGCATAGGTGCCCGTGGGCACGTCACCGGCGGCGAAGACCGCGCTCCATGCACCATTGGCGCCCGCAGTCACGGTCCGGGTGGTGCCTTCGAAGGTGACCTCGACCGTGGCGCCTGCCTCGGCGGTGCCTGTCAGGGTGATGCCCGCGCCTTGTTCGGCAGAGGACACGATGTTGTCACCGCCCACCTGCCCGGCATTCACCGTGACGGCGGTTTCCGTGTCGATGGTCAGGGTGCGGGTGGCCGTATCGACGTTGCCCGCCACATCTGTTGCAGTCACGGTCACCGGCGCGGTATAGGCCCCGGCCGGGATTTCGCCTGCCGCGTAGGTGGCCGACCAAGTGCCATCAGCGCCCGCTGTCACGGTTCGGCTGGTCGTGCCTTCGAGTGCGACAACCACGGTTGCACCGGCCTCGGCCGTGCCGGTCAGGGTAAAGCCTGCCGAACGTTCGGCACCGGAAACCTTGTCGTCACCCACCTGATTTGCCGCGATGGTCACATCTGTTTGGGTATCGATCTGGATGCTGCGCGTGGCGGACGAAGTGTTGCCGATGCTGTCCGTGGCGCGAACCGTAGCCGTGGTGGACGAGGTACCCGCCGGAATGGTCGATCCGGCAAAGGTGGTGGTCCAGCTGCCATCGGCGGCGACGGTGGCCGCCTGCGTGGTGCCGTTCCATTCGACATTGACCGTCGAGCCGGGCTGCGAGGTGCCCGTCATGGTCACGCCAGCCGCCGCTTCCACCGCGTTGACGATGTTGTCGGTTGCGATCGGATCGGGAGAGAAGGCAACCGTGGCTTCGGTATCGATGCTGAAGCTGCGCGACGAGGACGAGGTATTGCCCGCCGCGTCAACCGTCGATGCTGTGACAGTGGCCTGATAGGTGCCGCCCTGCAACGTGCCGGGGGCAAAGGTTACCGACCATGCGCCGTCGCTGCCCGCGGTGACGGTGCGCGAAACGCCGCCGACCTCGAGCGTGATGACCGCGCCTGCGGTTGTGGTGCCTGTCACGGCAAAACCAGCGTCGAATTCGCTTTGCGACACGGTGTTGTCGGCGGTGACTGCATTGATCGCCACAGGATGCGGCACGGTATCAAGCACCAGCGTATCGGTCACCGTGGTGGTGTTTCCGTTGACGTCGGTCGAGACGACGGTAACGGTCGTCTCGCGCTCGCCGCCCTCGACCTGCGCCGGGGTAAAGGTCACCGACCAGGTGCCATCTGCGGCAACCGTTGCCGTTTGCGTGGCTGTGCCGACACGCACCGAAATGGATGCGCCCGCTTCGCCTTCACCAGCGATGGTGACGCCATCCTGATATTCGACAAGGTTCTCGACATCGCCCGTGCTTTTGGTGCCATCGGTTACTTCAACCGGCGGCGGGGTCATGTCGATCAGGTAGTTGGGTCCATCCAGTGTGACGGAAGGGCCGTTGGGCTGGGTCACCACGGCTGTGGTGGTATAGCTGCCATCCGGTGGCAGGTTGGGGCCGGTAAAGGTGACACCCCATGTGCCCGTGGGCGTAATCGTGGTGGTCTGTGTCAGATTGCCGATGGTCACCACAACGGTATCACCCGGCTCGCCCGTGCCCGTTACGGAAACGGTCGGCGTGGGGGTGTTGGTGGTCAGCGTCAGGCTGGCATTCGGGTTATCAACCGTCGGCACGGCCCGGTCATCGTCATCATCATCATCATCGTCGTCATCGTCATCGTCATCATCGTCGTCGCCACCCGGGCCGGTGTCATCACCGTCGTCATCATCATCATCGTCGTCGTCGTCATCACCACCGGGGCCGGTGTCGTCGCCGTCGTCGTCATCATCATCGTCGTCGTCGCCACCAGGACCGGTGTCGTCGCCGTCATCATCATCGTCATCGTCGTCACCGCCGGGGCCGGTGTCATCGCCGTCGTCATCATCATCATCGTCGTCGCCACCGGGGCCGGTGTCATCGCCGTCGTCATCATCATCGTCATCGCCGCCGGGGCCAGTGTCATCGCCACCCCCACCCCCACCGCCGCCACCGCCGCCGCTGGTGGCAAGGCCAAGGCCAACGATGCCAAGCGCACCTGCGCCAAGGCCACCTGCGCCACCCAGAAGGGCGGGGGCGAAGATGCCCATGCCGGCGGGTTCGTCAGACACTGCTGCGCCGTCAACGACCATGTCCGCTTCGGTAAAGCGAAGGTCGTCCAGCGGGCTCCACTTTTCCCAGCCTTGGGCGGGGCCATAGTTGGCCGCCAGAACGCCGTCGCTGCCAGCGGTAAAGCCGACTTCGGTGATTTCGCCACCGGAGGAGAGGTAAAGGTGGTTCGCGCCGGGTTCGCCATCGAAGTAGCCGGCCATCACGATCACACGGCCATCGGCAAGCTTGATCACAAGATCCTTGCCCTGCTGTTCATAGGCGACAACGCTGGCCGGAGAGATGTTGAGAGAGACGCTGTCCCCCGCACCGACCTGAATGAAATTGCCCTGTTCGGCGCCAGCGACCGAACCTTGCTGATGACCGCCCGCAGAATCGCGGACAGCGAATTGAATCGCTGAAACCATTGTACTACTCCGCCTCATATCCGGGCTGATTATTGCGCCCGTTGTGTTTTTATAGCCCCCGTTCGGGGTGCCCTTGCGGCAGTCTTACAACGATTTTGATACCATTTCTAGGCCAGAAGTATTAGGGCAACACATATTATGCAATTTTACCCATCACATGTGCTGTAGCGCCACAGATGATCAACCTATTGTAGCTGGCCCATGAAACTTTGGTAAATCAGCGCAGCCGAAGCCCGTCTTTTCCAAAGAAGAACGCCCTCGTTTCATCTATATCTAGCGACGCGGTCTGGTCCACCGCAAAATCATGTTCGCCAAACAACCGAACGGTCAACAGGCCGTGCGGTTCGCATCGCAGATAGACCAGCGTTTCCCCCCCCAGTTTTTCAACATGGCTGACCATCCCACCGATCTGCCCCCCCGCCGGAACGATCCGCAGATGTTCGGGCCGGATGCCGATGGTTTCGCCCGCCTTGCCCAAGGCAGCGGCCCTCAGGAAGTTCATCTGCGGGCTGCCGATGAACCCGGCAACAAAGGTGTTTGCGGGGTTGTTATATAGCTCCATCGGGCTGCCAACCTGTTCAACCCGGCCTTCGCGCAGCACCACGATACGGTCGGCCAGCGTCATCGCCTCGACCTGATCATGGGTGACATAGATCATCGTGGCCCCAAGATCGCGATGCAAGCGCGCAATTTCGATCCTTGTGGCCACGCGCAGGGCGGCGTCAAGGTTCGACAGAGGTTCGTCAAACAGGAACAGCTTTGGCGTGCGCACAATTGCCCGCCCGATGGCCACACGCTGACGCTGGCCGCCGGACAGTTCGGCCGGGCGGCGATCCAGCAGCTTTTCAAGCGACAGCATGTTCGCCGCGCGGTCGGTTGATTTCTGGATTTCGGCCTTTGACACGCCCGCCTGTTTCAGCGCCAGCCCCATGTTATCCCGCACGGTCAAGTGCGGATAAAGCGCGTAAGACTGGAACACCATCGCCAGTTCGCGCTTGGCCGGGGCCACGTCATTCACCCGCTTGCCATCCAGCAGGATATCACCGCCCGAGGCATCCTCCAGCCCGGCGATGATGCGCAACAGTGTCGATTTTCCACAGCCCGACGGGCCGACAAAAACGCAGAACTCACCCTCTTTCACGGCAAGGTCGACACCCTTGATCACATCGGTGCTGCCAAAGGTTTTGGTGACGGATTTCAGTTCAAGCGCGCCCATACCGGCCCTCATACAGTTTTACGGGTTGGCCGGAGCGGACCGATTGGTCCGCCGCAAGGCAGATGGCAAGGGATTGAACCGCATCATTCATGTGCCGCGACAGGTCGAGGTCTTCAAGAATGGCACGCGCCATGAACGCCTGCTCACGCTCGCACAACTCCTGATGGCCCGGCTCATCGGCCATCGACAGATCCTGATCGGGCTGGCCCACACGATGCACCCGCAACATCGAGGTTTTGGTATGGGTGTCATGGTCATCAGACCGCGCGCTTTCCGGCATCTTGATCGACACGGCGCCATTGGGGCTGACCACGTCCTTCACGAAAAACGCCGTGTCAGACATCATCGGGCCCCAGCCTGCCTCATACCAGCCAAGGCTGCCATCATCGAACAACACCTGAAAATGGCCGTAATTGTACATGTCGGGCGCAATCTCGTTGGAAAGGCGCAGGCCCATGCCGCGCACCTCGACCGGCTTTGCATCGGTGATCTGGCACATCACATCCACATAATGCACGCCGCAATCCACGATAGGGCTAGTGGTCTGCATCAGCGCCTTGTGCACCTCCCACGTGGGGCCGGTGCTTTGCTGGTTCAGGTTCAGCCGGAACACATACGGCCCACCAAGGGCGCGCGCCTCTTCGATCAGCCGCATCCAGCTGGGGTGATGGCGCAGGATATAGCCCACCACCACCTTGCGCCCTGTGGCCTTGGCACAATCGACCACTCGCTGCGCGTCCTTGACCGTAGTCGCCAGCGGCTTTTCCACAAAGACATGCGCCCCTGCCTCCATCGCCGCGACGGCATAATCGGCGTGGCTGTCAGAGTAGGTGGAAATGTTCACAAGATCGGGTTTCAGCCGTGTCAGAGCCTCATGAAAGTCTGGCGTGATGGCGTAATCATCAAGCGCCGGGTCCAGCCGGGGGGTTGACCGGTTCACCATCCCCACCAGATCGAACGCCGGGTTACGGTGATAGGCAAGGGCATGGCTACGCCCCATGTTGCCAAGGCCAGCGACAAGCACACGGATCATTTGACCGCTCCGGCTGTGATCCCGCGGATCAGTTGACGAGAGAAGATGAGGTAAAGCACCAGAACCGGCAGAATGGCGAGCGACAGCGCCGCCAGAACCGCATTCCAGTTGGTGACGAACTGCCCGATGAAAACCTGGCTGCCAAGGGTGATCGTCTTGACCTCTTCCGCAGGGGCAAGGATCAGCGGAAACCACAGGTCGTTCCAGATCGGGATCATGGTGAACACCGCCACCGTCGCCATCGCCGGCCGCACCAGTGGCAGAACCAGCGTGAAGAAGATCGCATATTCCGACAGGCCATCGATCCGGCCCGCGTTCTTGAGGTCATCCGACACGGTCTTCATGAATTCCGCCAGGATGAACACCGCCAGTGGCAGCCCTTGGGCGGTATAGACCAGCACCAGCGCGGTCAGCGTGTTGACCAACCCGCCCGCCACCATGATCTCCAGAATGGCCACGGTGCCAAGGCGGATCGGGATCATGATGCCAAGTGCCAGATAAAGCCCCATCAGCATGTTGCCCCGGAACCGGTACTCCGACAGGGCAAAGGCCGCCATCGCCCCGAACAGCAGCACGAAGAACAGGCTGAACACCGTGACGATCATGCTGTTCTGAAAGTAACCGAAGAAATCGCCCTGCTTCAGCACGGTCGTGTAACCGATCAGATCAAAATGCTCGGGCCACGGCAGGGCCAGCGGCTTGGAAAAGATCGCCTTGCGCGACTTGAAGCTGTTGATGACGGTCACGAACACCGGAAACAGCGCGATCAGCGTGTAGGTGATCAGAATGGCATGGGCAGCGATCGTGCGGCCCCGGGACATGCGCGCACTGGACATCAGAACTGATACCTCCGCAGCCTTGTCTGGATGCCGAACAGATAGACGCAAACCCCCAGCAGGATGATCCCGAACATCGCCCCGGCAATCGCTGACCCCATGTAGGCGTCGCCCAGTTGCAACTGAAATCCAAAGAAGGTGCGATAGAGGAAGGTACCCAGAATGTCGGTGCTGAAATCAGGCCCCGCAAGCGCGCCTTGCGCCACATAGATCAGGTCAAAGGCGTTGAAGTTGCCCACGAAGGTCAGGATCGAGATGATGCCGATGCTCGGTAAGATCAGTGGCAGCTTGATCTTCCAGAACTGGCTCATCCCCGTGATGCCATCCATCTCGGCGGCCTCCAGCACCTCATCCGGAATCGACAACAGCGCCGCATAGATCAGCATCATCGGAATGCCGACAAACTGCCAGACCGAGATCAGCGCCAGCGTGGTCAGGGCATATTCTTCCTTGCCCAGCCAAGGCGCGAACAGACCCTTCAGCCCGACAAAATCCAGCATCCCCGGCGCAATCCCCCAGATCGGCGACAGGATCAGCTTCCAGACAAAGCCCACGATCACGAAACTCAGGATGGTCGGGATGAAGATCGCCGTCCGGTAAAACGCCGCCATCCGCAGGCGCGGCGTCGACAGGATCGCTGCCAGCGCAATCCCGATCGGGTTCTGCACCAACATATGCACCACAAAGAACCATGCATTGTTGCCAAGCGCATTCCAGAACGCATCTGACCAACGCGGATCGCCAAACAGCGTGGCAAAGTTGGCAAGCCCCACAAACACCACACCGTCCGCGCCCTTATTGAACAAGGAAAGGTTCAGCGTGCCGAACAGCGGAATGATCATGATGGCGGTATAGACCAGCACCGCCGGGGCCAGAAACACCCCGATATGCCAGCGAACAGGCTTGCGGGCAGCCATGCGCCTTGCTCCCATTTTCTGTCTGAAAATATCCTCGGGGTGGTCTGGAGGGGCAGACAGCCCCTCCAGTTCCGAAGCATCAAGCCGCGCTTACTTTTGCGGGGCGTACCAGCTGGCAAGGCCATCCTGCAGGCGCTTGGCTGCATCAGCCGGCGCCTCGGTGCCCTTGATCACGTTGGCGGATGCGTTCCAGGTTTCGTTTTCCAGGTTCGGCGTGCCGCGCGACAGGATCTGATAGGTCGAGCGGATGGTCGACTGGCACTTGCCGCGCCATGACACGAACTCTTGCGCCAGCGGGTCCTGCATTTCGACCGGGGTCGAGTTCAGGCTAAAGAAGCCGGGCAAAGCATTGGCATACATGGTGGCAAATTCTGGGCTGCCCACCCATTCCAGAAACACCTTGGCCTGTTCGGCATTGGCTGATTTCGCATTCAGGCCGATGGCGATGTCGGTATGGTCCGAGATATAGCAGGTATCGCCTGCAGCCTGCACCGGCGGCGGGAAGGCGCCCATCTTGAAAGCGGCCTGCGTGTTGAAGCCAGAGATTTCCCACGACCCGGCGGGATAGACAGCCGCACGGCCCAGGGTGAACAGGTTCTGGCTGTCTGGGTAGGTCTGAGCCTCGAACCCGTCGCCCAGATAGTCTTTCCACTTGGCCAGTTGTTCAAACGGCGCAACCCATGCGGCATCGGTCAGCTTCTGTTCGCCCTTGATCAGCGCAAGACGGCCCTCTTCACCTTTCCAGTAGTTTGGCCCGATGTTGTTGTAGCCCATCGTGGCGGCTTCCCACTGGTCATTGGTGCCCATGGCCATCGGAATATAGGTGCCATCGGCCTTGATCTTGTCCAGCGCGGCAAAGAATTCGTCATTCGTGGTGGGCACGGCAATGCCAAGGGCGTCAAACGCATCCTTGTTGTAGATGAAGCCGTGGATCACCGAGGCCATCGGCACGCAGAAGGTGGCGGCGCCATCATCGGTCTGCCATGCGGATTTGGCGACTGACGAGAAATTGGCCATCGAGGCCAGACCCGACAGGTCGGCCAGATGGCCCTGATTGTAAAGCTCAAGCGACGCGTCGAACGGGCGGCAGGTGATCAGGTCACCGGCAGAACCAGCCGAAAGCTTTGAGTTCAGCGCGGCGTTGTATTCGGCGGGGGCGGTTGGCGCGAACACCACCTTGATGCCGGGGTTCTGTGCCTCGAACGCCGGAATGATGGTGTCTTGCCAGATGGTCAGGTCGTCGTTGCGCCAGCTTTCGATGGTCAGCGTCACGTCCTGTGCGCTGGCCGCGCCCGCCAGCATGGTGCTGGTCAAAAGCGCAAGGCGGAGTGTTCGTGTCATGGTCGTCTCCCGGTTGATGGGCTTTTCGCCCGGTTAGTCTTTTGCAGGGGTCAAGACAGGGGCAAGGTGCCCGCCGCTTGCCGTCAGTGCTGTTGCAGCGGCGGCGGGGGTCATCCCGCGCGCCACCAGAATTGCAGGTTTCACCGCACCATCCGTTTCGGCAAGGGCTTTGCGCGCCGAATCCTCGGACGCACCCGAAATTGCCGCAACAATCCGCGCCGCCCGATCCACCAGCTTTGCGTTGTCGGCGGTCAGGTTGACCATATAGCCGTCATGCACATGGCCAAGCCTGATGCCGACCAGCACGCTGAGCATATTGAGCGCCACCTTTTGTGTGGTCCCCGCGCCCATGCGGGTGGAGCCGCTGATCACTTCGGGGCCAGTATCCAGAAACACCGGGATGTCGGCAAGTTGCAGCAAAGGGGCATCGGCCACATTGCAAAAGCCGACAACGGTTTGCCCGCGCGCTTTGGCGGCGGTGGCGATGGTCATGGTATAGGGCGTGCCACCAGATGCGGCGAGGCAAAGCATCACATCGCCTGGCGCCAGATCTGCGCGGGCAAGGTCGGCCAAGGCGGCCTCGGCATCATCCTCGACCGAACCTTGCATATGCAGCAGCGCGGGCACGCCACCGGCAAACATCATCGGCACCCGGTCGGGCGCAATGCCAAAGGTTCCCGGCAGTTCAAGGCAATCTGACAAGGCCATCAGGCCGGAAGATCCAGCCCCGACATAGGCCATCTTTCCGCCGCGGCGCAGGGCTTCTGCCCCCGCTTCGGCGGCGCGTTCGATCTGGGGAATTGCTGGCGAAATGGCTGCAAGTGCTTGCACTTGTGCGGCGTGAACACAGGCCAGAACCGCAGCGCCACTTATGGCATGTAGGCCATCAGAGTGCGGATGTCTGGCTTCTGTGCTGCGTTGTGGCATTTGATTCCCCCGTACCCGGATAGTAATGCCAAAATAATACCACTTGTAAAGACTCTTCTTGTATCGGTGCGTTTTGTGCTGTTCAAAGCCCGAAACTAGATACCGCTTTTCAAATGGTATTGATTTGGTATCTTGATGCGAGGGAGATTCGCATGGTCCTGTTTCTGGGCATTGACGGGGGTGGCACAGGGTGCCGTGCGGCTGTGGCGGATGCGTCAGGCCGGGTGCTGGGGCATGGGCAATCCGGGCCAGCCAACATCACATCTGATCTGCAGGGCGCGCGCGCAAACATTCTTGATGCAACCGCGCAGGCCCTGTCGGCGGCGGTTGGTGCGGCCAGCGTGGCCGCCGAATTGCCGCACCTGACCGCGGGCCTGGGTTTGGCAGGCGCGAATGCGGCGGGTGCGAGCGGGCAGTTGCAATTGGCCCTGCCATTTGCGCGCATGCGGATTGAGACAGATGCCGTTGCCGCCGTGAAAGGTGCTCTTGGTGCCGCGAACGGGATTGTCGCTGCGCTTGGCACCGGATCGGTCTTTGCTGTGCAGCAGGCGGGGGTGATCCGACAGTTCGGTGGCTGGGGTCTTGTTCTGGGGGATGAGGGCAGCGGCGCATGGCTTGGCCGGGCCGCCCTGTCTCGTGCCTTGCGCGCGGTTGACGGGTTCGTGGCAATGACACCCTTTCTGTCAGACCTGCTGGCTGGGGTGGGCGGGCCTGCCGGGGCCGTCACTTTTGCCGCCACAGCACGACCCACTGACTTTGCCCGCCTTGCGCCGCAAATTCTGGAAAGCGCCGATGCCGGGGCGCGGGTGGTGGTAATGCAGGCCTGTGCCGATGTCGGGGCGGTGATTGATCAATTGCGCGCGCAGCAGGCTTTGCCCGTGACGTTTATTGGCGGGCTTGGGTGGTTTTATGCCGCGCATCTGGCGCAGGTTCCGCAGCACCCGGCCATAGGCACGGCGCTTGATGGCGCGCTGATGCTGGCCCGCGAGGCCGCGTGATGGACCGGATCTTCTCAGCCGACGGTTTTGATGAGGCGGGTGCAGGGCCGCTTTATCTGCAACTGCAACGGCGGATTGCCGATGCCATCGCGTCGGGGCGGCTGGCCCCCGGTGACAGCCTGCCGGCTGAGCGGGACATGGCCACGATGACGGGGCTAAGCCGGGTCACCGTCCGCAAGGCGGTGCAGGCACTGGTGGCCGGGGGGCAACTGACCCAGCGTCGCGGGTCAGGCACCTTTGTGCAGGCCAAGGTTGAACGGCTGGAGCAGGCGCTGTCGCTGCTGACCTCCTTTACCGAAGATATGGCGCGGCGCGGCAAATCGGTGGAATCGGTCTGGCTGGCCCGTCAGGTGACGATGCCTTCGCCCGAAGAGGTGATGGCGCTTGGCCTTGGTGCGGGGGAACGTGTGGCGCGGCTGGAACGGGTGCGGCGTTCTGATGACGTGCCACTGGCGATTGAGCGGGCGTCGCTGTCCACAGCCACGCTGCCCGACCCGACGGTGGTGGAAAAGAGCCTTTACGCTGTGCTTGAGGCGCATGGCTGCCGCCCTGTCCGCGCAGTGCAGCGGATTTCGGCGGCAAACCTTGGCGCGCGCGATGCCGACCTTTTGGGCGTGCCCACCGGGGCGGCGGGGCTAAAGATCGAACGGATCAGCTATCTGCCATCGGGGCGTGTCGTGGAATTTACAAGGTCGCTGTATCGCGGCGATGCCTATGACTTTGCGGTGGAGTTGACGCTTGCACCCGGAACGGAAAGGACGACCTGATGTCTGATACGCACATGGCGCGCGAGGTTGCCGAGATTCCGCAGGCGGCGGCACGGTTTCTGCTGACCTCGGGCCCGGCTGTGGCCGAGGCGGCAACGGCGTTGCGGGCCATAGACCCCGGCCTGATCGTGACGGTCGCGCGCGGATCATCCGACCATGCCGCAACCTATCTGAAATATGCCGTCGAACTTTTGGCCGGGGTGCCGGTGGCATCGGTCGGGCCATCGGTGGCGTCGATCTATGGGCGGCCCCTGCGGCTGACGGGGGCGGCCTGCATAGGCATTTCTCAGTCGGGCCAAAGCCCCGATATCGTGGAAATGATGCGTGCCGGGCGCGAAGGGGGGGCGCTTTCCATTGCGATCACCAACTTTGCCGACAGCCCGATGGGGGCGGCCAGCAATCATTGCCTGCCACTGCAGGCCGGGATCGAGCAGAGTGTGGCGGCGACCAAAACGTTTGTGGTGTCGGTGGTTGCCGGGTTGGCGCTCGTGGCCGAATGGCGGCAGGATGAAGACCTGCGCCGCGCCGTCGCAGCCTTGCCCGAAACCTTGGACCAGGCACTTGCGATGGATTGGACGCCGCTTGCTGCACGGCTGTCGCGGGCGCAATCGGCCTATGTGCTTGGGCGCGGGCCGGCCTTTGCCATCGCGTCAGAAGCGGCGCTGAAGTTAAAGGAAACCTGTGGCCTGCACGCCGAAGCCTATTCATCAGCCGAGGTGCTGCACGGGCCCGCCGCGATTGTGCAGGCACAGTTTCCGGTTCTGGCCCTTGGCATTGCCGATGCAGCCCTTTCCAACGTGGTGGCAACGGCGCAGCGGTTGGTGGATCAGGGCGCAGACGTGTTCCTGACGGGCGCCACCGTCGAAGGCGCGACGACCTTGCCTTCGGTCGGGGGTCTGCATCCATTGGTCGCGCCCTTGGCACTGGCCACATCCTTTTACGGCTTGGTCGAACGCCTTGCGCGGCGCCGCGGCTTTGATCCGGACACGCCGCCACATCTTCGCAAGGTGACAGAGACGGTGTGACCATGCAGGCAATGACCGGGGCGACAGTGTTTGACGGGCGGACGTTGCACGCCGATGCCACCCTGCTGGTGGACGGGGCAAAGGTGGTAGGCATCGCTGCCACGGTGCCCGATGGGGCGACAGAAATTCGGCTGGACGGCGGGATATTGTCGCCCGGCTTTCTGGATTTGCAGGTGAACGGCGGCGGTGGTCATATGGTAGACCGGACCCTGACCATGGAAAAGCTGTCAGCCATCTGCGCCACCCATATCGGCCTTGGCACGACGGGCATCCTGCCGACGCTGATCACCGATACCCCCGAGGCGCTGCAGCATGTGGTCAAGGTTGCAGCAGACGCGACAGGCATGCCCGGCTTTCTGGGACTGCACCTTGAGGGCCCGCATTTGGACCCGCGCCGCCAAGGTGCCCATGATCCGGCGCTGATCCGGCCCATGCAGGCTGCAGACCTTGATCTGCTGGTTTGGGCTGCGGCGCGCCTGCCATCCCTGATGGTGACGCTGGCCCCGGCGGCGGCAACACCGCAGCAAATTGAAGCCCTGACCGAGGCGGGCATCATTGTCAGCCTTGGCCATTCCGAATGCACCTTGGCCGAGGCTGAGGCCGCAATTGCCGCGGGCGCGCGCTGTGCCACGCACCTGTTCAACGCGATGAGCCAACTTGGCAACCGCGAACCCGGTCTGGTGGGCGCGGTCCTGACACATGACATTTCTGCCGGTCTGATTGCGGACGGCATTCACGTCAGCCCCGCCACCATTCGGATCGCCCTTGCAGCGCGGCCCGAGGGTCTGTTTCTGGTGTCAGACTGCATGGCAGCCACGGGCACGGATGAGACGGAATTCTTCCTTGGCGGGCGGCGGATCCTGCGGCATGACGGACGTCTGACGCTGGAAGACGGCACCCTTGCCGGGGCCGATCTGACCTTGGCGCGCGCCGTTGAGGTGATGGTGCGGCAAGTGGGCCTGTCGGTGGACAGGGCACTGTCGATGGCCACCCGGGTACCGGCATCAGTCATTGGGCGTGAGGATCTGGGCAATTTCGCCGCCGGTACGGTGGCCGACATTGTGCATCTGGACAGCCAGTTCCGGGTTTCCGCCGTTTGGAAGGCGGGCCAGAAACGGGCCTAACCTTGCCAGTTCCAAAGGGCCCTTGCCTCTTCGGCAGTATAGCGGCCAAGGCGGACATCTTCGGCAATCAGGTCCGGGTCGCGGTTTTCAGGCAAGCCATAGCCACCGCCGCCGGGGGTGCGCACACGCACGCGGTCACCTGCAGTCAGCACTATGTCCTGTGCCTTTGACAGGTGGGGCGGGACAAACACCGTGCCGTTGCGGATCACTTCGACCCGGTTCACCGCACCGTCCTTGCCGCCTTGGGCACCCAAGGGGCCGGTGCGCCCGTGGTCCATCACGAAACTGGCGCGCGCCTCTCCGCGCAGCAATTCGATCTCATAGTCCAGACCAAAGCCGCCCCGGTGCTGCCCGGCCCCGCCAGACCCTTCGTGCAAGGCATAGCGGCGATAGAGCACCGGAAAATTCTGTTCCATGATCTCGACCGGCGGGGCCTTTGAAATGCCGATGGTCGAACAGCCGTTCGAGAGGCCGTCATGGTCACTGTTGCCACCGTAACCACCACCGGAAATCTGATACATCACATAGTCGCTGCCCCTGACCGGATCATGCCCGCCAAGGCCAAAATTGCCGCTGGTGCCCGCCGGGGCTGCGGTGACCCGATCCGGCAGCGCCTGCACCATCGCGGCAAAGACGGCCTCGGCAATCCGCTGGCTGACCTCGGCCGCGCAGCCCGAAACGGGGCGCGGATACTGCGCATCCAGAAAGGTTCCTTCGATGCCCGTCACATGCAGTGGTTCAAAGGCACCGGCTGACATCGGCACATCGGGAAAAATATGGCGCATGGCCAGATAGACCGATGACAGGGTCGTGGCCCGCACCGAATTCATCGGGCCCATGCACGGCGGCGAGCTGTTGCTGAAATCAAAGGTCAGATCATCGCCGTGTTTTGATACGGACAGGGCAATTTCCAACGGCCTATTGACCACCCCATCCGAGTCGACAAAGGCCTTGGCACGATAGGTGCCGTCGGGTACAAGCGCGATCATGGCCCGCATCTGCCGCGCCGCAAGGCTTCGCATGGCGCGGATGCACGCCGTGACCGCCGCGTCGCCATAGCGGTCCACCAGGGCGGTCAAACGCTCGGCCCCCACCAGAAGTGCCGAAGCCTGTGCCTTGACATCACCGATACGCTGTTCGCTGACGCGGATGTTTGAGCGGATGATCGACCATATTTCGGTGTCTAACACGCCTCTTTTGAACAGCTTTACCGGGGGCAGGCGCAACCCTTCCTGTTCGGCGCTGATGGCACTTGCCGAAAAGCCACCGGGCACTGCACCACCGGTATCTGGCCAGTGACCCGTGTTCGACAGCCAGCAAAAGATGGCACCGTTCCGCCAGACCGGCATGGCAAAGCGCACATCCATCAGATGAGTTCCGCCAAGATAGGGATCATTGACGATATAGATATCGCCTGGGTCAGGGGCCGCGGTCTGGCCGGTGCGAATACGCTCCAGAATGGTGCGGGTCGAAAACTGCATGACGCCGACAAACACCGGCAGGCCACGTGAGCCTTGGGCAATCAGACTGCCGTCATCGGCGCTGTAGATTCCGTCAGACCGGTCATCCGCCTCGGCGATCACGGGGGAAAAGGCGGCGCGGCTGAAGGTCAGGTCCATTTCATCGCAGACCTGCTGCAAGCCTGCCTGAATGACGGCAAGGGTGACGGGGTCAAGCATGGCCCACCTCGATGATCAGGTTGCCATCAGCGTCAGAGGTCACCAGACAACCCGGTTCGACGACGACGGTCGTGTCCATCTGCTCGATGATCGCCGGGCCCGGCAGTTGGAGGTTCAAGGGCAGATGATCCCGCCAGTAGATCGGCGTTTCGACCCATTTGCCAAACCAGACGGGCCGCGTGCCCTGCGGCACCGCCTTCGGCTGTCGGCCAGACGGGTCTATCAAGGCGGAAAGATCCATTTCAGGCCGCTCTCCGATCACGGAACAGTTCAGGTTTACCAGATTAGCGCGGATGGTCGGAAGATCCACACGGAACCGGGCGTGATAGGCGGCTTCGAACAGGCGCTGCATGTCGTCACGCGTGGGGGCCGCATTTGGCAGGGGCACACGCAACAGATGGGTCTGGCCGACAAACTGCATGTCTGCTGAAAACTCGGCCCTGACAGTCGTCAGCGCAATGTTCTCGGCAGCAATCAAGCGGCGGCCTTCAGCCTCTTGCGCGGCGAAAACCGCGTGAACAGAGCCTGTTTCAACGCTATCCAGTGGCCGGTTCAAGGTGCGCACAAAATCATGGCGCAGGTCAGCCACCACACAGCCCAATGCATTGGTGATACCGGGGCGCGCGGGGACCAGAACACGCGGCACCGCCAATTCGCGCGCCAAAGCCACGGCATGCAGTGGGCCTGCCCCACCAAAGGCGAACAGGGCAAAATCGCGCGGATCAGCCCCCATGGAAATGCTGACCATGCGAATGGCCCCCGCCATATGGGTATTGGCGATGCGCACGACCGCCTCGGCCGCCTGTTCCACCGTCAGACCCAAGGGCGTGCCGATCTGATCGGCCATAGCCACGCGCGCGGCGTCGACCGCCTGTCCAAACCGGCTGACGGGCAGACGGCCCAGCAGGATATTGGCATCGGAAATCGTCACGCGATGACCGCCGCGACCATAGCAGATCGGGCCGGGGGTAGAGCCTGCAGACTCTGGCCCCACGCGCAGCAGACCGCCCGCATCCACCCGCGCGATCGACCCGCCCCCTGCCCCGACGGTGCGCACATCGACCATCGGCACATGGATCGGCATGGCATACTCCACCTCGATCTCGTTCGAGACGGGCGCCCTGCCCTGACGGATCATGGCCACATCGGTGGAAGTGCCCCCCATATCATAAGTCAGAAGGTCAAGCATTCCGGCGCGGCGCCCCGTGGCGACGGCGGCCATAACGCCGGACGCTGGGCCAGACATCACGGTCTTTACCGCCTCTTTCGACACTGTTCTGGCCGAAACCATGCCGCCGTTGCCGTTCATCACCAACAGATCATGCTGATAGCCACGCGCGGCCAGTTGGTCAGCAAGGCGTAGGACGTAGCGTTCCAGCAAAGGCTGCACCGAAGCATTGACGGCCGCGGTGACGCCGCGTTCATATTCGCGGCTTTCCGACAGCAGCGCATGGCCCATCGTCACATAGGGGTTGGGCCAGACCTCGGCCGCGATCTGGGCGGCACGGCGTTCGTGCGCGGAGTTGGCATAGGCATGCAGAAAATGGATGACAAGGCTTTCGCAGCCCTTTTCCAGCAGTTGCAGAGAAGCTTTGCGAACGGCCTCCTCATCCAGTGCAACAAGAACATTGCCGCGCGCATCCAGCCGTTCGGGCACCTCGAGCCGCAGGTCGCGCGGAATGACCGGGGTGAAACGCCCGGTCATGCCATAGGCATTGGGCCGGGTCCGGCGGCCAAGTTCCAGCACATCGCGAAAGCCCATAGTCGTGATCAGGCCTGTTCGGCACAAGGCCCGCTCGAGCACCGCATTTGTTGTGGTCGTCGTGCCGTGCACGATCAGGTCAAGGGAAGACAGATCGGCTCCCTTCGCTTCGAACGCAGCAAGCACACCGTGGGACTGATTGGGCAGACTGGTGGGCACCTTGGCCAGTTTGACTGCGCCCGTGGCCGGGTCAAAGATCACCAGATCGGTGAAGGTTCCCCCAACATCGACGCCTGCCACCAAACCCGCCATCACACCCCCACAAACTGCCGGAACAGGGTCGAATCTGGCCGCAGATCCGTCACCGAAACCTGCGCTTCAACCCGTCCGTGCGCCATGAAGGCCACCTGATCGGCCATTCGCAGCACCGACTCGACGCGCTGTTCCACAAGTACTGTGGCAAGGCCCGTTTCCCGCAACTTCAGGACCGTGTCGCGGATCAGCGCGATCATCGAGGGTTGAAGCCCTTCGGTCGGTTCGTCCAGCAGCAGCACCTTTGGCTCAAGACACAGAGCGCGGGCAATGGCCAGCATCTGCTGCTCGCCGCCCGACAGGGTCGAGGCGGTTTGGTCCAGCCGTTCACGCAGGCGGGGAAACAGGTCCAGCACAAAGTTCCGGGTCTTTGCACCGCCGTTGCGCGCCAACAGACCCACATCGATGTTTTCGCCAACGGTCAGCGGACCAAACAGGCGGCGGCCTTGTGGCACATAGGCGACACCTTGCAGCGGCACCTTGTGGGCGGGCAGGCGGTGCAGCGGTTGGCCCAACAGCGCGATCTGGCCCGATTGCGCCGGAACCAACCCCATGATGGCCTTCATCAGGGTCGATTTGCCCGCCCCATTGCGGCCCATGATGCAGGTCACCTGACCCGCCGCCGCCTGAAACGACAGATCACGCAGGATGGTGACAGGGCCATATCCGGCTGTCAGACCGTTAATCTGCAGCATCATGTCCCCCAAGATAGGCGTCCTGAACGGCCCGGTTCTGACGGATGTCCTGTGGCGTGCCGACGGCCAGAACCTGCCCGAAGTTAAGCACCGTAATCCGGTGGGCAAGATCCATCACCACGTCCATGTTATGCTCGATCAGCAGCACCGTGGTGTCGGGCGCAAGACCGTTGACCAGCGCCTTGAAGCCCTCGATCTCGGACGCAGCAAGGCCTTGGGTCGGCTCATCCAGAATCAGAACACGCGGGCGCAGGGCCAGACCCATGGCCAGTTCCAAAAGGCGCTGATGCCCATATGACAGGCTTCCGGCCAGCATCGCCTCATGGTCCGCCAGACCAACCCGCGACAGATGCGTCGCCACCTGTTGGTCAAGGCCCGCCGCACCCGCGCTTTGCACGGCAAGGGCGACGTTGTCAAAAACAGTCAGACGGGGAAACACCGACGTGATCTGAAAGGTATAGGCGATGCCCTTTTTCACGCGCTGGTGCGCGGGCAGATGGGTGATGTCTTCGCCCGCCAGTTCAATGCGGCCGGACTGCACCGGAACCCGCCCTGACAGCAAGCCGACAAAGGTGGTTTTTCCCGCGCCATTCGGGCCGATCAGGGCATGAATCTCGCCCGCCTGCAGGCTCAGGCTGGCGCCATCCACCGCGCGCAACCCGCCGAAGTGGCGGTGAAGGTCTTGTGCCACCATCAGGGGAGCCATCGGACCCCCCGTTCCCGCAAGGCGCCAAGGATTCCTTTGGGCGCGAAGAGCACCAAGGCCACCAGTGCCGCGCCCACCACGAAGAAATAGGCGTCGGTGATTCCGCTGGCTAAATCGATCAGGTAGAACATCGCCAAGGCCCCCAGAAACGGGCCGATCACCGTGCCCGCCCCGCCCAACAGCACGTAAAGCATGGGCAGGATGGAATACTGGATCGTGGCAAATGTGGCCCCAACATAGCCGAACAGCAGGCCATAGGCCGCCCCGGCCAGCCCGGCATAGAAGCCCGACAGAACCAGCGTGATCAGCTTTATGGCAAAGGGGTTATAACCCAGCATACGGCTGCGCTCTTCGTTCTCGCGCATTGCCACCATCACGCGGCCAAAGGGCGACCGAACAAGCCAGAGGCAAAGCAGAAGGGCAAGCGCGAACAGCCCAAGCGCCACCAGATAGCGCGGCGTGTCAGCGGAAAGGTCAAGGCTGCCAATCATTCGCAAGCTGCGATCGGGGTTGAAGCCTTCGTCGCCGCCGGTGATGGTGCCAAAGTACAGCAGCGCCAGATAACCCGCCTGTGCGAACATCAGCGTCACAATCATGAAGCTGACTCCAGCCGTGCGCAGGGCCAGAACACCAACCGCCCCTGCAAGAAGCCCCCCAGCGACCAGACCCGCGATCAGTGCAGGAAGGGCCGTCCAGCCCAGCAAAGTCAGCGACAGGCCCATGCCATACATGCCCGCCGCAAAGAACAGCGCGTGGCCCAAAGACAACAGGCCCGTGTAGCCAAAGGCAATGTTGTAGCCCATGGCAAAGATCGACAGCACCATGATGCGCGCAAGGTTGGTGGCATGATAGGGTGGCAGCACATATTGCGCGGCAAACAGAACTGCGATCAGCCCCAGATGTAGCGCCCAGATCTTTTGGCTCGCAGTCATGCCTTGGCCCCGAACAGGCCTTGCGGGCGGAACACCAGCACCAGCGCGACCAGCAACGTGGCGATGATCTTGGCCAGCGTGGGCGAGAAAAACATCGAGATGATGCCGTCTGACAGACCAATCACCAGCGCCGCAATCAAGGTGCCGCGAAGGGACCCAAGGCCCCCGATGATGACCACGATGAACGACAGCAACAGCGGGTCATGGCCCATCAGGTAATGCGCCTGCTGGATCGGCACGATCAGCACCGCCGCCATGGCGGCAAGGGCCGCGCCAAAGGCAAAAGTGCCTGCATAGACCCGATCAACATTGATACCGAAGCTGCGGGCAATGTCGCGGTCCACCTGTGTGGCGCGCATGACAAGACCCGCTTTGGTGCGCGTCATAAAGGCCCAAACACCCCACAGGATCAGGCCCGCAGCCAGAACCACGAACAGCTTATACCCCGAATAACCGAACCACGGCAGTTGAATACGCCATTCAAATGGCGCGGCAACGGGGCGTGCATCGGGGCCGTAGAACGTGAGGGCTGCCTGTTGTAGCATGTAAAGCAGGCCGATTGTGGCCACGATCGTGGCCTCAGGGTCGTGGTGCAGGCGTTTCAGCACCAAGACATCGGCCAAGGCCGCAATCCCGGCCACGATCAGCGGCGCAATGATCAGCGCGGCAAGCCAAGCAAATGCGGGCGGCAGCGGCAGGTAATAGGTGACAAACCACGCCAGAACGGCCCCAAGCATGAAAAACTCGCCATGAGCGACGTTGACCACCCGCATCACGCCAAACACAAGGCTGAGGCCGACAGCCGTCAGGGCAAGGACCGCCGCCATGACGGTGCCCTCAAGCAGGGCAAGAAGAAGGAATGGTCCAAAGGCCAAGGTGGCGCACCAGTTGGTAAGCAGGGAAGGGGTGTGCAGGGCGGCGTCAACCGCCCTGCGGGCCGATCAGAACGATTGCGTGGTGTAATCCACGGCATCGTCATACATGCCGTCTTCCATCGTGGTCTTGTGTACGCGCATCAGCTTGCCGCCTTCGACTTTGCTGATCATCTGGTGACCAAACACCTGGTGCGTCTTGCCGTTGAACTTTTTCGCGCCCTGCACATGCGCAGCGCTTTCGGGCATGTCCGACATGGCCTCGACCGCCTCGACGAACTTTTGCCGGTCGGCCGAGGTTTGATAGCCTGACGCTTCCATCCCGGCCTTGATCACATGCAGCGTCTCCCACACGCTGAACATATGAGAATAGGTGGACACATCCTTAGCGTCGCTGACCGATGCGCCGTTGTCATCCACCCCAACAGCGGCGCGATAGGCCACCTCATGCTCGGACGCGTCGGCCTGTTTTACTCGGTTGTGCGCCTCCCAGAAGTGGGTGCCTTCCAGGAACTCCAACCCCGGCGCGGCGGTATCCACGGCTTCGAGCGAGTCGATGAAGCCAAAGATCTGCGGGCGGGCGCCAGAACCGTAGAATTCGCCCAGTTCCTTGACAAAGGTCAGCACGGCCGGGCCGACCATGACGTGATACAGCACCTCGGTTTCCGCAGGGATCTGCGGCAGGTAGCGGGTAAAGGTGGTCTCCGTCGGCGGAATGGCGATCTGGGCAATCACCTCGCCCCCACCCGCCTGCACGGCAGCAGTAAAGAAATCGCGGTGGTCATAGCCAAAGGCGTAATCGGGGAACACCATGGTGACCTTTTTGCCAAGGTTGGCCAGAACCCACGGCGCCATAGACGACACCTGCGCCCGCACATCGGTGATGCCGGGCTGCATCGTCCAACGGTTCAGCATGCCCGATGCGACGTGATAACCTTCGGAACAGACCAGATAGGGCACCTTCAACTCGCCCGCGCGGGGGGCAGAGCCGATGACGACATGGCTGAAGAGGGGCCCGAAGATCAGGTCACAACCATGCTGGCTGGTCAGTTTTTCCACCACTTCGGCCCCGCGCTTTGGGTCGGTGCCATCATCTTCGAACACGATTTCGACCGGGCGGCCATTGATGCCACCCGCCGCATTGATCGTGGTCAGTGCCGCCTGTGCGGTGCGTTCATACCAGCGGCCATAGGCGGCGCCGATGCCGGTGCGGTGCAGTTGGAAGCCCAGCTTGATCGGCGCGGCCTGTGCCCAGACGGGTGCGGCAAAGGCCGAAGCCAGCAGTCCGGCGCCCGTGCCCTTGAGAAGCGTGCGGCGGGTCAGTCCTTGGGCGGAAAAGTCCTTCGTCATCATTCTCTCCTGTCGTTATGGGCACTGTTTTGGTCAGGTGCCTCTGGTGATTCAGATTGTAGGCATGCAAACGATTTGTCTACGTTTTCCTGTGCCCGCCCCGCGACTATCCGGTGCGGGCGGTGGACAAGAGCCAAAGGCCCAGAATTGTATAGGCGACCATCAGGCCCGTCATCGGCAGATGGGCTATGGCGCGGGTCTCCGGCCCCACCAGCCGCAGGGCCAGAAACACGGCCAGAACATGCGCCCCAAGAATGGCCATGAACTGCGCGGCATAGATCAGTGGCATGATGCGTGTGTCGGTCAGGAACCCGAACGATACGTAAAAGGCCGGCAGGCCCAGCAAGGAGTCGCCCCGGAACAGCGGATCATTCAGCGCGGCAATGGTGTATTGCCCTGCCGTCAGCAGCGTGACCAGATAATGGGCCGCGTGATAACCTGCGGCGATGGCAAGAAACGACAGCATCACCGGCCCCGGGGCAAACCGGGCCCCGCCGATCATGCCGCCCATCCGGATCGTCAGGTGAATGAGGGCCGAGGTCAGCGCCCATGTGCCGACAAGGCCCAGCGTGTTCTGCACCATCACGGCAGACCGGCCGGTCGGCTCCAGCGGGTTTTCACCAATGACGCTGTGCCACCAGAACGTCTCCATCAGGCCATCGAAGGTCAGCGCCGACAAGGCCAGCGTCACAAAAGCCACCGCCGAGGCATCAAGCGGCTTCATCTGCAACACCTGCGTGCCGGGGGTGCCCAGCATCAGGTGTCGGTCAACCGGGTCAACCCAAAGCGGCGCAACCTTGGCCAGAAAGCCCATCAGCACTGTCAGGAACTCGCCGCGCTCCAACCAGTCCTCGCCCTCCAGCACCCCAAGGCCAAAGATCACGAGCCAATAGGCAAGCGCGACCGTTGCAAGTACCGCCGGGTCATCAGGCGCAAGGGATACCATCTGAAACCACGCAAACCCGGCATAACCCAATACGGCGGGCCAATGGCCAAGCCGCGACAGGCCAATGCCGCCCGTGCGCCCCAGCAAGGTGCGCATGATTCGAATGGGCGCAATCCAAGGGTTGAACACCTGCCAGACATTACCCAGCAGCATCGACGCTAGGGGAATGGCGATCCAGACCACAGTCCAGAACACCAGCGTCATCAGGTTGTGCATCGGGTCACGCGCGCCCAGAAATCCGACCAGCACAAGCCCGAGAAAACACAGAAACGAAAGGTAAGACGTGATGGAAACCGGCACCCGCACGGGGCGCTGCCAGATCGCCCGCGCGCCCAGCGAAGGCGCGTGTTGCGCCATGCTTCCCAACAGCGCCGTAACGGCAACCGTGACCGCCGCAGCGGCAATGTAATGGCCCGAAGGCAGGGTCAGAATCACGCTTGGCGGCAGGGCACAGGCAAGGGCCATTCCGGGCAAAAGCTGCAGGCATAGGCCCGATTTGACCAGCAGGGCCACTGCATTTGCGACACCAGAAGAAGGTTTGGGTGCCCGGTGCCGCATCAGCGCAGCCCGTCCTCGCCCTTGACCTGCCAGCTTTCCAGCCCCCCCATGCGTGAATGCACGCGCGGCCCCTTGGCCATGACCAGAATGAACAGGATTTCGTTCGCCCGTGGCCCATCCGGAACGCTGACGGTCATGGCGTCAAAATGGCTGCGCACATAGGCGGCATTGATATGGCCGACCGGAATGTCGATCGTGGTGCCCATGCCGCCCACCTTCATCGCCGATGGCACAATGGCGCGGCTTTCGCCCAGCCTTTCACGCATCGAATAGCCGCCGGGCACATGCCACAGGGCGCCATGTTCTGCCTCACCATTCTCGCCCACGATGGCGCCTTTGCCATAGCCGTCGATGCCCGCTTTGCCGCCAAGGGCCGCAATCAGATGATCCGTCAGGGTAAGGCCAAGGGGCTTCAGATCCTCCATCGCGGGTTGCAGATCGGCATGATAGCTGCCCGCAAAGGGGTTTGCGACGATTGCCATGGCTGCGCCCCGCAAGCGCGGGGTGGCGGGCGCTGGCCCACCTTCGTGCATCACCTGTTCAATATGCAGTGCGATCTTGCGAACGGGAAAGTCAGGCACAAGCGGGCTCCTTCAGGGCAAATGCACCAAGGGTGCGTATCTCAGGGTGCAGGAAAAGGGCTGCCGCTTCAATCAATCCGATCTGGCGATAAGCCCGTGCAGCAGTTTCGCCTGAGTCCAGAGCGCGGGCAACCTCTGCCGCGGTCAGCGCAGGCACCTCAACCGTCACCTTTCGTGCACCAAGGTCACTGTCGGCCTGCAACGATTGTGCGGGGCGGCGCAGGATGCCGGGATGATCCGGTAGATTGACGGCATTGGCGATCATCGTGGCGGCGGCATCGGCGGCCGATGCCGTTTTCGCCAGCACTGTCACGGAATCGGCAATGCCAAACGACCAACTGCGCCCCCGCCACCCCGAGGTGGCAATGCCGCGCACCCCGTCTTCGGCGCGCAAAGTGATGCTGTCGGGCGCACCTGCACGCGCGGCGATGGCGCAGCGCAGGCTGTGGCCGGGTGCAAGATGCAGCGCAATGTCACCGCCGTTGTTCACATAGGCGCGTGTGATGCCGGGCAGAACCATCCGCGCCAGAACCGCCTCGGCTACCGCGCCGGCAACGGCCGCCATCGGCGTGACAAAGGCCGGGCGGAACGGCGCGACGGCGGCGGCCATGACCCGCGCAATCGCCCCCTTTGGCGCGCCATCGGCAGACCGCAACACCGGAAGTTCAGCGACAAGTTCGGCCAGAATCGTGTCGAACCTTGTGGCGGCCTGCGCTTCGGCCTGCGCGATGGCGGAAGGATGGCCCCAGCACTGCGCCACGATGTCGATAGGCCCGTGATGCAGGTGCAACCGGCCATCGGGCAAGCGCGCGACCTGGGCCTGCATCATGGCGTGCCCTTTCCCGGCCAAGGCTCGATGCGGGCGGCGGTCGGATATTCGCCGCCCCTATCCTGAACCGAAGCCAGATCGCGGATTGCGTCAAAATGCCCGCCCATCTGCAGATAGTCGTTTCGCGGCATGGTGAATTCAAGCGGGGCAACAAGGGCGGGCGTTGGCACATAACCGAACGCGCCCTTGGGCAAGGCAGTCACGTCCACCATGAAGGTGATGCCCCCACCCGGCCAGATGTAGCATTCCGCACCACCGCTTGTCAGCCGGGTCTGGCGCGCCTGCACCGATCGGGTCAGCCGGACCGGGTTGCTGGTGACACCCGCCCGCAACGACCCGCCAGCCCCGCCCATGAACAGCACCGTGCACAAGGATCGTTCGCAGTTTTCATCAATCAGACCGACCGTGGCCTGCAACGCGGCGGGCAATGGCTGCTTCTGCGGGATCAGAGCCTGATCGAGAACGTAGTAGCCATATTCCTCGCCCGTGGTGGACACCATCAGCAGGCGCAGGCCCGGACGCGCACCCTTCTTGGCATTCCATTCGCCCAGAATTTCCAGCGGATCGGTCAGGCAGGTGCCGCCCCACCCCAGCCCCGGTTCAGATACACGGAAATACCGCCCCGGTGTGGATCGGCTGCCCTTGATCCGGATTCCGGTCGGTTGCCAGCCCAAGACCTTGCCCGCCTGATGTTCGCTGACGACCCCGGTGATATGGTCATCAACGACAACCACCTCATCCACCAGACCCAGCCATTGGCTGGCAAACATCCCGATAGTGGCCGAACCACAGCCAACCCGCATGCGCCGTTCGGTGCGGCCATCGACAATCGGCGCCTGACCTGCCTGCACCACCACGGTGGAGCCGCCGTCAATGGACAAAGCAACCGCCTCACCGTTGCACAAGGCCAGCATGGCGGCACAGGTCACGCGCCCTTCGGCCTTTGTGCCGCCAGTCAGATGGTGCACACCGCCCAGCGACAGCATCTGGCTGCCGTATTCGGCGGTTGTCACCAGACCCACGGCCTCACCTTCGCTGCGCACGATGGCACCTTCGGGGCCAAGGTGGCGGTCGGTGTCGATTTTGACCTTGACGCCGCAGTACGAAAAAATCGCCTCGGTCACGACGGTGACCACATCGGCGCCGTCAACTTCGGACGAGATGATGAAGGGTGCGGGCTTGTAGTCGGGATAGGTGGTTCCCGACCCAATTCCCGTCACGAAACTGTCGGCGGGCAGGGGGTCGCCGGTCCAGTCACGCGCGGCAAAGGGCACGATGCGGCTTCCATGCTCCATCGCCTGCGACAGCATCACCACCGGGTCCGTACGGACGATGCGGCCCGCGTCATTGGCATAGCGGTCACAGGCCCCGGTTTGCCCCGGCGCGATGTAGCACATCACCGGGCAGGCATCACAGCGGATCTTCTCGGTGCCGTCGGTCATGGCCGAGCCTTTATCGCTGTCATGATTCGGTGCGGCAGAGCGGGCACCCGTGTCAGCTTGGCCCCCGTTGCATGGCGGATGCCATTCAGAATGGCCGGGGCGGTGGGAATCAGAACATGCTCTCCCAACCCTTTTGCACCATAGGGGCCCTCAGGATCGGGCACCTCGATCAGCAGGCTTTCGATCGGGGGAACGTCACCAAAGGTGGGGATCAGATAATCATGCAGGTTTTCCGTACGCCCCGGCAGGTATTCTTCCATCAGCGCAAGGCCGATGCCTTGGGCAATGCCGCCTTCGATTTGTCCGGTAGCAAGCTGTGGGTTGATCGCGCGACCCACATCATGGGCCGCTGTGATCTTCAGCAGGCGCACGGTGGCAAGATCGGAATCGACCGACAGTTCGACCATTTGCGCGCCATAGCCGTAAAGCGCATAGGGGCTGCCCTGCCCGTTGGCATCCAGTTTGGAGGTGGGCGGATCATAGGTTTCTTCGGCGGTCAGGGCATAGCCATGGCCATCGGGTGGCAGTGCCGACAGATCGATGATCCTGCGCACCGCCCCTTCGGCCACGGTCAGCCGCGGCCCCTCCATCGTCAGTGAAGCCGATGGCCCTGCGTTGGCAAGGCGCAGGATCTGAGAGCGTAGCGCTTCCGCCGCTGCCTTGGCCGCGCGACCCGTGACAAAGGTCTGTCGGCTGGCCGAAGTTTTGCCTGCATCCGGGGTCAGGGCCGTATCGGGACCGATCAGAACGAACTGTGACAGGGGCAGGCCAAGTGCTTCGGACGCGATCTGACTGATAACGGTGTTCGACCCTTGGCCAATATCGATGGCACCCTGATGCAGAACCACCTGCCCCTGCCGCGACAACCCGATGCGAATGGTTGACGGGTTCGGCAATGAGGTATTGCCGCAACCATACCAGCAGGATGCGATGCCAACGCCGCGCCCGGGCGTGCAGTCGGCCAAGGCGCGTTGCCAATGCGGGCGCAGCGCCGCAAGGCAGGCCGCGATGCCAACAGCCTTTAGGGTTTGGCCTGTTGCGGAAGCGTCACCATCCCGCAGGGCGTTCAGATGGCGGAATTCGAGGCGGTCCAGACCCGCCTTTTCCGCCAGTTCGTCATAAAGCGTTTCCTGCCACAGCGCGGCTTGCGGCACACCAAAGCCGCGAAACGCGCCCGAAACGGGCCCATGCGTATGAACCGCCCGTGCGCGCGCTGTGACATGCGGCGTCAGATAGGGGCCGGTTACATGCACGGGCACGCGGTTGGCCACGGTCGGGCCCCAACTGGAATAGGCGCCTGTGTTGAAGCGGCCTTCGAACTCGACCGCGACAATCCGGCCTGTGCTGTCACACCCGATTCGGCCCTGCATTTCGGCGGGGTGGCGCTTGGTTGTCGATGCCATGCTTTCCGCGCGGGAATAGGTCATTCGGCAAGGGCGCCCAGTGCGCAGGGTAACAAGCCCGATCAGCGGTTGCAGGCTGACATCCAGCTTGGACCCGAACCCGCCACCAACAGCGGATGGAATCATCCGCACGCGTTCCGGCGGCAAGGCAAGGATCAGTGCCGTATCGTCGCGGTCCATCACAGGCGCTTGGGTGCAAGCACGGATGCAAAGAGTGTCACCCTCCATCCAAGCCGACCCCGCCTCAGGCTCGATATAGGCATGTTCAACGAACGCCGTTTCCATGCTGCCCGCAACGATATGCGCGGCATTGGCAAAGGCGGTGGTGCTGTCACCCTTGATCACGCGCCCTTCGATCAGGCGGTTTGCCGGCCGGTCGGCGTGAACCAGCATGGCCTCGGTTTCGGCCTGCGCGGGCGATATCACCGCCGAAAGGGGCGACCATGAAACCGGGAATTCGGCAAGGTCAGGCTCTGTTCCCGGCTCGAAGGCAACAACGGCCACGCATTCACCACGGAAACGGGCGGGGCTTTCGGCAATGGCGGGTTGGTCGGCAAAGGCCGGGATCACGCCAAAGGCATTGCGGCCGGGCACATCCTTTGCGGTCAAAATAAGGGCCACGCCGGGGCGCGCAGCAAAGGCGGCAAGGTCTCCAAAGGCAAAGGCAGCATGGGCATGGGGCGACCGCACGGCGCGAACGACAAGCGCCCCATCCGGGGCTTCGTCGTCGCCAAAGCTGTCGCCTGCCACCTTGGCCGCGCCATCGACGCGCGCAACGGCAGCACCGACACCCTGACCAACGACGCTGTCGAGTGCTGTGTTGCAGATGGCGGAAATGATCTTGCGGTATCCGGTGCAGCGACACAGCACACCGCCAAGCGCATCCTTCGCCTCGTCCTCAGTGGGGTGCGGATTGCGGCGCAGCAGGTCCACCCCGGCCATCAGCATGCCAGGTGTGCAGATGCCACATTGCGCGGCACCATGGCGCAGGAAGGAGTCGCGCAGTTTGTCCAGATCGGCGCTGTCGGATTCAATCGTTTCAAACGTGCAACCATCGGCGCGCGCAGCCGGAATCAGGCAGGCACAGACTTGGTTGCCGTTCATCAACACCGTGCAGGCCCCGCAATCACCGGCGTCACACCCGACCTTGGTGCCCTTTGCGCCCAGACCTTCGCGCAAAACCTCGGTCAGGCGGGCGGTCGGGGCCGCTGTTGCGGTGACGGTTCGGCCGTTCAGGGTAAAGCGGATCATGCCAACACCTCGGCAACGGCGCGTTGCAGCAGGTGGGTGGCTGCCTCAACACGGTATTCGGC
Organism: Rhodobacter sp.; assembly: GCA_027484145.1. Classification (GTDB taxonomy): domain Bacteria; phylum Pseudomonadota; class Alphaproteobacteria; order Rhodobacterales; family Rhodobacteraceae; genus Pseudotabrizicola. Next base: position 435,043 of record JAIXUH010000013.1, read on the forward strand.
TGAGGCGCGGATGTCATCAATGGGCGACAGATGGCTGGCCACATCCGCAGACCGAATCTGCGCTGCTGCATCCTTTGGCGATGCGCCGACCAAGGCGGATTCGACCCTGTGCAGGCGCAAGGCTGTGGCCGAACAGGCCCCGATGGCAAGGGCCGCCGTCACGATGCGGCCCTCAGCGACAGTGATCCGGGCCGCCACCATGGCAATCGAGATCACAAGATAGGCCCGCGCGCCAAGCTTGATAAAGGCCGAACGACCGGTCAGCGCATGATCTGGCAGCACCACGGCTGTCAGCACCTCATCCGCCGCCCGGTCTGTCTGGCGCGGACCCCGCAGGAACTGGTCAAGCGCGACCTGCCGAACACCGCGGGGCGATGTCAACTCAACCTCGGCATCCAGAATCAGCAGCGGCGGCACACCATCTGCTGCGGGCGAGGCGTTGCACAGATTGCCTCCGATGGTGCCCGCATTCTGGATCTGACGGCCACCAACCTGCAAAGAGGCCTGTTGCAAGGCAAGCAGCGCCGGGGGCAGGCTGGACTGTGCGATCTGGGTCCATGTGGTGCAGGCCCCGATGCGCAGGCCCTTGTCGCTGTGGACGATGCCTGCCAAGGCGGGAATTGCCGACACGTCCAGCACGTCACCATCCAGTTGCGCGCCCGATCCGGGGTAAAGGTCGGTGCCACCCGCCATGACCTTGCGCGGACGATCGGCCATCAAGGCCATGGCACCTGCCAGTGTTTCCGGTCGCGCGTAGTGGCGCATGGGTCCCCCGATTGTGGTTCCGATTATTGTATGTGTGCAAATTATATTGGAGCCCGAAATCTTGTTCTGTCAACTCTTGCCTTGCTGTAGCCCTCTGCGTGTTCCGGCTTGCACCGCGGCTGCTGCAGGTCTAATCGAATTGCATGAGCAACCCGCCTGATTATGTGCTGGATGAGCAGATTGGCTTTGTGCTGCGGCGGGTGACGCAACGGCACCTTGCGCTGTTTTCCGAGGCCATTCCGCATGTGACCACCACGCAGTTTGCGGTCATGGCGCGGCTGGCGCAGTTGGGGCCGCTGTCACAGAACCACCTTGGGCGCGAAACGGCGATGGATGCCGCAACGATCAAGGGGGTGGTTGACCGCCTTGTCCGGCAAGGGCTGGTCGACACCGCGCCAGACCCGGATGACCGCCGCCGGATCACGGTCACATTGTCGGCAGCGGGTGCTGCGCTGTTCGAGGCGACCAAGGCAACCGCGCTGGGTGTGTCTGACCGCACGCTTGACCCGCTGAATGCCAAGGATCGCGCCGTTTTCCTTGCGCTTTTGAACAAGTTGACCTGAGGCCCGAACAGACACCCAGAGGTCGCTTTTCTCCCAGTCTTGCCGCCCCAATCGCCCTAGGCTGGCGCAAAACCGTGGGAGAGCCAGATGTCGAACGATCCGCTGTTGCAGCCGTATCAGCTGAAACATCTGACCCTTCGGAACCGCATCATGACCACGAGTCATGAACCCGCTTATCCCGAAGATGGCATGCCCAAGGACAGGTATCGTTTGTATCACCTGGAACGTGCGCGTGCCGGTGTTGCCCTGACGATGACCGCCGGATCGGCTGCGGTGTCAAAGGACAGCCCGCCGGTGTTCAACAACATCCTTGCCTATAAGGATGAGGTGGTGGGCTGGATGAAGCGCCTGGCCGATGATTGCCACGAGGCCGGCGCGGCGGTGATGATCCAATTGACTCATCTTGGCCGCCGCACCCGATGGGACAAGGGCGATTGGCTGCCCGTTGTCGCTGCAGGTCCGGCCCGCGAACCCAGCCACCGCGCTTTTCCCAAGGTGATCGAGGATTGGGACATTGCCCGCATCATCACCGATTATGCCGATGCCGCCGAGCGGATGAAGGCGGCGGGTTTGGATGGGGTGGAGTTTGAATGCTACGGCCATCTGATGGACCAGTTCATGTCGCCCTTCACCAATGCGCTGGAAGGGCCTTACGGCGGCAGCCTTGAAAACCGTGCGCGGTTTTCGATGGAGGTGTTGGCCGCCTGCCGCAAGCGCGTTGGGCCGGATTTCCTGCTGGGCGTGCGATACACGGCGGATGAGGCCGAGGCGGGCGGCATCAGCGCCGACGAAGGCATCGCGATCGGCAAGATGTTCCGCGATTCCGGGTTGGTGGATTTTCTGAACATCATCAAGGGCCGCATCCATACGGACCCGGCGATGACCGATGTGATTCCGATTCAGGGGATGAAATCCGCGCCGCATCTTGATTTTGCGGGCAGGGTGCGGGCCGAAGTGGGTTTGCCGACCTTCCATGCCGCGCGCATTCCCGATGTGGCGACGGCACGCCATGCCATTGCCACGGGCCAGTTGGATATGGTCGGCATGACGCGGGCACATATGGCCGACCCGCATATCGTGCGAAAGATCATCGAAGGCCGCGAAGAGGATATCCGTCCTTGCGTTGGGGCAACCTATTGCCTTGACCGCATCTATCAGGGCGGCATGGCCTTGTGCATTCACAACCCCGCAACGGGGCGAGAAGAGACGATGCCGCACAGTATTTCACCGGCCCCGCAGGCACGGCGGGTGGTGATCGTGGGCGCAGGCCCGGCAGGGCTGGAGGCGGCGCGCGTGGCAGCCGAACGCGGGCACAGCGTGACGGTGTTCGAGGCGGCACCGCAGGCGGGCGGGCAGGTCCGTCTGACGGCCCAGACCAAACGGCGGGCCGAAATGATCGGGATCGTCGACTGGCGATTGGCGCAATGCGCGGCGCGCGGGGTCGAGTTCCGGTTCAACACGTGGGCCGAAGCCGAGGATGTGCTGGCGCTGAACCCGGATGTAGTCATCATTGCCACCGGTGGTTTGCCCACCACGGATGTTTTGGCAAAGGGCAATGATCTGGTGGTGTCCACTTGGGACATTCTGTCAGGCGACGTGAAGCCCGGCTCCAACGTGCTGCTTTATGATGATGCCGGTGACCATGCCGCCATGCAGGCGGCGCAACTGATTGCGGAAAGCGGCGCGCAGGTCGAGGTGATGACGCCAGACCGCACGTTTGCGCCGGATGTGATGGCGATGAATCTGGTGCCCTACATGCGGGCACTGCAAGACAAGAAGGTGACCTTCACCGTGACCTATCGGCTGCTGGCGGCAGAGCGGGATGGAAACCAGATCAAGGCGACGGTCGGGTCAGACTATATGACACTGGCCAAAACCGCACATTACGACCAGATCGTCGTGAACCATGGGACACAACCCTTGGCACAGATCTATTTTGACCTGAAACCCCTGTCCAGCAACCTTGGGGCGGTCGACTATGATGCGCTGATTGACGGGCGGGCACAGCAGTTGAACGGCGGGCCGGGGGCGTTTCAACTGTTTAGAATCGGCGATGCGGTCGAGGCAAGGAACACCCATGCCGCCATCTATGATGCCCTGCGTCTGACCAAGGATATCTGATCGTCAGGGATAACCCATACCGTTGCGGCGTTAACCTGTCCCAAAGGTATAGTGATCCATCCTTATGCAGAGTCGCAACAGGGGGGGCGTATCCCGTATAACCTTTGTATGGTTCTAACGTAGGCAGAGGTCGTTGAAATGCATTCCATCCACACCAAACCTGCGTTTGCCATGAAGTCCGGCACCGTTTCCCAGAACTTCGGCCTGAATGTTCGTTCCGCGGCCTCTACCCAAGGTCACGACAACGGTCTGTCGATGCCATCCGGCTGGTGGTTGCTTCCGGCAATCCTGCTCGGCGCGGCAATCTGGGGCTGGGCACTGACGGCACTCTTCATCTGAAGTTGTCCCTCTTCAGTTGAATACACCCTACCCACACCACCACTCACACACCACCACTTACCCTAAGCAGAACAGCCGGACCGCCCAGTCCGGCTGTTTTCTTGTGCGCAAATCCAGTTTCTGTGCTGCGACGCAGCATAAAAACACAGTTTGTCCTTGACCTTTCCATGATCTCGACTAACTGCTGAATGAACGTTCATTCTTGTGCAGTGCGATGGAATCGCCATGAACCAGTCAAGACCCATCCCGCTGGCCGACCAGCGTACAGCTGAAATTCTGGAGAGTGCGCGCAGCGCATTCGCCGAGAAAGGTTTTGACGGCGCATCCATGCAGGATCTGGCCCGCAAGGCTGGCATGAGCGTGGGCAACTTTTACCGCTATTTCCCCTCCAAAGCCGCCATCGTCGAGGCGTTGATCGCCGCCGATCTGGCCGAGATGGAGGGCGACTTCGCTTCGATCCGCGAAAGCGCAGATCCCTTTGCGGCGCTGCGGGCCAAGATCGAATTTCGCGTTACCGAAGAATCCTGTGCCCGCGACGGCCAACTTTGGGCTGAAATCACTGCAGCGGCCCTGCGCAAGCCCGAGATCGGCGAGGCGGCCTGCCGGATGGAAGATGCCATCGTTGGTTATCTGTGCGCGATCTTTGCCCAAGCGACCGGCCAGCCCTTTGCCGAAGCCTGCAGCAAATGGATGGCCCATGCGCACCTGATCGTGATGCTGGTGAAGGCATCGTCGATGCAAAGGCCAGACCTGAATGTCTCTCCTGATCTGACGCAGTTGGTGCTGCGTACGATTGACCGAACCCTAGATGAAATTACCCGCTCTGCCGCGAAAGGCTAATCCGATGCGTCCCGCTGTTTTCGTTTCCTCCCTTTTTCTGGTCTGCGGCTTGGTCCAGCCTGCCGTGGCCGAAACTGCTGCCGCTGCGACTGATGGAGCCGCCGAAACTGCAACGACACTTCCGGCGATCACGGTATCCGAGGTCGGAAAACGTCTGATGCGTGACCGCGTCATCGCGTCCGGCCTGATTGCGCCAGTGGAAAGCGTGCAGGTTGCCCCCCTGATCGAAGGCCAGCCGATCGAGGCGCTTTTGGCCGATGTGGGCGATGTGGTGACCGAAGGGCAGGTGCTTGCCATCCTGTCGAAAACCACGCTGGAGCTGCAGAAAAGCCAGTTCACCGCATCACTGGCATCGGCCGAGGCGACGATTGCCCAAGCCGAGGCACAGATGCTGGATGCCCGAACCTCTGCCGATGAGGCGCAGCGCGTGAACGAACGCACCGCATCGCTGCGCGCCCAAGGGGCGGCGTCACAGGCAGCAGCGGATACGGCACAATCGAACGCCATTTCCGCGACGGCCCGGGTCACCGTGGCCGTGCAGTCGCTGGAGGCCGCGCGTGCGCAGCTTGCGCTGGTCGAAGCCCAGCTTGCCAACGTTGACCTGCAACTGAGCCGGACCGAAGTGAAGGCAGCGGTCGCAGGCGAGATTACGTCGCGCAATGCCGTGATCGGGTCTGTCGCCTCGGCCAGCGGCCAGCCGATGTTCACGCTGATCCGCGATGGTGCGCTGGAATTGCAGGCTGATGTGGCGGAGAGTGATCTGCTGCGGCTGAAGCCGGGCCAAAAGGCGCTGCTGAACCTTGTCGGCGGGACCGAGCCGTTGACCGGATCGATCCGCCTGATCGAGCCGACGATTGACAACGTCAGCCGTCTGGGCCAGGCCCGGATCACGGTGGATGATCCGCAAAGCGTGCGGTCTGGCATGTTTGTCGATGCCGAAATCCTTGTGGCCGAGCGCGAGGTTGTCGCCGTGCCGGTGACGGCCGTGGGGTCTGCCACGGGCGGGGCAACCGTCATGAAAGTGGTGGATGGCGTCGTATCGCGGGTTCCGGTCAAGACAGGTATCCGTGATGGCGGCTGGATCGAGATCACGGAAGGCGTCAGCGATGGCGACGTTGTGGTCGCAAAGGCTGGGGCCTTTGTGCGTGACGGCGACCGCATCAACCCTGTCCCCGCGACCAACTGATCGGAGGCTGCCATGAATTTTTCCGCTTGGGCCATTCGAAACCCCATCGCGCCATTGCTGGCCTTCTTTCTATTCATGGTGCTTGGCTGGCAGAGCTTTAACAACCTGCCGATCACGCGCTTTCCCAATATTGACGTGCCCCTTGTGGCGATCAGCGTGGCGCAGCCGGGCGCGGCACCCGCCGAGATGGAAACGCAGATCACCAAGGAAATCGAGGACGCGGTTGCCGGTATTTCCGGCGTCAAGAACGTGACCTCCAGCGTGACGGATGGCGTGTCTTCCACCGCGGTTGAATTCCGGATGGAAGTGCCCACCGACAAGGCCGTGCAAGACGTAAAGGATGCGGTCGACCAGATCCGTGGCGAATTGCCCAGCGATGTCGAGGCGCCCATTGTGTCGCGCATCGATGTTGAGGGTCAGGCGATCATGACCTTCTCGATCTCGGCTCCGAACCTGACGATGGAAGAGATTTCGTGGTTCGTCGACGATACGGTCACGCGCGCGCTGCAAGGCCGCCCTGGCATTGGCCGGGTGACGCGGGTTGGCGGTGCTGATCGCGAGATCCGGATCGAACTTGATCCTGTGCGCCTTGATGGCTACGGCGTGACGGCCCAGCAGGTCAGCGCGCAGATTGCGGCCACCAACATCAACCTCGGCTCCGGCCGGCTGGACCTTGGCTCTTCTCAGCAGGTGATCCGGACGCTTGGCGACAGCGGAACCGTTGAACGGTTGGCCGCAACGACGATTGCGCTGCCATCGGGCCGCTTTGTCAAGCTGAGCGATCTGGGCGAGGTGCGCGACACCTATGAGGACCTGAAATCCTTTACCCGGATCGATGGCGCGCCGGCAGTCAGCTTCCTTGTGTTCCGTTCCAAGGGCGCGTCCGAGGTCAGCGTGGCCGAGGTGACCAACAAGGTTGTGGATCAACTGCGGATCGAAAACCCCGACAAAGAAATCACTCTGATCGACGATTCGGTGTTCTACACCTATGGCAACTATACGGCGGCGATCCATACGCTGCTGGAAGGTGCGCTTCTGGCTGTGATCGTGGTGATGCTGTTCCTGCGCAACTGGCGGGCCACCCTGATTGCCGCCGTCGCGCTGCCGTTGTCGGCGGTGCCGACGTTCTGGCTGATGGACATGCTGGGCTTCTCGCTGAACCTCGTGTCCTTCCTTGCGCTGACGCTGGCCACCGGGATTCTGGTGGACGATGCGATTGTGGAGATCGAGAATATCGCGCGTCACATCCGCATGGGCAAAACACCCTATCGCGCCGCCATTGAAGCGGCTGACGAAATCGGCCTTGCGGTCATCGCGACCACCTTCACGATTGTGGCCGTGTTTGTGCCTGTCAGCTTTATGCCCGGGATTCCGGGGCAGTATTTTGAACAGTTCGGACTGACAGTGGCGATTTCCGTGCTGTTTTCGTTGCTTGTTGCCCGATTGATTACGCCCATGATGGCTGCCTATCTGATGCGCGGCCATGATGCGGTGGGCCATGGTGAAGGGCACCGCGACGGGTTGTTCATGCGCGGCTATCTTTGGATGGTCGAGTTGACGACAAAGGTTCGTCAGGTTCCGGGTGTGCGCTGGCTGAAGTTCCCCACCTATTATGCCACTCTGGTTGCCTCGATGATCGTGGTGATCTTCTCGGTGCAGGCGATGCTGGCCGTTCCGGGCAGCCTGTTCCCGCCAGAAGACGAAAGCCGCATCACGATTTCGGTTGAACTGCCCCCGGGCGCGACCCTCGACGATACGGCCGTTGCAACCGAGGCGATGCGCAAGGCTGTAACCGACATTGACGGTGTGAAATCCGTGCTGGTGGTTGGCGGGTCAACCCCATTGGGCGACCGTGATATCCGTCGCGCCAGTGTGACGATCATCCTTGACCGTCTGGACAATGGGTTGGAGCGCAAGCTTTCGGACCTGTTCCAAAAGATCCCTGTGGTCGGACCGATGCTGCCTGTCAGCCCACCCGAAGGCCGCATCCGCCCGCAAGAGGAAATCGAAGCCGTGGTGTTTGAACGGCTGCGCACCATTCCGGACATCCGCGCTTTCAAACTGGGCGGTCCGGGCGGTGGTGGGCGGCCCTTCCAGTTCAACATCCTCTCGACTGACGAGGATGACCTGAATCTTGCGGTGCAAAAGATCGAAGCTGCGGTGCTGGCTGAGCCGATGCTGGTGAACGCCTCGACCGAGTCGGCCTTGCCGCGCCCCGAGATTCAGATCACGCCGCGCGCTGACGAAGCCGCACGTCTGGGTGTGACGGTGCAGCAGATTGCCGCCATCGTGCGAGTTGCAACCATCGGCGATAGCTCGGCCGCGTTGGGCAAACTGTCGATCGACAACCGCCAGATTGCGATCCGCGTTCAGATGAACGAACTGACGCGGCAGGATATCGCCCGCATCGCCGCCCTGAAGGTGCCAACCGCCACCGGGCCTGTGCCGCTTTCGGCTGTAGCCTTGGTTGAGGTTTCCGAAGGTCCGTCGATCGTCAAGCGTCTGAACCGCCAGCGTGTGGCCACCATCGGCGCAGATATCGCGCCGGGTTTCGTGCTGGATCAGGCGACAGCCCGGTTCAACGAGATTTTGCCCACTCTGAACCTGCCCGCATCCGTCAAGGTAACGCCATCAGGCGATGCCGAGGTGCAGGCGGAACTTCTGAGCAGTTTCGTGAATGCAATGGTCATGGGCGTGCTCTTGATGATGTTCGTCCTGATCCTGCTGTTCAAATCGGTGCTTCAGCCGGTCACCATCATCTTCTCGCTGCTCTTGTCGGTGGGCGGTGTGGCGGCGGCATTGATCATCACGCAGAACCCGCTGTCGATGCCTGTCCTGATCGGCATTCTGATGCTGATGGGGATCGTGGCCAAGAACGCCATTCTGCTGATCGACTTTGCCATTGAAATGCGCGCCCGAGGCATGGGCCGTATCGCCGCAGTGATCGAAGCCGGCCACAAGCGCGCGCAGCCCATCGTGATGACATCCATCGCCATGTCGGCCGGCATGTTGCCGTCAGCTCTGGGTGTGGGCGAAGGTGGGGCATTCCGCGCGCCAATGGCCATTGCCGTGATCGGCGGCATCATCGTGTCCACCGTCCTCAGCCTTGTCGTGGTGCCTTCGGTCTATCTGATCATGGATGACGTCAGCCGCCTGATGGGTTGGGTCTTCAGCCGCGTTGTCGGCAAGAAAGAGCAAGAGGCTGACCAACCCTCGCCCGAGACTCTGGCCGAACGGATCGCACTTCTGGATGCGGAACAGCGGTCCATGCGCGACCGGCTGGAGGCGATCAGCGGGCCAAGGGCGGTCAAACCATTGGAAGCGGCCGAGTAAGACAAAGGGGGCCTGCGGGCCCCCTTATCGTTTCACGCCCTGCGGCACGCCGGGCAGAACACACAGCATTTCATACAGCAGGTTCGCCCCGATCAGCGCCGTGTTGCCCGACGGGTCATAGGGGGGCGACACCTCGACCAGATCGCCGCCCACAAGGTTCAGCCCCGCACAGCCGCGCACGATCTCCAGCCCCTGCCAGATGGTCAATCCGCCGGGTTCCACAGTGCCGGTGCCGGGTGCAAAGGCGGGGTCAAGGCTGTCGATGTCATAGGACAGATAGACCGGCGCATCACCGATCTTTGCCCGCACCTCTTCCATCAAGGGTTTCAGGCTGCGGTTCCAGCAATCCTCGGCCTGCACCACTGTCCAGCCGTTCTTGCGACCCCAGTCGAAATCCTCGGGGCTGTAACCCGTGCCGCGCAGACCGATTTGAAACACCTTGTCGTTCTGCAGGCAGCCATCTTCCCATGCGCGACGGAAGGGGCAGCCGTGGGCGACCTTTTCGCCGAACATGGTGTCGTTGATATCAGCGTGGGCATCGACGTGGATCAGCGCCACAGGCCCATGCTTTTTCTTGATGGCACGCAGAATGGGCCATGTCAGCGTATGGTCACCGCCAAGGGTCAGCGGTGTGATGCCCGCCGCCAGCACGGTGTCATAATGCGCGGTGATGATGTCGACCGTCTTTTTCAGATCAAAGGTGTTGATCGCCACATCGCCCAGATCCGCCACCTGCAGATGGTCAAACGGGGCGGCCCCAGTCGCCATGTTGTAGGGGCGCAGCATACGGGATTCGTCCCTGATCTGGCGCGGGCCAAGCCGCGTGCCGGGGCGGTTTGACGTGCCATGATCCATCGGAATGCCGATGAAACCCACATCGATGCCATCAAGGCTATCTGCGGTCGGCAGGCGCATCATGGTGGCCGGGCCACCAAAGCGCGGCATGTCGTTGCCGCCCAAGGGTTGATTGAATTGGGTCATTGGTCTTTTCCCCTTAGCCACTGCGTTATGATCTCTTTGTGCCGCGCGCCCGAATAGCTGGGAAAATGTCCGCCGTGCACTACCCGAACCGGCAGGCGCAGCAGGCGTTCCATCGAACGGCGATATTGGTCTTGTTCCTGCGCTGTCACGCCTTCGATCAACTCGCCATCATAGACGATGTCGCCGGAAAACAGCACGCCCGTGGCCACCTCCCATAAGGCGATGCCACCGGGGGAATGGCCGGGGGTGTGAATCACCTCGAACCGCCGGTCGCCCAGATCGATAATGTCGCCATCCCACAGCAAGCGCGTGGCGGGGGCCGCTTTGACCGCATAGGTCGAGGATTGATAGGGCGCAGGGGGCAGCGCGGTAAAGATGTCGTCCGTCACATACTTGTCGGCAAAGGTGTTGGCACGGGTCGGCGCACGCAGCAGATGCGCCTCGGCCCCATGGCACAGGCGGCAGGCAAATTCGTGGTGGCAGCCAACATGGTCAAAATGGGTATGGCTCGCTACCGCCTCCATCGGCTTTTCGGTGACCAGTGGCACCAGATCGCGCAAGCTGACCACCCCCATGCCGCTGTCCACCAGCATATCACGGTCACGTCCCCGCACATGCCAGACGTTGCAGCGATAGAATTCGACGATATGCGGCTCATCAATCATGGTCACGCCATCGCCCATCGGACGAATGCGCCACCAGTCTTTCGGTTCCATCCGTTGCATCACGCCTCCAGCACCACAAAGTCACGTGCGCCAAGGTCCATCACCTGCCCCTCGGTCACATCTGAACCCTGCGGTAGATGCACCACAAGACGCAAGTCGGGCGCGGCTTCTGGCACCACATGCGCGCGCACATGGGTGCCAAAGAAAGCCACATCGGCGATCCTGCAAGGCCCGATCCGCAGGGCGCCACCTTCCACGACCGATTCAGGGCGCAGGCACAGCACGCCCGTGGCGCCCAATTGCGGGAACAAACGTGTGGTGGCCAGGGAGATGCGGTTGACCTCACCCATGAAACCGGCGGTGAACAGGCTTTTTGGGCGTAGATAGACCCGTTTTGGCGGGCCTTCATCCTCGATCCGGCCCGCGTTCATCACCACGATGCGGTCGGCGATGGCCATGGCTTCTTCCTGATCATGGGTCACATGCACAAAGGTTGTTCCCACACGGCGCTGGATCGCCTTCAACTCATCCTGCATCTGGCGACGCAGTTTCAGGTCCAAGGCACCCAAGGGTTCATCCAGCAACAGCACATCGGGTTCCACCGCCAAGGCACGTGCCAAGGCAACCCGCTGGCGCTGCCCGCCCGAAAGCTCATGCGGGCGACGTTCGCCACGCCCATCCAGACCGACCAGAGCCAGCATCTCTGCAGCCCGTGCCAACCGCTCGACCCGCGCCACCCCGCGCATTCGCAGGCCAAAGGCGACGTTGTCGGCCAGCGTCATGTGGGGGAACAGCGCGTAATCCTGAAACACGGTTGTCGTGGGCCGGTCTTTTGGTGGGATCCCGGCCATGTTGCGCCCGCCAATCAGGATCTGGCCCGCGGTCGGCTCATCAAACCCGCCGATCATGTTCAACAGCGTGGTCTTGCCGCACCCCGAAGGGCCAAGCAGCACCACGAATTCCCCCGCCGCAATCTCAAGCGACACATCCTCCAGCACCGCGGCTGCACCATAGCGACGGCTGACCGCCTGAACAGAAACGCCTGCGGTCACTTCTTCCCCCGAAAAACAAAAAGCTCCAGCGCCAGAACCGCGGTCACGGACACCAAAAACACCAAAGACCCCACGGCGTTGGTCTTGGGAGACAGGCCCGATTTCAACAGCGACCAGATTTCGACTGGCAAGGTCACGTCAAAACGCGTCAGCAGGAAGGCGATGATGAACTCATCCCAACTGAAGGTGACGGACAGGAAGAACGCCGCCGCCATGGGGGCCGCCAGCATGGGCGCGCTGACAAGGGTCAACACTCGCCATTCCGATGCGCCCAGATCGCGCGCGGCGCGTTCGGCTGATTTCTGATGGTCGCCCATCGCCGCATACAGAATGGCAAAGCACAAAGGCAGGTTGATGACCACATGCCCCACCCCCGTGGCCCAGAGTGAGGGGCGCAGGCCCATCTGGTTGAACTGGTTCAAGAGCCCAAGCGCGATGATCAGGTAGCTGACCGTCATCGGCGCAATCAGCACCCCGCGCATCAGTACAGACCCCGGCAACCGCACCCGCGCCAAACCATGCGCCGCCAGAAACCCAAGGACAAGCGCTACGGCGGATGACACAACCGCCACCATTGCCGAATTCAATAGCGCCGCGGTCAGGTCGCGGTCGGCCAGCACCTGCCCGTACCATTTCAATGTGGCACCCTGAAACGGCGGCACGGGAAGACGGCCATCCTGAAAGGAAAACACCACCAGAACGCCCACCGGCAGCAGGATGAACGCATAGGCCAGTGCCAGATAAAGCCAGGACAGCGCTTTCATACCCGGTCCAACCTCAGCCATTTGGCGCAGGCGAAATAGGCCAGAGTCACCACCGCCATCAGCACGACCGACAGGGCCGAGGCGAGGGGGAAGTTCCCCGACCGGCCCAATTGCAGCATGATCAGTTGTGGCAGGGTCAATTCGTTGCCGCCCCCAAGGATCTGCGGGGTGATGTAATCGCCGATACCCAGCACAAAGGTCAGGAAGGCGCCCGTCACTACCCCCGGCAAGGTCAGAGGCAGGATGACATGGGCAAAGACCTGCCAGCGGTTCGCACCCAAATCGGCTGCTGCACGTGCATAGTTGGGCGACAGCTGGATCAGGTTGGCGTAAATCGTCAGCGTCAGCAGCATGACGAAAAAATGCACAAACCCCGTCACCGTGGCCGCGCGCGACGCGGCGATTTCCAAGGGGCCAAGGCCGACCAGCCCCAGCGTCTTGTTCAGCACCCCGTTCTGACCCAACACCAAAAGCCACGAATAGGAGCGCACGACGTAAGACGTCCAGAATGGCAAGACAGCCAGCAGCAAGGCCAGCCGTTGCCATTGGCGCGGAATGCGAAAGGCGATGATGGCGGCCAAGGGATAGGCCAGCAGGACCGAAATCACCGTGACAATCAGGGTGATCTGCAGGCTGTTCAGCAGCGCCTGCAACATCACCGGATCGGTCAGAATCCGGGTGTAGTTGCCGGGGTCAAAGGCGGGCACCACGGCCCGCTCTTCCATCCGCGCAAAGGACAGCGCGACCATGCCAAGGAAGGGCAGCACAAAGAACAATGCCGTCCACACCAAGGCCGGGGCGACAAGGCCCCAGCCAAGGCGTCGGTCGCGGGTTTGCAGGGTCACTGCTGCAGCATCTCGGTCCACATATCCTGCATCGCGGTGTCCAGCGCGGCATCGGGAATCGGGTAAAGCTGCGCACGCTTCAGGAACTCGGCCTGCTCATCCCAGCGCAGAATGGCCTTTTGCTCCGGGGTCAGTACATCGCCCGCCTTGGCATTGGCAGGCATCCCCCAATAGCAGGACGACGTGGCAAGACGGGCCTGCCCTTCCGGGCTGGTGATGTACTTCACGAACTCCAGTGCCATATCGGGTTGGGTCGATCCTGCGACAACGCCAATCGATTGCGCCCAGCGCAGACCGCCTTGCTTGGGGATCGTCCAGTCAAGGTTCGGGTTGTCGGCGGCCAGAACGGCAGTCACCCACTCGCCACCACCGATCATGATGTCCACCTCGCCCGTCGCAAGCGCGGTTTGGGCGGATACCACATCCGACACTTGCTTCGACGCCGCCTTCAGTTTGAACAACGGGTCTTTCAGCGTGGCGAGCGTATCGGCGGTGATATCCTTCGTGGCCACCCCCTGACCAAGCGCAACCAGACCCAGCACCGGCAGGTAATAGTCATAGATCGCGATGCGCCCATCATACTTGCCGCTGGTCAACGTGGCCATGTCGGCCATATCGGCGGGGTCCACCTTGGTTTTGTCATAGGCGATGGTGTTGTAGCCGAATTTCTCGGTCACGGCATAGGTCTTGCCGCCAACCATGTTGTTTTCAGCCATCACCAGTTCGGGGAAAAAGTCTGCGGTTGCCAGTTGATCGGGCGCGATTTCGGCCAGATGGCCACCTTCCACCGCGCGGCCCACATCCACCGCGTCAATCACCAGCACATCCCAGTCGCCGGGCTGCGACTGTTCCAGAATGGCAAGGCCGGCTGCCGTGCCTTCATATTCCTTGAGGTTCACCTTGATGCCGTGCTTTTCCTCGAACGGCTGCACAAGCGCCGGATCAGTATGGTCGCACCACACAAGGGCATTCAACTCTTGCGACAATGCAGGGCTGGCGGTCAGCAAGGCCAGAACGGAAACAGATGCAAAACGGGCCATTTTTCTCTCCTGTTGGGTGCGCTCTGACGGCGCTCTCGACAAAATAATGAAGTTCGTTCAATTTTGAAGTCAACGTCAAAATTCAGGCATTGTGAAAACAGATGACAGGCCTGCGCGCCAGACAAAAAGCCGACCGAAACCGCCGGATGCTGGAATCCGCAGCGACGCTTTTTCACGCGCAGGGATATGCTGCCGCGCGCATCGAAGATATTGCGGCGGCGGCTGATGTTTCTGTTGGCACCTTCTACAATTACTTTGCCACCAAGGGGGATGTGCTTTTGGCCATCGTGTCGATGGAGGTGGAAGATGTGCTGGAACAGGGGCGTGCCATCGTCGCCAATCCGCCGCGCGACACAGCCATGGCCTTGCAGGCGCTGATCAGCGGCTACTACGATCATTCGTTGGTCTATCTGACCAAGGAGATGTGGCGCACAGCCATGGCCCTTTCCATCGAGGCGCCGGATACCCCGTTTTCGCGCCGCTATACCCAGTTGGACGGCCTGCTGTGCGATCAGGTTTGCGCCTTGGTCCGGCAGTTGCAGGCTTTGGGCTGTATTCGCCCCGATTGTGATACCCGCGCGATTGGCGAGGTGATCTTTAACAACCTGAACAGCATGTTCACCGAATTTGTGCGCGATGACGCCATGCCTGTGGCCACGCTCAATGCGATGGTGGGTCGGCAAAATGCGAGTCTGTCCGTTCTGTTGCGCTAGTCAAGTTGTGCGGATCGGGTCCCACAACAGGCGCAACCCGTTCAGCACCACCAACAATGTGCCCCCTTCGTGCCCGATCACGGCAAGCGGCAAGGGCAGTTCAAAGAACAGCCCGCCCGTCACCAGCACAACCATCGCGCCGATGGCAAAGATCAGGTTTTGTCGGATGATCCGCGCCGTGCGCCGCGACAGGCGATAGGCGGCGGCCAGACGGCCCATATCTTCGGCCAAGAGCGCCACATCAGCGGCTTGTAAGGCAACCTCGCTGCCTGCAGCCCCCATGGCAATGCCCACATCAGCGCGGGCAAGGGCGGCGGCGTCGTTCACCCCATCGCCGACAAAGGCAACGGCTCCATCCTTGGCTAGGCGATCCACAAGCGTGACCTTGTCGCCCGGCAACAGGTCGGCGTGCACATCGGTCACACCCAATTCCTGCGCAATGCGCTGCGCCACAGGTGAACGGTCGCCTGTCATCATGACAATGCGTGAGACACCTGCAGCGCGCAGGGCCGCAATCCCTTGGGCCGACGACGGGCGCGCCGTATCGGCCACCGAAACCGCGCCGATCAGGTGGTTGCCGCGCCCCAGATACACCACGGTCTGCGACGCCCGCTGCAAACCTGCAAGCGCCGGAAGCGTCAGGTCTGCACCCATGCGGGCGGCCAGACGCGGGTTTCCGGCCCAGACCTCGCCCAGATCATCGCGCCCGATGATCCCTTCGGACGGGGTTGATCTGACATCAAGGATAGGGGCCAGGACCAGACCACGCGCAGTCGCCTCGCGCCGGATGGCCGCCGCGATGGGATGCTCGGATTGCGCCTCGACCCCAGCCAGAAGTGACAGCAGCGCCGGTTCGTCGCCCGTCAGCACCACAATGCTTTGCACATCCGCCCGGCCAGTTGTCAGGGTTCCGGTCTTGTCAAAGGCAAAGGTCTTGACGCGTGCCAAGTTCTCCATCGCGGCACCGCCCTTGAACAGGACACCGCCGCGCGCCGCCGACGACAAGGCCGACAGAATCGCAGCGGGAACCGAGATGACGACGGCACAGGGGCTTGCCGCCACCAACAGCGTGGCAGCACGATAGAGTGCCACCTGATTGTCCAGACCCCACAGCCGCATGGCACCATAGGCAAGGATCGCACCACCTAGAACGGCCCAAGTATAGCGCTGACCAAACCAGTCACTGAACCGTTCCGACGGGGCTTTGGTCGCCTGCGCCTCAGTCACCATCTGGATCATCCGCGCCACAGTGCTTTCGCCCAAGGCACGCTCCACCTGCATGGTCAGAACGGCGTCAAGGTTGACGGTTGCCTCTTGAACCAAGGCACCGACACCCTTGCTGACAGGCAGGCTTTCGCCGGTGATCGTGCTTTCGTCCAGCGACCCTTCGCCTGCCACGATCCGACCATCCACAGGCACCCGCGCACCGGGGCGCAGGATCAACCGGTCACCGGGGCGCACATCAGAGACCGGCACCTCTTCAACGCCTGCAGCAGTCTCTCGCAAGGCAGTTTCGGGGCGCAGTGCCATCAGCGCCTCAACCGCGCGTCGGGCCCGGCCCATAGCTCGGTGTTCAAGGGTTCCGGCGATGGAAAACAGAACCAGCAGAACCGCCCCTTCCAGCGTCGCGCCAACCATGGCCGCCGCACCGGCCGCAATCACCATCAACAGGTCAATGTCCAGAATCCGTTCGCGAAACAATGCGACCATCGCCGTCCACGCCGCCGGCAAACCCGCCGCCGCATAAACCACCACCAGCCCAACACCCGCAGCAAAACCAAGCGGGGTCAGGAACGTATCCACTAGTGCAACAAACAGACCCGCCGTTGCCGACCCGGTCAGCCACAATTCCGCGGGGTGGCTGCTGTCGTGGTCGTGCATGGGATTGGTCCGTTCTCTGTGGTCGGCATCATCGCTTGTGCTGATACCAGCCGCAACCAATGACCACCTTGACTCAGGTCAACGCTTTTCCAGCAAGCTGACCGGCACCAGATAGAACTCGATGTCACCCACGATCACCAAATACTGGTCACCCAGCGATTGTGTTTGCACCGGCGTGCCGTCGCGTGCAGCAAAGGTGCGCCCATCAAACACCAGCGTGCGAGAACCGGCGTTGACCGGGTTGCGAACCGTCAGGCTGGTCTGCCGGCGGTCAAACACGACAGTCACAGCGCAGGTCTTGCGAAATACCGGCAGCAAAAGCGAGCACTTCACTTCGCCCGAAACCTCGACAGGCGGTGGTGGCGCGGGGGGTTCCACGGGCGGGCGGGGTGGGCGGCCTGCTGCACGAATAAACCGCGCCGATACCCAACCCGACAGCGCGCCACGCTGGTTGCGCGACACTTCGCACCATTCGGCCCCGGTTTCCGTCACGGCACAACCAAAGTTGCGCAGCACCGTGCTATTGGCAAAGGTATCCAGCACGCGAAACCGCGTTCCGGGCCCCGCGCGCATGTTCAGCGTGTCGCCCGCCCGCAGGCCATAGACCTCCCACAGATCGCCGGTTCCGGGCGAAGGTGGTGGCGGTGCAGGCGGCGTTACGTCCCGGCCGGTGACCCGCACGGTCAGGCGAAAGTTCGCAACCTCGCCCCGGCGCGCGGCCTCTCGGGTCAGGTAAACACGCAGCACATGATCACCGTCGCGCCGCAAACGGTTTTCAAACAGCGTGCCCGATACTGAACCGATAAACATGGCATCCCCGCCACCGGGCGGCAGCACGTTGAAGTAATTGTCCAGATTGTCGCTTTCCAGACCAACACGCATGGTCTGCCCGGCACTGGCGCGCACGATGTAATCTACGCTTTCCCTGCCACGGATGCTGGCATCAATGGTGATCGAAGTCGCATTGCGGGCAAAGTTCAGCACTTCGGTCCGCGACTGGGCCATAACAGGTGCCATCGACAGAACGAACAGCCAGCATGCACAAGCGACCATCAGCAGAGGGCGATACAACGATGAACCGTGCCGCAGCATTTTCTTCGTCCTTTTGACATCGTCGCGCGCGACTCTGCCGCGCCCTTGTGTCACTAGCTTACGGCAGATTGTGCGTGCTTGTCGCCGCCCTTTCCGCAGCGGAAGGGGTTACCCTCTTTTACGGCAAGGCGCTTTGCGGCAAACTGAAGCTGACGAAGGAGGGGTGCATGACATCAAAGCCGACACCGCGCGCCAGCGGACAGCCGCCTTCGCCCCTGCGGTTGTGGCGTGGCGCGGCGCTGTTCGAAGGTGCACCCGATACCGCGTTCGAAGCTTTGGCTGCCGCCTCTTTGCCGTTTCGGTTCACGGCGGGGCAAATCCTGTTTCAGCGGGGTGATACCGGCGACGGCGTCTTCGTGCTCGCCTCGGGCCGGATCAAGCTGGCGCTGCTGTCTGCGCAGGGCCGCGAACTGGTTCTGCGCCACGCCGAAGGTGGCGATATTCTGGGCGAGTTGGCATTTCTGGATGGCAGCCAACGATCTGCCATGGCGGTGGCTGTCACCCAAGGCGATGGTGTTTTCCTGACGCGGCAGGCCTTTGACCGGATTGCGCCCGATTTGCGCGATACGCTGATTTCGGCGGCCCTGTCCTATCTGTGCCGTCGTCTGCGCGAAACGACAGACCAGTTGGAATCCATCGCGCTCTATGATCTGCCGGGGCGTCTGGCACGGTTCTTCCTGCTGACGCTGCAGCAGCTGCATGGCGAAGACCTGCCACCCGACCCGCGCCTGCGGCTTGCCCTGACGCAGGGAGAGCTTGCATCAATTCTCGGGGCCAGCCGCCCCAAGGTGAACCGCGCGTTGACCGAACTGGAACTGGCAGGCGGGATACGCCGGGATGGAACCGCCCTGATCTGCAACCCGCTGCGGCTGATCGCGCTGTCGCAGGCATCGGGGGAGTAAGCCGATGCGCGGGCTTGCTGGCCTTGCCGCCGCTGTGATCTTTGCGGTGGCCGTGGCCGTGCTGGCCATCTGGCCGATGCCGGCCGTCAACGCCCTGCGCGAACGTGGCTTTGATCTGTTCATGGTGGCCCCGGAACAGCGGGCCACCCCGGCTGTCCATGTGATCGAGACGGCACGCCAAGGGCCATCTGGCGCGGCATGGTCCCGCCATGATCTGGCCGCCGTCATCCGGCAGGCGGCGGCGTTGAACCCGGCGGTGATCGGGATCGACATCCTTCTGGCCGGCAATTGTTCGGGCGCGGCGGCCGAGGATCTTGCCCAAACCCTTGCCACCGCTGGTGTGCCCATCGTGCTGGGGTTTTTGCTGGTGGATGAACCGTCGCTTTCACCCGGACCGCAGCCACCCCTTGCGGTGATGGAGGGGGCCCCCGCATGGGATGCGGCGGGGGCGGATGGTCCTTGCCCAAACTTTGCCGCCTCCGCCACGGTTGCGCTGTCGGCGGTGCAGGGCAATGCCGAAGGGCGTGTGCGATGGCTGCCAGCGGCAACCTTTGTGGCCGGGCGGCCCTATCCATCGCTTTCGGTCGAACTTGCACGTCTTGGCCTAGACCTGCCGCCGGCTACCCTTGGCCACACACCGCCTGACCGCATTGGATGGCTTCGGTTCGGTGACAGCACGTTGCCACTGGACCGCTTTGGCCAGTATCGCATTGCGCCGACACCCCCAGACCTTCGCGCGGACCGCACCCATGGGGCGCTTGACGTTCTTGAAACGCCGCCGCAGATCGCGCCGGGATCTGTGATCCTGATCGGATCGGCGCTGCCCGAGTCCGGTGGGTTGCGGCCCAGTCGCATCGGCCCGCTGCACCCGACGTTGCATCTGCAGGCGGATGGCGTGGAGCAGGTCATGGCGGGCCAAATTCCGCAACGCCCACACCGCGCCGCCATCGCCGAGGCAGGTGTTGGCCTTGCAGGCGGGCTGGCGGCAGGCCTATTGGCACAGCACTTTGCGCCGCTGATTGCTATGTCGGGGGCCTTTGCCATGGCCGCCCTTTGGACGGTGCTGGTGATGACGATGGCACGGTTCGGCATCTTGCTGGATGCGCTGTTGCCTTCACTGGCGATCCTGGGGGCGGCAGGTTTGTCTTTGGTCATGGCGGCGACTGCCACACGGCAATTGGCCGAGCGTCTTGGTGACCGGATGCGGCGACATCTGCCTCGATCCGTCGTGCTGCGCCTGAACCAAGGTGCGACCACGCGGCTGACCAGCGAAACCCGCGAAATCACCGCGCTTTTCACCGATATTGAAGGCTTTACCGCCCTGACACACCGCGTGCCGACCGCACAGGTGGTGGCTTTGCTTGACCGCTACATGACCCTTGTGACCGACCTTGTCGAACGCCATGGCGGCATGGTCGACAAAATTGTTGGTGATGCCGTACACGCCTTTTTCAACGCGCCTGACAACCTTGAAGGCCATGTGGACCATGCTATTGCCTGCGCGGTGGCCATTCAACAGGCGACACAGGCCTTGCAGGACGACCCGGACTTTGCCGGAGCAGGCTTTGGGCGCACGCGTATTGGTGTTGAAACGGGCATAGCGCTTTTGGGCGATGTTGGTCGCGGCGGGCGGGTTGACTATACCGCGCACGGAGATGCGGTGAATATGGCCGCCCGTCTGCAAGAGGCGAACAAGGACCTGGGCACATCGGTGCTAATCGGCCCGCGCGCCGCGACCCTTGCCACCACTGCGCTGCGGCGCGGACCGACGATTGATTTGCGCAGCTTTGGGCAGGTGCAAGTCAGCCTGCCCGTCATGGCCTAAGGAGCAGCACCCAGAACATCGGCAAACACGGTGGCCACACGGTCATCTGTCCAGCGGTCCGGAATTGCGGGCGGCGCCCCAATCGCCGCGATCTGCGTGCCCTGCCCCGCCAAGACGCGAACAATGCTTCCAGCGGCGGCGACAGTCACGCTGCCGCGTTCGACAAAGACGGAAAAGCCGTCACCTTCGCGCCCAGCGAAGAACCGCGTTCCGCGTACGCCGATACGACCGTACTCCGTCTGAATTTCCAGCGCGGGTTCGGTCTTGGCATCGGGGCGGTCAAAGACCAGCGCGCCGTCAAGGTGAATCACCCCGCCCGCACTGGCCAGAAACTCATCAATCCTCAGTTCGGATTTGGGGCCAAGGTGAATTTCCGTTGCCCGACCCAGACCCAGATGCGCGCGCCCCTCTTCACCCGTCACGGCGCGGTCACCCAGAAAGATCGACATGCCAGGCTGCATGGCGGGCAAGGGTTCGGCCTTGCCCACGCGCCCCGGCCCGGTGATGCCGCGCACCGTGCCAACGCCGGCGGCTTGCGCAATGGCGGGCGGGGCAAGCACGGGGCCAGACAACGCAAAAAGCCAGGCGAAACGGGCAAAGAAAGCTCCCCCGCTCAGCAGGCCAATAGCCTGTCTGCGGGGGACGGGGCGGTTCGGGTTTGAAAACAATTTGCTAACCCTCGGCGGATGCGTCGGAATGATTCCGCCCCGATCCTACCCTGAACCGGCGACAACCGCACCACCTGCCGCAAAACAGGTGGCGCCGTTGCCTCAGGGCAAGATGACCAGATCAGTGGCCGTAGAAGTAATAGTTGTAATGATAGGAATTGCCCCGCGGATGGTGACGCTTGGGTGGCGGCGGCGGGGCATAGCAGAAGTCGTCCGAACCCGCCACGAACCGGGCCGAAACCCAGCCTTCGATGCCGCGCCACGTGGCCCGATACCAGCCGTTATAGTGTTCATAGACGTGGATACGGGTGCAATAGGGCAGGGCGGCGATCACACCATAGCGGGTGCCGGGGCCGTGCCGAAAGTTCAGGTCTTCGGTGACCCAACCCGGATTGGCCGAGGCAGCCCCGGTCAACAGGACGGCGGAAATCATGGCTGCAAGAGCGGTCTTGAACATGGGTGCCTCCTCAGGCTTTTCATGCAAGGGGATGTTCCCCCGATGCACTGACATTGCCTGATCCTGCAGATTCGCTCTGTTCCCGCGGGAACATGGGGAAATCGGCCTGTTCCGCCGTGAAACGCCCTAGCGGGCCATCAGCCTTGCATGCAGAATCAGCTCTGGCCGATACTCAAAATGCATGCCGTCAAAGTGGTGCCACTTGCCGCCCCAAATAAAGCCAAACCGTTCAAAAACCTCGACAATCTCTTGCGGGATCTTGTTGTCATAGGCACCGGCGTCGCCTTCGGCGCGGTCGGACCAGCGCCAATAGCCACCCAGTTCCGCGTTCAGATCAAAAGCGATTCCATAGCTGTGGGCAGACAACCGCTTTGTGCCGGCAATGGGCCGCCACGCAAAACTGCCGCCTACATCCTTGAAAAACGGTGACCAATCGATGCTCAACGCCTCGACCGCCGCCAGCGCTGTCGCCATCTGACAAGCAACACCGTGCTGGCCGTTCATCAGAAAGGTTGCCTTACCTTTGATCGCGGCCTTTTCCAGCCTGTCGCGCACCGCAGCTTCGGACTCGCCGTAAAGCGCCTGAAAAAATGCCTCAACGCGCGGGCGGCCGGGATCAAACCACGGCGTTTCCCGCGCCGCCAGGTCAAAGGCCAGCGGATAGACATCGTGAAACTGCTCGCGCAGCGAAGGGTCCGCCAGACGGTCCGCCGGGGCGCGGCTTGAGTCTTCGCCCATCAGGAAGGTGGCGCCGCCAGGCAGGGTCACCTTTCCCGCATCAATGGTCAGGCCCGGATAGGCCACGCGCAGGGCGGTTTCCGCCGGATCACCGCCAGAAGGCAAAGGCAAGGTCATGAAATCCACGGCGCCGCAATCGGCCCCCAAGGCCGGACTCGCCAAGAATGAGGCCATCAGAACCAGACGCTTGAACCCGGTCAACATCTCTTGGCGCGCTCCTGTTCCTTGATCTGGTTTACTTGCGCCTTTTCAGCCGCCGTCAGGCTGGGGTCAGATGTATAGCAACTTGCGTTGTCGAACCATTTCTTGCCCTCGCTTGAAGTGAAGCAATAGCCGTTGTTCGCAAAGATCTGGTTGCGCGCATACCACAGGTCAAAGCAGCTTTGCCCTGTCGTGGAAGGTGCAGGTGCGGCAGGTGCGGGCGCAACCACCTGAACACTTGGCTTGCGTCCGTTGCTGCCCATCAGATACTGGCCAGACACCCAACCCGACACGTTGTTCCAGCTGATGCTGCACCATGGTACGGGGTTGCCGGCCTGTGCCTGACAATCCGTCACATAGACCCCCGTTGCATCGGGGGGCAGTTCAGACACCCATGCATATTGTGGGCTTGGCCCAGACTGGACCGGCACCATTCGGTCCAAGGGGTGATCAACAACGGCGTAATATCCGGCTTCGGGCGATGCCACAGGTACTGCGCCCTGATCCGTCAGATAGCTTTGGAAGGCGTAGCCGACGGTGCAGCCATATTCGACCTGACACCAGTTGTTCTGGCAGCCGTAATGATTCAGGCCCGCAGCGTTAAAGGGCAATTCCCCCACCATGGCAGCATTTGCATCTGGCGCGGCCCTGACCGCCAGCGTTTCGCCAAAGGGCACGCCCGCCACCGAAACGGGGCCCGTCAGGGCGGTACAGCTTCCGGTGTAGGCCGCGGCCGGTGGTTCCGGTGTCGCAGGTGGGGCAAGCGCGGCAAGGCGGGCTTCGGCATCGGCCCGGTGCGCGCCTTGCGGAAATACCAGCAGATAATTGCGATAGGCGGCTTCTGTGTCTTCGGTGGTGGCGCTGGCCCAGATCTCTTGTTCGACCATGTCCTCTACAAGGGCGCGGGCATCCTTGGCCCGGATATGATCGGGGTAACGGCTGATGAAGTCTTCCAAGGCCGCGCGATCCCGGCTTTGCACCGCCTTCAGATAGGTCAAAAGCGGATCTTCGATGGCTGTTTTTGGGGCGGGCGGCGGCGTTTGTGGCTGGGTTTGCAACGGCGCTGCACCCGCCACCAGATAGATGTCCTCGTCCGGCAACTGCGCCTGTTCGATCGGCACCTGCTGGCCGCCCGATTTTTCGCGCACCTTGGCCCGAACGGCGCGGAACATGCGGCCCACTTCCATGCCGGGCTGGCCGATCACCTCCAGCAGCGCTTCGGTATAGGGGCTGTGCATGGCCCCGCCGTCATCTGCCGTGCGGCCTGCCTCGGCCGCGAATGAGATCAGCAGCCCCTTTTCCCCCTCGACCGACACCGGCGCCAACCCGCGTGAGATGGCACGCGTGCCGTTCTTACGCGTCATGGTGGCGGCAAACGGGTTGTCGCGGCAGGCATCCAGCATGATCATGCCAAGTTTGCGGGCCGAGCGGACCGCGGTCAGAACCTGTTCCAGAGGCACGGTTTCAAACTGTGCCGTCGCTTCGGATTTCATCTTGGCATCAACCGGGATCAGAAAGTTCTGCCCCGCCAGCTCGATGCCATGGCCGGCATAGAAGAACAGCGCGATGTCGGCATTCAGAGCGGCTTCAGAAAACTCGCCCAAGGCCACGCGGAAACCTTGCCCGTCAAGGTCTTCGCGCAAGATCACGTCAAAGCCGATGCCTGCCAGCTTTTCCGCAATGGCGCGGGCATCGTTACGCGGATTGGCAAGGGCTGATGCGTTCTGATAGGCGGCATTTCCCACCACCAACGCCACGCGGTTTTCGGCGAATGCGGGCCACGCCATGATCAGCATGGCCAGAACGAACCGCAGCCCAAGACCTAACCCCCGCATCGGTCAGCCCCCAAGTTCGGCGATACGGGCGGCCGTGACCTGATACACACAGTCATAGACACCCTGCCCCCGGCCTGCACAGGTGGCATCGCGTAACTTGATCCAGTCTCGCTGCGCCGATTTCGTCACGCGGCCCAAGGCAAGGGCGGTGCGGAAGGCGGCAACGTTGCCGTGGTCTTGCAGGGCCAATTCAGCATTCGAACAGATGGCAACCTCAACCTCGGTCCGGGCAAGGCCACAATCGAATGACGGGGCAACGTTGCCCCGTTCTGCCTGAACGGCGGCAGGCGGCGTTGCAGGCTGTCTTGCGGCCTGATGCGCCTCAAGCGCAGCTGTGGCCTCGTGCACATGTGCGCCAGCGGGGAAAACCAGAATGTAGCGGCGCATGGCAGCCTCGGACCCATCGGCGGCCACCATTTTCCACATCGCATCATCTTCGATGGATTCGATCAGGCGCTGCGCATCGGCAGCCCGCGGATGATCGGGGTAAAGCGCCACAAATTCGGCCAGCTTTGCGCTGTCATTTGCGCGCACGGCATCAAAGAACACCATCGACGGCTCTGGCGCTGCCGGTTCTTCGGCTGGCTCCAGCGATGCACTGAACTTTGGGCGCAGGGTCGCTTCTGCCGATGGCAAAACAGCGGGCGTGATGAAGACATCGGTATCGGGCAATTGTGCCTGTTCCACCGGCACCTGCCGCCCACCGGATTTTTCCCGCACCTTGGCGCGTAGGGTGCGGAACATGCGGCCCACTTCAAGGCCGGGTTCATCCAGCGTTTCCAACAGCGCCTCGGTGTATGGGCTGTTGGTTCCGTCGCCGTCATCGGCGGTGCTGCCCGCCTCGGCCGCGAAGGACACCACGATGCCACCCTCGCCCTCCACCGACACGGGCGCCAATCCACGGGATACGGCGCGCGTGCCTGAACTGCGGGTCATGCTGTTGCCGAACGGATTGTCGCGGCAGGCATCCAGCATGACGATGCCCAGTGTTTTTGCCCCGCGAACGGCCTGCAGAACCTGATCGAGAGCAACCGTTTCAAACTGCGCCGTCGCCTCGCTGCGCATTTCGGAATCGACCGGGATCAGATAGTTGCGCCCCCCCATCTCGATCCCGTGACCCGCATAGAACACAAGGGCGATATCGGCCTGCAGTGCCCGTTCGGAAAAATCGCCCAGTGCGATGCGAAAGGCCTGACCGTTCAGGTCGGTCTGCAGCATCACGTCAAACCCTAGGACCGACAGCTTTTCCGCCACGCGTGTCGCGTCATTCACCGGGTTCGCCAGCATGCTGGCGTTCTGATAGGCCGCGTTGCCAACAACCAGCGCCACCCGCGTCTGCGATGCGGCCGGGGTCAGCGCCGACAGGATCATCAAGGTCGCAAATGCTATGGCACGAAAGATCATGGCGAGGCCCTCACTGGCCACAAACAGTGCCAGCCGATTTGGTCGCTGTATAGGGCGAAGTCGGGCCACAATCTGGCATTTTCACCCCGTCAGCCTTCGGTGAACAGACCAATGCGGCCAAACTGGCAAGCGGTATCTGCCGTCGTTGCAATGATCTCGGACACCGGAGGAACCGGCAACCCGTTAGCCTGTGCCAAAAGCGCATGAAGGGCCAAGGGCGGCCGACGGCACCAGATCACGATCAACTGATCTTCGCCCGTTGGTGGCGCCACGGAAAACCGCAGGGCAAGGCCCTGATCAGCAGGCGCATCCTCACGGAAGCCGGGCGGATACAGACCATACTGCACCGTTCCGTCCGAGGCGAGGTTGAACAGGGTCAGAAAGTTCAGGTCAGCGGCGGGGGGCGGAAAGTCAAAGCCAACCGTGGCCCCGATGGGCTGGCGCGCGGCAGATTGGTGCGGAGTCAGTACCACAGGCGGCAGGTTCAGAACCTTGGCGTCGTTCAGATCAATCAGAAAGCGCGCACGTTCAATCTGCGGACGGGCGTCAGAGTTGATCACCGTCACCCTGTCACCCTGACCGTTGAACACGGCCCAGCCTTCGGCGACCCGTTCAAACATCAGCGACTGCCCCTGATCCACCAGACGGCAGCCGGGGCATTGACCATTTTCCAGCCCCGGCGGCGGCGCACCCACCACCTTGACAGGCAGTCCGGGCGGCAAGGGGGCGGGTGGCGGCGGGGCTTCGGCCTGCAGCGACAGCATCACCGACGGGTCGCCGCGCGGCAGAAACCGGGGTTGCTGGTTCTGATCCATATGCGTGAACACGCGGTCACCGACAAAGCTGGCAATCTCCAGCCGGGTCAGAACACCATCGCTGTTCATATCGGCCTCACCCTCGATCGCCTTGGCAAAGAACCACGACAGGGCGCCATGCGGCTGACCATCGAAAGCTGTTTCCTGCACCAGCCGGTCGTCGCTTGCAGTGGCCAGAACCTGCGTTACATGCGCCAGACTTGGCGCGCCCGTATCACCCGCCCCAGAGGGCGCCTCGGTCGGTATCGGGTCAATCGGAATATCCCAGATGCCCCCTGAACGGCTAAGGCCAGCGGCATGGGCAGAAACACTCCGCTCCAGCCCACCGGAATGGCAACTGTCCATCACCCAGACCACCTGAAGCTGCGGAACGGACGCCAGCATTTCATGCAACTGGTCATCGTTCAGACGACCCGCGCGCGCATTGTTGGGGTCGAAATCGGCAAACATCAGGGTTTCGTCCAACCCGTCCTTTTCATCAACCGGCTCGGACGCCTCACGCTCTTGCCCGCCATGTCCGGCATAGGTGACAAAGACCCGGTCGCCCGGTGCGGCCTGTGTCACAACTTCGGTCCAAGCGGCCTGAAAGGCACCAAGGGTTGCGGTCTGGTTCAGCAAGAACCGATTGTCGGGCAGATCGACCCCGACTTTGCGAAGGGCGGCCGCCACGACCTTGGCATCGTTCACCGCCCCCTGCAGGTCTGTGTGGCCACTGGCCGGGCGGTTGGGATCAAAGGGTTCGAAATTGATATAGTCATCAATTCCAACCACAATGGCCCAATCGCGCGCCATGGCAGGTCCGGTCAGCGCAACACACGCGACCAGCGCCAGAATGAGCGATTTAGTAGCCAAAGGCGACCTCCACCCGCCGCGCAATCGTCCGCAGCTCATCGATCGAGTATACAGCGGCATCGGTATAAAGTGGGGGTTCGCTCTCCCCTTTGCCCACCACGGTAATCCGTGTCTGGACCCCATCGCTGAGCAGGAAACCGGCAAGGCTTTCGGCGCGGCGCAGCGACAGATCAAGGTTATAGTTGCCATCGCCGACATCATCGGTGTGCCCGGTGATCACCAGTTGGCCAACGGCATTCGCCTTCAGAAATTCGCCCAGACGCAGCGCTTCACGCACGCCAGAGGCGTCAAGCTGGTCACTGTCAAAGCCAAAGCGGATGGGCAGGAACACGCTGTCCACCTTTTCCGCTGCCGCCGAGATCACGTTGTATTCCTGCGGCGCCGGTTGATAGGCAGGTTGCGCCGGGGCATTGGCATAGGGGTCGGCGGTCGGTTCGGGTGCGGCAGGCTGAACATAAGTGGTCACCGCTGAGTCTTCGGACTGTGCAGTATAGGTGTCAGCGGCCGGTTGCGGCGGTTGGGCCACATAAGCATCGTTTGCGGGCTGCTGCGTCGCATATGTATCCGTGGTTTGTCCGGCTGCGGGTGCCGTTG
This sequence comes from Rhodobacter sp., assembly GCA_027484145.1. Lineage (GTDB taxonomy): Bacteria > Pseudomonadota > Alphaproteobacteria > Rhodobacterales > Rhodobacteraceae > Pseudotabrizicola. The sequence continues at coordinate 463,514 of JAIXUH010000013.1, forward strand.
CGACCTTTTCCACCGCAAGGCCGCGTGCTGCCATCGCCATGACGCCCGAGGCACCGCCACCACGCGTCACCGTGCTTTCCATGCTGCCGGCCAGCATCATGTTTTCCTGCGCCAGTGCCGAAAGCCGCTCGGCCACCGGCACCAGTTGTTCATTCTGAACGGTCTGCACCGGGTCGCCCAGTGTATCAAGGGCAGCGTTATACATCTTGGCGGCCTCGGCGCGATTGCCGCGTTTTGCGGCGATGTCACCGCGCACGGCCTGTACGGCCCAATGCACACCGGGGGCCTGCAGCACCAGTTCTTCAGCCCCGTCAACATCGCCGTTCGTCAGCAGACCCTGCGCCGCCCGCGCGATCAGGGCCGAGGTTTGCGACCGAGCGCCGCGCAGTTGGGCATCGTCACAACCCGCCGGAGCAACAGCCTGCCATGCTGCAAGGATCGCGGCAGAGTCGGTTCCACCCGACGCCACTTGCAGCGCCGTCAGAGCCGTTTCACAGGTGCTTTGTGCGGTTGCTGCCGCCGGAAGCCCGGCGAGCAGCGTTATCATTGCCATGCCTTGCCAAACCTGGCGCGGCAGGGGAAGTCGAGAACGTAGGGTCATTCCAGTCTTCCTTTGATTTAATGCGATACGTTGAAAGTGACGGCATTGGTGGCGCTTTGGCCATTGTCCTTTGCCACCTGATCTGTCCGCTCAATCACCAGACCGCGCGACAGCGGCTGGAAACGTTCCTTTGCATAATCGACGGCGCCCTGCCCGCTGATCCGCTTGTCGCCAAGTCCGCCTTCGCGGCAGAAGGCCACCATCGTTTCACCCTTGCCGGGAGTGTCAAAGCGCAGTTGCAGACCCGATCCGGGGAAGGGAATGCGCCGCGTTTCACCAGCCTCAAGGAATACCGGGCCAAGCACTTCGGGCGGCAGTTCCTCGACCGTCTTGGTCTCTTCGACGTACAGCACCTGCAACTCACACTTGCGGTTGGCGCGCACATCGAATTCCAGCAGATCGTTGACCTTGACCTCAACCTTCGGCACCCAAAGTTCAAGGATCAGCGGATCGGCCGCCTTTACCGGGGGCTGATAGGGCGGCAGCGCGCTTTCCGGCTGCGGCACATAGGCGACCTGAGCCTGTGTGGCCTCATACTGCAGGGCCTCGGTCGCCTGCTGGTCATAGTTCGCAACAGGCTGCGGCTGATAGTCGTTCTGACCGGGCCGATAGGGGCGCAGGTCGGTCAGACGCGGCAGAAGGTCTGGCCAAACCGCCTCGATCTCGGACCGGCTGACATAGAGGCCGTCATCGACACGCTGCACCCACTGGTCAACCGTCTGCATCAGCAGCGGATCACCCATTTCGCGCATACGTTCGCGGAATTCTTCTTCGGTCAGGAAGAAGGTCCGCGCCACTTCGGCCAGATCAAGGTTGTCGAACTGAATGTCCGACAGATACGTCATGATCTCACCCCCGCCGGCCTTGGCCGGAGCCGCCATCGAAACCTCCAGTCCGGCTGCGTTGGTTTCAGTGATTCCCAGCGTTTCCAGCGCGCGGCGGAAGGTTTCCGCATCCTTGGAGTAATACTCCTCCATCTCTTCGGCGGGGATATACATCTCCAGCAGCACCTCGCGCTGATCGCGGGTCAGGCGGTTGCTGGATTCGATGAAGCGGCGGATTTCATCGGTTTTGCGGATCATACCGTTTTCGTGGCAGTCAAAGCAGGACCGGCCATTCTCGATCTCGACGCCCTTGCCGATGGGCTTGTTGCGGTACGACACAATCGAGGTGGGGCCGACAAGCAAGCGTTCGCCTGCTGCGGTGGACAGGTAATAGCCCTGCAATCCGTTGGCGAGGCTGAAGATCATCTCGCCGCCGTCATGTTCGAAGGGTTCGGTGCCAGATGGCAGCGGCATCGCTTCGGCCGGGCCATCGGGGTGCAAAAGCAGCGATTGCACGCCGTCACTGCCGGCAAAGTCATACGACTTCCAGTAGTAGCCACCGCGTGGCAGGTCCATCCGTTCCAGCATGCGGTTGTGGTCCGACACGCCTGATGTACCTTCGCCAAATCCGGCGCGGACAACTTCGCCTTGCTGGATCAGCGAATTCACATCGACACCCATCCGAACCTCAAGTTCCTTGATGTCGGCAGGCAGGCGCAGAAGCAGGTCATAGAACGGCGCTTCCGAGGCGACATGGGTGAACCAGCTTGCCCCCAGAATTGGCACAGGCGCGCCGGTGCCATCCGCCAGAACCTTCAGCAGGCTGTCCGACGCTGGGTCCATCGCATAGGGGTAAAGGCGGGCCAGATCCCTCCAGCCTTCTTCGGTAAAGCCAGCCTCGACCGACCCTTGGGTAAAGGCGCCGGTCGACAGAGAGGCCCAGTCGTCAAGCGTCCAGCCATAGTCGCGGATATCAACCCGGACCAGAGCGCCATCTGTGCCAGCCACAGGTGTGACCTTGGCCAAGGTTGCCGCGCGGCTGACCGAGTTGATGAACTTGTTCAGGCCCGCGTGCAGAAATGCCATCGGGTTTGCCCGCATTCCGGTCTGCGTGCAGTCAACTTCCGGAATTTCGGTATCGGCAAAGCTGAAATAGCGGATGAAGGCGCGGTCGCGTTCCTCTTGCGCCTGCAAGTCACCCACCGCTGCCAGCATGATCTGGTTGAAGTCGCCCCCCACGAACCGAGGGATTGCCACTTCGGGGCGGGGCAAGACCACTTCGGCGGCAGCCGTAGCCGTGGCCGCAGGGGCGGCGGGGGCGGCAGCCTCAACCGGGGCGGCGGCCTTGGCCTTTTCCACCTCGCCCAAAGCCACGATCCATGCCTTGATCGAGTCCAATTCCGCCGTCGTCAGCTTTGCGCCAAGGGGCATGCGGTTCAGCGCAATCGAGGCATAAAGCGGCGACTTGTCCGGATCGCCCGGAATAACGTGTGTGGTCTGCACCGCCATATCGCCAATGTCATGCATCGGGAAGGTGCGGTCGTTGCGTTGACCGGGGCCATGGCAGGTGCGGCACTTGTCGTCCATCACCAGATCGGCGGCACGCTCAATCTCGGCCGGCACGCCAGCCACAGCCGCAGGTGCTGCAGGCGCCGGTTCCGGCGTGGCGACAGCTTCCAAAACTGGGGCAGCCGCCGGGGGTTCGCAGGCGGCGGCAACAATCTGCATCAGGCCTTCGGAGGCGGTCTGCTTGCCAATTTCGACCGGGTCGATCTTGGCCACAGTCGCCACTACATCAGCGGCGGGTGCTGCATCTGTCGTGGTGGCAGGCGCATCGGCGACGGTTGTCACTTCGGCCTGCACCAGTTGCACCGGTGCCTGCGGCAGGGTGGCCACATCGATCGGCTTGCCACTCAGATAGGCAAAGATCGCAGCACGGTCCTCAAGGCTCAGCTTTGCCGTTTGTTCCGCAACGCGGCGCATCGATCCGGCGGCCAAGGCCTTGCCGTTCAGCTTTTTGCCTTCGGCAAGGGTGCCGATGATAAACGCCTCGGGCCCGACCTTTTCCAGCCGCGCGGCCGAGATGTCGGGTGAATAGTCACCGAAAAAGCCCATAAATCCGGTGTAGGCATTGGCCGTGTCCAGATCAAAGCCGTCACGCGGCGTATGGCATTCGGCACAGTGGCCCAGCGCCTCGACCAGATACTGGCCGCGGGCCAATTGCGGGTCTGTTGGCGGGGTCAGCGCGGGACGCTCGACGTTCAGCAGCACGAGTGCCGAATGGCTGAATACGTTCACCTCATTCTCTTTCGAGGGGAGGTCACTGGTTTCCATCGTTTTCAGGTAGGCGCGCAGATCAAGGGCATCTTCCGGCTTCATCCGGGCATAGGCCGGAAACGGGAAGAAGGCACCATAATAGGGTTCACCTTCGGGCGACACGCCGCGCATCAGGGCGTTCAGGAACTGGGCATCGGTCCAGCTACCAATACCCGCCACAGGATCATGCGTGATGTTGGGCGCGTAGACCTTGCCGAGGCGGTTTTCAAACACCCGCCCCCCGGCAAGGATCATCATCTCGCCCTCAATCGAGTGGCACGTGGCACATCCGGCGGCGTTATAGACCACCTCGCCATGCGCCGCGTCAGGTTTGTAGCTGTCGAACTGCCCTTCCGTAAACTCCGGAAGCTCTGCCATGGCCGGGGTCGAAAACAGGGCCAGTGCGAGGATGCCGATGCTTGTCTTCAGTCGAATTGCCGTGATTGCCATGATGTTCTCCATGACGTGTAATCTTATCTGAATTCAAAACGTTCGAAGTGGATGGCGCGGGGCACCTTGCCCGACGCCTTTAGGTCTTTGACAAGGCCTTCGCGCATGGGCGCCGGGCCGCAGAACCAGAAGCTTGCCTGCGCGATCTCGAACGGCAGGTAACTGACCAGTTTTGCCGCATCAAAGCGGCCGTCTGTGTCACTGCAATGAAGCTTCAGGGTAAATCCTGGCACCCGTTCGGCCGCGGCGCGCAAGCGGTCCAGCGCCACGCCTTCGGCCTCATTGCGGATACAATAGATCATGCAGATCTGCTCGGCGTCGCCCGGCTTCAGGTGGTCAGCCCAGGCGATGAATGGCGTCACGCCGATGCCCGCAGCCACCCACACCTGTTTGGGTCCACCGCGGTGATGATGAAACCGCCCATAGCCCCCTTCGACCTTTGCCGTGTCGCCCACCGAAAGCGCGTCGCGCAGGTGGCGCGTGTAATCGCCCAGCCCCCGGATCGAGAACTGTATCCCCCCGTTGGGCCGCACCTGCGACACAGTAAAGGGATGCGGCTCGCCCAGACCCTTGGCCGAGAATTTGACGAAAGCGAAACTGCCGGGGCGGACTGACACGCCGCGCCCTGCGGGTTCCAGATCGACAATCGTCGCAGCAGGGTGCTTGGTGACGGCCGTTACCTTGTAGGCGCGGCGGCGCACCAGAAACCCGAACTGCGACCACAAGAACGCCGCCGCCCCGACCGCAGCCGCGCCGTTCAAGTAATAGGCCAGCAGCGCATTGTTATCGAACGGCGCCTTGACGAAGAACTGGTGAAACGCAATGCCAAGAAACACAACGCCCAGCAGGCGGTGACTTTGTCGCCAAATTCCATAGGGGATTTCCCATGTGATCTTGGGCATCTTCGGCACCCGTTTGAAAAAGCTGATCAGAACAAGAAAGACCATCAGGTAAAACGAAATTTCGGCCACTTGGATGGCAAGCTCGCTGATCGCGGCCATCACCTGCAGCCCATCTGTGGCGATCTTGATCTGCTGGTGCAGGAACGCGCAAGTCAGGATCAGCATACCCAGCCACTTGTGGACCCAGTAAACCTGATCAAGGCCATCGAACATGGCATCGATTCCGGGCAGGCGTGCGGCCATCACAAGATTGATTGCCATCAGGGTGAACGCGGTGGCCCCAAGCGCAATCACGGGCCAGGTGGTTCCGGGCAAATGGCCCGCTGCGGCAAAGGCGAGTGCCACGGGCAGTAAAATACCAACGATGATGACCAAGATCTTGCCAAGCAAAGGAAGCGTCCCATCAAAAGAATCTGACCGCTCCAGCAATCGTGAACGGCAGGTGTAGCTTAGTGAAGGAAAGCGGATTCCCGCAAAGCCTTTTTGTTGCATGAGGGAAAGCGTGTTCCATAGGTAACCGGGTTTGCGCGCGGCTGAAATTCGTATTGAATAACAGTCTGTTATGATGTTTCGCAGGACAAAATGTCTGGGCTCTGGGGCCGGAAGGATTGTTTTCTCGGTGCGAATCTGTGTTCGGGCTGCTGAAAACCGGGCCGAAACTGTAGACGTTGAACAACAACTTCGCCCTTCGGCATCCCCTCGCAGGGGGTCCGCCGACGGCGAGGTCAAGACCGAAAAGCGGCTTTGGCATGCGGCATCGGGATTGGTCGTTGCGCCAAAGGGGCTATGGGTGCATCCTTTGCACGTCACGAGTAAGGGTTTGCGATGTTGGATGCCGATCAGATCGACGCGTTCCGGGATATGTGCGTCCCTGACCCTGCCAAGGTGCTGCCTGTGGTGAATCCCGCAAAACGTGCCGCACAACCGAAGCCGGCCGCCGCAGTAACGACCCCGGTCCGCACAGCCTGACGCTCAGCCCTCTTGGCGCTGGTCTTCTGAAGGGGCGATTTCGGGTTCTGCCACAACGCCGTGTTGCGGCAACCGGATCACGCTGACGCTACAGGGTGCTTCGGCAACGACATGGCTGGACACAGAGCCAAGATAGCGCCGAGTGGCCGAATGGCTGCGCGCGCCCATCATCACATGGTCGACGTGGTTCTTTTGCACATAGTCGATGATGGCCTGCCCGGGATCGGGCCCTTCCAGAACGGTAAAGGTCAAGCGGTCTTCGGGCAGTTGCAATGACGCGGCCCAATCGCGCAACGCCAGAAGTCGCGATACATGCAGGTGTTCGCCGTTGTCGTCGGTGGTTTGGTCAATGCCCATACGGGCGGTCTTAATCACGTTCACACAGGCCACGCGCGCATCGGGCTGAATCACCAGCATCTGCTTGGTCGACAGCAACAGGTGCTGGCCCAGTGCTTCCATATCCGGCGCAAGGTCGACTGCCACCATAAGAACGGGTGCCTTGCTGATCTGGGCACCGGTGCTGGGAGGGCTGGCAAAACCGCGCACCTTTCGCATCACGCGCCATCGCCGGAACACCACCATGGCGCCGTCCCGCGCGGTGCGCTGGGCGCGTGCGGTCAGACGCACCTGACGCGGGTGTTGCAGATCGAACATCATCTGCGCCGCCGACTGATAGCGGTCTTTGGGGTCAACCTCCAATGCGCGCAACACAATTTCCTGCATCCATTCGGGGATGGTGCGGTCAAGGCCACGTGGCGGCACAGGATCACGCCACAGGCGTTTGCGCACGGCAGTGAGTTTTTCCGGCTGTCCGAACGGCAGTTTTCCGGTCAGCAATTCGTACAGGATTGCGCCAAGGGCAAAGATGTCGCTGCGCAAATCGCCCCGCTGCCGCAGGAACTGTTCCGGCGCGATATAGGGAAACGTGCCCATCGGAATGGTAAACTCTTCATCCAGCAGGTCGGGCAAGTGGTCATGCCGTGACAGGCCAAAATCGATGCAAACCATCTTGCCGTTTTCGCGCTGCAGGAAATTGGCAGGCTTCAGGTCAAGGTGGATGACGTGCTGCTTGTGCAACTCATGCACCGCTTCGGCCATGCGGGCGGCAATCTCAACCGCTTCGGACACCGGGCGCGGTGCGGTTGAAAACAGCGTCAGCAGCGAAGGCCCCGAAATGCGTTCGGTCACGATATAGGGCATTTCCGAAAAGTCGCCGATCGCGATCAGGCGCGGAACATGCGGGCCGGACAGGCGTGGCATGATCATCTGTTCCACTTCGAACCCCACGATTGTTGGGGCATCATAACCATCAAGAAGCGTGGGCACCTTCATGATCAAGGGATGCGTGTGGTCGGGGTGGTTCACATCCCAGATTGTGGCAAAACCACCTTTGTGGAGGCACTCGCCCAAGGTAAAACCGTCAATCTCCAGACCTGGCCGCGGGCGGTGCATGGTCGTCTTACGCTCCTGTATTCAGACGTATCGCCAAAGACTCGGGCAGGCCCAGCCGCCGAATCTTGCTGACCGTGGCCGACACGTCATAGGCGATGCGGCGAAAGGTCAGTTCGTTCGTGTCGGTGTCTAGGATGGCATAGGCCGCCTGCGGCTCCCCATCTCGTGGCTGACCGACCGAGCCGATGACCGCAAGCCAGCGCCGCGTGCGGATCAGCGGGATCGCCATGCCGGGGGGAATGCGCTGTTGCTTGATACGACCGCCCAGATCCTCACTGAACAGCGTCGGAACATGGCAATGGCCGCAAAAGATCAGCCGCGCCTTGCTGACCTCGAAAGACCCGATGGCACGGGTTTCGCTGGAGACATAATTCCAGTCGGCGGGATCATTGGCACTGGCATGGACGAACAAGATGTCATCCAGCTGCTTTGTCAGCGGAAGGCGATCCAGAAATTCGCGCTGCTCATCGGACAGGATGGGCCGCGTCCAGTTGACGATGCGGCGCGCAGTAATGTTCAGCGACTCGGCCGGGTTGGCGATGGCGCTGTCATGGTTGCCCTTGATGCACCATGCGCCGGCGGCCACCAGTTCCATCGCGCGGTCCACGCACCACTCGGGATCAGGGCCATAACCGACGATGTCACCCAGCAGGGCATAGCGATCAATACCACGGTCGGACAGGTCGGTCAGAACGGACTGGAACGCCTCGCGGTTGGCATGGATGTCCGTTAGGATGGCTATACGCATGTTCTCCCCGCATCTGGGCGGGTTTCGCCCCGCCCCTACCCTAGGGTTCAGGGTTGCGCACCACAATGCCGCTGTGGGCCATCGCCGGAATGGGGCCAATTGTGGTGCGACTCAGTCTGCCAAATGGCGCGATCATGGCAAAGGAAAGGCTGCGGCAGTTTGCCCGATCCCGTCAGGCACAGAGGGCCGCGATCTGGGATATCACGAACACATGGATTCCCATCACGGTGGCGTGAGGACTCAGGGCATTGAAAATCATGCGTATTCGCCGACCGTGAAAAGTCAATTTACAGATTTCCTGAAAATCTGAAAATAGATTAACAAGAAAATCTATTATTCGTAATTAGTTGCACAGAACTTCACATTTCGGTTAAGCTGCAGGTGAGTTGGAGCATTTCTGTCGCCACTGGCCCGGTTGACAGAATCACAGAATAGCGAGCCCGCGTTGGTTCGCACCTAAGGAGGAGCCGAATGTCAGAGCAAGGTTCAGCACAGGGCGTCTACACCGCCTCGGACGAATTCATCGCCAAGGCGCACATCACGGCGGACCGCTATGCCGCGATGTACGCAGATTCGGTCAGCGACCCTGATGCCTTCTGGGCCAAGCATGCCCAGCGGATCGACTGGATCAAGCCCTTTACCAAGGTGAAGGACAGCAACTTTGAATTCGGCAAAGTCTCGATCAAGTGGTTCGAAGACGGCGCGCTGAATGTCTCTGCAAACTGCATCGATCGGCACATGCTGACCCGCGCGAACCAGACCGCGATCATCTGGGAGCCGGATGATCCAAAGACCCCGGCGCAGCATATCACCTATGCGCAGCTTCTGGAAAACACGTCGCGTATGGCCAATGTGCTCAAGGCGCATGGCGTGACCAAGGGTGATCGCGTCGTTCTTTACATGCCGATGATCCCCGAAGCGGCCTATGCCATGCTGGCCTGTGCGCGGCTTGGCGCGATCCACTCGGTTGTGTTCGCGGGTTTTTCGCCAGACGCTTTGGCAAACCGCATCAATGACTCAGAGGCAAAGGTTGTCATCACCGCCGACTACGCCCCGCGTGGTGGCAAGAAAACGGCGCTGAAGTCGAACACCGACAAGGCACTGTTTGATTGTTCCGACCGCGTGAAATGCTTGGTGGTCAAGCATACCGGCGACCAGATCACATGGATCGAAGGGCGCGATGTTGACCTGAAGGCCGAAATGGCCGCAGCGAAACCCTATTGCCCCTATGTCGAGGTTGGTGCCGAAGATCCGCTGTTCATTCTGTATACCTCGGGGTCAACCGGGCGGCCCAAGGGCGTGGTGCACACCTCCGGCGGCTACCTTGTTTATGCAGCGATGACGCACGAATACACCTTTGACTATCAGGAAGGTGACGTCTTCTGGTGCACCGCCGATGTGGGTTGGGTGACCGGGCACAGTTATATCGTCTATGGCCCGCTGGCCAATGGCGCGACCACGATCATGTTCGAGGGCGTGCCGAATTTTCCCGATGCCGGTCGCTTCTGGGAAGTCTGCGCCAAGCACAAGGTCAATCAGTTCTATACCGCGCCCACAGCCATTCGCAGCCTGATGGCGCAGGGCACGGAGTGGGTGGAAAAGCACGATCTGTCATCGTTGCGGCTTTTGGGTTCGGTGGGCGAACCGATCAACCCCGAGGCATGGAACTGGTACAACACCAACGTCGGCAAAGGGCGCTGCCCGATCGTCGATACCTTCTGGCAGACCGAAACCGGCGGCCACATCATCACCCCGCTGCCGGGAGCCATTCCGCAAAAGCCGGGCTCGGCCACGCTGCCGTTCTTTGGCGTGCAGCCCATCGTCCTCGATCCGGCTAACGCGCAAGTGCAGACGGCGACAGTGACCGATGGCGTGCTGTGCATTGCTGACAGCTGGCCCGGCATGATGCGGACGCTGTGGGGCGACCATCAGCGGTTCGAAGAGGCCTATTTTGGCCAGTATCGTGGCTACTACTTCACCGGTGACGGCTGCCGCCGCGACGCAGACGGCTATTACTGGATCACCGGACGCGTCGATGACGTGATCAACGTCTCGGGGCACCGCATGGGCACCGCCGAGGTTGAGTCCGCCCTTGTCGCGCATGAAAAGGTGGCCGAGGCCGCCGTGGTGGGTTATCCGCACGACATCAAGGGTCAGGGCATCTATGCCTATGTCACGCTGATGAAGGGCGTGGAACCCAGCGAACCTTTGCGGAAAGAGCTGGAAGCCTGGGTCCGGACCGAAATCGGGCCGATTGCCAAACCCGATCTTATCCAATGGGCGCCCGGCCTGCCGAAAACACGGTCCGGCAAGATCATGCGTCGCATCCTGCGCAAGATCGCCGAAAACGATTTTGGCGCGCTTGGCGACACCTCGACCCTTGCCGATCCGGCTGTGGTGGAAGAGTTGATCGAAAACCGGATGAACCGGGCCTGAAACGTGGAGAACGAATCCATGACACAGCCCGCCGTCGTTATTCTGCTGGGTCCCCCGGGAGCCGGGAAGGGAACTCAGGCCCGGATGCTTGAGGATGATTTTGGCCTGATCCAACTTTCGACGGGTGATCTGTTGCGGGCGGCAGTTGCTGCCGGAACCACCGCAGGGAAAAAGGCAAAGGAGGTCATGGATGCCGGGCTTCTGGTCAGTGACGATATCGTTCTGGCTGTTCTGAAAGACCGGATGGCGCAGGATGATGTGCAGAATGGCATCATCCTTGACGGCTTTCCACGCACGGACGGGCAGGCGAGTGCTCTGGACGGGCTGCTTGCGGCCGTTGGCCAACGGGTGACGGCGGCCATCAGCCTTGAGGTGGACGACCATGCGATGGTTGGCCGTGTGGCCGGTCGCTACACCTGCGCCGGCTGCGGCGAAGGCTATCACGACGAATTCAAGACGCCTGCGCGTGCAGGCACTTGTGACAAATGCGGCGGCACGGCGTTCAAGCGCCGGGCCGACGACAACGCCGAAACGGTGCGCGAACGGCTGAAGGCCTATCACGCCCAGACGGCACCGCTGATCGCCTATTACGACGGCAAAGGGGTTCTGCAACGGATCAATGCAATGGGTGCCATTGCTGACATCCGGGCTGAACTGGGTGCCATCGTGGGGCGCGTGTCAGCGTGAAGGGGGGCCAAGTCCGCGCAGCGGGCCTGGCAGGACGGGAGGCGGATCGCGACGAGCGTGACGCGCAATGCACGCCCATTTCGGCGCAAGCCGGAAAAAGGGGCCCGAAACGGCGCAAGCAACAGCGGGCTTCGTGCGATCAAGACAGTGGATGGGTCCCAAAGGCCCGAAAAAACAAGGAGGAAAGCCAATGGCAATAACTAGCACGGATGTGCGCGATCGCTCGCGTCCGATGACGGGGGAAGAGCGCAAGGTCATCTTGGCCTCGTCCGCCGGGACCATCTTTGAATGGTACGACTTCTATCTTTACGGCTCGCTGGCCGCGATCATCGGCGCACAGTTCTTTACGCCCTTCCCGGAAGCCACGCGTAACGTGTTTGCGCTGCTGGCCTTTGCCGCAGGCTTCATCGTGCGCCCGTTCGGCGCGCTGGTGTTCGGCGCGCTGGGTGACCTTGTTGGCCGGAAATACACCTTCCTGATGACGATCGTCATCATGGGTACGTCGACCTTCCTCGTTGGCCTTCTGCCGAACTACTATTCCTGGGGTGCCGCGGCACCGATCATCCTGATCGCGCTGCGGATGTTGCAGGGTCTGGCACTTGGCGGCGAATACGGTGGGGCCGCAGTCTATGTGGCCGAGCATGCGCCAGCAAACCAGCGCGGCTTCTTTACCGCCTTCATCCAAACGACCGCGACGCTGGGCCTCTTGCTGTCGTTGATCGTGATCCTGTCGGTACAGGGCTACGTGAACGGCGCCTATCCTGACCAGCCGGTTCTGGATGCCGCCGGTGTGGCCCTGATGAACGCGGACGGAACACCGCAGATGATGAAGGCGTTCAACGCCTGGGGCTGGCGGATCCCGTTCATCGGCTCGATCTTCCTTCTGCTCATCTCGCTTTACATCCGTCTGCAGATGAATGAATCCCCGGCCTTCAAGAAGATGAAGGAAGAGGGTGCCGCCTCGAAGGCGCCGCTGACCGAGGCCTTTGGCCCCGGCAAGAACGCCCTTGCACTGCTGATCGTCCCGGCCCTTCTGATCATCCTTGCCTTCTCGGGCATGCTGACCGGATCGATCGTGATGTACCTCGGGATCGCCTTTGCAGTGATCGCCGTTGTCTGGGGCTGGCTGAACGCCAAGATCGCGCTCATCGCGCTTCTCGGCCTTGTCGCCGGTCAGGCTGTTGTCTGGTACACTGGCCAGTTCTACGCGCTGTTCTTCCTGCAGAACGTGATCAAGGTTGATGCATTCTCGGCCAACGTCTTCGTGGCTTGGTCGCTGATCATCGGCACGGGTGGCTTCCTCTTCTTTGGCGCGCTGTCCGACCGTATCGGCCGCAAGCCGATCATCCTGGCGGGCTGCCTGATCGCGGCTGCCACCTATCAGTTCGTGTTCCCGCTGCTGACGGCCACCGCAAACCCGATGCTGCACGCCGCGCACCAGGTTCCGGTCGTCGTGACCGCCGATCCGGCAGACTGCTCGTTCCAGTTCAACCCGGTCGGAACGGCAAAGTTCACCAACTCTTGCGACATCACCAAGGCACTGCTGTCGCGCGCTTCGGTGAACTATGAAACGGTGGACGCCCCTGCAGGTAGCGTCGCCAGCGTCAAGATCGGTGAGACAGAGATCCCGGCCTATGTCGGTTCTGTTAACGCTGCTGCCGTGAAGGAACTGACCGCTGCTCTGGAAACCGCCAAAGCGGGAACCGACCAAGCGGCCATCGACGCTGCTCAGGCCGCGCTTGATGCCGAAAAGGGCGTGCCTGCCGCCTTTACCAAGGCTGTGAACGCTGCAATCGCTGCTGCGGGCTATCCGCTGGTGGCGAAAGACAACACGACCGTCGCTGTTGCGGCAAACTTCGTCGACATCTTCACCGCGCAAAAGCTGACGATCATCGCCATCCTGACCTACCTCATCATTCTGGTGACGATGGTCTATGGCCCGATCGCTGCCATGCTGGTGGAACTGTTCCCGACGCGTATCCGCTATTCGGGTCTGTCGCTGCCGTATCACATCGGCAACGGCTGGTTCGGTGGCCTGATGCCCGCAACCGCCTTTGCCATCTCGGCGCAGACCGGTTCGGTTTATGGTGGTCTGTGGTATCCGATCATCATCGCGCTGGCGACCGTTGTCATCGGCCTGATCTTCGTGCCGGGCAACACCCACAAGAAGTCGATCTTCGCGGACGATAGTGTGAAGTAAATCCCACTTGGTCAGGCCGGGATGATTGCCCCGGCCTGACCACCTTCCATGTTGAACGTCCGCTTTGATGCGTTCGCCATTTGCTCAGACAGATCAGAAAAACCGCCGCGCCCCGAGGGAAGCATGACCGATCGACATGGATTGCGTGTTGTTCTGGTGATCGAAGACGAGGACAACATCGCCACGGCGCTGGAATATGTCATCGTGCGCGAAGGGTTTGAATATCGCCGCATCGACAGTGGGGCCAAGGCGGTTGCCGCCATCCGGACCGAAAAACCCGACCTTGTGCTGCTGGATGTGATGTTGCCCGAAATGTCGGGCTATGACATCTGCCGCGAGGTTCGCAGCGACCGAACATTGCAAAAGACCAAGATCATCATGATGACGGCCCGCGGATCAGCCGTGCAGCGCGCCAAGTGCCTTGACCTTGGGGCCGATGGCTTCATCACCAAGCCTTTTGATCTGCAATCGCTGCGAAGCGAGATCAATCGCCATATCCTTCGCCAGAACTAGGCATATTCAGCGGCGTAACCGCGTGTAGGCCTCCCAGATGCCAAGGCACAGCGCCAGCAGGGCCGCATTCGCCACAACACCCATCACGAATGCCTGCATCAGGTTTGGGGCCAGCCCGAGCCCCATGGTGGATGGCAGCAGAAAGGCGATGAAGCCAACACCAGCCACCAGCGGGATCAGCATTCCGGTTGCGGCGCGGTTGCGCAACGCGGTTGCCAACAACCCAACAATCAACCCGATGCGAAACGGGTCTAGCAACTGGGAAATCAACAGATCCATCGGCAACTCCTGCGCGGCAATTGCCCCTGTGTGCGGCGGCGGCGATGCGAAAGCAAGCCCTTGGCTGCGGCTTTGGCTTGCACGCCGTGGTGAAAGGCGATCAGACTTTGGCAGCAGCCACCACTGGCAAAAGCGCGAGATAAACCCATGACCCTTGAACACCGTTTGAATACCGTCATCGATGCCGCGCTTGGGTCACGAATCATTGGCTGCGTGGTGCGGGTGAACCAGAATGGCCAGACCGTCTTTTGCCGCGCGGCGGGCTATGCCGACCGGGAAAAGGGCATGGCGATGGCGGTGGACAGCATCTTCCGCCTTGCGTCGGTGACCAAGCCAATTGTTTCGACAGCAGCGCTGCGGATGATGGAGCTTGGCCGTTTGCAACTGGACGATCCGGTCACACGGTTCCTGCCGTGGTTCACGCCCATGGCTCCGGACGGGTCTGTCCCGGCCATTTCGCTGCGGCATCTGCTGACGCACACATCAGGCATTACATATGATGTACCTGCCACGGTGGCTGGGGGGCTGTCGGGGCCGAACATCGCGCTGGAAGAAAACCTGCGCCGTTTGGCACAGGTGCCGCTTGCCTTCATGCCGGGCTCCAGATGGGCTTATGGAATGGGCATTGACGTGATCGGCGGAGTTCTGGCCGCAATCCACGGATCAACCCTTGAAGACGCTGTGGCAACCCATGTGACCGGACCATTGGGAATGAAGGACACGCATTTTCACGTCACAGACCGCGCGCGCCTGACTGTGCCCTATGCCGACGGCACCCCGCCCATGCCGATGGGAGAAAATGAACCCGTGCCGGGCCGGTCGGGCGGTGTGACCGTGTTTTCCCCGGACCGCATCCATGACCCCAATGCGCCGCAGTCGGGCGGGGCCGGGATGGCGGGCACGGCGGGCGATGTAATGAAACTGCTGGAGGAGTTCAGCGGGGCCGGCAAATTGCTTCGGCCTGAAACGGTGGCCATGGCGCTGTCCAACCAGATCGGTGCCGTCCCGCGCGACCCTGCCGACCCCGGCAAGCGGTTCAGCCTGATCGGGGCACGGCTGGAAGACCCGCATCTGGCAACATCGCCTTGCCCCGTTGGCACCGCCGATTGGGGCGGTGCTTATGGGCATAACTGGCTGATCGACCCGACCAACCGTATCAGCATTGTCACCTGCACGAACACAGCGTTCGAAGGCTGCAACGGGCCCTTCCGGGAAGAGGTGCGCGACGCCGTCTACGGCTGACAGTCACTAGCCGTGTTTCACCATGACGTGCCGCACGACGGTGTAGTCTTCCAGCGCATAGGATGACAGGTCCTTGCCATAACCGGATTGCTTTAGCCCGCCGTGCGGCATTTCGTTGACCAGCATGAAATGTGTGTTGACCCACGTGCAGCCATAGCGCATGCGCGCCGCTGTCGCCATGGCGCGCCCCACATCCCGCGTCCAGACCGACGAGGCAAGGCCATAGTCACTGTCGTTTGCCCATGTGATCGCATCTTCGGGGTCGGTAAACGGTGTGATCGACACGACGGGGCCAAAAACTTCGCGGCGCACGATTTCATCTTCCTGCCGCGCCCCGGCAATCACCGTGGGCTGATAGTAAAAACCGTTCGCCATGGCCGCGCCACCTGTGGTGACCTCGACATGGCTCAACTCGCGTGCGCGATTCACGAAGCTCGCCACGCGGTCGCGTTGACGCATGCTGATCAGTGGGCCGATTTCGTTGGTCGTATCATCCTCGGCCCCGAGGGTGATGGACCCTACGGCCGAGGACAGATCAGCCACCAGCCGATCATAGATCTTGGGCCCGGCGTAAATGCGGCAGGCGGCGGTGCAATCCTGCCCGGCATTGTAATAGCCAAAGGCACGCAGTCCCGAAACGACCTCATCAATATCGGCATCGTCAAACACGATGACCGGGGCCTTGCCGCCCAGTTCCAGATGCGTGCGCTTGACCGTGCGCGCGGCGGCATCCAGCATCTTCTTTCCGGTGGCCACGTCGCCCGTCAAGCTGATCATATCCACCTGCGGATGATTGATCAGATAGTTGCCCACGGTCTGCCCGCGCCCCGTGATGACGTTGACCACACCTTCGGGCAACACATCGGCCAGAATGCGCGCCATCTTCAGCGCGGTCAGCGGCGTCTGTTCCGATGGCTTGAACACAATAGTATTGCCGCCTGCAATGGCAGGGGCCAATTTCCAAGCCATCATCATCAGCGGATAGTTCCATGGCGCAATCGACGCCACCACGCCAATCGGGTCGCGCCGGATCATGCTGGTGTGACCGGCCATATACTCTCCGGCCACTTGCCCATGCTGGGTACGGACAGCCCCGGCAAAAAAGCGATAGCAGTCTACGACCGCCGGAATTTCGTCATTGCGGGCAGCATTGATCGGCTTGCCGCAGTTCAGGGCCTCAAGCGCGGCAAAGGCATCAGCCTCGGCCTCGATCCGGTTTGCGATCTGCAAAAGGGCGGTGGCCCGTTCGGCGGGCGTGGTGCGCGACCAGGTTTCAAAGGCCTTGCGCGCCATTGCCACAGCGCGGTCAACCTGCGCGGTCGAGGCCTCTGGCACCTCAAGGATCAGGGCACCCGTGCGCGGGTTCAGGATCTGCTCTTTCGCATCCTGACCCGCCTCAAAGCTGGGTCCGATCAAAAGGGCCGTATCAATCGTGGAAAGCGTGTCCATGGGTTCTCTCTCCCTTATTTGCCCGAACCGGCAATGTCAGAGCCGTTTCGTGTCAGGTAATAGGCGATCAGGATTGGTACGAAGGTGGCTATGAAGACCACAATCGCGACCACGTTGGTCACCGGGCGTTGCCGGGGGCGCACCAGTTCCTGCAGCATCCAGATCGGCAGGGTCGATTGCTGGCCCGCCGTAAAGGTGGTCACGATCACCTCATCAAACGACAGGGCAAAGGCCAGCATGCCACCGGCCAGCAAGGCCGTGCCAAGATTGGGCAACAGCACATAGCGAAAGGTCTGAAAGCCATTGGCACCCAGATCGGCTGACGCCTCCATCACGCCACCCGAAAGCCGCCGGAACCGTGCCACGGCGTTGTTGTAGACGATCACGATGCAGAAGGTCGCGTGGCCCAGTATGATGGTCCAAGTCGAAAACGGGATGTCCATGATCGAAAACGCTGATCGCAGCGCCATTCCCGTAATCACCCCCGGCAGCGCAATCGGCAAAAGGATCAGCAGGCTGATCTGTTCGCGGCCAAAGAACTTTGTCTGTGCCATTGCGGCAGACACCAGCGTGCCAAGGATCATGGCAAGGATGGTCGAAATGCTGGCCACCCAAAGCGACAACCACAGGGGCGGCCAGATATCCTCACGAGACCACGCCACGCCAAACCATTGCAGCGTCAGGCCGGGGGGCGGGAACTCATAGCTCTTTTCTTCGGTGGTGAAGGCATACAGAAAGATCAGCAGGATCGGCAGGTGCAGGAACAACAGGCCAGCGATCGCGGAGGCCCGAAGGCTGAGTGAAGCGCGATCAGAGTGCATCGAACGCCCCCTTCCGCTTGGCCACCCACAGATAGACAAGCATGACCACAATCGGAACCACGGCAAAGGCGGCGGCGAGCGGCGTGTTTCCGGCCGTGCCCTGCAACTGATAGACAGCCAGCCCGATGAAACGCGACGAATTGCCCACGATCTGCGGAATGATGTAATCGCCCATCGTCAGTGAAAAGGTAAAGATCGACCCCGCGATGATGCCTGGCATGGCCAATGGAAAGATCACGGTGCGAAAGGTCTGGCTGCGGCTTGCACCAAGGTCGGCGCTCGCCTCCAGCATCGAGGTGGGCACACGTTCCAGCGCAGCCTGCATGGGCAGGATCATGTAGGGCAGCCAGATATACACAAAGACCAGAAAGGTGCCGATGTAGCTGGTGGACAATGAATTGCCGCCGATGCCGGGAATGGACAGCACGGCATCCAGCACAGGCACTAGGCCCATGCCATCCGCGGCCCATGTCACGATGCCCTCTTTGGCAAGGATCAGTTTCCACGCATAGACCTTGACCAGATAGGACGACCACAGCGGCAGCATCACGCCAAGGTAGAAGATCGCCTTCCATTTGCCGCGGGCAAATCGGGCGGCGTAATAGGCGATGGGAAAGGCAAGGATGGCACAACCGACCGTCACAACAGCCGACATCAGCAGCGTGCGAATGATGATGTCCATGTTTTGCGCACGGAACAGTTCGCCATAAGTTTTCAGGGTGAATTCCTCTTTCACCACGCCAGAAAACTCATCAATCGAATAGAAGCTTTGCAGCAAAAGCGCGGCAAGAGAGCCAAGATAGACCACACCCAGCCACAGGAGCGGCGGGGTCAGCAACACGGCCAGCAACAGGCGCGGGTGCCGCCAGAACAAGGCCGTCAGCCGGTCAGCCAGCCCGCGTTCGGGCAGGATGGCGGGGGCGGGGCTCATCCCTCGCCCTCCATCACATGCAGGGAAGCCGGGTCAAAGCGAAGGCCAACCGTGCTGCCCGTGGCGGGAACGGGCTGGCCCGCCGGCACAAGGGCGGCCACTTCGGCCCCGGCCACATCCAGCGTCAACCGCGATCCTGCCCCAAGATAGCGCAGGCCCGTGACAGTGCCCGTGGGTGTGGCCCCTTCGGCCACACCCACGTGCAGGCTTTCTGGCCGCAGCGACGCCCAAGCCGCTGGTCCGCCGAAAGCACGCGTCACATCGGGCGGCAGCACGTTGGACGAGCCGACAAAATCAGCCACGAAACGGGTGCGCGGGCGGGCGTAGACATCATTCGGGGTGCCGATCTGGGCGATGCGCCCTTCATTGAACACGGCAAGACGATCCGCCATGCTCAGCGCCTCACCCTGATCGTGGGTCACGAAGATAAAGGTGATGCCAAGGCGCGCCTGCAACGCCTTCAACTCATCCTGCATCGCCTCGCGCAGTTTCAGGTCCAGCGCGCCAAGGGGTTCGTCCAGCAGCAGCACACGCGGTTCGTTGACCAAAGCGCGTGCAAGGGCCACGCGCTGCCGCTGCCCGCCCGAAAGCTGCGCCGGCTTGCGGTCGCCATAGCCCGACAGTTTGACCAGTGCCAACATCTCTTCGGCGCGGTCGTTGCGTGTGCGGCGGTCAACTCCTTTGACCATCAGGCCATAGCCCACGTTGTCACGCACGTTAATGTGCGGAAACAGGGCATAGTCCTGAAACACCGTATTCACGTTGCGCCGGTTGGGCGGCACATCGCCCACATCCTGCCCAAAGATGCGGATGCTGCCATCATTCGGTTTTTCAAAGCCTGAAATCAGCCGCAAGCAAGTGGTCTTGCCCGAACCCGACGGCCCAAGCATGGCAAAGAACGACCCTTCTTCGATGGTCAGGTCAACACCATCCACAGCGCGGACGTTGCCAAAGTGGCGTGTGACGGCACGAAATTCGACAGCAGCTGTCATGTTCGTCTTTCAGGCATGGCAAAAGCGGCCCGGCCAGAACGGCCGGGCACAAGGTGTGGCAAATGCGGAAAGACCGGGTTTAGCGGCCGCCGATCACGCCAATGTAGTCAGACACCCAGCGGTAATAGGGCACGCAAGCCCCTTCGCCCTGCGAGCAGTTTGACACTGGCGTGGTCCAGAACTTGATCTTGTCAAAGTCATCCAGACCATTGGCCGTGCAGCCTTCGGCGGTCTGCATGCCACGCCCATCGGTACAGGCTGCGGGAACAGCCGGGTTGGCACCGAACCAGACCGACAGATCAGACTGCAGGTTCGACGACAGCTGATGTTCGAACCACATATAGGCGCAGTTCGGGTGCTTGCTGTCGACATGCATCATTGTGGTATCTGCCCAACCCGTCGCGCCCTCTTGCGGGATGGTCGAAGCGATGGGCTGATTGTCCGCCTTCAAGAGATTGACCTGAAACGGCCAAGACCCGGACGCCACGACGCCTTCGTTCTTGAAGTCATCAATCTGGATAAAGGCATCATGCCAATAGCGGCTGGTCAGAGTCCGTTGAACGCGCAGCAAATCCAACGCCGCCTTGTACTGGTCTTCGTTCAGCTCATAAGGGCTTGTGATCCCCAGTTCCGGCTTGTGGAACATCAGGTACTGCGCAGCGTCGGCCACATGGATCGGGCCGTCATAGGCCTGCACCCGGCCTTCGTTCGATTTGCCGTCCGGCAGATCCATCTTCTCGAACACCACGTTCCAGCTGGTAGGCGGTTCCTTGAAGACTTCAGTGTTATACATCAGGACGTTCGGCCCCCACATATAGGGTACGCCGTAATGTTTGCCGTCGACCATGTGCCAGCCCGCATCCTGCAGGCGCGGGTCGATAGTCGACCATGACGGAATCAGATCCTTGTTGATTTCCTGCACGCGCCCCCCAGCGATCAGGCGCAGCGACGCATCGCCCGAGGCGGTGACAAGGTCAAAGCCGCCTTCGTTCATGAGGGCAACCATTTCGTCCGAGGTGTTTGCCGTCTTGACGCTGACCTTGCAGCCCGAGGCGGCTTCGAACTTGGTCACCCAGTCGAACGCCTTGTCGGTTTCGCCACGTTCGATATAGCCAGCCCAGGCGACGATCGACAATTCGCCTTCGCCCGGGCCGATGGAGGTCATCTGTGCCATGGCGGGGGTCAGGCCGGTAATCAGGGCAAGGGTCGTGCTGCCCAAAAGCTTCAGGGTCGTCCTCGTTGTCATGCTGAAATCTCCCTGTGAGAGCACCCGCAATATCTGCGGGCGTGCCGGTTCATCCGATCATGGCGAAAGCCTATGCCAGACTTGCCGTTTCGCAATATCAAAACGCTGATGGCTCGTATCGGTTTTTCCGATAGTTCAGCGTGGGGGCACCGCACTTTGGGCAGACCGCACAAAGTTTAGCGCCGGCGCAGACAGGGGCGCGCCCCGCCGCCATGCGAGCCCGACCTGCACTGTCGGCAGATCGCCCGACACATCCCTGATCTCGATCCGGTCGCCTTCCAGCGACCAAGGCCGGTAAACCAGGCTGGGCAAGATCGCCAACCCCGCACCCGTGGCCACCAACGACCGCACCGCCTCCACCGACCGGGTGCGAAAGGCGGTTTCGGGCTTGACCGGCAGGGCAGCAGTCAGGCGTCGGGTCGATTCCTCGATTTCGTCCACCATCAGTTGAATCATCGGCTGACCAGCCAGTTGCTCCAGCGCAATCGCCTCTTGATCGGCCAGTGGATGACCCAGCGGCAGCCACAGCCGATAGGGCGACACCAGAAGTGTTTCCACCTGCAGGGCCATCCGGTCCTTGACCGACGAGGTCAGCAGAACGGCTACATCCAACTCTCCGCCAATCAACAGGTGCTGAAGGTAATCACCGCTGTCTTCGATCACGTTCAGGTCCACCAGCGGATAGGCCCTGCGAAACCGTTGCAGAATATCGGACAAGACATATCCCGCCACAAGCGAGGTGACGCCCAGCGACAACCTGCCCGGCACCGCCTCGGCGTCGCCACGAAAGGCGGTGCGGGCAATCGCGACATCCGCCAGTATCTGGCGCGCATGGCGCAGAAACGCCGAACCGCGATGCGTGATCAACAAGCCGCGCGCCTGACGGTCAAACAGCAAAACGCCCAAGTCTTCTTCCAGCGCACGAATGGCTTCGGTGACAGAGGACTGTGAGATCGACAGAACGCGGGCCGCCCCCGAAACGGAACCTGCCTCGGCAGCGGCGACGAAAAACTGAAGTTGGCGAAGCGTAAAGGCCATGGGCGCAGCCTGCCGAAACAGGCGCTTGCGGGCAAGGGCCTGTGCAAATGCCACAAAAGGCGGCACTTGCCGCGCCTCTGGCATCGCCAGCCTGCCACTTTCGCAGGCAAGTGGCACAAAATCGCCGGGGCTAGTGCGGATCAAAGCGGCACTTCGCGACTTCCCGCTCAGGCTGTGTTGGCCCCACTTTACACATAGCGGCCGACACCGCATGTCAGTGCTGCGTTGCAGAAATCTGACCATCCCGTCCAGGATGGCGGATGCACGCCGATCAAGCAAATGGGAACGACGGCCACTTGACCGCAGCCGACAAAAGTAGAAAAGACACATCAAAACAGAGGCATCTTCGGGCATGGCACAAAAGTCACCGAAACAGCGCCACGGCTTGGGGCTGTACAAGGAATAGGCAGCAGTTTGGTTGGGGTGCAGCAATTCTTATGCTGCACGTGCATATCGGCCTTGTTTCTGGCGCATGAACTCCCACATGGCGAGTCGCCAAAAACCCTGCCACTGGTGCCACGCAAATAAAGGGAGTCGATAGTTATCATGGCGTCCGTTCCGACACAGTCGGTCCACACCACCCGCCGGTTCGTTCTTGGGGCAATGGCCGCACTTGGCGCGTCCACCGTGCTTGGCGGCCGTGTTCACGCGCAAGTTGCACAGTCTGCGCCTGCGCCCGTCGAAGGCAAGCCCTTTTCGTTCGATATCCTGACCGAACAGATGAAGGATCTGGCCACGCGGCCGCATCAGGTTGCGACAAAGGCGGAAAGCTTCCTCGATCAGTTGACCTATGACGACTATCAGAAGATCAAGTTCCGAGACGCGTCTGCGCCATGGATCGCCGAAGATTCGTCATTCCGCGTCTATCCGTTTCATATGGGCTGGCTGTTCGAAGAGCCGGTTCTGGTGTTAGAAGTGGTGGATGGCACGGCCACGCCCATGCAGTTTTCCACCGATGATTTCGAATACATCGGTGACCTTGCCGCCCGCGTTCCCGAACATGGCACCCTGCCCGGCGTGGCCGGCTTTCGTCTGAACGCGCCGCTGAACCGGGCTGATCTGTTTGACGAAGTTGTGGCCTTTCTGGGCGCGTCCTATTTCCGCGCCTTGGGCCGTGGCAACTCTTATGGTCTGTCGGCGCGGGGGCTGGCGATCAACACCGCACTTGCCGCAGGCGAAGAGTTCCCCCGCTTCTCGCGGTTCTACCTTGAAAAGCCTGTGCCGTTTGCGCGCGAAGTGGTTGTCACGGCAGCACTGGAAAGCGCGACCTGCACAGGCGCTTACCAGTTTGTCATTCGCCCCGGCACCGAAACGGTGATGGAGGTGACGGCGCGTCTGTTCTTCCGCAACGCCGTGGATGAAATCGGCGTGGCACCCCTGACGTCGATGTTCCTGTTCTCGGAAAAGAACCGTGCGTCCTTTGACGATTACCGCCCGAACGTGCACGACAGCGAAGGGCTGATGATTGTGCGCCGCGATGGTGACGTGATCTGGCGACCGCTGAACAACCCGGTTCGTCTGACCGGATCATACTTTGCCGAAGATGGCCCGCAGTCATTTGGGTTGATGCAGCGCAGCCGCGATTTCGAGGCCTATCAGGATGCGTCGGCGCATTATGAAAAGCGGCCTTCGCTGTTGATCGAGCCGATGTCGGACTGGGGCAAAGGTGCCGTGCGTCTGGTCGAGATTCCGACCGATCTGGAGGCGAATGACAACATCGTCGCCTTCTGGGTGCCCGAAGCAAAAGTGCAGGCCGGCGAGATGCGGGAATTTGCCTATCGCATGCGCTGGGGCATGATCGAGCCGGATTGGAACGAAGATCTGGCGTTTGTTTATGAAACGCGGTCCGGCGTTGGCGGTGTTTCAGGTGTGGAAAACACCGATGGCAGCCGCAAGTTCGTGGTCGATTTTGGCGGCGGACTGCTGGCCACCCTGCCGGATGACGCAAAGGTAGAGGCTGTCGTCAACATTTCCGGTGGCGAGATCGTGTCGCAAACGCTGTCCAAGATTCCCGGGGAACCGATCTGGCGCGTGGTGATTGATCTGAAGGGCACCAAAGACAGCGTTGTGGAAATGGGCGCCCATGTGCGCGGCTATGGCCGCAAACTGACCGAAAACTGGCTTTACCAATGGATCGTGGCATGATCGACGCACAGACAATGGATTATTCCGAAGATGATCTGGTGGCAGGCCTGCCGCTGGCGCCACTGGCCATGCCAAAGCAGGTGCTGGAAGGCCATCGGTCCGGCGGAATTTGGGCTGGCCTTTTGGCCCGCTTTGCGGCTCTGACGACGCGGTCACAGGGCTAAGCCCCGATGGAACGGCTTGGGGCAAGCAACACGGGCGCGGAAACATTCTTTGCGCGCCTTATGGTGCTTGCCGCCAGCATCGTAGCGGCCATTTCCGCCGGACTTGTGTTCTACAGCTATGGCACCGCCGATGGGCCGGATGGCGTAGATGTGGTGCGCGCGGCACTGATCACCATTTCGACATGGTGGCTGGCATGGGGCGCTGCGCAAGGCCTGCTGGGCCTGACGACTCGCGCGAAGCCACCCGCTGCGCGCCACGAAGGCCCGATCCGGGGGCGAACCGTCATTATCGTGCCGGTCTACAACGAAGACCCGCAGGTCACCTTTGCCCGCATTGCCGCGATGGATGCTTCGCTTGTCGCGACAAACGAACGGGCGGTGTTTCACTTTGCGGTCCTGTCCGACACCCGCAACGACCTGATCGCGCGCGACGAACGCCGCTGGTTTGCAAGGCTGGTTCTTGAGCGCAACGCGCAAGGGCGCATGTTCTATCGCCGCCGCGCCCAAAACACCGGCAAGAAGGCGGGCAACCTTGAAGATTTCATCGCAACATCGGGCGCGGCCTATGATTACGGACTGATCCTTGATGCCGACAGCCTGATGGAGGGTGCCACCATTGTGGAAATGGTGCGCCGGATGGAAGCGGACCCCGGCCTTGGGCTGCTGCAATCCTTGCCAAAGATTGTGCGGGCAAGGTCACGCTTTGGCCGCGCCATGCAGTTTTCGGCGGCCTTCTATTCGCCGGTGTTCGCCCGTGGTCTGGCCATGATGCAGGGTCGTACCGGGCCGTTCTGGGGGCATAATGCGCTGGTGCGGATACGCGCCTTTGCCGAAAGCTGCGGATTGCCGGTTTTGTCGGGTCCGCCGCCCTTTGGTGGCCATATCCTGAGCCATGATTACGTCGAAGCGGCGCTGCTGGCGCGGGCCGGGTGGCGCGTGCGGCTGGATGATGATCTGGAAGGGTCCTTTGAAGAAGGGCCAGAGAACATCATCGACCACGCCAAACGCGACCGGCGGTGGTGTCAGGGCAACCTGCAGCACATGCGCCTGATCACTGCGCCCGGCTTGTGGATGTGGAGCAGGTTTGTCTTTGTGCAGGGTATCTTTGCCTATGTCGCGCCAGTGTTCTGGCTGGCCTTTATCCTTGCCTCGATCGCTGCGCCGCATTTTGCTCCCGGGCCAGATTACTTTCCCAACCCGCTCTGGCCATTTCCAGTGTTTCCGCCCGATGCCACGTTCAAGGCGGTTGGCCTTGCGGTGGGTGTGTTCGGGCTGCTGATCCTGCCGAAACTGCTGATCGTCATTGATGCCACGGCGTCCGGCCGCGCAGCAGGGCATGGCGGTGGGTGGGGTGCAGGGATTTCAACGCTGTCAGAGCTTGCGTTTTCATCGCTGACCGCACCGATCTTTCTGCTGTTCCAGACGCGATCCGTTGCGCAGGTTCTGATGCGGCGCGACGGTGGCTGGCCTGCCAACAACCGTGGGGACGGCAGTCTTTCCATAGCGGAATCCTGGTCCGCGTCATGGTGGATCACGGCCACCGGGGCACTTGCGCTGGCCATGACATGGGTCTGGGCCCCTGCCCTGCTGCTGTGGATGCTGCCAGTCGCAGTGCCGATGCTTCTGGCCCCGGTGATCATCGCGTGGTCGTCGCTTGCCCCGCTGACGCGGCTGTATCGGGTTCCGTCGGATGGTCATTTGCCGCCAATTGTGCAATTGCACGATTCTTGGCTTGCCCGCTGGTCCGCGCCAGCCGCATCTGACCCTCCGACGGAGTTTACCCGCCTGAATGCCTGATCCTTCAACGGTCGTAAGAACGGCTGCCCCGCGTGACCTGCGCCTTGATGCGTTCCGGGGGCTTTGTCTGGTGATGATCTACATCAACCATGTTCCCGGCACGATCTATGAGAACCTGACCTCGCGCAATTTTGGCTTTTCGGATGCCGCCGAAGGCTTTGTGCTGATGTCGGGCATTGCGGCGGGTCTTGCCTACTCGGCGCCGTTTCGCGCGGGGTTCGGCTGGCAGGCGGTTGGCCGGGTGTGGCGGCGGGCGTGGACGCTTTACATGGTTCACGCAATGCTGACGCTGATGGCCTTGGGTATCCTGTCATTTGGGGCACTGCATCTGGGCGCGGGCGAGATCCTGACGCGCAACGGGTTTGGCAGCTTTCTGTCACGCCCTTTGGCCATTCATGCCGCCCTACCGGTGCTGACCTATCAGCTGGGCTATGTGAACATTCTGCCCATGTATATGGTCATGCTGTTGATGGCACCCTTCATGCTTTGGATGGCCCTTCGACGGCCCTATCTGACGTGGGTCTTGTCGGGACTGGTCTGGCTGGGCGCGGGGATGTTTTACTGGAACCTGCCCAACCGCCCGATTGGCGGCGGCTGGTTCTTCAACCCGATTTCGTGGCAGTTCATCTTTTGCACCGGGTTACTGACGGGCGTTGCCCTGAAGGAGGGGCAGAGGTTTTTGCCAAAACGGCTTTGGCTGCAAGTCCTGACGGGGCTGTTCGTCGGGCTGGCGCTCGCCTCGTCGCAGATCAAGATGGTGGCCGAAACGTTGGGCCAAACCTTGTGGGCCATTCAGGAACTTGGCGTTCCGCGCATTTTCACTGTCTTTGACAAGACCTATGCCAGCGGGCCACGGCTGTTTCACATCCTTGCGCTGGCCTACCTGCTGTCGACCTTTGCATTCGTCAAGCGCTGGTCGGCCGCGCCAGCCATGGCACCCTTTGTGCTGCTGGGCCGAAACGCCCTTCCGATCTTTGCGCTTGGGTCGATGCTGGCCCTGTCAGCACAGGTCATAAAGACAGCGATGCCGCCCAGCCTTGCCTTGGATAGCGTGCTGATTCTGGGGGGGCTTGGCCTGCAGCTGCTGTTCGCTTGGGCCTTGGAAAAAGGCCGCCTCAAGCGGTAGCGCGAACCGCAGACTCATGTACCGCTTGTTCCAGAGGAGAGAAGTGGTGCCGGAGAAGGGACTCGAACCCCCGACCCCATCATTACGAATGACGTGCTCTACCAGCTGAGCTACACCGGCACTTCTCTGCGCGGAGCCTTACTATAGCCCCGCAATCTTCGCAAGTTGCCGGAAACGGGCGTGTTACGAAGATTGCCGCGCTGATAGCACTGCCATGGTGCGGTGTGTAGCCCTATTTTGACGGCTTTGGAACGCTAACACCTTCGATTACGTCGCCTTCATCCGGCGGGGTCATCGGCGCGGCCCTTTGACCGACGATCAGGGGCAAAAGCTCTGTCCCGGTGGCACTTGCACCGGTTTGCTCGGTGGCTTCCCGCCACGACAGCGTATCAAAACCACCGCAATTGTCGCAGATCGGATGCCATGTCGCGTGGATCGCATGGCACTTGTCGCAGCACCATTGTGGTCCGCGTGGTGCGGTCAGCGCACGGGTCAACCAGCCGCGCACAACAGCGTCATCCGCGCCTTCGCCCCGCTCCACCGCCGCCATGATCGCAAGGCTGCGCTGGGTGGGGTGTTTGGTGACGATATCGCCAAGGCTGCGGCGCGCGGCAGGGAAATCTTCGGCGGCCACGAACAGTTCAGCCAGCAAAAGCCGCGTTTGTTCGTGGTCAGGATGGCTGGAGGTCAACAGCTTGAACCGCTTGAGCCTTGCCTGCGGAGTCTCTTCCGGCTCGATCTCGGCAAAGGCGGCGGCAAGGTCCGGATGCGGCGTGATATCCCACGCCTTTTTCAGCACCCGCGATGCTCCCTTGCGGTCGCCCTTGGCAATCAGGCCGCGGGCCGCCATCGCGGCTGCGGGGATCAGGTCAGGCGACAGGCGGTTGGCTTCGATCGCAGATTCGCGCGCTTCGATGGTGGACGATTCGTCGATGACGGTCTTTGCCTCTTGCAACGCCAGCACGGCGTCGCGGCGGCGATAGACATCACGCGGCAACTGCCCGGTCTTGAGTTGCGCGCCAAGCGTGGTGCGCGCGCCTTTCCAATCGGCCTGTTCGGATTGCAAACGCAGCAAGATATCCTGCGTTTCCGCATGCCGTGGTTTCAGCGCAAAAGCCTTCTCCGCCAGTTTCAGCGCGGTTTCAGAATCGCCTTCGGCCAGCTTTTGCTTCAAGAGGCCCCGGATGGCGACAAAGCGGGTCTTTTCATTCGGCAAAAGGCGCTTGTATGCCTCGACCGCGCGGGCCCCATCGCCAGAGGCTTCTGCAGCCTGCGCCACCAGAAGGTTCGTCAGTTCGGGCCGACCCAGATACTTTTCGGCCTTTTGGGCCCGCGACATTGCTGTTCGGTTTTCTCCGGCAGCTAGGGCAAGCAAGCCTTCGTTCAGCGCCTGATAGCCTTTGCGTTCCCGGTTCCGGTCAAAATACCGCGAAATTGCGGTTTCATCGCCGTTCAGAAAGCGCAACGTCGCGACCACGAGTCCGACAAGCCGCATCAACAGCCAGATCGTCGCAACCAGCACCAGCGACAGGATGACAGCCTGCAGCGGGCCGAGGGTAAGTTCCCACCCGGCCACCGCGATCCTGACACCACCGCCGGTGTCGAGAAGGATACTGGCGCCAAAGGTCAGCCCAGCCACCAGAACAACGAAAATCACGATCTTCAAAAGGGACCAAAGCATGGACGCTTATCCTTCGAGCGCGGCTGCCAGATCGGCCACCGCTTTGGTTGCGTCAATGCGCGTCTGCGCTTTTGCGATCCAGTCTGCCATTGCCGCCTGACCTTGGGGCGGCAATCCCTGCAGTTCGGTCAGGGCAAGGGAAAGGTCATCGGCCCGCGCTGCCGCTTCGGCACGCGAAAGAACAGCATCGGGGTCGGTGCCCTCACGCGGTTCAAGCGACCTTGCGCCCGTGGTGCTTTGCAGGAAAGACCCAACCCGCTCGGACCAGCTTTCACCGGCATTGGCACGCAACGATGCATCAAGGGCGGCGCGTGCTGCGTCGGGAAAGGAAGAAACAAGGTCTGCAGCGGTAGGAATGCCTTTGGCAGCATTGGCAGTCAGCACATCGGGAATGGCCGGGCCTTCGATGCTGGACAGCGCGGCCGCAAAGGGCGATCCGCTTTCCAAGGCCGATGTCAGACGAACAATCGCGGCCTCGGCCAGGGCCAGCCGCGATGATTTTTCGGCATCGGCCTTCAGTTGCATCGCCATTTCCTCAGCCTCGGCGATGCGGGCGCGGGTCTGGTCGGCCAAGGCTGCAAGTTCCGACGATGCGGCGTTGCCAGCACCCTTCAGGGCCTGAACTTCGTCCTTCAGGGTTTCCAGCGTGGACGTGATGGCTGGGGAGATTCCGCCACCTTCGCCAATCGGCATGCTCTCGATCGCCGCAAGACGCGCTTCGAGTGCGGCAACAGACTCGGTGACCGGGGTCAGATCAGGCGCGGCGGGGGCTTCGGACAGCTTCGATTCCACTGCGGTCAAGCGATCTGCAAGGGTGGTGTCCACGGGAGCGGCGGCAGGGGCTTCTTCAAGCGCGGTCAACCGGCCTGCGATATTGGCCACAGCGGCCTCTTGCGCCGCAAGACGGGATTCAAAGCCCGCGGTCTGCGTCTGCATCATCAGCGTGGCTGCACCAAAGCCCACCGCAACGGCAACTGCGCCACCAATGAACATGCCAAGAAAGCCATTGCCCTGCTTTGCAGCGGGCGGCTCCGGGGTCAGCCAGTTCGGGGCGGGCGGTGTATCAGCCTTTGGTTCCGACGTGGGCGCCGCTGGCGTCTCGGTGCCGTCGGCCTCTTCGCGCGGCGGTTCAGTGGCGCTTGCACCATCTGGAACTGTGTCGTCCGGTGTTGCCGGCGAAGCGGCGGCCTCGGGCTGGTTTTCGCCCGGCTCTGGCTGCACGACGGGTTCGGTCGCTTCAACCGCCTGAAGAACGTCGTCCTTGTCTTCGGGTTTGGTGCGATCTGATTTGGCCATCACGAACAATCCTATGCGGGCCCGACACGATCACCGGGGCTGTTGCGCAACTGTATTCCCCCCCCTTGGGAAGGTTCAAGCACCGAACAGGCAAAGCTCGGTCATATCCAGCATGCCCGAGGCATCCGGCGTGGACGCAACATGCAGCGCGGCGTGGGGAAACTGCTGCGCCACGGCAGCAACGGCGGCACTGATTGCGGCGATATGAAGCTGTGCCGCGATAGGAAGCAAGGTGGTTTGCCGGTGCAGAATCTGGGCCGACCGTGGCGAGAACAATGGCAGAACAAGCCGCCCTTCCAATGAAAACAGCGACAGCGCCGCAGCGGTCAGCGGCTGTGGCTGCTGGGTATAGACGATGGCCTCATCTGCGCTGATTCCGGCGGAATTCAGCGCATCACAGACCGCGCCAGCCGCCTCAGTGCCGCGTAGGTGCAGCAAGGGGGCCGAATCAGGGTGCTCACGTACCAGCCTGATCAGGGCATGCGCGTCCCCATTGGCGGATATCGCATCAAACCCGGCCTTGGTGGCCAGAATTGCGGTCTGCCCCCCCACGCAAAAGGCGCGTCGTGGCAGCAGCACCCCGTCCGCCTGCAAACGGGTGGCGGCACGAATCCCGGTCTGCGACGTGAAGATGACCGCGGCAAACAGTCCGGGCGGCAGCACGACTGGCAGAAACTGCGGCGCCATCAGGGGCGATATTACCGGCACAGCCCGAGAACGGAAGCGCTCGGTCACCAGATGGGCGAAATCATCCGCCTGCGGCTGCGGGCGTGTGATCAGCACAGGCGTGGCGCGGGATTGCAGGGCCATGGCAGCGGTGTTACCTGCGGACGACCTTTCGCGCAACGGCGGACCATGCAGCACAGGCTGACCTTTCTGGGAATCGAATCAAGCTGCGATGATACGGCGGCGGCCGTTGTCCGGGTTGATGATGCGGCGCAGATCCTGTCATCTGTGGTGGAAGGGCAGGTTGCGCTGCATGCGGCCTATGGTGGCGTCGTGCCGGAAATTGCCGCCCGCGCCCATGCTGAACGTCTGGATGGCTGTGTCGACCAGGCCTTGCAGCTTGCCGGACTTGGATTTGCGGATCTGGATGGCATCGCAGTTACCTCTGGCCCAGGTCTGATCGGCGGGGTGCTGTCGGGTGTGATGCTGGCCAAGGGCCTTGCGGCTGGCACGGGTTTGCCGCTGATCGGGGTCAACCACCTGGCGGGCCATGCCCTGACGCCAAGGCTGACGGATGGGCTGGCATTTCCCTATCTGATGCTGCTGGTATCTGGCGGGCACTGCCAGTTTCTGATCGTGAATGGTCCGCAATCCTTTCGCCGCATCGGTGGCACGATCGACGATGCCCCCGGCGAGGCGTTTGACAAGACAGCAAAGTTGCTGGGTTTGCCCCAGCCCGGTGGCCCCGCAGTTGAGGCCGAGGCCGTTCAGGGTGACGCACGAAGATTTGCCTTTCCGCGCCCGCTTTTGGACAGGCCAGGCTGCGACATGTCATTCTCCGGGCTGAAAACGGCCCTGCTGCGCGCGCGCGATACGCTGATTGCGGTGCAGGGCGGCCTGTTCATGCAGGACCGCCGCGATTTGTGCGCAGGCTTTCAACAAGCCGTAGCCGACGTTCTGGTAGAAAAGACGCAGCGTGCGCTGACGCTTTATCTGGAGGCAAACCCAGCCGCGCCGACGCTGGCGGTGGCCGGGGGGGTCGCCGCCAACCGCGCCATTCGAACCGCGCTTGAAGCGACAAGCGTGGCCATGGGCGTCCGCTTTACGGCACCCCCACTAAGGCTTTGCACGGATAATGCCGCGATGATCGCCTATGCCGGAATCGAACTGTTCCGGGATGGGCAACGCGATGGGTTCGGCCTGATCGCCCGCCCGCGCTGGCCGCTGGATGCAACAGCGCCGGCCGTGCTGGGGTCCGGCAAAAAGGGGGCAAAGGCGTGATCGGCATTGTCGGGGCAGGTGCCTTCGGGACCGCGCTTGCCATCGCCCTTGGGCGCGAGGGGCGCTCCGTCACGTTTTGGACACGCGACAGTGCCCATGCCAACGATCTGACGCGCCACCGTTGCAATGACAGATATCTGCCGGGTGCAACGATTCCGGCAAGCGTTGCCGTAACGTCCGATCTTTCGGCGTTGCGTGGTGTGAAAACAGTTCTGATCGCCCTGCCTATGCAGCAATTGGCGGGGTTTGTGCAGCAACATGCGGCAACATTTGCCGAAACGCGGCTGGTGGCCTGCTGCAAGGGTGTTGATTTGGCCTCTCTGAACGGGCCCACCCGCGTGATCGCTGCCGCCTGCCCCGGCGCATCCACGGCCATCCTGACCGGCCCAAGCTTCGCGGCCGATATCGCCCGCGGCCTACCAACGGCGCTGACGCTGGCCTGCAAAGACCCTGACATGGCCGAATCGTTGCAGGCCACGTTGTCCACCCCGGTGCTCCGGCTGTATCGCACAACCGATGTGGTTGGCGCAGAACTGGGCGGCGCCTTGAAAAACGTGATCGCCATCGCCTGTGGTGCCTGCATCGGGCAAGGCATGGGCGACAGTGCCCGCGCCGCCCTGATGACCCGTGGCATGGCAGAGATGATGCGGCTGGCAACAGCCTTGGGCGGTCGGGCCGATACGCTGATGGGCCTGTCCGGCTTTGGCGATCTTGTGCTGACCTGCACGTCAGAACAATCGCGCAACTTTCGCTTCGGTCTGGCGCTTGGAAGGGGCGAGGGGTTTGACCCCGGGATGACAGTCGAGGGGGCGGCAACGGCCCATGCCGTCGCGCGACTGGCGCATCAGCGCAAGATTGATCTTCCGATCACACAGATGCTTGCCGGTTTGCTGGAGGGGCGCTCTAGTGTGGCCGAGGCGATTCAGGCGCTGCTGGCGCGGCCGTTGAAACAGGAGTAACCCATGCGCGTGGCGCTGTTCTGCAAAGACAAACCCGATGCCCTTGCCATCCGGATCGAAAACCGCCCAGCCCATCTGGCGCATATCGAAGCGACGGGTGTGGTGGAAATGGCCGGCCCCCTGATCAGCCCCGAGGGGCAGATGTGTGGATCGCTGATCATTCTTGACGTCGTGTCACTGGCCGAAGCACAGGATTGGGCGGCACGCGACCCCTATGCACTGGCCGGGTTGTTCGAGTCTGTCGCCATCTCCGAATGGAAAAAGGTGATCGGCTGATGCCTTGGCTGTTCAAATCCGAACCAGACACATGGAGTTGGGACCAGCAAGTCTCACGCGGGTCTGCCGGCGAAGAATGGCATGGCATCCGCAACTATCAGGCGCGCAACAACATGCGGTCGATGAAGGTGGGTGAGTTGGGGTTCTTTTACCACTCTAACATCGGCAAGGAGATTGTCGGCATTGTCGAGGTCAGCCGTGAAAGCGCGCCTGACAGCACGACCGATGATCCCCGCTGGGATTGTGTTTGCCTGCGCGCCGTGCGGGCACTGGTAAAGCCTGTCAGCCTTGAGGTGTGCAAGACTGCGCCCGGGTTGGAAAAGATGGTGCTGGTCAACAACTCGCGCCTATCGGTGCAGCCAGTGACAGATGACGAATGGCGCATCATCTGCACGCTGGGTGGCATTTCCAGCTAAGGGAAAACCACCGGGTTTGCCGTGCACATTGTTGACGCGATCGACGGAGCGAGTCATTTGGCGCAGCGCATCCATGACGATGCATCCATCCCAACGGGAAATGGAGGGCCCCGACCCCAACAGGACCCTCCATCCACCCCACGCGCTCCCCTAGCACCGCACGTGTTCCTGAAAAGGGTCCGGGCATACTGCCCTGTCTTGATCCGAGTATGCCCTATCCAGCCTAGTGGGCAACGGCCAAGTTCCTAAAATTAAAGGCTTATCATAAAGAAAACCCCGCGCTGCTGCGCGGGGCCTTGGGTTGGGCGAAGGGCTTTACTTGTAGACGGCTTCCTTGCCGAAATGCTTGACCAGCATGTAGTAGACAACAGCACGGTACTTGTTCCGCTCGGACCGGCCATAGGTGTCGATGACGGCATTGATCGCTTCCATCAGCTTCGGGCTGTCATCAAGGCCGAGTTTCTTCATCAGGAAATTGGCCTTGACGGTCGCAAGCTCTGAGTCATCGGAGCCAGCAACCGTGGCGCTGTCAGCGTTATAGATCGCCGGTCCGCATCCGATTGTCACCTTGGTCAACAGCGCCATGTCGGGCACCATCTTGCACTTGTTGGTCAGATCATCCGCGTATTTGGCAATCAGCTCGTCTCGTTTGCTCATGGCACGTTCCCTGTCAGGCAGACACTGGTTTTTGAACAACCGCCAACGGTGGCGGTGTGCGCAAACACTAGGCGCAATGAACTGCGCGCTCCAAGGGAAATCTTCCCGGTGCTTTTTCCTGCGCGATCAGCCGCGCTTGAGGGTCACGATATACTGGTTCGCCATCAGCTTCAGGCTGGCTTTGTCACCAAGATCGGCCAGCATCGCCTCAACCGCTTTACGGACCGGCGCACCCATCGCCTCGCTTTGCCAATTGAAATCGTCGCCCGAGATGTGGCCGTTGGCTTTTACCTTTTGCAGGCAAAGCCGCAGGTCATTGCCGACAAAGGGTTCATTGTGGTTTCCGTCGATATAGACCCAGTCCAGCGAACCATCCGCCATCTGCGACAAGGCCGCTTCCGAGGTGGAGCGGTGCACCTTCACACGCGGGTCATCGCGGAATTTTTCGACGACGGCGTGATACCGCGCCTCCATCAGATGCTCGTTCTTTTTCTTGCCGAATCCAGTGTTGGAAAACTCGGGCATGTAAAGCCACGGGTCAATCAGGTGCAACTCCTTGGGTTCGCACACATCAAGGATCCGCTGCGAAAATGCGCCTTCCCAAACCCCGATTTCGGCCACGACCGCGCCTTTGGGCATCGCAGCCAACAGGCGGCCCCGCACCATGTCGCGCTTGCTGACTTCTTCCATGCTTCGCCCCTTTTCCGCGCCTTGATCGGCGGTTGTTGCTTTGCCTGTCAGATTTGGCGAAATTTTGGCGAACATCAAAAAGAAAAAGGCCCGCCCTTTTGCAAGGACGGGCCAGTGATGCAGTTCTGACTCGGGTCAGTAACGGTAGTGATCGGCCTTGAAGGGGCCATCCACAGCCACGCCGATATAGTCGGCCTGATCCTTGCGCAGTTCGGTCAGTTTCACGCCGATCTTTTTCAGGTGCAGGCGGGCAACCTTTTCATCCAGTGCCTTGGGCAGGATATAGACGCCGGGCTTGTAGTCCTGGCCCTTTGTCCACAGTTCGATCTGCGCCAGCACTTGGTTGGTAAAGGAGGCCGACATCACAAAGGACGGGTGGCCCGTAGCGTTGCCAAGGTTCAGCAGGCGTCCTTCGGACAACAGGATGATGCGGCTGCCCGAGGGCATCTCGATCATGTCCACCTGTTCCTTGATGTTGGTCCACTTGTGGTTTCGCAGGGCAGCAACCTGAATCTCGTTATCGAAGTGGCCGATGTTGCCGACGATCGCCATGTCCTTCATCGCGCGGATATGCTCGATGCGGATCACGTCGCGGTTGCCAGTGGTGGTGATGAAGATATCGGCACTGGCGACTTCGTCTTCGAGCAGCGTCACCTCATAGCCGTCCATCGCGGCCTGCAGGGCGCAGATCGGGTCAACTTCGGTGACCTTCACCCGTGCACCGGCGCCGCGAAGCGAAGCGGCAGAGCCCTTGCCCACGTCGCCATAGCCACACACAACGGCGACCTTGCCGGCCATCATCGTGTCGGTGGCGCGGCGGATGCCGTCGACCAGCGATTCCTTGCAGCCATACTTGTTGTCGAATTTCGACTTGGTGACCGAGTCGTTGACGTTGATCGCCGGGAAGGGCAGTTGGCCCGCCTTGTGCAGTTCATACAGACGATGCACGCCGGTGGTGGTTTCTTCGGACACACCCTTGATTGCCGCCTTGGTCTTGGTGAACCAGCCGGGGCTTTCTTTCATGCGCTTGTGGATCTGCAGCTTGATCACCTCTTCCTCTTCCGAGGCAGGCACAGGGATGATCTCTTCGCCAGCTTCGGCGCGGGCACCAAGCAGAACATACAGCGTGGCGTCGCCACCATCATCAAGGATCATGTTCGCGCCTTCGGGGAACATGAAGGATTTGTCGAGGTAGTCCCAATGTTCGGTCAGGGTCTGGCCCTTGACGGCGAAAACCGGGATACCAGCAGCAGCGATGGCGGCGGCGGCGTGGTCCTGCGTCGAGAAGATGTTGCACGACGCCCAGCGCACATCGGCGCCCAGCGCAACAAGCGTTTCGATCAGAGCAGCGGTCTGGATCGTCATGTGCAGGCTGCCGACGATGCGCGCGCCCTTCAGAGGCTTTGACTCGCCAAATTCCTCACGGCAGGCCATCAGGCCCGGCATTTCCGTTTCGGCAATCGTCAGTTCCTTCCGACCAAATTCGGCCAGACCGATGTCTTTCACGATATAGTCAGACATGTTCAAGGTTGCTCCCGGCAAACATCATTGGAGCGGGCCTTAGCATTTCAGTGAAAAGGGGGCAACCTGCGACAAAGGATGTCTCAGCTTTGCAAATCCGACGCCGCGATGACCTGCGCCACATCCTGCTGGCCGTTCCAACCCGTGCCCGACGACACAACACATGTCATGCCATCAGTGCCAAGATGCAGCACAGTCCATGTGCCAAACATATCAGACGCCCAGAGTTCCAGTTTCATATCAGCAGCTTGAACCCAGTGTTCTCGCAACGATTCCTCGAAATCATGCGAAAGGGTCTGGGTGATCACCTGATGTGAGTCGCACAGTGGTGCGTCGATCTGGCCGTTGCGTGCGGCAAAGTCCTGCACGGCCAACCCGGTGGTCGCGGGAAAGGCCGCGACATTTGCACTGTTCTGGCGCGGTGCGCTTTGTTCCGTTGCGTCAATTGCGGCGTTCGTGCTGGCAATGGCGCCAGCATAACCAAGGGCGACCAACGCAAGGGCAAGTGTGGGCAAGGCGTTCATCATGGCCTCCTCTAAGGCATCGTCAAATGCTACCGTCGGGTCTGCTTTACCAACGCGCGCCGCCACTCGGGGTTCCCTCGGGTACAGGTGCCGCCCTATAGTGGCTTGGAAGATGCCCTTGGCAGGCAGGCGATGGAGAAGGCGAATGGCGAAACCGGCGCGGGCGTGGCAGCGTATGTTGTCTGGCCGCAGGCTTGATCTGCTGGATCCGACCCCGGTTGATATCGAGATTGAAGATATTGCCCATGGCCTTGCCTTTGTTGCCCGCTGGAATGGACAAACGCAGGGCGACTGGCCTTATTCCGTGGCTGAACATTCTTTGCTGGTCGAAGTGATTTTCAGCCGTCTCAACCCCGGTATTGCGGCGCGCTGGCAACTTGCAGCCTTGCTGCACGACGCGCCTGAATATGTGATTGGTGACATGATCTCGCCCGTCAAGGCGGCGGTCGGTCCAGGCTATGGTGCATTGGATGAAAGGCTGACGGCGGCCGTGCACCTGCGCTTTGGATTGCCCACATCGATTCCCGTGCCGATCAAGAAGGCCATAAAGGCTGCAGACCGCATCTCGGCATGGATGGAGGCCACCGCGATTGCGGGGTTTTCACAGACAGAAGCAGACCGCCTTTTCGGGCAGCCAGATGCAACGCTGCTGTCTGGGTTGGATATTGTGCTGCGGCCACCCAAAGACGTGCGGGCCGATTTTGTCAGGCGGCATGCGGCTCTTTTGGCGGCCTGCACCTGAAAACATGCGGCGCGCCGTTTGGGGCGCGCCGCATCGTTGTATCAGACCATCAGGTCTTCAGGTTTACGGCCACTTTTCAGCGCCGCGTCGAACCACCGCGGCTTGCGACCACGGCCAGACCATGTTTCGGCATGGTTGGCCGGATTCGCGTACTTTGCTGTGGCAGGAGCGCGTTTGCGCGTCGGCGACATGCCGGCCAACTCGGAAAGAGAAAAGCCAAGCTCGCGGGCCTTTTCTTCAAGCTCCGCAAGAGCTTCCTTTTTCCTGCGGTCTTCAAAAGTCGCAACGGCTTTTCCGACCTGGGACTGGAGTTCCTTCAACTCTTTAAGCGACAGAGCGTTTAGGTTTATGTCCAAGTCAGTCTTCCTTTTATATGGGTAAAATGTTTCGTGGTGGTCCGCATTGTTTAAGACGGAAAACCAGACGGCACAAGATTACCCAAAAGAACAGGCTATTTTGGGCTGCGTTTTGCCAAAATGCGCTGCAAAGTCCGCCGATGCATCGAAAGACGGCGCGCTGTTTCTGATACGTTCCGGTCACACATCTCATAGACCCGCTGGATGTGTTCCCACCGTACCCGATCTGCCGACATCGGGTTTTCGGGTGGCGCGGGCATGGCCGCACCCTTTGACAACAAGGCGTTGGTTACATCATTGGCGTCTGCGGGTTTGGACAGATAATCGATTGCGCCGAATTTCACGGCTGCAACCGCGGTGGCGATGGCCCCATATCCTGTCAGAACAACAATCCGGCAATCGGGCCGCCGCTCGCGCAGCGCTTCGACCACATCAAGACCGTTGCCATCTTCAAGCCGCAGGTCAACGACCGCATAGGCGGGCGGGCGCGTGACGGCGATGGCCTTGCCCGCAGCAACGCTTTCGGCTGTTTCCGCGATAAACCCCCGGCGTTCCATCGCGCGGGCAAGGCGCTTGACGAAAGGCTCGTCATCATCGACCAAAAGCAGGGTCCGGTCCGGCCCCAGATCCGGCAAAACATCATCCGACATGCGCGTTTCCCTTCAGGCATTTCCCATCAGAGGTAGGCCGTTTGGGGCCCTTGGTCAATTTTGCTGACCCTGCGGCGCATTTGCCATGAAACAGGCCACGCGTTCAGCCATCTTGTCAGCCGTTTCCTCGCGCTTGAAAAAGTCGGCAAAGCCCGTGCCCGGCAGCATCAGATAAGTGAACGTCGAATGATCCATCAGATAGAATTCGGGGTCGCCTTCCTGTTTGCGGTAGTAGGTCTTATAGGCCTGCGACGCGGCTTTCACTTGCTCCTCTGATCCGGTCAGGGCGATCATCTTTGGGTGCAGGTTGGCCGCGAAATCGGCAACCACCTCGGGCGTGTCGCGGGCCGGATCGATCGTGATGAACACGGGCGTTACGTCAAGCCCCTGTTCTTCAAGAATATCCACAGCCTCGGCATTGCGGGCGTTGTCCAGCGGGCAGACATCCGGGCAGAACGTATAGCCGAAATAGACCAGCGCCGGTTTTGCCAGCACCTCCTTTTCCGTCACTTCTGCGCCGGTTCCGTCAACAAGGGTGAAGGGGCCGCCGATGTCGCCGCCGCCAACCTGACCGGCCCGGCAACCGGCAAAGGCGTCATCCTGACCCTGTGTCAGGATATAGATGGCCGTGCCGCCCAACAGCCCTACAACAGCAGCAGCAGCCAATGCGGCGTAAGTTCTGGTCATTGTCGCCCCCTGTGACATGCGCGTGCATTGATCCGCGATGGCGGGGTGCATAACAATGGGAAAAATTGTCGCCCGGAAAGAAGGCCCCGATGCTTCCGCCGATCTTCAGCCAATTGTCGCGCGACACGCGAAGCGACTGGGTCCGCCTGCGGACGCTGATCCTGTTGCGCTGGATGGCGATCATCGGTCAGCTGGCCGCGATCACGGTGGCCTATCGCTACTACGGCATGCAACTGCCGCTTGGGCTTTGCTTTCTGGCGGTGGGCACGTCAATCATCGCCAACCTGATCTCGATCTTTGTCTTTCCCGAGAACAAACGTCTGACCGAGCTTGAGGCGATGCTGACGCTGCTGTTCGATCTGTCGCAGCTTTCCTTCCTGTTGTACCTGACGGGCGGGCTGACCAACCCTTTTGCGCTGCTGATCCTTGCGCCCGTGACGATTTCTGCATCGGCGCTTGAACTACGGACCACGATCTTTTTGGGGTCGTTGTCCATCTTGCTGGTGACGCTGACATCGTTCGTGCATGTGCCGCTGCGGTTTCAGGATGGCACGGTGTTGACCGTGCCGATCTTGTTCGAGTTTGGCTTCTGGCTGTCCATCGTGATCGGCATTCTGTTTCTTGGGCTTTATTCGCGCCGGGTTGCCACCGAGATACGGTCAATGTCTGATGCGTTGCTGGCCACGCAGATGGCCTTGGCGCGCGAACAAAAGCTGACCGATCTGGGCGGCGTGGTCGCAGCGGCGGCGCATGAACTGGGCACGCCCTTGGCCACGATCAAGCTGGTTTCAACCGAGATGATGGCGGATCTGGCCGGACAGCCGCATCTTTATGACGATGCCAAGCTGATCCGGGAACAGGCCGACCGGTGCCGTGATATTCTGCGGTCCATGGGGCGGGCGGGCAAGGATGACCTGCATATGCGCAATGTGCCGCTTGAAACCCTGCTTCGCGAGGCGGCAGAGCCACACCAATCGCGGGGTAAACGGCTGTCTTTTGCCGTCTATCCCGGTTCCGGTGGTGAGGAGCGCCAGCCAATTGTGATCCGCCGTCCTGAGGTTGTGCACGGATTGCGAAACCTTGTGCAGAACGCGGTCGATTTCGCGCGAACTTCGGTCTGGATTGATGGCGAATGGACATCTGACACGGTCACGATCCGCATCGTTGATGATGGCGAAGGTTACCCGCCGCAGGTGATTGGCCGCATTGGCGACCCGTTCGTGCGAAGCCGCCGTTCCGCACAAGATTTGGCGCGCCGACCCGAGTATGAAGGGATGGGCCTTGGCCTGTTCATCGCCAAGACGCTGCTGGAACGCACCGGAGCGGAACTGACCTTTGCCAATGCGACGGATCCCTTTCTGACCCCGAAAGAGCGGCCGGAACGTTGCGGCGCCATTGTCGAGGTGGTTTGGCCTGCTCAGCTTTTGATCGCCAAAGCTGCCCAAGGGTTGGGCGAAAATCAGCCGATCGAGGTCTGAAACGGCCTTTGTTTGTTTTCATCTGATTTTAACCGAATTCCCGGCTGGGTTAACTAGCAATTAACCAGATATGCTTTAGGTTGTAGATATAAGGCTGTATTGGGATAGCCATATGGATGCGACTCTGACCTACGGGCTCGGTATAGGCTTGACGGCAATCTTTGCAGCCTGCGGTGGGCTTCTATTGCTTGTCGCGTTTCAGGGGCGCGCGCCGAAGGCAACTCAAAGCATCTTTGATGATCGTCAACGCGGCACACTTTTCCTGTTTGATGGCGAGGCTTTGGTCGATTGCACCCCCGGCGGGCGGGCGGTGCTGTCGGCATCACCCGCGCCAGGGAACGCCTGGTCAAAGCTGATGGCGCATCTTTCCACAGCCTTTCCGCAGGTCGAGCAATACCTTGCCCGATTGCCACAAGAGGGGGCAATCACACTTGAGGCGGAAGATGCCGATGGCATGCCCCTTTTGCTGAAGGCAGACCTGCGCGGCGGTCTGACACGCGTGTCGCTGATCGAACCGGAAACGGCGGGCAGCACCCCCGGCCATGACCCGATGGTTCACCGCGCCATGACCGAAGAGTTGGGCTTTTTGCGCAGCATCGTCGCGCAGGCACCCGTGCTGGCTTGGCGCGAAAGGTCGGATGGTGCCGTGATCTGGGCCAACGCCCCCTACCTTCTGAAAGCTGCCGATCTTTTGCCCACCGGGCAAGACCTGCGCTGGCCTTTGCCCCGGCTGTTCGAAAAAACGGCTTCCAATCAAGGGGCTAGCGGGCAACGGCAAAAGGTTCGCATGCCAGATGGCGCGGTCATGTGGTTTGACCTTGTCAGTATGCCAGATGGCACAGGGCGCAGGGTCTATGCCCTGCCCGCAGATTCGGCGGTTCAGGCGGAAACCACCCTGCGCGATTTCATGCAAACACTTGCCAAGACCTTTGCCCACCTGCCCATCGGTCTTGCGATCTTTGACAACCATCGGCAGTTGCAGCTTTTCAATCCTGCTCTGCTTGATCTGACCGGGCTTCCGCCTGATTTCCTTTCGATGCGGCCATCGCTTCTGGCGGTGCTCGATTCGCTGCGCGACCGCAAGATCGTGCCTGAGCCCAAAGATTACCGCGGCTGGCGCCGGCAGATCATGGATATGGAACGGGCCGCCGCATCGGGCGTGTATGAAGAGACGTGGAATCTGCCGGGCGGGCAGACTTATCGTGTCATTGGCCGGCCGCACCCGAACGGGGCGCTAGCGCTGATGATCGAAGACATCTCGACCGAAACCTCGCGCACACGGCGCTACCGGGCCGAGCTTGAACTGGGCCAGTCGGTCATCGATTCGATGGATGAGGCGGTGGCCGTGTTTTCGGAAACCGGCGCCTTGGTGATGACGAATGCCGCCTATGCCCGCTTGTGGGGGCATGATCCGTCAGACACGCTTTCGACCGGTGGGATCAAGGCCTTGTCCGAGCATTGGCGAACAAGATCGGCACCGAACGGCCTGTGGGCTGACATTGCCGATTATGTGTCCACCACAGGTGACAGGGCGCGGTGGTCCGGCAGCGCGCGGCTACTGGACGGCCGCATGATCGCCTGCCGGTTTACGCCACTTGCGGGGGGGGCCACGTTGGTTGGCTTTTCCATTGTCGCGGCCACACCCGATACGCCGCCTGCCTTGCTGAACGCAGAACGTCGCAGGGCCTGAGAGGTTCAGCTTGCAGCGGCTGACGGTGCCGCTAAAACTTGCCCCATGCCGTCAGCAGACCCCATCAGCATTTACCTGGCCGATGCGGCACAGACAGACGCCCTTGGTGCTCTGCTGGCACAGTTCGCCGTCCGGGGCGATGCCTTCCTGCTGAGCGGTCCGATCGGCGCCGGAAAATCCCAACTGTCGCGCGCGTTTATCCGGGCAAGGCTTGGCCGGATGGAAGATGTGCCGTCGCCGACCTTTACCTTGGTCCAAACCTACGAGGACACGGACGCAGATATTTGGCATGCCGATCTTTACCGGCTGTCACATCCGGATGAAGTGACCGAACTGGGTCTGGATGACGCTTTTTCACAGGCAATCTGCCTTGTCGAATGGCCAGACCGGCTTGGCGGGCTTCTGCCAAAGGACGCGATTGTGCTGAACCTGTCGGCCCATGATGACGGACGCACGGCGCGGATCGACTTTGCCGGTCGGCATGCCTTGCGCGCCGCATTGCTGGCGTTTGGCCATGACTGACCGGCGCATAGCGTCAGACGCATTCCTGAGCGCCTGTGGCTGGGGCAAGGCCACGCGGCAGTTTCTGGCGGGTGATGCCTCAGACCGTAGCTATGACCGTGTGACCATGGGCGGAACCTCAGCTGTCTTGATGGATGCGCCACCGGGCACCGGGGATGACCCGGCCGCCTTTATCGCGATGGCGCAGCATCTGGCCGGGCTTGGCCTGTCACCGCCGCGCATCCTGCACCACGATCTGACCCAAGGCTTCCTGTTGATCGAGGACTTGGGCGACAATCTCTTTGCGCGCCTTGTGGCCCGCGATGCAGCGATGGAACAGCCCCTTTATGCCGAAGCGACGGATGTTCTGGTCACGCTGCAAGCGCAGGCTGCCCCTGCCGGGCTTGCGAACCTGTCCGCGGCGGAATGGGCGCAGGCGGCGGCCTTCGCCCTTGACTGGTATGCCTTTGGCATCACGGGCCAACGGCCACAGGCGGAAACCTTCGTCGGGCATCTGACAGATGCCATGAAGTTGCATGCAGATGGCCCCCGCGTGCTGATCCTGCGGGATT
Source organism: Rhodobacter sp. (assembly GCA_027484145.1). Classification (GTDB taxonomy): domain Bacteria; phylum Pseudomonadota; class Alphaproteobacteria; order Rhodobacterales; family Rhodobacteraceae; genus Pseudotabrizicola. The sequence continues at coordinate 507,485 of JAIXUH010000013.1, forward strand.
TTCATGCCGAGAACCTGTTGCTGTTGCCAGACAGGACCGGGGTGGCGCGGGTGGGTCTGCTTGATTTCCAGTTGGGCCAGAACGGTCAGCCAGGGTATGATCTTGTTTCCCTGCTGCAAGATGCACGGCGCGATGTTTCGCCATCGGTCGAGGCTGAAATGATGGCGCGGTTTGTGGCACGGACAGGGTGGCAAGCCGACCAGTTTGCCGCGCATTACGCAGTTCTGGGCGCGCAGCGGGCGCTTCGCATCCTTGGCGTCTTTGCGCGGCTGTGTATGGTGGCGGGCAAGACGCATTACCTCTTGTTGTTGCCGCGCGTCTGGCAGCAGTTGCAGCGCAACCTGACCCATCCCGCGCTTTCCTCATTGCACGGTGTGTGCGACGTTCTGCTGCCGCCTCCTACCCCGGACGCCCTTGAAAGGATACGTGCCCAATGCGGCAAACATTCCCGTTGATGCTGTTTGCCGCAGGATTTGGCAGCCGCATGGGCGCGCTGACCGCAGAACAGCCCAAGCCACTGGTTCAGGTGGCCGGTAAGGCACTGATCGACCACGCGCTAGACGTGGCCGACGCGGCTGGCGTGCAGCAACGGGTCGTAAACCTGCACTATCGGGGTGACCAGTTGGCCGCACATCTGGCAGGGCGCGATGTGGCCCTGTCTTGGGAGCGGGAACAGATCCTGGACACTGGCGGCGGGCTGCGAGCAGCCTTGCCGCTGCTGGGGGATGGGCCGGTGCTGACGCTGAACACAGATGCGGTGTGGACAGGGGAAAACCCGCTGTCGCAGTTGATGGCGGCGTGGGACGGCGATCAGATGGATCTGCTGATGCTGCTGTTGCCAGCCCACAAGGCACGCAGCGCAACAGGGCGTAGCGATTTCGTCATGGAGGACTCGGGGCGGATCGATTGGGCCAAGGGCCGCGACGGGCACCTGTATCTGGGCGCGCAGATCATTCATCCTCGCATTCTAGCGGATGAGGCAGGTGCCGTGTTTTCTCTGCACACCCCATGGACCCGCGCCATGCAGGCCGATCGCGCCTTTGGCGTGGTTCATGATGGCGACTGGTGCGATGTTGGCCATCCTGCCGGGATTGCCGAAGCCGAAGCAATGCTGGCTGCCCATGTTCGCTGATGCTGGCCCGCGGGTTTTTGGCCTTGCGCCGGGTGTGGATTTTCCCGCCGCACTTGTGGCAGGTTTGCGCGAGCGGCTAGCCGGGCACCCTGCCGAAGCCATGGCGCGGGTGACGCTGTATGTGAACACGACCCGAATGCAGCGGCGCATCACGCAGATCATGTCAGCCGAAGGGGCTACTTTCCTACCGCGGCTTCGCCTTGTTACCGACCTTGCCTCGGCCTTTCCGGCGCCGGACGTGCCGCCTGCCGTGCCGAAACTGCGCCGGAAACTGCAGCTTTCGGTACTGGTCTCGGCCCTGCTGGACAAGGTGCCAGACCTTGCGCCGCGATCTGCCATTCATGGCCTGTCAGACAGCCTTTTGGACCTGATGGCCGAAATGCAGGGCGAAGGTGTGCTGCCGGACCGTGTAGCCAGCCTTGATGTGTCGCAGCATTCGGACCATTGGGCGCGCACGCGTGATTTCCTGACCATCATTGCCCCGTTTTTCACCATGGATCAGGCCCCTGATGCCGAAGGCCGCCAACGCCTTTTGGCGGGCAGGATCGCGGCGCGCTGGGCTGCTGCACCGCCTCAGGGTCCGGTGATTGTGGCGGGCTCTACCGGGTCACGCGGGACGACGGCCTTGTTCATGCAGGCGGTGGCCCGTTTGCCGCAGGGGGCCATTGTCCTGCCGGGATATGATTTTGACATGCCCGAACAGGTCTGGACCGGGCTGGATGATGCGCTGACATCTGAAGACCACCCACAGTATCGCTTTCGCAAGCTGATGGGATTGCTGGATTTTGGCCCGCGGGACATTGAAGAATGGCACGCAACGGCGCCGCCAAGCCCAGCGCGGAACCGCGTGATCTCGCTTGCGCTGCGGCCTGCGCCGGTGACAGACCAATGGCTGAGCGAAGGCAGCAAGCTGCAGGATATTCCCCGTGCGCTTGACGGGTTGAGCCTTGTCGAGGCGGCAACCCCGCGGGGTGAAGCCTTGGCCGTGGCGCTCATCCTGCGCGAAGCTGCCGAACAGGGCCGGACGGCGGCGCTGATTTCGCCCGACAGGACCCTGACGCGGCAGGTGGCGGCAGCATTAGATCGCTGGGGCATTCGCCCGGATGACAGCGCCGGGGTTCCGCTTGGCCTGTCGGCACCGGGGCGGTTCCTGCGCCATGTGGTGCGGCTGTTCGGCAGGCCGGTCACGGCCGATGTTCTGTTGACGGTGCTGAAGCATCCGCTGACCGCATCGGCCATGGCGCGGGGCGCCCACCTGAAACTGACGCGCGATCTGGAATTGACCTTGCGCGAAAAGGGGCCGGCCTTTCCGACCGGGGCAGACCTGATTGCATGGGCTGCGGCGCAAAAGGATACGGCGGCTTTGGGATGGGCCACCGCCCTTGGCGGAGCGATCGATGCCGTATCCGGTCTGGGGCAAGCCACATTTGCGGTACATGTGGAACGCACGCGCACGCTGGCAGAACGTCTGGCGCGGGGTCCATCGCCCGAAGGCACGGGCGGATTGTGGGAAAAGGAGGCCGGACGGCAGGCCCTGAGCTTTGTCGAAACCTTGCTGCGCGAGGCCGCGCATGGCGGAACGCTGACCCCGGCAGAGTTTCGTGACATGTTTGATGGCTTGATCGCCGAAGGAACCGTGCGCGATTCCACCGTGGTGCACCCCGGCGTCATGATCTGGGGCACCATCGAAGCGCGCGTTCAGGGGGCCGATCTTGTGGTTCTGGGCGGTCTGAACGATGGGTCATGGCCCAAGCTGCCGCCGCCAGACCCATGGCTGAACCGCAAGATGCGGCAAGAGGCCGGGCTTTTGCTGCCCGAACGGCGCATCGGCCTGTCGGCCCATGATTTTCAGCAGGCCATCGGGGCGCCGCAGGTGGTCTTGACCCGATCCTTGCGCAGTGCAGACGCTGAAACCGTTCCGTCACGCTGGCTGAACCGGCTGCTGAACCTGCTGGACGGGCTGCCCGACCAAGGCGGACGGGTCGCTCTGGACCAGATGCGCACCCGCGGAAAGATCTGGCTGGACAGGGCACTGGCGATGGACCGCCCACAGCCAAACCCACCGCCCGCGCTTATGCCTGCCCGGCGGCCAGCCCCGCGGCCACCCGTGGGGGCGCGACCAGAATCGCTGTCGCTGACGCGGGTTGAGGCGCTGATCCGCGACCCCTATGCCATTTATGCCGACAAGGTGTTGCGACTGAGGCCCCTGCGCGCCATACGCCCGGCCCCCGATGCGCGCGACCGCGGAACTGTTGTGCATGAGGTACTGGAACGCTTTGTGCGCGAAAGACCAGAGGGCGAGTTACGACAGGCCGCGCGCGCGCGACTGCTGGCGACCACGGCCCGAGTGCTGGGCGCGCAAGTGCCGTGGCCCGCCGAACGCGCCTTGTGGATGGCACGGATTGATCGGGCAGCGGACCATTTTTTGGACATCGATTGCCGCGACGGCAGCGAAACGATCCTGACCGAGGGGCGTGGCGAATTGCCGTTGCCGGGCCTGCGCTTCACACTCTTTGGCACGCCAGACCGGATCGACAGAATGCCCGACGGCACGCTGCACCTGATTGACTATAAAACCGGCGCGCCGCCAACCAAAGAGCAACAGAAATCCTATGCCAAGCAACTGCACCTTGCCGCCCTGATGGCAGCCGAAGGGGGCTTCAAGGATCTTGGGCCGCAAACCGTATCGCGCATCACTTATGTCGGGCTGGGATCGGCGGGCAAGGATGAGTCTTCTGAAATCACCGATGATGAACTGGACGGCGTCAGGTCCGGGTTGGCCAAACTGATCGGCAGCTATGCGGTGCGTGCACAGGGCTATACCTCGCGCCGTGCCGTGTTCACCGAACGCTTTCCCGGTGACTATGATCACCTTGCCCGCTATGGCGAATGGGAAATGACTGATGCGCCCGCACCCGAAGATGTGGGGGATGCCGATGAGTGATGATGCCACGCGCGCGCAAATCGGCGCCGCCCGCCCCGATCTTTCGACATGGCTTTCGGCGAATGCAGGCTCTGGCAAGACCCGCGTGCTGACGGACCGCGTGGCGCGGCTTTTGCTGAACAAGGTCGAGCCGCAGCATATTCTGTGTCTGACCTATACCAAGGCCGCAGCGACCGAGATGCAGAACCGCCTGTTCCGCCGCCTTGGCGCTTGGTCAATGAAACCAGACGCGGCCTTGCGCGCGGATCTGGCCGAACTGGGCGAAGGCGAGGGGCTGACAGATGACCGTCTGGCCCTTGCCCGGCAGTTGTTCGCACGTGCGATCGAAACGCCCGGCGGGCTGCGGATTCAAACCATCCACAGCTTTTGCGCCACGCTGTTGCGCCGCTATCCGCTGGAGGCCGAGGTTTCCCCCGGCTTTGCCGAAATGGACGACCGCACCGCCCGGCAGATGCGCGACGAGATTGTGCAGGATATGGCAGACCGCCTTGCCCCCGACGCGGTGGCAGGGCTGGCGCGGCACTACACGGCCGAAGATTTTCAGGCCCTGATGGCCGAGATTTGCAGCCGTGCCGATGACTTTGCCGAGCCGCTTTCGCGCGAAGCGGCCTATGTGCGGTTCGGCCTTTCGCCCAATGCCACGCCAGACTCTGTTCTAGCCGAAGTGTTTCTTGGCGCCGAGGACGCGCTGATTGGCGCATTGGTGCCTGCCATGCTGGGCAGTGGCATCACGGACCAGAAGCTTGCGGCGCGTCTGCGTGCAGTCTTGCCCGTGCAGCCGGACCTGCGAACCCTGACGGTGTTCGAAGATATCTTCCTGAGTGGTCCAGGTGCACAAGAACCCTTTAAGGCCAAGATTGACAAAGTGCCTGCCAAAGCTGTCCGCTCGTTGGTCGCGGCCATTTTGCCCGCCCTAGAAGACCTGATGCGGCGGGTGGAAAGTGCAAGGGCGCGTCGGGTGGCGATGGCCTCGGCAGAAAAGACGCTTGCGCTGCATCGCTTTGCCGATCGTTTCCTGCCGCTTTATCGCCAGCGCAAGGAAGAGCGCGGCCAACTGGACTTTGATGATCTGATTCGCAAGGCAGGGCGGCTGTTGAACGACCCGGCTCTGGCGTCATGGGTGCTGTTCCGGCTGGATGGCGGCATCGACCATATTCTAGTGGACGAGGCGCAGGATACCTCGCCCCAGCAATGGGCGGTGATCGAGCGGTTGACCGAGGAATTCACCTCCGGTGCTGGGGTGCATGACCACGCGCGCACCCTTTTTGTGGTGGGGGACAAGAAGCAATCGATCTATTCTTTCCAAGGGGCTGATCTTTCGGCCTTTGATTCCAAGCGCCTGCATTTCCGCCAGCGGTTCGAGGAAGTGCGCCAGCCGATGCAGGACCGCACGCTGGACTATTCCTTCCGGTCATCGCGCGCGATTCTGGATGCGGTGGATGCCACCTTTGGCAATGAATTTCCGGCCGCACTGGGCGATGCGCCACGCCACCTTGCGTTCTTTCCCGATATGCCGGGGCGGGTGGATCTGTGGCCCCTGATCCCGCCTGCGGAAAAGACCAAGGATGAAGATGGCTGGAGCCCGGTCGACCTTAAATCTGACAGCCATCATACGGTGGAACTGGCGCGGCAGATCGCGGGCGAAATTTCACACCTGATTGCCAACGGCACGCAGATCCCGACGGCCAAGGGGCCAAGGCCGGTGCACGCGGGGGATTTTCTGATCCTTGTGCAGCGGCGGTCTGACCTGTTCGGCGAAATCATCCGCGCCTGCAAAAAGGCTGGCTTGCCGATTGCGGGGGCGGATCGGCTGAAACTGGGGGCGGAACTTGCGGTCAAGGATCTGACGGCGCTTTTGGCGTTTCTGGCCACGCCCGAGGACAACCTTTCCCTTGCTGCTCTGCTGCGGTCACCGTTATTCGGCTGGTCGGAAGATCAGCTTTATCGGCTGGCGCATGGGCGCAAAGGGTTTCTGTGGGCGGCCTTGCGCGAGTCTGGCCACACCGACACGCTGCGGATCATCACCGATTTGCGCGATGACGCCGATTTCCTGCGCCCCTATGAGATCCTTGAACGGATGCTGACGCGCCACGGTGGGCGCGAACGGTTGCTGACACGCCTTGGCCCCGAGGCCGAAGACGGCATTGACGAGTTGCTGACGCAGGCGTTGGCCTATGAGCAAACAGATGTGCCGAGTTTGACCGGCTTTCTGGTCTGGCTGGAAAGCGACGAGGTGGAGGTGAAGCGCCAACTTGACAGCGAGGGGCACAATATCCGCGTCATGACGGTGCACGGATCGAAAGGGCTTGAGGCGCCGATCGTCATTCTGCCCGATACGGCAGACCGCAAACCGCAGGACCGGGCCGAGATTTACCGGCTGGATGATGGTGTGCCCGTGTGGAAAACGCCCAGCGCCGAAAGCCACCCCGACGTGTCAGCGGCAAAGGCCGAGCGGGCCGAGCGGACTGCGCAAGAGAACCTGCGGCTGCTGTATGTGGCGCTGACGCGGGCGCGGTGCTGGCTGATCGTGGCCGGGGCGGGTGAAGCCAAGACATCCACCAAGGACGGCCCAAAGCCGCGCACGGCGTGGGCGTGGTATCGGCAGGTCGAGGCCGGGTTGAAAGCCATGGGCGCGCGGCCCTTTGACGATGGCCGCCTGCGCCATGCATTTGGTGACTGGCCGCCGAATGGCAAAACCGAGCCGCCGCTCGTCGAAGGTGTGGATTTGCCCGCCTTTGTGTGGACTGCGGCACCGCCCCCCGTTGCTTCGCCCGAACCTCTGTCGCCGTCTGACCTTGGCGGCGCCAAGGCCATTTTTGGCGACGGTGACGAGGTCGAGGTGGCAAAGGCGCGCGGTACGGCATTGCACCATCTGCTGGAACATATGCCCGGGCTTGACCCGTCGGATTGGCCGGGCCTTGCCGTAGGGTGCACCCCCGACGGTCTTGATCCCGCCGCCTTGTTGCAAGAGGCCGCGGGCGTGCTGGCTGCACCGGAACTGGTGGGCCTTTTTGGCCCCGATAGTCTGGCCGAGGTGACGTTGACCGCTGACCTGCTTGGCCGCCGGATGGTGGGCACGATTGACAGGCTGGTGATCGGGTTGGATCGCATCTGGGCTGTGGATTTCAAATCAAACCGCGAGGTGCCACCAAGTGCGGCGCAGGTGCCCGAGGGAATCTTGCGGCAAATGGGGGCCTATGCCCAAGCTTTGGCGCAGATTTACCCCGGCCGCCGCATTGAAACGGCCATTTTGTGGACCAATGGCCCCAAACTGATGCCGCTTGAACCCGATATCGTGACCGCTGCACTGGCACGTGCCACCATACCTTGACGATTCCCCCGCCGATGCCTAGCTTCGGTGGCCGATATATTCGTTTCAGGAGATATGAAATGGGCGCTGCGACCGTTGCCGTCACCGACGCCACCTTTGATGCCGAAGTCCGTAACTCGGACGTGCCGGTCGTGGTGGATTTCTGGGCCGAATGGTGCGGCCCGTGCCGCCAGATTGGCCCGGCCTTGGAAGAGCTTGCCGTGGAATACGCGGGCAAGGTCAAGATCGTGAAGGTGAATGTGGACGAAAACCCTGACAGCCCGGCGCAACTGGGCGTGCGCGGTATTCCGGCGCTGTTCATGTTCAAGAATGGGCAGGTCGTGTCCAACAAGGTTGGCGCGGCCCCCAAGGCGGCTTTGGCGACGTGGATTCAGTCTGCCATCTGACCCTTTGTTTAAAGGATGAACAAGGGCGGTCCCAGCGGCCGCCCTTTTGTTTTTCTGCCGTCCGGCCCATATAGGGGCAAAGCAACGGAGCGTTCGCATGGCCGAAGACAGATTCCCCGGATGGCACGGCACAACGATTCTTGCCGTGCGGCGCGGTGGCGAGGTTGTTGTTGCCGGTGACGGCCAGGTCAGCGTGGGCCAGACCGTGATGAAGGGCACCGCGCGCAAGGTACGCCGCCTGTCGCCCGGCGGGCATGATGTGGTCTGCGGCTTTGCCGGATCAACCGCCGATGCCTTTACTCTGCTGGAACGGCTGGAGAAAAAACTTGAGGCTGCCCCCGGCCAGTTGGCGCGCGCCTGCGTTGATCTGGCCAAGGATTGGCGGATGGACAAATACCTTCGCAACCTTGAGGCCATGCTGATCGTGACCGACGGGCGCGAGCTTTACGTAATTACCGGTGCCGGAGATGTGCTGGAACCCGAGCATGACGTGGCGGCCATCGGATCGGGCGGCAACTTTGCCCTTGCCGCCGCCCGGGGCCTGATGACGACAGACCTGCCCGCCGAGGATGTGGCGCGCAAGGCGATGGCGATTGCGGCCGACATCTGTGTTTACACCAACGGCAATCTGACCGTGGAACGGGTCAGCGCAAAATGATCGAGCCACAGGATTTGCGCGCTGCCGTTCAGCGCGGGATGATCACCGAGGCGCAGGCCGCCGGTCTGATGGCGATGGCCGCTGCGCGGCGGCAGGCCCGCGACGGAGTCGAGCCCGGCGAAGAGCCCTTTGTTCTGTTCAAGGGGTTCAACGAGGTCTTTATCGTCATTGGTCTGACCATTCTGTTCACCGGTTGGGTGATCCTGTCCGCCGCCTTTGGGGCCGAGGTTTTTTCCCCAGCCGGGGCCGATACCATTTTGATTGCCGCCATAACACTCGCCGGGCTGGCCTGGGTGCAGCGGTACTTCACCCTCACACGGCGGATGATCGCACCCAGCATTGCCCTGTCGATCATGGTGGCCATGACGGCGGGGGTCATGGGCCTTGCCCTTGCGCAACTGGCCGGTGTGGGTTTGCTGGTCGCCTCGGCGCTGGGTTGGGGCACCGTTTTTGTGGTGATGCTGGGGCATTACCGCGTGTTCCGCGTGCCATTTGCGGCGGCGATCATCGCAACGGCAGGCTTTGGCACCGTGTGGTCGCTGCTTGCTGCACGGGGTGTTCTGCCACCCGATGGCATGACCTTGCTGCACATGTCTTCCGAAGGGCCGATGGCTTTGCTGTCGATCGTCTTTGGTCTGGCCACCTTTGCACTGGCCATGCGGTTCGATATGTCAGACCCGCACCGCGTATCCACCCGGTCCACAACCGGCTTTTGGCTGCATGTGGTGGCTGCACCGGCGATCGTGAACACGGTGGCCTTGCGGTTGCTTGATGCGGGCGGCGAAGGGTCAAAGCTGTTGCTGCTGACCTTTCTTTTGTTCATCGCGGCCATTGCCATCGTGATTGACCGTCGGTCTTTTCTGGTGTCGGGCGTGGTCTATGCGGTTGCGCTGATCTTTTCACTCTTCGATGGGTCTGCCCTTGTGATCGTGTTCCTTGGGTTCGGCCTTGTGTTTCTTGGGGCGCAGTGGGACCGCCTGCGTTCTGCCCTGATGCGGGCCTTGCCAGAGTTTCCCGGCAAAGACCGCCTTCCCCCCTTTGGGAGCAAAACATGACCAACCTGACCCCGCGCGAGATCGTATCCGAGCTTGACCGCTTCATCATCGGGCAGGCCGATGCCAAGCGGGCCGTGGCCGTGGCGCTGCGCAACCGCTGGCGGCGCAAGCAGTTGGGCGATGACCTGCGCGATGAGGTTTACCCGAAAAACATTCTGATGATCGGGCCGACCGGCGTGGGCAAGACCGAGATCAGCCGCCGTCTGGCAAAACTGGCCCGCGCGCCGTTCCTGAAGGTCGAGGCGACGAAATTCACCGAAGTGGGCTATGTCGGCCGCGATGTGGACAGCATCATCCGCGATCTGGTGGATGCGGCGATGGTGGATACCCGCACGCGCATGCGTGACGACGTGAAGGCGCGGGCGCAAAAGGCGGCCGAGGACCGCGTGATCGAGGCGCTGGCTGGCAAGGACGCGCGCGAACAAACGCGCGAAATGTTCCGCCAGAAACTGCGGCGGGGCGAGCTGGACGGCACGCAGATCGAACTGGATATCGCCGAGACCGCAAGCCCGTTTGCAATGCCGATGGGCGGGCAGGGCATGGAAATGCAGATGCAGGGCCTGCAAGACCTGTTCAAGGCCTTTGGCGGGCGCACGGTCCGCAAAAAGGTGACCGTGGCCGACAGCTATGAGCTGTTGATCAGCCAAGAGGCTGACAAACTGCTGGATGATGAGGCGGTCAAGGCCGTAGCACTTGAAGCGGTACAGGAAAATGGCATCGTTTTTCTGGATGAGATCGACAAGATCTGTGCCCGCGCCGATGCACGCGGCGCCGATGTCAGCCGCGAAGGCGTGCAGCGTGACCTGCTTCCCTTGATCGAAGGCACCACCGTTTCGACCAAATATGGGCCGGTCAAGACCGACCATATCCTGTTCATCGCCAGCGGCGCGTTTCATATTGCCAAACCGTCGGACCTGTTGCCAGAACTGCAGGGCCGTCTGCCGATCAGGGTCGAGTTGAAGCCGCTGACCGAAGGGGATTTTGTCCGCATCCTGACCGAAACTGACAATGCGTTGACGCGCCAATATGCGGCGTTGATGGCAACGGAACAGGTTTCGGTTAGCTTTACCCAAGACGGCATCGCCGCATTGGCGCGCATTGCCGCCGAAGTGAACGCAAGTGTGGAAAACATTGGTGCGCGGCGGCTTTACACCATTCTGGAACGCGTGTTCGAAGAATTGAGCTTTACTGCGCCCGACCGGTCCGGTGATACCGTCACGGTGGATGCTGCCTTTGTTGAAACGAACGTGGGTGCGCTTGCGCGGTCAACCGATTTGTCGCGTTACGTTCTGTAATCACTTTCGGCGGATATGCCCCGTCTGGGCTGATCGCTGCCCTTGACCATGGCGCGGGCTGGGTAAAGGGTCGCGGCATCCATATTGCCGGGAATTTGCCGTGGCGCGTGCCCTTCATGCTTTTCTGATCTTCGTGATGATTGCGTCATGCTCGCCCCGCGGGCAACTTATGGTCATGCCCGAGGCTGTGGATGTGGGGCAGGTGCGCCCGGTGTTTGTTGGCACCACACGCGGTCGGTCAGAAACCGGCGAATTTGACGGGTCGCGCGTCGATACCATGTCTTTCGGCAGGTATGACATTTCTGTGCCGCCAGACCGCAAGGTGGGCGAGATTTCGTGGCCGCCGCGCCGTGGAAAACCCGATCCCAAGACCCAGTTTCTGACGACATCCGCCGTGCGCTACCCAGCGGGCGCTGCCTTTCGGGCAGATCTTGCAGATGCCCTGCGCCAGAACGGTGGTGAGGCGATTGTCTTCGTGCACGGCTTTAACAACACGTTTTCCGAGGGACTCTACCGGATCGCCCAGATGGCACATGATCTGGAGTTGCCGGGGGCGGTTGTGCACTACTCCTGGCCATCGGCTGCGCAACCCCTTGGCTATGTCTATGACCGCGACTCGGCGCTGTTTGCGCGGGACGGTTTAGAGGAATTGATTGACGAAATTGAACGGGCAGGCGCGCGCCGTGTGGTTCTGGTGGCGCACTCCATGGGCAGCGCCCTGATGATGGAAACATTGCGCCAGATCGCCATTCGCGGGCGCAGCGGCGTGATGAGCCGGATTGGTGGCGTGGTGCTGATTTCACCAGACATTGATGTGGACGTCTTTCGGGCGCAGGCCAAAGCCATTCCGCAACTGCCGCAACCCTTTGTCATCTTTTCGTCTGAACGCGACCGCATCCTGAAGCTGTCAGCCCGCCTGACAGGCCAGAAAGACCGGCTTGGAACATTGACCGATCTGACTCAGGTCGAGAACCTGCCGATTACCTTCCTTGATACAGCCGCATTCAGTGAGGGGACGGGTCATTTCAATCTTGGGGATTCACCAAGCCTGCTGCGTCTGCTGGACGGGATTTTGTCGGTTGATGCCGCCCTTGATGCTGACCGCGCCGCAAGAACCGGGTTGCTGCCGGGGGCGGTGCTGACGGTGCAGAACGCCACGCAAATCATCCTGCGGCCCGTGGCTGACCTTGGCACCGCCCGCTAGCGGCCGCGTCTGAGGTAGACATAGTAGGCACCTGCGCCGCCATGCTTCAGGTGCGCTTCAGCAACCTGCAGCACCGTCGGGCCCAGCGGCGGCAACCGCAGCCATTGCGGCACCTGATGGCGCAGGGCGCCAATACGCTGTGGAATCGGGCCGTGATCGGGCTTTGCCTTGCCCTTTCCGGTGATGACCAGCACCAGCCGCAGGCCTGCCGAATGGGCGTTCAGAATGAAACGGATCAGCTCCGGGTGCGCTTCGGCAAGTGTCATGCCGTGCAGGTCGATCCGGGCCTCGGGCACCAGTTTGCCACGCGTCATCCGGCCATAGGCCTTGGCATCCATCTGCACCGGGGCATGGGCAAGGGTTTCAGACAGCGTTGGCGCCAGATTGTGGCCTGTGGCAGCTTTGGCCTTTTCACCAAGACGAAAGCTCGGCAGGCGGGCAGATACGATGGCCTGTGTTGGCTCTTTCGGGTGAAAGGGGTTTGGCTCTGCCGCCTGTTCGTTGCGGGCCAGAATGGCCGGGCCATTGGAATGCATCGGTCTGGCAGTACGGGCCACCGACCGCCACAGATCCTCTTCCTCGGGGCGCAGATGTCGGCGGCGGGCCATCAGCCACCGTCCGGCAGCATGGCATAGGCACGGTCGATTGGCAAAAGCACGACCATGCGCCCGCCATCCTTGATCCGACCGGCAGCTTCGCCCGCATCAAGACCCGTGCCATAAAAGATGTCGGCGCGTTGCGCGCCTTTGATAGCACCACCTGTGTCTTGCGCGATCATCAGTCGGCGCATCGGGCTGATGCCGTCCTTTTCAATCCAGACGGGCGCACCAAGCGGTGTGAAATCCGGATCAATAGCCACCGACCGCAGCGTGGTGATGGATCGGCCCATGGCCCCGATCGGCCCCAGATCAGCGGGCAGATCATCCAACTTGCGGAAGAACACGAACGACGGGTTCGAATTCAGAAGCTCTCGGCCTGCCTGCGGGTTGGCGCGGACCCATGCCTTGATATCCTGCGCCGACACATCGGCCATGGAATGCGTGCCCCGCGCCAGAAGCGCTTGCCCGATAGACCGATAGGGCTGCCCGTTCTTGCCCCCATAGCCGACGCGCATCACCTCGCCATCGGGAAGGCGAATGCGGCCGGATCCTTGGACCTGCAGAAAGTAAACCTCGACCGGGTCATCCAGCCAGACCAGTTCCAGCCCGCGGCCGCGCAACAACCCGCCTTCAATGGCAGATCGCGGGTGCCACACCGCGCCATCCTGCAGTTCCGGGGGTTTGCGATACAAGGGATAGGCATAGCGCGGGGTGCGCGTCAGCGACCCTTTCAGCTCAGGCTCATAATAGCCGGTGAACAGCGCCGGCGGCGTGCCGATCACCACAGGGCGAAAGAACAACTCAAAGAATTGCCGCGCCGACAGATCGCTGCCGCCGGCATCGACGGCAAGGTTGCACAGCGGCGTCCAGTCGGGTTCGCGCATCTGCTGGCATGTGACGCGAAACGTATCAAGCGCTGCGCGGTGGTCATCTTCCGCCCACCGGTCTAGATCGGCAAAAGTCAGGACCTGGGCAGCGGCGGGTATGGCGGCCATCAGCGCGCTTCCAAAGGCAAAGGCGAGTGTGGCACGGCGCATTCCCGGCGCTGTCAGTCGCCAGTGGCGGATAGCTGCCAGTTCGGGTCTGACGCGCCCATCACGCGGGCATAGGTCCAGACATCGCGCTGACGCTTCACCTCGGTCGTGCTGCCCTCAACGATTTCGCCCGCCTTGTTGCGGACAACCGAGGTCAGTTCGCCCACATAGCGCACCGAGATTTCCGCACGTTTTGTGGTGCGGTCAAAGGTCGCCGAATGCAACGCCATTTCCTTAAGGCCGACAAACTTGGCGTCAACCGTCAGACCCTCGGCCTCACGCGCGTTGATCGCCTGCGCAAATGCGGCTTCGATCTCATCCTCAAGGAACGGGCGAATCTGGTCCAGTTCGCCGCGCTCAAAGGCCATCAGGATCATCTCATAGGCGCCGCGTGCCCCTTGCAGGAAGGTGTTCACCGAAAAACCCGGTTCGGCGATTTTCATGGCGGCAAGGGCCTTTGCGGCATCCGACCCATCTGCGACGTGATCCGTGATGTCACGGTCAGGCCCGCCTTCGATCACTTCGAAGTCGCGTTTGACGCGCGGGCGCAGTTCCTCCAGCGGAACGGGCGGCTTTTCAAAGCCTTCGCGCGTTCCCAGAACGGAACGAAGTTTCAGGATCAGGAAAATCGCGATCCCGGCAAGAACAAGAAGCTGAATCAGAGAAGAATTCATCGAGAACCTCAGGCTGGCAGATTGTTCCGCCAACGAACGCGGGGGGTTGGTAAGTTGGATTTCAGCACCTTATGTAGGGCGGGGGGGGTGGCCTGTAAACCGCCCAGCCTGCAAACACCTGTGATGGAGGCCATCCATGTGGCTTTTCGCCCCTCTTCTTGTCCTGCCGCTGATCGAGATTGCACTTTTCGTGCTGGTCGGCGGCTGGCTGACGCTGCTGCCCACGCTGGCCTTGGTGGTTCTGGCCGCTTTTGCCGGGGTAGGACTGATCCGGTGGCAAGGTATGCGGGCCGTCGCAGACCTTCGCCGCGACATGGGGCAGATTCGGGACCCTCTTTCCACTGCAGCGCATGGCGCCCTGATTGTGCTGGCAGGGGTCCTGCTGATCATTCCCGGCTTTTTCACGGATAGTCTGGCGCTTATCCTGCTGGTTCCCGCGGTTCGACGCGCCTTGATCGGCCGTCTTGGAGCGCGGGTCCAGATGCAGGGCTTTGCCACAAGGCCGCAGGCCCAGAGCGAGGGTCGCAGGCCCGATGCGAACGTGATTGACGGAGAATTCTTTGAGGTGGAGGAAAACCCGCCACCACGCGGGCCATCAGGCTGGACTCGGCATTGAGGCAGGCCGAGCAACCTGCTAGGAACGCCGCAAAGCGAGTTTTCAGGGAGTTTCCACAGATGGCCGAGGAAAATGGCGCCGCGCCGCAGGCCCAGCCTCAGATCCGCATGCAGGTTCTGGCGCAGTTCGTCCGCGACTTGTCGTTCGAAAACATGGTTGCCCAGAAAGGTCTGGTCAGCGGAGAGGTTCAGCCCGACATTCAGGTGCAGGTCAGTCTGGACGCGCGCAAGCGGCCCGTTGACCACCAGTTCGAGGTCATCCAGAAGTTCAAGGTGACATCGAAGAACAAGGCGACGGGCGATACCCTGTTCCTGCTGGAAGTCGATTACGGAGGAATCTTCCATGTCGAAGGCGTGGCCGACGAACAGCTGCATCCCTTCCTGCTGATCGAATGCCCGCGCCTGCTGTTCCCGTTCATCCGGCGCATCATTTCTGACGTGACGCGTGACGGCGGCTTCCCGCCGCTGAACATTGATACGGTCGATTATCTCTCGCTGTATCGCCAAGAGATGGCCCGCCGTGCGCAAGCACAGGCGCAAGCACCACAAAGCCAGCCGAACTGAGGCTGTTGACACTTGACCTTTGCAGCCGGTCCGCAGAGGCCGGCTGTTTTCATTCAGGTCCGCTTGTTCCAGATCGCAGCTTCGCCCAGCTTGGCCACAAAGGCGTTGTGCGCGGCAGCTTCGTCTTCGGTCAGGCGAGGGGGCAATGCGACGGTGCGGGGGCGCGGGCGCCATTCACCGGGGCTGGCCAGACCAGCCGCGTCCTTGCGCCCGGATGTGGCAGTTGCCGACGACAGGGCAAAGTCTGGCTGCCGCCCGCCGACAAGTTCCAGATATACCTCGGCCAGAATCTCGGAATCGAGCAAGGCGCCGTGCTTTTCGCGCATGGAATTGTCGATGCCAAAGCGGCGGCACAGGGCATCGAGCGATGCGGGCGAGCCCGGAAAACGGCTGCGCGCGATCATCAGTGTATCAATCGCGCGATCCGAGGGTAGGCCGGGAAACCCGGCAGACTTTAGCTCATGGTTCAGGAACTTCATATCGAAGGCAGCATTGTGGATGACCAGTTTGGCATCCTGAATGAAGTCGAGAAAGGCCTGCCCGACATCGCGGAACAGAGGCTTGTCGCGCAGGAAATCATCGCCCAGACCATGTACTTCGAATGCCTCTTTCGGCATCAGGCGCTGCGGGTTGATGTATTGGTGATAGGTGCGGCCTGTGGGCAGATGGTTGAACAGTTCGACCGCCCCGATTTCGACAATCCGGTGTCCTTCGGAAGGTTCGAACCCGGTGGTTTCGGTATCAAGAGCGATTTCACGCATGCTGGTTCCGTATATGGGCGATCAGGGCCTGAACATAGGCGCGGGTGCTGTCGATAGACAGGGTTTCGACAACATGAGTCGCACGCGCCCGTTTTTCGCCGTCTGGCATTTGCCGCGACAGAATCAGTGCAAACTGTTCCTCTGTCATGCCAGGCCGGGCCAGAACTCGGGCGCGCTGAACCGAAGGCGGGGCTGTGACCAACAGGGTGGCATCCATCGTCTCTTCGGTGCCCTTTTCGAACAGCAAGGGAATGTCAAAGACGGCCATATCTGCCGTTACCCCTGCCGCAAACTGCGCGCGGTCGTCCGAGACGAGCGGATGAACTACAGCTTCGATCTGCGCCAAGGCACCGGGCTGTTGCGCGATCCATGACTTCAGGGCACCACGGTCGATTGCGCCGCCGATTTGTGCTGCGGGGCAGAGTGCGGCAACCGGGGCGACCGCGGCGCCACCTGCGGCATAGAGCCGATGCACCGCTGCATCAGCATCCCACACAGGGATGCCTTCGGCGGCAAAAAGGGCTGCTGTCGTAGATTTTCCCATGCCGATAGAGCCGGTCAGGCCAAGACGGAACGGCAGCGTCATGCGCCCAGAACCGCATGGCGCGTGGCGTCATCAACCTCGGGGCGGATACCAAACCAGCGTTCAAACCCCGGTGCGGCCTGATGCAGCAGCATGCCAAGGCCATCAACCACCGTGCAGCCCATAGCCGCCGCTTCGATCAGAAACTGCGTCATCAGCGGAGCATAGACCAGATCAGTGACAACGGCGCGCGGGTTCAGCGCATCAAGCGGCACCCGGAAATCAGGCTTTCCCGTCATGCCAAGCGAAGTGGTGTTCACCACGGTGGCAGCACCGTCCAGCATATTGGCGGCCTGGACCCATTCGTGCACGATGATCTTTGCGCCAAAATCCGAGCGAAGCGCCTCGGCCCTTGGCCGGGTGCGGTTGGCGATGTGAACTTCGGGGACACCAACCTCGATCAGGGCGGCGACAACCGCGCGGGCGGCGCCGCCGGCCCCCAAAACCGCTGCTGGACCAGCGGCCGGGTTCCAGAACGGGGCGCGCTGGCGCAGATTGGCGATAAACCCCGCACCATCGGTATTGTCAGCGTGGATGCGGCCATCCTTGCGAAAGATCAGCGTGTTGGCCGCACCGATCAGCGCAGCGCGGTCCGTGATGATGTCGGCGATGCCAAGGATCGCCTCCTTGTGCGGAATGGTGATGTTCACACCAACAAAGCCCAGCTTTGGCAAGGTTCCCAGCACATGAGCCAGATCGGCAGGGGTGACATCCATCGGGATGTAGTGACCCTTGATACCATAGCGACGCAACCAATAGCCGTGCAGCGCGGGAGAGCGGCTGTGGGCAATCGGATGGCCGATCACACCAGCCAAGGGGATACGGGCAAGTTCGGTCATGATGGCAGGACACCTCTGTCCGAAAGGTAGCCAAGCAGCGGCAGAAGAGGAAGGCCAAGAACGGTGAAATAATCGCCATCGATCTGTGAAAAGAGCCGCGCGCCCTCTTCCTCGAGCTTATAGGCGCCAACGCAATGGCGGATGCCGTCCCAGTTCCGGCTGACATAAGAGTCGATGTAGTGATCACTGACCTGACGCATGGTCAATCGCACCTCTCCGACATAACGCCACACAGGCTCGCCCCGATGGTAGAGAACGGCGGCGGACAGGAGTTTGTGGCGCTTTGCGCGCAGGGTTTGCAGATGGTGGCGGGCATCATCCGGTGTTTGCGGTTTCTGCCAGACCTGCCCTTCGAAATCGAGCACCTGATCGCAGCCAAGGATGAACGCCTCGGGCAGGCGGTCAAGAACGCGGTCCGAAACTTTACGCGCCTTCATTTCCGCAAGAGTATCGGCAATATCGCGCGGGCGGGCGCCCTCGGCCTGAAGTGCGGTGAGGATCGTCGTCTCATCGATGCGCGCAGGCTGCGCCTCGACCGCGACTCCGGCGGCACGCAGCAGGGAAAGACGGATGTCTGACGCAGAGGCAAGCAGCAAAACCATGGCGGACCATTCTGTGGATATGCACTGTTTGTTCACAAAGGTATATTGGTGGCAAGTCTATCCCGATGCGTGAGGGTGGTGGAGGACGGGCGTTTGTCAAGACGCCCAAGGCGACTATCCACCTGTGGACGCAGACGGCAGGCTATTGTGGACGATGTCGATTTCTGGCCAAATCGACAGAAAGAGGGGTTAAGTCCGGCAAAAGTTCGCCAATCCTAAGTATCTGATAGAAAATAACCTTCTGTGTTCTATCCACAGGAAAGGCTACTTCTCCACGGAGTTATCCACCTGCCGTTTCATGTGGACAGATACCGTGGATATCCGATCTTTCCCCCTATCCACAGGGTCTACAACATCATTCCTTTTTCTTTCTCTTCTTAATAGAGAGAAGGAAACGGAGGGTGGACTGATGACCGATCTGCTGGCTGACTGGTATCCTTGGGTGAAAGCGCTGCACGTGGTTTCGGTGATTGCCTGGATGGCAGGGCTGTTCTATCTGCCGCGCTTGTTCGTTTACCATGTTGAGGTTGTCGAACGAGGAAGCGCCACGGACAGCTTGTTTCAGACGATGGAGCGGCGGTTGCTGCGCGCGATCATGAACCCGTCCATGGCGACGACGTGGGTTTTCGGTCTGGCTTTGGTGATGACGCCCGGGATCG
Organism: Rhodobacter sp.; assembly: GCA_027484145.1. Lineage (GTDB taxonomy): Bacteria > Pseudomonadota > Alphaproteobacteria > Rhodobacterales > Rhodobacteraceae > Pseudotabrizicola. The sequence goes on from JAIXUH010000013.1 coordinate 526,420, forward strand.
TGGATTGGTCCAGCGTCTGGCCCTGGACGAAAGCGGTGGCTGTGCTGGGGATGACGTGGTTTCATCACTGGCTGGGACTGCGCCGCAAAGACTTTATGCCTGGCACGAACAGGTTGACCGGCCGACAATACCGAATGATGAACGAGGTTCCGACCTTGCTTATGCTGCTGATCGTGTTTTCCGTGATCGTGAAGTGGTAGGAACCGCGACTTTTGCCGACGAACAGCGGGCCGGATTGACTTGGACGCCATCTGCGGTGTAGGGACAGTGCTGCGGGACCGTCCGGTCCACTGCACCTCCCATTTATGACATTGAAGCACATGGCCACTGCGGCAGGTGTGTTTGAGGACGATCTGATGAGCGTTGAACGCCTTAATCTTGCCGATCTGAAGGCCAAGACACCCGCTGACCTGCTGGCGATGGCAGAGGAGTGGGAAATCGAGAACGCCCCGTCGATGCGTAAGGGCGAGATGATGTTCCAGATTCTGAAGGAACATGCGGAAGAAGGCTTCGAGATCGGTGGCGATGGCGTTCTGGAGGTGTTGCAGGACGGGTTCGGGTTCCTGAGGTCGCCCTCGGCGAACTATCTGCCGGGTCCGGACGATATCTATGTCGGGCCTGAGATGATTCGTCAGTTCAGCCTGCGAACGGGCGATTCGATAGAGGGTGTCATTCAGGCGCCGCGCGAGAACGAGCGATATTTCAGCTTGATCAAGGCCACGAAGATCAACTTTGATGATCCAGAGCGCGCGCGCCACAAGGTGCATTTTGATAACCTGACGCCGCTTTATCCGGATGAGCGGCTGAAAATGGAAATCGAGGACCCGACCGTCAAGGACCGGTCTGCCCGGATCATCGACCTGGTTTGCCCGATCGGCAAGGGTCAGCGCGCCTTGATCGTGGCGCCGCCGCGCACGGGCAAAACCGTGCTGTTGCAAAACATTGCCCATTCTGTGGCGACCAACCACCCGGAATGCTATCTGATCGTCTTGCTGATTGACGAACGCCCGGAAGAAGTGACCGACATGCAGCGTAGCGTGAAGGGGGAAGTGGTTTCATCGACCTTCGATGAGCCAGCCACCCGCCACGTTGCCGTAGCAGAAATGGTGATTGAAAAGGCCAAGCGGCTTGTCGAGCACAAGCGTGATGTCGTCATCTTGCTGGATTCGATCACGCGTCTGGGCCGGGCCTTCAATACAGTTGTTCCATCCAGTGGCAAGGTTCTGACGGGTGGCGTGGATGCGAACGCACTGCAACGACCCAAGCGGTTTTTCGGGGCGGCGCGGAACATTGAAGAAGGTGGTTCGCTGACGATTATCGCGACGGCCCTGATCGATACGGGCAGCCGGATGGACGAAGTGATTTTCGAAGAGTTCAAGGGCACCGGAAACAGCGAGATTGTTCTGGACCGCAAGGTTGCAGACAAGCGGGTGTTCCCGGCCATCGATATTCTCAAATCGGGCACGCGTAAGGAAGATCTGTTGGTGGAAAAGGTCGATCTGCAAAAGACCTATGTGCTGCGCCGGATTTTGAACCCTATGGGAACGACCGATGCCATCGAGTTCCTGCTGACCAAGTTGAAACAGACCAAGACAAACGGCGAGTTCTTCGATTCGATGAACACCTGAAGCCTGAGAGCAGGCGCAGAGGGGATTTATGGCGGAGACAGTATTCGCATTGGCCACGGCTCGTGGAAAAGCCGGGGTCGCAGTCGTTCGGATTTCGGGACCTGCCGCGCCAGATGGTCTGCTGGCACTTGGTGTCGCCCTTCCACCACCACGGCATGCAGCGCTGCGGGTCCTGCAGTGCGATGGCGACGTTCTGGATGAGGCGATCGTCCTTTATTTTCCGAAGGGGCAGAGCTTCACGGGTGAAGATGTTGTCGAGTTGCAGATGCATGGCAGTGCAGCTGTGTTGAGTGCGGTCGTCAAGGCTTTGGGTCGTGTTGAGGGCTTGCGTCCAGCACTGGCTGGAGAGTTTACGCGCAGGGCACTGGAAAACGGCCGGATGGATCTGTCTCAGGTTGAAGCTTTGGCTGACCTGATCGATGCCGAGACAGAAGCCCAGCGGCGGCAAGCACAGCGTGTATTGTCAGGAGCGCTGCTGGAACGAACAGAATTGTGGCGGCGCGATCTTATCCGCGCGTTGGCGTTGATCGAGGCCAGCATTGATTTCGCCGATGAGGATGTTCCGGTGGACGTGACGCCTGAGGTGGGCACCATTCTGGACAGCCTTCTCGCGGCATTCCGAAAGGAATTGGCTGGCGCTCGGGTGGCTGAGCGAGTTCGGGATGGCTTTGAGGTGGCGATCATTGGGGCGCCAAATTCAGGAAAATCCAGTCTTTTGAATGCCTTGGTTGGTCGCGATGTAGCGATTACATCGTCTGTGGCTGGAACGACGCGGGATATCATCGAAGTTCGCATGGACTTGGACGGTCTACCGGTGACGTTGCTGGACACTGCAGGATTGCGTGAGACGCAGGACGAAGTTGAGCAGGTTGGGGTGGAGCGTGCGAGGCGACGAGCGGAGAGGGCCGATGTAAGACTTTGGCTTGTCGCGCCGGAAGACCCGACTCCGGATTGTGTCGTTGGTCCGGCGGACATGATTGTTGGGTCCAAAGCAGATTTGCAACCGCGTGTTGGAGCAATCTCGAGCCACACTGGCCTGGGTCTGGATCTACTGCTGGCGGAAATCAGCGCACGGCTTGGAACAATGGCAGCAAACCCGGGTGTGTTGATCAGAGAACGGCAGCGACACGCGCTTTCTTCCGCGACTGCCGCTTTGGAATCAGCACAAAGGTGGTTATATGACGGCGGTGTCCAAGCCGAACTGATATCGGCAGATGTAAGGTCGGCGATTCAGGCCTTGGAAATGCTGGTTGGCCGGATTGGGGTAGAGACAGTTCTGGGCGAAATCTTCGCCAGCTTTTGTATCGGGAAATAGGATGTTTCACGTGAAACAATTCGATGTCATTGTGGTTGGAGGTGGCCATGCAGGTGCGGAAGCGGCTGCAGCGGCTGCGCGCACAGGTGCAGCGACCGCCTTGATTACGATGAAGGCCGCATCCATTGGTGTCATGTCCTGCAACCCGGCAATTGGCGGTTTGGGTAAGGGCCATCTTGTTCGTGAGATTGATGCACTGGATGGGGTAATGGGCCGAGCGGCTGATCGTGCCGGCATCCAGTTTCGATTGCTTAACCGCCGGAAGGGCCCGGCAGTGCAAGGACCACGGACCCAAGCGGACCGAGCATTGTATCGGAATGCTGTTCAAGACTTGCTTTCCGATCAGAGGGATCTTCATGTGATCGAAGGAGAGGTCGCAGACCTTCTGATTGACGGTGGTCGGTGCGTGGGCGTGACTCTGGCAGACGGCGTAAGCCTGATGTCGTATTCTGTGATTCTAACTGCCGGGACTTTTCTGAATGGTTTGATGCACATTGGTGACGCGCGCAAAGTGGGTGGGCGCATGGGCGACCCGGCATCGAGGCGTCTTGCTGATAGGCTCAATGATATGGGTCTCGCCCATGGACGTCTAAAGACGGGAACGCCCCCTCGTTTGGACGGGCGGACGATAGATTGGCAGCGACTTGAGCGGCAGTCGGCTGACAGCGATCCCACAATGCTGTCGTTCATGAGTAAGGGACCGCTGGTCCGACAGATCGACTGTGGAATAACGCACACCAATGAACGGACGCATGATATCGTTCGGTCCAACCTGCACCGATCGGCCATGTATGGCGGACATATCGAAGGTGTCGGCCCGCGCTATTGCCCATCCATCGAAGATAAGGTCGTTCGGTTCTCGGACAAAACGAGCCATCAGGTGTTTCTTGAGCCCGAAGGCTTGGACGATCATACAGTTTATCCCAATGGAATCTCATCGTCTTTGCCAATTGAGGTCCAGGAGAGATATGTGCGGAGCATTGAGGGCTTGGAGAATGTAGCGATTCTGCAACCTGCTTACGCTATCGAGTATGACTTTTTTGATCCGCGAAATGTAACAACGTCGCTAGAGTTGCGTTCCTGTCCTGGCCTCTATCTTGCCGGGCAGATCAACGGTACGACGGGGTATGAAGAGGCCGCTGCGCAAGGATTGGTGGCGGGGTTGGCAGCAGCAATGCGGGCAAAGGGCGAACCGCCGCCGATGTTTGCAAGAACTGACTCCTACATCGGTGTCATGATCGACGATCTTACAACGCATGGCGTCACGGAACCGTACCGGATGTTTACGTCGCGGGCAGAGTATCGGCTACACTTGAGGGCAGATAATGCTGACCAGCGTCTGACGAAGATGGGGATAGAGTTGGGTTGCGTGGGCCAAGACCGTCTGCGCAACTTTGAAACAAAAATGCACAAGCTGGCAGAAGTGCGCGAAGCATTGACACGCAAACAGGTGTCACAGAAGGAACTTGTGCACTTTGGCGTGAAAGTGAGCAGCAACGGTCAGACGCGAACCGCGCTAGACGTGATCGGGGGCCTAAATCTGGACAGTGAACTGTTGTTTTCGATATTGCCCGAGCTGTCCTTGCTTGATGCAGAGACATTTGAGCAGATCAGAAGAGATTCGATCTATACCAGATATCTTGATCGGCAACAGAATGAGGTGGATCGGCTCCGTCGCGATGAGCAGGTGTTGATTCCTTTAGGCCTTGATTTTGCAGCTCTATCTGGCCTGTCGACAGAGCTTAGAGTCAAACTCACCACAGTGCGCCCTGCGTCTCTTGGGCAGGCTGCTCGTATCGAAGGAATGACGCCCGCAGCGTTGGCATTGATACTGGCGAATGTTCGGAAGGCTTCCGGACAACGCGCGGCGGGTTAGGCGGTCGTATGTGGGTTGGACAGCCAATTGTTTCACGTGAAACAGGCCAGCGACTGAGAAGTTATGCGGACCTGGTCGAAAAATGGAACCCCAGCATCAATCTCGTATCAAGGCAAAGCTTGCTGAATTTGGGCGAACGGCATTTTCGTGACTCGGCTCAGCTCTACGCCATCCCGGACGTTGCGGTAAATCGCTGGGTTGACTTAGGCAGTGGCGGTGGTTTCCCAGGGATCGTGATTGCCATCCTGGCAACGGAGACCAAGGGCAGGCCCGAGGTGATTCTCGTTGAGGCGGATGGCAGAAAGGCGGCATTCTTGAGAGAAGTGGCACGAATACTTTCTCTGAATGCGCGGGTTATTCATTCGCGAATTGAAGACGTGAAACCTCTCGGCGCGGATGTCATTTCAGCACGAGCGCTCGCACCGCTATCTCAGCTTTGTGCTTTCAGTGCTGTCCATATGCGCCCGGACGGGATTGGTATCTTCCCAAAGGGCGCACAGTACCAACAAGAGTTCGGTGATGCACAAAGAGAGTGGTCGTTTGATGCAGCGATCGTCCCAAGCGTCACAGATCCAGAGGCATCCATCCTGTGCTTGAGGAATATCCGCCATGCCGGTTGACTTACATGCGAAGGGGCCGAGGGTGATCGCTGTGGCGAACCAGAAAGGCGGCGTGGGAAAGACAACAACAACGATCAACGTTGCTGCCGGCTTGGCTGAACTCGGCTATAGGGTGCTCGTGGTTGATCTTGACCCTCAGGGGAATGCGTCAACTGGCCTTGGCGTTGACATAGCGGACAGGGAGCGTACCAGTTATGATCTCTTGCTGGAGCACGCAGCATTGGCTGAACTCGTGCGACCGGCAAGTGTTCCAAATGTCTGGATTTGTCCGGCAAATTCGGACCTTGCCTCTGCCGATATTGAACTTGTAGCAAACGAGAAGCGGTCGTTCCTGCTCTATGATGCGCTTCGAGGACCGCTTTCACAGGCATTGGGCTTTGACTTTATGCTCATCGATTGCCCGCCGTCGCTGTCACTCTTGACCGTCAACGCATTGGTCTCGGCGCATTCTGTCCTCGTTCCACTTCAAAGCGAGTTCTTCGCCCTTGAGGGCCTCTCGCAACTGATGCTGACAATCCGGGATGTCCGGCATACCGCCAATCCGGATCTGCGGATCGAAGGAATCGTTGTAACGATGACGGATAGTCGGAACAGGTTGTCGCAGCAGGTCGAGGCCGATGTCCGGTCTACTTTGGGCGAATTGGTCTTTGCGACGACGATTCCAAGAAATGTGCGCGTATCGGAGGCCCCGTCTTTCGCGCTGCCGGTGTTGGCCTATGACTCCGCCTCAAAGGGTGCCGAGGCTTATCGGAAACTGGTGATTGAAATTGTAGCGCGTCATCCTGGTCGGGACAAGATAAAGGCAGAGGCATCATAACGTGGAAAAGAAACCTGAACGGCGTGGCCTTGGGCGCGGCCTTTCCGCCTTGATGGCGGATGTAAACCTTTCAAATGCAGCACCAGCTGGAACTGAAGGCCGCGCCGCGACTTCAGAGGCACGGATTGCTGTCGAGAAGATCTTCCCAAACCCAAACCAGCCACGGCGTGACTTTGATGCAGAGGCGCTGCAGGAGCTTGCGGCCTCTATCGCTTCAAAAGGGATCATCCAGCCGCTCGTCGTTCGGTCGCGATCAACCCCCGGTGAGTACGAGATCGTCGCGGGAGAACGTCGTTGGCGCGCAGCGCAGTTGGCGCAGGTTCATGAAGTGCCTGTGGTTGTACGTAGCTTTTCTGATGATGAAGTGCTGGAAATTGCCATAATTGAGAATATCCAGCGCACAGATCTCAATGCTGTGGAGGAGGCATTGGGATTTCGGCAGCTGATGGATCGGTTCGGCCATACACAAGAGAAACTGGCAGAGGCGTTGGCAAAAAGCCGCAGTCATATCGCCAATACGCTCCGGCTCTTGTCGCTTCCGGAAGATGTGTTGTCCTTGGTCCGGCATGGAAAGATCAGCGCCGGCCATGCTCGGGCCTTGATTGGTTCTGCTGATCCTTCTGCTCTGGCCCGTAAGGTAGTCGCAAGCCAGATGTCCGTGCGGGAAGCCGAGAAATTGGCACGCGCGGTCACCACAAAGCCGAAAGCTGGACGTAAATCGGCCGAAGGTCCAGCGTCAGAAAAGGATGCGGACACCAAAGCCATTGAGGCTGACTTGTCCGCAAACCTTGGGATGATGGTGACGATCAGTCACGGAGCGAGTGGCGAGGGCGGAACGCTTTCCATTTCCTACCGCGATTTGGACCAACTGGACATGCTTTGCCAGGTGCTGTCGGTCATACCGCGCGATTTCGCGCGCTGATTGGAGGCACTGTCCAGTCTGGCATCAGTTTCTCGATAACGGCATTCAGGATCAGCTTGCCGCTGGTCGTTGCTACGATCCGATCGTTATGTATCTCGATCATGCCGAGACTCGATAGTTCGGAGAGCTCAGCGCTCGGCAGCGGTTGACCAAACAGCTGGGAAAATCTTTTGCCGTCGATGCCCTCGGCCAACCGCAATCCCATGACCAAGAACTCGGCCGCCTGATCACGTAGGCTCAGACTGTCGCGCGCAACCTCACCGTTTTGCTCGGTTTGGACTTTCTGAAGCCACAAAAGTGGAACCTTTTCCCCAATCGTAGCCACCCTCCGGCCATCTGCGCGAGTTAGCCGGCCATGTGAGCCGGGTCCAATGCCGACGTAGTCCCCGCCGCGCCAATAAATGATGTTGTGTCGCGCTTCATGTCCTCGCCTTGCATGGTTGGACACCTCATAAGCCGGCAGCCCAAGGCTTTCACAGACCTGCTGCGTGAGTAGAAACATGTCCGCTGACGCGTCTTCACCCGGCAGGCCCTTCAGCAGTCCACGCTCAAAACGTTCGCCGAACACGGTATCCGGTTCAATGGTCAATTGGTACAAAGACAGATGTTCTGCCGCCAGAGAGATCGCAAAACGCAGTTCGGTCTCCCACTCGACCAGAGTTTGATCTTGCCGTGCGTAGATTAGGTCAAAACTTGTACGTTGAAACACATCCTGCGAAGTAGAAATTGCCTGAATGGCTTCTTCCTTGGAATGCATGCGCCCCAAGCGCCGAAGATCGCTGTCGTTCAGGGCTTGTATGCCAATCGACACCCGGTTGACCCCGGCCGCTCGAAAGCTCCGGAACTTCGCTGCCTCGACCGATGTGGGGTTTGCTTCCAGCGTGACCTCAAGATCATTGGCCGGCGTCCAAAGCGTTGAAGCCCGATCAATGATTGCTTCAACCATGCTTGGCGGCATCAGGGATGGCGTGCCGCCACCAAAGAAAATGCTGGCAAGACGCCGGTTTGTCGTTTCAGCAGCTGAACGGTCCAGCTCAGCGAGAAATGCGTTGGTCCACGCCTCTGTATCTACCTCGCGCGCTACATGGCTGTTGAAGTCACAATAGGGGCATTTGGCCAGACAATAGGGCCAATGCACGTAAAGGCCAAAGCCTGCGTCTTGCCAGCGTTCGGTCATGAGAGTGCTTTCCCCTTTGTGCTGTGACGCATCTGGCTAAGATTCATCGTGATGTTTCACGTGAAACAGCCGGAAATCAGCTTTCGGAAAGCATCCGCGCGGTGGCTGATCTCGTTCTTCTGCCAGCGATCCATTTCACCAAATGTGATGCTAAAGCCGTCGGGCTGGAAGATCGGATCATAACCATGCCCCTGCGTCCCGCGCATCGGCCAGACAATCTGGCCCGGCATTCGCCCCTCAAACACCTCATCTGATCCATCAGGCCAAGCCAAAACCAGCGTGCATCGGAACTCGGCAAGGCGAGGGTACGGAGCGCCAACCGCTTCCAACTCGGCCCATGTCCGTGTCATGGCTTGCGCGAAGTCGCGGCCAGTTGGTGTTTCTGCCCAATCTGCGGTCCAAACGCCCGGTGCGCCATTCAGGGCCGCCACACAAACCCCAGAGTCATCTGCAAGCGATGGAAAGCCCGTCCCTTGCGCGGCATGGTGCGCTTTGATCCGCGCGTTGCCGACAAAAGTGCTTTCAGTCTCCGCTGGCTCAACCAAACCAAACTCCGCAACAGACCGCGTAGCAACCCCGTATGGCCTGATTAGAGCCGATATCTCCTCAAGCTTGCCCGCATTATGAGTGGCAATGACGAGTGTTTCGCTCGAGAACTTTCGCATCAGGCTTGTCCCAAAGCCGCCTTTTGCGCTGCAACCAATTCGGCAGATCCAGCCTCAGCCAAGTCAAGAAGACCCAGCATCTCGTCCCGGGCAAATGTTGCGCCTTCGGCTGACATCTGAACCTCAATCAGGCGTCCGCGGCCAGTCATGACAAAGTTGCCATCCGTCCCGGCAGAAGAATCCTCAGGATAGTCAAGATCAAGCACAGGCTGACCCGCATAAATGCCACAAGATACAGCAGCAACATGGTCCATGATTGGGTCACTGATAATGGCGCCAGATGCCAGCAAGGAATTGACCGCCATCCGCAAAGCAACCCAACCCCCGGTGATCGACGCACACCTTGTGCCACCATCAGCCTGGATCACATCGCAATCCACCACGATCTGGCGCTCACCCAAAGCGCTGCGATCAACGCCAGCCCGCAGAGCGCGGCCTATAAGTCTCTGAATTTCCTGTGTTCTTCCAGATTGCTTGCCCGCGGCAGCCTCTCGCCGAGTCCGGCTGTTTGTCGCACGGGGCAGCATACCATACTCTGCCGTTACCCAACCCAGACCCGTATTCTTCAGAAACGGTGGCGGGCGGTCCTCAATGGTAGCCGAACACAGCACATGTGTATCGCCGATCTTGATCAGGCAAGACCCCTCGGCGTGCCGCATCACTCCGGTTTCGATTGAAACCGGCCGCATTTGGTTTAGTTTCCGGCCAGACGGGCGCATTGGGTCTTCCTTTCATGGGTCTCGGGTCTGATATGCGCGTGCGGGCCAAGGATGCAACCCCGATTGACGGTTGCGATCTGCAGCCTAAGCTTCAATTTCTGATGGACCCTCACATGACCAGCGACGGCGCTAAGATTCTCTCGGAAATGAACGACCGCTCACGCGAAGTGTTTCGGCGTGTCGTCGAGGGGTATCTGACATCGGGCGATCCCGTCGGTTCCCGCACGCTGACCCGCGCGATGACCGAGAAAGTGTCCGCCGCCACTGTCCGCAACGTGATGCAGGATCTGGAGTTTCTGGGCCTGCTCGACAGCCCGCACATTTCTGCGGGCCGCATCCCGACCCAGCTTGGCCTGCGGATGTTTGTCGACGGCCTGCTCGAGGTGGGCACCGTCTCGACCGAGGATCGTGAGCGGATCGATGCGACCATGGGTCGGAACGACTCGGATGTTGATTCCCTGCTCGATCATGTCGGCGCAGCGCTCAGCGGCATCACGCGCGGCGCAAGCCTTGTGCTGTCGCCCAAACACGAAGCGCCGATCCGGCATATCGAATTTGTCAGCCTCTCCCCCGAGCGTGCGCTGGTTGTTCTTGTCTTTGCCGATGGCCATGTTGAAAATCGCTTGTTCACCCCCCCACCGGGCCAAACGCCGTCCTCCATGCGTGAGGCTGCAAATTTCCTCAACGCGCTGGCTGAGGGGAAAACGATCAGCGACCTGCGCCGCACAATCACGCAGGACATCACCCGCCGGCGGCAAGAAATTGATTCGCTGGCGCGCGCCTTGGTGGAAAGCGGCGTCGCCCTCTGGGAACATGCAGGCGAGGCGCGAGAGCGCCTGATCGTGCGTGGTCAATCCAACCTGCTAGAAGGCGCCACCGAAGCCACTGAAATTGACCGCATTCGCAGCCTGTTTGATGATCTGGAGCGCAAGCGTGACATCGCCGAATTCCTTGATCTGACCGAGACCGGCGAAGGTGTGCGCATTTTTATCGGGTCCGAGAACAAGCTTTTCTCACTTTCGGGTTCCTCTCTGGTGGTCTCTCCCTATATGAACGCTGATCGAAAGATCATCGGCGCCGTCGGCGTGATCGGACCAACGCGACTCAACTACGGGCGCATTGTTCCGATTGTCGATTACACGGCGCAGCTGGTCGGTCGGCTGGTGTCTGACCGCGGCAAGTGATGTTCAAGGCCGGACAAAAGACAAGGAAGACGAAGATGGCGCAGGAACAACCGATTCCGGAAGGGGTTGAATTGGATGGAGTCGAGGACTTTATCGATGCAGCAGAGCTTGAGGCACTGAAGGCAGAACGCGACGAAATGCGCGACCGCTACATGCGCGCTTTGGCTGATGCCGAAAATTCGCGCAAGCGGGCGGACCGCGATCGGCGCGAGGCAGAGCAATATGGCAGCACACGTCTGGCCCGCGATCTGTTGCCCGTGTTCGACAATCTCAGCCGTGCTCTCGAGTCGGCAACCGACGAAACCCGCGCGCAGGCTGCCGCCCTGATCGAGGGTGTTGAGTTGACGTTGCGCGAACTGACCAACGTGATGACAAAGCATGGCGTCACGCCGATCAGTCCCGTTGCGGGCGATATGTTTGATGCCCAGTTGCATCAGGCGATGTTCGAAGCACCGGTGCCGGGCACTAAGGCTGGCCAGATCATTCAGGTGATGACCCAAGGCTTCATGTTGCACGACCGGCTTCTGCGCCCTGCTCAAGTGGGTGTATCGTCCACGCCCGGCTGAACCCTGCGCAAAAGAGCCGGGCCAGTGCCAGATGTGCAACGGTCCGGCCCATCTGAGCGATCGCTTTGCTCGGCACTCCGCCAGACACACCTCATATTGCGCGGGTCAGCGCTGAAATGTCATTGGCAAGGTAAAGCCGTGGCTGTCATCAGCCAGCCCCTTCGGCGCTGCAGGAAATCTGCCCGCGGCCTTCACGGCCTTGACAGCCGCCGTGTCCAAAGCAGCATTTCCTGACGAAGAGGTGACGGTGACACTTTTCAGCGCGCCCGACGCTGCTACTGTCAGCCGTACTGTTACGGTGCCAGAGGCGCCCTTGGCCGCTTTGGGATAGGTTTTCCGCCGCTCGATCTTCGACCGGATGGATGCGCCCCACTCCGCTTTCAACGCCTTTGCCTTGGCCTTTGACACCGTGCCAGCTTTGGCCGAACCACCTTCGCCAGCCGATGCGCCACCGCCCGCTCCCGCAGCTTTCTGCGCCACGGCACCCCCGGCCGCGGGTGCGGCTACCTTTTTCTTGGGCGTTGAAGGCTTCGACTCTGTCTTGGTGGGTTTGGCCTTTGCACTTGTCTTAGGTTCCGGCTTGGGTTCTTCCGGGGCCGGGCTCGTCTTTGGTTTCGGCGATTCTTGCAGGCGCGGCACTGTGATGTCAGCCTTGGCGGGCGCGTCAATCTGGGCCGGCAATTCAGGCAGCGCAGTCTCAGGCGCGACGGGCGCTGTATCCTGGGCAAAACTGATGTCGGGCAAAGCATCTGGCACAGCCAATGGCATGGCGATGTCGGCCACGGCGTCCAGAGTCGGTGGCGGTGCATCCCAAATCGCCACCAGATCGCTGAACTGCCCGTCTGACGCCACGATGGTGGTCGCTTGCTCGCCCCCGGCCCCTGATGCAGCCGCCCCGGCAAGGTCGGGCAGTGCCGCAAAGCCGCCAATGTGCAACCCGGCTGCGATGAAAACCGCCATGCTGGCCTGCACCCGGCTGCTCATTCTGGCACGACGGGCAGGGCAACCAGCTCGACATTTGCAAAACCTGCTGCCGCAAACTGGGGCAACAGGCCTGCAAGCCGTGCCGCGGGCATGGTTGCATCGGCACGAACCGACAGGCGTGGCGGGGTTTGGTCACAGGCGACGGTGCGGCAATGCGCTGCACGCGCTGCCGTTAGCGCCAAAAGCGCCGCATCGTCGCGCAGGTCAGCGTAACTGACCTGCCCATCCGGGGCGACGAACACACTAAAGTCGCCCATTGCCTCCGCTTCGGCCAGACTGCTTGGAAGGGAGACTGCGAAGGGTTCCGGCGCTGTCAGTCTGGCCGAGATCAGAAAAAAGATCAGCAACAAGAACACGACGTTGATCATGGGCAGAATGTTTTCATCGGGCTTGCGGCGGGGCGGTTCAGAAAAGTTCATGGCGCTACTCCACCAGAACCAACCGTGTAAAGCCTGCGGCAGACAACTGATCCATGACCGCCAGCAGCTTTTGCAGATCCGCTGTGCTGCGGGCCCGCAGGATAATGGCATCATCCGGGCGCGCCATCAGCGGCGCAAGCGTTGCCGCGAGCGCCTCAACCTCAAGCTGTACGCCGTTCAGCGACACGCCACCCGGTGCCACATCCACCAACCGGGGTGGCCCGCTATAGGTGCCGCCTGCCCCGGCGGCCGTCACGGGCACGGCGCGCTCGATCCCAAAGCGCGACGCCAGCATGAAGAAAATCAACAGCAGGAACACAACGTCAATCATTGGCGTCAGGTTCGGCTTTCGCCGCGCGCGATCGGTACCAAAGCGTATCATTCGGCGGCCTGCCGCAGGGTCTGGTCCGGTCGCGCGCCCTGCAGGATGCGCGTTGCGGCATCCTCCATGTCATGGCGCAGGCCGTCGATTACGCTTTCGAACCACGTCAAGGCAATGGATGCCGGAATCGCGACAGCCATGCCGGCGGCTGTTGTCAACAGAGCCTCCCATATACCACCGGCCAGGGTGGCCGGGTCGGCCCGCGCTCCTGCGTCTTGCAGGGCCTGAAACGCGGCGATCATGCCTGTCACGGTTCCCAGCAGACCCAGCAGCGGCCCGATGGTCGAGGCAAGCTCAAGCCCCCGCAGACCAGCCCGCGCCTGGGCCAGCAAGGCCCGCGCAACGCGGCTGGTTTCAGCTTCGGCGGCGTCGCTGTCCAGCGCGGGGTTCAGCGCGGCTGACATTGCGGTATGGGCCAGTTGTGCGCGGATGGACCGCCGCCGTGCCAGCATTGCCACGGCCTCGGCCGTCTTGCCCGCGGCCCACAGGTCCAGCGCCCGGCGGGTATGTCGTCCACCAGACCATGCACCACAGGCCATCAGCCGCATGATCTTCCACAGAATCAGCGCAAGCGTCATCAGGGAAAGCACAGCAATGGCCCACATGGCAGACCCGCCCATGTCGATGAAGGCAAGGAGTCGCAACACGGCATCCTGCAGCGGGGCGAGCTTGGCAAAGAGCGAATCCATAAAGCCTGTCCCTCGTTCAGCGTTCATCTTTCGAACCCCATACCTCAGGCGTTGTCAACGGACCGCCTGTTTTGCGACCACGCATGATCCAAGGGCGATAGGTTGCCGCAAATGGCGTCTCTGTTTGCCAGTTTCTGCTGCGCAGGCGTTTACACAGGGGCGCTGGATAGCACTGATGCGGCGAAAGAGTGCGGCTTGCGGTTGCCGGATGACCTGATACCAGATCAGCCGCCACAAGCGGCACTTCACGCATGCAAAAGGTTTGCGCCATGTTGAACGATCCCTCCCTGCTGACTGGCCTTGCTTATGTGAACGGCGTCTGGGAACAGGCACCCGCTATGTTTGCCGTGACCAACCCCGCGACGGGTGACGTTCTGGCTGATGTTGCCGATCTGGGCGCGGACGACGCTATCCGGGCCATTGACGCGGCCCATGCCGCGCAACCGGCCTGGGCCGCGCTGACCGGAAAGGAACGGGCCGCCTTGCTGCGCCGCTGGCATGACCTGATCCTTGCCAACAGCGATGATCTGGCCCGAATCCTGACCAGCGAAAACGGCAAACCACTGGCCGAAGCCAAGGGCGAAATCGCCTATGGTGCAAGCTACATCGAATGGTTCGCCGAAGAGGCCAAGCGCATCTATGGCGATGTCATACCCGGCCATCAGCGCGGCAAACGGATTGTCGTTCTGAAACAACCTGTTGGCGTTGTTGCGGCGATCACGCCATGGAACTTTCCCAACGCCATGATTGCCCGAAAGCTGGCACCGGCTTTGGCCGCAGGCTGCACGGTCGTGGCGCGGCCTTCGGAACTGACGCCGCTGTCAACGCTTGCGCTTGCCGTTCTGGCCGACCGGGCGGGCTTTCCGCCCGGCGTGATCAACGTGGTGCCCGGACTGGATGCTGCGGGTGTGGGTGCAGCGTTCTGCGTCAGTGAAAAGGTGGCCAAGATCACCTTTACCGGGTCCACCCGCGTGGGAAAGATCCTGATGCGGCAAGGGGCCGACACCATCAAGAAACTGTCGCTTGAGCTTGGCGGCAACGCGCCGTTCATCGTGTTTGACGACGCCGATGTTGATGCTGCCGTAGAAGGTGCGATGGTGGCAAAGTTCCGCAACGCGGGTCAGACCTGCGTCTGTGCCAACCGTCTTTATGTGCAGGCGGGTGTATATGACGAATTCTGCACCAAACTTGCAAAGCGGGTGGCAGAGTTGACCGTTGGCAATGGTCTGAGCGAACCCGTGGCCATCGGCCCGCTGATCAACACGGCCGCTTTGGCCAAAGTCGAAGACCATCTGGCCGACGCCATCGCCCTTGGCGCGCGGGTGGCAACGGGCGGGGCCCGCCATGCCAAGGGCGGAACTTACTTTCAGCCCACCGTGCTGACCGAAATGACCGCCGCGATGAGGGTCAGCCGCGAAGAGACTTTCGGCCCCCTTGCCCCCGTATTCCGGTTCGAGACCGAGGATCAGGCTATCGCCCTTGCCAATGACACGGAATTTGGTCTGGCCGGATACTTCTATGCCCGCGATCTGTCGCGGGTGTGGCGCGTGGCCGAACGGCTGGAGGTCGGCATGGTTGGGATCAACACGGGCCTGATCTCAACCGAAGTCGCGCCCTTTGGTGGTATCAAGCAATCTGGTCTGGGCCGTGAAGGTTCAAAATACGGGATCGAGGATTATCTGGAGGTCAAGTATCTGTGCTTTTCGGTCTGACGCGTTCCATGTGCTGCATTCTGGCGGTGTGAGCGCTTTAGGGCGTCAGCATCTGCTTTAGCTCGTAAACGGCCCGAAGCGCATCCATGGGCGTCATTTCATCGGGGCGCAGGGTGCGCAGAAAGGCCTCGGCAGCCGACGCTTTGGCGGCAACCTTGGCGGGTGGCGCGGCGGGTGCAGCCCGAAACAGCGGCAGATCATCCACAAGTGCCGCCTGCTTGCCGCCCTCGCGCTCACCCTTTTCCAAGGCCTCCAGCACGACCTTGGCACGTTCGACCACCGGGGTCGGCAAACCAGCAAGTCGCGCAACCTGCACGCCATAGCTGCGGTCTGCTGCACCTTTGCGAACCTCGTGCAGAAAGATCACGTCGCCTTCCCATTCCTTCACCGTCACCGTGGCGTTTTCCACCCCGGCCAGCTTGCCGGCCAGCGCCGTCATCTCATGGTAATGGGTGGCAAACAGGGCGCGGCAGCGGTTGACGGCGTGCAGATGTTCCAGTGTAGCCCAAGCGATGGACAATCCGTCATAAGTAGCGGTCCCTCGCCCGATCTCGTCCAAAATCACCAGTGCCCGGTCATCGGCCTGATTCAGAATGGCGGCGGTCTCTACCATTTCGACCATAAAGGTGGATCGCCCGCGGGCAAGGTCATCTGATGCGCCAACCCGGCTGAACAATTGCCGCACCAGCCCGATGTGGGCGGCTGAGGCAGGCACAAAGCTGCCGGCCTGTGCCAACAGCGCAATCAGCGCGTTTTGGCGCAGAAAGGTGGATTTGCCCGCCATGTTCGGCCCGGTCAGCAGCCAGATCGCTGGCGTGCCACTTTCGGTCAGCGCACAATCATTGGCCACAAACGGGCCAGCCCCCTGGCGGCGTAAGGCACGTTCCACCACAGGGTGACGGCCGCCCCGCACCACAAAGGCATGGCTGTCATCCACCACGGGTTCGGCCCAGTCTTCTGCCGTGGCCAGATCGGCAAAGGCGCACGTCACATCGACCTCTGCCAGCGCCCGTGCTGCGGCACCGATCGGGCCAGCATGATCCAGAACCGCCTGCCGCAAGGCCTCAAAATGGTGCTTCTCGATCTCAAGCGCGTGGTTGCCGGCATTCAGGATGCGGGTTTCAATCTCGCTCAGCGGCAGCGTGGTAAACCGCACCTGCCCCGCCGTTGTCTGCCGGTGAATAAAGGTATCGGGCATGGCCCGCATAGTGGCTTCATGTGTGGTAGTGGTTTCGATGAAGTATCCCAGCACGTTGTTATGCTTGATCTTCAGGCTGCCAATGCCCGTCAGTGCCACATAGTCGGCCTGCATCCGGCCAATCACGCCACGCCCCTCGTCGCGCAGGTTGCGAGTCTCGTCCAACTCGCCATCAAATCCTATCGCGATGAACCCCCCGTCGCGGGCCATCAGCGGTGGTTCTGCCACCAGTGCCGACTCCAACAGGTCAATCAGCGCGTCATGGCCCAGCAAGGCCGTTGCCGACTGCGACAGCGCCATGGGCATGGCGGCCAATTGCGCCTGCATCGCCGCGGCCTGCTCCAACCCCGACCGGATCGCAGCCAGATCCCGCGGGCCGCCCCGGTCCAGCGCCAACCGCGACAGCGCCCTGTCCATATCGGGCACCCGGCGCAAGGCATCGCGCAGGGCTGATCGTTCGGCCCCATGATCGACCATGAATCGCACCGCCTCAAGCCGGGCATGGATCAGCGCAAGATCGCAGGATGGGGCGGACAGGCGGCGCTCCAGCAACCGTGCGCCGCCGGCAGTTACCGTTCTGTCAACAGCAGCGATCAGCGATCCCTCGCGCCCACCAGACAGGGCCTGCGTCAGTTCAAGGTTGCGGCGGGTAGCGGCATCGATCTGCAGGGTGCCTCCGGGACTTTCTTTCACCGGCGGGCGAAGCAGCGGCAGTTTTCCGCGCTGCGTCAGATCCAGATAATCAACCAAGGCCCCCATGGCCGACACTTCGGCCCGGTCAAAACTCCCAAACGCATCCAGCGACCCTACGGCAAACAGGGCGCACAGACGCTTCTCGGCGCTGGTCGAATCAAAGCTGCCCCGCGACAGCGAGGTCAGCGCGCCGCCCATATCCTGCACGATGGGCGCGACCTCACGCTCGCGTAGGTCAGAAATCAAAACCTCGCGCGGGGCCAGCCGCGCCAGTTCCGGCGCAAGCCGCACCAGCGGGCAGGACACCACGCGAAACTCTCCGGTCGAGATATCGGCCCATGCCAGCGCGCCGTCATCGCGCACCTCGGACCACGCCGCCAGAAAGTTATGCCGTCGCGCTTCAAGCAAGCTGTCCTCGGTCAGGGTGCCGGGCGTCACAAGGCGGACGACATCGCGCTTGACCACAGATTTTGACCCGCGCTTTTTTGCCTCGGCCGGATCTTCCAACTGCTCGGCGATGGCCACGCGAAAGCCTTTGCGGATCAGCGTCAGCAGATAGCCTTCGGCCGCATGCACGGGCACGCCGCACATCGGGATCGGTTCGCCCTGATGAAACCCGCGCTTGGTCAGTGCGATGTCCAAAGCCTCGGCTGCGGCAACGGCATCGTCAAAGAACATCTCGTAAAAGTCGCCCATCCGGTAGAACAGCAAGGCGCCATCGTTGGCCCGCTTGATCTCCAGATACTGCGCCATCATCGGCGTGACGGTTTCGTCGTTCACCAGTCTCTCTCCATGTCGCGTGTGACCCTACAAAAGCCACACCCGCAGCGAAAGCCCTTCTGGCCCTGCAAGGCCACAGTCGCATTGCCCCGCACCGGGTGGCCCGTTATGCAAGGGGCCGAACCCTTTAGGAACATATGGCCCATGTCCTCGAAGAACCGCGTCACGCCTGAAGAGGCGCTTGCCTATCATCTGGAACCCCGCCCCGGAAAATATGACATCGTCCCGTCTACGCCCATGGCTACGCAGCGCGATCTGTCGCTGGCCTATTCGCCGGGCGTTGCAGTGCCAGTGCAGGCCATCGCAGATAACCCCGCGCTGGCCTATGACTACACGGTCAAAGGCAACATGGTGGCCGTCATTTCGAACGGCACGGCCATTCTGGGCCTTGGCAACCTTGGCGCGCTGGCATCCAAGCCCGTGATGGAAGGCAAGGCCGTGCTGTTCAAGCGGTTTGCCGATGTGAACGCCATCGACATCGAACTTGATACCGAGGACCCGGAGGAGATCATCAAGGCCGTGTCCTTGATGGGCCCCACCTTTGGCGGCATCAACCTTGAGGACATCAAGGCACCGGAATGCTTCATCATCGAACAGCGGCTGAAAGAGATCATGGACATTCCGGTGTTCCATGACGACCAGCATGGCACGGCCGTGATCTGTGCTGCCGGCCTGATTAACGCACTGGAGATTTCGGGAAAGAAGATCGGCGATGTGCGGATTGTTCTGAACGGCGCTGGGGCGGCAGGGATTGCCTGCCTTGAACTGCTCAAATCCATGGGCGCAAAGCATGACAACTGCATCATGTGCGACACCAAGGGCGTGATCTATCAGGGCCGCACCGAAGGCATGAACCAGTGGAAATCGGCCCACGCTGCGAACACCACGCTCCGCACATTGGAAGAGGCGATGAAGGGCGCGGATGTGTTCCTTGGCGTTTCGGCCAAGGGCGCGGTGACACAGCAAATGGTGTCTGACATGGCCGAAAACCCGGTCATCTTTGCCATGGCGAACCCAGACCCGGAAATCACTCCCGAAGAAGCCCACGCCGTGCGGGCCGATGCCATTGTGGCGACTGGCCGGTCTGATTATCCCAATCAGGTGAACAACGTCCTGGGCTTTCCCTACCTGTTCCGGGGTGCGCTGGACATTCATGCCCGCGCCATCAACGATGAGATGAAGATTGCCTGCGCCAAGGCGCTTGCCGCCCTTGCCCGCGAAGACGTGCCGGATGAGGTCGCCATGGCCTACGGGCGCAAGCTCTCCTTTGGGCGGGACTATATCATTCCCACTCCATTCGACCCGCGTCTGATTTATGTGATCCCCCCTGCGGTTGCCAAAGCGGGTATGGATACCGGTGTGGCGCGGCGGCCGATCATTGACCTTAAGGCCTATGAACAGACCCTGAAGTCGCGGATGGACCCGACGGCCAGCATCCTTCAGGGCATCCATGCACGGGCCCGTCAGGCGCAGGCCCGGATGATCTTTGCCGAAGGCGATGATCCCCGCGTGTTGCGCGCCGCCGTCGCCTATCAGCGCGCTGGGCTGGGCAAGGCACTTGTTGTGGGCCGCGAACCGGACGTGCGCGAAAAGCTGGAGCAGGCCGGTCTGGCCGATGCCGTGCGAGAGTTGGAGGTGGTGAATGCCGCCAATTCGCGCCACTTGGAGACCTATAAGGATTTTCTCTATGCCCGACTGCAACGCAGCGGCAGCGACCGGCAGGATGTCCACCGCCTTGCTGCGCGCGATCGCCACGTTTTTGCATCACTGATGCTGCAGCATGGTCATGGCGATGGTCTGGTGACCGGCGTCACCCGCAAATCTGCGCATGTGCTTAGCCTGATCAACAACGTCTTTGATGCCAAGGCCTCCGATGGCGCAGTCGGCGTGACGGCCCTGTTGCACAAGGGGCGCATCGTTCTGATTGCAGATACCTTGGTGCAGGAATGGCCGGAACCCGAAGACCTGGCGACCATCGCCATACGTTCGGCCGGTGTTGCGCGGTCGCTTGGATTGGAACCGCGCGTGGCCTTTGTCAGCTTTTCCACCTTTGGCTATCCGGTGTCAGAGCGGGCAACAAAGATGCATCAGGCCCCTGTGGTTCTGGACAGGATGGGGGTGGATTTCGAGTACGAGGGCGAAATGACCGTCGATGTCGCCCTGAACCCGGATCAGATGAAGAGTTATCCCTTCTGTCGTCTGACCGGCCCTGCCAATATCCTTGTAGTACCGGCGCGGCACTCGGCGTCGATCTCGGTCAAGCTGATGCAGGAAATGGCGGGGGCCACAGTCATTGGCCCGATCTTGACTGGCGTGAAAAAGCCGATTCAGATTTGTTCGACCAATGCCACGGTGAACGACATCCTGAACATGGCCGTCATGGCTGCCTGCAAGATCGGCTAAGGCGAACGGCTTGGAAAATAAAGGGGCGCCCGGCGGGGCGCCCTTTTATCATTTCACAAAGGCCGCTTCGCTGCCCCACAATTCCTTGACCCGCTGATCGCGGCCACAGGATTCGCGATAGAACTTGTAGGCGTTCGACTGCTTCTTCGGCCCGGCGCGCGTCAGGATGATGTTGCTGCCCTTGTAATAGTCCTGATGATAATCCTCGGCGATCCAGAACTTCTTGGCCGACAAGATGGGCGTCACAACCTTTTGGCCAAGGACCTGCTCTGCCTCGGCCACCGCTGCTGTCGCTGCTGCCTTTTGGGCCTTGTCAGACACGAAGATTGCCGTGCGATAGGCCTTGCCTCTGTCGCAGAACTGGCCGCCCGCGTCTGTCACATCAACTGACCGCAGGAACTTCGCCATGATTTCGGCATAGCTGATCCGCGCCGGGTCAAATGTGATCTCGACCGCCTCATAGTGCCCTTCGTGGTTCTTGTAGGTTGGGTTCGCACTTGACCCGCCCGTATAGCCCGAGACGACCGATTTCACCCCCGGCACTTTCTCAAAATCGGATTCGACGCACCAAAAGCACCCGCCGGCCACAATGGCCTTTTCCGTTGCCGCGTGTGCCGTTCCGCCCAGCAGGGCAACCAGCACAATGACCACGATTCCCGCCCATGCCGTCAAATATCGGAACATGTTGTTCTCCTTTTCTCTTCGCTGCCCAAGATCACAGGTCGGCTGTTTTCGTCCAATCACCCCGACGTGACCTCACGCCATGGTGAGGCCACCCCTTTCCCTTCGCTGTGACCCGGCATAGCGTTACAGCACGACAAAAAAGGTGCCGCGCATGACAGACCACGTTTCCACCCATCAGGCTGAAGAAGATGCCCGCAACGAAGCCATCCTGATCTGGGTCAACGGCACGCTTGCGCCAAAGGCACAGGCGGTGGTGTCTGTCTATGACTCAGGCTTTATGCTGGGCGATGGCGTGTGGGAAGGCATTCGCCTTTACAACGGGCGTTGGACGTTCCTGGACGAACACATCGACCGTCTGTTCGAGGCTGCAAAGGCGATCGACATTGATATTGGCATGACGCGGGAACAGGTCATCTCGGCCGTGTTAGACACACAAAAGGCCAATGGGATGGTCACTGATGCCCATGCCCGCCTGATGGTGACGCGGGGCGTCAAGACCCGGCCCTTCCAGCACCCCAAACTGTCGCAACGCGGACCGACCATGGTTATCATCATGGAGCACAGCCGCCAGAAATTGCCGCGCCCGATCCGCCTTGCCACGGTGCCCCATTTGCGCGGCCTGCCGATGACCCAAGACCCAAAGCTGAACAGCCATTCCAAACTGAACTGCATCCTAGCCTGCATCGCCGCGGAAAAGGCGGGCGCGGATGAGGCGCTGATGCTGGACGTGCACGGCTTTGTGAACACGACCAACGCCTGTAACTTCTTTATCGTGCGAAAGGGGCAGGTCTGGACCAGCACGGGCGACTATTGCATGAACGGAATCACACGCCAAAAGGTGATCGACCTGTGCCGCGCCAACGACATCCCGGTGTTTGAGCGGAACTTCAGCCTTGTCGACACCTATTCCGCCGACGAAGCCTTTCTGACTGGAACCTTCGGCGCACAAACTCCGGTCGGGATGATCGACGGCCGAGTGATCGGGACCGGGCAGATGGGGCCGATGACGGAAAGGTTGCGCGGGCTTTACAAGACACTGGTGGGTGCATGACACCGGACCCTAAGCGCATTGCCATGTGGTCAGGCCCGCGAAACCTGTCGACGGCCATGATGTATGCTTTCGCCGCGAGAGGTGATTGCGCGGTGTGGGACGAACCATTCTATGCCGCTTACCTTTCCGCAACGGGTATTGTTCACCCGATGAACGACGCCGTCATTGCGGCAGGCCTGACTGATCCGAACAAGGTGGCCGAGGCTTGTTTAGGCTCTGTTCCAGCACAAAAGACACTATTCTACCAGAAACACATGACCCTGCACATGATCCCGTCGTTTGACCGGGGGTTCATGCGTGGCTTGACGAATGTGTTCCTGATCCGCCATCCGGCGCGGGTCGTCGCCAGCTATGCGAAAAAGCGCGAGGCACCCACCTTGATGGACATCGGGTTCGTCCAGCAGGCCGAGTTGTTCGATCAGGTCGCCGATTGGCTTGGCACGGCGCCCGTGGTCGTGGACAGTGCCGATATCCGCGCTGAACCGCAGCAGTCTCTGACACGGCTTTGTGTGGCGCTGGGCATTGCCTTTGTGCCTGACATGTTGCGCTGGCCTGCAGGCCCCAAACCGTATGACGGTGTCTGGGCGCCGCATTGGTATAATGCCGTGCATGCGTCGACCGGGTTTGATGAACCCGAGGGCCCGCTGCCCAAACTCTCGCCAGAATTTGCCGATCTGTCTGATCAGGCCATGCCCTATTATGAGCGGCTGGCAGGCTATCGTTTGTAGGGCAACCATGTCATCGGCAGGCTTGCTGCAGGCCATGGGTTGCAGCATCCTGCAGGCGTGAAAAAGGGGGATCGTGCATGTCGAAAGCGCAGGACAGGCTAGCTGCAACCTACGGGGCAGCGGCCAATGCCAAGGTGTCTGATCTTGCCGCATTGGTGGGAAAGGTGGTCAATCTGGCCGATTGGCCCTTTGCCAGTGATGTGCAAAAGAACGTCCTCATTTATGACTGCACCGCGTTGCGCCCCTTGCTGGACGACGCAGAACAGCGCCGCGCCATCATGGCCGAATGGTCGGATGCCATGTTGCAGGGGCCGGGTGTCCTGGTTCTGCAAGGGGCCGAGACGGACCATGCGATGATTGATCAGGCGTCGGATTTGTTCTTTGATCTGATCGAGGAACAAAATCGCTCTGGTACGGGGGGCGGTGACCACTTTGCCAAGCCGGGCGCGAATGACAGGCTGTGGAACAGTCTTGAAAAGCACTGCCTTGCCAACCCAAAGAATTTTGCGCGCTACTACGGTAACCCGTTTCTGGCGGCCATTTCCGAGGCGTGGCTTGGCCCCAACTATCAGATGACGGCGCAGTTGAATGTGGTCAATCCGGGGGGCGCAGCGCAATCACCGCACCGCGACTACCACCTTGGGTTTCAGTCGGCAGCGGATATCGAACGCTTTCCCATGCATGTGCAGGTGTTTTCGCCGTTTCTGACCCTGCAAGGCGCGATAGCCCATGTCGATGCACCGATCGAAACCGGGCCAACTTTGCTGCTTCCGTTCAGCCAGTTGTGGCCCGAAGGCTATCTGGCGATGGGCCGAGATGATGTGCGCGAACTTTTTGCCAGCCACCATGTGCAACTGCCGTTGTCGAAGGGTGATATGCTGTTCTTCTCTCCGGCGCTGCTGCACGCGGCAGGAACGAACCGATCGGCAAATGTCCGGCGGATGGTGAACCTGTTTCAGGTGTCGTCCGCTTATGGCCGGGCCATGGAAACGGTGGATCGCACCCGCATGGTCAAGGCGCTGTATCCGGCTTTGGTGGAAGGTCAGAAAACAGGCAGCCTGACGCCGGATCAGATTGCCAACGCCATTGCAGCATCGGCCGAAGGCTATGCCTTTCCAACCAACCTTGACCGTGACCCGCCCATCGGCGGCATGGCGCCAAAGTCGCAGGCCCGTGTCGTGGCCGAGGCGGTTGCCGCGAATCTGACGTCGATGGACCTGTTCGCCACGCTGGATGCCATGACAGAAAAACGTCTATCCTAGCCCAGCAACTTCGAAAGGCTAAGGGCAACAGATGGGTTGCCGGACAGTTTCAGCTTGCCCGTTGCTATCGCAACCATCGGGTTCAGCTTGCCCTTGAGCAGGCTGACCAGATGCTCTTCGGACAGGCGCAGCGTGCAGTCGGTCTCACGGTCCAAGGTCGTGGCGGTGCCATCGGCCAGAACGATCACGCCAGAGTCGCCGCAATCAAACTTCAGGCTGCCGGAAAAGCCCTTTTGCTGCACGGCCTGCCGAATGTTTGCTGCTATTGATTCCAGTGCCATTGTGCCCCCCCACCCTGCGATGAGCACCCTATGGTATCGAAAACATCGCGCAAGTCTGTAGTGGCGTAAAATGAAAAAGGCCCACAGCTTTTTCAGGCTGCGGGCCATATTTTTCATCACGACGGGGTCTTTAGCCCTTTTTCGCCACCCGCGCGTTTCGCGTTGCGATCAGCTTCAGGCGCAGGGCGTTCAGCCGGATGAACCCTGCGGCATCTTTCTGGTCATAGGCGCCGGCATCTTCTTCAAAGGTCACATGCTTTTCGCTGTAAAGCGAATGGTCTGACCAGCGCGCCACGGTGCGGACCATGCCCTTGTAAAGCTTCAGCTTTACAGTGCCCGTCACGTGTTCTTGGCTCTTGTCGATCAGGGCTTGCAGCATCTCGCGCTCGGGGCTGAACCAAAAGCCGTTGTAAATCAACTCGGCATAGCGCGGCATGATGCTGTCCTTGAGGTGGCCTGCGCCCGCATCCAGCGTGATCTGCTCGATGCCACGATGCGCCTCAAGCAGGATCGTGCCGCCGGGGGTCTCATAGACCCCGCGCGACTTCATGCCCACGAAGCGGTTTTCGACCAGATCCAGCCGTCCCACCCCATGCGCGCCGCCGATTTCGTTCAGGCGGGTGAGGATCGTGGCTGGCGAAAGATGCTCACCGTTGATCGAAACAGCATCACCCTTTTCGAACCCGATCTCGATGAACTCGGGCGTGTTGGGTGCGTCTTCCGGGTTTACCGTGCGCTGATAGACATAATCGGGGGCCTCATCGCCCGGATTTTCCAGCGCCTTGCCTTCGGATGAGGTATGCAGCAGGTTTGCGTCCACGCTGAACGGGGCCTCGCCACGCTTGTCCTTGGCGATCGGAATCTGGTTCGCCTCGGCGAATTCCAGCAGTTTGGTGCGGCTGGTCAGATCCCATTCCCGCCACGGCGCGATCACCTTGATCGACGGGTCAAGCGCATAGGCCGACAGTTCAAACCGGACCTGATCATTGCCCTTGCCGGTGGCCCCATGCGCCACGGCATCGGCGCCGGTTTCATGCGCGATCCGCACCAGATGCTGCGAAATCAGCGGCCGCGCGATCGAGGTGCCCAAAAGATACAGCCCCTCATACAGGGCATTGGCGCGGAACATCGGGAACACAAAGTCACGCACGAATTCTTCGCGGACATCGACAATGTGGATGTTCTCTGGCGCGATGCCCAACAAGATCGCCTTTTGCCGTGCCGGCTCCAGCTCCTCGCCCTGACCCAGATCGGCGGTAAAGGTCACCACCTCGCAGCCATATTCGGTCTGCAGCCACTTCAGGATGATCGAGGTATCGAGTCCGCCAGAGTAGGCAAGGACAACTTTCTTGGGCTTGAACATCGCACGCTCCCTTTGGGATTTCGGGCGGGATTAAAGACAATTTGCACGAAGGGCAAGAAAGCCTTCGTATCAGATACAATTCGCACTGCTTGCCAAAGCCTGTGCATTGCGCCAAGGGGGGAAAACGGCTTGCGCCATGGGGCAAACATGACAGATTTCGCTGATCTTTCCCGCCTGACGACCGACGCGCTGCGCGACCTGTTCGAGCCGACGCCGCTGCAGCGGAATGATCACCTGTCGCAACGCTATGACGCCGAAATCTGGCTGAAACGCGAAGATCTGTCACCGGTCCGGTCCTACAAGCTGCGCGGGGCCTTTACGGCGATGCGCAAGGTGCGGGAACAGCAACCGGGGCAGGGTCATTTCGTTTGCGCCAGTGCGGGCAACCACGCGCAAGGGGTGGCCTATGCCTGCCGTCACTTCGGTGTGCAGGGCACCATTTTCATGCCCGTGACGACGCCCCAGCAAAAGATCGACAAGACCCGGATGTTTGGCGCACAGCATGTGCAGATTGTGCTGACGGGTGATTACTTTGACCAGACCCTGACCGCCGCCAAGGCCTTTTGCGCGGAACAGGCGGCCTGTTTCCTGTCGCCCTTTGATGACCCTGACGTCATTTTGGGGCAATCGTCTGTTGCCGTCGAGATTCTGGATCAGCTTGGGTCTGCGCCGGATATCGTCATTCTGCCGGTTGGCGGGGGCGGGCTTTCCTCGGGCGTGACAGCCTATCTGCGCGAGGTAGCGCCACAGGTCAGCTATCGCTTTGTGGAACCCTTGGGTGGGGCTTCCTTGGCCGCGGCCCTGCAAGCGGGCAAGCCCGAGACGTTGCGCGAAGTGAACAGCTTTGTCGACGGGGCCGCGGTGGCGCGCATCGGCGAGAACAATTTTCGCATGCTCAGTTGGGTCAATCCGGCTGATGTGCTCAAGGCCCCTGAGGACCGCATCTGCGTGACGATGATTGAGATGCTGAATGTCGAGGGCATCGTTCTGGAACCGGCAGGGGCGTTGTCGGTTGATGTGCTGCCCGAACTGGCCGACCAGATTCGCGGCAAGACGGTGGTCTGCGTTACGTCGGGTGGGAACTTCGATTTCGAACGCCTGCCCGAGGTCAAGGAACGCGCGCAGCGCTTTGCCGGGCTGAAGAAGTATTTCATCCTGCGGATGCCGCAGCGCCCTGGTGCCTTGCGCGATTTTCTGGAAATGCTGGGCCCAGAAGATGACATTGCCCGCTTTGAATATCTGAAGAAATCAGCCCGCAACTTTGGCTCTGTGCTGATAGGCATCGAAACCAAGCGGCCCGAGAACTTTACAACTTTGTTCGGGCATCTGGAACGGGCGGCATTCCCTTATCGCGATATCACGAACGACGGTATCTTGTCCGAGTTCCTGATCTAGGCGGCAGCCGTTTCGGCAATTTTGACCAGAAACACGGACCGGGATTGCTGATAGATGTCAACCACCTGATCCATCGCGATATCCGTCAGCCCAGCCGCCGCGCGACGCTCGCCCTGCTGACAGACATGCGCCAGATCGCTGAAGCCAAGGTTCAGCGCACTACCTTTCAGAAAGTGCAGATCGCTTTCCATGGCTTTTGCGGTGGGTGCGTCGAAAAGACGACCAACCACTTCGTCCGCCTCTTCAAGAAACAACGTCACCACTTCGGTAAAGTCATCGGGGCCAATCTCATCCCGAAGATCTTCAACCCTGTTCCAATCAATCATCAGCTTGCCTTTCCCGCACCCAGCCCTTGGATAACCACGCTGTCAGTATGGGGAAAAGTGCACTTAAGGCCCGGTAAGCCAGACGTGGCGGAATATGGGCATCTTGGCGCAAGTTTAGCTTTTACCAAGGCTTAACGCCCAGCGGTGCATCTGATCGCCAATATGGGACACGGGGTCAGATGGCAACTTCGGGATCAACAGCGCTGGAAAGCTATGGCAGCGGCCAGCCGCAGCCACCCTTGCGCGTGCTAGTGGTGGACGACTCAAAGGCGCAGCGCAGGATTTTGTCGATGTCATTGTCACGCTGGGGCTATCGGGTGACCGAGGCTGCTTCGGGTGAAGAGGCATTGTTGATCTGCGCCACGGACAGCTTTGACATTATCCTGTCGGACTGGATGATGGACGGCATTTCGGGGCTGGAGTTTTGTGCCGCATTCCGGGGATTGGCGTCAGACACCTATGCCTATTTCATCTTGCTCACCTCCAAATCCGAAACCGCAGAAATTGCTCATGGGCTGGAAGCAGGGGCAGATGACTTTCTCACCAAACCCGTATCCGCCGATGAATTGCGGGCCCGGTTGCGTGCGGGAGAGCGTATCGTCGGCATGCAGCAGGAACTGGTGCAGAAAAATCGCCTGCTTCGGTCGGCGTTCACCGAATTGCAGCGGGCGCAAGACCTGATCGACCGCGATCTGATCGAGGCGCGCAAGCTGCAGCAAACCCTGCTGCGCGACCGCGCCCGTGATTGGGGGCGTGGGGCCGCGCGCCTGTTTTTGCGGCCATCCGGGCATGTCGGTGGCGATCTGGCCGGCTTCTTTGACATCGATGCCAATCGTGTGGCCCTATACTCCGTTGATGTATCGGGCCACGGGGTGGCCTCGGCCATGATGACCGCGCGGTTGGCGGGGTATCTGTCGGGCGCGGCGCCCGACCAGAACCTTGCCCTGTGCCGGCACCCCGATGGGCGGATCGATTCATTTCCCCCCGAAACCGTGGCAGCGCGCTTTAACCACGCCATGCTGGAAGACCTGCGTGTAGACCAGTATTTCACCATGGTTTTTGTCGAAATCAACCTGTCGACCGGGCAGCTTTCGCTGGTTCAGGCGGGCCATCCCTATCCAGTGATCCTGCGCCGGGATGGGCGGATTGACCGTCTGGGTGCGGGTGGGCTGCCGATTGGGCTGGTGCCCGATGCCGCGCATGATCGGGTCACAGGCCAGCTTTATGCTGGTGACCGGCTGTTCCTGCTGTCTGATGGGGTGACGGAATGCCCGTCGCCCACGGGTGACCCTTTGGGCGAAGACGGGCTTGAAGCGATCCTGTACCGAAACCGCAGGCTAGACAGCCCCGCCCTGCTGGATGCTCTGATCTGGGATCTGTCGCACTTCATGGGGTCAGAAGATTTTCCCGATGATGTATCCGGGCTGTTGTTCGATTATCGCGGCGGCGAAAGCTGAGCCATCAGGGCGCGCGCCAGAAAATCCCGATCCCCGTCATTGGCCAGATGGTGCAGCCCCGCTTCGGCGCGCATCCAGACAGCGGTATGCCCTGCCTCACGTGGCGGACTGATCTTTCGCACGGGTCTGGCCAGATAGATGGTGCAGATCTTTTCGGCCCATTTGTCGTATTCGGGCATATAGCAGAACCGCCGATAGGCCCCCATGCGCAGCAAGACCTCGATCTTCCAGCCAGTTTCTTCAAACACTTCACGGTGCAACGCGGCCACCGGATGTTCGCCCGGATCAATGCCGCCACCTGGCAACTGGAACTCGGGCGTCGGGGCCTGTTGGTGCGTGGTCAGCAGATCATCACCGCGCAGCAACACGGCATAAACACCCGGACGGGGCCGATACCGTTGACCTTGCCTCACGGCTTCACCATATCTGCGCATCCGTTCCGCCCCCTTGGCCCAAAGGTTGCCCTAACTATATAGGCACGGTATGCCAAGGCTGACGCCGCAAGGAAACCCCATGACCTCTGGTTCTCAAATCGCCTGGGACGATACTGTCCTACCGTTTCAACTTGACCGTTCCGATGTGCGCGGTCGTGTCGCGCGCCTTGATGGTGTGTTGGACAATGTGTTGAAGCAGCACCACTATCCCGCCTCGATCGAGGCGCTGGTTGCCGAAGCCACGTTGCTGACGGCGCTGATTGGCCATGCCGTCAAGTTGCGATGGAAACTGTCTCTGCAGATTCGCGGCAACGGCCCGGCCCGGCTGATTGCGACCGACTATTATGGCCCGCAAGAAGACGGCGCGCCCGCCCGTATCCGCGCCTATGCCAGCTTTGACGCCGACCGTCTGGATGAAACGGTCGATCCGTTCAGCATGATCGGCAGCGGCTATTTCGCGGTGATGCTGGACCAAGGCGCCGGGATGCAGCCCTATCAGGGCTTTACGCCCATTGCCGGCGGGTCGTTGTCCTCATGCGCCGAGACGTATTTTGCGCAGTCGGAACAGCTTCCCACACGCTTTGCCGTGACCTTTGGCAAAAGCGCGGAACCGGGCCGCGCCGCGCGGTGGCGGGCGGGCGGCATCATGCTGCAGCACATGCCGCAGGCGGGAATGAGCGTGGCAGCCGAGGGTGGATCCGGTGAAGGCGGTCTGCTGACGCATTCTGACATCCTGTCGGGTGACGCGGGCGAGAACTGGACCCGCGCCAATGTGCTTTTGAACACGGTTGAGGAGATGGAGTTGATCGGGCCCACCGTCACGCCATCTGATCTGTTGATCCGACTGTTCCATGAAGAAGAACCGCGCGTGTTCGACTCACAGCCCGTCCGCTTTGGCTGTTCCTGTTCGGCGGACAAGGTTCGCAACACCATGTCGATCTATTCGCAGCGCGACATCGAAAAGATGACCACACCCGAAGGTCTGGTGACGGCAGATTGTCAGTTCTGCGGCGCGCATTATGAGTTGGACCCCGCGACGTTGGGCTTTGAGGGCAAGAATGGATGACGTGACCCGCCTGCGGGATGCGCTGTTGCGGCCCGCAGGCGAATCATCTGATTTTGATCTGAACCCCGCCATCCGGCTCAAGCCGGATCGGGTTTTGCGGCCGGCGGCGGTTCTGGTGGCGATCTGGCTGCGCCCGCAGGGCCCGCAACTGCTGCTGACCAAACGCGCATCTCATCTGAAACATCATCCGGGGCAGATTGCCTTTCCGGGCGGCAAGGTTGATGCGACCGATACCTCGGCGCAAGCGGCCGCGCTGCGCGAAGCGCAGGAAGAAGTGGGTCTGCCACCCGACCGGGTCGATGTGCTGGGCGCGCTTCCCTCGCATGAAACAGTCACAGGCTTTTCGGTTACGCCATTCGTGGGTCTGGTGCAGGGAGAGTTCACCCCAAGGCCCGAGGCGGGCGAGGTGGAAGAGGTGTTCACCGTGCCCTTGGCGCATGTGTTGAACCCGGATCGTTATGTGATTGAACGGCGTCTGTGGATGGGGCAATGGCGCCGCTACTATGCGGTGCCCTATGGCCCCTATTACATCTGGGGCGCCACGGCGCGCATTCTGCGCAAATTGGCCCAGCAGGCGCAGGCATGAAGATCGGCGGCGCTTGGATGGCGCACCCCGGCACCCAAGGTCTGTGTGCGGCGCTTGAAACGGCGGGTCACCGGGCATTGTTCGTGGGTGGCTGCGTGCGCAACTCCGTGATCGGCGCGCCGGTGGCGGATGTGGACATCGCCACCGACGCCACACCGCAGAACGTGACTAACATTGCTGAAACGGCAGGCTTCCGGGTTATCCCGACGGGGATCGACCATGGCACCGTGACCGTGATCGCCGATGGTCGTCCGCATGAAGTGACGACATTTCGCCGCGACGTGCAGACCGACGGGCGCCACGCCGTGGTGGCTTTCTCGACAGATATTGCCGAAGATGCCTCCCGCCGCGATTTCACGATGAATGCCCTTTATGCGGATCGCTTGGGGCGGGTGGTTGACCCGCTATCAGGTCTTCCCGACCTTCTGGCGCGGCGGGTGCGTTTTGTGGGCGATGCAGAGGCGCGCATCCGGGAAGATTACCTTCGCATCCTGCGGTTCTTTCGGTTCCATGCCTATTATGGTGATCCGGAACAGGGCATTGATGATGAAGGTCTGGCTGCATGTGCCGCCAATCTGGCGGGTTTGGGGGCGCTTTCGGCGGAACGAGTGGGGGCGGAATTTCGCAAACTTCTGAATGCGCCCGATCCGGCCCCGGCGGTTTGGTCGATGGCTGCGGCGGGTGTTCTGGCCCTTGTCCTGCCGGGAAGCGATCTGCAGGCACTCGCCCCTTTGGTTCATCTTGAGGCTTCCACGCCGCCCCGCTGGCAACGCCGCCTTGCCGTCATTGGCGGGGATCAAGTGGCCAGTCGCCTCCGGCTGTCACGCGCGGAAAGCAACGAAATCAGCCTTGTTCGTGACGCCATCGCCTCGGCACTGACGCCTGCCGCGCTGGGGTTTCTGCATGGCGAGCAGATCGCGCAGGATGCCATTCTGGCGCGTGCAGCCGTGTTTGGGGTGACGCCCCCTGAAAACTGGCGAACCGATGTGCGGCGGGGGGCCGAAGCAATATGCCCGGTGACGGCATCAGACCTGATGCCGGGATTGCAGGGCCCTTCCCTTGGGTTGCGTCTGAAAGAGATCGAAGCTGCGTGGCTGGCCAGTGATCTGATGCTTTCGCGGGATGAACTTTTGGCGTAGCGGTTTCCCTTTGCTTGCTTTGGGTTTATATCCTGCAGGCATCCCGCATGAGGCGCTCAGCCGTGTTTTCCTTTTTCGAAGGCCTCGTCGACCCCTATGGTCCTTACGAGCAGACCGATACGCCGCCGCGGCGGCTTTGGCCGTTTCTGCAGCAATACATCCGCCCATTCCGGCGGGTGTTTGCGGCGACGGCTTGCCTTTCGGTGCTTTCGGCCTTCGCTGACGTTGCGCTGATCTGGTATGTCGGGCGGTTGGTTGACCTTTTGGCGCAGACCGGCCCTGCCGAGGTATGGGCCAACTATGGCACGGAAATCATTGGCGTTGCGCTGGCCGTGCTGATCCTGCGCCCGATTCTGTTGGTGGCAAACGTGGCCTTGCTGCACAACACGATCCTGCCCAACTTTGGCACGATGATCCGTTGGCGTGCCCATGCCCATGTGATCCGCCAGCCTGTCGGCTGGTTCGAGTCTGATTTCGCGGGCCGAATCTCGAACCGCATCATGCAGACCCCGCCCGCTGCAGGCGATGCAGTGTTCCAGACCTTTGACGCCATGGCCTTTGCCAGTGTGACGGTGGTCGGTGCCGGAATCATGCTGGCGGAGGCTGACCCAAGGCTTTTGCTGCCATTGGTGATCTGGTTCGTGCTGTATGCCGCCTTGGTGCGGTGGACAGTGCAGCGGGCTGGGCCTGCATCAAAGGCCAGCTCGGATGCGCGGTCTGCCGTGACGGGCCGGGTGGTGGATGCCTATACAAACATCCATTCGGTAAAGCTGTTCGCCCAGAACGATATCGAGATGGCCTATGCCAAGGAATCGATCGAGCTTGCGCGCGAGACGTTCAAGCAAGAAATGCGGATCGTCACCAAGATGGATCTGGCTTTGACCATCCTGAACGGGTTCCTGATTGTTTCGGTCACCGGCTGGGCCTTGCTGCTGTGGTATCAGGGGGCGGCAACCGTGGGCACTGTGGCGGCGGAATCGGCGCTGGTGCTGCGGCTGAACAACATGACCTACTGGATCATGTGGGCCTTTACCTCGCTCGTGCAGGCGCTTGGCGTGGTGCAAGAGGGGATGGAAACCATTACCCACCCGATTGAACTGGTGGATGTCAAGAATGCGCCTGACTTGAGCTTTTCGAGGGGCCTGATCGAGATCGACGGGATCAGCCATCACTACGGGCGCGGATCCGGTGGTTTGCAGGGCCTGAGCCTGACGGTGCAACCGGGCGAAAAAATCGGCGTGGTCGGGCGGTCGGGTGCCGGGAAATCGACCCTCGTCAAGCTGATGCTGCGGTTTTATGACTGTGAGCAGGGCCGTATCCTGATTGACGGTCAAGATATCGCGGGCGTCACCCAAGACAGCCTGCGCCGCCAGATTGGTATGGTTCAGCAGGATTCGTCGCTGCTGCATCGCTCGGTCCGCGAAAACATCTTGTATGGCAAAACGAATGCAACCGAGGCGCAGATGATTGCCGCCGCCAAGCAGGCCGAGGCGCATGATTTCATCCTGACGCTGGAAGATCCGCAGGGACGCCGCGGCTATGACGCGCATGTCGGCGAACGGGGGGTCAAACTCTCGGGCGGCCAGCGGCAGCGCGTAGCTTTGGCGCGGGTAATCCTCAAGGATGCGCCGATCCTGATTCTGGACGAAGCGACCAGCGCGCTGGACAGTGAGGCCGAGGCGGCGATTCAAGAGGCACTGTACGGCGTGATGGCGGGCAAAACGGTGATCGCCATCGCGCACCGGCTGTCCACCATCGCGGCGATGGACCGGATCGTGGTGCTGGATGCCGGACATATTGCCGAACAGGGCACGCACGCCGAACTGCTGGCACGCGGCGGTCTTTACGCCCGGTTCTGGGCACGACAATCGGGCGGCTTCATCGGTATCGACGCCGATGCCAATGAGGCTGCCGAATGAGAGCTTGGGTTGAACGGTTCGTCAGGCTGATTGATCCGTTTCAACCCGCCAAGGGACCACCACCGCAAAAGCTGTTTGGCTTTGCGCGCTGGGCGCTTGCGGGGGCAGAGCGCGGGATCGGTGTTACTTTGTGCGTCACGGTGATGGCGGGGCTGGCTGAAATGGCCGCCGCGTGGTTCACTGGTTGGGTGCTGGACGCCAGCGCAGGCGCGGTTGAGGCCGGGGCGTTCTTCATCACCTTCTGGCCGATCATTCTGGGCGGCATCCTGTTTTTCCTTGTCATCCGGCCCATCATCTTTGCGGCCGATGCCGGTGTGACGTCGATCCTGCTGGGGCCGCATCTATCTCCGCTGATCCTCAGCCGCATCAACCGCCATACTTTGGGTCAGTCGATGCGGTTCTTCGAGAATGATTTCGCGGGCCGCATCAGTCAAAAGGCCATGCAGACCTCGCGGGCGCTGACGGACGTGGTCATCGAATTCTCGGATGTCGTGGTCTATGCGCTGGCCATGTTCGCGGGAGCTTTGGTGCTGATGGCAGGCGTCGATGCCCGACTGCTGCTGATTTTTGTGATCTGGGGCGTACTTTATGCCTTTGCCCTGCGCTGGTTCATTCCGCGTGTTCAGGTGCGCTCGGCTGCGCGGGCCGGCGCGCGCACGGTGGTAACGGGGCAGATCGTTGATACCTTGTCGAACATGGC
Source organism: Rhodobacter sp. (assembly GCA_027484145.1). Taxonomy (GTDB): domain Bacteria; phylum Pseudomonadota; class Alphaproteobacteria; order Rhodobacterales; family Rhodobacteraceae; genus Pseudotabrizicola. The sequence goes on from JAIXUH010000013.1 coordinate 561,560, forward strand.
AACGGTCAAGTTGTTCGCCCATGCCGAGGAAGAGGACAGCGCCACCCGCAATGCGCTGGAACGGTTCCGGGTCAAGGCGCTGGAATTTGGGATGATGTCGGCCTCGTTCCGGCTGGTGCTGACCATGCTGGGCGGTGTGCTGCCGCTTCTGTCCATTCTGGGCAGCCTTTACCTCTGGTCAAAGGGGCAGGCGACGCCGGGCGATATCGCGATGGCTGCCATGGTGGCCACCCGGCTTAGCCAGATCACCAACCGTCTTGGCGCGGCGGCTGTCTCCATCTTCTCCAACATCGGCGAAATCGAAGATGGCGTAAAAACGCTGACCCCCGCCCACGAAATTGCGGACCGCGCGGATGCCGCCACGTCCTTGGCCGGACGGGGCGAGGTGCGTTTTGAACAGGTGCGCTTTGGCTATGGAAGTGCCCTTGCCGCGCTTGACGGTTTTGATCTGACGGTTCGTCCGGGTGAAAAGGTGGCCTTGGTGGGGGCATCAGGGGCTGGAAAGTCCACGGCCGTGGCGCTGCTGTTGCGGCTTTACGATGTGGAGCAGGGCCGCATCTGGCTTGATGGGGTTGATGTGCGCGACATCGCCCAAGCCACTTTGCGGCGCAGCATTGCCGTCGTCCGGCAGGAAACCGCGATGTTCAACCGATCAGCGCGCGACAACATTCGTTACGGTCGGCCCGGGGCCACGGATGCCGAAATCGAAGAGGCCGCGCGCCGCGCTTCGGCGCATGATTTCATCCTTGATCTGCGCGATCATCGCGGGCGCACCGGATATGACGCGCGTCTGGGTGAACGGGGGGTGAAGCTTTCGGGCGGGCAGCGCCAACGCATCGCCCTTGCACGGGCCATCCTGAAAGATGCTCCCGTTCTGGTGCTGGACGAGGCGACAAGCGCACTGGACAGCGAGGTGGAGGCACAGATTCAGGCAGCACTTGATACCGTGATGCAGGGCAAGACCGTGATTGCCATTGCGCACCGCCTGTCGACCATCGCGGCGATGGATCGGATTGTGGTGCTGGACGCAGGCCGGATTGTCGAGCAGGGAACCCATGACCAGCTTTTGGCGTTGAAGGGAAGTTATGCCCGCTTCTGGACCCGTCAGTCAGGTGGCTTCGCCGGGCAAAGGGAGGCGGCGGAATGACGGTACTGTTGCGGCTTGGCAATGCGATCGACGCGTTTCGTCCGGCTGATGGAGAACCTCCGCAAAAGCTGGGCGCCTTTATGCATTGGTGCCTTGCCGGTTCGTGGCCCATGTTGTGGCTGGCCGGGGTGCTTTCCGCCATCACCGGCGCGACCGAGGTTGTCAGTGCGCTGATTCTTGGCTGGGTGATCGATGCCGCCGCTGCCTCGGGGCCGACAGCGTTTTTCAGCCAGCACTGGCAGTTGATGGTGTGGTTCTTGGTGTTCTACCTGGTCCTGCGCCCACTGTCGTTTGCTGTGTCCGCGGCATCAAACTCCATCATTGTAGGGCCGAATGTGATGCCCTTGGTGCTGTCGCGCCTGCACCGCTGGACGCTTGGGCAAGCGGTGACATTCTTTGACAACGATTTCGCCGGTCGCATTGCGCAAAAGCAGATGCAGGCCGCGCGTGCAGTGACGGATGTTGCGACCGAAGTGATCAACACCGTGTTCTTTGCCTTGGCCAGTGTGATCGGATCGGTGCTGTTCCTGATGGCGATTGACTGGCGCGTGGCGGCGGCACTCGCGGTCTGGCTGGTGGCCTATGTTGGGCTGATCAAGTTTTTCATGCCGCGCATCCGCGTCAACTCGGCCGCACGCGCCAGTTCGCGTGCCATGGTGTCGGGGCAGGTCGTCGATACGATCACAAACATCAAGACAGTCAAGCTGTTTGCCCATGCTGCGTTCGAAGACCGCGTCGCGCTCAAGGCGATGGAGGTGTTTCGCGCCCGCTCGCTTGAATTTGGCGTGATCTCGACATGGTTCCGTCTGTCATTGATGACCTTGGCTGGGGTGCTGCCGGTGTTGCTGATCGGCGGCACGGTGCTGTTGTGGCAGCAGGGGCAGGCCACCGCCGGCACCATCGTGGCGGCGGGTGCCATTGCGATGCGGATCGCGCAGATGTCGGGCTGGGTCAGCTTTACGCTGATGAACATTTATACAAGCGTGGGCGAGGTTGAAGACGGGATGCGCACCCTTTCCGCCCCCCATCAGCTTGCTGATGCGCCCGATGCTGTTGAACTGCCAAAAGTGGCGGGCGAGATCCGGTTCGAAGGCGCAACCTTCGCCTATGGCCGCCGTCGTGGCGGGGTGGTTGATCTGAACCTGACCATTCGCGCGGGCGAAAAACTGGGCATTGTCGGCGCTTCTGGTGCGGGGAAATCGACCCTCGTGTCGCTGCTTTTACGGCTCTATGACCCGGAAAAGGGCCGCGTGCTGGTGGATGGCCTTGATCTGCGCCATGTCACGCAAGAAAGCCTGCGCCGCCAGATCGGCATGGTCACGCAGGAAACGGCCATGTTCAACCGCAGCGCGCGCGACAACATCGCCTATGGCAAACCGGACGCAACCGAGGCGGAGATTATCGCCGCGGCCGAGTCGGCCGAGGCACATGGTTTCATCAGCCAGATGGCCGATCACAACGGCCGCACCGGCTATGATGCGTTTCTGGGGGAAAGGGGCGTGAAACTGTCGGGCGGGCAGCGTCAGCGCATCGCCTTGGCCCGCGCCTTTGTCAAGGATGCGCCCATTCTGGTGCTGGATGAGGCGACATCTGCCCTTGATTCCGAGGTCGAGGCCAGCATCCAAAGCGCGCTGGATCGGGTGATGCAGGGCAAGACGGTGCTGGCCATTGCGCACCGCCTGTCGACCATTGCCGCGATGGACCGGATCGTTGTGCTTGACGATGGTCGCATTGTCGAAGAAGGCACACATGACGCCTTGCTGGCACAAGGTGGCCTTTATGCCCGCTACTGGAACCGCCAGTCCGGAGGGTTCATCGGCGCAGACGAAAAGGAAGCGGCAGAGTGAAGTTGACAATTGAACGACTGGGTCATCTTGGCGATGCCATCGCGCAAGGCCAGGACGGGCAGATTTTCGTCAGCGCCATGCTGCCGGGCGAAGAGGTCGAGGGCGATCTGGTTGGCGACAGGCTGGTCAATGCCCGCATCCTTTCGCCCAGTGCCACCCGCGTCAAACCGCCGTGCAGCCATGCCCGCACCTGTGGTGGCTGCATGATGCAGCACGCCAACGATGCTTTTGTGGCCAACTGGAAAACCGGGATCGTGGAAAGTGCCTTGGCGGGTCAGGGCTTGACCGCGCCGATGCGGCCCATCCTAACCTCGCCCCCACAATCCCGCCGCAGGGCCACCCTGACAGGGCGGCGCACCAAAGGCGGAGCGATGGTTGGCTTTCACGCCCGCGGGTCTGATGTGCTGGTGGCGATTCCGAACTGCCAGTTGCTGCACCCCGATCTGATGGCCGTGATGCCGGGGCTGGAGGCTTTGGTGCAGATTGGCGGATCGCGCACGCAGGAATTGGCGCTGACCGTCACTCGGTCAGGCGGTGGCGCCGATGTGTCAGTGGCTGGCGGCAAACCCTTGGATGGCGCCCTTCGGCTCGACCTTGCCCGCGCGGTCGAGGCGCATGGTCTGGCCCGGCTGACATGGGATGGCGAAACGGTCGCTCTGCGGTCGCAACCCACGCAACGAATGGGTCGCGCGGTTGTCACTCCGCCCCCCGGTGCCTTCCTTCAGGCCACCGAACACGGCGAAGCGGCCCTGTTGACCGCCGTGCAAGAGGCGCTTGGCCCGCAAAAGCGCATCGTCGATCTGTTTTCCGGGGCGGGAACCTTTGCCCTGCCCTTGGCCGAACGGGCCGAGGTGCATGCCATAGAAAACGATGCCCCGATGGTGGCCGCATTGGAAAAAGCGGCGCGTCAGGCCGAGGGTCTGCGTCGCGTGACGGTCGAGGCGCGCGATCTGTTCCGCCGCCCGCTGGAGCCGGATGAATTCAAGGGCGTCACCGGCGTCGTGATCGACCCGCCCCGTGCCGGCGCCGAGGCTCAGATTGACCGTCTGGCCGCAACCAGGGTGCCGCTGATCGCCATGGTGTCGTGCAACCCGGTGACATTTGCCCGCGACGCCAAGGTGTTGGTGCAAGCAGGATACAGCCTTGATTGGGTGCAGCCGGTGGATCAATTCCGTTGGTCATCGCATGTTGAACTGGTGTCGCGCTTTTCGCGGACCTGACAGATGACAAATCCGTGATGGCCCGTGCGTCATCAAGGCCCGCAAGGCCGCTAGGCATGCCGCGTGATTTTCGCTATGGCACAGAAAAAGAAATCAGGCGGGACGTGCGGTATGTGGCTTATCAGGGTGCTGGCGATCATTGTGATTGCCTTTGGGCTTTCGGCCTGCGGTTCCAAGTTCAAAACCTATAACGGGCCAAAGGTCACCTCGGTGCAGGTGCACAAGGCCGACCGCAAAATGTATCTGCTGCACAATGACCGCGTGCTGAAAACCTATGACATCGCGCTGGGTTTTGCGCCCGAGGGTCACAAGCAGTTTGAGGGCGACGGGAAAACCCCGGAAGGCACCTATTTCATCAACCGGCGCAACCCGAACTCTGAATTTCACCTGTCGCTGGGCATTTCCTATCCGAACAATGCCGACCGCGCCTTTGCAGCAGCACAGGGGAAGTCACCCGGCGGCGATATCTTCATTCACGGCTGGTCAGACCGAAAGGTCGGTCGGCGTGACTGGACGGCCGGTTGTATCGCGGTCAAGGACCGTGAGATCGAGACGGTCTATGCCATGATCAAGGACGGCACCGTCATTCACATCATGCCCTGAGGCAGCGGTCCGGCGCAGGCGGCATCAGCCGCCGGTGACCACAGTCCACCAGATCTTGCCATTGGGTTCCTGAAACCACGCAAAGCCAAGCTCGCGTGCAGCGGGATCAAGGATGATCGCCCGCGTATCGGCCTGCTTCATCCATGCTGCCAGTGTGACAAGCTCTGTCTCATAGGTTTCGGAAATCAGCTCACCCAACAGGCGGCCGGTATAGCCGATCCGCTGCACACGGACCAAGGGCGACGATCCGTCTGACCCAAAGTGCCAAGGGCGGTTTTGCACCGACATATCGCGCGAGTGGGCGGCGGCGGCGGCATTCAATGTGGCATTAAAGGCCAGCGGCTGCGCGGCCTGCGCCCGCCGCAGGGCATTGACCGAGTCCAGCAGACGGAACGAAACTTCGTTCTCGGTGCCCGGCCGGATGCGATAGACTTGCGGCAGCGGTTGTCCGTCCGCCCCGACTTGCACACGTCCGGTCGGCGCACAGGCAGCAAGAATCCCCATCGCGCCCAGTGCAAGCGCCATACGTCTGTTCATTGTATTTTCCGTCCGAAAGGGCGCCACTGGCGCATGAGTCTGTGGCTGTTTAGCGAAACGGGGCTGGCAATTCAAACCCAACTCTGCGTGACAGTGCCCGGTGACGCCAGTTTGATTTGCGGGTTCCTGCCTGCAGGAGTATGAGGCACCCAAAGAAGATAACGTCAGGAGAGCATGGATGAGCGCTGACAACCGCAATCATCTGAACCGTCGCCTGTTTCTGGGCGCGGCAGCAGCAGGAATCGGGGCAGGGTTTGCCCCCGCCTTTGCACAGGATGCAACCACCGAAAGCGAAGGCAGCGTGGCCGGGGGTGGCGTGCGTAACAACATCTCCAGCTTCAGGATGCTGAACTGGCAGGATTATTTCGAGAATACCCGCAAAGGTGCCGTGCTGGTGGACATCACGTCGCGCGCGCTTCATTACTGGTCCGAAGACCAGTCGGTCTATCGGCTTTATCCCACTTCGGTGCCGCTGTCCGAGGATCTGACCCGCCGTGGCCGGACCGAGGTGGTGCAGAAGGTCGTCGCTCCCAGCTGGCGGCCGACGCCCGCCATGAAAGAGCGCAATCCAGAATGGCCGGACGTGGTTGAAGGCGGGGCGCCTGATAACCCATTGGGAACGCACGCACTTTACCTGTCATGGACCTATTACCGGATTCACGGCACCCATGACACGCGCAAGATCGGCCGCCGATCTTCAAATGGCTGCGTCGGTCTCTACAATGAGCATATTCAGGAACTCTTTGGCTTCACTCAAGTTGGAACGCAGGTGTTGCTAATTTGACGACATGCCAGCGAAGCGCGTGTTTTGGCGATGTCCCAAGTTGCAAATCGCGCGTCAAGCTGGTTATGAAGGACTACGAGGTACAGTCTTGGGTGCATGCCGTCGCCTCTGCAATATACGGCGGTATGCGATAACTGGAGGTTATTATGAAGAAACTTGCGCTCGCTGCCGCTCTGACGGTCGCCGCTTCCACCGCTTTCGCTGGTGGCATGGCAGAACCCGTCATGGAACCGGAAGTCGTTGAAGCTGCGACGTCGTCGTCGGCTGGCGGCATCATTGTTCCGCTGCTGCTCCTGCTGGTCATTGCCGCAGCTGCTGCAAACTGATCTTCGGATCAAGTTCAGGAAAGGGCGGTAGGGCAACCTGCCGCCTTTTTCTATTTGATTGACGCGAAGGGGCTGCCGCGAAACCGTGCGCGGCCAACTGCGTCTAGCGCAGCCAGCCTGCCAGATTTTCCTCGATCACGGCCAAAAGGGCGGTCACATGGGCCGCATCATCGTTCAGGCAGGGAATGTAGGTAAAGGTTTCACCGCCTGCATGTTCAAAGGCCTCGCGTATCTCGCCGTTGATTTCTTCCAGTGTTTCAATGCAGTCCGCCGAAAAGGCTGGCGCAATCACCGCGATGTTCTTCTTGCCCTGCTTGGCCAGTTCGGCCACATGCTCAACGGTATAGGGCTTCAGCCATTCTTCCGGGCCAAAGACCGACTGGAAGGTGGTGTTGATCGCCGACTTTTCCCAGCCCAGACGTTCACGCAAAAGGCGCGAGGTTTTCTGGCACTGGCAATGATAGGGGTCGCCTTCCATCAGATAGCGTTTGGGCATGCCGTGATAGCTTGCCACCAGCACATCAGGCTTTTGCTCCAGCCCCGCATAGGCCGCCTCGACCGACTGGGCCAAGGCTTCGATATAGAGCGGGTGGTCAAAGTATTCCGGCGCCGTGCGGATGGCAGGCTGGCGCTTTTCCTTCATCATGGCGCGAAAGAACTGATCGTTCGCCGTGGCCGAAGTGGCACCCGCGTAATGGGGATATAGCGGAAAGAACAGGATTTTTTCGCATCCGGCCTCGACCATCGCCCGCACCTTCGAATCGGTCGACGGGTTGCCATAGCGCATGCAGAAATCAACCATGATCTCGTCGCCATGCCTTGCCGCGATGCCTTCGGCAATCTTGCGGGTCTGGTTCTTGGTGATCGTCAGAAGCGGGCTTTCGTTCAGATCATGGTTCCAGATCAGCTTGTAGTTCGCGCCGCTGCTGAAAGGCCGCTTGGTCAGGATGACCAGTTGCAACAGGGGTTGCCACAGCCAGCTTGAGTAATCGACAACCCGCTTGTCCGACAAAAACTCGTTCAGATAGCGCCGCATCGACCAATAGTCATAGTTGTCGGGCGTGCCGAGGTTGGCCAACAAGACGCCGATCTTGGCTTTGCGGACGGGTGGGTGGTCAACCGACGCATGGGCCAAACGCCCCGTGCCCGGTGCGATCATGGTCGCAGTCGCGGCGGCACTGGTCGGAGTCGACTTGGCATCAAGCATCGCAGGGGTTCCCTCGTACGCAAAAGAATATGCGGGACATATAGGCTAACGCGGCGGGGTCAACCTTCCCTTGGCACACGGGGCAGCGGCATTTCGGTCGTCTGCAGCGCATCGGCGAGTCTTTGGGCAGCAGAACCGGGCCGTAGCGGCTTTTGTTGGCTGTCATGCGGGGCCCAGCCCGTCAGGCAGATGATCTCGAAGGTGGCGGTAATGCGCTCTTCGGCATCGGCAAAGCGCTGCTGATACAGGGACGCCGCTTGCAGGAAGATCTGCCGCTGCGTCGGGCGGCGCAGTCGGCCATGCAGCGCGTTGCCTTCGCCCATAGCGCGCAGGTCATGCATCAGATGCAGCGCATCCCTGTAGCGCACGGTCTTGGTAAAGCTGTCGGCGACGGGCAGGGAAAATCCGGCCCGCTGCAACAAACCGCCCAGATCACGGATCTCGCCCATCGGCACCACACGGGGCGACAGGCCGCCGGTCACGGCAGCCTCCGCCTCGGCCAGACAAGCGCGCAGTTCGTGCAGGGTCTGCCCACCGAACATGAAGCCCAGAAACAGCCCGTCGGGCACCAGCGCGTGCCGGCATTGCACCAGTTGGCCCACAGGATCATTCGCCCAGTGCAGGCCCAACGCATGAATCACCAGATCTTGCTGGCCTGGCTCAAGACCCAGCATGTCATCATCTGCGACACGGGTGCCGAAATCGGGCCAAAGATCGGGAAACGGCGTGACAACGGCCGTGCGCGTAAACGCCCTGTTAACCTCGTTCAGTCTTTCCTTGGCTTCGTCGGCCACTTCCTCATGCAGGAAAAAAGCCGTGGCACGGGCACGGTTGCGCGACAGGGCGGCGCGGTCGGTCAAAAGGGGTGGCGTCTGCATGGCGCGGAACATGAGGGTGACATGCCGGGATTGCAAGCCGCGTTGCACATGATCTATCCGCCCCAGTGCATTGCCTGCGATGCCATGGTGACATCGGATTTCGGCTTGTGCGGCGTGTGTTGGCGCGAAACGCCGTTCATCACCGGGCTGGTCTGCGATCTGTGCGGAACACCGTTGCCGGGCACTGATCCGGACCACGCTGTGCACTGTGACGATTGCCTGCGTGTGGCGCGGCCATGGTCGCGCGGCCGTGCGGCAATGCTGTATCAGGATCGCGCGCGCGACATGGTTCTGGCGCTGAAACACGCTGACCGGCTTGATCTCGCGCGCCCGGCGGCAGGCTGGCTGTTTCGGGCCGCGCAGCCCATCTTTCAGCCCAAAATGCTGGTCGCCCCGGTACCGTTGCATTGGCGCAGGCTGTTCAAGCGCCGCTACAACCAATCTGCGCTTCTGTCGGCCCAACTGGCCCGGCTGGCTGGGCTTGATCACTGCCCTGACCTTCTGCAACGGCACCGGTCCACCGGCAGCCAAGAGGGGCGCAATCGTGATGAGCGTTTCCGCAACATGAGTGACTCGATGCGACTGCACCGCAAACATGCACCCTTGGCCGAAGGGCGACATATTCTGCTGGTGGATGATGTGATGACATCGGGTGCTACCTTTGCGGCGGCGGCCGAGGCGTGTCTTGCCGGAGGGGCGGGTCAGATTTCCATTCTGGCCCTGACGCGCGTTGCGAAGGATTCCTAAATGCCTATAGTCCCGCGCAAGCTGCGGGATGACAGGACAAGGCCCATGAAAACCGTTGAAATCTATACCACGCCCTATTGCCCCTATTGCATTGCCGCCAAACGGCTGCTGACCAAAAAGGGCGCGGCCTTTCACGAGATTGACGTCAGCCGAGACCCTGCCTTGCGGCAGGCGATGACCCAGCGTGCCAATGGCCTGCGAACCGTGCCGCAAATCTTCATCGGCGGCACCCATGTTGGGGGCTGTGATGATCTGCACGCGTTGGATTATGACCACGCGCTTGATCCGATGCTGGCTGACTGATGCGCGTTGGTCTGGTTCAGTTGTCGGTCAGCGACGACCCGGCTGCGAACCTGCCGCAAACGATTGCGCATGTCAGACAGGCAGCGGCAGGTGGGGCCGGGTTTGTCCTGACGCCGGAATGCAGCAATGCTTTGTCCTCCAGCCGCGACCATCAGCGCCGGGTGTTTCGGGCCGAGGCGGATGATGCCACGCTTGCTGCCCTTCGGGATGAGGCAGCACGGGCTGGCATCTGGCTGCTGATCGGCTCGCTTGGTGTGCTGACGGATGATCCAGATGGCCGCTTTGCCAACCGTTCGTTCCTGATCGGCCCAGATGGCGCGGTGCGCGCGCGATATGACAAGATCCACATGTTTGACGTCAACGTGTCAGAGACGGAGGTCTACCGCGAGTCGGCCGGTTATCGCCCCGGGGACCAGGCGGTTCTGGCGCAGACCGACTTTGGCATGGTGGGCATGACGGTGTGCTATGACGTCAGGTTTGCCTACCTCTACCGACGCCTTGCGCAGGCTGGCGCACAGATCCTGACGGTTCCGGCGGCCTTTAACCACATCACCGGACAGGCGCACTGGGAGGTGCTGTTGCGCGCCCGCGCGATTGAGACCGGGTGCTTTGTGCTGGCCCCGGCGCAGACCGGCTTTCACCCCGAACAGCATGGCAAGGGTCGGCGGACCCATGGCCATTCGCTGGTGATCGGCCCATGGGGCGAGGTGATCGCCAATGCGGGCAGCGAACCGGGCGTGATCTTTGCCGATCTTGATCTGGACGAGGTCAGCCGAGCGCGCGGCCGCGTGCCGTCATTGCAGCATGACCGGGGGTTCACCGGGCCATGACAGACAAGGAACGGATCGAAGAGATTGCCGTGGCTTTGTTTGGCGAGTTGTTCATGGCGGATCAGCTTGCCCGCAACCGGATTTCCAAGGTGCTGCCCAAGGGGATGGAACTGTCGCACTTTGGTGTGCTGAACCATCTGGCCCGCATCAACGAAGAGCGGACCCCGGCCCAACTGGCCCGCTCGTTCCATGTGACGCGGGGGGCCATGACGAATACACTGGCCAAGCTGGAATGGGCAGGCCATGTGCATATCCGCCCCGATTGGGATGATGCCCGCCGCAAATTCGTGGCGATCAGCCCGGCTGGGCGCGCGGCACGGGATGCGGCGGTTCAGTCCGTGGCCCCGCTGATCGGCGAAGTTGTCCAGCAATTGGGGGCCGAACGCGTGCGTGCTGTTCTGCCCGTCCTGCGCGAAATGCGGACGCGGCTGGAAGATGATGCCTGATCGGTCCCGCAAGGGTGGCCCGCGATGACGCCCTCCAAGCGCCTGTTTGATATCGCCTTGGCGTTGGTCCTCGGGGTGCTGCTGGTGGTTCCCTTTGCCGTTTTGCTAGTGGCGCTGCTGGTGGTGCAGGGCAGGCCAATCTTTTACGTCTCCGAACGCATGCATGCGCCGGGTGTGCCCTTTCACCTGTGGAAACTGCGCACCATGCGTGTGGTGGCCGTCGATTCCGGCGTGTCGGGCGGCGACAAGGCAGACCGGGTCACCCCGATTGGACGGTTCTTGCGCAAGTATCGGCTGGATGAGGTTCCCCAGCTTTGGAACATCCTGCGCGGCGACATGAGCTTTGTGGGCCCCCGCCCGCCATTGCGAACCTATGTCGAGCGTTTTCCAGACCTTTACGCACAGGTCTTGCGGTCGCGGCCCGGCGTGACGGGTTTGGCGACGATCCATTTTCATCGCCATGAGGCCTATATCCTGCGGCCCTGCAAAACCGCCGAGGACACGGATCAGGCCTATGCCCGCCGCTGTGTGCCGCGCAAGGCGACGCTGGACCTGATTTATCAGCGCCAGCAAAGCCTTTGCTTTGATATTCAACTGTTGTTCGAAACCATCAGTAGTGTTCTTCCGGCCCGAAAGCGGCGGTAAAGGTTGTCAAGGCTGGGGATCGCCGCTAGTGATGGTTGTAGGGTATATTTGCCGTGACATGCTGCACCGTGTTGCGGCCGGATTTGGAAAAGAGGCCAAGTTAAATTGGCAAACAGAATGTCCGGCCTTTTGCTGAACATCGTGGGAAGACTCTCACGCTATCAGAAACAGTCGATTCTGTTGATGGTCGATGTGGCGCTGTCCCAGATCGCCTTGATCGTCGCCTATCTGTTCATATTCCCCTCGGCAGCGCTGTCGGCCTTGCTGCAAATGGCGGCACCCGGACTGCTGACCGTTGCCGTGATCACGGCGGTCGGATCGCTCGCCCTAGAGATTCCGAAGATCAAGCTGAAGGCCTATGAGGCGCTGGGCGCGATCAAGACCAGTGCGCTGGCCGTCATGGCCGCAATCGGCCTTTTGGTGCTTCGGGCAACGCTGGGCCAGTCCCTGCCCATTTCGGGGATCCTGCTGTTCGTCTTGATCTTTATTGTCGAGATGATCATCGCCCGCTTTGTTATGCTGAACCTGCTGCTGGCCATTCTGCGTCTGGGCAAGATCCGCCGCAACGTGGTGATCTATGGCGCGGGCAATACCGGAACGCAGCTTGCCTCGGCCTTGAAGTCGCACGAAAGCATCCGCGTCGTGGCCTTTATCGACGACAGCGAAAAAGTGCAGGGCATGACCGTTCTGGGTGTGATGGTCTACCCGCCGTCGCAGCTGGACCGCATCGTTACGAAGTATGATGTCGAGCGCGTTCTTCTGGCCATGCCATCCACGCCCGCCGCACGGCAGGCCGCCATCGTGCGCGACATCGTGGCCAAGGGTCTGGATGTGCATTCGCTGCCGTCGTTTGCCCAGTTGATCGGCACCGCAACCTTGGTTGAGGCGCTGGAGCCTGTCGCCGCCGGGGCGTTTCTGGGCCGTGCGCCTGTGTCGAACCTGCACCCCGAAACGGATAACGCCTATCGCGGGCGCAGCGTCATGGTCACAGGGGCGGGCGGGTCTGTCGGGGCAGAGCTGTGCCGTCAGTTGCTGCGCTATCGCCCCGCAAAGCTGATCCTGTTCGAAATGAGCGAGATTGCGCTTTACACCATCGAACGTGAACTGGTGGGCCGGCCCGAGGTGCAGGGGATCGAGCTTGTGCCCGTGTTGGCCTCGGTGACCGAGGCGCGTTTCGTGCGTGCGGTGATTGCGCAGCACAGCGTTGACGTGATCCTGCACTCGGCGGCCTACAAGCATGTGCCGCTGGTCGAAGCCAACCCGATCTCGGGCGTTGTCAACAATGTGCTGGGCACGCGCACCCTTGCCGAAGCCGCACTTGAGGCGGGGGTTTCCCGCTTTATCCTGATCTCGACCGACAAGGCTGTGCGGCCGACTAACATTATGGGTGCTTCAAAGCGCATGGCCGAGTTCGTCGTGCAGGATATGGCCCGGCGGTCCGAGCATACGGATTTTTCGATTGTGCGGTTCGGCAACGTGCTGGGCAGCTCGGGGTCGGTCGTTCCTTTGTTCAAGGAACAGATTGCCAAGGGCGGCCCGGTAACGCTGACGCATGAAGACGTCACCCGTTACTTCATGACCATCGCTGAAGCGGCCAGTCTTGTGCTGATCGCGGGCGCTTTGTCGGTGCAGCGTGGTGCCCATGAGGGCGATCTTTTCGTGCTGGACATGGGCAAGCCGATCCGCATCCGCGATCTGGCCGAACGCATGATCAAATCGGCAGGCTTTACGGTCAAGGGCCCGGACTCTCCCGATGGGGACATCGAGATTGTCGTGATCGGTTTGCGCCCCGGTGAAAAGCTGCACGAAGAACTGCTGATCGAACCGGGCATGCTGACGACGCCGCACGAGAAAATCCTGCGTGCACAAGAGCGTGGGTTAAGCAGCATCGAAATGGCCTCTGCCCTGCGCGCCTTGCGAAGCGCCGTTGCAGTGGGTGACGCCGATGCAGCAAGGGTGGTGATTGACACCTATGTTGAAGGCTATCGCGGACCAAAGGTCAGCGCCGAGAAAAGCGCCTGACATTTTGAATAGTGCATCTCTGCATCAAGGCGGCCCGAAAGTGCCGGCAGGGCATTGTGTCAGTGGCCCAAACCCATATTCTGGCGCCAAGCAGAGGGGCATCATGAATCTGAGACGGAATATGCAGCGGGTTGCCTCATTGGTTGCCATGGGTCTGATGGCAACCGGGGCAGGCGCAGAGACACGTCCAACCCTGAACTTCTATGGCGCAACTGGCCTGATCGACATGCCGTCGGCCGAGATGCAGCCTGATGGGCTGTTGACCATCACATCGGGGCATTTTGGCCCGGTCAGCCGCACCACATTGTCGTTTCAGATCACCCCGCGCCTGTCGGGCAGCTTTCGCTTTCTGGGCATTCGTAACTGGAACAGGTTCTCCTCGTGCCAGCCGTCCTGTTCGTCGGCGGGCGGGATCGAAGCGTTCGAGACCTATTATGACCGCAGCTTTGACCTGCGCTATCAGATCCTCGATGAAGGCAAGTATCTGCCCGCCTTGGCGATCGGCCTGCAGGATTTTGTCGGCACGGGCAGCATCGCCGGGGAATATCTGGTCGCGACCAAGCATGTGACGCCTGACGTCAAGGTCAGCGCGGGCCTTGGCTGGGGCAGGCTTGGGTCCTACAGCAGCATCGGCAGCCCACTTGGCGACCGCCCGAAACTGGTGATCGGCAAGGGTGGGAACTTCAACTTCGACCAGTGGTTCCGTGGCCCGGCCGCGCCCTTTGCCGGCGTGGAATGGCAGGTGAACGATGCCTGGACCGTCAAGGCCGAATATTCGTCCGACAACTATACCGAAGAGGCAGGCAATCGCCGAACCTTTGACCGTCGCAGCCCGTTCAACTTTGGCGTTGAATACCAGCGCAACGAAAACATGCGTCTTGGTGCCTACTACATGTATGGCTCCGAAGTTGGCTTTGCAGCGCACTTCATTCTGAACCCCAAGAAAAGGCCCGGCGGAGGTATCGCCACCTCGGCGCCCGACCCGATTGAGCGGCGCCCTTCGCGGCAGGCCGACCCCGAGGCATGGTCGTCTGATTGGCTGGCCCAGACGGATGCGGGCAGCATCCTTCGCACCAACCTTGCCAAGCGGTTGGAGGATGACGGCATCCTTGTGGATGGCATCAGCTATAACGGCAGCACCGCCGTGGTGCGAATTCGCAACCCGCGGCTTGACGCCGAAGCGCAGGCGATTGGCCGCACGGCCCGCGCAATGACGAAAGTGATGCCGGCCTCTGTGGAGCAGTTCGAGATTGTGCCCGTGGTCAACGGCATGCCGGTCTCGCGCGTTGTGATCCGGCGCTCTGACCTTGAGGCGCTGGAATTTGACCCGCAAGGCGCGGAAAAGCTGCTGGAAAGGGTAAGCATCGTCTCGGCCCCTGCCACGATGCGCGACGGCTTTAATGATCCGGACGCGTTCCCCAAATTCACATGGTCGGTCGGGCCCTATGCGCGGCTGCGGCTGTTTGACCAGAATGCCCCGTTCAAGGCCGGTGTCGGCCTGCGGGCAAATGCCAAGTATGAGGTTGCGCCGGGCCTGATTCTTTCGGGTTCGGTCACAAAGCTTCTTGCCGGCAATCTGGATGACCGGCCACCGATTCCGGGCCGCAAGTTGCAGCCCGTTCGTTCAGCGAACTACTTCTACGACAGCCTTGGCGACCCCGCGCTTGAAACGCTTGCCCTCGCCTACTACCGCAAGCTGGGGCCAGAGGTGTATGGCCGCATCTCCCTTGGCTATCTGGAGCGGATGTTCGGCGGCGTTTCGACCGAACTGCTGTGGATGCCAACGAATCGCCGTTGGGCCATTGGGGCCGAAGTGAACTATGTGGCGCAACGGTCGCCTGATCAGAAGTTCGGCTTCACGCTTCCGGCCGAGATGTATGACACTGATGCCTGCGGCCTTGCCGGGCAAAGTGCCTGTGCCTCGCCGTCGTCTTACCGTGTTCTGACGGGGCATGTCAGCGGCTACTATCGCTTCAACAATGGCTTTCACGCGCAGGTGGATGTCGGCCGTTATCTGGCGGGTGACATCGGCGCAACGCTGTCAGTTAAGCGCGAGTTCGAGAATGGCTGGAAGGTCGGTGCCTTTGTGACCAAGACCAACGTGTCGGCCGCCGATTTTGGCAGCGGTTCGTTCGACAAGGGCATTACCATCGAGATTCCTTTCGCCGCGTTGACGGGCAAACCAAGCCGGCAGCAGCGTTCAAGCGTGCTGCGGCCATTTGGGCGTGACGGCGGGCAGCGACTGGAGGTCGAAGGCCGCCTGTATGATACGGTCCGCGATTACCGCGAAAGCGGCTTGGATGAGCAGTGGGGACGGTTCTGGAAATGATGCGCCCTCTTGCACTGGCGTTTGCCGCCACCCTGACCGTCGCGGCCTGTGGCAATGATCCGGAGTCCTTTGTCGGCGCACGGGTGTTGCAGTCCTCTCTGGCGGAACAGACCAAGGGTCTGACCAAACGTAAGGCGGCGGCACCGGCCCCTGTACAGGTGACGCGCGCAGCCCTTGCCACGGTTGAGACGCCTGTCATCCTGATGACGGTTGAATCACGTGGCCAACATGCGCTGATCGCTGAGGTTGCCGATAACCTTGGCGTGCAAACATGGTCGACCGTCGATGATGTGACCGTTTCTATGAAGAATGGTGTCGTCGTTGCAACACGTGGTTTTGGTGCCGACCTGATGGCGGCATCGGTTCCAAACCCGGCCGTCTTGCAAAGTGCCGCAAAATCCTATGGCAGAATCCATACGTATCTCGATGGCACAGACCGCGCGGTGCAGATGAACTTTACCTGCAACGTGACCAACCTAGGCGCGCAAGCCATTGAAGTTGTTGAAATTGTGTATCAGACACGCCATGTTTCCGAAACCTGCACGGGCAACGGGATCGAATTTACGAACGAATACTGGCTTGATGGATCGGCTCATATCCGCAAGTCGCGCCAACTGGTCAGTCAGGATGCCGGATATTTGGTCATCGAAGACCTTCGTCGCTGATCGAGTCCAGTTTTGCTTTTCCTTCGGCAACCTTTGTGCTAATCAGAACTCAATCGTCTATTGAACGGAGAATGGAAATGTCCCGCATTACTGCTTTTGTCGCGGCCCTCGCACTGGTTTCGTCGGTTTCGGCAGCTTCCGCCGGTGGCCCGCTCGAAATTGAAGATGAAGATCCGGTTATCGTTGTGAAGCAAGCTTCGTCGTCCTCGGCTGGCCTGCTGGGCGGTGCCGGTGGTGCTGGTGCTGTTGCTGCCGCCGTTCTGGTTGGCGCTCTGGTTTTGGCCGCTGCCAACTCGTCGGGCAGCCACTAAAGATCGCTCATCCGAGCAAGGTGCAGGCCCGCGTTTGCGGGCCTTTTCCTTTTTCGTGATGTGATCCCTGGCCCGGCGCTTCTGGCTTGCATCTTGGTGCAAGGGGGTCTATATTGATGCCACAGCGGTTCCGGGGTCCACACCCGGAACTACCGAGGAAAGCACACGGGCCGCTCGGCCCGTTTTTTGTTTTTGGAAACGCACGACACCCGATGACCGATCTGATCGCCAAAACCGCCATTGACCGCCGGCTTGCCGGAATCGTCAGCCCCGTTATCGAAGGGCTGGGGTTCGAGTTGGTGCGCATCCGCCTGATGGGCGGCAAACTGCGGATCTTGCAGATCATGGCAGACCGTCCCGAGGGCGGGATTGAGGTTGAAGATTGCGCCACGATTTCCACCGCCGTCTCGGCCGTGCTGGATGTCGAGGATCCGATTGAAGAAAACTACACACTCGAAGTCTCTTCCCCCGGGATTGACCGGCCGCTGACACGGCTGAAGGACTTTGAGATCTGGAAAGGCTGGGAAGCCCGGATTGAGACGACCGAACTGATCGATGGCCGCCGCCGCTTCAAGGGTGCGCTTGCCGGGGTCGAAGAGGAAGAGATCCTGATCCAGATCGAGGAAAGCGGCGAAGAGGTGACGATTGGCCTGCGATTCGACTGGCTGTCGGACGCCAAGCTGATTCTGACCGATGAACTGATCGCCGAGATGCTGCGCCAGAAAAAGGCCAGCGGCACCTTTGACGAATCGAAGTTTGACGAAATTGACCAAACCGACGGTGACGAAGACGCCGCCGAAGAAACCAAACACTGAAAGCCTGGGAGTTGACCGATGGCGATTACCTCTGCCAACCAGCTTGAACTTCTCCAGACCGCCGAGGCTGTCGCCCGCGAGAAGATGATTGACCCGGATCTGGTGATCCAGGCCATGGAAGAGACGTTGGCCCGGGCCGCAAAGTCGCGCTATGGCTCCGAGCTTGATATCCGCGTCAAGATCGACCGCAAGACGGGCCGCGCCACCTTTGCGCGCATCCGCACCGTTGTTGAAGATGAGGCGCTTGAAAACCACCATGCGCAACTGACCGTCAAGCAGGCGAAAAGCTACCTTGCCGATCCGCAGATTGGCGACGAAGTGATTGACGAAGTGCCGCCCGTCGACTTGGGCCGTATCGCCGCCCAGTCGGGCAAACAGGTGCTGCTCCAGCGCGTGCGCGAGGCCGAGCGTGACCGCCAGTTCGAAGAATTCAAGGACCGCAAGGGCAGCATCATCAACGGTGTGGTCAAGCGCGAGGAATACGGCAACGTCATCGTCGATATCGGCCGTGGCGAAGGCATCCTGCGCCGCAACGAAAAGATCGGCCGCGAAGCCTATCGCATCGGCGACCGCATCCGCGCCTATATCAAGGACGTGCGCCGCGAAGCCCGTGGCCCGCAGGTCTTCCTGTCGCGGACCGACCCGCAGTTCATGGCGGAACTGTTCAAGATGGAAGTGCCGGAAATCTATGATGGCATCATCGAGATCAAGGCCGTGGCCCGTGACCCCGGTTCGCGCGCCAAGATCGCCGTGATCAGCTACGACAACTCCATCGACCCGGTCGGGGCCTGCGTTGGTATGCGCGGCAGCCGTGTGCAGGCCGTGGTGAACGAGTTGCAGGGCGAAAAGATCGACATCATTCCGTGGAATCAGGATCAGGCAACGTTCCTTGTGAACGCGCTGCAGCCGGCCGAAGTGTCCAAGGTCGTGATCGACGAAGAGATCGGCAAGATCGAAGTCGTCGTGCCCGATGAACAACTGTCGCTGGCCATTGGCCGCCGTGGTCAGAACGTGCGTCTGGCAAGCCAACTGACCGGCCTCGATATCGACATCATGACCGAGGCCGAAGAATCGGCCCGTCGTCAGGCCGAATTCGCCGAACGCACCAAGCTGTTCATGGACACGCTGGATGTGGACGAGATGATGGCGCAGCTTCTGGTGTCCGAAGGGTTCACCAACCTTGAAGAAGTGGCCTATGTCGAAGTGGACGAACTTCTGTCCATCGACGGTTTCGACGAAGGCACGGCCGCCGAACTTCAGGCCCGCGCCCGCGACTTCCTGGAAGAGCAGGCCCGCAAAGCGCTGGAAAACGCCCGTGCGATGGGTGTCGAGGAAAGCCTGATCAACTTCGAAGGTCTGACCCCGCAAATGCTGGAGGCGTTGGCCAAGGACGGCATCAAGACGCTGGAAGACTTTGCCACCTGCGCCGACTGGGAATTGGCCGGCGGCTGGACGACGGAAAATGGCCAGCGCAAAAAGGATGAAGGCATCCTCGAGAAATTCGAGATGAGCCTTGAGGAAGCGCAAACCCTTGTGATGACGGCCCGCGTGATGCTGGGTTGGGTGGACCCGACCGAGTTGGAAACCCCGGCCGAAGAAGTGGCCGATGACGAGGAGGCCGAGGCCTGATCGCAGGCCTCGGGGACAACGCGTTGACGCGCGGCGGCCGGGAAAAGACACGCGACGAACCGGAACGCAAATGCATCGTTTCCGGGGAAAGCCAGCCCAAGGCTGGGCTGGTGCGTTTTGTCGTGGGCCCGGATGACATGATGGTGCCCGATATCCTTGGCCGGTTGCCCGGACGTGGCATCTATGTCGAAGCTGACCGCGACGCGCTGGAAAAGGCCGCCAAGAAGGGCCTGTTTTCCCGTGCGGCGCGGCAACCCGTCAAGGTGCCCGAAGGGCTTGCCGATCTGGTGCAAGAGCTCTTGGCGCGGCGGGTGGTTGACCTTATCTCGATGTCGCGCAAGGCAGGCTCTGCCGTCTGCGGATACGAAAAGGTAAAGGAATGGCTGATCAAGGGGCAAGCCAGCCTGTTGATTCAGGCAAGTGACGGGTCGGAACGTGGGCGCGAAAAGCTGCGCGCGCCAAAGGGGCCAGAATCCCTGATTTCCTGCCTGACAGCCGGGGAATTGGGTTTGGCATTCGGACGCGAACGTGCCATACACGCCGCGCTTGCGGCTGGTGGACTCAACGACCGTGTTGTAGAGGAAGCGGCAAGGCTTGCGGGTTTGCGCGGGGCAAACGGCAAGCAGGTCGGCGAAATTATCGCCGGGAAGGATACGAAGGACGCATGAGCGATACAGACGGCAAGAAACCCCTCGGTTTGGGTGGCGCACCCCGTTCAGGACAGGTGAAGCAAAGCTTCAGCCATGGCCGGACGAAAAGCGTCGTGGTCGAGACGAAACGCAAGCGCGTTGTTGTGCCGACAAAGCCGGGCGCTGCCGGAGCCGCCGGGGCTGGCGGGGGATCGACCTCGCTTGGCGATCCGTCGAAACGTCCTGCGGGCATCTCTGATGCCGAGATGGAGCGCCGCCTTGCGGCGTTGCGCGCCGCCAAGGCACGCGAGGCCGAAGATAATGAACGCCGGGCGATCGAAGATCGTCAGCGCGAAGAAGACCGTCAACGCCGCCGCGACGAGATCGAGGCAAAGGAACGCGAAGAGCGTGCCCGTGACGAAGCAAAGCGCCTGAAGATCGAAGAGGAAGAGCGCGCCGCCCGTGCCGAGGCCGAGGCAAAGATTGCCGCCGCCGCTGCCCGCAAGGCCGACGTTCTGGGCACGCGCCCACGTTCGGCGCAGCCTGCTGCCCCAGAACCAAAGGCGGCCGAGCCTGCGCAGACCAATGCCGCACCGACCACTTCCCGTGCGCCTGCCAACCAGCAGACCACGGATGACGTCAATCGCAATGCGCCGGTGGGGGCCAAGCCGCCGCTTAGCCAGCGCAAGACCGACCGTGAGCGTGAAGAGCGTGAGCGTGACCGCAACGCCAAGAACGCCAAGGGCGAAGATGGCCGCCGCGTTGGCAAGCTGACTCTGTCTGCCGCGCTGGATGGTGAAGGTGGGCGGACTCGCAGCCTTGCCGCGATGAAGCGCAAGCAGGAAAAGGCCCGTCAAAAGGCGATGGGCTTTGGCAACAAGCCCGAAAAGCAGGTGCGCGATGTGCAGCTGCCCGAAACCATCGTGGTCAGCGAACTGGCCAACCGCATGGCGGAACGCGCGGCTGACGTGGTGAAATCGCTCATGAAAATGGGCATGATGGTCACCATGAACGAGGCGATTGATGCCGATACCGCCGAACTGGTGATCGAGGAATTTGGCCACAAAGCGGTGCGCGTCACCGATGCCGACGTGGAACAGGCCATCGACACGGTTCAGGACCGGAGCGAAGACCTTGAAGTGCGCCCGCCGATCGTCACGATCATGGGCCACGTCGACCACGGCAAGACCTCGCTGCTGGACGCGATCCGCAAGGCGAATGTGGTGTCTGGCGAAGCCGGTGGCATCACCCAGCACATTGGCGCCTATCAGGTGACCACGCCGAACGGCTCGCTTGTCAGCTTCCTTGATACGCCCGGCCACGCGGCCTTTACCAGCATGCGTGCCCGTGGTGCCCAGGTGACGGATATCGTGATTCTTGTGGTTGCGGCAGATGACGCCGTGATGCCGCAGACGATCGAGGCCATCGCCCATGCCAAGGCCGCCAAGGTTCCGATGATTGTTGCCATCAACAAGATGGACAAGCACGGTGCCGACGCGACCAAGGTTCGCACAGACCTGTTGCAGCACGAAATCGTTGTCGAAGCGATGTCGGGCGATGTGCAGGATGTCGAGGTTTCGGCAAAAACCGGCAAGGGTCTGGACCAGCTTCTGGAAGCCATCGCCTTGCAGGCCGAAATTCTTGAATTGCGCGCCAACCCGCGGCGGTCTGCCGTTGGTGCGGTGATCGAAGCCAAGCTTGACGTGGGTCGCGGCCCCGTGGCGACCGTTCTGGTTCAGAACGGCACCCTGCGCAAAGGCGATATCTTTGTTGTCGGCGAACAGTGGGGCAAGGTGCGCGCCCTGATCAACGACAAGGGTGAAACCGTGCTTGAAGCGGGGCCGTCGGTTCCGGTCGAAGTGCTTGGCTTGTCGGGCACGCCGTCGGCTGGCGATACGCTGAACGTGGTCGAAACCGAAGCGCAGGCGCGCGAGATTGCCGATTACCGTGAAAAAGCCGCGAAAGACAAACGCGCGGCGGCGGGTGCAGCCACGACGCTGGAACAGCTCATGGCGAAGGCCAAGGCGGACCAGTCGGTGGCCGAGCTTCCGGTTCTTGTGAAGGCTGACGTGCAGGGTTCTGCCGAAGCTATCGTTCAGGCCCTTGAAAAGGTTGGTAACGACGAGGTGCGCGTCCGCGTCCTGTCCTATGGTGTGGGTGCTATCACCGATACCGACGTCAGCCTCGCCGAGGCAAGTCACGCGCCGATCATCGGCTTCAACGTGCGTGCCAACGCATCGGCGCGGAATTCGGCGCACCAAAAGGGTGTTGAGATCCGGTACTACTCGATCATCTATGATCTGGTGGATGACATCAAAGCCGCCGCCTCAGGCCTGCTGAAGGCCGAAGTGCGCGAAACCTTCATCGGTTACGCGCAGATCAAGGAAGTGTTCAAGGTGACGGGTGTTGGCATGGTTGCCGGCTGCCTTGTGACCGAAGGCGTGGCGCGTCGTTCGGCAGGCGTTCGCTTGCTGCGTGACAACGTGGTGATCCATGAAGGCACGCTGAAGACGCTGAAACGCTTCAAGGACGAGGTGAAGGAAGTCATCTCTGGCCAGGAATGCGGTATGGCCTTTGAACGCTACGAAGACATCCGCCAAGGCGATGTCATCGAGATTTTCGAACGGGAAGAGATCCAGCGCACGCTGGCCTGACCTTGAGTCTCAAAGACGAAAAAGCCGGGGTGTGGTCCCCGGCTTTTTCGTCTCTTCCCCATGGATCATGCAATCTAAGGGTCAAGAAGCCCTTGCGCGTGCAACGGGATATCCGGTGAACAAACGCTCGTCCACCTTCACCACAACCTTGCCGTCATCCAGCGTCTTCACGAACAGACCCTGAATCGATACGCAACTTCCTACCGTGATCGTCCTCAGCATTTGCCAACCCCCATTAGCTCCGCACTGTTAGAATTAGACATAAAAGATTAGAAAACAATTTAAGAAATGCGAAATGCCCCAAATTTTCCGCAGTTTGAGAACAATGTTGACCTAAAGCCACTCGCGCAGCACGGGAATCAGGGGCAGATCGGCGGGGGGCATGGGGTATTCGCGCAGATTTTCAGCACGAACCCAGGCCAGATTCTGGCCCTCGCGCCCGTGGACGACACCGTCCCATTTCCGGCACGCGAACAATGGCATCAACAGGTGGAATGATTCGTAGCTGTGGCTGGCAAAGGTCAGCGGGGCCAGACAGCTTTGCCATGTGTCGATGCCAAGTTCTTCCTTCAGCTCGCGGATCAGGGCTGCTTCGGGCGTCTCGCCAGGCTCGACCTTGCCGCCCGGAAACTCCCACAGCCCGGCCAAGGATTTTCCCTCGGGGCGCTGCGCCAGCAGAACGCGGCCGTCGCGATCAATCAGCGCAACGGCCGAAACAAGGACGATTTTCACGAACGGTAATCCGCGTTAATTTCGATGTAGCGGTTGGTCAGATCGCAGGTCCAGACCGTGCGCGCGGCGCGGCCAAGCCCCATGTCCACCCGGATCAGGATTTCCTCTTGCTGGAAATGCGCGGCGCCATCCTCCTCGCGGTAGGCCGGGTTGCGCCAGCCATTCTTGGCCACCACAACATCGCCAAAGCGAATGGTCAGCAGGTCACGGTCAGCCACGGCGCCCGATTTGCCGATGGCCGCCACAATCCGCCCCCAGTTCGGGTCTTGCCCCGCAAGGGCGGTTTTCACCAGCGGCGAATTGGCAATGGCAAAGGCGGCTTTGGCGGCGTCAGTCTCGCTGGCAGCCCCCGTCACGCGGATCTCGACCAGTTTCGTCGCCCCTTCGCCATCACGGATGACCTGCAGCGCCAGATCATGCATCACGGCTTTCAGCGCCGCCTCAAAGGCCTTGGCCACCGGCCCCTTGACCTCGGCCGCTTCACTCTGGCCCGTCGCGGCCAACAACAGTGTGTCCGAGGTTGAGGTATCGCTGTCCACAGTGATCGAGTTGAAAGTCGGCCCGACATTGCGCGACAGCATCTTTTGCAGCGCCGTGGGCGAGATTTTGGCGTCCGTGAACAGATAGACCAGCATTGTTGCCATATCCGGGGCAATCATCCCCGACCCTTTGGCGATGCCGGCAATCTGGATCACTCCGCCGTCACCCTGAACCTGCGCCGTCGCACCCTTGGGAAAGGTGTCGGTCGTCATCATGGCATGGGCGGCCATTTCGATGCCGTCCAGCGCCAACCCCGACACCAGTTCGGGAATCTTGGCGGTGATCCGGACATGGGGCAAAGGCTCGCCAATCACCCCGGTGGATGAGGAAAAGACCCGCGACGCCGGAATGCCCAGTGCGGTTGCCACGCCACCCGTCACGGCGGCAACCGCCTCATCCCCGACCTTGCCGGTAAAGGCGTTGGAATTGCCCGAATTCACGATGATGGCCGCCCCCGCGCCCGCAGGCACCTTGGTGGCCAGTTTTGCCTGACAGTCGCGCACGCAGCCCGACCGCGTGGATGATGTGGTGAACACGCCCGCCATTGCCGTGCCCGGCGCAAGGCGGATCAGCATCACATCCTTGCGGTTCAGATACTTCACGCCAGCCTCGGCGGCCGAAAACTCGACCCCGCGGATGATGGGAAGTTTGGGGAAGCCATCCTTTGGCGCAAGCGGAGAGACGATCTTGGCCTTCTTGGCCGCAGGTGCCGCAGCTTCAAGTATCGATGGTGCCGCAGAGGCTTTCAGCGCCTTCACCTTTTTCTTCAGCGATTTCGCTTCGGCTTTCCAATCCGTCTTTGCCATGGCTTCCCCCCTGACTTATTTGTCCAGCAGCGTTGCATCACGCAGCAGGGCGGGGTCAAGCCCTTCGCCGGGGCGGGCAATCGTTGCCTTGTCGGTCAGGCCCTTGATATGCGCCTCAACTGCCGTCCGCTCGATCTCGGCAGCCAGTTCATCGCGCACTTCGTCCAGTGTCGGGGCAGCGGCGGCGCGGGTTTCCTTCAGCAGGATCAGGTGAAAGCCGAAGTCCGATTTGACCGGGCCCGCCACTTTGCCAATCTCGGCACCCACAACGGCCTCTTCGAACGGCTTGACCATCATGCCAAGGCCGAACCATCCCAGATCGCCACCATTGGCGCCTGATCCGGTATCGGTCGAGTTGGCCTTGGCCAGTTCGGCAAAATCGGCCCCACCATCCAGCTGCGCCTTCAGCTCATTCGCCTTTTCCTCGGTTTCCACCAGAATATGCGCTGCGTTGTATTCCTTGCCCGGATCGGCGGCCTTGTATTTCGCGTCATAGGCTGCTTGCAGCGCCGCATCGGTGACGGCCCCTTGCACAACGGCCTGCAGCGCCACACCCGAGACATAGCCGCGGCGATCATTCTCGATCGACAGCATGTCGCGCTTTTTCAGCGTGCCAGCTGATTGTTCCAGCGTGGTTTGCTGGATCAGCTGGTCCAGAATACCCTTGAACAACACGTCATCGGGCAGGGCCTGATACTGCTGCGGCAGGCTTTCGCGCAGAACGATCATGTGGCCAAGGGTAATGTCAGTGCCGTTCACCGTGGCCACAACCGTGTCGGCGGTGGTGTCTTGTGCCAGTGCCGGGGCGGCAAAACCCCCCAAAATGGCAAGACAGGCCAAAAACCTTGCGTGTTTCATCATATTCACACCCTCCTGATCGGGCTGCGACCCCGCCAATCGTTGACTATGGCGGGCCTCTCCCTTAAATCGCGGGGGTCGCGTGCGACGGGGCCGGCCGGCCTTCTTGGGCTTTCTATGGAAGGCGTTGGGGGCGGGCAAGGCCCATGCCTCACACGATCATGTCAGGAATACCCACGGAGAGAACATGCTGGGTCTTGGTACGCTTGCGCGAAAGGTCTTTGGCACGCCAAATGACCGCAAGGTCAAATCGGTTCGTCCGCTGGTCGCACAGATCAACGCGTTGGAACCGGAGTTCGCCGCCCTCAGCGACGAAGGCCTGAAGCAGAAAACAGAGGCGCTGGCAAAGCGGGCACAGTCGGGTGAAAGCCTTGATGCGCTTTTGCCCGAGGCCTTCGCCAATTGCCGCGAAGGTGCCAAGCGGGCCCTTGGCCTGCGCGCCTTTGACGTGCAGCTGAAAGGCGGCATCTTCCTGCATCAGGGCAACATCGCCGAGATGAAAACGGGCGAGGGCAAGACCCTGATGGCCACCTTCCCCGCCTATCTGAATGCTCTGGCGGGCAAGGGCGTGCATATCGTCACGGTCAACGACTATCTGGCCAAGCGCGATGCCGAGTGGATGAGCAAGGTCTATGGCGCCCTTGGCCTGACCACGGGTGTTGTCTACCCCTATCAGGCAGACGCCGAGAAAAAGGCGGCCTATCGCTGCGACATCACCTATGCCACCAACAATGAACTGGGCTTTGACTACCTTCGCGACAACATGAAGGGCAGCATCGAAGACATGTCGCAGCGCGGCCACTTCTTCGCCATCGTCGATGAAGTCGACTCGATCCTTGTCGACGAGGCCCGCACCCCGCTGATCATTTCCGGCCCGTCGCAAGACCGGTCCGAGCTTTACAAGCAGGTTGATCTGTTGATCCCCAACCTGACGGCCGAGCATTTCAAGCTGGACGAAAAAACCCGCAACGTGACCTACACGGAAGAGGGCAACGAACTCATCGAAGGGTTGCTGCGTGAGAATGGGATCCTGCCCGAAGGGCAGAATCTGTATGATCCTGAATCGACCACCATCGTGCACCATGTCACGCAGGCCCTGCGCGCGCACAAGCTGTTCAACAAGGATCAGCAATACATCGTGCGCGACGGCGAGGTGATGCTGATCGACGAATTCACCGGCCGCATGATGCGTGGCCGCCGCCTGTCTGATGGTCTGCATCAGGCGATTGAGGCCAAGGAGAACGTGGCGATCCAGCCCGAAAACGTGACCCTCGCCTCGGTCACCTTCCAGAACTACTTCCGGCTTTATGACAAGCTGGCTGGCATGACCGGCACCGCCGCGACCGAAGCCGAAGAATTCATGGAAATCTACAAGCTGGGCGTGGTCGAAGTGCCGACCAACCGCCCGATCGCCCGTAAGGACGAACATGACCAAGTCTATCGCACCGCGCGCGAGAAATACGAAGGCGTCGTGAAATCCATCAAGGAGGCCCATGAAAAGGGTCAGCCGATCCTTGTTGGTACCACGTCCATCGAGAAATCCGAATTCCTGTCTGGGCTTCTCAAGGAAGCTGGCGTTCCGCACAACGTGTTGAACGCCCGTCAGCACGAACAGGAAGCACAGATCGTGGCCGATGCTGGCCGCTTCGGGGCTGTGACCATCGCCACCAACATGGCAGGTCGCGGCACCGACATTCAGCTTGGCGGCAACATCGAAATGCAGGTCATGGCCGCCATTGCCGCTGACCCGCATCTGAACCCCGATGCAGTGCGTGCCAAGATCGAATCCGAACATGCCGAAGAAAAGGCCAAGGTTCTGGCGGCTGGGGGCCTGTTCGTTCTGGGCACCGAACGCCACGAATCCCGCCGCATCGACAACCAGTTGCGCGGCCGTTCGGGCCGTCAGGGTGACCCCGGCCGTTCATCGTTCTTCCTGTCGCTGGAAGATGACCTGATGCGCATCTTCGGGTCGGAAAAGCTGGATGCTGTGCTGTCCAAGCTGGGCATGAAGGAAGGTGAGGCGATTGTTCACCCATGGGTCAACAAATCGCTGGAACGCGCGCAGGCCAAGGTCGAAGGCCGCAACTTCGACATCCGCAAGCAATTGCTGAAGTTCGACGATGTGATGAACGATCAGCGCAAGGCGATCTTTGGTCAGCGGCTTGAAATCATGCAGGCCGAAGACGTGGCCGAAATCGCCACCGACATGCGCGTTCAGGTGATCGACGATCTGGTCGATTCCTTCATGCCGCCAAAATCCTATCCCGATGCGTGGGATGTGGAAGGGCTGACCGCAGCGGTCAAGGAACGTCTGAACCTTGACGTGAACCTTGCCGAATGGGCGGCCGAAGAAGGCGTTGATCAAGACGGCATCAAGGAACGGCTGGAAGAGGCAACGGCCAAGCAGATGGCCGAAAAGACCGCAGCTTTTGGCGAAGATACCATGCGGTCCATCGAAAAGCAGGTTCTGCTGCAATCCATCGATGGCAAATGGCGCGAGCACCTGTTGCGGCTTGAACATCTTCGGTCTGTCGTCGGTTTCCGTGGTTACGCGCAGCGCGACCCGCTGAACGAGTACAAGACCGAAAGCTTCACGCTGTTCGAATCGATGCTGAACTCGTTGCGGCAAGAGGTGTCCCAGAAACTCGGGATGATCCGTCCGCTGTCCGAGGCCGAGCAGCAAGCGATGATGGCGCAACTTGTTGCCCAGCAACGTGCAGCGGCCCCTGCCACTGCCGATGCGCCCGCGCCTGTGTCAGAGCCTGCCATGGCTGGCGATGCAGCACCCACTCGTCTTGCCGGCTTTGATGACTCTGATCCGTCGACATGGGGAAATCCCGCGCGCAACGATCTGTGCCCCTGCGGATCGGGCGAAAAGTTCAAGCATTGCCACGGCAAGCTTGCCTGATCAGGCTTGGGGCGAACACAATTCGCCCCAATTCCGCCCCTAACGGCGGAAACATTCCCCGAAGCGGCCATGGAATGGCCTGCATTTCCCGTCATCCACGTTCTCAGCTTTTCTGGGGTGGTGGAGACTGCAATGAATCTACAGCGCAAGTTGACATTGGTCGTGGCGACGGGTGCGGTTGCCCTTGGTGCCGGGCATGTCGTGCAAAAGAATGCCGGGACGCGCATGGCGACCGAAACGGCGGCGGTGGCCGAGCCTGCGGCGATTGCCGTATCGTCCCTCGTGCCCGTGGCGGCCGGGCCGGAAAACATGGGTCTGGCAAAGCCAGCCTTCACTCCCCCGGTTCTTCCGGCCGAGGCCGCACCGATTGTGGCAAAGGTGGTGCCTGCCGCACCACCGGTGACCCCAGCCGCGCCCGAGGCAAAGCCGGTCGCCGTGGCTGCCACGCCAAAGGTTGCGACTACGCCTGCGCCTGTGGCCCCTGTTGCGCCTGCCGCCCCGCTCAAGCAGCTTGAACTGGCCACAACACCAGACATCGCACAAGTGGCCCGCGTTCCCGCGCCCGATTGCAGCGTGAAGCTTGACCTTGTGCCGCAAAGCAATGCGATGATCGGCGTGTCGCTGCTGGCACCCTGCAATCCTGGCGCACGGGTTGTGCTTCGACACGCAGGCCTTGCCGTCACCGGAACCACATCGGCCAGCGGCGCGCTGGCCACGGTTATCCCCGCATTGACCACCGATGCCACCGTTGATGTGGCCGTTGGCAACACCCCGGCCACGTCGGGGCAGATCACGGTGCCCGATGTGGCAAAGCTGACCCGCTTTGCCGTACAGTGGCAGGGGGCAGATGCCTTCCAGCTTCATGCCTTTGAAAATGGCGCCGCCTATGCCGACCCCGGCCATATCTCGGCCGCCTATACGGGCAAGCCGGGTGAAACGGGCATCCTGTCTGTTCTGGGCGACGCCAAAGCTGAATTGCCGCTGTTGGCCGAAGTTTACACCTTTGCCAAGTCCGGCAATGCCGAAATCGTGCTGGAAGCTGCGGTTACCAGTGCCACCTGCGGGCGCGAAATCCTTGGCGAAATGCTGGTATCCACCGCGGGCGAGGTCGAGGTGACCGATCTGTCGCTGGCAATGCCCGATTGCTCGGGCCTTGGTGACATTCTGGTATTGAAAAACCTGATGCAGGACATGACACTCGCAGCCGCAAACTAAGGGGCGGTTCAGCGGGTGACAGGGGCGAAAATCTGGTGCGCGGCAGCTTTTGCCGTGCTTTTCGCCCCGTTCATGGCCGGGGCGCAAGACATTACCCTAACCGCCCGCGAGGGCGGCTTGTCTATTTCGGGCACGCTGCAAGGCTATGACGGTGAATTCTATCGCATCGACAGTTCTTACGGGATGCTGACCGTCGATGCGTCGGGGGTGCTGTGTGACGGCCCCGCCTGCCCCGATCTGACGGCCCCCAAGGCGCAGGTGCGCATCGTCGGGATGGCGGGCGTGGGCGAGGCGCTGCTGCCCGGCCTTTTCCGCGCCTTTGCCGCCACGCGCGGCCTTGCCTATGACGAGACCTTTCAGGATGGCTATTCCGCCCGCCTGCTGGATGCGGCCACCGACAAGCCCTTGGCCGAAATCCGGTTCACTGCGAACACGCCAGAAGGCGCGCGGTCCGACCTGTTGGCCGGACGGGCCGAGTTGATCCTGTCGGCGGGAACCGAGCCTGACCTTGGCTCGCGCGTGGTGGCACTGGATGCGATGCTGCCGATCGTGGCCGCCGACAACACCCTGACCGAGATTTCAACCAAGGATCTGGCGCGCATCCTTTCGGGCGAGGTGGACAATTGGGCCGAGGTGGGCGGGCCTGACATGCCGCTTGTGCTGCATGGCATGTCACCCACATCGGGCGTGCAGCGGGCGCTTGCGGGGCGGTTGGGCAAGGATGTGGCCGCGACGGTTGTGCATGATGACATCGCCGCCTTGGGCGAAGCCGTGGCCAAAGACCCTTGGGCCATAGCGGTCACGGTGCGCGCCGGGGTCGGGTCATCGCGACCCTTGCCGCTGACCGATAGCTGCGGCTTTCCCCTGCTGCCTTCGGCCCTTGCCGTCAAGGCTGAAGACTACCCACTGTCACTGCCGGTCTATCTGCTGACCCCGCGGCGGCGCCTGCCCTTGATCGTGCGCGAGTTTCTGGAGTTTCTGGCCCTGCCGCAGGCGCAGGTGGCCGTTGCTGCCGCGGGATACGTTGACCGCCAGCCCGAAGTGCAACCAATGACGTCAGATGGGCTGCGCCTGATCAACGCCATTCAGGGGGCCGGCGAGGAAACCACGCTGGCCGATCTGAAGCGGTTGGTGAACCTGATGGACGGGGCCGACCGTCTGTCACTGACCTTTCGCTTCGAAGATGGTTCCAGCACCCTTGACGCGCCGTCGCAAGACAACCTCGCCGATCTGGCGCGGCTGATCGAAACCGATGCCTTCAAGGGGAAAACACTGCTGCTGGCCGGATTTTCCGATGGATCAGGGGCGGCAGCGGCGAACCTCGATCTAAGCCGCACCCGCGCCCAAGGGGTGCTGACCCGTCTGGCCGACCTTGCACCGGGCCTGACCGAAGCTGGCTTGCCCCGCGTCGAGGCCTTTGGCGAGGCACTGCCCATGGCCTGCGATGAAACCGGGGCCGGGCGACGGTTGAACCGACGGGTCGAGGTCTGGATCAGACCCGTGGCTAAAGATAGCCCTGCGAGCGAAAACTGATCTCGCGGCTTTTGCCGATGATCAGATGGTCATGCAGGGTGATGCCAAGGGTCTGACAAGCGTCATTGATCTGATGCGTCATGCTGATGTCTGCCTGACTGGGCGTGGGGTCACCCGACGGGTGATTGTGCACAAGGATGATGGCCGAGGCGTTGACCTCAAGCGCGCGCTTGACCACCTCGCGCGGATAGACGGGCACATGATCCACCGTGCCCTTGGCCTGTTCTTCGTCTGCCATCAGCGTATTCTTGCGGTCAAGGAACAGCACGCGGAACTGTTCGGTTTCGCGGTGCGCCATGGTAGTGTGGCAATAATCCAAGAGCGCATCCCATGACGACAACACCGGCCGGTTCATCACCCGCGCCCGCATCATGCGCTGTGCCACCGCCTCTTGTATCTTCAACTCGGTCACAATGGCCTCTCCCACGCCATGCACTGCCTGCAGACGGGCCGCCGATGCGGTGATCACGCGGTTCAGATCGCCAAAGGTGTCCAGCAGCAGCCGGGCAAGGGGTTTGACATCCTGACGAGGCACGGCGCGGAACAACAGCAACTCCAGCAGTTCATAGTCCGGCATGGCATTGGCCCCACCGTCCATGAAGCGGGCGCGCAGGCGTTTGCGGTGGTCGGCGATGTAAGAGGGCAGACGTTCCGGCAAAGCCTGAGGCGCGGCTTCATCCGCGTCTTCAGGCGCGGCGAAGAGGGGCAGGGCGGAATCATGAAAGCCGGGTTTTGCCATGCCGCCAAGGGTGGCAGCACCCGGTTAGCAAAGGGTTAATCCGGCATCGCCCGTATGAAAAAGCCCGGACGTCACCGTCCGGGCAAAAGTTTGGGAAACTTTTGGCAAATTCCTGTACAGGAATTTGGCGTCGCTCTGGCTCAGCCCTTCATGCTGTCCCAGAAGCCTTTGACTTTGGAAAAGAACGATGACCCTTCGGGGTTGTTCTCTTCGGACAGTTTTTCAAACTCGTGCAGCAGTTCCTTCTGGCGCGAGGTCAGGTTGACCGGCGTTTCAACCGCAAGTTCGATCAACATGTCGCCGACACCGCCACCGCGCAGGGCGGGCATGCCCTTGGCGCGCAGGCGCATCTGCTTGCCCGATTGCGCGCCCGCCGGAACCTTGACCCGGCTGCGACCGCCATCGATCGTCGGCACCTCGACCTCGCCGCCAAGGGCGGCGTTGATCATCGAGACGGGCACGCGGCAGAACAGATGGATGCCATCGCGCTGAAAGATCGGGTGATCCTTGACCTCGATAAAGATGTACAGATCGCCCGACGGCCCGCCACGCATGCCTGCCTCGCCTTCGCCGGCAAGGCGGATGCGCGTGCCAGTTTCTACCCCTGCCGGGATGTTCACCGACAGCGAGCGTTCCTTTTCCACGCGACCCTGCCCGGCGCAGGCCTTGCAGGGGTTCTTGATGATCTGACCCATGCCCGAACAGGTGGGGCAGGTGCGTTCCACCGTGAAAAAGCCCTGCTGGGCCCGCACCTTGCCCATGCCCGAACAGGTGGGGCAGGTCGTGGGTTCGGCCCCGCCTTCTGCGCCCGACCCGCGGCACACCTCGCAAGTGGCCGAGGTGGGCACGTTGATGGTTTTCTGAATGCCCTTGAAGGCCTCTTCAAGGCTGACTCGCAGGTTATAGCGCAGGTCAGAGCCGCGCTGCGCGCGTGAACGGCCCTGTCCCGGCCCGCCGCGGCCCCCCATGAAATCGCCGAACAGGTCCTCGAACACGTCCGAGAACGCGCTGGCAAAATCTGCGTTGCCATAGCCCGGCTGACCCGGACGGGCACCGCCCCCGCCCATGCCACCTTCGAAGGCCGCATGGCCGAACCGGTCATAAGCGGCCTTGCGATCGGCATCCTTCAGAACGTCATAGGCCTCGTTCACCTCTTTGAACTGGGCCTCGGCATTCGGGTTGTCAGAGTTGCGATCCGGATGAAACTCTTTGGCCTTCTGGCGGTAGGCCTTTTTCAGGTCTTCCGCAGACGCGCCTTTGGCAACACCCAGAACCTCGTAAAAATCGCGTTTTGCCATGAGCAAAAACCCCCTTGCGGAACCGGATGGGGGCGGCCCGTTCCCAGACCGCCCCCTTTTCCGATACCTGCGGTCTTACTTCCGCTTGTTTTCGCCCAGATCCTCGAAGTCGGCATCGACGATGTCCTCGTCAACATCGCGCGGTGCGTCGGGGTCGGCATTGCCTTCCGATTGGCTGGCCTTGTAGATCGCCTCGCCCAGCTTCATCGCGGCTTCGGTCAGGTTCTGGATGCCAGAGCGGATCTTGCCGGTGTCGTCGGTCTTGAGCGCATCTTCCAGCGGCTGCATCGCAAACTCGATGGCCTCCACCGTGGACGGGTCAACCTTGTCGCCATGCTCGGCCAAGGATTTCTTGGTCGAATGCAGCAGGCTTTCGCCCTGATTCTTGGTTTCCACCAACTCGCGGCGCTCTTTGTCGGCCTCGGCGTTGGCCTCGGCGTCGCGCACCATCTTTTCGATGTCCTCATCCGACAGGCCGCCCGAGGCTTGAATGGTGATGGCCTGTTCCTTGTTGGTGCCCTTGTCCTTGGCTTTCACCGACACGATGCCGTTGGCGTCGATGTCGAAGGTCACCTCGATTTGTGGCATGCCACGCGGGGCCGGCGGGATGTTTTCCAGATTGAACTGGCCCAGCATCTTGTTGTCGGCCGCCATTTCGCGCTCGCCCTGAAACACCCGGATCGTCACGGCGTTCTGGTTGTCTTCGGCGGTCGAGAAGATCTGGCTCTTCTTGGTCGGGATCGTGGTGTTACGGTCGATCAGACGGGTAAACACACCGCCAAGGGTTTCAATGCCCAACGACAGCGGAGTCACGTCCAGCAGCACCACGTCCTTGACGTCGCCCTGCAGAACGCCGGCCTGAATCGCGGCACCAGCAGCAACCACTTCGTCCGGGTTCACGCCCTTGTGGGGTTCCTTGCCGAAGAATTTGGTCACTTCTTCGATCACGCGGGGCATACGGGTCATACCGCCGACCAGAACCACTTCGTCAATGTCGCCTACGGTCAGGCCAGCGTCCTTGAGAGCGGCGGCACAGGGCTTCAT
The DNA here is from genome assembly GCA_027484145.1 of Rhodobacter sp. GTDB lineage: Bacteria > Pseudomonadota > Alphaproteobacteria > Rhodobacterales > Rhodobacteraceae > Pseudotabrizicola. Next base: position 595,807 of record JAIXUH010000013.1, read on the forward strand.
CGACTTCTTGATCAGGTCATCCACCAGCGATTCCAGCTTGGCGCGAGTCATCTTGACCACAAGGTGCAGCGGCTGCCCCGTGTTGCGGTCCATGCTGATGAAGGGCTGGTTGATCTCGGTCTGGCTGGACGACGACAGTTCGATCTTGGCCTTTTCAGCGGCTTCCTTCAGGCGCTGCAGGGCCATCTTGTCCAAGGACAGGTCAACGCCGTGTTCCTTTTTGAACTCGTCGGCCAGATAGTTGACGATGCGCATGTCAAAATCTTCGCCACCCAGGAAGGTGTCGCCGTTGGTCGATTTCACTTCGAACAGGCCGTCGTCGATTTCCAGAATGGTGATGTCGAACGTACCGCCGCCAAGGTCATAGACCGCAATCGTCTTGGTCTCTTTCTTGTCGAGGCCATAGGCAAGTGCAGCCGCCGTCGGTTCGTTGATGATCCGCAGCACCTCCAGACCGGCGATCTTGCCTGCGTCCTTGGTGGCCTGACGCTGGGCGTCGTTGAAATAGGCAGGCACCGTGATGACGGCCTGTGTGACCGTCTCGCCCAGATAGGCTTCGGCGGTTTCCTTCATCTTTTGCAGGATAAAGGCGCTGACTTGGCTGGGCGAATACCGCTCGCCGCGCACTTCAACCCAAGCGTCACCGTTGCCGCCGTTGGTGATCTTGTAGGGCATGTTCTTCTGGTCTTTGACGATGACCGGATCATCAAAGCGGCGCCCGATCAGGCGCTTGACGGCGAAAATGGTGTTCGATGCGTTCGTCACAGCCTGCCGTTTGGCGGCTTGGCCAACCAGACGTTCATTTTCCGTGAAGGCGACGATCGACGGGGTTGTGCGTGCCCCTTCCGAGTTTTCGATGACGCGTGGCTGCGACCCATCCATGATGGCAACGCAAGAGTTGGTAGTTCCAAGGTCGATACCGATGACTTTGGCCATGTTTGATCCCTTTCTACAGGCGATGGTCTTGGCGCGGGCCCGATGAGGCACCCTTGCCCATGGAGCGAGGGGATGTACGGCTTGGCAATAGGCCGGGTCGGACATCCCCGATGCTGGCTGTATATAGGGGGGGCGCACTGGCCCTGCAACCCGCGCGAAAGGGGGGGGAGGGGGCAATTCCCACAGATTTTTGCCAGTTGGCGCAACCATGCCGCAACGCGGGGGTTCGCAGGCAAGGACCAGCGGCCCGCCCGCCCTTGATTGTCTTGTGGCCGGATCAGATTACACCCCATCCGGGAGGGGTGGGTGCAGGGTAAACGGGGAAGGGCAAAGATGTCTGGGCCGATCGAGATGGACGGGTTCCGCCTGTGGCACGGGTATCTGGACCCGGCGCAGCAGACCCATATGGTAGACGATTTGCGCGCCGTTGTGGCGGTGGCACCGCTTTATGCCCCGGTTACGCCGGGCGGCAAACCCATGAGCGTGCGGATGACATCGGCGGGGCGTCTGGGCTGGATCACCGACAGGCAGGGCTATCGCTATGCGCCCACCCATCCGCAGGGCCAGCCTTGGCCCCCGATTCCCGGCAGCGTGCTCGCCATCTGGCGCGACCTGTGCGGCACGGAACGTGCGCCCGATTGCTGTCTTGTCAACTTCTATGGCGAAGGCGCGAAAATGGGCCTGCATCAGGACAAGGACGAAGGTGATTTCAGCTTTCCGGTTTTGTCGATTTCATTGGGCGATTCTGCCCTGTTCCGCATGGGTGGAACGGAACGGGGCGGCCCCACGCGCAGTGTATGGCTGCATTCGGGTGATGTCATGGTCATGGGCGGGCCGGCGCGTCTGGCGTGGCACGGGGTGGATCGGGTGCGCCATGGGTCATCGACCCTGTTGCCAAAGGGCGGGCGCATCAATCTGACGTTGCGGGTGGTGGCAGTTTAGCGCCGCGCCGACCAACTGGCCGAGGCATATTTGCGCGTATAGAATTCGCCCATCAGCCCGATCACCACGCAGACCGCCGTCACGATGATCGGATACTCGATGTTGCTGTAACGCGGGTGATAATTCAGGAAGATAAATCCCCGGCCTTGGTCAATCGTGTGAAACAGCGGATTCCAGTCAAAATAGACAAGGATATGGGTCGGCATCATGTTGGCCACGAACATCTTGCCCGACGCGATCATGTTCGTGCGCTGATACAACTGCGATACCACGCCGAACAGTTCAGGCTGCCATGGGGTTGCCGCCTTGAACACCATGCCGATGGCGACACCCGATATCCATGACAGCAGATGCATCCCAAGGGTGCCGACAGGTTCAAAGATGGTGATCGGCTGAAACGCGGCATGATAGAAGTAGAGAACAACGCCCGCCGAAAGCGTCTGCATGTACAGCGCCCCAAGCGCCGCCGCCCCGATCGAGATGATGGGGTTCATCGGCGAATGCTTCATCATAGGCGATGTCGGGCCATCGGCGCCGATGACGGCACCCATCGCCTTGGTATGGGTCATGAACATGAACACGCCCGACATGACATACAGCAGGAAATCGCCGCGAATGGCGTTGCCGCGCATGCCGAGCAAATCGAACATGAAAAAGAACACCGCCACCAGCATGACCGTCTGCAGGATGTTCATCAGCAGGCCGATGACCGCATTGCCATGCGACCGGCGCACGGACCGGACCGCAGCATGAAACACCAGTTCCAGCATGGACAGCGCCGTGCGGCTTGGTGTCTTTCTGACCTCGGTTCGGAACATTCTGCCTAATTCCTCGACACGGTTGCACAGAGAACCGCCCATCTTACCGCAGGAAATCTTGCCGTTTCCTTTGCGGCAATGATAAGGCGGCACAAGGCCCAAAGGCAACCTTCGTGCCGAACATGCGGTTGATGGAGACGAAATGAACTTTGATCAGCTTGTTTCAGTGATGCGGCGGCTTGCGCTCGAGGCGGGCGACCGGATCATGCAGGTCTATAATTCGCCCGAGTTTGACGTGAAGTCGAAAAGTGATTCGAGCCCGGTGACCGAGGCGGACGAAGCCGCCGATGCCCTGATCTCGGCCGGCCTGCGGGCGGAGTTTCCCGACGTGGTTCTGATCACCGAAGAACAGGCCGCCAGCCACGCGCTGAGTGCGAAAACCTTTCTGATCGTTGATCCGCTGGATGGCACCAAGGAATTCGTGCAGCGGCGCGGCGATTTCACCGTGAACATCGCTTACGTGCAGGACGGCGTTCCTTTGCGCGGCGTGGTCTATGCCCCAGCACAGGGCCGGCTATTCTATACCGCCGCCGATGGCAGCGCCGTCGAAGAGGCCGGTCCGTTTGACAAGACCACCGTTGGCGCGCTGACCCCGATCCGTGTCGCCACGCCTGATCCTTCGGCCCTGATGGTGGTGGCGTCCAAATCGCACCGCGACGCCGCGACCGATGCCTATATCGGCAAGTATCAGGTCAAGGACATGAAAAGCGCAGGCTCCAGCCTCAAGTTCTGCCTTGTCGCCACGGGCGAGGCCGATCTTTACCCCCGTCTTGGCCGCACGATGGAATGGGACACCGCCGCCGGCGACGCCGTTCTGCGCGGGGCGGGCGGGCATGTGGTGCGCTTTGATACCCACGAACCGCTGGCCTATGGCAAAAGCGGGTGGGACAATCCGTTCTTCATCGCTTATGCTCCGGGCATTGCCCTTGTGGCAGGCTGAAAGCAGGTCTACCTGAGTCTTCCGGGGCGGCATCTGCCCCGGCCCACTGGATCAAATGATGATGTTGGTGTTCATCCAATGGGTGAAAAGTAGCCAGATTGCCGCCAAGGCCCTGAAATCAGCGTGTTCCAAGGTCATGAAAACCGCATGTATGCCAAGAATTCATAGTTTTGCCGTTATCTTGACGATACCTTCTGATGATAAGCACGGCGCAAGCCGATCTCTAATTGCCGCAGCAGCTGCAGAGTGGACGAAATGAAGCAAAAAAAGGTTTCCAAGGCAGTCTTTCCCGTGGCTGGGCTGGGAACGCGGTTCCTGCCCGCAACGAAATCGATCCCGAAGGAGATCATGACGCTGGTCGACCGCCCGCTGATCCAATACGCGATCGACGAGGCACGCGCCGCCGGGATCAAGGAATTCATCTTCGTTACCTCGCGCGGGAAATCCGCGCTTGAGGACTATTTTGACAGCGCACCAGAACTTGAGTCTGCGCTGCGGAAATCAGGCAAGGACCACCTGCTTGATATCCTGAAAGACACCAACATGGATTCGGGCGCCATAGCGTATGTCCGTCAGAACCGTCCGATGGGTCTGGGCCATGCGGTCTGGTGCGCGCGCCGCCTGATCGGCAACGAACCCTTCGCAGTTCTGCTGCCCGATGACGTGATTGCCGCCGAAAAGCCCTGCCTGCAGCAAATGATCGAGGCCTATGCCGAAACCGGGGGCAACATGGTTGCCGCCATGGAAGTGTCGCCTGACAAGGCATCGTCTTACGGCGTGCTCGACATCGGCAACGACATGGGCTCGATCGTCGAGGCGAAGGGCATGGTCGAAAAGCCGCCAAAGGGCACCGCGCCGTCAAACCTTGCCGTGATCGGCCGCTACATCCTGTCGCCCAAGGTGATGACCAACCTGAACCGCATGAAACAGGGCGCAGGCGGGGAAATCCAGCTGACCGACGCCATTGCCGAAGAAATCGGTGACGGCAAGGTGTTCGGCTATCGCTTCCGCGGGCAGCGCTATGACTGCGGGTCAAAGGCCGGGTTCCTGCAGGCTACCGTCGCCTTCGGTCTGGCCCGCCCGGACCTGCGCGAAGAATTTGGCGCCTATCTGAACGATATGGTCGCCTTGCAAAAAGCAGCGCAGTAACGCGCGCGCAACGAAGTGGACCCAAGGGTGGCGGGCAGGTTTTCTGGAAACGGAACAGCTGTCGCCCTTGGTGAGCCGGCACCCGCTGTGCCGCTGTACCAAAAGCTTCTGTCCGATTACGCCCTTCGCACCAAACGCCGCCGCTTACTGTGGCGGGCTTTTCGCAGCAGACACGCCCTGCATCGCGTGGCCGACCGCACCGGCACGATCCGCAAGGGCGATGTGCTGTGCTTTGTCACCTTGCGTAACGAAGCCGTGCGCCTGCCGCATTTTCTGGACCATCATCGCAAGCTGGGCGTTGATCATTTCCTGATCGTGGACAATGGCAGCACCGATGGCAGCGCCGACCTGTTGCGATCTGCCCCCGATGTTTCCCTTTGGCACACCTCGACCAGCTACAAGGCATCGCGCTTTGGGCTGGATTGGGTGACGTGGCTGCAGATCCGCCACGGCCATGGCCATTGGTGCCTGACGCTGGATGCGGATGAACTGATGCTTTATCCGCATTATGAAACCCGCTCGCTGCAGGCGCTGGGCGCGTGGCTTGACCAGCAGGGGCAGCGCTCCTTCGGGGCCATGATGCTGGATCTTTACCCCCAAGGGCCGCTGTCCGCTGCAGTCTGCGGCCCGGGGGATGACCCCCTGTCGGTGCTGCAATGGTTTGATCCCGGCAATTACTCAGTGATGGTGCAAAGCCGCATGCGCAACCTGTGGATTCAGGGTGGCCCCCGCGCGCGCATGTTCTTTGCGCAAGAACCGCGCCGGGCGCCCACCCTGAACAAGGTGCCTTTCGTCAAATGGGACCGTCGCTTTGCCTATGTGAATTCGACCCATGCGCTGCTGCCGCCCCCGCTGAACGAGGTCTATGACACCACGGGCGGAGAGCGGACGTCGGGCGTTTTGCTGCACACAAAGTTCCTGCAGATCATTCTGGACAAATCGCGCGAAGAGAAAGAGCGTCGCCAACATTTCGCCAACAGCGCGCTGTATGACCGTTACTATGATGGGGTCATGGCAGACCCGGTGCTGTATTGCGCGGCCTCGCGGCGGTTGACCGGGTGGCGTCAGCTTGAGGCGCTTGGCCTGCTGTCACGGGGGGGGTGGGTGTGATAGCCGGACGGATTGTTTACAAAACAGCATCACCCAGATAGGGTTTGGCATCAAAAATGCATCGGAAACCGATACTTCCGGGCGGCTGGTCAGAAAACACATGCTTTCTTCACGATCCGCCGCCTAAAGGTTTCAAAACGGCAGGAAACAGGTCTGTAGCGTGGGGCTGATCAATTCTTACCGCCTTCGCTGGCAACGCAGGCGCCTTTTGGCGCGGGCGTTCCTGCATCGGCGCGACCTGACTGTGGTCGCGGACCGGATGGCATCGGTCCGCCCGCAGCCGATCCTTGCTTTTGTGACCCTGCGCAACGAAAAGGTTCGGCTGCCGTATTTCCTGCAATACTACCGCGAACTGGGCATTGATCATTTCCTGATCGTGGACAATGCCTCGTCCGATGGGTCGCGGGAATATCTGGCCGCGCAACCCGATGTGTCGCTGTGGTCAACCACGGCCAGCTACAAGGGCAGCCGGTTTGGCATGGATTGGCTGGGCCATCTGCTGCGCCGCTATGGCCATGGCAACTGGTGCCTGACCATCGACCCGGATGAATTCTTCGTCTACCCCTTTTGCGAAACGCGCCCGATCCGCGCGCTGACAGACTGGCTGGACACCACCGCCGTCCGCACCTTTTCGGCGCTGCTGCTGGACATGTATCCCAAGGGGCCGATCACGGGCCAACCCTACCGCGAAGGGCAAGACCCGTTCGAAATTGCCCAGTGGTTTGACAGCGGCAACTACATGATCAGCCGCAACCCGGCCTATGGGAACCTGTGGATTCAGGGTGGCCCGCGCACGCGCACCTTCTTTGCCGACAAGCCCAAGCTTTCGCCCGCGCTGAACAAGGTGCCGCTGGTGAAATGGCACCGCTCTTATGCCTATATCAGCTCCACCCACATGCTGCTGCCGCGCGGCCTTAATCTGGCCTATGACGAATGGGGCGGCGAAAAGGCATCGGGTGCCCTATTGCACGCCAAATTCCTTGATACCTTTGCCGCCAAGGCGGCCGAAGAGGTGTCACGTGGTGAACACTATGCCGCCAGTGCCGAATACAAGGCCTATCAGGAAGGGCTGTCCAAGCACCCCGATCTGTGGTGCAAGTGGAGCGAGAAGTATATCAACTGGCGCCAGCTGGAGATTTTGGGGCTGATGTCCAAGGGGAACTGGGCATGACCGTGGCAGGGGCGGGCGCGCGCGTCGGCTTTTTGATGCTGTGCCACACTGCACTTGACCGTGCAGCTCAGGTCGCGCGCCATTGGGCCGAACGCGGTTGCCCGGTTGTCATCCATGTTGACCGCCGTGTGGCCGCCGCACCCTATGCCAAGCTGATGGCCGACCTTGCCGATCTGCCCGATGTGCGGTTTTCGGGGCGTCATGCCTGTGAATGGGGAACCTGGGGCATTGTCGCGGCCAGCCAGCAGGCTGCCACCATGATGCTGCGCGATTTTCCCGATGTGCGGCACGTCTATCTGGCCTCCGGCTCGTGCCTGCCGCTGCGCCCGGTCGAAGAGCTTGCCGCCTATCTGGACGAACGCCCCCGCACCGATTTCATCGAAAGTGTCACCACCGAAGATGTCGGCTGGACGGTGGGCGGCCTCAGTGTGGAACGCTTCACCCTGCGGTTCCCGTTCAGCTGGCGCAAACAGCGCGCGCTGTTCGACCTTTATGTCGAGTTGCAGCGCAAGGTGCGCTTTCGTCGCAAGATGCCCGATGGCGTTGTGCCGCATCTTGGCAGCCAGTGGTGGTGCCTGACCCGGCAAACCCTGTCGGCCATGCTGGAACACCCTGAACGTGCCCGCATCGACCGCTATTTCCGCAAGGTCTGGATCCCCGACGAAAGCTATTTCCAGACCATGGTACGCATGGTTTCGTCCAACGTGGAAAGCCGCTCGCTGACCCTGTCCAAGTTCGACTATCAGGGCAAGCCACATATCTTTTACGATGACCACCTGCAGCTTTTGCGGCGGTCTGACTGTTTTGTTGCGCGCAAGATCTGGCCGCAGGCGGACAAGATCTATGCGGCCTTCCTGTCAGATGACCGCAGCCGTCAGGCCGTGGCCGAACCCAACCCCGGCAAGATTGACCGCCTGTTTGCCAAGGCGGTCGAGCGCCGGACAAAGGGGCGTCCGGGGCTGTATATGCAAAGTCGCTTTCCCAACGCCAACTGGGAAAACGGCCGCACCGCGGGCCCCTATTCGGTGTTTTCCGGCTTTTCCGACGTGTTCGAAAACTTCGAAATCTGGCTGTCCAAGGCCAGCGGCACGCGGGTGCATGGCCACCTTTTCGCGCCCGACCGCGTGCATTTCGCCGGGGGCGAGCATGTCTATAACGGCGCTTTGTCCGACAGCGCCGCCTTGCGCGACTATAACCCCAAAAGCTTTCTCACCAGTCTGATCTGGAACACGCGCGGCGAGCGGCAGTGCTTTCAGTTCGGCCCCGGCGATGACCAGACCCTGAACTGGTTCATGGCCATGGATCTGAACGCGCAGATTTCGGTCATCTCGGGCGCATGGGCGGTGCCGCTGTTCCATTCGAACCAGAATTTCAGCGACATCCGCCGCGAAGCCGCCCGCCTGCAAAAGCTTGAGCAAGAGTTTCTGAATATCCTGCGCTCGCCCCATGCCAAGGCCCGCACGCGCATCTGGTCGCTGGCAGATTTCGTCGAAAACCCGATGGAGCCGTTGCAGACCATCATCGATGAAATCGGCCCCCGGCAGGGCCGCCGCCTGACCGAAGCGCCGCGCATGGCCGATCTGACCGGCTTTGGCCAGTTCCTGCAGAATCTGCGCAATCAGGGCATGCAGCCGGTGCTGATGGGCGATTTTCCCGTGGGCGATGACCCCAAACCCACCTCGACGCGCCGCGGGCGCCCCTATCTGGTGAAGTGATTGGCCCAGGCGTTTGACAGTTTCGTCATGTTTGCCGAAATGCGGACAGGCTCCAACTTTCTGGAGGCGAACCTGAACACGATGGCGGGCGTCACCTGCCATGGCGAGATGTTCAACCCGCACTTCATCGGCAAACTGAACCAGACCTCGTTTCTGGGGTTTTCTATGGCTGACCGTGCCACCGACCCGCTGGCGCTGATCCGTGCCGCGCGGACGCAGACCACCGGGCTGGCCGGCTTTCGCTATTTTCATGACCATGACCCGCGGGTGCTGGAACCCGTTCTGGAAGACCCCGCCTGTGCCAAGATCATCCTGACCCGCAACCCGATCGAAAGCTATGTCAGCTGGAAGATCGCGCAGGAAACCGGGCAGTGGAAGCTGACCAATTCCAAAAAGCTGAAGACCGCGCAGGTGCTGTTTGATGCGGCCGAGTTCGAGGCCCATCTTGCCGGGCTGCAGGCTTTTCAGGTGCGCCTGATGCATGGCTTGCAGGTCACCGGGCAGACGGCGTTTTACATCGACTATGATGACATCAACGATCTTGATGTGCTCAATGGCCTTGCCGCCTTTCTTGGGGTGCCGCCGCTGGAGCGTCTGGATGGCAGCCTTAAGAAGCAGAACCCCGAAGAGATTTCGGAAAAGGTTCTGAACCCCGAAGAGATGGAGCGTGCCCTTTCCCGACTTGACCGCTTCAATCTGGCCCGCACCCCCAACTTTGAACCGCGCCGCCCGCCCATGGTGCCGGCCTTTGTCGCCGCGCGCAAAGCGCCGCTGCTTTACATGCCGGTGCGGTCCAATGTGGTGCCGCGCGTGACAGACTGGCTGGCTTCCTTTGGTGGGGCCGAAAGCGACTTTACCCAAAAGACCCTGCGCCAATGGAAACGGGCCCGGCCCGGCCACCGCAGCTTTACCGTGGTGCGCCACCCGCTAGCCCGCGCCCATGATGCCTTTGTCGACCAGATTCTGACCGGAACCTTCCACGAAATCCGCAATCAGCTGGAAAAGGTCTACAAGCTGCCCCTGCCAGCGGCGGGCAAGCATTATGGCGACAAATACGCCCATCAGGCCGGGTTTCTTGCCTTTCTCAAATGGCTGAAGCTGAACCTCTCAGGCCAGACCGGCACCCGCGTTGATGCCTGCTGGGCCAGTCAGACCGCTGTGCTGCAGGGGTTCGCCCAGTTTCAGGGGCCCGATCTGGTGCTGCGAGAGGATCGTTTGGCCGAAGGTCTGGCCTATCTTGCGGATGAGGTCGGCAAAGCCTGTCCGGCACTTGCCCCCGCCCCGCAAGACGAAATGCTCGCCACCGTCTATGATGATGAGCTGGAGGCCGCCGCGCGTGAGGCTTATGCCCGCGATTACGTGGGCTTCGGCTTTCGGGACTGGTCGGCCTGACGGCGGCCGTTCAGGCCGCCTGCGTCGTGCGCGCTTCGGTCAGAATGGCGTGCAGCTTGGCCGGGTCCGTATTCGCCCGCAGCTTTGACACCACCGCCTGATCACGCATGGTGCGGCTGACCAAAGCCAGCGCCTTCAGATGGTCCACCCCCGAATCCTTGGGCGCGAACAGCCCAAAGATCAGGTCAACAGGCTGGCGGTCCACGCTGTCATAATCCAGCGGCTTTTCCAGCCGGATGAACACGCCCACGATCCGGTCCAGATCTTCCAGCCGCGCATGGGGCAGGGCGATGCCATGGCCCACACCGGTGGGGCCAAGGCTTTCGCGTTCCTGCAGGCCGTCAATGGCCGTCGCCGATGACAGCCCATAGCTGGCCGCCACCATTTCCCCCAGTTCCTGGAAGAGGCGCTTTTTGCTTGTCAGTTGCCCGACGACACGAACGGCGCCGGGCGAGAGTAGCTTGGAAAGTTCCATGAACCGTCGTTTTTTCCGGGCATCCGGTGTGATGCCCTATTTGCTGTTGCGCGGGTCGATCCAGCCAATATTCCCGTCATCCCGACGGTAGACCACATTTACCCCGCCATGTCCTTCGTTCCGGAACACCAGCATGCGTTGGCCCGACAGTTCCATCTGCATCACGGCCTCACCCACGGTGATCGACGGAACCTTCGATTCCATCTCGGCAATGATGACAGGTGTCAGCGTGTCAGGCTCGGCATCCTCAGAGTCCTCGGTTGGGGCGAGGATATAGGAGGAGGCTCCGCCGAATTCAACTGGTGACGTTCGGGCATGGTGGTGATTGCGGATACGGCGTTTGTAGCGCCGCAGTTGCTTGTCCATCTTCTCACGGCACGACTCAAACGCAGCATAGATTTCCGATGCATGACCCCGCGCTTGCGCGGTCAGGCCCGTCGACAGGTGAATCACCGTTTCGCAGACATATTCATGCGCGACCTTGGAAAAGACGACGACCGTTTCAGTGGGGCGCTGGGCATATTTTTCAACCACTTCGCCCAGTTCGGCCTTCACATGGGTCTGAAGGGCTTCGCCGATGTCGATCTGTTTTCCGCTGATCTGATAGCGCATGATGTCTCCTCCGCGCGGCTTGTTGCCCCTGACGCCGCCACGCGGGCGGTGCCAGAGGGGGTCGTTGATCTGAGATGGGGTCGGCGTGACAATCCTGCAAATATGCGGGGCCGAATATCAGCCGCAGGGCAGGAAAAAGACTGGGCGGGTTTCGCACGCATCACGGGTATTTGGCGACAGTGGGGGCGCCCTTGTCAACCGAATCGTCACAATGGCATGACAGTCATTCGGACAGGGTCAGCTGATGCGGAAGTTCTGGCCCAGATAGACACGCCGCACGGTTTCATCGCGCACGATTTCGTCGGTCGTGCCAGTCATCAACACCTTGCCATCATGCAAGATATAGGCGCGGTCCACGATCTCCAGCGTCTCACGCACGTTGTGGTCGGTGATCAGCACTCCGATCCCGCGCGATTTCAGGTCATGCACCAGATGGCGGATTTCCCCCACCGCAATCGGGTCAACCCCGGCAAAGGGTTCGTCCAGCAACAGATACTTGGGGTTCGCCGCCAGACAGCGCGCAATTTCCACCCGCCGCCGTTCGCCCCCCGAAAGCGCCAGCGCGGGCGCGCGGCGCAGATGGGCGATCGAAAATTCGCCCAGCAATTCTTCCAGCCGCTCGCGCCGCTTGTGCCGGTCAGATTCGGTGATCTCCAGCACGGCAAGGATATTGTCCTCGACCGACAGACCGCGAAAGATCGACACTTCCTGCGGCAGATAACCGATCCCCAGCCGCGCGCGGCGATACATCGGCAGCGCCGTCACATCCTTGCCGTCAATCACCACCTGCCCGCCTTCGGGCGTCACAAGCCCGGCGATGGCGTAAAAGCATGTGGTCTTGCCAGATCCGTTCGGCCCCAACAGCGCCACCACCTCGCCCCGCGACAGCTTGATCGAGACATCGCGGATGACCGGGCGCTTTTTATAGCTTTTGCGCAGGCTGTTCACGACCAGCCCGGCAGACCCTTCGGTGACAGAAAGTGTGGGCGCAGGCGTCAAGGGGTGCCACCGGATTTACCCGGCGTGAACACGGTCTTGACGCGGCCGGTCATGGTGCCGGTGCCATCGCGCAGGTTGACGTTCAGCGTTTCGCCGGAAATCGCGGCATTCCCTTGGGTCAGCAACACGTTGCCCGTCATCACGACAAGGCCCGAGTCGATGGTATAAACCGCTTCGGCGGCTTCGGCTGCATCGGTCGGGCTGACCAGCGTCACCCCTTCGGTGGCCAGCAGCCGCGCAATACCCTGCCCGCTTTCGGCATATTCCACCCGGATGCTGCCGGCGGTCATCCGCATCTCGCCCTGCTTGACCAGCACATTGCCGGTAAACAGCGCCGATCCATCGGCCTGATCCACCGAAAGCTGATCTGCGGTCACTTCAACCGGCAGCGACGTGTCCTGTTTCAACCCGCCAAAGCGAACGCCTGCCTGCTGGGCAAGGGCCGGGCCCGCAAACAGGGCCGCAAGGATCAGGGCGCGCAGGACGTTGGACATGACTTGCCTGTGGGTAATGGGGCGGATCAATTCGCTGGTCGGTATATCAGCTTCACGGCGCCGTTGAAAACCAGAAGATAGCTTCCCTTGCGTGTGGCATCGGCGGTCAGGTGCATCGATTGCGCCGTGACCGTGCCCGCAGGCCCGCTGGCGGTGACAGGCGCACGGGTTTGCACATCGGTCGCATCCATGGCGGCAATCATCTCATCGCTTTCCACCCGCCACCCGTTCGTTGATGTCACCACCACCCCGCCCGTCAAAACGATTTGCCGCGCCGGGCCATCCACCCGCGCGGCGGCGGCGGCAAGGTCCGTGCGCACGCCATCGGGGGTTTCCAGCGTGCCCGTCAGCGCCTTTGCGCTGCCCGATCCGTTCGAGGCAGCCTCGGGGCGTGCCTCGCTTGCGGTCAGCGTCAGCGCGGCCCCGTCATCGGTCACACCGGCATAGGTGGGTTCGGTCATGCGTGGTTCGCGCAGCCGATCTTCGATATCCACATCGGCATAGGGAATGGCGTCATCGGGGTTGATCGTGCGCGCCACCAGAAACAGCGTCGACAGAATACCCAGCGCCAGCAACGGCAGCGCGATCTTGAGCCAGCCTATCAGCCGGGTGTGTGTGTCCTGATCGGTCATGGCGCGCTGCTGCTCTTTTCCCGCAAGGCTACAGCCTTACCGGGGTTGCGCCAATGGCACGTCGCATGACGTCGGCGAGACGTCGCTTAGTGGTGAAAGATATCCAGCGGCTCGTCATAGCCCATCAGGTCAAGCTCGGCCCGCGTCGGCAGAAAGGCAAACAGCCGCTGGGCAAGGTCTGTGCGCCCCTCACGCTCCAGCCGCTTTTCCAACTCGGCCTTCAACGCGTGCAGATACAGCACATCCGACGCTGCATATTCTTTTTGCGCGTCCGTCAGGGTTTCCGCGCCCCAGTCGCTGGTCTGCTGCTGTTTGGACACATCCACGCCCACCAGTTCCAGCAGCAGGTATTTCAGTCCGTGCCGGTCGGTGAACGTCCGGATAAGGCGCGAGGCGATCTTGGTGCACCACACCGGCTGAGTCGTCACGCCAAACGCCTGTTTCAGCGCGGCAATGTCGAACCGTCCGAAATGGAACAGCTTCAGCGTGGCAGGGTCAGTCAGCAGGCGTTGCAGGTTCGGGGCCGATGTCTGCCCCCGCGCGATCTGCACAAGATGCGCATCACCGTTGCCATCGCACAACTGCACCACGCACAAGCGGTCGCGGCGCGGGTCAAGGCCCATGGTTTCGGTATCAATTGCGACAACCGGGCCAAACGTCAGGCCATCGGGAAGATCGTTCTGGTGCAGATGAATCGCCATGGTAACCCCCGGAAAGCCAAAGGGTGCGGACCTTGCGGACCGCACCCTTGGAAAATGGTGCCCAGAAGAGGACTCGAACCTCCACGCCTTGCAGCGCTGGTACCTGAAACCAGTGCGTCTACCAATTCCGCCATCTGGGCACGCTTCAGTGGGGCGGTGTTTAGTTGCGGCGGTCGGGGGTGTCAACAGGTGCAAAGCGCGCAAGGATGAAATTTGTCGCGGGGGGTGGTGCGGCCTTTGGCCTTGCCCGCGCGGGGGCTGAAAGCTATGCAAGTGCAGTATTTGCCTTGTCGGAAAAGGGTTCGCGCGCATGAGCAAGCTTGTCACCATCTATGGCGGGTCGGGTTTTGTTGGCCGTTACATCGCGCGCCGCATGGCCAAGGACGGCTGGCGCGTGCGTGTGGCCGTGCGGCGGCCCAACGATGCCATCTTTGTGCGCCCCTACGGCGTGCCCGGTCAGGTCGAACCCGTGCTGTGCAACATCCGTGACGATGCGTCGGTGCGCGCGGCGCTGCGTGGCGCCGATGCCGTCATCAACTGTGTCGGCACTTTTGACCGTGGCGGACGCAACAGCTTTGACGCGGTGCACCGCGACGGGGCCGAACGCATTGCCAAGATGGCCACTGCCGAAGGTGTGGCGCGCATGGTGCATATCTCGGCCCTTGGCGCAGATGCCGCATCGCCCAGCCTGTACGGGCAAAGCAAAGCCGAAGGCGAAGCCGCGGTACTGGCCGCCTTTCCGGGCGCGATGATTCTGCGCCCATCGATCATCTTCGGGTCCGAAGACGGGTTCTTCAACCGCTTCGCCGCCATGTCGCGCCTTGGGCCGATTCTGCCGGTGGTGGGGGCCGCGACACGGTTTCAGCCGGTTTTTGTGGAAGATGTGGCGCAAGCCGCCGTTCTGGGCGCGGAATCCGCTGCACCCGGTGTCTATGAACTGGGTGGCCCCGATGTGGCATCGTTCCGCGATCTGATGCAGCAGATGCTGGCCGTGATCCGCCGCCGCCGCATCGTGTTGAACATCCCGTTCTTTGCCGCGCGCATCATGGCCTTTGGCTTTGACATGCTGCAGGCCGTGACGCTTGGCCTTGTGAAAAACGGCATGATCACCCGCGATCAGGTAACCAGCCTGACGGTGGACAATGTGGTATCATCAGGGGCCAAGGGCTTTGCCGATCTGGGCATCACGCCCACGTCAATGTCCTCGGTGCTGCCCGAGTATCTGTGGCGCTATCGTCCGTCGGGGCAGTACACGGCCATCAAGGAATCGGCCAAGAACCTGAAAAAGGTCTGACGCGGTGGAAAGCCTTGGCCTTGCCGCCCTGCTTGGTCTGCTCGAAGGGTTGACCGAGTTTCTGCCGGTGTCCTCAACCGGGCATTTGTTGCTGGCCGGGCATTTCCTTGGGTTCGAAAGCACAGGCCGCACGTTCGAGGTGGTCATCCAGCTTGGTGCCATTCTGGCGCTGTTCTCGGTCTATGCCGCCAAACTGCTGACCCTTGCCACGCAGGCGCGCCACAATGACGGCGCGCGCCGGGCTTTGATCGGTCTGCTGCTTGCCTTTCTTCCGGCGGTCGTCGTGGGCCTTGTTGCGCATGATTTCATCAAAAGCGTGCTTTTTGAAACACCCGTGCTGATTGCGGTCATGCTGATTCTGGGCGGCATCGTGCTTTTGGTGATCGACCGTTTCACCCCGCCCGCCGTTCATTTCGAGGCGACAGAACTACCGTTGCGCAAGGCGTTCCTGATCGGGGTCTGCCAATGCGTCGCCATGATCCCCGGCGTGTCACGGTCCGGCGCCACCATTGTGGGCGCGCTGATGCTGGGCGTGGAAAAGCGCGCCGCTGCCGAATTTTCGTTTCTGCTGTCGCTGCCAACCATGGGGGCAGCGGTTGCTTATGATTTGTACAAAACCCGTGATCTGCTGGATTTTGGGGCATTTTCCGAGATTGCGGTTGGCTTTGTCGTGGCCTTTGTCACGGCCTTGCTTGTGGTCAAGGCGGTCTTGGCCTTTGTGGGAAAGCACGGCTATGCGATCTTTGGCTGGTGGCGAATCATCGTCGGCACCGCCACGCTTGCGGCCCTTTGGGCAGGGTTCTAGCACGATAGGTATCGCGTGCTGACCTAATATCGCAAGAAAACTTGGCTCAATCCGATACAGCGGCGAAAAAACTGCAAAATAGGGCAATAAGACTGACTTTTATTCCCGTTTGACTGGGGGTAAGAAGGCGCACCCGAAATTGGTTATGGGAGGCGCAGCCGTGGCCACGCAAAAGATGCTGAAGTTCGTGACAGTCTCGAAAGAGACGCCGGAAAAGCGCCCCGCGACGCTTCGCAATCAGGATTTCCATGAGATTTATCGGGAGTTTGCCGCCGAAAAGGCTGCTGAACAGGCCGGGCGTTGCAGCCAGTGTGGCGTGCCCTATTGCCAAAGCCATTGCCCGCTGCACAACAACATTCCCGATTGGCTGCGCCTGACTGCCGAGGGGCGTCTGGAAGAAGCCTATGAGCTGAGCCAGGCCACCAACACCTTCCCCGAGATCTGCGGCCGCATCTGCCCGCAAGACCGCCTGTGCGAAGGCAACTGCGTCATCGAACAATCGGGCCACGGCACCGTCACCATCGGCTCGGTCGAAAAGTACATCACCGACATGGCGTGGGAAAACGGCTGGGTCAAACCGATCCGCCCCGCACAGGAACGCGGCGAAAGCGTCGGCATCATCGGGGCCGGTCCGGGTGGCCTTGCCGCTGCTGACGTGTTGCGCCGCAAGGGCTATCAGGTCACGATCTATGATCGCTATGACCGCGCCGGTGGCCTGCTGACCTATGGCATTCCGGGGTTCAAGCTTGAAAAGCCCGTCGTCATGCAGCGCATCGAACAGCTGGAAACCGCGGGCGTTACCCTTGTGCTGAACTGCACCGTTGGCGTTGACATCAGCTTTGACGCGATCCGCGGCCAGCATGATGCCGTGCTGATCGCCACAGGCGTCTACAAGGCCCGCGATATCGAAGCGCCGGGTGTCGGCGCACAGGGAATCGTGCGCGCGCTGGATTATCTGACCGCTTCGAACCGCAAAAGCTTTGGTGATGATGTGGCGGCCTTTGACTCGGGCGAGCTGAACGCCGCAGGCAAGCGTGTGGTGGTCATCGGTGGCGGCGATACCGCCATGGATTGCGTGCGCACCGCCGTCCGCCAAGGCGCAACCTCGGTCAAATGCCTCTATCGCCGCGACAAGGCCAATATGCCCGGCTCGCAGCGTGAAGTGCAGAACGCCGAGGAAGAGGGTGTCGATTTCGTCTGGCTGACCGCCCCCAAGGGCTTTACCGGCGGCACAGTTGTGGATGGCGTCATGGTGCAGCGTATGCGCCTTGGTGCGCCCGATGCCACGGGCCGCCAGACGCCTGAACTGATCGAAGGGGCCGATTACATCGAACCCGCCGATCTGGTGGTGCAGGCCCTAGGCTTTGAACCCGAGGCGATTCCAACACTCTGGGGCGTGCCGGAACTGGCCGTCACCCGCTGGGGCACCATCAAGGCCGATTTCCGCACCCATGCCACCAGCCTGCCCGGTGTCTATGCCGCAGGTGACATCGTGCGCGGTGCGTCTCTGGTCGTCTGGGCCATACGGGACGGGCGCGAAGCAGCCGATGCCATCATGGCCTACCTGAAACAGGCCGAGGTCGTCGCCGCCGAATGATAAGTTCCGTGCACCCGCACAGCGCAGGCCCCATTGATGCGGGGCCGTCGCTGCGGGTGACGTCTGAAGCAACAGGTCAGCAACGCTGACTTTACAGAAGGGAAGGCAGACATGCGCGGATCAACCTTGGCCATTCTTCTGCTGGCGGCATCCCCTGCCTATGCCGGGTCTTTCACCCCACCCGAAGGCTGCACCACATTCATGACCGTGCAGGCCCGTGCCTGCCGTGTCTCCAACTACTACAAATGCACTGCAGATGTGCCGGGCGACCAGTGGCGCGCCGATTTTGACCAGCAAGGCCCCTTCTTCCTCAGCCGCATCAACTCCGAGGCGGAATGGGTGGAAAGCTTTGATCTGGGCGATGTCGCCGTGCGCCAGACGCTGAACCCTGCCCCGGCAGATCCGGCGTCGTTCTCTGAACTGCTGTCATCGGGCACCGATACCTTCGAATTTGGCCTGACCCGCGACAATGGCGAGGTAAGCCGCGTGAACGGATTTGACCGTCTGACCGGCAAGACTGTTACCATTGACGGCATCACGCTGAAGCAAACCGAATTCGAGTTCACAGAGACAGACCCTGCCGGCACCATCCTGCGCCAAAGCAACGGGAACGAATACATCAGCCCCGATATGCGCCTGTTCTTTTCCGGCCCGTCGCAATGGAATGGCGGCGACGGAGAGTTCCTGCCCATGGACGGCAGCCCCGTGCAGTTCATCTTCCCCGGCGAACCCGGTTTCGCCAGCACCGAACCCCTGTTCGACTGTGATGCGCTGATGTCTGAATTGAGTGGCGAAGCGAGCGTGATACTAGCGTCGGTGCGACAATGACAATTGCACTTGAAGGCCAGTGCCTGTGCGGCGCGGTTAAGGTGCAGGTCGAAGGCGCGCATGACCCGCGCCCCGGCGCTTGCCACTGCCGCATGTGCCAGCGCTGGTCGGGCGGGCTTTTCCTGTGCTTTGAGGCCGACGCAGACGGTGTGGCCGTGACAGGGCCCGTAACGCGCTACGCCTCGTCCAGCTTTGCCGAACGCGCATTCTGCACAGTATGCGGAAGCCACCTGTGGATGCGCGATACCGACGACAAGACGTACGAACTGATGCCGGGCCTTTTCGATGCCGCGCGCAATTGGCCTTTGCGGTCCGAGATCTACGTTGACAGGGCTATGGCCTCTGTCCGGCTGGCTGGCGATCACCACCGCGCCACGCAGGCCGAATATGAACAAAAGAACCAACACGTTGCAGGAGATGCGCCATGACCTATGATGACGCCTGGGTAAAAGCCGAAGAAGCCAAGCGCGCCTGGCTGGATGCGAATGGCCTGTATAAGACCGATGACGAACACGCCTCCTGCGGCGTGGGTCTGGTTGTGGCCATTTCCGGCAAACCCAGCCGCAAGGTTGTGGAAAACGGCATCAACGCACTCAAGGCCGTGTGGCACCGTGGCGCTGTCGATGCCGATGGCAAGACGGGCGATGGCGCGGGCATCCACGTGCAGATCCCGGTCAAGTTCTTCTATGACGTGATCCGCCGCACGGGCCACGAACCGGATATGAACAAACTGGTCGCCGTCGGGCAGGTGTTCCTGCCGCGCACCGACTTTGGCGCACAGGAGCGCTGCCGCACGATCGTGGAAACCGAAGTGCTGCGCATGGGCCATTACATCTATGGCTGGCGTCACGTTCCGGTGGACACGTCCGTTCTGGGCGACAAGGCCAACGCCACCCGCCCCGAGATCGAGCAGATCCTGATCCGCTGCGAAAAGGACATTGATCAGGAACAGTTCGAGCGCGAGCTTTACATCATCCGCCGCCGTATCGAAAAGGCCGCCGTCGCCGCACAGATTCAGGGGCTGTATCTGTGCAGCCTGTCGTGCCGTAGCATCATCTATAAGGGCATGATGCTGGCCGAACAGGTCGCGACCTTTTACCCCGACCTGCTGGATGACCGTTTCGAATCGGCCTTCGCGATCTATCACCAGCGCTATTCCACCAACACCTTCCCGCAGTGGTGGCTGGCGCAACCCTTCCGCATGCTGGCCCACAACGGCGAGATCAACACGCTGAAGGGCAACGTCAACTGGATGAAATCGCACGAAATCCGGATGGCATCGAACAACTTTGGCGACGCTGCCGAAGATATCAAGCCGATCATCCCGTCGGGCGCATCCGATTCGGGCGCACTCGATGCAGTGTTCGAGGTTTTGGTGCGGTCCGGCCGCTCGGCCCCCATGGCCAAGACCATGCTGGTGCCCGAGGCATGGAGCAAAACCACGACCGACATGCCAAAGGCGTGGTCGGACATGTATGCCTATTGCAACGCGGTGATGGAGCCGTGGGATGGCCCCGCCGCGCTTGCCATGACCGATGGCCGCTGGGTCTGCGGCGGGCTTGACCGCAACGGCCTGCGCCCGATGCGCTATGTTGTCACCGGCGACGGCCTGCTGATCGCCGGGTCCGAGGCGGGCATGGTCCCGGTGGATGAAACCACCGTGCGTGAAAAAGGCGCGCTTGGGCCGGGCCAGATGATCGCCGTCGATATGCAGGGCGGCAAGCTCTATCACGACGCCGAGGTCAAGGACCGTCTCGCCGCCAGCCAACCCTATGGCGAGTGGATCGAAAAGGTCATCGACCTGAACAGCCTGCTGAAAGACGTGCCCGAACGCGCCATTTACGATGGGGCCGATCTGCGCAAACGCCAGATTGCGGCAGGCTTTACGGTGGAAGAACTGGAGCAGGTTCTGGCCCCGATGGCCGAGGACGGCAAGGAAATGGTCGCTTCGATGGGCGATGACACCCCGGCGGCCGTGCTGTCGTCGGTCTATCGCCCGCTGTCACACTTCTTCCGCCAGAACTTCAGCCAGGTCACCAACCCGCCCATCGACTCGCTTCGCGAAAGCCGGGTGATGAGCCTGAAGACACGTTTCGGCAACCTCAAGAACGTGCTGGATGAAAACTCCAGCCAGACCGAGATTCTGGTCTTGGAAAGCCCGTTCATCGCCAACGCCGAATTCGACGTGATGGTGAAACAGTTTGGCGAACACGTCGCCTTCATCGACTGCACCTTCCCCGCGACCGTCGGGCTTGATGACCTGCGGCAAGGGCTGGAACGTATCCGCGCCGAGGCTGAAGATGCCGTGCGTTCCGGCGCGGGGCACCTTGTGCTGACCGACGAACATCAGGGCCCGACCAAGGTGCCGATGCCGATGATCCTTGCCGCCAGCGCCGTTCATTCGTGGCTGACGCGCAAGGGGCTGCGGACGTTCTGCTCTGTGAACGTTCGTTCGGCTGAATGTATAGACCCGCACTACTTTGCCGTTCTCATCGGCTGTGGGGCCACCACGGTCAACGCTTACCTCGCGCAGGATTCCATCGCAGACCGCATCAACCGCGGCCTGATGGATGGCACCCTGACCGATGCGATGCGCCGGTACCGCGATGCCATTGATGCGGGCCTGCTGAAAATCATGTCCAAGATGGGCATTTCGGTCATTTCGTCCTATCGCGGCGGCCTGAACTTCGAAGCCGTTGGCCTGTCGCGCGCCATGGTGGCCGAATACTTCCCCGGCATGCACAGCCGCATTTCGGGCATCGGCCTGCATGGGATCGAGCAAAAGCTGGAAGAGGTTCACGCCAAAGGCTGGCTGGGTGGGGCTGATGTTCTGCCCATCGGCGGCTTCTACAAGGCGCGCCGTTCGGGCGAAAAGCATGCTTGGGAAGCGCAGACGATGCACATGCTGCAATCGGCCTGCGACCGCGCCAGCTATGATGTGTGGAAGCAATACAGCGCGGCCATGCGCGCCAACCCGCCCATTCACATTCGTGACCTGCTGGATATCAAACCGCTGGCCAAGCCGGTGCCGATCGAAGAGGTGGAATCCATCACCTCGATCCGCAAGCGGTTCGTGACTCCGGGCATGTCGCTGGGGGCCCTGGGGCCAGAGGCGCACAAGACGCTGAACGTCGCCATGAACCGCATCGGCGCCAAATCCGACTCGGGTGAGGGTGGTGAAGACCCCGCGCACTTCCTGCCGGAAGCCAATGGCGACAACCCATCGGCCAAGATCAAGCAGGTGGCTTCGGGCCGGTTCGGTGTGACCGCCGAATACCTGAACGCTTGTGAGGAATTGGAAATCAAGGTCGCGCAGGGCGCAAAACCCGGCGAAGGTGGCCAGCTTCCGGGCATGAAGGTGACGGAACTGATCGCCCGCCTGCGCCACAGCACCAAGGGTGTGACGCTGATCAGCCCGCCGCCGCATCACGACATCTACTCGATCGAAGACCTTGCGCAGTTGATCTATGACCTCAAGCAGATCAACCCGCGCGCCAAGGTCACGGTCAAGCTGGTGTCGTCGTCCGGTGTGGGCACCATCGCCGCAGGCGTGGCCAAGGCCAAGGCCGACATCATCCTGATCTCGGGCCACAACGGCGGCACCGGGGCCTCTCCGGCCACGTCGATCAAGTACGCGGGCCTGCCGTGGGAAATGGGCCTGACCGAGGCGCATCAGGTTCTGTCGATGAACAACCTGCGCGAACGCGTCACCCTGCGCACCGACGGCGGCCTTCGCACCGGGCGCGATGTGGTGATGGCCGCTATGATGGGGGCCGAGGAATATGGCATCGGCACCGCCGCGCTGATCGCCATGGGCTGCATCATGGTGCGTCAGTGCCAGTCGAACACCTGCCCGGTGGGCGTGTGCACGCAGAACCCCGACCTGCGCGCCAAGTTTACCGGCACGGCAGACAAGGTGGTGAACCTGATCACCTTCTATGCCCAAGAGGTGCGTGAACTTCTGGCCAGCATCGGCGCGCGGTCGATGGATGAAATCATTGGCCGGGCGGATCTGCTGACGCAGGTCAGCCGTGGTGCGGCGAACCTTGATGATCTTGACCTGAACCCGCTGCTGATCACCGTCGATGGCGCGCACAAGATCACCTATGACCGCAGCAAGCCGCGTAATGCCGTGCCCGATACGCTGGATGCCGAAATCATCCGCGATGGCGCCCGCTTCTTTGAAGAGGGGGAAAAGATGCAACTGTCCTATGCCGTGCGGAACACCCACCGTACCATCGGCACCCGCGCATCCAGCCACATCGTGCGTAAATTCGGCATGCGCAACAGCCTGCAGCCCGACCATCTGACCGTGAAACTGACCGGAAACGCCGGACAGTCGCTTGGGGCTTTCGCCGTGAAAGGGCTGAAGCTTGAGGTGATGGGCGATGCCAACGACTATGTCGGCAAGGGCCTGTCGGGCGGCACCATCGTGGTGCGCCCGATGATGTCCTCGCCGCTCGAGGCGTCGGAAAACACCATCATCGGCAACACCGTGCTTTACGGGGCCACGGGGGGCTATCTCTATGCTTCGGGCCGCGCGGGCGAACGCTTTGCCGTCCGCAACTCGGGCGCATCGGTGGTGGTCGAAGGCTGCGGGTCGAACGGGTGTGAATACATGACCGGCGGCGTGGCCGTGATCCTTGGCCGGATCGGGGCCAACTTCGGCGCCGGCATGACGGGGGGCATGGCTTATCTCTATGATCCCAACGGCGTGGCCGAAGACTTCATGAACCTTGAAAGCCTTGTCACCTGTGCCGTCAGCCACCCGCATTGGGAAGCCCAGCTGAGAACCCTGATCGAGGCGCATGTCCACGAAACCGGCAGCCGCAAGGCCGCGCGCATTCTGGCAAACTGGGCGTCCGAGCGGGCGAATTTCCTGCAGGTCTGCCCCAAGGAAATGCTGATCCACCTGCCGTATCCCCTGTCGGATGAGGCGGCAAAGGTTCCCGCCGAATAAGGTGGCACCAGACGGCATCACCCACAGGCACTCCGGTTCAACAGGCCGGGGTGCCTTTGTTATCTGCGGCACTTTCTGGTGCGCCAGGCGGATCGGGCTGCCAGAATGACCGTTTTTGCGCCATCTTGTTGCGCCAAAGTCAGATCACACGACTGTTGCATGCAAGATGGTTTGCCGTTTTCCGCCAAGTGATAAAGATGGCGCTTGGGGCCGGATGTGGCCTGAACCTTTTGCCCTGTCGTCTATACCGTCGTGATAATGCGAAAGACTATTGAGAGGCGCCGATGATCATTTCCCACAAGTATAAATTCATCTTCATCAAAACGCGCAAAACCGCCGGAACCAGCATCGAAACCTTTCTGTCGCCACTGTGTGGCGAAGAAGATGTTCTGACGCCGATTTTCCCGCCAGAGCCGGGTCATGTGGCGCGTAACCACATGGGCCTTTACAACCCGCTGCCCCCCTTGCTGCGCCCGCCCATGCCGGGCCTGCACCATTCGGTCAGTTGGGTGGCCAAGAACCTGTTGCGCCGGCAAAAGTTCTTCAACCACATCGCCGGAATTGATGTGCGTGACCGCCTGCCGCGCCGCATCTGGAATTCATACTTCAAGTTCTGCGTCGAACGGCATCCGTTTGAAAAGACACGCTCGTTCTATGCCATGGTAAAGGAACGTCAGGCGGCAGCGTCTGCCGACATCCTGTTCAATCAGGACACGTTGCCGAGTGACTGGCACAAATATGCCGATCCAAAGGGCAATATCATCGTGGACAAGGTGCTGCGCTACGAAGACCTGAATGCCGAACTGGCCGGGGTGTTCCAAACGCTTGGCGTGCCCTTCGGCGATGGTCTGAAGCAGCGGGCCAAGGGTGGATTGCGGCCGTCCGGTCAGCGGCTGGAGTTCTCGTCGGCGCAAAAGGCCGCCATCATGGACGTGTTCCGCCACGAGATGGCAACCTTCGGATATACGCCAGACTGACCTTGCCCCAGCGGTCGGCTTGACCACGGGGCCCAGTTGGGGCCTAAGCTGCGCTATGGTTGCGACACCCAAGAAATCCCGCAAGGCCAAAGAGCCAGAGCCCGCCGTCATCGAACCGCCACCGCCGGTGCCGGTTCGTCGGCGCGTGCTGCGGTGGGTGCTGCGCGGCCTTTTGGGTGTGGTGGCCTTCTATGCCTTGCTGGTGGTGCTGTTTTCCTTCCTGAACCCGCCCACCAACATGTACCAGTTCAGCGAATCTGTCCGCCTTGGCTCGGTGGAGCGTGACTGGGTTGATTGGGACGAGATTGCCCCTGTCATGGCGCGGTCGGTCGTCGCCGCCGAAGATGCCAACTATTGCCTGCACTGGGGCTTTGACATGGCCGCCATCCGCGCTGCCGTCGCCGAAGGCAGTAACCGCGGCGCTTCGACCCTCAGCCAGCAGGTGGTCAAGAACGTGTTCCTGTGGCACGGCCGGTCATGGCTGCGCAAGGCGATGGAGGGGGTGCTGACCCCTGCGGTCGAACTGGTCTGGTCCAAGCAGCGCATACTGGAGGTCTACATGAACATCGCCGAATTTGATGAGGGCGTGTTTGGTGTGCAGGCCGCAGCGCAGCACCATTTCGGCATCGACGCCCGCGATCTGTCCGCCACCCAGGCGGCCCGTCTGGCCGCAGTTCTGCCTGACCCAAAGGGGCGGTCCGCCTCAAAACCCTCAGACTTTGTCCGCCGCCGCACGCGCTCCATCATCTCGGGCGCCGAAACCATCGCCGCAGACGGGCGCGCCGCCTGTTTCGAAGGCTGATCCCGCGCCCAAAACCCGGATACAACCGGCGCGATATGGCAAAGACCGGGGGAAGCCGATTGATCCCAGCGGCGCAGGGGGCTATCAGGGGCTTGGCCAAATCACGAGTATTGCATGATCCGCCTGTATCACTTCCCGCTTTCCCCGTTTTGTCGCAAGGTTCGCCTGACTCTGGCGGAAAAGAAGCTTGAGGTTGAGCTGGTCGAAGAACGCTATTGGGAACCCACCCCCGATTTTCTCCGCCGCAATCCGGCGGGCAAGGTGCCGATCCTGAAGATGGATCAAAAGACGCTCAGCGAAAGTCAGGCGATCTGCGAATATCTGGACGAAACCTTTCCCACCCCGCCCCTGATGCCGCGCGACCCCGAAGTGCGCTATGAAGTGCGCCGCATCTGCGCGTGGTTCGATGACAAGTTCCATGAGGATGTCACCTCAAAACTGCTCTACGAACGGGTGAACAAGAAGGTCATGAAACTGGGCTACCCGGATTCCAAGAATGTGAAATTCGGGGCGGGCCGCATCAAGTTTCATATCGATTACATGGCGTGGCTGTTGGATCAGCGCCGCTGGCTGGCGGGCGATACCATGACGCTGGCCGACTTCACGGCCGCCGCGCACCTGTCCTGCCTTGATTACATCTCGGATGTGGACTGGAACCGTTCCGCCACGGTCAAGGACTGGTACGCCAAGATCAAATCGCGCCCCAGTTTTCGCACCCTTCTGGCCGATCAGGTGCCGGGCTTTCCGCCACCTGCGCATTACGCCGACCTCGATTTCTGATCCGTCCGCTCAGGCCCGCTTTGGCAGGCTGGCAATGTTCAGCGTGGCCAGAACGCGCGCCTCGATCTGGGCCGCATCCATCCCGGCGCTGCGATACATCGCCTCGGGGCTGGCGTGGTCAATGAACGTATCGGGCAGCACCATGGACCGGAACTTCAGCCCGCTGTCAAAAATGCCCTCATCGGCCAGCAGTTGCGCCACATGGCTGCCAAAGCCGCCAATCGCCCCTTCCTCGATGGTGATCAGCGCCTCATGGTGCCGCGCAAGGTTCAAAATCATGTCGCGGTCCAAGGGCTTGGCAAAGCGCGCATCCACCACCGTGGGGGTCAGCCCCTTTTGCGCAAGGCTCTCGGCGGCCTTTGACACCTCGGCCAGACGGGTGCCGAACGACAGCAGCGCCACCCGGTTGCCCTGCTGAATCAGCCGTGCCCGGCCAATGGCCAAGGGAACCCCACGCGCCGGCAGTTCCACCCCCACGCCATCACCGCGCGGAAAGCGAAAGGCAATCGGGCCTTCGCCATGCGCCACGGCGGTTGCCACCATATGCACAAGCTCGGCCTCATCTGCGGCGGCCATGATGGTGAATCCCGGCAGGTTCGCCAGAAAGGCCACGTCAAAGCTGCCCGCATGGGTGGCGCCATCGGCCCCCACCAGCCCCGCGCGGTCAATCGCAAAGCGCACGGGCAACCGCTGAATGGCCACGTCATGCACCACTTGATCATAGCCACGCTGCAGGAACGTTGAATAGATTGTGCAGAACGGCTTCATCCCGCCCGCCGCCAAACCAGCGGCAAAGGTCACCGCATGTTGTTCGGCAATGCCCACGTCAAAGGTGCGCCGGGGAAAGCGGTCCTGAAACAGGTTCAGCCCCGTGCCATCCGGCATCGCCGCCGTAATGGCCACGATCTTGTCATCCCGCTCGGCCTCGGCAATCAGCGATTGGGCGAACACCTTGGTATAGCTCGGTGCGTTCGACGCGGCCTTGGCCTGCTGCCCGGTCTGCACATCAAACTTGGCTGTCGCATGGCCCTTGTCGCGCGCCGCTTCGGCGGGGGGGTAACCCTTGCCCTTTTTGGTCAGCACATGAATCAGCATCGGCCCCGTGGCCCGCGCCCGTGCCGCGCGCAGCACTTGCAACAACTGGTCAATGTCGTGGCCATCGACCGGCCCGATATAGCTGAACCCCAATTGTTCAAACAACGTTCCACCCACGGCCATGCCCTTGAGCATTTCCTTGGCGCGCAACGCCCCTTCGCGCAGCGGCGGCGGCAACAGGCTTGCCGCGCCACGGGCCACGGCCTTCAACTCATCAAATGGGCCGTCGGTGTAAAGCTTGGTCAAATAAGAGGAAAGCGCCCCCACTGGCGGCGCGATCGACATTTCGTTGTCGTTCAGAATGACAAACAGCCGCCGGTTCAGATGGCCTGCGTTGTTCATCGCCTCAAACGCCATGCCGGCCGACATCGACCCGTCACCGATGACCGCAATCGCATCACCCGGGTCACCGCCAAGCTCTGCCGCCATGACAAAGCCCAGTGCGGCCGAGATCGAAGTTGATGAATGCGCCGCGCCAAACGGGTCATAGGGCGACTCGGACCGCTTGGTAAAACCGGACAGGCCCCCTTCGGTGCGCAGGGTGCGAATCCGGTCGCGCCGCCCGGTGAGGATCTTGTGGGGATAGCACTGGTGCCCCACGTCCCACACCAGCTTGTCGCGCGGCGTGTCAAACACCGCGTGCAGCGCCACGGTCAGTTCCACAACGCCCAGACCCGCGCCAAGGTGCCCGCCCGTCACCGACACCGCCGAAATCGTCTCGGCGCGCAATTCATCGGCCAAGACCGAAAGCTCCCGGTCCGACAGCGCCTTCAGATCGCTGGGCAGGGTCACACGGTCCAGTATCGGGGTCTTGGGTCGGTCGGTCATGCGCCCTCCGTGGGCAGGTTTGGGGGCAATTGGGGGGCGGTCAGGCAGAAGATCGGTCAGTTGTCGCGCGCAATAACGAAGCGGGCGGCGTCGATCAAGGTTTGGCCCTTTGCACCATAAGGGGCAAGGTGACGTTCGGCCTCATCCACCAAAGACCGCGCGCGTGCCTTTGCCGCATCCAGCCCCAGAAGCGAGACAAAGGTGGCCTTGCCAGCATCGGCATCCTTGCCCACCGCCTTGCCGGTTTTCGCCACGTCGCCCGTCACGTCCAGCACGTCATCCCAGATCTGGAACGCTAGCCCCAGACAATCGCCATAGCGTTTCAACGGCTCCGGATCGGCCCCCGCAACAACGGCCCCGGCGCAGGCCGACCATGTGATCAGCGCGCCCGTCTTCCCCGCCTGCAACGCGGTGATCTGGTTCAGCGTTAGCGGGGTGGCGGCGGACTCGGCGGCAATATCCAGCGCTTGGCCCAGCACCATGCCCTTGGCCCCCGACGCCACCGCCAGCCCGCGCACCAGCACCATGCGGGTATCAGCCGTGCCAAGGGCGGGGTCGCACAACAACTCAAACGCAAGCGTCTGCAGGGCATCGCCCGCCAGAACCGCCGTCGCCTCGTCCCACTTCACATGCACCGTGGGCTGGCCGCGCCGCAGGTCATCATCATCCATGCAGGGCAGGTCGTCATGCACCAGCGAATAGGCGTGCAAGGCCTCGACTGCCGCCGCCGCACTCACCGCTGCCGCCGGAGCAACGCCAAAAATCGCCGCCCCCTCCAGCACCAGAAACCCGCGCAGCCGTTTGCCGCCCGACACGGCATAGCGCATCGCCTGCACCACGGGCACATCGGCGCCATCGGCCAGTGCCGCATCCAGCCGCGCCTGCACCCGTGATGCCGCTACTGTCAGGGTCGCCGCAAAATCCGTCTCGGGCACTTACAGCCCCTCCACCGGGGTAGTGCCCGTCGCGCGGCCTTCCTGCTGACGGATCAGCTCCACCTTTTCCTCGGCGGCCTTCAGCTTGCCCTCGCAATGCGCTTTCAGCGCCGCCCCGCGCTCATAGAGCGCAATCGACGCCTCCAGCGCCACATCGCCGCGCTCCAGTTGGCCCACGACCTGTTCCAGTGCGGCCATGGCTTCCTCGAAGCTCATCTCGGCAATCGGTTTTTCAGTCATCGGCAAGCCTTCCCAGTTCTTCCACATGCGCGGCCACGCTATCCGCGAGGGCTTCCAGATCATAGCCCCCCTCAAGTGAGGATACCACCCGCCCACAGCTTCCCCGCGCAAGGTCGCAGATCGCACGGGTCAGCCACGCGAAATCATCTTCGCGCCAGTTCAGCCCCGCCAAAGGGTCCGCCCGGTGTGCATCAAACCCCGCACTCAGAATCACCAACTCCGGCTGCCAATCGGCCAGATCGTCCAGCACCGGGGTCCAGGCTGCGCGCATCTCGGCCCCGCCGGACCCGCCCCGCAAGGGCAGGTTGGTGATCTGCCCATGCGCCCCGCGTTCCCCGGCCGCGCCCGTCCCCGGATACAGCGGCCATTGGTGCGATGACACAAAGCGCACGCGCGCCTCATCCCACAGCAGATCCTGCGTTCCGTTGCCGTGGTGTACGTCGAAATCCAGCACCGCCACCCGCGACAGGCCGTGCGCCGCAATCGCATGCATCGCACCAATCGCCACCGTGCCGAACAGGCAAAACCCCATCGCCGTTTCCCGCTCAGCATGGTGGCCGGGCGGGCGCATCGCCACAAAGGCCGCGCCCGGATCGGCCATCACCGAATCAACCGCCGCGCAGACACCCCCCACCGCCCGCAGCGCCGCCCGCCAAGACCCCGGCGACAGGAACGTATCGCCGTCCACCTGCGCCCAGCCCGATTGCGGCACCGCCGCCGCGATCCGGTCGATGTGCCGCGCCGGGTGGCAGCGCAACAGCGCTTCACGCGTGCCCATCGGCGCCTCATGCCGCGTCACTGGCAGGCCCGCCAAACCCGCCTCAACCGCGCGCAGGCGATCCACCTGCTCGGGGTGCCCCGGCGGGTTGACGTGTTCCAGACCATCTGAATGGGTAAAGACCCGGACCATGCCATTCCCCCGCCTGCGTTGCCGGGGGAAGATGGCCCGATGTGCACCGCAAGGGCAACCCCGCCGGTGGAAAGGCCGGGTGGCGCGTGGCCCCCCGCGCGAAGATCAGCCCTGCTCGTCCTGGCAGGCGATTGCGGCCTCAAGGGCGGCCAGCGAATCTGTCAGGTCAATCGCCATGACGGGGCCATTGTCGTTCAGCAGCGTCAGCGTCTGCTTGGCTGCGATGTCCAGCAGCAGATCGACATTGTCGAACTCGATGTCCACGCCCGGCACGTCATCGATGATGATGCCTTTGCCTTCGCCATCGTAGACCGACCCGTCGACATCCATCTTGATCGGATAGACGGTGCCTTCTTCAATGCCTTCCCAAGCGGAATTGGCGGCCAGCACATAGCCCGTGCCGGCTTCGCGATCAAAACCGATGCGAACGTCAGACCCATCTTGGAATTCGGCATTGATCAGGCAGCCATTGCCGATGGTCGGATCGATCAGAATCGACCAGACGCCAACGGTGCTGTGCTCGATAAGTTGGTCCTGCGCCATGGCAGCGCCAGACAATGCAACAGTGGCGGCCAAGGTGGCCAAAGCGGTGCAAGCAAGTTTCACGAGATTCCCCAAAGGTCAGGACCGCGCGGCGCACGATGCGCAGCGACGGGCAGGGGCTATCTATCAAATGCCTTTGTGCAGGCAATCTGCCTAAAAGATGGCCCTTTCGTGGCGCATCAGTCTGGCTGCAGCATGTAACCCTCGCCCCGCACAGTCTGCAGATAGCGGGGTTGCTTGGGGTCATCCTCGATCTTGCGGCGCAGGCGGGTGATCTGCACATCCACCGCACGTTCCTGCGCGGCATCATCACGGCCAAGGTCGGTCACCAGCCGTTCCCGGCTGACCGCATGGCCCGGTTGCGCCGAGAAAATCCGCATCAGCGCCGCTTCGGTGGCAGTCAGGCGCACGGGATCCGTGCCGCGCCACAATTCGCCCCGGTCCATGTCATAGCGCACCTGCCCCAGATGCAGCACCTTGGGCGGTGCCTCGACCCGCGTCTGCGGCACGCGGCGCAGAATGGCATTGATCCGCAGCAGCAATTCCTTCGGCTCGAACGGCTTGCCAAGGTAATCGTCGGCCCCGGCCTCGAACCCTTCAATCCGGCTGGCTGTTTCGCCCTTGGCCGTCAGCAGCAGGATCGGAGTATTCAGTTTCCGCCGCAACTCGCGCGTCAGGCTGATGCCATCTTCGCCAGGCATCATCACGTCAAGGATGATCATGTCAAATTCCAGCCCGCCCAACAGACGGCGGGCCTGCGCGCCATCGCGCGCGACCGACACAAGAAAGCCATTCCGGATCAGGAATTTCTGAAGCAGGCCGCGGATGCGTTCATCATCATCCACGACCAGAAGATGCGCCTCTGGCTGGTTCATGTGCCCCCCTCTTTCAACCCTTGATACTGTTTCCGCATCTCTGGGTCCATCATCGCCTCAAGCACGGTCCGAAAGCCTGCAACCGCCTGTGGCCCGGCGGCGCGATAGGCCGCGCGCATGCGGGCGCGCTGTGCGTCTGACAGGGCGCGCTCCAGTTCCTGCCCCTTGGCCGTCAGGTGCAAATGCCGCTCGCGCTTGTCCTTGCGGCCCACGCGCGCCTCTACCAGACCATCCTCGATCAGGGTCCGCAGCACACGGTTCAGCGATTGTTTGGTCACCCCCAGCACCGACAACAGGTTTGACACTGTGGTTGCAGGGGAACGGTGAATGAAATGAATGGCCCGGTGGTGCGCGCGGCCATAATCCATGCCTTCCAGAATGCGGTCCGGGTCGGCAGTAAAGCCGCGATAGGCAAAGAACATTGCCTCGATCCCCTTGCGCAATTGCTCGTCGGTCAGGAACAGCAGGCTTTCCCCGCTGGGCGATTGATCGGCCATTTTCCTTCTCCCTCTTTCGCTCGAATTTACGTCAGCCTTGTTGACTTTCCAAGTCTCAACTGTTAGCTCACCAACGTTTTCGCGCAACATTATGTCCGCAGCGGACCTTTGTGGCGCAACAAATGCGAAAATCGTGCTGCAACCGGCGGAGGGATGCGATGGCTGGATATGACGATCGTGACGGGTTCATCTGGATGGATGGCAAGCTGGTAGATTGGCGCAGCGCCAATGTGCACATCCTGACCCATGCCATGCATTATGCCAGCGCCGTTTTCGAAGGCGAGCGTTGCTATAACGGCAAGATCTTCAAAAGCCGCGAACATTCCGAACGTCTGCGCGCATCGGGCGAGTTGCTGGACATGCCGCTGCCCTATTCCGTGGACGAGATCGAGGCCGCAAAGGATGCCGTGCTGAAAGCCAACAACCTGACCGACGCTTACGTGCGCGCCCTTGCCTGGCGCGGCGTGGGCGAAGACATGGGTGTTGCCGCCAAGCGCAACCCGATCCGCATGGCCGTGGCCGTCTGGTCATGGGGCAACTACTACGGCGACGCCAAATTCAAAGGCGCGAAACTCGACATCGCCAAGTGGAAGCGTCCCAGCCCGGAAACCATTCCCCACGCGGCCAAGGCATCCGGCCTTTACATGATTTGCACCATGTCCAAACACGCGGCCGAGGCCAAGGGCTGCTCGGACGCCATGATGTTCGATTATCGCGGCTACGTGGCCGAAGCGACGGGCGCCAACATCTTCTTCATCAAGGATGGCGAAGTGCACACCCCGGTCCCCGACGCTATCCTGAACGGCATCACCCGCCAGACCGTCATCGGCATGCTGCGCGACATGCAGATCAAGGTGCACGAACGCCGGATCGAGGCGCATGAACTGGAAGGCTTCCAGCAGTGCTTCCTGACCGGCACCGCCGCCGAGGTCACCCCCGTGGGCCAGATCGGCGACTACAATTTCGAAGTGGGCGATCTGTGCAAGCGCATCTCGACCGATTATGAAAAGCTGGTCCGCGCCTGATCACGGGCCACCAATGCAAAGGGGCGCCCCGGTGGCGCCCCTTTTTCGTTTACGCCAGTTTCCCGCGGGCAATCCGCATGAACTGCACGATCCGCGCCCCGGTCGATGGGGCGCGATGCACGTGGAATGTCTCGCGCGGCATGCGGGCAATCCGCATGAAGTTCCGCACCCGCCCACCCAAAGACGGGGCCCGCTTGTCCGCCAGATGGCGGCCGATGGCTGCACGTTGCATGGTGATCCTCCTGCAATCGGTGTGAACACATCCTATCGCAGAATCACCACCATGCCTAACGCTCACAGGTTAGCGCCCGCGCCACGTCAGCGCGTTCCGGCTCAGGCAAGTTCGGTCACAACCTCGATATTGCCCTTGGTGGCGTTGGAATAGGGGCAGATGAAATGCCCGCGCTCCACGATCTTTTCCGCCACGGCGCGATCCAGCCCCGGCAGCTTCACCACCAGCTTGACCGTCAGGCCAAAGCCGCCGTCGCTGCGCGGGCCAATGCCCACATGCGCGTTCACCGTGGCATCATCCGGCACCGTGCCCAACTTTTCCGACCCGGCGGCAAAACGCATCGCCCCCAGATAGCAGGCGGCATAGCCAATCGCGAACAACTCTTCCGGGTTATGCCCCGCGCCCGACCCGCCCAGTTCCTTGGGGCTGGTCATCGTCACGGTCAGCTTGCCATCGGTCAGTTTGGCCAGACCATTGCGGCCGCCACCGGTAGCCTGTGCTTCGGTCCAATACTTCGGATCAACGGACATGTCGCTCTCCTATCGTTTGCGATTATATCGTATGCGATCTATCTACCGCCGAATCGAGGTGGCGTCAACACGCTTGCGATAGTATCGCGCACGATATATTATCTGCGTATGACATTGCCCCTGCCCGACATGATCTGTTTCGCGCTGTATTCGGCGACCCATGCCATGCAGCATGTCTACAAACCCCTGCTTGATGATCTGGGCCTGACCTACCCGCAGTATCTGGTGCTGACAGTCCTATGGGCGCAGGATAGCCAGACCGTCGGCGCACTTGGGCGGCAGGTGCAGCTTGAATCCAACACGCTGACCCCGCTTCTGAAACGGATGGAGGAACGCGGCCTTGTCACCCGTGCCCGCGATGGGCGTGATGAGCGGCAGGTCCGCATCACGCTGACAGACGCAGGCGAGGCCCTGAAACAGCGCGCGGCCCATATCCCGGCCTGCGTTCTGGAAAAGTCAGGGCTTGCGGTCGATGACCTGACCCGACTGCGTGACCAGATCACCACCTTGCGCGATCATCTCCGCAACGCCTGAAGCCTATCCACCGCCCAACGTGCCGCATCGGCCACCGTTGCATCGGCATCGTCACACAGCGCCTGCGCCACGGCCAAAAGCGATCCCTCGCCCGAATTGCCAACCGCATACAGCACATTGCGGACAAACCGCCCCCGCCCGATCCGCTTGATCGGGCTGCCCGCGAACCGCGCCCGAAACGCCGCATCATCTAGCATGGCAAGCTCTGCCAGTGGCGGCGCGCCATGCTGCGGCGCATAGCCGATGTCGCGCGCCGCCTTGGCAAACTTGTTCCACGGGCACACGGCCAGACAATCATCACAGCCATAAATCCGGTTGCCCATCAGCGGCCGCAAGGCCTCATCTACCGGACCATGATGTTCGATGGTCAGATAGGAAATGCAGCGCCGCGCATCCAATTGGTAAGGCGCCGGAAAGGCCCCGGTCGGGCAAATGTCCAGACATGCCGTGCAAGAGCCGCAATGGCTGTCCTCGGGCGCATCTTTCGCCAAGTCCAGCGTGGTAAAGATCGCGCCAAGGAAGAACCAGTTGCCCAGATCGCGGCTTAACAGGTTGGTATGTTTGCCCTGCCAGCCCAAACCTGCCGCCTGCGCCAGCGGCTTTTCCATCACCGGGGCGGTATCAACAAACACCTTGATCTCGCAGTCCGCCTGTTCAATCAGCCACCGCCCCAGCCGTTTCAACCGCCGCTTGACCAGATCATGGTAATCCTTGCCTTGGGCATAGACCGAAATCACCCCCCGGTCGCGCTCTTGCAACAGCGGCAAGGGGTTTTCCTCGGGGGCATAGCTTTCTGCCAGCATGATGACAGACTGCGCCTCGGGCCAAAGTGCCGTCGGATCACCGCGCCAGCCCATCCGCTCGGCCATCCACCCCATCTGCCCATGCCGCCCCTCGGCCACAAAGGCCGCCAACCGCTCTGCCGCCTGTGGAATGGCATCCGGCGACGTGACCGCCATGGCCGAAAACCCCTCCTCAAGGGCGCGCGCGTGCAATCGGGATTTCAGGGCATCGGTCATGGGTGCAGACTATCGCCCCAAATGGTCAGCGGCCATGCCCTTGATGCGACACCGTCGTCAGCCGCGTGATGCCGCTAGGTCTTTCAGTACCCGCATGGCTTCATCTTCACGCCCCTCGGGCACGAATAGGTGGTCGTGGAAAAAGCCGGAAACCGGGTTCACGCCCATGTTGTGCTTGGCAAGCTCTGTCGCAATCCGGGCAATGAACCCGACTGCCTGAAGCGAGGAATGGATGTTCAGGGTGATCATCCGGCACGGAAACTCAAAGGTCAGACCATGCGCCTCTGCCTCGGTTCGCAGGGAGATCACCGTGGTGCCTTCCGCCTCTTCAAAGATCATCCTCGGTTTCAGGCCCTTGGGCAGGTGATCAGCCGGCATGGTCACAAAGACAAAGACGCCGTCCACCAGAACGGCGGAAAGTGACCGTATCAGTTCATCCAGCCGCGTCTCACCGCTCATGCCGTTTCCGATCCACTCTGCCACCATCGCCCCACCTGGCGCGCACAGTATTCCTTTTTCGGTAAAACGCTAACAATTGGTTAATCCGCGCAGGCAACCCATTGATTTTACGGGCGGTCCAAAATGTCCCAGCGTGGGACAGTCTGAAATCCCTTCATTCCGGCCCCGATTTCCCCTAAACGGACCCGGATCAGGGGAGAGTACCATGTCCTTCAATACCTTCGGCCACCTTTTCCGCGTCACCACATGGGGCGAAAGCCATGGGCCGGCGATTGGCTGCACGGTGGACGGCTGCCCACCCGGCATTCCCCTGACCGAGGCTGACCTGCAGCCGTGGCTGGACAAGCGCAAGCCGGGGACATCCAAGTTCACGACCCAACGCAAGGAACCCGATGAGGTCCGGATTCTCTCGGGCGTCTTCGAAGGCGTCACGACCGGCACCCCGATCCAGCTGATGATCGAAAACACCGACCAGCGCTCCAAGGATTACGGCGACATCGCGACGGCCTTCCGCCCCGGCCATGCCGACATCACCTATCACCAGAAATACGGCGTGCGGGATTATCGCGGCGGCGGCCGGTCATCGGCCCGCGAAACCGCAGCCCGCGTGGCGGCTGGCGGCGTCGCCCGCGCCGTGCTGGCAAGGCTGATGCCGGGGGTGCAGATCAGCGGCTATATGGTCCAGATGGGCACCCAAGGCATTGACCGCAGCCGCTTTGACGCAGGCCAGATCGGCGAAAACCCGTTCTGGTGCCCCGATCCTGTGGCCGCGACCGAATGGGCGACGTATCTCGATGACCTGCGGCTTTCCCACAACTCGGTCGGCGCGGTGATCGAGGTGGTGGCGACGGGTGTTCCAGCAGGCCTTGGCGCGCCGCTTTATGGCAAGCTCGACAGCGATCTGGCCGCCGCGATGATGTCGATCAATGCGGTCAAGGCGGTGGAAATTGGCGACGGCATGGCCAGTGCCGCGCTGACGGGGGTCGAGAATGCCGATGAAATCCGTATGGGCGCTGACGGGCCAGAGTTCCTGTCGAACCACGCCGGCGGCATCCTCGGCGGCATTTCCACCGGCCAGCCGGTGGTCTGCCGCTTTGCCGTGAAGCCCACCTCCAGCATCCTGACCCCGCGCCAAACCATCAACCAGCGCGGCGAGGAGATTGACCTGATCACCAAGGGCCGCCACGACCCCTGCGTCGGCATCCGCGCGGTGCCGGTGGGCGAGGCGATGATGGCCTGCGTGATTCTTGACCACCTGCTGCGCGACCGTGGGCAGACGGGCGGCGTTCGCGGCGTGATTGGTGGTCAATAGCCCCTCAGGCCGTCTGCGGCTCGGCCTGCCTTTTGGCGGTCAACGGTGGTGGCAGCGTGACCATGGCGGAAAGGCGAAGGAAATCCTGTATCGTCATCATGTGCCCCCTGACTGAACCTCGGCCATGTCAACATCATGGCGCGCAGTTTGGTCACGGTCATCCAAACCCTGCGTGAGGATTGTTACACCTGCGGTTGACGGGACAGTTGAACGGCAAGGATACCTAGGCTGGCGATGACCACGCCGACGATGTCCCACCCACCGATGGCTTCGCCCAGCAGGGCCGCAGCAATGAGGATGCCGAAGAACGGGTTGAGGAAGTGAAAGGTCGCTGCCCGCACGGCACCGATCCGTCCGACCAACATGAACCAGATCAACGTGGCAGCCAGCCCCGGCACCAGAGCCTGATAGCCAAAGGCCATGATCAGCCGCCATGACAGGTTGACAGTGGCCGTTTCCGTCGCGGCCGAAATCACCCCAAGGGCCACGGCCCCCACCAGCATTTGCAGGCCCACGATCATCAGAAGATTGCCGCCCGAACTGGCACCGCGCACGGTCAGCGTGGCGACGGCAAGGGCGGTGGCGCCTGCGATACACATCAGGATGCCGGTCAGATCGGCCCCGCCCTGCAGGCGCGTGCCCATGATCAGCGTCACACCTGCCATGCCGGCAACCAGCCCGGCCAGCCCAAGGGGGGCGATGCGTTCACCGCGAAAGGCCCAGCCAAGGGCGGCCACGATCAGCGGCATGGAGGATGCGATGATCGCGGCCAGTGACCCTTCGATCCACTGCATCGCCGTGAAATTCAGGCCAAGGTAAAGGGCGTTCTGGCACAGGCCAAAGATCAGCACTGACCGTGCCTGTGCCCTGGTCAGGTGCCAGTGCTGGCCCAAGGCGCGTGCCACGCCGATGGCCAACCCGCCCGACAGGAAGAACCGCAACGACAGCGCCAATAGGGGCGGCGCATCGGCCACGATGATCCGGGCGGTGGCAAAGGCCGATGACCACATGAGGGCAAAGGCAATGCCCATGACGACGATGCGAAAGGTCAAGGTCGGGTTACGCCTTTGGTGGTTGCCACAATTCGATCGGGTTTCCCTCGGGGTCGTGGATGCGGGCAAAATGACCATAGGTGCCGTCGCCATCCCATTCCGCGCGCGTCTCGGCGGCGATCCCGGAGGCAGAAAGCTGCGCCAAAAGGGCCGTCAGATCATCGACGCGCAGGTTGATCATCCACTGGCGGTCAGCGGCGAAATAGTCGCTGTCGGCCCGGAACGGGGCAAAGACCGTCGGCCCCGCCGCCTGTTGCCAGACACCGCTTTGGCCCGGATCGATTCCGAGATGATCGGCATACCAGCGGGCAAGGCCCTTTGGGTCCGATGACCGGAAAAAGACGCCACCAATGCCGATTGCCTGTGCCATGCGGATTGTCCGTTGCGAACCGAATGAAAAAGGGCCGCCCAAAAGCGACCCTGATCCTTCAACCTTTACGGCGCAAGGCCCGTTCAGGCGTTGACGCTGTCTTTCAGGGCCTTGGCGATCGAGAACTTGACCTGCTTGTCGGCAGGCTTGGTCATGGTTTCGCCGGTGGCGGGGTTGCGGACCTGACGTTCCGGGCGGGCGCGGCAGGCAACCTTGCCCAGACCCGGCAGAGTGATCGAGCCGCCAGCGGCCACTTCGCGTGCCACCACGTCGGCAATCGCGTCCAGTGCGGCGCCGGCGGTCTTTTTGTCCGCACCCATGGCGTCGGCAATTGCTGCAACGAGTTGGGTTTTGGTCATCGGTTTCGTCATCGTATTAATCCTTCTTTGGGCCGCGCCTTGTTTGACAGGGTGGCGCGGTGCTTGTCCTGGCCCTTTGATGGCGACGGGTTCCGCTACACAAGGTTTTTCAGGCCAGATCAAGCCCAAACCGCGCGTCATCGGCGGAAAAACGAAGCTCAAAGGAAAGCGGTTTCCTCAAAACTCCGCAACTTGCGGCTGTGAATGCGATCCAGCGGCATTTCGCGCAGACGTTCCATGGCGCGGATGCCGATTTCCAGATGGCGGCTGACCTGTGTGCGGTAGAACTCGGATGCCATGCCGGGCAATTTCAACTCGCCATGCAAGGGCTTGTCCGACACGCACAAGAGGGTGCCATAGGGCACGCGGAACCGAAAGCCGTTGGCGGCAATGGTGGCCGATTCCATATCAAGTGCGACGGCGCGCGACTGTGACAGGCGGCGCACCGGGCCGGAATGATCGCGCAGTTCCCAGTTGCGGTTGTCAATCGTGGCGACCGTTCCGGTTCGCATGATGCGCTTCAGCTCATAGCCTTCCAGCTTCGTCACTTCGGCGACTGCCTCTTGCAGCGCGATCTGAATCTCGGCCAAGGCCGGAATGGGCACCCAGATCGGCAGGTCATCGTCCAGCACATGGTCTTCGCGCAGATAGGCATGGGCAAGGACGAAATCACCAAGCGACTGGCTGTTGCGCAGGCCCGCGCAATGGCCGACCATCAGCCAGGCATGCGGGCGCAGAACGGCGATATGGTCGGTGGCGGTCTTGGCATTTGACGGGCCGACACCGATGTTGACCAGCGTGATGCCCTGACCATCGGCGCGCTTGAGGTGATAGGTCGGCATCTGCGGCGTCTTGGACGAAGGCGCGATCACCCCGTCCGGCGTGGTGATGATCTGGTTCCCGGTCGCCACGAAACCGGTGTAGCCTTGCGACGGATCGGCAAGGGCCTGACGGGCAAAGGCCTCGAACTCATCAACATAGAACTGATAGTTGGTGAACAGGACGTGGTTCTGAAAATGCTGCGGGTCGGTCGCGGTGTAATGCGTCAGACGGGCCAGCGAATAGTCAACGCGCTGCGCGGTAAAGGGCGCCAGCGGATGCGAGCCATCGGGGTTGGCCGTACGCGTGCCGTTGACGATGTCATCATTGGTGGTCGACAGATCCGGCACGTCGAACACGTCGCGCAGCGAAAACTCCAGCACGCCTTCGTGCGGGACGGTCACGGCCGCATTACCGGCAACGGCAAAGTGCACCGGAATGGGCGTTTCCGACGGCCCGATGAACACCGGCACGTCATGGTTCTGGATCAACAGGCCCAGTTGCTGGATCAGATACTGGCGGAACAGATCGGGCCGGGTCACCGTGGTGGCATAGGTGCCGGGGCTGGCCACATGGCCAAAAGACAGGCGCGAGTCCGTCTTGATGTGGCTGGCGACGAAAATCCGGATCTCGGGGTAGAAGGCGCGGATGCGGGTATCGGGCTTGCCGCGCGTGACACAGGCGCTGAAATGGTCGGCCAGAAAGGCCGTGGCGGCGGCATAAAGTTGTTCCAGCCGGTCAACGGCGGCGGCGGGGTCGGTGAACGCTTCGGCGGCGGGTAGTGTCGGGGTCAGGTAAGTGGCGGGTGCGTCGTGCATGATCTGTCTCTGAAATTGATCCGGCATATAACCCGAAAGGGGGGGTTGCGCGCAAGTGAAGCCTTCATGACGCAGAACGCCCCCGCCGTGACCGGATTGCGCGGCTGCGCCGCATTGTTTTTGTGTCGCCTGTCCGCCTGCGCGAACTGGCTCCGTGTGCCTCTGGCAGGGATATTTCAGGGACAGAAAATGGAGAAGTTTCAGGCCGGATGCCGCCAGAGGGCGATGATGCCACGGTCGGCGGCATGATCCGGATGGGTCTGCCGGGCGGCAGGGCCATAGATGGCGACATCAAGCAGGATCAGGCCGGGGCGGGTGGCAAGGGCGGTGTCGAAGCCCATGGCGTGAAAGACGCCCGCATTGATCGACAGCGCGAAAAGCGTGCCGGGGCGTGCCAGAGCCTCGAGGTTGGGGAGGGCGGAGGGGCCGACGTGCCCGTGGGTGAAGGTGCCGGAGGAGACGATGCCGCCGTAGGGGCCCTGCAGGGCGAAGGGCTGCGTGATGTCTGCCTGTGCGAGCGAGCGGTAGAGGCCTTTGTCTGCGGCGGCGGTCAGCATCTGGGGGGACAGATCGACGCCGTCGATCGGGGACGGGCAGCCCTGATCACGCAGGGCTGCGGCCAGGAGGCCGGTGCCGGCACCGACATCAAGAATGGCGCCACCCGCGCCCGATGTGCCGCCATGGGCCAGAAAGGCCGCTGCGACATGGGCCGGCAGGCGATAATCGGATTGCATGGCAAAGCCATGGTCGTAGGATTCTGCCCAAGCGGCATAAAGCCTGCGACAATCGTCGGGACCATTCAGGCCATAGGCGGTATCAAGGTCTGACATGGGGCGATGATGCGGCGCGGCGGTCGCCGGATCAAGCGCTGTGACGGTTAGAATTGCGGATGGGAGACAAGAGAAATGACAACGCTGCTGTCGCTGGGGCATGGGTATTGTGCGCGGGCACTGGCACAGGTGCTGCAACCGCAGGGCTTGACCATCATTGCGACCGCACGGGATGAGGGCAAGGCCGCGATGATGCGGGCGGATGGGGTGGAAACCGTGACCTGGCCGGGCGACCTGACGGGGGCGGTGGCGAAGGCTACGCATATTCTGGCCTCGGCCGCGCCGGATGCCGCCGGGGACCCGTTTTTGCAAGGCGCCGGAGCGGCGTTGGCGCGGGCGCGGCCGCAATGGGTGGGGTATCTGTCAACGACCGGGGTTTACGGGGATCATCAGGGCGGATGGGTCGATGAAGACACGGCCCTGACCCCAGCAGGAGCACGCGGCACGATGCGGGTGCTGGCTGAAGAGCAATGGCGCGCGACCGGATTGCCGGTGCACATCTTTCGGCTGGCCGGAATTTACGGGCCGGGGCGCGGGCCGTTCGAGAAGGTGCGCGATGGCACGGCGCGGCGGATCATCAAGCCGGGGCAGGTGTTCAGCCGGACCCATGTGGCAGATATTGCGCAGGTTCTGGCTGCATCGATCCGGCAGCCTGCACCGGGGCGGGCCTATAATGTTTGTGATGACGACCCGGCCCCGCCTGAGGATGTGCTGTCTTATGCCGCGCATTTGCTGGGGTTGCCGGAACCGCCTGCCGTTGCCTTTGATCAGGCGGATATGACGCCGATGGCGCGCAGTTTCTATTCGGAATCAAAGCGCGTGCGCAACAACAGGATCAAGACCGAGTTGGGGGTGCAGTTGCTGTTCCCTACCTATCGTGAAGGGCTGGCCTCACTTTTGGCACACGGCGACGTCTGAGCGTTCAACAGATTGTGACGCGGGATGCGTGCCGCATTGGTGGGCGCCGGGGTTGATCGCGGCGCGGGGGTTTCCATATCGCGCCTGCGGACCGGGCCCCTCTGACGACGTGGTGTCGTGATGTCGGACCGCATCGCGTTGCACCCGATGTTGGCCCGGCGAGATCCTTTTGCGGGCGGACTGTCGCGTGCCTTCGATGGGAGAGAGGCCGAACCGCATGGATGTTCTGTTGACGTTGTTTCTGGGCACACCGATCTGGATGTGGCTGCTGTTTGTGGGCCTTGTCGTGGCCCTGCTGGCGTTTGATCTTGGGGTGCTGAACAAGGATGACCACGAGATTGGCGTGGGTGAAAGCCTGCGCCTTTCGGCGCTGTATATCACGCTGGGTGTGGCCTTTGCCGGGTTTGTCTGGTGGCAGATCGGGGCGGAAGCGGCACAGCTTTATATGACTGCCTTTGTGGTGGAAAAGACGCTGGCGATGGACAACGTCTTTGTCATCGCGCTGATCTTCACCTATTTCGCGATCCCGCGGATGTATCAGCACCGGGTGCTGTTCTGGGGGATCCTTGGCGTGATCGTCCTGCGCGGGATCATGATCGGGCTGGGGGCCACCCTGGTGGCGCAGTATGCGTGGGTTCTTTACATCTTTGCGGCCTTTCTGATCCTGACCGGCGTCAAGATGCTGTTCATGGGTGATGCGCCGATGGACATCAGCCAGAACCCGGTGCTGACGTTCCTGAAGCGGCGGATGAACGTGACGGAGACCTTGCACGGCCATGCCTTTTTCGTGCACAGGCCCGATCCGAAAACCGGCAAGCTGGTGCGCTTTGCCACGCCGCTGTTTCTGGCGCTGGTCATGGTGGAGATCGTCGATCTGATCTTTGCGGTGGATTCGGTGCCGGCGGTCTTTGCGATCACGACCGACCCGTTCATCGTCTATACCTCGAACATCTTTGCGATCCTTGGCCTGCGAGCGCTTTACTTTGCGCTTGCGGCGGTGATTCACCGCTTTCACTATCTGACATATGCGCTGTCGCTGCTGCTGGTGTTCATCGGGTCGAAGATCTTTGTCGCCGATCTGATGGGGTGGGAAAAGTTCCCGGCTGACTGGTCGCTGATCATTACCTTTGCGATCCTTGGCGCGGGTGTCGGCTTTTCGCTGTGGAAGACGCGTGGCGGCAAGGCGACGCCGGACGCGTAACGCAAGGACTGAAATCTGAATGGAAAAACCGCGCGGCCACAGGGGCCGCGCGGTTTTGCTGTTCTTGTCTTGCCTCTGGCCTGCGGCCAACCGGCTGCGTGATTGGGCCTTGCGCCTGCCGGATGATGGCTTATCTTCACCGCTACCTCGGGGTGCCTGTCTGACAGGCTGAGATGCGAAAGCGGACCCGTTGAACCTGAACCGGATCAT
The DNA here is from genome assembly GCA_027484145.1 of Rhodobacter sp. Taxonomy (GTDB): domain Bacteria; phylum Pseudomonadota; class Alphaproteobacteria; order Rhodobacterales; family Rhodobacteraceae; genus Pseudotabrizicola. The sequence goes on from JAIXUH010000013.1 coordinate 639,547, forward strand.
ACCGGCGGAGGGAAGGTGCGAAGGATATCCTCCAAGCCCGACCTGTTCCGTCGCAATTGGAGGAAGACATGAAAGCTTCGATCCTTGCGGCTGGTGTTTTGTGTGCGGCCACGATGGCGACAGCAGAAACACCTGTGCTGACTGTTCTGACATACGACAGTTTCGTGAGTGAATGGGGCCCCGGCCCCGTGGTGGAAAAGGCGTTCGAGGCCGCCTGCGCCTGCGACCTGCAGTTTGTCGGCGCGGGTGACGGTGCGGCGCTGTTGGCGCGCGTGCAACTGGAAGGCGCGGCGTCGGCGGCCGATATTGTGCTGGGGCTGGATACCAACCTGACCGCACAGGCCGCTGCGACCGGGTTGTTCGCGCCGCATGGCGTAACCGCAACGACCGCCCTGCCAGTGCCTTTTGCCGACCCGATGTTCCTGCCCTATGACTGGGGGTGGTTCGCCTTTGTCTATGACAAGACCAAGCTTGCCACACCGCCAGCTTCGTTCGAGGCCCTTGCCGCATCGGATGTAAAGATCGTCATCCAGGACCCGCGATCATCGACCCCCGGTCTGGGGCTGCTGATGTGGGTCAAGACGGCCTATGGTGACCGCGCGGCAGAGATCTGGGCCGGTCTGGCCGACAATATCGTGACGGTCACGCCGGGCTGGTCCGAGGCCTATGGCCTGTTTCTAGAAGGGGAGGCCGACATGGTGTTGTCCTATACCACCAGCCCGGCCTATCACCTGATTGCCGAGCAGGATGACAGCAAGGCCGCCGCCCCGTTTAGCGAGGGGCATTACCTGCAGGTCGAGGTGGCGGGAAAGCTGGCGGCGACCGATCAGCCTGCATTGGCCGATGCGTTTCTGGCCTTTATGCTGAGCGAAGGGTTCCAGTCAGCGATTCCCACAACGAACTGGATGTATCCGGCGGTGACACCCGCGGCGGGCCTGCCCGAGGGGTTTGAATCGCTGCACCCTGCAACGTCGCTTTTGATGACCGCAGATGAGGCGATGGCGGTGCGCGCGGGGGCCTTGGCCGAATGGCAAGCCGCACTGGCCCGCTGATAGCGGCAGGGGTGGCCGGGGGGCTGGCACTGTTCGTGCTGGCGCCCCTGCTGGCCGTCGCTGCACGGGCCGAGGGCTATGCCCTTGGCCCGGCAGACTGGGCCGCGGTGCGCTTTACCGTGGTGCAGGCCGCCCTTTCGGCGCTGATGTCTGTGGGTCTGGCGATTCCTGTTGCGCGGGCCATTGCGCGGCGGCGGTTTGCCGGGCGCGGTGCGGTGATCGTGCTTTTGGGTGCACCGTTCCTGTTGCCGACAGTGGTGGCGGTGCTGGGTTTGTTGGCGGTGTTTGGCAGGGCGGGCACTCTGAATACCCTTTTGGCATGGGTCGGGCTGCCTGCGGTGTCGGTCTATGGCCTGCATGGGGTGGTTCTGGCGCATGTGTTCCTGAACTTGCCGCTGGCCATCCGGATGATCTTGCAAGGGTGGCAGGCCATCCCGGCCGAACGCCTTCGGCTGGCTATGGCACTGGGCTTTGGCCCGGCCGAGGTGGCGCGGCACCTGGAGCGGCCGATGCTGCGCGAGGTGGTGCCGGGTGCGGCAATCGTGGTGTTCGTGATCTGCCTGACCAGCTTTGCCGTGGCGCTGACGCTGGGGGGCGGGCCCCGGGCCACAACCGTGGAACTGGCGATCTTTCAGGCGGTTCGGTTTGATTTTGACCTTGGGCGCGCAGCCCTGCTGGCAATGATTCAGTTTGCCCTGTCGGTGGTCGTGGCGGTGCTGGCGTGGCGTTTGGTGCAGCCCGCGGCCTTTGGTGCCGGGTTGGGCCGCACTGTGGCAATGACCGCGCCAAAGGGATGGCGGCGCGCGATGGATGCCGTGGTGATTCTGGCGGCGGTTTTGTTCCTGCTGCTGCCGTTGCTGGCGGTGCTGATGCGCGGCCTGCCCGGTCTTGCCGACCTGCCCGACAGTGTCTGGCCCGCGGCGGCCAGATCGGTGGGGGTAGCGCTGGTGTCATCGGCTGTCACCATGGCGGCGGCCTTGGCTCTTGCCCTTGGGGTGGCGCGCGGTGGCCGATGGGCGGTGGTGCTGGATTCGGCGGCCCTTGTGCCCTTGGCCACATCAGGTCTTGTGCTGGGGGTCGGGTTGTTTGTGCTGGTGCAACCGATGCTTCCGCCATCGCAGATGGCTTTGCCCGTGACGGTCATGGTGAATGCCGCGTTGTCGCTGCCTTTTGCCTATCGGCTTTTGTTGCCCTCGGCGCGGGCCATGCAGGCCGATTTCGGGCGGCTTGCCATGTCGCTGGGCCTGTCTGGCCGGGCGCGGCTGCGTTGGATGATCTGGACGCTGCTGGCGCGCCCGCTTGGCTTTGGTGCGGGGTTGTCTGCCGCCTTGTCGATGGGCGACCTTGGCGTGATTGCCCTGTTTGCCGGGGATCAGGGGGCAACCCTGCCGTTGGTGGTGCAGCGGTTGACCGGGGCCTACCGGATGCAGGACGCGGCCGGGGCCGCCCTTTTGCTGGTGACGCTTAGCTTTGCGTTGTTCTGGCTGTTTGACCACGGAGGGCGACGTGCTGCAGCTTGATCAGGTTCAGCTTGCGCAGGATGGGTTTTCATTGCGGGCCGACTGGTCGGTGCAGGCCGGGCAGCGCATTGCGGTCATGGGGCCGTCGGGGGCGGGCAAATCCACGCTTTTGTCTGCGATTGCGGGGTTTCTGATGCCCCGGTCTGGCCGAATCCTGTGGAACGGCGCTGACCTTGCCACACTGTCGCCGGGTCAGCGGCCGCTGACGATTCTGTTTCAGGACCAGAACCTGTTTCCGCACCTGACCGTGACGCAGAACATCGGATTGGGGCTGCGGCCCGACTTGCGGCTTGGCCCCGACGAGGTGGCGCGGGTCGTGGTGGCGCTGGACCGCGTGGGGCTGACCGGCCTAGGTGCGCGCCGCCCCGGACAGTTGTCGGGCGGGCAGGCGGGGCGCGTGGCCTTGGCGCGGGCCTTGTTGCGGGCGCGGCCGCTGCTGCTGCTGGATGAGCCCTTTGCCGCCCTTGGCCCGGCCCTCAAGGCCGAGATGCTGGCCCTTGTCGGGCAGGTGGCACAGGAAACCGGGGCGACGGTGCTGATGGTGACGCATGACCCCAAGGATGCCACCGCGTTTGCGACGGATATCGTGCTGGTGGCCGATGGTGTAGCCGCCGCGCCCAAGGACAGGGCACAGATGCTGTCCGATCCGCCACCGGCGCTGCGGAGTTATCTGGGATAGCCTGCGCAAAGAAAAACCCCGCCCGAATCATGTCGGGCGGGGTTTCACATTGCATTCGATGGCGGTCAGGCCAGCTTCTTGCCTTTGACGCCTGCCCAGATTCGCTTGTTCGTCAGGAACAGCAGGGTCGACAGGATCAGCAGGAACACCACGGCCTTGAAGCCAGCTTCTTTGCGGGCCATCAGCTTTGGTTCGGCCGCCCACAACAGGAAGGACGACACATCCTCGGCCATATGGTGGACCGTGGCGGGGTGACCGTCTGCATAGGTGACCTGATCATCAGACAAAGGCTCTGGCATGGCGATCCAGCTGCCCGGAACGGTCGACACACCGTGTTCGTCCTTGCAGGAGTCCGGCACGCCGCCGTTCGGGAAGGCGGTGTTGTAGTAGAAGCCGTCGATCCCGTCCGGTGCACAGGCGGGGTTCTCTTCATAGCTGACCATCAGCGAGTAGATATACTCGGGCCCGCCCATGCCATTGAACAGCTGCGACATGCCCGTGCCGTAAGGCCCATGGAAGCCGGCGCGCGCCTTGGCCATCAGCGACAGGTCCGGTGCGTTTTCCATGCCAGACTTCGGGAAGAAGTCGGTAGGCTTGCCTTCGCGGTCTTCGCCGGTTTCCTTGTCGGTCACCGTAAACTGGGTGGCATAGGCGCGAACCTGATCTTCGGGCAGAGCGGGTCCACCCTCATCTGCCAAGGTGCGGATGGGAACGAACTTCAGCCCGTGGCAGGCAGAGCAGACCTCGGTATAGACCTGAAGGCCACGCTGAAGCTGCATCTGGTCAAAGGCGCCAAACGGACCTTCGTGGGCAAAAGCCACGTCCTCAAGGTGCGTGTGGGCGCCACCGGCGGCAAGGGCCGCACCGGCCGACAGGGCCAGTGCAGACGCGGTGAGTGCGATTTTCCTGATCATTTGGAACAGTCCTTTTCTCACTCGGCCGGATGGGCTTTGGAGCCGTAGTGGGCATTGAAGTCTTCTTCGATGGTCGCAGGCTGGGGCAGCGGCTTTTCGATCACACCCAGCAACGGCAGGATGATCAGGAAATAGGCGAACCAGTAGGCTGATGCGATCAGCGAAATCCAGTCATAGGGGAAGGCAGCCGCCTGAGAGCCGACCCATGTCAGCACGACAAAGTCGACGCAAAGCAGGGCAAACCACCATTTGAACATCGGGCGGTACTTGCCCGACCGCACCGACGACGTGTCCAGCCACGGGGCAAGCGCCATCACGGCGATTGCGCCGAACATCGCCAGCACGCCAAAGAACTTGGCGTCGATGATGCCGAAGGACAGGAAGGTCACCAGCTGCACCACCCAGACGTCGGCGGTAAAGGCGCGCAGGATCGCGTAGAACGGCAGGAAGTACCATTCCGGCACAATGTGTGCGGGCGTCGCAAGCGGGTTCGCCTCGATGTAGTTGTCGGGGTGGCCCAAGTAGTTTGGCATGAAGCCGACGATGGCAAAGAACACTGCAAGGATCACGGCAAGCGCGAACAGGTCCTTGATCACGAAATACGGCCAGAACGGCACCGTATCGCGCGCGGCTTCTTCTTTCGAGCTGCGGCGCACTTCAACCCCGGTCGGGTTGTTGTTGCCGGTGGTGTGGAAGGCCCAGATGTGCACCGCGACAAGCGCCGCGATCACGAAGGGCAGCAGGTAGTGCAGCGAGAAGAAGCGGTTCAGCGTGGCGTTGTCGACGGCCGGGCCGCCCAGCAACCAAGTCTGGATATCCGGGCCGATGCCGGGAATGGCGCCAAACAGGCCGGTGATCACGGTTGCACCCCAGAACGACATCTGGCCCCAAGGCAAGACGTAGCCCATGAAGGCGGTTGCCATCATCGCCAGATAGATCAGCATGCCGATGATCCACGTCACCTCACGCGGGGCTTTGTATGACCCGTAATAGAGGCCGCGGAAAATGTGCAGATAGACCGCGACAAAGAACAGCGATGCGCCGTTCTGGTGCAGGTAGCGCAGCATGTAGCCGCCGTTCACGTCGCGCATGATGTGTTCAACCGAAGCGAACGCATAATCGACATGCGGGGTATAGTGCATCACCAGCACGATGCCCGTGATGATCTGCATGGCAAGGCAGAACGTCAGGATGATGCCCCAGATCCACATCCAGTTCAGGTTCTTGGGCGTGGGGATCATAATGGTGTCGTAAAGCAGGCCCACGATGGGAAGGCGCTTGTTCAGCCACTTCTCAGCGCCCGACTTGGGCTCGTAATGGTCGTGCGGAATTCCGGCCATGATGTTTCCTTACCCGAGCTTGATCGTGGTTTCGTCTTCGAACTTTGCAACCGGCACGGGCAGGTTGCGCGGGGCCGGTCCCTTGCGGATGCGGCCTGACGTATCATAGTGCGACCCGTGGCAGGGGCAGAACCAGCCGCCGAAATCGCCGGCGCCATCACCCAGCGGCACACAGCCAAGGTGCGTGCAGACCCCCATCATCACCAGCCATTCGCCAGCTTCATCCAGCGAACGGTTGGTGTCGGATGCGTCAGCCTCGGCCTGAATGTTGGCGTTTTCGGCGCGCGGATCGGGCAGGTCGGTCAGGGCGGTGGCGCGCGCAGCCTCGATCTCTTCGGGGGCACGGCGGCGGATAAAGACGGGTTTGCCCAGCCACTTCACGGTCAATTGGGTGCCGACCTCGACCGCCGACACGTCGACAAAGATCGACGAAAGGGCGCGGGTGTCGGCCGAGGGGTTCATCTGGTTGACCAGCGGCCAAACGGCGGCGCCGGTCGCGACAGCCCCGGCCCCTGCCGTGGCGTAATACAGGAAATCCCTGCGGGTGCCTGCGTTGTCGTCTGCGTGGGACACGAGATATTCTCCCTTCCGGGGCCGCGTGTTGCACGACCCATATAGATTCTTGGGCGATGTTCAAAAAACATCACCCTGCGGGCGGGCTTTTAGACAAGCAAGCGAACCTCGTCCAGCGGACATTCGGGCGCATGTGCCCGTTCACCGACTGGAAGTTGGCCGCCTGTGGCCGTTTGGGCGCGCCCTTGCGTCACTGCAGCTGAATCGCACAGGTGCATGCTCAATCCCCTGCGACAAGTCGTAGCGCGAAAAGGGTGAACAAAACACCCGCAATGGCCTGCAAAACCCAGCCTGCCCGCAGATAGGCCCGCGCTGCCAAAGGGGTGGAGAACGCCAGAACGTAAAGAGTATGGATGCTGAACGACAGCACGGATGCCCCCAGACAAAGGATGGCAATGTCTGTCGCACCGGCGCGTGCCACGGGAAACAGGCCAAGAATGGCCAGCCATGAGGTCAGCGCCTTGGGGTTCATCGCATTGACCAGCAGCGCACGGCGCAAGCCATCGGCAAAGTGCAAGCCGTCGGCCGAGCCGGGCAGCTGGCCGGAGTGTGCCCGATACCCAACCCATGCCGCGCGAAAATAGCGCGTCGCAAACCATGCTAGCAGACTGATCGCAGCAAGGGTAAGAATCGCCTGCGCCTGCGGAATCACCGTCAGAATCGTGGACACGCCAAGCGTCATGCCCAGACACCACAGCGCGATGCCAAGGCCCACGCCGATGGCCGATCCCATGCCCGCCCCGCGCCCTGACCCCATGGCGCAGGCAATGGTGGTCAGGACGTTGGGGCCGGGTGTGGCGATGTTGGCAGCCAGAAACCCCCAGACGGGTAGAAATTCCGCCAGCGGCAATGCCACATCAGGCCTTTGGCACGGTGGCTTGCATCGACGGGCGGGCCAGAAAAACCTCGGCCCAGCCGGACAGGCGCGGGCGGCGGTTGCGCCAGCCCCGTCCGCTGTGGCGGAAATCAAGATAGCCAAGGGCGCAGCCAAGCGCGATCTGCCCCATGTCCAGCGGGCCGTAAAGGTGATCCATCCAGCGGCTTTCCACGGCATCAAGCGCACGGTCTACCTTGGACCATTGCCCTTCGACCCATGGCGCAAAGCGGATGTCTTCGGGGCGGATCCGGGCCTCGTAAACCATCAGCAGCGCGGCATCGAGGATACCATCCGCCGTCGCCTCGACCGTCAGGGTATCCCACAGGCGCGGTGCGGCGGGGTAGAAACCGGCACCGCTCAGGTCATCCAGATAGCGGCAGATCACGCGGCTGTCATAGAGCGTCGGCCCATCGGGCCGTTCCAGGGCCGGAATCTTGCCCAAGGGGTTACGCTCGATCACCATGGCGTCTGGGGCCACCGGCGTGCCTGCGGCGCCGATCATTTCGATCCCGTCAATCCGGGCTTCGTCGATCAGAACCAGCACCTTGCGCACATAGGGCGAGGTGGGAGAGTGATACAGCCTCATTCCGCGACCGTCCTGATGCGCCAGCGGGCCAAGGCGCCTGCGTCGATCTCATAGGTCTTGCCGCGAAAGCGGATGGTGCGGCGCAAGCGCAGGCTGGCGTTCGACTGGCCGTCTTCGGTGCGATCCGCAGGAGAGTGCAGGGCCAGACCTTCGCCAAGATCGTCCAGCGCGTCTTCGGCCCGCTGGTCAGTGCGGCCCGGATGCGCGCGGGCCACGACCAGCCGCTTGGCGGCATAGACTACGGCAGCGACCGCACCAAGGCGCAGCGCGACAGGCAGAAGGGGGGCAAGGGGCAGTGGCATGGCAACCTCCGGATTTGCAGCGGCAATCGTAAGGGCGGCACGCACGCCTGTCCATGGCAGAGCGGACGAATGGGCCCCAGTGCGCGCCCAACTGCAAGGAAAACCGGCGGCGACCCGTCTTTGGCAGTTGCCGCACTGTCAGTGCTTGCCCATTGTCGGCGGAACCGAACACATCGTTTGCAGGATGGCCCGATGACCCTTGCCCGTCTTTTCCTGAGCGTGCTTTTGGCCCTGCCCGCCAGCCTTGCCGTGGCGCAGGACGGGTATCGGATCATTGCACAGGGTTTCGAAAGTGCAGGGGCCGCGCATCGGGGGGTGGTGCCACTGATGCAGGGGGGCCTTTGGGGGCTGATGGATGGCAGCGGGGCATGGGTGGTTCCCCCCACGCTTGAGGCAGTTGGGGCCGCCGGTGATGGCAAGTTTGCCGTGAAGTCTGCCGCTGGCTGGGGGCTGGTCAGCACGTCGGGTCAGATGATCCTTGATTTCGGCTTTGAAGAGATTGCCACGCCCGGCCCCCTGACCGCCGTGCGGTGGGAGGGGCGCTGGTGGGTTCTGAACGCCAATGGCACGTTTCAGGAACAGCCGCTGGCGCTTGATACCCTGACCGGCAGCAACGGCGAATGCTTCACCGGCACATCCGGGGGCGTTCCGGTGATCGAAACGCGCGGGGCTTTCCCGACGGTCGGTCAGCCTTTGGGTGTAAGCGAGGTTGCGCTGCCCTCGGACGGGTGGGCCGTGGTGACCCTGACGGATGGTACCAAGACGCAGATCGACTGCACGCAGCCCAGTTTTGACGACAGCTTTGCGCGGTTCGAAGAGTCGCGGCGCGTGAAGAACAAGATGGTCGCGGTCCGGCAAGACGGCCTGTGGGGCATGTATTCGATCTTTGACAGCGCCATGGTGGTGCCGCCCAAGTATTTGAACATGCGTGATTTTGCCGATGGCTTGGCCGCTGTGCAGGTCGAAGGTGGCAAGTGGGGCTATGTTGATGCGGTGGGGCGCATGCAGATTGCGCCGCAGTTCGACAATGCCTTTGCCTTCAATGACGGACTGGCTGGCGTGACCATGGGCGAAAAGCGGGGGTTCATCCGCTATGACGGCAGTTTTGCCATTGCGCCGCAGTTCGACGATTTCTGGCGGCACGAGGGGGGCATCGTGGCGGTGCAGACTGGCCCGACGTGGAGTGTGATCGGCCCCGACGCGACCAACCCGCAAACAAGGTTCGATCTGCCGCTGGCCGCGATGAAGGAACAGCTTGCCACCCGACCTGTTGGCACTGCCATCGTGCCATCATCGCCGCATGCCTATTTTGCGCAGGATATCGTGTCGCAGCATACGATCCATATCTCGCCCGACCAGTCGATCATGCTGACGGTCCTATCGGCGCCCGAATCGCAAGAGGTGGCGCTGTGGGATTTTCAAAGCAAGAAGCTGATCCGCAAGCTGAACGTGCCGGGCGTGACGCAGGCGGTGCTGCTGCCGGGGACCGAGATCCTGATGGTTGGCACCAATGCGGGCGAAGTGATGGCGCTGGATGCCGTGACGGGTCAGGTGATGGTGCGATTCGCGGCGCATGATGGTGCGGTGCAGGAAATGGTGCTGTCCCCGGATGGCAACAAACTGGCGACATCCTCCATGAACGCGGCGCGGATCTGGGATATGACCAGTGGCAAAATGCTGGTGCGTCACCAGACCCGCGTCGAAAAGCTGCGGTTTGCCCGCGATTCGGCCAGCCTGTGGCTGGGAAACCGGCGGGGTGGGTTGGTCCGGCTTGGGCTGGATGGTACCGCGCTGACCGAAGTGCCCGATGGCCCGGCCGTTGAAGGCGAGGACAACCCCTATAACAACGTCAAGACGCGGCCCGATCTGGCCCTGTCGCCTGATGGCCTGCTGGCCGTTCTGCGCGTGCAGCGGGTGCAGAAGGCGGATGGTCTGTTTGAGTTTTTCCCCTATGCGGAACTGACTGACGCCACTGGGGCGCGGCGCGAGGATCGGCCCGAAAACCTGCGCGACGTGTTGGCGATCGACCTAAGTGACGATGGCAGATTGCTGGCCTTGGCAGGTTCGGCCGTAGCGGATTACAGCACGATGATCGTGGTCCGTGACCTTGCGGCCAGTAAAGCCATTTCGACCGAACGGTTGAATAGCGTCGGCGGCGGTGAAGGTGAAGATCCGGGTGTGTCTGCCCCTGTGGCAGAGGCATCGGAAAGCGGCACCGGGATCATGTGGGTGGATCGTCTGGCCTTTGTTCCGGGTGGCGCCGATCTGGTCGTGGTCGGCGGCGAGGGCGGTAATATCGTGCTGTTCGATCCGCTGAAGAACCTTGTGCGCGATGTAATCGGTCAGCCTTTGGCGAAATCGCGTCTGGTGGCCCTGCCCGACAGCACGCGCCTGTTCACCAGCGACGGCAACGGGCAGATTCTGATCTGGGATTTTGATCAGGGGCGGCTGGAAATGCGCCTGCCCAACAGCATCGCCGGGGGTGGCGAAGAGTTTATGGGCACCGATGGGGCGAACCTGTATCTGGCCGATGGCTTTGACGAAACACGGTTCGAGGCGTGGGATCTGGCCACCCTGACCCCGGTGCAGGTCCCGTCCTTCAACCCCTATGATCCGGCCACCGAGGCGACACTGATCAAGCCGCGTCCGGTGCCGCCTGCCATGGCCGACACGCTGACGGAACTGGGTGCATCGCGCTTTACCCCGGTTGACGTCTTTGCCGGGGGCCGTCTGGCGGTGATCGCCCAAAGCTCGGGGCTGATGACCATTCATGCGGCGGAGACGGGCGATGTGCTGGCCTATGCCCTTGCCGATGAGGCGGGCGAATGGGTGGTGCTGACGCCGGAAGGATTCTTTGCGGCCTCGGAAAACGGGGCGAAACTGGTGTCAGTTTCCACAGGGTTGCGCGCTGTGGCGGTGGATCAGGTCTATCAGGCGCTGTATCGCCCCGATCTGGTGCGCGCCAAACTGGCGGGCGATCCGGATGGCAAGGTGCAGCAGGCGGCGGCGGGCCTTGATCTGTCATCCGTTCTGGGTTCCGGCCCCGCGCCCGTGCCGCGCTTTGTGTTTCCGAAAGACGGGGCCACCATCAGCAACGAAGAGGTCGAGGTGGGGGCCGAGGTGCGCGATGCGGGCGGCGGTGTGGGCCGTGTTGAATGGCGTCTGAACGGGGTGACGGTCGATGTGCGTCCAGCACGTGGTCTGGCAGCGGTCGGCGATCAGGCTGCCGCGGCAGACACGCCGCTGGTGCAGACCAAGCTGGCGCTGGAACCGGGCGAAAACCGGATCGAGGTGGTGGTCTATAATGCGGCGGGGCTTGTCGCGTCGGCCCCACAGGTGCTGACGTTGACCTGGGACGGGGTGGCAAGCCTTGTCCCGCCAGCCTTGCATGTGCTGTCGGTCGGGGTGAACGCCTATCAGGACGGGCGTCTGCGCCTGACCTATGCGGCGGATGATGCCAAGGCGATCGCTGCTGCGGTGGAAAAGGCGGGCACGGGCATGTTTTCGCAGGTCAATGCCGTGACGCTTCTGGACGGGCAGGTCACCCGTGCCGGGCTGGACGCGGCCTTTGCCGATATGGCAGCCAAGGTCAAACCGCAGGATGTGTTCATCTTTTTCCTTGCCGGGCATGGCAAGACGGTTGAGGGGGAGTATCACTTTATCCCCGTCGATTTCCGGTTCGAAGGGGATGATCCGGTGCGCAAGGGCGGCATTGCCCAAGACCAGTGGCAGGCGTGGATGGCCGGAATCCGGGCGCGCAAATCGATTATGATTTATGATACCTGCGAAAGCGGCAGCCTGACCGGCACGCGCGGGCTGGAGGCGGCGCTTGCGCAGTCGGCGGCGGTGGAACGGCTGACCCGCGCGATGGGGCGCAGCATCCTGTCTGCCGCCACTGACGATGCGCCTGCGCTTGAAGGCTACAACGGCCATGGGGTGATGACCTATGCCCTGCTTGAGGCGCTTGATGCTGCCGATACCAACGGCAACGCGACCATCGAGGTGACGGAACTGGCGGGTTTCGTCGACCAGAAGGTGCCCGAGTACTCGCAGGCGGCCTTTGGCTATCGTCAGGTGCCGCAGATGTCGCTGAAAGGGTCTGACTTTGCGCTTGGGGCCAAGGTTTCCGTGCTGAAGGGCGCGGTCGAGCGGTTCCCCGAAACCCTGACCCATGTGGTGACAGGGGGCAGCGCCGTTCTGGATGCACCGGGCGGGGCAACGGTGACAGTGATTGATGCCGGTGCCTTTTTCGGGGTTTTCCTGATCGAGGAGAAAGATGGCTTTGCCCGTGTGGCCAAGGATGGCCTGGCCATCGGCTGGGTTCCGCTGGCGTCATTGGGCAAGCTGCAATAGGCCTCAGCTTTCGGGGATGTCGCGCATCAGTCTGGCAATCGCCTGCGCGGCCGGGTCGGGCTGCGCCGCAAGATGGGTCGCTGCCTGTGCGCGCACGGCGGCGGGCTTGTTCTGGTTCAGCTTCCATGTGCCATCGACCGCCGTGATGGTCAGCCGGAACGGCAGAATCATCCGCATCATCCGGGGCATCACGCCGTCACTCATCTTGGATGACGTCCAGACAGGTTTCGGCGCAAGACGTGCCTCGTGCGCGAATGACAAGGCATCGACGTGCCCGTGCAGCGCATCGTCGGGCAAAGGCGTGAGGATTCCGCGCAAATGCACCGCCACATAGTTCCATGTGGGCACCTGATCATCCGCGCCGTACCAGTCGGGCGAGACATAGGCATCGGGCCCTTGCACGGCGATCAACGCAGGCAGGGCTTGCGTGCAGGCGCGGGCAATGGGGTTGCCGCGCGACAGGTGCAGGTCGGCAACTGTGTCATCCGGCGACAGCAGGAACGGGACATGCGCGGCCAAAGGCCCGTCTGCGCCATTGACCGTCAGCATCCCGAACCCTTTGGCGCGGGCAAAGGCAAGGTTTTCGGCGGCAGAGGCGCCACGAAAGCTTGGGTTGGGGTGCATGCTAGGGCCCTTGTGATGCAAAAAGAGATAGGCCGCCAAGGGTTTCCCCCGGCGGCCTGTTCAAACCCCAAATGGGGAAGTCATCAGCCCTGACGGGCCTTGTAGCGCTTCTGCGTCTTGTTGATCACATAGACGCGGCCTTTGCGGCGCACGACCTGGCAATCGCGATGACGCGTCTTCAGCGAACGGAGCGAGTTTGCAACCTTCATGGCTGTCTCCCTTGTCGCGGCGCGTCTTCGCGCCAGTTGAAAACCTTTGCCCCCCGAAGGGAACGGCGAATGGTGGGCGGTACTGGGATCGAACCAGTGGCCACTACGATGTCAACGTAGTGCTCTACCGCTGAGCTAACCGCCCACGTTCCAACCGCAAATCCGCCTTATCCACACTGTGGCCCATGGACCAAAGAAAAGGACGCGGGCGGAACCGCGTCGGTGTGCGGGGGTCTATAGCCAGTTGCGGGCGGGCCTGCAAGCGGATTCAGGGTGGCGCTACGGCAGAACGCGCGCTTGAAAAGAAGCTATCGGCAAATCGGGAATCGCCGCTATAACAAAGGTGAACAGGGGGCTTGATGCAGTCTGACGCCTATACCCTTCATCTGCCGGACCGCCGCGATACGCCGGTTGTGTTTTCGTCGCCACACAGCGGGCGCGAGTATCCGGCAGCCTTTCTTGACAGCACGATTCTGGACCCGCACAGCATCCGCTCATCCGAAGATGCGTTCGTGGACGAGTTGTTTGCCGCGGCCAGCGGTTTTGGCGCGCCACTGATCGCGGCACGGGCACCGCGCGCTTTTATCGACCTGAACCGTGCGGCGGATGAGTTGGACCCCGCCGTGATTGATGGCGTGGGGCGCAGCGCCCATAACCCGCGCGTGGCCTCGGGCCTTGGGGTGATTCCGCGCGTGGTGGCCGGGGGGCGGGCGATCTATCGCGGCAAACTGCCGGCGGAAGAGGCGGCGCGGCGGATCGCGGCGCATTGGCAACCCTATCACCGCGCGCTGAAACGGTTGACTGAGGAAAGCCACGCCTTGTTCGGGCAAGCCATCCTGATTGATTGCCATTCGATGCCGCACGAGGCGATCGAGTCGCATGCCCGCCCCGGCCATGCGCGACCCGAGGTTGTCTTGGGTGACCGCTTCGGTGCGGCGGCGGCGCGCGATGTGGTGGACCGCGTCGAGGCGGCCTTTGTCCGCGCCGGGTTGCGCGTCTCGCGCAATGCGCCTTTCGCCGGGGCCTATATCACCCAAGCCTATGGTCGCCCGAGCCGCGGCTTTCATGTGGTGCAGGTTGAAATCGACCGCGCCCTCTATATGGACGAGGCCCGCGTCGAACGCCTGCCCGATTTTGCCGCGTTCCGGTCGCTGATGCAGGGCGTGATTGCCGAGATTTCCGATATTGGCCGCATCAACCTGCCGTTGGCTGCTGAATAACGGCTCTAGCGCAGCGCCCTCCCCTTGATGATGGCATCATGGCCGAACTTGGCGCGGATCGCATCGGCCGCGCGTTCTGCGGCGGCGCGACGGCCTGCATCGGGGTCAAGCAAATCACCCGCACGGTCCGCCTGCGCTTCGGGGGCAAGGTCGGATATGCCGACCCCGATCAGGCGGAACGGCCCCTTGACACCCGATTGGTCAAACAGGCTTCGCGCGGCGCGATAGATGCGGTCGGCGATCTGGGTTGGATCGGTCAGCGAATGGCGGCGGGTCACAAGTTGAAAGTCGCCTTTTTTCAGCTTCAGCGTGACGGTGCGTCCGGCCAGTTCCTTGGCCTTGGCGCGGTCTGACACCTGTTCTGACAGCCGCCACAAATGCCCGTCCAACAAGTCTGGGTCGCCGGTATCTTCAAAGAACGTCGTTTCCTTGGAAATCGACTTCAGCTTTTCATCACGGTTCACGCGGCGCAGGTCTTGCCCGCGCGCCAATGTCCACAACCGTTCGCCCATGCTGCCAAAGCGGGCGGTCAAATCCGTGCGATCCCACCGCAACAAATCGGCAATGGTCCGAATCCCCGCCGCCTCAAGTGCAGCTTGGGTGGCCGTGCCCACACCCCAGATGATGCGGACGGGTTTTGTCTGCAAAAACGCGGCCGTCTCGGCCTGCCCGATCACGGAAAACCCCCTTGGCTTGTCGAGGTCCGAGGCGATCTTGGCCAGAAACTTGTTGTGCGACAGCCCGACCGAGCCGGACAGTCCCAACTCACGTTCCATCCGCTGCAACAGGCGCGCCAGCATCACAGCCGGCGGCGCGCCATGCAGGCGTGTGGTGCCGGAGAGGTCCAAAAACGCCTCATCCAGCGAAAGCGGTTCAATCGCCGGGGTCATCTCTTCCATCATCGCGCGAATCTTGCGGCTGGCCTCGACGTAAACCCCCATGCGCGGCTTTACGACCACCGCGTCGGGGCACAGCTTCAGGGCCTGAAACATTGGCATGGCCGACCGCACACCATGAATGCGCGCTAGATAGCAGCAGGTGGACACCACCCCCCGCGTGCCCCCGCCGACGATCACCGCCTTGTCGGCCAGACCGGGATCATCCCGCTTTTCGACCGAGGCGTAAAAGGCGTCGCAATCCATATGTGCGATGGACAGGCTGAACAGTTCCGGATGCGACAGCACGCGCGGGCTGCGGCAGGCCGGGCAACGGGTGCCGGTGTCAAAGGTGGTCAGGCAATCGCGGCACAAAGCGGGCATAGGCCATCATAGCCTTCGCCCCGCCTTTCGCACAGGGTGAACCTGCGGAAACCTGTCCCGTCAGCCCGCCGCAGGGGCGGCCGCACCCACGGAAAGGCTGCGCTTTGCACTGCGCTGATAGCGGGCAAAGCCAAGGTCGCGGCTTTCGATCTCGGTCGCGCGGCCCGAGATGATATCGGCCAGAACGCGGCCTGACCCTGCGGCCATGGTCCAGCCAAGGGTGCCATGACCCGTATTCAGGTACAGGTTCGGCACAGGCGAGCGGCCAACAACGGGGGTGCCATCAGGTGTCATGGGGCGCAGGCCTGTCCAGAACGTGGCTTTCGACTGATCGCCCGCACCACCGAAAAGATCCTCGACCGAATGCACCAGCGTCCGCTTGCGCTTGTCCGACAGTGACAGGTCGAACCCGGCGATTTCCGCCATGCCGCCGACGCGAATCCGGTCGCCAAGGCGGGTGATGGCAATCTTGTGCGTCTCGTCCATCACGGTCGACACGGGCGCGCGATCCGCATCAACGACCGGAACGGTGATCGAATAGCCCTTCACCGGATAGACCGGAAGCTTCATGCCAAACGGGGCCACCAGACGCGGCGAGTATGAACCCAATGCCAGAACAAAGGCATCAGCCGTGACAAGGCCCTTTGATGTGCTGACCGAGACGATTCGCCCATGTTCCATGTTCAGACGGTCAATGCTGACCCCGTGGCGGAAGCTGACGCCAAGCGCTGCGGCCCGCTCGGCAAGACCTTGGGTGAACTTGAAGCAATCGCCCGTCTCATCCTTGGGCAGCCGCAGGCCACCCGCGATCTTGCCCGCCGCATTGCGCAGACCGGGCTCAACGGCAAGGCAGGCTGCCGTGTCCAGCACTTCGAACGGCACGCCGCCCTCGCGCAGAACCTCGATGTCCTTTGCGGCGGCATCCACCTGCTTTTGCGTGCGGAACAATTGCAAGGTGCCTTGCTGGCGCTCATCAAAGGTAATGCCGGTTTCTGCGCGCAGATCGGTCAGGCAATCGCGCGAATATTCTGCAAGGCGCACCATGCGCCCCTTGTTGGTGGCATAGGCCGCACTGGTGCAGTTCGACAGCATCTGCAGCATCCAGCGAATCTTGTCGGCGTCTGGCTTGGGCTGAACGATCAGTGGCGCATGTTCCATGAACATCCACTTCAAGGCCTTGAGCGGAATGCCCGGAGCCGCCCATGGCGCGGAATAGCCGGGGCTGATTTCGCCGGCGTTGGCGAAAGACGTCTCAAGCGCGGCGGCGGGCTGGCGGTCGATCACCGTCACCTCATGGCCCTGCTTGGCCAGATACCAGGCCGAGGTAACGCCGATAACACCGGAACCGAGGACCACGATCTTCATGAGGACAGCCTTTCGCGCAGGAAGCGGTTGATCGTTCAAGAATATCGAAATCCGCAGAAAGGAATTGGTGAAGTTGGGCGGAATTCAGCCCTTGCACGCAAGATATTTTGTGCCAATTGTCAAAATGACCGAAGAAAATACCGACAATTTCGAAAAACACCGCAATGATCTTCTGATTGTAGCCGAATCGCACAAGATCGTCCCATGGCTTGCGTCACACGGATTCAGGGGCCATGTTCAACGGAACTGTTCGTTTTTTGGAGCTTTGTTGAATGGAAGTTGAACAATTGATCGGTGGGAATGCGGTCTTTCTGGCTTTGGCCGTCTTTATCATCCTGTGCATTTTCCTTGGGGTGCGAATTGTTCCGCAATCTGAAAAGCATGTTGTGGAGCGGTTTGGCCGTCTGCGGGCCGTCTTGGGCCCCGGCATCAACTTTGTCGTGCCCTTCCTCGACCGCATCGCGCACAAGATTTCGGTGCTGGAGCGGCAGTTGCCGACCGCGTCACAGGATGCCATCACGGCCGACAACGTGCTGGTCAAGGTCGAAACCAGCGTGTTCTACCGCATCACCGAACCGGAAAAGACCGTGTATCGCATCCGTGACGTGGACGCCGCCATTGCCACCACCGTGGCCGGCATTGTGCGCAGCGAGATCGGCAAACTGGAACTTGATCAGGTGCAGTCAAACCGCAGCCAGCTGATCGACCGCGTCCGTGAACAGGTCAGCGCCATGGTCGATGACTGGGGGGTCGAGGTGACCCGCGCCGAAATTCTGGACGTCAACCTTGATGAAGCAACCCGCGCCGCGATGCTGCAGCAACTGAACGCCGAACGCGCGCGCCGCGCCCAGGTGATGGAAGCTGAAGGCCGCCGCCGCTCGGTTGAATTGGCCGCTGATGCCGACCTTTATGCCGCCGAACAGGCCGCCAAGGGCAAGCGCATCACGGCCGATGCCGAAGCCTATGCGACGGCAGCCATCGCGGTCGCCATCAAGGAGTCCGGGATCGAAGCCGCGCAGTACCAGTTGGCGCTGAAGCAGGTCGAAGCTTTGGCGCAGGTCGCGCAAGGCAGTGGCAAACAGACCCTTCTGGTGCCCGCACAGGCGCTGGATGCCTTCGCGGATGCCTTCAAGATGCTGAAAGGGCGCGCATGATGTGGGCTGTATGGTGGGTATGGATCGTCGCCGGATTTGCCTTGGGCGTGCTTGAGGTGATCATTCCGGGGTTCATCTTCCTCGGCTTTGCCATCGGCGCCGTTGTGGTGGGTGCGGCCCTCGGGCTTGGCCTGCTGGGTGGCAGCCTGCCGATCTTGCTTCTTGTCTTTGCCTGCGCGTCCCTGCTGGCGTGGTTCGTGTTGCGCCGGGTGATGGGGGTCCGCCCCGGACAGGTCAAGGTCTGGGATCAGGACATCAACGGCTGAGCCTTTGGTTGCCCGCGGAAAGGGGGCTTTCCGCCCCCTCGGCCTTCGGCCTCACCCCCGAGGATATTTTCAGAAGGGGAAGCCAAAAGGGTTAACCCGTTCTTAAGCCGATTCGTTCTTTGCTGGAGATACGGGACAGGCGGGGACGCCGATGACCGTGAAGGGGAAGACGCCCTGCGGCATGGTATCGCCCACCCGTCGGGGCGTCCGACCCCCCCTGCCACCGTGCCACATTCCGCGCCCGTGGCCGCCAACCGATGGCCTTCAGACGATCGGCAGTTCACGCAGCACGGCTCGTACCGCGGTCGCTGGGTCTGCGTGTTGCCAGATCGGGCGGCCGACAACGATGTGGTCTGCCCCGTCTGCAATCGCCTGCGCCGGGGTTGCGATCCGCTTCTGATCACCAGCCGCGCTGCCCAAGGGGCGGATTCCGGGGGTCACGATCAGTTTTCCGGCCGCTTCTGGCAAGGCCCGGATCAAGGCTGCTTCCTGCGGCGATGCGATGACCCCGTCAGCCCCTGCCGCAAGCGCCAAAGCGGCACGTTCGAGAGTAATGTCATGGATATCGCCGGGCTTGATCAGGTTTGCATCAAGGTCGGAACGGTCAAGCGAGGTCAGGATGGTGACAGCCAGAATTTTCAAACCCGTGCCACGCTTGCCTTCCTGAGCGGCGCGCACCACATGCGGGTCGCCCTGCACGGTCAGGAAATCAAGGTCATATTGCGCCAGTCCGCGCACCGCCGCTTCGATCGTGGCCCCGATATCGAACAGCTTCATATCGAGGAAGATGCGTTTGCCGTGTTCCTGCTTTAACTCATTGGCCAATGCAAGGCCGCCTCCGGTCAGCATGCCAAGCCCGATCTTGTAGAAGTTGACCGCGTCACCGATCCGGTTGGCCAATTCCAGACCCTGCACGATGTTGGGCACATCAAGGGCCACGATCAAGCGGTCGTCAGACATGGGAATCTCCAATCCGGTGGGCTGGCGGCGTCTTGCGGTGCGGCGATTGGGGTGTCAAGCAATGTCAGCGGGCAGTGGCGGGGGAATGATGATCCTGTGTTTTGATATCGGCGGGTCGCGGATCAAGGCCGCCTCGGCAGACGCGGACGGGGTTCATCCTCTGGGGGATGCACCCACGCCGCTGACCGATTTTGCGGCATTCCTTTCGGTGATGGCGGGTTTTGCGCGGGGCCGCAGCCTGCGGGGCGTCGCAATTTCGATCGCCGGGGTGGTTGATCCTGAATCGGGGCGGATCACGGTGGCCAATATTCCGGGGGCCAACCAGAAGGTGCTGCGCGATGAGGTTGCCTCGGCGCTTGACCTGCCGGTGCTAGTGCTGAACGACGCCGACTGTTTTGCCTTGGCCGAGGCACGACAGGGCGCGGGGCGCGGTTACCGCAACGTGTTTGGCGTCATTCTTGGCACCGGGGTCGGGGGTGGGTTGGTGCTGGATGGCCGCATCGTGCAGGGCGCTGGTGGCTTTGCCGGTGAATGGGGCCACGGTCCCGTGGTTCGGGCGCCCTATGCCTTTCCCTGCGGATGTGGACAAGTGGGGTGCGTCGACGCCATCGGCGGCGCACGCGGGTTGGAACGGCTGCATTTTGCCTTGCACCAGCGTGATGCGCCATCGACCGCCATCCTGGGGTTGTGGAAGGCCGGTGACACCCAAGCGGCGCGCACGGTGGACGTATGGTGCGACCTGATCGCCGGGCCGCTGGCGATGGTTCTGAATGTGGTTGGGGCATCCATTGTTCCGGTCGGGGGCGGGTTGTCGAACGTGCCCGAGTTGGTGGCGCTGCTGGACCACAGGGTGCGGAGCATGGTGCTGCGCCGCGATGACCAGCCGCTGATTGTGCCCGCCCAATGCCGGGTCGAACCGGGGTTGATCGGTGCCGCCGAAGCCGGGCGCGAGGCGTTCGGCGGATGAACGTTCTGCTTGAGGTCTGCGTTGATGATGTGGCCGGGCTGCAGGCGGCCGTTGCCGGGGGGGCGGGGCGGATCGAGCTATGCTCGGCCTTGTCTCTTGGGGGGCTGACCCCTTCGGTCGGGTTGATGCAGGTGGCCGTGCCGGTTCCCGTCTTTGCCATGATCCGGCCCCGGGCAGGGGGGTTCGTCTGGTCAGACGCCGAGGTTGAGGTGATGCTGGCCGAGATTGATGCCGTGCGGACTGCAGGCTTGGCCGGTGTGGTCTTGGGGGCGTCGCGCCCCGATGGGCGGCTTGACGCAGAGGTGCTGGCGCGGCTTGTGGCGCAAGCGGCGGGTCTGGGGCTGACGCTGCACCGTTGCTTTGATCTGGTGCCCGATTGGCAAGAGGCGCTGGATATGGCCATCAACCTTGGCTTTCACCGCATCCTCACCTCGGGTCAGGCGCTGACGGTGACGGCCGGGGCCGGGCGACTGGCCGAGGTGATGGCGCGGGCAGATGGGCGGATCACGATTATGCCGGGGTCTGGTGTGACAGACCAGACGGTGGGGCGGCTGCGGCATCTGCCACTGCGCGAGGTGCATGCCTCTTGCTCTGAGCCACACCTGCAAAGCGGGCCAGAGGTTGAATTCGGATTTGCGCCTGCGACGGCGCGAAAAACCAGTGCCGCGCGGGTGCAGGCGCTGTGCCGGGCGCTTGACGCGCTGAACTGAAAGGGCGAGTCTGTCCGAAAACAAAAGGGGCAGCGCATGGATTTCACCATCACCTTTGACCATCCGTCCGAAGGGCCGAAATCCGGGCCTTTGACGGTTGGCTGGTTTCTGACAAGCGACAAGGGCGCCGTGCTGTATGATGCGCCGGAACGGATCATCTTTCGCCAGACCAACAAGACCCATGCCAAAAGTGCCAGCCGTTGCCCGGCGGTGATTCAGCTGGAAAGCCGCTATTTCATGGTGAAGTGTCCGTTCGACATTCACATCGGCTTCAAGCGTGATGACAACGGCAAGGCGGTTCTGGTCAACCGTCTGGGTGCGGCCAGCCCGGTGCGGCCCAGCAAGCTGGGCGATCTGTTGACGCTGGTGAATGAGGCAGAGTGGCGCTATCCGGACCGCCCCACGATTCAGCTTTCGCTGCCTTACTGCTTTATCAGCGACGAGATGTGTTACATCACGCAGCTTGGTACCTTTGCGCATTACCGCAAGGACCCGCTGCCCGGCACCATCTTTGGCGGGCGCTTTCCGCTGAACGTCTGGCCGCGCCCGTTGATGTGGGCCTTTGAATGGCATGAGCCGGAAAAGGACATCATCCTGAAACGGGGTGAGCCGCTGTTTTATTGCCAGTTCGAAGGCGATGATCCGTCGCGCGCGGTGCAGGTGGTCGAGGCGGAAAAGACGCCGGCCCTGCTGGCCTATATGGAAAAGATTTCGGGCGTGGTGAATTACGTCAACCAGACCTTTGGCCTGTTCAAGGCGGCCGAAGAGATGCGGCCCGCCAAGCTGCTGACACCCAAGGTCAAGGAATGAAATCGTCGCTGGAAGTGTGGGACATGGCGCGCGGGCAGGCGCGCGTGGTGCTGCAGACCGACCGCCATATCGAGGCGCCGAACTGGTCGCCCTGCGGCAGCTATCTTTTGGTCAACGGTGAAGGCGGTCTGTTCCGGGTGCCGCTGGATGCGCCCGCGTTGCAGCCGGTGGACCTGCACGGCATCGGGCGGCTGAACAATGACCATGGCATTTCCCCCGATGGAACGCAGTGGGTGATCTCCAGCCATCACCGGGGGCGGGGGTCTGAAATCTATGTGCTGCCGGCGGGGGGTGGCGTGCCGCGGCTGGTGTCGCCGGAAAGCCCAAGCTGGTGGCATGGCTGGTCGCCGGACGGCGCGACGCTGACCTATGTCGCGGCGCGCGGAGGCAGCCGGGTGATTGACGTCTATACGCTTCCGCTGGTGGGTGGCGAAGAGGTGCGCCTGACCGGGGGCGAAGGGCATTGCGACGGGCCGGATTACAGCCCGGACGGGACGATGATCTATTACAACTGCGACCGTGACGGTCACGCGCAGATCTGGGTCATGGCGGCGGACGGGTCGGGGCAGCGCAAGCTGTTTGCCGATGATCATGTGAACTGGTTTCCGCACCCATCGCCCTGTGGGCGGCATGTGATCTATCTGGCTTATCCACCCGGAACCACCGGGCATCCGGCTGATTTGCCGGTGGTCCTGTGGCGGATGGACCCCGATGGCGGCAATCGCGTGCCTTTGCTGGGGTTCAATGGTGGGCAAGGGACGATGAACGTGCCGAACTGGGCCCCGGACGGTGAGGCCTTTGCCTATGTGCGCTATGCGGTGCCCCAATAGGCGACGTGGATAAGGATATGTCTTTGGCCAGTGGGCCAAAGACGGGTTCTGGTTCGGTGGGGGAGGGCTGTCTGCCCTCCCCCACACCCCCACCCGAGGATTTTTTCAGACAGAAAATGGAGAAGAACCGGTCAGACCCCTAGGCCGGGGTTTGGGCTGGCCCTTCGGCCTTGAGCGGGGGCAGGTTGGTCTGGGTGCCGTCGGCGGCCCAGACCGCGAGATGTCTGGGGTCTCCCCAGACCGAGATATGAATCTCAGGGCCATTGGGAGCGGCGGCCAGATGTTCCGGGGTCAGGCCAACGATGCGGATGCGCAGCGATTCCCCGCGTTCGACCGCAGGGGCGATCAGGCTGGTGGCACTGGGGCCAAGGGTGCCGACCAGAAGCCGGACACGACGTGGAATCAAGCCGAACAGGCGGCGAAAGGGGCGGGCGAAAACGCCGATCCGGCCATCGGCCAAGGGAATGAGTTCGGCGGTATCGCCGATGGACAGGCCGGTGCGGGCGACATTGACCGAAATGTTGTGAACGGCCGCCTTGTGGATCAACGGTTGCAGCAGGTCGTGCATCGGGGTGCCCTTTCATGGCCTTTGGGCGGTGCGCGGCTCGATCCCTGTCGCCCGCCCTTTGGCGCGGAGTGTGGGGGGTGGACCGCAATGCCCGCAAGGCTTCTGCCCCCGCTTGCGCCTGTTGCTGCCCGAACCCGCCGATCAGGGCCTTTGGGATCGGCGGGTTTACGTCATCAGCCTCAGGCGGCGCGGGTGATGCTGCCAGAAGCTTCGGCAAAGATGTTGACGGGCGCGTCGTCAAGTGCTGCGAAACGCCGGATCAGGCGCAGGGTGGCCGCATCGAGCAGCGCCGATTCGACCCAGGAGAATCGCGCTTGCCGGGCGCGGGCGATGCTGGCCCCGAGGGTGGCACGATGCAGCGTGGCGGCATCGTCGGCAAAGCTGAAGGTAAGGGTGGCGGTGCCGGTGTAGGTGGCGGTCTGCGTGCAATAGCGCAGCGCCGCCAGCGTGCGGGATCGAATGATGAGCATGGGATTTTCCTCTTTGCCCGGTGACTTGCCTGTTCTCGCATTCTGCCATCGGACAGGTGCCGTGCGGTATGGCCATTCGGATGGGTGGCGCGGGCGTTTGGGATGGGTGCCGTCCCGGCATGGTGAGTTTTTTGTGCAGCGCCCGTGATGCAAACTTGCAGCAGCGCAGAAGTATCCCCATCTTTTGTACAAGGCCGAAGCAGGCGTGCCGTTCCGGGCGTTTGCATGCGGTGCTTTTGAAAAAGGAGTGAGGCCGATGAATTTGGAGAAATTCACGGAAAGGTCGCGCGGCTTTTTGTCTGCCGCGCAAACCATCGCGATGCGCGAAAGCCACCAACGGCTGGCGTCCGAACATCTGCTGAAAGCGCTGATGGATGATGATCAGGGCATGGCGGCGAACCTGATCCGCCGTGCCGGTGGCGAACCCGCGCGGGTCAACGAAGCCCTTGAACTCGCTTTGCGCAAGGTGCCGAAAGTATCGGGCGACGCGCAGCCCTTCACGGACCCGTCGCTGGTCAAGGTGCTGGACGAGGCGGAAAAGCTGGCCAAGAAGGCGGGCGATTCCTTTGTGCCGGTCGAGCGTCTGCTGATGGCGCTTGCCATGGTCTCGGGTGCCGCCAAGGTGGCGCTGGATGCCGGTGCCGTGACGCCGCAAAAGCTCAACGCCGCCATCAACGACATCCGCAAGGGTCGCACCGCTGATACCGCCAGTGCCGAGGCGGGCTATGACGCGCTGAAGAAGTTCGCGCGCGATCTGACCGAAGCCGCCGCCGAGGGCAAGATTGACCCGATCATCGGGCGCGATGAAGAGATTCGCCGCGCGATGCAGGTCTTGTCACGCCGCACCAAGAACAACCCCGTGCTGATTGGTGAGCCGGGCGTCGGCAAAACCGCGATTGCCGAAGGCCTTGCCCTGCGCATCGTGAACGGTGACGTGCCGGAAAGCCTGCGGAACAAGAAGCTGATGGCACTCGACATGGGCGCGCTGATTGCCGGCGCCAAGTATCGTGGCGAGTTTGAAGAGCGGCTGAAAGCGGTGCTGAACGAAGTGACCGCCGCCGAGGGTGAAATCATCCTGTTCATCGACGAGATGCACACGCTGGTGGGTGCCGGCAAATCGGACGGGGCGATGGATGCGGCCAACCTGATCAAGCCGGCGCTTGCGCGGGGTGAGTTGCACTGCGTGGGTGCCACCACCTTGGACGAATACCGCAAGTATGTTGAAAAAGACGCGGCTTTGGCTCGCCGGTTCCAGCCCGTGATGGTGTCGGAACCCACGGTCGAGGATACGATCAGCATTCTGCGCGGCATCAAGGAAAAGTATGAACTGCACCACGGCGTGCGGATCTCGGACTCGGCGCTTGTGGCGGCGGCAACCCTGTCGCACCGCTATATCACCGACCGGTTCCTGCCCGACAAGGCCATCGACCTGATGGACGAAGCGGCCAGCCGATTGCGGATGGAAGTGGACAGCAAGCCCGAGGAGCTGGACCAGTTGGACCGCCAGATCCTGCAACTGCAGATCGAGGCCGAGGCGCTGAAGAAGGAAGACGATCAGGCCAGCCGCGACCGTCTGGAAAAGCTGGAGAAAGAGCTTTCCAACCTGCTGGAACAGTCGGATTCGATGACGGCCAAGTGGCAGGCCGAGCGTGACAGTCTGGAACAGGCGCGCGACCTGAAGGAACAGCTGGATAAGGCCCGCGCCGAACTGGAGCAGGCCAAGCGCGAGGGCGATTTCGCCCGCGCGGGCGAGTTGCAGTATGGCCGGATTCCGGGGCTGGAAAAGGCGCTGGTCGAAGCGGAGGCGCGTGAGGGCGAGGCTTTGGTGGCCGAGGCCGTGCGGCCCGAGCAAATTGCCGAGGTTGTCGAACGTTGGACCGGTATTCCGGTGGCCAAGATGCTGGAAGGCGAGCGCGAAAAGCTGCTGCGGATGGAGGAAGAGCTTGGCAAGCGCGTTGTCGGGCAAAAGGCGGCGCTGACTGCGGTCGCCAATGCCGTGCGGCGGGCGCGGGCGGGGCTGAATGACGAGGGGCGGCCGCTAGGCAGCTTCCTGTTCCTTGGCCCCACCGGCGTGGGCAAGACGGAACTGACCAAGGCGGTGGCCGAGTATCTGTTCGACGATGACAACGCGATGGTCCGCATCGATATGTCGGAGTTCATGGAGAAACACTCGGTCGCGCGGCTGATCGGGGCGCCGCCCGGCTATGTCGGCTATGACGAAGGCGGGGTGCTGACCGAGGCGGTGCGGCGGCGGCCGTATCAGGTGCTGCTGTTCGACGAAGTGGAGAAAGCCCACCCCGACGTGTTCAACGTGCTGCTGCAGGTGCTGGACGATGGGGTGCTGACCGATGGACACGGCCGGACGGTCGACTTCAAGCAGACGCTGATCGTCCTGACCAGCAACCTTGGGGCGCGGGCCTTGTCGGAGCTGCCCGAAGGGGCGGACCCGTCGGGGGCGCGGCGCGAGGTGGAGGAGGCGGTGCGCGCCCACTTCCGGCCCGAGTTCCTGAACCGTCTGGACGAGCAGATCATCTTTGAACGGCTGAACCGCGCCGATATGGGCGAGATCGTCGAGATTCAGCTGCGGCGGTTGGAGGCGCGGCTGGCGGGGCGGAAGATCACGCTGGAACTGGACGCGGGCGCAAAGGTCTGGCTGGCGGACGAGGGCTATGATCCGGTGTTCGGCGCGCGGCCGCTGAAACGGGTGATCCAGCGCCACCTGCAGGACCCCTTGGCCGAGATGATCCTGTCGGGAGACGTCTCGGACGGGGCCACGGTGGTGGTGGGGGCCGGACCGGAGGGCCTGATGATCGGGGACCGCGTCAGCGCCAGCCGAAGGGAAAGGCCCGCACAGGCGGTGATTCACTGAGCAGGGAACGGGGGGCCAAGGCCCCCCGTTTTCATATGTCCCACGCAGGGACAGCGGGGGCCACAAAGGATTCCAATGGGTTAGGGGCGTGAGTTAAGGATTTGGTAAGGTTTGGGGTGGGTTGTGGGGCGTGGTTTGTGGGGGTGGCGGGGTGAACCCCGCCCTACGTTGGGTGGAGGGGATTGCAAGGAATAGTGCGAGGTCGGGTTCCCTTGATTTATTCCATCGTACGTGATACGTATTGCATATGATCGCGAGTTTTGCAGACAAGCGCACGGCCAGACTGTTCCGGTTGGAGCGGGTGGCCGCGTTTCAGGCCATTGAGCGGGCTGCGCTGCGAAAACTGGCGATGCTGGATGCCGCAGCGGCGGTGGAGGATTTGCAAAGCCCGCCGGGCAACCGGCTGGAGGCGCTGTCAGGCGACCGGGCGGGGCAATGGTCGATCCACATCAATGACCAATGGCGGGTCTGTTTCAGGTGGGAAGGGAATGATGCCCATGACGTTGAAATCTGCGATTACCATTGACCCCGTGCATCCGGGTGAAGTGCTGGGCGAGGAGTTTCTGGCTCCCTTGGGGCTCAGTTCGGCCGAACTGGCGCGGCGCATCGGGGTGCCTGCCAACCGGATCAGCGAGATTGTGGCCGGACGGCGCAACGTGACCGGCGACACCGCGCTGCGGCTGGGGGCGGCGCTGGGCACAACGGCGGAGTTTTGGATGAACTTGCAGAAAAGCTGGGAGTTGGCTGTGGCACGAAGGACGTGGGCGGGCGGTGTTGAGCGAGTGGCCTAGTGCAGGATTGGGCGGGATAGCGATCGCGGGCTGAAGCCCGCCCTACGGGTTCTCCGCGTTGCGATGCGCGCAGCGGCGGATGAAGCGGACAGTCTGCCGTTGCAACCTACGCATGCAGTTCCCCCCTCACTCCTTCTGAAACCACCGCTCCCCGTGATCCAGCACGTCGTCCAGGAGGCCGCCTTTGCGGGCTTCGGGGCCGGAAAAGCGGAGGATGTATCCGGTGCGGGTGAGTTCGCGGCGGATGGTGAGGCCTTGTTTGAGGTGCAGAAGGCGGCGGGGGCGATCGGGGATGGCGGACGCTGCTGCGTCGGGGGGCAAGAGAGCCTCGGCCAGAACGGGTGCGAGGGCGGCCCATTGGGTGGCTAGGCCGCAGGTGGCGCGGGGCGCGGTGGTGGTGAGGGTGGCGATGATCATGCCTTCGCCGCCTGCGCGCAGGGCGGCGGCAAGATGCTCCATCCGGGAAATGCTGAGGGATTCGGGCGTGGAGAGGTAGGGTGCCAACACCTCGACCACCAACGCGAGGCTGCGCAGGCGGGTGCGGCCTTGGCGGGATTGCAGCGGGTAGAGGGCGGCGATGGCGGCATCGGGGGTGTCGAAGTGGCCCTCCTCGACCGTGGTGAGGATGAGGCGGCCCTTTTCCCACGGGGTGATCTGGGTGCGGACCTCATTCTCGGCCACCATCTCGGCCATGGCCTGACCGAGGGTGTCGGGGGTGCGCAGGAAGGCGGGGATGGTGGGCAGGCCAAGCGCGCGGCAGGCGGCAAGGCGGCGGTAACCCGAGATCAGGCCAAAGCGGAACGGCGGGCGCTGGGTCTGGAGGGCCCAGACCTCGATCGGTTGGCGCAGGCCGATGTTGGCGATGGAACGGGCAAGGTCATCCATCGCGTCGTCATCGGGCAGGGTGCGGTCGCGCGGCAGGGCGTCGGCGTCGATATCGGTAAGCGGCAGGGGGGTTGCGTGCATGGTGGCCTCTGGCTGGGGTGCCGGGGCATTGTGCGCGCGGTTGGGGTGGTGTTGCCGCTGGGCGGATTGCGGCGGGCGGTGGCCCCGGCGGGTGGCCGGGGCCGTGGGGGATCAGGCCGAGCGCAGGACGACCAGGCTTGCGGTGACGGCGGTCGAGACGCGGGTGTAATGCGCGTTGCGGCGGGTGGGGATTTCGCCCGAGCGCAGGATGACGGCGGCGGTTTCGGCGATGATCCGTTCGGCCTGCGCATAGGCGACGGCCTTGGCGGCCTTCTTGATGGCGCGGATCGGCTTGGAGGCAGGGGCCGCGCCCTTGCCACGCTCGCGCACGCGGATTTGGGGTGCCTCGGGGTCAAGGTTGGCGGTGACGATGCGGTCTAGGTCATCGGCGGCCTTTTGCAGGGCCTGCTTGATGGGGGCGTATTCGCCGGAAGAGGGGATGGAGGCGGCGAGTTCCTCATAAAGCAGGCGGTAGCAGTCGAGGCGGTACAGGTCTTTCTCGATGGGCCGCAGCGGGGGAACCAGCAGCATGGTGCTGCAGGTGCGGTCGATACTGGCCAGTTCCGAGACGAGAAGATTGGTGTTTGGTGTGGAGAGGACGTCGATAACGCGCGGAGAAGTGCTGTCAGTGTGGCTCATGCAGCTTGCGGACGTACAGACAGGTGGGGGAGTGACCGAGGTCTGGGCAAGAGCGGGCAGGGAAAGGGCAAAAAGAACGATCAAAGCTTTGAAAAGCAGGTGGATGTGGTTCGTGATGGTCTTCAAGGGTGCCTCCTGGGGTTAATTCTTCTCCTCCAGCAGGCCATAGGCCGCACGGATGCTGCGGATTGTGCCTTTGCCGAAAGAGCCGTCTAGACTGCCGTCATAAAAGCCGTTTTGTTTCAGTTGCGCCTGAAGGGCGACGCGGGTTTCCTTTTTGAAGGAATCGGATTGGGCGCTGAGGGCGTCGAGCACGTTCTGGCTGCCGGCGCGGAGCGCGCGATAAAGATAGCTTGCGGCCTGTTGGGGGCCGGCATCTGGAATGTGGCCATCGTCAATGAAACTGGCCACGTTGAACATTGCCTCGGGCTGCGACAGGTCGGCGGCGTGGGTGAACAGGCGCAACGCCTCGGCCTGATCAATCGGCAGGCCAAGCGCGCCGGTGAAATGGAGATAGCCCAGTTCGTTGACCGCATCGGGGAAATCCTGTGCGGCGGCGGATTTGAACAGCTCAAGTGCCTTTGCCGGGTCGGCGGGAACGCCCAGTCCTTTTTCGTAAAGGCGGGCCAGTTCAAACTCGGCCTCGGGCGATTGAGTCGTGCTTGCTTTTTCCAGCAAACGCGCGGCCTCGACAGGGTCATAGGTTGGGGAGTCGGGGTAAAGACGTATGTAGGCAAGGCCCAGCATGGCACGCGGATCGCCGCCTTCGGCCAAAGCCGCGATCTGCGCCTCTTGATCCGGGCGGATGCGTGACCATGCCTCGGCCCGGTTGGGTGCATTCAGTTCCGCGAGTTGCTCGGGAGACCCTGCGAGGTAGAAGGGAATTCCGGGCAAGGCGCCATAGGTGTTCGGCTCTTGCTTGTTCTGGGTCATCTGCATGACCTCGTCGCGCACCTGCCGGAACAGAAGGCTGATTTCCAGACCGGGTTCGGTCAGCTTTTTCGACAGGGCGGTGGCAAAGGGGCTGTTGTCGCCAGACCCGTCCAAGGCAACGGCGCCATCGCGCGCGGCGTAGGCCACCAAGGTGCCGCGTTCGGGACTGGGCACGGCCATGCCGGCGCGCAGACCGCGCGTCTGTTCGGCCGGCGCCGTGGCATCGGTGGTGACGCTGATCTGCCGCGGGCCGTTTGATGGTTCTTCCAAGGTGCCTTCGAACGGGTCGTTGCGGCAGGCGTCAAGGATGACGATCCGCATCTTGCGCGCCCGATCCACGGTTTCCAGTATCTGCGTCAGTTCGATGGCGTTGTCTGGCAGATCGCTGTTTGAGGTAATGTTCGCATCGGCAGGGATCAGGAAGTTGCGACCTTCGACCGAAACGCCGTGCCCTGCATAGTAGACGAGGGCAAGATCTGCCGTTTCGGACCGGAAGGCAAAGTCGGCCATCGTGGTCAGGATTTCTGCCCGTGGCGCATCCATCAGCGTGGTCACGTCAAACCCGATGTCTGTCAGGGTTTGCGCGATCAGACGCGCGTCGTTGCCTGTGTTGCGGAGCTTTGAGATGTGGGCGTAATCTGACACGCCAATGACCAAGGCGACACGGTCTGTCCCGGCGTTGAGCATGCTGCCAAACACGGCAAGACCCAATGCTAAGAGAGTTCCCAAAAAGCGCAATCTTCACCTGCCGCCGCAAAATCCGGCAAAATCCTTAATCTTGCGTGCAGCGTTAGCGAATATTCGGCACCGGTCAAGTTGGACTTTTCGCACCCCGACAGGACGAAACGCGTCCCAAGATGTGAAAAAGGGGGGCCGGATGGACCGGCCCCCCGTCAGGGTTGTATGTGTTGTGTGATCTTACATCGGCGGCAGGATGACGGCGTCGATCACGTGGATCACGCCGTTGCTTGCGCCCACGTCGGCGGTCGAGATGGTTGCGCCGTTGACCTTGGCGCCGCCTTCAAGAGTGATCGTCACTTCGGCGCCGTTCACGGTGGCGGCCTTCATGCCTTCGGTCAGGTCGGTCGACATCACTTTGCCGGGGACGACGTGATAGGTCAGGACGGCAACCAGCTTGTCCTTGTTCTCGGGCTTGAGCAGGTCTTCGACGGTGCCAGCGGGCAGCGCGGCAAAGGCGGCATCGGTCGGCGCGAACACGGTGAACGGGCCTTCGCCCTTCAGCGTTTCAACCAGACCAGCGGCGGTCAGGGCTGCGGCGAGCGTGGTGAAGTTGCCGTTTGCAACAGCGGTGTCAACGATATCGGCGCTGTGGCTTTCCGCAAAGGCGGGTGCCGAGAAGGCAAGGGCGGTCGTCAGTGCAAGAAAGGTTCTGCGGATCATGGTGTCACTCCCGTTTGATCTTCAGCCAGAGTTGGCATGCGTTCTACACAGGGACAACGCAGATGGATCACGGTGACATGCGCGTGATCGGCCATTGCCAAAGGCGCGGCTGCGGCTAAGCCACGGGGCTTTTGCATTTCAACTCAAGACTGTGTGACAACGTTTGATCTGGCGTGATCGCAAACGGGTGGTCAGGCGCATTGTTTCAGCGTGCTGCCACAGATGTGAGACGGTTTGCTTTGCGTTTTTACAAAGGCCCGCCATCATCAGTGTCGGGGACCCCGATGCGAAGGACAAGACAGATGCGAGTGCCAGGTGATTTGAAGTGGTCTGATGTGACGCCAAAGCCGCTGTGGGTGAACCGGCGGCAGATCATCGCCGGGGGGGCCGCGCTGCTGGCCACGCCCGCGCTGGCCAAAATCGAGGCGGCGAAAAGTGTGTTTTCCACCACCGATGCGCCCAACACGCTGGAAGAGATCACTACCTATAACAACTTCTATGAGTTCGGGACGGACAAGGGCGACCCTGCGCGTAACGCGGGGGCGCTGACGACATCGCCGTGGACGGTGGTGATTGATGGGATGGTGGACCGGCCCGGCAGCTATGGTTTGGAGGACATCCTGAAGGACGCGCCGCTGGAAGAGCGGATCTATCGGTTCCGCTGTGTCGAGGCGTGGGCGATGATCATTCCGTGGATCGGGTTTGAGCTGGGGCATCTGCTGAACAAGGTGGGCGTGCAGCCGGGGGCCAAGTTCGTGGCCTTTGAAACGCTGGTGCGGCCCGAGGAGATGCCCGGGCAGGCGACATCCATACTGGAATGGCCCTATCGCGAGGGGCTTCGGCTGGATGAGGCGATGAACCCGCTGACCATTCTGGCGACCGGGCTTTATGGGGAAGAGATGCCCAAGCAGAATGGCGCGCCGATCCGTCTGGTGGTGCCGTGGAAGTATGGGTTCAAAAGCATCAAGAGCATCGTGAAGATCAGTCTGGTGGCCGAGATGCCGCAAACCACGTGGAACATGCTGCAACCGTCGGAGTACGGGTTCTATTCCAACGTGAACCCGACGGTGGACCATCCGCGCTGGAGTCAGGCCAGCGAACGGCGCGTCGGCGCGGGTATCTTTGCCGGGCGGCAGGATACGCTGCTGTTCAACGGCTATGGTGAACAGGTGGCAGCCCTTTATGCCGGGCAGGATCTGGCGAAAGACTTCTGATGGACCGGATCAACACGGTCTTGCGGCGTGTGCCCACGGGCGTTGTCTGGGTGGGCGGTCTGGTGCCGTTGGCATGGCTGGTCTGGGCAGCGGCAAGCAATGCGCTTGGCCCTGACCCGGTCAAGGGGATCGAGCTGCGCCTGGGTCTGTGGGGGTTGCAGTTCCTGATCGCGTCGCTGGCGATTACACCGCTGCGGCAGACCGGGCTGAACCTGATCCGCTTTCGCCGTGCACTGGGTGTGCTGGCGTTCATCTATATCACGCTACACTTCAGCGCCTGGGTGGTGCTGGACATGGGCCTGCGCTGGGACGAGATCACGGCTGATCTGGTCAAGCGGCCCTATGTGATCCTTGGGATGGTCGGGCTGCTGGCCATGCTGCCGCTGGCGATCACCTCGACCAATGCCGCGATCCGCAAGTTGGGTGGCGCGCGCTGGCGGCAACTGCACCGGCTTGCCTATGTTGCTGGCATTGCCGGGGTCGCGCATTTCGTGGTGCTGGTGAAGGGGTGGCCCCCCGAGCCACTGCTTTATGCGGGTGCGCTGGCCATCCTGCTGCTGTTGCGTCTGTCCCGGCGGCGGCAGGCGGCCTGAGTCTGTGGATAACCCCGCCACGGGGCGCCGGTTTCGCGGCGGCGCAGCAATAAAGTTGCCGCAATGCAGCGCCCCTTGTGCCTTTCGTTACGCCAACCCCAAGATTTTGCGTCTAAATCTGCCTTTGTGAAAAAAATGCGACTGACCGCGTTTTTTCCTCTTGCGGGTTCCGGCGTCCCTCCGTAAATACCGCCTCACCGAAGCGAAACAGCGACGGTGACGGACGGAAGCGGGGACGGAGCGGTGCTGAGGTGCTGCGAGGTTGAAGCGGAAGTTTGGAAAATCTGAAGGTTTGGCGATCGGGGATACGCTAGGAAGTTAGCGTCCTTGAGAGTTTTTGTCTTCTTGCTCTTTGACA
>JAIXUH010000019.1 GCA_027484145.1 Rhodobacter sp.
AGCGCAAAAAGGGCGGCGCAACCGTCAACTTCGATATGTCGGCACTCTCGGGCTTTGGCGATGCCACCCCGGAACCCACCCCCGAACCCATCGCGCCAGAGCCGCCCGAAGCACAGGCCGAACCCGCCCCTGCCAAACACAAAAAGGGCGGAACGACCGTCAACTTCGATATGTCGGCACTCTCGGGCTTTGGCGATGCCACCCCAGCGGACAAGACTGCCAGAACAGAAGAACCAGACGCCTAATCCAAACAAGCCCCAAAGGCGCGGGCGGTCAGGCGGTCAGGCCCCGCTCGCGCAGCAAAGAAACGGTGTCCTGATTGATCCGCTCGATCAGAACCTTGGTCTGGTCTGCGGAATTGCCGTCGCCCGCCTTGGCCTGCCGTTCATAGACAACAAACAGGCGGTGCAGCGCCTTGAGGCCAAGCGACGCCGCCGCCCCGGCATTCTTGTGCGCCACCTGTGCGGCCCCCGGCAGATCACCACCGGACGCGCATGCCTGCATGGCCACCAAGGCGGCATCCGTTTCGGCCACAAAGCGGGTTGCCATCTTGGCCATGTAATTCGCGCCCAGCGCCTCTTCCAGATCGCTCAGCATTTCGTCGTCCAGAAGCGGCGGCAAATCTGTCGGGGTTTCCGGCACACTTTGCGGCTTTTGCGGTGGGGCGACCGGTGCAGGTGCCGCAGGTTCGGCGGCGATCTCGGCAGGCGCCACAACGGGCTCGGATGCGCCGCCCGAGACCAGCCGCAGGCGGGCCGGCACGCCCTGCGGGGCCATCGCCCCGTTCGCGGCGGCTTCGGGCAGATATGTCAGCAAGGTGTTTTCCAGACCACGAATATCAACTGGCTTTGACAAGACTTCTGTCATCCCCGCCTCCAGGAAGGTCACGCGACGCTCGGGGTCGGCATTGGCGGTCACCCCGATGATCGGCACCGTCATCGACTCCCCGCTGGTTCGGATACGCCGCGTTGCCTCCAGCCCATCCATCACTGGCATCGACACATCCATCAAGATCGCGTCAAACCGGGTGGCGGTGGCCTGATCCACGCTTTCGGCGCCATTCGCCGCTTCGGCAATCTTGTGACCGCCCATCCGCAGCACCTCGGCCAGCAGTTGGCGGTTCACCTCATTGTCCTCGACCACAAGAATTGACAGCGGACGCAACCGGCCTTTGCGCGCCGTCGCATCGCGGCTGTCGGCTTCTTCGGGTTCGGCCATCCGCAGGTTCAGGAACAGCGCGAATGTGCTGCCCTCGCCCTGTCTGCTGGTCACGGTGATGCGTCCGCCCATCGCTTCGGCAGCCAGCTTGGCCAGCCCAAGGCCAAGGCCGCTGCCCTCTTGAACGCGGGCATAAGACCCATCCAGCGTCTCAAACGCACGGAAGATGCGGTCACGGTCCGTCTCGGCAATGCCCACCCCGGTATCCGAGACCGAAATCCGCACCGCACAGGTGCCCGCCTCGCGCCCGGCCTGCGCATCAATGGCAAGGGTGATCGTGCCGTTTTCGGTAAACTTGACCGCATTCGACACCAGATTGGTCAGAACCCGCATCAAAAGCTGCCGCTGCCCGATCAGGCGCGGGGCGGATATGCCGGTAAAGGCCACGTTGATGACATTGCCGCGCTTGCGGGCGTCGGCCTCGAACTGCGCCATCACCTCATCCAGCAGGCCAAGGGTCGAGAATTCCGTTTCCGGATAGGTATGCCCTTCGGCCGCCTGCAACCGCGTCAGTTCCAGCACGTTGTTGACCTGTTCCAAGGTCGAGCGGCCACAATTCTCGATGATGCCGGCCAGGCGGTCCTGCTTGGGATCAAGCCGCGTTGACGCCTGCAACAAATGCACCGCCGACAACAGGCCGTTCAGCGGCGTCCGCATCTCGTGGCTCATCATGGCAAGGAAGCGCGACTTTGCCTCTTCGCCCTGCAGGGCCGCATTGCGCGCCTGCCGCAGGGTTTCCTCGCGCTCGACCCGCTCGGAGATATCGCGCAAGAAGGCGATGGCAATCGGCATGCCCACGGCGCTGCGGGCCTGCGCAAGGCTCAGTTCCAGCGGGAAGGACGTGCCATCCACCCGCGACCCGGACAGCATGATGCGGCCCTGACCCGTTTTCGCATCACCGGCACAGGCGGCGGCCAGATCTTCCAGTCCACGCGCACCGCGCTTGGCCTCGCCCACCACATCCGACAGGTACCGGATGACGCGCCCGCCCTCTTCCCAACTGAACATCTCGGCGCCGGCGCGGTTGCACCCGATTACCCGGCCCTCGTGGTCCAGAATGACCGCCGCCTCCAGCGACGAGTCGATCGTGGTCCGCAGGTTGAACACCGCCTGCGCCAGTTCCTGGCGATGACGCTCGCGTGCGCGGCTTTGCAGATAGATCGTGATCATCAGCGCCGCCATCACGCCCAACAGGCCCAGCGACACCGTCGAAAACACCTGAAGCGAGCT
This sequence comes from Rhodobacter sp., assembly GCA_027484145.1. Taxonomy (GTDB): domain Bacteria; phylum Pseudomonadota; class Alphaproteobacteria; order Rhodobacterales; family Rhodobacteraceae; genus Pseudotabrizicola. The sequence goes on from JAIXUH010000019.1 coordinate 2,449, forward strand.
GCGCAGATCCGCCCTTTGCCCTTCGACCAGCCGCAACGAAGACAGCATGGATTCCACCAGCTCGCCCCGCAGCGCCTTCACGATCTGCTTTGCATCTGCCAGCATTGTCGGCACATTGGCGTAAAGTTCGGCGTCAGGGCCATCCATGAACGGCAGCGCCCGCCGAATCAGTCCCCCCTCGCCATTCAGGGCCGCCCAGTCGGCGCTGTGCCGGAACGGCAGTTCCGACAGCCGCTTGTGCCGTTCCAGCAGGTTGGCCCGCGAATACAGCAGGTCATATTGCAGCCGCAGATTCTCCAGCGCCTCGGCGTCGCCTTTGGTTTCACGCGCTTCCGAAAGGGCGTTGATATAGCGCAGCATCTCGACCTCGACCTGCGACAGCACCCAAGGCGTGCTGTCCGTCTCGGCGGTATAGCTGCGCTGCAGCTGCACATCGATCTGCCGGAACAACACGATGTTGGCAGCCACCACGATCAGCGCCACGGCCGCAAGCGCAGCATAGCGGAAAAGCCGCACGACTTTTCCGCCCGTATCCATGTCGTGATAGTGGTCGATGCGCTTGTTCATTGCGTGGTGTTGCTCGGTCAAAAGCGGCAAGTGGCCCCTGTCAGGGGCCACCGAATGGTTACTTCACGGTCAGCTTCTGCAACTGCCAGATACTGTAGGCATAGGTCACTTCAGACTTGTATTTCTCATCGCTGTCATAGGGATAGACAATCCACAACGGCCCCTTGTCACGGCGCGAGAACGGCGCGCCGTCGATATGATAGGCCACGATGGGCGCCTCATCCCCCAGATCGGCCATCGGCACTTCGACCATATAGCCGTTAAGCGCCTCGGCCTCGACAATCGTTCCGCTCGCGCCGGCAAGGTCCAGCAGCGTTTTCAGCGGCACGCCGGAAAACGTCAGCTCTCCTTCGGTCCAGATGGTGGTCGTCTTGAACGCGACGGTCGGCAGGGCCATCAGCGCATCGATGTCCAGCAAGTAGGCCCCCGCCGGGGCTTCGGCCGAAACCGACCCGTCGATGGTCAGGATCACCTCACCCTTGGGTTGCATAAAGGCTTCAGCGTGCGAAGGCAGCGCCATGGCAAAAAGGGCCGCCGCAGCGACTCCAGCACGGATCAGGGTTGAAAGGGTCAAATCGTTCACTCCGCCAATGATCATAGGTCTGGGCGCATTCTACCAGCCAAAGCTTACCAGACCATCGCCCTTACGGATGTGCTTGTATCCGTTCGGATGCATACCTTTCGACCGATGCGCGGATGCCCGCCACATGGGTTCAGGTTATTGTGATGAAAGATCATGCGGAGGCGCCTTCGGCATCTTTGGGCATGGTTCCGGACGGAAGTTGGTTCGCGGGGGCAGCCGTTTCCGGATCGGGCGCATAAAAGGATGGGACGTATGGGAATGGTTGATACTTTTCGGGACGAGCGCCTCAACGTCCTGATCGTCGATGATCACGAGATGATCCTCGAAATGTTTGCAATGTATTTGGAAGGGTCGGCGGGCATGACCGTCACCACCGCCAAGAACCTTGACGAAGGCATGGACTGCATCACGGATCACGGCCCCTTTGACGTGGTGCTCCTTGATCTGAACATGCCCGGCATGAACGGCGTTTCCGGGTTGAAGCGTGCGATCAAGGCCAATGACGGCAAGCCTGTTGCCATCATCACCGGCAGCCCGTCACCGCGGATGCTGGATGAGATCATGAACACCGGCGCTTCTGGCATCGTGCTCAAGACTACTGCGGTCCGTAGCCTGGCCAACGCGATCCGCTTCATGCACTCGGGCGAGCATTACATGCCGCTTGATCTGGTGCGCGAACGCCAGACCGTCAGCCGCGCCGTGCGCCATGGCCAGTTGTCCGAAAAGGAAATGACCGTTCTCAGCTTTCTGGCCGAAGGCAAGCAGAACAAGGAAATCGCCAACGACCTGCAACTGGCGGAACCGACCGTCAAGATGCACGTCACCGCGATCTGCCGCAAACTGGGGGCCCAGAACCGCACACAGGCCGTCGTCATGGCCCGCGATCTGGGTCTGGTCTGACACAACGCGCCAGCCCCTCACCCAAGAAAAAGGCTCCACCAATATGGTGGAGCCTTTTTCTTTTGTGCCTCACCCGGCGCTGCCACAAGCAGGCCCCGTCAGGTCAGATCAATCCGGCCAGCGCCAGTTCCAGATCCTGCGGCCGGATCGGCTTGGTGATCACCGCATTCGCCCCCGACCGGCGAAAGCGCTCGACCTCTTCGCCAATGTCCGTGGCCGTCATGCCAATGATCGGGCGGTCATAGCCACGCTGGCGCAGCTTCAGCGCCATTTCATCCCCGCCGAGCCCCGGCATGAACAGGTCCGAGATCACCACATCAGGGCTGTGCAAGTTGGTCCAGGCCAGCCCCGACACACCGTCGCGCACCCATTTCACCTCGGCAAACATCTTGGACAGCCGCGCAACCAGCAAACCGCCCATCGTTTCACTGTCCTCGACCACCAGCGCACTCAGCTTTGACAGCGCCAGCGTATGGGCCGAGGCCCGCGCCGCATCCACCTGTGCCGGCTCGCTTTGACTTGCGGCCTTCATCGGCAGCGTGATGACAAATTCCGCCCCGCTCATCGGGCGGTCAACATAATCGATAGACCCGCCCAAAAGCTCGATCGCACCCTTGGCGATGTACAGCCCCAGACCTGACCCATCCACCTTGGCCGCCGAGGCGCTGTTGCGCACAAAAGGCTGAAACAGCCGTTCGCGCTGTGCCGGGGCAATGTTGCGTCCATTGTCGCTGACGGTCCATGTGCCCACCATATTGGCTTTTTCCGAATAGCGGATTGTCACCTCGGTGGCCTGCGAATGCAGGATGGCGTTCTTGACAAGGTTTGACAGCGTCTGGTTCAGCCGCACCTTGTCGGTGCTGCGCATCTGGTCGGCCCCGGCCTCCATATACAGGTTGATCTGCATCCCGCGCGACGCGGCCATGGTGCGGAAACTGTCGCGCACGGCTTCGGCCAGATCCTGCGGACGAAACGCCTCTATCCGGATCGGCAGGTTCTGCTCGGGGCGCACGGTCTGGCGCATGTCACTCAGGATCGACAGCAACTGATCCAGCACGGCGCGCATCTGCGGCCCGCAATCACGCCAGCTTCGCCCTTCGTCCAACTCGTCCGCGATCATCGAGATAATCGCCGCCGGGGTCCGCAACTCGTGCGAGATCATCGAGAAAAGCTGCGTCTGCTGGCCTTGGCGTTCCGACAACTCGGCCAGAACAAGGCGCAGGTGTTCCTCTTGCGCATGTTCCTGTGTCACGTCCACCACAATGCCGTAAGCTAGGCTGCGCCCTTCGACCCCGGCTTCATAGCGGGCAAAGCCGGTGAAATGGCGCGTCGGGCTTTCCGTCGTCCACGGCCCACCCACGGCAAACCGGAACGAGAACGACCGCCCCTCATCCGTTGGCGTCGTCGCCCCGCGCGATACACTGTCACGGTCATCCGGGTGCAGGCGCTGCAGGAAATCTTCCCCGCTGCAGGCCGCGCCAACCCCCAGAATGCGCTGCGCCAGCGGATCAAAGTGAATGCCCTGCGAAGTGGTGTCATACAGGAAATAGCCAAACCGCGCCAATTCCTGCGCCCGCGCCATCCGGCCCAGCGTCTGATGCTGCGCGCGTTCCAGCCGCAGCACCCGCACCCGCTGCACCCCGACAATCACCAGCACCACGAACATCACATTGGTCATGGCATCCAGCTTGATGTCTGCAACCGTCATCGAAAGCGGCAGATCAACGAACTGTCCGGTCAGCATCACATAAAGCGACACACCCCCCAGCACGCCCCCGATCGACGCATAGATCGGACGCAGCAGCAGAAAGCCCAGCGCCAGAATGGTCAGATCAAGCCCACCGGCAAGGCTGTAACCCTGCGCCGCCATCCACCCCAACAAGGCAAACACCGCCATTTGCACCAGAATCTCGGGCACGGCGTCGCGCTTGACCTGACCAAAGAACAACAGCATCGCGCCGGCACTGACCAGCCCAAGCTGCACCATCCGCTGCGCCAGCAGGAACATTTCCGTCATAAGGGTCGCGTGCCCGCCGACGCCATGTTCCTCGATCAGCAAGCCACCGCTGCCAAACAGGATTCCGGTCACCGCCAGCGCAACCCCGCCATAGACGGCGGCCCGTTCGGGCGTGCTGTGGGGCCGTCCCCGCTCATGGTCCACCAGCACCATCCGCGCCGCAAGGCCCCCGGCCAGACCGGACAGCGTGGCAATCATCGCCGACAGCAGCAGACACAACGGCGACCAGATGATGGAATTGCTCCAGAACAGCGACGAAATCTCGACCGCAACAAAGCTGCCCGCAAACACAAGGAAGGCCAGCCAGAACAGCCGCGTCGGCAAAAACGCCAAACCCACCGCAAGCGTCGGAATCGAGATGTGGGAATAGTTCGCAATGTGAACAGACCGCGTGTCCACCTCGCCCAAACCATAGGTCAGCGCGGCCACGAAAAACACCGATGCCGCAACATAGGCCAGCGACAGCGACAGCGGCTTGTGCTCCAGCCCGGCCCGGATGGCCCCAAGCGGATCGCCCCCGCGGGGCCGCAACACTACTTCGTCGTCTTGGTCAGCCGCTCGCGGCGTCAAATGAACCAGCCCAGCCACAGAAGTGATCTCCAGTCCAACACATCCGGGGCAACCACACGGGCCTGCCCCAGCCAAATTCCTGAAACCTATCCAGAATGAGATTTTACGGTGAACGGGGCGGAAAACTAACCTGACAGATCGGATTGCGCCTGACCCATTTGGATAGGCAAATCCCGTACTGCTGTTGGTATGTATTCTTACGGCTAGGCAACCATCCTTTCGGATGGGTCCCTGTCTGCCCGCTACAGCCGCGCCGCCAGCCGCGCGCCCTGATCAATGGCGCGCTTTGCGTCCAGTTCCGCTGCAACATCGGCCCCGCCGATCACATGCGCCGCAATCCCTGCGGCGGTCAGCGCATCGGCCAGCCCTCGGTCGGGCAATTGCCCGGCGCACAGCACGACAGTATCGACCGGCAAAACCTCGTCAACGCCATCCCGCGCGACCACAAGGCCATCCTCGGTGATGGCCTTGTAGGTCACGCCCCCCAGCATCCGCACGCCCTTCATCGCAAGGGCCGCACGGTGAATCCAACCCGTCGTCTTGCCCAGTTTGCGCCCAGGCTTTTCCGCCTTGCGCTGCAACAGCCAGACCTCACGCGCGGGGGCATCGGGGCGCGGCCCTTCGGCGGCCAGCCCGCCCGCAACCACGGCCGGATCGCCCACACCCCATTCGCGGAACCACAGCGCCGCATCTTCGGTGGGCGACACGCCGTGATGCACCAGAAACTCGGCCACATCAAAGCCGATGCCACCCGCGCCGATGATCGCAACACGCGGCCCCACGGGGGCGCCCTTCAGCACATCGATGTAACTCAGCGCCCGGTCCTGCCCGGCAATCTCGGGGTCGCGCGGCACAACGCCGGTGGCCACAACCACCTCGTCAAACCCCGACAGATCGGTAACCTCGGCCTGCTGACCCAGCCGAAGCGCCACGCCCGTCTTGTCCAGCATGGTGGCAAACCAGTCGATCAGGCCGCGAAACTCTTCCTTGCCCGGCACGCTTGCCGCCAGATGCAACTGCCCGCCCACCCGTGCGGCACGGTCAAACAGCGTCACGTCGTGGCCGCGCGTCGCCGCAACGATTGCCGTCATCATGCCAGCAGGCCCGGCCCCCACCACCGCCACCCGCTTGACCACCGCCGCCGGGGCATAGGTCAGCTCGGTTTCATGGCAGGCGCGCGGGTTCACAAGGCAACTGGTCAACTTGCCGCTGAACGTATGGTCCAGACAGGCCTGATTGCAGGCGATGCAGGGCGCAATCTCATCCGCCCGCCCCGCCGCGGCCTTGGCCACGAAATCGGCATCCGCCAGAAAGGGCCGCGCCATGGAAACCATATCCGCCTGACCAGCGGCCAGCACAGCTTCGGCCACCGCAGGCGTGTTGATGCGGTTTGACGTGATCACCGGGATCGACACCTCGGGCCGCAGACGTGCGGTCAGCCAAGTAAAGGCCGCGCGCGGCACGCTGGTAGCAATCGTCGGCACCCGCGCCTCATGCCAGCCAATCCCCGTGTTCAGGATCGTGGCCCCCGCCGCCGCAATCGCACGGGCCAGCCACACCACCTCGTCCCATGTGCTGCCATCGGGCACCAGATCAATCAGGCTGATGCGATAGATGATGATGAACTCCGGCCCCACCGCCGCCCGCACCCGCCGCACCACCTCGACCGGCAGCCGTGCACGGTTCTCGAACGCACCGCCCCAGAGGTCCTCGCGCCGGTTGGTATGCCGCACCAGAAACTGGTTCAGGAAATACCCTTCCGACCCCATGATCTCGACCCCGTCATAGCCCGCCTCCTGCGCGCGGGTGGCGGCGGTCACGATATCGGCAATCTGCTTTTCGATCCCCGCCTCATCCAGCGCGGTCGGCACAAAGGGCGAGATCGGCGATTTCACCGCCGACGGTGCCACGCATTCCTTGCCATAGGCATAGCGCCCCGCATGCAGGATCTGCATGGCAATGCGGCCGTCATGGTCATGCACCCGGTCAGTCACCTGCCGGTGGTTGCGAATGTCGGCGTCGCTGAACAGACCCGCCGCCCCCGGAAACACGCCCCCCTCGCGGTTCGGCGCCATGCCGCCCGTCACGATCAGGCCCACACCCCCGGCAGCGCGCGCGGCATAAAACGCAGCCACCCGCCCCCAGTCGCCGGTTTCCTCCAGCCCTGTATGCATCGACCCCATGAGCACGCGATTTTTCAGCGTGACATGGCCCAGATCAAGCGGCGCAAGCAGATGCGGAAAAGTGGTCATGGCGTCCTCCGGCGTGGCGGTCAGCATGGCCCGCCCCATCCGTCTTGTCACCCCCGACGCGGCGTCACGGCGCGTCAGGCGCCGCCGGTCAACCCGTTCAACAAGCTGGTCGCGCCACGGATCAGACCATCCAGCCACGCCCGCGCGGCATCCACCGCCGCGACATAGGCCGCCATCGTGCTGGCAGTGCCCGGCATCTGTTCGGCAATCCGCGGGGCCATCAGATACAGCGCCACCACCAGAACGGCGATCAGGATCACCATAAAGAACCCAGACCGAAAGCCCGAGGTGCGCGCCGGGGCATCATCCGTCCCGCTCATCGAAAACTCGTCCATCGTCTCGGCGCGCTCGCTGGGGCGCAGGGTCGAGTTGATCTCTTCGATATCGGGCAACAGATCACGTCGCGCAGCCGGTTTCGGCGGCGGCACCGGCTTGCCCTTCAGCGCGGCAATCCGGCGTTCCGCCTCGGTCAGTACCGGGGCTGCGGCGGCAACGGCCTGTACGGGCGGCGGCAGGCCAAGATCGCCCTGCAACTCCAGCCCTCCAGCATCAGCGCGGCGGGCATCGGCACGGCGCGCATTGGCCTCACGCTCGGCCTCTTCGCGCAACACGGCCAAGACGCTTTCATCAATCGCCCGCGACGGCAGCGGCGGCCCGTCCGCCTCGGCGTCAGGCGCGGCTTCCGCCTCAGCCACCGGTGCGGGGTCATCCGGCATCTCTGGTGCAGGCGCAGTCACAGCCTCTTGCTCTGGCTCACCCTGCTGCAACGCGGCCAGCACCTCAGGATCGGGCGCAGGATCGGGCTCTCGGTACAGGTCTGCATTCTCGGCCGGGCGCAAGACCTCGGGCATCTGGAACCAGGCATGGCCACAGTTGGAACATTGCACGTCGCGCCCCGCCTCGGGGATCGCGCCGTCATCTACCTCATACTGGGCATCACAATTCGGACAAATCAGACGCATTTCACCCGGTCCCTCCCCCAGCAGTCAGGGGTTTGGTTGTTGTTGTAGCAACGATATCCACTCGGGCCAAGGGTTTGTGGTTAACTTGGCAACACATCCGATTGAATCTGCCGTGGCTTTGGGCAATTCTGCCGCCGGATTCAAACAGGTGCGCCCCCGTGATTGCCTTTGACAACGTGGCTTACAATTACGGCGGCGGCGAACTTCTGTCCGAAGTTTCGCTCCGGCTTGCGCCGGGGTCGTTCCATTTTCTGACCGGGCCTTCGGGGGCGGGCAAGACCACGCTGCTGAAACTGGCCTATGCCGAACTGAAGCCCACCTCGGGCCGCGTCACCATTTTCGACCGCGAGGTGCGCAGCCTGTCGCGCGACGACATCGCCATGACCCGCCGCCGCATCGGCGTTGTGCATCAGGATTGCCAGTTTCTGGACCACCTTCCCCTTGCCGCCAATGTCAGCCTGCCGCTGACCGTCGCCGGCCGCACGGGCGAGGCGCGCGATCTGACCGATCTTCTGGGCTGGGTCGGCCTTGGCGCACTGGGTGATGCCCTGCCGCCGCAATTGTCGGGCGGCGAACGGCAGCGCGCGGCACTGGCGCGGGCCATCATCATGGGCCCCGATGTGCTCTTGGCCGATGAACCCACTGGCAACCTGGATTGGGAATTGTCGCTGCGCCTTCTGTCGCTGCTGGTCGAGTTGAACCGCATGGGAAAGACCATCCTGATCGCCACCCATGACCTGAACCTGATCCGTCAGGCCAAGGCGCAGGTGGCCGCACGGGTGTTGCGGATCAAGAACCGCCGCGTGCAACTGGCCGGGGCAGACCTGTGATGCAAAACCCCTTTGCCATGCTCATGCCGTCTGACCGCCACTCCGACCGGGTTGTGCCGCCTTCGGGCTTTACCGCGCAACTGACCCTGTTCAGCGCTGCCGCCATGGCCTTTCTGGCGGTGTTCGCGCTTGCGCTGTCGCTCGCCTCGGGGCGGTTGGCCGACCGCTGGCAAGATGCGCTGGATGGCACCGCCACCATCCGCATCTCGGCCCCGCCCGAACAGATGGAAACGCAGGTCGCCGCCGTGCTGGCGCTGTTGTCCACTACACCGGGCATCGCCTCCTCGCGCGCGCTCTCTGCCGAAGAACAGCGCGCCCTGCTGGAGCCATGGTTCGGCCCCGACCTGCCCGTCGATGCCCTGCCCTTGCCCCGCCTGATCGAGGTAACCGAAGGCCCCGAAGGCTATGATGGCGAAGGCCTGCGCCAACGCCTGACCGCCGAGGCACCGGGTGCGGTGCTGGATGACCATACCCGCTGGCGCCGCCCTCTGGCACTAGCCGCCGATCGCCTGCGCCTTTTGGGCCTGCTGTCGCTGGTGCTGATCGCTGGAACCATGGGGGCCATGATCACACTTGCCGCCAATGCTGCGCTGTCGGCCAACCTGCAGGTGATCCGCGTGCTGCGCCTGGTAGGCGCCAAGGACAGTTACATCGCCCGCGCCTTTGTGCGCCGTTTCACGCTGCGCGCCCTGTCGGGGGCCGCCATCGGCACTGTGGTGGCCATGCTGGGCGTGGCCCTTCTTCCCCGCGCGGATGAGGCGGGCGGCTTTCTGACAGGGCTTGGCTTTCAAGGCGTAGGCTGGCTGTTGCCGCTGATCCTGCCGCCTCTGGCCGCCATCGTCGCCTTTGCCGCCACGCGCTTTGCGGCCTTTCGCACGCTAAGGGGTTTGACCTGATGTTCGCCGTCCGCTGGGTCCTGTCGCTGGTCTTTGTCATCCAGATGTATCTGGCGATGGCGATCATGGCCGTGGTCTTTGCCCCTTGGGCGCTGGTGTCGCGCGAAGGGGCCTTTGCCGCCTGCCATACCTTCTGCCGCTGGATCATCTTTACCGCCCGCATCCTGTGCGGCCTGCGCTCCGAAGTGCGCGGCACCCCACCCACGGATGAGGTGGTAATTGCCGCCAAACATCAAAGCTTCTTCGACATCCTGCTGATCTTTCACGCCGTGCCGCGCGGCAAGTTCATCATGAAGCGTGAGTTGGTGTATGCGCCCTTTCTGGGCCAATATGCCCTGCGAATCGGCTGCGTGCCGGTGGATCGCGGCAAACGCGGCGCCGCCATTTCCAAGATGAAAGCCGATGTCGCCAAAGGCACCACCGACCCCGGCCAATTGATCATCTACCCCCAAGGCACCCGCGTCGCTCCCGGCGAGGCGCGGCCCTACAAGGTCGGCACGGGCCTTTTGTATCAACAGCTTGAACAGCCCTGTGTGCCCGTCGCCACCAATGTGGGCGTGTTCTGGCCAAAGCGCGGCATCTATCGCAAACCCGGTCTGGCCGTGGTCGATTTTCTGCCCCGGATCGAGCCCGGCCTTGCCGTGCCCGATTTCATGCGCCGCCTTGAGGATGACATCGAAACCGCCTCCGATGCCCTGCTGGCCGAGGCTGGTTTTCAAAAGGCCCCCCGATGACCCCGATCACCTCGCTTGACGCGCTGCACAGCCTTTATGGCACCCCCGGACAGGCCGCCACCCGCAAGGTTTCGCCCCGCCTGATCCCCACCTACCGTGCCTTCATCGAACGGTCGCGTTTTTGCGTGCTCACCACGGCCGGCCCCGAAGGCACCGATGGCAGCCCGCGCGGCGATGACGGCCCCGTGGTTCGCGTGCATGATGACCACACCCTGCTGCTGCCCGACTGGCAGGGCAACGAACGCATCGACAGCCTGCGCAACATCGTCCGCGATGGCCGCGTCAGCCTGATGTTTCTGGTCGCGGGCTCCAACACCGCCATGCGCGTCAACGGCCACGCCATCATCACCGATGACGAACCCTTGCGTGCCAGCTTTGCCCGTGGCGGCAAGCAACCCCGCACCGTGATCGTCGTTACCGTGGCCGAGGTCTATTCCCAATGCGCCCGCGCCCTGATCCGCGCCGAATTGTGGACTGGCGGCGACCAGTCGCAGGGCCTGCCCAGCGTGGGTGACATGCTGCGCGACATCACCGAAGGCGGTATTGACGGTGCGGCCTATGATGCATCATGGCCCGCCCGCGCCGCCAAAACCATGTGGTAGGGCCCGGATTATCCCAGCAGACAGTCTGACACAGCCAGATCAATCGCCAGCTTGGCCTTTGGCCCATAGTCCAGCCCGGCCACATCAATAAACAACGCCCCGCCATCGCTGCGGATATCGGCATCCGCCACCGGCATGGTCGTGCCCGCAGGGTCAATCTTCGCCCCTTCGATCAGCGCGCACTCGACCGCAAAGCGCAGGACATAACCGTTGAACGGCGCGTCCAGAAAGCGGCCAACCTCTTCGCCATAGGAAAACTCGATCCGCGTCGGCCGGATTTCCACCCGCACCGGCACCACATCGAACCCGACCGTGCGCCCCTCGGGCAGCATGTCGAACTCCACATCCGCGCCCACCGTGACCGTACGCCCTTCGCTCACAAAGAACGGCAAAAGATCGTTGTTCCACGTCTCGACGTTCAGCGTCACGATCCGCCCGTCCAGCGTACCACCCGCCGCCAAAGGCAACGCGGACAGCAACAAGAATCCAAAGGCGCGCGCAATCATTACTCTATCCTGCCACAGATCCGCCCGGCAAACGACGGCAAACCGCCCGACGCGCCATGGCCCGGTGGGGCCATGCGCGTTGTTACCGTGGCACAAAGGCAGCAGCGTCGGCAACCATAGCAAAAGCAGGCCCGGACCCGCGGCTCAGGCCGCCAGCCCCTTGGACCCCATGTCCAGAAACTTGTTGCGGCGGTCCTTGATCAGCGCCTCGGGCTTCTTGCCGACAAGCTCTTTCAGCATCGCCTCGATGCCCTTGCCGACCGCCTCGATGGTTTCCTTGCGCCCACGCTGCGCGCCACCCAAGGGTTCCTTGATGATCCGGTCGATCACGCCCAGCTTTTGCAGGTCTTGCGCGGTCAGGCGCAGCGCTTCGGCCGCTTCGCGCATCTTTTCGGCGTCTTTCCACAGGATCGACGCACAGCCTTCGGGACTGATCACCGAATAGACCGAATGCTCCAGCATCGCCACGCGGTTCGCCGTCGCAAAGGCCACCGCCCCGCCCGACCCGCCTTCACCGATCACCACCGAAATCAGCGGCACGCCGATCTCAAGGCACTTTTGCGTGCTGCGCGCAATCGCCTCGGCCTGCCCACGCTCCTCCGCACCCTTGCCCGGATAGGCACCGGGCGTATCCACCAGCGTGATCACCGGCAGGCGGAACTGGTCCGCCATCTCCATCAGGCGAATGGCCTTGCGATAGCCTTCGGGCCGCGCCATCCCGAAATTCCGCTCGATCCGGCTTTTGGTGTCATTGCCCTTTTCATGCCCGATCAGCACCACCGGCGTGTCGTTGAACCGCGCAAGGCCCCCCATCACAGCATGATCCTCGGCAAAGTTCCGGTCCCCCGCCAACGGCGTGAACTCGTTGAACAAAGCGTCGATGTAATCCTTGCAATGCGGGCGGTCCGGGTGGCGGGCCACCTGACATTTGCGCCAAGGCGTCAGGTCCTTGTACAGGTCCTTCAGCATGATATCGGCCTTGCGGTCCAGCGCCTCGGCCTCTTTCGCCACGTCCATGCCGGAATTTCCGCGCGCCATGGCCCGCAGTTCCTCGGCCTTGCCTTCAATCTCGGCCAGCGGCTTTTCGAATTCCAGATAGTTCATGGCATACTCCACAAGACTTGCCCCTATATGGCCTTGACCGATCACGGATGCAACTCGGCAAGACTTGCAAAGCCGTGTCCGGGCATCAAGGGCGGGCGAAACCAAAGGACACCGCGATGACCCACCCCTACGAAGCCCGTCTGATGCGCGTGCTGGATCACATCCACACCCACACCGGCGATGATCTTTCGCTGGATACGCTGGCTGATGTGGCCGCGATGAGCCGCTTTCACTGGCACCGGATCTACCGCACCATGACGGGCGAGACATTGGCCCAGACGGTGCGCCGCGCCCGCTTGCACCGCGCGGCGGTCGAATTGTCGACGGGGGCACCGGACATCGCGAAACTGGCGGTCGCGGTCGGCTATGCCGATGCCGCCAGCTTCACCCGCAGCTTTACGGAAATGTATGGCCAATCGCCCGCCCGGTTTCGCTCCCGCCGCGATTTTCGCATTCAACCCCCGATCATTCAGAAAGGATTGCCCCTGATGCACCCTGTCATTGTCCGCGACGAACCCGCGCGCCAGCTTGTCGCCATGCCACACACCGGCCCTTACCATGAGATCAACCGGGCTTTCGAAAAGCTGTCCGGCACCATGGCCGCGCGCGGGCTGTTCGCCCATGCCCGCAGCATGATCGGCGTCTATTATGACGACCCCTCCTCAACCCCCGCTGCCGAACTGCACAGCCATGCCGCGTTTGAACTGACCGGGTCGCCGCAGATTGACCCGCCGCTGGAACAGGTCAGCCTGCCCGCAGGCCGCCATGCCGTGCTGACGTTCAAAGGCCCCTATGCCGGGCTTCCCGCCGCCTATGACCAGCTTTATTCGTCATGGCTGCCCACCTCGGGCGAGGTTCCCGGCGACACCCCCCCGTTTGAGGTTTACTTGAACTCGCCCATGGACACCGCACCCGAAGATCTCTTGACCGAAATCTGCGTGCCCCTGCGCTGACCACCCCACCGCCGAACCTGCGCAGGCCTTGTTCCCGCGCAGGTTCGGCGGCATCCTTCCCCCATGAGGTTCCAACGCCCCAAGCCCCAGACAACGTTCCTGCAGGATGTCATCGCTGCCATTGGCCGGGCCGTGCTGCTTGCGTTCTCACTGGCGGCGCTTGGCGTGCCGCTCTTATTGCTGGGCTATTGCCAACTGGTCGTTCCTGCCCGAATGGAGCAACAGAAGGAGGCCGAAGCCGCGCGTCTGGCTGCCTGTACACGGCTGACGATGCTGCCCGTCCGCCTTGGCGATCATACCCTGACGGTCCCAGCGAACGGTCTGGCCACCGTGCGCCTTGCACAGCCGCAACCCGGCCAATACCTCCCCAATGAAATTGGGCGGCAGACACAATTCAACCCACCCCCCTTCTTTTGCATCCCGCCCGAGTATGGCCAGCCGCCCTACGATGTGAGGGTGGTTCAGTTTGTCGCCGCGTTAGACACGCGGTCCAAACCAATCCTCCGACGCATTCACGGATTGGACGATCAGGATGGGATTGCCATTCTGCGCCTTGAACCCATCCGCGACACGTGGAACAGCCTTCCCGGCAGCGCAAAACTGCCACAGGCAAGCGCTGCAACCGGCGACAAGATGGATATCGCCCGGCCCGCCAGCAACGACCCGTCTCTGGCTATCGCGCGCACAAACAAGGCCGACGCGCAGGGCTTTCTTTACGCAGCAACGTGCCAGCGCTTTGCGACCACCAGCTTTTTCTCCTGCGATCTGGCCATCCGCGATACCACCGCCAATCTGGTCTACCGCACCGCTTACATCGACCTCTCGGAAGACCCTGCCGGCTGGGCACAGCCGCAGCCTGTGCCGCCGCAGTTCATAGAGATCGGGCTTATGATGCGGCGCGTGCTGGCGGAAATGAAGGCTGGCACCCTGTTGCCCTGACCCCCGGAAACAGCAGCGCCCCGTGGCCGGGCCACGGGGCGTGCATCCTCCCCCAAGGTGCGATACAGGGCCTCCTCTCCCCATACCGCGCGGGTATTCTTTTCAAACCGCCCGATTATGACGCTTTGGTGAACGGACCCTGCCCGCAATGGCAGCGTTCTGTCAACGATTCAATCGTCAGCGTGCCATCATTTCGAACTGCCGTACGATCACCTCGGCCTGCTTTATGCTGGCGATGTCCACCAAGCGGCCCTTATAGACGGTTGCCCCCTCGCCCCGCGCCTTTGCGGCCTCCATCGCGGCCAGAATCTCTCGGGCCTCGGCCACGGCTGCGTCACTCGGCGTGAACACCTCATTGGCCAGCGCCACCTGCTTGGGGTGGATCGCCCATTTGCCCACCATGCCCAAAGTGGCCGACCGCCGTGCCTGCGCGCGGAACCCCTCATCATCGGAAAAATCGCCGAACGGGCCATCGACGGGCAGGATGCCATGGGTCCGGCAGGCCGCCACAATCGCCGCCTGCGCCCAATGCCACGGGTCCGACCAATGCCGCGCGCCATCCTGCAGCATGTAATAATTCGCCTGCGTCCCGCCGATGCCCGTCGTCTGCATCCCCATGCTTGCCGCAAAATCTGCCGCGCCCAGCGACATCGCCTGCAAGCGCGGGCTGCTGGCGGCAATCTCCTCCACGTGGGCAATCCCTGCCGCACTCTCGATGATGACCTCAAAGCTGATCGGCTTGACCCGCCCCTTCGCCCGCTCCACCGCCGTCACCAGTGCATCCACGGCATAGACATCCGCTGCACAACCCACCTTGGGGATCATGATCTGGTCCAGCCGGTCGCCCGCCTGCTCCAACAGGTCAACCACATCACGATACCAAAACGGCGTGTCCAGCCCGTTGATCCGCACGCTCAGTGTCTTGCGTCCCCAGTCCACCGCATCAATCGCCGCGATGACATTGGCGCGCGCACTGTCCTTGTCGGATGGGGCCACCGAATCTTCCAGATCAAGGTTCACCACATCCGCCGCACTCGCCGCCATCTTTTCAAACAGAGCAGGCCGCGAACCGGGGCCGAACAACTGGCAACGGTTCGGGCGGGCAGGCGGGGCGGGTTGGATACGAAAGCTCATCAGCGCACCTTGGGGCAAGGAAATGTCGGCAATCTGCGCTGAACGGTTATTATATTGCGCCGCAGCATGCAACGCTACGTTTGCACATGCAGCAAAATTGCTGCACTACAGCGCGCGCGCGCGGTTGCCCTTGGGCTTGTGCTCCAATTCGATCAGCCCCAGCAGTTCCATCACCGGGGTCACATAATTGGCAAACCGCCCGCGGTAGCCTTTTCGCAGGCCGTAATAGCCCCCCACCGGGTTCCCCTCGCTGCGCGCCCAAGCCTCGATGGACGCGTCTGGCGTTGGCTTTCCCTCATCGGCATTGCCCAGATCAACCCAATCGCCCGCCGCTTTCAGCATCGCATGGCAATCCGCCACCCCGCGCCACTGATAGCTCAGTTGCGTGCTGCCCACCTGCACCACCAGCCGCGCCGGATTAGCCGCCATATCCTTCCACGCCTGAAACTCTGACCCCAATGATGGGGTTTTCAGCAACCAAGGATCATCCTTTTCGCCGCTGCCAAAGGTCACCATCGCCATCACGCACCCCTTTCACTGGCCCCGCATCACTGGACCGAATCAACCTTAGCGCGCCATATGTGACGTCTTTGGTCATATATGGGGCCAGCCATGCGCGCCGCGCGGCTTTTGCACATGCTGATGATCCTGCAAAACCGGGGGCGGCAAAGCTGCGCCACGCTGGCCCGCACGCTGGAGGTGTCGCGCCGCACCATCCTGCGCGATGTTGATGCCCTGACCGAGGCAGGCCTGCCCGTCATCATGCATCGCGGCGCACAAGGCGGGGTCGAGCTTGGGTTCGACTACCGCACCCGCCTGACCGGTCTGGATACGGCCGAGGCGGATGCCATGGCGCTGATCCTGACCCATGTGCCACCTGACCTGCACCACCTTGGTCTGGCCGAAGCCGGGCGCCGCGCGCAGGCCAAGGTGCGCGAAGCCTTCCCCGACCGCACCCGCGCCCGCATGGCACAGATGGCGCGCCTGTTTCCGCAGGCCTCCCCCGCGCCCAAACCAGACAGTCGGCGCACCGCCCTCGCCACCGCCGTCCGGCAAGGCCGCATCGTGCGGCTACAGGCGCGAACCCCCACCCCCATCACCGTGCACCCCATCGCCCTGCACCTGTCCCCCGACGGCTGGGCGCTGGAAGATGCCCGAACCGGCCAACATTGGCCCGAGGCATCTTGGGGCGATGTCAACATCTCGGCCCGCCTGTTTGCCGCACAAGCCACCTTGCATGCCTTGGGCGAACGGGCGACAAACCCGGCATGATCCAGGTCACAGCCGATACCTTTCCGCTGGCGCGGACCTTCACCATCTCGCGCGGGTCCAAGACAACGGCGCAGGTGGTGACCGCCCAGATCACCCGCGACGGCATCATCGGCCGCGGCGAGGCTGTGCCCTATGCCCGCTACGGCGAAACCGTGGCCGAGGTGATGGCCACCATCGCCGCCCAAGCCCCATGGATCAGCCGCGAAAGCCTTGCGCGTGACATGCCCCCCGGCGCGGCCCGCAACGCACTCGATTGCGCGCTGTGGGATCTGGCGGCCAAGTCCGCAGGCAAGCGTGTCTGGGATCTCCTCTCGTTGCCCGCCCCGCGCCCCGTGGTCACCGCCTTTACCCTGTCGCTGGACACGCCCGAGGCGATGCGCGCTCAGGCCGCCGCCCATGCCCACCGCCCCGTGCTGAAGATCAAGCTTGGCACCCCCGATGACATGCCGCGTCTGGAAGCCGTCAGGCAGGGCGCCCCCCGCAGCACCCTGGTCATCGACGCGAACGAAGGCTGGACGCCCGAGGTCTACGCCGACCTCGCCCCGCGCCTTGTGGCCATGGGCGTGGCATTGGTGGAACAGCCGCTTCCCGCCGCATCCGATGACATGCTGGCCGAAATCGCCCGCCCTCTGCCGGTCTGCGCCGATGAATCCTGCCACGACCGCAGCAGCCTCAACGCCCTGCGCGGCAAATACGATGTGGTCAACATCAAGCTCGACAAAACCGGCGGCCTGACCGAAGCCCTTGCGCTGAAACTACAGGCGCAAGCTATGGGCTTTGGCATCATGGTCGGCTGCATGGTCGGCAGCAGCCTTGCCATGGCCCCTGCCACGATCCTCGCCCAAGGGGCCGCTTTCACAGACCTTGACGGACCGCTCTTGCTGGCCCAGGACCGCGACAACCCGCTGCTGTTCGATGAACGCGGCATCCACCCGCCAACCGCGCAACTCTGGGGCTGATCCATGGGGATCGACGCCACCGCCCTCTGCACCGCCCTGCCCAGACGCCTGCTGATGCGGATGTCGGGGCCGCAAACCCTGCGCGCCATCGAAACCCTGACGCAAGACTGGGCACTGTCGCAGGGCCTTGGCCCTGTGTGCACAACCGCGCCGCAACCCGATGAAAAGCTGGCCGTGCTCCTCGTGCCCGTGGCCGATCCGATTGTTTTTACCGCCTCCGATACCCGGTTGACCGCAGGCTTTCGCAGTTCCAACACTGGGCCGGGGTTTCATGCGGCAGTGGTCGATCTGCTTGACCATCTGGCAGAACAGCTGAAAATCACATGGGGCTGGACCGCCACCGACGGCACCCCGCTGGATGAAACCGGCTTCGCCCAGACCCGCGACTTTGCCGCCCTGCAAGCCACCATGGCTGGGTTTCTGACCTCGCTGGCCGGTGTCGCGCAGCAAATGGCAGCAACCGGGACACAGTCACAGGGCCTTTGCGTGCCGCTCGGGTTGGGTCATGTCGCGGGCCAGATCGGCGGCCCGATGGGCCTTTTTCCTGCAACATGGCCCGATGACCACATGGCCTTGTCCGAACCACATCAACTGGCCGCAGCGGCCAGTTTCTTTCCGTGGTGGGATGCCGGATTGACGGCGCAAACGGTCGAACGGCTGTTGCGGGCACAGCTTTGGCAAACCGCCGAATGGCGCCCACCCGTTTCGGAACAGGACCGGCGCACGCAGGCCCAGATCGCCCATAACCGCGCATGGCTGGGCCGTCTTGGCCACCCCATTCCCGCCGACCTGCAACAGGCCTTGCAGGAATACGACCACCACCAGACCAGCGAAAGCCCACCGGCCGATAATGGCATCGGCTATCGCAAGCGCCTGATCCACCAACAGATATTCTCATCCTGGTCGATCAGCCGCCCCGCCTATGCCTGGCCTGTCGACAACGGCAGCAGCGCCGCATGGGAACATCCCGGCTTCTGGCTGTCCGCCACGTCTCTGACCATTGACACAACCCCCGGCACGGCCACACCCTTTGTCTGGCCAGCCCCCTATACCGGCCCCATCAGGGACATTCGCCCCGGCCTGTCCTACCGCCTGACCACCCCAACGCGTGACGAAAACGGCCAACGCCTGCAACAGGCCCTGATCGTGTCGCCGCGCATAGGCCGGACAGAGTTGTTGCTGGTGACGCTTTCCAGCCACCTTGAATGGCCTTATGACAGGTTCGAAACGTGGATCGCCACGGTGGGCTGCCCCGACCTTCCTGACTCAGTCCCGCCAGCCCTACCGTCACCGATCGTGAAACACTGACCCGCAACAGCGAGAGCACCATGACCCGCACCGTCTATGTCAACGGCCACTACCTGCCCGAACACGAAGCCACCGTATCCATCTTTGACCGGGGTTTCCTGATGGCCGATGGCGTGTATGAGGTGACCTCGGTCCTTGACGGCAAGTTGATCGATTTCGACGGCCATTGTGTCCGCCTTGGCCGCTCACTGTCGGAACTCGACATGACGAACCCGCATACCGATGCCGAATGGCTGGCCATCTTCCGCGAGGTGGTGGCCCGCAACAGCATCGTCGATGGGATGATCTATCTGCAGGTCACGCGCGGCAACCCCGGCGACCGCGATTTCGCTTATCCGCCCGCCGATCTGCCGCCCACTGTGGTGCTGTTCAGCCAGAACAAACCCGGCCTTGCCGACAGCCCCGCCGCGAAAACCGGCTGGAAGGTGATTTCTGTGCCCGACATGCGCTGGGGTCGGCGTGACATCAAGACGACGCAGCTTCTCTACCCCTCCATGGCCAAGATGATGGCCAAGGCCGCCCATGTCGATGACAGCTGGTTCGTCGAAGATGGCATGGTCACCGAAGGCACCTCGAACAACGCCTATATCGTCAAGGGCAACCGCATCATCACCCGCGCACTGTCGCATGACATCCTGCACGGCATCACCCGCGCCGCCGTTTTGCGTTTCGCAAGCGAAGCGCAGATGGAGGTCGAGGAACGCAACTTCTCCATCGCCGAAGCACAAGACGCAGATGAGGCATTCATCACCTCGGCCTCGGCCTTCGTGATGCCGGTGGTCGAGATTGACGGCAAAGCCATCGGCACAGGCGCCGTTGGCAAAACCGTGCCCCGCCTGCGCGAAATCTATCTGGACGAAATGCGCAAAGCGGCCATCTGAACCGGGCCTTCGGGTGCGCCCACACGGCGCACCCGGCTTGGGTTACGTTGGCTCGAACTCGCGCAAGATCTCCACGTCAGACGCTGACATCTGCGACGGCGTCACCCCCTGCAGAACAGCCGCCGTCTGGCCATCGATCACCACCTCGGTACCGCCGGTCACGGCAACAAATGTCAGCACCGGCGTCGTCGGGGCCCCCGGTGCACCAAAGGCCACGATTTGCAACTGGTCCAGCCCCGGCACAAAATCGGTCACGATCATCGCATCGGTGTCCGGATCGCTGGCGTTGATCTCGGTCGCGATCACGTCGGCACCGCTGCCACCGCTGACGGTCTCGCCCAGTCCGGCGTCGATCGAGTCTTCGCCCTGCCCGCCATCCAGTACACTGTTGCCGACACTAGCACTCAGCGTGTCATTGCCCGATCCGCCAAAGAGCGAGTCACTGCCTCCGCCGCCGAACAATGCGTCATCGCCAATTCCTCCGTCCAGACTGTCGTTGCCCTCAGACCCAAACAGTTGGTCATTGCCCACGCCACCATTCAGCGTGTCATTGTCCAGACCTCCGAACAGCGAGTCATCGCCCTCCCCGCCCGAGAGCAGATCCGCCCCACCAAGCGAAATGATCCGGTCATTGTCTGCGCCGCCATCGAACGTGTCCCGACCAACACCGCCGTTCAGCACGTCATCGCCAGACCCGCCCAGACCCGCCACGCCACTGGCCGCCGCCACGGCATCCAGTGTGTCGTTGCCATTGCCAAGGTCCGCCGTGCCCGCCCCGTCGTCAAACAGCAGCAGGTCATTGCCGTTGCCGCCGATCAGCGTGTTGCCACCGCCGCCGCCCGAATTCAGCACGTCATCATCATCGCCACCATCCAGCGAGTCATTGCCCGTGCCACCCAGCAGCGAGTCGCGGCCAAACAGACCCAGAAGCGTGTCGTTGCTTTCGCCGCCATCCATGATGTCGTTGCCGACACCGCCATCCATCAGATCAAGCCCGATGCCACCCAAAAGCGAATCGTCGCCGCCACCGCCAAGGAATGTGTCATCGCCATCATTGCCAAACAGGGTATCGTTGCCGTCATCTCCCGACAGGCGGTCATCGTCCAGCCCGCCAGACAGCGAATCATCGCCGCCGTTGCCCGTCAGGTCATCATCGCCCGCGCCGCCGTTCAGCGTGTCGTTGCCCGCGCCACCGGCCAAGGTGTCAAGGCCATCCTCGCCATTCAGCCTATCGCGGCCATTGTCGCCCGACAGGTCATCATCATCGGCGCCGCCCCACAGCAGGTCATTGCCATTGCCGCCCGACACCGTGTCATCGCCGCCCAGCGCCCGCAAATCATCGGGGCCGTTGAAACCTTCGATTGAATCATCCAGCTCGGTACCACGCGGGGGTTGCGCGTCATCATCCCCGTCATCCGACCCGCCGCCCGTGAACAGCACGCCCAGCAGCACCAACGGCAAGAGAAAAAGCAATTCCAACATGATAAGCCCCACATTCCGCCACACCTTTGACAGAATTGCCTAGACCAAAGGATAGGAGTCAAGGAATAGGAATGGGCTTGTTGCCGCAGGCAACAATGCGGCCCTTACGGCCAGTCTGTGCATGGTCTGGAAACGGGTGTCAGCCCGGCTCGCCAACATTTTGACGCAACGCCACCTCGAAGGCGGCTTTCTTGTCATCACTCGCCGCAACCTGATGGCGCGCCACCCAATCGGCATAAGGCATGCCATACACGATCTCGCGCGCGGCATCCTTGGTCATGTCAATGCCCTGCGCCACCGCTGCCTCCTGATACCAGCGGCTCAGGCAGTTGCGGCAGAACCCGCCAAGATTCATCAGGTCGATGTTCTGCACATCGGGGCGCTTTTCCATCAGGTGATGGACCAGCGCGCGAAAGGCGGCGGCTTCAAGCGCGATACGGGTCTGGTCATCCATGGCGGGCCTCCTGTGCTGGCCCAACCATGGCGCAGACCGCGCCGCTTGTCACGCCGCCACGGGCCCGCAGCGGCGCGGCATCACGCCACCGCCAGCCGCACCGATGACGTCAGCGCCGCCGATGGCTGCGTGCCCTGCAACACCGAAACCGGCACCCCGTTGACGACTACGGTCGTGCTGCCGGGCACCAGCCTTGTGTTGAAACTGATCGTCGAGGTGGCCGGGTCGGCAACATAAACCAGCACGACATCCTCGCCCGCCCGGAAATCGGTCACCACCGTCGGCGCACCCGAGGATGTGCGGGCCACCCCGGCAAAGGTGTCGCGCCCGGCCCCGCCGGTCAATTGATCGCCGTCATCGCCCAGCATGGTATCGGCCCCATCGCCGCCGATCAGCGTGTCGCGACCAATTTCGTTGTGCCACGACTGCATGTCAGACCGGAACCGCGCCGTCTGGTCTGCACTGGCATCAGGGAACATCCGGTCCATGCGCGCATGCAGGTTTGTGGTCATCGTTTCGCTCAACCCGCCATCGGGCCGGTCCAGTGACACCAGCAGATCATTGCCCGCCCCCCCTTTCAGGCTATCCGCACCGGACCCTGCAAACAGCGCATCCGCGCCCCAGCCGCCACTCAGCACGTCGTTTCCGGCCCCGCCCACCAGAACATCATTGCCCGATTGGCCGAACAACCGGTCGCGCCCGTCGCCGCCCGCCAAAAGATCGCTGCCGTCGCCGCCGCTCAGCCGGTCATTGCCCGCCTCGCCCACCAGAATGTCATTCGACCCCATGCCGTACAACGCATCCCGGCCACCACGGCCAAAGATCAGGTCGCCCCGCGCGGTTCCGTTATGCGTCTCGCCCGCCACCCGGCCATTCCAGATCTGCCCGGATTCCGGCTGTACTGTCGCCGGGGCAACGGTCACTCGCGGCTGGGTGCGGGCAGCGGCAGCGGTGTCGGTCGCGGCGGCCTCCGCCTCATCCGCAGCAGCGCCATCGGTCACCGCAGCATCGTCTGTTGCCGCAGCAGCATCGTCGGGCGGCGCGTCTCCTTCGGACAGCGCCGATGGTGCGGCCGTGTCTTCGGCCGGATCCGGACTGTCATCCTGCTCTGGCGATGCAGATTTCAGACCCGGCAGAACTGACCCTGCCATCAGCAGGGCAGGCATACACAGCAGCAACAAAAGTTCCATAACAATCCCCGTCCCGGGCCCTTGGCTGCATTGGCGCAGCGGGCCGTGACGGCGAATGCAAGAACCGTGCCAAGTGGGAAAAACGGTCAGGCGGCAGGGCCGCCCGCAACCTCGGCCAGACTGTCACGCAGCACCGGGGCCAGCCGCAGCGCCCATTCCTGTTGCGCCGCCGCGTCCCCGATCAGGTCGTTGCGCACCTCAACCAGCGTGTGATGGCGGCCCGGAATGATCGCGTGACGGTCGATGGAATCCCCCGGCAGATGCCCCGAATAGGGCTCGTTGTCACCTACGCACAGGTCTGCCTGCGCGGCCAGACGGGCAATCACTGCCTGCGACAGCCGCTCATCCAGATGGCTATACAAAACGCCCACATGCCATGGGCGCGGGGCGCGGCCCTGCAAACAGGGCGTGAACGAATGAATGGCCAATAGCGTGCGTCCCGGCGCCAGCCCGGCAAGCGCATCGTGATAGGGCCGATACAGGCGCGCCAGACGGTGCTCCACCTCAACCGGCCCGACATGGCGGTTGGCCGGAATGATCGTGCCGTCATAAATCTTCATCACCAGCGTCGGGTCATCCTCGCCCCGGTTGGGGTCAATCACCAGACGGCTGAAATCCGAACAGATCACCGGGCTGTCCAGCGCCTCGCCCAGCGCTATGGCAAGACCGCGCGCGCCCACGTCATAGGCAATGTGGCGCTCCATATCGGCAGCCGCGATGCCCAGCGATCCGCCCAACCAGTCCGGCACCCGGTTGGTGGCGTGATCACAGGTCACCAGCCACGGGCCCGCACGCCCTTCGCCAAACACTTCAAATGCCTCATGCCTGTGCATCAACGCGTCATCCCGCCTTTATCCGGCTGTCATTTTCTGCGTTTAGGCCATCCCCATCCAAAGCGCCAGTTGCCCCGGCATGTGGTTTGCACTATCCAGTCGGCGGCCCACCACGAAAACAGTACCGGAAGAAGGAACAAGGCATGAGACGCCTTCGGAACGTGAAGATCGTGGCCACACTGGGCCCGGCCTCCAGCGACTATCAGACGATCCGCGCATTGTTCGAGGCAGGGGCCGATGTGTTCCGCCTGAACATGAGCCATGGCACCCACGATGATATTCGTGCCCGCCACGTCATCATCCGGCAGGTCGAGGCTGATACAGGCCGCCCCATCGCCATTCTGGCCGACCTTCAGGGCCCAAAACTGCGCGTCGGCACCTTTGCCAACCCGGCCGGCGAAGATCTGGTCGATGGCGCCGCCTTCCGCATGGATCTTGATCCCACGCCGGGCGATATTCACCGCGTGCAACTGCCGCACCCGGAAATCTTTGCCGCGCTGGAACCCGGCGCTTCGCTGCTGGTCAACGATGGGAAGATCCGCCTGTTGGTCGATTCCTGCGGCCCGGACTTTGCCAATTGCACCGTGACCGTCGGCGGCACCATTTCCAACCGCAAGGGCGTGAACGTCCCCGACGTGGTTCTGCCCGTCGCCGCGCTGTCGGCGAAGGACCTCAAGGATCTGGAGTTTGCCTGCGAACTCGGCGTTGACTGGCTGGCCCTGTCCTTCGTGCAGCGCCCGCAAGACGTGCTTCAGGCCCGCGAACTGGCCCGTGGCCGCGCGCTGATCCTGTCCAAGATCGAAAAGCCCGCCGCCGTAAAGGCTTACGATGCCATTCTTGAGGTGTCGGATGGCATCATGGTGGCGCGCGGCGACCTTGGCGTCGAACTGCCCGTGCACTCGGTTCCGCCGATCCAGAAGCGTCTGGTCCGTGGCGCCCGCGCCGCTGCCAAGCCGGTGATCGTGGCCACCCAGATGCTGGAATCGATGATCGAATCGCCCATGCCGACCCGGGCCGAGGTGTCGGACGTCGCCACCGCCATTTACGAAGGTGCCGATGCCATCATGCTGTCGGCCGAATCCGCCGCCGGCAAATTCCCGATCGAAGCCGTGACCACGATGAACAACGTGGCCATCTCGGTGGAAAGCGACCCGACCTATCGCCAGATCATCGAGGCCAGCCGCAATGTTGCGCGCTCGACCGTCGCCGATGGCATCGTGGCCGCCGCCCGCGAAATCGCCGAAGCGACCGACATCAAGGCCATCGCCGTGTTCTCGCAATCGGGCACCACGGTGAACCTTGTGGCCCGCGAACGCCCCCGCGTTCCGATCATCGCGCTGACCCCCCTGATGGAAACGGCCCGTCGCATGTGCCTGACCTGGGGCGCGCATTGCGTGATCACCGAGGAACAGGAACGCTTCAAGGGCGCCGTCATCTCGGCCGTCCGTGCCGCCCGCCAGCATGGCTTCGCCACCGAGACAGACCAGATCGTGCTGACCGCCGGTGTTCCGTTCAATGTTGTGGGCTCCACCAACATCCTGCGCGTCGCCCCCTGCGATGAACGGTTGATTTACCGCGCCGACCCTGAATAATCATTCCCTGACGGGTGTGTAAAAGGGGCTGTGCATGGATGCCGATCTGATGTTTGTCATCGGCGCCGTTCTGTCCGTGCTGGCCATGCCAGCCATCGTCTCAGCCTTTGCTGATGGCCGCCCGCCCCGCGCGGCGGCCATCGTGCTTTTGATCGGCGGTGTGCTGGTCGTGGTCGCCCTTGGCCAGAAACCCGGCGGCCTGACCATCGCCGAAATCCCCGACATGTTCTTTCGTGTCATCGGTCGCGTGCTGAACTGACGCTTTCAGCTTGCGATTTCCCCCAACCCCCCCTATAGCGGCGGCTTCGGAAAGCCTGCGGGGCCGGCCAACTTGGCATGCCGAGTCGCGCATTGTTACGATTGGAGATCGAAATGCCCAAGATGAAGACCAAATCCGCTGCCAAAAAGCGGTTCTCCTTTACGGCCAACGGCCATGTAAAGGCCGGTGTGGCTGGCAAGCGCCACGGCATGATCAAGCGCACGACGAAGTTCATTCGTGATGCGACCGGGACGATGATCCTGTGCGCGTCCGACGAGAAGATCGTCAAGAAATACATGCCCTATAACCGGTAAGGAGCAACACACATGTCTCGCGTTAAATCTGGTGTTGTCACCCACGCCCGTCACCGCAAGGTGATCAAAAAGGCGGCTGGCTATTACGCCGCCCGCTCGACGAACTTCAAGACAGCCACGCAGGCCGTCGACAAGGCCCAGCAGTATGCGACCCGTGACCGCAAGGTCCGCAAGCGCCAGTTCCGCGCCCTGTGGATTCAGCGGATCAACGCTGCCGTGCGTCTGTTTGATCTGGAAATGACCTACTCGCGCCTGATCAATGGCCTGACCAAAGCCGGCATCGAAGTGGACCGCAAGGTTCTGGCCGATCTGGCCGTGCACGAGCCCGAGGCGTTCAACGCCATCGCCGCTCAGGCAAAGGCCGCTCTGGTCTGATCCAGCGCCACCTGCTGCACGAACCAAAGGCCTTGTCCCCGGACAGGGCCTTTTGCTTACGTCAGTGGCCGCGCCGTCCCCTGTGCTGGCGCTTGACCTTCGCTTGCCCTGCGGCGACCCTTCCCATGTGTGGCCTGCGCTATCCGGGCGGGCCACCGGCCATCATGGGCGCGAATAAACCAGGGAGGGCCAGATGACAGGTCAGATCGACACCCTCCGGCGGCGCTATCCGGGGGCCGTCACCTTTACCTTCGGGGATGGGCCTGAACTTTGCGCCGAGCTCATCGCCCTTGTCCGTACGGGCAAAAAGGTCGCCAGTTGCGGATCGCTGGCGCAGTATCAGACGACCGAACCCATGCCACAGCCCGGACGGCGCGATATCGCCCTGCACTGGGACGGCACGCCTGCGCTGGTCATCGAAACGGTGCAGATCGTGCAGTGCCGCTTTTGCGACGTGACCGAAGCCATGGCTCTGGCCGAAGGCGAGGACGACAGCCTTGAAGGCTGGCGCGACGGACACCGCCGATACTTCGAACGCAACGGCGGGTTCTCGTGGGAGATGATGGTCCTGTGGGAAAAGTTTGTCCTTGTCGAAAACCTCGGCAACACGGCCTGACGGCGCCATCTGCCGCACCAATTCTTAACAGATCCTTAAAGCCGCTTGCCAAGTCCTTGATTATGGGTCCCCCGGCATCTGTCCCTGCATGGGACATCCGCCAGCCCACTTGCATCGCGCCCCCCTTCCCGCTAACCCCGTCTCGCTGGGCGCCGGAGGCAAAGAACATGGACCTGACCGAACTTCGTGGCAAATTCATCGCAGCCGTCGCCGGGGCCCCCGACGAGGCCGCGCTGGAAGAGGTGCGCCTGTCCGCCTTGGGCAAGAAGGGCGAGATCAGCGCCCTGATGGCCACGCTGGGCAAGATGGACCCCGATGCCCGCAAGGCCGCCGGGGCCGCCCTGAACGTGGTCAAGGATGAGATCGACGCCGCCCTGCGCGCCAAGAAAGCGGGCCTCGCCGACGCCGCCTTGAATGAGCGGCTGAAGTCCGAGTGGCTGGACGTCACCCTCCCCGGCCGCCCCCGCCCGCGCGGGACGATCCACCCGGTTTCGCAGGTCATGGAAGAACTGACCGCGATCTTCGCCGACATGGGCTTTTCCGTCGCCGAAGGCCCGCAGGTGGAATCGGACTGGTATAACTTCGATGCCCTGAACATCCCGCCCGAACACCCCGCCCGGCAGGAACATGACACCTTCTTCATGCACCGCGATGCCGAAGACCCCCGCCCCCCGCATGTCTTGCGGACCCATACCAGCCCGGTCCAGATCCGTGCCATGACCGAACAGGGCGCGCCGATCCGCGTGATCGCCCCCGGCCGGGTGTATCGCATGGACATGGACCAGACCCACACCCCGATGTTCCATCAGGTCGAAGGGCTGGCGATTGACCGCGACATCAGCATGGCGAACCTGAAATGGACGCTGGAGGAATTCTGCCGTGCGTTCTTTGAGGTCGACAAGGTCGAGCTTCGGTTCCGCGCCAGCCACTTCCCCTTCACCGAACCCTCCGCCGAGGTGGACATCCGCTATTCCAACGTCGGCGGGCAACTCCGCATCGGCGAAGGCGACAAGTGGATGGAGATTCTGGGCAGCGGCATGGTGCACCCCAAGGTGCTGGCAGCGGCGGGCGTGGACCCGAACGAATGGCAGGGCTTTGCCTTTGGCATGGGGATCGACCGGATCGCGATGCTGAAGTACGGCATCCCCGATCTGCGCGCGTTCTTCGAGGGCGACCTGCGGTGGCTGCGCCACTACGGCTTTGCCGCCCTTGATATGCCTGATCTGCCTGGCGGCCTTAGCCGCTAGGCGTTACTGCGTGGTCATCACCAGCGCGACAGACCCGAAGCGGGTGGCCGCGAGGATGAACATCAGGGCCGCAATACCCAGCAGGACGATCAAGCGCCCCGCGTTACGCGGCTTTCGGTTCTGGGGTATGTTGAGCATCGGGTCCATCATGCGAACCGTTTTACCTGCATCCAAAAGCCGAATTATGGCAGACTGACTGCAGATGACGCGACAACCCGTTTCCACAGCGGAAACCAGTGCTGCGGCCCGGCCTGCAAATCAGCGGTGCAAACCGCCCGGGCGCTGCTTCCCCTTTCCCCGCCTTTGCGCTAATCCGATGCCGACGCTTCCAAAGGACGCCCGCGATGAAGTTCACCCTGTCTTGGCTGAAAGATCACCTTGAGACGCAAGCCTCGCTTGACGACATCCTTTATGCCCTGACCGACCTTGGGCTGGAGGTCGAAGAGGTGGTGAACCCCGCGGCCAAACTGGCACCCTTTACGATTGCCAAGGTGCTGCACGCCGAACAGCACCCAGATGCCGACCGTCTGCGCGTCTGCCGCGTGCTGACCGATGAGGGCGAAAAGCAGATCGTCTGCGGCGCGCCCAATGCACGGGCCGGAATCACCGTGGTGCTGTGCAAGCCAGGTGACTACGTGCCCGGCATCGACACAACTCTTGGTGTTGGCAAGATCCGCGGTGTGGAAAGCCATGGCATGATGGCCTCCGAGCGTGAGTTGGAACTGTCGGACGAACACAATGGCATTATCGAACTGCCCTCGGGCGAGGTGGGCGAGCGGTTCACCGACTGGCTGGCCATTAACCGCCCCGGCACGGTTGACCCGATGATCCACATCAAGATCACCCCGAACCGCCCCGATGCGCTTGGCGTGCGCGGCATTGCGCGGGATCTGGCGGCGCGGGGCCTTGGCACGCTGAAGCCGATGCCCATTCCGGCAATCAACGGCCAGTTCGACAGCCCGATCACGGTGCAGATCGACCCTACGCTGATGGCCAAGGGCTGCCCGCATTTTGCCGGGCGCCTGATCCGTGGCGTGACGAATGGCCCTTCGCCCGATTGGCTGCAGCAGCGGCTGAAGGCGATTGGTCTGCGCCCGATTTCGGCGCTGGTCGATATCACCAACTATTTCACCTTTGGGCTGAACCGCCCGCTGCACGTCTTTGACGCGGACAAGGTCGCGGGCGGCGTACTGCACATTCATCCGGCCACAGGCGGCGAGGCGTTTCTGGCGCTGGATGGCAAGACCTATACCCTGCAACCCGGCATGATGGCGATTTCCGATGATGCGGGCGTGGAGTCGCTGGCTGGCATCATGGGGGGCGAGGTTTCGGGCTGCTCGGACACGACGACCGATGTTTTCCTTGAATCGGCATGGTGGGACCCGATCACCATTGCCACGACAGGCCGTGCACTGCGGATCAATTCCGACGCGCGCTATCGGTTCGAGCGTGGCGTGGACCCCGCCTTTACCCTGCCGGGGCTGGATCTGGCCACGCAGATGGTGCTGGACCTGTGCGGCGGCACGCCAAGCCATGTCGCGCAGGACGGCGCGGCGATTGATACGAGCCGCGCCTATCGGCTGAACCCGGCGCGGGTGATTTCGCTGGTGGGGATGGACATCCCCGAGGCGGAACAGCGTGCGACGCTGACGGCGCTTGGCTTTGTGCTGAACGGTGACATGGCCACGCCCCCGACATGGCGCCCCGATATTCTGGGCGAAGCCGATCTGGTGGAAGAGGTGGCGCGTGTGGCCAGCCTGACCAAATTGGTGGGCAAGCCGCTGACCCGCCGTTTGCCGGGCGTGCCCAAACCCATTCTGACCCCGCTGCAAAGCCGGGAACGGGCGGCGCGGCGCACCATCGCGGCCTTGGGGTACAACGAATGCGTCACCTATTCCTTCATCGATGAAGCGGCGGCCAAGCTGTTTGGCGGCGGGGCCGATGCGGTGCGGGTGGAAAACCCGATCTCATCGGAAATGACGCATCTGCGGCCTGACCTGTTGCCGGGCCTTTTGCGGGCCGCCGCGCGCAATCAGGCGCGGGGGTTCATGGATCTGTGTCTAGCCGAGGTTGGCCCCGCCTTTACCGGGGGAGAGCCGGGGGACCAGCATTTGCAGGCGACGGGCCTGCTGGTGGGCCAGTCCGCGCCACGCGACCCCTTTGGCAGCCGCCGTCCGGTGGATGTGTTCGACGCCAAAGCCGATGCCGAGGCAGTGCTGACCGCCCTTGGGGCACCAGCACGCGTGCAGGTCAGCCGCAAGGTGGCGGGCTGGTGGCACCCCGGTCGGTCTGGCGCGATCGGGCTGGGGCCGAACACCATGGCGACCTTTGGCGAAGTGCACCCAAAGGTTCTGGCCGAGTTCGGCGTGAAAGGCCCGGCGGTTGCCTTTACTGTGATCGTGGCGGCGGTGCCCTATCCCAAAGTGAAAACGCCCACCCGCCCGGCGCTGGTTATCAGCGATTTGCAAGCGGTTGAGCGTGATTTCGCCTTTGTCGTCGACAAGGGGGTTGAGGTGCTGACCGCCGTCAATGCCGCGCAAGGGGCCGACAAGGCGCTGATCGAGACGGTGCGGGTATTTGACCAGTTCACTGGCGACAAGGCCGAAGCACAGATGGGCGCAGGCAAGAAATCCATCGCGCTGACCGTGCGGCTGCAGCCTGTGGACAAGACCCTGACCGATGCCGATATCGAAGCGGTTTCCGCCAAGATCATCGAGAAGGTGACCAAGGCCACGGGCGGCACCCTGCGCGCCTGAGCGCAGGCAACCGCCCGTTCCGCTGCGTCACAGTCCCTGCCCCCGGCTTGCGGGAATTTGCCGGGGCGATAGGCTTGCTGGCATGGAGTTTGATTACATCATCGCAGGTGGCGGATCGGCGGGGTCGGTTCTGGCGGCACGGCTGTCCGAGGACCCGCAGGTCAGCGTATGCCTGATTGAGGCGGGGGGTGACGGGCGCGGGTTCCTGATCCGCGCGCCCGCCATGGTGGCCGCCATGGTGCCGGGTCGCCCCAAGATCAACAACTGGGCCTTTCAGACCGTGCCGCAACCGGGGCTGAATGGCAGGCGCGGGTATCAGCCTCGCGGGCGAGCCCTTGGCGGATCATCTGCGATCAACGCCATGCTGTATGTGCGCGGGCATTCGGCGGATTACGATGAATGGGCCGATCTGGGGGCCGAAGGATGGGACTGGGCATCGGTCCTGCCCTATTTCCTGAAGGCTGAGGGCAATGTGCGCAGGTCGTCTGCGCTGCATGCTGATATGGGTCCGTTGCAGGTGGCCGATCAGGCACAGCCGCGCGGCATTTCGCGGGCCTTTATAGAGGCCTGCGCGTCGCAGCAGTTTCCGCAGAACGATGATTTCAATGGCCCCACGCAAGACGGCACCGGGCTGTTTCAGGTGACGCAGTTTCACTCTGGCCCGCGCAAGGGGGAACGGTGTTCTGCTGCGGCGGCCTATTTGCACCCTGCGATGGCGCGCCCGAACCTGACGGTCATGACGCGCTGCACGGCCGAAAGGGTTCAGCTTGATGATGGGCGTGCCACCGGCCTTTGGGTGCGTCACCGGGGGCGACAAGTGCTTTTGTCCGCGCGGCGCGAGGTGATCTTGTCGCTGGGGGCTTTTGGGTCACCGCAGGTGCTGATGCTGTCGGGGATCGGCCCGGCGGATGAGTTGCGCGCGCATGGCATTGCGCCAAAGCATGTGCTGGAGGGCGTTGGCCGCAACCTGCAGGACCATCTAGATTACATTATCAACTTTCACAGCCTGAAGCCGGATGTCATCGGCCTTGGCCCACGGGGGCTGGCGCGGCTGACCAAGGCCGGGCTTGCGTGGCGCAAGAGCGGCGAGGGAATGTTCGCCTCGCCCATGGCCGAGGCCTGTGCCTTTCTGCGCACAGCGCCCGACCTGCCGCGCCCGGATGTGCAATTGCACTTTGTTATCGGCATTGTGGATGACCATGTCCGCAAGCTGCATCTGGCCGACGGGTTTTCCTGCCATGTCTGTGTCTTGCGCCCCGAAAGCCGGGGCAGCGTGGGGCTGCTGGATGCCTACCCCACCAGCCCGCCGCGGATTGACCCGGCGTTCCTGTCAGACCCGCGCGATCTGAAGGTGATGATGCGCGGGGCGCGGATGATGGAGGATATCTTGTCTGCCCCCGCGCTTGCACCTTGGCGGGGCAAGCGGCTTTACCCGCATGACGGCAGCGATCGGGGGCTGGAGGCCGACATTCGCGCCCGCGCCGACACGATCTATCACCCGGTCAGCACCTGCCGGATGGGGCTGGATGATCTGGCGGTGACGGACCCGCAGTTGCGTGTGCGGGGGATTCAGGGGCTGCGGGTGGTGGATGCCTCGGTTATGCCGCGCCTGATCGGCGGCAATACCAACGCGCCCACCATCATGATTGCCGAACGCGCCGCCGATCTGATCCGCGACACGGCAGCGCTCTGAGTTACTTGCGCGGCTTGGCCCGCCATGTGGCCAGCCATGCACCGATCCGGCCAAAAAAGCCCTTGGCCGAGGTGCGCGCAGCATCGGCGCGTGCATCAAGGGCATCCCACGTTTCACCCGCCTCATCCAGTGCGGGGTCGATGGTGCGCTCGCGGAACTGCATCCACATCTGCCGCGCCATGAACAGCACAAAGGCGAGGAACGTCAGAATTGCGATATTGAGCCACGGAATAAGCTGCACATCCGGCCCGGCGACGGGCACGACCTTGACCGCGTTGGGGAAGGCCGAAAAGAACGGGATGCGCCAGCCGTAATGCGTGATCGCCACCCACTGCGGTGCTTCGCGGCTTGAGCGCAGGTTCGTCGCCTCCGCTTGCAGGGTGCTGCTGTCCCACTTGAAATAGGGCGGCCAGACCCAGCCGGTATCTTCATTGCGGTAGACCATCACCGTCTCGTTATCTTCGAACACCGCGTCGATAAAGCGGATGTCACGGGTGGTGCTGGTCTCGGCCCCGGTGCCGCTGTCCTCGATCGAATAGAAGATCCAGTTGCCGCCGATCTGGGTCACCCGGTTGCTGGTATCGACGATCCGGACGATATCACGCTGCGGCAGGGTATAGTGCAGGAAGGCCACCACGATCAGCGCCAGAAAAATCCGGATCGCCCATTTCACTTTAGTCCACATCACCGCGCCCTTTTCAGTCCCAGTTCACCAGATAGATCGTGGCCATCATGGCCACCATGGGCAGGATATAGACCAGCCAGATCAACCGTTTTCGCAGACCCTGCTCATACTTGAGCATGCCTTCCTCGATATAGGTGGTCCGGTCGCCTTCGATACCCCCCGCATCAAAGCGTTTTTCAAGTTTTTCCCGCCGCACCGACCGGGAATAGATGGACACCAGAAAATACACGATCGTCAGCACCACAAGGCCAACGACGATCAGCCGTAACCAGCCAAAGATCATCTGCGCCCCCCGTTCACCGCACCCCATGGCCCGACCACGCGGCCAAGGTCGCGGGCCGGTTTCGGTTCAGGGCGGGCGCGGTCATCCATGCCGGGTTCTTTGCCAAAAAGCGCCTCACGCGCGCCCTGCTTGTCCACCACATATTCGCGCGCCAGAAAATCGGCCACATACTGGCGCTTGCGGTCGGACCACCGCGCGTAAGAAGCATAGAACAGCTCTTTATGCACGATGTACATCTGCCGCACGTCCATAGGTGCCAGTTCTGACAGCAGCATGTTGACCAGATCGCGGTCTTTGTGGTTGCGCGCCCGCAGGGTGTAGAAATAGGCCGGATGTTCGCTGGTGATGCGCGGCCATGTGCCGCCGGCCTCGATCCAGCGGAGGAGTGCGGCAAGGCCGTGAAACTCTTCCGGCAGGCTGGAGCCAAGACGATTGGCGATCTTGCGCAATTCGGTCCGCCTTGCATCGCCGATCTCAAGGTTCAGGGTATCGGCGGCCTCGACCAGAATGAAATCCATCTTTTGCCGGATCACCGCCGCCGCATCCATGCCCCGCGCCTGCACGATGGGTTCGACCAATTCGTTCCGATCCAGCCAGTCGGCAATCTGGTTGCGGTTGGTCAGGTCAAACACCGGCGAGATCGGCACCGGGCCAAGGCTTTCGCGCGGCAGGCAGGAAATGACGGCCGGAAACTTCACGTCGCGGAACACGTAAAGCCCGCCGAAATGGCTGGTCCAGAAATTCGGCTGCTCAAAGGTCATTTCGGGCAGCGTGATCGGAACCCGCGTCACATCGCCGGTTTTCTTGGCCAGTTCGATCATGCCGGCAATCAGCACATCATCGCGCCAGCCATCCGGCTCGGACCGGAATTGCTCGATGAGTTTCGCCAGTTTACCCGCATCGGCCACATGCCCGCCGATCGTATCCGCCTCGACGGTGATGCGGCGGATATCGAGCAGCTTGGCGGGGGTGGAGATTTCAAAGACCGAGTTCTGCAGTTCCCCTGCGACGGCATCGCGGGCGGTCAGGGCGAACAACTGCGCCTCGTTGGTTTCAATGAACTGCCGGATGATCCCGCGCGAGGTGGAGAATTTGGAATTGAGCAGGGGCGCATTCTTCTGCGCCGTGGTCAGCAGAATGAATTGCCGGTTGGCCCCGTTGGGGTTGAGGTAAAGGTCGTCATTCAACTCCGCTCCGATTTCCGGGGAATAGCCGGAAATGTCGATGTGGAAGTCGGTCAGTTGGGTTTCGCGGCCGCACAAATGCTTCATCGCGCGCTTGTAACGGTCGACCAGGGCCGGGGAGGATACCTCGATCAGATTGCCGAACATCAGGCCTTTTTCGATGAGGCGTTTCATTTTCATCAGTCCTTCCGAAAGAATACCGGGGTCATCCGGCCTGAAGGGCTGCCTACTAGTGCATACGGAACCCAGTAATTCTTTGTATAAAAAGAGTTTCTTCCAAGCTTCTCAAAAACGAGCACTTTGGCAAAATTGGCATGTACAACTGACAACACTTCATTTGTTACCATACACCACTCAATCCATTGATCAAATTTCCTTCTTCTTTCTTCGATTGATGGGACATTCTTCCACCGTCTATGGAGGCGCCCATGAAACATCACCGCCTCTCCTATTGGAAAGAAATCATTCCCACCGTGTTCATGGATGTAGAAATTTAGCGAAGCGCCCTCGTGGAGGTGGGGGATGTTCTTCTTTGCCGCTTCAAAAAGGTAGTGATTTGAAGCCTCATGTCGTACATCACGGGCAACTTCAAAGCCTTCTTGCGACCCAGACATATTTATGTCCAAAAGTGCTTTCTCAGCAAGTTCTTGAAGTCTTGGGTCATCTGTGAGTGACTTCTTTCCACTGAGTGATTGGAGAAAGTCTCTAACTTCAAATAGTTTCGAACTCCAGGTACGAAGAACGACCAAACGTTGGATACTGGACGCTTCGTCTATAGGTTTTTCACCGGTGTATTCATGCGATTGAGAAAGAAATATCCTCCTGAGTGCGTTCAACTCGCTAATTGCAAATCCCAACACAGACATGGCTGCGGTATGCTCAAGGGGCAGCGATCGCAGATTTTCGGCAGACAACGGAAACTCACTGATTTGAACAAGAGCGTTATTCGTCACCCCTTCCCCTCCAGATACCGCCGCTTTGCCTCTTCGGTCCGCTGATAGTCGCGCACCATGCCTTCAATCGCCACCTCGTCCGACTTGTCGGCATAGCGGAATTCGGAGTCGGCGTAGCGGTTGACCTCCTGGATCACCATGTCCACCGTGATCGGGGTCATCAGGCCGCGGATCATCGTCAGCTTTTCGTCGTAGGGTTTGAACAGGAACAGGTCGGGGTTTTCCATCCAGGCGTCGGGCAGTTCGAAATCCATCGCCCGCACCTTCACCGCGTCGGTGATGTTCTTGATCGCGCGGCCGGTAAAGCGTTCGTCCGCCTCTTGGATGGCCTTCAGATAGCGGCCGATCTTGGCGATGGTGTCGAGGGGGCCAATGTCGGCGGCGACCTTTTCCCAGACCTTCAAGAGGCCCTCTTCATGCGGCTTTGAATGCCCTTCAAAGCTGGCGGCGACGGCCTTCTTGATCTCTTGCGCGGCGAAAAGGTCGTGGTCGCCCAAGGGGATCTGGTGGTTTTTGCCGAGGAGAAGCGAAAGGATGTCGATGTAATCCTCGCGCGTCTGGGGCCCGTCAACCAGAAACCGCGCGCCTGCGCGTTGGCGCAAGGCGTCATCCACATTCTCGGGGTAATTGCTGAACATGCCAAAAGTGCAGTTGCCGCGCACCACCGTACCCGCACCCGCAAAGGCGCCCATGAAGACCGCCGTCACCTCTTGCTGGCCCGCGGATGACTGGCGGTCACCGCGTTTGCCTGCGACCTGATCAATATCGTCGATGGTGCCAAAGCCGATCACGCCGGGGTCAATCACGTTGTCGATAAAGGCCTTGGCATTCTGGCCGGATTTGCCCTGATAGCTGTCGATCTGGTCGATCGAGAAGTTCTGATAGCGGAAGGGATAGCCCGCCACCTTGCAATAGTCGTTCAGCAATCCGGCCATCATCTGGATCAGCGTGGTCTTGCCGGTGCCGGGCTTGCCATCGCCCATGAAGGTGAAGATGAAACCGCCGAGTTCGGCAAAGGGGTTCAGCTTGCGGTCAAAATCATAGGCCATCAGCATCTTGGCCAGCCGGAGGCTTTGATACTTGGCGATGTGGTTGCCCACCACCTCATGCGGTTTCTTGAACTGCATGGTGATGGCGGCACCCTTGGCCGCGCGGGCAGGCTTGAAGCCCGCGATGGTCAGGCCATCGGCTTCGACCTTCCAGCTTGCACCGGTAAAGCCTTCCAGCCTAGGCGCGGATTGCGCACGTAAACTGACCTTTTCCATCAGCGCCTCGGCAAAGGCGGCGACGGTGGCGGCAAGGCGCGGCTCATCGGTCGCAAAGGCGGCGATGTCCTGATCCAACTCCCACAACGCGCCTTGCAGGGCCAGCGGTGCATTGTCGGTCAGCACCTCATCCACTGTGCCCACCTCAACCGTGGTTGCGCCAAGATGGGGGGCCAGCAGAAAGGCCGTGGCATTGGCAAAGGTGTAAAGCGTCAGAAGCGCATCAGCAGCTAGCAGTTCGGTAAACTCGGCGCGGCGGGGGTCGGGCAGATGGCCCTCAAGATTGGCTTTCTTCAACTCGCCCAAGGGGGAGCCGGAGGCAAAGGTGTCACTCATCGCCAAGGCTATCGCCAGAGCCCGGCGCAGCGCCTGCAACACCGAGGCTTGCAGCGGCGAGACAAGGCCATCGGACGCCCCCTCCACCCGTTCCACCAGCCGCACACCGCCCGGGCGGGTGGTGGGTCGGGTCACAAGGCCGGGGGTGGTGGAGCGAAAGCGCGGCCGCGTGCCGATGCCGGGGCTGCGTTCGGCCTGCGGCGCCTCCACCGGCTTGCCCAACCGGGGCGCGTGGTCGAAGCCGGAGAGAAGCCCAAGTGCGGCCTCATACTGCGCGCGGATCGTGTCTTCTTTCAACTCCATCGTGTCGCGCGTGGTCATGCCCATCCCCCCTGACTAGCGTGCTGCAATGATCCGCCCCCCGCTGCCCACCACAAACTTGCGCACGTCGCGAAAGCCGGGGGGGTTGAGTTCGGCGAGCGCCTGAAACGGACGTTCGGGCAGAATGACCATGCGGTCCATTCGGGTATTGCCGGTTTCGGCCCCGCGCCCGGCAAAGGGATCAAGCTTGAAAATCTCGCGCTCGGTGGTGGAAAACCAGCCGTCCTTGACCTGTTCCACCCGTTCTGACAGCAGGTCTTCGACCGTCCAGACCAGTGCCCAATCTTCGCCCTCTGGCGCCATGGCGGTGGACAGCACCTGCGAGATTGGCCCCGATTGCAGGGTAAAGCTGTGCGAATACATCGGACCAAGGTGGATGCGCCGCAGCCGCTTGGGGTGCAGCGTGTCGAAATCGGTGTCGAACCCTTGGGCGATCGTCAGCAATTTCAGACCGGCCAAGGATTGCGCCATCAGATGCGCCTGCGCCAGCGGCCAGCGGCGTTCATCATTGGGGAGGGGCTTCTTGCCGCTGTCTTCGACATCCATCAGATAGACCACGGGCAGGTTTACCTGTGTGTCGTAGACCGCCCAATGCACCAGAAAATGCCGCCGCTCGCCTTTGTCCTCAAGCCATTGGGCATCGGGGTCGTTACGGGGCCAGAACAGCCCGCCGGTGGCCAATGCCTCGTAGTAGAGGCGTTGCGACAGGGCAAATTGCAGCGCGGTGGGAACCGACAGATCACCCACGATCTGCCGGATCATGCGATCCTTCAACTCGACCTCTGAGGCCATGCCTTGCAGGTGCTTGTCGGCCTGCGCGGCATCCAGCGCCATGACCATCAGTTCCTGCGCAACGGGAAAGCCGGATTCGTGGCGGTCAAACGTCAGCCGTGGCGCCCCTTCGCTGCGGCCCGTCATCAGGTATTTGTGCGACAGGGCACGAAAGGTAGCGGCAAGGGCGGTCAGATACCGCCCCAGAACCCGCGTTTCGGTGCGGGTCAGTTGCCCTTCGCTTTCCACCTCGGCCGCGACGCGGCCAAGGTGCCCGGTGATCCGGTCGAACTTGGCAAAGTAGCGCCGCGCGACCAAAGTGTCGTAAAGCTCCGCATGGTCTTGCGTCAGCTGTTCCTTGACCTCGTTGGACACTTATTCCCCGTAGGCGTTCTTGTCGTGCTTTTCGACGATGGCGGCAAAACGGCGGTTGAAGCGTTCGTCGGCCTTGGCCTTTTGTTCCAGAACCTTGCGGGCAAAGACCATGTGCTCTTCATGCGATTCCAGCATGTCGGCCATTTTGTCGTTGGTGGCGGCACCGATGGCGGCCATGGCGGCCTGCGCCTCTTGGTCGGTTTTCACGCCGATTTCGTTGATGCGGTGCGCCACGTCCTGCTGCTGAGCCGTTTTCAAGCTGCTGGTCAGGGCATCGTAAAGGACGACGCGCTGCTTGGTGTCGGTCTGCAACTTGTTGATCAACACAAGCTGGGTGGCTGCCTGATTCTGCAGGCTGTCCATCCATGTCTTGCCCTTTTCGATATAGCGCTCCAGCGTCTGGCTTTTCGCCAGCTTCACCTGTTCGTCCTGCACAAGGGCGTTGTATTTGGTGTTCAACTCGGCCAGTTCGGTTTCCAGTTTGGTGCGGTTGCCGGCGTCCTGTTCAACGCTGATCTTGTTTTCAAGCTCGATGATCTTCGGGTCCATCCCTGCGATTTCTACGCGCACCGCTTCCAGCGCCGCCACGGTTTCTTCGCGTTCAGTCAGGGTGGCGGACAGGTTGCCCTCAACCTTGGTCTTTTGCACGTTCAACAGGTCAAGCTGACCCTGCAACAGCCGGACGATCACGTCAGATTTGGAAATCAGATCCTGCAACTTGTCGTCGATGGACGCGGTGCGCAGCCGTTCCTGCCGCATCGATTCCGATTTTGCGGTGGAAAAGATACCGATGAGGCTTTCGACGCCGGTCTTGTTGCGCATCTCGTCGAAGTCTTTCGAAAAGCCCGCCGTCACATCATCCAGCCCCATGATGAGTTCGGCGATGTTGGCGTTCATCAGATCGGTGTGCTTGTGCACATCGTCCAGCGTGGCATTTTCGATGTCGATCGCGGCCTCGCCTTCGGCCAGTTTGGCGCGGGCCGTTTCGATCCGGCTGGTTACCGCGCTGATCTTGGCCTGCGCTTCGGCGACCTGTTTCTGGCTTTCCTGAATCTGTGCTTCAAAATCGGCCATCTTGCCCTCCGCTGGATGATAGTTTGTGTTAGCTAGGAAATGTAAAAGTGAATTACATCCCCATCTTGGGGAGTCTGTGGGAATCTGTTGCCGAATGCCACCACAGGCGTCACCATACCCGCATGACCGACACCGCCATTCTTGCCGCAGTCGACGCCCGACGCCAAGACCTTATCGGTTTGGCGCAAGACCTTGTTCGGATTCCTACCCTGAATCCGCCGGGGCGGAACTATCGGCAGATTTGTGATTATCTGGCCGCGCGCTTTTTGGCCTTGGGCTGGGATGTCGATTTCATCCGCGCCTTTGGCACGCCGGGCGACAGTGATGCGCACCCGCGATGGAATCTGGTGGCGCGGATCGAGCAAGGGTCGGGTGACTGTGTCCACTTCAACAGCCACCATGATGTGGTCGAAACCGGCCATGGCTGGACACGCGACCCCTTTGGCGGTGCCGTCGAGGGCGACCGACTGTATGGCCGTGGGGCCTGTGACATGAAGGGTGGCATGGCGGCCAGCATCATTGCCGCCGAAGCCTTTCTGGCCACCCGCCCCAATTTTCGCGGGGCCATCGAGATTTCGGCAACGGCGGATGAAGAATCGGGCGGCTATGGCGGCGTCGCCTATCTGTCGGAAAAGGGTTACTTTGCGCCCAACAGGGTTCAGCATGTCATCATCCCCGAACCGCTGCACAAGGACCGCATCTGCCTTGGCCATCGCGGCGTCTGGTGGGCCGAAGTGGAGACGCACGGACGCATCGCGCATGGGTCGATGCCGTTTCTGGGCGACAGCGCCATTCGCCACATGGGTGCGGTTCTGACCGAGATCGAAGAACGGCTTTATCCGCTGCTGGCCATGAAGCACAC
This sequence comes from Rhodobacter sp., assembly GCA_027484145.1. Classification (GTDB taxonomy): domain Bacteria; phylum Pseudomonadota; class Alphaproteobacteria; order Rhodobacterales; family Rhodobacteraceae; genus Pseudotabrizicola. Next base: position 43,338 of record JAIXUH010000019.1, read on the forward strand.
CGACATGCCGGTGGTGCCTGAAGGGGCGCGGCAATCGACGCTGAACATCAATTCAATTCACGGCGGCGAGGCCGAGCCGGAAGAGGGGTATACCGGCCTGCCCGCGCCCTGCGTGGCGGATCGCTGCCGCATCATTCTGGACCGGCGGTTTCTGATCGAGGAGGATCTGGCAACCGTCAAGTCCGAGGTCACCGATGTGCTGGAGCGGGTCAAAGCCGCGCGGCCCAGTTTTTCCTATGAGATCCGCGATATGTTTGAGGTTCACCCGGTGATGACGGACCGTGACGCGCCCATCGTCCGGTCCACCGCCAAGGCGATCGAGCGTGTCTTGGCCCGCGTGGCTGATTACGTTGTGTCCCCCGGCACCTATGACCAGAAACACATCGACCGAATCGGGCGGATGAAGAACTGTATCGCCTATGGTCCGGGCTTGCTGCATCTGGCGCATCAGCCGGATGAATGGGTTGGCGTGCAGGATATGGTGGACAGCGCCAAGGTGATGGCCTTGGTTCTGGATGATCTGCTGGGCTGAGGCGGCTACAAGGTCAGGGCCAGTTTGCGCCCCTCATGGAAGGCAAAGGCCGCCTGTCGCGGTGCTGCGCAATCGCCGATCCGATGGGTGGGTTTGGTGCCAAAGGTTTCAGGCCAAGGATCAAAGGCAACGTTGGTCGTCGCCATGACAAGGGCGGCGGCGGGAATGGTTTCCGTGGCCCCGGTCAGGAAACTGCGCACCGTGACGCCGTTGCCGTGCCAGCGGACCAGATCATGTTCGGTGAGCATCCGAACGCCCAGCTTGGCCAACCGTTGCCGGGCGGGACCATCGGCGGAGGTGCGGGTCAGTTCCTTGCCGACGTAAGGATCGGGCGTTACGATGGTCACCTGCTTTCCCTGTTCCGCCAAGGCCCATGCGGTGCCGACCCCGCGCCAGTTGCCGCCCTCATCATAGACGATGACATGGTCGCCAAGGCGCGCCTCGCGCCGCAGCACCGCCTCGGGCGACCACAGGTTGCCATTCTCGATCCCCGGCAATGGGCCAAGCGAAGGGGACCAGCGTTGGCGGCCGGAGTCATCGGGCAACGATCCGGTGGCCAGGATGATGGTATCAGCAGAATGGGCAGCGATGTCATCCGCATCCAGAAAGGTGTTCAGGCGCAGGCTGACCCCCAGTTTGGTGAATTGGCGTTCATACCAATCCAAGAGATCAAGGATCTGGGCGCGGCGCGGTTGCATTCCGGCAAGGCGGAACTGCCCGCCGATCTGGGGCGACGCCTCAACGATCTCAACATGATGGCCCCGTTCTGCTGCCACGCGCGCCGCCTCTAGCCCTGCCGGCCCTGCCCCGACCACAAGAACGGATTGCGGAGTTTGCGATGGGGTAAAGCGATCACCACCCCATTCCCATTCGCGGCCCGCCGATGGGTTGATCAGACAGGATATCCAGTAGTCACGGCTGCGGCGGCCCCAGCACATCTGGTTGCAGGAAATGCAACCGCGCACATCCTCGGCACGCCCCTCAGCCGTCTTGCGCGCCAGATGAGGGTCTGCGATCTGCCCGCGCACGATAGAGACGAGGTCCGCCTGCCCCGACGCGATGACCGCTTCGGCATTTTCGGGTGTTCTGACATGCGCTTCGGACGTGACCACAGCATGTTTGACAACGCCTTTCAGCACCTGAGTCACAGGGGCCGTCAGTTTCTCGGCAAACAGAAAGGTCGGCATCAGGCGTTCGAAATCGAGATATCCGCCATGCCCGCAGGTGACATAGTCGATATGCCCCGTGGCATCGTGCAGGGCGACAATCTCGGCCAACGCCTCGACCGAAAGCAGGACGTCGTGACTGTCCGAGGTAGAGACGGCAAGGCCAATGACGAAATCCTCGCCACAGGCGCGGCGGATGCCGTCGATGATGCGGCGGGAAAACCGGGTGCGGTTTTCAAGGCTGCCACCCCAGTCGTCGTCACGGGTGTTCGACCATGGCGTCCAGAACTGATCAAGCAACGAGTGATAGGCCGCCCAGACCTCGACCCCCTGAAAGCCGCTGGCCTTGCAGCGGACGGCGGCGGCGATATGGGCGGCAATCATCTCTTCGATCTCGGCCACCGTCATGCGGTGCGAGCCGTCGGAATCATGATAGCTGGAATGCCCCGATGGCGACCAGTGCGGCGCAAAACTCAGGTCGGAATCGCCATGCGCGCCAATGTGGTAAAGCTGCTGAAGGATCACGCTACCGGCTGCTTTCACCTCATCGGTGATCTTGCGGAAATGGGGAATGGTATCGTCGCTGGAATGCAAAAGGTTGCCGCGTGTCAACACTCCGGTCCGATGCACGGGAACAGGCTCGCACACGATCATCGCGGCGCCACCAAGCGCGCGCTCCAGCAGGTATTTTCCCATGCGCGGGCCGGGAATGCCCTGATCGGCCATATTGTTGGTATGGGCGCCAAACACGATGCGGTTGCGAAGGGTATGCCCGCGCAATTGCAGGGGGGAGAGCAGGTGGCGATGCTGGGTCATGGGCCCCTCCGGTTGGTGGTCAGGATAGGGCCGTGCCACCCGCTGACGTGAGGCGCTATGGCGACTTATCAGGGTCTGGAAGCGTCACCCTTGCAGGTCATGACCGCAAAAGAAAAAGGCCGCCCGTGACAGGCGGCCTTGCCTTGCTGTTACGCTTCACTCGGCGGCGTGATCCACGGTGAAATCGTACCCCGAGATTCCCTTGGGTTCGAGGAATTCCTCAATCCCCCAAATACCGCCTTCGCGGGCGCGGCCCGATTGCTTGACGCCGCCAAAGAACGACCCTGCCCCGCGCGATTTCCCGTTCATCTCGACCATGCCCGAGTGCAACTGACGCGCAAGGCGGTTGGAGCGGACCGGATCACCCGACTGGACGAAATTGGTCAGGCCATAAGGCGTGTCGTTGGCAATGCGGACAGCCTCTTCCTCGGTCTCGAACGGGATGATCGACAAGACGGGGCCGAAAATCTCTTCCTTTTCGATCGTCATGCCGGGTTTGACATCGGCAAAGACCGTCGGCTTTACATAAAAGCCGCGGTTGAACCCTTCGGGCAGACCGGGGCCGCCAGCCACAAGGCGCGCGCCTTCATCAATGCCTTTCTGGATAAAGCCCTGAATCTGGTCCCACTGGCGCTTGTTCACCACGGGGCCCACGTGCGGGCCGTGTTCATGGGCAGGCCCAACCTTGATGCTGTCGGCAATCGATGCCGCTTTTGCAACCGTTTGGTCATAAACACTGCGTTCCACCAGCAGGCGCGAAGGCGCATTGCAGCTTTGCCCGGTGTTTTCCATCATCCGGCGGACCGAACGTTCCACGGCCTCTTCGTCGGCATCGGCGAACAGCAGGTTCGCCCCCTTGCCGCCCAGTTCCAGCGCCACGCGTTTCAGCGTTTCGGCTGCCGCTTTGGAAATGGCGCGGCCTGCGCGGGTGGACCCGGTGAACGAGATCATTTCGACATCCGGATGCACCGAAAGCTGCGACCCAACGCCGGGGCCGTCACCGTTCACAAGGTTGAACACGCCCGCCGGAATGCCCGCATCATGGCAGAACTCGGCAAAGAGCATCGCGTTCAGCGGCGATTCCTCGGACGGTTTCAGAACACAGGTGCAGCCCGCCAGCATGGCCGGAATGGCCTTGAGCGCAATCTGGTTCACCGGCCAATTCCATGGCGTGATCAGGCCGACCACGCCAATCGGTTCCATGGCAACGGCGGCATTGGGGGCCTGCGGGCCAAGCGGGCGGATCCACTGAATGGATTCGAACGCCTTGAGGAAGTTGTTGGTGTGCCACGGCAGGCAGGTGGCCTGATCCGACAGCGCGAAATCGATGGGCGCGCCCATCTCCATGCTGATCGCCTCGGCGAATTCCTGCAGGCGGGCGTCGTATTGATCAAGGATCTTGCGGACAAGACGGGCCCGTTCGGCGGGCGGGGTGGCCTTCCATCCGGGCAAGGCTGCCTTGGCGGCTGCGACCGCAGCATCAGTATCGGCCTGATCGCCCAGCGAGATGACGGCGCATGGCTCTTCGGTCGATGGGTTGATCACCGCATGGTCGCGCGGCGTGGCCGGGGCAACCCAAGCGCCGTTGATATAGAAATCACGTTTCGTCAGCATCGGGGCCTCCATGGCACATTTGATCATATTTTGGCAGGTGTCGGTTGGTGCCGCAAGTCAAACTGCGCCGTCGCCGCATCGGCATTCCGGGCAAAGTGACGGCAAAGCGGGCAGATTGCAGGATGGCGGTTTTGGCCTGCCCGACCGACGACAGAAGATCGTTTGCGTTTTGACCCATGGCGGCAGACGATCGTTCTCATTTCGGGGCGCATGCTTGGTTGGGGATGAAATTCTGTTCCAAAAGGGTTATCTGACCCACAGACAGCGACAAGAGGAACACCATGTCCATCCGCATCAACGATATCGCCCCTGATTTTACGGCCGAGTCTACGGCAGGCACCATTCACTTTCATGAATGGCTGGGGGGCAGCTATGCCATCATCTTCAGCCACCCGCGCGACTTTACGCCCGTCTGCACCACCGAGTTCGGTGCCGTCGCCCAGTTGGCGGCCGAATGGAAAAAGCGCAACACCAAGGTAATCGGTGTTTCGGTCGATGCCGTGGCCGACCATGACAAGTGGAAGCGCGACATCGAGGCATTTTCGGGCAGCCCGGCTGATTTCCCGATCATCGACGATACCAGCCTGACGGTGGCTAAGGCCTATGACATGCTGCCGGCCGAGTATTACCTGCCCGCCGAAGGGCGCACCCCGGCCAACACCGCCACCGTGCGGACGGTTTACATCATTGGGCCAGACAAGAAGGTGCGTCTGACCATGACATACCCGATGAGCGTGGGGCGGAATTTCGCAGAAATTCTGCGTGCCCTTGATGCCGTTCAGGCCACGGATGGCGTGCCGATTGCCACCCCGGCCAACTGGGTGCCCGGACAGGATGTCATCGTCGCCCTCAGCCTGAACAACGAACAGGCCACCGAAAAGTTCGGTGCGCTGGACATCAAGCTGCCTTACCTGCGGTTCGCAAAAGCGCCGAAGTGATCGTCAGGTGCTAAGATGCTCGGCCCCGGGGCAATCCGGGGCCGTTTTTCATTGTGGGTAAAGCGGCCCCCAGACCTGCGGCGCCTCACGGCGCAGCGTTGCGGCTTCGATCCGGGCAAGATGTTGCAGTGCCGCGGTTTGGCAACCTGTCCGGGCAAGGGCCTTGTGCCAGTGCTTGCGCAGGGATCGCGCACTCCACGGCAGGGCAGCCTGTGTGGCCCATGCACGCAGGCATGGTGGCAGCCGGTCGTGTTGGGCCATCGGGTTGGTCTGACGCAGGCGCAAGCGGGGCGAGGCAAGGTTGCGCATCAGGCGGCGGTCCGGCGCCACGCGGGAAACGGGTCTGCCAGATGGCCCCAACGATCTGGCGTAAAACCCGAGGCGGGCAGCAGAGCGGCGTCAAGGGCGGCGGTCATGGCCGCCTGATCCATGCCGTGCCCGATGAACACAATCTCTTGCCGCCTGTCGCCCCAAGGTTCCTGCCAAACGGCGGCAACCTCCCCCAAGGCATCAGGATGCGTGGGCCAGCGATCACGCGGCACGCTGGCCCACCAGCCACCCAGCGGCACAACCGACGATACAGCCCCGGCTAGCGAGAATTCGGCCACCCAGTTCGGGCGCGTCGCCAACCAGAAGTGCCCCTTCGCACGGATGACACCCGGAAGATCGCCGTTCAGGACAGCATGAATACGGGCCGGATCAAAAGGACGGCGGGCACGATAGACGAAGCTTGTGATCCCAAATTCCTCGGTTTCCGGGGTGTGGTGGGCAAAACCGTAAAGCTCCTTTGCCCAAAGCGGGTGTTCCTGTGCGCGGTCAAAGTCGAACAACCCGGTGTTGAAGATAGTGGCTGGTTCGACCTTGGCATGATCCGTCTCGATCAGGTGGGCTTCGGGGTTCAGGGCCTTTATGATGCGGCGTGCATTCGTCACAGCACCGGGGCCGGCATCGGTGCATTTGTTCAGCACGATCACATTGGCGAATTCGATCTGTTCGGTCAGCAGATTTACCAGTGTACGGGCATCACCTTCACCGGCCACAGCGCCGCGATCGGCAAGGAAGTCGTGGCTGGAGAAGTCCTTCAGCAGATTGATCGCGTCCACGACCGTGACCATCGTATCCAGACGCGCCACGTCGGACAGGCTTTCCCCTTCGGTATCGCGAAAATCAAAGGTCGCGGCAACGGGCAGCGGTTCGGCAATGCCGGTGGACTCGATCAAAAGAAGGTCAAACCGGCCTTCGGCGGCAAGGCGGCGGACCTCGACCAGAAGGTCGTCGCGCAGGGTGCAACAGATGCAACCGTTGGTCATTTCGACCAACTTCTCTTCGGTCCGCGACAGGTTGGCCCCGTTTCGGATCAGATCGGCATCAATGTTCACTTCTGACATATCGTTCACGATCACGGCGACACGCAAACCGTGGCGGTTGTTCAGAACGTGATTCATCAGTGTGGTTTTCCCGGCCCCAAGAAAACCAGACAAAACAGTGACAGGCAGGCGGTGATCCATCGGCGACTCATGTTATGTTATAAAATAACATCTACAACAAAGCGCCAATAGCGTGCAAGACCCGACGATTTTGCCTAGGACTGCGAGCGTTTGGAATAAAGGGTAACCGGGTCCCCGACCTGCGCCAGATCGTAGAGCAGCGTGATATGGTCGTTCACCAGCCGCACACAGCCGTTGGACACCGCAGAGCCAACTGTCCATGGGTCTGGCGTGCCGTGAATGCGCAGGAACGTATCGCCACGCACATCATCAAACAGATACAGCGCGCGCGCGCCCAAGGGGTTGGTCGGGCCGCCCGGCATGCCATCGGCGTATTTGGCATAGGCACCGGGGTTACGGGCGATCATCTCTTTGGTCGGGGTCCAGCTTGGCCATTCTTTTTTGGCGCCAATGCGGAAGCTGCCGGGTTCATACAGGTCGCCCTTTCCGACCCCAACGATGAACCGCAGCGCCTGTTTCCGCTCCAGCGTCCAGTAAAGCGAAAAGGTGTTCGGATCGACAAGGATCTGCCCCGGTTCGAAACTGTCGCGCAGGCGAACGCTGACCGGCTCATGCTCGGGCGGCACGACATAGGTTTCGCGATCGGGCTTCGTCTGAGCTTGCGCAGGGGTCAGGATGGCGGGGCTGGCAAGGGCTGCGGCGGACAGGGCAAACAGGCGACGGCGAGACACGACGTGTGGCATTGGGATGACCCTTGAAATCAGCGGCGTAAGCGCGAACCTGCGGCAGATTGCTGCACCGCGAAAGGGCCTGCTGCGCGAGTCACGCATATGTGTAGCAAAACCGGGAATTCGGCGTCGCGCGCTTTGATGAGGGCGAGACCCAAGGTTCGAACGCAAGTTTTGTGCAACACATTATTTTTTGTCTTTTCAAGGCCGTCTAAAGTCTTGAGCGGATAGGTCATTTCCATGGTTTGAACACCCGTTTGTTGGCTCACTGTAAGGGGGCTGGAAAAGACAGGCCGAAGCACAGCCTGAACGATCAGACCCGAGCGGTTCGCCATCAGCGCATGCCCCATGAAGCACAGCATCGCCCCGGTGCCGGGAGATTACTTGTAGAGCCGGGCCTCGGGATCAGTGGTCTAGACGTGCTTGGCGTTCGAGCGCTTCTCGCCCCGGAAGTCGACTTCGGCATTGCGGTGCTGGTGGATGGCGCGGGGCATCGGGTTCGGATTCGGGTTGGGCAGGCTGCTCTGCGGCGGTGTCTTGTCATGGCGGATCAACGGGCCCGTCGTCATCGGGCGGGAACCCTCTGCCTTCGGTTGGAAGCTTTTCATGGAGGCCCAGGCCTTGACCAGCGTGCCGTCGACGGAGAAGTGCTCGTCCGACAAAAGCGGCGCGACATCGTTGTGGTCAGCAGCCGGTCGTGGTTTTTGGTGAAAACAGTGGGAACGCAGACTCGATCGTCGATGCCGAGGCCGACAAACCGGCGGAACAAGAGGATATACTGCATCTGATCCATCAGCTGCCGCTCGGATCGGACAGAGAACAGGATCTGTACCAGGCTAGCCCGGATCAACCGTTCCGGCGCAATCGAGGGGCGGCCGAAGTCGAAATAAAGCGCCTCGAAAGCGGCATCGAGGCTGGCCAGAGCATCATTCACTACCTGCCGGATCTTGCGCAGCGGGTGATTGGCGGGATCCGATCCTCAAGATCGACATAGCTGAACAGCGACCCGCTCTTCTCATCAGTCCCGCGCATCATTGCCCCGCCGTTGCCGTGCAGAAAGTGAATCATGTTCCTCAAACCGGGCCAAGGGCCGACTTCTTCAGGAGCCTGCTAGGTCCTACCGGAACGCGGTGTCATCCACCCACATCCGGTAAAGGATCACCCCGATGCGCCGCGCCAAGGCAACCATGGCGCGTTTCTCACTACTACGGCGGGCGAGTTGCGCTGCCCAAGTTCTCAGCCATCTCGTGTCCGTCTGCGAAACACGAAAAAATCCAGACAAGCTGTGCGTTTCGCAAGCGTGTTTGCGCCCGCCGCTCCTATTGCAGGTTCGTGCGCAGTTGTACCAATCAAACGCCCGAAGACATTCCGGCAACGGTCCTTGCGCAGTACGCCAAATTCGCAAATACACTGTTCCAAATTGGAGGCTACGCGTGCAAATCCCGTTCAACAAACCATCCATCGTCGGCGATGAGCTGCACAACATCGCATGCGCCGTTGAACGTGGCCAGCTGTCTGGCGACGGCAGGTATACGCAATCGTGCAATCAACGCATCGTCGGCATGACGGGGGCCAAGGCGGCGCTTCTGACCCATTCCTGCACTGCGGCGCTGGAGATGGCGGCACTTTTGTGTGACCTTGGCCCGGGGGACGAGGTCATCATGCCGTCGTTTACCTTTGTCTCGACCGCCAATGCCGTGGCTTTGCGCGGGGCGATTCCTGTGTTTGTCGACATCGATCCGGCAACGCTGAACGTAAACCCCGATGCCGTCGCCCGCGCTGTCACCGCGCGCACAAAGGCGATCTTTGCGGTGCATTACGCGGGCTTTCCGGCCGACATGGACAGGTTAGCCCAGATTGCCCGGGACCATGGGTTGTTTCTGGTCGAGGATGCAGCGCAGGCGCTTGGCTCGACCTGGCGCGGCAGGCAGGCCGGATCCTTAGGCGACATGGCGGCCTTTAGCTTTCACGAAACCAAGAACATCATCAGCGGTGAAGGTGGCGCCCTGACCCTGATGCGTGCCGATCTGATTGAGCGGGCCGAGATCATCCGGGAAAAAGGCACCAACAGGTCACGCTTTCTGCGTGGTCAGGTCGACAAATACACATGGGTCGATCTTGGATCGTCCTTTCTGCCGGGAGAGTTGATCGCCGCCTACCTTGACGCGCAGCTTGACCGCGCCGATGACATCCGCGCCCGTCGCATTGGCCTGTTCGACCGCTACGCTGCGGCATTTGCCGATCTGGAGGATGCGGGCAGGGTCACGCTGCCACATGCCCCCGACGGCGTGGTGGGCAACGGCCACATGTTCTATCTACTGCTCCGTGACATCGACGACCGCGACGGTTTCATTGCCCAGATGCGCGCTGCCGGCATCCTGACGCCGTTTCATTACGTGCCGCTGCACTCGGCCCCGGCGGGGCTGCGCTATGCCCGGACGTCAGGCACTATGACGGTCACCGACAGTGTGTCGGCGCGGCTGGTCCGGCTGCCGATGTTCTGGGCCCTGAGTGTGGAGGAAATCGACCGCGTGGTCGCCACCGCAAGAGTCTGGTTGCTGGGTCGCACCGATGCCTAAGGGAGCGCGGCTATGGCGTATCTGAGCGAACTACAGTTGCATGCCATGGGCTTTGCAGCCCTTGGACAAAATGTCCGGATAAGCGACCGCGCCGCCATTCATGGGGCGTCAGACATGCGTATCGGCGATAACAGCCGGATCGACGATTTTTGCGTCGTTTCGGGCCGGATCGACATTGGCCGCAATGTGCATCTCGCACCGTTTTGTCTGGTGGCGGGCGGCACGCCCGGCATTGTGCTGGAAGACTTCGTGGGACTTGCGTACCGAGTGTCGGTGTTCGCGCAGTCGGACGACTACTCTGGCGAAACCCTGACCAACCCCACCGTTCCCGCCCGATTCAAGCGCGAACTCCGGGCAATGGTCCGGCTTGGCCGCCACTGCATCGTTGGGGCGAGCAGCATCATCTGTCCCGGCGTCGATCTGGCCGAAGGCACATCGGTCGGTGCCGCGTCGCTGGTGCTGAAATCCAGCGCGCCTTGGACAATCCTTGCCGGCATTCCGGCGCGGGTGCTGAAAGACCGCAGCCGCGACCTGCTGGCACTCGAGGCGGACTATCTGCGGACCGAGGATGGCGCACCGTGACCCCGCGTTACATCGTCGTTGCCCCCGGCTACAACCCTAACAGTGGCGGAAGCATCTTTCTGCACGAACTGGCGCAGGCGCTTCACACGCTTGGTGCACCGGCGGCGTTCTGGCCGATCAACCGGGCACCCCGTGCAGGGCTACGCCAAAAGCTGCGCGCGCTGTGGCGAAAGCCGTCGCTGCTGTGGCGCGATCCTGCCTTTGTGCAGGTCCCCGGCCGCGACATCCCGATCGTCCCAAGGCGGGATGTCGGCCCCGACAGCATCGTGATCTACCCCGAAATCGTTCTGGGAAACCCGTTGGGCGCGCGTCATGTGGTGCGCTGGTTGCTTTACCGCCCCGGTCTGCGCGACCCTTACCGGTTTGGCCCCGACGAGATGTTCTTTCGTGCCGGCGAAATGGCCGATCTGCCCGAGGTGACGGGTGGTGCGGCGGATCTGTTCCTGTGGCGGATCAACGACGCCTACTACGATCAGGGCCGCCGCGACCGCAAAGGGGCATGTTATCTAGTGCGCAAGGGGACAGACAAGCCGCGCCTCCCGGAAACCGCCGATGCGATCTGCATAGACGGGCTGCCGCATGCCGAGGTGGCGGAGATCTTCAACCGCTGCACAACATTCTATTCCTATGATGAAGCAAGTTTCTATTCGCAATACGCCGCGATCTGCGGCTGCGACAGCGTGGTGGTGCCCGGTCTTTACCCGTCACGGACGGAGTGGGTCGCACATCATCCGACCGCCCGCTATGGTGTGGCCTACGGGCTGGACGATTTGGATCACGCGCGCGCGACTCGGGATTTGGTGATCGAGCAGTTGCGGGCTCAAGAAGCTGCCGGGCTGGAAACTGTGCGCCGTTTCATCGCACTGACCGAGGCCCGGTTTCCCGCCGGGATGCCGCGATCTGGAACAAAGAAAGGCGAGTGATGGGACTTAGACGAATCTTGCGAAAGATCGGCATGCGCCTTGAGCTTGCAAAGCCGGTGTCCAAACCGTTTCCGGATGTGCTTGTAGGCTATGACGACGAACAGGCCGCCCGCAAGGCCATCGTGCGGGTCAGGGACCGCACGATGATCGCCTATCCAGCGCTGCTGTCGTTGTGGACACAGATCCGCCACTGCGAAACAACGGGCATGACCGGGGCCTTCGTGGAATGTGGCGTCTGGAAAGGCGGCGTGGGTGGTTTCATGGCACTGGCGAATCTGGCTTACGGATCGCACCGCCGCCCCATCCATCTGTTCGATATCTTCGACGATATCTGCGAACCAGACCCGGCGGTGGATGGCGAGCGCGCCTTGAAAGAGGTTGAGCAGTTCGCGCAGCGCGACCGCACAACGCTGACCGGCAAGATGCAGCCACTAACGGGCATCTATGATCATATGGGCGGTCCGGGGGATGCTGCAAAGGTAAAGGCCTTTGTTGCGAAGGACCTAGGCTATGGCGAGGCCCATACCCATGTGCACAAAGGCTGGTTTCAAGACACCCTGCCAGTCGCGGATACAGGCCCAATCGCGATCCTGCGGCTGGACGGTGACTGGTACGAGTCGACGAAAATCTGCCTCGATCACCTGTATGACAAGGTCGTGCAGGGTGGGTTTGTGATTATCGATGACTACGGAACCTATGAGGGTTGCAAAAGGGCCGTGGACGAATTTCTGGGCCGGCAGGAACACCCGCTTTTCCTGAACTTCGTCACCCATGATGTGCGCTATTGGATCAAGGTCTGATCCGACATTGGCCATTGCAGTTCAGTCGAGCGTCCAGTTCCGGACCAAGGCCGCGATTTCGCCGCGCACGTCAGGGTGAAGCGGCGCGATGCGGCCCGCTGACTCCAGCTCTAGCACCTTGATTCTGGCAAGGTGAAAGCGACGGTCGCGGGTTTTCTTGACAAAGCCCATGCCGCACAGCTGCATTGCCGGTGCAATGAACGTGGCCGAAATAAGATGCTGGCGCGAATTTGCCAGCACTTGCCTGACCCAGCCGAGAGCTCCGACCCGCCACGTCGCACCTTGCAAGAGGGCGTCACACCAGGCCTGCGCCTCGGGGCGGTGATGTACGACGTTTGCCATCACATCGCGCAAGGCCGGATCGGTAAGCCCCTCCAGAGATGCTAGGAAGCTGTCGCGCGCGATCAGGCCCTCTACCTTTAGCCCGGCAAACATCAGCGCCTGGCTCAGCCCTTTCTCTCCGCGCAAAATCGTGGTCACCCTGTCGTCTGACATGATGAAGCTGTCCCAGAACTGGGTCCATGCCGGATGGGCCAAGGCCTGCGACGACAGCATCAGCAGATGCGACTCCAGATGATCGCGCCGCTCTTTATCTTCGGTCTTGAAGACATGCCCCGTCATGTCGGCTCCAAGCGCCTCCATCCGGCGCAGGGTGTCGTCAACTTCGCGCAGCGGAAACCATGTACTGTCATTCATCAAGATCAGCCGATTTGGCCGATGCCCAAGCCCGTCTAGCAGGCGCAGACCGGCCCGATAGCCGCCGAAATCGTAGCCTACATTCGGCCGTTCCACCAAAACAGCGGCCCGGCTGGTCACCATCGCTGCGTCGCTGGCAGACAGGGCTACGTTCGAGACGACGACTACTGACCAGCCCTCGGCCGCCAGATGATCCAGCGTTAGTCGCACCGACCCCGCCAGACCCTTGGGCTGAAACAGCACCAGCACGGCTACCCGGTCGCTCAGCCGCGCCGTTCCGGTCGACTGGCGTTCGGCGCGCGCAGACCTTAGGTCGTAGAGCCATTGCCGGGGCGGCTCGATCAACGCGCCGCGCAAGCCACGCCACATCGCGCTACCCGCACGGTTCAATTCCCGCCTGACTTTCCAGCGCGGTGGCAGCGTCATGTCCGTACCTCCCGTGCCCGGATTTCGGCTAGAATTGCCGCAAACGGTGCAGGCAGATCACCCGTCTCGACAGCCGGCAGATGCTCAAGCCGCCAAGACCGGCTGATCGGCTCAAAGGATTTCTTCAAAAGCGGAAGTCTAGTCAGATGCGCCATCGCTAAGGGAGAGGTTGAATAGCCCCGCCGTTTGTCCATGACATGATGCAGATTGGCCGACACTTCGCTGTACTTGTCGGGGCCAGAAGCTTCCAGCATACGAACGCGCTCTGCAGCAAGCTGGGCGCCGATATAGGCGGCATGCTTCAGCGTCAGGCGCAAAAACCCGTCATCCTGTTCCGCAATCTGGCTGGCCAATCCGGTGCTGTTTGATCGCCCCGCCAGGTGCAGTCCGGCCGCCCGCATCGCTTCGCTAAAGCCACGGGCATCCTGCCGGATTGCTTTATACTTGTTCGAGGTAAATCGCAGCGCCGCCCAGAACGTGCCGAAACTTGGATGGGGCAAAGTTCTTCGGTTCAGTCGGTCAAGATAGCTTTCCAGAAACTGAACCGGGCCGCGCGTCCAGAAGATGGTGCCTGCGATATCGGCGGGATGTGCAGAGAGCTTGTCCAACAGATCGGTCGCGATCAACACCGGCAGCCAGATGCTGTTGTTCAGGATCAGCAATTCGTCGGGGGCGAGACCCCATTGCCGCATATGGGGCAGACCGTCACGATTGCCGCAGAAGTCATGACCGGAATTCGGCCCTTTAACCGCACTCCAGACCACGTCACAGAGCAAAGGAGCGTCGGACACGACAAGGCGCACATACCCGGCAGCGGCCAGCCATGCGCAGATGGCCATAGTGGACGCGTCTATCCCATATGGCTGATAGACAAGTACAAGTGCCAGCTTGTCCGACGCAGGTATTCGCCCATCGATCCGAGGTAGACCCGCCGCAATGCCTCGGTCAAGCTGGCGTTGCCTTGCCGGAGCCGTCAGGGCGTCACCAAGGCCCCTTTTCTGTTGCCCAAATCGCACCAGTTCCCGACGCTTTTTCCGAATGGGTAGCATTCCGGCCTCAATTGTCTGGCGACTTCACTTAGAACCAAAATCACATTGTATCTATGGCAGCAACAAGAGCCTGTGAAAGGCAAATTTGAAGCGGGCCGCCTGCAAACTCAGCTGTGAAGCCAATGCAGCAGCAGCCAAAAGTGCGAGGCGTGCGCATTGTTTACGGTCAAGCGTCGGTGTGTTGCAGTATGAACGCGCTGCCAAGGATCGCATCGATCGGCTGGACAGAATTCTACGCAACCAGATCGACTTGCACGGCATCGCCCTCACCGGGTATCAGATCATGGAGTGCGATCTAGCCGGGACAAGGAAGAACCCTGAGGTTATCATTCTGAAACCGGCAAAAGGCGGCGGTGGTGGTCCCTGCCAGGAGCGTTGCCGGTCTACATTCAAGAACTGATCGAGCACCTTAACATCCTGTTCCGGGTGGCTACACCCATCGAAGTTCAGCTCGCCCTCATGAACCAAGTGGCCGCGATCACTCGGGAAAACCTGGTCGTCATGGCACAGATTGGGAACAGCCGCGCTGATTATAGAGCGGAGAACTCGGGCTCATCGGGTTGAGGCTATGCTGCTTGACGCTGGTGGCTCAAGAGTCGGTTTTGGATGGTCTGCAGTTTGATGCGCCTCCTTTCAGCCAGGATGGTTTCACCGCGACCGAAGTCGACGTTGGCCGGGGTGAGTTTGCCGATGCTCTTGTGGTAGCGGTGGTTGTTGTAGTGATCGACCAAGGCGGCGATGGCTGCTTCGAGTTCGCCCTCGAGGAAGTAGTTTTCGAGCAAGATGCGGTTCTGCAGGGTCTGGTGCCACCTTTCGATCTTGCCCTGGGTCTGGGCCCACTCGGCGATTGCGGGCAATCGCCTGCCGGGTAACAGGTGCATCGGCGCACCGCGAACGTGCTTTATGCCTTTGTCTTCGAGATTTATCGTCAGATCGCCAGCGATATAGGACGAGCCCTTGTCGCCGAGCAAACGCGGTTTGTTCAGAACCGTAGCGCTGTCGCCGCCTGACGCTGCCAGGGCAATGTCGAGCGTGTCGGTGACATCCTTAGCCCGCGTGGTGCCGCAGAGTTTCCAGCCGATGACGTAGCGTGAGAAGTCATCGAAGATCGTAGGCAGGTAGAACTAGCCCCAGCCGATGACCTTGAGGTAAGTGAAGTCGGTCTGCTGTTACCCGGTAGGTGATTGCTTGCAATCACCGTAAGGGCACATCTGGTTTGGTGCCGTGCCTCGGGCATTCCGTCGGACCCATGACGGTCATGCCCTCGATGTCCTTGCACTCATCCGCAGCCTTGATGACAATGTAAGCCGGGCTGGTGATAAGGTCGTGCGTTTTGAGCAGGCGATAGACTGAAGCCTCTGACACAAAATACTTTTCTGTGTCAGTGAACCGGACCGCCAATTCGCGCGGAGACAGCTCAGGCTCTTCCAAAGCCAAGCCCACGATCTGGCTCCGCACCCGATCGGGTATGCGGTTCCAGACCCGGGAAGGCCGACAAGAGCGATCCTCCAGCCTCTCGGGGCCGTGTTCGACAAAGCGATCATACCACCGGTAGAACGTGGTAGGCGGAATGCCGATCATGGCCAAGGAGCGCCGGACCGACAGGTGTGACTGCTCCACCAGCCGGATGATCTCAAGCTTCTCCGCAGCAGGGTATCTCACTCTTGGTCGCCCCCAGCACCGGTCATGCTCCTTTAAGCAAGCGGTTTTCCAAGGTCAGATCGGCAACCAGCTCCTTCAAAGCCACAGCCTCAGCGCGCAAATCCTTGACCTTGCCGCTGCTGGCCTGGCGAGCGGTGTCTCCAGCCAACCGCTTCCTGCCAGCCTAAAGGTACTCCTTCGATCAGCTGTAATACAGGCTTTGGATCGTCGTCGGGCAAACAGTTCCCCGGACTGTTTGCCGACCCTCCTCCACCTCCCTTCCGGCACAATTCCCAGATGCTGTCCTCGCCTCGAAGGCCGGACAGCACGATCCGGATATTTTCCTGAGAACTATGCAGCTTGCGCGCAGCGCGCCGGATGTCCTTCACGACCTGCTCTGCAGGCGCCTTTTTCGTCAGGGGGATCTTTCTCATCTCCACCTCCATGTGGGGTCAAGATGAGCCGCAAACCCTCCGCTACGCAATCACGCCAAACTGTCCCATAAGTGCTGACGGTGGACAACCCTGAGTCTCGCTCACGCTCTAACTGTTGGGGGCAACGTCATGGCCAACAAGGCCCAAGGGGCGGCATGAAAAAAGCCCCGGCGTTTCCACCGGGGCCCCTATTGCAACGAGGAAAAGCTTACGCTTCGGCCTCTTCCTTCTTTTCGGTGATCTCTTCGCCGGTTTCCTGGTCGACCATCTTCATGCCAAGGCGCACCTTGCCACGGTCGTCAAAGCCCAGAAGTTTCACTTTCACTTCCTGGCCTTCTTTCAGGATCTCGTTCGGGTGGTTCAGGCGCTTGGACGCGATTTGCGACACATGCACCAGACCATCACGCTTGCCGAAGAAGTTCACGAAGGCGCCGAAATCGACGAGTTTCACGACCTTGCCGGTGTAGATGCGGCCTTCTTCCGGTTCTGCCACGATCGAATAGATCATGTCATAGGCCTTCTTGATGGCAGCGGCGTCGTTCGAGGCGATCTTGATGATGCCGTCGTCGTTGATATCGACCTTGGCGCCAGAGGTTTCCACGATTTCGCGGATGACCTTGCCGCCCGAACCGATCACTTCGCGGATCTTGTCTGTCGGGATCTGCATCGTCTCGATCTTGGGGGCATACTGGCTGAACGCCTGCGCGCTGGTCAGCGACTTGGCCATTTCGCCCAAGATGTGCATCCGGCCGTCCTTGGCCTGCGCCAAAGCCTGTTCCATGATCGCAGGCGTGATGCCGGCAACCTTGATGTCCATCTGCAGCGAGGTGATGCCGTTCGCGGTGCCGGCGACCTTGAAGTCCATGTCGCCGAGGTGGTCTTCGTCGCCAAGGATGTCGGTCAGCACGGCATATTTACCGTCATCTTCCAGGATCAGACCCATGGCCACGCCAGCCACCGGTGCCTTCAGCGGAACGCCCGCATCCATCATCGACAATGAGCCGCCGCAGACCGAAGCCATCGAGGACGAGCCGTTCGATTCCGTGATCTCGGACACGACGCGGATGGTGTAGGGGAAGTCGGTCGGCGCAGGCAGAACAGCCTGAAGGGCGCGCCATGCCAGCTTGCCATGGCCGATTCCGCGGCGGCCGGGGCTGCCGACACGACCCACTTCACCAACCGAATAGGGCGGGAAGTTGTAGTGCAGCAGGAAGTTGGAGCGCGAGTTGCCGTGCAGGGCGTCGATGATCTGCTCATCTTCACCGGTGCCAAGCGTCGTCACGACCAGACCTTGGGTTTCGCCGCGGGTGAACAGGGCCGAGCCATGGGTGCGCGGCAGGATGCCGGTTTCGCAGCTGATGGCGCGGACGGTCTTGTTGTCACGACCGTCAATCCGCGCGCCGCCGTTGATGATGTCGCCGCGCAGGATCGAGGATTCGAGTTTCTTGATGGCGGACCCAAGGTTCGCATCTTTCTTCTCGTCGTCCGACAGCGTTTCCACGATGGCTGCTGCAGCAGCGTCGATCGCGTTGGTCCGCTCTTGCTTGTCACGCAGGGCAAAGGCCGCGCGCATCTGAACTTCGCCCGCGGCTTTCACCTTGGCATAAAGATCGGAATAGTCAGGCGGGGTGAAATCGAAGGGTTCCTTGGCGCAATCTTCGGCAAAGTCGAGGATCAGGTCGATCACCGGCTGCATGGCGTCATGGCCGAACTTCACAGCCCCCAGCATTTCCTCTTCGGTCAGCTCATAGGCTTCGGATTCGACCATCATCACGGCATCTTTGGTGCCGGCGATGACCAGATCAAGCCGCTGGTCGGGGTTGTTGCGCAGGTTCTGGATGTCTTCGACATCGGGGTTCAGCACATAGGCGCCGTTCGAGAAGCCGACGCGGGCCGCACCGATGGGGCCCATGAACGGCACGCCAGAGACGGTCAGCGCCGCCGAGGCCGCGATCATGGCAACGATATCGGGTTCGTTCACAAGGTCATGCGACAGCACGGTGCACATCACCAGCACTTCGTGGCGGAAGCCATCGACGAACAGCGGGCGGCACGGACGGTCGATCAGACGCGACGTCAGCGTTTCCTTTTCGGAAGGGCGCGCCTCGCGTTTGAAGAAGCCACCCGGAATCTTGCCGGCGGCATAGTATTTTTCCTGATAGTGCACGGTCAGGGGGAAGAAGTCCTGACCCGGCTTTGCGGATTTCGCAAAGGTCACGTTGGCCATGACGCTGGTCTCGCCCAAAGTGGCGATGACCGAGCCGTCGGCCTGACGGGCGACCTTGCCCGATTCCAGAGTGAGCGTTTCATTGCCCCACTGGATGGATTTGCGTGTAACGTTGAACATCGGTTTTCCTATCTTGCCGGGGGACCCTCCACCCGGCTGCGGTGAGCATACGGGCCCCATGCCCGTGACCCTTTTCTTTCCTCGGTCCGGCCCCACAGGTCTGGTGCGGTAGACCCTCGCCCCTTGCAGGGTGCGAAAAGAGAACGCGCCCGGCGTGGGGCGCGTTCTGTCTGACGAAATTAGCGGCGCAGACCCAAGCGGGAAATCAGCGACGAGTAGCGTGCCTCGTCCTTGCCCTTGAGGTAGTCCAGCAGCTTGCGGCGCTGAGCAACCATCATCAGAAGACCACGGCGGGAGTGGTTGTCCTTTTTGTGGCCCTTGAAGTGCTCGGTCAGCGTGGCGATGCGCGACGACAGGATCGCAACCTGAACTTCCGGCGAGCCGGTGTCGTTCTCTTTGGTCGCGTATTCCTTGATAAGACGTGCTTTTTCTTCGACAGTGATCGACATCGGATATCTCCTGTTAAGAGGGTGAAGGTGCGAGCCGGGATGTCGTCCAGCAAGACCATTGCTCCGCCAGGACTCTGACGGATGCGCGCCTATAGGGGAAAACGGCGCAAAAGGAAAGTGTCTTATGCCAGCCAGAGCAGGCGACATCGCCCCGCCACATGGTTAGCCGCTGATTCACCAGCGCGCGGGAATTCAGCCCGGCACGCACGCACGACGGTGGAATCACCAAACCGATTCGTGCTATGAATCGTCATCTTTTCCCTTTTGCATCATCGCATTAGGCGGAAAAATGGTTAACGCGCGTCATGCGCCATCTGTTCGGGGTGCGGTTCATGCTTGCCTTGCTTGCCGTCTTTGGTGCCCTTGGGGCCGGGTTGATCGCCGACGCCATCATCAAGACGCCCGAGTCAGGGGAGGCGGAGGGCGAGGATGAGGCTGAGCGCGCGGAAGACGCCGATGCGCTGGAAACCGAAGATGCGGGATCCAGTCCCCTCGATTTTGCCGCAGGAGACGATGAGCCGGACGAGGACACGGCTGCATTTTCGGCCAACCTTCAGGATGGCATGCCGGTGTCTGACGACATTCCCGATGCGGCCGACGTGCCCGTCACCCTTGCTGGCGGAACGGCAGATGATGTACTGAGCGGCGGCAACGCCGATGACCGTCTGGCCGGTGGCGGCGGCGATGATCAGTTGACGGGCCGCGATGGCAATGACTCGATGTCTGGCGGGGCCGGACGCGACCATCTGGATGGTGGCACGGGAATTGACTGGCTGCATGGACGCGGCGGCGCCGACGTTCTGGCCGCCGGAGACGGGCAGGATGTCTTGATGGGCGGCAGCGGAAACGACGACCTTTCCGGCCATGCGGGCCATGATGCCCTGTCAGGTGGGAATGGGCGGGATCTTGTGCAAGGCGGCGAAGGTCAAGATACGCTGACGGGCGGAAGTGGCCGCGACACGCTTTCGGGTGGCACGGGGCATGATCTGCTATCCGGCGGCGGATCTGGCGATGAGATCGATGGCGGTGACGGGGATGACACGCTGTGGAGCAGTGCAGATGGCACGCCCGACCAAGCGCGCGATTTCCTTAATGGTGGCACTGGCAATGACCACCTGATGTTGGGTGCGGGCGATTACGGCACAGGTGGCGAAGGGGAAGATCTTTTCGCGCTGAACGACATCTTTCCTAATGGCCCTGTCGCGCACATCACGGATTTTGATCCGGCCGAAGATCAACTGGTGGTCCTGTACGACGCTGCAACGCACAGCAACCCTGACCTGCAGATCGACATTGACCCGCAGACCGGTCTTGCAACCTTGCGTCTTGATGGTGTCGCGGTGGCGGTTGTGGAAAACGGCCAATCGGTCAGCCTTGACCTTGTTGATCTGCGCGCTGCCTGAACAAGGGCCCAATGTCGTGTGTTGCGCCCGTCTGAACCCTTGGGTCAGGCTGTCATGCGGTCGCTTTGCAGGGCAGCGTTATAGAGGTGCAGTTGCGCGTCGATCCATTGCTCGGGCGTCACACACAAGGAACGAGCCGCGCTATGGGCAAGCGTGCTCATCCGCTCCACATCTGCGGCCGGCATATCCGCCATATGCCGCAATGCAGCGGCAAAGATGTCTGGATCACGCGTATTGCAGACAAGGCCAAGGCCACGAGACTGCACCTCAGGGCCCAGAAGGGCGGTATCCGGCAGAATGACGGGCAACCCGCTGAGCGAAGCTTCTGCGGCGACCAGGCCAAATGGCTCGGGATAGCGGCTTGGCATGACTAGGGCGCGGGCGGTGCCGATTGCATCGCCGATCTGTTCGCGCGCCATCCAGCCACAAAACTCCACCTCTGGATGCAGACGCGCCAAGGGTTCGCGCAGCGGACCATCGCCGATCACGGTCAAGGGCACTTTCGCCAAGGCAGCGGCGGCAATCAGGTCTTCGATGCCCTTTTCCGCCTCGACCCGACCCACAAAGACAAATCGGTTGTTTGCTTCCGCCTGCACCCGCGTGGTTCGGAATGCCGTGGCGGGGTTTCGCACCTCGATCAGCTTGTCGGCGGGATAGCCCGACCGCAAAAGCCCCGGCGCCATGCCCGGGTGGATCATAAGGATACCGGCCCAAGGGGCCTGCCTGTCCAACGCTTGCCAAAGCCCCGCTTCCCGCGCCACGCGCCACAACTTTTGCGGGTATGAGCGTTTGTCGCAATTTGTCGCAAGGCAAGACAGCGACAGCGGAACCCGCGTGCAGGGCAGGCTGGCGCGATAATCCATGAAGCCCCCGTTGGGACAGCCCAGAAAGTAATCATGCGCATGCAGGAAACACCGGGTCCGAACCGATGCCAGGGCGGGAAAAATAGCTGGAGTCAATGTCTTGGAGAAGCCATGCACATGAAAGACGGTGTCGGGGCCATCAAATTCATCAATGACGGCGGCGACATGTCGGCGCGCGGCCTGATTATACATACCGCGCGTCGCCGCAGCCAGCGGAGAGGCCTTCATCAGGTGCGTGCCACCCAGCGGCCGCACAACCACGCCTTGCGCGCCGAGATCGGGGTTATCGCCCGCATCACCGCAGACGAACACAACCTCCAGTTTATGCGCGCGCAGCAATTTGGCCTGAAACAGGGCCAAGCCGGTCGCCCCGCCCCGCGCAACGCTGGCGTCATTTATGATCACGACGCGTTTGACTGGCATGGTCTGCTCCGGTCTGTCAGGTATTGGGCTGGCGCCAAAAGGCGCACCACTGCTTAGCCGCATTCAGATGGCCAGTCGACGGCGCATCATCTGTGCAGGGCACAACTGCAAATGAATATGCCCGAAAATTCAACAGGATGCCGCAGGCAAAGTCAGGCAACCCACCGAAATATAAAGAAATCGACAAAAACTATACCTTTGGGTATGGTCCGTCGTTCGCTGAAGCTTTAGGCGATTCGGCATTTTTCGATATGTCCGAACGATAGTGTGTGGTCTTTTTTGAGTGTGTGTTTCGGTCTCGAGGTGGTCTTGCGGCAAGGCGCCCAAGACCCCCTAGGTTGTGCAGGGGCGAGTGAGGGAGGTCGGTAGGCGATTCGGTCGAGTGTGTGGCAGAAGTCAAAATTTACGATTCTGGGCAGCCCAAAATTAAGGCATTTCCTTAAAACTGGGCGAAAATGCATACGGAATCCTTGATTATCGTGCAGATGCAGCATAACCCCATCCGAATAGACGTATCGTCACGACGACGTAACATTCATGTTGAATGAGCTAGATGCGAGTTGAATTTTCGGTTCTTTCCATTTTGCAGGAGGGAACCAGACTGAAATTGGCGCTCCTGCCGGAGTGACCCCCAACAGAGGTTGGTGCTATGACGATTGCGCAAGACAAACTGATTGCTGACTATGCCGTGCCGGAATTTTCGGCAAACGCCGTGACGCCTGTTGTTCACCAGAATGGCGTGTATGCGTCGCGCGTGAAGCCTGTGTTCGATATCTTCCTCGCACTGATGATCCTGCCGGTTATTCTGCCGGTGATCGCGGTGCTGTATGTGCTGACCCGCCTTGACGGTGGGCCGGGCTTTTTTGGTCACAAGCGCATTGGCCGCAACGGCGTAGTGTTCAAGTGCTGGAAGATCCGGACCATGGTGCCCGATGCACAGGCCGTCCTGAAGCGTTACCTTGCCGAAAACCCCGAGGCCGCGGCCGAGTGGGAGCGTGATTTCAAACTGACCAACGACCCGCGTGTGACGCGCTTGGGCAAGTTCCTGCGTGCGTCCAGCCTTGATGAACTGCCGCAGATCTGGAACGTGTTGCGCGGTGAGATGAGCTTTGTCGGGCCGCGCCCCGTGACTGCAGACGAGCTGCCGCGCTATCGTGGCTATGAATGGAGCTATCTGTCGCTGAAGCCGGGCATCACTGGCCTGTGGCAGGTGTCGGGTCGCAACGACGTGGACTATGCGTCGCGCGTTCGTCTTGATGCGACTTATGCGACCGACATGACCCTGACGGGCGACATGTCGATCATCGCACGCACCGGCATGGCGGTGATCAACCGCACCGGCAAGTAAATCTTTGCGTTGTGCCATCGGATCGGGCTGCAGGTTGCTCTGCAGCCCGAACTGATTCTGGCAGGCCGCATGACCCGCCAAGAAAAGTGTGATTTTTGTGTGTAATATCAGTATTTTAACTTGCGTCACGCCAATCTGGCGCTGCGAGTTTGGTGTTGCGGGCAGGCGCTGCGTCGGGCATGCTTTGCCGCAACATAAAGGACGGGCTGGCTGCCAGACAGGCAGCGGCGTGCTTATATTCGGAAGGTTCGGCAAGACATGTCACGGGCATTGGTAGGTTGGCGCAAGAAAAGCAGTGTCGCCGTCGTTGCAATACTGTCCACCTGGGGCAGCGGCGCCCTGGCAGAGCCATATCGGCTGGTTCAGGGTGACCGTGTCGAGATTACGCAGGTTGGGCAAGGCGATCCAAGCGTTGTGGTGATCGACCTTGATGGCAAGGTGCGTCTGGCCGATGTGGGCGGAGTCACCCTGTTTGGTCTGGATATGGACGCCGCCGAAGCCGAAATTGAGGCCGCCATCGAAAGTGCAGGTCTGTTTGTCGATCCGAGTGTAACTGTTTCCGTGATTGAATATGCACCCATCGTGGTGGCCGGAGATGTCAGCGCGCCCGGACGGTTCCCGTTTTTTCCAGGCATGACAATCGGGTCTGCTTTGGGTGTTTCTGGCGGGAGCCAGACCAAAGGCATCAGCAAGTATGAGGTGGACCGCGCCCGCGCCGAGGTTGAGGGCCAGTTGCGCGCCACCAATCTGGATATCGCCGCCAATACCGTCCGCGTGGCGCGGCTGGAGGCTTTTCTGGCGGATGCCGAGACGGTGACCCTATCGCCCGAGCAACTGGCAGCAATTCCGGTTCCCGCGTCGGTTCCGCTGGATCAGTTGCTGGCGACCGAGTTGGATATTCTGGTCAACGCGCGCGGGCGGGCAACCGATCTATTGGCGCTGTGGGCCGAGGAAATCTCGACCATCGAGGCGCAGCAGAAGGTTTTTGCCGAACGGATCGCCGTCGCCGAGGAAGTGATCGCCAACGCGGCGGAAGAACTTGCAACGGCCAAGGATTTGCAGGAGCGCGGGTTGCAGACTGCTTCGCGGCTTTCCACCGCAGAACAGCGTGAGGCCGATGCGCGGGCGCGGGCCCTTGAACTGGAGGCCGCCCGAATTGCGGCGGCCCGGTCGATCGCAGATGCGGAACGTCAGCGCACCCAGTTCGAGCGGACGCGGCGCGAAGAAGCCCTGTCGCAGTTGCAGGCGGCGCGGATCGAGTTGGATTCGCTGCGCCTTGCCTATGGCAAGATGCTGGAACAGCAGGGCATTCTGGCAGGCGGCAGCATGGGCACGATGCTGTCATCCGACGCGGTAGAGGTGAAGTTCCGCCTGACCAGCCCGCGCGAGGGGCGTCCGGGCGATATCACTTTGTCGGCTGACACCCCGCTGTTGCCCGGCGACACCCTTTTTGTCGAGATCGGGGTTGCCAGCCTGGACGTGGACGGCTGACAAAAGGCAGATCCAGCAATGCGTGACGCAACCTCCGTGGGTCTTGGCGGACCTGATGTCGGCCGCGCCGGTTTGATGCAGGGGCGGCGGGTGGCGATCATCCATTACTGGCTGGTCGGCATGCGCGGCGGCGAAAAGGTTCTTGAATCGCTGTGCCGGATGTTTCCCGATGCGGATATCTTTACGCATGTCGCCGATCCGTCAAAGTTGAGCGCAACGCTGACCCGGCACCGGATCACCGAAACGCGGATCGGACGGTTGCCCTTTGCCAAGCGGATGTATCAGCAATATCTGCCGCTGATGCCACGCGCCTTGGAAGAGCTTGATCTGACAGGGTATGATCTGGTGATTTCGTCCGAGGCGGGCCCGGCCAAGGGGATCATTCCGCCGCCGGATGCCCCGCATCTGTGCTACTGCCATTCGCCGATGCGCTATCTGTGGGACCAGTATCATGTCTATCGCAATGGCGCGGGCCGTCTGACCAAACTGGCGATGCCCATTCTGGCGCATCAGTTGCGGCAATGGGATGTGACCAGTGCCGCCCGGGTAGACGGATTCGCCGCAAATTCGCAGCATGTGGCAAACCGGATCAGCAAGTATTGGCGGCGAGAGGCAACGGTGGTGCATCCGCCTGTTGCGGTCGAAGATTTCGCCCCGGTCGCGCAAGCCGAACTGGGGGATTTCTATCTGTGGGCGGGCGAACTTGCGCCCTACAAGCGGGCTGATCTTGCGGTCGAGGCGTTTCGCCGACTTGATTTGCCCTTTGTGGTGATCGGCGGACCGGACAAGACGGTTGCGCGGCTGAAAGCGAAGGCCGGGCCAAAAACCCGATTCATGGGCAAGGTTCCGTTTGCAGAGCTGAAATCGGCCATGGCGCGCTGCAAGGCACTGATCTTTCCGGGAGAGGAAGACTTCGGGATCGTCCCGGTTGAAGTGATGGCCTCGGGCAGACCAGTCATCGCCTATGGCCGTGGGGGTATTCTGGATACGGTTGTCGATGGCGAGACGGGGCTTTTCTTTCGTGACCAGACAGTCGACGCGCTGATTGACGCTGTTCAGCGGTTTGAACAGGCCGGGTTGCACAAGGCAGACCCGGCGGTCATGGTCGCACGGTCACGGCTTTTTACCGAAGCGGCGTTTCGCGACGGCATCATGGGCAGCCTGAAGGCCATCGGGGCATAGAGCACTCCGATCAGCCTTTGGCGGCAAAAACCTCATAAAGCCGTCGGACTCCATCGCCTGCCTCGGCAATCACGCGGGCGCACTCGTCGGCAGGAAGCCCCTGATCTGCTAGCTGAATCGCATGATCAACGCAATCTTCGGGCGATGTTGTGGCAACATCCACCATATGCGCTTCGCGCCCGACCGAGGCCATGAACTGCGACAGCTTCTTGTCCCATGCAAGGCCGATGGCCGGCACACCATAGGAATAGGCACCGATCACGGCATGCATCCGGTAGGCAATCAACACATCGAAATCTGACAGATGGGCGCAAAGTTGCGCCGGGGTCTGCTGGTCAAGAAAGGTCAGCGGGCGACCCTTGGCCAAAGCCAGCAGCGGTTCGCGCAAACGGTCTGCATAGACTCGGTCTTCGGGGCTGCCGTTGGTGAACACACGTACCGCCAGACCTTTGTCCAGCAGGCCGCGCGCCACATTCAGATACCAGTCATCCAGACGCGCCGCAGCAGGGGCACTGTCTGAATGATAGCGGATGGCAATATGGCTCATCAGGCCAAGGCCGACCACCTTTTGCGACCGTGCAGGGCGCGGCGGATTGGGAAAGACGACCGATGCAAGCAAGCCGGGGTCACGCACAACCTGTGCGCGGTGGCCCGTTTCAGCCGACAAAAACTTGTCCCACAGTGCCGCTGACTGCACATCCCGCAGAAACACAGCCGTGACATTGGGGCGAGAAAAAGCGCGGCGAAACATCCGCAGCCCTGTTGGGGTAAAGCTGGAAGCCATGCCGCAGGCATAAATGGCCACGGGAAGACCAAGCTTTTCCGCCTCTTCCACCGCAAGCGACAACTTTGTCGGAAAATTGAGGTCAAGGTCGGCGATCAGATTGCCACCGCCGATCACCACGCCATCGCCACCGCGCAGGTTACGGGCGTAATGGGGGCGCCAGCTTTTGCGGCTGGCAATGGCCAGGGGCACCCGCACCGCAAGTTGCCGAAGGGCGGGCGGCAGAGCATCAAGCACCGCCATCACCGTGCCACGCCCGGCCATGACATCGCCATAGGCGGTGCGGGCGGCAAGGTCGATCGAGGTGGTGGCCGGATCAGCGCCTTGTGACCGCAGGGCTTGCTCCAGACATTCCGACAGCAGGCCATCACCCAGATTTGGGCTGAACTTCGCGTTAAAGCACATCAGGCGTGGCGCAGGGCCCCGAGAGTCTGTCGGCACAAAGGCCCCCATGAACAAAGCGCAGGCCATGCTGCGCCGCGGCAAAATGTAGGGGCAAACCCACGCGCAAGTCTACCGCAAAGACGCGGCCCTGTTGCCGCGACCTGTAAAGCGGCGCACGCAGGCCACAGCCAACCTTTACCTTTGCGCGCCTAGCTTTGTGGGCGTTGCGGACGCTTCCGGCCGCGCCGCCACTTCACCCATCAAAGCGAGACAGCAACCATGACCGACAATTTCAGAGACCATTCCCAGGGGCTTGAAAGTCCGGCCAATGACATGATCCAGATCGCGCCGTCAGACACGCTGGACCTTGTCACCTTTCCGCGTGCCCTGTGTGCGGCAGCGGCGGGCAATGTGCGCGTCACCACTTTGGCGGGCACCGTCGGAACCGTGTTCCTTGCGGCGGGCGCAGTGTTTCCCCTGCGTGTGCGGCGGGTCTGGCAAACCGGAACAACAGCCACCGGGTTGGTGGGGCTGCTTTGATGCGGATTGCAGTAGGACTTGGCATGATTCCGCATGCGGCGGCTGGCGGATCGCCACCAGGCCCGCCAGCAGCGGTGTTCCTGATGATCGCGGGGCAGTCGAACAGCCGCACTGCGGGCAATTCGGCGGCCACACCGAACGCCAAATACGCCAGCTTTCTGGCCGCGCCGAACATGCAGATCGGGGTCAGCAACGGGTCAGGCGGGCACACGTTCGCGCCCTATGTGCCGGGCACGGGCGGCAATTCGGACAGCTACAATTCGGGCGGCGCTTGGGGCAGCGAGTTGGAGTTTGTCTATCAGATGCGGCAGGCGGGGGATAACCGTCCCGTCTATGTCGTCAAGCACGGGATCAACGGGCAAGACCTCTATGCCGATTGGGCACCCACGGCCCCCGGCGATGACTTTTCCTTCCTTGAGGCCAAGGTGGCAGCAGCCCGCGCTTTCTTTGCCGCCAACAGCATCACCATCGGGCAAGAGGTTTTGTGCTGGTGCCAGGGCGAGGCCGACAGCAACTATGACTTCAAGGCCAACCCCTATGCCGCGAACTTCGTCGCGTTCCTTGCGGCGATCCGTTCGCGCGTGTCGGCATCGGCGCTCTTCATCTGCGAACGCATCCGCCCTTTGGGCTATGAGCCGAACGGAACGGGCGTGGTGGCGCTGGAGGGGTTCCGCAATGCCGACAAGGTGCGCGAAGGCCAGCTTGCCGGGGTTCTGGGGGATGGCAATGCCACGGCGGTGGATAC